>NZ_CP016907.1:0-5109718 GCF_001705175.1 Flavobacterium anhuiense | reverse complement strand
AAAAACTCGAAGAACGCTTTGATTTTGTTTGGTTGAAGGAACAAGTTTTACTGGCGAGGGAACTTCTATTGAACTGGATTTGAATGTTTTAATTGCTAAAAACCTTGGAATTCCGACTATAATTGTTGGCTCTGGAGTTGGGAAAACTTTAGAAGAGCTTTTAGACAGTTTGTATCTGGTTTATGATTCTTTTAAAATAAAAGAGGTTGAAGTTTTATCAGTTTTTGCCAATAAAGTGCAACCGGAAAATATCGAATTGGTTACCAGTAGTCTGCAAAAAAGCCTTCCTTCGAATGTATTGATTAACACCATTCCGATTATTTCAAGTTTGAATAATCCGACGATGCAGGAAATTGTAAACGAATTGAACGCTAAAGTTCTTTTTGGAGAAAATTATCTGAATAACGAAATCGGGCACTATAGTGTTGGAGCCATGCAGCTTCATAATTATCTAGTGCATTTGCATGACAATGCTTTGGTAATTACTCCTGGAGATCGTTCTGATTATTTTGGGAGCTTTACAGGCAAATGAATCGGCCAATTATCCAACCATTTCAGGAATTATCCTAACAGGTAATATTGTTCCAGAGAAAGTATTTTAAAACTCATTGAAGGGCTTTCAGCCATTGTTCCGATTATTGCGGTTGATGGCGGAACGTATCATATTACTATAAAATAGGTTCTATAAAATCGCAGATTTATGCCAACAATACACACAAGATTGAAACCTCAATCAATACTTTTCGAAAAATACGTCGAAATTGAAGCTTTATCGCAAAGAGTAATTACTTTCCAGCCAGAAGGTATGACGCCAAAAATGTTTCAATACAATATGGTTAAAGAGCGAAACAGCACAGAAAACATATTGTCCTGCCAGAAGGAAATGATGACCGAAATTATTACAGCTGCTTCAAGATTGTTAGATATGGATGTGGTTGATATTTCTATTATTGGCGATAAAAAACAAATTGAAAGTAAAGTTGCAGAGCTTGGACTTACATTTGATTTTTCTAAAGTAGATATCATCAATCCGATAGAATCTGAAATGTATGAAGATTATGCTAATACGTATTATGAGCTTAGAAAAGATAAAAATGTAAGTATTACAATGGCGAGAGATTTAATGGAAGATGTTTCGTATTTTGGAACCATGATGGTCTACAAAGGCCATGCGGACGGAATGGTTTCTGGCGCAGCACATACAACACAGCATACCATTTTGCCCGCATTGCAATTCATTAAAACAAAAACAAATTCATCTGTGGTTTCTTCTGTGTTCTTTATGTGTTTAGAAGATCGTGTCTCTGTTTTTGGAGATTGTGCTATTAATCCAAACCCGACGGCAGAAACAATTGGCAGAAATTGCTATTTCTTCTGCAGAATCAAGTTTAGCTTTTGGTATTGAACCAAAAATTGCCATGCTTTCTTATTCTTCTGGATCATCAGGAAAAGGAGACGAGGTTGATAAAGTAAGAACTGCTACAGCCATTGTAAAGGAAAAAGACCAGATTTAAAGATAGAAGGCCCAATTCAGTACGATGCGGCAGTTGATTTAAGCGTTGGGAAAAGCAAAATGCCAGATTCAGAAGTGGCAGGCCAGGCCAGCGTATTAATTTTCCCAGATTAAATACAGGAAACAATACTTACAAAGCCGTTCAAAGAGAAACCGGAGCTTTGGCAATTGGTCCAATGCTTCAAGGTTTAAACAAACCGGTAAACGACTTAAGCCGTGGCTGTACTGTAGATGATATTATCAATACAGTAGTCATTACAGCCATTCAGGCACAAGGAATGTAAATTCAATTAAAAATTGAGAATTAAAAATTAAAAATTTCTGTTTTGGGAAAAAACTCAGAATCTTAGAAACTTAGCATCTTAGCAACTTAAAAAAATGAAAATACTAATTATAAATTCAGGAAGTTCTTCAATTAAATATCAATTAATGGTGATGCCAGAAAACGAAGTAATCTGTTCTGGAATGATTGACCGAATTGGTTTAGAAACTTCAAATATTACTTTAAAAACCGCAACCGCTTCACGTGAAGAAACACTTCCAATTCCGAATCATAAAGTAGGTTTGCAGAAAGTGGCCAATATTGCTTTTAGATTCTGAAAAAGGAGTAATTAAATCAACTTCTGAAATTGCTGCTGTCGGGGGCATCGTGGTGGTGCATGGAGGAAGCGATTTAGCGCTACAGTAAAAATTGATGATAAAGTAAAAGAAAAATCAAGCAGCTTTTTGAATTGGCACCTTTGCACAATCCTGCCAATTTGGAAGGAATTAATGTGGCAGAAGAAATTTCAGTTCGGCTGAACAAATAGCCGTTTTTGACACGGCTTTTCATCAGACAATGCCAAAGTAGCTTATAAATATGCTATACCGAATTATCTCTTACGGAAAACAAAGTGCGTGTTTATGGTTTCATGGTACAAGCCACAAATATGTTTCTGAAAAGCCATTTATACTTAAAAGATAATTCTAAAATTATTACCATTCACTTAGGAAATGGTTGCAGTATGGCTGCGATTAAAGATGGAAAATGTATTGATACTTCAATGGGATTCTCGCCTTCAAACGGTTTAATTATGGGAACTCGTGCAGGAGATATTGACCAGTCTGTGTTTTTTATATGATTAAAAATTTAGGATATACTCCAGACGAGGTAAATGCTGTTTACTGAAACAAAGCGGTATGCTTGGATTGACGGGTTATAGCGACTTGCGTGATATTGAAGCTGAAGCGGAAAAAGGCAATAAAGATTGTATTTTGGCATTGCAAATGAATGCGTACAGAATTAGAAAAACAATCGGAGCTTATGCAGCGGCTTTAACGGATTAAATGCCATGTTTTTACAGCAGGAATCGGAGAGAATTCATCTTATATGCGTAATTTGATTGTACCGATATGGATTATTTCGGAATGAAATTGACACAGGAAAAAATGAACTACGTTCAAAAGAATTAAGAGAAATCAATTCAGAAAAGTCTATTGTAAAAGTTCTGGTTATCCCTACTGATGAGGAATACGAAATTGCAAATCAGGTTTATCAATTACTTGAAAATTAGAAAGTTTTATTTTAAACTTAATTTTAGGCTCCTTTTTGGAGCCTTTTTATGCTTTCAGTTTAAGTTTTGTCAGTATCTTTGAATTTAAAAACGAATATCTTGAAATCGATACTTTTAAATCAGTTTCTTCTTTTTCATCGCTTACAGCTTCAAGCACAAGAATTACTTCCCTTTGTCGAAAATTACAGCAAATCAGATTATCAGGGAGATAATCAGATCTGGAATGTAGCACAAGGCAATGACAATTCAATGTATTTGCCAACAATCACTATTGCTTCGTTATGACGGGGTAAAATGGGAAAAATATACGCTTCCGAACAAACCATCATTCGATCTATTTTGATTGAAGGAGATAAAATTTATTCTGGCTCTTATAAAGAATTTGGCTATTGGTATAGAAAAGATGGGACGATGCATTATGTTTCGATTACCAAAAATCTCAGATTGTTTGATGAAAAGGACAATGAAGAAATCTGGAAAATATTTAGGTTTAAGGGCTCTCTTTATTTCAATCTTTTAATGATGTTTTTATTTACAACGGAAAAACAATTAAGAAAATTAAGTTTCCTTTTCTTATTTCGTATTGTTTTGGAGTAGATGAAAATTTATATGTAGCCTCAGTCAGAGATGGAATTTTTAAAATGAATGGCAAACACATTGCCAATCCAAAAGGTTGGAACGTTTTAAAAAATACGGTTGTTCATGCCATTGAAAAATTTCAAAACAAGACTTATATCTTCACACAGAAAAAGGGGTTTTCATTGTAGAAAGAAATGGATTAAAAAGCTGGGAACATCCAATAAATGAAACTTTAAAATCGGCAACAATCAATGTGGCAAAATTTGTTAAAAATGACAAGCTGATCGTGGGAACTGGAAATCGTGGGATTTTTATTTTAGATTTAAAAACAACTCTTATAAAAATATTGAACGCGATAATGTTCTCATGAATAATTCGGTTCTAAGTTTAGGTTTGGATAAAGAAACGATCTCTGGGTTGGTTTAGATAATGGAATTGCCCATGTTGAGGTTAATTCTCCAATTTCTTTCTTCTACGACAACTCGGGTCTTTTAGGCTCTGTTTATGCTGTGGCTGCAATTAATAAAGGTTATTTAATTGCTTCTAATCACGGTATTTTTGAATACAGCGCTGGAAAATTTAACATGATGCCAAATACACAAGGGCAAGGTTGGAATATTTCTCTAATTGATGGAAAATATATTATTGGCCATAATGATGGTACTTTTTCATATGAAAATAACACTCTAACGAAAATAAATGGGGTAAGCGGAGGCTGGAATATGTCTAAAAGCAGTATTAATAATACTTATTTTCAATCCACTTACAGTGGTATTTTGGTTTATGATGATCCGTCAAACATGTCCCATTATAAAATTATAAAAGATTTGGCAAAGCCGATCAAATATGTGGCTCAAAATAAAAAGAATGAAATTTGGGCGGCCGATAATTACCGTGGTTTGTATCGTGTTTTGCTAGATGATAATTATAATACGCTTAAAGTTGAAAATGTCACGCAGCAAAGCAAAATCCAAAATGATTTTGGAATTAAGATTTTTGAATTTAGAAAAGAAATACTTTTTCTAATTAATAATTCTTGGTATACCTACAATTCGATATCCAATAAATTGGAAGAAAATAGTTTGTTTAATACAAATTTTAGAAATGTAACAGATGTCGTTTCTATAGATGAAGATCATTTTATGGTTCTGCAAAACGGAATCTTATATCATATTTATGCTGAAGGAAACAAATTTGTCTGGAATATTATTCAGGAGAAATATTATAAAGGAAAATTGATTAATGAAAATCTAAGAATTTTCAAGAAAGACAATTATTATTTATTTAATCTGGATGACGGATTTATTTCGCTTAAACTTGAATATGAAAATAAGCAGAATTCAGAAGTTAAAATCGAAGCATTTAGTGATGATGCTTTAATTCCGAGTGATGAGAAAATTAAATTCAATACCGAATTAAAGATTAATGTTATTTCTGGAATTTATGGAGCAAGCAGACCAAATTTATTTTATAAACTAGATAAAGAAAAAGATTTCATTCCAATTTCAGACGGATTGATTGTTTTGAATAATTTAAGCAGTGGATATCATACTGTAGAAATATTCAAACATGATGGCGCAACTTATGAAACAGTTTCCTCATACAAATTTAAAGTCGCAGAACCTTGGTATTTTTCATTTTGGATGATTTTACTGTATTTTCTTGTAATCGGAGCAGTTTTATTTTTCTACTATAAATGGAATAAACTCCGCTATATGCAAAAATTAAAATTGCAGGCTGAAGAATTAAAACATCAGAGAGAAATTCTTGAAATGGAATTGAAAAAAGAAAACGAACTCAACATTCAAGAATACGAAAAGCATATTTTAGAATTAGAATTGCAAGCAAAATCTTCAGAAGTTGCAGGCAAATCATTATCGATTGCCAAGCAAACCGAAATGATTGATAAAATCCAAGGTATTTTAGAAACCGAGAAAGATTTTGGTAAGCTTAAAAATGAAATTAGAAAAGCGATTAAGATTAATGAAGTAAATAAACACGAATGGGAAACATTTGAAACCAATTTGAATCAAATCCATAACGAGTTTATTATAAATCTATCCAAAAAATACCCACAATTAACTCCAAAGGACATAAAACTATGCGTTTATCTTAAAATGAATCTTTCGTCGAAGGAAATTGCTCCTATGATGAATATCTCTTTTAGAGGTGTAGAACTGCATAGATATCGTCTTAGAAAGAAGCTAAACCTCACGCAAGACGAAAACCTGTCAAAGTTTTTATTAAGTCTGTAAGATTTGATTTTATTTTTTACAGAATTTATATTTTTCGATATCATTTTTTATATAATTACGATACATCATTACTACATCATAATGATATGTTAAGGAATTTTTGTTAACATTTATTGGTTTGATAATCAGTATAATAATATAAAATTTTAACACAATGATGTAGCTATGTTGTAGTGGTATTTGATGTACTACAACGTTGTAATTGCTTAATTTGGCTCTACTAACTTAAACGATTACGTACTGTATGAAAAATTTTATTTTTAGCTTTTTAGCTCTCTTGCTGCTACCTACATATATGATGGGGCAAGCACAAGCAATTAAAGGAAAAGTAGTAGACAGTAGTGGAATGGGAGTTCCGGGAGCAATTATTACTGCTTCAGAATCTAGAACTACTGCTGATGCTGACTTCGATGGTAATTTTACCATTAACGCGAAAGTTGGAGAAACCTTAAAAATCTCTATGCTTGGTTTCGATTCGGTTTCTATTCCGGCAGCTGTTGGTGATATGAAGATCACATTAAAAGAGGCTGGCGATACAGCCTTAAAAGAAGTGGTAGTTATTGGTTACGGAACCAGAAAGAAAATTGACAACACTTCTGCTGTTGCTTCATTAAAAGCTGAGGATGTTACTAAAACAAAAGTTTTAAATGCTTCTCAAGCTATTCAAGGTAAAGCCGCGGGTGTTCAAGTAACTTCTTCAGATGCTCCAGGAAGCACACCTTCTGTAGTTATTAGAGGTTTAGGTACTGCTCTTGGAGGTAGAAATCCTTTATACATTGTTGATGGTATGCCAACAGAAAACATCAATAATATTAATACAAATGATATTACTTCTTATGAAATCTTAAAAGATGCTTCTGCATTGGCTATTTATGGAACAAGAGCAGCAAACGGAGTTATCATTATTACTACTAAAAAAGGTAAAGGAGATAAGGTATCTGTAGAAGTTGAAAGTTTTGCAGGTGTTAGAACACCACTTAAAAAAGTAAAAATGGCAAATGGAGACCAGTATGCTGCTTACTCAAATGCTGCATTAGGTACAAACACTTTTGCAGCAAATCAGCCTGTTAACACAAACTGGTTAGACGAAATTACAAGAACAGGATCTTATACTCAAAATAACGTTTCGGTTTCAGGAGCTTCAGAAAATATTAAATATTTCTTTAGTGCTGGAAATTATGAAGAAAAAGCAATTTTAAATGGTCTTGATTACTCACGTACTACATTCAGAAACAATAATGAGTTTAAATTGTCTAAGAAAGTTACGTTAAATCAAAATTTAAGTTTTACATCATCTAAATCTGCTCCAAAACCTTTAGGAGCTTTTACAAATGCATACAAACAATCGCCAATAGTCCCAGTACGTTTTGCTGACGGTCAATATGGTGTGTCTCGTGTAGATGCTAATGGTGTAGCAGGTCCTGTAGGTTCATCATTTAATAACGTAGGGAATCCAGTTGCTCAACTAGATTTCTATGATGAGCAACAAAGAAGTGTTACTCTACAAGGAGGATTAAAACTAGACTGGGAAATTATTGATGGTTTAAAATTCACTTCTCAATTTAATGGTGAATATTATAATTGGAAACAATATAATTTTGAAGATAAGCAAGGTATCTGGATGGCTGCTAACCCTAATACAACAGCAGCAGACTATGTGGCTACTCACGCATCGGACCCAGTAAACTTATTGACAAGAGGTAGAGAAGAATACTTTAATTGGAATCTATCTAACTACTTTACTTATAATAAAGTTTTTGCAAACATTCACGATGTTGAGTTAACCGCAGGTATTGAGGCTTCTGTAAAAGGACCTAGAGAAACTTTGACAATTGCTAGAAAAAATGTAAGCGAAAATTCTAACTATTGGTCTTTATATAATACTAAAGACGCAAAAGGGGTAGATTACGTAGCTGATATTACTAGTTTATATGATATAAAATACAACGAAAGCAGATTAGCTTCATACTTTGGAAGGGTTCAGTATAAATTAATGGACAAATATTTATTTACTGGAACAATTAGACGTGACGGTTCTTCAAACTTTGCTAAAGATTACCGTTGGGGTACTTTCCCATCTTTTGGTATTGGTTGGGTTATGACTAAAGAAAGTTTCTTATCTGATATTAAAGGTGTTGATTTAATTAAATTGAGAGGTAGCTGGGGTAAACTAGGAAATCAAAATGTTCCTCTAAACACTCAAGCCTATGCTTCAGGACTTAATGCTTATTTAGGAGGTTCGCTTTTATATCAAGGAACAACAATTAACTCTCAAATTGATCCAAGCTTATCTTGGGAGGTTACAGAAGAAGCCTCTGCAGGTGTCGATTTTGAATTCCTAAACAACAGATTAAAAGGTTCTTTTGATGTGTATGATAAAAATACAAACAATGTTATTTTAAACACGAAGCCATACACGACATCTGGTATGACAATTTCAACTCCAGCACACGTAGGGGAGGTTTCTAATAAAGGCTTTGAGGTTGCTTTACGTTGGGATGATAAGATTAATGATAACTTAAGCTATTGGGTTGGCGGAAACTTCTCTCATAATACAAACAAACTTGCAAGTTTAAAAGATTTTGATATTTCGCCTTTAATTGGTGGTAATTTAGGTAACGGTCAGGACACTAAAATATTGAATAAAACATCAGTTGGCCAGCCTTTAGGAAGTTTCTACTTATATGAGTATGCCGGCATCGATCCAACAAATGGTAAAATGCTTTACTATAATGCAGCGGGCGATAAAGTGACTCAAAACTTACTTGATGCAAATAAAGATAAAAAATATGTTGGTTCTATTTTACCTAAAAACAACTATGGGGTTACCTTAGGATTAAACTACAAAAACATTGATTTTTCTGTTGATGGTTATGGTACTGGTGGTGCTAAAGTTTATAATGGTAAAAAAGCACAACGTTTTACAGGTGAAAACATTGAGGCATCTTTAACTAATAACTATTGGACACCAACTAATACTACAGCAGCAAATCCTAAGCCGTTTAATGAAGTGCCAGTTGCTTCAACATACTATATGGAATCAGGGGATTTCTTTAGAATTAACAATATCACTTTAGGATATAAACTTCCTTTAACTGAAACAAGTTTTATCAATTATTGCAGACTTTATGTTAATGCAATTAACCCATTCATTACTCAAAAATTCTCTGGTTTCTCTCCAGAATTGAACGGTAATGGTGATCCATACGGAACGCAAGGAATTGAGCTTGATGCCTATCCTACTTTAAGATCTTTCGTTATTGGTGCTAATTTAAAATTTTAATATTATGAAAAGATATATATATCAATGTTTGCATTGTCAGCATTGTTCTTTACAGGATGTGCAGATGATTTTTTAGACGTTGCTCCAACACAATCTATACCAACATCAGATGTTGAGCTTTATAATACAGATAGTGGTGCAAAGACATTTGTAACTTCAATTTATGCTAAATTCTTAGATTGGGATATGAGCTCATTTGGTTGGATTGGTTTAGCAAGTATTACGTCTGATGATGCAGACAAAGGGTCTTCTCCTGGTGATACTGGAACTGATAAAGATGTTTTAGATGCATTAACATATAATGCTTCGAATCCATCTGCAGAAAGTACTTTTATCGCTCAGTATGACGGTATCAATAGATGTAATCAAGCTTTAAATATGATTCCTAAATTGGATAAGGCAGATCCTGCATTAAGAGAAAGATTAATAGGAGAGGCAAAATTTTTAAGAGCTTTCATGTACTTTACTCTTGTAAAATGTTACGGAGGTGTTCCAATAGTTGATCGTTTACAAAGTCCAACATCAGAGGAAGATAAAAAAATGTTGCTTACTCGTAAACCAGTAGCTGAAGTTTACGCTTTTATTGAAAAAGATTTGCAAGAAGCAATTGCAGTACTACCAAATAGAAGTGCTTATGCAGCAGATGAAAAAGCAAGAGCTTCAAAAGGTGCAGCTTATGCTTTATTAGCAAAAGTAAGTTTATATCAAAAGAAATGGCAACAGGTAGTTGATAACTGTAATCAAATTACAGGCTACGCACTTAACCCAAGCTACGCTAAAATGTTCAGATTAGAAGGCGAAAATGACATTGAGTCAATTTTTGAAATAAACGGAAATGGTGCTGTACCTACTAAAGGAATTGCTGGATACTCTAACACACAAGGTGCACGTGGTGCCGGTGGATGGGGATGGGGATTCAATGTTCCATCACAAAGCTTATTAAATGCATATGAGCCTGGAGATGTTAGAAAAGATGCTACAATTATCTTTAGAAATTCAACATTATACGATGGAAGAGTTGTTCCTGAAACGGTAGAAAATCCTATGTATAATTTCAAAGCATATTCTTCTGCATACACTGATGCATGGGAAACAGATGCAAATATCAAATATTTAAGATATGGTGAAGTGCTTTTAATGAAAGCTGAGGCATTGAATGAATTAGGACAAACTTCTGAAGCAATTGGTTTATTAAACCAAATTAGACACAGAGCAGGATTAGGAGATACTCCAGCAACTTCTCAAACAGCAGTTAGAAGTGCAATTTGGAAAGAAAGAAGAGTTGAGCTTGCTTTTGAATTTGACAGATTCTTTGATTTAGTTAGAACTGGTCAGGCAGAAAGTGCTTTTGCTGCAGATGGAAAAGTATTTACAGTAGGTAAAAATGAATTATTTCCTATTCCGGCATCATTCATTTTACAAGCAGATGGATTATCAGCTCAAAACCCTGGTTATTAATCAAAAATCTCAGATATCACTTCCTTCAGATTCCTGAAGGAAGTGATTATTTATACAATCTTAAATTTTTATAATGGTTAGAATTTCAGTTTTATTTTTAGCTTTTACTTTTTTTAGTTGTGGATCTAATGCCGATAAGTCGAAAGGAAATGTACAGGAAAATACTTCTGGCGTTACTGCATTAACAGATGAGCAGCTTTTGGATGCTGTTCAAAAACAAACATTTAAATATTTCTGGGATTATGCAGAACCAAATTCTGGATTAGCCAGAGAACGTTATCATCCAGACGGAGTTTATCCTGAAAACGATTCTAATATCGTAACAACAGGAGGGTCAGGTTTTGGATTAATGGCACTTGTTTCTGGAATGTCACAAGGTTATATTACGAAAGATCAAGGAGTAGAAAGATTGAACAAAATTGCGGACTTTTTAGGCAAAGCTGATCGTTTTCACGGAGCATGGTCACATTGGATTGACGGAAATACAGGAAAAGTAAAACCTTTTGGAACCAAGGATAATGGAGGAGATTTAGTTGAAACCTCATTTTTGGTTGCAGGAATGATTACAGTTCGTGAATATCTTAAAGATGGTTCTGAAAAAGAAAAAGCAGTAGCACAAAAATACGATGCACTTTGGAAAGGTGTTGATTGGCAATGGTACACAAATCAAAAAAATGTATTATATTGGCACTGGTCTCCGAGTTATGCTTGGGAGATGAATTTCCCACTACAAGGATATAACGAATGCCTTATTACGTATTTAATGGCAGCGTCTTCGCCAACACATACTATCGATGCGAAAGCATATCATGAAGGATGGGCGAGAAGCGGTGGCATAGTTTCTTCAAAAACAAAATATAATATCCCACTTATTTTAAAGCACAATGGTGCAGAAGAATTTGGTGGTCCATTATTCTGGGCTCATTATTCTTATGTAGGTTTAGATCCAAATCAATTAAGCGATAAATATGCGAACTATTGGGATTTAAATGTAAATCAGACCAAAATCAATTACCAATATTGTGTTGAAAATCCAAATAAAAATGCTGGTTATGGACCTGAATATTGGGGATTAACAGCTTCTTATTCTAGAAATCCTGACGGTTCTATTGGGTACAACGCACACATGCCAAGCAACGATCAAGGTGTGATTTCGCCAACAGCTGCTATCAGTTCAATTGTTTATACGCCAAAGGAATCAATGGCTTTGATTAGAAACTTATACGAAAACCATAAAGATGAAACTTGGGGAGATGCCGGTTTTTATGATGCTTTAAGTTTAGGAAATAAATGGGTGGCAAAACGTTACTTAGCTATTGATCAAGGCCCAGAAGTGGTAATGATTGAAAACTACAGAACAGGATTGTTGTGGAAATTATTTATGAATGCACCGGAAGTAAAACAAGGTTTAACAAAACTTGGATTTAAATCTGGTAAATACGGAATTTAATTTTCTATGAAAAATAAACTGGCATTTGTATTTCTATTATTTTCTATGATTGTTTCGGCACAAAACGAAACAACTGGAAAAATTAATACAGTTATAATGTCTAAATATGAGTTGGGCTATGTATTGCATAAGCCTGTAAATATTAAAGAGAAAAAGCCATTAATAGTTTTTATATCTGGTGATGGAGAAAAAGGAACTGATCTTGAGAAAGTGAAGATTCATGGTCCTTTGAAATATTTAAAAACGCATCAATTACATGCTTATGTTCTAGCTCCGCAATGTAAAGAAGATGAGAACTGGGATACAGAATCGATTTATCAGCTGATTGTAAAAATTCAGAAAGAGAATAAAATCGATTCAGAAAGAATATATGTTACTGGTTTGAGCTCAGGAGGTTGGGCTTCTTGGAATTTGGCTTTTGCACATCCGGATCTATTTGCCGCAAATGTACCTGTCGCTGGCTTTGTAGATTTGATTCAGTTAGAAAAAGCATGTGAAATAGCCAATATTCCAACCAGAATTTACCACGGATTATTAGATGAAGTGGTCGATGTTAATTATGCCATCACGATTTACAAAGAATTGAAAAAGTGTAATGCTAAAGACGTGAAGCTGACCATTTTTGATGATGCAAATCATGACAGTTGGACAAGAGTTTATGATAATGCAGCAATCTACGACTGGATGTTACAGCAGAAGAAAACGAATACAAACAAATAAATAGAATAGAATGAAAAACAAATTAGTCTTACTTTTTTTAGGATGCGCGGTTTTGGGTTATGCTCAAAAAAAGCCTGCTAAAAATACAGTGAAAATTAAACCAAAGTCTGAATTTGTGGCGGAATTAATGTCAAAAATGACTTTAGACGAGAAATTGGGTCAGTTAAACTTGCCAACATCTGGTGATATTACCACAGGGCAGGCAAACAGCTCAAATGTGGCAAAAAATATTGCTGAAGGAAAAGTGGGCGGTTTGTTTAACATTAAATCAGTTCAAAAAATTAAAGAAGTACAGAAAATTGCGGTTGAGAAAAGCCGTTTGAAAATTCCCTTGCTTTTTGGTATGGACGTAATTCACGGTTACGAAACAACATTCCCAATTCCGCTTGGATTGTCTTGTACTTGGGATATGAATCTTATCGAAAGAAGTGCTCAAATTGCTGCCAAAGAAGCTAGTGCAGATGGAATTAACTGGACGTTTTCTCCAATGGTTGACATTTCTCGTGACCCAAGATGGGGAAGAGTTTCTGAAGGTTCAGGAGAAGATCCGTACTTAGGAAGCCAGATTGCAAAAGCGATGGTAAACGGTTACCAACAGCGCGATCTTTCTAAAAATAATTCAATTTTAGCTTGCGTTAAACATTTCGCATTATACGGGGCTCCAGAAGCGGGACGTGATTACAACACAGTAGATATGAGCCACATTAGAATGTTCAACGATTATTTTCCTCCGTACAAAGCAGCGGTTGATGCTGGTGTAGGTTCTGTAATGGCTTCTTTCAACGAAGTTGACGGAATTCCTGCAACTGGAAACAAATGGTTAATGACAGATGTTTTAAGAAAACAATGGGGTTTCAAAGGATTTGTAGTAACAGACTTTACAGGTATTCCTGAAATGATCGAACACGGAATGGGAAATCTTCAAGATGTGTCTGCATTAGCTATGAATGCTGGTGTTGAAATGGATATGGTTGGTGAAGGTTTCTTAGGGACTTTGAAAAAATCTTTAGACGAAGGAAAAGTAAAAATCGAAACGATCGATAATGCTGTAAAATTGATTTTAGAAGCAAAATACGATTTAGGATTATTCCAAGATCCATATAAATACTGTGATGAGAAAAGAGCTAAAACTGAAATTTTCACTACAGACAGCAGAAAAGAAGCACGTGATATTGCAGCTCAATCTTTAGTATTATTAAAAAACCAAAATCAGTTGTTGCCTCTTAAAAAATCTGGAACAATTGGTTTAATCGGACCATTAGCAGATGCTAAAGAAAATATGCCAGGAACTTGGAGTGTGGCTACAAAAATGGAAAATGCCGTTTCATTATTGAGAGGTATTAAGGAAGTTGCTGGAGCTGGAACTAAAGTTTTATATGCTAAAGGAAGCAACTTAGATTATGATGAAACTTTTGAAACGAACGCAACAATGTTCGGTAAAACATTACACCGTGATGCTCGTACAAAAGAAGAATTATTAGCAGAAGCTTTAAAAGTTGCTGAACAATCTGATGTAATTGTAGCAGCCTTAGGTGAATCTGCTGAAATGAGCGGAGAATCAAGCAGCCGTACAAACTTAGAAATTCCACAAGCGCAAAAAGATTTATTAAACGCTTTATTAAAAACAGGAAAACCAGTTGTTTTAGTTTTATTTGACGGTCGTCCGTTGGTAATTACTGACGAAGAAAAAACAGTTCCAGCAATTTTGAATGCTTGGTTTGCTGGTACTGAAGCTGGTTATGCTATTGCTGATGTAATATTTGGAGATGTAAATCCTTCTGGAAAATTAACTTCAACTTTTCCAAGAAGCGTTGGTCAATTGCCAATTTACTACGCTCACAAAAATACAGGAAGACCGCTTTCTAATACAGAAGGAAAATTTGAGAAATTCAGATCAAATTATATTGACGAAAGAAACGAGCCTTTATTCCCATTCGGATTTGGTTTAAGTTACACCACTTTTGATTATTCAAACTTGAAAATTTCTTCTGATAAAATGAATCCATCAGGAAAATTGAAAGTAACGGTTGATGTAACAAACACTGGAAATTTTGACGGAAAAGAAACGGTTCAATTATACATTAGAGATTTAGTTGGTTCAGTAACAAGACCGGTTAGAGAGCTAAAAGGTTTCCAGAAAATAGCACTTAAAAAAGGTGAAAAGCAAACAGTAAGTTTTGATATTACTGTTGAAGATTTAAAATTCTATAACTCTGATTTACAATTCGTAGCAGAGCCTGGGCAGTTTGATGTTTTCGTTGGAGGAAATTCAAATGCTGATAAAAAAGTTAGTTTTGAGTTAACTAAATAGTTGGTTTATTTGATTAGTGAAAAGCCCTTCGTTTGGAGGGCTTTTTTTCTAAATCTCAAGACCTTTTTGTAATTTTTTAACTACGATTATATGAATACTTTTAAAATATTTAGTGCCGTTTGTCTTATGGCTTTTTCGTCTAGCTATGCACAAAAAAATGCAATAGTAGCGCATCGCGGAGCTTGGAAAAAGAATCATCTGCCAGAAAATTCAATTGCATCGTTAAGACATGCAATAGATTTAAAATTACCTGGCTCAGAGTTTGATGTTTGGAGAACAGCAGATGATTCGCTTGTCATCAATCATGATGCGCATTATAACAAAATGCTTATTGAAGAAACGAATTATGCAGATTTAATAAAATTTAAACTTTCAAATGGAGAGAAACTTCCAACCCTTCATGAATACATTTCAGAAGGAATGCGAAATAATAAACACACTCTTTTGGTTTGCGAAATAAAACCTTCAGAAATCAGTAAAGAAAGAGGACAAAAAACGGGTGTAGCAGCAGTCGAAACCATTAAAAAATTAAAAGCCAATAAAAATACCTGCTACATCAGTTTTGATTATGATATTTTGAAAAAAATCAGAGAGATCGATTCAAAGACTTCTCTGCAGTATTTAGAGGGAAACAAATCTCCAAAAGAAGTAAAAACAGATAAAATTAACGGAGTTGATTATCATTATTCAGTTTTTCAAAAGCATCCAGAGTGGATCCAAGAAGCAAAAGACAATAAAGTGATTTTAAATGCTTGGACTGTTAATGATGGGAAAGACATGGATTGGATTATTGCACACAAATTCAATTACATTACCACAAACGAACCCGAACTTTTAAAGGAAAGAAAAGAGGCTAAAAAATAATCTCTTTTTAGCTTAACTAAAAATCTAACCATGAGAAAAATATATAAAAAACTTACGTCTGTTGTACTGTTTTCGATGCTTTTCGGAAGCAGTCTTTTGGCGCAGAATTCTGGTAAAACAGAATGGTTTGATCCGAACAGACCTGCGACAACCTATTGTAATCCAATAAATATCGGATACAATTTTACGACTCATAATCACAATGGAATTCCAGAATCGCGCCGTTCTAGTGCCGATCCCGTAATTATTACTTATAAAGGAGAATATTACTTATTTGCGACCAATCAAGCAGGTTTCTTTTGGAGTAAAGACATGTCAGACTGGAACTTTGTTTACGGAAGTTTCCAAAGACAGCCAGGCGACGACGACCAATGCGCTCCTGCAGCTTGGGTTGTAAATGACACTTTATTTTATGTGGGTTCAACTTGGAAAAGAGATCACCCAATTTGGAAAACTGCAGATCCAAAATCAGGAAGATGGACACGTCATGTAGATAAAGCAATGTTGCCAACTTGGGATCCTGCCATTTTTCAAGATGATGATAAAAAAGTGTACATGTATTATGGATCAAGTGGAAAATTACCACTTGTAGGTGTAGAGGTTGATTATAAAACCTGGCTTCCAAAAGGAAATCAGGCTGATTATGCCACATTGTACAAAGCGACAGAGGTAGAGGATATTCAAAAACCTTACGGGCAAATTAAAGAAGTTGCTATTTTAGATCCTTCAGCCCACGGATGGGAGCGTTTTGGACCAAATAACGATATGGAGCCAGCGCCTTGGGGAAATTTTATCGAAGGAGCTTGGATGACGAAACATAACGGAAAATATTATATGCAATATGGAGCACCAGCAACAGAGTTTAAAGGTTATGCAAATGGTGTTCATGTGGGAGATAATCCGTTAGGGCCATTTTCGTATCAAAAACATAATCCAATGTCTTATAAACCAGGTGGATTTGTAATTGGTGCAGGACACGGAAATACTTTTGCCGATAATTATGGAAATTACTGGAATACTGGAACTTGTAAAATTTCTATTAAAGACCGTTTTGAACGCCGTATCGATATGTTTCCAGCAGGATTCGACAAAGATGATGTAATGTATTCTATTACAGCTTACGGAGATTTTCCGATTGTGTTGCCAACTAGTCAGCGTGATCAAACAAAAGGCGCTTCTTCTGGATGGATGTTACTTTCTTATAAAAAGCCTGTGACAGTTTCTTCTTCTGAGGAATGTATGGAAGTAGAAACGCATAGAATGGATCATGGCGGTAAAAAAGTGTATGAGAAATTCTGTTACGGACCTGAAAATCTTACAGATGAAAATATTCAGACCTATTGGTCTGCAAAGACAAGCGACCCAGGAGAATGGCTTCAAATGGATTTAGGAAGACAAATGGAAATAAATGCATTGCAGATTAATTATGCAGACCATAAAGCGACGCAGTTTAATAAGGCCATGGATATTTATTATCAATATAAAATATTTATGTCTGATGATGCCCAAAATTGGACATTAGTAGTTGATAAATCTAAAAATGACAAAGATGCTCCACACGATTATGTAGAATTGACAAAGCCGTTTAAAGCACGTTATATTAAAATGGAAAATATCCACAACGCTTCTGGTTTATTTGCAATTTCAGATTTCAGAGTTTTCGGAAATGGATTGGCAGCAAAACCAAAATCTGTTACTTCTTTTAAAGTCGACAGAAACAAAGCTGATTCTAGAAACGCAATGATTTCTTGGAAAAAACAGACAGATGCTATTGGTTACAACATTTATTACGGAATCGCTCCTGATAAATTGTATAACAGTATTATGGTTTATGGCGATAATACATACGATTTTAGAGGTTTGGATAAAGGCACGAAATATTATTTTACGATCGAGCCTTTTAATGAAAATGGTATTGGAACAAAAAATAAGATTATTGAAGTAAAATAATCCCTCCTATATTTCAAATCTTCTTTTAAAGTTATGTATTAAACCGCCTTATTTCTATGAGGCGGTTTTTTTATGTTAATTATTTTTTTTGTAAGATTTTACTTTGTTTTTAATTAAATGTTTATATATATTTACAAATGTAAGATTTAGATTATATTAATTACATTTCTATCTAATGCGAAGGAAATTTAAATCTAGTAAAAATATTTTAAATTTTACTGAAGAATCTATTTAGAAATCTTTCTCTTTAATATCATTATCATCTTTTTGACATAAATTAAAAATATAAGCTATGAGTGCAAAACATGTTGTAGTACAAGGTGCTACGTTAAAATGCAAATTTGCTGAAGTTGCCGACACAACCGATATTTTGAAAGTAAAATCACAAAGTAAACATTTTGCAAATGACAAGGACGCCAGCAAAAAGCTAATTGCAACAACAAAAGAAATCGGGCAGACACTGCAGAAAAACACTTTTGGCAATTGCAAATTACAACCAATGGGCAATAGTTATAAACCCTGTCAGACGGTGATACAAGAATGGAGTGGTTTTTATCAAAAAGTGACGCTAAGCAATCAAGGTAAGATATTGGTTGAAGATAGCAAAGCTACCTGCTCTATTGGAGGCCCAGATTGCATAACGATAGCAAATCACGGACAGAAAGTTGAGTTGGGAAAACAAAATGTAATGAACGCCAATAAGCATATATGTAGACAAATAAACCCATTGGTCAATATGAATAAATTTCAGAATGACATAGTTGGTGATGATATTCTTTAAAAACAAACAGTATGCCAGATTTTAGAATAACAGGGAACTCAACTCCAACGGTTGGAGAAAAACACACTTACTCTATAGCCGATAACTTTGTGGCAAATATTCCATCTGCAAAAGCCAATGATCTTGGGATTTTGTCACCAGATGTGCATTGGTCTATTTATGAGCTTAGAGGTAACAGTTGGATACATAAGAAAAAAAACGACAAAACAGGACCTATTGTGCAGTATAGCTTTTTTGAAGCGACAATCAAGTATGAAGGATTGAAACTGATTGCTGAAAAAGGTGGGGAGAAAGCCACTTTGATCATAAAGCCCCAGTCTCATGTTGAGCGTAAAATTGTGCATGTTGATTTCTTAGATGCGCTCTGGAACAAGCCTACAAAGCCTTTTGCTTACGGAGACAAAGTAATTGTTCGCATCCACTGCGTAAATCTTAATAGGTGTCGCGGCACGATAACTCTCTGGGAAGATGAAGAACCGGGGGCAAGCCACAACAGCCTGAACAAAAACAACAAAGCCACAACACTGCCCATTTATATTGAAGATGGAAAAGCCGAGGCAAAGTTTTTCCTGAGCCCAAGTTTTGCTCAATTGGCAAATAAGCAAGGCGATAAAGCTACAGGAAACGAGGGTGAATTTCACGAATATTATGTTACGGTAGAAATCTTTAATCAAAAAACATTTGAAAGCCAAAACATTAATATTGCCAACCCTGACTACAAAAAGACTCAGGATAAGCCAACTCCCGCAGAACAGAAAGGGTCTTCTAAAAAAGAAGAAAAAGGTATAAAGTCTAACGGCGATGTACACGATTATTACGAAACAAACCTGGATGTACTCAACGAAATTCGAAAGGCTGGCGACATGGTAAGAGAAGTTCTAAATAAGCCCATGATAATTGATATGCCTGAGGAAGGAGAAGAAAATACAAGTACTTGTGTTTGCAAGGAGAATAATTTTTATTGGAGCAATAAACTTACTTGTGAAGAGAGAAAAAAAGTTCTTGAAGTCTGTGCAAAACTTTGGGGAGAAGACAAAAAGAAAAACAAGGCAAGCGAACTGATGGCAGTTATGCATTTGGAGACTGGTGAAAAAAATATGTTCAAGCCCTATGCTGATAACGGGGCTGGATATTCTGGCTTGATACAGTTCAGCGATGCCTCGGCAAGAAATTTAGGCACCACAAGGTCTGCCTTAAAAGCAATGACTTTTATAGAACAAATGGACTACGTCTATAAATATTTTGCGTCCAAAACAGAAATAGCCACAATGGTCGACTTGTATCTGCATGTTTTGAAGCCAAATGCAGTAGGAAACGGCAATAACCCAGATTATGTGATTTTTGACGAAAGCATCTCAGTGCCAGACGGCGACGGAAGCCAAACAAGCCTCGAACAGCGAAAAATAAATATCAATAAAGAACCGTGGGTTACCAAGTACGGTTATTCTTCCAACCCTTCCTTCATGAAAGGTGAGGAACATAGTAGACGAAGAAAATGGGTCTACACCAAACAGCGTTTTGAAGAGCGCTGGGGATTTATCAACGGAAAAACTACAATTGCAGATGTGGAGCAGGAATTAAAGGAGTCCCATTACAATATAGGTGCTGGATTTCTTTTTAATGGTGTATGTGAAAATGCAGTAGCAGATGATGCTTCAAAAGAAAATGCTGGAGAAAGAGCGCCGTGGATGAAAATAGTTTTAGAAGAAGCAAAAAATTACGGTGGTTTTGATGAAGGAGAAGACCCATTAAAATCAAGAATCAAACAAGAGTATTTTTCAATTTCAAATGAATTTACGACAAGTAATACTGATCCCACTTCTATATCATGGTGTGCTGCTTTTGCAAGTTGGTGTTTACAAAAAGCAGTATATCTAAATCCAAGCACTTGCAGAGCTTTAGAATTTAATCCTGATTATATTCATGAAGGAGTAGGAAAATCAGACAAAAAACCGTCCCATATGAGAAAAATTGAAGAACCTGTATATGGATGTATAGTTGTATGGAAAAATACGAGAGGTGGAGGTGGACATGTTGCTTTTTATTATGGGAGGACTAAAGAAGGTAATATTGTTCCTATTGGAGGTAATCAAGGAAGTAGTTTAAAATTTAGTAGCAGAAATCCTAATGGAGACTTCGGACAGAAAGTAATAGGCTATTATTTGCCTGAAGATTATGAAGACAATATAAAGGACCAGTTTACAGAAGACGAATTAAGTCTTAATCCTTCTAATTTAAATAAGGGCAATTTATTAAAAAAGTCAAGTGAAAATATTAGTGGAAAAACATCATGATTTAATTATAATGAATAGAACATTTATACTTATTAGTCTTATACTTTTTTTAGTCTCATGTCAAGAGAAAAAAAAACATAACAATATTGATTCCAATAAAAATACAATTTCGATGATTAAGGAAAAGGAAATTATCATATTAAAAGAACAGCTTAAAAAAGGACTAAAAGCTACAATCGAAGATGCTATAGATTATCAAATTGAATATTCTAATGAGGATATAGAAATTGAGGAAGAGATTGTAAAAGATATACTTAAACAGCAAGTATATAAAAATATATCTAATAGTGAATTTACAAATAAAATAGAGTCAATTTTTCATAGAAAACTAGATTATAATTCATCAAAAAATATATTTATGTAGATATTTTTAATCAATGTAATAGAGAAATTATTTATTTTCAAAATAACTTATTAGACTTCAATGGTTTTTTTGTGTTTAAAGATAATAAATTTATCGCTCCGATATTTGCTGTACCGGAATTATTGGATTATCAAAAAAAATTTCCAGAATTAATTGAATATGAAAAAAACATACCAGATAAATATTTGAATAGTCAACGAGATACTATAAAAATATCTAAATGGATGAATGAGGAAAATCTAGATCAACAACGGCAACAAAACATCCAAACTTTAGTCAACCGGAACAAATATCTCTTCAATGACAGCAAGGCGAGTTTGGTTTGGCTAAAATTTCATGATGAAGCATTTTTAGAATCTCTAGTCAAAGTTTTTGGTTATGTGGAGGATAGAGATTTATTAAAATGGGTTTTGGACAGAAGTTTACGTGATGACAAATCTAATGAGGAGGAATTTTATAAAATACTAGTAACAAAAACCTGCGATAATAAGTATGTTTTTCATAAGGAGGTTTTTGAAGTTATGGCTCAAGCCGATGCTAAAAGCAAAAAAAAATACCTTGATTTTTTAAGAGGAAGAATAGATTTGCCAAAAATTGAAGGTCTTAGTTTCAGCGAAGATGCAAGAATCAAAGCTTTGTACTGCTATTATGCGACAAAAATCGACAAAAATTCTATGTTTTCATTCTTTCCAAAACTAGATGATGAGAAATATGAGGAAGAATTCAAAAGAAACAATTACTATAATCTTCCAGATTTCAAAGAGCTCTATAATGATACTCGACACGGTGGTATTGGTTTGCCTATGTAAAATTTGCTTAAATAAAGTAGATCAAATTAATTCAAAAGAATAAAGGATATTTTTCCTCTTTGCTTTTTTGTTTTCTGAAAACAAATGAGATGAGTTAAACGCAACCTAGTATTTCAAAGTTATGATGATGCTTAAAAAAAATATTCTAAATTGTTAAATATATCAGACGATTGAGAAAAAGTCCTTACGCAAGATAAAGTGGATTCAAAGTTTTTTTACAAAGACTACAAAAAAACTCTGACAGGTGTAAAGAATTTTGTTCCTTTGTAAAACAACCCAAAAATGCTATAAAAAAACATGAAAAAAACGATTCTTTTAACTGCTTTAGTTTTAAACGGATTGACATCTTTTGCACAGACAAATGATGAAAAAAACATCAAATTATTTTACAAAAAAGCCTTAACCGAGTCAAAATGCTACACTTGGCTAGAATATTTGTCAAATGACATCGGCGCTCGTTTGTCTGGTTCTAAAGGTGCAGAACAAGCAGTTGAGTACACGAAAAGGCAGTTAGAAAGCTTAGGGCTTGATAAGGTATATTTGCAAGAAGTTATGGTGCCTCATTGGGTGCGTGGCGAGAAAGAAACAGCTTATATTCTTGACGGAAAAGTAAAAACCAATGTGCCAATTTGCGCATTAGGAGGTTCGGTAGCAACACCAAAAACAGGTCTTACTGCTGAAATAATCGAAGTTCAAGGAATTAAAGAATTAGCTGAATTAGGGGCAGATAAAGTAAAAGGGAAAATTGTTTTCTATAACAGACCAATGAATCCTGAAAACATTGAAACGTTTACTTCTTACGGAGCTTGTGTTGACCAAAGATATGCAGGGGCAAAAGAAGCGGCAAAACTAGGAGCAGTTGGAACAATTGTTCGTTCTATGAATTTACGTCTGGACGATTTTCCTCATACAGGAGCTCAAAGTTATGGTGATTTGCCAAAATCACAATATATTCCAACAGCGGCAATCAGTACAAATGGAGCTGAATTGTTGAGTAAATCATTAAAAGCAAATCCAGCTTTGAAATTTTATTTCAAGCAATCTTGCGAGACTTTGCCAGATGCTTTGTCTTATAACGTAATAGGTGAATTGACAGGAAGCGTGACTCCAGAAAACATTATGGTTGTTGGAGGACACTTAGATTCTTGGGATTTAGCCGACGGTTCTCACGATGATGGAGCAGGAGTAGTGCAAAGTATGGAGGTGATACGTATTTTGAAAAACTTAAATTACAAACCTAAAAATACAATCCGTGTGGTATTGTTTATGAATGAAGAGAACGGTGGAAAAGGTGGCGCTAAATACGAAGAAGTTTCAAAGCAAAACAAAGAGAACCATATTTTTGCCTTAGAAAGCGATTCAGGAGGATTTTCTCCAAGAGGATTTTCAATTGAAGCTGATGATGCTAATTTGAAAAAGATACAAGGTTATAAAGATCTTTTTGAGCCATATTTGGTTCACAGTTTTACAATTGGGCACGCAGGTTCAGATATTAATCATTTGACTTCTCCAGCTATTGTAAAAGCAGGCTTAAAACCAGATTCTCAACGTTATTTTGATTATCACCACGCAGCAAATGATACTTTTGATGCCATCAATAAAAGAGAATTAGAGCTTGGTGCTGCCACAATGACTACATTAATGTATTTATTAGACCAAAACGGAATTGAAACTAAGAAAGCAAATTAAGATTCAAAATAAAAAAATCAAAGCCATAAGTTTTTTACTTGTGGCTTTTTTTATGAATACGTTTTTTAAATCAAGATCTCATTACAACCAGATAATACAAAAATGTGATTGGAATGTTAGAAAGCAACAATAAGATTTTAAAACCAATGTCTTTTCGCTGTTGAGGTAAATGAATAAACTTTTCTGCTAAGTGAAAAAACATAATCAAATTGACTACAATGGCAGCTAAAGCAAAAGGCCAAGCAATTACTAAAATATTCGGATTTTCATTCGAAATAATATAAAGCACAAACAATATCGTACTGATTGTAAATGTGCCAACCGCCAATTCTATAGATTGTTTTTCTTGAAAAGGTTTGTTGTATATTGTTTTCATGATTTTTAAATATTAAAAGTTTGCTGAATAGTTTGAATAGGCATAAAAAGCATTTTTGAAAAATCGAGATAATAAAATGCATTTGCTTTTTTTCCTCTTTTAAATTGCTGAATGAAATACTTCATACGTTTCGGGTAAAAAATTGTTCCAGTAGTTATAACCATAAATAAATACAAGCTTTTCTTTCCATTTCCGAGCAGATAATACTGCATGCCAATTTCTTCATAAACCGAAACTCCAGTATTGGTCAGAACATGAATAATGTCGTGATCTTCTAGTTTTTCTTGAATATCAAAATGATTCTTGTAGAGAAAATTTCCTAAACCGAATCCTAAACTTTCTTCTGGATAGTTCATTAATAAAGTTTTATCAATATTCCAAGGTTCATTCTTTTTAAAATATTTTTGATATGGTCTTTTGGAACATTCGTACAGTTTTTCAATCAGATAATCTCTCATGGGTTAGTTTTTAAAAGTTCTTTGAATTTCAAAGTTAATTTGCAAATAAAAAAGCTAGAATGACTAAGAACTAGCTTTTTAAAATATTAATAAGTGTCTACTACTGTTTTCAATATATTAGAATCGGCTAAGTCAGAAGGAGCAACGACTTTTTCTTCTAAAGGAATATCATTGCCGTAACGCTCTTTTAATATTTTCTGAACTCTCGGATTCTGTAAATTAAAATCTTTCAATTCTCTAAGTTTAGACAATTCTATTCCTGCAGCATTTTTATAGATTTTCCAGATCAATTCAGAACAATATATTCTGTTATCAGTCCATTCAAAATAAGCATCATATTCTTTACCGTCAAGCTGTTGGCTATAATCTTTCATTTTCTGTAAAACCTGTTGGCTCAAAACGCGATTGTCTTTTAATCTTTTTACCACATATTTGCTGTCTTTTCCATGTTTAATCCAATCTTCAAGAGTAGTAAGTTTTACTGGCTGAACAGCTTCAAAAACAAACCATTTTCCATTAATATCGTAAATAATGCCGCAATGAGAGAATTTAGAATTTGTTGCAATTCGAACCGCTTCGCATTGTTTAGACTCAGATGTCTGAAAAATAAGATCCCCATCCTTAAACTTGCTTACAGTGGTTTTTTCTTCTTTGTTTCCAGTAAAAGGATTGTTTGGAAAAACTTTTATAGCCACAATTAATGCGCATGTAAAACTCAAAAAGAAAGTAATGATTGGGAATAGATATTTTTTCATTTTCATAAAGTAAATTTTAAAGTACTTTGAATTACAAAGTAAATAATAAAAAAAATAGCTGCCAAATAAAATGACAGCTATTTTTACAAATATTTTTTATGCAATATTAGACTCTAAAGATACCTCCAACAGCAATAATACGCTGGAAGAAGAAGAAGTCTTGAGAAGCTTTGTCAACACTGCTTGTTGTAGTTCTGATATCATGCATGTTGATATAACCTCCTTTTAACTCTCCCTGAATATAGAAGTGTTTGAAAAAAGTAACGTTGATACCAGCTTTTGCAGAAACACCGTAACCAGAAACATGAAAATCATCATGACGTTCTTTACCTAAAAGAGTAGTATTAGTTTTTGGGTACAAAAGACCAGCTCCCAATCCTTCAGTTAAGTTAATCTGAACTTTGTCAATGTTTGGTAATCTAAACCATTTAGAAACATCATCAAATCTGGCAACTTCAGTATTAATGTAGTTTAAACCATCTGTATGTTCGTACATTAAAAACGCTGGGCCGTTTGCATTTATTTCACCATTGCCATAACCACCTTCTTTAGCTCCTCCCTGAGACATATCGACAGGAGTATTGTTGTAATTGCCATTGTAAATTGATGCGGGATCGTCTGCAGGTAAATTGATGTTTCCAGTAACATTTGCAATTTGATTCTGTGCCATTACATATTTCATGTGGTCAACGCCAATTGTAACGCTGTAATGATCACTAAAAAAATAACCAAATCTCAAATTAGTTTGAGGAATAGTCATATTGGCAGGATTGATATAATCAACATGCCATCCTTTTGGTTTGTCATGAGCTTTCATGTTATCAACCGTAAAGTTGTAATCCTTACCTCTAAAGTTTACATCAGAATTCGAGTAACTTTCTCTATTACCACCCCACATCACAAAGAATTTTCCTTTGTTGTGTGCGGCGTACTTTTGTACAGGTATTTCTTCCTGAGCAAATGTGTTTAAAGAAACACAAGCCAGTAAGAAAAATAAAAATTTTGTTTTCAAAGAACTTAAGTATTATATATATAAATTAAAATGCATTAACTGTTTTTCTGATCGCAACTAACTTGTTCATTAGACCTTCAAAATAGTCTAAATGAAGCATATTAGCGCCATCACTTTTTGCGTTTGCTGGATCAAAATGCGTTTCGATAAAGATACCATCAACACCAACTGCAATACCTGCTTTGGCAACGGTTTCAATCATGTCTGGTCTTCCGCCTGTAACACCAGCAGTTTGATTTGGCTGTTGTAAAGAATGCGTTACGTCTAAAACCGTAGAAGCATATTGCTGCATAGTAGGGATTCCTCTAAAATCAACAATCATGTCTTGGTATCCAAACATAGTACCACGGTCTGTAACCATAACATTTTCATTATTGCAGTCTAAAACTTTCTGAACAGCATGTTTCATGCTTTCCGGACTCATAAATTGCCCTTTTTTCAAATTTACTGTTTTTCCAGTGTTGGCAGCAGCCACAACAAGATCGGTCTGGCGAACTAGGAAAGCTGGAATCTGTAATACATCTACATATTGAGCAGCCTTGTCAGCATCTTCATTTGTATGGATATCTGTTACTGTTGGCACATGAAAAGTTTCAGAAACTTTTCTTAAGATTTTTAATGCTTTTTCGTCACCAATTCCAGAAAAACTGTCAATTCTAGAACGGTTTGCTTTTTTAAAAGATCCTTTAAATACATAAGGAATCTGTAAATTGTCGGTAATACCAACTAATTTTTCAGCAATTCTAAGAGCCATTTCTTCTCCTTCAATAGCGCAAGGTCCCGCCAATAAAAAGAAATTCCCGCTTTCAGTATGCTTAATTTGTGGAATATGTTGTAAGTTCATAAAATTATTTTTTTGCACTGCAAAGGTAGTTATGATTTATGAATAGCAGATGAAGATTTAAGATTATTTTAAGAACTCTAATAACTGGCTAGGAGCTTAGTAGAATTAACGAATTTCTAAAATTTCTTTTAAATGATTAAATGCTTTTTCCGAGGCAATATTAAAGCATGAAATAAAACTAATAGATGATATTTGTCATGTTTTAAAGTTTTGCAGTGAATGCTGTTTTTTGGACTTAACTACTTTGTCTTTTTGATCTATTTTCTATCCTTCTTTTAATCAAAAATTGAATCACAATAATCAAAATAAGAATAAAAAGTAAAAAGAAAGAAGCCATAACAATACCTAAAAGAGGCATTCCGCATCT
Organism: Flavobacterium anhuiense; assembly: GCF_001705175.1. NCBI lineage: Bacteria > Pseudomonadati > Bacteroidota > Flavobacteriia > Flavobacteriales > Flavobacteriaceae > Flavobacterium > Flavobacterium anhuiense. Next base: position 5,082,033 of record NZ_CP016907.1, on the reverse strand, counting down.
GATTGGGTTTGGATATTGTTCGTATCGTTTTGAAAAATTATAATTGACAATGTAATAAGAAATAAAAGCAAGCAAAATATAAGAGATAAAACTAATCCAAGATGCCGAACTAAATTTAATTGAAGCAGGCTTATAGATTGTTTTAGTTCCTAATATTAATTGAAATAAAATAGGAAGAAGGAGTAATATAAAAGGAAGCAATTCAAGCATATCTTGAGAATTGGTTATATTTATTTTAACCTCAATCCAACCGGAACCATCAAAATCCCTTTTTCATAAATATTTAAATAAAGCTTAACAGGCTTTTTTTGCCCGTCCCATTTCAATTCATAAACATTCAAAAATCCAGCACCCATATTGCTTCGCTTAGTAGGGAATGGGCAGCAGGTTTCTAATCTGGAATACGTTATTTTTTCACCATTCGGACCAGCCAAAGCATTTAAAAAACGAGTTTCGTTTAACGCTTCATTGTTGGTGTTCTGAAAAAATATATTGATTGGATAATCAGGGTCGTAACCGTATTTTTTGTCTTTAGCAAATTGCGTTATGGAAAAGGTATTATCTTTCTTTAAAATTAAATCAGGCGCATTGTCATCTACATTTTTTAAAGTTGATTTTGTACTTATGCAAGAAGAAGCACTGATTAATAAAACGATTAAAATAGCTATTTTTTTCATGATTCTGGTTATTGAGAAAGTTAAACTATCTGTTCTACTTTTTTTGGATTTAGTTTTAAAACACCAACTACAATCAGATATTGTGCCAGAAGATAAGTTAGCATAATAAAAAAGGAACTTTTCGGTATTGGAGCATAAAACTTATTTACAGCCAGAATACTATCTGAAATAACAAAGAAAACAGCTCCAAAAAAAACGAGTTTATTTCCAGGTTTTTCCCATACCAAAAATCCGTTGAAAGCAAATAAAAGCATAATCGAAATTACTGAGGCGTAAATAGAAACAGGAATTTCAAGACTGCCTAAATGAGGCATTAGAACAGAAATCATTCCTATTAGATAAAATGCAATTAAGATACTTCCAAATATAAAAAGAGGTTTATTCTGTTTTTTTCTATTTCTTTTCTGTTTATTAAAAAGTATGCAATAGATGATGTGAGCTGTGAGAAAACAAACTAATCCTAAGATAAAGTAAATCTCGCCAAGGTCTGTAAAAAGTAAAATGACATCTCCAAGCCAAGAAAGTGTAAGTGCTGCCAATAAAATGTTCTGACTAGGAAATTTTCTGTAAAAATAGACTCCAAATCCGATAATTGGTATTAGAATAGGTTTCAGAAAGAGATCAAAACGCTCGTGGCCAGTAAGGAGAATAATCAGGTACGCCAAACTAAATGCCGCATAAATTTTAAAAAAAGAAGAGTTTCTCATAATAGGGGTTATGAATTGATATATTGGTTTTGGTTGGTTTTAAAATCAAAATTAACAAAATAAAATGTCGTTAAAAAAGATAAGATAAGGTAGGTAAAAATAATATAATTACTGCTTGGAAGGACACGATTTAGACCAAACCAATCTCCATAATATCCAATAATACAAATTACAATCCCCAATCGAAAGCCTTCCCACAAAAGGGCATATTTATTTTTATCCATTAACTCTGTGTAGCTATATATGGTTAGGAATATAAAAAAGCCATAAACAAAAATATTAGGCAGACCGATTTTGGCAATATTATCAAATAGATAACTCACAAAAAGTAATGTTATTAAAACTTGTGCAACAGACCAATATATTAGTTTTTGAGAGTTTTGCGTACCATATTTTTCAAAATTAAAAACATTTTCAATTTTGTGTACAGGATATTTTTCTTCAAAATTTTCAGGACGCCAGCCAGTTGGCTTAAACCAAATAGTCAATTTGTCTTTCCATTTTGGAGCTCGCCAGGCATCTTTTATCAATAAAGTCAAATGCTGAAAATTTATTTTAATTGGATTCCATGTATTGGCAGGTCTTGTGATGCCGAAAACAGGAGGTACGTCGTCTAATTCTTCTTGGAAAGTGCCAAAAAGCTTGTCCCAAAAAATAAAAATCTGAGAATGGTTTTTGTCTAAATATTCTGGATTAATGGCATGATGCACACGATGATGCGAAGGCGTTACCAAAATATGCTCAATAAATCCCATTTTCTTGATGTGTTTGGTATGATACCAAAACTGTAAAAATAAATGAATAGGAAGTGTAATAGCTATTACAGAAGCAGGAACGCCCAATAAAGCTGCCGGAATCAATAAAAAGGTAAACAGGTTTACTAGACTCGCAATGGGCTGGCGAAGCGCGCAGGCAAGATTAAATTCTTCACTGCTATGGTGTATGGCATGTTTGTTCCAAAGAAAATTAATCTGGTGTGCCAGACGATGGCTCCAATAACCGTAAAAATCAATTACAAAAAAAGCAATACAGTAGGAGAGAACATTGGCTTCTAAATGCTGTAACGCTATTTTAGAAACCAGCCATTCATAAGAAAGAAAAGTAACACTCAGTCCCAGAACATCTTTAACCGAATTGGTAATGCCCGAACTTATGCTTGATACACTATCTATTAATGGAGCAGTATCGTTCTTTTTATAAATGCCATAAATTTTTTCAATAACAATTAAGGCTAAAAAAATCGGCATTGCAATAATCAATATCTTTCCGTATTCTTCCATAACAAATGCATTCTATTTCGTTCAAATATATAATAAAAACGAATGCATTTTGAGTTATTGGCAATTAAACCGCTATGAATATATTTTTTATTCAAAAGCCCACTGCAAATTATTGAGGTTCAAAAGGATATTTTATTGAATAGAATTTGGATGTTTTTGGGTTCTTAATATTAAATCGAACCACTTCTTTTATAATTTGAAACGAGTCATATTTTAATTCCAATTGTGTTTCATTATCAGAGTTTACAATGCCATATTTATTGTTTTTCTTTACAACAAATTCTCCTGTTCCGTAAATCTCTGTAACCGCATCATATTCTGCTGGAATTGCAATTTTGTTCTTATTGCTGTAAACTCCAAATTTATTTTTGTCTTTAAAAATCTGATAATTGCTCTTTGAAAATCCTCTAAAGTACTGATTGCTTTTTACAAACTCATCCACGAAGATTTCAGTTTCAGTGTAATTATTGTTTTCAATAGTCAGAAGATATTTTTTTGAATTTTTTACAGCAAAAATTTTGTTTTGAGCAGCGCTATAAAAATCATACTCTTCTGGAATTATAATTTCACCTTTGGCAGAAAATAATCCGCCTTTATTCTCGGCATTAGTTGTGATATAGTGCTTAGAAAACGGATCAATATATTTATACGATATTGGAATGATTTCTTTTTCTAAATATGGATTTATAACACCTTGCAAATTGCCTTTACTAGCAAAATAATGATTTTTGAACGAAATGCTGTCATTAGAAAAAACACCATAAACGTTATCATAAATCAAGGGTTTTAAAACAGCATCTTTTTGATTGATTATTCCTTCCTTGCCATTGTTTTTTACAATATATATAGAATTTGAAGGCATAATCTCATCGTATTTGCATTCAATTTCATACTGCCCATTTGAATTTATGATTCCTTTTTTCTTCGTTAAGGTATTAAGAATAAGGAAAGAATTTTGGGAAAGAATCCTTTCGTAGCGATGATTTTTAATAGTATTTAAAACAATATTTCCTAAAGTATCAATTATCAAAGTATTTTTGTTTTGAAGTGTAACAATCGACCTTTTATGTTGGAAATACTCAATATCAAAAGCTTGAAAATTAGTGATTTGTTTCCCTTTGGAATCAAATAAATCAATGCTATTAGTATTTTGAACAAATAAAATTCCATTATTACCCATTACTTGCTCGTACTTTATAGGCAAAACTACCTTGTTCCCAATATCAATAACGCCAGTTTTGTTATTTTTTGAAACACGTACAAGATTATCTCCTAAATAATAAACATCATCATATTCAAAAGGAATTTTTAGATTTCCTTGTAAATCAATAAAACCTCTTTTGTATTTTTTATTGATAATGATTCCAGCCTCAAATATATTTTTCAGCTCTTTTCTGTTTTCTATATATTCGTAATTAGGTTTAATAACCACATTGCCAAGAGAATCAATTAATCCCATTTTTCCCTTAAAGGTTCTAAATACAGCATAATCATTTTCAAAACTATAAACATATTCATAAGTCTTATTTTCCATTAATTGTTTACGAAGAGGCTCAAATTTCGATTGGCCTTTGGCTATAAAAGAGAATAACAGAATTAGTAAAAGAAGGATATTTCTCATGATTTAAAGTTAATACAAATAAAAACGCATTCTCTTCAATTCTAGTATAGAATAAAAAAGAATGCGTTTAAAATTATCAGATCAATTAAACAATTTCGGCGCTAAGACCAGCTTCCAAAAGTTGTGTGCATTGAGGTTTAAGTTTTTCTATCGGGCCTGTTTTTACAGTGCATTTTCCGTTATAATGTACAATCAAAGAGCATTGCTCGGCTTGTTCAGCTGTGTGGTCGCAAACACGCATAAGAGTATCAATTACGTGATCAAAAGTGTTTACATCATCATTGTATACAATGATCTCGTTATTAAAACCAATGGCTTCTTTTTCGCGAACTCTTTCTCTTACTTTTTCTTTAGTACTCATGTTGTTATAGTTTTTGTACTGAATTGATTATCAGTGTCTAATTTACGTATTTTAAAGATACCCAGTTGTTTCTTTGAAGCTTTTTAACATAAGTTAAACCTTTTTCAACGCACGAAGCATCAATAAACGGAATGTCTTCTTCATAGAAACCGCTAAAAAGAATAATTCCTTTTGGATTCAAAGCATCAACATAAGCCTGCATATCGTTCAACAAAATATTTCTGTTGATATTGGCAATAATTAGATCATACTTTTTACCCGCCAATAATGCAGCATCGCCTTCATAAACGGAGATATGTTTGCAATTATTGCGTTCCGCATTTTCGATAGAGTTGAGGTAGCACCAATTGTCAATATCAATGGCATCAATTGGTTCAGCACCTTTCATTTCAGCTAAAATGGCTAAAATGGCAGTTCCGCATCCCATATCAAGAGTTTTAAGACCTTTTACATCCATTTCCAATAAATGCTGAATCATCATGTGAGTAGTTTCATGATGTCCAGTTCCAAAACTCATTTTAGGTTCAATTACAATATCAAACTCAGCATCCGTTTTTTCGTGAAAAGGAGCGCGAACGTGACATTTTCCGTCTACATCAATCGGTTCAAAATTCTTTTCCCATTCCTCATTCCAGTTTACCTGATCGATTTCTTCAATCGTATATTCAATCTTAAACTCCTCAGATTGTAGAATATAAATATCATCCAGAATATTTTCATCCCATAAATCCTTCTTCACAAAAGCAGAAATTCCGTTTTCAGTCTCTGTAAAACTTTCAAACGCTTTTTCGCCCAATTCAGCCACTAAAATTTCAGAACCCAATTCTTTTGGCTCAATTGTAAAATGATATCCTAAATATATATTCGACATAAATAAAAAATTTTTGCAAAGGTAAGAATACAAAGCAAAAGTTGTTCATAAATAAATCATATTGTTATAAATTTTAATACTAATTTTGAATTGTATTTTGTAAGTTTTTTATTATTATGAAAAATATTGTTTTGGTAGCGCTTTTGGTTATTCTAAGCTCAGCAAGCTGCGAAAAAGAGCATGACGTTATCCGATCTTTTTGTTATTGGAAAACCGATATGGATTTTCAGGAAGCGGAAGATTCTTTAGTTAAGAAAATGGATGTCCAACATATGTATGTCCGTTTCTTTGACATAGATTATAATCCATATTCAAAAGAATCTTTGCCGGTTGCTACCATTCAGGATATTTCACTCAATAAAAGTAATCCTGAGATTACGCCAAGCATTTTTATTGCCAACGAAGTGGTTTTAAAGTCTGATACCAAGCAGCTGGATAGTCTGGCGGTGAGAATGGCTCGCCGAATCGAACAGATTGCTAAAAAGATGAATGATAGAAAAGCAGAAAGCAATGCGTATAATATTGTTTATCCAAAAGATTATTATAAGCAGAAAGACTTTAAAGCCCTAAATTATGATTCGGTTAAAAAAGCAGAATCAGCCAAATTAAAAGTTGATTTTAAAGAAATCCTGATTGACTGTGATTGGACCGAAAAATCGCAGAAGAATTATTTCTATTTATTAAAGCAGATTAAAAAGCAATATCCAAATTCGAAAATTGTGGCAACAATTAGGCTTTGGCAGTATAAATATGCTACAAAAGCTGGAATACCGCCAGTTGATAAAGGCTTGCTGATGTGTTATAATATTACCAAACCAGACGATTTTCAGACTAAAAACTCTATTGGAACTAGCGAAGAATTGTCGCAATACATAACACACAGCGATTACAAACTCAAACTGGATATTGCCTTGCCATTGTATAGTTGGGGAATCGCTTTTAGAGGAAATCAGTTTAAAGGCATTTTATCTGATTATGATCGATTGATAAAAGATACCATTAAAGTGAAAAAAACGTCAGAGGACAAATATGTTTTGCAAGATGATGTTTTAATAGGGCAGACGTATCTTAGAAATGGCGACGAAATTAGAATCGAGAAAATTTCAGACAATGAAATTGATAAAATGATTTCGATCATTAAAAACAAAATTCAGATTGACAATCAGACAAAAGTGACCTTTTTCTCTTTTGATAAAAAATACATAAACGATTATGGAACCGAAAATATCTCCAATTTTTATGCGAGTTTTTAGCAGCTTGCTTTTCGTTTTAAGCGTTCAATTTTCATTTGCCTGCGGATGGAGCGTTTCGCCAGAAACCAGCCGTTTAGCTTTGTTTAAAGCACAGCGAGATGGTTTCTTTAAACTCACGCCATTCTATTATTCGGCAGATAATTATTATGCAACTAATACTGTTTCGAGTGTAGATCAGGAAAAGAATTGTTTAGAGTGGAAAAAGAAATTAGGAAATGGCATTAATCCTGATGACGTTCATAAGATTTTGTATGAGACAGATTCAGAGCAATTTCAAACTGCTTTTGAAAACAAAACTTTAAAAAGTGTCTTTCCTAAAAACACTTTTGTAGAAGCTTTATTATTGTCTAAAAATAAAGCCTTTTTAAATTATATTTTGCTGGCTAAAAAGTTAGAATATGGTAATGTAGAATACACAAAATGGGAATCTTGGGATCAATTAGGAAGCAATTATAAAAACTATGATTTAGAAGATAATTTCGATTTTGAAAAGAAAATAAAATCGACTAAGGATTCATTTCTAAAACAGCGCTATGCTTTTTTAGCGTTGCGATATTATTTTTATACACAGCAAAAGCAAAATGTTATGCAATTATATGATTCCTACTTTGCTTCTGAATCGAATACAATTCTTAAACCATGGGCATTGTATTACAATGCATTATGTATTGAGAATTTACCTTTGCAAAATTATTTGCTGAGTAAAGTTTTTAATTCCTGCGAAGAAAAATCATTTGCGGTGCTGCAGCATTACAATTGGAAATTGACTGAAGAAACTTTGGCATTAGCACAAAACGATGAAGAACGAAGCGTTATTTTGTCTATCGAAAGTCTTCGAAATCCGGCACCAGACTTAAAAGCAATTAAAGCAATTTATGAATTAAGTCCAAACAGTTTGTTTTTAAGTTTTTTAATTGGAAGAGAAGTAAACAAACTCGAAGATTGGATTTTTACGCCTCAATATACCAATGACGGAACTCCATCAGTAGTTTTCAGCAGTACAGATTGGTATGAAAATTACGCTAAAGCGAAAGAAGAAAACTTCAACAAGGATATTTTATATTTGAGAGAATTAGAATATTATTTGATTTCGATTCGCGAACAGACTTCTGGCGAGCAGAAAGATTATATTACCGCTGCAATTGCTCAATTATGTTTCATTGACGATCAGGTCGATGAAGGAAAAAAATATACTGATTTGATTTCTAGTAAAGCCAATGCTTCGATACAGATGCAAAAAAATATTCAGCTGGCTTTGGTTTCATTAAAACAAGATGATTTAAAGGACGAAAAAGTTCAGAATCAGCTTTATAAATACTTTGATTCAGTTGAAAATTTAGTAGAAACCGATCACGGATTATTTAAAAATTTATATAGTTTATACCGAATTGCAAGTAATGATTTTTATATAAAAGGAGATGTTGTTACAGCTGGTTTGCTTTGGATGAAATCGGATATTAAAAATGAAGGAGAATATGCAGCATATAGCAATCCGTACTTCTTTAGTTATATAGGATATTTTGACCGAAATGCATCTGTAAAAGATATTGACCTTTTGATGGCTTTACAACAAAAAACAGATAAAACGCCTTTTGAAAAATATATTTGTTCTGGAACAATTGCTCCAAATATCAATTATTATAAAGATTTAAAAGGAACAATTGCCTTTAGAAATAACAATTTGGAATTAGCTTATGAAACTTTTTCAAGTATGCCTCAGGATTTTTGGGAAAAGAATTATCAGTATAAAAACTATTTAAACGAAAATCCTTTTACTCCTAAAATTCTTCAGAAACAAGAAGAAAGAAAGTTTGATTATCGTTTCAATAAAACCGATTTTATAGCAAAACTGATTCAGCTTAAAAAGCAAAATACAGCAAGCAGTAATCTGCAATTGGCGCACGCATATTTTAATGTTTCGTATTTAGGAAATTCCTGGATGATGACCGCTTATGACTGGAGTTCTGGAGCATCTTACACTGATTATGTTTATGGAGATAATACAGAAAATGAAAAAAAATACCAAAATGGCAATTATTACAATCTGAAAATGGCCAAAATGTATTATGAAAAAGCTTTAAAAATGTCTAAAAATAGCAACGAAAAAGCAATGGCAAGCTTAATGATTTTTGAATGCAATTATTATGATCATTATGCAGAATTGATTAGCGAGGAAGAAGAAGCCAAAAATCCTTTTAAAGCAGGAAGAGAATTGGTTAATTTTTATTCTATTTACAAAACCACACCAACGTTTAAAAAGTACAATTGTCCGCTTTTGAAATCATTTATTAATTAAAAATTGTTTTTTAACCATATAAGTGCTAAAAGTGAATATAATCTCTTGACTTTGAGTGATGAGAAATATAAATATATAAAAAACGTTCGCTGTGCGAACGTTTTTTTATATAGGGATTTCAAAATCTAAAATCTAAAATCTAAAATCTAAAATCTAAAATCTAAAATCTAAAATCTAAAATCTAAAATCTAAAATCTAAAATCTAAAATCTAAAATCTAAAATCTAAAATTAAATAGCTGTAACAATAGCTAAGAAATCATCAGCTTTTAAAGCTGCACCTCCAATTAAACCACCATCTACATCTGGTTTAGAGAAGATTTCTTTAGCGTTTTCTGGTTTAACAGAACCACCGTATAAAATAGAAACTTCATCAGCGATATCAGCTCCAAAAGCTTTGCGGATAGTTTCTCTGATGAATTCGTGCATTTCTTGAGCTTGCTCTGGCGATGCAGTTTCTCCAGTTCCGATAGCCCAAACTGGCTCATAAGCTAAAACAATTTTAGACCAAGATTCTTTTGCAATATGGAAAACGCCATCACGCAATTGATTCTCAACAATGTTGAAGTGATTTCCAGACTGACGGTCTTTTAATTCTTCTCCAAAGCAGAAAATAACTGTCATGTCATGTTTTAAAGCTGTATCTACTTTGTTTGCGATTAAAGCATCTGTTTCGTGGAAAATAGCTCTACGCTCTGAGTGGCCTAAGATTACGGTATTAACGCCAATGCTTGTTAACATATCTGCAGAAATCTCTCCTGTAAAAGCACCACCTTCAGCTTGGTGAACGTTTTGAGCAGAAACTCCGATAGTTGTGTTTTTTAATTTAGTCGCTGCCGCTTGTAAGTTTACAAAAGTTGGCGCTACAATTACTTGTGCATTTGTTTTCGCTGGAATTTTAGCAATTAATTCGTTCAATAACTCTTCAGTTTGCGCAGCATTTTTATGCATCTTCCAGTTTCCTGCAACAATCGATTTTCTCATTTTGGTAGTTTTATATTATTTTTTTGTTTTTTGTTTTGAAATTAAAGCAAAGTCCAAATTGATATTGGAATTTTGACATTGCAATTGTTATTGAAGCTTATTTCAATGATTGTAAAGTAGAATTGATTTTTTCGAAATCAGTTTCGATCGCTCTGTATAAAACGATTTTTCCTGTTTTGTCCACTACGATATATCTTGGAATCCAATCTAAATCAATAGCTTTTCCGAAAAGGCCTTTCATACCATCATTCATCATATAGTGATCGCCTTTATTTAATTCGTGTTTTTCGATCCCTGCTTTCCATTTATCAGCTGTTTTATCAGCCGAAATAAACAAGTAAGAAACATCAGGATTATTGGCTTGTAATTCTTTTAATTTTGGCATTGCTTTTACGCAGTCACCACACCAAGAAGCCCAAACTTCGATAACCAAAGTTTTTCCTTTGTATTTTTTTAAGATATTTTTGAAAGTAACCTGACTTCCGTCAGTGGCTAATAATTTCTCAGATAAAGCCTCTTTAGAAAAAGCTGTTTTCTGAGCTTGTGTGCAAGAAAAAGAAATAAATGCAATTACGGCTAGGACTAATTGTTTCATATTTTATTAAAATTATTTTTTATTAAGGTACTGAATTCACAAAGTTAAACAAACAAATTGAATGCCAATTGCAGATTAACAAAATTTGAAGAGTCGTTTATTTTGTAACAAAATGGTGTTTTTTGGTTGAAATAAGCGTTTTGAAAACGTAATAGTTGGCTGTGAAATCAAGTATTTTTTTGAAACTCCTTTTTTGGAAATAATTAAAAAGCATTTTTTTTGTTTTCGCAAATGAAAATTGAAGCAGAAAAACGTCAGATTTCATAAAAAGAGCCTTCAATAAAATTAAAATTATTGAAGGCTTTTTAGATTTATATGTTAATTGAAATATTACAATTTCAGATCATCTGTATCATTGTAATGAACTTTTTGAACAATAGTTCCATTATGAACAACTACAATGCTCGGATTTGCTCTTTCGACAGTTTTTAAAGCTGTACCGTCGCAGAAATAGAAATCAATATCTAAAGCATAATCTTTTTTGGCTTTTGCAATTTCCTCAGCTCCAGACGCCGTCATTCCAATTACTTTGTAACCTTTAGCTTTTGCCTCTGCCGTAACTTTTGCTAATTTTTTCATTCCTTCCGGATTTGATAAATTCAAATCGTAAGTTACATAGATTAGCAATTTAGGCTCTTTTAATAATTCTTCTTTATAGTCAGAATCATCTTTTGTCATAGTGAAATCATGAATTGGCGGAACGTATCCTTCAGAAATTACTTTGTCTTTTCTATCAACAAATACGGCACCTTCAGGAATATTCATCAAATCTTTTTCTGTAAATTCTTTATCAACACCATTTACTTTGTAGATAAAAATCATTTCAACAACCGATTTAGGCGCGCCCTCTGGAATTTCCATTCCTTTCTCGATGTTTGTTCCCACTTTATATGGACGGAAATCTTTGATAGGATTGTGATTTATAACCCAAACCGCCATGAATACACAAAGAACAATACTAATCAATACGATGATATTGGTAACTAGTTTAGAAAATAAAGGTTTTACTAATTTTTTATTGATGAATAAAATCAAGATAAAGAACAGTAAAACAACATCTTTTGTAAACGACTGCCAAGGCGTTAAATGTAAAGCATCTCCAAAACACCCACAGTCTTTTACTACATCAAAATAAGCAGAGTAGAAGGTAAGGAAAGTAAAGAAGACAATTAAAAGCAATAGTGCCCAAATCGTTAATTTTGATTTATAACCCACCAAAAGCATCACGCCTAAAACTACTTCTAAAATTACTAAGAAAATAGCTAATCCCAAAGCTAATGGCTCTAGAAATGGCATATTGAAAACCGGTTCACTAAAATATTCAGCAAGTTTATAAGAGAAACCAACAGGATCATTCAGTTTTATTAATCCGGAAATAATAAATAGTACGCCGACAAATAATCGGGAGAATTGGGTAATGATGTTTTTCATGGCAAATATTTAGGGTTTAAATTCTAAATTTTTAAATCCCAAACTCCAATATTAAAGTTGGAATTTGGGATTTTATTTTTTGGAATTTGATTTATTTTATAGGGTTTAAGATTAAAGCAAAAACAGAATAATTAATCATATCCTGATAATTAGCATCGATTCCTTCAGAAACAATCGTTTTTCCTTTATTATCTTCAATCTGTTTAACACGGAGCAATTTCTGCAGAATTAGATCGGTTAAAGAACTTACACGCATATCACGCCAAGCTTCGCCATAATCATGGTTTTTAGCTTCCATTAAATCTTTGGTAAGCTTTACTTTAGCATCGTATAATTCAGTTGCTTTTTCAACATCAAGATCCGGCTGATCTACAACACCCAATTCTAACTGAATCAAAGCCATAATAGAATAATTGATGATTCCGATAAATTCTCCTTTTTCATCTTCATCCACTTTGCGGACTTCATTTTCTTGCAAACTTCTAATTCGCTGTGCTTTTATAAAAATTTGATCTGTCAATGATGGCAATCTTAAGATTCTCCAGGCACTGCCGTAATCTTTCATTTTATTGATAAACAAGGAGCGGCAAACCGCTATAACATTATCAAACTCGTGAGAAGTATTCTTCATTTATATGCTGTATATTTGCTAAAATTTCTTCAAAAATAAGGATAATTTTTTTAGAGTTTCAAGTTTAAGGTTCGCTTTGTTTCAAGTTTTTTCTAAACAAAGTGTTAATAGGGATAACTTGAAACGGAAAAATGTTTCAAGTTTCAGGTTTCAAGTTTTACGTTCCAAAACTTGTCCAATCTGAATCCAACTTGAAACTTTAAACAAATAAAAACTTGAAACAAATGTTTATTAACTGCAAAGGCGAACTTATAGATTTATCGGTTCCTAAAGTAATGGGAATCCTAAATGTTACGCCAAACTCCTTCTTTGACGGAGGAAAATATAAAAACGAAGACGAGATTATTTCGCAAGTCGGTAAAATGCTTTCTGAAGGCGCAACATTTATCGATATTGGCGCTTATTCGAGCAAGCCAAGTGCCGAATTTGTCTCAGAACAAGAAGAAATTGACCGCATTGTTCCAGCTATAGAATTGATTTTAAAACATTTTCCACAAACGTTACTATCTATTGATACTTTTAGAGCTGAGGTTGCGAAAGCGAGCATAGAAAGTGGTGCAGCAATTATAAACGATATTGCGGCAGGAGAATTGGACGATAAAATGTTTGATGTTATCGCTAAATATAACGTTTCGTACATCATGATGCATATGCGAGGAAATCCGCAGACGATGCAAAGTTTGACACAATATGTTGATATTATTAAAGAAATGCTTTTCTATTTTTCTGAGAAAGTGCAACAAGCAAGAAGTTTAGGAATTAACGATTTGATTCTAGATCCAGGTTTTGGTTTTGCCAAAACAACCGATCAAAATTATGAAGTAATGCAGAAAATGGAACTTTTTAATCTTTTAGAATTACCTGTCTTGGCAGGGATTTCAAGAAAATCAATGATTTATAAAACACTTGATATTACGCCACAAGAAGCTTTAAATGGAACAACGTTTCTAAATACAATCGCTTTGACAAAAGGAGCAAAAATTCTTCGTGTGCACGATGTGAAAGAAGCGGTGGAATGTGTTACTTTGTTTAATAAAATGAGTTTCGAATAATATTTAACGATCGTTTTGTCATTCCGAGCAACGAGGAATCACAATCGAAACTCGACAAAGATTGGCGAATTTCTGAGAGGAAATACTAGTGTGATTGCTTTGCAAGTTCGCTATCGCTCGTGTCCTCGTTCCTCGGAATGACAAACTTTGTGTTAATTCTCTGTTTAAAAAATAAATACAATGAAATACTTCACTTTAATTATCGCTTTATTTCTTTTCTCTTGCGGAAAAAAAGAAGATGTTTTACTGCCAAAATCAAATGTCTCAATTGTAAAAGATGTGCAAGATCATTCGCCAATTTATATCTTTTTTAAAGTTGAAGGAAAAGACACAATAGCTGATTTAAATCGAAAAAGTGCCATAATTTCAACAAATTGGATTTTCAATATTGATAAACGTCTTCCTTTGAAATTGTTGATTCCTCACGTAATAAAAATGCAGGATAAAAAGCGAAACGAGAAAATGCATCAGAATGAAGAATCGGAGAACTATTATTCTTACGCAGATTCTGTTGGAAAGAATTTAGCTTTTCTGCCTTTTACAAAAGTGTTTTATAAAACAGAAAGACCCAAAATAGGAAATTTTGTTGTTTACTTTAAAAAGGGAAAACAACAGGTTTTTATGGGAAATAAAGAGATAAAAATTTCAGAGATATTAAAGCAATTCTATAGCATAAAGTTTGAGAAAGTGCCAGATTTGGTGTTTTTATTTGATAAGGATATGAGTTATGGAGAATACATTCAATACAAAATCCTATTGCAAAAAGAGGTAACGTATAATCTCGATAGACTACCAGTAGAATTTATTTTTTAATACGTTAACATAAAAAAACTAAAAAGCCTTTCTAATTCAAGAAAGGCTTTTTAGTTTTAGAAGTTTAATAACCACCGCCTCCGCCGTCTCCGCCAGAAGTGCCAGTTTTTGTCAGAGTACCGCTGATTTCTCCATTAGGATAAGCAGTAGTGTGTAAATTAACGTAATAATGATTGGCCATCAGCTCGGTAATTTGCGCGTCAGTAATAGAACCAGATACAGATATTGGAGAGGTTGATACGCTTGCATCAGGAAACGGAATAACAATTGTGCCGTCCGCCGCATGTATATGACCATGTATTGGTGTTAATCCTGAAAAATTTACTTTAAGATCAAATGTTTTAGCAGTTTGATTTAATTTTAGTGTTGCACTGCCTGAAGCTGAAGAAGTTGCGCCTGTAACTGGGGTCAAATTAGCAGTAAATGTCACAATTACTGGTGTTGTGTAATTGTCGTCGTAACCATTAGAACACGAAGTCCCAATTAAAAGCAATAGTAGGATTGCCGAAAGGCGAAATAAAGATTTCATAATTATATGCTTTTTAGGTTAGAAGAATATTAAAAAACTATAATTATTAAATTTTATTAAGATTTAATAAATCACTATAAATTTACGATTTTATTTTCAGAATAAACTGTTTTATTGTGATAAAATACTGTTTTTAGTTGTTTGTGTTTTGGTGATTTAGGAAGTAAATAGTTTATTGGTGATGATAAGGTTCGTTTCGTAAAATAGTAAAGCCGCGGTACAATTGTTCGATAAAAAACAGACGAACCATTTGATGCGAAAATGTCATTAGCGAAAGCGATACTTTTCCCTGTGCTTTTTTATAAACGGTTTCAGAAAATCCATAAGGCCCACCAATTACATAAACCAAAGTTTTAACGCCAGAATTCATTTTCTTTTGCAATTCTTCAGAGAAACCAACGCTGGAGAAAGTTTTTCCGTTTTCATCCAATAAAATCAATTGATCGGTTGCAGAAAGTTTTGAGAGAATTAATTCACCTTCTTTTTCCTTTTGCTGGCTTTCAGATAAGTTTTTTACGTTTTTGATGTCGGGAATAATCTCCAATTCAAATTTGATGTAAAATGACAGACGTTTAGTGTAATCGTCAATCAAAGTTTGAAGCGATTTATTGTCTGTTTTGCCTACTGCGATAAGTTTGATGTTCATTGGTTATTTTTTTTTTAGCCACGAATTACACGAATTAGCACGAATTTAATTTAAACACCTAGAGACATAGTTTTCTTTGTCTGCAAAAAGGCGTTCCACTTATTGCAATGCACATATCTATGTGTGAAAGCTTGCTTTTTATCTAATCATAAAACAGAAACAATTATATCTATGTTTCTATGTGTTTAATTTTTTTACCGCAAAGCGGTTTACGATTTTTTATTTTCAAAAATGGTCTCGAAATGTTCTACAATAGGAAAAGGCTCGTAATAATGGTGCAAAATCTTTTTCCATTCCAAATATGCTTCAGAAGTTCTGAAACCTACCGTATGATCTTCAAGTGTATTCCAATCGACCAATAAAAGATATTTGTTTTCGACTTCGAGACATTTTTCCAAACGATGTCCTAAATAACCTTCAATGGACGAAATATATTGACTTGCTTTTGCAAAATCATCTTCAAATTGATTGGCTAATTCTGGTTTAACATACAGAAATGCTGCTTCTAGAATCATATTTAAATGAATTTTATCTGCTTGATTTGCTAAATCTGCGGGAAAAAATTATACTCACGCAGATTTAGCAGATTTGGCAGATTTTATGTTTTTATTAGTTTTTAGAAAATCTTGCTTCAAAAACTTTGAATCTATTATCAAGATCTTTAATCAATTGTTTTCTAACCGATTCATCCTGAATGAAACTGTAATTGATACTGTTATAAACGTACTTTTTGATCGTTTGATAATTCACATCAGGATATCTTTTCGCTAATAAAACATATTGCTCAGTCATATTGCTTCTTAAAATTCCCGCATCGTCTGTACTGATTACAATTGGCACATTAAACTCTTTATAAAGCGTAAACGGATGTCTATTTTCTTTTACTTTCAAAATGAATTCGTTGCTTACTAAATTGATTTCAATCGGAATATTCTTTTGAGCCATATATTTCAATAAATCATACGAATTGGCTTCGTAAGCAATATCAACTCCGTGACCGATTCTGTTGGCGCCAGCCACATAAATCGCATCGTTAATGTGCCAAGTCAATTCTTCTGGCTGAACCAAGCCTAAAGTCAATTCGCCCGCGTGGAGAGTATATTTTACGTCTGGAAATTTAGAATGGCAATATTTGAACATCACCATATGTAACCAGTAATCTTTCATAGAGTTTTCGCCATGTTCTGGAGAAACGATGTTTACACCTGCAGTTAGTTTGCTTTCGCTTGACGAAACGAAAGCAATAACCAGATTTTTAAATAAATCTACAGGTTCCATAAAACGAAGTACAAAGTTTTGATAACGCATCGTGAACTTTTCATCATCAATTTTTAAGTCTTTGTGAAGTTTCGCTAAGAAGTTGGTATTGAAATCATCGGCATATTTTTTGGCCTCTTTTTTCTGAAGCGATTTGTACAATTCATCCAAAAGTTTTAAAACCGCTTTTTCATCTTTTTGAGCTGAAGTTTGACGTAATTTGGCGTTAAAATCAGTTAAATCAGAAACATTCATATCACAAGGAATTGTTGATAATTGTGTTTCAATATAACTCACATTTTCGGCAATGGCGCGTTTTTTCAGTTCCAGCATTCCTTCTGCAAAATGACCTTGAATGGTTGGTTCAAACTTCATAAAAGAATCAAAAAACTGATCGTCAGAAGGCACAGAACCATTATAATCTTTAACAGACCAAGTCTGCATAATTTGCTGTTCATAGTGCTCTAATTTTCCTTTATTTTTAAGAGATGAAAAGTTTTCCCAGTTTCCGTTTGAAGGTTTGGTTTTAGAAACGGCCATAGTTTCCAGATTCAAATAAAAGTCTTCTGCAATAGCTCTTTCCAAAAGAGGTTCTGCATAAACTGATCCTGAAAAATGATGGTGTAAATCGCCTCCTTTAGGCATTTGTTGAAAGAAAGCTGTTAAGAGAGCTTCATTATTCCTGATTTTTTCTAAATAACTCTCAGCTGATTGAGAAAAGCCGATTTGTGCTATAAAAAAACAGAAAAGCGTAATTATTCTTGTCATACTCTAAGATTAAATTACGCGCAAATATACGAGTTTTCGGAGAAATTTGAAAATTTGTTTTCTGTTGCGGTGAGTTTTACCGCAAAGAGCGCTAAGATTTATCGCAAAGTTCGCAAGGTTTTATTCCAAGCTTGGCTTAATATAAACGCTAAGTTCGCAAAGTTTTGTCTATAAACTTTGCGTTATTCTTTGCGTGCTTTGCTTTTAATTCATTTTTTGCTGGAATAGATTTTACCGCAAAGAACGCAAGGTTTTGTTATTTACTAGACTTAGTATAAACGCAAAGTTCGCAAAGCTTTATGTGAAAAACTTTGCGAACTTTGCGTTCCCGATAGCTATCGGGATTGAGCGCTTTGCGGTTAAAAAAAACTTAGAATCTTAGCATCTCAGTATCTTAGAAACTCACGAAAAAAGTACATCATGTATTTCAGGAACCTTATCAAAAACACTTTTTGCAAAAGGACAAAGCGGGATAATTTTTAAGTTGTTTGCTCGTGCATAATCTACAGAAGCCATAACCAGTTTTTTACCAACACCTTTTCCGTTAAAATCTGGACTTACTTCGGTATGATCGATAATGAATTTTGAGTCTCCTGCCCAAGTATACGTCATTTTTCCCCCTTCTTTTCCGTCTTCTAAGGCTTCAAAATAGCCTCTTTTTATATCGTTTATTTGTTGAATTTCCATGATAATTATATTAGTGTGGTTTTGATTTCGATTGAATGTGTCAATGTTTTATGAATTGGACAACTGTTTGCAATCGTTTCCAGTCTTTGTCTTTGCGTTTCGTCAACTTCACCGATTACTTCAATTCTTCTGGTAAATGAGGTGCAATTTCGCTCTGAATCTCTTTCGAAATCAATTTTGATATTGATTTCTTCAACATTCCATTGTTTGCGATTAATGTACATTCTTAAAGTAATTAAGGTACAAGAAGCTAATGATGACGCTAAAAGTTCAGTAGGATTTAGACCTAAATTTTTTCCGCCTAAAGATTGTGGTTCATCTGAAATTAAAACATTTCCGCTGGCAGATGTGATTTCCGTTCGATACAGGCGCGTATCTATTTTTGCTGAAAGTGTATCCATAATTATTTAATTCTTGGTTCTGGTAATGGCACAAATTCGGTTTCGCCAGGAACTTTTGGGAAAGTTTGGTTTGTCCAGTCAATTTTAGCTTTTTCGATGAGGTTTTTATCAGAAGAAACAAAGTTCCAAAAGATAAAATGTTCTTCAGGAAATGGCTGTCCGCCAAAAAGATAAACCGTAGAATTTTCAGCAATTTCAAACTCGCAAAGCGAAGCTTCAGTTGTAATTAGAATCTGTTTTGGATCGTAAACATGTTCGCCGTTTTTGATGCTCCCCTCCAAAATATACAAACCGCTTTCACCAAATAAATGATGTCCGATATTGATTTTCTTAGCTTCTTTACTTTTAATTTCAATAAAATACAACGGACTATAAACAGGAACTGGCGATTTTTTGCCAAAAGCTTCACCAGCAATTAATTTATATGAAACACCGTCTTCTTCCCAAGCTGGAATATCATCTGCTTCCACATGCGTGAAATTCGGATCCATTTGTTCCAATTCTTTCGGAAGCGCTACCCAAATCTGCAATCCGTGAAGCATTTTGTCTGAATGTCTTAAATATTCTGGAGTTCTTTCAGAATGAACGATGCCTTTTCCAGCCGTCATCCAGTTTACGGCTCCAGGTTTTATTTCCAATTCTGTTCCTAAACTGTCGCGGTGCATAATGCTTCCTTCGAATAAAAAAGTAAGCGTTGAAAGTCCGATATGCGGGTGTGGTGGGACATCCATATTTTCGTGGTCACTTAAATGTGCAGGTCCCATATGGTCGATAAATACAAATGGTCCGACGGATCTTTTTTCACGGAAAGGCAATAAACGGCCTACCAAAAAGTTGCCAATATTGGCAGCACGTTCTTCGATTATTAAACTGATATTTGACATGGTTTTATTTGATTTGAAAACAAAATTACAGTAGTTGTGTTTTTCTATAACTTAATTTAGATTAAGAAAATTGTTTTTGGATTTTTTTTTGAATTATAAAAATAAGAAAAAACGGTGGTTAAGTTTTAGGATATGATTAAATTTAAGTTTAGAAGTACCAGAGGGACAAAATATTTAAGCAAATAAAATATAACATCACCAAAAGCCCCATCGGGGCGAAATAAATGTCGCTCCTCTGGAGCTTTTTTGCGGTAACTATGATGTTTTCTATAAATATTTTGCTCCGCTGGAGCATGAAAATAAAATGTTTTTTGTTTAACCAATCAACTCAAATTCCAAAACCTCACTTTCAGTTCCATTAATAATAATCGACAATTGATGCGCTCCAGTATGAAAAACTCTAGTTGTGATTAACTTAAAAGATTGGTTTCTTTCAATTTTGGTTAATTGATTTGGATGATACACCTTTTCACTAATTTTAAAGACTTTTTTTGCTAAATGTCCTTTTGCTTTTTTATAATGAACGGCATATTCTAAACGAACTGTTTTTGGTTCTTCGTTTTTGTTATTTAAATGAAATTGAAACTGAAGATAATCACCAATTTTAACCACAGGCGTTTTGATTTCGAAAGAAGAAAGCTCAATATTAGTGCTTTCTAAACCGTAATGGCTTAAGATTTCAGGATGGCCTTGCTTTAGTAAAGTTCGTGAACCATGTTTAATAATTCCGTCGGTTTCTTTGCTGTGGCCTTTCCATTTCGAAGCAATTCCGAGCACAATCTGCGGATTATCTTTAGCAATATCGTTTAAATTATTAGCTACGCTTCTGCGGACATATTCTGAAGGATCATTTTTTAAATTCTCCAAAATCGGCAGAATAGATGAAGGATCTTTCTTTAGAAACGGAATTGCCATTGCCCATGGTAATCTCGGGCGAGAACCTTCGCTTGCTAGACGGCGTACGTGATGATTTTTATGCAATGACCATTTTATCATTTCGTAAATCATTTTCTCTTTATATTTTAAAATGAAAGGGCGAACGGCAAATTCACAGCTTATAAATTGGGTTACAGAAACAAAAGCTTTTTTCGAAGTTTCAAAATCGTCTAAACCGCACATCTCAATGTAATCTGCAAAGAAGACGAAAGCCAGATTTCCTTCTGTAAAACTATTTTTCTTTAAACTTTCTATGATTTTATCAATCAATGAAACAGCTTCGGGAAAATTTTGAGGCATAAATTGATGTAACACTACTGTTGTATGTTTCATTCTTTCTTTCCATTCCTTTTGAGCAAAATCGCCTTCATAAATCGCTTCAATAAATTTTTGTTTATTGAATGCTGGATACACTTCGGCAACAGCCTGAGTAAATTTTTCGTAAAAAGTAACGGAGTAAATGTCTTTAATTAATCCCATGATTTTTGTTTGATTGAACTTCAAAGATATTTAATTGAACGCTTATTAAGAGATTAAGTGTTGTTAAGAATTGTAACTTTATTTTTCAGAATATCTTAAGGGTTAAAAAAGAGATATTTAATGTTTTGCATAATTTTTCATGTTATTGGAATTTTCAAATCCATAAAATATATCCTAATTTAGCATTATTATTAAAAACAGAAAAATGATAAGCAAAGTTCAATTTCAAGCAGAATTAAAACTCTTAATAGAAAATGCCATAAGAGAAGATGTCGGACCGGGCGATTATAGTTCGCTTGCGTGTATTCCTGATACAGCTCATGGTCAGGCAAAGCTATTGGTAAAAGATCAGGGAATTATTGCTGGAGTTGAATTGGCTAAAATGATATTTGAATACGTTGATCCAAAATTAAAAGTAAAAACTTTTATTGAAGACGGCACGCGTGTAGAATATGGTGAAATTGTTTTTGAAGTTTCTGGCAGCTCGCAATCTATTTTAAAAGCCGAAAGAGTGGTTTTGAATACTATGCAAAGAATGTCAGCAATCGCTACAAAAACAAACCATTTAATGCAGCTTTTGGAAGGGACAAACGCAAAAATTTTGGATACGCGTAAAACAACTCCAAATTTTAGAGTGGCAGAAAAATGGGCTGTAAAAATTGGCGGAGGCGAGAATCATCGATATGCGTTATATGACATGATCATGCTGAAAGACAATCATATTGATTTTGCTGGCGGAATTACACGCGCTATTGCAAAAACTAAAGAATATTTGAAAGAGAATAATCTTGACTTGAAAATTATTGTTGAAGCTCGTGATTTGGATGAAATCAGAGAAATTTTATTGAGCGATGGAGTTCACAGAATTCTGATAGATAACTTTAACTATGAAGATACAAAAACGGCAGTCAATTTGATTGGTTCAAAATGCCAGACAGAATCTTCTGGAAATATCAGCGAAAAAACAGTTCGCGAATATGCTTTATGCGGTGTGAATTATATTTCGTCAGGTGCTTTAACGCATTCTGTCTATAATATGGATTTGAGCCTAAAAGCTTTTTAAAATTTTGATTGTAATTATCCATTTTAAAATCTAAGAAGTCTAACATCTAAGAAGTCTAAAAATCTATATAATATGTCGAAAGAGATAGAAGATCGGATTGAGAAGCTGCCTGTAATACGCAATCTGGCCCGACTTTTTAAAAGAATAAAATTCCCTTGGTTAGAGGGATTTTCTTTGTATGATTTGCTCGAAATGTACTCTTTGGGAATTCTTGAAGGGGCTTTTTCATATCATGCAAGTGCTGTTTCTTTTAGCTTTTTCATGGCATTATTTCCTTTTGCTTTATTTATTTTAAACTTAATTCCGTTTATTCCGATAGATAATTTTCAGGAAGATTTTCTACAGTTTGTGCAGCAGAGTGTACCTCCAAATACATTTGATGCAATTAGTAAAATTATCAGCGATATCTTAAACAATAGTCACTCGGGATTATTATCGTCTGGATTTTTGCTTTCGATTTTTTTGATGGCAAATGGAATTAATGGGATTTTGAGTGGTTTTGAATCTTCAAAACATGTTTTTGATAAACGCGGATTTTTTAAGCAGTATCTCGTTGCCTTAGCGATTTCTCTTGTAATGACGGTTATTCTGTTTGTGACCGTGGCTACAATTGTAGTTTTTGAGGTTTTCATTCAAAAAACCATTATTCAAGATGTGCTGAGTGATCGTATTCCGCTGATTATTTTAGGACGATATTTATTCGTTATCTTAATGATTTTGATAACATCTTCAATATTATTGCGTTATGGAACAAAGCAGTATAATAAAGTACCTTTTATTAGTATTGGTTCTGTTTTTACGACGGTCTTAATTGTTATATCTTCATTCTTTTTTGGGATTTGGGTTATAAAATTTTCAAAATACAACGAACTTTATGGTTCAATTGGGACATTATTAATTCTAATGTTTTATATTTGGATAAACTGTATGATTCTGCTTTTAGGGTTCGAATTGAATGCTTCTATCAGAAAATTAAAACAAAAAAAAGAAAAATAATATGAAAAATTTGATGCTAACTATCGGAGTGTTCTTCTTTGCCCTAACCATGCAAAGTCAAAGTGTAATTGGAAAATGGAAGACAATTGACGATGAAACTGGCGAAGCAAAATCGATTGTTGAGATTTACGAGAAATCAGGAAAAATATATGGCAAGGTAGTGGATATACTTCGTGAAGGCCACAAGAAAGATGTTTGTGTAAAATGTGATGGTGCCGAAAAAAACAAACCCATTTTAGGAATGGTTATTATAAACGGACTTAAAAAGGATGGTTCTGAATATAACGGAGGGACAATTTTGGATCCTACAAGCGGTAAAAAATACAAATGTTATGTTACTTTAGAATCTGCCGATAAATTGAAACTACGAGGTTATGTTGGGATTTCTTTAATGGGTAGAACACAATATTGGACTAGAGTAAAAAGCTAATTAAAATCTAATGCGAAAATTAACTTCGATAATTTTATTCTTAGTTGCAGTTTCAAATAATTTTGGACAATCTAAGAATTCGCCATTACCAATAAGTCATCTAACAGGTGACTTTTATGTTTATAAAACGTTTCATGATTACGACGGAACTCTTATTTCTGCCAATGCCATGTATGTGGTTACAGATAAAGGAGTTGTGCTTTTTGATGCGCCTTGGGATAAAACGCAGTTTCAGCCTTTGTTGGACAGCATAAAAGCAAAACATAATAAAGACGTTATTATGCTTTTTGGTACGCATTCTCATGAGGATCGTGCAGGAGGATTTGATTTTTATAGAAAAAAAGGAATTAAAACCTATTCAGGTAAATTAACCGACAATATTCTGAAAAGCAAAAATGAACCAAGAGCGGAGTTTGTAATTCCAAATGATACTACTTTTACTGTCGGACAATATAAGTTTGAAGTCTATTATCCAGGAAAAGGACATGCGCCAGATAATATCGTAGTGTGGTTTGGAAAAGATAAAATTCTTTATGGTGGATGTTTTATAAAAAGCGCTGAAGCGAAAGATTTAGGCTATTTAGGAGATGCTGATGTCAAAGAATGGGAGAAATCAATCAAGAAAGTTCAATTAAAGTTTAAAAATCCAAAGTATGTTATTCCGGGACATGATGGCGGAACAACCAATAAATCAATAGACCATACTTTGAAATTGGTTAAGGAGTATTTGGCTCATAAGTCTACCGAAAAAAAGTAACTTTGCATTCATATATATAGTACATGTTTTTTATCGAAGTTATTTTACCACTTTCCTTAGCAAAAACCTTTACATATCGTGTTTCTGAGGCTGAATTCCATTTTATAAAAAAAGGAATGCGGGTTGCGGTACCTTTTGGTAAAAGTAAAATATATACGGCGCTCGTTTTGGATGTTCATGAAAATGCGCCAACATTGTATGAGGCTAAAGAAATTCATCAGATTTTGGATGAAAAACCAATTGCGACCGAAATCCAGATTAAACACTGGCTTTGGGTTGCAAATTATTATATGTGCGGGATTGGCGATGTTTACCGCGGAGCATTTCCAAGTGGATTACTGTTGGAAAGCGAAACCATTATTTCGCACAAACCTGATGTTATCGTAAACGACAGCGAGCTTTCTGACGACGAGTTTTTGATATATGAAGCTTTACACCATCAGAGTTCACTGAAGGTTCAGGAAATTGTTTCGATTTTAAACAAAAAGAATATACTTCCAATTTTGCAGAAATTGATTGCGAAGGATATTATTTTTTTGGATGAAGAAATAAAAGAAACCTACAAGCCAAAATTGGTTCGGTATGTAAAATTACATTCTAAATACGAATCGGATAATGGTTTGGAAGAATTGCTGACGGTGCTGAAAAATGCTAATAAACAAAAAGAAATCGTTTTAGCTTATTTTCAAATCAGTGCCTCAGAAAAAAAGCCAATTACAGTAAAGAAGCTTACTGAAATTTCAAATGCAGGCTCAGCAGCTGTAAAATCTTTGATTGAAAAAGAAATATTTGAAGAATATTATTTGCAGCATGACCGTGTTACATTTGATGGAGAAAAAACGGAAAAGGAATTGCAGTTGAGCCAAGCGCAAGAAAAAGCTTTTTCTGAAATCAAAAACAGCTTTTTAGAGAAAGAAGTTTGCTTGCTGCATGGTGTAACTTCGAGCGGGAAGACCGAAATTTATATAAAGCTAATTGAAGAATATCTGCATACAGGAAAACAGGTTTTGTATCTCTTGCCAGAAATTGCACTTACCACACAACTCGTTTCGAGGTTGCGTCTTCATTTTGGCGATAAAGTAGCTGTTTTTCATTCAAAATACAGCAATAATGAAAGAGTTGAGGTTTGGAGGCAAACGCTTGAGAATTCGCCAAAAGCACAAATTGTGATAGGAGCGAGATCGGCTTTATTCTTGCCATTTAATGATTTAGGGTTGTTAATTGTTGACGAAGAGCATGAGCAGACTTTCAAACAGACTGATCCTGCGCCCAGATATCATGCGAGAGATGCGGCTATAGTTTTGGCTAATTTTCATAAAGCTAAAGTTTTATTAGGCTCAGCAACGCCTAGCATCGAAACTTATTTTAACACTCAAAATGACAAATACGGATTGGTAACTCTTTCTGAACGTTATAAAAATGTTCGTTTGCCTGAAGTAATTTTAGTTGATATCAAAGACAAACATTTCAGAAAAAGAATGACAGGGCATTTTAGTGATCTTTTAATTGAAGAAATTGCCGAATCATTGTCATTGGGCGAACAAGTTATTTTGTTTCAAAATAGGAGAGGATATTCGCCTATAATTGAATGTTTGACTTGCGGGCACGTTCCGCATTGCCAGCAATGCGATGTGAGTTTGACGTATCACAAACATAAAAATCAGCTTCGTTGCCATTATTGCGGTTATTCGATTGCAAAACCTACAAATTGCCACAGCTGTTCAAGTATTGATTTGACTACAAAAGGATTTGGGACAGAGCAAATTGAACAGGAATTGTCTTCACTTTTTCCAAAAGCTAAAACAGCTAGGATGGATCAAGATACTACTCGAGGCAAGTTCGGTTTCGAAAAAATAATAGATACATTTAAAAATCGTGAAATTGATATTTTAGTCGGTACACAAATGCTAGCCAAAGGACTTGATTTTGATAATGTTGGTTTGGTTGGAATAATGAACGCCGATAATATGCTTCACCATCCCGATTTTAGGGCTTTTGAGCGTAGTTTCCAGATGATGACTCAGGTTGCAGGAAGAGCAGGAAGATCTGAAAAACAAGGGAAGGTTGTCATTCAGACTTATAATCCTAATCATAATACAATTCAGCAGGTTACAAACCATAATTATATAGGTATGTATAAAGAGCAATTGTATGACAGGCAAATTTATAGATATCCACCTTATTTCAGAATTATAAAACTTACGCTAAAACACAAAGATTTTGACAAACTAAAGGAGGGAGCAATGTGGCTGTATCAGGTTTTGAGCCAGAATTTAGGCATGCCGGTTTTAGGGCCAGAAGAGCCTGCTATAAGCAGAATTCGAAACGAATATATTAGAACTATCTTGATTAAGATTCCGCAAAATCTTCATTTAGGAAACACAAAAAAAACTATTCAGAAAATGCTGAATAGTTTTGAAGCTGTGGCCCAATACAGGGCTATAAAAGTTGTGATTAATGTAGATTTCTATTAAATAGCAATTAAGAAGAAGTTGAGAGTGCTTTTACTAAATCTTCTTTTTTGTTGCGGCTTAATGGTATTTTGGTGATGCCTATTTCAGCAAATTTGCTGTTAAAACGCTCAACCTTATCTATATTAATAATATATGATTTGTGAACACGGATAAATTTGTCTTTAGATAAATCATTTTCAAAAGATTTCATGGTAGAAAGAACCAGATTGCTGTCATCCTCGGTAACTACTCTCACGTAATCTCCAAAAGCTTCAATCCATTTTATTTTTGAAGTGAAGATTTTAAGTTTTTTTAGATTACTTTTGATGAATATATGCTCGCCTTCTTCTTCTTTGATGTCTTTTTTGAGCAGATGCATATCGATTGCTCTTTTTACAGAGGCGTTAAAGCGATCTACTGCAATTGGTTTTTGAAGATAGTCGGTAGCGTCATAGTCGAAAGCTTTTAAAGCATATTCGGCTTTAGATGTGATAAATATAATCTGCGGTTTTGATTTTAGCCCGTCAAGGAAATCAAAGCCGTTAATAACTGGCATTTCTATATCAAGAAATATTAAATCGATATTATTTAATGAGATACAACTTTTTGCTTCAATTGCATTAGAAAAATCCCCGATTAAATGCAAGCCTGGGTGATTATTAACCAATTTGGCAATAATTGTCCTTTGTATAGAACTATCATCTACAACAACACAGTTTAGTTTCATAACATTTAAATTTAGAATAAATTCAGGATAGCAGTAGTAAATGTATTATTTTTTTGTAAAAAAAACTAAAGTCGAGGCATCTTTTTTGCATTACGACGAATAAAAGGAAAAAAATGTTGCATATATAAATTAAATGCTTACTTTTGCACCCAATTTTAACAAATAAATTTTTTATTTATGAATCATTATGAAACTGTTTTCATTTTAAATCCCGTTTTATCTGAGGTTCAGGTGAAGGAAACAGTAACGAAATTTGAAGAATTTCTTACTAGTAG
The DNA here is from genome assembly GCF_001705175.1 of Flavobacterium anhuiense. Lineage (NCBI taxonomy): Bacteria > Pseudomonadati > Bacteroidota > Flavobacteriia > Flavobacteriales > Flavobacteriaceae > Flavobacterium > Flavobacterium anhuiense. The sequence goes on along the minus strand of NZ_CP016907.1, from coordinate 5,054,174 downwards.
AGGAGCTGAAATGGTATCGAAAGAGGATTGGGGTCTTAAAAAAATGGCTTACGAAATCCAAAACAAAAAAAGTGGTTTTTATCACTTATTCGAATTCAAAGTTCCAGGAGAAGTTCTACTTGCTTTTGAAACTGAATTTAGACGTGACGAAAGAGTTATGCGTTTCTTAACTGTAAGTTTAGATAAACATGCTATTGCGTGGGCGGAAAGAAGAAGAGCAAAATTAAAATCTACTAAAGCGTAATTATTATGTCTACAATTGAGCAATCTGCAAAAGGAAAAAAAGACGGAGATATCAGATATTTAACGCCTTTAAACATTGAAACTAACAAAACTAAAAAGTATTGCCGTTTCAAAAAATCTGGAATCAAATATATCGATTATAAAGATGCTGATTTCTTATTGAAATTCGTTAATGAGCAAGGAAAAATTCTTCCTCGTCGTTTAACTGGAACTTCATTAAAATACCAAAGAAAAGTTTCTGTAGCTGTAAAAAGAGCTCGTCACTTAGCTTTAATGCCATACGTGGCCGATTTATTAAAATAGTATAAAAATCTAGTCGCTGGTTTCTGTTAGAACAGAACCTAACTTCTAAAATATAAGGACAACAACATGGAAATTATTTTAAAACAAGACGTACAGAACTTAGGATTTAAAGATGATGTAGTATCTGTAAAACCTGGTTACGGACGTAACTTTTTAATTCCTCAAGGTTTTGCTACTTTAGCAACACCTTCTGCTAAAAAGTTTTAGCTGAAAACCTAAAACAAAGAGCGCACAAAGAAGCTAAAATTGTTGCTGATGCAAAAGCGTTAGCAGAAACAATTAAAGCTCTTGAAATTAAAATTTCTGCAAAAGCTGGTGGAGAGAAACTTTTTGGTTCTATCACAAACATCGACATTGCTGAAGCTTTAGAAAAATCTGGAAACGTTATCGACAGAAAATTCATCACTAGTGGTATCGTAAAACGTATTGGAAAATACAATGCAAGTATCCGTTTACACAGAGATGTAATTGTTGAGTTACCATACGAAATTGTTGCTGAAAAGTAATAGTTTTAAAACCTATATTAAAATCCCGATGTAAATCGGGATTTTTTTGTTTAAAAAAAACTGACACTAACAATTAGATTTATGGCTGAGGCTTAGAGCTTGCAGCGTAAAGTTTAAAACTTAAAGGGAAATGAAATACGCGAGATTAACAAAAGAGCAGTTTGATGAATTACATGCTGAATTTGCAAGTTTTTTGGCTACACAAGCAATAGACAGAAAGGAGTGGGAAGAACTTAAAGTTAATAAACCAGAAGTTGCAGAACAGGAACTTGATGTTTTTTCAGATTTGATCTGGGAAGGCGTATTGACTAGAGCAGAATATTTAGAGCACTTTTCTAAGAATCATATCTTTTTATTTCATTGTTTTGATACCTACATTCAATCTATTGTTTTAAAATCATTTTCTCCTGAAGTTGATTTTTTAACTAAAGACGGACTTCAATGGTTGAGTGATAATATGTTTACTGACAATATTGAAATGAAGGTAGGGAAGAAGGTGTTTACAGAGGAACGAAATTCTTCGATTTTTGAATTGATTAAACAAGGTGCTTTTTTAAGCGACGGTCAATTATTTAATCAAATTAATACTATTATCGAATCTTAATTCTAGTTTTTTTTTTTTTTTTGAAAACGTCTAAATGGCAATCAATTCACAAATAATTGTTTGCCATTTTTTATTTTTTAACTTTTGTTTAATGTTTTTGTTAATTTTGACCCCGTATTTCTACGTGATTATTTCTAATCTTTCAATATATTGAAAAATGAACTTTTTTTGGGGTAAATTGCTTAAATGAACTCTTTAACAGACAATTTTGCTTTTAAAATCTGTCCAATATGTAGGATTTTACTTTATTTATATCGATTTAACATATTTTGTTTATTATTTTATCTAGTGAATAAACAGCATAGAAATTATGTTAAATGTAGCGATTTTTCTAATGTTTTGCGTCGTCCAGAGTTTTCGAATTAAGTTTTAAGAATAAATTATAAGAATTTTAGGCTTGTTTTATGTTTTTGTTTTTCCTAATTTTAGGTAACAAAAGTTAAACAAAGTTTTTCTTTTGGTTTCTAAACATACAGGTAAAATTATTTTACTAATTGTTGAGATTGAAATTAGAACAATTAAATAATAACTTAATAAGTCTGCTTATGGAATTGACAATTACTTTCTTTATCAAATTTACTTTAGTTGTTTACCTTATTTTAGCTTTATTTTTTACTCTATTAAGCTTACTTCATCTCAACGATAATTTTAATCGTTATAATATATTTAGTTTTTTGTCAAAACGTTTACCTTTTGGTTTGCTGTCTTATAATTACCCCATTGGGTGTGCTAATTGTAAGGAGTAATAATTTATTGGATATAATGAAGATTCTAATCTAGCTTTGTAGCTTGATATTTTTAGGAATGACTAATCAACCTTCTCTAAAAATGAATTGACTATATAGAATTCCCCAGTTCTACTTCAACTAAGAAATTTTCGTAATGAAAATTTGACCTACAACAAATCACTCCTCTGGGAAAACTGACAACAATCATTTTTCCTGAAAATGCAGAACTTATTTTGTCTCAGAGAGATCGAATTTGTTCTCCGGTATATTTTGGTATGCCGAACTCAGCATATTTTTTTTACTAAAACAGAGTTTGACAGCTTTTTTTACAAGTTGCTGTATTTTGTTTTAACTGTTTGATTTTTAATTGATTGTTTAATTGCTTAAGTGCTTGCACTTATTGCAAGAGGTGTTTTATTGTCCATTTTCTAATCTTCCAAATTATGAAAAAAAAATTTACTTTTTGTAATCTCTTTCAAAAGAGATTATTGGGACTTTTAACTTTATTCTTTATATGTACTCATGCATTCTCTCAGACTATTTGTAGACCTGTGTCTCAGACAAATAGTACGGGAGGAGGACTTTTATGTATAGGATTAGATGTTAATAGTCCAGCCAATGCTTATGATAGTGCTGGCTTATCTACTTATGCAACTCTAACAAATGGTGTTGGATTGCTGGGATGTTTCGCCGAAGAAACAATGACTTTGAACCAAACGGCACGAGCCGGTGACCAAATTGCTATTTACTTTGGTACGGGTAATGGTTTACTTGATTTAAGTTTACTGTCAAATGCTTCTCTTCAAGCGAAAAATTCTGGAACAAATGTAGGTTCAAGTGTGGCTTTAAACAGTCCGCTTTTGAATTTAAACTTACTAAATGGCAATACTGTTGCTGTTGCAAAGTTTCCGATAACAGGCGATACCAACCAAATTCAAGTACAGGTTGGAGGTTTAGTAAGTCTCTTGGTAAATTTAAGAATTTATGATGTTAGATTAGAATTTGCACAGCCAACTGTCTCTGGCGGTTTAACACAGACTATTTGCGCTGGAATTCCAACAACTCTTACCGCAACACCAGCTGCGGGTACTTCGCTAGCTTGGTATAGTTCTGAATTTTCGACAACAGCTTTGGCGGTAGGAAATACGTATACAACTCCTGCCTTAACAGCAAATACGACATATTATATAGGAATAACTAGAGCAGCAGGGTGCGAAGGAAATGTTCGTGTACCTGTTGTTTTAAATGTTTCTAATCCGGTTGCACCTGCAATTAGTAACACAGGACTTACCGTTTGTTCTACAGGATCTACACAGCAGACTACTTTGTCAGTCGTAAATGCTGTTCCGGGAACAACTTATTCTTGGTATGCTACTTCAAATGGAGGTACCGCATTAGCAACAGGTACGACTTATTCGCCAACTGTTCCTTTAGGAACTACTCCATTTTTTGTGGAAGGTTCCATAGGAAGCTGCATTAGTCCAACTCGTACTCAGGTTAATGTAGTTTCTACAGCGGTTCCCGCTACACCAACAGTTCTGACGCAAAGTGTAACAATTCAATCTGGTCAGAATGCAACTTTAAATGCCACAACTTCAGAAGTTGGGGCACAATTAAATTGGTATGAAACGGCTACTGGCGGAACTGCTGTTGCGACCAATACAGCCACTTTTACGACGCCAATTTTAACGGCTACTAAAACCTATTATGTTGAAGCGCAAAGTCCAAATGGAAATTGTGTCAGTGCAACTAGAGTACCGGTTACTGTAACGGTTCAGCCAGCTTCACTTATGGGCTGTCTTGAAGCAGGAAGTCAGCAGATTACTCAAAACGGTTTGTGTTTATTATGTAGTTCTACAAATCCAAATTTTTCTGTAGATGGAAATACGGCAACTGCAACCCGATTAACTGTACCAGTTGGGTTAGTAAACGGGTATATTCAGCAGACATTACAATTTAATAATCCTGGAAAAGCAGGGGATATTGTTGATGTTGAATTAGAATTGCCAAGCGGTTTAGCTGATGTACAATTATTAAGCGCAGTTAGTTTAGCAACATATAATGGACTAACTTATAATAACGATCGAGTTGCTATAAATAATCCTCTTATTACTTTACAATTATTAAGTGGCAATAGATTTAGAGCAAGTGTTACGGCAGGAGCCAATTTTGATCGAGTAGAAATTCGATTAGGAGGATTGGCAACAGTTTTGACAAGTGTAGATATTTATCAGGCAGCATATAGATATAAGGCACCTACGATTACTGGAGATACAACTATTTGCAGTGGATCAAGTACAACGTTGACAGCGGCTCTTGCAGTGGGAGAAACTGTAAATTGGTATAGTGCTGCTACAGGAGGGACTTCGTTAGCTTCTACAGCTGCATTTACAACTCCTGCTTTAACTACACCAACGACTTATTATGTTGAGGTTACAAGAAATGGTTGTGTGAATAGCGAAAGAAATCCAATTCAAGTATTAATAGATAATCCTGTATTGCCTACTGTTACTGCTTCACCTACAACTATTTGTAGCGGTCAGACTACGACTTTAACTGTTCAGGCACCTGTTGCAGGTACTACATATAATTGGTACGATGCTGCCACAGGCGGTACTTTACTATTTACAGGTAATGCTTTTACGACTCCTGTATTAACTGTAAATACATCTTATTTTGTAGAAGCTGCTATTGGTGCATGTACAACGCCAACACGCACAACAGTAAATTTGACTGTTAGTCCAATACCTGCAACACCAACTTTTACAGCATCTAATGTAATTATTCAGTCTGGTCAGAGTGCTACATTGACGATTGCGAATCCAGATTCTGGAGTACGATATAATTGGTATGATGCGGCAACAAATGGAAATCTAGTAGCTAGTAATGTTACTTCCTTTACGACTCCAATATTAACAAGTAATCAAACTTATTATGTAGAGGCTTCTGATTTAACAACTGATTGTCCTAATACAACAAGAGGAGTGGTTACGGTTACGGTAATAGCAAATGCTAGTACTTGTTTGCAGGCTAATTCTCAAGTATCATCAAATGATGGTATATTATGTGTATTATGTGCACCTACAGACCCAAATAATGCCGTTGATGGTGATATTACTACTTTCTCACAGCTTAGTGTGCCAGTTGGTGTGGGGGCTTACTTACAGCAACAATTGATTTTTGCAAATCCAGGTTTGGCAGGAGATATCATCGATGTTGATTTAGAAGTTCCAGGAGGGCTTTTAGATATAGGGGCATTATCTAATGTTACTCTTGCCACTTATAATGGTGCCACTTATAATAATGACAGAACAGCGGTAAATGGTGGTTTATTAAACATTCAATTATTATCTGGAAATAAATTTAAAGCTAGTTTCACAGCAACAGCGGCGTTTGACCGTATAGAAGTGCGATTGGGAGGCACTGCAACTTTATTAAGTAATTTATATATCTATCAAGCGGCTTATAGATATCCAAATGCTACAATTACTGGAGCTGCAGCACCAATTTGTGCTGGTCAGACAGCTAATTTATCTGCAACTTTAGGGGGAGGAGAAACTTTTGTATGGTATGATGCTCCAACAGGAGGTAATATTGTAACAGTATCTCCAACAGCAGCTCTATCAGCTACCACTACTTATTATTTAGAGGCAACTCGCGGAACTTGTATAAATAGCTTACGTCAAGCTGTGACAGTTAATGTTTTGCCAATACCGACTGCAGCAGATATTGTAATTACAAGTCCAGTTGAAGCGACTTGTACAGGAGAGGCGGTTTTAACCCCATCTTCTGCTATTGCAGGTGTTCAGTTCAAATATTACACAGATCAAAATAAAACTACAGAAATAGTAGACGGAAGTGTCATTGGTGGAGTAACATTCGCAAAAGATGCTCTTACTGGTGCTCTTTCATTAAGCGGTTTAACTGCTGCTGGAGCTCCTTATAATTATTATATCTCTACATTAAATGGTGGTACTTGTGAAAACGTGAATGGAGATTTAAAACAAGTAACGGTTAATTTCCCTTCAACAACTCCTTTAACTGTCATTACTACTCCATTGCAAGCTTGTGGAAGTGCTAATTTGGTAAATGCAATCACTAATTTTGATTCGACAGGAGCTACTACTTATACTTTCTACGATCCTTCAAATAATGTAATAACTGCCGATGCGGCTGCAAATATAACAGTAAGCGGAGTTTACTCTATAGAAGCACAAAGTGCAACAAGCACTTGTCCTTCAGCTAAACAATCTGTAACGGTAACAATTAATGCTTTACCAAGTTTGACAGTAACTACTCCGCAAGAATCTGTAAACGTTGGAACAGATGTTCCATTAAATGCAGTTTCTACGGGGACAATTACATGGTTTGATCCGCAAGGAAATCCAATTGCTGGACCTCCATTTACAACTGGTCCACTAAATATTCCGGGAATTTATACTTATACAGCTGTTGCAAGTGACGGAATTTGTACTACAACTGCAACTAAAATAATCAATGTAATTGACCTTACAAGCTGTCAAAACTTAACAGAACGAGTTTATGCTTCTGCGCAATCTCAAGGTTCTATAATCACTGGAGGTGTTTCAAACGGTGCGAATGCGGTTGACGGAAATCCTCAGACATTCTCAACAATTACTACAGGTTTAGGACTTTTGGGAGTTGGTACAACATGGCAGAATTTAACTTGGTCTTCTCCTATTGCTAAAGGTACTCCAGTAACAGTAAAATTAGGTTCTGAATATAGTTTATTGGCTGTTGGCCAGAATTTATCAGTAGTTGGAACTATTGGAGGAACTCCTATCGGCGCAATGCAGCCTGTTTCTGGGTCATTGTTAAATCTGATTTCAGGAGATAATACATATGAATTTACTTTTGTTCCTTCAGATGCATCTGGACCACAAGATTATGATGGTATTCGTATTCAATCAGCCTCACTTTTAAGTGTTGCTCAAAATACAAAAGTATTTGATGCTCATTATAATAAACCTGTTACAGCAGTAACTTGTACTTCAGGAGATATTCAGGATATTTTTTATGGTGCAACAGATTTAGGAATAGGAGCAGCAACTGCATTAGTAGGAGTAAGTGATGCTTGGAATATTGCTGACAATGATGTGACTACTTTTGCAACAATGTATAGCGGAGCAGGAGTCTTAGCGGCTGCAGATTTAACAGCGCAATTTAAAACACCTTCTGTTCTTAGTGATACTTTAAGAATTGTGATTTCTAAACCGGGGACTCTTTTAAGTGTTAATGCGCTTACAGGGTTTTCAATTCAGCGCTATTTAGGAAATGTGGCAGTTGGTGCTCCAATTCAAAATACAAGTACATTGTTGAGTGTAAAATTATTGCCTGGGAATTCTTTGGCAATGGTATTAGTATCTTCTCCAACAGAAATTTACGATAGAGTTAGAATTCGTTTAGGAGGTGTTGCAGGTGTACTAGATTTCTTAAGAGTTCATACTGTAGAAAGAACAGCCAATACAACTGTCATTGGAGCAGATCCGCAGAATAAAATAACGGTCTGTCCAGGATCCGATATTACGCTTCAGATACCCGAAGTGGCTTGCTCTACTTATCGATGGTACGATGCAGAAACAGGAGGAAATTTGGTTGCAAGCGGACCGACTTTTACGGTGCCAGATAATTTAACTGCAGGAATCTACAGATATTATGTGCAGCCAGTACGTTATGGTTGTGAAAATTACGCAAGAGGAGAAGTTACTGTTGAAGTGAAAGCTTCTGCTCCATTAAATGCTTTGACAGATATTACTTTGAATGGAGGAACAGCAACATCAATTTGTTCTGCTTCTGGAACTGTAACTTTAGCAACAAGCTTAAGCGGAACACCAGTTTTAACAAATCCTGTTTACCACTGGTATCGTTTTGATGGAACGACCAGCCAGTTAATCCCAGGTGAAACGACTGCACAATTGGTAGTAAACGGATTGGCTCCTGGAACTTATACTTATTTTGTTGGAGTGAGTTCAGATGAATTGTGTGAAACTGCAGCTGCGGACAGAAAACAAATTACATTCACTATTTTGCCTCCTTCAACAGTAAACGATATTACAGTTGACGATGTAACAGTTTGTAATGGTGTTCCGGCATCTTTAACTCCGTCAGCACCAACATTAACTAGTCCAGTATTCACTTGGTACTTAGATGCTAATAAAACACAGCCAATTACAAATGGAGCTGTAATAGCAGGAGTTACTTATGCTATAGATGCTGCCGGTGTATTAACCGCTACAGGTATAACAAAAGCGGTAAGTCCAATAACGTATTATGTAGCTGTTGCTAGCACTAATACCTGCGAAAATTTAGCAGGAACATTGCAAGACGCGGTAATTATTATTAGTGATCCAAATACGCCAACAACTACAAATAGTACTCAGAATTTCTGTTTGTCTTCTGCGTCTACAGTTGCAAATATTCAAGTAAATGAAAGCAATGTGATTTGGTACGATGCAGCAGTAGGAGGAAACGTAATTGCTTCAACTACTCCATTAGTAAGCAGAATTTATTATGGAGCAGCAACTGATGCGGTTACTGGCTGTGAAAGCTCTGTAAGATTGGAAGTAACAGTAAATGTAAACGATCCAGGAACTCCGACTTTAGTAACTGCAGGAGTGCAAAATTTCTGTCAGGAAGATCAGCCAACATTTGCAAGCGTTCAGTTTAATGAAGCAAACATCGTTTGGTATACGGCATTAACAGGCGGAACATTGATTCCATCTACTACAGCTCTGACAACAGGGCAGTATTTTGCGTCAATCTCAGATCCGACAACAGGCTGCGAGAGCGCCACAAGATTGACGGTCGATGTGATTGTAAATGATCCAGGAACGCCGACATTGGTGACAGCGGGAACGCAAAACTTCTGTCTGGCAAATGCTCCGACATTTGCGAGCGTTCAGTTTAATGAATCGAACATCATTTGGTATACAGCAATAACAGGCGGAACAGTTATAGCTCCAACAACAGCCTTGACAACAGGCCAGTATTTTGCAGCAATCTCAGATCCGACAACAGGCTGTGAGAGCGCTACAAGATTGACGGTCGATGTGATTGTAAATGATCCGGGGACACCAACATTGGTGACTGCGGGAACACAAAACTTCTGTCTGGCAAATGCACCGACATTTGCAAGTATTCAGTTTAATGAAACTAATATCGTTTGGTATACAGCAATAACAGGCGGAACAGTTATAGCTCCAACAACAGCTTTGACAACAGGCCAGTATTTTGCGTCAATCTCAGATCCGACAACAGGCTGCGAGAGCGCTACGAGATTAACAGTTGATGTGATTGTAAGCGATCCGGGTACGCCAACATTGGTGACTGCAGGAACTCAAAACTTCTGTCTGGCAAATGCACCGACATTTGCAAGCGTTCAGTTTAATGAATCGAACATCGTTTGGTATACAGCTATAACAGGCGGAACAGTGATTGCGCCAGCAACAGCTTTGACAACAGGCCAGTATTTTGCGTCAATCTCAGATCCGACAACAGGCTGCGAGAGCGCCACAAGATTGACGGTTGATGTGATTGTAAACGATCCGGGAACACCGACACTGGTGACTGCAGGAACACAAAGTTTCTGTAAAGAAGATCTTCCAACATTTGCGAGCGTTCAGTTTAATGAATCGAACATAGTTTGGTATACGGCATTAACAGGCGGAGCATTAATTCCATCTGCTACAGCTCTGACAACAGGCCAGTATTTTGCTGCAATCTCAGATCCGACAACAGGCTGTGAGAGCGCTATAAGATTGACGGTCGATGTGATTGTAAATGATCCGGGGACACCAACATTGGTGACTGCGGGAACACAAAACTTCTGTCTGGCAAATGCACCGACATTTGCAAGCATTCAGTTTAATGAAACTAATATCGTTTGGTATACAGCAATAACAGGCGGAACAGTTATAGCTCCAACAACAGCTTTGACAACAGGCCAATATTTTGCGGCAATCTCAGATCCGACAACAGGCTGCGAGAGCGCTACAAGATTGACGGTCGATGTGATTGTAAATGATCCAGGAACGCCGACATTGGTGACAGCGGGAACGCAAAACTTCTGTCTGGCAAATGCTCCGACATTTGCAAGCGTTCAGTTTAATGAAACTAATATCGTTTGGTATACAGCTATAACAGGCGGAACAGTGATTGCGCCAGCAACAGCTTTGACAACAGGCCAGTATTTTGCGTCAATCTCAGATCCAACAACAGGCTGCGAGAGCGCTTCAAGATTAACTGTTAACATAACTGTGTCAGATCCTGCAACACCAACAACAAACGCTTCGGCACAAACTTTTTGTACAGGAGCAAATCCGACAGTGGCTAATATTCAAGTGAATGAAAGCAATGTAGTTTGGTATACAACTCAAACGGGAGGAACAGCTTTAGCTTCTACAGCTGCGCTAACTACGCAAACTTATTTTGGAGCAATTAAGGATCCGGTAACAGGATGCGAAAGCAGTATAAGATTACAAGTAGCTGTAACGGTTGGTAATACAATAAACCCAACAACAAACAATACAGCGCAGACTTTTTGTTCTGCAAACTCTCCGACAATTGCAAATATTCAAGTAAACGAAAGCAATGTAACATGGTATACAGCTGCAACTGGAGGAACAGCAATTCCTGCAGGAACGGCTCTTACTTCTGGAATATATTTTGGAAATATTGTTGATCCAGCAGGTTGCGAAAGCTCAACTCGTCTTCTGGTAACAGTAACAGTAGCCGATCCAAGTCCAACACCGACGACAGCTAATACAACTCAAAACTTCTGTACTTTAAATTCGCCAACTGTGGCAAATATTCAAGTAAACGAAGCAAATGTTGTTTGGTATAGCACAGCAACAGGAGGAACAGCAATTCCGCCAACAACAGCGCTTGTTACAGGAACTTATTATGGAGCAGTTTCAAGTGCGATAGGTTGTGAAAATCCAGCAAGATTGGCTGTTACGGTAAATGTAAATTCACCAAGTGTAATTACAACACCAAGAACAACACAGACATTCTGTTTATCTGCTTTGCCAACATTAGCTAATATTTTGGTAAACGAACCAAATGTGGTTTGGTATGCGTCTGCAACTGGTGGAACTCCATTAGCAAATACCACTCCGCTTACGGCAACTACTTATTATGCAGGGGCGTTAGCTAATACATTTAATGGTTGTGATAACGGACCAAGATTAGGAATTACCATTGCATTTGAAAATGATGCTGCAGTTCAGCTTACTTCTACAGACGATACTCCATGTGTATTCAAAGGTGTAACTTATTCAATTGCAAATGGAAAATCTAATTATGTATGGACCATTAATGGAGGTACTATTATTTCAGGAGGTGGTACAAACGATGGATCTGTAACCGTTTCTTGGTCAGACATCGGACCAGGAACAGTAACAGTGGCTTATGTTAACAATTGTGACGAAAGAACAATGAAGACTTTAAATGTTACTGTAGCAAGCTGTTCAGATTTAACGATTACTCATACAGTTGATAATCCAACTCCAAATTTTGGTGATCAGGTAACCTTTACTATCACAGTGAACAATGTAGGAGAAGGCGATTTCATAAATACTATCGTAAGTGATTTACTTCCTAGCGGTTTGCAATTAGTTAGTTCTTCTGCAACATCAGGAACATATGATCCAGCGACGCAGCTTTGGACAATACCAACGCTAAATGCAGGTCAGAGTGTAGTATTAACAATTGTTGCAGAAGTATTGCCAAACGGTAATTATACAAGTGTAGCAACTGTGGAAACTTCAACTCCTTTAGATGTTGATGCTTCAAACAATTCAGCTTCAGTTACATTAGAACCAATTTGTTTAACGGTTTACAATGAGTTTACTCCAAATAATGATGGTAAAAATGATTTGTTCAGAATAGACTGTATTGAGTCTTATCCAAACAACGAGCTGAGAGTATTTAACAGATACGGAGCGTTAGTGTATAGTAAAGCACATTATGAAAATGATTGGAACGGAACAGCTAATGTATCCGGTGTAGTTAATAGAGGAGATATGTTGCCAACAGGTACTTATTTTTATGTGATAACCATTGGAGATGGAACGGTTAAAAAAGGCTGGTTGTCTATCATGAGATAACCCACTTCTATTAATCATCTAATTAATTAAACTAAATAAGTATCGTTATGAAACTATATATAAAATCATTAGAAACATATTTCATTTTAATATGTTCTTTTATTACGGTTTGCGCTTCGGCACAACAAGATCCCGAATATACGCAGTATATGTATAACACTATGGCGGTAAATCCAGCGTATGCTGGATCTACCGGAACCATAGAGGCAGCACTTTTATATCGTTCGCAATGGGTAGGAATGCCAGGCGCTCCAGAAACACAATCTTTTTCTGTTCATTCTCCACTTAGAAATGAAAAACTAGGAGTAGGTTTAAGCGTTGTAAATGATAAAATTGGGCCTTCAAATGAGCTGTATTTGGATGGAAATTTCTCTTATTCAATACCTCTTGGCTACGAACAAAGATTGGCGTTTGGTGTAAAAGCGGGTACAAGGATGTTAAACATCGATTGGTCTAAAGGGAGATATTACGATGATGATGATGTTTTGTTAAATCAGAACATTAACAATCAGATGAAATTAGCAGTAGGAGCAGGGGTTTACTATTATACAGAAAAATGGTATGTAGGATTCTCTATTCCGAGTTTTATTCAGAATGATTACTATGACGATGTTCGTGAATCTATTGATTATGATCGTATGCATTACTATTTAATGGGAGGTTATGTTTTTGATTTGAATCCAAATTTGAAATTTAAACCAGCATTTTTAGTGAAAGCAGTAAGCGGGGCTCCCATCACTGCAGACATATCAGCAAATTTCATGATTCAAGAAAAGTTTGTTATAGGAGGAGCGTATCGAACAGATGATTCGATAGCTATACTGGCAGGTTTTCAAATTTCACCAAGTTTCTTTCTCGGATATTCTTTTGATTACACTGTAAGCGAATTGAACAAATACAACGATGGTTCTCACGAATTCATCTTGCGTTATCAATTTGTTCAAAAACAAAGTAAAATTAAATCTCCTCGATTCTTCTAAAAACAAAACTTATGAGAAAACTATATATCCTATGTTTAATTTTGAGCGTTACGTTTAGTTTCGCTCAAAAAACTAACTTAAAGAAAGCTGATGCTTTGTTTAGAAGCTTTTCTTATCTGGATGCTTCCAAAGCTTATGAAGAATGTTTGCAAAACATAAAAGATCCATCAGCGCAGACTTTGAAGAATGCGGCAGATTCTTATTATTTTATTTCTGATTCTAGAAATGCACTAAAATGGTATAAAAAATTATATGAAGTGCAGGGAAATAATCTGACTGATATTTACTATTTGCGTTACATTCAATCTATGAAAGCAGTTATGGATTATGATGAGGCAGATAAAATCACAAAAGAATACCTGAATAAAAAAGGAGATAAAGCAGAAATTAACCGATATGTTGCCCAAAAGAAGTACATGGACAGCGTTGCGAAGGCAAAACCTCTTTATACCATTAAAAATTTAGATATTAATACGAGTAAATCAGATTTTGGAGCTACATTTTTCAAAGATAACATCGTATTTACATCGGCTCGCGATACGACGAAGTTTAGTGAGAAATTGTATACTTGGAACAATCAGCCTTTTCTAAATCTGTATATCGCAGAAAGAAATCCGGCAGATGGAAATTTATTCAACGAAACGGTTTTTCTTCCAAATGTAATGACTAAATATCACGAAGCAACTGCAAGTTTTGACAGTCAGGGAAAAACGATTTATTATTCGACCAATATTGTAAAGAAAAACAAATTGGTTGTTGATGAAGCGAGGGTAAATAATTTCCAGATTGTCAAAGGATCCATCGTCAATAATAAATTAGAAAATCCAGAAAAAGTGTTTTTTGATAGTGACGATTATTCTGTTGGACATCCGTCATTAAGCGAAGATGGAAAATTGCTTTTCTTTGCTTCAGATATGCCAGGCGGACATGGAGAAACCGATTTGTACATGGTAAAAATTGCGGCTGATGGAACAATGAGTTCGCCTCAGAATCTCGGCCCTAATATTAATACTATTGGGAATGAGGTGTTTCCATTCTTTCAAAACGGAGTTTTATATTTTTCTTCTGACGGACACTACGGCTGGGGGGATTTGGATGTTTACGAAAGTAAACTTCAGGCAGATGGAACTTTTTCAGTGCCAAAAAACCTTGGAGCGCCTATCAATAGCAACAAAGACGATTTTTCTTTTATCATTGACAAAACAGATGCTTACGGCTATTTCTCTTCAAATAGAGCAGGAGGCAAAGGAGACGATGATATTTATTCTTTCGTAAAAGGAAAACCAGTTTGCAACCAAAGTATTTCTGGAATGGCAATAGATCGTAAAACGAAAAAACCTTTAGCAGATGTTACTATAATGGCGTACAACTCTTTTAGTGAAGTTTTAGGCGAAACCAAAACAAATTTTGATGGAAAATATGCTATCGAAGTTCCTTGTAACAAAGTAGTCAAAATGATTGCTGCAAAACCAAATTACAGTAGTGACGATAAAACTGTGGAAACCACCGATCAGAATGGAGGCGAAATAAAAGATGTTAATTTTGAGCTGAGCAATTACGATGATTTGGTTGTTAAAAAACAAGGAGTAGAAAAAGTAGATGTAAACCCGATTTATTTTGATTACGATAAGTATGACATTACGCCAAAAGCAGTAGAAGAATTATCTAAGGTTGTGTTCATCATGCAGAAATTCCCAAACATCAGAATCAAAATTGAATCTCATACCGATTCGCGTGGAAAAGATTCGTACAACTTGAAACTTTCAGACAATAGAGCAAAATCAACTCGAGATTATATCCTTTCGCAAGGCATAGATGCTTCTAGAATTGAAAGTGCCATTGGGTATGGAGAAACCCGATTAATTAATAAATGCAAAAATGGTGTAAAATGTTCTGAGGAAGAACATCTCTTAAATAGACGTTCAGACTTTATCATTATTCAAAAATAATTTTATATTTTCGCTGTAAAATATTGATTTTCAGTTAAAATATAAAACGTCGAAACCATTTGGAAGTTGGTTTTTTTTAATTCTTTTTTAAGAATAATGGACAAGGAGAAAATCAGACTGCATGAATTTGCAGTCTGATTTTTGATTTCTAAAACTTTTATTTTTTCTGCATTGTAACAAAAATAAATTCTAATTTTGATATTCAGTTTTTCATCACAATAATCTGCAATATTTTACAATTTATGAGCATTCAAGAGACTATTCAAGCATTACGAAATGAACTTAATCAACACAACTATAATTACTATGTGTTAGACAATGCTACAATTTCAGATTATGATTTTGATATTAAATTAAAAGAACTTCAGGATTTAGAAGATAAACATCCAGAGTTTTTTGATGAAAACTCGCCAACACAAAGAGTAGGTGGAGCTGTTACCAAAAATTTCAAAACAGTTGCGCATCAGTATAGAATGTATTCTTTGGATAATTCTTATTCTAAAGAAGATCTTTTGGATTGGGAAAACCGTATTCAAAGAGTTTTAGGGAATGTTGACTTGCAATACACTTGTGAGCTAAAATATGATGGAGCTTCGATAAGCATTACTTACGAAAACGGAAAACTAGTTCAAGCCTTGACACGTGGAGATGGTTTTCAAGGAGATGAGGTCACTACTAATATAAAAACTATAAAATCAGTTCCTTTACATTTGAAAGGAAATTATCCAGATAAATTTGATATTCGAGGCGAAATAATTCTGCCATTTGCTGGTTTTGAAAAGATGAATCAGGAATTAATCGAAATTGGCGAAACACCTTATTCAAATCCAAGGAACACAGCTTCAGGAAGTTTAAAATTGCAAGACAGCGCTGAGGTTGCCAAACGTCCGTTGGAGTGTCTTCTTTATTTTGTGACAGGGAATAATTTGCCATTCAAGACTCAATATGAAGGATTGGAATTGGCTAGAAGCTGGGGCTTTAAAGTGCCTATGGAAGCAAAACTAGTCAACAGTATGGAGGAGGTTTTTGACTTTATTGATTATTGGGATACGCACCGCCATAATTTACCTTATGAAACTGATGGAGTTGTGATAAAGGTCAATAGTATCCAGCATCAGGAAGAATTAGGGTATACAGCAAAATCACCACGTTGGGCAATTGCTTACAAATTCAAATCAGAACAAGTTTCAACTGTATTAAAATCAATTTCATATCAAGTCGGAAGAACGGGAGCTATAACACCAGTGGCGAATTTGGAGCCTGTACAGCTTGCAGGTACCATTGTAAAAAGAGCTTCTCTTCATAATGCCGATCAGATTGAAAAATTAGACATCAGAATAAACGATACTGTTTTTGTTGAAAAAGGAGGAGAAATCATTCCAAAAATCATTGCAGTAGATTTAGAAAAACGTCCTGAAAATTCAGAACCAACCCATTATATTGCGTATTGTCCAGAATGCCACATCGAATTGGTTCGAAATGTTGGTGAAGCCAATCATTATTGTCCTAATTTCTACGGATGTCCTCCGCAAATTATCGGAAGAATCCAGCATTATATTTCAAGAAAAGCAATGGATATTGAAGGACTTGGAGGTGAAACTGTCGCTTTATTATTTAAAAATGGTTTGGTACACAATTATGCAGATTTATATGAATTGAAAGTTGAGGATATTCTGCATTTGGAAAGAATGGCTCAGAAATCTGCAGAAAATTTGGTAAATGGAGTTCAGAAATCAAAAGAAATTCCGTTTGAGAGCGTCTTGTTTGCGCTTGGAATCCGTTTTGTGGGAGAAACTGTAGCTAAAAAACTTGCTAAACATTATAAGAATATCGATGCTTTAGCCCAAGCTTCTTTAATGGATTTAGTTTTAGTTGATGAAATTGGAGAAAGAATCGCCAAAAGTGTTGTCGAATTCTTCGAAAATGAAGAAAACCGAAAAATTATTGAGCGTTTAAAAAGTTATGGAATCCAATTTGAAATTGAAGAAAAAATAAACCCAAATGCTACTGATAAATTTGTTGGAAAAACTTTTGTGGTTTCTGGCGTTTTCAGTCAATTTTCTAGAGACGAATTAAAGAAAACCATAGAAGATAACGGAGGGAAAGTAGGAAGCTCAATTTCTGCAAAAACAGATTTTGTAGTGGCAGGAGATAATATGGGACCAGCAAAACTGGAAAAAGCAACAAAACTAAACATCCCTATATTATCAGAAGAAGATTTTATAAACAAACTGAATGAAGCTTAATAAACCGTCATTAATTTTGTTCTTTTTTGCCTTGTTGTGTACAATTATTTTTGATTGGACTCAGCAAGAAGTTTTTGCGACATACTCAAAAGCGATTGTTCTTCCTGCTATTTTTATTTATTATTTAATTAGCAGTGAGTTCGAAATAAAAAAAACAGAAGGTGTCATTTTTCTCTTTTGTTTTGTTGGACAAGTTTATGATTTGATGGATGTAGAAAGTTCCGAACTAGGGGGAGTGCTTTGCTTTCTGGCGGTCTATAGCTTAATTGTTACTTTATTTATTAGGGAACATGAACGGATAAAACTAACTAAACGAGATATTTTGCCAATTTCTATTGTAGTTGTTTTTATAGTGTATTTATTGATTTCTGTTTTGAGTCTGCAGCTTGACAGTATGAGAAAATTTATTTTGATTTACACTGTATACGGAATCGTTTTGAGTATATTAAGCTATTTCTGCTTCGTAAGCTATATCACAAAAGGAACGCATATCGCTTTATTGATGTCTCTGATGGCAATAAGCTATATCTTTTCTGATATCTTTTACATTTTTAATGAATATTTCTCGTATTCGGTCGTTCTAGTCCTAATACGAGATACAACTCAAATTCTAGCTTATTTCTTTATGGTAGAATACTTTTTAGAAAAAGCTAGAATTCAAAAAAAGACTACACTACAATAGTGGCGCTTTGGTTGGTATGAGCTTTATCTTTGTCAAAATAGAAATCGATGCGGCCTAAATTGATTCCGTAGCATCCTACTTGATTTACCAATACATCTTTTCCAGCCTTGTTCTTTACAACTGTAGGTTTGTCTAAGAAGGTATGAGTATGTCCTCCAATAATCAGATCTATATCTTGAGTTTGTGCGGCAAATGTCAAATCACTAATTTTCGTTGGCTCATCTTTGTATTTGTAACCTAAATGCGAAAGACAAATTACCAAATCACATTTCTGTTCTTGTTTTAAAAGTTTTGTCATATCCTGAGCAACTTCAACAGGATTGTTATAAACTGTTTCTAGGTACAATTTTTTATCTACCAAACCTTGAAGCTCAATTCCAACGCCGAAGACACCAACTTTAATTCCGTTTTTATTGAAGATTTTGTACGGTTTAACATGTCCGTCCATAACGGTATTTTTGAAATCATAATTAGAATTGATAAAATCGAAACTCGCATGCGGAAGCTGAGCATACAATCCGTCAAGACCATTGTCAAAATCGTGGTTTCCAATTGTTGAAGCATCATATTTCATCATGCTCATCAATTTAAATTCCAATTCACCTCCATAATAATTGAAATAGGGTGTTCCTTGAAAAATATCACCTGCGTCTAACAAAAGCACATTTGGATTTTCTCTACGAATAGTTTCAATCAAGGCAGCACGACGAGAAACGCCCCCTTTATTCGGATTACGTGGGTCATCAGCAGGAAAAGGATCAATGTGGCTGTGCACATCATTTGTATGTAGAATTGTTAGATGCTTAATGTCGTTACTTTCAAAACTGCTCAAAGACAATCCTAAACTTAGTAGGGCAGTACTTGCTGCTGTTTTTTCGATAAACTCTCTTCTTTTCATTTTATATGTTTTTTTGCCAGAGGCGCTATGTCGTTTTAATTTTTTTTTTTAGCCACCAAATTCACGAATTAACACGAATTGTTTTTTCAATCATTTAAAAATTTGTGCAAATTTGTGTAATTCGCGGCAAACTCTTTTATTCTTCTGTTATTCTGATATTTTTTGGAGCAACAACTGTGTCTACTTCTTTAAAATAATCAATCAAAACATCTCTAAGTTTGTAGTTTAAGTCAAACTTTTGAGTGCTTTTTGCAAAGAAAGTCATGCTGTCGCCTCCATTTGCCAAATAGTCATTTGTAGCAACATAATACGTTTTGTTTAGATCAAGCGGTTTACCTTGAACCATGATATCTTTTGCCTTGTTGCCTTTTGTAATAGTAAACGTCATTCCAGACAAAGGCTGAGGTTTTTTCTCTTTAATAATATAAGAAGCAATATCTAAGAGCTGATCTCCTTTTAAAGCCATCACAACCAAACTGTTTTCAAACGGCATAATTTCAAAAGCTGTTCTAGTGGTAACATTTCCTTTAGGAAGAATAGCGCGAATACCGCCATGATTTAAAAGACATACATCAATATCTTTCTTTTCGCGTGCATTAAAAACGATGTTTCCTCTTTGCATACAAACATCTGCCATTAAGCTTCCAATGCCAGTTTGCCACTTTCCCGTGCTTTTGTCAAGAGTCTCAGGACAATACGCCAATACATTATCCAAATCCTTATTAATGTGATCGCGATAAGGTTTAATAAAATTTTCAATTTCAGCTGTTTCGCCAGCTTTTTCACTAACAGGAAGCTGTTTTCCCTCAATTTTAGTTAAATTGTAGTTTTTTGTACTACACGAAGAGATTGAAAAAAGTGTTAAGAATATAACAAAAAGTTTTAAAAATCCGTTATACTTTTTTAGTTTTACCATTTTAAATGCAACTTAAATAATTAATTTTGTAATCTGGTAAAAGTACTATGTTTTTGAATTATATAAAGGAGTTTTTTGTAAAAAAATCATTAAATGTTAATTTAAATAATGAAAAAAGCGAAGTATTTACTAAAAACGTTCAAACAATTGGTTTATTGATAGATGAGAGCACTTTTGAATATTCAGAAGCCATAATAAAAGAGTTAGCGCTCCACGGAATTGCTTTAGAAAATATAAAAGTTCTTGCCTACAAAGAAAAATTTAAGGAAAAAGAAGCCTATTCGCGTCCAACTTTTGGTAAAAAACATATCAATTGGAACGGAAAAATTACAGAAGGTTTCTTAAATGAATTTATAAATTCAGAATTTGATCTTTTGCTAAGTTACTACGATATTGAAAATGTTTTTTTAATGTTGGTAACCAGCAATTCAAAAGCTAAATTTAAAGTCGGATTTTCCGCTGTAGATCAAAATCTGAACCGATTGACAATTAGTACAGAATTAGGGAACTATAAACTATTCATTTCAGAATTGTTTCGGTATTTAAAAAATATAAAATAAATTTTAATTAATAATATGCAATCATTAATAGGTACGGGTGTTGCGCTTGTAACGCCATTTAAAAAAGATTTTTCTGTTGACATCGAAGCTTTACAGCGTATTGTAAACTTTTCTATAGATGGTGGAGTGGAGTATCTTGTTGTGATGGGAACAACAGCTGAAAATGCGACCCTTACAGCAGAAGAGAAAGAATTGGTTATAAAGACTGTAATCGATGTGAATAAAGGAAGACTGCCTCTAGTTTTAGGAGTTGGAGGTAATAATACTATGCAGATTGTAGAAGAGTTAAAAACAAGAGATTTTTCTGCTTTTGAAGCGATATTATCTGTTTCTCCATATTATAATAAACCTACTCAGGAAGGAATTTACCAGCACTTTAAAGCAATTGCTGAAGCTTCTCCAATTCCTGTAATCCTATATAATGTTCCAGGTAGAACGGCAAGCAACATGCTTCCTTCAACAGTGGTGCGTTTGGCTAACGATTTTAAAAATGTTGTAGCAATTAAAGAAGCAGCAGGAGATATGGCTCAGGCAATGCAGATTATTAAAAATGCTCCGAAAGATTTCTTGGTGATTTCTGGAGATGATATGCTGGCGCTTCCAATCGTTTTAGCGGGTGGAGCAGGAGTTATTTCTGTAATCGGACAAGGTTTCCCTAAAGAATTTTCAGAAATGATTCGATTAGGATTGAATAAAAAAGCAGCAGACGCTTTCAAAACACATTACTTTTTATCAGACAGTATCGATATGATTTTTGAGCAGGGCAATCCAGCTGGAATCAAACAAATTTTCCAAGCACTTGGAATTGCTGAGAATACTGTTCGTCTTCCATTAGTATCTGTTGATGATTCTCTAGCAGCAAGGCTTAATGAGTTTGTAAAAAACAGCATTAAATAATTGTTAAAGTGTTAGTATTTTAAGATACTAAAAAATTATTTTGCAGTAGCTAAATTAATAACTAAATTTGCCACCGAAACTTCGGTGCAATTTCACTTTGGCATAATTGTCTGAGAGATTGTAATAACAGTAAGAAAATGAAAAAAATACTATCGCTATTAATTGTTGTAACTCTTTTTTATTCTTGTGGAGAATATCAAAAAGCGTTGAAAAATGAAGATGTTGCAGCAAAATTTGAAATGGCAACAAAAATGTATGATGCCGGTAAATACACAAAAGCGATTCGTCTTTTTGAGCAATTAGCCACTTCTTACCGAGGAAAACCTCAGGCAGAAAAGCTGTTTTACATGTTTTCACAATCGTATTATAAAACAAAACAATACTATTTGGCTGGTTATCAGTTTGAAGCGTTTGTTTCAGGTTATCCACGAAGTGAAAAAGTACAGGAAGCTGCGTTTTTAGGGGCATATAGCTATTCTAAATTATCGCCAGTTTACAGTTTAGATCAGGCTGATACCGTAAAGGCATTGGAGAAATTACAGGCTTTTATTGATAATTATCCAAACTCAGAATATATTCCTCAAGCAAACGAGGCTGTGCAAAAACTGAACGGAAA
Source organism: Flavobacterium anhuiense (assembly GCF_001705175.1). NCBI lineage: Bacteria > Pseudomonadati > Bacteroidota > Flavobacteriia > Flavobacteriales > Flavobacteriaceae > Flavobacterium > Flavobacterium anhuiense. The sequence continues at coordinate 5,031,919 of NZ_CP016907.1, read as the reverse complement.
ATTAGAGAAAAAAGCATATGAAAATGCTAAAGGATACAATACAATTTCAGATTATAAATCGGCAATAATAGCTTTTGATAACTTTATAGCTGATTTTCCTGGAACGCCTTTAAAAGAAGATGCATTGTTTTATAAATACGATTCAGCATATCAATTGGCCATTAACAGTGTTCCTTCAAAAATGGAAGAGCGTCTGCACGTTGCACAAACCGCTTATGCTAATCTGTTGAAGTTTAAAAGCGATACAAAATATAAAGAAAAGGCTGACGAAATGAATGCCAGAGTTGAAACAGATTTACAAAAATTTACTAAATAAAATAAAGTCATGGATTTAAAAAAGACGAATGCTCCTGTAAACACAATAACTTACAACAAAACAGTTATTGAAGAGCCAACAGGAAATGTGTATGAGGCAATTACCATTATGGCTAAAAGAGCAAATCAAATTAATTCAGAGATTAAAAAAGAATTGACTGAAAAATTAGAAGAGTTTGCTACTTATAATGATAGTCTAGAAGAAGTTTTTGAAAATAAAGAACAAATTGAAGTTTCTAAATTTTACGAAAAATTACCAAAACCACACGCTTTAGCTGTTCAAGAATGGTTAGACGGTAAAACTTACCACAGAAGTTCAAACAAATAATAGTACAATGTCAGTTTTAAACGGGAAAAAGATTTTGCTGGGTGTTTCCGGTGGAATTGCAGCCTATAAAACAGCCACTTTAGTACGACTTTTTATAAAAGCAGGTGCACATGTCCAAGTGATCATGACACCTGCTTCTAAGGATTTTGTAACCCCACTTACATTATCTACTTTATCAAAAAATCCAGTACATTCAAGTTTCTTTAATCAAGATGATGAAGACGAAGTTTGGAACAATCATGTAGAATTGGCTCTTTGGGCAGATTTTATGCTGGTTGCGCCTGCTACTGCAAATACTTTGTCTAAAATGGCGACGGGAAATTGCGATAATCTTTTAATTGCTACCTATTTATCGGCAAAATGTCCAGTTTATTTTGCACCTGCAATGGATTTGGATATGTACAAGCATCCTTCAACTTTATCGAGCTTTACTGCATTAAAACAGTATGGAAACATTATGATTCCTGCTGAAAGCGGAGAATTGGCTAGCGGTTTGTCTGGTGAAGGCCGAATGGCTGAACCTGAGAATATTGTTGCTTTTTTAGAAGCTGATTTAGAGAGCAAGTTGCCGCTAAAAGGAAAAAAAATACTAGTTACAGCTGGTCCAACATACGAAGCGATAGATCCTGTGCGTTTTATTGGAAATCATTCTTCTGGTAAAATGGGATTTGATATTGCCAATGAAGCGGCGAGCTTAGGAGCAGAAGTATTTTTGATTGCAGGTCCGACTCATTTAAAAGCTAAAAATAGTCTAATAAAAGTGGTTGATGTTGTTTCAGCTCAAGAAATGTATGATGCTTGTCATTTGCATTTTAATGAAGTTGATGCGGCAATTGCAGCCGCAGCTGTTGCAGACTACAGACCTAAATTTGTTGCAGATCAGAAAATTAAGAAAACCACAGAAGAATTTTCAATAGAGCTGGAAAAAACAAAAGACATACTGTCTTCTTTGGGTGCCATCAAAAAAAATCAGTTTTTAATCGGATTTGCTTTAGAAACCGAAAATGAAATTGAAAATGCTAAGTTGAAAATTCAGAAAAAAAACTTAGATTTGATTGTTCTAAATTCCTTACAAGATAAAGGTGCCGGTTTTAAGAAAGATACCAATAAAGTAACGTTTATTGATAAGAATTTTGAAATTGAACCAATGGAATTGAAATCAAAAGAATCTGTAGCGGCTGATATTTTGAATAAGGTTATTCAGCATTTTTCAAAATCATCAATTTAAAATATACGCCGGAAACATAATTTGGAAGCAATTTATGTTTGTAAATTAAATATTTAGACGATTATGAATAAATTAGTTACGCTATTAGTGTTTTTAAGCTTTGGTTTTGTACAAGCTCAACAGCTAAATTGTACAGTAACTATCAATACAGAACGTCTGACAAATCCAAATAATCAGGTCTTTAAAACACTTCAGACTGCTTTATCTGAATTTGTAAATAAAACAGATTGGACGGGATCAGTTTTAAAACAAAACGAGAGAATAAACTGTTCTATGTATATTACTTTGTCATCAAATAGTTCAGATCAGTTTACAGGAACCATTCAGGTTCAATCTTCAAGATTGATTTTTAATTCTACTTATTCTTCTCCTGTTTTAAATTATAACGATAAAGATTTTAACTTTAGATATACAGAATACGAGCCATTGCTGTTTAATCCAAATACTTACGATTCAAATTTGGTTTCTGTAATCTCTTTTTATTGTTATATGATTTTAGGTATGGATGCTGACACTTTTCAAATGGGTGCAGGAAATCCATATCTTCAAACTGCGCAAAATATTGCCAATGTGGCGCAACAAGGCGGATTTAAAGGGTGGAATCAATCTGACGGACTACAAAATCGTTATTATTTGATTAATGATATGATCGCGCCAACTTATAGCGATCTACGCCAAACAACTTATGCTTATCATACAGGATTGGATGCAATGACATTGGATCAAAAAGCTGCAAAAGAAAAAATAAAAAATGCTTTGCTGTTAATAGGAAAACTAAATTCAGTAAAACCAAATGCTTTTATAACTCGAGTTTTCTTTGACGCAAAATCAGATGAAATTGTTTCTATTTTTTCTGGTGGACCAAGTATTCCAATTACAGATTTAACGGATGTTTTGAATAAAGTTTCGCCGTTAAACTCTACCAAATGGTCACAGATTAAATACTAATCTCGTTTCTTTTTACAATCTTTTATTTATCATTATAACTTTTATTTTTACCAAATCGCCCTATGATTACATCACTGTCAATTAAAAATTATGCTCTTATTGAAAAGCTAGCCATAGATTTTTCTAAAGGTTTTTCTATAATAACAGGTGAGACAGGTGCAGGAAAGTCGATTATTTTGGGAGCTATCGGTCTTGTTTTGGGAAAAAGAGCAGATCTTACTTCATTAAAAAATAAAGAAGAAAAATGTGTTATTGAAGCACAGTTTGAAATCGGAAAATACAATTTAAAAGATTTTTTTGAGGCTAATGATTTAGATTATGAAGATGAGACAATCATAAGAAGAGAAATTCTTCCTTCTGGTAAATCTCGTGCCTTTATAAATGATAGTCCTGTAAATCTTCAGGAATTGCAAGATTTAAGTTTCTATTTAATTGATATTCATTCGCAACAGCAAACTCAGGAACTTTCTGATGAGAGCGTTCAGTTTAAGATTATAGATGCTATTGCGAATAATTCAGATGTAATCGCTGAATATCAAAAACTGCTGAAATCTTATAAATCAGATAAATCTAAGTTAAACGCATTGCTTAAAAAACAAAGTGATGCAAGCAAGGAGCAAGAATACCATACATTTTTATTAAATGAATTGGTTGCAGCACAGTTAAAATCTGGAGAACAAGAAGAATTAGAGGCTGACTACGAAAAACTGAATAATGTTGAGATCATTAAAGAATCTCTTGATAAATCTTTAGCCATTGCTAATGAAGAACAATTTGGTGTTTTTCATAATTTGAATGAAATCAAAAATGCATTGCAAAAAGTGGCTCCTTTTTCGCCAGAATATCAAAATCTATTCGAAAGAATTACAAGTTTGACTATTGAGTTTGATGATATTTCTAAAGAATTGGAAAACTGTTCAGAGAAATTATTAAATGATCCTGCACAGTTAGAATTGATAAATCAAAAATTACAGCTGATTTATAATTTGCAGAAAAAACATCAGGTGAGTTCTGTAGATGATCTTCTTCAAATCCAATCAGATTTGGGTAATTCTTTATTGGAATTGGATAATATGGATGAAGAGATTGCTTCTTTGTCTAAAATTATCGAAGAGAAAGCAGTTGAATTAGATAATTATGGATCGAAAATACATGAAAATAGAGTAAATGCAATTCCGAATCTATCAGCACAATTGGTTGCTATTTTAGAAACATTAGGAATGCCGAATGCTCGTTTTAATATGGAATTGCAACCTTCTGAAACTTATTTCCAAAATGGAAAAGACGAATTGCAATTTTTATTCTCTGCCAATAAAGGAACTGATTTTGGTTTGCTGAAAAAAGTAGCTTCAGGAGGGGAGATGTCTCGTATAATGCTGGCTGTGAAAGCAATTTTGGCTAAATATTCAAAATTGCCGACCTTAATTTTTGACGAAATTGACACGGGAGTTTCTGGAGAAATTGCAATTAGAATGGGAGAGATTATGAAAGAAATGAGTACAACGATGCAGATATTTGCTATTACTCATTTGCCTCAAATTGCAGCAAAAGGAGATTCTCACTTCAAGGTTTCTAAATCGACTATTGGCGATGATACACAGTCTGAGTTAAAGCTTTTAGCTCAAGAAGATCGAATTATAGAGATTGCTCAGATGTTGTCAGGAGCTAATATTTCCGACTCGGCTTTAAATCACGCAAAGGAATTATTGAATTAAAACAGAGAAATGGAAAGTTTGAGTTTTTACGAAAATCAGTTTATAAAAGCAGATTCGTTAATTTCTGAAGGAAATTCGGCAGATGCAAAAGAACTGTTGGAAGAAATTTTATCGCAATATCCTGATTTTGGCAAAGCCCATAATCATCTGGGATGGATTTATTATAACAAGCTAAGTGATTACGAGAGAGGAATCTATCACTATAAATTGGCTATGAAATTTGATCCTAAATATCCTGCTCCATACTTAAATTATACGTATTTGCTGATTGATATTGGCCGTTATGCCGAGGCAAAAGAGCATATTAATTTTACATTGGCTACATTAGAAAATGCTGATAACTCTTCTTATAACAGTGAATTAGGAAGAATGGCGGAATACGAAAACCAATATATTGTGGCTTATGGGTATTATAAAGAAGCTGTGAAAAACGCATTAAACCCAAATTTTATTGACAATATGAAGGCCAATATGAAAAGGGTTAAAGATAAAATGTCTATTTTTGAAAAATTAAAACTGAAATTGAAATAATACAAAAAAAATAATTGCAAGATGATTATAGAACCTAGAATGAGAGGATTTATTTGTTTGACTGCCCACCCAACTGGAGCTGAACAAAATGTAAAAAATCAAATTGAATACGTAAAATCTAAAGGAGAAATTGCTGGAGCTAAAAAAGTTTTAGTAATTGGTGCTTCTACAGGTTTCGGATTAGCTTCAAGAATTACTAGTGCTTTTGGTTCTGGTGCATCAACAATTGGAGTGTTTTTCGAAAAACCGCCAGTTGAAGGAAAAACTGCTTCTCCAGGATGGTATAATTCTGCAGCATTTGAAAAAGAGGCTCATAAAGCAGGTTTATATGCAAAAAGTATTAATGGAGATGCCTTCTCAAACGAAATTAAGAGAGAAACTCTCGATTTAATTAAAGCAGATTTAGGTCAGGTAGATCTTGTGATTTATAGTTTAGCTTCTCCAGTGCGTACAAATCCAAATACAGGCGTTACGCACCGTTCAGTTTTAAAACCAATTGGACAGACGTTTACAAATAAAACAGTTGATTTCCACACAGGAAAAGTTTCAGATGTTTCTATTGCTCCTGCAAATGAGGAAGATATTGAAAATACAGTTGCTGTTATGGGTGGAGAAGACTGGGCAATGTGGATTGAAGCTTTAAAAGCTGAAAATTTATTAGCTGAAGGAGCTACAACAGTTGCTTATTCTTATATTGGTCCAGCATTGACTGAAGCAGTTTACCGTAAAGGCACAATCGGGCGTGCTAAAGATCATTTAGAGGCTACTGCATTTACTATCGGTGATTCTTTAAAATCTATTGGAGGAAAAGCGTATGTTTCTGTAAACAAAGCTTTGGTTACACAAGCAAGTTCTGCAATTCCAGTAATTCCGTTATATATTTCTCTTTTATATAAAATCATGAAAGAAGAAGGAATTCACGAAGGTTGTATCGAGCAAATTCAGCGTTTATTCCAAGATAGATTATACACTGGTTCTGAAGTTCCTGTTGATGAAAAAGGAAGAATCAGAATTGATGATTGGGAAATGCGTGAAGATGTTCAGGAAAAAGTGGCTAAACTTTGGTTAGAAGCAACAACTGAAACATTGCCAGAAATTGGTGATTTAGCAGGATACAGAAATGATTTCTTAAACTTATTCGGATTTGAAGTTCCTGGTGTTGATTATAACGCAGATACTAACGAAGTTGTTGAGATAGAAAGCATCAAATAATACCAATTTACTTAGTAAAACGAAAAACCATCAGCCAAAAGTTGATGGTTTTTTTATGAATATACCATATCTTTGTTAAAATTTTACAACACTAAAAATATACCCTTTAATAACGCGCATCCTGCTATGATTTTTTCTTTAATTATACCCGTGTATAATCGTCCAGATGAAGTTGATGAGCTTTTGGAAAGTCTCTCAAAATCTGATTATAATGAAGCTTTTGAAATTGTTCTTGTCGAAGATGGATCTTCAATTCCATGTCGTGATGTGGTGATGAATTATCAAGGAAAATTAAATATTTCATATTATTTTAAAGAAAACTCAGGTCCTGGAGATTCTAGAAATTTTGGAATGCAGAGAGCTAGAGGAGATTATTTCATCATTTTTGATTCAGATTGTATCATTCCCTCGCAATATTTGACAGAAGTTCGCAAAGAATTAGATGCAAATTATGTGGACTGTTTTGGCGGACCAGATAAAGCACTAGACAGTTTTTCAGACATTCAAAAAGCAATCAATTTTGCTATGACTTCTTTTTTGACAACAGGTGGAATTAGAGGCGGTTCTGAGAAAATCAATAAATTTCAGCCACGCAGTTTTAATATGGGTATTTCTAAAAAAGCTTTTGAGGCTTCGAAAGGTTTTGGAAACATACATCCTGGAGAAGATCCAGATTTATCAATTCGTTTATGGAATTTAGGTTTCGAGACAAGACTTTTTAAAGAAGCTTATGTGTATCATAAAAGAAGAATTGATTGGGAGAAGTTCTCTATTCAAGTAAATAAGTTTGGTATTGCAAGGCCAATTTTAAATAGTTGGTATCCAGAACACAATAAGCTTACTTTTTTCTTTCCAACATTTTTTATACTCGGATTATTATTAGCTTTTTTATTGTTAATTTTTAATATCGATATTTTATTACAATTATATTTCGTATATTTCGTTATAATTTTTCTTACAGCCAGTGTGCAAAACAAAAGCATCAAAATTGGATACTTGTCTGTAATAGCTGTTTGGAAACAGTTTTATGGTTACGGAACAGGATTTTTGAAATCATATGTGAAAGTTATTTTGTTAAAGAAAAAGCCACAAGAAGCTTTTCCGCGTATGTTTTTTAAATTATAAGAATGACAAAAGTTATTGGTCTTACAGGAGGAATTGGCAGCGGTAAAACAACTGTTGCAAACTATTTTGAAGAAATGGGCGTTCCTGTTTATATCGCCGATGACGGTGCTAAAAGAGTAATGCAGTCAAAAAATATTCTCGATGAAGTAAAATCTGCTTTTGGTGGCAATATTTTTGATGGTGATATTTTGAATCGTGCCAAATTAGCACAGATAGTTTTTAATGATAAGGAACAATTGGCAAAATTGAATGTCATTGTGCATCCAGCAGTGAAACTTGATTTTGAAGCTTGGCTAGAAAAATATAAAAATTATGATTATGTGATTTATGAAGCCGCAATTTTATTTGAAAGTGGCCGATATAAAGAATGCGACGTAATTATAACCGTTACAGCTCCAGAAGAAGTGAGAATTGAACGAGTTATAAAACGAGATAAGACTACCCGTGAACAAGTTGTGAGTAGAATGAAAATGCAGTGGAATGATGAAAAACGAATTTCTAAGAGCAATTTCGTGATTAATAACAATAATCTTAAAAATGCTAAAGAAGAAGTTGTTAAAATTCTTAAAATTTTAAATATAAAACAAAAACAGTCTTAAATGTTAATATTTGGTTAATGTATTATTTAGTATATTGTTAAAATATTAATTTTGTTTCGATGAATAAATTATTTTTTAGAATACTTGTTTTATTGATGAGTCTGTCCTTGATAGGGATAATTCTGGTTCAAGTATTTTGGTTCAATTCTTCGTTCAAAAATAATGAAGAGCAATTTAAATACCACGTTACTCAAGTAATTGGAAATGTTGCAGATAAGCTGGAACAACAAGAAGAGTACAGTTTCTACGACAAATACAACCGTATTAAAGACAGTACGGGTAAAATTCCAAAAAAAGAAGATTTACTAGAAGTACTTTATGTACAGAGAAACACAAAAACAAATAAAACAATTGTTTATTCTAATACCTTGACATCTGAGGATTATGATATCAATGGTTCGGTATTTAACAAAAAATTCAGCAGTGAACGATTTAAAAATTTTAGTTCAAAAAGAGTAACTGAAGTTTATAATAACAATAACGGAATTGATAATAATAGTTTAGGACAAAGTATTATTCCTGATCTGAAAATTGAAAAATCAGGAAGCTTAGACATATTAAATAAAGTTCAGCAACAGATTCAATATAAAGATATTGCTTCTTTGACTCCAATTGAAGGGAGAATCACAAAAGATAAGCTTTTTAAATTATTGAAGAAAGAGCTTGAAGAATATGGTGTAAAAACCAAGTTTGAATTCGGAATATACAGTAGTGGTAATCCAACAAAGATAAAATCTGACGGATTTCATTATGATAAAGAAGCTACATACAATATTCCAATTTATACAGATAATGAAGGAAATAGCAGATATGAACTTTCGGTTACGTTTCCTCATAAAAAGAAGTTCTTATTATCCGAGTTGTTAAGTATTACTATTTTATCGATAGTTTTTACTTTAATCATAATTGTGGCCTACACGAGTGCATTAAATCAGCTATTGCGTCAGAAACATATTTCTGAAATTAAAACAGATTTTATTAACAACATGACGCATGAGTTTAAAACTCCGATCGCTACAATAAATTTAGCACTAGATGCGATAAGAAGTCCTAAGGTTATTGAAGATAAAGAAAAGGTTTATCGATATCTTCAAATGATTCGAGACGAAAATAAAAGAATGCACGCTCAAGTCGAAAATGTATTGCGTATTTCTAAACTAGAAAAAAGGGAGCTTGACATTACAAAAGAGCCTACTGTAGTTACAGATATTATTGACGATGCAATCGAGCATGTTAATTTAATTTTAGAAGACAGACAAGGAACTGTAGAAAAGCATTATAATGCAGCCAGAACAACAGTTTTGATAAATGAAGTTCATTTTACAAACGTATTGGTTAATATTTTAGAAAATGCAATCAAATATTCTCCAGATGCGCCTAAGATTGAAATTTTTACAGAAAATGTGAAGGACATGATTCTGATAAAAGTAAAAGATCATGGTTTGGGAATGAGTAAGATAGCTCAGAAACGAGTTTTTGAGAAGTTTTATAGAGAGCATACCGGTGACCTTCATAATGTAAAAGGTCATGGTTTAGGATTGGCATATGTAAAAAGAATAGTGGAGGATCACAATGGTCAAGTATATGTAGAAAGCGAAAAAGGAAAAGGTAGCACCTTTATAATAAAAATACCATTAATAAATTAAAATATGGAAAATACTAACAAAAGAATACTTTTAGTAGAAGATGACCTAAATTTTGGGGCGGTTCTTAAAGATTATCTAATGTTAAATGACTTTGAAGTTACTTTAGCTAAAAACGGTATGGAAGGTTTCGAGAAATTCAAGAAGGATGTATATGATTTATGTATTCTTGATGTAATGATGCCTTATAAAGATGGTTACACTTTAGCCAAAGAAATTAGAGAAAAGAACAGTGAGGTGCCAATTATATTCTTGACAGCAAAATCTATGAAAGAGGATGTCTTAAAAGGATACAAAGCTGGGGCTGACGACTATTTAAATAAACCTTTTGATTCTGAAGTTCTTTTAATGAAAATTAAAGCAATCATTCAAAGAAAATCAGCTGATACAAAAGCAGAGCAGGTACAATTTGAATTTAATATTGGTAAATTCCATTTAAATTCAAAATTGAGATTCCTTACTTTCCAAGATGAGGAACCGATTAAATTATCTCCAAAAGAAAACGAATTGCTTAAAATGTTAATTCTTCATGAAAATGACTTAATGCCAAGAGAATTAGCTTTAACTAAAATCTGGAGAGATGATAACTACTTTACTTCAAGAAGTATGGACGTTTACATCGCTAAATTGAGAAAATACTTAAAAGCGGATGAAGATGTTGAAATCTTAAACATTCACGGAGAAGGTTTCAGATTAGTAGTAAAAAGCAAAGTTTCTGAATAATTAAAGTTCATTTATATAAAATATAAGCTCTGAGAAATCAGAGCTTTTTTATTGCTTCAAAATGAAATGTTTTTATCAGTCTAATTATTTGATTGTTAAAGTTATATACTAGTTTTGCTTGTTCTGTTATTTCTGATTTTAAAATTATTTAAAGAATTTTCTTTAAAATAAATTTGGAAATTCAAAAAACAATTCTGAATATTTGCACACGAAAAAAATAATAACCCTTTAAAACGAAGAAAAAATGTTTGTACTTACATCGACATCACAAAGCTTCACACCAAACGAATTTGGTGCAGCGATTCTTCGTGGCTTATTTCAATCTTAGAAAAATACATTTTTAGATATATAAAAAAGCCCGAAGATAATAAGTTTCGGGCTTTTTTTTATTCTAGACACTTCAAAATTTTCCCGAAAAAACATTTAGTATTTATCCAAAAGATAAATGATTCCGCATGTTTATTTTCATTTTGATTTCTTTCAGACTTCAATCTGATTTATTCTGCACAATAACATAATTAAACAATTTATGGGAAATAAATTATCTGGAAAAGACCTGATTAAATTGGGTTTTCCAAAAAACAATTCAATAAACATCGCCTTAGGGCAGATAAACAGATATAGAAAAAGAGAAAAAAAAGAATCTATTCTAACAGAAGCAAAAGATGTTTTGCTAAATCCTGAAAAGTACGAAGGGAACGGAACTTGGGGAAAAGTAGCTGAAGGGCTAATTAAACCTGTCCAAGTAAGGATGCATCAGCTTAAAAACACCAGAGCTCCTTTTAAAATTTTTGGTGAAAATGAAATTGATGAACAGTCAAAATTTCAATTGTACGATTCATTGAAACTGCCAATTTCTGTTGCAGGAGCATTAATGCCAGATGCGCATTCGGGTTACGGATTGCCAATTGGTGGCGTATTAGCGACTGATAATGCCGTGATTCCATACGGAGTTGGAGTTGACATTGGCTGTCGAATGAGCCTTTCGATTTTTGATTTGCCCGGTTCTCATTTTAAAGGAAAAGAACATCAATTGGAAGCCATTTTAAAAGACAATACAAAGTTTGGAATGTATGAAACGCACGCTTCTCGTGTAGATCATGAGGTGTTTTACAATAGTGGATTTCAAGATATTCCATTATTGAAGAATCTTCTTCCAAAAGCCTATAAACAATTAGGAACATCAGGAGGAGGAAACCATTTTGTAGAATTTGGAATCGCCAAAATTGAAAATCCTGAAAATGAATGGAAATTGGAAAAAGGGGAATATTTTGCTGTTCTTTCACACAGCGGTTCTCGCGGATTAGGCGCTAATATTGCGAAACATTATACGTATTTAGCAACAAAACAATGTCCGTTGCCAAAAAACGTACAGCATTTGGCTTGGCTGGATCTGAATACGCACGATGGTCAGGAATATTGGCTGGCGATGAATTTGGCTGGAGAATATGCAAAAGCCTGTCATGATGATATTCACAGACGAATTGCAAAAGCAATTGGAAAAAGAGTAGTTGTAACAATTGAAAACCATCACAATTTTGCCTGGAAAGAAATCGTGAATGGTCAAGAATGTATTGTGCATAGAAAAGGAGCAACTCCTGCTGGTGAAGGTCAATTGGGAATTATTCCAGGGTCGATGACTGCCCCAGGTTTTATTGTAAAAGGAAAAGGAAATGCAGAGAGTCTGAACTCGGCTTCTCATGGTGCAGGACGTTTGTTTTCGAGAGCAAAATGTAAAAGCACTTTTACACAAAGTCAGATCAATAAAGAGTTGAAGAAACACGAAGTGACTTTAATCGGTGGGAATATTGACGAAGCTCCAATGGCATACAAAGACATCACGAAAGTAATGACGAATCAAACTGATCTAGTTGAAGTTTTGGGGACTTTTACGCCGAAAATTGTTAGAATGGATCGTTAAGGAGAAATTTAAAATGGAAAGAATTATTCAGATAACGGCGGGTCGCGGACCTGCAGAATGCACTTGGGTAGTTGCCCAAGTGCTTAAAAAAGTTTTGGAAGAAGCGCAGGATCAGAATTTAGATGTGGTTTTACTTCAGAGAGAGAAAGGAGAAGAAAATGGAACTATTGAAACTGCCTCAATTTCTGTAAAAGGAAAAAATGCCGATGAGTTTGTGAAATCTTGGATTGGAACAATTCAGTGGATTGGTCAGAGTCAGTTTAGGAAAATGCATAAAAGAAAAAACTGGTTTATTGGAATTTTTGAAATTGAACCACAGAAGAATGCTATAGTTTCAGAAAATGATATTCAATATCAAGCCATGAGAAGTTCTGGAGCGGGAGGTCAGCATGTGAATAAAGTGAGTTCGGCAATTCGCGCAACTCATATTCCGACTGGAATTGCTGTTGTAGCAATGGACAGCCGTTCGCAGCACCAAAACAAAAAACTGGCAACAGAAAGATTAATTAAAAAACTAGAAGACGAGAAACTAGTTCAACTTAAAAATCATGTTGGAAAACAATGGGAAAATCAGCTCCATGTGGAGCGTGGAAATCCTGTGAGAGTTTTTACAGGAAGTGATTTTAAAAAGAACAAAGTGGAGAAAAGCTACAAAGGAACTCGTCAGAAATTAAAAAACGATTTACGAAATGAAAACAACTGATAAATACCTTTTTCAAGCCTTGGATAATTATCCGTTTTGGTTGGAAGGAACAATTGAGTCTTTAGATTATGCTTTTTCTTATGATGACAAAAATACAATGGTTTTGTGTTTGTACGGAAGAATTCAGGCGGAGCAGTTAATGAATTATGAAGAAGCGAAATCTTATTTTCAGCAAGCTTTAGCGATTAACATTCATGCTCTTGAAGTATATCCGTATTATCTGAAAACGTTGATTTTAAATGAAGATTACGAAGAAGCACAAAAATTAATTGATTTTGCTCTGACTGTTAAAGGAATAAACAAATCAGAAATTTATGTCAAGAAAGCCATTCTTTTAGAAGCGCAAAATGAGTTTAAAAAAGCATTAGAAGAAATAAAAAATGCGAAACTTCATTTGTTGCAATTTAATTATGAGTCTGATATTATAGATGTTGAAAAGAGGATTGAAAATAAAATTGATTTGCTGAAAAAGAAAAAAGAGAAGAAAGATAAGAAATCTAAGAAAGGCTCTAAAAAGAGATCGAAATGATTTTGAATAAAAAAAAACGATGCAAATTTTGCATCGTTTTTTTTATATGCATCAAGTTTGTCATTTCGACGAAGGAGAAATCTTCGCGAGAAGCTCGACAAAGATTTGATTTTCGTTGTGGATTTACTTGTGGAGATTTCTCCTTCGTCGAAATGACAATATTGTGGATAGTATTGTGAGATTAAAGAAAAGTTATTTCCAATGCAATTCCAAAGCAAAACACGTTTTTTCACCTTTTGTAATGCTGAAAGTTGCGGTTGTATGATCATCATCTTCACTTTCGTGAATTACAACATTATCATTGAGGGAAAGCTCTTTCATAAAATTCATTTCAAAGCTTTTAACTTCTTGTTTCATGATCCGTTTTGGATCAACATGATCAAGGCACCATTCCAAGTATTTTACGTTATTTACGTGATTTACAATATCTAAATCTGATAAATAGACTGTCTTTTCGAAAACGGCTTCTTTTTCGTGGTTGATATTAATTTTTGAAAAACCTTCTTCTGTTGCTCTTTTTTCTGGAAATAATTCGAAATGTTCAAAAGGCAATGCTAAAGCTTCTGGACGACGTGCTTTGGTATTGAAAACGGCCCAATAGGTTTCACTTCCTACGATTTTTTTTCCGTTTACATACATTTCCAAGGCACGGACAGAACGTGAATTTTCTAAACTGTTAATCCATGTTTTTACGGTTACAACATCTTGCCATTTTGGTAATGCTGTAATTTCAACACGCATGCGGCTTAAAACCCAAGCTTGATCAAATTCCTGCATATCAGAAAAACTGATTCCGCCAACTTCAGAATGTGCTGCAGCGGTTAATTGTAAAAGATTACACAAATCTGTATATTTTAAGTAGCCGTTTGGCGTACATTGCGTGAAATTGATTTCCCAGTCCTTGCTTAAAACTGATGTAAAATTGGGAGATATTGGCATTTTTTATTTTTTTTAGGAAATAGAGTAAAGAGGATAGATAAAAGACTTTCTTACTTTGTAAGATTTTTTATGTAATGTATGATTTCTTTTCTATTTGTTGCGTAATCAAACCATTTGGTGTTTTCGTTTCGTTTGAACCACGTTAATTGCCTTTTAGAAAATCTTCTGGTGTTCTTTTTGATTTCTTCTATTGCAAAAGGCAAAGTGAATTCTCCTTCAAAATAACTAAATAATTCTCTATAACCGACCGTTTGAAGTGCATTTAACGCTTTATTAGGATAAAGTGTTTCGGCTTCTTTTAGCAGTCCTTCGTTCATCATGATGTCAACACGCTGGTTGATTCTGCTGTAAATGATTTCTCTGTCGGCGTCTAAGCCAATTAAAATAGGAGTGAAGTCTCTATTGTTTTTCTTTTGATTTAAAAAGGAAGAATATGGTTTTTGAGCTCCGATACAAACTTCTACAAAACGCATCATTCGTTGCGGGTTTTGTAAAGTTTGTGGATTTTCGGCTGTTATTTTTTGATAATATTCTGGATCTAAATTTTTCAGTTGTTCTTGAAGATATTCAATTCCAAGTTTTTCATAGTTTGAATTTACTTCAGCACGAACTTTTGGATCAATTTCGGGAAATTCGTCGAAACCTTTTAAAATGGCATCAACATATAATCCTGAACCGCCAATGAGAATTACGAAATCATTGGTTTGAAATAATTCTTCGATTTTGGCTAAAGCTTCTTTTTCGTAATCGCCAACTGTGTAATTTTCAAAAATAGATTTGTTTTGAATAAAATGATGTTTGGCCGAATTCAATTCTTCTTGGCTTGGAACTGCGGTTCCTATTGTCATTTCCTTGAAAAACTGACGGCTGTCACAAGAAACGATTTCGCATTTAAAATGTTGTGCCAAAGCAATGCTTAAGGCTGTTTTGCCTATGGCTGTTGGTCCGACAATGGTAATTAGGTATTTCATATTTTTTAGCCCAGATGGAAATGGAAACCCCGGACTTATATTTGTTGTATTTTTTTGGTATAAAAGAGCGACCAGCGGAAGCTCCTTTTATGCCTTAAAAAATTACAAATATAAGGAGGAGTTGGAATGTACAGCTGGATTAGCTTCTAAAATTAATTATTTGGCAGTTCGGTTCCGCATTCATAACAATATTTAGCGTTGTCAAAATGGACTTGGGACTGGCATTTCTTGCATGTTTTTTTACCGCTTACTGAATTGTTTTTTAGACTGCTTTTGGCAAATTCGGCAGTTACGATTCCAGTTGGAACAGCTATGATGCCATAACCTAAAATCATTACAAGTGCCGCAATAAACTGTCCTAGTGGAGTTTGTGGCGAAATGTCTCCGTAGCCTACTGTTGTTAAGGTTACAATTGTCCAGTAAATTGCCATTGGAATGCTGGTAAATCCTGATTCTTTGCCTTCGACTAGGTACATAATGGTGCCGATGATTACGGTACTTACGAGAACAAAATAAATAAAAACCAGAATTTTTTCTTTACTGGCTTCTATGGCTTCTTTTAATTGCAGTGATTGATGGTTGATTTGCGGAATATGCAAAATTTTGAATAATCGAAGGAAACGTAAGGCCCTTACGATCGATAAAATGCTTGCGCCAGGGAAAAAGATGGACAAATACATGGGCAAAACGGCAAGTAAATCGATAATTCCGTAAAAGCTAAAAATGTATTTGACTGGTTTTTGAATGGAGATAATTCTTAGTATATATTCAATGCTGAAAAATACTGTAATTACCCATTCGCAGATCAATAATTGTTCATGATATTTTGAGCTTACGCCTTCAACAGTATCCAACATTATAAGAAGAACGCTCAATAAGATTAAACCCAGCAACACTAAATCGAACATTCGTCCTAGAATAGTGTTGGTGCCATATAGGACGATTTTGACTTTTTCTCTAAAGATTTCGTATTGTGATTTTTTGTTTTTCATATCCTTAAAGATAATGAAAGTTTCGTTTTGTTAAAAATGAAGTATTTTTAATGATTTGCTTTTGCGGATATAACTCTGAATGATGTTCTTTACGTCGCGATTGTGCTGCATCGGAACCAGAATATTTTTTAAGATATCGATATTCGTGATTTGATAATTTAGATCATAATAGGCATAACCTTTGTAAATTCCGTTTTCGATCAGGATTGCGCTTCGTTCGTTTACATTTCTTCCCCTGTCTATCAATACCATGCTTTTGTTTTCGAAACTGTTTTCTGAGATAAATTGCTGTACTCGTAAATTATAAATTTCGGAAGTGACTTCACCAATGCATGCGCCGTCACATTCTTTGATTTTATATTGAAAACATTCTTTTTTGGTTTGGTATAAACCTGTTAATTTTTGGCACAAATGATATTTTGCCGTAATTTTAAAAAGCGCATTTTTGCCTTCCTGTAAAGAAGTATAAGAAGTAATTTCTTTTTTACGTCCGTCTGCTTTTTCAAGTATTAAATTGATGTAACCGTTTGAATCTATTTCTGAATATAAAGCGACGGGAAATACAGTTTTTTTCTGCGAACGATTGTATCGCGGACGATTTACTTTAACTTCTTGACTTTCTTTTAAAAGTGCAATTAATTCGCTTCCGGTTTCATCGTAAGTAATGGTGAAAACTTCTGCCTGAATTCGTTTGCTTTTGGTTGTAATTCCTGTAAAATGCTGATTGACTCTTTTTTTGATATTTTGGCTTTTTCCAATGTAAATTAAAGTCCCATCTTCTTTGTAGATATAATAAACGCCTGTTTTAGCTGGCATTTGATTTAAAATATCCAAGAATTTCGGAGAAATACCTTTTTCTACTTCGAGTTTTATAAAGTCTTTTACGATGGTTTTCTCAACATCTTTTTCCAAAAGCATTTTGAAAAGCTTAGTCGTAGCCATAGCGTCTCCACTCGCGCGATGTCTGTCGGCCATAGGAATTCCGAGTGAACGAACTAGTTTTCCTAAACTATATGAAGGCTGTTCTGGAATTAGTTTTTTGGCTAATTCTACTGTACAAAGTGTTTTGGCTTCAAAATCGTAGCCTAAACGACGGAATTCTGTGCGAAGGATTCTATAATCGAAAGAAGCATTATGTGCTACAATAACACAATCTTGAGTGATTTCTATAATTCGTTTCGCAACTTCGTAGAATTTTGGAGCAGAACGCAACATCGCATTGTTAATTCCAGTCAGTTTTACTACGAAAGGCTGAATCGGAATTTCAGGATTGACAAGGCTAATGAATTGATCAACTACTTCATGCCCATCAAATTTGTAGATAGCGATTTCGGTAATTCCCTCTTCATTAAACTGTCCCCCAGTGGTTTCTATGTCAAGTATTGCGTACATATTCAACGTCAATGTCAATTTCAAAAATCAATGTCAATTTCAAAAATCAATAGTGAAAATTGAAATTTGCAATTGTTATTGTAATTGTCATTGAAAAGTTATCTTTTATTTATTATCATTTTTGATGAAATTGCGATTAATTGCTCCACTTCGATTAGAAGTTTATTTCTTTTACTGTCATCGCCTTCTTTAATATAATCTAGAATTTTTAATGAGTTTCTAGATTCTTTTAACTCCTTCACGACTAATGAAACTTTGAAGACAAAATCTTTATCACTTATCGTTCCTTGTGCTTCTCCAAAATTTAAAGAGGCACTTCCAGATGAACGAATTAATTGATTTTTGTAATATTCATTTTCAAATAACCTTTCTAATTGTCGAGTGAAAAAAATACATTCTCCAGCAAATCGCACTAATCGATCTTCAAAATTGAATATTTTTTCCATTTAATTTTTCCCCATTTTTTAAATTGACATTGATTTTTGCAATTGTAATTGATATTGAAAAAATTAACGACCGCCAAAAATGCTGCTTCCAATGCGAACCATTGTACTTCCGCATTCTATTGCCAATTGATAATCTCCAGACATTCCCATTGAAATAATTGTAAAATCTTTAATGTCTTGTGATTTTTGGATTGAATCAAAAATAGATTTTAAATGGGTAAATTCTTTTTTAATTTGGTTTTGGTCTTCGGTAAAAGTGGCCATTCCCATTAAACCTAAGATACGAATATTTTTTAACTCTTTAAACTCCGCAGAAGTTAAAAGTTCATTTAGTTCATTTTCGTCCAAACCAAATTTAGATTCTTCTTCGGCAATATAAATTTGAAGAAGGCAATCTATTGTTCTGTTGTTTTTTAAAGCTTGTTTATTGATTTCTTGCAATAATTTCAAACTGTCAACGCCATGAATTAAAGTCACATAAGGCGCCATAAATTTGACTTTATTGGACTGAACGTGACCAATCATATGCCATTGGATATCTTTTGGCATTTGTTCCCATTTTTCAGTCATTTCCTGAATTTTGTTTTCTCCAAAGATGCGTTGCCCAGCTTCATAAGCCTGCATCAAGTCTGAAACAGGTTTAGTTTTTGAAACGGCAACTAGAGTTACATGTTCAGGTAAAGTTGCTTTAATTGTATTTAAATTCGATTGAATCGACATGGTATTTCTTTTTATAAAAACTGCTTAGAGATTTTCTCTGCTTTTTTGCTTTCGCTATAATCGTAAAAACCTTCGCCAGATTTCACTCCCAATTTTCCAGCTCTCACCATATTTACTAAAAGTGGGCAAGGAGCATATTTAGGATTTTTGAATCCGTCATACATTACATTTAAGATTGCTAAACAAACGTCAAGTCCAATAAAATCAGCTAATTGCAATGGTCCCATCGGGTGCCCCATTCCTAATTTCATTACCGTATCGATTTCATAAACTCCAGCAACACCATTATATAACGTTTCAATTGCCTCATTTAGCATTGGCATTAAAATTCTGTTTGCCACAAAACCTGGATAATCATTTACTTCTACAGGAACTTTTCCTAATTTTTCAGATAAATCCATGATGATTTTAGTTACTTCATCGCTTGTATTGTATCCGCGAATGATTTCAACTAATTTCATAATCGGTACCGGATTCATAAAATGCATTCCGATTACGCGTTCTGGATGTGCTACAACAGCTCCAATTTGTGTAATTGAGATTGAAGATGTATTAGTTGCTAAAATTGTATTATGCGAGCAATATTCATTTAATTGTTTGAAGATGTTCAGTTTTAATTCAACGTTTTCAGTTGCAGCCTCAACTACTAAATCAACGCCAACAACTCCGTCTTTTAAATCTGTATAAGTAATAATATTAGTTATAGTTTTAGCAACATCTTCCTGAGTGATTGTTCCTTTAGACAGCATACGGTCTAAGTTGGCAGCAATAGTTGCCATTCCTTTATCTAATGATTTTTCAGAAACATCGATTAATTTTACGGTAAATCCGCTTTGTGCAAAAGTATGAGCAATTCCGTTACCCATTGTTCCTGCTCCAATTACAGCTATTGTTTTCATTTTATGCTAGATATTTTTTTATGATTTAGCCACGAATTCACCAAATAATTCGTGAATTCGTGGCTAATTTATTTTTTGAAATTTTATTATTTTTTGAAACAATCAATAATTTGATAAGCCACGCGTAATGCATCAGTTGCCTGCTCAAGTGTTACAACTGGAGTTGTGTCGTTATTGATAGCATCTGCAAATGAATTTAACTCATCTAAGATGGCGTTGTTTTGCTCTACATCAGGATTTGTGAAATAGATTTGTTTTTTTACGCCTTCAGCATTTTGAAGAATCATATCAAAATCTCCAGGAACTTCTGGTGCATCTTTCATACGAACCACTTCACATTTTTTCTCTAAAAAGTCAACAGAAATGTAGGCATCTTTTTGAAAGAAACGTGACTTACGCATGTTTTTCATTGAAATTCTGCTGGCAGTTAAGTTAGCAACACAGCCATTTTCGAATTCAATTCTGGCGTTGGCAATATCCGGAGTTTCGCTGATAACCGAAACACCGCTCGCATTGATGCTTTTTACTTTAGATTTTACAACGCTTAAAATAGCGTCGATATCATGAATCATTAAATCCAAAACTACAGGAACATCTGTACCGCGAGGATTAAACTCTGCTAAACGATGCGTTTCTATAAACATCGGATTTTCGATCATTTCCTTAGTAGCGATAAAAGCTGGATTAAAGCGCTCTACGTGACCTACTTGCCCTTTTACGTTATGTTCTTTGGCCAAAGCAATAATTTCTTCAGCTTCTTCAACGGTATTGGCAATTGGTTTTTCGATAAAGATATGTTTTCCTGATTTTATGGCAACTTTTGCACATTTGTAGTGCGAAAGTGTTGGAGTTACAATATCAATCACGTCGACAGCGTGAATGAGTTTGGCAATTGTGCTGAAATTTTTATAGCCAAATTCTTTTGAGATTTTTTCGGCATTTTCTTGATTTTCGTCGTAAAATCCAACTAATTCGTATTTGTCAGATTGTTGTAATAAGCGTAAATGTATTTTACCAAGATGACCAGCACCTAAAACTCCTACTTTTAACATGAGAATGTATTTTAAACAAAAATATAATTTATTTGCTTAACGTGAAAATGAATTTATCTAATTGTGAGTTATGAATTATGAGTTATGAATTATGAGTTATGGTTGGAACTGCTTTTTTCGTTTAGCACCCTGAGCGAAGTCGGCGGGCGCTTAGTTAGGACGTGAAAGCTCCAACTTCGTTCAGCATAATAAATGAGAGCTTTCTACTTTCGACTTTTGACTTTCGACTTTATAAAATTTATTATTTAAAAATCAATATTTGAAATCCTGTTTTGTTTCTTATTTTTGCGAAAATAAAACCTACCCATTTTGAAAGACACTGCCAAACATCAAGGACTTCGTAATCAATTAGTAACCACTTTAGAGCAAAAAGGAATTACTGATAGAGCGGTTCTAGATGCGATAAAAAAAATCCCGAGACACCTTTTTTTGAATTCCAGTTTTGAAGATTTCGCTTATCAGGATAAAGCTTTTCCTATTGGTGCGGGACAGACCATTTCTCAGCCTTATACGGTGGCTTTTCAGTCACAATTGCTCGAAGTTAAAAAGGACCACAAAGTTTTAGAAATAGGAACAGGCTCTGGCTATCAGACTGCTGTTTTGTTTGCTTTAGGCGCAAAAGTATATACTGTTGAGAGACAAAGCGAATTATTTAAAACCACGTCTAATTTATTTCCTAAATTAAATATTCGTCCAAAACACGTTACTTTTGGTGATGGTTATAAAGGATTGCCAAATTTTGCGCCTTTTGACAGTATTATAGTTACAGCAGGCGCACCGTTTATTCCGCAGCCATTAATGGCACAATTAAAAATAGGAGGAAGACTTGTTATTCCGTTAGGAGAAGATGTTCAGATTATGACTTTATTAATCAGGAAAAACGAAACGCAATTTGAAAAACATGAATTTGGAGAGTTTCGATTTGTTCCTTTATTAGAAGATAAAAATTAATGAGAAGCCCGTTTTGAACGGGCTTTTTTATCGTGTAAGAATTGAAATATATCTTTCCAGACATTCTTTTTCTTTTTGAGCTATAAACAGAAAAAAATCTTCTTTGTTTTTTTGGGTTTGAGCAATTTCTAAAGACTGGTGATATTGCATTCTTGTTTCATAATCTCCTTTAATATTGGCTATTGGATAACCTTTTTGCATCAGAATTAAATTCATTATTAATCTTGAAGTTCTTCCGTTTCCATCAATAAAAGGATGAATTGTAGCTAATCGTTCATGCATTTCAGCAGCAAGAATAATGGGGTGTAATTTATTTTTATTGATTTCATACCAAACAAAATATTCTTCCATTTCCTGTGGAATCATTAAAGGTTGTGGAGGCATGTGACTACTTCCCTGAATCATAACTTGAACTTTTCTATAGCGTCCTGCATCTTCCGGAATAATTCCGCGTAAAATTAGATTATGAATAGATAAAAGATCACGTTCGTTTAAAGAATTGTTTTTATTCATTAAATCTTTAATAAAGCCAATTGCTTCCTGATGATTTATAGCTTCAAGATGTTCCCGCATGCTTTTTCCAGAAATTGTCAAACCTTCATTGATGACCATATCTGTTTCACGAAGTGTCATTGTATTTCCTTCAATTCGATTGCTTTCAAAAGTATATTCCAATTCTAAAGCTTGTTTTATTTTAAAGCTGTCATACTGGCGGTAAGAACCTAGTTTTTCTTTTAAGGCATCAATTTCTTTTAAGATTTTTTCTAAAGAAGTAGATAATTTAAGATTTGAAACCGTTTTATTGTATTTGATTTCGTCTTCAGCAACTTTTAATGCTTTTAAGGCAAGTTCGTCATCCCCAATTTCTTTAAGAATCTTTTCTTTAAGCCAAGCAATCATTAAAGTTTCATAATCAATTTCTAAAAGTTGAGAAAGTTTAATAATTTGATCTTTGGTTGGTTTTCGTGTTCCTGATTCAAATTTACTAATCAACGCTTGATCAATTCCTGCAAGATGAGCCAATTCACGCGTTTTTAATCCTTTCTGTTCTCTGGCGTTTTTTAATAAAGATTTCATTTAATGAAAATTTTAGTCTTGACAAATTTAGTCAATTTTAGATCAAAAGAAAAGCGATGTTTATACACCGCTTTTTCTATAATTATTTTGGAGGCAGAGAGCCGTCTTTTCTCATTTCTTTCACTACAGCTTGCATAATTGCATCAACCGTCTGGCCTAAATCTGTAACATATTGAGATTCTGTAGTTCCTGTCCAGATTAATTTGTTTTGTTTTAAAGAAAAAACATTGGTTTCTACCATATAAGAAGTGGTCTCCTGATAATAACCTGGATCATAAAAGTTAGGAGAATACATTCCGTACCAGTTTCCAAAACCATATCCATACATTCCGGTGTACATTCCGTCAAAACCTCCGTAATACATTCCTGTATAAGTGCCTGGAACATAATTAACTTCTTTTTCTTTGCTAACTAATCGCATACTGATTACTCCATCAAAGTTTTCATCTTGCAAAACCTTTAGCTTTTGTTCTTGCGTTAATTGAGAAGTTGCGTTTAAATATTGATACGAAGTTTTGAATATCGGATTGGCCGCTGCAATTCTGTTTTCTGTAATTCTTCTTGAAGCTTCGTCTTTGACTAAAGCTACAACCAAAACTTTTTTAAATTGTTCCTGAGTTATAGTTACATCAGGATCTCTCCAGCTGTTTACAATTGAAGTATTACTGCCACAACTTGAAAACACAATAGCGAAAAATAAAACTAAATACTTTTTCATATTTTACAGTTAAATTATTTGTAATAAAAATAACAATAAAATATTATAAATATATCATTAAGAGGAAATTAAATTTGCTATTAGTTGTAAGCTTTTTTAATTCTGTCCAAATCTCTTTTTGTATCTTGTTCTTTTAGAGATTCACGTTTGTCATAGTTTTTCTTTCCCTTACACAACCCGATCTGAAGTTTTGCTAAACCTTTTTCGTTGGTAAATAGCTTTAAAGGTATAATGGTTAAACCTTTTGCCTGAACATTTTTATGAAGTGTTTTTAATTCTTTTTTGTTTAAAAGTAGTTTTCTTTCGCTTCTTGATTTATGGTTGAATTGGTTTCCAAAAGAATACTCTTCAATATAAGTGTTAATGGCGAAAAGTTCCATGCCGCTAAACTCGCAGAAACTTTCGGTAATATTGGCTTTTCCTAAGCGGATAGATTTGATTTCTGTTCCTGCCAAAACAATTCCAGCAGTATAAGTATCGATTATTTCGTAATCGAATCGGGCTCTCTTGTTAAGTATATTGACTGATTTTATCATAGCTGCAAATGTAAGACAAAATTGAAAAATGTTGCAGTTAAAGATAATTAAAGTTTTCTTTTAATATATGATTTAAATCAGTCTTAAGCAGAAACCTTACTCATAAGTTTGTCCTGTAATTAAAAACAAAATAAAAATGAAAAAGATTGTTACCTTAGTGAGTATCGTATTAATCAGTTTAACTGCTAAAGCTCAAGATTCGTCTCAAGGATTAAAAGGGGCTTGGTTTGCCACTTCTCAATTTGGTTATCAGCAGACTAAAAATGAAGGCAATAAAAATACAAATTTATCTGTAATTCCAGTTGTAGGTACATTTGTTACTCCATCGGTTGCTGTTGGAGCGGGTGTAGGGTATATTAATATCAAAGCCGATACAGATGCAGGAACAGCAGCTAAAACAGATTTAATCGTTGTTCAGCCTTTAATTAGAAAATACTGGAATGTAGCTGGTTCGTTATACTTCTTCGGACAAGCAGCAATTCCAGTTATTACAGGTAAAGAAAAAGAGAGTGAGTTGAAAGTTAATCAGGTAGGGCTTTCAGTATCAGGAGGTTTAGATTATTTTGTTACTAAAAACTTCTCTGTAGAGTTCTCTTATGATTTGGCTAATTTTACTTCTACAACACTTAAAGCGAAGGATGGAGAAAAAACAACAGTTACCAATTTTGGTTTGGCACACGTTGCCAATGTAGATCCATTTTACAATACAGCATTAGCAGGAAGTAATCCAAACTTGACTTCTCCTGTTTCTGTCGGATTTAAATTCATATTCTAATTTATTCTTTATTTGATTAATGTAAAATTCTATTTAGTAATTTTGCGAAAAAGGAAGACCGTACTTTTTTGAAGTACGGTCTTTTAATATTGTTTAAAAAGTATAAGATGCAAAATCAATCCAAAGACCCCTTACATGGGATTACACTTCAAAAAATTGTTGAAACTTTAGTAGATTATTATGGGTTTGATACTTTGGGTGAATTAATTCCAATTAAATGTTTTAATTCAAATCCAAGTGTAAAATCAAGTCTTACTTTCTTAAGAAAAACAGATTGGGCTCGTAAAAAAGTAGAGGATCTTTATATTAAAACGCTTCCTAAATTAAGCTGATTTTTATAATTTATACGAAATCATAACACCGCCACGGTAAGGTAGCCATTCACCGCTTTTATTCCAGTGAATTGCTTTTTCATATCTTCCAGGAGTTCCGTCGTTATAATATCCATGATAAAATCCTTGGTGCCATCCGCCACCTACAAAAAAGTCAAGTAAAAATTTATCGCTTAATTTTAGATTGTAACCCACTGTAGCTCCAATTCTATAACCGAAACCATCTTCGTAACGGTTGCTGTTCCAGTAATTCCATTTTTGTATTTCGTATTTATCAGCACCGATATGAGCTCCTGCATAAAAACCATTGTATTTTTCTTTAAAATGGTAACGGATTTCAGGAGTAACGGTGACAAACTTCATTGGGTTATTTCCATTAAAAGATTCCCAAAAAGAAGCCATTACATCAGCACTAAACGTAGTCTTTTCTCCAATACTCGTTTCAATCCCAATATTTGGAACTAATAATAAGGCAGTTGCTCCATTAAATTTTACAAAAGTCTGACTTTGCATTTGCACACAAAACAAAAGAACAATTAAGGCGGATATCTTTTTCATATATTTTTGGGAATTCAAAACAGCCTTTTAGCTGATTTCGAGCGCAAATATAGCAGATAATGCTTGAGAACTATTAATTATAAGATTATTTTAACAAGTATAAAACTTTACTTTTCTAATAATGAATAAATTACTTTGTCTAAAAATTTTCCGTCCCAAAATTCTACTTCTCTCAGATGTGCTTCTTTAACAAAACCGCATTTTTGTAATACCTTTTCAGAGGCATAATTTTCGGGATCGATTACAGCTTCTATCGAATGTAGTTTTAGATCTTCAAAACCAAAAGTAATTAATTTCTTTACAGCTTCTGGAATAATTCCTTTTCCATGCTGATCAGGCGAAAGAATATAACCTATTTCAGCTCGGTAATTTTCGGGTTGCATTCGATAATAACCAATAATCCCAAGTAATTTGGTGTTGCCTTTAAGTCTAATAGCCCAATTTATGCCAACATTAGTTTCAATTTTTTCATCAATCGTTCTGATGTGTTCCAGAGCGTCTTCATGGTCTTTCACTAAAGGTCTTGGGATGTATTTCATAGTCTCAGGATTAGAACGCAAGTCAAAGACTTCTTGTACGTCCTTATCTGTAAGCCTGTCTAAAACTAACCTTTCTGTTTCTATTACTGGAAATGGGGTAAAATTAAAATTTAACATTTTTTACTTTATAATATTGTAATACTAAATTTTGCACTGAAATTTTTGTTTTCTTCTAATGTCAAAATCCCTTCTTTTTTATATAAGTCACCAGTATTCTGATCGGTATCAGAATAACCAAGCCAAGGTTCGATGCAAACAAACGGAGCATTTTCTTTTGTCCAGATTCCTAAACTTGGAAAATCGTAATAATCCACCTTTACATAGGGTTTTGAATTGTTAAGAATGGTTAATGATTTTGATTCTAATGTTTTAAAAATCAAGGCGTCATTTTTGAACAGTTCATAATTTAAAGGAATTACATTATTTTTTGTCTCCAAAACTTTAGTCTTAGATGAAATTAAATCGTTTTCAAGAAGATAGTATTTTAAATTTTCCTCTTTTTCAAATTGAAACGCATAATTTTCAAAGCTATTAGGAAGTGCTATTGCCGGATGTGCTCCAATAGAAAAAGGCATTTTTTCTTTCCCATTGTTTATTACTCTGTATTCAAGCTCCAGTGCATTTTCGCTAAGCGTATAAATAAGTTGCAACTCAAATTCAAAAGGATATTTTGCGAATGTTTCTTGAGAAGATTTAAGAGAGAAAACAGCTTTGCTTTCAGTTTTTTCAATCAATTCAAAATCCATGTCACGTGCAAAACCATGGCGTGGCAAATGATATTCTTTTTCATTGATTGTATAGGTGTTGTTTTTTAAAGTTCCTACAATCGGAAAAAGTACAGGTGAATGCTTGCCCCAGAAATCAGGATTGCCTTCCCAAATATATTCGTTGTTTTGATTGTCTTTTATAGAAAATAATTCGGCTCCAGCATGTTTGATAGAAGCTTTTAATATAGAATTTGAGATAGTTGTAGTCACAATGTTGAATCTAAAATGAATGTTTTTTTAATAGATGTAAATATATTTTATAAAATTTAGTTTTTTAAGAAAAAGGCTTAGAATTATTTTATTGATAAAATTATGCTAAAATTAAATTTATGTTTTAAAATTTCTCTGTGAATAGCTTTTTTTTTCATTAATTTGCTACATAAACAGCTAAAAAATATGAAAAAGCAATCTGCAAAAGCCATTTTAACCGCGGCTTTATTTTTTGGGATTTCTTCAGTATGGGCGCAGCAAACTCCGTCAGCACCAGCAGCAAATCCAGTAAACAATTACAATTACCATGATGCCTTTGGACCTCATTTTTACACTAAAAATGGTACTTCAACTCGTACTGCGAGCGGTGAACCAGGAGTAGAGTATTGGCAGAATAGAGCCGATTATCAGATTACGGCAAAATTAAATGCAACTACAAATGAGATTGTAGGTACAGATGAAATTACTTATACCAATAATAGCCCTAATAAATTATCATTTCTTTGGCTGAATTTAGATCAAAACTTATTCAAAGACGATTCTAGAGGAAATGCTGTTGTGCCTTTAACAGGAAGTCGTAACGGAGCTCAAGGACAAGTTTTTGATGGCGGAAATAAAATTAAATCTGTAAAAGTAGTTTCTGGAGGAAAAAACAAAACAGAAGTTGATGTTAAATATGTAGTTACAGATACCAGAATGCAGATTTTTCTTCCTCAAGCATTGGCTGCAAAAGGAGGTTCTGTAAAGGTTAAAATTGAATTCTCATTTATTGCGCCTTTCGAAGGATCAGACAGAATGGGGGTTTTGGAAACTAAAAACGGAAAAATCTTTACAATTGCACAGTGGTATCCGCGTATGTGTGTGTATGATGATGTGCGAGGATGGAATACGGCTCCTTATTTAGGTGCATCTGAGTTTTACTTAGAATATGGTGATTTTGATGTGAAACTTACAGTTCCAGGAAATCATTATGTTGTAGCTTCTGGAGAATTGTTAAACGGTCAGGAAGTGTTTTCTGCTGAGCAATTAAAAAGATATAAAGATGCTGCAAACAGTGATAAAACGGTGACAATTCGCTCAGAGCAAGAAGTTAATGCAACAGCAAATAGTAATTCAGGAACAGAAAAAACATGGCATTATAAAATCAAAAATGCGCGTGATTTCTCTTGGGCGTCATCTCCAGCATTCATTTTAGATGGAGCAAAAATTAATCTTCCAAGCGGTAAAAAATCATTGGCATTATCTGCTTATCCTGTTGAAAGTGCAGGACAAGGTGCTTACGGACGTTCTACAGAATATGTAAAAGCGTCAATTGAGCATTATTCTAAACAATGGTTTGAATATCCTTACCCAGCAGCAACAAATGTGGCTGGAAATGAAGGTGGTATGGAATACCCAGGAATTGTTTTCTGTGGATGGAAATCTAAAGGACAAGATCTTTGGGGAGTAACCGATCATGAATTTGGACATATTTGGTTCCCAATGATTGTGGGGTCAAACGAAAGATTATTTGCGTGGATGGATGAAGGATTTAATACATTCATCAATTCTTTAAGTACTGCTGCGTTTAATAACGGCGAATACAAAGAACAGCCTACAGATTTACATCAAGAAGCAGAATCTTTCACACGCCCAGATTTAGAAACTATCATGAGTTCTCCTGATAATATGAAAGAAGCTAATATTGGAATGTTATGCTACTTTAAACCAAGCGCAGGTCTTATTTTATTAAGAGAACAAGTCTTAGGAAAAGAACGTTTTGATACTGCTTTTAGAACTTATATTGAGCGTTGGGCATATAAACATCCGCAGCCAGACGATTTTTTCAGAACTATGGAAAACGTGGCAGGAGAAGACTTGAGCTGGTTCTGGAGAAGCTGGTATGTAAACAACTGGCGTTTTGACCAAGGTGTTAACTCAGTTAAATATGTGAAAAACGATCCAGCTAAGGGTGCTGTAATCACAGTTGAGAATTTTGATAAAATGCCAATGCCAATTGTGTTAGATGTTAAAACAAAGAGCGGAAAAGTAACAAGAGTTAATTTACCTGTAGAAATTTGGCAAAGAAATAACTCTTGGTCTTTCAAACATAATTCAACTGAAGAAATTGAGAGCATTACTTTAGATCCTGACCATGCTTTCCCAGATAATAATGAGTCAAACAATGTTTGGACAGCGGGAAAAGGTAAAATAGAAAAAGATCTTATTTTAGATCCATATTTAGGTAATTATGTTACTGCAAAATCTCCTCTGACAATTGAATTGACAGAGAAAAATAGCGTTTTAAATGCAGAACTTCCTAATTATCCAAAATTTGCATTAGAGCCTGTCGCAAACGAAAAAGATACATTCGAATCTGCTAGAGCTGGCTTAAAACTTAAATTTAACGAAGCTAAAAACGGTTTCGATTTGATACTTTCAAATGGTCAAGTAATACCTTTTACTAGAAAGTAATTAGAATAATAGAGAAAATTTTAAAGCCCGATAGTTATTTTAACTGTCGGGTTTTTTCTTTTGTTTTAAGTTTCAAGTTCAGGTTTCAAGTTTTTAGTTCGTTCAAGTTAAAAGTAAAGCCTTAGAACCTCATTACCTTAGAGTTTTAAAATCTTTAAAAAACAACAAAACGTCAAAAAAATGTTAGAAATTTAATTTTTTGTTTTGTGAATAAAAAAAAGATGTACTTTTGCACCGATGAATAAAATAAGTTTACATATAACTTCTTTGTCACGGACAAACTCACCGATTACTTCTCCCGAAGTACGGACGCTATCTCTATAGTGTTCACTGAGTTTTATAGCCGTATATTTATTCATACCCATTTTTCATTTTGAAATCACATAATTTGTCCATTGGACAAACATATCCTAAAAGTATTTATTATTTTGTAAATTTTCTTAATCAATGTTTTGATTTTGAAGGTGTTACTTCTTTTTTGCTTAATTTTATTGGATTCAATTCTGGATTTCAAACGAATCAATATGCTTTAATTTTTAACTCTAACTTCAATAATTGAAATGAAGATCTCTATTGTTGTAACTCAAGAAGAACATTTTAAGTATGCGCAGGAAATTTGCGATACGATAGAATCGTCTGCCTTATTAAGAGGTACGGGGATTGCTAAAAGAACTCCTGAGTACATTCAGAAAAAAATGGCAAATGGTGATGCAATGATTGCTTTGGCAGACGGAAAATTTGCCGGTTTTTGTTATATAGAAAGCTGGCAGCACGGAAAATTCGTTGCGCATTCTGGATTAATTGTACATCCAGATTATAGAAGTCATGGTTTGGCCAAAAAGATAAAATCAAAAGTTTTTGAATATTCTTTGAAGAGATTCCCAGATGCTAAAATATTTGGAATTACGACTGGTTTGGCTGTAATGAAAATTAACTCTGAATTAGGCTATAAACCAGTTCCTTTCTCAGAATTGACAACAGATCCGAGTTTCTGGGCGGGTTGTAAAACATGTACAAATTATCACATTTTGCAAAGCAAAGAAAATAAAATGTGCCTTTGTACGGGAATGTTATATGACCCAAAAGAAAAACAAAAAACACCGCCAAGACATCCTTTTAATGAGGCTGTTTTAAACAGACTTAGAAAAATAAAACAAGCTTTATTCTTAAACAAAATCTTGTCATTTATTTTTTTATTCAAAATTTAATTAAAAAGAAATCTCAAACTGCTATATACGAAAGTATTAGCCTAAATTATATAAAATGAAAAAAGTAGTATTAGCTTATAGCGGAGGATTAGATACTTCGTATTGTTTGAAATATTTAAAAAACGAAAAAGGTTATGAAGTTCATACCGTTCTTGTTGATACAGGAGGATTTAGTGCAGAAGAATTATCAGCAATAGAAAAAAGAGCTTACGAGTTAGGAAGTGCGCAACACGCCAACTTAACTATTTTAGATAAATATTACGATAAAGCTATCAAATACCTAATTTTCGGAAATGTTTTAAAAAACAATACTTACCCGTTATCAGTTAGTGCAGAACGTGTTTTTCAAGCAATTGAAGCTATAAAATATGCTAAAAAAGTGGGAGCAACTGCTATCGCCCACGGAAGTACTGGTGCAGGAAACGATCAAATTCGTTTCGATTTGATTTTCCAGACTATTGCTCCAGAAATCGAAATCATTACTCCAATTAGAGATTTAAAATTGTCAAGACAAGAAGAAGTGGAATATCTTCAAAAAAATGGTGTAAGCTATTCTTGGGAAAAAGCACAATATTCTATCAATAAAGGACTTTGGGGAACTAGCGTTGGAGGAAAAGAAACGTTGACTTCAGGACAACCGTTGCCAAGCGAAGCTTATCCATCGCAATTACAAAAAGAAGGAGAAGAGAAAGTAACACTTCATTTTGAGCAAGGAGAATTAGTTGGTTTAAACGGAAAAACGGATAAGCCTTCAAATAATATTGTAGCTCTTGAAAAATTGGCAAGTGCTTATGCAATTGGTAGAGATATTCACGTAGGAGATACCATTATCGGAATTAAAGGAAGAGTTGGTTTTGAAGCTGCAGCTCCGTTAATTATCATCAAAGCGCACCATTTATTAGAGAAACACACTCTAGGAAAATGGCAACAATACTGGAAAGAGCAGCTAGGAAATTGGTATGGGATGTTATTCCACGAAGGTCAATTCTTAGATCCAGTTATGAGAAACATTGAAACTTTCCTTCAAGACACTCAAAAAACAGTAAATGGAACTGTAACCGTTTCATTAAAACCATATCATTTCTCACTTGACGGAATAGAATCTCCAAACGATTTGATGAACACAGGTTTTGGTCAGTACGGAGAAATGAACAATGCTTGGACATCAGAAGATGCAAAAGGGTTTATCAAGATTTTAGGAAATGCACAAAACATATTCTCATCTGTAAACAAATTAGATCATGATTAATGTCGGAATTATTGGTGGTTCGGGTTATACGGCCGGAGAACTCATCAGAATTTTAATGTATCATCCAAAAGTAAACATCGATTTTGTTTACAGTACAACAAATGCTGGAAAGCCACTTTCTGTAGCGCATCACGATTTGATGGGAGATATCGAAATGAATTTCACAGCCGAAATCAATCCGAATGTGAATGTAGTTTTCTTGTGTTTAGGGCACGGAAAATCAATTTCATTTTTGAAAGAAAATCAGTTTGCAAGTCATACTAAGATTATTGATTTAGGAAATGATTTCAGATTGAATAAAGATGCGCATTTTGAAGGAAAAAATTTCGTCTATGGTTTGCCTGAAATCAATAAAGCCGAAATCAAAAAGACAAATTATATTGCCAATCCAGGTTGTTTTGCAACTGCTATTCAGTTGGCTTTATTGCCTTTGGCAAAACATAATTTGTTGAATAACGATGTACATATTAATGCTACAACCGGAAGTACAGGAGCAGGAGTAAGTCTTTCTGAAACTTCTCATTTCAGTTGGAGAAACAACAATATGTCGCATTATAAAGCATTTGAACACCAGCATTTAGGTGAAATTTCAGAAAGCTTAGTGCAATTGCAAGACGATTTTGACAGCGAATTGCTTTTTATTCCGAACAGAGGAGATTTCCCAAGAGGAATTTTTGCAACCTTATATACAGTTTGCGATGATAGTTTGGAACAATTAGTTGCTAAATACGAAGAATTCTATAAAAACGAACCTTTCGTAACCGTTACTACAACGAACATCAATATGAAACAGGTAGTGCAAACGAATAAATGTATTATTAGTTTATTGAAAAAAGGAAACCGGGTTCTCATAACATCAATTATCGATAACTTAACCAAAGGTGCTTCAGGGCAAGCAATTCAAAACATGAATTTAATGTTCGGATTAGAAGAAACCACAGGTTTACATTTGAAACCAAGCGGATTTTAATATTATAGTTGATGGTTGTTGGTTTATAGTTTATGGAAATATTGAGCTTAAACTATCAACCATCAACCAAAAACCAAAAACTAAAAAAAAATGAACTTATTCAACGTTTACCCATTATACGACATAACTCCAGTAAAAGCAGTAGATTGTACTATTATTGACGACAAAGGAGTAGAATATTTAGATTTATACAGCGGTCATGGTGTGATTTCTATTGGACACACACAGCCGGATTATGTAGCTAAACTTAAAAATCAAATAGATAATTTAGGTTTTTATTCGAATGCTATTCAGAATCCTTTACAGGTTGAATTGGCTCAAAAATTAGGAAAACTTTCAGGTCTTGAAAATTACGAATTGTTTTTATGCAGTTCTGGGGCTGAAGCGAATGAAAATGCTTTAAAATTAGCTTCTTTCCATAACGGAAAATCAAGAGTTGTAGCTTTTGATAATTCTTTCCACGGAAGAACTTCTGCAGCCGTTGCGGTTACAGATAATAAAAAGATCGTTGCGCCAATTAACGCACAGCAAGTTGTTACTTTTTTACCTTTAAATCAAATCGAATTAGTCGAAGCTGAATTGGCTAAAGGAGATGTTACAGCAGTAATTATCGAAGGAATTCAGGGAGTTGGAGGTTTAGACCAGGGAACAACTGAGTTTTTTCAGGCTTTAGAAAAAGCATGTAAAAAACACGATGTGGTTTTAATTTTAGACGAAGTACAGTCAGGATACGGAAGAAGCGGGAAATTCTTCGCTTTCCAACATCACGGAATCAACGCTGATATTATTTCAGTTGCAAAAGGAATGGGGAACGGATTCCCGGTTG
Source organism: Flavobacterium anhuiense (assembly GCF_001705175.1). Classification (NCBI taxonomy): domain Bacteria; kingdom Pseudomonadati; phylum Bacteroidota; class Flavobacteriia; order Flavobacteriales; family Flavobacteriaceae; genus Flavobacterium; species Flavobacterium anhuiense. Next base: position 4,997,818 of record NZ_CP016907.1, on the reverse strand, counting down.
GAGCGATTTTGATTTCTCCAAAATTCGAAGCAAGTTTCGGATTATTAGGAACTACTTTCGGCGGAAGCCACCTGTCGTGTGCGGCAGGAATTGCAGTTTTAGATGTAATTGAAAAACTTGATTTACAAAATAATGTCAACGAAGTTTATGCATATTTCTTAGAAAAAATCAAAGAAGTTCCAGGAATCAAACAAGTAAAAGGAAAAGGTCTAATGCTTGGAGTAGAATTTGATTTTGATGTTGCGGCTTTAAGAAAGAAATTAATCATCGAGAAACATATTTTTACAGGAAGCGCGAACAATAAAAATCTATTAAGAATTTTACCGCCATTGACTGTTAAAAAAGCAGATATTGATACGTTTGTAAAAGCTTTAAAAGAAAGTTTAGAAGAATTAAAAAACTAAACATAATACTATTATCCTAACAGGTTTCCAAAACCTGTTAGATATTAATAAGTTTCTATAAAAAGAAACAACCAAAAAACAACCAACCCACTTGAAATTATGAAACCATTATCAATTGAAACACGCAATGCGGTTTTGCAGACTATGGCAAAGCTGGTCGAGCAAGAGCGGAATGAGATAATCTTGACCAATCAGGAAGATCTTGCCGATTACGACGGTTCAGATTTAGCGATGGAAGAACGCCTGAAAGTAGATGATAAAAAAGTCGATGAAATGATTTTATCGCTTAATCAGTTAGCTTCTCAAGAAGATCCCGTTGGTGTAGAGCGTTTTCATTTTACTCATGATAATGGAATTAAAGTGGTTAATAAAACCGCTGCTTTCGGAACGATTTTAATTATTTATGAATCTCGTCCAGACGTTACAATCGAAGCTGGCGGAATTGCCTTCAAATCAGGAAATAAGATTTTATTAAAAGGCGGAAAAGAGTCTTTAAAATCAAATTTGAAAATCGTAAGTCTTTGGCACAAAGCTTTAGAAGAAAACGGAGTTTCAAAAGATTGGGTTGAATATTTGAATTACAATAGAACAGAAACTCAAGCTTTTTTAGAAAAACCAACTCAAAAAGTCGATTTAATAGTTCCGAGAGGTGGAGAAAAATTGATTGAATTTGTAAAAGCGCATGCAACTTGTCCTGTTATCGTAAGCGGACGAGGAAATAATTTTGTTTACGTTCATGAAGATGCCGATACAGATTTGGCTTTAAAAGTGATTTTAAACGCTAAAACAGCTAAAATTTCGGCTTGTAATGCACTAGATAAAGTTTTGATAAGTTCTAAACTTCCAAATTTTGAAGGTTTTACAGCTATGTTAATCGAAGCTTTAGTAGAATCAAAAGTGGAAGTTATCGTTGATAAATCATTAGAGAATTTTGAAAATACCAAAACCATTCAAAATGAAGATATTTGGTATGAAGAGTTTCTAGATTATAAAATTGTAATCGGAACTATCGATTCTCAGGAACATGCTATTGACAAGATTAATAAGTATTGTGGTGGACATTCTGCAGCAATTATTACCAGAAACGATGAAATCGCACAACAATTTATGGAATCAATAGACGCGGCAGCAGTTTACCAAAATGCTTCGACCCGTTTCACGGACGGCGGACAATTCGGTCTTGGAGGAGAATTAGCAATAAGCACTGATAAATTGCATCAAAGAGGCCCAATTGGTTTACAGCATTTGGTAACCAATAAATGGTACGTGTACGGAGAAGGACAAATACGTTAGAATTTTAGATTTTAGAGTTCAGATTTTAGATTGATGATTAACGATTTTTGATTTCAGATTATTAGAATTTGGAATTTATTATAGATAAAGCTTTGCGAACGTAGCGTTTGTAAGCACAAAGAATATAAAGCCTTGCGCACTTTGCGGTTTTAAAAAAAAACTTAGTGCCTTAGCGCCTTCGCGGCAAAAACAAAAGACATGGCAAAAAAACGGATTTTATTAAAAATAGGAAGTAATACTTTAACCAAAGAAACCAATCATATTTCGCGGGGAAAGATTGAAGATCTTGGAATACAGATTGCGGCTTTAAACGATGAATATGAATTTATCATAGTAAGTTCTGGAGCAATTGCGGCGGCAAAGCAATTTGTAAAACTGGATAATCAAGATAAAGATGTTTTTGTAAAGCAAGCTTTAGCTTCAATCGGACAGCCACATTTAATGCGGATTTACAATGAGAATTTCAAAGATTTAGGCTTAAATACGTCGCAGTGTTTACTTTCTTATTCTGATTTTGAAAAAGAGCAGACCAAAAAGAATATCGTAAATACCATTAATGTATTAGTCAAAAACAATTACATTCCGATTATCAATGAAAATGACACCGTTGCTACAGATGAGATTAGGTTTGGAGATAATGACAAATTAGCGGCTTTAACAGCGGTATTGCTAAATGTTGATATTCTTATAATTGCGACCAATACAAACGGAATTTACACGAAAGAATCAATTCATGATGAAAATCCGGAAACGATCAAATTAGTAAATGATTTAAAAACGCTCGAGAAGGAAATCGGTGAATCAAAATCATCACACGGAACAGGAGGAATGCAATCAAAAATAGAAGCAGCGGCAATTTCAAAAGCAGCAAACATCGAAACATGGATTGTCAATGGACTGAATGATAATTTTATTTTGAAGGCGTTAAAAGATGAAATTCCTTTTACTAGGATTGTGTGATATGGAACGCGGATGAAACGGATTCGCTATCGCGAAGACGCGGATTTAAACTGATTTTTTTATTTTAATTTTATGTAGTACATTTCATTCAAATTTATTTTTTTATGAGATTATTGCATCAAGACCTTACCGATATTATTATTAAAACTTTTTATGAAGTTTATAATGAGTTGGGATATGGATTTTTAGAAAGAGTTTATCAAAATTCCTTGTATTTGGAATTGAAAAATAAAGGCCTACATGTTGAAGCTCAGAAGAAAATCAATGTTTATTATAAAGGAATCAAGGTAGGTGAGTATTATGCAGATTTGATTGTTGAAGATTTAATTATTTTGGAATTAAAAGCAGCAGATTGTATAGTTATAGAATTTGAAAACCAAATTTTAAACTATTTAAGAGGAACAGACTGTGAAGTAGGTTTGCTTCTAAATTTTGGAACAAAACCAGAGTTTCGAAGAAAAATTTTTGAAAACAGCAAAAAAACAAGAGTATAAAAATCCGTTTAAATCCGCGTCTTTGCGATAGCGAATCAGTATAATCCGCGTCTAATTTTTAGACAACAAATAAAAATAACAAAAACAAAAGAAAACAAATGAACTATATTTCAATAAAAGACATCAACTCATTATCAAAATGGGTAAAACAAGCGATCAAAATCAAAAAGAATCCGCTTAAAAATCAGAGTTTAGGAAAGAATAAAACTCTTGGAATGTTATTTTTCAATCCAAGTTTAAGAACGCGTTTGAGTACTCAAAAGGCGGCAATGAACTTAGGAATGAACGTTATGGTAATGAATTTTACCAACGAAGGATGGACATTGGAATTCGAAGACGGAGCTGTGATGAATTCTGGCGCTTCTGAACACATTAAAGAAGCAGCAGAAGTAGTTTCGCAATATTGTGATATCATTGCTATTCGTGCTTTTGCAGGTTTAGTTGATAAGGAAAAAGATTATCAAGAAACTGTGATTTCAGGATTTTTGAAATATGCTACAGTGCCGATTGTAAATATGGAAAGCGCTATTCGTCACCCATTACAATCGTTGGCAGATGCCATTACAATGGAAGAATTCAAACCAAGACACAAAAGCAAACCAAAAGTAGTGCTTTCTTGGGCGCCACATCCAAAGGCGTTGCCACAGGCAGTTGCCAATTCATTCGTAGAAATGATGCAGATGCAGAAAGATATGGATTTTGTAATCACACATCCAGAAGGTTACGAGTTAAGTCCGGAAATCACAAAAGACTGCAAAATCGAATACGATCAAAACAAAGCTTTTGAAAATGCTGATTTTGTTTACGTTAAAAACTGGAGTAATTTCAACGATTACGGAAAAGTGACCAACAGCGATCCAAATTGGACCGTCACCGCTGAAAAAATGGCTTTAACCAACAACGGAAAATTCATGCACTGTCTTCCAGTTCGTAGAAATGTAATTGTAAGTGACGAAGTTTTGGACGGAGAAAATTCAATCGTAATCGAGCAGGCAAATAATAGAACGTATTCAGCACAATTAGTTTTACAAAAGATTTTGAAGAAATTGTAAATTAAAGTTACAAAGAAACAAAGTTACAAAGTGACAGAGGCTTAAACCTTGTAAAAAAACTTTGCAACTTTGTTACTTTGTCACTTTGAACCTTTCAACCTCATGAAGAAAGTTACCGTAATAAAAATAGGTGGAAACATCATTGACAGTCCAACAGAATTAGAACAGTTTTTAACTGATTTTTCTAAAATTGAAGGTCATAAAGTTTTAGTTCACGGCGGTGGAAAATCGGCTACAAAAATGGCACAGAGTATTGGATTAGTTCCGCAAATGATTGACGGACGCAGAATTACAGATGCTCCAATGCTTGATGTTGTGGTGATGATTTACGCAGGACAAATCAACAAATATATTGTAGCGCAATTGCAGGCAAAAGATAACAATGCGATTGGTTTTTCGGGAGCTGATGGAAATTTAATCCAGTCGACAAAAAGAAATCACCCAACGATTGATTACGGGTTTGTAGGTGATGTAAAACAAGTGAATACCAAATTATTAGCGACTTTATTAGAAGCTGGAGTTGTTCCTGTTTTTTGTGCCATCACACACGACAAAAACGGACAATTGTTAAATACCAACGCTGATACAATCGCAAGTGAACTATCAATTGCTTTATCTGAAGTTTTTGATGTTACGCTGACCTACTGTTTTGAAAAACAAGGTGTTTTAATGGATTCAGAAGACGATTCATCTGTAATTACAGAAATCAACGAGACATTATATAATAAACTAAAAGAAGAAAAAGTAATCCATTCCGGAATGATTCCAAAATTGGATAACTGTTTCAATAGTTTGTCAAGAGGCGTGCAGAAAATCAAAATTGGACATCACAGAATGCTTCAAAATTCGGATATTCCACATACAACAATTACATTATAAAAAATGTTGCCACAAATTGACTTTGATTTTTGCTGTTAAAAGAGAAAATAATTTTAGAGAAACATTAAAAAGTTCATTTTGATTTTAAATCTACAACAAAAAAATAATGTTTGGAAATCCGTGTAATTAGTGGCAAAAAAATAGAGCGCGCGAGGTATTTTAAATAAATTTGCGCAAGTAAAAATGGTCAAAGGAAAGCTCAAAAACTTTGCTGCTTTGTTCCTTTGAGCCTTTGAACCTTATTAAAATGAAAAATATAGATACGCTTACCCAGGAAGCAATTAGTTTATTAAAAAACCTAATCGAAACCCCTTCATTTTCAAGTGAAGAAGATCAGACGGCTCTTTTAATAGAAAATTGGTTCAATCAGAATGAAATTCCTTTCAAGAGAGAAAACAACAATGTGTGGGCTTTCAACAAATATTTCGACGAAAATAAACCAACACTTTTACTAAACTCACATCACGATACCGTTCGCCCAAATCAAGCGTATACCAACGATCCGTTTAAAGCAATCGAAAAAGACGGAAAATTATTTGGTTTAGGAAGTAACGACGCTGGAGGATGTTTAGTTTCATTACTAGCGACTTTTGTACATTTTTACGAAAATCAAAACCTTTCTCACAATATTGTAATTGTGGCTTCTGCGGAAGAAGAAAGTAGTGGTAAAAACGGTTTAAACAGTGTTTTAAAACATTTACCAGAACTAGATTGCGCTATTGTAGGAGAACCAACTTTAATGCAATTAGCAATTGCTGAAAAAGGACTTTTAGTTCTTGATGTAAAAGTAAAAGGAACTGCAAGCCACGCTGCACATCAAAACGACGATAATGCATTATATAAATCAATTCCAGTAATGGAGTGGTTTAAAAACTATAAATTTGATAAAATCTCTGATGTTTTAGGTCCTGTAAAAATGACTGTAACCCAAATCAATGCAGGAAAACAGCACAACGTAGTGCCATCAGAATGTGATTTAGTAGTTGACATTCGTGTAACAGACCGTTATAACAATGCCGAAATCTTGGAAGTGGTAAAAGCAAACGTAAATGCCGAAGTAACACCAAGATCAATGCACTTAAATTCATCGTCTATTCCAATCAAGCACGGTTTGGTTCAGGCAGGAATTGCTTTAGGAAGAACAACGTATGGTTCGCCAACACTTTCAGATCAGTCCGTTTTAAGCTGTCAGTCTTTAAAATTAGGACCGGGAGAAACATTACGTTCGCATTCAGCTGACGAATTTATTTTTGTAAATGAAATTGTAGAAGGAGTCGACCTGTATATCAAAATACTAACCGATTTCTTTAAATTATAATATTTTTTAGGAGCTAATCCCGCTATCCGTTACAATCTTTTATTTTTTAAAGAAAAAAATAAAAGGATTTCCACTACTATCGGGGCTAGATAATACCAGTATAAACAATGACATTAGGTCTGAATTAGAAAACAATCTAAGAAGTCTAAAATCTAAGAAGTCTAAAAATCTAAGTTATGAAACTTTGGGAAAAAGGAATACCAACAGATAAACAAATCGAACAATTCACCGTTGGAAACGACCGTGAACTGGATTTAGTTTTAGCAAAATATGATGCTTTAGGTTCAATCGCGCACGCCAAAATGTTGGGTCAGATTGGTTTATTGACTCATGAAGAAACAACATCTTTAGTTGATGCTTTAAACGAAATTATTGCAGATATTGTAGTTGGAAATTTCGAAATCGAAGATAGTTTTGAAGATGTCCATTCTAAAATTGAATATCTGTTAACGGTAAAACTAGGCGATGCAGGAAAGAAAATCCATACGGCACGTTCTCGTAACGATCAGGTTTTGGTTGATGTTCATTTGTATTTAAAAGACGAATTAAAAGCAATCAAAGAGCAGGTAAAAACATTATTTGATTTGCTGATGGAATCTGCAGAGAAACATCAAAACGTTTTATTGCCAGGTTATACGCATTTGCAAATTGCAATGCCATCATCATTCGGAATGTGGTTTTCTGCTTATGCTGAAAGTTTGATCGACGATATTACAATGCTGAATGCTGCTTCAAAAATTGTAGATCAGAATCCGTTGGGATCTGCAGCTGGTTATGGAAGTTCATTTCCAATCAACAGAACATTTACGACTCAGGAATTGGGTTTCGAAACTTTGAAATACAATGCTGTTGCGGCACAAATGAGCCGTGGAAAAGCAGAAAAAACAGTTGCCTTTGCAATGACAAGCGTTGCAGGAACGTTGTCAAAATTTGCGATGGATGTTTGTCTGTATATGAGCCAGAATTTCGATTTTATTGGACTTCCGGCGCATCTTACAACAGGTTCGAGCATTATGCCTCACAAAAAGAATCCAGATGTTTTCGAATTAATCAGAGGAAAATGCAATAAAATTCAGGCGCTTCCATACGAAATCACTTTGATTACAAACAATCTTCCAAGTGGTTATCATAGAGATTTACAACTTTTAAAAGAAGGTTTGTTTCCAGCGATTCAAAACCTGAAAGCTTGTTTGGATATTGCAATCTTTTCAATAAAAGACATTACAGTAAAAGATCATATTTTAGAAGATAAAAAATACGATTATCTATTTACTGTAGATACTCTAAACGAAATGGTTGTTGCAGGAATGCCGTTTAGAGATGCTTACAAAGCTGTTGCTGAACAATTAGAATCAGGAACGTATCAGTCTCCAAAAGCGACAAAACATACGCATGAAGGCAGTATCAATAATTTATGCTTAGATGCAATAAAAGATAAAATGAAAGCGGCTTTTTAGTTTTGTTAAATGTGAAAAATAAGCTGTAAAAAGTAAAAAGGTCATTGATTTGTTTCAATGACCTTTTGATTTATAGAAGAATTAGTTTTTTACTAATTTAAATGTTTTGCTTCGATTGTCAATTTGTACTTTGCACACATAAATACCTTTTGCAAGATTGCCAACGTTTAGTTCTAATTTTTCGTCAGGAGATACATTTTTTGAATGCGAATATACTTTCGATCCATTCGATGAAAATAAATGTACTTCAGCTAAACCATTATCTGAACTTGAAAAATCAATATTCAAAAGACGATTTATAACTGATGGATAATACTTCAAATCCAGATTATTTGCATTGTTGTCATTAAGGCCTAAATTATTGCAGCTTGTAGAAAGAATGCCTTGAGGAGTAACCTGAAGTGTCGCTCCGGCTCCGCACGAAGCGTTTGAAATATAGCCCGCAACATTTCCGATTGGCAGAACACTATAAGGGTAAGAAGGTTTTGTAACTGCAGTTCCTGAATTTGCAGGCGCATTCAAACAATCTGTAAAGGTAATTCCGATTGTTCCACCATCAGTACTTACATAATTTTTAAAGGCAGTTCCAATTTTAGCAAAATCAGTTCCTTCAACGTAGCAAGTTGTGTTATTACTTCCGCCGCCTAAACCAATGGCTAGTGAACCCGAAACAGAGGTGTTATAATAGCAGTTTAAAATATGAAGTTCAGCATTTCTTGCTCTTGGCATTCTTTCTTTGCATCCTTCAGCCCAATAGCAATTTTTAAAAGTGATGCTGTAATGGCCGTCAGAAGGAGCATCAGTTTTGGAAGAGCCCACCAAATCAGAAAAGCGATGATCATCTGCTCCGCCAGAACCTCCAGCTTTTGGCGCTTTCAGATAAATGAATTTGCACCAAGAAACTGTCACGTTATCGGCAGCGCCTTTATTGTCAAAATTGCCATCCATTCCGTCTTGAAATTCGCAATGATCGACCCAAAGATTCGTTGCTTCTGAAGTAATGTTGTCACGCCCATCAACATCATATGCGCCTGGTCCTTCAAAAATTAAATTTCTTATGATAATGTTATTAGAACCAGGTTTCAAACTTAAAATCCCTGAGCCAGCAGCCGTTTGATCCAGATTTAATAATCGTGCGCCCGGAAGGCCAATTATGGTTTTATCATTCACCAATAAGCTCGTATAAGTGCAATTTATAGTTCCTGAAACTAAAATAACCTGTGGTGTAGTTAGTTTTAGTTTTGCAGTCAAATCAGCTAGAGTAGTAACTGTAACGGGAGTTGCATTCCCACCGCCAGTTGCGGAGGCGCCAAATCCTTCGGGAGCACTCATAAAATAATTTTGAGCAAACAGAAAGGAGCAAGGCAGAAGCAATGCTAATAAAATAATTTTTGTTTTCATTTTTTAAGTGTGGTTTTTTGTGGTTTTAATCGTAAATGTAATCGATTGCACAAATGTAAAAGAATTAAAATAATTTCAAATTAATTTATCAGATTTTTGTGTTTTAAGGTTTTGATTTTTAGAATTATAAATGTTGTTTTTACGTTTATAATATCAAATAAATTGTAGATATATTTATAAAAAGTAGTAAAGGTTGTTAGGTTAAAAGCAGAAAATTCATGCTAAATACATATATTTGATGTGCCAGTTTAAAACACGCCAATGGAAAAATTCAAAGATCAGTCGACCCTCCATCTTTTTGAGAAAGGCTTAATTACTGAAAATCAGTTTGAAGAAATTAAAACCTATAGAAGCCTAAAAATCTTTTCATTAAACGCGGAATTAAAATTGTTCCTTTATTTATCAGTATTGCTGTTTACTTCAGGAATTGGAATTTTGATTTATGAAAATATTGATACCATCGGGCATATTGCCATTCTATCATTGCTTTTAATTGTGATTGCAGTTTGCTTTTTTTATTGTTTCAAACATTCCAAAGGTTTTCAGAAATCAGAAACAACATTTGAACATCCTGTTTTAGAATATCTGGTTTTGGCGGGAAATATTCTAACCTGTATTTTCATTGGGTATCTCCAATTTCAATATAAACCCTTTGGAGAGCATTACGGTTTGGCTACTTTAGTACCAACCATTGTTAGTTTCTTTTGCGCATATTATTTTGATAATCGAAGCGTTTTAACTATTGCAATTACTGGTTTGGCGGCTTATGTGGGACTTTCAGTTACGCCACAAGATATATTTAATGACAGCAATAATTTGTATGCAAGCCAAAGTTTAAGCTATTCAGCAGTAATGTTAGGAGTTTTATTGGTTTTATGGACAATCTATAGCCAGCGAATTTCACTCAAAGCTCATTTTGGTTTGGTTTTTCTCACTTTTGCGCTACACATTGTAAGCATCGCGACAATTAGTAATTTAACTGGTTATGAAACTTTAACTTGGATACTATTTGCTCTAATTTTAGCTGGTTCAACGTATTATTTTTATAAAGCCAGTTATCAGTATAGAGCCATGTCTCTATATGTATTTATGATTGTTTACGCTTATATCGGCGGAAACATTGTTTTGTTTAGAATTTTTGAAAATTTTGATTTCTCTGATATTTGGGAATTACTTATTTTCTTGTTGCCAGCTTACTTTGTTGGTTCGATTATTATGTTTATTAAATTGATTAAAAACTTCCATAAAGAAATCGCAGAATGATAGTATACAACAAACAATTATTGGATAATGAGGTTTTAACGGATGAAGCGGATGCTTTGTACAAAGGAGGTTTTATCAGTAAAGAACAGAAGAAATTTATAGAAAAAGAACTTCCAGTTTTAAAAAGCCAGAAAAATATCCTTGTTAGAATAGGTTTCTTTTTGCTTGGCTGTTTATTATTTGGTTCAATTTGTGGAGCAATTTCTTTGTTTGGGCTAAGCGCTGAGAATACATTTTTTAAAATCTGCTGTTATATTTTTGCTGTAGTTGGATTTGCAGGAGTAGAATTGCTTGCAAATCAGGGGTATCATAATCACGGTTTAGACGATGCTTTTATTTTGAATGCGCTTTTATGCTTAGGAGCAGCAATAGGAATAACAACGGAAGGTTACGAAATGGTAATTGCTTTTTTTGTAGCAGTTGGAGCGCTTTTTATCTTTCTAAGGTATTTGCATGTAATTTCAATGCTTGTGTTCTGCCTTTCTGCAACGGCATTTTTGTTTTTTGGAATGTTTGAATTTGGAGATATCGGAAAAGCTATTTTACCATTTACAGCAATGATTTTTGCAGGAGTTTTTTACTTTTTGACGAAAAAAATGATGAATCGTCTGAACGAAAGGTATTATTACAACGGACTATTATTGGCAAATAGTTTTTGTCTAGTTTTATTTTATCTTTCTTGTAATTATTTGGTTGTTAGAGAACTTTCAGCAGAGCTTTTAGGAACAGAAGTAAAACCTGGAATAGATATTCCGTTTGCATTTTTCTTTTATGCTTTCACTTTTATAGTTCCAGTACTTTATTTGGTTCAGGCTTTAAAAACGAAAGACAGATTAATGCTTTGGATTAGCTTTTTAGCTATAGGATTTTCAATTTATACGATTCGATTTTATCATTCGGTTTTACCGATTGAGGTTGCGCTTACACTTGGCGGTATAGTTTTATTCGGAATTGCTTATTTTTCAATTAGAAATTTAAAAGAAAAAGAAAGCGGTCTGACTTTTAAACCAGATAGAATCAATCATTCAGATAGCTTATTAAATGCAGAAGCTTTAGTTGTAGCTTCAACTTTCGGTATGAAACCAGAAGTAAAGCCGCAAGCTTCTCCAATGGAGTTTGGAGGAGGAGGTTTCAGTGGAGGCGGATCTGATGGAAGTTTTTAAGTTTAATTATGAGTTGTGAATTATGAATTATGAGTTGAGCGCTAATTTGAATTAAAATTGGACTTGGCGTAAAAATATAAAAGCCTGGAATTATACAAATAATTTCAGGCTTTTAATTTTTAAAATTTGTTGTATTCTAAGTTAAGACTCATAAATCATAATTCACAACTCATAATTTATAACTTAGATCTTACTTTTTAACGCTTCAGCATCAATATCGCTGTGCGAAACATCGTAAACTGCTTTTCCGTTTTTGATTAAAATCAATTGTGGAGATTCGTGATAAACGCTAAATCTGCTGGCGATTTCATTTGAAATATCTCTGTGTGCGATTAAATCTAAAAAATACGCATCAACCACACCTTCAAGATCAAACTCTCTTTCAAATTGCTTTAAAGCCATACGGCTAATGCTGCATCTTGTGCTATGCTTGAAAATTACAACTGGTCTTTCTTGAGAAATGGCTTCAATTTCCATTAATTGAAGCATATCGGTTAATTCTGTCCAGTTTACTTTACTTTTTGCGGCTTCTGAGTTCTCTGAACTTCCGAAGATTGAATTAAAAAAACTCATATTTGGCTTGTTTTATGACTTTTTGACGCGTTAAATCGAGAAAAATTTGATCTAAACTGTCTTTTTGTCTGTTTTTATGCTATGGAATATAATTTGTCTGTTACAATGCAAAGTTAAATTATTTGAGTTAAAAAAGTACCTCAATAAATCGTAACTTTAATCTTATAAAATGTCAAACAAATAAAATCAATCAAAAACGTAAAAATATGAATATAAATAAGTTTACTATTAAATCGCAAGAAGCCATTCAGCTGTCTCAACAGTTAGCACAGCGAAATGGCCAACAGCAAATTGAAAATGAGCACATTTTCAAAGCTATTTTTGAAGTTGATGAAAACGTGGCACCATTTATCTTGAAAAAACTAAATGTAAATGTGCCTTTGTTTTTACAAATTCTAGACAGTACAATTCAGAGTTTTCCAAAAGTTTCTGGAGGAGATGTAATGCTTTCCAGAGATGCTAATAAAGCTTTGAATGAAGCTGAAATTATCGCACAAAAAATGAACGACGAATACGTTTCGATCGAGCATTTAATTTTAGCCATTTTTGACTCAAAAAGTAAAGTTTCTCAGATTTTAAAAGATCAGGGAGTTACAGGAAAAGGTCTTAAAGCTGCTATTGAAGAATTAAGAAAAGGCGAAAGAGTAACTTCAGCTTCGGCAGAAGAAACGTATAATTCGCTAAATAAATATGCTAAAAATTTAAACGAATTAGCTCGTACAGGAAAACTAGATCCAGTTATTGGACGTGACGAAGAAATTCGACGTGTTTTGCAGATTCTGACTCGTAGAACCAAAAACAACCCAATGCTTATTGGTGAGCCTGGAGTTGGTAAAACTGCAATTGCAGAAGGTTTAGCGCATAGAATTGTGGACGGAGACGTTCCTGAAAACTTAAAAGAAAAAATCGTTTTCTCATTAGATATGGGAGCTTTGATTGCCGGAGCGAAATACAAAGGAGAATTCGAAGAACGTTTAAAATCGGTTGTAAAAGAAGTTACAGCTGCAGAAGGTGACATCGTATTGTTTATCGATGAGATTCATACGCTTGTTGGAGCGGGTGGAGGTGAAGGTGCGATGGACGCGGCAAACATCTTAAAACCAGCTTTAGCACGTGGAGAATTAAGAGCAATTGGAGCTACGACTTTAGATGAATATCAAAAATATTTTGAAAAAGATAAAGCGCTTGAAAGACGTTTCCAAAAGGTGTTAATCGATGAACCTGATACTGAAAGCGCGATTTCAATTCTTCGTGGAATCAAAGAAAAATACGAAACGCACCATAAAGTTCAGATTAAAGATGAAGCAATTATTGCGGCAGTTGAGCTTTCGCAAAGATATATTACGAATCGTTTCTTGCCAGATAAAGCGATCGACTTAATGGACGAAGCGGCTTCTAAATTGCGTATGGAAATCAATTCGAAACCAGAAGAATTAGATGTTTTGGATCGTAAAATCATGCAGTTGGAAATCGAAATTGAAGCCATTAAGCGTGAAAAAGAAGAAAGCAAACTGAAAATTTTAGGTATGGAATTGGCCAACCTGAAAGAAGAACGCAACGAAATCTATGCAAAATGGAAACAGGAAAAAGATATCGTTGACGGAATTCAGGCTGTAAAACACGAAATTGAAGACTTTAAATACGAAGCAGAACGTGCAGAACGTGACGGAGATTACGGAAAAGTAGCTGAAATTCGTTACGGAAAAATAAAAGAAGCACAGGAACGCCAAGAAACATTGCAGAAACAATTGCTTGAATTCCAATCTGGAAATTCTTTAATCAAAGAAGAAGTTACCAGAGAAGATATAGCGGAAGTTGTAGCAAAATGGACAGGAATTCCGGTAACCAAGATGCTTCAGACAGAAAGAGAAAAACTATTGCATCTTGAAGATGAATTGCACAAACGTGTAGTAGGTCAGGAAGAAGCAATAGAAGCGGTGAGTGATGCGGTTCGTAGAAGCCGTGCCGGTTTGCAGGATATGAAAAAACCAGTTGGAACTTTCCTATTCCTAGGAACAACCGGAGTGGGTAAAACAGAGCTGGCAAAAGCTTTGGCTGAATATCTTTTTGATGATGAAAATGCAATGACTCGTATCGATATGAGTGAATACCAAGAACGTCACAGTGTAAGCCGTTTGGTTGGTGCGCCTCCAGGATATGTAGGTTATGATGAAGGAGGTCAGCTGACAGAAGCTGTTCGCAGAAAACCATATTCTGTTGTGCTTTTAGATGAGATCGAAAAAGCGCATCCAGATACCTTCAATATTTTGTTGCAGGTTCTAGACGAAGGACGTTTAACGGACAACAAAGGACGTCTAGCAGATTTTAGAAATACGATTATTATTATGACCTCAAATATGGGAAGTAATATTATTCAGGAGAAATTTGAAAACCTAAAAGGAAGTGTTGAAGCAGCAACAGAGGCAGCTAAAAACGAAGTTTTAGGATTATTAAAACAAACTGTTCGTCCTGAGTTTATCAACCGTATTGACGAGATTGTAATGTTTACACCGCTTACGGTAGAAAATATCTCGAGAATTGTGAGTTTACAATTAAAGAGCGTGACCAAAATGCTGGCTATGCAAGGCATTACAATGGATGCAACTCCAGAAGCTATTGGGTATTTGGCAGACAAAGGTTACGATCCACATTTTGGAGCTCGACCAGTGAAACGTGTGGTTCAGCGTGAAGTTTTAAATCAATTGTCAAAAGAAATTTTGGCAGGAAATATTACAACAGACAGCATCATTTTATTAGATGCTTTCGACGGCAAACTGGTTTTTAGAAACCAGACAGTTAAATAATTATTTTTGTTTAGTTAATCTTGAAAAGCATCAGTGTTAAAGCTGGTGCTTTTTTTTGCCGTGAATTCTGAAACTTTTTACACAATTCTTATAACAATAAATATTGAAGAAATATTCAATTTTAAGTTTTTAAAAATCAGCAAATTATTAATTAAAAAATTAAAATTATGAACAATATTTTCAGAGGATTATTAGCAGGATATGGTGCTAAAAAATTAGGAGGCGGATGTTTCGGAACCATTATAGTTTTTATTATTCTTTGGGTTCTTTTAGGACAATGCAACTAAAAATGCTGTACAGAAAAATACGAATAAAAAGATAAATTTTGATGCAATATTATTGGGCAGATTAAGCCAAAATGTCTAGATTCGCGTCACTAAAAAATAAATTTAAAAAATGGGTTCAGGTTTTTTCGCACTATTAGATGATATCGCGGCAATTATGGATGATGTTGCAGTAATGAGTAAAGTTGCCGCAAAAAAAACAGCAGGGATTTTAGGTGACGATTTAGCTGTAAATGCAGAAAAAGCTTCTGGATTTGCATCTTCACGAGAATTGCCGGTTTTGTGGGCTATCAGTAAAGGTTCTTTATTGAATAAAATCATTATTCTTCCAGTTGCATTCCTTTTAAGTGCATTTTTTCCGATTGCCATTATAATAATCTTAGTTTTAGGAGGGCTTTTTTTAGCATACGAAGGAGCTGAAAAAATCTACGAGTTTATCGTTCCTCATAAACATGAAGAATCTGAGGGAATTACAGATGAAGTTCTTACTGAGGAACAAATTTTATTAATTGAAAAGGACAAGGTAAAATCGGCAATTGTAACAGATTTTATTCTTTCGGTTGAAATCGTGATTATCGCATTAGGAACTGTAATGGAACAGCCTCTCCTGCAGAAAATAATTGTAACTTCGATAATTGCAGTCGTAGCTACAATTGGGGTTTATGGAATAGTAGCGCTTATCGTTAGAATGGACGAAGCAGGTTTTAAGCTTATTAAATCTAGCAAAAGTGAAAAGAGTCTTTCAAGATTTATCGGAAACTTGTTAGTAAAAGCACTTCCGTTTGTAATAAAAAGTTTAACCGTAATTGGGACGATTGCTTTACTTTTAGTGGCTGGAGGAATATTTGTACATTATATTCCATTTTTTCACCATTTGTCAGAAGAAATTAAAATCCCTTCAATCTTCAAAGAATTTACGGTTGGATTAGTTCTAGGATTTATAGTTTTACTTTTTGTAAATCTTTTCAAAAAGATTTTTCAAAAGAAAACAGCTTAATTCAGCTTTAAAAATAGTAAAGGAAACACCAGTACACGCTGGTGTTTTTTTGTTTTAGGAGCAGGAGTGATTCATTTAAAAGAAAGTTCAGTCCCGCTATTCACTATATTTTTTGTTGTGAACCCCACAACAAAAAGATGCCGTTTCTATCGGGGCTATTTTAGAGAGTTTTTATTTTTATAAGAAATAACGGTATTTTTTTTAATAATTTTTATTGAATAAGTTGTTGATTTTTAAAATATTAATCGATAATCTGAATTTTTTAACATTTCTTCTAAGCAACCTTTGCAACTAAGTCTTGTCTTCATAGTAATTAACAATTAATTATTATTTTATATGAAAAGTTTTAGATTAAAAACAGCTTTAGTAGTATTATTTTTATCAATTGGATTTGTTTCATGCAGCAGTGATGATGATAAGGATCAAGTACCAGCTCCAACCACAAAGGCAGCTTTAGTAACAGAAATTAAAGGACCGGCAACAGGAAAAGTTAATGATGAACTAAGCTACGATGTGACTTACACAGTTGATAACGCTTGTGCAGAATTTGATAAAATCTCAGAAGTAACAATTGGATCTGTAAAAGGTTTGCAAGTAATTGCGAAATACCCATCAGAAGTTTGTACCCAGCAAGTGCCAGAACCAAAGAAAACAGTTTATAAATTCAAGTCTACTACAAAAGGGACTTTTGAAATCAAATTCAAGAAATCAGAAACAGAATTCTTAACTCAGAAAGTAGTTATCGAATAATAAGGAGCTTAGCTGATATTTTTTAGGTTGAAAGCCATTTTACAGAGATTTGAATCAATGTAAAATGGTTTTTTGATTTATATGAAATAATACAGGTCGATTAGTTGTTATATAAAAGTTATCGACTTTGCCATTCCTTTAAAAAGTACTATTTTTGCACTCTAAATTTTATGTCATGGCGAAAAGAAAGTATAAAATATCGGTTATTCAGTTAAACCTGAATGATGTTGCCGAAAATAATCTTAAAAAATGTATCAGCTGGGTAAGAGACGCTGCGAGTCAAGGTGCAGAAGTTATCTTATTGCCTGAATTATATAGCAGTCATTATTTTTGTCAAAGTGAAGATGTAGAGAATTTTGCATTAGCAGAACCACTTTACAGCACTTCATTTATTGCATTCAGCGAATTGGCAAAAGAATTAGGAGTAGTAATTATTGTTCCTTTCTTCGAGAAAAGAATGGCTGGAATTTATCATAACAGTGCTTATATTATCGATACTGATGGAACTGAAGCTGGTTTATATCGTAAGATGCATATTCCAGACGATCCTCATTTCTATGAAAAATTCTATTTCACTCCAGGTGACTTAGGTTTCCAAGCGATTGAAACTAAAAAAGGAACTGTTGGAACTTTAATCTGCTGGGATCAATGGTATCCAGAAGCGGCTCGTATTACAGCGCTTAAAGGAGCAGAAGTTTTATTCTACCCAACAGCAATTGGATGGCATCCAAAAGAAAAAGAGCAATATGGAGAAAATCAATATGGCGCTTGGATGAACGTAATGAAAGGTCATGCTGTAGCAAATGGTGTTTTCGTTGCAGCTGCAAACCGAATTGGTTTAGAAAAGTATATCGACGGGACAGAAGGAATTCAATTCTGGGGAGCTTCATTTATTGCTGGACCGCAAGGAGAAATTTTAGCTCAAGCTTCGCACGATAAGGAAGAAATCTTAATTGCTGAGGTTGATTTAGACCTTCAGGAAAATGTTCGCCAAAATTGGCCATTCTTCAGAGATAGAAGAATTGATGCTTTTGGAGATATCACAAAAAGAGCAATCGATAAATAATTAATTTATCTAAAATATAAAAAAAGGACAAAATTCACATTTTGTCCTTTTTTTATGCAAGCTTTTAAGAAGTTAAATATTTATAGCGGCAAATGGAAAAGCTCCGGAGGAGCGATATATATTAAGTTTCAAAAGAGCATGTTATTCCTCTTGAGCTTTATATTATAAACATTTGTCATTTGCTATAAATATTTAATTTCTCCGAAGCTTTATAAATCTAGTTTTTTAAACTCTATTTTTATAAACAAAAAGGAGCCATTCAATTGAATGGCTCCTTTTCTCGTTTTTAGCTTTATATATAGATTACTTCACTTGGAAAGTAACTCGTCTCACGATTTGACGTGCTTCTTTAGAATTTTTGTTAACAGAAGTATCTTCTCCATTAGCAATTACATTCAATCTTGAAGCGTCAATTCCAGCATTTACTGCTACTTTTTTCACAGCTTCAGCTCTTTTTCTAGATAACTCAACATTGTAGTTTGAATTTCCAATTTCGTCAGCATAACCAATAATGTCAGCAGATTTTCCAGGATTGTTTTTTAAGTATTTCACTAAGAAATCAACACCAGATAAAGATGCATTTGTTGGTTTAGACGAATTGAAATCGAAATAAACATTTACATAACCTCCGTTGATTAATTCTTCAACCGTATTGTTTGTAGCTGTTCCTGCACCTTTCTTTTCGTAAGTTTTATCTAAGTAGCTTTCTAATTCATCTGGCACACCATTTTGATTAGTATCAATAGATTGTCCTTTAGTGTTAACGGCAACTCCTGCAATAGAATTTGGTTCTAAATCGTATAAATCAGCAACTCCATCTTTGTCTGTGTCCAAAAGGCCAGTTTCGATTAAGTCCACTCTTTTTTCCAATTCGCTAATTCTGTCTTCTTCACCAACCCAATCAGCATGTTTTTGGTTTTTACCTAAGTAGAATGTTAAACCAACAGAAGCGTTTAATAAAACACCGTCAAAAGCACCTGTAGAAGTAGTTCCCATTCCGTCAAAGTTCCAGTTTTGTCTTCCGTTAACAATTCCAGTAAGATCTCCTGTCAAAGCAACTCGATCACTCAATCTGATTTGTCCCGTTAAACCGGCAATTCCGTGAGCCATGTAATCTTGACCTCCAAATCCAGTTTCAGTACTAATTTGAGAAACCCCGAAACCACCATGAGCCAAAAGACCAATTGTGTTTGTCCAAGTCTCAAAATTTAAAGCACGTCCAACATTGATAACTCCTTGTAAACTTGCTCTAACATAACGGCTTTCAAAATCTGGAGTGTTTTTTTTCTCTTTAAATTGATCGTAACCAACATCTAATTTCACCCCAAATTTTGGACTAAACATATATCTAACACCTAAATCACCGTGGAAAAAATTTAATGATTCTGTAGTGTAACCTGGAGTCATTGTTCTAGTTGGTTTATTAACTCCGCCATTTAGTTCGATCGACCATTTGTTGTATTCTTGATCTACACTAGGTTTGGTAGAAGTGGTAGCCATATTTTGAGCACCTGCAGCAAATGATAGCAATAATAAGGATACTGATACTAATTTCTTTTTCATGATATCAAAAATTAAATTGTTTTTATTTTAAACTCTGAAGCAAAATTAGAGGTCGAATTTTAGATTGTGTTGTATATACCCTTACATAATTCCCATCTTTTGGCATTTAATTGTGTAAATCCGTTAATATTAGTATAATAGAATGCATAAAAAAAGGACAAAATTCACATTTTGTCCCGTTTGCTATCCTAAAAAAAAAGTTATTATTTTAAATCGGGCTGATAAATTTTAACAGATCCATCTCCTTCGCTACTTACCACTAATAAGCTTCTTTTTGTAGGGCTTTTTGAAGCAGGGATGAAAAGAATTCCTTCTGGCGCATCTCCTGTTTTTACAGTTTGCAAATATTGTGGTGAAGTTGGATTTGTAGCATCGTAAACCATAAAAGCGTCAGATCTTTCTAGACCAACAAACAAAATGTTTTGATTTCCCATTTTAGCCGCAACTACAGCTTCTGGCTCAGAACCTTTGTCATCACTTCTTTTATCGTCGTACGTGCCTATTTCGTTGGTCTTTTTGTCAACATCATTTTTGCTGTCAAAAACAATTTTTCCAGTGTTTCCATTCCGGATAGAAAACGATCTTCCGCCAAAACTTACCATTTGGTCCAAATCGCCATCTCCATCAGTATCTCCCATATCTGCAACTAAATTTAATCTGCCTAAATTAGCATCTAATTTTAAGGTTGCTGCATCTGGAAAAACTGTTGCATCAAGTGTCATGCTTTTCATACGCTTCACATCAGTATAGGCAGTGTATTCTCTTGCATCTCCTTCATTGGCTGTAACAAAATAAGGGGTATTGTTTACAGTAAAATGACTGATAGCATCTGGCATATAAAGACCCTTTACTTTCCAAGGGTTAAAAGCAATTTTACTGTCACTGTCGCTTACGTCAATTGCGTTTTCAGCAGTATTGTAGTCTTTTAATCCTAAAGGGTAAATCGCAGTAATAGTTTTAGAAGTTAAATCAACTTTTGCAACACCATTATTCTCTTGTAAAGTTACCCAAGCAGTTTTGGAATCGTCAGAAATTGTAATGTATTCAGGCTCAATATCCTGAGCAAAACTCGTTTTAGCAAATTTTGAAATTCTAAATCCATCTTTTGCTAATGTCGCAGCTTGACCAGCTAATGAGCTAAAATCAAGTGTTGTAACATTATAAGTGCTTGTTTCAATAATAGAAACCGTTCCGTTAGGATCTTGTGTATAATCAGTATTTGGCTCACCTTCATTAGCAGTCATGATAAATTTTCCGTCTGGAGAAAAAGTAATCATATCAGGCAATGCTCCAACAGTAACTTGTTTGATTAAGCTGTAATCAGAAGTATTAAAAATAACTACTTTTCCGTTTCCTTGCTTGTTTACAGTAGATTCTAAAGCAACAGCAAGCTTTCCGTCAAAAACAGAAACGCTGTTCGCAGCACCTTCATAAGCAGTTAAATCAATTTTTCCAATTTTCATTGGTTTTGTAGGGTCTGTAATGTCAATAACGTCAATCTGGTTTACCCCACTGTTGTTTACTGTAAAAAGTCTTTTTGTTTTTTCGCAGTAAGCAGAAATTTCAGCTGCAGCTTCTCCGCCAATTGTGATAGAACCAATTTCTTTAAAAGTTCCAGGATTTTCGTTAACAACAACTTCTGGTTCGCTGTTCGAATTTTCATCATTGTTACAGCTTGCTAATATGAAAAGTGCCGCTAATAATGAGATTGATAAATTTTTCATGTGTTAGTTTTTAGTTTTGGCAAAAGTAATTCTGAGGTCTCTGTTAAATATTAAGGATGTATTATTTAATCTTTAACTTAATTTTTGAAGGATATTTATTGTGAAATGGAGTATGATTTTTACTCATTTGTTTTAAAATCCTAACGAATGCTTATCTTTGCACTTTCTTAATTAGAACCTATTTATGTCAACAAATAATAGAAGATTTCCTGCAGAGTGGGAAAAACAGCAAGGAATTGTATTGTGTTTTCCGCACAATGGCAATGACTGGCCGGGAAAATACGAAGCAGTTCAATGGGCTTTTGTAGAATTTATAAAAAAAGTAGCCACTTTTGAAACTGTTTTTTTGGTGGTTGCCGATGAAAAACTAAAAGAAAAAGTTGCTGATATGCTTGAAAGAGCCCGCGTAAATATCAAAAACGTTTCTTATATTCTTCATAAAACCAACAGAAGCTGGATGCGCGACTCGGGGCCAATTATTGTAAAGAATGGTTCAAAAAGAGAAGCATTAAACTTCAATTTTAATGGTTGGGCAAAATATAAAAATTATCAATTAGATAAGTTTGTTCCAGGTAAAGTGGCTGATTTTATTGATGTTCCGCTAACACAGGTCATATATAAAGGAAAGCCAGTAATTGTTGAAGGCGGAGCAATTGATGTAAATGGAAAAGGGACTTTACTGACTTCTGAAGAATGTTTAATGCATCCAACAATTCAGGTTAGAAATCCAGGTTTTACCAAAGAAGATTACGAAGCCGTTTTTAAAGAATATCTTGGTGTGACTAATGTAATTTGGCTTGGAGATGGAATTGAAGGTGATGATACTCACGGCCACATTGATGATTTATGTCGATTTGTAAATGAAGATACGATTGTAACGATTGTTGAAACAGATAAAAATGATTCAAATTACAAGCCTTTGCAGGATAATTTGAAACGTCTTCAGAATGCAAAATTAGAAAACGGGAAATCTCCAGTTATTGTAGCGCTTCCAATGCCAAAACGTGTTGATTTTGAAGATTTACGTTTGCCAGCAAGTTATGCTAATTTCTTGATTTTGAATAATTGTGTTTTAGTTCCGACCTTCAATGACAGTAATGATCGTGTAGCCTTAAACATATTAGCAGAATGTTTTCCTGATAGAGAAGTAATCGGAATCAGTTGTATTGATTTTATCTGGGGATTCGGAACTTTGCATTGCTTAAGTCAGCAGATTCCTGCTTAATATATAAAGCCATATAAGTAATAAAAGAAAATTAAGTCTGAATTAAATGAATTTAAATTACTTATATGGTTTAAAATTTCTACGATTTTAAGAGAGATTAAAAAGCATAAAAAAAACCTTGGTTATCGCCAAGGTTTTTCTATTTCTATATTTCTTCAGACTGTTCTGCTCTTCATTGTCTTGTAAAAGGAGGCAACAATTGGCTAGAAACTTCTCCAAAACCAATTCTTACTTCGTTATTTTCGCAGAAACCGCGAATAATTACAGTATCATTATCTTCAATAAATTTACGTTCGCTTCCGTCTTTTAACTTCAATGGATTTTTTCCACCCCAAGTTAATTCCAGCATAGAACCAAAACTATCAGGAGTTGGGCCAGAAATAGTTCCAGAACCCATCATGTCGCCAGAATTTACACGGCATCCGTTTGAGGTATGGTGTGTCAATTGCTGAGCCATAGACCAGTACATATATTTAAAGTTCGATCTTGAAATAACAGTTTCTTCTTGGTCTTCTGGTTGTAACGAAACTTCCAAATGAATGTCAAAAGCTTTTTTACCTTTTGTCTGTAAGTAAGGTAGCGGTGACGGATCTTGTTTTGGACCTTTTGTTCTAAAAGGCTCTAAAGCATCCATAGTAACAATCCAAGGCGAGATGGATGTGGCAAAGTTTTTAGCTAAAAATGGTCCAAGTGGCACATATTCCCATTTCTGGATATCGCGAGCACTCCAGTCATTTAATAAAACCATTCCGAAAATATAGTCTTCAGCTTCATAAGTTGAAATATTTTCGCCCATTACATTCACATCTGTTGTGATAAAAGCAGTTTCTAATTCAAAGTCTACTAAGCGTGAAGCACCAAAAACAGGTGTGTCATGGCCAGCAGGCAAGGTTTGTCCCATTGGTCGGTGAACTGGAATTCCAGATGGCACAATTGTAGAACTTCTTCCGTGATATCCAACCGGAATATGGAGCCAGTTTGGCAATAATGCATTATCAGGATCACGGAACATTTTACCTACGTTTGTAGCATGTTCTCTGCTTGAATAAAAGTCAGTATAATCACCAATTAAAACAGGAAGCTGCATTTCTACATCTTCAATTTTAAATATAACAATATCTCGGTGTTTTGTTGAATCTCTTAGTTGCGGATTGTTTTCGTCGAAAATATCTGCGATACGATTTCGAACCAGACGCCATGTTTTTTTTCCGTCAGAAATAAAATCATTCAGCGTATCCTGCATAAACATATCATCGGTCAATTCTATTCCTTCAAAATAGTTTAATTGCTGTAAAGCCCCTAAATCTATGGCATAATCGCCAATTCTCGTTCCTACTGTAACGACATTTTCTTTGGTAAGAAATACACCAAAAGGAATATTCTGAATAGGGAAGTCGCTATTTTGAGGCACTTCTAACCATGATTTTCTACTGGTATCGTTGGCGGTTATTGGCATGTTTAATGTTAATTGTTTGTTGAAAAATTACATGTCAAATATATCATAATCTAGCTGTTTGACAAACGTTTTTTTGTATTTTTGCGTGAAATTAACGAAAAACAAAAAAATGCAACGCGACGAACAAATTTTTGATCTTATCCAAGAGGAAAAAGAAAGACAAATTCATGGACTAGAGCTTATCGCTTCTGAGAATTTTGTAAGTGATGAAGTAATGGCAGCAGCAGGGTCTGTTTTAACTAATAAATATGCTGAGGGTTATCCTGGCAAAAGATACTACGGCGGTTGCGAAGTAGTTGACGTTATTGAGCAGATTGCAATTGACAGAGCTAAAGAATTGTTTGGCGCTGAATATGCAAACGTACAGCCTCACTCTGGTTCTCAAGCAAATACAGCTGTATACCACGCTTGTTTAAATCCTGGTGATACTATTTTAGGTTTCGATTTATCTCACGGAGGTCACTTAACTCACGGTTCTCCAGTAAATTTCTCAGGACGTTTATATCGTCCAGTATTCTACGGTGTAGATGCTGAAACTGGTCGTTTAGATTATGATAAAATTCAAGAAATTGCAACTAAAGAACAGCCAAAATTAATCATCGCTGGAGCTTCTGCTTATTCTCGTGACATGGATTTTGCTCGTTTCAGACAAATTGCTGACAGCGTTGGAGCAATATTATTTGCTGATATTTCTCACCCAGCTGGTCTTATTGCAAAAGGTTTATTAAGCGATCCAATTCCACATTGCCATATTGTTTCTACAACAACACACAAAACATTAAGAGGACCACGTGGAGGTCTTATTTTAATGGGGAAAGATTTCCCAAATCCACAAGGATTAACAACTCCAAAAGGAGAAATCAGAATGATGTCTTCATTATTGGATTTAGCTGTTTTCCCTGGAAACCAAGGTGGACCTTTAATGCACATTATTGCTGCTAAAGCAGTTGCTTTTGGTGAAGCATTAAAAGATGAGTTCTTTACTTATGCAATGCAATTACAAAAAAATGCAAACGCAATGGCTGATGCTTTCGTAAAAAGAGGTTACAACATTATCTCTGGCGGAACTGATAACCACATGATGCTTATTGACTTAAGAAACAAAAATATTTCTGGTAAAGAAGCTGAAAATGCATTAGTAAAAGCTGAAATTACAGTAAACAAAAACATGGTTCCTTTTGACGATAAATCTCCATTTATCACTTCTGGAATTCGTGTTGGAACAGCTGCAATCACAACTCGTGGTTTAGTTGAAAAAGATATGGAAACTATTGTTGAACTTATTGATAAAGTTTTATCTAACCATACAGATGAAGCAGTTATCGAAGAAGTTGCAGAACAAGTAAACGATATGATGAGCGAAAGACCAATTTTTGCTTATTAATTAGTTTAAAGTTTAAAGTTTAAGGTTTCAAGTTTAAAGTTTTGTAATGCGATAATAAACGCATTATGAAACTTTAAACTTTTTTCGTTTAGAATAAAAACTTGAAACTTGACACGAGGCTTTAGCCGAATTGGCGAAGCAAACAAAATAAACCTGAAACAAATTAAAGAAATGGGCGTATTAAGACTACAATTGCCAACCGACCCAAGATGGGTAAATATTGTTGAGAAGAATATAGAAGAAATTCTAACCGACCACGCTTGGTGCGAGCAAAAAGCAGCAACCAATGCCATTACGATTATTACAAACAATCCAGAGCATCAGGATTTAGTTCAAGATTTATTGGCTTTAGTAAAAGAAGAGGTAGATCATTTTGAACAAGTTCATAATATAATTATCAAAAGAGGACTAAAATTAGGTCGTGAGCGTAAAGACGAATATGTAAACGAACTATATCAATATATGAAAAGAAGCGGAGACGGAAGCCGCGTTTCTGGTCTTGTAGAAAGACTTCTTTTCTCTGCTATGATCGAAGCCAGAAGCTGTGAACGTTTTAAAGTGCTTTCAGAAAATATTCAAGATGAAGAATTGGCTGTTTTCTATAGAGAATTAATGGAAAGTGAAGCAGGACATTACACAACTTTCATTACTTATGCTCGTAAATATGGAGTTGGAATTGATGTTGAAAAACGTTGGAGAGAATGGTTAGCTTTTGAAGAATCTATCATTACCAATTACGGGAAAAACGAAACGATTCACGGATAGCTTTTTTTAGTGTTCAGTCTCAGTCACAGTTTTCAGTTTATATCTTTGTCAGGCTGAGCGAAGTCGAACCCCGCGCAAAGTACATCAAATTAAAAGAGCTTTAATCAGCGCTTTCGCGAAAGCAAACTAATGGACAATTGTTCAAAAGTTCAACTTTTTGTTAATCTAATATCTGAAATCTAAAATCAGAAATTCTTACATTTGAGAGTAACCAAAATCTCGAAATATGAGAATAGAAATGGACCTGAAATTAGGATTTAAAGATGTAATGTTTAGACCTAAAAGATCAACGCTCAAAAGCAGATCCGAAGTTTCCTTAGAACAAAATTTCAAATTTTTGCATAGTACTGCTAGTTGGATAGGAATTCCTATTATGGCAGCCAATATGGATACCGTGGGAACTTTTGAAATGGCAAAGGTTTTGGCTAAAGAGAAGCTATTTACGGCCATTCATAAACATTACACTTTAGAGGAATGGAATAATTTCTTAAAAAATGCAGCTCCAGATTTCTACGATTATATTGCGGTAAGTACGGGGACTGGAAAAGAAGATTTTGAAAAGATTGAAAAAATAATCTCTGCAAATCCTTTACTGAAATTTATCTGTATTGATGTTGCCAATGGTTATTCGGAACATTTTGTTCAGTTTTTAAAGAAAACCAGAAAACAGTATCCTGATAAAATCATTATTGCAGGAAACGTCGTTACAGGAGAAATGACTGAAGAACTTTTATTGGCCGGCGCTGATATTGTAAAAGTCGGAATTGGACCAGGTTCAGTCTGTACAACTCGCGTAAAAACGGGTGTTGGTTATCCGCAATTGTCTGCAATTATAGAATGCGCTGATGCCGCTCACGGTTTAGGCGGACATATTATAAGCGATGGAGGATGTACAACTCCAGGAGACGTAGCCAAAGCTTTTGGAGCCGGAGCCGATTTTGTAATGTTAGGCGGAATGCTGGCAGGACATACCGAAAGTGGTGGAGAACTAATCGAAGTAAATGGCGAAAAATTCAAACAGTTTTACGGAATGAGTTCGAAAACTGCAATGGACAAACACGCTGGAGGTGTTGCAGAATACAGAGCAAGTGAAGGAAAAACAGTTCAAGTTCCGTTTAAAGGGGAAGTAATTTATACGGTTTTAGATATTTTAGGCGGAATAAGAAGCACTTGTACGTATGTGGGGGCTTCTAGATTAAAAGAATTAACAAAAAGAACGACTTTCATCCGCGTAAGCGAACAAGAAAATCAAGTTTTTACTAAATAAATATGATTAAAATTACAGAAGCATCTATTGAAGATATTGCTAAAATTCAAGAAATCGCGCATATAACTTGGCCAATTACGTATGGCGAAATTCTAACGAAGGAACAATTAGATTATATGCTAGATCTCATTTATTCTGACGAAGCTTTATCAAAACAAATTCAAAATAAAGAGCAACTGTTTTATATGATTTCCGATGCTGATTCTATAATTGGTTTTATCGGAATTGAACACAATTATAAAAACGAAGCGATAACCAAAATCCATAAAATCTATCTTTTGCCAGAAACTCAAGGAAAAGGTTTTGGTAAAATAGTATTTGAAGAAATTGCAAAAATGGCTTTAGAAAATAATTCAAACGAACTTTTATTAAACGTAAACCGTTTTAATACGGCACTGAATTTCTATAAAAAACTAGGTTTTGAAATAAAAGAAACGGTTGATATAGAAATTGGAAATGGGTATTTGATGGAGGATTATGTGATGGGGAAGAAAATCTAAAACAGCTTTTTTGTCATCCTAAGGAACGAAGGATCACACTAATATTTCCGTAAAGTATATCGCCAATATTTGTCGAATTCTAAGTGTGATCCTTCGTTCCTTAGGATGACAAACTATACGTTTTTTGTTTGATTAACTCACAATCACATCATGTGTAAACAATAACCCTTTTACTTCACTCAAAGAAAAAATAGCTTTCTTCAGTTTAGTTTTAGACGGATCAATAGTATAATTATAACTCGTTTTAAAATCGGCTTTATTGGCGATGGCTTTGCTAAATTCGGAACGGTATAAATCGCAGTTATCAAAAATCACGCTGGTTAAATCGGCTGCCATAAAATCCACAGCTATTAAACTGCAATTAGTAAACGGAGTTCCTTTTAATTTTAAAGTATAAAACTTCGAAAAGTCAAGAATACAATCATTAAAACGAACTTCAAAAATGAGTTTGTCGCACATGGCAAAATTCACTTCTTTAATTTCACATCGATTGAAAGTAACCGTTCTCAAAGCAACGTAATTAATTTTGGCTTCGCTGAAAATACAATCATTAAAAACGCAATCGATAAAAGTAACGGCAAGAAAAGTGCAGGCAGAGAAGTTACAATTGTTAAAAACGCAAGATTCAAAGTCTTTAAAATTCAAATCATCTTTGGCGTAAACAATCGCATTGTATTCTTTATCAAGAAAATATTCGCTTTCTTTTTTCAACTCTTTTTAATAATTATTTGAGGCCGAAAAGGTACTAATTTGCCATAAAATAATCTGAACAAATCAGAAATGATTTTGATTCTATTCATATTTTTATGCATAAAATACTGTAGCTTTACACTTATTTTTTAAGTCAAAACATATCAATTTTATTATATGGAATCAACAAGAAAAGAACATGATTTTCTGGGAGAATTAGAAATTCCCAATCATTTATACTACGGAATCCAGACTTTTAGAGCGGTAGAGAATTTCAATATTACTGGAATTCCAATTTCAAAAGAGCCTTTATTTATTAAGGCTTTAGGATATGTAAAAAAAGCTGCTGCCATGGCAAATAAAGATTGTGGAGCGCTTGATCCTAAAATTGCTGAAGCGATTTGTTACGGAAGCGATCAGGTAATTGCAGGTAAATTTGATCAGGAATTCGTGAGCGATTTAATTCAGGGTGGAGCAGGAACTTCTGTAAATATGAATGCCAATGAAGTAATTGCGAATATCGGTTTAGAATATCTTGGCCATAAAAAAGGAGAATATAATTTTCTGCATCCAAATAATCATGTAAACTGTTCTCAATCTACAAATGATGCTTATCCGTCCGCTTTTAGAATTGCTTTGTATTTGAAAATGGAAAGTTTTATTAAAACTTTTGCAGGTTTAGAAGTAGCTTTTGCTAAAAAAGGAGAAGAATTTAAAGATGTCTTAAAAATGGGAAGAACGCAATTGCAAGATGCGGTTCCGATGACTTTAGGACAAGAATTTAAAGCCTATGCGACTACTATTGGTGAAGATATTCAGCGTTTGAAAAATGCTCAAGATTTATTGTTAGAAATCAACATGGGCGCAACTGCCATTGGAACAAAAGTAAATGCTCCTGAAGGTTATCCTGAAATCTGCGTGAAATATTTAGCAGATGAGGTTGGAATTCCGCTGACACTTTCACCCGATTTAATTGAAGCAACGGTTGATACGGGAGCTTATGTTCAGATTATGGGAACTTTAAAACGTTCTGCCGTTAAAATTTCTAAAATCTGTAACGATTTACGTTTATTGAGTTCCGGGCCAAGAACAGGTTTGAATGAAATTAATCTTCCAGCACGTCAGCCAGGTTCGTCTATTATGCCTGGAAAAGTAAATCCTGTAATTCCAGAAGTGGTAAATCAGACTTGTTTTTATGTAATTGGCCAAGATTTAACAGTTACAATGGCGGCAGAAGCAGGGCAATTGCAATTAAACGTAATGGAGCCTGTCATTGCTTTTGCGATGTTTACTTCGTTGGATTATCTTTCAAATGCGATTCAGACTTTAATTGACAAATGTATTAACGGAATCACAGCAAATGTGGATCACTGCTACAATATGGTGATGAACAGCATCGGAATTGTAACGCAATTGAATCCGATTTTAGGTTACGAAGAAAGTGCTAGTATTGCTGGAGAAGCTTTAAAAACAGGTAAAAGTGTGCATCAAATTGCTGTTCTCGAAAGAAAATTGATTACACAAGAAAAATGGGATGAAATTTATTCTTTAGAAAATCTAATCCATCCAAAGTTTATAACTAAATAATATTAAATAGCGATATGAAAAAGCCGTCAAATATTTTTTGACGGCTTTTTTTGTTAAAATATTTTGAAAATTATTTGGTTTTAGTGTTTAACATGTTGAAAATAAGGCTTATATTTACAATGAGATAGTAATCTTATTTCTAAAACAAAACTTTGTAAATGGTGCTTTTTTTTCAAAATAATGCCGTTCAGTACAAGTCTAAAATCTTAGGATTATTATTTCTTATTTCTTTTAATTTATTTTCTCAAGAAGAAATTCAAAATCCGAAAATTTGCCCTCCTAAAACGGTATTCGATCTTTTTAAGAAAGATGACGATGCACTGGTTGTTAAGCCCACAAAAAACAATTTCTTTTTAGTAATTCCTGCAATTGGCTCGCAGCCCGCAACTGGGTTCTTTTTTGGTGCGGTCGCACAATATACTTTTAAAGGAAAAAAAGAAAAAGACAAATATTCAATTGCTAATATTGGAATCACGTATACCTTAAAAAATCAGTGGCTGGTAAATGTAAAAAACAATATTTTGCTTAAGAACAATAAAATCTTTTTAAGTGGCGATTATCGCTTGTATCTGTTTTCACAACCCAATTATGGTTTAGGGACTGATATTATTCCGCCAAGACGAGACCGTCCTCCCGGTTTTAGTATAGATTCATTAGCTCAGGATATGGATTATAACTATTTCAAATTTCATCAGACAGTTTCTTTTGAAGTCAAAGAAAATTATTACATCGGAGGAGGTATTAATATTGATTGGTATTCGAGTATAGATGACAAAGAGTTGGATGTTGCAAACGAGAAGTATACGTATCATTATAATTATAGCCAAAAATACGGATTTAATAATTTTGAATATTTCTTAAACGGAGTAAGTTTAAATCTGGTTCACGATTCGCGTGATAATCAGGTAAATGCATCAAAAGGTTGGTTTGCCAATATTAACTACAGATTTAATCCTGTGCTTTTCAACAATCAGGAATACAGTAATGTGTTGTTTGCTGAGTATCGTCATTTTGTTCCTGTTTCTCATAAAAATCCGCATTATATTTTGGCATTTTGGACCTACGGACAATTTGTAACCAAAGGGAAAGTGCCGTACTTGAATCTACCTGCCATTGGTTGGGATCAGCGTAGTAGAAGTGGAGAGGGTTATACGCAAGGATTATTTAGAGGAAATGGATTGGTTTATTTATCTACTGAGTTCCGATTTCCGATAACTTGCAATCAATTGCTGAGCGGTACTGTTTTTACCAATTTTGTAACAACAAGTAATTCTGATAACGATCTTAAACTATTCAAGTCGATTCAGCCGGCAGCTGGAATTGGTTTAAGGCTTTTAATTGACAAAGCGTCCAAAACTAATCTTATTTTTGATTACTCGTGGGGTAACAATTCTAAAGGATTTTATTTGAATGCTGGAGAAACTTTTTAGTTTCAGAAATTAAGAATAAGAAACTTTAACGCTAAAAAATATCAAAAAGCAGGCAATAAGGCCTGCTTTTTTTATTCTTCATAATTAAATCATAATTTGTAAAGTTGTTTAAAATTATTTTAAATTGTATTCTTATTTTTGTTGTATATACAAACTTCTTAATATGAAATTACTGATAGTCGAAGATGAGCCAAATCTATTATCGATATTACGAAAAGGTTTTGCAGAAAATAATAATGAAGTAAGCGTGGCTATGGATGGTAAAACAGCCATAGAAATGATTCATAATTATACTTTCGATGTGGTAATTTTAGACGTAATGCTTCCTGATATCAACGGGATTGAAATCTGCAGAAGACTTCGTGCCGCAAAAAACTTCGTGCCTATTTTACTCTTAACCGCTCTAGGAACTTCAGAAAATATTGTAACTGGACTTAATTCTGGCGCAGATGATTATTTGGTTAAGCCTTTTAAATTTGGAGAACTAGATGCCAGGGTAAATGCTTTATACAGAAGATCTCAGCAGGAAACAGAAAAAATAGATACCATCACAATTGGTGATTTAGAAATAAATGGCCGTGCAAAAACGGTTAAAAGAGATGGAGAGAATATTGTATTGACTGCTAAAGAATTTAAGCTTTTGTATTATTTGGCTAAAAATACGGGGCGTATTGTTTCGCGTGACCAAATTCTAGATAATGTTTGGGATATTAATTTTGATATGAATACCAACGTGGTTGATGTATATATTACGTATTTAAGAAGAAAGATAGATAAACCTTTTTCAACGAAACTGATTCACACCATGAAAGGTTTGGGATATGTAATAAAACCATAATATGGACATTAGGAAAAAAATCACTTTCAATTACGTTGCTCTTTCTACCTTTAGCACCTCGCTATTGTGTATCATCGTATTTTTTTTATTCAGGGAAAATAATCGATATCACTTTTTAAAGCGTTTAGATGATAGAGCAAAAATTGTAGCTTCAATTCATTTTCAGAAAGATCCTGAGAAAATTAAATATTATAAAAATCTTCAAAAAAATGGTCTTGAAGAATTGATTGAAGAAGAGGAATACGTATTAAAAGTAAACAGCCACAATAGTTTTGATTATAATACAAATCTAAATCTTCCGAATACTTTTTATACCAATGTTTTAAGTACAGGAAAAGATTCTTACGAAATAGATAACAAGTATTATCTCGGACAGATTTTTCAAGAAAACAATCAAAAATATATTGTAATTGTTGGCGCGAGAGACCGTAAAGGAAAAGATACAACGGTTTATATAGTTAAAATTATGCTTTTTGGCGGAATCGGATTTGTGATTCTAGCTTTTCTTTTAGGACGATTTTTAGCAAAACGAGTTATCAATCCAGTAGCACGAATTACCAAAGAAGTAAAAAGAATTAGTGCTTCTAATCTGCACAATCGTCTTCCTGAAGTTAAAAACTCTGATGAAATATCAGATTTGACCAATACTTTTAATAATATGCTGGATCGATTGGAAACTTCATTTGAGATTCAGGCTAATTTTATCAATAATGCTTCTCATGAGTTAAAAACCCCAATCACCACTATCATTGCTGAAGCAGAAATTATGCTTCTCAAAGAAAGAGAAGTTAGCGAATATATTGGCTCATTAGAAAATATTTATAGCCAGGCTTCTAGATTAGGAAATCTAACAGAAAGTCTCCTTAAGCTTACTCAAACGGGTTATGACGGACAGAAACAAGTATCGGACATTGCTCGCATGGACGAACTATTATTGGATGTAAAATCTGATCTCGACAAGATTTATCCTGACAACCGCGTAAGCATTAAACTTAATTTTGCTCCAGAAGATTCTAATTTACTGCTTTTGCCGTGCAATAAACCGCTTTTAGAATTGGCAATCAACAATATTATTACCAATGGAGTAAAATATTCTGATAACAATGAAGTGTTTGTGAACCTTACGGCCAATAAAGAAATGATCAAAATCACGATCAATGATATCGGGATCGGAATTCCGCCAGAAGATATTCCGCATTTATACGAGCCTTTCTTTAGAGGTAAAATTGCAGCCAAATATATTGGCTATGGTTTAGGACTTCCTTTGGCGTCTAAAATTATTAGAATGCACGATGGCGAACTTCAAGTGCAATCTGAGCAAAACAAAGGAACAATCGTTACAATCATCTTCAAAAAAGGCAACATTAAAAAATCTAATGTTTAATTTTAGAAAATTCTAATTTTAGATTAATAAAGGTCTAATCTACTGAGAGTTATTTTGTAAGTATAAACTAAAAGAATATACTTATGAAAAATTTTCTTATACCTACAACTTTAAAAGATGACACCATTTCGGCTGTTAAATCTGCGGTAAATCAGTCTAAAAATACTGAGTCGGAAATTATTTTAGTATTAGTTTCAGAAGCTCCTGATACATTTTCGTCATCGGGTTTTTTAAGAGAAATGAAGTCAGGACTTACTAGGAGTCAGGAAGAAGTTCTGGAAACTTGCCGTTATATTATTGAACACACTTCAAATATTAAATTAAAAGTCCACAATCAATACGGACTTTCAGCACCAATTTTCAAACGCCTGATAGAAGTTTTTTCAGTAAAATTGGTCATTCTCACGCATTCTTATAAACAGGAAACCAAAAGAATTCATCAATATCTCGTGCAATTGGCAGGAAATCAGAAATGTCCGATTCTGCATCTCAGTACAGAAGTTAATAAAGAGGTTTTCCATAAAGCATTGTATGTAGAAAATTCTAGCAAAAATATCCACGTAAAAGATGTTCAGGAATTTTTGAGCGCTAATTTCTCTTTCGAAATTGTAAGCCAGACCGCCAGTTTTGAAGATAACTACGAAAATGTAGCCCCATTTTTATCAGAAGCCATTTCAAAACACAACATCGATATGCTGGTAGAAACCCGAAAAGGCGAAAAAATCAAATTTAAAAAAGCGAAAAAAGAAAATGTCAACGAAAAACTAGGGCTCCCAGTTCTTTCATTGTACGAAGAGATGGTTTGAGACTAAGGTCCTCAGATTCTGAGGTTCTAAGGTACTAAGTTTTTTAATTTTCAACCTTAGAATCTCAGAACCTTAGCCCCTTAAAAATATTAATTTAAATCCGAAAATATGTTATTAAAGAAAAGAATACCAATGAAGTACGTTCTCGGGAAAATTAAAGTAGAAATTGCATTAGTATTGGCTTATACGATACTGTTTGAAATTTTCCATCACTATTTTATCAATCTTCCTGTAGATATCCCGATTGCCATTCCGACCATGATCGGAACGATTATTTCTCTATTATTGGCCTTTAAATCAAATCAGGCTTATGATAGATGGTGGGAAGCGAGAATTGTTTGGGGAGCCGTAGTAAACGATTCCAGAACCTTAATTCGTCAGGTTTTGACGTTTTATGAAGACCCTGATTTTTCTGTTGAAGCTAGTGAATTCAAAGAAAACTTTGCCAAAAGACAAATCGCTTGGTGTTACAGTTTAGGACAGTCGCTTCGAAATAGAGATGCCATAAAACCGCTTGAAGGATTAATGAGTGAAGAAGAAATCAAATACATCAAGAATCATCAAAATATTCCAAATGCTATTTTAATGCTACATGCAAGAGATTTGAGAAATGCGAAAAACGAAAAGAGAATCAATATGTATCAGCAGGTTGAAATCGATAACACTTTGTCGAGATTATGTGATGAAATGGGAAAATGTGAACGAATTAAAAACACGATTTTTCCAACAACATACAGTATGTACATTAGATTGACTTTATGTTTATTCATTTTTGTATTGCCTTTCGGATTAACAAGCGTATTAAGCTGGTTTGCCATTCCGCTGATTACTGCAATCGGTGCCGCTTTCTTTTTGATCGAAAGAATGGCGATTCATTTGCAAGATCCGTTCGAAAACAGACCAACAGATACGCCAGTTACTGCAATTGCAAATACGATTGAAAAAAATATCAAACAAATGCTGAACGAATATCAAAGCGAATTTGATATCCTAAAAGAATTTGATTTAAATGATGAACCTAAGAAAGTCGAAAAAGACGCTTATTTTGTCTTATAACTATTTAATTTTGGTCTTCTTTTAATTGTTGGCTGGACAGTGTGTAGTTGCGCTGTCCAGTTTTTTTTTGTCATTGCGAGGAACGAAGCAATCACGCTAACAAATAATAGTTTGTCATTCCGAGGAACGAGGAATCTCCACAAGAAACGCCGAAAGGTGAAGAAGGAAGAAATTACCAAATGTTTTAAACATAGCCAGCGGTTTCAACCGCTCGAACGCAAAGAATGGCAAAACCTACTATGTGTTCCCGTGGTTGAAACCACGGGCTATGTTAATTTAGAAGGTATTTAGTCTTTTTTAAACACATTGTTTTGTCATTTCGACGAAGGAGAAATCTCCACAAGTAATTCCGTAACAATTTTCCAATCTTTGCCGAGCTTCTCACGGAGATTTGCTTCGCCTGTTTGCTATCGCTCGAGTCTTCTTCGTCGAAATGACAATATTGTGTTTGTTTTTGGAGTCTAAAGGTGCTTCGCTAATCTTCCCAACGTCTGAATAGCAGTTCTCACTTCATTAGACCAAGGCAATCCAAAACTCAATCGCATACAATTTGAAAACTGATCTTGAAATGAAAAGATCCTTCCCGGAGCAATGCTAATATTATGTTTTAACGCTAAATGATAAAAAGCCGCAGTATCGATTTTTTTATCCAGTTCGAGCCATAAGAAGAATCCGCCTTGTGGTTGACTTACTTTTGTTCCTGCTGGAAAAGACTCTAAAACAGTATTAATGTAGTTAGTACAGTTTCGATTCAGAATCTGACGAATTTTTCTAAGATGATTTTCATAACGGCCATTTTTTAGAAAGTCACCAACCACTTCGTGTGTAATAGTTGAATTGGAGATCGTATGGTACAATTTGGTTCTCAGAACTTCTTTTTTAAACTTCCCCGGAGAAACCCAGCCCACACGATAGCCTGGTGCCAGACTTTTAGAAACCGAACTGCAACACAAGACAATACCGCTTTCATCATAAGTTTTGCAATTCGTAGGACGGCTTGAACCGAAATATAAATCACCATGAATATCGTCTTCAATTAGTGGAACATTATAAAATTCCATTAAACGGACAATTTCTTTTTTATGTTCATTTGGCATCATACTTCCTGATGGATTACTGAAATTGCTCATTAAAACACAGGCTTTTACTTTATTGGAAGCAAGAGTCTTCTTGACCGCTTCGAGTTCAATTCCCGTTGTCATATTAGTTGGAAGTTCCATTACATATAAGCCTAAGGATCTGGCCAATTGTAGAATGCCAAAGTAAACCGGACTTTCAGTAATAATAGTATCTCCTGGTTTAGTCAGTGCCAGCAAACAATTTGAAATTGCCGAAATACAGCCTGGAGTCGTTATAATATCATCTTCAGTAAGAGAACCGCCCCAAGTAAAAGACCAGCGTGCAATTTCTTTTCTTAGATTACTGTTTCCTTCAATTTCCTCATAACTCATTCCGCTGTTCGGCAATTGGCGCATGGCTTGAACCATTCCTTTATTCAGTTTCGCAATCGGAAGCAATTCATTGGACGGGAAACCAAGCGAAAGCATCGTAATATCTTTTTTACGCATATCGCCATAAACCAAATCCACTAAATCTTCGCGTTCAATATTTTCAAGAGTTAAAAGAGGTTTACTTGCCGATGGTTCTGGAATTGTTCTGGCCGAAATGTTACTTACATAATAACCAGATTGCGGTCTTGATTCTATCAAAGAGCGGCTCTCCACTTCATAATATGCTTTGCTGACAGTGCTCATACTATAGCCCGTTTCAGCACAAACCTCTCGTATAGAAGGCAATTTGTCACCTACATTTAGAAGTCCAGATTTGATCTGTTTTTCGATGAGGTCAGCAAATTGAAGATATAAGTAATTTGAATTTTTCATTATAAAAATAAAAACTGTTATGCTGCAATTTACAAAAACTGTATCTGTATTGCTGTTTTATTTTTTAGAAATTTGCTTCATCAAAAAGAAAACATTTCAAAAGCAACTTTAGTGAAAACAACAAAATATTATATCGCGGCTATTTCTGCCTTTACGACATGGGGACTTTTCAGTTTGGTTTTAAGACCAATTCATGAATATCCATCATTAGATATTTTATTTTTTCGCGTTTTTAGCTGTAGTATTCTGATGCTCTTAATTGCTTTGTTATTCAAAAGAAAACAGATAAAAGAGACCGTCGAAATCTTTAAAGCGTTGCCAAAATCAGAAAAAAGAAAATCGATTCTGCTTAATATTGGCGGAAGTGCCTTTTTGATGGGAAATTGGTTTACGTATATTTATGTAATGAATCATGTTAGTGTAAAAGCGACTTCTCTGGCATATTTAGTTTGTCCTATTCTGACGACCATACTCGCTTATTTTATATTGCACGAAAAACTGTCCAAAACGCAGTGGATTTCTGTGGGATTAAGTATTTCAGGCTGTGTTTTACTGTCTTACGCTGCCATTATGGATATGGTTTTTAGCATCATTATCGGACTAACGTATGCATCTTATTTAGTAAGTCAGCGAGCCAATAAAGGTTTTGATAAGTTTATTGTACTGACTTTTCATATTACTTTGGCTGCATTAGTATTATTACCGTTTTATCCGGTTTTTGGGGGACCGGTTCCAACGGAATTTAAGTTTTATCTCTGCATTGAAACCATTGCAATTGTATTTACTATAATTCCGTTATTTCTCAATTTGTATGCACTCTCAGGAATCAATTCTTCGACAGTTGGAATGTTATTAAACATTAATCCTATGATTGCATTTGGTTTGGCGGCCTTTTTTTTCAAAGAAAATATTACGCCTTTGCAAATTACGGCATATGGTATCATTTTTACCGCAGTGTTAGTTTTTAATTCGCATCATATTTTTGCCATAAAGCAAAAAATGACCACAATATCCAAGGGTTCTTAATTCTTAGTTTTCATATTTTTTATTGGTTTAAAATCGAAAATTGTCAGAATCTTAACAGGATGTTTAAACAGGAATGAGTATATTTCATTCCTGTTTTTTTTATGCGATAAAGCGTAAAAAATATAGCCACGAATTCACGAATTTTTTCAGCCTAATTTTTTAATAATTCGTGAATTCGTGGCTAAAAAAACTATTTCTAAACTGAATACTATTGATATGCAAAATACCAAACTTCAAGCCTTTACTCCATTATTTTATTTAGTGTGGTCAGATGATTTACTGACACAGAAAGAATTTGCAACCTTAAAAGAGTTTATAAATTCCTTAAATGTTTTGTCTCCAGACGAAAAAGAATATTTGCTTTCTAAAGCCGATATTTCAAATCCGCCTTCACGGAATGAACTCACACAATGGAAATTGGATATTGAAAAAAGTATTCAGGATACCTCTTCGATCAAGTCTATTTTTGATATTGCAAAAGCACTTTCAGGAAGTAATCTAGATTTAACTCCTATAGAATCTGATTTTAAAAAATTAGAAAATGATTTAGGAATTTTGGGAGAAGAAGCATTGCAAAATTTCAAGACGAAAGCAGGTTCTTTTACAGCCGATTCTCAAACTAATGCCAGTTTTGATATTCAGAAAATCACTCAAATTTTGGATGGAAAAGAAGCAGCAATAATCGAAAGAGTAAAATCGGTTATTTCAAGACCTGAATTTGCTTACGAAACTTCTACCGATATTAATGTTTTCAGACAGACTGTCTATAAATGGTGCAAGATTCTAGCCGATGAAAATCTCGGAAATATGGCATATCCAAAACAATATGGAGGAGGAGAAAACATAGCAGATTATTTTGCGATTATGGAAACGCTGAGTTATCATGATTTAAGTCTGGTAATTAAATTTGGTGTTCAATTCGGGCTTTGGGGAATGAGCGTTCAATCTTTAGGAACCGAAAAACATTATGCTAAATATTTAAAAGATATTGGTTCGCTGAAACTTCCTGGCTGTTTTGCTATGACCGAAACGCATCACGGATCTAATGTAAAAGGTCTGGAAACTACGGCAACTTATAACCATAGCGATCAGACTTTTACTATTCATACGCCAAACAAAAACGCCCAAAAAGAATATATTGGCAACGCAGCCGTTCACGGACAAATGGCAACAGTTTTTGCTAAACTTATTATTGATGATCATGATTATGGCGTAAATGCATTTGTGGTTCCATTACGAGATCCTAATGGAAATGTCGTAAATGGCGTGACAATTGGCGATTGCGGCCATAAAATGGGATTAAATGGCGTTGACAACGGAACCATTAGTTTTGATAATGTAGTGATTCCGAAAGAAAATATGCTGGATCGTTTTGCTTCTGTGAATGATAAAGGAGAATTTGAAAGTCCAATTCCGAGTGATAACCGTAGATTTTTTACAATGTTAGGCACTTTGGTAGGAGGGAGAATTGGGATTCCGCGTTCGGCTTTAGCAGCAGCAAAATCTGGATTGACAATTGCCATTCGCTACAGCGATCAAAGAAGACAATTCGGGCCAGAGGGTGGATCTGAGGTTCCAATTTTAAATTATAGAATGCATCAGCGTAGATTATTGCCGCATTTAGCGAAAACGTATGCAGTTCATTTTGCGCTGCAATATTTAACGAATAGATTTTTAAATAGAACCGAAGCCGAAATGCAAGAAATCGAAGCTTTGGCGGCGGGAATGAAATCTTTTTCTACTTGGAGCACTAGAGATATTTTGCAGGAATGCAGAGAAGCCTGCGGAGGAAAAGGCTATTTGTCTGAAAACCGAATCGACGCGCTTAAAAACGACACTGAAATCTACACTACTTTTGAAGGCGATAATACCGTTTTAATGCAATTGGTAGCTAAAAATCGTTTGGCAGAATTCCGAAAGGCGTTTGGAGAAATGGGATCGTTGGGAATTATTAATTATGTCTACGAAAATGCAAAAACAGCTATTGCAGAGAAAAACCCAATTGCAACTCGAAGAACAGAAGACGAACATTTATTGGAGGGAGAGTTTCATCTTCAGGCATTTGTGCACAGAGAAAAAACAATTTTGGCTTCGGCAGCGAGACGTATCAAGAAATTAATTGATGGCGGATTAGAACCTTATGACGCCTTTAATGTGGTGCAGCATCAAATGATTGATGTAGCGCAGGCGTATCTAGAAAGAATAGTTTTAGAACAATTTCAGATTGCAATAAAAGCGGTTGAAGATGAATCATCAAAAGCAATTTTGACAAAATTAAATCAGTTGTACGCGCTTTCAACTATAGAAAAAAATAAAGCTTGGTATCTAGAAGACGGCTATATGGAAGCGGTTAAAACGAAAGCAGTTCGTAAAATGGTGAATCAGCTTTGTTGGGATATTCGTCCAGATGCTGTGGCTTTGGTAAATGCTTTTGATATTCCTGAAAGCTGTTTAGCGGCGCCAATTGCGGTCTAATTTTTTTTACCATATAAGTGATAAAAGAATTGAAGCAACTTTGTCAAAGTTTTAGACTTTGACAAAGTTTTTTTATGAAACCGTATTTAATGATATAAGTATATTTATATCTTAAAATATGTTTATATCATCGTTTTATTGAAATAATTGGGCTTTTCGAATTCCATTACATTAATAGAAATTACAGAAACTTCTGGAAGCACAGCATTCAATTGTGTGACAATTACTTTTGATAGGTTAGCCTTTTGCTCGTCATTTCTTCCTTCCATAATGTAGCTGAAGACATGAATAAAATCATCTAAGGTATTTCCGTTGTTATAATAAGTAAAGGGATTAATGCGTACTTTGATTTCAGAAGCGGTAAAGAGATTAGTTGATAAAGCAGCATCAAAAACCTCTTGCATTATCTCATCTGCAGCTCTTCTGCGTAATACATTTTCTGAGCAGTCAATTATAAAGTGTGGCATAATTTTTAAGTTTTAGACAAGGTTTGCTGTAACAAAATTATAAAAAAGGATACTTGTAATATTATTGAATTTGTACTTTATTATATTTGTACATCTTATTAATTTTTTTGTTAGTTTGAAAAATCTATTTCTGTCCCTTTTTATAGTTCTTATCAGCTTTCCTCTTTTTGCATCAGAGAGCACAGATGCTATTTTAAAAGAATTAAACGAAGCAATCAAAAATAAACAGCATTACGTTAAGATTAAAGAAGAGCGAATTCTGAATTTCAAGAAAATTAAATCAGATAATCTTACTAAAGAGCAGGAATACAATTACAATAAAACACTGTATTTAGAATATCAGAAACTAAATTCTGATTCGGCTATTCAGTACGTAAAAAAGAATCTCAAAATCGCAGAAGAACTTCAGGATAAAGAGCTCTACGATTTAGCCCAACTACAACTCGTAACGCTTTATTCTTCTTCTGGAAAATACCGTGAATCTGAAGCCATTCTGAAAAGTATCAACAAAAAGAACTTGGCACTTTCATTGGTTCCTAATTATTACATTTCATATCGCGAATTTTTCGAGCATTATGCGGCTAATAGTTATAGCCCCGAGTATAGAAAACAGATTGGCAAATATCGAGATTCATTGTTAAGTGTTCTCAACCCGAATACCTTAGAATATCAAATAAATAGAATTCAGCAAGACATTTTTATTCATAAAAAATACAATGATCCCAAAAAGCAGTTATTGGTTTTATTGAATAAAACAAAAGAGGAAAACCCTCAATACGCGATGATTACCTATCTGTTGGGAAAAATAGGAGAAGCTACACATGACCTAGAAGCCAGAAAAAAATACTACGCGCTCTCTGCGACTTCGGATATTAAAAATGCCAATAAAGACAATGCTTCATTGCAAGAATTAGCTTTGGTTTTTTACGAAATTGGCGATGTAGATATGGCGTATAAACTGACCCAATCGGCTATTGAAGATGCACTTTATTGCAATGTTCAGTTTAGAACTTTGCTGATGTCAGAAGTATATTCGATTATCAATACGGTTTATTTAGAACGAGAAGCACAGCGAAAAAGCGAATTACAGATTTATCTGCTTTGCATTAGTCTGCTTTCTTTATTTTTGATCGTTGCAGTTATTTATGTGTATATACAGATGAAAAAGGTTTCGAGAATTAAAACCGAACTTTTCGAAACCAGCCAGAAATTAGCTGAATTAAACAAAGATATTACCGAAACCAACAGCCAGCTTCAGGAAAGTAACTTGCAATTGTCTGAGTCTAATTTGGTTAAAGAAGAATATATTGCGCATTTCTTCAATCTTTGCTCAACCTACATCAATAAGCTCGAAAATTACCGCATTATTCTAAACAAGAAAGCTACTGCAAAACAATTTGATGAAATTTATAAAATATTAAAATCAACTACTTTGGTTGATAATGAGCTGGAAGAATTGTACAAGAACTTCGATATTATCTTTTTAAACTTATATCCAACATTTGTCAAAGACTTTAATGCTTTATTAATTCCAGAAGAACAGATTGTTCTTAAACAAAATGAATTGCTGAATACCGAACTTCGAATTTTTGCTTTAATCAGACTTGGAATTACGGACAGTGTTAAAATAGCGGCATTTTTACGTTATTCTTTAAGCACAATTTACAACTATCGCACTAGAGCTCGAAATAAGGCTGCAGTTTCACGAAATGATTTCGAAGAAATGGTCATGAAAATTGGTTCAATGGCTTTGAAAGCGTAAATATTTATTTTAAATCTACTACTTTTTTTAGTGCTTTTTAATTTTTAAATATTTGAAAATCAATATTTTAATTTTTTAATCTACTACTTTTTTTAGTCTAAAAATGTAACTTGTACGATAACGTTTTAGTTTTACAATATGATATAAAAGTTTTTCTCAAGAAGACTTTTCCCACTTAATGAACTAATACTTTAATAATTACTGTTATGTTAAAAAACGTTAAAACAATTGTTGTTTTACTTTTACTAAGTTCTGCTGGAATGAATGCTCAGAACAAAGTGCCAGTTTATCTAGACGATAAAAAACCGATTGAAGAGCGTGTAGAAGATGCGCTTAAACGAATGACAACCGAAGAGAAAATCGCCATGATTCATGCGCAGTCTAAATTTAGTTCTCCAGGTGTAAAACGTCTTGGAATTCCTGAAAACTGGATGACCGATGGGCCGCACGGAATTCGTACAGAGGTAAAATGGGACGAATGGGATCAAGCAGGATGGACAAACGATTCTTGTATTGCTTTTCCAGCGCTGACAGCACTTTCGTCAACTTGGAACAAAGAATTGGCTTCTTTATATGGTAAATCTATTGGAGAAGAAGCACGTTACCGTAACAAAAACGTATTATTAGGACCTGGTGTAAACATTTATAGAAGCCCATTAAACGGACGTAACTTCGAATATATG
This sequence comes from Flavobacterium anhuiense, assembly GCF_001705175.1. Classification (NCBI taxonomy): domain Bacteria; kingdom Pseudomonadati; phylum Bacteroidota; class Flavobacteriia; order Flavobacteriales; family Flavobacteriaceae; genus Flavobacterium; species Flavobacterium anhuiense. Next base: position 4,953,689 of record NZ_CP016907.1, on the reverse strand, counting down.
GGAGAAGATCCGTTTTTAGCTGCGAAAATGGTTGTTCCTTACATTAAAGGGGTTCAGTCAAACGGAGTTGCTGCGTGTGTAAAACATTTTGCTTTAAACAATCAGGAAACAAACCGTAATTCTGTGAACGTAATTGTTGACGATCGTGCCTTATACGAAATTTACCTTCCTGCTTTCAAAGCGGCTGTTCAAGAAGGAAATGTTTGGTCAATTATGGGATCTTACAACAAATATAAAGGACAGCAATGCTGCCACAACGAATATTTATTAAATGATATTCTTCGCGGAGAATGGGGCTTCAAAGGAGTTGTAGTTTCAGACTGGGGAGGAGTTAATGATACGAAGCAAGCAATCCACAATGGTTTGGATATGGAATTTGGTTCATGGACAAACGGTCTTTCTTGGGGAACAAGCAATGCTTATGACAACTATTATTTGGCAAAACCATACGCTGAAATGATCAAAAAAGGTGAGGTGGGAACTAAAGAATTAGACGAAAAAGTACGTCGCATTCTACGTTTATCTTTCTTGACAACAATGGACAGAAACCGTCCTTTCGGATCTTTTGGAACTGAAGAACATGCTTTGGCAGGACGCAAAATTGCTGAAGAAGGAATCGTTTTATTGCAAAACAACAACAATATTCTGCCAATCAATCTTTCTAAAACTAAAAAGATAGCTGTAATTGGAGAAAATGCCATTAAAATGATGACAGTTGGAGGAGGAAGTTCTTCACTTAAAGCAAGATACGAAATCACTCCGCTTGAAGGTTTAAAGAAAAGAATCGGAAACCAAGCTGAAATCGTTTATGCAAGAGGTTATGTTGGAGACCCTACAAGCAACTACAACGGCGTTGTAGCTAAAGTAAGTTTAGAAGAGAAACGTCCTCAAGCTGAATTGACTGCAGAAGCTTTAAAAGTCGCTAAAGATGCTGATATTGTTCTTTTTATTGGAGGATTAAACAAAAGTCCAAATCAGGATGATGAAGGACACGACCGTAAAGAATTGAATTTATCTTATGGTCAGGATAAATTAATCAGCGAATTAGCGAAAGTAAATAAAAACATTGTTTTTGTAAATATTTCTGGAAATGCAGTGGCAATGCCTTGGATTAAAGAAGTTCCGGGAGTTGTGCAAGGATGGTTTTTAGGAACAGAGGCAGGAAATGCATTGGCAAATGTATTGGTTGGAGATGTGAATCCATCAGGAAAATTATCTTTCACATTCCCAGTAAAATTATCTGATAATGGAGCTCATGCTTTAGGAGAATTTCCAGGTGGTGATGACGTAAAATACAACGAAGGCATTTATGTTGGATACCGTTGGACAGACAAAAACAAAATCAAACCTTTATTTCCTTTTGGACACGGTTTAAGCTATACGACTTTTGCTTATGGAAAAGTTACAGCAGACAAAAAGCAAGTGAATGCTGGAGATAAAATCACATTCTCAGTAAACGTAAAGAATACAGGAAGCAGAGAAGGTTCTGAAGTGGTACAATTATATATTTCAGATTTAAAATCTTCATTGCCGCGTCCGATAAAAGAATTAAAAGGATTTGAAAAAGTAGCTCTTAAAGCTGGTGAAGAAAAAACAGTAACATTTACAATTGATAAATCGGCTTTAAGTTTCTTTGACGATAAAAAACATGACTGGGTTGCTGAACCTGGTGATTTTGAAGCGATTATTGGAGCTTCTTCGACAGATATTAAATCTAAAGTGAATTTTTCACTTAAATAAGTTTTTTTATTTCTAAAAATTGGTTGGTTTGTAAAGCTGCAAGTGTAAAAATTTGCAGCTTTGCTTTTGGTTAAAAATTCACCATTAAGACATTAAGAAACATAAAGAGAAGCTTTATTTTCTTAATATTTAAGCATTAAGATTAAAATCATTAAGTCAGACTCAATTTTCTTAATATCTTAATGGTAAAAAAAGAAACAACATGAAAAAAATTACGATTGCAATATTGACTTTATTTTTTGCGAAAAATATTTCAGCACAAAGCCTGAATAAAATGCAATGGTTTAATGAACCTGAAAAATGGGAAATTAAAAACAATGCTTTAATTATGAATGTTACTGCAAACAGCGATTACTGGAGAATTTCGCATTATGGTTTTACGGTAGATGATGCGCCTTTTTATTACGCAACTTATGGAGGCGAGTTTGAAGCGAAAGTAAAATTGACGGGAAATTATATTGCTCGTTTTGATCAGATGGGATTAATGATTCGTATTGACGAAAAGAATTATATCAAAACAGGAGTAGAATTTGTAGACGGAAAATTTAATGTCAGTACTGTTGTAACGCATGACAAAAGCGATTGGAGTGTGACAACTTTAGAAAAAGCTCCGCCGTTTATCTGGATTAAAGCTGTGAGAAGATTAGATGCTGTTGAGGTATTTTATTCGTTTGATGATAAAAATTACATCCTAACCAGAAATGCTCCTTTGCAAGACAATACGCCAGTTATGGTGGGGCTAATGGCTGCTTCGCCAGACGGAAAAGGTTTTGAAGCAAAATTCGAAAATTTCTCTGTAAAGCATCTTCCAGACCAAAGAAGATTAGAGTGGCTTAAAAATCATCAATAGATTAAATTTCAATTTTTAAATTCCAAGCTAAAATATGGGGTTTTGAGAATGTAGAAAATCTAAAATCTGCAATCTAAAATCTTCAAATTAAAACCTAACTTAACCTTAAACCAAACAAAAATGAGTTCAATTTCAATTGATATTAAACCCAAAAAACACTACGAAATACTTGATGGTTTGCGTGGTGTTGCTGCTATTTTAGTAGTTGCTTTTCATATTTTTGAAGCTTTTGCTGGTGGCAATCGATTTGTTCAAATAATCAATCACGGATATCTGGCCGTTGATTTCTTTTTCCTTTTATCTGGATTTGTTGTGGCTTATGCCTACGATGACCGCTGGGGTAAAATGGGCCAATGGGAGTTTTACAAACGCCGTTTAATCCGTTTACAGCCAATGGTAATTCTGGGAATGATCATTGGAGCTATATTTTACTATTTTCAAGCTTCAGACATACTGTTTCCGATGATTAAAGGAATGGAATTCTGGAAAGTTATTTTAACCATGGTAATAGGATTCACCTTATTGCCAATTCCGCCTTCAATGGAAATTAGAGGTTGGGGAGAAATGCATCCTTTAAACGGTCCGGCATGGTCGCTTTTTTTCGAATACATCGCAAATATCTTGTACGCCGTTATCTTCCGTAAATTTTCGAATAAAGTAATGTCAGTTTTTGTATTGATATTTGCCGGACTGTTAATTAATTATACAGTATTTGGCCCAAAAGGAGATGTAATTGGAGGATGGTCTCTGAATTTAGAGCAAATGAATGTTGGCTTTACCCGTCTATTATTCCCGTTTTTTGCTGGAGTTTTATTATGCCGTTTAGGGAAATTAATCCATGTAAAAAATGCTTTTTGGGTTTGCAGTATTTTAATCACCATTGTTTTGGCATTGCCAAGATTTGGAGACGAAAACAGCCTTTGGATCAACGGTTTGTATGAATCGTTCTGTATTATTTTTATTTTCCCTCTAATTGTAGCAATCGGGGCAGGGGGAGAAATTAAAAATGAATTTTCATTGAAAATCTGCAAACTTTTAGGAGATATTTCATATCCAATTTACATCACACATTATCCATTGATTTATTGGTTTACAGCTTGGGTTGTAGACAACAAAGTGACCATGGAAAATGGCTATTTAGAAGGAATAGGAGTATTGATAGTAAGTATCATACTAGCATTTGTATGCTTAAAATTATACGATGAACCAGTAAGAAACTGGCTTGTGAAAAAATTTCAAAAAAGGTCTAAATAAGGTACAAAGTAACAAAGTGACAAAGGCGCAAAGTTTTTATACTTTGTCCCTTTGTAGCTCTGCAAGTCTGAACCTAAAAAAAATGAATTTCTAAATTTTGTTAGTTATAGATATTCAAAAAGGGATGAAGTCTGACTTCATCCCTTTCTATTTTGTGTTTTTTTATTTAACAAGATAAAGAATAAGCAGTTTGGCAGAAAACCTTTGCCACTTTGTTTCTTTGTCCCTTTGAACCTTTAAAAAAAAATTATTCTAAAACCAATTGTCCTAAAGCTTCTTTACTGAAACCTTTTAACTCATCAGTTTTTCCAGCTTTGATTTTAGCAACCCAATTTGGATCAGAAAGAAGCGGTCTTCCAACGGCAACCAAATCAAAATCGCCTCTGTCGAAACGTCTGTTTAATTCTTCTAAAGAAGTTGGTTGCGAACTTTCTCCAGCAAAAGCACCGAAGAAATCACCAGAAAGCCCAACAGAACCAACAGTAATAGTTGGCGCTCCAGTAACTTTTTTAGCCCATCCTGCAAAGTTCAAATCAGAATCTTCAAATTCTGGTTCCCAGAAACGGCGTTGTGAAGCGTGAATAATATCAACTCCGGCATCAACAAGAGGAGTAAGCCAAGCTTCTAATTCTTGCGGATTTTTTGCCAATTTATAGTTGTAGTCAGAAGGTTTGAATTGAGAAAAACGCATAATTACTGCAAAATCATCACCAACTTGTCTTCTCACTTCTTTAATTACTTCAATTGCAAATCGGTTACGTTCTGGCAACGTTTTTCCGCCATAAATATCATCACGCAAGTTAGTTTCAGCTCTAAAGAACTGATCAATTAAGTAACCGTGTGCACCGTGAATTTCAACAGTGTCAAATCCTAATCTTTTGGCATCAGCAGCAGCTTTTCCAAAAGCAAGAATAGTATCTTCAATATCTTTTTCAGTCATGGCAACGCCGTTTCTAAAATCAGGTCGGTTTAATCCAGACGGCCCTTCAAAAGGAACAGGAGGAACCCATCCAGAATGATGGTTGTCCATAATTCCCATATGCCAGATTTGTGGTCCCATTTTTCCGCCCTCAGCATGAACTCCGTCAATCACTTTTTTCCATCCATTTAAAGCTAAATCGCCATAAAAGTGAGGAACATTCGCATCATTAGAAGATGATTTTCTGTCAATAACAGTTCCTTCAGACAAAATTAATCCAACTTCGCCTTCAGCTCTTTTTTGGTAGTAAGCTGCGACTTCATCGGTTGGAACTCCGTTAGGAGAAAAAGAGCGCGTCATTGGCGCCATTACAATTCGGTTTTTCAGATTTAACGATTTTAAGTTAAACTCCGAGAATAGGTTGTTTGTACTCATAGTAATTTTACAAATTAGATTGAATTAATTTACTAAGTGCTTCAAAGGCACCTTCGTTACGTTTATAATAAGTCCATTGTCCAACACGTTTGGCTTCGACAAAACCAGCGCGCTGTAAAATGGACAGGTATTCAGATACAGTAGATTGTGTCAAACCAGCTTTGGCTTGGATCTGTCCAACGCAGACTCCATGCTCAAATCCTGCATGTTCCAGTTGGCCAGGAAAGTTAATTTCGGGTTCTTTTAGCCATTCCAACATTTGCAGTCGGGACTTATTAGATAATGCTTTAAAAATTTCTATCGTTTCCATAGTGCAAATATATCGACTTTTCCCGATATATGGATTTGAAGAGAAATATTTAGTATAATTTTATGATTGGCAATACAGAAAACTAGATGTTTTGTGAAAGAAAATTTATATTTGCCTATAGAAAAATCTCGTAAAGACGCGAAGTCGCAAAGTTTTTTAATCTATTGCCTCCAGCTTTAGATGCAGGTTAAAAAAAGGTAAGAGAGAAGGCTTTAGCCGAATGCTTAACTTAATTATAAAACTTAGCGCCTCTGCGACTTGCGAGAGATAAATTTCAGCCCCGTAATCTAATTATAAACTTAATCATGAAAAAAACTGTACTCATTCTAGCATTCTTATGCTGTGTAATTACCAATTCTAAAGCTCAAGTTGTAGGCGTAGATGTTGGAGATATTGCTCCAGAAATCGATCTTCCGGATACAAAAGGAGAGAAAGTAGCGCTTTCTTCTTTGCGTGGCTCATTAGTTTTAGTGGACTTTTGGGCTTCTTGGTGTGGACCTTGCATTAAAGAACAGCCATTGCTAATCAAATTGCATAATGCTTATCCAGACAAATTATCGATTTATGGAGTTTCTATGGATACTAAAAAGCCATTATGGACAGGTGCAATCGCAAAAGCAAAATTGCCTTGGACAAATGTTAGTGATTTAAAATATTGGCAGTCTCCTGTTGTCGGAGATTATATGCTGCAATCTGTTCCTTTGAACTTTTTAATCGATAAAAACGGAATCATTTTAGCAAAAAATATTCACGGTCAAGCTTTAGAAGCTAAAATTAAAGAACTTTTAGAAGTACAATAAATTTTCCTTAACCGCAAAGTATTTCATCTAAAAGATTTTCTCTCGCAGATTTGGCAGATTGAGCAGATTTAATTTTTTATAAATAGCAGAAAAAATCTCCATAATCTGCCAAATCTGCGAGAGAAATAAAATTTTGCGAGTGCAGTTAAAAACAAAAAAGCCCAATATCGATTGGACTTTTAATTTTTAATTCTAAATTTTTAATTTTCCTCTAAGACTCTTTAATAACTTTCTTTACACCTCCAAAACTCGTTTTCAGCATTTCTCTAATCTGAAACTGCGTTTTGTTTTGCGAAGCGCTTTTCCAATCTTTCAGATCAAAAATATGAATCTGATCTGCGTAAGGATTAGTTAAGAATGAAATTCGTGAAATGGTATATTTATAATATTTCAGTTCGTGAGAGACATGTCGATTTGGAACTACAATTAGTATGTTTTCCCAGTTCAAAAAGTCTTTTGGAACATCTTTTCTTTCCAATAATCCTAAAGATTCAAAAAAAGCGACAATCTTCTGATCATTAAGTTTGCTAATCTTCTGATCAAGGTTTTTAAAAGTTGTCTGGAGTCTATTTTCGTTAATAATAGTACTCATAGTGGTAATTGCTTTTTATGATTTAAATATAAAATTACATCAAAAGAAAATCATTTTTGAATCTGAAGCCATTAGATTCATTCTAAATTTTGAAAGCCCATTCTAGAAGCATTTGTTATGAATGACTTATCATATTTTGACAAAATACTATTAATGTTTCTTCTCTAAAAGCTTTATTTTTATCACTATCTGATTTTACTAACAACCAAACCTATGAAAACCAATTTCCTTTTAAGAACAATTCTTTGTTTTTTAATTCTATTTTCAATTCCTGTTTTTGCACAGAAAGAATCAGCAAGAGAAGTCATTCTAATTGATAAAGATTGGCGGTTTTCATTTGGACATTCATACGATACAAAGAAAGATTTTGGCCATGCAGAAGGCTATTTTTCCTATTTAACTAAAACTGGATTTGGTGATGGGCCAGCTGCTTCTGGATTTGATGATCGAGCTTGGAGAAAATTAGATCTTCCGCACGATTGGGCAGTCGAACAGCCTTTTAGCGAAAGCGCAAGTTTCAGCCACGGATTTAAAGCAGCAGGGAAAAATTTCCCAGAGAAAAGCATTGGCTGGTACAGAAAGAAAATAACGATTTCAAATGATGATTTAGGAAAAATCATTTCTTTAAAATTTGATGGCATTTTTAGAAATTCAAAAGTCTTTTTTAATGGATTTTATTTAGGAACACAAGAAAGCGGTTATAATGGTTTTGAGTATGATGTAACGGCTTACGTTAATTATGGAGGCGAAAATACCATCGTAGTTCGTGTCGATGCTTCAATGGAAGAAGGCTGGTTTTATGAAGGCGCAGGGATTTACAGGCATGTTTATCTTCAGAAAGCGAATCCGCTTCATGTGGCGCTGAATGGAACGTACGTAACTTCCGAAATCGTGAATGATAATGCTTCAATTACTGCAGAAGTAAAATTGGAAAATAAAGGCCATTTTAAAGGAAATGTTGAGATAAACCAAACTATTTTGGATGCTTTGGGAAAACAAGTTGCAGTAAATACTGAAAATGTTTTAGCTCCTGAATTTTACAAAACAAATACTTACACAGCAAAATTAAACGTCAAAAATCCGCTTTTGTGGGATATTGATAATCCAAATTTGTATCAATTGGTCACAGAAATTAAAAGTGATGGAAAAGTAATTGATCAATACAAAACTTCTTTCGGAATCAGAACCATAAAATTCGATCCAGAAAATGGTTTTTTCCTTAACGGAAAACAGGTCAAACTTAAAGGAACAAACAATCATCAAGATCATGCGGGAATTGGAACAGCTCTTCCAGATGAAATTCAGTACTACAGAATCGCAAAACTGAAAGAAATGGGCTCGAATGCGTATCGTTGTTCGCACCATCCGCCAACGCCAGAATTATTGGACGCTTGCGACAAATTGGGAATGCTGGTTATTGATGAAACCCGCTTAATGGGAATCAACGAGTATCATTTGAATGATTTGCAACGAATGATGGAACGTGATCGTAATCATCCGAGTATTTTCTGCTGGTCTGTTGGAAATGAAGAATGGCAGATTGAAGGCGGAATTACGGGTGAAAGAATTACCAATGTAATGCAGGATTTCAGCAAAAGCATTGATCCGACAAGACCTGTAACGGTAGGAATTAGTAGCGGATTTAAGAGCGGAATATCAAATGTAGTGGAAATCATGGGCTATAATTATCTTGGAAATGGAGATATCGATGCGCATAGAAATCAGTTTAAAAATCAGCCAGGAATGGGTACAGAAGAAGGTTCGACCTTTGCCACGCGAGGCATTTATTTTACCGAAGATGCTAAACATTATCAAAGCGCTTATGATAAAAAACCTCGTTCCACTTTTTATAGTATCGAAGAAGGCTGGAAATTTTACGCTGAAAGACCTTATTTAGCTGGAATGTTTATTTGGACAGGTTTTGATTATCGAGGCGAACCAACGCCTTATGGCTGGCCTTCTGTGACTTCTTATTTCGGAATGATGGACGTTTGCGGTTTCCCTAAAGACAATGTGTTCTATTTAAAATCATGGTGGGGGAAAGAACCTATTTTACACATATTCCCACATTGGAATTGGAGCGGAATGGAAGGTGCAGCAATTGATGTCTGGGCGTATTCGAATTGCGATGAAGTAGAGCTATTCTTAAATAAAAAGAGTTTAGGAAAAAAGAAGATGGAACAAAACAGCCATTTGGAATGGAAAGTAAATTACGCTGCAGGAACTTTGGAAGCTGTGGGTTATAAAAACGGAAAGAAAGTGCTTTCAGATATTCAAAAAACAACTGGAAAACCAGAAAACATCAAATTGTCATTAGATAAAGAAAATGTTTTAAAAGGAAATGTTTCGGTTGTAACGGTTGAAACTACTGATAAAAATGGCTTGCACGTTCCGACCGCAAACGACGAAATTACGTTATCTATAAAAGGCGGAAAAATTTTAGGAGTGGGTAACGGAGATCCAACTTCATTAGAAAGTGATCAGTTTATTGATGACATTGCATTAGTTGCCATAAATAATTTTAAAGAGCAAAAGGCAGAAAGTGCTTCTTTGCCTCAACAATTGCCTAATTATCCTGAAAATGAATGGAGTGATGCTTTTAAAGATCGTGATTATAAAAAACAAGCGCCATCATATATTTATAAAGGTGAATTTGATTTGAAAAGTAATTCGGCTTCTAATCTCGTGAGCTTATTTTATAAAAAAATAGGAGCAGAGGCAGTGATTTTCGTTAACGGAACTAAAGTGGAACCAAGCAAAGAAGATTCTCAAAAATATATTTTGAATGCATCTATTCTAAAAGAAGGCAAAACACGATTTACATTGCAGCAACGCCATTGCAAAAAATAAAAGATTGGGATGTTATGAATACCGATCCAGGAATCATTCAAGTTATAACGCCTGCAGAACCTTGGAAAAGAAAGCTTTTTAATGGTTATGCGCAAATTATCATTCAAAAAGATGAAAATGCTAAAGAAGTGGTTTTATATGCTTCCGCAAAAGGATTACGAACTACCAGTTTAAAAAATTAAATTAACCGCAAAGTTCGTAAAGATTTACGCAAAGCACGCTAAGTATTTAATCTCGCAATCCCGATAGCTATCGGGAGCAGAAACGCAAAGTTTTTTTAATACCAATAAATGAATTGCGTCCAGCTTTAGCTGGATGTGAAAAAAAGGTACTTTTAAAGGCTTTAGCCAAACTGCGGATAGTTTGGCTAAAGCCTTTTCTATGTTTTTCTCTTTTAGACCTCCAGCTAAAGCTGGAGGCAATTCAAAAAGAACTTTGCGACTCTGCGACTTTGCGAGCATTTTCTTTAATTAAAAAAAACTTAGCGAACTTAGCGTAAACCTTAGCGCTCTTTGCGGTTAACCCCGCAAACCTGAAACTTTAAATCTGAAACAAAAAAATAACAAAAGAATATTGTTTGATTTTCATAACTTTGCAAAATGAATAGTCAGACAGAAACTCAGAATTGCGATTTTACTTCAGATTTAAAAATGAAGGGTTTTAAAGTGTATCCTATAAATGGAGATTTCAGTAAAGTTCCCGTTTACAGCCGAAGAGACTTCTATAAAATCTGCATCAATACCAGCAAAAGCATCATTCAATACGCCGACCGCGGAATAGAAACCGACGGAACGATTTTGTTTTTCGGTAATCCGATTATTCCATATTCTTGGGAAACGGTTTCTGAGAAATTTGAAGGTTATGCTTGCGTTTTTACTGAGGAATTTTTTAAGACAAAAGACCGTTCAGAAACCCTTCAGGAATCGCCTTTGTTTAAAATAGGAGGAACGCCAATTTTTACTTTAACTCCTGAACAAAAGGTGTTTATCGATTCGTTATTCCAAAAAATGATTCAAGAATACGAAACCGATTATGCATTCAAAGATGATTTGATGCGCAGTTACGTCAATTTGATTATTCATGAATCTATGAAAATGCAGCCTTCTGAGAACTTCTTTAAACATAAAAATGCTTCTTCAAGAATTACATCTTTGTTTTTAGAATTATTAGAAAGACAATTTCCAATAGAGACAAAAGATCAGCCTTTAGCTTTAAAAACTCCCCAAGACTATGCGCAAAGCCTTTCTGTACATGTGAATCACTTAAATCGTTCTGTGAAAGAAGTTACAGGAAAACCGACAACGGCACACATTACAGAAAGAGTGATTAATGAAGCAAAAGCTTTGTTGCAGCACACAGATTGGAGCATTTCTGATATTGGTTATTCGCTTGGATTTGAATATCCGAGTTACTTCAATAATTATTTTAAAAGACTTACAGGAACGGTTCCAAAATCGCTTCGAATGTAAATTGTTTCAATTTCTTAATTTTTTGTTTGAATATTGTTATTTCTGCATTGCAGTATTGCACTACATTTGCCCTGAAATAAACAACGAACCTTTGCATCAGTTTTTTTAATGACTAAATAATACTTCACAAAAGCATGTTCTGCTTTGCATTTAGTTTTAAATTTTGATAATAGAAAAAAATAAAAATCTTTAAAGTATTGATTAAAAGCAAAATATCCTTCTAAAAAAGAGATTCGTTGTACTGATTATTTCATTCAAATAAGCTTATAAGAATTTTAAAAATTAATTATTAACCTAAAAAACAACGAAATTATGTCGACACATTTCACTGCTGTAATCGAAGAAGGTAAAATTCCAAACACTTATATGACAGGCGAAGTGTCATATAAAAAGCAGACAAGCGAAATTCACCCTGAAAATACTGTAATCAAAGATATTTCTTTTGAACCTGGAGCGAGAAGCAATTGGCACAGTAATGCGAGTCTGCAATTAATCATTGTAACAGATGGGGTTGGCTATTACCAAGAAAGAGGCGGACAAATTAATCTTATCGAAAAAGGAAAAGTAATTACGGTTTTGCCTGGAGTAGAACATTGGTACGGAGCAACACCAAACACCAAATATTCTCATATCACCATTGTGACCGAAGTAGACAAAGGCTCGGGAGTATGGCTGGATAGTGTTACAGATGAGGAATATTATTCTTTTTAAGTTTCTAAGACACTAAGTTGCTATCCCGATAGCTATCGGGACTAAGTTTTTTTACGCAGATCTTACTGATTTATAACAGATTATATTTTTTGATTAGATAAAAATAATCGAAATTTATATAACTGTTTGCAAATCAGTATAAGTCAGCTAGATTTCTATTGCAATTTCAGAACGGTTTTAAACCTGTCCCGATAGCTATCGTGATGAAACAAAAACAAAAAACAACAAATAAATTATGGAAACAAAAAACATTAAAGCTTTTGGTACAGAAGCTGCCGAAGCACCATTAAAAACCTTAGATATTAAAAGAAGAGCTGTACAGGCGCATGACGTAGAAATCGAAATTTTGTATTGCGGAATCTGCCACTCAGATTTACATACGGCTAGAAATGAATGGCATGGCACCATTTATCCGATTGTTCCGGGACATGAGATTGTGGGACGCGTGACTAAAGTTGGAGATCATGTAAAAGGCTTCAAAGTTGGTGATTTGGCAGGTGTGGGCTGTTTAGTTGATTCTTGCAGAGAATGTGAACATTGCAAAAATGATTTAGAGCAATTCTGCGATGAGGGAAGTACTCAGACCTTTAATTCGCCAGACAAACATTTAGGAGGACAAACTTATGGAGGTTATTCTCAAAGCATTACAGTAGACGAAAGCTTCGTTTTGCATATTTCAGATAAATTAGATTTAGCTGCTGTTGCTCCCTTATTATGCGCTGGAATTACAACTTATTCGCCATTAAAACATTGGAAAGTTGGTCCTGGTCAAAAAGTCGGAATTGTAGGTATCGGCGGTTTGGGCCACATGGGAATTAAAATAGCTAAAGCTATGGGCGCTCATGTAGTGGTTTTTACAACATCTTTATCTAAAACAGACGATGCAAAACGTCTTGGAGCAGATGAGGTGGTATTGTCTACAGACGAAGCGCAAATGGCAGCGCATGCAAGAAGTTTGAACTTTATTTTAGATTGCGTTTCTGCCGAACACAATATTGACGCATATTTAAATTTACTAAAAGTAGATGGAACATTAACTCTGGTTGGAGCACCAATGGATCCGCTTCCTGTAACTTCTTTCAGCTTGATTTTAGGAAGAAGAAGCTTCTCAGGATCTCTTATTGGAGGAATTGCCGAAACTCAAGAAATGCTTGATTTTTGTGCCGAACATAATATCACATCGGATGTCGAAGTAATCGGTGTAAATGATGTAAACGACGCCTACGAAAGATTATTAAAAGGAGACGTTAAATATCGTTTTGTGATTGATATGGCGTCGCTTAAATAAGATGCTAAGTTGGTAAGATTCTAAGAGACTAAGTTTTTCTTTTGTGCTTAGAATCTTAGCGAATTTAGAAATTAATAAAGCAGAACGATGATCTTAGCATCTCAAAAAAACAACCCCCTCAAGCAATTCAACTCTTGAAGGGGTTTTTAGCAAAGATTTGAGGTTCTTAGACTCAATAGCTTAGAATCTCAGAACCTTAGAATCTTAGCGTCTTAATTCATTTTACTTTTTGTCTAGGTTTTGTTTCAGCATTTTAGCATGTTCCAAATGTGCTGTTAAACCTGCAATATTGTTAGAAGCCCAAGTTCTTACTTCTTGATCGTTAGCATCTTTTGCGGCTTTTTCTAATTTCTTGATCGCTTTTTCGTGACCATCAATCATCATATCGGCGAATTTTTTATCAAAATCAACACCCGATTTTTCATTTAATTTATTGTATTCTTCTTGTCCTTCTTCAGTTAGAGAAGTTGGAAGCGTAAAGTTTTTTGCTTTTGCTAAAGCACTCACTTCAGAAGCCGATTTAGTGTGCTCATCAACAAGCATTTTACCAAATTTTTTCACTTCAGCGTTAGTACTTTTTGTTTGAGCCAGTTTACCAATTTCGATTTCAGCTAAATTAATTTCAGCTTGATCTACTAAAAATTCAGAGTCATCTTCTTTGCTGTCAATAGAATCAAATTTTGTTTCGTTCGCATCTTCTGCAACCTCTTTTGGATCTTCTTGTTTGGTTTCGTTTTTACAAGATTGAAGGAATATAATAATAAGTCCTGCTCCTAAAATGGCTTTTCCGGCTAATAATAACTTTTTCATGATTTTAATAGTTTAATGTTATAATGTAAAATTATAGACAAGTTAAAGGAATGTCTTACAGGATTTTTAGAGATTGTTATAGGATTAAAATGTAAATTTTTAAATTAGCCTAAAATCACTTTATATGGAGAAAGATTTATTTATGGAATGAAAGTTTCTTTAGGTAACGAATTTGGTGTTGTTATAAAAGATGAAAATGATCAGTCTACTTTTTATGGATTGATTCGTTGGGATACACCGAAAGAAAATGATATTGAAGATTGGAAAGGACAATTTGGGACATTTATTAGGATAGGAGGTAGTATTTTAAATAGTGATTACGAATTTAAATACATAACTGAAGAAGGATTCTCTAAATAGTAATTGGAGATTTTATTTAATATTAAAATGAAAAATGCACTTTTTATAATTTTAGTTTCAATACTAATAATTTCATGTAAACAGAAGAAAAAATATAAAACCATCGATTTCGGTGATTTTGAAATAACAGTTCTAGAACAATGGAATAAATTGGAATTTAAAGGAGTTGACAGTTATGTTGGTGGAATAATTACACCAGAAAAAGATTCTTTAATTTTTGATATTGGCTTGTATTCTGGAGATGCCTCAAATGATTTTCCATTAGTTTTTGATAAACAATCTTATGCAGAGTTAACTAAAAAGCAAAAAGAACTTTTAAAAGAAACGAAACATTTAATCGTTGATTCTTTGTGCGGAGATATTGATTTTAGAAAATATGAAAAATATAAATCTGTCTTTTATTCAATAGATTGTTTTAAAGCGAAAATGACAATACCAACTAATGTAGGATTTGGTGCTACGGGGATTTATATTGATAGTTTGAAAGGAAACTCCAAAGATTTTAATAAAGTAAAAATGGCTTTCTATGGTTTTAATTTAAAAGAGAAGACTCAAAATCAATTTGTAAGTGCTTTAGAAACAATAAAGCTAAAGGGATATTGTCATTCAAAAAAATAAGATTAAAAGAGATAATTTAATCCCAACTCCAAAAGAGTTGGGATTTTTTACATCTAACATTTTACATTTCTCAAAAAAAAGAAAAATTTACATTTCCACTTTCACAATTCCCATCCTACAAAAATGAAATTTGCGACAAAAATTCTATAACAAAAATTCCTGTGTTAATGATGAATTTTGATATAACAGATTTCGACATATGAAATGTCAAATGTTAACCATAAAAATTAAAGTCATGCCAGATCCAAGAATTAAGAATGAAGAGCAGTATGAAGCATTGGTGAAAAAGGGATACAGCAAAGAAAAGTCGGCTCGTATCGCTAATACGCCAAACGCAGGAAAGAAAGGCGGAAAAGCAAAGCCTTATGATGAATGGACAAAAGAAGAACTTTTGAAACAAGCCAGTAAAGTAGGTATAAAGGGAAGATCTTATATGAACAAAAAAGACTTAATCGAGTCTTTAAGAAATAATTAAAATTAATTCAAACCTATTTTTGTGATAAATTTTTAAATACCATGAATGCGGCGAAAAAAGAAAATTTAATGAATCAGCTAATTAAAGCGCCACATCTAGTAATTGAAAAACTAGACTTAGAATATATTAATGATCATCAATTAACAATTGTTCGCTGCCGCGAAGGAGAAAATTTCGTTTATAAAAAGAACGGAAAAAATGTAAAAAGTAAAAACGAAATTAAACGCATTAATAGTTTGGTGCTTCCGCCGGCATGGGAAAATGTCCGAATAACAGATATTACAAACGGACATTTGCAAGCTGTAGGAACAGATCTTAAAAATAGGAAACAATACCGTTATCATCCGAGATGGAATTTGATTCGAAATCAGACCAAGTTTTATAAAATCGCCGAATTCGGAGCTAAACTTCCAGCAATAAGAAAACAAGTCGATCTTGATTTGGAACAAAAAGAATGGTCTAAAGAAAAAGTTACTGCTTTGGTGATTCGTTTAATGGAAGAAACGCATATTCGAATCGGAAATGAGAAATATGCCAAAGACAACAAATCTTACGGACTTTCGACTTTAAGAAAACGCCACATCAATATCAATAAAAATTCCCTCCGATTTGAATTTGTTGGAAAAAAAGGAAAACAGCATACTATTACCACTCGCAATAAACAATTGGTAAAATTGGTAAGCCGTTGCGAAGAAATTCCAGGCTATGAGGTTTTTAAATATTACGATAAAAATGGCGAACGAAAAGTTCTGGACAGTCATGCCGTTAATGAATATCTGCACAATATTTCGGGCGAATATTTTAGTGCAAAGGACTTTAGAACTTGGGCAGCGTCTATTATTTTCTTTGAAAGTTTAATGGAAATAGGTGTGGCTTCAGATGAAAAAGAAATCAAACAGAATATTATAACCGCTTTTGATCTTACAGCTGAAGCACTAGGAAACACTCGAAAAGTCTGCAAAGATTATTACGTTCATCCGCTTTTGATTTCAACTTACGAAGATGGTTCTATTCAGAAATATTTCGATTTGGCAAAAAAAAGCCGAAGCACAAGAAAATATTTTACAAAATCAGAAATAGCATTTTCTGAATTGATTCAGAATTACGAAATCAATTTAGAAACGCCTTGTTCATAAAAGAGTTACTGCATCTCTACAAAAGCTTAAAAGTTTGCAATACAAACAAAATCATTATTAACTAAAAAACTATTATTATGTTACGTTGGACAGTCACTTTTATTATTCTAGCCATAGTGGCAGGAATATTTGGTTTCGGTGGAATTGCCGCTGGAGCCGCTAGTATCGCTAAAATTTTATTCTTTATATTTTTAGTTCTATTCGTTATTTCATTAATCAGCGGAAGATCTACAAGGGTATAAAAATCAGTAAATAAAAACAAATTTAAAACGGCACATTGACTTTTATAATGTGTCGTTTTGTGGTTTCTGTAATAATTATAAAACCACGAAAGACGGTAATCCAGTACTGAAAATTATTGGAGATTAAGTAGTTAAATTTTAGACTCAAAAAAAAACCGTCCCGTTAAATAACGGGACGGTTTTATTTTAATACGAATAAACGATTAAAATCTGCGCGGATCATTTTCGGGATAACTTTCTTCATCATCATCTTCCTGAACATCATCTTCTACATAATCATTATCATCGTCGTCAATATCTTCTTCGATATAATCGTCATCATCTTCGTCATCATTTTCATCTTCGTCCTCATCGTCAATGTCTTCTAGCACATCTTCGGTTTCGTTAAAGTCATACTCATCTTCTTTTAGATCTGAAGGATTGTCGAATTCGTCATTTTCTTCGGCAAAATTATCATCTTCCAATTCGACTTCATAGATTTCATCATTGCTGTCTTCTAGGTCTCTGTCGTTATGGAAATCGTCATTAAGGTCGTCCAAATCATCATCGTTTAGATAATCTTCCTGATCTGGATTTGGCTTGTTCGGATTATATCCGTTTCTAATAGTATAGCCGCGCTCTGCAATTTCTCGATTATCATTATCCGTTTGTCGTCTATCATCTTTTAAGTCTTCACCTAAATTTCGATCATCAGAAAAATGATTTTTTAAATCTGTATTATAACCGTTTTTTTTATCGATAGTATTCATGATGTTTGTTTTTTATGATTAATATTTACAAATCTAACACCAAGACGAAGGAATTTCTTATAAGATTTTTTAGTGTAATTCTATAATTAACAGATGTTTAGAATAGAATTTTAATTTAAAATCTTGTAACCTCTCTCGCTATTCACGAAGTAATTTTATCATGTTATTAATCATAAAAAATTATTACCATGAAAACTACAAATAGTAAAAATGCAAGTACAGCAAAAGAAAGTACAAAAGACACAACGCCAAGAGGAGTTACAAAGCCAAAATCGAGTGCAGCCTCAGGATTGACTGAATTATTTGAAGAAGCACTAAAAGATATCTATTGGGCAGAAAAAGCGCTGACAAAAGCTTTGCCTGTAATGGTTAAAAATGCTTCTTCTGTTGAATTGAAAGATGCAATTGACAATCATTTAACTGAGACGGAGGAGCAAATTGCCCGTTTAGAAGAAGTATTTAAAATAGTCGGTAAAAAACCAACGGCAAAAAAATGCGATGCCATGGAAGGTTTGATCGAAGAAGCTAAAGGAATGCTGGAAGAAACAGAATTTGGAGTAGTGCGTGATGCAGGAATTATTGCTGCGAGCCAGAAAATAGAGCATTACGAAATTGCTACTTACGGTACTTTAAGACAATTTGCCGAAACTCTAGGTATTCCTGAAGCAGCCACTTTGTTAGAGCAAACACTCGATGAAGAAAAAGGTGCTGATAAAACCCTGACAGAAGTTGCTGTAAATGCAGTAAATCTTGAAGCTGCAGAAATTGAATAAGCATAAGAAATAAAATAAAAGTGCAGTTTTAGAGCTGCACTTTTTTAGTTAAATAAAAAATTGAGTATATGCCCGAAGGTCCGTCAATAGTAATTTTAAAAGAAGAAGTGCAGCAATTTACGGGACAGAAAATAATTTCTGTATCTGGGAATACGCATATTGATATTTCTAGGCTACAGGATAAAACCATTTTAGCTTTTAAAACTTGGGGAAAACATTTTTTAATCTGTTTTGATTCATTTACAGTAAAAATTCACATGCTCATGTTTGGGACATACCGAATAAATGAGCGTAAAGTTTCAAAACCCAGATTGAGTTTAGTTTTTGAAAACGGAGAGCTTAATTTTTATACTTGTTCTGTAAAAATTTTAGAGGGAGACATTAATTCTCATTACGATTGGAGTGTTGATGTCATGAATGAAAATTGGAATCCTAAAAAAGCCCAAGAGAGTATCGAAAAAATGCCTCAAAAAATGATCTGCGATGTCATCTTAGATCAGGATATTTTTTCTGGAGTAGGCAACATTATAAAAAATGAAGTTTTGTACCGCTGTTATGTGCATCCAGAATCGATTGTAGAGAAAATTCCGCCTCATATAAAAAGCCAGCTTATTGCTGAATGCTCCACATACAGTTTTGAATTTCTATACTGGAAAAAGAAGTTTGAACTTAAAAAACATTGGGAAGCATATACAAAAAGTATATGTTTACGATGCAATCTTCCTTTCCAGAAAAAGCAGACTGGAGAACGAAAACGCAGAAGCTTTTTCTGCACTAACTGCCAACAATTATATATATGAAAAATCACGTAAAAATAGGCTGTTCCAGTTTTTACAACAGTTTTTGGAAGAACGTTTTTTACCCTCAAAATCTTCCTTCCAAAAAATGGTTTGAGTTCTATTGCCAGCATTTTGACACTTATGAGTTTAATGGCAGTTTTTATAAATTTCCTACCGTTCGTATTTTCCAAAATTGGTACAATAAAACGCCAGAGTCTTTTTTGTTTTCGGTAAAAGTGCCAAAAGAAATCACACATATCAAAAAGCTTATAGACTGTGAAAGCCGTTTGAATGACTTTTATAACATTTGCAAGGAAGGCATGAAAGATAAACTCGCTGCTATTCTCTTCCAATTTCCGCCAAGTTATGCTTTTAGCAGAGAAAAATTACATGCCATAATCGGAATTCTTAATTACAATTTCAAAAATGTAGTCGAATTTCGCCACGAAAGCTGGTGGAACGATGAAGTTTGGAACGCATTTAAGGAAAACAATATCACGTTTTGCAGTGTGAGTTATCCCAATCTTCCTCAAACTATCTTCAAAGATTTTCCAATACTTTACATGCGTTTTCATGGAATCCCAAGATTATTTCATTCAAGTTATTCTACGGAAGAATTACGGGAGGTATATCGCCAGATTCGTTCCAAGAAAGGATTTATTTATTTTAATAATACAGCAAGCGAAGCAGGTATTTTGAATGCTTTAGAATTGAAAAGGATGACTGTTTGATTTTAATTTAGTAATGATGTTTAACCGCAAAGAGCGCAAAGGTTTACGTAAGGCACGCAAAAGAAAATAATCTTAGCGAACTTAGCGTAAACCTTTGCGCTCTTTGCGGTTTAAAAAAAACTTTTCGGTTCAAAAAAACTACAATTTTAAGCTTCCCTCGATTCCGTCATCCATAGTTTTTCCTGTAATAAAAGCAGCTGTCATTTTTGCAATCGCAACCATTTTTCCGTTTTTATTATTCCAGTAGTAACCATCTTCTGGAACTACTTTAATTACGCTTAAATTTGGGTCATCGACACCGCCTGGCATCCAGATTTTTACTGCTGGATTCCATAATTTTTCAATTGTTTCTCGATCGTATGAAATACTTGCCGTTCCATGAAGAGTTAAGAATTTATCATGCGGTTCGGCAAAAAAGATTTCAACCATTGGATTCTGTGTGATTTCTGCATTCTGTCCGCTGTTTCTGTCAGATAAGAACCATAGGTTTCCCAAATCATCAATTTTCTGCACAGACATAGGTCGAGATTGTATCCTGTATTCGTTATATGTACAAAACATACACGTTTTAATATGCGCAGCCAGATCTTTTATTTTGTCTACTGCAAATTCATCTGTAAGGTCTTTATGATCGCCCATAACGTTATATTTTTAAGTTGTTTTTTATATTTTAATTATTTGACAAACAGAAGGTATTGTCTGAAAAATATTAAAGTAAAGTTGGAGATTTTTACACTTTTTCAGCTTATATAATTAAACTTATAAATTATGATATTTCAATTTACTTTGTAAGAAATTAAATCTAAATCCTATTTATTAGATAAAATTGCACTATATTTGGGCATATTAAAATTCTAAGCCAAAAATACGATGACAGATTTCACCATATTCTATACTGATGACGACGAAGATGATTTATGTATTTTTGCAGATGCCGTAGAATCTATTCCCCATAATATTAAGCTGCAAACATATTCTGGAAGTCAAAATTTTTTGAATGCCATTTCGGAATCATCTGTTGTTCCATCCGTGATTTTCTTGGATTTAAATATGCCTGGAAAAAATGGATTTGACGTTTTGGAAGAACTAAGAAGTTCTGATGACAAAAAAGACATTCCAGTAGTCATTTATTCCACTTCGAGTGAGCCAGGTAATATTGAAAAATGTCTTAAACTTGGAGCCAATTGCTTTATTACCAAACCCGTTTTAATGAGTGATATTATAAAAGCAATAGAACACGCAATACAAATTGATTGGAAAAAGTTTATCCCGACCCAATCCAATTTTGTATTTAAATACTGATTTCAGATAAATCTGGAATATAAATATTAAAGACAGAACCTTTTCCTTTTTCACTATCAACAGTGATAAAGCCTTTATGGTTTTCTACAATTTTTTTCACAATTGCAAGGCCAATACCTGTTCCTCGATATTCGCTCTCGGTGTTTAAACGCTGGAAAACTTCAAAGATTTTTTCTTTATAAACGAGCTCAAAACCAATTCCGTTATCCGAAACTTGGAGATGGTGGTATTTTTTGTCTTTAAATTCAGCATTTGGAAGCGATTTTCCATCAACTTTTTTAACTGATATTTTTACTTTTGGAGGAACGCCAGGACGTGAAAATTTTAGGGCATTTTCCACCAGATTGTGAAGTAGTTGTCTAAATTGGAACTGTATCAGTGTTGCTTCTCCCAAATCGTGATATTCTACAATGGCATTTTTTTCTTCAATGCGATCTGAAAAATCACTGATTACTTCTTCAGCGATTTCGTCTATTTTAATTTTTGTAAATATACGATCGGCAGAATTGGCGCGGGAATAGGTTAATAAATCCTGTATTAAATTTTGCATTTTTTTAGCCGAAAACTCAATCCTGTTTAAATAGGTTTTGGCATTCGCCGAAATATTCTGCTCATCCAAATCGGCCAATCGGCTAGCAAAAGTCTGGATTTTACGCAAAGGTTCCTGAAGATCATGACTCGATATATAAGCAAATGACTGCAGTTCTATATTCATATTGACCAGATCTCTGTTTTTGAGTTCCAGTTGCGTTGTGCGTTCAATAATCTGTTCTTCCAGCTGATTGGTAAAGTTTTTTTGTTCTTCTATATCGGTACTGCTTCCCACCCACATGGTCACTTTTCCAGACTCGTCCAATTGGGCAACGGCACGGCTGAGCTGCCATCTGTATTCGCCATCATAACGTTTAAATCGGTGGATAAAAAGAAAATCATGTCCCGTTTTTACTGATTCCATCCAGAGTTTTACATTTTCTTCTCGATCGTCTGGGTGCACGATCTGAAGCCAGCCATTCTTTTCAATTTCTTCTTTAGAAAGTCCAGAATAGTTGTAGACGGTTTCATTAAAATAATTTAGATTCCCCAATGTATCGCTTGTCCAGATAAGTTGGGGCATAGAATCGGCGAGGAGTCGAAACTTTTGCTCGCTTTTTACTAGAACATGCTGCATATTTTTTTCTACAGTTACATCCATTACAGTTCCAATCATTTTTGAAGGAATATTATTTTCATCAAAAAAGATTTTGCCATGCATTTTAATCCATCCAATTGAATTGTCTACTTTTAAAATGCGAGCTTCATATTTGTAAATGCCTTCCTTTAACGCTTTTTCAAAAGCCTCTTTAACAATATGTTCGTCTTTAGGAAGAATACGGCTTCGAACGTCTTCATGTATTATTTTAGTTCCTTTTTCAAATCCGAAGATATCTAGAATGTTATCGCTATAAAGTAACTTTTTGGTTTTAAGATTTAAATCCCAGGTAGCAATTTTTCCAATTTCAGTTGCCAAACGTGCTCTTTCTTCTGTAGTCTCCACTTTTTTGCGAGCTTTGACTTTAGAAGTTACGTCATAAACGGTGCACATAATTCCAGAAGCTTTTCCATTTTTTTCATATAACGTCGTAAATTCATAATCGAGGTAGAATTTTTTAAGCTTTCCTTTAATATTAATATGGGTAACAGCTTCATTTTCGCTGATTTTTTTTCCAGTTGTGAGCACTTCGTGCAATATTTCAGGATATTTCTGATTGTATAATTCTGGAAAAACCTCCAATAAGGGACGACCAATAAAGTCTTTTTCTTCTTTCTGCCAAATATCCTTCATCATGGCTTTATTGGCCATTTCGATTACATAATCTTTTCCTCTAAAAATTGCCATTGCAATAGGAGATTCCATAACAATATTGCGAAACGCAACTTCATTTTCTGTGAGCAGATGTCTTCCTTTTACATCTTCTGTTACTTCATAAGCCACTACTATGATTCCTGTTATAGTATTGTTTTCTTCTTTTAAAGGATAAAAAACGACATTGAAGTAGGCTAATTCCTGTTTGTTATATCTATTTAGAGTTACAGCAAATTCATCTTGAGAATAAGGAATTCCAGTTTCAAAGACGTTTTTTAGCAAGGGATAAACAGCTTCTTTAGTTTCAGGAAACGAATCAAAGATAGGTTGGTTTAAAATATCACTTTCTTCTTTGCCTGCAATATGAAGATACGTTGCATTAGCCATTTCAGCAATGAATTCTGCTCCTTTTAAAATACAGATGCCAAGCGGGATTTGTTTTACAGTGTTTCTAAAACGTCTTTCACTTTCTTCCAGATTTTTGCGTGTAAGCACTTGTTCAGTGGTTTCATTGCAGATTACCAAAACACCGTTTGTTTTTCCATTTTCATCATTCACAGGACTGTAGCTAAAAGTCCAGTATACATCTTCCATTTTACCATTTCTGTAAATCGGCAACAATTGGTCTTCATGCCATGTTGCTTCGCCTTTATCAAAAACTTGATCGATTAAAGGTTTTATGAAATCCCAGATTTCTGGCCAGTAATCGGCACCTTTTTCGCCAAGAATAGCGGGATGTTTGCCATCATTTCCTAAACTAGGACGATAGGCGTCATTATAAAAGCATATATGATCTGGCCCCCAAAACAAAAACATGGGGAACTTGGAGTTTAACAGAATTCCTAAAGTTGTACGCAGACTCTGTGGCCATAATTCTACTGGTCCAATAGCCGTTTTGCTCCAATCTTTAGCACGGATTAGTTGTCCCATTTCTCCTCCATTTGCCAGAAAAGAATAATTTTTACTCATTTAAGGGTTGTATTTATTGGTCTCAAAATCAGCTAATTTTTCAATGTTTTCTAGTGTTTCAAATTAGCCTTAGCTAAAATTAAGAAAAAATAAATATTCATTTAAAAGCGATTTTTGAATGAGGCAACATTAAAATCAATTGAGTTAATTTTATCTTGTTTCTATACGGAAATTTGATAAACAGATAAAGTTAAAAGATATGAAACGAGAAGATTCAAAACATGAAACCGACAATATAAAGAGATATCAGGACGAAGGTTATACTGCTAGTTATCTATTCGAAAATGATCGTTTAATAGATGCAGAAACAAAAGAAGCCTACAAACCTGAAGATATATTTATTGTAGCTCATCATCGATATGAAGGAATGAGCGATCCTGATGATATGTCGATTTTGTATGTTATAGAAACAAGAGATAAAAGAAAAGGAACACATTTATTAGGATATGGCCCGATGGCCGATTTAGAAGAAGCCGAATTTTTTAAAGATATTCCGAAAGCCAATTATTCTAAAAATGCTGATATAAACGAATTGACTTAAAAGAATAAAAATAGATTGGTATTTTTATTTTGCTGATGAGCAGTTGTTTCAAATTTATTTGAGGCAGCTGCTTTTTTTTAGGTTCCAAATTCCTAAGGTTCTAAGATGCTAAGATTTTTCCAGCTTTTTTTTGAAAGTTTTTAAGTTACTAAGACTTTGATGGGTAAAATTTTCTAGTTCTAAGAAACTTAAAAACTCAGCATCTTAGAACCTTAGAATCATAGAAATAAAAATTATGAAATTTCTCCGCAAAATTCTATAAAGATTTAGCTTCCAATATAAACGAAATTTGGATTATAGAAATGAAATAAAAACCAAAGTTAGTTTTTGTGCGTAAATAACTACTAACTCATTCATTAAAAACCAAAATTCTAATACATGAAAAAACTTTACATAAATACTGGAAGCTTTGACGCTGTTTTTAATAATTTGAAAGAAAGCTTTGGCGGAGACTTATCTATTACAGCCAATGAATATAGACTGGCAGTAAAATCAAAATGGGCAACTGGGAATATTTCTGGAGTGCGTTTTGAGAAAGAAATGTCATACCTCAATTTTGATTTGACTTTCAATCAAGATGTTAATTTAAGTATTGAATCCAATCCTTATTTGCCTGTATTTTTTGTGTATTGCGAAAAGGGAAGCGTATTGCACCGTTTTGGAGCAAATGGAGCTGTTAAACGTTTAAAAGAGCAGCAATCGGGTATTATGAGCAATTCGTCTTCAATAAATAGCGTATTGTGCTTTGAAAGCCATAAAAAGATCCAGTTTTCATTAATTGGAATACCAACAAATGTAAATGATGCAGCAAATGCTGATTTTGCTTTTCAGATTAAAAAAAGATTTACGCATGAATCTGGAAATTATATTTATATCGGAGCTGAGGGCTCAAAAATAGGAGAGAAGTTTCAAGAACTTAAAACGATTCCGAAACAAGGAACGGTTCGTTATTTGCTAATGAAAAGCATTTTGCGCGAAATTGTACAGTTAGAGATAGCTCAGCATAGTTATAATTATCTGACTCCGTTTGAACCTGTTTTAAATTTTGCGTCTAAACAGCTGACAGAAATCAAAAAGCTATCAGAAATCAATTTCGGACATTTTGTAGCGCCAGTGCTATCTTTAAAAAGAAATTTACAATCAAAAATTCTAAAGGAAAAATATTTAGAATTAGAACCTTACAACCAAAAATTAGCTAGCTAGTAAGCATTATTATATCCTTCACTTTTCAATAAAAAACAGCTTCGATCGAGCTGTTTTTTTTATTTTTATAGGCTACTGCTCTTTTTCAAAATAAATAATAAAGTAAACCATAGTAAGATTTAAAATCAGCGAAATGCTGTTGGTGATAATAATCGGCAAATCGTTTTTCAGAATGCCGTAAATAACCCACACCGCGATTCCGAAAGTAAGCGTGCCAAACATTTTAAGCGAAATCTGCTTCACTTTTTTGGTTTTCCAAACCTTCAAAATTTGCGGAATTGTCGATATTGTAACACACGCTCCAGCAAAAAGTCCTATGATGTCTATATAATTCATTTCTATAAGATTTGTTTTTAAGTTGGTTAGAAAATAATCTCGCAAAGACGCAGAGTCGTGAAGTCTTTCATTAAGTTATAGAAACAAAACTTTGCGACTCTGCGTCTTTCCGAGAGCAAAGCATAAAATCTTGGCTTTGATAGTGGTTAAAAAAGAAAAAGTTTAGAACCTTTTTAACCTACCAATTCACCTCCATTTACATGAATAAATTGCCCTGTAATATAACTACTGTCTTCAGAAGCTAGAAAAACATAAGCAGGTGCCACCTCAGAAGGTTGTCCGGCTCTTTCCATCGGATTGTCTTTTCCAAATTCAGATAATTTATCGAAACTGGCTACAATCAAAGGTGTCCAAATTGGTCCTGGCGCTACACCATTGACACGTATTTTCCTTTTTGCCAACATGCTCGAAAGCGAACGCGTAAAACTTACAATGGCGCCTTTTGTACTAGCATAATCCGCTAAATGTTCGCTTCCGCGAAAAGCTGTTACAGAAGTCGTATTAATAATGGTATCGCCTTCTTTTAAAAAAGGAAGCGCAGCCTTGGTAATATAGAAAAACGGATAAATATTCGTTTCAAAAGTTTTATGGAGCTGTACATTTGTTATCTTTTCCAATTCATTTTGAGGAAAATGTACCGCCGCATTATTTACCAAAATATTTATATTTTTAAAAGTCGTATGACATTTTTTTATGGCGGCACGACAAAATTTTTCATCCTTCAAATCACCACATATTAAGAGACATTGCTGGCCTTCCTTTTCAATTAGATCTTTTGTTTCTTTAGCATCTTTGTCTTCTTTTAAATAAACAATGGCAATATTGGCGCCTTCTCTTGCAAAGTGTACCGCAACACTTCGACCAATTCCGCTGTCGCCTCCCGTAATAAAAGCGGTTTTTCCTAAGAGTTTGCCGCTTCCAGTATAATTTTCTCGTATAATTTCTGGTTCGGGAGTCATCATATATTCGTTACCAGGAAGATTTTGTTTCTGTTCGGGGAATGTTTGTTTCTTTTTCATGATTTCTGCGTATTTAAACATTATATGCTATTTAAAATTAGCTTTAAGCAAAAATTTTGTTTGTCTTAAAAGAAATTTTATTTACCTCAATAAAAAACAAATTGTAAATCACGTATGAAAATACTTCTGTTTTCAAAAAAGGTTCATTTATTAAGAATTTCTAACAGGCTAGGAATCATATATAACGTTCAGAATAGTGTTAAAAGATGGGAATTTTGTAAAGATTTTTGATTTAAATAAAAAAGGTCCCCATTATTTTTTTTATACATTTGAGATTTCCACATCATTTTTTAACAGACAATTTTGCAATTTGTTTAAGAAATAAGAAAATTTTTATATTTTATTTTAAAATTAAGTGTTTTGATTTACAACCGATTTAGTTTTCCGACATGGTATTAATTGTAGACGATATAAGAGCGAATATTATCGCTCTAAAAAAGACATTAGAGCTGCATAATATCGATGTTGATAGTGCTGAATCTGGAGAAGAGGCACTAAAAAAAATCCTTAAAACAGATTACTGTCTGATTATTATGGATGTTCAAATGCCTGGACTTGATGGCTTTGAAGTGGTAAAAATCCTTTCTGGAAATCAGCGTACCAAAGATATTCCCGTAATTTTTCTTTCGGCTCTTAATACCGAGAAAAAATATATTTTTAAAGGTTACGAAACAGGCGCTGTTGAGTATATTACAAAACCTGTAGACTCTGATTTGCTGATACTTAAAGTAAAAACTTTCCTTAAGATTTACGAGCAGCAGAACGAGCTTAAAGCTATGAAAGACCTGCTTTCTAAAGAAATCAAAATTAGAAAAGAAGCGCAGGACAATCTTGAAATTAAAATTGCAGAAAGGACAAAAGAACTGGTTCAGAAAAATGAAGAACTGGAACTTCGAAATCATGAATTACAGCAGTTTTCTTGGGTGGTGTCGCACGATTTGAATGAACCTATCCGTAAAATTCAAATTTTCATCAAAATAATAAAAGACCTTTACTTAAAAGCAGATGATAAAGCGGTAGATTATGTTGATCGAACGATAAAATCTGCAGAAAGAATGCAGACTTTAATTACCGATCTTTTGGCTTATTCGAGACTTTCGGCACAGGTTAAACCTGAAAAAACAGATTTAAATGTTGTTTTGCAGGAAGTATTGGGGGATTTTGATTATTTGATTGAACGGAAAAATGCCATTATAAAAACCAATGAACTTCCAACGGTTGACAGCATTCCGAGTCAGATGCGCCAAGTGTTTCAAAATCTGATTGGAAATGCTTTGAAGTTTTCTGGAAATGAAGAAAAGCCGATAATCGAAATCACTTCAGAAACCATTTTGGAGAAATCAATAGAAAGTCCGACTTCTCCAGAAGGTAAATTTTGCAGAATAATAGTAAGAGACAACGGAATCGGTTTTGATGAAATGTATCTGGATCGAATTTTCATTATCTTTCAAAGCCTAAACGACCGCCAAACCTATGAAGGAACTGGAATTGGATTGGCAATAGCGAAGAAAATCATAGAAAAACACAACGGATTAATCACTGCAAAAAGTAAACCGGGAGAAGGAGCAAGTTTTATCATTGTTCTTCCTTTAAAATACGAATAAAAATAACTTAGAATATATGAATGGTAATTTTAAAAGAAATTTATTAATTAGTTCACTAGTATCACTGCTTGTACTTACTGTGAGTTCGGTTGCTTCTTTTATAAGTATTAAAAGTTTACTAAATAGTAATTTCTGGGTCAATCATACTCAAGATGTAATTTATAACCTAAACGAAGGTTCATCGATTATTACCGAAGCCCAAACCAGCATGAGGGGATATTTGCTTACAGGCGACGAACAGTTTGTAGAGCGATTTAATGATGCTGAAAATAAATCAAATGAATATTTCGAAAAATTAGATGAACTCACATCCGACAATCCTTCGCAGAGAAAATTATTAGAAGAGTTGCGAAACAAACGTTCTGGTTTCTTTAAGTATTTAAACAATCAAATTGTAAAAAAACGTTTAAGCAAACAAACGCTTATTTTCGACCTGAATGAAGGAAGGAAAATGATGAATGAGATAAGAGCAATCATCAGAAAAGTAGAAAATACAGAACAAAAACTTTTAGAAGAACGCAATTTAAACTCAGAACGCTACGGCAATTATAGTTTGATTTTAATCGTTGTTGCCTTTTTTATTGCTTTTCTTATTTCTATCGTTTTTATGATTAGAATTCTAAAAGATTACAACGAAAGATCTTTGCTGCAGCATGAGTTGGAGAAAAAAGATAAAGAAACTGCTGAAAGGCTGCAAGTAATAAGCGGTATCGCATCTCAGATTTCTAGAGGAAATTATGACGTTCAGATTGATGATAGAAAATCTGATACTTTGGGAGCTCTTGGAGTTTCTATTCATGAGATGAAAGATTCTTTAAAAAATTCTTTCGAATTATTATCTCAAAAAGAATGGCTTCAGTCAGGAGTCGCAGCTTTGAATGACAAAATGCTGGGCGAAAAGACTATTCAGAAATTATCTAAGGATGTTATCGAATTTTTATGCCAGTACACCAACAGCAGTGCTGGGGTTTTGTATGTTGTAGATGGAGAAGAAATGGCAATTTCCGGAGGTTATAGCTATATACCGAGTAAAAATAGAGAACGCATTAAAAAGGGTGAAGGTCTGATCGGGCAAGCAATTGTTTCGGGTAAAATGTTGGAATTAAAATCACTTTCGCCAGATAACATTCATATCAATTATGCTTTAGGTGAAATTAAGCCTACTCATATTGTGGCGCTTCCGCTAATGGATTTTAAAGTAGAAGGTGCTGTTGAATTGGCGAGTATTTATGGTTTTTCTGTGCTGCAATTAGAGTTCCTGAATATGGTTGCCAATAATATCGGAATTGCTTTGAAAGCGACGCAAAACCGTAAAAGAGTTATGGAACTGCTGGAAGAAACGAAATCTCAGGCAGAAGAATTGCAGATTCAGCATAGCGAATTGGAAGCGATAAATGCAGAATTAGAAGCTCAAACCGAAAAATTGCAAGCTTCGGAAGAAGAACTCCGCGTGCAACAGGAAGAGTTGGAGCAAACCAACGAAGAATTATCGGAAAGAAGCGTTCTGTTAGAAGAGAAAAATACAGAAATTCAGAAAAAATCAGAAGCTTTAGAATTAACAACTCGTTACAAATCTGAGTTTTTGGCCAATATGTCTCACGAATTGAGAACCCCGCTTAATTCAATTTTATTGTTGAGCCGTTTGTTGTCTGAAAATAACAATAAAACGATGAACAATGAAGAAATCGAATTTGCAAAAGTAATTCAGAGTTCAGGAAACAGTTTGTTAGGATTAATTGATGAAATTCTTGATTTATCTAAGATTGAAGCGGGTAAAATGGATCTCGAATTCTTAGATGTTTCGACCAAAGAAATTACAGATAACCTTCATAATCTGTTTTATATGGTGGCAAAAGAAAAGGGAATTAATTTTGAAATTATTGCCAAAGAAGCGCCAATCGTTATTAAAACAGACAAAATGCGTTTGGAGCAGATTTTGAAAAATTTGATTTCGAATGCCATTAAATTCACCGAAAAAGGAACTGTTTCTCTTGAAATCAAAGTAGATACAGACGATGATAAAATAATCTGCTTTATTGTAAAAGATACTGGAATCGGAATTCCGTTAGAAAAACAGCCTTTAATTTTCGAAGCTTTCCAGCAGGCAGACGGTTCGACTAAACGTAAATATGGCGGAACTGGTCTAGGATTGTCTATTAGCCGTGAATTGGCTAAACTATTGAGAGGAGAAATTATCCTGCATAGTAAAGTCAATGAAGGTAGTACATTTACGTTGTGTCTTCCAGTTTTTGGATTCGCAATCAATAAAGTTACAGCAGATAAAATTCCGCATGTAGAAGAAGTCGAAGAAACTGCCGAAATCGAAGAGGTAAAACCAAAATATATCAGCGAAGTCGTTCCTGAAGAAATTGAAGATGACAGAGATTCAATTGTAGAAGGCGATAAAGTAATTCTGATTGTAGAAGACGACATAAGTTTTGCCAAATCATTATTGGCTTTTACGCAGAAAAAAGGATATAAAGGTGTAGTAGCAGTTAGAGGTGATTATGCCTTAAATTTTGCCTTAATCTACAAACCAATCGGAATTTTATTGGATATCGAATTGCCAATAAAAAGTGGCTGGCAAGTTTTGGAAGAATTGAAAAATCATTCACAAACCAAGCACATTTCGGTGCACATTATGTCATCGCACAAATTAAAGCAGGAAAGTTTATTGAAAGGCGCCGTGGATTTCTTAGACAAACCTGTGGCTTTTGATAAAATTCCCGAAGTCTTTATGCGTATTGAACATATCATAAACAAAGAATCTCAAAAGGTTTTAATTATTGAAGATAATCCGAAACACGCTAAGGCATTGGCTTATTTCTTGGAGACTTATAGCATCAATTCTGAAATAAAAAGCGAAGTTTCGGCAGGTTTATCGGCTTTGAGCAAAGAAGATGTAGACTGCGTGATTCTAGATATGGGAATTCCAGACAAACAGGCTTATGATATTTTAGATGGGGTAAAGAAAAGTCCAGGATTAGAAAATCTGCCAGTGATTGTCTTTACCGGAAAAAGTTTATCGATAAAAGAAGAATTAAAAATCAGAAAGTACGCCGATTCGATTATTGTAAAAACGGCACATTCGTATCAAAGAATGCTCGATGAGGTTTCACTTTTCCTTCATTTGGTAGAAGAAAAGAAAGAAGGAAATAATAAAGAAAACTACAAAAAACTGAATTCGCTGAACAATATTCTGTTCGAGAAAAAAGTATTAATTGTAGATGATGATGTACGAAATATATATTCGCTTTCAAAAGCTTTAGAAGCATTTAAAATGAATGTCATTACGGCTTTTGACGGAAAAGAAGCGATTAAAATTTTAGATGAAAATCCAGATACCGATGTGGTATTGCTGGATATGATGATGCCAAATATGGATGGTTATGAAACAGCAGAAAAGATAAGAAGCAACCCTAAATTTCTTAACTTAGCTGTAATAGCAGTAACGGCCAAAGCAATGACTGGCGATAGAGAGAAATGTATTAAGGCGGGAGCCTCAGATTATATTACAAAACCTGTAGATGTTGACCAGCTGTTATCATTGCTGCGAGTATGGCTTTATGATAAAATCTAATCTTTAAAATGCTTTAAATGGGAAAAAAACGTGTGTTGATTGTAGATGATGATTCAAGAAATATTTTTGCTATGGTGAATACCTTAAAAGCAAAATCGTACGATTGTATCTCTTGTCTAAGTGCCGAAGAAGCATTAAGAATATTAAAAGAAGACTCATCGATAGATGTCGTTTTGATAGATATGATGATGCCCGAAATGGATGGTTATGAGGCAATTCCGCTTATAAAAGCAATTCCATCACAAAAATCCACATTGGTGGTTGCCGTAACAGCGCAGGCAATGGCAGGAGATAAAGAAAAATGTTTACAAGCCGGAGCAGATGCTTATATCTCAAAACCTGTAGATGTTGATAAATTACTTCAGATTTTGGGAGGAAATTTAAATGAATTATGATTGAAGATATTGAATTAGAAACTCTTATAAATGATGTTTACGAATATTACGGTTTTGATTTTGGAAGTTATTCCAGAGCCTCACTTAAAAGACGTGTAAGCCGTGTTTTCTATTTAGACGGATTTAAGCATTTTCATGATTTTTTGTCCAAAGTCCGTACTGATCCCGAATATTGTAAAAGAATGATTGACGAAATTACGGTTAACGTAACCGAGATGTTTCGCGATCCATCATTTTATTTGACACTCAGAAAAGAAGTCCTTCCGCTATTAGGAACCAAACCTTTTATCCGTATTTGGCATGCAGGATGTTCTACAGGAGAAGAAGTCTATTCGATGGCTATTATGCTGAAAGAAGCTGGATTGCTGCATAAATCGATATTGTATGCAACAGACATAAATGCTTCAGTATTAGAAACAGCAAAAAGCGGTATCTTTCCATTACGAATGATAAAAGATTACGCTGATAATTATCGCGATGCTGGCGGACAGCAGGATTTTTCAGACTATTACATCGCCAATTACGGCTTTGCAAAATTTAATGAAAGTCTTTCTGAAAAAATGGTTTTTTCGCAACATAACTTAGTTTCAGACACTTCATTCAATGAGTTTGATCTTATTTTGTGCCGCAATGTTTTAATTTATTTTGATAATAATCTGCAGAAAAGAGTCGTTAATTTATTTGATGACAGTCTCGCTGTTTTGGGTTTTTTGGCACTCGGAACAAAAGAAACGATAAAATATTCTATATCTCAGACCAAATACAAACAATTTGCTAAAGAGAAAATATGGAGAAAAATAAAAGAATAACAAATTGTAAAGTAGTAATAATTGGCGGCTCGGCAGGAAGTTTACAGGCATTATTGCAGATTTTGCCTTTTATAGAAAAACCAATTTCATTTGCGATTGTAATTGTGGTTCACAGAAAAAACTCAGACGAACAAACCTTAGAAAGTTTAATTGCTTTAAAATCTAAAATTACTGTAAAAGAAGTAGAAGATAAAGTAAAATTTGAATCTGGGTTTGTTTATATCGCACCTTCCAATTATCATTTATTGTTTGAGAAAAACGAAACGCTTTCATTAGATACTTCAGAAAAAGTTAACTATAGCAGGCCAAGCATAGATGTCTCTTTTGAGTCTGCGGCAGAAATATATGGTGAACATTTGATTGGAATATTACTTTCAGGTTCCAATTCAGATGGAACAATCGGATTGAGGGCAATCCAAGCTGCTGGCGGAATAAGTGTTGTTCAGAATCCGCTTTCAGCAGAAATGCCTTTTATGCCCAATAATGCCATTCTGCATACAGTTCCTGACTTTGTTTTAAGCACAGAAGAAATTCTGGAATTTATAAAAGGAATTAATATTGCTGGTTTTTAATTAACGATTTTTGATTTCAGATGGAAGAAATAAAAAATCGTTAATCCTCAATCTAAAATCTTCAATCTCTTAATTTTTCTCATCTTCAGGAAGAACCACTTTGTTGAGTTCAGCCTCTTTCTGAGCTCTTTTTTGTGCCGCTTTACCTTTTCCAATCGGAATTCCTGCTGTAACATACAAAGATCTGTTGAATTGATTGTTCGGGCCATCACCTTTCATTACAGTAACGAGTCCGTAATAATATTGAACAGTGACATTCAAACCGTTTCCAACATTCATATGATAGCCAGCACCAAAAGCAAGTCCGGCATCTATAACATGAATCTGATCTCTAATGTTTTTCTTGTAGACCACATCGTCATTATTGATTTCGTTTTTAAACTCATCAAAGGCTTTGGCCAATAAACCAAATTGAGGTCCTGTTTTGAGGTAAATATTGTTTTTGAATTGATATTTAATTAATATCGGAACATTAAAATAACGGATTTCACGATTCACATGACCGCCGGCAAAAGTGTTATCGAGATTTTCATCATTTAAAGAATACACCGGAATATCCTGAGCTCCCATAGGCGATTTTACAATTACGCCAGTATTGATCATCCAAGCGGGGTTTTTTCTAGATTTCAAATCAAAATAAAAGCCAAGATTAAAACCGGGGTTCAAAGCAGAGGAGCTCATATTAGAAATCGTAGAAAAATTAGCACCGCCCTCCAAACCAAATTCCAAAAACTCTGAATTGAGTTTATCTCCAAATATTAACGAAATTAAGACTTGTGATTGTGCCGTGGTAATACAAAAAAATGTGATAAAGATTAGAAAACCTTTTTTCATGCCATTTGAATTAAAGTCCAAAACGGTATTGAAAACTTCCTAATACCTGTGTTCGAGAGCCTAAGAAGCCACATTCTGCTCGAAACATAAAATGTTTGTTGAACTGATATTGAGATCCAATGATAAAGTTCCACATATCTTTTGGTCTTTTTTGAAGAGAATATTGCACAGAAGAATTCTCAGCTGTACTCAGCGCTCCGTCTAATGTATTTAAAATATTGCCAGCGCTTTCTAAAGCTCTATTTGCCGTATTATGCTTCGCTATATTAGCAGGATTTTTTTGTTCGGCAGGAGTTAAACCATCCCACCAGTTGTCTACTTTGGTTTGGTTTTCTGCCACTTTAGCCAGACCATTATCTACTTTTTCTTGTGCTCCTTCTAAATTAATGAAATCAGATAACGGCAGATCTCCGTTTGTATCTCCAGCAATATGAACTCTAAATCCGCCGACCCAAACCGCTATATTTGTGTCTGGTTTATTAAATTTAAAGGTTTTTCCTAATCGAGGTCCAAATACATAAGAAAAGGCGGGTTTGTCAAGCGAACTAATATCGGTCCAAGCCATATTCATATCAAGAGCCAGCCAGCCGCCTCCAATACCTATGGTTGGTGTCATTCCCAGACCAAATGTCGTGGCATTAAAATTGGCTCTGGTGCTGAAAGTAGTTATTTCTGACCAATTATTATCAGCATCTGGAATCCAAATTCCGGCATTAATTTTAGTGGCAGTATTAGCTTTTCCAAAAATTCCATAAATATTTAAAAAAGGAAGAAGCCAGATATCAGGTCTGATCGTTAACGCGGTAGCCTCAACTGATGATTTGTCAAATCGTACAATCTCATCTAAATTATATTGTGGTCCATGATTAAAGCCAATTTGCAGATTGTTGATTACAATATCAGACTCCTGCCAAAACCAGTTTACAGATAAACCGGCTGAATAAGGAAGTTTATATCCTTTTTGGGCTACTTTTTCTCCCCAAATAGGAAGAGCATAAGGATATTTTTCTGTTTTAAGACTGTCTTTTAATGTCTGGTTTTTTTCTCCTACAATTTTATCGGTATAAACCTGTCCGAAAATTTGCATGCTGAAAAATAATAAAGAGGCTGATATTAGTGTCTTACATTTCATTGATTAGAATATTTAAAATTAATTAATTAGACTGCGAAAAATAAAATTGTACTAATGTGCGTAGAGAATCTCTTGTTATTTTTTTGGCTTATAGAAAAATGATTTTTTAAAGAATTAAAATTAGGAACTTAAAGAAGTGTTAAAATCATTGTTAAAGTTAACGAAATTTTCTTACCGCTCATAAAATTTTTGAATAAAATAAAAAACTATTGGAATAATTTTCAGACCATTAGACGATATTTTATTTTGCTATTATTATTTCGCCCAATGAAAAATTAAAGAATAAATTGTATTTTTACAACTGTGAAATGGATAAGAATCATATTGTCAATTTATCTGCTGGCGTTGTCTAATATGCCATGCGCGGATATGGAAGTAAACAGTGCGATGCATAAAACAGCTCAGTTTGCTTCAGAAGACAATCATTCTCATGATAAAACCAACGATTTATGTTCTCCGTTTTGCGCCTGCAATTGTTGCGGTGTACAGGTTTTAAGTTACCATTCTGCTGTAAGTTTTGAATTCCCTAAAGCTTACAATCAAATTTCAATTGCTTTACCCAATTATAATTCTGTTTTTATTTCCAATTTCTACGGAAGTATTTGGCAACCCCCTCAGATAGCATAATGATTATGCCTGTCCGATAAAGATCGGAAACGGGCGAGAGAGTTGTGGACTTTCCACAGATTTACAGGCAATTTATTGTCTAATTTCTCACGTCATTATATATTCAAATGTTAGATAAAATCATTCAATTCAGTATACGAAACAAATTCGTAATACTATTATTTACCCTTGCGCTTATAGCTTGGGGAAGTTATTCGCTTAAAAAGTTACCGCTCGATGCCCTTCCAGATGTAACCAACAATCAGGTTCAGATTATTACAACTTCGCCAACACTGGCAAGTCAGGAAGTCGAGCAATTAATTACGTATCCCTTAGAAAGAGCTGTAAAAACAGTTCCAAAAGTAATAGAACTACGCAGTATTTCCCGTTTCGGATTATCCGTAGTAACTGTTGTTTTTGAAGACGATGTTGACATTTACTGGGCTCGTGAACAGATATTTCAGCGCTTAAAACAAGCCGAAGAAAACATTCCCGATTATGTAAATTCTCCTGAATTAGCGCCCATTTCGACAGGATTGGGAGAGATATACCAATATGACGTTTATGCCAAAAAAGGCTACGAAAATAAATACAGTGCAATTGAATTGAGAACTATTCAAGATTGGATTATTATTCCACAATTGCAGGGAATTAAAGGCGTTGCCGAGGTAAGTTCTTGGGGAGGAAAACTCAAACAGTTCGAAATTGCCGTAAACCCAAATATGCTCAATAGTTTGGGCGTTACGATTACCGAAATTTTTGAGGCGCTAGAAAAAAACAATCAAAATACGGGAGGCGCTTATATTGAAAAAGATCAGTATACCTATTTTATCCGCGGTGTCGGAATGGCTAAAGGCATAAAAGATCTTGAAAATGTAGTGGTGAAAAACCGAAATGGTTCGCCTGTTTTGGTTCGAAATGTAGCACAGGTTCGCGAAGGCATTGCATTACGTTATGGAGCTTCGACCAAAGATGGAAAAGGTGAAATTGTTTCCGGAATGGTTTTAATGCTGAAAGGCGAAAATTCGAGCGCTGTTGTAAACCGTGTTCACGAAAAAATGGAGCAGATAAACAAAAGCCTTCCAGAAGGAGTGGTTGCGGAAGCTTTTATTGATAGAGGAAAACTCGTAGATAACTCTATTAGTACCGTCGCAAAGAATTTATTAGAAGGAGCATTAATCGTCATTTTTGTCTTGATTTTATTTTTAGGAAATCTTCGTGCAGGACTCATTGTCGCTTCAGTAATTCCTCTGGCGATGCTGTTTGCCGTTATTTTAATGAATGCCTTTGGCGTAAGCGGAAACCTAATGAGTCTTGGTGCCATAGATTTTGGAATCATAGTCGACGGTGCCGTTATTATCGTGGAAGCCACGATGCATCATCTCCAGAAATTCAAAAGCAAAAAAGAATTAACGCAGGAAGAAATGGACATTGAGGTTTATAATTCGGCTTCAAAAATAAGAAACAGCGCCGCTTTTGGCGAAATTATCATTTTAATAGTCTATTTGCCAATCCTAGCTTTAATCGGAACCGAAGGAAAAATGTTCAAACCAATGGCTATGACTGTTGGTTTTGCCATTATCGGAGCTTTTATTCTTTCTCTGACCTATATCCCGATGATGAGCGCTTTATTTCTTTCAAAAAAAACAGAGCACAAAGAAAATTTAAGCGACCGCATGATGGCATGGTTAGAAAGCCTATATACGCCTTTATTGAAAAAAGCTTTAGAGTTTAAAAAAGTGGTGCTTTCAGTCGCTGTTGGACTTTTTGCTTTTGCCTTTATTGTTTTCCAAAACATGGGAGGCGAATTTATCCCGACAATCGAAGAAGGCGATTTGGCAATCAATGCCACTATTATGACGGGAAGTTCACTTACGCAGATGGTTGAAACTGCGACTAAATATGAACAGATTCTAAAAGCCAAATTCCCAGAAATCAAAACTATTGTGACCAAAATAGGAAGCGGTGAAATTCCAACCGATCCCATGCCAATTGAAAGTGGGGATTTGATTATTGTTTTAAAAGACAAGAAAGAATGGAGAAGCAAATACCGAAATTGGGAAGAAATCGCCAATGCCATGAAAAAGGAGATGGAAATTATTCCTGGTGCGAATATCGAGATTTCGCAACCCATTCAGATGCGTTTTAATGAATTAATGACAGGAAGCCGTTCTGATATTGCGATCAAGATTTTTGGAGACGATTTGGAAATACTGGATGCCAAAGCAGCAGAATTGATTTCGAAAATAAAAGGAATTGATGGAATTGGAGATTTAAAAGCTGATAAAGTAACAGGATTGCCACAGATTACCATTAAATATGATTATGATAAAATCGCGCTATACGGGCTGAATATTTCAGACATTAACCAAATCATCCGTTCGTCTTTTGCGGGAGAAGTGGCAGGAAAAATTTATGACGAAAGCAAAAGGTTTGATGTTGTGGTGAGAATGGACGAAAACAATCGTGGCGATATAACAGATGTGAGCAATTTGTTTATTCCGCTTCCAAGCGGCCAGCAAGTGCCGCTTTCGCAAGTGGCTTCTGTCGAATATGAGCAAGGCCCTGTACAAGTCATTCGCGAAGACGGAAAACGAAGAATAACGGTTGGATTAAATGTTCGCGGAAGAGACATTAAAAGTGTCGTAGAAGAAATTCAAGTAAAACTGGACAAAAGTTTCAAACTTCCAGCTGGTTATTATGTGACTTATGGAGGACAATTTGAAAATCTGATTGAAGCATCCAAACGACTTTCTGTAGCCTTGCCAATTGCTTTAGGACTTATTTTGGTCTTACTGTATTTTACTTTTAAAAGCGCCAAACAAGCGTTGCTAATTTTTAGTGCGATTCCGTTATCGGCGATTGGAGGTGTTTTTGCGCTTTCGCTGAGAGGAATGCCCTTTAGTATTTCTGCCGGAATTGGTTTTATCGCTTTGTTCGGAATTGCCGTTCTAAACGGAATTGTACTGATTTCGTATTTCAATCAATTAAAAACAGAAGGAATTTCAGATCCGTTTCAAAGAATCTTGATTGGAACGAAAACACGTTTGCGTCCTGTTTTAATGACCGCAGCCGTAGCTTCATTAGGATTTCTGCCAATGGCATTATCCACAAGCGGCGGAGCAGAAGTGCAGAAACCTCTGGCAACCGTAGTAATCGGCGGATTAATTTCAGCGACTTTATTAACCTTAATTGTTTTGCCAATTTTGTATTTATTGTTGGAGAAGTTTAACCGCAAAGAGCGCAAAGATTTACGCGAAGAACACTAAGAAAAATTTAAAGAAAATGAAAAAGTTATTATACAGTT
This sequence comes from Flavobacterium anhuiense, assembly GCF_001705175.1. Taxonomy (NCBI): domain Bacteria; kingdom Pseudomonadati; phylum Bacteroidota; class Flavobacteriia; order Flavobacteriales; family Flavobacteriaceae; genus Flavobacterium; species Flavobacterium anhuiense. Next base: position 4,913,746 of record NZ_CP016907.1, on the reverse strand, counting down.
TAAGAAAAATAACCTTTGCGAACTTCGCGCTTCTTTTGCGAACTTTGCGGTTAATTGCGTTTCTATTGGTTGCCTTACCCTTGCAAGCACAGCAAATGATAAGTCTGGAAAAAGCCATAGAACTAGCAAAAGCAAACAACATCGATTTAAAAATTGCCGATAAAGAAATCGAAAAACAAACCGTTCTCAAAAAAGCAGCTTTTCAGCCAGATCCTTTGCAAGTACAGTATCAGGGCGGTCAATTCAATAGTGTCGATTTTGATCATAATGTTTCGGTACAGCAGTTTTTTCCTCTAGGAAATATTACAAAAGCCAACCGACAATTGCAGGAAGAATTGGCAAAATTAGCGGAGAAACGAAAAGCGCTGTCTTCTTATGAAATCGAAAAAGCGGTTACATTGGCGTATTATCAATATTTGTATGGCATTTCGATACAGAAACTCAATTCAGAATTGAATGATATTTATACAAAATTTCTAAAAAATGCTGAACTGCGTTTTAAAACAGGGGAAAGCGGAAACATTGAAGTCATCAGCGCGAAAGCAAAAGTAAAAGAAATTGAAACCCAGAAAGCACAGTTAGAATACGATTTGGCGATTTATCAGAAACAATTGCAGTTTTTCATTCAGACAGATGAAAATATAGTTCCTGATTCAAATACCGCTTTGCAATACACTTTTATAGAAAGTCAGGAAAATACAAAAGCAGAAGTTCTAATGACCGATTTTTATCAGCAGCAAATTTCAGTATATCAGAAAGAGGCAGGAACACTTAAGGCGCTGCGTACGCCAAAAGTTGGTTTAGGATATTTTGCACAGACGATAAATACTGAATCTTTGTTTCAGGGATTTACGGCAGGTTTGCAGATTCCGTTGTTTGGAGGTGTTAATACTACTAAAGCAAAAGCAGCAGAAATTAGTGTTTCGCAGTCTCAATTGGCTTTAGATAGAAACAAAATGATGCTGAATCTGCAACGAGAAGAATTGCAGAACAACTTTCAAAAACAGCAGAAGAACCTAAATTATTATAAAAATGAAGGTTTGCAATACGCTAATCAGATTATTGAAACGGCTCAAAAAAGTTATGCTAATGGTGATATGAGTTACTGGTCTTATATAAGCTTTCTAAATCAAGCAATCGATATTAAAAAACAATTTGCAGAGGCAACGCACAGCTATAATCAAAGTGCGATCGAACTTCAATTTCCAACTATCAAAAACAATTAAAAATGAAAAATATATCTGAAAATAATTTAACCGCAAAGAGCGCAAAGATTTTAACGCAAAGTTCGCAAAGTTTAATTTCCTTGCGTGCTTTGCTCCCGATAGCTATCGGGATTGCGTGCCTTGCGGTTACCTTAATTAGTTGTAGCGAAAAAAAGACAGAAGAACCACAGGAAGAAGAAAAATCAACTACAGAAGTGGCGTTAACAGTTTCTCAATACAAAACAGTGGGAATTGAAACTGGATTTGTGGAAGATCGAAACCTAAATAAAGTCATTAAAGCAAATGGTTATACGACGGTTCCCCCGCAAAATTCTGCTGAAGTTTCGACTTTGATTGGCGGAACGGTTAAAGACATTTTTGTTTTGGAAGGAACGTATGTAAACAAAGGAAAAGTATTGGCCACAATTCAAAATCTGGAAGTTATTGGAATGCAGGAAGATTACCAATCGGCTGTTGCCAATGTTGAATATTTACAGTTAGAATATAACCGCCAGAAAACCTTGAGTGATGAAAATGTGAATCCGAGAAAGACTTTTCAGGAAGTAAAAGCGAAATTAGCAGCAGAAAGAGCTCGCGCACAAGCGGCAAAAAATAAACTTGATGCTTTGCATGTGAATACAAAAGGAAGTTCGTCTGTCGTTCCAATTGTTTCCCCGATAAATGGTTTTGTTGGAAAAATCAATATTGCGAAAGGCGCTTTTGCGAATACAGGGGTTTCGCTTTTTGAAGTGGTTGACAACAGTCAGATGCATTTGGATTTGAATGTGTATGAGAAAGATTTGGGATCCATTTCGATTGGTCAAGTCATTGATTTTGTCTTAACGAATCAATCCAATAAATCGATTAAAGGAAAGATTTTCGGAATCAATAAATCTTTTTCTAACGAAAGCAAAACCGTTGCTGTTCACGCTAAAATCGATCCTGCTGATGCCAAAGGGCTGATTCCGGGAATGTATGTTTCGGCAAATATCAATATTACAAACACCACTGTCCCAGCTCTTCCAAAAGATGCGGTTGTCAAAAATGCCGATAAGTATTTTGTCTTCATTGAAGAAGAAGAGCATGCGGAAGAAAAACATGAACATTCAGCAGGAGAAAAGGAAGAAGCTCATGAAAAAGAAATTCATTTTAAAGCAATAGAAGTTATGCCGGGAACAACCGATTTGGGTTTTACCGAAGTGAAGTTCGTACATGATATTTCGGCAAATGCTAAAATTGTGACAAAAGGCGCATTTTATCTGCTGTCTGCCATGAAGGGCGGAGGAGAGCACACCCACTAGCTAGTTTTGCCATGAAGACGCTAAGGCACAAAGTTTTTTTAAGATGCTAATTTGCTAAGATACTAAGGGACTAAGTTTTTTTGTTGGAGTGCAATTTGCTCGCAATCCCGATAGCTATCGGGATTGCGAGATTAACTCCATCATACTAAAAAAACTTAACGTCTTGGTGCCTTTGTTGCAATAAACTTTCCCACAAAATGCTTAAATTTAGAACATTATTTAAACATACCTTCAGGCATTCAAAGCATGAAACCTGAAGCATGAAACTCAAAAAAATGATACATCAAGATAAAGAAGTAAAAAACGCTACAAATAAAGCCAAATCTTCCTGCTGCTGTTCGCATGATGAACCCGTGCATTCTGATAATGAGGCACATGATTACGATGGACATGATCATGAACACAATGCAAGTGGCAGTTGGTTTAAACTATTTTTGCCTTCGATTATATCCTTTATTTTACTGATTTTCGGAATTGGTTTAGATAATTATTTTCCGCAAGATTGGTTTACAGGATATGTTAGAATTGCGTGGTATGCAATTGCGTATCTTCCAGTCGGGCTTCCTGTTTTAAAAGAAGCTTACGAAAGTATTGTAAAAGGAGACATTTTCTCTGAGTTTTTCCTCATGTGCATTGCTACAATCGGAGCTTTTGCCATCGGAGAATACCCGGAAGGTGTCGCTGTTATGCTGTTTTATACGATTGGAGAAACTTTTCAAGGAATGGCAGTTAACAGAGCAAAATCGAGTATTAAAAGTCTGCTGGATCAGCGTCCCGATGAGGTTCACATATTAGAAAACAATGTCGCAGTAAAAGTAAAAGCTAAAGAGGTACAGATTGGAGCGATTATTCAGCTAAAAGCAGGCGAAAAATTGGGTTTGGATGGCGAATTGTTATCAGACTTCGCTTCGTTTAATACAGCGGCTTTAACGGGAGAAAGTAAACCCGATACTAAGAAGAAAGGCGAAACTGTTTTGGCAGGAATGATAAATGGCAATACTATTGCCGAAGTAAAAGTAACAACCGCTTACAGCGACAGTAAATTGTCTAAAATTCTGGAACTCGTACAAAATGCCACAACTAAAAAAGCGCCAGCGGAATTGTTTATTAGAAAGTTTGCGAAAATTTATACGCCAATTGTAGTATTTCTCGCCATTGGAATTTGTTTGATTCCGATGCTTTTTGTTGAGAATTATGTTTTTACAGATTGGCTTTACAGATCGTTGGTTTTTCTTGTGATTTCTTGCCCGTGCGCTTTGGTTATTAGTATTCCGCTTGGTTATTTTGGTGGAATCGGCGCTGCAAGCAGAAACGGAATCCTGTTTAAAGGCAGTAATTTTCTTGACAGTATTTCGACGATTCAGAATGTTGTGGTAGACAAAACAGGAACTATGACCGAAGGCGTTTTTAAAGTTCAAGAAGTTATCATAAAACCAGAATTCGATAAAAATGAAATCTTAAGATTAGTCAATGCTCTTGAAAATAGAAGCACGCATCCCGTGGCTACAGCTATTCACAATCATGTTGGACCAATTGACTCTTCGGTGGAGTTAAAAGAAATCGAAGAAATCTCAGGGCATGGACTAAAAGCAACTCACAACGGAAAAGAATTGTTTGTTGGGAATTTTAAACTCTTGGATAAATATTCGATTTCGTATGACATTGATCCATCTTCAATCGTTTATACGACAATTGCTATCGCTTACGAAAGTAAATTCGCTGGTTACTTAACTATTGCAGATGAAATTAAAGCAGATGCTAAAGAAACGGTTTCTAAACTAAAATCTTTAGGAGTAAAATTGACCATGTTGAGCGGAGATAAAACCAATGTGGTTCAATTTGTTGCTGATAAATTGGGAATCACAAAAGCTTTTGGTGATTTGCTTCCAGAAGATAAAGTCAATAAAGTCAATGAAATTAAAGCAAAAAACGAAACGATTGCTTTTGTCGGCGACGGAGTAAACGATGCGCCTGTAATTGCTTTAAGTACGGTTGGAATTGCGATGGGAGGTTTAGGAAGCGATGCTGCAATAGAAACTGCCGATGTGGTTATTCAAGATGATAAACCTAGCAAAATTGCAATGGCAATCAATATTGGGAAACAAACCAAAAAGATTGTCTGGCAGAATATTACTTTGGCATTCGTAGTTAAAGCTTTTGTCTTAATTCTTGGCGCGGGCGGACTTGCAACCATGTGGGAAGCTGTTTTTGCAGATGTGGGAGTAGCACTTTTAGCGATTTTGAATGCGGTTAGGATTCAGAGGATGAGGTTTTAAGAGATTATAAACTGCCGACAATATCTTTCCATCTATTTTCAGAATAGAATTTTTGAAATGCAGCATTCGACAATAATGATTTTAAGTTTAAATCGCCTCTAAGATGGTTTAAACTTAAAAAATCTAAAGCAATACTTCGATATTGCTCTTCGTTCGTTTGATTGTAAATTTTCGCAAAAAGTTCTGCTGCTTCAAAATTTTGAGCGCTAGTCATTCCTCCTAAAATCATTGAAGCGTTATTATAATTTTCATAGACATTCTGAAATTCTTTTGATTCATAATATTTTTTAGCGGAGTTGATGAGACTTAAAGTATCTTCTTTGTCTTTTTGATCCTTTTTTGAAGCAATTGCTGCTGTTGGAAGAATGTATTTAAAACCATAATTCAAAGCATAAATTCTTAAAGGAAGAAGTTCTAAAGAGGCTCTTCTTTTATCGGTTTCATTTTCTTTGATGATACTTCGAAAACTCGAAGCTTCTCCATTTTGCGTCCAATTTACTTGTGTTCCGTAAACTTGTTTGTAATTTAAATTGCATTGAACTCTGTCATACAAAAATGCATAATTTTCAATTTCAAGTTCTTTTGTCCCTTTTAATTTTTCCATTTCTTCCAAAGCCTTTTTTTGGAACAAAATATCTTGATCTGAGTGCTGGACAATAAGCCAGAAATTATGAGCGCCATCTTTTCCTATTTGAGATATTTTTGGCCAGCCGTTGCTTCTTAGAATCTCTTTTGCCGTAGAAAGATTTTTATAATCCAGTTCGTTAATTTTCTGCTGTAAAGCATTCAATTTTTCGGGATCTGAAGTTTGAATTTTAGAATACCTGACTTTCTGGTCTTCAATTCCCATTGCGTTAATTTGTTTTCGAAGTTCTGGCAGTTTCAGTGTCTTTTCATATTCTTGTTCTTTTAAATGCGCTTTTTGCACAATGATTTTCCATTCTTCAGAATAATTATTTCTAATGAAATCAAAATATGGATCGATCAGTAATTGATCGGCTTCTGTCCAGCCTTTATCTAGCGATAAGTTTAAATACTGTAAAGCTTTAGTTTTATTTTCGTCAAGCGAATACATTCCAGCCGCTTTGTAGGCATTCAAAGCATCTGGTTTTTGGATTGAAAATGCTTTCTCCAGTTTCAGAATAGCATTTTTATAATCTTTTTGAAGATGCAATAACGAAGCTTCTGCAAGCAAAGCTTCGTTACTCAGATTGTTTTGTCCTTTAGAAGTATAAAAACTAAATAACAGCAAGACAAGTCCAAATGGTTTCAGATATTTTAAAATCATTTTTCAGCTTTTTGAAAGATGAAAATACAAATTATATTTTTATATGTTTGAAACAAAGTGTTTTAAAAAAACAATTCAATTATGTTGTCATTATTTTCCAAAGTTATTTTCACCGGATTACTTTCAGAAGGAATTTGAGTTGGATACCAATTTCTAGTAGGCTGTACCAGAATCAATAAACCTTCATGATCGCCAATTGCAGCAAATTTATCGGTATTTGTATTTTGAGAAAAGAAATGCAATCCGTGTTCTTCGATTAACTGATTTCCTAATTGTAATGGACTTTCCGTAACAATTCCGATTTCGCTTATGTTTAAAATCGAAGCAGAATTAAACTCGCCAACTTGTTCATTATTAAGGTCATGTCGAGCAATGAATTCGAGTAAATTTCCGTTGTGATCGAAGAAATATATAGAATGTGCATTCCAATTTTCGAAATTGGTAACGACGCTTTTATCTTCCAGAACAATTAAATCAACTTTGTCCTTGCACCATTGAATAGCTTGTTCAAGTTGGTTTTCGGGAATATTGAAAGCAAAATGATATATGGAATTAAAATCTGAATCTTCAACAAATTTTAAAATAGAAGTTCCTGCTTGAAATGTTATCGATTTTTGATCATTTTCTAGAATGAAAAGTCCAAAAATGTTCTGATAAAATGCTTTCGTTTTTTGAATATCGTTTGTTTTGATTTGTATCTGATCTATTCTCATGGCAGTAAATTTTTATAAAAGAAAAAGCTTCTTTTGAGTTCTAGTCAAATTTAAGAAATGCCAATAATTTCAAGGTTGAAGAGGTATTTTATGTATCAATAAAAAGATAGTAAAAAATTATGGATTGGCGCTTAATGGCATTTTTAAATAATCTATAAAGCTACAAAAAGATAGATACCAATTGTTGTAAGATTATCGAAAAAACTTTCATCTTATAATTGATTTTCAATTAAAAAGCCCGATTGTGGTCGGGCTCTTATATTTTAATATGTAGCAGGTTTTCTAATATTTTTTCCAACCTTTTGATTTAAATCATCACCAAGATCTTCTCTTGCAGTATCTGCAATTTTCTGAATTTTGGCTACAATTTCGGGATATAATTGCTGCACATCACGCACTTCTCCCGGATCGTGCGCTAAATCGTAAAGTGCCATAGGAAATTCTGCAGACGCACCTTCACCGCGATATCCATCTTTTCCTTGTAGCTTTTTGTTGTAGGTTATGCTTTTGTGCGGAAAAACCAATTTCCAGTGTTTGTAGCGAATAGCTTCTAGATTATTGCTTCCAACTCCAAAATAATAATAAAAAATTTCTCTCGGACCAGAAGCTGTTTTTCCAGTTAAGACAGGAAGAAAGTTTAAACCGTCAATTTGATTTTTAGGTAAAGAAGCTCCTGTTATTGTGGCAATTGTAGGTAATAAATCCATATTGGTCATAAGCGAACTGTTTACAGAACCGCCTTTTATTTTGCCAGGCCAACGAATCAGGAAAGGAACTCTTGTGCCGCCTTCCCAAGTGGTAGATTTTCCTTCTCTAAAACCTCCCGAAGAACCTGCATTATCACCAAAAACAAGCCAAGACCCATTGTCGCTGGTGATGATTAAAACGGTGTTTTTAGCAATTCCTTCTTTATCTAGCGCATTTATAATCTCGCCAATAGACCAATCCAGTTCCATAATAACATCACCAAAAAGGCCTAAATCGCTTTTGCCTTTAAATTTGTCTGAAACCGCCAAAGGAGCGTGAGGCAGAGGATGAGTCAGGTATAAAAAGAAAGGATCTTTTTTATTTTTTTTGATAAAACCTATTGCTTTTTCGGTAAAAAGCGTGGTTAGTTTTGAAGCATCTTTGATGTTTTCAATCGTATCAATAACGGTTGTATTACTGATTAAAGGAAGCGGAGGAAAGCTCGAACGCATGTCTTTAGAATCGGTAACTTTTGAGTACCCATCATAATCAATTGGCCATACATCGTGCGAATACGGAATCCCGAAAAACTCATCAAAACCATAATTGGTAGGCCAGTAAGGCAATACATTGCCTAAATGCCATTTGCCGTAATTGGCAGTTTTGTAACCGTTTTTCTTTAAAAGCGATGCAATCGTTTCTTCATTCGGATTCAAAGCGTGTTTAGCTCCTGGAAGCAATACGCCTGACATTCCAATTCTGTTAGGATAACAGCCTGTTAGTAAGGCAGCTCGAGAAGCTGTACAAATAGCTTGTCCAGCATTAAAATTGGTTAAACGCATTCCTTCTTCGGCAATTTGATTGAAATGTGGAGTATTAACTCCCGTCATTCCGTACGGTTCTGTGTCACCATAACCCATATCATCCATATTGATGATAATAATATTGGGTTTAGAATTTGAGTCTTTACTTTGAGCAATGCCTAAAGAAGTGATTGCCGAAAGAAAGAGCAAGAAGAAACTTCTTTTCATAACTTGTGGTTTTTGGAATAATTAATAATTGCATGGCGTATAAGTTTGGTTGACCACAAATATATTCAAAAGATGAAGTTTAAAAATAAAAAAAGCCCGTTTCATAAAGAAAGGGCTTGGAAGATTTGCACTTTTTGTGGCAAAATACAAATTGTATAACTAATTTATTTTGGCATTTCTGGAGTGATAATTCTTCTTGTTGGAGTACTTAAAGTTTCAATAAAAGCTAGTAAATCGCTTATTTCTTCTTTGCTTAAGTTTAATTTTTTAAGTGCAGGATCCACTTTTGGAATCAAAGAATCGCGAGCAGTTCCTAGATATTTTTTCTGCACAGGAGAAGGATTTCCTAAATTGTATAATTCGACCACGTCCAATAAAGTTGGAAAATGTCCATGATGCATCCATGGTCTTGTGTTTACAACTTCACGAAGAGTTGGGGTTCTAAATTTGCCAATATCTTTTACATCTTTAGTAACATTGTAACGTCCGAAATCTTCATTTTTGGTTCCGAATAAAGTCTGCCCGTCATTATGAAACTGATTGTCGCTGAAATAAGGCGTATTGTGGCAGTTGATACATTGTGCTTTGGTTCTGAACAAATGCATTCCATTTACTTGCTGATCGGTATAAATGTCTGATTTTCCGCTTACAAACTGATCAAATTTACTTTTCGGACTATTAATCGATCTTTCGAAAGTAGCAATAGCGTATTGAATTCGCTCTAAAGTCACTTTTTTGTCTCCAAAAGCCTCCGTAAATAAAGAATTGTAACCTTTTATTTTTGCAATTTTGTCAACAGCAATCGTCAATTTTTCATTCATTTCTAAAGGATCCTGAACAGGAAACTGCGCTTGATCTTCAAGACTTGACGCACGTCCATCCCAAAACAGGGAAGTGGCATACGCCGAATTTAAAATGGTCATCGAATTGCGTTTTCCGGTTTGCCTGTCGTGGCCAAATGAACGCGTTAAATTATCTGTCCAGCCCAGTTCAGGATTGTGGCACGAAGCGCATGCAATTTGTCCGCTTTGCGATAATCTTGGATCAAAAAACAAAATCTTACCCAAACTTTCTTTTTCTTTTGAATACGGATTATAAGCAGGATAAGGAACAGCGGGTAAAACGCCAATATCCTGAAATTTAGATTTGTCTACACTTTCATGTAATTCTGCAGCAGGCCATTTTGATGAGTCTCCGCTGGAATAGATTTTTCGTAATTCCTGAATATCAATGTAATTAGGATTTTCCACGCTTTTGTATGCCGTCAAGCATAGCAGGAATAGGAGAGGGAAGATTAGCTTTTTCAATTCTTTTTGGTTTTTGTTTCATCCCGATAGCTATCGGGACAGGTTTCAATTTGTCACGGAACTTTGTTGAAGTTTTAAATTTTGACAAAGTTCACTAGGTAAAACATTCATAATTTATAACTCACAATTCATAATTATAACGTAACTTCTTTAGGACACGGAATGCTCAATGCCGTTGGTTTTGGATATGTTCTATTGTTGTACATTCTGTATTGTGTTGACACTGTTCCTCCAAATAGTTTATCATTTGTCAGTTTTAATTCAAATGAGATTTCATATAAGCCATTGCTGATTTCTTTGTATGTACCTTCGCCAGAAATGGCAATAACATGAGTATTTGTTGCACTTGATCCGATTGTAATGTCTTGTGGAATTACTAAAACAGTTCCTTCGGTTTTGCTGTTTCCGTTTGCAGGGAAAAATTCCAAAGCAGATTTAATATTGAATCCAGGAGAAATTGCAGCTGAGTTGCTTTCGTTAGAAAACCATCTTTTTAAACCAAAAGAATTTACTGTATTGGTTCCGCTCGCAACGTTAAACCCGATTTTGAATGCATCGTGATACACATCGTCATTAGGATTTGTTGTTCCTTTATCGCTATATAATATAGCATTCGGATCATCTTTTGTAACTACAACAGGAAAAGTCAGAGCGTTGAAAGTTTGCCAAGTACAAGTGGTTCCGTTGCTAAACCAATGTTCTCCATAAGTCAAATAAAACGCATTTGTAGGATCGGTAAATTTTGATGCTGGATTTGCCTGAATATCTCTTAGAGATTTTATCGGTTTTACAATTGTCAGATTGGTGTTTCCTGTAGCAGTGTAATTAGGAATATTTATTAAAGTAATTTTTGATTCGTAACGGGCATCATCATTTTGCAGATCTTCTAAAAGAGTTAAATGATATGTTACAGAACTTCTGTTATCGCCAAAATCATCGCGCGTTAAAGAATATTCAAAACCGTTTTGAAATTTGAAAAAATTAGCATTTTTAATTTCTTCAGGGAAAAAGCCATTAGGGAAGTTCACTTCAAAATCAATTGTTTCGCCTACTTCACCTTTGACATTATATTGCGTTACAGGGAAAGTGTAGTTAGTTGCAATTGTTCCCAAATCAATTTTGAAAGTATTGTTTGGATATGCTGTGTTTAAATTTCCGATATGAATATCAGGATCAGAAACCGTTTCGAGTTTTAGATTGATGCTTTGGTTTGCAACCCATCTTTTATCAAAAGAAACATAAATGGTATCTGTTAATTTACTGCCTTCAAATACTAATTGATTTAATGGATTAACAGTAAAACTTTCGTTGTCTCCAGTTGAAGAAACCGCACTGAAATTTGTGGTTACCGCACTTTTTAAGGCACGAGTAGTTAAAGCAACTGGAACTTTTAGGGTTTTTACAGAACTATTTGTATATGTGGACTGAGGTACTAAAACAGAATTTACCGTAGGATATTCTAACGGAATATTATTGCTGTTTACCAAGAAGTTAAATCTTAAGTACGGGTCAATCTCAGAGCCTAGTTTGTAATCATCTTTTGAGCAGGAAGCCAAAAGTAATGCTGCTGATAATATGCTAAATATCTTAATAGGATTCATTTTGCTGTAAGTTTTCATTAAGATTAATATTGGATTGTGGGATTGGAAGCACAAATTTTAGAGATGGATATTTCATACCGCAGTTTGTAGAAATACACCCGTCATTTCTTGAAATATCTTTGTGATTACGCATTAGATCAAAAAACAAATGTCCTTCAAAGCAAAGTTCTTTTCTTCTTTCTAAAAGTATTTCTTCTTTTAGGTTTGAAGTGTTTGTAAGTAAAGTGGCATTAGCACGCGCACGAATTGTATTGATGTCTTGCATTGCAATTGTATACTGGTTGTTTTCTAGCGCTGCTTCGGCACGAATTAAATACATCTCGCTAAGTCTAAAGGCTACATAACCAGCATTATCTTGAAATTTCCTTGTAAAATTGTATGGGAGAGGAGTTAACAGCCCATTTACTAAAGTTTGAAGATTAACCGTTAGAAATAATTGCTTTCTGATGTCATTATTCTCATAAAGGTTTACAAGATCATTTGAAGCAACATACTTTGCATATGTATTTGAATTGTAGCCAAAATAACTAGCCATTGAAGAGGTTGCTGCGTTTTCGGCATCTTTTGGAATTGAAAACTCTAGTAAAGCCTCAGAAACAGGAAGATCTGGTTGCGCCCATTGTGCAATATAATTTTCAGAACTCATTAATTGGAATCCCGAACTTGTAATTACATCATTTGCTGTTTCATAGGCATTTGTCCAGTCTCTTTTGTACAAATAAATTCTAGCTAATAGTGCTTTTGTATTGTTCCTGTTAAAATAAGAATAGGTCGGTCCAGCCATTGAAGGATTGTCGGTATAATTTTCTATAGCCAATTTAAGATCTTCAATAATAAGTGAATAAGTAACCGCAAGCGTTTCCCTCTTTGGATATTTAAGTCCCTCTTTTATGGATTCTTTATTGTACACAATACCCAAATGTGAAGCATTTGAAGTATAAGAATAGTTTTGGCAATAAACTTGCGATAACAAAAAGTGGGCATACGCTCTTATGGTTAAAGCTTCGGCTATTATCTGTTTTTTTTCGGAATCAGTTGCATCAGTTAATTTAGGCGTATATTCTAAAAGTAAATTAGCCTGATTAATGATACTGTAATTGCCACTGTAAAAACTAACAAAATTACTTGTCTCTGCAGTATCTTCAAAAGAGTACACTTCTCTAATGTTTACTCCTGAGGTAATCTGCCCAGCACTATTTCCAGATGAGGTAGGTGTAAATTTTATATTCCCGCCTTGTAAATCAGAATAAACAGCAAAACGTTCACCTCTCACATTAGCTTCTACATCGCGGTAAAGTCCTTTTAGAGCGATTAAAACCCCTTCTTTATTTTGTAAAAGTTCATCTATGGATGTTTGGGTTCCAGGCTCTTGTTCCAGAAAATCACTACAGCTTTGTAATGAAAAAATCAGAATTATTATTGTTATGTATTTTAAATATTTCATCGTTTTAAAATTTTGCATTTACACCAAGCGAAATTGTTCTTGCCTGTGGATAGATAAAACTAAATTCTCGAATTCCATTCATTCCTTTTGGACTTTTTTCCTTGTACCAGTACAATACATTTGTAGCATCAGCAAAAACGGCAAGTGAGTCTAGAAATATATTTTTGATTGGCACATTATAACTCAAGTTAATATTGCTTAGTCTTACATAAGTAGCATCGTAAACATATTTACTCAAATTTGCAGTGACTGGTACAATTGTTACAGCAGCATAAGGCACAACATCTCCTGGATTTCTCCAGTGATTATAGGCATTTATAGAAAGATTTCTGTTTGAAGTATTCGAATATTTATCAATTACAGCATCCGAAGCAAAGAAATCACCCCCTAATTGAAAATCTCCTCTAAAAGTTAATGCAAGATTTTTGTAAAATGTAAAGCTATTGTAGAATCCGCCATAAGCTTTTGCTTGAGTATCTCCAATTGGTTCCCAATCAGCAATAGTAAATAAAGATTTGTAAGTTGCAAGATCATAAACTTGTCCATTTTTTGTAACTAAATCTCTTCCTGTTGCTGGATCAACGCCTACCCAGTTTATTCCCCAAACTGTAGTTGAACTGTAACCAATTTTTTGGGCTAAAGCTAGTTCGGCTGTAGAAAAATCGCTTCCTAAACCTTTTAAGTCAGTCACTTTACTATCGACAGTAGAAATATTAAAAGCGGTAGTCCATTTGAAATTATCATTTTTTATCCATTTAATTCGAGTTTGAAATTCTAATCCTTGATTATACATGCTTGCAGCATTTAATTGCATAGAATTGTAACCAGTTTCAGTAGGAATATCTCTTGTAGTAATCATATCGCTTTTGTTGTCACGATAGTATTCAAGTGTAAATTCAATTCTGTTAAAGATATTGAAGTCAATTCCAGCATTGAATTTTGTGTTCTTTTCCCAGCCTAAATTTCCGTTTGGTGCGTAACCTGGAGTTGCGCCTGTACCGCCATTATAGTTGTTTTGAACGTAATTATATAATCCTTTTGAACGATATGAACCAATTCTAGAGTTTCCTGTTGTACCGTAGCTTGTTTTTAATTTTAAGAAATTCACCCAGGAATTATTGTTAAAAAAGCTTTCATTACTTATAATCCAGCTTGCTCCAGCGCCTCCATTATTGGCTACATCATTATCATCTCCAAAAACAGAACTTTGATCACGGCGGAAATTAGCTAACAAGTAGTAACGTTTTTTATAATTATAATTGACTTGTGAAAACAAAGAAACTCTTGAATTATAGCTAATTTCATTTCCATAAGTCTGGTTGCTTGTAGATTCATCCACATTAGGAGTTAACGGATTATCATCTCGCATTGCATTAGAGACAGGATTTATAACATTTGGATTTACGAAACCTATCCCAGATTGATAGTGAAAATCAGTTTTATCTTCAGAAAGTTCAAAACCTACAACACCGTCAATGGTGTGATTTTCATTAAGTTGTTTATCGAATAAAGCTTGACCCTGCCAGTTCCATTTCGTTGCATTTCTTTGGTTCAAAAGACGTCGTCCCCATCTTGGATAAGTAATATTATCTAAGACAAAAGTTCCTGTAAATTGACCGCTTTCGTTCTCAGCAGAAAAATAACGATCCTGGTCTTTATCAACATAATCCATTCCGAAAAGAGTAGTGAATTTCAAGAAATTATTCAGCTTATACGAAATACCAAGACTTCCTAAAATACCATAGGTATTGGCTTCATTTTTATTCTGCTCGATTGCCGCTAAAGGATTTCCTCTCGTCATACCACTGACTCCTAGATAAGAATAAGAACTATCAGCGTTGTATGGAGACAGAGTAGGGAGGTAAGCAAAAGAATAAAAAATATTAGGAGCATCTTTCTGGATATAACTAGGGTTCAGCATTAAACTAATATCTAATTTTCCAGAGCTATATCCAAGATTAATTCCCGCATTCAATTGTTTGGTGCTGTTGCCCATTTGCGGTTCGTCAATTTTGGTATAGCTGATATTGGTTCGGTATGAAATTTTTGATGTAGAACCAGAAACATTAAAATTGTATTTATTAAAAATCCCTGACTTGTTCAAAAGTCTAAACCAATCTGTACTTACACCATTGTAAGTAAGCGGCGCAGTTCCTGGAGAAGTATTTTTCAAAAATTCATTTCGTAGCTCTGTGTACTGCTCGCCATTAAGATATTTAATCTGATTAATGGCAGATGAAATACCTAGCTGATTAGAGAAACCAAACTGAGTTTTTCCTTTTTTTCCTTTTTTAGTGGTAATTAAAATTACTCCATTTGCTCCGTCAGCTCCATAAATTCCAACTGCAGCGGCATCTTTAAGAACCGATATTGTTTCAATAATTTCTGGCGCAATTTTCATTAAAGGATTTCCGAAATTTTCAGTAAAATCTCCATTTCCGCTAAAATAAGCACTGTCAATACCATATTCTTCACCCATAATCACTCCATCAATAATGATAAGAGGCTGGCTGGATGTACCAATACGTGCTCCAGATAAAGAAGGTAAAGTTCCTTGTCCGCGGATGTTAATTTTAACTGGTCCGCCAACACCAGAAGTATTTTCGACCAAAACCCCTGCAATTTGTCCTGTAATCATTTTGTCAAAACTTTCAGAAGCCTGTTCAACTGCGATGTCTTTTGCCTGTAAAGTCGAAATACTTCCGACAATTTCTTCTTTTAATTTTGTAGTTCCATAAGAAGAAGTAATGATAACAGGATTCAATTCATCTGTAACTTCTTGAAGATAAAAAACAAATTCTTTTTTGTATCCCGCTGTTTGTGATTGTGGTTCCATTCCTAAATAAGCAACTTCAAGAATCTGATCCTTAATGTTTTCACCTTTTAGTTCATAAGCAAATTTTCCATTTGAATCGGTTATGGCACCCATTCCAGTTCCATTTACGCGAATAGTGGCACCAGGAAGAGGCTGTTTGTCTTTTGCGCTGTAAACTGTTCCTTTAATCATCCGTTCAGTTTCCTGGTTACCAGAATTAGATTTATCAACTCGAGTCGCGTCTGTCAATAAAACTTGCTTTTTCTGAATGTAGTAGGAGATATTCGTACCTTTCAGCAACTTCTTTAAAGCTGTTTCTAAGGTGGCATTATTGACATCTAAATCAGCTAATTGATCGGTATCTATTTTTTTTGCATTATAAATGATTCTAAAATCACTTTGTTCTTCAATAGATTTGATAATTAGGCTTATAGGTTTATTTTTTACGTGTAATGTTATGAGTTTATTCTGAGAAAATCCTTTAAATCCAGATAAGAGAATGGCTAAGAAAAACAGAATTTTTCTTAAAAAGGGCTGTATCGTAAATGTCATGGTTATGTATTTATCGCGGATTGGTAATTGTAATGGTTTTTTGGTCAATTGAATAATTAAAAGGCGTGTCACGCTTTAGAAGATCTAAAATGTTTTCGACACTAGATTCGCTAATTTTAATTGTACCTGTGAAATTCTGTTTGGCCAAATCAGAATTTTCGTTGATAATTTCAACATCATAAGTACGCTGAATAATTTTAGCGATTATAGAAAATGGCGTGTCTTTAAAAGCAAGCTCACCTTTTGTCCAGGCAACATAAAAGGCTGGATCGACTTCTTTTACAGCCAGTTTTTTCGAGTTATTCTGCCATGTTGCCATTTGATTTGGTTCTAACAGAATAACGTTGGTAGAATTAGCAGCTTCAGACATTCGAATGCTTCCCTCAATTAATGTACTATTAACTGTAGGGTTTTCAGGATATGCGCTCACATTAAAGGTAGTCCCGAGAACTTCAATATCTGCATGATTTGCATGAACGATAAACGGATGCATTTTATCTTTTGCCACTTCAAAAAATGCTTCACCGGTTAAGTATACATCTCGGTTTCCATTTAGACCAAACTGTTCTGGATAACGTAAATTTGTTCCCGAGTTTAAACTCACAATAGTACCATCTGAGAGTTTAAGTTTGAAACGTTTTCCGTACGGAACAGAGAGGGTGTTGTAAATCACTTTTTGATCTGCGACTTTACCAAAATAAACAATTTCATTCGGAAATTTTTTGGCAATCAATTCGCCTTTATCATTTAGCAAAGCAGTCTGAGCTTTTCCAGATAAATATTCCAGACGGCCGTCGCCCAATTCCAGAACAATTTCTTTTGGATTTTCAGTTGTTTTGTTCAATAAGAAAATAGTCGTTCCTAAGCCCATAAATACTAAAAATATCGCAGCGTACTGTACATACTGTCTGATTTTATTTTTGGGTTGCATCTGGATTACCGGAGCGGTTTCAATAGATAAATCAGAAGAAAGAGTGGTTAATGCCCAGATCTTCTTAGCCTTTATAAATTGATTTTTGTTTTCGTCAGATGCCTCGATCCAGTCAAAAAGTGCCTGAACTTCTTGTTCCGAAGCTTCATTTGAAAGGTATTTGCTTATTATTTCCGATGTCATGTCTGCTTTTTTAAACTTCTCACATTGTAAGTACACCTCAGAATTAAAATACCCTATCTTTTTATTCTTAATTATTATAAATAAGGATAAAAATCAAGAACAAATAATCAGACAATCTGGTCTTTAGAATTTTTAAAGCCTTTGTCATGTGGGCTTCTACGGCTTTTAGCGAGACTCCCAATTCTTCGGCGATTTCTGCATTTTTTTTATTTTCAAAGCGTTTTTTAATAAAAACTTCTCTGGTTTTTGGAGGCAGATAGCTGATAGATTCCTGAATAATGCGTTCTAGTTCGGTTAATTCTAGAGGGTCGAACTGAATTGAATTTAAAACTTCAATATTCAATTCTCTTTCTTTGTGGTTTAAGAGGTCATTTTTGAATTTGTTCTTCACTTTGTTGTGGCGGATCAAATTCAAGCATTTTGATTTGGCATAAGTAAACAAGAAAGCTTGGATTCCGTTTATAGATTCCACATTTTCTCTGCTTTGCCATAGGTGTAGTAAGGCTTCCTGAGCCAGATTTTCAGCTTCGTCCTGATCATAAATAAACTGAATGCTGAAAGACTGGATTCTCTTAAAATATTTATCGTAAAAAAACTTGAATGCAGTTTCGTCGCCTTCCTTAAAGGAATGGAAAAGATCTAATTCGAAACGGACATTCTTATTCATTAAACGAAATTTACTTTGGAAAAAGCAATATTAAGTAAATTTTAAAAACAACTCAATTTTGCTCAGAAAGCGGCAAATATAAAAGTTTATTTATATTAATTCTAAATAAAATAAAAATAAAGATGTTTCTTGAAAAAATTATTCAGAATAGGTTTATTTATGTACTTGTTTAACCGCTTATTTTAACCGCAAAGTGCGCAATGGTTTATTCTATGTAATGCTTAATTAAAACGCAAAGTTCGCAAAGCTTTGGCAAAAAAAAACTTTGCGTTCTTTGCGTATCCCGATAGCTATCGGGATTTTGCTCTTTGCGGTTAAATATCAAAGATTGCTATACAATAATTGCAGTGTATGAAAATCAGACGAACCATCGAAGTATTTATGGAGCACTTCCTGAAAAATTGGTTCAGTATTTTGAACGCTGGCAAATAAAGTCATACAAGATTGAAGATTTTCTACATCTATGCTTTCAAAAATATCTGATACGTTTTCTTCTTTTTTAATTAATTCAGAAGTAATTTCTAAAAGATGTTTTCCTAAAATGGGATGTTCAAGAAAAGCAATTGCTTCGTCGGCATTTTTGATTTCGTAAAATTTAGATGTATCGCTCGAACCCATTCCTTTTATTTGAGGAAAAATAAACCACATCCAAGGAGACTCTTTTTTACCATTTTTTAATTTCGTCTAGAGCTGTTAAGTACAATTTGTTTTGAGCATCTAAAAAACGAAGTAATCCATTGTTATTGTAAGCCATTATTTACGATATTAATTTGGGGATATCAGGTCATAAATCTAGTCAAAATATGTTTACTTGTATAGTGCGAAACTTATTTTTTAAAGCCAATTTTTAACATTTTAAATGAGATAATTTAAAAAAGCAATTTGCTGTAAAATTTTATGCTTTTATAGTACATTAACAGATAAAGTTGTATTAATTAATTTTTTAATTGTTATAAAAAGCATTTTTAATTGGTGGTTCTGTTATGACTTTTCTATTTTTATAAACAGACGGTTAAAAAACTGTCCGAAAAAATAAAATTAGACTTGATATTGGCCATCTTACAATATCAATATTTTCAACCGGGCAAGCTTCGCCCATAAAAAAATAAATGCTTATGAAAATAGGATTAATCGGATTCGGAAAAACTGGAAAATCAGTAGCTTCAATATTATTAGAAAATAAAAAATTCTGTTTAGAATGGGTTTTACGCCAAAGTACGGTTTTAGAACACAGATCGGTTCCAGAATTTTTTGGAGTGCAGTCAGAAGAACCCGGCTTAATCTATTCTAGTTCTAAAACTTCTATAGAAGAATTATTAGAAAAACATCCTGTTGATGTCATTATTGATTTTTCGTCACATCAAGGAATATATACATATGGAGAAGTAGCTGCAAAAAAGCAAGTAAAAATTATTTCTGCTATTTCACATTATAAAGATAAAGAGTTGGCTTTCCTGAAAAAGCTTTCGAAAAAAACTACTGTATTTTGGTCACCAAATATTACTTTGGGAGTGAACTATTTATTGTTTGCAGCCAAGTTTTTAAAGAAAATTGCACCTTGGGTCGATATTGAAGTGAATGAAGAACATTTTAAAACGAAACAAGGAACATCTGGAACAGCAGTAAAAATAGCAGAAGCGCTAGATGTCGATAAAGAAAATATCAATTCGGTTAGGGCAGGAGGAATTGTCGGTAAGCATGAAGTTATTTTTGGTTTTCCTTTTCAAACCGTGCGTTTAATTCATGAATCGATTTCTAGAGAAGCTTTTGGAAACGGAGTTATTTTTGTGGCCGAAAATCTTAAAGAGAAAGAAAAAGGATTATATAATTTTGAAGATATCCTGACGCCTTATTTTACGGTGTAGTTTTGCCACGAAGACGCTAAGGCACAAAGTTTTTATACGGATTTTTTTGTCTTCCTGAGCGGAGTCCAAGGATAAGCGCAATGTATTTAAAGTACAATTGAATCTCACAATCCCGATAGCTATCGGAAGCAGAGGCGCAAAGTTTTTAAAATTTAAAAAACTAAAAAAAGAAAAGCTTTGTGGCTTTGTGCCTTTGCGACAAAAAAACTTACTTCCTAAAAGTCAAAGCCTTCATATACTCCAAATTCATTTTAGCAATTGAAAGTACCGAAATTCCTTGCGGACATTCTATTTCGCAGGCTCTAGTATCCGAACACGCACCAAATCCTTCTTCATCCATTTGTTTTACCATTGAAACGGCGCGTTTAGGTGCTTCTAATTTTCCTTGCGGTAAGAGCGCTAGATGCGTTATTTTGGCGCCAACAAACAAAGCTGCGCTGGCATTTTTGCATGAAGCAACACAGGCTCCGCATCCGATGCAGGCAGCAGCGTCAAAAGCAGCTTCGGCGGTTTCATACGAAATCGGAATGCTGTTGGCTTCGGGCGCCTGACCCGTCGAAGCGCCAATAAAACCTCCTGAAGCAATAATGGAATCAAATGCTTTGCGGTCAATTTTCAAATCGCGTAAAACGGGAAAAGCTTTTGCTCGAAATGGTTCAATATAAATAGTATCTCCATCTTTAAAACTTCTCATGTGAAGTTGGCAGGTTGTAGTGTTTTTAAGAGGTCCGTGAGCACGTCCGTTAATCATAACCCCACATTGTCCGCAGATTCCTTCACGGCAATCATGATCAAACTCTATTACGCGTTCTCCCTGTTGAATAAGAGACTCATTTAAAAGATCCAGCATTTCTAGAAACGACATATGTTCTGATACTCCATCAATTTCATAATCGGTCATTTCTCCTTTTGTAGAAGAATTAAACTGTCGCCATATTTTTAGATAAAGTTTCATAGATAATTATGAATTATGAGTTATGAATTATGAATTGTTAATTAATAATTTACAATTAACAATTCACCATTTTATTTATAGCTTCTCACTGCAAGTTCTACCGATTCAAAGGTTAAAGGTTCTTTATGGAGTTCAGGTTCATTATTTACTCCTTTCCATTCCCAAGCCGATACATAACAGAATTCATCGTCGTTACGGACAGCTTCTCCATCAGCGGTTTGATATTCTTCTCTAAAATGAGCCCCACAGGATTCTTCACGCTGTAAGGCATCGTAACACATTAATTCGGCCAATTCTATATAATCTGCAATTCGTCCCGCTTTTTCAAGTTCGCTGTTTAAAGTGTTATCGCCTGTAATTCTGAGGTCTTTTTCAAATGAAGCTTTGAGTTCTCGAATTTCGACTATTGCTTCTTCCAGTTTTTCTCTGCTTCGCGAAAGACCGCATTTTTCGTACAAAAGACGTCCGATTTTTTTATGGAAATAATCTGCAGAAAGTGTTCCGTTGGTATGTAAAAAACGATCCAGCTGTCTTCTCACTGTTTTTTCAGCTTCTTCAAATGCGGGATGCGAAATATCAGGTTTAGGCAAATTCAATTCGCCTGCCAAATAGTTCGGAATAGTGTAGGGAGCAATAAAATAACCATCGACACAAGCTTGAAGCAGTGAATTTGCCCCAAGACGATTTGCTCCATGGTCCGCAAAATTAGCTTCACCTAAAGCAAACAAGCCTGGAATCGTAGTCATAAGCTCATAATCGACCCAAAGTCCACCCATGGTAAAATGAGCCGAAGGCGAAATCAGCATCGGTTCTTTGTAAGCGTTTATGCCTGTAATCTTTTCGTACATAGCAAAAAGATTACTGTATTTGGCTTCTATTTTATCTTTTCCCTGCGCTTTTATGGCATCTGAGAAATCGAGATAGATGGCATTTTTCATAGGTCCAACGCCATGGCCGGCATCAATTCTTTCTTTTGCGGCTCTTGACGAAATATCTCTTGGAGCCAGATTTCCAAATGAAGGATAACGGCGCTCTAAATAATAATCACGCTCTTCTTCGGGAATGGCATTTGCATTTCGGTCATCTGCGGCTTTTTTTGGAACCCAGATTCGTCCGTCATTTCGAAGCGATTCAGACATTAAAGTCAGTTTGGATTGATTTTCACCATGCTGCGGCAATGAAGTAGGATGAAATTGAATCCAGCTTACACCAGCCATAAATGCGCCTTTTTTGTGCGCGCGCCAAATGGCAGAACTGTTACAGCCCATAGCTAAAGTAGACAGATAATATACTTTTCCGTAACCGCCAGAAGCCAGAACAACAGCATCTGCAGCATGGCGTTCCAATTTGCCAGTTTCAAGATTTCGTGCAATTATGCCTTTGGCTTTGTCATCAATGACCACAAGTTCGAGCATTTCGTGACGGGTGTACAAAGATACTTTTCCCAAAGCGGCCTGACGTTCCAAGGCTTGATAAGCTCCTAATAAAAGCTGTTGTCCTGTCTGTCCTCTAGCATAAAAAGTTCGAGAAACCTGAACGCCTCCAAAAGATCTGTTGTTTAAATATCCCGCATATTCCCTTGCAAAAGGAACTCCTTGTGCTACAGCATGATCAATTAAAGCGGCAGAACATTCGGCCAAGCGATAAACATTGGCCTCACGAGATCTAAAATCGCCGCCTTTTATAGTGTCGTAAAACATTCTGAAAGTGCTGTCACCATCATTTTTGTAGTTTTTGGCAGCATTTACGCCACCTTGTGCAGCAACAGAATGCGCACGTCTAGGAGAGTCCTGAAAACAAAAAGACTTAATATTATAGCCTTGTTCTGCCAGCGATGCAGCGCATGAAGCTCCTGCAAGACCTGTACCCACGACTATAATATTAAGTTTTTTCCGATTTGCTGGATTTACCAGCTTAGCTTTCGATTTATAAGTACTCCATTTTTCTGAAAGTGGTCCTTCGGGTATTTTTGATTCCATCATTTTTATTGTTTTAAAATGAATTGATGCAAAACTTTAAAAGCAACTATACTTTAGGGACTCCAATATACTATAAAAATCTTATAAAATAAAATTATTGTTTACTGATTATCATGGCTTTACTCGTTGTGTTAGATTTTATGAAATAAATGCCTGAAGGATATTCGGAGATCGAAATAATATTTCCTGCTCCTTGTTTAATTTTACTTCCTGTAACTGAATAGATAGTCCATTCTAGCTCTTTTGACAAATGAAATATTCCTTTTGACGGGTTTGGATAAACGATAATTTTATTGGATTCTGCATCCGGATTTTCTACTCCAAGATTACAATTATGGACGTCATAAGTAACTTTTTTTGTATTGCTTCCATTTGAATTAGTAACAGTTAAAGAAATTTCTCGATCTCCTTCTGTAGAAAAAATAACAGAATGCGGACCAATTCCAGTTGCAGTTTGCGGTTGTGCCCCAGCGCCAAAATTCCATGAATAAGAATCAACAGTGCCTACAGAAACTGAAGTAAAGGTGACAGCAGTATTCAAACATCCCATTTGCGGACTATATTCAAAATCGGCAATAGGAGCAGTGGTGCTTCCTGAAAGGACAAATTCCATTTTATTGACATTGATATCATTTTCTTCAAAATATAAAGTGATCACATGAGTTCCTTGTGTCAAAGCTATATTAGGAATTGCGACAGTCTGCCAGTCCTGAAAACCTCCTGTATTAGGTATATTGACAGTTCCAGTTAGGTTTGTGCCATCTACTTTTAAATGTAGTTTTCTGGTGTTGTAAGGAGTAGCAATTCTTAAATTTATCGTGTAATTTCCTGTTGTATTTACTTTGGCGGTATATTTCAGCCATTCATCTTTTACGACATAAGCCAAATTGAATCCGCCTTCGTTACAAGCTTCAGTTCCAACACGGTCGCCTGGTCTGTAAGCCGTATCTCCGCCAGCATTGATATCGAAAATAGCTTCTGGGCCAATATCATAATTTTCGGCTTCTATAATTCCAGGTATTTGCGCAATTATTCCCTGATAAGGTGCATTTTGAAGTGTAGTTGGGGTATAAAATGCGGTATAGGTAATTGCTCCTGAGGCTGGAGCCTTAAAGGTTTGATTGGCCGTTCCGCCTTGACTCCAATGATCAAAATCATAGCGGATATTGCCTACATACTGTGGTGTTGGAGCGTTTAGAGTCTGTAAAGCAGCATTGGCTACAACCTGTTTTGTAGAAGGCGCAGTAACTGGTTTTTGGTTGAATTCTAAATTAAGGGGCACTGGCGAACTTGCTGCCGTAACGTCAACCAAATTCGGTTTAATGTCTACAAAACTTGTTGCTGTCAATCCGTTGCTATCGGTTACTTTTACCGTAAAGCGATACCAAACATTTGGTGTTTTTTCGCCTTGGTTAGAAGCCGTAAAATTGCCTGATTTTACACCCTGCGGACTTGCTCCTGGATGCGAATGTCCTGCTCCTGGAACGTCTTCGTGAAAAAGATCCATGCTCCACGAAAAAGCACTTGCAGGTAGTGCTCCGTCTTCAACATCGTTTGCTGCGGCTTCGAAATAAATAATATCGTCAGCATTCCATTTTAATGTTGGTAATGGAGAAACAATAGAAACCGTAGGTGCATTGCTAAATGGCGTTACCGTTAATACTGCTTGATTACTGGTTACATTTCCCGCGGTATTGGTGACTATTACTCTATAATTTCCGGCATTTGCTGTTGTTACGTTTGGAATGGTAAAACTTGCACCAGTTGCCCCGTTTATATTGGCATTATTATATTGCCATTGATAGGTTAAACCCGTTCCACTTGCCGAAACTGTAAAAGTTACAGGTTTGGTTTCCATTATAGATTGTGAAAGTGGATGATTTACTATTGTTGGTGCTGCAGTTTCTATATAATCCAGCTTAATCAGCGAACCATTATTTCCATAAGCGCAATAATAAATATAACCGTCATTGCCTAACATCATTCCAAGAGCCTGTTGTTGCGGAGTGGTAAAAAAGACCGTCGAAACAGGATCGGCAACGTTTGGATCAAAAGACCTAATTTCTGTTCGTACAAAATCTTTAATGATAAATTTTCCTTGAAGATTTGGATAACGAGATATCGCAGGATTATAAAGTACGCCATTAGTCAAAGCATTTCCGATACTTCCAGTAGCATATGTAAAGATTGGATTGGTAAATAAGTTGGTTTCGGTTTGTTTTCCGTCGCCTCCTTGAGGATGACCCCACGCATAATTGCGTATTGTCGGATTACTGATTTCGTTTACTTCTTCCCATGAAGTTCCAACATCTAAGACAAATAGTTTGTTGGCAGTTTCGTTGGCAACTAATCTCCATGGGTTTCTAAAACCGTACACCCAAATGCTTTGTCTTTGTATAGAACCGCTTCCATAATAGGGATTTCCTGGCGCTGGCTGTCCGTCTTCAGTCAAGCGAAGAATTTTTCCTTTGTAAGTATCCAAATCCTGTGAATTGGTATTCAGCTGACTATCACCGACTGTTACATAAAGATAGCCGTTAAAAAATTTCAGGTCGCCACCATTATGAAAACCCTCACCAATGGGTTCCAAAAGCAAAATTTCTTGCCTGTTGATTACTTGGTTGTTAGCGTCAATCTTAATTCTTTCAATTCTATGTCGAATTACATTTGCTTCATTTATAGAGTAAAAAACATAAACGTATCCATTTGCAGCAAAGTTTGGATGCAAGGTTAGTCCAAGCAAACCTTGTTCTTTGTCTGTAACGGTAGTGACGGTAAAAACAGTAGACACTGCATTGTTCTGGAATACTTTTACAATACCCGCTCTTTCTGCTATGAAAATTCTTCCGTCAGAAGATTGTTCCAGCGCAAGTCCTTCTTTTATTACAGCTGTTGGAGCAAGGTTTTGGGTAATGTATTGCGAATAGGATAGGGAGTAAATAAATAAAACAGCAATAGATAAGAATTGCCTAAATCGTTTTTGAATTTTAAGTAGTAGATTTTTTCTCATAATTATTCAGAAATTTTATAGGTTTGGGTACTCAAATTTACCCCTTTTCTGTATAATTATTTAAGATTCTAATGTTATGTTTTCTTTAGACAGAATAACAGCCTGATTTGGATTAGGAATACTTGACTGTTAGAATTATTTTGTAAAGTTTTTGTAGTGTTTTGAATTGTTGGAAAAAACTACTGAAGAAGATTTATTTTGCATTTTTTTTCTGATGAATAATCTCTTCCTTCCAAATTTTATATCATCCATTTTAGGGATATTAAAAAAAAACTAAATCTGCGTGGTTTCTTTTCCCGCAGATTTAGCAGATTATAAAATTAAATTGTGAAAGAGGAATTATTTCTCAATTATCATCGTTACTCCTTGTCCGCCCGCGGCACAAATAGAAATTAATCCTCTTCCAGAGCCTTTTTCGTTAAGAAGTTTTGCCATTACGCCAATAATTCTTCCTCCAGTTGCAGCAAATGGATGCGCTGCAGCCAAACTGCTTCCTTTTACATTTAGCTTATTTCGGTCAATCGCGCCTAATGTTTTCTTTAAACCTATTTCGGCACTTAATTCTGGGCTTTCCCAAATTTTTAAAGTGGCTAAAGTCTGAGCGGCAAAAGCTTCGTGAATTTCATAATAGTCAAAATCTTGCAAGTTTAATTCTGCTTTTTCCAACATTCTCGATGCAGCGAATAAAGGCGCTAACAAAAGATTCTGTTGATTTTTAACGTATTCGATTGCAGCAATTTCTGCGAAAGTAATATAAGCTAAAATAGGAAGTCCCTGTTCTTTTGCCCATTCTTCGCTAGCTAGAAGCACACAAGAAGCCCCGTCTGTCAATGGAGTTGAATTTCCTGCGGTAAGAGTTCCGTTTACTTTATCAAAAGCAGGATTTAGTTTGGCCAATTTTTCAATGGTACTGTCTCTTCTAAGGTTATTATCTTTTTCCAAGCCGTTGAAAGGCGTAATCATATCATCAAAAAAGCCTTCATCATACGCTTTAGCCATATTCAAATGACTTTTTAAAGCAAATTGATCTTGCTCTTCGCGGGAAATTTTATAATATTTTGCAGTGATTTCAGTATGTCCGCCCATAGAAAGTCCCGTTTGTGATTCTTCATTTCGAGGCACTAATGGAGATAAATCTTTCGGACGAAGTTTTAGAAAGGTTTTGATTTTTTCTCCCAATGATTTTGCTTTTCGGGCATCTAGCAATATTTTTCGAAGTTTCTCGCTCACAGCAATCGGCATATCACTGATAGAATCTACACCACCCGCAATTCCAGAATCGATTTGTCCGAGTGCAATTTTATTTGCAATATAAATAGCGCTTTCAATTCCCGTATCGCAGGCTTGCTGTAAATCGCAAGCAGGAGTAGCGGGGTCAAGACTGGTTTGCATGACACATTCGCGAATCAAATTGTTGTCGTAAGTATGTTTGATTACGGCGCCTCCTGCAACTTCGCCTAATAATTTCCCTTTTAGATTGTATTTATCAATAAGACCATTGAGTGCAGCGGTCATCATTTCTTTGTTTCCTACATTGGAATAAGCCGTATTAGCTCTTGCAAAAGGAATTCTGTTATAGCCGACAATGGCAACTTTTCTTATGGTATTTGATTTCATATCAGGAAGTTATTTGTTTTTGGTTTTTGAAATTTAGAACTATAAAGATAGAAATAGATTTCGGTTTGATGCTTAATCTAGATTAATATTATCAGGAAATAACTTAAATATGTCTGATTTAAAATTTATTATTACTGATTTAGTATAATTTGTTGTATTTATTTAGAATGAATTAAAATAATTTGGAAAAGTTGAGATTTGCGTATACTTTTGTCGCTCAATTTAAAATCAAAACCAAATGAAAATAATTTTAAATCCAAAAGTTTATTTTTTTGTGCTGTTTTTGAGCTCATTAAATTTAATGGCACAACAGCTTGGAAATGTAAATGGGAAAATTTCTTTGAGTGGCAATAAACCAGCTGAAAATATTGCTGTCGCTTTAAAAGGAACAAAATATTCAGATATTACTAGTGTTTCAGGACATTATGAAATTAAAAATGTAAAGCCAGGAACATATACTATTGTATTAAAGGGTGTGGGAATTCAGCCTGTTGAGGATAAAATTGTAGTCAATTCAAAACAAACCACAACTAAGAATTTTTCTCTTTCTGAAAGCCAAGAAGATCTAGAAGAAGTGGTAATTAAAAAGAATAAATACAAGCAAGACAAACCTTCATTGTCTTTGCGTCTTCAGACTCCAGTTTTAGAGATTCCTCAAAACATACAAATTGTAAGCGGACAGACTTTAAAAGACCAGCAGATTACGAGCATGAGTGACGGTGTGATTCGTAACGTGAGTGGTGCTGTACGTTTGGAGCATTGGGGAGATTTGTATACGAATATTACAATGAGAGGTTCTCAAATTCAGGCTTTTAGAAATGGTTTTAACGTAGTTTCTTCTTTCTGGGGACCATTAACAGAAGATATGAGTTTTGTAGATCATATCGAGTTTGTAAAAGGTCCTGCTGGTTTCATGCTTTCAAGCGGTGACCCAAGCGGATTATACAACGTGGTGACTAAAAAGCCTACGGGAGTAACAAAAGGCGAAGTAAGTGTACTTGGCGGAAGCTACGATTTTTACAGAGTAAGTCTTGATCTTGATGGAAAATTAGATAAAAAAGGAAAATTATTATACCGTTTTAACGGAGCAGCACAAAAGAAAGGATCATTCCGTCCGTTTGAGCATAACGACCGTTACGTAATTGCTCCTGTAATTTCTTATCAGATTGATGATAAAACAAAATTGACATTTGAATACAACTTTCAATATGCAAATATGACCGAAGTAGGTTCTTACTATGTTTTTGGACCACAAGCAGGAGGTTATGCAACCTTACCTCGCAATTTTACAATGACACAGCCAGGATTGCCAGACACAAACATTCAAGATCATAGTGGTTATCTACAGTTCGAACATAAGTTTGACGAAAACTGGAAACTTACAGCGCAAACGTCTTATTTTAAATACATTCAGCAGGGATATAGCTCTTGGCCGGGTGTTGTTGGTCCTGGACCAGTTGATAGAAATTTTGATGGCATTCCGGAAGGAAACCTTGCTGCTGGTGAGATTATCAGAAATGTTGGTATTTGGGATGCAGAAAGTAATATGTATTTAGGACAGATTTTCGTAAACGGAAAATTCAATACAGGAAATGTTTCTCATAAAGTATTGGGTGGAGTAGATTTAGGAAACAAAGATTATATGGCAGATTGGGGACAATCTCATGATTTAGATACAGTTGATAATCCGTTTAATGTTTATAATCCAAATTATGGTACGCCATCAAATGGTTTACCGCAATTTGATCACGATACTCCTTTAAGCCAAAGAGCTGGCGGACTTTACGGTTCGAAATATGCGGCAGGTTATGTTCAAGATGAGCTTGGCTTTTTAGAAAATAGATTAAGATTGACCCTTGCTGCAAGATATACTTGGATTAGTCAAACTAGCAGCTACGAGGCAGAACCAATTGAGGATAGCCATATTACGCCTCGTGCTGGTTTAAGTTATTCTATTACTGATGATTTTGCAGTTTACGGGTTATATGATCAAGCTTTTACACCTCAATCTGGTGTAGTGAGAAGTGGCGATGTAAAACCTCTTACTGGAAATAATGTTGAATTTGGACTTAAAAAAGATTGGTTTGACGGTTCTTGGAATACAAGTGTATCGGTTTACAATATCTTAAAGAAGAATGAGTTAACAGCAGATCCTAGTAATCAGCCAAACGAACAGTATAAAATTGTTTTGGGAGAAAAAAGAGCTCGCGGTGTTGAATTTGATGTTAGAGGAAAAATCTTTGATGGCTTAAATCTTATTGCAAATTATGCCTTTACAGAATCAACGGTAACTAAAGTTGATCCAGCTGTTTCTCAAGCTAATGGTATTAATGTTGGAGATATTGTGCCTGGTTATGCAAAACACACTGCAAATGCATGGTTAAATTATACGCTTCAAAATGGTAAACTGAAAGGTTTTGGCGCTTCTATAGGAGGAACTTTCCTTGACGGACGTCAGACGGATACTTGGAGTGAAGGTCTTCAAAAATTACCTTCTTACTTTAAATTGGATGGAGGTTTATCTTATGAAACTGGTAAAGTCAAAGTTACTGCAAACGTATTCAACATCTTAGATAAATATTTATATAGCGGTTCATTCTACAGTTGGTTAAATGCTTATTACTGGCAGGCTGAAGCTCCAAGAAATTTTAGAGTTGGGGTTACTTATAAGTTTTAAAGGGGCTAAGGTTCTGAGGGACTAAGATTCTGAGGATTATAGTAACAAAGTAACAAAGGAATAAAGGCTTTAGACAAACTAGAGATGTTTGTCTAAAGCCTTTAATTTTATTTTATAATTTCATCCAGCTAAAGCTGGACGCTATTCATATTTTTTAATCCTTTTAATCTGTGTATCCCGATAGCTATCGGGAGTGGCTTAAAAAAAAATCTTTGCGTCTTTGCTTCCGATATTTATCGGGATTGCGAGAATATAATTATGCCTCCTTAATCAACGGAATCAATTTTGTACCAATCAATTCAATGGCATTCATTAATTGTTTGTGTGTCAAGCCAGCATTATCCATTTGGAAAGTGAATCGATCCACTCCGCCCAGTGCTTCACTGTGACGAAGGATTTTCTCTGCAGCTCTTTCTGGACCTCCAACGATTAAAACGCCTAAATCATCAATTAACCCGTCAAATTTTCCTCTTGTTACAGGAGGCCAACCTCTTTCATAGCCTAATTTGGTCCATAATTCAGCATATCCAGGATAGTATTCTTCAATTGCTTTTTCTGTGGTGGTACTAACATAACCTGGTGAATGCAAGCCCACTTTCAACTCTTCAGGTTTATAGCCAGCTGCTTTTCCAGCTTCGCGATATAAATCGATTAAAGGTCTGAAACGATGTGTTTGCCCGCCAATTATGGCAACCATTAAGGGAAGTCCCAACGAACCTGCTCTAATAAAAGATTCGGGTGTTCCTCCAACGCCAAGCCAAATAGGCAATTTTTCCTGTAAAGCTCTTGGATAAACCGGTAAATTATTTAGCGCAGGACGAAATTTTCCTTCCCAAGTAACAAATTCATTGTCTCTGATTTGAAGCAATAGCTCGAGTTTTTCTTTAAAAAGAGCATCATAATCTCTCAAATCATATCCAAAAAGGGGATAAGCTTCAATGGCAGATCCTCTTCCCACAACAATTTCAGTTCTTCCTTTTGAAATTAAATCTAAAGTCGCAAAACTCTGATAAACTCTAACAGGATCTGCTGCACTTAAAACGGTTACAGCACTTGAGAGTCGAATATTTTTTGTCCTTGCCGCCGCTGCACTCAAAATAACAGCTGTAGCAGAATCTAAAAATTCTTTCTTGTGATGTTCTCCAATTCCAAAAACATCAAGTCCAGCCTGATCTGCAAATTCGATTCTCTGCAAAAGCTGCTCCATAGCGTCAACGCTGCTCAGCGTGTTGTTGTCACCATACATTGCCGAAGCAAAACTGTCTATTCCTATTTCCATAAGCTTAATTTTAAATTCCAATATTGAGAAATTCCAAATTCCAAATTCCAAATTTCAAAATCTAAAATCTGAAATCTAAAATCTACAATTATCTAGTGTGAGAATCCAAATGAAATACTGATAATAATAATCGCAATAACAATTAATGTAATGCCGACATATAAATAATCTTTTTCTAATAAAAACGAAAATAGCGAAAGCAAAACACGCAATACAGGTGTAAGGAAAAGCAAAATAATACCAGTAAATATTAAGGATTCACCATTTCCTTGAATTGCACCATTGTAAACAGCCGCAATTACTTCAAATATATTTCGGTCATTTTCTTTAAAAACAGAATAGTCTTCAATCTGACTTCCGTTGTGAATCAAATATACAATTCCGCCAATAAAGGCTACTGACAGTGAAATCCAAACTCCGTAACGAAGCAGGTTTCCTATAATGGTCTGAAAATCTTTTTCTCCAAATTTTTCTTCCTGTACCATATTAGATTTTTCCATTTAGTCCATTATAAATCATGTTTATTGCCAAAACAAAAATCAGGCAGGCAAAAAATATTCTCAACTTCTTCGGATTTGTTCGTACTAAGATCTTGGCTCCAGCCATGGCACCAAACAAAACTCCAATTACAACCGGCATACAGATTCCAGGTTCGATATATCCTTTTTGAATATAAATTACAGAACTCGCCATTGCTGTAACTCCCATCATAAAATTACTGGTTGTGGTGGAAACTTTAAAGGGAACGCGCATGATATTGTCCATTGCAATCACTTTAAAAGCGCCAGAACCAATTCCGAGAAGACCAGACATCATTCCGGCAACTCCCATCATGCTGAAGCCGCCAAGCACGTTTTTAGTTCCGTATTTTATGATCTCACCATCGTGAGAAGGATAAGTTCCGTCTAATTTTAGTTTTTTTGCCAGCGGACTAGACTCCAAGACAATGTGTTCTTCTTTTTTTCGTAACGAATTAATTGCAGAAAAAATCAGCGTTAAACCGAATAAAACCGCTATAAAAGAAGTAGGGGCAATTGTAGAAAGCAAGGCACCACAAACTGCTCCGATAGTAGTGGCGATTTCGAGAAAAATTCCCATTCGCATGTTGGTAATTCCCTCTTTTACATAAGCTGCGGCAGAGCCAGAAGAAGTAGCAATAACAGAGACCAAAGCGGCTCCAATGGCATAATGAATATCGACACCGAGAATAATAGTAAGAAGCGGAATAATAATGATACCGCCTCCTAAGCCTGATAATGAACCTATAAATCCAGCTAAAAAAGCGCCTAGAATCATTATCAGTGTAAAGGTAAGTATTGTCATTTAAGGTATGTTTTTGTATTTGCTAATTTACGAATACAAATTTGTTCGAAACAGCTTTATGACCTTAAATATACCTTAAAAATGTTTGCTATTTTGGGTTTGTTGTTTTGGTCTACTAGAAACTTTGTCAAAGTTTAAAACTTTGACAAAGTTTAATGGCTGCAATAAGTTATATGCGATTGTCAACTGCGTAAGATGTTTTTCCAATATTAGCAAGCAATAAAGCCGCTGCAGCACTTGTCCAAACTGAATAATCAAAAGGTGCTTTTACAGAAACCGAAACTGACATGGCAAAGGCAAAAAAGAACATTAAAAAGGTAGTTCCTAAAGCGGCAAGCCTAGTTTTGAAACCGAATAATAATAATAGACTGAGCAAAACCTCAAAAAAAGTTGCGACTCCTCCTAAAATTTCAGATATGGTTCGGTTTGCATATGGGTTGAGTGTTTGTGTATAAGTAACAAAATTATCCCAATTTCCCCAAGCGACTTGGTGGGAACCTGGTGCGCCCCAAATTCCAAATCGGTCTGCTATGGCCGAAAGCATCGTGATGGCTAAAACTATTCTTAAAATTAAACCTGCTTCTAATATGGTTATGTTTTTCATTCTGATTATTAATTTTTATTGCAATTTCATTCTGCAAATTTTATCTCAAAAAAGACAAAAATTGTCGAACTGTTTTTTTTAATAACGACAGAATCATCGTCAAATTGTTTAAAATAAACGACAAAATGCATAAAAAAGGGGTTGTTTTAAAAGAATAGCTTTTTTGAATGGATGTTGGGAACGAAAATTATTTTATTGGTAAAGCCCCAGCGGGGCACAATATTTATAGAATTTCAATGTAACATATGGTAAAAGCTCCGGAGGAGCAACATATTTCTATAATATATGTCGCTCCTCCAGAGCTTTATATTGTAACCGTTTATTCTTTTCTATAAATATGCCGCTTCTCTGAAGCTTAAAAAAAAAGCTTTCCAAAAAGGAAAGCTTTTTTGTTTTGAATTCTTATTTCAATGTCGTTTTGATTACAATTGCTGCTTGTTGTACAGCTGTTTGAATAGCTGGCACATTGGCAATCGGATTTAAAAGTCCGTAATCGTGAATCAAACCGTTGTATCTTGTTAAGGTTACAGGAACTCCAGCTTCATTAAGTTTTCTGGCATAAGCCTCACCTTCGTCTCTTAAAACGTCATTTTCAGCAGTTTGCACTAGAGCAGGAGGTAAGCCTTTTAATTCAGCTAAACTAGCTTGCAATGGAGAAGCATATTTTTCGGTTCTTTTTGCAGTATCAGGCAAGTAATTATCCCAGAACCATTTCATCATATTTTTAGTCAAGAAACGTCCGTTGGCATATAAATTATAAGATTCAGTTTCAAAATTAGCATCGGTTACAGGCCACAATAAAACTTGTAATTTAATATGCGGCCCTTTTTTATCTTTAGCCATTAAAGTAATCGCAGCAGTCATATTTCCGCCTACACTGTTTCCAACAACAGCAAGGTTTTTACCATCTACGCCAATTTCTTTTCCGTTTTCAGAAACCCATTGTGTTGCAGCGTAAATTTCGTTAATCGCTACTGGATATTTGGCTTCAGGAGATGGCGTATAATCTGGGAAAACTGCAACAGCACCACTTTCTACAACCAGATCTCTCACTAATCTTCTATGAGTAGGATAATCGCCTAAAACCCATCCACCGCCATGAATAAAGATAAAGACAGGTGCATTTGCTTTTGCTCCTTTAGGTTTTGTAATATGGATTTTTACTTTTAATCCGTTTTGTGAAATTACTTTTTCAGTTTCTTCGATACCAGAATAATCTACTTGAACCGATTTTTGAGCACCTACTAAAACGTTTCTTGCATCTGTAACAGATAATTGTTCTAATGGTTTTCCGTCACCTGAATTCAATGCATTTAAAAAGCTGCGGACCTCTGTAAAGATTTCTGGGTCATTTTGCCCTTTATAAGGTCTTTCTTGTGCTGAAGCAACTGTATTTACGATTAATAATGCTGCAATAAATAAACTTTGCTGTAATACTTTAATAGTTTTCATATCTTTTATGTTTTAATTATTTATAATTTGATAGGACAAAGATATGGCGCTAGTAAAGCTCTGAAAATGGATAAAAGTCTATTCTAATTGTACATTTTTCCCTTGAAGGTATTTTTTCTTGAAATTAGACGGAGTGTCGCCAACTTTATTGGTAAAAAGTCGGTTAAAATAAGCTGGATCTTCATATCCAAGTTGGTAAGCAATTTCTTTTACACTTAAAGAAGAATACCCCAAAAGCCTTTTTGCTTCCAGAATAATGCGGTCTTTTATAATATCGTTTGGCTGTGTCAGTTCCAGACGATTGAATTTATTAGATAGGGTTTTAGGAGCAACGCCTAAAATATCGGCATAATCGGCAACTGTATGTTTGGTTCTGAAATGAATTTCGACCAAACGGCTGAAATCTCTAAAGAAATCCATTTCTTTAGAAGACTCTTCATTTAAAACACCTAATTGCTGAATTTTCCAGATTCGCGTCGCTTTAATAATAAGTTGTTTCAAATACGTTCGAATCATTTCTTCCTGAGACGAATCGGGAGAAACAAACTCTTCCTGAATCTGATTGAAAATGCCTTCAATAAAC
This sequence comes from Flavobacterium anhuiense, assembly GCF_001705175.1. Lineage (NCBI taxonomy): Bacteria > Pseudomonadati > Bacteroidota > Flavobacteriia > Flavobacteriales > Flavobacteriaceae > Flavobacterium > Flavobacterium anhuiense. The sequence goes on along the minus strand of NZ_CP016907.1, from coordinate 4,878,401 downwards.
AAAACCTCTTTATCGGGCAAAGTGGTCATCGGCATTTCGAATATATTATTGAATAGCAATCCGTCGCAGGCTACTTCGGCATCGTGAATCTGCACACAGTAAAAATCACGATTGTAATACATAAAATACCCCTGCTTTTTTCCTTCCTTATTAATCTGCAGATATTGATTGCTGTTGATAAAAAACAGAGAAGGGCTTTTGGTTTGATATTGTTTAAAATCAATAGTAACCTGATAATCTTCCGGAAGATATAAGACCTTAATATACGCTTTGTATTCGTCGCTGTTTATTGCTTCTACAGTTTCCTGATTCAGAACCAGAAATCCCAGTTTTTTATAATTTGATTCAAATACATTATTAAGGTTCATTGCGGTTTGTTTTGGATTTAAAATTAATGATTTTCTTTAGCGAAAGCAGTACTATTCATTGCCAATTTGAAGATGTTCCAGTTTTTTGCCAACCAAAGTTTTTTCGCCCACAATTTTAAATCCGAGTTTTAAATAAAGATTCTTCGCCAGCGGATTTTCTTCTTCTACCAATAAACCTAATGTCTGTTTGTTTTGATGTACATATTCATTAATTAGAAAAACAAGCAGTTTAGAACCAATTCCTTTTCCCTGATGGTTTGGATTTACGCCTAATGAATCAATGTAAAATTCTCCAGCACGTGTTTCAAACTCGGGATCAAATTCTGGATTATAATGTGCTCTAACATATTCCACAATCGGATTTCGTAAAGCTTCTATATCAGAACCATTGTAAATATTAACTGCGCCTATGATTTCTCCATTTTCCTCAGCCACAAAACAGTTTTGATACGAATATTGGTTGTTTTCTCTTTCAACGAAATATTCCAGAAAGTCTTTCGCGGAAGCGTAATCATTCTTAGCAATAAATTTGTAGATAATATCTTCCATTGCTAATAATAATATAGGAGCAATATATTTTGAGTCTGATTTTTCGGCTTTTCTGATATTCATGTGGAAGATTTTAGTACAAACAAATTTACTTCATTTAAATATTTTCTCTCGCAGATTCTGCAGATTTAGCAGATTAATATTTGAAATATCTGCATAATCGCTAAATCTGCGGGAGAAAGAAACTTAGAATCTTTGAAAAAAATGTACAAATATACGCTCAATATATACCAATCAGGAGATTTTAACTCGTCTTATATTTGTATAACAATTTTAATTTAAACATTAAAACAATGAAAGCAATAGGATTTAAAACATCATTACCCATAGAAAACCCAGAAAGTTTTATCGAATTTGAAACCGTAAAACCAGTCCCTGGACCACACGATTTATTAGTTAAAATTGACGCGATTTCAGTCAACCCCGTCGATTTTAAAATTCGTCAGAGTTCGGCAAAAGAAACCGTTTTGAATACCCCAAAAATCATTGGTTGGGATGCTGTCGGAATTGTTCAGGCTGTAGGAGAGAGCGTTACATTGTTTGAAGTTGGAGATCCTGTATATTACGCTGGAGATATTACCAAACAAGGAAGCAATGCTGAATATCAGATTATTGATGAAAGAATTGTAGGCAGAAAACCAAAATCATTATCAATTGAAGAATCAGCTGTGATTCCGTTGACGGCTTTAACGGCTTGGGAAATTTTATTTGACAGAATCAGAATTACGGCCGATAAAGACAAAGGAAAATCTATTTTAATTATTGGAGGAGCAGGCGGAGTCGGTTCGATTGCGATTCAATTGGCCAAGAAAATTGCAGGTTTAACTGTTATCGCAACAGCCTCTCGTCCTGAAACAATTGAATGGTGCAAACAGCAAGGAGCTGATTTTGTGGTAGATCATAAAAATCTGATTTCTTCTGTTCGAGAAGCTGGTTTTGAGCATGTTGATTTTATTCTAGATTTCGTAGACACCAATGCTTATTGGGACACGATGGTTGAATTGATTAAACCGCAGGGACATATCGCTTCGATCACCGGAAGCGCTGAGCCTGTAGTTTTGAATAAACTGAAAAGCAAAAGTGTTTCTTTTTCTTGGGAATTAATGTACACTCGATCAATGTATCAGACAGAAGATATGATTGAACAGCATAATATCTTAAATATTGTAGCAGACTTGTTAGACGACGGCATTCTGAAAACTACATTGAACACAACTTTAAGCGGACTTACAGCCGAAAATCTTAAAAAAGCACATGAACTTTTAGAATCAGGAAAGACAATTGGAAAAATTGCGATTAAGTTCTAAAACATAAAATCGGCATTCTGATAGCTTAGAATAGTTATTTGGAACAGTTTTAAATAATGTTGTTTTTAAATAAGAAATTTTTGTATTTTAGTCGGCTTACAAACCAAATTGAGTATAAATTTTTTAACCTAAAACAAAATTATTTATGATTTCAAAAAACACAGACCTTGGATTATTACTGTTGCGCATCAGCACTGGTGGGTTAATGCTTTTTCACGGTGTTTCTAAAGTGATTCATGGAGTTTCGTTCCTTGTAGAAAACTTGGGTGCATTTGGATATGCGGTTTACATCGGAGAAGTTTTGGCGCCAATTGCCATTTTATTAGGATTCAGAACTAGAATTGCAGCAGTTCTTTTGGCAATAACTTGTGTGGTGGCAGTTGCAACAATGCACAGTCAGGAAATTTTTTCAATTAGTGAGCATGGAGGATATGCTTTAGAATTATTAATGCTGTATTTTTTAGGCGCTCTTGCATTGTTTTTTACTGGAGCAGGTAAATTTGCCATTTCCAAAAACAATCAGTGGGATTAATTTACAAATCAATTATAATAAATTAAAGAAGCTCTAAATTTCGATTTAGGGCTTTTTTATTTAAATCCCTTTCATTTTGAAAATCATCGTATCATTTTGATAGCCATTTCTCAATTAACTCAAACTGATTTTTTATTATTTGTTTTAAAATGAGTGGTTTATTATATAATGAGTTCCTGTGGCACGCCTTTTGTTTTTATGTTGAGGATTATTAAACAAGCCCTTAATTGTAAAACATGTAAAGAATATGAAAACAAGTAACAAAAGAAATAAAGAAATCACAAAAACGTATTTTTCAAATAAATCTAGACGAAACAAAGATCGATTCGTCAACTTAATGGTATTTACGGTTGTTCTTTTTATTACGGTTATGCTAATCGCTAAAATAGTTTAGTGCTATAATATGAAAACCATTCGGAACAGAACAGATACGGCTGTTTTTTCTTTAAATGAAAAAGTTTGCGAATCTTATGATTTCGTTATTGAAGAAGCAACGGCTAAACATATTTTCTATATAAATGAGATCTGTGAAGAGACATTATCATCTGCGAAAGCTCGAGGAACAGGCATTTCAGGCCGACCGCCAGAACTGCTTGAGAAAAAGATGAAAGAAGGTGAAGCCATTATCGCATTTGCACCAGACGGAAAATGGGCAGGTTTTGCTTTTATATCTTTATGGGAAAACGGGAAATATGTTTCTAATTCTGGATTAATTGTCGCACCTGAGTTTAGACATACAGGTTTAGCCAAAAAAATCAAAAGAAAAATCTTTGAACTTAGCCGTAAAAAATATCCAAAAGCACAAATATTTAGCTTGACGACAGGTCTTGCCGTTATGAAAATGAATCACGAACTCGGTTTTGAACCCGTAACTTATTCTGAATTACCAAATGATGAACTTTTTTGGGAAAACTGCAAAAGCTGTATCAATTGTCCAATATTATTGAGCAAAGAAAGAAAGAATTGTTTGTGTACTGCCATGCTCTACGATCCTAAGAGCAACAATATCTCAGATTCTCTGGAATAAACCTGAAAAATGCTTTTTTATGCTATTTTTGCGCTCAAATTATTCCAATAAGTTACCAAAATAGCAATGAAATCTTTATCAGCACTTCTCTTTTTTATTCTCTCTTTTTCTATTAATGCACAATCAGTAAATGGTATCGTAAATGATTCTGATGGAAAAGCATCAGCAGAAGTTTTAATTCGAAATCTAAATTCAAAAACACATGCACATACCGATGCAAATGGAAAATTTACCTTAGAAGGAACACAGATAAATGATAGTCTGATTATTACCAAAAAAGGATTTTCAACTCAAAAAATAAAATTAGCCTCTTTAGATTTTCTTTCCATTCAATTAGAAGAAAAACCATTTTTGTTGGAAGAGGTTAAGATTGACAATAATCTAAAATACCTAAATACCATTTCTAAAATCGATTTTGAAATTCAGCCTATTTCAAATTCTCAGGATTTACTGCGTAAAGTTCCAGGGCTTTTCATTGGTCAGCATGCGGGTGGAGGAAAAGCAGAACAGATCTTCTTAAGAGGTTTTGACTGCGATCACGGAACCGATATTAATATCACCGTTGACGGAATGCCAGTAAATATGGTTTCACACGCGCATGGACAAGGTTATTCTGATCTGCACTTTGTAATTCCAGAAACAGTCGATAATATTGATTTTGATAAAGGTGCTTATTTTGTAGATAAAGGCGATTTTACAACTGCTGGATATGTTGGCTTTAATACCAAAAATGCTTTGCAAAATAGCTCTATTTCTTTTGAAGGAGGGCAATTTGATACTTTTCGTACCGTTGCTATGTTTAATTTATTGAATAAAGAAAGCCAATCGGCTTATTTTGCTGGAGAATATATGATGACCGATGGTTATTTTGATGCTCCTCAGAATTTTAACCGAATTAATTTGTTTGGAAAATACAACGCTAAAATGGAAAACGGAGATCGTCTGGCTATTTCGGTTTCGCATTTTAAAAGCCAATGGGATGCGAGCGGACAAATTCCTGACCGTGCGGTAAACGACGGAACAATTTCGCATTTCGGAGCAATCGATCCGAATGAAGGAGGAAATACAGACAGAACCAACTTTAATCTGCAGTACGATGCAAAAATTGACGAAAACACGCATATAAAAAGCAGCGCTTATTTAAGCAAATATGATTTTGAATTGTATTCTAATTTTACATTTTTCTTGAATGATCCTGTAAATGGAGATCAGATTAAGCAGAAAGAGAACAGAACTATTGTAGGTTTTCAGTCTGAATACGATCAGAAACTAAATGAAAAATGGCGTTTTAAACTAGGCGCTGGACTTCGAAATGACAATAATAAAGATGTAGAATTGTCTCATACGTTAAACAGAAAAACAGTTTTAGAATATTTGAGTTTAGGAAATGTCAACCAAACCAATTTATTTACCTATTCAAGTCTTGATTTTACTGCTGGAAAATGGTTAGTAAACGGTGGATTGCGTTTGGATTATTTCAAGTTTGGTTACGAAGATCAGTTGGCTGTAACTTACACCAATCAGACGCAGACCAAGGCAATTGTGAGTCCGAAATTGAACTTTTTGTATACTCAGAATGACAAATTGAATTATTTTTTGAAACTAGGAAAAGGTTTTCACAGTAATGATACGCGAGTGGTAGTGGCGCAAAAAGGAGAAAAAATCCTTCCAGAAACATACGGTGCAGATTTAGGTTTAAACTGGAAACCATTTCCAAGAATGATTATCAATTCGGCTCTTTGGTATTTATATCTAGCTCAGGAATTTGTGTACGTAGGAGACGAAGCTGTTGTTGAACCAAGCGGAAAAACAGAACGTAAAGGTTTTGATTTTGGAATTAGGTATCAATTGACCAATTGGCTGTTCTGGAATGCAGATTATACCTATACGAACGCAAGAGCAATTGACGAAACAAAAGGTAATGATTATTTGCCATTGGCTCCAAAAAACACTTTGATGAGCGGACTTTCGGTAAAGGATTTAAAAGGCTTCTCAGGAAGCATAAGAACCCGTTTCTTAGGCGACAGACCAGCAAACGAAGACAATTCGGTTGTAGCAAAAGGGTATTGCATAACTGATTTTTCTGTTAATTATCAGATTAAGAAAGTTTCGATTGGCGTAAACATCGATAACATTTTTGATGCCAAATGGAAAGAAACGCAATTCTTGACAGAATCAAGATTAGCAAATGAAACCGATCCTGTTGAGGAAATTCATTTTACTGCAGGAACGCCGTTTAATGCACGTTTGATCTTGAAATATACATGGTAGAAATTGATTAATGCGGCAATTAGAAAATGTGCCAATTAGATAATGAGAGTAATTATCTAATTGGCACATTTTCTAATTAGTGGTTTATTTTAAATTGAATTGAGTCGAATTGAATTGAATTGAATTGAATTGAATCGAACCCTTCATTTTTAATAGGTGCTATCATTCCGTAGGAATGTTTCGTCGGTAGAAAAAAAATGGTGTCCAGCCCAATTCACGTTCCGTAGGAACGTTTGATAGGTTAGATATAAAAAACGATGAAACCAAACAAACGTTCCTACGGAACGTAAAAACGATTTAAAAAACATATTTTTTCTACCGATGAGATGTTCCTATGGAACATTTATCTCTTATCGTTTAAAATTCCATTTTCACCGAGCAGATTGTGTGTTCTACCGATTGCAATTTTAAATGATATACTCTAGATATACTTTTGATTCAAATTAAAACCTTAAAAATCAAAATTATGTCACTATTTACGCCTCTTCTTTGGATTTTGTTAATCGCTCCGATTATTGTTATTGCATGCTTTAAATCGGAAAAACCAAACTTAAAATATTTAGCATTTTTTATTTTATATTTTCTAGCCGATGTTTTTTTACAGGCTTCAGGAAAACAATTGATTGATCTTGATTTAAAATTTAATTGGGCTGGAAAAATCTTGAGTCTAGTTTTAGGATTGATGATTATCTTTTCGGTTTCAAAAGAAGAAAAAATCAAAATCGGATTCACTTCTAAAACCAATTCGCTAGCAAGCTTGAAATTCGGATTATTGGTTTTCTTCGGGTTTACGGTATTTGATATTATTTTCAAACTGATTTTATTTCCAAAAGGCAATCCTTTCGATTTAGAAACTTTTCTTTTTCAAGCTACAATGCCAGGATTAACAGAAGAAACACTTTTTAGAGGAATCTCTTTATGGCTTTTAGACAAAGCTTTTGCGCCAACATGGAATTATCGCGGAATTAAATTTGGTTGGGCATTTGTTATTGTAACGGTTTTGTTTGGAGTTTCTCACGGAGCAGTTTTGGATCAGGATTTGCATTTGAAATTTGATATTATTACAATGGTCTATTTAACATTCATCTCTTCTTTGAGTGTTGGAATTTTAAGACAGTTTTCTGGAAATCTTATTTATTCTATTCTAGGGCATAACACGATTAATTTGATCAATGCAGTAATTAGAATTTTATAAAACCTGCCAAATTAAAGTTATATTTGAAACTGCTTTACAACTGAATTACATGCCAAAAAACACATCGACTTCGGGATATTTTTTAGATAGAATCGCTTCGCTGAATTTTGATCACTTTTTCACCAAAAGAAATCGAGTTTTACTGCACGCTTTCATGTGGTTAGGTTTTTCTATTTTGCTTTTTTTGAGCTATGTAATTGGCTATAAATTAGTCTATTTTGATGCTGTTTTACTAACCATAAGAATGGCATTGGTCAATATGATTGTGTTTTATATGCTGTTTTACCTTTTGTTGCCAAAGGTATTTTCAGGAAGCAAAACCAGAATTGTAATACTGATAATATTGGTTTTTCCAATTTCAATATTTGTTTGGATGGCGGCAACGTATTTTATTTCACTTTTTTATTATGCTTTAGATATTGAAGTTACTTTTGGAGAACTGAAAGGCGTCATTAAAATGAGTGCAAACCAAACTTTTCTGGAAGCAGTTTCTCCAAAAAGAATGCTTTCGCAAACCATAATTATTATCTCATTGCTTTCGCCTTTTTGCTTTGCTAAAATATTGGTCGAAATCACGAAATTATACAACAAGAAATTTCAAATAGAAAGAGAGAAAACGGCTTTGGAAATTCAGAATATTCAAATTGAGAAAGACTTTCTGAAAGCACAGCTGAATCCGCATTTTTTATTCAATACCTTAAATAATCTGTACGGATTAACGGTTAGAAAAGACAATCTGGCTCCAGAAGTCATCTTGAACCTTTCAGATATTATGAGTTACACGCTCTACGAATCGAACACTGAAATTGTCCGTTTGGAAAAAGAATTGGATTTCATTAAAAACTATATCGCTTTAGAGAAAATGCGATATGCTGATGAAACGGATATTCAAGTTGTTATTGAAGGACAAACCTCTGGACTTTTTGTTGCGCCGCTTCTGACATTTACTTTTATAGAAAATGCTTTTAAATATGGTTTAAAAAGCCAAAATGCCTTTATAAAACTAAATATAAAGATTGAAAACAATACTTTTTGGTTTAGTTTAGAAAACGATTTGGAAGAAATGGCAAAAGATTCTGACTTTGGCGGAATAGGAGTGGAGAATGCTCGTAAACGCTTAGAATTGCTATATCCAGACCAATACGAATTAGAAATTAAAAGACTTGAAAACTCGTTTAGAGTCGATTTAAAAATAGTTTTAAGAAAATAATGGAAAAGTTGAAATGCATTGTTGTTGACGACGAACCAATTGCAAGAGATATTATCGAATCTTTTATTGCCGAAATTCCGTTTCTGGAACTTAAAGGTTCGTTTGCAGAAGCTTCAAAAGCACTATTGTTTCTGCAGGAAAATGAAATAGATATTGTTTTCAGCGACATCGAAATGCCTAAGTTTAATGGTTTAGAATTGGCGCAATCGCTTACCAACGCTCCAGTTATTATTTTTATAACGGCGCACCGCAATTTTGCTATCGAAGGTTTTGAAACTGGAGCAGCCGATTATCTCTTGAAACCCGTTCGTTTTGATCGTTTTCTGAAAGCCGTAAATCGCGCCAAAGAATATCTTTCGCTAAAGAAAACAACTTCAGTTCATCAGATCAATTCCGATCGAATTTTTATTAAATCGGAAGGAAAGCTGATTAAGATTCTTTTGAGTGAAATTTTGTATGTGGAAGCTCAAGACGATTATCTGAAATTCGTTATCAACGGCGGATCGTACACGACTTTAGGAACTTTAAAGTCAATGGAAGAAGTGCTGAAATTACCCATTTTCTTTCGCGTGCAACGTTCTTTTATTCTAAATCTCGAAGCGGTGAGAAGTCTTAACGGAAATGTTGTAGAATTGATTGATGGGAAAAATATTTCTGTTGCTTTGAATAAGAAGGAGGAATTGTATTCACTTTTAGGAATTAGATAAGTTTTTTAAACGCAAAGCTCGCGAAGTATTTCTAAGCTAATACATTTTATTTTAAGTTCACAAAGTTTTTCAAGTTCAGCCTTTGTGAACTTAAAATGAAATGCAATAACTAAACTTTGCGTTTCTTTGCGAAAATCCTTTGCGGACTTTGCGGTTAAATAATCAACGATTTTTCTGGATATAATCCGTTGGTGACATATTAAAATGCTTCTGGAAATTTCGACCAAAGCTCGTTTGTGATTTATAACCTACCATTTCTGCGATTTCATACATTTTATAGTTTTCATTCAGCAATAATTCCGCAGCTCTTTTTAATCGCACGATATTGATTAATTCGTTCGGACTCAGATTGGTAATATCTTTAATTTTTCGATATAAAGTCGAACGGCTCATGTTCATGATTTCCGCAAGCGATTCTACGCTTAAATCTTGATCGGTGATGTTTTTAAGAATTTCGTCGTCAAGTTTTTTCAAGAATTTTTCGTCTGTTTTGTTATGCGCAATGCTTTTAATGTGTGAAAGGGGAGAACTCGCATAATAATTCATAATCTGTCTGCGGTTTTCAATCAAATTATTGGCCTGCACTTTCAGATAATCCATAGAAAAAGGTTTTGCGACATAAGCGTCTGCACCCACTTCAAGTCCGTCGATTTGAGATTTTAGCGAGTTTTTTGCGGTCAATAGAATCACTGGAATATGACTCGTTTCCAGATTCGTTTTAATCTTTTTGCACATTGTAAATCCGTCCATAATTGGCATGGTTACATCTGAAATGACTAATTGAATGTTTTCATTATGAATGATTTTGATGCCTTCTTCGCCATTTTGGGCTTTTAAAACAGTGTAAGTCCCCGCCAATTCGGTAGTGATAAAATTCAACAGATCTTCATTATCTTCAACAACCAAAACTTGTGCTTTTTCGTTTTTGATTTCAATTGGTTCTTTTGGCGTTTCATTTTCCGTTTGTTCTTTTTCAGAATCGGCATACAGCATAAATTCTTCTTCTTGATGTAGCGGAACGGTCAATTCGAAAATATTGAATTGAGAATCTTCAATCAATTCCAAACTTCCGTTATGCAATTGCGCAAGAGAATGTGCTAATGAAAGTCCGATACCTGTTCCTGAAGCCGTACTGCTGTCGTCAACCCTAAAAAACGGCTCGAAAATTTTATTTTTTAAATGAATTGGAATCACATTTCCGTCATTTTTTACAATCAAATGCAGTTTCTTTTCATCTCTGAACAATGAAATAGAGACTTTTTTGTTCGAATACTTAATCGCATTATTAATCAAATTGCTCAAAATCTTTTTGAAAGCTTCTTTATCAACAAAAGCGTGAATGTCTTTTTCTCCTAATTCCAAATCAAATTCAAGTTCACGTTCTTCAATTAATTGGCTAAATCTCAAATGGAAATTTCGAACCATCGACGAAATATTCGCTTCGACGAAAGTCAATTTCAAACCGCCAATTTCAGATTTTCTAAAATCCAGCAATTCATTTACGAGTTTTAATAAGCGCGAAGTGTTTTTCTTCATAATCGAAAGATGTTGAGGCACTTCTTCCGATTCGTACTTCATGCCTAAAAGCTTTTCCAGCGGACCTTTTATTAAAGTTAGAGGAGTTCTGATTTCGTGTGCTACATTCGTAAAAAAGTCAATTTTTGCCTGATAGATTTCTTTTTCTTTTTCGTCGTTTAGATGCTTGATTTTGCGGTTATTCTTAATCTGAGTCAGATTTTGAGAATAACGAATAATGTAATAAAAACCAGCGCAAATCAATGCGAAATACAGCAAATAGGCATAAATGCTCGCGTACCACGGCGGAAGAATTCGGATTTTCAGTTTTACTTCTTTGCTCCAAACGCCAAAACTGTTCAGTGATTTTACTTTAAAAACATAATCGCCAGGCGAGAGTTCGGTAAAGAAGACTTTGTTGTTTCTTCCTAAATAAACCCAGTCATTGTTTACGTTTTCGAGCTGAAACCAATATTCGGTCAATTCTGGCGCGGTATAATTTAAAGATGCAAATTCAAGATTAAAAGAAGACTGGCTGTTGTTTAATTCCAATTCGTCGAGAAAAGAAATAGACTGTTCAATAGGTGAGTCAGGACTGTTTACCTCAATATCTTTATTATTAATCTGAAGATTGGTAATATAAATAAAAGGCGTGTATTTGTTTTTGCTGAAATGCTTCGGATTAAAGCTGATCATTCCGTTGAGGTTTCCAAAATACATATCGCCGTTCGTATCTTTAAAAGCCGAATTGTAATTGAACTGATCGCTCAATAATCCGTTTGCGGTGGTAAAAATCTTGATGCTTTTATGATCTGGACCAAATTTTACCAAACCTTTAGAAGTGGTCAGCCAAAGATTTTTAGAATCATCTTCCAAAATAGAATAGAAAACATTGCTCGGCATTCCGTTTTTGGTTGTGAATTTGGTAAAAGTATGGTTTTGTCTGTTTACGAGATTCAGTCCATTTTCGGTTGCAATCCATAGGTTTTTTGATGTATCTTCAAAAATGGCATTTATCGTATTATTGCTAATGCCTTTCGGATTTTTATAATCATACGTAAAAACCTCTTTTTTCTTTGTTTTTGGATTATAAAACAACAATCCATCGCGATAACTTCCAGCCCAAAGATTTCCCTCGCTGTCTTCTTTCATATTCGTATAGTGATACGTTTCTGGAAAGAATTTCAAGATTTCAAAATTATCAGCCTGTTCATTATAGCGATAAAGTCCCGATGTTGTTACCACAATCAGGTCTCCGTTTTTCATTTCATAAAAAGAAAAAATAAAATTGCTGTGCAATCCGCTTCGGCCATCGTTTGCGCTGTAATGCTTAAGAATTACGCCTGAATTTCTATCTAAAACATCCAAACCATGTTCAAAAGTTCCCACCCAGATTTTGTCTTTTCGAGGCATTAAAGCATGAATGTTATAATAGGAAACGTTATAAGAAGTAAACTTCTGCGTTTTCGGATTAAAACGATTTACGCCTGCATCTTCTGTTCCGATCCATAAATCGCCGTGATCGTCTTTATGAATTTCTCTTACGGCGCTTCCGCTAATGGAGTTCTGATTGTTCTGAGGAAAATACTTTTTAAACTGCGTATATTGTTTCTGGTGGTAATTGACACCGCCAAAATACGTTCCAATCCAGATTCCGTTTTCCTTGTCAATGGTAATCGAGTACGCCGCATTATCTGAAATCGCATACGGATCGTTATAGTTTTTCTTCAGATTTACAGCCGTTTTAGTTTTTAGATTATAAACATAAACGCCTGATTCGCTTGCAATCCAAAGTTCGTCATTTCCTTTTTTTCTGAACTGGCGCACAAAAACAGGCTCTTTGATGCCGAATTTTAGTTCGCTTGTCGTTTTGTCTTTTCTATTATATAGGAGTACGCCGTGATCTTGTGTTCCAATTACAATATTCTGCTGGTCTACGGCATAAATAACGGTGATTCTAAAATTGGCTTTATTTGCTGGCGGATTTAACGGAATATTTTCAAAAGAAAGGTTTTCTTCAGAGTAATGATAGATTTTATTGAGAGAAGAAGCCCAGATTTCACCCTTATAATCTTTCGTAATCGAAGTGGTAATGAAGTATTTGTTTGGATTGAAAGTGGTTGTTTGCTGCTTTTTTGGTGCATATTTATACAAAATGTTGCCAGAAACAAACCAAATGTTGTCTTTTTGATCGTGATTGATGTCGTTGATACGATCATTTATGGCTTCGTTCAAAATCGTAAATCGATCCAATTTTTTATCATAATGATACAAACCTTTATCAGTACCAACCCAAATTGTGCCATTGTGTTCGTGTAAAGATTGAATATAATTGCTTCCTAAACTATGAACAGGATCCCCGCTGCTTCTATAGGTTTTAAAACGATAACCGTCAAAACGATTCAAACCATCTTTGGTTCCAAACCACATAAAACCGTCATTATCTTGTATTGAGGTCAAAACTGTGTTGTTTGAAAGTCCTTCTTCTACTTGATAATGTTTAAAATAATAGTCTTGCGCATTCGAAAAATTTATCGAAAAAAAGCTGAAATATAAAAAAAGAAAGAATTTACGCATAGTTGTATTTTTTAGGCTAAAATCTAGATTTCTGCAAATCGTCTCAATATTCTACAAAATGTTGCAGCTGAATGAAAATGGGCTGTTTTTAATACAATTTGAATCATTTGAGAGAGATATTGACACAAATGAAGCATTTTATTTTGAATAAAAAGCGCCTACTTTGAATTTTCAAATAAATGATATTGATAAAATTTTAAGGTTAAAAATACACTATCAATAAAATAAAGTTTGAAAAATCCAACCATTAATAATTTTGAAACAAAATGAACAATTTATTACAACTAAAGAATATTAGTTATTTTTTTGCCCGTATACCAGACGGCTAAAAAGCGCCATATTCATTCAACCAAACCACAAAAAGAAATAAAACTATCTAAAATGCAAAAATCAATGAAAACAAAGTTCACTCACTTTTTAACGAAGAGATATTACCTCTTAGTTTTCTTTAGTTTATTACTGCAGTCCGCTTTTGCCCAGCAAATAAATGTTACGGGAAAAGTGACTACCGCAGACGGACAAGCGGTTCCTTTTGCGAATGTTTTGATAAAAGGAACACAGAATGGTGCTGTTACCGATTTTGACGGAAGCTTTAAAATTTCGGCTATCGGAAATCAGACTCTAGTTTTTAGTTCGCAAGGCTATAAAACAGTAGAAATTGCCATCAATAACAAAACTTCTATAAATGTTACCATGGCAGAAGATGCCATGAAACTCGATGAGATAGTGGTTGTAGGTTACGGATCGCAACAGAAAAAAGATCTAACGGGAGCTGTTGCATTAGTGAAACCTGACGAAATTCAGAAAAGACAGGTAACTACAGTTGCAGACGGACTGCAAGGCTTGGTTACCGGAGTTAAAGTTCGCGGTGGCGGACGCCCGGGACAAGAAGCCAATGTTGAAATTCGTGGTCTTAAAAATCTTCAAAACACCAATCCATTATATGTAATTGACGGTTTAGTAACTTCTGCCAACAGAGACTTTAACCCAAATGATATTGAATCGATTCAGGTTTTAAAAGATGCTTCTGCAGCAGCAATTTATGGTTCTAGAGCTGCAAATGGTGTCATTATTATTACCACTAAAAAAGGAAAAAAAGGACCATTACAGGTTGAAGTTTCAGCAAAAAGCAGTTTTCAAATCATGCCTCGTTATGATTTGATGGGAACTGAGGAATTTGCCAAATACAACAATATGGCTTATGACAATGCTGGACTTCCGAGACAAAACTTGAATATGGCTGTAAATACAGATTGGCAGGATGCAACTTTTCAAACAGGAATGATTCAGGATTATAACGCTAGTTTTTCTGGAGGAAATGAGAATTCGAGTTTCTTTATGTCTGGAAATTACTTTGGAAATGAAGGAACAGTAATCGGAACCGATTTTGACAGAATTTCATTTCGTGTCAATTCAAGCGGTACAAAAGGAATTTTTAGCATTGGAGAAAACTTAGCAATCAGTAATGCTAAAACAGATGAAATGTCTGGAAATCCAATTATTGATGTGTATAGAATGACACCGACAATTCCGCTTTACGATCCATCAAATCCGGGTGGATATGGTTACGGAAAACAAGGAGTTGCGGATACTTTTGGCACAAACCCTTTGGCATTGGCTGATTTTTCTAATGTAACCAATCAAAATTTTAGAATTAGAGGAAACATTTGGTCAGAGTTAAAATTTGTGCCTTGGCTGAAATACCGTTTCAATTTTGGATATGAAACAAGTTTTGATTCGTATAAATACATGAGAAAAAAAGGAAGCTGGACATTAAACCAGCCTCAAGATCCTTCTCAAACCGATCAAAATAAAGGAAGATCAGAAACCTTGTTGTTTGAAAATACACTGACTTTCAAAAAAGAATTTGGAAAGCACGACATTACGCTTTTAGTAGGTCAGACATATCAAAAAGACAACTACGATCAGATTTACGGAACAAAAAGAAATCTTCCGATGAATTCTGGAACTGGACAATATTATGAAGTATTAAATCAAGGAGATTCGCCAGTTGTGGGAGGTTTCATTAACGAAGCGGCTTTAACGTCGTATTTAGGAAGGTTAGAATACAACTATGATAATCGCTATTTATTTAATTCGGTAATCAGACGCGATGGTTCTTCTAGATTTAGCGATGGCAATAAATGGGGCAATTTCCCTTCTCTTTCTGCAGGATGGAGAATTAGCAACGAATCTTTCTTTAAATCAGAATTCATTAAAGATTTAAAAGTAAGAGCAAGTTATGGTGAATTAGGTTCTGGAAATATCAGAGAATATGAATCTAAAAGCTTCGTTAATAATTTCGGACAAGTCGTATTAGGCAAAGACCAAACTTTGTATCCTTCTGCAACTCAAGTAAAACTATCAAACTCTCAACTACGTTGGGAAAAACTAAAACAAACCAACATCGGATTAGATTTGGGAGTTTTAAATAACGATTTGCGCTTAACAGCAGATTATTTCATTGCTCGTACAGAAGACGTGTTATTTGGTTTCCCAATTTTACTGACTACTGGAAACGACGGTGGAAATCCGATTTCTAATGCTGCAACTGTAGAAAATAAAGGTTTTGAGTTGGAATTGGCGTACAGCAAAAAAATCAATGATTTCTCTTTTAATGCTTCTGTAAACTTCACAAAAGTGAATAACAAGTTGGTTTCTTTAGGTAACGGACAAAACGAAAACATTATTGGAAACACCATGACTAGAAGCGGAAGTCCAGTAGGGATGTGGTATGTGCTGCAAACAGACGGATTATTCCAAAATCAGCAGGAAATTGACAATTACAAAAATGCTGACGGAAAAGTAATTATGCCAAACGCGGTTCCTGGAGATATTCGTTTTAAAGACAATAATGGAGACGGACAAATTACAAATGAAGATAAGGCGATTGTGGGAAGTCCATGGCCAGAATTTGAAATGGGTTTAAATGCTGGAGCTGAATATAAAAACTTTGATTTTTCTATGAACTGGATTGCTTCAAACGGAGCTACTGTTTACAACGGATTCAGAAGTGTTGTTGACCGTTTCGATGATAATAGTAACTACAGAAAAGGCATTCAGCCTTGGACGCCAGAAAATCCAAATACTGATTTTCCTAGAGTTACAAAAGGTTCGACTTTGAACTCAAGAGGAGACAGTGACCGTTTCTTAGAAAGCGGCAATTTCATCAGACTAAAATATATTGGATTTGGATATAATTTGCCAAGCAGTGTTTTAGAAAAATCAGGAATTACAAGAGCAAGATTAACTTTATCTGCACAAAATATTTTGACTATCACGAAATACAAAGGTTTAGATCCTGAGTTTAGCAATACGGGCGATAACAGAATTTTCGAAAGAGGTGTTGATAATGGTTCTTTCCCGAATCTTAAGACATATTCTTTTGGTGTTGAATTTAGCTTTTAATTTAAAAAATAGCGTAATGAAAAAAATAATCATACTAACAGCAGCTTTTTTAGGTCTTGTTTTTACCGCTTGTGAAAACGAATTGGATCTAAACAGCCCGAATGATATTACAGTTGACCAATATTGGAAAACTGAAAGTGATGCACAAGCCGGTGTAAACTCTATTTATGCCATGTTTTATAAAGACGGATTGTGGGCAAGATGGATTTATTTCCGTCTGGATTTAACTTCTGATGAAGGGTATAGCGTAAGTCCGTGGACGGAATTAGCAGATTGGACGAGATTCAATTATATCAATTATAATTTTTGGGAAGGAAATGCCGTAACGTGGAGAGATACTTACAAAGCTATCTTTAGATGTAATCAGGTTTTGGCGAATGTTCCGAATATTACTTTTCAAAATGAAGATGATAAAAAGAAAATTATAGCTCAGGCAAAATTCTTTAGAGCCTTGCATTACTACTATGCAGCTGTAATTTGGGAAGATGTTCCGTTGGTTTTAGATCCGTCTACGCCAGCAGATTTGCCAAAACAAGTAAAAGTAGACGAAATCTGGGCTCAAGTTGAAAAAGATTTAAATGAAGCCTTTGAGGATTTGCCAAGAGATTGGTCAGCAGACCAGTTAGGAAGACCAGACAAAGGTGCTGCTAAAGCTTTTCTAGCAAAAGTTTATATGCAACAGCACAAATGGCCAGAAGCAAAAACGGCTTTAGAATTTTTAATTTCTGGAGCAGGAGCGAAGTACAGTTTGGTGTCTAACTACCGAGATAATTTTACAGATACAAATGAAAATAATGCTGAATCTGTTTTTGAAATCCAATTTGGAGATCAAAGAAAAGGCGGAACCGGTGAGGATCAAAACGCTGCAGTTTCTAGTAATCGTTCTCAGTTCTTCGCACCAAGAGGAATTGGATGGTCTGACGGACAAGCGCGCATTTGGTTAGTTGATGCTTTTAAACAAGAAAACAATAAAGACGGAAAATTGGATGAAAGGTTGAGATGGACTTTATTTTATCCTCAATTATTAGCTGATTTCGGAGACAAAACATACGGAAGAAACTGGGAGTGGAACAACAATGAAGCTTGGTTCAGAAAAGGAAGCCGTGATTATTATAGAAATAATGAGGATTACTACAACCAAGTAAACTACAGATTGGTTCGTTATGCGGATATTTTATTGCGCTACGCGGAAGTTTTAAACGAATTGGGAAACACTGCTCAAGCGTACCAATATGTTGATTTGGTAAGAACTCGCGCCAACATGAATGCATTGGCGACAGCACATCCTGAAATTGGAAACGATCATGACAAATTCCTAGAGCGTTTGAAAATGGAAAGAGTTTTAGAATTATGTGGCGAAAGTGTTCGTTGGGAAGATTTAAAACGTTGGGGAGACTTAAATACTCAAGCTTCTGTTGATAAAATTGCCCTTCGTGATCCAGATTTTAAAAACTTCACGGTTGGTAAAAATCACAGAATGCCAATTCCGCAAAGCGATGTAGACAATAATCCAAATCTAGAGCAGAACTCTGGATATTAACGATATACATTGGGTGAAATTGAACAGAATTTAATCTTAACACATAGAAACATAGTCCTTAGGAATCTATTAAAGACGTTTCACTTAGAATAATACACATAGTTCTATGTGTGAAAGCTTGCTTTTTCTATAGCCTTAAGCAGAACAATAAAAATCTATGCTTCTATGTGTTAAAAATAATTTCACCCAATGTGTTAAAAACTGATTTTTTTTGAGGGAATCAGAAGAATTAAGCTGATTCCCTTTCATAAAGAACGATTGTTCAAAAAAAATAAAATTGAAATGAAGAAAGTAAAATTGTGTCTGACATTTATGTTAGCAGGACTCGTATTGCTTAGCTGCAACAATAAAAAAAGTAATCCTGAAGAAAATAAAAGCGAAACCGCCTCAATAGAAAAAAGAGAAATCTGGACAAAAGATCAGGCCAATATATGGTATGCAGAACAGCCTTGGTTGGTTGGGGCAAATTATTCTCCTAGCACAGCTATAAATCAGTTAGAGATGTGGCAGGAAGATACTTTTGATCCAAAGAGAATTGATCAAGAATTGGGTTGGGCAGAAAATTTAGGCATGAATGTAATGCGTGTGTACCTGCACGATTTATTGCATCAGCAAGATTCAGAAGGACTTTACAAACGTATGGATCAGTTTCTTGAAATTGCTGATAAACACCACATCAAAACCCTTTTTGTTTTATTCGATTCTTGTTGGGATCCGTTTCCTGCTTTAGGAAAACAGCGTGCGCCAAAACCGCATACGCATAATTCAGGTTGGGTTCAGGCTCCAGGACAAAAGGCGCTTCAGGATAAAACACAATATCCGCGTTTAGAGAAATACGTAAAAGAAACAGTTTCTCATTTTAAAGATGATAAACGAATTTTAGGTTGGGATGTTTGGAACGAACCAGACAACATGACTGGGCCATCTTACGAGAAAGTTGAAATCAAAAACAAAGTCGATTTGATTTTACCGCTTTTAAAAGATGTTTTTGTGTGGGCAAGAGAGAGCAATCCTTCTCAGCCATTGACTTCTGGAGTTTGGGTTGGAGACTGGAGCGACGAAGCGAAAATGAAGCCAATGCACAAAATGCAGATTGAACAATCTGATATTGTTTCTTTCCACAATTACAATACGCCTCAAGATTTCGAAAAAGTAATTAAACAATTACAGCGTTACGGAAAGCCATTAATCTGCACAGAATATATGGCAAGACCAAACGGAAGCACTTTCGAGGGGTTTCTTCCAATAGCCAGAAAATACAATGTAGGAATGATCAACTGGGGATTTGTAGACGGAAAAACACAAACCAAATACGCTTGGGACAGTTGGACAAAAACATACACTGCCGAACCAAAACTTTGGTTTCATGAAGTATTGCACACAGACGGAACACCTTACATCAAAGCTGAAACAGATTTGATTAAAAAGATGACATCTGAGGCAAATAAAAAGAATTAGACAATGTGTCAATTTGATAATTAGATAATTGCTTTTGGCCATATATTTCACAGATTAAATGATTTTTTTCAAACATAGCCCAAGGTTTCAACCTTGGAGACACGACGTTCGTAAATTCATTGCGCATCCAAGTTTGAAACCTTGGGCTATGTTTTATGTTGCAGAAGAAAAAAATCCTTTTTAATCCTTTTAATCTGTGGCAGTAAAAAAATAATCAGTGAAAATTTGTGGAATTTGTGGTTTTAGAAAAAAAATCATTTTAATCTGTGAAATCTGTGGAAAAAAAAATTAGCGAAAATTAGTGGAATTCGTGGCGAAAAAACTTTTAAACCTTTTAGCAACATGAAAAAAAACACAATAAAAAAACTTCTTTTAATAATGGCAATTGCGATCGGATTTTCCGCGAAAGCGCAACAACCAGATCCACCGGGACAAGTAAAAGGAAATGAAAAACCAAAAAACGAAGCTTATCTTTTTGCGCATATGACGCATAACGATTACGGCAGATTATACTACTCAGTTAGTTTGGACGGACTTCATTGGGAAAATCTGAATAACGGAAAACGAGTTTTTGAAGAGTATAAAGGTCATCCCGACATCTGCAAAGGTCCTGATGGAAAATATTATATCGCTGGAAATACTGGCGACGATGCAAAAGCAATCAATATCTGGGTTTCGGATGATTTGATTACTTGGAAAAAACATTCCGATTATACGCCAGATTTAAAAAGCACGCCAGATTATTCAAACGCTTTACAGCGAATTGGTGCGCCAAAATTATATTATGACGAACCTTCTCAAAAATTCATCATGACTTGGCATACGCCACATTTGGAAGGAACAAAAGAAGACGGAGAGCGCTATTGGGCAAGTCAGCGAACATTGTACGTTTTGTCTAAAGATTTAAAAACATTTGAAGGAACACCAAACCGTTTATTCGATTGGGATATGGGAACGATTGATGTTTTTATTCGTAAAGTCGGCGATTCCTATTACGCCGTGATTAAAGACGAAACGTATCCAACTTTGTATTGGACAACCGGAAAAACCATCCGAATTGCCAAATCAAAATCCCTTTTAGGACCTTATTCTTTGCCCCAGCAATCTATCAGTCCAAACTTCAGAGAAGCGCCAATGCTGATTCCTTCTCCCGATGACAAAATATGGTACATGTATTACGAACAATATCCAGGTGTTTCGTACGGATTATCAATTGCTGATAACTTAAACGGACCTTGGTTTCAAGCCTCTGGCTATACTTTTTTCTCCGATTGGGACAAATACAGTCTCCCAGAAAAAGTGCGCCACGGATGCATGATTACAATCTCTAAAAAAGAATACGACAGTTTGGTGAAGAAATTTGGACTTACGAAGAAGTTATAAGTTATGAGTTATGAGTTATGAGTTATGAGTTTGGCTCATTACTTATCAAGTGAATAAATATTACTCTGAAGTTAATTTATTAATTCATAACTCAAAAAAATGGTTAGTTAAGTTAGTTTAGTAATTATCGGGCTTATGTGGAGATGAGCCCGGTAGTTCATTTTGATTCAGAAGAAAATCATGGCATTCGTTGAATGTCTAAAATATAGAACATGAAAAGAAAAAGTATCCTTTTTTTAGCCTTATTATCCATGTTTGCTGTAAATGCGCAATGGAAACCGCAAGGAGATAAAATAAAGACAAAATGGGCAGAGCAGGTCGATCCGAAGAAAACTTTACCCGAATATCCCCGTCCGATTATGGAGCGTGGCCAATGGAAAAATCTGAATGGTTTGTGGAATTATAGCATTCAGGAATTTGGAAAAGCCGCTCCTTCAAAATATGATGGGCAAATTTTGGTTCCGTTTGCGGCCGAATCCAGTCTGTCTGGAGTGATGAAAGAAGTTGGTGCTAAAAATGAACTTTGGTACGAAACCCAATTTTCGATTGAATCGGACTGGAATGGAAAAAATATCCTTTTGCATTTTGGTGCTGTCGATTGGAAAACAGAAGTTTTTGTGAACGACGTAAAAGTCGGTTCGCATACGGGAGGTTATGCGCCATTTTCGTTTGACATTACGCCATTCATTCAAAAAGGAAAAAATCAGAAACTGGTTGTAAAAGTTTGGGATCCGTCAAACGATGGGCCTCAGCCAAGAGGAAAACAAGTTAAAAATCCAGAAGGAATTTGGTACACGCCAGTTACCGGAATCTGGCAGACGGTTTGGATTGAGCCTGTAAATGCTAAAAACATTGTAGCATTAAAAACAACTCCAAATATTGATCAAAATGCAATAAGCATAAAAGCTGAGGTAAATGGAGCAGAAAAAGGAGATGTAGTAGAAATTTCTGTTTTCGACAACGGAAAAGAAATCGCTAAAGAAAAAGCGGTTGTGGGCGAAAGCAACGATATTGTTTTGAATAATCCGAAATTATGGTCGCCTGAAAGCCCGTTTTTATATCAGACTAAAATTCGCTTAATCAGCAAAAACAAAGTAGTTGATGAGGTGAAAAGCTATTTTGGGATGCGTAAGATTTCATCTAAACGCGATGAAAACGGAATCATGAGAATGCAACTGAACAACAAAGATTATTTCCAATTCGGACCATTAGACCAAGGCTGGTGGCCAGACGGATTGTATACTGCGCCAACCGATGAGGCTTTAAAATATGATATTGTTAAAACTAAAGAATTAGGTTTTAATATGATTCGTAAACATGTTAAAGTAGAGCCGGAGCGTTGGTACACACATTGTGATCAGTTAGGAATTTTGGTTTGGCAGGATATGCCAAGCGGAGACGATCAGCCAGTTTGGCAAAATAGAAAGTATTTTGAAGGAACAGAATTACAGCGTTCGGCAAAATCGGAAGAAATCTATAGAAAAGAGTGGAGAGAGATTATGGATCATTTGTATTCGTATCCAAGTATTGTGGTTTGGGTTCCGTTTAACGAAGCTTGGGGACAATTTAAAACCGTTGAAATTACCGAATGGACAAAAAATCATGATTCAACGCGTCTGATTAATTCTGCTAGCGGTGGAAATCACTTTCAAACAGGAGATATTTTGGATTTGCATAATTATCCAGGTCCAGATATGTATTTGTACGATGCAAGAAGAGTTACAGTGCTTGGAGAATACGGCGGAATCGGACTTCCGTTAGAAGGACATCTTTGGAGGGCAAATGACAACTGGGGTTACATTAAATTTAAAAATGCGAGTGAAGTTACCGCCGAATACATAAAGTACGCCGAAATGCTTCGAAAATACGTAAAAACGGGATTCTCAGCTGCGGTCTACACTCAAACAACCGATGTTGAAGGCGAAGTGAACGGTTTTATGACCTACGACAGAAAAGTGGACAAAATGGATTTTAAAGCGGTAAATAAGATTAATACGGAGGTTATCAATGCTTTGAATTAGAGTTAAATTTATTTCTCCCGCAGATTTTGCAGATTACGCTGATAAAAAAAATCTCCAAAATCTGCGAAATCTGCGAGAGAAAATTCAAAGACTAACAAAAAACTAAAAATGAAAAAATATCTAATCCTTCTGCTTCTTACCACAATAAGTTTTGCACAGCAGAAAACATTTACTAATCCAATTCTTCCATCGGGAGCAGATCCTTACAGCACGTATTACAAAGGCTATTATTACTACACGAACACACTTGGAAACAAATTGGTTTTATGGAAAACAAAAGACCTTTCAGATATTAAAAATGCAGAAAGCAAAGTCATTTGGACACCGCCAAAAAACACCAATTATTCTGCAGAAATCTGGGCGCCTGAGTTTCATATCATAAATGGAAAATGGTACTGCTATTTCGCTGCAGATAATGGCGATAACAACAATCACAGGATGTATGTTTTGGAAAATAAATCTTCAGATCCGTTTAAAGGGAAATTCGAGTTTAAAGGCAAAATCGCTGCACAAACCGATAAATGGGCCATCGACGGAAATATTTTCGAATATAAAAAACAGCTATACATGATTTGGGCAGGTTGGGCAGGAGACAAAAACGGTCAGCAGAACATTTACATTGCCAAAATGAAAAATCCGCTTGAAATTGATGGAGACCGTGTTATGATTTCTGCGCCAACAAACGATTGGGAAACGCACGGAGCTTTGCACGATGAGGTAAATCCTCCACAGGTCAATGTAAACGAAGGGCCACAGTTTTTAGAAAAAAACGGCAAAATTTTTATTGTTTTTTCCGCTAGCGGATGCTGGACTGATTTCTATGCCTTAGGATTGCTGACTTTCAATGGCGGAGATAATTTGTTGGACGCTTCCGCTTGGAAAAAATCCCTAGAACCCATTTTCAAACAATCAGAAAAGAATAAAGTTTATGCGCCTGGGCATAATTCATTCTTTAAATCTCCTGACGGCAAAGAAGATTGGATTTTATATCACGCGAATTCCAATCCGGGTGAGGGTTGTGGCAATAAAAGATCGCCAAGAATGCAGAAAATTGATTGGGATGCCAATGGATTTCCAGTTTTAGGCGAGCCAGTTAGTGAAGGAGTGCCATTGGCTATTCCGTCAAAATAAAAAAATAATCGGAGGATGAGATTGCTTCGTTCCTCGCAATGACATAAAAAATGAAAAATATTCAAATTGCTGCAGTTTTGTTGCTTGTGCTTTTTCAATTGAATTGTAAAGACAGCAAAAAAGAAAATACAATTTCAAAAGATAAGTCTGAAATAGCTTCAGATTCTATAAAAACGGTTTTAGAAACTAAAAATTTTGACACTATCATTGATGGTAAAAAAGTCAGTTTGTATTGGATCGAGAATAAAGATATAAAAGCTGCTTTTACCAATTATGGCGGGCGATTGATAGGTTTGTGGGTTAAAGATAAAAACGGAAAATCGACCGATGTCGTGGTCGGAATGAATAGCATAAAAGGCTATAAAAACTCAACAGAACCTTACTTTGGCGCTACAATTGGAAGAGTTGGCAACAGAGTTGCATTAGGCAAGTTTACGCTTGAAGGAAAGCAATATCAGATTCCGTTAAACAATGGGAAAAATGCTTTACACGGTGGTGTAAAAGGGTTTCAAGATGTTGTTTGGAATGCTGAAAAGACAAATGAAAAGACTTTGGTCTTTACCTATGTTTCGCCAGATGGAGAACAAGGTTTTCCAGGGAATCTAAATGTAAAAGTAACTTATTCTATTACAGATGATAATGCAGTTAGAATGGAATATGAAGCAACTACAGATAAAACTACAATTGTAAACCTAACTAATCACACTTTTTTTAATTTGAATGGGGAAGGAAGCGGTACGATTTTAAATCACGAATTGCAGATTTACGGAGATAAATTTACACCAGTTGACGAAGGCTTGATTCCGACTGGAGAATTAAAATCAGTGAAAAATACGCCGTTTGATTTTACGTCAAAGCATACAATTGGTGAAAGAATCGAAAATAAAGATGAACAGCTGAAATTTGGAAAAGGATATGACCACAATTATGTGTTGAATGATGAAAAAAGAAATGGTTTTATTCATGCGGCAACGATAAAAGGAGATGTTTCAGGTATTGCTTTAGATATTTATACAAAAGAGCCTGGACTACAATTTTATAGCGGAAACTTTATGCAGAGCAAAAACACCTTTAAATCAGGCGCTAAAGATGATTTTAGGACTGCTTTTGCTTTAGAAACACAGCATTTTCCAGATGCCCCAAATCAGCCAAAATTCCCTCAAATAACATTAAAAGCAGGAGAGAAGTATCATACCGTTTCTTTATATCAATTTTCGGCTAGAAAATAATAAGTTTTGAGTTGAAAATTAGGAGTTGGAAAACATTATGGGAAAGACCTTTTTCTTGAAAATAAAAATGAGTTTTTTGAAGTGAAATGGCGGATTTTTAACAAAATTTGTATCATAGAGTTTTTCTATAGTAATTGTTTAACTATTTGATTTTTACTTTTTAAATGTAATTAATTAAATAAAAAGTTTAATAATGAAAATAAAAAAATATTTTAGCCTATTAAGTCTGTTTTGTGTCTTTATTTGCTGTTCTCAAGAAAAAGAAACGGCTAAAAAATCGGCTTCAAAAGCCAAACCAATCTTACTCGCAGATCCAACTATTTTTTATGAAAATGGAGTGTATTATCTGTACGGAACAACCACGGGAGATTTTCCTAACGGAGAAGGTTTTCAAGTGTACACTTCTTCCGATTTAAAAAAATGGAATGGTCCATCTGGAGCACAAAATGGTTTAGCTTTAAAAAAAGGAGATGCTTACGGAACCAAAGGTTTTTGGGCGCCACAGGTTTTCAAACACAACAATAAGTTTTACATGATTTATACTGCCGATGAAAATATTGCTATGGCAATCAGCGATAGTCCGCTTGGACCATTTAAGAACGATTCTAAGGCTTCAATGTTTAATTCGGGTCATCAGATCGATCCTTTCTTTTTTGTTGATCAGAATGGCAAAAAATACCTTTATCACGTGCGTTTGACTAACGGTAACCGAATTTTTGTAGCAGAACTGAAAGATGATTTGTCCGCAATTAAAGAAGAAACGCTTAAAGAATGTATTTCTGGCGTTCTTCCTTGGGAAAATACGCAGAATGTTTCTTGGCCAGTTACAGAAGGGCCAACGGTCTTAAAACATAATGATTTGTATTATCTGATCTATTCTGCCAACGATTTTAGAAATCCCGATTATGCAGTAGGCTATGCAACTGCTAAAAGTCCACTTGGACCTTGGGAAAAAGCGACAGATAGCCCAATCATTAGTAAAAAAGATGTTGGAATTAATGGAGTTGGCCACGGCGACGTTTTCTATGATAAAAACGGAAAAATGAAATATGTGCTGCATTCCCACTTCAGTAATAGCGGTGTTTCGCCAAGAAAAGCGGCAATTATTGATATTGATTTTGAAGGAACTAAAATCAAAGCAAATGCTAAAAGTTTTGTTTTACTGCAAGAATAAAAGCTTTGTGATTTTAGAGTTGATAACGTGAAAAGAGATGCTTCGGTGTCTCTTTTTTTTGTTTTTTTTGAAGTAAAAGCGGCGAAGTAATTAAGAGAGATATAATTTAAAACGTTGCTTATTTCGCTTCAGATTCGTACATTGTTCCAAAATACAAATCATGACTAAAAAAATAGAAGACTTAATTCCGCATCGTGCTCCATTTCTTTTTGTTGATGAAATTATTTCTTATACAACAGACACAATCATTGGTTTAAAGACGTTTACAGAAAAAGATGCCTGGCTTCAAGGCAGTTTTACGGACTTTAATTTTGTTCCTGGAACGATTTTAATTGAGGCGATGGCGCAGTGTGGAGGTGCAGGGATAAAGCTTTTAGGAATCGCAGATGGCGTTTTTGGATTGGTAAGTTTGGATAATGTTGAGTTTTTTGGAGGTGTTGAGTTTAATAAACTCGTTAAATTTGTGGTAAAAAACATTCGTACGAGCGAAAAAATCATAAAACAATCGGGCGAAGCTTTTGATGAAGATAAATTGATTATGAAAGGCGAGTGGATGTGTGTGAAACTGCAGTAATTAAGAATAAAGAAGCAAGAATAAAGAAGCAAGAATAAAGAAGCAAGAATAAAGAAGCAAGAATAAAGAAGCAAGAATAAAGAATAAAGAATAAAGAGAAAAGAAGTGAGAAGCAAGAAGCAAGAGAAAAAGACTTGATGCTTGCTAGAATAAAGATATTAGAAAAAAGAAGCGTCCTGAGAGTATTTCTTGGGACGCTTTTTTTTACATTTTTGTTATGATGAATTCGCTTCGGCGATTGACTTGATGCTGTGCTTCTGTACACGGAACTCCATTTGAACAATTATTGAGCAGCTGGGTTTCTCCGTAGCCAATTGCGCTTTCAATTCTTTCGGGAGCTACTCCTTGAGAAATAAGGTAATCTCTTGTGGCTTTTGCTCTTCGGTCAGAGAGTTCCAGATTGTATTGGTCGTTGGCGCGCGAGTCGGTATGAGATTCGATTTTGATTACAACCGCGTTATACTGATACATTAATAGAACTACTTTATTTAATTCTATTGCAGCATCATAGCGAATGTCTGATTTGTCTAAGTCAAAGTATATGATTCCGATTTTTATTTTTAAAAGACCATTTTCTCGAACAATTAGGGCAGGATCTAAACCGACTAAAGCTTCGGTTTTTCCTGAACTGTTTGCCGTTACAATTGCTTTAGTATTGTTGTTGTAATTCTCTTTTGAGACTTCGATAGTATACGACGTATTGCAATTTACATTGTTGTTAAAATCGTATTTTCCGTCGAGTTGAGAAACGGTTTCAGCCACTTTTATTCCGTTGGCATTTTTTAGCGTGACCATTGCACCAGCGATTCTGTTGTTTGAAATGGCATCGAAAACATAACCGCCTATTGCCTGATTGCACGATCTTTCAAAAGAATAAATATCATCATCGCCTTTTCCTGTTTTTCTGTTAGAACATACAAAACCTTTATTGGTTGATTCGTTAACGATATAGCCGAAATCGTCTCTATTGCTGTTTAATGGCGCTCCGAGATTGGCTGGAGCATCAAAAACGCCATCATTTATTCGACTTTCGAATACATCTAAACCTCCTAAGCCCAAAAATCCATCAGAAGAAAAATATAGCGCCTGATCGGTAATATATGGGAACATTTCTCGTCCTGTTGTATTTATTTTTTCTCCTAAATTCTTTGGCTGAGAGAATTGATTGTTGCCCAAAATATCCACTACAAAAATATCTGTTGAGCCAATCGTTCCTGGCATATCTGAAACAAAATAGAGTTTTTTGCCATCTTTGCTTACCGACGGATGTCCAACAGAATAGTCGTCACTATTAAAAGGCAGCTCCTGAATATCTTTCCAAGAAACTGTGCCATTGCTATTTTCTGATGCCGTAGCAGAAAAGATTTTGAGATTATTGATGCCTTTGCTGTCACGCTTTAGTTTTCCGTTGTAATTATTTCGGGTGAAATAAATCGTTTTTTCATCAGGAGAAAAAGCGATGCAGGCTTCGTGATATTTTGTAGTGATATCTTTTCCGAAACGTTCTTTAAAAGTAACATTCGACTGCGTTTCGCTGATTTTTCCTAATTGCATATTAAGAAAAGGTTGATCATTCCATCCATATTTTTCAGTTTTATAATACGAGGAGTCAATTGTGGTAGAGTAAACCAAATCTCCTTTATAGAACATCGGACCAAAATCAGAATAAGCAGAATTAATGTCTAGGTTTTCAAGTATAAAAGAAGGCTTTATATTTTCAATGTCTTCTAGAGTCACATTTTTAAGCGAAAAGTTCTTAGCTCTTGGATCTGTTGATTTTTGCTTTTCAGCAAAGGCTTTCATCCATTTTTTTGCCAATTCGTAATTTTGAATCCCTTGTAAGGACTGCGCATAACGAAATAGATATTCGGCTGAAACTTCGTTAGGATAGTCTGCAATTAGTTTTCCGTACCATTTTGATGCGCTTGACATTTTGGTATTAAAATAATAAGCATCTCCAAGCCGCTGAAGTATTTCTTTAGAAGCATCTCCGTTATTAATGGAAAGCTCATACGATTTTGCCGCTTCAACGTAATACATTTTATCAAAAAGTGCGTCGGCAGCCTTGTTTTTGGTTTGTGAATAAATCAGCTGTATAACCAATAATGCGAGTATAGTAATTGTTCTTTTCATAGACTATCCGTATTAAAAGAATCTTGGTGATTTTAATCCTTTTTTGCGCGAAACCAGTTCAAAACGAAGCATGATTTCGTGTGTGCCACTATTGTAATTCTGCAGAGCCGTTGTGGTGTAATCATAGGCATATCCAGCCATAATCATTGGCGTAATCTGGATTCCGACCAAACCGCTGACAGAGTCTGAAGTCCGATAAGAAGCTCCGAGCGTTATTGCATTGTTGAACATGAAATTTGCTGAGAAATCGGCAATAATTGGTGCGCCAGCAACGTATTTTACCAAGACGGCTGGTTTGAATTTTGTATGTGCCGAAAGATCAAAAACAATACCTCCAATAAGATATACGTGTATTCTCTGATTGACTAGATCATCGCTGATATCATCGTAGGTATAGCGTTCACGTGTCATGAAATTCGGAATCGAAAGCCCGATATAATCTCTTTCTCCATGCCAGTATAGTCCAGCACCTACAACAGGCAAAAATTTGTTGGTAATGTTTTCTCGAAATTGGGAATCAGGGTCTTTGTGGCTTCCTTTAGACCAGTCAATATTAATAACACGCCCGCCGCCTTTTAATCCGAATGAGAGCTTATGTGTTTCGCCAGATTTAATGGTATATGAGAAATTGGCATCTAAATATTGTTCTTCTGTTGGTCCGATTTCTTCATTTATAATTGAGATTCCAAGACCGACATTTTTTCCGACTGGTGTGTCCAATGAAAAACTTTGAGTATCTGGAGCACCTTCAATACCAACCCACTGCGTTCTTAAAAGACCAGTTATGGTTAAATGTCCAAGAGATCCGGCATAAGCTGAGTTTACGGTCATTGTATTATACATATATTGCGTGTATTGCGGGTCCTGTTGTGCAAAGGCTCCATATACCGAGAATAGAGTAATTATCGCGAAAACCTTTTTCATATTTTTAATCATAGCCAATTCTATTTTGGTTAATCCTATTCTTAAACTTTTCATTTTCTGGATGGTTTTATTTTAGGTAAACCCATCCAGAGGTTTTTTTAGACCCGTCTCCTAAATCGAGAATATAGAAATAGGTGCCCTCAGGAAGCGTTTTGGCAGAGCCGTCTGCTTTTCCGTCCCAAGTATTTTTATAGCCTTTTTGGTAGTAAACCAAATTACCCCAGCGGTTAAATATCTCCAATTGATTATTAGGATACCTTTCTATACAATCAATATAGAAGAAGTCGTTCTGGCCGTCATCATTTGGTGAAAACTCATTGTAAATTTTCAGACAGTTTGGAGAAACGGTTGCGTTATCCTGATTGTTTGCCGAATTGGTGTCTATCTGATCAAGTTTTGTCAAATGTGCTGTGTTCAGATAATCATTGAAATCGACCACTTTAACTGTTAAAGTCAACGTTTGAGAAGCTCCAGTATTGATTGATGGAATGCTCCAAATGCCCGTTTTGGGATCATAAGCTCCTGAAGTTACAGTTGAACTTACAAATGAGTATCCTTTTGGCAATGCATCCTGTACTTCTACATTTGTAGCTGTTAGGCCTCCGCTATTTTCTGCTGTAATGGTAAAAGTTACCTGAGAATCCATTGGCACATCGGTTTTATCTACTTCCTTGTTTATAGCTATATCTGTAGCAGGAATATTGATAAATTCAGAATCTTCGTCGTCTTCACTTTGATCTCCGTTATCATTATTTGGAGTAGAATCCGGGTCAAATTGATTACTGGCCGTCACTTGGGCAATATTAACATAATCAACACTTTCAAGTCCAAGCGGATTGGCAACAGTTGCCTGATAGGTTAGCGCAATACCGCCTACTGGAACTGTAAGATTTACCCATTTTATGATATCCTTGCTGAAAACGCCCCCACTATTAATATTCGAAATATTTTTCAATCCAAGTGGTATCATGTCTTCAACTGCGACTCCAGTCGCTGTACTTGGTCCATCATTATTAAGCAGAAGCGTATATGTTACTACTTCGTCTACATTTGCATTTTTGTTATTGACAGTTTTTTCCAGACTTAAATCGGCAACAGCAATATTTATTTGTAAACTGTCGTAATCATCTTCTGTTTTAACTCCATTATTAGGTGTTGAATCAGGATCGGGTAGGTTACTGGCAATTACTTCGGTTTCATTTATATATTCATTAGCCGCCCCAGTTGGTGAGTTTACACGAGCGTAGATATCCAAAGACTGGTTGGTTCCGTTTACAATATTGCCAACATTCCAAACGCCTGTGACATAGTTGTATAAACCGCTAGTTGGACTACTTGTTAAATAGGTAAATCCAGGCGGAAGCAGATCTTTTACCATTACGCCGCTAGCATCTGCAGGACCATCATTTGATACTGTAACAGTAAAAATAACTGTCGCGCCAACATCATAAATAGTATTTGCATTTAGGGCTGTTTTACTGATAGATAAATCTGCCATAACAATTACAGGCGTAACAGAAATGCTATCATAATCATCTTCTGTAGTGATTCCGTTTCCAGGTGTACTGTCCGGATCGTATTGATCTGCGGTCATGATTTCTGCTGAGTTCAAGTATTCGTTGGCAGTGCCTGTAGGTCTCTTTACGAAAACATTCAATACTAAAGTATGGCTATTACCAGGCAGTATAACTCCCGGTTTCCATTCGCCGGTAAAGCGATTGTATGCACCAGAGGTTGAGTTATAAAATATATAATCATAACCTGATGGAAGCACATCTTTAATGGTAACGCCAGTAGCAACACTAGGTCCCGAATTGGTTACCGTAATAGAAAATGAAATTTGTGAGCCAACAGCAGGTGTAAGGATATTGTCAATAACTCTTTTTTCTATTGATAAATCTGCGACTGCAGGAACAGGATCAATTAAAAGAGCACTGATGTCGTCTTCATTAGTAGCGCCGTTATTAGGTGTAGAATCTGGATCCAATTCATTTGAAGCGTAAACTTCAGCTATATTTTGATAAATTCCTGTTGCATTAACTTTTGCAGACACCAGCAAAGATTCGGAACTACCATTTGGTATCGTTCCAATATCCCAGATTCCGGTTGAATTATGATATTGTCCAGCGGTTGAGCTGTATACCATATATTCGTAACCGCTTGGGAGCAAATCTTTTACTTTGACACCAGTTGCATTTTGCGGTCCGCTGTTTTTTACCGTTATTTCGAAGGTAATGGTCGCTCCAAATATTGGACTTAAATTACCACCGACTATTGCTTTTATAAGTGATAGATCGGCCATTGGAACAGTTGGAACGGTTGCTATTTCAGCATAATCGTCTTCTGTCGTATTGCCATTATTTGGCGTAGAATCTGGATCAGGAAGACTGCTTGCTGTAACTTCAGTTGTATTTAAATAATTGCCCGAAGCATTTACAATAGCGGTCAATTGAAGTGTCTGCGAATCGCCATTCGGCAATGAGCCAATAGTCCATTTTCCTGTTGCATTGTTATAAGTTCCTTTTGTAGCGGTAAAATTAGAATAGGTATAACCTGATGGAAGCAAATCAGTTACTTCAACCCCTGTTGCATTTTGTGGGCCTTGATTGGCTATTACTATTTCAAAAGTTACGGGAGTTCCAATTAACGGAGTGGCATTGTTTACCGTTTTGGTTAGGGATAAATCTGCTGATTGTCCTAACGGCGAAGTGGTAGCTGTTCCATAATCATTTTCAGTAGGAATGCCGTTGCTTGGAGTTGAATTTGGATCTGGTAAATTGCTGGCAGTTACTTCTGCAATATTGGTATAATCTCCTGTAGGATTTACAGTAGCAGTTATTCTTAGAACTTGCGAATCTCCGTTTAGGAATGTGCCAATTGTCCATTTTCCTGTTGCGGCATTATAAACTCCTTTTGTAGCGCTATAAGTAACAAAAGTATACCCAGAAGGTAGTAAATCGGTTATTTCTACACCAGAAGTATTCTGTGGACCATTGTTGGTTGCAATTATTTCAAAAATAACTGGCGAACCTACTAATGGAGTGGCATTGTTAACCGTTTTAGTTAACGATAAATCTGCAGCTTGAGCATTTGGAGTAACTGTCGCTGTTGCGTAATCGTCTTCTGTTGCAACACCGTTATTTGGAGTCGAATCAGGGTCAGGAAGTGCACTTGAAGTTACTTCGGCAACGTTAATGTAATTTCCTGTAGCATTTACTACAGCGAGAATCTGTAAAGTTTCTGATTTCCCATTAATTAGATTGCCGACTGTCCATAATCCTGTTGTAGGATTATAGGTTCCTGTAGAAATGGTAAAATTAGAGTAGGTATAGCCGCTTGGAAGTAAATCGGTAACCGTTACGCCCGATGTATCTTGCGGACCATTGTTAGTTACAACTATTTCAAAAGTAACTAAGGAGCCTACTAACGGATTAGCATTATTGACTGTTTTGGTTAAAGATAAATCTGCTGCTTGCGCAGTTGGCGTTATGGTAGCTGTTGCATAATCATTTTCTGTTGGAACACCATTATTAGGAGTTGAATTAGGATCAGGAAGATTAGCCGCTGTTACTTCGGCTATATTTACATAATCGCCAGTGGCATTTACTGTAGCTGTAATTTGAAGTGTTTCAGATTCACCGTTTGCTAAATTACCAATATTCCATACTCCATTCGCAGGAGTATAAGTTCCTGTAGAAACTGTAAAGCTACTGAAGGTATATCCTGAAGGCAATAAGTCGGTTATTTGAACTCCTGAATTGTCTTGCGGACCATTATTGGTTATAACAACTGTAAAAGTAACTGATGAACCCGCTAATGGCGTTGCATTATTTACCGTTTTGGTTAAAGACAAATCAGAAGATTGGGCTGTTGGAGTAACTGTTGCTGTTGCATAATCGTCTTCTGTGGTAACTCCGTTATTGGGAGTAGAATCGGGATCAGGCTGACTGCTAGCTGTAATTTCGGCAGTATTTGTATAATTTCCCGCAGCATTAACTACAGCATTTATTTGTAAAGTATGATTTGATGCAACAGGCATATTTCCAACTGACCAAAGTCCTGTTACGGCATCATAACTTCCAGCTGTTGCGGTATAAGATGCATAGGTGTAGCCTGAGGGCAATAAATCGGTTACTGCTACATTATCTGTGGCTTGCGGTCCTGCGTTATTTACCTGAAGGCTAAAAGTTACTTGTGAACCCACAAGAGGCGTAGTATTGCTTACTGTTTTAGTTAATGATAAATCGGCCGATGTTGTTATTGGTGTTGTTGAAGCTTCAGCATAATCGTCTTCAGTTGTAATTCCGTTATTCGGAATAGAATCGGGATCAGGCTGGCTGCTAGCTGTGATTTCTGCACTGTTAGTATAATTTCCTGCTGGATTGACCAAAGCTGTTATCTGTAAAGTATACGAATCTGTGACTGGCATATTTCCAACATCCCAAAGTCCTGTACCAGGGTCATAAGTTCCAGTTGTTGCACTGTACGACACGTATGTATAGCCCGAAGGCAATAAATCTGTAACGGTAACGCCGTCTGCTTCTTGCGGTCCAGAGTTTGTAATCTGAATACTGAAGGTTACCTGAGTGCCCACAAGCGGAGTAGTATTGCTCACTGTTTTAGTCAGCGATAAATCTGCTGATGTTGGAATTGGCGTTGTTATAACCTCTGCGTAATCATCTTCTGTTGTGATTCCGTTATTTGGAGTGGAATCAGGATCAGGAAGATTTGCAGCGGTAACTTCGGCTGTATTTAGATAAATGCCGTTTGGATTAACTCGGGCTACAATTTGAAGCGTTTCAGAATCACCAGCCACTAAATTGCCAACTGTCCATATTCCTGTGGCAGTATCGTAGGTTCCTGTTGAAACAGTAAATCCAGTAAATGCGTATCCAGATGGGAGCACATCGGTCACCTGTACGCCAAAATTGTCTTGAGGGCCATTATTTGTTACGACAATTTCAAAAGTAGCAAGCGAGCCTACCAATGGTGTTGCATTATTGACTGTTTTTGTTAATGACAGGTCTGAAGATTGAGGGATAGGAACAGTAGTTGCCGTTCCATAATCGTCTTCAGTAGTTACGCCGTTGTTAGGTGTCGAATCAGGATCGGCAGTATCGCTATTTGTAACTTCAGCAATATTTGTGTAATCTCCTGTTGGGTTTACTATGGCATTGATCTGTAGTGTTTCAGACTCACTGCTTCTTAATATGTCTAATGTCCATAATCCCGTCGTATTATCATACGTCCCACTTGTGGCATTAAAACTACTATACGTATAACCAGAAGGCAATAAGTCGGTTACCTGAACAAGTGCTGCATCCTGCGGGCCGCTGTTTGTGGTTATAATGGTAAAAGTTACAGTAGATCCAACCAGCGGAGTTGGGTTGCTTGCCGTTTTTATTAATGATAAATCCGCAGAAGGAGGGATAGGTGTTACTACAGCATTGTCTTCATCATCTTCGCTTTGATCGCCATCATCATTATTAGGTGTACTATCAGGATCAGGAAGGTCGCTCGCAATTACTTGAGTTATATTGAGATAATTACCTGTCGGCAATACTTTGGCATCCAATATAAGAGACTCGGTAACACCAGAATCAACCGTTCCGACATTCCAAATTCCAGTAGTACTATCGTATGTTCCTGCAGAAGAGCTATAGTTTACATATTCGAAACCAGAAGGCAATAAATCGGCTACTTGTACTCCAGTGGCATTATTTGGACCGTCATTTGTTATTTTAAGTTCAAACGAAATTTGGCTTCCAACCACAGGGCTTGTATTGCCTGCCACCACATTTTTAACTAAAGATAAATCTGCAGATGGTCCGATAAAGATAATTTCGGCATCATCTTGATCATCTTCGGTAGGAATATCATTATTTGGGACACTGTCAGGATCAGGCAGATCGCTGGTTATGACTTGGGCAACATTCAGATAATTTCCTAAAGGATTAACAAAAGCATTAAAGGTAAGATTCACATTCGAATTAGCTGGAAGATACAGATTTCTCCATTCTAGAGTAGCAGTGGCCACCTGATAAGTGCCACCATTTGATACTGATCCCGGAATAAGCGTATAGCCAACAGGAATAACATCTTTTACACCAACTCCAGTTGCATTTCCTGGGCCTAAGTTATTCACATTTATAGTGAAGGTAACTTGTTCACCTGCTGCGGCTGAAGTAGGAGTGACAGATTTTGTAAGTTCCAAATCAGCTTGCTTCAGCGAAACAGAAGCTGTAGATATATCATCTTCTGTTGTAATACCATTTCCAGGCGTACTGTCTGGATCAAGCTGATCTGCAGTCTGAATCTCTGCCGTATTAAAGTAATCGTTCATAGACGTCACAACATTTACTTTAGCGGTAATTTGTAAAGTGAGCGTATTTCCATTGTTTAAATTGCCAACATTCCAAATTCCAGTAAGACTATTGTATTTTCCGGCTCCATTGTCACTCACGTAAGTGTATCCAGGAGGAAGCTTTTCTGAAACCGTTATTCCAGTTGCATTATTTGGTCCGCTATTAGTCACCGAAATGGTAAAAATGACATTGTCATTTATACTAACTGTACTAGGGGAAACTGTTTTTTTAAGCGATAAATCGGCTAAATCTAGTACTACAGTAGCACTGTCTTGATCATCTTCCGTAGGGTTTTGATTATTTGGCGTACTGTCAGGATCAAATTGATCAGAGGCGATAACCTCTGCGGTATTTACGTAAGATCCTCCTGCAGGTAATATGGTAGCTTTAAATGATAAATTTAAGATACTACCGCTTGGAATGGTCAAATTACTCCAAGTAATCGTGTTATCGCCAACATTGTATATTCCTGCCGAAGTAACAGATCCTGCAACAAGTGCAAAGCCAAGCGGAATATAATCACGTACGGCAACATTGGTGGCTGTAACAGATCCGCCTAGTGCATTGTTGTTGAAAACATTAATATTGAAAGTAACTACGTCACCAGCACTTCCTGTTGTAGGGGTTACAGTTTTGGTTAATTCAAGATCCGCTACAGCGAGTATTCTAAGAGTCATAGTATCAGATGAAGGTGTACAGTTTCCGTTTGTTACATTCCATTGAAGTGTATAGATGCCAGGAATAGTCCCAGTTACTGCAGTTGTCGGACTAGTAGGATCTGTAAATCCTATTGTGCTTGGGCCAGCTACCTGAGTCCAGCTGCCAGTGCCAACTGTTGGAACAACAGCATTCATATTGATAGGAGAAAATTGAGGCACAGTCTGATCTGGCCCTGCATCGGCAGTTGAAGGATTCTGATATATCGTTACAAGAACAGAATCCTCAGAGAAACATCCGTTTAAATTAGTTGTAGTTACGGTCCACTTAAATTCATACGTGCCAGCGATTAGCCCTAGCATTAATGAATTTTCATTATTTGGAGATGCAATGCCAGCTGTGTTTGGACCAGAAACCTGTGTCCATGTTCCTAAACCTGATGTTACCGTAACAGCATTCATAGTAGCACTGGTCAAATTGCAGAGTTCTTGATCAGGACCAGCGTTTGCTATAGATGGCGGGACATCATTGAAAGTTATTTCTACCTGATCTGAAGTAGGTTGACATAGTGAAGGATTCGTAAAAGGACCATTAGTAACTGTCCATGTTAAGATATAAGTTCCTAAAACATTAATATTGGATAAAGTAGTAACAGGACTGTTCGGATTGTCAATCACTGCAGCTCCTCCAGGAGGCTGAGAGAAAAACGTCCAAGTTCCAATACCAACCGTCGGAGGAACCGCCGCAGTCTTATAAGTGGTCTGACAGGCAACGGTATCATCAGGACCTGCATTGGCAGCACTTGGCGGTGCGTTCATTTCTATTCGCACAATATCTGAAAGAGTTCGGCAATCATTGCTTTTGAATACCCATTCGAGGATATAAAGCCCTGGAACGGTTAGATTTGAGACTGTTGTCAATGGTGCTGTTGGAGTATCAATAACAGCTACACTTCCAGTGGGCTGATAAACAAATCGCCATTCAAATGTTGTAACATCTGGAGGGGGAGTATTTCCGCTCATGGTTGCAACACCGCCAACATCACTAATACATAATGTTTGGTCTGGACCTGCGTCTGGATCAATACTGGCACCGCTAAAAACAGTAATATTTACAGAATCTGAAGTTCCGCTACATGTAGCGCCATTTGGAAATGTAGTAGTGCTGGTAGTGAATGTAAAGACATAATCATTTCCAGGAACTACAGTTGCATTAGCAATATAGCTATTTGATGGAGACTGTGTAATGATAACATCAGCGGGGTTTCCTGTTGTACTGGTCAGTGACCAAGTTCCTGTTGAATTTTCGTTGGCTATAAGCTGTACACTTGTAACATCACAATAGGTTTGGTCTTGTCCCGCATTTGCTGCTGGGTCAACTACTACAACTACATCATCAAAACTGCCTGGACATAAAAAGATGCTTTTTGCAGTTATCGTCCATCTAAATGTATATGTACCTGCTATAAGACCATTAATTTCTGTATTTGGATTGGAAGGGTCTACAATTAGAGGCTGATTGGGAGAACCAGTAAGTACAGACCACTGGCCTGATTCGAAAAAGCTATCATAGGCATTGCCTGCCATGGTAACTGTACTGTTGTTGCATATATTTTGATCTGGACCTGCTGCAGCCTGATCAGGAGGAAGTCCGATAGTTAGATTGATATCGTCAAATGCCTGACCACAAGTACCAGCATCAACTGTCCATCTGAAAATGTAATATCCACTGTAGGAGAAAGTAAAAACAGCATTTGGATCATGAATATCGCTTATGGTGTAATTTCCAACGCCAGAAATTCTTGTCCATGTGCCAGTTGATCCGCCACTTTGTGTAGCAGCCATTGTTACCGTATTACCGCAAGTTTCCTGATCCGGTCCCGCATCAGCAATTGGAGGAGTTTGCGCAACAGTAACAGATACGCTGCTTTCGCTCGGAAGACAGGTTCTAAACCTTGAAATGATTGACCATGTAAAAATATAAGTTCCATTTCCAGGAACGGTTACCATTGTGTTTGGATCATTTACGTCTGTAAAAACAACTCCAGCCGATGGTTCAACGCTCCAAGTACCAAAATCGGTTAGTGCCGGTGTGTTTCCGCTAAGATTAAAAGTGGTTGTTCCTGAAGAATAGCAGGCATCTGGTCCAGCATCTGATGTCGTGGGCGCATTGTTATTATCAGTTATGATAGTTACGGTATCAGAAACAGAGCCACCGCAAGAAGGTCCTGGATGCGAATAAGCAACTGTCCATTGCAATTCATATGTAGAAGAAGGCGTTAGAAAACCAGAAGCAATGGCATTTGGATCATTTACATCTGAAAAAGTAATTGTATCTGGGCCCGAAACTTGACTCCAGGTTCCGAATTCGCCAGCTGAAGCTTGGACAGCGGTAAGGGGTACTTGCGAACCAGCACAAGTAACTTGGTCAATTCCAGCATCTACATCGTCTATAGAACTGTCAGAAACGTAAACAGTTACTGTCGCCACTGAAAAACCACATGTAGCACCGCCTCCTTTTGTGATGTATTGGAAGACATAGGTTCCAGAAATAAGATTGCTAACTGGTGTATCGACTGCAAAATTATCATCAATTACAGCTGTATTAGGACCGCTGAGCTGACTCCAAAAATGCAAGCCGTCATCTGTGCTTACTCCAGAAAGAACAGTTGTTGTATCACCGCAGGGCAGACTAACATCGGTTCCTGCATTTGATGGTGTAGGATCTCCAGAAACCAAAATGTTGAGGGTATCAAAACCATAATCACATTCTACAGTTAATGCTCCGCCTTGTTTTCTGATAAATTCAACTGTATATTCACCAGGTGCAGTAAGAGTCAGAGTAAGTGAATTTCCAACATCTGCCAATGCAGTAGGAAAAGGCCCTAAAGGAGAGAGCGGAGGGCCGCTAACGATGCGGTATTGATTGGAACCAGTTCCAGTTACTGTGAGTGGAATTGTAAAGACAGTCGCATTACAGCTTCCCACAATGTCTTTTCCATCATTTGCCACAATAGTCCTTGTTTGCCCATTATATTGCACGATATAATCTTTGGTGAAAATACAGCCTGTATTGGTATTTGTGAGAGTGTAACGAAAACGATACGGATCGCCTCCCTGAAAAATATTGGTTACCAATGTGGTAGGGTTTGTTGGCGATACAATTACAGCGCCACTGTCGCCAGAGATCTGAGACCAGGCCACCGTTTCACCTGCGTAGAGAGGAGTCTGCGCAACAAGAGTTACCTGATTTATAGTATTGTCGCAAAAATATATGTTTTCGTCTCCACCCGGCAGCTGTGTTACATCCTGAGTTGCAGGCGGTACAGTGATTACAACCGTATCATTTCCTGAAGCGCAAGGACCAGTAACTGTCCATCTGAAAGTATAAGTGCCTTCAACTAGATTTGAAATTCCTGTATTATTGGCATTTGGGTTGGCTATAGTTGGTGTATTAGGTCCGCTTACAAATGTCCATTGCCCATTTTGGCCATTAAGTCCGCAGCCACCATAAGTGCCATTTAAGTTAGTTGATTGCGTTGTAGTGTAACAATTGCTTAAAGTCTGGTCTGGACCTGCTGAAACAGGTTTTACGCCTCCATAATTGGTTACGGTTATTTGGGAAGTGGTTCTGCAACGTTGTCCAGGAGCATATTCTGGCCCTTCAATAACCCATTGAAGTGTTGTAACGCCACAGCTAGTTTCGGGTAGAGTGATGGTTGAAGTGGCTAGATTAGGGAAATTAATGACAACTCCTGCATTATTGGCTCCTACGATTTCCCAATATCCTGTTTCTCCTGTGTTTTGCGGAGTATTTGCAATAATAGCCAATGTACCATTGTTATTGGGACAGCTTGCGATATTGGCGCCAGCATTAGCCTTTGTTATGGGTTTAACATTTACTACTTTATCCTGATACGACACGATACCATCACCGCAGGTTGCACTATATCTAAAAATATAAGTATTGCCTCCTGTATAGCCTGAAATTGTTGTGCTTGGACTAGTTGGCGAATTGATTGTTACTGCAGGTCCCGAAATCTGTGTCCATTTGACTGTGCCGATAATTGGACTCGGATTATTTCCAGTCAAAACCAGCGCGTCTGTCTCACAAATGGTTTCATTTAAAACTCCAGCATTTACAGTACAGTTTTGAGCATTGGTTTGATAAATAGTGAGGAAAACTACTAATGCAGTAAAAGCCAGTTTTTTTGATAAAGTGCAAATTCTCCAGGAAAAATAAAATTGTGCCATAAGCAATCAGGAATAAAAAAGGCAGCACAGCAATTTATAACCACCTTAAATTAATAAATTGATTTAAGCATTAATGTGTAGTTATCTTAATCTGATTTTGGGGAATACTCAAATTTAAAGAAACAAAGTCAGGAAATTTTTTTTTCTATGTTGCAGATTATAAAATGAAACACGAAAAACAGGTTTTGAAACAATAAAATGGAATATCATCAAATAAAAATGCTTTAAATACAGAATTTAGAGCCTTTTCAATGCTTTTTTATAAATGTTTTTGAATATTCTAAATCGTAAATCCTTTTATCTGATTTAAATCGAAATTTTGCAATTCAGTATTCATTATGACGGAGAAAAAACAGCTGTAAAAAGGCTGTAAAGGCGTTTTTAATTTTGTAAAAGCAATGGTAAAAAACTTAACATTGGATAAGTATCTGATTTGTAAATGAATACAATCTGGTTTTTATGCTCATGAAAAACTTAACATTGGCGAATAGGTTTTTCAATCTATCTTTGTTTATTATTTTTTGATGTTAATTTAATGATTTAATAACATTAAAAATTAGTTTAATCCAAAATAAATTTAATCAATTTCTTAAAATTAACAGAATAATGGCAAAAGAAGTGCTTACTAATGAAATCGATCAAGAGGTAGAAGCTAGTCCAGTTATCTCTAATGATGAAAACGAGCAAAAAGATGCTCTGGTTCCAGAATCTGAAGCGGTTGAAACTCTAGAAAAACCTAAACCAAAAAGAGCTCCGAGAAAAACTGCAGAAAAAGAGGAAAGCACAAAAGAGGCAGTGCAAGAACCAAAACAGGCAGAAGAAGGAGAGGAAACTACATCTGAAGCAGCGGAGACATCAGAAGAAAAAGAAGACCAGCCAAAATCTAAAAAAAATAAAAAAGTGAAAGAAAAAGAGAAAAAAGAAAAACTGAAAAAGAAAAAAGCTGCAGCTAAGAAAAAAGACAAAAAGAAAGAGAAGGCTAAAAAAGCAAAATTAAAAGCGAAAGCTAAAAAGAAAGCCAAAGCTAAAAAAGCTAAAGAAAAAGTAAAGGCAAAAAAGATAGCTAAAAACAAAGCGAAAAGATCGAAAGCTAAAAAGAATAAGAAGAAATAATGGAGAATTAACAATTGATAATTCGAATTGTCAAGCTGAGAGAAATCGAAGCTTCTGCAATATTTATAAAGCCACAGATTATAGGATTGATACAGATTTTAAGAAATCATTTTAATCCTAATAATCTGTGGCTTTTTATTAATGTCTTGCGTTAAAAATAAAAAATTGATACTCATAACATAATTCACAACGTACTATTTTCTGCTTTTTTCTTTATTGCGAGTTTGTCTATTTTTTGAAGAAATTCTGGATCAAATTCAGAATAGGCTTTTAATCTGTATTTTTCGTCCCTGATTTTCATAACCAGACGAATTTTCTGCACCATCATCCAGATAGGTTCGTAACGTTTATGTCCTAGTAAATATTGAATTTTGAGAATAGATAATCTTCTGTGCGAAAGCGTCATCAATTCAATGCAGATCATCCAGTATCGAATCGGAAGATTGGAGTTTTCCATTACAGTGCCTGAGCGCAGGCTAGTGCGGCTGCCACATTTGCGACACTGAAATTTTAAATCATTCTGACGGAAAGAATGCGCATTATGTCCGCA
This sequence comes from Flavobacterium anhuiense, assembly GCF_001705175.1. NCBI lineage: Bacteria > Pseudomonadati > Bacteroidota > Flavobacteriia > Flavobacteriales > Flavobacteriaceae > Flavobacterium > Flavobacterium anhuiense. The sequence goes on along the minus strand of NZ_CP016907.1, from coordinate 4,835,230 downwards.
TTTCCTGCATAAAAGTCCGTTTTCTAAACGTTTGTTTTTAAGCTCTTCAATACAGGTTGCTTCATCAGAATATTTTTCAAAATAGGCGCGTAGCTCCATCTATACAAATCCATTATTTACATTTCGAAATATAAAATATTTTAAAAAGAAACGAATAACAATTTGTATAAAAAATAAAGAGGAATATTCGTTCTCGAATATTCCTCTTTACAAAGGTAAAATTGTGTTATAATTTAGCTACTATTTCTTTTTTGTATTTATTAAGGATAGATTTTGTCATACCTAAATTAGCTTTTGTAGAATCTACAGCCAGATAAATAAAGTATTCCTGATTGTCAGATACATCAATGATGTGAATCTGAGAACTTAGCGTTATCATGATGTTGTCAATTACCTGGTCTTTTAATCCTAAAGCTTTAATAGCATTCATTTTTGCTTTTACCACTTCTAGATTATAAGCCGATGCTAACTCAGGATCAAAATCCGCTACTACAGATTGAGAATAGTATGACATGCCGCTTGCAATTTCAGCTACAGAAACTGCGATGAACCCTGGGACGTTCTTTTTTAGGTCTTCCCCAAATTGAGTTAAAAAATCAGACATAATTTTAGAATTTTAGTTGTTGTAAATAAGATTGAATAGTTTTGGATAAAAGCAAAATTAGGGATACAATATTATTTAATTATCCGCATTGCGTACCTTTTTTTATACAATAATTAAAAAATAACATAAGTCTGATAAAATTGGTTTTTTGTTTTTTAAACTGGATTTCGTTTTGGATTGAAAATGAAATAATTAAACTAAAAATGCTTTTGAAAAAAGTACTGGTGTACCTTTCAAAAGCATTTTCTTTTAAGCAAAAATTAATTTTTTACTTAATTACTGTTATAAATTCTTCTTGAGCAGTTCTTACTTTTTTCAAGTTTACCAACCAGTCATTTGCATCATCTCTATAACCAAGAGGTAAAACTAAAACACTTTTTAAACCAAGTTCGTTTAAACCTAAAAGTTTGTCTACTTCAGACGGAATAAAACCTTCCATTGGAGTTGCATCTACTTGCTGCTCAGCCGCGGCAGCGATTGCAATACCAAACGAAATATAAGCTTGTTTTGCCGCATGGTTAGCGTGCCATTCCTGACCTAGAGGCTCATACATTCCCCAAAGTCTTTGCTTGTATTCGTCCATTGCATCAGCAGGAATTCCTCTCTCAGCAATGGTTTTGTCAAATACGGCAGAAATTTTCTCTAAACTGTAACCATCCCAAGCAGCCCAAACCAAAACGTGAGAAGCGTCTGTAACTTGGCTTTGATCAAAACTTACCGCTCTTAGCTTTTCTTTAAGCTCTTGGTTTGTAATGACAAAGATTTTATAAGGTTGTAAACCAGAAGAAGAAGGTGCCAATTTTGCAGCTTCCAGAATATAATCTACTTTTTCTTGCGGAACAGCTTGTCCGTTCATTTTTTTTGTAGCATAACGCCACTTTAGTGCATCTATTAAGGCCATTTTTTTTAATTGATTAAAATTGTATTCAAATGTAAAAACTTTAAGTGTATTTTTGTCATAAGATTACCAAAAGTAACTGTAACATAGAGGTAACCTACTAATATAATATGATAAAAGAACCCATACACGACAAAAAATCGTGCAATCAGCATATTATGGCAGTCCATGACGCCATGTATATTTTAAACGGAAGATGGAAAATTTCTATTATAGCATCGCTATGCTTCAATACATTGAGATTTACCGACTTATTGCGAGAAGTGGAAGGCATTTCTGGGAAAATGCTGAGCAGGGAATTGAAAAACCTTGAAGAAAATCAGCTGGTAACGAGAACTGTTCTCAATACACAGCCTGTTACGGTTGAATATGAGTTAACAGAATACGGACATACCTTAAAAGAGGTTATTGATTCTCTTGCAAAATGGGGGCATAACCATAGAAAGAAAATTACAGGCAAAGATTAGTCTTTGCTTTTTATTTCAATGGCTTTTTGAAAAAATCCCTGACGAGTTAAATTCTGTTCTGCTTCTTCAATTGCTCGTAAAAGATTGTTTTGAGTGTTGGTAATTTCGTTTAATGCTTTTGTCATAATGCTCCAAACGGGCTGCATTTTAGAAACCAGTTCTTTTCCTTTTGCTGTCAAAATGATCAATCTCTTGCGTTCGTCTTGTTTGTCTTTTTTCGAGCTAATGATTTTCTCTTTTTCCAATTCCTTTAATAAACTGATTGTCGAAGGGTGGCTGTAGCCAATTTCGCTAGCAATTTCAACTACACTCAGCATTTCTTTTACATGTAGCGTGTAAATTACAGGAAACCATTTTGGTTCAAAATCAATATTAAAATAACTGTAAATCTGTGCGCCGTCTTTGCGCAATTGCTCGCTCAGACGCTGCAAACGTGTTGATATGGCCAAAATGCCTATTTCGTCAATTATATTCATTGTTATGGATTTAGTATTAAATGGCAAAAAACATTGTCAGGTTTCATTAACGGAAAATCAGCAGGAAGCGTTTCTTTTGGTATTGTTGCAAAGTTGTTCTTTTCATAAAAGCGCAAAGCAGCTTGCAATAAAGAAACCGTTCCTAAATATAAGTTTTTAATTCCGTTTTCTTTGCTATATTCAATTAATTGCTCCAATAATTGCTGGGCAATTTGAAATTCTTTTCCTCTGAATTCTTTCTTGACAAACATTTTTCTGATGGCAGCAGCTTCTGGATTAAATTTTACCAAAGCAATTGTGCCAACCAAATTTCCGTCAATAAAAGCGCCTAAAAATGTACCGCCCGATTTGAAATAAAAGTTTTGGATATCTAATAAATCTGGCTGATCTGCTAAAGTTATTGGTACATTGAATTCTTTTTGCTGAATGTTTAATATGAGATCTACGATTTCATTTTCGTACTCATTCTGTATAGGTTTAATCTGCATGGCATTTTAAAATTAAAATATGAGTACAAAACTACGTAGTTAACTACATGTATCCAAGCAAAAAACTGCTGAACCCAGCAGTTTTAAGTCTTTTTTATGATTTATTACAATTTTTTTATTCTTTAACTAAAACAATAACAGCCTTATAACCCGTACCAACATTCCATTCGCTTGATGAAATAACTTGGCCTTTATCGTCATAAACCTTAAATTCGGCTGTATTTGGAGAAGCAAAACCTTCGTTTAAGGCTTCAATATCAATTTTATTGATTCCCTTTTCCAAATTTATTTTGACACTTTTAAAATCGCCGTTCAAAAAGACTTCAGGTTCAATAACTTTATCGTTCAAATATACTTTTACTTTATCTCCGTCTACAAAAGCTGCATCTCGGTACATTATAGTAGAAGTAACGGCAGTAGTGTTGAAATTGCCTAAAAACTGATTTCTTCTATAAAATATTCCCTCAACATTGGCTTCCGGCTTATAAAGATTAGTGTTTTTAAATAATTCGTCTGGATTAACCTGCAATGGAGCTGGCTTCTCGATAGGCGCTGGTGGGTTTTCTTTGGGAGCAGCTTCTGCTGGAGGAATAACTTCTTTTACAGGAGATTTTTTTGCTGGAATTGATTTGAATTTATTATCCAATTCCTGAGCAAAACTGTGCATTGAAAAAGAAGCAAAGGCAATTATCAAAAATATTTTTTTCATGTTTTTATACTATTTAATCTTGTGTGGTATTGATTTAAAAAAATTAGATGCATCATAATCTTTTATATATAAACATTTTATAAAACCAATTATTGTCTTATAAATGGTTATTTTTCTAAAAATTAACTTTTCCGTTTTAGGCTTTCTAATAAAAAATGGACTTATTGCAAAGTGGTTTTTGAATCCTTTTTGTTGTTTTTAAAATACTGAATATCAATATTGTATATTTGTGTGTAACCAAAACAAATATGCTATGATCAAGTTTAGTTTAGCTTTTCTTTTTTTGACAATTGGTATTTTTGCTCAAGAAAACAAAGCAGATTCGGCTATAAAGAAGCAGATTGAAGAGTATAATGCTTCTTTTGCCACCGCTTTTATAAATGGAAAACAAGAAGATTTGGTAAAATCTTATACCGATCAAACCCTATTTATGCCAGAACACAGCAGGCAGCGGGTGGGTAGAGAAACTATTCGAGATTTCTACAAACAATGGCTGGCACAGGCAAAAGTTAGTGCTTACCAAAGAACTATTTTAGAATTGCAAGACCTCGGCAATTACGTTTTAGAGATTGGAACTTTCGCTGAAAACTTAAATGTAAACGGACAGAATCCGTTTTCGTATTCTGGAAAATATTCAGTTTTATGGAAAAAGTCTTCCAATAGGAGCCTGCCTCCAACAATTGCCGCAGAAATTTGGGGTTCGGCAAGTTATTTTGATGATAAAAATATTCCGAATATAGACGATACCGCAGTTCCGCCAACGAAAGAATATATTCCGACTGACAAGTTAACTTTAGAAGTAAAAGAAAGAAATAATAGAATTAAAGAATTAGTTCAGAATAGGCAAGGAGCAGAGCATGCCAAAATGTTTATGCCAGATGCCATGTATTTGACTTATTATACTCCGATTCTTTCTGGCGAAAAAGAGATTACAGCCTATTTTACAGAACACGAAAAGCCTGGCACATTGCGTATTGAACAGATTTCTATTCAAACTTCAAATATCATTTATGCCCAAAAAGCCATTGTAGAATTTGGCTTTTATAACGTTGATTGGCGTGACGACGAAAAAAACGGAAATGTAAAAGGAAAAAGTATAAATGTTTGGAAAAAAAACAGTAATGGAGAATTATTGCTTTTTCGCCAGATGGTAAATCATGATTAAAAAATTAAAAATTCTAATTTGAAGTTAGAGAAACTACACGTTGTGTTAGTCTATTTTTTAGGTTTTAAAAAACATTTGAAAGGGAATTTTCCGAATGTTTCAGAGGAGTATCGGTAGAAGTTTTTTAAAAAGATCCTTATATTTACGACACAAAATTTCTAAAATCATGAAAGCATTAGTAATTGGAGCTACGGGCGCTACAGGAAAAGAGCTAGTTAACCTGCTATTGGAAAATAATGATTACGAAGCAGTTTCGATTTTTGTAAGACGCCCAATAGAAAAATCACATCCAAAACTCACAGAATATATTGTTGATTTTTCAAATGTAGCTTCATTTCAGAATTTAATTTATGGAGACGTTCTTTTTTCTTGTTTGGGAACCACGCTGAAAGATGCAGGTTCAAAAGAAAAACAATGGAAAATCGATTATGATATTCCGGCCGAATTTGCAGCTGTTGCAAAACAAAATAAGGTAAAATCTTTGGTATTAGTTTCTTCGTACGGAGCCTCAGCCAAAAGCAGCGTATATTATTCTATGATGAAAGGAAAACTAGAAGAATACCTCCAAGAGCTTCATTTTTCTCAATATATTATTTTTAGACCTGGACCGCTAATTCGTGAGAATACAGATCGTTTGGGCGAAAAGCTTTCAATTAAAGTAATAAAATTCTTTAATGCAATTGGACTTTTTAAAAATCTGAAACCAATTGCAACCTCATTTTTGGCCAAAAAACTAGTAAAAGCACCCAAAGCGCTTCCTGAAGGAATGACAATATTGGAATTAAACAGTATTCTTAAATTGTAACATAAATTTGATAATAGAAAATTGAAAAAAGAATAAATAAGTAATCCAAACCGTAATACTTAAGTCTTTGTGGATATAATTTTATAATAAACTCTATGCTGGACAAGGGTTTTAGACTATTTTGCTTTATCTTTATACTTTTTACTGCGCCAAAGAAATGAATAATAATTACCCCATTCCAGAAAACGAACTACAGCGTTTAGCAGCTCTAAAACGCTATAATATACTTGATACGCTTCCAGATGATGCTTTTGACGATGCAACAAAACTTGTAGCCTATATTTGCGGCGTGCCAATTGCGCATATTTCTTTTATTGATGAAAACAGGCAATGGTTTAAATCGGAGATTGGAATAGGCGTTTCTGAAGTGCCGCGTGAAATCAGTTTTTGCCAGTATACCATCTTGGACTCTAAAATGACAGAAATAAACGATACTTTACTTAATGATCGTTTTAAAGATGATCCTAATGTTACTGGAGGTTTTAATATACGATTTTATGCAGGGGTACCGCTTACAACGCCAGACGGGTATAATATTGGAACATTATGTGCTATTGATCATGAGGCCAAAGTATTGAATGAAAATCAGCGTAATGCACTTTCTATTGTGGCCAAACATGTTATTACTTCATTGGAATTAAGCACAAAAAACAATCAATTGTATACGCAACGAAAAATCGCAGAACGAGCAGTTTTGGCAAGAGATAGTTTTTTGGCCAATATGAGTCATGAAATTAGGACGCCTCTTAATGCAATTATTGGTTTTACAGATCTGCTGGCACAAACAAAACTTGATGATACACAGCGTGATTATATAGGAAATGTCCAAATTGCTGGCGAAAATTTACTTTTGATAGTAAATGATATTCTGGATCTTTCAAAAATGGAGTCTGGAAATTTACCAATCGAATCCGAGCCATTTAATTTGAAGAAAACCCTTAGACACGTTTATAGTTTGCTGAAAGTAAAAGTGCAGAAGGAAGTTGAGTTTAATCTTTTTCTTGATGCTGAATTGCCAGACATGGTGATTGGAGATCAAGGAAGGCTCAATCAAATATTGGTAAATCTCATTGGAAATGCGCTGAAGTTTACAAATGAAGGAGAAGTGACCGTTTCGGTAAAGAAAATTGAGGAAACCGAAGACAGTTATTCGTTTAAATTTTCTATTAAAGATACTGGGATTGGAATCGCAAAAGATAAGCTCGAAACTATTTTTGAAAGGTTTACGCAAGGTGAGGAAAGCACAACGCGAACATTTGGAGGCACTGGACTCGGATTGAATATAGTAAAACAGCTAGTCGAACTTCAGAAAGGAGAAGTTCATGTAAAAAGTACCTTAAACCGTGGTTCGGAATTTTTCTTTACCCTGTCATATAAAAAATCAAACGCTAGGGAAGCAGAAGTAAAAACTGTTTCTAATAATGATTTGGGAAATCTTAAAATATTGCTCTGCGAAGATAATGTTTTAAACCAAAAGCTTGCAAAAAGCGTAATTAATAATTTTGGTTTTGATTTGGATATTGCACAAAACGGTGAAGAAGGCATCGAACTTTTGTCTCAAAATGAATATGATTTGGTCTTAATGGATTTACAAATGCCCGTTAAAGATGGCTACCAAACCACAGAATATATTAGAAATGAAATGAATTCCGCCATTCCGATTATTGCCATGACAGCACATTCTCTGGTAGGAGAGCAGGAGCGATGCTACAAAGTAGGAATGAATGCTTATGTGCCAAAACCGTTTAAGCAGTCCGTTCTTTTAAAAGCCATAAAAACGGTAATGTCACCAGACGCTGATGCGCATCATAAGAGAATTATTGATATGTCTTTTCTAGATGAAATGTCTGGAAACGATCCAGAATTTAAAAAAGATATGATTAATCTTTTTATTGAAAAAATTCCGAATCAAGTGGCACAGTTAGAAGAAGCATTTAAGGAAACTGATTACGACAACGTAAGGAAACTGGCGCATAATATGAAATCAAGCATGGATATTTTTATGCTGCAGGATTTGAGCAATTGCCTGTCAATTATTGAGGAAGAAGCCTCATATGGTAAATTTACGGCAGACGTTTTAGATAAAATGAATATTTTCAGTTGTGGAATTGAGGAAGTCGTTAAAATTTTAAAAGAGTTATGATATAACGGAAATATACTGTAGTTTTATAGTAATAATGAATATGATTTAGTTTGTCCCAAAGAGAAAAAAATAAAAAATGAGAATTATTGTAGCCGAAGATAATGATATCCTACGCAAATCGTTGTCTTTTTTCTTAGAGTCTAAAGGATTTAATGTTGACCAGTTTTCTGATGGTAAAGAGGCGCTAGAGGCGATCGAAAAAGAAAACTATGATTTGATATTGACCGACATAAATATGCCAGGAATAAGCGGGATGGAAATTACCCAGCATGTTAGAGAGAACCTTAAATCTGATATTCCTGTCATTATATTAACTTCTTCGGGTGTTGAGCAGACAGAGCTTGATTCTTTTGACATTGGAGCAAACGAATTTATTGCTAAGCCTGTAAGTCCGGCTGTGCTTTTAGTGAGGATTAATAAACTGCTAAAGACTCGAATATGATGAAGTTGGTATATTATTCTATTTTCCTGCTTTTTATTTCCTCAATTGCAATGGGCCAAGAAATCAATGTTGATGAGACTCTGACAAATGCAAGGCGTGAAGCCGAAAAAGAAAATTATGATAAAGCATTGTCGCTGATAGAACCCCTTCGCGCAAAATATCCTGAAAACGAGGATGTGCAGACTTTTGCGGGACGAATTTACAGCTGGAAAAAGGATTATAAAATGGCAGTAAAAGTTTTGTCTCCCATGGCAGACAGAAACAATCCCAATCTTGAGGCTTTGCAAGCGCTTATAAATGTGTATTTCTGGACAGAAGATTACGAAAAATGTATTTCGTATTGCGATAAATACCTTGCTATTGATCCAAAATCGGTTGAGGTTTTGAAAATTAAAGCCACTTGTCTGGAAAAACTAAACCGTGATCAGGAGGCATTAGATTTAATAGATAAAGCATCTTACATTGATAATAGTACTCAAGCTTTCAGAGGAATCCGTACGCTTATTGGGCGCAAAGCCAAAAATGCAGTTTCGTTTTCTTATCTAAATATTTCGACATCAAATCCTGGACAGTCTCCGTTTCATTATGGATACGCAGAGTACTCGCATAAATTCAGTAAATCAGCGATTGTAGGAAGGGCAAATATTGGAAACATCAGCAATGAGACTCAAATGCTTTTTGAAACCGATTTTTATCAGACTTTTTCAGACAAAAGTTATTTGTATGCAAATGCTGGAGTATCAACAGGAAAAACCATATTTCCTGTATTAAAAGGTGGTTTGGAATATTATTTTGCTCCACAGAAAAAGTTTGATTTTTCGCTTGGAGCAAGATTTATGCATTTTGATACAGACGATATTACCTTGCTGACAGGACAAGTGGCATACAATGCAGGAGTTTATAATTTTGCTTATAGACCTTATTATGATATTTCGAACGAACTTTTTTCTCATGTTTTAAGCGTTCAGCGCGTAAATGAAGAAAAAGAACGCCTTATCAGATTGGAATTGCAATACGGAAATGTTCCATATCTGTATCTCTACAATAGTTTTACACAGCCATTAAAAGCTTATCGTGTCGGACTTCAATATCAGCATCGTTTTGGGGATTCGTTTTTTGTGCGCCCGATTTTCCTTTATGAATATGAGGAATATATTCCCAGCGAATACAGAAACAAGTTTAATGTACAGCTAATTGTAACAAAACGTTTTTAAGATGACAGAATTCTGGGAACTATATAAAAACGGCCAGTGGGAAGTGCCTTTTCTTACTTTCTCCATTTATCTGTTCTTAGCGGGTTCACTTATTCTGTATCTTATTATAGTAGCCAGCAGAAATGGTAAAATCAAAAAAGAACGTCTTAGCAAAGAATACAGTGTTGTGATAGATAAAGTATTATCGGCTGTCATTTTTGAGAATATTTCTTTTGCTGAAGTAAAAAAAGACAAAAATTTTCTTGTGCTTTTTGACACGCCTTTTTTTAGAGAAGTTTTAATGGAATCCCTTATCAATCTGCATAAAAACTACGAAGGAATTTATGCTCAGAAATTGGAAGAGTTTTATAAAGATTCGGGATTAATAAAATCTTCGTTCCGAAAGCTTAAAAGCTTGAAATGGGAAGTAAAATGCAAAGGAATTACTGAATTGGCAGAATTTAATATTAAAGAAGCATTCGATCAGATTATTGCTTACTCTAAAGCGAGAAAAAAAACACTAAAGATTGTGGCATTAAATGCCGCTATAAAACTTGAAGGTACTGAGAGTATAAAATATTTGGTAGACCATTTAGATCCCATAGACGATTGGATGCAGCTGAATATTATTGGCGCTTTCAAAAAACATGATGTTGGTGATAGAGAAGGAATTGAACATTTGTTAGAATCGCAAAACACCACTGTAATTGCGCTTGGATTAAAACTTATAAAAGAACTTAAACTAACACAGAAACTTCCTTATGTAGTTCAGTTAGCAGACAATACTTCAAACACGGTAATTAAATACAAAGCACAGAGTCTTTTACAGACCTTAACAGCATAATCTTATAAGAAAATGACTTTTTTTAATACTGAAATAACGTGGTTTTTGGATGTATACATACTCCTGATTCTTGGTTACGCCATACTAATTATGTCTTCTTATTTAATGCTGGCTTATATTTCTACAAAAGAGCTTAGAAAATATCTCAAACGAAACAGTTTTGTTGATTATGATGTGCTCTTAACCAGCGAGTTTGCACCAAAACTTTCGCTTATTGCGCCAGCGTATAACGAAGGTCTTACCATCGAAGAAAATGTAAAATCTCTACTTTCTCTGAATTATAATAATTATCAGGTCATCGTGGTAAACGATGGAAGCAAAGACAATTCGATGGAAATCTTAACCAAAACCTACGATTTGGTTTTAACCGATTTAGACTTTCATCCACAAATTGAAACCAAAAAGATTAGAGGAATTTATACTTCTAGAAATGCAGCTTTCAAAAAACTGATTGTTGTTGATAAAGAAAATGGCGGAAAAGCAGATGCATTAAATGTCGGACTTAATATTGCTCAAAATCCCTATGTGGTTTGTATTGATGTCGATTGCATTTTAGATAAAGATTCGCTTTTAAAACTCGCAAAGCCATTTTTAGAGTCCTACGGAAAACGTATTATTGCTACTGGTGGGGTGGTGCGAATCGCTAATCAGTGTGTGATAAAAAATGGACGCTTGGTCGAAGTAAATGTACCAGATGTAATGCTTTCGAGAATTCAGGTTTTAGAGTATCTGAGAGCTTTCCTTTTAGGAAGAATGGCTTGGGGAAAACTAGACGGATTATTGCTGATTAGCGGTGCTTTTGGCGCTTTTGACAAAGAAATAGCCATACTTTCTGGTGGTTACAGCACCAAAACGGTCGGAGAAGATATGGAACTTATAGTTAGAATGCGCCGTTATATGCTGGATAATAAACTGCCTTATTCTGTAAGTTACATTCCAGATCCGCTTTGTTGGACAGAAGCACCTGAGGATTTCAAAATATTCAAAAAACAGCGTTCCCGATGGATGAGAGGAACAATAGAAACATTAAGCATTCACCGCAGAATGTTTCTTAATCCAAAATACAAATTACTAGGAATGCTAAGTGTGCCGTATTGGACTTTGTTCGAATTTCTAGCGCCTGGGATAGAATTTATTGGTTTAATAATCACTGCTGTATTTATAATATTCGGTCTGTTGAATTGGCATTTTTTCTTCTTGCTATTGTTTTTTGTGTATTCGTTTGCAGTTTTGTTTTCTGTGATTGCTTTATACAGTGAAGAAAAAACCTATCATAAATACCCCAAACAAGCCGATTTTTTCAAGCTTTTAATGGCTGCATTTGTCGAACCGTTTTACTTTCATCCGCTTACTGTTTATGCGGCTTTGGTCGGCTATAAAGAAAAAATTATGGGAACAAAAGGTTGGGGTGAAATGACCAGAAAGGGATTTACCAAAAAAGAATAAAAAAGCTAAATTTATACGGTTTAGTTTTTTTGGAGAAACAAAAGAAACAAACCGTAATTTAGTAATATGAAAATCGAACTGCAGCAATCTTCTTTTCTTCAAAAGGAAATCAACGAGCCTTATTACAACATTCTAATGTTTGACGGAGAAGCTGTTTTCTCTGTCGATTTAACTGATTATGAATGCAAAGGAAAGAGTCTTTTGTTTTTAACGCCGTATCAATTATTGCAATGGAAAAGTTCGACAGCGTCTTTCGTAAATATTCTAAGTTTTCACGGAGATTTTTACTGCATTGAATATCATAAAAAAGAAGTGGCATGCAACGGAATTTTATTCAATGATATTTACAGCGAACCTTTTGTAACTGTTTCCGATTTTATTTACGAAGAAATTACGAGTATTATGGAAAGAATGAAAAGGGTGGAAGACTCTGATTTGGATTATGATAATTCGATTATAAAATCCTATTTGCAAGTTATTCTAGCTTTAAGCAGCAAAGAAAAACAACTTAAAATGTCACCACAAATTCAGGAATCTATAGGAAATGCTGATATTTTGAAGTTTCAGCATTTGTTAGACACGCATTTTCTAGAAGCAAAAGAAGTTGCTTTTTATGCGTCAAAATACAATTTGAGTGTGAATACTTTTAGTAAAAGAATTAAAAAGCATTTTGGAAAATCACCTTCTCAGCTTATTCAAGATCGAATTGTTTTGGAAGCCAAGAAATTGTTGCATTTGACAACCAAAACGATAAAAGAAATAGCAGACGATCTTAATTTTGAAGACGAATTCTATTTCAGCCGCTATTTCAAGAAAAGTGTTGGAATTTCGCCTACAGTATTTAGAAAAGAAGTCGGTATTTCTATCGTGGCAAAATAATCCATGAAAACTCCTTTACGTCCATTTTTATCCCGTTAGCTGTAAAGTAATTTTGATATGTATTTAAAACATAATCAAAATGGAAAAATTTATAAGATTTATTGCTGGTGGGCAAAACAACTTTATTCACTTTTTAAGAATTGCCATATTTGTTGTAATGGCTTGGATTGGCGGATTAAAAGTCTTTAAATATGAAGCAGACGGAATAGTTCCGCTTGTCGCGAATAGTCCGTTTATGAGTTTCTTTTATAAAGATGCCAATAAACAAATTGTAAATGATGACGGAAAAACGGTAAAAGCCTACACACTTTACAAAAACGTTGAAGGTAAAACGGTTGAGAAAAACATCAAATGGCACGAAGAAAACGGCACATACATTTTCTCTTACGGATTAGGAATTGTTATTGTAACAATAGGTTTATTGGTTCTTTTAGGCATTTGGTTTCCTAAAATGGGCTTTGTGGGCGGACTTCTGACATTCGGAATGGCATTTGTAACCTTATCATTTTTAATTACAACACCAGAAGTTTACGTTCCGAATTTGGGAGGTGATTTTCCAACGCCACAGTTTGGTTTTCCGTATCTTTCAGTTGGAGGCCGTTTGGTTCTCAAAGACATTATCATGATGAGTGGTGGACTGATTGTAGCTTCAGATAGTGCCAAGAAAATTTTAAAAAGATTTTACGCTTAATCAAAATAAAAAAGCTGCGCAAGGGGCTCAGACTTGCACAGCTTTTTACAAAAACTCAAACTAATTACTCATATTTTAAATATCGCAGTACATCTACTTTTGTTACTTGGTAGGCTTTTGCTAAAACAATCGTCAGCGTTAAAAATAACAGCGAAACAAAAGCGACTAGAAAAGGCAGAAACGGAATATCGATTCGAGAGGCAAAGTTTTCAAGCCATTTCTGCATAAATAAATAGGCAGGAACAATTCCGATAAGGAAACCAATTATGCAGAAAATGACATACTGTTTGGATAATTCTTTTAGCAAAGTATTGGTTTCAGCGCCAAGCGTTTTTCTGATGGCAATTTCGCGCAGTCTTCTTTCCATAGAAAAAGAAGCCAAAGCAAACAATCCGAAAACAGCAATTAATATGACCACCACATTCAGCAGAGCAAACAGATTTCTCTGATCTTGATATTTCTTATAGGTTCTGGCAAAGTTTTTATCTACGAAATCATACTCAAACGGATATTCCTGATCTACTTTAGATTTCCAGAATTTATCTATAGCTGCAATCGTTTCGGGCATTTGGTCTGGAGATATTTTGACCGTCATATTTCTCATATCATTAGTCATCCAGTCAAACGCTTTAATATGAAAAAAGATCATTGGAGCAACATTATATTCTAATCCGATGTAATGGAAATTTTTGACAATACCTACCACTTTAAATTTCTGACCTCCAAATGTGATATCTTGATTTACAGGGTCTTTTACCATTAGGGTTTTGGCCGCGGTTTCATTCAATAAAGCGCTCGAGATGCTGTCTGTTGCCAATTCAGGATTCAAATCTCTTCCTTTTAATATTTTGATTCCTAAGAGGTTGAGCTGTCCGAAATCCATAGGCAATTGCTGCGTAATCACTTCTTTATTTGCTTTATAGTGCAGCCCTTGCCATGAATTCTCATTGCTTCCAATAGAAAACATTCCAGCAGAAACACCTTCAACGCCTTTAATTTTTAGAAGTTCTTGTTTAATTGCTTTATACCTTTCATATTGATTTTTTCCTTTTTGCGGTTTAAAAGAAATGTCCATAACCTGAGATCCATTAAAACCTAAATCCTTCGCCATCATAAAGTTTACCTGTTTGTAAACAATAAAAGACCCGATAATAAAAAGAGTAGCAATAGAAAACTGTAAAACAAGCATTCCGTTACGAATCCAGACACCGTTTTTGCTTCTCGAAAAATTGCCTTTTAGAACTTTCAGAGTTTCAAAATTTGAAATGTAGACTGCTGGAAAAACCCCGGAAACCAATATTACAGCAAAGAAAACTACAATCAGCTGAAAGTAAAATTGAGCTCCGATTAGGACTAGATTTTTTTCTAAAAAAGAATTGTAGAAGGGTAGTGAAAGCTCAACAATTACCATGGCCAGCAGAACAGAAAATAACGTCATTAGTGTGGTTTCAAATACAAACTGAGCAATAATTTGAGATTTTGAAGCGCCAATTATTTTGCGAACTCCAACTTCTTTGGCACGTTTTATCGCATTTGCAGTTGCCATATTGATGTAGTTTACAATCGAAAGAATTAAAATTAAGATTGATAAACCCATTACAATCTTCAAGAACTGTAAATTGCCATTTTTTTCAGGAAACGCATAATTACCTTGAAAAAGTCTTGCCCTTGAAAGCGGAAGAAGCCTTGATTTTATGGGATCTCCATATTGTTTTATAAATTGTTCAAGAGATAAACCTTCAGCTTTTGCTTGTTTTTTGTAGTTGTCTTCAAGAAATATTTTATCCAAATTTTGAATTACAGCTGTCGTATCACTTTGTTTTTTCAGCTTAAGCATTAATCCGTAATTGAAACCCCAGTTTTCTTTATTTTTTTCTAATTCTTCTTCAACTACGGGAGTCACTACAGCTGGCATTACCGACGATTTTTCAGGTAATTTGTAAACACCGCGAACAACAAAAATTCGATCGGCATATTTTACCTGTTTGCCTATTGGATTTTCATTCTTAAAAATGCGCGTGGCAGTTTCTTTAGAAAGCACCATGCTGTTGCGATCGCTAAAGGCTGTTTTGGCATTGCCCTGAATAAACTCAAAAGGGAAAAAAGAAAAGAAGCTCCTTTCGGCCGAAAAGATTTTGTCGACCAATTCTATTTTTCCGTTGTACTGAATCGTTTCTTTTGTATAATACGGTCTATAATAGCAATATTGCTCTAAATAAGAAGTAGTTTCTTTTAGCATTCGGCCAGGAATTGGAGAGTTTGTTGTCCAGATATTTCCCCCGCCAAAATCATTCATTACGTTATAAATTTTATCCTTTTCAGGATTCCACTTATCGTAAGCGTGTTCGTCATTCCAGTATAGAATGGCAAAGATTAAACCTGCAATTCCGATACTTAAGCCTAATATGTTTAGAACTGTAAAGAATTTGTTGTTCCTAATATGGTAAATAAATATGTTTGTCCAGTTTTTAAGCATGACCCTAGTAATTTGAATTTACCAATACATCAACATTTCTATGATTTACTTTTTCTGAAAGAATTGCACCATCTTTCATGAAAATGGTTTTTTGCGAAAAAGAAGCGTCATAATCGGAGTGTGTCACCATCAAAATTGTCGATCCGCTAGCATGAAGGTCGGTTAGTAATTCCATAACCTCGTTTCCGTTTCTACTATCTAGATTTCCTGTTGGCTCATCGGCCAAAATAATTTTCGGATTATTGATTAAAGCTCTTGCTACGGCTACACGCTGCTGCTGTCCGCCTGAAAGCTGTTGCGGAAAATGCTTCAATCGGTGTGCGATTCCCAAAATTTTTGCCATTTCGTTTACTCGCGATTTTCTTTCGGCAGAAGGCACATTGCTATAAATTAAAGGCAATTCGATGTTGTCAAAAACTGATAATTCGTCAATTAAGTTGAAATTCTGGAAGATGAATCCGATGTTTTCTTTTCTGGCTTGCGATTTTTGTTTTTCCTTCAAGCCGACCATTTCTTGATCAAGAAGTTGGTAACTTCCGCTTGAAGCGCTGTCCAAAAGTCCAACAATATTCAATAAAGTCGATTTTCCACTTCCCGAAGGTCCCATAATCGAAACAAAATCGCCTTGATTAATGGTTAACGAAATTTCACTCAATGCTTTGGTTTCTAATTCCTCAGTTCTAAATACTTTCGAAAGTTTTGTAATGGTAATCATAATTTGACTGTTTTAATTTTTGATTGATTTTCTTTTAAAATTTTTATGCCCTTCGGAAATGACAGAAACAAGTCTGAAAATTAAGATAAAATTTTTTTAATTTATCGCTATTTATTTTGTTATTTGTACTTCCTAAAGAGGTTAATTCTTAATGATTTACAAGTTCTAATGTGATTTTCGTGCCAGTAAATTAAACCTTGTAAAAGCCTTGTTTTTAAGGGATTATTTTTTGATAAAAATCTAAACTGTCCATAAATGGACACCTTTCGTCCAAAACTGAACAATAATGAAAAAGACCAACGCATCTATTTTAATCATCGACGATCAGGAAGACATTCTTTTTGCATCAAAAGTTTATCTGAAAAAGTATTTTGAAAACATTTATACGCTCAATAATCCGAAAAACATTGTCGAATTATTGGCGAAAAATGCCATTGATGTAGTGTTATTAGACATGAATTACAGATTAGGTTTTGAAGATGGGAGAGAAGGGCTGTATCTCTTGAAGGAAATCAAAACGCTTTCGCCAAAAACAGTTGTCATTCTTATGACGGCTTTTGGAAAAGTAGAAACAGCTGTCGAAGGTTTAAAATCGGGTGCTTTTGATTATATTCTAAAACCTTGGGAAAATAAAAAGCTTTTAGAATCGGTAAAACAAGCCGTAGATAAATCTCGAAAAGAACAGAAGAAAAATAAAGAGGTTGAGCTAAAAGAAGACTTTTTTGTCGGCAGTTCTGAAATTATAAAAAAGGCCTATTCACTGGCAGATAAAGTCGCCAAAACCGATGCTAATGTTCTAATTTTAGGTGAAAATGGAACCGGAAAATTTGTTCTCGCGCATCATATTCACTTGCAATCCGAAAGGAAAAACCAGCCGTTTATTGCAGTCGATTTAGGTTCTTTAAATTCGAATATTTTCGAAAGCGAGTTGTTTGGTTATGCCAAAGGCGCTTTTACCGATGCTAAAACGGATACAGCAGGACGCTTTGAAATGGCGCAACACGGAACTATTTTTTTGGATGAAATCGGGAATGTGCCACTTCATTTGCAATCAAAACTACTTCAAGTGATTCAAACCAAAACCGTAACAAGATTGGGAGAAACGAAAGCAAGACCTTTGAATGTTAGAATTATTACAGCAACCAATTTGAATCTAAAAAAAGAAGTAGCTGATAAAAATTTTCGTGAAGATTTGTATTATCGCATCAATACCATGGAAATCGTTTTGCCTCCGTTGAGAGAACGTCACGAAGATAAGATTCCGCTTGCCGAATATCTTTTGGATAAAATGATTGAGAAATATGGCCGCGACGAAATCACTTTTGATAAAAAAGTCTTGGAGCAGATTGAAAAACATGCCTGGAACGGAAACATCCGTGAAATGGAAAATAAGATTGAGCGCGCCGTTATTCTCTGCGAAAATAACACCATAACGGTTTCTGATCTGGATTTAGAAACGATAACACCTTACGAGGAAAATTCAGATGATATTCAGCTTTCTTCTGTTGAAAAAGCAGCAGTTGAAAAAGCACTTCTTAAAAACAACAACAATATCAGTAAAACAGCCGAAGAATTAGGGCTTTCAAGAGGCGCGCTGTATAGACGTTTGGAGAAATTTAATATCAATATCGACTAATTATGTTAAGGACTTTACAAACTTATAAACTCCTTTTTCTGCGATTAATTTTTATCGTCATCGGCATCGAATTGTCGCTTTATTTCTTTAAGATTGGTTTGCTTTTTACGGGAATTTTTAGCCTCTGCATGGTTTTTCTGCTGAGTAGAGAAATGTATTTTTATGTTAAAAATATGGTTTTGATTTATAATAAAACCATTTCTTCGATATTGCAGGATGATTTTAGTTCTGATTTTTCTAAACATAAATTCAATAGTACGTATAACGAGCTTTTTACTTTGTATGAAACATTAAAAAACAAGCAAAATGAGCAAGTTACGAGAGATATAATTTATCGTTCGATTTTAAATAATATAGAATCGGGCGTTATTATTTTGCAGAAGCAAGAGAGCGATTGGAGTATTTTTTTAATGAACGATTATTTTTCGAGCCATTTTAATGTGCCTAAAGTTTCAAAATGGAAATACCTCAAGAATCAGCTGCCATCTTTGTGTGAAATTATCGAAAAAGATGATTTTCATGAAATCAAAACTTCGATTGAGCTTAGTATAAACAAACAAAGTAAACAGACGTTTGTTTTACAGGCTTCACGAACCGAAATTTTCGAACAGGATTATTTTATTGTTTTGCTCGACTCGATTCAGAGTGTGGTTGAAAAAAAAGAAAAGGATGCTTGGATCAATTTGATGAAAGTGATTTCGCATGAATTGTTAAATTCCATAACGCCTATTCGTTCTATTTGCCAGAATTTGGAAGATTTAGTAGAGCAAGATTCGCTTTCGGCAGAAGATTTAGAAGATGTCAAACACAGTGTGCAGACAATGTTGAGACGAAGCGATCATTTGCAGAAATTTGTTGAAGGGTATCGAAAACTGGCTATGCTTCCTTCTCCTAAGAAAGAAAAAACAGCATTGCAGCAGGTGGTTGAAAACTGTATTGAAGTCATGAATCCGCTGTTTAGAAAAAACAACATCGAAGTTACCAATTCTGTTGCTCAAAACTATTTGATAAATATCGACTCGCAACAGATTGAACAAGTGTTGATTAATTTATTGACCAATTCTATTAATGCTTTAGAAAACAGTAATCTGAAACAAATTTCGATTTCGGCGGAAGCCAAAAATAATCGCATTTTTATAAAAGTTTCAGATAGCGGAAAAGGAATTGAAAAAGAAATTGAAGAAAAAATATTTCTACCGTTTTTTACCACTCGACCTGAAGGCGCGGGAATTGGCCTGACTTTATCCAAAAATATTATTGAAGCGCACGGCGGATATGTTTCGCATAAAAACGAAAATGGAAAAACGGTTTTTGAGATTAGTTTGATTGAGGATTAATGCTTTGTCGAAGTTTTTGTTTAAACACATAGAAACATAGATTTTTTCTTTATCTAAAAGGTAGTTGAAAGAAAC
Source organism: Flavobacterium anhuiense (assembly GCF_001705175.1). Lineage (NCBI taxonomy): Bacteria > Pseudomonadati > Bacteroidota > Flavobacteriia > Flavobacteriales > Flavobacteriaceae > Flavobacterium > Flavobacterium anhuiense. Next base: position 4,815,741 of record NZ_CP016907.1, on the reverse strand, counting down.
TAGTTTCTAACACATAGATATAAAAGATGTCATTTCTGCTTGAGAACTTTGTCAAAGTTTACGAAAAGTAGAGCTCAAAGTAAATATTAAACTTAGCCCAAAGTTTAGCTTTGGGATTAAAAGACAGCTATGTGATTTTTAGAAAAGTGAAGCGCCTTTATAAACTCCAATCAGCTATGGTTCTATGTGTTAAAACCAAGAAAAGCATTAGTTTTTTCTAATCAGCAGTTTTAGTTTTTCACTTTTAAAATTGACTTCAGAAATAATAGTTCCAGCAAAAATTAAAGTTCCGCCCAAAAGCAAACGCCAAGTTAGGTTTTCGCCCAAAATAAAGAAAGCACCAATTGCACCAAAAACAGGTTCAAACAAATAAATAACCGCTACACGTTCTGCCGATAAGTAACGTTGTGAAACGTTTGAAACCGTGTACATAAAAGCTGTAGAAAATAAAGCACAATAAATTACGCCCATCCAAAAGGTATTATTTTGAGGGAACCATTCTGATGAACTATCTGCCAACGCTATTAAAAAAGTAAAAAGCGCACAAAACGCAAACATTGGCACAATGGAATATAAGAGGTTTTTGGTAGCCGAATGTTTTTCGACAGCAATTAAATAAACCGCAAAAGCAAACGCACCAGCAATGGTAAATAAATCCCCGAAGTTTATGGTGAATTTATCCTGAATGGCAATAATAAATAAACCGGTTAAAGCCGTTAAAGCAGCAATCCAGATTTTTAGAGAAGCATTGGTTTTATAAATTGCCAGTTTTAATAGTGGAATAATAATAACGGTTAATCCCGCAATAAAAGAGCATTGTGAAGCATCTGTATATTTAAGTCCAACAGTTTGCAGCTGAATGCCTAAAAACATTGGAACAGCAAGCAAAAGGCCTGTTTTAATAGCTTCGTGATTGATGTCTTTAACATATTTCCAGAAAATAATACTCAATACCACGACAGCCAACAGGAAACGGTAAAATAAAAATACATTTAGTGAATATTCGCCAATTGCCATTTTGGTAATAGAATATGAGATTCCCCAAAATGCAGTGCCAAGAATTAATAAAAACAATAAAAGCTGTCTTCTTTCCATTTTAAATCAGTACTTTTTTCATCATTAAATCGGTTTGTTCGTCGTCGCCTAATCTGAAAATGTGCGTGTCAAATTGTACGAAACCATTTTTAGTATAGAAACTCACAGCTCTGAAATTCTTTTCCCAAACGCCAAGCCACATATAGTTTGCCTTAATTTCTTCGGCTATTTTTTCTGCCTGAGCATATAATGCTTGTGCGACTTTTTTGCCGTGAAATTCTTTTGCAACATAAATACGTTCTATTTCTAAGGCGTTTAAATCTTCTTTTTCGGTTTGAGCATCTGCAGTATTCAATTTCAAATAGCCAATCACTTTTTCGTTTAAAACAGCTAAATAAAAATAAGACGATGGATTGTTTAGTTCTTCCATCAATTTTTCTATGGCGAAACTTTCGTCCAAATATTTTTTCATGTTTTCTTCGCTGTTGACATCTGCAAAAGTTTCAGAAAAAGTTTGTCTGCCGATAGATTGAAGCTTTAAAACATCATCGATCGCTGCTTTAGTTATTTTTAGATCGTTCATTTTTTATTTCTTTAATGCGTTAAAAGCTGTTTTTTATTCTTTATAAATGCGTAAATTGCATCAATGGATTTACAGCAGATTAAATATTTTTTGGCTTTGGCCCGCGAACTTCATTTCTGGAATACTGCCGGAAAAATGAATATTACACAATCAGCACTTAGCCGTCAGATTCAGTCTCTTGAGAATCAACTTGGCGTTCAGTTGTTTGAACGTAACAAACGCAATGTTAAACTGACTGCCGCTGGCCAATTCTTAAAAGAAAAATGGGAGGTAGAATTGAGTAAATTGGAATTTATTCATCAATCTGCCCGCCAGATTCAGTTGGGAGAGAGCGGTACGATTACGATTTCTCATCCCGATTCTATTTCGGCTTCTGCTATGCCCGAAATCTTATCCCGTATCTCAGACGCTTTTCCGAAGCTTAAAATCAAACTAGTTCAGGTTTTATACGAGAATCAGCAGGATTTTCTTCGAAATTATAAAATTGATCTGGCTTTTACCAGAGATATTAATACCGATAAAGATATTCAGTCTCAAAAAATCCAAACCGATTATTTGGCAATTGTCGTTCCAGAAGATCATCCTTATCAGACACCTGCCGATTTAACCAAGGAAACGCTTGCTTCTCAAAAGTTTATTTTACCGACCAATGACGAAGGTAGCAGTTACAGTGATCTTATCCGAAGGTTGTTCAATTCTTTCGAAAATGCTCCCGAGGTTTATCTTTATTCTGAATTTGGTTCTGCGATTATCGCTTTGGTTCGAAAAGGACTCGGAATTGCCATTTTACCCGATTCGTATGTCTATCACGAAATTCCAGGAATCCGATTTATAAAGTTGCCTTTAGAGACCGATTTATATGTCAATTGGAGAACCGAAGATCATAACCCGGTTTTGGCCAATGTTTTGAAACTGATTATCCCTAACTGTTAAGTTCGCAGCATTCCAATATGCGGAATTCCATCTTCATCATAAACTTCTCCCTGTTCTACAAACCCCAAGGATTGATAGAACTTTGACAAATGGTATTGTGCACTGATTCGAATTGGTCCTTTTCCAAATTTTTCCTCACAACCTTCAATCGAAGCTTCCATTAGTTTTACTCCCAAACCTAATCCGCGATACGATTTGGCAATTACCACTCTTCCAATTGAAACTTCATCATATGATACTCCTTTAGGAAGCAAGCGCGTTACACCTGCCAATTCGTTATCGACATAATACAATAAATGAAAACCTTTTTGATCTTTATTGTCCAAATCGAGATAAGGGCAATTTTGTTCGACTACAAACACGTCGCTTCTCAAACGAAGCATATTGTACATTTCGTGATTAGTTAATTCGTCAAATGATTTAATGGAATGGCTGAATGTCATTTTTTATTTTAGGCTTAATTTTTTGACAAAGATAGAATAGGGAATAATGATGTAAAATGCTATTTTTTTATCATGTGATGCTGAAATTGCATTAAAGTGTAGAGCAAATACTTTTTAAACACATAGAAACATAGTTTGTTGGACTTAGTAGAGGCGTTTCTCTTTTCTAAAAATCACATAGCTAATGTCTATGTGTTAGAAACAAGTTTCTTTTGATTGCCTTTGAGATAAAGAAAAAATCTATGTTTCTATGTGTTTAATAATAAAAAAAAACTTTGTCAAAGTTCTGAACTTTGACAAAGTTGAATATAATCGTAAAATATATTTTTAGTGCGAAACCGCCTTTAAACCAACAATAGAACCAACTAAAGTAGCTAAGAAAAACAATCTCCAGAAAGCTGCAGGTTCTTTAAAAACAAAAATACCGACTAAAACCGTTCCAACAGCGCCAATTCCTGTCCAAACAGCGTAAGCAGTTCCTAAAGGAAGGGTTTCTGTAGCTTTCATTAATAAAAGCATACTTACGGTTAATGATATAAAGAAACCAATATACCAATAGTACATTTCTGTTCCTGTTGTTGCTTTTGCTTTTCCGAGACATGAGGCGAATGCTACTTCAAATAGTCCTGCGATGATTAAAATAATCCAGTTCATATAGTTAAAATTTTGTGGTGCAAAGTTCTTTTATGAAAATCAGAAAAAAATTAACAAATGATAAAAAAAACATTTTTTTTAGGAATTGACTTAAGTGGAACCAAATTTAATTTTAACACATACAGACATAGATTTTATTGTTGCGGTTAAGATTACAAAAAAAGCAAGCTTTAACGCATAACTATGTGTATGGAAATTAGTGGAACGCTTTAAAGTTTCTAAAAGCTATGTTTCTATGTGTTAAAATAATTTTGCTCTAACTGTTATTTTAATTCTGCACGAATTCTGCTCAAACTGACTTGTGTAATGCCTAAATAAGAAGCGATATGTCCTAATTGCACTCTTTGCAAGAGTTCGGGATGATCTTTCATTAATTCCAAATAGCGTTCAGAAGCATTTTTGAATTGTTTAGAAATCAAACGTTCTTCGGTTTTGATCAATTCTTTTTCTGCAAATTTTCTGCCCCAATTGGCGATGTGAACATCTTCATTAAAGAGTTTTCTAAGATTTTCTGTTTTGAGTTCATACAATTCGCAATCTTCCAAAAGTTCGATAGTCTCATATCCAGGTTGTTCTTCGACATAACTTTTCATGGAAATAACAGTTTCGCCTTCTTTTCCAAACCAGAAAGTAACCTCATTATCTCTTTCAACATAAGCTCTGACCAATCCTTTCTTTATAAAATAAATATTAGATTCTATTTTGTTGGCTTTTAGCAAAATATGTCCTTTAGCAAGAGCTATTTCTGTGACATTGTTTTGCAGAGCCAATTTAGACTGCTCAGGAAGTTCGTGTATGCGATCAAGAATGTTGGAAATATCCATTTTTTGTTTTTTGGAATAAAGATAATAGTTGTTAAGTGTAACCGAAAAATTTCGATAAAAAAACAATTGCTTTCCTGTTGAAGGGTATAAAAATTAACGCAAAGTTCGCAAAGACATTTTTATTTTGAGACTAATCCTAATCGATATTTTAAGTTCGCAAAGCTTTGTGCAGACATAGCTTTGCGAACTTTTTCACTATAATGATTCTAAAAAATCTTTTGCGGACTTTGCGGTAAAACACATGGCTTTTATCTATGTGTTAAAAATAATTTAGTCCAACGGGTCATATTTTAAATAAAAAAAATCCCACTTCAAAAGAAATGGGATATAAAATAACCTCTGCGATGAGCTATTATAAACAGAAGCAATTTTTGACCAACATATAAACTAATTTATTCCTCCGCCTAAAGCTTTGTAAAGCAATACTTGTGAGTTTGCATTTCGAAGTTGGATATCAACAAAATCCAATTCGGCTTGCAATTTATTTTTTTGTGCATTGATGATTTCCAGATAATTGGCATAACCGCTCAAATACAAATCGTTTGAGACGTTTACGGCGATTTCGAGATGATCAATTTCGTTTAGTTTATATTTTAAAACGTCTTCATAAGCTTCGTTTCGGTGCAGTAAAGCACTTAACTCATTGAAAGCTGTGGTGACTGCATTCTGATATTGAAGAAATGAAATTTCCTGCCTTCTGTTGGAAACATAAAATTCTTGTTTGATCTGTCCTTTGTTGAAAACAGGAGCCGTCAAACCGCCCAGCAACTGCCAAGCGAAAGAACCTGCATCAAAAAAAGTATTGAATGAAAACGAATTGAAACCTGCATATCCGCCTAGATTTACCGTTGGAAAAAAAGCGGCGCGAGCCGATTTAGCGTCAGCGTTGCTTGCTAATAATTCAAAATAAGCTTCAGACACATCGGGTCTTTTATGAATGATAGAATCTACGCTTATTTTTTGGTTTAAAACCTCTAAATGTCCAGCTAGAAAGTCGCTGCTTCTGTCAACTTTTCCACCATATTCACCTAAAAGTGTCAATAAAGCTTTTTCAGTCTGATCAATGCTTAATTTTAATTCTGAAGCTTCGGCGTGAATGTTATTGTTTTGTGCATTAAACTGCTGTACAGCCAATTCTGTAGCTTTTCCGACAGATCTTTGAGCCGAAACAATATCAAGGGCTTTTTCTTGTGTTTTCAAGTTGTTGTCATAAATAGCGGCTTGTTTGTCTAAAGCAATCAATTTGAAATAAAGATCTGCAATATCGCCCAACAGACGCGTTTGCAAAAGACGCATTCCTTGCTGAGAAGCAAAAAATCTTTGTTGAGCCGCTTTTTTACGATTGCTCAGTTTTCCCCAGATGTCGGCTTCCCAAGAAACTTTTGCTCCTAAAAATAGGTTAGGAGTAACATCTTCGTTTATTCTTTGTTTTTCGGTAATATTCTGAGAAAAGTTGGTATCATAGTTTCCAACACCTTCCATAGTGTATTTTCCGAAATGTGTTCCAGATGCATCTGCCACAAGATCTAAAGAGGGAAGAAGCGCCAGTTTTGCCACTTTTAAATGCGAATTGGCAATAAGAATTCTTTCCTGCATGATTAAATAATCAGGATTTTTGGCAATGGCTTTCTTTAGTAAAGCTTCTAATTTTGGATCTTTAAAGAAGGTCTCTGTTTTTAACGGAATAAATGTTTCGGTTGAAGCTTCTTTTCTTTGAGCATCAAAATTTTCAGGAAGTTTTGCAGCGTCTAGTTTGTTGCTGACTTTTGGTGCAGAACAAGCGGTCAAAAGTAGAATTCCGGTTATTATAACGGCACTTTTGGTTGTCCTTATCACATCAGTATTTTTATATTGATTTAATATTTCTTTCATTGTTTTAATTTATTTTGTTCAATCTTTTTGTCTAAATTTTTATTCTAACACATAGAAACATAGATTTTTATTTCTGCAAAAGGGACTTGAAATAAACTAGTTTCTAAAAGATAGACCCAATGCATCGGGATTATTTAAATAAAGTGAAACATCTTTATAACTTTTTAATCCCGATAGTTATTGGGAATGATTCTATATGTTTAAAAAATTAAACATTAAGATTTAGCCATTCGTTTTTCTAATTTCGCAAACAGTATGTAAAGTCCTGGAATGATTAAAAGACCAAACACAGTTCCGATTAACATTCCGCCTGCTGCAGCTGTTCCGATTGAACGGTTACCAATTGCACCCGCTCCAGAAGCGATACACAACGGAATTAATCCTGAAATAAAAGCAAAAGAAGTCATCAAAATTGGGCGGAAACGAAGTCTTGCTCCTTCAATCGCTGCTTCGACAATGTCTCGTCCGAGTTTGTTCTGTGCCATGGCGAACTCTACAATCAGAATGGCGTTTTTGGCGAGCAGACCAATCAGCATGACGAGCGCTACTTGGGCATAAATATTATTGTCCAGTCCGACCATTACAAGTGCAATGTAAGAACCGAAAACTCCAACAGGAAGACTTAATAATACTGGGAACGGAAGCAATAAACTTTCGTATTGAGCCGCAAGCAGTAAGTATACAAATAGTATACAAAGGGCAAAAATGTATATGGTTTGGTTACCAGACAAAATCTCTTCACGCGTCATACCTGACCATTCCACTTCAAAACGGCTTGGCAGTTTCTCTGCGGCAATTCTTTCAACAGCAGCAATGGCATCTCCAGAACTGTAACCTTCGGCAGGTTCACCGTTAATCATAGCCGACATGTACATGTTGTAACGCGTTAAAACTTCTGGTCCGTAAACTCTTTCTAATTTAATGAAAGTAGAAAACGGAACCATTTCGCCTGCATCATTTTTCAAATACATATCCAAAATGCTTTCTGGATTTTGACGGAATTGCGGACTTGCCTGAACCATCACTTTATACATTTGAGAGAAACGGATAAAATTGGTGGCATAAAAAGAACCTAACATAGTTTGTAAAGTGCTCATGGCATTGTCTACTGAAATTCCTTTTTTAGCCGCAAGATCATAATCAATATGAATTAAATACTGCGGGAAAGTAGCATCAAAACTCGAAAATGAGTTCTGAATTTCTGGCGAAGCATTTAACTCTTTAATGAATTCTTTGGTTACCTTATCGGTATTGGTGATGCTTCCTCCAGATTTATCCAATAAACGAAGCTCGAAACCACTGGTATTACCAAAACCAGGAACAGTTGGCGGTGCAAAAATCTCGATTTGTGCATCGGTAATGTTTTTGGTTTTTTCGGTAAGTTCTGCCATGAATTCGGTAACCGAAATATCACGTTCGCTCCAATCTTTTAAGTTGATCATTCCCATTCCGTACGAAGCTCCTGCGATCTCGGTTACAATACTGTATCCCGCAAGAGTCGTTACGTTGTCTACACCTTTAATTCCTTGAGCAATTTTGGTTACTTCGTCCAAAGCTTTTTCGGTACGTTCAACTGTTGCTCCTTGTGGTGTTGTAACACTTACGTAAACCATTCCCTGATCTTCAGTAGGGATAAATCCTGACGCTAAAAATCTAGTTGTTCCCCAAGTTAATACACAGAAAAGCACTAATAAACCAACGGTTACAGTGTTGCGATCAGCGAATTTTACTAATACTTTGATGTATTTTGAAGTAATATTATCAAACCAATGATTAAATCTATGGAAGAAACGGTCTAAAAGCGATTTTTTCTCCTTATTCGGATCGTGTGCTTTCAGCATAATAGCACAAAGGGCAGGAGTAAGCGTAAGGGCGTTAATACCCGAAATCACGATACTAATTGCCATTGTCAATGAGAACTGCCTGTAGAAGACCCCAACAGGACCGCTCAAGAATGCAACGGGAATAAATACGGCGGCCATTACAATTGTAATTGCGATAACGGCACCTGTAATTTCTTTCATCGCGCTAATGGTAGCGTCCATTGGCGACATATGTTCTTCGGAGATTTTTACGTGAACGGCTTCAACAACAACAATGGCGTTATCGACCACAATTCCGATGGAAAGTACCAAAGCGAAAAGTGTCAATAAGTTGATTGAGAATCCCATCATCGACATAAAGGTAAACGAACCAATAAGCGCCACAGGTACTGCCAGTACAGGAATCAAAGTCGATCTCCAATCCTGAAGGAAAAGGAAAACGACGAACGCTACTAAAATAAAAGCTTCAACCAAAGTTCTTAATACTTCATGAATCGAAGCGTCAAGAAAACGTGAAACGTCGTAAGCAATATTAAATTCCATTCCAGGAGGAAAAGAAGAGGCTTTCAATTCAGCCATTTTTTCTTTTACGCTGGCAATAACTTCAGAAGCGTTTGAACCTGGACGTTGTTTTAGCATGATTGAGGCAGAAGGTTTTCCGTCGGTTTTAGAAACCATTCCATAACTCATCGCGCCAAATTCGATTTTCGAAATGTCTTTCAATCTTAAGATAGTTCCGTCTGAATTGGCTCTCAAAGGAATTTCTTCGTATTGTTTTGGTTCAAAGAACTTTCCGCCGTACTTAATTACATATTGCAGCTGATTGTTCATCTGTCCTGAACCTTCACCCACTTTACCTGGCGCGGCAGAAATATTTTGTTTTTGAAGCGAAGCAATCACTTCATTTGCCGAAATGTTATACGAAAGCATCTTTTGTGGATCTAGCCAAACACGCATCGAATATTCTTTCTGCCCCATGATTTCGGCACGTCCGACACCATCAATACGCTTTAATTCCTGAAGAATATTAATATCGGTAAAGTTGAAGATAAACTGCTCATCCTGAGTTTTGTCGGTACTTGTGATGTTCAAGTACATCAACATACTGTTTACTTCTTTTTCGGTTGTAACTCCGGCACGAATTACCTCTTCTGGAAGTTCATCAAGAATCGTGGTAACTCTGTTCTGCACGTTTACGGCAGCCAGATCGGGATCGGTTCCTACTTCGAAGAAAACCTGAATCAAGGTTAAACCATCGTTGGAAGTTACAGTTGACATATACGTCATTCCAGGAACTCCATTTATGGCTCTTTCTAAAGGAAGGGCGACGGCATTGGCCGAAACCTCTGCGTTTGCTCCTGTATATTTTGCTGTAACGGTTACAGACGGTGGTACAATGTCTGGGAATTGGGTAATAGGGAGCTGAAACAACGCCAGCAATCCCAGAAGGACTATCATAACCGAGATGATTAATGACAATATTTTCCTTCTGATAAATAACTCTATCATTTTGAATGTTTTAGATAAATAATTAAATAACTGTTTTACAGATCGATAACCTACATTTGTTTCATGTTGATTTTATCGCCGTCTCTCAATGATTGTGTGCCTTCTTGCACGATTAGGTCGTCGCTTTTTAGACCTTCGTTCAAGATATACACATCATCTAGAGTCGTTTCGATTGTAACATTCGTCATTTTAACTACTCCATCTTTGTTCACGCGGAAAACGTATTGTTTGTCCTGAATAGAAAAAACTGCTTTCTGCGGAATTAAAATTGCATTGGTTTTGGGTTCTGAAATAATGAGTTTTCCAGAAGTTCCGTGTTTGATAAATCCTTGCGGATTGTGAAATTTCGCTTTGTATTGAATAGAACCTGTCTGTCTGTCGATTTCTCCATCAGCGGTTCTTAATTCTCCTTTTTGATCGTAAACTTGTCCGTTTGGCAATACTAATTTGATATCACCTTGGGTGTTTAAGGTTTTGTCTTCCATCATTTGGAAATAGGTATTCTCAGGAATTGAGAAATAAGCGTACACATCGTCCAATTGAGAAACAGTTGTAAGCAATGAACCGTTTTCTACTAAACTTCCTTCTTTAAACGGAATACGGTCGATTGTTCCGTCAAATGGTGCGCGGATTGTGGTAAAGCTAATCTGTTGGTTGATTGCTTTCTTTTCTGCAAGAGCGTGAGCCACTTTTGCGGAAGCCGCTTCATATTTTGCTTTAGATAATTCTAATTCTTTGTCTGCAATTACTTTTTTATTGAAAAGGGTTTGAGCCTGTTCCAATTCTACAGTTGCAATTCTTAAATCGGCTTTAGAACTTTTGTAAACGGCTTCTGCTTTTAGAAGTTGAATCTGAAGTTCAACATCGCTTATTTTAAAAAGGATTTGTCCTTTTTTTACTTTTTGTCCTTCGCTAACGTAAACTTTGTCTAACAGACCTGGAATACGAACGTGGATTTCCACATTGTTTTTAGCATGTACATCGGCAACAAATTTGCTCGATACTATTGTGTCTTTTAGGGTTACCTTGTAAACAGGAACCGTTTTTATGTTGTTTGAATCTTTTTTTGCTTTATCTCCGCACGAGACTAAAACGAATAAAGCCAAGGTGCATAAAAGAAATTGATTTTTATAAATGCTCATCATTAGGTTTAAATTTTTGAATAAATAGATGTGCTCCCTTGATACTAAATATCGGGAGTCTGAATTTGGATTTTGAAAATAATAAGGCGTACGGATGCTTTTATTTGAAAAAGTACCGTTTTAGAGAAATGTTTTTATAGCAATAACAGCTCAATCACAGATGTAAATGAGGTATTGTTCCAGAATACTAGAATATAAAAACGACGAAATTTTGCAGCCTAGAAAAGTTGGTACAAATGAAGATGAGGATGCCTTTCGATATGGTATATTGAAGCTATACCATAGATTAAGCTTTCTTTATAAAGCTTGAAATTAACCAAATTGCTGAGATACGGAGCTTTGATCGTACTTTGTTCTAAAGTAGTCGCTCTGCATTTCATTTTCTTTTTGAGCTTATAATGAACTTCTAAATTCTTAGAAGAAGAAAAGTCCGAAGAAAAAATCTGCGTGTCGTCTGCCGCAACACTATCTAAGGTAATACAATTGCTGAAATGATGAATCGGCTGATACGTCTCGGTGCCTCTGAAAAAGCAAAGCAGCGATAGTAGGACGATATATATGAACTTCATGGGTTTCATTCAGTGCAGCGGTAATTATAATCTTGTTCCTTAAAAAGAGGATTTATTTTGTTTAACGTGCGCCAAATATAGTAATTTGAAAAATAAGGTTTCTTAAAATTATTTTAAAAACCATGAGATTTAAAAATTTGATAATAATTGGAGTTGGTTTTTAGGGGATTGATTTTTTGTTTGGTTATAAGTTATGATTTAAATGTTTTATACTGAAGAAAAGTTGATATTTCCGTAGTAAATTTTTGGATTTAAAAACAATATATCTCTATACTTGTATTCGTTTTAAAGTCGGAGATTTTTTGAGGTTCAGTGCTTTTAAGAAGCGCTAGAGGCAACGCAAAGTAGGTCCAGAAAGCTTTTGGGATCACGGATTGCAAATCCGCGCTATCAGGTTAATGAAAGAGCATTAATTAGGATTTTTAACAAAGCATTTTCTTCTGGAATTGAGATGAAAACAAAGATTGAACCATATGGAACAACTATAACGAAACAGATTCAAGTTGGTGAGCATGCTTTAAATGTTGGCTTTTATTATTAGGGAGGAAATTTGAATGCTACGCTAAAAATATCAACTATTATCCCTAAACTAAATCCTAAAAGATGAGTATTAAATTTAAGAAAATAAATAAAGCGGAATTCAAAACTAAGAAAGGTTCTAGTGTTCTATTAGAGAAAAATTCGGACGATAATTTTGGAGAAATCCAATGGAATGGACGTGTTTTTCAACTTGGTTGGAGAGGAGATTTTATTTTACCAGTTATTAAGGTAATAGATTCTATTAACTTTGGTTTAGGAGTTGACTTTGACTTTATTATTGTAGACTGTGAAAAAGAAGAAATAAGATATAAAATAGAGTTAGATGAATATTTTATAAATTTTATTGTTATTGAAAATGAAATTTACATTGCTTCTGAATTAAAAGTTATTCAATTAGGGATAAATAATATTAAAATTTTAAATGAGTTTTATTTACCTGAAATATTTGATAGATTTGTTGTGACAAAGAATTCAATTATTGCTTCATGCATTGACAATCAAATTGTGACTTTAAATATTTTTTAAGATAACCCAGCTCTACAAAGAGTGCCATACTTGAATTGAAAAGCTGCGCAAATGTCTCTGACTTTGCGCAATTTTTTTTGGTCTCAGATATTATAAACCTGATAAAAGTCTCCGACTTTTTACGATTACTTCTAAAAAAACTAATAAGTCAGAAAAATCGTTATTTTTGAATAAAAAAAATCAAATGAAAGAAGGTTATGTTATTCGAGATCAAAAACTACCACATTTTATTACGCCGACAATTGTAGACTGGATTGATGTTTTTACGCGTCAATGTTATCGTGATATAGTTATAGAGTCTCTCGATTATTGTATTAAAAACAAAGGAATGATTTTATACGGTTACGTGATTATGAGTAATCATATGCATTTAATAATACAATCTGAAGATGGAAAACTGTCAGATTTGATAAGAGATTTTAAAAAGTTTGTTGCAAAAAATATTCTAGAAAAAATTCAAAATAGCCCTGAAAGCAGAAAAGAATGGATGCTGCAACGTTTTGAACTTGCAGCTGAAGGCCATCAGAGAAATAAAAAATATCAATTTTGGCAATACGGAAACCACGCAGAAGAAATTTATTCGCTAGAATTTATGTGGTCAAAGCTTCATTATGTACATTTGAATCCCGTGCGAGCTGGATTAGTGGCTAAAGCTTCAGATTATATTTATTCAAGCGCAACTAATTATGTAAATGATTCAGGCTTATTGAAAATTGAGAAGGCTGATAATCCAATAGTAAATGTGTTGGATCCGAAATCAATAAATATTTATGGCTTGTATTAGTTTTAGTTTTAAAGTCGGAGACTTTTTAGAAGTTTTTGTTTTTTTTTTTTTTTTAGAAAAGTTATAAATGGCGCAAAGTCGGAGACATTTGCGCAGCACTAGTTAGGAAGACTTCGGAGAGCTGAGGGAACAGAAAAATCTAAATTCTGGAGATGGTTGGAAATTTCTAGAGAAAGGTGGTGATGGATTCATCTCATTTACTACAGGAAACAGCCACCATCCAAATTCAACATATTATAAAATAACTAAAGGTTCAATAGGTAAGTATAAGGTTGTAGGGGAACGTTATAGAGCAACAGCTAATGATAAATCAAGAATATTCTATGCAAAGAAAAGATAACGAGATAATAGGTATCTATAAGTCTTTAGAAGATACATTAAAATTAATGGTAGTTCCAAACTGTATTAACATTGATGAGAGAAATCATTTAATTGAATTTAATTTAGAAGAATTAGAAGGAGATTTTTATACCTTTTTAAATCCTATTAATATTAATAAACTTCATTCAGAAAATTTGATTGACGATGAAGTTAGATTTAAATTAGAACGACTATTTGTTCTTATGCAAGATATTGAGAGTAAAGATTGGAATAGCGATTCTTTTTTAACTAATCCAAAATGGCTTGTAATACATAATCTAACTAAAGAGATAGCTCAAATTTTGTCATAGTAGTTCAAATTGGTTATGTTTCAAGATTAAGAATATGAGATTTTAGATTTCTAATATATTGAAATAAAATAAATATCAGTAAAAAAAGTAATTTAGAGATGATAGTTGCTTGCTGTACAAAAAGGCTCAGCATTACAAAGAACTATTCCTAAATTAAACATTAGTTATGAGTATTAAATTTTAAAAAATAAATAAAGTTGAATTTAACAATAACGAGACCCCTGCTCTGCAAAGAGTTCCAGATTTGAATAGAAAAGCTGCCCACGCCCCGCAAAGAGTTCTAAGTTTTAATTGAAAAGCTGCGCAAATGTCTCTGAACTGCCCCTAAAAAGTTAAAAACTATTTTGGGGTAGTTTATTTAGACTTTGCGCATTTTTTTCCTTGGAAATGAAAAATCATAAAAACTAAAAATCACTCCAAAATACTAGAAGAACCCACAATCTTCACATCGGCATATTGCCAAACATGATCAAAAGAGGTTTTAATTTTTAAAGCCTCTTTTTCTTTTTTCTGAAGGTTTAAAGCATTATAAAGTCCGATTAAGGCGAAGCCATTTTTTGGGAGCGTTTGTAAATCTTGTTTGTATACTTTTTCAGCTTCAGCGTATTTTCCAGCTTTAAGTAAAACTGTACCTAAATAATGTCTAACGGAGAAAAACCAATCTGGCGGTTCGTTGTAATTTAATTGATCTTCAATTTCTATTGCTTTATTTAAAAGCGCGATTGCTTTATCCTTATTATTCTTTTTCGCTTCAACTCCCGCTGAAAGAACATTATTAGCAATCTGAACCAAATCATAAGTTGTATTGATATTCCAAATCGTAACCTCTTTTAAGGTTTTATCTTTGGCTAATTGGTTCAGAGAAGCAAGCTGTTTTTCGGCATTGGCGATATCATTTTTTCCGAGATAGGCCATTCCTCTTGCATAATGCCAAATCGCATTTGGATATACCAGATCTTTTTCGGGCTGCGGAATCTCCATAATTTTATCCCACATCGAGAATTTTACGGCGATATAATACGGAATGCTATAATAATGCTGTAAAGTTCCCCAACCAGCTTCACGCATGATTTTAGGCGACATATGCTGCTGTAATATTTGTGCCGATTCCCAAGCCAATTTTGAATTTCCTTCTAAAGCCGCTGTTGCCACCAAAAAATGATAATTGTGCGGATAATAGGCTAGAGGATAAGCGCCTTGTGCATTACAGGCAGTAGAATACAAACTATCAATTCGAACCGCTTCAATGTTGGAAAGTGAACCCTCATGATAATCTCCCGTACGAATGTAAATATGAGAAGGCATATGCACCAAATGTCCCGAACCCGGAACTAAAGTCTCCAGTAATTTGGCACTTTTGAGTCCTTTTTCTGGATGTGCAGAAGCTTCTACGGCATGAATCAAAAAATGATGCGCACCAGGATGTTTGGGATTTTTTTTGATTAATTCGTTTAAAACAGCCAATATTTGCGGTGTCCATTTTTTGAGTACTTCGGTATCTTTTTCATACAAATCCCAAGGGTGAAGATTCATTAAGGATTCGGCATAGAGCGTGCCAATATCAGGGTCTGAAGAAAATTTAAGATAGACTTTTTTCATGGCTGCGGCGTAAGCGGTATCCAATGGTTTTCTGTCTGCAGGAGGATTTTTAGCATAACGCACTAATAAGGCATCAATCATGGAAATTTCTTTCGGAGAACATTTAGCAGAAAGTTTTTTGGCTTTTTGGGCGGCATCATAAGCACGCTGAAAATTATCTTCTTCCATTCCCGCATTATAATTTGGACCTAAGACATAAGCAAAACCCCAATACGCCATAGCGCAATTCGGATCTAAACGCGAAGCTTCATAAAACGATCTTGCTGCTTCGGCGTGATTAAATCCGTAGGCCAGCATTAACCCCTGATTGAAATATTCCTGAACTTCTGGATTATTGGTTGTAATTTTAAACGTAACGCCTTCCAGACCTTTAAACTTTGGTGCTTTTTTGTTTTGGGTGTACCAATCCTTATCATTCGTTTTAGGAATATAACATCCTTGCGAAGCGCTGACTTTAACTGATTTGGGTTCTGTGTTTTTTTCTTTACAGCAAACAAAAAGAAGAAAAAACGCAATTAGAAAGTAATTATATTTCATTGCAAAAAAGATTTGAAATTATATAATCAATGTAAAAGCTCGAAAGAAAAATGATGCTTATAATCTAATAGATTAAATCGGAGAGTATTAAACAAAATTAAATAAAAAAGAAATAGGTTTTTTAAATATTTGTTTTTCAGTGTTTTGTGTTCGGTTTTTGAATTGCTTTGAGCATAAAAGTTCTCCCGCAGATTTTGCAGATTCAGCAGATTTTTTTTAATTACAATATCTGCCAAATCTGCAAGATCTGCGAGAGAAAAAAGAGGAAAAAAAAATAAGGCCTACACTTTTCAGCATAGACCTTGAATTATATGGTAATAAACAATTTCTTAGTTTGTTCCAGCAGCAATTTTATCTACCAAAAACAATAATTCGCCCGAAACAGGTTTAATCAATTGCATTGGGTAAAGAGTCGGGTTGTATTCGCCAGTTGTCACTTCTTTCAAAGCATGAACCTTCTTTTCTCCAAAAGCCACTACAACAATTTTTTCTGCTTTATTGATTAGTGGAGCAGTAAGCGTGATGCGATACATTTTTTGCGGAGCTAAATAATAAGCGTCAACCCATTTTGTTTGCTCTTCTAAAACCGCTTCGCCTGGGAAAAGAGAAGCCGTGTGTCCGTCATCTCCCATACCTAATAAAATCAAGTCAAATTTTCCTTCTTCGCCTAAAATAGTTCTGATAGACTTTTCGTATTCAGCAGCATAATCCTCAGGAGTTACATCATCTTTGTACATTTCAAAAATGTTTTCTTGCGGAATAGGCACGTGGCTTAATAATGTTGAATAAGACATTTTAGCATTACTCAAATCATCATTTAGCGGCACCCATCTTTCGTCTCCCCAAAAAATATAAACCTTGCTCCATTCTATTTTATTTTTGTAAGCATCAGAAGCCAATAATTTGTAGATTCCCGCTGGAGAAGAACCTCCCGTTAGAACGGCTGTAAATTTATCTTTTGCGGCAATCGCTTTTTGAGCCGATTCTACAAAAAGATCTGCTGCTTTAGTATTAATTTCGTCGGTGTTATTGTATATCTGTACCATTTAGAATTTCTTCTTCTTTTTTAATGTTTTGTGTGTTCGGAATCCATTTGTGTCCTTGACGTGCTAATAGTTCATCAGCTTCTTCTGGCCCCCAACTTCCTGCTTTGTAATTTGGGAAATTGGTTGGAGCAGTAGTTTTCCAAACCTGCTGAATCGTTTCAATCGCGTCCCAAGCTTCTTCTACCTGATCCCAACGCATAAATAGAGTGGGATCTCCTGCCAAAGCATCTGCCAATAAAGTTTCATACGCTTCTGGCGACATGGTCGAACAAGCAAAATAATCAAATACCATTTCAGCTGGTCGCAACGACATTGATAAACCAGGTTTTTTAGTCATAAACTGCAGTTTGATGTCCATATCCGGCTGAATATTAATAATTAGACGGTTTGGAGTCATGCCTTCTTTTCCATAAGAAAACGAAGAGTGTGGCACTGGTTTGAACTGAATAATGATGGACGACTGTTTTTCTTCCATTCTTTTTCCAGAACGCAAATAGAACGGAATTCCTTGCCATCTCCAGTTGTCTAGGTAAATTTTCATCGCCACATAAGTTTCTGTATTAGAGTTTGGAGCAATGCCTTTATCCTGGCGGTAACCCGGAACAGGTTTTCCATTGATAGTTCCAGCGTCGTATTGACCTCTTACAATGTAGTGATCAACTTCTTCTGGTTTAATTCTTCGGATTGATTTCAGCACATCTGCTTTACGATTTCTAATATCGTCTGCTGCCAAAGAAGCAGGCGCTTCCATAGCGGTCATGCATAAAATCTGAAACAAGTGGTTCTGAATCATGTCTTTCAATGCGCCGACACCTTCGTAGAATCCGCCTCGTTCTTCAACGCCGACTTCTTCCGCAACGGTAATTTGCACGAAATCAATAAAATTACGGCTCCATAATGGTTCAAACATTGAATTTCCAAAACGGAAAGCCAAAATATTTTGAACTGTTTCTTTTCCTAAATAATGGTCGATTCTATAAATCTGCTCTTCTTTGAAAGTTTGCGAAAGCATTTCATTCAACTCTATTGCAGAAGCTTTATCGTAACCAAAAGGCTTTTCAATAATAATACGATCCTGTTTGGCATTCGCCGCAAGGCCAATTTTCTTGATATTGCTTGAGATGGTCGAGATAAAAGAAGGAGTAATCGAAAGGTAGAAAAGACGGTTTGAACGCTCGCCAAATTCTAAGTCAAAACTGTTTATCTTTTCGCTCAATCCCAAATACGATTCTTCTTTGTCGATATCAAGACTGTGATAGCTTATATGCGAAAGAAATTTTTGAGTTTCTGCATCAGAAAGTCCTTTTTTTCTAGAGAAAGTATTTAGATTTTCTAAAACATAACTGCGGAATTCCTCATCACTTTTTCGAGCTCTACCAAGAGCAATAATCTGAAACTTCTCTGCCATACGGCCATCAAGATACAGATTCTGAAAAGCCGGAAAGAGCTTTCTCTTTGCCAGGTCTCCGGTTCCGCCAAAAATTACAATAATTGTCGGATTTATATTTTTGTTTTTAGTCATTGTGTGTGGTTGTGTTGTTTTTTTTAGTTGTCTTATTCAGCCCATTGGGTATGGAAAACGCCTTCTTTGTCGATACGCTCGTAAGTGTGTGCCCCAAAGAAATCACGTTGTGCTTGAATTAGATTTGTCGGAAGGTTTTCAGATCGGTAAGCATCAAAATACGCTAACGAATTCATTAATCCCGAAATTGGCAAGCCTTTTTGAACAGCAAATTGAATCACCGCACGCATTCCTGCTTGATTTTCGGTTAATTTTGAAGCGATGCTGCCATCTAAAAGTAAGTTTGGCAAATCTGCTTTTGCCACGTATGCTTTTCTGAAATCTTCTAAAATTGTCGCACGAATAATGCATCCGCCACGCCAGATTTTAGCAACCGTTTCCAGATTTAATCCGTAGTTGTATTCTTTAGAAGCGGTGTGAAGCTGCGCTAATCCTTGAGCATACGTAACAACGATAGAAAAGAACAAAGCCGATTTTAAAGCAGCAATAGCTTCGCTTGCGTTGACATCGCTTGGATTAGAATTCCAAACTAATTTTTTAGCCGCTTCAATTCTTTCAGGTTTTGTTTTAGACATATCGCGCATATTAACCGCAGCGTCGATTGTCGGAACTGGAACTTGCAAGTCCATTGCATTTTGCGAAGTCCATTTTCCCGTTCCTTTAGATCTTGCCCAATCTGAAATTTTATTGATTAAAAGACCTCCGTCTGTGTCTTCTTGCTTTAGTATTTTTCCAGTGATTTCAATCAAATAAGATCTCAAATCATCGGTTTGATTCCATTCTTCAAAAGTTTTCTGAATCGTTGCGTCATCCAAGTTATAACCTCTTTTCATTAAGTCATAAATCTCAGAGATCAATTGCATGATTCCGTATTCAATTCCGTTGTGAACCATTTTTACGTAGTTTCCAGCAGAACCGTTTCCTAAATATTCAACGCAAGGCTCGCCATCTACTTTTGCTGCAATCGCTTCAAAAATAGGGCGTAATCTTTCATAAGCTTTTTGATCTCCCCCTGGCATCATAGCAGGACCGAAGCGAGCGCCTTTTTCACCGCCCGAAATTCCCATTCCGAAGAAGTGGATTCCTTTTTCAGACAATTCCAAAAATCTTCTGTCAGTATCAGTAAAATAAGTGTTTCCACCGTCAATAATAATGTCTCCTTTATCTAAGTGAGGCAATAAACTAGCGATAGCGCTGTCAACTGGTTTTCCCGCAGGAACCAATAACATAATCGCTCTTGGTTGTTGGATAAGCTCTACAAAATGTTTTACATCTGTTGTAGCTTCAATAGTGTGATTGGCTTCGGCTTCTTGTTGAAGAGAATTGACTTTTTCGGTGTCTAAGTCTAAACCTGCAGCCGCAAAGTTATGGCTGGCGATATTTAAAAGTAAGTTACGGCCCATTACGCCGAGTCCTACAATTCCAAAATCAAATTTGCTCATAGTTTTCAATTAACTAAATTATTAGAAGAAATGTTTTAGCAGCAAAAAGTAAGAGAAAGTATGGTAATTCTTTTTCATTCAATGTTTTGCAGCAAAACAATGGTTATTTTAATCTTACATTTCAAAATGTAGACCGCTAAGTTAGAGAAAAATGCTGAAAAATAAGGGGTAAAATCGTTCACTTTTGGTCTTTATTGTGATACTTTTTATGTGTAAAAATTACGCTTATTATTGCTGTTTTTCAACTAAATCGTTGTAATACTGCTAATGCCATTTGGAATTACTTTTATTAGAAGCGGCTTTATGTTCGTAAGAGAAAAGAAGTAAAAAATTATAAAAATGTTTACTGAAAATATAGGAATTGAGGTATTTTTGAAAACTCAATTATTGGATCCAAGATTTAATTCATTAAATTATCATATTCCTTTTATATGCCAAGTAGCACAAAGCTTGTTTTTACAGTCATTTTCTTTATCATTCCGAGCGTCTTTTTTAAAGTAAATGCCCAATCCATATTAGAAAACGAAATATCTGTTCATGCAGATAAGAAACCATTAAGCAATGTTTTGGATTTAATGGAAGAAAAAGGAAGTTTTAGATTTGCTTATTATGGCAAGCTGGCTGTAAAAGATAGCATTGTTAGCGTTCATACTGATAATACTACTATAAAAGGAGTTTTAGATCAGCTGTTAGGTGCCAAATATGAATATAAAGAATCGCCAGGATATATTATTGTGCGTTATGCTCCTTTAGAATTGGCTCTTGTATTGGAGAAAAATACCGTTATGAGTGACGGACAACAAATTGTAGTCGGTTATATTATAGATACAAAAACGAACAATCGCCTTGAGAATGTGAGTGTATTGGAGAAAAATGCACTGCTGTCTACATTGACCAATAAGGATGGTTATTTTGAACTTCGATTAAAAAATGCGCCTCAAGCCATAGAACTGACAGCCGTTAAGGAGAATTATAAAACGGTGACAATGGTATTTCTTTCTGAAATTAAAATTCAGATGGGAGACAAAAAGAATAAAACAGATTATATCGATGGAGATTTTTCTGAAATTGAAAGATCAGGAATTGGCCGTTTCTTTATTTCTTCCAAACAAAAAATACAAGCGCTCAATCTGGGAGGATTTATTTCTAAAGTTCCCGTACAAGCTTCTTTGATTCCGAGTATCAGCACGAGAGGAATGTTGAATACTCAAATTGTCAATAATTTTTCTTTAAACATTTTGGGTGGCTATAATGCTGGAGTTCGCGGATTAGAAATGGCTGGACTTTATAATATTAACCGTATGAATGTCGATGCGCTTCAAATGGCTGGAATATTTAATACCGTTGGAGGATCTGTAAATGGAGTGCAGTTAGCCGGAATCTATAGTAATGTTTTTGGCAATTTAAGAGGGTTGCAGATAAGCGGTATTCATAATAGTGTGAAAGGCTCGCAAATTGGCTTGCAGATGAGCGGTATTTATAATAACGTGTATAAGGATTCAAAAGGACTTCAAATTGCAGGAATTAGCAACACGGTAAAGGGTTCGCAAAACGGATTACAGCTTTCAGGAATTTGCAATATTGGAAAAGATACCGTGCAAGGTGCTCAAATTACGGGACTTTTTAATTATGCTAAAGAATTACAAGGAGTCCAATTTGGATTAGTCAACATTACAGATTCGCCTTCTGGTTATAGTTTTGGTCTCTTGAATTTTAAAAAAGGCGGTTACAAGAAAATCAGTGTTACAAGCAACGAAATTTCAGATATAAATCTTGCTGTAAAAACGGGAGACCATAAAATGTATACTATTTTGATGGCAGGAAGAAGCGATCGAAAAGACGAAGAAAAGCTATTTTCTTTTGGAATTGGATTAGGAAAGAACATTCCGTTAGGGAAACGCTTCACTTTTAATCCCGAATTTAGTACGCAGTATCTTTATTTAGGAAATTGGGATATTTATAACTCGTTATCTAAATTTGATTCCTCTTTTTCTTTTCAATTGTGTAAAGGCGTAGCAATAGCTGCAGGTCCTTCTTTGAATTTTTATTGGTCTGAGAAACAAGATAAAGACGGCAATTTAAATACTTCGACATTTGTTCAAGATCGCACCAAGAATTATACTGTAATTAAAAATAACAGTAAAGATATTCTGGGATGGATAGGATGGAGTTTTGGATTGACTTTTTTTTAGGAATTTCTAATGATTTCCGAGCGATGCGATTATTTCCTTAATGCTTAAAGTTTAACTTTCTTGTCGAATAATTTTAAACACATAGAGGCATAGATTTTTTTTAACCCTTAAAGAGAAAAAAAAGAAACTAGTTTCTAACACATAGTAACTATGTGAATTAATGAAAGTGAAACGCCTTTTATACGCAATCTGCAACTATGTTTCTATGTGTTTAAAACAATTTTAGCGTCTCCTTATTTTTCTCTCGCAGATTCAGCTGATAAAGCAGATTTTTTTGATTTGTATAATCTGCAAAATTGGCACAATCTGCGGGAGAATATTTTAAGAGTTTCTAATAATCTCCTCTCGATGTGATTTTCCCCATTTGATCATTTCTTCAATAACAGGACCAAATGATTTGCAATACGGTGTCGATTCGTATTTCACCTGAATTTCGGCATCGCGATCTTCGGTTCTTTTAATCAGCATATTCAGTTCCATTTCTTTGAGTTCTCGCGAAAGCATGCGTGTTGTAATGCCTGGAATACTGCGTTCGATTTCCCTGAAACGATGATTTCCGTTGCAGATTGAATTGATGATAGGCAAACGCCATTTTCCGCCCAAAACATGTAGCGTGTCCTGAAGCGCTTGTACTTCTTCTTTCTGGTTTCTTTCCATATTGTTTAGTATTAGTTTGGTATACTCCATGATACTGGTTACAAAGTTATACCATTTTGAATTTAAATTTGCCAAATAAATTTTAAATAATCAAAAAGATGGAAAATCTTAAAAATAAAACAGCCGTTATAACAGGCGGAAACAGCGGAATAGGTTACGCAACAGCCAAACAATTAAAAGAGCAAGGCGCAAACGTAATTATTACAGGAAGAAGAAAAGAAGCCATAGAAAAAGCCGCTTTAGAACTTGGTGTTACAGCCATCACAGCAGATCAATCGAATATTTCGGATATCGAAAAACTGGCAACTCAAGTAAAAGCCGATATCGGTTCGGTTGATATTTTGTTTATCAATGCTGGAATTGCGGGTTTAGGAACCATTGAACAAACCACAGAAGAACTGTACGACAGTATTATGAATGTGAATCTAAAAGGTGCTTTTTTCACTTTAAGCAAATTTATTCCGATTCTGAAAGATGGCGCTTCGGTGGTATTTCTTTCTTCGAATACTGCGAGTATGCCGGGTCCGGGATCTTCGGTTTATTCGGCGAGTAAAACGGCTTTGAATTCGTTTATGAGATCGGCGGCTTTAGAATTAGCACCAAGAAAGATTCGTGTCAATTCGGTTAGCCCAGGACCAACTCAAACCGAAGTCATGAACAAAGTAGGCCTAGATGAAACCACCGTAAAAGGCATTATGGATGTCGTAGTAGAAAAAGTCCCGCTAAAACAAATGGGAAGGGCAGAAGATGTGGCTCAAATGGTTTCGTATCTAAGTAGTGATGCTGCGGTGTTTATGACTGGAGCTGATGTTATTATGGATGGTGGGATGAGTTTGGGGTGATAATAATTTAAAAGAGATGTACATAAAGCAACTTAATGTACATCTCTTTTCTTAAATATCTTCAAAACGTTGAATTACATTTTGTGAGTTTATAATACCGCTAAAACCGGTCAAATGTTCAATAATAACTGAAAGATTAACTTTGTCGTCTTTCGTTTTATAGCCTAAATAATAAAGTAATGCTTCTGTTGTAAGTGGAATAAATCTTTTAATATCAGTGTTCCAAGTAATTTCATTTGCAAAATCTTGCAAATTTGTTTTAAATGAATTGCTAACTATAATAAATCCAATTTTGGTAAATCCCTCTTTCTTTAATTTTGGGCAAAAAGTTGCAATATACTCTCTTATTGCTCTATCGTCACGTCCCATAGAATAGCCTTCATTGTAAGCTTTTGCATCTACAATAAAGGCAGTATGCTCCTCTCTAAATTTTATGATGGCATCAGGGTTTCTTCCTGTTCCTTGACCAAAATTTTCGATTTCAAATCCTAAGAATTTGAAAGTTTCTGCAACCATCTTTTCAAACTCATTTCCTTTCGCTGAAGATGATTTATCATTGCAATTTCCTAATTCTACAAGTCGAGCTATTCGTGGAATCAAATAATCATTTAAATCAAAATTCGCTTTAAAATTAATTTGCTCATCATTTTGAGATGGTTCTAAAATTATTATTTCTGGCTTTGCTTTTTTGTAATCCACTCTTGGCTTTCCAGTGAAATTCCAAAATGTATGTTCTGCTTCCCAGTTACTAATTTCTCTTCCTGTATGTTCTTCAAGGATTTTTTTAACTTCTTCGTTTAAATTAAAGAAATATTTATAGTTTTCCTTCTGAGTTTTATGATCTTCCCATATTTCTAATTCCTTAAAACCGTTTACAAGTGAAGTATAAAAAATTGGCCATTTTTCTGGATTATATATTTGCCAAAAATAGGAAAGAAAATAACCGACAGAGCCAGGATTTGGAGCTTTACGCTTATCTGGAGCTGTTTTGAAAATTGAGCCAGCAAATTTTTCTAATTTTTCAATTTTATTTAATGCATCTTCTAAATTGGAAGGTTCAGAGATTACCTCCTTTAGCAATATAGTTAAAGAATCAAGATTTGGCTCACTGTTTTTCGTTAGCTGATTAAAAAACATTTGTCCTTTTGTGGCAGTAAATCCCCAATAGTTATTGCGTTTATTATAACTGTCTAAACTAGTTTTAAACTCATTGACAAAATAATCACCTGTCATAAAAATGTCAAGTATGTCTTTGATATGTTTAATAGAATCTATTCTATTTTCATCAATATCTTTTATAATATTGCCTTTTGTATCAAGAACTTTTTTATTTGTTTTTTGATAATCTTCCCAAATTTCAATGATTTGGTTTTGCGTGTTTTTGGCGATCATAATTTACTTTTTTTCTAAACCAACTAACCAAGTTTTCAATTCATCAAAAATTCTTTTATCTCTGTTTGTTTCTAGAAGTATATTTGATGGATTAAATTTTTCTACATTAATGAATTTCTGGAGCCAACCTTTTGAATAATTGTAATTCTTTGTAATGTGTTTTCTTCCTTTTCCTCTAGTTCTACAAGCACAAATTATTATATCGATATCATTATTACTATCACTATCGCTTTCTTGATTATTAGATAAAGATAATTCTACGAGTTTGTCAATTTTCTTAACTTGATTTTCATGGTCGCCAGCACTGTTAATGCCTATTTTTAGTTTGCCAATAGTTAAGATTCCAAAAGTATCTATTAGGTAGTTTGTCGGGTCTAATCCAATAGTATTAGGAATCGCGTAAGTATTAATGATCCAATGCGCAATAATGTTTATTTTGGTTGTTTTACCGCAACCACTAATTCCTTTGAGAATAAATATTTTTTTCATTTATTTTTTTATTCTAATGATATTATTAAAACCTTTACTTTTTAAAAATCTTTGTGCCATGTATGTAGTAAAAACTTTTGGGTTTGAAGCTAATTCTTCTCTATTGGGATATAAATTTGCATAGGAAATTACCAATTTGCATGGATAAAGTTTGTTATTGAATTCTAGAGCCCAAACTCTTTCTTTTCGTTTTGGATTAAAATTAACTTCGTCGTCAATTCTTTTAATTGCTTTTAGAATATGATCTTTAGTTATATTTGATGGTATAGCCATAGGGATTTATCTTTGAATATAATTTTGCCAGTATTCTGGTTGTAGTTCTCCAATGTGAAGGTCTACAAATGCAATTCCTTCATCTGTTAATTGCCCAACTTTTTCAAAAGGACCCCATTCTTCAGGCTTAAACAATTTAGCAGGAACTAGTTTGCTATTTTTATATGTAATTTTGAAATCGTTTCCGTTTTTGTCTCTTTCTTCAAAATGTAAAGCAGCCATTAAAATATTTACAGGAAAATTATCAGTGGAAGTTAAAACTCCAGCAATAAATTCATTATCATCATAACCATCATAAAAAATTATATAATGTTTACCTGCTTCAAACCTTCGATCTCTTGCTTCTAGAATATCTCCTTTATTCCTCTTCATGATTAATTATTAGTTTCATTTTCATACCAATTACTTAATGAATCATAAATTCTTTCAATTTCTTGAAAATTAATGTCATCACTTAGGATATGTATGTCGTATTCTAAGCAATCACCGACATCTTTTATTGATAAATAATGATTATGAATTAATACTTGATTTATTTGCTCATCAATAATCGAATACTCTCTGGTTTCTTCATCTTTACTTTCGATTAAAAATTTTTCAAAGCATTCTTGAATTATCGATTTAGTAAAAGATTGTATTTCACTAGCATATTGAAGTATGTCATTTATTCTTTTGTGAAGGTATATATCCGTTCTAAATGGAATTGCTCCATTTGCATGGGCAATATTATTTCTTTCATCAACTAATTTTTTATAATTGCCAATTAAAGCTTTAACATCTGAATGTGAAGCGCAAACATATTTTAATAAATCAAAAACTTTTCTTTCGTTTTCAATGCTAAAATCATATGGGTTAATAGCATTTCCTAAAGCCTCAGTAAATCCTAGTTTAATTTTATTAAAATCATCTTCTTTTATAGATTTTACTTGCCACAAATTAAAATATACAAAACTCATAAATAACATATGATAAGCCATAAAAGCAAACTGATACTTCTGATTGTTATAGTTTTCTTGGTAGCAATCCCATAAATATGTAATATATTCTTGCTCACTTTGATTTCTATAACTATAAGGTAAAAATTTAAATATGTTTATTGCTTCATCCATTATGTAGTCCAAACTTTATTAATTCTATCTTTTATTTTTTGTTCATAGATAGAAATTAGTTCTTTATTAGCATTAATTAAAGCTTGCTCTTTTTCTATTTGAGAAACTATTTCTTGTTGAATTTTAATTGAAGGAACTGGAATTTTATATGACTTGACGAAATCAGTTGGAATTCTTTGTAAACCACCTGTTCCCGTCATGTTAAGTTTTCCTTTTTCTCTGAAATTGTCAGTAATAATATTAAGATATATCCAGATTGAAAGTATTTTCTTATTTGGCCTAAATACATAATATTCGCTTGATCCGAAACCAATACCATTGATTAAGTTTTTTGCTATCCCTGCTTTACCATTCTCAAAGCAAGGTGTTACTTTTGCAAGTAATACATCGTCTTCTTTAAAATAAGTATAACCTTTATATACTTCATTTAAAGGTTTTACTTGATTAACAACAAAATCCATTTGATTTTCATTCAAATCAGCCATAGGTACAAATGAAACTTCAGTCTTCTCATCGAGATTATTTATTTCTGATTTTTTAGGATTAACTACACAAATATCTTCAAAAGCAAGTTTTTCCCAACTATTATCAAGTTCAATTCTAGGTTTATAATTATCAACCACTATTTTAGCACCATCAATTATTTTTTGATAGCTTTCAATCTCAGCAACAATTTCTTCTTGAATAGATAGTGGTGGAAGTGGAATTTTCACTCCTTTTATATCAGGATTATTTATCAAAGCGATACCAGCTGAATTTGAAATTGTTGTCAAATCAAATTGTCTCATAAAAGCAAATAAATATCTAGGATTTAATATTTTTTCATTATTTACAGAAATCCCCATACAATTGTTGTCAATTAAGCATGGTATTTTGGTAAAACGTTTTTTATTAGTTGCAATAGCAGCACCTCTTTTGGGAAATACAATCGAATTAACTGGTAATAAGGAAAAGGAAGTTTCTTTTATCCAATGTGAAGATGTAATTAGATCAGTAGTGTTTTCAGGTAGATTCATATCACTTACTTTAATGCAAGCTATTGAACCGTTATCTTCGAATTCTGTTAACACCCTTCCATTGTCAACATTTATTAAACTGCCAAGTTCAACAATTGGATATGAGGATAATCTTACTTCTGTGTTCTTATAACGCTCACCACTCAAATTATAATCCCCACTTTTTCCAATTTCATTTTTAGTTACTCTTTGTGCCAAAGTTGTATTATTAAACTCTTTCCCATCAATACAATTTTGTCTAAATGTTTTTAAAGTGGATACAGCTTCTTGAAGTTGTCCTCCTTTCACAGGATTACGTTGCGCACCTAAACTATAACCATCGTTATCAATTTTGATAAATAAAATATCTTCTGTTTTCTTAGATAAATTGGCATCCATTAATAGAATAGAGGTTTTTACACCGCTGTAAGGATTAAAAACACCAGCAGGTAAACTCACAACAGCGTACAGATATTTATCCACCAGCATTTTACGTAATGCTTTATAGGCTGTACCACTTTGAAATATAATACCTTCAGGAACAATAATTCCAGCTCTTCCTTTTGGAGTTAAATGTTCAGCTATATAATCAACAAAAAGAACTTCTGATCGATTACTACTAATTGTAAACTTTTTATGAGGTCTGATACCTCCTTTTGGACTCATAAATGGAGGATTGGCCAAGACAATATCAAAGGTTTCGTCCCAACGATCTTCGCTACTTAATGTATCATATTCAAAAACGTGAGGATCAGAAAAACCATGTAGATATAAATTGACTAAACTCAAACGAACCATATCTGGAGATATATCGTAACCAATAAAATTCTTAATTAGTTTTTTGCGTTCGTCTGGAGTTAAGTTATTGTTGTTTTCTTTAATATGTTTAAAAGCCGAAATTAAAAAACCTGCTGTACCACAAGCAGGATCAAGTATAGTTTCGTCTTTTTTAGGATCAACAACTTCAACTAAAAAATCAATAATATGTCGAGGTGTTCTAAATTGTCCAGCGTCACCTTGCGATCCCATAACAGACAATAAATATTCAAAAGCATCTCCTAGTTTTTCACTATGTGTATACTCAAATTCGCTGATTGTTTTTAGAAACATCTTTAAAGTTTCCGGATCACGATATGGTAAGTATGCATTTTTAAAAATATTAGCAAATAGTTCTGGAATATTTGGATTTTTTACCATTCCTTCAATTGCTTCTGAATATAGTTTTAACATTTCTGTTGCACTAACTTTGGTATCAAAAAGATTATCCCAACTATATTTTTCAAAAGAAACTATTATTTCCTTTTTTGAATCATTTGGATCAGGAATTTTATAATCTGAAAAGAATTTTGCTTTTCCTCCTAATTCTATAGCTTCTTTATCCATGTCATCCATGAATTTATAAATTAAGGCTATAGTAATTTGTTCAATTTGTGATTTAGGGTCTGGTAATTTTCCAACCAAAATATCACGACAATCATCAATTCTTCTTTTTGTTATGTTATCTAACATTATGTTTATTATGGGTATTATTTAAATTTAAAATTATGCAGCGAAATTTTCTAGTTTTATATAATCTTTTATGTAAACTGGAATTACTTCTCTGTATTTAATATTTACTTCTTTAAACTGAGTAATAGTTAAAGTAGCATTTGTTTGTAAAGCCTGAAAATCTTTATTTTCGATTATTTTTCTAATATCCTGATCTACAATGTAAGCTTTGAAAAAGTATTGTAGTGCTCTAATATTAACGTCCTCTTCCGGTGGATAGATTGAAATAAATTTGTCAAATTCTTCGTCCAGCATTTCATCCTTCGATTTGAATTTTGGAATAATTCCAAAAATCTTTTCTACTATTTCACGTATTGAAACTTTACGATCTATTTTAGCTGCTTTACGAAGTTTTTCAATGTTGAAATATTCATTAGGCTTTTCTAAAATCTCATTTTGAATATGACTTACTATGAATTCCCAATTGCCTAGCTCAACATTTTTTTTAATAATGTCATCCATTACTATTCGGTCCTCGAATTTTTGAAAAAGCATGCGGTCAATCTTCATGCCTTCATATCCTATTTTAGTTTCTTCCATTAATGTTAATGGATCAGAAATTTGACTAATATATTTATTTATAGAAGTATTTGCTATTTGTTCTATATTATTGGAACCTTCTTTTGGTTTAGGAAGTTGTAAAGCCTCATCGTAAGCAAAATCTTTTTCGAAATATTCACAATTGGCAAAAAAATCAAAAAGCTTAAAGTTCTCTTTATCATATGTAATAATTTCTTCTTCATTCAATTCATTTTTTGATTTGAAAGAAAAAGTATTTTTTCGCGTTCCTCGACCTTTGATTTGTACGAAATCCGAAGGATTGAAAATTGGACGCATCAAACAAATATTTAATAGATCGGGACAATCATAACCCGTTGTCATCATTCCCACAGTAATGCAGACCCTAGATTTACTTGTTTTATAGCCTTCTAACCAATTTGATCTTCCATTCAAATTATTATTGGAAAAATTAATTGTCATTTGTTTTGAATCTGCTACTTGCGAAGTTACCTGAACTGCAAAATCTGAGTTATATTTGTTAGGGAATTTTTGTTCTGCAAATTCGTTTAAAAGTTCAGCGATCTTTCTGGCATGATTTTGACTTACAGCAAAAATAATTGTTTTTCCAATTTCATTAGTTATTGGGTCTCTTAAAGCATTTGCTAGAAATGTTTGACAAATAATTGAATTCGTTTCTTCTGAAAAGAATTTTTTCTCAAAATCTGTTGATACGAACGTTTCAATTTCCTCTACTTCATCAGAAGAGACAATAACATCGTATCCTTCATCAGAGAGTAATTGTGTTGTTATTTCAGTTCGTGCATCAATAACTATTGGATTTCTTAAGAAATCATCTTTCACTCCATCTAAAAGAGTATATCTAAATGTTGGATCGCCACTTTCACATCCAAAAGTTGTATATGTGTCTCTTAATATTCTTCGTTCTATTTCGCGAGGATCATTTTCCTTAACCTGATCTATATCAACACCTTTTAGATAATCTTTTGGGGTAGCAGTTAATCCTAATTTATAGCCATTAAAATATTCAAAAACAGCTCGAGAATTACCAGAAATTGATCGATGGGATTCATCAGAAATTATCAAATCAAAATCAGTTGGTTTAAAAAAGTCTCTATATTTATTGTTATATAACAAAGATTGAATTGTTGTAACAACGATATCAGCTTTTTGCCAATCTGTTTTATGCTCTTTATAAATATAAGTTGTGTAATCCGGCTTTAAATAAGCTGTAAAATCTTTAAGTGCTTGATCTTCTAATTCAAGCCTATCAACTAAAAAAAGAACTCTCCTCGCATTTTTTGAGCGAAGAAATAATTTAATTACAGCAGAAGAAGTTAATGTTTTTCCCGTTCCTGTTGCCATTTCGAAAAGAAAACGATCTTTTCCTTCGCCAACAGCTTTTTGAAGCGCTTTTATTGCATTTAATTGGTAATATCTTAAGAAACGAAGTTTGTTATCCCAAATAAAATCAGTACTACTTTCTATGTTACCTTTCCATCCTGGTCTACTTTCATAATCAGGCATTTGAATTGAAGCAATGTAATCATTAGTTATAATTTCATTTACTAAAGATTCTCTATCTGGATTCCAATTTTTGATCGCTCCAATTTCACTTGGAGATGGAAAAGTATAAATTGGTTTTGGATTCCCTTTCTTTAAATCCCATAGATAATGTACTATTCCATTTGAAAGAATGATATACTGGGCATCTACTGAATTAGCATATTTTCTTGCTTGTTCTTTTGCCGCAAGAGGATGAATGCTTTCTTTTTTAGCTTCTAAAACGCAAATAGGCTTATTTGTATCATCTACAAGTAAAAAATCTAAAGACCCATTTTTTACTTTTTCGTAATCATTACCCCAATCATTAATTTCTGTTTGAGTTATTTTTACATGATTTTCTAATAAAATATTTGCAGTACCTTGCTCATTATCAAAGAATCGCCAGCCCGCTTCAGAAAGTAGCTGATTAATTTTGATTCTTGCATGAGCTTCATTTTTCATATTAGACTGATGGGCTTTTTGATATTGATCAAACATATCAAATAATTCTCACATTGACAATTATAATGATTAGGTTTATTTAATGCTGTAAAGATATGTTAAGGATCAATTTTAAACAATTCTAAGAATAATTAAAACTCCAAACAATAAGTATTTATACGGTATTTTGTCCAATTCATAAAAAACAAAACCCTCAATCTTCTTTCAAAGACCAAGGGTTTTAATTTTTCAAATAAGAACCTAATTACTCCAAATCCAGATAAGGATCTAAAATTTCGGCTAGTTCATTGAGCCAATAGAAGCTGTCTCCAAGTTTGGCAGCGTTTAACTGAATGTTTTCTTGATCGCTTAGAACGCCCAAAGCGAGGGTTAAATTTACCTGTCTTATGGCTCTCGCCATATCGAGTGGGTCAATTCTGTCGTTGAAGAAATTCATTAGACCGATTTCGGCTTCTTTTGAAAGGGTTTTGGTACTCATAACTCTGTAATTTAGGAAATATAAAACCCATGTAGCTTAGGTGTCCTACGCTTACAGAAGCGTTACGGTTGTTTCCAATGCCGCCACCATACCACATGGGCAAGAAGTTTTTTAAGTATCATAATTCTGTAATTTAGGAAGCGCAAATATATTAAAAAAGAAGTTGGTTTAATAGTATAAAAAGTAGTATAATTCTTAAATATCATTTAGAGGTAACCAATACAAATTTTTCTTAAAAAACTAACAATAAAAAAGAGCAACTCAGTACCTTAGCATCTCAGTACCTTAGAAACTAGAAAACATGACCATTCAGCAGTTAAAATATATTGTTGCCTTAGACGAAGAACGGCATTTTGCAAGAGCTGCCGAAGTTTGTATGGTAACGCAGCCAGGACTTACCATTCAGTTAAAAAATCTGGAAGAAGAAATCGGAATTAAGATTTTTGATCGAAATAAAGTGCCGTTGACACCAACCGTTTTAGGAATTGAAATTATCAATAAAGCCAAAAAGATACTTCGTGAAGTAGATGAAATTCGTGATTTTGTGATTAACGAAAAAAATCTGTTGGAAGGAGAGCTGAAACTTGGCATTATTTCCACATTATCGCCTTATCTGATTCCGCTGTTTATTCAGGCCATGAAAGAAGCGGCGCCAAATGTGCATTTTATTATTAAAGAAGGCTATACGGGACATTTAATGCGCGATTTGGAAACTGGTGCAATTGACGTTGCCATTATGGCTACGCCAACAGGAAACCCGAATTTAATAGAACATGTTGTTTTTAAAGAACCGTTTGTTGCCTATTTAAATCAGACGCATCCTATGGCGAATGATGAATTTTACGAAATGCAGCCCGGCGACAAAACCGAATTGTTATTACTGCATCACGAATATTGCTACAACGCTCAATTATTAGACATCTGCGGACTAAAAACATCAGATAAAATAAAGGAGCAATTTACGTACGATATTAATTCGATAGAAACCTTAAAAAATCTAGTTCGAGCCCATTTAGGATTTGCGATTATCCCTAAACTTTCAACCTTAAACGAATCAGGCGGACTTTTTAAACCTTTCAAAGAACCTGTTCCCGTAAGAGAAATAAGTCTGGTAGTTTCCGATTCTTTCTCTAAGAAATTATTGCTGGAGAAAATGAATGAAGCCATCTGGAACTGCCTTCCTGAGTCATTAAAAAAAGATTTCTCGTATAAAAAAATCCGCTGGAACGATTCGCCTTATTTTATTAAAGCGATTAGCAAGCTTTAAAAATTTTCAATACTAAAATTCTAAATTCCAATTGATTTGGGAGAAATTCCAATACAAAAAAATCCAAATTCCAAGCTATACAGTAATTGGAATTTGGAATTTTTGCTCACAGTTTGTCATTTCGACCGAAGGGAGAAATCACACGCGGGATTCCGTAACGTTTGTCGCCAATCTTTGTAGAATTTCTAGTGAAGATTTGCTTCGCCAGTTCGCTATCGCTCGGGTCTACTTCGTCGAAATGACAAGATTATGTGAATTTATGATTATCAATTATTAATTATCAATTATCAATTATCAATTATCAATTATCAATTATCAATTATCAATTATCAATTATCAATTATCAATTATCAATTATCAATTAACCATTAATAACTCATAATTACTTACTCGCTTCAATAATCACATTAGCCACTTTCTCCGGCTGAGAAATAAATACTACGTGGCTACCTTTAATTTCAGTGATTTTTGTGTTAGAGCGTTTGTACATCGCGTGCTGAATACTAGGAACAATACTTTTATCTTCAGTCGCTACAATTCCGTAAGAAGGTTTAGTTCTCCAAGCGGCTTTAGTTATTGGTGTTAAAAAACCTTTTGCATGAAAAGCACCTTGCGAAGCATACATAAAATCGGCTTGTTCTTTGCTCAAGTCTCCTGCAAAACCAGCGTGAAATTTAGCTTTGTCATAATACGCAATTCCTTTTTCGTCTGGAGGCAATACACCGTTTTCTGGAGCTGGAGGAGCAGTTTGCAACCATTGAACAGAATTTTCGCCATTATCAGGCTGTAAAGCCGCAACGTAAACCAAAGCCGCTACTTTAGGGTGATTTCCAGCTTCTGTAATTACGGTTCCGCCCCAAGAATGTCCAACCAAAATTGTTGGTCCGTCTTGTTTGTCTAAAGCTAAGTTTGTAGCTTGAACATCATCTTCCAAAGAACTCAACGGATTCTGAACGATGGTTACATTATAGCCTTTTTTTGTCAAAACCTTGTATAAACCTTGCCATCCAGAACCATCTGCAAAGGCACCGTGAACCAAAACGACATTTTTAATTTTAGGATTAGTTTGAGCGTTTGCGTTTGTGAATGCTAAACTAAAAATTAGTATTGCGAATGCTAAAAAGCTTTTAAATATTGTTTTCATTTTTATAAAATTTTAGATTTTAGATTTTAGATTTTAGATTTTTTTGAAATTACATTTCTCCACAATCTTGTCATTCCGAGGAACGAGGAATCACACACGTTAATCGACAAAGATTGGTGATATTCTTTGTGAAATTTCTGGCGTGTCCTTCGACTCAGCTCAGGAGGACAAAGCTTTGCGCAAAGCTTTGGAATTTGAGATTTCAAATATTGGTATTTAATTAAGTGTTACTTGTAAAGTAATCTCAGTATTTAGCAATTTTGAAATTGGACAAATTTCTTTTGCTTTTTGAGCGGTTTGCTGAAACTCTTCTACCGAAATTCCAGGTACTTTTCCAGTCAATTCTAACTGAATTAAAGTAATAGTTCCGTCCTCAAAAGTTACTTTAGCCGTTGTATCTAAATCTTCTGGAACAAAACCAGCTTCAGATAATAAAAAGCTTAACTGCATTGTAAAACATCCAGAATGTGCCGCTGCGATTAATTCCTCAGGATTGGTTCCAACACCTTGCTCAAAACGGGTTTTAAATGATAATTGCGCATTGTCTAAAGTTGTGCTTTGTGTACTAATGGTTCCTTTTCCTTCCATTCCTGTACCTTTCCAGTTTGCGTTTGCTCTTCTTGTAAATTTCATGATTTCTATTTTTTAAGTTATTTTTTAAGATGTTCAAATCATTTCTTTGATTTTGATGAGACAAAGGTATAGGGAAGGTGTTTATTAATCAAATTAATAATTTTTAGTATTTATAAAAATAATTTATAAGTATTGATTAGATTGGGGTTAGAACGCAAAAGACTTTAAATAATAATTTTTCGAAAACTTCCTTTTGAAAATGAGTGCCCTAGCCCCGATAGTAGCGGCATCCTTTTTCTTGCTTCTTTAGCAAGGAAAAGATATAGCGGATAGCGGGAAGCAGCTCCTAATTAATATCAATGTCAATGTCAATGTCAATGTCAATGCTTCACTTTATCATACTTATTTAGAAACAGATTTAAAATCTAGGTTCGCAAAAGAAGGATTATTTGGTTTCAAATTATAATGTGAAACAAAGTAAGGGACTGATTTGTAATTTTATTTATGAGGTGAATTTAATTTTATGCGAAACAATTTTATAAGACGATCGAGAAAATAAGTTTTCAATGAATAATCTAACTTTTAAATTTATGAGAAATGCTTTTCTAATAATTGGAGTTTGTTTGAGTGCAGTTTTGTTCTCGTGCAAAAAAGATAAAGAAACAGGTCAATCTACCGAAACTGAAAAGTCAAATCTTGCCGACTCTACATTAATTGCAGATCGCGGCTGGCCTCGCGAAGCTGAAAATAACGGTACAAAATTGGTTTATTATCAGCCTCAGATAGATGACTGGAAAGATTTTAAAGAAATTATTGCCCGAGTGGCTTTTTCGCTGACTCCAAAAGACGGAAAACAGGTTTTGGGTGTAGCTTCTTTAAAAGCTGAGACATTGGTCGACAAAGACAATCGAAGCGCTTTTATTAAAAATATTCAGGTAACCGATGTGCGATTTCCAGCTTTGTATGAAAAGAAAGTGCCTGAAATGGAAAAGCTGTTTAAAGAAACGCTGCCTCAGAGCGGAGATCCCATTTCGGTAGATCGTATTTTGGCAGATTTAAGTCATACCAAAAGTCCGCCAAAGGGAATTGCGGCTAAAAACGATCCTCCAACTATTTTTTACAGTACGAATCCGTCGATTTTGCTTATTGTGCAAGGTGAACCGGTTTTGGTGCCTGTAGAAAAAACGGATATTCAATATGTGGTAAATACCAATTGGGACTTGTTTTTTGATAAAACCACAAAAGATTATTATGTATTGGTGGAGAATATCTGGCTAACTTCGAAAAATCTCGCAGGTAAATGGACTAAAACAACCAAACTGCTTTCAGGTTTAAGCCATCTGCCTTCGGGACAGAATTTTGATGATGTTAAGAAAATGATTCCGCCTCCGTCTTCTGGAGGAGCTCCCGAGGTTTTCTACAGCAATAAACCAGCCGAATTGATTGCCATAAACGGAAGCCCGAAGTTTGTTAAAATTCCAGGGACAAAATTGCTATATATTGATAATACCGAGAATGATATTTTTGCTGACGAAAATAAAGGTCAGTACTATGTATTATTGTCTGGAAGATGGTTTAAGTCTAAAGAACTAACAGGACCGTGGAGTTATGCCAGTAATAGTCTTCCGGCCGATTTTGCTAAAATTCCGAAAGATTCTCCGCGTGCCAATGTATTATCGTCGGTTCCAGGAACTCAGGAAGCGAATGATGCTGTTATGTTATCGCAAGTTCCGACAACAGCTATTTTAAAGAAATCGGATGCTGAGTCAAAAGTAAAAGTATCGTATGATGGCGGAACGCCTCAGTTTAAACCTATCGATGGAACGAAAATGCAATATGCAAGCAACACGCAAGAGAAGATTATAAAAGTGGGCGATTTGTATTATTTGTGTTTTCAAGCGGTTTGGTTTATGTCGACAAGTCCGAACGGACCTTGGAAAACATGCGATTCGGTTCCGAAAGAAATTTATACGATTCCGCCAAGTTCGCCTGTGTATAATGTGACGTATGTTACGCAAACCACAACCGACACAACGGTTGAAAGCAGTGCAACAGCAGGTTATTTGGGTGCTTTTATAATTGGCGCAACATTTGGCGCTATCTTGACTTATGGAACTGGATGGTATTATCCGCCTTATGTGTATTACGGCGGACTGTATCCGATTTATCGTCCGTGGCCTTATGCGTATGGAGGAGGAGCGGTTTACAATCCGTGGACAGGAGGTTATGCGGCTGGAAGACGCGTTTACGGACCTTATGGTGCAGCTGGAACTTCGGCTTGGTATAATCCCGCAACGGGAAGATACGGACGTTCTGCAAGTGTGCAAGGTTGGTATGGCGGACGCACCGCTGCAAGCACTTATAATCCATGGACAGGAAATTATGCAAGAACGAATCAAGGGCACAATGCGTATGCACAATGGGGGCATTCTGCAGTAACAAACGGAAATCAGTGGGCGCAGACAGGACATATTACAACGCGACGCGGAACTGCAATTGGTTATGAAACTTCGAGCGGAAAAAAAGGTGTAATTACGCATAGAAGAGGCGGAGGAACAACAATTCACACTAATAATAATGTGTATGCTGGTCACGATGGGCATGTCTATAAAAGAGATGCCAACGGAAACTGGAGCCATTATAATAACGGAAACGGCGGCTGGACGCAAGCAGGAACCTTGGGTTCGTCCAAAAAATCGGGCGAAGGAATTCAGAATAGAGCTAACCAAAGGCTTGGCGCAAACGGAGCGGGAGAAAGGATTCAGCGAGATAATCAAGGACTTGGTGCCAATGGTGCAGGAGAAAGAATTCAGCGTGATAATCTGCCAAAAACTGGTCAAAACCTAGGAGGTGAAACTCGAATGGGAGACGGAATTCAGAGGGATAATTTTCCTAAAGCAGATCAAACGCTTGGACAGCCAAATAAACCGCTTGGTGAGGCAGGTCATCCTGATATTACACGTGATCTAGACCGATCCGCTTTTGCAAGAGATCGCGGCGAAATGCAAACTCGAAACTTTCAGAATATCCAAAGAAGTGGTGGCGGATTTAATGGAGGCGGCTTCGGCGGTGGCGGTTTTAGAGGCGGCGGAGGTTTTAGAGGAAGAAGATAAATAAGTGTAAAGGTTAATTAATTCAAAAAAAATCAGGAAGGACAGAAATGTTAGACCTGATTTTTTTTTGAAAATTTCAATTTTTAAAAACTCAAATTCAAAGGCAAAGAATTGGAATTTTAAACTTTAATTTTTTTCGGATTTTCCTTATATTTAACATTCAAAAATCAGATAAATGAATTCTAATAAATTTTTACTTGGCCTTTTGTTTGCGGTGCAAATACTATTGGGGCAGACAAAATCGGATTCTATTTTAAAACAGCTGAGCAAACAACATCAATTTGCTAAAATGGACAGTCTCAACAGCAAAGAAAAGGGTAAAGATTATTATTTCTATAAAGGATTATATGCCAATGTGTGTAACAAGCCAAAGTTATCAAATCAGTATTTAGATAGTTTAAAAAACAATGAACTTATAAATACGTACGAATTTGCCAAATTGAAAGATGATAATTACATCAAACTCTTTAGTTACAATTCGGCTTATATGGCTTCTAAAGTTTTAACAATGAAATTTCAGCAGCGTTTTACCAAAGAAGAACTTCAGGATGAAATAAACACGCAGCAAATTTGGAAGACGCTTAGAGGTACTAGGCCACAATCTATAGATAAATTTACTAAAATTACTGTTGCTGCTGTAAAAGACAAAGCGGGTTTGATTACAACAGAGGTTAAAGCAAAGGACACTGTCTCTCATTTTGTTTTTGATACGGGGGCAGGAATTAGCTGTATTACAGAAAGCATAGCGAAAAAAATGGGAGTTAAAATTCTTCCAGACCATAATATTTCCGTGGAGAGTTTTACAGGACAGAAGAATAAAGTCCGTATTGGTGTTGCGTCGGAGATTAATTTAGGAGAACTGAAAATTGATAACGCAGTGTTTTTAGTATATCCTGATAAGGCTTTTACTTTTGCAGATGGAGCGTATGTGATTAACGGAATTATTGGTTTTCCGATAATAAAAGAATTAGGAACAATCACTTTTGAAAAAGATAAATTGACGTTTTCTAAAGAATCAGAATCAGGTGCAAACGAAAAAAACTTGTTTGTCGACGAACTCAGAGCGATTGTAATGTTGAAGTATAAAAACAAAACCTTGCCGTTTAACTTTGACAGCGGTGCAAAAGTAAGTTTGTTTAACAAAGCATTTTACGAAACATTCAAAACCGATCTTGATTCTATAGGCACTTTAGAAACGACAAAAACTTCTAGCGCTGGTGCAGAAGTAGTTTCGACTGAAGTTTTGGTTTTAAAAGACCAGTCTATATCACTCGGAAATAAAACAATTCAGCTTCCAAAAATGGAAATTGCCCCAAAGGATTATGGCGTTTATGGCGAAGTAAACTATGGGAATATCGGTCAGGATATACTCGGGCAATTTAAAAAAGTCGTGATTAGTTTTGATGGTAATTATTTGAAATTAGAGAATTAGAATTAGCCATAGAAGAATTATATAAATCAGGATAGTGGTAACATACTATACCTGATTTTTTTTGCTAACTGCTTATTTAACCGCGGGATTGCGGTAAAAGTCACTCTCATTTTATCTCTCATAATTCACAACTTACAGCCTGTCCATTTCACCTTGAAGTTTGTCCGCTTCACCTATTTTCTGATTTCGTAAGAAGGGTTATCGAAATACTTTTGACAAAGAAATTAACGAATAACACTAATTTAAAAATCAAAAAAAATGAAAACACTTCAGAGAAACAGACATTCATTTATACAAACAATTGCAACTGGAACTTTTATGTTGTTGGTATCGGCTTCTTTTGCACAGAATAAGGACAAACAAAATAAAAATGATGCAAGTCTAATTCGCCCTTATCATATCAGTGTTTCACAGGAAGCGATTACAGATCTTCGCAATCGCATCAATGCCACAAGATGGCCAGATCAGGAAACGGTAAATGATCAGTCGCAAGGAGTAAAACTGAATCAGATTCAGAGTCTTGTAAAATATTGGGGAACGGACTATGATTGGCATAAAGCCGAAGACAAACTAAACGC
The DNA here is from genome assembly GCF_001705175.1 of Flavobacterium anhuiense. NCBI lineage: Bacteria > Pseudomonadati > Bacteroidota > Flavobacteriia > Flavobacteriales > Flavobacteriaceae > Flavobacterium > Flavobacterium anhuiense. The sequence goes on along the minus strand of NZ_CP016907.1, from coordinate 4,775,080 downwards.
TTTGCCTCAGTTTGTAACCAATATAGACGGATTGGATATTCAGTTTGTTCATGTAAAATCGAAACACAAAAATGCAATGCCACTGATTATTACACATGGTTGGCCAGGTTCGGTTTTTGAACTTTTAAAAGTGGTTGGACCGCTTACAGATCCGACTTCTTACGGAGGAAAGGCAGAAGACGCTTTCGATTTGGTAATTCCGTCGATGCCAGGTTACGGTTTTTCTGAAAAACCAAAAACAGCAGGCTGGGGGCCAGAGAAAATTGGAAATGCTTGGGACGTTTTAATGAAACGTTTAGGCTATAAACACTATGTTTCGCAAGGTGGTGATTGGGGTTCTGTAATTGCAGATGCTATGGCACGCCAAGCTCCAGAAGGTTTATTAGGAATTCATGTCAATATGCCCGCAACTGTTCCTGCTGATGTTGCTAAGGCATTAAAAAATGGCGATCCAGCTCCTGCAGGATTATCGGTTAAGGAAAAAGCAGCTTTTAATTCGCTAAACAAATTGTATACAAAAGGCGGTGGTTATGCCGGAATGATGGTAACCCGCCCGCAGACTTTAGGTTATGGATTGACAGATTCTCCTGTAGGATTGGCTTCATTCTTCTTGGATAAATTCAACGAATGGACATATAGCGGAGGAAATGCCGAAAAATCGCTTACTAAAGACGAAATGTTAGACGATATTTCATTGTATTGGCTGACTAATACCGCTAATTCTTCGGCTCAATTATATTGGGAAAATAACAATAACAATTTTAATGCTTTCGAACAGAAAACTGCTGATATTAAAATTCCAGTAGCAATCACGGTTTTTCCTGGAGAGATTTATCAGGCTCCAAAAAGCTGGGCTGAAAAAGCATACAAAAACTTGTCTTATTACAATGAAGTAAATAAAGGAGGTCATTTTGCCTCATGGGAAGAACCACAAATTTTTACGGTTGAACTTCGTGATGCTTTCAGAAGTTTAAGAGGAAAACATTAATTAAGAACATAGGGAAAAAAATAAAAGTTGTTTCACGCAGATTTTACAGATTAACGCAGATATAAATTAAAAAAAATCTGCCAGATCAGCGCAAATCTTTTTGAAATCTGCGTGAAATAAATGAAATATACACTAGACTAAAAAACATAAAAAATCATGGAAACGAAAAAACAAAAAACATGGGTTATAATCGCAATTATTGTTTTAGGAATCATTGCCTTTTTGGTTCCGAATCAGATTGCAGCACAAGGAGTAAAACGCATCGATTTGCAAAAACATGATCTGAGCACTCCAGGAAAAGAAATGGTGCAAGCAAGAATTGATTTTGAAGCGCATTCAGCTTTCGGAAAACATTCTCACCCAGGCGAAGAAGTCATTTACGTTGTTGAAGGTTCGCTGGAATATCAGATTGAAGGAGAAAAACCAGTGACACTAAAAGCAGGAGAAGTGCTTTTTATTCCTGCAGGAGTAGTTCATTCTGCTAAAAATAATACCAATGTTAAGGCTTCGGAACTGGCAACTTATATAGTGGAAAAAGGCAAACCCATACTTGCAATGAAAAAATAGCTTCAGGTTGAAATGCGTATAGTTTTAACGCAGAGGGCGCAAAGGTTTTTCGCAAAGGTCGCTAAGTTTTGTTTGAGATAAATGTCTAAAGACCTTAAGTTCACAAAGCTTTTGTTTTTAAAACTTTGCGACTTTGCGACTTTGCGAGAATTTCACATCGTATTATTTGCAAAGCTTTGCGAACTTAAAACGCAATCTAGACAAAAAACCTTTGCGTGCTTTGCGGTAAAAAAACACGACCCCAAAGCCTGTCCATTTCACCCTCAACTTTGTCCACTTCACCTTTTTTTACCTTTTAAAACAAGCATTGTCAAAATACCTTTGACGAAGAAATTAACTGATAATCAACTAATCAAAAAATAAAAATTATGAAAACACTATCCAATATTCTAATCGCTATTCTTTTTATGAATGCAGCTTTCACTCAAGCACAAACTTCACAACAAAAAACAATCGAAGTAAATAGTTCTTTAGGAACATTAAAACAAATCAATGCCGGATTGTTAAACGTGGGTTATACCGAAGCAGGTCCGTCAAACGGAACGCCAGTAATTTTACTTCATGGCTGGCCATACGATATTCACAGTTACAATGAAGTCGTTCCGATTTTGGTAGCAAAAGGATATCACGTTTTTACTCCTTACTTAAGAGGATTTGGAACTACAACTTTCCTTTCCAAAGATACTTTCAGAAACGGTCAGCAGGCAGCTTTAGCAAGTGATATTATCGCTTTTATGGATGCTCTAAAAATAGACAAAGCCGTAATAGGCGGATTCGATTGGGGAGCGAGAACAGCTGTTGCAGTATCGGCGCTTTGGCCAGAACGTGTAAAAGGTTTGGTTTCTGTAAGCGGTTATATTGTAGTGAATTTGGAAGCGAACTTAAAACCGCTTTCTCCAACAGCTGAATTAGGATGGTGGTACCAATATTATTTCGCTACCGAAAGAGGAAAACAAGGGTACACTCAAAACACTTACGATTTTAATAAATTGATTTGGAAAATTGCTTCTCCGTTGTGGAATTTCGATAAAGCAACTTACGATCAAACGGCTCAGTCTTTTGATAATCCAGATCACGTAGCAATTGTGATTCACAATTACAGATGGAGACAATCTCTTGAAGCAGGAGAAGCAAAATACGATAATCTAGAAAAACGTCTTGCTGCAAGACCAGAAATTAAAGTTCCAAGCATTACAATAGGAAGTGATTTTGATGGCGCTTTCGCGGATGGAAAAGCCTATGCAAGCAAATTCACAGGAAAGTACGAACACAGAGTTTTAAAAGGAATTGGACACAATGTTCCGCAAGAAGATCCAAAAGCGTTTGCTCAGGCGATAATTGATGTAGCGAACCTGAAATAAATTCCAATTTTTAAATTTCCAAATTCCAATATCAATATCAAGAATCAATAAATATTAATTTTTAAATAATCTAAAATCAACAATCTAAAATCTAAAATTATCATGGAAACAAAAGTTTTATACACAGGAAAAACACACACAACAGGCGGTAGAGAAGGAGCTTCTCAAAGTTCAGATGAACAATTGAATATCAAATTAAGCACACCAGGATCTTCACGTCCGGGAACAAATCCAGAACAGTTATTTGCGGCAGGATGGTCGGCTTGTTTTATTGGAGCACTTGGAATTGCTGCTTCTAAACTGGGAGTTAGACTTCCAGCTGAAACTGCGGTAGACGCTGAGGTTGATTTATGTGTAACCGAAGGTGAATATTCTCTTCAGGCAAGATTAAATATCAGCCTTCCGGGAATTGATGTTCAAACTGCAGAAGCTTTGGCAGCTCAAGCGCATCAGACTTGTCCGTATTCTAAAGCAACTAGAGGAAATATAAACGTTGAGATTAATATTCTTTAAAAAGAGTTTTAAATTATGAATTATGGGTTATGAGTTGATTTGAAAACTCTACTCTTAACAAACCTAACAGGTTTTTAAAACCTGTTAGGTTTAACAAATTAGAATTATGAAAAAAATAAAATTATTAAGTGGCTTTGTTATGCTGTTTTTTTTAATTGGAAATAGCATATTCAGCCAAAACAATTCAAAAGGTTTTGCGCTTTTGGAATTATATACTTCAGAAGGCTGCTCGAGCTGTCCGCCAGCGGATGAATTGCTGGGAAAAATTCAAAATGAATACAAGGATAAGAATGTTTATGTATTGGCTTATCATGTTGATTATTGGGATAAACAGGGTTGGAAAGATATTTTCAGTAATGCCGATTTCACCAAAAGACAATACGATTACGCTCAATTTCTAGGAAAAGAACCGATTTATACTCCTCAAGTAATCATTAACGGAAAAACAGATTATATAGGTTCTCAGGAAACAAGTCTTAGAAACGGAATAAAATTGGCGCTTTCTAAACCCGCTGCGGTTGATTTGTCTTTAGAAACCAAACAGCAAAATGATAAATTGTCGCTGAATTACAGTATTAATGGTACTTTTAAAAACAGTCATTTGCTTATTGCAGTAGTTCAGAAATCGGCTAAAAGCAATGTAAAGCGAGGAGAAAATGCGCATCGCGTTTTATCACATTACCAAATTGTACAGCGTTTGCAAACTATCGATTTGAAAGTAGCAAAAGGAAACTCGACAATCACTTTGCCTAAGAATTTTAATACGCAAGATTTTGAAATTATTGGTTTTGTTCAAGATATAAAATCGGGTGCTATTCTTGGGGTGAAACGTGCTTAGGGTCACCTTAGTTGTCATTTCGACGAAGGAGAAATCTCCATAAGAAGCTCTACAAAGATTGGCGACATTCTGTATGGAGTTACTTGTGGAGATTTCTCCTTCGTCGAAATGACAAACTAAACGTGTAACGTTGGTTTTCTCAAAAAAAAATCTCCTAAATCTGCAAAATCTGCGAGAGTAAAAATCTAATTTAATTTTTCAAAATAAACCTATCTTTGACAGAGTAAGATCAAAAAAACAAACTTCAATTATGGAAAAACAAAAACGTTTTCAGGTTTCGCTCAAAGTCATTTGGGGAAGCTCGATTGCCTTGGCAGTTATGGCTTCGATACCCAAATTATTTGATGCCGATTCTACACCTGGAGATCTTATTATAAATTCTTCGATTACGCTGTTGTTTTCTCTTTTTATATGGTATTACAACATCTACAGTTTACCCAAATTTTCTGCTAATCATGCCAATAAAAGTCTGTTTAACTGGAAACTTTTATTGAGTGTTATTCTTGGGATTGTCTTGATGGTGATTCTGGTAATTGCACATCAAGAATTGTTTCAGGTTTCAAAAATGGATGCGCCGATTATGTTCGAACTTCGCGGAGTTTTGATCAATCTGATTGTGTATATGTTCTTGCATCTGCTTTTTCAGAACTATCAAACCCAGCAAATGGGAGTCGAACTAGAACGTACCAAAGCAGTAAATCTAGGAGCTCAATACGAATTATTGAAACAGCAGGTCAATCCGCATTTTTTGTTTAATAGTTTGAATACGCTGAAATCTATGGTTGATATTCAAGATCCGCAGAGTTCTGATTTTATTTTGAAACTATCTGATTTTTATCGTTTTACTCTCGAAAGCCGAAAAATGGATTTGATTCCGCTAAGCGAAGAACTACAAATTTTAGATTCGTATGTTTATCTGCTGAAAGCGCGTTTTGAAGACGGATTTGTTTTAGAAAATGAAATTAATCCAAAACAATATGATTCGGCGATTCCGCCTTTCACGTTGCAATTGTTAATTGAAAACTGCATCAAACACAATGTCGTTTCTTTAGATAAGCCGTTGAAAATAAAACTCTATACAGAAAATGAGTTTTTAGTGGTCGAAAATAAGATTCAGCTCAAAAGAGGCGCTGTGTCTACAGGTGTTGGGTTAGATAATATCAACCAGCGTTTTATGCACCTGATTCATAAAGAAATTGAAATTGACAAAGATGAAACTACCTTTAAAGTAAAAATACCACTTGATTATGACTATCATAATAATTGAAGATGAAGTAAAAACAGCCAAAGCTCTTGGCCAACTTATTCTGAGCATCAGACCTGATGTTCAGATTTTGTCTTATATACAAAGCATTGACGGCGCGGTCGATTATCTTTCAGAAAACGATCAGCCCGATTTGATTTTCATGGATATACAGCTCGCAGACGGTCAGTGTTTTGAGATTTTTAAAAACGTTGAGGTTTTATCGCCCGTAATTTTCTGTACCGCTTTTGATGATTATGCGATCGATGCTTTTAAATCAAACGGAATAGATTATGTTTTGAAACCTTTTTCAAGAGAAAGCATTTCACAAGCTTTGAAGAAAGCGGGAGAACTGAAAAATTTCTTTCAGAGAAATAAAAAAACAATGCCCGATTTTGATTATTTGCTAACGCGAAATGGAGAAAACAAAGGGAAAAGTAGTTTTTTGGTTTTCAAAAACAATAAATACCAAACGGTTTTAACGGAGAATATTGCGTTTTTTTATATCAAAAACGAAATGCCGACAATTATGACCTTAGATAAAAACGAATACCCGTTAACGCAGTCGTTAGATGAAATTCATAAGCTTTTATCGCCAATTCAGTTTTTTAGAATCAATAGACAATATTTGGTTAATTTTTCGGCGATTCGCGAAGCAGAACATTATTTTTCTCGTAAAATAATTGTGAAATTAAGTGTGCCAACAGAAGAAAAATTATTGGTTGGAAAAGAAAAAGCAACGGCATTTTTAAGCTGGTTGGAAAATCGATAAAACCAATTAATTCATCATTTTTTCAGATAAACTAATTGGTTTGATTTTACAATCCAGGAAACATAAAGCAGCTTATAAAGAACAAAGCTGAAAGTATAAAACAGAGAATTAAGATGATCTTTTTCATGATAATTAATTAAAGAAAGATTAAATAGAAAATAATAAAATGCCTAATGTTTAATTATTAGGCATTTTTATTTTAATGTAATTTGTATTAATTGATTTCTGAAGGAACGTAAGTTGCTGTATATAGTTTTCTATACATTGCATAAGTTACGCTTACCATTATAAAGGCTACAATGGCATCAGTCGCAGCACCAAAACCTAAAACGGCTATTTTTGAAAAGAAAGCAAAAATGATGTCGAAAAATACGCCTGCGAAAACCCATTCTTTCAATCGCAATAATTTGTTCGGAATTAAAAGTGTAATAACTCCGGCTACTTTAAAAATGCCAAGGATATAAATAAAATGCGCTGGATAACCCAATTGTTGTGTAATTCCCCAAACTAATGGATTATTTGTTAGTTCGAAGAAACCGCTTGCGCCAAACCATAAAGAAGTTAATACTGCACCTGTCCAATAGATAATTTTTGTTGTTTTTGAGTTCATGATTTTGATATTTAAAGTTATTTAACGGTACAAATGTGCGTTGAAAGCCTTAAAATCGAAATCGAAAATATGTTGAAGCGGACAAACTTCGGGGTGAAATGGACGGGATGTTGGGTGGTGTTTTTTAACCGCAAAGAGCGCAAGGATCTTTTTTATATAAATGCTAGAGATTTTAAGTTCGCAAAGCTTTGTGTGAAAATATTATGATTTTTAATCTCGCAAAGTAGCAGAGTCGCAAAGTTTTCTTTATTTCTCGCAGATTTGGCAGATTGAGCAGATTATATTTCTAAATATGAAAAAAATCTGTTAAATCTGCCAAATCTGCGAGAGACCAATTCCTTTAATCACAATAATCTGTGGCTTAAAAATAAAATCCTTTGCGACTCTGCGACTTTGCGAGATTATAAAAGACAATGCTTTGCGAACTTAAAAACACAATCTAAAGCAAAAAAACTTAGCCCCTGATTGCTATCGGGATTGCGGTAAAAAACTACAGCAAAGCAGATGTTTCAGCAATTAAAGCCTGCATTAACTCGCTTGCTTTATGATGTTTTAAATTACTTGTATTTTGTCCAGACCAAAAACTAACCATATCAGTTCTTCCCTGCGCGAGCGCGGCTACTTTTAAAGGTGCAATTAATTTGGTCTGAAGCGGAAAAGGCAATACTTCAGTTTCAAAAGGAACAGCATCAGAAATGGTATTACTGATCATTCTACCCATTCTTCCTGTTAGTGATTTCGAAACTGTTGTTGGAGTGTTTGGGTTAGCAAAAAGCATTTTTTTGTGAATGGGAGCTGCGCCAGATTCATCGGTAACCATAAAAGCAGTTCCCAATTGCACAGCATCGGCACCTAAAGCCATAGCAGCTTTTATGCCTTTTGCATCAATAATTCCTCCTGCAGCAATAATTGGCGTTTTGGTTTTAGCTTTTAATTGCTGTACAAGGGTAAATAATCCTGTAAAAGAATCTTGTGCAGGTTTTAGGAAAGATGGTCTATGGCCGCCAGCTTCAAATCCTGCGGCAATAATAGCATCGACTTCGGCATCTTCTAGTGCAAGTGCTTCTTCTAAAGTGGTTGCAGCGCCAATAGTTTTTATTCCCAACTTTCGGCTTTCTAGAAGTATTTCTTTCGACGGAATTCCGAAAATGAAACTAAAGACGGCTGGTTTGAGTTCGAATAAAACTTCAACTTGTTTTTCAAATTTAGAAGGAATATCAGAAGATAAATCGGGAAGCGGAATCCCTAATTCATCAAAATAAGGTTTAAAAAGCAGTTTTATCTTTTCTAGTTTTTCTGAAGGATAATTTAAAAGGCTTTTATCGACATCATTAACCCATAAATTGATATTATAAGGTTTAGAAGTAGCGAGTTTGATTTCTTTTCCAGCTTCACGAATTTCTTCTGGCGTGAGCGTATAAGCACCGTAACTGCCCAATCCTCCCGCATTGCTTACAGAAGCCAAAAGAGCGGCAGTTGAAAAACCACCGCCCATTGGACCTTGTAAAATTGGATACTCAATGCCTAGTAACTGTGTTATTTTGGTTGAATTCCACATTGTATTTTAATTTACTTTAGTTGCTAATTTATTACTGATAACCCATTTGCCATCAACAACGATAAGGCTTAAGAAGTCATAATAATTATACTCGAATATCGGAACCTGAACTTTCGCGACAGCGGTATTATTGATAATTTCTAAAGATAGGATTTTCATTTTGAATTCTTCTCCCAATTCCTGTGGACTTTTACGGTTTTTTACACCTTCCAAATATTGATTTACGGTTTTAAAATGGGTTTCTCCATTAAGATCAAAACCAATAATCGCTTCTTGATGAAATACACTTTGAAGTAGAGGGACATCACCATTATAAATTCCGTTAAAATAATTCATAAGTACAGCCGTAATTAAAGCTGCATTTGTGCTAAAATTTTCCATGATTTTAACTTTTGAAGTTATCAAATGCTATGGCCAGCAACGTGACCGCCATCTAAATTAATGATTTCTCCCGTTACAAAATTGCTTTCAGCCAAATAAAGAGCCAATTGCGCCACATCATCGGTTTCTCCAATGCGGTTTAATAAATGCAGCCCAGCCAAACTATCAGCATTGTCTACGCCAGTTTTAGCCTGAAGCGGACTTCTAATTATTCCTGGGGCAATGGCATTTACGCGAATATTGTTTTTTCCGAATTCAGCAGCGAGCTGTCTGGTAAAAGCATGAATGCCGCCTTTGCTTGAAATTGGTGCTGTAGCAGGAAATCCATCAATAGCATGGTCAACCAAAACGGTTCCGATATTAATGATAGATCCTTCTCCTTGCTGCAGCATTTGTTTTACTGCTGCCTGACTGGTAAAATAAGTTCCTTTTAAATTAATGTTTAAAAAACGATCCAAGTCCTTTTCTTCTACATCTAAGAAAGATTGTGGCTGAAAAATTCCTGCATTATTGATTAAAACGTCAACGCTTCCAAAACGTTCTAAGGCCGTTTCGACTAATTTTTTCCCGGTAGCAATAAGGCTTACATCGCCATGCACCATCGCTAATCGGTTCGTATGACCTAATTCTTGATACGTGTTTTCAAGGTTCTGTAAATTTGCGGAGTTGATCACCACATTATACCCTTTTTCTAAAAATAATTGTGCTGTTGCTTTACCAATGCCTGTAGAAGCACCGGTTATGATAATTGTTTTCATTTTTTCTAATTTTAAAGAGATTATTTCTTTTGTGCCGTAATGCCTTTTTCTCGCAATACTGAAACTTGTTCGCCTGCAAATCCCCAATCATCCAATTCTATTTCCTGAATTACGATGTGTGTAAGGCTAGGGTCTTTGTCCAAAACATCTGTTATTAATTGTGTAATTCCAGATATTAGCTTTTGCTTTTGTTCTCTTGTAACGCCTTCACGAGTTACTTCAATTTTTACATATGGCATGATTTCTAGATATTAAGCAAGTTTAGCTGTTAGGTTAACATCCAATTCAAAATCGTTGTAGATTAAAGTGTCGCCAAGATTAGTGAAGAAGTTTCCAGAACGGAATTTCATGTCATATTTGGTACGGTCAATGATGATTTTACCTGAAGCTTTCAATTCATCGTTATTGGCTTTTACTTCTAAATTGAAACCAATCGGATGTGTAATGGCTTTAATCGTAAGATTGCCTTCAATAAAATAATTTGAAGAAGATTGTTTAGAAACAGCTGTTATGTCTAAAGCTGCTGTTTGGAATTTGTCTGTAGAAAAGAAATCATCTGATGCCAAATGTCCAGCAAATTGCTGATTTGTTGCAGGATCTGTGACGTCAAGAATTACGATAGAAGTGGTGTCGATTACAACATTTCCTCCAGTCAGTTCGTCATTAGAAAAAGTAAAATTACCTTCTTCAATATTAATTGTTCCATTGTGCTGTCCAGTAACTTTTTTTCCTATCCAGTTTACTTGACTTTCAGTATTCGAAATTTTAAAATTTTTAGTTTCCATTATTCTGTATTTTAAATTGTTATTAATTTATGATACAAAGTAATGGCGGTATTCAAAATTGATTACGTGATGTAGATCACATTTGTTAGTGTGGTTTAGAAGCGTTGTACAATCGGCTTAAAGTTTCTCTTGAAACACCGAGATAAGCAGCAATTAAATGTTTGGGAACAGCATTGTATAGGGCAGGATAGAGAGCCAGCAGTTCTTCGTATCTCGTTTTCGTATCATTATTCATAAAAGAAAGCAATCTTTTCTGAGAAGCCACATAACCGCGATTGGTTCTCCATCTAAAAAAATGCTCCACTTCGTGTATTTCTCTGCAGAGTTTTTCTCGGTCGTCATTTGAAAGAGAGAGAATTTCAACATCCGAAATGCAATCAACATTAATTGTTGCTTTGGTTTTGTTGTAAAGCGCCGCATAATCTGACGCCCACCAAGTAGGCATGGCAAACTGCAGAATATACATTTTTACTTCATCATTAACATAAAAAGATTTTAAACAGCCCGAAATAACAAAATATTCTTTATCGACATTCTGGCCTTCGCTAATAACAGTTTGCCCTTTCTTAAAAGTTTCTGTTTTAAAATGCGAAAAGAAATACTCGAATTGTTCGTCGGTCAATGAAACAATTTTAGAAACATGTTCTTTTAAGAGAGATTTGGCGTCCATCCGCTAAGTTTTAATAAAAAGTAAAAGTAATAAATATAAAAACTGACAGACTTGATTTTTCTTGTTTTTAAAGTAAGAAACCAAAAAATAAAGCCTGTTTTTTCGGGGATGAAATTTTACGGTTGGGTCGTAAAAAATGATTATTCGGTGATATAAAAAAGGTGTAAAGCGTTTATTTGGGCAATTTTGCAGAAAGCTTAATTACATAATTTATGATTTCACCTCTTACTATAATCGCCGCGACAAATTTTTCTGACATTGCAAATAACGCCGTTGCGTATGCTGCTGGTTTAGCCAAAGCTACTGGCGCAAAATTGGTTTTATTTAATTCATTTTCTCTGAGTGTGCATAGTGCCAACTCGCATATAACTGCAGATGCAATGCAGAAGCAGATTGACCGAGCAATTTCTAAGCTTGAAAATGTAGCGAAAGAAATTGCCGATTCATTTCAAATAGAAACAGCGGCAATTTGTACCTATTCTTTTTTAGAAGATGAGCTTCCGAGAATCATTAAGGAAACCAACGCTGATGCTGTCGTAATGGGAATGGCTGAGCGTTCTTTTGAGCAGGAATTATTAGGAAATTCAACGACAACAGCGATTAAAAACTTACAGATTCCGGTTTTGGCTGTTCCTCAGGCGGCCCGTTTTGTGAACATAAAAAAGGTATTATATGCTTGTGACAGCTTAAGTTTTTCGGCTATTAAGAAATTCAGCTGGATCAAAAATACTTTAGGAGGTTTTGGTGCAGAAATTGAGTTTTTTACTGTCGATGATAAATTGGATGATTTGAAAGAAGAGCAGCAGAGAATTTTGATGAATTCAAATATTGAAAAAGAATTTGAAGACGTAAAATATTTGTATAAAACAGTAAGATCGAATGCTGTTATTAACGAAATCAGGAAAGAAATTAAAAATTATGAGGCCGATCTGCTGATTATGGTGCCTCAAAAATACGGTTTTTGGGATTCTTTGGTTCACAGAAGCAAAACTAGGATTCTGGCAGCGGGTCTAGATATCCCATTATTGTCATTTCCGAATTATTAACGATTGATTTGATTTAAAATTAATGATGTAAAAATTATAAAGTTTTTTTGAGGAAATAGTATCAAAATAAAATTTAACAGATATTTTTTGATTTTAGAGATTCTGTAATTTTTGGAGCTAATTGTCGAATTTCAAAATTATATTTTAACATTTCAGCCAGTTTTGTTAATTATTCTTAATAACCTGCTGGTTTAAGATATTTTTAAATTAATTTTGTGGCACTCTAAAAACGTAATGCAGAAAGGTTTTTTTTATCAGTACAGCAACAGCTAAAATTGGGAATTATCTGCAAACTGAAACCGCATAGTATGATTTTAAAAATAAGGTAAATTAAAGGTTCTATACAGAGTTATACCGAGAGAACACTTTGTATAGGTTTTTAATTTATTTTAATTGGATTTTGTATAATGTTCATAGTTTGTTAAGTTTTTTAAACACTATTTCTCAAGAAAAGTTATTGCCAACAGATTTAATCGGTTTTTAAGGAATACTATATTGGTTTCCTATGGTACCTCAAAGATTCTATTCCTATCATGAGTAGTCCAAAAGAAGAAAAAAAGTGTTAAGCGTTGGGTTCTAAGAGTACAAAGCTTAAAAAAAATAAAAAACAATGAGCGCAGTAATTACAGCTATAGGTGGTTACGTACCATCATCAATTTTAACCAACAAAAAAATTTCAGAAACAGTTGATACATCGGAAGAATGGATCATCAAAAGAACTGGAATTAGAGAACGCAGAATCGCAGATGACGATACGGCAACATCTGATCTTGCCGCAGCTGCGATTGAAAATCTTATCGAAAATTATAATGTAGACCGTGAAGAAATAGAAGCTTTGTTAGTAGCAACAGCTACTCCGGATCACATTTTGGCACCAACAGCAAGTATTGTTTGCGATAAAAGCGGACTTACAAATGCTTTTGGAATTGACATGAATGCAGCCTGCAGCGGGTTTTTGTATGCGCTGGAAATGGGGGCAAACATGATTGAAAGCGGGCGTTATAAAAAATTAATCATCGTTGGAGCAGATAAAATGAGCTCAATCGTAGATTACGAAGACCGTAATACGTGTATTCTTTTCGGAGATGGAGCAGGAGCCATTTTATTAGAAAAAAGTGAATCTGATGCTGGTCTAATGAAAACAATCCTGAAAACGGACGGAAGTGGAGTTTCTTCTTTGGCTGTGCCAGCTGGAGGTTCTAGAAATCCAACGTCTATGCAGAGTCTTTTACATAGAACACACTATTTAAAACAAGATGGTGCTTTTGTATTTAAAAGAGCCGTTGCGGCCATGAGCCAGGTTTCGCAAGATGCTTTGGCAAAAAATGAATTAGAAGCAGACCAAATTGACTGGGTGGTTCCACATCAGGCTAATTTGAGAATTATTACTGCTGTTGGCGAAAGTTTAGGAATTGATTTCGAAAAAGTAAAAGTAAATATTGACCGTTACGGAAATACAACCTCTGCAACAGTTCCGTTGTGTTTATGGGATTTTAAAGATGATTTTAAAGAAGGACAGAATGTATTGATAACTACTTTTGGAGCAGGATTTTCATGGGGAGCAACTTGCTTAAAATGGGGAGTTATGCGCGAGAGAAAATCAGCTGAAACTATTACAGCCACCACTAAGGCAGAAGCTGTTCTGGTAGAACACTAATGAGATAGGATTTTTTGAATGAATTAATGAGTAGAAAGAACCAAAATAAAAAATCAGGCAAGAATTTTTTCTATAAATATTACAGAGTTATAGTAATTCCAGCCGTTTTTTTGGTTTATCTTTCTTCTTATTATTGGCTCAATCCGTACCGAGATTTCGAACAACAAAGCCTGCTCGATTTAGATCAGACCTTTGATATCTTCATTATTTTAGTCTATTGCGCAATTTTGACAGAGCTCACGCTTTTTGTGGGACGAAAATTGAATTATTATATAAGATGGGAACAAAATCCGGCATTTAGGGCAATAGCACAGTTTATTTGTTTAATTGCCGGAAATAGTCTCTTAAATTTTATTTTTTCCAGTGTCTGGGATTATTTCTATCCATGTACAGCCTTAGAAGAAAATGATCTGGTTACGATTTGGCAGTCTAAAATTATGGCTGCGATTATTTCGCTTTTCATAAGTGCCATTCATACTGGGATATTTCTTCTAAACAGGTGGCGTTTAAAAGCTATAGAAACTGCTGAATTAAAAGTTAGAGCTTCTGAACTTCAAGAAGCGGTAACACGTTCAAAATTAGAATCTTTAAAAATGCAGTTAGATCCGCATTTTGTGTTCAATAATTTCAGCACTTTGACAGAATTGATTTATGAAGATCAGAAAGAAGCCGCTTCGTTCTTAGAAAATATAACGAGAGTATATCGTTATATGATTTCAAACTCAAATAAAGACACGATTACTGTAAAAGAGGAGATTGAATTTCTGAATGCCTATTTTTATTTGTTGAAGAAAAGATTGGGAGAAAAAATCGACTTAAAAATTGAGGTTGATTCGTCTGCTTTAGCTCTTCATTTGCCGCCTTTAACCTTGCAGTTATTGGTAGAAAATGCTGTAAAACATAATATGGCAACTTTAGCGAATCCGCTTGCTATTTCTGTTTTTTCTGATTCTGGCGATATTGTCGTTCGAAATAATTTGCAAAGAACCGCTGGAAAAACGTTGGTTTCGACAGGCATTGGAAATAAAAATATCGAATTCCGCTATAAAATTTTATCTCAGAGAATGCCGATTTTCACTGAATCAAACGGTTATTATGACGTACGTCTGCCATTAATGTAAGAGTTATGAAAATTTTAATTGTAGAAGATGAAAGCATTAACGCCAGCCGTTTAAAAAGGCTTTTGGAAGAGCTCGAACCCAACTGCGAAATTCTTGGCATTATTGATACAGTTGTAGATACTGTTGCATGGCTAAAATTGAATCCGCCTCCAGATCTCATTATAATGGACATCCGCTTGGCTGACGGACTAAGCTTTGCTATTTTTGACGAAATCGAAATCACTTGCCCTGTTATTTTTACGACAGCGTATAACGAATATGCAATTCGCGCTTTTAAGGTTAACAGCATCGATTACTTGATGAAACCTATAGAAAAGAACGAATTGGAGTTTGCCTTAAACAAATTTAAATCTTTAAATAAAAACGAAGCCAACGTTACTAATATAGCTGGAATTCTAAAAGAACTGATTGAGAAACCTGTATTCAGAATGCGTTTTTTAGTAACCTATCGCGATGGTTACAAAAGCGTAGATGTCTCCGATATTGATTTTATATATTCTGAATTTAAAACGAGTAATTTATTCCTAAAATCGGGTGTAATTATTTCTATTCCGCAAACTATGGAAGAACTGGAACAAGAATTAGATCCAAATATTTTCTTCCGTGCCAACCGCCAGTTTTTCATTCGTGCAGAAAGCATTAAATCTATTGCCAACTACTTCAACGCAAAACTAAAGATCCAATTAAAACTTGATCCAGAACGCGAGGTAATCATAAGTCGCGAAAAAACGCCTTTCTTTAAACAGTGGATGGATCGCTGATTTTGAGATGCCATCCCGAGTCTTCGTGAATGAGAGTCTGAGATTTTAAGTTTTTGTATTGTAAACGGCTTTTCTTTGCTATAAAAACAGTGCGATTCTCTAAGTTATAAAAAAAAGAGGCTTTCTCTAGGAAAACCTCTTTTCAAATAGTTGTGTTGCGGTTTAAGACAAACCGGCTTAGTTTTTAATTAATTGATTTTAACCAAATGAGCTTCGATAGCAGCTCTTTGAGGTTCGTATTGAGCAGGAAGTTTTAGGTTCTGACCCAATTCTTCTAAGCTTTCATCTACAGTGAACCCAGGATTATCAGTTGCAATTTCAAACAAAACTCCTCCTGGTTCTCTAAAATATAGAGAGTGGAAATACTGTCTGTCAATTTGCGGTGTAATAGACAATCCGTAATCTTCGATTTTCTCTCTAAATTTCATCAAAATTTCATCATTTGGAACACGGAATGCTACGTGATGAATAGTTCCGTTTGCATTTAATCCACGTTTTTCCTCTGGTAATTCCACCAAGTCAACAATGGCAGCATTTTCTACAGCATCTGTTGCATAACGGTAGCGGTTTACCTCTTGATCGATTAATTTATAACCGAAAATGTCAGTTAAGATAGCAGCAGTTGCTTTGATGCTGTTTAAAGTTAAAGTAATGTTATGGAAACCTTTTGTTGCCACATCTGCTTTTACTTCATCTGTTTCCCAAGCTTTTCGGTTATCTTCTGTTTTAGATTCGATTAACTCTAATTTTAGTCCGTCTGGATCTAAAAAAGTCAAATATTTTTCTCCAAACTTTTCAGCTGGTTTATTGTAAATTACATTGTATTTCTCAAAACGTTTCTGCCAGAAATCCAAACTTCCTTTTGGAACAGAATAACCAATTTCTGTTGCCATTCCAGAACCTTTTCTTCCTTGTTGGATTCCTTCTCCCCAAGGGAAAAAAGTTAGTATTGTTCCAGCGCTTCCTACTTCGTCGCCAAAGTAAAAATGGTATGTTCCAGGATCGTCAAAGTTTACTGTTTTTTTGATGAATCTTAGTCCTAAAACTTTTGAATAAAAGTCAAAATTACGTTTAGCGTCACCTGCGATTGCAGTAATATGGTGTAAGCCTAATATTTTATTTTCCATGGTATTTGTTATATTAAATTGTTATTGATTTTTCTTTTACAAATTTACGTCCGTTATGCTTCTGGATCGATTAACCTAGATTAAGAAATGAAATACGGCACGTTTTTGATGTTTTTTAAAGAATAACCAAACCCTGTTCCATTTGAGTAAGTGCTTTATTATTAGGGTTTTTAAGAAAGAGCCAATTTGATATTACACGATATATCGTGATTTTGATAATGGAAAATGTATATTTAGAGAATCAATAAAAAAGAAAAATCTTTAAGATTGAAATTTTTTCACACTTTCGATAACTATCGAGATTAAAAGATTTAAGCAGATTAAAGGTTTATATTTTTTTTAAACACATAGAAACATAGCTTTTTAGATGTATAAAAGGCGTTTCACTTATTTAAATGCACATAGTTTTTCGCGCTTACTTTTGATTTTTTTTTCACGCTCCCAATAGCTATCAGGATTAAAAGATTTATGCAGATTAAATTACTTAAAGTAAAACTTTGCGACTCTGCGTCTTTGCGAGATTCTTTTTTAGTATTTGCAAAAAAAACTTTGTGTCTTAGCGCCTTCGTGGCAAAAAAAAATCAATATAATTCTTTATTGCGATAGCTATCGGGAGTGGCACTTTTTTAAATTACAATTTTATAAATATTGATTTTCGAAGCTTTGGTTCGATATTTTTAGTTTTGTGGCCTTTTCCAGTAGTGTCTTCCACCAATAAAATTGAACCCGTCGAGAATGTTCTTTTTTCTCCCAGTGAAGTTTCGATTTCTACGCCTCCTTCCAGTAATACAATATATTGGCGGTCTGGCGCATTATGAAAATCGTAATCGTAAGACGGACTTACTTCTCTAAAAACAATAGATTTGACAGGCTCATCATCAGATAAAAATCCGATATCGCCATTGTTCTTCAACGGAACTTGAAAGTCTTCAAAATGGCTTTCTCCGTTAGCATCGCTGTAAACACGAGTTATAGTAATCATTATTTTTTATTGAAAATCAATGCATTTGCACAATTTACTTCGTCCTGACTGATGGTGTGTCCCATATTTGGATAGATTTTTTTAGTAACGTCAGCACCCATTTTTTCCATAAGCGCTTCTGTATCATTCACTCTTTCTACAGGAACGTGGAAATCAGGATCGCTTGTTCCTATAAAAACAGGAGTATTTTCAAAATTTCCTGAATAATGATTTTCATACACCTTATCACCAATTAGCCCACCTGTAAAAGCTACGATTCCGCCATACTTTGCGGCATTTCGGGTTGTAAATTCCAAAGCAAGACAAGCTCCTTGAGAAAAGCCCAAGAAATAAATATTCTCTTTTTCGATTCCATTTTGCTGAATTGCAACAACAACCTGGTGGATAGCTTCTAATGATTTTGAAAATGAAGGTTCATTTTCGTTTAGGGGTGCCAAAAAAGAATACGGGTACCAAGTTCTGTTTTCTGCCTGAGGCGCAACCAATGCAAAATCTTCTACTTTAAGATGTTTGGCGATAGAAAGAATATCATGCGCGCTTGCACCACGACCATGAATCATGATGAGGGCTTTTTTGGCTTCATTTAAAGGAACGCCATCTGTTAATATATCTGTATTCATAGTTTTTTAATCTTTAATTTTTAAGTCTAGAGACAAGAGTCTTTCATCTCCAGTCTTTAATCTTTCGTCTTTCGTCTTTTCAACGTTACTTCTTCCAAATATCTTCATATTCATCTGGATGTCTTTTGAATTGCGCGTGCACATAAGGGCAAAGCGGTAAAACTTTTAAATTGTTGGCGCGAACGTATGCTACCATTTCTTCTAAAAGTTTCTTTGCATAACCTTTTCCTTCTGCTTCTGGTTCAACTCCAGTATGATAAACCGTCAACAAATCTGGTTTAATGCTTACTGTCATTTCGCCTAGTTTTTTATCGTCGACATAGAGATTAAAAGCACCGTGTTTTTTTTCGTCTAATTCTAATTTTATTGTTTCCATATTCTTGGGTTGTATTTTGTTTTATTTCTATATCAGCAATTTCTTTTTTAGGAAAAGAGATAAAAACCATTCTTTAAAGATACTATATTATTGGCAAACTGCAATTCAAAAATGTGTGTTTACTGGCTGTCTCGGTGGTATAAATAGCAAATAATCATAGCAGTTCCAGGCAGAATTAAAGTGCCTAATCCGAAAAACTTTCCTGCAACGGCTCCAAGAAAACAACCGATAAGAAATCCAATTATTGTAACTAATTGTTTTTTAAAACTTAAAAGTACTTCGGCATCTTTAAATCCGTTTTTTAATAGATTTCCTAGGTCAAGCGAAGCCTGAGTGACATTTCCTGTCATCATAGTTGTCGGGCCGTGCGTTTCTTTAGCGTAAAGTTTTCCAAAAGCATTCTGAAGCCCCATGGCAAATACAGTTGTCATGGCGATGGTATACATCGTCCATTCTTCGAAATTTTGCAGATAACCAAAGGCATACGATGCAATGCCGCTTAAAACCAGTATTATCCCTTCCCAAAATAAAATAGTGTAGCGATTTGTGGCTTTTAAAGCAATTCTTCCCCCTGTAATTACTGCGATAATAAAAACGGGAAAAGTTAGCAGTTTTATCCAAGCATGCAAGTCTGAACCTTTGATAATCTGGTAGGCAAATACGATAAAGTTTCCTGTAACATGCGCCGAAAATATCGAATCGGCTGCGACAAAGGTTACGGTATCGCAATACCCTGCTATTATGGTTAGAAGCAGGGTTACGTACCAAATATTGTTTTGTTTTATTTCCATAATTTCTTTTTAGTTTAAATGTGCGCGAAGCATCCACGCCATTTTTTCGTGATTTTCTACAAGACCTGTAATAAAATCGCTTGTCCCTGCATCTTGGAGATCATTCGCAATAAGATTGATGTTTTCTCGCAGATATATAATGATGCTTTCATGATCGAGAAGCAATTCTTTAATAAAACCATTACTGTCATTTTTCTCTTGTAATTCTTCGCTAAGATGTGTTAACGCTAAGAAATCTTTTAAAGTAGCTGGAGTGTAATGGCCTAAAGAACGAATTCTTTCTGCAACAGTATCAACAATTTCATCGATGGCATCATATTGCTGTTCGAAGAAAATGTGCTTGTTGTAAAAATCAGGGCCTTCAACGTTCCAGTGTGCTCTTTTTGTTTTGGTGTAAAGTATAAATTCGTCTGCAAGAACTTTAGTTAAAATCTCTACGATTTTTGAAATGTTTTCTTGTTTGATTCCGATGTTTGCTTTCATTTTTAAATTGGGTTTTAATAAGTTATTAATTATGAGTTATGAGTTATGAGTTTTGAGTTTTGAGTTATGGAGGAATCTGAATCAATAAACACATAGAAACATAGATTTTTTCTTGATTTTTGAAAAGAATAAAGAAAGAAACTAGTTTCTAACACATAGATTTATTAACGCTTTGTGAGAACTTTGTCAAAGTTTTAAACTTTGACAAAGTTTGTAATGGAAAATAGCTGCCTAATCTGCTCAATCTGCGAGAGAATAAAATATGCTATGTGTATTAATGCAAAGCGAAACGCCTTTTACGCGCTCCCAAAAAGCTATGTTTCTATGTGTTAAAAAATATTTGCGTTTAAATTAATTGTTTAATAATGTTACTAAATAGTAATCTAGTGAATACGTTCCTGCGCCAAGGGCAAGAAGCAGTAATAAAGATAAAGTGTACATAAAAGGCACATCGCGCACTTCTAGCGAATCGTTTCGGTGAACCACAAAATAGCCAATTGCTGTGACACCAATTGTAGGTAAGACCGCGAGCCTTGTTCCAAACCCCAGAATGATGAAAAACGGGATGACAGTATCTGAAAATGTTGCTACCAAACCGTTTAGTTTTTCTGGCAGATGCAGCGGATTTGGAACATGTTCTTTTTGTCCGTTTTCAACTCTAAATTTTTTCATTCCGTGTACTCTGAATAATTCAATGGCAAGCAGAACTCTAAAAGCTAAAAGAGCTGCATTGTTGAATGATGTCCCTAAATCGGAATACAGGATTTGTTTTATAATATCAATCATTTTTTGAGATTTAAAAAGCAAAACAAGAACAGCCCAAAGCTCCCCAGAATGCATTATAATTATTAACAGGAACATTGCTCAATCGGGCAGCGTCGTGATTGTGTAAATGAACATCGCAACTTCCGCTGCAGCTATGAATCTGCGAAGTTAGTTTTGGTTTTGCATCGGCTTTTGCATTTTTTCCAATTGCACTTTGCAAACCGCTCCTTACAGGATATCCGTTATAAATATTTGTTGGTGACCAATCTGGCAGAATCGGAATGTGAGGAGGGGAGAAGGAAGAAAAATCTCCGTTTGCATACACAATTTTTCCGTCTACAATGGTCAAGTCAGCTTCGATTTTTTTAATGTCTTCGTCGTCAATTGCAAAATAATCTCGGTCTAAAACCACTAAATCGGCAAACATTCCAACTTTAATATCTCCTTTTTTTGTTTGTTCTTGCGAGAACCAAGCGCTTCCTCTGGTGTACAATTCCAAAGCCGTTTGTCTGTTCAATCTGGTTTCATTGTACAATTGCAAGCCTCCAACAGTTTTTCCAACCGTCATCCAATACATGGAAACCCACGGATTGTAACTGCTTACTCTTGTGGCGTCCGAACCTGCGCCAACAGGAACTTCCATTTCGATCATTTTTTTGATTGGAGGTGTGTTTTCTGCGGCTTTAGCTCCGTAACGATCTGTGAAATATTCTCCTTGATACGCCATTCTGCTTTGAACAGCAATTCCGCCTCCTAAAGCTTTTACACGTTCGATGTTTCTTTCATCAATCGTTTCTGCGTGGTCAAAAATCCACGGAAGTCCGTTGAAAGGAATATCTTGGTTGATTTTTTCAAATACATTCAAGAATCTAGTAATGCTTTCGTTATAAGTCGCATGCAGTCTAAACGGCCAACGGTTTTCTACCAGAAGACGAACCACTTTTTCTAATTCGGCTTCCATGTTTTCTGGAAGATCGGGTCTTGGCTGTAGAAAATCTTCAAAATCAGCAGCAGAGAAAACCAACATTTCGCCAGCGCCATTGTGGCGGTACATATCATTTCCTTGATATAATTTTACGGTATCAATCCAATCTGAAAAATCTTCAAATTCATGTTTTGGCTTTTGTGTGAAAAGATTGTAGGCAATTCGCACTGTCAATTGGTTCTTTTCATTCAATTCATTCACCACTTTATAATCGTCTGGAAAATTCTGAAATCCGCCGCCAGCATCGATCACACTGGTGATTCCGAAACGATTTAATTCTTTCATAAAATGACGTGTCGAGTTAAGCTGATGCTCATAAGAAAGAGTAGGGCCTTTAGCCAAAGTTGAATACAAAATCATCGCATTTGGCGTTGCAATAATAAGTCCTGTTGGCTCTCCGTTTGAGTCGCGCTCAATATGTCCGCCTGGAGGCGCAGGCGTATTTTTGTTATATCCAACAGCTCTCAGTGCCGCTCTGTTCATAATCGCTCTATCGTACAAATGCAGAATAAAAACAGGAGTATCTGGCGCAATAGCGTTGATTTCTTCTAAAGTTGGCATTCTGCGTTCAGCAAATTGAAATTCAGACCAACCGCCCACTACACGTACCCATTGCGGATTTGGAGTGCGATTAACTTGCTCTTTTAGCATTCGAAGCGCATCGGCTAGAGACGGAACTCCATCCCAGCGTAATTCTAAATTATAGTTTAATCCGCCACGAATAAGGTGAATGTGCGAATCGTTGATTCCTGGAACAGCTCTCTTATTCTGAAGGTCGATTATTTTGGTTTCTTCAGAAGCAAACTGCATGATATCGCTGTCATTTCCAACGCCAATAAATTTTCCGTTTTTAATCGCGACTGCTGTTATATTTGGAGTTTCTGGATTGAAACTATGAATTTTTCCGTTGAATAAAATTAAATCTGCTTTCATAATTAAATTATTTAGAGTAGAGCCTCGAATAGTTATATAGGTTTAAATGAACTCTTTAGATTAGTGTTTCAACATAGTGTGTGCATATTGGATGCCTATTCCATAAGAACCGCCATATTTTTTCATTAAAGAAGTTACAGGACCATAAGTAGCTTCTCGCGCCCAGTCTCTTTGAAGTTCTAATAAATATTGGATAGAAGTTATAGGAATTGCACCAGCTTGTACCATTCTCTGTACGGCACGCTCATGAGCTTCTTTGCTTACGTCACCACAAGCATCTGTAATAATGTAAACTTCGTATCCCTCTTCAATAGCCGACAATGCAGGCCCAACAATACAAACGCTTGTCCATAATCCAGCAAGAACTATTTTCTTTTTATTTTTTGCTACAATAGCTTTATAGGCATTTTCGTCTTCCCAAGTATTCATTGTTGTTCTATCAATATATCCAGAAGTAGCGATTGGATAAAATTCTTCAACTTCAGGGAAAACAGGACCCGAGAAGCTTTCTTCTGCAACTGTAGTTACCACTGTTGACACATTAAATATTTTTGATGCTCCAGAAACGATTGCCACATTTGTACGCAATTCGTGTACAGGAAGATTGCTTGTTGCAAAAGCCATTTGACCTTCAAAATCGATTAATACTAAGGCGTGATTGTCTGGTGTCAATAAGTTAGATGATGGTTTCATGATGTTTATTTTTTAGATTTTATAATTAGTCAATAGAGTATTTAATTTCCGAGAGAACTAGCGATATATCGTTATTCTTACGATATGCTGTTATTTTGATATTAATGTGTAGAAAGTTTTTTAATCATTTCAGCAGAAACTGAATCTGCATAAATTCCAAAAGCGCTGGTTAAAACACCTTTTACATTGTAAATGTCAGAGATTATGCCGTATACAATATCTTCATCACCGGGATCAGTATCACCTTCGAAGCGAAATAAATATTCGATTTTGAACTCTTCTGGAGACATTCTAAGCGTGTTGGTATTGCATCTGATGCAATCTACATCAAGATTGAAGTTTTCTGTAAAACCTTGTACATTTAGCCATTGTAAAGCTTCGGTAACGGTTTCAAAATAAGGTTGTTGTAATGAACTCATAGCTTGGAGAGATTTAAACTGTCTGCAAAGAAGTTTTGCAGACAGTTAGGTTTTAAGAGTTATTTTATGAAAGCTAGAATATCATTATTGATCGTTTCTGCTTCTGTGGTTGGCATACCGTGAGGAAATCCTGGGTAAGAAATCAATTTTCCGTTTTTTAGCAGTTTTGCTGATTTTGGCGCTTGATGATAAGGAACGATCTGGTCATCTTCTCCGTGCAACACAAGAACCGGAATATCCAAACTTTTAAGATCTTCTGTAAAATCAGTTTCAGAGAAAGCTTTAATTCCTTCATAATGAGATAATACAGAACCCATCATTCCTTGACGCCACCAATTTTGCTTAATTCCTTCTTGAACGGTTTGACCTTCGCGATTCCATCCGTAAAAAGGAATAGGGAAATCATAAAAATATTGCGATCTGGTAAAACCCGTTCCTTTTCTGATTTCATCAAAAACAGACAAAGGCACACCTTCAGGATTCGATTCGCTTTGAACCATAATTGGTGGTACAGCGCTAATGATTACTGCTTTTGAGATACGCCCTTTTCCGTATTTTGCAGCATAACGAATTACTTCACCGCCTCCTGTTGAGTGACCAACGTGAATTGCATCTTTTAAGTCAAGAGCCTCAACTAATTGAGCAATGTCTGATGCGTAAGTTTCCATGTTATTTCCTATAGAAGTCTGGCTTGAACGTCCATGACCGCGGCGATCGTGTGCAATAACTCTGTATCCTTTTTGAAGAAAAAACATCATCTGTGCGTCCCAATCATCGCTTGATAAAGGCCATCCGTGATGAAAAACAATTGGCTGTCCTGTTCCCCAATCTTTATAATAAATTTCTGTTCCGTCTTTTACTGTAAATGTGCTCATGGTTTTTGATTTTAAGATTAATATTTGTTTATATTTTTAATTTAAATTGATTTATAGGTTTAAATTTTAAACTTATAAGTGGTATTGTATTTTGTTTTGTTATGATTACACTGCAAATGTATTGCAGATTGAAAGGCCTATCGGTTAATCTAGATTAAGAAGTGAAAATTTTTGTGTTGAATACGTGGTGGGGCATGCTGAAAGAGGGATGTTTGCTTAATTTTCATATTATTCATTTTATATTTGGAAATTATGCCAGACAGTAGCCAATTAACGTGCCTTATTTACAATGGCTTTATTTTAAAGGCTTTATCGAAAAGAGAAAGTTTTTTATTTGCGATATTTCGTTAATTGATGAGGAGTTCGCTTTTTGCAAATGCAATTGATTAGTTATTATCCAATAAAAAATGAAGAAATCGTTAAAATAAATACAAAATAGTATGTACTTTTGCCAGCAACTATTGAACAAGCATTGAAAAGAGTAATCATCATAGCGCTTTCTATTTTAATACTGTCGCCATCTTTTGGCAGCTTGTTCGTTTATGCTTCTTTTAAAATCAATCAAAAAGAAATTGCAAAAACCATCTGTGTGCAACGCAAACAAGCTTTTAATAGCTGTAATGGTCGTTGCGAACTTCAAAAAAGCATTAAAAAATATTCTGATAACGAACGAAAAATGCAGGATAGCCTAAAAGATAAATTAGAGCTTGTATACGTTCAAAATACTGCTGAAATTAATTTTAGTACAATTCCAGTTATCGAATCAAAAGAGAATACTTCAATTTTATTTGAAAAGAAACCTATCGGGGCTTCTAATCTTACTTTTCATCCTCCTCTCTATACAGTATAGAGATTAAAATCCTGTTGTTTTTATAAAATCCAATTTGTGAAATTCCAAATTCCAATTCTGAAATTTGAATTTTCGAATAGTTTTGTTTTGCTTGATTTACTAGTGCTTATAATTCTAGTTGAGATAAAATTACTCAATTTATTTTTCTAAAACTGATTTTGATCTTCTTTTGTAATTGAAAGGAAAACACTTCCATTTTCATTTACACTGCCAATATTTTGGTTTGCTCACAGCATTTTGGTTCTTTTTTGATATTCAAAAATTTATGGTAAGGTGCTAAATATTGAACTTTTTTTATAACATCATCAAATGAAATCTTTTAATTTTTGGATAATCGCACTATTGTTTGCGGTTAGTTCCTGTACAATCGATAAAACAGATTACGAAGCTGAAACTGGTTCTGAAGTTCCTGAAAGATACGAATTTAAAGAAGCGACTTCTTTTATTAATGGGAACTATAAGATAACCATAGATGCCTTAAACGGAACATTCTATAAAGGATATAATGAGCTTCACTTCAAAATTGTGAACACTCAAAACAATCAGGAGCTGACTTCTTCTGCTGCAACTTTTCTGCCTATTTTGAGCAATGCTGACGGAAGCAAAAGTTCATGTCCGCATGAACATAATCTAGCATACGATGCTACTAACAAATACTACATTGGTTATTCTGTTTTTACTGGCGAAAGCTCAACGACGGCAAGTTGGAAATTGTACATCAGTTTTACGGCTGATAACCAAAAATATGAGATTAATAAAGATGTTTCTGTAGCACAGCAACCCAATAAAAATCTAAACATGACGGCTTTTGCAGGAAATGATGGAGAACAATATGTTATAGCATTGATTTCGCCTCAAAAACCTACGGTTTCAGAAAATCCACTTGTAGCAGGGGTTTATAAATACAATAAACCAACCACGCCTGCGGGAACTTTCCCTGATCCAACACAGTTTTCATATTCGGAAGTTGTAGGCTATACTTTAAAGTTAGATCCTAGAATGCCTGAACCTTCAATGGGCAATCATTCTTCGCCAAATAATAAAGATTTAACGCAAGGAAATGATGGTTTGTATCACGGTGTGGTTAATTATACGATGACAGGAAACTGGACATTGAATCTAATTATGATGAACCAAAACGGATTAATCGTAAAAGGAACTGTAGTTCCGACCGATCATACGCCGGGGGTTGAAGGCGTGAAAAGCGAACTATATATTGATACTTTATTCTAATAACATGAAATATATTATAATGCTACTTTTTTTGGGAATGTCTGTAACGGCTCAAAACCAGCATGCACATCACGACAGCATCAAAAACTTAGAAGAAGTAACAGTAAAAAACGCCGCAAAAAAGAAAATTGAAACCGAGATGAAAATGGCGGTTTCTGTTGATGAATTTTTGTCATCGTCAGAGAATATCAGTTTTATAAAGCGTGGAGCTTACGCATGGGAGCCTTTGTTGAACAATATGAGCACCGAACGTTCTACGGTTACCATTGACGGAATGCATGTGTTTGGCGCTTGTACCGATAAAATGGATCCAATTACGTCTTATGTAGAAAGCAATAATCTCGCGGCAATCGATATTAAATCGGGACAGGAGGGAAGCCTGCATGGATCAACAATTGCAGGAAGCATCGATTTAAAAAGAAAAAGCACGCCGTTTGGACTTCAAAAGAAATGGAATGGAGCGTATCAGACAGGATTTGAGTTTAATAATAAGCAGTTTTTCAATTTAGGAAATATCTCTTATTCGGGAACTAAATTTGTGGCTGACGGAAGCATTTCCTATCGAACGGCCGATAATTATCATGACGGAAACAACAATGAAGTAAAGCATTCGCAATACAATAAATTCAATACTTCATTAGGATTCGCTTATAAAACCAGCGATTTATCATCATTACGATTAGACGCGATTTTTGATGTGGCAAAAGACGTAGGTTATCCTGCTTTGCCAATGGATTTGTGGCTTTCTCGCGCACTCATTACTTCGGCGTCTTACAAACAATTGTTTGAAGAAGGTTTGGTTAGAGTAGTGGATACGAAAGTATATTTTAATGCAATCGAACATTATATGGATGATACTACACGTCCTGAGAATTTGGTTCATATGGATATGCCGGGTTGGAGCACAACCTATGGATTGGTTTCTAAAGCCAATTTGAAAAGAAATAACTATTCATCTGAAATTCAGTTGAATGCCTACGATAATTTGTCTATTGCAGAAATGCGTATGTATCCGCAGGATCGAAGCGAAAGAACCATGTTTGCCTATAGCTGGCCTTGGGTAACAACACGTTTTGCTGGACTTTCTATGAATAATTCTTGGGAGCTTTCGGAGAAAAGCACTGTGAATCTTGGCGGTTCTTTGGGGGTGAACTACAATTATTCTAAATATATAGAGTTCAACTGGATTTTTCACCCAGGCGCGCCTCAGGAAAAAACGAGATTTCTGCCAAGTTTAAATGCCAGTTATCAGTTAAATATAGATCAGTTTAATTTTTCTGTTGGAACGGGTTATGGTCATAGAGCGCCTTCTGTTTCTGAAGGTTACGGATATTACATTTATAATAGTTTTGACCGCTACGATTATATCGGAGATCCCAATCTGAAAAATGAAATTTCGTATGAAGGAAATGCAAGCGCAGGTTTTGCAAACGAAAGATTAAGCATTCAGGGAAAAATCAACTATTTCTACATTGACAATTATATTATTGGTAAAATCTTGAGTTTAGGAAGTCCAATGAATTATCAGTCGGTTGGGGTAAAAGGCTATACTTCTTTAGATTATGCAACACTTTTGAATATGTCTGCGAATGTAAGCTACGATATTTTAGAGCATCTGCATTGGAAAGGAACGTTGACTTATGCTCGCGGAATGGACAATAAAGGAGGAAATCTGCCATTTATACGTCCGTTAAGCTATTTGACTTCATTGCATTATATGTATAAAAATTTCGGAATCCAGACTTCTGTAAATGGCGATTTCGAACAGATTAATTACAGTCCGGAATACGGAGAAGATTTGACTGCGGCTTATGCCATTTGGAACATCTCTGCCGATTATTCTTTTGCAATCAATAAAGTGAGAAGCACAATTCAGATTGGTGCAGAGAATGTATTAAATGAATATTACAGTACGTATGCTGACTGGGGAAATATCCCGAGAATGGGGCGTAATATTTTCACGTCTTTAAAATTGAATTTCTAATTAGAAAAACATCAAGATTAAATTTAAACACATAGGAACATAGATTTTTCTGTGATCTTGAAAAGAAAAAGAAAGAAACTAGTTTCTAACACATAGTTCTATGAGTTTTATTAAAAGTGAAACACCTTTTACAAATTTCTAAAAACTATGTTTCTATGTGTTAGAATTATTATACAAGTAAAATGAAAAAGGTTTTTAGTATCACTATGACGATTCTGTTCCTGCTGGTTTCTTTCCAGCAGGCGCTTATCATTGTGCACTTTAAACTGAACCAAGATGTTATAGAAAAAGAATTTTGCGTTAACAAAGCAAAGCCAGAATTGCAATGCCATGGTAAATGCCATTTGAAAAAAGAGCTTCAGGAAACCGAAAAAAATACAGATTTAGAATTGAGAAGCATCAGTAAAAAGATTGATATTGCTTTGATTGCTAATATCGAATTTGCGGTTTCTGTTCCAAAAGCAATTCATTCTAAAAAAGTAAATTTATATAAAGAATCTGGTCAGCCAGAACCTTGTCTTGAAATTTTTGTACCGCCGCCTATTTTATAATTGTCCTTGTCAATTAATTAAAATAAAATGCAATACAAAAATTAAAATCATATAATGGAAACTTTAAAAAAATACCTTTTATTATCAGCGGCTACTTTAGCATTTGTATCATGTTCAAGCGATGACGATACACCTGCAGCAAACAACTTAACCCTGGAATTCAATAACACTTTCAAAGAAAAGACAATTATATTAGGTGATGCAACTTCAGCTTCAGCAACAACAAATACTTCTGCAGCAGGGCAAATTCACCATTTTTCTGAGTTAAAATACGTAATCAGCAATATTCGTCTTATAAAAGATGATGGGAGCGAAGTGCCTTACAATGTAAATGATTTAGATAAAGGCGCAACTGTAATCGATCAGGCAAAAACGGAATCATTGAGCTATGTTTTGAGCAATGTGCCATCAGCAACATACAAACAGATTAAATTTGGTTTGGGTATTAAAACAGAGCAGAATACTCTAGATCAGACTAGATTTCCTAAATTTTATGCAGCAGCAGGAGCCAATGATACTCAAATGATGTGGGAATGGGGAACAGGATACCGTTTTACGAAAGTAGAAGGTTTTTATGATACTGATAATAAAATTATGTCTATTCATACTGGAAGTACTGTAGCAGGAAAAGAAGGCGCTTATACTCAAGGTGTAAATGCTTACAGAGATATTACATTAAGCCTTACAGCAAATGCAGTGGTAGGAAGCAAAGCTCCAAAAATCAAAATTAAAGCGGATTTTGATAAGTTATTGAGCGGAAAAATCAATACGATTACATTATCGACTGGAACAACAATGACTGATAATGCAACTCCGAATATTCATACTGTAGCTCAGATGGTAAAATTTGTGGATAATTTGGGAGGAAATGGAACAAATGATATCTCAGGAATGTTTTCTGTTACTAGTGTAGAAAACTAAATATATTTTGGAGCCGTCTGAAATTAAAAAGACGGCTCTATTTTAAAATTCGTTAAAATGAAAAAAATATTTGGCTTTATCATAATCGTAATCTTTTTCGCTTCTTGTAGCAGTAGTGATTCTGATGAAACTTATTTTGATAATCCTGAACTTGCGTTGCCTATTCCGACTGATTTTCCAGAAGTAAACAGTTACGTGAGTTTGAACAAGCCTACAAAATATGGAGTTGAATTGGGTGAAAAACTTTTCTCTGACAAAAGATTTAGCACAGACAATACAATTTCGTGTGCAAGCTGTCATATCCAAGCGAATGCTTTTGCAGATCATAATGCGCGAGCAATTGGAATTGAAGGCAGAGTTGGACTAAGAAATGCACCACCGCTTCAGAATTTGATGTTTCTAAAGTTCTTTAATTGGGATGGAAGCAGACTGCAGTTGGAAACGCAGCCTTTAGTGCCAATTATTACGCATGAAGAAATGGATTCATCGATTCTGGAAGTGATCGGAAAAATTAAAGATGATGCTTCTTATAAAGATTTATTTAAAAAAGCATTTGGCGATCAGGAAATTACTGCTGACAGGATTTATAAAAGTATCGCACAATTTGAATACACTTTAATTTCTGCCAACAGCAAATATGATAAAGTAAAACGAAAAGAAGGACAATCGTTTACAGAAAGTGAAGCGGCAGGCTACGCAACATTTCAGCGGAAATGTGCCAACTGTCATAGCACAGAATTGTTTACAGATCAAAGTTTTAGAAATATTGGTTTTCCAGTAAATACAGATTCTAATGAAGCAGGACGAGGAAGAGTTACCGGAATCCCGTCTGATT
Organism: Flavobacterium anhuiense; assembly: GCF_001705175.1. Taxonomy (NCBI): domain Bacteria; kingdom Pseudomonadati; phylum Bacteroidota; class Flavobacteriia; order Flavobacteriales; family Flavobacteriaceae; genus Flavobacterium; species Flavobacterium anhuiense. The sequence continues at coordinate 4,744,028 of NZ_CP016907.1, read as the reverse complement.
TTATGAGTTTTAGAGTTCCAAGTCTGCGTAATGTTGAATATACAGCGCCTTATGGAAGTTTTGGTCAGTTTGCTACATTAAGATCTGTTTTGGATTATTTCGACACAGGTGTTTTGGAAGCAGAAAATTTGGATCCTATTTTTAAAAATAACGGAAATAAAATTCCGCTGACAGAACCCGAAAAAGAAAACCTTATTGCGTTTATGAAAACTCTTAGCGACAAAGAATTTACAGGAAATTAACCTCGAAAGACTTGATTTTGCTGGTATTTGGCATTTCTATTATAAAAAAAGAAGAAATGTTTATAATATGTTGATAAATAATACGTTGCGGATAGTGTTAAAATCTGATTTCGATAGATTAAATGTTTTAAATTTAGTAACTGAATGATAGTTAATTATTTAAAATTATTTGAATATGGAAAGAGCTATAAAATTACAGGTTCGCAAAGAACTTGATGGGAAGCAGCAGGTAAACGTAATCAAACTAAAAGGCAGTTTAATTACAAAAGGCTACACAGAAATTATTCATATTAGTGATAAGGATGATGAATTTTATATTAATTCGTTTGCAACCAAAACAGAAGCAAGCAACGAAGTAAAAGAATTTATTCTGGATTTTATAAACAAAGAAAATTTAAGCAATACAATTAGTGTTTTAGGATAATCATTGCATAATTGTATTGCTTAAATAAATTTATAACAGTTTGCGCTTAAACTGCACTTGTAAAACTTGTATTTTGATCCAGATAAAGAGGCTTGTTTTGTAGAGCATCTTCTGGTTTTTCGTCCCAATCTCCCCAATCGCCTACATAAGTTTTACGAAATATTAATTCGTTATTGTCACCTTTACAAACCAAAGTTCGGTCTGTACAGGTTTCATTGTTTGGACTGAAATTTATTTGTAAATTTTTCATGACGTGATTTTTTTATATTGTTTGTAAATGAGATCATAAAATTAAAAAGATGAGAAGTAATTCAGTTATAAAATAATATTAAATTATTGTTTAATTTACATGTATAGGGTTGAGAATTAATAATATAAAAAAAAAGCTAAACAAATTTTGTTTAGCTTTTTGAATTTTAATCTTTCGTCTTTAATCTTTAATCTTTTTTCTCTGAATCTTTTTTCTCTGGATCTATCTCCCTCTTAAGGCACCTTCCCCTAGGTTCATCGCCTTCTTGAAGTATAATTTCAGAATGCAAGAACTGCGCAGCATCGGCAGAGCCTTTAACTTTTGCGGCACTTCGCTCGAGCATTTCAGCTTCAAATTCGTTTAATACGCATTCTCTCAATCCCCTTTCTTTCCATTTTGACTTTGCATTACAGCCTTTTGAAATTTTTCTGGCCAATTTTAAAGCATCTAGCAAAGCTTGATTGGCGCCTTGTCCTTTAAACGGACTCATTGGATGCGCTGCATCGCCAATTAAAGTGATATTCTGATTTTTTTCTAATAATGATGCACTTAATAATTCACGGTCATAAACAGGATATCCAGAAATTAGATTTTCTTGCGTGGCTTTCAAAATCTGAGGAATAGGAGCGTGCCATTGCGTTCTTCGGCAGGCTTCTTCTTTTAAGGCTTGCGGTCCTTTGGCACTTAATTCTTTGGCTTCTTCCTCAGACATAGGAAAACTTAGTTGCCACATGACAGAATCGGCCGTATAAGGCATTACATAAATTCGTTCATTTCCATTGGCAGTCTGGAATATTGTTTCACTATCTAGCAAATCACTAGAAAGTCCTTCTAGATCACTTAAAGGACAAATCCCTAAAATTACAATACAATCCAAATAACGAAGCGGTGTTGCTTCTTCGCCAATTATAAATCTTCTAACAGCGCTTCTAATGCCATCTGCACCAACAACAAAATCGGCTTTCGTTGTTATTATTTCTCCGTTTGCCTGAAAGTTTAATTCTACACTTTCTTCAGATGCTGTAAGATTTACTAATTGATGTCCCCATTGTATAGTATTGTTTCCTCCAAGCTGTTCCAAAAGAGCTAATCGAAGCGATTGTCTTGCGATATGTATGTTGGTGCGTTTTGCAGGTGATTTAATGGCGGTTTCTAGCCATTTTCTGGTTCCCCATTCGCCCAATATTTTTCCATCGGTATTGTGTACGATGTGTTTTGTCGAAATTACACCGTTTAGAGAAATAATTCCCAAACCTTTCATGGCTTTACTGGCTTGCTGTAAAGTAAGTCCGTAGCCCTGAGATCTGGCATCAAAGTCTCCGTCTCTTTCATAAATTGTAAAAGGAATTCCGCGATGTAAACAGGCGACTGCTAAGGCAACTCCGCCTATACCCGCACCAATAATGGCAACATGCGGTTTAGTGAGATCAGGTTCAAGATACTTTTCAGATTGAACTAATCCTGATCCTGAACAATTTATGCACAAATGCAGATGAGCTTTTGGACGTATCGGAGCGACTTTAGTCTGCGAACTTTCATATGCTGCCAATTCCGTCTGATAACGACGTTGCGCTTTTTTACTGAGTCCGCGATTTATTTTGCCCTGTCCTTGGCATTCATGGCATATAGTCCACATTCTATTGTACAGCTTATTGGTTATGAATATGCAAATTTACGCCAACTGTACTATTTAAACTACTGATTTTCAAATCTAAATCGCATTTCAAAAATATAAAAGATAAAGATTTAAAAATCAGCATTTTGAGTTTGTTTTAGTTTGTTTCTATGAAATCATCAATATAACGTGCGATCATATCTGGATATTGACTTTGAGGGCCATGACCAGTTTGAGCGATAGTAATAAGTGTTGCAGTTGGCAGTTTTTGGTTCAGCTCGAACCAATTTTCTGGGGGAAAACAAACTTCATGATTGGCAGAGATTACCAATATTGGAATGTTTGTTTGCATTAATTTTTCTCTGGATTTGTAAGGATCGTTGATATAATCATCATGAGATTTTGCATAGTATTCCCAAAGTTCAGGTCTTACTTTTGGATCTTTGTCTTTTCTTTTATTGATTCTTTTATGACTTTCTACTGCTGCTTTTTTACTTATTTCAGAAGTCGGTTCAAAAAACAATATGGTTTCGTGCTCAAGGGTATAATCTGGAATGTAAGCTGTTTTAAGAAAAATTTCTTCCATGGAGTGACTTACTTTTCCTGGAGGTTTGGTTCCTATTAGAATGGTATGGGTAATTCTATTTGGAAATTCGGTTGTTAGAACCTGCGCAGCCCATCCGCCAAGTGACCATCCTCCTAAAATAAATTTATCAATGTTTAAAGAATCTGCCAAGTCCAGAGCATCTTTTCCAAAACCTAAAATGGTTTCATGAGGTGTTCCGGTAGAAGAGGCCAATCCTTTGAAGTTAAATGTGATGACTTGGTATTTTTGTGCCAAAGCATCTAAAAATGCAGGGTCCCAATCGTCGAGATTCCCTCGAAATCTATTGCAAAGAATAATTGGCAAGCCTTTGCCTATCGATCTATAAGCGATTTTATAATCTTTAATTGAAGCAAATTTAGTTTCAGACTGGATTGCTTCTGATAAGGTGTTTTCTTTTTCCATTGTTATACATTTTATGTTGTTGTTTTTATGAATTGATACTATTTATGAATTCGTCAGTAGAGAGAAGTGCATGCCCGTAATTCGGAAAATTAGTTTCGACCGTTGCTTTAATTTCTTCCCAATTAAAAGCACCAATTCCATCTTTGATTAAAGTGACATGATAGCCTAGTTCGACACCAAATCTCGCAGTTGAATCGATACAGGTATTGGCTCTCATGCCCGCAAGAACAATTTGATCAATATCATGTTGACGTAAAAGAAAATCTAAGTCGGTGTTGGCAAAACCGCTGGCAGTCCAATGATTTTGCGCAATAAGGTCGCCTTCCTGCATAATGAGATCGGGATGAAATTGGGCTCCCCAAGAACCTTTTTCAAACAAAGTAATGCTTTTGCTTCCTAGGTGCGAAGGCGCCATAAATTTCCAGTTCAAATAATCTCTTATCTGGGTATTGCGATGCGGTGCATAAATTACCTGAATTTTCTTTTCTCTCGCAGCAGTCAATAGTTTTTTGATGTTGCTGACTACTTTATTTCCTTCAACAGTTTCTTTTGTTACAGGAAATAATTTTCCTCCTTCAGAAAGGAAATCATTAAATGGATCAATAATGACAAGTGCGGTTTTTTGAAGTTGATACAAGCCCATAATTTTAAAGTTTTTAAGTTAAGTTCTTGTATCCTAATAATATGCCACTTGTTTATGATGCAGTTTTATTGATGTTTTTCAAAATACGGCAAAATGAAAACTGCGATATTTAACGGATTTATCGAAATAAAGTGAATTGACCAAAGCCGTTTCATTTTATAATTTTTAAAAATGATTATATAAGCCAGACCATTGCATTTGACTTAATTTTAATAATCATTTTAAAAAAGAAGAAATTATGGAAAAGAATAATCAAACCCAGAAAAACCCAAACCCTAAACAACAGGGCGGGGGAGATCATCGAAATGATACAAGGAAACATCAATATAAAGAACATGATGAAGTGTTGACAAATGATGAAAATTATGATGTTGACACTAAAAAGTTCAAAGGAGAAGAACCTGAACTCGATGATAAATTGAATAATGAACATAAAAAATAATGCTAATGCGTCCTGAAGTTTGTTTGGGACGTTTTTTTATTCTTCTTTTCATCACAAATCCATTTTCCTCTTTAAAAAGACTTTTTTTAAGAGATAAAAGTGAAGAAGTGAAAAATATGACATGATTTTTATAGATTTGTAAAAATCTAATACAATCTCTCAATAATAATTGGGAAACAATATATAATACAAGGCATGAAATCGGTTACTTCAGTTTTTTTACTTTTAATGTTTATCTGTTCAAATGCATTCGCTCAATTGAGTTCTGATAAAATATTCGAAAGTTTTAAGCAAGGTGAACGCACCAATTGTTCATCTATAGCTTTTATTAAAGCTTCTTTAAATGTTTACGGATTAGATAATCTTTTTGTAACCGAAAAGCTAACCGAAGATTTATATAAAATTACTTTAAAGAACAATGCCTCATTCAACCTGAACACTACAGAAATAAGCAAAGCTAAAGAATCTGCAGGTTTTGTCTATATTAAGGACAATTGCGATAGCGAGAAAATTACCAATTATGCAGAATTGACTTATGCTGTAATGGCAAAATACAAACAGATTATTGATAAGGAAGCCACTTTTGACAAAGCGTTGGAAGATCTAGAAGACGGTACAGTGTATACTCCGACTATTTATAAGTACCTTGGATTCACATTAGGCAAACAAATTCAGAAATTGAAAAAAGAATCGGGAACTGAATATTGCGGCGTTGTGGCTTGGTCAAAAGTGCATGCTGTTTTTGTCTGCGGAGAATTTATGGACTATTACGGAAACAAAAAGAGTTTATGGATTAAATATCCGAGCCGTTTTAGAATAATTAAATCATAAAAGCAATACAATTAGCCTTGGGAAAAATGTGCTGAAATAGCCAAAATTCCTGTTTTGGTGTAATATTTTCCTTAGCGCAACGTAACAATTATAATTTTATTGTGAAAAAGAAAGTATAAAAGTTGCATTTTAACATAATTTATATATTTTTGCTTTTATTCAAGAACCAAATCTATTAAGAAAATGAAGAGCAAGATTATTTTATTATGTGTCCTTTTCTTCTTGACGACTGCTGCCGTTTCTGCACAGGCAAAAAATGCTCCAAGAAGTATCATTAGTACAACTGCATTAATCCGTAAATACCATGACCAAAAAGAACTAAGTGGTATGCAAAAAGGAGAACTTTTAGAATTGTACATTGAACGTATTAAAGTTCTAGTAAAAACACTTCCTTATATTGCTTTGGTTACTAAACCTGGTGTAACAATGGCAGATTTAGGTATTCCAGATACAAGTGAGAATAAAAAAATCTTAGATGGACAGGCAGAAGGCACCACTGTTTTCTTAGATACTACAGTAGATTTCCAAAGAAAAATGATGCCGTATTCTGATAAAGGAAATCTTATCGCGGCCATCTTATTTTATGAAACAACATTGAAATCGTTGCACGAGTTTAACGAGTTATAATATTTCAATACTTAAAATAGAAGCTCCAAGGTCTTATGATCTTGGAGCTTTTTTTTTGCACGAAACTTTGCTAAAATGCTATTAAAAGCATTTTTTGAGTTTCAAGATTAGTACAATTCTTATAAAATTGTAAAAACGCGAATTTTTTATAACTGTTTTATTTATAGATGCTTAAGGCCTTTTGTTTACAGGGATTAACATTTTTTTTGCAAAAAGTTTAATTAAAATTTGGGAACTAAAAATTTTAACATACTTTTGTTCTATCAAATTAGTAGAGTTTAAAATTTAATTAGAAATACAGAGATTTAAAACCTTATCATTTCATTTTCAGAAATATAAAAAGCATAACACATTTGCACCTTATGCATCACTACGGTTAAAATTCCTCTTTTTAAATTCATTTGTAAATTTTTAATAACACTAGCCTGAAACAGGGGTAAAAATTGTATAGGACAAATAAAATAATAATCTAAAAAAAAGTAAAAATGAAAAAACGAATGTGCTGCAGATAAAAAAGAAAACCATTTCTGTTGCAGCAGAAATGGTCAGAGTTTAAAGAAATTGTCATCTCTAAAAGGAAAGCATGAATAGTCTAAAACTGTTCGAGGCTCGCCTTATTTATTAAACTAAAACAAAGTAATGAAAATAAAATTAAAAAGATATGCTTGGCTATGTATTTTGTTGATTTCCATAGGAGTTAAAGCTCAAGATACTAAGCCGTTAATTCAGTCTAAACTGGAAGGAACCGTAGTTGATGCCATTACAAAAGAGCCAATTATCGGAGCTTCGGTAACCATTAAAGGAACTACACACGGTGTTGTTACGGATACAGATGGAAAATTTTTCTTTCAAACCGGACAAAAATTCCCTTACACACTTTTAGTTAGTTATTTAGGATATAAAAAAGAAGAAGTTGTAGTAAACAAAAACGCTATCACTATCAGTCTTACTGAAGAACAGAATGCACTGTCTGAAGTTGTGGTTACGGCACTTGGAATTTCAAAAGAAAAGAAATCTCTAGGATATACGACTCAGGCATTAAAAGGAAAAGAATTGGCTACTACGAAAGAAACGAACTTTTTGAATGGTCTTTCGGGTAAATTAGCGGGTGTTCGTATTACAAATTCACAAGGAGATATGGGATCTTCACGTATTATTATCCGTGGGGAAACTTCTATTGCAGGAAACAACCAGCCGCTTTTTGTAGTAGATGGAGTTCCTGTAGATAACTCACAATTGAACTTTGGAGGAGCAACTCGTGATTTCAGAAATGCAATTGCCGATTTAAATCCGCAGGATATTGAAACTTTGACTGTTTTAAAAGGGCCAAATGCTGCCGCGCTTTACGGATCGCGTGCTGCGCATGGTGTGGTACTTATTACTACAAAATCTGGAAAAGGACAAAAATCAGGATATGGAGTTACTTTTAATACAGGTATAACTGTTTCTCAAGTAGCTACTTTGCCTTCTTTCCAAAATACTTTTGGTCAAGGTTCTAACGGAAGATTTAGCTACGTAGACGGAAAAGGAGGAGGAGTTAATGATGGAGTTGATGAAAGCTGGGGACCAAGAATGGATGGTCGTTTAATACCTCAGTTTTATTCTAAAGGTGAAGCTGTTCCTTTTGTAGCGCATCCAAACAATGTAAAAGATTTCTTTAATACAGGACTTACTTACGACAATAGTGTTTCTATTGCAAAAGCTAATGATAAAGGAGATTTCCGTTTAGGTGTAAACAATCAGAAACAGCTTGGAACTGTGCCTAACAGTGAAATAAACAAAACAAACTTTACAATTAATACCAATTATCAGATTTCTGAAAATGTAAAAGTTGGTGTTAATGCAAATTATATTGTAACAAATGCTCCACAATTGCCAGGAGGTCCATCAGGAGGGCGTGCTGCGGGTGTAATGCTGCAGTTTCTTTGGTTTGGACGTCAGGTTGATATTAATGAATTGGATAAAGATTGGAACACTAACTGGAACAACAGTTACTACAGTAACCCTTATTGGAATGCCTATTATAATACAACAAGCCAACAGCGTAACCGTATAATTGGAGATGTCCATTTAGACGCGAAATTGGCTGAAGGACTTAACTTCAGATTCCGTACAGGTGTTGATTATTATAATGACCGCAGAAAATATACTATTAAGTATGGTACAAACGGAACTCCTTTCGGATCGTATGCTGAAGACGCATACACAGTAAATGAACAAAATACTGAGGGTATATTTCAATATACAAAACAGCTAAATGATGATTTCAGTTTAGATGCGCTTGCAGGTTTCAATATTCGTAACCATAGCGATGCCAACAATTATCAGAAAGCGCCACGTTTAGCGGTTCCAGATTTATATACATTGACTAACTCTAGAGATCCGTTGACTTCATCAAATTCATTGTCAAGATTAAGAGTGTATAGTGCTTACGCATCTGCTCAAGTAGGATTTAGAAACTATGCTTTCTTAAACGTTACAGCGCGTAATGACTGGTCTTCTACACTACCAAGCAGCAACCGTTCTTATTTCTATCCTTCTTTTAACGGAAGTGTAGTTTTAACAGATGCATTGAACATTAAGAGCAGTACACTTGATTTCTTAAAAGTTAGAGGTGGATGGTCTGAAGTAGGTAACGATGCAGATCCGTACCAATTGTCTACGGTTTACAATTTCCAAACAGCATTTGACGGAAACCCAATTCAGACTTCTTCTCAAAAGAAATTAAATGAAAACCTAAAACCAGAAACAACACGTTCTACAGAGGTGGGTCTAGAAGCTTCTTTCTGGAAAAACAGACTTCATTTTGATGTAGCATACTATAATACAAATAGTTTCGACCAAATTTTAGAAATTAAAACTACAGCATCAAGCGGTTATACTTCGCAGTTAATAAATGCAGGTAAAATCAACAACCAAGGTATTGAGGTGCAATTGGACGGAAATCCAGTTCAAACGGAAAACTTCAAATGGAATGTGGCTGTAAATTATTCAAAAAATAAGAGTAAAGTAGAAATTCTAGATTACGCTGGAGATATTAAAAACTATACAATTGGTTCTTCTGGAGGTGTCGATGTATTGGCGTCTGTTGGGCAAGCTTACGGAGCACTTTACGGAACAGCTTATCAGCGTGATGCAAGCGGCAATATTGTAGTAGGAGCAAACGGTCTTCCAAAAGCAGATCCGACAAAAAAGGTTTTAGGACATTATACGCCAGATTATTTAGCAGGTCTTACGAATACTTTGACTTACAAAAATCTTGAGCTTTCTTTCCTTGTTGATGCTAGTGTTGGTGGAGAGCTTTTCTCTGGAACTAACAGAACAGGAAACTATACAGGAGTTTTAGCACAGACTCTTCCAGGACGTGGCGCTGAAAACGGCGGATTAAGCTATTATTATCCAGGAAATAATACAGCGAACCCGAAAACTTTGGTAACTGGCGGTGCAGCTCCAAGCGGTGTAACGGTTTATGATGACGGAATGATTTTCGGAGGGGTATTTGCAGACGGAACGCCAAATAATAAAGTGATTAGTGCACAAGAATATTATAAAGCATCATACAATATTAGCGAGGCTTATATCTACAGCTCAACTTTTGTAAAAATGAGAGAGATAAAACTAACTTATAATGTTGATAAAAAATTGGTTAAAAAGTTAGGATTAGAAGGAGCAAGCATTACTGCAGCTGGACGTAACTTATTCTTTATCTATAAAGATGCGCCAAATATTGACCCTGAAACAGCTTTCAATACAGGAAATGCACAAGGATTGGAAAGTTTAGCGTTGCCAACAACTAGAAACTTCAGTCTTAACCTTAATGTTAAATTTTAAAAACTCGGAATCATGCTAAAAAAACTATCATATACAATACTGTTTGCATTGACACTGAGCTCTTGCAGTGATACTCTTGACGATATAAATAAAAACCCAAATGCAACTGAAACGCCACTTGCGCCGTACCTTTTGACTGGTACTTTAAAACAAGGTGCAGATTTGTATTGGGGAGATGCAAATAACTTTAACTCAACGTTGCTTTTTGTACAGCATTGGGCTAAAATTCAATATACAGAACCAGACCGTTACGATGTTTCGAACACTTCTTTCACTTCATTGTGGGATAAAGGATATTCAACTCTAATTACAGATTTGAACACAATTATAAAGTTTCCAGATGCACAGGCTAATTCTAATTATAAAGGAATTGCCTTATCGCTACGTTCATGGACATTTTTATTGCTGACAGATGCTTATGGAAGTATTCCGTACAAAGAAGCAGGTCAAAAAGTAACGCCAGCGTATAATACTCAAAAAGAAGTTTATACAGGATTGCTTGAAGATTTGAAACAAGCACAATCTTTATTAAACTCAGCAAACGGTTCTGTAACAGGAGATTTGGTTTATAAAGGCGATATAGCAAAATGGAAAAAATTTGTGAATTCACTTCGTTTGAGAATTGCTTTAAGAATTTCAGACAGAGAACCTGTTTTGGCGAAACAAGCTGCAATTGAGGCAACAAGCGATGCTGCAGGACTAATCAGCAGCGAAAGTGAAACATTTAAGTTCACTTACACTAGTTCGCCACAGCAAAATCCAGCTTCAGCTTGGTTTGAAACTCGTGATGATTTCCGTATTTCAAAAACTATGGTTGATCAATTATATGCATTATCTGATCCACGTTTGCCAGTATTTGCACAATTGCCATCAGATGCAAGCGTAGGAAAATATGTTGGTGGTGCTAACGGATTATCAAATAGTGATGCCAACAGCCAAGGTTTTGCTAAAACATCAAAACCAGGAACTTATTTCCTTACATCGGCTTCGCCTGCTGTAATTGCTTCTTACTCTGAAACTTTGTTTAACTTGGCAGAAGCTGCGGCAAGAGGATATATTTCTGGAGATGCAGAGCAATATTATAAAAATGCTATTACAGCGTCTTTCAATCAATTTGGAATTACAAACGCCACAACTATTTCAACGTATTTGAATCAGGCAAGCGTGAAATATGATGCTTCAAACTATGCTAAATCAATCGGTACACAAAAATGGATTGCTTTCTTCGGACAAGGTCTTGATGCATTTACAGAATGGAGAAGATTGGATTATCCTGTCTTAACTGCTGGTCCAGCAACTGTTTTAGACGGAAAAATTCCTTCACGTCTTTTCTATCCAGGTACAGAACAATCTCTTAATGGAGCAAGTTATCAAGCTGCTGTTGCAGATCAAGGAAAAGATTTACTGACAACCAAATTATGGTTTGATGTGAAATAAATCTGAATTTTAATAAATTTCATCAAAAAAGCCCCGTATCAAACTTTGATGCGGGGTTTTTGCATTGTTTTCAATTATGATAAAGTTGTTCGTTATTTTACAATTTTTGGGCTAGCAGAATAATTTTCTTTGTAAAAAAATATATAAACCATGAAAACAAAAATCATTTTAAGCACATTCATGATGCTTACTTTTTGGTGTAATGCCCAAAACACAGATCCTGCTTTAAAAGAGGTAAAAAAAATTATTGAAGCCAGTAACAAAACGTTCTCCGACTTTACCAACAAGAACGATGGTTCTATTGTTGCAAGATATACGGATGATGCTTGTCTATTTCCGCCAAATGGAGAGCCAAAATGCGGAGCAAAACAAATTGATTCCTTTTTTAGAGGCGGACCTCAAGTGCATGTTGTATTCACAATCCAGCATCTTTATGGAGACGCAAAAACAGCCGTTACTGAAGAAAGTTTTTATGAAATGACTGATATGAATGGCAAAAAACTAGATGACGGAAAAGTAATCGTGATCTGGAAGAAAACCAAAGATGGCTGGAAAATGCATCGTGATATGTTTAGCAGCAATCATCCTGCAAAACAAGACTAAAAACCAATGTTAACTGCATGCTGTAAATTGGTATCGTTTTTTAGCATCGAATTTCTGGATGCAGATGGCGTAATGCCAGTAAACTTCTTAAACTCTTTAATAAAATGAGATTGGTCATAATAGCCATTATCGTAAGCTATAGTCGTCAATGATTCTGTCGTGTTGAGTACTAAATTCAGACTTTTATTAAATCGGACTACAGAGGTAAAAGCAGCAGGACTTATGCCAATATTAGACAAATAAAGTTTTTGGATATACCTTTCTGATAATCCCGAATGGTGGGCAAGGAAAGGTAAATCCAATTGCTTATGATGTCGAAAAAGCTCCTGACTCAGATTCTGAACTATTGAAACTTTTTTTAATCGAGTTTCATTTTTCTTTAATTTTTTAAGAAAGTACGTTTCTAAAACACTTATTTTAGACAATAAATCGTTCCTTTCCATGATCTGGTCATACAAATCCCTATTTTCTCCCAAAGCAACATCATACATATCGGTGGCATAATTGGTAAATTCTGATAGAGGATCTGAAAAAAACAGTGCGCTGGCATGCGGATAAATTCTTGCTATTAGTACGGATGTTCCTTTTGCTACAGAAAGACGTGTTGGAAGCGTAAGATGTCCCAATAATTCTATTGCAGGAGTATCTTTTTGTTTTCCGTTAATAATAGTAGCTGCAAATCCTCCAGAAATATTTATAATCAAATCGACATATCCGCTTGGATAAAAAACTTCGTTGTCGAGATCTTTTTCGATTGTAACAATAGTATAATTTTTTATAAACGGCGCTAAACTGGCGGACGGTAAAATCTGCATATCGCTTTTTGTTGTAATTTAGAAGTAAATTAACTGATTTATAGCAAGTTCTAAATTAATAATAAATACAATACAAACGAATTAGAATTTAGCAGATGTTGTTGACTGAAATAACAGTAATCAATATTCCTACGGAATGAATATTTTTTTGATTTTAAAAAAGCCCTATATCATATTTTGCTACAGGGCTTTTATTTCAATTACAATTTTTTTATAGGTTTTCGTACCAATTTAAAATATAATCGGCTACACTTTCCCAGCCAGGTTCTCCACAGATAAAATGGCTTTTGCCATCAAATATTTTAAGGTCTACTCGTCCTGCATTTTCTTTATATCTACTGGCGATTGTTTCTGTTAAGTTAGGTGGAAAAATATGATCACTTCCGCCGCCAACAAATAAAATAGGTTCATGCGGTTTTTTAAAATTGATATTGGAGAAAGAATTCAAAACCAATTCTCGGCTTACTTTATAACTTTCTGGCACAGCAAATTTCTCAAAAGCAATACTTTTTTGTGCTTCAGGTATGGTATTAAAAAAGGCATAATCGTACCATTTTCGGCTTCCCATAAAATATTTAGAAGAAGAAAAAAAGCCAAAAGCAGGAATTACAGTCTTTAAAGTTTGAAATGGCGGAAACACATTTTTTGGTGGCGCTCCATCAATACTTACTCCCGCAGCAGCTTTGCCCAATTCTACCAATTTTAAAGTTGCCATACCAGCCATTGAATGTCCAATAACCAAAGGCTTTTCAGGTAAAGTATCTATTAATCTGCTGATGTTGTTGACGATGTCAATAAACCCAGTTTTACTCAGATCTGGATGAACTTTTGTTCTTAAATCGGCAGGATTTCCATCGTGTCCAGGGTTTGCAGGAGTGTAAACTGTATATCCTTTTTGTTCATAGTGCTTTTTCCAATCGGCCCAAGTTTTGTCATTGACAAAATTTCCGTGTATAAGTACAATTGTTTTTGATTTTGACATGATTTTATTTGATTAATGTTAGAATTTCTTTGAAGATATCTCGTCTGGAGTCTTTTACCAATTCATAGAGACACATTTCAATATTGGTTACAGAAGCTCCTTTTTGCTGCAGTTTTTGTAAAGCAATTTCAATGCTTTCAGCTGAGCGTGAAGAAACAGAATCGATAACTATTTCTACTTCAAAATTGTTAGACAATAATCCGATAGCAGTCTGATAAACACAAATATGAGCTTCGATGCCGCAGATCAGCCATTGTTTTCTTCCAGAATCTATAATTGCTTGTTTGAAAACATCATTTTCATATGCATTGAAAGTATATTTTTCAATGGGTTTCTGATGAAGCAATAATTTTTCCAATTCAGGGATAGTTCTTCCAAGGCCTTTCGGATTTTGTTCTGCCCATATTATCGGAATTGTAAGTATTTGACAGCCTCGAATTAGTTTTGCCAGATTTACAGCAAGTTTTTCGCTGTTATGTACAATTCGGGCAAGTTTTCCTTGCACATCAATTATAATCAATCCAGTTTTTTCTTGTTCAAGCATCGCCTCTAAAATTCAGGACGAAAATGACTGATAATAACATTATATTTTTCATAATAAATGGTTTTAAAGGTTAACCCTCGTAGAGAACCAATTTATATGCCATGTCAAGTTATTCCTTTAATAGTAAGGGTTTTGTAGCAACTTGTTGATTTATAAAGTGCTATATATCGCTAAACAGATTTAGATTCGTGAGATTTCGCTATAAATAATTCAGATTACCTTCTTTTTTCATTGATTGGAAATTCCTTTGAAAATTCAATTTTAAGAATTGTTCCATTATTGTTTTCCATAGAAAAAGTAGCATCCAAATCGTCGCTTAAACCTTTTATCAAGCTTAATCCAAATGAATTGATTTTCTTATTGCTGATATTAGCATCAAAACCAACTCCGTTATCTGCAATGGTAAGCAGATATTTGTTTTCAGATGTAGCCTGTAAAGTGACGTAAATCATTCCAGTTCTGTTGTCTGGAAAAGCATATTTTATAGAGTTTGTAATCGATTCGTTTAGAATAAGTCCAACTGGGACGGCCTGTGCTACATCCAATTCCAAGGGATCAATTTTTAATTCAAAGCGGATTCTTTGTCCAAGCGAAAAAGATTCTCTTAAATATTCGACCAATTCTTTGATATAATTCGGCATATTGATAGTCGAAATATTCTCGGAATTATATAATTTCTGATGAATGAGCGACATAGAATGAATACGGTGCTGGCTGTTTTTAATAGCCGACAGCGCCATATCATTTTCCAGATAAGCAGATTGCGAATTGAGCAGACTTATTACAGTTTGAAGATTGTTTTTTACACGATGGTGGATTTCTTTTAAAAGCCATTCTTTCTCATCCAGTAAATGTCTTAGATTAATATTCTTCTGATTGATTTCTTTTTCTTTCAATTCAAGTTCCGCATTGTTTTTCTGTTTCAGACGATATCTGTTGTACAATAAGGTAATAATAAGAACCAATAAAACCAAACTCGATATAGAAACTGTATTTAATAATTTTGATTTTTTTAAGGCTGTTTCCTGTAAACTAGTTTCTTGATTTAATGATTTGATTTTCTGTTCTTTATTTTCTGTTTCGTATTGGAATCTAAGTTCTTCAATCTGCTTGTTTTTAGCATAATCTAAAACGGAATCGCTCATTTTTTTATACAATTTATGATGCTCTAATGCCGATTTAAAATTGCCATTTAACGAATCTAATTTGTATAAGGACATTTGCAACGCTTCAGAATTATAGTTCTGGCTATATTTTTTTGATACAGCATCAATCTTATCGATATACAATTTTGTTTTATGAAGGTTTTTTCGATTCGCATAAAATAAAGCAATAGACGAATACGTGTTGCAGACATCTCTGTAGGTTTGTGGAGAGTCTAAACCATCAGCTGCTTCTCCAGCTTTTATAAAATACTTTTCGGCTGTGCCATAATTTTTGATTCGCCAGTAACAGTTGGCGTAACCATAATTCATAAGCATATTGTCAAACTTATTTGGAGGAGGATAGTGGCTCTTAATAGAATTCATGTATTCTATGGCTTCTTTGTTTTTTCCTTTCATGGATAAAGATGCGGTTGCTGTCATAAAACTTTTGTACCAACTGCCGCTGCTAAAAATGTTTTGTCCGTATCTAATACTTTTTTCAGACATTTTTATGGCTTCATCTGTGTGTCCCATTTGCAAATACACCAATCCTAAGCGCATATAAAAAATATCAGCAAAAGTGTAATCTTTTGTAGACTCCATGCTTTTTACACTCTTTAAAGCATAATAAAGAGCGCTTTTAATATTGAATTGTACGCCTTCTATATAAGCAATTGTAGTTTCAATGTATTGCTGCTGCCTGAAGCCAATTTTTCGCATATCGGCAGCATTTTGATATAAGATTTTCTTGGCATCGTTTATTTTTCCGTGCCAGAAATAGATGGTACATATTCTTGCTTTTGTGATTATTCTTTTTTCTTCAAAGCCTAGGTTTTTGTATAAAGCTTCTGCTTCTTTCAGGATTTTTTCTTTTTCGGGATCTAAATCATATTGGTTTGTTGCCTGATAGAATAAAGCGTCTGCTAGAGCAGCTTTGTCGTTTTGTTTTCGGCATTCGTTTACTACTTGCGAAAAGCATTTTTTGCTTTCAGGATAATTGTTGATCTGGAAATAAAACTTTCCCAGAAGCATCAAACTCTCATGCTGCCATTTTTGAATTTTTAGCTGATTGCTGATTTTGACTGCTTCTGTTATAAAATGATGCGCATTTTTGATATCATCTGGTTTGGTAAAGGGTTTAAACAGATAAAAAATTCCCAATTGCAACGCTAGTTTTACTTTGTTTACACCTTTTGATTTTTGAAAAAGTTTTTTAGCAGCATCGATATTGCCTTTTTCAATTAAATCTTTTCCAATCAAATAAGAACCATCATTAAAACCTTCGTCATAGGCTAAAGAAACAGGCAATTTATAGGCTTTACAGGTTAAAACTACTGCACTGTCTAGATCTATTGATCCTTGATTTGAATTATACAGATAAGAAGAACAGGTTTGTATAAGCAAACGTTTCTTTTTTAAATCATAGCCCGCTGTAGCAGGGTGATTTTGCGCTTCAGAATTAATTGCAATCAAGAATAGAAGACAAAAAGTATACAGCAGCTTCATGAATTTGAAAGGGATTAGATTTAGTAAGTTTTTGATTAACAAATATAAAGAGAAACAATTGAGTTTGACTTGCAAAATAACGGGAAAATTATGGTAAAATGTGATTTTTATTTAACTAAATTTGAAAACGCTTAATTTTAATTGTGATAATTAACTATTTTTGTATCAATGAATTAAGTGTTATGTAGGACAAAATTTACCCACTTATGAAAAAGTCTGCCGACAACGGAAATGAAGCTGCGGTTTCAGCATTAAAAAAGCGAATTTTAATTGTTGAAGATCAGTTTATTGAAGCGCACGATTTACAACTTATTCTTGAAAAAGCTAATTATGAAGTTACAGGAATTGCAAGATCGGTAGAGCAGGCTTTGGAACAGATTGAGATTGAAAAACCAGATCTTGTTTTTTTGGACATTATGCTCAAAGGCAAGCGTGACGGCATAGAGTTAGCACATATTCTTAAAGAAAAGCATATTGGTTTTATTTTTATTTCGGCCAATTCCAGTAAGAGTATTTTAGACGAAGCAAAAACTACACAACCATACGGATTTATTGTAAAACCATTTAGAGAGCAAGATGTTCTCACGACTCTCGAAATAGCTTTTTATCGTCAGCAATATAGTTTAGAAAGCCAGTTGAGACAACAATTTCAGCTTCAAAAAGCAATTTCAGAGATCATAAATTCAAATGTAAAGAAAGAAGAGGCTTTGTTGGCTTTTGCAAAAGCAGTTCAGACTTTTATTCCTTTCGATTATTTAGAGACTGGTTTTGTGGCCAGTACACATTACGATAATCTCGGAATTGTCCGCAGAAATATCGATCAGTATCAGATTATTAACCTGCAGAAACTTGTTCAAATAACAGAATTGTCTGAGAGAGAAATAAATGAAACTTACAAGAAATCAAAAATAGATCGAGAACCGATTATTTATAGCGAAGAAGCACTGATAAACAACCTTCAGGAAGCGCCAATAAAAGCTTTGATCTCGCATAATTTCGGAATAAAATCATATTTAGTTTTTCCGCTTTCGATTGCTGCAATCCAGAGCTATCATTTTACTTTTTACAGCCGTAACCTGAATGTGTATTCCCAGGAACATCTGCGAATTTTGACTTCACTTGAACCTATATTCGGGCAGTTTATAGCAAAAATCTATTCGAAAGAAGAATTTAGTCTGGTTCCGAAAAAAGCTGAAGCCAAAAACGCTAAACCAGTAAGCACCCAAAAAGGTTTTGAAGGAATTATTGGCAATAGCTCGCAAATGAATTCTGTTTTTAATTATATTCGAAAAGTAGCCCCTTCCGACACTTCGGTACTGGTTCTTGGCGAAAGTGGAACAGGAAAGGAAAAAATCGCGCAAAGCATTCATGCTTTATCTCCCAGAAAAGATAAGCCTCTGGTTATTATCAACTGTGGAGCAATTCCTGAAAATCTTGCCGAATCACTGCTTTTTGGTCACGAAAAAGGTGCTTTTACAGGGGCTTTAGATAAACGTATCGGTAAATTTGAATTGGCTGACGGTGGAACTATTTTTCTAGACGAAGTAGGAGAGATGTCTCTAGAACTTCAGGTCAAATTGCTGCGTGTTTTGCAGGAAAGAGAAATTGAGCGCGTTGGCGGTACTTCTCCTATGAAAATTGATGTTAGGATTATTGCGGCAACCAACAAAAATCTCGAAGAAGAAGTGGCAGCAGGAAGATTTAGAATGGATTTGTATTATCGTCTGCATGTTTTCCCAATTATGGTTCCTCCATTAAAAAAGAGAAAAGAAGATATTCCAGATTTAGCCAATCATTTTATAGCCCTTTACAGTGATAAAATGGGCAGAAAAGCACCAGCGCTGTCTGATTTTGCTTTGCAGCAGATTATGAATTACAATTGGCCGGGAAATATTCGTGAACTTGAACATGTCATCCAGCGCGCAATTTTATTGACAGAAGGAAACACAATCAAGGAAATAGAACTTTCGATGTCTGCCAAAATGCATCCTGAACAACCAGCTGAATCATTTTCGATCAAAACAATATTAGAAAACGAAAGAGATTACATTCTTTACATCCTTAAAAAATGCAACGGAAAAATTTCTGGATCTGGCGGTGCGGCCGAAATTCTGGATATTCATCCGTCAACGTTGAATTCTAAAATTAAAAAGCTGGAGATTAAGAAAGGGATTATTTAAGTCATATCTTAAAAAATAAACACATTGGAACATAGATTTTATGTTCTATGTGTAAAAATGGTAAAGAGAAAACTATTTCTTTCACATAGTTTGTCCTATTCTTTCAATTAGTGAAACGCCTTTTTTAAGTTTGACTAAACTATGTTTCTATGTGTTTAAAATGATTAGTAATGTTAAGTAACTTTCATCAGCCAATTTGCTATAAACTCAGCAATATTCTCCCAATTTTCCTGATTTATGCTCAGATGATTTGAATTTCGAAATTCTTTATAACAAGTTATAGAGTGCAGATTTTTGTATTTTATAAAGTTAGCATAATTCAGAGAAGCAGGCGTAAAGACATCTTCTGAACCGGATATAAATAGAAGAGGTTCGTGTTTCTTTTTAAAATCGATTTTTCCTGTTTTCGTAAAAATATCACGCATTATTAATTTTGATTCCGGAATTAAAAATGTTTCGTAGGTTTCTTTTTGTTCTTCAAAAGTCATTTGGCTGCTAAAATAGTGTTGCCATTTTTTAAAAGGCAGTAAGTAAGTTTTGGCTGCCGAACTGAAAATGTCTGATAGATCCCAAATGGTTTTATAGAAGGAAAAATTAAAATGAAATGCATTGTAAGGAGGAATAGAGTTGATACAGATTCCAGCAGAACCCAATTCCTTCTGAATCAGTAATTGAGCTAAAAGACCTCCGTAAGAATGGCCTATTAGAATAGGCTTTTCAGGAAGTTTGTCCAAAATTTCTATATAGTAATCCAATACAATATTCAAACTGTTTAAAGCAATTTTTGAATTAGGATGCGTTTGTCTTAAGGCAGCAGGCAGTTCATTTTTGTGTGGCCAAGGCGGTGCTACAGTTTTATACCCTTTACTTTCAAAAAAAACGATCCATTCTTTCCAACAAATATGGCTTACAAATGCTCCAGTAATAAACATAATGGTTTTTTTATTAGATAAATACATCATATCGAAGCTATTAGGTTAGTTTTCAGAAAGTAATACAGTTTGAAAACAAAAGAAATGCCTTTTTTATAAAGTATTGATTATAAAAGCATTGTTAGAATAGCTAGCGGTAGAATTATTATATATCGTTAAAAACAAGTTTTGATTCTTGAAATATCATAAGTTCAAGCAAAAAAAAATCTAGTAAATCCTTTATTTTAAAGGCTCTGCGTTTTGGTTTAATCTTTGTCTCCCTCAAAAAACAATATGAGTTTCAATCTTTAAATTATAATTATGGAAAAAATTTATGACACAGAAACAAGTTTCGCCGAATTAAGCGATCGTACCATTGCTTATCGCTCGTATGGAAAAGGAAAGGCAATAATTTTTGTAAACCGTTTTAGAGGAACGTTAGATACGTGGGATCCGCTGTTTGTGGCAAAAATGGCAGAAAAATTCAACGTTATCGTATTTGATTATTCTGGTATTGGATCTTCTACAGGAAGTCTGGCTCCTGATATTACTGTTGTAGCCAAAGACGTCAAAGATCTAGCTGATTTCTTAAAACTAGATTCAGTTATTGTTTTAGGATGGTCTTATGGCGGTTTGGTAGCACAGACAGCAACTTTACTATATCCTAATCTGGTGACACACGCTGTTTTAGTCGGAACAAATCCGCCGGGGAAAAATGAGATTCCTATAGAACAGGCATTTTTTGATGCGGCGCTAAAACCAGTAAACGATTTTGAGGATGAAATTGTTTTGTTTTTCGAACCAAAATCAGAATCTAGCCGATTGGCAGCAAAAGCTTCTCATGATCGAATTCATAAAAAAATTGATGGCGGAAAAATCCCTTCTACAATGGATGTTTTTCAATTGTATTTTGGCGGAGGAGATACTTTTAGAGAAGACGCACTTAATTTCAGAGAACAGCTTAAAAAGATAAAAACACCAATTTTAATTATATCTGGAGATCACGACATCAGTTTTGCGGTAGAGAACTGGTATCCGTATATCAACCAAATGACAAATGCCCAAATGATTGTGTATGCCGCGACTGGACACGGACCACAGCATCAATATCCTGAGCTTACAGCGCAGTATATCATTAATTTTGTAGAACACACTTAATTTCAAATAGAACATAATTACGAAAAGGAATAGTGCCGGTAGCTATTCCTTTTTTTATATAAAAGTTTTAAAGTTTTTTTCTTTTGATGATAGACATGATGATATTTCGCTAAAAGCTGTCTTTTAGCGAAATATAGCAAAAGAAAATCTACAATTTAGATTTCTATAGTACTGTTTATTTTAGGAAGAAACAATTGAAGAGAAGCATCCTTAAACGCATCCAAAGCTTTTTGATGGTCCATAACAATAAAACCGAAAGTATCATAATGAACGCCTAATATTTTTTTCACTCCGACAAGTTTAGAAGCTTCGATGGCTTCTTCAATTCCCATTGTGAGTCCGTCACCTATGGGAAAAACAGCAAAGTCAAGTTTAGTAAATTTAGGAATGAGCTGCATATCTAAAGTCAAAGCCGTATCGCCACTGTAATAAAAATTGCCATCAGAGGTTGTAAGCACAAAACCACATGCGATGCCTCCATAAGAGCCGTCCATAAAACTGCTAGGATGTTGTGCTACCACACATTTTACGGTTCCGAAATCAAAATCAAATTTACCGCCTGGATTAATAGGATGTGCATTTTCGATTCCGTTTTTCAATAACCAGTTATAGATTTCAAAATTTCCGAGCACTTTTGCTCCAGTATTTTTTGCAATTCTTTCAACGTCTAGAATATGGTCATAATGCGCATGAGAAATAAAAATATAATCTGCTTTTATGGCATCAACATCAACCTCTTTGGCTAATTCGTTTGGCGTAATAAAAGGATCAAAAAGAATATGTTTTTCGTTGGCATAAACAGAAAAACAAGAATGTCCGTAGTACGTAATTTTCATGGTAAATCGTTTTAAATCAGTTAATAATGAAGATTGTTTTTTCAAGAAACATGCCAGTAGAAAAGAAAGCTGCACGAGCAAGAGTTATTGTAAATGCTCCAGCGGAGCAAAATATTTATAGAAAATTCAATTCTCCACCAACAAAAAGCTCCTGTGGAGCGACATACAAATGTTTAAAAATCTTTTCTTGTTTCAAATTCTTTAAAGACAAAAACGATATGATTTTACAAAAATTAACAAGCAGTTATTAAATAAAATCTTATCTTTAACTAGTTGGTATGTCGTTTTATACGCTATACTTTTTTCGATGCTGTTTAGATTAAGACCCCATTTTCATAAACAGAAATTTTTAAATCAAATTCGATTATTCGGATAATTCCGAACAATAAGTTTTTATCTCATTTCTATTTTATCCTGCAGTTTTTAATTAAACAGCAAAAGAAGTCGCTAGTTAAAGTAATTTCAATTCTAAGAATATTATATAGATGTACGTAAAACTAAATTTCTTAAAGCCTTTTATTTTGTGTTGTTTTCTATTCTACTGTCTGAATATGAAAGCACAAACTACTTCTCTTGAAGAATGTTTTTCTATAGCCAAACAAAATAATATTACTATAAAACAGGCCAGATCTGCATTATTAACAGGCGAATACAATCTTCAGGCCGAGAAGAAAGGGTATTTCCCTAAGGTGGATCTTTTGTCGAGTTATTCTTATTTAAGCAATCCGCTTACTATAAATCTGCAAACGGTAAAAGATGGAATTGTCGAAGGTTCATCGCAGCAAAGTGTAAATACTGCCAACGAAATTTATCATGAAATTACAGGCGGCAATTTATCGCAGGCTGCTCAGGATCGTATTTACGATGCTTCAAAAAAAGTGATTAGCGGTATTTATCCAGATTACAATCCTAGTTTAAGCAAGCAATCCTATTTTATTGCGGGGGTAGGAGTTCGTCAACCGATTTTTTTGGGAAATAAAATAAATTCCAGCATTGATTTGGCTCAATCTGTTGTCAATTCAGCAGATATTGGTGTCGAGCTTGCTGGCAAAGAAGTTGATTTTTTAATTGCAATTCAATACATCAGAATATTATATCTCAATTCTTTAATTAAAAAACAGGAACAGATTGTAAATGCTTTAGATAAAAATAAAAATTACGCAGAAGAGCTAGTAAAAAATAAAATACTGCCTCCTTACCAGAAGAACTGGACGAATGTGGTCTTAATTCAAGCGCAAAGCCAATACAACAATATTAAGTTGGAAAAACAAAATGCCCATTTGGAACTGAATAAGCTTATGGGAGTTGACCTTAATACCCAAATAGTGATTTCAGACACCTTGAGATACAATGCAGTGAATCTAGAGAAGCCTGTTAAGGATTACTGGCTTACAAATCCCGTTTACAGAATTGCAAACAACAAAATTACGTACGCAGAAACTGCTGAAAAAATCAGCAAATCAATGGCTTTGCCTAATATTTTTGCAATAGGAAATTACAACTTATATCAGAAAGATTTACCAGTTTCTATTCCAGATTGGTTTGTGGGGTTGGAATTGCAATGGACTTTGTATAACGGACAGACAAGCAAAAAAACTTTGGCCGCGAAACAGCTGATAGAAGAGGCCAAGTTAGGAGAGGAGAATTCGAGTTTAATGCTTCAAGTGCAGTCGAGAGTAGCTAAGAATAAAATGAGTTCTCTTCAAAACGATGTTGATGCCATGGATGCAGCCAGAAAAGAAGCCGCTACAACAAGCAGTTTAATTACCAAAAGAATGAACAATCAGCTGTCATCACCAAAAGACGTGAATGATGCTTTATTGGTAGAAACGGAAATTGAAAAAGGATATTATACCGCTGTATTAGGATACTATCTAGCATTAGCCGAATATTTTAATAGCTTAGGAAATCCAAGTCAAATAACGCAATTTATTAAATAGATGAAAGAGATATTTAAAAACTATTGGGCGCTGATCATTCCGATCTTTGTAGTAATAGCAGGATTGATTTTTTTCTTTAAAGATAATAACGAAGAAAATAATTTCATAGGAATGGTCGATGCATCAAGTGTTGATGTAGCGGCAGAATTCCCAGGCAGATTAGATTCGTTGCTTGTTCAGCAGGGCGACACTGTAAAAACAGGGCAATTATTGGCTGTGCTTCGATCTAACGAAATAAATGCGATTAAAGCGCAGGCGTTATCGGCTATAGATGCAGCAAAAGGGCAGCAGGAACTGCTTACGCAAGGAGCAAGGCCAGAACTCATTGAAGCCACTTCTAAATTGTATCAAATCAGTCAGGAGCAATATAAATTGTTTAGCACTACTTATGACCGCATGGAACGATTATACAAAGAAGATGTTATATCGGGACAGGAAAAAGATGTTTTCTATTTTAAGTTTCAAGCTGCGAAAAAAGAAATGGAAACCGCTCAGTTAAATTTGCAAATGCTAAAAAATGGTACAAGACCTGAATTGCTAAAAACTGCAAATGCAATTGTAAAACAAGCAGAACAAGCTTATGAATTGACTAAGGCACTTGGAGATAATACAAAAGTATATGCTCCGGCAGATGGCGTAATCTCGAGTTTGGTTACACATCAAGGAGAAATTGTATCCATTGGGTATCCGATTATGACGATAGAGAAGAAAAACTCAACTATAATTAAGTTTAATATCAGACAAGATAAATCAAATCTGCTAAAGGTAGGAAGCAAAGTATCGGTTAAAGTTCCAGGCTGCGAACCTGAAACGTTTAGCACTACCGTACATTCTATTGCGCCTACATTGGAATTTGCCAATTGGGTTCCGTCTAAAGACAAAGGAGAATTTGAACTCAGAACTTTTACCATAGAACTAAAGCCTGAAAACCTTTCACAGATAAAAGGACTTCGCTCTGGCATGACGGCTTCTTTAATTCTTCCTTAATGAATGCTATCAAGAACATAATCGTTAGGGAATGGAAGCGCATTCTAAGTTTGAAAGTGTTTTACTTGGTAATGCTTGTGGTTCCTGCGGCTTTGTTTTTCTTCTATGCTCTTATTTATCAGAAGCAGGAGGCTAAAAATTTGGCATTTGCGGTTTGGGATGAAGATCAAAGTCCTGTTAGCCGTGAATTGCTTTTTTTATTAGAACAAAAAGAAGCATTGCAAATTACTACAAGGGTAAGCAGTGAAGCCGAAGTAAAAAAACTGATACAAGAAGGTAAAATCATAGGAGCCATACATTTTCCCGCAAATCTTCAAAAAAATATTTACAGCAGACATCCAAGTACTGTAACCTTGTATACTAATGCTGCGGCGTTAGTTCCTGCCAAATTAGTTTATAAGGCTGTCGCCGAAGTTGTAATTACTGGAAGCACAGGCGTAATTTTGCAGAAATTGGTCAAAACCGGAATGAAATCTGATCGGGCAATGGCAATTGCGAATCCGATTAGTCTCAATACCTATCAGCTTTACAATCCGACTTATAATTATCAGGAATATTTGGTTCCAGGATTAATAACTGTCGGTATGCAGATGATTCTAATTATTGGTTCTATGCTGGCTTTAAATTATGAATGGGTGACAGAAACAATGCACGAACTTTACGATTCATCTAGAGGTTCTGTCGTTGCTGTAATTGTTGGAAAAACAATTGCGCATCTCGCCATCAGCTGGATTAATTTTATCATCATTGTAGGTGTCATTTTTCCTTTTTTTGATATTGGTGTTGGTGCAGCAACAGGTAAGTTTTTTATCATTTATACACTGCTTTCTTTAGCCTGTATAGGCATTGGCATGTTTATATCGGCTTTGTTTAAAGACGTAATGCTTTCGGGAGATGTTGCCCTTTTCTATACTTCACCCGCTTTTGTTTTCAGCGGATTTACTTTTCCGAGATGGGCAATGCCTTGGTACGACCAATACTATGCGCTTATTATGCCTTATACCTCGTTTTTGGATGGATTTTTTAAAGTCTATTATATGAATCTCCCTTTAAAATATGCTTTAGGAGATTTTTCCAAACTTTTATTGTTCTGTGCGGTAATGTACCCGACAGCTATGTTGTTGTTCAAACGTCAATTTAATTCGATTAAAAATGAAAAAGAAACCGCAACAATCGCTGACTAATCTTTTTTTGAGAGAAGCTTCGCAGGTAGTAAAAGATCATAGTTTGCTGCTAACGCTTCTTATCGCACCTTTGCTTTATGCTTTTTTTTACGGAAGCATTTATATCAATAAAGAAGAATTTGATGTGAAATTGGCTGTTGTCGATGATGATAATTCGAGATTATCACGCTTGCTGCAGCAAAAAATCGACGATTCTCCGATCGTAGAACTCATTCATTTTTCTAATCTAGAACAGGCAAAAGAGCAGATGTATCAAGGCAATTGCCAAGGTTATTTTTATATTCCAGAAGGGACAGAAGCCAATTTGCTGAGTTTAAAACAAAGTAATGTTGTATTGGCAATCAATGCTGCAAGGTTTCTTCCCTCGAGCGATCTCTTACTAAATGTCCAACAGATATGTCTCACGGTTGGAGCGGGAGTGAGGCTTCAGTATTATCAGAAAAAAGAAGGTATGAGCACTACTATTGCTATGGAAAATGTAATGCCTGTAAATTTAGATTATCGTCCGTTATTTAATGAAAGATCAAGTTATGGTGCGTTTTTGCTGCCGGGATTGCTTGCTCTTATTTTACAGCAAACATTATTGATTGGCTTATGCGAAAGTGTTGCAGGTGAGCGTCAGCGTTCTCGTTTGAGCGAATGGTTGGGTTCTGGTATTTCTAATGGCATCTGGGGAAAAGGATTGTTCTATCTGATTCTTTTTTCTTCCTATGGCTTTTTCTTTTTAAATGTAAATTACAAATTGCTTAATTTACCCATGAGAGGCAACGGATTAGAATTGAGTTTATTGTTGCTTTTGTTCATTGTCACTTTAATTCCGATGGCTCAGTTTATTGGTTCTTTGTTCAAATCGCAATTGCTTTGTTTGCAAATGATGGCTTTTTCGACTTACCCAATTTTCTTGATTACAGGTTACAGTTGGCCGTTTGAGTCGCTTCCGCTAGTATTACAATGGCTGTCCAACCTTTTGCCGACAACGCCTTTTATTGTTTTGTATACGGCCATCGTACAATCGGGTGCGAGTTTATGGGACAATCCGTCTGTTTTATTGCATCTTATATTGCTTTTTGCTTTTTATAGCACAATTTGTTTTGTTCGCTTACGATATTTAGCGGGTAAAGAGTTATGAATTATGAGTTATGAGTTATGAGTTTTTGCCTATCGTTACGCATGCATTCAAACATAGCCCGTGGGTTTTCAACCACAGGGATACGAATGGTATGGTATAATTTGAATTGGCTCCAGCTCAAGTTGGCGGCAACTCATAAAAAAAGCTCAACTTCGAGAGTTTTGAATTATTAATAATTTTTAAATCTGCTCAATCTGCCATATCTGCGAGAGAACAAATAAAAAAAGCTGGAATAAATCGCATTTTACGATTTGCTCCAGCTTCTTAATTGAGTTAGTTGCTTAAATTATTACAATACTACCAAAGGAGAAATTATACCAAGCATAATTCTTCCGCTTGTGATATTCGATTGTCCCAAATCTGTTTTAGCATAATCGCTATAATTGTAGAATCGCTGCACATATGTGGCAAAAAACTTTAAGTTGAAGTTTTTGATCGGATAAAATTCTACTGTTGGAATAATGCCGTATGCGGTACGAATTCGGTTCGAGCTTACAGTCGGATCAGGAATCTCTTTCCACGAAGCTTTACTTGTCATCCCAATAACTGTAAGTTTCCATTGTTCATTCAGAGAATATACGGTTCTAAGCCAATGTTCTACATAATACACGTTTTCTGCGGCATGATCTAAAACAGTATCTGGAATAATAGTACTAACCACTCCTGTTCGGTCTAGATCTTCACTGCTCCATTTGAAATCATATTGAAAAAGCCATTTTTTGCTTCTAAATTGATTTCCTAATGCCGTATAGTACATATTTACAGGTCGGCCATTTTTTGTGGCTTCCTGAAAAATACTGAAACTGTATATCGTTTTGAATTTTCCGCCTAAAAAACTTCCGTTCCAGTTTCCAACATAGGCAGCCGGAAATTTTGCTTCTTCTACATCTGGTACATTTTGATAGAGTTCAGAAAAAGTTTTGGTTCTTGAATTTAAGATCTGCCCCGAAAAGACATGGTTGGCATTCAATTTCCAGTTTACCTGAACTCCTGTTAGAAAGTTATCCGAATTATCTACAATGTCATTGTATTGATAGATGTCAATAGGGTTCATATCAAACTCATAACCACCCCAGTTAGCCGTCATTTTTCCAATTGCAATACTTGTTCTGTTGGATATATTATAACCAATAAATGCCAAGTCAGTAGAACTGCTGATGTTATCGGTAGATTGCGGTTCAGTTTCTTTAGTATATCGGTCTCGAAACCTAAAAAAAACTTTGTCCTTATACACTTTTCCTTTTATTTCCAATCTAAACTGATTTACTTCAAATTTACTGCCAGTGTAATTTCCGTCATCAAAATAGGTGTTGAACCCTACTTGTGTATTGAAAATTAAATCAACATTATTGAGCAAATCAACTTTTGTTGCTTTTATTAGTGGTGTTTTATGATTTAGGACCGTATCAGTCTGTTTTTCTTGCTGTGCGTAAACACTTGAAGCCAAAAAAACGCCCAAAATTATTGAAGTTAAGACACGCATAATTTACAATTTCAAGTTTAATACTCAAAGAAATACTCCTGCAGTTTTTTGCTATCGCTTGTTTGTGTAAGGCCCAACATTAGTAAAATTCGTGCTTTCTGCGGAATCAAATCATCGGTGACAATTGTTCCAAGCTTTTGGTCATCGGTTTCGTCAAATAAAGTAACTCTTCCAGACGGTACTCTCGAGGCTCTTGCAACCGCAATCCCCTTTTTAACAGCGCTAGCTGCAGCATCTGAATTTACCTTATTTAGATTTCCATTACCCAAACCGCCAGTTACAATTCCTTTTACTCCAGATGCTACATATGCATTAATTGCAGTTGCAGGTGCGTCGGCATATAATTCGACAATCGCGACCTCAGGTAAAGTTGTTAAACCTGTAATATCAAACGGGGTATTTTTATTGGCTTTTCTTACCGGAGTTTCATAAAGAATGACTTTACCGTCATAAACCTGCCCGATTGGACCATTGTTTGGCGCTGTAAACGCGTTTAAGTGCGTCGTACTGGTTTTTACGGCACTTCTTCCTGTAAAAATGTATTCGTTAAATACCAATAAAACGCCACTGTGTGCCGCTTGTTTTGAGGCTGCGAGAGTTACTGCATCGTACAAATTCTTTGGCCCGTCTGCGCTGATGGCTGTTGCTGGACGCATAGAACCTGTAATAATTACAGGTTTGTCATATCGTACTGTCAATGATAAAAAATAAGCAGTTTCTTCCTGAGTATCTGTTCCGTGGGTGATTACGATTCCGTCAGCTTCATTATTTTTATAAATCTCATTTATTCTTTTATTCAGTTTAATCCAAATGTCTACAGTCATGTCCTGACTTCCCACATTTGAGATCTGTTCTCCTGAAATCTCTGCAACTTTGTCAATTCCTGGAACTGCTGCAATTAAATCTTTTATAGGTAATTGTCCCGCGGTATAAGCAGAACGATCTGCAGATGCACCTTGGCCTGCAATTGTTCCTCCAGTTGCTAGTATTTTAATGCGAGGTAATTTTTGAGCATAAATACCTGTTACTAATAAAACGGATAATAATAAAGTAAATAGATTTTTCATAGATCAAATGTTTATATTTTACAATTCTATTATTTTTTTGAGTTTTCCCAGCTGGTTACATATTCCAATAAAATTTTACGGATATTTTTTCCAAGAATCAGATAACTATCAGTTGGAAGATTGGCAAGAGAAACCCTGATACTCCATTCTGGACCTGCAAAGCCGCCACCATTTAAAAGTACAATGGCTGTTTTTTCGGCTAAACGAAACAATACATCAACAGGTTCGAAATTGGTTTTTAGCCAATTGGCAAAATCATCTCCATAAAAATGTTTGGCAGCCACCATAACATCAATTTCAGAATAATATCCTGCTCGCATTGGGTCTTCTAGAATTGGCACTTCTAGTCCTTCCCATAATAAATTAAGACGTTTGTGAATGATTGATTGTGTAAGGGTTTTATAAACATCTTGAGTATCTAGTAAACAAAATGCTGAGAAAAGCATCATCTGAAATTGCTGAGGTAAGGATAGTCCGGCAGTGTGGTTTAAAGCTACTTGACGGCTATCGGCAACCAGTCTGTCGATAAATTTGATTTTTTCGGGCTGTAATGTAAGAGAGGCATAACGTTCATGCAGTTCTTTTTTGTGGGCATTACTTAAATTAGCAATTTTCTTATCGAATATATTGTCTTGATGAACTGCTATTGTTCCAAGTCTCCAGCCTGTACATCCGAAGTATTTTGAATATGAATAAACCGTAATCGTATTATGAGGAATAATAGCCATTAAGGATCTGAAATTATTAACGAATGTTCCATAAACGTCATCAGTAATGACCATCAATTCCGGATTATCATTTTTTACAATATCGGCAATATAATTTAATGTCTCGGTGCTCATTGCAGAAGAGGGCGGATTACTCGGATTTACTACAAAGGCAACTTTTACAGCAGGATCTTTCAGTTTGTCTAATTCAGAATTTGGATATTGCCAAGTATGGAATCCGTTTTCGCCAACTCCGCTAGCTTGTACGTAAACGACATCAAATTTGTATCGATCTAATTCCGGAATTTCAATATAAGGTGTAAAAGTAGGAGTAAGGAGCGCTATTTTATCACCGCGTTCGGTGAGATGGTTTTGCATTAAGGAATCAAAAATATAGCACATCGCTGCAGTTCCTCCTTCAACAGCAAAAATATCATATTTGCCTTTGTCGTTTCCTGTACCGCACATTTCCTGTACTAAATAGTCGTGTACAATGACCTCTATTTGACTTAGCATACGGTCAGGAACAGGATAGTTAAATCCGATCACGGCTTCTATCCATTCACGGATCCATGCATCGCCGTCAAAATCATGTTTGTCGACACCATAATGGTATGTTTTTTCTAAAAGTGATGCAGCAGGAGTATCTTTGTGTTTAGCCAAAAACGTTTCAAAACGTGAAGCCACTCCGTTTTTGTTCTGCACAATACCAGCCAAAATGCCTTGTTCTTCCATAACATTGCGACATTCTTCTAGTGCAAATTGTCCGAAAAGGAAAAAAGCTTCTCTCGGAACTGTAGCAATCCAGTTTGGGTTTCCTCTTCCGGCATTAAGGGTTATCGCTGTCGATTTAAGGGCGCTTTCTTCTGCCAGATGGATTAATTCATTTTTGATTTCAAACGGACTTAGGGTTTGAAGTGTTTTCTCGACCTCTCGAGATGTTTTTATTTTTGAAATATCAATTGCCATGATTTAAATTGTTTTAGAGATTATATAAAATTTGATTAACTCATGATTAAAATGATGACGACGCCCCATATAATGAGCAGCGTATTGCCGACGGCGTAGGTTACGGTATATCCTAAAGCAGGTGTTTTGCTTTTTACGGCATCTTGCAAAGCTCCGAGGGCGGCTGTAGTAGTTCTTGCACCAGCGGCGCATCCTAAGTTTATAATAGGGTGGAATTTGAAAATATATCGTCCTATAAGAAGTCCAAGAATTAACGGAATTGATGTTGCCGCCGCGCCCGCGATGAAAAGTCCCCAGCCAGCTTCTTGAAATCCCACGATAAAACTTGGTCCTGCTGTAATACCCACTACGGCTATAAAAATGTTTAATCCAACATTATTCATAATCCACAAAGCAGGTTCTGGAATTCGTCCAAAAGTTGGATGCTGACCTCTTAGCCATCCGAAGAAAAGTCCAGATATTAAGGCACCTCCGCTTGTACTTAGACTTATTGGCACTCCACCAATTTTGACGGTCAATGCACCTAGTAATCCGCCTAGAACTATTCCTAAACCCACAAAAGCCATATCAGTTGAGTTAGTTGGACGATCTGGATAACCAATATGAGTGGCAACTTGATCTACATCTCGTTTGATGCCTACTAATTCAATCATATCTCCTTTCTGCATCACGGTATTGGGCAATATAGGCATCTGGATTCCAGATCGTTTTAATGATCTGATGACAACTCCATGCATGTATTTGAGATGACGCAAGTCTGCAAGAGTTTTGCCAATTACTTCTTTTTTTACAATTAAGACACTTAAAACTTCTACTGGAAAATTAAGAAGTTCGATATCCAGAACTTCTTTCTCATTTACAGCCACATAATTCATCATATATTCTCTTCTTCCGCCCAAGGCAACTACATCATTTTCTTGAATTACAAATTCTGGAGTAGCATCTATGATTTCTTTTCCTCTTCTGATTCGCTGTATAAATAAGCGTCTTCCTTTGCTTTCTAACTCATTTTCAACATCTAAAACGGTTTTATTACAAGCATAAGAATGTGCAGCAATCTCATAGGCATTGTATATTACGCGATCATACGCAGAGGCAATACTCGGATCATCGCCAATGGCATCACCACCCAGCTGAATTTCAAGTTCTTTTGCTTTTTCTACTAAGTTGCCACCTAATAATTTTGGACCAATAGAAGCCAACAGCCAAGCCGATCCAGCGGTTCCAAAAATGTAAGTGACTGCATAGGCAACTGGAATTTTATTAATTAAAGCCGCTTTTTGATCGGCAGGAATGTTCAGTTGATTTATGGTATCTGAGGACACACCAATAACAGCAGATATGGTTTGAGAACCTGCAAGCATACCAGCGGTCAGTCCCATATCGTAGCCCATAATTTTGCCTACCAGATAAGGACAAATTAGACATAAAACGCATACTACTGCAGCATACAGCATTTGAGGCAAACCGTCTTTTTTTAGACCTCCAAAGAATTGTGGTCCTACGCTATATCCGACAGCGAAAAGGAACATCAGAAAAAATACAGATTTTACGTTAGGAGAAATCACAATATCTAATTGTCCGATTAAGACTCCAACAAGCAAAACACTAGTTACAGTTCCTAAAGAAAAGCTTCCGATTTTAAATTTTCCTATAAAGTAGCCTAAAGATAAGGTGAGAAAAATGGCTAGTTCGGGATAATCTTTTAATGTAGTAATAATCCAATCCATAAAGTATTTGTTTTAGTTATTGTCAATAATTGATTATGAAATCGCAGGGAGGCAGAAAAATTGGCGAGGGGATTTTAAGGGCAGATATTTTATGTCTTTCAAAATTAGATCAGAAAGTCAGAATAATTGCATAAAATTAGGGCTAGAGATGTTTCAAGTTATAACTTGAAACAAAAAAACTTGGGTTGCAAATTATAATTTGAAACATGTTTTTATAATCAAGATGAGCTTTTTAGAAAATACATGTCAATTTTTAAGATTTTATCTGCAACGTAATTATCATGCAAAGTATAGCATTACTCGGTTGTGATGCGTATATTTGAGAGAATAAAAAATAGAAGCCATTATGAAGAAAATAGGATTTTTATCATTTGGGCATTGGGCTAATCATCCATCATACAAGACTCGCACAGCGGCAGATACTTTGCTGCAATCTATTGATTTAGCTGTAGCTGCAGAAGAAATAGGAATAGATGGAGCTTACTTTCGTGTGCATCATTTTGCACAGCAGTTAGCGTCTCCTTTTCCGTTGCTTTCGGCAGTGGGAGCTAAAACGAGCAAAATAGAAATTGGGACGGGCGTAATCGATATGCGCTATGAAAATCCGATGTATATGGTTGAAGATGCCGGAGCAGCCGATTTGATATCAGAAGGACGTTTACAACTTGGAATAAGCAGAGGATCACCAGAACAAGTTATTGACGGATGGCGTTACTTTGGTTATGAACCCGAAGAAGGTGAAACCGATGCCGATATGGGGCGTAAAAAAGCTTTGGAATTTTTGGATAAATTAAATGGAGAAGGATTTGCAGAACCCAATCCGTACCCGATGTTTCCAAATCCGCCTGGCCTGTTGCGCATTGAGCCACACTCTGAAGGATTAAGAGAACGAATCTGGTGGGGAGCGGCATCTAATGCAACTGCTATTTGGGCAGCAGAAAACGGCATGCATCTTCAGAGTTCTACGCTTAAATATGACGAAAATGGAAAGCCATTCCATATTCAGCAGGCAGAGCAGATAAGATTATACAAAGAAGCGTGGAAAAAAGCTGGGCATCAGCGTGAAGCGAGAGTTTCTGTCAGTCGCTCGATTTTTGCACTCGTCAACGATCAAGACAAATATTATTTTGGTGGACAAGCCAAAGGCAATGATAGTTTTGGTTATATAGAGCAAGACAAAAGAGCAATTTTTGGTAAAAGCTATACCGCAGAACCTGATAAACTGATTGAAGAATTGGCGCAAGACGAAGCTATTCAGGAAGCAGATACATTGCTGTTGACCATTCCGAATACTTTGGGTGTAGATTATAATGTACACATTTTATCTTCTATACTAGAACACGTGGCTCCGGCATTGGGTTGGAGATAGATTCTATTGCTTAAAAAAATAAAATCCTGAATCAATAATTTGGTTCAGGATTTATTTTTAAAAATCAGTTTCGATTAGCATCCTTTGCCTGTCTGATTTTTGTATTAATAACAACTCCGATGTTTTATTGGTAATGATAAAAACATCGAAGTTGTATATTTTGTTTTTTCGGTCCAAATTCTTTTTAAAGCTTATGCACTACAGAGCATCCCAAGATGCACTTGGATAGTAGATAGAGCTTGTTACAGGAGCAGTCCAATAACTTTGGCTTCCCCCACGGAAAGTGTGGAAGCTTACAGCATTAACATTTCTCTTAGCGTCATTAGTTACCCAACGAATCTTTTCATTCAAAATTTCTGTACCATTTACATAATATTTTACATATCCGTCTGTATTTGAACCCGTATTCAGTTTCACAGATATCTGGCAGTTATAGGTAACGCCTTCTTGAATGTAATATTTTTTTCCAAAATCATTTCCGTACTGTCCTGGCTGATCTCTATAATATACATAAGGCTGAAGATAAGCGCCGCTTCCTTTAGCTGTGTTTGATCCGTTTGGACAATACCACATAAATCTGGCGCTTCCTCCATTTCCATCCCATGCAGCATCGCCACCTGTATTTTGGTCACCAATTAAGATTCCGTATCCGCATTTTCCGCCTCGGCTCCAGTAAAATCCGTTATTAAATTTCATTTGGAACCAAACCGTGTAAACGCCAGTTGACCAAACACCATACGATGTGCATAAACCGCCAGGACAAGATAAGGTATTGGTTTGCAATGTAATTGTTCTTGCTCCGGCTGTCCCTCTTGCTGTTGTGTTGCCATCCAGTGCCGAATTAGATCCAAGAGTATCTTTACTTGCGATTTGCTGTGCCTCTTTTTTGGCGGTTTGGAGACCGTTCATGTCTTCTTGTTCCTTTTCACAAGAAGTAAGCACTAATGCCATGGTTAATAGCATACTGGTTAATTTTAAGAATTTCTTCATCTTTTAATTTTTTAAGGTTAGTAAACGATTAATAGTTAGTAATAATAGATAGTAGATTATGGTATTGGAACCGAAAGTGTAAAGTTGGGCAATAATAATTTTGGGAAGGAGTAATAAAGTACGTTTTTACGTACATAGAAATACAGGCTCTATTTTTTATCTTTTTTTGGGAGAATTCAGACCACTTTTATCCTTGAAATACTTAAGTGTTAAGGACAGACTTTGTGCAAATAGCTGTACTGTAAAATTTTATATAAATAAAAGATTCTTTTTATTAAATTTATAAGTTAATATCTCATATTGAAAAATGTCATTTTCATCAATAAAAGATGTTTTTTTTAAACTGTCTGAGTTATAAGTATTTTAAATATAAAAAATAGACATGAATAGATTTTGTCTATTTCGGAAGTAGTATTTACAATCTACAGCCCTAATTTTCTCTTTCATTAGTTTGTAATTTAGTCAAAAATAAAAATTTTCAACTATGGATAATCAATCAAATGACATCAGCAAATGCCCTTTTCATAATGGGAGCATGGACAAGCAAGCGGCTTCAGGAACAAAAAATCGTGACTGGTGGCCTAAACAGTTAAAGGTAAATATCCTGAGACAAAATTCAGTATTGTCAAATCCCTTGGATAAGGATTTTAATTACGCAGAAGCGTTTAAAACTCTAGATCTGGAGGCTGTAAAGAAAGATTTACATGCTCTTATGACTGATTCACAAGATTGGTGGCCTGCTGATTTTGGCCACTACGGAGGACTTTTCATTCGAATGGCTTGGCATAGTGCCGGTACTTACAGAGTTCATGACGGGCGCGGAGGAGCAGGAGCAGGGCAGCAGCGTTTTGCGCCGCTAAATAGCTGGCCTGATAATGTGAGCTTAGACAAAGCACGAAGATTGCTTTGGCCAATAAAACAAAAGTATGGTCAAAAGATTTCGTGGGCCGATTTGCTAATCTTAACAGGGAATGTAGCCTTAGAATCAATGGGTTTTAAAACATTCGGTTTTGCAGGAGGACGTGCCGATGTATGGGAAGCAGACGAATCTGTATATTGGGGATCTGAAACGACTTGGCTTGGTGGTGATGAACGTTATAAAGATGGCTCTGAAGGCGTGCCGAAAGATCATGGTGTTGTTTCATCCGATGATAATGCAGATGGAAATATTCATAGTAGAAATTTAGAAAAACCACTTGCCGCAGTGCAAATGGGACTTATATATGTAAATCCAGAAGGGCCAGACGGAAATCCTGATCCGATTGCGGCTGCAAAAGATATTAGAGATACTTTTGGTCGTATGGCAATGAATGATGAAGAAACTGTAGCACTTATAGCTGGTGGACATACTTTTGGTAAAACTCATGGAGCTGCTTCTTCAGACCATGTGGGGAAAGAGCCAGAAGCTGCTGGTTTAGAATTGCAAGGTTTAGGATGGCAGAATAGCTATGGTTCTGGAAAAGGGTCAGACGCCATTACAAGTGGACTTGAAGTAACTTGGACAAAAACGCCAACACAATGGAGCAATAACTTTTTCGAGAATTTATTTGGCTTCGAATGGGAACTTTCTAAAAGTCCTGCCGGTGCACATCAATGGGTAGCAAAAAATGCTGAAGCCATTATTCCTGACGCTTTTGACCCTAATAAAAAGCACTTGCCAACCATGCTTACAACTGATTTGTCATTAAGATTGGATCCAGCTTATGAGAAGATATCGCGCCGATTTTTAGAAAATCCAGATGAATTTGCAGATGCTTTCGCACGTGCCTGGTTTAAACTGACGCACCGTGATATGGGACCGCGCGCCCTTTATCTAGGACCTGAAGTGCCAGCGGAAGAATTGTTATGGCAAGATCCAATTCCAGAAGTAAATCATACTCTAATAAATGATCAGGATATAGCTCAACTTAAAGAAAGAATATTAAATTCAGGTTTAACGGTGTCTCAACTAGTTTCAACAGCTTGGGCTTCTGCTTCTACGTTTAGAGGATCAGATAAGCGAGGCGGTGCAAACGGCGCACGCATAAGACTTGCGCCTCAAAAAGACTGGGAAGTAAACAATCCAACTGCATTAAAAGTGGTTTTAGATAAATTAGAAGCCATTCAAAACGAATTTAATGCAGCGCAAAATGACGGGAAAAAAGTTTCACTAGCAGATTTAATTGTTTTAGGAGGTTCTGCTGCCGTTGAAAAAGCGGCTAAAGATGCAGGAGCTTCAGTTTCTGTGCCTTTCGCTCCTGGACGTATGGATGCATCTGCAGAACAGACAGATGTTGAATCATTTGGATATCTTGAGCCAAAAGTAGATGGTTTTAGAAACTACAGAAAAACAAAATCATCTGTTTTGACAGAAGAATTGCTTATCGATAAAGCTAATTTACTGACCCTTACAGCGCCAGAATTGACAGTGCTTTTAGGAGGTCTTCGTGTTCTGGATATTAATGCTGACGGAAGCAAAAATGGTGTTTTTACCACTAGACCAGGTCGCCTGACAAATGACTTCTTTGTAAATCTTTTGGATATGAACACACAATGGCAAGCCGTTTCTAACGATAAAGAACTTTATACAGGAAACGACCGAAGCACTGGACAGCCTAAATGGATAGGAACACGTGCCGATCTTGTTTTTGGTTCAAATTCAGAATTGAGAGCAATTGCAGAAGTGTATGCTGCATCTGATGCACATGAGAAATTTGTGCATGATTTTATTGCCGTTTGGACTAAAGTAATGAATCTGGATAGATTTGATTTGAAAAAATAATATTAGCGAAAAGCAATAAACGTAAAAAGACGCCATAATTGGCGTCTTTTTCTTTTAAGATCCTTGCAAATTAAAAATCAATTTTTCCTTTTTTTATCAGTTTTTGGAAGGTTAAAAGGATTTTTCTGCTTAACTTGTAGAATCCAAAATCAATTCTTATGACTTTAAAAGGACTTATTCTTGTCGGTTTTATACTTGCATTATATTCTTGTGGAAACAAAAAAGAGCAGGAGCTTATTGTGCGCGAAAACTCACTTTTAGAAAGGGAGAAACAGTTTCAAGATAAAGAAGCAGAATACGAAAAGCTGTTAAAAATGAAAGACAGTTTACTGTCTCTCTCTAAAGTAAAAGATACGCTTCCAAAAATAAAAGAATGGCCTGAAAACCTAAAAATAGCATGGAACAGCAAAATGGTTTGCAGGGAATCGAATTGCAGTAATTATGTCATTGGCGATCAGCGCACTGAAACTTGGGAGTTCCGATCAGATTCGACAGGAATGTATACCAATGTATTGAGCAATAATGAAATTAAACGAGTTTTTACAGGACAATATCTTGAGAATAAAATAGTGCTGGATTCGGCAAAAGAAGCTTCTGCTAAAAACAAAATAAAAGTGAGCGTGGTACTTGATGATATTAAAAAAAATATAATCAAAGGCACGCAGACCATTACAGGTCAAGATAATTGCATCGCAAAATTCTCAGTTGAACTTACTCCATCCAATAAAAAGTAATTTATGCAGCTGAGTATACATCATATAAGTTTTCCTATTGAAGATCCTTTGTTAAAGTATCTTATCGAGATTATCATTATTTTATGCATTCCGCTTTTATTGAATAAAATTAAAGTGCCACATCTGTTGGGTCTTATTATTGCTGGCGCACTAATAGGTCCAAATGGTTTTGGAGTGCTTTCTAGGGACAGCAGTGTAGTAGTTACTGGAACTACAGGTCTTTTGTACATTATGTTTCTAGCGGGTCTGGAAATCGATATGGCCGATTTTAAAAAGAACAAATGGAAGAGTATCATTTTTTCTATTTTCACTTTTGCTGTTCCTTTTATTTTAGGACTCGTTGGTGGTTACTATATACTGGGATTTTCACTCCTTACCTCAATTCTTTTTGCCAGTCTTTTTTCGTCACATACTTTAATCGTTTACCCGATGGTAAGCGGAT
Source organism: Flavobacterium anhuiense (assembly GCF_001705175.1). Lineage (NCBI taxonomy): Bacteria > Pseudomonadati > Bacteroidota > Flavobacteriia > Flavobacteriales > Flavobacteriaceae > Flavobacterium > Flavobacterium anhuiense. Next base: position 4,704,505 of record NZ_CP016907.1, on the reverse strand, counting down.
TAGGAATTGCCAAAAATCTTGCAGTTAATATAACAGTGGGAGGAACGATGATTACCGATGTGCTTTCGCTTCTCGTTTTGGCCGCTGTAGTCGGAATGTCACAGGGAGAAGTCGGAACAGCTTTCTGGGTGAAGTTATCAGTTTCGATGGTCATTTTTACATTAATTGTACTGCTTGTTTTTCCGATAATTGCCCGCTGGTTCTTTAAAAATGTGGAGGATAAAATCTCCCAATATCTTTTTGTACTCGTCATGATTTATTTGGCTTCACTTTTGGCTGAATTGGCAGGTATCGAATCTATCATTGGAGCTTTTTTTGCTGGATTGGCTTTAAACAAGTTAATTCCGCATACTTCATCGTTGATGAATAGAGTAGAGTTTGTCGGAAATGCCATTTTTATTCCTTTCTTTTTAATAAGTGTCGGAATGCTGATTGATTTTAGTGCTTTTATACAAAGTTGGGAGACATTGTGGGTAGCATCAATTATGCTTATTGCTTCTATTGGAGGAAAATACGTTGCAGCTATGCTAACGAAAAAGACATTTAAACTTACAAATGATGAGGGTCAGCTGATTTTTGGATTGAGTTCTGCATCTGCGGCAGCTACGCTGGCTTCTGTAATGGTTGGATATAATATAATTATTGGCGAAAATGATGCGGGAGAACCTATAAGACTTTTAAATGAATATGTGCTTAACGGCAGTATTCTTCTTATTCTCGTTTCTTGTACCGTATCATCGTTTGTATCGATGGCAAGTGCACAGCGTATAGCACAGGCAGATAAAGACAATACCGTATCGGGTAAGAACGAAGAGAAAGAAAATATACTTTTGGCAGTAAACCATGAGGCTACTGTTGAAAAAATGGTCAATCTTGGACTGATGGTAAAGTCCTCTGCAAATAAGCAGCTGTATGCTGTAAATGTAATTAACGAAGATGCCAATGAATCTTCTGAAAAAAATGCTGAACGAATATTAGAAAATGCTATTAAAGCCGCTTCTGCTGCCGATGTAGAGTTGCACCCAATTACACGTCACGACAATGATATAGCAAGCGGAATAAGTAATGTGATAAAAGAAAAAGAAATTACAGACCTTATTGTAGGGCTTGAAGGCGGAAAAGGTTTTTCGGCTTCATTTGTGTATAATTTGTATAACGGTTATCTTCGAAATAAAAGCATCAATTTGATGGTATATCACGCTGTACAGCCTGCCGCCACGATTAAAAGATATTTGGTTTTTATACCAGCAGATGCCGAGCTGGATGCTGGTTTTTTTCATTCGATGTTAAGAATCTGGAATATAGGTCGTAATTCTGGAGCAAAAATGAGTTTTTATGGAAAAGAGAAAACGCTGGATATTCTGAAAAGAATTGCAAAAAAGGCCTCTATAGAAGCCACATTTGATGTTTTCTCAAATTGGGAAAATGCAGAACAGACAGCACTTTCCATTGAAGAAAACGAAGGCCTAGTGATTATGATGGGCGACCGTGGAATGCATTCGTATTTTCCCAAAATGAGAGATATTCCAGATCTTTTGAATCACAGGTTTAATAACAATAACTATATGCTTATTTATCCTTTTTCTAAAATTGCTTCAAACAATACAGAAAAAAGATCTGTAAGCAGTCATGATGATTTTGCAGAAATAGGAAAAGCAATTCTAAATATTTTTAAATAACATTTTCGGAATAATTTACCGCACTTTATTTTTACTTTTTTATTCTTATTATATCTTTATTTTTTAATGAGGTCTCCTAATTATTGAAACAATTGATGAGATCTTAGAAAAGAATTAACGGTTTAAAAATTGTAAAAATGGATAGAAAGAAACATTGGGAAAACATATATCAAACAAAAGATCTGACAGAAGTTAGCTGGTATCAGCCAGTTCCTCAGACTTCACTAGATCTATTTAAGCAATATAATATTCCCTTTCAAGCTAAAATTATTGATATTGGAGGCGGTGATAGCTTTTTGGTTGACGAACTTCTGAAATTGGGTTATTCAGACATAACTGTTTTAGATATTTCTAAAGAAGCAATTGCAAAAGCCCAAAACCGTTTAGGAAAAGAAGCTGAAAAAGTAAATTGGATCGTATCTGACATAACAGATTTCAAACCAGTTCATAAATATGATTTTTGGCACGATCGCGCCGCATTTCATTTTTTGACAGAAGAAAAAGATATTCTGAAATATCTCCAGATTGCCAGTGAAGGAATAAACAAAAATGGAATTTTGACAATTGGTACTTTTTCTGAAACAGGACCAACAAAATGCAGCGGAATCGAAATCAGACAATATTCTGAGAAATCTTTGGCAGAACGGTTTAAATCAAACTTTCAATTGGTGGATTCTTTTACAATTGATCATAAAACTCCTTTTGAAACTATTCAGAACTTTATATTTGGTGTTTTTAGAAAATAATATATTACTTTTAGCTGATTATGAATTGATTAATGTACCAAAAATATGAATTTTCAAAACCCAAAAAACGAAATAAGCCGACGCAAGTTTTTACAAAATAGTTCATTAGCGACAGCTGGAATTTACTTAGGTATTTTAGGTATGCCTAAACTGTTCGGAAATGTCTTGATAGATAAAGAGCCTAAAGGCATTCCAGATGTTAAACTGAATAATGGTCTAAAGATGCCTATGCTCGGGTTTGGAACTTATGGGCTGAGTGGTGAGATCTGTCAAAAATCTGTCGTTGAAGCTATATCTGCAGGTTATCGCCTTATTGATACTGCAAAAGTATATGGAAACGAGATAGAGGTAGGCAAAGCTATAAAACAAAGCGGCATTGACAGAAAACAGCTTTTTGTTACCTCAAAACTTTGGGTTGATGATGCAGGTTATGAAAATGCAAAAAAGGGTTTTGAAGAAACACTAAGAAAATTGCAGGTGGAATATCTGGATTTATATCTAATACACCGTCCGAGAGGCGATGTAAAAGGATCTTGGAAAGCAATGGAAGAACTCTACAAAGCAGGAAAAATCAGAGCTATTGGCATAAGCAATTTTGATCCTGCACAGTTGGCCGATCTATTGTCTTATGCACAGGTAAAACCAGTTGTGAATCAGATAGAAACTCATGCTTATTTTCAGCAGTCCAATGATTATAAAGTGCTAAAGCAGCATACTATACAGATGCAGGCATGGGCACCTTTTGCAGAAGGGCGCAATGGTCTTTTTACAAATGAAACATTAACTCAAATAGCTAAAAAGCATGGTAAAAATACTGCACAAGTTAGTCTAAGATGGCATTATCAGCGTGGTATTGTTGCCATTCCGAGATCTTCTCAAAAAGCCCATATTATAGAGAATCTAGATATATTCAATTTCAAGCTTGATGATGCTGATATGAAAGCGATTGAAAAATTGGATTTAAATAGAACTCAATTTCCAGAATGGAGTTAAAGATGCTTTTTAAATCAGCTGCTTGGGAGAAATGCCATATAGTTTTTTAAACGCGTATGAGAAATGAGATAAGTTTTCGAAACCTACTTCAAGATACACATCGATTGGCTTTTTCTTTTTTTCTGCCAATTGATAATAGGCCAATTCAAGTCTTTTATGTGTAAGCCATTTTTGAGGAGTAGTATTAAAGTGCTTTTTAAAGTCTCTATTGAATGTTGACAAACTGCGACCGGTAAGATAGCCTAGTTTTTCCAAAGGCATGTTGAACATAAAATTACGTTCCATAAAACCAATTAGATCGATTTTTCCAGGTTCATCAAAATTAGCGAGTACATTGTCAACATTTTTGTCGATTGCTCTCAAAATGCTTAGAGCTTCGGTTATTTTTAAAGAAGCCAAATCTTCTGAGAAATGGCTTTTCAAATCAAAATAAGGCACAAGCGAAGCCAGGCAGCTTTCTAACAAAGGATGATTATTAAAACTATAAATTTTATTTTCAGGTATCGGTTTCTTTACAAGTTCGATATTCTGATAAAATTTTTTTAGCCGTTCAACAGAAAGATGCATTACAACCGTTTTGTGCGGTTCTCCGTTTGAGGGATAATTGATTATAGTTGCAAGCTGGTTTCTTGGTATTAAAAAGATATCTCCTTTCTTAAAAAGAAAGGAGGCATCATATTGTATAATTTTTGTTTCACCAGAGATAAACCAAATGAGCATATGATCATCAAACATGATATCTGATTTAAAGAATTTGTCTTCATAGCAGGAAAGTTTAATTTCTGGAGTTAAATATCTTGATATGTGATCCATAATTGATTTGATTATTTTATGATTACAAAGATAGAAAGTATCATTTCTTTTTGTTCAAAACCCATATTAGTTTACAGAGGCTAATGACACACCAGTCATTTGTTCACTTAAATCCCATAATTTTTTAGCATTGGTTTCGTCTAAAGAATAGGGCTGGACACCATATATTCCGATGCTTTCTTCTGATGCTAATGGAGCAATATCTGCATCTTCACAATAAACACCTCCAATATGGTCCAGTAAAGGACTTGTAGCGCACCATATAGTTGTGGCTGCGCCTTGCGGTATTGACTTTAATCTTGCAACAACTTCAGGAAGCATATTGCCCTCTGCATCTAAGAAACCCATTTTTTGAAATAATTCTACTGATGCTTCTCTTCCTAGTTCTGTGCCTCCAATTGAGCCAGGATGAAGCGAGTAAGCTCTTATATGGTGCGCTTTTATGCGATTGTCCAGCTCAAGAGAAAATAAGTTGCATGCCGTTTTTGACTGTCCGTACGCTTGTAAAGTTTCATACTCGCGATGAAGAAAATTAGGATCTTCAAAGTTGAAAGGCGACATATGGTGTCCAAGTGAAGATACATTAATGACTCTCGCGCCGTTGGCTTTTTTAAGAGCAGGAAAAAGCTTTAGCGTCAAATGAAATTGCCCTAAGTAATTCGTAGCCAATTGCGATTCGATTCCGCGACTGTCTCTGCGTAAAGGAACCCACATAATCCCAGCATTATTTATAAGCAAATGCAAAGCTCTTCCTGACGAGATAAATTTATCTGCAAACACGGTAATAGAATCAGGATCTATAATATCCATTGCTTCGATTTCTACATTTTTTATGCCTTTCAAGTTATTGTTAGCTTTTTCAATATCCCTTGCAGCTACGATTACTGTCGCGCCCGCATTTGCAAGTGTTTTGGTGGTTTCAAGACCTATGCCTGCATTTCCGCCTGTCACAATTACATTTTTTCCCTCAAGACTAATTCTTTTGATCACATCAGTTGTTGTTGACGATGCATTAAATCCTGAATTGAGCGGCTGTTGTAATGCTCCTTGATAATTGTTCTGTATCATTTTTTTAATTATTAAAAGTTATGATGCAAAGTAAGGCACACTTTGGAGTTCTGACTTTGCTTAAAAAGTCAATTTACTTTGTTCAAAATGTCGTTTAAAGCTTGACTAAAAATTTCTACCCAAAAATGCCAAGTAATTAAAAACGGATTTATAAAAAGTATTTGCGTATATCCAATCGTTTCAAGCGAATTTATATCTGCTTAAATTCTTATTTTCTTTTTTCTAAAATTTGTCTTGAAATATCGTTTTGCTTTGAGATAACAGTAAACCCAGCAAAATATCTAAAACCAAATTAATCAAACAAAAAAAGCATGAGCACATTAATTTTTATTCCAATTGTATTGGTAATTGCAGGCGTAGTTTTTATGATTTATGTAAATAAGAAACACAAGACTGCAAAAGGAGAAATTGATTTAAATTTTGAACGAACAAAATATGACCAATACAAACAAGAATTATTGGCTAATGATTTTTCACAATTAAAGCATTGGATGAAAGGTAAAGCTATAGATGCATTTACTTCTGCATCTGTGCCACAATCTACAAGCAGTAAAGTTCAAGAAATTGTTACCGATGGTCTAAAAAATGCAGCATTATCTACCATTGGTGTAAAACTGAGAAGAGTAGAAACAGATTGTTTTTGGGTTTTGAGCGGAAGCGATTTGCATTTCTTTACTACCAATACGGTGGGCGAATTAGACGAGCATATTGTTTTTGATAATTTCAGAATTGAAGATGCTAAACTTGAATATGGAGGCGTTTTGAAATCGCAATTGGGCGTTTATTCTAAATCTTCAGAAGAATATTTGCCCAAAACACACGTCATCACTTTTTATATTGACGGAAGTCCGTTGTCGCTTGAAATTCATGATAGGCTAAATTATGTAACTGCTCCCGAAGATATGCTGAACTTGAAAAAACAATTGGAAACTAGAGCCAAATATCAAGTAGTTGGCGAAAGATTTCTCGATATTTTACAAAACAAAGTTCCTCATTTAAAAGTAGCATAAAGAGTTATGGGATTCTTTTCAAAAATTTTGAATTCATTTCAATGCCTTAGATTAAATAATCAAAATGCTGTAAGAGGCTATTTATTAGATCATTTACTTGTTGGCTCCATGTATGCAGAACAGCAGTCGGCTTACTTGAATTCTTATGAAACAGGTTTGAATAGATCTAATATTGTCACATTGGCTGAAGAGTATTGGGGAATCTATAATAGAGAGCAAGCTATTGAAGTGCTGCAAAATCTGCACGACAGAAACCAAGACGAAAATATGGAAATCGTTTACCGAGCATTTGAGGATAGCGAAAATTATGTGGACATTTTAAAATCTAATCTGCCAAGAGAAGAAGGCTTGTTTGAACATTACATAGATTTATTTAGACAGCTTAATAATACGATTCCAGAACTAATGGAACAAAACATCATCACGGATTTTTCTCAAATAAAAAAGACAAAAGACAGTGGCTGGAATTACGGAAGAGGTGCTTTCTTAGCGCGTTGCTGTTACGATTTGGGTTATCTTTCAGAAAATGAACTCAAAGAATATTTAGAAAAATGCCACACCGATTTGAAGAAATACTGTACTACTTGGAAAGAATACACCACGAGCTATATTTTTGGAAGAGCCGTTTGGGGCGGTTCAAACAACAGCGGAATGATACAGATTGCAAATGACTTGCTTACTAATGATAATAGTCCGCTTAAGAATAAAACATATCTCTAAAGGATGCCGAATAAAATAGTTCGGGGTTTAAAGAAAAAAGTATTGTTGGGGGCAATACTTTTTACAATTACTTATATGGAGATTTGCTGGTCGATGGGAAATTTTTCTGAAAGAATATCATTGGGTTTTTTAGATTGTTCTTTTGTTGAAAATGTGTATTTAGCGTCTCTACTGACGGCCGTTTTCTTAGCAATAGTGTTTTTGGTATTTTCTTTTATTAAAAAGATCTATTTAAAAAGCGTAATTGAGCTGATAATCTTTATTCCAATTTGGGTTTTATTGAATTACGTCATTTTAGCTGACCGCAAATCTTCATGTAGTATTGGCATTTTTCAAGAAGAATTATTCTATACTATTTTACTTTCTATTGTGCCTGTTTTGGTAATATCGATTGCGATTGTAATATCTGCAATTATATCCCAAGGATAAAAAAAGCAGTCATAGAAAACTATTATCTAAAAAGCTTCTGCAAAATATTTTTCAACTGCCCGCTATTGCATAATTTTGTAAGGTAAGGAAGCCATTAGCTTCTTATATTTTACTATGAGCAATACATTTTCTGAAAATAGTCAAATAGGAGTGGTGCCAACCTTTTCTGAACTAGTGCATACCGATTTCAAAGGAGAAATGAATGCGTTATGCTGGAAGAGAAATTTGGATGGCGATTTTAAAGAAATTGTAGCCAAGCTGTCTTTAAAAGAAAATATAACCGAAGTTTCTCCAGAAGATCTGATGGCGCTTCACCTCTCAGAAAAGGGAAATATAGCGAGAGAAACAATCTTAAATGATTTGCAATTATTAGCCGATTTTGGAGCTTCGCCTTCGCTAAATTTACTGAAATGTTACGAACGCGATGATGAATTTGATTTCATTTCGACCGATGTGTATTCGTTTCACGTAGACCGTTCACCCATTGCAACCGACACTTTTTTATGCACCTATCACGGAGCGGCAAGCGATATTGTGGCTAATTTGCAAGTAGAACAAAAAATCTTAATTCCAGAAATTAGAGCAAAACTCAAAGAACTGCATGATGGAACAGAAGAGGAGTTTGAAGACTTTTTAAAAGAAAATTACTTTGATTTGCATTATCAGCTGCATGAAAATGCAAAACCTATTAATTTAGGTTTAGGACATCTTTGGCGCTTGGCTGTAGATCATCCAAAGCAAGAAGTACTGCCTTGTGTGCATAGAGCGCCTGTAGAAAATGATGGAGAATATCGACTGTTGCTGATTTGTTAGACAGTTTTAAAGAGGATGCATTTCCAGATATGTCAGTTCAATGTAAACACATGTAAAAATCCTATAAAAACATTCTTAAATGTAGTACAAAGAAGATTTTTTGTTCTTCTGAAACAAAAAAACTGATTATCAATATAGTACTTTAATTATTAAAGAAAAGACAGGTTTTTGCGATAATAAAGAAAAGTTAAAAGCATTCTTAATTTTAAAGTGGCACAATTCCTGCCTGCAAAAAAATCATTGAATAATCAGAGCGCTTAATCGGTGTTCTAAAAAATTAAAATAAATGAAAAGATTTAAATGTATGTATGTTTTTGTGGTAGTGTTATTGTCAACATTTACATATGGTCAGGAAAGTTTAAAAATGTTTGTGAAAGAAAGTAAAGCGCCATGTACGGGAGTTGCTCCTATGGAATGTCTGCAAGTAAAGTATGATAATGACAAAGAATGGCAGTTATTTTATGATCATATTGAAGGTTTTAATTTTGAAAAAGGAAATCGATATGAAATTCTGGTAACGAAAACAAAAAGACCAGAACCAATTCCAGCTGATGCTTCTGCATACCAGTATAAACTGAAAAGCATAATTTCTAAAACTCCTGTAACTAAGGAAAAAGGAATTTATGATACCAAAATGATTTTAACCCAGTTAAACGGAAAAAAGGTAAATAACGGAAAAGCATTTATCACAATTAATGACGAAACCGGTACAATAAGCGGTAAAAACGGATGTAATAATTTCAACGTAAAATACACGAAGCTTTCTTCAAAAAATCAAATCAAGACCAATTCTCCTATGGGAACTTTAATGGCTTGTAACGACGAAAGCATGAAATTGGAAAAAGAGTTTAACGCTGCAATAACCAATAAAAAGTTCAAAATTGTAAAGAAAAACAATACAGTGTACTTTAAAAATACTAAGAACAAAGTGGTTATGGAATTTTCTATTCCAACTCAAGACCAACTTTGGAGTTTTATTGCCAAAAATAATTGGAAACTAATCGCATTAGAAAATGTTGGGCAAGATTACGGAAAAGCTTCTATTAAGTTTAATCCATCAGAAAAGAAAGTAAGCGGCAATACAGGTTGTAACAGCTTTGCTGGAACTTACGAAACTAGTGGTGATCATATTACTTTTGATAAAGTAGCTGCTACATTAATGGCATGTATTGGTGAAGAAGGAAATAAAACAGAACAAAAAATGCTATTTTATTTAAACAATAAAGACCTGCGTTTTGATGTAGCAGACCAAACTCTTAATTTTTATCTAAACGATAAATTGGTCATGATGTTTGGCATTACAAAATAAATTTAGTTTTATAAGTCATCTTATAATATTTGATGATTTATATAAAATGATTAGAAAACCAGTGAAGTTGATTCACTGGTTTTTTTATGGATAATTATTATTTTTATAGTAAATCGTAAATTTCGCTTGCACAAAGCGTCTTCGCTCGTGCCCAATACATAAAATCAATTCGCTTTATGAGTATTAAAGATAAACTGAAAGTTTTTTAACTACGCAAAAAGAGTGCGTACTACAAAAATATCTTTGTTTCATAATTAATTAACGAAACTCAAAAAATGGAAAGTAAAACTTAAACAAAATTTTTAAAACGAAAAGCATATGAAAGATAATATTATAAAAATACCAGCAAACAATAATGAAATTAATTTGTATTGTTTCCTCGGAGAAGCTGTATTAAAAACTCAACTAGCTGAACAAGCGTTGAGTCATTCAATTACTCTTAAGATGAATCCCACAGAAACAAAAGAACGAGCAGATGAATTTTTAAAACAAAACCAGAGTTATACTTTTGGTCATGCCATTAAAATTGCAATTAAGGAGGAACTATATAATGTGCCATTGCAAAATAAATTAAATGCTTTTTTACAGCAAAGGAATTGGCTGATTCACAAAGTTATTTGTGGAAATGAAGAAAAATTTAATGCCGGAAATATAGGAGAGGAACTGTTTCATAAAATTAAAACGATTTCAGACAATGCAGAAAGTATTCAACGTGAAATAGAAAATGATTTGATACACTTTTGTTCTTCTAAAGGAAAAGATATGACAGAAATTCAAGCATTATTAAAATTACAAGAACAAGGAATAAGAATTCGAAAGAGCATTTAAAAACTTAGCTAATCTCGTCGGTGTAGTCCATGCGGTCATTTATATCATTTCTAGAGATGATTATCATAAACGAATTTCTGAACTCAAAACGACGTTGATGAGCGAGACGCTCGCGCCATCTTAGGAAATCATATTCTTGCATTCTTATTAAAATTTTGTATAGTTATGATTTGCTAACATTTTTAATTTTATCTTACTAAAAATAACTTGATATGGAAAAAAGTAAATTTGAAAATAATTTTGTAGAAAACTTGAATAAAAATTTCCCAAGGTTTTCTAAATACTTTGAATTTAGATTAGAAGTGTTTTGTGAATTCAATACATTAATATACGAGATAAATAAATGTATGATTCTTGAGTTAGATAGGGCAGCAATTACTCTGACGAATCATATGTTAGAAAGACTTTTAAAGCTTGCTTTAATTTATAACGAAGTTGGAATAGGTCCAATAGAAATTGATAAATGGTCAGAAACTTTTGAAGAACCTAATACAAATTATGGATCTATAGATTTGGGGAATTCAATTGAAAGGTGCAAAAAAAATGGATTAATTACTGATAGAGAAAAAAAGCATTTGTTTGACACAATCCGTGTATTACTAAGAAACGGATTTTCACATGCTGATCCGAGTAATATCCTAGCAAATTTGCCAGATGCAACAATAATGTATCAAGGAAGTTTGACTAATCCTCATGCAGAACTAAAAGAAGTTTCTATAAATCAAAAAACTATGCCAACTTTCCAAGCAATACAAATGGGAGAGTTTGCAAAAAATAGTTCACACCCTTATTTTGATTTCGTATTTAACTTGATATTTAGAATTGAAAAAAGGTTAAAGGATAAGTTCCAAGCTACTGAATAATATAGGAGTGTTTTAGCGTTCTATTCTCCTAATTTATTATCAGGTTACATACGTATATCATTACCTTAATTAATTGTTGCTTTTAAAAGTTTATAATTATATTTTTTGAAATATGAAAAAATAGTTGCCCCTGAATTACTTCCCAATCAATTTCTCCAACCTAACCATCATTTCATCTTTCTCTTTCAACATCCTTTCATACAAAGCAATCTTTTCTTCATGAAGTTGAATCAATTTATCAATTGGATGAATATTAATTGTTCCGTAATTAAATGAATTAGCGAAAGCGTGTTCTCCAAAAGTATTAGAAATAATATTTATCGCTTGTTCCTCATCAAAATTCTGAAAAGCTTCAACAGGAATCTTCAAAACAGCTGAGATTTGTTTTAGTAGGTTTTCTTCAATAACATCTTTTTGCTCCAGCATAGAAATTTTCTTTTGGTTCCAGTCTTCGCCCAGATCATAAGCCAAAGCTTCCTGCTTTATGTTAAGCATTTCTCTAAAACGTTTTACGTTTCTTCCCTGATGTATTTTCTGTTCCATAATGAATATTGAGTTTTCTGAAGATTCAAAGATAAAGCCATTTGGGCTAAAAATCGTGAGTTTCAAAGATAAAAAAATATTTCAAAGAAGAATTATTTTGTAAGAATATTATATCTGTATTTCGAATAGATTATCCTTTAGAAAGAATAGAATTTTGCTTTAGAATTTTAAATCTATAAGCCATGAAAAAGAATAAAACAACCTTCGAAACTAGCTTCTGGGCAGGGTATGCAGCGGGAAATCCGTTTAAGGCAATCGATGCTTTTTTTGCTTTTGCACATCTGGATTACTACAAAAAAAGTTTAACCGAAGCGGTGCTATACAGCTATAAAACAAAAGTCTACAAACAGGACAATCCTTCGGATGTTTTTGTTTTGTATACCGTTATCAAATCTTTCCTCAAGGTGTGTTTCTGTCTAAAGGAGAAAAGTAGAAAATGGAAAATAAAAGATTCTCTGCGATCTGAAACGGTTTTTCATCTTTCTTCTCTAACAAAAGAAGAATACGAGAATCCATTTTTGGTGTTTCAAAAAGCATTTGCAGAAAAAACGCTAGAAGAATTTGAATCATTTCTATACCAAATCCTTGAGCTTTCATTGTCTCCACATTCCGCAGATTCCGAGCCCGATTTGATGACGCCATATATTCATATAAACAAAATGCTTGATGCAGTAGAACTCATAAGAGAAAGGGGAGTTGAGAAAATCAAGAAAAGGAACCCAATCACGCAGATTTATCTCCGTAACGATAGCGCGGATTTGCAATCAAACAATTCTTGAGGAATAAATGAAAGTAAATTTTCATAAGCAAATAGGATTAGAAAAGAAGGTTATTTTTTTATATTGTCATTTTCAAGACCTTAAATTATCAAATTTGTATCTATATTGGTTCTTGATTTTTTATTTTGGTTTAAAATGTATTTTGTTGATTGTTAGTGTTTTATGTTAATCAAATCGTTGCCTTGATCTTGATTTTTTGTCCACTTTTACCTTAGTTTCTTTTTTAAGTATAGTTTCGTTATGACCTTTTTGTAAGGCGCTAACTATTTAATAAACCAAAATTTATGAGAAACAAATTACATTATTTTTTTTTGAGAAGAGTCCAATATTGCCATATTATATTATGGTTTTTTTTCCTTCTCTTTGGTTCAGGTTCCTATGCCCAACGCGGTTATTATGATGCACCTTATAAAAGGTACGAAGCAAATTTAGGCCAATTGTCTAATGGTGCTTCAGTTACTGCAAAATCATACAGTCAGGCCGATCTTCAGTCAGAAGCCTCAGATCAGCAGTGTGTGAATATGTCTGCAACAAATGCGACCGTTCAATGGACGCTTAGTGAAGCCGCTGACGGATTAGTAATTCGCTATAGCGTTCCTGACGGACAATCCGGAACTATTGGGGTTTATAATGGTAACACAAAGCTTACAACGCTTACCTTGACTTCAGTCTGGTCTTGGGAATATTTGTGGAGCAACGGAAATCCGAACAATAACGGAATTACAAATCAAAACCCAAGAATGCGTTTTGATGAAGTTCGTTATAAACTTTCTGCTAAAATTCCTGTAAACGGAACATTAAAATTGGTGAGAGAATCAGGTAATGTTCATATTGACTTTGCAGAAATGGAACCGGTACCAACAGCTGTTACAGCTCCTGCAGGTGCCGTAACTTACTCTGGAAACGGAAGTGATCTTCAGACTTTTATTGATGCAAATGGCGGGAAAAAAATATTTCTTCCAGCTGGGGTTTATAATGTTAACCGAGAATTATATTTTGGTTCAGCAAACACTTCGCTAATTGGTGCAGGAATGTGGTACACACAGATTAATTTTACCAACACCAGCAGTTTAAATGGAGGATTACGTGCCAATGCGAGCAACATTTCATTCACAGATTTATACCTGACAACAAATTCGGCTTCGAGAAGTAATTCTTATAAAGCAATAAACGGAGTTTTTACAAGTGGTTCTATAGTAAAAAATATCTGGGCAGAACATTTTGAATGTGGTGCTTGGATTGCACAATATAATTCTGGTGGGCCAGCAATTGCTGACGGATTTACATTATCGCACTGTCGTTTTAGAAATAATTATGCTGATGGAATCAATCTTTGCAAAGGAACAGCGAATTCAATTGTAGAACATTGTAATTTTAGAAACAACGGAGACGACGATCAGGCAATTTGGTCTGCTGACGGACTCGAATGTATCAATAATACATTTCGATACAATACTTCAGAAAACTGTTGGCGCGCTTGTGGACTTGCTATTTATGGAGGGAAAAATAACAAAGGTTACAATTTAATCATCAAAGATAATCTGGAAGCAGGAATCAGAGTGAGTAATAATTTTCCGGGAGCACCATTTAACAACGATGGTATGCACGAAATTCATGATATTACCATAACAGCCTGCGGAACTTTTAATGATACCTACAACAATCCGGTGGCGGCAATTGATATTTTTAGTGCAACGAATGCTGGAAGTCAGGTTAAGAATGTTCAGCTTTACAGCATTGATATTATAGATTCAAGAAACGATGCAATTTCTATTAGTAAAAGATCGGGAGATGGTATTTATAATCTTTCTTTTAAAGACATAACCGTTAACGGAACGGGTAAAGAATATCCAAATAACAATGCATTGAACAGAAACTGGGGCAGAGGCTATTTTGTACTTATTGCAGGTTCTCCAAGCGGAAATGGCACCTATTGCAATATGAATTATTCTAATAGAGGCGGAAATGCCACAACTAACGAAGAAATTAGTGCAATTGGTACATTTTCATGGACGCAGAGCGGAAACTGTTCCACTACAAATGTTCCGGTTTCAGGTGTAACGCTTTCGCCAGGAGCAGTAACTCTAGGTGTTGGCGCTACACAGCAATTAACTCCTACTATTTCTCCGGCCAATGCCACCAATAAAACAGTAAGTTATAGTTCAAATAATACTGGTGTTGCAACAGTAAGTGGTTCAGGTTTAGTAATCGCAGTTGCTTCGGGATCGGCTACCATTACAGTAACGACTCAGGATGGTAATAAAACGGCGACTTCTGCAATAACAGTAAATTCATCAAATGTGGCCGTAACAAGTGTGAGTTTAAGTCCTTCATCAGCAACATTAGCTGTAGGCGGAACACAGCAGCTAACACCAACAGTTTTGCCTTCAAATGCAACTAATAAGTCGGTTAATTATACTTCAAACAATACAGGTGTGGCAACGGTTAATTCATCAGGATTAGTCACTGCAGTTTCAGCGGGTACTGCTACAATTACGGTAACAACAGTTGACGGAAATAAAACAAGCACTGCAGCAATTACTGTAAATGCTGCAACAGGAAACTATTTTACCATTAAAAACAAATGGACAGGCAATTATTTATATGATGCCGGAAACAATGTAGGATATGGTCCAACAGTGGCAAACAATACTTACAAATGGGAAAAAGTGGCTATTGATGGCACTTACTATATAATTAAAAATGTAGGTACAGGAGATATAATGCATATTGAGAATTTAACTGGTGCAGTACAATGTACAGCAGGTCAGTCCAGCTGGTGGAGCGCGCAATGGTCTTCTGAAAATGTAGACGCAACCTGGGTAAGAATCAAAAATAGATGGCAGACAGGAGCGATGATTCATATTGAAAATCTAAATGGTTCTGCGCAATATCTTGGAGGTCAAAATAATTGGGAAAGTGCACAATGGCAGTTTGAAAACACTTCGACAGCGAAAAAAGTGAATACTCCTGAAGTTACAGTTGAGAATTCTATGGTTAGCATTTATCCAAATCCTTCAGTTAATAATGAATTTAATATTGTTTTGCCAGAACTGGAAGCAGGTGATACAGCAACTGTAACAGTTACTGATAGCAGCGGAAGAAAAGTTTTGGTAAACAAAATCAGTTCATCTTTAAAAATCAGCCATCATTTAGGAGCTGGAATATATATTGTGACAATTAATTCTAATGCTTTTAGTGTTTCTAAAAAATTGATTGTTAAATGATAGGATTAAAATTTAGAAAATGAACTTCAGACGAATTTATAATTAAATTTCACCATAATAAGCTCGATATTGTATCGGGCTTATTTTTTTTTCAGCTCTCTAAAGAATTCTTATAAAAACCAGCTCACAAAGATTTATCCCCACAACGATAGCGCGGATTTGTAACCGTGCTCTTAAAGATTGGTAGTTATTTTTTGTAAAAAAAAAACAACGATAGCACGGATTGCAAATCCGCGCTAACGAGTATTTATCGGCAATACTTTTGATGAAAGTGTTAGTTTTAGGTTTGTCGTTGCCATATTCCATTACATCATTTTTCCTTCTTTTGTATATTCTTTTTTAATTCCCTGAAGCAGATGATTTAAGTTGATGCTTTTGTTTTGGTCTTCTAAAGTTCTCAGACAAGCATATTGAATGATGTTGACAATGTTGGCGCCCGTAATGTCGTATTTTTTTGAAAGCTCTTGAAGATTTACATCCTCGGCAATTTTAATTCCTTTTGGCAGATTATTTTGCCACAGTTTCAAACGTTCGCCATAAGAAGGCACTTCAAACTCAATTATAGATTGAAATCTGCGGGTAAAAGCAGCATCTATATTGGTTTTAAAATTAGAAGCCAAAATCACCAATCCGGGATGATTTTCTATGCGTTGTAATAAATATGAAACTTCCTGATTGGCGTATTTATCATGCGCGTCACGTACATTGGTTCTTTTTCCGAAAACCGCATCGGCTTCGTCAAAAAACAAAATCCAATCTTTATCGGCCGCTTTATCAAAAAGAGAGGAAAGGTTTTTTTCGGTTTCGCCAATGTATTTGGAAATTACCATTGACAAATCAATTCTATAAACATCTCTGTGAGTATATTTTCCTAAAAGTGAAGCCGTAAGGGTTTTTCCCGTTCCAGGCGCGCCGTAAAACATGACTCTAAAACCGGGTTTTATTTTGGCTTTCATATTCCATTCGTGAAGCAGAATATCGTTGAATTTAAGCCAAGTTTCTATTTCTTTTATCTGATTTAAAGTATTGGAATTCAAAACCAAATCGTCCCAATCTAATTGCGTTTCTATTAATTGGGCAGGGAAAATGCTGCTCAGTTGTGGTTTCAGGATTTTTCCGGTTATAAATTTTTCGATGTATTCATCTTCTAAAATTAATAAACCGCTTAGTTTAGGTTCGCCATTCGCGACCGCTTCTATTTTGATAATGCCTTTTTGATACAGAAAAGATTGATTATGCAGGTAATTGTAGAATGAAATTCGGTTTTCGAGATCATTTCCAGCAACTAAAAACTGTGCCGTTTCGCCTGTTGGCAAAATGCCGCGATGATTTTTTGTTTTGATTCCGCCAAACTCAGGCAGTTCGCCGCCATTTGGCAAATATTCGGCAATAATCGAACTCAGAAAATCGGGTTTCATATGCGGAACCAGAGCTAATCCCAAGATAAGAATGTCAATTTCTGAAAGATTATTTTCGATAATAAATTCGTCAATAAAACCATTCGCCTCAGTTTGATCTAAAAAAGGTTTTTCCGTTGGATTTTCGACCTGAAAAAGAGTATCAAGCTGAAATACAAATTGGTTTTTGATATAGGTAAATATATTTTCCATTTTCTATACTAATGATTCGATTGAGAAAAAATCAAGCTTAGATTGTTTATAATTTCTGATTTTGTCCATAACAGCGTTTCCGTTATGAGAACCGCCAGAATTAGTATTGCCTTCAATAGTTTCGATGGTGTCGGCATGAACAGCAGTTACAATTCCGGTGTGAATCCAGTCGTTTGGCGTTTTTTGAAGAAGAAAAATATCACCCGGTTTTATCAAAGCCGAATTGGTTCTGGCCGTTTGATAACGCGTTAGTATTTTTTTCTGAAGACCTGTTGTTCCAACAGTATCGCAGCTATAAGTCAGAGGCATTAACGTTTTAAAATTTTTTCCTTGAATAGAAGCTGCCTGGTCGACAATAGCCTGAACAAATCCCATGCACCAAAACCAATCCGTTCCTTCATGTCCGTCCATATAGCTTCGAACCCAAGGTCCTGTATTGCTTTGGTTGTTTATGACAAGTTCAAAAGGTTGATTTTTGAGATGATTTTTGGCTGTATTGAGAATTAATTCTCTCAGATTACTTCCAGATATTGAACTTTCAAATGCTTTTTTAAGTGGCGATGCCAATTTATCAAACAGGTTTTGATCTACATTTCCGTTTTGAGGCAAACCATTGAATTTTTGATAATTCAATACTGCTTTTTCTGTAGCATGACCAAAATCGCCATCAATACCTGTTGCCGTTCCCGAACCAGGATGCTGCATAGCAAATAAATTAAGCAAAGACTGAATTTTTTCGACATCTTTCTTGTTATTATTTACTCCATTTCTTTGTTGTGTTGCTTTAATAAGCAGCTCTTTTTGGTAGAATGTTTTTTGCATGACTAATGTTTTAGATGTTTTGCTTTAAGAATCTTGTGATGCTGTAGTTTGATTAGGTGCTAAAGGGTTGGTGTCATTTTTGTTTGATGTAACTTCATCTGCAACCTTATCAGCTTCAATTTCATATTTATCTTGAGATTTGCCGACATTGAGTTTTGGCAAAAGTCTTCTGCTATCTAGTCTTCTTCTTCTTTCTTCAACCGTTAACAATTCGTCTGTTACTAATCTAAGAACATCGTGAAATTGCTGTGTTGCTGCATCTTCAATTTGGTTTAGTGTAGGTTTTGGAGCTCCAGCTTCGCCTCTTCTTTCACCATTGCTTTTTGAACAACCTGGCATTTTTTTAATGTTTTCGTTATTTACTGCAGTGTGAGTTCTTGTAACCGCAGTGTCTTTAGCATTTTCTAATGCTCGGAGAATTTGGCCAAGAATCTCCGCACCGCTTGACAATGCATTTCTGTCTCCTGCTTCATATCTAATTCTTTCTCTATTAAACATTTCAGAAATATTAACAGCTCTAACAGCTGCTGTAAATTGTCCACTCACCACATTATCCTGAACGGTTTTCTCACGAGCAGAATCATAGTAAATCATTATAGTAGTTTGCTGATTATCTTCACTCCAACCTCTTTCAGGAAGATATAATGCCAAAGCTTCCCATAAAGATCTTCCTGTCGCAAAAGGCAAGATATGCTCTGATTCAAGCCAGAAAAGTTCTGGTCCTGATCTCAAACTTGAACCTTGAGAACCGTGTCTTGCAATATTGCCAATGTTTGGTGCACTTGTACCCGGCTCATTGCAATTTGGTTTTTTCTTGGTTTTTTTACCTGTCATCTGAACAATAGGAGCATATTCAAACTCCCAATCTTCACCAGCATCTGCAACAGAAGAAATATTTATAACCGATGAATGATCTCTGTTAACTTTATCCTTAATGGCTTGAGCCTCATCAGCAGTAACTTCTCCACCGTCAGCTTCTTTTTCACTTTCTGAATCAATTTCTGCCAAAGCTCCTGCAATAGGTCCTGATGAAGTAGCTGCTTCTGGTTCGTTTCTTCCCATCACTCTGTCCAACAACGCCATTCCTCTATCTACAGCCTGATTCACTAACCAAGTCAGCGCCTCATCAACCATTTGGCGAACAGCGACGAGCATTTCGCCAATTCTTGCTCCAATACCTGTTAAACCGACTTGATTGGCCAAGAAGCCTATCACGACTGGCATAGCTTGTCCCATGGTTCTTTCTAGATAATCGGCGGCTGTGGCGACATTGCCTCGAGCTAAGTCGGCTACACCATTGACAAACGAATTGACCACTTCGAGCATTTCGCGTAAGTATTTTATAAAACTTTGAATTGCGTTAAAGAATGCCATAGCACCATTTATCACAGCCATTATTCCGGTTGGGTCTAACATGCTTAAAAGTCTGGCCGTAATTCTATTGACAATACGTTCCATGACAAAGTTTTTCACGGCATCGAGAACGGTATTCCATAAATTGCTCAGCTGTTCTTGTATTTTGTCCCAAATGGCCGCCATACCGCGTTCTTGAACATCTTTAATAAATGTCCAAATGCCTTCAAGCGTATTAATCATACTGCGGATTCTAGCTACTCTTGCAGGGCCAATGCGAGGATGAGCGGCTAGTTTTTCCCAGATTCTTTCCATCGAGATATTCAGCACTTCCATAATCCAAGTAATAACACCGCGTAGAGAGAAATCAGTAAGTACTGGAATATTGGCATCTTTGAGTTCGTTCATTAGCCAACCCGTTACACCATTGATTAGGTGGGTAACAATATTGTCAAAGAATTGTACAAATCCTTGTTTAAGTGCTCGCAGTATATTTTTTAAGAAACCAATTGGGTCTTTCTTAATATCATCAATAGCTTCTAAAGCTCTGGTAATGATATTTCCGATGAGATCGAATGGGAAATTCATGATTTCGAGAATAGCCATAATCACGATTCGTACAATTTCTGCCACGAAAGCAATTAATCGGCCAATAGGTTCTCCAAATTTCTCAATGATTCTCATGAAGGCATCTATTGGATGAATAAGGTCATCAATAGACATAGAATCCCAAATATCGGTAAAGAGCTGTATAATAGATTGTGGCGTCATGTTGAGCGTCTCTACAGCCGCTTCAATTTCGCCTGCAATTCTGGCTATTGCACCAGACTCGACCATTTGTGCATATTGTTCTTCTCCGCCATCCATAAGGCTCATAAAACCTCTTATCATATTTGGAACTGTGCGAGGTACGACTTCTTGTGTAAAAGGATCTTTTCCGATAATTACTTTTACTAGCGAATACCCTCTTACGGTAGCGGCCTGAGCGGAAAGCCATCCTAATAGTGACTCCTTAACAAGCTCTAATACTTTTAACGCCACACCTGAAGCAAAATCCCAAACTCTTTGCAGGAAGTCTCCAGCTTGAGTGGCAAGCGCAGAGAGATTATCTGCAATATTGACCAAATTGGATGGCTGAATAGCATCCCAAGCTGCGGTGATAAGTCCGCGAAGTTCGCCAAGTAAGGAGTTGAAAGTTCCAACCTGAGTATCAAGCCAATCGGCAGTTTTTTGCAGCGTGCCTTTTTCACGCATTTGCTCAAGTTCAGTCTGCTTGTCTATGAGTATTAAGAAATCTTCTAATATTTCCACCGTTGTGGCATTTACAGCCTCATCTCGTAATGGATCGTATTTGATTATTTTTTTAATTAATGACCAAGCTTTGTTTTCTGCCAATAAAGGTTCAGCAACATTAATTAAGGCTTCTTTTATCCAAGTAATTACCTGATCGACTGTAGCGCTTACGAAAGAAGTTATTCTATTAACTACTTCATTGAATTTTTCTGTAACTAAATCAATAATGCCTGTGTAAGGAAATGATAATTCATCCCAAACTTCTTCAACTAAATCAAGAATACTGTCAATTGTTAGTCCCAGTTCTCCTAGTTTTCCTTCTACCCAGTCAAAAACCTGCTGTAAAATTCCATATTCCTGAAGCTTGTCAAATATGGTAGTTCCAAACGGAATAAGTCCCATTAAGCCTTCAACCAGATTAATTGGAGTTCGTTCTACATCAATTTGACGTAACGGGTCATAACCGATTATAACGGTAAATAAAGTGTAACCTGGAATATGCCTTGCCTCATCTATAATCCAATCTGGAACTAAATCGAGGAATGAACCTTGAATCATTTCTGGAGCAGGGGAGATGGGTTCTGGTTTTTTTCTAATTGCCGCTCCCTGCTGTACGGTATGCGTTAATTCGTGGGCGAGTAAATGCTTGCCTTCTTTTGAATTTGGATTGTATTTTCCTTCGTTAAAATAAATATTATTTCCCGTAGCAAAAGCCTGAGCGCCTAATTGCTTGTTCATTTGAACAGCATTAGAGTCATTATGTATGCGGACATTGCTAAAATCGGCTCCAATGCCAGATTCCATTTCGGTTTTTATTTTTCCAGATAGAGGAGAACCTCCGCCTTTACTGCTGTTTAGCTTGGATTCTATATTAGAATTATCGCTAGGATTGGCATCGCCAGCAGCGCTTTTTTGCAGTTGTTTTTCTTCGTCTGAGGTTTGTTTTTCTTCTTCTTTTTTCTGCTGTACATTTTCTTCTTCTCCTTTGTTTTGAATTAAAGGTTTGATTACTGGAGTACTTTTTGAAACTTTTTCAGGTTTTTTGACTTCTTTTTTATTCTGAACCGTTTCTTCTTTTTTCTGAGTTTTGTCTTCTAGTTTATGCTGAATTAACGTTTTAGATCCAGAAAAAGCGGGATTAATTTCTCGTTTTTCGGTTATTCTAGAATCAAGTTTATTTTGGATTAAATCGGTTTTGAGTTGTACAACAGGTGTTATGGTTTGAGTTGAGGTTTTTTGTTGCGCTTCTTTATTTTTTTCTTCTTGCTTTTGAACATTGCGGGCCAGTTTCTTTTGTACTACCGGCGATGGCGAAAAGAATGAGTCTGCTTTTGGCGTTTGTTTATTGGCCACCACGTGGTCTGCGACCCTATCGGCTTCTACTTCAAATTTATCGTTAGATTTTCCGATATTCAATTTTGCCTGAACACCAAAAAAAGATTCCTTCCCCTTGTCATGATGTGACGAGGAGTGCGGAGAATTTGATTTTGGTATTTGTTTTAATGTTGGCATCTAGTTAGTTACGCTAAAAATTCCTTTTAAATTTGGACTACCTCCAGGATTAATTACTTGAATCTCTACTTTAAAGAAGATACAGTCTTTGGTTTTTACTGCAAATGATTGTGTTTCTGTTCTGCCAACATCATATCTTCTGCTAGTTTTACGTATTGTGCCTCCTTGTATAGCTGTTAATACTATATGATAATGTTTTGCATTATGTGGTTTGGCCCAATTTGCTGTTGAAGTTATTTTAAAATTTCCTTTTGAACAGAAAGTTGTAGATGGCACAGAGGTATCATCGACATTAAAATCCCTAGTTTGCGGTAATTGAGACGCTTCACCACAACAATTATCATCACCTCCTTTTTGTCCTACCAGTTTATTGTCTAAAGCTCCTATAGTTTCCGGTCCGACAATACCGTCAATTTTATTCAAACCATTTTCTTCTTGGAAGCCTATTACTGCATTTCGTGTTTCGCTTCCAAAATCGCCGTCTGCTCCAAATTTTGGTAAATTTTGACCTGCTTTCATTAGACCTTGCTGCAATTCTGAAACATATTGCCCTTTTTGACCGGTAGAAATAAGCATCTGATTATCATTAGCTTTTTCCAATGGCGGATTGCCTTTAAACTGTGGGTTTTCTGGTCTTTCTGCATGTAAGTCTTCTGAATGGTTTTCCATAGACGATTTTTGTATTGTCGCTGATTTTTTTTTGGATCCAGTCTGCTGAATCGTATGTGTAAGTTCATGTGCTAGCAGATGTTTACCTTCTTTGGATTCTGGATTGTATTTTCCTTTATTGAAATAAACATCATTGCCATGCGTGAATGCTTGCGCGCCCAATTCTTCGCTCATTTGGACAGCTCTACTGTCGGTGTGGATGTTTACATTGCTAAAATCGGCTCCAAAACCCGATTCCATTTCGCGCTTTGTATTTTTGTCCATAGCGTTGCCGCGGCCTTTAGAGCTGTTGAGATTACTTTCTACGTTTTCATCAACTGAATTCGATTCATTTCGTTTTGCTTGAACTGTTTTTTCTTCTTTTTTCTGAGCCTTTTTATCTTCGTTCTCACATTCAGCACATTTTTTCTGTACTTTTTTGTCTTCTTCCTTATCCGACTTCTTCTGAACCTTTTTGTCTTCTTCTTTTTCGCCCTTTTTCTGAACTTTTTTATCTTCTTCTTTATCCGATTTCTTTTGGACTTTTTTGTCTTCTTCTTTTTCGCCTTTTTTTTGAACTTTTTTATCCTCTTCCTTATCCGATTTCTTTTGCACTTTCTTGTCTTCTTCTTTTTCGCCTTTTTTTTGCAGAGGCTGTTCTTGTGCCAAGTCCTTTTTTTGAACTGTCGAAATGGTTTCTGCAAGAGGTTTTTGCTGTACAGCTTCTTCGCTTCTGGTTTGCAGTAAACCTCCAGTTTTGCGTTTGTTGACTACTTTATCAGCTACATTGTCGGCTTCTACTTCATATTTGTCTCCTACAGTGCCCGTAGTTAGTTTTTTTTGAACTTTTGGTCCAAAAAAAGTAGAAGGGGAGTGATTGGCTATTTTCTTTTGTTCAAACTCTCTCATGATTATTATTTTATCATTTTGAAATACTAATTTGTTTCTCTAAACAAACTGCAGATTATTCGCGATAACACCTTCTTTCTCTAATGCATTTTTTAATTGCTTATACCAATACGGAAATATTTTAGAGAGTCGAAGTTCAATTTCATCAACAACATATTTGTCATATTTTTTCATTCCAAAAAAATGAGAATACCCAATACTATCGGCATGTTTTCCTTGTTCGGTTATATTGTCACCTTTCAAAAGCATTGTCGGAGTATTGTTTTTATAATTTAACAGCGATGCAAGTGTATATTGTTCGATTAAGATGCAGGTTTCATAACCTTCTTGTTTTAATTCAATAAAGCTTTCTTGTTTTTCAATATATATTTTCTCCAAGTCGTAATAGCTTTTTATAAATTCGTCACGGAGCTTGAGATCGTTAAAACCAAATATGCCACAGTTATACGAATAGCCCAAATTGGTATGCCAGTAAGGAAGATTTTTAGTGTATTTATTAAAAAACTCTACCTGCTTCTTATAATGGATTTCATAAGTGTCTTCTTTGCGTTCTACTATAACACCATCAAAACTAAAATCTATCTTTTTCTTAATAAAGATGTCGGTGTCTATGTGAATAAATGGTTTTGTTTGAAGTTCCATAGCATTGATTTTTGATTTCATCCAAAGTTCAATTCTATTGTCGTTTTGTACTTTGGTAACGGCACAAGGAAGCATATACAGGAATTTATAGCCTATTTCGTCTACATAAAGCTCAATTTCATCATACCACAAATGGCTATATAATATACTTAGAGCAGTCATGTAGATCGTTTCCTTTAATTTGTCTCCCATATTCCATCTGTTGTTTGTTATAGGAAGCACATCAAGGCTGTAAATCATCTTGTGTTGTTGTTTCATACCGTTTTATTTTAAGCTATGCCTTCTTTTTCTAAAGCATTTTTTACTTCTTTGTACCAATACGGAAACAGTTTAGAAAGTCTATTTTCTATTTCCTGAACAATGTCAATTCTGTATTTTTTTTGGCCTGCAATGTGCGTGTAACCAATTCTATCTGCTAGCTGGCTGTTTTCGAACAGGTTTTTTTTCCACAGCAATAATGTTGGCTTAATATTTTTATGATGTAATAGTGTTGCCAGATTATACTGCTCCAAAACAATGCAAGGTTCTATTCTTGTTATCCCCGGATTATTATTTTTTATAAAAATTTCTTCTAAAGCATAATAGGCTTTTAAAAACTGATCCCGAAGTTCTAAGTCTCTAAAACCTAATACGCCACAATTGAAAGCATATCCTAAATCGGGTTTCCAATAATCTAGATCCTGAGTATATTTATTAAAAAAATCCAAGCGATATTGATACATGCCGTACAGTTCGTAATCATTTTGTTCAACAATTACTTTATCAAAATCAAAATTTATTTTTTTCTTTATAAAGGCGTCATTATCAAGGTGAATAAAAGGTTTCGTCTGTTTTTCCATAACATCAATCTTCGATTTCATCCAGATGACAGCGTCTTTATTGCTGCTAATTTTAGTCACTCTGCAAGGAAGCATATACAGAAACTTATAAGCCGTTTCATCAGCATAAAGTTCAATATCCTTGTACCATAAGTGGCTGTATAGTATGCTTAGAGCAGTAGAATAAATAGTTTCTTTAAATTTATTGCCTTCATTCCATCTATTGTTGCTGATAGGAAATGCATCTAAGCTGTAAATTATTCTAGGCTCTTCCTTCATAAAATATTTTTTTTAATGGTATGAATTAAGTTTTTCTCTTCCAGAAAAGTTACATTGTTGTACAAAGAAGCTTTACGGCTATGTTTGTACAATCGTCTCCATTGATAATCGATACCCTTAACTGCTGAAGTGTTGAGATGTATCTCAGTATTATGATTTTTTTTGCTTTCTTCAAATGAGGTATGCCAGACCATTTTGCCCAACAAAGGTGATTGTATATAAGTTGAATTTGAAAAATCCCTTTGAAAGCTGTCTATATTAATTGAATTTTCTCCAACTCTGAAAATATGCACCAACGCTTCGCCATTTTTTGTTTTATAATATTTTGAGATGTATCTTTTTGTCTCCAATTTGTTCATCATGGGCTGTAAATCCAGTTCGTTTTCAAAAATCAGATCGATATCATTAATGGTAATGTCATAATATTCGCGAAGATTGAGATAGTCTGCAACACCTCCGCAAAAGACTACTTTAGAAAGATTTACATTATTGAATAAAAACTCTAAAGCCATTTGCTGAAGGCCGCGAATATTTTTTTTGTCGTATTCTAAAAAAGAGGTGTTATCAATATTCATATTTTTCATATTTACCAGTTCACATATATGATTCGTTTTTTCCAAGCTAATTTGATGATGCTCAAATTCCAGTTTAATTTGTCTAACAAAATATCTTGTGTTTTTCGATCCATGGTGATTACAGGACTTGCGTCACCATTAATGTCTAATTTCCCCGAGCGTTGCAAGAATTCGTTTTGCAGCAATTCTGCCGAAGATTTTTTCATGATATCCCAATTGCTCAATACCGCTTGCAGCATTGTGGCCGCTTCTTTCTTCATTTCCTCTGAGAGTGTAATGTTTCTTTCAATAGGTTCAGCTATCGGAATATTGCATAAAAACTTTTCGAAGACCATAGCATTTTCGTAATCCTGTTCTTTTCCCGTAGCTGCATAATGCAAGAGATGTGTGGCAACTTCAGGATCATTTATAGTATTGTCTTTATTGAGCAGTTTGCAATTTTCAAAAAGAGATTTTAAAAAGGGATGAATCAATACTAAACCTGCATTGTCAACATAGGATTCGCTAATGATGTCATCGAAAAAGTTTTGGTTTTTACCTTTTTCTTTTTCAAAAACAGCATCCTTTTTATCAATTGTTTTTTCGTGATCGCTAAGAGTTTCTTCTTTTGATTTGTTTGATACGTTTTCGATATTTTTATTGTCATTGCTAATAGCCGCATCTTTGCTTTTAAACAAAATAGAACTCTGGTCTTGCGCTAGATTTTCGTTATTTTCCTGAATCTTTTCTAATTCTATTTTTGCTCCGTTTTCTGCTTCTGTCAGATTTTCTGTTTTTTTTGCATTTTCTATTTCTGTCTCACTTTCAATTTTTACCTCATTTAATGTTTCTGATGTATTTTTTGTTTCTGTCTCAGTTTGTGTGGTCACTTGATCGTTTGAGATAGTATTTAGCTCTGTTTCTTTTAAAATAACTTGCTCTAATTTTTTTTCGATAATTGAAACAATTTTATCAAGATGGGCCAATAATACCAGTTCGTTTTGGTTTTCTATCTGATTTTTAATTTCTTTTATAAAAAGATTTTTGTGTTCTAGAAAGATGTTTTTTTTATGAAATTCAAATACGCTTAAAATTAATTGGGAAAGCTTTTCTCTTATAATTGCTTTACTTATACCACTTGTTTCCAAAAGACTCAAAAGAACTATTTCCCAAGCCAAAAACCTTTGATTTGGAATCAATTGATTTTTAGCAATACTGGTTTCAATGTATTTTTTTATTGTTTCAATATTGATTATTTTGTTACTGCTGCCTTTGCTATCTTTTTTGAGCAATATTCCTTTTTTAATAATGTTTACAATTTGGCTATCACTAAATTGTTTGATAAATCGTGTTCTCACAATTGGCTTTTGAAGAGAATTGTTCCATTTAAAAGAAAAGCTCTCATCATTTAAGATTTCATCAAATGTGGTGTCGTTTACTACTTTGAAATCATGATTTGAAGTTGTCCACCAAGCATTTGTGCCAGTCTCAAGAAAATGAAAGAAGCTTTCTATTGCCTTTTCTTGCGGTTTGATGAGTTTATAGCCTTCAATGTTTTTATCTTCTTTTTCAAAAACTTCTTTGATTTGATTTGTAATTTTTTTTAGGATTTGCTCTTTGAAATTTTCGAAATCTAAATTTTGATTTATAGCAATATCAAGGTTGAGCTTGTCTAATTGTATGCTGTGTGAAGGATTTTTTGAATCTACTTCGTTAAAATAATTTTCTAAAAGCGTGAATACTTCTTTTTGCAAAAACGCATCAATATTGTCCTTGAGATAATATCCTTTCTCTTTAGAATTGGTATTTATCTCAAGGAAAACTTTATTGATGATATGTTTATCTAAGTTTTGCATTGGCTGTAAGGGCTTCTATTTGTATGTTTAAAGAAGATATGATAAAATCGATTTTTGGAAATACCTTCAGCATGCTAGTCAAAAACGCTTTCAATGTTCCGTCTTTATCGCTATTGAATTTGATTTCGATAAAACTTGTAAATAAATTATTGAAAAGTAATTCTACTGGAACAATCTGTTTTTCTGATGCTTTAAGCGTTTCTGGATCTTGGCATCTCAAAATCGTATAAAATAATGAGGTGTTAAGCGATATAAGCGTTTGTACCGCCGCAATCAGTTCTAGATTCTGTAGTTTGATGGCAGTGCTAACAACTGTGGATATTAAATTGAAATTTTCTTGTGTGAATAATTCAGATAAAGTATCATTTAATTTACCGCTAATGTAGCTTTCAAGATTTTTTTGAACTTCGACCAATCTGTTTTCCGTTTCAGAAATTAAGCGATTGGTTTCTCTATTGAATTTATTTACAACAGCAATTTCTCTTAGATTGGAGATCGTTCCAATGGAGTTATTTATAAATAAACCTGCATTATCAAGACATGTATTCTCTTCAACGGTTTTTCTAATCTCTATTACTCTTGGGCCATCGGTTACCGAACCACATTTACCCTCAGCAATTAATGAAACAGAGATTGAAGATTCATTATACATCGAAGTTTGTCGCGTTATCGGATCTTTTTTATCTGTTACAATTACTTCCTTGTCAATGTGCCAAGTATAGGCCGCAGCATTTTGGGAATTGTTGTTTAGGGTCAGAATTCCTGTTGTAGCATCTACATTGTAACTAAAACTAGCAATAGGCAGATCTAAAAGTGTAATGGTAAGATTGGATGGTTTGTCGTCTATAAAAATGATTATAGTTTGAACATCTTTAGACACTTCACCTGGAACAAACATATATTTTTCTCCGAATGTAACTTGAACTCCTTCTCCTAAAATTTGTGCTCCTTTTACATTAGGTTCTAGAGTAAGTTCCACAGGTTTATCGTTTCGGCAAAAAGATATTTTGTTAAGTAATTTACCATCGACCAGTACTTTTGGATCTGAAATTTCAAATGTCACTGGATGTGTTATTTTAAAATCACAATTGCCATTGTCTGCGTAAAGTGTAACATCAAATGTGAATTTCTTTTGTGATTCGCTATTATACTTGTAGATATGTGTTATTTCGGTTTTATCATCTGTAACCCAATCGGTTTTGTCTCCAAAATCCCAAGTAAACTTATTTCCTTCAATATTTTCTCCAGTTATGGTAAAAGTGATTTCCGTTTCGTCAGCTCCCGGCGATTTTGAAGGAACGGCTGTAAAATCGAATTTCGGTTTTTCGAAAATGGTTATTTTACAATCCGTATCAAAATTGTTGACTGTAAAGGTTATCGGCTGGCCAATTAAATCTTTACTAACTAAATTTGGATCAAAAACAAGTGCGCCATATTCGTTTACTGCTATTCCTCCATTTTGGTCAGGTCTAACATTGGCTTTTACAAAACCTCCCGACGGAGATACTTTAAAAGGCAGAGGAGGTGTTTTGCTGTCAAAACAAATTTTATCTACAGGCAAACTAAGACCTATGTTGTTTTCGTCACAGCATAAATAAGGCAACGAAAAATCGGCGACAATTGGATTTAAAATAGGGATGCCTTCTGTAAATTTTTCAAAATCTCCAGTTAAAGATGGTTTTCGGGTGTTATAATAATAGTAATAAGGTACTTTTTCTTCCAAATAGATCATTATGAATGTTCCTCCTGGAATTACACCTGCTTTATGCTCGTAGCCATGATTTTTGTTAAGGTAATACTCTGTGAATTTTTGGATTGTTTTATCCAATTCATTAGCATTTACCGCTAGAATCATTATATTGAATCCAAGACCATTATCCAGCCTAATTTGCTGGATTACTTTTAGTGCTTCTTTGTAATTGCGTCCTTGATGGCCTTCAATTCTATAAAAATCACTATCAAGATGTATTTCAAGCGGGTTTTTAGTATTCAATAAGTCATCGTGATAACTAACATTGTTTTTTTGCAATCCTAAAATGGTTTTGTCAAAATCCCAAGCCTTAATAAGCGATTCGTTTACATCATTGTAAAAAGGAATGGCTTTTTTGCCCAGTTTGCCCAGTTGCAGTGAAGGCGTGATTTTTATAAAATCATAGGCTGTATTGTAATTTTCTAATAATTCTGCACTTCTTAGAATAAGACTGTACATTCTTTGTCTGGCTGTATCTTCGCCATAGCATATTTTCAGTTCATCTGATGTGATGTCTTTTTCTTCAGAATCAGTATCATCTGCAAGGCAATCATTGCAAGGAGTAAGGCTTTCTCCTGTAAGCAAAGGCGATTTGTAGAAGGCATGACGAAATTCAAAACAAGGTTCTGATTTGAATAGTTCACCCAGCATTAAGTGTTTCGGAAAAGCATTAATATCAGGATAACAGTAACTATCCTCTAAATTGAGTAAAAGCGCTCTAGTTTCGTTGTAAGTATCCACAAGATCGTTAAGCAGACCATATCGATATTGAAAATCTGAAGGAAGTATGGGATCTCCATCAAAATTAAATAGTTCGGTTATTTTTTTTTGAATAACATCTAAAACTATCGGCATGTTTAGGCCTGTCAGCAGCTTATTGTAGCCATCCTGCAAATTCTTAACTACATTATTTTTGAAAATACCTTTTGTAAAAGTTTGTTTTAATGCTTCAAGGTGAACAAAATCTTCTTTTTTTAATACAATTCTGTTCGATTTTAGATCTGGTAATGTATGGTATAAATTGCCATAATTGATTTTGCCAATCATGCTGTCATAATTCATTATTTTTGCGGCAACGTCTTTGCTGACAATTAAAACTTTATAATTTCCAACAATTTCCAATCCCTGATTATCGCATGAAAGGCTTACGCAAAGGTCAGATTCTTTTTCATAAGACTCTAGATACAAAAGAATTACAGCATCTTTAAGCTCAAAACTTGTATTTGCTTTAAATTGTGCTAAAGCAAAATTTGGATCCTTTTCTTTTTTTTGGTGTTCTTCTGTCAAGAGTTCAAAAAGAGGCAATTGCTGATTTGCTCCACCGTAGAAAAAAGGCTTGTATGCCGCTTTTGTATTATCATAGACTTTGCAGTGCGTATAGGTTTTAGAATCAAAATCGATTTTTTTGTTTCCCAATACATCTGCCTGATATAATTTAAAAAGATCACCATCTGTAGTTACACCAGTTCCCTGCGTTATTGAAATCGTTTTTTGAGACTCATCATAACTTGGATAAAGTCCGCAAACTATACCAACGCCACTCAGGTAAATGCGCGATAGGCGATCCTGGTCGTCAAAAAAATCTACAACCTCATTAAGGTTTCCTTCTGTAAGTACCTGATTCTTTGTGAATCGTCGGTATTGTGTTGTTATTGTTGAAAGTTTTGCTGACATGGCAATAGTTTTTATAGTGATCCTAAATTCGTTTTTCCTAGTATAATTTTATCTGACAATCGTTCATTTTCATCACTGCAGTCAAATAGACGTCCTGTTGGGTAAACATTGTCTAGAGAGGTTAAAGCCTTAATGAAACTGATTAATTGCGGTTCTGGCTGCTCTTGATTCAAATCGGTTTTGGCAATCAAGTAGTCTTTGTACGTTTTTTCAAATTGAACGAGCTGATTTTCTGCGGGGTCTTTCACATCTTTTTCCCTATAGCCAATCCAGCATATTTTTGCCAGAACGTGAGCTGGCAGCTCTTCTTTGATTATTTTTTCTATATAATTTCTAAAATCGGTATTGGCAAATCGCAATGTATATCCTGGCAGCACTACGCTCACACGGTAGGAGTAAGGGTCTATCGGTTCGCAATCGCCGCACTCTTCGGCGCAGATTGGCATGAAAGTATCTGGATTTACTGTTGTTTGATGTACATCTGGGCGGAGCATCATGTGTTCAACCAAAAACATTCCTTCCTCAGTAAAATCTTCTTTCATGAATTGAATTAAATCCAGAATCGATTTTTCTAAATCAGGAAGATTAGTATAATATTCAAATCTGCGGGCAATAATTCGGTTTGGGTTTTTCTTGTCTTTGATGGCTGGATTTATAATGTCATACGAATATTTCCCAGCGTCTGATATCTGAATTAAGATATTGTCGATAATGGATAAATCTTTTACAGTGCCGTTTTTAAAGGCTTCTTTTATTTTATATTCCCGAGTCTGAATAATTTGCAATACAGCAAAATAAAGCTCTTTATTTGCAGCAGAAGTATCAAAGTATTCTGCCGTTGAAGAAAGCACAATCTCATTATTTGTGTCCACAATACGCCATCTATATACCGATTGATTGTCTGAATCAATAAAATTGTACATCTGAACAAAAGAGTTGGAAAGATTTCTTCGGCTGTAATCTTTAATGCCAATGAGTCTTGAAATCCTTTTTTCCGCTCCTGAAACATTATTTGTATTCCATAAATTGGCAATAGGCTGTTTGTAATAATCAAAAGCATTGCCTCGGTCTTTGCTTACAACTTTATAATCTTTCAAAAAGTTTTCTTTGTCGCGCAATACCACTTGGTCTGTAGTATTGCCATAAATAGTTTTATTGACAAAAACGTATTCTGAAAAATTCTCAGCAAAACGAGACAAAAGATGATCTAAAATTTTGTTTCTTCTTTCGATATTATTGTCCTGCTGGTCAAAAAGCAGTTCTGTAATGCTGTCGTCAGTGTAATTATCGTATCCATCAACAATGTCATTCGCGCCTTCAATGTCTTTTACGACTTGAGTAAAAAGAGTTCGGGTCAAATTTCCGCTTACCGAAAGCAATTCGCTTACCTGACCTAATTGTTTAAAATAACTTCCTAATATCTGATCAAAAAATAAAAGATATCCTTTTAATTGTTTTGCTTTGGATTTACGTTCAACAGACGCTCGAGTTGGAAGACCTACTTCGCCAATACCATAGGTTTCAGGGAAATCATTTTGTATGGTGGTGTAAAAATCGGTGTTGAGGTATTCGCCATTAGGTATTTCTAATTCTTTATTCTGGCTGGCGTTGGTTGTAGCTTTATCTTTTTCTGCTTTTATGGCATCTAAATAAATTTTTACTTGTGCCTGATTGATATTCAGAGGCAATAATCCTTTGTTGTAATTGAAAACACTTTTGGCACAAATAACTGGTTTTTGATAAGGCGCAAGGCAGATAAGCCATTTGTTTTCCAAGTCATCACCACCGCAGTTTCCTAAAGAAATATCTTTAATTAAGATTACATCTGGCACCGACATGATGATTCTCATGATATCTGAAAGACGCACTTCGTTTCTCAAATCGGCTTTAAGCAATTCTTTGGTATCAATGAAACCATTCTCTAAAGATGGACCATCAAAAATTTCCAAAGTCGAATATCCTTTGTCAATCATTTGTTTTAACGAATAAAAATTGACCGTTGTCGATAAGTAACTTTCAAGGGCATGAAGAACATTGGCATGAACCAATTCTTCATCGGCTTCTGTATTTACTTCAATATCAGCACATATTTTTATAGGATAATCGACTACTTTTTTGATATCGACAAGATCTTCGCAAAGGTTTCTGTTGGCATGATACTGCTTTCTTATTTTTTCTTTAACGATCTCTATTTCTGATGGTTTTGAACTTTCGAAATCTACATACAAATCATACAAACCATTTAGTTCGAAAGACTTTCTTAAGTTCGGAGTTGCTGCAAGATTATTATAATCGTTAACATCATAAGAAAGCTGATTTTTTTTGCTGTCTACATAAACCGTTTTCTCATGTTTGGCGAGCCAGCAATTTCTAACCCCATCTATGTCTATAAATAGTTTTCGGTAATCATTTTGGGTAACAGGGCTAGAAGACAATACTTCTGAAGCTTTAAAAAACTGCTTTGGAATGTCTTTATTGATGTCATCAGATGCTAATATATTTTCTATAGGAAGATTGAGTCTCATGCCCAGATCTGAAACAGCATAGCAAAGCATCTCGAGCATTGTAATACCTGGATCATGCTCGTTAAAATCAGTCCAGAATTTGCTGCCAAAAGACTCAATATATTCGATTCCTTTTTTTCTTAGATAAAAGAAATCCAAATCATCTTCTGATGCTGATTTTTTAGGAATGGTGATATGTGGGTTTAGTAGCGACATTTTTCAGGTTCTTCGTGAGTTGTTGGTTTACAGGTTATGATGTTGGTGCTGATAATGTGGTTTTTAACAGAGACTAAAATATTCTTAGGGCTTGATGGTGATAATGTGGTTTGAAAGTCTAAAAGATGAATATTGTCTTTATTGTTTTCTGTGTCTTCTAATGGTTTAAGATGTTCCTTATCTGTTTTCTTATCGATATAGATTGCCATTTCCAGAGTAGATAAAAAATCTACATAGTATAGGTTTTCGATGTATTCGATTACAATGCTTCGTTGCAGTTCAACTCCAAATATGATTTGTTTTGAGGTATCAAAGGCCCATGGCGATAAAAATTTGATAAGATCTTCATTAAGCTGTTTTTTATAAAAATTCTCATCGAATTCGGGATAAAACTTTACATCCAGTTTGATTATAACTTTTTCATAATCAGGATTAATGACTTTAGCAGATACTAACATGGAATTTTTAGAATTGATAAAGCTTTCAATGCTGTTTAATGTGGCTGTGCTAACTCTTGGCTCATAAATATCGAATACATTTTTGTCTACGATATCTGGAATTACGACTAGCGTTACTTTTCCTGGAGATAAAAATGAGGTTTCTGTACCCGAAATAAAAGTATGATTAAGGCATTTTACTCTAAAAACACTTGGAAATTCCTGTAAAATAAGATGCTCATAATCCCAAAGCGTTATAGCTCTATTTTTGTGGCGCAAGCGTTCGCTCACACGCAGATAATAGGAGGGATCTGATTCTAATGGTTTTCCATCAAACGAATTAAATGGCTGTTCTATGCTTTTAATCTGCGGAACTCGTGTAATTAATTTAGATATTGTTTTGGCAGGTAATGTGCTCTCTAAATGTGCTAAATTATTGTTGTTATTAAAAAATTGAGCGGTAACAACTTGAGTTTTCACATCGATAACTTTGCAAACGGCATCATAATCTTTGTGCATTTTGGCTTTTATCCAAATGGTATTGGCTGGAAACAATGTATTGTCATTGGATGCCTGTTTTGGAATGCCAAATTTTACGATTCCTGATTTTAAGAAGTTGTCTATCCCATTTGCTAAAATATCCTTGTCAAGATTTTTCCAGTAATTATCGCACAATATGTACCATTCTACTTTTTGTTTTCCTGTAAAGGTGGGTACGCCGGTATTTTCGCTCCCTTCCAATATTTGAAATAATAATGAAATCTGTTGTGATATTTCGGCATCTTGAAGACCGATGTAAAATTCGCCTCCATTGCAATAATCAGGAACCAGACAATTGGTAATTGGTTCAACTTCTAAAATTTCTTTATTGATGGCTTGCTGTTTCAAATAAGAATGTTCTTCGCGCTGTCCAAAAGGAGCTTCATGAAACAATTTTATTCGGTTTGACTCGTAGGCAGAAATACCAAAATCAATAGTTTCCTCTGCAGAATAATTCAAACTTATACTTTCTACAACAGGTGTGTAAGGCTCATTTGGAATTGGCGTTGATGGATCTGTCGCCACATTCATTATCGCCAAAGTATATATTTTTGGAAATAGTGAATGTAAAAATGACTGATTTAGGGTCAATCGAATGGGACCGCTTTTGCCAAGTTCATAATCTCCTTTTACGTGGATATTTGATTCGAATACATTACCTTCATCAGCATCAAATAAATTGACTGTTTTATTTTGTTCGTGCCAAACTTCTTTGTTTAAAACGGATAATGTTGCTTTAAAATAATCCTTTGTTACAATTGGATTGTCTGGATTTATTTCAAGTGAATGGTTAGCTTCTGAAACGGCTTCTATTTCTGAATTGTTTTTTTTGGCAATTCCATCTTCAGGTTGATTGACGTTCATTTTCGCCTCAATATTATCTTTGATAAAAATGGCATCAATAAAAATCTTTTTGCTTATTTTTTCTATAAAACTACTTTTGTAAGCGGCATAATGAGTTTCAAATGATAGTGGAGTATTTTTCCATTTTATGTTAATATCTGCGTCTGTCCATTTTTTAGAAAAAATCTCAGGATAGTTGATTATAAATGAGCTATTTTTTTCGGGTTGAGTTGTAAAAGGGAAAAAAGGTTTCGCGGTATTAAGAAGACCAGTATCGCTTTCTAATACTAAAGATTTTACATCCTTAACCTCAACTTTTACTTTAATACTATTTATAGGTTTTGTAACTAGGCTTCTAAAAAGAGTATGGCCTTTTGGATCTTGTGTATTAATTAAAAATCGAATCACAGGTAATTCTGTTGAGAAAAATTCTCCTAAAATTGTCTGATCGTAGTTTACAATTGCCGGATTATCTTTTGATATTTGAAAAACCAGTTTTAAATGATTGCCGCTAATGCTTGAAGATCTATTTTCAGCTTTAAAAGGAAGACTTTCGCTCAATTTAAAATTTCCAACCCATCCTTTTTTTCCGCTATATAAAATACTAATATTAGCTAAAAGATCATCTACGTTAAATGGATTGTGAAAAGTTAAAACATCATCAAAAGTGATTGTAATATCAATATTTCTGTCACCTTCTTTAAGATTAAATAGTTCCGAAGCTATTGCAAAACCTAATTTGGCATCGTCTAGCTCTGTATATTTTTCTTCATTGGAAGTATATCCAAATGGAAACCAGTAAGGAGAATCTTCTTTTAAAGGTTCGCCCTTTCCGTCTAGAGAATTGGCAATTTCGCTCTGTTTTATTTCGCCTCGATCAACGTCATTATATACACTTTTTAAATATGCTATATTGGCTTTGTTGGCAATAAACTCTTCTGTGGTTTTATATATTAATTTTTTGCCGTTGGGATCTTTTCCTGCATCAAGTTCTGTGTTTACGGCAATTTTTTCTTCAGCGACTTTTTTTGCCAGTTCAAAAATGATATTGACTTTATCTGCTTTTGCAGGCAGTTTTTCAATTTGAAGTATGTCTTTATAGAAAAAATCTAAATGCTTTTTTGTAATGAGATTAAGTTTGTTTTGAGATAATTCCAATAATTTCAAGAAGCACACAAACAAAGTAAGATGAGGAGTAAGGTCCTGATTGATATTAGCTACTGATAATGTTTTGGTGATGTTTTCTTTTAATAACGCATATTCTTTCTCTGTTCTTTTTGAAATGCCATCTGGAAGATTATCTTTTGAAAAGTCGAAATAGCTAAAAAACTCCTGCCAATTGCCTTCTGGGGTTTTATCATTATTTGTGTCAAAAAAGTTGACTTCTTTGGCAAAATTATAAGCAAATAACAGCCAGTCTTCAATAGTAAAATCATGAAGTTTTAGATTGCTAGGCTCTAGAGCGTCACTAAAGCGTTCTTCCTGGTTCACTCCATTTCTTTTAAAAATAACATTGTCTATTTGGCTGCCGTTGGTGCTCATTGCTTATAAACTTTTAAACATTAGTGCCTTCTTCTTTGTAAAAAGGATAAACAAGATTGCTTCTTGAGTTTGTACTTCTTATTTTGTAATCAATTATGACTAATAATTCTCCTTCTAAATCATCACTTTGCGTGATATCGATTTTTTCAACATCAATTCGCGGTTCGTAATATAAAATCGCTGTTTTTATAAGTTCTGAAACATAAGTTTTGAGTGTCCTGTCTAATGTTTCAAAAAGCAGTTCATCCATGTTACAACCATATCTGGGAAGCATAATGCGCTCGCCGATTTTGGTAGAAAGCAATATTTCCAGACTGCTTTTGATGTCTGCCT
The DNA here is from genome assembly GCF_001705175.1 of Flavobacterium anhuiense. Taxonomy (NCBI): domain Bacteria; kingdom Pseudomonadati; phylum Bacteroidota; class Flavobacteriia; order Flavobacteriales; family Flavobacteriaceae; genus Flavobacterium; species Flavobacterium anhuiense. The sequence goes on along the minus strand of NZ_CP016907.1, from coordinate 4,666,550 downwards.
CGTCAGATGTCATTACGACTGCTTTATTGTTCTTTTTGAACTCTGGCGGAAAACTCCATCCAGTTCCTAAAAAAGCTTCTTTATTTTCCATAATCAGCCTATTAAAACAGTTGGACATCCCAATACAATTGTTCCGCCATGCGCAGTTGAATCTCCCATTCTTGCGGCTGGTTTTCCTCCAATCAGCACTGTGCTTGAACCAGCTATAATACTATCTGGAGGTCCTGTGCAAACAATCATATCTCCTAAACAAGCTGCAGGTTGACCGCCTATTAATACTGTAGGCGAACCTGGCGGCAATATTGGTCCTCCGACATGAGGCACAGTTCCCGTTACCATTGGGCAAACATGCATGTCGTTAATTCTTGCGGCTGGTGCTCCCATAACTACTTATTTTTTATAGTTAACCTTTAGTTTAAGTTTTGGATAATAGATTTCAGATAATGAATTAGTTAATCTGAACAATGCTTCCTTTTACAATCGCTACTGCAGCCGATGACATTTCTGCTCCAGCATTTCCTTCGGCTTTAAATTGGGCAGTTGCTTTTAAGTTTACATTGGTGCCTTCAATTTTTACATCGCCTGTCGCTTTTATTGAAATATCGCCGGCGCTTTCCATTTTTATTCCTGCGCTGTCAATTGTAATCACGTTCGAATTTTCGTCTTCAACAACTATAGAGCCTTTGTCTTCGTCCAGCGTTATTTTTTTGCCTGCAGGAGTTTCAATAGCTATCGATTTTTTCTCATCGTCAAAGAGCACTTTCATTTCACTTCTGGTAAAAATCCCTTTTTGATGGTTATCGTCAGATGCTTTTAACGGAGCTGGTTTTGCACTACTGTGGAGCATTCCTAAAACAATAGCGTCATTCGGATCTTCATTGATAAAACCAATAATTACTTCGTCTTCAATTTCGGGTCTAAAAAATGTGCCTCTGTTGTCTCCTGCGTCTAATGCTGCGATTCTGCACCAAATTCCCTGTTCTTCGTTATTGATGATTGGGATTTTGACCAAAATTCTGTCCTCGCCATCAGGATCGTCTTGAAGCTGTGTTACAATGCCAATATGCAATCCTTTTATGGACGGAATTATTCCTGAAGCCGAGGGCGTATTGACATCATACGTTTCAGAAAACCATTCAGGATTTAGTCCAAACTGCACATTTACAGTCCAGTTACCATTTGCTATTTCATGGAAAACTCCAGTAACGTATGCTTTGCCATTAAAGCGGTCTCCAACACCTTCAAGTGTGATAATGGTATTGGGTTTTACAGCAGGAATACCTTGAAATTTTACTCTTCCGCGAACTTTTGACAATTGTTGAAATAATAATTTAGCATCAGCCCAATCTTGCAATTCGGTATCGGTAACATGGCCTCCGTGACGTAATTCTAAATTTTCCAGTTTTACAGTATCAGATAAATCTGAAGCAGATAAATTTCCGTTTAGACTTACACTCGGATCTTTGGCTTCAATTTCTAATAATTCCTGATTCGATGCATTCCAACTGTAAGATGAAACTTTAGCAAACTGATTTCGAGCATCAATTTCGGCATCAAAATCGAGCATTGTGGCGCCAAAAGCAACCGTTTCAACTGATTCTGAAGCCAAATCTGGTTTTTTTACGGAGATTTTTCCATTTTCAACAAAACACAATTTTCCATTGGCCTGTGCGCGAGACACAATAAAATCCCAATCGGAGGTATTGTATTGCACTAACTCTTTGTGGCTATAATTTGTACTTTCTACATCTTTTTGCAATCCGTAAGTGCCAATAATGTCTTCAAAAGCGTCACTGTCTTTTACATCATAAAAATATTTGCTCTTTCTTCCAATGGTCATTTTTATGACTTCATCTTTACATTCTACAATCAATAGGGACGAATTGTCTTTTATTTTTATAGAATGTTTTACCACGATTCCTTTGTAAATAGTTTCTTCGTCGCTGTGATAGCCCGCTTTTATTTCTATCTTTTTACCTGGAATAAGCAAATCTTCATTACTTAATTTAAAATCTCTTGAAGCGGCATCTCCATCGGTCAAAATAATCTGCGCCATAGGTATTCTGTTTACCTCATTATGAACTACAATGCTCATTACTTGGTAAACGCCAGACAGCTCAGTTCCTTCAATGAGCAATTTGTGCGTTACTAAATCGGCACTTTTACTGGTTTGTATGACGTCACTATTGTTCATCTATTGTTGTTTTTGCAGTGGAGGGAAAAATATTTTTTGACCAATTTTTAATTTTCTGAAATTGATAAGCTTGTTGGCTCTTGCTACTTCGAGATAATATTTTGAATCGCCGTAGATTTTAAAAGACATTAGCGGAAGCGTATCTCCCGCTTTTACAGTTCTAGTGTGTGTTAAATCAGGAGATTGATTGTTTTGCTGTTTGGCTCTTAACTCATCTTCCACAACTCCTTTGAATTTTCCTTTTGCAATAGCTCTGATCGGTGTTCCGTCAGGTCTGAAAAGTTTATATTCAATGGTCATTTCGGTAAGAGATCCTTTAAAAAGCAGACTTCCCCAAGCAATTTTTAAATAATTTGGCTTATGTTCTGTACCATTATATTCTAAAATTACTTTTCTAAAATGCTCAATGTCTTCAATAACACCGTTTTCAGTACTTTCTTTGCCAGCAATAACACCAGTTCGGTCAAAAACAAAATCCAATTCTAATTCCTCAGGAGCAATTGCTGTAAATCTTGGCGCAGGGCTGCTTGTTCCAGCGGCTTGAGTTGTATCTTGTTCTATTTTGTAATGAAAAGTATATTTCTCGGGATTCATCAAAGTAACGAACTCTTCAATATCCGAAATGGGACTGTTGAATTGTGGATCGCTATAGGCAATAATCTTCAGTTTTTTTAATTCACCAGTTGTCATATTAGCGTTCTTTTTTTCGTTCGATAATCTTCATTACTTGCTCGACACATTCAGCTAGATTATCTTTTTCTGCAGAAGAAGAAGAAGATGGCGAAGCTGGTTTTGCACCCGAACTTGGACTTTCGTTCACATTTATTTTGATGTGAAGCTCTTTGATTTCAATTGGCATGGCTACATTATTTTTTGTGAAGGGTGAAATGATTATAAGCAAGCTCAAAGCTTTCAACAACAATTTTACTTTCTAAAGCACTGAAATCTTCAACAGCCCATTTTACCGGATAAGCATGTACCACTTTCCAATGCATTAACGGTTCGTGATCTTGATTCAAGAGTTTTACCGTTAAATCAACAGGCTTAAATTCGAAGTTTTCAATTGCTTTTCTGCACCATTCAATTACATCAGAATCAATAAGAATTCCCCTTTTTAAAACTAAATTGGGATATTTGGTTTTTACAGGAAGCTTGTGTTTGAATCTGTTTTCTCCACCCTCAACAAATTCTTCTGTTTCAAGATCTACGGAAAGTCCTGATACTGACTGAAATTGATGGTCTTTTTCTTTTGTGCCTAGTTGGTCAAATTCAACCAGAAAATGAAAGCCTACGGGTGGATAATAATTAGCCATGATTAGTCATTTTGAATAGATAAACCTTCGTGAACCAATTCAATAGATTCGATGGCTACTTCGTTTCCATCAGCTTTTAAATCGGTTGACTGCACTTTTGTCGGCCATGCATTTTTTACTTTCCAAGTAATCACTGGTTCGTGCTCTTCGTTAAGTAATTTGATGGTAATATCTCTTCTTTCGATGGTGTTTAGTTTTACTGTATTCCACCAAGCGTAGTATTCATTGTCGCTTTTGAAAGTGCCTCTTTTCATCGTAATGTTAGAGAACTTTTGCATGCCAGGCATCTTGATTTTACTGTACTCTGGACTAGCGCCCTGACGGTACTCAATAACTTCAGTTTCTACATCTAATCCGGAAACTTCTGTAAAGCCTATTTTTGTTCCACCCCAGTCAACTGAGAAATGAAACTTTGATAACGGATAACTCATGATTTATATTTTTTAATGATGTTTTAATTAAGATTCCTGCATTTTGTGAGAGAAACGAAGAATGATGAACTCAGCCGGACGAACTACTGCCATACCGATTTCGATAATCATTTTACCGTCTAAAATATCCATAGCAGACATGGTTTGTCCTAGACCGATTCTTACGTAAAATGCTTGTTCTGGTTTTGCTCCAGCCAAAGCTCCAGCTCTCCATTGAAGAATTAAGAAATTCTCAATCATAGCTCTTACTCTTATCCAAGTATTGGCATCGTTAGGTTCAAAAACAAACTGTTCGGTCGCCTTTTTAATTGATTCCTCAGCCATGTTGAAGAAGCGGCGAACAGGTACATAACGCCATTCACTATCGTTACCGGCTAAGGTTCTTGACCCCCAAACCAAGGTTCCCTTACCGGTAAATGTTCTGATAGCGTTTATAGATTTACCTGCGACAGTATCAACATTTAAGTTGTCCTGAATGGTATTTGTTATTTTAACTGTTGGTTTTATGACATAATTCAAGCTTACATTTGCAGGAGCTTTCCAAACACCTCTATCTCTGTCAACTCTTGCATAAACCCCAGCAATAGCAGAGCTTGGAGGAAGAGTTATTGGCAGGTTGTAAATTTCAGTAAGGATTTTGTTGTAAGTTGCATTGTCGATGCTTTCTAAAGTGCTTAATTTTCTTCCGTTTAAAGCCCCATTGTTTACATCTTTTCCGCTCACAGATTTAATAGCATTTAAAAGTGCAAGAAGGTCAGCTTTTATATTGGAAAAATTATTTGTAGATACTGTAATTGCAGTTTGACTATTTAAAGGAGCATACTCTACAAGTTTTTTTAATTCTTTATCAAAACTTACAGTGTCAGTCGATACAATTTTAAGCAATTTAGCAGTTGTGTTCTCGTCCTGTATTTTTTTCTTTAACGTCTTTAAATTTTTATATACAGAGTCAATTTTATTTGCAGTGGTAAAATTTGAATTAAAAGTAGTCAAAGCGCTTGTGATGTTATTTGCAATAACCATATCTTCGTCAGATATTGTGCTGATTGCAGCATTTGCTTCGTCGTTTAATGAATTTCTTAAAAGGGATAGACTTTCTAAAGAAGTAAGCAGAATATTCAATTTTTCCAAGAATGCTGTTTTTTTAGCAGGATTGCTGACAAAAGTCCCGCCTAAATCAAAACCAGTTGCATCATTGCTGTACATCTGTAAAAACAAATCGCTTATTTGTCCAGAAATATCTCCAGGAGTAGTCGTAACATCAACTAATTTAGCTACAGTTGCATCAATTCCCAGCGTTGGACTTTCGATGGCTACTAGACTTTCAGCAATTTTATCATATGCTTTTGCCGTGTAGGAGTAATGTTTTAATATAATTTTACTGCTGTCAAAGGCGTAGTCCAAAATAGTTTCTAAGTGCGGATAATACGCAGCTCCATACTTAATAGTGTCTTTTTCAGCACTAATTTCGCCTCTCAAAGCATCTATATTTGGATCTGTAGGGCTTGACTCATCATAACCTAAAGTGTCAATTAAAGTAAATCGGTCTTGAAGATTCTGACACTGCATTAATGCGCTATTGTACAATCCATAGAAATCAGTTGGAGTTATTGCATCCACTCTTGTAGCATCGGGAAATAGAATTAGTGTTGGTTCGTCTACCTTTTCCAATTCAGCCAATCCGTCGGTCAATTTAGAGCTGTTAGTGATTGTTGTGACTGGAATGTCTTCTTCATCTAAATCATTTCCATAACGCCCAACTGAAATAATGTAGCAAGGGCCACCGCCATTTGCAAAGAACAGCTGCAATGAATAATACATCAAAAAAGGCTGTTTTGCAGTTGGCTGATCCACAACAATAGATCTTGTGTCTCCATTTTCAGTTGAAACGTCATTAATGGTAACGCTAATTGTTGTCTCTGGTTTTGCAAAACCAAAAAAACGCTCATATTCTAAAAGAGAAGTTATTCTTGTTGGTTTCAGTTTCAAATCTCCATTAATCTTGTTCGTGGCTTTTTCAGTATAGCCAATGAAACATGGAATCGCAGTCTCTACCTGGGCAACAGAAGGGGGAAACTTTACGATTTCCTCAACATATACTCCAGGCGTTTTGTAAGTTGTTGCCATAATTGATTTGTTTTTTAATTATTAAATAAATATTTCCGAATAGTAATCACTATCGATTTTTGTTATTGATTTTACAGATGGATTTGGATATTGACTTTCTGCCGGTTGTGAAGGCGTAAAATCTGTAAGCGGATCAATTTCTACAAAACCAGATCGCGTTAGCGGTTTTGCGGTATTGGTTTTAATTACAGTTTTTGCTTTACGGTCGATGTATCTCCAAAATGTTTTTCTATTGTCAAAATGAATTTTAAAGTTTGGGCTTAACATTTTATCCGAATTGTCTATAATATCTTCCGAGCTGTTGTCACCTTTAGCGGTTAGCGAAATAATTCCAAAGACATTTTGCTGTTCTGGCGACTGTAGTGTTGAAAGTAAGTCGGCAGTAGTTTTTTCAGATACTAGATAGGCATTTGAAATCAGTTTGTTGTCACTTATTTTTGGAAGATATTTAAACGAAACGGGTTCAGTCAATGGCTTTACATTACTGAAAAGATATGCTCGAGTAAGAGCAAAATCAAGATTAGTATAATTTTCAAATTGATAATCATTAATATTAATTAAAAACTTTAAGTTCAAATCGGCAGGGACTTTAATAAATGGGACCGATTCATCTTTCACTTTCACATATACTCCGAAACCTGTTTTGTTTTTTTTAAATACCATTTTGTAGTTTTTAAGTACAATATTGGTTTCTAAAGTTGGCGTTACTGTTATAAATGCATCGGCACTAAATTGCTGCAGCATTTTCTCTTTTTTATCATCTGTCATGCTTGCAAAAGTCTCTTCTCCATTATTCAAAAAATAATTATGAAGAAGCGTCACTTGAAACAGTAAACCATATGTAGAAGAATAACTCATGACTGTTCTTTCTTTTTAGTTATTCCTGTAAATTCACCAATAAGATGTCCTTCTGCTTGTGCAATATTGCGTTCGATTTGGATCATGCTGACTTTATATAAAGCCGACGGAAGCTGTTTTCCGCCAAGCGTTCCCCAGATATAATTTAATTCTTCAAAAGTGGGAGTGTAGAGTTCAACCGTAAACCTAAAGTTGTCTACATTACTCATAGCGCTGCTATTTCTATTAAAGATGGTATTGGCTTGAGTAAAAAGCTTTTTCCCTTGAAAAAACTCAATAATTTTTGAAATATCTTTTAGCGAATTGACATATTTATCTCTGTTAGCGCTAAAAAGCAGATACAAGTTTAAATTGATAACACTATTCTTATATATGGTTTTCGTATTTTCTATACTATGATTTGGGAAGTTTTTTAAAGTAGCTTCTTCATCTAAATTGATTATTGTAAGTGCCACAGCATTTTTTAACGCGTCTGTAATTTCATCATTTTGAGATTCTAGAAAAGCAATATTTTCAGGAACAACAGATTTATCTAACCCAATTTCTTCGAGATAGTTGTTTACTTGTTCTGTAATTATTTGTATTACTTCAAAAATCATCTTTGATAAAAATTATTATAAATACTAAATGAAATTTTATTGGAAGAAATAAGATTTAGGGCGGAGAATGTAATTAGAAAATTAGGCTTCTAACGGTGCTTTTAAGATTGGACTAAATTAGATAAATGAGAAGCTACCAAAAAAGGGGAATTTTCCCCTTTTTTATATAGTTAATATACTGGTTTTTAAATTATTGTGTTTTGGTTTTGATTTTCAAACCTTATTGTGTTAGATACGAACAAAAGCGCTAAAGTTTGTTTTTATGAGATTTTATTGATGGGCTATTTGTTTGAAAATGAAAGGATAACTGCTTAGCTTCTCAGAACATTTGTAGCGAAGAAGACTTCTATTGCAAGACTATTTCAAAGTTGTGGGAATTTTATAATGATAACCTGAAATTGTGTGAGTCTCAATTTTTGAGCTGTTATAATTTAGCTTTCAGAACTGAGCGATCTTATTTAAATGACGATTGGAAGAAATTGTTATTATTGTTCGCTTTTAAATAAACTTATCAAAGTTTAATAAAAAGTGGCAGTAGTATCATATCGAAAAAGATGCTTACCAACAGATTTTTCTGTGTTCGAATGCTTAATTGAAAAAGATAAAATGAAGAAAGATAAAAAATACAAAGTATATAAAAACGCCTCTGCCATTAAATCAAGAAAAAGAAAAGACACCATAATTAATGTAATGGTTTTGTCTATTATTACTTTTATAACCGTGCTGTTGATCTCAGAAATGACCTAGGAGTCTATTTATAAATTTGGCCTCTCCTTGCTCTTTGGATTTGAGATTTCCTTAAAGATATTTAAAGCGGAAGATCTGAGATTACGTTTTATGGACAGTTTCTTGGCATTATGCGGAAAGTCGTGGCTTTACAGATGTAGGTTCAAGAACAGTAAAAGCCCCATAACGGAGCTTTTACTTTAATGTGATATGCAGAAAGGCCTATCTGGCGCTTAAGTTTAAAGATACAGTGGACATGCCACCAGTTCCGTCGTAGCGTTCAGCCCATATTTCAATGTAATCGTCCTTTTTGAGTTGCATGGTGCCTACAACCGGAAGCGCAAGGATGCCGGCAGTGGATAAGAATCCCGTAGAAGGCCTACCATAGACTTTAGTGTCAGTAAGCACAACGCCGTTTCTGGCTATATAAAGAATAAGGGTAATATCAGAGCCTGTTCCCTGATAAGATACCGATGCGTTTACCTGAAAATATCTGGTTTTGTTTCCTCTATAGGTGATTCTGTTATTACCATCTTTAGTGAATCGGAACAGATTGTTTGAAGTCGTGGTACCGTTAAGCTTTATCCTGCTGGCCGTGCCTGTTCCGGTAAAGGAAGTTGTGGTTCCGGCTCCAACTGCGGCATCTAGATTAATATCGCCTGTTGCATCGGCATCGCCTTCTCTTGGTATGCCAGGCGCATCAACGGTCCAAGCTGTGCTAAAGTTGTAGCCAGGGTAGGTCGACGCGGCAGCATATCGATTAATGTAGCCTGAAGAATTTGTTGTAGTGCCAGAGAAGACAGTGCCAAGTAATACTCCTGTTCCTACGCTAAGTGTTGCACTGCTCACATCTATGGCTACATCAGCGCCATTTAGGGTGCTGAAACCACTGTTTTTTTGTATCAGTCCAAAAGTGCCCGTGAAGGTTTCGAAAGTTCCATTGTTGCTGGAAGCCCAAGCTTGGTTATTTAGGAGTAGATTGCCGATATTGGAATAAGTAATGCCGTTCGCATTGTTGACAAACTGGATGATATTGCCAAAATAGAGTCCGATACCCGATATGCTACCCACACTAGAACTCATCCCGTCTATAACGACATTCTGAACCAGAAGGGAAGAAGACGTCGCCGCGCCTGGCCCCGTAATAGCAAAGGCAGTGGCACCTCTTAAGGTCAGGTTTCGAATGCTGCCTCCTGTATTACCCTGAAAAATTACACCGGCATAGGAAAGCACATCTTCGTTGGCATCAAGGCCTGAGACATATGCATTGTTGATGTTGATGGGACGTGTAAGAGAAATGGTTCCGTTGATTTCATATAATGTATTGGTGTTGAGCAAATATGATGTTCCGCCTCCTGCAGCAAGCTCGGGCGCAAGATCAGCAGCTGATTTTACCAGCTTGTAATTGGTTCTTTTTAAGGTGCTTTCATTGGCCATTTTAATCCAAGCCGAAGTTGCAACATTATAGAAATAAAACGCTTTGTCGGTGGTGTCAAACACCAGCAGACTTTCAGCTGGGCTGGCAATAGCAGTACGCTGTGCGGTGCTCATCCTAGGAGCCAGCATTCCTTGAGCTGTGGAGGAGATATCCAGTATGGAGGAAGGATCTGGGGTTATCGTTCCGATTCCTATTTGGGCATTTGCTTCGGTCAGAAGTAGAAAAAGCAGCATTGCTAGGGCTGTTCGGTATAGGGTAGATTTTGTATGCATATCGTTTATTTTAGTTTTCATTTTTGTTTAGTTAATCGTCTATCCTCATTTATCTCCATCTGTAGAGAGCAGGATTTTTTTGGTGATCTTGCGATTATCATCGGTAAGAAACTCTATTATGTAGACACCTGCTGGTAGTCTAGAAGGAGTGAAACTGTAGGTGAGTTCGGTTTGTAACTCTTTTGCTTTAAAAACCTTTTCTCCAGCCATATTGTATAGAGACATAGAGCGAATAGTAAGCAGCTGGGGATTAGATGCCTTAATGGCTTTGGATAATCTGTCCTGATAAACTATAAAATGCTCTGAATCTGGGTTTTCTTCCAGACTTAGGTTATGATTATCTTTGAAAGCAATGGAGAAGCGGCTGGTGTGGTTACCGGCAGGGACTTTGATTTCATAGGCAATGTTTCTGATGTCATGGTAGGAGTCATCAGAGCTGTCATAGAGAAAGATCGGTTGTGAGGAATCAAAATGGGCTGTTTCTGTTATGAGAAACTTAAAGGTCGTCTCTTTGGATGCTTTTACGGCTAAAGGAATTTTTTTTGATGGATCAAAAGCGATTCCCTGTATGAGGTAGGAGGCATTGCCAATGCGGAAATTGACGTCTTCAGGCAGATCAGTGGTCATGTTCAACGCGTCAATTCCAGGATCTGGTCCATCTGTGGCCTGAGAAAGAAAGGCCAAGGCAAGTTGTCTGGTAAATTGGCCATTGATTATGCTATTTATTCTCAAATAGGATAGGGGTTCTATCTCCTCGGCCTGCTTTTGCGTTTGTAATTGTGGCGTCTTTTTTTCGAACTGTGAGATTCCAGTACCCTCTCTAAAAAATATGCGATGGACATTTTTAAAGGTTGCCGTGCCATTGGAAGTTCCATTCAGCAAGAATCCCTGACCGATCGGAGAATATCTTCGTTGCAGAATAGTTCCTGTTCCAGATCCTGGGCCAGCGTTTGGAGTACCATCCTGATTATAGGCGTTAAAGGCCGCTGGCACATAGATTCCTTCAGAATTCGCATTCACAGGTGAATAGGAGCCATAGCCCCCACGGTAGGCGCTCAGATAGTGGGAGTTTACGGTTCTATCCTGTTGCCAGAAATAGGCCGTTCCTCCAGTTATGGCCAGGTTATCGGGATCCAAAAGAAAGGCATTCAGATTCAGAGCCGATGGATAGGGGTTTCCGGTGAGTGTGGCGTTGCCCGTTGTTAGAGTAACGCTAATATTGCCGCTATTAGGCTTTCCTCTGAAATCATAGCGCTGTGCACCTCCAGGGTTGTTAGGTATTCCGAGTCCTAGAGGATCTAAAAGATCTGTGCCAGAGGTTCCTTTCATGGTAAAGCCTTCGCCTGGAGCTAAAGAAGTGGCTGCTCCAACTGCGCTCCACTGTGAATAACTGCTGGCATTGGTAAGTTTATAGATCCATGAGGAAGCGATTGCGAGAGGCGATGCAGTGCCGTCATAGCTTCCCTGTGGAAGAATCGACGCAGAGGTCGAAAGAATCGCCGTTTCAGGACGTGAGAGCATGGTGATGCCAAAACTGGAGTTTCCCGTTGTATTGGAAGGCATTCCGACAGGGGCACACCAGTAGTTGTATTCAAAATTATCTGATGTGCCTTCTTGGTAAACTGAAAGAGAGCCCAGACCAACATTGTTAGAGAGGCTGGCTCCTTGAATGAGCTGGGCTTCATTTCTTAAATAGAGATTGGAATTAGCATTGAGCTGAAGATTTTCTTTGACATAAAGCACTTCGTTTTTGGCATAAAGGCTTGCCCCTGTTGCCAAATATAGCTGGGAAAAGCAGCTAGTGTTCACAGCCATCAAAAAAAGAGTAGACAGTTTTTTCATGTGCAGTTTCGGGTTAAGATTTAAATACAAAAAAAATAAGTCTCAGTGGGATTTTCGGCGTTTTACGGTAACGATTAGACCCAATATAATGCCCGCCGCCAGCAGCAAAGTGCACTGCCCATCGATAGGCAGATCAGGAGTGTCATCGGGAAGCCCTGGGGGAGGTGGACCGCCTTGTGCTACAAGGGCAGAAGAATAAAGAATAAATAAATACAGAACGATGCTTGTTTTTTTTAGGTTCATAAGGGTAATTTAGGGTTGTATAGTAGTGTAATCGATTAGGGGATGAATGTGTTTTTCATAGTCTTCAGCATCGCAGTACTGGGGAGCACATTCGCATGAACGCCAAATGTTAACAAGCAGCATAAGAGCTTAGTAGGCTGTTTTTTAGACATAGGTAGTTGGATTTAGGTAAGGCAAATTTAAATTCACTACACAGTGCTGCTTACATAATTTTTATTCATATTTATATAATTTCCATGTTACTTCAATTCTTTTTAGGAAGTTGCATAGAGAAGTTGCTTTAGAATTTTTTGCGTTTTAAAGTGCATGGTGATCCTGTAAAAATGCATTGTAGATTGTAAAAAAATGATTACGACAATTTTTGCAGTTTTGTCTAGATTGTCAATTCTAAAATCAGAAGTTATGAATAAGCTTGGACCTGTGGTAGTAGTTGATGGGAGCAAAGGAAACTGTGTTTTGTTCCAAAAGATTTTTAAAAAATTGGAGATGAGAAATGTATTGCTCTGTTTTGGATCGTTAAGGGAGGCTGGGTATAGACTTTCTGAGGCAGGAACGGATCCCTTTCTACTTTTTGTGAATGTGATGCAGCTTGCCCAGAATATAAGAATGACGGATTATCTACTCTTTAGGGAGTTACGCTGTCCGTGCTTATTTTTTTCCATTTCATCCGCACGCTGTTTTGTGGTAGATGTCTATACGGGGCCCACGCTAACCTATGCGTCCTCACGCTGGAGTGAGGAGAATTTTACGGAAATTATCCATTCGACACTCCAACATGTGGCAGAGGAGTCTTTCAAGGAGCTGCTGAGAAGAAGAATTGAGGATAAAAACTAAAAAACGTCTGAAAAGACGTTTTTTAGTTTTAGAAAGTTCGAATAGTCAATAATCTTTTGATGAGTGCAATCCTAATTATTTGCCTAGCTCTCTTAGTGAAAGGATGTTACTGATTTGTTTTTAATTATTTTCTGGTTCTTCTCCAGTGCTTACCCACCTTAGCGCTTCATGAAAGTCATTTTTTTTATAGCCTCTGAATTCTCCTGGAACAAGATAGCTGAAGCCATTGGTAAAAGATATGGCTCTAGAGGAGTCCGTGACGATTGCAGCGCGGTTCCATTTTCCCAGATTTTTAAGACCTAGTAGGGCATCCTGCATCCAAGCGGCGGCTGTAAAGTTTTCGATATCGGTGTCAATTACAAATAGAAAGTTTATTTCATTGATCCTTTCTGCAAGTTTGGACACTTCAGGAGCTAACACATTTTTGTAATCTTCGGCTGTTACAGTGCCTTTCGCTCTAAAGGCCGCAACATTTTCGGGGGCGTCAATTTTCTCTATCATTTCTTTTTGTTTTGCGGTTAAACGCTAAATGTAGCTGGTCGTCCAAAGATATCTTTTCAACGTAAGGTTTTATTTTTATAGAATTGCCATGATGCTCTTTTTGGTATGGATGCTTATTTTATAAGCTTAAGACAGAATTCTGTAAGCGCGGGCTGGCTTTGGGCTTTAGATTTGGAATAGTTTAATTGAAAAATTGCATATTATGAAAACAGCAGATACTGCAAAGACAGGAGCAAAGAAAGCGCCTGCCAAAAAGGCTCCGGCAAAACAGGCTCAGAGCAGAGGAAAAGCCGTGCCAGCAAAATCCAATGCGGCTGAAGGGCTTAGAGAATTGTTTGTAGATTCTCTTAAAGACATCTACTGGGCGGAAAAAGCGCTTACTAAAGCGCTTCCAAAAATGGCTAAGAATGCGTCTTCGGAGAATTTGATCACGGCTATAAACGATCACTTGGCTGTAACACAAGAACAAGTGGGGAGGCTTGAGCAGGTTTTTGAAATTTTAGGAGTCAAGGCTTCCGCTAAAAAATGCGAAGCTATGGAAGGGCTCATTAAAGAAGGGGAAAGCATTATGGAGGAAACTGAGCTAGGTCCAGTTCGTGATGCGGGAATCATTGCGGGATCCCAAAAAATTGAGCATTATGAAATTGCTTCTTATGGAACTCTTGCGGCTTTTGCCCTGACTCTAAATGAAGAGGAGGCAGCAAAATTGTTCCAGCAGACTCTTGAAGAGGAGAAACAGGCTGATACCATTCTCACTGAGGCCGCCTACAACACCATTAATTTTGACGCTTCGGAAGAAGAGGAATCGCAAGAGCAATAAGAGCTTTCGCGCAAAAAAAGACCTGCAGTCTATGTGATTGCAGGTCTTTTTTATTTAATATATTTATCTCCTATAACCTTTCTATGGCGTCATGTATCAGTTGAGCAGTCTTGTCTACGGCCTGCATCACTATCTGCTCTGGGGTTCCATGAAAGAGCTCGCGGTGGCGTATTTGCTCTGTAGGAGTGATGATATAAAAGAATATGGTGCCAACTGGTTTCTGGCGAGTTTCGCTTCCTCCTGGAGAGCTAAGTCCTGTAATGGCGGCCGTTACCTTTGCGTTAAAGAGCTTTGCTGTCTGTTGGGCGAGAAGTTTGGTGACTTCGGCAGATTCTGCGCTATGCTTTTGAATCATCTCGTGAGGCACATGCAAAAGTTGTTCTTTAACAAATGCCTCATAGCATACGATTCCTCCGCGAAGGATAGCTCCGGAATTTTTGGTCATTGAAAACTCAGAGGCAAGACGGCCTGCGGTGACGCTTTCTGCAAAGGAGACATTCCATTTTTTTCTTTTCAGCGCAGCGCTGCATTTCATTACAATTTCTGAAGGCATACTTTTTATTGTTTTACAGTTCCTATTGTTCTTTTCTTGGCTCTTTCTTTAGCGCTGAGCCATGCCGTTTAGCAAAGGTTCGGGCTGATAATAGCATTCCAGTATGGAGCGCATTTTGGAAGGGTTGTACACCGCACTGATATACTCGCACCAAGTTTTCTTTGGAACCAGATCCAGCAAAGCTTGGTCTAGTTTAAGGACTTCCCGCGCATGCTCCAAAAGCAGTGCGTCCCACTGTTGATGGTATCGCAGAATATCGTCAGGATAGACCGTCTTACGATCGGTGTTTTCATCAATACAGCTGAAGGGCTCCTCGAGGTTTAAATAACCATAGTCATCGGTAAGTTCCTCGCCGGGATGGATGTCTCGTATGGCGATTTCAAAGTCATAAGGTGTACTAAAGCAACTCGGATTGAAGCTATGGTTGACAAATTTTCCATGGTCCCAGCAAAGCACTAAATCTCCGTGCCTGTTGGTAAAAGAATATTTGTGCAGATGGCTTCTGATAAACGGGTTTAAGCTGTGGAGTTCGCTTCGTTTAAAGACACGGTCCAGATCATCTTGAACCCAAGTGATGGTGCCTTTTGGGATCAGTTTGGTAGCTACAACGCCATATCCTTTCTCAGGGCTTATAAAACGAACTTCGGTATCGGGATGTATCATATCATACTAGTTTTAGTGATTCTCTCTGGTATACTTCTTTTCTTAATCCGCTGCTGGAAAAGCGATGTCTTCTTCTGTTATAAATCAGTTTGATTTTCATTTTCTCACAATAGCTTTTTCCTGTAAAATCTTTCTCGCGGTATTCCTCTCCAATGATTCGCACATTGATTGGGAACGCCTGTAGGATGTCTTCGAGGTCCTGCTCGGTAGTATAGGGAATGATCTCATCTACAAAGCGACACGCTTTAAGCTGAATGTAACGCTCTACAACTGACTGTGTTGGTCTATTCTTTTCAGGACGGTCAACTGTTGGATCGGTCTGCAGTCCCACAATGAGGTAGTCGCAGTGCAATTTGGCTTCTTCAAGCATTCTCACGTGTCCAGCGTGTAACAGGTCAAAGGCGCTGAAAGTAATGCCTACTATGGGTTTTATGGTTTTCATTTTTTTAGGTTTTAAATGAGACAATTATTCAAATAATCTGGCTAGGCGCTTCAGTACGTTCTGAGGTTTTTGGAACTTGCTTTGAGCCTGAATAACCGCATTAATATAGGGCTGATGGGCTACGCGGTCCTTGTGATGGTCAAGATCCCAAAGACCACACTGGCAGTAGTTTTGTAGATTATCCCAGTCAGGACGGTCGGTGGCGGGGTATAAGCAGATGCCCTGAAGATCCACACCGTTGTCTTGAGCCTTGAGGCATTCAGTGGCAATTTCTTTTATCCACAAGGCTCTTTGCGGTCCGAAATGCCCCGTTTCGGAAATAAAAATAGGCTTCTGGTATCTGTAGTAAGCAGTCTGAAGCAGCTCGCTAAGGGGCGTTCTTTTTTCCTTTGCCTGCTCTTCTGGCCAAGGAAGTGGTTTCCCTCCGGCTTCCCACTGGCAGTCCCAATAGTAGTTAAAGCCAAGAATTTCCAGATAGTCCTCCGAGCCTCCTAGTTCTGGGCACATACGTCCAGCTATGATGTCCATGGCTTGAAACTGGTGTTCGTTGATATCCAGCACATAATAATGCTCTGGTGTGGGATGGATTCTAACCAAAGGTTCCACCAGAATGACAGTGCAGTTGGGATCGGTACTTTTAAGTTTTTTGATTCCAGCTATAGCCGCCTTGCAGAGATGGTATTTCATGTCCCATCCAGAGTTGGTCGCAAAAGGAACTGTACCTCTCACATCGCCAGAATGCCAAGCCAGAAAGCTAATCTCATTGATAGGCACTACCATCAGGGGCTGGGTGGCATTAGCTCTATAAAACAAGGCAAAGGCCTCGCAGAGCTTTTCAAAACGTTCAGCAAAGAGCGGATGGGTAGGGTAAAGCCCGTCAGGATATCCAAAATGGATTAAATCCCAGATCTGCTGAATGCCGTATTTCTCTGCAGCTCTTATGCGAGTCAGCACATTCGAGAAGTCAAAATCTCCAGATGCTTTTTCAACTTCGCTCCAGCAGATGCCCTCGCGTACCGTTCTGATATCTATAGCGTTGAGTGCCCTGTAGTCTTCTTCTGTCCTGATATCGTGTTGGGTCTCCTTCAAAAGGTTGATTCTTTCCCCGCTTCTATTGATGTGGTCAGCGCATTCAAAACCAGCCATAAAAAAAGTATTGAATCTTTCCATTATCCAGCTGTTTTTAAAGTGTTTTTATCTTGCAGATTTTCAAATAGATCCAGCGCGTTTTTAAAGGCTTCATCCATATTGAAGTACTTGTAGTTGGCCAATCTTCCCACAAAATGGATATCAGGGAGCTGTTCAGCCAGCGTTTTATAGCTGCTGTAGATTTCCTGGTTTTTGGGATTGGGAACTGGGTAGTAAGGCTCTCCCTCATCGGTAGTGTACTCCTTGACTATAGTGGTCTTTGAGGATTTCTGATTCCCAAAATGTTTGTATTCCACAATGCGGGTATAGCGGGTATCGGTTCCAGGGTAATTTACTACGGAATTTTCCTGAAAATATTCTGCATTAATGGTCTCTTTAGCAAAATAGATCGAACGGTATTCAAGTTTTTCAGTGAGCTGTCCAGTAAATTCAAAGAAGCGGTCAATTGGACCGGTATAAAATAGCTTCTCATAACCACTGTATTCTTTTTTTGTCTCCAGATAGTCAGTATCAAGGAGTATTTCTATATTTGGATGATCCAACATATTCTCAAAAAGTTGCGTGTAGCCTCCTGCAGGAAGCGCTTGGCACTCGTCAGAGAAATAGCGGTCATCAAAATTTGTTCTCACTGGAATGCGCTCCAGTACGGAAGCATCGAGCTCCTCGGGATATTTATCCCACTGTTTTTTAGTGTAATGCCGAAACATTTTCTCATATAATACAGCTCCAACTCGGTTTAAAACGGCTTCTTTGCCATTGCGCGGACGAGATATTGGTATGCGGTTCTCTTCCAGCCAAACTTTCATCTGCTGTTCATCCTCGATGGAAAGCCCAAAAAGTTCGTTGACTGTGGTGATATTCACTGGAATGGGTACAGATTTTCCGTCCACTCTTGCTTTGACCTTATGTTCCCAAGGATACCAGTCGGAGAATTGGTTTACGTAGCGCCATACGGTTTGATCATTGGTGTGGAATAGATGTGCGCCGTACTTGGAGACCAATATTCCATTTTCATCTGTATAGTCATAACAGTTCCCTGCGATATGGCTTCGCTTTTCAATTACAAGCACTTTTTTGCCAATAGAGGCATAGCGTTCGGCTAGAACTGCACCTGAAATGCCTGCTCCTATAATTAAAATGTCGGTCTGTTTCATCTGGTAAAGGATTTAATGATGGATTTCATTTTTTGAGCCGTGGCATCCCAAGAAGTCCTATCCAGAATTTCCCTATACTGGCACTCCCATTGTGAACCGCTGTTGGGATCGGTGAGTTCTCGGGTAGCTTGTGCAAATTCATCTGCATTCTCTACCAGATGTACGCAGTGGGCATAGTCACGCACAACATCAGTAATCTTTGTGGAGATAATAGGTTTGTTGGCGGCCATGTATTCGAGCGTTTTGGTAGGGCTGATGAATTTTGTAGCGTCATTGAGCGCAAAAGGCATAAGAGCTATGTCAAAAGCTTTTAGATAGCTAGGAAGTTCCTTGTAGCATTTCATTCCCAAATAATGGATATTCGGAGTCTGCGGCAGGTCAGAGTGCTCAATTTTAGCCAGAGGTCCAATCATGACAAAAGATACATCAGGAAGTTTCTTTGCCACTTCATGCAACAATTCTAAATCAATCCTTTCATCGATAACCCCAAAGTAGCCCGCAATTGGCATTGGAATATCGCCGATATCTGATGGAATGGAAATCTCGCCTTTTGCCTCTTCAAAATGACTGCGGTCAACAGAGCTTGGAAAGCAGTGTACATTCCGATGGAACCTTTTTTTGGATTCATAAAGAGATTTGCCTCCTGTGAAGATAATGTCTGCATTGGCCATCAGATATTTTTCTTGATCCATCAACTGCTCATGTGCTCCTTTAAATAAAGATAGTTCATCCATGCAATCATAGATGATAGTGTCAAATTTGAAAGATTCCAAAATAGGGCAGAAGGCAGGTGAATAGAACCAAGCTGATCCTATATTTCGACTGCCGGTATAGGAGGGAAGAATTAAAGCAATATCTTCAATGCGCTCAACATTGGGCTGCAGTACATGGAGATTTTCGCTGATGATGCTCAAGGTTCCCGGTTCTTTATTGTCCGGATTGGGTAGGGGCTCCTCAATAAAAAGCACTTTCATATCTTGTGCCATTCGGCTAATGAGATGTTGAGGGCGTTGGTAGACGAATTTCCACCGAAGGTGGCTCAGCACAATCATATCATAATGTTGCACTTGCTGAGGTTTTTGCTGGTTTAGTACGCTGGCGCTTCTACTAATTTTCTTTAAGTTGTTTATCATAATAATGGATTTTAATAATTTGCATTAGGGACTTTTAAGCTCTCAGATCTAATGTTTAGATTGGAAAGAAAAGCAAATGTATCAGAGGCCAATAGCCTATTTTTATAGTTAAAGGCACGGGAATTATATAATTTTCAGTAGCTTGGATCTGAATTTTAGTTGTTGTTTGCGAAATCTCTATTAGGGAGAAAAAAAAGAGCGGAAAGTATTCCGCTCTCTGATGGCCTTGGGACTGCCATTTTACTTTTTTATGGAAGATGCAGGAATAAGAGTGTCTTGCATAAATTTTGCTTTGATAATAGTGCCTTTCTCATCCTCCCATTGAGTGATGATGTTTTCAATGAGATCCGGCTCAAAGCCAATGACTTCCATTACTGGTCCTCCAAATTCCTGTTGCACCAGCTCTCCTTTTTTAAATTTCATTGCTTTGGGATTTAATTAAACATAAATATGAATTAAGTTAGGAAATGCTACTTGGCCGCCGTTATATCTTTTACGCGTGATTTTACAGTTTTAGGCTTTGGCGAGCATTTGATGGACAATATGAGTTTGGTATTAATCTGAAGATTAAAAACTATTGATTTTCAGTTTGTAAAACTGAATTTGAATTCTGTAAATATGCCTTAGTATGAAGATGTATTTTTCAGGATATTAATTTTAAAAACTGATAGTTATGACATTTGAAAATGAAAACACCGAAGGAACGGCGGCCAAAGCCATAGAAGAACAAACTTCAAAGCTGCCTTCAGATCTGTTTCTCTACGGCTCGCTCGCCGCAATGGGAACTTCACTAGCTTTAAAATGCCTAGGCAAGCGACATGCTGCTCTTTTCGTTGGGCAGTGGGCCTCTCCATTTCTGTTACTTGGAATCTATAATAAGTTGGTTAAGCAACATGGGCATGATGCACAAGATAAGCCCGAAGGATTTTAAGTTAGATCGAATTGATTTAAATAATAAAGCTGCCCAAAAGGCAGCTTTTTTGTTTGATGATTCTTTCGATTTATTTTAGAGAATCTGTCTTCGAGGTTGAGTGCTTGTGAGCAACGCGGCACCAATTTCAATAATTCCAAGAGTTAGATGCGGACCGTAAACTGTTTCTGAGAAACCCAAAAGCCAGGGAGAGGCTGCCAGAAATAGCCCAGATAAAAAATCCACTATCAGATGGATGGGCATGGGGATGACTTTTAGAAATCCTAGCTCATAGTCGGTCATCAGACTATAAATAATCGTCGCTGCACCAAGCACATAAAAGACACTACTCTCAGGCTTTTCGTGATTCAGATTAAAAAGAGACGGAGAGGCAATGAGAAAGACGCCCATAATGTAATCCATATAGCCGTGGGTTTTAGTGTTTATTGGTTTCATAATTTTAAAGTTTTTAATTTATAAAGCAGTAAGGGTAATGGTGTAGTGCGTTTGCCCGATAATTCAGGACCGGCGGTACGATAAGGCTGGAATTAAATAAGCTAATACAATGTTCTATCTTAGTTTGGGCTGCACTGTTCTTCAAAAGAAACGGTCACAGGAAGATAGATGCTGACTGTTGTACCTTGTCCCAGAGAGCTGCTGACCTTTGCCATACCGTGATGATTCAGCGCAATCTGCCGCACCAAAGCAAGACCCAGTCCAGAGCCATAGTTTTTTTCGCTACGATGCAGCTGATAGAAAGGGTTAAAGACTAGAGTTTCATAATTCTGCTCAAAACCTCTTCCATTATCTGTGAACGAAAGTTTGATATATTCGTTTTCTGGATAGGCGCCAGAAATCTCATGGGAAATATCCTTGATGTGATGTAGTGTGATTTTAAGCATAGGAGCAGACGCTTCGTTGGCAAAGCGTAATGTATTGCTGATGAGATGGGCAAAGAGCAGCCTAATCTGGCAAGGAATGACCGGCATCAGCGGCAGCTCTTCGGATTCAATTATAGCACTGGTTTGTCTGATGGGACTCTTTAGTTCATTGAGCACCTTTCTTAAAATCTGATTCAAATCGGTCTTTTTAGGTTTTTTCTGCTCGAAATGGACTCTTAAATAGATCACAAGGTCTTCAATGAGTCTTTCGAGATTGTGGGAGGTGTTTAAAATTCGCTCCAAACTATGTATGCTTCCCTGTGTAAGGGACTTTTCAGTGTCGACTATTTTCTTTGCAAACATGTGGATTTTGCGCACTGGATCCAACAGCTTATCGGTCGCCGATGCGGTGAAGTGCTCCAACTGTGTGCTACGCTCTAGCTGTTGCTGTCTTTGGAATGAGAGCTCTTTTTTAGCCTCTTCAAAATCTGTGAAGTCTCTAAAGGTAAGCATTACGCACTGTTGCAGTTCGTTTTCAATTGCCATTGCATTAACCATATATTTGCGTAATGTTGGTCCTGATGCCAAAGGGATTCGGGTATCCTGCACCATTTCCTTGCGGTTGATCCTTTGCAATACTAATTCTTTAAATTCTGGCGAAATCCATTGAGAGTTTGCTCCATCAAAGATAGAAAGCCCTTCGATTATGCCGTCTTGTATTCCAAAGCTGCGGTAAAAGGCTGGATTGGCACTTTGTACAATAAGGTTCTGGTCCAGAATAATAAGAGGTTCTTTCAGATTTTTGATAATTGAGGCATGCAGTTGCTGTAAGGCAGAAAGTTCGTTACGTCTGTCTTTAAGCTCATCGTTTGTACAAGATAACTCTTCATTATTAGATCGCAGCTCTTCTGCTGTGGTTTTGAGTTCTTCGTTAAGAAGCTCAAGCTCTTGGGTGCGTTGTAGGAGTTCTTCATTAGTCGTTTGTAATTCTTCGAAATAAAGCTCCTGTTTTCTAGTAAGCTCTTTTGAATTAGTGTTATGGGGTGGAATTTCTGCCTTTATAGAGTCTTTCAGCGTTTCGTCACTATTTAGGATTGGCTTGCGACTGAAAACCACCAGTAAGAGCTCGCTGTGCATGGGCAGATATACCACTTCAAAAGAGGCAGTGTAAGTGCTATGACCAATAGAAAGAACGGCATTCTGTTGCTGGCTTCTTTTTTCAGATCTGGCATCTAAGATGGCTTTTTTAAGAATAAGACGCACCTCGTGATGTGCCATATTCAGAATATTAAAGTTTGGTGTTCCTGCAGGTGGCTGCAGAAAAGGGCTTGTGTCTCCATTAAAATGTACGATTTCAAAATGCTCATTGATCAGCACTGCGGCTGGGGCATATTGCTCGGCCAGCAGTTCGGCAGTTATTTTCCTGAAATCTTTTGTGTCCGCATCCACACTCTCATGTTTAATAGATGTAGCGCTCTGATGTTCTGTTATAGCTACAGCAGAATTTAGTAAATCGCGGGTTTGGATGCATCCATAGGTGTTTTTTCGTATATAAAGCCCTTTTATTTCTGTGGCTTGAAAGAGCTCTTCGCTCTGTGGAATGGAATCTTCTTCCGCGATAAGCAGAAAGCCTCCTGGATTAAGCGCATAGTGAAACGTAGCGGCAAGCTGTAAGCGGAGTTCTGTGCTAAAGAGAGGCAAGGCATTACGGCAAGAAATCAGATCAATTCCTGACAAGGGAAAATCTTTTGTGATATCGTGAACGGCAAACACGCAGCAGTCACGGATGATTCTGCCCACCTGCCATTTGCTGTCTTTTTTTATGAAATATTTCTCCATTCTTACCTGATCGACATATTTGATATCCTGTTGGGAATAAATGCCTGTTCTAGCTTTTTTGATGTTTTTAAGGGAAATGTCGGTTGCGAATATCTTAAAGCTAAGATTATTATGGCCACTACTTTGCAGATATTCATGCAAAACAATGGCAAGAGAATAAACCTCCTCGCCACTTCGGCAGCCTGGAGACCATAATCGGAGTTCTTTCCCGGAGCTATTTTCTAGAAGAGCAGAGAATGCTATATTGCCAAGTACATCAAATGCAGTTGAGTTGAAGAAAAAAGTCGGACTGTTTAGGATTTCATAAAATAGCAAATCCTGCTCAGACGGACTGTCCTTGAGCATTCTTAGATAGCCCGCAAGACTCTTTTGTCTGGTGAGTACCATTCGTTTGGCAATCTTACGCTTTAGAATTTCAGGGTTAAAGCGTTCCAAAGTTGTTCTGTTTTTTATGGCTGCTAGTCTTATGATATCCTCATACGCTTGCTGCGCTTCAGCACTTTGGTCTTGGACAGCTAGTTTGGCAGCACGAATTGTTGCCAGCAAATCGGCTGTATGAGTGGGTCTGATGTAATAGTCAAAGGTGGTGTCTGTCACATCGCTGACGGGAAGAACAGTCAGATCAGCTACAGCAATAGTCGCGCCACCTTTTGCCCTGATTTTTTTAAGCCCCCAAGCTCCTTCTCCTGTGGGATAGTTTAGGAGCAAGCCTATGGCATCGTTGCCAAATTTCTCGGCTAATGCGCCAAAGAATTGGTCTAGGGATTCTGAAGGTTTTTCCTCTCTGGTAAAGCGTTTGAGACTTAAGGTGCCTTGATTCAGAATCAAGAAATTGTTTTCCGGAACTACATAGATATAGCCGGGCTTCATCTCGGCAGTATTGACAATTTCCTGCACGGGAAGTATGGCAGTCTGCTGCAACATTTCTGAAAGGTTTTTTTGCTGCGGTTGCGATAGGTCCTGAAATATGATAAAAGAACCAGTTGTCTCTGTTAATGAACCTACAAAAGTTTTAAGACTTTCTAAGGAGGCCGAACAGCAGGCAATACCGATTATTGGAAATTCATTATTTTGATCTGTTTTTATGTCAAGTTTGTCCATATTGCATTTTTTTAAGCAGTTCAATCCTGCTATTAATACCCAAACCTTCTAGCTGAAGCGCAGAAGGCTCAGCCGCATAAATTTCAAATCATATAAAAATAGTCTGTCATGGCAGAAAAGCTTGCCACACATAAAATGTACAGATCTTGTTTTTAAATTGAAGCTGTGATTAGGGGCTTCTATTATTTAATAATTCATTGCGCCTGAGTGTTTTCAGTTTGATTGGGTGCTTTGAACAGTTTTTGGTATGAGCTAAAGTATCTCTATGTCAATACTGATTCTTATATAATTATTCGAAAATATTTTGTAATTCCCATGTTGCAGATTGTTTTCAAAGTAATGATGAATAAAATAAACCTTAGTTGTGCTTTAGATTGTATAATCTTGAAATGTAAAACTGTAAGAATGAGTTTTTTGCGGAAACTAAATTTGAATTATTAAAATAGTTCACAATGAAAGTCAAAAGAAAAAAAAGCAAAACTCATCAAAGTATGCAACAACTATATGATGCATTGGCATCTCAGGAGCTTTCAGAGATGAATATGCTAGTGATGGCGATAGCAAATTTAAAGGAAGAAGCTTCCTCTCGCAGCCTTACCTTTCTCCTAGGCAATTTCTCAGCGACCAAGAGGCGTGTCGAATATGTAAAGCAGTCACTACAGTCTTCGGCAGGAAGTTTTCAGAAGGAACATTTTTCTTCGGTCGGCTTTCAAAGAGAGTGGATTGCTTTATTGGAGCGGACTTCTAAAGGTCCAGTGCGTGATGCCGCAATGATTGCTTGGCTTCAGAAAATACTGCACAGCCATATGGCCAGTTGCCGTATGCTTAGCATATTAGCAAAAGTACTTGAAAGAGCCGAGGAGAAGGAGCTGTTTGAAGGTTTTGTTGCTCAGGCATTTGATGCTGACAGCCAACTCTCTGATGCAGCAGACAATACCATTAACTTTGATGCCGCGTTGGATGAGAATAGAAATCTTGTTCGAGAGCATTATAATCCTAATTTATAAAGGCAGGCTTAGTTAGGCCTGCCTCGATAAGGCTGTTTTTAGGGTCCGGTCAGATGATCTGAAGATGGGGGCGCGCCTGAAGGCTCACAATATCACATCGTTTAGGTTGTGATAGGCAGAATAGAATACTCATCGCGATATCTTCTGCTTCAAGCATTTCCATTTTTTGTATTTTCCCGCGGTGTTCTTCTCTGGTTCCTGGCTGCATATCGCTGCTCACTGCACCCGGTTCAATTAGAGATACTTTGATACCCAATGGATTTACCTCCTTTCGGAGTGCTGCACTGAAGCCTCTTACAGCTGACTTTGTGGCTACATACACCGTTCCAGTTTCTTCGTGCGTTTCTGCACTCATAGAACCGATATTGACAATATGTCCTCGTTGCTGTATAGTCATTCTTTTTACAGCTTCTTTGGCAAAGGAGATGTATCCAAGTATATTGGTCTCTAGTATATATCTGATATTTTCGTATTCTTCCTCAGTAATTCCATCAGCTCCCAGAGCTGCATTATTGATAAGTATATCTACACCGCCCAATCTCTGGTCTATCTCTTTCCAGACCATTTCAATATCTTCTTTCAGGGCGATATCAGCTGTTATGCCATAAACTTTTCCTTCAGCTTGCGCTTGGATTTCTCCCAGTGCCTGATCTAGGTCATCCTTATCCCTTCCGAAGATAAAAACATCTCCACCAAGGGAAGAAAGCAGAAGTGCTGCCGCTTTACCGATACCAGTGCTTCCGCCTGTAATGACAATTTTTCTGCGGTCAATGTTTCGTCCAAAATAATCCGATAGATTCCCCATAGTTTCTTTTTTAGTTTATTAATAGTTTTAGTTTTAGGCAAAGAAGCGCAAATTGCTTTGCATCATCTGCAATTGTTTTTACATCATTTTCTGTTCGACAAGCTCTTTTAGCTTTAGGGCATTAAATGCTGCGTATCCCTGCTGGTCGTTGTCAAAAAAAATAAATACATCTTTGTTTTTTAGCCATTCTAGGCATATCTCAGCCCATTGCTCAAGCGTACTCTCGGTATAGTTGCCCTGATATTTTTCGGCAGCTGGCCCATGCAGCCGGACATAAACGAAATCTGCGGTGACCTGCAGTGGCGATTTGTAGCCGGCAAGTTCATATATGCAGAAGCCGGCATTGTATTTTTCCAGAAGCTGATATACTTCAGGTATATCCCATTCTTTATTACGGAACTCAAAGGCATATCGGTTGTGGGCGGGAAGCGCTATGAGAAAATCCTCCAATAGAGTAAGATCGGCTCCAAGGGATGGAGGCAGTTGGAATAGTATAGCGCCCAGTTTTTTTTCTAAAAGCTTTACTTTGTCCATAAAGATAAGAAGGCTCTCTTTGGGGTCATGGAGCCTTTTCATATGTGTAATGTATCGGCTGGCTTTGATGACATACACAAAATCCGCTGGAGCTTGTCTCTCCCAGTTCTCAAAGGTTTCATCGGTGGGCATCCTATAGAATGTATTGTTGATTTCCACTGCCGTGAAGTAATTGCGGTAATAGGAAAATTCATCCTTTGCCTTTAGGTTTTCGGGATAGAAAGTACCATGCCAGTGTTTATAGGACCATCCTGAAGTTCCAATATGGATGCTATGCTTTTTCATATGATGCTGCTAAATATTCTGTGTTGCGGACCGCTATTTGACTTGAGTTCATTTTTATTTTAAGGCTTTTGCCAGTGACTCTGCCATAGATTGAGCATCCTTGCTGTAGTTTTTAGTATAGTGGGCTAGGAGCTCGGTTTTTGTTTTTTTGGAATCCTTGCTGTGACCTTCCCAGATTACACCCAAAGAAGCGTAGGGAGGAAGGGTAAGACCAGTGCAGGTGAAAAAATTGGCTATATTTCCAGTTATATGCTCCACGCCATCTGAATCCCCAGTTACAATAACGGCTCCCATTTTGCCTTCTAGAGGAGAATTTTCTCCAGAATTGATGATGTCAAATACTTCATCGAGTCGCTCAATGCAACGCTGAAGTTCGGAGGAATGATTGTTCCACCAGATTGGAGTGGCAAAGATCAGAATCTCTGCCTTAAGGATTTTTCCATAAATGGCAGGCCAGTCATCCTCCTGTTCCAAATGGATGTAGGTTCCAGGAAGAATTTTATGGTTCGCAAGTCTAATGATTTCAAATTCGATTTTTTGCTTTGAAAGAAAACCGCAGAAGAATTCCGTAAGCGTTTCTGTATTGGAAAGGCCTTTGTTTTTGAGGGTGGCCAGCAGTATGACAGCTTTCATAAGTATTTAAGATATAGTAGATTACTTTTAGTCTTTATTCACTTTATTCTTTTGTAGCAATTGAGATTGCTTGAATTCTATAGCCATGTCCAGCTTGTAGGTGTAATTAAGGATTTCCTTCCCCACCGCTGGATCCGTAGATCTGTCCAGTGGCGTAACTGGCATCTTCAGCAGCCAGTTGCACATAAATGGAAGCCAGCTCTACGGGCTGTCCTGGTCTTCCCATTGGGGTTTGTCCTCCAAAATTTTTAAGCTTCTCCATTGTGGCACCTCCGCTTACTTGCAGCGGCGTCCATACAGGGCCTGGAGCGACGCCATTCACTCGTATTCCTTTTGGAGCAAGCTGTTTGGCCAGCGATTTAATGTAATTGGTGGTTGCCGCTTTGGTTTGTGCGTAATCATAGAGGTCCTCGGTGGGAGCATAAGCCTGAACGGAGCTTGTTCCTATTATTGACGAGCCTGGTTTTAAATGAGGAAGTGCCGCTTTTATAATCCAGAAGGGAGCATAGATGTTGGTTTTCATTGTCGCATCAAAATCTTCTGTGGAAATGTCTAAGATGGAGTCATGAGTCTGCTGTCTGGCAGCATTGTTAATAACGATGTCCAATCCTCCAAGTTCTTTAACGGCTTTTTCCACCAACGACTTGCAAAAGCTTTCGTCTCTTAAATCCCCAGGAATGGCAATAGCTTTCCTGCCTTCTGCCTTAATGAGCTGGATGACTTCTTTGGCATCCTCCTCTTCTGTTGGATAGTAATTGATGGCGACATCTGCGCCTTCCCTCGCGTAAGCAATTGCTGCGGCTCTACCCATTCCTGAATCTCCTCCTGTAATGAGCGCTTTACGGCCTTTAAGTCTGCCAGATCCTTTATAGCTTTTCTCACCGTGGTCGGGACGGGGATCCATTTTGCTCACAAGTCCTGGCCAAGGTTGCTTCTGTTCTTTGAAAGGCGGACGAGGATATTTTGTCTTAGGGTCTTCTGGAAGGATGTTTGATTTTTCGTCTCCCGTGAAATCTGCACCAAGAACAGGGGTAAAGGCAGTAGTCAGGCAGATAGCACCCATTCCTGTAATAGCTGAGCGTCTAGTTATCGTGTTTTTATTTTCCATTGCTTTGATTTTTAGATTTTTAATAAGCTAAAAGTAGCAAAGCAGGTAATGGCGATTTTACAGGATTATATTTTGGATTTATATAATATGCCCAAAAAAATAATATTGAAGTCTTTGTAGAGACTGAAAAATAGGTCATTGCATTAGAGGAAAAGTGTAATTGTAGGCTTATAGGGTACGGGATGTTACAATCTGAAGAATTTGGAGAATAATTGAAGTTTCCTTAGACATAATATTTGGAAATTCGAAGTTTAATAGGTTAAGAACCTCTAATACGCATTTATAAAATATCTTTACGAATATCGAATTGTTTCTGGCTAATTTATATCTGCTTCAATTCTCTTTATCTTTTTTTGAAAATTTGTAGTGAGATTTAGTTTACGTATAATCTAATCGTAATAAAAATACAGCTATGAAACCTGAGTATTTTACACTAGAATTACGAAATTCAAAATAAAGGATAAAACAAAACATCTTAACAAAAGCAATAAAGATCTAATTTCGATACGTTGTTGTTTTGGATGCAGTTTTGAATTCTGATTTTCTTGAATATTTTGATTGATATTGATTCTTATACTTTATAATTTGTTTATGAAAAGACATTTATTTTTACTTGCCATTTTACCATTTATGATTTCCTGCACTAAACCAGAAAAAATAGATTTATTAAAACTAAAATTGGATGAACCTTTAATAAATCTGATAGAATTTAAAGATAGTTTACTTGTTGGCGTTGAAACGGTTGAGTATCCGTTTTGTTTATTTGCTGAAGTAGAAAAATCTCAAAAATATACTTTTGATGGAATCGATCTGAATGAGCACAAAATTATTTTTCAAATAAACTCAGAAAAACTTAGAACAGATAGCATTTCAAGATTTGGTGGTGCTCACATTGATTTAGAGAGAATTAAAAACGGAAATGAATTAAAGAATGCTTTAAGGAATTTTAAAGCAGAAAGTAATATTTACGGAGTAAGGATAGCGATAGAAGATCCGAATTTGAAATCGGAAATCTTAAAGAAAATAGAGCTGAAATACGGCAAGGGTACAAAAAATCCAAATACAGATAATGGTTTATATTGGAATGTAAAAGAAGAAAACAAATACATTTTCTTCGCGCCAGATTATGACCGGCTTATTATTTTAAACAGTACAAATTTATCCAAAACTTGCTATTGGGACATCTTTAATGGGTTAATCGATTTTGGAGGTTGCGATAACGAAAAATATACCAAAGAATTAATTAAAAATAGTACCAAACCTGAAGATGTTCAAAATAAACCAGTTGTAAAAATCGATAGAAATTGGCATTTAAACACTCTAATCGTTGGAAAATCAAGCGAAGAGGATTTTTTGAAATCTCCAATCAGCAAAAATTTTGAGCGGATAGAAGAAATTAATGGTAGTTCTGGAGAAATGAATCAGATTATGTATCAGGATGAATATCATGATTTCTACTTCTATTTTAAAGTCAATTCGAAAGATCTTGAAAATAAAAAAGCAAACAGTATGAAAAGCTATTCGCTAAATGATTTGAAAAAAGTTGAAATATCATTTGAAAATGGTCTAAAAGCAGGAATGAAATTTGAAGATGCATTAAAAATACTGGATAAAAAAATAATTGTAAAAACGATAAAAAATGAAGGTGAATTACGTTTTGCAAATTACATCATCATCAAAAATGCATCATACGAAGTATCACTAGTTTTTGACGAAAATTTGCTTTTATCAGGAATATTTCTAAAATAGTTATTTAAATCAAATAAAGAATGAATCTAAATCATATACAAATTATAATAACCGCTTTATTTGCGACACTTTTTTTAAGCTGTAATACGAGCAAAATTCCAATTGCAAAAGACAAAATTTCAAATGAGGTCGATATTTATGTTGCTGGATACGAATATAATGACAGCAAGTTTGAAAGTTCTATAGAAGAAATTGCAGATGAAGTGGGCATGAAACACGTTGCGAAATTATGGAAAAATGGAAAAAACATAGACTTAGAAGAGAAAGAACATTATTCCGATGCAAATTCGGTTTTTGTGCATAACGATGATATATATGTTGGAGGTTCTATTATGTCTGGCGAAGAATATGTAGCCGCAATTTGGAAAAACGGGAAAATTCAAAAATTAACCGATGGCAAAAAAACGGCTCACATTCAATCGATAATAGTCGAAGATAAGATGATTTACATTTTAGGAGAGCAGTTTGGAGATTCTCATTATATTGTAAAAGTTTGGAAAAATGGCATTTCTTCTAATATTACAGATGGGAAAAATGATACAGATGGCAACTCATTTTATGTTGATAAAGGAAATGTGTACATCTGCGGAAATGAAAATAATGGCAGTAAAAGCGTGGCAAAAGTTTGGAAAAATGGAACGCCACAAAGCCTTACAAACGGTCTCAATAATGCATATGCACTTTCTGTATTTGTAGAAAATGGCAACGTGTATGTTGCGGGCTATGAAATTGAAAACGATAAATATATCGCTAAGTTATGGAAAAATGGGAAAGTCCAAAACCTTTCTGACGGCACAAATTATTCTGTTGCCTCTTCTGTATTTGTTCAAAAAGGAAATGTTTATGTGGTAGGAAACGAAAGCATTAACCAAAAAAGTGTACTAAAATTATGGATAAACGGCAAAGCAACAAACATTACAGATGGCACAAATAATGCAGATGCCAATGCGGTTGTGGTACACAATAATAACATTTATATAGCTGGATATGAAGAAAATGATGTAGATCGATATGTAGCAAAATTGTGGATAAACGGCGTAGCCAAAAATCTCACAGATGGAACAAAAAATGCATACGCAGAGTCAGTTTTTTTGGCAGAAAAGAATAAATGATGTGTTAGAAATTGGCAGCATAGGACGAATGAAATAAAATATTTTAAGATGGACAAAAGTTATAATGTCGTTTATTACTTTTGTTAGTAGTGGGTAGATGTACTAAAGTGATGGTTAATCTAAAATTTAAAATTGCTTAGTTAATGAGAATAGCTCTGAAAAAGAGTGAGCAGCCAGCAGTTAAAT
Source organism: Flavobacterium anhuiense (assembly GCF_001705175.1). Lineage (NCBI taxonomy): Bacteria > Pseudomonadati > Bacteroidota > Flavobacteriia > Flavobacteriales > Flavobacteriaceae > Flavobacterium > Flavobacterium anhuiense. The sequence goes on along the minus strand of NZ_CP016907.1, from coordinate 4,635,108 downwards.
ATCAGTCAAAAGGGAAAATCATGATAACCGACTATAAAAAACACGATTTATATGGCAAAACGCTGATTCAGAAAATTGAATTAGCGCCGCCGTTTAAATTTGATTTTCCTGTAACGGAACAGGCTTGTTTTTTATATGTGAAAGCAGGAGAGGTTGATTATCAGATTGATGGTGAGCAAATAAAGGTTGCAACCGATTATTCCCTATTGCTGAATTGTATAGATTCAGGGAAGCAGATGCGCAATTCAAATCAAAACGGCAATTGTGAAATTGTAATCCTTACGTTTTATCCCGAGATATTAAAAAAAATATACGAAAGGGAACTTCCGCAGCTGCTTCAAAAACCTAAGAATGCAATATCCAATAAATCAAGTGAAATAATAAACAGTGATTTTTTGATTCAAAAGTATATTGAAGGTTTATTGTTTTATTTTGAAAATCCATCTCTGATTAGTGAGGATATTTTGGTGCTGAAAGTAAAAGAAATTATACTTCTTTTGTCCCAAACACAAAATTCAGAATCGATCCAGCTCATATTATCGCAGCTTTTTTCTCCTGCAGCTTATACTTTCAAGCAAATTATTGAAGCAAATTTATTTTCACAACTCACCATCGAAGAACTAGCGCAGCAAAATAATTTGAGCGTATCATCGTTCAAGCGTGAATTTGCAAAAATATACCACGATACGCCAGCCAATTATATTAAAATGAAAAAGCTGGAAAAAGCGGCCGAATTACTTCAGGTTTCTGATCAACGTATCACTGAAATAGCTTTTGACTGTGGATTTAATGACTTGGCGAATTTTACAAAAAGCTTTACCAGCAAATACCATGTCAGTCCAACAAATTATCGGCAGAAACTAAATAATAGTCAGCAATTGTAAAATATAGTCTTTTTTTAAATTTTAAGCATCTTAGGATTCATCTAGGATGCTTTTTTTGTGAACCAAATTGCCAAAAAAATGGACTATTTGGCAAAAACATTCCTCTTGATCTGTCGGAAGTTTGCTGTGTATTTTCAAACAAATTTAAAACATAAAAAATGGGATTGTCAAATTTAGGAATTTTTCACACAATCGTAGGCGTTGCAGCAATAGTCGCGGCAGCTGTAGATTTTATCAGATACGGTAAAATCAATTTGAACACATTATCCGGCAAAATATATTTTTACGGAACAATCGTCACCTCATTAACTTCGTTGGGGATCTCCAAACATGGCGGATTTAATGCAGGGCATGCCTTTTCTATTTTTATAATCTTTTTGGTATTGGGAGCCTATTTCCTTAATTCGAAAAGAAAAAACAGCGCCAGAGCCCGTTATTTTGAAAATTTCTGGTTGTCCTTTAGTTTTTTTCTATCTCTGGTTCCAACTGTTAATGAAACTTTTACTAGAATTCCATTAGGGCATCCGCTAGCGAAGGATATTAAAGATCCTGTAATCGGCAATACGCTTCTTGTCTTATTGCTGTTCTTTGCTGCCGGTTCAATTTTTCAGTTTAGAAAACAGCAATTAATTAATAAAAATAAAACCTTAAAACAGCAAAATTTTGCGTGAATAACAAAGCGCCGATTTTCTTCTGAAAACTGGCGCTTTGTTATTTAATGATTTCTGCAAATCAATCGCTTCTTAGTTCTTATCCTGTTACTTTTAAAGACTGAATGTATCCATCAGTAATATCAAAATGAAATTGTAATGTAATCGGACTTCCTGGAAACGTACCGGAGCACTCTGCTGATAAGACAATTCCAGTCCCGTTTTCAGCGCACTCAAGAGGCTTCATCACTGATTTGTATTTTTGGTTTGATTCTTCAATCCAATCCAAGATCTCAGGTCTTCCGTTATGTGTTTTACCTTCATCAAATACCACCGCATTTTCGGAAAAACAATTGGCATAAGAAACGCTATCAAAGCTGTTCTGTGCATTAACTAAGTCTTCTATTACTTTTGGCAAATTCATTTCTATTGTTTTTAAGATTATTAAATTGTTGGCACGGTGCCGCCATCGATTACAAATTCTGTTCCTGTCAGATAGCTGGCTCTTGGTGAAACAAGAAAACCGACTAATTCTGCTACTTCTTCTGGCTCTGCGGGTCTGCCGTACGGAATCCCACCTAATGCATTCATGACTCCTTGCTGGGCTTCTTCTACAGTAATATTAGAATTTCTCGCAATTTCACCTAGCCACGCTGTTGATGCTGTTGTATTTATCCATCCTGGCGATACAGCCAGCACGCGAACACCCTTTGGTGTAACTTCATTTGATAAACTCTTGCTGTAATTAATTAAGCCTGCTTTTGCTGCCGCATAAGGCAAAGTAGAATCAAAGAGAGGGAGTTTGCCTTGAATAGATGCTATGTGAATGATAACACCGCTTTTTCGCTCTATCATTTGTGGTAAAAATCCTCTGTCCAATCTAACAGGAGCAAGCAGATTAGCCTGCAGAGTTGATTCCCAGTCTTCATCACTTAATGCTGCGAAGCCACCAGCAGGCGTTACAGAAGAGCCAAGATTGTTCACAAGAATGTCCAGTCTTCCGTAAGTTGACAGTATTTCATTGATTACTTTTTGGGTTCCCTCTGCCTTACTTAAATCCGAAGGAATGAAATGCAGTTTGCTGTTTTCTTTTTCGGGTGTGTTTCTTGCAGTAATAATAACCGTTGCGCCAGCTTGCAAAAGTCTTTCTGCGATTGCTCGTCCAGCTCCTTTAGTGCCTCCTGTGACTAAAGCAATTTTGCCTGATAATTCATTTTGATAATCCATCTTAATTCGATTTAAATTTCTTTTGTACAAATTTCAGAAGTATGTAACTTTCTCACAAGTACGGAATTACGATTCAGATAGGGACAAATTTTTCCCCTATTGCATAAATCGGTACATAGGCTTACTTTTGTTATATGTATGAAAGAAAAATAATCCCGAACCTGAATTGTGGACTTGACCTGATAGGGGAAGTGCTTTACGGCAAATGGAAGATACGTTTGCTTTGGTTTATCAATGAAGGCCATAAAAGGCCAAGTGAATTGCAACGCAAAATACCAGACGCTTCACGCAGGGTTTTAAATATTCAGTTGAAAGAATTAGAGGAGCATGAATTGGTTTCAAAAGTTATTTTCCCTGTTGTGCCTCCCAAAGTTGAATATAGTCTCACTGATTTTGGAAAAACATTAATTCCAGTAATTTCTGCTATCGGAAATTGGGGAGATGAACATGAGGCGCGTTTAAGGGAGCTTATTTTGAAACGTTTAGATTTAAAGCCGTGATATGCAAAGTTTGATTACACGGCAAATATTTTTTAATTAAGCAGAAATATTTTTATAGTGGAATTGCTTGAGAATATTTTTTGGAGTTCTGATAACTTCTTTGCTTATAGGATCAAACCATTTTACTTCTTTTATAACTTCTGCACAACATTCATTCCTTGAGTTAAAAAAGCAACTTTTGAAATTGATATTGTCTTGTATATGGCAATATTTCATTTCAACTAAAAAAGATTGGGTAAACATCAAATCTTTATGGCAGACTAACTCATGATTTCCTTCTTGTAAATCTAAATGCATATAGTTGAGTTTTACTTTTGAAAATCCGTTATTGAACAAAAAATGATATAACAATCGGAGGGTATATGAGATGTATGCGGTATCTTCCATAACCATATAATCATTTACATCTTCTCCGGTAACAATGTAATTTCTACAGATCATTTTAATTTGATTTTAAGGTTTAAAAAAAGAGACCGGCGCTATAAGTTCACACCGGCCTACAGAACATTCGTCATGTTTCATTCGAATCTGAATAGAGCTGATTCTTAAAGGAGATTATTTAATTAATAAAAAATTGTAATCAATCTCGATTTTGTCGGCAATTTTCTTTCTTACAAGACTCGGTATTTCAATAGCAAAGTCTTCAGGTTTTACTTCAAATGAGCCAATGGTTTTAACTCCATTTTGAGCTTTGGAGATTTTTACAATCACTGAGACTGGTCTTGTTTTTCCGTGAATGGTAAGATCTCCTTTTAATGTAAAATTTTTAGGAGAAGCTGTAATTTTTGAACTGTCAAAATCTTCTATTTTACCTTTGAAAGTTGCTTTTGGAAATTTTTCAGACTCCATATAATTTTCATTAAAGTGTTCTTCCATCAGCGCTACTTTAAATCGAAAACCTTTTATGAGAACGAGACTGGCAAAATCTCCTGTTGTCTGATCCAAAACAGCTGACACTGATTTGCTTTCGGCAGCAACTTCTTCATAAGATGGCATGGAAGCTTGAAATTTAATATTCCCTGTTTTTGTAATTAGTTTTTGTGCAAATCCACCAGTGTTTGCGGCTATAACGAGCAATAATGCAAAGAAATTTATGAATGATTTTTTCATAACAATCAATTTTCTTTTAAACCATCGGTGTTCCATTTTACTATGATATCAATATTCGCCTGAGACATTCTACCGCCTTGAGGCATAATTCCTTGCTGGCCGTTTTGAAGTTGAATTCTTCCTAATAATCCAGCGCTTTCCACTGCAGCTTTCACTTGAGCAAAAGTAGTTAGAGGTCTAAAACTAGCTGACCTTCCGCTGGAATGGCAGCTTATGCAATTGGCATCAATAATAGATTTTACATCTTTATTGTACGTAACTGTACCTGTGGGATCCGTTGGGTTCGTTGGAGTTGTTGGTGTTTCGATCTCCTGAGTTGTATCAGAATCGCTACAGCTTGCAAATACAGCCATTAAAATTGTAAGTACGATTGTTTTTTTCATGATTTATTGTTTTAATTATTAGAATACTCTGTATAAGTTAAAGCCGAAAAAGAAATCTCCTTTGCCCCAGTCACCAGAGGCATTAGTTAGGTATCCGCTCTCACTCATGGATTGTGAATTGGTAAAAATTAATTGAAATACGTGTCCGCCTGTTTCTATATCAAGACCTACAGACAATGGATTTTTGTAAAAGTCAGGTTTGTCAAAATTGTGCATGTATTCTAAATTGACAGATAATCTTTTCGTGATTTTATAGCGCCCGCCGCCGCCAAAAGAAAACTGATTGTCTCTTTCGATTTCTGGAGTGTACAGGTTTTTGTGTATAAAGGATGGCACTAATTCCAATGAGAATTTTTCGCTGACTTTTCTGGATATTAATAGCTGTTGCACGTACGTCATGCGATGTTTAAATTCTAAGCCTGGATATTGGTCTTTTTCTAAAAAAGTATTAATGTCTGCAACGCTATATCCAACAATATCCAAAGGAAAATTATCATTTTGTCTTGCCATGCGGTACTTCAATCCGATCTCATACATTTTGTTTAAAGTATGTCTCGAAAGGCTGACCGAGAGCCAGTCTGTAACACCATAAATTCCTCCCAGTTTTGTGGTAGCATTATCAAGTCCAAAAAAACTGTCAAAACCATCTTTTACAGACCCAAAACGGTGCGAAACCACAAAATAAAACTCTTTTTTAGCTGGCATTTTTGTGGTCTGTAAGGTTACGAGCTGTAAAGCCTTAAAGGTTGCTGTAGAATAGCTGTCTTCTATCTGAGTAGAATCAAGGCTCTTTAGTAAATCATCCTGAGAATAGGCCAATGTTACTAAAAACAGGCAGAACGGAACTAGAATTTTCTTCATAAATTAATTATTATTGAGTTGGTTTATTTAACACTGCATTGGTCTATTTTAACTTCCATAAATAGTTCGTCATAACCAATGCATTTGCCCTTAATTGTTATATTGTTGCGGATAATCTTGTCTTTCAATTTTTCTTTGAAAAGGCAGAAAACAGTGTTTTCAAGTACAATTACAGAATCGGTTTCTTTGGTTGCTTTGCCTGTTATCTCTATAGTTTTGTTGAGATACAATGCATCTGCTTTTTTAGGATTTGCATTATAGTCTTCAATAAGTTTCTTGGCCGTTACACTATAATCAGGAGCTTCTGATGCTATATTACGGGCTTCTTTAAAGATGACTCCATAATAAAAGTAAATGCTGGCAGAAATCATTACTAGTAATACGGCGGTTACAATTATTGTTTTTTTTCTTTTCATGTTTTGTTTTGTTTTGTTTTGTTTTTGATGCGTAAAAAATCAGTCCGCTTTTTTTTCTATTTGAATGTTTTAAAACTGTCTCAAACCAAATGATGATTCTATAGTGAAACAGCCTTGGTGCAGATTACCCTACCAAAGAATTGTGATTTTTTGAAAAAAAAAATAAAAAGAAGGAATAAGAGTTTAAGAACTCTTAAGGGAGGTGATGTTAAAATGAGACTCTAAAGCTCAGATTTGGAGTTCTTTGCAATGAAAAAGTATTGATTTCTTCTACAGAATTGGTTAAAGAATTTATTCTATAATATTCGTTGATTTCATTTTTTCTATTGAGAATATTTAAGATTGAAATTCCTATTTTGTATTGAATTCCTTCTGCGGTTTCCCATTTGTAAGTCGAGGAAAGATTAACCTGCCAAAACGTGTGCAGATTACTGTTATTGGGTTTGTTATAGACCAATTCTGGATTAGAAAGATCAATTCTGGATAAATCTGGAGATGTTTTGGGTCTTCCAGAAGACCATTTTGTTCCTAAAGCAATCTTGAAATTGTTTTTCTCGTAAATTCCCGCCCAAGATAAAGTATGGGTCAGCTCAAAGTTATTTGGAAAACGAGGGTACTCATAATTGCGAAAATCATAATTGTTTTCATTGTAGGTGTAGCTTAACCACGTAAGAAAGTGATTTATTTTTTTCTGAATTAGCATTTCTGTTCCCCAGATTTCATAATCGCCAGTAGTTCTCACAAATTCCAGTTGATTCTGAAACCCCTGACTTGAGGTTGTTATTCCTGTCACTTTTTTATAAAAGTTTTCGATGTCCAAAAGCCAATTGTTTTTTTGATAAAACAAGTTTAATGATAACTGTCTGCTTCTTTGTATGGGAATTGTGCTGTTATTAGAGATAATCCATCGCCTTTTTTCAATGCCAAAATAATCTTTCTGCAGATCAATAATCTGCTGGGAGTTTTGGCTTTTTAGTTCGCCAAGCAGTTCTAAAGTTAGACTTTTGTTAATTCCGTACCCCAATTGAATTCTAGGTTCTGCAATATATTTCTTGAATTTTTCAATATAATTAAGGCGCATTCCGCCTTTAAAATATAGACGGGTGATGGTATCGTTATATTTTCCTTCAAAAATTAAAGCATGAGTCCTTAAAACGTCTTTTACTTTACGATAGAAATCAGGATTCGTTACCTGTTCTAAATTGGTTACTCCAATTTCATTAAATTGATAACCGTCGCTAAAAGTAAATTTAGAATTTAAAATATGATTGTTTTCTACATTAACTCCATTGTTGTTTACCGTATTTTCCTGAATTACACTTTGGTTTTCATAAGTTGTCTTTTGATTGGCTAAAAGTTCATACGAAGAATTGTAAACATTAATTTTGCTAGTGTTGAAGTTATTCCAGTTTCTTTTCCATGACAAGTTTGCGCCATAATTCTGCTGACGTAAAGTATTGTTTTGTGATTTATTTATAGTGTATGAAGCGGCGCTTTTAGTGACTTCCAGATTATCTTTTATGGTTATCAAATCAAGTATTATTTGATCTTTAATTCCTATTTTTTGCGCATATTTTATCGTAGCATCATAAAAACCAAATTTTTTATCGCTTTTATAATTAAGATTTTGGCTTTGCGAAAAATCAGTTATAGTAGTATTCTGAAATACTTTGTTGAAATATTCTTTATAGGTAGGCGTTTCCACAAAATCGGTAATCGATTTACGCGCCGAAATCTCGATATAACTTTTTTTAGAAAGATTATACTTGGCGTAAACATCAGCATTAATCATATTGATTCCGGCACTGAATGAATTTTTTTCTGCTTTTTCCGGGGTAGAAGAAATCGAGACTACACTTGAAACGCTTTCCCCATAAAAGGCAGAACTTCCGTTTTTGTAGATCGAAATTGTATGAGCAAGATTTGGATTGAAAACGGATATTAAACCAAAAAAATGTCCCGTTTGAAACATTCGTATTCCATTCCACAGAAATAAATTCTGATCGTGTGTACCGCCTCTAACATTGATACTGGATACACTCTCATCAAGACTGTTCACTCCCGGAATCTGCTGCATGGTCTGTAGCGCATCTGGTTCAATAAGGCCAGGAAGAATACCGAATTTTTTAGGTTTAATTTCAAAAGATCCATCAGTATTTTTTGAAATGCCCGAAGCCAGAATGGCATTAGTTTTTATTTCATGCAATTCGGTAATTTCAGGCTCTAATAGAATTTTAACGCAATCTTTAGCATCTGTATTTCCTGCCGTAATTCTCTTTGATGCAAAACCGATGTGGCTAATTACAAATGTATTTTTACTTTCGTTATGGCACTCAAAATATCCTTCTGAATCGGTTGTAAAGTGATTTTTGTTATTTAAACTAATGTTAGCATTCTCAATAGGTTTTTTATCAGTTGCAGATAAAACATAACCGCAAATCATTTTTGAGGCTGTATCTTTTTTATAGATATTGATAAATTTGTTGCCAATATTTTCAAAAGATAAATCGGTTTTTTTTCTCAGATATTCTAGTTTTTGTTCTAACGAAAGTGATTTCTTAGGAGGATTGATTTCGAGACCTTCAATATTATCTTCAGTATAGTTAAAACTTACAGCATGCTGTTCTTCAATAGCAATTATTATTTTTTTGAAAGGCATAGCTTTTCCTTTATCCTGAGCAGAAAGATTCAGGATATGAAAGAAGAGAAAAAACAAAAAATGAAATTGCTTGGGGCGTAACATTTATTTTTCGTCAAAAATTATTTTGTTGTTCGAAACTTTTTTTGCTTCCAAATGATACGTTGTACTGATAATCTGTAAAGCTGTATTTAGATCTTTAGCAGGTAATTTTCCTGTAAAGAGCGAAACAGTGTCTTTGGCGTTTAAGTCAATTTTAATATTATATTGTCTCTCAACTTCATCTAAAAGTGCTCTTATGTTTTCTTTATAAAAACATATCTGGTTGTCGATCCACTCTGGCTTTAATGCACTTACTGTCATTTTAATCTCTTTTCCATTTTCAAAACGAACACTTTGTCCGTGAGTCAATAAAATTTCAGCATTGGAATAAGTTACTTTTACACGGCCTTCGTAGCACACAACATCAAACTTGTTTTTTCTGGCTTTAACGTTAAATTGGGTTCCCAGAACGGTTACTTTTCCTAGATTGGTCTGCACTTCAAATTTTCTGCCTTTTGCAACTTTAAAATAGGCTTCTCCTTTTAGTTCCAAATGCCTATTGTTGTCCCAATTCCATTTTTTATAGTGTATTTCGGAGCCTGAATTTAAAATCACTTCAGAATTGTCGGGTAGTGAAAAAGCAGTCTTTTTTCCAAAATCGGCAGTTTCCGTTTGTGGCATAAAAGCTTTCATCGCAAAAGTGATTCCGAGAGCGAGAACAAGTATAGCGGCAGCCTTAAGTATCCATTTTTGATATAGAGGCACTACTTTTGGCGTTGCTTTTTTCTGGCTTAAAATGTTAGACAACATAGTATTTTCATCCAAATCGCCTGCTTCGAGGTGAGCGGTATATTTTTTTATCTTTTGATATTTTTCAAAATCGGGACTTGCCTCAAATGCTGTCAATTCATCTGGAGACAAATCGTCGTTGAGCCATTTTGCTAATAAGCGATCTTTTTTCATTTTATCGTATTATTTAATTAAAACAATTGGAACTAAATTTACCCTACCTTTTACAAATCAATTTCTTTGCGCAAGCTTAACAGAGCCACATGAATGCGTTTTTCAACTGCCTTTACGCTAATGTTTAGCTCCTCAGCAATTTCGCTGTATTTTTTTCCATCAATTCTGTGCATCAAAAAAGCAATGCGCTGTTTTTCGTTTAAGTTTTCGATTGCTTTTAAAAGTTTTGTCTGAAATTGTTTTTCTTCGAGAAGATATTCCGGGCTTTCATTTGTCTTGTCCAAACCAGTAAAGTTTTTTTCAAATTTTAAAACCACTTTTTGGTGCGCAATTTGGTTTAGACTGCTATTATTGGCAATGGTGTATATATAGGATTTGGCTTTTTCTAGAGGGACAGAAGCACAATGTTGCCAAAGCTTAACAAATGCTTCCTGAGTTATATCTTCTGCTTGTGCTGCATTTCCAAATTTGTAAAAAAGAAAATTTCGAAGTGCTTTTGCATGACTTTTGAAGAAAGACGAAAAAATGATTTCATCACAAGTATTGGATTGGTTTTGATCTGTCATTTAGAGTTTCAATTTTTCAACGTAAATGTATTTGTTTTTAATTTAAGTAGGGTAAAAGTAAAGAGGATTGTTCTATAGAAGAATAAAATATTATTGGTTTTTGATAATTTATTATAGAAGAAAATTATGAAATGCTTGATGTTAGGTTATTTAAAATAGTTTCTTTTAAAATTTATTTACCTTTGTAAAAACATAAATATGTTACTTTTAAAAAAATATTTATCAATTGCAGTTTTTTTCTTCTTACTGTTTTCCTGTCAAAGTGAAATGGAGGAAGAAAACAATAATTCGCAGGGAACAATTAGTACTGTTTCTCCGCTTACTACTTATCTGCAAAGAGTTGCCATGGTTAAAACCGTACAGGATAATATGATAGACGGATCGAGTTATTGCACCATAAAACTCCCGTATACCATTACAGTAAACAATGAGCAGATTGCGGTTAATACCACAGCCGATTATCAAAAAGTTTTAGATAATATCAACGCCAGCAATTACGATGATGATATTGTAAAAATAGATTTTCCTGTAACGATGGTATATTATAATTACATCGAAAAATTAATTCCAAATCAAGCAGATTTTGACACTTTGATTGATTACTGGAATCTTTATCCAGATCTTCTGTCTAAAATCAACGGACTAAACATTAATTATCCGATAACAATTAATAGCTATAACAGCACTAACCAAACAGCGAGTTCTCAATCTATAGTAAGTGATCAGGCCTTTTTTAATTTCATTAAAAATTTAAATGAAAACCAGTACATTTCTTTAAAATATCCTATTACAATTGTAGATTACAATAACCAGATAAAATCGATTTCAAACAATACGGAGTTCGAAAATGCAATAAAATATGCAATAGATTACTGTCCGGAAAATAATCTTGTGACATTAGATTTTGTTGCAGCTATCACAAAAGGTTCTTGGGAAATACCTTATTTTTATGATGGTGCTGTTAATACTTCAAATTACAGTGGCTATACCTTTATATTTCAAACCGATAAATCTGTAATTGCCAACAAAGCAGGAGTTTCAGAAACCGGACAGTGGGAAAGTTCAATTCAAAACGGTGTGAGAGAAGTAAAAATAAGTTTTAATTCTGGAGTGCTTTCTAAATTAAATTTAAATTGGAAGCTGTTTGAATTTAACAATTCGCAGATACGATTGCGAGATGTAGGCGCAACGACTAATTATCTTTATTTTCAGAAAAAATATTAGCTGTATTTTTAAAAGTTTGGCTGTGATTTAAAGAAATAGGCCTTTTTCTTTGAATTTAAGCCCCAAGTAAGCTTTATGTTTATTAATAAAAAAAAAGACAAAAAGATTATTAGTCAATTTGTCTTAATGTTTTTTATTAATTTTTGATTAAGCCAATTCAGAGACCTGAATGTTTGCTATTAGTTTGATATCTTCTCCTAATCCCAAAATACCTGATCTTATAGGGATATTCCATGCTACTCCAAATTGTTTTCGATCAATAATTCCAGTAATTTCAAAACCATGCTTTAATTGACCTTGGGCACTATATTCTGATCCGCCATATTCTACATCTAATTCTACATTTTTAGTGACGCCTTTCATTGTTAAATTTCCGCTCATTTTATAATTCTTTCCACTAACATTTGTAAATGAGGTGGATTCAAAATTTATTTTGGGATACAAGTCAGAAGAGAAAAAATCATCATTTTGTAAGTGCTCATCCCGTTGTGATTGATTAGTATCAATGCTTTTTACATCAATTGAGAAGGATACTTTAGCGTTGTTAAAATCGGATTTCTCAGTAATGATTGTTCCATCAAATTTTCTAAAAGAGCCGGTTACAGTTGAAATAGCCAAATGCTTAATTTTGAAAAGCACTTCAGAGTGCAAAGGGTCTATTACCCAAGATTTTGAATTTTCCATTTTTAATTTTATTTATTGCACAAAATTAATTAACCTTGCTATCTAAAATATAGCTGTTACCTATTGGTAAGTAGTTACATAAAGGAAAGTGGTTTGTAAATCAGTTAGATATGAGTCAAAAAGAGCAAGGTTGCCAATTTAAGTTAATGGTTTCGAGAGATGCATTAGAAATTATCCAAGGAAAATGGAGGTTGCCAATTATTATTTCATTGATAAGTGGGAAGAAAAGGTTCGGCGAAATACAGAGAGACATATCCGATATTTCTCCAAAAATGCTATCACAGGAATTAAAAGCTTTAGAAATGAATAAGATTATTAGGCGTACCCTCTATGACAGTATGCCATTAACGGTTGAATATTCTTTAACTCCATTAGGAATGTCTATGAGAAAAATGTTAGACGAATTGATTAATTGGGGTAGTCATTTTAGAAAAGAAATCATAAGTCAATAGTTAATATTTGCTCACGTATCGAAAACTTGCTTGTTCTAATTGTTGCAGATTTTTAGTTTGTTTTTAGCGGATGAAAGGGGGTGGTGGAGTTTGTGGCCAAATGAAAAGTTTTCTTTTAAGTACGGTTAAAATTTAAATCATTACTGAAAAGATTTGAATGGAGGCTTTTTAAGATGATTTTGAAACTAAAAAGGCTGTCTGCAAGACAGCCTTTAAAAATTAATTAAAATAAAAAATCGATAAGAATATTTTAAACCCTGAAATTAAAAATGGGTCTAAAATTGATTGTTACTTTATTTGTATACTGTTTGATTTCTTCAAGCTTTAAACTCTTTTAAATCTTTGCCGTAATGGTGTTTAATGTATTTTTAAGTATCTGGCAAAATAATAAAATTAATTCGTTTGTTTTAAAATCAATTGCTGTCCAGTCGTAATTAGGCCTGGGACATAAAATGTAATGGTAGCATTAAAAAATGAATTTGCAGGAATGCTCCAAGTTGCCAGATTCTGAGCTGGTTGCGTTGGAGTAGTGTAAATGTTTTTTAAAGCTCCATTTAAATAAAGAGGTCCGTTGAAGGTAAATGAAGGTGAATTTGTTCCAGATGTAAAGTTGGAAGCAAATGTAAGCGATACATTTTTTGCAGTGCTATTTGGATTATTCAGCTTTAAAGTCAAGGTGTATTTGTGGCCATAATTTCCATACGTATTTTGCGAAGCGCCGTTTAATTTATAGGAGTAGGGAGCATTTTGATTTTGGAGATAAACTCCGCCAACCGCAAATTTCGAACTCGTATTTAGACACAATCCCATATATGATGGCCCTGAAGGTAAATCTATATCTGTAGTTCCTGACCAGCCAGATTGCGTGTAGATTCCAGCTTCTCGGCCATAAGCGTTTGTGCCTTCGGTATAAATATCGCCCGCGGCGGCAGTTTGAGTGGCGGTTACAGCATCATTTATATTTCCAGTTGAGGTTACAACAGTATAAACATAAACGCCTTGCGAAGCGGTTATTTCATAAGACCCATCTACCATGTTATTGTTGGATAATGTTGCTCTGTACACTTCATAAACCTTAGAGGGGTTGATAGTGACATTGCTAAAAGTCGTACGCGGGGTATCTTGTAGCCAATCTTTAGAGACAAAATAGCTCTGTCCTGTGGCGCTACCGTTTAAAGGTTTTTCTGCATTTGTGTAAGTAGATCCTTTTCCGCTAATTGTGAGTGCTGTAGTTTGTGGATTCGAAACTAAGACGTGAAGGTATTTTGTAGAACCAGACTGGTTAATGTGAAACAAATAAATTCCAAAAGTTCCAGAAAGTGGGTTTGAAGAACCGCCTCTGTTAGAATCAACTCTTGCATTTTGCATAAGCCATCCATTTCCTCTTATAATTTCAGGATTGTTGCTTTTCCAAATAGGTTTCTCGGATAAATTACCGCTTAAATGTTTTAACTCTTGAGGAGGAACAATAGAAGTGGATAATGTCCCCGAAGTCCAATCAGAAGAAACTAATGAATTTAAAGCTAATTGCGTTTTTGCCGTTTTACTTCCTTCGTTCTGAATAACGAATTTTTCGGTGGTTTTGTCTGTAGAATCCTCATTTGAACAGGCATAAGTAAGAATTGCTGTAATAACTATAAAAAATAGTTTTTGGGTTTTCATGGTTGGTTAATTTTAATAGGTTTGACAATCAGTTAGTTGTTTGCTAAAATAATAAAAAATTAATATATTTACTTTTATTTTTAAAAATATTTAATAACTGAATATTAATTAAGTTATATTTTTTTTAAATAGCTGACTAAAAATAAAATATACATATTTTTAAGAGGTTTTTTCTTATCTGGGTACGAAAAGACGCTTTTTTGTGCTTTAGGGACTCGAAATTAAAGAAGTAAGATTGAAAGCCTGCGTTTTGATTTTTACAATAAAAAAAAGAAGCGGTTAAGTTAAAAATGAACTATGTTTGTAGAAGAATTTACCAAAATCGAAGATAAATGAATTTAAAAGATTTACTTGATATTAGTAAAGACAATAGTCTTTCAGGACAAAAGTGGCATATGCTAAGACAGTCAATAGTAAAACGCTTGCTTTCTGCGGGAAATGCTACAATCGCAGAAATAAGTTCTGAATTGCAATCCAGCGTTCCTACGGTTACTAAAGCGGTCAATGAGCTTTTACAGGAAGGAAACGTGGTCGATATGGGAAAAATAACCAATAGTGGAGGTAGAAGACCCTCTTTATATAGTATCAACCCGACTTGCGCTTTTTTCTTAGGAGTGGAAGTTGGAAGAACTCATATGTCTATTGGTTTGCAGAATATAAAAAATGAATTTATAAGTCTTGATCTGCGTGTTCCATTTGCTTTAAAAAATTCTCAGGAGTCTCTCTTAGAATTCTGCTCACTTATAAATAATTATATTGAAGAAAGTTCTGTAGAGAAAAAATTAATTGTTGGGATTTGTATTAACTTTTCTGGGCGTATTAATTCTATGGAAGGCTTTAGTTATAATTATTTCTTTAGTGAAAACAGGCCTCTAACCGAAATCATTTCTGAACAACTTGGGCTTCCTGTACATCTTGAAAATGATACTCGCGCAATGGCTTTTGGTGAATATTGCGAAGGTGTTGTTGATGACGAACAAAATATAATTTTCTTAAATTATAGTTGGGGAGTAGCTATTGGAATAATGACTGATGGAAAGCTTTATTATGGAAAGTCTGGCTATTCTGGCGAATTTGGACACAGTACCATTTTTGAAAATGAAATCATTTGCCAATGTGGGAAACTAGGGTGTCTAGAAACTGAAATTTCAGGCTGGTCTTTGGTAAGGCAATTTAAAGAGGCTCTGAAAGAAGGAAAGCATTCTAAAATTGAATTGAATGAAAATGAAGATTTACAGCATTTAGATATTATTTCTGGAGCAATAAATTTAGAAGACAGTCTTTGTATAGAATTGGTTACTAGACAAAGTGAAAAAATGGGACGTTATTTATCAATTTTACTTAATATATTCAATCCAGATCTGCTTGTTATTGGAGGAGATTTCTCTCAGCTTGGAGATTTTGCGCTTTTGCCAATTCAGTCTGCACTTAAAAAACACTCGCTTGGTTTGGTAAATCGTGACATGAAATTAAAAAAATCAACATTAGGACATCGTGTGGGGGTAATCGGTGCCTGTTGCATTGTAAAAGAAAAGATGCTTTCTCCTTTCTTTAAATAGCTGATTCTTTTGCGAAACTCTTTCAAAAAACTCTATAAATATTTATAGAGTTTTTTTTATGCTTCTTTTTAATGTAATTACACAAAATTATTTCTCTGAAGTTTTTAAATTTTTAAAAATCTTTTGTTTCTAGTTCACTTTGTAGATAAGGTCAGATGTATATAACGATTATCTCATCGATTGATGATAATTACGTGTTTATTTTATTTTAAAATGAATAATTTAATTTATTTGTGCGAATTATTTTCTTTTTGAAAAAATATATCCTTAAATAAATAAAAATAATTCAAATATATTTTTTTGTTCCATGAGCTGTATTTCCTGAGAAATTCAAATATAGTCGCGACTAATTATTAAAATTATTTAATAATTAATTAATAAAAAAATTTAATAACTAAGTTGTGGTTAGTAAAATTTTATATATTTGTCCAAAATAAAACCTAAAACCAATGCAGAATATCTTAAAAATAACCTTATTGCCAATTTCATTGTTTTCGCTTTTTTGTTGTGCGAGAACTCCAAATACAAATGCTACTACACCAATTTTTCCAGTTAAAGGAGTGTGGGTAACCAATGTTGCGTCAAAAGCTTTAGATTCTAAAGAAAATATTATTGAGGCGGTAGCGCTTTGTAAAAAATCGGGTATTACAGACATTTATGTGGTGGTTTGGAATAGAGGAACGACTTTGTATCCAAGCAAGATAATGAAGGATTTATTTGGTAAGCCAATTATGGAACGTTTTGGTGATCGAGATCCTTTGCAAGAAATGATTGAAGCCGGACACACTGCAAATATTAAAGTTCACGCATGGTTTGAGTTTGGCTTTGCTTCTTCTTACGGAGAGAATGGAGGTGCTATCCTGAAAAAATTTCCAAATTGGAAAGCAATAGATAATAAAGGAAACCTGGTTACAAAAAATGGTTTTGAATGGATGAATGTCATAGACCCAGAAGTTCAGAATTTTATAAAATCTTTGATTGTCGAAGTTGTTAAAAATTATAATGTTGACGGAATTCAAGGCGATGATCGTTTGCCAGCAATGCCATCGCTTGGAGGTTATGATCCTTACACGGTATCTCTATATAAAAAAGAACACAACGGCAATAATCCTCCCCAAGATTATAAAAATGCAGATTGGCTTACTTGGCGCGCTGATAAATTGACCATTTTTCTTGGAGAACTTTATAAGGAATTAAAAACGATCAAACCTAAATTGATCGTAAGTATGGCTCCTAGCATTCACCCTTGGGCAAAAGAAGAATATTTGCAAGATTGGCCAACTTGGCTTGACAAAGGATATTGTGATTATGTAATTCCGCAGGTTTACAGAAAAACAATTGAGAGTTACACTGCCACTTTAGAGGACCAAATCAAATTCCTTAAAAAAGATCAGAAAGATAAATTCTTTTCTGGGGTTTTGCTTCAGGTCAATGGCGTAAATCCGAAGCCTGATTTTTTAAAGCAAATGATTGATACAAACAGAAAGCTTGGAGTAAAAGGAGAGTCATTCTTTTTTTATGAAGGTCTGAAAGCTTTTCCAGATTATTTTTCTAAAGAATATAGCAAAAAGTAGATATAAAAAATACTAAATGAGAAGATTGTTGTTATAACGACAGGGTAAAATTGTCTCAAAAATAGTTGATTAAAATCGGTATATGAAAACAAGAGCTTTATCTATTGATGCTTTACGAGGCTTTGCTATTATTGCAATGATTCTTTCTGGACAAATGATCCTTACATATTTGCCTGCTTGGATGGCACACGCTCAAGTGCCGCCTAACTCATCATTTAATCCGAATATTTACGGAATTACATGGGTAGATCTTGTTTTTCCTTTCTTTTTATTTTCAATGGGTGCCGCTTTTCCTTTTTCATTAGGAAGCAAATTAGAAAATGGTGTACATAAATGGAGCCTTTGTCTAGATTCATTTTATAGAGGAATACAATTAGTATTTTTTGCTATTTTCTTTATGCACATGAAACCATTTGTTATCAGTAGTCCAGTTGACATTAAAGCCTGTATTATTTCTTTGAGTTCTTTTGCTTTAATGTTTGGAATGTTTGCAACAGATTCTTTTTCGAGATACTTTAAAAAACCGAAAACAAGTTCTTACATAAAATTTGCTGCATTTGCACTAGGATTTGCGTTAATGCTTTTAACAAATTATCAGGGAAAAGACAATCATAATTTTGATATTTATTACAGCGATATTATTCTTGTAGTGCTTGCTAATATGGCTTTTTTGGCGAGCTTGATTTATATTTTTACTTTCAAAAAGCCAATTTACAGATTATTGGTTCTGCCATTTATTATGGCTGTTTTTTTAGCCAGTACAAATGAAGGTTGGGTAAAACAATTATATGATTTTAGTCCATTTGCGTGGGCTTATAAATTTTATTACATAAAATATTTCTTTATAGTAATTCCAGGAACTCTTGCCGGAGAATATATAAAAGAATGGACTGTAGCGCCGCAAAATGGAGTGCGAGAAAATGATAAAAAGGCAATTGTGGCAAGTCTGATTTCTTTAGCAATTATTGTAAGCAACGTTTATTTTTTATTTGTACGTGAACTAGAAATGAATGTTGTCGTTACTTTAGGCTTGTTGGTTTTAATTTATTTTGTTTTAAAACCAAATGCCTCAGAATTTGGTGTTTTTTGGAAAAATCTTTTTTCGGCAGGAGGGTACTGTTTGATGTTAGGGTTATTTCTAGAAGCTTATGAAGGCGGAATACGTAAAGATTCTTCGACCTATAGTTACTATTTTGTAACATCAGGATTGGCTTTTTTTGCAATACTTTTTTTCTCTGTGGTTTGTGATTATTTCAAATGCATAAGGACTACAAAATTTTTGATTCTAACAGGACAAAATCCTATGATTGCGTACGTTGCCACATCGTTGGTTATAATGCCAATCTTAACTCTATTCACTATTACAGAGTATTTCGATGTATTTAACGAAAATGCCTTTACGGGATTTCTAAGAGGCTTATTACTTACGATGCTTGCCGTTTTGATAACGATTTTTTTCTCCAAAAAGAAATGGTTTTGGAGAACCTAAAAATTCAATATAGCTATTAAAAATACTACATATTATGAAAATTCAAATAATTGCATTTTTTTTATTTTGTTACGGATATTCGCAGAATATCACCAAAAAGACGGTTGACGTTTTAGTAATTGGAGGCTCTACCAGCGGAACTTCTGCTGGTATTGCATCTTCCAGATTAGGAGCTAATACATTAATTGTTGAAGAATCTCCATGGATAGGAGGTATGTTTACTTTGCAGGGAGTCGGTGCGTGTGATGGCAACCATAATCTAGATTCTGGTATCTGGAATGAATTCAGAGGCGCGTTGAGAGAGTATTACGGCGGAGCTGCAGCTCTTGAAACAGGCTGGGTAAGCAACACACTTTTTGAGCCTTCAGTTGGAAATAAAATTTTCAATCAAATTGCAGCAAAAGAAAAAAATCTTCAAATTATTCACGGTTATTATGTGGCAAGCATCTTGAAAGTTGGAAACGCAGTTAAAGGTGCCACTTTCAAAAATGATAAAAATGAAATTTTAGAAGTTCAAGCAAAAATTACAATCGATGCCACTGATATTGGTGAAACGCTGAAAATGGCAGGAGCGGCATACCGTTTAGGAATGGATTCTCAAAAAGAAACCAAAGAAGCCAATGCGCCATTAAAAGCCAATAATATTGTTCAGGATCTTACTTGGGTTGCTATCTTAAAAGATTATGGCAAAGGAACTGACAAAACTATTGCAAAACCAAGCAATTATTCAGCTTCAAATTTCATAGGTTCTTGCATGGAAACAGTCGATCACAAAGAAATTGACTGTGACAAAATGCTGTCCTACGGAAAATTGCCAAATAATAAGTACATGATTAACTGGCCTAAAAAGGGAAATGATATTTATCTGGATGTGGTTGAGTTATCGAGAGAAGACCGAAATAAAGAATTATTAAAAGCCAGAAATTACACTTTACAGTTTGTTTATTATATACAAAATGAACTAGGATATAAGAATCTTGGTTTAGCTGATGACGAATTTAATACTTCAGATTTATTGGCTTATGCTCCTTATTACCGTGAAGGAAGAAGAGTAAAAGGCATTTCGTTTTTAACTTATAATCACGTCGCAGATCCATACAATCAGAAAGACGCTTTATACAAAACGGGAATTTCTGTTGGAGATTATCCTGTTGATCATCATCACAAACAAAATCCTGATGCTCCAGATTTAGGATTTCCGGCAGTACCATCCTACAATGTACCGCTAGGATCTCTAATTCCTGAAAAAATTGATGGATTTATTGTTTCTGATAAAGCAATTTCAGTTTCTAATTTAATTAATGGTGCAACACGTTTACAGCCTGTAGTTTTATTGACAGGTCAGGCAGCAGGTACTTTGGCTGGAGTTGCCATAAAAAATCAAGTAGAACCGAGAAAGGTTTCGGTGAGAGAAGTGCAGCAATCACTTTTAAATCAGAAAGCGTATATCATGCCGCTATATGATGTAAAACCTACGGATCCAGCATTTGAAAGCATTCAAAAAATTAGTGCTACAGGAATTTTAAAAACAAAAGGAGAAAGCTATAAATGGGCTAACAGAACTTGGTTCTATCCAGAGAAAAACATTTCAGTACAAGAATTTACAGAAGGCTTAAATCAGTTTGATAAAAAGAATAAAGTTGTAAAAAGCACTTCAATTCTTACAGAGCAGGAAGCAGTTGATCTTTTGGTAAAAGCGGGTGCAAAAATCAAGAAAGGAAATTTTTCGGCAAAGCCAATAAACAAAAGAGATTTAGCAGTTTTAATTGAAGAAAGCCTGCACGCGTTTGAGAAAGAAATTGATTTTTCTGGAAGTATAAAAACTAATAAAAAATAAAATGCTCAAAAGTTTTTATGTTTTCTTTTCAACTGTTTGTATGGGACTTTTTGCTCAAGAAAACAAACAGATTTTTCATAATTATTTCTATGACCAGCGACGTTCATTTTTTGAGTCAATGCCAACAGATAAAAACGAAATTATTTTACTAGGTGACAGTATAACTAATTGTGCAAATTGGGAAGAAATTTTTCCAGATAAGAAGGTAAAAAACAGAGGAATTTCTGGTGACATTACGTTGGGAGTTCTAGACAGAATGGATGAAATTGTAAGATCTAAACCTAAAAAAGTATTTATCCTGATAGGGATAAATGACATAGCCCAAAAGATAAGTCCTGAAAAAATTCTAGAAAATTATCAAAATATAATACTTAAACTAAAAAATGATAGCCCTAGAACGAGAGTTTATATTCAGAGTATTTTGCCCACAAATGATGAGTTTGATACATTCAAAAATCATCAAGGAAAAATGCAGATGATAAAGGAAATCAATATTGAATTAGAAAAGTTAGCTAAAGAAAATAAGGTTGAGTTTATAAACCTTTTTCAATATTTCTTGGACCAAAATGGAAAGCTGAGCAAATCTTACACAAATGACGGACTGCATCTTTTAGGGCCAGGTTATTTGTTATGGGCATCTATTATAAAAAAATACATTGAGTAGAAATAATAAACTTTTAAAATATAGTGTAAATGTTAGAAACTAATAATGATATCAAATTTGACCAGATCCAGCATACCGATTTGGCTCAATACGCAGACTTATACAAAGATGAATTATTAAAAGAAGTGATTCCGTTTTGGGAAAAATATTCTATTGATAATCAGTACGGCGGATATTTTACTTGTTTGGACAGGCAAGGTAACGTTTACGATACTGATAAATTTATCTGGTTGCAAGGTAGGCAAGTCTGGACTTTTTCTATGCTATATAATAAAGTGGAGAAAAAACAGGAATGGCTTGATATAGCGCTTCATGGAGCAAAATTTTTGTTGAAAAACGGAAGAGATACAGAAGGGAACTGGTATTTTTCTTTAAACCAAAAAGGAGAGCCTTTAGTAGTTCCGTACAACATATTTTCAGACTGTTTTGCAGCAATGGCTTTTGGCGAATTATATAAAGCTACGAATGATTCTTTACATAAAAAAGTTGCAGTTGATACCTATAATAATATTCTGGCGAGACAAAATAATCCGAAGGGAAAATGGAGTAAATCATATGGCGGAACAAGAGAATTAAAAAACTTTTCCCTTCCTATGATTTTATGCAATCTGTCTCTACTGTTGGAAGAAGCAATTGGAAAAGAAGTGGTAGATAAGATGATTCCGCCTCTTATTGAAGACATTATGACTAATTTCTTAAACAAAGAGCATGGCATCATCATGGAAAATGTTGGAGCAAATGGCGCTTTTAGTGACAGCTTTGAAGGAAGAATCATCAATCCTGGCCACGGAAATGAATCAATGTGGTTCTTGATGGATATTGCTGCTAGATACAATAAACCCGAATTGGTTAAGCAGTGTGAAGAGATTTTAATAAAAACGACAGAATTTGGCTGGGATAAAGAGTTTGGAGGAATTTATTATTTCTTAGATATAAAAGGCCACCCGACACAAGAACTACAATGGAATCAAAAGTTATGGTGGGTTCATATCGAAACCATGATTTCTTTTGCGAAGGCTTATAAAATGACAGGCAGTGAAAAAAGCAAAGAATGGTTTATAAAGCTTCACGATTATACATGGAATCACTTTAGAGATGAAAAATACAAAGGAGAATGGTTTGGGTATCTAACCAGAGAAGGCCAGCCACTTCTTGAAGCAAAAGGAGGAAAATGGAAAGGATGTTTTCATGTTCCGCGCGGGCTTTACGAATTATGGACAACTTTAAAATAAACTAATTAATCAAAAACCAAATTATTATTAACTATGAAAAAAGGAATATTATTCTTCATGTTTTGTTTGCTCTCGCTGTTGGCTGAGGCACAGACAAGACAGTTAAAAGGGGTGATTACAGATTCTGACGGCATGCCGCTGGTAGGAGCCAATGTTTTGATCCAAGGGTCGAAAATAGGAGCTTCGACAGATTTTAACGGAAGTTTTCAGTTAGATGTACCCAACCAAAAAACATTATTGGTCGCAAGTTATATCGGATTTAAAGATATGACGGTAGATGTTACAGGTAAGACTTCTGTAAAAATACAAATGCAATCTGTTACAAACCAAATGCAAGAAGTTGTTGTAGTAGGATATGGCACTCAGAAAAAAGGAACTCTTACTGGTGCGATTGGGACTATAAAAGGAACTGAACTAAACAAACGAACAATTGCTTCTATGTCAACAGCTTTGCAGGGAACAATCGCCGGAGTTACTGTACAACAAAGTTCAGGAGAACCTGGAAATGATGGTTCTAATATCAGAATTAGAGGTATTGGCTCTGTAAATTCAAGCACATTTCCATTAGTTTTGGTAGATGGTATTGAAATGGATATAAACCAGGTAGACATGAATACGGTTGAAAACGTTTCTGTTCTGAAAGATGCTGCTTCTGCTTCTATTTATGGATCAAGAGCTTCAAATGGTGTTATACTTATTACAACAAAAAGAGGAAAAGATGGAAAAATGAAGGTAAATCTAGATGCTTATACTTCTATCCAGTCACCTACAAATATGCCAGTTGTGCTAAAAGCGGCAGATTATCTTCAAGCTGAATTGAACTCTTTTGATAATGCTGGAATTACTATTCCTGCAGACCAAAGAGCTGCAAGAGAACAAATGATTGCAGATCAAAGAGCTTACAAACCAGATAATTGGAACAGATATGACACAGATTGGAAAGATGCCACTATAAAAAAGAGTGCTATCATGACTAACAATAATATTTCCTTATCTGGGGGAGGAAAAGATATTAAATATTTTGGAGCCTTAACGTCTCTTAAACAAGATGGTTTAATTGAAAATAATAATTTTAAGAGAATCAATGTCAGACTAAATACTGATGCAAAAATCAATGAGTGGTTAAAATTAAATAATGAGATATCATATAGAACTTCTACTCAAGTTACACCTGGGATTTCAACTCCAAAAGGAATTATAAATAAAGCACTATACATGCTTCCGACACTTTCTGCGGTTAAAGAAATTGATGGAAATTGGGGATATGGTAAAAATGGTGACAACCCTGTAGCTAATGCGGAAGCTTCAGGAAGCCAAACTATTGAAAGACCTGAGATTTTGTTAAATGCGACTTTAATAGCAACTCCAAAAGACGGATTAGAATTATTAGCGCAGTATAGTTATAGAAAAACAGAAAACAGAGGTACATTTATTACCACTCCTTATCTGACTTCATTAAAAGGTGTAGTTCAAGGTTATTATCCTGCCAGAGATGGTGTTACAGAAGCTTATAGTGCCAATGTGCGCAACTATTTTAGAGCGCAGGCTTCCTACTCTAAAAAGTTTGGAGAACATGATTTTAAAATAATGGCAGGAACTCAAAGTGAAAATAATATTTTGAAAGACATCAGTGCTAGTAAAAATGGTTTTGAACTGGAAAGATATTATTTAATAAATGGTGATGGAGCTACTGCTTCTGCGACAGGTGGAGCAACAGAATGGGCAATGTCGTCTTTTTATGGAAGATTTAATTATGATTTTGCAGGAAAGTATCTGTTTGAAGCTACAGGACGTTATGATGGATCTTCTCGATTTGTAGAAGGGAAGCGTTGGGGATTTTTTCCATCATTTTCTGCAGGATGGATGGTTAGTAAAGAGAAATTTATGGAACCGATCTTAGATTATGTAAGCGACTTTAAGCTCAGAGCATCAATTGGAACTTTAGGAAATCAGGATATTGGTAATTATCCCTATGCATCGACCATACAGCCTGGATACAGTTATTGGCTTGATAAACAATTGGCTCAAGGTGTAGCACAAACTACATTATCTAATCCTAATATTACATGGGAAAAATCAAAACAAATCAATTTTGGTCTTGATGCAACTTTTTTCAACAGAAAACTTTCTGCCACTTTAGACTACTATATAAAAGATGTTTATGATATGCTTTTAGTTTATCCTGTTACTTATTACACAGGTCTTAATGCAACTTACACCAATGCAGGAGATATGCAAAATAAAGGTTGGGAGGTTAGTTTAACTTATAAAGATCACATTGGTGATTTTAATTATAGTATCACCGGAAATTTAAGCAACAATGAAAATGAGATCACAAAACTATACGGGCCGAATTCTGATAGGTCAGTTACTGTGGGATATCCAAACGGTGGAATCTGGGGTTACAAAACAGACGGATATTATGTAGATGCTACCGATGTGGCCAATTCTCCTAAATTATCCAACTCAGCAAAACCAGGTTATGTGAAGTATGTAAAAATGGATCCAACGGGTGCAAATCCAACACTTATTACAGAAAATGATAAAGTGTATTTAGGAGATCCGTTCCCTCACTATGAATATAGTGTTAACCTAACAGCGAATTATAAAAATTTTGATCTTACGTGCTTTTTCCAAGGAGTCGGAGAACGTAAAGTTTTAATGAGCGGTATTGGAGTAAGGCCATTCTTTAACGGTTCAAATTTATTTGCGCATCAGGTAGATTCTTGGACACCAGAAAACCAGGATGCGGCTTATCCAATTTTAGTGCCTGAAGCAAATTCAGCTGACAACTTTGTGGCTTCAGATAAATGGGTTAAAAACGGAGCTTACTTAAGATTGAAAAATGTTGTTTTAGGATATAGTCTTCCAAAAACATTTTTAGAAAAAGCACATATTGACGGTCTTCGTCTTTATGTAAGTGGACAAAACTTATGGACATTGAGTCATTTCTTCCCAGGTTATGATCCAGAAGTAAGCTACGGAGGAAATTTAGGAGGAGAGTTTTATCCAATCATGCAGACGGTAACAGTAGGTGCTAACTTAAAATTTTAACGAGATGAATTTAATTAAAAAAACAGTTATAGGATTAAGCCTTATTATTGGGTTAGGATCTTGTGATGATTATATAGATAAAGAGCCTTTGAGTGATTATTTATCCTCAAACTTTTACAACAATGAAGCAGCAATTAAACAAGGAACAAATGGGTCCTACCAAAGTTTATACATGGAGAGCAGCCAGTTGCCGTTTTTTACGCTGTATGATATGTATACACCGATGGGAATTGAAAGAGCCGATAATAATTCTATTGGGGTAAATAATGTGAACCTAGAAAATAACTTTATAGTAGAGGCGCAATGGGCTAATTTTTATAAAGGAGTGGCAAGAGCAAATACGGTTATTGAAGGTTCTGCGCCTTATGTTGATGGTTTAAGCGATAAAGCAAAACAATATGTTGCAGAAAATAAAGTAATTAGAGCAACACACTATCATTACTTGGTTTCTTTGTATGGAGATGTGCCTTTTTTTACTAAGTCTGTTACGCCAGAAGAGCAAAAAAACGCAACAAGAAAACCTTGGATGGAAATTGTTGACTATTTATTGAATGATCTTGAAGAGGCTAGTACACAACTTCCTTGGCAAGCTACAGAATTTGGACGTATGGATAAATCTTATGCATTAGGTCTAAAAGCTAGAATGGCTTTATATGCAGGATCTTGGTGTAAAGAAGGTTTCGGTCAAAAAGGAACAAAAGATGCGGCTAAAGCAGCATACTATTTTGATATAGTGGCACAGACTTCAAGAAGAATTATTCAGGAATCTGGAAGAGCATTGGCGCCAAATTTTGATGATTTGTTTACGAGATCTGGACAGCTTACGGGTGCAGCGAAAAAAGAAAATATTTTCGCGCTTTCTTATTCAGACCAAGCATCAAAAAAGACGCATTACCAGTCATTTGGTGAGATGGCGAGAACGGTGGGAGGGCAGTCAGGAAGATTCCCAACGCAATTATTGGTGGATACTTTTGAGATGTCAAATGGAAAAAGAATCGATGAGCCAGGTTCGGGCTACGATCCTAAAAATCCTTTTGCAAATAGAGATCCGCGTTTAAAAATGTCTATTTACACACATAAATCAAATATCATTGCCAATAATGGAGGTGTAAAGCTAAATATTATTATGGAACTATATAAGCCGACTACTTTGTCATTTGATGCCGCAAATAATTCTACATCAATTACAAATTTAGATTATACAGGATCTGTGGCACAATACGGTTACATACAAAGTGGTGTTGGATATTTATGGAGAAAATACAATTATTTTAATGACGAGATTGTTTCTGAGCCTTCATATAATATCTTAATGATGCGTTATGCAGAGATTTTATTAATGTATGCGGAAGCAAAAATCGAATTGAATCAAATTGACGCGACTGTAACAGGCGCAATCAACGAAGTAAGAGCGAGAGTTAACATGCCAGCTACGACACTTACAGATCAGGCAAAATTAAGACAATTGGTTCGCAGAGAACGCAAAGTTGAGCTTATCAGAGAAGCAGGTTTACACTTCTTTGATATGAGAAGATGGAGAACAGGAGCATTGGAAAATGCTGAAAAAACATACGGTTTCCCAATTGCAACGGGAGTAAATGCGGGTACAAATACGTATCCTGACGGTTATAGTCAAGTAACTCCAGATATGGTTCCAACTTATGGTACAGCAGGCTCTGAAAGAGATTTGAATGACTTAGCATTATATGCTGCTTATGGAAGCAAACTGCGCCAGAGAGATGCGGACAGGCCAAATAACTGGAATGATAAATTCTATTTATGGCCGATTCCTCAGGTTGAAAGAAATAAAGCGCCTCAGCTTACGCAAAATGATGGTTACAGTCAATAATTATTTCCTTAGAAATTAAATTATTGTCAAATAAATTAAGCGAAGATTGACTTTTACTGGTTAATCGAAGTAAAAAATATAAACATAGAGAAATGAGAAAAATATTTTATTTGCTTATGAGTCTTATTCTATTGTCCTCATGTGATGATAGTTTTAAAGACGATCGCAGCTATCAATCGGCCAAAATTGTAGCCGTTAAATTGAATAATGTTTTATACAACATTGCGCAGAATGATATGAATGAGGCAAAGGTTATTTTGCCAGCTGGTACAAACCTTAAAGATGTTAAGACAGAGATTCTAGTGTCAAATGGAAGCGTTGTTAGTCCAGCGAATAATGTCAACCGCGATTTGACAAAACCAATAGATGTAAACATTTATGGACAAGATGGACAAAGCAGTGTTTGGAAACTAATTGTGCAGTCACCTCCAAGTTTAACAAGCCTGACCGTGGTAGGATTGCCAATTCCGAAAGAAAATATTCATTTTGGAAAAACATCTATAATCGTTCAGGTTCCTGTAGGTACTGATATTACTAAGTTGGCTGTTTCATATGAATTTAATAATGGAACTTTAAATAATTATGTTAATGGCACAGTAAAAGATTACTCGTTTAATCCGCCAAGTAAAGCGCCATTTAAGTTAGAAGTTTTAGGTGTTGACGGAACTACAATCTACAAGTACGATGTGGTATTTACCTCTGAGCAAGTAGGTCCTGCAAAAATTAGCAGTATGGTAATCAATGGAGATACTACTTCTGAAATTATTATAGTCGATGCAACTAAAAACATCGTACAGCCAGTAGTGCCGTACCTTACTAATTTTGCTGATGCAACTGTTGTGATTAATGTTCCATTTGGAAACACCATAGATCCAGCTTTTAAAGGAACAAATGTGAATACATTAGCAGGATTTAAAGTAAAAATTACAGGAACAGATGGAATCGAGCGTGAATTTACAGTTAAAAATCCTTTGATTAAAAATTCTCCAATTTTAGAAAAATCGCATGCTGATTTTGGTTTTTCTGCAAATGCGGGTTCTTCGGCTGGATTTAGTGGCAATGCTATCGTAGTAGCTGCACACCAATTACCTGCAGCTTTGCCTGGGACTACCGGTTTATTCGGAATTTATGCCTATGATTTTGCGGGGAATTTAATTAAGAGCTTAGACAAAGGGGCTACCCCATTATTTGATGGAGGAGCCGTAACGGGAATTCGTAAATTGGCTACCGATGATAATGGTAAAATTCTTGGGGTACAATTAGGTGCTGGTGCTGGAGCAACAACAAACTTAAACATAGTGAAATGGAATTCGATCAACGATACGGCTCCAACCAATTATATTACCTTTTCTCAAACTAGTTTAGGACTAGCTTACCCTGCGCGTAGTGCTGGTATCAACATAAAAGGTTCATTAGATGGTAATGCCGTAATTACTGTGCCTATAGCGGGGAAAATGGATGTATTGGTGTGGACAGTAACTAACGGTGTGTTGAACCCAACCCCAACAAAACAGGCCTTAGCTTATTCAGGAGTTCCAGCAAACTACTGCAGTGTTCAACCTGATGAAACAGGATTTGTTGCTGCTACAGCAGGAACAGGACACAATGGTTTGGCTCTTCTAGGAAGTTCTTTTACAGAAATTGCTAAATCTTCTTCTGGAAGTGCCACTTCAGATTGTAAAACTATTACCTATAAAAGCAGAAAATACTTGGCTTATGTTGCACAAGTTGGTGGAAAACACGTATTCCGTATAGTTGACTATACAACAGCAAGTACAGTTGCCTTAGATTCACCAATAATGGAAATTACGGGACCAGCCGTTGCAAACGCAAATATCACTGTAGATGCTGATTTTGCAGTAATAAATGGCAAACTGCATGTATTGTATTATGGTACAAATGATAAATTAGCAGTTTACAAATTAGAACAATAAAGATTTGGGAGATTTTCTTTGAGAAAAGAAAATCTCCTTTTAAAAATAAAAAAAATGAAGAAAATATTAATCTTATCTATTGCCATATTATTTTTTGCCTGCAATAGTGAAGAACCGCCAAAAATATATCCAAACAATCCTGTTCAAACCACAAAAGGTATAAAGGGCGTTTGGGTCACCAACGTTGCTTCAACGGCATTAAGTTCTTTAAACGCGATTAAAGAAACGGTACAGACCTGTAAAAAATCGAACATTACAGATATTTATGTAGTAGTTTGGAATAAAGGAAGGACACTTTACCCAAGTGAAATTATGAATAAAGAATTCGGTATTCCAATTATGGAAAGTTACGCAGGTAGAGATCCGTTGCTGGAAATGATTACCGAAGCACATAAAGAAAAACTGAAAGTTCATGCTTGGTTTGAATATGGTTTTGCTGCTTCAAATGGTCAACAAGGTGGTGTGATTCTACAAAAATATCCACAATGGGCGGCTAAAGATGTAAACAAAAACTTATTGGTTTCTTCCAGTGGTTTTGAATGGATGAATGGTATCAATCCGGATGTTCAGAATTTTATGAAATCTCTAATTTTAGAAGTGGTAAAAAAATACGATGTTGACGGCATTCAAGGTGACGACAGACTTCCAGCAATGCCAATTGCAGGAGGTTATGATGATTATACTGTGCAGCTTTATAAAACAGAAAAAGGGGTTAATCCGCCAACAAATGAAAAAGACCCAGCATGGCAAGATTGGAGAGCTAATAAACTGACAGAATTTTTAGGAGATTTATACAAAGCAGTAAAAGCTACTAAGCCTAACGTTATAGTTTCTATGGCCCCAAGTGTGCATCCGTGGGCGAAGGATAATTATTTGCAAGATTGGCCAACTTGGTTGGATAAAAAATATTGCGATTACGTAATTCCGCAGATTTACCGCTACGATTTTTCGGCCTATTCGCAAACATTAAAATCACAGGTTTCTTATGTTAAGAATAGTGCAGACCGCTCAAAATTGTATGCTGGAGTTTTAATTCAATCTGGAACTTACAATGCTTCAAATCAGTTTTTAGAGCAAATGGTAAACGAGAACCGAAACAATTATGTAAGCGGTGAAGTATTTTTCTTTTTTGAAGGATTAAAATACAATTCAGAGTACTTTACGACAAAATACGCTTCTAAATAAATATTAAAAATATTACTGCCAAAATCTATTTTTGGCAGTAGTTTTTATCTAAACAGTTAGCAGAAAAACATCATTATGCACCAGATAAAAAAGATACAACTACTTTTTGCACTCATTTTTATAATGGGCTTTACTGGTTTTGCACAAAAACAACCTTTTGCTTTTTCTTCAAAAAAATCAAGAGAAAATCTGCTTATCAAATTGCAAGACTCTATAATCAATAAGGAAGCCGAAGCTTATCTAAATTTTAATAAAGCTATAAATTGGAACAGTTACGCTTGGGCAACTTCTTTCTTGATGGATAATTCAGAACAGAATTTTAAAGTTTTAAAAAAAGCGCTGTCAAACTACAGACAATTATCAAAACACGATTTAAAAAGAGTTTTTGAATCGGTATATGCTTGTTTTCCAAATGATTTTGTTTTAGAGATGACTGATATTGCAGAAAATGAAACTGAAAATGCTTCAATCTTTGCAACATCAATACATTATTTGGTTCAAAATAAAAAAGAGGTCGAACAGCTTATAAAAACAAAATTTATTGATAATGATAGTCCTGTAATTCAGGCATTGCGTAATGAATTAAAACCTGAATATAAATCAGTCTCTATTTCTGATTTGATTCAATTAATACGATACAATGCCACCAAAAAAACAAAGTTTTTATACTCTATTCAGCATAAAAACAGAGATTTGCCAGGCAAAGTTTTTATTCAGGATGAAAATGGATTTTTAGTAAAAGAAAACGGAAAAATTGTTTTAGTGGATCAATTGGCAAGAAGCGCAACCAATTTGCCAATGTATATTACAAACGGCAACACGCCGCCAGGTTTGTTTAAAATTGAAAGTCTTGCCAAATCTGAAAATGTTTTTATTGGACCAACTTTGAGTTTTGTTACATTTTTACCTTTTGAATGTGACGCTTCGGTTTTTTACAATAATGATAAAAAGGATTTTCTATTAGAAGATTATTTACAATTTTTTCCAAAAAAACTGCAATCGAATTTAAGTGTACAACAGGCATTTTGGGCAGGAAAAGCAGGACGGGGTGAGATTCATTTTCATGGAACAACCATCGATCAGGAAATATACAAAAAACAGATTTTCTACGGACAAACTCCTTCTATGGGCTGTTTATGTGCAAAAGAAATTTGGGATGAAGAAGGTAATTTAAAAGAAAGTGATCAGCAGAAAATTGTAAATATGTGGCAAAAAACTAAAACAGAGAATGGTTATGCTTATGTTTTAGAACTAGATGAATCTGACTGGAAAGTGTTTGAAAAAAATATAAATATAGTATTATAAAAATGAAAAAAATTGTTCCAATACTGCTGCTTTTTCTATTGAGCTCTTCAATAAAAATAGCAGCTCAAAAAGCAAAAAATATAACGCAGTATGTAAATCCGTTTATTGGTACTGGAGGCCATGGACATACATTTCCTGGAGCAGTGGTTCCTTTTGGAATGGTGCAGTTAAGTCCAGATACGAGAACTCAGGGTTGGGATGCCTGCAGCGGTTATTATACAGACGACACGAGTATTTTAGGATTTTCGCACAGACACTTAAGCGGTACTGGAATGACTGATTTTGCCGATGTCCTTTTTACGCCTTTTTCGGGTAAAATGCAGTTGGAAAATGGAAGCCTGAAAGAATATTATCCGTTAAACTTTTCGCATAAAAATGAAAAAGCCTCAGCAGGTTTCTATACTGTAAATTTTGATAACGGCATAAAAGCTTCAATGACAGCTTCTACACGCGCTGGATTTCACGAGTACAAATTCCCATCAAAGGAAGCAGGAATTATTGTTGATTTGCATCATAATCTTCATAATCAAAAAGTTTTAGAATCTTCTATAGAAATTATTAGTGATACTGAAATTAGAGGAATGCGACTGACTGAAGGATGGTCTAAAAGAGATTATGTTTATTTTCATGCAAAATTCAATAAATCTTTTAAAGCTCAATTGTATAAAGACAATAAAGCAATATCAGGAAGAGAATTAAAGGCTAATCATATTAAAGTGGTTCTTTATTTTGAAAATCCTGACGAAGTAAGAGTAAAAGTCGGAATCTCATCAGTAGATGAAAAAGGAGCATTCCAGAATCTTAATGCCGAAATTAAGGACTGGGATTTTAATAAAACGAAACAGCAAGCAGAGGAATTATGGAAAAAACAACTAGAGAAAATTAAAATCGAAGGCAGAAGCGAAGAGCAGAAAACCATTTTTTACACTGGTTTGTATCACGCTTTTATCCATCCGTCAACGTATTCAGATGTAGACAAAAGATATCGTGGGCAGGATCTTAATATTCACAAATTAGAAACTGGAACTTATTATACAGTATTTTCACTTTGGGATACCTATAGGGCACAAATGCCTTTGATTGATTTAGTCAGTCCATCAAAAACGAACGAATTTATCAATTCGCTTCTGCTAAAATACCAACAGGGAGGTTTACTGCCCATGTGGGATTTAGCGGCCAATTATACAGGAACAATGATTGGCGCGCACGCTACATCTGTAATTGCAGATGCGTATACCAAAAACATACGGGGTTATGATACAGAATTGGCCTATAAAGCCATGATGCGTTCGATACCTTATGATACAACGGGAGTTAAAGTAAATCATCCTGCGATTTGGGAATGGCTGATGACAAAAGGAAAATTATACAATCAGGAAATGGGCTTTATTCCGGCAGATAAAGATGTGATTTTTGCTACATCAAGAGGTTTAGAATATGCCTATAATGACTGGGCATTGGCACAGGTTGCCAAAGATATGGGAAAAACGGAAGATTATAAGTGGCTTTCAGAGCGTGGAATGCGATACAAAAAGTATTTCGACAAAGAAACTGGTTTCATGCGAGCTTTAGACAGTAATGCAAAATTTATAGGGCCATTTAATCCTTCATTTTCAGACCATATGAACAGTCCCTACTGCGAAGGAAATGCTTGGCAGTGGACGTGGTTTGCACCTCAGGATGTTCCGGGATTAATAGATTTAATGGGCGGTAAACAAACTTTTGAGAAAAATCTTGATGCTCTTTTTAATACCACTGCAAAAGTGGAAGGTTCAGAAGCCTCTGCAGATATTTCGGGATTAATTGGGCAATATGCACATGGAAATGAGCCAAGCCACCACATTATTTATTTTTATAATTATATCAATAAGCCTTTCAAAACACAAGAACTAGCCGATAAAATCATGAAAGAGCAATACAGAAATGCCCCAGATGGTTTAAGTGGCAATGAAGACTGCGGACAAATGTCTTCTTGGTATATTTTGAATGCAATAGGTTTTTATCAAGTTGCTCCGGCAGATCCTACTTATACTATTTCTAGGCCATTGTTTGATAAAGTAAGTATTGATTTGGAAAATGGAAAAAAAATGACTATTAAGACTATAAATAATGCTCCAGAAAATAAATATGTAGAATCTGTGACTTTGAACGGAAAGACTTTGAACTCATTGTTTTTTAAACACGATCAAATTGCTTCTGGTGGAGAATTGGTTTTTAAAATGACAGACAAAATCAGTAAAAAATAGTTTTGCTATGGAGATAAGACCTAACAGGTTTTAAAAACCTGTTAGGTCTCTCAAAAAATCAATCGAATTATTTTTAGAAAAACACAAACAAAATCAACTCATGAAAAAACATATCAGTAGTTTAGTCTTTTTATTTTTATGCTTTTCAGTTTTGGGACAAACCTCAAAAGATGATTTTTACAAGACAATTCCATTAGCACAAAATATAAATTCAGTTTCAGGAAAGCCATTTGTCCTTTCGTCAATAACAAAAATTTATTCGCCTAAAAATAATGCTGGCTTAAAGCAAATCGCTGTTTTTCTTTCAGAATATATTGAAATAGCAAACGGAATAAAACTTCAAATAACTAATTCGCCTGTTAAGGAGAATGCCATTGTTTTAGAAAATAATTTTAAAGACAAGAATTCAGAAGCCTATAATTTTACAGCCAATCAAAATCAAGTTGTAATAAACGGGGCAACAAGCGCAGGTACTTTTTATGGTGTGCAGCTTTTGCGCAAAGTATTGCTGGAGAATGAAACTAAATCACAGATTGAACTTCCGGCTGTTGAAATTACAGATTATCCAAGATTTGCTTACCGTGGCATGCATTTAGATGTTGCGCGTCATTTTGCATCTGTTGAATTTGTAAAAAAGTATATCGATTTATTGGCTTTGCACAACATCAATACTTTTCATTGGCATTTGACCGATGACCAGGGATGGCGAGTAGAAATTAAAAAATATCCAAAATTAACTCAGATTGGGGCATTTAGGAACGAAACTCAAGTAGGAAAACAAGTAGGGGTTTATGACGGAAAACCTCATGGCGGATTTTATACGCAAGAACAGATAAAAGAAGTTGTAGCTTATGCGCAGAAACGTTTTATAACGACTATTCCCGAAATTGATTTGCCGGGTCATATGGTTGCGGCATTGTCATCTTATCCAGAATTGGGTTGTGTTGGAGAAGGCTATGAAGTGTATAAAAAATGGGGAGTTTCAGATGATGTTCTTTGTTTGGGAAATGAAAAGACTTTTACTTTTTTAGAAGGCGTTTTTACCGAACTGATTCCGCTTTTTCCTGCAAAATATTTTCATATCGGAGGCGATGAATGCCCGAAAAAGAGATGGGAAAAATGTCCTAAATGTCAAACAAAAATTGCTGAATTGGGATTGAAAAAAGACAGCAAACATTCGGCTGAAGAAAAATTACAGAGTTATTGCATGTCTAGAATTGAAAAATTCTTAAATGCAAAAGGAAAACAAGTAATAGGTTGGGACGAAATATTGGAAGGCGGTATTGCTCCCAATGCTACGATAATGTCTTGGAGAAGTACTCAGGCAGGTATAGAAGCAGTTAAACAAGGTCATAAAGCGATTATGACCCCAAGTTCCCATGTTTATTTTGATTATTACCAAAGTACAGATGCAGCTTCTGAACCTTTAGCAATTGGAGGTTTCACAAATCTTGAACGAGTTTATTCTTTCGAACCAATTCCAAACGGATTGACTGAAGATGAAAGAAAATTGGTTATTGGGGCACAGGCAAATGTTTGGAGAGAATATATTAAGAGCGATGCACAAACAGAATATATGGTTTTGCCAAGACTTGCTGCTTTAAGTGAAGTAGTTTGGACAAATGCAGATAAAAAGAATTACGGGAATTTTTTAAATAGATTATCAGATTTTTTGAAAATCTATGATAAGCTGAAGTGCAATTATGCGAAACATATTTTAGAAGTTTCCCCAGAATACAAAGTAGATACAGAAAATGGTCAATTGATTCTGAGCTTAAAAACTTCAAGTAAATCTCCTATTTATTATACTATAGATGGCTCAGAACCAACTTTGCAAAGCAAAAAGTATAGTGAAAGCCTAATTATTAATAGCGCTGTAACTGTAAAAGCAGCAGTTATTTCTGAAAATTACAAGAGTAAAATTTTTACCAAAAAGTTCGAATTCAACAAAGCTACGGCAAAGCCTATTGTTTTAGAAAATGAGCCTGTTGATCGTTATCGCTTTAATGGCGGAAAAACATTGGTTGACGGAAGAACAGGAACAACGGCTTTTAGCACAGGAGACTGGATTGCGCTGTACAAAGACGATTTTGAAGCCACTATAGATTTGAAATTTTTACAGCAGATAAAAGAAGTCAGCATGAACACGTTTACCTCTCCAAATGACTGGATTTTTGGGCCTAAACAGTTTCAGGTTTTAATTTCAAAAGACGGAATAAATTTTACTCCTGTTCATAGCGAAGATTTAAAAATTGCAGAGAAAGGCGACGGTCCAAAGATTACAAACTTAAAAGCCGTTTTTGTTGAGCAGGAAGCAAAATATGTAAAAATTAAAGCTCCAATTTTTGAGAAAATTCCAGAATGGCATTATTCAGCAGGACAGCCGACATTTCTATTTGTAGATGAAATTACAATAAACTAACACCATAAAAAAGCATGAAAACGAGCCATTTAATTCAAATATATGCACTTTCGTCCATGATTTTTCTGGCTAGCTGTACAGAAAGCAATTCGCAGTCAAAACCGGTTGTAAAAGCGAGCATAGAAGAGCAAGTAAAAACCAAATTTGAAAAAGAAATTTTGCCTGCTCCTTCAAGTCCTTGTTTTGCAGGAGCTTATTATAGAAAAGCATATTCGAGCAAAGATTTTTGGCTAGGAATTGGAGGGACAGTCACGCTTCCAGTTTTGACATACGATCTCTCAAGAATAAATCCTAATAAGCCGGGAGCATATTTAGACAATGCATCAGTATATCTAGGAGGAAACTCAGATGATCAGGAAACAGATATCGGATTGACTTGGGAAGTAATTCGCGAAGCCGATGGTTCTGTTAGTAAAGAGCATAAAGCCTTTCGTCCATTTTTGCGCCGTACAGGTTATAAATCTGGACAAACAGCATTATACATGAATGCACCTGCAGAACATGCTTATTATTGGTATCCTGGAGAAACGGTTACCATTAGCATTCAATTGATAGAATCGAAAAAACTAAAATTTATTGTTGAAGGCGCTGGCAAAAAATACGAGCAAATCTTTGATGTAGATGGTTACGAGCCAACATTTATGGCACAATATAAACGTGTAAATGCAATCGATCAGGTAGCAAATGAAGGAAAACCAGCCCAGCCGACTACAGCAAAAGTGACAGGAGCAAAGTGGACTGAAACCTTTTTGTATCGTTCTGTAAATGGAAATGTTGTAAAAGCACCAATGCATGCGAAACGCTTTACAGATATGCAATGTCCGGCAAAAAGTTATTTTAATTTGAAAACTTTTGGTGAAAGCGGAGAATCAATTGATATTTTTGGTTCTAAATAAAAAAATAACTACTAAGATATAAAAAACATAAAAATGAAAACCAGAAGAGATTTTTTGAGTCAATTGGGATTAGGAGCAGCATCTGCAGTGAGTATTCCATTATTGAGTTCTTTTGAGAGTGATTCGTCTATAAAAGAGGTTGAAAAACCAGAAATAATTACAGAAGAGCGCCCGGAATTATTAGTTACGCAGGGAAATGCATTACGTATTACAGGGACTTTTTTAGATGAAATTTCACATGATATCCCGCATCAAAACTGGGGAGAAAAAGAGTGGGATAGAGATTTCGCCCACATGAAAGCTATTGGCATCGATACCGTTATCATGATTCGTTCAGGCTATAGAAAATTCATTACCTATAATTCAGATTATTTAATCAATAAAAGAGGCTGCTACAAACCAGGCGTCGATCTTTTAGATATGTATTTGCGTTTGGCTGACAAACATCAAATGAAATTTTATTTCGGATTATACGATTCTGGAGTTTATTGGGATACAGGCGACATGACGACCGAAATCGAAGCCAATAAATTTGTTATTGAAGAGGTATGGAAAAAATATGGTCATTACAAAAGTTTTGCTGGCTGGTATTTAAGCGGAGAAATCAGTCGTAAGACCAAAGGAGCAATAGAGTCATTCAGAACTTTAGGTCAATTATGTAAAGATGTTTCTGGAGGATTGCCAACATTTATGTCACCTTGGATTGATGGTAAAAAAGCCGTAATGGCAGCATCAGGTAAATTATCAAAAGAAGATGCAGTTTCGGTTCAAGAACACGAAAAAGAATGGGGTGAAATTTTTGACGGAATAAAAGGTGCGGTTGATGCTTGTGCATTTCAAGATGGCCATATTGATTATGATGAATTAGATGCTTTTTTCTCGGTCAACAAGAAACTGGGAGATAAATATGGCTTAGAATGCTGGACCAATGCAGAAACTTTTGATAGAGATATGCCAATTAAATTCTTCCCAATTAAATTTGAAAAACTAAGATTAAAGCTTGAAGCGGCACAGAGAGCAGGATATCAAAAAGGAATTACTTTTGAGTTTTCGCACTTTATGAGTCCGCAATCAGCTTATTTGCAAGCGGGACATTTGTACGATCGTTATAAAGAATATTTCGGAATTAAATAAAGATTATAGTTTTAATTAACCAAAGCAACCACAAAAAAAATGAATCAAAAAGAAAATTTTAAATATATAATCTTCCTTTCCATAATAGGTGCCATTGGCGGATTTCTTTTCGGTTATGATGTCGCAGTTATATCCGGAACTATTGAGCAGGTGTCCAAACAATTTGCGTTAGATAATGTCTCAACTGGCTGGTATGTGGGCTGTGCATTAATAGGATCTATTATAGGGGTTGCTTTTGCAGGAAAAATATCAGACGTTTTAGGTCGTAAATGGACGATGCTTCTGGCAGCAACTTTATTCACAATTTCGGCCGTAGGCTGTATGTTTGTAAATAGTTTTGAAGCTCTTATTTGGGCTAGAATACTTGGCGGAATGGGAATTGGGGTAGCTTCTGTTGTATCTCCGTTATATATTTCTGAGGTTTCTCCGGCGCGTTTCAGAGGAACATTGGTAACACTTTATCAATTGGCTATTACAGTTGGTATCGTTGCCTCTTATTTTGCCAATGCAAAAGTTTTAAGCTGGTCTACCTCGGGGCAGTTTGATGCACAATGGGCAAAGGTTATTTTTCAGACCGAATATTGGAGAGGGATGTTGGGATTGTGTGGCGTACCTTCTTTCCTGTTTTTCCTGATTATATTTTTTATTCCAGAAAGTCCGAGATGGCAGATTTCTAAAAATAATCTGGAGGCAGCCGAAAAAACATTAACGCAATTATTTGGTTCTCAAGAAGCGAAAGAACAGATAGAGAATACTCAAAAAAGCATTTCAAATAAAGAAAAATCAGACTGGAGAATTCTGTTCCAACCGGGTTACAGAACCGCTTTGTTTATCGGGATGAGTCTTGCCATTTTAGGACAATTCATGGGAGTGAATGTGATTTTCTATTATGGACCAATTATCTTTAAAGAAGCAGGAATGGCATCTCAGGGATCTTTAGATTTCCAGATTGTAATAGGTGTTGTAAACGTTTTATCTACCGTTTTAGGAATGTATTTGGTGGATAAAATCGGAAGAAAACAATTGGTATATGTAGGTGTAACAGGAATGTTTGCCATGCTTATTGCCATTGGAGCTTATTTTTATTTAGGATTCAATAATCCAAATGTTCTGCTTTATTTAATTATTGGTTATATTTTCTTCTGCGCGATTTCAATCTGTGTGGTAATTTGGGTATTAATATCAGAAATGTATCCGGTAAAAGTGCGTGGATTGGCAATGTCAATGGCAGGTTTCTCTCTTTGGATAGGTTCTTATCTTATCGGACAATTAACGCCAGTATTATTAGAATCGTTAAGTCCTGCAATTTCGTTTTGGATTTTTGCCGTAATGTGTATTCCGTATTTATTAATAACTCGTTTCTATGTTCCTGAAACGACAGGAAAATCCTTAGAAGAAATTGAAGATATCTGGATTGCACATTAAAAAATCTGTACACACTTACTATAAAACTATCAAACTCATAACTATATGAAACTCTTTTCAAAGCTTCAGACAAAAGAACCAAAGTCAATTTTAAATGCTGCCGTTATTGTGGCTGCTTTAGGTTATTTTGTTGATATATATGATCTTTTGCTATTCGGAATTGTCCGAACAGATAGTTTAAAAGATTTAGGATTAATTGGTGATGCCATTAGAGATCAAGGAGAATATTTAATTAGCATGCAGATGTTCGGAATGCTCTTTGGCGGTATTTTATGGGGAATTTTAGGAGATAAAAAAGGAAGAATCTCGGTTTTATTCGGTTCCATTTTGATTTACTCAGTTGCCAATATTGCAAACGGAATGGTCGACACAATTGGGGCATATGCTTTTTGGAGACTCATTGCAGGAATTGGTCTTGCAGGAGAACTTGGAGCAGGGATTACACTTGTGGCTGAATCTCTTCCGAAAGAAAAACGTGGCTATGGAACTATGATTGTAGCTTCTGTAGGAGTTTCTGGCGCTGTTGCTGCTTATCTTATTTATGAAATTTTTCAGGACTGGCGTTTATGTTATTATGCAGGAGGAATTTTAGGAATTTTGTTATTGTTTTTAAGAATCAGTATTACTGAATCAGGAATTTTTAAAAGAGTTCAAGAAAAAAACGAAGCAAAAGGCGATTTTTTGTCGCTTTTTACCAATAAGAAAAGGTTTTTTAAATATATCAATTGTATTCTTATCGGGATGCCTTTGTGGTTTTTAGTTGGTGTATTAATAACGTTTTCTCCTGAATTTGCGAAAGCATTAAATATACCGCAAGCCGAGACTATTGAAGCTGGAAAAGCGATTGCTTTCTGTTATGCTGGTTTGGTTTTTGGAGACATTGCCAGCGGACTTTTAAGCCAATGGCTAAAAAGCAGAAAAAAAGTAATGTATTGGTTTCTTATATTTAATCTTGCAATGATTTTTGTATATCTCCTCGCTGACGGGATTTCAACAACAGTATTTTATTCACTTTGTTTAGTAATGGGGGCATCTGTAGGCTATTGGGTTTTGTTTGTTACAATTGCGGCAGAACAATTTGGCACCAATATTCGTGCAACGGTTACAACTACTGCACCAAATTTTGTCCGTGGTTCATTGCCTTTAATCATATTGGTTTACTCATACTTTAGAGATTACATCTTTGACGGCGATATTATTTGTGCTGGAATGGTAGTGGGTACTTTGTTGTCATTGATTTCATTATTGGCATTATCGCAGTTGAAAGAAACTTTTTATGTAGACTTAGATTATTCTGAAAAAGCATAATAAAAATTTGATGTTAAATTATTTCACTAACCAATTTGAGTGATTTAAGGGTTTGGTTACCAATGCACTAGTTGGATTCGATAAAGCGTTTTTTAGTAAATTCAGTTTGCTTGTAGATTATCGATGAAGATTGTTTTTGTGATAATTTAATGAAAAAGGAAGGTAGGAATGCCTTCCTTTTTAATATTGCTTATACTAAAAGATTTAACTGATTTTAAATGAAAAGTAAACCAGTTTCTATAAAAGACATTGCCGATCAATTGAATATTTCAATATCAACGGTTTCTTTCGTGCTAAATGGCAAGGCGGAAGAGAAACATATTTCGAAAAAATTGACGCAAAAGGTATTGGAGTACGCAAAATTGATAGGCTATAAGCCAAATCAAATTGCACAGAGCCTTAGAACAGGAAGATCAAAAATTTTAGTCTTCATGGTTGAAGATATTTCAAGCAGTTTTTTTTCAAAGCTCGCTAGGATTTTTGAAGACATGATTTATAAGAAAGGATATAAGGTTATATTTTGCAGTAATGAAAATAATGATCAGAAGTCGAGAGAACTTATAGATTTGTTTAATTTTCGACAGGTTGATGGGTTTATAATTGTTCCTTCTCCAGGTATAAAAGATACGGTTGAAGATCTTATAAATTATAATATTCCAGTTGTTTTGATGGACAGATTTTTTGAAGATTTGCAATGCAATTATGTTGGTATTGATAATGTTAGAGCATCAAATGATGCAGTTTTGCATTTAACTAATAACAGTTTTAAAAATATTGGTTTTATTACAACAACTTCAAACCAGTCTCAAATGAGAGATCGTCTGAATGGCTATGATAAGGCAATTTTTGAATGTGGGCTTAAACCAAACATCCTTCAAATTCCAGAAAATGAAATTGCAGAAGCAAAAGAATATATACGGGATTTTTTTGTTAAAAATACTTATTTGGATTCTGTTTTTTTTTCAACTAATTATCTTGCACAAAGCGGATTGGAAGTTTTTAAAGAAAATGATTATGTTTTATTGAAAAAACTCGGCATTATTTCTTTTGAGGATCATGATATGTTTAGATTGTGCCCAACTTCTATTAGTTGCGTTTCTCTGCCGCTTTCTGAGATTTCTGCCAAGCTGATGGAAGCAATGTTGTCTCTTCTAGAGAATAGGAATGAGGTTAAATCATTTCAAAAAACCATATTAAAAACTGAATTGATTATTCGGGATTCATCTTTATCTAAATGATTTTGGTGGTTCCTTCTAAAAATAAACCTTATGAAAAGATTCTTCTTATTAGCGTGTGTTCTATGTTTTTTTTCAGGCTGTAAATCTGTAAAAAATGATCCGATAAAAAAGGTTCTTAGCAGTAATAATGATGCCATAAAAAAGGTTGCCGATCAACCGAAGCACTTTGAACTCCAAATTATATACACTGCTGTAAAAAGAAAAAACAACGGAAAAGTTATTTTAACAGATTATAAATATAATGTCGACGCTTCAAATTATTATTATCCGGCAAGTACGGTTAAACTTCCGATTGCAGTTTTAGCTTTAGAGAAGCTCAATGGGATGAAAAATGCTGATGCAAATACAGTTTTTGCTGTTGGTGATGGCGAGACGAAATTTTCCTTCGCGGATGATTTGCGTAAAATTTTTGCCGTAAGCTCAAATGAAGCTAGCAATGACTTTTATGAATTTATGGGGCGTGACTATATTAACAGAAAAATGAAGGAAAAGGGGCTGAAACAGGTTCGAATTTCCCATCGTTTATCGGCCGCAAATTCAGGAGCATCCCAAACCAAAAAAATAGCTTTCTATAATAATGGTGAGGAAGTACTCATTCCTAGCGTTAGAGATAGCGCAATCGTACCTTTAAAACTAAATAAAATATTGAAAGGCAAAGGATATTACGAAAACGGTAAATTGATTAATTCTCCTATGGATTTCAGCAGAAAGAATTATCTGTCTTTGGAAACATTGCACGGCACGATGAAAAGAGTTGTTTTCCCAGATAATTTTCCAAGAAAAAAGCGTTTCGATCT
Source organism: Flavobacterium anhuiense (assembly GCF_001705175.1). NCBI lineage: Bacteria > Pseudomonadati > Bacteroidota > Flavobacteriia > Flavobacteriales > Flavobacteriaceae > Flavobacterium > Flavobacterium anhuiense. The sequence continues at coordinate 4,591,698 of NZ_CP016907.1, read as the reverse complement.
GTCGGCAGAAAACAGAGAGCTTCTTTTGTATAATATGCAGAATTTGCCTAGAAATGCAGGATATGATCCTAAAGAATACTATGACGGATATTGCAAGTTTTTTATGTTTGGCGACACGAAAGAAACAATTCCTGACAATATAAAAATATATAATAAAGTAGGAGATGCATATGGCACACTGATAGATTGTGCTTATATAGTAGATGAAATTAATAGAATTGAGTTCATCATCAGCGCAACTTTGCTGGTTAACGAAGATCAGATTTTCAATGACGATAATTATGATTATGATGAAATCGGATTGCCTTTTCTGGCAGAATTAGGAAGGGCTTTTTATAGGCTAAATTTAGAGAAACTTTAGTTTTTTTTACCTTGCGTTATTTTGCATGTTTGGTTTTTTTGATATTTAGGGATTTTCAAATTGAAAATTCATTTTGTTTTGGATAATGTGTCTACAAATTTCATCCTAATTCTCTTTTTTACATTCTATTTAAGATTAAAATATAGTAATTTTCTTTAAAATTGTTCTCTATTAAATTTGCTTCGTAAATATTTTATTAACAATTGTTGAAGTCTTTTCGAAAAGAAAAAGCTTTGTATTTGCTAGAGTAAACACATTATTTTGTGATTAATAGTGAATTATTTTGCGTTTTTAAGTTGAAATTTTAAGCATGTTTGCATGTTTTTGCGTTTTTATTTGTAATATATTTACGGTTATTAACCAAAAAACTGCCAAACTTATGGATCATAAACTACTCAATCTATTCTTTTTAATAGCTATAAACGGCTTTATTTTAGGTCAGGGAATTAATATCCCGCTAGACTGTTCTAATATCGAACCAGAAATAAGTGCAAGCCCCAAAACAGACTTAAGGGGACTTATTTAATCTATAATTTGGACTGGACAAGCAATAGGACTGCAACTCCTGCAGTTCAGCAAGCCGAGCTAATTACAATTGTGGATAAATTGGTTCTTACAGGAATCAATATAGTTTATTTTCAGGTTAGACCGGAATGCTATGCTCTTTATAACTCATCAATAGAGCCTTGGTCGTATTGGCTGACATGAACTCAGTGTGCACCGCGTGCTTAAACTCATATACTATTATTTGTTTGCTTTCATAGTTTGATTTTTAAATAATTCATCGAAAATTTTATGCAATGAAAAAAAAATACACTTTATTACTATTGTTATGCAGCATAATGTTTGTAAAGGCACAAACATTTCAGCAAAAATTGCAAACTGCTGTTACAAACTCATGGTCCGGCAGTGGTCTTCCAGGAGTTTCTGTGGCGGTATCCACTCCCAATTTAGGAATGGTATATGCTTCCGCAGGTATCGGAAATGTATACACGCAATCGCCAATTTTATCGAATACTCAATATAGAATTGCAAGCGCTACCAAAAACTTTACGGCAACATTAATTATGCGATTGCAAGATGCTGGTTATTTTAACATAAATGATAAATTATCTCAACACTTAGCAATTCCCGGTTTACCGAATGGAAGCACAATTACTATTAAACAATTATTGCAACATACTGCTGGTGTAGGGGATTATTTAAATGGAAGCTCGGCTTTTATAAATGCGGCTGTTCCCGACAAAATTTTTACAGATGCCGAAATAGTGGGTTACATTAATAATATGGGAGCATCATTCACTCCCGGTAGTTCTTATGAATATTCTAATGGAGGCTTTTATTTGCTTGGAATGTTGATCGAAAAAAAATTAGGAAAAACATTAGATGTAGCAATTCAGGAATGGATTACTACACCACTTGAATTAACGAATACCTTTATGGATTTTACAAGTACAACGACCAATAAAATTCCAAATTTAGCAGAAGGAACAAGAGCTTACAATTATTCGCCAACATCGGTAAAAGGCGCGGGAGCCATTGTAGCAAATCCTGGCGATTTAGCAAAATATTGTAAAGCGATATTTGGAGGGAATTATTTGACACAAAGTTCTATAAATGCAATGATTTTGCCTTCTGCGCTTAATTCTGCATATGGTTTAGGAACGCGGCTTTATACTTCTTCAAACAATGTAAAATATCATGGTCATACAGGAACAATCCTGGGATATAATTCTTTTATGTATTATATTCCATCACTAAATGTTTCTGTCGGAATTACTACCAATGCGTATGCGAGTCCTTCTTCATTATGGGATAATATTAAAACAGCAGTTTACAATGTTGTTGAGCAAGAATATCTAAGTTATTGTGCAACAAATAATTGTTTTAATGCTAATGTTCCTGTGCCAACAGCACCTACTGCAGGCCAGGTTTACGTGAGCACACCGGTAAATTTTACATGGGATTCTGCAGTTTCAAATGCCGATTACCGCATTCAGGTTTCCAAATCGAATTCGGGATGGAATGATACGGATGGTTTTACATCGGCAACTACCCCAAATAGTACTGTAGTCGTAAATGATGTTGTAAATACGGTAAAAACGTATTCCTGGAATACCACAAGCACAGCAGTTGCCGAATCTCCGGTAGGAGGAACGGTTTACTATTACACAATCAGAAGCTATAGCGCAGCAACGGGCACTTCAAAATATTCGGCTCCCGTAAGTTTTACGCCAAAAAGCGCAGGCTGCACATTGCCGGGCTCAACTTCGATTACGGTTGACAATCTAGCGGCGACTTTGGCAGGGGCTTGGACCTCCACTTCAGCAACTGCGGGTTATATAGGTACGGATTATATTCATGATGGCGATACTGGAAAAGGGACAAAATCGGCGAGTTTCACTCCTTCAATTCCTCAAAGAGGGAAGTATGAGGTATTCATCAACTTTACTGCTGGCACAAACCGCCCTACAAACGTTCCGGTTGATATCATTCATGAAAACGGAACAGCTACAGTTACGGTAAACCAGCAGATCAATAATGGAACTTGGGTTTCACTAGGACGATACAATTTCAGCGCCGGTTCTGCGGGCAAAGCTGTAATCCGCACAGCAGGCACGACAGGAGTGGTCATTGCAGATGCCTTTAAATTCACCTTTATTGACTGCCTGCCTGAAAATACGGCTCCAACAGCCAGTTTTACGCCAACAGCTGCCGCAGTTTGCGAAGGGCAAACGGTAGCCTATACCAGCACTTCTGCAAACGCAACTTCATACAGCTGGTCGTTTCCGGGAGGAACGCCAAGCACAAGCACTGCCGCAAATCCAGTAGTCACTTACAGCACGGCAGGAACTTATGATGCAAGCTTGACTGCTACAAATGCAATAGGCTCTGACACTAAAACAATAACAGGATTGGTGACTGTAAATCCTGCAGCAACTGTCGTAGCTGGATTCACAGCACCTTTGACAGAATTGGCAATTGGAGAGAGCATAACGCTGACAAATACTTCTACAGGGGCAACTGCTTACGCTTGGACTTTCCCTAACGGATCTCCTTCGGCAAGTACAGCTGCAAATCCATCAGTAAGCTTTACAGCTGCAGGTTCGAAGACTGTTACCTTAGTGGCTTCAAACGCCTGCGGAAGCAATGCCTACACCATGACATTTTGCGTGGGGTCAAATACTACAACAGCTTTGGAAACTTTTGAAGCTTCTGCCGGAAGATTCACGCAAGCTCCAACTACTTCAGGCTCTACGGTGGGTATTGCAGCGGCCTCTACCTTGGCAAGAGCGACAGACAGCTTTAAAAATGGAACAGCGAGCCTAAAAGCAGTTTTATATGACAACACTTCTGTTGCCACGGATTGGCTGGTGCGTCTGCTTTCAGGCGGAGGAACCCCTGCAAACAATCAGGCGTTTGTCGGCAATCAGGGCTCTTTCGGCTTTTGGATGAAAACCAGCACCGCAAATGCCGGAGCGACTGTTACGGCTTGGATTGATGATACAGATGGATTGGAAGAGCTGCCTCCGCAAGCCATTATAAACAACGGAGCTTGGAATTATTACGAATGGTTTTTGCCAACTGCGGCAGGAACAACAATCACGACAGGAAACGGAACCGTTAACGGCGCTTCTGTAACTTTAGATGCGATTGTGATCAGACAGGGCAATACGGCCAACACAATGACAGTTTGGATCGATGATATCCAGCACAATTATATTTCTGGATGCTCCGGAACCAGAAAAATGCTGGATATAGCTGATGATGCTGCAGAGGTAAAAACTGGCGATGGATTAGTAGCATATCCGAATCCGACAGACGGAATCTTGAATTTGAGTTTGGAAAACAATACAAAATCTGATGTCCGATTATATAATGCTTCAGGCCAGCAATTGCTGAACACCACTTTTGAAGGGGCTGAACAGCAGCTTGATCTGAATGGCTTTGGAAGAGGGATCTATCTCCTTCAGGTTGTTGCAGATGGCAAGACGATAACCAGAAAGATTATTTTAAATAAATAGTTTTAACTCGATATTTTTTAGCTGCCCAAACCCGTAAAAGAGGTTTGGGCAGTTTTTTTTTACTAAAATTTAAAGTGCATTTTAATTGATTTTGTTGCATTTGAAAATAAAATTTTAAAAATCATTAAAAAATGAATACTAATCTCACTTTGTGCCCCCAATTTATTTTTTAAACACCTTACTATGAATATTATTACAGATATGCCCAGTCTTTAAAGTCAGCTGGACAGACTGATAAGGCAAATGCAATCTTAAATGAATTCAGCATTAAATATAAAAACGACTCAAGGGCAAAACTATATGCTGAAAATACCAGCTATCTCGACCAGATTAAAGCCAATTCTGGCCGTTATAAAATTGAAGATGCTGGAATTAATTCAAAGTATTCAGATTATGGAAGTTTTGTTTGCAATAATAAAATCTATTTTGCATCTGCCAGGGATACAGGAAATTTTTAGCAAGAGAAAACATAAATGGACAGGGGAATATTTTACCAATATCTATAATGCCAGTATTGATGTAGCAACAGGAGCTCCATCAAAAGCGCATAGAATCAAGTCATTGCTAAACAGCCGTTTCCACGAATCGACCATTGTATTTACTAAAGACGGAAAAACGGCATATTTTACTCGAAATAATTTTATCGATGGCAAAAAAGGAAAGGATGACAATAAATTTACGCTCATAAAAATTTATAAAGCCGATTTTGATAATGAAAAATTCAGCAACATTATCGCCCTTCCGTTTACCAGTGACAATTACACTACAGCCCATCCTGCGTTAAGTCCCGACGAGAAAACTTTATACTTTACATCAGATATGCCTGGTACAATCGGACAATCTGATATTTACAAAGTAAGCGTTAAGGGCAACGGCAGCTTTGGAAGTCCTGAAAACCTTGGAGCATCAATTAATACGGAGGGCAAAGAGACCTTTCCATACGTAACTAGCGAAAATGAAATTTATTTTGCTTCAGACGGCCATCCTGGACTTGGAGGTTTAGACGTTTTTGTCGGACAGATTGAAAATAACGGAACCATCAGCAACATCCAGAACCTTGGAAACGATGTAAATTCGCCAAAAGATGATTTTGCGTATAGTATTGATCCGCTTTCCAGACAAGGCTACTTCAGTTCCAATAAAGACGGCGGACAGGGTTCTGATGATATCTATAAATTTACAGAAATACGCCAATTGAAATGCCTGCAGGAACTAAATGGCGTAATAACAGATTCTCAAAGTGGTGTTGTGCTTCCGGGAACCGAACTTACCTTATATGAAAATCAAAAAATTATAAAATCAACCATTTCCAATAGTAGTGGAGAATATACGTTTGCCGTAGAATGCGGAAAAAATTATATGGTGAGAGCTCAAAAGATAGAATACGAAACAAAAGAGGAACTGGTAACCATTGGAAAAGTATCTGGAAAAACCAGTCTTCCCATCGCGCTTGACAAATCAGTTTGCAAGGTTACAGTTGGAGATGATTTAGGGAAATGTTTTGGCATTAAAATGATTTACTTTGATTTGGATAAATATAATATCCGTACTGAAGCTGCGATCGATTTAGAAAAAATATTAGATGTATTAAACCAGCATCCGAATATGAAACTAGACATCCGTTCTCATACAGACAGTAGAGCTTCACACCAATACAATCTGAGATTATCTGATCAAAGAGCAAAAGCTACTTTAAACTGGCTGATCAAAAACGGAGTCGCTCCTAATCGTTTAACAGCAAAAGGATATGGCGAAACAGACCTTATAAATAAATGCGTCGACAATGTTCCGTGTACAGAAGAAGAGCATCAAGCTAATAGACGAAGCGAATTTATAATTACAGGGATCTGATTTTTCTAAGATAAATTTTATATTAGCTTGGCTTAATTAATACTATGATAGTGTCTGTTTTGTGAAGTGCTTCTTTCTGAACCAAAATGCTAAGTTAACTAACGCTATAAGAGCAGGGACTTCTACCAAAGGACCTATAACGCCTGCAAAAGCCTGGCCGCTGTTTATACCAAATACGCCGATTGCCACAGCAATAGCTAGTTCAAAATTATTGCCGGTTGCCGTAAAAGCTATAGAGGTTGTCTTTGAATAGTCAGCTCCAAAATATTTACCGATGAAAAAGCTGACGATAAACATTAAAGTGAAGTAAACCACAAGCGGAATGGCAATACGTACAACATCCATCGGAATCTGAACAATCAGTTCTCCTTTAAGACTGAACATTACAATTATTGTAAAGAGTAGTGAAATAAGTGTAATCGGCGATATAAAAGGCACGTATTTAGTGTTAAACCATTCAGAACCTTTCAAAGCTATCAAAGTATAACGGCTTATGATTCCCAGAGCAAATGGAATACCCAAATAAATGCCCACACTCTCGGCAATCTGAGCAATGCTGATATTCACCTCAAAACCATCATATCCAAAATAGGGAGGGAGAATGGTGATAAAAATGTAAGCATATACACTGTAGAGCAACACTTGAAAAATACTGTTAAGCGCAATAAGCCCTGCTGCATATTCACGGTTTCCGTCTGCCAGATCGTTCCATACCACAACCATTGCAATACAGCGTGCCAAGCCGATAAGAATTACCCCGATCATATATTCGGGATATCCATTTAAAAAGAGCAGGGCTAATAAAAACATCAATACAGGTCCTACAATCCAGTTTAAGAATAAAGAGGCTCCTAAGATTTTTGTGTTTTTGAAAACCTCTCCCATCTGCTCATACTTAACTTTAGCCAAAGGCGGATACATCATCAGGATAAGCCCTATTGCCAATGGAATGTTTGTAGTGCCGCTGGAAAAAGAATTAATGAAGTCTCCGCTTGAAGGAATAAAGTATCCTATTGCCACGCCTATTGCCATAGCAAGGAAAATCCAAAGGGTTAAGAAGCGGTCTAGGACGCCTAGTTTTTTACGTTCGACGGCTGGAGCACATTTATTTGCTGACATTTTATTTTTTTATTTGTGAGAATACGTAAAACATTTCAGTTCCAATCTGAAGGCTGCGCTTCAGATAAGTTTCTTTCTGCTGATGTGTACCGTCAGAAATTTTTGGATCTTCGAAGGTAATCGGGATTCTTTTCTCAGCGCCTGCTATAAACGGGCATCCACCGTCAGCCTGCGAACAGGTCATTATTGCGACAAATCCACTTTCAGGATTGAAATCATCATCATAAGTTTTAGAAAAACCGATAACAGGAAGTTCATTAGCTGAATATTTTATTGAATAGATAGGGTTTGTATCCTCTGAAAGAGTTTTGATCTTAAATCCTAAATCACCTAAAGTTTGGGCCACCATCGGGAATAGGGCAGTAGCTTCGGTTCCTCCTGAATAGCATGAGACATTTTTTATATCGTAATAGGCAGCTGCAGTCTGCGCCCATACCTGTGACAGATGACTTCTTCTTGAATTGTGCGTGCAGATTAGATTTAGTCTGATTCCCAGATTACTGTCTGCTTTAGTCTGAATAAAGTCAATTAGTGGCTGCAGGATCGCTTTGCGTTCTTCGGAGATCTGTTTAAAATCAAATGATTTAACCGTATTCTCAACTTCTGGATATAACATAGTTTTTTGGCTGTAATGGTTTATCAATTATCAATTAAGATATTAACAACATCCTCCGCCTGGAGTACATGAAGAACCGTTGTCAATATTTAACTGTGATAATTTCACTTTAGGTTTATCTGACGGAGTACCGCACTGTTCCTGAGCTAGACAGGCTGTCTTTTTATTGAGTAAAGTGAAGTTTCTGCCGTTAAAATCCAAATCATATTTGCCAATAGTAGTATTCTGGTATTCAACTTCAATTTCATGATCTTCAATTCCTAGTACTTTTTCTGAAAGCTCAATGATGTGGATCAGCTTCTGCGGTTTAAGCCTGTGTTCGTAATCGTTAGCATCCCAAAGCTGAAAGTTCACAACAGTTTCCTTTCTCACTGTTCCACCACAGTCGATGAAGTTTTTGGTAACCAATCCTACTTCAGTTACGTGAAAATATTCTGGTACAAATGTCCCGTCAGGCAGCTCAAAATTTACTGCTTCCACAGTTTTAAGCACTTCTTTAATTTCTGAAAGTTTCATAATTTTTTATATTTAGTTAAACTATATTTTTTATTAAATAATAACAGCGCTTCTTCTTTCAAGAAGAATAGTATCTCTCCATATGCCATTTTGTTTTCCGATTTTCTCCCTTGTTCCAAGTATCTTGAAGCCTGCTTTTTCATGGATACTAAGACTTGCTGCATTTTCAGGAAATATTCCTGCCTGGAGGGTCCAGATTCCTTCTGCTTCACTCTGTCGTACAAGTTCATTTAAAAGGTTAAGCCCGATTCCTTTTCCTGAATGTGCAGGATCAACATATACACTTACTTCTGCAACACCTGCATAAACACAGCGAGAGGAAACAGGGGTAAGGGCAGCCCATCCAATTACTTTACTATCTTCCTGCATTGCAATTCTACAAGATGCGAGATGTGACTGGTCCCAGTCTTCCCATGATGGAGCGCTAGTTTGAAACGTGGCATTACCAGTATCAATCCCTTTTTGGTAGATTAACTTAACCTGATCCCAGTCTTCGGCTAAAAGTTTTCTTATTTCCATATCTTTTAAATTAACAGCATTCGTTTTTCTTTTTAGCAAGGTGATCTGAAATATGCTCAAAGAAACCTTTTAACTTTTCAAGTCCAGGTTCATTGATACAGTAGCAGATAGAATTTCCTTCAATACTTCCTTTAATCAAACTTGCATTTTTCAATTCTTTCAAATGTTGTGAAACTGTGGGCTGTGAAAGAGGAAGTTCGTTTACGATATCCCCGCAGATGCATGCATCCACTTTTAATAAATATTCCATAATAGCAATACGCGCAGGATGGCCTAGCGCTTTGGCTAAAACAGCCAGCTCGTTCTGGCTTTCAGTAAAATAATCTGTTTTTGTTGCTCCCATTGTATTATATTTATATTGCAATATTACGATATAAAATTTAATAGACAATTGTTTTATGCTTAAATTTTTAATTCGTTAGTTTTTGGAGACTAACTTTTTTTAGGAAAGTCTATAAAATATTATTAAGGTAAACAGTCCAATCCTAGTATTTATGCGACATGTCTGTGGTTTGAATCCTAAATAGTTAACTTTACCAGGTCCGCAAATTACTGATGTCTGTGTAAAAGTGATAAACAATACTAAAACGCAAAAAAAACGCTAAAACTAATGTTTTAACGTTTTTTAAGTGACAGCAACAAGACAAATTCTATAAAATTTATGGATGATTTCAAGATATTAGTTTCCTATATGTTATATCTGATTCCAATGGCGATGTAAGTTTGTTTTAGATGTCCTGCTGGGGATTGATGCGAAGTCGATTCTAATTTTAATTTGATGTAAGGGCTTCAAGCATTTGTGATTTTTACCCGACCGTTCGGAAAATATTCCGTATCCGTTCCTAATATTAATAAAACTGGTTTTTAAATATGTTATTGTAAAATTTACGGTGCGTGTCATAATCCGACGATCGAGTCATTTAATGATTTCTAATAAATTATTTTAGAGCATAATTTATATAGCCACCATCTGCTAACAGCTCCGTTCCAGTAATAAAACTTGCATTATCTGAAGCAAGAAATAATACTGTTTTTGCAATTTCTGCTGGATCGCCTAATCTCTGCATTGCAGTAGCGTTCGACAGAAATTTTTTAGCGTCTTCTGGTACAGCTTTATGAAGTCCTGGCGTAGAAACTGGTCCTGGACTCACAATATTGACACGGATTTTTCTTCCTGCTAATTCGTTTGCAGCGATTTGAGCAATTTTATTTAATGCCCCTTTTGTAGCCGAATAGATGCTGCTTCCTAAATTTGCAGCTGTTGCAACAGTTGAAGATGTAAAAATTACCGACGAACCTTCTGCCAGGTAAGGAAGCATTTTCTGAAGCGTAAAGAAATGGCCTTTGACATTGGTGTTAAACTGCGCATCAAAATCAGCCTCTGTTACTTCTTCTATTGAACTAAAGGTTGCTATTCCGGCATTTAAAAAAAGAGTATCCAATTTATTTCCGCTTTCTGCAAAAGCTTTTTCCAGTAGCGATAGATCAGATAAATTTGCAGTGTCAGCAACGATTGTTTTTAAATTAAGACTGTTAATTTCTTTACTTGCATTCTCAAGATTTTCCCTGTTTCTTCCAGTGATCCAGACGTTAGCGCCTGATTTTATGAATTCTTTTGCTGTTGCTAATCCAATTCCTGTAGTTCCTCCTGTTATAAGAACATTTTTATTCGTGAAATTCATTTTTTTATATTTTAAATTTATATGAGCAAAGTTAATTCAGTTGAGTTTATTTTTGTTACTTTGTAACCAAAAGTAACAGTAACGTTTGAGAAACAAAGTAACTTATGAGTAACGAATGTCAGGTTGAGCACAAAAAAGAGATAATGGCTGTCCATGATACAATGGATATATTGAATGGAAAATGGAAAATTTCTATAATTTCATCGATCTGTTATCATAATAAGAGAAGATTTACCGATATTTTAAATGATGTAAATGGTATTTCTAATAAAATGTTAAGTAAGGAATTGAGGGATTTGGAAATAAATAAATTGATTAAACGCACAGTTCTAGATACTCAGCCTGTTACAATTCATTATCAGCTGACTGAGTATGGATTAACACTGAAAACGATAATAAATGATCTTGCAGAATGGGGAATAAAACACCGAAAAGTCATTATTGATGGTTAACAGGTATATTATTTTTTATAAAGGGATTTGACTTAATGACTATTTCTATATCAATGAAAGAACTGGAGAACTTCGTGAAGGAAAAATTATCTTAGGAGTTATCGGGTAAATATAGTCAGGGGCTATTAATTTATTGTTATGGTGCTTCATAGTAGTCAATAGATCAAAATAAAACAAATGGAGATCTGTTATAATCTATATAGGAAAGCAAAAAAAAAATCCCATTTTGAGAGAAATGGGATTTAAATTTGTGACCTCGACAGGACAAATTACAACATCATTTTATGAATGATTTAAAGAAATTAGCTTATTTTCAAGTGAATTTGTAAGATAATTATTTTAATTTTTTATTTAGAAGCGGTTTGTATGTCCTGTAGAGGTTAAAAGTTAAAAAGTGTTAAAACAGAGGGGTGCTTAAATTTATTTAAGTTGTAATATTTTATAAATTCTTGAAAAAGAAAATTTAGTATTGACTAAAGAAAACAAGTTGGTTTTTAGTAAAATTATGCAATAAATCGAAGATCATTCAGATTAAAATTTGGTAAGGATATTAGAATTTCCATTAAGGTTCAAAATTGACTTATTTTTTGGTTTTATACTTGGAAAATTTGTGGATAACGGAAAAATCTCGCATCTTTAATCTCAAAACTCGTTTAGCGACAGAATGTTAGAAGTAATTTGAATCAACAACATATTAAATTTAATCATTGAAAAAACATGAAAATTTTTAGCTATTTGATTTTGTTAATTTTCACCGTAAATATAACTAACGCTCAAAATCCAGTTTCTTATCCTAAAGACACTGCTATTTCAAAACCGGAATTAAATTTTGAAGTGTTATGGCATACTTTCGAAGACAACTATGCCTTCTTTAAGTTAAGGAATATTGACTGGCATGCCACCTATAAAAAATATAGACCACTGATAAACGCCAATACTTCTGATGATTCTTTATATACGGTTTTTTCTCAGATGCTGGCTCCTTTTAATGATAATCATATCAATGTTATCGTTCCGGGAATAAAGCAATTCAAATCCGTAAAACCTTCCCAGTTCGTAAAAGAGTTCCCAACGGATAGTATACGTAATAAGTTTTGGCAAATGGTAAATTCTTCCTTATCGCAAAAACATTTTACAGCGCTGCAATATGCAGGTCCTGAATTTAATAATGTACATCTGTTTGCTTATTCGACTTCAAATGGTATTGGATATTTGCGTTTCAACAGATGCTTCGTTGATCAAGATTCCGATAATGTGCCTGATGCAGTAGTTGCAGGTAAACTATTAGATACACTGTTTGCAAGTTTTAAAGATGTAAAATCAATTATTGTAGATACGAGAGATAATATTGGTGGTAATGATGAATTTGCTTATGAAGTTGCTGGCAGATTTACAACTAGTAAAGTAATTGGGATGCATAAAAAAACAAGAATAAGAAAGGGAGGATATGAAGATTTTGGTCAACTTGAAACATGGTACACTGAGCCTAAAGGTGTTTTTCAATTTACAAAACCTGTAGTAGTCTTAACGAATGATAAAACAGTAAGCGCTGGAGATTTATTTGCTTCGATAATGAGAGAATTGCCCAATGTAAAAATTGTTGGATCAAACACACGTGGCATTTACTCAAATATGTATGGCTTTACACTTCCAAATGGTTGGCTTATTTCACTCTCTAATGAGCGTTACTACGACAACAAAATGATTTGTTATGAAGGAATCGGCGCACCTGTTGACATTCATGTTCTAAATACCCAAAATGATTTGCTAAACATGAATGACCCTGTATTAGATGTGGCTATCAAAGAACTATTAAAACCGTGATAAATCAATTTTTAACCGCAATTGAACAATAATATTTAATATAAAAAAAATTACGATAAACCAAAAGAGAGAGAAAACTATATTCTTAACAAGATTTCGAACCATCGTTCAGCTTCGATTAATTCTCTGATAGCGCCACTTTAAGACTGTTTATTTCAAACAGACTAAGAATTTCTTGTGAAAAAATTGAACCACAAATATTATACTGTGAAGGCTTGAAAAATCTATATGTTTGGGCATAAAAAAAGAGACAACTATTTACTAGTTGTCTCCTTAAGTGACGGGGACAGGACAAATTTCAACATCATTTTTGGATGATTTGAAGAGATTGGCTTTCTATATGTAATGTCTGTCTTTCATTGGCGTTAAAAAATTGGTTCGGATGTCCTGAGTAGGATTGATGCAAAAATTGTAAAAACTCAATTGATCCATCGCATTAAACTGATATATAAATTTACAAAATTTATGCAGGATTTTAAAAGATTGTTTAAGTTAAGGCAGGATTGTCTTTCTTTGGCTGTATGAATTATTTGATTGTTGTTCCACTGGAGCATTTCTATCCTAATTGGTGCTTTTAAATGAGTTTTTCGTAAAAGCAATAAGCCCGAAACAAATCGGGCTTATTGTCTTCAAATTTAATTATAATTCTAAACTTTTGGATGCATCGTAATTAAACTAGTTTTTTGCAAGTTATGCAAGACTTTCTCCTATTCGGAGATGGGTACTGAGAACAACCCTGTTCCAAAGATTGATTGTTATGACGGCCGTTATTATATCTGCTATCTGGCTTTCACTGAAATACTGTAAGGCCTTTGTATAGGTTTCATCCGTTAATCCGTTCTCATGAATTAATGTTATCTCTTCAGTTACCGCGAGCACCACTTTTTCCTCTTCTGTAAAAATGTCCCCAGCTTCTCTCCAAGCACTCAAGAGAAAAATGCGCTGGTTTGACTCGCCGTTTTTAACGGCGTCCTGAGTGTGGATGTTGATGCAGTAGGCACAGCCGTTGATCTGCGAGGCACGTATCTTTATGAGTTCTTTGGCTGTCTTGGATATGGAAATTTTTGAAAGGTAGCTTTCAAGTCCTATCATCGCTTTTAGTGCATCCGGAGCGGCCTGCTTAATGTTAAGTCGTTTTTGCATTGTATTATTCTTTTAAAATTGTTCAATGCAAAATTCAATAATAGGGAAAGGAAAAAACTTAAACTGGTTTAAGAAAGAAGCCTTTTGCGTATTTCGCTCAAGTATTCGGGCGTGAATCCTAGATAGGAAGCGATGAGGTATTGGGGAACACGCTGGATGAATTCGGGGTGGTTTCTGACTGCCTGGAAATAAAACTCTTCCTTAGAGAACGAGAAAAGAAATTTGATGCGTTTCTGTGCGGCTGCATAAGCCCTCTGGTAGACAAAACGGAAATAGCGCTCCATTACCGGAAACTCTTCCAGCAGCTTCTGCTGCTTCTCCAAAGTGATGTAAAGCAATGTTGATTTCTCTACTGCCTGAATATAAAATTCTGTCGCGAGCTGGTTCTCGTAGGCAAAGTTATCGGTAAGCCACCATGTTTCTATGGCAAATTCCGTGGTTTGTTCGGTACCTTTCTCGTTAATATAAAACTTTCTAAGCAGGCCGTCCAAAACAAAATAATGATGACGGCAGATCTGTCCCTCCTTTAGCAGGTTCTCTTTTTTACACGTTTGTTTTATGTCGAAGAATTTTTTGATTTGCTCAAAGTCATTGTCTGATACCTGTGCAAATTTGGCTATATGGTTTTTGAGTATATTGGACATCTGGAGTAAATGACATATTGGTTTTGACTGTTCGGCCAGCTTTTTTAATCGGAATGGCATCGCTGGCAGGCTCTTAAGCAAATATAGCAATAATATACTTAAATACGTTTTGAAATCAGATTTCATTATTTGTCATTAAATAGTAATTGAAAGCAATTTGGAGATTATATAGAGTCAATTTCTATAATATTCTGGGGGTTCGAATCCTGTTAAGTTATCGAATGATAAATTAACTATTTGTATTATTTTTCATCTAAATATACACGCTGAAGCAATTTTTCTATTATTTTAGAGAAAGAAAATAAAAGCAAAAATGACTCAAAGCCACCGTATTTATTAGTGTAAATGAAAAAATGGCGCCAATTGTCTTCAATTGGCGCCATTTGGCTTTGTGACCTCGACAGGACAAATTACAACATCATTTTTGGATGATTTGAAGAGATTGGCTTACTATATTTAGGGTCTGTCTTCCATTGGCTTTGTAAATTTGGTTTAGATGTCCTGTTGGGGATTGATACAAAAATTATAAAAACTCAATTGTCTTATGGCAGTACACTAATATACAATTCTGCAATATTTTATGATTTACCAATTATTGCAGTCAGAGAAAGTGTCCTTGTATACTTTCTGACACTGCTACAAACTATTATTCGTGAATTATCATCTCTTGTTCTCAATTAGTCCGCCCGCATAGTGATAAAATTGATTTGTGCAAGTAGCACTTGCACAAATTATCTCGAATCATCATATTAGGTTACTTACTAAAGCATTATTTTAAAGAAAGCAAGAATGGTTTAAAGTCCTCAATTTTAGTGAGAGTAGAAAAAAATGGCGCCAATTATCTTCAATTGGCGCCATCTGGCAGTGTGACCTCTATGATATAAATTCACACAAATTTCATTCAGAATTTAAAGAAATTAGCTTATTCTAATGGCACTACAGGCCAGTGTCATAATCACTCCAGAAGGCGGTGCCTTCCGGTTCTGCCATTTTCATTTCTTCGCTGCGCATCTGGCTCATCTGCTGGTTCACTTTATCCATCTGCTCCAGTTCAGCATTGTAGGTGTCCTCATTGTCGGTCAGACCTTGGGTCTCTTTGACATACGTCTGCGGATCTGGGATATACTGCCATTCTTTGGACATATCGGGCATCTCGCCTGTGTTCCAAGGGGCCTGAACGCTTTTTTCAGGTGAAAAATTAAAATACTGTTGGGTAAAGCGTGGATCAGCCTGAAGCACTCCAGGAGGGAAATTAGGCTGGATCGAATCGAGTGCGGCTTCAAACATTTTGTAATGCGCCACCTCACGGGTCATCAAGAAAGACAGCGTCTCTTTGACATAAGGGTCGGTGGTGAATTTCATCAGATGCTCGTATACGAGCTTTGCGCGCGATTCAGATGCGAGATTGCTCCTCAAATCCACCGTAAGATCGCCGTTGGAGTGGATGTAAGAGGCGCACCACGGAATGCCTTGGCTGTTTTTAAGTGCTGGACCGCCTCCGGCAATGATCGGAAATTGCGGATTTGCAGTAAGCGCAGCATGGATGATGGTTTCCTTTGCGGCCTTCCCGTCAAGCACCTGCATGATTTCTGAGGAGTCGGCGGCATCCTTCAGCTCTCCGTTTACGCCCTTCAGGAGCATTTGGATAGTTGCCCCCACGATTTCAAGATGTGAAAATTCTTCTGTGGCGATATCCATCAGCATGTCATATTTGTCAGGATGCGGCTGCTTGGCATTAAAAGCCTGCGTAAAATACTGCATTGCGGCGGCCAATTCGCCATTCTCGCCGCCAAACTGCTCAAGCAGAATGTTGGCGAATGCCGGGTCGGGTTTCGATACCCTCGCATTGAATTGTAAGTCTTTAGAATGATGGAACATAATTTTGATTTTAGAAATTGATAATTTTATGGAATTAAAATCCAGCCGGCGCTTTACGGATAATCCATAAGAGATTGGATATTATGCACAGTGCCTTGCGCTGGGGTCTTACCTCTACATGACGCCTTTGCTATTCATGGCGAAGTAGTGCTGGTCAACTGGTATCCTGACGCTGATTTGAAGCGGGCGAAAGATACATCTCTGAGAGAAGCCGAAACTATTGGTCTGACTTCAATCCATTTTAGTTTTCAGCAAATGACGCCAAATGATGCAAGTGCTTTTTATACAATTATCGCCTTTTATTACATTTTTACATCTTCGACTTAGTACTATTAGGAAAATATTTAATTATCGGAAATGAGTTAGTTAGTTAGTTAGTTAGTTAGTTAGTTAGTTAGTTAGTTAGTTAGTTAGTTAGTTAGTTAGTTAGTTAGTTAGTTAGTTAGTTAGTTAGTTAGTTAGTTAGTTAGTTAGTTAGTTAGTTAGTTAGTTAGTTAGTTAGTTAGGATTGTCTTCTTTTTCTCAGGCTTCTTTATTTCTGGTTTTCGCGGGTGGGGAGTAGACCATTTTTTTCGCTTCAGTCTAGCAAGAATTACAATTGAAAAAAATGAGAGCGAGAAATTCAAATAATTTTGAAATATTGAGCCATTATAGAATGAGATTTCATTTTCTGAAATTGAATACATCTAAAAAAATAAGATATTATTAACTCATATTTTCGCTTCATTCTTGGTGTTGGAATCCTGTTAACTTATCGAATTATAAATTAACTATCTGTGCTGTTTTTTATATAAATATATACACTGAAGCAATTTTGCTATTATTTTAAAGAAAGAAAATAAAATCAAAAATGATTAAAATTCAGCCGTGTTTACTAGCATAAATAAAAAATGGCGCCAATTGTCTTCAATTGGCGCCATTTGGCTGTGGTGACGGGGACAGGACAAATTACAACATCATTTTTGGATGATTTGAAGAGATTGGCTCTCTATATGTAGTGTCTGTCTTCCATTGGCTTTGTAAATTTGGCTTGGATGCCCTGTTGGGGATTGATGCAAAAATTGTAAAAACTCAATAGATTCATCGCATTAAACTGATACATAAATGTACAAAATTTAATGAGGATTTTAAAAGAATGTTTAAGTTAAGGCAGAATTGTCTTTCTTTGGCTCTATGAATTACTTTATGCGATTTTAGGTTTTGTGGCACAAAACTAATCCCTTTCCACGAAGAGCAGGGTATTATATTATCAACAGCCATGGATGCCCTATGGTAAATTCATGCTGCAGGCCTTCCCATTGCATTATAGGCATAATAGCTATTTACTCAAAAGATAAGGCGCTGATTAAAAAAGGAGATCAGCTCTTCAGCCAATCTCCTTTTCAAAGAATAAAAATGAAAACTGCTAATTCCAGCCGCCCCCGAGTGCTCTGTAAACATTAACAAAGGCGTTCATCTGCTGTTTTTTGGTTTCAATAAGTTCAAATTTAGATTCTAAGGCATCTTTCTGGGTCAATAAAACTTCCATATAATCTGCTCTGGCAGAACTAAACAAGTTGTTGGATATCTGAACAGATTCGTTTAATGCATCAACCTGTTTGGACTTTAGATCGTAACTTTGTTTTGTGTTCTCTATTTTAGACAATTGATTCGCAACTTCAACATAAGCGTTTACTAATGTTCTTTCATAATTGTAAACAGCCTGAATCTGTTTGGCGCTTGCAGTAAGATAACTTGCTTTTATGGCATTTCTGTTAATTAAAGGAGCTACCAAATCTCCTGCTATAGAATACAATAAAGATTCTGGAGAGGTTAGCAGATATTTAGTATTGAAAGCCTCGTACCCAATTCCGGCAGAAATACCAAGTGAAGGATAAAATCTTGCTTTGGCCGATTTTATATCCAGTTTTGCTGCTATTAATTCCATTTCTGCTTTTTTGATATCTGGACGATTTTCCAGAAGCTGAGACGGTATTCCGACATGAACGTCTGCGGGAGTTAAAGTACTGAAAGTATTGCTGTTTCTTGTAATTTTCTGAGGAAAACGTCCTAATAGGAAATTGATTTTATTCTCCGTTTCAGTAATCTGTTGCTGAATATCAAATTGCAGACTTTGTGTACTAAGTATTTGTGCTTCAAATCTTCGTACTGCCAGTTCGTTCACTCTTGCCGCTTCTTTTTGGATTTTTACAATTTTTAAAGCATTGGTCTGAATATCAATGTTTTGTTTGATGATTTCCAATTGATTATCTAATGCTAAAAGTTCATAATAGGAATCTGCTATTTCAGCAATCAAATTAGTAACGACAAAATTCTTTCCTTCAATAGAATCTAAATAACGGTTTAAAGCTGCTTTTTTGGCATTATGCAATTTATTCCAAATGTCTATTTCCCAGCTCGATGTCAGTGCAAAACGATAATTGGGAAGCGGATCCGGAGTTTCTTTGCCAGGCATAATTTCTGTTGTAGCTTCACCAGAACCAGTACTTGTGTATCTACCGGATTTGGTTAAATCGGCACCGGCAGTAAAACCTACAAAAGGAAGATATTCACCTTTTCTTGCTTTTACTTCGCTTTTTGCAATTTCGATTTCCTGCAGCGTAATATTCAATTCCTGATTATTTTTTAGTGCGATATCAATCAGGTTTTCTAAATTTTCATCTGTAAAATAACTTCTCCATTTTACTTTTCCTGTATTGAGTGTGTCTAAAACATTATTGGAATAGGTTTCAGGAACGGCTTTATTTTCATTTTTCTCTACAATGGAAGGAGTTTTACAGCCAGCAATAGAGAGCAATACGCAGGCTATACCTGCGTATTTTATATTTTTGTTATTCTTCATTTTCATCTGTTTGATTGTTTTTAGAAAAATCATCTACATGATGCATAAATTCATCAGACAATGAACTTTCTTCTTCACCTTTAATTAGTTTTCTGCCTTGGGCCATTGAGCCAAAGATGTAGTAAAGTCCCGGAACGATAATGACACCGAAAATGGTTCCGAAAAGCATTCCGCCAAGAGCAGATCCACCGATAGTTCTGTTTCCGATAGCACCGGCGCCCGAAGCAAAAATCAAAGGAATTAATCCGGCAATAAAAGCAAATGAAGTCATCAGAATAGGTCTGAAACGTACTTTTGCTCCTTCTATAGCGGCTTCAAGTATAGTTGCTCCCTGCTGATGCTTGAGCACGGCAAATTCGACTATCAGTACGGCGTTTTTACCGAGAAGACCGACGAGCATGATCAATCCGATTTGTGCGTAAATATCGTTTTGTAAGCCCATCATTTGCAGAATCACAAAAGAACCTAAAATTCCGACCGGAATAGATAAAATTACAGACAACGGAATAATAAAACTCTCGTACTGTGCGGCAAGAACAAAATATACGAAAGCCAGTACCACTAAAAAGATGTAAAGCGATTCGTTTCCTCTTGCAGCTTCGTCATAAGAAAGTCCTTCCCAGGCAATATCGTAACCTTTTGGCAGCGTTTTAAGGGCAGTTTCCTGTACAGCTTTAATTGCATCTGCGGTTGTATATCCTTTAGCAGGCTGTCCCTGAATGGCAGCAGAATTATACATGTTGTATCGTGTAACCTCGTTTGGCCCCTGTGTTTTTCTCAGTGTCATAAACGCAGAATAAGGCACCATTTCTCCATGATCATTTTTCACATAAAGATTAAGGATATCGGATGGAAGTCTTCTGAATTTAGGGTCAGACTGTACATACAATTTAAAGAAACGCCCGAATTTGATGAATCCTTGTTCGTAAGTACTTCCGATTAAAATATTAAGGTTTTCCATTGCTTTTCCAATAGAAACGCCTTTTTGCATCGCCAAGTCATTATTGATTTCCAGTTCATATTGTGGATAATTGGCAGCGAAGAACGTAAATAGGCCTGAAAGTTCTTTACGTTTACCTAATTCAGCCATAAACTGTTTGTTGATTTTATCAAATTCCTGATAATTGGTACTAGTAGTTTTGTCTAATAAACGCATAGAAAAACCTCCTGAAGATCCGAATCCCGGAATTGCAGGTGGTTCAAAAAACTCTACAACAGCTCCCAGATCTTTAGATTTTTTTTCCAGTTCTTCCATGATTTCTGTTACAGAATGTTTTCTGTCAGACCATGATTTTAAGTTAATCAAACAAGTACCGGCATTCGATCCACGTCCTTCTGTCATGATTTCATAACCGGCTAAAGAAGAAACTGATTCTACTCCTTCAACACTTTCACAAATTTTCTGTAATTTTTGTGCTACCTGATTGGTTCTTTCTAAAGTAGCTCCGGGCGGAGTTTGAATGATTCCGTAAATAGTTCCCTGATCTTCACTAGGAATAAATCCTGAAGGAAGTACCTGATTTTCTACAAAAATGAATGCGCAGAAAGCAATAAGGATTCCGAAAGTCAATACTCTTCTGCTTACTATAGATTTTAAAACGGTAACATATCTTCCGGTAAGTCTTTCAAACCAGGCATTAAAAGCGTCTAGAGATTTCGTCAATATATTTCCTTTTTTCTCTTTTCCATGATTATTTTTCAGAAGAATAGCGCAGAGAACAGGAGTAAGGGTTAAAGCTACGATTGCCGAAATGATAATCGAACTTGACATCGTAACCGAGAATTGTCTATAGAAAGTTCCAACTGGTCCCGACATAAACGAAACCGGAATAAATACAGATACCATAACGGCAGTAATAGCAATAATGGCACCTCCAATTTCGCCCAAAACTAATTTCACTGCAGCATAAGGTGTAATGTGTGGAAATTCTTCAAACTTGGCATGAACAGCCTCGACGACGACAATAGCGTTGTCTACTACAATTCCGATTGCTAATACCAGTGAAAATAGAGTTACTAAATTGATAGACATTCCAAACAACTGAATCACAAAGAATGCTCCAATCAAAGAGACCGGAACGGCAATAATTGGAATTAAAGTCGAACGCCAGTCTCCTAAAAATATAAATACCACTAAGGCAACTAAGATGAACGCATCTCTCAAAGTATGCACCACCTGATCTATAGAAGCATCTAAGAACTGCGAAACGTCATAACTGATTTTGTAATCCATTCCAGGAGGAAAACTGCCTTTCATTTCTTCCAGTTTCGCTTTAACGGCATTAATTACATCACTGGCATTGCTTCCGTAATTTTGTTTCAATACAATAGCAGCAGAAGGATGTCCGTCCAGATTCGAGTAAATATCAAAGAATTCGCTTCCCAGTTCTACTTTAGCTATATCTTTCAGGCGAATGCTTTCTCCTTCTGAATTGGCACGTACAATGACATTTTCATATTGTTTTGGTTCGTCATATCTTCCTTTATAAGTCAGTACATATTCTAAGGATTGCGCGGCAATACCGGAACTTTGCCCTAATCGCCCAGGACGGCCAATAATACTTTGTTCCTGAAGCGCTTCCATAACTTCTTCGACAGAAATTTTATAAGCTCTCATTCTGTCCGGATTCAGCCAAACACGCATAGCATATTTACGGCTGCCTAAGATCTGGGTTCTGGCAACCCCTTTTACGCGGCTGATTTCGGGAATCATTTTTACGTCGGCATAGTTGTAGAGAAACTTCTCATCCATGCTTTTGCTTTTGGAATAAAGATTCACGTACATCAACATGCTCGGCTGAATAGGAGTAATAACAACCCCTTCACGCTGAACCAGTTCAGGCAGTAATGGCATTACCTGATCGACTCTTGTTTTAACCCTGATTACGGCTTCATTAGGATCGGTTCCCGGTTCAAATATTATTCTGAGCGTTGCTTCTCCGGCGCTTGTAGCGTCTGTTGCCATATAGCGGACACCTTCTGTACCGTTAAGAGAATTCTCCAGGGTAATTAAGGTCGATTTCACCAATACATCGGCACTTGCTCCGGGATAGGCAATAAAGATATTTACTGTGGTGGGCGCAATTTGTGGAAATTGCGATATAGGAAGCTGTTTGATGGACAGCGTACCTAGAAAGACAATTATAATCGAAATTATAATTGCAAACACGGGTCTATGTATAAATTTATTAAACATTGCTTCTTTTTTTAGGTTCGGTTATTCTGCATATAGCTCTAAATTGGACATAACCGATTGGGGTTTTACCACTTCGTAGTCTATTTTGTCATTTTCTTTCACAAGACGAAGTCCCTCTAAAAGTATTTTGTCATTGATTGACAAGCCTTCTTTGATAACAAATAAATGTGGCATTTCGGCAGCAATAACCACTTCTCTGGATTTTACAGTACCGTTTTTGTCAATTACGTAAACATATTTTTTATCTAAAACCTCGAAAGTCGCTTTCTGAGGTATTAGCATGGCGTTTTTTAGTTCTATTGGCATCTGTATGCTTCCTGTTTCTCCATGTCTTAATAATCTTTTTGGATTAGGGAAAACAGCTCTGAATGGAATGTTTCCTGTTTCATTGTCAAAATCGGCTTCGATAGTTTCGACCACTCCGGAATAAGGGAATTTTTTGTTATTGGCCATCAAAAGGCTGACTTTCATCTTGCCGCTTTTTTCAGCCTTTTCCTGATAGTCTAAGTATTCAGATTCAGGAACATTATAATACACCCACATCGAACTGTTGTCAGCCAATTCAGTTAGCAATTCTCCTTCATCAACTAAACTTCCCTGACGAACATGAAATTTGTCTATAATGCCGTCAAAAGGCGCTCTGATTTCTGTAAACTGAAGATGAACTTTGCTTAAAGCCAGTTCCGCATCTGCTTTTTCCAGTTTTGCTTTTGCCATTGCCAGTTCGTTTGGAGAAACCACTTTTTCATCTGCCAGTTTTTTTGCATTTTGGTATTCAATCGCGCTGAAACTTACTTCTGCTTTAGATTTTTTCATTTCAGCCTCGTAAAGTGCAGGCATGATTTTAAATAACAGCTGTCCTTTTTTAACCATTTGTCCTTCGTCAACATAAATTTTTTCAAGGTAACCGCGCTCTTGCGCTCTTATTTCAATATGTTGGATGGAATGTATCTGAGATACATAATCTTTTGTAATTGTAGTATCTCTTTCGATTGGAGTAGTAACCACAAATTTGGTTTTTTCCTTTTTTTCTTCTTCTTTTTTAGAGTTGCAGCCTGCGAAAGTTAAGGCGCATAAAGTCATGATCATGAAAATTCTCTTCATAATTATTTCAGCATTAAAATGTAATTTATTTTTGATTTTTAAATAAGAGGCCTTTGGGAACAGACCATAGAAGTTCATATCCGCCTATTTTCTAACAAGTAGAAGATTAGAGGATAAAACAATAATGAAATCAGCTATTTAGAAAATAGCGATAATAAAAATCAAATTCTGAAAACCTGAAACAGGAGATATACTTTGTTATAAAGCAAGCTAAAGATCTTGCAGCCATTTACTTTCTGGGTAAAAGCAGTCGCAGAAACGGCAAAATGACTGCTGATGTGAAAAATTGAAAAGTAATTGCTTTTTACAAGCTGCTTTTGAACCGAAGAAAAGTTCTCTTCATTTTCTTCGTTGTCAAAAAGGCACATTTTTCTTTTAAAAGATTCAAATGAACGTCCACGATTTAAACTGGCTTCATTTTGAATATTATTAATAACAGTGCAAAAAGAAAACTTTTTATAGATAACAATATTATTGTGTGCGTAAGTGCTGCCATATCCGTTCAAAAGAATGACAATAGAAATGAATAATTTAGTGCACCAATTCTTCATAAGAGCCGCAAATTTACTGAAAGGATTCCTTAAAAACAATGCCTGATGCCTAAATATTCAAAGAAATGCTGATTTCGGATTTTAAGATTCATTTATTTCGCAGATTGATTTTTTTGCCAGCGGCAAGAGATTGAATTTTTATGTTTTGAGTTTTATCTGCTGTATTTCTGCTGTATTTCTGCTGTATTTCTGCTGTGGGAAATTATTCAAAAATCATGGATTTAAGCTGATTGCGGTAGGCCTCCAGTGCAGCGCCCTTGTCTATATAACCGCAATAGAGATCGTCCTTGAGAACCGGAAGATAGGACCTGCTGCTTTTTTCCAGCTTCCGCATAACGGTCTCCATACTGTCATTATAAGAAACGATTTCCATCGTGGCGGCCATCAGGTGTTTCGCCCTGATATCGGTATCATTGAATATAAATTCCTTTATATCGCTGAAATAGACCACGCCGAGCAGTTTTTCCCCAGAGGCCACGGCAAACATTCCCTGATCGGAAGCTTTTATCACACTGCGGACCATGTGGATGTCATCCTCAGGAGCAAGCGTCTTGGGATCATTCTGCAGTATGGCGTCCATTTTAAGGGTCCAGAGGATATTGGTGTCCTTGTTGCTGGTAAAGACATTCCCTTTCTTAACCAGCCCTTTTACGTCCAGGGAATGCTTTTCAAAACGTTTTGAGATTGCAAAGCTTAACGAGGCGACAATCATCAGCGGGATGATCAGATCGTATCCGCCTGTGATTTCTGCAATAAGAAATATGGCTGTAAGAGGGGCATGAAAGAGTCCGCTGAGTATTCCCGCCATGCCCACTATGGCGAAATTGCTTACCGGAAGGTCGGTTAGTCCGGTAAGGTTAAGGAATTTGGAAAAAAAATATCCGGCATATGAGCCCAGAAAAAGCGATGGCGCAAAATTTCCTCCGTTGCCTCCGCAGCCAAGGGTAATGCCTGATGCGAAAGCCTTGAGCATCATTGATGCCCCCACAAAGGCCAGGAGAACCCATTGATTGGAACTGAAGTCCTTGAAGAGGGTATTTTCCAGAAGTTCGCCCGGATTGCGGTCGGCCAGGGATTTGATGCTTTCGTATCCTTCACCGAACAGGACGGGAAATGCAAAAATGAGAAGTCCGAGGACCAGAGCGCCGAAAAGCGCTTTTTTATATGCACCGAGCCTTAGGTTCGCAAAATAATGCTCGGTTTTGAGAAAATTCCTTGAATAATAGACAGAAAGAAAAGCTGTAAACAGGCCCAAAAGGATATAAAGCGGGATGTTGTGGTAATCAAAGGTCTGCTTTTGGCGGAAGCTCAGCAGTATATTTTCATTAAGCAGGATTGCTGAAACCAGGGCGCCGGTTGCGGCGGCGATCATAATCGGGGTAAAGGCGGCTATGGTCACATCCACCAGAAGCACTTCAACGGCAAACAGCACCCCGGCTATGGGCGCATTGAAGGCAGCGGCGATTCCGGCCGCGACCCCGCAGCCCAGAAGGAGCGTCCTGTCTTTATAGCTTAATCGGAACTGCTGGGCAAAATTGGAACCGAAAGCGGCTCCTGTAACCACAATTGGGCTTTCAAGCCCGGCCGAGCCTCCAAGCCCCACTGTCAGGGAACTTGTGAGAATCTGCGCGTAAAGCTGTTTTTTGGGAACAATACTGGCTTTGCGGGCCACCAGATACAGGATTTGGGAAGTGCCTTTTTCAATGGTCCCCCCAAGGAGCCTTCTGGTGGCCATCACGGTGAGCAGGATCCCTATAACGGGAAGCACGGAGTTGATAAAGCTCAGCTTTAGTATGCTGTTGACGTATGCCGCGGCCTGATAAACCGAATGGGCAAATGATTTTAGGAGTATTACGGCCAAGGCGGAAGTGATCCCGACAAGGACGCTGGACAGAAATATAAACTGTTTGGGAGACATTTTTTTTCTTCCTACAATAAGAAGGGCCTCAATCTGTAAAAGCTTTTTTTTAAACATGAAAGTGAAAACTGTGAACGCGCGCTCGTGCATTGATTTTAAATGAGGCATTAAGCGCTGCGGGATTATAGGGGCAATTTTTTCAAAGATACGCCACAGCTTTGTTTCAGCGTCAGATTTTAACAAACAATTTATTAATGGCACTGCTTTTAGCTTCCATGAGGTATCCGGAGCCGATAATTCCTTATCCGTGACAGGGTTCTATTTTTTCCTCTTCTTCCTTTTGGGAGTAACGAATTTAAAAGCCATGCTGATTTTCTAAGCCAAAAAAAGACTATTGGGGCGCAAAATGCATAATGTCTGCTTCTTCTGGCTTATTTCATGGGATTCAGCTGTCGTTTTAGAGTCCAAATATACATGCCGCAACACTGTACCTGCATCCGGTCTTGTTGAGATGGCCTGCAGGGCAATTTCACAATTGTTTTGGATGATATGCATATTTTTTTTAAATTCAAAATACAGAAATTTTATCAAGAAGCGGATTATGGAAAAATTTTCAGGATTTTTCAGCCTCCATGAGGATGAAGACGACAAGGGGAAGACCCTTGAGAGTGTCAAGAAAA
Source organism: Flavobacterium anhuiense (assembly GCF_001705175.1). Classification (NCBI taxonomy): domain Bacteria; kingdom Pseudomonadati; phylum Bacteroidota; class Flavobacteriia; order Flavobacteriales; family Flavobacteriaceae; genus Flavobacterium; species Flavobacterium anhuiense. Next base: position 4,564,837 of record NZ_CP016907.1, on the reverse strand, counting down.
ATATTGATTTCAAAGGCGCCAATCTTTGGATACTGGCCTGTGCGATCATTATTGCCTCTGTGGGGCTCAATGTGAACTCTACGGCGGTGATCATCGGCGCGATGCTGATTTCCTCGCTGATGGGGCCGATAGTGGGAGCCGGTTTTGCCCTTGGGATCTATGACTTTTCCCTTTTAAAGAAGTCGCTGCGCAACCTGCTTAATGCCACTCTGGTCAGTCTTGTGTTTTCTACGGTCTATTTCTACCTGAGCCCCTTCAAGGAAGTGCAGTCCGAACTGTTAGCCCGCACTTCGCCCAATATCTATGACATACTGATAGCATTTTTTGGGGGCCTGGTCGGGGTGATTGCCGTTACAAGGACAGAAAAGGGAAATCCCATTCCGGGGGTCGCCATCGCCACGGCGCTCATGCCGCCGCTCTGTACGGCAGGATACGGCATTGCCACGGGACAGTGGGCTTTTTTTCTGGGCGCCTTTTATCTGTACTGCATCAACTGCGTATTTATCGGCATATCCACCTTTTTGATTGTCAAATACCTTAAGTACCCGGCCAAAAAGGCTGTGGATAAGGGCCAGCAGAGAAAAGTCAGAATATTTATTTCAATACTCATTACCGTGATGATCATTCCCAGCGCGTACCTTGCCTGTACCCTGTATGAGAAGCAGCAGTTTGTCAAAAATGCAGACCTTTTCACAGATAAGGAGTTTACCGCAAAAGGCTACACGATGGTCTATAAGAAGAGCTCCTACGCCCCAAAGGGAAAAGTGCTGGAGCTGGCCTTTCTTTCCAAGAGGTTTTCAGATCCGGAAATAGCCGCCCTAAAGAAAAAAATCAGTGAAAACCGGTTTCTAAAGGGAACCAATCTGATCATCAGGCAGGACAGCACCGACCGTTTCAGTGCGCTGAAGGGCGATATCCTGAGCCAGATCAAAAGCAGCGAGAATGAGCTCAATGCAAAGGATGTGAAGATCATGCAGCTCCAGAAGCAGCTCTCGCGCCATGAGTTCGATAATGCCTCATTTCTGAGGGAAACCCGAATATTGTTTCCCGAAGTAAGTTCCCTGGCCATTGTGCGCCAGCAGGCAGCATTAAAAAACGATTCGCTTGCCGAGGTGACTGCTGTGGCATATGACGCGGCAAAACCGATCAGACAGGCCGATAAGGAGAAGTTCAGGACCTGGCTCAATGAAAGGCTGGGCGTCAAAAACGTGGTGCTCTACCGCCGCGAGAAGTAGTCTTATGGCGATAAATCAAGCTGCGGCTTCCGGCATCCGATTATAAGGATGGCATAAAAAAGGGCCTTATTTTTGCAAATAAAACCCTTTTTCGAATAAAGCAAAAAAAAGCATTTCAAGCTGCACGGGCTCAAAATAGCGACTGCAGTGAAAATTTGTTATGATTTTTTGGATCTTCTGTCATAGAGATATAAAATAGCATAGCCCAGCGCGCCGGCCAGCAGGGAAGCTGTAAGAACGGCAAATTTTGCCTGCACCTGTAATTCAGGCTGCCTAAAGGACAAAAGGGCAATAAAGATAGACATAGTAAAGCCGATACCGCCCAGAATGCCGAGCCCAAGTACATGAGGCCATGATGTCTGGTCAGGCAGTTCTGAAATTTTGAGCTTAACTGCTATCCAGGACATTAAAAAAATACCGGCGGGCTTGCCGAGAAATAATCCCAGTATGATACCCATCCCGATGCTTCCGGCAAGCCCTTCGATCATTCCGCTCTCAAAAGTGATGCACGTATTGGCTATGGCAAACAGTGGCATTATGAAAAAGTTTACCGGAACGGTAAGGCTGTGCTCAAGTTTTTCCAACGGGGATTCGGTGTCATCCTCATTGGTGGGAAGGGCGAGCGCCGTCAGTACTCCTGCAATGGTGGCGTGGATGCCTGAATGATGCACCAGATACCACATTGCTGCCCCGGGAAGGATATAGCAGAATATATTTTTTACCCCGCATCTGTTAAAAATGATCAGAAGCGACATGATGCCTGCTGCATAGGCAAGGTAGATAAGATGGATTTCGCTGGAATAGAATATGGCGATTACCAGTATGGCAATCAGATCGTCAACGATGGCAAGTGCGGCCAGAAAAATTTTAAGCCCGTTTGGGACCCTGCTGCCCAAAAGTGAAATAATGCCGAGTGCAAATGCAATATCGGTTGCCATGGGAATTCCCCAGCCTGCGGCCGTCTGCGGATCTGAGGCATTCAGCGAGGCATAGAGCAGGGCCGGCACTGCAACACCGCCGATAGCTGCAAGCACCGGCAGGGAAGCCTGTCTGAAGGAAGAAAGTTCCCCTTCTATGATTTCCCTTTTGATTTCCAGGCCGACCAAAAGGAAAAATACAGCCATAAGACCGTCATTAATCCAGGTAATCATGGGATATTCCAGATGTATGGCCCCAAAATCCCTGCCAAGTTTCATCTGCAGCAGACCATTAAACGGGTCTGCCCACCCGATGTTGGCTATAGTGAGCGATATAGCTACGCAGAGCAGCAGGATAACGCCTCCGGCTGAGGAGGAAGAGAAAAATCGTTTGAAAATATTTAGGTTTATCAGTTTTGTCATATCTGCAAATTTAGCCGGTAAGGGCAGAAAAAACAAATCGGGATTAATTATTAGAAGAATCCAAAATGTTTGTCCTTAAGGAAAATGCAGGCAGCAGTCTTATTTTTCATGTTTTTTTTCATTGCTGCTTTTGCTGCAGCCTATCCAGAAGAGAGGGGCAGATGTGCTGGCGGCAAGTCCGGTCCTCTTTTTAAGGATTGTACCGTCTGCCGGCGCGGTTATTATTTTTACGTTCCTGCCGAAAACATCGGTTATATAACCTATTTCCTCACCTTTGATGATGCTGCTTCCGGCTTTTGCGCTGCTGTAGAACAGGCCTTCTGCAGGTGAGGCGACAAGCAGCTGGTCATTAAAGAATCTTTTTGGAAGGGCTGCCTGCGGAGTTAATTTATGCTGGTACATTTTGAGCAGGGCCAGCATATTATACACAGCATTCATGGCCGGGCCTATTTCAGATTTGGCGCCGGCGGCCCGCTTTGCCGCCGTTATGCTCAGGGCTGGGATGCCAAGGCGCACTGCCTGTCTGGAAATCTGCTTGGAAGGCTGCCCGGAAGGCTGAAGATAAGGCCTGGAAACTATGGTTCCCAAACCGCTGATTTCGCACAGGCGCGAGCACAAAAGGGCCTGCTGGGGAAGTTCACTGTTATGATAGTAACCGGCATATGATATAAGGTCTTCATTGCTGCCCGCTGATCTAATATCCAGAAAAATATCGGTTGCATCAAAAATCTGGGTAGTTATAAAATCGGCGGCAAGCCCATTGACGATGCTTTTTTGGGTTTCTGGAAAATACTGATCCAGATTTAAATCAGTATTCAGGCCATTATTTGGGCAGGAAGAAAAAAAGGAATCTAGATTCATTATCGGAATTATGATCAGGCTCCCGGCCAGTTTTTCAGGGTTTATTTCGCGGCGCAGTTTTAGAAGTGATTGTACTGCCGATTGTTCTGAGGCCCGAGCTCCTGACACGATGGTAAAGGTCGGTCCCTTAAATCTTCCGCATACCAATGTTGCCGGGAGCCCGGCCTTGATGCTGTCAGAAGTGCCGATGCGGAATATGGTGTCAATTTTTTTGCCCTGATGCTGTTCAAGGTAGAATTTCAGCGATTTTTTTTGGGGGGCCGCCGTCTGGCATATAAGCAAGGATATGAAAAGCAAGAGTAAATGTTTCATGGAATTTTGGGAGCGGATACAGGTATCCTCATTAATAAATGATTAAAATCAATTAGACCTGCATAGATAAAACACCATTGGTTCTGCAATAGGAAACGCCTTAAAATGATATCCAACAGATGTTTGGCGAAAAAGTTGAACCGATATATAATTCAAGGGATTTAACGGCCTATGCGTTAAAAAAATGGCGCAGATGCAGCGAGTCTTAAAAAGATTAAGGAAATTTAGCGAACCAAAAAGCCGGCCCTCGAAGGCCGAATATACGGTACGCTGTTTAAGGAATTGCTAGAAAAGGTGAAATAGGTGCAGCAGGCTGCTGCTGTCCAGCCGGCAGGCTATTCTGTTCTTGAAAAGCGAGCTGTCTATGGCGCAAGCCGCCAAAACAGCATCAAAGCAGAATTTTTCATTTTTCAAAACACAAACAGACGGCTTGAGTTTGGTTTTCCGTTCATTGGATGAACTGTTTATCCTCACTTTCTTTTTAGCGCCTGGTGCACTGAAAACTGAAGTTATTCCATCTGAGCCTGTAAGGATTTCCATGGCCGGACCAGAGAATACAGCCGATGAAAGTTTTTCAGGCTCACTACCGTGGAGAAGACGCAGGGCGGTAAGCAGGAATATCAGTATGTTCTTACAAGCAGGCATTAGGAGAGATGAAATGATTTTATTTCTTTTTGATATACCAAACGGCAAATATAGCTCTTATTATGCTTATGAGGTAATTATTAAATATCAAATCGACTTTAAACAGGATTTCATTTTCTGAAATTGAATGCTGGCTAGAGGTTTTTAAGCGGCATATTTCATCGCTATACATGTAGAAACCAGCTGCAGCAGCAGGGCAGGTTCCTGCATTAAATCTGCCTGCGGCGGGATTATTAAACCGATTGCGCCTGAGTATGAACCTGCCGCCGATATTAAAATCATTTTTCAAATAATCCGTCCTTTTCCCACTGTTTGACTATATCTATAGTTTCCTGCGGCATCCTCGGGCCTCCTTTGGGCATCAGCACGCTATTGCCGTTTTCAAGGGAAATGCGGATAATGAGGCTTCGCTTTAAAACGGCCTCTTTGACCTGGGCATATGTGACAAGGGATATGGGCGCACCGTTTGTGGGAACCGCTGCATGGCAGACAATGCAGTTATTGTCAATAATTGATTTCACATCCTTATTGTAAGTCACTGATCCGACAGGGGCGGTGCTGTTCATTGGAGTGGAGGAATCATCATTGGAGCAGCCTGCAAGGAATATGGTAGCTGATAAAAGGGCAAATGCTTTTTGTAGTTTCATATTGTCTTTTTTTAGTTTATAAAGCAGGCATGATTTTTATCTCTGGGAATGCTTTTAGCCTATATACGTCAAAATTTATCTTACAGATTTTCAGAAGTGCTTTTTTTATCCATTCAAATTCAGATTAAGGCTTTTACTGGCGATATTTTCAAAAAAACATGGGCAGTACGAAAAAATAATGCGGGATGCTGTTTTTATCCATAGCTGATGCTGAGGGAAAAGATTAGAATTATTTAAAACAATTCTAAACTGATGTTTTCTTTTTACTTGTTAAAACCATGCTAAAAAAGTTTCCGTATATGATCTTAAATCTAACCTCTTTAAAAATCACATATGAAAATCAACAGGTACATCAAAAAAGGGCTTTGGATCGCAATGGGAATTACAATCTTGTTTTCGGCGATTCTTCTTTTCCACATTATTACTGCCAAGCCTGCAGTATATGATACTCCGAATCTGCAGGTAAGCCGCATTGATTTCAAGGCAGATATCGATTCTGCCCAGGCCAGGCAAATCTGCGCTGATCTGAGATCCATTAAAGGGCTGACCTCGGATTCCATCATTATCAAGAGAAACGTGGTGGTTTATTTCCATAATAACAGAATCACAAACTCGAAGAAAGTCTATGCCCAGCTGATGGCCAAAAGGCATTATGATGCCCAGCCTTATGTGCTGCCTGAAAATCTGGCTTCCAAAGAAGTCTGTCCTATGGACCAAAACAGTATGGGCTATAAGCTGTCCCAGAAAATCAATCATTTTTTTAATTAACCCTTTAATATAATTGTTATGAAAAATTATTCTAAAATTGCCCTAAGCGTGTTATTCCTTTCAGCAGCTGTTTTTACATCCTGCAGCAATGATGATGAGACTCCGGCTCCTGTAAAAGCATCCATATATGAGCGATTGGGAGGCACTAAAATGGTCGCGGATCCCGATAATTCAGGACAGATGATCGAGCAGGGGCGCCTGAGCTTCCGCAAGGTGGTCAATTCAACCATCGGACTTATAGTTGCCGATATCCAATCCAATGCATCAGGAAACCTGCAGGCGCATTTTGCGCCCCTTCTGGCCGAAACCGGAACGACCCAGGCTACAAATATTGCAAAATTATCCGATAACCTGACTGATTTCTTTTCATTCAACACTGGAGGGACAAATGCAGTAAATACGTATTCGGGCCTGAGCATGGCAGCGGCCCACAACCCTGCGACAAATCCTAGAATGGGAACAAAATCAAGCAGCGCGGACTATACAAAATTCGAAGGTTATGTGGGAGCGGCGGCCAATGCGAACGGCGTTGCTTCAAACACTGAACTCTATACCGATATTGTGGCAGTTTTGGAATCATTGAGAACGCCTATCGTCCAAAAATAAGTAATCTTCCAAAAAAAACGCCGCCTTTTTCTGCGGGCGGCGTTTTATTTGCAAAACATTGTCCTATTGCAAAATATGCAGGTCCGGCTGAAGGAATACCTTTGCAACTGCAACTTTCCGGCATGGCATCTTGGCCGTATAGCATGCAATGGCTTTAATGATTGGCGCCGCCTTTGCCTTGAAGGCGTTTATCCTCATGGCTGCAAATACGATTGCGGAATGATTTTCCAAAGCAGAACTCCCTATTTTTTGAATCTTTAATCAAAGTAATCCCATGGAAAATTTCAAGCTGTCCCAAAACACCACTTTCTACGCCTTAGGATTAAGCTATAAGAAAGCAGATGCTCTGATCAGGGGAAAATTCAGCCTGGATGCCAAAGCGCAGTCTGATCTGCTGGCGCAGGCCAAGACCGAGGGAATAGAGTCGTTGATTGTAATTTCCACCTGCAACAGGACTGAAATCTACGGCTGGGCTTCCCATCCCTATGAGCTGATAAAACTGCTTTGCGGCCATTCAAAAGGCAGCGTGGAGGAATTTCAGCAGACAGGCTACATCTATAAAAATAAAGATGCGGTTGATCATTTCTTTCGTGTGGGGACCGGTTTGGACAGCCAGATCCTGGGCGATTTTGAAATCATCAGCCAGATCAAGACAGCTTTCAACAGCAGCAGATCCCAAGGGCTGGCAAATACGTTTTTGGACCGTTTGGCAGGCGCCGTGATCCAGGCCAGCAAGAAGGTCAAAACAGACACCGGGATTTCTTCCGGGGCAGCGTCTGTTTCCTTTTCAGCAGTGCGGTATATTATTGAGAATCTGCCGGATGTCGGCAGCAAAAAAATCGTATTGCTCGGAACAGGCAGCATTGGAAGAAATACCTGTGAAAACTTGGTCAAGCATACTAAAAACGGACATATCACCCTTATTAACAGGACAAAAACGAAAGCTCAGGCACTGGCAGGAAAACTCCATGTCACTGTAAAGGATTACAGCGAGCTGCAGGATGAACTGCAGCAGTGCGATGTATTGGTGGTGGCAACAGGTGCAGACCATCCCACTGTATGCAGCAGGCTTCTTAGCTTAAAGAAACCCTTGCTGATACTGGATCTGTCCATTCCAAGAAATGTAGATCCCGATGTGCAGCAGATACCGGGGGTGACGCTGATTCATATGGATTACCTGTCTCAGATCAAAGATGAGACCCTGGAAAAAAGAAAGCAGCATATTCCCGCCGCCGAAGCCATAATCGAAGACACGAAACTGGAATTCAATGCCTGGATGCAGGCAAGGAAATATGCGCCTGCCCTACATGCCCTAAAGGCAAAGCTGCACGATATTGCGGCATCCGAAATGGCCTTCCAGAAAAAGAAATCCATTAATTTTGACCAGGCCCAGGCCGATGAGATAAGTTCAAGAATCATCAATAAAATAACCAGCCATTTCGCTAGCCACTTCAAAAGTGGGCATTGCGAGGCTGACCAGACTATTCGGCTTATAGAGGAAGTATTTAAGACAGGGCGGCATGAACCGGCAGAGGGCCTTTCAATTCTCAAGGAGCAGTACAGAATCAATCTTTCCTGAGAACCCGTAATTTTTTTACTGCAGCCATACAGGCGCATTGTCCACGGAAAATGCTTATTACCGTGTTCATACTTCAGCATCATCATTATTTCAGATATATCCGGCAATGCCCAAATGCGCAGGCTATTTTCTTTTGATGGAAACCAGCACATGCCCTAAAATTTAATCAGAGGTTTTTGAGTTTTCCAATGCATGATTTTTTTGCATCCGTTTTGCCGCATCAGCAGAAATAACCTTATATTTCAAAAATGTTTAACTGCTTAAAAAAAGCATATTTGAAAATGCAATGCCGCTAAAAGAAATACTGCTTATAGATGATGACCAGGATGATCTTGACAATTTTATCGATGCAATCGGATCCCTCAATAAAAATGTGAGCTGCCATACCCTGCGCAGTCCTCTGAAAGCTCTTGAAGAACTCGCTGATTCTAAAAAAATGCCTGATTTAATACTTCTGGACTACAATATGCCCTATCTCAATGGAATGGAATTTCTGCGAAGATTGCGGGCTTATCCCGGTCTTGAGGGCATTGAGGTTGTTATGTTTTCAACTCCTGAAGAAAATGTGATGCTTCCCTGGCTTGCCAAAAATGGCATATCTGTGAAATATATATCAAAACCCGATACATTTGAAGAGCTTAAGACCTTATTCAGCGCTATGTTGTAGCTTGATTTGTTGCAGCTCTTTTCTTCAGGCAGTTCAGGGCGTTATCTAAGCAATTAATATTCCAGGATCGCAAGGTGAGGGGCTCGTGAAAACGGAATCTTTTATAATACTGTCCCCCATCGGATTGCTGATAAGGATATCGCAGTCTGCCAGCACAGACCTTCGTGCCAGCTCATGGCCGAGAGCGCCAAGACCGATAAAGCCTATTTGCATGTTTTTGAAAGTATTGAGAAATTGTTTTTCATCTAAAGAATGCGAAAATGTGCCGGATTCCCATCGAATGGGGCTGCTGGATTTCAGGCTGAATGCTAGTAAAAGGAATTCCCGTCACCACAGGCATCTTTACCTGATTTTGCCTGCAGTCCAAAGGATTTCAAAAATGCCTGTGCAGTGCAGCTGAAAACCAGCAGCAGAAAACTGCCGGAATCAGTGCAATAAAGGCTCCCCACTGCCTTTTTTGGGATATCAGAATATAGGTGTTTTTATGTGCCGCAGGCCTGATTACCTGTATTTGATATTGATGCTTACGATATCCGATGTCAGGTCATTGGACCTGGTGTAGTGGCCGTAGCGGATCTCCAGGGTGTTCCAGTGCTTGAGTCCGAATATGCCGTCGGGCGGCGTAAATTTCAGCCCCATTCCCAGAAAACTGCTGTTGAATTTCGATAAGTCGTAATTGCTCGTGTAATACTGATCAGCGGCAGTATGCTCCCCGTATGGCTTGAAATACCTGGCCGCACTCTGGGAATAATACCTGTAGAACGGGCTGAGCGAGAAAGCCTGGGTCAGTTTTACAGGGACTTCAAGATCCGCCGTATGCGCTTTCAGGTTCCAGTCATCGGTATAATAGCGGTAATAGGCCCTTATGATGATATTGTCCCCCATAAAATAGCTTGCCCTGATCCCGATAGGGATCTTCAGACGCGTATCGGGCATCTTTTCCTGATGCACCGAGCCGTCCGCAAAATAAACCCTATGGAATGGAAGGCTCAGATAGCCGTTCTGGCTGATCACATCTCCGACAAGCATCACCTGAAGCCTCTGGTTTATGACCTGGGAGTAGCCCAGGGTTCCGGCAAAGGTGTTCCTGCCCGCGCTGCCATAGCCTTCGCTGTTTGGGTCGCGGAGCTCTATGGGCTGTATCAGCTTGAGCTGGTCGATGAAAGTCTGGAATTTTGCGGTAAATTCTCCGTTTTTGTTTTTGGTTTTCTGTGAAAAGGCAATATTTCCTCCAAAGGACTGATAATCAAATTCGGTTGAAGAGGATAGCCCAACAGCGTAGGTTCTGCCTTTTTCCTCATTTTCCCTAATATAGGTCAGCGAAGGGTAAAACCTGTTGTCTGATGAGGAGGCAGATGAATTTGCGCTCAAATCGATCATGTCCGATGAGGCTGAGCTGTAGTGGTCGATTCCCGCCTCGATGTCAAAGGTATGTTTGATGCCCGTCTGTCCGTATTTGACCAGTTTCACGTCAATTGTGTTGGCGATATCGGTAAGCTTCTGGGTTCCGATGCCGCCGGTTACCGCAGCATGATCCCCATTCTGGGTGTAGTAGCTCGATACCAGATTTATTTCCTCGACTTTGAGCTTTCTGCTTTTATAGCCTGTGGAATCCGCCGGGATATCCTGCGCCCTTGATTGGAAGAGCGCCAGAAGGGCCGCTCCCGTAATAAATACTCTTTTCATTTCTTAAGGCATATGGTTAGTTGCAGCCGCAGCCTCCGCCGCTTTTCCCTGCATTGGCTCCGGAAGCTCCCTCACGGTAGGACTGGAAACTGAGTTCCGTTTTTTCTATTTTCCTGTTGGAAAGCACCATTTCAGAATCGTTGAGCTTTCCCTTCTGGTATTCCTTCACAGGCGTGCAGGAGGCGGACAGCAGCCCTGCAAGGGCGGCGCTGCATAGCATTGCGGGAATTTTTTGCATTGGCTTTTTCATTTCAGATTAATGTTTTTGGATGTGTAGATTTTATTGTTGTCGTCAATTATTATGCAGTACAGATCGGGGATCTGATCTATCAGATAAAGGCCTGCCCTGATGCCCATAACGGCAATGGGGGTGGCCATTGCATCAGCAAACTCCGCGTTTGGGGCTATGATGGTGACGCTTTTGATTCCGGTTATGGGAAGGCCTGTTTTCGGGTCTATGGTATGGGAATATTTTTTGCCGCCTATGGTGATGTACTTTTCATAATTTCCGGAGGTCGCCACCGCTTTGCCGGATATCTCCATGTAGGAGAACGCGGCGTTTGGGGAGTTGGGATCGGCCACGCCTATTGTCCACTTGCGGCCGTCGGGCTGCAGCCCCCAGGCAGAAAGGTCGCCGCTGGCATTGATGATGCCGCTTTTAACGCCCCTCTGAAGCAGGACCTGTTTGGCCATTTCGGCGGCATATCCTTTTCCGATTCCTCCAAAACCGATCCGCATCCCTTTTTCCCTTAGAAATACCGTAGTATTTTCCCTGTCAAGGATGATGTTTCGGTAATCGATCAGGTGCACCATTTTTTTTGCAGTCTGCGCATCGGGCAATTTGGTCATGGACCTGTCAAAATTCCACAGGCTTTTGTCTATGCTTCCATAGGAGATGTCAAAGGCGCCCTGGGTGATCCTTGAAATCCCGATGGACCTTTCAATCAGATTGAATACTTCCGGATCCACTTCAACGGGCCGGATTCCTGCATTGCCATTAATCAGGTTGGTCTGGCTGTCCTCTTTATAGGTAGACAGAAGCCTTTCAATGCGGCTGATTTCCCCAACAGCCAGATTGATATGCCCATTTGCTTTTTCTTCACTCTCGGCCACAACTGTAATGGTGAAGCTGTTGCCCATGAGTTTCAGGGACCTGGAATATTTTTGATGCTCTGATATGTTATTTTCGGCTCTCACAGATCGCTTTTATTTCGGCTGTCCACTGCTCGGGCGAGGATTCGGGTTTTCCGTGCCAGGTTTTGAGCACCTTTCCCTGGGCATCCAAAAGAAGGGTCAAAGGGAAGCTTCCTTCCTTATTGTATGTTTCGGCCAGCGCCTCGTTGCGTTTGATCTGCTCGGGCGGTCCCATGTTTTTCTTTTTTCTGGGGAAATCGGCATTGACAAGCACTAGGTTTTCATTTGCCATATCCGTGAATGCCGGGCTTTCGAGATAATCCCTTCGAAGCACGATGCAGGGGCCGCACCAGTCCGAGCCTGAGAAGTTCAGAAGGATCAGCTTATGGTCTTTTTCTGCAGTCTTTTTTGCATTATTGAAATCTGGCTCCCAGTTGATGGGAAGCAGGGCAAAGACGATAAATAGGGAGAGGAGTTTCATTTGGCAGTTCTGTTTTTAGGTATATACGAAATAACGCAAAGTTCGGTTTGATATTTTTGCCGGATCCTTAAGATTGGATTAATTTTTTACAGATGCGCCGACGCATCTCCATCAAGGGGCCTGCACCCCAAAGAGCCAGCCTACCAGGGCCGATGCCGCCATGGCAAAAGTGCCCCAGATGCAGATCCGCATTACGGCTTTTGGAACATTGGACCCGCCCGCTTTAGCGGCCATGGTTCCCGAAAGGGCTAAAAAGAGGATGGAAAAGGCATACTGATAGGCCACCATCTGGCTGACGGGAGCAAAAAGTGCGGTCAGCAGCGGCAGCAGCCCGCCTATAATGAAAGAGAGCGCCGAGGCAAGCGCGGCCATGAAGGGATTTGCCTGGGTCATCTCATTGATGCCCAGCTCATCGCGTGCATGGGTTTCAAGGGCATTGTGGGCGGTAAGGGCGAGGGCGACCTCACGGGCAAGACCAGTCTTGAGTCCGCGCTTCTCATAGATCCCAATGAGCTCTTCAAGCTCGATATCCGGATCAGATTCAAGCTCCATTTTCTCGCGCTTCAGATCTGATTTCTCGATATCCTCCTGGGAACTCACCGATACATATTCGCCTGCCGCCATGGAAAGCGCCCCGGCGGTGACCCCTGCCGCAGCGGCCAGGATAATGGGCTCCCTTGAGGCGCTGGCCGCCGCGATGCCGATCACCAGGCTTGCTGTGGACAATATCCCGTCATTGGCTCCCAGAACGGCGGCTCTCAGCCAGCCGCTTCTGTTGATGTAGTGGTTTTCATCCTTCATACATAACTCTTTTATTTGAATAATTTGGTCCAGTCGCGGTTTTCTTCTTTTTTGGGAACGCCTCCAAAATTGGTTTTCATCATTTCTCTTATCTGAAACTGCGTCTTGTTGCGGGTGCTGCTTTTCCACTCATTAAGGTCATAGATATGGATCTGCCGGGCATGGGGGTTGACCGCAAAGGAGATCCGGGAGATTGAATCCCTGAACTTTTTCACTTCATTGATCACGGCCCGGCTTGGGACAACTACAAGGATGCTTTCCCAGTCCAGGAAATCTTTGGGGATATCTTCTCTTTCACTTAATCCCATAGCATCAAACAGGGCAGCTATCTTCTGGCTGTTGAGCCTGTGGATTTTTTTATCTATGCCTGCAAGGACGCTCTGAAGTCGGTCTTTATCAACAATGCTCATTTTAGGCGGCTTGAAATTCATATTAAAATTAAGATAAATCATCTTTGGATATCCCGATATTATCATTAGAATGGTTCTAAATTTTGCGGCAAATCCTATTTATGCATTTTTTGCAGTATGTTAGCCTTAAAATCAAAGAGAATTTTTTACCGATATGCTGCCTTTCAGCAGATGCATTAGCCATATGATGTATCGTCTCAATACCCTGTTTGCCCATTTTGCCTGCAATCCCCAGTGGGGGAATATGCTGGTCAATAGTACCTGGTACAGGTATGAGCCGCAAGGGAACAGGGCAGTCTGTTTTACCAAAGACCAGATGGAGCAGTTCATGGCTTTTGCCAGGGCCAATCCCCTGCATTTCCCGGGACCGCATTTCCAGGTGCTTTGCACAGGGGAAGATTTTGAAATCCCTCTTGGCGTGCATTGGGCAAAAAGCAGGAGCGCCCCATTATTTGATTTTATCCAAAGACCCACACGCAGCCGCTGCCAAGGATGATGAGCCCTGCCGCCACGCTGTTCTTCTGGATCAAAGCCCGCAGGGTGCAGTGCCCTATGAGCTGGATTTTCAGGCGGCGGGCAGGATCGAGATCTACAGGGAGATATAAGGGGGATGCTGCTCTCAGCTCGGAGGGACCTGTAAAAATAGCCTTCATTGTTGAAAACCGGCCTCTTTTTGAAAACTGCTGGGCCGGGCTCCAGCCGCTGCGGAAAACAGCATTGACAAATGCGGAGATCTCGATGGGGTGCCAAAAACATGCCTTGCTGATTTTAATTTGAAGCCAAATTCCTATGCTGGTTTTACATAATTCCCATGTTTGAGGTGGTAATTATGTAAAATTTCGCCGTTGGCTTGTTTTGGGGACTGCCAATCCCTACCTTGAGAAATTATAAACCAGCAGGGGAAATAATCTGATTTTAGGGATCTGCCGGCGGCTATGGCGGGCAAGCCGGCTTCGGGGATTCTTGGATGAAGGTTTTATGCCGGCGACAAACCAACATATTATGGGGGAAGATCCAAAAAAAATCATCTGCCTTGCCGATGACGACGAGGACGACCGCATGCTGCTCCATGAAGCGCTTCTGGAGCTCGCAGAGCCGCTCAGCATATTGGAGCTCTGCAGCGCGCAGCAGCTCATCGATCACTTTTCCAAACCCGGGCAAAAGCCGGCGGATTTTATATTCCTGGACCTGTATATGCCGGGCATGGACGGCTTTGAGTGCATCGAAAGGCTTAGAAGCACTGCTATGGCGGGCAGCAATGCAAAATTAATTGTCTATTCCATTGATTCTTCCAGGGAAACAATGCAGAAGGCATTTTCCCTCGGCGCGGATTTTTATGCCGTGAAGCCAAGCAGCTATGGGGATCTGAGAAGCCTTGTCCAGAGGGTCATGCAGGCTTGCTGGGAGGATCTGGAGTCTGGGCAGAGGATATTCCATATTGGGAGATTGTGAGCACAAACACGAGAAAGCCGGTTTGATGCGCAGTTCTGGGAGGCAATAGTTTTAGGCTTTTTTCAGGTCTGTTTTCAGGTCTGTTTTCAGGTCTGTTTTTAGGTTTGTTTTTAGGTTTGGTTTTTTAAGGAGCTTCTTCCCGCTATGCGCTCCAATCTTCTGCGCCGAAACCCGGTGCAGAAGGATTTCCGCTTCTATCCTTTAGGTTTATCAGTTTCAAAGTAACGAGTTCCATCTGTTATATAGCTGCGAATATAGCTGGATGATTTTTTTAGTGTTCTTAATAAATGATCGAATCTATTCCCTGCAAGCTCAAAATTAGAATTTCCGTCTTTTATTATATTTAAGTAAATTTCACCATTATCACCTTCTTTATAAATTCCATCTGAATCCAAAACGTAATAATTAATATGAGTAGGGGCATCATACAACGAAGCATATGCATCATTGCTATTCTTAGCCGATTTCATTCTCTGATCTTTAGGAATTTTAAATTTGAGTGTGTCCACTTTGTTTAACTGCATATTCGGAATTTCCTTTTCCAATTCATAAGACAATACCATCAGATATTGTTTTTTTGTCTTTTTATATGTAAAATATATTTCAGAATAACAATAAACATTAGGACTGGGGTAGTCTTGAGGCTTGATGCTTTTAAATTTGGCCTCATAATCTTTCAGCTGTTTTTCAGAGAAAGATTTAGGAGGAAGAATGAATGAGTTTGCTTCCTTAGCATAGTCTTTAAATGCGGGAGGATAATTTTTTGCGCAATATCCCCAGTACCATGAAGGCTTGTAATCTGTTTCTACTGGTTTATGAGCATATATGTAATACGGTGTCTGGTAATAAATGATTTTATCTATTGTTAAATGCTCTAATTTTTCATAAGTTTTAGTTTTTTTATTATTCTGATTTTGTGCACATAAAACTAATGGCAGAAAAAAGAATAATTTTAACAGAATTGAATATTTGAATTTCATAATTATATTTATTTTATATTTTGTTAATTAATCGGCACTATAAATTATCCATGGACTGTATGGAATATCCTGTTCGTTCCATATAGGAAAGCTTCCAGCAATAATTTCACATTTTTCCTCTAATGTTTAACAGAAAGATGGTTAAAAACAGTTTTACAGCTCGCACTGAAAAGTATTTAAATTTCAATTTTGTTTTTTTTAAGTTAATTGTATGACAAATCTATAATATTGGACTATTATTTTTATTAATGCTTTAATTTTTGATAAATTATGTATTTAGATGTCTTTTTGTTATTTTTTTTAAAATTAAATGTCAATTAAACACTTGTTAAAATGATTTAAATGTAAGAAATATGTTAATTTACGGGATTCCTCATTTTGAAAAATGGAGACAATTTTATTAAAAAAAAGAAAAAAAAATGCTACGAAGCACCTCTATAAGCTATATGATATTTTTTACTTATTGTGAAAGTGACTATATTTGAAAAAATAGATTAATGAAAGTGCTAAAATTTCCTTTTATATTTTTCCTTTTTATGTTTGCCAGTGTCAAGAGTACTGGAGCAAATAATATGGCAGGAAATGAAGTAAGTTTTGAAACTACAACTACTTATAAACTGCTCAAGATGGACACTGTTTTTTATGGAAATAACAGCATTGAAATAGATTCCTATAAAAAAATGTTTAATAAAGCAATAGAGAGGATAAAAGGTAAATTTTCATATCATGAAATAAAAAATGCAGATTCTCTGGTAGCTGTCAGCATACTTAAAATTATCGACAGTACATTGACAGAAGAAAATTTTCTTTTCAAGACAGGTCAGAAAAGGAATTTTGACTTTTTGACTGGTGCTATGAGAGAGCAGTTTAGTTTTGAAAGTGCCGGTCTGAGGCAAAATGAATATAGAGAGAAATATTGGCTTAACAGAAAGGAAAAATTATGCAGATTTATTGATTGTGACCTCTATTGTGAAATTTACATTGGAATAGGGCAGATGGCGGGACTTCCGTTGAAAATGGTTGAGATTCCAAGTCATAATTACATTAGATGGTTATTTGCGGATGGAGGGTATATTGTCTGGAATGGAAATGACGGTAAAGTGTATGCTGAAAATAAGATGGAATGTTACTATAAGCTGACAGACAGTAACAGGAGTCATTATCTTTTTAACTTTCAGGAAAATAATATTTTAGGGTATTATCTGTTTTTGATCGGTATGAATTTCCATTTTAGGAATCCCGTGGATTTGAACCGTGCGAAAGAGTTTTATGAGTTGTCGATAGAACTTGATGGCGATAGACCTTCGACCCTTAATAATTATGTATGGCTTCATATAATGAGTCCAGAGCTGGATGATAGTTTCAAAGATAAAAAAATGATGGTCTACATTGATAAAGCGATTTCTCTGGAAAAGAACTTGAATTTTTACGATGCAAAAGCATGTCTTTATGCTCTTCAAGGGAATTTTGCAGAAGCTTTGAAAGTTCAGAGTGACGGATTAAAACTTTTACACGATCCGTTCTTTAAAAGGAAGAAAGCAGAGAATCATTTTGAATGTTTCTTGAAAAATGAAGTTTGCAGGGAAATCCCTTAGATCCTTATTGATTAAAAATTGAAATATGAATTCCAAATTGAGTCAATGTTTAGCATAACTTAAGATTTTTTCTAAGGGTCTTTACTTTTATTCGTTTTTTAAGGAGTAATAACCGGTAACAAAATTAATTTTTTTCTTCATTATTGGTGTTCGAATCTGTTAAGTTATCGAATGGTAAATCAACTACCTGTGCTGCTTTTTATATAAATATATACACTCAAGCAATTTTGCTATTATTTTAAAGAAACAAAATGATAGCAAAAATGACTCAAATTTAGCGTGTTTAATAGCATAAATAAAAAAATGGCGCCAATTGTCTTCAATTGGCACCATCTGGCTGAGTGACCTCGACTAGACAAATTACAACATCATTTTTGGATGATTTGAAGAAATTGGCTTTCTATATGTAGTGGTCTGTCTTCCATTGGCTTTGTAAATTTGGTTTAGATGTCCTGTTGGGGATTGATGCAAAAATTATAAAAACTCAAGTGGCAAATTTGTAAGAAACTCCATTTATTAATTTGTAGAAAAATAAAGAGCTGTTTTTTTAAGACAGCTCTAATTAGGTTTTTCAAGTTAGAAGTATAAGCTTACTAATTCAAAATACTGGGAAATAATGAAAAACCAAAGTACTTTTATGATTGCATTTTAATTCCAATTACATCAGATAATTAAAAGAGTAGTGATTTTTAACAGCAGCCATAAGGTAAGCTCTTTGTTTTAGTTTTAGATTTAGCATTATGTTTGCTGTAGTACGTTTTCCTTGCTTGACAGCATATGTTTGATCGTTCGCTTAACATTGTCAGCATAATCTGATTAATTTACTTTCTGTTTTGAATTTTAAGAATTACTTAGTCTTAATATAGTAACTGGATGAACATACTTTTAAAAAGGCTGTCTGGCAAAGACAGCCTCCCTTCACTAATAAAATAAAAAAAATATTCTGAAGCTATTTTCCTGATTGGCTTTCAGGGCTCATAATAACTTCGACACTGCTCGAACTATCCAAAACGTGCTTACTAAACTGCTGAATAGTTTTTGGGTTAATTTTAGAAATTAGATTTTTATATTCTTCATCTGTTGAAAACGGAATCTGATTTAAGCTGTAATTGTACAAGGCTGTAGCCCAGAAAGCATTTGTTTTAAGCGATTCCTCACGGTTTTTCAGCAACGCTTTTTTAATGTCTTCCAGATCATCTGCATTGACCGGATTGGTTTTTAAATCATTGATTTCTTTCCAGACAATCTGCATTAATTTTTCCTGTTTCTCAGGGTTGCAGTCAAAAGTAAGGGCAAGGCTGAAGGATGGTTTTGGAATGATTTCCAAATTACCGCCAACATTTACGCCGTAGCTGCCGCCTTCTTCTTCTCTAATGGTCTGCAGATATCGTTTTGCAAGCAATTCGCCGATAATATACATTGTCATCGCATTTTTTTTACTGTACTCTGTTTTTCCTGAAAGATTCAGGTAGACAGTGCTTTTTGCCACTTCCATAGGACGTTTGAAATGCACCACTGTTTTTCCTTTTTTAGGACCAATATTATGATCTGTAAAAGTTTCTTTTACAGCAGGATTTGATTTTAAATTTCCGATGTATTTCTGAATCATTTCTAAAGCACCGTCTGGAATATTACCAACAAATACAAAAGTAAAATCTGAAGCATTTTTGATTCGGTCTCTGTATATACTTTCGGCTTTCTGCAAATCAATGTTCTGCAAAAACTTTTCATCAAAAATAAAAGTCCTTGGATTGTGATTGGAGTTGGCTAAAGCAACAGAATCCTTAAACGTATTTGCGTTGTCTTTTTTGATAGTTTCTAAACGGCTTTTATACTGTTCTTTTAGAATATTGAAAATATTTGGATCAAAGCGCGGTGCCTCAAAAGAAAGGTACAACAGTTGCAGCATCGTTTCGAAATCGGCTTTGTTGGAACTTCCTTGGAATCCCTGCGTATTTTCGCCAATAAAAGGGGCAGACTGTGCTACTTTACCCGTTAGTTTTTCTTTTAAAGCGATATTATCAAAATTGCCTAAACCAGATGATCTTGCCATTGTGGTTGCAATTTCGGCAGAAGCCAGATCTTCAGTTTTAATTAAAGATTTACCGCCTTTAGAAAATGCGGTCAATACAACTTGATCCTGAGAATAAGTGGTTGGCAGTACAATTACATTAGCGCCATTTTCTAACGTATATCCTTTTGCAGTTGTAATCCTAGGTACTTCAAATGTTTTTTTGATCGCAGCAGGCTTTAATTCTTTTGCAATCAAAGGTTCCTTGTTTTCCTTTTTGGTATAAGGTTCCAAAGTCTTGTTTTCGACTTTTTTCATTATCTGAACCACCGCTTCTTTAGTTGGGAAATTGACTTTATCCTCCTCAGAACCCGTTACCAATACCACTTGGTTTGTTGGCTGCTGAATGGTTTTGATATAAGCATTTATTTCTTCTAACGTAATGCTTTTGATAATGCCGACAATCAATTTATAATCGTCTTCGGGAGATAAAAAAGGTTTTGCTTTCAAGAAATAATTCGTCAGTTTTTCCGACCAAGTGTCGTTGGCTACCTTATCTTTATTACTTAAAAAATCATCATACGAACTAATAAACAGCTTTTTAGTTCTGTCCAATTCAGCCTGTGCAATTCCAAAACGTTTTAAACGTTCCGCTTCTGTATAAGCATCTTCAAAAGCTTCAAGTGTTTTTCCTTTTTTGGCTGCAGCCGTAATATTAAAAGAAGTATTTAATCTCGAAATAGGCTGAAAATAGGTTTGTAGACCTAAGGCAGCACTTTGGTTTTTCAAAATCAATTCTTTGAAACGGTTGTTTAGAATATTGGTGTAAAAAGAATTCATCACATTTTTACGGCTCAAAATACTGTCTTTTACCAACGGTTCGTCCAAAACATACTGTAACGTAATTGTGGTAGAAGAAGCTTCTTTATCAGACGCTGTACCAAAATACAATTCATCATGTTTTGGAATCTCAAAATAGGTGCGAGGTGCTGGTTTTTTAGCTAACGGAATTCCAGAAAAAATAGCTTTTACCTTTTGTTCCATTGCTTTTACATCAATATCTCCCACGATAATTACCGCTTGCAGATCAGGTCTGTACCATTTTTTGTAATAGTTTCTCAATTCAGGATATTTGAAGTTATTGATGATATTTAAATCACCAATAACGTCTCTTTTACTGTATTTTGAACCTTTGTACAAAACTGGATCCGTCTGCATTTTTAAACGAAAATCACTTGTACGTCGTGTTCTCCATTCTTCTCGGATAACACCTCTTTCGGCATCAATTTCTTCGTTAGTTAAAGAAAGAGAGCCCGACCAATCGTGTAAAACCCAAAGTGTAGAATCGATTAGTTTTTCGTTGGTAACCGGAACCGTGCTGATGTTGTATACTGTTTCGTCCTGAGCCGTATACGCATTAATGTCTTTTCCAAAACTCACACCATTTTTTTCCAGCATTTTAATGATGCCTTTTCCTTTAAAATGTTCGGTTCCGTTAAAGGCCATATGTTCTAGGAAATGCGCCAATCCGTTTTGATTGTCATCTTCTAAAATAGCGCCGACATTCTGAACAAAGTAAAAACTCGCTCTGTCTTTTGGCTCTTCGTTATGCAGAATATAATAAGTAAGACCGTTTTTTAATTTCCCGGTCGTCACGTTTTTATTTAGCGGAATTGGAGTTTTGAACTGCGAAAATGCGCCTTGAAAAGACAAGGCCATAATCGCAATGATGATATTTTTTTTAGTATTCATTTTTTTTGAATTTTATCTTCTATTTCGTCGAATCAATAAGAAAGCACCACTTAAGATAATCAGCAATGGAAACAGACCAATAAATACAATTTTGTTGATGAAAACCTGATTAGAATTGATTGTAATTTTCTTATCGGTATTCTCTGGACGAGTTGTGTCAATTGGGAATTGAGAATTACTGAACCAGCTGAAAATGTCTGTTACAAATTGGAAAGTTCCAGACCCGCCGCGGCTTAATTCGGCATTGCCCATAAAATCAGCATCTCCGGCCACAATTATTTTTTGTGTTTTTCCATTGATGTTTCTAGTTAATGCTGCTACTAACGGAATCTCTTTTGTAGAAGGCTGTTTCTTCAAATCTTCTGAAATAGAAGTAATTCCTGCCTGAGATTCCCATGCTGGCTGCTTATTGGTTTTTAATAAAGGGGTCACTTTAAATCCGGCATCTTTTGATGTTTTAATACCGCTGCTTCCTAAAAGAGGAATAACGTTATTGATTTTGCTTAATTTTATTACAGTAGAATCAATATCTTTTTGAAGTTCGGTTACTAAGAAATCGGGTGAGTTGGTTTCGCTTTCCTGAACTAAAGTTTGCTTGGTAAAACTTACTCCCAATTTATCGGTAATTGCAGCTAAAGCCGAATTGGTTTCAGGTTCTGCTAAAAGCATTAGGTTTTTTCCCTGATCAATATATTTATTGATACGGTCAACAGCACCTTGGCTTAACTGTGTTTTAGGATCGGCAATGATTAGAATGCTGGTTTCTGACGGAATATCCTGTGCATTGATATCTACAGAAGCAACATCAAAACCTTGATTGATAAGAGAGTATCGGAACGAAACTTCATTAAAACCTGTTTTGTAATTTTTGTCTCCGTTTTTATCCACACTTCTTTCCATATTTCCAGTGGCAAAAACAATTTTTGGAGCAGGAACAACCAATCTTTTTAATGAAGCTGAAATTTCCTTCTCCATCGGAACTTTAAATAAATCGTCAAAGAATCTTAGGAAAGTCTTTTTTCCATTATATTCAACTGTTCTGACAACGCGGTTTTGTTCTGGTTCTAAATCGATGATTTTTTTCATTTCTTCGGGAGAATATAACTTTTTCAGTTTCATATTCTGCGTTTCTACCAATTTCTCTGCCAGCTGTTTATCATTCAATCCAGGGTTTTGAGCATATAAAGCTTCATTGTTTGATTTCGCATAATAATAGACATATTCCATTTCCATTTGGGGCAAAAAACGGGTATATTTTTCGAAACTAGCAATATCTGAATTTTGTGAAACGGGTAATACCATGAAATAATTGATATCCAATAAGTTTACGTAGGTGGTTAACTTAATTGGTCCTTCAATTTTCTGAACAATATCTAAACTGTTTTTGGTCAGCGTTCTGCTTTTGGTGCGCGACATATCAGTGTACAGCGTAAGCGGCGCTCTTGAGGTAATGTATCCAAGAGATAAAACGATAGTGATTAAAAGGGTGTATTTTAAAGCTCTTTTTGATACCGTCTGCGCATCTCTTCCCGTTTGCAATTTGTAGATACTCAATACAATAAAAAGACTGCTTACTAAGACAAAGTAGAATACGTCTTTACTGATGATTAATCCTTCCAGCATTTCGTTGGCACGTCCAGCGATGGAAAGGAAATAGGTAATATCTTTTACGATTTCGACATCCTGCCAAAGTTTTCCAATAAAATTTAGACCTGCCAAAACCACCAAAGTGCTGATGGCTGCTACAACCTGATAAGAAGTCAGACACGACATAAAAAGTCCGATCGCAGCATAAGTACAAACCAATAAATAAAGTCCGATTAAACCTGAAATGGCAAACTTAAGGTCTAAATTTTCGATAGAAAAATAAGCAATAGCAACCTGCAGGCCTAAAATTGCAATGAATAAAAGACAATAAGCAGCAATAGCCAGGTATTTACCTAATACAATGTCTTTAATTCTAATAGGAGAAGAAAGTAGTAATTTGATTGAACCGCTGTTAATCTCACGGCTTACTAATCCCATCGTCAAAAGCGGTACATACAGATAAAGATAATTCTGCATTTCAGTATATAATCCGCTGAAACCAGAAAAAACAACCTGTGATAAATTGTCCATGCTTTGTCCAATTTTCTGCGCTTTTTCGAAACGTTCGATGGTATTGAAAAATTTCCAGCTTGACTGGATTGAAAATATTACTAAAACCACCCAGGCAACAGGCGAGTAGAACATCGTGTTGAGTTCTGTTTTAGCAATTCTATATATTGTTTTCATTTGTATATTTTTTATTTAAGAAAGAATAGCGTTTTTAGATGGGGCTTTTTTAGATAACTGAGCAAAGATTTCGTCTAGTGAAACTTTTTCAAATTGAATTTCACGAAGTTTCCAATTTTTCTGAACGCTTAATGAGACGATTTTTTCAGCAACTTCTTGTGTCCCTGTGAAGGTAATCTGAACTTTTTTAGGAGTCAGGTAAACCGCATCTGTAACCTCAGAAATTTCTTTGAATGCCTCTACAGCTGGTGGGTTTTCAAAACTAGCTGTTAATTTATCCGCTTCAATATAATTGTTGAAAGCTTCCAGCGTATCAGAAAAAACCATGTGTCCGTTTTCAATCATTTTGATATCCTGGCAGGTCGCCTGAACTTCAGAAAGAATGTGAGAAGAAAAGATGACGGCTTTATCCTGTGCTATTTTCTTAATTAAATTTCGAACTTCCAGAATCTGGTTGGGGTCTAATCCGTTGGTTGGTTCATCTAAGACTACCAATTTTGGCTCGTGAATAATAGCCTGTGCAATACCCACACGCTGTCTGTAACCTCCCGATAAGTTTTTAATCAAACGGTGGCTGAAATGCGAAATCCCGCATTTTTCTTTTGCCTTTTCTACCGCATTTCTTAGATTTTCTTTTGGGACTAATCGTAACTGCGCACAGTGAATCAAGTATTCATCAACCGTTAAATCCAAATGGAGTGGCGGTGTCTGTGGTAAAAAACCAATTAGTTTTTTGGCTTCAACCGGGTTTTCTTTCAGGTTGATTCCGTCGATATAAATATTTCCTTTGGTTTGGTTTAAAACGCCGCAAAGAATATTCATAGTAGTCGATTTTCCGGCTCCGTTAGATCCTAAAAGGCCTAAAATCCTGTTTTCTTTAATTTCGAAATTGATATTTTGAATTGCCCAATCCTTACTGTATTGATGCGACAAGTCCTCAACTCTTACAATAGTTGTTGTTTCCATAGTGTTTTTTAAAATCGCAGGAGTGAATATTACACATTCATTCCTGCGTGACTTTTAATATTTAGTATCCTGAATTTTGGGTTAAGAAGGGATTAGAACGAATAGCCATTTCTGGGATTGGGAAAAGACTGTCTGTAGACGACCAGATTTTCCCGCTTGTAGCTCCAAGAACTTGATCGATACTACCGCTTCTTTTAAGATCGAACCATCTGTGGCCACACTCAGCAAAAAATTCACGTTCGTTTTCTGCACTAATCAAAGCAGCCAATTGAGTAGGATCGGTTAAAGTAGTTGAAGTTAATAATGCTCGGCTGCGAATCACATTAATATCTTGTTGTGCACCAGTCACGTCATTCGCTTTTAATCTAGCCTCAGCTCTAATTAAATAAAGCTCTGCTAATCTTAAAACTGTTGAACGTTCAACAGGAGTTGCTACATAAGCATTTTTGTATTTTCTTGGTGCTAAATAAGTTGTTCCATCACTTGCAGCAGCACTGATTGTCCAGTTTGTTTTTCTGGCATCGCCAGTTTCAAACATGGTATTTCCTTTTCTTAACAAATAAGTGGCACCAGT
The DNA here is from genome assembly GCF_001705175.1 of Flavobacterium anhuiense. Lineage (NCBI taxonomy): Bacteria > Pseudomonadati > Bacteroidota > Flavobacteriia > Flavobacteriales > Flavobacteriaceae > Flavobacterium > Flavobacterium anhuiense. The sequence goes on along the minus strand of NZ_CP016907.1, from coordinate 4,540,061 downwards.
ACCAAATAACGCTGCACCCTCATAGGTATAAGCGACGTTGAAATAAGGAATCTGTAAGATTGCTTCTGTATTATCAGCGATAAAAGGACTGTTAGCTGCTGTTAAACCAGTAATCATTTTATAGGTTGCATTTTGAGCAATTACATTGCTTGCATGTGCAGCTGCTTCGTTCCAGTTTCCTAGATAAAGATTAACTCTAGCTAACAAAGCTTCGGCTGCCCATTTTGTAGCTCTAATACGCTGCGAATTATAAGAAGTATAATTTACAGGAAGATCAGCTGTAGCTTCTGTTAAATCTTTAAGAATCTGATTGTAAATTTCAGTCTGTGAAGCACGCGGTGCTAGAGCAGATTGATCTACATTGGTAGTTAAAACCAAAGGTACATCACCCCAAATATTGGTCATATAGAAATATACATAAGCTCTTAAAAATTTAGCTTCGGCAATCCAGTTTTTGCTTTTAGCGGCGCTTAGTGTAGTACTTCCATTAATTCCTTCTATAACACTGTTGGCATTGTAGATCGTTTTATAAAATTCTGTCCACATTGCTCCTACACTGGTATCTGTTTCGATCATTTCATTTGAAGTGTAGACATTTTGAAGCTGTGTTCTTAAAATTAATTCATCTGAAGTTTGTCCAAGAACGGCATGTAATGAATTATAATAAGTGCCCACATTCATACTGTTGTAAATTCCATTTACGGCCGCTTCAGCAGTTTGGTCTGATGCATAGATGGTTTTAGCAGATAATTCATTGCTCGGAAGATCAACATCAAGCATCTCTTCGCAGCCAGTTAGTCCAATTAAAAGGAAAAACGATGCTATATAGGTATATTTTGTAGAAATATTTTTCATGTCTTTTTAGCTTTAAAATGTAAACTGAGTTCCTAAAGTGATAGTACGCAATGGAGGCAATGCTAATCCTTGAGTTTCTGGATCAAATCCTTTGTACTTCGTAAAAGTTACTAGGTTTTGTCCTTGTAATGAAACACGAATATTTTGTATAAATTTCTGTGCTTTCTGATCTAAAGGAATGTTATAAGAAGCACTTACATTTTTTAATTTGATGTAAGAAGCATCTACCAAAGTAGCCGATGAACCTGCATAATTAAAGAAACTTGCTTGGTAGTTTGAACTTAAAACATTGCCTTGAGCTAGATATTCGTTGTATTCATCAACTTGGTAATTAGCAAGTCCGTACGGATATCCTGGCTGTACTGCGATAGAAGACAGCATGCTTCTTCCTTCTTGTTTAACAAATTGAAATAAAAAGTCTAATGAAAAGTTTTTGTAACTAATTGAGTTTGATACCCCTCCGTAATAATCTGGGTAAGAAGGACCATAATATTTTCTGTCTCCTCTTCCTGTGTCTGCAAAACCAGTAGTGATTCTGCCATCTCCATTAGTGTCTTCAAACTGTGCAATGCCACTTGCATTTACACCTGTGAAATTGTATAAATATCTGCTGCTTAAAGGGTTTCCAACCACATAAGTAGTGTAGTAGCTTGAAGTTTCTATACCAGGAAATGATAATAATTTGTTCTCGTTTTTAGAAATATTGAAAGATGTAGTCCAGTTTAAGTTTTTAGTATGGATATTAGTTGTAGTCAATGTAAACTCAATTCCTTTATTCTCAACTTCAGCACCTAAATTTGCCTGAAAACTTGTAAAACCAGCCTGCGGACTCAATGTTGCATTTACCAACTGATTTCCAGAAACGTTTCTGTAGTAAGCTGCTGTAACCGAAATACGATCATTTAAGAAACCAAGATCTAAAGCCGCTTCGAATTTTTTCGTTACTTCCCACTGATAGTTAGGATTTGCGATTCTAGTTGAAGCCATAGATGCATTTCCAACTCCGTAAGTTCCTGTAGAATAAGTATTCGCATAACCGTAATCTCCGATAGAGTCACTACCGATTTCACCATAACTTGAACGAAGTTTACCAAAGCTCAGCCATGAACTTTCAGATAAGAAACTCTCTTCTGTAAATACCCATGCAGCTCCAACAGAACCAAAGTTTCCGTAGCGGTTATTCGCTCCAAAACGAGAAGAACCGTCTCTTCTAAAGTTGACATTGAAAATGTATTTGTTCAAGAAGTTATAATTGATTCTACTAAAAAATGAAGCATATTTATATTCAGAAGTACCATTGTAAGAAGTCACAGTTGCAGCAGTTCCTGTAATTCCAAGAAGGTTGTCAGAGCTATATCCAGAAGAACTTACATAAGACGGCATTTCCGATTTTCTATTTTGCCAAGAACCTCCAACTAGAGCTGTAAAATTACCTTTCCATAAAGTGGTGTTGTAATTTAACTGTGGATCAATTGTAAAGTTGTTGGTATAATTAGTTCCAACAGTATAAGACCTTGAAGCGTTTAACGAAATATTATTTGCTGTATAATAGACATGATTCATTCCAGAAGCTGGCAGAAATTGTTTAGAAACCATTTGAGCTCTTCCGTAACCTAAATCTGTTTTAAAAGATAATCCTGTTGCAAGTTCGTACTGAATACTGAAACTTGTAATTAAATTATTTCCTTTATCCTCAACTCTACGATTTAAAGCTGCTAACGGATTGACATCACTAGAGTAGGTTGGTGACCAGTAGTACGTTCCATCAGGATTATAAATCGTATGGTTAGGAGCTGTATTTACAGCATAAGTGGTTATGTCATAAAAAGGAAGTTCATTTTTATCTGCTGAAAAGATAATCGAAGCACCTATTTTTAGTTTTTTGTTAAAAGTATAATGGTTTACATTAAAGTTTGTAGAAAATTTATTGTATCCAAAATCACCAGGGAGTACAGTTGATTCTTTATGATAAGCACTGCTTAATAAGAAATTGGTTGTATCATTTCCGCCTTTTAAACTTGCAGAGAAGTTATGAAAATTGGCAGCTCCTCCAATTAATTTTTCCTGCCAGTTCGTATAAGCATTTTGATCAAAATCGGTTAAAGCAATTCCAGTACTGAAATTACTTGGCTGTGCATTAGCATTGGTTAGTGCCGTGCGAAGCATATTCAAGTAAGTTGGAGTATCTAAAGTCTTAACCATGTGTGCTACTTCGGAAATTCCAGAATTAGTGTTTACAGTAAATGTTGTTTTCCCGTTTTCACCTTTTTTAGTAGTAATGAGAACTACACCATTTGCACCTCTTGATCCGTAGATTGCAGTTGCATCGGCGTCTTTAAGAATTTCAATGCTTTGAATGTCATTTGGATTTATAACATTTAATGGACTAGTTGATTTTTGAGCACCTCTAATTACTCGATCGGATTGTACTTGCTCTTTAATATCATCGCCAATGTAAGGAACACCATCAATTACATACAAAGGAAGATTATCGCCCGCAATAGAATTTGTTCCGCGAATACTGATATTCATGTTACTTCCTGCATATCCGGAAGTTTGTGTCACAAATACACCAGGAGTTCTTCCCTGTAAGCTTTGCAGAATATTAGTTATGGGCTGTTTTTCAATATCTTCGGCAGTAATTTTAACTACAGATCCAGTTGAAGTTCTTCTAGTGGTTGTACCGTATCCAATAATTACAACCTCGTCTAATTTTGCCAAATCAGGCTGCATTTTGATTGTGATCGAAGTTTGGTTTTCAACTGTAACGTCCTGTGTTTTATATCCTAAATAAGATATTTTTAAGACATGTTTTCCTTTTGGAAGTTCAATAAAAAATTGCCCATCAAAATCAGATATTCCTTGCTTATTGCCTCCTACAACTGCAACAGAAACACCAGGAAGAGGTTGTCCGTTTTCATCCAGCACTTTTCCATTCAGCATAAAGTTTACCTCTTTATCATTGTCTGTTTTTTCAGTATTGGAAGCAGTTTTGACAATCTCTTTTTTATAAATCACAACATTTTTATCTACTTGTTTATAGACCAAATTGGTGCCTTGAAATACAGTGTTTAAAATATCACTAACAGTTCTGCGTCCGCGCTGAGTAGTTACTTTTGGAAAATCTTTTATGATCTGCGGCTGATACGCAAACAGTAATCCCGTTCTGTTTTCTATAGTTTTAAAAAGCGTTTTAATATCCTGATTATGCAGTTCAATGTCAACAGAAATGGATTCTAAATTCTGACCACTCATTTCAGTTGCGAAGATCATATGAGTGCCGCAGGTCAGCAAGAAAATGTGGAATAAACTAATTCGCATAATCATAATGGTTTTTTTTGACAAGTGAAAAAAAGACGAATTCTTTTCACTGTCAAACATGGTTGTTTTACAGCGTAATTTCATAAATTTGCTTGTTTTTTAATGGTTACTGGATTAATTGTTAAAAATCTAGGCCATCTGGTGTAGGAGCTAGATGGCTTTTTTAATTTAGTTTTGGTTAATTGGTCTTTGTTTTTAAGGTTAATATTTATTTTCGAAAGCTTTCTAAGTAGGAGGTTAGTCAGCTTTGATCTTCTTTACTCTTTTTTCTTTACTCTTTTTCACAGCCTTTTCCGTCCAAAATAACAGCTCCAGCTTTGTTGTAATGATATTCAGTTTCTATAACACTGCTTATTACTTTCAATACATGATCTAAATCTTCTTCGTTTAAGAAACTTGCTGTTATTCGGCAATTCTTAATTTTATCATTCGAGATCAAAATCTGCACCTTGTATTTTTGAGAAATTAAAGAAGTGGCTTCTGCCATATTAATATCATCCAGAATTAAGTAATTGCTTTTCCATTCGGTTACAATGGCCGCGCTTACGTTATTCTGTTCAAAATTTAAAGTGCTTTTGTTGACTTTAATCTGCTGATTAGGAGTGATTACGCCAAATATTTTTTCGGTATCTCCAACCTGAACTTTACCGCGAGCAACTGTAACTTCAATGCTGTTAGAAGAATTTTGAGCATTAATATTAAAAGCAGTTCCTAAAACTCTAGTCTGAATTTTACCAGTGTGTACGATAAATGGTTTTTCTGGATTGTGTTTAATATCAAAAAAAGCTTCTCCAGTTAAGGTAACTTCACGAGTTTTTGAGTCAAAAGAATTCTGATCGTATTTCAGTGTACTGTTATCGTTTAACAGCACTGTACTACCGTCAGGAAGATGAACCAATTGTTTACCGCTAAAGTCAATTAAAGTATTTTGCGCTACAACAGCTGGTGTTTCAGGTGTAACAGTTGGCATTGTTGCTTTTTGCTTAAAGAAGAATGAATTTCCTAAAGCAATTAATAAAGCAATACTTGCCGCTGCAAAAAGCGATTGTAAAAGGATTTTTCTTTTTCGTTTTGGATTTAAATCCACAACCTTAGGTTCATTTTGTGGTTTAGATAAAATATAATTCAGAATATCGTCACTCTGTTTTTTATCCATTACATCTGTAACGTAATCTCCTTTCAGCATCTCGTGAATTTTTTCCTTCAGAAAATCGTCATGCTCGCCTTGATGCATTATTTCCATCATTTGCTGCTGTTCTGCATCAGATAGATTATTCTGCAGATAGCCTTCAAATAACTCTTCGAACTTTTTTTGCTGCATTTGTTTCGTTAATTAAATTAGTACTTGTTTGTAAATGATAGTTTGGAGTTTTTTTTTTTCAGCCCTTCTAATTTCAGGGATAGAACACGTTTTGAATGTTCCTTTTATATAAAGACCATTTAAAAAAGGGGAGGGAGTAGTCGAAAGTGAAAAAAATGTAAAAAAAATGTAAAAAAATGGAATAAGGTCTTTTTTGAAAGAAAAACCTTTAGACTAAAGTTTGGAAAAAAGCAGCAATGACATGAACATATTCATGTAAGGAGAAATTTTAAGACGTATAAACTTCAAAGCCTGAGCCATATGTTTTTTAACCGTCTCTGTTGAGATGCCTAAATCTTCACCAATTTTTTGATGGCTTAGTCCGTCTCTTTTAGCCATTTGATAAACTTTTTGCTGTTGAGGCGGCAGCTGTTCTACAATTTGATTTAAAATGGTATTGTACTGTTCGTCTTTGATATTGCTGTCAGTATCAATAATTCCAGCTTCTTTCTGATTGAATTCGGCTATTTGACTCGTTTCTCGGGCGATTTTTTTAATCGAATTGAACAAATGATTGCGTGAGATTATATAGAGGTAATTTTCAAAATGAGTTACTTCTGCTAAATTCTCGCGATTCTGCCATATTTTTAAAAAGATGTCCTGAACGGCTTCTTCTGCTTGAATTTTCGATTTTGTAATTCGTAAAGCAGTAGAATACACATTATTTTTATATTGATTGTACATATTGGTAAACGCAGGCTCACTTCCTTGAGACAATTCAAGAAGAAGTTTTTTTTCGTCTATATTCGAATTTTGAGCCATGTTTTTGGTAACAATCAATTCAGCAATATTATTTATTTTTTTTGAAATGAAGATTATTTATCGATAACAAGCCTCGAAAAATGTTATTTTACCATTTTATCATTAAAATAATAAATTATCGTAAAAATAAGTAATGCTCTTTTGCATAAAATTCAATAGTGTTTTGTTTTGATGTTTGATGTATTGTAGGTTAAGTCTTGTTTTAATTAAAAATTGAGCAGAATAGAATTAAAATTTGATTCTTTTTTGAAGTATATTTATAAAAAGTATAGATTTGTCTTTTTTTCAGACCCTTCTTTTTTTATCAGAAAATTATTCAATCTTTAATTTGATTTTTAATTATGAAAAAAAAGTTGTTTTTAATACTCAGCTTAAGCTGTAACATTATTTTTTCGCAAACAATCAAAAAACCTTTGATTGGTGCGATTACTTTAAAGGACCTTAAAACAGATATGTACCAGATGGCCGGCGATCATTTTAACGGTCGGGAAGCCGGTACTCTAGATGAATTAAAAGTATCCATGTGGCTGGCTGAAAAAGCCAAAGAAGCCGGAATGTCACCAGCGGGAGACGATGGTACTTTCTTTCAGTTTTTTGATTTATACCGACATAAGGTTACCAATAATACCAAATTTAAAATCGGACAAAAAGAATTTAAATTATGGAATGAGGTTCTTATTGCCGAAACGACAACAAAGAAAGTCGAAGCTCCCATTTTATTTTTAGTTAACGCTTCTGCCGAGGAAATCAGAAAAGCAGATGTAAAAGGAAAAGCTGTTGTAGTATTGGCCTCTAAAGAGGGAATTTCAGATAATATTTCGCTTTTCGAGAGACGTTATCCTGGATTCGTAAAACAAAAATATTATGAAGATTTAGCTTATAGAGGTGCCGCAGCTCTTATTATCGTTGCAGATGAACTGGGCGAAAAAAGCTGGTCTGAGGTGGAACCTCAAATGAAACGAGGTGTTTACGGAATTGAAGGATACCGTGATAAAATGCCTGTTCCGCCTAGAATGCCCGCTTTTTGGGTGCACAATGATCAATTAGAATTTCTTAAAAACACAAAAGAGCTTTTATCTGCCGAAGTAGTTTCAGAAACTTACAAATATCCATCTGTAAATATTGTGGGAAAAGTCGAAGGTACGGATGCTAAGTTAAAAAATGAATATGTACTTTTTAGTGGACATCAGGATCATGATGGCGTAAGACAGAAATACGGACAAGATTCGATCTACAACGGAGCCGATGATAACGCAAGTACTTGTGTGGCTATGCTGGCTATTGCAAGGGCATACAAAAAACAACCGGCAAAAAGATCGGCGTTGTTTGTATTTCATGGTTCAGAAGAACGCGGATTGTTAGGTTCAAGTTGGTACGCTTCACATACAACAGTACCGGAAAAAGATATAATTGCTGTTTTAAATGGTGATATGATAGGAAGAAATGATATCAATCAGGCAGCGCTTTTAGGTTCAAGCGATCCGCATCAAAATTCTCCCGATCTGGTAGCTGCGGCAAAAAAAGCCAATGATGAAGGACCAAAATTCGAGTTGGATAAACTTTGGGACAGACCGGAACATCCTGAATTCTTTTATTTTAGATCAGATCATTTGCCTTATGCCAGAAGGAATATTCCGGCTGTTTTCTTTACAAGCGTATTGCACAGCCAGTATCACACGCCAATGGACGAATCTGAAAATATAGATTTTGCCAAACTGCATAAAATGACAGACTGGATCTATAGAACGGGCTGGATTTTATCCAATCAAACTGAACGGCCAAAAGTGATTCCACAAAAAAAAGATCACTAGTTATATCACAAAGATGTCTGCTTTGTCAGACATCTTTTTACTTTTAGATAGGTTTGTCATGGTTCTGTCGCATTTAAGCTAGGTTTTATCTTTGCCTTTTAAATTCTTTAAAATACTCGAACCTATATATTGCACATATTGGTTTTACTAAGATGTTCCTGTTTCAGAGTTCGATGTGCCACGATTCTGCCGAAAATCTTGTATCAATACTTCTAAAAAATATTTTGATGTAGTAATGTTTCGAACTTAATTCTATAAATTGTTTTGTTACAATGTTTTAATTTAGTATTAAAACTTAATGCACCAATTCTGCACCTAAATTCAAATCAGTTTTCTACGAAAATTGATTATTGATAATGTAATAATAATGGAATTTATTTAATCTTAATGTTTGTGGGACTTTTAGTAAGGTTTGTGTATTATTAAGTTAACTGTACAGGATTTACAAATCACTCATATTTATAAGTTAAAGTGGGTTAAATGCTATAAAAAAGGTATAAAAAAAACGCTAAAACCTAAGTTTTAACGTTTTTTTAAGAGTGACGGGGACAGGACAAATTACAACATCATTTTTGGACGATTTGAAGAAATTGGCTTTCTATATGTAGTGTCTGTCTTCCATTGACTTTGTATTTTTGGTTTGGATGTCCTGTTGGGGATTGATGCAAAAATTATACAAACTCAATTGGTTTATGCCATCACAATAATATACAATTCTTCAAATATTATAGAGGATTTGAAAAGGTTGTTTTTGTTATGGTAGAATTGGCTTTCTTTGGCTTATTAGGACTACTGTCTTGGAATTTATATTAATGATTTTTAGGAGCTTTCCCAAGATTAAAAAAACAGATAGTTTTTTGGACGCACTGGATTTTCCCTATTAAATAGTAAATTACTACTTTCTTTTTCAATTTGTGTAATCACTTAAATCTATCATTAGATGATAGACGCTTTTTTGTTTGCCATGAGAACTTTTGGCTAAGTAAAAGGCAGTAACATTACTAAATTTTGCGGAAATGTCTTCCAAACCTCTTGTCTGGTCAATTTGCCAGCGTGCATCATAGGGGCAGTTAATAATGTCATTCTGATATGAGGTCCAGGTAGAATCAAAATTAGGCGAAGGCCCTTTGTAATACACAATCATATAGTAACTTTCAAGATACGTATTATATGTAAAACATTTGTTTATGTGTTTTTCAGTTAAGGCTTTGTCACGACCTGTAAGAACGAATGCCTCACATAATGCTATATTAGACCCATTGGATTGAAACATCACATCTGTTTCTCCGGAACCTTTTCCTGATGCAGATTTGCCTGAGCGTCCCTGATCGTGGCAGCTCCATCCCCAAATCTGGAACCGCAGTCGCAAAGTTGCAATAAGTAAGTCATTATATTTATCTTCATGAGGAATATTGCGGATAGCATCAATTTTTTCAAGCATAATTTTACCTGCTTCAATAATCTCATGTAGCACGAACTCGCTTAAATTTCTTTTATTATTTACATTATCAGGTGTAACTTTTGCTAAGTCTTGAGGGATAAGGGATTTAAGGTTGTTAAGACTTAGCTTGATAGAGGTAAGGGTTTTGTCATGTGTTGCCTCATTCATGATCTTTTCGACCTCAGGTTTTATTACTTCACCATTTTCAATAAGATAATTTTTGGCAGCAACACTGTAGCCGAATGCCATTTCATGAAGTTCTCTTTCGAGGTAGTAGTTATAGATAACAGGAATGAGTTCCTGATTAAATTTATAAGGGTTTGAGAGTGTATTTAAGGTCTGGTCAAATCTTGAAGCATCTTTGTTGGCTACAAAATGATATATATTGGTACTTGATATTTGTTCATCTATTTTTTGAAGAGCACTTTTTTCCTCATCGGAAAGACTTTTTAAGAAATCCTCCCATTCTTTGTTGGCTTTATTTAATGATTGTATATTCATTTACTTTATGGATTTTAATGTTTCGGCATGATAGAGGTAATAGGCATAAGTAACGTTTTTGGGATCTTCTGAGAGAAGTCCCCTAAACAAAGCTGCGGCATTATCATAATCTTTGTCATTATAAAGCTTGAACAGGGCTTGGTAAAATTTCTTCTCCAGTTGTAAGTTCTTATCTACAGGGTGGATCGCATATTTGTTTTTAGGAATCTCCAGTTTGCATAATTCCGCAAAATCTTTTTCTTTGAAGGCGAGTAGCAGATTAATTCTAAAGATGAATTTTTCTGTTTCCGCAGGGAGATGCCTTTTCTTTTCAAAATGAACCTTTATCTTTTCTATGAGGGGCTTTGCTAATTCCCAATGGGTATCGGAATTTATTGCTTCAATTAATGCATTTTCATATTCTGTAACCGTTCTACGGCTATCAATAAAATTATCTATATTGATATTGTCTATCAATTCCGAGATAATAGTACGAGTATGATTTGACTCTATGCTATTTATTGCGGAAAGCATTTTTCCTAACTCAACGCTATTACGATAAAGTTGCTTGATGAAATCTTCTCTTTCGCTAGCTTCAAAATGATTTAACGATTGATGAAGCAGGTCGTGAAGATCATGTTGGTACTGATTATATTTGAAGAAAATAAATGTGTCATCTAATACATCAATCCTGCCATTTGCAATATCGTTGGTGCTAAAGCGTAGAAAATATACATTTATGTATTCTTTTAATTTCCTAAGGACTTCACTAACAGGAAGACCTTCGAGTTCAAATTGATTTTTTTTGTTATTAATGGCCATGTAGGCGATGGTCACTGAAGTTAAGAAAATCCTTATTTTAATTTTTTCTTCGCGATTTTCATCCTCATAATATTCCTTTTGAGGATTTAACGTTAATGCATTTTCAAAATTTTCTTTAAACAAATCAAGCAGGTCTTGCTTCTCAAATTGCAGAAAAAGATAGCCCCAATCAATTATTTCAAAAGCAAACGGATTGTCCTGACGATGGGCTGTGATTTTAACAGTTTCCGGCTGATCGAAATCTTGTCTTTCGATTTCCTTAGCTGTATAGAACCATGTCAAATGAGCATATAAAGCTTTAATTAAATCTTTGGATGACTCCTCCAAGATAGCTGTTTGTTCTGCCTTGATTTCAATTTCGGAAACGCGGCTGTTCATTAATCTTACAAGCTCAATGCATAAATCAAATACGCCAGATTTGAAACATACATATGGAGACTGTGTCTGTATAGTTTCTCCCAGTTCAATAATGAAAAATTGCCTCATCTGCGGAATTATATAAAACATCATCCTGGGTAAAACTAACGGTTGTGGATAACTGCGGAATGATGTTATTCTTTTTGAAGAGAGTTTTCCCAATGCTTTCTCATATCTTACACGATACATAGAATGTACTATTGCTTCATTTGTACCTGTAGTATTATTAGCGAAAAGTTTGTTGGAGCAATCTTTCATAATTATTGAAAGTACTTCTGCCTGTTTTTGGTCTATTGAATGTAAAGCTGAGTAGTGTTCAAGCATCATATCAAACATTTCGAGCCATAAATGATTTTTGGCATCCCATACAGCTTTAGTCCTGTCATCATGTTTGTAGGAGTTCTCCAATAGTTCCGGGTCCAATTCAATCTTGTCTATAAGTGAGAAAGCTAAAGCCGCTAAATCCTGGTGTGTCAAAAGGTAAGGAATTAACATTGGAAAAGCACGCGGGATTTCGCTATAAAATGTCCAAATAAGAGCAGGTTTTTCCATATCTGTCAATAATCTAAGGGCATTTTCGTATGGTTTAGGATGCTTGTCAAAATCCATAATGATTTGCAAAAGAAGACTGGAGTAGCTTCTGGTCTTCTGATGATCGTTAATTTCTTGGAAGAATCGCCCCAACAAAGAAGTACTTTCTACAAAATTGTGCACACTATCATAATTGAAGTGAACTGCTGGTATCTTTTGTCCTATTTTCTTTCCTCTATAACTCTCGCTATCAAACCATATTTTTGTGAATTCAGTTTCTGATTTTTCGAAATCACGTTCAGTTTGTAAAATATTCAGAGCCAAGTCGCGGAGCTCTTTACCGTCTTGCGGTGTAAGAAACCGATTTAGATTGTCTGCCCAAACGCCGGTCATTATGAGCAACTTGAAATATTTTTCCCTATAGTCAGGATCATTTTCCTTAAGCAGAATCCAAAGTGTTGACGCAATTTCATTTCTGAGATGGCGGAGTAGTTCGCTGCTTTTCCATGAAAATGTTGCTGCATCTTTTTGGAACAAAAGGCCTCTTTGAATAAAGTATTTGATGGTTAGCTTTTTATTTGAGTTTCCCTCAACAATACCTTTAAATTTTTTTGCATCAATACTAAGTGAGACATTTTTAAAACATTTGTCATAATAGATTCTTAGGCAGGCAATCAGATCATAAAATTGTTTAGGGGTTTTAATTCCTTTTCCATTGCTTTTTTCATCATCTATATTCCAAAAAAAATAACGTACAACAGATGGCAAAACTATATCCCCCATGCTGGTTCTTATCAAATGGGACTTCTCAAAATCTTCATAGGTTAAGGCAGTTTTATTGGTTTGATTATATTTTTCGATTATAGCAATAAAAGTACTTTTAGTCCTGTCGGTATATTGAAGGTTCAAAATGATCTTACTAATTATAAGCGAGAGGTTATATTTGAGATTGTCCCCTATAATCTTTTGATCGACATAAGATTTATAAGCATTATTTCCGTGGGCTAAACTCGCAATACGAATGCTTAAGGAATTTAATTTGGTTTCTGCCGAAAATGAGTTTAAAAATTTCATAACCTATTATTAGTAATGCAAAGCAATTTTTTCCTAGCAAGATACTTTATTTTTATTTTTTTTTCTTGTCTTACTATTACTTATTTTTCAGATAATTCTGCTTATACAGTCTTTTTTGTTTGACTTTGGTAACAGCTAGAATATATTCAGTTTAATGAATTTTTCAGGCTAGTTGAAATTTTAAAGAAGATAGTGCTATAAGTAACAGTAAAGTATAATTTTTTATTACATTTGTTTCATGGCAACAGCTGAACAAATAAAATCACTTTTACAATCTCACTATAAAAATGACAATGAGAGATTTACTTCCATTGCTCTGCAGTTAGCTGCCCATGAGGCAAGGCAGGGACATCTTACCATTGCAAAAGATATTAAGGCCCTTGTTGACAGATCAAAGACTGACGGATTTAAAGTAATTAGGATCAACCCCGATTTGAGTGACTTAGTTCTGGTATACTATCCAGAAAATAAGCTGAGCGAACTAATACTTTCCAATGATGTCAATGGTAAATTGCAAAGAATAATCAAAGAGTACAAACAACGTGATAAAATCCAAAAATTTGGTCTTCAGAATAGAAGAAAAATACTTTTGTCCGGGCTTCCAGGTACTGGAAAGACGGCCACTGCGTCTGCAATTTCAGGGGAATTAAAAATTCCACTGTATGTAATTATGATGGATAAGCTTATGACTAAGTATATGGGCGAAACTGCATCAAAATTACGCCAGATTTTTGATATGATGATTTCCAATCGAGGCGTTTATCTTTTTGACGAATTTGATGCCATCGGCGCTGAGAGAGGAAGAGACAATGAGGTTGGAGAAATGCGAAGAGTGCTAAATTCTTTCCTTCAATTCATCGAGCAGGATTCCTCTGAGAGCATTATATTTGGAGCTACCAACAATATTCGCATCTTAGATTCTGCACTTTTTAGAAGATTTGATGATATAATCAACTATAACTTACCGGATAAGAATGATATAGAAGAACTCATTAAATTAAAATTAAGCAAATACCTTGGCAATTTCTCATTAGAGAATGTTATTGCAGCTGCCTCGGGACTCAGCCATGCAGAAATAACCAATGCCTGTCATGATGCCCTGAAAGAAATCATCCTTACCGACAAAAATACAGTAACACAAAAACTCCTCATTGAGATGATAAAAGACAGAAAGATAAATTTCAATCTTTAATTCCTGCCCATGAGTGATGACCATAAACCACACCTGTTTGTAAAAGATGTCTTTACATCTCAAAAATTTACCACTACCCAAAAAGGCAATTCAAGTAAAGCTCTTCCAGAGCGTGATCGTGCAAATCACGGAAACAATCTTCTCTCAGCCATAAATGAGATCTGGGATCAGCATATCTTTGAAAGCGCAGATAGAAAAGAAAAAGAACTGCCAAGTGCAGAAGGGGAGTATCTTACTTTCAAGAGCTCGGCAAATGATAATCTTAAATTGGAATCTCTTGACTCCAAAGGAGCAAAGCTTTTGAATGTGAAGCGTGACAGTGAAACTCATGAGCAAATTGCCACAATTTTCATTCCCGAGGATAAGATTGGAGGTCTTGTTAAAAATGTTGAGGAATATCTTACAAAAAATTTTAGATATAAGGGAGAGGATACGGGAAAACCCAAAAATCAGGCACTTATAGATACTATTGATAGCGTACGAAGAGCTACAATAGAAAATCTTTGGAGCAGTTCTGTTGAATTTCTGCCAAGGGATCAACAAGTATGGTGTGAGCTTTGGCTTGACACGGAGGAAGTGTCTCCAGAAAAAATGCTTACCACATTAGGTAGGGTAAATAAGATATTTGGAATCGAATCAACTGGCCAGTTTTTTACTTTTCCGCAGAGAACGATTGTTATTGTAAGGGCAAATTATATACAGTTAGTCGAACTTATAAAATCATTTCCACTGATTGCTGAAATAAGAAAAGCAGAGGAGCCTAACAGCTTTTGGCTTAATGAGATCACAGTTGCAAGAGAAGACTGGATAACAGATGCACTTCAAAATACTGATTTTACAAATGATAATAATTTTGTAACAATTCTCGATAGCGGTATCAATAACGGCCACAAGCTATTGCAACCCATTTTAGCCGATAAAGACAGGCATGCTGCTGATGCCTCCTGGGGAATTACCGATAATAATGGACATGGTACAATGATGGCGGGAGTAGTAGGATATGGCAATCTAAATTCCTTTTTAGAAAACCCTTATGCGAATTATGTCAACCATCAGATTGAATCCGTAAAGATACTTCCGGTTAACGGGAATCATTTTTACCAGTATCCATTCGTAATGTCGGATGCCATCAGCACTGTACAGATTGTAAATCCTCATTACAGAAGGATTTATTGCATGGCTGTTACAAGTGAGTACCAAAATGATTTTGGTAAGCCTTCCACATGGTCAGCGGTTCTTGATAATATTATTTTTGGAGATGACCCTGAGGATAAAAAAATATTTGTCGTAAGTGTAGGCAATGTAAGGGAAGAGGAGGATTGGAAAAATTATCCCCAAAGTAATCTGAATCTGGCAGTGGAAAGCCCTGCGCAATCTTGGAACTCTATAGGAATAGGAGCCTTTACAGAAAAGATTTTTCCTGACAGGCCAACTCTGGCGGGCCACTCAGAACTTTCTCCTTTCAGCAGAACCTCAATTTCATGGGAAAATTCATGGCCCATCAAGCCCGATGTCGTATTTGAGGGGGGGAATATTGAAGGATTGGCCAATGCCAACGTTGCCCAGCATGATGACCTTGAAATGCTAACCACCTCACGTAATGCGGTAACCAATAATTTCACTACTATTAATGCCACCAGTTCCGCTACAGCGCTAGCGTCTAATTTTTTGGCAAAACTAAGGGATTCCTATCCTGATGCGTGGCCTGAAACCTGCAGGGCATTGCTGATCCATTCGGCACGATGGACCCAGGCCATGTATGACCAGTTTGGATTTGAAGCCGGAAAAAAAAGCTCTGAAGCTCTGGAAATGTTGAGGATTTATGGCTATGGTGTACCTAATTTGCAAAGAGCATTAAGTTGCCAATCCAATTATCTTACTTTTATTTCTGAAGAAGTACTGCAGCCTTATGAAAAAACAGGCAGTAATATAAAAACAAAAGACATTCATTATTATGAATTTCCATGGCCAAAAGAAATTCTAGAAAATTTAGGGGACGCCGCCACAACACTTAGAATAACTCTTTCTTATTTTATTGAACCCAATCCGGGGGATAAAGGTTATTCGACAAAATACTCCTATCAGTCAACTGCGCTTCGTTTTGTACTCATTAATCCAGGGGAGGACTTTGACAATTTTAAGCTGCGTACCAACAAAATCAATCAAGATACTCTTAAAACTGAGCTAGGTATGGATCCTAAGGAATCACTTGACTCTGCAACTATGGAAAAAGAAAAAGGCAGTGAAAGATGGGCGCTAGGGGCAGATAATGTTTTCAAGGGATCAATACACAGTAATTATTGGACCGGAACTGCTGCGGAAATAGCTTCTTGCAACAAGCTGGCTATCTATCCTCAAGCTTCAGGCTGGTGGAAACAACTCAAACGACAGGCAAAGTATAACAGCACTATTAGATATTCCCTAATAGTCTCGATTGAGACCCCTGAAAATACACAGGATATTTATACCCCTATTGCAACAAGAATAACCCTGGAGAATCTTGTCAAGATATAAATGATTTAAAAAGAATTTAGGCTCTGTTGCATCTGGAGCTATATTTTCCTTTTGTCGTCTTTTAATTCTAAAACTAATTAATAAATAACAAAGGTTATTTTCCACTTTATTTCAATATGATTGAAAAAAGATAAATACATCAAAAACTAGTAAAACTCATTTATTATAGGGGTATATTAAAAAATGGCGCCAATTGTCTTCAATTGGCGCCATCTGGCTGAGTGACCTCGACAGGATTCAAACCTGTAACCTTCTGAGCCGTAATCAGATGCGCTATTCAGTTGCGCCACGAGGCCTTTTTGTTATCAATTAGCTATTTTTTTGTAGCTTTGTTGATTGCTTATTGCGGGTGCAAAGATAGACATAAAAGTGAGATATACAAGCGAAAAATAACAGAAAAATAAAAAAAAATGAAGATTGAAAATTATATACGTGATATTCAGGGATTTCCAAAAGAAGGAATTTTGTTTAAAGATATAACTCCTTTGCTAATTGACCCTGAAGCGCGAACAAATTGCTTAAGAATTTTGGTGAACTCTTTAGAAAATCAAAAAATAGACAAGGTTGTTGGTGCAGAATCACGTGGTTTCTTCTTCGGAATGCTGCTTGCTCAAGAATTAAATGCTGGATTTGTTCCCGTAAGGAAACCCAAAAAACTTCCGTTTGATACCATTTCAGCTTCTTATGAATTAGAATATGGAACTGACAGTCTTGAAATGCATACCGATGCCATAAAAAAAGGCGACCGAGTTTTA
This sequence comes from Flavobacterium anhuiense, assembly GCF_001705175.1. Lineage (NCBI taxonomy): Bacteria > Pseudomonadati > Bacteroidota > Flavobacteriia > Flavobacteriales > Flavobacteriaceae > Flavobacterium > Flavobacterium anhuiense. The sequence goes on along the minus strand of NZ_CP016907.1, from coordinate 4,522,726 downwards.
ATACATGACGATGTATTGGCAACTGGAGGAACCGCAAAAGCAGTTTGCGAATTAGTTGAAAAACTAGGAGGCGAAATCGTGCAATGCAATTTCTTGATGGAACTGACTTTTCTTAACGGAAGAGAAAAAATTGCGGCATACCCTGTTTTTGCAGCGTTGACATATTAAACAAAAACAATTTTATGCTTAATAGCATAAAGCACTAGTCCGATTCGGGTTTTTATTTCCAATTTATCAAAAAGCGATTCTCTATAGCCGTCAATGGTTTTGGGGCTTAGACACATTTCTGATGCGATTTCTTTATACGTCATTTCGGTACACGCATGTTTGATAAAAACAATCTCTTTTTCTTTTAAACAGATCTTTTTGTTATCACTGTTGACTTTATTAATCAGCATTCCAGAAACAAGCTCGGTAAAATAGAAACCCTTTTCGATGACACATTCAATTGCTTCTTTAAAAATTTCAGGCGAGGTATCTTTTAGCAGATAGCCTTTTGCTCCGTTTGTAATCATTTTGATTATAATTTCTTCGTCATCATTAACAGACAAAGCAATTACTTTTAGGTCAGGCCTATTGTCTTTAAGCCATTGCATAGTACTTAATCCATCAAGAACTGGCATATTAACATCCAATAAAATAAGATCGATTTCAGTAGAATTATTTTCTTCCAGATAGTCTATAAAAACTTTTCCGTTTTCAAAACGTTCTATAACTTCATAATCGCCAAAACTTTTAATCAGTAGTTCAAGTGACTGGGAAAAAAGCAAATGATCGTCTACAATTATTAATTTTCTTTTAAGGTTAGTCTTCATGGTCTTGGGTTAAAGGATATTCGATAGTAACACTGGTTCCGGTGCTGTCTGAATTTAGAATTAATTCTGCGCCAATAAGCTTGGCTCTTAATTTCATATTGTTTAGTCCGATTCCTGAATTTGACTTTTCTAGGTCATAACCAATTCCAAAGTCTTTTAGTTTTAATATAAAAAGAGAATCAGTGGTTTCGATATGAACGTCAAATAAATCGCTTCTGGAATGTTTTAAGCTGTTGTGAAGCGCTTCTTGGAAAATTCGGTAAATAATGAGTTCGTGCTCTTTATTTATTGTAGGAATTGCTCCAATTTGCTTAAAATTGAATTTAATCTTTTTGAGCTTTTTAATTCTCTCTAAATCCTGCTGAATGGCTTCGAGAAAGTTGTTTTGAAGTAAGTTGTCTTTGTTTATAATTCTCGAAAGAATTCTTAGTTCGTCTAAAGATTTCGCTAGAAGAGTTTTTAAATCTTTAAGTTCGTTGATTTGGACATCTTTGCTGTTAATGCAGATATTCAGCTGCATAATAGCAACCGAAATAATTTGTCCAATATTATCATGCAGTTCTTTGCTGATTTCAGATAAAGTCTGATCTTTTATTTCAATTCTTGTTTTCACCAATTCAGATTGGAAATACAAATCGGCTTCCATTTTTTCTACCAAAAACTTATTTTTTTTCTTTAAAAAATAGAAGAAAATTACAAGCAAAATAACGATTAGGGTAAAGAAAACAATACCCAGGGAAATAACTAATAGTTGTATTTCTTTTCGCTCCATATAAATCCAATTATAAAGCAGCTATGCGCCAGAAAATTTAAAATAAACAAAACCAAACTAAAGATAGAATCGTCCTGCTTGATTAGAAACCAATTGATAGCCAGCATAAAGGGGGTAAAAGGAACATGAAAAACAAGTATGCCGAGTATATACCAGAAAAAAACCGATTTTTTAAAATTCAATATTTTTTCTGAATTGAATATCTCGATCAGGTACAGACAGGATAATATTAAAACTACTAATACACCAATTGCAAAACTATAGGTATAAGAACGGTTTATGTCTTCTTTGAAATATAAAATATTTAAAAAGAAAGAAACAATAAATAGAATTAAAAAAAGAATAGCCGAAATTCTATGATCTTTTTTAGTCAATAAGGCTCTTAGAAGTAAAATATAGGCAGAAAGGCTGGCAAGCATGTAGAAATTATAAACGTAAAAATTCAGCAAACCTGTCCATTCGGTGAAATAATAGCCTATAATTTCGATTACGATAGAAAACCAGATTAAAAGTACTAAAAATTTAGCTTTATTGCTAGGAAGTTTTGGCAGTGCAAACAAACCAATCGTTCCTGACAATAAAGCCATATAAATGATATAAGATCTTAAAAATTCGAACATATTTTTTTTAGTAAATTAAGCTTGGCGGTCTTCCGATGTTTCCGTAATTCATTGGATCTAGGCTTTCTATGTCTGAAGACGCAGCTTCTTTCATTAAAGCAAAACTTTGAACTTGTGTATTGTTTTCTGTCTTTTTGCCTGTAGGAACTAAAAACAAGGTAGTTAAACCTGCTTTTTCTCCATGCTTTTCATCATCGGGATAAACTCCAAAATAAAAACGGATTCCGTCAACATTGTAGCCGTCTTTTGCGCCGTTAGTTTTTATATAATGAATATAGTTTTCCAATTCTTCTAAAGAATACCAAATAGCATTGGCATCTTCTTTTTCTTCTTTCCCAGCAACAAGAGAAGCTCTTTTATTGTTGTAATTTGAATTTAATTGTCTAGCAAATTCTTTTGTAATTAATTGGCTAGGCTGTGCGGGTGGATTTTTCATAGTTTTTTATTGTTAATTGGTTTAAATGTTTAGTTAACAGATTTTTGAGTTGTTTACAGGGCAAAATTATCTGAAACAGAAAATTCCGGCAAGGGGAAATATACCCTTTTTTGTTTAGGTAAAATTATTTAAAAAATCGGGTTAAAGTGTTGTTGTTTAGTATTTTGTAAAAATATAATTTTACATCGCCAGTTTTGAGATAAAACAGGCATTCAAAAATGTTGGCTGTTAGTGCTTGTTTTTTGAGAACATATTGCAACCGATATTAGTTCTGAGTTTAGTTGGCTGTTTTGCAATCTATATCTCAATTCTCGACCCTTATATTGTTCAGTTTCCATAAAAGTATCACGAACAATACTGCTCTTATTTTACAGTACGTCAACTGTAAAAAGATGTTTTTATTTCTTCAAACATCAATTTTCACCAAAAACAAACCTAATGAGAACTATTAAAGCAGGAACAAAATCTCCCGAAGTTTATTACTTAAACGAGCTTTTGGCAAAATTAAAATACAGTGTAATTGTTTCCGATTATTTCGGAAAAGAAACAGATAATGCAATCAAAGATTTTCAGTTAAAAAACAATCTTGTGGTTGATGGAGTAGTAGGACTTAAAACGTGGTCGACACTTTTGGAAAAAAGTAAGAATGGTTTTCAGACAAACAATAAATTATTGTCTGAGCAGGATTTAATTGATTTTTCGAATCAGTTTAAATTAGAACTGGCAGTTGTAAAAGCGGTAAACGAAGTTGAAAGCAATGGAAAAGGTTTTTTAATTGACGGACGTCCGAAGATTTTGTTTGAAGGACATGTTTTTTGGAATGAATTGAAGAAAAGAAATATCGATCCGAAAACGTATGTGAATGCCAATACACAGGACATTTTATTCGAAAAATATACTAAGAAGTATTATGTTGGTGGAACAGCAGAATATGTACGCTTAGAAAAGGCAAAAAAGCTCGGCTCAGACAAAAAAATAGCCGATGCGGCAAATTGTTCAGCTTCTTGGGGACTTTTTCAAATTATGGGCTTTAATGCGGTCTCTATCGGATATAGTAATATAGATGAATTTGTAGATAAAATGAATCAGAACGAAGGAGAGCATCTAAAAGCCTTCGGACGATTTCTTGAAAAGAATAATTTGATTGGATTGCTGCGAAATAAGAATTGGGCATCGTTTGCTTTAAAATACAACGGACCAGCCTATAAAACCAATAAATATGATGAAAAGCTGATTAAAGCGTATCATAAATATACGTGAGAATTAAAAATTAAAAATTTAGCCTTTGCGAAACTTTGCGTAAATCTTAGCGTTCTTTGCGGTAAAACTATACTCAAAGTATATCACTTGAAACCTGAAACTTGAAACTTGAAACAAAAAACAAAACCCGACTAGTTCTTTTAAAAACGAGTCGGGTTTGTATATTAATATAACGAGATTTTATCTTAAACTCGCACCAAGTTCAGTTTCAAATGTCTGCTGTAATTTAGACATAATTTTATCGATCTGAGCGTCAGTTAAGGTTTTCGTGTTGTCTTGAATAGTAAAACTCAAGGCGTAAGATTTTTTTCCTTCTGGCAATTTGTCTCCTTGATAAACATCAAATAAATTAATGTCTTTTAAAAGCGCTTTCTCAGTTTGTTTTGCTAAGTTGAAAATGCTTTCATAAGTAGTGTTTTGGTCAATTAATAAAGCCAAATCTCTACGAACTTCTGGGTATTTAGGGATCTCAGAATACTTAATTTTTCCTGTAATTATTTTTAGAACTAAATCCCAGTTGAAATCTGCATAGTAAACATCTTGCTTGATGCCAAAATGCTTCAAAATAGGCTTTTTAATAACACCCATTTCAACCAAAATATCATTGTTGTAAGTAATCGCAGTTCCTTCAGAATAAACATCAGATTGAACTGGCGCATTTGAAATTTTTTCAATTCCCAAACGTGATAAGATTGCTTTTACATATCCTTTCAACAAGAAGAAATCTGTTGTTTTCTGCGGATTTGTCCAGCTTTCTTTGTTTCTGTTTCCGGAAATCAGTAAAGAAAGGTGTTTGTGCTCTTCGTATCCGTTTAAATACTTATGATAAGTTTTTCCGAATTCAAATAATTTTAAATCCGAATTTTTTCTATTAATGTTGTATGAAACCGCTTCTAAACCAGAAAATAATAAAGACTGGCGAAGTGTCGCTAAATCACTGCTCAACGGATTCAGCATTGATACATTATGTTCTTCTTTTAATGAAGCAGATAATTTGGCGTAAGAGGCAGTTGTCAACGAATTGGCCATCATTTCGTGGAAGCCTTGAGAATTCAATTGAGAAGCAATTACGTTTTGTACTTTATAATCTTCTGTTCTTGGCGAATTGGCTACCGTAGCATTAAATTTCTTAGAGAAATTAATGTTGTTATAACCGTAAACTCTCAGAATTTCTTCGATTACGTCAATTTCACGCTGAACGTCTACACGATATGCAGGAATAGTTAAACCTAAACCGGTATCAGAAACGCTGTTTACTTTTATGTCTAAAGAAACCAAGATTTTTTTGATGGTATCTTTTGGAATTTCTTGTCCGATGATTTTAGAAACATGGCTGAAATTCAATAAAACAGAGAAATCTTCCACTTTTTTAGGATACACTTCCACAACATCAGAAGTGATTTTTCCGCCAGCTACTTCTTGAATTAAAAGTGCTGCACGTTTCAATGCATATTCTGTAATCGTTGGGTCAATACCTCTTTCAAATCTGAAAGAAGCATCTGTGCTCAATTGATGCCTTTTTGCCGTTTTACGAATGCTTACTGGATCAAAATAAGCACTTTCTAAGAAAATAGAGGTTGTTCCTTCAGAAACTCCAGATTTTTTACCTCCAAATACCCCAGCAATACATAGCGGACCTTTTTCGTCGCAAATCATTAAATCTTCTTTGTGAAGCGTTCTTTCAACATCGTCAAGAGTTACAAATTTAGTTCCCTCTTCAACTGTTTTTACAATTATTTTTCCGTTGATTTTTGCAGCGTCAAAAGCATGTAAAGGCTGTCCTAATTCGTGTAAAACATAATTAGTAACGTCAACAATATTATTTTTTGGCGTTAATCCGATAGCTTTTAAACGGTCTTGTAACCAGCTTGGAGATTCGTGAACAGAAATTCCAGAGATAGTTACACCGCAATATCTTGGAGCTAAATGATTGTCCTCAACGTTTACGTCGATTTTTAGCGTACGCATGTCCACTCTAAAATTGCTTACAGAAGGCGTAATCAATTCTACGTTTACACCACGCTGTAACATTCCAGCTCTCAAATCACGAGCAGTTCCAAAATGGCTCATCGCATCGGCACGGTTTGGCGTCAATCCGATTTCAAAAACTTCATCATTTGCAATTTGGAAAACTTCAGACGCAGGAGTTCCTGGAACTAAATCTTCAGCCAAAACCATAATTCCGTCATGGCTAGTTCCTAAGCCTAATTCATCTTCAGCACAGATCATTCCGTGACTTTCCTGTCCGCGGATTTTTCCTTTTTTAATGGTAAATTCTGCACCTTCTTTATCATATAAAACGGTTCCAATGGTAGCAACTGGCACTTTTTGTCCTGCAGCCACGTTTGCAGCGCCACATACAATTTGTACAGGAGCTTCTAAACCAATATTAACTGTAGTGACTTTCAATCTATCCGCATCAGGATGTTTTTCGCATGTCAAAACGTGTCCAACAACAACGCCTGCCAAGCCTCCTTTAATAGATTCATATTTTTCGACAACTTCAACTTCTAAACCTAAATCTGTTAGTAATTCAGAAGTCTGCTCAGATGTCCAATCTGTTTTAATAAATTGTTTTAACCAGTTGTAAGATATTTTCATTGTAGTTCTTTAATTCTTTGTATGAGGTTACAAATATAAGGATTGCGTGCTGGAGTAGGAAAAAATTGAGTAGTTTTTTCTAGTTGTTTTTAATTGACCGAAAAATGCTGCCTAATAATTATTTAGCAATTTATAGGCTAAAATTTTATTAAATGATTATTATAAAACACTAAAAAAACTGAATGTGTAATTTTTGTGCTACAAGATGAATGAAAAGTGCTATTCTGTTTCTTTTTATGAAACTAAATTTGGAGTAAATCAAAAAAAGAATATTATGAGTACTGCAGTAAAAAGACCTGAATTTAAGGCAAAATACGATAACTATATTGGTGGAAAATTTACCGCGCCAATTACAGGAGAATACTTTGATGTAGTTTCTCCTATCGATGGAAAAGTATTTACAAAAGCAGCACATTCTGGAAAAGAAGATCTAGAATTAGCTGTAGATACTGCTTATGAAGCATTTAAGACTTGGGGAAAAACTTCTGTAACGGAAAGAAGTATTTTATTGAATAAGATTGCACAGAAAATTGAAGACAATTTAGAATATATTGCAGCAGTTGAAACGGTAGATAATGGAAAACCAATCCGTGAAACTCTTGCTGCTGATATTCCGTTGGCAATTGACCATTTTAGATATTTTGCGGGCGTAATTCGTGCAGAAGAAAGTGCTATTTCAGAACTAGATTCGCAAACGGTTTCTATTGCGTTAAGCGAACCTCTTGGTGTTGTCGCGCAGATTATTCCGTGGAATTTCCCGATTTTAATGGCAGTTTGGAAAATTGCTCCAGCACTTGCAGCAGGAAATACAATCGTCTTAAAACCAGCTGAAAGCACGCCAATTTCTATTATGGTTTTGATGGAATTAATTGGCGACATTCTTCCTCCTGGAGTTTTAAATATTGTAAACGGATTTGGAGCTGAATTAGGACGTCCGTTAGTAACCAATAAAAAAGTATCAAAAGCAGCATTTACAGGTTCTACCACTACAGGACGTTTGGTGATGCAGTATGCAACAGAAAACATTATTCCGGTAACTTTAGAATTGGGTGGTAAATCTCCAAATATTTTCTTCCCTTCGGTAGCAGATCACGATGATGATTTCTTTGACAAAGCCGTAGAAGGTGCTGTGTTATTTGCTTTAAATCAGGGAGAAATTTGTACTTGTCCTTCTAGATTATTAATTCACGAAGACATTTATGACAAGTTCATTAAAAAAGTGATTGAAAGAACTGAAGCTATTATAGCTGGAAATCCGTTGGATAAATCAACTATGATTGGAGCTCAGACTTCAATTGTTCAGAAAGAAAAAATCATGTCTTATATCAAATTAGGAAAAGAAGAAGGAGCAGAAGTGCTAACAGGAGGTGATGAAAATAAATTAGGAGGCGAACTGGAAGGCGGTTATTATATTAAGCCAACATTGTTTAAAGGCCATAACAAAATGAGGATTTTCCAAGAAGAGATTTTCGGACCTGTTTTAGCTGTTACCACTTTCAAAACTACCGAAGAAGCTATCGAAATTGCCAATGATACCATGTATGGATTAGGTGCAGGAGTTTGGACACGTGATGCACACGAAATTTATCAGGTTCCGAGAGCAATTCAGTCTGGTCGTGTCTGGATTAATCAATACCATTCTTATCCTGCGGGTGCTCCGTTTGGAGGTTACAAACAATCTGGAATTGGTCGCGAAAATCATAAAATGATGCTAAGCCAATATCGTCAGACCAAAAACATGCTGATTTCTTATGATAAAAAGAAATTAGGATTCTTCTAAGAAAAAGATAATCAAAATCCTGGAGTATTTAGGTTGGCGACATGCATGGGGCGTTAAATGAAAATTTAATGGCATTAAGCAAACTTCCTCCAGGCAATTTTGATTTGCAAATATCCAATACAATCAAATTACAGTTTGAATGTAAGTAAATACAAATAGTTGGTTATGTTAAGCAGTAAATTTCTTTATAGAGTTTGCTGCTTTTAAATTTTAGTAGATAAAACGATGATTAAACGAATTGATGCCACAGAAAAAGCGATAGAACTGATTAAAGTTTTAAAAGAAAAACATGGCGACCTAATGTTTTATCAGGCAGGAGGATGCTGTGAAGGCACGCAGCCGCAGTGTTTCGAGAAAGGCGGTTATTATCAGCGAACAGGGGATGTTTGCATTGGTACAGTTGAAGGCGCCGAATTTTGGGTAGATAAAGATTTATTTGAATACTGGAAACATGCGCATTTTACTCTAACGGTAATTGATGCATTCGGAGTCGGTGGTTTTTCATTAGAAACTCCATTAAAGAAAACCTTTCAAATTGAATACAGAATTTTCACTCCAGAAGAAGAGTTAAATCTAGAGCCGGTTACAAGGATTGAGTAAAAGTTTTAAGTCTCAGTCACAGTTTTCAGTCTCCGATAAAAAAACTTAGAATCTTAGAATCTTAGTAGCTTAGAACCTTAGCGCCTTAGCACCTTTGATTAATATAAAGTAACTGATACTGTTTTGGCGTAATTCCTTCGTATTTTTTAAATAATCTTATAAAATAATTGGCATCTTCAAAGCCGGCTAAATAACAGACTTCGTTAATTTGAAGGGTTGGATTCTTCAAAAGATTTTTAGCACATTTTATTTTCTCATTCAAAATATATTCAATCGGACTCATTCCGAGTTCGCGTTTAAAGAAACGATAGAAAGAGGTAGTGCTCATGCAGGCTTTTTCGCTCAGAGATTTTAAGCTTATATTTTCTTTCAGATTCTGTTTGATATATTCTGTAACTTCTTTTATGGGATTGTTTGCGTCCAAAAATTTTCCTTCGTCTATAGATTTTACCGTTTGAGTTTGAATAATTCTAATCAATAATTCTTTTAAAGTTAAATCTGCAAAAATATCTTTCGCAACTGAAGTGCTCATACATTCTTTTATGAGTTTGTTAATTGTTGCCGCCATTTCTACATTGTTGTAAAAGAAGTAGTTTTGGTAATTCAACTGCCAATACATATTGGTTCCTTCTTTCGGATATTGTTCATTTAAGAAGTTTAATATTTCAACAATTTTATCCTGATCAATCGCTAATGCCAAACATTGTGTAGGATTGTTTTTTGAAGCCTCAGGAAAATCAATTTTCATTTCTACATTTGAAGGAACAATAACCGTTTCACCTGGAAGATAAACAAATTCAGGATCATCAAAAAGATGCATGATTTTTTTGCCTCTCAGCATACTGGTAACCACCAAATCATTAAATTTTAATGGGACTTTTTGAGTCGATTCGTAGGTTTCGAATAGATTTAATTCACAATTATTAAGGTTGTAAATCGTTCTGTTTTCTACAAGAGTTTTTAATGATTTCTCTTGCGATAATTGAAGCGGATTGACTAAAAATCGTTGATTGTTCATTAAATTTAATTTTTGGGTGAAAACCTTAAATTTAATGAAAATAAAAATATAAAGAGCACCTTTAACGTTTTATTAAATCAGTTCTTCAACATTTTTTTTGATGTTTTCGGATATTTTTCTTGTAGGAAGATCATTTTCATCATTCCCAAATGGGTCTTCAATCTCTTCTGCAATTAGCTCTAAACTCGCCAAAACATAAAATATAAAAACTACGACAGGAGCTACCAAATACCCCAAACTTACAGAATATCCAAAAGGTAGCGTCATGGTGTAAAAGAAGATGAATTTCTTGATAAAAGCGCTGTAAGAATAGGGAATAGGCGTGTTTTTGATACGCTCGCATGCCCCGCAGATATCTGTAAAAGCAACTAATTCGTCGTTTAAAGTAATAAGTTGTTCTCCAGATATTTTTCCTGCATCGTACAAATCGTTGATTTTGTGATACATGATTCTTTTCAGCTGATTTGGTTTGTGTTTGTGATGGTCAATTTCCAGATCAACATCTTCAAAAAGCTGTTTGCTGGTGTCTTCATCTTTTAAATGCTGATTAAGAATATCGGCATACATGGGAATATATTTTCTGAAAAACTTTCTATCATTTTCATCTTTTAAAATTGCCGAAAGCTTAATAGCAAGATTTCTGCTATTATTTACAAGTCCGCCCCAGAGTTTGCGGCCTTCCCACCATCTGTCATAAGCGGTATTGGTTCTAAAAACAAGCAAAAGCGAAATGACAAACCCTAACATTCCATGCATAATTGGAATATTATGAATATAATCATTTTTAGTTACTTTAAAATAATGAAGTTCAAGATAACATATTATTGCAGCATATATTCCAATTGCAATCATAATCGTAAATAGTTTTCTAACGGTATCCGATTTATGAAAATGAAAAATAAATGTAAACCAGTCTTTGGTATTGTATGTAATCATTGAAGTAGGTTTTGAAACAAATTTAAATTAAAAATCAACTTTTGAACGTAAAAAGGAAGAAAATATTTTAGCTCATTTAGAATAGACACAGAAATTTACTCATGTACTTATACAAAAAATAAGTCTTTTAGAAATTCGAGATTCTTGGTAATAAAAAAAAATCTGCTAGATCTGCTAATCTGCGAGAAAAAAATAACGCGGAGATTTAGTAGATTTAGCAGATCGTATTTGGTTTTTTAATCAGGAAAGCTAAAAATTAATATTTCCTGCTAATTCTTTAAGAGCAATTTCAGATAATTTTGCTTCGTATTGTGCGTTACTGTAACGCACTTTTGCATTGACATAATTTAGCTGGGCAGTTCTAAAATCAAGTGTTGTAATGGTACCGATTTTAAATTTGTCTAGCGTGATTTCTAGATTCTGCCTAGCAATATTCTCATTATTTTCTTCTAAATCAATTAGTTCTAAGTTTGTCAAATACGTTTGAAATGCAGTGCTCAATTGCGTATTCAAAAGCGTATTCTGCTGTTCGATTGCAAGTTGAGAATTTTCAATCTGCAGTTTGGCTACTTTCTCGTTGCGATGCTGATTAAAACCGTCAAAAATATTCATCGAAGCATTAAAACCGTAGTTCAAACCTCTTGAAGACGTTTCGCTGGTAAAACCCAAACTAGACTGACTTTCAGAAAAGTTGTATCCTGAAGTTAATCTTAAAGTAGGGTATCGGTCTGCTTTTACTTGTTTGAGCTGTAATTCGGCGATACGTTTATTGATAATTTGCGCCTCTAAACCTGGATTTTGTTTTTGGGCCAAATCCATCAAATCGGCCAATACTAATTTGTTGTCTACTTTGACTTCATCTGTAACTTTGAAATCAATCTTTGGATCGCGTGCTAAATGCTGATTCAGCAAGATTTTGCCATTGGCATAAGCTTCTTTTTGTCTAAGCAAAGCAACCTGATCTGAATTTAAATCAACTTGAGCATTTAAAACTTCCAGCTTTGAAGCTTTCCCGATACTAAAGCGATTTTTTGCTAAAGTTAAGCGCTGATTCGAAATTACTATTGTAGTGTCTAGTGCCGCCAATTGTTGCTGCATTTGCACTAAATCATAATAAGCCGAATTTACCTGTGCAATTTTGACTAAAATAGTTCTTTTTAATTCTGCGTCACCCAATTTTTGAAGCTCTTTCAGCTGATCTAGTTTGGCAAACATTTTCATTCCGTCAAAAACAGTCCAACCTATACTGACACCATAATTTAAACTATTGTTTTTGGCGTTATCCAATGAGGTAGATGTACCGTCTTGTCGTACTTGTGTAGAGTTGGTAATGCTATTGTTATCTGTAATGTTTGCCGTTGCTGTTGGCAGCATTCCTGCATTTCCAATTGTAACGTTTGTTTCGTTTATTTTGGAATTGTTTTTAGCAATTTTAATTTCAAAATTATTTTCCAAAGCTATAGTCATAGCTTGTTCAATAGTAAGAACTTCCTGTGCCTTTGCCTGAATAAAGCAAAAGAATAGAATAAGTACCGTACAGTATGTTTTTTTGATATTCATATTTGTTTTCTTTAACCAAAAATTGCGTTTTGGTTTCTATTTAATGCTTTCTCTTTCGTATTCGTCAATATGGTCAAATTCAGGATAATGTTTTCTAGCTTTAGACCACATTAAATAAATGGCAGGAATTACAAAAAGCGTTAAAGCCAATGAAAAAATAGTTCCTCCCACAATCACAACCCCCATACCAATTCTGCTGGTTGATGCAGCTCCAAGAGACAATGCAATAGGAAGTGCTCCTAAAGCAATGGCTAAACTGGTCATTAAAATTGGACGTAAACGTGCTTCTGAAGCTTCTAAAATAGCTTCTAATTTAGGCTTTCCTTGTTCTCGTAACTGATTGGCAAATTCTACAATCAAAATACCGTTTTTGGTTACCAGACCAATCAACATTACCGTACCAATCTGGCTGAAAATATTCCATGTCTGATTGAATAGCCACAATGAGAATAGCGCTCCAGCAACGGCCATAGGAACCGTCAGGATGATAATAAACGGATCTATAAAACTTTCAAATTGTGCTGCTAGAATTAAAAAGATTAATAATAAAGCCAATCCGAATGCGAAAGAAGTATTAGAGCTACTTTCTACGAAATCTCGTGATTCCCCGGCTAAATCTGTAGTGAAACTTTCATCTAAAACTTTAGCTTTGATTCGGTCCATTTCCTCAATTCCGTCTCCCATACTTTTTCCTGGTGCTAAACCAGCAGAAACGGTTGCAGACATATATCTATTATTGTGATACAATTGTGGCGGATTACTTTGTTCGTATACTTTTACAACGTTATCCATCTGAATCAGTTCGCCGTTTTTGTTTTTTACAAACATAGAAGTCAAATCCAAAGGTTTGGATCTGTCTTTTTGATCAAACTGACCAATTACCTGATATTGCTTTCCGTTTTTAATGAAATAGCCAAAACGCTGTCCGCTTAAAGAAAGCTGTAAAGTTTGCGCAATATCAAGAATAGAAATTCCTAAACTTTCTGCTTTTGCGCGGTCAATAGTAACATTAATTTCAGGTTTGTTAAATTTCAGGTTTACGTCTGTCGTCGAAAATACATCGCTTTTGTTTACCTCATTCATAAAAAGAGGAATTTTTTCTCGCAGTTTGTCAAAATTAGGAGCCTGAATTATGTATTGAATCGGTAATCCTCCACGTCTGTTAACAGCAATTGTAGGCTGTTGGATTACTGCCGTTTTAGCATCAGGATATTGTTTGGTCCATTTTGTTAACTTATCTGCAATTTCTTTTTGAGTAACCGTTCTTTCGTCTGGTTCTTTTAATGAAAGCCTAATAAAACCCGTGTTAGTTGCCGAAGCTCCAAAACCAGGCGCGGTAATAACCAAGCTTACTTTTTTCTCAGGAATCGAATCGTCAACTAGCTTTGAAATTTCCTGCATAAAACGGTCTGTATATTCGTATGAAGATCCTTCTGGAGTAGTCATACGCATGGTTACAGAGCTTCTGTCATCATAAGGTGCTGTTTCTTTCGGAAGAATAGTAAAGAATAAATAAATCAATCCGAAACAAGCAATAAGAATAGGGAAGCTGATCCATTTTTTTTCCATAAATTTTGAAAGCGCTTCAGCATAACTGCTGTTCATTTTTTCAAAAAATGGTTCTGTTTTAATATAAAACTTCGATTTTTTCTGTTCTCCGCCTTTCATTAAATAGGCGTTTAACATTGGTGTTAAAGTAAGAGAAACGAATGCTGAAATCAATACAGCAGCACCAATTACCACTCCAAATTCCCTAAAGAGCCTTCCTACGAAACCTTCTAAAAAAATTACAGGTAAAAATACAGCAGCCAATGTTACCGAAATCGAAATTACAGCATAAAAAATTTCGTTAGAACCTTTAATCGCTGCTTCAATTGGGGACATTCCTTCTTCTACTTTTTTGAAGATATTTTCGGTTACCACAATACCATCATCTACAACCAGACCTGTTGCTAAAACAATTGCTAATAAAGTTAATACGTTAATTGAGAATCCAAATAACCACATTATGAAGAATGTAGCAATTAACGAAACCGGAATATCAATTAAAGGTCTAAAAGCAATAGCCCAGTCTCTAAAGAATAAATAGATGATAATGATTACCAATATTACAGAAATTCCCAATGTTTCGGCAACTTCTAATACTGATTTCTTTACGAAAATCGTATTGTCAAGAGCAATGTTTAATTTGATATCCTTTGGAAGATCCTTTTTTAAGGCTTCATATTTTTTATAAAACTCTTTCGAAATATCCAAGTAGTTTGCACCTGGCATCGGTACAATTGCCAAACCAATCATTGGTAAACCAGACTGGCTTAATTTGGTTTCGATATTTTCGGGACCTAATTCTGCTCCTCCAATATCACTTAATCGGACAATTTTATCTCCGTCAGTTCTAATGATGATGTTGTTGAATTCTTCTGCTTTAGAAAGATTTCCAATTGTTTTTACAGTAAGTTCAGTGTTATTACCCGTTAATTTACCTGATGGAAGTTCAACATTTTGCGCATTCAAAGCTGTACGCACATCGGCTACTGTACAGCCATAAGCGGTAAGTTTTGCAGGGTCAATCCATAAACGCATCGCGTAACGTTTCTGTCCCCAGATCTGCACGCCACTCACTCCCGGAATTGTTTCTAAACGTTGCGAAATAACATTTTCTGCATAATCGCTTAATTCTAAAGAGTTTCTTGAGTCACTCTGAACGGTCATCGAAATAATAGCGTCGCTATCAGCATCTGCTTTCGATACCACTGGCGGAGCATCAATATCTTGTGGAAGATTTCTAATGGCTTGCGAAACTTTGTCACGAACGTCGTTTGCGGCTTCTTCTAAATCTTTATCCAGATTAAATTCAATTGTGATATTGCTGCTTCCTTGGTTACTTGAGGACGTAATATTTCTAATTCCGTCAATTGCATTTACAGCTTTTTCAAGAGGTTCTGTAATTTGCGATTCAATAATATCGGCATTGGCACCCGTATAATTGGTACGAATGGATACCTGTGCAGGGTCAATAGAAGGGAATTCTCGAACACCTAAAAAAGTATAACCAATAAAACCGAATAATATAATTAATAGATTCAGTACTATGGTTAAAACAGGTCTTCTAATACTTGTAGTTGATAAACTCATTTGTAATTTTGGATTTTAGATTTCAGACTTTAGATTTCTGATTTATTGTTAAATCGCTATTATCTTTAATCTATATTCAAGTCTTGCGACTTTTGACTTTAAGACTTTTGGCTTTAGAACTATTTTACTTTAACCTTAATTGGAGCTTCGTCTTTTAATGACATAACACCGCTTGTGATCAAAGTATCTCCAGGTTTTAATCCTGCTAAAATTAAAATTGAAGAATCTGTTCTTGTCGTTGCGTCAACCATTACTTCTTTTGCTTGGCCATTATTGGCGACATATACTTTTTTACCGTCCTGAATAGGTACAATTGCTTGAGAAGGAACAACTATGGCATCTTTAATGATATTTAAAGGCAATTTGATATCTGCAAAAGTTCCAGGAAAAAGTTTTCCGTCAACATTATCAGCAAGGGCACGAATTTGAAGTGTACGCGTTGCTACGGCTACTTCTGGTTCAATAGCATAAATTTTTGCATTATACGTTTTGTCTGATCCAGAAACTTTAAAATCGATTACTGATCCTGACTTTACTTCTGCAGCATATTTTTCAGGAATTGAAAAAGTAATTTTCAATTTGCTGGTATTTACCAGTTTTGCCACCAAAACAGTAGGAGTGATATAAGTTCCTGGAGAGATGTTTCGTAAACCAATTTTCCCTGAAAATGGCGCTCTAACAGATGTTTTAGAAATTTGTGCTCGTATTAATTGAGATTGGGCTTGGGCAGAAGCAAGGTCAGCTTTTGCAACATCAGCTTCTTCTTGGCTGATGGCTTCTTTCTGCAACAGTAATTTTGCTCTTCTTGCGTTTTCAGCGGCCAAATCTTCTCGGGTTAAAGCTTGTCTTAATTGCGCTTTTAACTCAATATCATTTACTTTTAAAAGTACCTGTCCTTTAGTAACGTTGGTGCCTTCATTAAAAAATATTCCTTCAACAATTCCTGAAACCTCACTATGAATTTCTACTTGTTCATTAGCTTCAATAGATCCTGATAATGCTAAATTATTGTCAAAAGTGGCCGTTTTTATTACGATTCCATTAACAGTTGTTGGAGATTTTTTATCATTAAACTTTTTTGAGTCTTCATTTTTTCCCTTGTTAGATATAATTCTGTAGGTAATAAAGCCTCCAATTGTAATGATTAAAAGCGTGTAAATGAGGTGTTTTAATTTCATAAACTTGAGGTAAATATAGATTTTAGGTATGTGTTTTGGTAAGCTTACAAATTTAACTTTTTGATGTGAAATCGGAAGCTGTTAGCTTTTATTTAACATTTGTATGTACAAAGGTTTGCATTTAGACTAGATACGGGGTAAAAGGTTTAATTAAAGATTATTTTTTTTTTGAAAAAATAAATGAAACTTCGTCAAAAGTATGTTTTGTTATGCGGTCCAAAGGCAGGCTGTCTCTACATCGGAAGAAATTTTGCGCAATTTGTCTGATTTTTTTTGCAGTTTATCGATTTTATTTGTAACATTGATATGTTAAACAAAATGAAAAAATTTAACATAAAGACTAACGGTTGCGTTTGTGTTTTGTGTTAAAATATGTATGCAGAAGTTGTTTTTTTTGGTTTTTGATTATATATAATGAATAATTATATTAACAAGTGTTTATGCTTTGTTGTTAATAATAAAAAAAATAATTTATGAGGAAAAAATTACTTCTCGGTTTATGGTTTACATTTTTACTTCTTTCAATTGGCTATCTGTTTTGGCAGAACGAGTTTAAGTACAGCCTTCCAACTCCTATTCCAAAGAATTATAAGGCTATTGCGATAGGATCTAATATAGAACTTGGTCCCTGCTGTGCATTTGATAATAAACCCATCTTTATACATTTCTTTAACCCCGAATGTCCATGTTCTCGGTTCAATGTGCCACATGTGAGTGATTTGATAAAAAAATATGGAGATCAGATCAATTTTAAAATTGTTGTGTTGAACAAACAGAAAAAATTTACTATTGATGAAATTCAGCAAAAGTTTGACGCTGAGATTCCTGTTTACTTTGAAGAATCAATTGCTGAAAAATGTGGCGTTATTTCAACACCTCAGGCTGTTTTGCTAGATCAGTCGCATAATTTGTATTATAGAGGCAATTACAATAAAACCAGATATTGTACGGATACTCGAAGCAATTATGCCCAAATGGCGATCGATTCGCTCCTTAGCAGAAAAGGAAATCCGTCTTTTAACGCCTTAGCTCTTAGAGCTTACGGATGCTCATTACCTAAATGTACTAAATAACTATTTTTTCCAAAAACCTAAAACTAATAACTATGAAAACAAAAGCCAGCTTAAACGAACAAGACTATCTGCACAGTTTTATGTCTACAATGACACAAAAATCAGATACAATTATCAATTATGTACTTGCAGTATATTTTCTGCTGGGTATCGGACTGTCTTTTAAATACGATACTTTTGAAATTGGCGTTGGTGTTGGAACGCTAAATCTTTTGTTGTACTACTCGGCAAAATTTTTTATGAAAAACTCTAAATTTTACCAGTATGTTTTATCAGTTGTCTTAGCTATTTTTATGGCACAATATATCTATCAGATGCATGGTATGTTCGAAATGCATTTCACTGTATTTATAGCAAGTACAATCTTGATTATTTATCAGAACTGGAAACTTCAAATTCCGCTTACTTTACTTGTTGTTCTACATCACGCTGGATTAGCTTATCTTCAAAACTATATTTATAATGATGCTAACGGATTTCAGGTTTACTTTTCTCAGGTAAATTTTGATCTTGAAACTTTGATTATCCATACCGTTTTGGCTGCTGTTGTATTTTTTATGAACGGTTACTGGGCGTATTATTTTAAAGAACATAGCGAAAATCACATTTCGAAAATTTCAGACGAATACGAGTTAGAAAACATGAAATTGGCTTCGGCGAAATACAGTTCAATGTCTGCTACAAAAGATTATAATGATTTTATTCATAGAACAACTTTAGATTTAAAGTTGCCTGTAAATTCTGTTTTAAAGCTTATTGATGTTTCGAAAGGACATACAGATAATGATAAATTACTGAGTTATCTTGAAATGATGAGAGAAAGCGCAAAAAAAATAGATGATTTAGTTAATGATATCCACGTAAAATCGACAAACAGCAGGAATTAGAACTCGAGCCAAGCCCCAAAACAATACTAATATTTTTTAAACCAATTGTATGTTTAAGTATGATTTACCAACTGCAGTGCCTACACTGCATAATCTTAAAAAAATAATTGAAGATTTTTTGAATGAAAGCATAACATTAGATTCGATCGAAAAAATTAAAATTCAATCTGATTTTGAAATAGAGGTAAGAGAGATTTTTAAAAATTACCAAACTAGCTCTCATGTTTATGATCTCGATTTTCAGTATAAAAAGCTGATTCAGATCGTGAACGATATTCGCCAGCTTAATCTTGCGGTTGATAATGAGATTCCTGAATGGCTTGAAAATGAACTTGAAACCGTTTTTCGCAAAATCAGAAATATTCTCCTTGTCTTGGAGATCGAGTCAAATTGAAAATGGTTTAAAGGATTCATTTTATACTTACTGAATTGTAAATTAATTTAAATGTAAAATTTATGGATACCAGATTGCACCGTCCTACACCTTCTGATAGAGAAGTGGACTGGAATAAGAATAAAGTACTGCTTAGTAAAACTGACAAAAAGGGAACCATTTTATACGCGAATGAAGACTTTATAGATGTTTCTGGTTACGATGAATTTGAACTTGTCGGCCAGCCACATAATATAATTCGCCATCCAGATATGCCTAAGGTTATTTTTAAATTCTTATGGGATAGTATCAAATCCAGCGAAAACATTCATGTTATCATAAAGAACATGGCCAAAACGGGACGTTATTACTGGGTTGTAACCGATTTTAAAATCGTAGCAGATACCGATGGTGAAATTGTAGGTTTCTTTTGTACCCGAAAATCGGTTCCGAACGATATCATTGTAAAATTTATAGAGCCTTTGTACAAGAAACTTTTGCAGATTGAAGAAACGAGTGGCATGCACGCTTCAGAGGAGTATTTGGTGGGTTTTCTTGAAGAAAGAAAGAAAACCTACATGGAATATATCGATCATTTGATTGCAACTGGAAAAGATGATAAAAACAAAATAAGCAAAGGCATATTTAGCGGTCTTTTTGAAAAAAAGAGTGATGTTAAAAAGAAATAATGAACTATATACTTCATTGTGTCAGCTAAAGACATTGGACTTTAAATTTGTTCCCCCAGCAAATATGAACCCCTCAATAAAAATTAAAATGTTCAAATCTGATGCAATGAAGTTCTTTATTTTTATCATTATTAGTACAGATGACAAGTACATTTTTCGGCATTTTCATTAAGAAGCGTATAGCTTAGAAAAAAGGTGTGTGAGCCGTTGTTGTAATTGCTAAATTTTGTTGTAGAAATGTCATAAGCATATCCAACTTTTAGATCATCAATAAGCTGAATCCCTAAAAAGATTCCTGCACTAGCATTGTAATCAAAATTCACAGAAGCCAAATATTTGTTTAAATAACTGTAATTTAATGAAGTTAAGATGCTAATTGGTGCTCCAGGAGTTACGCGGGCTAAAAGAGCTGGAGTTAATGTGATATCACGTCTTAGTTCGAATTGATATCCAAAATTTGTATAATAGTAATTTTTTCTATTGGAAAGTGTTGTTCCTGAAGAGTTGCTATAAGTAGATTGCAATAAGTTTGGGCTCGAAATCCCGATAAAAAATTTATCAGAATAGAAATTTGCACCTGCACCAAAAATAGGGGAGGTTTTGTTTTCTTGATTAAAATTACTTATTTCTTCTCCTGGTTCATAAATGTCTAGATTGTTTCTGTTGACGTTGTAAGAGTTTATTCCAGATTTGACACCCAAAACCAGTTTGTATTTTCTATTGAGTTTAATGTAATATGCAAAGTTGCCTTCAAGATTATATTCACGTTTTGCTCCAATTACATCATGATACAGACTCAAGCCATATCCAATTTTTTGCAAAGATTTTGTGTCCGCAGATAAATATTGTGTTTTTGGTGCGCCATCGAAGCCAACCCACTGACTGGAATACATTCCAACAATATTTAGACCATCGGCAGAACCTGCAAAGGCAGGATTGTAAAATAATGGATTATAATTAAAGATAGATAATTTTGCATCATTCTGCGCGCGAATATTATGAATTGAAAATATAACGATTATAAAAAAAAATAAAGTCTTAGTAAAAGTTCTATCCATTATTGTGTATATATAAAAAACCTTTTTTTGTAGCCTCAGTTTGGTCTTTTCGTTTGTAATTTAAAATGTAAAAATAATTTCCCGTAGGTAGTTTTTCATCCCTCATGAAAATTTCTCCTGCATTTGCACGGCCATAGAAATAATTTTGATCGATTCCATATCCTGACATTTTATATACTAGCTGTCCAAATCTATTATAAATCTGAATTGAATTATTTGGAAACAGTTCAATAAACTCAATTTTTAAATAATCATTTGATGTATTATCATTAAGAGTAATCAGATTATAAATGTTGACATCGCAAGGTTCAATATTAACAGTAATTGCGGTACGTACGTTGCTTTCACATTTAGTTTCGGAATCAATAATTGCGGCAAAATATGTTGTTCCATCTTCAAGTTCGGTATTGTGAGAAAGTTGATTGGTACTATTTATACTGCTATAGTATCTTACTGAGGAGCTATAATGATTTAAATCTTTAATTCTCCATGTTGATTCTTGTTTTAAACAAAATTCTTGAGTAAAATCCGGAGAAATTACAGCAGTGCCTTCTTTTAAAATTGCAGTGACTCCCCATCGTGAACTTGAGCAACCCGTTGCTTTGTCATAGTCAGAAGAGTAATAGATGACGTTGTTTTGCAATGGTGTATCCGGACTAAGAATATTCCCTCCATCTTGAGCATCGTACCAACTTACAGAAAGCCCTTTAATTTGAAAATTAGCAATAGTAGGAGCAGAACTTAAGCAAAACTCTTGTATTGAATTCCCAATTGGAGGTCCTAAAGCATTTAGTATTATTGAAACTTTAGTTCTAGGGCCTAAACAACCATCTTTATAGGTAGCTGCATAAATTTCTCTGTTGGAAATTACTTTCGTAATTTCACTAACTTCATCAGTTGATAAAAGAGAATCAAACCATTTCACTGTTAATCCATTTGTCTCAAGGCTCGCTAAAGTTGGGGTTGGATAATGGCAGAAAGTTTGTATTTCTGGAATCGCAGGTTTAGCAATAGGATTTGTTTCGATGTGTATTGGTTTTGAAATTGATGATGAACAACCTCCATCTGAATAGGCTGTTAAAGAAACAGTGTAATCACCTGAATTTTCAAAAATATGACTTGGATTTTTTAGATTAGAAGTTGTTCCGTCGCCAAAGTTCCATTCCCATTTGTTAATTGTTCCATTGACAATAGAAGTGTTGTTTTGGAAAGTAATAGGGCTATAAGTAGTGTGATCAGTTTTACACGGAATGGAAGCAGAAAATCTAGGAGTTATTACAGTCGGATTTGCTAATGTTGCTTGAATTATAGATTCGCATTTGTTGCCATTATTATATGAAGTCAATAAACACTCGAAAGTCGCACCAGGAGGATAATCTGCTAATGGTAGTGTTATACTTTGAGTAGGAGTTCCGACCACTTGCCCATTGTAAGTCCATGAATATCCAATAAAACCAGAAGGAGCGGTCAAAGTGAAGTTATTTCCGCCATCACAAACAGCAACATTAATTTTAAGTTTGCTACATTTTGCAGAAATGTACGCATATCCAAAATGCTGTACAAAACTACAATCTCTAGTAGTAAATTCGATCGCTATTTTTTGACCAAGATAATTAGATAGATTAATACCTACAGTATTCCATTGGGTCCAGTAAATATCACCGCATACATTTGCATTTTGGTTAGGTTCGCCTGAACTTACATTATATACTCCGCAATAAGGATCAATTTCATTTCCTTGTGCATTTAGAATCCTTACGCTAAAATTAGGTTGAGATTCTTTATCATGTCCACCATCCTGAAGCACCACTGCATATTTGTAAATAAACAAGTTATTATCTGGTGTTACAACATCTACATCGTAAATTAATCTGTCAGCTTCAGTACCGCCTCTATTATTACCGAGCCTTGCAGCATGTGTTTCTCCAGGGGGAACCATAAACAATTCTCCGCCACACGAAGTTGCAACACTATCTACTACCTCGGTGTTAGTTATAAAATGATGGCTAAAATTAGCTCCCTTATTTAAATTTGGATTACTTCTTGGACCATACGAAGCTCTCCAACCTTCAAAGTCTGCATTTGAAAAATCAGAATTAAAGCAACCTGATTGTGCATTTATAAGGTTTGCGATGAAAAATAGAAATAAAAAATAGTAATTTTTTACCATTCATTGTAGTATTGATTAAAAAATTGCTTTTTGGAATTTAGCAAATGTAAGATTTTGGAATAAAAAAATGATCTTTTTAAGCAAAAAGTTAAAAAATATGAAAAACAAAAAAAAATCTTTTATAAAAAGGAAGATTAACTAATATAATTCCAAATATTCTTTTTCTTAGTTAACTCAATGAAGATGTTTCTTAAAACAGCATGCTCAGGTTTTTGAAGAGCGGAATCTTCTTTTAGGATTTTCATGGCATAATTTCGAGCTAAAGAAAGAATTTCTCTATCCTTGACAATATCCGCGATCTGTAGATTTAATACACCGCTTTGCTGTGTTCCCATCATGTCGCCTGGACCACGAAGTTTTAAGTCCACTTCTGCAATTTCAAAGCCGTCATTGGTCTGCACCATAGTTTCCATTCTGGTTTTACTGTCAGAACTTAATTTATGGCCAGTCATTAAGATGCAATAACTTTGCTCCGCACCACGACCGACACGTCCGCGCAGCTGGTGCAATTGCGAAAGTCCAAACCTTTCGGCACTTTCTATAATCATTACACTGGCGTTTGGCACGTTTACACCAACTTCAATTACGGTTGTAGCAACCATAATATTGGTTTTTCCTTCAGAGAAACGCTTCATTTCTGCATCTTTATCTGCAGGCTTCATTTTTCCGTGAAGTATCGAAATAGAGTATTGAGGCAATGGAAAATCACGAGAAATGCTTTCGTAACCATCCATCAAATCTTTATAATCCATTTTTTCAGATTCCTGAATCAGCGGATACACGATATAAATCTGTCTTCCTTTTGCAATTTCGTCTCGAAGAAATTTCCAAACTTTCAAGCGATTCGTATCGTATCGATGTACAGTTTTAATTGGTTTCCTTCCTGGCGGTAATTCGTCAATAACCGAAATATCCAAATCACCATATAAGCTCATTGCCAATGTTCTCGGAATAGGAGTGGCGGTCATAACCAAAACATGTGGAGGAATATCATTTTTCTTCCACAACTTCGATCTTTGCTCCACACCAAAACGATGCTGTTCATCAATCACGGCCAAACCTAAATTCTGAAACTGTACTTTATCTTCTAACAGAGCATGTGTTCCAATCAGAATTTTAAGTTCTCCGCTTTCCAGTTCGTCATGAATAATTTTTCTTTCAGAGTTTTTTGTAGAACCCGTTAATATTCGAATATTGATATTTAATGTTTTAGCAAATTCCGACAAACCCAAAAAATGCTGATTGGCCAAGATTTCTGTCGGCGCCATCAAACAAGCCTGAAAACCATTGTCGATAGCCAAAAGCATGCTCATAAAAGCCACAATCGTTTTTCCAGAACCTACGTCACCTTGAAGTAAACGATTCATTTGGGCGTTACTTCCCATATCAGTCCTGATTTCTTTGACTACTCTTTTTTGAGCATTCGTTAAATCAAAAGGAAGATGATTTTTATAAAATTCATTAAAAAGTTCGCCCACTTTATCAAATGGATGCCCTTTTATTTTATGTTTTCTAATGAGATTTTTTGTAATTAACTGTAGCTGAATAAAGAATAATTCTTCAAATTTCAGTCTAAATTGTGCTTTCGCTAAAATTTCAGCGCTTTTAGGAAAATGAATATTGAATAAAGCAGCACGTTTCGGAATCAGCTTTAATTCTTCTATTAAAAATGGCGGAAAAGTTTCTGTAAACAACGCTTGTGTTTCCAAAAAAAGCTGTTCCATCAATTTGTTTATCGTACGGTTCGAAATGCCTTTATTAGCTAAAGCTTCTGTCGAAGGATAAACAGGTTGCATAGCCGAACGCAAACTTCTTTCGTGTTCGCTTAATAGTTCAATTTCTGGATGTGCCATACTGAATTGGCTTCCGTAAAGAGAACATTTTCCAAAAATAACCAAAGGCTCATTAAGTTTTAAACTTTCACGAATCCATTTATGCCCTTGGAACCAGTTTAAGTCAATTTGCCCCGTATCATCAACAAAACTAGCCACGAGACGTTTTTTGTTTTTAGCAAATTCAACTGTTTTGATGTGAATTATTTTTCCAATAATTTGAACCTCAGAGCCTGTATTCTGCAATTCATTAATCTTATAATAACGTGTTCTGTCAATGTATCGATTCGGAAAAAGATTGACTAAATCTCCATATTTATGAATGCCCAATTCCTTACGAAGCAGCTGGCCACGGCTTGGACCAACGCCTTTTAAGTATTCAATTGGAGTTTCGAGAAGATTATTAGACATTCGAAGATTTAGATTTTATAGAAGCAAGATTAAAATAGGCAAGAAGAAAGAAAAAAGACAAGCATTATCTTGTTTCTTTCTTCTATATTCTTTTTAGAAAGCGAAGATAAATTTTAATTGGGAATTTTAAAAATGAATTATAGTTTTCAATTGATCAATGGTTAGGGAATATTTTGTTGGTTTGAGACCCATAAAATATTGATTTACGCAACCTTTTGAGAATTTAATCGTCTAATTAGGTAAAGATTAACCTTAAAACCAAAATCAAAATGAAAAAGTTTGCTACTGTTTTTATCATCATGTTAAGCATTGTATCTTGTTCAAGCGATGATGCGACTTCAAAAAATGCACTAGGTTATTACGGAAAATGGAAATTAACGACCTATACAACTAGTTTTGTTTTAGCAATTTATATTCCTGGCGAGCCGCAATGGCAAGAGTATTATGATTTTAAAACCGATAATACATTTTTGAAAACGAGAATAATAAACGGAACAACCACAACGGCATCAGGTACCTTTTTAGCAACAAAAAACAGCGATCAGACTAATCTTAAATTAACTTATTCTGAAACTAGCGATATTATCGGCAGTTGTTTAGGAAATTTAACTGAGGAACTGATTCTTGACAATAAAGGAGTATTATTCAGTACATGGAGGAATTGTGACGGTCCCGGATTTGAATATAAAAAAGTTAGGTAAACGGGATATTTATTTTAATATCTCAAGTGTAAAACTCTGTTGGTTTCCCAGCGGAGTTTTTTTTTAGAATTAAAAATCAGTATTGTTTTAATAAAAAAAGATAATTACTAGATTTGTTAAAACATTTAAATTATAAGCCTCAAATTATGATTAAAGAAGAAAAAGTTCCATTTGAAACCCTTGTCTTTTCTGGGGTTACATTCAAAGTAATTAACAGACACGAAGCACACAATATAATTGGAGATCTAACCGATTTCAAGAATCAGAAAATCTACAATGTTTTTGAAGATACTTGGCGTTTTCCCGATTACGAAGAAAATCCGATATTTCTGTTAGCAGAAAATGATGTGGAAATGGATTTGTTTGAGATGGACTTCAGTACCGAAGAACATCTCGATATTTTCATTTTAGGTTTTATTTTTAAAGGAAATCTAACCGTTACAAAACTGATCAGTTCTTATGATACGGATAATTCTCCGGCTTTAATCGTTTTAGGAAAAACTACAACAGTAAATATTAACTTGTTTGGAAGTGTGCATTATTTGGGCGGAGGTCTGCAATGCGACACACTTGCAGGAGAATACAATCACGGAGAACTTTTTGTAAAAGGAGATCTTACAGCATGGCTAATTTATAGCGATGATATGTTATTTCATTTTGAACGTTTTACAGACGTTCAGGCAATTATCAGTGCCAATAGACCCGATATTCTAATTTGCAGCAATGTTCAGGATACCGACGGATCTATTATAACTGTTGAGAATTATCTGCCTTCAACGCATAAATTATCTGATATTGTAGAAGATTCTTTTGTCGAAAATTCAGATTATAACGAAGAAATATTAGGCAATAATTATTTAGATGTTTTTAAAGAAGGTCTTTCAATTTTAGATTACGACAAAAAGGACAAATATATGTATGCTGATTTCCGAAGTCAGTTTATTAATATGGTTGAAGTTCTGTCTGAAACTGAAGAACAGAAAGAAAACGGAAAAATCGTTAGACATATTTCGGGAACAACTTATTTGTTTATTCCTTTTGATTATGAAGGAAAAAAATACAGCCAGATTTCTGAAGAAATCGCGAATGGTTTTGGCATAAGAATGCGCGCTTTATGGTGTCATGAAGACCAAGAAATTATGCTTATTTTGGAATATCTAGATGGAAACGGAGATCCGAAATACCAATGGATGAATGATGAAAATGCTCCAGGAATTGAACTTTTCTGCGTGAAAAATGCGGTCATGAAAACTTTTGAAATATTGACCGCTGAAGTTGTTGAGGAAGGCGGCGAAGCTGATGATGAAACAGAGTATTCAGATTACAGTAATAGATTTTCATTGGAAGAATATGCTTCTCAATTTGGCAATTATAAACTGCCTGAAGATTTAGTGAAGCTATTTGAATTTGAGCAGGAATATGGTGTAGAAACGTATTCAGAATGTTTTGGGCTTACCATAACTGATGATAAAACGGGTATAAAAACTTGGTCTGAAGAAGAAGAATTCTATAATAGTTTTATCGAATTTGCAGGTGCAAACGGTTCAGGGAGCTCTTATGCATACTGGATTATTGATAAAGATTTGAATAATTGCCCAATTGTTGTTTTTGGAGACGAAGGCGGAGTTCATGTTGTAGCAGAAAACACTCAAAAACTGATTCAGCTTCTAACATTCGATACTGAAATTTCTGTTGATTTTGATAAAGCTTATTTTTATCAAGACGAAGAATATTACGAAGAAAGTGAAAATAAGGAAGAGTTTCGCGAATGGGTGAAAGAAAAGTTTAATTTGGATGCAATAGATTCTAACGAAGAAGCAGATGAAATTGTAGAAGAAGCACAGACAAAATATAAACAAAAGTTTAACGACTTTTTAGTAAAGTTTGGCATTGAAATCAGTGAGGAAGATGAATAGTGTTTTTTATCTTTGAAAAAAAAATAAAAAAATGAAAACACATTTAGCGCTTTTACGCGGAATCAACGTTTCTGGGCATAATATGATGAAAATGGAAGCTTTGAAAGCAATGCTGGAGAATCTTGGCTTTCAAAATGTACGAACGTATTTGCAATCTGGAAATGTTTTTGTGGATAGCGAAGAAGAAGCTTCAAAAGTTGGTTTCATGATTAAACAGGAAATTTTTAAAGTTTTTGGTCACGAAGTTCCTGTAGTAATGATTACCAAAGAAAATTTGGAATCGTGTTTTGCCAATAATCCGTTCTTGAAAGAGAAGGATATCGATATGAAAAAACTATATGTTGCTTTTGTTTCAATGAATTTGAAAAAGGAAAGTATAAACGATTTGAAAATAAGCCAATTTAAGCCAGACGAAGCCAGCATTGATGAAAATAGAATTTTTATTAAATATGACATTGGTGCCGGAAAAACCCGTTTCGATCAAAAATATATCGAGAAAAAACTAAACGTAACAGCAACAATTCGAAACTGGAACACGGTTACGAACTTGCTTAAAATGTATAATGAGTAATGAAAAAGTTTTTTTTTATGATGTTCCTTTTAGGACTAAGCTCAGTGACTCTGGCGCAAACCTCAAAAGCAACTTCAGAAGATTTTAATGAGTTTTTTAAGAAATTCAATTCAGATCCTAAATTTCAAATAACTAGAGTTATTTTTCCTTTAAAATACAAAGCGAACAATGAAGATTTTGAATTGTCAGATTATACAATGACAAAGGAAAAATATAAAGTGCTTCATCTCAACAATAAGGCTGATGAAAGATATTTAAAGCGTACATTGTTAGTAAAGAAAAACAAAGCCACTCTTGAAGAGCGCGGGCTAGATAATGGGATTTATATTGATTATATTTTCGAATTAAAAGATAACAAATGGTTTTTGAAAACTTTTGACGATCAATCAACTTAATGTCATTCTCGAATCCATTTTTGCATAGCTGGAAAAGGCTTTTTTTGTTCTTTTTCAGCTTTTTCTTTCCCCAAACATAGTCCCATCCATTCCAGAAGAGGCAATCCCATATAATTTCCTGAAGTAAAATTTGAAATAAACCATTCAGAACTACCTTTATACCCATTTGGATGGAATACAAATTCGGCAGGAAGCTGTAAATGATGCAGTGCTGCATAAGACCATAAAAGCGCAGCAATTTCGTCGCCTTGTGTTGGCCAATCTTTAGAGATTTCTACGGTTCCAACTAGTTTTCTTTCAGCCGGAAGCGTTACAGCTAGATGTCCAGCTTCATGTAAAATATCGCCAGGATATAATAATTTACTGTAATCGATATAGATGCAGTTAGGACCTAATTCTAATCCTGGCAAAAAAGTTTCTCCAAGCTCTTTTTCAATAATATCAATTCCAATTTCTTTCAGAAAGAATATTACTTTTTTTACTTCATCATTTTCTTTTAAATCCATGTTAGTTTGTTTTTAAAATATTTTTCTTGATGTAAATAGTATCTGCATGATGTAACGCTCCTTTTTTCATTCCGCCTCCAAAAGGCTGCATAAATTGAATGTTTTGAGGCTCGTAACCTTCTTTTTGTATAGGTTCATTTACAGACAAAGTAGGCGCTTCAAAACCAAAAAAAGTAAATTGGCGATACCGTTTTTCTTTTAATGAAAAAGAACCGTTTGATTGAGTTAAAGTCTCGCCAACTTTACAGTTTTCAATAGGCTGTTTTGTTTCTGCATCATAAATGTATCCCGTTATTTGAGGTCTCTTGCATCTGTTGACCAAACAGCTTTGGAGAGACAAAGAGATAAAAATGACAAATAAGAGCCTAAACAATAATTTCATTTTACTTTTTAATTAAATCACAATACCAAAATCCAAAATCGAAAGCAGTTTCATCATTAGTATCACAGGCTGTATTTGATGAATCTTTCTTTTCTGGCTTTTCATATTTTCTATAAACAATCTCGCCAATTTCAAAATCTATTGGTTTTGAGAAGATCGGACCATCAAAAGTAAAAGTATGAAATTCACCGTTTTCACCGCAGACGTCAACATTTTCAGGCAAATCATTTATGAAATCTTGATCGATTATTCTGCCGACAAAACTTTTATCCAAATATTTTTCGTTTACACAAACCACAATGGTTTTGAATTCCAATGAAATAAATTCTTGAATTAGATCTTGAGTTGGGATTTTCCAAATCGGAAAAACACCTGTTAATCCGATTTTTGCCAATTGATTTTCTCGGTATTGACGTAAGTCTTCCAGAAAAATATCTCCAAAAATAGAATGCGTTATGCCATTTTGCTTTATTTTGGTTAACGTTTCAGTCATCACTTTTTCGTAAACTTCCATTGTCGGCATTTCGGGCACTTCTAGAATTTTTAACGGAATTTCGATGCTCTGCGCTTGTTCGTGCAGCAATTCAACACGAATTCCGTGCATCGAAATTCTTTGATATTGCTGGTTTACGCTTGTCAATAAACATTCGATTTTAAAATCAGTATTTTGGAGTGTTTTGTATAAAGCCAGAGCAGAATCTTTTCCGCTGCTCCAGTTAAATAAGGCTTTTTGAGGTTCAGACACGATTTGGCATTTTAATACTGTAAACATACAAATTTCATTCTATTTATAAAGGAAACCTTTGTAACTTTGGGATTTCGGCTTCAAAATTGTTTCAATGAAATACATTTTTTTATTATTCACCAGTTTTCTATTTGCTCAGCAAACTCAATACGTTGATTTTAAATCGGTTTCAGGGCAATTGTCTATAAATTCAAAAGATAAAATGATTTCGGGAACTGTCGATTTTCAATTTGAGGTATTGCAAGATGCTGATACGATTTCGCTTGACGCTAAAAACATGTCATTTTCGAATGTAAAAATCAATGAAAATGAAATCATGTTTATCAATACCAATAAAGAATTAAAATTAGTTTTTCCGTTTAAAAAAGGACAAAATCATTTGACATTCGATTATACAGCAAAACCAAAACAAGCGCTTTATTTTGTTGACATGGGAAATGATGAAGTGCAAATCTGGACACAAGGGCAGGGCAGATATACAAGCAATTGGTTTCCGAGTTTTGACGATGTAAATGAAAAATTGATTTTCAATTTAGGGATTTCTTATGATAAAGATTATCAGGTGGTCGCTAACGGAGTTTTAAAAGCAAAAACTGCAAACGGAAATCTGGATCATTGGCAATTTGAAATGGAAAGACCAATGAGTTCGTATTTATTGATGCTGGCTATTGGGAAATTTGATAAAAAAGAATTTAAATCTAAGAGTAGAATTCCTTTAGAATATTATTACGAACCCAAAGATGCAGATCGTTTTGAGCCAACGTATCGTTACTCGAAACGCATTTTTGATTTCCTTGAAAAAGAAATAGGTGTAAAATATCCTTGGAAAATCAATAGACAGATCCCAGTAAGAGACTTTTTGTATGCTGGAATGGAAAATACAACTTCGACTCTTTTTGCAACACGTTATGTGGTAGATTCAACTGGCTTTTGTGATCGAAATTATACAAATGTAGACGCTCATGAATTGGCGCATCATTGGTTTGGAGATCTTATTACCGCCGAAAGCAGCACGCATCATTGGCTTCAAGAAGGTTTTGCCACTTATTTTGCGTTGCTTGCTGAAAAAGACATTTATGGAGAACATTATTTTTACTCTAAATTATACGACACAGCGCAACAAATAAAGTTTGCGTCTCGAACGGACACCATTCCTGTTTTAAATGCAAAAGCAAGTTCGCTTACGTTTTACGAAAAAGGCGCTTGGGCATTGTTTGTTTTGCATGAATCAATTGGCGATAAAGCGTTTAAAAAAGCGATTAAAAGCTATCTGAATAAATATGCTTATCAAACTGTAAACACACAGAATTTCTTTGATGAAATTAAAAAAGTTTCCGATTTTGATTTGGAGAAATTTCAGAAAACATGGCTGGAATCGACCGTTTTTGATACGCCGACAGCAAATGCATTATTGAGCAAAAACAAAGCAATTCAAAAGCGACTAGAAATCGATAAGCTGAAAAAAACACCTTTTGCAGAAAAAAAAGATAGTTTGAAATCTACTTTAGAATCGGATGTTTATCAATCGGTAAAAGAAGCTGTTGTCGATCAATTGGAAAATGAAAAATACGAAGACAAAAAAGCTCTTCTGCTTTTGGCATTGCAGACTAATAACATCAGAGTACGTCAAAATCTGGCTGGATCTCTAACTAAAATTCCTGAAGATTTTAGAGCAAATTATGAAACGCTTTTGGATGATAAATCATATCAAACACAAGAAATAGCGCTTTATTGGCTATGGAGAAATTTTCCAGATCATAGAACAGAATACTTGGATAAATCTAAAAGTTGGATTGGCTTCAACGATTATAATTTGAGGACTTTATGGCTTTCTCTTGCTTTGTCGACGCCAAACTATACCAATAAAAAAGATGATTTGATAAATGAACTAATCGCATTTTCATCTTCAAAATACGAAGCTACAACACGTCAAAACGCGTTAGAAAAATTAATAGCTTTTAAAATTATTAATGATCAGGTTTTGAGTAATTTAGTTGGCGCTACAACGCATCATATGTGGCAGTTTTCGAAATTTGGTAGAGATACTATAAAACTTCTGTTAAAAAATCCTGAAATGCGTGCTTCTTTTAATAGAATTTTGCCTAATTTGACACCCGATGAACAGTTCCAATTGAATCGTTTGTTGAAGGAGTAAATTAGAGTAGAAAGAGGCAAGAAGCAAGAGTCAAGAATTCATAGCAAAGAATATAAAAGGTCTTTCTTCTTGCTTCTTTCCTCTTATTTAAGTCAAAAAAAAATATCCCAAAAAAACAAAACCTACATTACAATTTATGAGAGCATTGGTTATTTCAGGTGGTGGCAGTAAAGGCGCATTTGCTGGCGGTGTTGCCCAATATTTAATAGAAGAAAAAAAACACGAATACGATTTGTTTATAGGGACTTCAACAGGAAGTTTGCTGATTCCGCATTTGGCTCTCGGTCATATTAAAAAAATCCATTCTGTTTATACCAATGTTACCATGTCGAGTATTTTTAATATTTGTCCATTTGTGGTAAAAACGAAAGATGGCGTTGATATTGTGACTATTAATCACTTTAATGTATTACGTCAGTTCTTTAAAGGGAAACGCACTTTTGGAGAAAGTAAAGGATTGAAAAAGTACATTCAGAATAATTTTTCTCTTTCTGATTTTAATAAACTAAAAAAGCTAAAAACCGACGTTATTGTTACGGTTACCAATTTCACTAAAAACGAATCAGAATATAAATCGGTAAAAGATTGTACTTACGAGGAATTTTGCGAATGGTCTTGGATATCCAGCAATTATGTTCCTTTTATGAGTTTGGTTGAAAAAAATAACTGTGAATATGGCGATGGAGGATTTTCGAGTTTAGTGCCAATTCGCGAAGCAATCAATAGAGGGGCAACAGAAATAGATGTAATTATACTTGAAACGGAGGTAAATACGACGAAAACAGTAATTGGAAAGAATCCATTTTCATTAATGATAGATTTGTTCCGAATTGCTTTAGATCAAGTAGAAAAACATGATATTGCTATAGGAAAACTTATGGCAAATAATAAGAATGTAAAACTAAACTTATATTACACGCCAATAAAACTAACCGATAATGCTCTGATTTTTAATAAAGAGGTAATGAAAGATTGGTGGGAGCAAGGTTATGAATATGCTCAGAATAAATCGGAAGTTATGAGTGATAATAAGATTTTGATTTGATATTTTAGAATGCAGATTTTAGATTTTAGATTGAATGTTTTAAATCTGAACTCTAAAATCTAAAATCTGCAATATTTATTTAATACCAAAGTTCAGCAACCTCAGATTTAATAAAACTCAAAGCTGCATTGCTTGGTGATTGTTTTTCTAGTAAATCATTTAAGATTACTTCGCGAAGTTTATCAGCATTTTCTACTTTATCGCTCATGGCCGCTTTACGAATCATTTGGATTGTTGCATTTTTTGCAGTTGTAATGATAGTCCAGCATTCTTCAGACATATAAATCTGCTGTGTTAGATTGTGCTCAAATTCCTGTTCGATTTGGTCAATTACGTAATTTTCGTAATCGTGTTTATTCTGAGAAATAGGAGAAAGTCTAATTAACAATTTTGTCAAGTTAATACGTTCTAAAAACAAAGTCATACGCTCGTATGCCTGTAAACGCACAGGAAGAGATTCTTTATGTGCTTGTTTGTTTAATAAAAAAGCACGCTTTCTGTCATTGTTTTTAATGTGTAATTCAAAGAAACGATACGCTACAACTCCTGTAACTAAGGCTGGTAAAGTATAACTCGCAAGTTCTATTATTTTGTTGAAATCCATTGGAATAATTTTTAAGCAAAAATATACTTTTTGATCAAAAATCAACTTTAAATTTATGGCAATAAACAAAAAGGAAGCTGTATTTTTGCAACTTGTTTTTACTGAGACCGAAATATCTTTTTAATGGATTCATACATAATACTTTTTCTTTGTCTGGCAGCTTTTGCGGCTGGTTTTATTGATGCAATTGTTGGCGGCGGCGGATTAATCCAGACGCCAATGGGACTAATTTTATTGCCCAGTCTTCCAGTTTCGACTGTAATCGGGACTTTAAAAATTCCAGCTTTTAGCGGAACTGCTTTTGCTGCTTTTCAATATTTGAAGAAAGTTGTTATTAAGTGGAAACTCCTTATTATTATGATGTGTCTAGCGGTTCCTTCTGCGTTTTTAGGTTCTACGATTTTGACCTTGGTAAGCAATGATTTTATGAAGCCACTTTTATTGGTGGTTTTGTCTTTACTATTCGTATATACTTATGCCAAGAAAAATTTCGGACAACATGAAGCAAAAGATCATTCTGAAACAACTCAAATATTTTATGCAGTCGTAATCAGTATGATTGTCGGATTTTATGATGGATTTATCGGACCAGGAACAGGAAGCTTTTTTGTTGTGGCTTTCATTGCACTTCTAGGTTTCGATTTTCTTCATGCTTCCGCGAATGCTAAAATGGTAAATCTGGCAACCAATTTCGGTTCGATTTGTTTGTTTATGATAAAAGGAAAAATCATTTGGGCGATCGCTATTCCAATGGCAATTAGCAACGGACTTGGCGGTTGGCTCGGAGCAAAATTAGCGATAAATAAAGGCAACGGATTTATTAGAATTTTCTTTTTGATTGTGGTTGTCGGAACATTGATTCGATTTGCTTACGATGTGTTTTTTAAGTAAGTTACAAAGGTTCTAAGACGCTCAGTTGCTGAGTTTTCTCTATTTTGTCTAAAAAAAACTTAGAATATCAGAAACTTAGTATCATAGCATCTCAAAAAAAATGTTTGCTTCTTAGCCCCGATTGAGGCGGTATCCTCGCAGCGGAGCGGAGAGATATAGCCGAAAGCGGTAACCTATGTTTAATAAAATGCCTATTGTTTGGCTTCAAAAAAACAAAAAACTTAGCATCTTAGAACCTCAGTATCTTAGTAGCTATTTAAAGTATTAATTCTTATTTTTGCCTAAAAGGAGAAAATTACATGCAGAAATATATTGACCAGCTCAACGAAGCGCAGAGAGCGCCTGTTCTAAAAAAAGACGGGCCAATGATTATTATTGCTGGTGCAGGTTCGGGAAAAACCCGTGTTTTAACAATTAGAATTGCTTATTTGATGCATCAGGGAATTGATGCATTTAATATTTTGTCGCTTACTTTTACCAACAAAGCGGCAAGAGAAATGAAGCATAGAATTGCAGATATTGTGGGAGCATCTGAGGCTAAAAATCTTTGGATGGGAACGTTTCACTCTATATTTGCGCGTATTCTTCGTGCAGAATCAGAACTTTTGGGATATCCTTCCAATTTTACCATTTACGATTCTCAGGATTCGGCGCGATTGATTTCTTCGATTATCAAAGAAATGCAGCTGGATCGTGATATTTATAAACCAAAACAAGTTTTAGGACGTATATCAAGTTACAAAAACAGCCTGATTACAGTAAAAGCGTATTTCAATAATCCTGAATTGCAGGAAGCAGATGCGATGTCTAAAAAGCCTAGATTGGGAGAAATTTATCAGCAGTATGTGGAGCGCTGTTTCAAAGCCGGTGCAATGGATTTTGATGATTTGTTATTGAAAACCAACGAATTATTGACCCGTTTCCCGGAGGTTTTAGCAAAATATCAAAATCGTTTCCGTTATATTCTGGTTGATGAGTACCAAGATACAAATCACTCTCAGTATTTGATTGTTAGAGCTTTGTCTGATAAGTTTCAGAATATTTGTGTGGTTGGAGATGACGCACAGAGTATTTATGCTTTCCGTGGTGCAAATATCAATAACATTCTAAACTTCCAAAAAGATTATGAAGGTGTTGTGATGTTCCGTTTAGAACAGAATTACCGTTCTACAAGAAATATTGTGGAAGCCGCCAATACGGTTATGGATCACAACAAAACGAAACTGGATAAAGTGGTTTGGACAGCAAACGAATTTGGACCAAAAATTAAGGTTCATAGGAGCTTGACCGACGCAGAAGAAGGTCGTTTTGTAGCCAGCACTATTTTTGAACAGAAAATGCAGCATCAATTGCATAATGGTTCATTCGCGATTTTGTATCGTACCAATGCGCAATCGCGTGCCATGGAGGATGCGTTGAGAAAGCGCGACATTCCGTATAGAATTTATGGAGGATTATCATTCTACCAGCGCAAGGAAATTAAAGACGTTTTATGCTACTTACGTTTGGTTTTGAATCCGAAAGATGAAGAGGCTTTGATTCGTGTTATCAATTATCCTGCTCGCGGAATTGGAGATACCACTATTGAAAAATTGACTATTGCCGCCAATCATTACAAACGTTCGATTTGGGAAGTGATGGTGAATATTGATAAAATCGATTTGAAACTGAATGCTGGTACAAAGAATAAACTGAAAGATTTTGTAACGATGATTCAGAGTTTTCAGGTTATCGATCAGAATCAGGATGCTTTTTATTTGACAGATCACGTCGCTAAAAAGACAGGATTAGTTCAGGAACTGAAGAAAGATGCTACTCCTGAAGGAATGGCAAAAATTCAGAATATCGAAGAGCTATTAAACGGTATTAAAGATTTTACTGAAGGACAAAGAGAAATTGATGGGGCAAGAGGCGCACTTTCTGAATTTATGGAAGATGTGGCTCTGGCAACAGATTTGGATAAAGACACTAACGATGAAGATCGTGTGGCTCTTATGACTATTCACTTGGCAAAAGGATTAGAGTTTCCTCACGTTTTTGTGGTGGGAATGGAAGAAGATTTGTTTCCAAGTGCTATGAGTATGAGCACTAGAAGTGAACTAGAAGAAGAGCGTCGATTGTTTTATGTGGCCTTAACTCGTGCAGAACATCAGGCTTATTTAACCTATGCGCAATCTCGTTACCGTTGGGGAAAACTGACAGACAGTGAACCATCTCGTTTTATTGAAGAAATTGATGGGCAATATTTAGAGTATTTGACACCTGCCGAAACAAGTTACCGTTATAAATCGCCAATTGATGGTGATATCTTTGGAGACGTCGATAAATCAAAACTAAGACTAAGCAAACCGGTTGGAGGAACTCCTCCTGCTCATATTACTAAAAATGAGCCTAAACCAGATTTGAATATTCGTAAATTAAAACCTGTTTCTGGAAATGCACCAAGTAATGGCAATTCGAATTTATTTGATAGTAAGCTTACCGTTGGAAATATTGTAATGCACGAACGTTTTGGAAAAGGTGAAGTAATTAATCTTGAAGGAGCAGGTGCAGACCGAAAAGCAGAAATTAAATTTGAAGTAGGCGGAATTAAGAAATTGTTGTTAAGATTTGCTAAATTAGATGTCGTAGGATAAAATTATTGTTTCAAGTTTCGAAAACATTTGTCACTCTGAGCGGAGTCAAAGAGCTTTTCAACTAGAGGACTTCGACTCCGCTCAGTCTGACAAACTTGAAACATGAAACAAACAAAAACTTGAAACAAAAAGATATGGCAGAATTTATAAAAATATACCCAGACAAACCTAGTGAAGCTGCAATTGCCAAAGTGGTAAAAGTGCTTCAGAATGGAGGTTTGGTAATTTATCCAACAGATACAGTTTATGGTTTAGGTTGTGATATTACCAATTCGCGAGCATTGGAGAAAATTGCTAAAATAAAGGGAGTAAAGTTAGAGAAAGCCAATTTTTCTTTTATTTGCCATGATTTGAGCAATTTATCAGATTATGTTCGTCAGATTAACACATCAACTTTTAAAATCTTGAAAAGAGCATTGCCGGGGCCATATACTTTTATTCTGCCTGGTAATAATAATCTACCAAAAGAATTTAAAAAGAAAACGACAGTTGGTATTCGTGTTCCAGATAACAATATCATATTAGAAATTGTTCGCCAGTTAGGGAATCCAGTGGTTTCCACTTCTATTCGCGATGAAGATGATGTAATAGAATATACTACAGATCCAGAGTTAATTTTTGAAAAGTGGCAACACCTTGTAGATATGGTAATAGATGGTGGTTACGGAGATAATGTGGGATCAACAATTATTGATCTTTCTGAACATGAACCAGTTATAGTAAGAGAAGGTAAGGGTGATATTGATATTTTGTAAAAAAATACACTAAAAGTATAAAAGTACAAAAAATAATGAGTAACTTTATTATGTTAAAATTTAGTTAGTTACTTAAAGATAATGTTATTCTTGATTTTGCGTTTAATTGATTAATTAAAATAAGAATTAAGAATACATAAAAGCAGGTCAATTGACCTGCTTTTTCTGTTTTATAGTATGTAAAACCAAGGATTATTTTGCTTGTTTTTTCATTTCTTTTTCAATCATATCATAGAATTGATCGATTTTTGGCATAACTACGATACGAGTTCTTCTGTTACGAGCTCTATCTTCAGCGGTATCATTAGAAACTAATGGAACGTAAGAGCTTCTACCAGCAGCAATTAATTTAGCTGGGTTAACACCAAGATCGTTTGTTAATACACGTACGATAGAAGTAGAACGTTTAACGCTCAAATCCCAGTTGTCTAAGATAATACCGTTGCTTTTGTATGGTACGTTATCAGTGTGGCCTTCAACCATACATTCGAAATCAGGTTTA
Organism: Flavobacterium anhuiense; assembly: GCF_001705175.1. Taxonomy (NCBI): domain Bacteria; kingdom Pseudomonadati; phylum Bacteroidota; class Flavobacteriia; order Flavobacteriales; family Flavobacteriaceae; genus Flavobacterium; species Flavobacterium anhuiense. The sequence goes on along the minus strand of NZ_CP016907.1, from coordinate 4,483,718 downwards.
TCATTAACCACTTTAGCAACTTTTCCTAAAACTGTTTTCGCTTTGTCGCTTACTTCATAGCTACCGCTTTTGAATAATAATTTATCAGCGATAGAAATAAATACAACTCCTTTTTCAACATTGATTTCGATGTCTGGATCGTTGATTCCAACTGCTCCTTTTAAGCTTGTAACCAATGCTAAAGTAACGCTGTCTTTTTTAGTTAAGGCGTCTTGAAGTCTAGCGATTTTTAAATCTTTTTCTTTTAAACTTTCAAGAGATTTTTCAAGGTTTTCAGCACCTTTAGTAGTTAAGATAGTTAAATCTTTAGAACTATTGATTAGATCTTGATTATGTTGTTTGTAGCTTTCAGCTGTAGCAGCTAATCCAGCTTTTTCTTCTAAGCACGTATTTAATTTTACAGTACATGAGTTTAACAAATCTTGAGTCTCTTTGTTTTTAGCTTCCAACTCAGCATATTTCTTTTTAGAAACACATGATGTTAGGGCCATTAATACTGATAGTGCGATAACTATTTTTCTCATAAATTTAATTTTAATTAGACTTGAATTACAAATTTAGTTTTTAATATTTTGAATACTGTTAAAGATTTCTTTAAATAAGGTCAATTTTCTTATATAGTAAAGGAAAACGATGCTTTTTACCATATAGTATTGCTGTATTTGAAAATCTTTTCTTTTCCCCAGATATTTTAAAGATAAGCAATAAAATGAAAAATGTGCCTTTAAAATGGCAAAAGTATGCCCAAACTTGCCTTGTGTAAGAAAACGTATACCGGCAACTCCATCCAAAATCATGCGGAAGAAAATCACCCAGAATAATCCTCTTTTTGGCAGATTTTTGACCATCATTAACAATGAATTTCTAAAATTCAAATAGGTTTTCTTCGGATTTCCTTGCTGTAATGTTGCGCCGCCAACGTGGTAAACAACAGTTTGCGAATTGTATTTAATAATATGTCCTTCATTTGCTGCTCTCCAGCATAAATCTATTTCTTCCTGATGCGCAAAGAAGCTTTCGTCAAATCCACCTAACTCGTGGTAAACATTTTTTCTGATAAAGAAACAAGCGCCTGAAGCCCAAAATAGTTCGATGTTATCGTTATATTGTCCGTTATCTTTTTCGACTGTTTCAAATATTCTCCCTCTGCAGAAAGGAAAGCCGTATTTATCAATAAAACCACCAGCGGCTCCTGCATATTCAAAATACTCCTTGTTTTTAAAATCAAGAATTTTAGGCTGAATAATGGCAGTTTGTTTTTCTTTTTCGAAAGTATCAAGTATTGGTTTCAGCCAGTTTTCTGTAACTTCAATATCTGAATTTACCAATGCGTATATTTCTGCATCAATATGCTGTAAGGCATCGTTATAGCCTTTCGCAAAACCATGATTGCCTGAGTTTTTTACAATTTTTACGGTAGGGAAATTCTCTGTAACAAATGCAACAGAATTATCCGTAGAATCATTGTCGGCAACATAAATTGTTGAGCCTTCTGAAAACTGAATAACAGAAGGTAAAAATTGCTCAAGCAATTTTACTCCGTTCCAATTTAAAATGACAATTGCTATCTTATCCAAAAGTATTCTAATTATTTATTCTTTATAAATGGTTTTCTTTATAGTCAGGTAGGCTTCTTAAAAACTCATATCGTTCGTTTTCAAAATCCATCTGACAGTAAAAATGGTTTAGTCCGTTTGTGACTTTCAAAAACCGTGCCTGCATTGTCATATTGTAACGCGCAATTTGATCAAAAGTTGCTTGAGAGATTTTGACTTCAGGTGCTTTACATTCTACCAATATATGTATAGATCCATCTGAGTTAAACACAACAACATCATATCGTTTTCGTAATCCATTGACCGTTAAAACTTTCTCTACATTGATGAGTGATTTTGGATATTTTTTTTCATGCATGAGATAATGAACAACGTGCTGACGAACCCATTCTTCTGGAGTAAGAATTATAAATTTTTTCCTGATTTCATCAAAAATAGACACTTTATTTTCGCTATTTTTGAATCGGAAAGTGTAAGTTGGGAAATTTAGTTTAAGCATAAAGCAAAAATAAAAAATAGTTTGAGGTTTCGTATCAACTTGAAACTTTAAACTTGAAACAAATTTTAAATGGACGAAGTAGTAAAAATTGTTAATGATATAAAAGCCGGAGATATTAAACCGATTTATTTTTTAATGGGTGAAGAACCTTATTATATAGATAAGCTTTCGGAGTATATTGAAGAGAATGTTTTGGCTGAAGAAGAGAGAGGCTTTAATCAGACAGTTTTGTATGGAAGAGATGTGTCAGTTGATGATATAATTTCAACGGCCAAGCGCTATCCTATGATGGCTGAACGTCAAGTTGTTATAGTGAAAGAAGCGCAAGATTTATCTAGAACAATTGATAAAATAGAATCGTATGTAGAAAACCCGATGCAGACTACTGTTTTGGTTTTTTGCTATAAATATAAAACGCTGGACAAGCGTAAAAAAGTTACTAAACTTTTAGGGCAGAAAGGCGTTGTTTATGAAAGCAAAAAATTATACGAAAATCAGGTTGGAGACTGGATTAAACGTGTTTTAGCTGGAAAAAAATATACTATTGATCCCAAAGCAAATGCTATGCTTGTAGAATTTTTAGGGACAGATTTGAGTAAAATCAATAATGAGCTGGAGAAACTACAGATTATTTTACCACAGGGGACAATGATTACAGCCGAGCACATTGAAGAAAATATAGGTTTCAGTAAAGATTACAATGTATTCGAACTTAGAAAAGCTATTGGAGAACGCAATCAATTGAAAGCTTATAAGATAGCGGAAAATTTTGCCCATAATCCGAAAGAATATCCTCTTGTTATGACTACAGGATTGGTATTCGGTTTTTTTGTTCAGCTTCTAAAATACCATGGATTAAAAGATAAGAGTCCTAAAAATGTGGCATCAGCACTTGGAGTGAATCCGTATTTCTTAAAAGAATATGATTTGGCAGTAAAAAATTATCCAATGCGAAAAGTAAGTCAGATTGTTGGCGCTTTACGAGATATTGATGTTAAGAGTAAAGGTGTGGGAGCTAATGCTTTACCTCAATCTGATTTGTTAAAAGAAATGCTTTATAAAATTTTTAATTAAGCCGTTAAAATTCACGATATTTGCCTTTCTAAAAAAATTGCATTAAAATATTTATAAACTATGGGAATGAATAAAAATACCATTTTAGGATGGGCTACTTTAATAATGGTGCTTATGGGATTGTTGCTTATAGGTCTTGGAATCTTTAGGTACAGTGATGTGTCAGGTTGGGGATTTGGTGCTGTTGGAGTTGGTTTTTTTGCAAATGCCTGGGTATTCAATGCTTTAAAAGGCAGGGTTTAATTTGAATAGCGGCAATATTAATCTCAAATCTAGTTAAATAATTAAAATAAAATATAAAAAATGTCAGACGATAAGAAAGTAATTTTCTCAATGCAGAAATTGAGTAAAACCTATCAAGGAGCAGACAAACCGGTTCTTAAGAATATTTACCTTAGTTTCTTTTATGGTGCTAAGATTGGTATTTTGGGACTTAATGGTTCTGGAAAATCTTCACTTTTAAAAATCATTGCTGGAGTAGATAAAAACTATCAAGGTGATGTAGTTTTTCAACCTGGTTATACAGTTGGATACTTGGAGCAAGAACCAATTCTTGATGATTCTAAGACAGTTATCGAAATTGTTCGTGAAGGAGCTGCTGAAACTATGGCGGTTTTAGAAGAATACAATCAAATTAATGACTTATTTGGTCTTCCAGAGTATTACGAAGATCAAGATAAAATGGATAAATTGATGGACCGTCAAGCAGCATTACAAGACAAAATTGATGCGCTTGGGGCTTGGGAAATCGATACAAAATTAGAAATCGCAATGGATGCATTGCGTACTCCAGAAGGAGATACGCCAATTAAAAACCTTTCAGGAGGAGAGCGTCGTCGTGTAGCATTATGCCGTCTGTTATTGCAACAACCGGATGTATTGTTGCTAGATGAGCCTACCAACCACCTTGACGCTGAGTCAGTTCTTTGGTTAGAGCAACACTTAGCACAATATTCTGGAACTGTAATTGCGGTAACGCACGACCGTTATTTCCTTGATAATGTGGCAGGTTGGATTCTTGAGTTAGATAGAGGAGAAGGTATTCCATGGAAAGGAAACTATTCTTCTTGGTTGGATCAAAAATCAAACCGTTTGGCTCAAGAAGAAAAAGTGGCTTCTAAACGTAGAAAAACTTTAGAGCGTGAGTTGGAGTGGGTTCGTCAAGGTGCAAAAGGCCGTCAGACAAAACAAAAAGCTCGTTTACAGAACTACGACAAATTATTGAATGAAGATCAAAAACAATTGGATGAGAAATTAGAGATCTACATCCCGAATGGTCCTCGTTTAGGTACAAATGTTATTGAAGCTAAAAATGTTGCTAAAGCTTTTGGTGATAAATTATTATATGATAATCTGAATTTTACTTTACCGCAAGCAGGTATTGTTGGAATTATTGGACCAAATGGTGCTGGTAAATCTACCATTTTCAAAATGATTATGGGAGAAGAACAAACTGACAGCGGAGAATTTACGGTTGGAGAAACTGTAAAAATCGCTTACGTCGATCAGTCTCACGCCAATATTGATCCGAATAAATCTATTTGGGAAAACTTTGCAGATGGTCAGGAGTTAATTATGATGGGTGGTAAGCAGGTAAATTCTAGAGCTTACTTATCTCGTTTCAACTTTGGTGGCGGCGAGCAAAACAAAAAAGTGTCAATGCTTTCTGGTGGAGAACGTAATCGTTTACACTTAGCTATGACTTTGAAAGAAGAAGGAAACGTCCTTTTACTGGATGAGCCTACAAACGACCTTGACGTAAATACACTTCGTGCTCTTGAAGAAGGTTTGGAAAATTTTGCTGGTTGTGCCGTAATTATTTCTCACGACAGATGGTTCTTGGATAGAATTTGTACACATATTCTAGCTTTTGAAGGAAATTCTGAAGTTTATTTCTTTGAAGGAAGTTTCTCTGATTACGAAGAAAACAAAAAGAAACGTCTGGGTGGTGACTTAACTCCAAAACGTTTGAAATACAGAAAATTGATTAGATAATTTTTTGAGAAATCTCAAATAAAAAATCCCAAATTCCAAGTTTATCGGAGCTTGGGATTTTTATTTGAATTTTATGTACAAAACAAATCCGACAGGTTTTTAAAACCTGTCGAGTTTGAATTCAATAATGTTTTAGATAAAGTATGTTATCAGTTTTGATATTGGAATTTTGAAATATCAGAATTTGGAATTTCTCAAAGAAACTTAGATTTCAACTCGGGAGTTGGAATCATACAGCTTTCTTTTTTGCCATACCAATTGTATCTGTTTTTTGCGACATAATCATAAATTTTGTCGCTTAAAAAAATGGGCACGATTCTAAAAATTGGAGTGAGTTTCCAAAAGCCTCCGAAATTTTTAGCAATTTCAATAATTGCAGAAGATTTATAAAAATAAGCTGTTCCAGGATCATATAAAATTATACTGTCCATTTTTGAAAAACTGATCCCTAAATGTTTGCAAATCGAAATTCCTAAGTCTGATTGTAATGCGACAAATCTAAAAATGTCTTTTCGGTCATGTTTTATAATAAATTGTACAGCGGAACTGCAGAGATTACAAACTCCGTCAAAAAGAACAATTTTTTTATTTATGGGAAGGCTTTCCATTATATGGCTTTAAAAGTAAAACTTTAAAAAAGTTATATATAATATCAACAAATTAATTTTATCTATCGAATTTTATTTTTGCATAAATTTAGCAAATCAAAAACAGCTTTCATAAATTGCTCTAAATCGATTTAAAAATAATGTTGACCTACTTTTATGTAATTTTTAAAACAATCGCTTAAATCGCTTTATTTTAATTTTGGTGTTTTTTGATCAATTTTTTATAGTAAAAACTGTCACTGCGACTTAAAACTTTATTTCTTAATAGCTTCTACCAATTCCAATTCGTCCAAACTTACTTTCGAAGTAAAAATGCCATAATTTACAGTTGCTTTATTTTTTTCTATTAAGTCTATGCTTCCAACCGATCTACCATCGAGCATTCTTACTCGGTCACCAACTTTTAAAATTGGTTTAGGTTTTTCTACGACAGGTTTAAGTTTTTTCTCTTTTTTCTCTTTTCGAATTTCTTCAACTTTTACCTGAACTTCAGCAATAATTTCTTTTTGCTTTTCAACTTTTGCTTTGACTTCTTTCGGAGTAGCTTTTTTACGTTTTGAATTTTCTATCTCAACAATTTTCAAAAATTCACCAATAAGTTCTTTTTTGTTTTTGTTGTTGAAATACTTCTCAGCAATATCATCAATTTTTTGTCCTATATATATAATCTTCTGATTACTATCGTATAGTTCCTGATAGCTTTCCAGTTTTTGCTGAATCTTGGTATTGATGGTTTCCATCTTTTTGCTTTCCTCACGTGCACGAGTTTCTTCTTCTTTTAAATTGAGAGAAGTTTTTTCAAGCTTCGATCTCTCTTTTTGAAGATTGGCAATAGTTTTATCAAAACGGACTTTTCCAACTTCGATTTTCTTTTTTGCGCGATTAATCAATCCAAATGGAATTCCATTTTTTTGCGCCACTTCAAAAGTGAAAGAACTTCCTGCCTGACCAAGAGCCAGTTTGTACATTGGTTCAAGAGTTTTTTCATCAAACATCATGTTGGCATTTGTTGCATAAGGCAACTCGTTTGCTAAAATTTTTAAATTCGCATAATGCGTTGTGATAATTCCGAAAGCTTCACGATGATAAAATTCTTCAAGGAAAATTTCAGCCAAAGCTCCACCCAATTCAGGATCAGAACCAGTACCAAATTCATCAATCAAAAACATGGTTTTTCGATTACATTTCTTTAAAAAGTAATTCATGTTTTTTAAACGATAGGAATAAGTACTTAAATGATTTTCAATAGATTGGTTATCTCCAATGTCAGTTAAGATTCTATCAAACAAGAAAGTTTCGCTTCTTTCATGAACCGGAATTAATATTCCTGATTGCAACATTAATTGTAATAATCCAACTGTTTTTAAAGAAATAGTTTTTCCTCCAGCATTTGGACCAGAAATTACAATAATTCTGTTTTCTTGTTTCAGTTCAATCGTCTGCGGATGCGTAACTTCTTGTTTTTGTTTGTTAGTCAAATACAAAATCGGATGATAGGCTTCTCTAAAAAACAATCTTCTTTCTTCTGTAATTGCTGGTAAGATTCCGTTAATGCGATTTGCATACTTTGCTTTTCCAGCAACAACATCAATATCACTTAAAAAGTCTTGATATTCAATTAATAGAGGAAGATAAGGACGAATTACGTTTGATAAATTCTTCAAAATTCTCGTAATTTCTTCTTTCTCTTCATATTCTAAATTCGCTAATTCACGAGAATATTTTAGAGTCGCTTCAGGTTCAATGTAAGCAATGCTTCCAGTTTTAGAACTTCCTAAAATTGAGCCTTTCACTTTACGGCGATACATGGCTAATACCGCTAAAACTCTACGGTTTTGTACAAAACTCTCTTTAATATCGTCCAAATAACCCAAGCTATTGTATTGAGTTAAAGCCACGCCAAAACTTTGGTTTACTTTTCCGCGAACCAAATTCATATTCTGACGAATTCCAGACAGGGTAGGAGAAGCATTGTCTTTTATTTCTCCGTACTTATCTACAATCGCATCAATTGCTGTTATAATATCTTTGGTTAATTCTACTCGAGAAGCTCTTGCGTTTAAGTTTGGATAATAATCATCAAACTTTTTTAAGAAATTCAACAAGACATTTGTAGTCGCAGAAAGATTGGCGATTTTTCTAAAACTCCCTACTTCCAGAAAACTGTCTTCTATAGCAAGAAACTTAATTTCATGCGTTATGGCATCAAATCCGTGATTCGGAATTGCGTTATTATTTTGAAAAGAAGACACGTACTCTGACGTCTGCATCAAAGCTTGCATTAATTCTTCCTTATCTCTAAATGGTTTTATTTGTAAAGCCTTTTCTTTTCCAATGTCGGTGTTGCAACCATCAGAAATGGTTTCGAGAACGGTTGGAAATTGTAAGTCTTGTAACGTTTTTTCGGTAATACTGATCATTTAATTTCTTTATGAAAGCAAAGACAAAAGTACGAAAACAATAATGAATTATGAGTTATGAATTGTGAATTATGAATTATAGTTTTTAGTTTACTTAGCTTTGGACTTTGGACTTTTTTGATTTTAAGTATTTATTTCTGAAATTCGCATAAAAAAATTATGGACGTAAAAATGCATTCTTCTTGGAAGCCTGTTTTGAATGAAGAATTCGAAAAACCATATTTCAAAGATTTAATTGAATTTGTAAAATCGGAATATGCGACAAAAGTTTGCTACCCAAAAGGGAGCCAGATTTTTTCTGCTTTTGATCATTGCCATTTTGATGAAGTAAAAGTGGTTATTATTGGGCAAGATCCTTATCACGGACCAAATCAAGCAAATGGTTTGTGTTTTTCTGTGAATGACGGAATTCCTTTTCCACCTTCGTTATATAATATCTTTAGAGAAATCGAAACGGATTTGGGTAAACCGCTGCCAAAAACTGGAAACTTGGAGCGTTGGGCAGACCAAGGTGTTTTTCTTCTAAATGCAACTTTAACAGTAAGACAATCTGAGGCAGGAAGTCATCAGGGAAAAGGCTGGGAAAAATTTACTGATGCCGTGATTAAACAAATTTCTGCTGAAAAAGAAAATGTTGTTTTCTTGCTTTGGGGCGGTTTTGCTCAAAAGAAAGCTTCTTTGATTGATGCTTCAAAACATCATATTTTAAAATCGGGACATCCTTCGCCTTTGAGCGCCAATAGAGGTTTTTGGTTTGGAAATAAACATTTCAGTCAGACCAATGATTTCTTGAAATCAAAAGGATTGAAAGAAATTGAATGGTAATTTTTTAGAGTTACAAAGGTTCAGTATTGCAAAGTGACAAAGAGAAAAAACTTTTTGGCTTTGTGATTTTTGAGAAATATATTTATAAAAGAAAACCCAATAACTGTTTTGTTATTGGGTTTCTTTTTATTTTTTTACGATTTCTTCTAAAACGGCTTTGTTTTCATAATTAACCACTTTCAGAATAATTTCTTGATTTTTTACTGTTTTACCTTCAATGATATAAAGTTTTCCTTTTTTGAACGGAATGTTACTTTGGTCAAAATCCACATCTCCGTAAGTTAAGGTGTTTTTGATATCTGCTGTGTCAACCCATTTTTCGTTTAAAGTCTGAACAGCTTTTGGAGAATATTGAAATGGTTTTGTTCTAAGATTGTTTAAAACTCTGGCATTTGGAAAATAATTGCATCGGGTGTCTTTTCCGATAAAAAATCCTGATACAATAAAACATCCCATAACGAGACCAATCAGGTAATATGCAAAACGATGTACGAACTTCATGAAATAAATTTTTTGCAAAGGTACACTAAAGTTCCCTTAAAATACAAGTAAATTAATATCGTTATCCGGAAGATCGAACCAGTCACCAATGGCTTTGTTAGTTAAAATTCCGTGATAAAGATAAATTCCGTTTTTAAGTCCTTTGTTGCATCGAATGGCACTTTCAATACCACCATCTTCGGCTATCTGATGTAGATAAGGGGTCAAGATGTTACTAATTGATAATGAAGCAGTTTTAGAATATCTTGAAGGGATATTTGGCACACAATAGTGTAAAACATTATTTTTTATGAATGTTGGTTTTTCATGAGTCGTAACTTCAGATGTTTCAAAACAACCTCCAGTATCAATGCTCACGTCAACAATTACAGCACCTTTTTTCATGTGTTCAACCATTGTTTCATTAACCACAATCGGACAGCGTTCTTTGCCACGCATGGCGCCAATTGCGACATCACAGCGTCTTAAAGCTTTTAATAAACCTTTTTGCTGTATGGTTGAAGTAAAAATTCTTTGATTTAAATTGTTCTGCAGACGACGTAATTTTGTGATCGAATTATCAAAAACTTTTACATTGGCTCCTAATCCTATTGCTGTTTTAGCGGCAAATTCACCAACAGTTCCAGCACCAAGTATTACAACTTCGGTAGGAGGAACGCCAGTTATGTTTCCGAATAAAAGTCCTTTCCCGAATTCGTTTGTAATCATTAATTCGGCAGCAATTAAGATTGAAGCTGTTCCGGCAATTTCGCTTAAAGATTTTACTGCTGGATAAGAACCGTCTTCATCTTTTATATATTCAAAAGCTAAGGCAGTGATTTTCTTTTTTGCTAAAGCTTCGAAGTATTCTTTCTTTTTGGTTTTTAGCTGAATAGCAGAAATTATAACCGTTTCAGGATTGATCATTTCTATTTCAGTTAAAGTTGGAGGCTCTACTTTTAATAGAAACGGACAGCCAAAAACTCTTTTGGTATCTTTTGTAATTTCTGCACCTGCATCGGCGTATTCTTTATCAGTATAACTCGAACTTTCTCCAGCGCCAGATTCTATCATAACGCGATGTCCTTCATAAGTTAAGGAAGTCACTGCATCGGGCGTAAGACAGATACGACGTTCCTGATAACTTGTTTCTTTAGGGATTCCTATAAAAAGTTCTCTTTTAAAACGACCAACCTCAAGTTTTTCTTCCTGTGGTATTAATTGTTGTTTTGTAAATGGAGTTAACGTGATTGACATGGATAGTGCAAAAAATTAAGAGTACAAATTACGTAAAAAGTTTTAAAATTAGTGTAAAAATTCTGCTAATACTCAAAGCGAAAAGTTAAGAAATATAATATCCCTCAATTAAAAGTAGTGATTGAATATTTTTAGACCAATTCTAACTCTCTTTTACCGTCAGAAAGTAATTTGATGTTTATTGTAGAATGTTCTTCTGGAATTAAACTTTCGATTTTTTCAGACCATTCAATAAAACACCAATTTCCAGAATATAGGTAATCATCAACTCCCATATCTAGCGCTTCTGTTTCTTGTTTTATTCTGTAAAAGTCAAAATGATAGACTTTTTTTCCGTTTGGAATTTGATATTCGTTCACTAAAGAAAAAGTAGGACTGCTAGTTGCGTCAGTAATTTCAAGACTTTTGCAAAGTTGTTTGATCAAAGTAGTTTTTCCAACTCCCATTTCTCCATTAAAAAGGATAATTTTATTAGGATTTGAAGCTATAATCTGCTCTGCAACTTCTTGAATTTGATCTAATGAAAAAACGATATTCATTTTTATTTACTTATTTAATTTAGTCTCAGTCGCAGCTTTCAGTATTACTGTGACTGACAACCGCGACTGAAAACTTTTTATTTCGGATTAAATACCAAGAACGGAATAATCATTTCTTCTAACGAAATTCCGCCGTGCTGGTAGGTGTTTTTGTAATAACTCACATAATGATTGTAGTTGTTTACGTAAGCCAAAAAGAAATCATTTTTGGCAAAAATAAACGAACTGCTCATGTTTATAGCCGGCAAACCAATAGTTTTAGGCTCTTTTACTACATAAACGTCTTTTTGCTCATATGTTAAGCTGCGTCCAGTTTTGTAACGCAAATTTAGACTTGTATTTTTATCTCCCACAACTTTCGACGGATTTTTTACATTTATTGTTCCGTGGTCAGTTGTTAGAATCAGCTTGAAGCCTAAAAGTTGCGCTTGTTGAATGATTTCTAACAAAGGTGAGTTTTTAAACCAGCTTAAAGTCAAAGAACGATATGCTTTGTCATCTGAAGCCAATTCTTTCACCACTTCCATTTCGGTTTTAGCGTGAGAAAGCATGTCAACAAAGTTATAAACTACCGTTACTAAGTCGTTTCCTTTTAAGGCCTTAAAGTTTTCTGCCAGTTTTTTTCCTCCAGCATAATTGGTGATTTTAAAATAATCTTCCTTAATATTTAAGCCTAAACGTTTCAATTGAGCTGATAAAAATTCTGCTTCGTAAAGGTTTTTTCCGCCATCTTCAACATCATTTTTCCAATATTCAGGAAACTGTTTTTCCATTTCTAAAGGCATCAAACCAGAGAAAATTGAATTTCTCGCATATTGCGTAGCCGTTGGAAGAATTGAGTAGTACGGAACTTCTTTTTCTAATTTGTAATAATTGGCAATTACACCTTCAAAAGCTTTCCATTGGTCGTAACGCAGATTATCGATTACTACAAAAAGAATGGGTTTGTCTTTCTTTTTAATTTCAGGAACGACTAATTCTTTGAATAAGGTATTAGACTGAATAGGTTTATCGGCTTTTGGTGCGAACCAATCTTCATAGTTTCGTTCTATAAATTTCCCGAATTGAGAATTAGCTTCGACTTTTTGAGATTCCAGAATTTCAATCATCGCAGTGTCGTTGATGTCTTCCAATTTTAGTTCCCAGAAAAGCAATTTTTTATACAGTTCAATCCAGTCTTCATACGAATTAACCATTGCCAATTCCATCGAAATTTTTCTGAATTCTTTCTGGTAATCTAAGGTTGTTTTTTCTGTAATTAATCTCGAATCATCCAGATTTTTCTTCAAACTCAATAAAATCTGATTCGGATTTACCGGTTTAATCAAATAATCAGCGATTTTAGAACCAATGGCTTCTTCCATAATGTATTCTTCCTCGCTTTTGGTAATCATAATCATCGGGATGGCCGATTTTTTCTCTTTCATTTCAGAAAGTGTTTCCAATCCGCTCATTCCAGGCATGTTTTCATCTAGAAAAACAATATCAAAATTATCTTCTTCAAAAAGCGCAATCGCATCGAGTCCGTTATTACAAGTCGTAACTTCGTAATTCTTTTTTTCTAGAAATAATATGTGAGGCTTTAAAAGATCGATTTCATCGTCGACCCAAAGTATTTTTATCTTATCCATAAATCAATTTAATTTTACTGCAATTTAAAGTTATAGAACTTAAAAAGTATTAAAAATAGTATAAAATTACCAAAGATGAAGCATGATTTTATTTTGAAATTTAACATTTTTAAATGTATTTTATTGATAATCATTACAATTTCGATTGTGATTTTTAAATAAAAAACACCAAGCTCTTTATACTTATTTACTTATATTTGTTGACCTAAAAAATGACCACACTGTGACTCAGATCAATAAATTAAAAATATTCAACGATCCTATATATGGCTTCATTACGATTCCGAATGAGCTGGTTTACGACTTAATTCAGCATCCTTATTTTCAACGTTTGCGCCGTATTTCACAGATGGGATTGTCATATTTGGTGTATCCAGGAGCCAATCATACCCGTTTTCATCATGCCTTAGGATGTATGCATTTGATGAAGAAGGCCATTGATACGCTTCGTTTTAAAGATGTAGTTATTTCTGAAGAAGAAGAAAATGCGCTTTTAATAGCAATTTTGCTTCATGATATAGGACATGGGCCATTTTCGCATGCAATGGAAAAAAGCATTGTTGAAGATGTGCATCATGAAGCCATTTCGCTATTGTTTATGAATCAGCTTAACGAAGAATTTGGCGGAAGATTAAGTTTGGCGATTCAGGTATTTAAAGGAGAATATCACAGAAAATTCATGTTGCAATTGATTTCAAGTCAGTTGGATATGGATCGAATGGATTATTTAAAACGAGATAGTTTTTATACAGGTGTTGCAGAAGGAAATGTAAATTCTGAACGATTGATTCAGATGATGAACGTAGAAAACGATGTTTTGGTCATTGAAGAAAAAGGAATTTATTCTGTCGAGAAATTTCTGCTTTCCAGAAGATTAATGTACTGGCAGGCTTACTTGCACAAAACAAGCTTGGTGGCAGAATTAATTTTAATGAAAGTTTTAAAAAGAGCAAAAGAACTGACTCTAAAAGGTGTTAAACTACCTTGCAGTGAACCTCTAATGTATTTCATGCAAAATAAAATTACGCTTGAAGATTTTGATGCAGAGAAATTAGACTTGTTTTCACAATTAGACGATTTTGATATTATAAGCGCATTAAAAGCTTGGCAAAGGCACAATGATTTTATACTTTCTACTTTAAGTAAAATGATCATTAACAGAGATTTGCTGAAAATTAAGCTTAGCGCAGAGAAAATTCCGATGGAAGAATCGCAATCTTTAAAAGAGGAGTTTGCAGAAGCGCATCAAATTTCGGCTGTAGATGCGGGGTATTTTATTTTTAGAGGAAAAATTAAAAACCAAGCCTATAGTAAAGAAGCAGAACCTATTCGTATTTTGAAAAAAGATAAAACAATTGAAGATGTTGTTGAAGCTTCTGACCAGCTGAATTTGAAATCGTTATCTAAATTGGTAACAAAATATTATATCTGTTTCCCAAAACAACTTATATAAAATTAACATTTAAATCCTATTTTTTATATTTTTGTCGCGATGAAATTTACAGCAGAACAAATAGCAGGAATTTTAGAAGGAGAAGTTGTTGGGAATCCCAATGCAGAAGTTTCTAAGCTTTCCAAGATCGAAGAAGGTGACGAAGGATCGCTTACTTTTTTGGCTAACCCGAAGTATATCAATTATATATATACTACAAAAGCGACAGTAACAATTGTTAATGATAGCTTTATTCCTGAACAGGAAATTAGTACTACACTTATAAAGGTAGAAGATGCTTATGCAGCGTTTTCTAAACTTTTGCATTTTTATAATCAGGTAAAATTAAACAAAAACGGTATCGAACCTCAGTCGTATATGTCTGAAGGAACTAAATATGGCGAGAATTTATATTTAGGAAGCTTTAGTTATATCGGGCAAAATGTGGTTTTAGGGAATAATGTGAAAATTTACCCAAATAGCTTTATTGGTGATAACGTTGTTATTGGAGATAATGTATTCATTTTTGCTGGTGCAAAGATCTATTCTGAAACTGTAATCGGTAATAATTGCACAGTGCATTCTGGTGTTATTATAGGTGCAGATGGTTTTGGTTTTGCTCCAAACGAAAATGGAGAATACAGTAAAGTACCTCAGATTGGAAATGTTATCATTGAAGATAATGTAGATATTGGTGCTAATACTACAATTGACAGAGCAACTCTTGGTTCTACAATTATTAGAAAAGGAGTTAAATTAGACAATCAAATTCAGATTGCCCATAATGTAGAAATTGGTAAAAATACTGTGATAGCCGCTCAAACTGGTGTGGCAGGTTCTACAAAAATCGGCGAAAACTGTATGATTGGTGGGCAAGTAGGTATTGCAGGTCACTTAACAATAGGAAATAATGTTAGGCTTCAAGCGCAGTCAGGTGTAGCTAGAAACATTAAAGATGATGAAGTTCTGCAGGGGACGCCATCTCTTGGATATACGGATTTTAATAAATCGTACGTTCATTTTAAGAATCTGCCTAAAATTGTGGCTGAAGTTGAAGAATTAAAAAAACAAATAATAAACCCAAAAAATGGAAATAATGGTTAAACAGAAGACCATCAAAAATGAAATTTCGCTAACAGGAGTTGGTTTACACACTGGAAAAGAAGTTACAATGACTTTTAAACCTGCACCCGTTAATAATGGTTTCACTTTTGTAAGAGTAGATTTGCAAGGTCAACCAGTCATTGAGGCTGATGCTAATTATGTTGTTAATACTCAAAGAGGAACAAATCTTGAGAAATTAGGAGTAAAAATTCAAACACCAGAACACGTTTTAGCTGCAGTAGTTGGCTGCGATTTGGATAACATTATTATTGAATTGAACGCCTCTGAACTTCCTATTATGGATGGTTCATCAAAATATTTTGTTGAAGCGATTGAAAAAGCTGGAATCGAAGAGCAAGATGCGCAACGTAACGTTTATGTAGTAAAAGAAGTAATTTCTTTTACAGACGAAGCTACAGGAAGCGAAATCCTTGTTATGCCAAGCGATGAATATCAGGTTACAACAATGGTAGATTTTGGTACTAAAGTTTTAGGTACTCAAAACGCTACTCTTAAAAGTTTAGCAGATTTTAAATCTGAAATTGCAAGTTCTAGAACTTTCAGCTTCCTTCATGAATTAGAGTCATTGTTGGAACACGGACTTATTAAAGGAGGAGATTTAAATAATGCAATTGTTTATGTAGATAAAGAAATCTCTGAGTCTACAATGGAGAATTTAAAGAAAGCTTTTGGTAAAGAAGAGATTTCTGTTAAGCCAAACGGAGTTTTGGATAACTTGACTTTACACTATCCAAACGAAGCTGCAAGACACAAATTGCTTGATGTAATTGGAGATTTATCTTTAATTGGAGTTCGTATTCAAGGAAAAATTATTGCTAATAAACCAGGACACTTTGTAAATACTCAATTTGCAAAGAAATTGGCAAAAATTATCAAAATAGAGCAGAGAAATCATGTTCCTACTTATGATTTACATCAAGAACCATTGATGGATATTCATAAAATCATGTCTATGCTGCCTCACAGACCACCATTCTTGTTGATTGACAGAATTATCGAAATGTCTGATCGTCACGTAGTAGGATTGAAAAATGTTACTATGAACGAGAATTTCTTTGTAGGTCATTTTCCAGAAGCTCCAGTTATGCCGGGTGTATTAATTGTAGAAGCAATGGCACAAACAGGTGGAATATTGGTATTAAGCACTGTTCCAGATCCTGAAAATTATTTGACATATTTCATGAAAATTGATAATGTTAAATTTAAACACAAAGTATTGCCAGGTGATACTTTAATCTTTAAATGTGAGTTAATTTCTCCTATCAGAAGAGGAATTTGTCATATGCAGGCTAACGCTTATGCAAATGGTAAATTAGTAACTGAAGCAGAATTAATGGCACAAATAGCAAGAAAACAATAATAAATTATCAAATTTATTGTTTAGGTTTGTTGCTTCAAATTAGAATATTTTAATTAAAAATATAAAACATACAGATGAATCAACCATTAGCATATGTTCATCCAGGCGCAAAAATCGCTAAAAATGTTGTAATAGAGCCATTTACAACAATCCACAATAATGTTGTTATTGGTGATGGTACTTGGATTGGTTCAAACGTGA
Organism: Flavobacterium anhuiense; assembly: GCF_001705175.1. Lineage (NCBI taxonomy): Bacteria > Pseudomonadati > Bacteroidota > Flavobacteriia > Flavobacteriales > Flavobacteriaceae > Flavobacterium > Flavobacterium anhuiense. The sequence goes on along the minus strand of NZ_CP016907.1, from coordinate 4,466,716 downwards.
CGATCATGGAAGGTGCTCGAATTGGAAAAAATTGTAATATTTTTCCAGGGGCTGTCATTTCTGCGGTACCACAAGATTTAAAATTCGGAGGTGAGGATTCTCTTGCCATTATTGGTGATAATTGTACAATTAGAGAATGTGTAACCATAAACAGAGGAACAATTGCTTCTGGTCAGACTGTAATTGGTAACAATTGTTTAGTAATGGCTTACGCGCATATTGCTCACGATTGCGAGATTGGAAACAATGCAATTATTGTAAATGGTGTTGCTTTAGCAGGTCACGTGGTTGTTGGAAATCATGCTGTTATCGGAGGTTTGGCTGCAATTCACCAATTTATCCATATTGGAGATCACGCTATGATTTCTGGTGGGTCTTTGGTTAGAAAAGACGTTCCGCCATATACAAAAGCAGCAAAAGAACCATTATCATATGTTGGTATTAACTCTGTTGGTTTAAGAAGAAGAGGTTTTACAACTGAAAAGATTAGAGAAATTCAGGAGATCTATAGAATTTTATATCAAAAGAATTATAATACAACTCAGGCTTTAAGTATTATTGAAGCTGAAATGGAAGCAACTCCAGAAAGAGATGAAATTCTAGATTTTATTAGAAATTCATCTAGAGGAATTATGAAAGGTTATTCAGGGAACTACTAATTATTTTAGTTCCTATAGCTATCGGATAGATTTCTGAACTTTGAAAAGAATTTGAAATAAATATTAAATAAAAATGAAGATTGATTCTATGTAAAGAATCTGAAATCTACATTATAAAATCTAAAATAAAAAAAAACAAAATGGCATCTACATCAGATATTAGAAACGGATTGTGTATTAAATTTAATCACGATATCTATAAAATTATTGAATTTCTTCACGTAAAACCTGGAAAAGGACCAGCTTTCGTAAGAACTAAATTGAAAAGTTTAACTTCTGGAAAAGTATTAGATAATACATTTTCAGCAGGACACAAGATTGACGTTATTCGTGTTGAAACACATACATTCCAGTTTTTATATCCAGAGGGAGATGAATTTCACTTCATGAATGCTGAAACGTTTGAGCAGATTTCTTTGAACAAAAATATTTTGGATGCTCCAGAATTATTAAAAGAAGGTACAAACGTAATGGTTCAAATCAATACAGAAACTGATTTGCCTTTATCGGTAGATATGCCAGCATCTGTTATTCTTGAAGTAACTTACGCTGAACCAGGTGTAAAAGGAAATACTGCAACAAACGCTACTAAAAATGCTACAGTAGAAACAGGAGCGAACATCAATGTTCCTTTGTTTATTAACGAAGGTGATAAAATTAAAATTGATACGGCTACAGGTTCTTATATGGAGCGTGTAAAAGAGTAGTCTTTTTGATTAAGATAAATTTGACAATGAGTCAATTAGATAATAAGTGAATCGACATAATTTTGTATATTCACATTCTAATTGACTCATTTTCTAATTGACAAATTTTCTAATTATACTATATGAAATTTCCAAAGAGTCATTCTTTACAAGAAATTGCCAATTTGCTTAATTGCAAATTTATTGGCGACAAAGACTTTCAAGTTTTAGGCATGAACGAGATACACGTTGTGGAGCCTGGAGACATTGTTTTTGTTGACCACCCAAAATACTATGATAAAGCTTTACAATCGGCAGCGACAATTGTTTTAATAAACAAAGAAGTAGAATGTCCAGAAGGTAAAGCCCTTTTAATATCTGACGACCCGTTTAGAGATTTCAATATTCTTACCAAACATTTTAAACCGTTTCAATTTGCTAATGTTGCCATTGCACCTTCTGCAGAAATAGGAGAGGGTACTATAATTCAGCCAAATACATTTGTTGGAAATCATGTGAAAATAGGTAAAAACTGTTTGATACATTCTAATGTTTCTATCTATGATTATACTGTAATCGGCGACAATGTTATTATACATGCTGGTACTATTCTAGGAGCCGACGCTTTTTATTATAAAAAACGTCCTGAAGGTTTTGATCAGTTGGTTTCTGGTGGAAGAGTTGTTATTGAAGATAATGTTGGTATTGGTGCTTTATGTACAATCGATAAAGGAGTTACTGGAGATACAACTATCGGTGCAGGTTCTAAATTAGATAATCAAGTACATGTTGGCCATGATACTGTAATTGGAAAAAAATGTCTGATTGCTTCGCAAACTGGTATTGCAGGTTGCGTGATTATAGAAGATGAAGTGACCTTATGGGGTCAAGTTGGTACAACAAGCGGTATAACAATTGGAGCAAAAGCAGTTGTTATGGGGCAAACGGGTGTAACAAAATCAGTTGAGGGAGGAAAATCATATTTTGGAACCCCAATTGAAGAGTCTAGAGAGAAATTGAAACAATTAGCCAATATCAAGAAGATTCCTGAAATTTTAAGTAAATTGAAGTAATATGTCTATTAAAGAATTTGTTCAGAAATTTTATAAGTCAGATGCCCTAATTGATAGCGAAATTTTAAAAACATATCTGCATCCTGATGTAACGCTTGAATGGAACAGCAGCAAAGGTTTTATTCAGATGGATTATGATTCGATAATTGAAATGGCCAATGAGCTTAGTCGCGCCTATGTGCGTTCTAAGGTTAGAATTAGCCATATTATTAGCGAAGATGATTTAGTATCAGTGCGTTACTCTCATTTTGTGAAAACAATTGAGAATCCGAGAGAGGAGATGCTTTTAGCGCATTTTGCAACCATTTGGCAAATAAAAGATGATAAACTTTATAGAGGTTATCAAATGAGTCAATTTTCTTAATATTTTTTTGACAATAAAAGAGTCAAAATACATTACAAAACCTTATTTTTGCAACACAAATTTAAAAACTACATAAAATATATATCATGAGTGTTTTAGTTAATAAAGATTCCAAAATAATTGTTCAGGGATTTACAGGAAGTGAAGGAACTTTCCACGCTTCTCAAATGATTGAGTACGGTACTAATGTTGTTGGAGGTGTAACTCCAGGAAAAGGTGGTACTAGCCATTTAGATCGTCCAGTTTTTAATACAGTAAAAGATGCTGTTGACCAAGCTGGTGCTGATACTTCTATCATTTTTGTTCCGCCAGCTTTTGCAGCTGATGCAATTATGGAAGCTGCTGATGCTGGAATTAAAGTAATTATTGCTATTACAGAAGGAATTCCTGTAGCAGATATGATTAAAGCAAATAATTATGTTAAAGAAAGAAATTCAAGATTAATTGGTCCAAACTGTCCAGGTGTAATTACTCCAGGTGAAGCTAAAGTTGGTATTATGCCAGGTTTCGTTTTCAAAAAAGGAACAGTTGGTATCGTTTCTAAATCTGGAACTTTAACTTACGAAGCTGCTGACCAAGTTGTAAAACAAGGATTAGGAATCACTACAGCTATCGGAATTGGTGGAGATCCAATTATTGGAACTACTACTAAAGAAGCTGTTGAATTATTAATGAACGATCCAGAAACTGAAGCTATCATCATGATTGGTGAAATCGGTGGTCAACTTGAAGCAGACGCTGCAAGATGGGTAAAAGCTGACGGCAACCGTAAACCAGTTATTGGTTTTATCGCTGGAGAAACTGCTCCTGCAGGTAGAACAATGGGTCACGCAGGTGCAATCGTTGGTGGTTCTGATGATACAGCTGCTGCTAAAAAACAAATCATGAGAGAGAACGGAATTCACGTTGTTGATTCACCAGCTGAAATTGGTAAAAAAGTAAAAGAAGTACTTGGATAATTTTCAAGTCTCAAATAACAAATTTTTAAAAAAAGTCTCAATTTCTTGTTGAGACTTTTTTACATTTTAAAGGCTGAGGCATAAATAAAATAAAACTCAGCATCGATCCCGATAGCTATCGGGATAATATCTCAGAAGCTTAAAAAAGAATTATGTACAAAGAATTAGAAAAATTTAAATCAACAAACAGTTTTACTTTTACTGTAAATGATAGTTTAGAAGAAGCTTGCAACGCGCCAGAAGGAAGCGCTGGAATCTTTATCGTATATGCTGTTGAAGGTGATACAAAAGAACTGATTATGGTTGGTTCTACAGGAACTGTTCAGAATGACGGAACTTTAAAAAGCAAAAATGGCGGACTTTACGATAAAATCGTAAACGGACATCAGTTTGCGAAAACAGGAAGAAAGTATTCTTGGCCAGCTCAAATGAAATTAGAGAATATTTCTGAGCTTGAAGTAGTTTGGTATGAAACTTTTACGGGTGATGCAAAAGCTATTCCAACTGCTGTTGAAGGGCAAGTTTTGCAAAATTTCTTAGATGAAAATGCTAAGTTGCCAAGATGGAATGTAGCTTTTTAAGTTACTTTTAAACATTAGATTATAAAAAACCTTATTAAGTAAATTAGTAAGGTTTTTTTTATGAAGTTATAGGTTTTTATTTTTGGGTTTTATATATTTAAACACCAAAAACTAATAAAACCTATGATAAAAAACTACCTGCTATTACTGGCTTTGTGCTTTTTTTCTTCATCAAAAGCGCAAATAATTACTTTTCCAGATGCCAATTTCAAGGCAAAATTGCTTCAAGCGAATGGTTCCAATACAATCGCAAAAGATTTAAATTCAAATTATTTTAAAATTGATTCTAACAACAATGGTGAAATTGAAATATCTGAAGCTTTAAATGTGAGCTATTTAGATTTAAGAGAATCTAATATTTCATCGCTGGATCAATTGTCAAACTTTTCTAATTTAATTGGCCTTTATTGCTCTAATAATAATTTAGAAATATTGGATGTCAGCAATTTAAAAAAGCTCACTGGGTTATCATGCTCTACAAATTTGATTACTGATTTAAACCTTTCAAATTTAAGTAAACTGACCTCGCTTATTTGCGGACAAAACAAGTTAACCTCTTTAAATGTCAGTAACTTAACAGAGTTAAGAATTATAGAATGCAACAATAATGATTTGCAATCTCTGGATGTTTCGAATAGTTCGCATTTGCGAGAACTCGTTTGCTACAAAAACAAGCTTACTGAGTTAAAGCTCCCTAATTCAACAGTATTATGGTTTTTTAAATGTGCCCAAAATTTATTGCCAAGCTTAGATATCGCAAAATTGCCTGGGCTTGAGTATTTTGATTTTTGGGATAATAAAATAACCTTTCTCGATTTTTCAAATTCTAAAAAAATAACAGATTGTTACGGTGGGGCAAATCCAATTGAATCTATTGATTTATCAAATCAAGTGCTTTTAGAGACTTTATGGATTGGGCATACATTAATTAAAACCTTAGATATTAGTAGTTCGAAAAACTTAAAAGAGTTAAATATATCAGATTGTCCAAATTTAGAATTCCTTAATATTAAGAATGGAGCTAGTAAAAATTTAAGTTTTTTAGAGACACCTTTGAATACATTAGGTTATAATGGCCTTAATTTTTCAAATTGTCCTAATCTGCAATATATCTGCGATGACGATTTTAATCTGGCATTGGTTACAGAAAAAATAGCACCATATAAATATGAAAATTGCTTAGTTGGAAATTATTGCTCATTTGAGCCAGGCGGAACAAACTACACTATAAAAGGCAAAAGCCAGATTGATGTTGATAGTAATGGCTGTGATGCTGGTGATATTGGAGCATCGCACTTAAAGTTTTCAATTTTTGATGGTACGAAGTTGCAGAATTTTGCTGCAGATTCTAATGGCGATTATTCTTTAAAGGTTCCTCCAGGTTCTTATAAAATAATCCCTATTGTAGAAGATCCAAATTATTTTACAGTTACGCCGTCGTCTATCGATATCGTTTTTCCTGCACAAATAAGTCCCTTCAATCAAAATTTTTGCATTGTTCCAAACGGATCGCACAACGATTTAGAAATTGCAGTAATACCTATTGATGCTGCGAGACCGGGTTTTGATGCAAAGTATAAATTGGTTTATAAAAATAAAGGAACTACTGTTCAATCAGGAACTTTAAATCTTAGTTTTGAGGATTCAATTTTGGATTTTGTTTCTTCAAACTCTGTGGTTTCTAATCAAAGCTCTGGTAAATTAGTTTGGAATTTTTCAAATCTAAAACCATTTGAAAGCAGAGAAATTGATTTTGTTTTAAACGTGAATTCTCCGGTTGAAACTCCAGCAGTAAATAACGGAGATATATTAAAGTATAAAGTTATCATTAATTCTGCAGAAACTGATGAAACACCTGATGATAATGTTTTTGAATTTCCTCAAACCGTTGTGGGTTCTTATGATCCAAATGATAAAACATGTTTAGAAGGAAAAGTCATTAAACCTGAACTTATTGGTCAATATGTTCACTATCTAATTCGTTTTGAAAACACAGGGACTTATAATGCTGAAAATGTTGTGATTAAAGATATAATTGACACTTCAAAATTTGATGTTTCGACTTTAGTTCCTACTAGTTCGAGCCATTCTTACATAACTAAAATTTCAGAAGGAAATAAAGTAGAATTTATCTTCGAAAAAATAAATCTTCCTTTTGATGATGCGAATAATGATGGTTATATCGCTTTTAAAATCAAAACATTGCCCACTTTAGTTGTTGGAGATACTTTTGAGAATGAAGCCAATATTTATTTTGACTATAATTTTCCAATTTTGACAAACAAAGAGACGTCTACTTTTAAAACTTTAGGGAGACAAGATTTTGAGTTTTCATCTTCTTTTAGTGTTTATCCAAATCCAGTTCAAAATTATCTCCAAATAGATGCAAAAGATTTAGTTGAAATAGAGTCAGTCTATGTTTATAATGTTCTGGGGCAATTGATTCAAGTGATTCCGAATGCTCAGAATATTTCAAAAATTGATGTTTCAAAATTTAAATCAGGAAATTACATTCTTCAAGTTAAAACTGCCACTGGAAACTTATCAACGAAGTTTATTAAAATTTAAATGACTTTCTATAGATAGCAAAAAAGAGTCTTACTTATATAAGGCTCTTTTTTATTGGATTAATTAATTTTTTGTTGTGAGGGATTATTTATGCAATCTGTTAATTAAAATTTAAATTATAGTAAATTTTAAGTTTAATTAAAAAAGTAGGGTAAATACTGATGAATTTGGAAAAATGAGCAAATTTTAGCGAATTATTGGGTTTTAATCATTTGCTTTTCTATATTTATCACACAAAAACAAAAAATAATGTTAAAATATGGTTCTTTTGTGATAGATAAGGTTTGATAGAATGTAAGGCGCTTGCTTAACTTTTTGTTAAATTATAGTTTGTTACAGATTCATTATAATCGTTAAGAATCAAATTTTAAAAGCAATATTAACCCCTTGCAATTAGTCCCTTTTTATGATTGATTTAAATTGATTCGATTTTTTGCGCACCTAAGTATTTTTGTATGAGCCAAATTTTAAAGAACAAGGTTTTAGACGATTTTATTCTATGGAACAATTTGAAAAATGGTAATGAGAAATCATTTTCTTTACTTTTTGAAAAATATTATAGAGATTTAATCAGTTATGGTAATTCACTTTGCTCGTATACTGAAAAAGTGCAAGATTGTATTCAAGATGTTTTTGCTGATATTTGGCTTTATCGAGATTCTCTTCAAGATAATGTTATAGTTAAGGCCTATTTGCTTTCTAGTGTTAGAAAGAGAATTGCGCGTTTGCATGAAAGAGATCATGTGTTTAGAAAAACCACCACAACAGACGTTTTGGAGTTTCTTTTTGACTTTTCTATAGAAAATAATTTGGTAGAAGATGAAGTAACTGCCGAACGTGTTCTTCTTTTAAATAAATTATTAAACGATTTGCCAGGCCGCCAGAAAGAAGCCTTGTATTTACGCTATCATCAAGGTTTAAGTGTAGATCAGATAGCAGATTTGTTAGATGTAAACTATCAATCAGCTAGCAACCTTTTGCACCGTGGTTTGTTAACTCTTCGTAAAGAATGGAAGAGCAGTATTCCGCTTCTAGTCCTTATATCCTCAGGGGTTTTTTAAAAATTTAAGAAAAAATCAAAAAAAAATCTTAAATAAGTGAGTATATAATATAAAAACTGTCCTCTATGTTTTTGTAACCTTAATAGTAAGATGCAAAAACGTAACAATTATATCGAAATAGAAGACTTCTTAGCTGATGAATCTTTTCAACTATGGATTTTATCAAAAGTTGATGAACAAGGCTGGGAAGAATGGACTTTAGAAAATCTTCAGAGAGCCAAGCTTGTCGAAGACGCGAGACTTGTGTTGTTGGCAATGCGAGTTCCAGAGTCTAATCTTTCTTCAAATGAAGTTCATGAAGCCTTGCAGCAAACTTGGCGTAAAATTGAACAGAGAGAAGAACTTTCTCAAGAAACTTCAAAAATTAAGAAGCTAAAAATACAAAGATACTGGATTAGTGGTGTTGCTGCCGCTATTTTGGTTGGTATATTTTCTGTATGGTTTTTTAAAACTAACATGACAACTACTGATAACGTAGTTACTTATAACGAACTTATTCAGGACAATAATGAAGGTTTGGTAGAACAAACCAACAATACTGAAAAATCGCAGATAATTACTTTGTCTGATGGAAGTTCGGTCTTATTACAGCCCAATAGTAAATTAAGTTACCCTAAAATCTTTACCGGAAACGAAAGAAAGGTGTATTTATCCGGCGAAGGTTTCTTTGAAATTAGTAAAAATCCTAAAAAGCCTTTTTTTGTTTACGCTAACGAGATCGTAACTCGTGTTGTTGGTACTAGCTTTAGAATAAAGGCTTATCCAGATCAGCAAAATGTCGAAGTTCTTGTTCGCACCGGTAAAGTTAAGGTAAAATCCAACAATTTAGTTCATAATGTTGAAAACGAGGAAATTGTTCTTCTTCCTAATCAAGCATTGCGTTTTGTTCGTAAAGAATTGCTATTTAACAAAATAACAAATATTACGCAGGATCCAATTTTAGTTAGCAGTGTTGGAAATATAGAGCAATTAAGCTTCGAATTTACAGATATACCTGTAGCGCAAATTCTTGAAACCATTGAACAGGCTTATTTGGTAGATATAGATTTTCCTCACGACAAATTGAAAGATTGCCGATTAACTACTTCATTGAGCGATCAGCCACTGGCGGAAAAGCTAAAAATAATTTGTAAAAGTATTGGTAACGATACTAATTATGAAATGAATGGAAATCAGATTGTAATTACGACTTCTGGCTGTAACTAGAATTCTCAATTCAATTAAAATAAAAAAAAGAAAATCCAAAATTAAACTAATTAAAAAACTAAAAAATAATTTGTAAGTGCCTATGTAAAAAACTAATACATAAAAAAAGTGCCGAGAATGCTGTAACATTATCGACACTTAAATCTGAATAAATTACTCTCTGTAAAGGGTAATTTATGATGTTTCTTAAAATACACTCGAATAGTATTAATCAAAACAAACCAAAATTATGAAAAAACCTGTTGTCAAGCAACGATTACTTCACCAAATCATGAAAATAACGCTGTTTCAGTTTGTGTTAGCGCTTGTGTTTTCGAGCGTTACTCTCGCAAATAATGTAAATGGGCAGAAAAAATTAGATACTAAAGTAACTATTACAGTTGATAACCTAACTTTAGACAATGCTTTATCGAAAATCGAAAAGTCTGCTCATGTAAAATTTTCCTATAACTCAAGACTTCCTCAGCTTGGAGAGAAGGTAAGTATTGAAGCAAACCAAGAAACTCTCTCTAGTATTTTGAGCAGAATATTGGTTCCTTTTAATATTACTTTTTCTGAAGTGAGTAATCAGATTGTGCTTCAAAAAAGCACTGTTTCTTTTTCAAATTCAAATAATCATGATTCTTTGTTTGAAATTTTGGCTTTCGGACCAATCATCAAAGGAAAAGTGACAGATCAAAGCGGATCGCCTCTTCCTGGAGCCACTGTTTTAGCAAAAGGAACAAAAACTGCTGTATTAACAGATTTTGATGGAAATTTCTCTATTGAAATGCCTGCAAACGTAGACCGTTTGGTTATTTCTTATGTAGGTATGGAGACAAAAGAAATAGGCATTAGCAATCCTACACCAACTGTGGTTTTAACAGAAGCAGGACAAAATCTTAAAGAAGTTGTCGTTACAACTGGATATGAAAAAACATCAAAAAGAACATTTACTGGAGCAATCAGTAAAATTTCTGGAGCTGAGTTAAAAGTGGATGGTGTTGTAGATGTTAGTAGAATGATTGAAGGAAAAGCGGCAGGGGTTACCGTACAAAATGTTACAGGATCTTTTGGTGCTACTCCAAAAATAACGGTTCGTGGATCTTCTTCTATCTTTGGAGATACAAAACCATTATGGGTTATTGATGGTGTGGTTCAAGAGGATATTATTAATGTAACATTTGCAGATTTAGCATCTGGAAACTCTGCTACGTTATTAAGTTCTGCAGTTGCTGGTTTAAATGCAAATGACATTCAAAGTATTGAAATTCTTAAAGATGCTTCTGCTACTTCAATTTATGGTTCAAGATCGTTAAACGGAGTTGTTGTCGTTACTACAAAACAAGGTCGCAGAGATTCTCCTTTAAAAATTAATTATTCTGTAGAAAATACGGTGAGAACTGTGCCAAGTTATACTCAATTCGATATCTTAAACTCTCAAGAATCTATGAGTGTTTTTCAAGAAATGAGAACAAAAGGATATTTGGATCAAAGTTCTTCTTTAACAGCAAGATTTAGTGGTGTTTATGGTATTTTGGCAAAACAGATTAATTTATATGATAGTTCTAACGGGCAGTTTGGAGTTAGAAACGAACAGCCATATATTAACCAGTTTTTGAAAAAATATGAATTGGCAAATACAGATTGGTTCAAAGTTTTATTTAGACCGTCAATTACTCAAAATCACTCTTTAAGCTTTTCAGGTGGAGGAAAAAATAATACTTTTTATGCTTCTCTAGGATATTATACAGATCCAGGATGGACTGTTGCAGATAATGTAAAACAATTATCGGCTAATATTAAAGGTACATTTTATATCAATGACAAGTTAAATATTACTTTATCAACTTTAGGTTCAGTTCGTGACCAAGAAGCACCAGGTACTTATGAAAGTAAAAATGATGTTGTATTTGGTAAGGTAACTAGAGATTTTGATATTAACCCATTTAATTACGTATTGAGCACAAGTAGAACGCTAAGACCTTACGATGAAAATGGTAATTTGGAATATTATCAAAATAACTGGGCTCCAATGAATATTCTTAACGAATTAGAAAATAATACTTTAGATATTAAAGTAAATGATATTCGTTTTCAAACTGATTTAGATTATAAAATCAATAAAAATTTAACCTACAACCTTACTGCATCTGCTCGTTATGCTAATACATCAAGAGAGCATAAAATCTACGAAAATTCAAACGTAGTTGGGGCATATAATGCGGGAGTGGGTGAAACATTAAATACTCAAATTCAAAAAGATAACGTGTTCTTGTATCAAAATCCGAATGATTTGACTGCACCAAAGGTTTCTGTATTACCAAATGGAGGATTTTTGAGAAAGTATACAAACGACATGACTTCTTACAATGTTAGAAATAGTATTACATATAGAAATACATTTAACGAAAAACACGAATTAGAAGGATTCTTCGGTACAGAGTTTAGATCTGTAGATAGAAATAATGACAATTTTACAGCTGCTGGTATCCAGTTCGAAAAAGGACTTACTGCTTTTATCGATCCTAAATTGATTGAAAAATTAGTAAATGAAGGAAACTCTTATTATGATTTTGGAGCAGAAAGAGAGCGTACTGTAGGTTTCTTTGGTAAGGTTGGATATACTTACGATCGTCGTTATACAGCTTCTGTTACAGGTCGTTATGATGGATCAAACAGACAAGGAGACACAGGTTCTTCTAGATGGTTGCCAACTTATACTGTGAGTGGTAAGTGGAACATCAAAGAGGAAAACTTTATGAAAGATGTTGAATCAGTAAATACATTGGCACTTAGAGCATCTTATGGTTTAACTGCTACTGCTGGACCGGCAACAAACTCACTAGCAATTTATAAAAGTTTTATTACTGATCGTTTTGCGGTTGGAGATAGAGAGAATGCAATCCGTATAGAAGATTTACAGAATAAGGATTTGACATGGGAAAAACAATATGAAACAAATATTGGTGTGGATCTTGGAATGTTTAGAAACCGAGTACAATTTACAACAGATGTTTACAGCCGTAAAGCATTCGATTTGATTGATTACGTAATTACATCGGGAGTAGGAGGACAATCTGTTAAGCAAGGTAATAATGCAGATATGGAAACTAAAGGTCTTGAAATTGGTTTTACTACTCAAAACATTGTTTCAAAAGATTTTAAATGGTCTTCTACAGTAAACTTCTCTATTTATGATCAAAAAATCACAAAATTAGCTAACAAACCGGCTGTGTTTGATTTGATTGCTACAAATGGAGGAAACACAGTAGGACATCCAAGAAACTCATTATATTCTTACCAATTTACAGGTTTAAATAATGAAGGGCTTCCAACTTTTATTTTGCAAGATGGTGCAGAAAACAATATTACAGAAGCTAATTTCCAAGATACAAATGATGTGACAAAGTATTTGAAGTATGAAGGATCTGTAGAGCCTAATAAATCTATCGGTTTTGCTAATACATTTACTTATAAAAACTTGTCGTTATACGTGTTTATTGTTGGATCAGGAGGAAACAAAGTAAGATTAAACCCTGTATATAGCAATACTTATAATGATCAGACGGTTTTTACAAAAGACTTTGCAAACAGATGGATTAATCCAGGAGACGAAAATTACACTAACGTTCCTGTTATTGCAGATAAATTATTGAATAGAAATTATGGTGCAAATGACTTACAGATTGCTTATAATACTTATAATTTCTCTGATGTTAGAATTGCAAGCGGTGATTTCGTACGTTTAAAAAACATCTCTTTAGGTTGGGAATTCCCAAGTGATTATAAGAGAAAATTAGGATTAACAACTTTCAACTTGAAAGCTTCGGCAGTTAACCCTTGGCTGATTTATTCAGATAAAAAATTGAACGGACAAGATCCTGAATTCCGTAACACAGGAGGGGTAGCTTTCCCTATTACGTCACAATATACTTTTGCAATTAATATTTCATTCTAATACTAAATTGATTATGAAAAATATAAAAATAGCACTGTCATTATTATTACTGGTTACAATTAGCAGTTGTGATGATTTTCTTTCAGAGGTGCCAGATAATAGAACACAGATAGATACTCCAGAAAAAATATCAGAATTGTTAGTTACCGCTTATCCAGACAGATCATACTTTCCAATTGCGGAGGTAATGTCAGATAATGTTTTTGATACTGAATCACTACAGTCTGTCAGCATAATTAATGAGGAGAGCTACAATTGGGAAATGCACACTCAAATAGGGAATGATAGTGAAAATGCATTTTGGATGGCATCTTACGAAGCAATTGCAGCAGCAAATCAAGCTTTAGATGCAATTGAAAAACTTGGCGGTAAGGCTAGTCTGAATCCTCAAAAAGGAGAAGCTTTAATAGCGCGAGCATACAATCACTTTATGCTGGTTTCACTATGGGCAAACCGTTACAATCCTGCGACAGCAGCAACAGATTTAGGAGTTCCTTATATCACTAAACCTGAAACAGAATTATTGGTAAAATACAAACGTAATACAGTAAAAGAAGTATTTGACTTTATTGAGCAGGATATCAATGAAGGGATGAAATATGTTACTAATGAGTATAAAGAACCTAAATACCATTTTAACATAGATGCCGCTAAAGCATTTGCATGTCGTTTCTATTTAATAAAAGGAGATTGGGATAAGGTATTAGAATATTCTGAAGGACTTGGTTCTAAACCGACAAAAATTAGAAATTATACAGCTTTTAATGCTGTAGCTTTTGCTCAAATGCCAATTGAGTATTCAAGAGTTGAACAAGAAACTAATTTATTGGTGGCTTATCCAAACTCAATTGCTAACAGATCGGCTGCATATAGATTTGCGCTTCCTGGAAACAGATCTGATGAAATATTTGGAACACAAACCAATATGTGGGCAAAACCTAATTTAATTAGAGCAAATGGCCAGTATTTTGGAGGTACTAATGTATTTGTTCCAAAGCTTTATGAATATTTTAAATACACAAATTTAACATCAGGTGTAGGTGTGCCTTACACAGCTACTGTACTATTTAGTAATGATGAAATGTATTTGAACCGCATTGAAGCATTGGTGATGAAAAACAGAATAGCTGAAGCTAATACAGAATTAGGATATTTTTTAGGAACTAGAACTTCAGGATACAATGCAACAACAGATATTTTGAACGAGACGGTTGTTACAGCGAAATATCCTCCTGTTGCAGATGAATTTACGCCATTTTATGCACTTACAGATCTTCAAAAGTCTTATATCAAAGCAATTGCCGAAGCAAGAAGAAGAGATTTTATCCGCGAAGGGTTAAGATGGTTTGACGTTAAGCGTTTTAACCTTGTTGTGACACATAATACTCTTGAATATGGAAAAGTGGTAAAAAATAACGTCTTAGTAAAAGATGACAAAAGAAGAGCGCTGCAAATACCGCTTAGAGCTTCAGATAATGGTATTGAAAAAAATCCTAGGTAAATTTTTAATTAGAAAGTATTATGAAGATATTCAAAACATATAAAACAGTAGTAATTGCAGGTGCCTTGTTACTTGCTTCATGCGCACACGAAGATCAGCCAAAAGAAAGCCAGTTAGATTTTACTACACCAGCAAAAACAGAACTAGATAATTGGATTGGCACAAATTTCTTAAATCCTTTTAATATAAATGTGTATTATGAATGGAACCAGAATTTGGTAGACAACAATAGATACCTATATCCGCCAATGGTTGACAAAGTACAGCCAGCCATGGAAGTTGTAAAGAAAATATGGATTGATAGTTACACCACTATTGGAGGAGCAGATTTTGTTAAAAAGATTGCCCCGAGAGAATTTGTACTAGTAGGAGGGGTAAACCTAAATACAAATGGGACTGTGACACTAGGTCTTGCAGAAGCCGGTCAAAGAGTATCTCTTTTCCAAGTGGATAATCTTAATAGAAAGAGCAGAGCTAGTATAACGCAATTTATTCATACTATTCAGCATGAGTATGTACATATTTTAAACCAGACTAAACCTTTTGACGAGCAAGCTTGGGCTAAGCTGACACCATCTGGATATACTACAAGTTGGTATGTAGAGCCAATCGCGACTTCTAGATCATTAGGGTTCATTACAAGTTATGCAAGATTGAATATATATGAAGATTTCGCAGAAACTGCAGCTACAATCTTAACTAGTTCAAAAGCAGAGTATGATGCCATTTTAGCAAGTATTACAGATGCAAATGCGAAAGCTAATATTAAAGCGAAAGAAGCTTTGGTAGTTAAATATTATAAAGATTCTTTCAATATAGACTTTTATACATTAAGAGACGAAGCTCAAAAAAATACAGATGCTGTAATAAACAATTAAGGACATAAATTTTTATAAAAATCAATATTATGAAAGTAAAATATATATATAAGTGCTTAATGATCGCTTTTGCAGCTTTGCTTTTGGGATCATGTTCAAGTCCGGAAGTAGATGCTAAATTTGATCAAAATGCTACAGATCGATTAAGCGGACGTCAAAAGGAACTAAACGATTTGTTGCTTTCGTCTGCAGATGGCTGGAAAGCTGTTTATTATACTGATAGTACACAATTAGGAGGATGGACACATTTATTTAAATTTTTGCCAGATGGAAAAGTAAATATGGCATCAGATTTTACAGGTAAAGATGGTTCAATTGATACAAAAACCTATCAAAGTCAGTATGATATTCAGGTGGGAAGTACAGTAAGCTTAGTTTTTACGACACAAAATAGAATACACCTTTTATCTGATGCAAGTAATTATCCTACGGCAGCACTTCTTGCAAAAGGGTATTTAGGAGATTTTCAGTTTTACTACTATGGACAAAAAAATGGTGACATTATTTTCAGAACAAATCGAAATAGCCATTTTCTTCGTTTCGTAAAAGCCACACCAAAAGATTGGGCCGATTTGCCAGGTAATGTTCCAATTATCAAGGCTATAACAGGCGACATGAATAGTCCATTATTTAGAATATTAGAAATAAATGATGGTACGACAACTAAAAATTATGATTTTAGCTATAATCCTAGTGCTCGTTTTGGTACAGGTTATTCTTTAGAATCTGGTGTTAATACAAGTTATGATCTTGCACTCTCATTTAATCCTTTAGGAGCTTATTCAAAACTTCCATTAGAAGTGAAAGGTCAGAAACTTACCGATTATGTTTATGATAGCGCCACCAATGCTTTTGTTGCTACTGGTAAAGATGGTGTAAAAGCAACCATTAAATACACAAATGCACCACCTAGACTTACAGATGATTATAAAGTAACATTACCAGCGGCTGGAGCTCCTTCTACAGCTTATGGTTATATTGCTGCGAATCTAGCAAATGCTCCTACAAATTCTCAGTTGTGCAATTATTTATTAAATGAAATTAACAATGCGTCAGCTGCAAAGGTAAATAGAGTACAGTTTACTTTTTACAATAATCGTACTGTTGATATCATGTACAGTTTCACAGGAGGAAAAGCAACTGTATACCACAGAGCAACCGTTACAGAAGATGCTGTAAATAAAACTATTATTTTAAAACATTCATTATGGCATAACGGAACTGCAGTTATTGCTGCAGATCCATTGGTGAAAAATCTTGATGATAAATTAATGGATCCAAAAGGTTTGTATGTTACAAAAGAAAGCTTCAGAATAACTTACAGTAATACAATATATACCTTTGCTGGAGCATCAAGCAGTTTTAGAATCACTACTTACGCATTCCAATAGTTAGTTAAATAATTTTGAATGGTTTTTATTTTAAAAAGAGCAACTCAAATTGAGTTGCTCTTTTGCCAAAGATAATTTCTGCATTAAAACAATCTAACTTTTATTAATGAATATTATGATAAAAAAAATATTGACACCAGCAACTATTGCGATTTTCTTATGGGGATCTATTCTCTTACTTATAAATCAATATTACTACGAATACGTTAGATATTATTTGTATATCTCCATAATCGTAATTTTTCCAATCATGATTTGGAATCTTATCAAACAATGGAAAAAAGATAAAGTTGAGGAAACAAAAGAATTTAAATCTTCGATTTTTAGAATGCTAATTATGGCGGTAGTCATGATTGTTATATTTTTTATTACGAAACAAAATCACATTTAAACTTTTTAGTTTTGTTTTTTTATTTTGGGGGAAAACAGCTCATTTCATGAGCTGTTTTTTTTTGTTTTGTTGACATCGAAAATTCTTAAGCCAAATTTTGTATTACAAATTTTATTAAACGCCCAAATAATCTATATTTGTAATTCAAAAAATAAAAACGAATACCTTAATATGAAATTACTAGAAGGAAAAGTTGCAATTATTACTGGTGCAAGCCGTGGAATTGGAAAAGGAATTGCTGAAGTTTTTGCTAAGCATGGAGCAAACGTTGCTTTTACATACAGCTCATCTGCAGCATCTGCAGAAGCTTTGGAGGCAGAATTAAATAGTTTAGGCGTTAAAGCAAAAGGATACCAATCTAACGCAGCAGATTTTAACGAAGCTCAAACTTTTGTTGATGCTGTTTTAGCAGATTTTGGAACTGTAGATATCTTAATCAATAATGCTGGAATTACAAAAGACAACCTTTTAATGCGTATGTCTGAGGCAGATTTTGACCAAGTAATTGATGTAAACTTGAAATCGGTTTTTAATATGACAAAAGCGATTCAGAAAACTTTCTTAAAACAAAGAGCTGGATCTATCATCAACATTAGCTCTGTTGTTGGAGTTTCTGGAAACGCAGGTCAGACAAATTATGCAGCTTCTAAAGCCGGTGCAATCGGATTTACTAAATCTGTAGCGCTTGAGTTAGGTTCTCGTAACATTCGTTGCAATGCAATCGCTCCAGGTTTCATCGAAACTGAAATGACTGCAAAATTAAGTGAAGATGTAGTAAAAGGATGGAGAGAAGGTATTCCATTGAAACGCGGAGGAACTCCAGAAGACGTAGCAAATGCTTGCCTTTTCTTAGCTTCTGATATGAGTGCTTACGTAACAGGACAAGTTCTTAACGTTTGCGGAGGAATGCTTACCTAATAAGTTGATTGTTGATGGTTTGTTGTTTATAGTTCACAACCATAAACTTTAAGCTAAAAACCATAAACTTAAAATAAATATGACGACAAACACGATTCTTTTATTATTGCTTTCTTTAGTAATTGCTGGTGGTTTATCGTACTTTCAATATTTTTTCAAAGCCAAAAGTAAATCCAATGTGATTATACTTTTGGCTTTTTTACGTTTTTTGGCCATTTTCGGATTATTAGTTTTATTGATCAATCCGATAATTTCTAAAAATTCTTTAGAGATTACTAAAACGCCTTTGGCGATTGTAGTTGATAACTCAAGCTCAATCGCAGCTTTAAAATCAGATAAAAAAACGGTTGAATTATATCAAAAACTGGTTTCAAATCCTGCATTAAAGGAAAAATTTGAAATCCAATCATATCAATTTGATAACGATTTTAAAACTTCGGATAAATTTGATTTTAAGGGAAATCAAACCAATTTAGACGAAGCGGCAAAGAATTTAAAAAGCATCAACAAAAATCTGATTTTCCCGACAGTAATTATTAGCGACGGAAATCAAACTACAGGAAACGACTATGTGTATAGATTCGATCCTGTCAATAAAGTTTATCCTTTGGTTGTGGGAGATACAACCACTTTTTTTGATTTAAAAATCAATCAATTGAACGTAAATAAATACGCGTTTCATAAAAATAAATTTCCTGTAGAAGTTTTTCTGCAATATGCCGGCGATAAAACGGCCAATGCAGAATTTACCATTACACAAGGAAATACAGTTGTGGCAAAAGAAAAGCTTTCGTTTTCGCCTTCTAAAAAAACAGCTTCTTTAAATTTATTGTTGCCTGCAGATAAAGTAGGATTACAGATTTATAAAGCGAGTATTCAATCTTCGGCAAAAGAAAAAAACAGCTATAATAACATCAAAAATTTTGCAGTTGAAATTATCGACCAAAAGTCGACAATTGCTATTGTTTCAGCAATTAATCATCCAGATATTGCATCTTTAAAACGTTCGATTGAAGTAAATGCACAACGTAAAGTAATATTAGTTAAGCCAAATCAGATTAACGACTTACAGGATGTTTCTGTTTTGGTTTTATACCAGCCAACAACGGCTTTCAAACCGATATTTGACAATAATAAATTAAAAGGCACAAACACTTTTATTATAACAGGAAACAATACCGATTTCAATTTTTTAAATCAGCAGCAAAACAATCTGATTTTTAAAATGAGCAATCAGCGAGAAGATTTCCTTAACGAATTCCATTCAGATTTTAATCTGTTTGCAATTGATGATATTGGTTTTGAAAATTTCCCGCCTTTACAGAATCCGTTTGGAAATATAAGTACAAACGGAAATGTGTCTGTTTTGCTTTCATCAAAAATAAGAAACGTTTCTACAAATGCTCCATTATTGGCTTTCGCCGAAAACCAAGGCAAAAGAACTGCTTTTCTTTTAGGAGAAAATAGCTGGAAATGGCGTTTGCAAAGCCATGTTGACAACCAGTCTTTTGAAAAGTATGACGTTTTTATTGATAAAATCGTTCAATATCTAGCATCATCGGCTTCAAAAAAATCTTTGGTAGTAACACACGAAAGTTTTTATAACTCTGGAGAAGAAATTATCATCAATGCACAGTATTTCAATAAAAATTACGAGTTTGATGAAAAAGCGCGACTTACAATTAGTGTTGTAAATGCAGCAACCAAACAAACCAAAAATTACGATTTACTAAAAGGAAGTAATTCTTTCTCAGCTAATTTGGAAGGACTTCCAGCTGGAAAACATAATTTTACAGTAAAAGAATTAAACTCAAATACGTCGTACACAGGCCATTTTGAAATTTTAGATTTTGATATCGAAAAACAATTCGTAAATCCAGATGTTCAAAAATTACAGCAATTGGCGCAGCAGACTGGTGGAAAAGCTTTCTTCGAAGATCAAGCAGATCAATTGATAAATACACTTTTGGAAAACAAAGAATACAAATCGATCGAGAAAAATGTTTCAAGTAAAACTCCAATTATCGACTGGGTTTGGTTATTGATTTTGATTGTTGCTTTATTGACTACAGAATGGTTTGTTAGGAAGTATAATGGGCTTTTATAGTTTTTTAAATTAAAATGATTTTATAATATGACTAACTTTTCCGCAAATAATAATCAGAAAGAAGATGTTGTTTTTAATAAATTTAAAAAGCAACTTGAAAAAATCGGATTAAGTATTGAGTCAATTGATGCAGATGGATTTATTTATGTCAATATCGGAGAAACTGATCTGAAAGTTAGTTTAGAGAATGTTAGACGAAATTATGAAAGAGATTTTGATGAAAGACATATTGCTGATTTAGTAGAAGTAATTGTGCAACATTCATTTAAAATTGAAGATTGGGAACAAGTAAAAGACAAAATATATTTACAATTTGTTCCAAATGACTTTGAATTTGAAAATATTATAAATGAAAAGATTACTAATGAATTTAGTAAAGTCTTTGCATTAAACCTTAATAATGGTTTTTCGTTTATAACTAATGACGATTTATCAGATTGGAAAATAGACGTTACAGAATTAGAAAAACAAGCCGATTTAAATTTAGGAATTTTATTGGAGAAAGTAAAGATAGAATTTGAAGATATAGATAATCATAAACTTGGAATGATTAATCTTGAAGAAGTATCGCTTAAAAGTTCTTGTCTTTTTTCTTCAAAAATAAAAGATCTAGTTGAAAATAATATTGGTTTTCCTTTTTATGCTGTAATTCCTGTAAATGATTTTTGTTACATTTTTGCCGAAGAAGATTTTGAATATTTTTCTCAACGTCTAGGTTCTGTTGTTCTTGATGAATATAATAACTCGGGATATCCAATTACGACAGAAATTTTAAAATTTTCAGAAACAGCTGTTGAAGCGATTGGAAAATATTAAATAAATAAAAATGGACTTCAGGCTAAAAGTTTTCTACACAGTTGCGCTCCGCCTTAATTTTACTAAAGCGGCAACAGAATTGTATATTACTCAGCCGGCCGTTTCTAAGCATATTCAAGAATTAGAAGAAACTTATAAAATCAAACTTTTCGAGCGAAACGGTTCTAAAATCGCTTTAACCCCAGCGGGAAAAATACTTCTAAAGTATACTAAAAGTATTTTTGATATTTATCGCGAAATAGATTTTGAAATGAGTTCGTTTAATGCAGAACGCCAGGGTTTACTTAGGCTAGGAGCAAGCACAACCATTTCGCAATATATTATTTCTCCAGTTTTAGCTAGTTTTCATCAGAAACAAAAAGACATAAAAGTCAATCTGCTGAATGGAAATACAGAACAAATCGAAACAGCTTTAATCAATAAAGAAATCGAAATTGGAATTGTAGAAGGGCAATCAAAAAATCAATCCATAAAATACATTCCGTTTTTAAAAGACGAATTGGTTTTAATCTGCAACAGCAATAATCCTTTAGCGAAACAAATCGAAATTTCAGTAAATGATTTAAAATCAATGAAATTCATAACTCGAGAGCGTGGATCTGGAACACTTGAAGTTATAGAATTTGCCTTGAAAAAAGCAGGTTTAAAATTTTCAGATTTACAAATCGAAATGCAGCTTGGGAGCACAGAAAGTATAAAATCGTATTTATTAAATTCAGATTGTTTTGCCTTTATGTCTATTCATGCTGTAAATAAGGAATTGAAAAACAAAGAATTAATTGTTTTAGATGTAGAAAAGTTGTCAATAGAAAGATATTTTTATATTGCCACTTTACAAGGAAAATCAGACGCTTTGTCAGAATTATTTATTCAAAATTTAGCAAATCATTATAACCTGAAGTTATAGCCTATTGTAATTTGCGATTGGTGTTTTTAATATAAACGGTAGAACTTTGCGACATAATATCAATACCTATTTATTTTGAAAACAAAAGAACAAAGCACAGCACAATTATTTGAAATTAATCAGTCATTGCAGCAAGTTTTATTTCTCGCTGTAATTCTTTTATGTTTATTTTCAATTATATCCCCGCCAATTGCACTTTTGTTAGGTGTTTTGATTGTGAATCTTTTCGGAAATCCATTTGTAGAATTCAATCATAAAGCTATTACATTTTTATTGCAGTTTTCTGTGGTTGGTTTAGGGTTTGGAATGAATGCCAATAATGCAGTTTCTGCGGGAAAAGAAGGATTTGTTTTGACTGTTTTTTCAATTTTTAGTACTTTACTCTTCGGGTTTCTGTTAGGAAAATGGCTTAAAACAGAGAAAAAAACTTCTCATTTGATTTCTTGTGGAACAGCAATCTGCGGAGGAAGCGCTATTGCTGCCATTTCACCAGTAATCAAGTCAAACGAAAATCAAACTTCAATTGCTTTGGGTGTTATTTTTATACTCAATTCAATTGCCTTGTTTATTTTTCCATTTATCGGACATCAATTGGATTTATCGCAAAAAGATTTTGGTTTATGGTGCGCCATTGCCATTCATGATACGAGTTCGGTAGTCGGAGCGGCAAATAAATATGGCGCAGAAGCCTTACAAGTTGCTACAACAGTAAAATTAGCAAGAGCTTTATGGATTATTCCCATTTCAATTTTGACTGCTTTTCTTTTTAAAAGTAAGAACTCAAAAATCAAAATACCTTATTTTATCGGTTTGTTTGTTGTGGCGATGCTAGTAAATACTTACGTTCCGTCAACAGCCTTTTTTACTGGTCATCTCGTTGGGATTGCCAAAATTGGTTTAACCATAACTTTGTTCCTAATTGGAGCAACTTTAAATTTTGCCACCTTAAAAACAGTAGGAGTAAAGCCTTTGCTACAAGGAATTTTTCTTTGGATTTTTATAGCCGTTTTAGCTTTAGTGTCAATTCTTTATTTGGGCTAGTTTTTTTTTAACCGCAAAGTTCGCAAAGTTTTTTGTACAAAGCTTTGCGAACTTTGCGTTCTTTGCGGTAAAAGCATACTCAAAAGTTTTTTAACTACTTTACATTGGAGAATTTTACAATTGGTTTATCAATCATTTTGTAGAATTTTCCTTTGAAAGCATAACGTCTTTCAATCTCAAAATTAAACGACTTTTTTGCTTTCGCCATAGTGAAAATTTCTTCGGGAAGATTTGTTTCGAATTCGTCTTGAGCTTTTAAAGCTTTATTAAACGTGCCTGTTGTTTTGACAATAATATCTCTAAAATGCTTTTTTGCATTATCATTCATAACTGTATATGTTCCAGACCATTGTATACTTTGGACGTTTGTAAGTTGATAATTGTCGACTTCCATTATCGGCTGATATTTTCCGTCAAAACCAGCAACCAAGTATAGCCATCCTTCAAAAGGACCGCCTGCGCCACCATTAACATGCAGTAATGTAAAAGCAAACTGATCCTCTCCAATTTCAACCAATTTTGGAGTTGGGCATTGCGCAAAAGCTCCAAATGCAGCAACTGCTGGCTGGAAAGATCGCATTTCCCACAAATTGGCATTTTTTGCAAATTTTGCCAAACCTAGCAATCCTCCAGAAAAACGCCCAGTCTGCAATCCGTCTTCATCATGGACAGAGTGATTAAAAGCTAGTATTTTGAATTGATTTCCTTTTGAATCTTTATAATCAATATTGGCTAAAAGTCTTGTTGCAACACCTTCGGTATATGGAAATAATTGGTCGCCTTCGACACCATTTACGTCCAAAAAAGGAGCTGGTTTGCATGCTTTACATTTCCAGCTAATAAAATTATTTTTATCGGCAAAATGATAGAGATTGCCAGGAAATAGCTTTTGAATTGTTTTTATGCCATCAAGCGGTTGAGAAACTTTAAGAATCCTTTTTGGGTTTAATATAGTGTCGCTGATATTTTTTAGTTGAATGTCAGTTTCTTGTGCCAAGCATAAGGAGGAGGTAAGCAAGAAGAGATTTAAGATAATCTGGCGCATAAAAGTATATTAATTATAAAAACAAATATATAAAGAAAACTATTGTTAATATAAACTTCTGTTTCTTTTGGAGCGGAAAATCTCAAAAATCTAAATTTAGGAAATCTTAATTACAGTATTTTTTGCGTATTCTTTAATTAAAGCTAAATTTGCTCCCTCTAATAAAAAAACAAATGAAGAAAATCCAAATGAGACCAAAATTAATCGCTTTCGGAGCTTTAGTTATTGGGTTTATTATGCTGTCATGGGGAAATGTTGGCCATGAGCGTATTAACAAAGCAGCTGTAATGGCTTTACCAAAACAATTACAGATCTTTTTTTACAACCACATTGATTTTATTACACAAGAAGCTTCGGTTCCGGATATCCGTAAGTATGCTTTAAATTATAAAGAAGAGGGCCCAAGGCACTATTTCGATATGGAAAACTTTGGATCTGCTGACACATATCCACAAACATTAGAAGAAGCAAAACAAAAGTACGATGCTAAATTTTTGAGCGATAATGGAATCCTGCCTTGGTATATTGAAGATATGATGGCAAAATTGACAAAGGCTTTTAAAGAAAAAAATAGAGCTGAAATCTTATTTCTTGCAGCAGATTTAGGTCATTATATTGGTGATGCACACATGCCTTTGCATACTTCTAAAAACCACGATGGACAATTGACTGATCAAAAAGGAATTCATTCGCTTTGGGAAAGTAGATTGCCAGAATTATTTGTTAAGAATTACAAATTAAATGTTCCAGAAGCTCAGTATTATGCCGATGTTCATAAAGCCATTTGGGATATGATTAATGATACTCACAGTTTTGCACAGCCTTTATTGGACATTGATAAAAAGCTAAGAACTGCAACTCCTGAAAACAAAGTTTTTGAAATGGATGCTGATGGTAAAATCGCTAAAACAAAATACAATACTTCTAAGTTTTCTGATGAATATGCTGGGAAATTGCATGCAGAATTAAACGGAATGGTTGAAAGTCAAATGAGAAAAGCAATTTCTGCAACGGCAAGTTTTTGGTATACTGCTTGGGTAAATGCAGGAAAACCAGATTTGAGCGATTTAGATTCGCCAGCTGTTACTCAAAGAAACTACCAATTTTTGCAGGATGATTTAAAATTATACCAGAAAGGAAATTTATTTGGAATGAAAAATCAGAATGACTAATTTTTGTTTCAAGTTTTAAGTTTCATGTTTCAAGTTAAGCTGAAACTATAAACAAAAGCCTCAAATTCTTTACGATTTTGAGGCTTTTGTTTTTCTTTTTAATGATGAATGTTTGCATATAATTTTTTATGCTTATCGGCTAAATCTTTAAACTGATATTCTTTCTCTTTTAAAACATATGAAGCTGATTGATAGTAAGAAATAGTTTCGTCGACCAAGTTCTTGTTTTCAGTTTTTAGCGGAATTTCATCATAATGGATTTGAAATTCTGGAGAGATTCCGGCTCTTTCGTTAAGTTTCAATTGAAACTGTTTTATCTGTTGCTTTGGAGATAAAATTGTCAAAACATTATCTTTTATTAAACCAAGATCTTGATAAGTTGCTATAAAAGCTCTAGGCTGATAATCTGGTTTAAATACATCACGGCCAAAGAATTTGCTTTCGTAGTCAAAATTTAAAAGTCCAAATAATGTTGGCATGAGATCAATCTGCGACATTAATTTGGTGTATTTTTCAGGTTTTATATCTGAAGAGTATATTAGAGCTGGAATTCTGTATTTATCCAACGGAAGTTCTGTTTTTCCTGCACTAGAAGCACAGTGATCGGCTACAATTACAAAAACAGTATTTTTAAACCAAGGCTGTTTTTCTGCCTGTTCAAAGAATTGTTTAAGTGCGTAATCAGTATATTTCACGCCTCCGTCTCGTGATTTGATATTTCCGGGAATGTCAATTTTATTGTTTGGATAAGTAAAAGGTCTATGGTTGCTAACAGTCATGATATGATTGAAGAAAGGCTTATTTTGTTTAGCCTCAGCATTCATAACTTTGATTGCTTTGTTATACATGTCTTCATCGCAAACTCCCCACACGTTCGAAAAAGTAACTTCATTTTCAGCAAAACTCGATTTGTCAATAATTTGATAGCCGTTTCCAGTATAAAAATCCTGCATATTGTCAAAAAAAGCATCTCCACCGTACATGAATTTCACATTGTACCCTTTTTTAAGGAATACAGATCCAGTCGAGAACTTGTTTTTGTTGTCTTCTCTTTTAACCACACTTTCGCCAGCTGTAGGAGGAAGGCATAAAGTTACGGCCTCAAGTCCACGAACTGTGCGATTTCCTGCTGCATACACATTTGTAAAGAGTAAACTTTTTTGTGCAAGACTGTCTAAAAATGGCGTAATATTTTGCTCGTTTCCATACATTTTCATAAAATCGGCGCTTAAGCTTTCAATAGTAATTAATACCACATTTTTATGCTGTTCGAGAGAATCCTCTTTTATTTCGTGTAAAGTGTTTTTACCAGAAATAGCAGGTAAATCCTGTTTTAACAAAGCAAATGCTTTTTCGTTCGGAATTGTTTTGTAGAATTTAAAATAATCCAATTTGTTATTCTGAAAAGCCAAATAGAATTTGTAGATTCCATTTGATTGCAGTTCATTAACAAAGACATTTTTAGAGTTTTCAGTTTTGGCTAATCCAGGAACAGCCAACAATGAAGCAATAAATAAAACAGCATAAAGCGATGTAATTTTTATTTTTTCATTAAAACTCGGAATCTCATCTATATAATTTCTTGATTTCTTGATAATACAATAAGTGATAATTGCTGTAACAATGAATAAAGCAGAAAATATCGGGATTACAGGATACGACTGCATAATGTTTCCGATAACTTCATTAGTGTAAATGAGATAGTTAACAGCAATGAAATTGTATTTTACTCCAAATTCGTTCCAGAAGAAAAATTCGCTGATTGCATTTTGAAGAATCAATAAAACATATAGAAAAATCACAAAAGCAAAAAGCCAAAATCTGATTTTATCTCTGTGTTTTGGAAGGAAAAGGAAAAGCGAAAACAAAAGTGTTTTTAAAGAAACAAAAATCAAAACGATTTTTGGCAAAGCGCCACCGTATTCGTCAAAAATGCTTTTT
Source organism: Flavobacterium anhuiense (assembly GCF_001705175.1). NCBI lineage: Bacteria > Pseudomonadati > Bacteroidota > Flavobacteriia > Flavobacteriales > Flavobacteriaceae > Flavobacterium > Flavobacterium anhuiense. The sequence continues at coordinate 4,439,511 of NZ_CP016907.1, read as the reverse complement.
CCAGAAGCTACATAGATTAGAAGTCCTATAAAGCCTGCTAGTATAATATAACCGTAAGGCTTGTTATATTTAGAGTTTGAAATAAAAATTAGATAAAGCCACAAAAAGCCTGAAGCTAATACGAACACAAAAGTATCTGATAGTAAGCCAAGTGAGAATATTTTTATACTCTCTGCAAAAGTAAAAGAACTTTGTGTAATGGGATGAAAAAGCAATACCATTCTAAGCGTAAAACTTACAATAAAATACAGTAGAGCAAGGTTATAGAAAGGCGAAAGTTTTTTGTAAAAATTCATCGGACTTATTTTTTACAAAATTAATTTCGAATGATTAACGCCAGATTAAGTTCCACTTTTACCTTACTTAACATTGACTTAATGTTTGCTTAAGAAGTTGATTGCCTTTTTTATTAATGATAAGGATTATTTCTGAGAGCTAAATTATCTATCTTTGAATTGATAAAATGAAATTCAAATTTAATCAGATACGATAAATGCATATTTTAATAGTTGAAGACGAAGTAGGAATTGTTCAATTTCTAAAACAAGGTTTGCAAGAAGAAGGGTATCAAATTACTACAGCTGCTGATGGTTCTAAAGGTTTTGAACTGGTTCAGGAACAAAAATTTGATTTGATTCTTTTAGATTGGATGTTGCCAAAAATAAACGGCCTAGATTTGTGCAAAGCTATTAGAGTTAAAGATCATTTTACTCCAATTATTTTTTTAACTGCAAAAGACACAGTCCAAGAAACTATTGAAGGGCTGAAAGCTGGCGCAAACGATTATATCAAAAAGCCTTTTAGTTTTGAAGAATTGGTTGAGCGAATTAAAGTTCACTTTAGAAATAAAAAACAAACTGAAACCCTAACTCTCGGAAATATTACGATGGACTTGTCCAGACATATTGTATTGAAAGGAGATGAAGAAATTTCGCTGACCCAACGCGAGTTTGAATTACTAGCTTATTTAATACAGCATAAAGGAAAAGTCTGTACCAGAAACCAGATTTTGCGAGACGTCTGGGAAATTAATTTTGAGTACGATACAGGTGTTATTGATGTTTTCATGAATGCCATTAGAAAAAAACTGAACCTTAAAATCGAGGAAGACTATATTAAAACCATCCGAGGCATTGGATATATTGCTAATGATTAACAAATGACATCATTATCTTTTAAAGACAGAATAGCACTAAATTATATCGTAGGAACTGGACTTTTGGTTTTAGCGGTTTTTTCTGCTATTTATTTTATTGTAAAACTGACTGTTTACAATCATATAGATGAAAATTTAAACATAGAAGTTCAAGATCATCTTAGGGAAATTAAAATTGAAAAAGGTAGGGTCGTTTTTATGGATGCGGAAGAATGGGAAGAAAGAGAGCATAATTCTGTTGATGTAAATCCTGTATTTGTCCAGTTTTTAGATTTAAATAAAAAAATAATAGAAAAGTCTCCGAACTTAAAAAATGAAAAACTCGTTTTTCATGAGAATAAAGATCATTTTCAGCTTTTTGATGCACAATTATTGGACAATAAAATTCGCCAAATCCAAGTTCCGCTTCACGTGCACTCCAAAAAAGTTGGATATTTGATTATTGCCATGTCACTTTCAGATTCTTCAAAAGTATTGGATAATTTGATGGATACCTTATTAATTACTTTTCCAATCATTCTTTTAATTCTTTTTTTCTTAGCAAGATTTTATGCTGGAAGAAGCATAAAGCCGATAAATAATATTATTCAGACTTCTAAGATTATTACAAAAGACAATCTGAAAGCACGTATTCCACTTCCAAAAACAAGAGACGAATTATTTGTGCTTTCTAAGACTATTAATAATTTATTAAATCGAATTGAAGACGCAATAGAGCGCGAAAAACAATTCACTTCTGATGCTTCTCATGAATTGAGAACGCCTCTAACTGTTATTAAAGGAACACTTGAAGTGCTTATACGTAAACCCCGTGACAACAAAGAATACGAAGAAAAAATTAATTATTGTATTAATGAGGTAGACCATTTGAATTCTCTTGTTGATCAGTTGCTTATGATGGCTCGATTTGAGAATCAAAAACAGAATATTCTTAAAGAAAAAGTTTATTTAAATGCTGTCGTTTTAGATGTACTGAAATTAAATACAGAGAAAATTAAAGTAGGAAAAGTAAATGTGATTTTAGACGCTTCAGAAGAGTTTTATATTTATTCCGATAATTACTTAGCGGTAACAATTCTTCGAAATATCATCTCAAATGCCATAAAATACTCAAAACCCGACAGTGAAGTTCGAATTTCCTTATCCAGAGAAAACGAGAAAATTATCTGCAATATTTCAGATCAAGGAATTGGAATCGCAAAAAAAGATTTGGAATCTATTTTAAATCCTTTCTTCAGATCAGATTCTTTAAATCATTCAGAAATAAAAGGAACTGGGCTTGGTTTGTTTATTGTAAAACGAATGACAGATCTGCTTAAAATTAAATTTAAAATTGAAAGCGAAATTGGTATAGGCACGCGAGTTTTATTGGTTTTTGATGAATATGATAATTCGTTAAAGTAATTTAAAATCATTAACTAAAATGCCCTTCAAAACGATTTTTAACAATAAACTATCGTTAAGTTAAAATAAAAATTGCTTTTTAATTATTTTATCTAGTATATTTGCAAACGAATCAAAGAAGTAAAAAACAAAACAAATCATGATTTCAATTCAATTACATCATCATCATTTACATTATTGCTCTCAAGCGATGTGTTAATGGTATGCATGTAAATCATCATATTTTAAAACCCGTTTGAGTACATCAAACGGGTTTTTTAATTCAAGCTCTCTTTGTACTCAAACTATTAATTCAACAAACAACTAAAAAAATGAGTACTTTAAAAATTGCAATTCAAAAATCTGGACGTTTAAACGAAGACAGCATTCAAATCTTAAAGGACTGCGGTATTTCAATCAACAACGGAATCGACCAGTTAAAAGCCGAGGCTTCAAATTTTCCTCTTGAAGTTTTATATCTTAGAAATTCAGATATTCCTCAATATTTAATCGATGGAGTGGTAGATTTAGCTATAGTTGGCGATAATCTTTTGGTGGAAAAAGGAAAAGGAATCGAAGTGGTTCAGAAATTAGGATTTTCAAAATGCAAAGTTTCTGTTGCAGTTCCTAAAACCTTCGAATACAATTCGGTACAAGATTTGGCAAATCTTCGAATTGCTACCTCTTATCCAAATACAGTTACCGAATATTTTAATAAATTTGGTCTGACTGTAGATATTCACCAAATCTCTGGTTCTGTAGAAATTGCTCCAAATATTGGTCTTGCAGATGCAATCGTAGACATTGTTTCAAGCGGAAGCACTTTATTCAAAAACAACTTAAAAGAAGTTGAAGTTATTTTGAAAAGTGAAGCAGTTCTGGCTGTTTCGCCAAAAGTTTCTCCAGAAATCCAGAAACACATTGATACTTTAAAATTCAGAATTCAAGCTGTTTTAAGAGCTAGAAATTCAAAATATATCCTAATGAACGTTCCAAATGACAAAATTGAAGCAGTTGGAAAAATTCTTCCGGTTTTAAGAAGTTTAACGGTTCTTCCGCTAGCGCAAGAAGGTTGGAGCAGTGTTCACTCAGTAATCGACAAAGATACTTTTTGGGATGTAATAGATCAGCTTAAAGAAGTAGGAGCAGAAGGAATTTTAGTTTGTCCAATTGAGAAAATGGTACTATAAAAAATAGAAATTCCAATATGAAAATTGCTTCGCCTATTCGCTATCGCTCGGGTCCAAATTCCAAGTTGCGGATGCAGCTTTGCGAACTTAGCGTTTTTTCAAGACAAAGAGAATAATAAAACCTTGCGCCCTTTGCGGTTAAAAAAATAAAGGCATGAATAAAATAGATAATCCAAAACCAGAAATCTGGTCAGAAATATTAAAAAGACCGACTAAAACTGTAGACGATATCGAACTTACGGTAAAAGAAATCTTTAAAGAAGTTCAAAGAAAAGGAGATGAAGCCGTTGCAAAATACACTTCGATTTTTGACGGAATTTCTCAAGACAATTATGAAGTTTCGCAAGCAGAAATTGAAGAAGCGATTAGCTTGATTCCGAACGAGCTGAAAGAAGCTATTGAATTAGCGAAAGACAATATTTATAAATTTCACAATGCTCAAAAAACAGATCGTGTTTCTGTTGAAACTATTGAAGGAGTAAACTGTTGGCAGGAAAAAAGACCAATTCAGCAAATAGGCTTATACATTCCAGGAGGAACAGCGCCTTTGTTTTCGACTGTTTTAATGTTGGCTGTTCCTGCTGAGATTGCTGGCTGTAAAGAAATTGTGTTATGTTCTCCGCCAGACAAAAAAGGAAAAATTAATCCGGCAATTTTATACGCAGCGAATTTATGTGGCGTAACTAAAATTCTAAAAGTTGGCGGAATCCAAGCTATTGCAGGAATGACTTTTGGAACAAAATCAATTCCGAAAGTGTATAAAATCTTCGGACCTGGAAATCAGTTTGTAACGGTTGCGAAACAATTAGCAACTCAATTTGGCGTTGCAATTGATATGCCTGCAGGGCCTTCAGAACTGTTAATTGTTGCTGATGATACTGCGGTTCCAGCTTTTGTAGCTTCAGATTTATTATCTCAAGCAGAACACGGAACTGACAGTCAGGTAATTTTAGTTTCGACTTCAAAAAAGCTAATTGCAGAAGTAGAAAAAGAAGTTCAATCACAATTGGAAGTTCTTCCTAGAAAAGCTATAGCAGAAAAAGCAATTGAAAATTCAAAATTGATTTATGTCGAAAATGATCAGATTGCTTTAGATTTAATCAATGAATATGGCCCAGAACACTTTATAATCTGCTCAGAATATGATGATTTCTATTGCAACGGAATTGTAAATGCAGGTTCTGTCTTCATAGGGAATTATACGCCTGAAAGTGCTGGAGATTACGCTTCAGGAACCAATCACACATTGCCAACAAATGGTTATGCGAAGAATTACAGCGGTGTAAATCTAGACAGTTTTATGAAATCAATGACATTTCAGAAAATCTCTGAAAAAGGAATTCAAAACATTGGAAAAGCTATAGAATTAATGGCTGAAGCCGAAGGGTTACAAGCGCATAAGAATGCTGTGACGCTGAGATTAAAGAGTTTAGAATAAGAAAGAGAAAAGAAGCAAGAAGAAAGATATTGAGTGGGTAAGATAAGAAGTCTTTTCTCTTGTTTCTTGTTTCTAATAGTCCAAAAAACAACAACAAATGAACATATTCGATATAAACACAATAACAAGAGAAAACGTAAAATCGTTAAAACCCTATTCTTCTGCGAGAGATGAGTTTGAAGATTTTGATACAGCAGAAATGATTTTTTTGGATGCCAATGAAAATCCGTATCAGAATGGTGTAAATCGTTATCCAGACCCACAGCAGAATTCGGTTAAAGCGATTTTGGCCAAGAATAATTTAGTAAAGCAAAGTCAGATTTTGTTAGGAAACGGAAGTGATGAAGTTTTAGATTTGCTTTTTAGAGCTTTCTGCGAACCAAACAAAGACAATATTATTTCGCTTCCGCCTACATATGGAATGTACGGAGTTTTGGCAAACATCAATGCAGTAGAAAATAGAGAAATTTTGCTTTCAACCGATTTTCAGCCACAGGTTGAAAAGATTTTAGAAGCAGTTGACGAAAACACGAAAATCATTTTTTTATGTTCGCCGAACAATCCAACAGGAAATTCTTTCTCTGATGAAAGCGTAGTGAAATTGCTTCAAAACTTCAATGGTTTAGTGGTAATTGATGAAGCCTATATTGATTTTTCAGATAAAGAAAGCTGGCTGACAGAAATCGACGAATACCCGAATTTAGTGATTACTCAAACTCTTTCCAAAGCGTATGGTTTAGCTGGAATACGTTTAGGAATTTGCTACGCTTCAGAGGAAGTGATTTCAATTTTAAACAAAATCAAACCGCCTTACAACGTAAACGAATTAACGCAGCAAAGAGCTAAAGAACGTTTAAAAGATTCTGATAAAATTAAACAAGAAATAGCTTCTATTATTGAGCAAAGAGAAGAGTTGCTTAAAGTATTGCTTGAAGTAAATTTTGTTGAGAAAGTGTATCCAACAGAAGCCAATTTTATCTTGGCAAAAGTAGATGACGCTAACAAAAGATATAATCAGTTAATCGAAAAAGGAATTGTTATCAGAAACAGAACAACACAACCTTTATGTGAAAATTGTCTTCGTTTTACAATAGGAACAAAAGAAGAAAATGCGGTTGTAATTAGAGAATTGAAATTGTTATAAACTATGACAGACCTAACAGGTTTTTAAAACCTGTTAGGTCTCAAACTATAAACCATGAAAAAAGTACTTTTTATCGATCGTGACGGGACGATTGTTTTAGAACCTGAAAATTATCAACTAGATAGCCTAGATAAACTGGAGTTTTATCCAAAAGCATTTCAATATTTGGCTAAAATTGCTGCTGAATTAGATTACGAATTGGCAATGGTAACGAATCAGGACGGCTTAGGAACTGATAGTTTTCCAGAAGATACATTTTGGCCAACGCAGAATTTTATTCTAAAAGCATTTGAAAACGAAGGAGTTGTTTTTGATGAAATCTTCGTTGACAGAACTTTTCCAGAAGAAAATGCGCCAACTCGCAAACCAAGAACCGGAATGCTGACTAAATATTTGAATAATCCAGAATATGATTTGGCGAATTCTTTTGTTTTAGGTGATCGTTTGACTGATGTTGAATTGGCTAAAAATCTTGGTGCAAAAGCGATTTTCATGAACGATACGGATGGAATTGGAAGCAATGAAATTTCATCTAAACGTGAAGAATTGAATGAAACAATCGTTTTACAGACAATGGATTGGAAGAAAATCTATGAGTTTTTAAAATTAGAAGCGCGCTCAGCTTCTATTACTCGTAAAACAAACGAAACAGATATTTACATTAATCTAAATCTTGACGGAACAGGAAAAAGTAAAATCGATACCGGAATTGCATTTTTCGACCACATGTTAGACCAAATCTCACGTCATGGTCAAATGGACTTAGAAATCACAGTAAAAGGCGATTTAGAAGTCGATGAGCACCATACAATTGAAGATACAGCAATTGCCTTAGGAGAAGTTTTCGCGAAAGCGTTAGGAAATAAATTAGGAATAGAACGTTATGGTTTCTGTTTGCCAATGGATGATTGTTTAGCACAAGCAGCAATTGATTTTGGCGGAAGAAACTGGCTTGTTTGGGAAACTGAATTCAAACGCGAAATGGTAGGTAAAATGCCAACAGAAATGTTTTATCATTTCTTTAAATCATTTACAGACGGCGCAAAAGCCAACTTAAATATAAAAGCAGAAGGAATTAACGAGCATCACAAAATTGAAGCTATTTTTAAAGCTTTCGCAAAAGCCATAAAAGTAGCCGTAAAAAGGGATACAGAAAAAATGATTTTGCCAAGTACTAAAGGTATGTTGTAAAAAAGTTTAACCGCAAAGTACGCAAAGCACACAAGTTTTTTCGCGTTCTTAGCGTAAATCTTTGCGAACCTAGCGGTTAAGTAAAATAGTATTAATGATTTTAAGTTGAAGAGAAATCTAAAATCTAAAATCTAAAATCTAAAAATAATTTTGAAAATAGTAATTATAAATTACGGAGCAGGGAATATTCAGAGCATTATGTTTGCTATTGAAAGATTGGGTTTTAAAGCTGTTCTGAGTAATAATCCAGAGGAAATTAAATCGGCAGATAAAGTGATTTTTCCTGGCGTTGGCGAGGCGAGTTCAGCTATGGCTAAACTTCGCGAAAGCGGTTTGAACAGTTTGATTCCTCAATTAAAACAGCCAGTTTTGGGAATCTGTCTTGGAATGCAATTGATGTGCAATAAGACCGAAGAAGGAAATACCGAAGGTTTAGGGATTTTTGATGTTGATGTTTTGAAATTTTCAAACAACGTAAAAGTGCCTCAAATGGGCTGGAATCAGATTTATGATTTAAAAACTGATTTGTTTAAGGATGTTTCTGAAAATGAATTTATGTATTTGGTTCACAGTTTTTACGCTCCAAATTGCCAATACGCTGTGGCTAAAACTAATTATGATGTAGAATATGCATCGGCATTACAAAAAGATAATTTTTACGGAACACAATTTCACCCAGAAAAAAGCGGTGATGTAGGAGAAAAGATTCTCGGAAACTTTTTGAAGATGTAAAAACTTCAATATCAATCAAAATATCAAAAATCAATTTCAATTTTTAGAATTTAAAATCTAAAATCAGAAATCTAAAATAATAAAAATGAGAATAATACCAGCCATAGATATCATTGATGGAAAATGCGTTCGTTTGTCCAAAGGTGATTATGATACGAAGATAATTTACAACGAGAATCCGCTTGAAGTGGCAAAATCATTTGAAGCGCACGGAATCGAATATCTGCATTTGGTAGATTTAGACGGTGCAAAATCAAGCAGAATTGTCAATTATAAGATTTTAGAACAAATCGCTACACAAACCAGCTTAAAAATTGATTTTGGAGGCGGATTGAAATCGGATGATGATTTGAGAATTGCTTTTGAAAGCGGTGCTAATCAAATTACTGGCGGAAGCATTGCCGTAAAAAACAGAACGATCTTCGAAAAATGGATTTCACAATATGGAACTGAGAAAATCATTCTGGGAGCTGATGCTAAAGACGAAAAAATTGCTGTCTCAGGTTGGTTAGAAGAATCAAATGAAGATTTGATTCCATTCATTCAAGATTATCAATCGAAAGGAATTCAGTACGTTATCTGTACAGATATTGCCAAAGACGGAATGCTTCAAGGTCCAAGTTTTGATTTGTATAAAAAGATTTTAGCAGAAGCGGAAGGTGTAAAATTAATCGCCTCAGGAGGAATTTCGACTTTCGACGAATTGCCAAAACTAGCAGAATTAGGCTGTGAAGGAACTATTATCGGAAAAGCGATTTACGAGGGAAGAATTGCTTTGAAACAGTTAGAAAACTATATAATTGGTTTATAGTTATTAGTTGTCGGTTGATAGTTTATCGCATTAACCAACAACAATCAACCAATAACCAACAACTAAAATAAAAAATGTTAGCAAAAAGAATCATACCTTGTTTAGATATAAAAAACGGAAGAACCGTAAAAGGCGTTAATTTCGTTGACTTGCGAGACGCTGGAGATCCTGTAGAATTGGCTGCGATTTATTCAGCTGAAGGCGCAGACGAATTGGTTTTTCTGGATATTTCGGCAACCGAAGAAAGACGTAAAACACTTGTCAATATGGTGCGAAGCGTTGCAGAAAAAATCAATATTCCGTTTACAGTTGGCGGTGGAATTTCATCTGTTGAAGATGTTGATATTCTGCTGAATAACGGAGCTGATAAAGTTTCAATCAATTCGTCAGCAGTTAAAAATCCACAATTGATTAATGATTTGGCTCAGAAATTTGGAAGCCAATGCGTTGTAGTGGCTATCGATGCCAAACAAATTGACGGACAATGGATCGTGCATTTAGTTGGCGGAAAAGTGCCAACAGAATTAAATCTTTTCGATTGGGCTGTTGAAGTGGCAGAACGTGGTGCAGGAGAAATTTTATTCACTTCAATGGATAATGACGGAACCAAAAACGGGTTTGCAAACGAAGCTTTGGCTAAACTTTCAGAATTAGTAAATATTCCGATTATTGCTTCTGGAGGAGCTGGAAACATTCAGCATTTCTTAGATTCGTTTCAAAAAGGAAAAGCAGATGCGGCTTTAGCAGCGAGTGTTTTCCACTTTAAAGAAATTGAAATCAAGGCGTTGAAACAAGAATTAAGAAATAATAATATAGAAGTGAGAATTTGAGAAAAAATTCCAATTTTTAAATTCCAAATTCCAATAATTCGAGTTTAGAAATTAATCTAAAATCTTCCCGATAGCTATCGGGACTAAAATCTAAAATTAAAATGGAAATCGATATCAAAAGCGCACACGGATTAATTCCGGCGATAATTCAGGATTCAGAAACAAAAAATGTTTTGATGTTGGGTTATATGAACGAAGAATCGCTTCAAAAAACAATAGAAACGCAAAAAGTAACTTTCTTTAGTCGTTCAAAGCAAAGACTTTGGACAAAGGGCGAGGAGAGTGGCAACTTTTTAAATTTAGTAAGTATTAAAAATGACTGTGATGGCGATACGCTTTTAATTCAGGCAAAACCTGTTGGGCCAACGTGTCACACGGGTGCAGATACCTGTTGGCAGGAGCCAAATGATGCTAATTACGGTTTTATTTCACAATTAGAAAATACAATTAAAACTCGTAGAGAAAATGCTGATTCTGAACAGAGTTATGTCGCTTCTTTGTTTGCAAAAGGAGTAAATAAAATAGCGCAAAAAGTAGGTGAGGAAGCTGTAGAAGTCGTTATCGAAGCGAAAGACGATAATGACGATTTATTCCTTAGTGAAAGCGCTGACTTATTGTTTCATTATTTAATTCTACTTCAAGCAAAGGGTTTTAAATTGAATGATGTTATTGAAGTTTTGAAAAAACGTCAAAAGTAAAATATTTTGTTTCAAGTTTCAAGTTTCAAGTTTCAAGTTTCAAGTTGCTCACAGAACATGAAACTTGAAACTTGAAACTTGAAACAAAGTTATTGCTCCACAAACTCAAAAACCGCAAATTCTTGCGGCTGATGAAATCCAAAAACTGAAGTTTTATAAGGCTGTAAAGCAATGTATTCAGTGGTTTCACCGTAATCAATTCTAAAAGCATTTCCTCGCCATTTTGTCCCAGTTTTCGGTTTTTTAAAACCGCCATTTTCAATTTTTTTGAGGCTAGAAAAAGGGATTTTGATTTCTACTGTATAGCCATCAGAATTTATTTTGCTTACAGATTCTAAGCCTTTAATATCGAAATCCATTGCCGTATTCCATCCTCCACATTCTGGCGAAATGCATTTTAAAACCAAATCGTAATTTGTAGAAAATGCATTCACTCCAATTTCAATATAATTCTGGCCATCTCCATCTGGATCTAGAAAAATTTCAGCTAAATCATCGGTGTTGAATATTTGAGAATCTTTTGTTTGTGGTGCTCCAATGATTTTAGAATCAGTGCATTTGTAAGCTAAATATAAGTTTTTGCTATTCCACGAAAGAGAAACAAAAGTTTGCTGGGAAGCTTTTTCGCCTGTGTTATGAATTGCAAACGGACCAAGAAAAGGAGTTTTCCACTCTGATAAATCACCATCAATATTAATTTTGTCATTTGTTTTATGAACAGGAAATGTCTGAGAATAAACGGATAATTGGCAGAATAAAAGCGAAACAATAGTAATGTATTGCAATTTCATAAAACACTAAATATAATTGAATCGCTAAAATAAAGAAAATGAGTTTATCTATTGTTTTTGATTGTTAAAATGATAAAAATTTAAAAAGTTTGATATGAATGTTTACATTTGTTGAAGATTAAAACAGGTTTGACAGCCTTATTTATTTCAAATTTATAAATAATGAAAAAACACTTTTGTGGGGCATTTATTGCCTTTTTAGTTGGTTTTGCGGCCAATGCTCAGGGACTTTTAAATAAGTCAGAAACCGTTTTTACACATCAGGACACTTTACGCGGAAGCATTACAAAAGAAAGAGCTTGGTGGGATTTAAAATATTATCAACTTAATGTAAAGGTAAATCCAAAAGAAAAATCAATTTCAGGTTCGAATACTGTTCGTTATACTGTTTTGACAGAAAATAACCGTATGCAGATCGATTTGCAGCAGCCAATGAATATTACCAAGGTAACGCAGAACGGAAAAGAATTAAAATTTGAAAGAGATGGAAATGCGTTTTTTATTACTTTAAATGAAAAACAAAAAGTTGGTGATACTAAGGAGATTGTAGTTTATTATGAAGGAAAACCGAAAGAAGCTGTAAGAGCGCCATGGGATGGAGGTTTTTCTTGGAAAAAAGATAAAAACGGAAAAGATTTTATTGCTACATCTTGTCAGGGTTTAGGCGCTAGTGTTTGGTGGCCTTGCAAAGATCATATGTATGATGAAGTAGAAAATATGCTTATCAGCGTGAATGTGCCAGGAGATTTAACGGAGGTTTCTAACGGAAGACTGAAAAGCGTTAAAAAAGAAAAAGACGGAACTAAAACTTTCAATTGGTATGTTTCTAATCCAATTAATAATTACGGTGTAAACATCAATATTGGTGACTATGTAAATTTCTCTGAAGTATTTAAAGGGGAAAAAGGAAATTTAGATTGTAATTATTATGTTCTTAAAGATAATTTAGCTTTAGCTAAAGAACATTTCAAAGATGCTCCAAAAATGTTGAAAGCTTTTGAAAGCTGGTTTGGACCATATCCTTTTTACGAAGACAGCTATAAATTGGTAGAAGTGCCTTATTTAGGAATGGAGCACCAAAGTTCTGTAACTTATGGAAACCAATATAAACAAGGTTATTTAGGACGTGACTTAAGTGGAACAGGTTGGGGACTAAAATTTGATTTTATCATCATTCATGAATCTGGACACGAATGGTACGCTAACAATATTACCTACAAAGATATTGCAGATATGTGGGTTCATGAGAGTTTTACCAATTATTCTGAGAGCCTTTTTGTAGAGTATTATTATGGTAAAGAAGCTGGTGCTGAATATGTTATTGGATGCAGACAGAATATTGAAAATGACAAGCCAATCATCGGGCATTATGATGTAAATAATGAAGGATCTGGAGATATGTATCCAAAAGGAGCCAATATGCTTCATACAATTCGTCAAATAATTAATGATGATGCTAAATGGAAATCGATTTTAAGAGGCATGAATAAGACTTTTTATCATCAAACCGTTACAGGAAAACAGATTCAAGATTATATTAACGAACAATCTGGAATTAATTTCAATAGAGTTTTTGCACAATATTTAACCACAACCCAAATTCCGGTTTTTGAATATATGTTTAAAAACGGAACTTTTGGTTACCATTGGACTAATTGTGTTTCTAAATTTGATATGCCAGTAAAAGTTAAAATTAATGGAGTAGAAACTTGGTTAAAACCAACAGCAGAATGGCAGTCTATAAAAACAGATAACGAAGACAGAAAACTGGAAGTAGACAAAAACTTCTATGTTACTACTTCTAATATAGTCGAATAAAAATTCGACAAATTTCAATTTTTAAAATCCCAAATTCCAATTTTATGTGGAGTTTGGGATTTTTTATTATTAAACCTGATGGTTTGGTTTTGGGTATAGTTTTGTCATTTCTCTTTCGTCGTAAGACAAAAAAGCCTTGAAATTCAAGGCTTTTTTATTGGAAATTAAAAGATTTAACGATTATTCAATTTCGCTTTCTCCTTAATAATATCAGCAATTTTCCTATTTTCAATTTTGCTTTCGAGCCACGAAATGATATCTAAATATAAGAAAGCCCTTTTTTCATATGTATTCTTTTCAAGCTCAACGAAACGACTGTGCATTTTCTTGAATTCCTTTTTGATATCGGCAGGGTAGAAGTTGTTTAGGTTTCTTAAAAACTTGATGATTTCTTTTTGAACTTCATGCAAGTCGTTCATTTTCAATAAGAACTTATAGGTGCTTTTCAAATGATTTTCTAAATAATAATCCTTCCCAAGCTCATAATGCGCAATAAGCGACAATAATCTCGCAAAACACATTAAATCTTCGCGCATTGTCAAGTTTTTATTGTTGATGATTTTGTCTAAATAATTGATGCACTCATTGTATTTTTCGTTACCAAAATAAATAGAAGCAATTTTATAGAAAAACAACATCTCGTGATGCTCGTCAAGATGTTCACTATGCAATTTCAGTTTATTTAAAATTTCTGGAATTAAATATTCGCTTTCTGCAAATGTTCCTTCTAATATATGCAGATTCAATTTATTGTTATAGACATATAAGAAAGACAGTGAGGCAAGATTATCGTTTACAGGAAATTTAGGATCAGCGATTGTTTCTTCCAGAAGATTTAGATATTTCTTGAAATTCGATTTATATTTTAACATATAAAGCGATTCTAAGAAATAATGATTTCCTTTTAAGAAGAAAACAGGATTCAGATAAATCATATTTGGATTATCATAGAAAAGCTGAACCCATTTATAAGCAAATTTATAACTCGCTAAAAAATCTTGAACTAGAAAGCTTCTCCAAAGGTTGGCATTGTAAAACCAATACTTTTCTCGGAAACCAAATTTACTCTCATCAAGCTTGGAAATGTGCTTATTAAAGTAATCGTCAATATATCTGTACTCTTCATCATTTTTTACATAACCTGTTTTCAGCATGATTCCGTACAGCTGAAGAGATAAATTGGATAATTTGCTTGAAATCGTATTTCTATAATTCAATTCTTTGGCCTGAACTACCAATTCGTCAGCACGACCTTGAATACTTCGGGTGATGTATTGCGATTCAATTAGTTTTTCGAATTCAACAATTTCATACGCCATATATTTTTCATCATTCTCTAAAGCTTGCTGTTTGGTTTTATCCAATATTTTCAAGCTCTGCTTGTATAATCCTTTATTATAAAGAATAACAGCAAAATCCATTTGCTCTCGAAGCTGATAACGAATATTCTGACTAGGAATATTTAGCCTTATACTAACCAGGATTTGTTTGTATAAGTATGATTTTAAGTTAGATAACTGCACTTTTTGGATAACACCACTTTTCAAAATGAGTTTTTCATCGTAAACTTCAGATTTATCTAAAATGTTGAATAATTCGATAAATTTTGTATTTGAACTCGTTTCTAATCGGCTTGCAAAAATTTTAAACTGCCTTTTTTCTGATTTCGAAAGTGATTTGATTAGAACAAATAAGAAATCTTTTTGATGGTTAGCCATTGTAAAAAATAATAATATAACTTACTGATTATAAGTTAGTTAATATAGTATAAGTTGTTTTATAAACAGTATAATTTCATTAAAATGAATTTCATACTGTAATAGTACAATATATATTTGTTATCAAGATGTGAAATTACATTAAATAAATGAATATGAATAGAGAGAAAGTTCAAATTTTTGACACCACATTGCGAGATGGTGAACAAGTTCCAGGATGTAAGTTAGATACTAAACAGAAATTAGTTATCGCAGAACGACTAGACAAAATGGGAGTTGACATTATCGAAGCAGGCTTTCCTGTGTCAAGTCCGGGCGATTTTTTATCGGTCTCTGAGATTTGTAAAATTGTAGAAAATGCAACCGTCTGCGGACTAACAAGAGCCGTAAAAAACGACATTGATGTTGCTGCAGCTGCTTTAAAGCATGCTAAGAAACCTAGAATCCATACTGGAATCGGAACTTCGGAATCTCACATACTCCACAAATTAAATACTACGCCTGAAGATATTATTGCAAGAGCAAAATTTGCTGTATCACACGCTAAATCTTATGTAGAAGATGTTGAATTCTACGCTGAAGATGCCGGTAGAACAGACAATGCTTTTCTTGCAAAAGTTTGTGAAGAAGTTATCAAATCTGGAGCTACAGTATTGAATATTCCTGATACTACTGGATATTGTCTTCCAGAAGAATACGGAGCAAAAATTAAATACTTAAAAGAAAACGTAAAAGGAATCGAAAACGTTATCCTTTCATGCCACTGTCATAATGATTTAGGAATGGCAACTGCAAACTCAATTGCAGGAGCTATAAATGGAGCAAGACAAATTGAATGTACTATTAATGGTATAGGCGAAAGAGCTGGAAACACGGCGCTTGAAGAAGTGGTAATGATTTTCAAACAGCACCCTTACTTAAATTTAGATACAAACATTAATACAAGAGAATTGAACGAAATGAGCCGTTTAGTTTCTGAAAGTATGGGAATGATTGTACAGCCAAATAAAGCAATTGTTGGAGCAAATGCTTTTGCACACAGTTCTGGAATTCACCAAGATGGCGTAATTAAAAATAGAGCAACTTACGAGATCATGGATCCGCTAGATGTGGGAGTGAATGAATCTTCAATCATTTTAACAGCAAGAAGCGGAAGAGCTGCTTTAGCTTACCGTGCTAAAAAAGTAGGTTACGAATTGACAAAAACACAATTGGATATCGTTTACATCGAATTCTTGAAATTCGCTGATATTAAAAAAGAAGTTGTAGACGCAGATATCCACCAAATTATAGAAGCTTCTAAAATAGAAGGAGATTTAATAAGAAACTAAAATAAGTATAAAAATAAGAGTTTAAGGAACAATAAGGATTTAAAGACATAAAGAGCGAGAGATTATGAATTTAAAAATTGCAGTTTTACCAGGAGATGGAATTGGACCTGAAGTAATATTACAGGCTAAAAAAGCTTTGTACGCCATTGGCGAAGTGTATAATCATGAATTTGTTTTTGAAGAAGCACTGATGGGAGCGGTTGCTATCGATAAAACGGGAAGCCCTTTGCCGGAGCAGACTTTGAATCTGTGCTTAAATACAGATGCGGTTTTGCTTGGTGCAATTGGAGATCCTAAATATGATAACAATCCAAATGCAAAGGTTCGCCCAGAGCAAGGATTATTAAAATTGCGAAAAGAATTAGGATTGTTTGCTAATATTCGTCCTATAAAACCTTATAAAGCCTTAATCGAATCTTCTCCTTTAAAAAGAGAAATTATTGAAGGAGCTGATTTTACCATTTTTAGAGAATTAACTGGTGGAGCTTATTTTGGAACTAAAACACTTAATGATGAAGGAACACATGCTTCGGATTTATGTGAATATTCAGAAGAAGAAATTACAAGAATTGCACATTTAGCTTTTAAATCGGCGCAAAAAAGACGTAAAAAGCTAACAATGGTAGACAAAGCAAATGTTTTGGAAACTTCAAGATTGTGGAGAAAAGTAGTTCAGAAGGTGAGCGAAGAGTATTCAGATGTTAAACTTGATTTCTTATTTGTGGATAATGCAGCAATGCAGTTAATCTTAAATCCGAAACAATTTGATGTGATTTTGACTGAAAACTTGTTCGGAGATATTTTATCTGATGAAGCTAGCGTAATTACGGGTTCAATTGGCTTATTGCCATCGGTATCTTTAGGTGAAAAAAATGCTTTGTTTGAACCAATTCACGGATCATATCCGCAGGCAAAAGGCAAAAACATTGCCAATCCGATTGCTTCGATTTTGGCAGCAGCACTTTTGCTAGAGCACTTTGGATTAACTAAAGAAGCTCATGTAATCTATAAAGCGGTTGAAAAAGCAATTGAATACAAAGTAGTTACAGTTGATTTGAAACCAGACTCAAAATTTGGAACAAATGAAGTTGGAGAGTTTGTTTCTAATTTTATTTTCAGCAAAGATGATTTGCTTTATTTCAATAATGACAATGTAAGTATTGGGCAATCTACAATTGTTTAATATTTTTTGTTAAAACTTGAATATAATCACAAGAAGTATTGTAAATGTTGAGATTTTATTTTTTTACTTCCAGAAGTTTATTTACTTTTGTGACACTAAAAAATAAATGATGCAAATCTCAATTATTATTACTTCTGTCGTTGTTGTCAATGTGATTCACACATCTGCATCGGGAATGTTATAAATATAATTGAAAGACTATATTACAAACCTTCCAAATACTGGAAGGTTTTTTTTTGAACAAAAAATTAAAAAAAATAAAACTATAATGGAATTAAATAAGTACAGCAAGACCATCACACAAGATCAAACACAGCCAGCGGCGCAAGCGATGTTGTACGGAATTGGTTTAACTGAAGAAGATTTAAAAAAAGCACAAGTTGGAATTGTGAGCATGGGTTACGATGGTAACACTTGTAACATGCACCTTAATGATTTAGCACAAGATGTTAAAAAAGGTGTCTGGGATGCAGATCTTGTCGGACTTATTTTTAATACCATTGGTGTCAGTGACGGTATTTCTAACGGAACTGAAGGTATGCGTTACTCACTCGTTTCTCGTGATGTAATCGCAGATTCTATTGAAACAGTTGTGGGAGCGCAATGGTATGATAGTTTAATTGCAATTCCTGGATGCGATAAAAATATGCCAGGTGCCTTAATTGCAATGGGAAGGTTAAACCGCCCATCTCTTATGGTTTACGGAGGTTCTATCCATTCTGGAAAATGGAAAGGAGAATCTCTAAATATCGTTTCTGCTTTTGAAGCTTTAGGAAAAAAAGTAAAAGGCGAAATTACTCCAGAAGATTTTAAAGGTGTTATTCAAAATGCTTGTCCAGGAGCTGGTGCTTGCGGTGGAATGTATACTGCAAATACAATGTCTTCTGCTATTGAAGCATTAGGAATGAGTTTGCCTTACAGTTCTTCAAATCCTGCTTTAAGCCAGGAAAAAAGAGACGAATGTCTTGAAGCTGGAAAAGCAATCAAAATATTATTAGAAAAAGATATTAAGCCAAGAGACATTATGACTCGTAAGGCTTTTGAAAACGCTATCACAATTGTAGCTGTTTTAGGTGGTTCTACAAATGCTGTTATGCACTTAATTGCAATGGCTCACTCAGTTGGAATCACAATTACATTAGATGATTTCCAAGCAATTAACGATAGAACACCAGTATTGGCAGACATGAAGCCAAGCGGTAAATACATGATGGAAGACATTCACGAAGTAGGAGGTATTCCAGCAGTTATGAAATACTTATTGAAAGTTGGGCTTATTCATGGGGACTGTTTAACAGTTACAGGAAAAACAGTTGCAGAAAACTTAGCTTCAACTCCAGATTTACAAGACGGACAAGAAGTAATTCATGAAATTCAAAAAGCATTAAAACCAACAGGAAATATTCAGGTATTATACGGAAATCTTGCTACTGAAGGTGCTGTAGCAAAAATCAGCGGAAAAGAAGGAGAATATTTCGAAGGGCCAGCTGTTGTATTTGAAGGTGAATTTGAAGTAATTCCAGGTCTTCAAGCTGGAAAAATTAAACCAGGTAATGTAGTCGTCATCAGGGGTTGTGGACCAAAAGGTGGTCCGGGAATGCCTGAAATGCTGAAGCCTACATCTGCTATTATTGGTGCTGGATTAGGAAGCAGTTGTGCGCTAATTACAGACGGTAGATTCTCGGGCGGTTCGCACGGTTTCGTGGTAGGACACGTTACACCAGAAGCATATGACGGTGGTGGTATTGCACTAGTAAAGGATGGTGACTTAATCGCCATTGATGCTGTGAAAAATACAATCGACCTGAAGATATCTGACGAAGAATTTGCAGCAAGAAAAGCGGCTTGGGTTCAGCCGGCTTTAAAAGTTGACAGAGGGGTTTTACTTAAATACGCTAAGTCGGTTTCGAGTGCATCAACAGGATGTGTAACCGATAAATAATTATAAAAAATCAAAAATCAATATCAATTACAATAACAAAAAGCAATAGCAATAAAAATTAAAAATTTCAAAAATAAACTTAAAGTTAAAGATGAAATTGATTTTTGATACTGCCATTGAATTTTCAAATTGAAATTTGATATTGGAAAAACAATATACTATGAAAATATCAGGGGCAGAAGCCGTTATAAGATGTTTATTAGCAGAAGGAGTAGATTTGATTTATGGTTATCCAGGTGGAGCTATAATGCCGGTTTACGACGAATTATATAAATTTCAAGATCAGTTGCACCACGTTTTAGTGCGTCATGAACAAGGTGCAACGCATGCAGCTCAAGGTTATGCAAGGGCTACAGGAAAAGTAGGGGTGGCCATTGCTACTTCTGGACCAGGAGCTACAAATTTAGTAACTGGTATCGCAGATGCTCAAATCGATTCAACTCCTTTAGTGTGTATTACGGGGCAAGTTGGAAGACATTTATTGGGATCTGATGCATTTCAGGAAACCGATATTATCGGAATTTCAACTCCGGTTACAAAATGGAATTTCCAAGTAACCGAAGCTTCTCAAATTCCTGAAATTATTGCAAAAGCATTTTACATTGCTCGTTCTGGACGTCCAGGGCCAGTTTTGGTTGATATTACTAAAAATGCTCAATTTGATGAGTTCGAATTTAGTTATGAAAAATGCACAGGAATTAGAAGTTATGTTCCTGTTCCAAAATTAAATTTAGACAAAGTTGCCGAAGCTGCAGCTTTAATTAATAGTGCAAAAAAACCGCTTATTGTTTTTGGTCAAGGGATTATTTTAGGTCAGGCAGAAGCTGAGTTTAAAGCAGTGATTGAAAAATCTGGAATTCCAGCAGCTTGGACAATCTTAGGATTGTCAGCTTTACCAACAGATCATCCTTTGAACGTTGGTATGCTTGGAATGCACGGAAATTATGCGCCAAATTTGCTAACAAACGAATGTGATGTTTTAATTGCTTTCGGAATGCGTTTTGACGACCGTGTTACAGGTAAATTAAACACTTATGCAAAACAAGCAAAAGTAATTCACTTCGAAATCGATCCTGCTGAGATTGATAAAAACGTTAAGACGGATATTGCTGTTTTAGGAGATGTAAAAGAATCTTTAGCTGCTTTATTACCGCTTCTTGATGCTAAATCTCATGATTTGTGGCACAATGAGTTTAAAGAATTAAGTAAAGTTGAATATGATTCTGTAATAAAAGAAGAATTAAATCCAACAAACGGCAAAGGAATTTCGATGGGAGAAACAATCGAAATGATCAACAAACACTCAAAAGGTGATGCTATTATCGTTTCAGATGTTGGTCAGCACCAGATGTTTGCTTGCCGTTACGCTAAATTCAATTCAACAAAAAGTAATATTACTTCTGGCGGTTTAGGAACAATGGGATTCGCATTGCCTGCTGCGATTGGAGCAAAAATGGGAAAACCAGATCGCGAAGTAGTAGCTATTATTGGTGATGGAGGTTTCCAGATGACAATTCAGGAACTAGGAACAATTTTTCAAACAGAAGTTCCAGTAAAAATTGTGGTTTTAAACAACGAATTCTTAGGAATGGTTCGCCAATGGCAAGAATTATTCTTTGATAACAGATATGCTTCAACAAAAATGATCAATCCAAATTTCATTGCCATTGCTGAAGGATATCATATCAAATCTAAAAAAGTTACACAACGTGAAGATTTAGATGCGGCTGTCGCTGAGATGCTGGCGTCAAAAGATTCATATTTCTTAGAAGTTGTAGTTGAAAAAGAAAACAACGTTTTCCCAATGATTCCAACAGGAGCTTGTGTATCAGAAATTAGATTAAGTTAAGAAAAGTTTCAATCCCGATAGCTATCGGGAAAATAAAACTAAAAAAACATCATGGAAGATAAAACATTTACCATATCGGTATACTCAGAAAATAATGTGGGACTGTTGAATAGAATATCTGGAATATTCTTAAAGCGTCACATTAATATATTAAGTCTAAATGTTTCAGAATCAGAGATAGAGAATGTTTCAAGATTTATCATTGTTGTAAACACGACAGAAAAATGGGTTCAGAATATTGTAGGCCAGATCGAAAAACAAATTGAAGTTATAAAAGCATTTTATCATACAGATGAAGAGACTATTTTCTTAGAAAATGCTTTGTTTAAAATCGCTTCAAGCTTGTTGTTTGACGAGAAACAGATTCAGAATATCATTAAAGAAAGCCAGTCTACGATTGTGACGGTTTCTCGAGATTTCTTTGTGATTTCAAAATCAGGAAGACGTTCTGAAATTGAAGAATTATACCAAAAGTTCAAACCATACGGAATTATGCAGTTTGTGCGTTCGGGAAGAATATCAGTTTCTAAGCAAAAAATGGAAATTTCTTCATTGCTAGAAACTTTTAAATAATAAAATCTTAGTTATATATAATCAATATTAAATTTCATTTCATTAAATATTAAAACAAAAATGGCAAATTATTTCAATACATTACCACTTAGATTACAATTAGAACAATTAGGAGTTTGCGAATTTATGGAGCAATCAGAATTTGCAGACGGAATTGCAGCATTGGCTGGAAAAAAAGTTGTAATTGTTGGTTGTGGAGCACAAGGTTTGAATCAAGGTTTAAACATGAGAGATTCTGGTTTAGACATTTCTTACGCATTGCGTGCAGATGCAATTGCAGAAAAAAGAGCTTCTTATAAAAATGCAACTGAAAATGGTTTCAAAGTAGGAACTTACGAAGAATTG
This sequence comes from Flavobacterium anhuiense, assembly GCF_001705175.1. Classification (NCBI taxonomy): domain Bacteria; kingdom Pseudomonadati; phylum Bacteroidota; class Flavobacteriia; order Flavobacteriales; family Flavobacteriaceae; genus Flavobacterium; species Flavobacterium anhuiense. The sequence goes on along the minus strand of NZ_CP016907.1, from coordinate 4,417,388 downwards.
ATTCCTACTGCAGATTTAGTTTGCAACCTTACACCAGACAAACAACACACTGCTGTGGTAACTGCTATTATGCCATTAATGAAACAAGGTTCTACTTTGGCTTATTCTCACGGATTTAACATTGTGGAAGAAGGAATGCAGATTCGTAAAGACATCACTGTTATTATGTGTGCTCCTAAATGTCCAGGTTCTGAGGTACGTGAAGAATACAAAAGAGGATTTGGAGTTCCAACTCTTATCGCTGTTCACCCAGAGAACGATCCGAATGGATTTGGTTTAGATCAAGCAAAAGCTTATGCTGTAGCAACTGGAGGACACAGAGCTGGAGTTTTAAGATCATCTTTCGTGGCTGAAGTAAAATCAGACTTAATGGGTGAGCAAACAATTCTTTGCGGATTATTGCAAACAGGATCTATTTTATGTTTTGATAAAATGGTTGAAAAAGGAATCGATCCTGCTTATGCATCTAAATTAATCCAATACGGATGGGAAACTATCACTGAAGCTTTGAAACATGGTGGTATTACAAATATGATGGATCGTTTAAACAATCCTTCAAAAATTGAGGCTTACGAATTGGCTGAAGAATTGAAAGATATCATGCGTCCGTTATTCCAAAAACACCAAGACGATATCATTTCTGGGGAATTCTCTAGAACTATGATGATTGACTGGGCAAATGACGATGTAAATTTATTGAAATGGAGAGCTGCAACAGGAGAAACTAACTTCGAAAAAACGGCTCCACAAGAAGCTCCAATCTCTGAGCAAGAATATTTTGATAATGGAGTATTGATGATTGCAATGGTAAAAGCTGGTGTTGAATTAGCTTTCGAAACAATGACAGAGGCTGGAATCATCGAAGAATCTGCTTATTATGAGTCATTACATGAATTGCCATTAATTGCAAACACAATTGCAAGAAAGAAATTATTCGAAATGAACCGTGTAATTTCTGATACTGCTGAGTACGGATGTTACTTATTTGATCATGCGTGTAAGCCATTATTGACTGAATTCATGAAAAAAGTTGAAACTAATATTATAGGTAAACCATTTTCTACTTCAAACGGAGTAGACAATACCGTATTAATTGCTGTAAACAAAGCAATCCGTCAGCATCCTATCGAAGAAGTAGGAGCTTGGTTGAGAGAGTCTATGACAGCAATGAAAAAAATTGGATAATAAAAAATTGGGAATTTCCGCAGAATCCGATTCTGCGGAATTTGCACTGTATCAATGATTTGTAATATTTTGAATTAGTAAGCACTTATTAAGATAATAGATATAGATGCATATTGCATTCACTTAACTTCAGATAATAAGCAAGTTAAGTGAAGCGGATCCCTAAAATGGGGTATATTTTGAAAAAAAATATACTTGTTGAAATTTCTGTTTTAATTAATAAGGATGCTGCTATTTTCAAAATAGAGAAAAATTTTGCAACGCATTTACAAAATTAATTGTTATTGAAATTTGTTAAATTAAAAAAGGCATAATATCTGTTTATTATGCCTTTTTTGCCCTTAAGTAATAATAAAAAATAAAGTTTTAAAATAATTTCAGATAATTATCATATTTTATTAAATAAATGTTTTTTTTTGATAAAATTTATGAATTAAATTATTTCACGGATACGTTCAGATTTAATACATTTATAAAAAAATTCAACAAACGATGAGCTATTACAAAATTGAAAATTTAGAACAATACTTTAAACATTACAATAAGTCAATAAGAGAGCCAAGAAAATTTTGGGGAAAAATAGCAGAGGAGAATTTCACATGGTACCAGCAATGGGAAAAGGTTGTTGATTTTAATATGGCTGAGGCTGAAGTAAAATGGTTTACAGATGCTAAAGTTAACATTACCAAAAACTGTATTGATAGACATTTAAGCAAAAGAGGAGAGAAGACGGCAATTATTTTTGAACCGAACGATCCTTCTGAAGAGGCTTTACATATATCGTATAATGAATTATACGAGAGAGTTTCAAAAATGGCAAACGTTCTTCGCGAGCAAGGTGTTCGCAAAGGGGACAGAGTTTGCATTTATTTGCCAATGATTCCAGAATTGGCTGTTGCTGTTTTAGCTTGTGCTAGAATTGGAGCAATTCACTCAGTAGTTTTTGCTGGATTTTCTGCTTCTGCAGTTTCTGCAAGAATCAACGATTGCGAGTGTAAAATGGTGATTACATCTGACGGAGGTTATAGAGGAAATAAAACAATTGACCTTAAAGGAATTGTTGATGAAGCTTTAGAAACTTGTCCTTCTGTAACAAAAGTTTTAGTTGCAAAAAGAACTAATACTGATGTGAAAATGAAAGAGGGCCGTGACATTTGGTTGCAACCATTATTAGACGCAGCTTTGGATAATAGCGTTGCTGAAATTATGGATGCCGAAGATCCTTTATTTATTTTATATACTTCAGGATCAACAGGAAAACCAAAAGGAATGGTTCATACTACTGCAGGTTACATGGTATATACAGCGTATACTTTTAAAAACGTTTTCAATTACGAAGACAATGATATTTTCTGGTGTACTGCAGATATCGGATGGATTACAGGTCACTCTTATATATTGTACGGGCCATTATTGAATGGCGCTACAACTGTAATTTTTGAAGGAGTGCCTTCTTATCCAGATTTTAGCCGTTTTTGGGATATTATCGAAAAACATAAAATTACACAATTCTATACTGCACCAACTGCAATCCGTTCGTTGGCAAAAGAAAGTTTAGACTATATTCAAAAATATCCTCTTAAATCTCTTAAAGTTATTGGATCTGTTGGAGAACCAATTAATGAGGAAGCTTGGCACTGGTTTAATGACCACGTTGGTGATAAGAGATGTCCAGTTGTAGATACTTGGTGGCAGACAGAAACAGGAGGAATCATGATATCGCCGATTGCTTTTGTAACACCAACAAAACCAACGTATGCAACTTTACCATTGCCTGGAATTCAGCCAGTTTTGATGGATGAAAAACGCAATGAAATTGAAGGAAATCAAGTAGTTGGAAGTTTGTGTATTAAATTCCCGTGGCCAGGAATTGCCAGAACTATTTGGGGTAATCACGATCGTTACAAAGAGACTTATTTCTCTGCTTTCCCTGGAAAATATTTTACTGGAGACGGAGCATTAAGAGATGAAGTGGGTTATTACAGAATCACCGGTAGAGTAGATGATGTAGTAATTGTTTCTGGACATAACTTAGGAACTGCGCCAATTGAAGATGCGATCAACGAACATCCAGCTGTTGCAGAATCTGCTATTGTTGGATTCCCTCACGATATTAAAGGAAATGCTTTATATGGTTTTGTAATTCTGAAAGAAACAGGAGAAGTTAGAAACAAAGAAAATCTGGCTAAGGAGATTAATCAATATATTGCAGATCACATTGGACCAATTGCTAAATTAGACAAGATTCAATTCGTTTCTGGTTTGCCAAAAACTCGTTCAGGAAAAATTATGCGTAGAATACTGCGTAAAATAGCAGAAGGAGATTTTTCTAATTTTGGAGATACAACGACTTTACTAAATCCAGAAGTAGTTGAAGAAATTATGAAAGAAAGAATTTCTTAATTTGAAACATAAACAAAAAAAAACGCCTCTAAATTAAGAGGCGTTTTTTTTTAAAGAATTTTTAAAAATATATTATTGAGCAACTTTTGAATTTGCATCGTTTACAAAAATAAGTTGCTGCATGTTGCTTAAATTAGTGAGAGACAGAATTCCATTTTTGTTTTCATTTATTCCATTTATTTTAAAACAGAATTGATTACCATCTTTGTCCATTAAAGTTATAAATTCTTCTGTATCATCCGTAAAATTTTGGCAACTATGTGAAATGGTATATTTATACATTACAGCCATTCTGTCTTGGTTATAATTGTAAACTCGCCCGTCTTGCGTAAAAGTCCATTTGATACTTAGGTTTGTTTTAGAATACCAGTTTCCTAAAATTCGTTTAGAAGAAGGGTCTTGATTTTGGGCAAAAATTGCTGAAACAAAAAACAGCAATGGCAACATAAGCTTTTTCATAGATTTTTTTAATTAAAAAATAGACTGTGTTTTTGTTTGTTTTTTGGAAATATAATTTGATATAAAATTACAGTTTTACTTAATTTGAAAAATATATGAGCTTATAATTTTGTGTTAAAGCTTAAACAAATAAAATGCCTCTTAAAATTTAAGAGGCATTTTTATATCATACAGAATTGATTATTTTTAATTTATTTAATTCCCAATCTAGATTTTAATTTCAAGAATAGGAGTCCAATTCTATAGGCATCTTCCGAAGAAGAATTTCTATCACTTTTCGGAATTTTATAAATTCCACACAAATCGTCAAGAGAAAATTGCTTGTCATTTATATCAGTCAATTTTCTATACATTACATCTACATCTAAAGCCTCGTTTTTTAGTCTTCCACAGTTTAAACGTTCCAAAGATGCATTCAACATTTCGATATCAAAATTGATATGATGTCCAACCAGAATAGAATTTCCTATAAAATTCACAAAAGCTTCAAGTGCATCAGGTTCAGGCATTTTCATCATTTTGCTTTCAATGATAAATTCATTTGAAAGTCCGTTGTCTTGAAGGTATTTATATTGTAATAAAACGGTTTCAAAATTTTCTTTAATAACAATGCTGTTATCAATAACTGAAAAGGCTCCAAGTGATAATATAACATCTTTATCCGGATTTAAGCCAGAAGTTTCAGTTGACAATACAACAAACTTATTAGGTTTAGTTTCGAATTTAGTTAAATAATCTTTCCAGAAATCTGGATAGTCTTTATTGATATTTTTTAGCCAGTCTAGCATGTTTTATGAGAATTGTGTCAATTGAAATTTACTCTTAATCAGTTCCTCCAGGTCTTTCATTGGGGACAATGCATTTTTTAATTTCTCTTTGTCAGATTTTGACATTTCTCTTAAATTAATATATTGGCCAGAGTCGTCATTTTTTAATCCTTCAACAGTTCTAAATTTGGAAAGTGTCAAGAATGCTTCCGCACAGCTTAAGTATATTTCGGCATTTTTAGAATCTGTAATTGCTAATTGTTTGAATCTTAGATACGTATTTTGAATTCCTTTTATGTTGGCATTTAATATTAATAAACGTGCACCATCAATTAGCGGCATCAAAGCTCTTGTCTTGATATCAAATTTATCTTTATGTGGTCCATCTTCTTCCGTTATAAATTTCTTGAAGAAACTCAAAGGAGAATTTTTCTTTAAGGCATCATTTCCTAAAAAGTCGAAGAACAAAGTATTATTTACTGCATTTTTGAAAATCACGCTTTCTATCGCTTCTTCAATTTTTGGCTCTCCAAAAACAATTTCGTAATCAAAGAAAATACTGCTCAAATCATTGCTGTTTTCACCTGGAGTATTCATCCAACTGTTGTACTGTTTTGTCCAGTCGCTCAATGATTTACACCAAAGCATGTTGCTTGCCATGTGCCCATTTGGACAATAATCATAGCCCACTTTTTCCAGTATAGAAGTAGCGCGTTTAGCCAGTCTTAAGAAATAATCTTTTACCTCTCTGTATTTCTCTGGAGTAACGTCCTCAAAAATTAAAATGCTATCCTGATCTGTAAGCAATAATTGTTCTTTACGCCCTTGACTACCAATACTTAACCATGCAAAACGTGCAGGAGGGGAGCCTAAGTCTAAAATTGATAATTCGACCGCCCTTTTAATGATAGCTAAGTTAATCTCGCTTGCTATATTGCTAACATGTGAGATTGGGATATTTTTTTGAATCGAATTCTGAATCAAATCTGATAGACGATCGCGTATTTGTTTTAAGTCTTTTGGAAGTTGAGAACGCTTAATTTCTTTAATTAATACACCTGGGTTACTAGCTTGAGCAACAATAAGATCGTGTTCAGAAATAATTCCTTTTACAACAGATTTGCTTGTACCGTCTTTAGTAACGCATAGGTGAGTTACATTATGTTTTAGCATTAACAATTGCGCTTCAGCCAAAGACACATTTTCTAAAACTGTAACAACCGGAGAAGACATAATCTTATCAATGGTTTCAGTAATAGGATAGCGTCCAGTTGCAATTTTTGAAGACAAATCAGCATTGGTAACAATTCCAATTGGATGATTTTTCTCGCCGCAGATTATGATATTATCTACCATAGAATCAGTCATTAAAAGTGCAACATCCTTAATGATAGATGTGGCCTGAGTTGTTAGAGGCGAATTATTATAGTTAAGTGACTGAATATATTGCATTTCTGTCTGCTGATCAATGTAATCGCTATCAGAAATTAGTTTGCCGTTAGAACCCACGCTGTCTTTGGTGTGACGTGAATTTACAGCAAAACTCTCCAAAAGAAAGTTCAATACATCAGAATTATTGGCAACAAATGGTCTAAATACAGCGATCGGAATAGCATAAATAATGCTTTCCTCACGTGCCTTAGCGGTCATCATGTAGTTGTTTTTTGCAAAAAACGGACGTAAACCAAAAATATCGCCTTCGTGACATTTATTTATAATGGTTTCTTCGGCGTCTGCAATAGTCGTAAGATTAATGACACCAGAAGCTACAACATAAAAACTTTCATGAAGCGGATCGTTATTTTGAAATAATACCGCATGCTTTTCTAAATTGATGACACGAATATTCGTGGCAATATCTGATAATTCCTGGAAAGTCAGGTTATCAAACGGTTTGTATTCTTTTAAAAAATCTGCAATATGTTCAGCAACTGTATTCATATGTGTGATAATTTATTTTTAAAGTATCGAATGTAAAAATAGTAAAATAAAGTCTTACAACGAAAGGTTCTTTAGGAGAAACTAATTATTTTAAAGAAATGTTAAAAGATAATGGCAATAAGACCTGTAAAAGTTTTAATGTTTTGAAATTTTAAATATTATGATTCTGAAAATGATGTTTGATTTAGACGAAAAATAAACAATTCGAATCAAGTTTCATAATTTTGCAATATTTCAAATTTTTTTGATTTTAAAATCATATAGCGCATTTATGGCCGGTTTGCATTTGAAAGAAAACATTCAGTCTGATAAATCAAACCAATAAATTCATCAAGCTAATTTTTCAATATTTGAAAATGTTTTATTTTAAAATTCATATAACAGATTTATGATCGATTTGAATTTTGAGAAATTTGTTCTAATAATCAATAGAATTTTCTTAAATCAAGATAATCCAAATTTTCAATATTTGAAGAATTTTTAAAACAAAAACCATACAGCATATTTATACGAATTTTAATTTTTAATTCTTTTATAAAAAAATTATTCATCAAATATACGCCAGAAGTAAGGAAGTGAAATTTTCGATATTTGAAAGCATTTTCAAAAGAAATGCATACAGCGCATATATAGGGCGGTTTCTAAAATATTCTATTTTACATAATATAAATTATAGTTCAAAATGAAATAGCTCCGAGAAAGAGCTTATTCATATAATTTATTTAAAATCATCTCTTTTGGAACAACATCACCTCCGCCATTTTTATTGAACTGAATTACGGCATCGTTTACAAACAAAACTGCGCTAGCTGTAACTCCGTTTTTATCTTTGAGTTTTATTTGTGCTTTGTCGCCATGCGGATAAACATGTCCGGTAACTTCTAAAATTCCTGAATTTAAATCTTTGTGTTCGCTAGTAACTTCCGCAGTTCCAAAAATCTTATAATTTGACTGAGCTATCGTAATCGTAAAACTATATTCTTTCTTGCAGTCTTTGCATTTTTGGCTTCCCCAAGTTCCTGAGAATTTGTTTTGCTGCGAGAATGCTTGCATGGAAATTAAAAATGCCAGGAAAAGAAATTTTTTCATTGTAGTTTGTGTTATTAAAATCTGAACCAAATATAAATCAAAAAAGCATCACAAGTTTGCGATGCTTTTTCTAAAGTTTTCTCAAATCTATAATTTTTTCAAATAAACCGATTTTCCATTTAGTGATACGTCAACTTGATTTGTTTTTTCGTTAAACGTAGTTCGCAAAGCATTTCCGTTAAAAATAGTAACGTCGCCGTACACATGACCAGCCTCACTAGATGTATAATCAAATTTCACTTTTTTGTTTCCTGGCTCAATGCCTAATTTATAACTTGAAAATTTTGTGCCTCTTAAGTCAAAATCCTGTTGCGAATCGATAATTTTACCGTCAGCGTAAAAATTCGTCACCGATTTGCTTAAGGTAATATCCGGATAATATTGGTTTACTTTTTTTAAGAGTTCGTATTGTTCAATACTAGCTTCTTCTTGTTTAGATGTAATGGTCTGTGCAAACGTAATTGATGTGCATAAAATTGCAGCTAGTAAAAGGTACTTTTTCATAATTTCTAATTTAAAGATTAATAAATAGTTACACTAAATAATGTTGGCAATTACTTTAATTTATTGTTATAAACTTTTTCAAGTTATACTACAAGGTATGAAATCTTTACCTTTGCAAAAAATTATAAGCCACTTTTTAAGATAATGACAACAAAAAAATATATTCAGCTCATTCTGATATTGGGCTCTTTAACTGCTCTTGGTCCTTTTTCAATCGATATGTACCTGCCTGGTTTTTCGGGAATTGCAAAAGATTTAAATACTACGGTTGCTAAAGTTTCGATGAGCTTATCCAGTTATTTCATCGGAATTTCGGCCGGACAATTACTTTATGGCCCTTTATTAGATCGTTTCGGACGTAAAAAACCTCTATTTGTTGGACTTTTGGTCTACATTCTTGCGTCTTTGGGATGTATTTATGTTGCTGATATTGATGCTTTTATAATGCTTCGTTTTGTTCAAGCTATTGGTAGCTGTGCCGCAACCGTAGCTTCAGTAGCTATGGTTCGTGATTTATTTCCTGTAAAAGATATTCCCAAGGTGTTTTCGCTTTTAATGCTTGTTGTCGGACTTTCTCCAATGCTCGCGCCAACCATTGGCGGTTATGTTACTGAAGACCTGGGCTGGCACGCGGTCTTTTTTATACTAATGTGTATGGGAATCTTGATTTTGTCTGCTTCACAATTTGGACTTCCAAACACTTACAAACCAGACACTTCTATTTCATTAAAACCAAAACCGATTCTGTCTAATTTTCTTCTGGTAATAAAAGAACCTCAATTTTATACGTATGCATTTACAGGTGCTGTAGCTTTTTCAGGATTATTTTCTTATGTGGCGGCTTCTCCACTAGTTTTTATGGATATTTATAAAGTCGATGCTAAAACTTATGGATGGATTTTCGCACTTATGTCTGTTAGTTTTATTGGTTCAAGTCAGTTGAATTCTATGCTATTAAAGAGATTTTCGAGCGAACAGATGATTTTTGGAGCTTTGATTTCTCAATCTGTTATAAGTATAATATTCCTGATTTTGGCTTTAAATGACCTTTTAGGATTGTATCAAACTATTGGAATGCTATTTTTGTTTTTGGCTTGCTTAGGGATCTCAAATCCAAATACTGCGGGATTAACGTTGGCTCCTTTTGCTAAGAATACCGGAAGTGCTTCTGCATTAATGGGTGCCATTCAGCTTGGAATCGGTGCTTTGGCTTCGTTTGCAGTTGGTGTTTTTGTGAAAGATTCTGTAACGCCAATGGTCGCGATTATGACGACTACAACTATAACCGCATTTATAATTTTAAATATCGGCAAACGATTTATAAAAGAGAAACTTGAACTATCAGATAGTGATGATGTTATGATTGGCCACTAAAGATTTTAAATCCCAAAAAACAAATTCCAAAACTAAAACTTCAATAATTTAAATATAAAAAGCCAAAATCTTTTGATTTTGGCTTTTCTATAGATTGGAATTCGGAATTTTAAAAAAAGGGGAATTTAAAACTCTAATTCTGTGTCTTTTTATCTGGTCTAATAATCATTCTAAGCGATTGATCTTTTGCAAAATAGGCTACCATCCAGTTCCAGAATGTATTTAATCTGTTTCTGTAAGTGATAAGCGAAATTAAGTGAATAAACAGCCAGATAATCCAAGCAAAGAAGCCTTTAAAATGCCATTTTGGACTTGGCAAATCTACAACAGCTTTTGCTTTTCCGATAATGGCCATCGATCCTTTGTCCTTGTAAGCAAAAGGTTTAAGGGGCTTATTGGCAACCATGGCTTTGAAGTTTTTAGCCAGATTTAAACCTTGCTGAATAGCTACTTGTGCAACCTGTGGATGACCATCAGGGAAATTTTTATCTCCTGCTAAAATTGCAGTGTCACCAATGGCATAAATATTATCTACGCCAATCACTTTGTTAAATTCATCAGTTGCCATACGTCGGCCGCGTCCGTAACTTTCTTTTGGAATTCCTTCGAAAATTTTAGCAGAAACCCCAGCAGCCCAAATTAAGTTTTTGGTCTTGATGGTTTCTCCATTTTCAAAAACTACAGTGTCGTCAACGTAATCCACAACTTTAGTGTTTAATTTAACCACAACCCCAAGTTTTGTCAAAGCCTCTAAAGTATCTTTTTGAGAATCTTTGCTCATTGGCGCCAAAAGTGCATCGCCACCATCAACCAAATAAACATTGCTGGCAGAGGTATCTAATTCTGGGTATTCTTTCAAAAGAATATTTTTCCTCATTTCGGCAAACATTCCAGAAACCTCTACTCCTGTTGGCCCCCCTCCTGCCACAACAATTGTAAGTAATTTACGTCTTTTTCGCATATCCTTACAAATGGCAGCTTTTTCAAGGTTTTTAAGCAATGTATTACGCATTACGATGGCATCATTTAAGGTTTTCATCGGGATAGCGTTTTTCATCACGTTTTCCATACCAAAATAACTCGTCTCTGCTCCAGTTGCAAAAACAAGGTAATCGTATTCTAGTTCTCCGTTACTTAGAGTGATTTTCTTTTCGGCAGGAGAAACTGATAATAATTCGCCTAAACGAAACTGCAGATTTTTCTTGCCAGCAAAGAATTTTCTGAACGGATAGCTAATGCTTGATGGCTCTAAAAATGCCGTAGCAACCTGATATATAAGTGGTGGAAAAAAATTATAATTATTCTTGTCTACAAGAGTTACTTGTATTTGAGGCTGATTTACAAGCTCTTTTGCCAGATTGATTCCTGCAAATCCACCTCCAATAATGACTATTTTCATATATGTTGTATTAAGTAGGATTATAAAATTATTCCTTATAAATATACAACTTTAATATGCAATGACAATTGTCATATTTATTACTTTTTGAATTTTTTAACGGTTTTATCAACTATATCGATTTTGTTCTGTAGGACATAACTTGCCATTAATTTCTCGATAAGTTCGTCTTTAGTCAAATGATGAAAAACAGTTTTTACTTTCGTTTTTAAATCTGAAGAAAGCTCGTGATTTGGTTTTGTTTTAAAGATTTGTCTCGCCCACAAAAGCATATTATTTTCTTCGACACTTGCTGCAGAAGGTTTTTTGAATTCTGAAAATTGAATTCCCAATTCTCTTTCAAAATCAGCAATTTCAAAAACTTCTTCTTGCTGTAAAACGGTCAACGAAAGTCCTTTTGCTCCTGCCCTTGCGGTTCTTCCGCTTCGGTGAACGTAATTTTCGTAAGTGTCAGGCAAATGGTAGTTAATTACATATGAAATTTCTTTTACATCGATTCCTCTTGCTGCCAAATCTGTTGCAACCAAAATATTGATATGTCCTTCACGAAATTGTTCCATAATTCGGTCACGAATACCTTGTGTCAAACTTCCGTGAAGCGCACCTGAAGAAAATTTATTTATCGCTAGATTTTTGGCTAATTTGTTAACAGCAGCTTTCGTTTTACAGAAAATAATACCTCTTTCACCGTCTCTAGAATTCAAGAAATGCATTAAAACTTCTAGTTTTTCAATCGGATCAACCACAATATATTCGTGATCAATACCTTCGTTTCCAACAGTTTCCATGTTGGCACTTATCTGAATTACATTTTTATGCAAATAATTCTGAATCAGCTGTTTTATCGTTCCAGGAAGTGTTGCCGAGAATAATAAAGTGCGGTGTTTTTTTGGAATTTCAGCAATAATTTGGTCTAAACTTTCTTTAAGAATCGCTACCATTTCGTCAGCTTCATCCAAAATCAAATATTCAGTTTGTTTTAAATCGATTGCTTTTCGTTGAATCAAATCGATTAAACGTCCTGGAGTTGCCACTACAATTTGAGCGCCTTCTTTTAATCGTTCAATTTGCGGTTTTATTGGAGTTCCTCCGCAAATTTGAGCTATAGATATATTGGGAATATATTTTGAAAAAGTTTCTAAGTTTCTAAAAATCTGCTGGCCTAATTCTCTGGTCGGAACCAAAATTACAGCTTGAATTATTGTCGATTCTGTATTGACCAATTGCAATAAAGGCAATCCGAAAGCGGCCGTTTTTCCTGTTCCTGTTTTGGCTAAACCAACAATATCATGGGTTTCGCTCAAAAATAACGGAATTGTTTTTTGTTGAATTTCTGTAGGTTCAACAATGTTTAATTCGCTTAAAGCTTTTAAAATTGGAGCTGAAATTCCTAATGTTGAGAATGGTTTAGACATAATTATTTTAGATTTTTGAGTTCTGATTTTAGATTTGATGCAGATTACTCAATATTTGAATGTTTTTTTGGAATGACTTGAAAATAAAAATCTTTGCCAAAGTTTTAAACTTTGACAAAGATCATATAATTTTTTGTATTAATTGAAATTATCAATCTGGTTCGTTCATGATTTTCTCACGATACTTTTTACCGATTAATAAAGTTAATCTTTGTTTGTAATCGTCAACTAGCCATTCGCGGTAGTTTTTACTGCATTGGCTTAAACATTTAGAATAACGTTTGATACGATCTTCAATATCATCTTCTAATTCTCTCGCAAGCATTTTTGCTTCTTGAAGCGTTTCAGTATTATCAACACACATCGAAGCATGCTGATCTAGAGATTTATCCAAAACTACTTTAGAACGAAGATTCTGTTTGATGATTAATTTGTGTTCTTCATCTACATCAAAACTAACATCGGCAGTTTTGCTAAATTTCGCGCGCAATTCTGGTGGCATGCTGTATTTAAAGAACATTTCAATTTCGTGGTCATCGCGAAGATTTTCCAAGTAAAATTCTGGAGATTTAAAAATATGCTGCCAGTTTACAGGATCGCTCCATAAACCGAAACGTGCGGCGTTGTTTCCTAAATCGATAACTGTAAACTCATCTTTTCCAGGCAATTTACGAGAACCTCGACCAATCATTTGGAAATACAAAGTCAATGATTTTGTTGCTCTATTCAAAATAATCGTCTCTACAGTTGGTTCGTCAAAACCAGTTGTCAAAATTCCGACAGAAGTCAAAATGGCATCTGGAGTCTTTTTAAACCATTGCAGAATGTCTTTACGCTCTTCAGAACTACTTGTGTTATCTAAGTGTCTGATATCGTAACCTGCTTCTCTAAAAGTTTCATATACATATAAAGAAGTATGAATACCATTGTTGAAAATCAAGGTTTTCTTTCCTAAAGAACGTTCTGTATACGCATGAAGCAGTTTTTCCTGCATCAAAGTATTGGTGTACAAATCGTCTGAAGATTTTACGGTATAATCACCATTGATACCCACTTTTAACGAAGTCAAACCAACATCGTAGCTGTAAGTTGTTGCTTTTGCCAAGAATCCTTTTTCGATTAATGAACCAATTGTATCACCAACAATAAGTTCGTGGTAGCTTTGGTGCATAGGCAATTTTATATTCGAACTCAAAGGTGTTGCTGTTACTCCAAGGATAAAAGCATTTTTAAATGAGTTTAATAATTTTCTAAATGAGTTGTAGTGTGCCTCATCAATAATAACCAAACCAATATTATCTAGATGAAGTTTTTCATCATTAATACGGTTTTTTAAAGTTTCAACCATTGCCACAAAACATGAAAAATCATTCTGGTCTGGCAATTCCTTAACTTTACTATTGATTATTTTGTTTGTAACGCCAAAACCTGTCAACATTTTCGAAGTTTGTTTACAAAGTTCAATACGGTGCGTCAAAACCACCACTTTTTTATCATTATTAGACAAATAGCGGCGTACGATTTCAGAAAATATTACTGTTTTTCCTCCTCCAGTTGGAAGCTGATACAGTAAGTGGTGTTTCGGAGGAGCATTATCTAAACGGTCAAAAATAGCGTCAATATCGCCTTTTTGGTATGCATACAGTTCTTTTTTATCTTCTCTTTGTATTTCTAAAGTTTGAGACATTGTTTATTTTTGGATTTTTGCAAAAATACATCGAAAAAACAGTTATTCATCCTCTTTTAACGTAAAATAAATATTTTTTTTGAATAAAGATTTTTTATGAGAAAGGGTTTTAGTAGTCGATTTTCTCTAAAATTGCCTCAAAATCGTATCTATTTTTCCATTTTTGATTTAAAGTTTCCTCCAAAATAGCATTAATTCGCAATTTAAAATCAGTAAAAATTCCGTTTGAAACAATATAATTTACCGCCTGCTCAAAAGAATTAAAGATGCTTTTGTAAAATAATTCCTGTTTGATGAAATTCTGCGAAGAAAACGTTTGCGCAATTTCAATATTATAAAGCATAATGTCAGCCACTACATACGAGTCTACGCCCAACATAATAAAATGTTTAATTAGTTTTTGAGCAACAGATCTTCTCATTTTGGCTTTCGGACGCCATTTTGCTCCAGGTTTTTTGATTGGGAAATATTCGTGCGAGATTTTGACTTTTGCCTCCTGAAGTAATTTGTCTTCTTTCGGGTTAAAAACAAAGTCATAATACACTTTTACGGGAGCAAATTTCTCGTACAATTCTATCAATTGTTCTTCCAACTGCTCTTTTGATAATTCGCCTAAATATTTTTTTAAATCTCTTTTACTCATAGAGTAAAGATAATTTTCAAAATTTTAAATTCCAAATTCCAATTTTCAGCCCATCGGATTGATTTAATTTGTGAGTTTTAAATTCTAAAATCAATCCAGAATCCTTAATTTTGCTGGCATAAAACTTAAAAAATATATACATGCTCAAGATTTTCAAAGTTACTGCCATTTTAGAGGGAATCTCTTATTTAGTATTATTTGCTAATATGTTAATTATCAAAAACAATAATCCTGAACTTTACCATACATTATTACGTCCGTTAGGAATGACACACGGTGTTTTATTTATCGGATACATTCTTTTAGCTTTTTTATTGAAAAAATCAATGAATTGGGATTTAAAAACTTTTGCAATCATTCTAGTGGCTTCTCTTATTCCGTTTGGAACTTTTTACATTGAGAAAAAATATTTAGAAACTAAAGCAAATGCATAAGTTTTTGGAGAAAATATTTAATTTTTTATATCCCGTTTTTAGAGATTGGGGAATGAGTCGCAATGTGGCGTCTTATACCAGCTTGATCTTTAACATCGCTATTTTAATAGCATTGGCTTATGTAATTTATTACGCTGCCAAATTTATTTTAGTCACTTTGACCGCTATTTTCGCTCAGCGAACTAAGACAAAGTTTGACGATTATTTAATTCAAAATAAAACCACTAGATATACCGCTTATTTAATTCCGTTTTTCTTTATTTACAAAGCCGTTCCCGTTATTCTGGATAAATACGAATATTGGGAATCCATGTTTGGAAAAATAGTCGGCATCTATATTGTATTACTCGGATTATGGATTGTTAGAACTGTTTTTAATTCGTTACGTGATTATTTAAAACAAAAACCAGAATACAGCGACAAACCAATTGACAGCTTTGTTCAGGTTATTATGATCGTGCTTTGGATTTTTGGAGTTGCCATGATTATTTCGACTTTATTCGGAATTAAGAAAGGTGAACTTTTAACTATTCTAGGAACACTTTCGGCAATTATCATCTTGATTTTCAGAGATACGATTCTTGGATTTGTTTCTAGTGTTCAGGTTGCCATAAACGATATGGTTCGTATTGGCGACTGGATTACAATGGATAAATTTGGAGCTGACGGAGATGTTATCGAAATCAATTTGACAACTGTAAAAGTTCGAAATTTTGATAACACCATAACCACAATTCCAACCTATGCTTTAAGTTCAGATTCTTTTCAGAACTGGCGCGGAATGCAGAAATCTGAAGGGAGACGCATCAAAAGACATATTTTGATTAAAAGCAGCACCATTCGTTTTTTAAATGATGAAGATTTGCGTCAATTGCGAAAAGTACAGTTGATAACATCATATATTGACAGCCGTCAAGCGGAAATTGACCGATACAATGATCTTAGAGGAATTGATAAAACGCTTTCGCTAAATGGCCGAAACATGACCAATTTAGGATTGTTTAGAAAATACATCATTCAATATTTGACTGATCATCCCGGATTAAATAAAAATATGCATATCATATGCCGACAGTTGCAATCGACGGCGCATGGAGTTCCGTTGGAGATTTATGTTTTCTCAAGCGACAAACGCTGGGCAAATTACGAATATATTATGGCCGATATTTTCGACCACGTAATGGCGTCAGTAAGATATTTTGATCTTGAAATTTTTGAATTACCGTCGAGTATTGGTTAGATTTTTAACCGCAAAGTTCGCAAAGATTTACGCAAGGTTCGCAAGGTTTTTTTTCACAAAGCTTTGCGAACTTTGCGTTTTTATAGGTTTAGTATATCAAAAAGACTTTGCGTGCTTTGCGGTAAAACACACATGCCATTTCAGTTTGGAATTTTAATAATCCCTACTCTATCCTTTCAAAAAGAAACTCAGGGTTTTTATATTCAATAGGAACTTCTGGAACATAACACGGAAGATTGAAATACGTTCCGATAACTCCTTTTCCTAAATAAAGTTTGCCATCTTTCTTTAAAAGCGCCAAAGGGACTCTTTTCCATCCGCCACCAAAAGAAATATAATGAAAATCGCCTCTCAGCGTATCGCCACGCAAATCACCTCTGACATCGCCAGAATCTTTTCCGGTTCCGTAATGTGAAATTTCGTAGCGTCCATAAAAACGTTTGTCATTTATGTGAATGTCCAAAACAGCTGTATCTTTATTATTTACAGCGCGATATAATTGACGGTTATATTTTTCTTTATCTTCTTTAGAATTGCAAGAAGCTAATAATAAGCATAGAAACAGAAATAATCGCATAATTTATTTTTAGAAAAACAAAAATAGGTTTTTACTGTGGGATTATTTCTTTAACTTTAAAGAAAACTAAAAACAAAACCCCATGGAAGATAGAGACACTTTTTTAAAAGAATTCAGAGGCGAAACTTTAGGAACCGTAAGTGCTCAATCTTCAGCCGATGAGATCTTTCAAAACCAGACCATCAGGCCGATTTTAAAACTTCAAAACGACTTGTTCATTGCCGTTTTTATCAATTACGTAAACAAAAACAAACCCGATTTTTATTCTTATTCGGTTGAAAAGAAACTTCAGACCATAGAAAATTCCATTCAAAAAGATATTAAATTCAGAAATTCATTAAAAGGAATCGTAATGGCGCTTTTTACAGTAGATGAATACAATACTTACATCCAAAATTCTTCTGATTTAAATAAAAGAATGATGAATTTATTGATTGACCGATTGAAAAATCAGGTGCAATTGTTTGAAGTGAATGCGAAATAATTTTAGAGCTTCTAAGTTGCTAAGATACTAAGTTTTTCTTCTTAGCAACTTAGCAACTCAGCGTCTTAGTATCTTAGTAACTCTAACAAAACTTCCTCAAATCTACTTTTAGGTAAAAACTGATCTTCAAGTGCTTTTGTAAATGGAATTGGCGAATCTAAACTTGCTACACGTTTTACAGGAGCATCTAGATATTCGAAGCAGTTTTCCATAATTAAAGCCGAAATATCACTTGCGATTCCGCCAAACATAGTGTCTTCTTGGTAGATTATAGCTCTTCCTGTTTTTTTAACCGAAGCAAAAATAGTTTCAGTGTCTAAAGGCTGTAAAGTTCTTAAATCGATTACATCAGCATCAATTTCTGGATGTTGCGATAAAGTGTCTAAAGCCCAATGAACAGTTGCTCCAAATGCAATAATCGTTACCGATTTTCCTTCTTTTACTAAAGCGGCTTTACCTAAAGGAATAGTATAATAGTTCTTTGGAACATCTTGATAAATACTGCGGTATAATAATTTATGTTCGAAGAATAAAACAGGATTCGGATCGTTGATTGCAGTATTCAAAAGTCCTTTAGCATCATAAGGAAATGCGGGATAAACAACTTTTAAACCTGGAGTTTTAGTAAACCAAGCCTCATTGGTTTGGGAGTGAAATGGTCCAGCCTGAGTTCCTCCGCCGCAAGGCATGCGAACGACAACATCGGCTTTTTCGCCCCAGCGATAATGAGATTTAGCCAAAAGATTTACTATCGGATTAAAACCAGATGAAACAAAATCAGCAAATTGCATTTCTACAATCGCTTTATAACCATTTATAGAAAGTCCCATTCCGGTTGAAATTACGGCGCTTTCGCAGATTGGCGTGTTGCGTACTCTATCTTTTCCAAAAGCATCAACAAAGCCTTCTGTAATTTTAAAAGCTCCTCCATATTCAGCAATATCTTGCCCCATAATCACAAGGTTTTTATGGCGCCAAATGGACTGCTCTAAACTATTTCTGATGGCATCTATAAAACGAATATTTTCTGATTCAGAATTAGGACTATATTCCTCATATTGAAACTCTTCATAAACATCATCTAATTCTCCGCTATAAGTTGGTTCAATTTCAGGTTCGGCATTTGCTATCGTCCAATTTTCATCGATTTCCTGTTTTATTTGGGCATGAAATTGTTCATCTAATTCAGCCGTTAGAATTCCGTTTTCGGTCAAATATTTTCTGTAATTCGTAACAGGATCTCTCAGTTCCCATTGATCCATTAAATCCTGAGGAACATATTTTGTACCACTCGCCTCTTCATGCCCGCGCATTCTGAAAGTTTTAAATTCCAATAAAATCGGACGCGGATCTTCCTGCATTTCTTTCTTTAGCTGAGACAGTTTATTGTAAATTTCTACAATATTATTTCCGTCAATAATCCAGCTTTCAATTCCGTAGCCAATTCCTTTATCGGCAAGATTTTCACAAGCATATTGTTCGTTGGTTGGCGTTGAAAGTCCGTAACCATTATTTTCAATAACAAACATTACAGGCAGTTTCCAAACAGCTGCAATATTTAGAGCTTCATGGAAATCGCCTTCACTTGTGGCGCCTTCTCCGGTAAAAACAGCGGTAATTTTTTTATTGTCTTGAAGTTTATTCGCAAGAGCGATTCCGTCAGCAATTCCTAACTGAGGTCCCAAATGCGAAATCATTCCAATGATATTATATTCTTGCGTTCCGAAGTGAAAACTTCTATCTCGGCCTTTTGTAAAACCGTTTGCTTTTCCTTGCCATTGCGAGAATAGACGGTGAAGCGGAATTTCTCTAGTTGTGAAAACACCAAGATTTCGGTGCATTGGAAGCACATATTCAGACGGATCTAAAACAGCTGTTACCCCAACAGCAATGGCTTCTTGTCCTATTCCAGAAAACCATTTGGAAACTTTTCCTTGTCGAATCAAGATAAGCATCTTTTCTTCGATCAGTCGTGGTTTTAATATTTTTTTATATAAATCTAGTAATTGCGCGTCAGTCAGGTTTTGGCGGTAAAAGATCATGTAATTTTTTGTTTTTTAGTGTTTCAAATATAACAAATTGCGGGTGTTTTATTAGATTATAAAATAAAATTTTAATCAGAAATCTGCTTTTAATGCCTGAGCTTAAGATTATTTTCTAAAATATTATCTACCTTTGTTAGCGAAAGGTACTTATGACACCTTTCTTCTTTAAAATAAAAAATGTAAAGTATGCAAAACATTCCTAGTGTAGACTTACGTGATTTCCTTTCGGACGACCCGAAACGTAAACAAAAATTTGTAAATGAAATCGGCAGTGCATTTGAAAACATTGGCTTCGTAGCCTTAAAAGGTCATTTTCTTGATGATCAATTGGTAGACGAACTTTATGGTGAAATTAGAAACTTTTTCGCCTTGCCAATAGAAACTAAGCATAAATATGAAATTCCTGGAATCGGCGGACAAAGAGGTTATGTTTCTTTTGGAAAAGAACATGCTAAAGGACGCAAAGAAGGAGATTTAAAAGAATTTTGGCATTTTGGCCAATACGTTGACAAAGATTCAAGATGGGCTTCTGAATACCCAGACAATGTTGAAGTTACCGAATTGCCTCGTTTTAATGCGGTTGGTAAAGAAGCGTACCAAAAATTGGAAAAAACGGGTGTTTATGTTTTAAGAGCTTTGGCTTTACATTTAGGTTTAGATGAGTTTTATTTTGATGAATACGCAAAAGAAGGAAACTCAATTTTAAGGCCAATCCACTACCCTCCTATTACTTCTGAGCCAGAAAACGCCATTCGCGCGGCGGCTCACGGTGATATCAACTTGATTACATTGTTGATGGGAGCTCAAGGAAAAGGATTACAGGTTCAAAACCACAACGGCGATTGGATTGATGCCATTGCTGAAGATGACGAATTGGTAATCAATGTTGGTGATATGTTGTCTAGACACACCAATAATAAACTAAAATCTACAATTCACCAAGTGGTAAATCCGCCAAGAGAATTGTGGGGAACTTCACGTTATTCAATTCCGTTTTTCATGCACCCAGTAAGCGATATGCGTTTGGATTGTCTTGAAAATTGCATTGATGAAGAAAACCCAAAGAAATACGAAGATATTACAGCTGGAGAGTTCTTATACGAACGTTTAGTAGAGTTAGGCTTAATCAAAAAATAAGCTTAAATATTTTCTAGATATAAAAATTCCAAATTCCAAGTTTTTCTTGGGGTTTGGAATTTAATTTTTAGATATCTTTATGCTTGAAAATTTATTTTTAGAATAAAAAAATATGGACTTAAAAGATCAATTAAAGAATCTGTTTCCAGATCATGTTGAATCAAATGAGCCTGAACAAGTTGAAGAGCAAGAACACGTTCTTTACGTTCAGAAGGAACCTATGATTTGTAAATTTGAAAAAAGAAAAGGAAAACCAACCACTATTATTGAAGGTTATGAAGGTTCTGATGAAGATTTTAAAATCTTAGCCAAAGAGATCAAAACCAAATTAAGCGTTGGTGGTACTTTCAAAGACGATTCGATTATAATCCAAGGCGATTACCGAGATAAAATAATGGCAATCTTAAAAGAAAAAGGATTTAAAACCAAACGTGTAGGTGGATAATGATTTTAGATTTCAGAATTTAGATTTAAGATTGGAATTTGGAATTTTCTTTTTGAAATTTAGATTTAACTTAGTCCCGATAACTATCGGGATAGCATCTCAGAACCTTAGCAACTTAAAAAAATGATACAATCTTCAGAATTGATATTAAATCCAGATGGAAGCGTTTACCACTTAAACCTTCGTCCTGAACATATAGCACACGACTTTATTTTTGTTGGTGACCAAAACCGAGTAGAAAAAATCACTCAATTTTTCGATTCAATCGAATATTCTGCTCAAAAAAGAGAATTTAAAACCCAAACCGGTATTTATAAAGGCAAAAGAATTTCTGTAGTTTCTACAGGAATTGGACCTGATAATATTGATATTGTACTAAACGAATTAGACGCTTTGGTAAATATTGATTTAGAAACGCGTCAGCCAAAAGAAAAATTAACCTCTTTGAACATTATCAGAATTGGAACTTCAGGTTCTCTGCAAGAAGACATTCCAGTTGACAGTTTTGTAATGTCGAAATTTGGTTTGGGATTAGACAATATGCTTCGCTCCTACTTAATCGACGACGTTTCGATTACAGAAATTGAAAATGCATTTGTAAAACATACCAATTGGGATCCAAAAAAAGGAAAACCGTATGTTACGCAATGCTCTGAAAAACTGGAAAAATTAATCGAATCTGATCGAATTTTTAAAGGAATTACAGCAACTGCTGGAGGATTTTATGGTCCGCAAGGAAGAGTTTTGCGTCTGAATATTCAAGATGAGGAATTAAATAATAAAATGGATAATTTTAGTTTTAACGAAACTAAAATCACTAATTTAGAAATGGAAACAGCAGCAATCTACGGACTTTCTGCTCTTTTAGGCCACAATGCTTTATCGTTGAATGCTATTATTGCCAATCGTGCTTCTGGAACTTTCAGTGCAGATCCATACAAAGCTGTTGACGAATTGATTGCTTATACGTTGAATAAATTAGCAGGTAATTAATTAGAGATTTTATGCAAAACGCTATTCTTAAATTTGAAGAATTATTGAACGAAAATGTCAATTATATTCCGACAATAAACAATGAAATTTTAGAAGTAAAAAATCCTGGAAAATGGTCTAAAAAAGAGATTTTAGGGCATTTGGTAGATTCTGCAATTCATAATCTGGTTCGTTTTACGGAGATTAATTATGCAGAAAAACCATATCGCCACAGACCATATAATCAAATGGATTTAGTAAATTTAAATCAGTACCAAAAAATAGATATCCAGGAGCTGACTCAGCTATGGTTTACCATAAACAAACAGATGGTGAGATTAATGAAGTCTGTTGATGAAAAAGCTTTAGATTACAAAATCATTTTGGCCGACGGATCTGAAATAGATTTGAGGTTTTTAATGACCGATTATGTTGAACATTTAGAACATCATATTAATCAAATAAGAGCATAGATTATGTTTTTGAGAGTAGCCAGACATACGAATGATTTAGCAAAAATTGAAAATTTTTATGTTGATGTACTCGGATTTGAACGTTTAGGCGGATTTGAACATCACAATAATTATGATGGCGTTTTTATTGGAAAACCAGGTTTAGACTGGCATTTTGAGTTTACCCAATCTGATGTTGAAGCCAAACATACTTTTGATGAAGACGATGTTATGGTCTTATACCCAAAAACTATTGCAGATTACGATAAATTAGTGAATAAATTAACACAGCAAAATATTGCAGTTATACCATCGCTGAATCCTTTCTGGAATGAAAACGGAAAAATGATTCAGGATCCAGATGGCTATAGAATCGTAATATCTCCCTTAAAAGCTGTAATAAGCGAAATTGAATAATGGAACAGGAAACTCATAAAAAAATATTATTTAAATACTATAGCGATTATCTGGATGAAGTAGTGTCTGAAACCATGTGGGCAGAAATTATCGATCTGGAGAAAGGTCTTTTCAGGCTGGATAATATCCCTTTTTTCGGGCCTTTGATTGCTACAGATGACATTTTTTATGCAGAATATGATGAAACAGAAGAACGTTTTATGCATAGAAAAACGATTCAGAATTCTGGAAATTCGATTGTTCAGGTTGCTATTCTAGAAAAAGGTTTTGACAAAGAAATTATCAGAGAAAAATTGAAAGCAATCAATTGTTTATCTGAAGGGCTAAATGAAACCTTTTTTGCCGTAGAAATAGCCAAAGATGTTGATTATTCTTTGGTGAGAAGCCTTTTAAATGAATACGAATCTCAAGACATTATAGAATTTGCAGAGCCTTGCCTTTCAGAAAAACATAGGGCAGATTTATTGAAAAACTAAACTTAAAATTTGAACACATAGAAACATAGATTTTTATTGAAGATGTTTAAGATTTTAGAAAAAGCAAGCTTTAACACATAGCTATTTACCGAAATTAGTGAAGCGCCTTTTTTAGCGTCTTAAAAGATTATGTTTCTATGTGTAAAAAAAGAATAACAAATAAACTAACCAAATTTAACCATAAGATTACGCATACGCATACCAAGCAACTTAACTTAAACTTAAAATAAATGAAAACTGTCAAAATTGCGGGTGTTCCGGAACACTTCAATTTGCCGTGGCACCTATGCATTGAAAATGGCGAATTTGAAGAAGAGAACATCGATTTACAATGGACAAATGTTCCCGAAGGAACCGGGAAGATGTGTCAAATGCTTCGTGACGGAGAAACAGATTTGGCTGTTATTCTAACCGAAGGAATTCTTAAAGATATTGCTGCTGGTAATCCGAGTAAGATTGTTCAGGTTTATGTGCAATCTCCATTAATTTGGGGAATTCACGTCGATGCAAAATCAGACTTTCAAACGCTGAAAGATCTTAAGAATAAAAAAGTTGCGATTTCCAGAGTCGGTTCGGGATCACAATTAATGGCTTATGTAAATGCAAATGAACAAGGCTGGGAAATGGATGATCTTGAATTCGAGATTGTTAATACAATTGATGGTGCTGTAGATGCTCTGACCAATAAAAAAGCTGATTATTTTATGTGGGAACGTTTTATGACGAAACCGCTTGTAGATAAAGGTGTTTTTAGACGTATTGAAGACTGCCCTACTCCTTGGCCATCATTTATTATTGTGGTACGAGACGAATTCTTAAAAAAGAATGCCAAAACGGTCGAAACAATTCTTAAAATAATCAACAAAACAACAGTTGATTTTAAAGAGATTCCAGAGATAGACAAGAAATTGTCTAAACTGTTTAATCAAAAAGAAGAAGATATTAAGGAATGGCTGAAATTGACCCAATGGTCGCAGAAAAATTTGACAGAAAAATCTTTTAATAAAATTCAAAATCAATTATTTGATCTGGGAATTATTGATAAAAAAAGTATTTTTGTAGAAACAGTAAAAGCATTGTAAATACTGCTTTTTGATTCGTATGATGAAATTCCCTAAAATTGACTTACCGAGATTAAAATCTAAACTACAGGTGAAATCACCGTGGGACAGGATTATTATTTCGATTCTAAGTCTTTTAATTACGATTCCGATTTTCATCATACTGCATCAAAATTTGATCGATTTGGAATGGGCATTCAATCTAGATCGTATATTCATCTTTATTTTTGTTTTTGCAGCTGTATTTTTTCTTCTGATGTATCTCAGAACAATTATTATTCTGTGCGTTGCAGTTTATTTATTGATTCTGTTTTATGGATCTGTGATTGGAAATTATGGTTTTAACGAAATCTCAGAAGATTATAATTCTATGATTTACACCATGTCCGATAATCCCTATCCGCAGGATATTATTGTGGCAAAACTGCTTCCTTTTCCAAATAAAACAAAGATTATCAATGCTATAGAATATCAGAATCCGAAAGTGCGAAATTTTGCTATTATGGCAACTTCAAAGCATTTTAAAGGCATTAGAGGGTATTCAGATTATCGAACTATAATTCAATGTTTTGCTGTTTTTAAAGAAATAAACAGCAGGTGGAACTATGTAAACGATCCAAAAGACGGTGATTATATTGCAACCGCCAGCGAATCTTTAGAATATTTCTCTGGCGATTGCGATGATCACTCTATTTTGATGGCAGCAGCCGTGCGTTCCATTGGCGGAACTCCGCGTCTTATCCATACGAAAGGACATATTTATCCTGAAATATTAATTGGTTCAATGATTGATTTAGAAAAAGTCAATTACTTGATTAAAAACGTGCTTTTTGTAAAAGAAAGCTACGGCAAAAAACTGCATTATCATATAGACGAACGCGGGCAAGTCTGGATGAATTTGGATTATACCGCGACTTACCCAGGCGGACCGTTCATGTATGAAGAAATTTTAGGGGCTTTAACCTTAAATTAGTTAGCCTTAGAAAGCCAATCAGACTAATTTTGACTTTTACCAGTGCTGATTTATAAACAGCTGGTTATCAGTAAAAGTACCGAAAATAGAGGCCTTTAGTATTAAAAGCAATTCAATTTAAGAAGTAAAAAAAATCTTTATAAATATTTGATTTCGAATATTTTAATGTTGTTTTTTTTTGTAACTTTTTCCTGTTTAACTTTTAATCACAAAATCATGAAAAACTCTAAATTATTTACCCTCGTAATTGCCATTGCTATCGTAGTATTAATTGTTTCATGCCATCGTAAAAGAGACAAGCTTGTGAATTCATGGAAAGTTACTGCCGTAGAACCAAAAGAAGCTGTTTCTGATTCTACAAAAAATGCGATTTTAACCAATGGTATGCTTACTTTTACAGAAGACGGGCATGTAACAGGATATCTGCTTCGTGAAATCACAGACGGAACTTATGCTTTAACTCAAAAAGGCAAAAAACTAGTTATTAAAGACGAAGTTGGAACACCTTATGTATGTGAAAGCACTATCACAGACGATAAGTTAATTTTAGACACCAAAGAAGCCAAACTAACATTTGATAAAATTTAAACAAGAATTACTAGTAATTCTACTCAAAAAACCATTCTTTACAATTGTAGTGAATGGTTTTTTGATTTTTAAGACTAAAATAAATATCTTTGCATCTCTTTAAAATAAGCAGGCTCTATGTGAAAAATAATTTCTTTCAGGAAAATGTAGTAGGCAACCACTCTTTTGTGGCTGCTAGATTATTTATCTATAAAAGAAAGGAATTATGCTTATTCTTCAAAATATCTCATATCAGCATGAGAATAAAGACATGCTGTTTCAAAATATTAGTTTTACACTAAATCATCACGATAAAACCGCTTTGGTCGGAAATAATGGTGTTGGAAAATCTACTTTATTAAAAATTATTGCAGGTGAATTACAGCCTTTTTCAGGGCAGATCATTCATAATTCGAAGCCTTATTTTGTTCCGCAATTATTCGGACAGTTTAATGACTTGACTATTTCAGAAGCCTTGCAGATAAAGGAAAAAATAACTTCATTTAAAGAAATACTTGAAGGCACTGTAACCGAAGAAAATCTTCAGCTTCTAAATGACGATTGGACAATCGAGGAACGGTGTAATGAAGCTTTGTCCTATTGGCAACTTCATGATTTGGATTTGGACCAAAAAATGGGAACTTTAAGCGGAGGCCAGAAAACAAAAGTTTTCTTGGCCGGAATTATGATTCATGAACCTGATTTAGTTTTATTGGACGAGCCTAGCAATCATTTAGATTTTGCTGGCAGAACATTATTATATGATTTTATAAAATCTACTTCTAGTACACTTTTAGTGGTTAGTCACGACAGAAAACTGCTCAATCTTTTGAATAAGACTTTAGAAATGACAAAAAATGAAATTTCGGTCTATGGCGGCAATTATGATTTTTATAGTGAACAGAAGAAAATTGAAAACAATGCTTTAGAACAAGATGTTCAGAGCAAAGAAAAGGCATTGAAAAAAGCCAAAGAAAAAGAAAGAGAAACTATTGAACGCCAAAATAAATTGGATTCTAGAGGCAAAAAGAAACAGGAAAAGTCTGGTGTTGCCAGAATTATGATGAATACGCTTCGAAATAAAGCGGAAAACAGCAGTTCTAAACTCAAAGACGTTCACGCTGAAAAAATTAGCGGTATTTCTGAGGATTTAAGACAGTTACGATCGTCTCTTCCGACTATAGATCAGATGAAATTTGGATTTGAAAACAATTCTTTTCTTAAAGGAAAAACTCTTTTTGAGGCTTCAGATATTAATTATACTTATGGAGATAAACTTCTTTGGAAAGAAAATCTCGATTTTGAAATTCTTTCTGGAGAACGACTTGCTATAAAAGGCTTGAATGGTTCTGGAAAAACAACCTTGATCAAAATTATTCTAGGAGAATTAAATCCAACGCAAGGACAAGCAACTTCATTAACCAAAAAAGCAATTTATATAGATCAGGATTATTCATTATTGATTCAGAATCTTACAATTTATGAACAGGCTCAGGTTTTTAATGACTGCGGTTTAGAGGAGCATGAAATAAAAATGAGACTGAATCGCTTTCTGTTTTCTAGAAATGACTGGGACAAACCTTGCAATGCACTAAGCGGAGGCGAACGAATGCGTTTAATGTTGTGCTGTTTAACTATTAGCAACGAATCGCCTGAGATTATCATTCTGGACGAGCCAACAAATAATCTCGATATTCAAAATATTGAAATATTAACTGCTGCAATCAATGAATACAAAGGAACTTTGATTGTGATTTCGCATGATCAATCTTTTTTGGAGCAAATCAATATAGAGAAAAGTATTTCGCTTTAAAATAAATAACTATCAGCGTTGAGAATTATCTTGGCGCTTTTCTTTTACTATTAATTTCATTTTCAAATAATTAAAATAAAAATTCCGTAAATTGCAGTAAAAACTGATAAATTCAAGTTAAACGTTTAATTAAAATCTAAAATTTTATGAAACCCAAAAACAGAATTTTTCCCGCCCTACTTGCTTTTACTTTATTAATGACTGAAACTGTACTTCCATGTACAAGGATAGTTTACGAAGGTTTAAACGGAACAATTATTACTGCACGATCGATGGATTGGAAAGGTGAAATTCCCGCCAATTTATGGATTTTTCCCCGTGGAATTGAAAGATCTGGTGAAGTTGGAACCAGTTCGATTAAATGGAAATCTAAATACGGAAGCGTTATTACCAGTTCTTGGGACATTGCTTCTTCTGATGGTATGAACGAAAAAGGACTTGTAGGCAATCTTTTGTGGTTGGTAGAATCGCAATATCCTCCGTTTGAAAAAAATGGAAAAGTAAAAGGTCTGGCTGTTTCTTTATGGCTTCAATATGTTTTAGATAATTTTTCTACTGTTGCAGAAACAGTTGCGGCTCTTGGAAGGAATGATTTTGTAATTACCTCTTCACATATTCCAGGAACGAATATTTATGCTACAGTGCATCTTTCTATTTCTGATTCTACTGGAGATAATGCTATTTTTGAATATATAAACGGCAAGTTGGTTATTCACCATGATAGAAAATATGTGGCAATGACCAATTCTCCTATTTTTGAGCAGCAATTGGCTATCAATGCGTATTGGAAAGGGATTCCGGGTACAATTATGCTACCAGGCACTAATCGTGCTGCAGATCGCTTTGTAAGAGCTTCTTATTATATTGATGCAATTCCGAAGACAGATAATATCAGAACAGCCTTGTCAAGTGTTTTTGGCGTGATTAGAAATTGTTCTGTTCCTTTAGGAATTTCCTCAGAAACAGAACCTAACATCTCCTCTACCCGCTGGAGAACGGTGGCCGATCAAAAAAATCTGGTTTATTATTTTGATAATGTTTTGAATCCGAATGTGATTTGGGTTGAATTCAGTAAGATTGATTTTAGTGAAAAAGGAAAAATTAAAAAATTAAGTTTGGCCAATAATGAGAATTATTCTGGCGATTCACTTCTGAATTTTAAGGAAACAAAGCCATTTCAGTTTGCTGGATTAGATTGATTAAACCGGTTAGATGAGACTTTTTAACACATAGAAACATAGCTTTTAAGGGTTAAAAAAGGTGTTTCACTTAAAATATCACACATAGAACTATGTGTTAAAGCTTGCTTTTTCTGTGATCTTAAGCAGAGGCTATATAAGATCTATGTTTCTATGTGTTTAAATTAAATTTTGTTTCATTTCACCTAAAGAGTTAATTAGATAAAAAATATATTTAAAACCTTCAAATTGAAAAGTTTGAAGGTTTCTTTTTGAAAAAAAATGAAAAAAAATATTGCGCAGTCAAATGACTTCATTATATTTGCAGTCAAATAACTGCATAATGGAAATTAGAAGAGATGTTTTTCAAGCCATAGCCGATCCTACCCGAAGAGCTATTTTAAGTTTAGTTGCCATTCAAGCTATGACGCCTGGGGCAATTGCCGAGAATTTTAATTCGTCAAGACAGACTATTTCAAAGCATATTCAGATTTTGAACGAATGTGAACTATTGCACCAAACGCAAAACGGACGAGAAATTTATTATCATTTAAACCCAGAAAAAATGAAAGAAATTGACAAGTTCATCGAACCATTCAGAAAAATGTGGGACGATCGTTTTAATAAGTTAGAATCAATTATGAAAAACTATAAAAAATAAACCATGGAAAAGAAAACAGAAATTCATGCCGAAGATGACAGACTAGATCTTGTGATTACTAGAGAATTTAATCTGCCAGTTGAATTATTATTTAAAGCTCATACCGAGTCTGAAATTGTAGCACAATGGATGGGCACAAAAGTCTTGAAACTGGAAAGTAAAAAATATGGTGGATGGGAATATGAAACCAGCGATCCTAATGGGAATGTAGTTTTTAAAGCAAATGGTGTTTTTCATGATTTTGTTCCGAATGAAAAAATAGTGCGCACTTTTGAAATGGATAACGCCAATTTTGCGCCTCAATTGGAATTTTTAGAGTTTGAAAATCTAACAGATGATACCAGCAAATTGACTATGCAGATCATTTACAAATCTATCGAACATAGAACAACGCAGTTAAAATTGCCATTTGCACAAGGATTAAATATGGCACACAACCGATTGGAAGAAATTGTAACTAAACTAAAATAAAAATTATGAGCAAAAGAAATAAAATTATCTATTGGGTTGCCACTTTATGGTTGGCTTTAGGAATGACATCAACAGGAATTGTACAGCTTATTCCTATCAAAGAAGAAGCAGAAATGATACAGCATTTAGGATATCCGCTTTATTTTTTAGCTCTTTTGGGCGTTTGGAAGCTTTTGGGAGTAATCGCAATTCTGATTCCGAAATTTGGTTTACTGAAAGAATGGGCTTATGCAGGTTTCTTTTTTGCAATGTCTGGAGCTGTGTTTTCGCATTTGGCTATAAAAGATGACGCGTCAGCACTTTTTGGACCAATATTGCTAATTGTTCTAACAGTTGTTTCCTGGTATTTCAGACCAGAAACAAGAAGATGCAGTTCTAATTAAAAACTTAATAAAATGAAAAAGCAACTTACCATAAACGAACAAGACGAATTATTGAGCATACTCGAAAAGCGTTTTGAAAAGAATAAAAACCGTCACGAAAATCTAGATTGGGCAAAAATTGAAGCTAAACTAAAAGCTAATCCATTAAAACTATGGTCTCTTGACGAAATGGAAAGAACTGAAGGCGAGCCGGACGTAATTGGATATGATGCTAAAACGGATGAATATCTTTTTGTGGATTGTTCTGCTGAAAGTCCGAAAGGGCGTAGAAGTGTTTGTTATGATCATGAAGCTCTGGAAAAAAGAAAAGAGCATAAACCAGCTGACAGCGCTATAAACATGGCGGAACAAATGGGAATTGAAATCTTAAACGAAGAGCAATATAAAGAGCTGCAAAAATTAGGAAAATTTGATGCCAAAACTTCAAGCTGGATTTTAACTCCGCCAGAAATTAGAAAACTGGGCGGTGCTATTTTTTCAGATTTTAGATATAATACCGTCTTTGTTTATCATAACGGTGCAGAATCATATTATGCTGCGAGAGGTTTTCGCGGTTTATTAAGAGTTTAAAACTAAAAGTCCTTCAAATATTTTTGAAGGACTTTTTATTCTCTTAAAATCTTTTCCATTTTTCTTCCTTTGGCGATTTCATCAATTAGTTTGTCTAGATATCGCATTTTTTGAATCAATGGATCTTCAATCTCTTCTACACGATAACCACAGATCACCCCCGTAATTTTAGAAGCATTCGGATTGATTTCTGGAGCTTCAGCAAAGAATGTTTGAAAGTCCACTTTATTTTCAATCTGTTCTTTAATTTGTTCGTCGCTATATCCTGTAAGCCATTTTATTACCGTATCTAATTCTTCTTTAGTTCTTCCCTTTTTTTCGACTTTTTGAATGTATAAAGGATATACGCTAGAAAATAAGATTTTGTAGATTCTTTCCGTTTTCATTTTAGTTAGATTTAGGTCTAAATACGTTTATGTAAATATAATTCAAAAGCAAATAGAATAAAATACAAGCAATATTTAATATCTTAGATTTTCGAAAAATAACCTCAAAAAACTCTCCTATGGAAAACAATTCAAATGACACAACGCCAAAAGTGACAGGACTTGGCGGCGTTTTCTTTTTTATGGATAATCCGAAAGAAACTAAAGAATGGTATGCTAAAAATTTAGGATTAGAAATCAATGAATGGGGTTCTTCAAGTTTTGAATCTAGAAATCTGGAAAATCCAGAAAAGATAGAATCTACGCAATGGTGCCCTTTTAAGAAAGGAGATGAATATTTTTCTCCATCTAAAAAAGAATTTATGATAAACTACCGTGTTCAGAATATTGAAGGCCTTGTAGAAAAACTGAAAGCAAACGGAGTTACGGTTCTCGACGATATCGAAACCTATGAATATGGCAAGTTTGTGCACATTATGGACACGGAGGGTAATAAAATTGAACTTTGGGAACCTTAAATTGAGTTGTAAGTTATGAATTATGAGTTATTGCTAAACGTTCAAAAACAATATGTTTAGTACATTAGTTAGAATCAATTGTCATTCAAAAAATAGTTTTTTAAAACTCATTGCGGGCAATTTATTGGAGAAATTATATTGTTGCGAAATAAATTGTGCAGAGATGGCTAAATCTGTTTTGTTTGCACATCACGGACGCGGATGTACAATTGTGGCGTCTAAAATCTGTGAGAATGTGGTTATTTTTCAAAACGTTTCAATTGGAGCCAATTTGAAGTACAATAAAATCAATGACGAATGGGAGAATGTCGGAAATCCTATTATTGCTAAAAATGTGATTATTGCTGATGGCGCCAAAATTTTAGGGCCAATAGTTATTGGGGAAAATTCGGTTATTGGCGCGGGAGCTATTATAACCAAAAATATACCTGCAAATAGTGTGGCTTTTGGTGTGAATCAGTTTAAGCCAAAAGATGAAAATTATGATTTCATATTTAACTCAAATATGATTAATCCTCAGAAAATCATTGAAGCAAATAAAAAATTAGTTGCAGCATTTAATGCGCAAAATAAAACCTCCTAAAAAACAAAACTCCATTATTTCTAATGGAGTTTTTGCGTATTGGGAATCATTAATTCCAAATTTCATTCATTTCGGTTAAAATTATCGGCTTGCCTTCTGTCACGACAATTGTATGTTCGTGCTGAGCCATAAAGCCGCCTTTATTTCCAACCATTGTCCAGCCATCTTTCATTGTTTCTGCATAAGTAGAAATCGTTGAAATAAAAGTTTCAATTGCTACGACCGAGTTCTTTTTAAATCTCGTCACATTAAAACGGTCTCTGTAGTTGGCAATTTCATGAGGCGCTTCATGAAGGCTTCTCCCTACTCCATGTCCCGTTAGGTTTTTAATGACTTTATAGCCTTTTTTCTTTGCTTCTGTTTCAATTAAAAATCCGATGTCAGAAATTCGGACGCCGCCTTTTATGTTGTGAATTGCTTTATGCAAAATTTGTTTAGAAGCTTCAATCAATTTTTGATGTTCGTTTATATCTTCTCCAATCACAAAAGAGCCTCCATTATCAGACCAGAAACCGTTTAATTCGGCAGAAACATCGATATTGATCAAATCTCCTTCTTGAAGAATTCTTTTCTCAGAAGGAATACCGTGGCAGAATTCATTATCAACGCTAATACAAGTCCAGCCCGGAAAACCATAAGTTTCATAAGGCGCAGATTTAGCTCCGAAACTTTTCAATATCTGCCCGCCATATTCGTCTAATTCTTTGGTTGACATACCTGCTTTGGCAAATTTTCTCATTTCTTTTAAAGTAAATGCAACGGCCTCACTGGCTTTTTTCATTCCGGCTAATTCTGCTTCTGTAGTAATAGACATAACTTTCGTTTTAGAAATTTTCAGACTGCTAATTTACCGCTTTTACTTTTTATTAACCGTAATTTAAGTTTTAAAAACAATCATAATCCAAAATAAAAACTCCAAAATCTTTTGACTTTGGAGTTTTTATTCGGTATTAAAAGTTTTTTACCACGGACTTTCTTCGCTTTCGTCTTCAATATCGTTGCTGAAGAATTTTCCAGTTGGTCCATTTTCATCAACTAAAGTATGTTTTATAATGAAACTTGCTGCGCTTTCAACACTTCCTGGACCGCTATGATGATTAAAATCTGTTGCCGTGTAACCTGGGTCAATTGAATTAACTTTGAATGCAAGATCCTTCAATTCGTGCGCTAAAGTAACTGTAAATGCGTTTAAAGCTGTTTTAGACGATACATACGAAATTGCTTTTATGGCATAATATTTCCAAGTTGGATCACTGTGTAAAGTAAGAGAACCAAGCCCAGATGTAATGTTACTGATTCTTGGACTGTCTGATTTTTTCAATAGTTCAATAAAAGTCTGCGTAACTGTTATTGCTCCAAAGAAATTGGTATTAAAAACTTGTTGAATATCTTCTATAGAAGTTGTAGAAGGATTTTGCGGAATATCTCCTAAAATTCCAGCATTATTTATTAAAATATCCAATTTGCCTTTTTCTTTTTCAATGATGTTTTTTGCAGCCAAAACGCTTTCTGCATCTGTAACATCAATTTGAATAGCTTGTATGTTCTGAAATCCTTTCGCATTTAATTCTTTTACAACTTCTTCTCCTTTTGCAAGATCTCTTGTTCCTAGATAAACAAATAATCCTTTTTCTGAAAGCTGTTTCGCTGTTTCTAAACCAATACTTCTATTTGCTCCTGTAATTAATACTGTTTTCATTTTTTGTCTTTTTAAATTATCTGAAGCAAAGTTCCGTCAATGAAAAACAAAAACATTTGTCATATGGCAAAAAGCGATTTTAGCGGATATTTTTTCTAATTCTGCTCAAAGAAGATTGTGTGATTCCGAGATATGAAGCCAAATACGAAAGCGGTATTCGATTAATTACGTTTGGAAACATTTCCATGAAAGATAGATAACGAGTTGTTGCGTCTTCTGAAACAAGCGGACTTCTTCTAGCGACTTTCTGCATTAATGCTTTTGAAATAATTTTATGTACAATCGTGTCCCAGCCAATAATGGTATTTAATAATTCTTGCCAATCTTTCTTTGAGAATACAATTATTTTGCAATCTGTAACTGCTTGCACATAAGCAGACGAACAAATATTATTATCAAAACTTTCCAAATCTACTACAAGATTATTTTCGTCTATAAAGTATTTGGTAATTTCTTCGCCTTTGTTGTTGTAGTAACAGACACGCATTATTCCATCTATGATAAAACCAACTTCAGAAGCGATTTTTCCGGCTTCAGAAAAATAGTCTTCCTTTTTGATTTCTTTTTCCTTGGCTTTAGTTAAAATTAAATCAATCTGATGCTGATTTAAATTGCCAAACTGCAATATATAATTTACTAATTCTTTCATGCACGAAAGTTAGACATAAGTTTTTATTGAAAATTTGCCATATGGCAAAAAAGAACTAAACTTTCTCAATATTCTTATAACATTTAGGATTTTAAGTTCCATATAAACTTCAAGATTGGGAAAAGGCTTGAGGCCTTTTTGTTTTACATTCCCGGCCAATAAAGAAAATTAAACTTATGTCCATCTGGATCAGCAAAACCAAAAGTGTAGCCTAATTGGTAATTTTCGGGTTCAGAAAAAATGGTTGCACCAGCTTTTTTGACTTTTTCATACCAAAGATCTACTTCTTCTCTGCTCTCTGCAGAAAGCGAGAAGATGATTTCATTCTCATTTCTAGAATTTGCCAAGTTGCCTTTTAAAGCGGTTTTGAATCTATCGGTGGTAAAAAAGTTGATAATAAAATTATTCTCCGCAATCGAAAAACTTACAATTTCTTCTGTATTTTGTCCGTTTTGTTTGAATCCTAAATCGGTATAAAACTGAATTGTCTGCTGTAAATCGTTTGAAACCAAATTGGCCCATATCATTTTAGTTTTCATAAACTTTAGTTTAATTGATTGTAACCAAGGTAATGATAATCAATTAAATTTCTAGAGAGTTTTAATTTAAAATGATTAAAAAGTTTGATGATCTTGTCAAAATAAACAGATAGAGACGCGATAAAATAGTGACTTCTGCTAGAGTTTTTAATTATTTGAACAGGATTTATTTTCTAGACTTTTTTCTATAAGCCGAAGGATTTTTTCCTGTATGAAGTTTGAAAATTCTAGTAAAATGGCTTTGATCTGAAAAACCTGTCATATATGCAATTTCTGTCAAGTTATGAGAAGAATTCTCAATCAGATGAATCGCTTTTTCAATACGAAGTTTTCTAACATATTCG
The DNA here is from genome assembly GCF_001705175.1 of Flavobacterium anhuiense. Lineage (NCBI taxonomy): Bacteria > Pseudomonadati > Bacteroidota > Flavobacteriia > Flavobacteriales > Flavobacteriaceae > Flavobacterium > Flavobacterium anhuiense. The sequence continues at coordinate 4,381,448 of NZ_CP016907.1, read as the reverse complement.
CCAAAATTCAAATCTTCGAAATGTTTCGAAAATTCTCGAGATAAATACGATGGATTTAAATCTAATTCGCTCGAAATTTTCTTTAAATCAAAAGTAAATTGAGCATCAATTTGATCTTGAATAATATTTTTTAAATCTTTTACCCACGAAGGCGTTTTTCCGGCCGATTTTTTGTCTTTAAGAAACTTATCATAAACCTCATGCAACAGTTTTTCGAACGGACTGTTCTGCAAATGATTTTGCTGGTACAAATGCGTGGCCCAGCTGTATAAAGCATCATATAAAACCATTCCGCTTTCTAATAGTTCGTAGTCGTCTTTGATATTATGAGCTAATCCAGCCGAAATAGCCCACAACCCAGCTGACTCTTTAGCAATTTCATGCCTGTCAGTGTCAGCTCCGCGTACAATTCCTGCAATAATTTTAATCGCTGGATCTTTAATTCCGTATTTCTTTACAATATAATCAAAAGTGCATTCTTCATTATAATGCGTAAACTCAACATTCGGAATATCAAATGGCATAGCATTAAGCTCTTCTGCCTTTCTTAAAACGTCAGCAAATGGAACATAAATAAATTCAGATTCAGAATCAACAAATCTTCGAATCAGCCACGGACAGGCGATTCGATCTATTTTAGGTCTTTCTCTAGTGATCCATTTCATTTTGAAATATTGTTTAAAGAAACATTCTTAAAATTTTAGCTAAACTACATTTATTTATGAGTTTTTCAAAAGCTTGAATTTTAAAGTTTAATAATCTTGTTAAAAAGAAGAAATTGTTTCCGTAAATAAGCCGTCTTTCACAATCGTTTTTATATTTTTAGACTCTAATACTTTAGAAAAAATAATATATGATTCTAGCTTTTGACACGTATTACTTTGACCAAAAAGCAAAAACAGTTTGTCTTGAATTTTCAGAATGGAATGAGGACAAAAATTTCAAAATTCATTTTGAAACAATCGACAATGTAGCGGAATATATTCCTGGAGAATTTTACAAAAGAGAATTGCCATGCATTTTGAGTTTATTAAACCAAATAGATTTGTCTAAAGTTGAAGCAATCGTTGTTGACGGTTTTGTTTACTTGAATGATGAACTAAAATATGGTTTGGGCGGTTACTTATATGAAAAACTAAATAAAGAAATTCCGATTATCGGCGTCGCCAAAACCAATTTTGCTTCCATTGAAAAGAATAAAAAAGCTCTTTTTAGAGGGGATAGCAAGAAACCGTTATACATTACTTCTATCGGAATTGATTTGGATGAAGCTTATAAAAAAGTCGAAGGTATGCATGGAGAATTTAGAATGCCGACTTTGTTGAAAGAATTGGATAGATTGACAAAGGAAAATTTATAAAAACTCCGAGAGGCTATCTGCTCTTGGAGTTTTTGGTATTTTTGTGCCATTCGACTTAAGTTGTAACAAAAGACTAAAAAACATTCTTACAAACAAAAAGCCTATGAATCTTTCGATTTATAGGCTTTTTTTTTTCGTGGGGAGAGCAGGATTCGAACCTGCGAAGTTTTCACAGCAGATTTACAGTCTGCCCTCGTTGGCCGCTTGAGTATCTCCCCAAAATGATTGTAAATTATTACATTCAAGAAATTCAAAAAAAAATCCTTAATTACTTAAGGAGTCTTTTGTGGGCGATGAGGGGTTCGAACCCCCGACCCCCTCGGTGTAAACGAGGTGCTCTGAACCAGCTGAGCTAATCGCCCTATTTTACTAGGTTGCTATCATTTTGTGATTGCGAATGCAAATATACAGCTAGATTTTATATTTGCAAGCCTTTTTCTGAAAAAAAGTGAAATATTTTTTACAACATTGTTTATCAAACTTCTACAAATACAATATACCCCGACCGCTTCCGATTAAAAATCGGAATGCTCTGAACCAGCTGCGCCAGTCGACTATTTTATTAGGTTGCTATTATTTATGATTGATTTATATAAAAGCTGCTAGATTTTATATTTGCAAGCGTTTTTCTGAAAAAAAAGTGAAATATTTTTTACAACATTGTTTATCAAACTTCTACAAATGCAATATACCCCGACCGCTTCCAATTAAAAATCGGAATGCTCTGAACCAGCTGAGTTAATCCTTTTGTTTAATTAATGCTTCGATTTTAATTCTGCTTTTCCAAGATTTAATTTGAAGCTCTCTTTTATGAGCATCTTCTTTCGTTTTATAATTTTCAGTATAAACAACTTTCCAATCATTTGTATTTCCTGTAAAACCTTTACTCTTCTGATTATGACGAATCAGTCTTTCTTCCAAATTGGAAGTGAATCCAATATAGTATCTATTCTTGCTTTCGCTAAATAATATATAAACAGTAAAATCCATAAAAACATATAAACCAAAAAACTCCAAAATCAAATGACTTTGGAGTTTTTGGAATTTTGTGGGCGATGAGGGGTTCGAACCCCCGACCGCTTCCGATTAAAAATCGGAATGCTCTGAACCAGCTGAGCTAATCCTTTTGTTTAATTAATGCTTCTATTTTAATTCTGCTTTTCCAAGATTTAATTTGAAGCTCTCTTTTATGAGCGTCTTCCTTCGTTTCATAATTTTCTGTATAAACAACTTTCCAATCATTTGCGTTTCCTGTAAAACCTTTACTCTTCTGATTATGACGGATCAGTCTTTCTTCTAAATTGGAAGTGAATCCAATATAGTATCTATTCTTGCTTTCGCTAAATAATATATAAACAGTAAAATCCATAAAAAGATATAAACCAAAAAACTCCAAAATCAAATGACTTTGGAGTTTTTGGAATTTTGTGGGCGATGAGGGGTTCGAACCCCCGACCACTTCCGATTAAAAATCGGAATGCTCTGAACCAGCTGAGTTAATCCTTTTGTTTAATTAATGCTTCGATTTTAATTCTGCTTTTCCAAGATTTAATTTGAAGTTCTCTTTTATGAGCGTCTTCCTTCGTTTCATAATTTTCTGTATAAACAACTTTCCAATCATTTGCATTTCCTGTAAAACCTTTACTCTTCTGATTATGACGGATCAGTCTTTCTTCTAAATTGGAAGTGAATCCAATATAGTATCTATTCTTGCTTTCGCTAAATAATATATAAACAGTAAAATCCATAAAAAGATATAAACCAAAAAACTCCAAAATCAAATGACTTTGGAGTTTTTGGAATTTTGTGGGCGATGAGGGGTTCGAACCCCCGACCCCCTCGGTGTAAACGAGGTGCTCTGAACCAGCTGAGCTAATCGCCCTATTTTACTAGGTTGCTATCGTTTCTGTTTGCGAGTGCAAATATAAAGCTAGATTTTGTTTTTACAAGCCTTTTTTAGAAAAAAAAGCAAAATATTTTTTACTTCATTGTTTATCAAACTTCTGTAAGTGCAATCGGGAAGTTAGAACCTTCGACCGCTTCCGATTAAAACCGGAATGCTCTGAACCAGCTGAGCTAATCGCTCTATTCTACTAGGTTGCTATCGTTTGTGATTGCGAGTGGAAATCTACATCTAGATTTTGTATTTGCAAGCCTTTTTAGAAAAAAATGAAATATTTTTTCGTGTTTTTATTTAGAAAGCTATTTTTCAAACCTTTAAAAAAGTAAAGTTTTTTTACTCTTTTCTTATAATTTCGTTAAAAAGTTAAATTGAGAACTCTAATTCTTAATATTGCTTTGTAGTGATTCGACTTAGTCATACATTTGTATACCTAAAAATAGTAAATTCTAATGGCACGATTTAAAGAAAATGATTTGCCTAAATCAAAAATAACGGCTACTTCACTTAATAAAGCAAAAACAATTTTTACATATGCAGGACATCACAAATGGAAATTCTTCATTGGTTTGATTTTTCTTTTACTAACTGGTGCCACTGCCCTTGCCTTTCCTAAACTAATGGGAATGCTGGTAGATTGCGTTAAAAACAAAAACGGCGACGAAGCCAATCAAATTGCATTAGGTTTAATCGTTATTCTGTTTTTACAATCTTTCTTTTCATTTTTCAGACTTTCATTGTTTGTAAACTTTACCGAAAATACATTGGCCAACTTGCGTTTAGCTTTATACACTAATTTGGTAAAGCTGCCCATGACTTTCTTTTCGCAAAAAAGAGTTGGAGAGTTAAACAGCCGTATTAGTGCCGACATTACACAAATTCAAGATACCTTAACTACAACTATTGCGGAATTCTTACGTCAATTTATTCTAATCATAGGCGGAATTATTCTTTTAGCAACAGAAAGTTTCAAATTAACTTTATTAATGCTTTCGGTAGTTCCATTAGTGGCTATTGCAGCGGTTGTTTTTGGGAGATTTATTAGAAAGTATTCAAAAAAAGTTCAGGATCAGGTTGCCGAAAGCCAGGTAATTGTTGAAGAAACGATGCAAGGAATTAGTATTGTGAAAGCTTTTGCCAACGAGTGGTATGAAATTGCACGTTACAAAGGAAAAATTAGCGAAGTAGTAAAATTGGCTATTAAAGGTGGCAAATACCGTGGTTATTTTGCTTCTTTTATCATTTTCTGTCTATTTGGCGCAATCGTAGCTGTAGTTTGGTACGGAGTTCGTTTGAGCATTGCCGGAGAAATGAGCGTTGGACAATTGATTTCATTCGTATTATATTCAACTTTTGTTGGTGCTTCTTTTGGTGGAATTGCCGAATTATATGCGCAGATTCAAAAAGCAATTGGTGCAACAGAACGCGTTTTTGAGTTATTAGACGAAAGTCCTGAGAAAATCAATTCAGATTTAAATAAAAATCAGGAGAAAATTAAAGGAAATGTTACATTCAAAAATGTGGCATTTAGCTATCCTACACGTCAGGAAATCCAAGTTCTGAAAGATGTAAATTTTTCGGCAGAATTTGGTCAGAAAATAGCAATTGTTGGGCCTAGTGGCGCCGGAAAATCGACTATTTCTTCTCTTTTGCTTCGCTTCTACGATATTACTTCTGGGGAAATTAGTGTCGATGGAAAAAACATCTACGATTATGACTTAGAAAATCTTCGCGGCAATATGAGTATTGTGCCTCAGGACGTAATTTTGTTTGGAGGAACAATTAGAGAAAACATTGCGTACGGAAAACCTGATGCGACTGATGAAGAAATTATTCAAGCGGCAAAACAAGCCAATGCTTTCAATTTTGTGGATAGTTTTCCTGAGAAATTCGAAACTTTGGTTGGAGAACGCGGTGTTAAACTTTCTGGAGGACAGCGTCAGCGTATTGCGATTGCAAGAGCATTACTTAAAAATCCGAGCATTTTGATTTTAGACGAAGCTACATCATCTTTAGACAGCGAAAGTGAAAAACTGGTTCAGGAAGCTTTAGAAGTATTGATGGAAGGAAGAACAAGCATTATTATTGCTCACAGGCTTTCAACAATCAGAAATGCTGATAAAATCTTAGTTTTAGATAACGGAAAAATCTCTGAAGAAGGAACACACCAAGAATTAATAAACTTAGAAAACGGAATTTATAAGAATTTAAGCAACTTGCAGTTTAGTAACTCTTAAAAGAAAATTTCAATTTTTAAAATTCCAAATTCTAATTAAACGATAGTTCAAACCCGACTGGTTTTAAAAATCTGTCGGGTTTGATTTTCAGCAACAAAAAAAACTCCAATCTTTTTAGATTGGAGTTTTTTATATCTGTAAACTGAGACAGAAAACGGAAAACTAAAAATTATTTCCCTTTTCTGCGTTTACGTTCAGCTTTAATCATAGATAATTCGCGGCTTGTTTGACCTGCTACAGAAGTATTTTCTTCAGCACGACGAATTAAGTATGGCATAACATCTTTTACAGGTCCGAATGGCAAATATTTAGCAACATTATAACCGTTTTCAGCCAAGTTGTAGCTGATATTGTCACTCATACCGTATAATTGTCCGAACCAGATTCTAGGATCATTTTTAGCGATTCCTTTCTGAGCCATCATTTCCATTAATTTGTATGAGCTTAATTCGTTATGAGTTCCTGCAAAAATGGCCATTTTATCAATATGCTCTAACATATATTGTACAGCACTATCGTAGTTTACGTCTGTAGCTTCTTTAGATACGCAGATTGGAGAAACATAACCTTTTTCTTCCGCTCTTTTGTTCTCTTTTTCCATATAAGCGCCACGAACCAATTTCATTCCAATATAGAAACCTTCAGCTTTGGCAATTTCATGAAGTTTTTTCAAATAATCTAAACGATCCCAGCGGTACATCTGCAGAGTGTTAAATACAATTGCTTTTTCTTTATTGTATTTACGCATCATATCAGTTACCAAATCATCGGCAGCGTCCTGCATCCAGCTTTCTTCACCATCAATCAATAATGCAACATCTTTTTTGTGCGCTTCACTGCATATTTTGTCAAAACGAGCTACTACTCTATCCCATTCAGCCTGCTCTGCTGGAGTTAAAGTTTTTTTCTCGCCCAATTTTTCATACAATTCAAAACGTCCTAAACCTGTTGGTTTGAAAACAGCAAATGGAATTGCTAAACGTTCTTTAGCAAAATCTACTGTTCTTAAAGTCATTTCCAATGCGGCATCAAACTGCTCCTCTTCTTCTTTTCCTTCAACCGAATAATCCAAAACAGAAGAAACTCCTTTTGTAAACATTTTGTCTACTACAGTAAGACAGTCATTTTCGTTTACGCCACCACAAAAATGGTCAAAAACAGTTGCTCTAATTAATCCTTCTACTGGTAAATGAGCTTTAATTGCAAAATTAGTTACAGCAGTACCTATTCTTACTAAAGGTTCGCTGTCAATCATTTTGAAAAGAAAATAAGCTCTATCAAGTTCAGTGTCACTCTTTAGTGAAAATGCAACCTGTGTATTATCGAATATCTTTTCCATTAAAATTTATTTTTTATGCAAATATAGAGAGTGTTTTGAATATTTTTCACTAAACGATACCATATTTTTTAATATTGTTAACGAGGACACCGCAAATATTAATTTATGAAGTAAATATTTATTTGTTGTAAAATTTTATCTTAATTTTAAAGATGCAAACCCGTATTTTAAACAAAATAGCCAGAAAGTTTGAATATTATTACGTTTAAAATGCCTTATTTTGCGCTTTCAATTAACTAAAGAATTATGCAATCTATTCAAGCCAATAATTATTTCGTACATTTTAATGAGAATGCTTACGTAGCTTTAAATAAACACTTAAGAGAAAGTAAATATTCTAACATATTTATAATTGTTGATGATCAGACCAATGAGTATTGTTTATCTAAATTTATTCCGCTTTTAGAAACCGATTTAGCGATTGAAATAATTGAGTTTGAAGCTGGAGAGGCAAATAAAAATATAGAAACTTGTATTGAGATCTGGAATATTTTGACAGAGCTTGGAGCAGACAGAAAATCACTTATTATTAATTTAGGTGGCGGAGTTGTAACCGATTTAGGAGGTTTTGTTGCTTCTACGTTCAAAAGAGGCGTAGATTTTATCAATATCCCAACTACACTATTATCTATGGTTGATGCTTCTGTTGGAGGAAAAACAGGAGTTGATTTAGGAAATCTCAAGAATCAAATTGGAGTTATCAATGTACCACAGATGGTTTTGATTGATACACAATATTTAGAAACTTTACCGCAAAGCGAAATGCGTTCTGGTTTGGCAGAAATGCTAAAACACGGTTTAATATATGATGCTCCGTACTGGAGACAGTTTTCAGATTTGAAATCAATTGTTTTTGATGAATTAGATCAACTGATTTATCGTTCTGTCGAAATTAAGAATGAAATTGTTATTCAGGACCCAACGGAGAAAAATATTCGCAAGGCCTTGAATTTTGGGCATACTTTAGGACATGCAATCGAAGGGTATTTCTTGGAAAGTGAAGATAAAACAACTTTATTGCACGGAGAGGCAATTGCGGTTGGAATGATCTTAGAAAGCTACATTTCGCTTCAAAAAGGATTAATTTCTGCAGAAGAATACCGTGAAATTAAAACTGTAATAAAAGATATTTATGATGATGTAATTTTTGAGGAAAATGACATTGATCCTATCTTAGAATTGTTAATTCACGACAAAAAAAATGAATACGGTTTAATTCAATTTGCATTAATTGAAGGAATCGGAAAAATAAAAATTAACCAATCCGTTGAAAATAAATTGATTCTAGAAGCGTTTGAGGATTATAAATCTTAAACTTTTTTTAATCAAAAGCATTGCATTTGGTATATATTATTTTTTACATTTGCGCCATGAAAACAAACAACCAGCAGAGGCACTTCAGCTCTTACAGAAACAGACTCAACAGTTCTTTATTAAGGATGTTGGATCGTTTCTATAATAGTAAAAGTCCTTTCTGTTTTGATGTATTCCAATGTACAAAAGCGGAGCATGAAAAACTGCCTATTATATTTGCCAATATTAGAGTTTGAATTTAAGATTAAGTCCCCAAAAACCTAAAATTAAATTATAATTACAATCTCTAAACATTGACAAATAAATGAATACAAAATATTCTGATCTAATAAACCAAACATACTACTTTCCACAAGAGGAATTTAAACTAAACAAAGACAACCTATTGTTTCATAATATCGATTTGATGAAATTGGTTGAGCAATATGGAACGCCATTAAAGTTTACTTACCTTCCTCAGATTTCTGAAAACATCAATAAAGCGAAAGCGTGGTTCAGAAAATCGATGGAAAAGAATAAATACGACGCAAAATACTACTATTGTTATTGTACAAAAAGCTCTCATTTTGAATATATTATGAATGAAGCTTTTAAGAATAACATTCACATCGAAACTTCATCTGCTTTTGATGTTAATATTGTGGAGAATTTATTAGAAAACGGTAAAATCAACAAAAGCACGTATGTTATTTGTAACGGTTTTAAAAGAGACGAATATATTACTAACATTGCAAGATTAATCAATAACGGACATAAAAATACTATTCCTATTATTGATAATTATGAAGAGTTAGATTTGCTTCAGGCAGAAATTAAAGGGAAATTCAAAATCGGAATTCGTATTGCTGCTGAGGAAGAGCCTAAATTTGAGTTTTATACTTCAAGATTAGGTATTGGTTACAAAAACATAGTTTCGTTCTATAAAAAACAAATTCAAGAGAATGATAAATTAGAGCTGAAAATGCTTCACTTCTTTATCAATACCGGAATTAACGATACATCATATTATTGGAATGAGCTTGTAAAATGTATCAAAGTTTACATTGCTCTTAAAAAAGAATGTCCGACACTAGACGGACTAAACATTGGCGGTGGTTTCCCTATTAAAAACTCACTTGCTTTTGAGTATGATTATCAATATATGATTGATGAAATTATCAATCAGATTAAAATTGCTTGTGATGAAGCCGAAGTTGATGTTCCAAATATTTTTACGGAATTTGGATCGTTTACTGTAGGTGAAAGCGGTGGTGCAATCTATCAGATTTTGTATCAAAAACAACAAAATGATAGAGAAAAATGGAATATGATCGACTCATCTTTCATTACCACTTTACCAGATACTTGGGCTATAAATAAACGTTTTATCATGCTGGCTATTAACCGTTGGAATGATACTTACGAGCGGGTTCTGCTAGGAGGTCTTACTTGTGATAGTGACGACTATTACAATTCTGAACAAAACATGAACGCCATTTATTTGCCTAAATACAACAAAGAAAAGCCTTTATATATTGGTTTCTTTAATACTGGCGCTTATCAAGAAACAATTGGAGGATACGGCGGTCTACACCACTGTTTGATTCCGCAGCCAAAACATATTTTAATTGATCGTGATGAAAATGGAATTCTAGCAACCGAAGTGTTCTCAGAACAACAGACTTCAGACGATGTTTTAAAGATTTTAGGCTACAAAAAAAAGGTGTAAAAAAAACGGCAGATTAAGTTATAATTTTTTTTAAAAAATTCTTAATTTGCATTAACATCCAAAAAGGTTAAACTTTTTAATTCAAAAAAAAAAAAACAAAAAAATGAAAGGACCAATCAGTCAGTTTATTGAAAAACATTATTTGCATTTTAACTCTGCTTCGTTAGTAGATGCTGCAAAAGCATACGAACAGCAATTAGCTGATGGTGCAAAGATGCTGGTAAGTATGGCTGGCGCAATGAGTACAGCAGAAATTGGTAAAATTTTTGCCGAAGTAATCAGACAAGACAAAGTGCATATTATTTCATGTACTGGAGCAAACTTAGAAGAAGATATCATGAATTTAGTAGCTCATTCTCACTACGAGAGAGTTCCTAATTATCGTGATTTGACACCAGAAGACGAATGGGCTTTATTAGAAAGAGGATTAAACCGTGTTACAGACACTTGTATTCCTGAGCATGAAGCTTTCCGTCGTTTACAAAAACACATTTACAAAATTTGGAAAGAGGCTGACGATAAAGGTGAGCGCTACTTCCCACATGAATTTATGTATAAAATGTTGTTGTCTGGCGTTTTAGAAGAATATTACGAAATTGATCTAAAAGATAGCTGGATGTATGCAGCTGCAGAGAAAAATTTACCAATTATCGTTCCAGGATGGGAAGATAGTACAATGGGTAATATCTTTGCTTCATACGTAATTAAAGGAGATTTAAAAGCGTCTACTATGAAATCTGGTATTGAATACATGACTTTCCTTGCGGATTGGTATTCAAAAAACAGTTCAAACGGAATTGGATTCTTCCAAATCGGTGGTGGTATCGCGGGTGATTTCCCTATCTGTGTAGTGCCAATGCTATATCAAGATATGGAAATGCATGATGTGCCATTTTGGAGCTATTTCTGCCAAATCTCAGATTCAACAACTAGTTATGGTTCTTACTCTGGAGCAGTTCCAAATGAAAAAATCACTTGGGGTAAATTAGACATCAAAACCCCAAAATTTATTATTGAATCGGATGCTACAATTGTTGCTCCGTTAATTTTTGCATACTTATTAGATTTATAAGATAATTTATGAAAAGAGTTATAGTAGACTACGCCAAACTTACCAACGAAATTTTAAATCTTTTGGTTGAAAAGTTTCCTGATGGTTATGATGATTCGGATGTAATCCGTTTTAGAAATGCTAAAAACGAATTGGTTGAAGCTGTTGAAGTTCGTACTGAAGATACAATTTACTTAGTAAAAATAAGTACTAAACTTGCTGACAGAATTGAAAACTACGATGAAGATGACGATTTAGATGTTGATGTAGATGCAATTGCGCCAGTTAAAGGTATAGATCTGGATGATGATATTAGTGACGATGATGATGACGATGATAATCTTGACAAACCAGATACTGATGGTGGCGACGATGATGACGATGATGATGACGACAAAGCTGATACTGACTATGATGAAGAAGACGAAGATGATGAAGATTAATTCATTTTCTTTCTAATAAAAAAAAAGGAACTCTGTTTGGAGTTCCTTTTTTTATAACAAGAGAATTGCAAATTACTAAACTTATATTTTTGTTTTTATAGGATTATTTTCACATTTAAATCTTAAACAAAAAAAGTACATGCCTATGACTTCAGAAATTCTACACGCTACATTAAAAGAAAACTTTGGTTTCGAAAAATTCAGACCCAATCAAGAAACTATAATTAGTACCGTCTTATCTGGACAAGATGCATTGGCAATTATGCCAACAGGCGGAGGAAAATCAATTTGTTTTCAGCTTCCTGCTTTAATTTTACCAGGAATCACTATTGTGATATCGCCACTAATTGCTTTAATGAAGGATCAGGTTGATAGTTTAAAAACAAACGGAATTTCTGCTTGTTATATTAATAGTACACAATCATCGCAAGAACAGCAATATTATATCGACAACTTAAAATCAAATAACTTTAAGTTAGTTTATGTCGCACCAGAAAGTCTTTCTTATTTAGATATGGCTTTTAGCGAATTGAATATTAGTCTAATAGCAATTGATGAAGCGCATTGTATCTCGTCTTGGGGACATGATTTCAGACCGGCTTATACTAATTTAGGATACCTAAAAAGTCGGTTCCCTTCTACTCCAATTTTGGCATTGACAGCTACAGCTGATAAAGCGACTCGAACAGATATATCCAAACAATTGAATCTTAAGAATCCGAAAACATTCATAGCTTCTTTTGATCGTAAAAATCTAAGTCTTGAAGTTCGTCCAGCTTTGGATCGGGTGAAACAAATAATTGATTTTATTGAAAACAAGCCTAACGAATCGGGAATTATTTATTGTTTGAGCCGTAAAGCAACAGAAGAGCTTGCTGAAAAATTACGAAAAAATGGAATTGAAGCGAAAGCATATCATGCTGGTTTAGATAATGAAACGCGAGCAAAAACTCAGGATCAATTTATAAATGATGATTGTCAGGTGGTTTGCGCAACGATTGCTTTTGGAATGGGAATTGATAAATCAAATGTTCGCTGGGTAATTCATTACAATCTTCCAAAAAATATAGAAGGATATTATCAGGAAATTGGGCGTGCCGGACGTGACGGTCTTCCTGCCGAAACGGTTTTGTTTGAGAGTTATGCAGATGTGATTCAATTGCAAAAATTTGCATCAGAAGGATTGAACTTTGATATTCAGCTTGCAAAATTAGACCGTATGAAACAATACGCAGATGCTGTAAGCTGTCGTAGAAAAATTCTACTGTCTTATTTTGGCGAATTGGTTACTGAGAATTGCGGAAACTGCGATATTTGTAAAAATCCGCCAACTTTTTTCGATGGGACGATTCTCGCGCAAAAAGCTTTGTCTGCTATTGTACGTTTGAAAGAATCTGAGCCTTTGGCTGTAATAGTGGATTTTTTGAGAGGCTCGAGAAACGCGTATATCTACGAAAAAAATTATCAAGAGCTAAAAACGTACGGAATTGGCGCTGATGTTTCTTGGTACGATTGGAATCAATATCTTATTCAACTGATTAATTTAGGCTATTGCGAAATTGCCTTTCATCAGCATAATAAAATTCTACTTACTCCTTTTGCAAAGAAAGTTTTATTTGAAGGCGAAAAAGTAAAACTGACAACAGTTGTTAAGAAAACAATTGATAAAAGCGAAGCTAAAGAGGCAAAACCAAAAGCGTCTAAAAATTCTCTGTTTGAGACACTTCGAAAATTACGTTATGAAATTGCGCAGGAAGAAGAAGTTCCTGCTTATGTGATTTTTAGTGATGCGTCCCTACGCCAAATGGAAATCTTGCGACCAATGAGCGACGAAGAGTTTCTTGCTGTTGAAGGTGTTGGGAAAGCAAAACTAGAAAAATATGGTGCAGATTTCATCAAAGCCATTATTGAATTTGAAAGAAATAAGTCTGTTGTCAAAAAAGAGAAAAAAGACAATACTTATAAAAAAACGCTGGAATTATTTCAAAATGGAGTTTCAGTAGAAGAAATAGCAGAACAGCGAGATTTGAATCCAACAACAATTATTTCGCATTTAGCAAAATTATACGTTGATGGCCATGATTTAGATCTAAGTCAGTTTGTCTCTGAAGATGAAATTCTCCAAATAGAAAATGCTCAAACAGAATTGGAAAATCCAAATGCATTAAGACCTTACTTCGATTATTTTGAAGAAAAAATGTCTTATGATAAAATTAGATTTGGTTTGGCTTTTTTGGAGAGAAGGAATCAAAAGATATAACAAACACATTCGTTTGTTTATCATTTCGACGAAGCAGAAATCTTCGTAAGTGGCTCCATACGAAAATATAATCTTTGTCGAGCTTCTCGCGAAGATTTCTGCTTCGTCGAAATGACAAGATTGAGGTAAATAAAAAATCCTGTGATATATCACAGGATTTTTTTATTCTGATAATTATGTATTACAAATACCTCTCTACAAAAACTTTCTGATGGTGTTTCTGATGTCCAATCATGACAAAACCTAAAGCACGAACGGAAATCTGATTTCCTGAAGCAGTTCCAATTCGCTTTAGCTGTTCTTCAGATAAACTTTTGTAAAACAATAAAGTTGAATGTCTTACAGCTGAAAATTCAGTAAGCAAATCTTGAATGCTTCTGCTATTTGAATCTGTATTGTCTGCATAATCATTTTCTTCAAAACTTGGCAAAGGCGTTTTGTCATTTCTTGAAAAACGTAAAGCGCGATAAGCAAAAATTCGTTCTGTATCAATAACATGCTGAATAATATCTTTTATCGTCCATTTTCCTTCTGCATAACGATAATCAAATTTATCCATTGGAATATTTTGCACAAATCGAATAAACTCATGAAGTGAAACTTCTAAATCTTCAATCAAAATTCCATCTCCAGCCGCTTTGATATAAGTACCAAAATGACCTGAATATTCATTGTCTAATAATTCTGTTACTTTCATTTTTATATTTTAAGCTGAGTTTCTACTTGCGTTCGTATTACCAAATAATGATCTTGTTACGATTTTCTCATAAACTTTCACCAATTCTTCATTTGGAGTTTCTGCTTTGTTTAATTCGTTGATTCTCAATAAAGCATATTGCTGAATAGTTAATAACGGTAAAACAATGCGCTCTCTAATCTGAATTGAAGCAATACCATCAGGATAATTTTCCATCAATGTTTTATGCCCAGCAATTTTCAATAAAAGGCGTTTTGTTTCTGAGAATTCATCATAGATAATCTGCCAGAATTCACCAAACTCAGGATCATTTTTCATATAAGCTGTCAATGGTAAAAATGATTTTGCTAATGACATCATACTATTTTCAAGCAATGTTTTGAAAAATAAAGAATTATGATACAAATCACTTACTTTATTCCATTGTCCAGTTTCCTCAAAATGTTTTAAAGCAGAACCCACTCCAAAGAATCCTGGAACGTTTTGCTTTAACTGGCTCCATGAACCCACAAATGGAATTGCTCTTAAATCAGCAAAATCCAATGACTCAGATTTGCTTCTTTTTGAAGGACGGCTTCCAATATTAGTTTTTGAGTAATATTTCAGAGTACTCATTTTTTCCAAGTACGGAATAAACTTCGGATGATTTTTGAAGCTTAAATATTTATCATAACCCAAATTAGCCAAATCAGTTAAGATTTGAGTTTCTTCTGCTGTCAATTCATTTTTCTCTTTACTAAATACTTGGTTTGTAACACCAGCACTCAATAAGTTTTCAATATTATAACGGCAAGAATCTAAAGTTCCAAAATTAGAGCTGATCGTTTGACCTTGAACTGTAATTTGAATTTCGTTGTTTTCAATTTTTGGACCAAGAGAAGCGTAAAATTTATGTGTTTTTCCACCGCCACGCGCTGGAGGTCCGCCACGTCCATCAAAGAAAATCGCTTTAATTCCGTATTCTCTAGAAATTTTAGTCAACGAAATTTTGGCTTGGTAAATACTCCAGTTTGCCATTAAGTACCCGCCATCTTTAGTTCCGTCCGAGAATCCAAGCATGATAGTCTGTTTGTTTCCTCTCGATTTCAAATGTTTTGCATATTCTGGATTGGTGTACAATTGCTCCATAATAGTATGCGCATTTTGCAAATCGTCTACAGACTCAAAAAGCGGAATAATATCTACAGTTGGTTTTTCCCAATCATTCAAACGAATCATGGCAAAAGTCTCCATAACATTCAGGGCACTTTCGTTATTACTAATGATATAACGGTTTGCTCCTTCTTCTCCATTATTTTGCTGAATTGTTTTAATAGCCTGAACAGATTCTAAAGTATATCTAGTAATTTCATTTTCAAAATCCGCTGGATTAAGTTTTCCTTTAACTTTCGATAAAACATTGATTTTTTGATCTTCCGTCAATTCGAAATAATTTTTAGGAAAAATATCTGAGCCAGAATTCAAATAATAATTGACAACATCTTTGAAAACTGCATTATGAATTTTACTGTTTTGACGAATATCTAAAGTCGCAAAATGGAATCCGAACAAATTTATTTTTACCAAAAGCGCATCTAACTCGTCTAAATATAAAGATTGATGTTTCTCAATAATTATAGCTCTAATTTTATTCAGCTGTGTTAGTAATTCGTCTAAAGTGATAAAAATATCTCCTTTAGAATAAAATACAGAACGGTAAAGTTTATGTTCAAGTTCTGCTACTAAATCATCTACTCCTGAGAAAGTTAGCTTGCGCTTTAGATTTCTCATTTCTACATAATAACACTTTAAAATTGAGGTACGTAAACGATCTGCCACTTTAAGTGTAATATCTGTAGTAACGAAAGGATTTCCATCACGGTCACCTCCTGGCCAGAAACCAAGTTTGATTAATTGGTTGTGAATTGGGTTTCCTTCTAAAATATTTTTTTGCAGGTAATGCACAATTTCTCCTGCAGTTGCATAAAATACATTTTCAAGGTACCAAATTAAACTTACCGCCTCATCGTAAGGATTTGGTTTTTCTTTTTGAATGAAAGGCGTTTTTCCAAGCTGAGCCAGTAATTGTTTAATTTTCAGCAAATCATTTTGACGAATTGCTTCTGTCAAATCATTTATAATTCCTAAAACTGGACCAGGATAAAACTGAGTTGGATGCGCTGTTAGAACGGTACGAACATTAAAACTTTCTAGAAATTCGCTTAATTCTTCATCCTTTTCTTTAGCGTCCGATTTTTCTTTGATGTCGCGAAGAGACCCGCGTCCCTCCATGTTGTTAACTTCTGGAAAAGCTGCGTCTTCAATAGCATCAAACAATACAATCTGGCGTTCAATATATTGAATAAATCGAAACATAAGATCGATTTTTTCCTCTTCAGAAGCGTTATTCAAATATTTATTTGAGAAGAAATCAACAATTTCTTTTGGTGTTTCTTGTTTTTTAAAGCCCGTTTCGCAAGTTTCTGTAAATAAAGGAAGTAAAACTCCAGTATTATCTATAGAATCAAAGGGTAATGTTATAAAAACACTATTATAAATGTGGTATTTTGAGAGAACGTCTTGATTAAAACGCTCAATTTTTGGCAACGTATACATAATCGTGTTATAGTTGGTTGGTTAATTAGTCATAAAAAAACCCCAAGAATAAACTTGAGGTATATTTTAATATAGCATTCAAGAAAAGTTCTTACATATTTTTGAAAATAGTATGCATCAAACGCTTCTTATCGTTTATACTTTCCTCTAATGAAATCATTGTTTCTGTTCTGTAAACACCATCAATATCGTCAATCATAAAGATAACTTCTTTCGCGTGCTTAGTGTCTTTTGCTCTAATTTTGCAAAAGATGTTGAATTTTCCTGTAGTTACAGAAGCTACAGTTACGAATGGAATTTGATTGATTCTTTCTAATACAAATTTAGTTTGAGATGTATTATTAAGAAAAACCCCTACATAAGCAATAAATGAATAACCTAATTTATCGTAATCTAAGGCTAATGAAGATCCCATGATGATACCGGCATCTTCCATCTTTTTAACTCTAACGTGTACTGTACCAGCAGATATCAAAAGTTTTTTTGCAATGTCAGTAAACGGAACTCTCGTATTGTCTATTAACATATCTAAAATCTGGTGATCTACTTCATCTAAACGAAATTTACTCATAATTGTTTAATTAATATTACTAATTGCTATTACAAAGTATAAAATTATATATAAAAAACAACAAATTCACATAAAAATTAACTTTTTATTAATCCGTTAACAAATTTAACATTTTTATTTAAATAAAAATTTGCTTTCTGACCCGTTTTTGGAAAGTTTTGGAAATCGTCCGAATATTCTGCTCCTTTTGCGTCGTATTCATAATGACCAAAATAATTTTCCAATTCGCCTACTTCAACTATGTAAGCGTTAAAATGAATCTTATTTTCGATTAATTCTTCTTTGTATTGTGCGACAAAATTCGTAATAATTTCGATACCATCATAATTTATTTTGACATTTTTATACATAAAATCATAAAAAACCACATTATTTTGTGAAATATTCAAATATTCGAAAAATCTATTGTCAACTAAATCGTTTTCGGATATCAGTTTGAAGCTTAAAATTAACGAGAAAAATATGAACTTCCTCGTAATTTCTCGCTCATAATCCTCTGGAAAATGTCCTGCCTCAAATAATATGGTTGGCACGCCTAAAAACTGGAAAGTGTCTCCTATACAATTAATATTGAAGGAGTCATCGAAGCGTCCAACTTGTCCAGGAATATACTTTTGGAGTTCTTCATTGATTCCAGCTATGATATTAATGGCTTTTAATCTATTATTGTTTACATCTCTTTCTTCATTATAAGAAGGAGCTAAAAAAGAAACAGTTGCAGGTTTTCCAGTTGTTCCTGCTCCAAATATAGTACGCTGATCATGAAGATTAAAGCAGAAGTCAGGTTTAAATTCTTCAAAAATCTGGCGTAACACTTTACTCTCAGGTTGAGTCAAATCTTGTGAATCACGATTTAAGTCAATTTCATTTGCGTTTGCTCTAGTATAAAGCCTTGCTCCATCAGGATTAAGTATCGGAATGCAGTAAAATGTGAAGGTATTCAGCATTTGTTTAGCAAAATCGGTATCGTCATTCAGCAAATTGATGAAATCAAATAAAGCTTTTGTTGTTGTGCTTTCGTTTCCGTGCATTTGCGACCATAGGTATGCTCGCGTTTTTCCCGTTCCAATTTGATAGCTATATATAGGTTCTCCTAAAACAGATGTGCCAATAATCTGTACTTGACCATTTGTATTTAACTTATCTAAAAGTGGTTTAATATGATCTAAAGTTAGATATCTGCCAGATATGGACTGTTCCTTGTATTGTGTAAAAAGCTGTTCTAAATTCATTGTATTTCGATTAGTTTACAAAAGTAAACATCTTTAGCGTTACAATTGTAAACTGATTAAAAAAATAATAATTTAGAATTGTAAACAGTTTTTGAAGAGTTTTAACATTAATCTTTATAACTTGTTTCAATTGAGATTTTTACATTATAAATAAACACTTAAATAAATCAATTTCAGTTAGTTGTAATTATCTATTTAGATTTTAAATTTAACATAAAAATGAACTCTAATTAAAATTACAACAATAATATTCAAATACTCTTTCTTTTTGTTTACATTTGTAAATGAAAGAATTTAAAGCACGAATTTACAATGGTAAACATAGATGATTTTGTAAAAAGACTTGAATCTGTATTGGAATATTATGGTTTAAACGCATCTGCCTTTGCTGATAAAATTGGCGTGCAACGTTCTAGTATGTCGCATCTTTTGTCAGGAAGAAATAAGCCAAGTTTAGATTTTGTAATGAAAATTCTAGAAGTTTTTCCAGATGTAGATTTATATTGGATTTTGATAGGGAGAGGAACTTTTCCCAAAAGCAATAATGAAGAAGCTATTGAAACTCAAAAATTATCTTCTCCTATTCTATCGAATCAGAATGTGGAAAATGATCTATTTTCGGTTGTGGAAATAAATTCGGAAGAAGAAGAAAAAAGAGAAACCAAAAAATCTCCTGTTCTAAAAAACGAAAATTTCAATTTGGAAGATAGTGAAATTGAAAAAATTGTCTTGTTCTATAAAAACGGCACATTTAAGGCCTATTCTCCATAACGCAAAAATTAGCGCGTATTTGAATCTTTGTCCAGAAAATTTTCAAATACGCGATTCTCACGCGTTTGGAAAAATTCTCAGAAATTACAGTTTGATGCCATTTTCAGGAATTTTACCTTCAACTCCTTCATAATGCTTTTTCAAAATTTCATAATCGGCTTCGTAATTTTCAGTCGGATAAAATGGCTTGCCAATATTCACTTCTTTTTTAACCCAATCAAAAGCAACGGGAACAATTGGTACATTCGCTTTAAGGGCGATAAAATAAAATCCTGTTTTTATTTCGTTAACTTTTTTTCTGGTTCCTTCTGGAGCAACAGCCAAACGGAAGATTTCTTTTCTATCAAAAATAGAAGCAATCGCATCCACTTTATTCAATCCTCCAGTACGATCTAGCGGCTCTCCGCCGACATTTCTAAAATAAAAACCAAAGGGGAATTTAAATAACTCCTTCTTTGCTACAAAATTCATCTGCAATCCAGATATGCCACGAGTTAATAGACCTATATAAAAGTCATGATTACTGGTATGAGGCATTACTACTAATACACATTTTTTTACTTCAGCATTTTCCATTCCCACTATCTTCCAGCCCATTAGCTTGTAAAAGATGAATTTGTATAATAGTTTTTTCATGAAAGATTTAATATTTGGTGCAAAATAAAAGATTTAATGTTAAATTTGAGTAAAAGCATAAAAAATGATTCGAAAATTTTTCAGTTATATAATTCCAATAAAAATATTTAAGAAAAAATCAGCCAGAAGCAAAATGATCGAAGTTACATGGGCAAATGGCGAATTAGTATTAGACACTGAAAACACAAATTATTCATACGGAAGTCTACAACGTATATTAAGGTATGGACTTCGAAATATTGGTTACGATAAAATCTTAGAAATGGAACATATTCTGCTATTGGGAGTTGCCGGTGGAAGTGTGGTTAAAACTTTAGTAGACGAGATTGCATACAAAGAAAAAATTACAGGAGTTGAAATCGATCCTGATATGATTCAGATTGCCAATGAGTATTTTAATCTGAATCAAATTAAGCAGTTAGAAGTTGTTATTGATGACGCATTTGAATTTGTGCTCAAAACAAAAGACAAATACGATCTCATTATTATAGACATTTTTGAAGATACGCATATGCCTAATTTTTTGTTCGAAAAGTTTTTTGTTGATAGAGTTTGTACCATTTTAAAAGATAATGGTTTTGTTTTGTTCAATACCATGATATTGGACGAAGCTCACAATGTTAGAAATAGAAAATATGTTGCTGAAGTAAATCCGAAAATGATTAAAGCAAAAATGCTGCCTCGCATTGAAGTACATAACGAATTAATAATTATAAATAAAGTAGCTTAATTTTATGAAACCCCTTGCCTCAATCTTAAACGCCTTACCACCTACTAAAGTTATTGATATCTCAATCAATCTTTCTGAATATGTACCTTTAAATTTATCGGTTTCGAATCAAGAACTGGTAAATCAGAAATTAGATACTTCGGAAGATTTTGAAAAATATATTTCAAGTTTTTTAAAAGAAAACAACGCCAAAGTTGCATTTGGAGGTTATATAGAAGGAAGATTTTTATACCAAAGAAGTCCCATTTTTTTAGATGCCTCAAAACCCGAACGCAATATTCACATCGGATTAGATTTGTGGGCAGAAGCTGGAACTGCTGTACTTGCCGCCCTTGACGGTACAGTGCATAGTTTTAAAAATAATATTGGTTTGGGCGACTATGGCCCTACTATTATATTGGAACATGAAGTAGAAAATGAAAAATTTTATACTTTATACGGACATTTGTCGTTAGAAAGTATAGAGAATTTAAATGTCGGAGACAATTTTAAGAAAGGCGAAAAAATTGCAACCTTAGGAAAAGCCTCTGTAAATGGCGATTATGCACCTCATGTCCATTTTCAGATTATCCACAACATTGGAGATTATTGGGGAGATTATCCTGGAGTCTGCAACACAAAAGACCTAAACTTCTATATCGAAAACTGTCCCGATCCTAACTTATTATTAAAAATTACTTAAATAGTTATGAAGAAAGCAGGATTGATTATATGTTTGTTGTTATTAATTGGATGTAAATCTAAAACCGTTAGCAGAGATACTGAAGATTTAAAAATTAAAAAAGTTTCTACAGCAGAAGTAAATGCAAATCAGCAGCGAAAAGCCTATGATTTAGGGAAGAGAGTTTTAGAAACTTGTAATACTTCAAAATTTAAACCTTTTAATGAAACGGAAGTAACTAAATCGGTTATGGAAAACACAACAGAAGAGCGTTTAACCAAAACCTGCCAAAGATTTAGACAATACTACGGAAGTTTTATAGATTTAAAATTAGATGGAGTTTACAAAACCAAACATGAAGTCATTTACCGCTATCATGCTTTGTACACCAAAAAAGTTGCCAATAAAGAATTGCGCATCTTTGTAAATGAAGACAATCTCATTTCTGCCATAAAATCTATGGATTGGGATGAAAAATTTGATGCCAAGTTAGCCGATCAATAAATTATAATACTTATGAATTTTAAACTACCGCTTCTTCTTTTATTATTTATTTCAACATTTGCTTCTGCACAGCAAACTATGAGCGTAAAAGGCTCTGCGCCATATCCCGCAACACAAGAATATACATTTATCTGCGAAAAATATGCGTATTCTGGTGAGATAAATGTACAGATAGCTAAAACAGCAAAAGGCGGTATTTTAAAACTAACCATTTCTACAGCGAGCGACAAAGCAAAAATTGCTGGAGGCGTTTACGTTGATTTGACAAATGCCGATGTCATTGCTTGCACAGATAAAAATGTAAAAGAATCGGCAGACGGCAAAACAACTGCTTACTATTATTTTACACCAGCAGAATGGCTGAAGCTTAAAAAGACAGATATTTATGCGATAAGATTCATCATTGCGGGCGGGCCTGATATTTCAGGAAATCTAACTGGACATTTTACAGCTTATAGCAAAGTAAAATATTTCTCTACAGCGTTTGATAAATCTAAAAAAACATTTGATACAGCTAAAGAAATTAGTGTTTTATAGTGATTTTTTAATATAATAAATCTTATATTTAACATAAATATTTTTTTATGAACTCAAATGAAGCCTTGATTACAAAATTTTATACCGCTTTCGCGAATGCCGACGCTAAAACCATGAGCGAATGCTATCATCCGAAAGTTCATTTTATAGATCCAGCTTTTGGTTTGTTAAAAGAAGAACAGGTTTCTAAAATGTGGGAAATGCTGTTGTTAAAAAGTAAAGGCAACTTAAAAATTGAATTTTCAAATGTTAAGGCAGACGACACAACAGGTTCTGCAAATTGGATTGCCACTTACAATTTTAGCAAAACAAACAGAAAAGTCATTAATAAAATTTCAGCCGAATTTATCTTTCAAGACGGCTTAATTATCAAACATACCGATAATTTTGATGTCTGGAAATGGTCTAAACAAGCCTTTGGACTTACCGGTTATTTATTAGGCTGGACTGGTTTCTTTCAGAAAAAAGTGCAATCGCAAGCTCTTTCTGCGCTGAAACAATTTCAAAAGATTTAATTTCCTTTTTAAAAATTAAAAAAACAAACTCGACAGGTTTTTAAACCTGTCGAGTTTATAACTTTGCGACCTCAATAACCACACAGATAATCAAGAAAGCTTAAAAAAAATCTTTGCGCTCTTTGCGTTAAAAAACTAGCCACAGATTATAAAGATTAAAAGGATTAAAAGGATTAAAAAAAATCTGCGCTAATCAGTATAATCTGTGGCTAAAAAATCTTTATTGACTTTTTTAGTAAAATCTAAGATTTAAACCAGCTTTCAACCAATTCGTCTTCAAACGAAGTAGCGTCTTTATGAATAAACTCATTGCGATTTTTATCATAAGAATAATCCAAAGCCCAAGTTTTATGATTGGCTGCTAATTCTTTAATGCTTTTACAAACAAAAGCAATCTCTTCATCTGTTGTAGTTGGGTGAATTGACATTCTAATCCATCCTGGTTTTTTGATCAAATCACCAATAGTAATTTCGTTGACCAATTTATTTGAAGTTTCCTGATCAACATGCAATAAATAATGGCCATAAGTCCCAGCACAGCTACATCCTCCTCTAGTTTGAATTCCAAAACGGTCGTTTAAGATTTTAACCCCTAAATTAAAATGAAGATCATCAATAAAAAATGAAATTACCCCAAGACGTTCTTTGTGTTGTCCAGCTAAAATTTTGATATTCGAAACTGGTTCCAATTCAGAGAAAACATAATCGACAATTTCATGTTCACGCTCCATAATGTTTTCAATTCCCATTTCCTCTTTTAGCTCAATTGCCAACGCAGTTTTGATAACTTGAAGAAAACCAGGTGTTCCGCCATCTTCACGATCTTCAATATTATCAATATATTTATGCTCTCCCCACGGATTTGTCCAGCTTACTGTTCCTCCGCCTGGACAGTCAGGAATCATGTTATTGTATAATTTTTTATTGAAAATTAAAACGCCTGAAGTTCCAGGACCGCCAAGGAATTTATGAGGTGACATAAAAATGGCGTCCAAATAAGCTTCTGGATCCGCTGGATGCATATCAATTTCCACATAAGGACCAGAACAAGCGAAATCAACAAAACAGACACCATTATATTGATGCATTAACTTTGCCGCTTCGTGAAAAGGAGTTCTTAAACCCGTAACATTCGAACAGGCAGTAATAGAAGCAATTTTGATAGTTCTATCTTTATATTTTTCTAGTAAAGCTTCAAGATTCTCTAAATTAAAAAGACCTTTTTCGCAAGACGGAATAATCTCAACATCTGCAATAGTTTCCAACCATGAAGTTTGGTTAGAATGGTGTTCCATATGAGAAATAAAAACAATAGGTTTTTTTTCTGCAGGAACATTGGTAAAACTCTTTAAATTCTCAGGAACTTTCAGACCTAAAATACGCTGAAATTTATTGATAACTCCAGTCATTCCAGTTCCATCTGTAATTAGAACATCATCGTTATTTGCATTGGCATGACGCTTTATGATATGTCTGGCATGATGATATGCTTTTGTCATAGCAGTACCAGATACAGTAGTTTCAGTATGTGTATTAGCGACAAAAGGACCAAACTGATTTAATAGTTTTTCTTCAATCGGACGATATAGTCTTCCGCTGGCAGTCCAATCTGTGTAAATTATTGATTTTCTGCCATAAGGCGAAGTAAATTCTTGATTTATACCGACAATATTCTTTCTAAATTCCTGAAAATAAGTTTCCAGTGTCATGGTACTATTTTTGCTATTCATTAGTTGTGCCTTGTGTTTGACTGCAAATATATATAGTTTTTTATAAAATTGCGAATTTATCAATAGTAAACTTCAAACACTATATTACCGTTTAGTATTTTTAGTTAAAACAACTTTTTTTTAATAAATTATCATAATATCCTATCGAATTAATAGGCATTAAACTTTAAAGAAAGTATTATTTATGGGAAATTTATCAGTAGCTACCTTTGGTGGCGGATGTTTTTGGTGTATAGAAGCTGTAATCCAGCGATTAAAAGGTGTAGAATCAATAAAATCGGGTTATTCAGACGGATTTATAAAGAATCCTGCTTATCGTGAAGTATGTACAGGAAGAACTGGACACGCCGAAGTGATTCAAGTGACTTTCAACCCTGACATAATTTCATATCATGACTTAATTTTCATTTTCATGACAAGTCATGATCCAACAACTTTAAATCGCCAAGGAGGCGATAGCGGAACACAATATCGTTCCATAATTTTATATCACGATGATACGCAACAAGAAATTGCAGAAAAAGTTTTTGAAGAAGTGCAACCTGCTTATGCAGATCCAATTGTAACGCAATTAAAACCTTTTGAAGTTTTTTACGAAGCCGAAGATTATCATCAAAACTATTATAATGAAAATCAAGAAGCTGGATATTGCCAAGTGGTAATTGATCCAAAAATTCAAAAACTTAAAAAAATGTACGCTGATATGCTAATTGGCTAATTTTAAGTTTGTCACAGATTAAATTTTTTTTGTTTGCCACGAATTGCACAAAATTCCACTAATTTTTGGATTTAGTTGAAAAAACATTCGTGAAAATTTGTGCAATTCGTGGCAAATAGATAACACAGAAAATCTTTTTAATGTTTGTAATCTGTGGCATATAGAAAGAAAACAAAATGAAAAATCTAAAAATAAATAATCGATTTACTGCCGAATTACCAGCAGATCCTGACTTGACAAATGAAATTCGTCAGGTAAAAAATACGCTGTTTTCGTACGTAAATCCGACACAGCCTTCAAATCCAAAATTGATTCACGCTTCTGAAGAAGTTGCTGAATTGGTTGGTATTTCTAAAGATGAAATTCAAGCAGAAGAGTTTTTAAATGTTTTTTCCGGAAAAGAGATTCTTCCAGAAACTAAGCCGTACGCAATGTGTTATGCAGGGCATCAATTTGGAAATTGGGCAGGACAATTGGGCGATGGCCGTGCTATCAATTTAACAGAAGTTGAAAATAACAATAGGTTTTATACTCTGCAATTAAAAGGCGCTGGAAAAACCCCTTATTCAAGAACTGCAGATGGTTTGGCTGTTTTACGTTCTTCGATAAGAGAGTATTTATGTGCTGAAGCGATGCATTATTTGAGAGTTCCCACTACTCGATCGCTTTCACTTGTTCTATCTGGAGATCAGGTTTTAAGGGATATTTTGTATAACGGAAACCCAGCTTATGAAAAAGGTGCAGTAGTTTGCCGAGTAGCTCCTTCTTTTATTCGTTTTGGAAGTTACGAAATGTTAACAGCCAGAAATGAGTTGAAAAACTTAAAGCAATTTGTAGAATTTACAATCAAACATTATTTCCCTGAAATCACAGGAGAACCAAAAGAGCAATATTTGAAATTCTTCCAAAAAGTGGCTGATACAACGCGTGAAATGATCTTGCATTGGCAACGTGTTGGATTTGTTCATGGTGTAATGAATACTGATAATATGTCGATTCATGGAATTACGATCGATTATGGCCCATATGGTTGGTTGGAAAATTATGACCCTGACTGGACTCCAAACACAACAGACAGTCAAAACAGAAGATATCGTTTCGGAAATCAGCCTCATGTTGCTCAATGGAATCTGTTTCAATTGGCAAATGCTATTTATCCATTAATTAATGAAGCTGAGCCTTTAGAAAAAATCCTAGACACATTTATAACTGACTTTGAAAAGGATTACAAAACAATGTTTTTGAGTAAACTAGGAATATTTACTTCAAGCGAAGCTGACGATAAAATTATTAAAGGTTTAGAAGAAATTTTACAGTTATCAGAAACGGACATGACTATCTTTTTTAGAAATCTAAGTAAGATTAAAAAAGATGATTCTATCGAACAAGCATTCGAAAAAATAGAATATGCTTTTTATATTCCAGAAGAAATAAAAGAAAATATTCTAGATGCTTGGCAAAAATGGTTTACAGTTTATCTTAAAAGATTAAATGCAGAAGAACTTTCGGATGATGAACGTTCAGAAAAAATGAACCAGATTAATCCAAAATATGTACTGCGAAATTATATGGCACAATTAGCAATTGATGCTGCAGATAAAGAAGATTATTCTTTGGTTGATGAATTGTTTCAGCTTTTGAAAAATCCGTATGACGAACAACCTGAATCTGAAAAATGGTTTGCAAAACGTCCAGATTGGGCTAGAACTAAGGTTGGCTGTTCTATGTTGTCTTGTAGTTCATAAAAGTTTTTTTTGCCACGAATTACACGAATTTACGCTAATTTCTTTTTATAAAGTAAAAACTAAACTTATAAAATTTGTGCAAATTCGTGCAATTCGTGGCAAACTTTTTACTTTGAGCTTATAAAATCTACAATCATATTATCATGAACTCTCGAGTTTTCTATAAACCATTTATGAGTCTGCATTCCGCCACAAACTACTCCGGCAAGAAATAAACCTTCTACATTAGTTTCCATCGTTTCTGGATTATAAACAGGGATTTTCAGTTCGTCATTAGAAAGCTGAATTCCGATTTTTTCAAGAAAATTCAAATCCGGTTTGTAGCCCGTTAGCGCCAAAACAAAATCATTTTCAATTGTAACTTTTCCGTTTGGTGTTTGAATTTCTACTTCATTTTCACGGATTTCGGTAATATTAGATTCAAAATAAGCTTTAATGCTTCCTTCGGCAATTCGATTTTCGATATCAGGTTTTACCCAATACTTTACGCGGTTATTAATTTCGTTTTTACGAATAACCATTGTCACTTCTGCTCCTTTTCTCCAACATTCCAAAGCAGCATCTACCGAAGAATTATTGGCTCCGACAACCAAAACTTTTCTAAACGCATATTCGTGTGCTTCTTTATAATAATGGCGGACTTTTGGAAGATTTTCTCCTGAAACATTCATTTCAATCGGAATATCATAAAAGCCAGTTGCTATTATAACATTCTTAGATTCGTAATTACGTTTATCGGTCGTTATATTGAAAATGCCTTGACTTTTCAATATATCAGTTACTTTTTCAAATAAATTAATATTGAATTTGAAATAGCGGTGAATATTTCTATAATATTCCAAAGCTTCTTGTCGTCCTGGTTTTGGTGCCAGACAATTGAACGGAATGCCGCCAATTTCTAATCTTTCTGCGGTAGAGAAAAAGGTCATGTAAAGCGGATAGTTAAAAATACTATTAACGATCGCGCCCTTTTCTATAATTACATATTTTAAATTTTTCTTTTCTGCTTCTATTGCACAGGCAAGCCCAATCGGTCCGCCTCCTACAATAACAAGGTCATATATTGATTCTGTCATTTTACTTTTGCCAGTCTTTATAAGGATTTTTGCTTAAATAAGCGTTGTAATATCTTTCGTCGTTTGTAACTTCTTCTCCAAGCCATTCTGGTTTTTCAAAAACTTCATCCTCAGAATTTAGTTCAATTTCAGCCATTACTAAGCCTTCATTTTCTCCATAAAATTCATCGACTTCAATTACATGTTCTCCAGATTGTATTTCGTAGCGTGTTTTTTCAATTTTGCCTTTTTCGCATAATTTTAATAATTCCTGAGCTTCATCAAGCGGAATTTCATTTTCCCATTCAAAACGAGACATACCGCCGCTATGGCTTATTCCCTTTATGGTTATAAAGCCTTTGTGTCCTTTAATTCTAACCCTAACCGTTCGCTCGGGAGCAGAACTCAAATAGCCTTGAGCAATTTTATTCTGAGTAAAAGCTTTATTCTTGTATGCGTCAGATTTTACAAGAAACTTTCTTTCTATTTCAACCATTTTAATTCTAGATTATTTTTATGCAAGTTACTCATTTTAATCAAGCCCTTGAACTTATAAAAAATGAAAAATATGTTAATTGATGCTTTTTGTCATATTGAAATAAGCATCAAAATAACTGATTGTTAACATCTTGCAATTATTATTTTAAGTAATTTTGATAGAATTCATTCCTCGTCAAACAACTAGTTATCAGTCTAAAATAATCTTTTACATAACTAAAAACTTACTATAGTTTAAACTCTAAAATAAAACGATCATGAATGTGCCTTATGTTGTAATACCAATAGCACTAGGTGTAATCTGCGGGATTTTAGGTTACATACTAGGAAAAATTACTTTTAAGAATGATAATGCTCTTTCAGCATCTCTTCAAGCTGATTTAGATGTTTGCAAAGCGCATACAAAAAATTTAAACTCAAGAATCTTAAAATTAGAAGCAGAACTTGCTGCGAAAAATAAAACAGTAATTCCTGAAATAATTCCGTTTGAACCTGCATTAGCCTCAAATGCTTTAGGAAAAAAAATAAAGGAAAATGACTTGAAAATAGTGGAAGGAATTGGTCCAAAAATAGAATCTTTATTTATCGAGGCAGGAATAAAAACGTGGCAAAACCTTTCGCAAGCTTCCACAGAGAAGTTACAAGCTATTTTGGATGCCGGCGGAGAAAACTATGCGATGCATAATCCTAGTACTTGGGCTAAACAAGCATTAATGGCTTATCAAGGAAAATGGAAGGAATTGAAAGATTGGCAGGATAGTTTGTTGGGAGGAAAAGAGTAAAAGACACTAAGTTTCTAAGGTGTTAAGATTCTAAGTCTCAAGAAAACAATAGTTGAGATTTAGTCAACTTTTAGAGCGTAAAAAAAATCTTAGCACTTTAGAGACTTAATAACTTTTCCCAATTCTTAGAAGGATTATACCAAAGCTGGCCATTTTTTACTTTTAGTGGACAATCTATATTATTAGTATATAATGCTCCAGTTCCTAAACCTTGTGGCATGTCTGAGTTTAATGTAAATGTCCATTGTGCAATCGCATTCAGTCCGATATTGCTTTCTAATGCAGATGTAATCCACCAGCCGATATTGTATTTTTCTGCTAAAGTGATCCATTCTTGCGTACCACGAAAACCACCAATGAAACTTGGTTTTAAAATGATGTATTGAGGCTTAATTTCTTGAAGCAATTTTTCTTTTTCCTCAAACGCAAATACGCCGATTAATTCTTCGTCTAAAGCAATTGGGAATGGCGTTTGTTTACACAATTGAGCCATTTCTACGATTTGGCCTTTTTTGATAGGCTGTTCTATGCTATGAAGCTGAAATTGTTTTAATTGATTTAGTTTATCTAAAGCTTCTTTTGAAGAAAAAGCACCATTTGCATCTACTCTGATTTCTATTTCTTCAGCAGAAAAATGGCTTCTGATAAATTGCAGCAATTCTAATTCCTTATCAAAATCAATAGCTCCAATTTTAAGTTTTATACAGCTAAAACCATCGGCCAATTTTTCTTCAATCTGCTGTTTCATAAATGCAGATTCAC
Organism: Flavobacterium anhuiense; assembly: GCF_001705175.1. NCBI lineage: Bacteria > Pseudomonadati > Bacteroidota > Flavobacteriia > Flavobacteriales > Flavobacteriaceae > Flavobacterium > Flavobacterium anhuiense. The sequence goes on along the minus strand of NZ_CP016907.1, from coordinate 4,351,097 downwards.
CCATCCAAACTAATCCGTTTATGGCAATTGAATTTGCACCATCAGTAAAATTAGAGGGAAATAAAAGATATGGATTTTCACTTTTAAGCGATAAAAAAGCCATTTCTATTCCAAATTGTATGGAAGGAAATTCTAATAAGGCATTCCAAAGTGCTGTTTCTCCTAAATGAATATTATCGCAAGCCCACTTTAGTTTCTCTTCGTAATCTGGACGGTCATCTGCGCTTAAGCCACGCAGAATACCACACTCTCCTATTCCTTTTTTTCCATTTTCTTCTAGTATTATAAACCAAGTTTCTTTCTCGGTCATAATTCCTCGGGAAGTTCCAGACGGGCGTTTAAATTCTAGTAAGTATTTATGATAAGATGCGTTCATTTTTTTAAGATGCTAAGGTGCTAAGATTCTAAGATACTGAGACACTAAGTTCTGAAATACTGAGTTGAAAATAGATGCTTTAAAAAGCATCTCACATCTAAGCTACTTAGAATCTTAGCATCTTAGTATCTCAGCAACTTAGTTATATAATTTTAAGATTTTTTCGAAATCTTTTGAAGGCAGACCTGCTTTCTCAAAAGCTTGAAAATCGAGTTTTGTTTTTGCAACCCAGCTCAAACTGTCCGTTACGTTTTGAGACTGATATTTTTTGTAAATCGCTTTGGCAGCGCTATAATCATCGCTTACCAAATAAGTATGTGCTAAATTTAATTTGACCAATAATTCTGTATCATCCAGCTTTTCTCCTTCTTGAAGCACTTTTAATGCTTTTGCATATTGCTTAGTCAAAATGTAGCAATAACCGAGCGAACTGTAATCTAATGCAGTTGCTTTGCCTTCGTTTACAATTGTATTTAATTTCGGAATTGCTTCATTATATTTTTGCACTTTAATTAAAGACGCGACTTGTGTTCTTAAATCGTTGAATACATTTTTAGATATATCAGCATCTTTGTAACAGCTGTTTCCAAAATCTTTGTAGACTTTTGTTTTTTCGACAGCTAATAATTTTTGAAACTCATCGTAACGATATTGTTTCATGATTTTATTGAGAATACAAACGCAAAAATCATCTGAATTGGCCATTTTTTGTGCCATTGTAGATGTTTTGCACAAACTGATAATTTCATTTTTATTGTCCTGATTCCAGCCACGGTTTAGTTTTGTGTCTACCCATGGCACTACTTCCAGAACTACTTTTTGGCTTAATAGCCAATTCTTGCTTTCAAAACCAAACCAGATTGTACTGATATTTTCTTTTAAGCAAGAAGATTTGCCAATAGATAAACGCTTGGCGTCTTTACTTACAGGTTCTGCCTGAGAATAACAGGCTTTATCGATTTTACCGTCTGCCACATATTTTTTAGCATTTTCATTAGAGGTAAAAATCGAATACGTGCATTCGTCATCGCCTGAAATTTTCGACATCAAGAACACTGCACCCGCAGAACCTTGACTAACGCCTGTTGGATCTGGTATTACTTTCAATAAAGAGACCAAGCTATTGGCCATTTCTTGATTTTTATCTAAAAGGGTAATTCTATAGACAATTTCTGTAGTTCCAACAGGTAAATCTTCTGTTGGTATAGAAATCCTATCGCGTGCCGGAACCATAATTTCTTTTGTTGTAGCACGCTCTTTATCCCAATAACCGTCTTTTTGTGCAAGCGCGCTACAGGAGATTGCAATAAATAGCAATAAAATGATTTTTTTGAAAGTTGTATTTTGTGATGATGCTTTAATTGCCACAGATTTCACAGATTAAAATGATTTTTACTTTAAAAAACTTTAATTCAATTAACATAGATTATGCCAAATCACTTTCTTATGGAATTGAGTGCCCTAGCCCCGATAGAGGCGGTATCTCCCGATTTAGAAAAACAAGACTTTTTTAGCCGTAGTTTTTGTTAATCGGGTATTTAGCCGAAAGCGGGATTAGCTCCTTCTTTCAACTCCGCTCAGGATGACAATTATAATTCAATCGAATCTCCAATTGGTAAAAGCATTAAATCTTTTCCCTTATCGAAAAATTTGCGAATTGCTTCTTCATGATTGATTTCGATATAACCAAAAGTATCATAGTGATATCCTAAAACTTTGTCGCATTCTACAAAATCTGATGCAATAATAGCATCTTCAATATCCATTGTAAAATTGTCTCCGATTGGAAGAATCGCTAAATCCAGTTTTGTGCGAAGCGGAATCAATTTCATATCATACGTCAATGCTGTATCTCCGGCAATGTAGATATTTTTATGTTCGCCTTCAATAACAAAACCTCCAGGATTTCCTCCGTAAGAACCGTCAGGAAAGCTGCTTGAGTGAATGGCATTTACATATTTTACTTTTCCGAAATCAAATTTCCAGCTTCCGCCATGATTCATTGGGTGTGAGTTGAATCCTTTTTTGGCATAGTAGCTTGCAATTTCAGCGTTAGAGACAATAACTGCATTCGTGTTTTTAGCAATGGCCTCAACATCTAAAACGTGATCAGGGTGTGCATGAGTCAGTAAAATATAATCGGCTTTTATTGTGCTAAGGTTGATTGATGCTGCTTGCGGGTTTCCGGTAATAAATGGATCCACAATAATGTATTTTCCTCCTACTTCAATTCCTAATGAAGCGTGTCCGTAGTATGTAATTTTCATTCTGTTACCTTTTTAAATTAAACATAGTTTTTATCTTCCTCCTAAAAAGAGGTTTACAATAATATCTGAAATCAGCGAAATCATACAAACTGTAAGTAATATTGAAAGCAAAAATGTGCTCAATGCCAGTTTTTTCAATTCTGGATCTAATAGTTTTGGATCTTGATTTTTGTAAACCGTAATTAAATGTTTTGTCAACGGAATATATGCCAATACAAATAAATATTGGTCAAAGTTATAATCGCTTAAAATAGCAAATACAACCACCAAAACCATTGCTGTAATGATTAAGAAAAAGTGATAATTTTTAGCTTTTTGAGCTCCGATTTGCACTACAATAGTATTTTTCCCAGACTTTTTATCTGATTCCTGATCGCGCATATTGTTTAAGTTCAAAACTCCAACGCTCAATAGTCCTATGGCTACAGCTGGAAGAATTAAAAGGGAATCGACTTCTTTTGCATACAAAAAGTTTACGCCTAAAGTGCTCACTAATCCGAAGAAAATAAAAACGAATAAATCTCCAAATCCTCTGTAACCATAAGCAGAATTACCTACGGTATATTTAATTGCCGACGCGATAGCTGCGATTCCTAACAATAGAAAAAAGATAGAATATCCGAAATTGTCTTTTCCAAAAGCAAAATATATCAATATGATTGCGGATAGTAAAGTCAAAAAAGAAGTAATAATAATGGCTTTTTTCATCGCCTGCGGCGTAATAACACCACTCTGAATAGCACGCTGAGGCCCTACACGGTCTGCGTTGTCGGTACCTTTTACTCCATCGCCATAATCGTTTGCAAAATTGGATAAAACCTGTAATCCTAACGTTGTCAATAAGGCGAAACCAAAAACTTTCCAGCTAAAAACTTCAGTTGGCGTATTTATAGTTTCGGTTGGATTTGACAAAGCATAAATGCTCCCAACTATAATTCCGGAAACTGATAAAGGTAATGTGCGCAATCTAGCGGCTTCAATCCAATGTTTCATGTTTTAATTTTAGATTTTAGAATATAGATTTTAGATTATTATTTTCTGATTTAAAATTATAGATTGAAAATTTAAAATCAGAAATCTAAAATTATTAAGGTATCCATTTATTTTCACCGAAGTTTGGTTTTCTTTTTTCTAAGAAAGCATTTCTTCCTTCTTTAGCTTCTTCGGTCATGTAAGCCAAACGAGTTGCTTCTCCTGCAAAAACTTGTTGTCCGACCATTCCGTCATCTGTTAAGTTCATTGCAAATTTTAGCATTTTTATAGAGGTTGGTGATTTTTGAAGAATTTCCTGAGCCCATTCATAAGCCGTAGCTTCTAGTTCGTCATGCGGAATTACAGCATTTACCATTCCCATTTCAAAAGCTTCTTGAGCAGAATAATTTCTTCCTAAGAAAAAGATTTCACGTGCTTTTTTCTGTCCCACCATTTTAGCTAAATATGCCGATCCGTAACCGCCATCAAAACTAGTTACGTCTGCATCAGTTTGTTTAAAAATGGCATGTTCTTTACTGGCAAGCGTCATATCGCAAACTACATGCAAACTGTGCCCACCACCTACAGCCCAGCCTGGAACAACAGCAATAACCACTTTCGGCATAAAACGAATTAAACGCTGTACTTCTAAAATATTCAAGCGGTGCTGTCCATCATCTCCAACATATCCTTGATGTCCACGTGCATTTTGATCTCCACCGCTGCAGAAAGAATAAACTCCATCTTTTGTTGAAGGGCCTTCAGCAGAAAGCAAAACAACTCCGATTGAAGTATCTTCTTGCGCGTCATAAAAAGCTTGGTATAATTCTGAAGTAGTTTTAGGACGGAATGCATTTCTAACATTTGGTCTGTTAAAGGCAATTCTTGCTACTCCGTTGCATTTTTTATAAGTTATATCTTCAAATTCTCTGGCTGTAATCCATTCCATTTTGATTTTTTGTTTTAATAATTATACGGTAAAAATAAAGCATTTTTACTACTTTACCTACTCAATCTGCCTTAAGTCTTTGCTAAATTGATGTGCAATGTTAACAATTGGTATTTACTTACAAAAAATAACATTTTTTAACATTAGTTTAGAAAAATAATATTTAATTTTACAGCCTAGAAATCAATGAGATACAAAATATTTCAATGATTCCAGATTGATTTTCTTTCACTGATTTATTAACCTAAAAAATGATTTTTTTGAGAAAATTTAAAAAGTTTGTCGCTCATTTTTTTAGGGTTTTCACAAACAAACCTCAATTAAAAGAGCAAATGATTTATGTGTTTGTCGAAACTTCAAAAAGAAAAAAGTAACACCTAAGGTTAAATGTTAGAATTGTATCTATAATTAGTATAGAAATGATAACGAAAAGAGGAAAAAAGTACTAATTCGCACTTTCTAAAAGTTATTTTATAAACCAATGGATAAGCCGTGAAATTTATTTTTTTGCTTTTGAGATAGGTACATTTATTATTTAAAAGACATACCCATCAATGGAATAATTTCTAAAATTCGTAAAGCTATTGTTCTGAGATGGACTCGAATTATTTTATTTCTGTTTTTTTTTAATTACAATTTTTTTTAAAACTGAATAAAAAGCGAAAGGCTGCTTGTAATGAGCAGCCTTTTGTGTTATAATAATTTTGCTAGCGCAAAATAAATTCCAAATTTTAAACTCCAAATTCCAAATGAATTGTGTTGGTCAGTCTTGGAATTTGGAATTTCTATTCCTTTACCAAATAAATCCCGTCTTCTTTAATTTCAATCAATTTTTCTTTATACAAAGCTCCGATTGCTTTCTTAAATGATTTCTTACTCATTTTCAAAACGGTTTTAATGTCTTCAGGATGAGAATTGTCATTCAATCTAAGAAACCCTCTGCTAGCTCTCAGTTCGCTTAATATTTTTTCGGCATTAGGTTCAATGCTTTCAAAACCTTGAGCCTGAAGTGCTACATCAATTTTATTGTCAGGACGAATATTTTTGATATACCCACGCATTCTGTCTCCAGTTCTTATCGAATCATCATACACTTCATCTTTGTATAAAAGACCTTTATGACGTTCATTTATAATAACATTGATTCCCATATCGGTAATATGAGAAACTATCAAATCGACTTCTTCCCCTTTTTCAACGGTCAACGTATCGTTACTCAAAAATTGATTGGTTTTACTCGAAGCCACCAAACGATTCGTCTGTTTGTCCATATATAAATAAACCAAATAGCGTTTCCCTTTTTCCATTGGACGCGCCTGTTCTTTGAACGGAACCAAAATATCTTTCTCCATTCCCCAGTCCATAAATGCGCCGACATTATTGATGTAGTTTACACGTAAAAGAGCAAATTCATTCAATAAAATGTACGGAACCAAAGTGGTTGCAACTGGACGCTGTTCGTGATCTAAGTAAACAAAAACGATTAATTCTTCGCCAATTTCAAATACTTTTGGCACATATTTATTTGGAAGCAAAACGTCGTGAACTCCATCTGGATCATTTTCTGGATCTCCTAAAAATAAACCAACTTTGGTATCACGTAATATAGTTAGCGTATTGTATTTTCCTATTTCTAGCATTTTTATAAGTTTCTAAGCAGTCGAACTGCTAAGTTCTGAGACGCAAAGGTACGAAGTTTGGCGCGGTACAAAGAAATTAATTTTAACAAAACTTGATTTGCAGTAAAAAAATAGAAAATCCCTTTACAACAGTTGTTATAAAGGGATTTTAAATTATGCCAAATGCATATTATTTGTAAACACTTTCTTTTTTAAAGTGAACTATTAATAAATAATACACAACAGCTCTGTATTTGTGTTTGTTAGATTTTCCGTATTTCTCTAATACAGCGTGAATTGCTCCCAATAATTCTGGACTATCTTTTAAACCTAGCTTTTTAACTAAAAAATTGTTTTTTACCGTCTCTAATTCAGATTCTTGAGATCCTGCTACAACTGATGCATCATCATTATATATAGAAGGACCACAGCCAATGGTAACTTTAGTCAATAAATCCATATTTGGAGTTACTCCACATTTATCCTTCAAATCTGAAGCATACTTTTTAATTAATTCTTCTCTCTTGCTCATAATTATATAATTGGTGAATAATAGACCAAATGTATAATTAAGGAAGATTTAAAACAATAATTTTAACAAATATTTTCTTTCAATTTTAAATTAAGTATTTAAAATACTGTTTTAAAATAAGGTCATTTTCAGTTGTTGGCGTAAAAATTTCTAGAATACACGGAGTTTTGTTAGAATCATATAAAGAATTGATTCCGTTTTCTAATGATGGAACATCATGAGCTGTAAAATAATTTAAACCATACATTTTTGCCAAATGCTCAGCAGTCAATTTATGTGAAGTTTCAAAATAGGTATTGAAAACCGGTTTTTCTTGATGACCAGGTAGAATTCTAAAGATCCCTCCTCCTCCATTATTAACTAAAATAATTTTGAAGTTTTTAGGAATATAAGAGTTCCACAGAGCATTGCTATCGTATAAGAAACTTATATCTCCAGTAACAAAAATGGTTTGTTTTTCGTTTCCAACCGCCGCGCCGATTGCTGTAGAAGTGCTTCCATCAATTCCGCTTGTTCCTCGATTGCAAAAAACTTCTATAGAATTATCAATATCAATAAGTTGTGCATAACGAATAGCAGAACTGTTGCTAATCTGCAGCATGCTGTTTTTAGGCAATGATTCGATTACTTTTTCAAAAACTTTAAAATCTGAAAATTCGATTTTATTTAAATAGTCTTTTCTTCTCTCTAATCTTGTCTGGTAAACCGTATTTACATTATTAAAATAATTACTTTTTACAAAAGATGTTTTTGAAAGCAAGTCTTTAAAGAAATCATTTGGCTGCATCTCAAAATGCTTGGTCAATGCACCAAATGTATCATAAGCCCGCAAAGTATCTATGTGCCAATGATGTTTTGGTTTGTATTTTCGCAGAAATCCTTTTATTCTTTTTGAAACCACCATTCCACCAAAAGTAACCAATACTTCAGGATTAAATTTCTTAAAATCAAAATCATCAAAAGGCGTAATTAAAGTATCTATTGAATTGATAAAACTTTCGTGATGAAGATTTGAAGTCGTTTCTGTAAGCACGACAACAGATGGATCTGAAGCTAAATTTTCAATAATTTCTTTATCAATTGTATTCGCTTCGTTAACTCCAACTAAGATTAATTTTCGTTTTGCAGTATTCCAAACAGAAATTACTTCTTCATTATTTTCTATTATTAATGGAAAAGCTTCTGGCTTTGGATTTGTAATTTTTGGCTGTACAGAAAGCTCTTCTGTTGTTTCGTAAAGCGGTTCTTCAAAAGGCGCATTAATATGCACTGGACCTTTTTTAAGAATTGCCGTCTCAATTGCCAGATTGATTTTTAAATCGTTCTCTTCTGATGCTTCTTCAGTTAAATTAGCATTAAAAACAGAATGGTTAGCAAAAACATTTTCCTGACGAATGGTTTGTCCGTCGCCAATATCAATTTTGCTCTGCGGACGGTCAGCAGAAATTACAATCAATGGAATCTGACTGTAAAACGCTTCTGCCAAAGCAGGATAATAATTTAATAAAGCTGATCCTGAAGTGCAAACTATAGCTGTTGGCTGTTTGGTTTGCTGTGCAATTCCTAAAGCAAAAAAAGCGGCACAACGCTCGTCTGCAATACTGTAACAGTTGAAGTTTGGATTTTGAGCAAATCCGATTGTTAACGGTGCATTTCTAGATCCAGGAGAAATTATAATATTGACAATGCCTTTGGCAGATAAAATTTCGATAATGCTTTGTGCAAGCGCTATTTTGGGGTAAATCATTCCGGTCGTGTATTACTTTTTTAAAGAAAATCTTCTATTTTGATTTTTCTTCATCTTGCTTACAAAGTTACAAACTTCGCACTTGATTTGTATTATAATTAGGAATATATTAAGGCTCTTTCCCGAAAAAGGAAATATATTTGTAAAATCGAATAATTAATAAAAGCCTGACCTAATATGCGTTTCTTATTTATACTTTTTTTATCTGTTACTTTTCAAACCATAACTTCTCAGAATCAATTTGTTCCTGTTGATGTTCCGTATAAAACGGCTTTAGAAAATGCAAAAAAAGAAGGAAAGCCACTTTTTGTTATGCTTTATGCAGATTGGTGTCCGCATTGTAATTTAATGAAAGCGGAAGTTTTGAGCGATCCTGCTGTAATGGATTTTTTGAACAAAAATTTTGTTTGCACTTATAAAAACATTGAAAAAGAAGAAGGAACTGCATTAAAAAATAAATTCAATACCAAATCGCTTCCAACTTTCTTATTTCTTGATAGTAATGAGATTTTAATTTATGAATTGAAAGGCGAAATGAAAAAGCCTGAATTCTTAAATGAACTCAACAATGCTTTGAATCCGAAAATGCAGTTGCCATATTTAGAAAAACAATTTCTTACAGATCCAAGCAATTCAGATAAGTTCTTTTATTATTTAAATACTTTAAGAAAAGGAAAAGACAGAACGGAATTGTCAAAACCAACTCATATTTATTTGAATACTCAAACAGACAAGCAATTGGTTAGCGAAGTAAACTGGCGTGTCATTGCAAATGGTGTAACCGATATTAAATCTAGAGAATTTCAGTATGTTTTAAATCATCAGAAAGAGTTTGCAGCTGTTGCATCTCAAAATCGAGTTGACCGTAAAATTGAAAGTATTGTAAATGAGTTGCTTCGTCCTTTAGTTGACAATTTAGATACTGTAAACTATTACAAACAAAGAGAAGTTGCCAAATCAATTCGATTGCAAAAAACAGATTCTCTAGTTTTTAAATATGATTTGACGTTGGCAGAAAGAACTGAAAAATGGGACTTTTACAAAAAAGTTACGCTCGAAGATACCCAAAAATTGGTTTGGAATGATGCAAGCTTTTTAAAAGATATCGGAAACACTTATTTTAAACATATTAATGATAAAGAAAGTTTGAAAAAAGCCATTTTCTGGGTAGATCGCTCTTTAGAATTAAATAATTCGTATGACGGAAATTTACTTGAAGCCAAGCTTTACAATAAGATAAAAGACAAAAAGAAAGCTTTAGAATACGCCAAAAATGCCAAAGCCATAGCCAAAGAAATGGACTGGAATTCTAAAGAAGTAGACACTTTATTAGCTGAATTGAATACCAAATAACTTTTTATATAATGAGCATTATATTAAGACCTGCAACCACAAACGATTTGCAAAAAATTCTAGAAATTGTAAATCATTCCATTTTACACACTACTGCCAATTATAGTTATGAAATCCAGACTTTGGAAGTTCAAACAAAATGGTTTGAAGATAAAATGGCCAAAAATCTTCCTGTAATTGTAGCCGATTTAGATGGTGAAGTGGTTGGTTTTGGAAGTTATGGACCGTTTAGAGAAAAGATAGGCTATCAATATACTGTCGAACATTCTGTTTATGTGGTCGATAATATAATAGGAAAAGGAATCGGTTCTAAACTTTTGACAGAATTAATCCGTTTGGCTAAGGAACAAGGGTATCATGTTATGATTGGCGCTATTGATGCCGATAATGCAGGAAGTATTGCTTTTCATGAAAAATTCGGATTTGTAGCTACAGGAACAATTCGCGAAGTTGGCTATAAATTTGACCATTGGTTGGATTTGGTTTTTATGCAGCTTATTTTAGTTTAACCTTAACACTTAACCGTAAAGGGCACAAAGAATTGCGCAAAGTTCGCAATGATTATTTTAAAAACTCTGTCTCTTTGTATCTTTGCAACTTTGAAGCTCAAAAAAAAACACAAATTTGAAAATTCAAATTTGTGTTTTTTTTTAATTTAGCTTTTAATCCAATTGATAACTTCTGGCTCTGTTACTAGAGTTTTTGGTTTAATTACTTTTACCAATTCTCCTTTCTCGTTGATTAAGTATTTCTGAAAATTCCATTCCACTTCAGAATCCTGTAGACCGTTTCTTGATTTTTCAGTTAAGAATTTATAGACATCACACATATCGCTTCCTTTTACTGAAACTTTGCTCATCATTGGGAAAGAAACTCCATAATTTTGCTGGCAGAATGTTTCGATTTCTTTATTTGTTCCTGGCTCCTGAGATGCGAAGTTATTTGCAGGGAAACCAACAATCACAAATCCTTTATCTTTATATTGTTTATAAACTGCTTCTAAATCTTTATACTGAGGCGTTAAACCGCATTTTGAAGCCGTGTTGACAATCATGATTTTTTTGCCTTTTAAAGACGCAAAGTCAAAAGTGTCTCCTGATAAATCTTCTACTTTAAATTGGTAGATTGTTTCTTTTGCCATGGTTTTATCCTTTTTAGATAATTTGTTATTACTGGTTTGAGCATTTAATCCTGTTGCAGATAAAACTGCTGCTCCAAATAGCATAAAAAGTATTTTTTTCATCTTTTAATTTTTTATAAAATTAGCTAAAATCCATTTCACAAAAACTATTTTAGGCCTTTAATTTTTGCTAATCAAAAGTTAAATAATAAAATGAAGCCTAACGTTAATCAGACGTTAGGCTTCCCCCCATACAAACAAATCAAACCATGAATTAATTATTATGCAATCTTTTATAAATTATAGTTGATGACTCGGTTATGTCGAAAATCGTTTATCCCCCATATGTCAAACGTCTCTTAAAAATCTTAAAATGGCTTGTATCGATGTAAAATTAAATCCTAAATAGCCGAGACATATTAAAAAATCTTCGGTTGGAAGTCCGAGCACATCAACTATACAGTATTTATATTTTGTTATTTTTCATACTCAAATTTGGCTCAGCCATAAATTTTGGAATCACATACATTTACGCGAATACGCAAGGCATCTTTTACAAAGTCTTTTTCAGTAAATATGGTCAGTGATAAAACTGTTGTTAAGCCCACTATTAATATTTTAACTATTATTTTGCTATCCATAAGTCCTTAGTAATGTTGTAACAACAGTTTATTTCAAATTTTATGACTGTAATAAGGTCTTTCTCATGTTATTAAAATCATTTACGTAATTGGATTTATTTTGGTTTTAAAAAAAGTGAGAAAAAATTCATTTTTTTTCTAAACCCTTTATTTTCCTAGGTTTTGGACTACAAAAAAAAATCAAAAAAATCAAAAAAAAATAATTTACCTTTATAACAGTTAGCGAATAAACTTTAACTTTTAATGTTTAAACTTTAAATTCCAAATCTATGAGTCAAGAAGAACTGTTAGTTTTAATTTACCAAAAAGACGAAAAAGCTTTTACACATTTGTATGATATGTATTCAAAAAGCTTGTTTTCAGTCATTCATGTGCTGATCAAGAATCGCGAAGAGGCAGAAGATGTACTTCAGGATGTTTTTGTCAAAATTTGGAAAAACATAGATTCTTATAATGAAAGTAAAGGACGATTTTATACCTGGATTCTTAATATCGCTCGAAATACCTCGATCGATAAACTTCGTTCTAAAGATTTTAATAACAGCCAAAAAAACCTTTCATCAGATAATTTCGTAAATCTTTTAGATGAGAGCAATAAATTGAGTCATAAACTAGATGCAATTGGAATTCAAGAATTTGTAAAAAAACTAAAACCAAAATGTATCGAAATAATCAATTTATTGTTTTTTAAAGGATATACCCAGCAAGAAGCTTCAGAAGAATTGGCAATGCCACTGGGAACTATAAAAACGCAAAACAGAAACTGTATTAACGATTTACGTAATTATTTGAAGATATAATGGAAGCACAAGAATATATAGAATCAGGAATTTTAGAGCTGTATGTTTATGGCTTGTTAAGTGAAAAAGAGAATCTTGAAATTGCTGAACTGGCTAAAAAGAATCCTGAAGTAGATCAGGAAATTATTTCTATAGAAAAAGCTGTAATAGCACTTTCTTCGAGTTTTTCTCCATTTCATTCTGTGGAAAATTTTGAAAAAATTAAAGCTCGTCTTGAACTTAAACACGGAAAAGTAGTCGAAATGAAACCTGCTTCAAACTGGTCTCAATATGTGGGCTGGGCTGCAGCTGTATTATTATTGCTAGGTTTAGGATATCAGACTTTAGAATTGACTAAAACAAAAGAAGCTATCTCTACTGTTGGAAATGAAAAGAATAAAATTGAGCGTGAATATGCTTTTTTAAATCAGCAGAATAAACAGACCGAGAAAAACTTAAGCATTGTAAGAGATATTAAAAACACTGGAGTAACACTCGGCGGTCAGGCAGTATCGCCAAAATCTTATGCAAAAGTATATTGGAATAAGGAAACCAAAACCACGTATATCGATGCGGCAGGATTACCTACTCCGCCAAAGGGAATGGTTTATCAGGTTTGGTCTTTAAAATTAAGTCCTGTTCTTACACCAACAAGTATTGGTTTGCTGGATAATTTTGAAGGAAATTCTCAGAAAATCTTTGCTGTCAGCCAAACCGACTCAGCAGAAGCTTTCGGAATTACTTTGGAACCAGCCGGTGGAAGTTTGACTCCAACAATGGAACAGCTTTATACTTTAGGGAAAGTTTAAAATTTAATCTTTCATAAAAAGCTAAAACGCATATTAGATTTAATATGCGTTTTTTGTTATTTTTAATTTAACAAATTCCAAAACAATTAATCAGAGAATTATATGGAGATAATGTGTAAAAATTGTCATCAGATTTTCAAAGGTCATTATTGCAACAATTGCGGACAACCTGCAGAAACGCATAAAATAAATGCTCATTTTTTGTGGCACGATATTCAGCATGGTTTATTGCATTTTGATAAAGGAATTTTATATTCTTTAAAACAATTATTTACAAGACCTGGACATTCTATTCGTGAGTTTATTGAAGGCAAAAGAGTTCGGCATTTCAAACCATTATCTTTGGTTGTGGTTTTAGCTGCGCTGTATGGCGTTTTATATCATTTTTTCCATATTAATATGTTTTCTAATACAGATGAGGGATCTGTAAATTTCAATAAGTTTAACGAATGGGTCGCAACCCACTATTCTTGGATTACCATTGCGACAATTCCGATTTACACAATCGGAACTTATGTTGTCTTTAGAAAACAAGGTTACAATTACTTTGAGTTTTTTGTATTAAATACATTTAAGGCTTCTCAACGCCTTTTTGTTCAGATTTTAACTTTCCCAGTACTATTTTATTTTAATGGCACACCTCATATTCAAAAATTTTCATCGGCGGTTTATATCATTGGTCTTATATTGATTTTCTGGACAAACATTCAGTTTTTTAATAAAATATCAAGAATAAAGGCTTTCTTTTTAACCATTTTAAGCCACATTGTCTTTTTAATCTGTTTCTTCATCATTGCAGCAATCGTGATGGCTGTTTTAGGAAAATTACCTGTATAAGTAATAAAAAAAAGGTTCAACATCGCGTTGAACCTTTTTTATCTGAATTAATAATTATTACAAATTATTATTTTTTTACTTTTTTGGTTTTATAGTATTTTCTATACTTTGGATAAGTAACAGCACCAATTATAGAAATCGTAATTAAGCAGTAATAAATCCAGTTTAACGAATGTGCTTCACCGCTTGCGTAAGAGTGTAAACCTACTAAGTGGAAGTTTACTCCATAATACGTAAACAAGATAGAAACAAAAGCATACATACTCATTAAATTAAAGAACCATTTTCCTCTTAAAGCTGGAACAAAACGAGCGTGAATTACAAACGCATAAACCATAATCGAGATTAAAGCCCAAGTTTCTTTTGGATCCCATCCCCAGTAGCGTCCCCAGCTTTCATTGGCCCATTGTCCGCCTAAGAAGTTTCCAATAGTCAGCATGATAAGACCAATTGTCAAAGCCATTTCGTTAATGTAACTTACTTCCTTAATGTGTAAATCCATTTTGGCTTTATTTTTATCATTCGTAAAGAAAATTAATAAAAGAGCCACAAAACCTAGGATCATTCCTAAAGCAGTCGGACCGTAACTTGCAACGATAACTGCAACGTGAATCATTAACCAATATGAGTTAAGAACTGGCTGAAGGTTTGCAATTTCTGGATCAATCCAGTTCATGTATGCGGCCATCAAAATCATTGCTGTAACAAACGCAGACGAAGCCACAGTAAGTTTTGATTTTCTGTCAAAAGCCAATCCGAAGAACATTGTTGACCAAGCCACATAAACAATCGATTCGTAAGCATTACTCCACGGTGCGTGACCCGAAATATACCAGCGTGCAATTAATCCTAACGTATGAATTACAAATAATAATCCGACAATAGCATGGAAGCCATTTACAGTAATTCTAAGCCATTTTTTCTCAAAGAAAATACTAAGGATAGTAAACATTAGCATAAGAATAGACGCTGTAATGTACCAATAAGGCAATACTTTGAAAACATCATACTTGTTGTAAGCGATTTCAGCATCGATTTTATCTTCGCTTGGCCTAACTTTAGAGCCAAATTTCTTTTGGAAACCATTAATGCTTTCTACTAAATTATCGGCTGTATCAAAGTTTTTCTGAATAGAACCATTATTTAAAGCACTAAAATATAATGGCAAAATTTGTTGCACATAAGTTGAATCCATTCCTTTAAAACCTGCATTGTCACGTTCTAAATAAGAAACCCATTTGTTTCCTGGATCATTTGGGACAGGAAATATTTTTAAAATACGCCCACTCAAAGCAGACTCCATTAAGTTGACTTTTTTGTCTGTCTCAACAAAATCTTTCTCAAAATTGTTCGGATTTGCCGCTTTATAAGCTTCGTCTAAATATGGAGATAATTTATAATTTCCTTGCTCATCAAAGAATTTTACAAATGGCGCATACTGATCTTTTGAATCAATTCCGATAATTTTACGAATACTATCGTTTCCTGATTTGATATAAATTAATGGAATCTGGATCCAAACCTGCGCATATTGCGTCATAGACAAGAATACTTGATCAGAATTCATTCCGTTGTAGGTATCTTTATGACTTACCTTTCTAAGCAATTCAGATGAAAACGTATTAATTGGCTTCATTCTACCTCCAGCATCCTGAATAATCAAACGACCGAATTTTGCCGCGTGAGCTTCTGGCGCTTTATATATAGTCAATAACGAATCTAATTGTTTTTGACTTGGCGGAGCCGTAACATGATTGGCATGATCATTTGGATCTGCTGAATGTGCGTGGTTATGGGTGTGATCGTGTGAATGAACATGAGGCGTTTGCTGTGCAAAACCATTCAAACCAATCAATAAAACCAAAATGGTAATTAGTTTTTCTTTTTTCTTCTGAATAGCATCAAGTTTGCGTTTCAAATCGCCAAAACGAGAATGTTTAGTAAACATAATAGCCATCAAACCAATGTATAATAGAAAATAACCTAAATAAGTAATGTTAGTTCCCCAGAAATCATGATTTACCGATAATACAGTTCCTTTTTCATCTGGATCAAATGAAGACTGAAAGAAACGATATCCTTTATGATCTAAAACGTGGTTCATAAAAATATCGGCATCAAAAGTTTCTGTAGAATCCTGAACAGTCACTTTACTTTTGTACGAAGAATAACTTTTTTCTGTTCCAGGGTATTTCTCTGCGATAAAATCATTTAAACGAATCTTAAATGGCAAAACATAAGCTTTACTTCCAAAAAATAAAGAATATTCAATATTACCAATTTTAACCGTTTTAGCTTCTCCAACTTGTCCTTTATTACCGAAAAGCATTACTTCTTTTTCTTGTCCTTCTGCTTTTACTTTTACAACTAAAGCATCTCTATGAGATTTTGCTTTAAAGTCATTGTTAGATTCATAATCTACTTTTCCTTTCAATGGAGGCTCTGGAAATACAATTCTGATGTCTCCAATACTATATAGAGAACGCATCATTAAAGGCTGTACATTATCTTTTGTAACTTTTCCTTTAAACTGATCTGCCATTCGCATAAATTCACCCTCAAAAGGAGTTTGAATAGTATATTCTTTTCCAGTGGTATTAATATTAATTGCACCGTCTGTCTGCTTATTTAAAGCAAATAGAACATTGTGAATATTCTGAACTTCTCCTTCTTTAAGGTAATGTTCTTCTCTTCCGCCCGCTCCAGCTTCAACCAATTTAAGGTATAAAGTTCCGTTGGCGTCTGGCTTTACCACTTCTTTGGCTCCCATAATATAGTTAGAATAGGTAACTTCAAAAGGAGTTTCATCGAATTTACCTGAAATGCTAAAATCATTATTGGTTACAGGAGAAAGTAAAAGGCTTTTTTCAAAAACTCTTCTTTTCATTTCGCCTTTATATTCACCATCTGCAAAAATGGTTAAAAAGGTCTTGTCTGAATAAACTTGGTTTTCTGCCGCGCCTTCGCGAATTGGCATCATTCCTTCATAACTTATATAACGAGTAATAAAAGCCCCTAAAATGATAAAAACAAAAGCAAGGTGCAATAATAGCGTTGCCCATTTTTCTTTTTTATGCAATTGGTATTTTTTGATGTTTCCGAAGAAATTGATCATAAAGATGGCCATAATCGCTTCAAACCACCAAGTATTGTAAATTAGTATTCTAGCCGTATCGGTATTGTATTTACTTTCGATAAAAGTTCCAACACCCATTGCAATTGCAAATGTTAAAAAAAGAACGGCCATTAATCGTGTAGAAAACAAAAAAGAGAATATTTTTTTATCCATTTTTTAGGGATTACATTGTATAAAAGTGCGACAAAAGTACTTAAAAATGTTGATTAGCAGGCTTTGCCTTTTGTTAATAAAAACCAAAAATAAAAGCTATTTTTTAAACGAATTGGTAATATAGAAAGTTTAAACTTACAAAATCGATATGCATTTTTTGATAATTTATTTTTAGTCAAAAAGTATTGGAATTACAGCAAAAAACAGAGGGCAATAAAAATTTCAAAAAAGCAATATCAATATTCAATACACCCCTGCATTAAAAAAATAATACTAATTTTGCTTTCATGATTCAGATAACAATAATAGGTTCCGGCAACGTTGCGCAGCATTTGATAAAGGCTTTTTCTGCCAGCAAAATTGTTGAAATTAAACAAGTTTTTTCCAGAAAGAAGGAAGCCTTACTTCATTTAATTGATTCTGAAAAGATTGTAACCGATTTTCAAGCGTTAGAACCTGCTGATTTACACATTATTTCAGTTTCAGACAACGTTATTGCAGAAGTATCAGAACAGCTTCCATTTAACAATCAACTTGTGGTGCATACCTCTGGAACATCTTCAATTGAACTATTAAATCCTAAAAACCGACGCGGTGTTTTTTATCCGCTACAGACCTTTTCTAAGAACAAACAAATTGATTATTCAATCATTCCTTTTTGTTTAGAGGCAGAAAACACAGCCGATTTTAAACTATTAGAAACCGTTGCCAAAAGCGTTTCAACAGCAGTTTATTCAATCAGTTCAGAACAGCGAAAAGCGCTTCACGTAGCAGCTGTATTTGTGAGCAATTTTACGAATCATTTGTACCAGATGGGACAGGAAATCTGTGAAGAAAATCAAGTTCCTTTTGCTGTTTTAAGACCATTAATTCAAGAAACTGCTGATAAAATCAACACTCTTGATCCAATTGATGCCCAAACAGGACCAGCAATACGCCATGATTCTAACACAATCGAAGCGCATCTGGCTTTTTTACAAGACGAAAACAAAAAAAACATCTATAAAATCCTAACACAATCTATACAGCATAATGGCAAAAAGTTATAAAGAATTAATGAATGACATCACAACGTTTGTTTTTGATGTAGACGGCGTACTTACAGACAGTTCTGTTTTTGTAACCAATGAAGGTGAAATGCTAAGAACAATGAATATTCGCGATGGATTTGCAATGAAAGCGGCAATCGAAAGCGGTTATCATGTTTGCATTATTTCTGGAGGAAGCAATGAAGGCGTACGAATTCGTCTTCGCAATTTAGGCGTTACAGACATTCATTTAGGAACTCCAGATAAAGTAAAAACTTTTACAGCCTATACTGAAACTCATAATATAAAACCTGAAAATGTATTGTATATGGGAGACGATATTCCTGATTTTCATGTCATGAAATTGGTTGGATTACCGACATGTCCTCAAGATGCAAGTCCAGAAATAAAAAAAATCTGCCGATATATTTCTCACGTAAAAGGCGGACGCGGTGCTGCCAGAGATGTTATCGAACAAGTAATGAAAGTGCAAGGAAAATGGATGGAGTACTTTAATGGAAAACACGATTAAAGTTTTCAGTCTCAGTCACAGTTTGCAGTTACAGTAAAAAAAACTTAGCCCCTTAGTATCTCAGAACCTTAAAAAAAATGAAATTCCTCAAACTCATTCGTTATAAAAACCTATTAATGCTTGCTTTTATGCAGCTGCTTTTTCGTTATGCCTTTTTAAAACAGCAGGAAGTTCCGCTCGCATTATCTGACTGGCAATACGGATTACTTATTTTAAGCACAGTATTATTGGCTGCAGCGGGTTATGTTATCAATAACATTTATGATGTAGGAACTGATAGCATCAACAAACCAAATAATGTTGTGGTTGGAAAAGGAATTACAGAGACAGCTGCCTATAATATTTATATAGGCTTGAATATTTCTGGTGTTGCAATTGGTTTTATTTTGTCGAATATTATTATGAGACCGACTTTCGCTTCGCTTTTTATTCTGATCGCATCACTTCTGTATTTTTATGCAACTACACTTAAGCAAATCATGATTTTAGGAAACTTTGTTGTGGCATTGCTTTTAGCGGTAAGCGTTTTAATTATTGGTGTTTTTGATCTTTTTCCAGCGACTACAGCAGAAAATCAGGCACAAATGGCGAGTTTATTTTCAATATTAATTGA
Organism: Flavobacterium anhuiense; assembly: GCF_001705175.1. Classification (NCBI taxonomy): domain Bacteria; kingdom Pseudomonadati; phylum Bacteroidota; class Flavobacteriia; order Flavobacteriales; family Flavobacteriaceae; genus Flavobacterium; species Flavobacterium anhuiense. The sequence goes on along the minus strand of NZ_CP016907.1, from coordinate 4,331,634 downwards.
TTATGCTTTATTTGCTTTCATGATTAATTTTATTCGTGAAATTGTAAAAGATATTGAAGATGTAAATGGCGATTACAATATGGGAATGAATACGCTCCCAGTTGCAATTGGTGTAAGCCGAGCGGCAAAAATAGCTTTAGGTTTTGCTATTATTGCGTTCATTCTATCAGGGCTTTACTGCAATACCTATTTCATGCAAAATAAGCTTTACATTGCTGTATTTTATGCATTTGCGACAGTTTTAGCACCTTTGCTTTATTTTATTGTGAAAATATTTAGTGCAAAATCTCAAAAGGATTTTCATCATTTAAGCAGTATTTTAAAACTCATTTTGTTCTTCGGAATCTTGTCAATTCTAGTTATTGCTTTTAATATCAAATACAATGCTTAAAGAAAAATTAAAAAAATACAAAATTATTCTTGCTTCTGGTTCACCTCGCAGACAGCAGTTTTTTAAGGATTTAGATCTAGATTTTGAAATTCGTTTAAAAGACGTTGAGGAAATCTATCCGCCAGAATTAAAAGCAGTCGAAATCACAGATTATCTGGCTAAATTAAAAGCTAATGCATTTGAAGGCGAATTGGCAGCAAATGAAATTCTAGTTACAAGCGATACGATTGTATGGCATCAGAACAAAGCTTTAGGAAAACCAAAAAATGCCGAAGAAGCTTTTGCTATGATCAAATCGATGTCAAACACAACGCATGAAGTGATTACTTCAGTTTGCTTTAAAACCGTAGACTCCTCTACTCTTTTACATGATATTACTAAAGTAACTTTCAATGACTTATCAGATGAAGCTATTTTGTATTATATCGAAAACTATAAACCTTACGATAAAGCTGGTGCATATGGCATACAGGAATGGTTTGGTTTTATGGCAGTTGCAAAAGTAGAAGGCTCTTATACCAATGTAATGGGACTTCCAACAGCCAAAGTTTATGAATTTTTGACTAAATTAGTGTAAAAATGTAATTATGTTTTCTTTTAAAGAGTATAGCCGAGAAATAATAGCAACAATTATTCTTATTGGGGTTTTGATTGTATTGCGAATGGTAATCGCTAAACTAATAAGACGTTTTGCCGCTACAAGCCAATTATTTGAACACCGCACCAATTTAGTTATTAAGTATATTAATATTTTAATGAATATATTGGTTGTAACCACTTTAATTGTAATTTGGGGAGTTCAAACAGAAGATATTTTTATTACGATTTCTTCTATTGCAACCGTTATTGGCGTGGCTATGTTTGCTCAGTGGTCTATTTTGAGCAATATTACTTCTGGAATGGTTTTATTCTTTTCTTTTCCTTTTAGAATCGGAGACACTATTAAAATACATGATAAAGATTTTCCTATTGAAGCTGAAATTGAAGACATTAATACCTTTCATGTAAGCTTAAAAACAAAAGAAGGTGAAAAAATTGTTTTTCCTAATAATTTATTACTTCAAAAAGGGATTTCGATTATACCTGCAAAGTACGAGGAGCGTGAGTTTTTTGACTAAAAGATAATGGGAATTTTATAACGGGCATTCAAAAAGCTGGAACAGAAAAAGACAAATAAAGTGTAATATTTGTTTTATACAATCAGCTAAATAAAAATAAAAATGACTCGGCCCATTACATTACCCTTTTATGCAAAACTTTCCTTTATTCTTGTTACTTTAATTTGTTTTGCATTTATTTTTTGCATCGGAAAAGATATTCTCACTCCTATTTTAATGGCGTTTCTATTTGCCGTTTTATTGCTTCCGATTTTTACTTTCTTAAACACAAAATTTAAGTTTCCAAGACATTTGGCGGCGATAGTTTGTTTAATTATTTTTATTTCTGTCATTGTCGGAATTTTGGTTTTTATCTCTTACCAAGTAACTTATATGGCAAATGATTTTCATACCATAAAAAAAAATGCAAATTCTTTTATTCTTGAAATTCATAAATTTATAAGAGAAAATTTCCAGGTAAGCATAGGAGACCAGAAAAAATATTTGGATTCGGTTACGAAAGATTCTGTTAAAAATGGTCAAGCAAAACTAGGTTCTTTTATTGTTTCTATTAGCGATGTCCTTTTAGACAGCACAATTATGGTTGTGTACACCTTTCTATTTTTGATTTACAAAGAACATTTCAAACTGTTTTTTGCCAAATTAATCAAACAGGAAAATCACGCTGTTTTGCAAGATATTTTATCTCAAATAAAAGTTTCAATCAACAATTACATTGTAAGTCTAATTATCGAGATGATAGTTGTTTCTGTTCTAACCAGTTTAGGTTTGTGGATTATTGGCATTAAATATTTCGTCCTTCTCGGATTAATTACAGGAATTTTAAATTTGATTCCGTACATCGGAATCACAATTGCAGGAATTATTACAGTTTTGGCATCATTGACAGGATCTGGAGAAACATCTGTAATTCTTGGAATTTTGATTGTAAATATTATTGTTCAGTTTATTGATAATAATCTTCTTGTTCCTTTAATTATCAATTCGAAAGTAGAAATAAACGCTTTTGTCTCAATAATGGGAATTATTGTTGGAGGCGCCGCTGCCGGAATTGCAGGAATGTTTTTAGCCATTCCGCTTCTAGCTATTCTTAAAATTATTTTTGACCGAATTGAATCACTCTCCGCTTGGGGATATCTAATGGGAAATCATGTTCCCAGAAAATTTGTCTGGAGAAAAAGAAAAGTTACAACAGAAAATTAAAAAAAGCGTTATGCTAGCATAGCATTTATTTATTCCTTATATTCATAAAGCTTAAACTTATTAGAAGAGAACTACCGAATGTTTTTAAATAACAAAATACTGTTTTTTATTTTGCTTTGCTTTTGTTTACAAAGTGGATATGCTCAGGTAGATAAGAATAAAAAAGAGTCAAAAAAGGACAAAGACACCACGGAAATCTATACAAAGATTAGAAATTACTCTAAGAAAAATAAGTTTACGCAAACGATGCATAAATTGTTTTTTAGATCTAAGAAATCAAAGAAAAAAGAAGAACTGCTTGTTCCTATTGATTCTACGAACTATGAGGGCAAAATTATTCGAAAAATCAATATTATTACTTTAGATCCTTTCGGGTACTCAGTTGCCGATACCAATCAAGTGCCTAAAAACTGGGGAGAAAGAATGGGTAACCGACTTCATTTAAAAACCAAAAAAATTGCCATCCAAAATTTATTGCTTTTTAAGAGGAATACACCTTACAATACCTATAAAATTCTAGAGACTGAGCGTTTAATTCGTGCTCAACGTTACGTAACAGCAGTTAGAATTTCTAACCAAAGCGTTGGAAAAGCATCAGATTCTGTTGATGTTACAATTCGAGTTTTAGATTCTTGGAGCACAATTCCAAGGTTTTCTATTTCCAGCAATCAAGTTTCGATTGGATTTAAAGAAAAAGATTTTTTTGGAACAGGACAACAGTTAGAATACCGTTTCACCAACCGTTTTGATGATGGTCAAAATGGTAATGAAGTGACGTACACGGTTCCAAATATTAAAAACACTTATATCGGAACGGTTCTCCATTACAATATGGATTTAGACAATAACTATATTAAAAGCATCGATATCGAGCGAGACTTTTACTCCCCTCTGACGAAATGGGCTGGCGGTTTTTATATGGACGAAAGTTTTAGAAAAGATACGCTTCAAGCTCCAGATTCTACATTTGCTTATCAGCCAAAAAAATATACTTCGCAAGATGTTTGGGTTGGGCATGCTTTTAAAATGTTTGAGGACAATAATAAAGCGATAACAAATCTTGTGACCACTGCTCGTTTTTTAAATGTCAACTACAGCGAATCGCCTTCAGATCTTTATGATCCAAATCATTTTTATTCTTCCGAAAAACTAATCCTCAGCGGAATTGGGCTGAACACAAGAAAATTTATCAAAGACAGTTATATTTTCAGAAATGGACAAACAGAAGACGTTCCGATTGGACGAATATATGGTGTAACTTTTGGCTATCAGTATAAGAATACTTTCTGGCGACCTTATGTTGGCGCTCAATTTTCTTTTGGAAATTATTACCGCTTAGGTTTTTTGAGTATGAATTTTGAAGCAGGAACCTTTTTTCATCAGTCCAAAACCTATCAGACCTCATTTTTGTTTGAGTCCAATTATTTTACAAAATTATATAGCATTGGAAATTGGAAAATTAGACAATTCGTAAATCCAAAAGTGGTAATTGGTATAAATCGAGATGATATTATTGGAGATCAACTAAATATAAATGAACAAAATGGACTTGCCGGATTTAACAGTTATTTGTATGGAACGAGCAAAGCCGTTTTATCGCTTCAAACTCAGACCTATTCTCCTCATGCTTTATTAGGATTTCGTTTAAACCCATTTTTTAATTATTCAATTGCTGTATTGGGAAGTCCAGAAATGGCAATGACTAAAAGCAAACCTTATTCTAAACTTACTGTGGGGTTATTAATTAGTAATGACTACTTAGTTTTCAGTTCATTCCAGCTTTCACTCTCTTATTATCCAAGTATTCCGCAACAAGGAGACAATGTTTTCAAAACAAATACTTTTGAAACAACCGATTTTGGACTTCAAAGTTTTGAACTTGCAAAGCCTAGAGTCGTCGATTATAGATAATTTTTTAAATTTTTTTTTGAATTTTTCAAATACGACAAAACTCTTATAAATCAATATATTAAAGCTATTTTTAATTATAGCTCATTCGACGAAATACATTTTTATCCGATAAAATACATCTGTTTATTTTTTTTGGCACAGTATATGAATATCCCTATTCAAGATTAACATTTAAAAAAAACAAAAAAGATGAAAACGATAAAATTAGCAATCGCCGGATTATTTCTTATGGTTGCAAACGCCACACAAGCCCAAGTATCAGTAAATGTAAATATAGGTACTCCACCAGCTTGGGGACCTGTAGGATATTCAGAAATGGAATATTATTATCTTCCAGATATTGAAGCTTACTACGATGTTCGTGCTGCTCAATTTATCTATTTCGGAGGAGGAAGATGGGTAAGAACAACCTACTTGCCAAGACAATATAGAAACTACGACTTGTATGGAGGTTATAAAGTTGTTTTAACAGATTATCACGGCAGAACTCCTTATGTATACTTTGACCGTCATAAAGTAAAATACTATAGAGGTTACCATGGAGCACCACAAAGACCATACAAACCAAGACCTGTATATGGCTATGATGACAGAAGAGATTACAAACGTTATGACAAACACTACGATAAACACCATGGAAAACATGACCGTCACGATCACGATGATGATCACGACCATGGCCACGGACACGGAAGAAGATAACTGCTAAATTATTAGTAATTAATACAAGAGAGTATCATTTTTTGATACTCTCTTTTTTTATAGCATTTTAGTCTGGATGCTATAAAAAAAAGATGCCAAAGAAATCAATACGAACATTAATAGGCCTTATAAGAATAGTAACAACAAATTGAAATAAATTTCAAAACACTTATATCAAAGCTGTTAGATTAGTTTCTAACAGCTTTTTTTATTTTATCAAATTAAAGAAAGGTATAATTATTGAGCGTTAACAATTCATTTAAATAATCTTACATAAAATAATTACTATTTTTGAAATAATTTCAAAAAAACATCTAACACTCACCATGCGAAAAATACAGGTTCAGATCTTTCTTTTATTTTTTATCGGTTTTCAGGTTTCATTTGCACAGCAGCCACAAAAACCAAATTCAGTTGAAATTTACAATCAAATCAAAAAACTAAACTTTTTAGGTTCTGTATTGTACGTTGCCGCGCATCCTGATGACGAAAATACCAGAATGATTTCGTATTTGGCCAATGAAATGAATGCCAGAACAGGTTATTTATCATTAACACGCGGTGATGGAGGGCAAAACTTAATCGGACCTCAATTACGTGAATTGCTTGGCGTTATTAGAACTCAGGAATTAATTGAAGCTAGAAAAATCGACGGTGGAGAACAGTTTTTCTCAAGAGCAAATGATTTCGGTTTTTCTAAAAATCCTGACGAAACTTTAGATATTTGGGACAAAAATAAGGTCCTTGCCGATGTAGTGTGGACAATCAGAAAATTCCAGCCAGATATTATCATCAATCGTTTTGACCACCGTTCGCCCGGCACAACGCACGGACATCATACTTCTTCTGCAATGTTGAGCGTTGAAAGTTTCAAATTAACAAACGACCCAAAAGTTTATCCTGAACAATTAAAATACGTTACGCCTTGGCAGGTAAAACGCCAATTCTTTAATCCGTCTTGGTGGTTTTACGGAAGCCAAGAAAAATTTGATGCTGCTAACAAATCTAAATTCACAAAGCTTGAAACTGGTGTTTATTACACAGGAATTGGAAAATCGAATCAAGAAATTGCTGCTTTAAGCCGAAGTCGCCATCAATCGCAAGGTTTTGGTAGCACAGGAGTTCGCGGTGAAGAAACCGAATATTTAGAACTTATAAATGGCGAAACTCCAAAAGAGCGCGATAATTTATTTGATGGAATTGACACAAGTTGGAACCGTGTTAAAAACGGAAAACCAATTGGCGACTTAATTTCTTCAATCATTTCAAAATACGATTTCAGCAATCCTTCTGCAAGTATTCCAGATTTAGTTAAAGCTTATGCCATGATTCAAGCTTTAGACGATACACATTGGAAAGAAATTAAATCGGTAGCCATAAAAAATATTATAGCATCTTGTTCTGGATTGTATCTTGAAGCTGTTGCTAATGAACAAGAAGCCACTCCAGGAAGCACTATTAAACTAACTCTTGAAGCGATTAACAGATGTTCTGTCGGAATGCAGTTAGTTAGCGTGACAACTCTTCCAGATAATCAGACAACAGCCCAAAATATCGTTTTAAAAAACAATAACGATCAGAAAATCAATTTGCAGTTACAGCTTCCAAGCAATATTGAGTACACTCAGCCTTATTGGCTAAAAGAAAAAGCTACAGTTGGAATGTATACCGTTTCGAATCAAGAAAACATTGGTATTCCTGATATTATACGAGACACAAAAGTAGTTTTTAATGTAAAAATCAACGATGTTGAAATTCCATTTGAACGTACTGTTGTCTATAAATACAATGATGGCGTAAAAGGCGAAATGTATAATTTCCTTGATATTGTGCCAGAAGTTACTACTTCGATATTAGAAAGAGTTTTGATTTTTGGAAGCACCAAAAGCAAAATGGTTCCAGTAAAAGTTCGTGCTGGAAAAGATGATGTAAAAGGAAATCTGCAGTTAGAATTGCCAAAAAGTTGGAATGTTTCTCCAAAAGAAATTCCGTTCGCTTTAGACAAAAAAGGCACAGAACAAATCTTTTACTTTGAAGTAACCCCTCCAGTAAATCCAGAAGAAGTTGTAGCAAAAAGTGTTGCTATTGTTGACAATAAACGTTTTGATAAAGACCAAACCATTATTGATTTCCCTCATATTACCAAACAAATGGTTCTGAAACCAGCAGAATCAAAATGCATCAGAATTGATTTGAAAATTTCTGGAGATGCGATTGCTTATATTATGGGCGCTGGCGACGAAGTTCCAGAAAGTTTAACCCAAATGGGATACAAAGTTTCTATTTTAAAACCAGAAGAAATTACGCCTCAAAAGCTAGATTCTTTTAATACTGTGATTACAGGAATTCGTGCTTACAATACCGTAAATGCTTTGGCAAACAAACAAAATATACTATTCAATTTTGTAAAAAGCGGTAAAAACATGATTGTACAGTACAATACAAATGGTAAATTGGTTACAGATAAAATAGCGCCATATCGGTTAAAATTATCAAACGATCGCGTGACAGAAGAAAATGCTAAAATTACATTCTTAGCGCCAAATCATCCTGTTTTAAATACGCCAAATAAAATCTCTGAAAAAGATTTTCAAGGCTGGACACAAGAGCAAGGTTTATATTATCCAAACGAATACGATCCTGCCTTCACTCCTATTATTTCATCACATGACAAAGGAGAATCTGCAAAAGATGGGGCTTTACTTGTAGCACCGTACGGAAAAGGATACTATATTTACACTGGTTTGAGTTTCTTTAGAGAATTGCCAGAAGGTGTTTCTGGAGCATATCGATTATTATCGAATATCATTTCTCTAAAACAGCCCATTGAAGCTCCAAAACAAGATTTAAAGCAATAAAATATGGAAGCCAAAAAAACAAAAAAATGGAAAAAAAGCTACACTTATGTATTGGTAGTTAATGCGATCTACATAGCTATTTTTCTTTTAATCATGCAATTATACTCATAACCTATGCAGCTATTTGACTGGATCGTACTTATTGTCACATTATTATTTATTGTTGGATACGGCTCTTGGAAAACTCGAGGCAGTAAAAACGTAGAGGATTTCATTTTAGGAAATAACGAAACGCCTTGGTATACTGTCGGACTTTCGGTTATGGCTACACAAGCCAGCGCAATTACCTTCTTATCCACACCAGGACAAGCGTATCACGACGGAATGGGATTCGTTCAGTTCTATTTTGGATTGCCAATTGCCATGATTGTTATTTGTTTGACTTTTATTCCACTCTATCATAAAAGTAAAGTTTTTACCGCATATGAGTTTTTAGAACGCCGATTTGATGTTAAAACACGTTCACTTGCTGCTATTTTGTTTTTGGTTCAAAGAGGTTTAGGAACCGGTTTAACCATCTATGCGCCAGCCATTATTTTATCAGCTCTTTTAGGATGGAATTTAACTGTAATGAACATCATTATTGGAGTTATGGTAATAATCTATACTTTTTCTGGAGGTACAAAAGCAGTAAACGTAACCCAAAAACAGCAGATGTTTGTCATAATGTCTGGAATGTTTATTACATTTTTTTTAATTCTGCACTATCTTCCAAACGATATGACTTTTAACAGCGCACTACATATTGCAGGCGCAAATGACAAAATGAATATTGTTGATTTTTCTTTTGATCCCGAAGAAAAATATACTTTTTGGAGTGGTATTACAGGAGGTTTCTTTCTGGCTCTAGCCTACTTTGGTACAGACCAATCGCAGGTTGGACGTTATTTATCTGGGAAATCGGTTCGCGAGAGTCAGATGGGATTAATCATGAACGGATTACTGAAAGTGCCAATGCAATTCTTTATACTTCTTACGGGAGTTATGGTTTTTGTCTTTTTTCAGTTCAATCCTGTGCCGTTAAATTTTAATCCGAATAATAAAATTGCTATCGAAAAATCAGCTTTTAAGCAAGAATATCATGTTTTAGAAGAAAAACTGGTAAAACTTTCAGAAGACAAAAAAGTGATTAATTTATTGTATATCGATCAGCTCAACCAAGATTATGATAATCCAATTTTGCGTAAAGAATTGATAGCATTATCCAATAAAGAAAAAGATCTTCGTGATAAAGCCAAAGAAATCATTTCGAGAGCTGACAGTAATTCGGAGACAAATGACAAGGATTACGTATTCTTCCATTTCATTCTGCATTATTTGCCAAAAGGTTTAATCGGATTGTTATTGGCTGTAATTCTTTCGGCTGCTATGTCTTCTACCGCTTCTGGGTTAACCGCTTTGGCTTCTACAACAGCAATTGATATTTACAAAAGGAATCAGACAGAAGAAAAATCAGAGAAGCATTATTTGCATGTTACGAAGTTTTTCACTCTTTTCTGGGGAATTGTAGCGATACTTTTTGCCTGCGTTGGAACGCTGTTTGAAAACTTGATCCAGCTTGTAAATATTATTGGTTCAATTTTCTACGGAACTGTTTTAGGTATCTTTCTTGTTGGCTTTTACACCAAAAAGGTTCAGGCAAAGCCTATGTTTATTAGCGCCATTATTAGTCAGCTTACCATTTTTGTCATTTATTATTTCATGATTTACCGTCAGGAAAAATTAGGCTATTTATGGTTGAATTTTATTGGAGCAATTTTGACAATTGTATTAGCGCTTTTATTGCAGTTTTTGTTTTTCAAAGGAAAATCTAATGATAATGAGTTAATTCTTGAATAAAATATGATTAGAAAGATTTTCTTATTATTATCATTTTTTTCATTCTTTTTGGCTGAAAGTCAAAAAGATTCTAATACAGTTGTAGACAATTCAGTTTCTACTCAATTGTACACAAAATGCTTTCAAAATTTAAACCAGGGAAATGAGATATTCAAAAAATATCCAACATTAGATTCTTCAATGTTTTGTTCTCTTCTTAGCTGTTCTTTTCTTTTATCTTACAAAGAAACCGATATACAAATGACTGCAGAACAAAGACTAATAGGAATTACAACTCAATTATTTAAAGAAGGAAATCCTGTTTATTTAATTAGCGGCCTAGAAAGCGGCTCTACAGAAAAAAAGAAAAATGAAAATTTAGAAGATGATAATCATATTGTTTATATAAGTTATGCGGAATGTACTAGTCCATTTTTCTTAAAAAGGGCTGCTGACATTGTAAATCAACAGACACTTTCATTAATCAAAAACGAATCTTCTAAATAAATTCATACCTAGCACTATTCCTTAAAATTTAAACAACTATTTTTCTTTAAATATAATTTGTAAGTAAAAAAGACTATTTTAGTAAGTTGTAAAACTGACCAAAACTAAACTAATCTTAAGCTAGAGAAATGAAGATTTCAGACGATTTAGAAAAGCTATTGCCTTTTGGATATCTATTTCTAATTTTAATGGGAATATTAAAGGATAGTATATTTTACTACCAATTTGGAATTAACATATTGCGGTATTCTACAATAATGGATATATTAATTAGTCCGATTGCTGAATTTACTTCAAACCCAGTGATTTTAGGAGCAATTATTTTACTTTTTTTGCTTCATTTTTATCTTCCTTCCTTCTTAGCCAAGAATAAAGATTTACCGTTTGTAAAAAAATCTTTTGAACTGAAATCAACTGACGGATTATCACCACAAGAAACTAAAAGCTACTATAATGGTATTGCCATAAAATCGCTTGTCATTTTTTTATTGTCCTTTTTTTTAGGTTACGGATTAGCTGGCGGCTATTTCACTAAGAAAAAACTAAAAGAAAATAGACTGGATTACAGCTATCAGTTGGATTTTAATGAAGGTGAATCTAAGAATGTTTTTATAATTGGAAATAATAGCTTGTATTATTTCTATCTCATTAAAGGAGACAAAAAAATAAAAATTACTCCTTTGTCATCCATAAAAAACATTGCACTCGTAGAAAACAAAATGATTGATTAAAATTTTAGTTTCCCAAAAGCTATGAAAGATCACAGAAGATACAGCAATAAAACTAAAGCAGCTTTTATTTTACTAGTCGTAATGCTTATCATTCTGCTTGGTAACTTTAATACGTTGCGAAACTCCAAAAATGTAAACGACAATATCAATGCGATTTACAAAGATCGTTTGGTTGTAGCGCATTATATTTTTCAATATTCAAAAGAACTTCATTTTATAAAAGCTGAAGCCGAAAAATTGAATTTGAGTGACAATATCAAGAAAGATGAAATTATTCACACACTTGATATTATTCATGATATTGACGATTTGTATGCTAAAACCGTTTTAACGAATAAAGAAAAACAATATTTTGATGCCTTTTTGCTTTCCTGCAAAGAAATAAATAAACAAGTTGAAAGCAAAAACTGGAATAAAATTGCCATTTCAAGCGCAGAAGCTCTAAAAACGCTTGAATCCCTTTCTCAAATTCAGATCGAAGAAGGAAAAGCTAAACTTGCAGTTGCGAATGCGATGTACAGCAGAAATAATAGTTTAGGCCAACTTCAAATTGCTTTATTGATCATTTTAGGCGGCATTACTTTTTATCTTTTGATTGTAAAGAAAATCAAGCAGAAAATTAAAATTCCTGAACCGCCTAGTATGAATTAATTTAGTTTCGTATTATTTAAACTTTCTGTCTTGTTCAGAAATCTGAAGGTCGTTTATGCTCGCAAATCTTTTCTGCATTAAACCGTTTGCATCAAACTCCCAGTTTTCATTTCCGTAAGCTCTAAACCAATTTCCATCAATATCTTGGTATTCGTACTCAAATCGCACTGCAATTCTGTTTTCGGTATGAGCCCAATATTCCTTTTTCAATTTGTAGTTTCTTTCTTTTTTCCATTTTTCAGTCAAAAAAAGAATGATTTCATCACGACCATTTACAAATTTATCCCTGTTTCTCCATTCGCTGTCTACCGTGTACGCTTTTGAAACTCTTTCAGGATCTTGGCTGTTCCATGCATCTTCTGCTAATTGAATTTTTTCTATTGCCGTTTCTAAAGAGAAAGGAGGCAATGGTAATTTCTGTTCCATTATTTTAAAATTAAAGTTTGAATTATCTTTTTTGATTGTTCGATTAACTGATTTGATTTAAACAACTGACTTTCGATTATACAGCTTTCAAATAATAAATAGATGTGATCTGCTAACAAATCATCTTTTAAAATATCTTTAAAATAAACTCGCAAATCACTCTTATGGCTTTGAATAACGTTGAGTATCTTAATATTATCAGAAGGAATCTCTGATAGTATATTTAGAAAACTGCATCCTCTAAAATTTTCCTTTTTATTCATGTAGATCAAAAAATCAAATGATGCAATAACCTTCAAGTTAGAATCTTCAACATTTGAAGTAAATTTCAACAATTCGTTAAACCAAAAAGAATGGCGTTGCTCTAGAAAAGCTACGCATAAATCTTCTTTAGATTTAAAGTGCTGATAAAAACTGGCTTTAGCCACTTTTGCTTCTTCAATAATTTGATTTATTCCTGTAGCATTATAGCCTTGCTTATGAAATAAAGTAAATGTTTTTTCTAAAATTCGTTCTTTAGGTTGCATCTTAAAATGTATTACTTTCATATATCGCTCTAAACTAGAGCTAAACAGTTGCAAATGTAATAAAAATTTATATATACAGACAAGTCTGTCTATATTTATTTCAAAAAAAATTCCAAAACCCTAAAGTCTTGGAATTTGTAATTTTTATAATTGGAATTTAATAATTCTTTTGAATTATTATCTGCTCCACTCAGCGATACTATCTTTGTTCAATTTAACGTAATCTGCATTGTTTGCAGCTTCAGCAGATGCCAAAGAAGCCTTTGCGGTTTCGATTGCGCCTTTTTTATCACCTTGTTTTGCTTGGATCAATGATTTTAATCTTGACACATAATATGGTTTATCGGAACTCATATCAAGCGCTTTGTCTACATAAGTTCTGGCTGTTTCGATATTTCCGTTTGATTGGAATAAATATTGAGAAGCGGCAAAGTAATCATTCCAAGTTGGACCAGCCAAAGCTTTGTCTATACTTGCTGTAGCGATTTTTGCAGTTGGAACTTCAAATTTTAAAGCCACATGAGAGTTTTCCCAAGAAATATCTAAATAACCAAAATTTGGATCTAAACCGTTAATTCCGATTGTAAATGTTTCAACAGGAGTTGGCAACGCCTCTTCTTTTACTGTAGTTTTCAAAGCTACATAAGCATCACTCCAATTTTCTGGCAATCCCCAGTTATCTGTTGAAAGATAAAAAATGATATCCCAGCTTTCGATTCTAGGAACTGTATAAATTGCATATTTTCCTTTCTTTAGCGTTTTTCCGTCAATTACAACATCATCGCTAAAGTTTATGATTGTATTTTCGTTTGCTCCTGTTCTCCACAGTTTCCCAAACGGAACTAAATTCCCGAACACGGCTCTCCCTCTTGCTCCCGGTCTTGAATACGTAACTTCAACATCGGTTAAACCAACAGTTTGTTTAATATATCCTTTTGGACTTGCCTGCGGAGTTTTTACTTGTGCTTCTGATACTAATGGAGCGATAATCAGGGCTAAAGCAATAAGTAGTTTCTTCATTATTTTAAGTTTTTATTTTATTCAAATTTACAAATTCAATCAGCTAAGAAATGTTAAATTTTATATAATTCAAGCTTTAAGCTGTGATATTTTTTCAGCATTTAATTCGTTAAAATGATCTATAACCAAATCTGCTTCAGATAAATCCTGAAGATGTGAATGTTCGCTTTTGTAGCCTACACAATAAATCCCTGCGCCTTTTGCTGCTTTTACTCCGTTTGTACTATCTTCAATAATAATGCATTCTTCTTTTGGAGCAATCGACAATGAAGCTGCATGGATAAATATAGCTGGGTTTGGTTTTGATTGCGGAAAATCTTCACCGCTTACAATATGTGTAAAATATTGATGAAGATTAAATCTAGTAAAAACGCGATCGATAGTAACTTTCGAAGCCGAAGAAGCTAAAATTAACTGTATTCCGTTGTTGTACAAATCTTTAATCAAATCTTCAACACCATCCAAAAGATGCAAATCTTCCTTAGTATCAAAAGCATCATTAAAAATAGTTCTTTTTCTCTGAATCAAATCTTCGACTTCTTGTTCTACTGTCGGGAAATAACTTTTTAGAGTCTGAAATGTGTTTCGAGTTGAAAATCCTGTAAATGTGGTATACATTTCTTCAGGAACTTCGATATTAAGTTCTGAAAATTGTAAATAATAGGCATAACGATGAACGGGTTCTGTGTCAACGATTACGCCGTCCATATCAAAAATTACTGTTTTAATCATTCTTTTTTTAAGTTTCTGAGATTCTGAGACGCTAAGATTCTAAGGTTTCTCTCGTTGTGTGTTTAACTTTGTCAAAGTTTAAAACTTTGACAAAGTCACTTTACGTTTTATTCATAAGTTCAAAGAATTAAGATTCAGCGTTTCAGTAGAAAAACTTAGCAACTTAGAATCTCAGCATCTTAGAACCTTATTTTTTAAGCAAATGTCTAATCACCGTTTCTGCAGCATGTAAGCCAAATAATCCTGGCATATAGCTATTTGTTCCGTAAAACGATTTTTTGAAGTTTTTACCGTCTGTTAATTTTAAACTTTTTTCGTCTTGAATTTCAGAAGAGAAAACTACTTTCAATTTATTGATTTTTGCTTCTTTCAAACGCTTACGAATTGTTTTTGAAAAGTAGCAATTAATCGTTTTTGAAATATCACTCACTTTAACTTTTGAAGCTAACATTTTTCCGCCAGCTCCCATACTGCTAATGATTTTTACTCTTTTGCGTTTCGCGGCGATAATCAGATTTAATTTTGGAGTAATACTGTCAATGCAGTCTAAAACATAATCAAATTCTGGAGAAACAATTTCAAAAGCACGTTCTGGAGAAAGAAATTCTTGAACACGTGTCAGATTTAATTCTGGATTAATATCCATTAAACGATCTCCTACAATTTTGATTTTTGGCTGACCAACTGTTGAATGTAATGCTGGTAATTGACGGTTAATATTGGTTATATCCACAACGTCTCCGTCTACAATTGTCATGTTTCCTACACCTGCTCTTGCTAAAAATTCTGCTGCAAAAGATCCAACTCCTCCTAGTCCTACGACTAAAACATTAGATTTTTGTAAATTTTCTAATCCTTCTTTAGTAAACAAAAGCTCAGCTCTTTCTGTCCATTCTGCCATATATTCTTTTTTGTTGTTTTTATTCTTTTTGTTTCAAGTTTAATGTTTCAAGTTTCGAGTTTCATCGGCTGTCACGCTGAGCGAAGTCGAAACCTCTTTCCAATTGGAGCGCCCTTAGACTTCGCTCAGGGTGACAAACTTTGAACATGAATACCTTTTTACTTTTTATTGTTCAAACACACTTCTATAGTTACTTGAAATAACACTTTCTAATTCTTTTAATTTTAATCCTTTATATTTAGAAGCTAATTCGTAAACTTGCTTAATTGATTCTTCAAGAGTATCTGTTTCTAAGAAAAAACGATCATTTGGAACATTTTGAAAAACCGATTTCAAATCTGGATTTTTCAATAAATATTTTCCAAATGAAAGATAAAATCCAGCGCTGATTAATTGTTTTGCCAATTGATTATTTTTTGAAAAACCATGAATAATCATTGGAACATTTATCTTCATTTTCTTCTTGATTTCCATTACTTCCTGAAAAGCGGCCACGCAATGAATTACTACAGGTTTTTTAAATTTTTCTGCTAATTCCAATTGCTTTTCAAAAACAGAAACCTGCAAATCAAACGGTACTGCAATTCTTTTATCTAAACCACATTCTCCAATTGCCAGACAATTTTGAGTTTGCAGTTTTTCTTCAATAATCTTCAAATCTTCATCAAGCCGACTTTCTTCAATATACCACGGATGAATTCCTATTGAGTAAAACGGAATTGATGCATCAAAATCTTTTGGATATTGATTAACCAATTCGAAAACATCGGATTGATTGGTAAATTGATGCGTATGAAGATTAAAATATTTCATTAATGAAAAGTCTTTACCCCCGCTTTGATTGCAATTTTTAAATCATTCTCCTGTGGCACAAGCGGACAAGAATACTTGTAGTTATAAGCGCAATATGGATTATAAGCTTGATTGAAATCGACCGCTATAGTATTTCCTTTCGGAATTTCTAAATCAATATAACGTCCGCCGATGTAACTTTCTTTGCCCGTTGTTAAATCTGAAAAAGGCAAAAACAAATGATTTTTATATTTTTCCTGTACAATAAGATCTAAACTTTGATAAACAGCAAGCTGAAACGGTTTCCCATTGATTTTAAAGTTTAAAGTTCCATATTTTATATATTTAGGAGTACGAGTTCCAGAAGTTTTCATTTCAAAAACTTTCCCTCCTTTGGCTTTTACCAAAGTTGCATTCACAAAATAAGTTTCAGAAATAGGAAAAAAATCTAAGCTTTTAAAAGTTTTTAGATCTTCAGCCATCAACGGACTTGTCTTAGGATCAGCATATTCGGAGTTGATTTTCTTTTGAAACTTTTCAACATCAGCTTTACTAAACTTTTTTTGTGCAAAGCCAAAATTAAAAACCAACAATAAAGCTAGGGCATTTATAGTTTTCATCTTAGAAATTTTCTGCAAAAATAGTTCAAAAGTAACAAAACAACAACCACTTAACGAGACAAAGTTTCCTAACTTTGTGACGATAATCTATCACACAAAAATGCTTAAAAACGCCCTAACCCACTACATCAACAACTTTCGAGGTTTTACCAGAGAAGTTTGGATTCTTGCCATCATTACTTTTATCAATCGCGCGGGGACAATGGTTCTTCCTTTTTTGTCAAAATATTTAAAAGAAGATCTTCATTTTACATACAATCAAGTCGGATGGATTATGGTCGCATTTGGTTTTGGGTCAATGCTCGGCTCTTGGTTGGGAGGTAAACTATCAGATAAAATAGGATTCTATAAAATCATGATTTTTAGTTTATTTACCAGTGGGGTTTCTCTTTTCTTTGTACAATATATTACTACTTTCTGGGCGCTTTGCATTGCGATGTTTGTTCTTATGACCATTGCAGATATGTTTCGTCCTGCCATGTTTGTGTCTTTAGGAGCCTACGCTAAACCAGAAAACAGAACTCGCGCGCTTACATTGGTTCGTCTTGCCGTAAATTTAGGTTTTGCCGCTGGTCCAGCACTTGGAGGTTTAATTATTATGGGAATGGGATATTCTGGCCTTTTCTGGGTTGATGGGGCTTCGTGTATTATTTCGATCTCGATTTTTGCTTTATTGGTAAAAGAAAAGAAAAAAGCCACTCATGACGATAAAACAGAAACTGCTTCTGATGTAAAATCGGTTTTTCATGATAAAATTTTCTGGGTTTTCTTATTCGTAAGTTTTATCACGGCTATGATTTTCTTCCAGCTTTTTACAACTCTTCCTTTATATCATAATGAAAAATTTGGCTTAAGCGAATTCCAAACAGGTCTTTTAATGACTTTAAATGGACTTTTAATCTTCTCTCTTGAAATGCCAACTGTTGGATTTTTAGAACGAAAAGCTTTTCCTAAAATCCGAATTATAATAGTGGGATCTTTTGTAATGGCATCCAGTTTCTTTTTGCTTCTTATTAATTTCTGGGCAGGAATATTGGTTGTCAGCATGATTTGCATTTCTATTGGTGAAGTGCTTACTTTTCCGTTTTCCAATGCATTCGCGTTAAGCCGTGCGCCACGCGGACAAGAAGGACGCTATATGGCGCTTTATACCATGAGTTTTAGTCTTGCTCATATTGTAAGTTCTAAACTTGGCTTTGAGATTATTACCCGATTTGGCTACCAAATCAACTGGCTTTTTATGGCCTGCATTGGAGTTGTTGCAACTGGCTGCTGCATTTGGATTAAAAATGCTCTGATCAACGAAAAAGCTTCGTAAACATTTTTAACTTTTTAAAACCTTGGAATTCAATTTATTACCATTAAATTTGAATAGCTTTTCTGCGCCCAAATCGAAATCAAACTTAATTTTTAGTTAAATAACTATTTTTATAGTTGTGTAACTAAAAAAATAGTTGTACGTTTGAATTAAAATTAGAGAAGATGCAGAAGCTAACAAACAAAGAAGAAGAGATTATGATGATTTTATGGAAGCTGAAAAAAGCTTTTGTAAAAGAAATTCAAGCTGAAATCACAGAAGATCAGCCTCATTACAACACATTATCTACTATTGTGCGTAATCTGGAAGAAAAAGGATATGTTGGCCACAATGCTTTTGGAAATACACATCAGTACTTTCCAATAGTGCCGATTGAAGATTACAGAAAAGGATTTATGAAAACCGCAATCGATAATTACTTTAATAGTTCTTATAAAAGCATGGTATCCTTTTTTGCTAAAGAAGAGAAAATTTCAGCTGATGAATTGCGTGAAATTTTATCGATGATCGAAAATAAAAAAGAAGATAAATAATTCAGATTATGGAAGCACTTTTCATCTACATTATCAAATCAAGTGGTTTAATGCTTTTGTTTTATTGCGCTTACTTTTTTTTATTGCGCAAAGAAACGTTCTTTAACAGCAACAGATGGTTTCTTTTGTCAGGTTTAATTGTATCGGCAATTCTACCATTATTGACTTATACGAAGGTAATATGGATAAATGCTGCTCCCCAGTTTAATACCGATTTTCAGAATTTTGTATCAAACGCATCTCAAGATGAATCTTCAGAATTTAATTGGAATTATGTTATTCTAGGTCTTTACGCCGTTGGCCTTTTAATATTCTTAATAAAACTGGCAATTGATTTTTATAGTTTGAATTCCATTATTAAAGGAAAAAAAATCCAACAGCAAGCCGATTTCAAATTCATAGATATAAACGAAAACATTGCTCCTTTCTCCTATTTTGAATATATCGTGTACAACTCATCACTGTACACACCTTCAGAATTAGAGAGTATTCTTGAACACGAAAAAGTGCACAGCGATCAAAATCACACGTTAGATGTGCTAATTTCAAGAATATTCAGCATTATTTTCTGGTTCAATCCGATTGTCTGGCTTTATAAAAAAGCAATACTGCAAAATTTGGAGTTTATCGCCGACAGCGAAGCGGCAAAAAAACTTCAAGATAAAAAAGCATATCAGTACACACTTTTAAAAATAACAACACACGAAAATTGTGTTGCAATCACCAATCATTTTTATCAATCATTAATCAAAAAACGAATCGTCATGTTAAACAAAAATCAATCAAAAAGAAGGAATTATTGGAAGTATTACACTGTAATTCCTGCTCTTATTGCATTTGTATTATTATTTCAGATTGAGGTAGTTGCAAAAGAAAGGCAACCGAACGCAAAAGTAGCTTCAACAGAAATTGAGTCTGTAGATGTGTACAAAATCTTAAAAAACTCAACAGATGCACAACTAACAGAGATAAAAGAAAAATTAAAAAAATTACACAACATTAATTTTGAAGTTTCTCAAATCAAAAGAAACTCAGAAAAAGAATTAACCTCAATTAAAGTTGACATAATTAATGGAAGTGAGAAATCTCAATCTATACAAACTGGAGGAGATAAAACTATCAAAGATTTCGGGATAATTGTCATAACAGACAAAAATGGAAAGAAAAAAGCAGGCATTCAGACTACTGATGAAAAAATTACTGTCAGCAAAAAAGTTTCTATGAATGGCAAAGCCAGTAAAAATCCGGAAATTAAAACTATAACTACTAATACAGAAACCCATGTTAACACTAATTCTATTACTAGTACAAAAACTAACAGTGATACTAATACAAATATTAGCACTACTGTAATAATAAACAAAGACAACGGCACTAAAGTTATTACGACTAACACAGGTACGGCAGTTGCAGTTTCAAACGGTACAAAAAAGAATGCTAAAACATCTAGTCCGCTTATAATTGTTGACGGAGAAGAAATGCCTTCAGACTTTGATTATAATAGCATTAAATCTAATGATATTTTGTCGGTACATGTTTTTAAAGGAACAGAAGCAGTTGTCGAATATGGTGATAAAGGTTCAAATGGAGTAATCCAAATCGAAACTAAAAAATAAAACGTTTTCTAATTTTAAATAGAAAAGAAATGCAAAAATTAACCAATAAAGAAGAAGAAATCATGCATATTTTATGGAAGCTGAAAAAGGCTTTTGTAAAAGAAATTCAAGCAGAGATTTTAGAAGATCAGCCGCATTACAACACTTTATCTACCATTGTCCGTAATTTGGAAGAAAAAGGGTATGTCGCACACAATGCTTTTGGAAATACGCATCAGTATTATCCAGCTGTAAGTATAGAAGATTATCGAAAAGGTTTTATGAGCACAGCTATTGACAATTATTTTAATAGTTCTTATAAAAGCATGGTTTCATTTTTTGCCAAAGAAGAAAAAATTTCGGCAGATGAACTGCGTGAAATCTTAGATATGATCGAAAATTCAAAAGAAGGTAAATAATCAAAATAGTATGGAAGCACTTTTCATTTTTATCCTTAAGTCAAGCGGTTTATTAGCAATGTTTTATTTTGCTTATATTTTTTTACTTCGCAAAGAGACTTTTTTCAACAGTAGCCGCTGGTTTTTAATTGCTGGTTTGATTACCTCTGTTGTACTGCCTTTTGTAGTTTATACTAAAGTGATTTGGGTTGAAGCACCGCCTGCGATTGCTCCCACTACAATTATTACAACTACTGAAAATGCTGTAAAAAATATTCCAACTTCAAGTCAATATGCTATTGTTTACACGCCTCAATACAAACCGACAACCGTTACAGTTGTTGAGGAGGAAGATTTTGAAATCAACTGGAGTTTAATCTTAGCTGTAGTTTACGGGATTGGCTTCTTGGCATTTCTAATCAAATTTGCTCTTGATTTTTATAGTTTACACTCTGTTTTGAAAGGAAGAAAAATAGAACAGCAAAATGATTTTAAATTCATTGATGTGGATGAAAATATTGCTCCCTTCTCCTATTTTGACTACATTGTATATAACTCATCACTATATACAGCTGCAGAATTAGAGAATATTCTAGAACATGAAAAAGTGCACAGCGATCAAAAACATACTGTTGATGTTTTGATCTCTAGAATTTTCTGTATGCTATTTTGGTTTAATCCAATTGTTTGGCTTTATAAAAAAGCAATTTTACAAAATCTTGAATTTATTGCAGACAGCGAAGCTTCTAAAAAAATTGCAGACAAAAAAGCTTATCAGTACACGCTTTTAAAAATAACAACACACGATACTTGTGTTGCAATCACCAATCATTTTTATCAATCATTAATCAAAAAACGAATTGT
This sequence comes from Flavobacterium anhuiense, assembly GCF_001705175.1. Lineage (NCBI taxonomy): Bacteria > Pseudomonadati > Bacteroidota > Flavobacteriia > Flavobacteriales > Flavobacteriaceae > Flavobacterium > Flavobacterium anhuiense. The sequence goes on along the minus strand of NZ_CP016907.1, from coordinate 4,310,018 downwards.
CATGTTAAACAAAAATCAATCAAAAAAAAGGAATTATTGGAAATATTCAGCAGTAATTCCCGCCCTTGGAGCATTTGTTCTTTTATTTCAGATAAGAACTATTGCCCAAGAAAAGAAACAAGATGAAGTTGCAGTTGTGAAAAGAGATACTGTTAAAGATTCTGATGAAACTATCAAAATAACAAAAAATACAACTGACAAGGAATTAAACGAGCTTCCTGGAAAGTTAAAAGCAAATCATAATCTTGACGTTGAAATTTCAGATGTAAAAAGAAATACCAAAGAAGAACTAACTGCGATTCAAATAAAAGTAAAATCAGATTCTGGTAAAAAACAAACCATCAAAATTGACGGAGATGAAGCTATAAAAGATTGCGAATTAGCAATTGGAACAGATGAAAATGGAGCAAAATCAATCAATATTAATACAGATAGAAACCTTAGAATGCCAATAACAATAAGAAATGAAAGAATTATTGTTAGAAATCACGGAGAGTCAGATATCGCTGCTCCAGTACCTCCAGCATTTCCTTCTGGACCACTGCCTCCTGCGCCTGCAGTTGACATGTCAAAAATGCCAAAACCTCCGGTTGCTCCTAGAAATCCAAAAGACAAAGTAGCGATGCAGAAGTTTGAAAAAGAAATGGAAGAATTTGAAAAGAAAATGGAGAATTTCCAACCAAACATTGATGCTATGTCTGCTTACGGAGATGCTGTCAGCGAAATCATGTCTAAACGCGAAGCAATTTATGAGAAAGAAATGGCTAAATATGAGATTGCAATGGAAAAGTTCAATGCTCAAATGGAAAAATTCAACTATGATTTTAAATTTAGCTTTGGAGACGATTCTAAAGACTACGAAAATAGTATGAAGCAATATGAACAAGACATGAAACAGTATGAGCTTGATATGAAACAGCATAAAGAAAATATGAAGCAGCATGCTAAAAACATGAAGCAACATGAAAAAGAGATGAAACAGCATGAAAAGAACATGAAAGAAATGGAAAAACAAAACAAAAAAGCCTAGTCGCTCATTTTAAAATAAGAAAAAACCAGTGTTTCAAAGCATTGGTTTTTCTTTATTAAAATTCCAATAAAAACTTCAGAACTCATAGAGATGACCTGATTCTCAGATTTTAAATACTCATTTCATTTTACTGCCAAAAGACTTTGCTTCAAACACAAAGTCTTTTTTTTATATCTTTGGCGAAACAAATCTACTATGTATAAATTATTAGCCAAACTAAATAAACTACTTTTGCCAAGCTTTACCAAACAAGGTCTAGATATTTCGAAAGCAAAGAAATGGCAAATGGCAATTATTGGTTATCGCGCCTATGTTACCAAAAGAGCATTAGGCAATTAATTTAGAATACGTTTTATTTATAAGACAGAAATAGCTTTTTTAATTTCTGTCACACTTTTTATGAAAAACAGAGAAATCAGCCTTCCTCCTGTTCCAGCAGTATTATTAGCGATTATCAGTGTGCAATGTGGCGCAGCAATTGCAAAAACACTTTTCCCGACAATTGGCGCAGCTGGTACGGCATCTATACGTATTGGCGTTTCGGCATTAATTTTATTATTGGCATACAGACCCAATCTAAAAGCAATAACCTCACAACAGTGGAAAATTGTAATTCCATATGGCTTGTCTCTAGGCGCTATGAATTTAATTTTTTACATTGCAATAGAAAGAATTCCAATTGGTCTAGCGGTAACTTTAGAATTTGTTGGACCATTATTACTTGCAATAGCAGGTTCAAAACGTCTAGTAGATTATTGTTGGGTTTTACTTGCGACAATTGGCATCTTATTAATTGCGCCTTGGACAAATGATCGTTTAGATCCAATCGGAATTATATGTGCTCTCTTGGCAGGAGCTTTTTGGAGCGGATATATTGTTTTAGGAGGCAGAATTTCAAGAATAATGAACGACGGTTATGCAGTAACGACAGGAATGCTGTTTGCGGCGCTTTTAGTTTTACCCTTTGGACTTTTAGACAGCGGATTAAGCAATCTAACAACAAAATTATTCGGAATGGGTGTTGCTCTCGCCCTATTATCAAGCGCAATTCCGTTTACCTTAGAAATGAAAGCTTTAGGAAAACTTCCTCCACGCACTTTTAGCATTTTGATGAGTTTAGAACCAGCTGCCGCTTCTATCTGTGCTTTTATTTTTCTTAATGAAAGTTTGAATCTTTATGAAATTTTAGCTGTAATTTGTGTTGTAATCGCCTCAGCAGGAAGTACTTTGACTGCTAAAAAATAATTTTAAAAAATCTTAAAGTAAAAATTCCAAATCCCAATATACTTGAGATTTGGAATTTTTAAGTTGGAATTTGAACCTATTATTTTTTAGGAAGCAGTACTGCATCAACAACGTGAATTACTCCATTTGATTGATTTACATCTGCGATAGTAACTTTTGCTTTATTACCATTTTCATCCGTAATGTATAAGTCTTTCCCTTTCATCCAAGCTGTCAGCGTTCCACCATTTACCGCTTTTATAGTTGCTTTTCCTTTACCTTCTTTTATTGCTTTTGCAATATCAGAAGCATTCCATTTTCCAGCAGCAACATGATAAGTCAAAATGTTTTGAAGTTGCTTTTTATTCTCTGGTTTTAATAATGTTTCTACGGTTCCTTTTGGCAATTTATCAAAGGCTTCGTTTGTTGGAGCAAAAACAGTAAAAGGGCCTTTTCCTTTTAAAGTCTCAACTAAATCGGCGGCTTTAACAGCTGCAACCAATGTTGTATGATCTTTTGAATTTACAGCATTTTCAATAATATTTTTGTTTGGATACATAGCTGCACCACCAACCATCACTGATTTTTGTGCATTTGATGTAAATGCAAATCCTAAAGCTAAAACTGCAAGGGCTAAAAATTTTCTAGTTTTCATATTGAAATGATTTTAAGTTATAAGCTCATTTACGGTTATAAACTTATTTTGGTTTTCACATGAAACTAATCTTATGCAAAAAAGTGTAGCTTCTCTTTTAAATTACCAGTAAAATAGGGCATTAGCTTAATTTAATATTTCCTTAAAAAAATTAAAAATATTTGATTTTTGCATTTCTTTTATTGTTAAATTTAAAAACAAAAATCATCAATTATGAAAAATTTGGCTCAAAAATTCAGAGATAGAAAATTAAATTCAGGAGTTGATTTAACAGCAATGGTCAGCATTTCTTTTTTACTTATTTCATTTTTTATGGTTGTTAACGAATTATCAAAGCCTTCAAAAATGAATTTTTATTTACCAGAGAAATATGCATGTCTAGAAAATATTGGATGCGTAAAAGCTGATCAACTATTTACAATACTGCTAGATAAAAACGGAAAAATGATTACTTACTCAGGTTTGTTAGAATTTCCACTGGAAAAACCAAAAGAGTTTAGATTTCAAAAAAATGAGATAAGACAAGAGGTGTTCCGCAAAAAGAAAGAAATACAAGATTATATGACCTCTGAAGGAAGACCAATGAGCGGTGTTGTCGTTATTATAAAACCGAGTAAGCACTCGAACTATGGCAGTTTAGTAAATATAGTAGATGAAATGAAAATTGCTAAAATTGAAACCTATTCAATAGTTGATGATTTTACTGCAGAAGAATCGAAATTACTAGCCTCTAATTAAACAAACATAAAGTCTATGAAAAATTTACCTCAAAAAATCAGAAGTAGAAAGTTAAATTCAAGAGTAGATTTAACTGCAATGGTTAGCGTTTCTTTTCTACTAATTATATTTTTTATGGTTGTTGGAGAATTATCGAAACCAAAACTTATGCAACTGTATTCTGGAAGAGGAGGTTGCGGTCCTGAGCCTGAATGTAATAAACCTGATGAAAATATTGTTTTAACTTTATTACTTGATAAAAACGACAAAATAATAACTTACCATGGCTTACTAGCATTTCCTATACAAGCCCCTAAAGAAGTTAATTATCAGAAAAATGGAATACGAAAAGAGCTAATGGAGAAAAATAAAATGGTTTTAGAATATTCAGCAAGACTTGGCAAGCCAGGAAGAGGAGTTACAGTAATTATAAAACCAACAGAAAAATCTAATTATGGAAATCTTGTTGATATATTAGATGAGATAAAAATGGCTAATATAACTTCTTATGCAATTGTCCCTCAGTTTACACCAGAAGAATCAAAATTACTAGCCTCTAATTAAACAAACATAAAGTCTATGAAAAATTTGCCTCAAAAAGTTAGAAGTAGAAAATTAAATTCAAGAGTGGATTTAACCGCAATGGTTAGTGTTTCTTTTTTTGCTGATTATATTTTTTATGGTTGTTGGGGAATTATCGAAATCAAAAACAATGGATCTCGCTTTACCTGAAAAAGATGTATGCAGATGGGGTCATGCATGTATCAAAGCTAATCGGGTCTATACCATATTATTAGACAAAAACGATAAGATAATAACTTATTCTGGAATATTAGAATTTCCCATGGAAACGCCAAAGAAATTTAAATCTGGGAAAAATGAAATCAACCAAGAAGTATTCCGTAAAAAGAAAGAAGTTCATGATTATATGATTTCAGTAGTAAAACCAATGAATGGCGTAATTGTAATAATAAAGCCGAGTAAAAAATCAAACTACGGTAATTTAGTAAACATACTCGATCTAATGAAAGTTGCCAATATTAAAACCTATTCAATAGTTGATGAATTTAGTGCAGAAGAAGAAAAATTATTAGCTTCAAATTAATAATAAGTATTATTTTCAAAAAAGTTCTCGACTCCGCTCGAACTGACAATAGACAAACAACTGAAACAAAAAAAAGTCCCGCATTTCTGCGGGACTTTTTATTTTAGATGAAACTAAGAATTATTTTTTCTCAGTTTTTTCCATTTTAGCTTTTAAAGCAGCTAATACATCATTGTTGTCACCTAAAGTCGCAGCTGGTGCGTTTGTAGATGCAGATGCAGTAGTTTCAGCAGCAGCTTTCACGTTTTTCTCTTCTTCTTCTCTGAAGATAGCAGTGTGAGAAGCAACAACTCTTTTGAATTCTTTGTTGAATTCAATTACTTTGAAATCAGCTGTATCACCTTTTTTCAATTTCTTTCCGTCTTCTTTTTCAAGGTGACGAGTAGGAATGAAAGCAACGATATCATCTCCGAATTCTACAGTAGCTCCTTTGTCAACGATTTCAGAAATCTCACCTGTGTGGATAGTTCCTACAGCGAAAGAATCTTCGTATTGATCCCAAGGATTAGCAGTAGTTTGTTTGTGACCTAAAGATAATTTACGTCCTTCAACATCTAATTCTAATACTACAACATCAAGTTTTTCTCCAACGTTTACAAACTCAGATGGGTGTTTAATTTTCTTAGTCCAAGATAAGTCAGAGATGTAGATTAATCCATCAATTCCTTCTTCTAATTCTACGAAAATACCAAAGTTTGTAAAGTTTCTAACGATACCTGTATGTTTAGAACCTACTGGGTATTTAGAAGTAATGTCAGTCCATGGATCTTGAGTCAATTGTTTGATACCTAATGACATCTTACGATCTTCTCTGTCAAGAGTTAAGATAACTGCTTCAACAACATCTCCAACTTTCACGAAGTCCTGAGCAGAACGTAAGTGAGTTGACCATGACATTTCAGAAACGTGGATTAAACCTTCAACACCTTCAGCAACTTCGATAAATGCACCGTAATCAGCGATTACAACTACTTTACCTTTCACTTTGTCACCAACAGTTAAGTTAGCATCTAAAGCATCCCATGGGTGAGCGTTTAATTGTTTCAATCCTAATTGAATTCTTGTTTTCTCATCATCGAAATCAAGGATTACAACGTTTAATTTTTGGTCTAATTCAAGAACTTCACTTGGGTGGTTGATTCTGCTCCAAGAAAGGTCAGTAATGTGAATTAATCCGTCAACACCACCTAAGTCAATGAACACACCATAAGAAGTAATGTTTTTAACAACACCTTCTAATACTTGTCCTTTTTGTAATTGACCGATGATCTCTTTTTTCTGTACTTCAATATCAGCCTCGATAAGAGCTTTATGAGATACAACTACGTTTTTGAATTCGTGGTTGATTTTTACCACTTTGAATTCCATCATTTTGTTTACATATACATCGTAGTCTCTAATTGGCTTAACGTCAATTTGAGATCCAGGTAAGAACGCTTCGATTCCGAATACGTCAACAATCATACCTCCTTTAGTTCTGCATTTAACAAAACCGTTAACGATTTCTCCAGTTTCATTAGCTGCAATAACTCTATCCCAAGATTTGATAGTACGTGCTTTTCTGTGAGATAATACTAATTGACCTGTTTTATCCTCACGGATGTCGATTAATACTTCTACTTTGTCACCTACTTTTAAGTTTGGGTTGTAACGAAATTCGTTTAAAGAAATAACACCTTCAGACTTAGCATTGATATCAACGATAACGTCTCTATCTGTAATTCTAACTACAACTCCTTCAACTACTTCTTCTTGATCTGTAGCGATGAAAGTTTTTGATACTAGTTCTTCAAACTCTTGCAAGTTTTTCTCATCTACTGCATCGATTCCTTCTTGGAAGTTGTGCCAGTTAAAATTTGCTAAAAACTCTTCTTGTGATTTTGTTTGTTCAGACATGCTGATAAAAAAATTTGTATTCTGTTTTTCTCGAGTTTCTCCATGCGATAGAAAATACAGAAGTTGTTTTACATAAATGGTTGATACCTAATGGAAACTCTTCTCTGCCAAAAGGTCTGCAAAATTAATACATTTTTCTGAATTAACAAAACAAAACCGATATGATTATCAGCCATTTATTTAAGAAGCACAAGATTTGATGTTTTTATGACGTTTAGTCCCGCTATCCGTTGCAATCTTTTGTGTCTCGTTAAAGAAACAAAACACAAAAGGATTTCCACTTCTATCGGGGCTAGATTAGAAAGTCTCGTTTTCATAAGAACCTTAAAAACAAAAACCTTTTGGGTTTGCTTTTAGAAGAAAAGAAATAATAGCGCAAAAAATAAAAGTATTACTACAAAAGCAACTACAAAAAACGCCAAATATTTTTCCTGATTATTAGCTACATAATTAATTGCATAAGTATCAGAATTAATAAAATAAGAATCGAAAACTTCTGGATGAATCTTTATATCAGGTCTGAAATGTGCTAACCCCAACAATAATCCCCTAAACAATTCTAATCGATTAGTATAAAACATACTAGAAATACCATTTTCAGAAAATATGTCTTTACATACTTTCACCTCTCCATCAATTAAAATAAAACAAAAAACAGTCAGTCGTGTAGTTCTGCCACTACCTGTAAAAGCAGCAAAAACATCATAATTTAAAAGATCTGCTTTATTAGAAGATGATACTTCACTCAATTTCCCTTTAAATTTCTCAATCTTTTCAAAGCCATTCCAAAAAATTGTATTTTCAACTTCTTCGCCAAATTTATTTACATAATGAATTCCCTTATCATCAATAATTGTAGCAGCATTCTTTGATGACTTTTTTAAATAAAGCACGATCATAGCTATACAGATAAGAAGAAGAATATAAATTACTATCGAATCTTCATCTATAGGAACAGAAAATAAAAAATACAAGAAAGCAACAATAAGAAACCCTAAAGTGAAATATACAAATATACCATAACCATTATTAAGGCTTTTGGATGCAACTGATGTTATCGATTCAAATTTCGGAAGTGTTTTTTGAGTGTTCATATCTTTTTAGGAAAAGAGCAAATGTACAACTAAAATCATTTTGCATAAAACAAATCCTACATATATAAATCTTGTTAAAAAAAATCCTATTTTCAAAATCGAAAATAGGATTCAAATATTTTAAAGCAAGAATCATTAATGACTCAAATTCTCAATTTCTCTTGGATCATGTTTGTGTTTAAATAAAACAGCAAAAGCAATTGCAATTACCAAAGCATAAAGTGCAAACGAAAGCCAGATAGTATGCCAGTCTTTCATTAAAACTGGATTTGAAAAAATACCATCTGCAGAAATTGAATTTCCTTGGCTTTTTACAAATTCTACCATCTTTTCATTAGAAGCATCTGTTTGTAAAAATCCTGCTAGCTCTGTAGTATTAGCAAATGATTTTGTAAAGAAACGATCAATTGCCCAACCAGAAGTCAAACTTCCTAAAACCGCTCCTACTCCATTGGTCATCATCATAAACAATCCTTGCGCAGAAGAACGGATTTTAGAATCAGTATTGCTTTCAACAAACAAAGAGCCTGAAATATTAAAGAAATCAAAAGCCATTCCGTAAACGATACAAGAAAGGATAATCATCCATAAGCCATTTACAGGATCCCCAAAAGCAAATAATCCGAAACGTAAAACCCAAGCCAACATACTGATCAGCATAACTTGTTTGATTCCGAAACGTCTTAAGAAAAACGGAATTGCCAAAATAAATAAGGTTTCAGAAACTTGAGAAATTGACATAATAATAGTCGAATATTGAATTACAAAAGAATCTGCATATTTTGGAAAATGTTTGAATTCATCCAAAAACACATCTCCATAAGCATTTGTTAATTGAAGCGCTCCTCCTAAAAACATAGAAAAAACGAAAAACAATGCCATTTTGTAGTTAGCAAAAAGTTTAAATGATTCTAAACCAAAAGTTTCAATCCAAGTTGCATTTTCTTTAATTAAACGCTGCGGTTCACATTTTGGCAGAGTAAAAGCGTACAATCCTAAAATTAAAGCGCCTACACCAGCAATATAAAACTGATATTCAGTCGCTTTACTTCCGCTTAAATTGGTAATCCACATCGCTACAATAAAACCAATTGTTCCCCAAACACGTATTGGCGGAAAATCTTTAACGATGTTTTTATTGTTTAATTTAAGTGAAGTGTACGAAATAGAGTTGCTCAAAGCAATCGTAGGCATATAGCAGCACATTGCCAAAAGCATTACTACAATAAAAGTATCTGGTGTTGTAACTTGTGCAATTCCAAATAAAACAGCTGCGTATAAAATATGGAGAATTCCATATAGCTTTTCAGCGTTTACCCATCTGTCGGCAATAATTCCGGTTAAAGTAGGCATGAATAAAGAAGCAATTCCCATGGTTCCAAATACTAAACCAAATTGTGTTCCTTCCCAATTTTTGGTTCCAAACCAATAATTTCCAATTGTGATAAGCCAGGCTCCCCAAACAAAAAATTGAAGAAAGCTCATAAAGATTAACCTGTTTTTAATTCCCATATAGTGAAATTGTCTTTAAAGTAAAAAATGAAGCGGTAAAACTACCATTAAAAATAATATCTACAAAAAATTAAATCGTTTTAACAACATCATTCACTAATTCCAAAACAGCTGCAAATTGCTCTTCTTTATTTAAGTAAGAATTATCAATTTCTATCGCATCATCAGCAATTACCAAAGGAGAATCTTCGCGATGCGTATCCATATAATCTCTTTCTACAACATTTTTTAAAACTTCTTCGTAAGAGACATTGTCACCTTTTTGCTGCAACTCATCAAAACGTCTCTGAGCACGAGTTTCAGCGCTTGCAGTCATAAATATTTTAAGTTCAGCATTAGGAAAAACAACAGTTCCAATATCACGACCATCCATAACAATAGCTTTATTTGTCCCCATCTCCTGCTGCTGTTCTACTAACTTGGCGCGAACCTCCGAAACGGCAGCTACTTTACTAACAAAGTTAGAAACTTCAATAGTTCTAATCTGCTTTTCTACATTTTCACCATTTAAATACATTTCAGCAAAACCAAAATCAGCATTAAATCTAAATTCAAGTTTAATATCGGCTAATGCTTCAATCAAAGCTTCTTTCTTAAAAAAATCAGCTCCAATCAGATTATGCTGCATGGCAAAATAAGCAACAGCACGATACATCGCTCCTGTATCTACATAGACATATTCCAGCTCTTTTGCTAATTGTTTGGCAAGAGTACTTTTGCCTGTAGATGAAAATCCGTCGATGGCAATGGTAATTTTTTTCAATTTTATATTTTTAAATTTTTATTCTATTATAGACTGCTTCAAGTCACAAACAGCCAAAACTAATGCAAATGTAGCCATCTTTATTTTCATATAAAGCATCTAAATTATTTGTTTATCAAACCAATTATAAAATAAAAAACTTTATTGTACAACAGTAAAAAAGACTAGATAATACAGTTCGGGCAATTATTGAAAATTTAAGGTCAAACCAAAAAGACTTGTATTAGCCGCCAATGTATATCTGGAATATGAATAGTTAAATTTCAACTTATTCATTCTTAAACCAAAACCTAATGAGACACCCGAAAAATTACGTTGTTCTTCAACTCGCAACTCTTCTCCTCTTCTAAAATTATATCCTACACGAAAATTAAATGCTTTTTTAGGAAAAAGTTCCACACCAAAAGCTACGTGTCTCAAAGCATTATTCACAAAAGAAACTTTCTCAGCACTTGTAGATCCGTCGATATTGGTTTCTCCTCGATTAGGATTCGAAAAAGAGATATTCCATTGCTGCAAATTTTCTAAAGAAAGATGCCAACGAATTGGTACATGTTCTAATTCCTGCGAAACTCCTGCTACGATTTCAAATGGAAGATTTTCTTTAATTCCGGAGTAAGTAGTAAACTGTGTTCCCATATTTCTAAACACAAGAGCAAAATTCAGGTCATTCATTTGATTTACATAGAGAAACCCCAAATCAACAGCGCCACCAATCGAATTATAGCTTTCAAGAGATGAAGTTATCAGTTTAGCACTTGCTCCTATATAAAAGTCTGTAAAAGGGACATTGTATGCATATCCAAGCGATAAAGCACCTTCACTTCCTGTAAAATTTGAAGTAGCCTGGCCATTTTCGTCATAACCTTCAAATGTACCGTAGTTTACATAGGTAACGCCAGCATAAAAAGTCTGAACATGTCTGTCATATGTATATGCGTACGATGCTGTTCCGTATGAAGCTTCGCCGTAGTAACTTCCGTAATTCAATGCTAAATGATTGTCCATGTCTGCATTTATAAGTGCAGGATTTGACATGGCTTGATTAACATCTTCATCATATATCGTAATAACATCTCCTCCTAATGCAGCTTGTCTTGGCGAAGTGGTTAGATTTAAAAATTGATAGGTGTAACGGCCTCCAACTTGTCCGAAAGAATGCGAACAAATTAAGAATACAAAAAATAAAACAACTTTTTTAAGCATTTGTTTTTGGCGCACCTATATGGCATAACGCAACTGCAAATATAAAATTATATAACACTTAAAATAAAGTCAAATAAAAAAATTCCAAATCCCAATAAGAAAATTGGAATTTGGAATTTGACAATTTAAAGTTTTTAAAATTTACTTTAATTCTTTAGCATTTTTAACTTTTTGATCAGTCAAAGCAACTGCTAAAACTTCGCTCATTTCTTTAACATAATGAAAAGTCAATCCCTCTAAGTATTCAGCTTTTATTTCATCGATATCGCTTTTGTTTTCGTGGCAAAGAATGATTTCTTTAATTCCAGCTCTTTTGGCAGCCAAGATTTTCTCTTTAATTCCACCAACTGGAAGCACTTTTCCACGAAGAGTGATTTCACCTGTCATGGCCAAGCTTTTCTTTACTTTTTTCTGAGTTAAAAGAGAAACTAATGAAGTAAGCATTGCAATACCAGCACTTGGTCCGTCTTTTGGAGTTGCTCCTTCTGGAACGTGCAAGTGAATATTGTATTTCTGGAAAAGCTCTGTACTAATACCTAATTTCTTGGCATTTGCTTTAATGTATTCTAATGCAATTGTAGCAGATTCTTTCATTACAGTTCCAAGGTTTCCTGTAATACTCAATGAACCTTTCCCCTCAGAAATTAAAGATTCGATAAACAAAATATCTCCTCCAACACTTGTCCAAGCTAAACCTGTTACTACACCTGCTACATCATTATTTTCGTATTTATCACGTTCCAATCTTGGCACTCCCAAAATTGCTACAATATCTTCATCTGTAACTTTTTTGTTGTACTCCTCTTCCATTGCAACCGATTTTGCCGCATTTCTGATAACTTGAGCAATTTTAGTTTCTAAGTTACGAACGCCAGATTCTCTAGTATAGCCCTCAATGATTTTTTCTAATTGTTTTTTGCCAATAGTTAAATCTTTTGCAGTTAAACCGTGAGCTTCTAATTGTTTTGGAAACAAATGTCTCTTAGCAATTTCAACCTTTTCCTCTATGGTGTAGCCTGACATTTTGATTACTTCCATTCTGTCACGCAAAGCAGGCTGAATAGCAGACATATTATTTGAAGTAGCAATAAACATGACTTTAGACAAATCATATCCCATTTCAAGGAAATTGTCATAGAATGCATTGTTTTGCTCAGGATCCAAAACCTCCAATAAAGCTGAAGATGGATCGCCGCTATTGCCGCTTGATAGTTTGTCAATCTCGTCCAAAATAAATACAGGGTTTGATGTACCTGCCTTTTTCAAGCTCTGAATGATACGTCCTGGCATCGCTCCTATATACGTTTTTCTATGACCGCGAATTTCCGCTTCGTCACGTAAACCGCCTAAAGAAATACGCACATATTCTCTTCCCAAAGCTTCTGCCACAGAACGCCCGATAGAAGTTTTACCAACTCCTGGAGGCCCTGTTAAACATATAATTGGCGATTTCATGTCATTTCGCAATTTCAAAACTGCCAAATGCTCAATCATTCTTTTCTTTACTTCATCAAGACCAAAATGATCTTTATCTAAAACTTTCTGTGCATGTTTTAAATCAAATTTATCTTTAGAATATTCGCCCCAAGGCAATTCTAAAAACAGCTCTAAATAATTACGCTGAATTCCGAAATCTGGGGACTGCGGATTCATACGGCGCATTTTAGACAATTCTTTTTCGAAATGTTTCTGCGTTTTTTCGTCCCATTTTTTGGTTTTCGCCTTCTGCCCCATTTCGTCCATTTCTTCTTCCTGCGAAACACCTCCCAATTCTTCTTGAATGGTTTTCATTTGCTGGTGAAGGAAATATTCTCTTTGCTGCTGGTCTAAATCAAAACGAACTTTTGACTGAATATCATTCTTCAATTCTAACTTTTGAAGCTCAACATTCATATAACGTAAAGTTTCTAAAGCGCGTTCTTTTAATCCGTTTATTGATAAAAGCCCTTGTTTTTCTTTTACAGACAAATTCATGTTTGAAGAAACAAAGTTTATCAAAAACGATTGGCTTTCAATATTTTTAATTGCAAAAGTAGCTTCAGAAGGAATATTTGGACTTTCCTTAATAATCTGGATTGCCAATTCTTTTACAGAGTCTAAAATCGCTGTAAATTCAGTATCATTTTCGTCTGGACGTTCTTCTGCAACTTCTTTGATTGTTGCTGTCATGTACGGCTCTTCTAAAACAATTTCGTCAATTTCGAAGCGTTTTTTCCCTTGAAGAATAACCGTAACGTTCCCGTCAGGCATTTTAAGTACACGTAAAATACGCGCTACAGTTCCTACTTTATGAATATCATCTTTTGATGGATCTTCATCTTCCTCATTAATTTGAGATACAACACCAATAATTTTTCCGCCTGCGTTAGCATCATTAATTAGTTTGATAGACTTATCTCTTCCGGCAGAAATCGGGATAACAACCCCAGGAAACAATACCGTATTTCGTAAAGGTAAAATTGGAAGCGAAATAGGAAGTTCTTCATTATTCATTTCCTCCTCGTCTTCTGGCGTCAACAATGGAATTAATTCTGCCTCTGAGTCAAATTCTTGAAGTGACAGATTGTCAATAGTAAGTATTTTATGGTTTGACATAATAAAATATAAGTCGTTTTGTCATTAAATTTTTAATACTATCTGTAAAAAGAGTATAGCTTATTGAAGTTTTTACTGAAAACAGGTTTCGTTTTTCAATTACAAGATAGGGCATAAAAATAGACAATCATTATGCCAAAACAAACTTAAAGTACAAATAATTCCAATTACGCAATTTCAAAATACAATCGATTGTACAGTTTAGAAAATAAAAAACCCGAAAATCTTTTTTCGGGTTTTATAACATATTATTTCTGCTATTATTTCAAAGAGTACGAAACGAGTTCTGAAGTAGTTCCTGATGACTCTAATTTTACAATTCCGACATCTTTAGCAATCCAATAGTAAGTATCATATGAAGAAGTTTGCCCTTGCGTTGAAGCTTCTAAATGAAATTTGAATTTAACAACATTATTATAAGTTACCTCTTTCACTTTTATGCTTCCTTTTTCTAAGATAGTTCCTGTATATTTTACATTCATTTTAATAGATGGGAAATTAGGTATATTAAAAGTTGTTTCTTGTGAATAGCTACCTTCCCAAGTTTGATTCACTTCTAAATAATCTTTAAAAATGATAAATTCGTAACCTGTCATTTTACCAGTTATTCCCTCTGCATTGTAAGTAACTTCATCTATACTTACATAGTAATCTCCCCTTACTTTTTTTAGTGAAGCACCAGCGGTTCCAGAAACTTCTTCAGTAGCCCCGAATAGCTGATTAAATTTATAATACGTATTGCCGTCTTTATTAGATGAACTTTCAATTTTTACCGTGCTTTCTGATCCATCTTGGTCAAAGACCCATTGATTTCCCACTTTTGAAGGCCAATAATCTCCTGTTGATTCTCCGGCAGTTTCTTCAGAATCACTGCTACATGAATTGAACATAAGTCCTGTCATAACAAACAGGATTGCAAAGCATTTGTTTAGTTTTCTCATAATTGAATTTGTTTTTGGTATTAAAATTTTATGTGAAATTATAGCAACGAATGTATTATACCTTACGGCATTACGTAAAATCAAAAAATATTTTTTATTTTTTTATCAAAACTGTAACAAACAAAAAAAAGCCAAGTCTATATTAAAAACCAAAAGCCACACTTGAATATAAACAACCAAAATATCGAAGAACTAATTGCGCTTTGTAAAAACAATAACCAAAAAGCGCAGTTTGAAATATACAATCGCTATTGTAAGGCGATGTATAATGTGGCTTTTCGTATTGTAAAAGACGAACATTTTGCACAAGACGTCATGCAAGAAGGTTTCTTAAAAGCTTTTACAAAAATTAATGACTATAAACAAGAAGTGGCTTTTGGAGCATGGTTAAAAAAAATAATCATCAATTATAGCATCGATTTTTATAAGAAAAACAACTCTTTTCAAGTAGAAGATTTAAGTAAACAGCTTTATAAAATTGAAGAAAACGACGGAATTATTTCTGATAATATTGACTTAAACTCTCTGAAAGTAAAACAAGTCTTAGATACAATTCTGCAGCTGAAAGATAATTACAGAATGGTGCTGACGCTTTTTTATATAGAAGGTTATGATCAAGAAGAAATCTGCGAAATTTTAAACATCACATACGCAAATTGCAGAACAACCTTGAGCAGAGCAAAAGATAGTTTGAGAAAAAAATTGGAAGAGATATAAAATGAATTGGAATTATGAAAAATGAAAAAGACAACTTAGACGAATTATTCAACAGATTTGAAAACCAATGGGATATTCAGGAATTAAATCCGGATCACCAAATGGATTTTCTTCAAAAATTAAACAAAAAAGAGCCTAAGAAAAGATATTGGTTCGTGACTGCTATTGCCGCTTCGATTGTATTAATGCTTGGAATATCTATTTTTTATAAAAATGAAAAACCAAAAGAATTCAAATTTGCTTCTAAAGAGACTAAACGCACCGATTCTATTTTCAACATTCTGATTGACAACGAACTGGTTAAACTGAAAGAGAAAAATTCGCCAGAAAATCAGCAGATTATTAATGACGCTATGAAGCAGATGAAAACTTTTGACGCTGATTATCAAAAAATCATAAATGAATTACAAAAAAATGGCGAGAACAAACAAATTATTTATGCGATGATTAGTAATCTTCAAACGCGTATTTCTTTTTTGCAAACCGTTCTGAAAAGAATTGAAGACAACGAAAAACTAAAAAACACCTCTAATGAAAAAACATTATAACTTACTCATCTTATTTCTTTTGATTCCTCTTTTAGGATTTTCAAATGATGACGCTTTTGTCACCAAACAAAAAACAATTAAAAAAACGTATATCGTAAACTCAAATGCAGGAATTGATGTAGACAATAAATATGGTAATATTACTGTAACTACTTGGGATGAAGATAAAATTGATCTTGATATTACCATAAAAGTAAATGGCCCAAACGAAAATTGGGTAAACGAGCGCTTAAACAGCATAGATGTGGATATCACAGCTCTTAAAAGTATGGTAACCGCAGTAACTACGCTTGGAAGTTCAAATATTAAAAGCAAAGGAAGTAATAACAGTTTTGAAATTAACTATGTTATTAAAATTCCAAAAAACGGAACGATTAAACTAGCAAATAAATACGGTAATATTTCTATTCCGAATGCAGAATCTTCTACAGATATAGACTGTAAATACGGGAAAGTTACTTTAGGAAAATTAAGCGGATCTAATAATCAAATATCGATTCAGTACTGCCAAAATTCGAGTATAGACTATATAAAAGCAGGAAATATCGATGCGAGATACTCAAATCTTAAAATTAATGATTCTGGAAACCTGAATCTAAATGCAAGCTATACTGATGTCAATTTAAATGACGGCCAAAACATTAAAGCAGATTGCAACTACGGAACACTTAAATTTCAAAAAATCAATTCTTTAAATGGTTCTGGAAATTATTTGACTTTTATTATTGGGGAAATCTCAAGCAATTTTAGTTATGATACCAATTACAGTAAAATCAGCATAGGAACTGTGACCGAAAAAGCTGGAAATATTACGATAAACTCCGGATATACTGACGTTACAATTGGCTATGTTCCAAACTACGCTTTTGACTTTGACATATCAGGAAAATACACAAACATCAAACATGATAATTCTTTAGAACTTTCTGTTACTGAAATTAAAAGCAACAGCAAGAGAATTGCAGGCTTCTACAAGAAAAAAGGCCAGAACAAAATCAAAATTACTTCCAACTACGGGAATGTTTCGCTAACAAAAAAATAATCATCTAAAAATCAAAACAATGAAAAAATCAATTTTATTATTAGCATTTATACTTTGCACAATTAGCAATGTCAATGCGCAAGACAAAATCAAACTTCAAGGAAACGGAAAAGTAGTTTCTGAAACTAGAAACACAGGAGATTATGATGGAGTTAAAATAGCAGGTTTCTTTGATGTGGACTTGGTGTCTGGCAAAGAAGGGAAAATCACCATAAAAGGAGAAGAAAATTTATTATCTGCAATCAAAGTAGAAGTTGAAGATAAGTCGTTAAAAATTTATGTTGAAAAAGGAACTCAAATACGTACAAGCTCAGGCAATAAAATTCAAGTTACCGTTCCATTTGAGAAAATTTCAGAATTGAGTTTAGCTGGCTCAGGAGATATTCAGTCGAAAGATGTCATTAAAAATGATAATCTAGCACTAAAATTAGCAGGTTCAGGAAATTTAACTCTTCCAGTTGATACTAATAACTTAGAATTGCATGTAAGCGGCTCCGGAAATATTCATTTAAAAGGGACTGCAACCAAGCTTACAACCAAACTTTCTGGTTCTGGTGATATTGACGCTTCGAGCTTAAAATCTAAAATTGTAGAAGCTAACGTTTCTGGTTCAGGAAACAGCAAAGTAACTTGTGATGAAAGCATAACAGCTAGAGTTGCTGGTTCTGGAAATATAAAATATATTGGAAATCCTGAAAAAAGAGATGTAAAAGTTTCTGGATCTGGAACTATTACAAAAGGTTGATTATTATAAATATCACGAATACAAAAGAAATCATCAGTCAAACTATTCTTGCAATTCGTGATATTGGTTGTTGCAAAAGACGTTTCAATTAATTTGAAACGTCTTTTTTATGTACTCTTCTTAAAAGGAAAATTGATGTTACAAAGAATATTGCCAAAATCACAATAGCCGCGCGCGGACTTCCTGTAATCTGATCAATAATTCCGTAAACACACATTCCAATTACAATTCCGACCTTTTCAGCCACGTCATAAAAACTAAAGAATGATGCTGTATCTTCTGTTTCAGGCAATAATTTAGAATATGTCGAACGTGATAAAGCTTGAATTCCACCCATTACAAATCCAACAATGGTTGCCATTACATAAAAATGTATTGGCAGTGTGATAAAATAAGCTAATGCACAAAATACAGCCCAAATTCCATTTATAAATATTAAAGTCGGAACGTTACCAAATTTTTCAGATGCTCTTGAAGTTAAAACTGCACCCAAAACAGCTACTAATTGGATAATTAAAATACAAATAATCAAACCAATTGTGCTTTGTTCTTTGGTTTCCCACTGAATTTCCTGTGCTCCAAAATAAGTGGCCACAAGCATTACAGTCTGAACGGCCATACTAGAAACGAAAAAACCTCCTAAATAACGTCTTAGCGGAATATTATCTTGTAATAAGCTCCAAACCTTCTTTAGCTCTTTAAAGCCGTTAAATATTACAGATTTTGTCAGCTTTTGCCCTGTTTCTTTACTGCCTTTTGGCAAATAATAATATGTATATTGGCTAAATAAAATCCACCAAACCCCAACCATTACAAAAGAATAACGCATTGCTTTCATTGCAGCTTCTCCTTCAGTACCTGATATTCCAAAAAGCTTTGGCTTCATAATCATGGCTAAATTGATGATTAGCAAAATAACACTTCCAATGTAACCTAAAGAATATCCTTTTGCACTAATTCTATCTTGCTGTTCTTCAAAAGCGATATCTGGCAAATATGAATTATAAAAAACCAAACTTCCCCAGTATCCTAATAATCCAAGGAAATAAAATGCTAATCCGACATAAATATTATCCAGATCAAACCAATACAATCCCATGCATGACAAAGCTCCCACATAACAGAAAAACTTCATGAAGGATTTTTTATTTCCAACATAATCTGCAATACCCGATAATAATGGAGAAATAAAAGATACAACCAAAAAGGCTGCCGCTGTGATAAAACTAATTAATGCTGAATTTTTTAGGTGAAGACCGAAAACATCAATGTAATGATCACGATCGCTGAATAACGCTTCATAAAAAATTGGAAACACTGCCGAAGCGATTGTAAGTGTGTAAACTGAATTTGCCCAATCATAAAATGCCCAAGCATTTAAAAGCTTCTTATCTCCTTTTGGTAGGTTTTTCATAGAAATGGTTTGTTAAATAGGCTACGAATTTATCCATTTTTTATGATAATCAAATACAAATTATCTAATTCGTTCATTAATAAATTATAAACAAAAAAGCCATTCGTAATGAATAGCTTTTCTGAATATCCTAAAAATATATTTTATTTAATAGTTCCTACTTTTAATGCAATTGCTTTTGCTTCGGGAATTAAAGCTTTAATATTTGCAATCCGTGTAGCATCAGAAGGGTGAGTGCTCATGAATTCTGGAGTTCCTGAACCACCTGATTTCGCCGCCATTCTGCTCCAAAAAGCTACAGCATCATCTGGATTGTAGCCTGCAATTGCCATCAAAGTCAAACCAATTTTATCAGCTTCACTTTCGTTGCTTCTGCTAAATGGAAGCATAACTCCTACCTCAGAACCAATTCCGTATGCTTGTGCAAATATCTGCTGGGTCGCTTCAGATTTTCCGCTAGTTGCTGCTCCTAAAGCTGCACCTCCTATTTGCTGTAGTTGTGCCGCAGACATTCTTTGCGCACCGTGATTTGCTAATGCGTGAGAAACTTCATGCCCCATTACCGTTGCCAAACCTGATTCGTTTTGTGTAATTGGCAGAATTCCAGAATAAACCACAATTTTGCCTCCTGGAAGGCACCATGCATTTACTTCTTTATTATCAACCAATTTATATTCCCAGCGATAATCTTTTAAGTATTGTGTCTGACCTAAATAATTTAAGTATCTCTCCGCAGCTGCCTTTATTTTAAACCCTACAGTTTCAACAAGTTTTGCATCTGCAGTTCCAGTAATAACTTTGTTTTCATTTAAAAACTGGCTGTATTGCTGAAAAGAAGATGGAAATAATTCGCTATTCGAAACAAAATTCAAATTTTGTTTTCCCGTAATTGGATTTGTTGCGCAACCCATAATAAGTGCTCCAAAAACCCCTAAAAACACATATTTTTTCATAATTCGAGCTATTTTTATAGCAAAAATACGATTAAAAAAGATAAAATGTTTTATACGATAAATCAAAAAATTATCAAAATTTGACTATTCACCAATAATGTGAAGCTCATTAAACTCTTTATCAACCAATAAGAAATTATTCTGCTCGAAACTAATTTCGTCAAACTCAATTTTTTCATTGTCAATTTCAATTTCCGTAACTTTAAATGGAAGT
Organism: Flavobacterium anhuiense; assembly: GCF_001705175.1. NCBI lineage: Bacteria > Pseudomonadati > Bacteroidota > Flavobacteriia > Flavobacteriales > Flavobacteriaceae > Flavobacterium > Flavobacterium anhuiense. The sequence goes on along the minus strand of NZ_CP016907.1, from coordinate 4,289,647 downwards.
CCAATTAAATTGATTTTATATTTCGAGTATGGTGTTTCGTATTTCCCTTCTTTGTGAACCTGAATAATAAGTTCCTTTTCTTTCCCTATATTTCTAAATGACAAATAGCTATAACGTCCTTTTTTATAATCATAACCATCTTGAGCATCTTCATAAACTGCCGACTGCTCTTTACCATTTTTATAATAAACGTCAAGTATCAATTCATCAAATTCTAACTCGCCTACATATTGCTGAACTGGATATTTAGGAATAATGGCACCTGCTTTTACAAAAACAGGAATTTCATCAAATTTACTATCAATCCAGATTTCTCTTCCTCCAATAAAAAGCTCATTTGTCCAGTAGTTATACCATTCTCCTCTAGGAATATACATACGTCTACCTACAGCGTTAGGTTCAAGTATTGGACACACCAAAATTTGATTTCCAAAGATAAATTCGTCATTGCGATAATGCGTCTGCGTATCGTCCTGATCAAAGTAAACTAGCGGTTTTAACATCGGAACTCCTTCTTCAATATACTGCCAAAACATAGTGTATAAATAAGGAAGCAATTGATAGCGAAGGCTAACAAATTTTCTAGTGATATTAATCACTTCTTCGTCAAATGACCACGGTTCCTGGTTTCCGTGATCTCCAGAAGAGTGCGTTCTACAAAACGGATGAAAAACGCCTAATTGAATCCAACGGGCATACAACTCGCCTGAAGGCTGTTCTGCAAATCCTCCAATGTCAGAACCAGTGAATCCCATTCCAGAAATGGACATTCTCTGCACTTGTATATTTGCAATCCATAAATGTTCCCAAGTAGCTACATTATCTCCTGTCCAAGAAGAAGTATATCGCTGTGCTCCAGAATAAGCCGATCTTGTAATTACAAATGGACGTTTCGGATAAGCAAAACGTTTAACTCCATGATAAGTTGCTCTTGCCATTTGTGTTCCATAAATATTATGTGCTTTTCTATGACTGCACGGATTTCCATCATAAAAATGACGCACATCCATCGGAAATGTTTTATTTGGAACTTCCATTACTGCAGGTTCATTCATGTCGTTCCAAACTCCCTTTACGCCTATTTCCGAAACTAATTCTTTAAATAAACCTGCCCACCATTCTCTAACTGCGGGATTTGTATAATCAGGAAAATTACATTCGCCTGGCCAGACTTTTCCCTTCATATAAGGACCGTCGGCTCTTTTGCAGAAATAATCCTTTTCTAAAGCTTCTTTATAAACCCAATAATCTTTGTCAATTTTAATTCCGGGATCTATAATTACAACAGTTTTAAAACCATCTTCGGCTAATTCAGCGACCATTTTCTTTGGATCTGGAAAATAGTTTTTGTTCCAAGTAAAACATCTAAAACCATCCATATAATCAATGTCCAAATAAATGGCATCACACGGAATTTGAAGTTCCCTAAATTTTGATGTGATTTCTTTTACTTTACTTTCTGGATAATAACTCCACTTACATTGATGGTAGCCTAACACCCAAAGTGGCGGCAATTCTGGTTTACCCGTTAAATCGGTGTAAGTGGTTACAACGTCCTGCATTTGAGGGCCATAAATGAAATAATAGTTCATTTCGCCACCTTCTGCCCAAAAGCTGGTAATATTTCTTCTTTCTTGACAGAAATCGAAGAAAGTTCTAAAGGTATTATCAAAAAATATTCCGTATGACTGTTTGTTGTGCAAGCCAATGTAAAACGGAACAACTTTGTATAATGGTTCCTGATCTTTTTGGTAAGCATATTGATCTGTAGCAAAATTTTCTACTCTTTTGCCTTTAAGATTCATTTGAGTCGCTTTATCCCCAAGACCGTAATAACATTCACCATCTTTAGAATATTTACTCATTTTGACAATGTTTCCGCCATATTCATAGCTTTCCTCCCAATGAAAACCAAGTTCATCTTCCAGAATTAGAAAATCGTTTAAATCATAAATGGAAAGACGAAGATCTGCTTTTTGAATTTTACATTTTACTTTGCTAGTCCTAATCTGGAAATAGGTTTCTTCTTCCGTAAGTTCTAAAAAATTATAGCCGTGAAGCTGGCTTTTATCGATAGCATAAGAAAAGTCATTACTGAAATAACCTTTTGTAGTAAAACGAAATCGGATTAAACTATCGCGAAGAATTGTAACTTTTAAAATTACTTTGTTGTCGGTATTAAAGAAAATAGAATCTCCTTCATGTTCATAAGAGACAATTTTTGATGGGTATAAATCGCCTTTGTATTCTAATGATGTGTTTGTAATCATATCTCAAATGAATTAATTTAACATTTTCCTTCTATTCAAACATACAAAAAAAGTTCGTAATGCCCTATGAATAAAAGGTTTATTCACGAAAACGTTTTTTCTGAATGAGTTTCAAATTACAAAACAAAAAAACAGCAATTTGATAATTTTGAAACGATATAATGACAAAATCTTAGTTCCATATTTTTTATTCAATCAAAGAATATACAGTAACACTTAAAGGAGGTAAAATTAATGCAACAGAAAAATCTCTCCCATCATAAGCAACTGTTTCTATTTTTAATGCGTTAGAATTTTCAACACCGCTTCCACCGTAAATTGTGGCATCGCTATTAAAAATCTCTTTCAATTTGCCTTTTTTAGGAATACCAATTCTATAATTTTCTCGAACAACTTCAGTAAAATTGCACACCACAATCAAATTCTCATTAGGATTATTCCCTTTTCGGATGTAAGATAAAATCGCATTTTGGTGATCTGAATAATTAATCCATTCAAAACCATCGCCACTAAATTGCTTTTCGTACAACGCAGGCTGCGATTTATACAATTGATTCAAATCTGTAATCAATTTTTTTATTCCAGAATGAAAACCATATTGCAGCAAATGCCAGTCTAAACTTTGTTCGAAATTCCATTCAGAAGTTTGACCAAATTCAGCTCCCATAAACAGAAGTTTTGTGCCAGGGTGCGTAAACATATAACCATATAGCAATCTCAAATTTGCAAAACGTTGCCATTCGTCGCCAGGCATTTTATAAATAAGGGAATTTTTACCGTATACCACTTCGTCATGCGAAAATGGAAGTATAAAATTTTCAGTAAAAGCATACGTCATCGAAAAAGTCAATTCATTCTGATGATATTTTCTGTAGATGGTTTCTTTTTGAAAATATTTTAAAGTATCGTGCATCCAGCCCATCATCCATTTCATTCCAAAACCTAAACCTCCTATAGAAGTGGGTCTTGAAACCATCGGAAAAGAAGTGCTTTCTTCTGCAATAGTTTGAATTCCATCAAAATTAGAATAGATTACTTCATTAAATTCTTTAAGAAAGCTAATGGAATCAAGATTTTCTCTTCCTCCAAAAATATTGGCTTCCCATTCTCCATCTTTTCTAGAATAATCCAAATAAAGCATAGACGCTACAGCATCAACTCTAAGTCCGTCGATGTGATAATTTTGAAGCCAAAAAACAGCGTTACTAATTAGAAAGGCCCGAACCTCATTTCTTCCATAATTGAAAACCAAACTTTTCCAATCTGGATGATACCCTTTTCTGCGATCTGGATGTTCATATAAATGCGAACCATCAAAAAAGCCTAAACCATGAGCATCATCAGGAAAGTGCGATGGAACCCAGTCTAAAATGACTCCAATTCCTTCCTGATGCAATCTATCGACCAAAACCATAAAATCCTGCGGTTTACCAAAACGCGAAGTCGGTGCAAAATATCCTGTAAGTTGATAGCCCCAAGAAGGGTCATAAGGATATTCCATAATTGGCATAAACTCAACATGCGTAAAGCCTGTTTCTTTTACATATTTTACTAAATCATCTGCAAGTTCGAGATAAGTCAAAAACCGATTATGTTCTGCTCTTCTCCACGACCCCAAATGCATTTCATAAACCGAATAGGGTTTATCCAATGCATTATAATCCTGACGTTTCTGCATCCAATCTTCATCCTTCCACTTATAATCCAAATCCCAGACAACAGAAGCAGTATGAGGCGGTTTTTCGCAGTAAAGCGCAAAGGGATCTGCTTTTTCGGTAATTACACCATTTATATTAGATTGGATTTTATATTTATAAAGCGTTCCTTTTGAAATATCAGGAATAAATCCTTCCCATATTCCAGAAGAATCCCAACGCACATTTAGATTATGTTCGCCTTGAATCCAATAATTAAAATCGCCAACAACAGAAACCGACTGCGCAGTTGGGGCCCAAACTGCAAAGTAAACACCTTTAACTCCGTTCACCTCAGTTAAATGAGCTCCTAATTTTTCATATAATCTGAAGTGTTTTCCAGCTTTGAATAAATCTATATCAAAATCGGTAAAAAGAGAGTGTGCTATTACTTTAGTCATGTTTGGTTTTTATGGCGATTGAATTTGGAATTTGGAATTTTTATATTGTATTCAGGTTTTACTCAATTCTAAAGTTATCTGAAATCGTTACACCTTTTTTGACAACGACAATACCATCTTTTATACTATACAATTCATTAGTAAAATTGTCTAAATGTTTTCCTCCGCTAATGTGGACATTGTTTCCAATACGCACATTTTTGTCGATCAAAGCATTTTTAATAAAGCAGTTTTCGCCAATTCCAACGTGAATTTTATTAATACTGCTTTCATGATTCATTTCGTCAAGATCTTGATAGAAATCATTTCCCATGACGTAACAGTTCTCCAAAACGGTCCCCTCTCCAATTCTGGAACGAATTCCAATTACAGAGCTTTTGATTTCTTTAGCATTAATAATACAACCTTCCGAAATTAAAGATTGATTGATAATTGAATTTCTAAATTTAGATGGTGGCAGTAATCTTGGTCTCGTAAAGATTTTATTCTCATTATCGAACAAATTAAACTCTGGAATATCTGCTGTTAGACCAATATTCGCTTCAAAAAACGATTCAATATTTCCAATATCAGTCCAATATCCTTCATATTGATAACTTAAGATTTTGTGTTTACCAACCGACTGCGGAATAATTTCTTTACCAAAATCTTTTGTTTCTTGGTCAGCCATTAATTCTACAAGCAATGACTTATTGAAAATATAAATCCCCATCGAAGCCAGATACTTTTTGCCTTTCTCCTGCATTTGCTCGCTCACTTCAGATTCCCATTCTGGCAATAAAGAAGCATGAGGTTTTTCTATAAACGCATGAATATTGTTTTCGTGATCGGTTTTAAGAATTCCAAATTCAGGAGCATCTTTAGCGTTTACGGGTAAAGTGGCAATTGAAATTTCAGCATCAGCTGCAATATGAGCTTCGAGCATTTCGTTAAAATCCATTTGATATAATTGATCGCCAGAAAGAATTAAAGCGTGATCAAAATCGTGTTTCAAAAAATGCGACATACATTGTCTAACAGCATCAGCCGTTCCCTGAAACCAAGTTGGATTGTCTGGAGTTTGTTCAGCAGCCAATATATCAACAAAAGACTGGCTAAAAATGCTAAAATTAAAAGTGTTTTTAATGTGAGCATTTAAAGACGCAGAGTTGAATTGTGTTAAAACGAATATTTTAAAAATATCAGAATTGATACAATTAGAAATGGGAATATCAACCAAACGATATTTTCCTCCAATCGGAACTGCCGGTTTTGATCTTGTTTCTGTCAATGGAAATAAACGTGAACCTTGTCCACCTCCTAAAATAATGGCGACTACATTTTTCTTTTTAAATTTCATCTTGCTGAATTATTAAGTTGTATATTTCGATATATTCTTGGCAAACTCTTTCCCAGGAATGATCTGCTAACATTCCTCTTTTTAAAACCTTATTGAAATTTATTTTATCCTCATACAACCTAACAGCACGATTTATTGAATAGCATATATCAGCCACAGAAGCTTGATCATGACAAACTCCATTTCCTTCATCACCAAAATCAATAACCGTATCTCTCAATCCTCCAGTTCTTCTAACAATCGGAATTGTTCCGTAACGCATCGCATACATCTGATTTAACCCGCATGGTTCAACTCTAGAAGGCATTAAAATATAATCTGAACCTGCATAAATCAAATGTGCCAATTCTTCATTATAACCTATAAAAACATTATAATTTCCTTTATAATCATTTCGCAACTGAGTCAGCTGGGATTCAATTGAAGCATTTCCTGACCCCAAAATCAAAATATTAATTTCTTCGAAATGTTCTGACAAAGCCAAAGCGGAAGCATGCGGAAGCAAATCGCCTCCTTTTTCTTCAAACAATCTTCCAATAAAGCTAAACAGTGGCTTTGAAGGATCTAAATCAAATTCTTCACACAGTTTTTCTTTATTTTTCTGTTTTCCTATTTCAAAATCTTCAATCGAATAATTTTCTGCAATCATTTTATCTTTTATCGGATTCCAAACTTCAATATCGATTCCGTTTAGAATTCCTTTGGATTTGTTTCTAACAGAATTAAACAATGATTCTAAACCATTTGCCGAAATATTAATTTCATCTAAATAACTTGGAGAAACTGTAGTCACAGCATTTGCGCATTTAATTCCTACAGCTAGAGAGTTAATTGAATTACTCCATTCTAAAAATCCAACATGTTTTAAATCAAATTCTGGCAAATAATATAACTTATCAAAACCAAACCATCCTTGATACAAACCATTATGAATTGTTATGGCAGTTTTTACATTCTTCAAATTCTCATATTTATAAGCAAATTGCAGCAAAAACGGAATAACTCCAGTATGATGATCATGACAATTAATAATATCTGGAATTTTATTTCGTGCTATAATCCAATCGAGTGTAGCAATCTGAAAAGACAAAAATCTTTCTATATCATCTTCATAACCATAAACATTCGAACGATTGAATAATTCATTAATTTCTATCAAATACAGTTCATAACCTAATTTATCTGTTGTTTCCTTTAAAACGCTGAACGGAAAATTAAAATCTCCTAATTTAACTGTACCCCAATGGACACATTCAAAATTATTTTCGTGCCTAAACTTTGTGTCGTAACAAGGAATTACAACTCTAACTTCATGTCCAGCAGACTGCTGATATTTTGGCAATGCACCAACTACATCTCCCAAGCCTCCAACTTTTGCCACAGGATAGCATTCTGCACTAATATGAAATATTTCCATTTAAGAAATTAATTTATGATTATAGATAAGAAGCAATCATTTAAATACTACTTTTATGTTTTCTAAATTTAGCAAAAAACAAGCAAAAACCCTTAGTTTAAATAAGTTTTATTGAAATGGCAAAAAAGGCAACTAATCCTACTAAATCATTAAAAATTCCTAAGATTATTATAATTTCTGCGAAAATTTGCGCATTTATTTCGACAAATTTAGTTACAAAATTTGCAGCAAAAATCTTTATAACACCTATAAAACATAAAGTTCCCAAACGGGAATTAGAAATGGATGCTAAAAGCATTCAAAAATTAATTTACATTCCTGAAATCAATAAAAGCGTAGTTACGTACACCTATGGGCAAAGTCCGCGCAAAGTATTATTGGTTCACGGCTGGTCTGGAAGAGGAACTCAACTATTTAAGATTGCTGATGAACTTTTAGCAAATGGCTATTCTACAGTTAGTTTTGACGCACCAGCACATGGAAAATCAAAAGGCAAGACCACAATAATGTCTGAATTTATAGCTTCTATATTAGAAATAGAAAAACAATTTGGCCCTTTTGAAATTGCAATCGGACATTCTTTAGGGGGTATGTCAGTTCTTAATTCTATTAAAGATGGGCTTAAAGTTGAAAAAGCAATAATTATAGGAAGCGGTGATATTGTTCAGGATATTTTAGATGAATTTACCTTTAAATTAGGATTGAAGAAAGAAATCAGCATTCATTTAAGAGATTATTTTGAAAATATGTATCAGGTTAAAATGGATGATTTTTCAGCATATAAAGCTGCCAAAAAAATAAAGACTCCTGTTCTAGTCATACATGATAAAGATGATCCTGAAGTTTCTGTGAAAGCTGGAATACATATCAATGAAAACCTTGAAAATGGTTCTTTATTTTTAACTGAAGGCCTTGGTCATCGAAAAATACTCGGCAATCAAAATGTTATTAAAAAAATTCTTGAATTCATTAAAATCAGTTAACTTTATAATTAACTATATCAATTTCAACATTAAAGAGAATCAAAAATGGATTTATTTGGAGAAAATGCAGATTGGGAAATTAAATTAAAGCCCATTTTAAAAAAATATAAAGGAAAGAAACATCCTCTGGAATATCATAGCATTTATCAATTGCTTGTCATGGTTATTCTCTCTGCGCAAGATTCTGATGCCAATATAAATACTATAGCGCCAAAATTATTCGAAAAATATCCAACATTAAAAAGTATATCTCAAACCGACCTAGAAACTTTTACATCTTATGTAACTAAAGTCCGTAATCATTCTACAAAAGCAAAATGGATTTTAGAAATTGCTAAAATCATTAAAAATGATACCGATATTCCTTTAAATATGTCCGATCTTACTGCTTTAAAAGGAATTGGGAGAAAATCTGCGAATGTCATTTTAAGAGAAGCCAATAAACCTGCGGAAGGCATTATTGCCGACTTACATGTTATACGCGTTGCTCCCAGAATCGGAATTATAAAGGAAAGCAAAGACGGAAATAAAGTAGAAAAAGACTTAATGCAAGTCCTTCCAAAGAATATTTGGTCAGAAATCGGAATGGCAATTTCGTTTCATGGCCGAGAAATTTGCAGACCAAAACCTAAATGCCCTGAATGTGTCTTAACCGATATTTGCTTGTACTATAATACTCTGGTAATCAAAAACTAATTATCTTCTTCTTGTATCAATCAAGTAGATAATTTTCCATTCGTCTTTTTCTTTAAATAAAGCAAAAGTATTTACTCCAGAATGGCTGAACTTTTCATTTAAATAAAATTTATAAGGAGCCCAGACGTGAGCCATTGATCCATCAATCTGAATATTGTAACTTAATATTTTTTCATGAAATTTCATGTTTAAAGGAATCGCCGCAATAGATTTATAAAATTCTTTTGTGCTTTCATTAGACAGTTTATTCCCTTTAGTGGTGCTTTCGCTGATGGATTGCAATATCATTTTATCAGCACAAACTAATTTAATTTTTGATGAATCCCTCTGATGAAACCCTTCAAAAAAAGATTCAATGCATTTTTGAACTTCTTGTTTCTGAGCAGTACATGATAGCCCTAAAAGAAGAAAAAAGATAATAGTGTAACTTTTCATCGCGATAATATAGTTTAAACGCCAAATTGAGAGAAATGATGATCTAAATGTTTTGCAAACATATTGTTCCATTCTTTAGAAGACAATTTTCCAAAAGAAAGAGATTCTTTACCTTCAAATTCTTTTTCTCCTAATTCTTGTGTTTTTTGGATATAAGAAACCAACCTGCTTTTTTCCAATTCAAAATCACGATCACCTTTAATTATAAATTGCGGAGCTGTACTAAGGTTTTTTGGATAAGGAGATTCACTCACTACTTTACTTTTAGCCAACAGTTTTAGTAAAAGTTTCATAAAAACATTTGGCCTAGGATGAATATCATCATAAACCATTTCATACGTAACATTACAGTGAGCTAACATTTGATCAACAGACATCTTACCCCAAAGTGGCTGTGTATGAGGCGTAAGCAGATTAACTCTACTTATAAATTGATCACAATCATCCTTAAGAAAAACATTTTGCATAGCTTACAAATTTAATTTGGTAAAGTAAAAATATAAAAATTAACCTGTTAACTCAATTTAATGCAAAAAAAACTCCAACTAGCAAAGCTAATTGAAGTTTTAGTACTCAGAGCGGGACTTGAACCCGCACGAACATTGCTGTTCACTGGATTTTAAGTCCAGCGTGTCTACCAATTTCACCATCCGAGCAATAATATGTGGTACCTCCAGGGATCGAACCAGGGACACATGGATTTTCAGTCCATTGCTCTACCATCTGAGCTAAGGTACCATTTTCACTTATATTCCTATAAATGAAGATTAGAATAAAAAACCCCGTTGTAAAACAGGGTTTTTCAAAAGAAAGGCGACGACATACTCTCCCACATGACTGCAGTACCATCTGCGCTGGCGGGCTTAACTTCTCTGTTCGGGATGGGAAGAGGTGAGCCCCGCCGCAATAACCACCTTAAGGCTATTCGCTGCAAGCAGCTTCCGACTGTTAATTATCAATTCTAAATTATCAATCAGACAATATCTTAACATACTGGGATAAAGAAACAAAGAGTTTTTTTTAGAAAGTTCTCTCCCCCGATCTGCATCGGGGGAAAAGGGTGTGCATAAGCTTACGGATTATTAGTACTGCTCGACTGTGACATTACTGCCTTTACATCTGCAGCCTATCAACGTGGTCATCTTCCACGATCCTTAAAAGAAATCTCATCTTGTGGTGGGTTTCGCGCTTATATGCTTTCAGCGCTTATCCCTTCCAAACGTAGCTACTCTGCGGTGCCCCTGGCGGGACAACAGATACACTAGAGGTTTGTCCAATTCGGTCCTCTCGTACTAGAATCAGATCCACTCAAATTTCTAACGCCCGCAGTAGATAGAGACCGAACTGTCTCACGACGTTCTGAACCCAGCTCGCGTGCCACTTTAATGGGCGAACAGCCCAACCCTTGGGACCTTCTCCAGCCCCAGGATGTGACGAGCCGACATCGAGGTGCCAAACCCCCCCGTCGATATGAGCTCTTGGGGGAGATCAGCCTGTTATCCCCGGCGTACCTTTTATCCTTTGAGCGATGGCCCTTCCATGCGGAACCACCGGATCACTATGCTCTACTTTCGTACCTGATCGACCTGTATGTCTCTCAGTCAAGCTCCCTTATGCCATTGCACTCTGCGCACGGTTACCAAGCGTGCTGAGGGAACCTTTAGAAGCCTCCGTTACTCTTTTGGAGGCGACCACCCCAGTCAAACTACCCACCAAGCACTGTCCCCCGCAATACGGGGTTAGGCCTCAGATAAACAAAGGGTTGTATTTCAACAATGACTCCAAAGCGCCTGGCGACGCCCCTTCACAGTCTCCAACCTATCCTACACATCATTTATCCAAGGTCAATACTAAGCTATAGTAAAGGTGCACAGGGTCTTTTCGTCCCACTGCGGGTAAACGGCATCTTCACCGTTACTACAATTTCACCGAGCTCATGGCTGAGACAGTGTCCAGATCGTTACACCATTCGTGCAGGTCGGAACTTACCCGACAAGGAATTTCGCTACCTTAGGACCGTTATAGTTACGGCCGCCGTTTACTGGGGCTTCAATTCAATGCTTCTCCGAAGATAACATCTCCTCTTAACCTTCCAGCACCGGGCAGGTGTCAGGCCCTATACTTCATCTTGCGATTTTGCAGAGCCCTGTGTTTTTGATAAACAGTCGCCTGGACCTCTTCACTGCGGCCCCGATTGCTCGGGGCGACCTTTCTCCCGAAGTTACAGGTCTATTTTGCCTAATTCCTTAGCCATGAATCTCTCGAGCACCTTAGGATTCTCTCCTCAACTACCTGTGTCGGTTTACGGTACTGGTTCTTACTGCCTGAAGTTTAGAGGTTTTTCTTGGAAGCCCTTAGGCGCGCTATCTCTTTGTCCGAAGACTCCGAGTACTATCGCATTTCGCCATCTTCTACGGATTTGCCTATAGAAGATATAGCTAGGTGCTTTAACGGACTATTCCGTCAGTCCGCGGCGCTTTCATCACTCCGTCACCCCATCACAGCAATAAGAAGTACGGGAATATTAACCCGTTGGCCATCGACTGCCCCTTTCGGGTTCGCCTTAGGTCCAGACTAACCCACAGCTGATTAGCATAGCTGTGGAAACCTTAGTTTTTCGGTGTGCGGGTTTCTCGCCCGCATTATCGTTACTTATGCCTACATTTTCTTTTCTGACCGGTCCAGCATACCTTACGATACACCTTCAGCCCTGTCAGAATGCTCCCCTACCACTTGCACATACATGCAAATCCATAGCTTCGGTAATATGCTTATGCCCGATTATTATCCATGCTCGTCCGCTCGACTAGTGAGCTGTTACGCACTCTTTAAATGAATGGCTGCTTCCAAGCCAACATCCTAGCTGTCTGGGCAGACAAACCTCGTTCTTTCAACTTAGCATATATTTGGGGACCTTAGCTGATGGTCTGGGTTCTTTCCCTCTCGGACTTGGACCTTAGCACCCAAGCCCTCACTGCTGGTAAACATTATATAGCATTCGGAGTTTGTCAGGAATTGGTAGGCGGTGAAGCCCCCGCATCCAATCAGTAGCTCTACCTCTATATAACTATATCCAGCGCTGCACCTAAATGCATTTCGGGGAGTACGAGCTATTTCCGAGTTTGATTGGCCTTTCACCCCTACCCACAGGTCATCCGAAGACTTTTCAACGTCAACCGGTTCGGTCCTCCACTGTGTGTTACCACAGCTTCAACCTGCCCATGGGTAGATCACACGGTTTCGCGTCTAACACTACTGACTAAAGCGCCCTATTCAGACTCGCTTTCGCTGCGGATCCATGGCTTAACCACTTATCCTTGCCAGCAGCGTTAACTCGTAGGCTCATTATGCAAAAGGCACGCCGTCACCCCACGAAAGGGCTCCGACCGCTTGTAGGCGCATGGTTTCAGGATCTATTTCACTCCGTTATTCACGGTTCTTTTCACCTTTCCCTCACGGTACTGGTTCACTATCGGTCTCTCAGGAGTATTTAGCCTTAGCGGATGGTCCCGCCGAATTCAGACAGGGTTTCACGTGCCCCGCCCTACTCAGGATACCGCTATCCATTACATTTGTTGCCCGTACGGGGCTGTCACCCTCTATGGCGCTCCTTTCCAGAAGCTTCCGGTTCCTCATGCATGGAATCTCGCGGTCCTACAACCCCAACTATGCCGTAACATAATTGGTTTGGGCTAATCCGCGTTCGCTCGCCACTACTTACGGAATCACTTTTGTTTTCTTCTCCTCCGCCTACTTAGATGTTTCAGTTCAGCGGGTTTGCCCACCTATCGGTGTGCTATATCTTCAATATAGCGGGTTGCCCCATTCGGATATCTGCGGATCAACCGGTGTGTGCCCGTCCCCGCAGCTTTTCGCAGCTTATCACGTCCTTCATCGCCTCTGAGAGCCTAGGCATCCCCCATGCGCCCTTATTTTGCTTATTGCACCAATCTTGTCCGTTAGAACAAGACCGTTTTGTTTTGTTTTCATCATTGCTGATAAAAACGCTTTCTACTTTCTTATTATTTTCTTATCCCAATATGTCAATGAACTTTTATCTACCGTTTTTACGATAGTTTCGTGGAGAATAACGGAGTCGAACCGTTGACCTCCTGCGTGCAAGGCAGGCGCTCTAGCCAGCTGAGCTAATCCCCCAAATCTAATGATGAATTGTGAATTATGAATTATGAATTAATATTCATAACGCTTCAACTCTAGAATTTCCTTCTCTTCAAGCTTTAAAAAGTAGTCCCGGGCAGACTCGAACTGCCGACCCCTACATTATCAGTGTAGTACTCTAACCAGCTGAGCTACGAGACTCTGTTTTTTTACTTAAAAGTTTATTTCTTTAAATTAACAGCAAGAGTAATGCAATTTCAAGACCCAAAACCTATAGCCAGGCATCTCATTTCCCCAGCGTGCCTTCCGGCTAACACATGGGGCTCTAGAAAGGAGGTGTTCCAGCCGCACCTTCCGGTACGGCTACCTTGTTACGACTTAGCCCTAGTTACCAGTTTTACCCTAGGCAGCTCCTTGCGGTCACCGACTTCAGGCACCCCCAGCTTCCATGGCTTGACGGGCGGTGTGTACAAGGCCCGGGAACGTATTCACCGGATCATGGCTGATATCCGATTACTAGCGATTCCAGCTTCACGGAGTCGAGTTGCAGACTCCGATCCGAACTGTGACCGGCTTTATAGATTCGCTCCCCCTCGCGGGGTGGCTGCTCTCTGTACCGGCCATTGTAGCACGTGTGTAGCCCAAGGCGTAAGGGCCGTGATGATTTGACGTCATCCCCACCTTCCTCACAGTTTGCACTGGCAGTCTTGCTAGAGTTCCCGACATGACTCGCTGGCAACTAACAACAGGGGTTGCGCTCGTTATAGGACTTAACCTGACACCTCACGGCACGAGCTGACGACAACCATGCAGCACCTTGTAGACCGTCTTGCGAAAGGTCTGTTTCCAAACCGGTCAGTCTGCATTTAAGCCTTGGTAAGGTTCCTCGCGTATCATCGAATTAAACCACATGCTCCACCGCTTGTGCGGGCCCCCGTCAATTCCTTTGAGTTTCAAACTTGCGTTCGTACTCCCCAGGTGGGATACTTATCACTTTCGCTTAGCCACTGAACTTGCGCCCAACAGCTAGTATCCATCGTTTACGGCGTGGACTACCAGGGTATCTAATCCTGTTCGCTACCCACGCTTTCGTCCATCAGCGTCAATCCATTGGTAGCAACCTGCCTTCGCAATTGGTATTCCATGTAATCTCTAAGCATTTCACCGCTACACTACATATTCTAGTTGCTTCCCAATAATTCAAGTCCAGCAGTATCAATGGCCGTTCCACCGTTGAGCGATGGGCTTTCACCACTGACTTACAAGACCGCCTACAGACCCTTTAAACCCAATGATTCCGGATAACGCTTGGATCCTCCGTATTACCGCGGCTGCTGGCACGGAGTTAGCCGATCCTTATTCTTACGGTACCGTCAAGCTCCTACACGTAGGAGGGTTTCTTCCCGTACAAAAGCAGTTTACAATCCATAGGACCGTCATCCTGCACGCGGCATGGCTGGTTCAGGCTTGCGCCCATTGACCAATATTCCTCACTGCTGCCTCCCGTAGGAGTCTGGTCCGTGTCTCAGTACCAGTGTGGGGGATCTCCCTCTCAGGACCCCTACCCATCGTAGCCTTGGTAAGCCGTTACCTTACCAACTAGCTAATGGGACGCATGCTCATCTTCCACCGTTGTGACTTTAATCATATCCCGATGCCGGGTCATGATGCTATGAGGTATTAATCCAAATTTCTCTGGGCTATCCCTCTGTGGAAGGCAGATTGCATACGCGTTACGCACCCGTGCGCCGGTCTCAAGGCCCAAAAGCCTCTACCCCTCGACTTGCATGTGTTAAGCCTGCCGCTAGCGTTCATCCTGAGCCAGGATCAAACTCTTCATCGTATATTTTAATATTATATAGCCGATGCTCTTCCTATCGGTTCTCTTCGAATCTCTCGATTCCATTACTCTTATTCTTTCTTGTTTTGAAATCTCTTCCAAAACGGCTGTCAATTCAATATGTCTACGAACGTGTATTCTTCTGTTTTCGCTTGTTTCTCAAAGCGGGTGCAAAACTAAAACTTCTTTTTGTTTCTCGCAAGAAAAACTTGAAAAAATTTTGAAGCTTTCTTAATCGCTTCAGTTTCTCAACTTTTTCTTCCAATCTTTCAATGAGCTTCCGTGTTTTGCGGGGTGCAAATGTAAAAAGCTTTTTCTTTTCCCGCAAGCTTTTTCCAATCTTTTTTTTTCGAAAATCTCTTTTCTCAAATATCTTAAAGCTGCCGGAATGTCTAAGAGCGTTTTTCGCCGTTGCGGGTGCAAAAGTAGAACCTTTTTCCGCTTTTCCAACACTTTTCCCAGACTTTTTTCAATCTTTTTTCAAGTTATTTCTTAACTGTCTCATAACAGACGCTTTACATTTTGGATATTTTTCACCGCACGTAAGGTTTTTCCTGATTCGGCTGGCATTTTCTCATTTTATCGGGTTTTCCGATATCCGCTTTTAGTGGATCTTCAGCCTTCGGCGCCTTTTTCAGGCATTTTTTCATCTTTCCAAAATCTTCCATTTCCCGAAATGCCGCTCCTGAAACCGCATCCATAGCCCCGATAGGAGCGCAAATCCTTTTTATGGCGGGGTTCGCCATAAAAAGATTGCAGCGGATAGCGGGAAACAGCTCCTAAAAAAAACAAAATCCCAATCTTTCAAATTCCAAATTCCAAAACTGGATGCGCTTCAATCCGCTAAGCATGACAAAATCTTACTCGTAAATATATCTCATGGTTTTCTACATATATGCATACAAAAAACAAACCCGACGGGTTTTAAAACCTGTCGGGTTACTATACTATATAATGTATAAAATTATTTCTTGTTTAGTTCTTTCGCTCTTTGCTGCCACTTCTCTGATAAATCATCATAATTTACAGGATTAGCTGGTCTTTGATTTACCAATCGGCCAGATTCAAAAGCTCTCACTAAAATTGTTTCTATTAAATAATCTTCGTTTACGTCGTAAGGTTTGTATTCTTCTTTTAAACTTATATCAAATAAATTCGCGGTTGTATTAGAAACAAACGCCTTAAATCCACTTTTTAGGGTTTTAATCAATTCATAAGTTGTAATTCCAGTTTGACGATGAATCAATTTCACTAAAATCTGTCCTTGTTTTCTGGATAGCTTTTTTAGCCTTTCCTCAAATTCATTATTTAGGTAGTCTTCTACAATTTTGAAATACTTCTTTTTTTCACGGCTAGTTTTTAAACGAGCCATTCCATTATTTAAAGCGGTTAATCTTTCTGAAGCTAACTTTGCATAAGGATAAACCTTATACACTCTGTTTTGAAGAATTTGAAATTGTTTCATTTCTTCAGCACTCATCTTTTGTCCTTTTGTAATAATTATTTCGGGAAGCTGGATGGTATCCCCTAAAATGGAATCTTTCTCGGTTAATATATACCCCATTTGTTCGTTCTCTTTTGGAGTAACTTGTGCTTTAGAAGAAAAACAAATGAACAATAAAAATAAAAAGGTGGTTAGTCTCATTGAATCATAATTTAAATGTAAAATTATATATTTATACACAACTCTGATACCAAATTTATATTTTAGCGAAAAAATATTTTTATGAGCACGAAATCTATCTTAAATGATACTTCAATAGCTTTTCTTGAAAGCTACTTAAATAACGCTTCCCCAACAGGTTACGAAAGTGAAGGGCAAAAACTTTGGATGAATTATTTAAAACCTTATGTAGATTCATTTATTACAGATACTTATGGAACAGCTGTTGGTGTAATTAATCCCGATGCTCCTTATAAGGTGGTAATTGAAGGGCATGCAGATGAAATTTCATGGTATGTAAACTATATTACAGAAGATGGCTTAATATATGTAATACGAAATGGAGGTTCAGACCATCAGATTGCCCCTTCAAAGAGAGTTAATATTCATACCAAAAACGGAATTGTAAAAGGTGTTTTTGGATGGCCTGCTATTCATACTCGTTTGCGTGACAAAGAAGAGATTCCGAAACTGAGTAACATATTTATTGATTTAGGCTGTGAAAACAAAGAACAAGTCGAAGCGCTAGGTGTTCACGTGGGATGTGTGATTACATATCCTGATGAATTTATGGTTTTGAACGAAAATAAGTTTGTTTGTCGTGCTATTGATAATAGAATGGGCGGTTTTATGATTGCAGAAGTTGCCCGTTTATTACATGAAAATAAAAAGAAACTTCCTTTTGGTTTATATATAGTAAATTCTGTTCAGGAAGAAATTGGTCTTAGAGGTGCTGAAATGATTGCACACCGTATAAAACCAAATGTTGCTATTGTAACTGATGTTTGTCACGACACCACTACTCCAATGATTGATAAGAAGGTAGAAGGTGATCTAAAAATGGGAAAAGGCCCTGTTATTGGCTACTCTCCTGCTATTCAAAATAAATTACGTGATTTGATTGTAGCAACTGCTGAAGAAAATAAAATCCCATTTCAAAGACATGCTACTTCTCGCGCAACGGGTACAGATACTGATGCTTTTGCATATAGCAATGGCGGTGTGCCATCTGCTTTGATTTCTCTTCCGTTACGATACATGCACACGACTGTAGAAATGGTTCATAAAGACGATGTTGAAAATGTAATTCAACTTATTTATGAAGCTTTATTGAAAATTGAGAACAACGAGACTTTTTCTTATTTTAAATAATATATTTAATGTAAATCCGATTTGAGTTATTGAATCGGATTTACAAATTATAAACCAAGCATGAAAATATTACTGCTCGAAGACGATTTTACTTTATCAAAAGAAATCTCCGCATTCTTTACTTCAAAAGAATTCGAGTGTGTTCCTTATTATGATGGTTCTTTGCTTTTGAAAAAATACTTCCCGTACGAATATGATTTAATTGTTCTAGACATAAACGTTCCGGGAATAAATGGAATTGATGTTTGCAAAGGCATTCGGGAAACAGATAAAAAAACACCTATTATAATGCTTACGGCCTTTAGTGAAATTGAAGATAAATTGTCTTCTTTTGATAATGGTGCCGATGATTATCTTGTAAAACCTTTTCATTTTGAAGAATTATATGCGCGCGTACAATCACTTTTAAGAAGGAAAGAAGTTCCCCAGCAAATAGAAAATAAAATCGTCATTAAAGATTTAGAAATCTTTGAAGAAGATATGAAAGTTTTTAGGGCGGGTGAAGAAATTAAACTTACTCCGAAAGAATTCAAATTAATTCTAATTTTGGCGCATGCCAAAGGAAAAGTGCTTTCTAAACAATTTATAGCCGAAAAACTTTGGGATTATCATATTGAAACCAATCAGAATACTATCGAGGTTTATGTTAACTTTTTAAGGAAAAAAATTGATAAAGATCACGATATAAAACTTCTCCGAACCAAAGTCGGCTATGGGTATTATTTAAGCGATCAGGAATGACATTAAAAAATCGAATATCACTTTTAGTAAGCTTGCTGTTTACCATCCTTTTCGGATTGGCTTCTACGGTGATATTCATTTTGTATTCCAATTATCGAAAAGAAGAATTTCGAGATCGATTAGAAATCAAAGCTTTATCTAATATTAAGCTCTTAGTAAATGTAAAACAGGTTGATAATCAGCTTTTAAAAATAATAGATCAGAATTCCATCAATAAATTATATGATGAAAAGACTTTGGTTTTTGATTCAAATTACAAACTGATTTATAGCAGTATTGACGATGCCAAAATCAATTGGTCTGTTGATGATTTAAAATATCTTAAAAAAAATAAGACCTTTTTTAAACAGCAAGGAGATTATGAAGTATACGGTGTTTTCTACGATACCAACGATAAAGATTTTTATGCTTTAATTTCTGCTACTGACAATTACGGCAAGAAGAAACTACTTTTCTTGAGGTACACTTTAATTATTTCATACATCTTTTTTACTTGCGTTTGTTGGATTTTGACTTCTTTTATGGTCAAAAAAGCAATGAATCCTCTTCATGCTTTCCACCAGAAAATCAAAAATATAAATGAGAACAATCTAGATACTAGGATTGAATCTAAAAGCACTAAAGATGAAATTGATTTAATTGCTGATGAATTTAATTTCATGATGGATCGCATTGAACTTTCGTATCAAAAGCAAAAGGAATTTACCGCTCACGCATCGCATGAATTAAGAACACCGCTTTCGAGAATGACTTCTCAGATAGAAAATACTATGGCAGAACCAGAACTTCAGCCGAAAGACAAGTCATTTTTGAATTCGATTTTAGATGATGTCAATCATTTAAGCGAATTAATCAATTCTCTACTTATCCTTTCTAAAATTGACAACAGAAAAGCAGATCATCATGAAGTACAAAGAATAGATGAAATTTTATTTTCTTCTATCGAAAAAATAAACAAAGCTTTCCCTGATTTTGTTATTCTTTTCGAAATGGAAGAAAGTGACGATCTTGATACTGCTTTAGAGGTAAAAGGAAATAGAAATCTTTTAGAGATAGCCTTAACCAATATTTTAAAAAATGCCTGTGTTTATTCAGACAATAAGCAGGCAAAAGTAAAAATAAGCACTGATCACCATCATCTTATCATTTCTGTATCCAATACAGGAGAAACCTTAAATGAAGAAGAACAAAAAAATCTTTTTCAGCCTTTTATGCGTGGCCGAAATTCGAAAGGAACTTCTGGTTTTGGACTTGGCTTAAGAATTGTGCAACGCATCCTAATTTTGCACAAAGCAAACATAACTTACTCTGTCTCAAATATTAACACGAATTTATTTCAGTTATTTTTTAATTTGTAAACAATTTTAAGCTATTTTTAAGGTAGATTTTAAGCTCTCTTAAAGCCTGTTGATAGCATATTTGTACAACTTAAAGATGATACAATGAAAAAGTTATTCGCATTGCTGTTATTTGCACTTTTAAATCAAGCTGCAATAGCACAAAAATCACTTACTCTCCAAAACTGTGAAAGTCAATTTTTAAAAAAGAATCTATTTTTACTGGCATCTCAATATAATCTTGATGCCTCAAAAGCACTCACCATTCAGGCTCGCATTTGGGACAATCCCACGCTCTCAGCAGAGTTGAATGCCTACAATCCTGAACGAGACAAATTTTTTGATATTGGCAAAGATGGTCAGAAAGTTTTTGCAATAGAGCAACTAATCTATCTTGGCGGTAAAAAACGCAATGAGGTTAAATTAGCGCAAACTAATGAAAAACTGGCAGAACTTCAGTTTAACGATTTGCTTAGGACTTTAAAACTGCAATTGCGTAAAAGTTTTTTCACTGTATATTACAACACTAAAAATCTTGACAATACCGATAAGCAATTAGCTCATATCGAAAATTTGATTAATTCTTATTCCGTGCAAGCTCAAAAAGGAAATATTCCTTTAAAAGACGTTGTTCGTCTACAATCACTCTATCTTAATTTCAAAAACGAAAGATTAGAGGTTATAAATAACAACATTGAAGAACAGGCTAATTTAAAATTGCTTTTGAATGAAACTGAAAATGTAGTTCCGGTTGTTAGCAAAGATGATTCTGATAAATATCTAAAAGTTATAGCTTTTGATCTTAAAAATTTTGAGGAACAAGCCATAGCAAATAGACCCGATTATTTAGCAAAACAGAAAGAAATAGATGCTAATGAACTGAATGTAAAATTACAAAAATCACTTTCAGTTCCAGATATTACGCTTGGAGCAAATTATGATCAGCGAAGCGGTGCTTTTAATAATGAAGCCAATTTAACTGTTGGAATTCCTTTACCACTTTGGAATCAAAACAAAGGAAATATTAAGTATGCAAAAACAATTTTGGAACAATCTAAAATTGAAAAACAAAACTTCGAGTTACAGCTCAAAACAGAAATCACGTCAGCATGGACCAAATGGGACGAGTCTAGACAAAACTACAGCGTGATCAAACCAACCGTAAATTCAGATTTTGAAGCGGTTTACAACGGAATGCTAACCAATTTTCAAAAACGAAACGTAAGTCTTTTAGAATTTACCGATTTTATGGAAAGCTACAATCAGGCAATAATTCAATTAAATGAATTAAAGAAAAAAGTAGTGATTGCAGGCGAAGAATTAAATAGTACCATCAACAAAGATTTATTTTAAAAAACTACAGAAATGAAACATATATTATTCATCGGAATCGCACTAGCAGGTTTATCTCTTACGAGCTGCAAAAAAGAAGTTGAAAATCCTGAGACAAATAGCTCTTTTGTTTTGAGTGATGCTATGCTTAAAAGTACTACAACTGCTGAAGCTAAAACTCAGCCATTAAAAAACGAACTTAGTTTTTACGGTAAAATTACTGCTGACAATAATAAAATGATTGATGTTTATCCATTAGTTGGTGGAAACGTAATGAAAGTAAATGTTGAACTTGGTGATTATGTAAAAAAAGGACAAGTTTTGGCAACTATAAAAAGTACCGATGTAGCCGATTTTGAAAAACAATCCATTGATGCTAAAAGCGACTTGCTTGTCGCTAAAAATAACTTGAAAGTAGCACAAGAATTATTTGATGGAAAATTGAATTCTGAAAGCGACGTTCTACAGGCAAAATCGGAAGTAAATAAAGCGCAGTCACAATTAAGCAAAATTCAGGAAACATATAAAATTTATAACATTAAAGCAGGTTCTATTTATGAAGTAACAGCTCCAATAAGCGGTTTTATTATTCAGAAAAGTATCAATCAGGATATGCTTTTGAGAAATGATCGTTCTGAAAATATATTTGACATTGCAGAAATCAGTGAAGTTTGGGCAATGGCGAATATTAATGAAATTGATATCAATAAAGTAAAATTAGGAACCAATGCTGCAGTGACCACTTTGAGTTATCCAGATAAAACGTTTTATGGAAAAGTAGATAAAATTTATAATGTTATTGATCCAGAAACGAAAGCCATGCAGGCTAGAATTAAGCTTAATAATCCAGATTACATGCTTAAACCCGATATGAATGCTAATATCAAACTATCTTTTAATGAAAATCAGTCTATGATAGCCGTGCCTAGTAAAGCGATTGTTTTTGATAAAAGTAAAAACTTCGTTGTGGTATTTAAAGACCGAAATAATATTGAAACCAGACAAGTAGAAGTTTATAGAGTGGTTGGAGATACTACCTATCTTTCAAGTGGTTTAAAGGAAAATGAAAAAGTAATCACAAACAATCAGCTATTTATTTATGGTGCTTTAAATAATTAAGACATGAACAAATTCATAAAAAATATTATTGCTTTTTCGCTAAAGAATAAAGCATTTACCTTCTTTTGGGTGGGATTGTTAGCTGTTGCTGGATTTATTTCATTCAAAAATATGCCAATCGATGCTTTTCCTGACGTTACCAATACTCAGATTATTATTATTACGCAGTGGAATGGGAAAAGCGCCGAAGAAGTAGAGCGTTTTGTTACTTCTCCAATTGAGATTGCCATGAACTCAGTACAGAAAAAAACAAGCGTTCGAAGTATAACTATGTTTGGTTTATCTGTAATTAAAATCATTTTTGATGATGGTGTAGATGATACTTTTGCACGTTTTCAGGTAAATAATCTATTAAAAAATGTTTCTCTTCCTGATGAAGTTGAACCAGATGTACAGCCACCTTATGGACCTACAGGCGAGATTTTCAGATATATTGTAAAAAGCGACAGCAGAGATAGCAGAGAATTATTGACCTACCAAAACTGGGTTATCGATAAACAATTGCGCTCTCTTCCTGGCGTTGCCGATTTAAATGTTTTTGGAGGTCAGACTAAAACCTATGAAGTTGGGGTTGATCCAATCAAATTAGCAAAATACAACATTACGCCTTTACAAGTTTATAACGCAGTAAATGCTGGTAACTTAAATGTTGGCGGTGACGTCATTGAGAAAAACGGACAAGCATTTGTTGTCCGTGGAGTTGGTTTATTAAAGTCCAGAGAAGATATTGGTAATATTATTGTTGATGACGCTGGAGGAAATCCAATTTTGGTAAAAAATTTAGCTGATGTTTACGAAAGCTCAATGCCAAGAGTAGGTCAAACGGGTATTGGAAATAATGACGATGCCGTTGAAGGAATTGTGGTGATGCGAAAAGGCGAAAATCCGCAGGAAACTCTTGCCTTAATCAAAGCTAAGATTAAAGACCTAAATGACAATGTTTTACCAAAAGACATTAAAATTGAAACTTTCTATGACCGTGATAATTTAATGAATTTCACGACAGAAACCGTAATGCATAACTTATTTGAAGGTATAATTTTAGTTACTGTTGTTGTGTTCCTTTTCATGGCCGACTGGAGAACTACTTTTACCGTTTCTATTGTCATTCCGCTTTCCTTATTATTTGCCTTTTTATGTCTTAAAATGATGGGAATGAGCGCCAACTTATTAAGTTTAGGGGCAGTCGACTTCGGAATTATTATCGATGGAGCCGTCGTAATGGTTGAAGGTTTGTTTGTGGTTTTAGATCATCGAGCGCATCAATTGGGAATGGAGAAATTTAATAAAATTGCCAAAGGAAGCTTAATCAAAAAGACAGGAACTGAAATGGGTAAAGCCATTTTCTTTTCAAAACTGATTATTATTACAGCTTTGCTTCCTATTTTCTCTTTCCAGAAAGTAGAAGGAAAGATGTTCTCTCCCCTAGCCTTTACATTAGGTTTTGCCTTATTAGGAGCGCTTATTTTTACCTTGACTTTGGTTCCCGTTCTTTCTCATATTTTATTAAATAAAAATGTAAAAGAAAAACATAATCCGTTTGTGAATTTTTGGGATAGAATTGTCAGCAAAGGTTTTCAATGGACATTCAAACATAAGGTGCAGACCTTAATTGCATCATTAGGATTGTTAGCAGCTGTTTTCTTCTCAGCAGGTTTCTTAGGAACCGAGTTTTTACCACAATTAAACGAAGGAGCACTATGGGTTACGGCAGAATTGCCAATGAGTACCTCTCTCCCTGAAAGTGTAAAAACAGCAGCAATGATTAGAAAAGATCTAGAAAGTTTTCCTGAGGTTAAACAAGTTTTATCTCAAACTGGACGAAGCAACGATGGAACTGACCCGAATGGTTTTGGATTTATCCAACTTCAAGTTGATTTACTTCCAAAAGCAGAATGGAAACGTAAAATTTCTATGGACGATCTGATTAATGAAATGGATAATAAACTAAAAGTCCATCAGGGAATCACATATAATTATTCTCAACCCGTAATTGATAACGTTGCAGAATCGGTAGCTGGGTTTAAAGCTTCGAATGCCGTTAAAATTTATGGGGACGATTTGAATAAATTAGATGAGCTTGCGAATGAAGTCTTGGCTCAAATTAAAAATATTCCAGGTATAAAAGATGTTGGAATTTTGCGAAATGTTGGACAACCTGAAATTAGCGTAATCTTGGATCGCGAAAAAATGGCGGCCTATGGAGTAACTCTGAGTGATGCACAAGCAGTTTTAGAATTAGCTTTCGGAGGAAAAACCGCAACAGAAAAATATGAAGATGAAAAGAAGTTTGATGTTCGTGTTCGTTTTTCTAAAGAATACCGAAAAGATGAAAAAGATTTGGAAGAAATTAAAGTTCCGACCATTAGCGGAATCAAAATCCCTTTAAAAGAAATTTGTGATATTAAAACTATTACAGGTCCCGCATTTATTTATCGAGATAACACCAAACGTTTTATTGGTGTAAAATTTTCTGTTCGTGATCGTGATTTAGGAAGTACAATTGCAGAAGCCCAACAAAAAGTAAACAAACTTAAATTACCAGCTGGTTACACGACAGGATGGACAGGAGAATTTGAAAATCAAGTTCGTGCGAGTGCCCGTTTAGCGCAAGTAGTGCCCATCAGTTTAATTGGAATTTTTGTACTATTGTTTATTTTGTTTGGAAACTTTAAAGATTCTCTTCTTGTTTTGGCTAACGTCCCATTTGCTATTATCGGTGGAATTATTGCGCTTCATATTACAGGAATGAATTTCGGAATTTCAGCAGGAGTTGGATTTATAGCGCTTCTCGGAATCTGTATTCAAAACGGAGTTATTTTAATTTCTGAATTTCATCATAACCTGAAGGCCAAATTCTCTCTCGAAGAATCTATTTTTATGGGAGTAAAAGCCAGAACCAGAGCGGTAGTTATGACAGCATTAATGGCATCTATAGGATTAATGCCTGCAGCAATTTCTACCGGAATTGGATCTGAATCGCAGAAACCGCTTGCGATTGTAATTATCGGTGGACTGATGACAGCTACTGTTTTAACACTATTAGTATTTCCAATTTTATTCTGGATATTCAACAGAAAAAAACATGTACCGATAGAATAAATAATTAAAATATTTAGTTTTAAATCAATTTGTTGGGATTTAAAAAAAGAAGAAGCATCATTCTCGTAATGATGCTTTTTTGTTTATAATCAAGTCTGCACAAAGCAAAAAAAAGACCTTTTGCTCAGAAAGGTCTTTTTACTAACTCAAAACTTTTAAAATCTTATTTCAAATCTTTCAAAAGCGCAATTGCTTCCGAAGCATTTGATGCTTGTGCATATTTTAATGCAGTATAACCTTTTTCGTTTTTAGCTTTAGGATTTGCCCCATTTGCTAATAAAATTTTAATGATTTCATGTTTATTGTAAAGTGCAGCTATCATTAAAGGAGTAAGATCCTCTGATATTTGGTTCACATCTGCACCATATTCAATAAATTTTTTAACTGTTTCTAAATCTCCTTTACTAATAGCAACATTTAAAGGAGTTCCTACGTAATTTTTAAATTCAACTTGATTTTTAACAGTTGAGATTTCATTTGAAGCCATTGCTACATTTCCAAATGTTACTAAGGCTAATCCTAAATAAATAACTGATTTTTTCATAATGATTGATGTTTATTAAATGATTGATGATGATTTTTAATTTGATGATGTAAAAGTAAATCATTTTATCGTATTATGCATTACAAAGTACCATGTTTTAACCAATTCTTAACACTTACTTAATAAAACGATAATCAAAGAGCTTTAACGTTATCAAATTATTGATTTTACTTTAATAGACTACAAAAAAGGAAAAATGTTACAACAAATCTTATTTTTTTTTAATTCTTTTTAAATCAATCTGCTTCCAACGCATAAATTATTTTTTTAAATTTACTATAGCATTAGAAATCAAAGGCTAACATATCAATGCCCAAGCCTTCTAATTCTTAGCTTTAAAAATAAAAACAAACAATAATGTAATAACCTTAAAGCAGACCGTCATGATTTTTATTAAAAGAATTCTCGTCATTTTAATTTTATTTATTTCAATTGTTTTAATTACCGCTTATTTTATGCCGAAAGAATATTCGGTAGAAAGAGAAATTACAATCAATAAACCCGCTGATAGCATTTTTAAATATGTTCGTTCTCTAAAAAATCAAAATGAGTTTAGCGTATGGGCAAATATGGATCCGAAAATGAAAGTTCATTATAGAGGAATTGACGGCATGATTGGTTCGGTTTGTTCTTGGGAAAGCGATGTGAAAGAAGTTGGCGTTGGCGAACAAGAAATTACAAAAATAACAGAAAATAGACGTTTAGATTTTGCGCTCCGTTTTAAAAAGCCATTGGATGACACTGCTGTCGGATTTATGTCTACAGAACCAATTTCTGAAAACCAGACAAAAGTGAAATGGGGAATCAGCGGTACAATTCCATATCCAACAAATATCATGCTTCCATTGCTAAGAATGGATCAAATGATTGGAAATGATTTGCAAAAAGGTCTTGAAAATTTAAAAGATAAAATGGAAAAAAAATAAATCTTCTCTTAAAAAAAAACATCACCCTTATAAAAAGATGATGCTTTCCTTTCTTTTGTTCTTAAAAAATTTACCTCAATCCTTTTAAAATCTCTGCAGACTCAGTTGATTTTGCGTATCTAGCATAATCCAATGCTCTTAGTCCGTGAGCGTTTTCTATTGAAGGTTTAGCTCCACTTGCCAACAAAATTTTTACAATTTCAACGTGGTTATAACGAGCGGCGAGCATCAAAGGCGTCATATTGCGCACAATTTTATTTACATCTGCGCCGTATTCAATGCTTTTCTTTACGGTTTCAACATCTCCGTTGCATACTGCCAAATGCAAAGGCGATGACAAATCAAAAGGAATTTCAATTTGATTTTTATTTTCTAACTTCAAGTTAGAAGCTGTTGCAAAATTTGTAAATAAGGCCAAAGCCGTTCCTAAAACGATTACTGTTTTTTTCATGATTGATTGCTTGTTTAATGATTAATGATTGTGATGATTACTTATTAGACGCAGGTTAGGCATAAAACGTTGCATCGAGAATGAAAAAAAATGCAAATTTTATTTTAACAATAAAGAAAGCGCGGTCAAAATAATTGAATCGCGCCTTTTCATAAATTTCAATTTTTGAATTTCTATCAAAAAAAAATGCCTCACTTGTACAGTGAGGCATTTTATAAACGTTAAAGCTTAAATGTTCATTTAAGCACGAAATTATTATTTTGAAGAAAGGTAATCTAATACGTTTTTTTCAATACGCTGGTCAATATTATCAATATCCGCTTTTACAAATTTTTCTCCTAAAATATTCTCGTATAATTCGATATATCTTTCAGAAACTGACTCGATATATTCATCTGTCATATTTGGAATCTGTTGCCCCTCTTTACCTTGAAAACCATTTTCAATTAACCAGCGGCGAACAAATTCTTTGGATAATTGTTTTTGCTCCTCACCTTTTTCTTGTCTTTCAGCATATCCATCAGCGTAGAAATAACGAGAAGAATCTGGTGTGTGAATTTCGTCAATTAAAACAATAACACCATCTTTTGTTTTTCCGAACTCATATTTGGTGTCTACTAAAATCAATCCACGTTTAGCAGCGATTTCAGTTCCTCTTTGAAATAAAGCTCTCGTATATTTTTCTAAAACTAAATAATCTTCTTCTGAAACAATTCCTTTTGCTAAAATATCTTCGCGAGAAATATCTTCATCATGAGAACCGTTATCTGCCTTTGTAGTTGGTGTAATAATTGGCTCTGGAAATTTATCGTTTTCTTTTAAACCTTCAGCCATAGTAACACCACAGATTTGTTTTCTTCCAGCCGCATATTCACGAGCCGCATGTCCTGACAAATAACCACGGATAACCATTTCTACTTTAAAAGGTTCGCATAAATGTCCAACAGCAACATTTGGATCTGGAGTAGCAATCAGCCAGTTTGGAACAATATCTTCTGTCAATTCCATAAACTTTGTTGCAATCTGATTCAAGATTTGTCCTTTGTATGGAATTCCTTTTGGCAAAACTACATCAAAAGCCGAAAGTCTATCGGTAGCTACCATTACTAAAAGTTCGTCGTTAATATTATAAACTTCTCTAACTTTTCCGCGGTAAACTGATTTCTGGTTCGGGAAATTAAAATTTGTAGTTGTAATTGTATTACTCATTATCTTTAGTTGTGTTGTTTTTTATGAATGCAAATTTAAAACTATTTCACATAGTTACACAATGAAATTTCAGATAAGAAAATAAAAAATCCCTAAATAAGTAGTTCATTTAGGGATTTTCCTTTCTAATATCTTCTAAAATTAACTTGTTGCAAATTCTTTATCTAAAATTTTAGATGCAATATATCTAGCAACGCCATCCTCGGCATTTGTTTTAATTACTTCTAAATCTGGCAGAGTTTCTTTCAAAATTGATGGAGCATTTCCCATAATCAATCCTTTTCCAGATGAAGACAGCATTTGCACATCATTAAATCCGTCTCCAAAAGAAACCGCTTCAGACAATGTAAATCCTTCTCTTTCCAATACCTGCTCAATTGCAACTGCTTTATCTATAGATTTGTCCATAAATTCTAAACAAGTCGGCAAACTAAAAGCATGATGCAAATGTTCTGAAGAATTGGCTAAAATGGCATCTTTCAATTTGACTAATTTTTCGTGATCGCTGCAAGAGAAGAAAATTTTAATAGCTCCAAAATCTTCTAAATTCTTATAATCTACCAGTTCTGGACGATATTTTAATTCTGTTTGAAAAGAATTCAGTTTTTCGTTCCATTTATTGGTTTGCCAAACATTTTCTTTGAATAAAACGACCGTAATTTCTGGATCAATTTCAACATTTAATGCGGCCTTAACCACATCACTGTCTAAGTTGAAAGCAAAAAGCTGTTCTTTATTTGGCGAATGAATTCGGGCTCCATTAGAACTTACCAAATAAACTGGAACTTCCAATTTATCAATAATTGCCATTGCATCTAGATGATGGCGACCTGTAGCTACCACAATTAGATATCCTCGATTGTGAAGTTCTTGAAAAATTGATTTAGTATAATCTGAAATAGTGTGTTGTGGGTTAAGCAAAGTTCCGTCAAGGTCGCTTACTACAACTTTTATATTTTTAAGTTTTGTCATATTAAGTATCAAATATCAATGATAGGCAAATTTAAGGTTTTAAGCTCGTCTAGACAAAGATTACAAGCTTTTAAGGTTAGAATTGAGGTAAGTTTATTATTTATTTAACTATTCCGTTAAATATTGCTATATAAACAATTTAAATCTTAACAATTCCCGTTTTATATAATTTACTTTCCATTTTTTCATCGGCTAATTCTTTGTTCAGTGATAATAAAAAATATTCGTTTTGCATTTTTCTAAAGAAAACATACAAAACGAATATTAATAAATGTTAAAACACAATTCACGATTTACATTTAACATTTGACTAAATTAAACTTAATCGTGGTTTTCTATTTGCTTGTAGGCATCAATTACCTTTTTAACCAATCTATGGCGAACGATATCTTTATCATCTAGATAAATAATTCCGATGCCTTCAATGTCTTTTAGAACCAAAAGTGCTTCTTTAAGACCAGAAATTGTTCTTCTCGGCAAATCGACTTGACCTGGATCACCAGTAATCATGAATTTGGCATTTTTTCCCATACGGGTCAAAAACATTTTCATTTGTGAATGTGTGGTATTCTGAGCCTCGTCAAGAATTACAAAAGCATTGTCAAGAGTTCGTCCGCGCATGAAAGCTAGAGGTGCAATCTGGATAATTCCTTTCAGAATATAATCTTCCAACTTTTCGTTCGGAATCATATCTCGCAAGGCATCATAAAGCGGTTGCATGTAAGGATCAAGTTTTTCCTTCATATCTCCAGGCAAGAAACCTAGATTTTCACCCGCTTCTACCGCTGGACGCGTCAGAATAATTCTTTTTACTTCTTTGTCCTTCAGCATTTTTACCGCCATAGCGACTCCTGTGTATGTTTTACCAGTTCCAGCGGGACCTACTGCAAAAACCATATCGTTCTTTTTAACGGTATCAACCAGCAATTGCTGATTTGGTGTCATTGCTTTTACAATTTTTCCGCCAACACCGTGAACTAAGATTTTATCATGATCGTATGCTCTCTTTTCATCCTGACCATCACTCATTATCACACGCTCAATTACGTTATCGTCAATATTGTTGTAACGTGTAAAGTGAAGCATTAATCTTTGAAATCTTTTTTCGAATTCGTCTAAAACTTCTTTTTCGCCAAATGCTTTTAAAGTTGTCCCTCGTGCTACGATTTTAAGCTTTGGGTAATACTTTTTAATAATTTCTAAATGGCTATCCTGTGCGCCCCAAAATTCTTTTGGTGCAATATCTACTAGCTCGATTATTCTTTCGTTCAAATGAAGTTGTTTTAAATTAAAATAATTCCTTTTAATATTTAGTGGCTGTCGGGTCTTTTTTTAGTCGCAGTATCCGGTCGCAGTTTTCAGCTTTTCTTTTCTTGAACTTAAATCTGTGTTTCTGAATATTGTAACAGGCAAAAACTTTTAAAAAACACAAATTGTCTTTACTTTCTTTCAATTTGTGTTTACTATTATTAGCTTTGCATTTCTCAAATTTAATGAAAATTAGATTTAAATACTATCAATAGTTATAAACAAAAATATGTCAATAATTACCCTTACTACAGACTACGGCTTGAAAGATCACTTTGTGGGGTCGCTGAAGGGTAAAATACTTTCTGAAAATCCAGAGGTTCAAATCATTGACATTTCTCATGACATTGATCCCTTTAATACGGCCGAAGCAAGTTATATTATTGGAGCATCTTATTTGAGTTTCCCAAAAGGAACTGTGCACTTAATTGGTGTCGATATCGAGCGTAATAAAGAAAACCAGCATATCGCTATGCAATGGAACGATCATTACTTTATTTGTGCCGATAACGGAATCTTAAGCATGCTTACGCAGAAAATTGTTCCGCAAAAGATTGTGGCAATTAATATTCACGATCGTTTCCCAATTGAAGCTACAGATTTGGATATCTTTATTCAGGTTGCTTCTCACTTATCTAGAGGCGGTTTATTGAATGTTATCGGAAAAGAAATTTCGTCTATTAAAGAAGCTACCGAATTGCAGGCTCTTGTTGCAGATGACGGAAATTCTATAAAAGGAAACATCATATATATTGATCATTTTGGAAACGTTGTAACCAATATTTCTAAAAAACAATTCTTAGAAGTTTCGCGCGGACGTCCTTACGAAATTGTGATGAAACCAAAGAGCATCAAAACAATTCTGCCAAATTATTCGGCTATTGCCACTTCTGACAAATATCCGATTAAAACCTATGAAGGAGAAAAACTAGCCATTTTTAATGAAGCTGGATTTCTTGAAATTGCTATTTTCAGAAGCAATCCTTCTAAAGTGGGTTCTGCAAATAGTTTGTTGGGATTGAATTATCGTGATGTGATTACGATTAAGTTTTCTTAGAAAAATTTTAGATTTTAGATGTCAGATTTTAGATTTGGAAACTTTAAAATTTAGAATTTGGAATTTCTTTATTGGAATTTTACTTTTTTATAAAAACAACAATCAAATTTGGTATTTTTGCGCACCTGTAAGACTTTAGACAATTCAAAATCTAAAATCAACAATCTAAAATCTAAAACAATAAGATGTTTGTTCGAATAGTAAAAATGAGTTTTCACGAAGAAAAAATTCCTGATTTTCTGAAGAATTTTGAATCGGTGAAAGAAAAAATACGAAATGCAGAAGGGAATCGTTTTTTAGAATTGTATCAGGACAAAAATGATAAATGCATCTTTTTCACTTACAGTTACTGGGAAACGGAGCAAGATTTAGAAAATTACAGAAAATCCGAACTTTTTAATACGGTTTGGGATTTTACAAAGAAACTATTCAATGCAAAACCAGAAGCATGGAGCGTTGATAAATTGGTGAGCTTAAATTAGTTTTCAGTCACAGTTGCAGTTTGCAGCGTGGCCAGAACAAATCAACTGCTAAACAAAAAACGATTACACGATTAAACAAACAAACGAATAAACCTTATACATGAAATCAATCATTTTAAGAGAAATAAAATCTTTTTTTGGCTCTCCAATTGGCTATTTGGTCATAGCTGTTTTTTTAATCAGCAACGGACTATTTTTATGGGTGTTCGAAGGAGATTATAACATTCTAAATACAGGTTACGCCGATTTAACTCCATTTTTCACATTGGCGCCATGGATTCTGATTTTCTTAATTCCAGCTGTAACGATGAGAAGTTTCTCTGACGAAAAAAAACAAGGGACTTTAGAATTACTTCTAACAAAACCTTTATCAATTTGGGAAATTGTAAACGGTAAATTTTTCGGCTCATTTTTGCTGATTATTCTAGCGATTATTCCAACGTTAATTTACGTAAAAGTAATTTCAGATTTAGGTTCGCCAGAAGGCAATATTGACATGGGCAGCACAATTGGTTCTTACTTCGGATTATTATTTTTAATTGCTTCTTATTCAGCAATTGGAATCTTCACTTCTACCCTTTCAGAAAATCAGATTGTGGCTTTTATTGTGGCCGTTTTTCTGTGTTTTTTCTTTTATTTTGGTTTTGAAGGTTTGAGTTCGCTAATTCCAGGTTCAAACAATTTTATTTCAATCTTAGGGATGCAAAATCATTTTAAAAGTATGAGTCGTGGTGTAATTGATACTCGCGACATTATTTACTTTTTAAGCATTGCCATTGCTTTTTTGTCTTTTACTGTTTACCAATTAAAATCTTATAAAGCCTAATGAAACCATCTATAAAGCAAAATTTAAAAACATTAGGTATTACTATTTTCATTTTAGTAGTTTTAAATGTACTTGGAACTCTATTTTTCCATCGTTTTGATTTAACCAAAGACAAACGTTATACGTTATCTCCAACTTCGTTGGGCATTATAAAACAAGTTCAAAATCCACTTTCTATTAAGATTTATATGGCTGGAGATCTCCCAGCCGATTTTAGACGTTTACAGCAGGAAACCAAACAATTACTGGAAGAATTTCAAGCCTATAATAGCAATATTGTTTTCGAATTTGTTGATCCGCTAGAAAATGAAGATGAAAGCGAAGAACTTACAAAATCACTTTTCCAAAAAGGATTAACTCCTGTAAACATTACAGTTGACGATAAAGGAAAACAATCTCAAGCTATGGTTTTCCCATGGGCTGTTGCAGTTTACAATAACAAAGAAGTTAATATTCCATTATTAAAAAACATAATGGGAGCTTCTACTACGCAAAAAGTAATTGGATCTATTCAGCATTTAGAATATTCAATTGCTGATGCCGTAAATAAAGTGACTAAAAATAAACAGAAAAAAGTTGCCATCATAAAAGGAAATGGCGAATTAAACGAAATTCATATCGCCAAAATGCTGATGCAGATTCGTGAGAGTTATTTTATCGGACCTTTTACTTTAGATTCTGTTGCAAAAGATCCACACGGAACTTTAAATGCGCTGAAAAAATATGATTTAGCCATTATTTCTAAACCAACAGAAAAATTCTCCGATGAAGAAAAAGAAGTTCTGGATCAGTTTATTATGAATGGCGGAAAAACCATTTGGCTGATTGATCAAGTTGCGGCTGATATGGACAGTTTATACAACGATGCAGGAGCAACTTTAGCTTATCCAAGAGATCTGAATCTAAACGACATGTTCTTCAAATATGGATTCAGAATTAATCCCGATTTGATAAAAGATGAATATGGAAGTCCAATAAAATTGGCAACCGGCGAACAAGGGAGCGCAACGCAATATCAAGATTTTATTTGGAAATTTGCTCCTCAGGTTTATCCAAAGAGCCAGCATCCTATTGTTAAAAATCTTGGCGGAATTAAGTTTGATTTTGCCAACCCAATTGATACGTTGAAAAACGGAATCAAAAAAACAGTTTTATTGCAGTCTTCTCAATATTCCAAAACTATCGGAACACCAGCAGAAATCAATCTGAATATGGTTACTGAAAAATCAACTCCGCAAGATTATTTGAATAAAGGAAACCAAAATCTTGCCGTTTTGTTAGAAGGCTCTTTCCATTCTGCTTTTGAAAACCGAGTTTTGCCTTTCAAAGACAATTCGTTTACAGCAAAAGGAAAACCGAACAAAATGATTGTTATTGCTGACGGAGACATTGCAAAAAACCAATTGGACAAAAACATGATGCCAGTCGAACTGGGTTACGACCAAAGAACTGGAAATTTATACGACAATAAAGACTTTATCATGAATTGCATCAATTATCTTCTTGATGATACAGGACTTATTAACATTAGAAGCAAAGATGTAGAACTGCCATTATTAGACAAAGAAAAAGTTTACGAGAGCTATACTCAGACTCAATTCATAACTATCGGAGTACCAATTCTAATTTTAACCGTTTTTGGACTTGTATTTACTTTTGTAAGAAAGAGAAAATACAGCAAATAGATGTTAATAAAAAAATGTAATACTTTGGATAGTTTAAGATATATTTGTAATCCGTATATTTAGCCCTTTATTTGCTAAAGCATCCATCAAAAAATAAAATAAAACAGATGAAATTTATAGTATCGAGTTCGTACTTATTAAAACAATTACAAGTTTTAGGTAGTGTAATCAATAGTAATAATACGTTGCCTATTTTAGACAACTTCTTATTTGAACTAAACAATAATGAGTTGACCGTTTCGGCTTCAGATCTTGAAACGACAATGTCGGCTACATTATCGATCGATTCTACAAGTAAAGGAAGTGTAGCGGTTCCAGCTAAGCTTTTACTTGAAATTTTAAAAACTTTCCCAGAGCAGCCATTAACTTTTACTGTTGAAGACAACAATACAGTAGAAATTAGCTCAAATTCAGGTAAATATGCACTGGCTTACGCAGCTGGAGAAGAATTTCCTAAAGCAGTAAGTCTTGAAGATCCATCTGTAACGCTTGTTCCTGCAGAAGTTTTGGCAACTGCGGTAAGCAAAACTATTTTTGCTGCTGGAAACGATGATTTACGTCCGGTAATGTCTGGAGTTTTCTTCCAGTTTTCACCAGAAGGATTAATTTTCGTAGCTACAGATGCTCATAAATTGGTAAAATATGCACGTACAGATGTAAAAGCATCTCAAGTTGCAGATTTTATTATGCCTAAAAAACCTTTAAATATTTTGAAAAGTATTTTAGGAACTTCTGATGCTGAAGTGAAAATTGAATACAACGATTCAAATGCGACTTTCTCATTTGACAACTATATCTTAATGTGTCGTTTAATTGACGGAAAATACCCGAACTACGAAGCGGTAATTCCTAAAGAAAATCCAAACAAATTAATGATTGACCGTTCTTTATTCTTAAGTTCAGTTAAACGTGTTGCGATTTTCTCTAACAAAACTACACACCAAATTCGTTTAAAAATTGCAGGAGCAGAATTAAACGTATCTGCAGAAGACATCGATTACTCAAACAAAGCAGAAGAAAGATTGACTTGTGATTATCAAGGAGATGATTTACAAATTGGCTTCAACTCTCGTTTCTTAACAGAGATGCTGACTAACCTTCAATCTGACATGATTATGCTTGAAATGTCATTACCAAACAGAGCTGGTATTTTAACTCCAGTTGATGGTTTAGAAGAAGGAGAAACAGTTACTATGCTTGTAATGCCTGTAATGTTAAATAGTTAACATTAAAGTTTCTTTCTGTTACAGGGATATTTTTTAGTTTTAAATAAAAGATATATCATTGTAAAAAAAAAGATATCGCTATTAACCAACCATTTTTTATACCTAGAAACCGCAATTCCCATAAAGAGTTGCGGTTTTTTATTGGAGTTGATTTTGTTTCAAGTTTCAAGTTGCTATACTTTCTGTTGATTTTTAACCGCAAAGTTCGCAAAGGCTTACGCAAAGTTCGCAAGGTTTTTTCCTCAAGGCTTTGCGAACTTTGCGTTTTCTATAGATTTTGCATATCAAAAAACCTTGCGTGCCTTGCGGTAAGAAAAACACAAAGCATAGCAACTTGAAACTTGAAACTTCAAACCTGAAACCTAAAACAACAATTTTCCCTATCTTTGCAATATGAAAATAGAAATTTGGTCGGACATCATGTGTCCGTTTTGTTATATCGGAAAAAGACAATTGGAAACTGCACTTGCAGTATTTCCTAATGACGAATTTGAAATTGAATGGAAAAGCTTTCAGCTAGATCCAACAATCACATCTCAGCCTGATATGGACGTTTATACGTTCTTAGCAGAAAGAAAAGGCATGTCGATTGAACAATCTAAAGAAATGCACAAAGGAGTTGCAGAACGCGCAAAAAGTGTTGGTTTAGATTATAATTTTGATAAAGCTGTTATCTCTAATTCTTTAAACGCCCACAGAATTATTCAATTGGCTAAAACGAAAAATATAGGCGACAGAATCGAAGAGATTTTCTTTAAAGCCTACTTTACTGATGGACGAGATTTAAACGATGGTCCAACTTTAATAGAATTGGGAATTCAAGCTGGTTTGAAAGAAGAAGAAATTAGAGAAGTCCTTGAAAGCGATTCTTTATTTCTAAAAGAAGTTGAGTCGGATATTAAAGAAGCAGGTGAAATTGGCGTGCAAGGAGTTCCATTTTTTGTATTCGATAGAAAATATGCTGTTTCGGGTGCACAACCTGTAGAAACATTTGTAAAAACGATTCAGGAAGTTCTGAAATAAATTATAAATCTTATCTAACCTAAAAGCGTGCTGTTTATATTTAAACAGCACGCTTTTATTATTTAGTCTTTTCAATAAAACTAAAAATTAATGTCCACCTCTACCTTTAGAATCGTTAGATTTTGTGGTGCTTTTTCCTCTAGAACCAGAAGTTGATTTTTGAGCTTTTCCAGAATCTTTCATTCCAGATTTCGAATCTTTTCTTGAAGTTTCCATGATAAATAATTTTTTAAATAATTAATATACACAAATTTGCAAAATGTGTAAGTCCTTATTTTACAGAATTATATTTGATTTTTACAAAATGAGAAGCACACAGAAATCCTTTTTAAAATAAATCATATAAAAATTAAATCGAATCTTATAAATTTTTCAAGTTTCTAATTTTCAAATTTGTATATATCATTTTATGATAACCATTTACTAATTTAAAATAGCAGCCATGAGAACAGATAAAGACAACAGAAAAACTGCAAGATTAAATGATTATAAATGCAGTAAACCAGATCATGTTGATACAGCGCATGAAAATGAAGCAATGGATGATGAATTTACTTCAGGAGAAAATCCTGATACAAATTACAGAAAATATTGCAGTCATTTTGAAGACTCCTATGAAATCATAGAAAGCGGACTTAATCTAGCTGAAGACAATACTCCTTATCCTACTTATGATGATGCTAATCCTTATAACAGTTATAATTTAGATAACGAAGATGATAAATATAACTGTCCTCCTTACAGAAATTTTGAATATTAAAAATTCTCCAAGAAACTATGTCGCCAAAAAATGATCAAGAAGTTATGAATGAATACTTGTCTAATGAGAGAACATTATTAGCATGGATTCGTACAGGAATTGGGATAATGGTTTTCGGGTTTGTTGCAGTAAAATTTTCATTATTCTTAAAACAGCTTCCAGCAAAATATATAGCCGAGACGGTCCCGCCAAATAGCAA
The DNA here is from genome assembly GCF_001705175.1 of Flavobacterium anhuiense. Lineage (NCBI taxonomy): Bacteria > Pseudomonadati > Bacteroidota > Flavobacteriia > Flavobacteriales > Flavobacteriaceae > Flavobacterium > Flavobacterium anhuiense. The sequence continues at coordinate 4,251,339 of NZ_CP016907.1, read as the reverse complement.
TTTCACTATTTATTTAGGCATCGGTTTGTTGATTGCTGGTGCAATGACTATTCTGCTCTCCTATTTGCGTTATGTTCGCACCATCAAATTATTAAAAAAAGGAAAGTATCAATATTCAACCGCAATGCTTACCTTTATAACAATGATGATTTTTGTACTGAGCATATCACTTATAGCTTATCTAATTATAGCAGCAAGCACATAAAAAAAATATCTAATTGCTAAATTATCTAATTAAAAAATGAATCCGCCACTATTGCAATTTAACGACAAAGGAATCTACTGCCAGCAGGCCGACGTATATCTTGATCCGTGGCGACCAGTAAAAAACGCTATCATTACCCATGGACATTCTGATCATGCCAGATGGGGACATCAAAACTATATTACCCATTACTCAAATATTCCAATTATTAAACATCGTTTGGGGGAAATTAATGTTTCAGGAAAGAATTGGAATGAAACTTTTACGATAAATGGAGTGAAATTTTCTTTTCATCCTGCAGGCCATATTATTGGTTCTGCCCAAATAAGGGTTGAATACAAAGGTGAAATTTGGGTTTTTACTGGAGATTACAAAACAGAAGATGACGGAATTTCTGTCCCGTACGAAGTGGTAAAATGCCATTCTTTTATTACTGAATGCACGTTCGGACTTCCCGCTTTTAAATGGGAACCGCAAGCTGATGTCATGACAGAAATAAATAATTGGTGGGCTGAGAATCGCGCAGAAGGAAAAACTTCTGTACTATTTGGATATTCTTTAGGAAAGGCGCAGCGATTACTAAAAAATCTAGACACAAGCATTGGACCAATATACACACATGGCGCTATCGAAAATATGACCAATATTGTGCGTCCGCAAATCGATTTGCCTCCTACGATTAGAGTCACTACTGAAACCAAGAAAGAAGATTTACTCGGCAGCATTGTAATTGCTCCGCCAAGCGCACATGGAAGCACTTGGATTAGAAAAATGACTCCTTTTGTAACTGGAACAGCAAGTGGCTGGATGGCTTTTCGCGGAGCCAGACGCAGACGTGCCGTGGATCGCGGTTTTGTCCTAAGCGACCATTGCGATTGGACAGGTTTATTGGAAGGTATAAAAGCAACAGGAGCTGAAAAAGTAATTTGCACTCATGGATATTCAGATATATTTTCGAGATACTTAAGAGAATTAGGTTATGATGCCAGAACAGCACATACACAATACGAAGGAGAAACCAATGATACTGATGAAAGTTAAATTCCAAAATAAGCAAATTCCAAATTCCTAAACCATCAACAAACAGCTTTCAACCCTCAACTAAATTTAAAATGAAAAATTTTGCCGAGCTTATAAAAACCTTAGATACTTCTAATAAAACATCGGTAAAAGTTGATGCGTTGACTAATTATTTTTTAAAGGCAAGTGACGAAGACAAAGTCTGGACAATTGCTATTCTTTCGCATCGTCGTCCGCCACGGCCTGTCAACACTACCTTATTGCGTTTATGGGCAAATGAATTGGCCAATATTCCGCTTTGGCTATTTGAAGAAAGTTATCATATTGTGGGCGATTTGGCTGAAACTATTGCGTTGGTTATTCCGACTACAAAAGAGCATTCCGATAAAAGTCTGACCGAATTTCTACAGGAAATAATCGCCTTAAAAAAGAAAACCGATTTCGAGAAAAAAGAATATCTGCAAACCAATTGGCTTAATTTAAATTATTACGAAAGATTCGTTTTCACGAAGTTAATAACGGGAAGTTTCAGAATTGGTTTAAGTCAGAAACTGATGACGCGAGCACTTTCTAAAGCTGAAAATATTGATGAAGATACACTAGCTTACAAATTAATGGGCGATTGGAATCCGAATACGATTACGTTTCAGGAATTGATTTTGGATGAAAGAAACAGTGATTATTTATCCAAACCTTATCCGTTTTATTTGGCTTATCCAATTGAAAGTGAACTGGAAAGTTTAGGAAATCCAGAAGATTGGAGCGCCGAACATAAATGGGACGGAATACGATCGCAGACTATTATTCGTGATAATGAAATCTATGTTTGGAGCCGTGGAGAAGAATTGGTAACCGATAAATATCCAGAATTTCAATCTTTCATCGGAAATATTCCAGACGGAACCGTTATTGATGGCGAGATTCTTCCATTTATAAACAATCAAATTGGGACATTTAATGATTTGCAAACCCGAATTGGCCGTAAAAATGTATTAGCTTCGGTTTTAAAAAATACGCCTGTTATTATTAAAGCATATGATTTATTGGAATGGCAGGGAAATGATATTCGGAATCTGCCTTACGAAGAACGTCGTACATTGTTAGAAGGACTATTTACGACTTTAATTGGAAAAGAAATTCCGCTACAACTATCTGAAAGATTTAATTTTTCTATTTGGGAAGACGTCACAGAAGAAAGATTAAAGTCGCGCGAAATGAGAAGCGAAGGTTTGATGCTGAAACGAAAAGATTCTCCATATTTAGTCGGAAGAAAAAAAGGCGATTGGTGGAAATGGAAAATTGAACCTTTAACTATAGACGCCGTCCTCACCTACGCCATGCGCGGACACGGAAGACGATCTAATTTATTTACCGATTATACTTTTGCCCTTTGGCAGGAAAATGAAAATAAAGAACGTGAACTCGTCACTTTCGCAAAAGCGTATTCCGGTTTAACCGATGCCGAATTTAGAATGGTAGACGATTTCATAAAAAAGAATACTTTAGAACGATTTGGTCCAGTAAGAAGCGTTACGCCACAATTGGTTTTTGAAATTGGTTTCGAAGGAATTGCGCTTTCCAAAAGACATAAAAGCGGAGTTGCAACCCGTTTTCCGCGAATTTTAAGATGGAGACATGATAAAAAAATTGAAGATGCCAATTCGATAGAAGATTTAAAAAATATGATTTCATAATGAACAGAGAGCAGTTATTTACCATAGCCAACAATTGGTTTGAAAGTCAGGGATGGAAACCTTTTCCGTTTCAGACACAGACTTGGACTGCTTTTTTGCAGGGAAAAAATGGTTTGTTAAATGCTCCAACCGGAAGTGGAAAAACCTATGCGCTCTGGCTTCCTATCATTTTAAATTACATCAAAGAAAATCCGAATTATAAAACCAAACATAACTCAGGATTAAAAGCGATTTGGATCACACCTTTACGCTCTTTATCTGTCGAAATAAAACAAGCAGCAGAAAGAGTACTTACAGATTTAGATATTCCAATGACTGTCGGAATTCGTTCAGGAGATACTTCTTCTGCCGAACGTGCCAAACAAAAAAACAAAATGCCTGATTTGCTGATTACAACTCCCGAAAGTCTACAATTACTTTTAGCAACGAAAGGTTATGCTAATATTTTTAAAAACTGCAGTTCAATTGTAATTGACGAATGGCACGAATTATTAGGAACAAAAAGGGGCGTCCAAGTGGAATTGGCATTATCGCGGCTAAAAGCAATTTCTAAAAACATTCGCATTTGGGGAATTTCAGCCACAATTGGAAATTTACAGCAAGCGCAAGAAGTTTTACTTGGGGTTGATTCTGAGGCCTACCATAATTCTGTCTTAATCAAAGCCGTCATTAATAAAAAAATAAAAGTTGTTTCCATTATTCCTGAAAAAATGGATACTTATCCGTGGCGCGGACACATGGGATTACATCTGATTGATGAAGCGGCAAAAATTATAAAAGCCAGCAAAACGACACTTATTTTTACCAATGTTCGTTCAGCTTGCGAAATTTGGTATCAAAGATTATTAGAAAAATATCCCGAATTTGCTGGTGATATGGCCATGCATCACGGAAGTATTGATCGAGAAACCAGACTTTGGGTAGAAAACGCCATTCGAAATGAAGAATTAAAAGTGGTGGTCTGCACTTCGAGTTTAGATTTGGGAGTTGACTTTGCGCCTGTCGAATCAATTATTCAGGTCGGCGGTCCAAAAGGTGTTGCTCGTTTTATGCAACGTGCGGGGCGAAGCGGACATCAGCCTGGAAAAGAAAGCGTTATTTATTTCCTTGCTACTCATGCTATTGAATTAATTGAAGCCTCTGCTTTGAAAAAAGCGGTTGAAAACAGCGTCATAGAAGATCGTGTTCCCTATTTGAATAGTTGGGATGTTTTGGTGCAATATTTAAACACGCTCGCAGTTTCTGACGGATTTTATCCCAATCAAATTTTAAAAGAAATTCAAGGAACTTTTAGCTATCAAACTATAAGCAACGAAAATTTGAACTGGATTTTAAATTTTATTACTCAAGGAAGCCAAAGCCTTCACGCCTATGACGAATTTAAAAAAGTTGAAATTGACGAAAATGGCTGTTATAAAATAAATAGCAGAATGATTGCCATGCATCACAGAATGCAAATTGGAACTATTGTTGGCGATGCTGTGATGAATGTCAAATATGTCAGTGGTGGTTATATCGGTACAATTGAAGAATGGTTTATATCGAAACTAAAACCTGGAGATACTTTTATTTTTGCTGGAAAAAAACTGGAATTGTTCAAAATCAGAAATATGCAGGTTTTGGTAAAAAAAGCGAGTCCGAAAAAAGAATCTAAAATTGCGAGCTGGATGGGCGGCCGATTGGCGTTGTCTTCGCAGATGAGCGAATTGCTTCGAAAAGAATTATATCGAGCTAATACTGAGAATCTTTCGCCAGAATTAAAAGCTTTACAGCCTTTATTCACAAGACAGCGAAAAGAATCTATTGTGCCAAGTCCAGATGAATTCTTAATTGAAACTTTTAAAACCCGAGAAGGATTTCATGCTATTTTTTATCCTTTTGAAGGACGATTTGTGCATGAAGCTTTAGCCAGTTTATTGGCATTTAGAATTAGTTTATTGCAATCGATCACTTTTTCTTTGGCGTATAATGACTACGGATTTGAATTGCTTTCGGATCAGGAAATTGATATTGAAGCAGTTTTAGACAATAATCTATTTTCAACCGAATATGTTCATCATGATTTGCAGAAAAGCTTGAATTCAACCGAAATGGCGAGAAGAAAATTTAGAGATATCGCAGTAATTTCAGGATTAGTTTTTACGGGTTTTCCAGGAAAAATGGTTAAGACCAAACATTTGCAAAGCGGGTCGCAATTGCTTTTCGAAGTCTTCAGAGATTTTGAACCCGATAATTTATTATTGCATCAAGCTTATCGCGAAACCTTTGAACATCAATTAGAAGAAGGACGTTTGATTTTAGCATTAGAAAGAATTGCCAATCAGAAAATCATCTGGAAACAATGTTTAAAGCCAACTCCTTTTAGTTTTCCTATCATTACCGATCGATTAAGAGAAAAGCTTTCGAGTGAAACTCTCGCAGAAAGAATTCAAAAAATGACCGCTTCCTATATGAAATAACAGCTTATGAAAATTCAGATCAAAGACGAAAATTTTATACTTCATCCAAGCGGAGCTATTTATTGGGAATCGAAAAAAATGATTATCATTTCTGATGTGCATTTAGGAAAAGTAACGCATTTTAGAAAACACGGAATCGCCATTCCGCAAAGTGCGGTTTCAGAAAATTTTAGAAAAATCACAGAAGTTTTAGATTATTTTGAACCCGAAAAAGTTATTTTTTTAGGAGATTTATTCCATAGTTCAAAAAATGCAGAATGGGATTTATTTGAAGAATGGATTTCCAAACATAATCAAGAGGCATATTTAATAGCAGGAAATCACGATATAATTGACCAGAAACATTATTATGAAATTGGAATTCTTGTTGTTGATTCTTTAGAAATGGATCATTTTCTTTTAACCCATCATCCGACAGAAAAAGAAGATTTCTTTAACTTTTCGGGGCATATTCATCCAGGAATAATTTTACGCGGATTAGGGCTTCAAAGTTTAAAACTGAGATGTTTTTTTCAAAAAAGCAATCAAATGATATTGCCTGCTTTTGGAGAATTTACGGGAAAATTTATTATGAAACCTGAAGAAGATCATAATGTTTATGCTATAGCTGGCAATGAAGTTATTTTAATAAATAAAAACAATTGAAAACCATCCGATGCTTTTATTTACAAACATTTAAAACAATCTGTTTAAAGTTGTATTTAAAGTATAATCAAAAAACCACAGGTTTAAAAAACCCGTCGGATTAGCAACACAATTAAATTTGAATTGCCTCCAGCTTTAGCTGGAGTTTAAATGATTTGCAATACAGAAGACTTTAGCCAAATCGCAATTTGGGCTAAAGCCTTTTTAAGAATTAATTTAAAATTTCCCAGCTAAAATTAGGGAACAATTTTTAATAAAACCTCCCCTCCTAGAAGCGCGAACAATCTTACTTTTCAGTTTTTCTCTAAACATCACAAAATAAGTATTATTCATTTTTTTTTAACATAAATCTCCTCAAAAACATGTAATTATACATTTTTCAATCAAAAAGGTTAAATTTTATGTTTGTTTTCATTTTAGTATTTCTTTTCTCAACATCCAATTTAAATTTATATATTTGAAAGAGAAAATTCCAAATTTATAGCAAATGCAAAACAACTTACTTGGTGTCTTAAAAGAGCACGAAAACAAATTATTAACTATCTGGTCTCAAATTCTTTTAGATGGAGGATCTGAAGATGGAGCGATGGAAGAAGAAGAGTCAAAAGAATTTGCTTCTCTCTTTTTAAGTGTATTGGCTAAGTCTGATGAAAAATACGAAAACTCACAAGAGTTTGAAAAAGTTCAGGATTTAATTGTCGGGATTTCATCTTCAAGAGGAAAACGCGGTTTTTCACCTAGAGAAAATGCTCAATATTTAATTTCATTTAAAGAAGCGTGCTCACAAGTTTTGTCTGAATTGATTCAAGAACCTGAGAAGCTTTATGATGCAAATCTAAAGCTGAATGCTATTTTAGACAACATGATGATTATGACTTTTGAAGCTTTCATGAAAGGAAGAGAAGACGTAATCTCAAGACAAATTGATGAAATCAGCGAAATTTCAACTCCAGTAATTACAGTATGGGACGGAATTGTTGCCTTGCCAATTATTGGAACGCTAGACAGTTCAAGAACTCAGACAGTGATGGAAAGCCTTTTGCAACAGATTGTTGACACAGGAAGTTCTATCGCTATTTTGGATATTTCTGGTGTGCCAGCAGTAGATTCTCTAGTAGCACAGCACCTTATTAAAACGGTAAGTGCAACCCGTTTAATGGGAGCAGAATGTATTATCAGCGGAATTCGTCCTGAAATTGCGCAGACTGTGGTGCATTTAGGAATCGATTTAAGCGGTATAACCACCAAAGCTTCACTTGCAAGCGCCTTACAAACAGCTTTCGAAATGCTTCAGTTAGCTGTTGTAAAAAGAAAGAAAATTGTAGAATAAAAAGATTTAAGATTTTTTATGGAAAGAATTCCTATCCTAAAAATGGGAGATTTTCTGCTTGTTACCATACAGGTAGATTTATATGATCAGCTGGCAGAAAATCTTGAATCAGACTTAATTAATACTATAAGTAAACATAGTTCTAAAGGTGTTTTAATAGACATCTCTGCTGTTTCGATTATAGATTCGTTTATGGGACGAATTCTCGGAAACATTGCAGTAATGTCAAGAATATTAGACGCACAAACTGTTGTAGTGGGAATGCAGCCTGCTGTTGCCATTACACTGGTAGAACTTGGATTATCTTTAAATGGAGTTATAAGTGCCTTAAATGTAGAAAAAGGCATGGATTTACTTCGCTCAAAAATGCGAACTAGCGATAACGAAGAGCCGGAGTATGACGACGATAACGAATAACAAAGAAGAAGCACTGATCGTAAAAGAACAGGATGTTGTACCGCTCCGCAATCGTGTTAAAGAGTATGGCGTAAAAATTGGCATGAGTATTTTGAATCAGACCAAACTTATTACGGCCACAAGCGAACTTGTGCGTAACCTTCTCAAATATGGCGGTGGCGGTAAAGTCATTATTGAATCTGTCAGCAACGGACGCGAAAATGGCGTACGGGTTACTTTTATTGATAATGGCCCTGGAATAGCCGATATTGAACTGGCAATGAAAGATGGATACAGCACAGGAAAAAGCCTCGGATTAGGATTGCCCGGAACAAAAAGACTTGTCAATGAATTTGACATTAAATCAGAACTAGGAAACGGTACCACCGTTACTATAACAAAATGGAAAAATGGATAATACGTTTTCCACTTATAAAATAGATGACAGAAGTCTCATTGCTTTTATAAAAAGAGAAATACACAATCTTGCCCTTCAATTGGGTTTTACACCTCACAGAGCCGCTGAAACAGACATTATTGTTGCAGAATTAACTTCAAACTTAATGAAATTTGCCAACGGTGGCGAATTGCTCTATCGCGCGAACATAGACGGAGAATACAAAGAAATTGAAATTTACTGCCTCGATAAAGGAGTTGGATTTGATAATGTGGTCAAAATAATGAACGACGGCTATTCGTCTTCTAATACTCTTGGACATGGCTTAGGTTCTATTAAAAGGCTAAGCAACGATTTTCAGATTTATTCTATGAAAAATTGGGGATGTGTGCAATATGTCAAAATCTGCGAGAAACCCGATCTAGAAATACCTTCTGCCAAAAGCGGACTAAATCATGCTACAATTGCTGTAAATTATCCAGGTGAAAAACTTTGCGGAGATGGGTATTATATAAAACAAACCAGCAAAGGTTTTCAGATATTTGTAGGCGATGGATTAGGACATGGAGAAAGTGCCAATGAAGCAGTCGAAGCAGCGATAAAAGCGTTTAGGCAAACCATAGAAACAGAACCTGCCGCTATCCTGAGAGATATTCATATAAAAGTAAAAAAAACCAGAGGATTGGTTGCAACCATAGCATCTGTTGATTATAAATCTGAAGTTTGGAACATTTGTGGTATCGGAAATATTAACACCCGTATTTACAACGGGTTAGATAATAAGACGTATACACCTTATAACGGAATCATAGGGCACAACGTACCGCGTACATTAAACAATACGATCGTGCCCTACAGAAGACATCAGATCATCATTATGCATAGTGACGGATTGCGTACAAGATGGAGTTTAAATGATTTAACTTCTATCTTTAAACAAAGTCCGAACATAATTGCATCTGCTCTTTATAAAGAAAACATCAGAGGCAATGATGATGCAACTATTCTAGTAGGAAAAATAAATTAAGACTATGAAAGAGATTGTACAAATAAATCTTGACAACGAAATGGACTTGATACTAGCCCATAAGCGCTGCATGAAAATTGCTGAAATGTGCGGTATGGCATCATCCCTTCAGACAAGATTTGCAACTGCCGTCTCTGAAGTCGCCCGATGTGCCATTGCAAAAGGAAAAGATTCTTTGCTGGTGCTTAATATAAATATCATAAAGGCAACACAAAAAGAAATTACAGCTATCATCACCGATAATGTTGATCTAAAAAGTTGCAGTCCAGATGCTTTTATTTATGCATCAAAAATTTCGCATCATATAGAATATCAGTATTCGAATAATCAATCTGTAACTAAAATAAGTCTGCCTATTCCATCTCCTGGGCTTCTTTCTGAAACTAAGATTAAAACGTTAATTGATTATTTTAAGTTTGAAACTCCCCTTTCTCCTTACGACGAAATTCGAAAGAAGAATATTGAACTTATAGCACTTTCAGAAAAACTGGCAGAAAGTGAAAATAAATACAAACAGTTGGCAAACACGATTCCGATTTTAATTTGCGTAATTAATGAACGAAATAATGTCTTGCTGGTAAATGAATCCCTAGAAAATTATTTAGACAAACCCTTACTTTCTTTTGATCGTAAAACTTTGATGAACTTCATTCATACTGAAGATATCGATGGAATTTTGGAAGGCTGGAATAAAGCCAAACAAAATCGATCAAATTTCTTAGGTGAAACTAGAATTAAAAAAGATTCTAATTATATCTGGCATTTAATTTCTATAGTTCCGAACAAAACTGAAGATGGAAGTTTTAACAGCTGGCTGGTCTATTTTGTAGATATTAATGCACAGAAAATGATGGTTGAAACACTGAAAGATAACACTCAGTTAAAATTAATTCAGCATGAACTGGAAAGCGCCAACTCAAAGCTTCGTTTTAAAAATAAAGAACTAGAACAGTTTGCTTATATTGCCAGCCACGATCTTCAAGAGCCGCTGAGAAAAATTATGATAATGCTTTCTCGCGCTGGCGAACATTTGAGCGAAGATCAAAAGAAAAAATATTACTTTGACCGAATAACATCTGCTGCGGGAAGATTATCAAATTTAATTACAGATGTCCTTAATTATTCAAGAATTGAAAATAAAGAACAATATTTTGAAAAAGTCGATTTAAACAAAATTATTATTGACGTTTTAGGAGATTTAAGTTTGGTTATTGAAGAAAAACATGCAGTTATAAATGTAAATCCTCTACCAACAGTTTTTGGGCTCGACACTCAGCTTCGTCAGCTATTATATAATCTCATCAATAATGCTCTTAAATTTAATGCCAAACAGCCTTCTGTAAAAGTTTTTCATGAAAATGTTCCTAAAGATGAACACCTGCCTATAGGAGCAGAAAACTATGAAGTAATAGCAATTTCTGATAATGGAATTGGAATGGATAGCAAATATTCTAATCGAATTTTCGACATGTTTCAGCGTCTTCACGAACGCGATCAATATGGAGGAAATGGTATAGGACTTGCTTTATGCCGAAGAATTATTGAAAACCATAATGGTATAATTAACTTCACCAGCAAACCTGATGAAGGAACCACTTTTTGGATATATTTTCCAAAAAACAAACTCTATTCCGCTAAATTATCTCTTAAAAATCAGTCCTCGAATTAAAATCAGGATAATCCTTCCAAATGCTGGAAAACGGGAATTAAAGCTTTTCCCTTCTCTGTCAAATTGTATTCAATATGGAGAGGTTTTAGCTTAATTGTAGTCTTTTCCAAAAGCCCTTCTTCCTCCAGCTCTTTTAAGGCTGTAGATAATGACTGTTTGTTAGAACCTTGAATCTGACGCAGTAAAGTATTAAAACGTAAAGGCGATTCTACAGCCAAACGAAAAATTTCTGCCTTCCATTTTCCAGATAACATTTTCAAAAGTCTTTGTGCTGGACAAGTTTCTGTTTCTTCCATAATAATTGCTGGGTAGTCAAAAAAATCTGACTTCTTGTTTTGGAAAGTTTTTTAAATAAAATTTGTTGTAATTCTAAAGTAAAAATATAAAATGAAAGGAAAGAAACCAAGCGACATGAGCATTGAAGAGCTGTTAAAAATGCAAAAAATGATTCAGACCACAATTACAATTTTGATTCTAGTTGCCATCATATTATTCATTCTTATTGTGTTGCTACTTCTAAAAAAGGGATTTCTAATTTTAATACTATTTCCTTTTGTTTTGGCATTTATTATGATTAACCATTCGAATTCTCTTAAAGAAATTGAACAAGAAATTACTTCAAGAGAACTAGAATAAAGTTCTCCCACTAAATATTAAGTTATGGTTTTAAATTTAATTTTTCTTAACTGAAAGTCTTTCAAAAAAAATTAAATTTGAGCTCCCAAATAAGCCTTAATACTATGACTATTCAAAAAAGAACACTTTATTTTTTCTCTTTATTTTTATTCCTTTTCTTCTCACAGCTCAATTACGGTCAAGAACAAAAAACTGCAAAAAAAGAAAGTCGCGGAAGATTATTTAACGATACTACAGCAACAGATAGCGATTACTTAATGGCAATCGAGAAAGCTGGAGAAGTTTTAGAATCTGCGTACAACGACATTGATTTCGCAGGAGATACGCGTCACCTTTTTGGCGATATGAAACGTACCGAAAGCAAACTGGATTTAATCTTAGCCAGTTTAAAAGGAGCCAATCCGAATGTGAGAAACCAACAGATGTACCGAGTTGTTCTTCAGGAAATTCAACAAGAATTGGAGGAACAGAACAAAGCTATCAATGATCGAAATCAAAATCTTGAAAACATCAAGAAACGCGTAATTGATCTTCGCAAAGACAAAACTTTAATTACTTTATTAAAAGATACGATACGCCGTAAGCAATTTAAAAAAGAATTCGGGAACCTTAGAAAAAGATATGTTGCCACGGATAGTCTAATGACTAAAAACCAGACGACGCTAAACAACAAAAAAAGACTTACTGTACAACGAAAAATTGCTGTTTCTAATGCCTTGGCAACCGTCGAAAGCAAATTGGAGAAATCTGGAATCAGCATCTTCAAGAAAGAATATCCTTCTCTATGGCAAATTAGTGATTCTGCCGTAAAGAAAAGGGTGACCCACAACATTAAAGCCAAAATTATAATTGAAGAAAATGTCGCCGCTTACTATCTAAGTTATAAAGCTGGCGGACTTATCACTTTATGCTTTTTTATGGGACTTTTGTTTTGGTACATTTCCAGAAACATCAAATACCTTAAAACAAATGGTTATGCCGAAAACTTGAAGCTTTTAAATTTTAAATATTTAAATCGAGGTGTTTTATTGCCAGTTTTAGTGATTGCATTAAACATTGCAGTGGTTACCAATTTATATGCTCCTGCTCTATTTTTAGAATTAATTCAGCTTTCCTTACTTGGCGTTTTAATCTTTCTTTTCAAAAATCAGTGGTCTGGCGTTGCTATGAGAAACTGGCTTTTCTTGTTAGGATTATTCTTCGCGCTTTGCTTTTTGGACTTGTTTATCACAATCGGATTATTGCAGCGTTTTGCTTTTGTTGTGATCAATATTCTAGGAATCCGCTACGGTTTGGTTCAGATCAAAACACTTAAAGAAGAACTTTATATAAAAGGCTTTTTTAAATGGGCAAGTATCATTTTTATCGGATTAAATATTTTATCTATTCTTTATAATGTTTTCGGAAGAGTTTCGCTTTCTAATATGTTAAGCTTAACTGCTTTTATATCACTTACCCAAATTGTTGCTTTAAGTGTACTTCTAAAGATTATTTTGGAAATTATTTTGCTTCAAATTTATACGACTAGAGTAAAAAGAGGAATTGAAAAAATGTTTGACTACGAAAGCTTGTCAGACACTTTGAAAAGGCCTTTTATCATTGCCATTAGTTATATGTGGCTGATTGTAATTGCCTCGAATTTGAATATTTGGGAATCGCTTCGCGCTTCTTTGACAAAACTATTAAGTCACCCGAATACAATCGGAAGCATCACATTTACGCTTGGCAATATCGTTTTATTTTTCATTATTATCTGGGCAGCGCATTTACTGCAAAAATATGTTGCTTATTTCTTTGGCGAAATTGATGATGAAAACGAAGAAAACATCAATAAAAGACAGCATTCAAAATTGCTTATCACTCGATTGGTGGTCCTTATAAGCGGTTATTTGCTTGCTGTTGCAGCTTCTGGAATGCCTTTAGACAAGTTGAGTATTCTTCTAGGCGCTCTTGGTGTCGGTGTCGGACTTGGACTTCAAAATATTGTCAACAATTTTGTATCGGGAATTATTTTGATTTTTGACAAGCCAATTCAAGTTGGCGATGTGGTTGAAATTAGTTCAGAATCTGGCCGCATCAAATCAATGGGATTGCGAACAACCAAGATTAATGCTCCAAACGGTGCCGAAATCATTATTCCGAATGGTAACTTATTATCACAAAATATTACGAACTGGACGTATACTGATAATTTTAAATTAGTAGAAATAACCTTTGAAATTAATGGAGAAACCATTCCAGAGGAAATTAATTTGGTTGTGAATGAAACGCTTGCAAACCTTCCACTGGTAAACAATTCAAAGCCATCACAAATATATTACAGCGCAATTTCTGATGGAAAATATAAACTTCTAATCAAGTTCTGGTGCAGTATTTACAGAACTGAAGAAACAATAAGTTTGGCGCGACAAGAGCTTTATGCAAGCTTTAAAAATAAAGGCTTGACATTCTCAAGTTAAAACAAAAAAAGGCAGTAACGAGTTACTGCCTTTTTTATTGCCCAAAACATTTTACTTGGAGTAAAAATATTGTTTTTTTTTCTTACTTTTAAGGTATTGTGTTAAATAATAGCACATTAGCAAAAACACGTATAAACCCGTGTACCCATAATTTTGTTATAAAGTAATTTAGCATTGTAGTAAAACACTACATAAAACTAACATTAACTATTAAATCTTAAAATTATGATGGAAGTCTACTTGGGAACAATTTTATCTTTCGCATTTAACTACCCTCCTGCTGGGTGGGCTGCTTGCAATGGACAAACTATGTCAATTTCTCAAAATTCAGCTCTTTTTGCACTACTTGGAACAACTTACGGGGGCAACGGCGTTTCTACGTTCGGCCTTCCTGATCTAAGAGGAAGAAGTCCTATCCATTTCGGACAGGGACCTGGCCTAAGTCCTGTCGTAATAGGAGAAAGCGCAGGTACTGAAAATACGACCTTAACAACGGCAAACATGCCAGCTCACGTACATGCTCTAACTGGTGGTACTGCAACAGTAGCGATAACTGCAACTACTATAACTGGCGGTACAATTACCAATGAAACTGATAATGGAAATAACTCTTTTGCTTCAAGTGGCTCAACACCTAATATCTACAGCGAACCAGGAGGAAGTGGAACTGACAAAATTGGAGGCCTTACCGGAACGGCTACGCTTGGCGGTACAACAGCAATAACTGGAAGTACTATTCCTTTTAGCATACGTGATCCATACCTTGCTGTAAACATGTGTATTGCCCTAAATGGAATTTTTCCTTCCAGAAATTAAATCAATTTATTAATAGAGGCAATTTTTGCCTCTATTTTTTAATCTCATTTTATGGATAAGCAAATTAAAATCGGAATTTTAATCCCAAAGTCTCAACAGTATCCTTCATTAGATAGAGATTTCATAAGAGGTTTAAAACTTAACAATCTGGATGTAAAACTTTTTGTAGAAAGCATTGGTATTGGTGCAGACGAGAAGCTGATAATCGATAAAATACAAAAACTTAATTTTCAGGAAGATGTTACAATTATAATTGGCTTTCTTGGACATCGTAATACGACTGATGTGTATAAATATGCTTCTAATAACAATATCTTATTATTGGTGGCCGATTTGGGAGCAACCACTCCTTATCAAACGTCTGAACATAAGGGCATATTTATCAATTCATTAGGATTAACCGATTCTTGCTATTATTTAGGGCGGTATTTTAGCAATAAAAATTATCAAATAGCAACTTCTACTTCTTTTTATGATTCTGGATATAGTTTGCTTTCTGCATTAGAATATGCATTTAAAGAGCAAAATCAATTTACAGGACACTACATAACTCCTTTTATGCCTAGAGAAGATGAAGCGGGACACATGGATCACACTATAAATGCACAGCAACCAAATGCTGTTTTTGCTTTTTATAGCGGTTTGTATGCAGATGAGAATGCCGGTTTTCTTAAACAAAATAAACTTACTCAAAAATATCCTTTTTATGTTACACCTTTTTCTGTCAATGATAAAATTTTAGAAGAATATAAAAATGATCCTCATGAGCTTTATGTCGTTAGCAGTTGGATGCAAAGTGATCCAGATTCAACAGATTTTACTTCACGATATAAAGATGTTTATGATGAAAATCCATCTTTTTTTTCCGTTTTGGGTTACGAAAATGGTCTCATATTAAAGAATTTACTTTTAAATGCTAAGAGTTTAAAAACAAGTTCCTTAATTGAAGAAATATACAAGTTAGATATTGAAGGGCCAAGAGGAAATATCAAATTTGACAAGGATAACAACAGAACATTATTCAATCACTATATATACCAATTAAACTTGGACTCTTTTAATAATATAAGCTTTAAAAAAATTGAAACATTGGCAAACGATGGCAATTTTATTAAAGCTTTTACCTCACTGCCAAAACCTGATCATATAGGAGGCTGGGACAATGCTTATCTATGTCATTAACTAAATTATATGTTATGAAAAAAAAATTACTTTTACTTTTTACGTTCTTTTGCGTCTTTAGTTTTCATCAAAATTTAAAAGGACAAACTTTAGGGCCTGGAGATATTGCTTTTATTGGTTTTGATACTGGAGGTCAAGACGGCTTCAGCTTTATTGCCTTAAAAAATTTACCAGCGGGAGAGATTGTATATTTCACCGAAGAAGGTTTATTTATCAATGGCTGGATAGGAAGCAATGAACCACACATAAGATGGACAATTCCTCCTAATGTGACCGTAGGAACAATCATATCTGTGATAGAAACTGCAACAAACAATGTCTTTACTGCAACTGCTAGTGTAATTGGTGACGTGACAAGTAGTTTTGTAATTAATCCTACAGGGCCTGTTTACAGCTTTAATCTATCTGCAGGAGACCAGATGCTAGCCTATCAAAGCGTTGGAAATGTAATGAGGCCTACAATGACACCGGTACCAGACCCGATACCAGACCCAGAACCGGTACAACCAAATATAACTTTTATAGCAGGTGTTCATGGCGATTACAATGTTAGTAATTATGATGTAGTTACACATTGGAATAATCCTAACACAACAGGAAATCTTGGTGGTGGAGAAAGTATAAAACCATGGGGATTAGAAAATGGAAAAAATTGCGTTGCATTATTTCCTGGGATTACAGAACAAGGACAATTTTTCGCAAAATACACAGGTTCCTTAACGGGTACAGCTACTGCTATAAGAACAAGCATTAACACGTACAGTAACTGGATTATTACAACACCAACTTCTACACCTGCAGGCAGTCAAGGAATCTTACCTAGCAACTACACTGCTCCAAATATAACTCCTATGGTAGCCCCAACAGTGACCACAAACACACCAGTAACAAGTTTTGGAGCAGTCTCGGCCGTGTTAGGAGGTTCAAACGATAATGGCGGAGACACTGGGACTATAAATAGAGGCGTTGTTTGGTCTTTAACAACCAATCCAGTAATAAGCGGTCCAGGAGTAACAAACGTATTTGGAACTGCAGGCACTGGTGCATTTACTATAAATGTACTTTCACTGCCTCCAGCAACGACAATATATTATAGAGCCTATGCGCAAAATTCAATTGGTACATCTTATGGAAACACGGTATCTTTTACAACCAATTCCACATTATCTGCGACACAATCACAGACAATTGCTTGTAATGGCACCAATAATGCAACGGCAACAGTAAACGTTTCAGGAGGAAAATCTCCTTACACTTATGCTTGGACTAATGGTAGTACAGCAGCAACAGCAACAGGTTTAGAGCCAAATATTACTTACAATGTTTTAATAACAGACAGTGAACAAACTACGATATCAAAAAATTTTACTATAGCAGAAAATCCAGCAATATTGGGTGGACTTAGCGTTACCAATGTGGCGTGTAACGGAGGAAACAATGGGTCTATAGACCTTACCCCTTCAGGAGGCAGCGGATCTTATACATACAATTGGGGAGGTGGAGTCACAACACAAGATAGAACTGGTCTAGTAGCAGGGACATATTCTGTCACTATTACTGACTCTAATAATTGTAGCACAATAATAAATAATATTGTAGTTAGTCAGCCTACAGCTTTAAGCGCAGCAATTGGAGGCGGAAAAACAGACGTATCCTGCAATGGAGGCGCTAATGGCACGGCAACGGTAGCTCCAACTGGAGGTGCTGGAAGCTATACTTATTCCTGGAATACAACACCCGTCCAAACAACTGCTACAGCAACAGGACTCATAGCAGGGACTTATACTGTGACGGTAACTGATGCCAATAACTGCCAGACAACTAGAACTTTTACTATTAACCAGCCTCCATTATTAAACATAGCAACTGGAGGAGGCAAAACAGACGTATCCTGCAATGGAGGCGCTAATGGCACGGCAACAGTTGTGCCGACCGGAGGTGCTGGAGGTTATACTTATTCTTGGAACACAACACCTGTTCAAACCACTGCTACCGCAACAGGTCTTGCTGCAGGCAATTATACGGTAACGGTAACCGATGCCAATAGCTGTCAGGCAACTAGGAGCTTTACCATTAACCAGCCAGCAACAGCTTTAAACGCTGCATCTGGAGGAGGCAAAACAGACGTATCATGTAATGGAGGCGCTAATGGTACGGCAACAGTAGCTCCAACTGGAGGTGCTGGAGGTTACACTTATTCTTGGAACACAACTCCTGTACAAACAACCGCTACGGCAACAGGTCTTGCTGCAGGCACTTATACAGTAACGGTGACCGATGCCAATAACTGCCAGGCAACCCGAAGCTTTACCATTGACCAGCCAGCAACTGCTTTAAGCCTACTAACTGGAGGAGGCAAAACAGACGTATCCTGCAATGGAGGTGCTAATGGTACGGCAACAGTAGCTCCAACTGGAGGTGCTGGAAGCTATACTTATTCTTGGAACACAACTCCTGTACAAACAACTGCTACTGCAACAGGTCTTGCTGCAGGCACTTATACAGTAACGGTAACCGATGCCAATAGCTGTCAGGCAACTAGAAGCTTTACCATTAACCAGCCAGCAACTGCTTTAAGCTTAATAACTGGAGGAGGCAAAACAGACGTATCCTGCAATGGAGGTGCTAATGGTACTGCAACGGTTGTGCCAACTGGAGGAACTCCAGGTTATACTTATTCTTGGAATACAACACCTGTTCAAACAACTGCTACGGCAACAGGTCTTGCTGCAGGCACTTATACTGTAACGGTAACTGATGCCAATAGCTGTCAGGCAACTAGGAGCTTTACCATTAACCAGCCACCAGCTTTAAACTTATCAATTGGAGGAGGCAAAACAGACGCATCCTGTAATGGGGGCGCTAATGGTACGGCAACAGTTGTGCCGACCGGAGGTGCTGGAGGTTATACCTATTCTTGGAATACAACTCCTGTACAAACAACTGCTACCGCAATGGGTCTTACTGCAGGCACTTATACAGTAACGGTAACCGATTCTAATAGCTGCCAAGCAACTAGAAGTTTTACTATATCTGAACCGCCTGCACTTACGGCAAGCAATGGTGGTCAAACCGATGTTTCTTGCAATGGAGGATCAAATGGTTCAGCTACTGTAAACGTTACTGGAGGAACAGGCACTTATACTTACCAATGGGCTCCTAGCGGAGGAACTGCTGCAACTGCTACAGGACTATCAGCTGGAACTTATATTGTAACAGTAAAGGATGCTAATAATTGCCAGACTTCACAAAGTTTCACCATTAATCAACCACCTATTTTAAGTGCAACACAAACACATACCGATGTTTTATGTAATGGCGGAGCAACAGGAACTGCTACAGTTACAGCATCAGGTGGGACTGGAAATTATACCTACTTATGGTCTCCATCCGGGGGTACAGCTGCTACTGCTACTGGCTTAACCGTAGGAAATTATAGCTGCCTAATTACAGATGCTAATGGATGTTCTATTACTAAAAATTTTACGATCAATCAGCCTTCAGTTTTAGGCGCTACTACTTCGCAGACAAATGCAACTTGTTCTGTGGGTGGAGATGCTTCTGTAACACCATTCGGCGGTGTTGGTAATTATAGCTATTTATGGACACCAGGAGGTGCTACCACGCAAAATATTACCAACTTAGCCGCGGGCAATTACAGCTGCCTCATTACAGATGGAAATGGATGTACGGTCACTAAAAACTTTATCATCAATACAACTAATACACTAGTAGCTGCTACTTATCAAGTTAATGTGTTATGCAACGGATCCAACACTGGTTCTGCTTCAGTTATTCCTTCAGGAGCCGCTGGACCGTTTACTTATAGTTGGTCTCCTTCTGGAGGATCTTCTGATACTGCAAACAACCTTAGTGCAGGAAACTATTCTGTAACAATCACTGCCAGCAATGGATGTTCAATTGTCAAAAACTTTACAATCACTGAGCCATCGTCCATTGTAATAACACCAAATCCTCAAACAAATGTGACTTGCAGTGGAGGAAACAATGGTTCTGCAAGTGTTTCAGTAACAGGTGGCACAGGTGCATATTCCTACACTTGGTCTCCTTCTGGCGGAAATGCAGCAACAGCAACCGGACTTTCTGCTGGAACTTATACTGTCACAGTAAAAGACGCTAACTCATGCACCAAAACACAAAGTTTTACTATAACAGAACCTAATGCTCTTAGTGCAACAACATCTCAAACCGATGTTACTTGCAATGGAGGTTCTAACGGAACTGCAACCGTAAACGTTACTGGAGGAACTGGAACTTATACATACTCTTGGTCTCCTTCTGGCGGAACTGCCGCAACTGCTTCTGGTTTACCAGCAGGAACATATACAGTTACTGTCAAAGATGCCAACCTATGTCAAACTACGGCAAGCGTAACTATTACTGAACCTCCTGTTCTTACAGCAACGGTAGCTAAAACAGACGTTTTATGCAATCAGGCAAATAACGGAACAGCTACTGTAACTCCTTCTGGAGGAACTGGAACTTATACCTATTCTTGGTCGCCATCTGGGGGAACTGCTGCAACAGCTACAGGATTAAGTCCAAATACTTATAGTGTTACTGTGACCGATGCAAACGGATGTTCTGTGACAGAAACCGTTCAAATTACAGAGCCTTCTGCCCTTTCGCTAACAGATTCTCATATCAATGTTTCTTGTAATGGAGGCAATAACGGTACTGCATCTGTAGTGGCAACTGGAGGAACTGGAGGAACTGGAGCTTATACTTACTCTTGGTCTCCGTCTGGCGGAAGTGCAGCAACAGCAACTGGTCTTACCGCAGGAGTTTATACTGTAACCGTTACAGATGAAAATTCATGTTCTGCAACAAAAGCGATTACCATTACAGAACCAGATGCCTTAACCTTAACTGCAACTCCTTTAGCAGTATCTTGCCATAACGGAAATAACGGGTCGGCTACAGTAAGCGTAACAGGCGGTACAGGTGCCTATTCTTACTCTTGGGCTCCATCTGGCGGAAATGCCGCAACTGCAACTGGTCTTGCTGCCGGAACTTACACTGTAACTGTTACAGATGATAATTCTTGTACGGCTACTGCAACTGTTGAAGTAATTCAACCTGCTAATCCAGTCAATTTAAATACTGCAGTGGTTTCTGGAATAACTACAACTGGCGCTTCATTATCTGGTACAGCATCTTCTGACGGAATCAATACTGACAGTGGTTCTTGTTTAACGGAAGTTGGTTTTGTATATGCTCAGCATGCTAACCCTACTACAGCTGATACTAAAATTAATGTCACTGCTGCATTAGGAACATTTGCAAACTCTTTATCTGGACTTAGAGGAAATAGAACGTATTATGTTAGAACTTATGCTATAAACAGTAACGGTTTTATTAATTATGGAAATGAAGTAAGTTTTACAACACAAAAATATACTCTTACTATAACCGCAGCAACAGGACATACTAAAGTATATGGCACAACAGATCCCGTATTCAATTACACTGCTTTAGGTTTTGCTAACGGAGATACAAACTCAATACTTAGCGGTCTGCTTACAAGAGATGCTGGAGAAAATGTTGGAAAATACAACATTAACCTGGGAACAATCAATGCTGGGGCAGATTACGTAATTGCCTTTACTGGTGCAGAATTTGAAATTACTAAAGCAAATCAAACAATTACTTGGAATCAAACATTAGAATTTGGCTGTTCAGATTCTAAAAATGTTACCTTAACAGCAACAACTGATAGTGGCTTACCAGTTTCTTACAGTATTGCAAATGCAGCATTGGGAACAATTTCAGGATCAACTTTAAACATTACAGGTTCAGGAAGCTCAACCATTACTGCAACACAAAATGGAGATCAGAATCATAATCCTGCAACTGTCGTTGTAAAACCAATAGAAATAAGCCAATCTGGTCTTGTTATACAGCAATGGGCAAATGTCCTATTCTTTGATAATAGATCAAATAATTTTGTGGCTTGGCAATGGTATAAAAACGGAGCAGCTATTTCTGGAGCAACTAAGCAATATTATAGTGAAATACAGCCTTTAAATGGCATTTATTACGTAATTGCAAAAGACAAAAACGGAAACTCCATTAAATCTTGTCCAATTGAAACAACTGGAACAATTTTCACCAAGAAAATCAAAATTTATCCAAACCCAGTTAAACCTAATGCCGAGTTTACTTTAGAATGTGATTTTAGCGAATCTCAATTAAATGGATCTGAGGTGGTTATTTATGACATTGCAGGGAAATTAGTTCAGACTATTTCAAATGTAAAACCAAAAAATCAAATTATCGCTCCATCACAGACAGCCTTATACATTGTTGTTCTTAAACTGGCTGACGGTCAGTTAAAAACAATCAACTTATTGGTTAAATAAAAATGAGATTTAATTTAAAATTACAAACAATGAAAATTAAAGCCACCATAGCTATACTTACACTGTTTAGCGTCACGATAAAAGCACAGGAAATTAATTTTAAAATTAACGGCGGTCCGTCTGGAATTCTATACGATAGCAATATCGGAGAAGGTAAACTAAAATTTGGTGGAGGAATAGGTGTTGGATATACCTATTTCTTCAGCAATCACTGGGGAATTTCGACAGGCGTTGATGTTACATACAATCAAAATAGTTTTGAATTAAATAATGGAACTACCATCTCAACTTATGAGGTCGATGACCAAACTTCTGCATTTGAGTATCGGGTCACTCCTACCAACTATAAAGAAGATCAACATTTTATTGGTTTCGCGATTCCGCTTCTTCTTCAATACAGAACATCAATTGCTTCTCAGACACAATTGTACTTTGGATTCGGAGGAAAAATTATGTTCCCAGGAAAACAAACTGTAAAAGCTTCGGCTTCTGAGTTACAGCTGAGCGGTTATTATCCTGATGTAAATCTTTTAGTTGATGATCTGCCTTCTCACGGATTTGGAAAAGTAACCAATTGGCAAGATAAAACAACAGTAAGCTTAGATCCCGCTTTTATGTTAAGTTTTGAAACTGGTCTAACATTTAAACTAGCAGAAAAAACAAAGCTTTATACAGGTTTATACCTTGATTACGGTTTAACTGATTTGGCAAAAGAAACTCCAAATACCAATATTGTGGCTTACAATCCAAACGGACTTGACAATATTCAGGCAAATGGTACAATCGGAAATAGCAGTATCGTACAAGAAAGCCGTTATCTATCTGCTGGAATCCAACTGAAACTAGGTTTTTCATTAGCTAAAGACAAACCAGAACCTGTACAGGCAAAAGAAGAAACTTTCACTCAAACAGAAACAGCTCCAGTTCAGAAAGAGGTTCCTGTACAGCAAAAAGTTGTAGAAGCAGTTCCTGCTAAAAAAGAACTGACTACAGAGGAAAGAAATTATATTGAAAAAGAGCCTCTCGCTTTCCAAGAAATTGGAAATACTAGCGTAACGCCAGAACTTGCTTCAAGATTAGATGAAATTGCAAAAATTCTAAGATCGAACAAAGACACAGATCTAAATATTACTGGATATACTTGTGATATAGGAACTGAAAAACGCAATCTTGAAATTGGAATGAAAAGAGCTCAGGCAGTTGCAGATTATTTACAGAACAAAGGAATAGAGTCTAACCGTATACATTTATTCTCAAAAGGAGAAAGCGAACCTTTAGTTCCAAATACTCCAGCAGAAAATAAACCGCAAAACAGAAGAGTTTCACTTACTCTGATAGACGCAAAATAATTTTTTTAATTCTACAATTCTATAAAGCATGATAAAGAGCTTAGTTCTCTTTTTCATGCTTTTTTCTTTTTGATTTAAAAACATTTCAAAAGCTAACAAATATCATGTTTTCTTTTTTGCTTAATGTCTTTCTTTGTTTTAATTAAAACTAATCCAGACATTTTACCAATTCTTCGCAACGTATTAATTGTTTTGCCATGCATATTGATACTGACTTACTTTACACTTGGGGAGCCGTAGCAAAAAAGGTTACCAAAAACTCCATTATTTTCTTCGAAAATGACGCCGCTATTTCTTATTATCAAATTTTAGAAGGAACTGTAAAAATGAGTTATACCAACGAAGATGGCAAAGATTTGACGGTTGGCATTTTTAATGAAGGAAACAGTTTTGGCGAACCGCCGCTTTTTATCGGACAGCCTTACCCTGCTACTGCTATTGCTCAAACGGATTGTGTCATTCTAAAATTGTCCAAAAACAACTTTTTTTCTTTTCTTGAAGAAAATCCAGAAATGCAATATAAAATACTCAAATTATTTGCGTGGAAAATATATAACAAGATTGTCTTTTCTAAAAACATAGTTAATAATAAACCTGAATATCGCATTCAGTATTTTTTAGATAATTTAAAAAAGCAAAGTAACATAGGCGCTTCAATAAAAATGAAAATTCCATATACAAGACAAGAAATTGCAGATTTTACAGGACTTCGTGTAGAAACCGTAATACGTACATTATCGCTTATGAGCAAGAACAAAAAAATCGAAATTATCGATCATAAATTGTTCTATTAATTACATGCCTTATGATTTGAATCATACCAAAACAGGAAGATTTTTTCTTTTTTTGTTGAAGGTTACAAGAAATTATTAATTCAGTTCTAATATCTTTAAAAACTAAAAATGGGAGCTGTTTTAGTTCCCATTTTTATATTGAAATAACTTTATTCATCATCCATTTTGAAATATTTTCTGCTCTTATTTTTATCTCATCAGCTTTTTCTCCTTCAAACAAATCATCTACCGTTTTTTTCCAAAGTTTAGTCCAATGCTCAAAATGAGCCTGTGTAAGAGTACTTTTCTGATCTAGCATGCGATGTTTCAGCATCGGATTTCCGTCAAAATTTCCGCTATGAAAAATAATGTTATCCCAAAAATCATACATAATCGGAAGATGCTTCTCCCAGTTTGTCATAGCAATTTCTGTAAACAAATATCCTATGATTAAGTCTGTTTTTACTTTTAAATAAAAAGCATCTACCAACACGGTTATATCATCTTTATTTCTAATATCTGTTTTCATATTTTTTTGATTCTGAATGAATAATAAAACATTAAAGATCTTTGCGGTCAAATTTTCTGATTGAAATCAGAAACGGAACAGCAATCCATAAAACGAGTAACAAGAAAGAAACTAACAGGCCAATTACTGTTCCGAAAAAGTCCTTGAAAATAGCTCCTGTATATCCCATCATGGCAGATTGATCTAAATGCAGCAATATTTGAATTCTAGCTAAATCAATCGGGCTCGAAGCGGTCAAGGTTACCATCATTTCTTCAATCGGATATTCTGCAAATTGAAACAAAAGAAACAATACCAGCGCATCAAACAATATGGCAAAATACATCCAAAACAAAATGGATAAACCTATTCCCTTTGCCTTGTCTCGAGTTAAAATACAGCTCAAAAAAGCCAATGCAACAAAAACAATCGAAATTAAACTTCCCGACAAAAGCATCATTAAACCTGCCATACCTGGAGCATTTAGCAAAAGCGGAATTCCTGCACCAAGAAAAAAAGCTAGAAACATTGCTATGGAAAGACCACCAAACAAACTAATCCAGATTTTTTTTCTTTTAATCGGCTGGCTTAGCAAAAGCTCTATAAATTCTGAACTATTGTAAATATAAATAGTCGAAAAAAGAATGGATACCAACGGAACTGTAAATAAAATCACATTCAAAATCGTCAGTAAACCTTTTGCCGTATTGTCTTCAAGCATAAAAGATCCCCAAGAAAGCAATGCCAAAATTAAGGCATAACTCACAATAATCTTATTTTAAGAATATCCAATAAGACAATTTTAATTATTCTGTTCATGCTGTTTTTCTTTTAATATGGTAGCGATAGATCTTGAAATTTTAGTTTCCCCAGTTGATTCCAAAAGATCTTTTATTGTTTTATGAAAATGAACTTTTCCGTCCTGCATAAAAATAATCTGAGTAATCATATCGTCTAGTTCGCTTAACAAATGAGAAGTAATCAAGATTAATTTTCCTTTGTTTTTCTCTTTAATGATTTTCTCCTTCAAAATTTCTGCAGCCAGCGGATCTAGTCCTGCTGTAGGTTCATCCAGAATTAAAACGTCGGGATTAAAAAGAAAAGCCAATGTTGCACTTACCTTCTGTGTTGTTCCGCCAGAGAGAGTTCGCATTTGTTTTTCACTCATTTTATCCAGTTTAAAAGCTTTGATTAAATCTTCATCCAACTCATTTTTCGAGTTTCTAATTTGTTTAATCATGGCTATAATCTGAGCGATAGTCATATTATCGGGATAACGCCCAATTTGCGGCATATACCCTATTCTGTTTCGATATTCAAACTGCTTTAAAATAGATTCATCATGCAGCAAAATATCTCCGCTATCGGGCAAAACCATTCCTAAAACCGATTTTATCAAAGTAGTTTTTCCGCAACCATTTGGGCCTATAAGCGCAATGCATTCTCCTGCTTTAAACTCTAGGTTTACATCTTGCAAAACCTGAAGTCTGCCAAATTTTTTATTTATATTTTTTAAAGTAATCATAATACAAGAGATTTCATTTCGGGAGATTCATCAACAAAATTATCAGGCGTTATGCTCGGAAGGATTTTCTCTGATTTATCCAAAAGCGTAATCATAAAACTTCGGAACAAAAGCATCGCCGACGGGTTATTCTCAGTAATAACAGCAAAAAGACTAAGTGGATGAAACGGCACATCGCCAATTCCGTCCCGATTCAAATCATAACCTTCATATTTATCCCAATAATTATTATTGAAATGATTCAAAACCAAACTTCCGTTAGTACTGATGTCGAAAGTATTAGAAAGAAAATTATTAAACGAAATCACATTATCCATACAGCTTGCCTGCACTTTCATTCCCCAACCATTATCTTTAAAAATATTCTTCTCCAATTTTACACGACTCGTTCCTTCCATATAAATTCCTGAAGTATTTCGGATAAACTTATTACCAATAATGTGACTGTCTGAAATTTCTTTGAGCAGTAAACCATAAGACGCATCGCCCCAATTCTCTTCAAAATAATTGTTGAACATTTTTACATTTTTAGTAAACATTACTGCCACTCCTGCCCCATTGTTTTTAAAAACATTGCCGATATAAGCATCATCATTAGAAAACATAAAGTGTAACCCATAACGGATGTTGGCTTTAGAAACATTTCGCCAGATTACAGAATTAGAAACAAACTCAAAATAGATTCCATCGCGATGGCCAGAAATCCTATTTCCTACAATCTGCATGTTCTCACTTTTCCAGCAATGAATTCCATTTCCAATACGCTGTTCTTCTTTTTGATAGGCTTTTATGGTATTATTTTTTATAATGCAGTTTATTCCTTTTTGGGCATAGATTCCGAAAAAATTATTTTCTAAGAAATTATCTTTTACAACAACTCCTGTTTTGTTATATATTTTAATTCCACAAGGATCATTCAAGGAAGCATAACCAGAATTTATCACTTTAAATCCAGAAAAAATTACGCTATCTGCTTTTATGGAAACTACTTCATATTTTAGCTGTCCATCCAGAATTGGCAAATCTTTACCCTGTAGAATTACTTTTTTATCTATAATAATATTGCCTTCTCGATAAATGCCATTATTAACGATAATGGTGTCTCCAGACTTGGCAAGTTCTATTGCCTTTTTGATTGTTTTTACGGCTTTGTCTTGGCCAACTTCAATTTTCTGTGACCAAAGACAATTAAACAATAATAACATTGAAAGGCAAAAATGCAGTTTCATGATTTAAGATTTTAATTAAGACAGCATTTTATTTATTCAAAATTGCGGTCCATTC
Organism: Flavobacterium anhuiense; assembly: GCF_001705175.1. NCBI lineage: Bacteria > Pseudomonadati > Bacteroidota > Flavobacteriia > Flavobacteriales > Flavobacteriaceae > Flavobacterium > Flavobacterium anhuiense. Next base: position 4,223,582 of record NZ_CP016907.1, on the reverse strand, counting down.
TTTTTCTTCTCCTTTTGTTCGCGCTTCAAATGCTTTTGCTTCACTTTTATTGGTAAAGGCAGCAATATTTCCGTTCATCGGACTTTTAATCGTTCCTCCTGAAACAAAAAAGGCACTTTCAGCTGGAATCAGTTCATTATTTTTAGTGTAGTCGTGTACATAATATTTCTTGATTTTAGTATCACTATGATCTTTACAATAATGTGCCATGCAGGCAATATCATCAAACTTGTATATCCTTCCTTTTTCAGTAATGATTTCAGCTCCATGTCTGCCATCGCTAATTCCCATCATACAGAAATCACAATTGTCAGCATTTAGTTTTATCAGAACAGGTTTATCATTGGAACATGAATAAAGAAAAGCAGGAACCAACAATATGCCCAAGAGCCGACCAGATGGTTTGGCAAATTTTTCTTTTGCGATAGCAGCAAAAAGCAAAACTCCAACTGCAATCAGCATCCATCCACCAATATCAGGAATTGAATAGGCACCAAAATTTAATAATTGTTTGTATCCAAGCATTGGCGGCTGATAAGCCATTCCAGGAACTCTAATAGCAGCATTCGGATCTAAATTATGTCCATATTCATAATTCCATCTGTAGAAATCGCAAGCAGATAATATTCCAAAAATCACAAAAGAAAAGAAGAAAATAAAGAGCCCTTTTCTATTTGATTTCCATGTACAAACAATCGAAACAATACCTAAAACTACTAGGATAAAAGGCAAAACTTTAAATTCAATAAAATCTTCTGTATGCAGAGTTTTCATTCCGATGTAATGGTTCAATCCGTTAATTATATCTACATCACCTGCAATCTTTGAAGCGTGGAGTTTTAACACCAGCCCTTCGGGATATTGAGGAGCCGTAAGTTCAATTTTCCAAATAGGAAAAAATATCGCCCCAATTAATAAAAGCCCTGATAAAAACAGCATGACTCTAGAAAAAGCGGATAGTTTTTTATTTCTCATAATAATTCAAAATAAAAGGGAACAAAGAATACTTTGTTCCCTTGTGGTTACTGACTATTCTTTTGGTAAATTGGTACCTACACTATAAGTAATTGGTACATTGCTTCCTGCTGGCGAAACTCGCACATACCCTTGCATTTCCTGATGCAGTGCACTACAGAAATCTGTACAATAGAATGGGAAGATTCCTTTTTTCTCAGGCACCCATTTTAATGTTAATGTTTCTCCTGGCATAATTAGCAATTCTGCATTATTTGCTCCTTTAATAGCAAATCCGTGAGGAACATCCCAATCCTGCTCAAGGTTGGTAACATGGAAGTAAACTTCATCTCCCACACGAATTCCTTCAATATTATCTGGTGAAAAGTGAGAACGTATAGAAGTCATATAAATGTGAACTTTGTTGCCTTCTCTAATCACTTTAGATTCCTTTTCACCTTTAGTAGCAAAAGGATGTTTGTTGGCTGCAATATCATAATATTTCAATTGACCGTTATTTCTAACTTTATCTGCTGGAATACCTTGCGCATAGTGAGGTTCTCCAATAGTTGGGAAATCCAAAAGTAATTTCATTTTATCGCCGCTAATATCAAATAATTGAGCACTTTGTGCTAATTCTGGACCAGTTGGCAGATAACGATCTTTGGTAATTTTATTGTAAACCACCATGTATTTTCCAAATGGTTTTTCTGTATTTCCACCAGGAACCATCAAGTGTCCAGGAGAATAATAAGTTGCTTTTCTGTCTAAAACTTTTAAGTCTTTGATATTCCATTTTACCACTTCAGACGAAACGAACATTGTAGTATAAGCATTTCCTTTTCCATCAAATTCTGTATGAAGAGGTCCTAAACCAGGTTTTTGAACTTCACCATAAAGTGCGGCTTCATATTTTACAACTGGAATTCCTGCGTAAGCACCATCAAATTGTTTTTTTGCAATTGCATCTTTTAATTTTGTGAAACTAAATACTGGAATCAAAGCCGCCAATTTTCCACTTCCAATAATATATTCTCCTGTTGGATCAATATCACAGCCATGAGGCGATTTCGGACAAGGAATCATATAACAGATATCTTTAAGCTCTGCAGCATCTAGAGTTAAAACCTCATTCATGATTACAGATTTTGCACTTTGAGTTTTTTCATCCCAAGTATTGTGGGCATATTTTGCAGGAACTCGTTTTCCTTTTCCAGCTTTAATATATTCCTCTGCTTTTTTCCAGTTTACAGCCATGATAAAATCTTTATCATTTTTAGAAGCATTAACTTCCAACAAAGTATTAGCTTGTTCTGTGTTATAACATGAGAAGAAAAACCATCCGTGCGATTCTTTTTTACCTGGGTGGCTAAGATCAAAATTCACACCCGGAGCAACGATTTGGAAAGAAAGACCCAATTGACCTTCTTTACCAATTTTCACGAAACTAAGATATCCTTTAAAGTTTTTCTTGTACGTATTAATCGGCACATCTCCATTATCATTATCTGATGGAACACTGAAACGGCTTGCTCCTACTACATATTCTGTATTTTCAGTAATAAATGGTGAGGAGTGATTACCTGCGCAATTTGGAAGCTCAATAATTTCAGCAGTTCTAAATGTTTTTAAGTCAATACGGGCAATACGTGGCGTATTATTCGCATTAGCAAAAATCCATCTGCCGTCAACTTCTCCATTTGTTTGTGACAAATCCAAGTGATGCTGATCGTCCCATGGCACATAACCATGAGAAGTATTTAGCATTGGTTTTGTCTCTTCGCTGTAACCGTAACCACTTTGTGGATCTTCAGAAAACACGGGCATTACTTTTAGCAATCTTCCGCTAGGAAGTCCATAAACACTGACCTGACCGCTAAAACCGCCCGATACAAAGTTGTAGAATTCATCATACTTTCCAGGTGCCACATACACTTTTTGGGCTGCATCGCCTTCAACAGCATCTGTAGAGTCTTTTGGTTTGCATGAAACAAAAAAAGCACACCCTAACGTAACAACGAAAATCGATTTTAAAAATTTATTTTTCATAAGGCTATTATTTAGATTTTGATTCCTTTCAATTATTTAACCCCATCATTCTGGCGCATATATTCCAAAATAGATCTTGCTTCATCTTCTGTTAATCCTTGATTAGGCATACGAATCATGCAAAGCTCCAATTGCGCCTGCAATTCTGGGTCTTTGTCGATCATTGGGTCTGGATTGGTAATAAAATTCATAATCCATTGAGGTGTTCTTCTTCCTGTTACCCCTTTCCATCCTGGACCTACTAATTTTTCATCTGTAGGTTTATGACAAGAGGTACATTTAACTTCGGCAGTCTTAAGTCCTTTTTCAGCCAATGCTTTATCCAAAGAAGCTCCTAATTCAACGGTTTCATATTTCCCAATACCCCTTTTAGGATCATAGGATTCTGCGTCAGCTGTTTTCTCTGCTGGAGCTGGAGTAGAAAAATCCTGATCGGTGTTTGACTTTTCTTTGCCGCAAGATGTGAGTAAGACAAAACCAAACATGGTTAATAAAAATAATCTGTTCATTACTTTGTTTTTTACTTGTTAAACTTTTGATCAAAATTCTAAAACATGTTTTTCAAAAAGTATGATTACAATCATATCGTCAAAAAAAAGTTCATAATACCTTCGTATTCTCAAAAATCACAAGCAATGAAGCTTTGTATTTACATATTTTTATTTGCGGTAATATTCAGACCTGCATTTCCATTTTTGGATTATGTGGTCAACTACCATTACATTGCAACTGAATTATGCGAAAACAAAAATGCTCCGGAATTGCATTGTAATGGAAAATGTCATTTGAAAAAAGAATTAGCAAAAAGCTATAAAAATGATACGCCAGCTTCTAACGAAAAGAAAAGTGAAACAGCAGAAACCGTAGTTTTGTTTATTGTCAAAATCCCAGTATTCTCCTTTGAAAAAAATAGTGCTTCTACTTTTATAGTAAATGCATTTTACAACAACTTATATTCTCATTTAGAGGCCGTCAATATCTTCCGTCCTCCAATTTTCATTTGATTTTTATTTCATTCTTCCTTCTTTCGAATTCATTCGACAGACCTTTTATTATCATTATTTAAATTAAAATCTCATGAAAATTTTAAAATATACAGTGCTTTTACTTCTAGCAATTATCTCATTCTCTTGCTCTTCTGATGACGATTCTTCTTCAATTCCAATTGATGAAACAAGCGGACTTCATAAAATACAGGAAATGACCAATGATACTCATGTAATCGAATTATTCTCATCAACAGGTTCTTTGGTGCAGGGTTACAATCGTATTTCACTTCGAATAAAAGACAAGAAAACCAACAATTATATTACAGATGCCAAAATAGAATGGATACCGTTAATGCACATGGCCATGATGCAGCATTCTTGTCCAAGATCTCAGGTAGAAAAAAAAGATAAAAAAACAGTATACGAAGGAGATATCATCTTTCAGATGGCACAAAACGAAACAGAATACTGGGAATTAACAATAGCTTACGAAATCAATAATGTAAGTTATACCGCAACCGATAGAATAAGCGTACCAGCATCGACAAAACGCACGGTTAGCTCATTTATGGGAAGTGATGGAAACAATTATGTAATTGCCTATATCGCACCATTTTCTCCAAAAGTGGCGCTAAACGACATGGCAGTAGGAATTTACAAAATGAAAGATATGATGACTTTTGAAGCTGTAAATAATTTCAAAATCAAAATCGATCCAAGAATGCCGAGCATGGGTAATCATGGTTCACCAAACAATACAGATTTGCTTCAATCTGAAACTAATGGTTTTTATAAAGGAAAACTTTCTCTTACCATGACAGGATATTGGAAAATAAACCTTCAAGTTTTAAATGCTGATAACGAAGTTTTGAAAGGAGAACCTGTTACAGCAGACAATCCATCAAGCAGTCTTTATTTTGAGATTGAATTTTAAATCTAAAAAACAACAAGAAAGAGGCATAACACAATTTGTCTCTTTCTATTAAAGTATAAAATGATGAAAAATCTAGCAGCAACCTTCTTGGCTATATTTTCAACAATATGCTGGGCGCAGGAAAAACCAAATGATAGTCTTGAAACCGTAAAACTTAATGAAATAATTGTCATTGGAAGTAAACCTTCTTTACACTTAAAACAATCAAGATCACTGACATCTATAGAAGAATATCTCTCAAAATCATCAAAAGTAAATATGATTAAAAGAGGTGCTTATGCATGGGAACCCATTATAAACAACATGGCTACAGAGCGCACCGTGATTACTATTGACGGAATGCGCATATTTGGTGCGTGTACCGATAAAATGGATCCGATTACGTCTTATGTTGAGGTTTCAAATTTAACTGAAGCCAGCGTAGCATCTGGACAACAAGCTAGTTGTCACGGAGCAGGAATTGGCGGATCTGTCGATTTAAAACGAAATCAGTTTAGTGATAAAAATGCGGGGTGGAACGGCAGTTTAAATTCAGGTTTTGAAAGTAATAATCTGCAAAAAATTATTGGTGCTTCTTTAGGATATAATGATACTCGATTTTATACCCATATTGATTTTATGCATCGTGATGCCGATAATTATAAAGCAGGTGGAAACAAAGAAGTGAGTTTTTCTCAATTTACCAAATACAATATTTCTGCTATTGGAGGTTATTTTATAAACAAACAAAATCTTTTAGAAGCTTCTGCAATTTATGATAAAGCAACAAATGTGGGCTACCCTGCCCTTCCTATGGATGTTTCTTTAGCCGAAGCTAAAATTGTATCTCTATGTTATAAATATATGCCAAAATCTAACCTTATAACAAACTGGGAAACAAAAGGATATTTCAATTCTATAACCCACAAAATGGACGATACCAAAAGACCAAGCGTACCGATACACATGGATATGCCGGGATGGTCTGATACTTATGGTTATTATTCGAGAATTAAAGGAAAAATTAAAAAACATAATTTTCTAGCTGACTTGAATGGTTTTTACAATAAGTCAATTGCCGAGATGACGATGTATCCATCAGATCCAAATGAAAATTTGATGTTTATGTATACTTGGCCAGATGTCAGAACTTTGTACAACGGATCATCCTTAGAAGATAACATCAAAATTTCTGAAAAAGAGCATTTGAGAATTAGTACTAATCTCGGGTTCCAAAATAATACCGTAGCAAATGATTTCGGACTAGCGAGTCTCCGCATTTTTTATCCTGATATGGATGCTTCAAAAAACCGTTTCCTAAAAAGTTTTGCAACTAATTATACCAAAAATATCGATCAATTTGAATTTGGATTTGGTTTGGCTTACGCCGAAAGAGCGCCATCTGTATCTGAAGGCTACGGATTCTACTTGTATAACAGCAGTGACTTTTATGATTATATAGGAAATCCAAATCTAAAAAATGAAAATGCCCTCGAAGGAAACTTTTCGGTTGGATATAAAACATCTCAAATCACAGCAAAAATTACAGGTTCTTATTTCTGCTTCTCAAATTATATAATAGGTAAAATTGATCCTAATACGCTCCCTATGACTATTGGCGCTTCTGGAGTAAAAAGATATGAGGCTATAGACAATGCCAAAATTTTCAATACCGATTTTAATCTGACTTATGATTTTCTGGAAAATTGGCAATTCAAATCTCAGCTTACTTATAGTTCGGGAAAAGATAATGAAGGAAATAATCTCCCATTTATAAGTCCGATTAAATACAGCGCAGGAATCGATTTTAAAAAAGAAAAAATTAATGCAGGAATTAACGCTTTAGGAAATCTGGCACAAAATGAATTTGCAAAAACTTATGGGCAAACCAAAACTTCAGATTATCTGATTTTTGGAATTAATGCAGGATATGCTTTTCATTGGAATCAAAACATCTTAAAACTGCAAACAGGAATTGAGAATATTTTTGATAAGTATTACACGACTTATGCCGATTGGAACAAGATTCCAAGAATGGGCCGAAATATATTTGTTAATCTCACTCTCAATTTAAATTAAGATTCGATTATCAAGGTTAACATATACAAACAAATATAAAACAGTATGATTAGAATCATGTTTTGAAAAAAATGATGATAATATATTTACCCTATTAAAATTATGTATTTAAATATATTTTAAAAACAGGTTTAAAAGATAAATAGCATCAGCTTTCATATAGCTACATAGCAGAAAATTCAAAAATTAACATGAACAAGGACTTTTTAGTACAGGAAATAATCCGATTGAAAAAAGAAAAAAATGCTATTATTCTGGCTCATTATTATCAAGATGAGGAAATTCAGAATATAGCAGATTTTATTGGAGACAGTCTTGAACTGGCAAAAAAAGCTCAAAATACAAATGCTGATATTATAGTTTTTGCTGGAGTTCATTTTATGGCAGAAACCGCAAAAATTTTAAACCCAAACAAAAAAGTAGTATTACCCGATTGGAACGCTGGCTGCTCCTTGGCTGATGGTTGTCCGCCAGAAGATTTTAAATTGTTTAAAGATCAGTATCCAGACCATATTGTGGTTACTTACATTAACTGCTCTGCCCAAATAAAAGCCATGAGCGATTTGGTCTGCACGTCGGCAAATGCCAAAAAATAATTGAGTCGATACCGGTAGAACAAAAAATCATATTTGCTCCAGATGAAAATTTGGGCAAATACCTACAGAAAGAAACCAAACGCGAACTGGTCTTATGGAAAGGCTCTTGTGTTGTGCATGAAGCCTTTTCATTAGACAAACTAATTGAAATATATAACAGAAATCCAACTGCAAAAATTGCAGCACACCCTGAATCTGAAGAGCATATTTTAAAAGCAGCACATTACATCGGCTCAACTTCGGGAATTATTAATTTCATTAAAACGGATCCTACTACCGTTTTCATTGTGGCCACAGAAGCCGGTATCCTGCATGAGCTTACGAAAGCTGTACCTGATAAAACGCTGATTCCGGCTCCTACCACAGATGACAATAGCTGTGCCTGCAGTGAATGTGCTTTCATGAAAATGAATACACTCGAAAAATTGTATTTGTGCCTTAAAAATGAAAGGCCAGAAATGCTAATTAAAGATGAACTGAGAATACAAGCGCTAAAGCCTATTGAAAGGATGCTTGAACTATCATAAAAAAATGCAACAACTCTAAATCAAAATAACATGCTTAAAACAGATATACTTATCGTAGGTTCTGGTATTTCGGGATTATTTTTTGCAACGAAAATCGCAAAAAAACGGCCAGATTTATCAATTGTTATAATGACGAAAGAAACAGCTAAAAACACCAATACAAGACTGGCACAAGGCGGTATTGCAGTGGTGACTGATCTCATAAAAGATAGTTTTAACAAACATATACATGATACGCTTCGGTCAGGTGGAGGGCTGTGCGATAAAGAAGTGGTTAATATGGTTATTAAACAAGCTCCAGAAAGACTTCAGGAATTAATTGAAATTGGGGCATGTTTTGATAAAAATGAAAAAGGCCAATGGGATTTAGGTTTAGAAGGCGGACATTCACAACATAGAATATTACACCATAAAGATAGCTCCGGACAAGAAATCGAGCAGAAACTGCTCAAAATGATCAAGAAAATGCCCAATATTGAACTCTTAGAAAATCATATGGTCATTGACTTAAATACCGAAACAAAAAAAGCTAAAACTACTTGTACCGGAGCTTTTTTCTTTGAAAAAAAACACAACCGAATTAAATACATTAGAGCCAGAACAATCGTTTTAAGTGCGGGCGGATGCGGACAGCTTTTTGAAAATACAACAAATCCGAAAATAGCAACAGGAGACGGATTGGCAATCGCAGCACGTGCAGGAGCAGAAATTGTCGATATGCAGTATATTCAGTTTCATCCAACAGCTTTATTTACAGGAAAAGAGAATCCGTTATTCTTAATTTCTGAGGCCGTTAGAGGTTTTGGTGCTCATATAGTAAACGACGAAGGAAAAAGATTCTTGTTTAAATATGACATTAAAGGCGAATTGTCTACACGCGATATGGTCTCAAATGCCATAAGCAAAGAACTTCAATTGAGTGGCAAAAATCATGTTTATTTAGACTGCAGGCATTTAGATCCGAAAGCTTTTGCAAATCAATTTCCTGTCATCACAGCACATTGCAATGAACTAGGAATCTATCCTGAAAAAGATTTAATCCCAGTTGTTCCTGCTGCACATTATCAATGTGGCGGTATTAAAGTCGATCAAAACGGAGTTACATCAATTAAAAATCTTTACGCTATTGGGGAATGTGCGAGAACAGGACTTCATGGTAAAAATCGTCTGGCATCCAACTCACTCCTCGAAGCTATAGTATATGCACACCAAGCTTCGGAAAATGTTGATAAAACTATAGCTGAATTTATTTATTCATCCAAAATATTGATTCCAAAGTTTCCAAAAGCACATAATGTAGATGATTATCTTGCTTTTGAAATACTTAAAAAAGAATTGCAAAAATGGGTCACTTCGTTTTACACGAGTGAAGAACGCGATGCCGATTTTGCTTTTGCAAAAATAAAAGAGCTTCATAATTATGCTGTTTCGCTTACAAAATCATACGAAATCACGATTCCGTTTATCGAATTTTCAAATATGATAGCTGCTTCACTATTGATTATTAAACAATGCAAAGCCACTACAGACAAACAAATGTGCTGAAACCAAAATAAATCTATATACCCCAACCATTATGAAACTGACCAGTAAAACCACAGTTGGCGAAATCGTAGCAGATGATTTCAAAACAGCAGCCATTTTTACAAAATTCCATATTGATTTTTGCTGCAAAGGGCATCGAACTATCGAAGAAGTCTGCAGAAAAAGAGATATTGAAGAAAGTGTTCTTATTGACCATATTGAAAAAGCAAGAAACAGTTCTGCCAATCAGTCTTTTGATTATAAAAATTGGCCTGCAGACATGATTGCAGATTATATTACCAAAACTCACCATAGATATGTTGCAGAAAAAGCTCCTGTTATTCTAGAATATTTAGATAAATTATGCGGTGTTCACGGTGCGATTCATCCTGAGCTTCATGAAATCCATACTATTTTTTCAAAATCGTTTTTGGACTTAACGGCTCATATGAAAAGAGAAGAGTTGGTTGTTTTTCCTTTTATTAAAAAAATGAAAGCCGCACACAGTAAAGGTACAGAACTGGAAACACCGCCTTTTTTATCTATTGAAACTCCAATTGTAACCTTAAAAGACGATCATATTACAGAAGGGCAACGCTTTAGAAGAATTGCTGCCTTAACTAATAATTATACACCACCCGTGGATTCATGCAGCACCTATAAAGTGGCTTTTCTCATGCTAGAAGAATTTGACAAGGATTTGAAAAAACATATGCATTTGGAAAACAATATTCTGTTTCCAAAAGCAATTGAACTTGAAAAAACATTTGAAAAAGTGTCTTAAATAAAATCAGAACCATGGAAAAATATGTAATCAAACGCAACGGAGATTATAAGCCATTTGAAGCTTATAAAATTCAGGATGCCATTCAAAAAGCCTTTCAGAGCGTGAATCAGCCTGTAGACAAAAGAATTTTCAAAACGGTTCTTTCTGGTCTAGAAGCAAAGTATTCATGGCCTGTTGAAGAAATTCAGGACATTATTGAAAGAGTACTTTTTGAAAACGGCTATTTCCAGACCATGCGTTCGTTTATTATTTATCGTCATACGAGAAAATTACAGCGAGAACATATTAATGGTTTAAACGATGACACTACTTACATAGACAGTACGCAAACTGTTGAAGAATACATCAACCAGTCAGATTGGCGAATTAATGCTAATGCGAATATTTCGTATTCAAACGCGGGACTAGTCAGTAATACCGCCGGAAAAGTAATCGCCAATTACTGGTTAGATAAAATATATAATAAAGAAGAAGGTTCTGCTCATAGGAATGGCGACATACACATCCATGATTTGGATTGTCTTACCGGATACTGCGCTGGTTGGAGCTTACGTGTGCTGTTAAATGAAGGTTTTAACGGCGTTCGTGGCCGTGTCGAGAGCAGACCTCCTTCTCATTTTAGAGAAGCTTTAGGACAAATGGCCAATTTCTTGGGCATACTGCAAAGCGAATGGGCAGGCGCTCAAGCTTTCAGCTCTTTTGATACGTATTTAGCGCCATATGTTTTTAAAGATCAGCTTTCTTATGAAGAAGTGCTAAAAGGAATTAGAAGTTTTGTTTACAATCTAAATGTGCCAGCACGTTGGGGACAGTCGCCTTTTACAAACATCACTTTAGATTGGAATGTTCCTGAAGATTTAAAAGAACAGATTCCGACAATAAATGACGAACATTTATTTTTGAATGTTACTAATGAAAAGCTAATTGAAGAAGCTAAAAAAAGAGGCGTTTCTAAATTGATAGATTTAAAATATGCTAATTTTCAAAATGAAATGAATCTCATTAATAAAGCATATTACACCATTATCACTGAAGGCGATGCAAATGGCCAGCCGTTTACATTCCCTATTCCGACAGTAAATATTACCGAAGATTTTGATTGGAACGGAGAAAATGTTGATTTGCTTTTTGAAAACACAGCTAAAATTGGTTCATCTTATTTCCAGAATTTTATTGGAAGCCAATATCTTTTGGATGAAAATGGTAAGCGCATAGAAAATCCAGACGCTTATAAACCAAATGCTGTTCGCAGTATGTGCTGCCGTCTACAGCTCGATTTAAGAGAATTGCTAAAACGCGGAAATGGTCTTTTTGGAAGTGCCGAAATGACGGGAAGCATTGGTGTAGTAACCATCAATATGGCACGTCTAGGTTATCTGCACAAAGGAAACATCATTACTTTGTTTGAACATTTGGATGAATTGCTTCAAATAGCAAAATCGACTTTAGAGAAAAAAAGAATGTTTATTCAGCAGATGTACGACCGCGGACTTTATCCGTACACACAGCGCTATTTGAAACATTTTAGAAATCACTTTTCTACAATTGGCGTAAACGGAATGAACGAAATGGTGCTAAATTTTTCTGAAGGGAAACATAATATAACAGAAACTTCAGGAATTCATTTTGCAACTGAAATTCTAGATCATATTCGACTGCGAATGAAAGAATTTCAAGAAGAAACAGGAAATCTTTACAATTTGGAAGCAACTCCGGCTGAAGGAACCACGTATCGTTTTGCAAAAGAAGATAAAAAACGTTTTCCAGAGATTCTTCAGGCAGGGCAAAATGAAAACATATACTATACAAATAGTTCCCAAATTCCTGTTGATCATACCGACGATCCTTTTGAAGCGCTATTGCTTCAAGATGAATTGCAATGCAAATATACTGGCGGTACAGTTTTGCATCTTTATATGAGAGAAAAAATAAGCAGTCCCGAAGCCTGTAAAAACTTCGTGAAAAAAGTTTTAACCAGCTTTAAACTGCCTTATATAACCGTAACACCAATTTTCAGCATCTGCCCTATTCATGGCTATCTAAACGGAGAACATGAATATTGCCCAAAATGCGACGAAATTTTACTCAATAAAAACAATCAAAAACACTTGGCTTATGAAAACAAAAACGCATAAAATTCTAGAAGAAAACAAATCACAAAGAAGCAAATGTTTGGTTTACACCCGTGTAATGGGATATCACAGGCCTGTAGAAAGTTTTAATATTGGAAAAAAAGGTGAACACCAACAGCGTACACATTTCGAAGAAACCATTATCTAATAAAGCAGTATTTAGCCTCACACCTTTTACTTTATTAGATTATCCGCATAAAACAGCCTGCATTGTGTGGTTTGCGGGCTGTAACATGCGGTGTTTATACTGCTACAATCCTGATATTGTTTTGGGAAAAGGAAAAATAAATTTTAATGAAGTTCTAACTTTCCTCAAAACGCGAAAAGGATTGCTAGATGGAGTGGTTTTAAGCGGTGGCGAATGTACTTTACACAAAAAAATAATTGATTTTATAAAAGAAGTCAAGGCAATGGGTTTTGCGGTTAAAATTGATACCAACGGTTCCAACCCAAAAATATTGAATAGCCTGATTCGTGATCAATTAATTGATTATGTCGCGTTAGATTATAAAAGTCTTCCTCATACCTTTAAAAAACTAACGCAATCAGGCTTATTTTCTGAATTTCAAGAAACTCTTTCTCTTTTGATTCAATCTAATATTCCGTTTGAAGTTCGTACTACTTTTCATTCTTCTTTAATTACAGAAAGTGATTTTATTCAAATGATCAAATATCTTGAAAGTCAAAATTTTGAAGGCAATTATTATGTGCAACACTTTATGAATAATGTGCCAACACTTTCAAATCTAGATAATTCTACTAAAGAGATACAACTTAAAGACTTCTCTACTCCCAAAATAAAAGTTATTATTAGAGAGTAATACATACAAGTCTTAATCTGTAGAATAGCAAAAAAATAGCAATCATTATTTCATCTATTACTTTAATAAAGCTTAAATGTTAACTATTGGACTTCATTTGAAGGATTTGAAGTTTCAAGCCATAAAATAACAATTGAAATTTAGTACATTTGATTTGATCGGATTAAGACATCATTCCGACAAGTATTGGTCCAAAAGCAGTCAATAATATATTGGCTAATGCATACGGAATCGTATAGCCTAAAACTGGAAACTTGCTTCCTGATGCATCTTGAACCGCTTTTAATCCTATTGTTGAGGTGCCTGCGCCTGTTTGCGCGCCAAGCAAAATTATAGGGTTTATTTTTAATATATACCTTCCAAAATACAGTCCGATGATATGAGGAATTAAGGCAACAGCAACACCAGCAAGCAAAATACCAAAACCAGTTTCTTTAAGACCCGAAATAAAACTTGGACCAGCAGCGAGGCCAACAAGTCCGATAAACGTTGCGAGACCAACGTTGTCAAAAATCCACAAGGCGGGCTCTGGAATTCTGCCAAAAACTGGCGTTCTTGAATGTAGCCAACCAAAAATAAGTCCCATTACCAATGCACCACCGCTTGTCGTTAAAGTTACTGAAACTCCAAATAATGTTACCGAAAGCAAACCTAAAAGTCCACCAAGGACAATACCCAAACCAACAAAAATGATATCTGTCTCTGGACTTAAACGATCCAGATAGCCTATTTCTTTCGCTGCTTCTTCCAGTTTTGCAGGTCTGCCAGAAAGATTCAAAATATCACCTCTATTTAAAACCGTCTTTGATTCAAGTGGAATTTCATGATTTTCTCTCGTTATTTTGTTTAGCATTAGCCCATGATAAAAACTGCTTTTTCGAAGAGACTTTACTGTCATTCCTTCAATTGCTTTATTGGTGATGGTAACATCTAAATGTGCTAAGGGGAAATTCAACAACTCTTCATCCAAAACTTCTGGCCCAATAGAAAAGAGGCTGTCTAAAATGATTCCGTGTTGTGCCATTATAACCATCACATCATCTTTATGAATTATGGTATCGGGTTTGGGATCTAGCAATTGATTTCTATGACGTACCCTCTGAATAACAATATTCTTGTTGGATATTAATCTTTCAAACTCGCTTATACTGATTCCAATCCATTTCTCATTGGTTATTCTATAGGCACGGATAATCCATCTCTGATAGGCGCTTTTCATTCCTGGACCGTATTCCTGTTCAGTTTCTCCTGAGATGATTTCAGCCAGTTGTTCGCTTTCTTTAACTAAATCAATACCAAGTAATTTTGGAGCAATTGCGGTCAGAAAAAAGACAAAAGATGTTGCTCCCACCAAATAAGTTACAGAATAGGCTACCGGAATATTGTTAATTAATCTAGTTTTTTCTGCATCATCAAGATTTAAATGGCTTATAGCATCTGAAGCAGTACCAATTACAGTTGATTCAGAAAACGCTCCTGCTAATAATCCTGCTGCTGTTCCTACATCATAACCTAAAAAAACAGAAACAGAATATGCCACTAACAAGCAAGCCAAACATATTACCAAAGTGAGCAACAATTGCGGAAATGCATTCTTTTTAAAACCTTGAAAAAATTGAGGCCCAACTTTATATCCCGTTGAAAACAGGAAAAAATCAAAGAAAATGGTTTTTACAATACCGGGAATTTCAATATCCAGCTGACCAATTAGAACACCAGCGAATAAGGTTCCTAATACTACACCTATTTTAAATGTCCCAATTTTAATACGCCCGATTAAGAATCCAAGAGCCAAGCATAAAAAAAGTGCCAGTTCAGGATGTTCTCTAAGTATAGCTGTTACCATATTGCATTTTTTTTAGATAAATTTAATCAAAAAAAGAATAAATATTACATTAAACAACTTATAAACAGTTAATTACAATCCAATCATATTAGATATAACTCCCCAAACCATTAAATTTTTAAATAAAAAATAAAATAAAATTTGCATATATGACCAATCGGTCATATATTTGTATAGTTAAATACAATTACCATGACAAAAGGTGAAGAAACCAGACAATTTATTATAGAGAAAGCTGCTCCTATTTTTAACACAAAAGGAATTGCGGCTACTTCTATGAGCGATATTATGGAGGCAACCAAATTGTCTAAAGGGAGCATGTATGTTCATTTTGAAAACAAAGATGTTTTGGCCTGCGCTGCTGTAGATCATAACATGAAAATATTAAGCTCCAAACTAGAAGCCGCACTTAGGGACGGAAGAAGTGCTAAAGAGCAACTTTTTGCTTACATTGATTTTTTTAGTAATCCGATAAATCCACCAGTAATTGGCGGATGTCCTTTACTAAACTTTGGAACAGAAGCCGATGATACGAATCCGATTGTAAAAGAAAAAGTAAATAATGCCATTAAACGTGGCCAGCAGCTTCTAACTGCGATTATAGAAAAAGGAATAGCAGACAAAGAATTTATTCCTGACTGGAATGCTTCAGAATTTGCCACTGCCCTTTTTGCTATGCTTGAAGGAGGGCATTTGATGTCAAGAATGTCTGGCAACAATAACAATATGAATGCGATAGAAAAAACGCTTAAAAAAATTATATCTGAAAAATTGATATAATTTTTTTTACTATAAAAATGACCGATTGGTCATATTTTGAATCAAATATTAATTATAAAAACAAATACCATGTCAAAAACAATTTTAATTACAGGAGCTTCAAAAGGATTTGGAAGAGCTTGGACAGAAGCTTTTTTAGCTAAAGGATACAACGTAGCAGCAACAGCAAGAAATCTAGAAACGTTAAACGATCTAAAAGAAAAATACGGAAGCACTATTTTACCTTTAAAATTAGATGTCAACAATCGTCAAGAATCTCTAGAAGTGATTCAGAAAGTAAAACAGCATTTTGGAAGAATTGACGTTTTAATCAACAATGCTGGTTATGCGCTTACAGGAGCTGTTGAAGAGGCAAGCGAACAAGAAGCGAGAGAGCAGTTTGAAACCAATTTCTTTGGAACTTTGTGGTTAACACAAGCCGTTATTCCAATTATGAGAGAACAAAAAAGCGGTCATATTATTCAAGTTTCATCAATTTTAGGATTAGCAACTTTGCCAACAGGAATGGGACTTTACAGCGCTTCTAAATTTGCTATAGAAGGTTTAAGCGAAACATTAGCATCAGAAGTAAAACAATTTGGAATCAATGTGACTTTATTAGAACCAAACGGATACGAATCTAACATCTGGCATACTGGAATTACCAGCAAAAGTTTACCATATTATGACGAAATCAAAAAAGCTCTAGCTGAAAGAGAAAACATATTTGGAAAAGTACAAGCAACAGCACCAGCAGTGGTGAACTTGGTAGAAAACGAAAATCCTCCTTTAAGATTATTGCTTGGAAAAGTTGCGTTCCCATTTGTAAAACAAAGCTACGAACAAAGATTGGAAAGCTGGGAAAAATGGAATGATGTTTCAGTTGAAGCTCACGGTTAATTAATCGGTGCTCTAACTAAAAAGATTCCTTCAAAACAAAGTTATCATTCGGTAGTTTGGTCGGCCAAATTTACGTTCTGTAGGAACGTTTGATGTCCATTATTATTGAGAATTATATCCAAAAACCAAACGTTCCTACGGAACGTAAAATAATGACGCCAACATAATTTCTACCAATAAAATGTTCCTACGGAACATACTATTTACAAAAAAACGGGATTGTTTGCTCAAACAATTCCGTTTTTTTCTTTAATAGAAATCTTTAATTTTTAATTTTCTTACTCTTCCTCCCTTTCTTCCACCAAATAATAAATCCAGTTATAGGCAAAGAAGCTCCAATTAAACTTACCAAACTCCAGATTACTTTTCCTGTAAGTCCAAAGAAAATTCCTGTATGAAGATCGTAATTACTTGCTTCATAAACATCAGCAGCATTATTGTCTTTGTATAATTTGGTTCTGAGCATCTTCCCTGTTTTTCCATCAAAGAAAATAGTGTTCTGTTTTCTTGCCCAATCATTCGGATATGTCATTCTTAATCGAAGTTCTCCCGTTTTTCTGACTGAAAATGAAACTGAAGTTGCACCTGGATATTTCGCATTTGCATTTTCGTAGATATTGCTATAACGAACAGGAATTGTAGTCGAATCTATTTTAGCATTAGAAACCACTTCATCTCCTTTTCTAAGTTTGCTTCCCGTTACCAAACTAACTCCTTTTTTGACAGCATCGTACTTAAAATATGTTCCAGAAAACGCAATTAAAAGCAAAAAAATAGAAGCATAAAATCCTAAAACCTGATGCAAATCAAAATTGATTCTTTTAAAAGAACCGCTCCATTTTATTTTTAAAGATTGTTTAAGCTGACGTCTCTTTTTTGGAAACCATAAAATTAATCCCGTTATGAGCATAATGATAAAAATCACAACCGACCAGCCTTGAATAAACTCGCCAACTTCTCCCAATAATAAAGTACGATGTATTTCTAGTACCGTATTAAGCCAATCTGCTCCCTGCTGATTGATTAAAGTTCCATTGTACGGGTTGAAATAATAGGTCTTTTTCTTTTTGGTAGAAATATGAACTGCCGCATTAGGTTCTGCTTTATTTATTTTTAAAGCCGTTATTTTCTGTTTAGGTTCTAGATGTTCATAGTTTTCTATTATAGTTTTTAAACCTATAAAAGGCTTATTTTGAGCAGGAACATGCAGATATTCCTTGTTTGTAAAATCACGAATTTCTTCTTCAAAAACATAAAGAAAACCCGTAATGCTCACTATAAAAACAATGAGGCCCGATGCTAAACCGAGCCACAAATGTATTTGTCTGATAGTCTTTTTAAAACCTTTGGTCATACTGTGCAATAAAATCCAAATGTAGAAATATCATTTTAAATGACGAATTGTATTCTTAGAATTTAAACGTAATATTTCCTGTAACTCTCGTTGGGTTTTGAGCTGCCAAACGATATGACCAATATTTTTCGTTGGTAAGATTGTCTACTTTTAAACCTAATCTAAATTTTGGTCTGTCATAAAATACAGAAGCATCTAAAACGGTGTAAGAAGGAATCGTAAATTTAAATGTTGAAGTATTGGTTTGATAATACTCACTTCCGTAAATTCCTCCAACACCAAATCCAAGACCAGAAGCTGCTCCTTCTGTCAATCTATAACTTGCCCAAAGATTGGCAGTTGTTGGAGAACCAGCTGTTGTTGGTCGTAAACCATTTATACTCGGATTGGCTTTTGTGTATTTACTGTCATTATACGTATAACCTGCCACGATGTTTAAACCTTTAATCGGATTGGCAATCAACTCAGCTTCAAAACCTTTACTCAATTGAGTTCCGTCCTGAATCTGAAAGTTTACATGGTCTGGATCATCGCGAGTAATATTCGTCACTTTTATGTCATAATAACTAAACGTCGCACTGATTTTATTAAAGTCAAGTTTAATTCCACCTTCCAACTGATTGGCCTGATTTGGCTTGAAAGTATTTCCATAAAAATCAGATCCGCCAACATTGTTGAAACCGTTCATGTAATTTCCAAAAACAGAAACCTTCTCTTTTATCACTTGATAAACTGCTCCAAATCTAGGAGAAAATGCTGTCTGATTGTAATTTCCAGCAATAGAATCGCGACTTGGATAATACACACCTTTATTGATATAACGATCAGCTCTAACACCACCCATAACCAATAATCTATCGGTAACATTCAATACATCAGAAACATATGCGCTATATGTTCTTTCGTTATTCGATACCATATTAGTATAGGTTGCATTTGCAAATAAAGGCTCAATTTTATTTATAGTAAAATTATTGTAAGCATCGCCAGGTTTTCTAAAATTAAGTGCTGGCATATTTACTGTTGCATCATTACGTGTGGCGCGAAGACTGTAAAAATCTAATCCAGCCACTACTCTATTACGCAGTTTTCCAATTTTAAAATCTCCGTTAAAATTCTGCTGAATATCAGTTCCATAATAAGGATAGTCCTGATTGGTAACTTGCTGTCTCAAAGTTTCATTGCTCAACATAGTCAGTGCTACAACATAACCTTCAGATGAAGACCTTGTACGCGAAACAATAGTTTGTGAAGTCCATTCATCTGAAATTTTATATTTCAACTGCGCAAAAATATTGTATTGCTGCCCCATATAATTTACCGTATTATTAGCAAATGAAAGTTTGTACGGAATTCCCAATTCTTCTACACTATGAGCCGTGGCATCTGCTTTTGTATAAGGCGTCAATCGAGTTGGCGATGTTGCTTTTGAAGCA
This sequence comes from Flavobacterium anhuiense, assembly GCF_001705175.1. NCBI lineage: Bacteria > Pseudomonadati > Bacteroidota > Flavobacteriia > Flavobacteriales > Flavobacteriaceae > Flavobacterium > Flavobacterium anhuiense. The sequence goes on along the minus strand of NZ_CP016907.1, from coordinate 4,203,916 downwards.
CTAAATTCGGCATCAATTAATAAAGTCAATCTATCGTTTACCTCATAAGAAAAACTTGGCGCAATAAAAAAGCTTTTATTAAAACCTGCATCCTGAAAACTTCTTTCACTATGTAAAGCTGTATTGATTCTGAAAAGAGCCGTTTTCTCTTCATTTAAAGGTGTGTTGATATCCGCTGTTAGACGATTCAAATCCCAATCACCTGCCGAAAAAGAAACTTCCCCTTTAAAAAAATTAAAAGGCTTTTTGGTTACTCTGTTAAACAATCCCCCAAAAGAAGAAATAGTACTTCCAAATAAAGTAGCCGATGGACCTTTTATTACTTCTATACGCTCTAAATTTGACGGATCAATCGAGTTAAAAGTAAAACTTCCAACACCGTTTCTTACCAATTGCGGTGTGGCAAAACCTCTAGAAATATTAGTCGTTCTTCCCTGATTTCTCACTTCGGCAATACCTGCACCCGGAACATTTTTAAAAGCGCTGTTATAATCCGTTATAACCTGCTCTTTCATCAATTCTTTGCTCACAATAGTATAAACCTGCGGGTTTTCCATGTTCTTCAGTTTCATTTTAGAAACCTCTTCACTTTCTTTTCTCGCAAATCGGTTTCCTCCAGAACTTACAATTACTTCTTCTAATTTTTGAGAAGTATAAGTCAGTTCAAAATCTAGCGTAACTTCTGTATTGTTTTGATCAACAATAACCGAAGCTGGAGAAGATTCATAACCATTTAATTTTATTTCAACCAAATATGTTCCGAAAGGAATATTTTTAAATTGATAAATCCCATCAGAATCAGTTGTAGTGGTTTTATTTAATTCTGAAATTTTAACAGTTGCACCTTGTAAATAATTTCCGTCTTTAACGACAGCCTTACCCGAAATTGTACCAACAGTTGATTGAGAAAAAGCCTTTTCTGATCCTATAAAAATGATCAAAAAAGCCACAAACACTTGACATAAAATATTGTCTTTAAGTGTTTTGAAAAATGTTTTCATATAAAATCCGTAATTTATTCTTATTTAGACTGGTTACAAATATATAAACGAGAACTGACTTCTTGGCTAAAGATTAAAACTTTCTTAAAAAAAAATTAAAAACATCGAAATAAAGGCTGAAAGGAATCTGATTTCTATTAATGCGATATATTTCAAAATGAACTTTGTTACTTATTTTATGCTTTAATTTTCAGTTATTTAAAAGTTAATCAATACGTTTCATCCAAAAAAGAGGTTGCATAAGCCGTTATTCTTTTTTATTTTTATGAAATCTGATGAAACCCTAATCATTTGATGTAAAGTTTTTAAAAACAAGAAAAAATTAAAATGAGCAACGACAAAAAACTAAAAGCTGTCGCTTTCGGAGAAGTACTTTGGGATATTTTTGGCAATGAAAAAAAAATTGGAGGGGCACCTTTAAATGTGGCGCTTCGCATGAAAGCTCTTGGCGTTGAATCAAATATGATTAGCTGTGTAGGAAATGATGTAGATGGAGAAGCAATTATAAACGAAGTCAACAAACTAGGCTTGGATACCAGCACTATTCTCAAATCTGACGATTTCCCAACAGGATTGGTGAACGTAACATTAGACGAAAGTAAATCGGCTACTTATGAAATTATTTATCCTTCTGCTTGGGACAAAATTGTTCTAAATGAAGAAGCGAGAGAATTAGTAGTAAACTCAGATGTTTTAATTTACGGAAGTTTGGTCTGCAGAGATCAAGTTTCTCGAGAAGCTTTAGACGAGTTGCTTCACACCCACACTTACAAAGTTTTTGATGTTAATCTTCGAAAACCACATTATGATTACGAAACTTTGCAACATCTAATGCAGTCTGCCAATTTCATCAAATTTAATGATGAAGAAATTATGGAAATTAGTGCCGCTTTTAATTCTCCTTATAAAACTTTAGAGGAGAACATGAACTTCATTTGTTCTTTGAGCAATGCTACTGCGATTTGCGTGACAAGAGGGAAAGATGGCGCTTTATTATTGTGGGATAAACATCTTTACGAAAATGAGGGTTATACCGTAAAAGTTGAGGATACTGTCGGTGCAGGAGATTCTTTCTTAGGTGCTTTAGTCACTTCACTTTTAAACGGAAAAGAACCGCAAGCCGCTCTAAATTTTGCTTGTGCAACTGGTGCCTTAGTCGCTGGGTCGGCTGGCGGAAATCCTAAAATTTCAATATTTGATATTGAAAATTTAATTAATAAAAATTAAAAGAAAATTACAAAGCCTGGTATATTATAAACATCAGGCTTTTTTTATAGTTAAAACATTACCTTCATTCTTCAAACATGGGAACTATGTAAATTTAAAATGGAATTATTTCTTCCTAATCAATATGGGCGCAGTAAATTGTGTTTTCAAATAATTTAAGGAAGAATGATGAAAAAATTACGAATTTCACTTATCAATATTCACGGACTCTTGAAAGGTTCTGGTCTAGAGATTGGACGAGATGCAGACAACGGAGGCCAGACCAAATACATATACGAATTAGCCGAATTTTTATCGCAGCATGAAGATGTAGAACACGTTCATCTTTTTACCAGATTAATAGATGATCCTGCCCTTTCGCCTGAATACGCAGTGCCTGTCGAAATTATCAATGATAAATTAGACATTAGAAGAATTCCGTTTCTGGGAAAAAAGTACAAACCCAAAGAACAGCTTTGGGAGGGTCTTGATCTTTTTGTAAATGGCGCGATGCAGCATATCAAACAGCACAATATTTTCCCAGATTGGATTCACTCGCATTATGCAGATGCCGGTTATGCGGCAGCCGAATTATCAGCCGTTTTAAATATTCCTTTTGCCCATACGGGACATTCTTTAGGATTCTACAAAAAGAAAAAACTAGTTGAAAGTGGTGAAACAGAAGAAGAGCTAGAGAAAAAATTTAAGTTTAAAGCCCGAATTGCGGCTGAAGAGAGAACCTTAGAACTTGCAGAATTCATCGTTACTTCTACCGAACAGGAAATTGAAACCTACAAAGCCTACAAAAATTTTGAACTAGGAAAATACCATGCTATTTCTCCAGGAATCGATACCCGAAAATTTGTTCCTTATTATTATCAAGAAAACGATTCTGATAAACATATGGAAGAAGCACAGCGAAAATACTGGGTTGCCGAATCCATTTCTAAATTTCTTACCAATCCGCACAAGCCTATTATTCTGGCACTTTCTAGGCCTGACCGCCATAAAAACTTGAACACTTTAATTGAAGTTTACGGAAAAGATAAAGAGCTACAAAGCATTGCCAATCTTGTCATTTTTGCTGGTATACGAAAAGATATTGCCAAAATGCCTGAATCTGAAAAAAATGTTCTGACCGATTTGCTTCTTTTAATGGATAAATACGATTTGTATGGAAAAATGGCTATTCCGAAAAAACATGACGTTGAAAATGAAGTTTCGATTATCTATCGCTATGCTGCCGAAAAAAGAGGTGTTTTTGTCAATTTAGCTTTGCATGAAAATTTTGGCTTGACCGTTATAGAATCCGCTAGTTCTGGACTTCCTGTTGTGGTGACCAAAAACGGCGGACCTTCAGAAATTATTCCAGTTTGCCAAAATGGAGAATTAGTCAATCCTCAGGAAGAAAGCCAGATTAAAAAAGCCCTTTTAAATATTTTAACCGATGAAAATCAGTGGAAATATTATTCGAATAATGGAGCCATCAATATTCAGAAATATTACAGTTGGATTAGCCATGTTAATCATTATGTCGAATTGGTTAAAGAAAACCTTTCTCTTTCATCCGGAGCTGGAATCAAAAAGCAGCATTATCCTAACATCAACATTAGCCGATTAAAAAGAAAAATCGACCATTTGTTGGTTTCTGACATTGACGGAACATTGATTGAACCGAAATTGGCCAATCCAGGTTTGAAAGAACTCAAAACACATTTGATGAATCGTACCGATAAAATGGCTTTTGCAATGGCTTCTGGACGAAACTTAGCTTTAGTAAAAAAAGTAATTGACGAAGAGGAGTTTCCTCTCCCCGATTTCATAATCTGTTCGGTCGGAACCGAAATCTATTACACCAACGGAAAAGATTATATTTTGGATAAAGGGTGGGCAAAATTCCTAGCTGGAAGGTGGAAGAGAGAAGAAATTTTAAATAAACTAAAAGCCATAAAATGGATCAAACTGCAGGAAGAAGAAGCCCAGAATCCGTATAAAATCTCATATTATTATGATAAAGAACAATACAATCATGACGAGTTAATCACTGTCTTAGGAACAGGATGGTACAAAGTCAATATTATTCCGAGTCACGGTCAGTTTTTAGATTTTATTCCGAAAAGAGCTTCCAAAGGAAATGCGATAAAGTTTTTATGCCGAAAGTGGTCTATTCCGCTAGGAAATGTAATTGCTGCAGGAGATTCTGGAAACGATGTCGACATGTTTAGAGGTCCCGTAAAAGGAATCATTGTTGGAAACCGAAGCGCAGAACTCATGGCTTACGAAACCACAAAAAGCATTTACGTAGCCAAAACTTCAGCTTCAGAAGGGATTTTAGAAGGCTTAAAATATTATAAAATCATTAAATAAAAAGAATAAGCCACGAATTACACGAATTAGCGCGAATTTAAAAATAGTTCAGCGACAACTTTGCCAAAGTTTAAAACTTTGACAAAGTTCATGAGATTTAAAATTCGAGAAAATTGGTGCAATTAGTAGCTAAAAAAATACAATCATTAAATAAGTAATAAAATGTATTCAGGTTCAGGATTTAGCAATTGGGAAATTGGAGATGTTGATGTATTTATAGATGAAAAAGGAGTTCATCATTTATTTCATTTAATTATTCCCAATCACGATTATATTGCACATGCAGTTTCAAAAGATGGTCTTTCGTGGAAACGAGTAAAAAACGCCTTATTTGTTGGCGATCCAGGAGAATGGGACGATGATATGTTATGGACGATGCATGTCAGCAAAAAATCGAATGGCGAGGGTTATGAAATGTATTACACTGGCTTAAAACGTCAGGACAAAGGAATTGAGCAAAAAGTAGGAAGAGCTATCTCTACCGATTTAATTACTTGGAAAAAAGAGAATCTATACGGACTTCCTTTTAAAAGTGAAGCTCCACATTATGAAGGTCCAAACAACAATCCGCGACAATGGATTAGTTTTCGCGATCCATTTAAATACCAGTACAAAGGTGACGATTATTTGCTAATCTGCGCCCGAAGCGCCTCTGGACCAACATACCGCAGAGGCTGTATTGGTGTTGCCAAAAGAGAGAAAGAAGGTTTTGTGCTACAGAAACCACTCCATATTCCATATGTATACGATGATGTCGAATGCCCTTGCGTTTTTGAAATTAAAGGAACGCATTATCTTTTAGGATCCATTAGAGAAGATATTAAAGTCCGTTATTGGTCGGCACCTGAATTTAGAGGCGAATATTCTGCTTTTCATAACAACGTTTTAATGCCTCAAGGAAATTATGCGGCAAGAGTTGTTAAAGAAGGCAAGCACTTTCTGGTTTATAATTTCTATTTCGCAGACGGAAATGTCAATACGCATCGTGTAATGCCACCTCCTAAAGAACTCGATGTTGACAAAAGCGGACGACTTCTATTAAAAACTTATTATTATTGGCAGAAACTCTATCAGAAAACCATACTTCAAAAAGACTTACCGCAGCCTATGCCTATTTTAGGAAATCCAACAGCCGATTTTGTTTTAGAAAATGAAAGCAAATGGCGTTTTGGATGCCGAAGCGGTTATGAAATATATGGCTTCGAAAAACCATCAAACGATTTTGTCTGGGAAGGAACATTGTCTGTTGAAGGAATGGGAAAAACAGGCTTTGTGATCGAATGTGACAAAGAAGGAACGGGATATTATATTTCGATTGATTTTATGAACGGTTTTGTGCAGTTTAGAGCATGGGGATTTAATGAAAAAGACGTTAAGAATAATTTTATTTTTGAAAACATTCAAACGAACCAATTTGAGATAAGCGAAGAAAAACAGATCTCTTTTAAGATTATCCGTTATGGAAACTATTACGAGCTCTCGATTAATGACATTGTAAAACTCACTTTATTAGATTTTAAATACAGCGAAGGAAAAGTGGGAATCTACGTCTGTTCGGCAGTAATTTCGATAAGTGATTCTAAAATTCACGTTATTCCAGAACCTGAAAATGAGTATGCAGCTTCTGATCCTGAAAAATATGATAATGAACTACAGCCTAACTCTTTAATTTAAAATATTATGAACATCCAAACCTTTAAAATCCAAATCGCATTAGTGCTTTTATTCGCTTTTAATTTCTCTAATGCGCAACAAAAAAATGTTGAAAAATGCCGTTATACCAAAACCAGTTATGGCTTTCTAATGGTTCTTCGCGAGGGCGATAATGTTTTAGAATTAATTGAAAAATTAGCAAAAGAACAGAAAATACCATCAGCCAATTTTACCGGAATTGGTTTTGCGCAAGATGCCACTTTTGGATTTTATGATTTTAACGAAAAGAAATTTCATCCCAAAACTTTCAATAAAGTCGAGATGGGAAGCATTACAGGATCTATTGCCTGGAGTGGCGACAAACCTTCTATACACATGCACGGCGTTGCAACCGACGAAAAATTTGATGCTTATGGAGGTCATATTTTGGGCTTAAAAGTCGGAACAGGTTCTATGGAAATTTACATTACTTTAAATAGCGAAAAACTCGAGAGAAAAGTAGAACAGCCTCTCAATGCGAATGTTTTACAATTAACTTGTTTAAAGTAGATTTTGGTTAATGCCACTGTTTTTATTCTGAAAGATTAAACCTATATTGGCATTCCAAACTCATAATTTACTAAAATGCCACAAAGTCCGTCTCCTGAAGAGGTAAGCAGAGTTTTCGAAAATTATTTTTCTGCCGATATGAATATCTGGAAAGGATTTTCGGAAAAAATTAAAGTCCGTGAATTTGATAAATCAGAAATCATAAAAGATTATCATGGAGTCGAAAAATACCTTAATATCATCATTAAAGGATCAGCGGGTTTGTTTGTTTGGGACGGCAAAAGAGACATTTGCATTAATCTATTGTATGAAAATAGTTTTATAAGCGATTATATGTCATTCTTAAATCAGCAACCATCGGTTATTAAAACTGAAGCTTTAGAAGATATAACGCTTTGGTCTATTTCTCATCAAAATTTGAATGAATTATACCAGAGATCTGAAACAGGTTTGAGAATCGGAAAAGCCATTTCTGAAATGCTTTATGTTCGTAAACAACAGGAACAGATTAATCTTTTAACGCTTTCGCCTCAAGAACGTTATTTAAAACTGATTGAAGGCCGTCCAGAAATTTTTCAGAGAACACCTTTAAAAATCATTGCCTCTTATCTGGGATTAACAGCAGAAAGTCTGAGCCGAATTCGAAAAAGAGTTATGGAAAAATGATTTCTTACCCAAAGTCAATTTTATTTTCATTTTGCCTCGCTAAGTTTGCTTTACTAAACCAAACAAAATAGTAAACGATGAAAAATAAAATCAACTTTGGAGCTATCATAGTGTATTACGTAATTGCTGTTGCTTGCAGATATGCTGCGGTAAAAACCAATTTATTATCTGGAATAGAAAATCCGTATTTAGTGATTTTGCTTCGCGGTGTTGGTCCTGCTTTAGGAGCTTTGGCTGCAATCAAAATATTCTCACTTCACAATCCAATGTCTTTAAAAGGAATATACAAAAATGCCATTGTTCCTTTTGCCATATATTGGCTGCTCCCTGCTGTTTTAATTGCAGGAGTTTATTATGTTACCATTGGAAAATTCCCAATTTTATTAATGTTTACCGTTCTAGCTTACGGACTTTTGGAAGAAATCGGATGGCGAGGATTTTTACAGGAACAATTAAAATCACTTCCTAAATTTACTTCTATATTGATTATTGCTGTTCTTTGGTTTGCATGGCACTTAAATCTGGAAACCACTCCAAGTAACATGATTTTTCTTGGAATCATTTTCTTTGGAACTTGGGGAATCGGAAAAGTATATTCTTCTACAGGATCATTGCTGGCTGTGGCAGGAGTGCATTCGCTAAACAATTTCTTTCGCAATGGTTTGCATGAAACAGAACTTACGCTAATCGCAATTTTATTAGTAATCTGGATTGGTTTTATTATTCTTTACAACAGAAAATACAAAACTGCTGTAAATCCAGCTTAACTTAATTCTGCAGGCAATTGAGATAGTTTCTGCAGAAACTAAAAGAATAATTTTTTCACGCAGATTTAGCAGATTTAGCAGATTTAGCAGATTTAAAATCAGTGAAAATCCCTTAATCTGTGGCAAAAAAAACAGCGCAAACTTTAAGATTTGCGCTATTTTTTTTTAATTAAGCCTTTCTGTTGTTTCCATTCTTAAGCAATGCTCACTTCCTAAATAAAGCGGGTTTCCATGTTTCTCCGACCAAAATCCGTCTAGGACATCTTTAGTAATACATTTATAAACAACAACACCTTTGTACGTTTTATTGTCGTCGCCTTTATAATTGAAATTAATTACCAGAATATTATCTTTAAAGAAACCTGTACCTTTTTGCTGATGCGAATTGATAACCCAATTTGCTTTAATTCTATTGTTTTTGTCTAAAGTTAAAGTCAAAACACCTTTGTATGTTATCTCATTGCTTTCGTCCTGATTGCTTCCCGAAACCGAAAAAGTGCCTACTAAATCTTGTATTGTCATTTATGAAATGCTGCTATTTTTTGGCAAAAGTAAAAATTATCTTTTAAATCAACTTTATCACGTTTTTTCCAGCCAAAAGTTGTTTCAACTTTTTAAAATAAAGGTTGAAATTTTGTTAATTTCTTATCGAATTAAGTAAAGTCCGTTTAAGATTTTATAACTAAATTGGTAGTATGAGAACAAATCCCGATGTACTTATTATTGGTGGCGGTCTTGCTGGTCTTGCAGGCGCTTTACACTTGTCCAAAAAAGGATTGAAGGTTGTTCTTATCGAAAAAAACACCTATCCAAAACATAAAGTTTGCGGAGAATATATTTCAAATGAAATTCTCCCCTATTTATTATGGCTTGATATTGATGTTTCAAAATTGCATCCAGCCAGTATTTCAAAATTCGAATTTACGGCACAAAATGGTAAAACGGCAAAAACCAGACTCCCTTTGGGCGGTTTTGGAGTTAGCCGTTATGAATTGGATCATTTTCTATTTCAAAAAGCTGTAGAAAATGGCTGTACTATAGTGACAGAAACAGTTACGGATATTTCTTTTGAAAACGACATTTTTACCATTACCACTTCTGAAGAAATGTTTTCTGCTAAAATCGTTCTGGGCGCTTATGGCAAAAGATCCAATATCGATCAGGTTTTGTCAAGAGATTTTATTTCTAAAAAATCACCGTGGCTGGCTGTAAAAGGGCATTATTCTGGAAATTTTGATGAAAATCTTGTCGCTTTATACAATTTTCAAGGCGGTTATTGCGGTGTTTCAAAAGTTGAAAACGACATAATAAACATTTGCTATCTAGCCGATTTTGAAACTTTTAAAAAATATAAAAACATTGAAGAGTACCAAAAATCTGTACTTTATAAAAACAACAAACTCAAAGCGGTTTTTGAAAATAGCACTTCACTATTTGAAAAACCCATAACGATAAGCCAGATTTCATTTGACAAAAAAGAACCTGTAGAAAATCATATTTTAATGATTGGCGATACCGCAGGATTAATTCACCCCATGTGCGGCAACGGTATGGCAATGGCGATTCACAGCGCAAAAATAGCCTCTGAATTGGTATTGGATTTCTATTACGGAAAAATAGAATCCAGAAATGAATTGGAGAAAAAGTATATTCAAAAATGGAAAAAGCATTTCAGTAAAAGATTATTCTTTGGGCGTCTATTAGCCAAAGCATTGACACACAAAAATTTCACGCATGTAATGACAACCATTGCAGCGTCGATTCCGTGGTTACTTTCAGTCATTATAAAACAAACACACGGCCGCCCCATAACAATTGAATAAATGAGTGTAAACGCCAAATATAGAACCGAAGAAATTGAAATCATGGACGATTTTTCGCTTGAAGGCGAAGAATTGATCGGCGCTTTAGATCAGATTGCTTCTATCAATCAATTGCTTGGAGGCAATAAATTAACGCTTCACGGCATAAAAAAACTTTTAAAAAAGACTGATATTTCAAAACCGATAGTAATCGCAGATATAGGATGCGGAAATGGCGATATGTTGAGAATGATCGCGAAATATGGAAAAAAACGTAATCTCAACTTTAAGTTAATTGGTATCGATGCCAATGCTTTTACCATTAGTTACGCCGAAACATTGTCTAAAGATTTTCCAAACATTGAATATATCTGTATGGATATTTTTAGCGAAGAATTTAGCCTTTTAAAATATGACATTGTTTTGTGTACGCTTACTCTGCACCATTTTTCAACAAATCAGATTGAAGAAGTAATGTATGTTTTAAACAAAAATGCTTCAATCGGCATTGTAGTAAATGATCTGCACAGAAGTAAATTGGCTTACCGATTATTTGAATTGATTGGTTTTGTTTTCAATCTCAATGACATGTCTCGTAATGATGGACTAATTTCTATTCTTAAAGGATTTAAAAAGAAAGAATTAGAACATTTATCCAAAAAATTAAATTTAAAAAACTATTCCATAAACTGGAAATGGGCTTTTCGCTACCAGTGGATAATTACAAAAATATGAGTGTCAAAATAATCACAGCAGTTAAACAGCTTCCGCAATATTCCAGAACAACAGAAGAAATCCTTCCGTTGGTCGATGTATGGCTTGAAGGTCAGGAAGAACGTTTCATCAAAAAAGTAAAAAAGATATTTGAAGGTGCTTCTGTATATAAACGCTATTCTATCATGGAGCCTTCGGAGGTTTTTACTGCCACTTCATTTGAAGAAAAAAATGATATTTATAGCCGTGAAATGATCATTTTAGGACATCAGGTTCTAGAAAAAGCATTAGAAAAAACAGGCTGGGATCCGCAAAGTTTAGATTACATTATTACGGTAAGTTGCACCGGAATTATGATTCCTTCGCTTGACGCTTATCTGATTAATAAAATGAAATTACGACAAGATATTGTTCGTCTTCCTGTAACCGAAATGGGCTGTGCAGCTGGAATATCTGGAATTATTTATGCTAAGAATTTCCTCAAATCAAATCCAGGCAAACGTGCTGCTGTAATTGCTGTAGAATCACCAACAGCCACTTTTCAGCTTGATGATTTCTCGATGCCAAATATTGTAAGCGCTGCCATTTTTGGAGATGGTGCTGCCTGCTGTTTATTATCATCAAAAGAAGACGATTTTGGCCCCGAAATTCTCGACGAACAGATGTATCATTTTTATGATGCCGAACACATGATGGGCTTCAAACTAACCAACAGCGGATTGCAAATGGTTCTGGATATAGAAGTTCCAGACACAATTGCTTCTCATTTTGGAGATATTATTCATCCTTTCTTAAAACAAAATAATCTAGAAATAAAAGATATTGACCACATGATTTTTCACCCGGGCGGGAAAAAAATCGTCACCACCGTCGAATCGCTTTTTGCTGGATTGGAGAAAAACATTGATGATACAAAAGAAATCCTGAGAAATTATGGCAATATGTCGAGCGCTACCGTTTTGTACGTTCTGGAAAATATTATGAATCGAAATCCAAAAAAAGGAGAAAAGGGCTTAATGCTAAGTTTTGGCCCAGGATTTTCGGCACAAAGAGTTTTATTGCAATGGTAATTTGAACGCTTATGAAATTAGATGATATTATCGCACAGCTTCCGTACAGCAAACCTTTTTTGTTTGTGGATGAATTGCTTCATGCTGACGAAAATGGTGTGACAGGAACTTATACATTTCGAGAGAATCTTGACTTTTACAAAGGGCATTTTAAAGATAATCCTGTAACTCCGGGAGTTATTTTAACTGAAACTATGGCTCAGATCGGAATGGTTTGCTTGGGAATATTTCTCTTAGGAAATGATTTGGGAGAAAACACCGTAATCGCTTTTACTTCTGCCGATATGGAATTTTTAAAACCCGTTTATCCTAATGAAAAAGTAACGGTAACTTCTGAGAAATTGTTCTTCCGTTTTGGAAAATTAAAATGCAATGCGGTAATGAAAAATGAATCTGGACAAGAAGTCTGCAGAGGTGTTTTGGCCGGAATGATAACAAAGAAACTATGAAAAAGAGAGTGGTAATAACAGGTCTCGGAGTTGCTGCACCAAATGGTGTTGGGGTTCCCGCATTTACTCACGCACTGCAAAACGGAATTTCGGGCATCAGGCATGATGCACAGCTTGAAGAACTGCAATTTTCTTGTCAGATTGCGGGTCAGCCACAAATATCTGAGGAATTAAAATCACAATATTTTACAGAACTTGAACTTCGCGGATTTAACAGCACTGGCATTTTGTATAGTGTTATAGCAGGTTTAGAAGCTTGGAACAACGCAGGATTACCTTTCAATGAAAATCCTGATTGGGACAGCGGAGCTATTTTTGGCTCAGGAACGTCAGGAATAGATAAATTCCGCGAAAGCATTTATAAAATTGATGAACTGCAAGTACGGAGATTAGGAAGCACTGTTGTTGCACAAACTATGAACAGCGGTGTGAGCGCCTATCTTGGTGGTAAAATCGGATTAGGAAATCAGGTTACAACAAATTCTTCGGCTTGCACGACTGGGGCTGAAGCTATTTTGATGGCTTATGATCGAATACAATCTGGACAGGCAAAACGAATTTTGGCTGGAAGCACATCTGATAGTGGCCCTTATATTTGGGGAGGTTTTGATGCGCTTCGTGTTTGCTCATCCAAATTTAATGACAAACCCGAAGAAGGTTCAAGGCCCATGAGCGCTACGGCAGCAGGATTTGTTCCTGGAAGCGGTGCTGGCGCTTTTGTTATTGAAGATTTGGAAACTGCTTTAGAACGTGGAGCAACAATATATGCCGAAATTTTGGGCGGAAACGTCAATTCTGGCGGACAAAGAGACGGCGGAACCATGACCGCTCCCAACAGCACGGCGGTGCAAAGATGCATTAAAACCGCTATCGAGAATTCTGGAATTAATTCGAACGAAATTGATGCAATCAACGGGCATTTGACAGCCACAACAAAAGACAGTCTTGAAATTGAAAACTGGACAAAAGCATTGGGAAAAAATGGCGCTGATTTTCCGTATATTAATTCTCTAAAAAGCTTAACTGGCCATTGCTTAAGTGCTTCTGGAAGTATCGAAAGTGTTGCAACAGTTTTAGAGCTTCATGAAGGATTTTTGTTTGGAAATAAAAATTGTTCTGATCTTCATCCTGAAATTGCAACGCTTATCGACCCGTCAAAAGTTCTTTTAGAAACTATTAAAATCAACCCCAAAATAATTGCAAAAGCCAGTTTTGGTTTTGGCGACGTAAATGCATGTATATTATTTAAAAAATTTGAAAACTAACATGGACAGAACAGAACTTATCAAGGAATTAAAAGTAATTATCAAGCCTTTTGCAACTAACAAAGAAGCTTTTGAAAATCTGACTGAAGAAACGGATTTTATTAAAGATCTGAATATCAATTCAGCCAATCTAGTTGATATTGTACTGGACATTGAAGAAAATTTTGATGTCGTGATCGATAATGCCGATATGGAACGCATGCTTGATGTAAAAACAGCTGTTGAAATCATTGAAACCAAACTAGCCGAAAAATGATTGGCAATGATGTTATAGATCTTGTACAGTCGCGTATAGAAAGCAATTGGCAAAGAAAAGGTTTTATAGAAAAGCTTTTTACAGCCGAAGAACAGCAGTATATAAAAGATTATGATAAGCCTGAAACTATGGTTTGGCTTTTATGGAGCATGAAAGAAGCTGCCTATAAAATTTATAATCGGCAGACTAAAATACGGGAATTCTGTCCCAAGAAACTTTCTTGTTCTTTAGATTTTATCGATTGTAATCTCGCATTGGGTAAAGTAATTTGTAATGAAAATAGATATTATACCAAAAGTATATTTTCTTTAGAAAGCATTCACACAATTGCTGTAAACAATTTGAAGAATATAAATAATGTGGCTGAAGTGGATAGCAAAGAAATTATAAAAGATGAAAATGGCATTCCATACTTAAAGACTGCTAAATCGGTACAAGACATTTCAATCAGTCACCATGGAAGGTTTGAAAAATGGGTAACTATCAGAATATAAAAACCTTTTTTTATTTTTGACAAAAGCAATAATTATAAGAAAAAACTTTAATTTTGACTAAAATTATATTCTAAATCTTATTCGCTAGCATCTAAAATCTATGAGAATACTTTTTACTAAAACTGTATTATTTTTATTATTCTTATCTTTATTTTCATGTGAAAATAAAAAACCTAAACCTGTAGCAAAACCAACATATAAAGCAGGCGTAATTTTATCTTTTGATGATGCTTATGTTGATGAATGGTCTGAAGCAGACCAAGCTTTACGAAAGTATTCCTGGAAGGCTACTTTTAACGTCTGTCGAATAGATTCTATTGGAGCACCTGAAATTAAAACGCTTTTAGAAATGCAAAAATATGGCCATGAAATAGCCGGTCATGGTTATCATCATTACAATGCTGTTAAGTTTACGAAACAGTTTGGCATTAAGGAATACATGAAACAAGAAATCGATCCTATGATTATTTCAATGAAAAAGAAAGGTTTCAATGTCACTTCTTTTGCTTATCCATACGGAGAAAGGTCAGATTCGTTAGATCAGGCTTTATCTCCTCTGTTCAAAATTATTAGAGGAAGAGCGTTTGGCGGTGAAATTCCAGAGAAACAGGACAGTTATTTTAATAATTCAAAAATTGTATTTGCTTTTGATATTGACAACAGCCATATTCATTTCAGCATTCCGTATGTACTTGAGTTATTAGATTACGCCAAAAAGAACAATAAAATTCTGCTTTTATGCGGACATAAACCTGTAAAAGAAATTACTGAAAATTATCAGGTCAAAATAGAAACTTTAGAATTCATTTGCAAATACATGAAATTGAATGATCTTAAATTCTATAAACTTTCAGACTTAGACAATTTGGTTCCGCTTCAGCTTTAATGCTAATATTTGGGCTTATCAAATAAAAAACAGTCCTTTAACCTTTAATCTTTTTTTGTATTTTTAATCATTCGTAAGCTTTTCTATTACTTGATTTAAAATGCTAAAAGAAAAAACATCCAGAGTTTTATTTTTGATAATCCTTATTCTTTCTGCGGTTCCGACTTGTTATGGACAATATAAGATTTCGGGATATATTGATGCTGAACAGAAAAACAAAACAGTTTATTTGAGTCTGTTAAAATATGATGAAGAAACTATGATTACCGAAAATCAGATTCTTTTTTCAACAGAAACAGATGAAGATGGTTATTTTGAATTTAAAGGACAGCTTTTATCCGAAAAAGACAAATTGTACCGCATCCATTCCAATATCAATACGATCAAAGGACTGCAATTGGTTAGCGATAATGAGAAAAGCAATTATCATAACTTTATTTTTTCAAACAGAGATACGATTCATTTTCCAAAATCTGGCAACAATTGGTTTAGCGGATCCCAAAACAGTAATTTAGCCGATAAAGAATGGGGAAAATTAAAATCTTTTGAAGCACAGTTAGAGAAAAATAATGCTCAAATAAAAAACAGAGAAGCACAGCAACAGGCCGTAAATGATTTTGCAGAAAAAGTAAAATTATATACCGAGAAAAACATTAAACATCCTCTGCTCAAACTTTTGGCTTTTTCCGACATTAAACGAAATGATTATAACATTAAAAACGACTTTGAAAAAGATGAAGCGTTTTACGATGGTGTTTCTTATTCGCTGAAAAGTTACTATGGCGAAACGTCATATTATCTTCAATATCAAGACGAAATTTCAAAAATTTCTAATGTTATTTTACAGCAAAAATATGCCTTTCAACGAAAGCTGAATTACTTTTTAGTTTTTCTAGTATTGGTTTTGGGTGTTATTTCAGCTTTACAGTTTAAACGATTAAAATTGCTTAAGCCAAAACAAAATCAATTTGGGGTTTCAAATTTAACTCTGACCAATCAGGAAGAAAAAATTGCCAAGCTCATTTTAGAAGATAAAGCAAACAAAGAAATTGCTGATGAACTTTTTATTTCACTGAGTACGGTAAAAACACATATTCGAAATCTTTATGCTAAATTGGATGTTGCAAATCGTCATGAATTGGCTGCTAAACTGAAAAATCATCCTTGGGATTAGTCCCAAATTCAACCTCTGCATAACTGATTTTCAAAATTGTCCAATCTAATTTTGTTTCCGAAATCTTAAATCAATCGGAAATGAAAAAAAAACTCTTATTGCTGATCTTCATCACCATTCTGCAATTTACTACAGCCCAAGAATCAGAAAAAGCTCTTAAAAACAGGCAAAATATTCAATCCTGCCTTTTGCAAGCAAAAGAACTTTTAGAAAAAGATAATGGGAAGCTTTGGGGAAAACGAATCTGGAACGACAGCATTATTGTAATCGACTTTGACAATTCAATTTATAGTTTGGTAAAGCTACCTAATAGCAAAACCGACAATGGTATTTTATTTTCTAAAACGATGGAACCTAATTCGCTTGTTTTTGTTAATACCACTCAGAAATATGAAGGGAAAGAATATGCAACTGTTCTCAATAATTATCTGGACGATAAAAGTGCTACGATTATTCATGAATTATTCCATTTACTGCAAATGAAATTCAGAAATTTTAATGGCAATCTGATTGAATATCTCGACGAAACCAATGCCCGTATTTTATTGCGATTGGAATATCAGGCATTAAAAAATGCTTTGAAAGCAATTATCGGAAAAAGAAAAATGAATGAGGTTGAAAATTATTTGAAAGATGCTGTAATTTTTAGAAAAGAAAGACAACAGCAATATTCAAAATATTTGAATGATGAATTGGAAATTGAAACTTTGGAAGGTTTGGCAAATTATACTGGTTTTGTTCTCTCTTCTTATGATAATAAATATGAAAAGGCATTAGAAGAAATTAATCAGCGAGAAGAGGCTAAAACATACACCAGATCTTTTCCTTATGCCACGGGTCCAGCTTATGGATTGCTTTTTGATTGCTTAAACATATCCTGGAGAAAAGGTTTAGATAATATTTATAATTTCACTGATATTTATGAAGTTATGATTTTAAAATCAAAATTAACTATCAATAAAAAGCAATTAGAATTAGCCAAATTAAGAAACAATTTTACGGAAATAAATAAACAGGAAATTGCCCGAGAAGAAGAACAAAAAAAGCTAATTTCGTATTATACTGATTTACTAATTACCAAACCGACTCTTAAAGTTGCACTTGCTGACATTGACCATTATGGGCGCACTTTTAACATGAATGGCACTCTGACTTTAAACGATAAAGGAATTGTGTATTCGAGTATTAAAGGCCGTGATAAATCAGGAAATAACTTTGGAAGTTTTGCAACAGTTGACGGTAATAATCAATTGGGAAAAGCTGGCATTTTAAGTTATGATAAAGATGGAAAAACTTATTTTGTTTTTCCGCTCCCGTCTAAAATTGAAGGAAGAAAAGTTATAAGCGAATTTTATGAAATAGAACTAAATCCAGACTGGAAAATTGTAAAACAAGATGATGGAAATATGGAAATTGTCAAAGAATCTAAAAGCTAATTTATATTTTTCTTAAAATAGAACGAGCTTCAAAAATTTGAAGCTCGTTTCTTTTATAATAAGGTATTATCATCATCAGGATTAAAACTGCCCTTGTCAGGATATTTTATACTTCCCTTTAATTCTTCCACACGTTTTGGGTCAAATTTCGGAAGCTGTAACTCATTACTTTCTTTCCATTTTTTAACTGTTTCTGTAACCTCATTTCTTTTTTCATCAGAAACAGGAGTATCTCTGGTCATATAAAGCGTCTGTGATGGATAAGCCAAAGCTGTACCGCTTTTTTCTATAATATCCATCATTCGCAGTAAAAGATCTTCTTGGACTTCTTGCGATGTTTCAAAATTTACAGCTTCAATATAAGCGGTAATCTCTACTTTTAAAGCATCTGCTGTGATACCAGTAAAACGAACAATTGGAGGAGAATTTAAAACAGCGGGATGTGCGTAAAGCAAAGATTTTATTTCCACCAGCAGATAACGTATCTGATCTGGACTTGTTTCCATTCTAAAACTTAAAATCGGATTGAAAATAAAACGATCGCGATGTGCATAATTCTCTATTTTACTAGCTGATAATTGTCCATTTGGAATTGTGACAATAGTTCGCGCTGCCGTACGCAATGTTGTAGAGCGCATGCCTATGGATTCTACGGTTCCTTTTATATCATCAACTCGGCAGTAATCGCCAACTCGCAATGGCTGGTCTGCAATAAGGCTTACGCTTCCTACAAAATTTTCTATTGTTTTTTGTGCTCCCAGAGCCAATGCAATCCCCCCAATTCCTAGTGCAGCAAGACCGGCCGTAACATCAACTCCAATAATTCCTAATAAGGCAATGATTCCGATTACTACAATCGCCGCTTTCATAGTACGGCTTAAAAATAAAACCGCAGATACTGCAGAAGCACGCCCTCGATTGCTCATCCTGCTTCGTGTATACATGCTTACAAAATCGGTCATTCTCCAAAGCAAAATTAAAAAAGCTAAAATTCCGATCGTAATTATTATAATGCTAAATCGCTGGCGGACAATTATTGAAATTCCCATTCGCTGGGTAAATGCAACGAATAAAATTACTGTCAAATACATCTGAACAGGCAATGTAAAAGCATCTATAATTGCGATTCCTTTTTCAGTATCTGCCTTTTTCCATATTTTTTGAATCAGAAAAATAAGCACAAAAATGAGCAGTCTAGAAAGCAGATATGTTACAACAGCCATTACTACCACAACTCCCCAATGTCCAATAGGAACATTTCCTAATTTTCTGTCTTTTAGAAATTTGGGTAAAACCCTATCTAAAAAAGTTTTTTCACCGCTCACATCTGCCCCACGAATTGCCTCTACAGTTTCTGCAGAAAAAAGCCATAATGCCGGCTCGCTATCATCTGACTGATTTTCTAAATAAAGCTGTATGTCTATTTTATCTGTTGATATATTTCCAACCAAATCTATACCTGTTGTTAGATTATCGTCTAAACGTCCTAACTCTTTATTGCTTAGAATAGATGACGGCGAGAAATTACCTCCTTGATCCAGCAGCTGCTGGAAAGTTTTTGCAATCTGTATTCTTTCGGCTGTTTTGCGATAAGAACGCTTGCTTAGAACAAGATATTGACTGGCACGCAGATAATTCTGATCGCCAAGCGCTTTAATGAATCCGTTGACAGTTCCTTGGGGTGTCCTTCTTCCTAGTGAATCATCCGGAATCTTAACTGGTTCTTCTGTTGTAGTCTTTGCGCCTCCTAAAAGCTGTGCTCCTGCTGTGAAGGGCTTTATCAAAACCAAAATCAATAAGAAAAAAAACAATAACCGTTTTGTACCTGAAATCATACTCTATCTGCTTTAGTAATGACTATTAAAAGTAAGAAATATTGAAGAAAAACAAAGCTTTTGCATTAGAAAAAACAGAAACCGACAACAATAGGTCTTCCATTATTCTTTAATTTATGCGCAAAAACCTTTATCCGATTTTGAAAGAGCAATTCTTGAGCTTTTCACAAATTCAATTAATCCTAACGGCTTTAATTTTTCAGTCAAATATACTATTTCGTCATCTGTTCCTGTGGCTTGCAATACGGTATACTCTTTTTGAATTTCTGAAATTTTAAGATCATTTTCTTTAAATAACACTTCCGTTTCTGGGTCTTGCATAACTAATGCCGTAGGAATTTTAAATAATGCGGTTTGTTTAAAAACAATCTCTTCATTCAACGAATAATAGCATTTATAAACTTCAATGACTTTCTCTATTTGCGCCGTTAAATTGATGACTTGATCCAACGTTTCATTTATTACGATGGTATGTCTATACATATTTTCTATTTCGCAAATAGACATATTAAGGCTCAAAATCTGAATTTGTTTTCTTAAAAACATACTCGATAATTTGCTTATTAATCTGATTTGATCTTCTGAATAAATGGTTAGAGTAAATTCGTTTTTCATTGTTGATTTTTATTTGTGTTTGAATGAGTTGCTGAGAAATAAAAAAGCCTTTCACATTTTGACTGAGAAAGGCTTTTTTTGATAGACAATAGAATCCTGACTCGTCATGTGATACGAATAATGATAATTGAAATAATAATGCTATTCTGAATTGAATTTTTCATGCTTGCTGTAAACAAAAAAACCTCCCGCTAAGGGGAGGTTTTTCTAAATTGTATTTTTACTTATTTATATAACATCCCTTCACCACTATCGAATGATAATAATGGTAATAATAACCGCGATGTTAATGATGTTTCTCATTTGTTTGATCTGATGCGCAAATATATTGATATTTTTTAATCTGCAAACTATTATTCTAACAAACAAAAATCCGTTTCTCAGAACGGATTTTTTTGCTGTATAAATTTAAGGTATTAAAACAGCTCTGCCTTTTATTTTACCTTGTCTCATTCGCTCGTAAACTTCGTTGGCATCATCAAGTTTATGTTTTTCAATTTCGATATGAATTTTCTTTTGTCTTGCCATACCCACCACTTCCATCAATTCTGTCCTTGATCCCCAATAAGGATTAGTCATGCTTACGCCAAAAGGCAAACCATTCATGCTGTATTGATAATGTCCTCCGCCAAGACCAACAATGGTAAGATCTCCGTCAAGACTCACTACTTTTGTTCCCAAATCTATGGTAGAAGTTGCTCCTACGAAGTCTAGAACCACTTTAGCTTTTTTGATTCCCGTGATTTTCTGGATTTGTTCTGCCGCATCAGCATCTTTAGAATTAATTACATAAGCTGCGCCCAATTGTTTAGCAAAAGCCAATTTATCTTCTGTTACATCGCAAGCAATAATTTCGGCTCCGCTTATTTCTCGCAATATCTGTAAAGCAACATGACCTAATCCCCCAACGCCAATTACTACCACATATTCGTCAGGCATTAATTTAGGAAGAGAACGTTTTATCGCAGAATAAGGTGTAAGCGCAGCGTCTGTTAACGGCGCTGCAATAACAGGATCTAAGTCAAATATAGGCACCAAAAGTCTAGAAGATGGCACGAGCATATAGTCGGCCATACCGCCGTCCAGTCCTAGTCCGCCACCATATGCTTGTTCAGATTGATGATCACAATAATTTTCTTTGGACTGCTGGCAAGGTTTGCAATGTCCGCATCCCCACGGACCGTACACTAAAACTGCATCTCCTTTTTTATACCCTTCAACATTCTCCCCAACTTCTTCAATCCATCCAGCATTTTCATGTCCCAACGTAAAAACGGTTCCCACAACGGTCCCTTCATCTATAATATGCAGATCGGAGTGGCAGACTCCAGCTCCGCCGATCTTTAACAAAACTTCATCACCTTTAGGAACAGGTCTTTCAATATCATTAACAACGCGGACATCTTTGTGTCCAAAAAAACGTACTGCTTTCATAAAATAAACTTTTAATTACTATTCTACTAATTTACAACTTGTATCTTTTATAAGTTTTATCAGACAAGTTAAGTTTATCCTAATTTATAGCCAATAACAGGCTTTTTTTATAGAAAGCGGAATAATTTGGGGTAAGCAAAAAATGTAAAATCTAATGTGCTGATATAAAAAAGAGAGCCTAGGCTCTCTTGTTATTTATATTTTGCTGATTCTATTTAATAATAAACAGACAATAAGATTTTAGAATTTGAACTTTCTATATATTTTGAAAGTCTATTTAAAAATTCTTGATTAACCATTGGACAACCGTGACTGTTAATGATATAATACTCTTTTTCATCAGATGGGACCTCTTTATAAGAATGCAATACAATGGCACGTTTCATGGCATTATTATTCGTTTCGTCTAATCCCGCCAATCTAAAAGCTTTTCCGAACACACCTTTATATGGTTTTTCTACAGAGTATCTTCCAAGTGAAGTGCAGTTAGATTCTGGAGCATTACTAAATTGTAAGATGTCTCCTTTTATTCCAGTTTCAGAACCTTTTCCGTGTGCCACTAAACCTTGATCGAGAATTTGATTATTTTGAAGATCGTAAACAAAAAAGCGATTTCTCCCAGATTTAATTTTCATGTCCACAAGAAAAGCAATTTTATTGTTATACTTGTGATTTGATGCTGTAAAAGCCTTTATTTCATTTACGTGCTCATTGAGTCTCGCAAATTCAACTTCATCTAAAATTTCATCTTCGTCCCACATACTTAATGAGGTAAACGAACTTAAGGAAAAAAGCAGTGCCAATAAAAATACTCTCATACCAGGCAAAATGTTAAGTTAATAGTTATGACTTGGGGTCATTGATAATTTTTTCTGTTGCAAAATTATACACAAATCTTATACAATTCCCATATCATAAGTTAAAGATATTATAAATATCTGAAAACTACAATATTATATGTTAAAATTCGATTAACAGACCACATTTCATGCTAAAACGTGTTAATATTATCTCAATGTAACTTTCTTTCTTCAAATTTATTGCGAATAAGCCTTAAAAAAAATCTGTTATGGAAAGCCACTTGACAGAAATTATTAGAAACAAAAACGCAATTAGTAATTTTTTTGAGCCTTCTAATCGAGCCATTTTTTTAATGTATCCATAATCAGTTTTTGATCATTTTCAGGAAAATTTTTGACTCTGGTTGAATGACTTCCTTCTGGAAGCACCATTTTTAAAGCGTCAACATTAGGCTTCGGAGTTGGAGAACACGAAAACCAAGTATCGTAGCCTCCATAAATGTAAAGTATTTTATCGCCTTTGTTTTCAACATATTTGCGCACTTTCTTAATATACTTTGGATTATATTTTATTGTAACGTCTTTTGGTGCAAATCGTGCATTAGAACTGCTTTTGACAATAGTTAACAAATCGGCAACAGGTTCAAGATCAAAACCATAATAACCTAATTCGCTCAAATGCTGGTAATAAGACGGCAGATAGACAAATGACATTTTATCATTATAAGTTCCCACTCCAACAATTTTATTTAAATAATCAAAAAGCTCTTTTGCAGAGGCATTTACTGGCGGAATTTCGTCGCATTTTCCTCCCCATTGCCAAAACGAAAAAGGAAATTCTAAAACAGCATATTCCAACACTTCCGCAAAAGGGACTTCCATAAATTGCATCTTTTTCTCAGCTGAAAAGCCTTTAAAAACGTCTAAGACAGCTTCTCTATTTTGCAAAACAGCTCTCTGAAAAGCTGTTATTTTTACTCGACATTCTGGCGTTCCAACTGTTCTCGTGTGCTCTATAGTCCTCGGATCTTCACAGGTATTAATTAGCGGTGCTACATAAGGCATTGCCACATCAACATCGTTTGGATAGATTGATTTATAAATTAAAGCCGTTTCTCCTCCTTTACTGATTCCGGTTGAAATCCATTTTCCTGTGTATATTTTTTTCAGTTTCGTAACAATGTTATGATAATCTTCAATAGCTTGATCGTTCGTCAAATATTCCCATTGAATCGGATTTGGTCTTGATTTTCCGTAAAAACGATATTCAACAGCAACCTGATTGGCCTGTAATAAACTGCTCACTTCGCTTTTAATATTTTCTGTATTATAACCATGAGTCTCAATTACAGTCGGTCTGTCGTAACCTAAATGCGACAGATAAATATAATGCTGGAAAGTGCCTTTTTCTGGGTGTTTATGATCAAGAGGTTCGTCTAAAATAAGCTGGTACGATTCGGTATAATTTTCTAAGTTATCGATTCGCGTTATAATGGCTTTTGGAAATAATTCGGTTAGTTTTTGCAGTAGATTTACTGAAGATTCCTGAGCAGAAACTTCAAAATAGTTCAAGCACAGAAGGAACAGCGTAATAATAAAGGATTTTCGATTCATTTTTAATCTTGTTATTTGAGTTTTTAAAAGTAAGTGCAATACAAAGCAGTAACTGATACTATATTACCCTTAAAATGTAATATTTTATCTAGTTTACATTAACATAGAACAAAATCCAAATAATGCTTTACTTTTATTGAAAAATTGAACTTTATATCAGTTTAACGAATTACGGTGCATTAAATAATAACTTTAAAAAAAATAAAAAATGGCAATTGGAGTTGGCGGATCAACTGTAGACATCGAATTAGAAAAAATACAAAACATGACGGTTGGTGTTGTCCCAATCGAACTACCTGAGTATAAACAGCGTATTAAAAAAGCGGTTTCTTTAATGAAAGAACAAAATTGTAAAGCGCTTTACGCAAATGCAGGAACCAATCTGTATTATTTTACAGGAACAAAATGGAATCCGTCTGAGCGTATGGTTGGCGCTATAATTTTTGAAGACGAAACTGTTGAATATATTGTTCCGAAATTTGAAGAGGGAACTTTTAAAACTTTCATGAAAATCGAAGGAAACTTAAATTTCTGGGAAGAACATGAAAGCCCTTCTGAATTGTTTGGAAATATCCTAAAAAACAAAAATATTACTGAAGGCAATATCGCTTTAGATGAATCGGCTGCTTTTTTTCTAATTGATGCCATCTCAAAAGCAAATACAAATTTTAGTTTTGTAAACGCCCAGCCTATAACTGCGGGTTGCAGAATGCATAAATCGGCAAATGAAATTGCTATCATTCAGAGAGCAAAAGATATAACTATGACTGTGCAAAAAGCAGCGGCTCGTATTTTGCATCCTGGAATTGCCGTAAGCACTGTTGTTGATTTTATACATAAGGCACACATTAAAGCTGGTATTCCGTCAGGTTCTTATTTCTGCATTGTTCTTTTTGGAGAAGATTCGCAATATCCGCATGGAGTTACTTCTCCCCAAAATCTAGTCGATAATGATGTCGTTTTGATTGATACTGGATGCCGCTTGGAAGGTTATTTGTCTGATATTACCAGAACTTATGTATATGGAACTCCAAATGACGAGCACAGAAAAATCTGGAATCTTGAAAAAGCAACTCAAAAAGCAGCTTTTGATGCTGCGCAAATTGGAGCAACATGCGGATCTGTAGATGATGCCGCACGTAAAGTCCTAGCAGAAGCGGGTTTAAGCGGTGATTATGAAATTCCAGGATTACCGCATCGTGTAGGTCATGGTACAGGTTTAGATATTCATGAATATCCTTATTTAGTAAGAGGCAATCAAACCATTTTAAAAGAAGGAATGGTGGTTAGTAATGAACCTATGATCTGTATGCCGGGTCAATTTGGTATTCGTCATGAAGATCATTTTTACATGACAGCTGAAGGTCCAAAATGGTTTACTGAACCGATGCAGAGCATTGATAATCCTTTTGGATTAGAGGTTTAAAATAATTTTGATTTAATATTTTAGAAAGAGCTGTTTGTTTAGACAGCTTTTTTTCTTTATAAATTATATGTCGCTCCTCCGGAGCTTTTTCATCTCTGAGAATTGCAATTTCTATAAATATTTTGCTTCTCCGAAGCTTTCTAATTTTTGGTAAATTGAATTTTCTGTTCTTGTGCAATTATTTTTAAACATAACTCTATTTTTCGTTCTTAGAAAACAAATGATTGATGATTCTCTTTGCGTTCCAATGGCTGAAACCCATTGACTTTGTTTAAATTTAAACTTGATTTTTATAAAATATCTACTCCTCAAAAGTTTTTTCTAATATTTTAAATACTTTGGAGAAGCAGAATATTTATAGAAAAAATACAATTTCCAAATATAAAAAAGCCCCAGCGGGGCGAAATATTAAATCATTAATAAAGGGTAAAAAAAGTAGGGCTGTCCATTTTCGTAAACAGCCCTTCTCATTTTAACTAAATTAACTTATTACTCAACCAATAATTTTTTCTTTTCTACAAATTTTCCATCTGTAGCCACAACAATATAAACTCCTTTATTTAAATATTTAAGAGAATAAACAGTTGTATTATGAACAGTATCTACCAAATGACCTGTACTATTGTAAATTGACACTTTCACTTTATTGACATCAATGTTATCAAAAGTAAAGTTCACAACGTCTGACGCTGGATTTGGATACATTGTAAATGCTTTCGCCGTATTTGTATTTATGCCTGGCAAACCAGTGCTTCCAGATTGCAAATCGATTGTATGAGAAGCGCTCCATTCGCTAAAAGCCGTTCCATTTATTGCTCTTACTCTAAATTCATATACAGTTTGAGTTCCTTGTTTTGGAATCCATAAATAATATGTTGTAGAAGTTCCTGCCGCTGTCCATCCTGATGAAGTATTTAATTGCACTTCATAAGACGCAGCATCTGTTGATGTTGCCCAAGAAGCATAAAATCCTGATGAATATATACCTGCATTTCCAAGATTAGCAGGAATTGTCAAAGTTGCTGGATTTGGCGGAACAGATGTTCCTGCTTGAACAGTATAATCCTCAATTTCTCCATCTCCTAGATTCCCACAAGTTGAAGACGGATTAGCATTATATTTCATCACCACCCTCATTCTGGTAGTTCCTGTAAATGATTGAGGCGTAAAACTTGCCGTTACCGCACCATTTGACGAGATATTATTAATTACTTTTTCCGATGCTTCAAACTGATTGTTTTTATTGTAATCGATCCAAACTCCCCAATATTCAGTGTAAGCAGAACCAGTAAAACCTGGAGTTAAAGTAACGCTTGTATTTGCATTCGGATTCAGCGTAATCACTTTCGAAGTATAATCGGCATAACCGTTTGTTTCTTTTCCAGATGTATTTACAAAACTTCCTACTGCTACAGAACTTATGTATTCATAACCGTTTGTTCCTTGCGCAGTGCACGGTGGAGCAACCGGAATTGTTACAGAAAACACATTAGAATACGCAGAATAATCAGTTCCAGATTTTGCTCTCGCTCTATATTTATAAGTGTTTCCTGCTGTTAAACCTGTATTGGTATAAGTTGATGCAGTGTTAGCTAACGTAGCAATTTCTGCATAAACATCATCTGCTCCCGCTCTCTCAATAATTACATTTGAAGCATTCGTAGCATTGTTAGTCCAATTAAGAATGGTTTCTAAATTTGCTGCATTGGCTGTTGCCGTTAAATTTGTTGGCGCAAATACTGTATTGGTAGTTTGTACTCCTGCTAAAATAGGTTCGTTTGGTTTGGTGTTATAAGCAAAATCCAAAACGGTATATCCTACTCCACCAGCTTCCACTTTTACGTGCATCCATCCGTAGCAAGTACGTCCTCTACTTGTGTATTCAAAACCAACATATCCTGTTTTATTATCCCAAGTTGTATAGGTAGCTGTTCTCAAATCCAATTGATTTGGATATGCCCCTGGCGCTGCAAAATTACTTGAAGCTCCAATTGAAGTGCCTTGTGATAAGAATGATATATTTCTCGTTCCAGCTTCAGAAACTAATCTTTTTCCGTAGGTCTCCATTTTTAAAGCCGCTGCGGCATATTGCCAAGCTCCATACTCAGTATTATCTCCAATACCCAAATCAAAATATTGCCAAGTAGATGCTGCATTGGCCGTGTAATCTGGATTGTTCACATAAAACACTCCATAAGGCGCGTCAAATTTCAAATTGATTGTTTTAGTCGCAGTATCCAAAGTAGCTATACCACCAGTAATTGCTGCATCTTTAAACGTAACTGTAACAACAGCATCGTTTGTTGTATTGTGTGCAGTAGCTTTTCCTGTAAAAGAAAGTACTGTTTTAGTATTGCTTTCAAGAGTTAAAACTGCAGTTAAACCAGCTGGAACGCCAGTAATAGTATAATCAGTTCCTGCTGTAAAAGTACCGCTGCTTTTTGTGAATGTACCATTATTAGTACTCAAAGCGATTGTCGCAGTTGATGTTATGCTTCCATCATTTACTTCAGCTTCATACAATGTATCCGGAGATAAAGTTGTAGCTGTTTTATCAGTCATTCCCGTATAAATTGGAGTATTTGGCTTTGTATTATAAGCATATTCCAAAATTGTATAACCATCTCCATCCGCATTTACTTTTACCTTAAACCATCCGTAACAAGTAAGACCATCCATTAAGTAATCAAATCCTACGTAACCTGTTTTTCCGTCCCAAGCGGTATAACTCGCTGTTCTTAAATCTAACTGATTTGGATATGCGCCTGGAGCGGTCATATTGCTTGCTGGGCCAACGGCTGTGTTTGAATTTAATAAAGAGATATTTCTAGTGCCTGTTTCGCAAACTAATCTCTTTGCATAAGTTTCAATTTTTAAAGCATTCGCAGCATAACGCCAGCCGCCAAACGCACGATCATCACCTTTTGCAATTTCAAAATATTTCCATGTCAATGCCGACGAAACCGTCACATCTGGCATGTCTACAAAAAAGATTCCGTATGGATCTGAAAATTTGAAATTAAAGAATAGAGAAGTACAAGATAAATCAGCTGTTCCTCCTGTAAAAGCTGCAGGTAAAAAACTAATGCCGCCTGAAGTATTATTGCTCAAAGCATGGTTAGTTGCTTTTCCTGTTAACGTAACCGTAATTTGATTATTGGAGTTTACCGAAAGCACAGGTGTAATTCCTGCTGGAAAAGTATGAGTAAAATGAGTTCCTGCTGTCATTGTTGCCGAAGAAACAGCAAAAGTTTTAGTTCCGTTTAATTTAATTATGGATGAAGTGTCAAAAGAACCGTCATTTATAACCGCTTCTTTAAAAGCTGTAGCCGATGCAGTAAGCGTGCTTCCTGTAGCATTTACGCCAGTATCAATTAAGTTTTGTGCCTGCCAAAGTGATTTTCTAGCAGGGTGTTCTAAAGCAGCCAACATTCTGTCAATCTGACCTTGAGTATACATTTTGTAACAGCCCTGCGCTCCATTGTATCCCATGTAGTTTTCGAAATTTACTTTATCACCACTGCAATTTGTTCCTGGAGTACAGCCCAAAGTATGTTTTCCGTCTTCCGCTGGAGTATCAGCAACTTCATCAGTTCCAGTACATCCTCCTTCAAAAGTATGAATCAGATTGAGAAAATGTCCGAATTCGTGGGTAAGTGTTGCAGAGAATTCTTTACTATAGGAGTTGTCATATAAATAAGCCCCATTAAAAACAACACGAGCTGTATTGTTTGCCGTCATGTCTGAATTAGGATACCAAGCAACTCCAGAATTATTCGTTGCTCCGTCATTGTAAAGATCATTTTGTATATAGACATTCATGTATTTGGTATTATCCCAAGCATCCGCAGCGATTTGGTCATCATATCCGCCTCCATTTCCGTAACCATTCTTAGTTGGATGAAAAACTACTCCTGTCGTACAGCCACCATTCGGATCTTTTTTAGCGAGTTTAAATTCGATATTCAATGTTCCGCGTCGTGCCTGAAAAAATGATTCAACGGTCTGAAAATCGGCATTACGTCCATTAAAATCATCATTAAGCTGAGCTAGGTGATTTACGATTTTTTCGTACGTAACTGTTTTTCCGCTTTGTACATCACCATAAATATGAAATACTACTGGAATTGTGTAAGTAGTTGCAGCTGTTTTTGCTGTGGAAGATTTGCGCTGGGCCGCAAAATTTTTACTGAAAACATCAAAGTTCTTTTTCTCTTGAAGTGCATGTGGATTATTCCGATACACTTTTTCATTTTCTTCGCTTGTTCTACAAGGCAAACCTTGTGCACTAACTTTCAATGAGCTGAAAATCAGAAAGCAGATTAGTAATTTTAATTTCATTTGTTTAGGTTTTTTAATTAGTAATAATCAAAATTACCGCACAAGCTTTTATCTTTCTGATAGTATTTTAATCAGAATTAATACATAATTATCATATTTTTAACCATAAAAAAACACATAATAAAAAAATATTTATAATAAAGCACTAAAAACAAACCTTACAAAACATATTAAAAAACATCAGGCTACCCTTGCAAATACTGTTAAAAACAAAAAAACCAGCGCTTAGAAAGTGCTGGTCTCAAAAAAACAAATTAAACTAACTCAAAATTAAAATTTGTCCCAAAAAATCTTCGTTGTCATTAAATCTCCTCCTATTGCTGCTGAAGCTGCTTCATAATTTGCCGCATTCAGCGTTTTGTCAGATGTGGAATAAATATTTCTAACAGGAACTTTACCTTCTGCTTCTTGCACAGCTGTTGGGGGTGCCACCAATATTGGATAATCTAACCTTCTGTATTCTGTCCACGCTTCAAAACCACGATTATAGTAAGCGATCCAAAGCTGGTAAGCAATTTTTTGCTTGTCTGTTCCTGAAGCAGTAGCAAAAGCAACATCAGGACGTGCAAGATAAGTTTGGGCATTAGCATCAGAAACTCCCCAAAATTTCATGCTTGCTTCTATCCCTTTAGTATAATATGTTGCAGCATCAGCTCCAACGTTAAAGCCTCGGCTTGCCGCATCTGCAAGTAAAAAACAAGTTTCGGTATAATCGAATATAACTCCTGGATTTGTTTTCTGTCTTAATCTTGCTCCAGTATTTGAATAATCTGCATAATTAACCTGTTTTGCATATGGAGCGCCTTTATATTCACCGTTTATTTTTGAATTTGGATTGAAGAAAAAATCGCGTCTCGGATCTTCTTTACCATTTAATTCATTTACAAAAAATTCAGCAATATTAATCTGGCTTTCGTTTACCAAACTGTCATACAACGGATTCATATCTGTTATTGAAGAAAAGTACTGAAACAACGCCGTATCAGCCTCTGTCGTCATAACTCCTGAATTAAAAGCACTTTCTACCATTGCTTTTGCCTTTACAGCATCAACATCAGCAAGGTGCAAGCCCATTTTTAGTTTTACGCTATTGGCTAATGTTTTCCATTTTGCCACATTTCCGTGAAAAATCAAATCGGCATTTCCAAAACTTCCATTTTCATCATTCAAAGCCGCAATAGCAGCGTCCAAACGAGAAGCCAAATCAAAATAGATTGTTTTTGCATCGTCATATTTTGGAAGCGGAAATTTTTTAATATCTAACGCTTCGGAATATGCAACATTCCCAAACAAATCTACTAGGGTTTGATAAGCCATTACAATTTGCACTTCTAAAATAGCAAGCTGATTTTTCTTTATGCCTTCTTCAATTGGCCCTAATACTTTTGTGTTTTGAATTTGTTTTTGTGCATTTATTAGATCTTGAAGCACATCACGGTATAACAGTACAGCATGCGAACTTCCTAAATTTCTTTTCGCCTGATTATAATTGGCTTCATCCGTATACGTTGATGTAGACCAATGCTGTGCATAAGCTCTAAAATTGTTTGAATTTACCGAAGCATTGGTTAGAAAGTAAGCATAATTAACCTGTGCATTAGTCATCAACGCACTTGGCAAAGCGGTTTCATAAGCCTTTTCATTTTTGTTCATGTCATCTAAGTTATCACACGAAGCTGCTGCACACAAAACTGCTCCTGCAAAAAATATTGTTTTTATAATTCTCATGTTTTATTATTTTTAGAATTGAACTTTCATGGTAAAACTGTACTCCTTTGTAGTTGGCAGTACTCCAGTCTGGAAACCTTGTAAATTACCCGAAGATGCTCCTGCCTCAGGATCTGCGTATGGCAGGTTTTTATGGATGATCCAAAGATTGCTTCCGTTTAAAGCAAAAACCATATTGCTGATGAATGTGTTTTCTAAAAATCTTTTTGGTAATTTATAACTCAAACCTATTTCGCGAAGCTTAACATAAGATGCATCATATACATATTGCTGCTGTGGCATAGAATTATAAAAATAATATCCATCAGTTCCAGTTACACTAGCTGTTACATTATTTGGTGTTCCATCTTGTTTTACACCGTCCAACAATATACCACCGCCTTGAGCAACTGGTTCACGCTGAGGAACTCCATTATGGTTATTGCTTACTGTACTTTCGTAGATTCCCGTTGTATGTCCGTATTGCTGATCTAAAGAGTATACATCTCCACCTTTTTTCACATCAATTAAAAAGTTGAAAGCAATGTTTTTGTACGTCAAAACGTTATTGAAACCGCCAATCCAATCTGGAGCTACATTTCCGATCACAACTCCTGCACTTTGTAGATATCTTCCATTAGAACGAATTACTTTTTCTCCATTTAGATAAGTAAAACCTGAACCAACCAACTGCCCTACTGGTTTTCCTACTTCAGCCACATAATTTACTCCTTGAAATGATCCTAATGAAATCTGACTTGCTCCACCTAAAGAGATTACTTCATTTTTATTGGTTGACCAGTTTACTGTAGCTTGCCATGAGAAATCTTTAGTTTTTATAGGAGTAGCATTTACTGTAACCTCAAATCCTTTATTTTGAACATCTCCACCATTAATCCAAGCTCTTGTATATCCTGTTTGTGTTGGAGTTTCGATAGAAAGAATCTGGTTTGTTGTATTGGTTTTATAATATGAAAAATCAACGCCTAACCTGTTTTTGAAGAACTTAAGTTCAAGACCTGCTTCAACTCCTTTGGTCAACTCACTTTTTAAATCAGAATTGCTTCTGCTGTTATCTGTAGAAAAACGGATTCCCCCTGGCCCAAAATTGGTGTTTTTAGGGTAAAGCGTAGAAGTTACCGCAAACGGAGCATCGTTTCCTGTTTCAGCATAATTCAAACGCAGTTTACCAAATGAAAGCCAATCTGCTTTAATATGATTGCTAAAAATATAAGTCGCTGTAATCGATGGGTAAGAATAGGTATCATTATCTTTTGGCAAAGTAGATGATTGATCTATTCTATAAGTTCCTTCAAGAAAATAAGTATCTAAGAAATTAAAACTTGCCATACCATAAACACTATTGGTTCCCAATGTCTGCTGCATCTCGTCAGGACTGTTAATTGGGTCAATTGAGTTTGTCAAGGCATAAATCCCCGGCACAACCAATCCGCCATTTGTTACTGCGTAGATAGAATTATTAACAGAACGTCTCGTGTTTCCTCCTAACATACCATTAAAATTGATTCCGTCTGTGATGGATGTTTTGAAATTCAATACTAAATCCAAATTGATTTCGCGGAAATTTTTATCATATCTAGAATATTGGCCAAGAGCATTTGGTGTTCTTTTAGAACCTACAGCAATACGCTCTTCCTGCAATTGATGGTAAAAATCTACTGCACCGCGTCCCATGATATCAAACCAATTGGTAACTTCTGTTTTTACCACAACATTACCGAAGAAGCGATCTCTTTTTAATGAATTGTAGTTATTATAACGTTGAAAATAAGGATTGTCGTGAAACTGAACTGCTAAATTGTCTGGCGAACCAACGTTCCATGTTGTGTTTTTACCTGTTATTTCGTAAGCTTCTTTTAGATCTCCAAAATCAGCATTAGTCGTATACCATTGTCTGACACTGCTCAAATAGTTATTTCCTCCATCTCCGTATCCTGTTTCATTCATTCCAATAGCATTAGATGTCAAATAATTGGCTGAAGTTGAAATTCTGGTTTTAGGCGTAACTTTATAACTTCCAGAAAAATTAAAATTGTCTTTTCTGTTGTTGCTATTAGGAAGAATTCCTTGCTGTTGATTGTAATTGGTGTAACCAAATCTAAAGTCTCCCTGATCATTTGCTGCCGAGAAAGCGATACTATTGATATATGTTAAACTGTTTTGATAAAAACTATTTGGATTGTTTTTTACAGCGGTATAAGGCGTCGCTTTTCCATAAGTTGGCAATTCTGGATAAAACGAATTCCAGTTGTAAACCAACAATGACGGATCAAATTTTGGTCCCCAAGCCGCGTCATCAGTAGCTGTGTAAGGATGAACTCCACTGCCTAAATCAACTGTACCATAAAAATCGCCATAACCTCCTCCGTATTGGTTTTGATATTCTGGTAAAGTTTTCTTGTCTACGACTCCAACATTAACACCAGAACTAAAATCAAATCCTAATCCTCCTTTTGTTTTGCTGCCTTTTTTAAGGGTTACAATGATAACACCGTTTGATGCTCGAGAACCATATAATGCGGTCGCCGCAGCACCTTTTAAAACGTTCATCGTTTCTATATCATCAGGGTTAATATCTGAAGCGGCATTTCCGTAATCGTAACCTCCTACGTTCCCTCCCGATTTTTGATCTGCCGAATTGGTATTATCATTATTTAATACAATTCCGTCAACAACCCATAAAGCCTGATTGTTTCCTGTTAAGGAAGTTGTACCACGAATGACAACATTGGTAGAACCGCCAATATTATTATTTCTTCTAATTTCTACACCGGCAATTTTTCCAGAAATATTATTTGAGACGTTACCTGTATTTATTTTTGTTAGCTGATCTCCATTTATTTCTTGTGTAGCATAACCCAAAGATTTTTTCTCTCTTTTAAGTCCCAAAGCCGTAACTACAATTTCTTGTAATTGCGTAGAGCCTGCAGACATTTTTACGTTTACGTTTTTATCGCGTGCTTGAACTTCTTTAGTCTGCATTCCAATAAAACTAAACACAAGCACAGCATTTGCTTCAGCTTTTATTGAATATTTTCCATCAAAATCAGTCTGAGAGCCATTCTGAGTTCCCTTAACCAGTATGCTTACGCCTGGCAAAGGCACTCCATTCTCATCTGAAACAATTCCTGACACAACCCGATCTTGGGCAAAGGTCAGTTTAGTCAACAGTACAAAAAAGAGCACTGCAATTTTTCTAAAATTAATCTTCAATTTCATAAAATGGTTTTATAATTAATGTGGCAAATATTTTGCTTTTTAGATAATTATTATGATAATATATTACCGAAAAACCTGATTATATTACCCTATAAATAACAATTTCGCAATCGCACAATTACTATATTACCTTTTAGAAAAGATTTCAAAATCAAACAATTAACCCAAGTCAAAATTAGAAAGCCCAAAAAAAAGAGGAGAATTTCATCAAGTTGAAATTCTCCTCTTTTTATAATACATTACTTTTTTTATTTTGCTCCTGGCGGGCAATTTTTTTCTGTATATCTCACAAAAGTATCCATTAAATGTTGTGAGGTTCCTTCGCCTTCATCAATGCTATGCGAACGGTTTGGATAAATCATTAAATCAAACATTTTATCGTATTTCACCAATTCGTTGATTAGGACTTCCGCATTTTTATAGTGTACGTTATCATCACCTGTACCATGAATATAAAGCAGATTTCCTTTTAAGTTCTTAGCATGCGTTACAGGAGAAGCCTGAATATAAGTTGCTTCATTTTCCTCAGGCAATCCCATATAACGTTCTGTATAAATGTTATCATAAAAATGCTGGTCTGTTACTGCTGCAATCGCAATTCCCGTTTTATAAATATCTGGGTATTGGAACATTAAATTTAAAGTTACAGCTCCACCGCCACTCCAACCGTGAATTGCTACACGATCGGCATCAATAAAATTCCATTTTAGAACTTCTTTAGCCGCCATTGCCTGATCGTGCGTATTGATAATTCCGATATTTTTATAAATTGATTTTCTCCACTGTGATCCTTTCATTGCAGGAGTTCCTCTGTTATCCATAGCAATTCCGATGTATCCTTTCGGAATTAACGCAGCGATAAATTCATTAAAATAAGGGCTGTCATTGGCAACCGTAGCCATTGGTTCTCCATACACATAAAAGAAAACTGGATATTTTTTTGAAGCATCAAAATCTAATGGCTTTGCCATGATTCCGTCAATATCAATGCCATCAACTGTTTTCACTTTAAATTTTTCTAACGAATAATCTCTATGAGGGGCAGCAAAAACATCTGCTTCTTTTGGATAAATCTTTTGATGTCCAGACAAAGCGATCAATCTCTGATTATAATCTGTCGAAATGCTTGCATTGGTATGCTGAGCGTAAGCTGCGTCAGTAGAAAAGATATATCGGTTTGAACCTTCAAAAATAGCTGGTGTTACTCTTTTTGTCTTTTTAGAGTTCAAATTCGTTTCATATAAATAACGCTGTGTGGCATCTTCTGGGCTGGCTATGAAATAGATTGTTTTTGTTTTTTCGTTATAAGCTTTATAATAAGCATCAAAATTAGTTTTGGTAACCAATTCTTTTGATTTTCCATCCAAACTTATTTTATAAATATGCATCCATCCGTCGGCATCAGAACTCCATAAAAAGGATTTTCCATTATCCACAAATTGACAAGGAAAAGTATCATATAGTCCCGAAGAAATATCAAAAACATCTATCCAAGAATTTGATTCTTCTTTGTAAATAACTCTAGCCGATCCTGATTTTGCATTGCAATCATACATCGTAACTTGATTCTGGTTTCGGTTTAATTGAATCACCATAACAGACTCATTATTAATCCATTTCATTCGAACCAAATAATTATTATCTGGCTCTCCCGGAATGTTTAGCCAATTGGTTTGCAAAGAATCAATATTCACAATTCCGATTTTTACAGAAGACGGTTTTTCTCCTGCTTTTGGATATTCTACAGGAATAATTGTCGGATACAACGAATCGGTATTATTAATCATATAATGAAATTTGGTAGACGTTGCATCTACTCTCCAAAAAGCAATGCTTTTTCCATCTGGACTCCATCTAAAACCATCTCTTGCCGCCAGCTCTTCTTCATAAACCCAATCAAAAGTTCCATTAATAATTTTATCAGTACCATCTGTTGTAATTGGTGTAATTTTTCCAGAATTCAGATTTTCAACATAAATATTGTGTTTTGAGACATAGGCAACATTTTCATTATCGCTTGAAAATTTAGCAAACATCAATGACGACGCATCCAAGTTTTTGCCTAATTGCTTTCCTTTTCCTGAAGCCAAATCAAAATACCAATAATCGCCTCTGGTATTGTCTCTCCATACTTTTTTAGAATTAGCATAAACCAAAACCTTTGTTTTTAAGTCGTTCCATACTAAATCTTCGATTTCTCCTTTAAATCCAGCTTCTGCTAATTGTTCTTTAGACAAAATCGTGTTTTGCTTATCAAGTTTATCAACATGGTAAACCGACACATTGTTATCTTTGCTTACCCAAAACGAATGAGAATTTGGCAACCAATTTAGATTGTTAATATCAATCTTCTGTGCAAAAACAGAAGTGCATATAAACAAAAGAAACAACAAATACTTTTTCATCTTATTTTTTGTTTTTAATTAAATTTTCAATTTCTGCAATTTCTATTGGCAGTGCTTCACTCAGGTTGATGTTTCCGTCTTCTGTTATCAAATAATCATTTTCCAAACGGCAACCTATTCCTTCTTCTCTGATGTAAATTCCAGGTTCGCAGGTAAGTACCATTCCTTTTTCAAAAGGTCTAGAATACAAGCCAACATCGTGAACATCCAATCCTAAATGATGTGCAGTTCCATGCATGAAATATTTCTTATAAGCAGGTTTTTCTGGATCTTGAGATTTAATTTCTTCTTCTGTAATTAACCCTAACTTCACCAATTCAGCTTCAATTAACTTAGCCATTTGAAGTTCGTAATCTTTTGATAAAACTCCAGGTTTCAACAATTTTGAACCTTCTTTCAAACAATGTAAAACCGATTCGTAAACCTCTTTTTGTCTAGCACTGAAAGTTCCATTTACCGGAATACATCTTGTGGTATCCGAATTATAATTGGCATAACAGCTTCCAAAATCCAACAGCACCATTTCATTTTCTCGGCAAATATCATCGTTAGTGTTATAATGCAATGAACAGGCATTTAACCCAGACGCTACAATAGATCTAAATGCTTGTCTCGTTCCTCCGTTTTTTACGGTTGCATATAAAAGTTCGGCTTCTAACTCATATTCTTTAATATTAGGACGAATTGCGCCTAAAACTCTTTGAAAACCTTCAACACTAATCGCAGTTGCTTTTTTGATTAAATCAACTTCCAAATCTGATTTAATTGGACGCAATTCGCGGGTTATTTTTGCCACACGCTCATATTGATGCAATGGATATTTTTCTTTACACCATTTTATCATTCGGTCCTGTCTGGTTTCAATTTCAGCAGTTACCCTTTTGATATGCTCATTGTGACCTAAATAAAAAATATCTGACTCAAAGGCAAACAGTTGTAAAGTCTTTTCAAATTCGTGAAGCCATTTGATATTCTGGATTCCGGAAATAGCTT
Organism: Flavobacterium anhuiense; assembly: GCF_001705175.1. NCBI lineage: Bacteria > Pseudomonadati > Bacteroidota > Flavobacteriia > Flavobacteriales > Flavobacteriaceae > Flavobacterium > Flavobacterium anhuiense. The sequence continues at coordinate 4,165,751 of NZ_CP016907.1, read as the reverse complement.
TAGCCTGTTCTTTGGTTAAAAAATTACCATCCCAAATGAGCGTATGTTCGTTTGCTTCTTTAACAAAAAGTATAGCTTTGTTTTCTTCTTTAAATGCATCTGGATAAAGCACCAAAATTGTTTCGTCTTGATCTATTCCTGACAGATAAAATAAATCGTTGTTTTGCGAAAAGCCCATAACATCATCAGCATTATTTGGCATTACATCATTTGAAGTCAAAATAGCCAAACTGTTTGGCTTCATTTTTTCGGTAAATCTTTTTCGGTTTTCAATAAACAAAGAAACCGGAATCTGGTTGTATCTCATATTTTATATTTGGAATCTGTCAATTGCTACAGAAGTCGGTTTACCAGAAATAATTTCTGTGATAATTTTTCCCGTTGCTGGCGCTAGGCTTAATCCCATCATGGCATGACCTGTTGCTAAGGTCAAATTTACGACTTTTTTGTCTCTAGCAATAATTGGCATTCCAGATGGTGTACATGGGCGAAATCCAAACCAAGTGTCTTCTGCTTTTGGCATTTCCACTTTCATATCAGGATAAAAATCATTAACGCTGTTTATAATTCCTTGAAGTCGGTTTGCGTTTATTCTATTGTCTTTGGTGTGTGTAATTTCCATTGTTCCACCAAATCTTATATCATTTGCCATTGGAGTCACCGCTACTTTTCCTTCACATAAAATAGACGGAATACTAGGCTTTTGAGTCTTATCTTTTAAAGTAAAACTATATCCTTTTCCAGGTAAAATAGAAATGGAAATATTTAGTTTTTTAGCCAAAAACGGACTCCAAGATCCTGACGCCAAAACCACTTCATCAGCTCTAAAAAGCCCTTTATCGGTTACAATTTTTTCTATTTTATTTCCTTCTAAAACAAAATCTTTGACACTAGTTTTAGAATGAATTTCGACTTTTAAACGAGATAATTCTTCTTTGATAAAAGCCATAAATTTTTGAGGATACAAATGGGCGTCGCTTTTATAATGAACACCTCCAATTACATTGGTATTCGTTCCTTTTTCTAAAAGTGCTACTTGAGATTTGGATAGATAATCTACTTCTAAACCAAGACGTTCTGCTTCTTTACCTTCGTTGTGCATTTCTTCTTCTACTTTATCGCTTTTATAAAGCATCAAAAGTCCTTTTTCTTCATAAAAGAAAGAATTATTTTCTTTGGCAAAATCCTGATATAATTCTTTGCTCAATAAAGAGAGATCGCGTAAAGCAGGCATTGCTTTTTCTACGTGACGCAAATTGGCATGTTTATAAAACTGCATGCCCCATCTTAATAAATCCTTGCTTAAACGCGGTTTTACATAAAACGGACTACGGCTATCAAACATCCATTTTATTCCTTGTGCAATCATGCCAGGCTGCGCTAACGGAATAATATGTGAAGGCACAATCATACCTGCGTTTCCGTACGAACAGCCATTGTCCATATCTGACTCATCATATATGCTTACTTCGTAACCTTCTTTTGCGAGATAATAAGCTGAACATAAGCCAATAATTCCACCGCCAATAACAGCAACTTTTTTCATAAATTTTAATTCGTTAAGAGTTCTTTGAACTACTAATTATATTTTAAATCTGTTGGATGAAATTATATGTTCCATTAAGAATTAAAATTGTAAAAGATGGTTTTAGCTTCAACAACAACCATGTTAATTTGGCTAAAGCCATCCTATTTACAATTTCTAAAATCCCCTAGTTAAAACTAGGGACTATTCAAAAAAACAATAATTTAATTTGACCAACAGCTTAATTATATTATACACTGATTTTTAAATAACCTGAAATCCAAATGCATATGGATCGTCGCTTTCATCAATTATAATAGTATTATATCCGTACACTTTTGCCCAGCCTTGAATGCTTGGAACAATAGCTGGAATATCTCCAATAGCAGTTTCTTCTACCACTTTTCCAATAAACTTACTTCCAATATAACTTTCGTGAATAAACTCTTCTCCTTTTTTCAATTTTCCTTTAGCGTGCAATTGTGCCATTCTTGCTGATGTTCCAGTTCCGCATGGCGAACGGTCAATCGCTTTGTCGCCATAAAAAACGGCATTTCTTCCTGATGAAGTCTCATCTATAGGCGATCCCGTCCATAACATATGTGATACATCTCTAATGGTATCATTCTCTGGATGGATGAAATGATCTGGATATTTTTCATTAATCTTTTTGCGTACTTCCTGACTATACTGAACAATTTTGCTTGCTGTAAAGTCCTGAACTCCAGAAAAATTCTTTTGTGGATCGACAATGGCGTAGTAATTTCCTCCGTAAGCTACATCAAAAACAATTTCGCCCAATTCTGGACAATCAATGGTAAGTCCTTCTGCAGCCAGATAAGATTTAACGTTGGTCAGACGTACCCAATCTACTTTTTTGCCAGTCTGCTGATATTCGATATGCACTAAACCTGCTGGTGCTTCCATTTTGATAATTCCGGGAACTTTTGGAGTAACCAAACCTTCTTCGACAGCAATTGTAATAGTTCCAATTGTTCCATGTCCACACATTGGCAGACAGCCTGAAGTTTCTATAAAAAGAATTCCAAAATCATTATCAGGATTAGTTGGCGGATACAAAATACTTCCGCTCATCATATCGTGTCCTCTAGGTTCAAACATTAATCCTTTACGAATCCAGTCATATTCTTTTAAGAAATGCTGCCGTTTTTCGCTCATCGAATCGCCTTGCAAATTAGGTCCTCCGCCAGCAACAACCCTAACTGGATTCCCGCATGTATGAGCATCTACGCAAAAAAAAGTTTTCTTTACCATTTTATATTTGAGATAGTGTTAGTTTATTATTTACGGTACGAACAATTTGCAGCGGGTTTTCATTTTGCAATTCTGCTGGCAGTAAATGATCTGGCCAATTCTGAAAACTAATCGGGCGTACCCATCTGTAAACCGCATGTATGCCTACCGCTGTATAACGTGAATCTGATGATGCAGGATAAGGTCCGCCATGAAGCATCGAAGCGCAAACTTCTACTCCTGTAGGCACACCATTATAAATTAAACGTCCTACGCGATTCTGTAAAGCGGCAATTACTCCTTTATGAGTTTCAATTTCATTTTCCTCACTGATAATTGTTCCTGTAAGCTGTCCTTCCAGCTTAGAAATTACTTCTATTAATTCGGCTTCATTTTCGCATTCAATTAAAATTGAAAAAGGACCAAAAACCTCATTGTGCAATACTTTATTTTTCAAGAACTCTTTTCCGTAAACTTTTAAAACAGTAGGGACTCCATGATTTGGTGTTGTCTCTCCTTTGAATTGAGCTATTTTTGAAACTCCGTTCTGTTCTTCTATTTTTGAAATTCCATTATTAAAATCAGCGTAAATAGAAGGATGAAGCATACAGCCTGGCTGAATTTTTTCTATTGCCTCATTAAGATCTTCAGCAAAACTATTTAGTTCTTCTCCTTTTAAAGCTAATAATAATCCAGGATTCGTGCAAAATTGCCCTGCGCCTAAAGTGATCGAACCTGCATAAGCTGACGCCCATTTTTGGCTGTTTTTTTTCAAAGCATTAGGTAATAATACTACTGGATTAATACTTCCCATTTCGGCAAATACCGGAATTGGTTCTGGACGCTGTGCCGCTAAATCGCACAAAGCTCGTCCGCCTTTAATACTTCCTGTAAAACCTACTCCTTTTACCAATGGATGTTTAATCAAACTTGTGCCCAGCGTTCTTCCGTCACCTATAAGATTAGAAAAAACACCTTCTGGCATATTGGTTTTCTGAGCTGCCTTTATAATTGCAGAAGCAACCATTTCACCTGTTCCGATATGCATAGAATGGCTTTTTACAATAACTGGACAGCCCGCAGCCAAAGCCGAAGCTGTATCTCCTCCGCCTGTAGAGAATGCAAAAGGAAAATTACTTGATCCAAAAACCACAATTGGCCCTAAAGGTGTTAACATTTTGCGTAAGTCTTCTTTTGGGGCAGGCTGTCTGTCAATTATTGCAGTATCTATTGTCGCTTGTACCCAGCTTCCTTCTGTAAGCATATCGGCAAAAGCTTTCAACTGGCCGATTGTTCTTCCGCGTTCTCCTTCTGCTCTTCCTCTCGGGTAACCCGATTCGGTGCAGTATTGAACCAAAAGATCGTCTCCTAATGCTAAAATTTCGTCAGCAATGGCATTTAAAAATTTAGCTTTTTCTATACCCGAATAGTTTTTATAACTCGCAAACGCTTGATTGGCCAAAGTAACTGCCTCTTCAATTTCATCTTGAGTCGCCTCTGTAAAAACCCATGGATTTTCTGTATTCAATATTGGATTAAATGTTTTTAGTGTTTTTGTACCGCCTGCTTTTAGCTGGCTTCCTATGTAATTTTTTCCTGTAATCATGATTTTTGTCTTATGAATGAGTGAAGTGCAGTTTTCAGTCGCAGTCGCAGTAAACACAGTAACCGAAAACCCTGACCGTAAATGGAAACTGGAAACTGAGACTGCGACTGAAAACTAAAAGCCACAGCCAATCATGCGAATATGCTGTTATAAATTTTTATAGTCTGGCAAAGTTGGTCTAGTGCGTAATCCTTCAGCGATAATAGCTAGAACTTTTTCTCTTTCTGCTCCTTGCAATGGCAATCTTGGCGCACGAACATATTCTGAACCAATTCCCGTTGCAACTTCTGCTAATTTGATATTCTGAACCAGAAATGCATTTATATCCAATTCTAATAAAGGCAAGAACCATCTGTAGATTTTCAAAGCTTCGTCAAATCTTCCTGCTTTTGCTAATTTGTAAATTGCCACTGTTTCTTCAGGAAAAGCACAAACTAATCCAGAAACCCAACCGTCAGAACCCATAAATAAGCTCTCTAATGCTAATGTGTCAACTCCTGATAATATTTTTAAACGATCTCCAAAACGGTTGATCATTCTGGTAACGTTGGAAATATCTCTAGTTGATTCTTTTACTGCTTGAATGTTATCATATTTCAATAACTCTTCAAACATGTCTAAAGTAACTTCAATTTTATAGTCAACTGGATTGTTGTAAACCATAATAGGAAGCGACGTATTTTTTGCGACTTCACTATAGAAAGTAACCGTTTCAAAATCAGACGCTTTATAACGCATTGGAGGAAGCATCATTAATCCTTTTGCTCCATCTTGTTCAGCTTTATTAGCAGCTAAAATGGCATTTTTTGTAGACTGCTCTGCAATGTTCATAATTACAGGTACTTTATTTTCTGTTAGCGAAACGGTATGTTTTACTAATTCTCTTTTCTCTTCTTCTAAAAGTGTGCTGGCTTCTCCTAAAGTTCCTCCCAAAATAATTCCAGAAACTCCAGCATCTAATTGTGCTTTCATATTGACTTCGAACATGTTGAAGTCTAATTTATCATCTGCAGTAAATTTTGTGGTTACCGCCGGCATCACGCCATTCCATTGAATACTCATAATTTTAATTTTTTATTTAAAGCCAAAATTATCTAGAAACCGCAGAGCGCACCCTTTAAAAATTACCACAAAATGATACTATATTACCCTATATAGAAACAAAACTTAAAAAACAGAACATTATAGCATCATTTTTTTGATTAAATGCAATATATTTGATTGTAACTAACTAACCGCTATATGAAAGTTTTTCCATTTAAAATTCCAAAATCTGGAGAAGATCCCCTTATATATCAAGAAGATATCGAAGTGTCATTTTATGATAAACTACACCAACACGAAGAAATTCAAATTAGTTTTATAGAAAAAGGAGAAGGTGCCGTTTTTGCCGGCGATACTATTTCGCAATATCGGGAAGGCGACATCCTAGTAATAGGAAGCAACTTACCTCATGTTTTTAGAAGCGACGTTCAGGAAAATGTAGTTTCTGTAATGCGCACTTTGTTTTTTACCTTCAATTCGTTCGGAAGAGATTTTTTTGAACTCTCTACTTTTAGAAATATTCAACCAATCTTAGAAAGCAGCAAAAACGGATTCATTATTCATAACGCACCGAAGAAAGTTGTCAAGTATTTTAAAAAGCTGAAGAAAGCTGACAGTTATACTCGGTTTATATTATTTCTAGATATTCTGAAATGGCTGTCAACATCTGAATATACTCCGCTTTCTAATTATTTATATCAAAAGAAAATAACAGATAATGAAGGTAAACGAATGCAGATTGTGTTTGAATATGTCATGACCAATTTTCATAAAAATATCACGCTTGATGAAATTGCTTCGATCGCCAGTATGACCAAAAATGCTTTCTGCCGGTATTTTAAAGTCCGGACCAACAAGTCTTTTTTTCAATTTCTAATTGAAGTGCGTATTGAGAGGGCTGCAAAATTATTATCTAATAATGAAGAACTCTCTGTCTTGGAAATTGCCGAAATGTGCGGCTTTAATAATATTTCCAATTTTAATAGAAAATTTAAGGAATTAAAACAGCTTTCGCCTTTGCAGTATAGAAAACTGAATTTGTAATTTATAACTACAAATGTTCAAGCTCCCAATAGCTATCGGAATTAAAATAATTAAAACAGACGCAAAAAAATCTCCAAAATCTGCTAAATCTGCGAGAGAAAAATGCTCGCAAAGTCGCTAAACCGCAAAGTTTTTTTTAGCCACAGATTATTAAGATTAAAAGGATTATAAATCTGTTAAGAAAAATCTAGACGCAAAAAAATTTCACGCAGATTCTAGCAGATTTCAGCTGATTAAATTAGATTTTTTTAATGAAATCGATAAAAAAATCAGCTGTTTAATCTCATTGTTTTAAACGGGATCAGACAGCTGATTTATTTCATAAAAATCTATTTATTTCGAAACTGCTGTTATTTCAAGTATAACGCTTGATTCTACTTTCGAAGAGGAAACTCTTAAACCTACATTCATTAAATAATCTCCTGTAAAAGATTCTCCAGATTCTTGCAGCGTTTTCTTTGCTTCTGGCATTAAATTGATTTCTTCAACTTTATAGGTTTTATTGGCATCTAAACCTTGAAAACGCACCAAATTATATTGCGGATCATAAAGCGGATGAAGCGTATACGAAAATAAAACGGCTTTGTCTTTTGATTCATCAACATACATTAATACCGCGCGACTGTCTTCATAAGGAGAAACTATTCTATACATATCGCCGTGCCAAATTACAGGACTTAATCTTTTATAATTGGCGACTGCATCCTGAGTATATTTTAATTCTTTTTCTTTCAGTTCTTTAACATTAATATCAAAACCTAATTTTCCCATCATGGCAACATCTGTTTTGAATTTAATAGACTGATTTCCCCATGAAGTTACGTGATTACAAATCGAAAAAGCCGGAAAGAAATGCGAATAACCCCACTGAATAAATACTCTATTATAAGGATCTGTATTATCACTTGCCCAAAATTCCGTGAAATATTTTAGGAAAGCATAATCAGTTCTTCCTCCACCTCCCGCGCAAAGCATCATTGGCAAATGCGGATATTTAGTTTTTATTCGTTCCAAGACTTTGTACAAGCCTCTCGTGTATTCAATAAATAAATGTGACTGCTGATTTTTTAAATAGATAGAATACGCATTAGTCATCATTCGGTTACAGTCCCATTTAAAGAATGCCACTCCTCCATTGGTCTGCATGATGTCGTCTACTGTTTTAAACACAAAGTCCTGCACTTGCGGATTCGATAAATCCAAAACCAATTGTGTTCTGTAATAACTTTCTTCTCTATTTGGCAGTTTTAAAATCCAATCTGGATGTTTTTCATACAACTCACTTTTCGGATTCACCATTTCGGGTTCAATCCAAATTCCGAATTTAACTCCTGTTTTTTCTGCCTGCTGCATCAGAAAACCTAAACCGTTTGGCAATTTTGTTTTGGTTGCCTGCCAATCTCCTAATCCAGATTTATCTCCGCTTCTCGGATATTTATTTCCAAACCAACCGTCGTCTAATAAAAACATATCGACACCCAATGTTTTAGCATCTTCAAACATTTCGGTTAATTTCTTTTCATCGAAATTAAAAAAGGTAGTTTCCCAATTGTTCAATAAAGTCAAGCGTGATTTGTCTCCATCTTTTACGCCATAATTTTTTGCCCACGAATGTAAATTTCTGCTGGCCTGTCCTTTTCCTTTATTTGAAAAAGTATAAATAAAAGAAGGAGTTGTAAATACTTCTCCAGGCTGAAGGTTATATTCTGAAGCAAACGGATTAATTCCAGAACTAATTCTAAGAGAGTTTTTATTGTCCAGTTCAAAAGTAAATTTAAAATTTCCCGACCAAGCAATGGTTCCAGCAACAAGCTCCCCTGTATTTTCTTTGGCTTTTTCATTTAAACCTAAAAAGAAAACTGGCGTCTGGTACATATTGGTTCTTACACCCAACTTCGAATCGATTACTTTAGCACCGCTCGTTAATTCACTTTCCTGCATTCTTACTTCTTTTGCCCAATCTCCATGAAACTGAGTCAGCCAATATTTATCGGCATCAAAGTGCAGCATAGACGAAGCGTAGTTGTACAACGTTAAAGGTTTCTTTTCGCGGTGCACAATTTCTGTCCACTGTTCAATAACATTTTCCTTATAAAAAGCTTTATAATACAATGTCACTTCTACAGGATAAACTGGATCTTTCATTTTTATACTGGTTTCAGTCGTATTGCTATCTAACTTTTTTGTTTGATGATTTACATAAACCAGTTCTAAAGCAGGATTTCCATCATTATGCGTTATTCGAATAGCCGATTCAAACAAATTATTTGTCCCGTAAGTCGGATAAGCCTCGTGTCTTAGATTAAGTAATGGATTTCCATCGTTGATAACAAATGTTCTTTCGGTTTCTTTTGAAAGCGCATTATATGCCGAAGCATCTAGTTTTGTGCCTAAATACGATTGGTAAAGCAAACCGTTTTTTGCCACCTTTAGAATTAATGCTGTATTCTGGGTTTCAATGGCAATGGGATCATTTTGTGCATTAGTCTTCCAAAACAAAATGGTTAAGACTAATATGAGAAGTGCTTTTTTCATAAAAGTTTGATTAATAATAAATAATGTTTTTTGGGGAGATTTTAAAAGATTACAATACAATCAATTGTAATTCATCTTAAAACTCCGAACATCACATTTATCAATTAAACCACGAGAGAAATTTCATTTAATTATACCCATAAATAAAAGGTTCTATTTGGTATAATTCATAAGAAAAAGGTTTTTTGAGCTCTAATAAACCTTTTATATCAATGTAAAAATGAATTCCAAAAATAGCAAAATATAATTAAATCCATATTTCTGCCTTTAGATTTTCCTTTTTTGGAAAAGTAATCCAAAATAGGCTTTTGATAAAACTTTTAGGCTTTTTTACCGATTCTGATATTTTATTACCTAAAAATCGCTCTGAATCGTAAAACACGAATAAAAATAAACAAGTTTACTCTTACATATTAGCTTAAAAACACTGACTGGTATGGTCAACAAAAGAAAAACGAGTAAAAAATCAAAAATTAGATTGCAAAAAAAATTCTGATACTATATTATCCACTTTTAAAATCAAAATAATCACTTTTTGACTTCTCAAAATCTCCATTGTTTTTTCCAAAAATTGATTTTAAGAATCGAACAGAACAAATAAGCTTTTAATAACAACAAAACTCACATCTATTAGTCTAATTGACTTTAACTTACACTTTATGCATATATTACCCACTTTAATTTTTAAATTATCTTAAATAAGGCATGTTTTTTACGCATATCTCAAAAAACTGGTAGGTACTGGTATGTGCTGGTTTAGAAACATTTATACTTTTGGTTTTCACATTTATCTCTTTTTCATAAACAATCTGCACGAGCTCAAGGCATTTTGTTTCTCCAAAATGAAAAAGATGAAAACGAACCACGAGAATAAATTACTAACTAACAAAAACCACTAAAACATGACCAAACAAAAACCGACAAAAGAGTGGCTTTCTTCTGAGACATGGAAGATTACCAAACTAACATCTGGAGCCTTACTGGCACTCGCTCTACAGAGTTCTTTTGCTGCTGAATTAAAAGAAACCAAATTCTCCACTAAACTGAGCAGTAATCTAACTTTGGCAAAAGATGGCAACGCTTCAGTATTTGTAGAAAAACTAGTAAAAGGAAAAGTAACAGGCCCGCAAGGAGAACCGCTTCCTGGTGTAAACATTCTTGTAAAAGGAACAAAAATAACGGCAACAACAGATTTTGATGGCAATTTCACCATTGAGGTTCCTGACTCCAACAGTATTCTTGTTTTTTCTTACACCGGATTTTTAACAAAAGAAGTTCGCGCTGACTATGCTGTAAGCATTCAGCTTGAAGAACAGAATCAGACTTTAAATGAAGTGGTTGTCGTTGGATACGGAACTCAGAAAAAAGCTTCTACAACGGGAGCAATTGCTTCGATTAAAGGAGGTGTTTTGACTCAAAATGCATCTGCAAACGTATCAAACGGAATTGCGGGACGTATGTCTGGAGTAATTGCCAACAACCGTTCTGGAAGACCTGGTGATGATAGCTCAAGCCTTTTGATTAGAGGTTTTAATTCATTTGGCGGAGGAACGAGTCCCCTTGTAGTTGTCGACGGTATTCCTGATCGTGATTTGAACAGGATAAATCCAGATGATATCGAATCTGTAACGGTTTTGAAAGATGCATCGGCAGCCATTTATGGAGTTCGTTCTGCAAATGGAGTAATTTTAGTAACAACTAAAAGAGGAAAAGTAGGTGCTCCAACGATTAAAGTTGACGGATCGTATGGTATTCAGCAGTTAACCAGAATGAGCGAAAGAGTTAATTCTTGGGAATACATGACGTACTATAACGAATTGAATGCTCATAAAGGCACAACGCTTCCTTACACTCAGGCAGAAATTGACAAATATAAAGCTGGAAACGATCCTAATTATACCAGTACAGATTGGTTAAAACAAGTTTATAGAAAAGATGCTCCACAGGCTAATCTTTCTCTTTCTGTTAACGGAGGTAACGAGCAGGTTAAATATTTCTTTTCTGGACAATATTTAAATCAGGAAAGTAACCTTAGATATAGCGACGAAAGATACAGACAGTTCAATTTAAGATCTAATATTGATGTTAATATTACTTCAAACTTTAAAGTAAACTTAGATATCGCTACTCGTAAAGAAGACAGAAACTATCCTGCGGTAAGCATTGGAAGCATTATGCACGAGACAGTTAGTATGTATCCTTTTATTCCTGCGTATTGGAAAAATGGACTTCCGTCGTCTGGTATTACAAATGGTAGAAACCCAATTTTAATGTCTTCGTCAGCAGCAGGTTATGATCACGTAGTCAACTTAATTGTAAATCCTAAAATTGGATTTGAGCTGAAATTGCCAAAAATAACTGATGGATTATCTCTTAGCGGATATGCTGCATTTGACTATAATGTGCGTAGTGAAAAGAGATTTACAAAACCATGGGATGCTTATTCGTATGACAAAACAAATAACAGTTACAATAACGTAAAAAACAGCACCAGTATAACTAGTGTTATGCAGGATGAGCGAATTGCAAATCAAAATACATATTTCGCAAAATTAGCTTACGATCGTAAGTTCAACAAACACTCTGTTAATGCTTTTGTAGGTTACGAGCAGACTACAATGGACAAAACCCAAACGTATGCTTACAGAAGAGATTTGTTAAGCGATCAATTAGATCAGATTTTTACTGGAAGCACTAAAGGGCAAAACGCAACTGGCGGCGCCTATCAGGACGGACGTGAAAGTTTCCTTGGAAGAGTGGCTTACAATTTTGATGATAAATATTTTGCTGAAGTTTCTACACGTTATAACGGATCATTCAATTTCCCTTCGTCAACGCGTTGGGGTATGTTCCCGGCTATAAGCGCAGGCTGGAAAATCTCTGAAGAGCCTTTCTTCAAAAACAATATAAAAGGATTTGATTTACTAAAAATTAGAGCTTCTTGGGGAAGAATGGGTAATGACGATTTGAGAGAAACTATTAATGGTGTAGAATATCTTAACCAATATCTTTTCTTGACAAGATATCAGTTAACAACAGATCAGCAGTTGTACAGCTACTTTGGTTCAGATTATACTTTAAATAACAGTATTTATCTTTCTTCTACTCCAAACCCAAACATTACTTGGGAAATTCAAGACTCTAAAAACATCGGTTTTGATTTCGGATTCTTTAAAAATAAATTAACAGCGACTTTTGACTACTTCAGTAATAAAAGATCTGACATTCTTGCTGCAAGAAATGCTTCTGTGCCATTATACACAGGATTATCTCTTCCAAAAGAAAATATTGGAAAAACGGTAAACAGAGGTACTGATTGGTCTATTAACTACGCCGACAATATCAATAGTTTTAAATATAGTGTTGGTTTCAATTTTACTTATGCACAGAGTGAAGTATTATTCCGCGATGAAGCGGCAAATATTCCAGCTTGGCAAAAATCAACTGGAAGAGCTATTGATTCTTGGATGGTATATCAAACCAACGGAATTTACCGTACTCAAGCAGAAGTTGACAATTCTCCTCACTTTGAAGGAGCAAAACCGGGTGATCTTTGGGTAAAAGATATTGATGGTGACGGAAGCATCACTTCTAATGATAAAGTGAGAATTCCTGAATCGGCAACGCCAAAAATTGCTTATGGTATTCCAATCAGAGCTGAATACAAAGGTTTTTCTGTAGATATGCTTTGGACAGGACAGGCAAAAGCGAGACAAATGATTCTTCCGCAAGCTCAAGGCGCTATCGTGGCACCACCAAGATGGTTATACGAAGACCGATATACTGCTGATAATCCAAATTCTAAATACCCTGTTGCCTTCAATGATTCTGATCCAAGAAACAATATTCCAGCTGACTTCTGGTTAAGAGATGCTTCATTCTTCAGATTAAAATCTTTGGAGATTTCCTATACATTACCAGAAAAAGTCTTGTCTAGATTCGGAATATTAAATACGAGATTTTATGCGGGAGGAACCAATTTGTTTTCTATCGACCACATGAAACAGTACAATTTAGATCCTGAAACCAATAATACGACAGGAGTAAATTATCCGCAAACTCGTATTTACAGAATCGGTGTAAGCATTGAATTATAACAAGGTAAAAGATCAAGACATGAAAAATTATAAAATCAATAAACTAATAAATATAAAAAAGAAAGCAGTAATTGCAGCTACTCTTTTTATCACTGTTGCTTCTGTAACATCTTGTACTGAAGACCCTTTAGATAAAGCGCCTTTGGATTCTTATACTGATGAAAATGTGTGGAATGACTTAAAACTTACCGAAGCTTTTGCTAATAATCTCTATACAGTTTTACCAAGTACGCAGCACAACTGGAACGACAGAACCAACCGCAGCTGGATTTTATCTACTGCTTGTGATGAAGCATTCAATAATTTTAACGATTATGATGTGTGGAATTTAAATTCTGGAGCTCTTACACCAGACAACGCAGGAGATTTCAATACTTGGAAACCTACTTATGCAACCATTCAAAACTGCAATATCTTTTTGTCCCGAATTGATAACGTGCCAGGAGACGAAGCTTGGAGAAATAGATTAAAAGGTGAAGTGCTTTTCTTAAGAGCTTATGCGTATTTCAAATTAATTAGTGATTACGGAGGAGTTCCTCTTGTTACAACGCCTTTTGACTTAAACAGTAATTTTAAAGTAGAGCGCAGCACTTATGACCAATGTGTCGATTTTATTGTCACAGAATTGGACAAAGCTGCTGAATTGCTTCCTTTAACAGCTAAAGATTTAGGAAGAGTAACAAAGGGCGCAGCTTTAGCTATAAAATCAAGAACATTACTTTATGCAGCAAGTCCGCAATGGAATCCGTCTAATGATTTAACAAAATGGAAAAAAGCATCAGACGCTGCAAAAGCCGTTATGGATTTAAACATGTATTCTCTTTACGATAAAAAGTACGAAGATCTTTTTACTACAAACAATTCAGAAATTATCTTCTGCCGTTTATCTAGTAAAGATCCGCAATGGAGTGCTTTTAATGGTGTAGAAATGTTTAATTCGCCAAGCGGTTTCCACGGATGGGCCAATTTTGCACCAAGCCAAAGCCATATCGATGCTTACGGAACAGCTGACGGAAAAGACATTACAGATCCAACATCTGGTTATGATCCTCAAAAACCTTATGTAAACAGAGATCCTCGTTTTTACAAAAACATTGTTTATGACGGACGTGCTTACGGAAAACCTGAATTCTTTCAAGATCGTTACGATGCAGGAAGTTCAAATAAAGCCGAATTTTACGAAGGCGGTTTAGATTCTCCACAAGGTTGGGATACTTGGAATGCCAGTAAAACACGTTACACTTTCCGTAAATATTGTGATACAACGTACAATTACAATAATGAAACACAAACTAATAAAGCTTGGATTATATCTCGTTTAGGAGAAATTTACCTAAACTATGCCGAAGCGCAATTTAAATTAGGAAATGAAGGGACTGCCATTCAATATCTTAACTTGATCAGACAGCGTGCAGGAATTACAAATCCGTTAGTAGGTTTGACCGGAACAGCTTTAGAGAATAAAATCCGTAACGAAAGACAAGTAGAATTATGTCTTGAAGGATTCCGTTACTATGATGTTCGCCGTTGGAAAATTGCCGAGGAAACTGAAAACAAACCCTTAATGGGAGTCATTATTACCAAAAATAATGACGGATCTAAAACCTATACCTACGCTAAAGTCCAGGAAAGGATTTTCAAACCGCAGCATTATTTGCTCCCAATTCCGAGAGATGAAATTAACAGAACAGGTTTACCCCAAAACCCTGGTTATAATTAAAAACTATAACCGATTAAGCAAACCCATCTAGAGGGATGGGTTTGCTTTTAAAATGTCTCTAGAAATCAATCCAAATTGAAAATAGCGTTATGAAAAATCATTTTATAGTTTGTGTGGCAAATTGCTGTTTCTTTCTGAATTCATTCAGTCAGGAAACAATCACTTTCAGGTCTACAGATCCTACACTCCAGCTGGCATTTGAACGTGCAAAAAGCATGGCTCTGAGCTATAAAGGAGATTCGAACGATCCTGTTGGACCATGGTATGAAGCGGCTCTGCCTTCCCGATCTGCATTTTGCATGCGCGATGTCTCTCATCAGAGCATTGGCGCAGAAATCCTTGGATTGAGTAAGGAAAACAAAAACATGCTTTCACTTTTTGCGAAAAATATTTCAGAAAGTAAAGACTGGTGTTCGTATTGGGAAATCAATAAATACGGAAAACCTGCTCCAGAAGATTACAGAAATGATAAAGAATTCTGGTACAATCTGAATAGCAATTTTGATGTCATATTTGCTTGTTGGAGATTGTACTTATGGACAGGCGATGAAGATTATATCAAAAATCCTGAGTTTGAAAATTTCTTCGAAAAATCATCAACAGCATATATAGAACGTTGGTTTTTGGAAGCTGATTCGCTATTAACCAGACCAGAATTTGTAAACACTCCTACTCCGTTCGATAGCAAAGACGATTTTCATAAATGTCGAGGATTAGCTTCTTATTCCGAAGGCATTCCGGGTTTAAAAATGGGGGTCGATTTGGTTGCAGCCATTTACAGAGGATTACTTACCTATTCTTCTATTTTAAAAGAAAAAAGACAATTTGAAAAAGCTGCTTTTTTCGAAAAAAAGGCACTTAGATATCAAGAACAGATCGAACAAATCTGGTGGGATCAAAATGCATCGGCTTACAATGTAATTTATACCGCTGATGGTAAATTTAGCAAAGATGCAGGCGAACTATTTTTATTATGGTTCGATGTTTTGGCAGATACAGACAGAACTGAAAAGACAATTAAACACATTCTTTCAGAAAAAAGCAATGTAGAAAATGCTTCTTATCTTCCGTTTCTTTTATACAAATATGGTTACGAAGACAAAGCATACGAATACATTTTACATTTAACCGATCCTGAAACCAAAAGAAGAGAATATCCAGAAGTTTCATACGGCGTAATTGAAGGCATCATACATGGCTGTATGGGCATAGAGCCAGATGCATCGAAAAAAACAATAACAACAATACATCGAGGAAAAAAAGACAGCATTTCTGAGGTCGACAATTTACCCGTGTTACAGACAACATTAGCTGTAAAACACGAAAAACAAACCACTACAACACTACACAACAAAGGCGAAAAATTTATAGAATGGAAAGCAATGTTCCCTGGGAATTATACTTCTATCTTTATAAATAATAAAAAAGCTGCCGTAATTCATGAAAAGGACAACAAGGGAAATCCCTACACTGCTATTACAATTCGTGTGAATCCTGGACAGAAAATAACGGCGGCCTGTCGCTAAAACAACTCGTCCAATGTACTACTCATACAATGGATACAATTTAAAATCAAACGCTATGAAGATATCTTCTAGAAAAAAACTTAAATCCTTTTTATTGGTTCTTATTGCTTTATGCTTTATAGCAAATACAGCATTTTCACAAGAAGATCAACGTTGGCAAATTAATACCGACGGTTCTATTTCTTGGCAAATAAACAATAGCATTCCGCATGATGATCATATCGAAATGAGCGGTAAAAGAATCTCATGTGTTCTAAGATATGGCGTTGCGGCAGACGGTTCATTTCATGCAACCCGCAGCTTGGTTTGGCCAATGCTGAGAACCATTCCGAATAATACGCATGCGATTTTAACGCGTCAGTTTGCGCAAGATGCATTTGATTTGCTAACCGTAAATTACAAACCAATTCCTGCAGAAAAAACAGTTTCACTAACACTTAACGGAACCTTACTAGTTAAGAGTAAAACAGACAATCTAGAGCTTACAAGGCAATTTTTCCCTTCTACGGCTTTGGCGGTTTATAACGAAATTTATACCATTAAAAACAGCTCAGAAAAAAACTGCATTGTAGAAATTCCAAAATCGAATGCGGTTTATGCTACAGATGCTGCTAAAGGAACTGAAGGCAGTTATGCCATACATGCAGACCTTATTAATAATGGAAGCTTTAATCTGAAACCTAATGAAACTGTAAGTTTTTCTATTATCTATTCGGGCGTTAAAGCAAACGAAACAGTTCCTACTGTAAATGCTGAAGAAGAAAAAAGCAAACGCTTAGAATTGATCAGTGAAATATGGAGCAAATTGATTTTGGAAACGCCAGATCAGGTTTTGAATACCGAATTTGCTTTCGCGAAAATCAGAGCAGCTGAAAGTATTTTTGAAACCAAAGGCGGTCCAATGCACGGTCCAGGCGGAGAATCGTATTACGCTGCCATTTGGGCAAACGATCAAGCGGAATATATTGGTCCATTTTTTCCTTATTTAGGATATGAATATGGAAATAAAGCATCCTTAAATGCTTATCTTCAGTTTGCCAAATTCATGAATAAAGATTATAAACCTATTCCGAGTTCGATTGTTGCTGAAGGAACAGATATTTGGGCAGGTGCAGGAGATCGCGGAGATGGCGCTATGATTGCTTACGGAGCTGCTCGCTACGCGCTTTCGAGAGGAAATGCTGATGAAGCAAAACAATTATGGTCATTAATTGAATGGTGTTTAGAACATTGCCACAGAAAAATAAATGCTGACGGCGTAGTCGCTTCAGATTCTGATGAATTGGAAGGGCGCCTTCCTGCAGGAAAAGCCAATCTTAATACTTCTTCTTTGTATTATGATGCATTACATTCTGCCGTTTATCTAGGCAAGTTTTTAGGAAAAAACGAAACACAGCTTAAAGCATATAAAGCGGAAGCTGAAAAATTAAGAACTGCTATAGAAAAGTATTTTGGGGCTAAAGTTGAAGGTTTTGAGACGTACAAATATTACAAAGAAAATGATGTTTTAAGAGCTTGGATCTGTACTCCGCTTACCATGGGAATTTATGATAGAAAAGACGGAACTATAGATGCCTTATTTTCTTCTAGATTATGGACTAAAGATGGTTTAGCAAGTGTTGCCGGAGATAAAATATTCTGGGATCGTTCTACTTTGTATGCTTTAAGAGGCGTTCTAGCAGCAGGAGAAACAGACAAAGCGCTAGATTTCTTGCATTATTATTCTAACCGACGTTTATTGGGAGATCACGTGCCATATCCTGTAGAAGCATATCCAGAAGGCGATCAGCGTCACCTTTCGGCTGAAAGCGGTCTGTATTGCCGAATTTTTACAGAAGGATTATTTGGTATTCGCCCGACAGGTTTACACAGTTTCGATTTTACGCCAAGACTTCCTAAATCTTGGTCTACTATGAAACTAAAGCATATTCATGCATTTGAACGTGATTTTGATATTACCGTTGAAAGAGCTGGCAAAAATCTAAAGTTAAAAATAACTGACGGAAAAAAACTAGCGATCAATAAGGTTATTAAAGATGGTAATACCATAAATATTAAGTTATAATTTTTTTTTTAATTATTGTTTTTGAAGCAAACCTCCGAAATATATCTTGGAGGTTTGTTTGTTTTTATTCGAGTAGTTTTTTCACGCAGATTTAAACCAATAGGATCTGCTAAATCTGCGAGAGAAAAAAAATAAATAAAAATGCCTCCCGCAGATCTTGCAGATTTAGCAGATTATTTTATACATACAGCATATCTGTAGAGACGCACCGTAGTGCGTCTACGCCCAATGTATCAAGGAGATTTGTTTTTTATTATCAATAGATTTATATACAGATTTAAACAAAAAAATCTGCTAAATCTGCGAGAGAAAAAAAATAAATAAAAATGCCTCCCGCAAATCTTGCAGATTTAGCAGATTATTTTATACATACAGTATATCTGTAGAGATGCACCGCAGTGAGTCTACGCTCAGTATATGTGCAACAGGAAAATCTTTGAGGACAAACGTGCGCGAGACACACTGCAGTGCGCCTCTACAGAATATTAGAACGATAATAAATCTATCTCTATTTCAAAGCCTTAAACAATATTTCTACCGGATGCAATGCTTTTCGCCCAGTTCCATCCGCAATTTGATGTCTACAGCTCGTTCCAGATGCAGAAATTAAAGTGACTGATTCTTCTTTTCTAATTGTTGGAAACAAAACCAGTTCTCCAATTT
This sequence comes from Flavobacterium anhuiense, assembly GCF_001705175.1. NCBI lineage: Bacteria > Pseudomonadati > Bacteroidota > Flavobacteriia > Flavobacteriales > Flavobacteriaceae > Flavobacterium > Flavobacterium anhuiense. Next base: position 4,146,672 of record NZ_CP016907.1, on the reverse strand, counting down.
TCATCGAAATATCATAATGCTCTTTTTCGTAACCAAAAGAACCTGCCATACCGCAACAGCCGCTTGGAATATTTAAAACTGTATAATTCTTTGGCAGTGAAAGTATCTTTTTAAGTGGCACTAAAGAAGATAAACTTTTTTGAAAACAATGCCCATGCATGCGAACTCTTTCTGTCTGTTCTGTAAAACTATCCGATGTAATACGCCCAGTTTCTAATTCTTGAGTCAGAAATTCTTCAATCAGGAAAGTTCTAGTCGCTACTTTTTTTGCTTTTTCTTTTAAATCTCCACGGCACAAATCAGAATATTCATCACGAAATGAAAGTATCGCCGAAGGTTCAATTCCGATCAAAATACCATCACTTGGAATCGCTTTTTCAAAATCTATAATATTTTGTTCTGCAATTTCTCGTGCCCCTTTTAGCATTCCTTTTGAGAGATATGTTCTTCCGCTTATTCCTATTTCAGGAATCAAAACTTTATACCCTAATTGATTCAAAAGTTTTACGGCCGTCTGCCCTATTTCGACATCATAATAGTTGAGAAATTCATCATTATACAAATAGACATTTCCATTTCTAAAATCACCTATTTGGTTATAACTTTTTATCCATTTTCCAAAAGTAGTTTTATGCATCAAAGGCAATTGCCTTTCTACAGCAAAACCAGTACTTTTTTTAATCCAATTTCCGAGAATTCCTTTGGTTGACAAATTATACATCCACGGAACTGAAGCAAACAACTGATTTATTTTTGGCGTATTTCCAATCAGTTTTGATCTAAATTTTACGCCGTTTTTATCATGATGTTGCTGCAAAGTTTCTGCTTTCAATTTTGCCATATCTACGTTTGAAGGACATTCCGACTTACAGCCTTTACAGCTTAAGCATAAATCTAAAACCTCCAACAAATTTTCATCATCGAACTTATTGGCTTTTACTGAGTTTGTAATGGTTTCTCTCAGCATATTGGCACGCGCTCTTGTAGTATGTTTTTCGTCTCGGGTAGCCATATAACTTGGGCACATTGTGCCTCCGCTCTTTTCTGTCTTTCTGCAATCGCCAGATCCATTGCACATTTCGGCGGCACGAAGAATTCCGTTGTGTTCCGAAAAATCGAAATAAGTTTCAGGCATTGGCGTATCCTGTCCAGCCGTATATCGCAGACTTGTATCCATAGGAGGAGTATTCACGATTTTCCCCGGATTAAAAACATCCCACGGGTCCCAAACCTTTTTTATTTGAACAAATAATTCATAAATCTCATCTCCCAACATTAGCGGAATAAACTCGCCTCGAAGCCTTCCGTCTCCATGTTCTCCACTTAGAGAACCCTTGTATTTTTTTACCAAATGCGCAATATCGGTTGCAATAGTTCTAAAAAGTGCCGTCCCTTCATGAGTTTTTAAATCTATGATCGGACGCAAATGCAACTCGCCTGTTGCAGCATGTGCGTAATGCACACAGTTGAGATTTCTCTTTTTTAGAATAGTATTAAAATCTTCAATAAAATCTGGCAGATCATTTACATCAACTGCTGTATCTTCAATTACTGCAACTGCTTTGGCATCACCTGGAATATTAGACAATAAGCCCAATCCTGCTTTTCTTAATGCCCAAACTTTATTGGTATCTTCACCATAAACAATGGGGAAATGATATCCGAGATTTTTAGAACGCATTAGCGCTTCCATCTCTTTGGCAATGCTATCAATTTCTTCTTGTGAATCTCTTAAAAATTCGACCGCTAAAATAGCCTGAGGATCGCCTTTCACAAAAAAACGATTCTTACTTTGTTCGATATTTTCTTTGGTGCATTCCAAAATATAATGGTCAATCAGCTCCACGCTATCTGGATTAAATTTCAGCGCTTCAATATTAGCTTTTAAAGATTCATGAATGCTTTCAAAATGAACACAAACCAAAGCTGAATAAGGTTTTAAGGCATCAACCAGATTCAGTTTTATGGCTGTAGAAAAAAACAACGTTCCTTCAGATCCAGCAATTAGTTTACAAAAATTAAACTTTTCATCAGAACCATTAAACGGACTGCTGTCTGCCAATAAATCTAAAGCATATCCTGTATTTCTTCTCGGAATTGATTTCTTAGGAAAATTAGCTTCAAATAAATTTCGATTATTTTCAGATGATAATATTTCTTTGGCTTGAACATAAATTTCCTGTTCTAAGGGACTCACTACATTAATTCCATTGCATTTATCTTCAAATTCTTTATTAGTTAAAGAGCCAAAAACAACTTCATTTCCGTCTGCTAAAAATCCTTGTATTTCAAGCACATGTTCGCGAGTAGATCCATACACAACAGATCGGGCTCCACAGGCATTGTTTCCAACCATTCCGCCAATCATACAGCGATTGCTGGTAGAGGTTTCTGGTCCAAAAAAAAGTTTATACGGTTTTAAATGAAGATTCAATTCATCGCGAATTACTCCAGGTTCCACCCAAGCCGACTTTTCTTCCTGATTTACCGAAATAATTTTGGTGAATTCTTGCGAAATATCGACCACAATTCCGTTTCCAACCACTTGTCCAGCCAATGAAGTTCCAGCCGCACGAGGAATGATACTGCTCTTGTTTTCTTTTGCGAAAGCAATAATTTTCTGAATATCTTCTTTGGTTTTCGGAATGGCTACAGCCAAAGGCATTTCTTTGTAAGCGCTTGCATCTGTTGCATAAAGCAGACGCATGGTATGATCGTAAAATAATTTTCCTTCTAATTGCTTTTCTAAAAAAGTAAGATTAATAGAACTTTTGGAAAGGATATTATTATTATTCATTTTTAATAGTTGTTAACTTTTGTTTTAACACATAGAAACATAGATTTTTATTGTGTGTGAGAGGTGTTTCACTTCGCATGAAAACACATAGTTATGTGTTAAGAAACGAGTTTCTTTTTTGTCGCCTTTTTTTTAAGATAAAAACCTATGTTTCTATGTATTTAGAAAACTATAATTCGCTCAATGCAATATCAAGTAATTGCACCATTTCATCAGCATTTTGTTTATTGAATGGCATTGGCGGTTTTATTTTTAGAACATTGTGCAGAGGTCCATCTGTACTTAACAAATAACCTTTTGCTTTCAGTTTTTCGACTACAATATCTATCTCGGGAATAGCGGGTTCCATGGTAATTCTGTCTTTAACCATTTCTGCTCCAATAAATAATCCGTGTCCTCGAACATCACTAATGATAGGATATTTATGCATTAATTTTTTTAATCCATCCATCAAATAATTACCAGTTTCCAATGCATGCTGCTGCATTTCTTCCTGCTGAATTACATCTAAAACAGCCAATCCTGTAGCCATAGAAACAGGATTACCGCCAAAAGTATTAAAGTATTCCAAGCCATTATTGAAAGCTTCTGCAATCTCTTCGGTTACAATTACAGCCGCCAACGGATGCCCGTTTCCTATTGGTTTTCCTAAAACAACAATATCTGGCACTACATTTTGCAATTCGAATCCCCAGAAATGATCGCCAATTCTTCCGAAACCAACCTGAACTTCATCTGCAATACAAACTCCTCCTGCTGCACGAACGTAGTCGTAAACTGTTTTTAAATAATTTTCTGGCAAGGGAATTTGACCGCCAACTCCTAATAAAGTTTCACAGATAAAAACTGCTGGCGCCTTATTTTCTTTCTTTAAATTTTCGATAATTAGCTGTACATCTGCAGCATATTTTTCTCCTGCTTCTGCATCGCCATATTTATAAGGACCTCGATACAAATCTGGATTAATTGCTTTATGAATCCAAGGCATTTGACCAGAACCGCCTTTGCTGTCAAATTTATATGGACTCATCTCCATTGCCACTGTCGAAGTTCCGTGATAAGCGTGATCGAGTACGATAATATCTTTCTGTTTGGTGAAATGACGGCTCATACGAATAGCCAAATCATTGGCTTCACTACCCGAATTGACAAAATAACAAACGCTTAGTTTTTCAGGTAAAGTTGCCGTCAACCTTTGCGCATAATCCGTTATGGCGTCATTCAAATATCTGGTATTTGTATTTAAAGTCGCTATTTGATGCTGCATTTTTCTAACCACAACTGGGTGACAATGTCCAACATGCGATGGATTATTTACACAATCAACAAAAGTTCTTCCTTTGTCATCATATAAATATTGCAAAGCTCCTTTTACAATTTTTAATTTTTCTTTGTAACCAATGCTTAAATTTCTTCCTATTTTCTGTTTTCTAATTTCAAGAAGCTCAGAATAATCGTTATCATTGATTAATCCATCAAAACCGCATGCTTTTCTAAAAGTATCTTGCGCTTTGATTGGGTTTGTTTTTATCCATTTATATAACAAATCCCAAGCTGGTTTTTCGGTAACAAAATGGTGTTCATTGTTACTATCTAACGATGCATTGTAAGCAGATTGTGTCACACTAATGCAAAGTCTTCCTGCAATTAAATAATACAAAAGATCCAATTCTTGTTCGGTAAGCGCATACGAATTATGATATCCTTTGACAATGGTTGCCGCTACAGCTAACGGATCTTCTTCATCAAGCATCGCATACACACAGGCAATCGCAAGGTTATTGATTAAAGCCGTGTAAACCATATCGCCAAAATCAATCAGTCCGCTAATGCGATTGTCTTTCACCAAAACATTATAATCATTTGCGTCATTGTGAATATAGGCGTGTCTTAGACGATGCAACTGCGGCGGCACTTCGGTGTCAAACTGCAATAAAAAATAACCCGCAATACGTCTTCTTTCATGATTTAGAATATACTTTAAATTATCGCCTGCTTCACTTGCACGGCTAATATCCCAAGTATAATTGCGATGCATTGCTGGATGCGAAAAATTAGCTAATACAGCATCCATATTACCTAAAAAAGAACCTAGATTATAATGGAGCTCGCTGTTTTTGTTCTTCTCGTCTACCCAAAAAGTACCTTCCAGAAAGTTGAGAATTCTAATATGATAGGTTTGGGAATCTGTTAGTATCTCAGTCAGTCCCTCACCATTTTTATTAAGGCAAAAATGCTGAAAACAATCAGAAATAGCACTATTGCCAAGATGCCTCAAAATTGAAGCTTGTGCCTTTAAAAATGGAAATGAATGACTCTCATTTGATACTTTGAGAATGTATTTTTCATTTTTGTCATCGGACAAGAGAAAATTCAATTCGTCATATCCATTTAATGCTTTTACGGCTACATTTAATCCGTAATGTTCTTTTACCAAGTCCTGAATAACTGTTTCTGAAAAAATCATTGCTATTCTATTAAATTGTTTTTGTTTTTTTTTAGTCACTAATTGCACGAATTTGCGCTAATTTTTCAAGTCTTTAATTCGTGTAAATTAGTGTAATTCATGGCAATTTTATTAAAAATTATTCGTGGCAAACTTTTATTTCCAAATTACAGCCTGAGCTGGTTCTAATGGATTTTTCCCTACCAATATTTTGCTTCCTGCAGGAATTGGCAGATTTATGCTTTCATTAGTATAATTCACACCTACATAAAAACCGTCACGCCATTCTACATATACCCCTTTTGGGAAATCTTCAATGGCAACTTTTGCGCGTTCATAGACAGTTCTTACTATTTGTCTTTCCAAATTTCCGTCTTTACTTTCAGCTCCAATATAAGTAACGGTTCCTTTTCCTAATTTTCTGGTAATCGCCGCCGCTTTGCCTTTGTAAAACTGATCGGCATAAGAAGCCAAAACTTCAGTTCCTTGTTTCGGATTTAAAACATCTGCCCAAACATTCCACTTATAAGTATTGTTTCCAGCATTTATAGTTCCGTTTACATCTTCAACGAGCATGTCAAAAAATTCGACATCTGCTCCAATTAAAGGCACGATTGGTCCGCTCCACTTAGCTTCGAAGAAATGACCATTTTTGTCCTTCTGTCCAGTTCGGCAGGAAAGGATTAAATTTCCACCATTTTCAACGTATTTCGTCCATTTGTCCACCAGTTTTTGATCAATTAATTGATATGCTGGCGCAACGATGAACGGATAAGCAGAAAAATCGCTCTCTTCTGTGATAAAATCCATTGGCGCACCAGTCGATTTTACTGCTGAAGTATAGATGTTTCTATGTCTCCAAGTACTCCAAAATTCGGTTTGTTTTTGGTTTTCTAAATCCCACAGATTTTCGTGGCTCCATAAGAATCCTGTTTTTCTTTTTTCAATTTCCTGTGGAATAACCGCTTTTGGATTGTACTCTTTGCGAAGCAGTTTCATATCTTCAATTGACTGTACAAACTCTTTACCGCCAGTTGTCAAAGTCACGCCATCTGTTCCCACAATTCCGTCATGATACATTTCGCTGCTTCCAAGCGGATGTCTGTATCTGTACGTACAAGTAAAAGAACAGCCGCCGCCAAAAGCCTGAGAAATCCACATATGGACTGTTCCCGGAAGCAGTTGCGGATTAATGCTTGCCCAGTTTACCTGTCCCGGCTGCATTTCCATTACTCCTGTAACGCCATTTATGGATCTGTAATAATCATTTGCTTCTGAAATTTTATTAGGATGTCCCATTCTAAAATTTTGTCCACCTAAATTGTTTCTTCCACTTACAGGATACATCGTATAAGTTGCAAAATCCATTTTATCTGTTCTTCTAGGATCTGCTCCGTAAACTACATTGGTATAATTGGTCGTAATCCATTGTTTTGGATCAATATATTTGCGAAGTATTTCTGCCTGCAAATTCAAATATTCTGCTTGAGAATCTGCTGTAAAACGCTTAAAATCTAAAACAGCATGCGGACTTAGTTTGTCTTCAAAATAAATCTCTGCATTTGGAATCGCAATCTGCTCAAAATTATTATATCTAATGCTCCAGAAACTGGCTACCCATTCAGCATTTAATTTTTCGATTGTTCCGTATTTCGCTTTAAGCCATTTCTGAAATCCTTTTTGTGCTGATGGGCTAAAATCGTCTGGCGCACCAGGTTCGTTATCAACCTGCCAGCCTATAACATTTTTATTATTGCCGTATCTTTTACCAAGTTCAGTAACAATTTTGGCCACAAATTCTCTGTATTTTTCATTAGAAACAGATTGATTGGCTCTGTTGCCGTGTTCTCTGCGTCTTCCGCTTGCATCAACCAGATAAATTTCGGGATATTTTTCTCCCATCCATGCTGGCGGAGTTGGCGTTGGTGTGCACATGATGACTTTCAATCCTTGTTTTTCGGCAATAGCCAAAGCATCGTCCAACCATTTAAAATCGTATTTCCCTTCTTCTGGTTCCATAAAAGTCCATGCGAACTCAGCGAAGTGCGTAAACTCAAAACCCAGTTTTTTGATGTTTTTTAAATCGCGTTCCCATTGCTCTTTGGGCCATTGTTCGGGATAATAATAAACTCCAATCTCCATTAAATTAGCTTTGGAGAAAAAACGTTGCGGATTCTGTTTTTCTGAAACTGCCCCTTTTTTGTTCTGAGCAAAAACAGGTGTTAAATTACAGCTTGCCATAAGCAATCCTGCTAATATAATTTTGGTTAAAGTTTTGTGGTTAGACATGTTAGTTTGTTGTTGTTGTTGTTGTTGTTGTTGTTGTTGTTGTTTACAAATTTAATACAGTCCCTACGGGACAATACTGTACACAGATTTATTTGTTACCAATATTTAATCTCTACGAGATTACTTGTTGCCAATATAATCTCTGTAAAATAATCCTTTAGGATTTAAATATTGGTAAAAAACTTGATCATCGAGATAAAAATATCCCGTAGGGATTACACTGAATTCCATTCGTTATTTATCCTCTAAAAGCAGCATTAAATAATGCGAAGCAGACCAGCTAAAGTTGTAAGCTTCCAATCCTTTTCCGTTTACGGGCTGATAATTTTCTCTGATAGAAGTTCCTTTGTCCATAACGCCTTCCGCATTGTGCATCAGTTTATAGGCCAGTTCGTTTGCTTCTTTAGTGTATCCATACTTTTCTAATCCGTTGATGCCAAAATAACTTTGGTCAAGCCAAATAGGTCCTCTCCAATATCCGTTATCTGGTTTAAACTTTGGGTGATTAGCAGCCAATGTTGGCAAAGGCACAAAAGTGTTCAGACTCGCTGGATCAACCATATTGTTTTTTGCTGCTTTGGCTTGTTCGTTGGTAGCAACTTCTACCCAAATCGGACAATATCCTTCGCATCCCATTGCTTTTATCAATGTTTTGCCATCAATTGTTGTGTCGTAAAACCAACCCGTTTCTTGATCCCAAAATTGCTTTTGAATTTTGAGTTTTAATGCATCACTTTCATTCATCCATTTTTTAGCTTCATCATTTAATTTTAAAACTGATGCCATTTTACTGAGATAGTTTTTCTCTGCAAATAAGAACGAATTCAAATCAACGCTTTCCTGATCTAATGAATACGCTTTTTCGCCATTTTTCAAGATTTTGCTATCATCAAAACGTACAGCATTATCCATTCCGCTTTCCCATTTTGCGGCAATCACAGTTCCGTCTGTCGAACCAAATTCGCATAAACCATCTTGATCGTGATCGCGTTCTTTGTACCACCAATTGTGATATAAAGTCAACTTTGGGTAAAACTCTTTTATAAAATTATCATCTTTTGTTTTTTCATAAATCTTCCAAACAGCCCAAGCAGCAAGTGGCGCTTTTGTATTGCGATAATTATTTTCTTCAAGAAGATTGTTTCTGTAAACGCAATCTGGAATAAAACCATTAGGATCCTGATAATCAAATAAAGCACGCATCTGATTTTTGGCTAATTCGGCATCATAATTGGCTACTGCAACGGCATGTTTCCAGCTGTCCCAAGCCCAAAAACCATGAAACCATTCGTAATTGTAACTCGGAAAAAGACCGCCATGTTTCAATCCTTCTGCTGGAATTCTGGTGTTGTTCTGTAAAGTCAGCACCAATTTTGCAATCAAATCTGAATAACTGTGATCTTTGTAAATGTTTTTCTTTTTGGCAATAAGTTGTGCCAGCTGTTTTTCTTTTTCTTTTTGTGTGTTGTTTAACAGTGTAGTGAATACCGTTTTCTGTATCGTTTCGTTTTCCGTTTTCCAAGAATATTGCGGAAAAATAAAAGTTTGTGAAACTACAATTTCTTTAGTTTCATTTGGTTTTAAAACCAGTTTCTCCGTTTGTGCCTTATATCCTTGTTTGGTAATTTCAATTTCTGGATTTGATTTTAGAAACTGAATATAACCAACCGCTATGCTTTTTGAAGAAACAATTCTTAAAGTATTTTTCTCATTAGACAATTGCAAATCATCTAAAAAAAGAGAAGCATTATAAGACGGAAAAAGCGTAATTGGCTTTGCACTTTTATTTGTAATGCTTGTCCTTTGCAGAACAGTGTGACCTGATAAAAATACCAATTGCTGTTTTACATCTAATTTTTCATTCTTAAATTGCTGTTCTAAATGGCTGTTATAACTGTTTTGTACTACCAAAGAACTTTTCCAGTCGATGATATCTTGGCCTTTTTCGTCTTTTAATTGCAATGAAACAAAAGAAGAGCTTAACCAAACGCCGTTTTGTTCGGTCATTAAAAAAGGTCCCGAAAATCCTGCTTGAACATTTGAAGCATCTAAAAATCCGAAAGCAAACCAAGCGCCTTTATCAGAAAACGCGAGAGATTTTCTGTCTGTAGCATTTGTTGGATTTCCTTTAAAATTGATACTGTTTTTAGCTGATTCTAAAATGGAAAAGCCTTTTTGAGACCAGCCCGACGAGATGATGAAAAAGAATACAAGAATCAAAAAAAATTTCTTTTTGTACATGTTATTTCATTTTTGTGAAGTGTTTTTTATTTAAATATAGAACTTGTTATTTTACTGGCAAAATTCATTTTACAAATGAAATTTTATACCTTGAGATAATGCCACGCCAACACCATAATTGATTGTATTGGTTTGTCTTCTCATGTAAATTTTCCAAGCATCAGAACCAGACTCTCTTCCGCCTCCAGTTTCTTTTTCACCTCCAAAAGCACCACCGATTTCAGCGCCAGATGTTCCGATATTCACATTTGCAATTCCGCAGTCAGAACCAGCAACTGATAAAAACAATTCGGCTTCTCTTAAGTTGTTTGTCATAATCGCAGACGATAATCCCTGAGCCACATCATTTTGGATTGCAATAGCATTTTCAACCGTTCCAGAATATTTCAACAAATACAATACAGGCGCAAAAGTTTCGTGCTGCACAATTTCAAATGAATTGTCAGCCTCTGCAATGGCGGGTTTTACGTAACAACCGCTTTCGTATCCTTCACCAAAAAGCACACCGCCTTCAACCAGAATTTTTCCTCCTTGCCCGACAACCTTTTTCAAAGCTTCATTATACAATTCAACTGCTTGTTTGTCAATAAGAGGTCCGACATGATTTTTCTCGTCCAACGGATTTCCGATGCGCAATTGTTTGTATGCTGAAACAAGAGCTTCTTTTACTTTATCATAAATACTCTCATGAATAATCAAACGACGTGTAGTAGTGCATCTTTGTCCAGCTGTTCCTACGGCGCCAAAAACGGCACCAATAATCGTCATTTCCAAATCTGCATCTGGCGTAACAATGATGGCATTGTTTCCTCCTAATTCTAGTAATGATTTACCGAAACGTCCTGCAACTACCTGCGCAACAATTTTACCCATTCTAGTAGAACCTGTAGCCGAAATTAACGGAATACGTTTATCATTAGTCAGCAACTCTCCTATTTTATAATCTCCCGTAATTAAACACGAAATTCCTTCTGGTAAATTGTTTTCTTTTATCACTTCTGCCATAATATTTTGACAGGCAACGGCACAAAGCGGTGTTTTTTCAGACGGTTTCCAAACACAAACATCTCCGCAAACCCAAGCCAAAGCGGTATTCCAAGCCCAAACGGCTACTGGAAAATTAAATGCAGAAATAATTCCTACAACTCCTAAAGAATGATATTGTTCATACATTCTGTGTCCCGCTCTCTCCGAATGCATAGTTAAGCCGTGCAGCTGACGCGAAAGCCCAACCGCAAAATCACAGATATCGATCATTTCCTGAACTTCTCCGTAACCTTCCTGCAAAGATTTACCCATTTCGTACGAAACCAGTTTTCCTAACGCTTCTTTATTCTTGCGTAATTTTTCACCAAACTGACGTACTATTTCGCCACGTTTTGGCGCAGGAATTAATCGGAATTGATTAAAAGCTTCATTAGCCGATTCCATCACTTTTTCATAATCAGCTGCTGTTGTTGTTTTAACTTTTCCAATCAATTTTCCATCAACAGGAGAATAACTTTCTAGAATTTCTCCACTTGAAAAATTATTCATTCCTGTTGAAGTTCCTTCATTTATGTCTTTTATGTTTAATTCTTTTAAAGCTTCTTTTATTGTAGTTTCTAATTCTTCAATTGCCATTATAAACTTTTTAGTTGTGCGTTTTCTATTAACTGAATATTATATTGTTTTTTGGAGCTTTACATCGGTACTTTCAAATATTTTATCTGCCGATGATGCTACAAAACCTTGATATAATTCTCCGTTAGACATTGGATAACGCAACGCAAATTCATAATAACAAGATGGTACTTTTAATGTTCCTTCTTCAAAATCAACATCGTACAAATCTGCTAATGTGCTAGATTGCTCCAAAAGCTGTTCTGGAGTACCTTTAATTTTCCCGCCAGATGCATTTAGTTCCCATCCGCTAGCCTCTAAGAAATTGTTCAATTCTTCTAAAGTCTGAAATCCTTTTAAAGCATTGGTATTGATTGTAAAGTGATTGGCTCTAAAACCGTACACATACATCCAAGCCGCATATTCAGATTCCTCTAATAATGATTTGTAAACCGCTTGCGAATTTCCTTTCCAAACTGCTCCGCTTAAAACCAAATTAGGGTCGTTGAATACATTTTGATCACAGCTGTCTAAAAGCTGCTGTACTTTTTCCTGCAATTCTGCTGAGCATTTTTCTAATTCTAATTCTGAAATGAAAATTCTTGGTGCATTTTTATCTAAAGCATTTTCATAATGTTTAGCATATAGTTTTTTGGTTTCAAAATAATATTCGCCTTTTGCTTCGTAGCCAACATTTATGAAAGCTTTTTCTAATACCTCAATATTTACACGTTTATCATTGAAAGTACGAATTGCAATATGGTCGTTTAAAATTTCTTCACCTTTTTCTTCCAATAATTCATGTATTTTTAAAGCTGATGGAGTAATCTCAATATATTGCTCCCAAAGTTTCGTAAGTAGTTGATTCTTATCCATTTTTAAGTTTGTTAAATAGTGTTATAATGACACAAATCTATAGATAATACTGTTATTATAACATTATACCTATACGATTATTTACAATTCGACACTTTGAACTCTTTTTTTTGTAATTTTGACACTTTGAAAACGAGTTTGACCGAAAGAATTGTCAAAATAATAGAATCAATAAAACAGCATAGCTTATGGCAGCGATTAAAAAGAATGAAAATATTGATGCTTTAGATAGAGAAATCATACAGAAACTGAGCGAAAATGGTAGAATTGCTTTTTCTGATTTGGCTCGAGAATTAAACATTTCCAATTCGTTGGTACATTTAAGGGTCCGTAAACTGCAAGAATCTGGCGTAATAACTGGATTTTCTGTAAAATTAGATCCAAAAGAAGTTGGTTTTGAAACGATTACCTATACCGGAATTGTTACAAAAGAGGCTCATTTTTCATACTCTATTGCAGAAAAACTAAAGCAGATTCCTGAAGTGGTAGAATGCCATTGGGTTTCTGGAAACTATGCTTTATTCATTAAAATCGTAGCCGCCAACAATGAAGAACTTCGTAAAATATTATACGAGCAGATTCACCAAATTGAAGGCGTTGGAAGCACCGATTCTTTTTTCTCTTTTGGTTCTGCTTTTGAGAAAAATCTTCCGGTTTAGAATATATAGCTTTCTAACCGGACTACTCAAAATATAAAAAGTGGTACATTTTGATGATACAGTAAAATGATATTTTTGACCAAAAATCATTAAAGCATATCAAATAAAATGAGCACGCAAATAAGACACGACTGGAAAAAAGAAGAAATTCAAGCAATCTACGATAAGCCTTTACTAGAATTGGTTTATCAGGCTGCTACCGTACATAGAGAGTTTCATAAACCTTCAGAAATACAGGTTAGCACATTACTTTCTATAAAAACAGGCGGTTGTCCAGAAGACTGTTCTTACTGCGGACAAGCAGCGCGATATCATACCGATATTAAAGTACAGGCGCTTCTTCCTACAGAAAAAGTATTGGAACATGCGCAAAAAGCAAAAGAGGGCGGTTCTTCTCGTTTCTGTATGGCTGCGGCTTGGCGTGAAGTTCGAGATAATAAAGATTTTGACCGTGTTATAGAAATGGTAAAAGGTGTAAACAATCTTGGTTTGGAAGTTTGCTGCACGCTCGGAATGCTTACTGAAGAACAGGCCGTTCGTCTACAAGAAGCAGGTCTGTATGCGTATAACCATAATTTGGATACATCTGAAAATTATTATGATGAAATAATCAGCACTCGCAAATTTGATCAGCGTTTGGATACGATTAACAACGTGAGAAAAGCAGGAATCACGGTTTGCTCAGGCGGAATTATTGGTCTTGGAGAATCTGATGGCGATAGAATTTCTATGCTTTTAACGTTAGCTACCATGCCCGTTCATCCAGAATCTGTTCCTGTAAATGCTTTGGCGAGAGTAAAAGGAACTCCGCTAGAAAATAACCCAAAAGTGCCTCTTTGGGATATGGTTCGAATGATTGCCACAGCGCGTATTGTGATGCCTGCATCTATTGTCCGTTTAAGTGCAGGACGCATCGAAATGACTGAAGAAGAACAAGCTTGGTGTTTTATGGCAGGCGCCAATTCTATTTTTACAGGAGAACGCGAAACGTTATTGGTAACGCCAAATCCAGGTCTTTCTGAAGATATGCAGATGTTTCAAAATCTTGGACTTAAGCCTTTGGTTAAAGAAAATAAAAGTGCTTGTTCGGTGGTTTAAAATACTGAGAAATATAAAAACGACGCAGTTCAGAAAGCTTTCAGAACTGCGCCGTTTCTTTAGATCGTATTTCAAAAAATATTTAAATATATTTGGAATGCATTATTACGAGCAGAAATTTACTCAATGGAAATATTAAATATACAAACGAAACGACTTAATATACGACACCTAAAATTATCAGATCTATCCGATTTTCATATATATCGCTCAAATCCTGAGGTTACCAAATATCAAGGTTTTGATGTTATGACAATTGAAGAAGCCAAAAACTTTATTGAAGAAAACGCAACAAAGCATTTTGGAAAAGCTGGAGAATGGGTGCAATACGGAATTGAAAATAGTGAAACTAAACAGCTTATTGGCGATTGTGCCATTAAACTTGACCAATACGACACAAGAATTGCCGAAATCGGAATAACGATTTCTCACCTTGAACAAAAGAAAGGTTTTGCAAAAGAGGTTTTACTTGGTATTTTAGCTTTTCTATTTGATAAAAAACAAATTCACAGAGTAGTTGAAATTGTAGATGCAGAAAACATTGCTTCTATTAATCTATTAAAAAGCACTGGTTTTAAACAAGAAGGACACTTTATTGAAAATATTTTCTTTAAAGGAAAATGGGGAAGCGAATTTCAGTATGCCATGCTGAAACGTGAATGGGATGAGAGAAAATAATACTTATTATACAAAAACATGTACAAACATGCCCTCCCACCATTAATAGACAATTCCACAATTATCCTAATTATGGGCACCATGGCGGGTGAACAATCTATTGCCAAGCAAGAATATTATGCCAACAGAGGCAATCTTTTCTGGAAGATTTTGTTTGCTATTTTTGAAGAAGAATTTAGCACTTCATATGAAGATCGTAAAGCGCTGGTCAAAAAATATAATATTGGACTTTGGAATGTTCTTAAAAGCTGTAAAAGAGAAGGAAGCAGCGACGCGAAAATAACAGAAGAAACTATTAACGATTTTGAGAATCTGCACAAACAGTTTCCTAACATAAAATATGTCTTTTTTGAAAGCAAAGCCGCCGCAAAATACTTTCACAAACATTCTGTACCGCAAGATGGAATTACTTATATAACACTACCCTCCACTAGCGGACTAAATGCAGGATTAACTACAGCTGAAAAAATGGAACAATGGAAAGTCGTATCAAAAATAAGTCTTTCAGAAAGTAAAGATTAATAGCACCAACAATTACCTATTACGCATAATGTAGAAAAGAATTTCTTCTTCTAACTCCCTTGACAGATTCTCAAATTTCATTCTGCGTCGAAAGTTTTTTTCGCTTTTATCCTTATAAAGCTCAGTTTTAGCCGTGCTTGCGCAATAAGCATCGCATATTACTTTAAATTTTTGATCGAGTATATACAATTCTTTCATTGAATCAAAATACGCTGCAAACTTAACATTGTACAATTCATCAGGAATGGCGGCCATAGGTTTTGTATTTAAATTAATACTTTATTTTACCTTATAAGTTCATACATACTCAATTGGTGGCAGCTCTTCTTTTATGTAAGAAAAACTGCTTTTGAAATAATACTTAAAATTAAAGTGAAAAACTTTAATCTTCTTATTTGAAACAATAGAAATGGTTTCAGATTATAATCTGAAACCAGAAATAGTAAAATGAACCTTGAACCGTTAAAATGAAACAAGAAAAAGTTAGGTTGTTTATCACATGATACACATAAATCTGTACCTCATCATCATTGGCAAAAACCCTACGATAGTGGAATTCAACCAATGGAATACAAAAAGAATATTATAAAGGCGCAGCTTAATCTATATTATAAACATCTCTACATAAGTTCAATAAGTCAAAACAAACTCGATTTTTTGGCAAAATTGATATTTGCCTTTAAAAAAATGTTAATTAACACAGAAAATGCAAAAACACGTAATACTACTCATAGTAATATTCCTATAGATTAAATAAATTTACACTCCTTTTTACAAGCCGCTATTTAATCCAAATATTTTAATTGAATTTAAATCAAGTTATAAAACCATTTTAATGTTTACTAGAGAAATGACTTTTTGTATAAACTATTAGTTAAGCTCTATCGGATACTAAGACGGCTTTATGGCAAGAAAATGTTATTATTTATTTTTCATTTCGTATGAAATATTAGCAATACTATTTCATAAGAAGCAACAACACCCCCAAAGATGCTCGAAAAAAAATCTATAGTAATTGGATGTGACGATATCACTATATTGACTGTGATATTGAATGCCATATCTATAGTTTCTGATTATGCTTTTTCTACGGTCACAGTTTCGAGAGGAGTTGATTTAAAGAATACGATAAACTCTTTAAATCCTGATTTGATAATTTTGGGTTTTAAACAAAACAAACTTGTTTTAAATGACACCAATTTCAGTTCTGACAAAAGGGATCTTCCAATTCTATATCTGACTCAAAATTATGAATGCGAATCCTTATGCTGGTCTAAACAAAGTATCGTTTTCACTTATCCGTTTAATCAGATTCAGAATACCGATTTTTTAATTTATAGAATACGCTCTATTTTTCTTTTAAAAAAAACAGAATCACAAAACACACCTGCCGCATCGTTTGCTGAAGCAGCAATACAGAAGAATGATTCCGATAAATTAAGCCATTATGTAATGGAACTTGACCAAAAGGTTGAAGTTCTCTTAAAAATAAAAGAACGCATTTCGTATCTCTATCCTAATGTGGATGATGCGACGAGAATTGAATTAATGTCTATTGTAAATTCGATCAAAACAGTTGCGAACGACAATAAACTTTGGGATGATTTTAAAATCTATTTTGAACAGTCAAATCCTAATTTTCTTCTGGCTCTTGCCAAAAAACATCCTTCTTTAAGTTCTAGAGATTTAAAATATTGCTGTTATATTAAAATGAATATGAGCAACAATGATATTACCAATCTTCTCGGCATCAATCAAGAAAGCGTTCGCACTCATAAATATCGTCTGAAAAAGAAATTAACTCTTAAAAAAGAAGATGATATCATTTCATACTTAAGAACAGTTTCTTAAAATTTCCTTTTCTTCATTTCGCTTTCCAACAATTGCATGCTTTCTTATGATTGGCATTGCGAAAAGAGGTTTTATGCCTTCAATTTTCTGATTTCAAACCTCTTTCTAAACTTAAATTTCTACTTTTTTTATCGCTTTTTCTCTTAGTAAAATAACAATTTTTAATGTCTTACACTTCAATTTGTAACAAAGTATAGACAAAAAAAACTTTGTCTACATTTTGTCTACAAAAAACACACAATCTCTTATGGTTTTGTCTATGAAAAGTATATTACAAATTTTTCGTACAAATCTAATTCTCAGCTACTTTTACAACTACCAATAGCTAAATTTCTTAGTTACGGCACTTCATTAATCCTAAGAGTTAAATGCGATGATCAACCAGGCACTTCAATTTACGAATAAATTACTGGGACAGTTTTTAAAAAACCGTTTTGGTTTGACCGAAGATAAAACTGTTTTGAACTATCTCATTGAACCAAGCGGGACTTTGCCAAAAGCAAATCAGAACAAAGTGGTTTTGTCTCTTATCAATATTGAAAAAGAAACCAATCAGCCTTTTTATGTCAGAAATCAGAGGTTAGAAAGTGGCAACTATTCCAATTTTAATCCAACAGAAAGATATAATATAGACTTGCTCATTAGCAGCAATTTTGAGGATTACACCGAATCTTTAAAATTTCTGGATGCTATAATTGTCTTCTTTCAGATTAACAATTATATCGATGCATCGTCCTCCTCTTCTATTCCAGATGGTTTGAGCAGATTAGAATTTGAATACGAAAAGATCTCTTACCACCAGATGCACAGTTTATGGACAGCAATGGCAGCGAAATATCAGCCTTCGATTATTTACAAAATGAAACTCATAAAAGTTCAGGCTCACGAAATTATGGAAATCATACCGTCTGTAAAAAATACCAGTAATAATATCGTCAAATGATACAGAGCAATTACATACAAATCTTTAGCATTGCGACTTATCATATTTTTTTTGATAATGGAAAATGCAATTGTCTCCACTTTATTCCCAATCATAAGACTGACAAAACATTAAAAAAATTCGGATTCAAAATGAATCTTGTCTCCAACGGATTTGATTTATATTCTAATACAAAATCTTCGCTATCAGACTTATTAAATTATATTTCTACGACAACACAGCAAAATTATTTTGAGTTTGATATCAAATGCAGTAATCCAAACTTTATTCTCTTTACCTCGTTGCCAATAAACTGGATTGGAGCTATTACGTATTCCAGTCAGGATCCTAAAAACTTAAACAATAATGGTAAAATAATTTTAAACCAAACATTGGAAAACAAACCAGTTTCTTCTCATTTTGGCCATTTAAAAATTTATTTCGAAGATATACTAACAGTCCATTCTCCTCTTTTTGAAATAAACTTTACTGCACGAGCAACACAATGGCAATATTATTTTATAAATAAAAATGCTGTACAGCTCAATAATCCCTCGATTACAGAAAAGGAAAACATACAGTTTGACGGTCCTCAAAATGTAACAATCCAAACAGGAGAATCGGCATTATTGTTTACTTCCAATAAAACCTATATAACACTTAGCGAAAAGCCAAAATATAAATTTGATTTGGTAAGCAGTTCATCCTCTGCAAATCAAAACAATATAAAGCCCAAAGTAATTATAAAGGGACTTCCGTGTCCAGATGTCTCCCGAGTCGGAATTATCGAGAACAGCGACCAAAACGAGGTCGCATCACCAATGTATATCTATCTATAAAAAACTATTAAAAATGAACATTAAAAACTAAAATCAATGAATTTATCTACCATTCAAACTCCTGGTGTTTACATTCAAGAATTAAATGCTTTTCCCAATTCTGTTGTTGGAGTTGCTACGGCTATACCAGCATTTATAGGGTACACACCACAGGCCGCATACGAAGGAAAATCGTATACGAATGTGCCAGTAAAAATCACATCTTTTGCTGATTTTCAGGCTTTTTTCTGTTTGCCGGATCCACCTGCGCCAGCAAGTCCGTCCAAACAATACAGCCCTGAATACTATCTGGTAGCAGAAAAGAGTCAGCCCCTAAAGGGAGACTACATGCTGATAGCAGGAACGTATTATTCAATTGTTCCAGATCCTAACACGGTGTATTATTTATACAATAGCGTAAGACTATTTTATGAAAATGGCGGTGGAGATGCTTATATTGTTTCTGTTGGTTCTTATGGCCCTCCGTCACAAAAAGCAGGAACTCCAGGCATTCCAGTTGTAAATCCAAATGTACAGCTGAATGATTTGATAAAAGGTCTTTCTTTATTGCTGAATGAACAAGAGCCGACCATGTACATTTGCCCAGAAGCTACTTTGTTAAGCGTAGAAAATAATGGAACTCTGATGCAATCTATGCTTTTACAGGCTACACAAATGCAAACTGCAATGTGCTTATTTGACATTATTGGCGGTGATGCTCCAGATCCTATTTTATATACGGAGGATATTTCCAATTTCAGAATGAATACAGGTTCTGTTGGGTTAAACTATGGAATGGCTTATTATCCTTTTATAGGAACTACGATAATGCAAACTTCTGATATTGATTATACAAATTTGTTTGGCGGAGATTTGAAACAGCTTGAAGCAGTTCTTAATCCACCAAGTGCTCCTAACCCAGCCGCTGCATCGATTATTGCCAATATCCAAAGCCCGTCAAGCACTTTGACTGTGACACAAAATCACAATGCATTGCTTATTGCCAGTCAGACTTATTCTCTCATGATTAAGCATATTTTGGCCGATGCTAATATTCTTCCTCCAAGTGGAGCTATGGCAGGAGTTATTACTACTGTTGATAACGCTGTTGGTCCGTGGGAAGCTCCTGCAAATACTTCTTTTGTGGGCGTATCATCATTGCCGATTTCTCTTTCTGAAAGCCAGCAAGCCAATTTAAACGTTGATGCTGTTTCTGGTAAGTCGATCAATGCGATTAGAACCTTTAACGGTTTAGGCATTTTAATCTGGGGATCAAGAACACTAGACGGAAATAGTCTGGATTGGAGATATATTCCTGTGAGAAGAACCATGATCTTCTTAGAGCAATCTTGTAAACTGGCAGCTCAGGCTTATGTATTTCAGCCTAATGATAAAAACACTTGGGAAGCTGTAATTTCTATGATTAGCAGTTTTCTTAGTTCGATTTGGAAACAAGGAGGTTTACAGGGAGCGAGCGCTTCTGAAGCCTTTTCTGTAGCCTGCGGATTAGGTTCGACAATGACTGCAGATGATATACTAAATGGTTTCATGAATGTAACTGTAAAAGTTGCTGTTATTCATCCTGCCGAATTTATCGTTCTGACATTTCAACAGCAAATGGCGACTTCTAGTTAATCAAATAAATACTCAACTAAATACACTTTTTAATTTAAAAATAAAATGATATGGCAACAGATGACGGAAGCGTACAAGGCGCAACATGGCCCATGCCAAAGTTTAGATTCGAAGTAGATCTTGGAACAGAATTGACAAAAGTAGCTTTTCAGGAAGTTACAGGAATGGATGTCGAAAATCAAATTATAGAATATCGCAAAAGTAACAGTCCTCTTTTTTCTGTAGAAAAAATGCCTGGCATTACCAAATACGGTAACGTAACAATGAAACGTGGAATTTTTGTAAACGATAATACTTTTTGGGATTGGCATCAGCAAGTCGTAATGAATACGATTAAAAGAAGAACCGTTCTAATAAAATTATTGGACGAAAAAGGCGGTGTAACCATGCAATGGACTTTAAACAATGCTTGGCCAACCAAAATTACCAGCACCGATTTAAAATCTGACGGTAACGAGGTTGCAGTAGACACTATAGAAATTGCACACGAACAGCTGATCATTAAAAATGGCGGTAAGTAATGATTATCCTGTAAGCTTTTATTTTACACTCTCTTTTGCTGGTGTAGATGCGGCTTTTAAAGAGGTATCTGGAATTTCTAAAGAACTAAGCGTAGAAGAAATTGTTTGCGGAGGCGAAAATAGATTTAAATATCGCCTCCCAACCATTTCTAACAGTCAGAACTTAGTGCTTAAAAGAGCTATGGTACCTGCTGGATCTCAGTTGGTCAATTGGTGCGCCAACTGCATCGATCAAGGATTATCAAACCCAATACAGCCCAAAAATGTGATCTTAAAATTGCTCAATGCCTCTGGTGTAGTATGCATGCAATGGACTTTTAACAACGCTTATCCGGTAAAATATTCTGTTTCTGACTTAAACTCTCAGGAAAGCAACATTGCGATAGAATCTATTGAACTAGCTTACACCTATTTTGACATTTCTAAGGATACCAACTTTAATAAACTTTTTACGTAGACCATTATGCCCATCGAAATAAGAGAACTCATTATCAAAACAGAAATCGTAACAACAAATGCGAAGAATTTGGCTCTGACCAAAGAAAGAGAATTTTCCATTTTGAGAAAACAGCTGCTGGAAGAATGTAAAAGATTAATTGCAGAGAAAAATCAGGAGAATAGTTATAAACGTTAAAGCCAAATCAAAAGATTAAAAAAAACCTGCATGATCAGCGAAATCTGCGAGAGAAAACATTTAATAGGCTTTAAAAAATTTAAACTTAAAATAATAACCCAATGGCAAGTTTAGAATTAATGAAAATTACGGGATACACAGACGAAGAATTTCAAAACAAATTCTCTGGAAGTCCGTATGCCTTTATGATTAATCCTGATAATATCAAAATACAGAAAAGCATCGAATACAACGAGCAGCAAGCACCCGCAACAAGTTCGGCTTCGCAAAAGTACAAAAGCACTCCAAGCGATAAACTGAGCTTTGAAATGGTAATAGACTGTACCGGAATTATAGATGCCAAACGTACCGATATGGCCAAAGAAATAACTGCTTTAGAAACGATTATTTACACTTACAACGGAAAAATACATCGTCCGAATTTTGTAAAAGTACAATGGGGACAGAATATCACATTCAACGGAGTACTCGATTCTATTGACATCTCTTACACTCTATTCAAACCAGACGGAAGTCCACTTAGAGCTAAGATATCGCTGTCATTTAGCCGTTACATTTCTCCAAAAACAGTAACTAGAACAGATGCTCCAGAATCTCCAGACCTTACCCACATTGTAAGTGTTTCCGAAGGAATGTCATTGCCACAGCTGTGCCAGAAAGTATGGAACGATGATTCGTATTACATACAGGTTGCAGAGTATAATAAACTTAACAAATTCAGAAACCTAAATGGTATCGACAAATTAATTTTTCCACCTATAAACCCTTCAAATTAATGAGTGCCTCAACCGAAATAAAAAGTGGCGGAATCGCAACATTTGTCGTAAAAGTCAACGGTTCTCCAATAGCCGATGAACTAAGTGTGCTTTCTGTACATATAGAAAAAAAAGTAAACCGAATTGCTTCTGCAAAAGTTACCATTCTAGACGGAGAACCAAATACTGGTAAATTTGACGCCAGTTCTTCCGCTACTTTTGTTCCAGGAGCATCAATCAGCATTGAAGCTGGATATGATAATACTAACGCAGTTATTTTTTCTGGTGTAATCATGAGCCAAACCATCCGTATTGATAATCTTGTAGGATCGGCTCTAGAAGTTGAATGCCGTGACAACGCCATAAAAATGATTGTGGGCCGAAAAAGCCTTACTTACTCAAAACAAAAAGACAGTGATATTATGACGTCTCTTATAGGAAACTATTCGGGATTAAGTGCTGATGTTACTGCTACTAGCACAACTTGGCCAGAACAAGTACAATTTTACGTTACCGATTGGGATTATCTTTTATCTCTTGCCGAGGCAAATGGACTAATTGTAACCACATTAAACGGAAAAATTTCTGTATTTCCTCCCGACAAAAACTCCTCATCGGTACTTACCGTAACATATGGAGATACTCTACTTGAATTTAATGCCAAATTAAGTGCTGTTACCCAGTTAGGAAATGTGGCTGCCAATAGCTGGGATTTTAAAACCCAAGCCGTTGTAACGGGTAATGCAGCACCAGATGTTAGCGGATCAGGAAATTTAACTACAAAAAAACTTTCTGAAGTTGTCGGACTCTCGACCTATCAATTGCAGACTTCTGCCCCGCTAGAAACTGCTGATTTGACTAATTGGTCGAAAGCACAGATTATTAAAAGTGAATATTCTAAAATAATGGGAGAAGCCAAATTTCAAGGCACAAATTTAGTTGATCCCGGAAAATATATGACCTTCGCCGGCCTTGGAGATCGCTTTAATGGCGATTACTTAATTGCAGGAGTTGTACACGATTTATCGCAAGGAAACTGGATTACTGAAGTTTCACTTGGGCTTTCTCCTTTTTGGTTTACAGAAGAACCAGATGTTATGGCACCACCCGCTTCTGGTCTAGTTCCTGGAGCGAAAGGCCTTTTTAACGCAACCGTAAAACAGATGTATGAAGATCCTGATTCTCAATACAGAGTTTTAGTAGATGTTCCGTTATTGGATCCAAAAGGGCAAGGAATCTGGGCAAGGCTTACCAATTTTTATTCGACAAGCGGAGCTGGAGCTTTCTTCATGCCCGAAGTTGGAGACGAAGTCATTCTGGGTTTTATAAATGAAGATCCGCGTTATCCTATAATTCTCGGAAGCGTCTACAGCAGTACAAGCATAAAACCTTTTACAGGTTTAGACCCAAATCAGAAAAACTCAATAAAAGCCATCGTTTCCAAATCAGGAATATCAGTGCAGTTTGATGATGAAAACAAAGTATGGACTGTTGCCACACCCAATAAAAACACCATTATCATAAGCGATAAAGACAAGAAAATTACGATTCAGGACGAAAACAATAACAGTATCGTAATGTCTAACAGTGGAATTGATTTATCAAGCCAGAAAAACATCAACATTTCGGCGAATCAAAATGTTACCATCAAAGGAAATCAAGGTGTCAACATACAGTCAAGTGGCGGAGATGTTGCTATAAAAGGCCTTAACATCAAAGAAAACGCAGATATGCAATACAGCGCTCAAGGCGGACAAATGGCTCAAGTCTCAGGCGGAATGCAATTGACATTGAAAGGCGCGATGGTAATGATTAATTAATCAGTTTGTGGTTGATGGTTTATAGTTTATAGTTAATGCCCAATTATGACTAAAAAGCTATGAACAAAAACCAGAAACAACAAACAACAAACAATAAACAATAAACAACAAACCATAAACCATAAACAACAAACTTATGCCACCAGCAGCAAGACTTACAGACTTTCACCAATGTCCTATGGTTACTCCGGGAGTGCCACCAGTTCCGCATGTAGGCGGACCAATAGTAGGACCATGTGCGCCAACTGTTTTAATCGGCGGATTACCAGCAGCCAAAGTTGGCGATACACTGGTTTGTGTAGGACCACCAGATTCTATTATAAAAGGATCTGCGACAGTTATGATTTGCGGTATGCCAGCCGCAAGAATGGGAGATACGACAGCCCACGGAGGCTCAATTATGCTAGGAGCATTTAATGTAATGATCGGTGGATAATTTGGAACATAATGAAACTGCCTTTTTAGGTTCAGGGTGGGCATTTCCTGTGTCTTTCTCTGCAGATAACTATCAGCTGAATTTGTCCGCTAATGAAACCAACATTAACGAATCTATTCATGTTATTCTAAATACCCGAAAAGGCGAACGTACTCTTGAATCTGAATTTGGCTCAGGAATACAGCAATTTATGTTTAGAAAAATTGACAGCACGCTTAAAGGCGAAATCATTGAAGCTATCAAGTTTTCCCTACTGCGTTACGAGCCAAGAATATTAGTACAAGATGTAAAAGTTGCATCGACTGATGTTGCAAACGGAAAAATAGAAATACTGATTAGCTACATCTATTCAAAAACCAATACAAGACACAACTATGTGTTCCCATTTTATGTAAAAGAAGGAACAAACTTAGACAAGAAAAAATGATTTTAATTGATCAAAATAGCGCTATAAATTCTCTCAACGAAGCACTCGTTCCAAGTCCGCATTTAATAGACGGAAGAACCGAGCAAGACTGGCTGTACTTTTTGACAGAATTCAGCAAATTGATCAATTTCTATAATGACAGCAATACCATCTATGGCAATTGGAGTCCTTTTTTGCTAAAAGATCCTGTTTTTCTGATGGCTTCGATTTCAAAAACAAACTACAAAAAACTGCATTCAGATTATAAAAATAGCTGTACCGAAATTCAAAGATTAGTACAAAACGAAAACGGCGGAATTCCGCATTCAAATGCTTTAAACAACCTCTTTGACCGCATTACGGCCATTTATAAAATTATAGAACGCTGGACGCATTATATGCTGAGAAATAGCGAAATCTACGATCTTAAAACTTATATTTTACAAGAAGTTAAAACAAGATTAAGCATTGATTTCTGGGCAATTCAGTCTTTTAGAGAATATTTAAACAAATTAGCTATTGATGGTTTCTCTATTGCTTCAGCGCCTCTGCAAGATTTTAACTCTTTTGACAAAAGCATTTGGTATATCAATAAAGACAAAACTCCTTTTTGGCAAGTTTTCGGATTTGAAACAGAACATTCCGTTTTACAGGAAACTAGTTCAATAACGGCATTTAGTCTGGATATTCTAATAAAAATTGGAGATAAACTATTTCAGTTTTTAGAAACCATAATTCATCATGCAGGAAAAGAATTCAAGAAATTAAATCTTAAAAAAGGACATTTTCCAGACACTGTTCTTTTGCGCTCTTTTGTAAATATTTTAAAAGTACAGCAAGATCGCATGAATGGTCTTTCTGAAAAACATCTTGATTTTTATTATAAAGATATTCTAAAACAGACTAAACTCCCTGCAGTTGCCGATCACACCTTTTTGTGTGCGACGCTTACAAAGCCAACAGCTGTATTTACTTTGCCAGCCGGAACCTTGTTTAATGCTGGAGTCGATGCGCAAAAGAATCCTATTCTGTTTGCTTCTCAAAAAAATGTAAACCTAAATCCTGCTGCAATTGCAAGCGTGCATAAGCTTTCTTATCAAGATAAAAACAATGCCTCTTATAATTTACAAACTGTTGATAAGCCAACAGAAATTCAATTAGACGCAGAAAATAAAGCAATCAGTTGGGAAACTTTCGGTTCAGATGATCTTTCTCTAAGTCCTTCTTTAATCGGAATTGGTTTTGCTTCACCAATGTTATTATTGCGTGAAGGAGAAAGAACAGTAAACCTGACATTGGAATTTGATTCTCCAATAGATATAAAAATACTGCAAGAAGCAAGTTATTTTTTAAGCACACAAAAAGAATGGCTAAAACTGAATTTAGCTCCTGCAGATTTTACAGCAGACGCTACAAAGCAAAATACTGTTTTTACGATAGAGATAGTTCTTGACGAGACAGTAGCTTCAATCGAACCTTTTTTGGTTAATCCTGACGGATTGAAAAGCGATTGGCCAATGATGAAGATTTTATTTCAGAATGTTCCAAATCCGCAAGAGCCTCCTAAAATTACTTCGATTACTATTGCTTTAAAAGTAACGGGTGTAAAAACCTTTCAATTGTATAATGATTTTGGTGAATTAAGCACAAAAAATCCCTACACTCCTTTTGGACCAATTCCGCTGGTAAATGCCAATTTTATTATTGGAAACAATGAAATCTTGAGTAAACCTTTGGACAGTTTAATTGTAGAAATAGATTGGGATAAAAGACCAGCCAATTTTGAAATGTATTATGAGCAATATAATGAATACCTGCATCCAACTAAAACAACTCCAAAAGCAGGACTTGGAAGAACACTTAGAAGCATATTATCTAAACCTGAGGAGGATGTTGTTTTTCCAAGCGAATTCACAAATGCCAGTTTTACTGCCAATTTCAATATTATGCAGGACAAATCATGGCAAGGTTTGAAAATGACCAAAATTGAAAAGAGTAACGTTGATAAAGTATTCATTCCAACTGATGAGATTCCACAGCCTGTTTGTTTATTTGACCCTTTTCTATTAGGAGTTCCAAATAATATTCTTAATACATCTAGCAGTTACTATATTTATGTTAAGCCTCTTTCAATTTCAAGTGCTACAGGAACTAATGCAAAAGTATGGCAACCCGATCCAGATATTCAAAAAGAAGCTTTAAAATTTACTGAAGAAAGTTCATCTGGATTTATAAAAATGACTTTATCAAGTCCTGAATACGGTTTTGGCTCAGAATTATATGCAAATGTTGTGGCTAGTATTGCTTTACAAAATGGCAATAAACTTGCCATGGCTAAAGACAAAGAAGTGACAGATTTTATTACCGCCGCCAATGTACCTTTTGCACCCAAAATACAAACCTTTTCTGCCATTTATAATGCTAGTGTAACCTACAAACTTGATGGCACAGCTGGCGATTATCCGTTGCAGTATTTTATATATGCTCCTTTTTCAAACTATACCGTATTTGATAGTGAAACAGCTGACCAAACCAAAACCAATACATTTAATACCCAAATCATTGGAAGTTCTGAAAATGATGTCGCAAAAGGTTTTCCGCTTTACCCTTCTTTTAATTATGACGGCGCTTTATTTATCGAACTAGATAATCTGATTTGCGACAGCACTTTGAACCTCTATTTTGAGTTGGCCAGAAATTCTATCGCGCTTACCAATCAGAATGACATAATGTATTACTATTTAAGCGATTCAGGATGGAAAAACATTCAGCCTTTATCTGATCAAACCAGCCAATTTAGATGTTCTGGAATTATAGAAATTCCTATTCCCGCAGATTGCAATAATAACAGCACGATAATGCCTGGAACCAAAAACTGGATTTCTATTGCGGCTACTGGCAATCTTGCTTCGTTTTCTAAAACCACTTTTATGCAAACCAACGGTTTTAGTGTACAACGAACAGGAACTTCATTTCTGACCGATATACAAAGTCCGCAGATAGAGGCTAATGCAATCACAAAACCGGAAACCAAGATTCCAGAAATAGGTACCATCATTCAGCCATTCGCTTCTTTTGGAGGAAAAGCCGCGGAAGACAAAACCGATAGAAACAAAAGAGTAAGCAATAGCATTAAAACCAAAAACAGAGCAAGCACATTAACCGATTATTATACGCTGATTGCCGAAAAATTTGATACCGTATACTATTCAAAAGTAGTTACTAAAAAAAGCGACAACAGCACTAATGTTTATTTAGTCAAAAAAATAGCGTCAGATAACGATTCAAACGCTTTTATTCCTTTGGTAACAAATGCACTTGAGATTCAAGTAAAACAATATTTAAACGCCAATTCGTCGCCGTTCATAAATCTGAACGTTTCCAATTTTAATCTGGAATATGTTTGCATCAATATCTCTATTATAGTCGATCCAAACTATCAAAAAACGCTGGTAAACAAAAATGTAAATCTAGCTTTAAAGAAGTACTTATCGCCATGGATTTCCAATTGCCCCTCTGAAATCGAAATCGACAAACCGCTTGTTGATGCCAAAGTGAGCACATTTGTCCAAAATATTGAAGGAGTCCTTTCTGTTGAGAATGTATCCTTTTCAAGCTATTACATCAATCCCGCTTCAGGAGTGCAAACCGCTTTAAAAAGCGAAAAAAAAACTTTAATGCCATACGGACAAGCAACGCTTTTAGTTTCTGCTCCCAATCATAATATTTCAAATCTGATATAATGGATACTAATAATCAAATAACAAAAACACAGCTTCCGCCGCATCAGGATTTCAATTTTCTGAAAGACGAAGCTATTGATTATATCCAAAATCATATTGGTACAGAATGGACCAACTTTAATCCGAGCGATCCTGGAATGACCATTTTGGATCAGGTTTGTTATGCGCTTACAGAATTAGGTTATTGTATCGATTTTTCTATTCCCGATATTTTGACCGATTCTACAGGAAAAATGGAAATAGAAAATCAGTTCTATCTTCCTTATAAAATCTTGACCACTTCGCCCTATACAATTGATGATTATAAAAAATACATCATTGACGGGATCGAAGAAGTTTATAATGCCGAAATAGTAACTTACAATGACAATCTTCCACCATTTAGCAGAGTATATCAAGTATATCTTTATATAAATCCCGATATTACCGATAGCATTCAGCGAGATACTATTTGTAAATCGTCATTTTATTACCTTAACCAAAGCCGAAATATTGGCGAACTTTTTAATATGCCAATTGCTCTGCAGCCACAAAACTGCTTGATTGGCGGAAAAATTGAAATTGAAAAAGACGCAGACGAACAAGCCATTTTATTAGAACTGCAAGACAAAATTCGCACTTATATTTTTCCGAAAATAACTCAGGTAAATTATGATGCTCTAAAAGAAGATGGATATAATGCTGCCGAAATATATGATGGTCCTTATCTTAAAAATGGCTGGATTTTAAGTGAATCAATAGTAGATAAAAAAGATACTCTCAAAACTATCGATCTAATTCCAGTAATTGAGTCTGTAGCTGGCATTATTTCAGTTTCAGGAATTCAGCTTTATCAGAATAATAATCATGTTCAAGCATTGCAATCGACAATCAGTCAAATAATAGCGATAGATATTCTGGCTTCTTATGGAGAAAAAAAACTATTGTTAATCAGCAACGGAAAAGAAGTACAAACTGATGGTTTAAGTCCGTTGCAAATTAATCTCAGTAAATATCAAGAAACGGCGATAAGTTTAAATAACAAACCTGCGACAAAATTGCCAAAAAGCAGTTTTAGAGACATTAATAGCTATTATTCTATCCAAAATACATTTCCTCAACAATATGGCATTGGCGACGATAAAATTGAAGATGATTCTGACCCGATACAAGTCGCACAATCCCGTCAGCTAAAAGGCTATTTAACCTTATTTGATCAGGTTTTGGCCAATCAATTTTCGCAATTGGCCAATGTTTCAAAACTATTTTCTTTTACCAATTCCGTATGCGGTTCGCCATCAGACAAAGATGCTTTTTATGCGCTAAAAGATAAGTATGAGAAAAAACATTTAGAATATCCTGTTCCGTACAAAATGTTTTCTCCAAGCTATTTTTATCAGTCACTGTACAATGTTCCTCATATCAAGCCTTTATTAAAAAACAATAATGTCTTTGAATACACTTATGGCGACGAAACTAAAAAAGAACTAAAAGAAAAAAGCTGGCTAGAATATCAGCAAGATCCTTACAATGCTTACATCTTTGGAATGATGAAAATCATGGAGGAAGAAGATGTCAATTTTGAAAGAAGAAATACAATTTTAGATCATTTGCTTGCCAGACATGGCGAATCGCCTAAAGTTATTGATGCCATAATTGCTGGTACAATTTATACGGGAAATAAGAAAAAAGATCAGATCATTTTGAAGAGTCTATATCTTCAGAACCTTGATTTATTAACGTACAATAGAATAAAAGCCTGCAATTTTCTGACGGCTTCAAAAATAACTCCGACTCATAATCTCAATATTAAAAACGATCATTACGATTACATCAATGAAAACACGTCTGATTTTATTTTTAAATCAGAACATCTCAATAAAAAAGAGAAGTTAAGTAAAACCGATTTCAGCAATTTTTCGGGATTTGAATTAAAACTGAATCTCCTTTTCGGATTAAAAAATATATACAACAATTTTATTACGGCTCAATTTGAAGCTTCACAACATTCTATAGAAGACCAATTGAACGCCAATAAAACTATACAAAAAGTATATTGGTTTAAAGAAAAAAGAAAAGGCAGCATCTTTATTGAAACCTCCATTCTTTTAAATCAATTAAAATATAATATAGAAATCGTAAAGCAAAGTGATAGTTTAAACTACACAATTCAAAATATTGATTTTCAATCATTAACTAATATAAATTATATTCTAAATAGTCTAAACAAAACTGTTTTGGATACTCAATTTCAAAACGGTTATTTGGAATTTGCTTCGGAGAAATATCTTATTGCTTCTGGCGATTCTCAAACTGTAACAACTCCAGATTATACAAAAAGTAAATTATCCGATTATGCATTTCGTATTACAGTTTCTTCTGGAAACGGAATCACTACAATTAATGACGAACTTTTTAAGAAAAATGCCATCTTATTATTTCCTGATTTTATTCCTGAATTGCAAACTCCCGAATTCAAAAAACGTTTAAAACTGTTTCTTTCAATATGCCTTCCAACAAACATAAAATGCGAATGTTTGTTTGTAACTACTCAAGAACTGGAAACTCTAATACCAAATTACAGCAATTGGCATGACAGCTTGCGTTTTAAAAACACTCAGGATTTATTCAATAAACAGGAAAATGATTTAGAAACGGCAAATCCTGAGATATCTTCAGTGAATTTGACCAATAGTTTAACCTCAATTTTAGAAACGAAAAATGGAAGAAATAAATAGCCATATTGTATCGAGTCTAAAGTGGGACACAACTTTTGACCAGAAAAAAGAAAGCTACAGACTTCAGGAACGCTTGAGCGCTTGGAGCAAAATCTCGCTGCCTAGAGAAGTC
The DNA here is from genome assembly GCF_001705175.1 of Flavobacterium anhuiense. Classification (NCBI taxonomy): domain Bacteria; kingdom Pseudomonadati; phylum Bacteroidota; class Flavobacteriia; order Flavobacteriales; family Flavobacteriaceae; genus Flavobacterium; species Flavobacterium anhuiense. Next base: position 4,115,094 of record NZ_CP016907.1, on the reverse strand, counting down.
GCTTCTATTTTTAATGAATTATGTCCGCAGGAACAAAGCTGGCGAATTGAATCGCTGGAACTTGATCTTGGCTCTTGCGATTATGGCGATCTTGAATTTGACTTAAGTCGAAAAATACGCAATTTATTAAGAGAAAAAATAGCCGAATTAATTCTGTATCAAAACAGTCAGAAGCAAAACGGAATCGCGGTTTACAATAAAGAAAAATCGATCCTGGAAAATCTGATGGTCTTTTTGTTAGAAGGTTATTTCCCATGGAATTATCAGAACAAAGAAGGTTCTGTAAACCAAATTATGGCAGAATTACTTCAGAATAATCTAGCTGAGGTTATTGCAATTATCAAGGAAACCGGAATGACGCATGAAGAAGTTAGAAAGCGAATTGCGTGGCAGTTTGACGAAAAAAATATAACCAAAATAATTGCGGCGCTTGAACCTAATAATAGTAGTTCGATAATTGATTTTAGCTCCATTATGGTGAACATTCAGGTTAAGGAAACTATTATCCATACGAGTACAATCAGTTTCAAAAAGAATCTTTGGTTCTTTATTCTTAACTTTTTACTGCTGGAACGCGGCACTCTATTTAATAAACTCGCTTTCATGAAAAGCAGTATTCTGCAAATGGCAAATCATTATAATATTGCTTACGCGGAACTGATTGTTTTGATCGAAAATACGATTGTAAAACTCTCTGATAAAACTTCTCAAAACAACAATTTTATTGCTTGCTTAAAAATACTGACTCAGGAATATGAAACACAAAAAGTTGAAAATCATTTACCTGATTATAAGATAAATTATTGGAGTTTACTTGAACAATTACTTCAAAATAAAAACAGTAGAAAATTTAAGGCAGACAAAGACAATTTGAACGAATTAATTGTGGCATTAAGTACTGAAAACAAAACCAAATTTAATGCCCTTATTCAGCCAATTTTTAAAGAAGAAAATCTGCTTGCTTCACTGCTTCAGGATTTAAACGAAACTTCTATAAAAGTACTTTTTTCAAGATTAGACACTACTCCATCGCTTCTTCAAATGGAATCGATAACGTATTTGAATAAACTGAGCCAAACCTTTAAACTCAAAACAAACAGTAAGGCTTTATGGGAAATCGGAATGCTTTTTTTAATTAAAAATAAAAATGCTGACAATAGTGCTTTTCTGCTTTTCTGCATTAAGGAATTAGGCAAAAAAAACAATCTGAGTCACGAACATTTATTGGCGATGTTTACCAATGCTAAAATTCCTGCGGCGGTAAAAAACAATAATTCGGCAACCATTTATACCAATCTCAATGCGATTTACTGCAAGGAAATAAACCGTAATAATTCTAATTATCCAGCTGTTCATTTTAAGAATCTTGTTGCCAAATTAGAACTGGAATTACAGAAAAACAGCACCAAAAGTGTCTTTTTTATTGATTTGCAAAGATCACTTAGGAGAACCATTTTATTGCATCCTAAAATGGCTTTTGAGGTAATGCTTTCATACGGAAATAAAGAAGTTTTAAAGAAAATACTTCCGTTGGTCCTTAATCGTGAAATGCTGCAATTATTGGTAAAAACTGCCAATTATAAAAAGACAAAACTCGTACAGACCATTCAGGTTGTCTATGAAATCCTAAACGAAAAGGATAAATATGATTTTCCAGAAGAATTGATGACGGATAATTTATTACTTCTCGGAATGCAGGAAATACTGTTTCATCCCGAACATAATTCCTCTTTGTTTCTGGAAACTATTATCGTTCAGTTATCCAAAAAAGTAACCGATACGAGACGCAACGACTATTTTCAGTTTATCGCAAAACTGATTCAGTCCAAACGAATTAAATCTTTTGGAGTTGCTATCAAGAAGACATTTTTAAATCAATTAAAAAATACAAGTTCAATTGATACTGTGGCGCTTGCATTACTTATTCAGAATACATCACAACAAGATCAGCAAGAATTGGCGCAATTGCTAACTGTCAATTTTAATGATTCGGGTTTTATAGAACTGCGAAAACAAGACAGAAAGGAAAGCGAAAATCTATTGCATTATTTCTTGACAAATGGTGTTGCGCTGAAAAAGAACTGGATTCAGAAGACATCTGCTGTCATTATTAATAGCGTAAAATCGGCTTCAAAAACTAAAATTACTTGGGAATTAAACGAACTTTTCTGGAACACGATTTTAAAATATTCAGCTTATAAAGGCAATGAAATCTTATTTGAAAAACTGCTTCAGAAAGAGCTGAAATTATATTTGAAAAGAACTGTTGCAAAGGAAAAAATACAGCTTCAAAACGAAACAAAAACTTTTGAATCAGCAAACTCTGTAACAAAATTAGAACATTTTTTTCAAAACGAAATGAATTCAAGTTATACTTTTTCTAATGGAATTTCAGAATCTATCAGTTCAGACCTATTTTTTGAAATTCAGGCATTATCAGAGAAAGAAAAATACAAATGGATTTCTTCCATTATTATCGAACGCAAGATTTCTACTGTTTTCAGCATTTCTAGAACAATAGAAATCAAAGATATTCTGAATGTCATTATGGTAAAAGAGCCTCAGATTTTCTTTAGAATAATGAAAAAAGAATTTATTCCCGAAGCTCAAATGGATTGGCTTTGCCGCAATATCAGCTTTCATAATTTGTGCAATGCCGTAAGCCAATTGGATAAAAACAGAGAATCATATTTGAGAATTCTGGAAAAGTTCAATCAGGTCTTGGGATCTGTAACCATCAAAGGTTTGGCTTCTAAAGAAATGCAGCATCTTTTGCTTCGAAAACTTTTAAAAGCTGTTGTCAATGACAATTGGAGACTTATCGCTATTGATAAAATATGGAATGAACTAATCTGGGAAGTGGTAACTAAAAAAGGAATTTCTAAGAAAAACTTTTTGGCAGACATGGAAAAATATCTCTATCAGTTTCCGCCCGCTTTACAGCTTGGTTTCAAAGAAATTCTTCGAACAGAGAAACAAACTTCGCCATTCTTAAAACAAACCGAAATACTATCAAAAATGGAATCAAATAAAATTAAAGAAAAACCAAAAACTAACCTCAAGCAAGGTGTTGCGATTAGAAACGCAGGAATTGTGCTCTTGAACGATTATATCGCAATGCTATTTGATCGATTGAATCTTACATCAGAGAATAAATTTATAAGCAACGAACATCAGGTTAGAGCTGTGCAGTATTTACAGTACGTCATCACAGGAATGCAGGAAACCGAAGAAGTTTATCTGCCATTGAATAAAATTTTGTGCGGTTTACCATTGACAGACACAGTACCCGATTTTGTAGAAATATCTGATCAGGAAAAGCAATTAATAAACGGTTTAATACAAGCAGCTATTTCGCATTGGCCAGATATCGGAGATTCTTCCATAGATGGCTTTAGAGGAAACTGGCTTGTACGCGACGGAATTCTGGTAGAACTGGAAGACAAATGGGAACTTACTGTAGAGAAAAGGGCTTATGATATTTTGATCAACAGATCTCCCTTTGCCTTTTCGATTATGAAATACCATTGGATGGATAAGCCTTTGCATGTCATTTGGCCTTATTAAACAATATATCGTCCTGAGCAAAGTCGAATGATAATCCAAAAACCATTGAATACGATCTTGAAATATAAATTAATCAACTAAAAAAACTATTATGAACAGTTACAATGAAAATCTGCATTCTAGTGTATTGTCATCATTAGAAAGTCAGGAGATGACCAAAAAACAATTGAGTTCACAATTGAGCACTTCAATGTTTACTCTTTATTATGCCGAAGGAGCTGAAATTGTTGCGCAGGAAAAACTGGATGCAACAACCAAAATGTACAAAGAACAGCAACATATAAATAATGTAGTTGTTAAGAATAAAAACATGGCAGACAACTTATTGTTATCTGCAAATCAGCAAAAAACGTATGTCACACAAGCCGTTAGCAATATGGCGGTTTGTGCCTCTAACATTCAAATTGCGTCAAATTCTATTGTGCGTCTGGCAAGTGATATCGGAAGCATTTATAGCATTATCAATGCTGCAGATTATGGAACTCAAATTTACCAGCAGGCTCTTGAGGCTTACAATCTGATTAACAAAACGGCTTATATTGCCGAACAGACTTCGCAGTTTGCTATGGAAGCCACAGCATCTATTTCTGAAGTTTCAACCTCAACAGTTGCTGACGGCGCTAAGTTAACGAATACTTCTGTCAACAATTTATTGCAGGTAACCACTGCTGATTTAACAGCAACTACTGCTGTACTAACAGCAGATAACGATACAAAAGCTAAAGCAAGTATTGCCACAAGAGCTGCAGAAGGTGCTATAAAGTGTAGTGAAGTAGAATATGATGCTTCTAAAAAAGCATATAACTATAACAATGCATTATTTAACCAAAGTTTGGTTGTAGAAGTACCAAAGCAGTTTGATCCTGCAGCGGGCACTTTCAGCGTATATTTTGATGCTTACAGAAGTCCTTTTTCGCCAGAAGACAGAGATTCAGAAACACAAAACAAAGGATTAGCAAATCCTGTTTTAAGCTATAACATCATTATGGTTAAAGACAGCAAGAAATCATTTTTTAGCGCTTCGAATGCAGAATTATTAGTGGGCAATCCAGCTCAATGCAAAAGCATTCCTGCTTCTCAGAACCCAGATGCCAAAGGAAAATATAAATCTTCTATAGTCTACAAAGAACTTAGAGATTCAGACAATGATCCTCTAGTGCTTGGCGAAAATTATGTTGCCTTTCTTTTAATCATCTTTACAGAAAACTACAAAAAAGAAATCAATACGTTTGATGAATATCTGTCTGCTCCTTCTGAGACGTTTGCTTTAACTTATACTTTAAAAAATGCTAAGAACATTACTAATTCTAGAGAGCAAGCATCTGAAGATTTGTCTAAAATCACTTTTACTGTAGATAAAGAAGAAGTTTTAAAAGCAAATGAAATTGATTACAGATGTTTCTTCTTGCCTTATCCAGATGATATTGCTACAAATGAAGATTTGGAAACTCTTGAGTACAAAATTGAAACCATGGAGTTAGAAGAAGAAATTAAAACTGTGGACGCAGAAATTAAATCTCTTAACGAAGAAATAGAAATTTTAAACAATTCTACCAGTCAAGCTAATGCCGACGGAGTTAAAAAAGATAAAGAAACGGATCAGGATAAGCAAAAGAGCCTTAGTCTGAAAAGTGCTTTGGCCGATGCTAAAGAGAAATTACGTATTGCAAAAAGCCAATTGACAGATTTGAATGCTAAACTGAAAGAGGTTAAAGAGAAATCTCCTAAACCGGTTAAAAACAGCAATGCTTTTTACTTCAATTTAAATTTAGCAGAAAACATTCCTGCTGGAAACTTTACGAGTGCTAAACACCACAAAGCGGCTTCTGGTCAAGAATTTAGTGTACATATTGATACTACAACTACAGATAATTTTGGAAATCCGCTAATTGAGGACAAAAGTTATATTCCGGTTGTATTGTCTTACTACAAAGGCAGTGAAAACGCTAAAACCAAATACACCAACAGTCTTTCTGACTGGCAAAACACAACGCCAATACCTTATTCTACAAAAGAAATTTCAAAATCATCAACCATTTAACACCTCAACTATATGGAAACTATATTATCACCAAGTCCTAATTTGCAGAGATACGGAATTACAGAAAAGAAAAAAGCTGAACTAGACTTGATTAAAAATCAAGTGGTTGATGCAACTGCAATTGTACAGCAGCAGCAAACCATTGTAAACTCGCTGAATGAAAAAGCAACGAGATATCAAGGTTATTTATTGGTTTCAGAAAGTAATCGTTCTCATGCTTTAAGCAATAAAAACTTAATAGATCAAGTTGTTCAAAATGCATACGATTTGGCGCTTAATTCAGAAAATGCCTTTTCAAAAACGGCAACTGCAACTCAGGATTCAAAAAGAGTGAGCATTTGGATTAGCGATTTGATTAGCAAATTAATTTATTCTGTAGAAATAATTAACAAACTGTCTAATCTTGTAATTCGCAAAAAAGCGCTTAATCCGTTAATTTCTGATGATTTAATTACCAGAATCAACACTGCAGGCACAGATGCAAACAATGCCGTTGCTCTTACGCTTGTTGCTTTAAAATCTACGTTGGCAGCAGAAGCTTCTGTTCTTGAATCTGAGGAAGCAATCACTCTGGAGACTAAACAGGCTGCTAAATTGTATTTTACTTTAACAAATAGCAAATCTTTAGAAGCAACTTTGCCTGCACCATCCCCTTCTGATTCTTCTATTAGAGGATTAATATACAATGCGTATAAAAATGCTCAGATTGCTTACGAAAAGGCAAATACTGCAAATGACGAAACTGGAAGACAATTGGTTATTGCAACAAGCAATTTAAGCAAAGCGCAAATCAAACTTCAGTCGCTTCAATCTAGTTTAGCGGCAGCAACTGCTGCGGCTTATGCTTCTTAAGACAAATTAAAATGTCCACTGTTTCAATCCTGCATTCAGTGGACTTTAATTCTAATTTTTTAAGGTTATGAATCATACCAACAAGAATTTCTACAGACAGTTCTATTTAAAGACAGGAGGATTTCTGCCTACAAAACCGTTGAATAAAAGTCTTTTTCCTGGTGATTATTTCCAAATTAAAAATGGCGAAATCATTCTTTTGGGAAATATTTATCGCAATGGCATTATATCGCATCACGATGCTGATATTAGTGGCGTAATTGCATTAAATGACGCCAATTGGAATTTTAGCGATGGCATTTCAAAACCTTATTCTGGACGATCTCTTGCGCATGGTTCTATTGAAGGCGATTTTGAATTCAGCAAACAAATACTGGCTTTCGCCCATAAAGGAAGTTTCATTTTTAAAGCCGAAGAACCAGAATCTGTAAAGATTAATAATTGGAACGAAATCCAGCAGCAGTTAATTATAAAACTGACGCAAACCTTATATTCTTTTAGAGAATTGTATGTAGTAACAGAAAGTGCTACAGCCAAAAACACTACTCTCGCTACAGCTGGCGAAGCTAATGCAGAATTGGAACTGGCTTGTGAAGCAGAAAACTTTGGTCTGACAGATATTTTTGGACATTCTAAAACCAAAACAATCCAATCAAAAGATATTGAGTATTATCATAGAGAAACCAAAAGAAAACCCGCTTATTTTAAGGCTAAAAAATTAGTCGTTCAAGACGAAAAACTATCGTATTTCATTAGTGATTTTATTGCCAGAGAAAACAATGTAAGCGCATGGACAGATTCTTTTTTTGATTCTAATTTTCATAATGACACTGATTACAACACTCTGATGATCATGCAAAATGCACAAGGTTTTTATTTGGATATGCTGCAATGCAATGAGTTAAATCCTAATACGGCCTTGTTATACTTTAAATGGGCTGATGCTAATTTGGACGATGTAGAAAAACTATTCGGAGCGTATGGAAACTAATTCCAATATTTTGGTTTTGTATAATGAAATGGATTGGCTGCAAAAGGTAATCGATCAGGTTATTTGCAGTTATCTGCTTCAAGAAGGCCACGAAAACCGATGGCAAGATATTCCATTGCCTGAAGCCGATGAAGATACTGAAGAAAGTGTTTATTATAAAAAATTAGCCGAATGGGATCTGAATCTCTACGAACGGCTTTGTCTTGCTTTGATTCTCGCTCCTCAGATTAAACCTGAAGTTCTAGATATTTTCTTTAGCAAAAATACGATGTACGATCGTGGTTTTACTGAATTTGGTGGTGTTGTTAATAAAAACCACAGCGGTTTTCTGCCTACGGGCCAAACGCTTTCCTTTTTGATTACGGCTGTTAATCCAGAATTACGAATTGAATTGCTCAACATTTTAAACACATCGAATATTCTTGCCAAAGAACAGGTTTTGGTTTTGGAAAGTAGCGAATCTAATATTCCTATTCTGAATCAGGTTCTTTCGATTAATGAACGCTGGCTAAACTTTTTCATAACGGGCACTCTGCCTAAATTGGAACATAGTGTTTCGTTTCCAGCTCAACAAATTTCGACCAATTTAAATTGGGACGATTTGGTTCTCGAAGAACATGTTATGAATCAAGTTATGGAAATTAATGCCTGGCTTAATCATGGTGAAACTTTGATGAAAGAATGGGGTCTAGAAAACAAAATAAAACCTGGCTACCGAACCCTTTTTTATGGACCTCCTGGAACAGGAAAAACGCTTACAGCAACTTTACTCGGAAAAAGTACAAACAGACAAGTGTATAGAGTCGATCTTTCTATGATTGTCTCCAAATATATCGGTGAAACCGAAAAAAATCTATCCAAAATATTTGATGTCGCACAACATAAGGATTGGATTTTATTTTTTGATGAAGCCGATGCGCTTTTCGGAAAAAGAACCAATGCTTCCTCTTCAAACGATCGGCACGCCAATCAGCAAACGGGATATTTACTTCAACGAATTGAAGATTTCCCTGGAGTTGTTATTCTGGCATCCAACTTAAAAGAAAATATGGACGAAGCTTTCTCGAGAAGGTTTCAATCGATGATTCATTTTACAATGCCAACCGCCGAAGAAAGAATGCTATTGTGGGAAAAAGCCTTTTCAGGAAAATGTCAACTTGATCCTGCTATTGATATCGAAAATATTGCCGAAAACTATGAATTGGCTGGCGGTGCAATTATTAATATATTGCGTTTTTGCGCTCTGGCTGCAATTCAGAAAAATGAAACTATTGTAAGTCAGCAGGATTTATTGGAAGGCATTAGACGTGAATTTAAAAAAGAGAACAAAACCCTTATGGTTACTCAAATGAATTGACGCATTATGAAAAAAGATGAAAACATAAAAAAAGTTGCAGTTGCTGCGCCACAATTGCATCGTCATAAAGTGACGCTTAAAATTGGAAACTGGAAAAAATATTTCGATTCCAATTATGTCAACACCATCATTGCAATGGCTTTAAATGATTTCGACGACAAAATCTTTTTTTTCATAAACGGATATCTTATCACGACCCAAAATCTTTATTTGGTTGTACAAACTACCGAAAAAAGTGTAGACGAAATGGTGAGTAAAATTGAGGCTAAGATTATTCATTTATTAAAAACCAATCCTCAAAAACTAAAAGAAAACCGTGGAGAAATTTCTTTTATTGCTGATGACGAAAGTCTTTTTTATGCTGCACGAAAACCTCTTTTTAAAATTTATCCTTTAGAAAATGATCATCTCATAAAGCTCATTACAGGAAGAAAAGTAAAACTCCCCTATTTTGATCAAAACCTTGAGAGCTTAAAAACTATGATTCACAATCATCCTTTTTGTTCAGCAATCCATTATTTAGGTGGTATTGGTCCTGTAAAAGTCACATCGTTTAAAGATCAGATTGACTCGGAAGAATAAGCAGTTATCCAATTCAAAAAAGAAGAAAATGACGCAACAACACAAAAAAATATCTGAAAACATAGCCTCAATTGCTGCTGCGAATGCTACTCACAGTAATAACACGGCTCAATTAAAAGACAATCGGGAATATTCTATTGTACAGAAAAAACTGCAAGAGAACACATTAACAGATAACACTAACACGGTTACACAATTAAAAGGCGGTGATGGAAAAAAGAACCCGAAGAAAAGAAAAAGGCAAGACTCGGAAAGTGACGACGATGGCAGCGGTGATTATGTTCCGCCACAAGCCAAAAAACAAAAAAGATATCATATTCCTAATGATACAAGGGATCACGTTATCGAACATACTGCCCATGAACGTACTAATGTAAATAGCAATTTTGATGCAATTTATACTTGTCCTGGCTGCAGAAGACCGCTTGCTTATAAAAAGAAAGGAAGCAAAAAACTAGAACTAACCCGATTTGCCTACACAAGCCAAAGCGGCAATCCTCACGAACTACGGGCTTTAACATTAGACCATTATCCGCCATGGGCGCCACGTGAGCGCGACTTGAAATCAAAAGGTGCAACTGATTCAGAAATTAGAGAAGATCATAATGATCCTGATCGTCTAAGAGCCTTGTGCAAAAAATGCAATGAAAGCCATAAATATGAGAAAAAGAAAAAAGTGAGTTACGAAAGTGAAGATGAAGAAGACGGATATCACACACCAGATGATGAACCTGAAAACAAAGGTTTTTATAAAGATTTTCGTTATGATCCTGATTCAGGATCAGGCGGTTCTGGCATAATAGCTTAGAAACTATATATTCGACTATATTCCTCATCGCAATTTTAATAAAAAGAAAGCATTATGAATCGCTATAGTGAAGTTCCAAAAGAAAATGATCATCAAGGTGCGGCAAACAGTCTTACTCCTAATAGAAATACTATTGGCAACACTTTTCAGTTGGCCGACAATCGTGTTTCGTCTTCAACTTTAACCAATACCAATATTTCCGTTAGACAGTTAAAATCTAATCAGGCGATTGCCAATTTTAACTCTAATGTTGTGCAATTGGGACGGATAAATTTCACCAAAGAGCAACGCGAAAAAAAATTAGCGGCAAATAAAAAGAGTAATGGAGGCTTTCATACCTGCACTAATTGTGGATTCCAACACAAAAAAATACACTATGCTACCTTTAAAGGAAGGAGAATGGGCGATGGACAATTTCACGTTGATCACATACAACCTGCATCAAAAGGCGGTAAAAATAACATGAGAAATGGCAGAATTTTTTGCGGAACATGCAATACATCAAGAGGAAACAGAGCAAATGTAGGAGTAACAGGTTTCAAGAAATATCATGCACTGCATAGAAAAAAAATTGCAAAAAATTATATGCGCAGACCAAGTAAGAAAAGAAGATAAAACCTAAATCTAGCAATAACTAATAGCAATTAAAATTGGTTTTTATGGAATATTCAACTGATAAAACGAAAACGCAATCTGCCGCAAATAGTTCTAACGAAAAAGTTATTCAAAATAAGGCAAGAGAACTTCAAGACAATCGTCCCGTTTCTGTTTTACAAAAAAAAGTCAATAATACTGGCTTGCCAGACAATTTAAAATCAGGCATAGAAAACCTCTCTGGTCATTCTATGGATGATGTTAAAGTACATTATAACTCCGACAAACCTGCCCAACTTAATGCTCATGCCTATGCGCAGGGAACAAATATTCATCTAGCTTCCGGACAAGAAAAACATTTGCCTCATGAAGCCTGGCATGTGGTACAGCAAAAACAAGGGCGAGTAAAGCCTACTCTACAGATGAAAGGTAAAGTGAATGTAAATGATGACAAAGGTTTGGAAAAGGAGGCTGATGTTATGGGGGCGAAAGCATTACAATTTGTAGATGATGGATCGCAAAAGAATGTTCATTATACCAATTCTTTAAATTTACAAACAGTGCGTCAGCTCGTAAGTATTAAATTAGACAACGGAAACTATTATCCAGATACTCACGCAACGGGGCAAATAGTAGAAAGTGATGACCTGACATCTGAACAACGAGGAAAAGCAAATACGGATCTGCAAGGAAACGCAGTATTAATTAACTCGATAAGAAACGGTTGGAAACATATAAGGCAAAATATAGATCCTATTATAGATCCGCTTTTAGCATCCGCTAATATAACGGACGAGGCTACTAAAATCAAAGCAAGACGTTTATATAGAGAATCTCAGAACACGGGTGGCGGATTAACCGCTTTACTCGATGCACAAAAAGAATGGCAGAATTTTTTATCTGAAAATGCAGTACCTATGCCAGCTATACTTTCTGTACACCGCAGTTTCGGTTTTGAATATGAATTTGCAACATGGGAACTAGCGCCTCCAAATACCGTTGATGTTCCTTCGCATACAGAAGTAGGAAAATCTGCCCCTTTTAGCCCTTTGTTTAATACTTCCTTTATATTAGAAACAGATGCTCAAAAAGAGTTAGAACTAGTTGCGCCTCCTCTGTTAGCAGGAGGAGCAAATGGAATAATAAACAAAGCATTCATATCACAAGTTCATACTTTGTTTATTAACGCTTTAGTTGCATTTAGAGGCACACATGCCACAGCAAATACTCATGTAAATGCTTTACCATTCAATGATCATATAGGTACTGGATGGAATTGGACTGCATCTGCAGGCTTAATTAGAGTTGCAACAGCAAGAAATAAATGGGCAGGAAAAACAAACCAAATCGGCTATCAATTAAACATAGCACTTACTCCACATGAGATAACCGAACAGTTTCAAAAAGATTCTCCAGGAGCAGACAATAATCAAGAAGCTGTTTATAATAAAATCCTTAAGCGTTTTCATGATAGTGAGGTATATAAAGGATTAGAATCTCCGAAAACTGAAATAGATACTGCATTATTGTTATTAGCCAAAGGTATTTCTAATGCTATAGCTATTCCAACATTGAGTTTAGTTGCAAAGACCAGAAAACCTTGGTTTACCGGTGATTTACATTCTCATGTCAAAGATTTACATGGTATCTGGGTTAAAGATAATGTACCTAATATAACTTTGGCGGCAGTGAAAGGAAATCATCAAGCCCAAAATGATTTAAGAAGCATTATATTATCTGAAAAAGATAAAGTAGCGCGAGACATCTTGACAAGCATACCTCAATACACGCCTCCAAAAGAAGTTAAAGGGGAAAACACAGGCATTACAGCTATGAGAGAAGCGCATACTAAGCTAGATATTGCTGTTAAAGGCGGCACTACAAGTCTTAAAAAAGCGGCTGAAACAGAGGCTATTGCTTGTCTAACCAAAATTGCAGAACGCCTAGAAAACCATGACGAAACACCAACTGTTAATGCAAAAACAGATTTCCTTGCCGAAAAATTTGGTACTGGCGATGGTGTTCGTAAAGATACATATGCTAATATACCTGTTTCTGGCAATAAAACTTTACACTTAGCCGAATTAAGGACAAATGCAACAACTGATGCTTTTTTAAGATAGTTATTTTAACTAATTGTAACGCCTCAATAAAGTCTAATTCTTTTAATATCAATTATTAAATTTTTCGAAGGCTTTGTTTCAATAAAGAATATCCTTTCATTTCATAAAGTATTGATTTATGTACCTACAGTTTGTACTTTTGCCCGTATGAATGATAATTTTACAAATGAATACTTCGGCATAGGAATACAAAATGGTAAAACGCCAGAAAACTTAGGTGTTTTGTGGCGCTCTGCTCAAAACTTAGGTGCTACTTTTATATTTACCATTGGAAATCGATATGCCAAACAAGCCTGCGATACACACGACGCAGTAAAAGCAATTCCTTATTTTCATTACGATACGTTTGAAGCTTTTTTTGAAAACTTACCTAAAGGAGCAAGATTAGTTGGCGTTGAATTATCTGAAAAAGCTGCTGATCTGGAAACATTCGAACATCCTAGACGCTGTGTTTATATATTGGGCGCAGAAGATCATGGTTTATCTAAAAAAGTAATGGAAAAATGCCATCATTTAGTAAAATTTAAATCGGAAAAAAGTTTGAATGTTGCCGTGGCAGGAACCATAGTCATGTATGATAGAAATTTGTCTAAACCTCGTTCTTGATGCCAATTTAGACAAGTTTCTTAATTAATTTTCTTAAGCGGATACTCATCATTCCCTGGATTAATGTTTGCTATTGACTCTCCTGAGATTATATACTGCTTATCATTTTTTTGAATGTATATAATTCCAAGTTCATTATACTTTTTATTGAATACTATTTTAATTTTATCCTCAGCTATATTTTCTGCCTTAAGATTTTTATACAATTCTGGTTTTTCTCCATCACCAATATAAACAATGGCAATATCGTCTAGACTTTTTATGTCTATTGAAAAACTGGTTACCAGTTCATCTTTATTTGTTCTCTTAAAAGTGTATTTCCCTGACCAAGAATTAGCTTCTCTCCTATTTTCAGATCTGGTTTTAGAACTTATGATTTTCCCTTCAGGGGTAATTTTATAACCCTCATTCAGCTTTTTATAAATTTTTGAAAACCGCATTTCAAAAATACCGATTGTTAAATCTTTATTGATTACAAACGATTTGGCAGTATAATTGGCATCTTCTGGAACTTCACCGTCTGCTTCAATCGCAATAAGCTGTTTCGAAATCAGTTCTTGATCTTTTACATTTAGAATCAAATGATCTAAGAAATAATCCTCTTTTTCATCTCGAATATTTACAAGATAAGTCTGAAATGGCAATCCTCCATTATCTATTTTATAAACAACATTAGGATTGTTTTTATTGATTTTTGAATGAATGATATTCGTTATTGATTTTAATTCGTTTCCTTTTACTCGCGGATACTTTTCATTGCATTTTGCATTTTCTTCCAAATAACATTCTTCTATATATTTATAATAATCAAATGGCAACGCTAATAAAGATTCTTTCTCCAAAAGATTTTTATTGCTGATTAATTCACAGGCAATAGTTCCATTTTTACTTGAAATAGTCACGGTATTATTTTCGTATTTAGACGTAATTATCGATTCTTCATTATTTTCTTTTTTGCTATACTCAGTTCGTTTTATAATTTTAATTACCCTGTTTTGATTATCGTACTCATTAACAATGCTTTCAGTACGATTGTAGTTTTCTCCCACAAAATATTTTTTCTCGTGGAGTAAGACAAAACTTTTCGGATTGTAAACCTTTTTTATTTCTTTTCGAACATTGTAACTTCCAAATTCCAAATAAGTTTCAATCATCGTATTGTTTTTATACGCATATTTTGCATTGTCTTTTTTAGCATAAGAAGCTGTATCCTCTTTCTGAATTTTTTCCCAATCTTTCTTATGCTGGAAAAATGTATTCAAATTGGTTTTCTTATAAACAGAACCTTCAATATTTTCGATTAGACTGTCTTTATCTTTAAAATTCAAAAACTTATTGGCTCTAAAAACTTCATACGCTTCTGTTGAAAGCTTTTCTTTTTTTGATGAGGAATAAAACTGTGATTCCTGTGAAATACATCTAACTATAGATGATAAAAACATAAAAATAAAGAGTATAATGCGTATCATATTTTTTAAGACGTTACAAAATAAAATTAATTGTTTAAACTTCGATTAAAGCGTTAAATATTAATTTAGCGCTTCTTTCCAAATCTCTATAATCTTTTCAGAATAGTAATAATTGCCCGTTATTATAAGTGCGTTCAGAGTTGCCGCGTTAATCTCAATTTCTGGAAACTGAGATTTTGCTGCTGTAATAAAGATATTTTTCTTTCTTGAATCGCCAAGCAGATACGCTGATAGTATTCTTCCGATATGCGTATCGATACTTTTATCATCCGTTTTAAAAGAGGCTTCAAATTTGGCCTGTGCTTCTTTATAATGTCCTTCATCCAATAACAGATATCCGTAATTACTGGTTTGCACGGCATCGTCAGGATTTTTGATTAAATATTCATTATAAGCAGCTTCAGCCTTTTTATAGTCATGAAGTTCCTGATAGATCGTGGCCAGATTAGTCAGTAAAATATTCTCGTTTTCATCCAATTTTAGGGCTATTTCAAAATCTCTGATGGCTGCTGGTAATTCCCCTTTTTCCTGATAAAGTCTTCCTCTTTGCGCTCGGTACCCATAAACATTAGGATGCACAACAATTAGCCGGTCATAAATTTCAGCAGCAGTCCTAAAATCTGCTATCTGTTGATATGCCTGACCGGCATAAAACTCTAGGTCATCTGCTAAATTGCCAGAATCATCACCATAATTATTTGGACTGTCTAAACGATACTTATACAATTTGTAAACTTCTATTGCTCGTTGCGGACTAGGGATATCAATTAGACATTTGATGTAATTGTGATAAATCCTAACTATGATGTTAATATCGTATTCAATAGCCTTTTCATAATTTTTAATCGCGTTTTCGTTATCTCTTAAAAAGTAATAATTATTTGCGATCAATTCATAAAGTTCAGGGTTAGCTCTATCCATTTCAAGTGCGTACTCCGCTTCATCAGTAGAATCCTTATATTGCCCTAAACCAGCCAAACAAAGTGCTTTTAGCTGGTGATATTCTGGATCTTGAGTATTTATTTCTATTGACTTTGTTACAGTTTCAATTGCCTCTTGATATTGCTTTTTGTTATACAATTCAAGCGCCTCATCATAATATTTTTTAGGAAATTGACTTGCAGAAACCGCCGCTACGGCAGCGGGAAAGAACGGTTTTATAGATTGGTTTTCTGCTGTCTCGCTTCTATTCAAAATTCTGAGCGTTTTTATATGGCCTGTCTGTTCTTCAATTCCGATCTCATATAAATTTTCTTTCTTTTGATAGGACTGCAATAATGCATTAAATTTGACATAATTCGGATTACTTTTTGTTGGCACAAAACATAACCTGGGCTTAACGCCTAATTCTACAACAATTCTCCCAGGTTCTTTTCGGAAACTACGTATATAATTGATTTCTTTTTGGATTTTTTCCTGCGCTACAACTGTGAAAGAAGCAAAAGCAAGAAACATAAGAATAACAAGTCTCATATATTTTGTTATCTGAAAAATTAGATTATAAAAAAGATTAGTTCTCATATGAATATTGGTATGCTTCGCTTAAATTATTATCAGAATTGTAATTGTATATCATTTTAGCGCAGCCATTAGAATCATTTAACGAAACTGTTTTCGATAAAATCTTATCTTTTTCTTTCGATATAAAAATATCCTTGTTACCCTCGGAATATCGTATATTCTCAGATAGTAATGCATTGTCCGTTATATTGTAAATTTTCATTTTAGAATAAAAATCTTCCTGCTGATTTTTATATTCATAAACAAGTTTCTGCGTTACATTAACCTCTTTTACAATTCTTCCCAAATCATCATATTCAAAGAAACTGATCGCAACCACATCTCCGCTCCCATTTACTGTTTCACTCTTTGCACACTGAAATTTGTCATTCAGATGAAACACTTTGGCAATCATCACATTTTTTTCATCAACAGAAATGATGCTGAACTGTTTTTTGCCATATTTAAAAACGTCCTTAGATTTTTCTCCCTTTTCATTTCTTCGCACTATACTGTCAATCAAATGATATGAATTTCTATAATACAAATCGTCGGAATACAGCACACCATTAATAATAGTAGAATATTGTTTAATCAATCCGTTTTTGTCATACAGCGTTTCTATCTGCATAAAACTCTTTGCAGTTTTGGTACTGTCTCTAAATGCTTTTGCTGTTACCTTTCCCTTAGAACATTTAAAAAAAGCATTTGGTTTGGGATAATAAGAAACATTTGAATTTTGTATCAAATTATGAGCATAGTTTTGATCCACTTTAAATTTTGATTTTAATTCTTTTTCTGATTCTTTCTGCCTTTCCGCGATTTCTGCTTTTCGCAATTTGCTATAATACACTTTGTCATTAAAGGGAACTTTAAAATACGATTCGTAGGTTTCAATATACTTATCCGGATTGGTTACAAGAATCGGCTTATCGACACCATTTGACAATATCATTCCAGATTTTAGCTTGTAATCTTGGTTATTAAAATAATAGTAGCCATAATTCCTAAACTCGATTACGCAATCTTCCTTGACATGAAACACATGCACATCCTGAATGGTGTCAAAAGCTTCAGCAAATCTTTGGTAGATATTTAAATGCTTTTCTAAACCACCTTCCTGATTGTGGTCGAA
Source organism: Flavobacterium anhuiense (assembly GCF_001705175.1). NCBI lineage: Bacteria > Pseudomonadati > Bacteroidota > Flavobacteriia > Flavobacteriales > Flavobacteriaceae > Flavobacterium > Flavobacterium anhuiense. Next base: position 4,097,469 of record NZ_CP016907.1, on the reverse strand, counting down.
GAATACCAAACTTACATCGTCTTTATGGTTAATTTCATAAAGCATTGCCTCGGGTTCGGGATTATCACTTAGTATTTTTTTAGAACATGCGGTCAATAAAAGTAAACACAGCGCCGCACTTATTAAATTGATTTTAGCTTTCAAATTATTATTGTTTTATCTTTCTTTCTAAGGACAAATTTGAAAAATATAAGCATACGGATTTAGACCGATATAAATCCGTCTGCTGTAATTGAATATTCGTAAAGATTTTTAATAAATCCGTACGGGCGTCTTTAGTTTTTAAGAGGAAGTGTCAGTAAAACTATAGTTCCGTTGTCATTGGAAGTAATTTCTATATTGGTTTTGATTTTGTTTTCTCTAGCCAAAATCTCCAAACGTTCTCGGGCTATAGTCCCCGATAAAGACTGATGATCGGAATCAACATTCGATTTATCCTGATAACCTTTTCCGTTATCTGTAATTTTCACCACGATCTGATTTTCTTCCACGGCGATTTCCAGTGTTATCAATCCTTTATCAGAAAGATTTCCTATTCCATGAATAATAGCATTTTCGACAAAAGGCTGAATCAGCATTGGAGGTATCAATAAAGCAGAAGTATCCGTATCGGGTACGATTATGTTGTAGGCAAACGTATATTCAAAACGCATCTGCTGCAAACTCAGATAGTTTTCTATTGCTTCGATTTCTTGGTCGAGAGGCACATAATTTTTACGGCTTAATTCTAAACTGCTTCTCAACAATCGGCTAAACTGACTTAAATATTTTATAGATTTTTCTTTTTCGTCAAATCTGATAAAACTTTGCAGTGCAGACAAAGTATTAAAAATAAAATGCGGTTCCATTTGCGTTCTCAGCAATTGCTGCTGCAATAAAATTTTCTCTTTTTCCTGCTTTTGCCTTTTCTGCCTTTGGAAAAAATAAAGCAAAAATATCCACGAAATGGCCAATAATGATAATAACCCCACAATAAGCAACAGTAATTGATTTCGTTCAAGACGATTCTCTGTATTATCAATCGCCTTATTTAATCCATTAATAGACCTGTCTTTAGCCTGAAGTTCATAAATCGTAGCCATTTCTTCTGTAGCCTGAATACCCGAATTCCTGAGAATGTTATCTTTAAGTGCCAATATCTCATCTGCTTCTTCTAGAGCTTTTTCTTTATTTCCTTTCGCAAAATAATAATGCATTTTGGCTTTTTTGTTCAAACATTTTTCATAATAAGACAACAGCTGCAAATGCTGGCTTTCAATCTTATCTGCTTGTTTAATTAAGTCTTCTGCCTCAGGAAAACGTTTGGTATGAACATACAGATCGATTAGGTTGGCAATAGTGGTGTAAAGATTTTTAATCATGACAGGACTTTCAGGACTTGCCAATAGACCTTCTTCATCGTATTCTTTAACCAAATTGTAATGATGTATCGCCTTATCGTACTGATTGTTTAACAAATAATAATGTGCCATATGCTCATTAGTAAATCTAACCTGCATAGGCTCATTTGTTTTTGATGAAATCTGTTTGAGTTTTTTAATGTAAAAAAGAAGCGAATCTGGCTTATAAATATTGCTTTCTTCACAGGCGGTAAACAATTGCGAATAAGCCCTAAAATTATATTTGTAATTATCCTCAGGCAATCCTTTTAAAATTTTTAAGGCCAGCTGATTCTGTTCGATTGATTTTTGATATTGGCTGATTTTATTATTATCCTGAGCTGCATTTAGCAAACAGATAACTTTTGCCATTGGTTTGCACTTTAGCGAATCGTCATTCATAATGATTGCCGCAGATTTATTGAAATAATAAACCGACTGATAAAACTTTCCTTCAAGTTCTGAAATTAAACCCGCTCCATTATAAATGGTAAATTTTAGGGCGTTGAATTCTTTTTCTTTTTCTACCAAACCTAAAGCAAAATTGATATGCTGTTTGGCACTGTCAATGTCTTTTTTTACTAGGTTTTTTGCCAGATTGTAATGTATGAATGCTAAAGCCGAACCTGTTTTTGAGAAATCTTTTTCTTTGAGTTTGCCTGACCAGAAAGCCAGTTTATCTGCTTCTGGATTTTGATCTAAACTATCGCTGATTACCTGCAATGATTCCAGCATTTTTTCTGGATGAATCGACACTTTTTCAGATTTATGCTGACAAGAAATAACAGTCAGCAGCAAAAAAAGTAATGTTTTTTTCATTATCTCAAAGGATTTAAATGATTTATCACAAACTCTTTTCTGCGAGTCGCTACAGGAATTTCGGAGTTATTTTTCATGACAAGGATGCCTGTTTTCATATACTTATCTATAAAATCTTTGTTGACAATATAAGACTGATGGGTTTTTATGAAAAAGTCCTCAGGAAGAATATCTTCGTAATACTTTAAGGGTTTGGAAGCCGTTACTACTTTCTTGTTTTCCAAATGAATTTGAGTATAAGATCCTTCGCCAGACAAATGTACAATGTCATTGAGACGAACAATTTGCATACAGTCTAAAGATGTGATGCAAATTCTGGAACTCATATCGATCGTTCTTGAACTATATTCCTTCACAAGATTAATCTGATTCAAATAATCGGTCTGTTTTACCTTTTTGATTTTTTGTATCGCTTCTACAAATTCATCATTATCTATAGGTTTTAAAAGATAGTCCAACGCGCCATACTTAATGGCTTTTATTGCAAAATGATTGTAAGCGGTAATAAAAATAATATGAAAAGAAGTCACTTCTATTTGATTCAAAATATCGAAAGCCGTACCATCTGTAAGCTGAATATCCATCAAAATCAAATCGATTTCTGTATTTTTTAAGATTTGTACTGATTCGTTTACCGAACCTGCCATCGCTTCAAGTTTTAGAGAATCTTCTTGCGAGACTAACCATTGCAACTCTTTTCTAATTGCTGGTTCGTCTTCTATTATTAAGGTTCGTATTTTGTTCATATTAGGAAATAACAGTTTTACAAATTGAAATTTTAAACCAGATAAAAAAAGCTCTTGGAAACTGTCTCTTTATAAAGATCAAAATTTGCAGTACGAATATATAATTTTTTACTTCAATGTTTTAAATGCTATACTTTCGATATATTTTTTTATTTCTCTGTAAATCTTTTTTGCTTAACTCCAAGCACACACAAAAAGTAATTTGAGTGCACATTTAAAAAAGAACATTGCAAATCTCCTGAGAATTTCAACGAATTTATATTAGCTGAAATCAGTAAATCTTTTATTTTCATTTTTGTACTATCCGTTTACTATTTTATTTAAGAATCATGATTTATAAAAAATTTATTCTTCTCTCGAGCTTTTTTCTTTTTGTACATGTTTTACAAAAACAGCAATCTTTGGTTTCATATTCCGATGCCAATCAGGAAATTGCTGGAATTTATGTTTTGACATCTTGCGAAAATTCTAGGTTTAAAATTAAAATCGAAAAGAAAGTTGGAGAATATTCATTTTTAATTTTCGATAGGAATAAAATCATTTCAAAAGGTAAGGTTGGAAAACATAATGAAGATGATACTCTTTATTTGAACTTTGGAAAAATTGACGGCATATATGATACCGACACAATACAAATTCAGAATTACGGAAATGCAATGAACGAATATGTGCATTTTACGCAATGCGATGAAAAGTATCTCACATTTATAAAATCCAAATAATAATCTCCAATGATAAAGTTTTTTACATATATTTTTTTAATATTCATCTTTTTATCTGGCAGTTCATCAATTGAAAAGAATAAAAACTTAGAAATTAAAATCAATTGGCAGAAAAACCTATCAGGCGATTTTTCATTTGCAAAAAATTGGGAATATCCAGAAGGAGTTTATCGAAATGATTTTGGGCAATTAAGCTGTGACGGACTTTGTCCGACGGAAACAGAGAGGATGAAAGATGAGAATGGAAAAATTTATAAAGATTCTTTGGCAAAATTCTATCAGCTTGTAGATACCACTCACCTATTTCATTCGATTAAATCTAAAACCAACAGTTATGAATGGGCAGGTGCAAATTTTATAAGCGTTAAAAGAATCAGTAGAGATACAATTTATTGTTTTACCAATAAAAATATCGCAACTCATAGCAGTTTGATTCTGAAAATAACAAAGGATAAATGTATTTCTGAAATCGAGTTAAATAGCATTTCGGGTTCAATAGGAAAGCAGATATATGCTTGCAAAAAAGGTGCTATTACAATTGACAGGGATTTATGGCATAATGGAATTCTAAAAGCAAAATTTGACTTTATTTTTGAACATCCCGAAAACCCAGATAAACCGCTGTTTTGGAAAGGCAAAATCTATTCGCAAATTAATCAGAATGAAAAATAACATTTATTATATTTAGAAATCCAAATCATTTATACATGAGAAACAATCCATTCCTAACCGTTATTTTATTGTTCTGCATAGAAATCGTGCTGTATTATTATATGGATTATGTAAATTTAATATCAAACTCTTCTGCCTATAGGGGCGCACTTATGCCATTATTCTGCTTTACAGTTCCTGCAATTTCAGTTTTAATTTCGATATTTTTCACCAATATTCCGTATAAAAAAGAATTCAAATACTTTTCTATATTTCTAGTAATTGTTTCAATTATGGTATTTGCAGTATTATCATATTTAGGAGCTTTAGCAAAAGCATATCAACATTAATAGAACGACCATGAATAATACAAAACTCGATTATATCAACATTTTCTTGGCTGTAATTCTGGTTGCCGTAATCGCCCTTTATTTTGCCACCAGATTTAAAAATAAAGAGCAAGACAAAATGTTTTGGAATGCTGAAATTCATAGCAGTTTAGAAAATCCAACAGCAGAAAATTCAAATATCATTCAAATTATAGATGCCACTTTTTATAATACTTTCAACGATTCTAAAAGTGAAATCGATTCTGAATCAAAACGAGTAACCAGCGCTAAAAGTGACAATTCTATTTTTTTCAAAATCTGGCAGGAGGAGCTTTTACCCGATTCTCTTAAACTAAAATATTTCTCTGTAGACGAACGCAAATTTTATCAGCTTCAAACTCTGGTTCCTTATAAAAAAATGAAAAATTTGGTTACCGAAAAAAATGTGGTACCTATTTTAATTTTAGAAATACTGCCTAAAGGCAAAATCCTTTTGAAAATAATTCCTAAAGAAAATACAGAACCTCAGCTTTTGGAAACATTTATGGCTAAAGAAATCGCAGGAAAGTTGGATATGCTAGTTTATGAAGAATCTTTAGGCGAAAAATACAATCGTTTTGAAAGCATTGAAAATATAACCGATTATGCTGATTTACTTCAAAATCAGTACAAATGGTCTTCAAAAGTTGAAATGGAAAAACATGATGTGCTGGCAAGTTTTTATGCATATTCATTTAAAGACGACAGAATAGAACTTTCAGAAGATGCTAATGCTGCTGCAATTCGCAGCATTCCTAAAATATTTTATATCTATTGGGAGGATAAAAAGAAAAAGAAATATAATATTCAATATGAATTGTCTCCTATTGAAGTTTTAAGCGCTTTCAGAAAATTAAATGAAGGCGTATCTTCAAGCGATATACAATTCATTTTTAAGGTATACAAAAACGCTTACGCCGAATGTGAAATGTCTAAAAATGGCATCATCATTCCATTAAAAGATTTATATCCTTATAAACCCTAAAACTTTATTCAAAAGCTTCTTTTTAAACTAATTGGGTTTCCTAAACGTATTTTAAGCAAATCAAACACCAACTGCATTTTTTAAACTTCTGTTTTTGCAGTAAACATCTTATTCTCATTTTTTTAATATTTTTTTTACAGAAAATATTTTTTATGGCTAAAAAAACCATGAAAATATATTTTCAGGACTTTATTGCACCCAAAAATGTATTTTATTTCTCCTTCTAAAAATCATTATTAGTCAATTTTGCACACGAAGTTACTGAAGACCTCCACTTGACAGATGTCATAAGCAATTTCCAAAACTAACTATTCAATTAACCAAATTACCAACCAAAATGACAAATTTTATCAGGATTAAAATGGGTCCTAATGGGGTATCTGGATTTAGTTTGAAAACAAAATTGATGCTATTCTGCATTTTGTTTTCTCTATCGCAAGTCCACGGATATACCCTTAGTTCTAAAGGTGCGGCGAAATCGCAAAATGTTCAACAACAAAAAAACATCACTGGACAGGTCAATGATGAAAATGGTATGCCACTTCCAGGTGTTACCATTTTGGAAAAAGGAAGTAAAAATGCTGCCCTAACAGATTTTGACGGAAAATTTTCTTTAAAAGTAGAAAATGAAAATGCTGTATTAGTATTCTCTTTTTTGGGGTATACCAATACTGAAGTTTCTGTAAAAGGAAAAACTATCGTAAATGCAAAAATGCAAAGGACAACGGCTTCGTTGGAGGAAGTTGTAGTTGTAGGATACGGTAAAATGAAGAAAAAAGATTTAACAGGAGCAGTTGTTCAAGTTTCTCCTGATAGATTAGTTAACCAAAATCCGCAGACCGTTCAGGATATCTTAAGAGGAACTCCTGGTGTGCGAGTAGGTTATGATCCTTCTGCAAAAGGAGGCGGGAATATACAAATTCGAGGGCAGACTTCTGTATATACAGCGGGTGGTCATAATTCACCTCTTATTATCTTAGACGGAATGCAGTTTTATGGTGAGCTATCAGAAATCAACCCTGACGATATTGCCCAACTTGATATTCTAAAAGATGCTTCGGCAGCATCTGTTTACGGATCGAGAGCAGCTGCAGGGGTTATTCTTATTTCAACCAAAAAAGGCAAAACAGGTAAGCCTATGGTAAGTTTTTCTACCAACACAACGATTAGCAATAAAAGTGCTTATCGCAAAGTGTATTCTCCAGAAGGCTACTTAAAATACCGTGAAGATTGGGAAACTGCTCAAACCTATGGTGTCAACACAGCAACGGGACAATACGAAGCATTTATTGCCGGAACAGTGGCTAATGGAAAACCAGGGTATTTTTCAAATCCAAATGATCTGAGTAAATGGGGCATAACAGAAGCACAATGGTTAGCGTACCAACCTGCTTCTCAGACAAATGGAAAAAGCAGTAAAGAAGTTTGGGGAGCACGTTTAGGATTGAATTTTGATCCATCACTAATGGCAAATTTCTTAGCTAATAAAACACATGACTGGAGCAATAGTTCTTTTAGAACAGGGATTAATCATGATAACAATTTAAGTATTTCAGGTGCAGCTGACAGAGTAAATTACTATGTTTCTTTTGGCTATTTAAAATCAGAAGGAGCTATTGTTGGGAACGATTATAAAGCCGCTCGCTCCAACATGAAAGTTGACGCTAAAGTTACAGATTGGCTTGACCTTGGAGTAAACGTTAATTTTCAAGATCGATCAGATGGAGATGTTACACCTTCTTTAGGTACAAATGCTGGAGATAATAATATGATGAGAACCAGTCCGTTTGGAACCTTCATCGATGCAAATGGCAATTATGAGAGACAGCCTATGGGAAAAAATGTTTCTGGACAAAATTATAACTATTACTACGAGCGTCAATTTATTGATAAAGAGACAGGATATACAACATTGAATACTATTTTCAATGCTAAAGTAACTTTGCCTTTAGGTATCACCTATGCATTCAATATTGCTCCTCGTTACCAGTTTTTTCACGATCGTTATTTTAGATCAACGCAGAATCCAAACTGGCCTGCAGCTACCACAGGGGTAAATAGAAATAACTCAACAAGATTTGATTACAACTTGAATAATACCATTACATGGGATTATACGATTGCACAAAAACATCACATTATTGCCACTTTTGTTCAGGAAGCAGAAGAACGCCGTTTTTGGTCAGACGGAATGGATGCCTATAATATTCAGCCGTCAGATGCATTAGGTTTTCACCTTGTTAATACAGCAACAATGGCGAATAGTGCACTTAGATCAAACGATACACATGAAACCGCAGATGCATTAATGGCGAGACTTTTCTATTCGTTTGATAATCGTTATATGCTGACAGCAACGGTACGTCGTGATGGATATTCGGCATTTGGAGCTTCAAATCCTTACGCAGTTTTCCCTTCTTTTGGTGTTGCTTGGAACTTTAAAAATGAGAAATGGTTTAACTGGGAACCTATGAGCACTGGTAAACTTCGTTTGTCTTGGGGTAAAAACGGAAATAGATCGCTTGCAGATCCGTATGTTTCTTTGGCAAACTTAGTCAATACTGGAACTATGGGCTATTTAGATGCTTCTGGAAAAGCACTTGAAATAAAGTATTTAGCACTTGACCGTATGGCAAATCCAAACTTGGAATGGGAAAAAACTACCTCAACAAATATTGGGCTTGATTTAGGATTCTTGCGTGATCGAATCACTGCTACATTAGATTTTTACAAAGCATCTACTCATGATATGATTATGAGCCAATCTTTGCCAGGTTTTACTGGATTTTCAACAATTGCTACCAACCTTGGAGAAGTTCAAAATCAAGGTTTTGAATTGAGCCTTAACACACTAAACATGAAAAAACCAAATTTTGAATGGCGTACTTCATTTGGAATATCTTACAACGAAAACAAAATTGTGTCATTATATGGAAACATGGTAGATGTTAAAGATGATAATGGAAATGTAATTGGGAAAAAAGAAGGAAATGATTCTGCTAATGGTTGGTTTATTGGAAGACCAATCTCCCAAATCTGGGATTATAGAGTAACTGGAATCTGGCAGAAAGATGAATGGAAAGAAGCTCAAAAATACGGACAGCGCCCTGGAGATCCAAAAGTAGCTAACAGTTATACAGCAGATGATATAGATGCGGTAGACTCAGATGGTAAACCATACAAAAAAGCAGTTTATAATGAAAAAGACAAACAGTTTTTAGGAAACTCAAATCCACCAGTACAATGGATGTTGCGTAATGATTTTAAGATTTATAAAAATTGGGATTTAGGCATTAGTATGTATGCTAATATGGGGGGCAAATCGCTGAATTCAAATTATATGAATACTTTCAACGATGCGAGTTTATATAAATTCAATTTTAACCCATACGTGAATCCATATTGGACATTAGATAACCCAACTAATGACTGGGCACGTCTTGATGCTAAAGGGCCTGCTGGAACTCCAGTTGCACCGGGAAGATTGTATGACCGTAGTTTTATTCGTCTAGATAATATTTCGCTTGCCTACACGCTTCCTAAAGATCTTATGGATAAAGTGCATATTAAGAGTATAAAAATATATGCTTCAGTTCAAAACGTAGCGACATGGGCTGCTTCTAAAGAATGGAAATATTTTGGAGATCCAGAAACAGGAGGATTGGCTACGAGACAGTTTAATTTAGGTTTTAATTTCCAACTTTAAAATTATACAACAATGAAAAAATATATAAAAAATAGCATTTCAAGGCTAGTGCCTTTTTTAGCATTGGCAGTGCTTTCTAGCTCTTGTTCAAAAGATTTTCTCGAAGCAGATCCGCTTTCATTCTATGAACCTGAAACTACATTCTCTACAGAAGCTGGGTTACAGGCAACTTTAGCACTTTGCGATAAGCAGCTGCGTAATAATTATATCCACTTTGGTTATTCTGGTGTTAGCGTGCCAATTGGTACCGAGTATCTTTTCTCTGATATGGCCCAATATGGAAAAACAGACACGGGTAGCAATATTGCCGATTATTCTAATACTATTGTTCCTACTGGAGATTTTAGAAGAGATGCTGGTGGAGAACATATTTACCTTGGGTTCATGTGGACAGAAGCGTATACAGGAATCAAAAATGCAAATACTGTATTAACCTATATTGATAAAGTAACAAGTTTATCAGAAGAAGTTAAACGAAAATATATTGGTCAAGCATATTTCCACAGATCTTATCGTTATCTTAATTTGGTATATCAATTTGGAGACATCCCGTTGATTACTAAAATTTTAGAAGTTCCAAAACAGAGTTATTATTCTACTAAAAAAGAAGCCATCATAGAAATGATTACAGCAGATATGGAAAAAGCTGTAGAATGGGTTCCAGAACAAGCTAAAATTGGATATGTTGGAATGGTAAGCAAAGGCGCTTGCCGTCAGCTGTTGATTAAATGTTATTTAGCATCAGGCAAATTTGCTGAAGCTGAAGCGCAAGCTAATATTTTGATTAACCAGTCAGGCTATGCATTGGTGCAAGGCAATTTAGGAATTTTTGATCCAGGAGGAAATCCTACCGCATGGCCCATTACAAGAAATGTGATTTGGGATTTACATAGACCAGAAAACAAAGTGATTAGCGCTAATACTGAGGCCATATTGGTGGCTCCAAATGGAGGTGCGCAATCGTTTTTAGCCTTTTCATCCATGAGAATTTTTGGTCCAAACTGGAATGATGCCAATTTAATTACTCCCGACGGAAAAACTGCAGCACCTCGTTTTCCGTTGACTGATAAAACAAATTATAATGCAAAGTATGATTATCAAAGAGCAATTGGACGTGGAATTGGTACAATCAGCGGTTCTTATTACTCACAACATCCAATGTGGGTTGTAAATGGTGTTGAAGATAAAATCGATCTTAGGCATAACAGTACTGTCGGTAACTGGGTAAATATGGAAGATCTTAAATATGCATCTGGAGCTGGCGGAAGCGCGACATGGGCAGGTCAAAATTTCAGAATGAGGGATGCATCTGGAAAATTGTTAGCACAAGATTCTATTCGTGACTGGTTTGATTTCCCACATTATAAAATCTTTTATCATGATGTCGTGGCCGAAGCAAATCCAGCAGCAAATGATTTTCAAGGAGCTACTGCAGGAGCAAGTGCACACATGTATATCTATCGTTTAGCCGAAACCTATTTATTGCGCGCTGAAGCACGTTTTTATCAAGGCAATGTTTCTGGAGCGGCTCAGGACGTAAATGTGGTAAGAGCTAGAGCAAAAGCTTCGCAAATGTATACTACAGTAACGATTGGTGATATCTGCGCAGAAAGAGGAAGAGAACTTTATATGGAAGAATGGAGAAATGTAGAATTAAAACGTATTTCGCACTGTTTGGCTCTAAGCGGAAAAGCAGATGAATGGGGAAATACGTATAGCAAAGATACTTGGGATAAACAATCAGGAAAAGATGCAACTGGCGGAAGCTACTGGTGGCAGCGCATTGTACATTACACGCTTTACAATAAATATCCAGCTGGAATTTCTCTTAAACCAGGCGTAAAGTTTTATTCTATGGACAAGCGTAATAATTACTGGCCAATTCCATATAGACTGGCTATAGAGCCAAATATTAAAGGTCAGTTAAGCCAAAATTTTGGTTATGATGGTTATGATGCAGGAGTAAAAGTTTGGGATAAATGGCAAGATGCCGTTGCCGACGAAAGCAAAATTTAATATTTATAAAAGATTTAAAGAAGATAGAAACGAGTTAAGGTTCATTTAACTCGTTTTTATTTTAAATGAATTGTCATTTTTGCCTGCGCATTTACATTAAAATAGCATCGAAAAGCCTTTGGTATATTTTATAAACAAATCAATTGCAAGCAGAATAATTATAACTAGTACAAAAGCTATAAAGTATGTCAATCTTTGAGCTTTTTTATCAAATTCAAAAGTTTTGGGATTAATAAAACTATCAGCATAAACAGCAGGCGAAATTTTTATATGTGGGCAAAATAAAACAGCACCTTGCAGAAAATGAGCAATTAGCTGATATTTATTTTTTGGAACATAAGACAATCCATTTTCAGCTGTTGAAAAATGAATAGGAACTTTCACTCCGTTCTTAAAGCCAAAAATATATCCTGGCGAATATTTTGTTCCAACTTTCCGATCAATATCACTTACGTAATCCTCTTTGCTCTTCTCGAGTTCTTTATATAAAACACTGTGAACCGAACCATCAGCTTGTTGATGATGAAGACCATCTTGATCTACAGAAATCAAAATGACTTTTTTTTGCTTTTGATGGAGGTAATTTTTATACAGTAACCAACTGCCCCAAAGCAGGAAAGGGAAATAGATAAGATTGAAAATCATTTCTCCGTTAGACAAAGGGCTATTATGCTCCAATTGGAGAGCTAATGGAATTCCAACAAATAAAGCAATCATTGCGATGCATAAAAGTGCAAACAGTATATACATTACTACGGTAACGACAGTATTGCGCTCAGAGCACATTTTTGGAAAGTTTTCTTTGGTGTAAACCATTAAGTTTGAAATACTAAAAAAATTGAATTATAACTTCTGCTCATGAAGATAAATTTTATACTAAAAATGATAATAATTCCATTTCTGATGAAATAGAATATACTTAATCTACTTATTTTTTAGTTTTATAAACTTTATAAAATACAAAAAGAATACCCAGCCAAATTGGAATTAATTCTACAGATAACTTCATATCCGTCATCCACATGATAAATAAAATACCCAACAAAAAAATAAAACAGATGTAATTGCTTATCGGATAAAATATCGATGCAAACTTAGTTTTTGTATTTTCCTTGTCTTTTGCACGTCTAAATTGTAGATGGGTATATGATATCATAACCCAGTTAATCACTAAACAAGAAACGACCAAAGACATTAAAATGCCAAAAGCTTCTTCTGGCATTACTTTGTTTATTAAAATACAGATAGCCGCAAAACACGAAGAAATTAAAATGGCATTAATTGGCACTGAGTGTTTGTTTAGCTTCTTCAAAAATTTAGGAGCACTGCCCTGATCTGCTAAACCAAATAACATACGTGAGTTGCTGTATACACTACTATTATATACAGACAAAGCGGCAGTTAATACAATCAAATTAAGCACATTAGCAATAAGGCTCGTAAAATATATTTTGTTGCCAAACAACTCAAATTCCATTCCGTTTAGATTTTGAAAAACCATAACAAACGGACTGCTATCTGTAGTGATTTGTTTCCAAGGTGACAAAGCAAACAAAATTACCAATGCCCCAACATAAAATATAAGAATTCTATAGATAACCTGATTGGTCGCTTTTGGAATGTTTTTTTCTGGATTTTCTGCCTCAGCTGCAGTAATTCCAATTAATTCTAAACCTCCAAAGGAGAACATAATTAATGCCATTGCGGCTAATAAACCTCGAAAGCTGCCATTTGAAGTTTTTTCAAAAATGCCTTTTGGAAAGAATCCTCCATCGTTATACAAATTATGAATCGTAGCCTGCTCTCCTCCTGTTCCGCTTACAAGCAAGTACATTCCAAAAAGTATCATAGCAATAATTGCAACAACTTTTATAATAGAAAACCAAAATTCGGTTTCTCCGTACACTTTTACCGAGGCAAAATTCAAAGCATTAATAACCAGAAAGAAAAATAAACTGGATGCCCAAAGCGGAATTTCAGGCCACCAAAACTGCACATAAACCCCGATGGCTGTAAGTTCAGCCATACTAACTAAGATGTATAAAATCCAATAATTCCAACCTGATGCAAAACCTGCAAAAGAACCACAATATTTATAGGCAAAATAGCTAAAGCTTCCTGAAACAGGTTCTTCAACAACCATTTCACCAAGTTGTCTCATAATAAAAAAGGCTATAATTCCAGCAATAGCATATCCTAAGATAACAGATGGACCTGCTAATACAGCCGCTGGACCAATGCCCAAAAAAAGGCCTGTTCCTATTGATCCGCCTAAAGCAATTAACTGAATGTGACGGTTAGTCAGCCCACGTTTAAGCTGATTCTCTTCTGCGGCTTCATGATTTTTTTCCACAAATTAGGTTTTAAAGGAGTTAAATGTTTTTCAGAAATCTATAAAAAGCGAAGATAGGTTAAAAAAGGAATCGTACAAAGCTATACTCAAAATTGTATCACGCCTATCAATTCTAAGAAATTTTGAAACTTCTTTTTTTTGTTTTAAGCAAACTGCAATACAGGATTCGGAAAAAGAATTAAAATCAAAAAAAAGACAGATATCAAAATATCTGTCTTCATGATTAACAATCATATTTAGCGCAAAAACAAAAGCCTTGGAAGTTCCCAAGGCTTTTGTTAAAATGTTTTTATGCTGACTATTATTTACTGAAATCGTAGCTTAGCGAAGCGCCAAGACCAAATTGAAATGTTGATGCATAATCAGTGACTGCTACTGGACCCCAGTAGTAATCCCAATAGTAATCATATCCAACAGCTGCTGACATAGACTGCAAATAGGCATGAAGATTAATCGATACCGGCGAATCGGTTTTTATTTTCACACCGCCTTTAATCTCCCAAGCAAAATAAGTCCCGTTGCCGCTTTTTGGCGTTTCAAGAATTGACACCCCTAAACCTGCACCAAGAAAAGGAAGCGCTTTCTGGGAGCTTGAGCCAAAATAATACGTATAATCTGCCAGTATGTAATTGATAGCGCCTTTATCATCGCCCGCATTAACTTGGGTTCCAGGAGCAATAGCACCATTGTTTAAAGGCACTTTTGTATACAAAGGCATGTGTGTATCGAGCCTGTTATACTTCAACTCAATTGAAGCATTATCCATTATAAAATATTCCAGACCTGCTCCCCACTCAAAACCATCTTCCACCTTTCCGTAAGATGAATCGAAATCTACTCTATCGGAAAAGGTATACCCTCCATAGAGGTTAAGCAGAAATGATTGGCTACTTTGCGCTGAAAGCACCAGTGAAAAGAAAAACAAGGTAACTAATAAATGATACTTTTTCATAATTTCTAATTTTTTAATTTGTTCATGGCTAATTTCTTTTCAAAGTTATCTTACAGAATTGATTTTCAGCTAAAATACAAGACCAAACATGTTTCAAATTATAAAATGAAACCAATTTATTGGTCATTTCTAAAAAAATCACGCACAAAAAAGACCAGACATCCTAGACATCTGGTCTTCCATTACCTCTCCATAAATCAATCTCGCTTTAAAGCCTTCAGGTTGTAATTACTATCTAACGATCTCCAAATTCCTTACGACTGTAAAAAGTATCGTCATCGGCGTCATACCCTACACTTGGATCATTATCAGGATAGTACGACCTTAGCACTGCCCTTTCATAATTTCGGTCAAATCGCTGCTGAGTATTGAAACGGCCTGTTCTTCTGAATGTGTCATATCCGATTCCACTTGCCATAACAGTCTTCGTATCTTTATTAATATTCACCGAACCAATTGGTATGATCAAATGGCTGTCTCCGTCACGGTACATAAATTCCTTTTCATTTCCATCTGCTATATTTTCATGCACCTCTCGCTGGCTGTCCTCAATTAAGGTTTTATCGGCTTTTACATCTAGATACACTACACGCTGCATATCTTTGTTCACCCATAGATTGTCAATAGTTCCTATTGTACGATTGTCCGCATCCACTATCTTCCATCCCCTGACATCAGAATAGTCAGAAGCTACTTTATAGTCGGAAAGCTCATCAAGCCTGTATAAATTTCTGTCTTTATTTTCCATGTTTTTGTTGCTTTTATAATTAATTTCCAATGGTATCCGCTGGAGTAACATTTTCGATTTCTGTTCTATTCGGATCCTGCATCTGATCGTCCCTTAAAAAGACGTAATATACAATCGCACCAATCAAAAGCAGGGCTATAATCCATGGCCAGATAGGCTTCTTCTTTTCAATTTTAATTTCTGCCATAACTTTAATATTTATTATTGATATTCATTTTTTTTAACTTCATCATAAAGTTACAAACCGTAAAAAATCATAAAGTATTTAATTTCAAGCAGATGTTATAGAATTCCCAGTAGATTGACAAACTTTAAGTTTTCTCTTTGCATTAGATGTTAATTTATAATCTAAAAAATCATTTTATAGGGTTTCTCTTAAAAAACACGTATTACTACCTGATGGCAATTTCAAACGTCATCTTACATTTGTTATGATTTAATAATCGAATATTTACAGATAATATTCCTGCTCCAAATGTTTCTAAACAAAAGCTATTGTTATATTCCTGTTAAATAAACTATTATTAGAATCCCCATTTCTATACTCCTATCCTATTGAAATGCTGCTATAAAAGGCATGAATAATCAATAGCATCAAAAAACTCTGCGCCAAAACATCTGTATGCAAGATTTCCAGTTCAGCTACTGGTGAATTCCATGTGGATTTATTTCATTTTTTAAGTTAGAAAAATCAAAAAACAAATCAATTCTTCAGCTACTATGAAAAACACGGTAAATTTCTTTTTAAATGGGAAACCTACGATTATAGAAAATCCTTCTCCCGATTTACTTTTAATTGATTATTTAAGATCTCCCGAAGTAGCGCTCTGCGGACCAAAGAAACCATGTGGACAAGGGGGCTGTGGCGGATGTACAGTTATCTTGTCAGAATGGGATAATCAGGAAAAGAAACCCAACCATCTGGCAATAAACTCCTGCCTTAGACCAGTATGTTCTATAGGAGGGCTTTCTATTACCACTATCGAAGGAACAGGTGCAGCCCGTAAGCCCGATCCAGAGCATTTTGTCCAAAAAACCAGCTCAACACGCATGCCTGCTCCGTTAGGCGAAGATTATTCTCCTGTATTAGAAGAGGCTGAAAAACAAGCCGAAGAAAAACATCTTGCTGTTCTAAAAAAAGTTGCCCGCGCCACTAAAGATGGAGCCAGTGCTGCTGATATAAAACTTATAAAGAATATTTCTGATTTTCCATCTGAAGAGACGCATACAGGAATAAACCCAGTCGCATATCAATTGGCACTTAATAACGGCAGCCAATGTGGTTACTGCAGCGTAGGATTTGTGATGAATATGTCAGAATTCATAATCAATAATAAAAAAGCAACCAAAAAAGAAATCGAACAAGCCTTTGACGGTAATTTATGCCGATGCACAGGATATCGATCAATCCTTACGGGAATGAAAACTTTTGCTTCTGATTGGAGTAAGGATGATGAGGAAAAGAGGATGCCCTGCATGCTTGATCCTGTGGGTAAAGCTCAATTACCAGGCAAATTAGAAATACCTTTCCCAAAAGAAGCCCAAAATTCGGCTATAGGTGTTTCAACCAATCGATGGGCTGCTCCGACTACACTACAGGAACTCGCAGAAATTTTAAAAGAAAACCACGACGTTAGATTGGTACATGCAAACACCTCTTACGGAATTTATAAAAACGAGTATCTGCCAAGTACTTTTTACGCTGATATTCGCTTCATTCCCGAATTAAACGAGAGAAATAAAATAACTGAAGATCACATTCTGCTATCAGCCAGCACCACTTATAGCAGCTTTATTGAAATACTTTCTAAGTACATTGACACTGGGCAAGACATTAAAAAGAAATCCCAATCGGATGTTACAGCACTTGAAGCACTAGATTATATGGCTCGCAGAACTGCTGGTCGAATTGTACGTAATGCTGCCACAATTGGCGGAAACACGATGCTAGTTCTAAAACATATTCCAAAAGGCACAGGCGAACCATTTCCGTCAGACCTTTTCACTGTCTTGTTTGCTTTAAATGTAAAAATCAGCT
Source organism: Flavobacterium anhuiense (assembly GCF_001705175.1). Taxonomy (NCBI): domain Bacteria; kingdom Pseudomonadati; phylum Bacteroidota; class Flavobacteriia; order Flavobacteriales; family Flavobacteriaceae; genus Flavobacterium; species Flavobacterium anhuiense. Next base: position 4,079,986 of record NZ_CP016907.1, on the reverse strand, counting down.
ATTTCCAATTAGAGAAAAATGGCCAATTTAAAGCGTATGCAAAAACGGCAGGAGAACTTTTAGAAGCAATCAAAATAGATTCAAAACTTGCTGATACTATTGTTCTTAGCTCATATGAAATTCCGTTAAAAGACTCTAATGCTATTGTACTTGCTCAAAAAGTAGCACTTCGTGAAGTAAACGCTCACAGTATTGTCAATGCTACGACCAGCTTCAAAATTAGCGATCAGTATATTACGGAGTCGGCAGTAATTGCACTTGGAGGTATTGCTCCTTATCCGTGGAGAGCAACAGAAACTGAAAAAGCGATGATAAATAAAAAGCTAGAGCTTAAAGACGCTGCTACACTTTCAGCAATTCTGGCAAAAGAAGTGCGAAAAGAACTCGATCTTCAGGACGAACGTATGAAAGAAGTTCCGAATGAAGATTTCACGAAAGAATACCGAACACAATTGGCCGTATCCTTTTTTTACAAATCAATCATTAACGCTTTAGTTGCTAAAGGAGCTAAAATTCCAGAAAACCTGATTTCTTCGGCAGAAAACAAATGGAACAAATGGCCTGCAAGTGATGGCGTTCAAAAATATAAAACACAAGATTACAAAGCGCCAGTGGCACAGCCTTATATCAAAGTTACGGCCATGTACCAAACTTCAGGACAGATTCATTACACACATGAGCTTCCAGTGCCTCCACAAACATTAAACGGAGCATTTGTGCAAAGCCGAAAAGCCCTAATGAATTATTCTTTCGCAGTGAATGGCAAAAAAGTCGAAATTGAAGAATTACGAGTACATCTTAAAAACGAGTTTCCTGCTTTTAGCGATATTATTACTCATGAAAACGTTAAAAACGGAGGCCGTAATTATCAGGGAATGGGAAATGACCAGCCGCTTTTTGCAGAAGAATTAGTGAGTTATGTTGGTCAATCTATTGCTATGGTACTTGCCTCAAACGAACAGGAAGCAATCAGAATTGCCGCGGAGGTTTCTGAAAAATATGTTCAATATACAAAACCTGGAACTCCTTGGACAGGAAAATGGAGTGAACCTATATTCGATTTTCTTGAAGCAATAAAAAAAGAAAGCATCTTTCCCGATGCGCCTACTTCAACCCCGTTTATATCTCATATCTGGAAGATAACGCGACCAGGAAGCCAGTTTGATTGGGTGAAAGAACAGCCCACTAAAATTGAAACTCTAATACGTGAACAATCCATAACCGAAAGGAAAGAGAATGTAGACAATATCCCGTGTACAGTGGTTACTTCTTCACAGCTTTGTGGTGGACAAGCTCATTTCTATATGGAACCGCAAGCCTGTATTGCAACTCCTATAGACGAAGGCCGAATAAAAGTGCAGCCATCTGTACAAAGTCCAGGCGGAATGCATGATACAGTCGCTTCGGCATTAGCCATGTACCATCACCAAGTAGAAATAAATGTTCCGCCCGTTGGAGGAGGATTTGGAGGAAAAACCGAACAGACGCGTTTTGTGGCTGGGCCTGCTGCGGTTGCTGCGAAAGCGGTGAAAAAGCCTGTCAGAATAGCCATGCCACGTGACGAAGATACTGCCATGATAGGAAAACGCCATGCCTATTATGGTGAATACGAAATTGCCGTAGATACTGGTGAATATAAACCTGAAAACAAAGGAATTCTTCATGGTTTCCAGCTTAAAATGTGGGGAGACGGCGGTGCTTTCTATGACTGCTCCTTCATCGTATCCAATTGCATCCAACTGCGCACAGATAATGCTTATAAAATTAAAAATTTCGAAAGCCAGATTGATGTATGCAGAACCAATACCGCTCCTAGCACAGCGATGCGTGCCTTTGGAGATGTACAAGGAAAAAATATTGTAGAAAATGCTATTGATGATGCCGCTGTTTCTATTGGCATGAGACCTGAAGATCTGCGTGAAAAAAATCTTTACGACCGTGGTGATGTGACTCCATTTGGTCAGGCGCTTACTTACTGCTATATGAAACAGGTATGGGCATACGCTAAAGAAGTTTCAAATTTTGAAGCTAAATATGCAGATGTCCAAAAATTCAATAAAGAAAACAAATGGTTTAAAAGAGGTATTTCTATGATTCCTGTAAAATATGGGTCAGGATATAATTTGCTTATGCTGGAACAATCAGCTGCTGTTGTGGCCATTAATCCAGCCGACGGAACCGTAGTAATCCATCAGGGAGGTGTTGAAATTGGACAAGGTCTGGTTACACAAGCACAACAGGTAGCTTCTTATGTGTTGGGAATTCCAATGGAAATGATATTTATTGACAATGTAAATACAAGCATCACTCCTAACCCAACAAGTACTGGAGGTTCTACAGGAACTCCTTATTCATGCGAAGCCGTCAAACAAACCTGCGAGGAAATGCGATCTAGGCTTATGGAATTTGGCTATCAGATGCTAAATGAAAATGGCGAAGAATGGTGCAAAAATAAAAATATAGATTTTTGGAATTACGGCGCAGGTGAAAATAAAGGCTGGGCCAAAAAAATTGACCCTAAACAGGGAAATAAATCTATGATATGGCAAAACCTAATAAGTTTGGCCGCCTCTCAAAGGGTAAATCTTATTGCTACTTTTAATGCTAAAATAAAAGGTGGCGAAATACAGATTCCTGCCATGACATTTAAAACTGAAAAAGACCAGCCAAATATTCCAGGCATAGAACGTATAAAAGATGCTTCGCTTGGCGGAGGTGTTGATTCCTTTGTAGGCTTCACCTATTCTGTTGCCTGTTCTGTTACCGAAGTAGATATCCTCACAGGAGAAGTAAAAATCATAAGCTCTGATATTATTTATGATATGGGATGGAGTATGAATCCTGCTATTGACATAGGACAGATTGAAGGCGCTTTTGTTCAGGGAATCGGATATTTATTAACTGAAAAATTAGTATCAGAAACAGACGGTCCAGACATCGGAAGATTAAATTCAACCAATACATGGCGTTACAAAATTCCTGCTATAACTACAATTCCGTTAGAAATGAACACCTATCTTTTCCCAAGGGATGAAAAGTCTGTTCAAAGCATACCTGAAGATCCTAACCAGATATTTTCTGCCAAAGAGGTCGGCGAACCTCCTTTAGTGCTAGCCAACAGTGTCTTCTTTGCCATAAAAGATGCTATAAGAGCCTCAAGAGTAGAACGTGGACTATCTCCACTATTTCGACTAGATGCTCCTGCTACTGTACAGGAAGTGCGCAGGGCTTGTGAGATTACTGAAAACAATTTAGCCAATACATAAACTATTAACACAATCTTCAATTTATGAAACAATTAAGACCGCTTATTATAGCAATTTCAATTTTGTTTGCTTCCTGCGACAAAAAACGTGAAGAACCTGTTGCAGAAAAAAAGAATCTAGCCCTCGCTGCACTGGAACAGAAAAATTATGAAGAAGATGGTTTTCCCGACTTCGGTTACATGGTAAGCCCTCAAGAATATCGAGAAAAATATTCTGACCAGCCTATTTTTCGTCTAAAAACAGATTTCCCAACTGAATTGCCAGAGGAAATGCCTAAATTTCTGGATATTGATTTTAAGAAAGAACCTTTAAAATATATAGAAGCTGTACGTGACTATGGTTTTGAGGGAAATACAGAGGAATGGGATCCATACAAAAACAAAGTACGCAACTGGTACCATATTCCATGGCTTCATCCAAGTGTTGAAGGACCAAATGCTTACCCACCAAACGGAGGTACAGAAGGTTTTCATGGTTTAATTAAAGAAGCGCCTCTGGGACCTTTACAGTTAGGACCAAGACTCAAAGGAATTGAGGGAGACTACTCTGTTTACGCCATTACCTTGATCAATGATAAAGCAGGTTATGCTATGGGTAAAATGTGGAAATCTCCTCAAAATCCTAATATAAAAGTATTGGATAAACGTTATGACAATGGCGGTTTCCCAACAGGGACTGTTTTTATCAAACTGCTTTTTACCGATGCTCCAAAAGGTACAGATTTCGTAGATTATCTTGTAAATCCGCTTACTTGGAAAGCTTATATAACAGAAAATTTCTGGAAATCAGACAAAAGAGTAGTTTCTGATGTGCACCTTCTGCAAATGGATATTTCTGTGCGTGATCCTAGAGCAGACAGAAGCCCTAGCAATCCTCAAGGAACTGGATGGGTATTTGGAACTTTCTGCTACAATGGTAAGCTAAACAAGAAAAACAAATTGATGAATCTTGTGCCTGTTGGGCTTACATGGGGGAATGATCCCGAAAACAAGATTAACAAAACATCTCCTTATCCGCCAATTAAGACTGAAGTAAACAAGGATTTGAAAGAAACGGTAATTTTCGAAAGTCCAAATCTGCCTCCTCAGCATCTTGGATGGAACGGCAGATTAGACGGTCCTGCTGATCTTAATACAGTTTCATGCATGTCATGCCATAATGCAGCTCAATATCCTGCAGTGACATCTCTTGTTCCGCCTAATGCTGCTCCAGACGGAGGCGTAAACCCACCTGTTGGAGGAGGAGGTAAAGTATGGATGGAGTGGTTTCAGAATATAGAATGCGGAACTTCTATGGACCCGAATGTATATTCAACAGATTTCTCTTTCCAAGTCGCTATTGCCTTAGAAAATTTCTTTACTGCTAAGGCTGCTTCAGAAAACGGAAAATTTGCATCACAATACAAAGCTGTTCATGTGCCTATACGCCGTGGAGATATTGCACCTAACAAATAATTTCACACTCCAAAATTAAATCTTACCTACCCTATTTTATGGCAGGTAAGATTTAATAACTGCGTACATTCACTTAAAATATTTTCCCGTTATTTGGCTGTGCTGATTTAGTGTCTCAAATGAAATCCTATAAATTTTAAAAGTTCATCCTTACAACAATAACATTTATTCTATAGATCAAAAAAAAACATTTGACAGGCTCATAAACATAATCAAACTATTTAATTATACCGACCGGGTTAAAAATTAATCTTTATATTTGATAATTAAATTAATAGAATGAGCGAAGAAACAAAAGCATATGCCTTAATAACTGGTGCAAGCAAAGGAATTGGAAAATCTATTGCTTACGAGTTGGCCAAACAGGGCTATCCGTTACTGCTTGTTGCAAGAAGTGGTGAGGAATTAAAGACGCTATCTGATGATCTTCATGCAAAATACGGCACTATTGCTCCTATCTTTCCTATTGATCTTTCGATAAAAGAGGCATCCCTGAAAGTAGTTGATTGGATAAAAATGAATAATTATCCCGTTGGCATTTTAGTTAACAACGCTGGTTATGGTGTATGGGGCGATTTTAGCCATTCTCCTCTCAGCGATCAGCTTGGCATGATGCAGCTTAACATGAATGCAGTGGTAGAATTGTCGCATTTATTGATGCCTATTCTTTCAAAAGAAAAACAAGCCTACATTTTAAACATATGCAGTACGGCTGCGTATCAAGCTGTACCAACACTTGCAATTTATTCGGCCACAAAAGCATTTATCTTGTCCTTTACTCGTGCTCTTCGTTTCGAACTTGCTAAAACTTCAATATCAGTAACCTGTTTCAGTCCAGGTCCTGTCGATACAGGCTTTGCTGCAAGAGCGGGTTTAAGCGCTTTAAACAAAATGGCTGAAAAGTTTAATATGCAGCCTGATAAAGTGGCAAAAATGGCAGTAAAAGCCATGTTCGGAAAAAAATCAGAAGTTATTCCTGGTTTTACAAATATCATTTCTGTTTATGCTAACCGTATACTACCGAAAGCATTTATCGAAAAAACAGCAGCTGGGATTTATAAAATTTAATTTTTTCAAAAAAAAATAAAAAAAAATTCATTGTAAAAGAAAAATTATATTATCTTCGCATTAAATCTCTACTAATTCGATAGAATATGTCTAGTAAAAGAAACATGTTTAATTTTCCTAAAAACCAAATGCACGCAAACATGCGAATGTGTTGCTGTTGCTGTTGCTGTTGTAGCTGTTGCTAAACTTTTAGATAAAATTTCAAACACTATTTTTCATTTATTAAATATATTTATCATGGTCTCTTCATATAAAACATTTACCCTAGCTAATCAATTAACTGCTGAACAAATCAACTTTTTTAACCAATATGGTTTTATCCATTTCAAAAATTTTATAACCCCAGAAACCGTTTCATCAATCATTGATGCTTCAAAAGAAGTAGAACAAAAATGGATTGACAATGATCTTCAAAAAGTAAACGGCGTTCCAATTAAATATGGTAAAGATTTAGACGGCTCTCCTATTGTGCAGCGCTTTGCCTTTATCAATCAGCACCATCAAACATTAAGCGGCCTTCTACTTGATCCAAGATTTAATAGCTTGTTGCAATTGGCAGGCGATGGCGCAAGATTAGGCACTGAAGAAAAAGATGGAATGGTTTTCAATCATTATATCAATGGACCTGAAAGCAAGTTTACCAAGATGGGCTGGCATACAGATGGCTTGAGGGATATTTTTTATGGTACAAAATTAAATCCCATGTTAAATGTGGGCATTCATTTAAGCTCTTTAAAACCTGAAAACGGTGGTCTTAAAATCATTCCAGGTACGCACAAACAGAGTATTTACCAAATGCTTTTTCGCAAAAAATACTTTTTAGACCATAAAGAAGATCCAGACGAAGTTTCAATAATTCCAGAAGCTGGAGATTTAACCATCCATGACGGGCGCTTGTGGCACAGAGTCGCGGAATCATCTATCCGCGGCGAAGAAAGCAGAAGAAGAGTTATTTATATTCCCATTATAGCAGGAAAATATGCTCCTAAAAATGAGAACAGCCCAACGGTTTTCTATCAACGTTTTGCGGGAATTGTTAAGTAATATGCTGTTTGTTATTGCATTTAGTTATCTGGTCAGATCAGGTAAACTAAAAAGAACCTCCGATTTTTTAAAAAATGTCCAAAGAAAGATAAAAGTAAAAATTATAAAACTGGAATTGGGTATACTGTCAGGTTTACTAATAATGGGTTATTAATGGGAAAGGAAACGCAGCATGAAGGGAATAATGCCATTGTTCAAAGAACATTTTCAGACCGCAAGCGGACTAATATCTTAAAAAGAGCGGAGCAGCTGACCATTGTATTTTTGCTTCCGAAGGTGCCAAGATTCATTTCGCCTAACCTGCTCACTTTAATTGGTTCGCTTGGTTCTGGGTTAGTTTTTTTAGCTTTTGTTTTGGGTGCTTATTCAACAGATCAATATCTACTTTTGGGCATTATCGGACTTGCTATAAATTGGTTAGGAGATTCTTTAGATGGAAGATTGGCATATTACAGAAATATTCCGCGCCGCTGGTATGGTTTTGCGCTCGATATCATCGTCGATTGGATTGGTATCGTGCTTATAGGCTTTGGCTACTACATCTATGCTAAAAACGGTACGCAAATCATAGCTTTTGCTTTTGTTGCATTATATGGCTGGTCTATGATCATCAGCCAGCTACGCTACAAAATCACAAACCAATACAGCATAGATTCCGGTCTTGTCGGTCCAACAGAACTCAGGTTTATAATTGCTCTAATTTTAATTGCAGAAGTATTTGCTCATGGATCAATTGCTTACTTGGCTGGCTTTATTACCATTATTTTATTTGTAATCAATACCATAGACAGCTTTAAACTTTTAAAGCTGGGCGATTTAAAAGACAGAAGCTAAGACTGAGATGTTTAAGAAAAAATCAATTTTCACTTTTCTGCGGGCACAAGTTGCGGCATTTTTAGGCGGCCTTACGGATTATGGCTTAATGATTTTATTGACCGAAATATTTAAGCTGCATTTCACCTTCTCTATTTTAATTTCAGGAAGCGTTGGCGCAATTATCAATTTCAGCATCAATAGATTTTGGGTATTTAAAAATCACTCTGGCTATAGCAGCTGTATCAATAACCAGCTTTTCAAATTTGCGCTGGTTGTATTGGGTAGCATTTCCTTAAAATCATTTGGCACGCTCATTCTGCAGAAAACATTTCAAATCGATTATCGAATCGGAAGAATAATCACCGATAGTTTTGTATCGTATGGTTTTAATTACCCACTAATTAAATATTGGGTTTTCGGGTAAACGAAAAACAGAGTGCAACCGAATAAAATTAACGTATAAATGTTGTGTTATGGACAAATTGACGTTTAAATATTTTTCAAAATCAGTAATCGCTATAGCGATCTTAATAAACATGGCCTCTGAAAAACTATGGGCGCAGTCTGAAAATCCATCGCCATTACATTTTCCAACACCTAAAAATATAGATGATATGCTGTTTTACATTCAGCGGGATCCCAATATAAACACTGCTGTTTATGCCATAAACTATCTAGAAAACGGAAAAATAAACAAAAGCAATCCCGTAAAAGGGTATTGGATTCGATATGCTGAAAAGGGAGAACGAAAAGACTTCAATTATATCCAGCGCAGATTTGCTTATGGAATCGAAAGTAAGATTTTAAATAATGAAGAGTTTGAGCTTCAGTTTGCAGCCTATAAAAAACTTCCCATCACCTTGAAGAAAATAGATTCAGATCAAAAATATCATGCATTTGTAAATGTGAACCGCAAAAAAATACAGGTAGAAAAAATATTTGTACGAATTGAAGGAGGCTCGTTCTGGCTACCAAATGTTAAGTATGCAGAAGTTACGGGAATTGATGCTTCCTCAAATAAAATAATTACTGAAAGAATATTATTAAAATAAATTCTAAAATTTAAACTTTGGAACCAGAAGATAAGCGCTGCCAATCAACTTTAATTATTTTCCAGTAATAGTATTCTAACATATTGTTTCTCGTTTGGGTTGCACTGCAAACAATATCTTACTGTTTAAACTTTTAAAATCCAACAGAATCGTCCTGTCAAATCCGTCTGAGTAAAAAAAGATCAAAAAAAGTAATCCATATACAAAACGTAAAAAGCATTCTATTAAGAGAACTTCAATGATGATAATTTTGTTTTCATAACTTATAAAAACCAAAACCAATGTCTTTCAGATTTCAGCTTCTATTAATTTTATCAGTATTCAGCCACACCTCTTTTTCTCAAACTGTTTATCCTAAGATTACAGGATATTTTGGCATTTTGCATCCAATAGTAACCGTAAGTGAAGATCAAACTGCTGTAAACTTCAGAGATTATTATGCTGTGGGTTTCCCAACGGGAATCAATATTTGGAAAAACGAGAAAATCGGATTTTCTTTTGAGGTAGTTCCGAATATTAAAGATGATCAGGGAACTGATAAAGTAACCAATTTATTGTTCCATCCTGGAATTCTGGTTGCTTTAGGAAACGGATTTACATTTGCAGGAAGAGCCGCTTTTGAGTCCTCGGGGAGATATGGCTTCACACCTGTTATAAATAAAACAATAATAAAAAGCGCCAATTGCAGCTACTTTGCCGCTATACCTCTCCCTGTACGCTTTGGCAACGATCATCCGGCTTCTTTTACAGCAGGCTTTCAATTTGGAATTGCATTTTAAAATTTAGGTTTATGAACGAAAATCCCAAATACACATTAAAAGAGCTGTTTCTATATTTCTTAAAGCTCGGCACAATCGGATTCGGAGGTCCTGTTGCTTTGGTTGGCTATATGCACAAAGATTTGGTGGAAAATCGAAAATGGATAACTGAAGAAGAATACCGAGAAGGACTTGCATTGGCACAGCTAGCCCCTGGCCCTCTTGCAGCGCAGCTTGGCATTTATCTAGGATTTGTGCATTATCGCTTTTTGGGTGCAACATTAATTGGATTTGCCTTTGTACTGCCTTCTTTCTTAATGGTACTGCTATTAGGCATTATTTATCAGATATATGGTGGCCTTTCTTGGATTCAGGCTGTATTTTACGGTGTAGGCGCAGCGGTTATCGGAATAATAGCTTTGAGTTCGTATAAACTTACTTTAAAATCTATAGGAAAACCTAATTTTGAAGCAATAAAATCCAAATGGCTATTATGGCTGTTTTTTATTCTTGCCGTTCTTATCACTTATGTCACAGAAAAAGAACAAGTGTTTCTTTTTATAGCAGCAGGACTTCTATACATGATTGTTTATGCGCGTCCTAAATGGTGGAATATAAAGACTGCAAACTCTTTTTCTTTAATTACTTTTCTCGCTATATTTTGGAGCTATGAAAGTTCAACTCTCACTAAAATAGCGGTCTTTTTTGCTGAAGCCGGCACCTTTGTCTTCGGAAGCGGCCTTGCTATAGTTCCCTTTCTTCATTCAGGAGTTGTGACCGAAAATCAATGGCTTACAGAACAGCAGTTTCTGGACTCTGTTGCTGTTGCCATGATCACGCCAGGTCCTGTAGTAATAACTGTAGGATTTATAGGTTATCTCGTCAATGGTTTTTTGGGGGCACTGGTAGCTGCACTAGCGACCTTTCTTCCTTGCTATCTCTTTACTATCGCGATGGCTCCATCGTTTAAGAAGATTGCTCAGAACAAGCCTGTTAAAGCATTTGTAGAAGGCATTACGGCCGCTGTGATAGGCGCACTTGTCGGATCTGTAATTGTAATAGCCAAAAGGAGCATAATAGACATTCCAACGGCTATCATCGCTATTGTCACCATTTTTGCGCTGCTTTATATAAAGAAAATTCAGGAACCTTATATTATTGTGGTGGCGGCTGTCTTGGGTCTAATCATTAAATTAGTCATCGTATAGGCTAACAGCTTCGTTACTTCCCTCTCCCAAGAGATTCAAGCTAACTATTGCTCACAAATCTAAAAAAGAAAAATACGACGCTCCTTGTCTCTATTAGCAACGAAATACCTCATTCATCCAGATTTAAAATACCAGATAGAGGACTTATTAAGAGATCAAAGTTTTATGCCATTGAACCTTTAAAAAAATAGATCTTAATCTGAATATATTTTTTAGATTTATGAGCTGAAACATTACTAGTCCAAAAAATCCTTAAGCCCATATAAGCATGAAATTTCATAATATAATTAAGACGGACGACTCAAAAACTACGTTACTTATCCGTCTCATGGTCGGTACGGTATTTCTTTCAGAAGGCATTCAAAAATTTCTGTTTCCCGCTCTTCGCGGCGTAGGCCGTTTCCAAAAAATGGGACTGCCTTCTCCTGAATTCTTGGGAAACCTTGTTGCTGGCTTAGAAATAATCTGTGGAATACTAATTTTGATTGGATTTATCACAAGATTGGCAGGCATTCCTCTTTTAGTAATAATGGTTGCAGCTATAGCCACTACCAAATTCAAAATTCTTGCCCAAGATGGCTTTTGGGAAATGATGCATGAGAGCCGCACAGATTGGGCAATGCTAATGGGAAGCATTTTTCTTATTATTAAAGGTGCCGGCTATTGGTCAGCTGACAAAACTTTAATGAAAAATGGAGCATAATGCAACCCTTAAAGAAATTGCACGGGTATTCCTAAAGCTGGGAACAATTGGCTTTGGCGGACCTGCTGCGCACATAGCCATGATGCACAAAGAAGTGGTCTCGAAATACAAATGGCTAAATGAACAGCATTTTCTGGATCTGCTTGGAGCTACCAACCTTATTCCTGGACCGAACAGCACCGAAATGGCTATTCATATAGGTTATGTCAAAGGAGGCTGGAAGGGTTTGCTAACTGCCGGGTGCTGTTTTATCATGCCAGCCGTATTGATAACTGGGATTCTGGCACACCTATACAGTCTTTATGGACAGCTCCCTGAAGTACAGCCGTTCATTTATGGCATCAAACCAGCTATTATAGCCATTATTATTGGAGCAGTCTCACCATTAGCTGTAAAGTCGGTAAAATCTATATTTTTAGGTTTGATCGCAATAGCTGTCCTTACAGCTACTATCTTCGGAGCTAATGAAATTTATCTGCTCTTCGGATCGGGACTTCTGGCCATGGCTGTTTTTTATATTCAAAAAATGAGAATTGACGGACTTGGCAGCCTTGCTCCATTTGCTTTAATGTCATTGCCTCAAACCGGATTTTGGACAACAGTAAATTCTAAACTCTTTTTAACGTTTCTAAAAATAGGTGCTATTCTCTACGGAAGCGGATATGTGCTGTTTGCATTTTTGGATGCTGAATTAACAACCAAGGGTCTACTTACAAAGCAGGAATTAATGGGTGCCATTGCTGTAGGCCAATTTACACCTGGTCCTGTATTTTCTTCTGTAACTTTTATCGGCTATCAAATAAACGGCCTTTCAGGAGCAGTGATATCGACTGTCGCAATTTTTCTGCCATCTTTTATTTTCGTTGTACTGCTTAACTTTATAATGAAACGATTACGAAGGGCAAAAGGATTATCTATTTTTATTGATGCAGTAAATGCTGCTTCTATAGCAATAATAGCCGCTTTGTGCATATCTATGGCCGAAGAAACTATTACTGATTGGCGAACAGTTTTAATTGCAAGCATTAGCGGTATTACAGTTTTTACCTTAAAAAAATTAAATACTGCCTTAGTAGTTTTGGGAGGCGCATTGCTGGGCTACCTTCTGACTTATATTTAGCACATAATGCAAAAATTTTGATTGCTAATACACATAAAAAAACGTAAAATAATCCACTTTCTAACCAGCTTCCTCACTACTATCCTGTCTAATAGCAAAACGCCACCTAATTTTCCGCAGGAAAATCATTGGAAATCATTTCGAGCTTATCTCTGCTTATAGGCTTGTTTATAAAACGGATGACCAGAGGATTGCTTTGGGCGCGCTCAATGTCATCGGGATGCAGAGAAGTGGTTAGCATTAAAATTATACATTTGGCTTTAATCACCTCTGGAAAAGTGGCATACTGCTCCAGAAACTCGTATCCATCCATGCCCGGCATGCTGATGTCTAGAAAAATAAAATCCGGTAAAGCATCAGGCTCATCTTCCAATGCTATAAGATATTCCAATGCCTGCTGAGCAGATTCACACAGAATAGTCTCTTGGGCAAAACTGCATTTTTCAATCATTTTTTTTGCAATAAATCGGTCTGTCGGATTGTCATCGACAACAAGAACCTTTTTGTAAAATGTTTTTTGAGAAGCTGCTTCCATCAATTAATATTTTTTATCATCTGTCTGTTTGGAATTTGAATATAAAAAGCGGTTCCCTCTCCCACTTTGGAAGTTACCTTTATCTGGCCTCCAAGTTTGTTGAGAGCCTCCTTTGCAATATAGAGCCCAAGCCCTGATCCTACCGCCTTGTTGGATGCACGATAAAACATATCATATATTTTAGGCAGGGACTCTTCTGGAATGCCTATTCCGTTATCACTAATTACAATATGCGTTTCATCTTCCAAAATGTCAATTTCAATTTTAACAAAAGGATTTTTCTTTTCGGTATCTTGATAACGAATTGCATTTGAAATGAGATTATTTAGAATATTGTTAAGCCTGCTTTTATCAGAAAAAACAGGGCTGTCCCCTCTAATAGCGGTGATAAAATCAACGCTGCGGCTATTATCGCCCATGAATTTTAGATTCTGCTCTATGTCATTCAAAAGCTCTTTGTAACTAATCGAGTCATTGCTTACATCAGTGCGGAGATTACGCGAATAGTCTAAAATATCACAGATAAAGGTGTCCAGCCTTTCTGCATTGCCTTTCAAAGCTTCTAAATATTCCAAAGTATGGCCTTCTTCTGTCTCGTCTTTTGCAATTTCAATCAGCCCCAGCATGGAATTTAGTGGTGCTCTTAGGTCGTGGGAAGCACTATACACAAAGTGGTCTAATTCATAATTGGCTCTTTTAAGTTCCATATTTTCAATTTCTTTTTTCTTGAAAATAAGATCGATATGCATTTCGCTGTATTTCTTAAACTGGTAGGCCCACAGTCCGCAAACTGAGAAAATAGCCGCCACAAGAACAATATGGAATATAAAGGTTTGCAGCGACATATGATCCAACTGCGTAAAATAAATGCCGCCTACCCCTGAGTACTGCATATAGGCAAACAGGGCGTGATGCACTATCACGATGATTAGAAGAGGAATCTGTAATTTCCATTTCTGATATGTAATCAATATGGCGCTGGAAAGAAATGCCGTAAAGTGCATTTCAAACAGGCCATGCATTTGATAGATAAATTGGGCCATAAAGATTCCTAAAACAGCACTTAAAACATACTGGTAGAAGTCTGAATCAGCAAGAGCCATTTTTGCCGAAAAATAGGCCACCAATAATAGGCCACCCACTCCAACTGCTATCTGCCAGGTATCATAAAAAGTAGCCAGAAACAAGCCAAAAGCAAAAAAGGTGAAAATAAAATAATTGGCTAAACGATCCGATTTGGTTTTAATAGCTGATAAAAATTCAGCAATATGGGCTGATTGGTCTAGGTTTTCGTCTTTTTGCTTCATTTGCATCTCTTAAGCTATTTAAGGTTAAAACGATCTATACTGTAAAAATAAATCCCAATTTTAGCATTCTAAAAGCATCAGGCCATCAAACGTTCTGTGGCTATCTAAAAACTGTTACTACAATTCTGAGATACTTTTCTTCGAGATGATTTTCAAGCTGCCGAACATTTGCATAAGTTCAGCATGTCTTCAAGATTTGGAACTGGGCTTGAACTAAAATACAAAATTTTTAAGACAATTGTAATAAGAGCATTGCAAAAAACAGGAAAATGATACCATCAATATCATCCCTCAACAAAATTTTCACATCACCACCCAAAATAAAAACATAAAATATTACAATAGTTAATTTCCCTTTTACCTGCTCTAAATACTGAAATCTTAAAAATTCATGTTAAAAAATTACGCAATCGGTTGTTTTTTAATCTCTTTTATTATTAAATTAGCAATGAAAAACCTACAAGAAGTTGTAGGTTAATTTACTAACTAATTAAACCAATTAAAGTTATGAAAAGAGTAAAAAAAGTGATTTTTCTATTTCTGGCGATTATTCCTCTGATGGAATTATATGCATGGCCTGGAATGCCTTTGCCTCCTCTACATGTTGATGGCAAGAATCTAAAAGATCCCTGCGGAAAAAATGTATTGCTGCACGGGGTAGCCATAACTCCCAGTCCCTGGTTCAATGGCTGTTCTTATGGCCAATGTCGCTGGGATAATTATAATGTTCAGGGATGTCTGAATTACAATAATGCCGTTATGGATGCGCTCACAAACACAGCCAATGGATGGAAATTAAATTACATAAGACTCCATATCGATCCCTACTGGACTAACACACCAGGATGCACAGCTGGAGAAAATAACATCTCGTGCTTTGATTATAATAGACTGGTTACTTATGTAAACCAAGTCATAATCCCTCTAATCAACCACGCCAGAAGCAGAGGGCTTTATGTTGTGCTTCGCCCTCCTGGAGTATGTCCCAATCGAATTGCCTATGGAGACAGCTACCATAATTATTTAAGAACGGTTTGGCAATATCTATCGAGTCATCCCAACTTAAAAAATGTAGACAATGTTATGTTTGAAATTGCCAATGAACCTATAGAAATACTAGGAACAAATGGAAACTGGGGCGCAACAGGTGATGAGCACTTTGCCGCATTGAAGAACTTCTTCCAAGATATTGTAAATAGAATTAGGTCTAATGGTGCAAATAATGTCTGCTGGATACCGGGAACAGGATACCAATCCCATTATCAGGGATATCCAAACCATTTGATAACAGGTGGCAATATTGGTTATGCTGTACATGTCTATCCAGGGTATTGGGGAGCAAATGCTGAAAATACAACCAGCTTCAATAATGCTTGGAATGCCAATGTGCAACCGATTGCTAATATAGCGCCAATTATGATAACAGAAACCGATTGGTCACCTACTGGAGCAGAGACATGGGGAACTGGAACAACAAGCGGTTTTGGACTTAACCTGAAGGGCAGAATCGATGCCACAGGAAATTGCAGCTGGAATCTACTGGCACCCGAGGGACTTATAACCAATGCAGATCCCTACAATGTTACAACTGCTTTCAACAATAACTGGGAGGCGTGCGCTGCGCCAGTCAAACAGTGGTTCTCTGAATATGCAAACAGCAACATTCCGTCGCAAACCTGCACTACTCTAGTAAACAATGGAGTCTATGAAATTGAATTTAAAACAAATTCGAATAAAGTGGTAGACCTTATGTATGGAACCAATGCAAATGGCACTGCCATCCGACCTTGGGATCGATTGGGCACAACAGCACAGCAGTGGATTGCCATTGATGCAGGAAACGGGTATTGGCGTTTTAAATCCAATGCAAGCTCAACTGGACGTGTAATAGATCTTGAAAGTGCAGATCCAACAAATGGGAAATCGATAAGGCTTTGGGACAATTATACTAATGATGCCCAAAAATGGCTGGTAACCGATGTTGGCAACGGCTATTACAGCATAAAATCAGCAGTTGACACCACAAAAGGCTGGGACACATCCAACTGCAATATGGATGGAACAGCAAATCTCCAACTTTGGGAATATTATGGGACTTCATGCCAACTATTTAAATTCAATAAAATAGGAACGACTTCAAAAAGTGCCGTTGCACAGAATATTTCAGCAGATAATATAGAAATAGATGCTGGCGTACAGATATATCCAAATCCGTCAAAGGGTGGAGAGTTTAATATCCATTTCACTTCAGAGTCAGATAAAGAGTATTCTCTGACTATATACTCAATTGGCGGCGAACTGGTTTATGAAGCAAAAAATCTGAAAGCCAATGCTAGTCAAACTATTAGAACAAAACTTAGCAAAGGCATATATGTAGCAAGGGTCCTTCAAGATTCATCTGCTGCATCCAAAAAAATAGTCGTTGAATAAAGACAAAACTTTTATAACTATCAATCATATAAATACCAAGCCACTGTTTTAGATCTTCACTTAAACAGTGGTTTTTTCTTTTCTTCTGCTGCCATCATGAAAATAAAAACACTGATTTAATTAACGTATAGTAGCAAATCTCTGCGCCCCATATCCACATGCACTTCCTCTCATATTTTCCATCTTTATTCATCTCATTCCATTCAAAGTAACGCTAAGCAATGCTGTGAATTCTTGGCAGGAAAACTTCAGCCATCATACATCTAGCACTTCCGCCTCCGCAAGCTTCAATTGTATCTAAACTTGAACTTAAAATTTCTGCATGATTTTCTAATTGGGCAATTTGTTTCGGAGTCAAGCATTGATGTGCTGAAGCACTCATTACAATATATCTCTTATCATCTTTCCCTCTAACTTCCAGCATATTTCCAGCAAAATTATTTACCTGATCTTCTGTGATTAAAATGATTTCTTTTTTATCTTCTTTGAGATGATTCAAAACCATTTTGCGCTCTTTTTCATCATCAATAGAATCTGCGCAAATAACAGCAAAAGTTTCGCCTAAGCACATCATCACATTAGTATGATAAATCAGTTTCCGCTTTCCATTTACAGTTTGAAAAGCTTTAAAAATTACTGGTGTATAATCAAAGTTTTGGCAGAATTTAATAACCAATTCTTCATCTGCGCGAGGCGACAAAGCACAATATGCTTTTGCGTTGGCACGATCTAAAAGTAAACTTCCGGTTCCTTCTAAGAAAATGCCTTCTTCTTCTGCCGCGTTATAATAAATAATATTAGAAATCTCGAAGCCTTTTTTTTCCAAAATATCCAAGATATCATCACGACGTTCCAGACGACGGTTTTCTGCAAACATAGGATACAATACTACATCACCATGCTCATGAAATGAAACCCAATTGTTTGGAAAAATACTATCTGGAGTATCGGTTTCTATAATGTCATCAACAACAGTTACATCGACACCAACAGCCCTTAGCTTTTCTACAAAAGCATCAAATTCCTGCTGCGCTTTAGCATTAACAGTATCTGGCAAAAGTCCATTCAATACTTTCTGGTAATAATTATTCACTGCCGTCTGTTCATTCATTCTGAATGCTACGGGTCTAATCATTAGGATTGCATTTGTTGTCTGTTTCATTTCTATTTTTTTTTGTTTTAAATTTCAAGTGTCAAATTCTGGAAAAACTTGAAACCTGAAACTTGAAACAATTATTTAATCCCTAATTAATGGCAAAGTTGAACATCTCAACAGACCTTCTTGTTTTGAAATTTCGGCATACGGAATTTCTTCAACAGTAAAACCATTTTCACGAAGCCAGTTATTTAATCTCGTAAAATTCTTCTCAGAGACCACCACATCTTCATCTATTGAAAATACATTCGAAAACATATTATACATTTCTTCTCTTTCGATATGAAATAAGTTTTCTTTTCCGAAAAGTTCAACCAAATACAAATAATCTGCCTCTTCGCGGAAACCTCTTTTATAGATAATCCCTTTATCTTTTCCTACTGGCTGAAAACAGCAGTCTAAATGCAAAGCGTTGTCTCTTGCTTCTAACTTAGATTTTACTAAATCAAACTCTTTTACAATTTTATGAGGAAACAGAGATTTGATATAATTTACGCCATGCATATTGGTTCTTGCAGTTATGTAATCTTTATAATCGCTCCCTTTATAAGTTCCTATAAAAATATGGTCTTTCCAAAGCATAACATCGCCGCCTTCTATATGAACTTCTGCTGGCGGACGAACAATTTTTAATGGATCAATCTGATCAATTACATATTGAATCGCGTCCAGTTCGCGTTCTCTGTCAGGCAAAATGTTAGATTTTACAAAAACATCATCAATGACAAATCCAATATCACGGGCAAAAATCTGATTGTAATTTTCAATCGTTTCTGGGCGATACACTTTTACGCCATATTTTTTAAAAACGGCATTGAAAGCCTTCATTTCAGCAACCATATCCTTTTCCACAGGATAAGTTCCTGCCTTAATATGTTCCAAGGATTTGGGGTCATAAGCCTCTTCTATAGATGGAGTTGGACCATTGCTGACAGCTGAACCCAAAACTACAGCGCGAAGGCGAGACGTTTCGTTCTTTACATTTAACCGCAGCAAGAATCTATTATATTTTTGAAGATAATGGTACATCTTGTATTGTATTGGTATTTTATTTTTGAGAGTTAATTATTCTATTGCGTTTCCCTTATTCATTGAGTTTGCCATTTTCTACGAACCATTTTTTCCATGTGCCTCCAGTTCCATCAATCCAATTATTTAAATTAAATGTATTAGTTCCAGCACTAGTTCCTTTAACCTCGTAAACGCTAATGGCAACCTTATTCAGATTCCATTCCAATGGATTGTTTGGTTTGCAAATTTCTGGCTTGTTGTTTGGAATTTCTGTATTTGGCATTATAAAATAGGCAACATCATCTTTAGAAGGATAATTTCCAAAGACTCTTGCAATTCCTTTTTCGTCTATACAAACGGAAGTGTATTCATCGCAAGCTATTCCTTTTCCTTGAACTTTATAATCATTTATAATTCGGGCTAAAAAAGCAATATGTCTTCCTTTTCTATCGGGATTATCATAATGGGTATCGGTAATGACATCTTTTAAAATTGCATTATCTAAAAAAGACTCGTTGGATATTGTGACTTTAGTATCAAAAGGATTTAACAATGCTTCTTGAGAAGTGATCGTGCCATTTTGAGCCGAAAAATAATATCCTCCCTGAATCGCCATACCAGCACTGGTTCCGCCCACGACAACTTTTCTATTGATTATTGCTTCATTGATAGCTTCAGAAATTGGCGTGTTTCTCCAATACGAAATATATTCCCACTGATCTCCTCCTGCAAACCAAATTGCTTCCGCATTATTTATTTTTTCGATTATATACGCATCAGAACTCGCTTTGGCATTTTTAAAAACAATAGTTTCAACAGAATTAATAGCGATTCCTAAAGAGGTATACAAATACGAATTATAGCCATCAGTTCCAGAAGTACGTAATATTAAAACATCTCCGCCATCTGCCCTATTTAAAAACCATTTCATTGCCTGATCGTTTTCGGTTGCTCCTCCCATCAAGCAAATTCCTCCCTTTGGGGCTGTAATTTTATCTACTTTATTTCCTGTAAAGTAAGACACATAGTTTTTTGCTTCTGGTGTTTTTGGAACCGAATTTTCCGTATTGTTTTCAGAAGAGCAAGCGCTCAAAATAAACAGAAAAGTTATTGTTAGTGTTTTCATTTAGTCTGATTTTACCAATTGAATAAATATAAAGGGGGAAGAATCAGCAGCATTGATGCTATTAAAAATACCACCATTCGAGGCAGCATCCATTTAAACCACTTGCTATAAGGTATTTTAGCCAAAGAAAGCGCTCCCATTGTAACTCCGCTTGTTGGAATAATAAGATTAGTAAAGCCGTCTCCTAATTGAAAAGTCAGCACTGCCATTTGTCGGCTTATTTCTGAGGCATCACAAATCGGAATAATAATGGGCATGGTCAAAGAAGCTTGTCCCGATCCTGACGGAATGAAAAAGTTTAAAAATGATTGGAAAAAAAAGATGCATTCAGCAGATACAGCCTTTGGCGTGTTTTGGGTTATTGATACAATAGAATTAAGTATCGTGTCAATAATTTTGCCTTCTTGTGTAATAATTAGAAGTCCTTTGGCCAGTCCGATTACCAATGCTGCAGTCATCATGTCTTTAGCTCCCAATACAAAAGCATCTATCGCTTTTGATATTGACATTCTGTAAACAATGGAGACAAAAATAGCTAAGGCCAAAAACAAAGCAGCGATTTCGTTTATGTACCAATTATAATTGCTCACCCCGTAAATTAAAATGAGAATGGTTGCAAAAAGTGCATATAAAATTATTTTCCTAGCGGTGTCTAATTTAAAGTCAGATGTCTCAAGATTGCTATTCTCTTTTTCATCGGCAATGCCAAACAATAGGCTTTTCTTAGGATCTTTTCCAATTTTTATTGCATAATGCGTAATTACGAAGCAAGCACATGTTGTTAAAATAAACCAGACAAAAATCCTATATTCCATTCCGCTAAAAATTGGAATTTGTGCTATACCTTGTGCAATGCCAATAGTAAATGGATTGCTAAAGGCACCTCCAAAACCAACGCCAGTTCCTACAATTGGAATTGCCGCTCCAACAATTGCATCATAACCCATTGCTTTTGCCATGGGTACGGTAATCAGAATAAAGATTAAAATCTCTTCGCTCATTCCAAAAGTAGCTCCTGCAAAAGAAAATAATACAATTAAAAATGGAACAATAAAAATTTTATGTTTTGGCCTTTTATGGCTAAACTCAATTACATTAAAAAGTCCTGCGTTTATTGCGCCCGTCATGTTTATAATAGAAAACGCTCCTCCCACCAGAAAGACAAAAGCAATAATTTGAGATGCCGAAATAAATCCTTTAATCGGAGCTTCCAAAAAAGCTTTGATTCCTTGAGGAGATGCTTGTACAGACTTGTAAGAACCTGCAATAATTTTCTCCGTTCCGTTTGCAATCGTACGATCGAATTCTCCTGACGGAATTATCCATGTCAGACCTATAAAGAGAAGTGTAATTACTAGAATTATAGTAATTGTATCTGGGAATTTTTCTAATATTTTCATTTTTTTTATAATTTAAATTTCTCTCCCGGCAGAAGAATTTCTAATCTAATATCTTTACTTCCTAATAGTCCGCTTTTGACTTGGATATTTGTTTTATTTGTTTTTCTTATAATGACCACTTGCGAATCTCCAGTAACTCTTGCATCGTCACCTTGTACCACTATAGCGGTCGATTCATCAATGCCGATTCCTAAATAATCTGGATTTTCCATAGCAACCGACAATAAACGGTTCATTCGCATTCGGTAAATGAAATGTTGATCGATAATGGCATTTGGCAGCAAACCCAATCCCGTTGCTAATTCAAAATTTTTTGCTTCGATGCTATGGAATTCTCCAGTATAAGTTGGGTGCTTCAATTCATTTCCTGAAATCATTTTTGTGCTCATTACTGCTGCGCCAGCACTTGTTCCTGCTATGGTTGCCCCATTTTGATAGGCAGAATGAATGGCTTTATAAACAGGGGTATTCAAAACTGATTTCATAAACAAATTTTGATCTCCACCAGTAATATAAATTAGGCTAGTTTTTTTTAGAGAATCAATCTGTACTTTTGGCTGGCTGATTCGATTAAAATTAAAAGCCTTTATCTTGTTTGAATTTATACCTAATCCAATAAATTGTTTTGCCGTATAATAAACTGCCGAATCGGGTTCTTCGCTAGCCATTGGAAGTATCACCATAAAGTTTTCTTTATTTAGATTACTAACTGCAATCAATTCAGAAACCAATTTATCAGATTTTTTTCCGCCACCAATTATGAATAGCTTTCCTTTAGTTTTAAGCTCTTCAACATTGTTAAGCTTTGATTGGCAAGAACACAACAGTAGTAAACACAAGATTACAAAAAACGGAATAGATTTCATGATATGATTTTAGTGTTATACTTCTTCGTTATCCCAGATATATACTTTTTTTTCTTTCTTTTTTTCACACACAAATCCACGGTACATTCCTTGAGAATTATATGAAAAATTAATATTTCCGTCTTTGTCAATTGCAATAAGCCCTCCTTCTCCGCCCAGCTTTGTCAAATGGCCTTTTATCGTTACTTCGGTTGCCTGCTCTAGAGACATTTTTCCAAATTCCATTAAATTTGAAACCATGGAAGATACTGTGGCTCTAATAAAATATTCTCCAACACCAGTGCAAGAGACGCCGCAAGTCTTATTATTGGCATAAGTCCCGGCTCCAATAATCGCGGAGTCGCCAATTCGTCCATCCAATTTATTAGTCATTCCTCCTGTCGAAGTCGCTGCGGCTATATTGCCATTTCTATCAATAGCAACTGCGCCAACAGTTCCCATCTTTAAGTTGGTATGATCGAGAAAAGTTGCTGTTTCAGAGATTTTTTTTGCCTCCAAAAATTGTTCTTTTCTAAAATCAGTATCAAAGTAATGGTTTTCTACTAATTCGTGATTAGTTTGTTCTGCCAAATTATCGGCAGCTTCACCAGAAATCATGATAAGGTCTTTATATCCTAATAAACTTTTGGCGAATAAAACGGGATTTTTAATTTTCATACTGTTTGCTACCGATCCAGCCTCTAACGTAGCGCCATCCATTATTGAAGCTTCTAATAGATGTTTGCCTTCTCGAGAATAAACGGCTCCCTTTCCCGCATTAAAATGAATGCTATTCTCTAAAGCTACTACGGCAGCAGCGACCGCATCAACGGCATTACCGCCTTTTGCTAAGATCTCTTCTCCTGCATTAAGAGCAAGAATAAGATCCTCTTTTATCATTTTTTTATCTGTTGGTGATAGATTCTCGGGAGTTATCACACCCGCACCTCCGTGTATACAAAGTGCAAACGGCGTTTTATTTGTCATTTCTTTTTCTTTTTTTGAATTTAAAGAAGACTGCTAAGCGACATACATTTTTTGTAAATGAATCCCGCATTAGCAGCTTCCTGGGGGATTTTTTTAGTATCCTGGATTTTGTTCTAACTTGCCTTGGGCAATTGTAATTTCGTTTTGCGGTATTGGATAAGTTGTTCTGAAAGCAGGAATATTCAAAATTGAAGTTGCTCTGCCTAATCGAACGATAGTAAACCATTGGTGTCCTTCAAAACCTAATTCCCTTTTGTTTTCTTCAATCAAAATAGTAACAAAAGCATCTAGATTTGGAATTTGGGCTAAAGTGTAAGGCTTACTCGGTAAAGCTCTTTGACGCACCACATTTAAATCAGCCAAAGCCGAAGTTAAATCTTGAGGAGTTTTCTTTGCCAAAGCTTCTGCACGAATCAGATAGATTTCTGAAAGTTTAATGATAATGGCATTTCCGTCTATTTCGCTGTCACGAGTTCCATATTTATCACAAAAAACTTCTTTTCCCGAATCGTAATATTTATAACTTCTTGGATCGTCGTCATCGTCCATTGGTTTGAAAAAATTACTGTAATCAGCAGAAACTTCCGGAGGTGAAACTGATAAAAATTCGGTTAAACTATTACCATCAATTCCTAAAAACTGTAACTCTAGGATAGCTTCAGACGAACCTTCAACATCATAAATATCATTAAATTTTGTATTTAATTTATACGTACTATTGCTAATTACTTTACTGGCATACAATATGGCATTATCATAATCGCCTTGATAGAGATAAACCCTTGCAAGCAAAGCTTCAGCAGCAGCTTTTGTAATAAAAAATCTATTGCTGTCATATTTCAAAATTGCAATGGCATCTTTTAAGTCTGAAATAATTTGCTGATAAGACTGAGCAACAGTAGATCTGGAAATTTCTTTAGCAGATTTTGCATCCAAATATTTAGTTGAAATTGGAACACCATATTTTGAGTTTGGATCTGTAAACTGCCCGAATTGGCGCAACGCATCAAAATGTCCTAGTGCTCTGCAAAAAAGTGCAGTTCCTTTAGAATTGTCATCTTTCAGCTCAAGCTCTTCCATTTTCTGCAAAATCAAGTTGCTGGCATTTACAAGTGTATAAACATTTACCCAATTGCTTTGAATATAAGCATTTGATGGTGGTACAATAGCGTTGTCCAACTGGGTAAAACGCTCTTGAAAACCGGTCGCATCTGCATTGCCTCCCGTTAATTCCTGAGCCAATATAAATTCACCTCCGTAGTATGTTCCGCTTTGCATCACATCATACAGTCCTACAGCGGCGGCTTTTAATGAAATATTATCAGTTATGGCAGTTGCCGCCGGAATTTCATCATCTAATTTTGTGTCCAGTACATCATCACATCCTAAAACTGTAAAAGCAAGTAACACAGACAAGAATACATATATCTTTTTATTTTTCATGATTTCAAATTTTAAAATGTTGTACTTAATCCTAATGTAAAAGTGCGTGCCTGACCTAAAGTTCCAAAATCTTCCCCTTGCAGAATATTCAAATCTTCCTGACTTGAAGTATTTGTAGAAACTTCAGGATCGAAACCTAAATAATCGGTTATAGTAAATAGGTTTTGAGCTTGGATATAAAGAGAAAGACTATTCAAACCAATTTTGCGAATCACATTAGAAGGCAGCTTATAAGCAAGACTTAAAGTTTTCAATCTGATATAATCTCCATCTTCCAAAAATTGCGTGCTAAAGCGCTGCATCTGTCCATCTTTTGTAGAAGGCCTTGGCACATCAGTAATTTGCCCTGGCGTTCTCCAATAATTATCATATACTCTTTCGCTAATATTAGAATATGGGATGCCGCTTTTTGTATACCCATAATTATCGTAAACATGACGGCTTTGATTGAATATTTTGTTTCCTCCAGAGAACACAAAGTTTGCCGTCAAAGTAAATCCTTTGTAGCTGAAATTGTTGCTCCATCCGCCAAAATAAGTTGGCAATGCGCCTCCAACCATTTGTCTGTCAGAGAAATCGATTATTCCATCTTTATTTATGTCATCAAATTTTGCGTCTCCAGTTTGTGGATCCACACCCAAAAATTTAATTAAATATAGAGTGCTTACTTCTTGTCCTTCCTTCAAAATATGATTTCTTCCCACTTCTTCACCGTCATTCATCAATTTTTTAATCTTGTTGTCAAGCAACGTTAGATTAACCCCTGTATTCCATTTAAAATCATCTCCATCAAAGACGGCTGCATTAATTCCAAATTCAAAACCTTTATTTTCTATAGCTCCAACATTTTGATAAACAGAATTGAAACCAGTAAGTCCCGAAACTTTTGCTTGCAATAAAAGATCATCTGTTTGCTTGTTGAAATAATCGGCCGTTAAAGTGATTCGGTTTTTAAACAATCCAAAATCTAAACCTATATCAAGTTGCTTTGTTTTTTCCCAACCCAAGTCCGGATTTTCTAATCGGTTAGGTGCTATTCCCGGAACTCCGTTATAATTAGCATTTAGAGTATAAGTTCCTCTCCAATTTGAACCAATTTCTTGGTTTCCTGTAAGTCCGTAACTAGCTCTTATTTTAAAATCAGAAATACTTTCACTTTTAAAGAATTTTTCTTTATTAACTCTCCAAGCCAACGATCCTGATGGGAAATAGCCATATTGATTATTCTCTCCAAAACGTGAAGAACCATCAGCTCTCACTGTAAATGATGCTATATATTTATCATCGTAAACATAATTTGCTCTTCCAAAAAAAGATTGCAAACCATATTGGTTTTTACCCGAAGTACTAGCAATAATAGTACTTGCAGCCGAAATACTAGATGTAGTGTTAGTAGCGTATCCGACACCAGATTGGTCAGAAAAACGAGTTTCATTTTCTTGTATTGTCCATCCTAAAATAGCTCCGAAATTATGCTTTTCGCCAAATTGTTTATTGTAATTTAAAGTGTTTTCTACCAACCAATTGGTTTCTTCATAAGTTGCAAAAATACCTTCACCTGTCTTCGATTTATTTGTGCCAGAAGGAACATAAGAATCCTCGACTAGGTTGGAATACTCTAATGAAAAAGCCGATTTAAACTTTAAATCTGGAATAATTTTCCATTCAACATATGCTGTACCCTGCACGCGAGTAGATTGAGAAGTGTTTTTGTACTCTTTGGCAATTTGAACAGGATTTTCAAGCGGCCACCAAGTGTTGTATTTAAAAGGGTTGGTATACTTCCCATTTTCATCATAAATAGGTTCTGTAGGATCCCAACCTTGTGCATTGATTACAACTCCATATTCATCATTTTCGCCAATTGTTCGCTGATGGTTACTTCGTGTAATAAAAAAAGTATTTCCTATTTTGAATTTTTCATTAATATTATGATCCAGATTCATACGGGCACTTAATCTCTTAAAGCCTTGACCTATTTGAATTCCTTCCTGATTATAATAATTTCCGCTCAGATAATAGCTCGTTTTTTCGCTTCCGCCCTTAACACTAAGATCTAAATTTTGCGTTACACCAACTCTAAAGATTTCATCGTAGATATTGGTATTGATTCCTTTTGAAGTATCGATCCAATCAAAATAATCAGAACCTAGTCCGTCAAATTCTGCAGCGGTGTTAAAAAACTTTTTAAACTTCTCGCTGTCAACCATTTTTGGATATTTCGAAATTTCAGCAAAAGAAGTGTAATAATTAACATCTACAATACTTTTACCTGTTTTACCTCTTTTTGTGGTAATTAAGATTACTCCGTTAGCACCTCTTGATCCATAAATGGCGGCTGCGGCAGCATCTTTTAAAACTGTAAAAGATTCAATATCATTCGGGCTCAAATCTGCTAATGGATTAACTGGCTGTATATTTGCATTTAGTGCCGAATTATTTCTAGACACTATTGGAATTCCGTCTATGATATACAAAGGCTGGCTGCTCGCTGATATAGAAGAAACACCACGAATATTAACGCTCACAGCACTTCCTGGTGTAGCCGATGACGAACTTATATTCACCCCAGGAGTCTGTCCTTGCAAACTGTTTTCAAAACTTGAAGAAGTTCCCTGAGGCAAATCTTTGGTTTTTATAGATTGTATACTAGAACTCACATCTTTTTTAGATTGCGTTCCATAACCAATAATTACTACTTCATCTAGGCTTTGGCCTTGACCGGAAGTCATAGAAATAGTATAATTGGATTTTTCGTCTATCGTAACTTTTTGGGTTTGATATCCGATATAAGAAAGTTCTATCGAAGTGCTGTTTTCAGGTATTTGAAGTTGAAATTTTCCATCAAAATCTGTAATTGTACTTGCTTTTGAATTAGGAACAATAACATTGACGCCTACCATGGGTATATTGGATTGTTTGTCTGTAACAGTTCCTTTTATAGTTTTTTGTGCATATGTTGTAATACATGACAACAACACAATAATCAGTTTTATTTTATTGGTTAGTTTCATTTTCTTAGTTTAAAATTTAATAAAATTGACAATAGAAACACCTCGACTATTCATGAAAATGAAGAGTTTTGGCATAAAAATCTGTAAACTGAGAAGTGAAACTTTTTAACAATTAAATATTGGCTGCAAACCTTTTAGATAAAGTGATTTGCAATCAATACAACGATATAATAAATTGGTAAAATTCATTTGGTTAGGTTTGGTTGAGAAAATAAAAAATACAATAATGATACTAAACACTTAAGAATAGTGTTTGCATATCAATTCTTCAACAATTAAAGATAGGCTGAAGACCTCTTAGAGTAAGAGATTTTGATTTTGTGACTGTATTTGCTTTTCCTGCAATCAAAATAGAGTGGTATTATTTGACGATAAAATTAGAAAAAAAATTGAATTAAAAAATAAAAATCATATTTTTAATTAAACTTTATCCATACTTTTAGTTTTTAAGCTGACTTTTCCGCATAATTTTAAGAGTTTAACCAAATAAAACAAAAAGAATTTATAAATAATACAGAACTAAGAAGTTCTTTTCCAATAGCCTTTAACAATAACAAATATCAAAGTTATTAAGTCAATCTATCAATTTATTGATCATGCCATTAAAAATAAAACCATGGAAAGGCAGCACAGCATACCAGTACAACCTTCCGAGAATTCCTGATGGCTTAAAAGTTGCTGCCTGATATAATGTATTATTAAAAATTTTGAATTCGAGCCATGCCTCTCCCGGAAGTTTCATCTCTGCATAGAGAATTAATTTTCCTTCTTCCTTATTAGCATACACCACACGCCAAAAATCAAGAGCATCTCCTGCATGTATATCATGTTTATTCGTTCTTCCTCGTCGAACTCCAACACCTCCAAAAAGCTTATCAATAAATCCCCTCAAACCCCAAAGCCAATCACCATAATACCATCCGGTTTCTCCTCCTATAGACCAAATTTTAGCAATAGTATAGTCTCTGTTTATAATTTTTCTTTTTCTTCTATCTATAAAACAATCCTTTTTAGGAACCTTTAAATAATATGAGATACTTCCTTTAAACTGTCCGCTTATTTGCGCGTCTTTCCAGCTCGAAGCTACTTCATCTTGGTCAATTTTTACAATTGCTTTTTGTAATGCATGACGGTAACTCATAGGTTTTATATCCAACAACTCATTGATCCTATTGTCCCTGCAAACCACTTCTACTCTCATACTGCTCACCAATGCCGAAGCCAGTTTAAAAGAAGTGGAAGTAATGAAATATAACCAATAGGAAGACAACTTAGGCGTCATTACTGGCAGTGTATAAATAAATCTTTTGAGTTTTTTAATCTTTGCAAATTCTAGCAACATTTCCTTGTATGTAAGAATATCTGGCCCGCCAATATCAAAACTCGCGTTGTATGTTTTAGGGTTTAGCAGTGATTTCATTAAAAATTCTAAAACATCGGCAATGGCAATAGGCTGGCATTTAGTATTAAGCCATTTTGGTGTAATCATTACAGGCAGTTTATGGACCAAATCCCGTATAATTTCAAAAGACGCACTGCCTGAACCTACTATAATTCCTGCTCTCAAGGTTGTTGTTGGAGTTTTACCACTTTTTAGGATTTCTTCTACCGCCTTTCTAGAAGCCAAATGTTTAGATAAGGATTTATCATTGACAATTCCGCTTAAATAAATAATTTGCCTAGCGCTTGTATCATTTATCTTTTTTTTGAAATTACTTGCAGAAATCCTTTCAAGCTCATCATAATTGTCAGCGCTAGACATGGAATGAATAAGGTAATACGCGGCATCAATATCATTAGGAATAGTTTCTACACTTTTATATTGCAAAAAATCAACCTCAAGAAGTCTAACGTTTGCTGAATACTTTTCAGGATAAAAAAATCTGTTCTTGTCCCGTACACAGCAGATTACTTCATGCCCCTCTTCAAGTAGTAAGGGCAGAATTCTTTTGCCAATATATCCTGTTGAGCCGGTTAATAGAATTTTCATGATGACATATTAAATTTTAAAGCTGACCAAGCCACAATCCATTTGAAAAATTTGTCCCGAAATAGATCCTGCCGCATCTGAAATAAGATAATCTGCCATTTTAGCCACTTCTTTAGGCTGTAAATATCTTTTTAAAGGATGACGTTCAGACATGTTTTCTTTCATACGATCATTTCTGAGGATTGAAGCTGACAATGGAGTTTCTGTAATAGTAGGTGCAATAGCGTTAATACGGATTGCGGGAGCGAGCTCTGCACCTAATGATTTAACAAGACCTTCTACTCCACCCTTTGCTGCAGCAACACTAGCATGATAAGGCATTCCAAGTTTTACTGCAACTGTGCTGAAAAGGACCACAGACGGATTTGTGCCTTTTTTTAAGGCTGGCAGATAATGCTGTATTACTTTCACAGCACCAATAACATTGATTTCGAAATCATTTCTGAAATCATCAATGCTTAAACTCAGAATAGGTTTCAGATTTATAAAACCTGGACAGTAAACAATAGCATCAATTTTCTCAATTTCTGGAAGCGCGTCCTTTAAAATGTCTGCCGTAAAATGAATTAAGTTAGGATGTGAAATATTAGGAGCAGTTCTGCTAATGTTATAAACTTGCTTCGTTCCCAATTGCTCCAATACTATTGCTTCTCCAATTCCTCCGCTTCCTCCTATTACAAGTATTTTTTCCATAAACACCATTTTTATATTAGGATCACTATTAAAAACTTCATGTTTTATACCTCAGTTTAAATAAAGGCTTGATTTATAGATTAAAGGTAAGAATTGTTTAATTTTTATCAAAAAATATTAAACAAAATAAAATCAATAATATGAAAAGAAACAATAATTACATTTTTAAGATTGGTAACAAGTAAAAAAACTGCCCAAACCTCTTTTACGGGTTTGGGCAGCTAAAAAATATCGAGTTAAAACTATTTATTTAAAATAATCTTTCTGGTTATCGTCTTGCCATCTGCAATAACCTGAAGGAGATAGATCCCTCTTCCAAAGCCGTTCAGATCAAGCTGCTGTTCAGCCCCTTCAAAAGTGGTGTTCAGCAATTGCTGGCCTGAAGCATTATATAATCGGACATCAGATTTTGTATTGTTTTCCAAACTCAAATTCAAGATTCCGTCTGTCGGATTCGGATATGCTACTAATCCATCGCCAGTTTTTACCTCTGCAGCATCATCAGCTATATCCAGCATTTTTCTGGTTCCGGAGCATCCAGAAATATAATTGTGCTGGATATCATCGATCCACACCGTCATTGTGTTGGCCGTATTGCCCTGTCTGATCACAATCGCATCTAAAGTTACAGAAGCGCCGTTAACGGTTCCGTTTCCTGTCGTGATTGTTGTTCCTGCCGCAGTTGGCAAAAACCATTCGTAATAATTCCAAGCTCCGTTGTTTATAATGGCTTGTGGAGGCAGCTCTTCCAATCCATCTGTATCATCAATCCAAGCCGTAACAGTCGCTCCGGCATTTGCGGTGCTGGTTTTCATCCAAAAGCCGAAAGAGCCCTGATTGCCGACAAACGCCTGATTGTTTGCAGGGGTTCCTCCGCCTGAAAGCAGACGCACCAGCCAATCTGTAGCAACTGATGTATTGTCATATAAAACTGCTTTTAAACTTGCTGTTCCGCTTTTATAGCTATCTGTAGCTCGTGCTAAAGTTGAAGTTGTGGCAATACCAACAGTAGAGCCAGAAGTAGTTGGAGCTTGCGTGAATCTTCCTGCCGAAGCTTCAAAAGTTTCTAAAGCTGTTGTAGTATTTGACCCAACGCAAAATGTCATGGTGTAGGTATTGCTTCCGCAGGCATTTGAAGCCACTAAGGTAACAGTCTTCAAACCTGCAGATGTAAAGCTTACCGATGGATTTGCAGCTGTACTTGCCGAAGGAGATCCGTTAGGGAAAGTCCAAGCGTATGCAGTTGCCCCTGTAGAAGTATTTGTCAGCGTTATGCTCTCTCCAATTGCCAATTCTGCCAAAGGGGCTGTGAATCCAGCTACGACAGCCGCTGCAGGATTTACAGTCACCAATCCTGTTATTGTTTTAGTGTCAGAGCCTATTGCATTTGTAGCAGTCAAGCTTGCATCATAAGTTCCTGCCGTGCTGTAAGTGACTACTGGATTTGCGGCAGTGCTTGTGCTTGGCGTTCCTCCCGGAAACGACCAGCTGTATGAAGTTGCGTTTGCAGAAGTGCTGGTATAGGCTACCGTTTGCCCTTCACAAACTGCGGCAGCTGTTGGCGTAAAACTGGCTGCTGGAGCCGTATTTTCAGGCAGGCAGTCAATAAAGGTGAATTTAAAGGCATCTGCAATGACAACCCCAGTTGTGCCAGCTGTGCGGATTACAGCTTTTCCCGCAGAGCCGGCGCTGAAATTGTATCTTCCCAATGAAACCCAAGTTCCATTATTGATCTGCTGGTTTACCGTAACTGTAGCTGTTCCGTTTTCATGAATGATATCAACCGGAACGTTTGCCGGGCGGTTTGTGCCAGCCGTAAAGTTGATGAATACCTCATACTTCCCTCTTTGAGGAATTGAAGGGGTAAAAGTCGCCGATTTTGTCCCTTTTCCAGTATCGCCATCATGAATATAATCCGTACCTATATATCCTGCTGTTGCTGAAGTGGAGGTCCAGGCCCCTGCTAAAGTCGCCGCTAGATTGTCAACCGTAATCGAAGTTGAGCCCGGCAATGTGCAGCCTGCGCTTTTTGGCGTAAAACTTACGGGAGCCGAATATTTTGAAGTGCCCGTTGCTGCGCTATAGCTTCTGATTGTGTAATAGTAAACCGTTCCTCCTACCGGAGATTCTGATACTGCTGCGCTTGTAGCATTCCAGGAATACGTTTTTACCGTATTTACAACATCATTTACAACTACTGTGCTGTTTGGCGCTGCTGCAGATGTAAATCCGTCCGTATCGTTCCACCCTGCATTCGATTTGGAAACCTGAATGCGGTAATCGGCATTTGAAACTGCAGAATCCCATGTAAAGTTTACCGGTGTGCTCACATATATCTGGCCTGCAGTAGGTGCTGTTGGAACTGGAACATTTGTTGAACTGCCCGCTGTAATTTTTGCCAATAAAACATTCCAGCGAGCTGTTGTAAGATTAGGACAATCTGTTCCCGTATTTACATCGTTATGGCCATAAATTCCGCGATTACCATTGGTAACACGTCTTGTTTTCGGAACACCATTTCTATCGCAGACATCAATTGCCAAAGCTGCCGCTGCATTAAGCATAGGCTGGCTGTCCCACATAGATAAATTGGTTGCTAAAACTTCGTGTTCTGTACTTACTCCGGCTCCATTCCATTGCGGATATCCTGAAACTCCTTGCGAATAAGCACGATCAGCCTCGCGCACAACTTGCGAAATCTGGCCATCTGAGTTGCGTATACAATAGTGTGCAGAAGTTGGTGTTGTTCTGCTGCAATCATTAAAATAAGAAATAGCACCTTCATACGTGCCTGTTGCCATATAATGGACAAAATAGTAATCTATACCGTAGCCATTTCGCCCAACTCCATAATTGCAAGAAGTAATTCTTGACAAAGCATCAGGATAATCGACCGCTGCTGTTGCTTGAACGGCGCTTATTTTTGCCGTAGAACTTTTGGAGTTTTTGTTTGATGGAATTGTTACTGAATTTCCTTTTATATCTATGATTTCTTTCCAAAGTGTAACTGTTTTGGACCCTTCTTTTATTACTTTAAAAAAACGTTCTGCCAATGAAGTTTTCATTTCTTCATCTTTCAAACCTGTTAATTCTCGTGTCGCATCAAACCAATCTTCCAATCCTTTTGGATTCGTTTTCTTTTGATAACTTTTTAATAAGGCTGCTGCTGCCCTGATATTAGTTTTGGCATCCGTTTTAATAGCCTCTGGAGTAGATTTGATTAATTTAGCCGCTACAGCAATTTGATTGTTAAAATCGCTTTCAATCAATCCCATTACTCCCCAAGACCCGTAGAAAGAAGAAGACACTTGCGCCCAATTGCTTTGCACTTGTCCAGCTGCCATTAAAATTTCTACAGGAACATCAAATTCTTTACTAGCTTCAGTAAAATATTTTACCATTGTTTTAACCGAAGGATGTGGCCTATTTAGATACTCTTTCAAAAGTTCCCCATTGTGCTCGCATTCTAATTCATCGTGTTTTTCTACTAAATCTGGCTTGCTGGTTACTGCATTTTTTTTATTCGCTAATGCTAGATAGTCGCCCATTTCTCTTTGTAGAAATACCTCTCCATCAGGATTGACTTCTTTTTTAATAGAAGATTTCAAGTATTTGTCTGCCAAAGAATAGAGCTGCTCATCACTTGGTTTTTTGGAGTCTGGCGTCGTTTGCGCCAAACCGGTTGCAATACTAAACAAAACCATAATTGAAGCAATTTGGTTTCGCAAATCGATAAGTTTGTTTTTCCTCATGTTTTTTGCTTTTTGTTAATAAATAGTTTACGTGGTTATGATTATTAATAAGAAAACACTTTTAAAATTATTTTTTTAGCACAAAAAGAACCGCCAATTGAATTGGCGGCCTTAACCTAAAAACAAAAATTACTTATTTAAGATGATCTTTTTAGTAGTTATCTTCCCATCAGTTGAAACCTGAAGAAGGTAAATTCCTTTTGTAAAATTGTTCAAATCAAGCTGTTGTTCTGTACCTTCAAAAGTGGTGCTCAACAATTGCTGTCCTGTAATATTAAATAATCTGACATCGGACTTTATGTTGCTATCCAATTTCAAATTCAATATTCCATTGGTTGGATTAGGATATACAATTAATTCATTAGAAACTTTAAGATCTTCAGCCTCTTCTACATCCAACATTTTTCTAGTTCCAGAGCAAGCAGAAATATAATTGTGCTGAATATCATCAATCCAAACTGTCATGGTAGACGCGGTATTATTTTGTTTGATTACAATAGCATCCAAAGTTACAGATGCTCCGCCAACGATTCCATTTCCAGTAGTAATAGTGGTTCCAACGGCAGTTGGCAAAAACCATTCGTAATAGTTCCAAGCTCCATTGTTGATGATTGTTTGTGGAGGCAATTCTTCTAAACCATCCGTATCATCAATCCAAGCCGTTACCGTTGCTCCTGCATTTGCCGTGCTCGTTTTCATCCAAAATCCAAAAGATCCCTGATTCCCAACAAAAGCCTGATTATTCGCAGGTGTACCTCCGCCCGAAAGCAAACGCACTAACCAATTTGTTGTTACCGTTGTATTATCATACAAAACTGCTTTTAAGCTTGCTGTCCCGTTTTTAAAACTATCTGTAGCTCTTGCCAATGTTGATGTGGTTGCAATTCCAACAGTCGAACCTGACGCAGTAGGAACACTTGTAAATCTTCCTGCCGAACTTTCGAAAGTTTCCAGTGTAGTTTTGGTATTTGTTCCAACGCAGATTGTCATTGTGTAAGTATTACTACCACAAGCATTTGAAGCTACCAAAGTAATAGTCTTACTGCCTGTTGTCGTAAAATTTACTGTAGGGTTTGCAGCTGTACTCGTTGCTGGAGAACCATTAGGAAAGGTCCATGCATAAGTTGTAGCGCCTGTAGAAGTATTGGTAAAAGTCATATTTTCGCCTGTTGCCAATTCTGAATAAGGAGCTGTAAATCCTGCTGTAACTGCTCCTGAAGGATTTACAGTAATTACACTCGTCAATGTTTTCGTATTTGAACCTGCTCCATTTGTAGCGGTTAAAACAACATTATAAGTTCCTGCAGTATTATAAGTTACAACTGGATTCGTAGCAGTGCTCGTACTCGGAGTTCCTCCTGGAAACGACCAACTGTAGGAAGTTGCATTAGTAGATGCATTCGTATATGAAACCGTTTGTCCTGCACAAATTGTAGCCGAAGCTGGTGTAAAATCAGCTACTGGCGGTGTAGCATCAGGCAAACAATCTATGAAATAAAATCGAACAGCATCAGCAATAACAACGCCTGAAGTGCCAGTTGTCCTAATTACAACCTTATTATTAGTACCTGCGCTAAAATTATAAGTTCCCAATGAAACCCATGTTCCATTATTAATCTGCTGATTTACAGGAACAGTTGTCGTTCCACTTTCGTGAATGATATCGACAGGAACATTATTGGCGCGATTGGTTCCAGCAGTATGATTGATAAAAACTTCATACTTGCCTCTTTGCGTAATTGTTGGAGTAAAAGTTGCTGTTTTTGTTCCTTTTGCCGTATCGCCATCATGAATATAATTTGCCCCAACATAGCCAGCAGTGGCAGATGTTGCTGTCCATGATCCTACTAAAGTTGCATCAATGTTATCAACAGTAATAACAGTTGTTCCTGGCACAGTACAATTGACACTTTTTGGAGTAAAACTTACAGGAGTAGAATATTTTGAAGTTCCTGTTGCAGCACTATAACTTCTTATAGTGTAATAATAAGTTGTTCCTCCTATTGGAG
Organism: Flavobacterium anhuiense; assembly: GCF_001705175.1. Classification (NCBI taxonomy): domain Bacteria; kingdom Pseudomonadati; phylum Bacteroidota; class Flavobacteriia; order Flavobacteriales; family Flavobacteriaceae; genus Flavobacterium; species Flavobacterium anhuiense. The sequence goes on along the minus strand of NZ_CP016907.1, from coordinate 4,043,799 downwards.
CTTCATAAACTGCAGCGTTAGCTTGATCCCAAACATAACTCATAGTTGTATTTACTACAGCATTTACAACAACTGTAGCATTTGGGGTCGTTGCAGTCGTAAATCCGTTCGTTTCTGTCCATCCTGTTGCAGATTTCGAAACTTGAATACGGTAATCTGCATTACTAACTGTAGAATTCCAAGAAAAATTTACAGGAGAATTTATATACAACTCTCCTTCGGTAGGACTTAAAGCTACTGGAGCCGCTGGCAAGCTACTATATGGAACACCTGTAATATTAGCACTTTCGTTATTATTTTTATCCAAAGCCGTCACCAGAAAATAATTATTTGGAGCAGTCAATTGTGCCGTAGTCAAAGTAAGCTGAGTTGCATTTACAATGTCCAAAACTTTTGTGCCGTCTTGTTTAAAATTTGGAATATCGGCCTGTGTTGCAAATGCATACACCACATATTTTATTGCCAAATCGCCATCAGTGGCTGCAACTGGAGCATCCCATTTTAGAATATTGCCTTCAAATCTAATATTTGTTGGTTCTAATGGACAAATATTGTCCTTCCATGGCATCGAAGGCGGAAATGATTTATACTTATACTGATTATTTTGTAAAGCTGTTGCAATTCCTTTTTCGTCGCTCATAATATATCGCGTAGAATAAGAAGTCTGTCCAAAAGTATTGGTCATTCCCGCAATTCGGTTTTGATCTATCTGATTCTGAATCTCTGAAGCAGGCCAATTTTGAGATGAAGTACTCGGCAAGCGATCATACCCTTGACTAACATATAAATGTCTGCCATAAGTCGCGGCCTGATCATTCCACCATTGCGAAAGTTTGATATAATCTTGAGAACCGCCAATTTTCCAATATAATTGAGGAGAAATAAAATCTACTTTCCCATTTTGAAGCCAATTTATTGGATCACAATATAATGCGCTATAAGATGGATTTCCAACAATTCCTGTCGGAACTCCACTTTTCCAGATGCCAAACGGAGCAACTCCAAAAACAATATTTTTATTATAATTGGTATTAATAACCTGCAAAGCATCATAAACACCTGCAATCATACGATTCACGTTATCACGGCGCCAGTCATCAATATTACTTATTCCTGTCGGATTGTTATTGGCATAAGTCGTGGCATCTTGATTATTTGCCATACCCTGATCTGGATAAAAATAATCGTCAAAAACAATTCCGTCAATATCATATCGCGAAGCAATATCTTCTACAATACTGATAATATAATTTCGTACCGCTGGCAAACCCGGATTCAAAATTTTAAGATTGGCATTATTTGAAGCTGTAAAAACCCAAGACGGATTTAATTTAGAAACATGATTGTTTGCCAATGTATAACCGCCAACACTTGCACGATAAGGGTTCAGCCATGCATGCAGATCCAATCCTCGTTTTCTGCATTCTGTTATGGCAAAACTTAAAGGATCCCACATTGGGTTTGGCGGCGCACCTTGAGTTCCTGTCAGCCAATACGACCAAGGTTCTATTGATGAGTTATAAAGAGCATCGCATTCCGGTCTAACCTGAAAATAAACCGTATTGATTCCTGTAATAACCAATTTATCCAAAATTGTAATTAGCTCGGCTTGCTGAACTGCAGGAGTTGCAGTCCTATTGCTTGGCCAGTCCAAATTATATACTGATGTTAAATAAGTCCCTCTTAAATCTGCTTTAGGGCTTGCACTTATTTCTGGTCCGCTATTAGAACAGCCTGGAGTTATATTAGTTCCCTGACCTAAAATAAAGCCGTTTATAGCTATTAAAAAGAATAGATTGAGTAGTTTTTGATTCATAAGTTGGGCAGTTTTTTGGTTAATAACCGTAAATATATTACAAATAAAAACGCAAAAACATGCAACTATACTTAAAATTTTAACTTAAAAACGCATAATAATTCATTACTAATCACAAAATAATGCGCAAACTCTAGCAAAGACAAAGCTTTTTCTTTTTAAAAATACTTTAACAATTGTTAATAAAATATTTACGCACTAAATTTAAAAGAGAACAATATTAAAGAAAATTACTACTTTATAATCTTAAATAGAATAAAGAAAAGAAAATTAAGATGAAAATTGTAGAAACATTATTCAAAACAAAATGAATTTTCGTTTTAAAATTCCCAAATGCCCAAAGTTAAAACATGCAAAAAAATGCAAGGTAAAAAAACTAAAGTTTCTCTAAATTTAGCCTATAAAAAGTTCGTCCTAATTCTGCCAAAAAAGCAGTCCGATTTCATCATATATCCGTCATAGCTCTTTAGGAATACACAACTTTATTTTTAGGAAAAGTTATGATATTATTTTGATAAGATGAACCTGTCCTTCTTTTAAGCCAATCTGCATCTGGCTGATCCTGTGTTGCTCAAAAGACAAAAAAATGATTTGGCATCGCCAGCTCAAGATCTAACAGATTCTGTTGCAGAGCCCCATCCAATCCTGCGCAAATCAACTTGATCATAAATACCAATTCTTTAAAATCCCAAGGTTTAATCATATAGGCCAGCGCCCCTAGATCACGGGCTTTTTCTATTCCTGAAGACAATTGAGAGGTTGAAGCCATGATGATAGGATAGGATGTAAAACGGCTCTCAGCTTTGAGAAGCTTCAGGCATTCCCATCCATTAATCATGGGCATGCCCGCATCAAGGAATATAAGCGCAGGGGCACTATCCATTTCATTAAGCATGTGAATGGCCTTCGCACCGCCATCTACGCAGATAAGCGTAAAACGATCATCCATCTCCGCGAATGCCTCCTTAAAAAATGCAATATCATCGCAGTCATCGTCAATGAGTAAAATTATTCTAGTTTTCATTTTAAAACGTATTGATGTTTATTGTCTGGCAAAATAAATCAAGTCAGAAATAATCTTGTAGTTCCTAACCAATCAAGATTTATTTAAAAAAAAAGCGGTTAAAAAAGCTTTTAACCGCCATTAAAAACAATTGCCCACAAAAAATTATAAACCAGAAATTACAATTTAGGCAGTAGAACCTTATCTATAGCATGAATAATACCATTGGAGCACTGTACATCGGTAATAATTATGTTGCTTATTCTTCCGTTTGCATCGGTTATCTTGGCTCCTCCAGCCGTATTAATTGTAAAACTTTGGCTTGCGGCAGTATTTACCGTCTGCCCATTAGTCAATGCTGAAGACTGGACATTTGCACCAGCTACAACATGATACTTTAAGGTTGTTTCCAAAACATTCGCTGGAATGGCTGAGAGTCCAGAAAATCCAGTCTCCGTTAAAAAACTTGCAAAAGCAGTGTTTGTGGGAGCGAAAACGGTAAATGGAGAACCTGTGGTTCCCGAAAGCATGGCTGCAAATCCCGAAGCAGGATTATAGGTTAGTGCCGACACAAGAGTAGTAAAGTTTTTGTTTGCTATAGCATGAGTCACTATAGTAGGCAGACCGATAACGCCATCGACTATATGCACCACACCGTTTGTTGCCTCTATATCGGCAGTGGTTACAGTTGCTCCTCCATTGGCTTTTCCTCCGTTAATATCCACAGCAGTATTTTTTTCTATATACATGCTAAGGGTGTTGCTTGTAGAGGCGCTTCCCTTTGCGAGGGTTTTAACATATCCCGTTACTATAGCACTAGACTTAACTTTTGTGCTTAGAACATGATTAAGTAAAATTTCTTTTAAGGCAGCTACGGGAACTGCATTAAGATCTGCATATCCATTTTTAGACAAAAATGCGTTAAAAGCTTCGTTAGTTGGAGCAAATACGGTTAAAGATCCTGAAGAACTCAATGTGCTAGCAAGACCTGCTTTTTCCAAAGCTGATGCCAAAACGCTTAATTGGGCATTCGCTTTCGCGGTTGCATAAATACTCATATTATCCTGTGAAGGACCATTATCATCACTGCTGCATGAACTCAGTGTCAAAACAAATAAAGCCAATGCGGCTGCGAATTTCATTTTAATAGTTTTCATAGTGTGTCTTTTTTATGATTAGCTAGATTAAATTTACAACAATTTTGTTTAACAAAAATCAAAAAATATTAAACAAAATAAAATTTAATACAATTTTAACATTCCTAAAAAAAACATAAAAATCTAAATACTAAGATTTTACAACAGGCGGCAACGTATAGATCAACTTTCGGATTATAGTAAGCCAGATACTAGATAGTAGCATGGTAGAAGTTATGACTGCAAGAGTGATCTGATAGATGTAATCCTCGACAAGGCCAAGTGAGGCGGCAAGGGTAAGCAAAACAAAACTGAATTCACCTATCTGCGACAGCAGTCCACCAGCATATATACTATCTCTCCAGCTGCTACCCGTCAACCTAAAAAGTAGGCTGTTAATAAGGCTGCTGATCAACAGAACACTTACAGCAACAATTATAATTGTGCCTGCATTTGCAGCAAAAAAATGTAAATCAAGCTGCAATCCAATGGCGAGAAAAAAGAATGCCATGAAGAAAACCCTCAAGGGAATCAAAGATTTTTCAAGCCAACGTGTAGCTTTATCTTGGCCAATTACTATTCCAGCAGCAAATGCTCCAAAAGCAGGAGACAGTCCAAACCAAGAACTCACCCAAGCCATTCCAAAGCAAATGCAGAAACCGATAAACACCTGCAGGTCATGATCGGCAATGATTTCTCTTCTCATGGGAATCTTCAAAATCTTTTTTTTGATTGCAGCTCTTAAAAACAGTAGTATTAGTATGCCTCCCGCACATACTTTAATAATTTCAAAAAAAGATGCATTACTACCTGAAATGAAATTGAGTGAGAGGATCATTGGAACAACAAGAATATCCTGCATCAGCAGCACACCACAGGTTATAATACCCAATGAGCTTCTAATTTCTCCAGATTTCTCCAGATACTGAAACACTATAGCAGAACTGCTAAGGCTTATGATAAAAGACATCAGCATAATCCTGCTGGCCGACCAGTCCAAATAGCCCCCCAAAGCATACATGCATAAAAAGCTCATCAGAATCTGTACTAGAACTATTGCAAAGGGTTTATAGAAATTCCTGCCTAAATGATGCAGATCTATCTCAGCCCCGATAGAAAACATAAGCAACACAATTCCTATCTCACCTAATTCCGTAGCTACTGCGGGATCGTGGATCACGTTTAATAGTTTTGGTCCCAGAAGAACGCCCGCTATAATGTATGCGGTAAAATAGGGCTGTCTAAATCGACGCAACAATAAAATTAAAAATAAGACAACACAGGACAGCACAGCTATCCCTGAGAATAATTGTGAAGACATAATTCTGATTTTAACAACAATAAAAAGCTGTCCAAATGGACAGCTTTAACTAAAAACAAGGTAAAATAACAGATTGAAAATTACGCGATTTCAATCCTTCTTGGAGGTTTCTGTTTGGCTTCCTCCTTTTTAGGGATGGACAGATAAAGAAGACCGTTTTCATAGCGGGCGCTGATTTTTTCTTCGTCCACCACATTTTTAGGTAGCTCAAAACTTCTTTGGAAAGATTGATAGCTGAATTCCCTGCGGGTAAAATTCTCTTGCTCGATAGTCTGATTGTTTTCTTTCTCTGAAGAAATTGTGAGCAGGTTTCCGTCAAGGGTTACTTTGAAGTCGTTCTTATCTAGCCCAGGAGCGGCAACTTCGACTTCATAATGGTCTGCTGTCTCTTTGATGTTTACCGATGGCAGCGTGGTGCTTGTTGCAGAAAAATTGCTGTTTTCCCAATTGAAAAGCTCGCGGCCAAAAACATCATCAAAAAACATACGAGGCAAACCAGTGCGTTGGTCTGCATTTCTTTTGATAAGATTCATAACATTTTACTTTTAATTGTTAGACAATATTTGTGAACATGCACTGGCTAGCAGTGCCGACGAGAAAAAAACCAAAATTGTGCCAGTAGAAAAAAATGACATTTTTTCAGTTTTTCAAGCGAAAAAATGTCAGTTTTATCTTGGTTTTAAACTAAAAAAACTTCTCCATGTGCCTTACTAATTTCTGACACTTGAAACAAAAGAGTTTTAATTTGTCAGGATTTAAATTTAAGCAAGATTTCTATTTTTATAATCTATATAGCTATAGCTTTCTTCTGAGGCAAAGCTGCGATCCGAGCCACTACAATTCAGCAATTCAGAAGTGAACAATACATAAGTGCTACTCTGTATTGTATTTTTGAGCAAACAATGCGACTGCACTACTGCATTTCCATAAAGCTTACTGAAACCGCCCACAGCATATTCGGCAAAAAGCCCGTAATGCGCGACCAACTTCAGGGATAAATTAAGCTTTCTGTCGATAAGGGATTCTATGGCGTCCAGCTTTTCCCTAAAATTCTTCAGCATGATTTCGTACTGCTCAATAATAAGATCAATTTGAGGAGGCAGACCAAATTTATAGAAAAGGACAGCATCTCCTTCTACTTCAGAAACCTTCATCCCTAGACGGTTACTATCCATAATAGCCATAAGAAGCTCACGCAAAATATAGCTTCCTGCTTCGATACATATACTTGGGACAAAATCGGTGAAGCCACTCACATCTGGAATAAGAATAAGTCCCTGCTCTGCTTTTATTGCTCCAGCCTCATTGCGGTATCTGTGCAGAATATCCTGCGCTGAATGCGAGATATTCATAATGCGACTGCCGTGTTTTTGTACAAGGCCAATATTTCTGTAATCCATGATTCCACAGTTTCGGCATCCACACGGTCTGCCTTTTCAAAAAAGAAATGTTGGCTGATCTCAAATCCACAGTAGTTGTAGATTCCTTTGTCGGAAGTAAGCCTTAATGCCCTATCCATTCCAATTTCACGGTATTCATCATGCGATTTGCCATGCGTATTAATGATCACAGCCTGCTTTCCCTTAAGAAGCCCTTTCTGAACACCCTGATCATAGCGGTAAGCAAATCCATAGCTAAATACTCGGTCAATATAGCCTTTCATAACAGCGGGCATTCCTGTCCACCAGATTGGATGAATAAACGTTATGTGCTCTGCCCAGCTTATGAATTCCTGCTCTAATCTCACATCATCTTCCACCTGGCCTTTTCTTTGGCCTTCCATATCTTGAAGTGAAAGTACAGGGTCAAATTGCAATTCATATAAATCTCTAACTATAACCTCATTTCCTTTTTGCAACAAATAACCTTGCAAGGCATCTTTAAATTTTCCGTTCAAGCTTTCCCCATTAGGATGGGCATAAATAATTAAATGTCTCATTGTTCTATAATTTTAAATTGATAGGACAAATTTAGACTTGGCACATACCATAAAATTGTAAGAAAACGAAAATTACTCCAAAGGACTGCATATGCTGCACTGCAGCTTAAGATATCTGGATGGGCTTAGATTTATATAATGTTTAAAATCGTTAATAAGCTGGCTCTGATCATAATACCCACACTGCTCAATGATTTCAAACCAATCCTCTTTTGAAGCTCTCCCTGCAATAGTCTGCATAATCTGGACAGCTTTAAGAAAACGCTGAAAGCGCATAATCTCTTTGGCTGAATAGCCTAAATGTTTTTTATGGGTAAGCTGTATGGCGCGCTCAGTTTGGTTTTTATCTCCTGCCACTTCTTTTATGGGACTGTAAGCTGTAGTATTTAGTTCTATTAGTTGCTGGACCACCGGATTTCGATTTCTCAGATAAGGCCTGCAAAATTCAAGGATACACTCTAACTGCCGTTCTTGATCTTCAATCCCTGCAAGTCTGTTCCAAAGAGCAGTAAAGCAGTTTTCATCTAGCAACGAATCAGAATCAACGGGTAGATTCTCTGAAATGGCCGCCGGTCCAAAAAAACGATAAAAGGCATCGTCTTTAAAATTTGCTGCTAAAATTTTGCTTCCCGCGGGTAGAGAATAGTCAAATGCTTTTTTTACGGGCCCCAGAACAATAGACTTCTCCACTTCCAAGCTAGCATCGTTCTGCGTGTGGATCAAAGCCTTTTCTCCAAAAATGAAGATCATAATAGTCTGATAGGAAGGCAGAAGTGTTTGTGTGATCGTCCCTTCCGAATTGTTCTCTGCAAAATAAAAATGCGAAAATACCTCCTGAAATTCTTCAGGAACAGCAATTCTTCCGCTTAAAATTTTCTCGTTTCCCATTATAAGAAGCTAAATTATAAAAAAATCCATCATGGCATTGCTGAATGTAGATCTTCTTTTCAGAGCTTCGTAGTCCAACATTTCTATAATTAAGGAAAACATAATTTAGCCCAAAAATAAAAAGAGACAGCACGCTGTCCCTTTGATTGTTAAAGTTCTATATCCAATCTATTTTGGATCCACACTTAATGGTGGCAGAGTGGTTTTCTTTTCGTTCATCATTTTTTTCACCTGTTCAATAGTTCTAAAACGCTCTATCTGCATCTCGCCTGTAAAAGTTTCGCTCTGAGGTGCTCTTGGAGGTATCTGGGCATAGGTTTTCATCAGATCTGCAATGGCCTGGTTAAAAATTATAGCTGTCCAAGTTTTCTCTGTCCAGCTGTTCATGAACAAATCATAACGCTCTTGAGGATCTTGCCACAGATTGTAAATAGCGGGAACTGTTGCTACATAGGTTTCATCCCCTCTCCAGCCTAGTTGCTGCCCAGGGGCATCACTTCCTGCAATAGCACCATTATCTCCTCGCGTATTAAATACCGCTTTGAATTTTCCTATTCGTACAGCTCCTGGCGACAATTCGGCCTCTGTAAAATAGAACCATCTATCACGAAGCGGCGTTCCTTTTTTAAACAATACATTTGACATATCATAGCTATCAAAAACCATGTCAGCACCTGCTCTGTCTTTTTTAGGAAGCTCCACTCCAGCAAGGCTTGCAAAAGTAGCCATAAGATCAAGTCCGCCTACGATATCATGGCTTTGGCTTCCTGCCTCAATCTGTCCTGGCCACCAAGCAATTGCAGGCACGCGGCTACCACCTTCTCTATCTGTTCCTTTGGTACCTCTAAAAGGAGTATATCCAGAATCAGGATGCACATCTTGCCAAGCGCCATTATCTACTGTATAAATGACAATTGTATTTTCTGCTATGCCCAAAGAACGAATTTTATCCATAATACGACCTACATTGTAATCCATCTCTACTACAGCATCTGAATATTTGCTCTTACCTGGAGATTTGCCTGCAAACTGTTTAGAAGGAAGGTTTGGCTGATGGTTTTTAGCAAAATTGATACACATAAAAAACGGATCTTTGCTTTTTCCATATTCATCAAGCTGCTTTAAGTTATTTTCTACCATCATCATATCCAGTTCAGCTATATTCTCTTCAGTAACCTTACTAACCTCTCTAGCTTTTCCTCCTGCTTCGCCTTCAAGTATACCTGTAGTTACTTTTTTGAAAAGCTCCAGCATCTCTGGAGACATCTCTGGATTCCAAGACTGGAAAGCATAAGTATAAGCATTCAAATGATAAAGCACCACATTCTGCATTTTGTCAAAACCATGCGCTATAGGCATTGCATAGTCTGCTTCTCCAAGGTGCCATTTTCCAGAAAAATAGGTTTTATAATTGGCTTTTTTAAGCACTGAAGCCAGCGTCCATTCTTCTTTAGGCAGTCCGCCTCCCTGTCCTTGAAAAGCAACTGTGGTCATACCGCTTCTATTCGGAATGCGTCCTGTAAGCATCGCGGCTCTTCCTGGGGTACAGCTTGGCTGTCCGTAAAATGACCAAAATTGCATGCCTTCTTTTGCCATTCTGTCGAGATTGGGTGTCGGCATGCCTCGACCTACTCCTCCTCCGTAGACTCCTAGGTCTCCCCAGCCTGTATCGTCTGAGATAACCATTATGATATTAGGCTTTTTTTTAGTTTGAGCCTCTGAGCTTAAATATGCCAAAGCACATAAACTGATCAATGCCATTAATAGTGTTTTCTTTTTCATAGAGCTATAATTTATTAGAATTAATATCTTACTAAAATTAAAGCCTTAAAATTTAAATGGATATCTATTCGTATATCAATCTGGTTTCATTTTATAAGATGAAACCAAATATTTAGAAAATGAAACCTATTCTGGTAATTCAAAACAGATAAAAAGCCTCTGAAAAACTTTTCTCAGCTAAGTTTGCTTCAACAAATGTTAAATATAAGCAAAGCCCCGCAGAGTCTAATCTTTTTAGTATATTTGTAGTAGGTCATCCGAAAAGTAGAGATTTTTGTTTTTTAATACTGGCGATCATTTTTACATCTGCTATAAAATAAAAACAAGTAAACTATTTGAGTACCAAAAACATGTAATAATAACAATAGCCCCAAGACTATGAAAAAAATTACTTTAACCATTTGTCTGCTGCTAGCAGTGGCAGCAAATGCACAGCAAGAAAAAGGAATAATTGGATATGCAAACTGGTTGGACAACTGGACAGAATTCAAGCCACAGAAAACCGAATCCAAAGATGCAAACCAAATACTGGCTGGAAACATTACCGAGAATACTAAATTGATGAAAAAAAACGTATACATTCTTCATGGCAATGTATATGTAACCAATAATTCGGTTCTAACTATTGATCCGGGTACAGTAATTATTGGAGATGCCGCAACCAAAGGCACTCTTATTATTACAAAAGGATCTAAAATTATGGCTGAAGGTCAGGAAACAGACCCTATCATATTTACCTCAAATGCCAGCATGAAAAAAGCAGGTGACTGGGGCGGCCTAGTTATTTTGGGTGATGCGCCTATCAATAAATTTGGAAGCGTGGGCTCCTATAACATGGATCTTGATCCTGCCCTTACCGTATATGGTGGCAACAATGTTGCTAGCTCCTCAGGAATCTTAAAATATGTTCGTATTGAATTTGCTGGAAGAAAAGTAAAGGGAGCAGATGCCTTTAACGGCCTTACAGTTGCAGGAGCTGGAAATAAAACAGTCTTAGAAAACATTATGGTGAGCTTTTCAGGAGGCGATTCTTTTGCCTTTTACGGCGGAGATGTAAATGCATCGCAGTTGGTTTCTTATAAATCTATCAATGACGACTTTAAAATTACTCAAGGAGCACAATGTCGACTTTTCAATTCTCTTGCAGTGAGATCTTCATACCTTTCAAGCAACAAAGATGGTTCTAGATGCCTAGAGGTTAAAGCTTATGAAAAGAAAAACGAAACTGACTTCACAAAAAAATCGACCTTCGTTTCTGCTTCCAATCTTACCCTGCTTAATGACAGCGAGAATATTAAGGCTGATGTTCAGTCAGGTTTAGTAAAAGAAGCAATCTATGTCGGCGAAAACACTGCTCTAGAACTAAAAAGAAGCGTTGTATCAGGATTTAATCCAGCAGTGTTGTTGGATAGCAAAACTGAAATGAATGCTGATAATTTGAAAAAAATCAAATTTGAAGAGATGTTTTTCAACCAGTGCACTGGCAACATCTTTACAGAAAACAATACTGATAATTCAGATCTGGAAAACTGGTATGGCAACAGTATTTTTTCTAATGTATATTCCCAAACTGATAATAAAGAAACCTTTGTGGATATCTACAATGCAAAAAGACCGGACTACAGGCTACAGTTGGGAAAAATTACTGCATCTAGCGGCAGATAATTACCCATTAATCTTAACAATTATAAAAAAGGAAACAGAAAAACACACTGTTTCCTTTTTTTATTTCCGTAGAATCATCTTTTAAAGGTTGCTCTTAAGCTATCTTGAAGCTAGAAGTGCAGTTCGCAACGCCTGCACTCCATCTTGGAGCGTAACGGCAAGCTCATGCTCTTTGTTTTCAATCTTTGCAATGACATCAAGCAAAAGCTCCTGCACGCATCTACCGTACACTTCTGCCTTGGTCCTCTGAATTTCAAAACTGCCCGAAAGTATATGGTCTACTTTATAAAATATTCCGCCAGCCTTTACAGAATCTTTCTCCTCTGATAATGCCTCTGCTGCTCCCCAGCCTTCTGGCCTCGAGTCATCAGAACCGCAACCAATCGCTTCTGCTGAAATTTCTTTCCAATCTGGCAGAGAAGTAAAAGCTTTTCGAGTTGAAGAATTGGTAAGAGCCTTCAGAGTGCCTTTCATAGGCATCCAGCCTTCGATTTCAATTCTTGCAAGATCATATGCCAAATGAAGAGTAGTCTGTTCAAAAAAACCAGGGCCGGAAAAAGCATGATGATATTCCCCTAGGAGTCCATCATCATATTTGACAATTGCTGACATGCGGTCTCTCTGCCTTTGATTGCGCTGATCAGAAGTGCCATAAACCTCTACGGGCTTCTGACGGCTAAGTGCGCTTACTATGTCAAAAAAGTGTACTCCATGCTCCACCATAATGCCACCTGAGACTTTTTCATCCCAAAACCAGTGCTCCTCAGGTAGAGCTTGATCCTGTGCATAATTGTGTACAGCGGCATGCCGCAACTTTCCAAGCGCTCCGATTTCCGAGAGTGCCATCAAAGAGTGGATAATGGGATTATATCGGATCATATGGTCAACAGTAATAATCTTTTCCGTCTCTGCCTGGACCTTCAGAATACGCTCAGCTTGGAGCAGATTAATGGCAACAGGCTTTTCAAGCAATACGTGCTTTCCAGCTTGCATGGCAGCGCAGGCCATTTCGGCATGCAGCGCAGGAGGTGTTACAATGCTTACAATATCTATTTGGGGATCTGCAAGCAACTCCTTCCAACTCCCATACAACTTACAATTCCCTTCAGTCTTAAGACCTGCCGTGGTATCAGCGATAGCCACTATCTCGATTTGCTCCAGTCTGTCCCACCAATGGTGCAGAAATTGGCCAAATCCACCATAGCCTATGATACCTACTTTATATGTTTTCATATCTTTTAAATTTAAGTCCCAAGTGGGCATTTCATTTGTTCTAAAAATAATGTTCCATTCTTTTTGCATGAGCCAAATTACCAGCTGATTCTTACTGCCGCATCACCAGAAAATTCAAATTCATTCCCATTGACGGCTTTAATTTCGGTATATTTGGAATTCTCTTTAACCTCTACCTTAATTTTTGATACGGCAGTTTTGGAAAGCCCGCTGACTTTCATTAGAGCCCTAAACTTTGGACTTCCAGCTACTATAAAGGTGATCTTTTTTTTTGCGAAGCGGAACTTTACTGCAGGATAATTGATAAAGCCTATTGCATTAAGTTCCTTTAGCCTAAAATACTGTCGGGGCACCACTCCGAAAGCGAGGCCTGCCCCATAAACTTCCTGTCCGACTTCTCCAGATTTCTCCCACCCATCGTGAATGTCTTCCAAAGGCACCCATAGCTCTTTCTGCACTTCCCCTGTTTTAATCTCTTGAGCAATCATATCCTGAGGCAATAATGGCGGATAATAATAGGCAAGCCTTGCTGAAGCATATTTGATGAACTCAGGAATTAATACTTTTAATGCTGGGAGTATGTCAATATTTTGTGTCACTTCCATATATTGATGAAGAGCAGCATAGACTTCAAACTCTTCGTAAGCTGCTGTATAGGGCGCATCGTCTAAGGGAAATACCGAAAAGAAACTGGGGAAATGCTTTCCGTAACCGTAGCCGCAACTCCAGAGCTGCATGTTTTTAAATAGGCCAGCTATACAGCTATAGCTCAGCTTGAGGAACTTCTCATCATTGGTTTCGAGGTAGAGCTCTGCCAATGCACCGGCGGTAAAAGCTGTATTATTGGCCTGATAGAAAATGTCAAATCCTAGCCCTTCTAAACTTTTAAGTGCACGCAGGGCTTCATTTAAAAAACGCTTTTCATCTGTGAGCTTGTACGCCATCAGCATCACATGAGCATATGAGCCTGGCACATCCTTCTCCCCTCCCTCTCCTGGCTGGGTTTCTGCCTTAATTACCTCATAGGTTGTCATCTTATAAAAAACTGGCCAATTATAGTCAAAATGCCGTGCGGTCTTTACGGCATAATCTACGGAATCCAGAAAGAGCTTCTCTGCAATTTTATCCCCTCTAAGGGCTAGACGCGCCAAATTTAAAAGCGGATGATGGAGGTACCAAGAATCCATCACCATCTCACGTTTCTGCTCTTCAGATTTGTCTAGCTGGTCTACAAGAGCGGGATGCCAGCGGACGATGCTTTTGACACGCTCATCATAGAAGTCCTCAAGTCCCATATCCAGATCATCATACATGGGATGGGAACTTTCAGACCAGGCTAAATATTCGTGAAGAGGCAGCTTCACAGCCAACTGCACCATAATTTCAGCAGGAGTTTTATAATCGCATACATAAGCATTCAAGAAAGGCGAACTATTGGCCATTGTCCAACATCCCTTATTCAGGTGCAGTTGCCCCAAAACTTTCTCCGCGATACCAAGCCAGTCCTGATAAACAGGTTCAGGCTTTTCAATATGATTGTAAATGACGCTAAGATGATTTAAAAACGCAGATGTCATCTGACTTTCTTCCTTCATAATCTTTTCATCGAGCAAAACAAAAGCATCCGAGATAATAAATTCTATCCCCTCAGGGATAGGCTTCTCGCGGTTTACAGGAAATTCAAATCCTATTTCTGGCCAGCTTCCTCCGACTGTTTCCGAAAGCGAAGTCTGCGATGTCTCGCAGTAGGCAGACATGGCGCTTAGATTTTGGAAATAGAAGACCGATCCTGTTTCAGGTCGAGTCATGCTGAAAAAGATATGCCCTGAGCGCGCGCCCTGCTGATGTGAATGGATGATCCCTGAGGTATTCTCTACCCTGCCGTCATAGGTTAGTGGCACAATATCTCGAGGCCAGAATGGAATCAGTAGAGAAAAAGCCGCTGTGAATGAGGTAGTATAACGAAACAGCGCTGAATCTGCCTCTGGAAAACAAAGCCTGACCGTATAATGTCCCAGTCTAGTCCAAGCTTCTATTAGCAAATCATTTTCCCGCTTCTTAACCTGAACTTTATAAAAATTGCTGTTCATGCCAAAGGCCAGTCTAAATGCCATTCTTCCAGATTTAGGCCACTGGGCGGCAAGCCATAGGGAATCGCCAGCATTATATATCTGAAGTTGGTATTCGAAAAGCGCAGTTTCATGTAGCAACTCGGCATTTACAATATCTGCCTGAACAGTAGCTGTCCAAGGCGTAACAGGATGAAGCATATCGATAATGTTTAAATTAATAAATCAAATTTGTCTCATAAATGACGCTGTTGCTTATATAATACCTCTGAAACCTTACATAAATTTAATCTCCCTTTTCCGTTGGCTCTAAAAATACAAATAGAGTTTCAGACTCCTTTATCTTTATTTTTCATAAGTGTAGCGGACGTTTTAGAAAAAAGAGTTTCATTTTAAAACCGTACTTGCTAAAATTTCGTTAATACCTAAATACCAGCGAACTAAACCAGTGTTGTTTAACCTAATAAAAACTAGATTATGAAAAACGAAGTTAAAATCCAGGCAGTAAACCCGTCCCTGGACAGCAGAAGAAGTTTTTTGAAGCTCAGCGGTTTGGCACTTGCCTCCGCAAGTCTTCTTATCGCAGGATGCAGCGACAGTGATGATGACCAACCCATGCAGGAGGATACCCTTCCGGGCGTCCGCAATGGCGTATTCGATTTAGGCTCAGGAGATTTCGGGGTGCTCACCTATGCCTATGCCCTAGAGCAGCTAGAAGCCGACTTTTACACGAAAGTCGTTAACGCCTCTAGCTTCAACAGCGCGTTCAGTTCTTTAGAACGCGAAGTACTGACTGATCTTTATCATCATGAGGTGGTGCACAGAGATTTCTTTAAAGCTGCCTTAACCGGAGCGCTTCCTAATCCGTCTACACAACTACTGCCAACACTTTCTTTTAACTACGGTTCTCTAAACTTTAACAGCCGCACTGAAGTCCTTGCTACAGCCAAAGCGCTTGAAGACACGGGAGTTGCCGCATATAACGGAGCTGGGAGATTGATTAAAACAGCTGATTATCTGCTGCTGGCAGGAAAAATTGTCTCGGTGGAAGCTCGCCACGCATCAGCTATCCGAAGCCTAATCAATCCTAATTCAAAGGATTTTGCAGGAGATGATATCGTGAATATGTCAACAGGGCTAGATGACGCGAAGGATCCTTCAAAGATACTTCCGATTGCTGGAGGATTTATCTCCACTAAATTTACCGCTAAATACCTGCCTTAATGCTAACCTTAAAAACTGGAAATTATGAACATCCTAAAATTTATAGAATCCTTCGCCGATGAGCGCATAATGCAAAGCATGGGCACTAGAAGAGACAGTTTTGCTCAGTTTGGAAATATCGGAAAAAATCTGGCTATGGCCTCAATACCTTTCGGGCTTTCTGCCTTGAGTAGCAAAGCTTTTGCCAAAGATATAACAGCTACTCCTGCAACGCCAATAGGTGCACTGCAGTTCGCTCTCACCCTTGAATACCTAGAAGATGAATTTTATGCTATGGCACTGGATTCAGGTGTCATCCCAGCATCTGAGAACGGCGGTAGGGATTTAAAGGTATTCCAGCAGATCTCAGCCCACGAGTCCGACCATGTTAAATTTCTTATTGCAGGACTTGGAGGAACAGCAAGTGCCAATTTTGTTGCTAAGCCGACCTTTGACTTTACAGTTGGAGGCGCTTTTGATCCTTTTAATGACTATCCTACTTTTCTAGCTTTGGCACAAGCTTTTGAAGATACTGGCGTAAGAGCTTACAAGGGACAGGCCGCCAACTTGATTACAACACCGGACCTGCTTACAGCTGCTCTGCAGATCCATTCGGTAGAAGCGCGCCATGCGTCAGAGGTTAGAAGACTAAGAGGTCTAAAAGGCTGGATTTCAAATGCCGAGAGAGGTGCTGGAATGCCAGCTGCCACTCAGGCCGTCTATGACGGAGAAGGCGTAACGGTGCAAGCTGGATTTAATACCGCTGCCGCGTTTGGAGCTGCAGCAGGATCAGAAGCCTACGATGAGCCTTTAAATACCCAGCAAGTAGTGGATATAGCCAACATCTTTATCGTCTAAATAATTTAAACAATAATAACCGCCGCCTGTGTTCTAAAGATGCAGGCGGTTTTCTTTATAGCTAAGCAGATAGTACCAGAAAACATGCTACCGCTCAATCATATAGTTGCGTGTAACCTGATTGAAATTAAGGATTCCTTTAATCCACTTAACAAAAAAGCCCCTCAAAAATTAAGGAGCTTCTTGGCAGCCGACGGGTGCCTGAAAAGGTATGGGGCAAATTAACTAAATCATTGTACAGAACCTTCAGACGAACCCCGTCGGTCCCCTGTTTCTTTTCTGACAGATTGTACAGCACTTTGCCACACCAATGTATATCAAAATTAGCAAAAACATCTCTGGCGTTTCTTACAAAATATCACTTAGAAATTACAGCTTCTTAATGTGCTATTAATCTAAACGATATTGTTTTCTGTATGGGCAAAAGATTTTATTTGATTTTCACTATAACTCGT
This sequence comes from Flavobacterium anhuiense, assembly GCF_001705175.1. Taxonomy (NCBI): domain Bacteria; kingdom Pseudomonadati; phylum Bacteroidota; class Flavobacteriia; order Flavobacteriales; family Flavobacteriaceae; genus Flavobacterium; species Flavobacterium anhuiense. The sequence goes on along the minus strand of NZ_CP016907.1, from coordinate 4,026,431 downwards.
TTTTGTTGTTTTTATTAAATTACAATCTTATTTTAAAGGTGTTATGCTATAAGAAGTCCCCTTTTTAGTCTCAAAAACCGCAGTGTAACCAATAGACGATTTTTCACTTTTGACATTCAACTTTTCAATTATAAATGGTTGTGCTGAACGTATAGAGCAAGTTCCTCCGATATTAGACACAATTGTTGTCTGGCTCATTTTACCTTCATTCCATTTTATATCTACAGTAAAATTGCCTTTTGCTGTAATTCCCTTAATTTCTCCATCTTTCCATGAATCTGGCAAAGCAGGAAGCAGATGTATCTCTTTATTTTGGCTCTGCATCAGCATTTCGATTACACCTGCACTTCCTGCAAAATTTCCATCAATCTGAAATGGTGGATGCGCATCAAAAAGATTTGGATAACAGCCTCCGTGTCTGCTGTATTTAGGATCATTATCTTTAGTTAATCGCAATTGATTTTTGAATAACTGATAGGCACGATTTCCATCCAAAAGTCTCGCCCACATATTTACTTTCCATGCCAAACTCCAACCTGTTCCATCATCTCCTCGAAGTTCTAGTGTTTTCTTTGCCGCAGCAGCCAATTCTGGGGTTTGAAGAGGAGAAATTAAATTGGCTGGATGCAAAGCATACAGATGTGAAGTGTGCCTGTGGTGCGGATCTTCTTCTTCAAAATCTTTATACCATTCCTGCAATTGCCCTTTACTTCCAATTTGAAAAGGAAGTAATTCCTCTCTCGCACTGTTGACTTTTTGTCTAAACTCTAAATCGGCATTTAAAACTTTAGAAGCTTCAATGGTATTTTCAAATAAATCTTTTATGATTCCGATATCCATTGTCGAAGCTGTTGTTACAGTTCCCTGTTTCTTGCCGTCATAATAAAATATATTTTCGGGAGAGGTTGAAGGCATTGTTACCAGATGGCCATTTTTATCTTTTTGTAGCCAGTCTAAACTAAATTCTGCCGCACCTTTTATAATGGGATATACTTTTTTCAGGTAATTTTTATCGCCAGTATATTGATAATGTTCCCATAAATGTCTGCTCAGCCAATTGGCTCCCATGTACCAGTTGGCCCACATTGGATCTCCTTTTCCAAAATCTCCAACCGGATTAGTCATAGCCCAAATATCAGAGTTATGATGCAAAACCCAACCGTTGGCATGATAATAACTTTTAGCTGTTTCTGCTCCTGTTGCAGAAGCATTTTTAATGAATTCGTCGAGCGGAAAAAACAATTCTGATAAACTTCCCGATTCTACGAGCCAATAATTCATCTGCAAGTTAATATTGGTCGTATAATTACTGCTCCAAGGTGCACGAAGCTTATTGTTCCAAATTCCTTGCAGGTTTGCTGGCACATTATGCGTACGCGAAGAAGAAATCAGTAAATATCGTCCAAATTGAAAAAACAAAGCTTCAAGACCCGCATCTTTTTCACCTTTTGCATATTGTTCTAATCGTATGTCAGTTGGAAGATCAGACTTGGATGTTTCTTTTCCGTTTAGCTTTAATGAAACCCTATTGAAGAATTTTTGAAAATCAGCAATATGTTCTTTTAATAGAGAATCATATTTTTTACCAGCAACTTTTTTTATTGGAGCTTCAGCAAATTTATGTTCATCTTTTCCTTGACTGTCTGGACATTTATCAAATCCGTTGAAGCTAGTTGCTGCCGAAACGAAAAGTAGAATTTCGCTGGCATTTTTGATAACTAATTTATCTCCCTCAGAGCTTATTTCGCCGTCTTTTACAACCGGTTTTATAATCAATTCGAAACGCATACCTCTACATCCAGTTACATCCTCATAAATAACGGGTTCCTTATTGTAATCGATATAATTAGGATCTGCGTGCGAAGGTGCTTTTCCCTTTAAAACTAATGTTTGATTCTGTACTGCTTTCTGATTTTTTAAAAGACTTGCCGCATCAATGGTCACAGAAAGTTTTTTCAGCTGGTCTGCCGAAAGCTTAATTACAATACATTGTGCTGGAGCCGAAGCAAAGATTTCTCGTTTGTAATTTACTCCGCCAGCATTAAAACTCGTTACGGCTAATCCGGTTTGTATATCTAAGCTTCTATCGTATGATGCCGCTTTTTGCCCGCCAAAATCCTGCTTTAAAATAAGATCTCCTAAAGGCATAAAACTTTCGCTATATGGTCCTTGCATGTTTTTGGTCAAAACATTAGCTTTTTCAAAATCTTCATTTTTAAGCGCTTCTCTAATTAAAGCTAAGTTTTTAAAAGCATCTGGATTTACATTTTTATGAACTGGTCCTCCACTCCATAAAGTAGCTTCATTTAACTGAATTAACTCTGCTTCAACCCTTCCAAAAACCATTGCGCCCAGAGTACCATTTCCTACAGGCAGTGCCTCTGTCCATTCAACAGCGGGCTGTTTGTATTGCAGTTTTAAATCTTTTTGCGCAGAAGCAGAAACTCCTGCTAATGCAATGAGCAGAAAAAGGCTTTTTTTTAAAGAATGATGCAGCATGAATTTTACTTTTTGATGAAATTAATTAAATCGTTTTCAATTTTAACACTGTTACTGAATACGGAGGAAGATTCAATTGTTGACTCCCTTTCGTAATCTTATATTCGCTTTGTTTTGGCGTGATTTTTTTTGGATCTGCAAAAGTGTTTTCATCCTGTAAATTTGCACTTACCAGTCTAATCAAACTTCCTTTTGCCCCCAATTTCGCTCCTTTCAAATCAATACTTATGTCAGATGCTGTTGAAGCTGTATTAACCAATTTCACAATAATTTCTTTACTGTTCACGTCTTTTACAGCCGATGCGTATAAATTATGCTGACCAATTAACGCTTTTCCATCTTGCGTAATGGTTAATAAATCGGTTCCTTTATTAGTCGAAAACAATTGCTGTACATAATAGTTTGCCGAACCATAAGACTGAAGATTATTGAACCAAATCATATCTGGCGTCCATTGCCAAGCATCTTCGTGAGCCATTAAAGGTGCATAAGAAGTTAATTGCACTACTTCTGCATTTCTCTCCAATCCTGTCATAAAAGCAGCCTCAGAAAAGGCGCATTCCCAATTATTTCTATTGTTTGGATTTGCCCCAGAAACACTTTGTGCCGCATATTCTCCAGCAAATATTTTTGGGCCTTTGCGATCATAATTATCGTAACGGCCAGCATTTTCCCTAAACCATTTTGGGCTTTGGTAATAATGTTCATCAACCAATTCTGCATTCAGCTTTTTAAGTTCTTTCATTGCATAATCAAAATGTTCACCATCTGGTGAAGGCCCGCTGCCTGACACAATAATGATATTTGGATATTTTGCTTTTATAGCTTTTTCAAAAACTTTGTATCTTTCAATATAATCAGCGCCCCACTGCTCGTTTCCAACTCCGATATATTTTAAGTTAAACGGTTTTGGATGTCCCATATCTGAACGAACTTTTCCCCAAGCTGTCGTAACAGCGCCGTTTGCAAATTCAATCAAATCTAAAGCATCTTTTACGTACGGATCCAGTTCGTCCATGGATGCCAATTCACCAGTGTTGTACTGGCACGCCATTCCGCAGCTCAAAATTGGAAGCGGTTCTGCCCCTATATCTTCTGAAAGCTGAAAATATTCAAAAAATCCTAAACCAAAACTTTGAAAATAATCTGGCGTTAATTTATGATTGAATTCAACATTCCATCTGTTCATCATGGTTTTTCTATCCTCAACATTCCCAATAGATTTTTTCCATTGGTAACGATCTGACAAAGTTCTTCCCTCCACAATACAACCACCTGGAAAACGTAAAAATCCTGGTTTTACATCGTATAAAAGCTGAACTAAATCTTTGCGAAGTCCATTTTTTCTATTCTTCCAAGTATCTTCGGGAAATAATGAAATCATGTCCAAATCAATTGTTCCTGTTCCTTCAAAAGTGATTTTCAGCTTTGCTTTGGCTTCTGTTTCAGTTGCCGCAAATTGTGCTGTATAATTGGTCCATTCATCAGATTTTGGAACTACACTGGTTTCTCCAAGTACTTTTTGATCTTTGTCAATCAGTTGGAAAATAATCTTTCTGATGGCTCCTTTATGATTAGCTGCCTTAAACGAAAGATTGTATCTCGCATCTTTCTTCACTCCCATTCCTCTAAAACCTTCATTTATTAAAGCATAACCTTTGTCATTATTAATTTCAACCCTGCAAAAATTAGTGTTATTTGCCGCTACGTTGATGGGCAGAGCCATACCGGATTCTTTATTCATGGAAGATCTGTTGCTTTTAGGTTGTTCCCATCCCATTAAAGGTTTCTCAAATTCAAAAGATCTGTTTTTAATCATTTCCGCATAAAGTCCACCATCAGCAGCAAAATTGATGTCTTCAAAAAACAAACCGAACATGGTCGGCTGAATTTTAGTTATCGTTTTGGAAGCATCAACCTCTAGAACCACTTTTTGAGCATTTCCATAAATAGTGGTAAATAGCAAACCTCCTATGAATAATGTTGAAATTAAATTTATTTTCATTGTATTGTTTTTATATCTGCAATTTATTAATTAATCTTTTTAAAGCATCTCTTTATTGTAATTTTTACACTTATTTTTTTCAAGAATAAATTACTTTTTAACTGCCTCATACTTATCTGCGAAAGCGGCTTCTCCATCTAAATTGATTACTTTCAAAACATCAACGTTTTTACTTTCAACTGCATGTTTAAAATAATCTGCCTTATTTTTGCCCCATTGAACGGTACAATTCTGAACCTTAATGCTTTCTGCCGAATCAAAATAGAAACCAGAAGTGCTTCCTTTTACAAAACCTTCTACATTAGCAGGGCGTCTGTCGTACAATCCGCCTGGAAAGGATGTAATTTTATCTATAAAAACACTCACATTATCAAAAACAATATTCTTGATTTTATCTTTAGATTCTCCGCTTACAAAAACACCGTTTTCTCCTGTGCACTGAATATTAGAAAAATAAATATTCTTGATTTCGCCCACTTTTCCTTCTGTTGCTCCTTTCGGGAAACGCCAATTGGCATCTTTATGATTTATTTTCGCTCTGCTGAAAGCTGTTATATAAATCGGTTCTGCTTTTCCCCACCAAGTATCCGTGTTTAATTTACTTTCTATAATGATGTTAGAGAAAATAACATCGCTTACCGTTCCCTCGTCACGATTCTGAATCCCTAATGCTCGATTGCTGTTTTTAATAATACAATTATTGAAAACAACCTGTCTAATAGCATTCATATTTTCTGAACCAATTTTAATAGCACAGCTGCTGCTGGTCATAGTACAATTGGTAACTGTAATATTTTCACAAGCTCCAAATTCTTCAAATTCTCTTCTGTTTTTCAAACAGATGCAATCGTCTCCGCTCTCGATATAACAATCACTGATTCTGACATTTTTAGAATGGTCCAAATCAATTCCGTCGCTGTTGCGGACTTTCAAGCTATTCAATAAAGTAATACCACTGATTACTACATCGTTACAGCCTACCAAATGAACTGTCCAATAGGCCGAATTTCCGATGTGAACATCTTTAATTCTGATATTTTTACCACCGATAATCGTCAATACGTGAGGTCTTGGATCAAGAACATTGAATGGTTTTAAAACATATGCGTCATCTTCTTCTGCTCCCATAAAAGAAATTCCGTTTCCATCTATTTTCCCGCTTCCGCTAATGGTGAAATCTTCCACGTTTTCTCCTCCAATCCAAATCGTCCCTTCACCTGGATTGGTTCTGAAAGCACTTTTTGTGTAGAGTTTTTCATCTGGACTTGCCAATAGTTTCGCACCCGCTTCGATATGCAAATCTACTTTTGATTTGACGTCAATTGGTCCTGCTAAAAAGGTAAATGGTGCTGGAATTAAAACTCTTCCACCCGTTTTGCTGCAAGCGTCGATTGCTTTTTGAATAGCTGCAGCATCATTGGTTTTACCGTCTCCTTTTGCTCCATATTTTTTAACGTCGTAGATTTTCTGCGCAGAAACGGTTAACGAAAGGCAGAAAATTAGCAGCATGATGATCGATTTCTTTTTCATATTTTTTATTTTTTTTGCCACAAAGGCGCAAAAGGCGCTAAGTTTTTTTCACGCAGATTTTTCAGATTTAGGCAGATTTAATTAATTTTTTTTTTTATAAAATATCTGTTAAATCTGCTTAGATTTTTTTCAATCTGCGTGAAACAAAAACACTTTGCTTCTTAGCGTCTTTGCAGCCAACTCTTAATGGGCAGGCAATTCAAATTTATTCTGTTCTGGTTCTATTTTTCTTTTTGCAGCTTCGCTATCCAAATTGCTTCCTATGACATCTTTAAAAATAATTTGACTGACTTTATCTGAAGGAATATCAATTGCCTTCATCGCTAGATTTTTTACATCATCAAAAACAAAAGCAGGACGAAAATCTTCTTTATCCAAAATCAGTTTGATATTTTTCATTTCAATTCCGTTTATGTGACGGACATAAAATCCCCAAGAAGGCAGTTCTCCAAACATGTTAAATTCAGGATAACCATTTATGTTTTCTTTTACATCTTTTAATCGGCTTAGTGGATGATATGCCATTCCTTTTGATGCCCTTCCTGGATAAATGATTTCAATATTTTCTAATGTCACATTTTCAATTAAATGCCCCGGAATTCCAGCAATAGAAGATGGAAACGGATTATGGAAATAATCAACCTCAGGCCCGCGCATATCGTAGTCAATATCAGGACGACCAAACGGTACTTGCACTTTTACGTTTTTTACCGATACATTTTTAATAGATCCTGGTTTATCTCCGTTTCTATGCCCCAAACGAATCAATATTGCATTTCCTGTATTGACTGCTGTAATATCTGAAACTTTGATATTCTCAATTTCGGCTCCGTCAACAGATTCAATCGCTACTGCGGATCTAAACGTGTCAAAAACTTTGATATTTTCGATGGTTACATTTTTGAAACTACCGTAAGAACCTGTTCCAAATTTCACAGCATTGGCGCTCGATCTTATTGTACAGTTTGCAATGTAAATATTGTTATTGTGAAGTCCCGGAACTTCCGATTTCAAGCAGATTCCGTCATCGGCAGTGTTCACATTGCAATTGGTTATTCGGACATTTTCGCAACCATCAACGTCAATTCCGTCATTGTTCCAATACGCTCTGCTTTCTACTTTCATAAAATCAATGACAATATTCTTGCATTCTCTAAAACATTGTGTCCAGCCTGGACTATTTTTCAAAGTAATATCAGTCATTGTAATCGAATCGCATTTTACAAACGAAATCAGTTTTCCTCTTCCATCTTCAGGACGCATTCTTCTGTAATTATATTTCGGATCTATTCGAACTCCCGTGTGATGCAGCGAATCAATTGCTAAAGCCAGTTCTCTTCCCTGTCCATTTATAATGCCTTTTCCTTTTACCGCCATATTTTTAGATTCAGCTGCAATAATCAAAGCTCTTATTCCTTCATATTTCGGATAATCATCTGGGTTGGTGCTTCCTAACAAAACGGCATCTTCTTCAAAAAATAATTCTACATTACTTTTTAAAACAATACTTCCCGATAGAAAGTTCCCTTTAGAAAAAACAACCTTCCCGGCTTTACTTTTATTAGCTGCATCAATGGCTTTTTGGATTGCTTTTGTATTTAAAGTTTTACCATCTCCCACAGCGCCATATTTTTTAATGTCAAATACTTTTTGCGCTGAAACGGTTAAGGAAACACAAAAAACAACCAGTATGATTACAAAATTTCTTTTCATTTCTATTTTTTTTATGCCACAAAGACACTAAGTCGCTAAGTTTTTTTTTAAAACCTTCTCTCCTTAATAAACTTTACGCTTTTGCGAGCAATTTTCAATTTAATCCTTTTAAATAAACTTTGAGTCTTTGTGCCTTCGTGGCAAAACAGAAATTACCAGAAAACAGTGTACAAAGCCACTAAAATTCCACAGATAATAAAAGATCCAACTATAAACTCTGATGATACTTTAAACATCGATTTATCAACTTCAATTTTATGAACTTCAGCTTCCTCTTCTGATACTGGTTTGGCCAAACTGATTCCCACCATTATCAATACAATGATAAAGAAAACAATAGTCATTCTGTCTAAGAAAGGATAATCAGGAAAAGCGCCTTCTGTCCACATCGGCAAGAATTTTAAGACCGCTGCAATAGGCACCGTTAACAATGCCCCTGCCAATCCTGCAGCTGGAGTTGTTTTTTTCCAAAACATTCCCAACAAGAAAATTGCTAAAACTCCTGGCGAAAAGAATCCCACATATTCTTGTATAAATTGATACGCCTGATCTAATGATTTTAATGCAGGAGCTACAAAAGCTGCAATGATCATACAAACCACCACACACCACTTTCCTATACGAACCAATTTTTTTTCTGATGCTTGTGAGTTGAAATATTTTTTATAAATATCTAGCGAAAAAATAGTTGAAATACTATTGGCTTTTCCAGCCAAAGAAGCCACAATTGCCGCTGTTAAAGCCGCCAATGCCACTCCTTTTAATCCTGCGGGAAGCAGATTCATTAAAGTCGGGTACGCATGATCTGGTTTTAAAACTCCAGCCACATCAACCATTTCCTGCTGAAACGTTCCGTTTTCATGCATGACAAACATGGCAATACCCGGTAAAACGGCAATAATTGGAACCAATAATTTTAGAAAAGCGGCAAATAAAATTCCTTTACGCGCTGTTTTTAAATTGGCTCCTAAAGCTCGTTGAACGATATATTGATTGCACCCCCAATAGGCCAGATTGTTAATTAACATTCCCCCCACTAAAACCGACATTCCTGGCAATTCATTATAATGCGGATTGGACTTATCTAAGATCATATGCAAATGTCCTGGAGCTTGATCGGCAATTACAGACAATCCTTTTAAGATATCCTTTCCAAAACCGAATTGGTCTGACAATAGTGTCAAGGCCAAATAAGTTGTTACCAGTCCACCCAGAATTAAAACAATAACCTGAAACATATCTGTGTATCCGATTACTTTCATACCACCCAAAGTCACAATTACAGCAAACAGACTCAATCCGATTACACAAAACTGAAAACTTATCGGTGCAATGGACGAAATGGCCAAAGCGCCTAAATAGATAATCGAAGTAAGATTTACAAATACATAAATTAAAAGCCAAATTATGGCCATGATCGTGCTTACGGTTCCACTATATCTTTTGGCTAGGAACTGCGGCATGGTAAATATTTTATTCTTCAAATAAACGGGAAGAATAAACATGGCCACGATAATCAGAGTAGCCGCAGACATCCATTCATAAGAAGCAATGGCAAGTCCAATGGCAAAACCCGAACCGCTCATCCCGATAAAATGTTCTGCTGAAATATTAGACGCAATCAAAGAAGCTCCAATTGCCCACCAAGTAAGCGAACCCTCTGCTAAAAAATATTCTTTGGAACTGGTTGCTGCAGTTTTTTTGCTTCTATAAATGTACATTCCATAGGCCGTGACTATGATAAAGTAAATAAAGAAAACAATGTAATCTGCGGTTTGTAATACATTCATAATGTGTGGTTATTGTGTGGTTAGATAGTAAAATGTATTGTAAGATCTGATCGCATCAAATCTTGAGAAACCATTTTCTTTTATACAGAAAATAAAGTAAAAGAAGCTGTACACCAGTTACTGAGAGAGCAACAAATACTGGCTGCCATATCATTGGCAAATACTGTATCATACCTCCAAAAAAGTAATCAGCAGTATGTTTAAAATCTACAGAGCCTTCGGCTGCGATATATATTAAAATCGAATTTGAACCAATTAAAATCAACGGAAATGCCCATTTATGAAAACCAGACAAATCAATTATCAAATAGAAAAAGACAAAAAATAGAATACTAAATCCGCCGACAAAACAGACAAAAGAGCTTGTCCACAAATGCTTGTTGATTGGAAAATCAATGTCCCAAATTAAACCTGCAATAATTAACAATACAGCCGTCAAAGCCATCAAAATTAACTTTGCATTTATTGAAAACTGATTTTTTGCTTTTAAAAATGTTCCTGTAAAAACTCCTAATAATGCCGTAGAAATCGCGGGAAGAGTCGAAAAAATGCCTTCTGGATCATAAACGGTACTGTGAAGTCTGCCTGGTAAAAATAGGCGGTCAATATATCCTTCTAATGATCCCTCTTTGGTTAAAACTCCCGCTCCAAACTCAGGAACCGGTATCCATTTCATGGCCGCATAATAGCCCATCAAAATGCCTAAAAACCATATAAACTGTTTTTTGAAATCAAAATTCAAATAAATCATTCCGGCAAAAAACCAAGCTATTCCAATTCTTCCTAAAACACTCGCGAAACGGGTATGGTCAAAGCCATCAAAACGCAATAATCCATTTACTACAAAACCTAAAACCACTAAAATAATGGTTCTCCTCAGCATAGAAAGGTATATTTTTCGTTTTTCTTTTGAGGGCAATTCCTGCGGAGTTGATACTCCCGCTAAATTCATTTTCTTCTCAAAAGAATATGGCATAGAAACGCCTGCTACAAACAAAAACACAGGGAAAATCATGTCATAGAATGTAATGCCATTCCATTCCGCATGATGCAATTGCGATGACATCCAGAGAAAAATAGGAATTGGGGCCGCCTTGGCTAGAGCATGAATTATATGTTCGCCACTCATAATCCAAAACATTACAAATCCGCGCAGCGCATCTAAAGAAATTAATCTTCCGTTTGTAGGGTTACTCATTTTTTAGTTTTAGTTCTAGTTTTAATTTTCTATCGCAGTATTCAGTCACAGTCGCAGTATTCAGTGGTTATGTGACTGAAAACTGTGACTGGAACTAAACAACAGGTTATTTAAAGTGGTTTAATAATAAATCCGTAGCTGTATTCGCTTTGGCTTAATACATATTGTTCGTGTGGCGGTTGTCCCCAGCTGTTGTCGCCTCCTAAACCTCGCTGGGTTAAGTCTACACAAACAACTACTTCATCTCTTGGAGTGATGTCACTGGAATGAAGGTTCTTTTTAGAAATCCCGCCATCAAAATCGCTCGGATAATTATTCAAAGTACTCATACATAAAGGCTGCAGACCTTTTACTTCCAAGCCATTTCCTGTATTGCTTGACAATTTAAACCAGCGTATATCGGTCTTATATCCATTTTCCTGCGGGCGCGTATAAGGCACATATTGGTCTGCAACTTTACTGTTATAAATTCCTTTGAATGAAGAAGTTTTCCTATCTGGATAATTTTCTAAAGGACCTCTTCCGTAATAATCCAGATTCTCCAAAGTATTTTTCAAGGTGAAAATCATTCCGAAACGCGGCAGCTCTGGCACTGGATTATTTCCTTTTTTATAAGAAGCCTGAATTTCCAAAGCACCGTCATTTCCTAATGCATATTTAATAGTGTAGTCTGAAGCAACATCATTCAACTTCAATTTAGCAACAATATATTGCTTACCGCCTTCTTCAATTTGCTGAATATTTTCTAGCGATGTATTTTTTCCTGCCGTTCTCCAAACATTGGTTCTAATCTGCATTTTGTTTCCAAAATCATTATCGGTTGGCGCTCTCCAGAAGTTAGGTTCAGGATATTGCTTAAAATATTCTTCGCCTTTTATACTGTAATAGGAAATTAATCCAGTCGATTTGCTGATTTTAACTGTAACATTATCAGAAGTTAAAACAAACTGATCTTTCTCATCTTGAACTTTCGAATTGTTTGATTTTTCAGATTTTTGGAAATATTTACCGTCTTCGATTACAAATTGTTCTTTCGCAATCTCAAAATTCTGAGGCAGTAAATCTGATCCGGTTTTAGTGTAAGCAAAAACATTTAGCAAATATTCTATTCCTTCTTTTGATTCTAATTTTGGTAAATCAAGTTTGAATTGTTTTTTAGTTTTTGGATCTAAAGCAACATTCAAATTTCCTTCTTTGATTACTTTACCGTTTTCTAAAACTTCATATCTAAAGTTGTACTTGTTCAGGTTTGTGAATCCAAAATCATTATTAATTTCGATTATACCATTTTTGATATCGACTGCTTTGAATAAAATATTCTGATAGACTTTCTTCACTTCAAATGCTCCAGGATGCGGTGTTCTATCAGCATAAACTAATCCGTTATGGCAGAAATTTTCGTCGTTTAGATAGTTTTGGCTTCCCATATCGCCACCATAAGTCCAATACTTACGACCCGCTTCATCAATTCCATAAAATCCCTGATCTACCCAATCCCAAATAAATCCGCCCTGCATATTTCTGCTGCCACGAATGATGTCCCAATATTCCTGAAAGTTTCCGCTACTGTTCCCCATGGCATGCGAATACTCACACATAATAAACGGACGACTCACTTCTTTTCTCGCAGCATATTCTTTCATGTATTCAATTGTTGGATACATTGGGCAGACGATATCTGTATTCTCATTTTCTTTTGCCTGTTCAAATTGAACCAAACGCGAATTATCTCTTTTTTTGATCCATTTATATGCCTCATGAAATACTGGTCCATTAGCACTTTCGTTTCCTAATGACCAAATGATTACCGATGGCATATTTTTATCTCTTTCTACCAAGCTATAAATTCGGTCTAAATGTGCTTCTCTCCATTCTGGAAGATGGCCCGGATTCGTTTTTGGATTCATCCACTTTAGAGGCTGTCCTTCTACTCCCATTCCATGGCTTTCAATATTGGCTTCATCCACCAAAAACAAACCGTATTTGTTGCATAATTTTACCCACAGAATATTGTTTGGATAATGGCTGCAGCGTACAGAATTGATATTGAGCTGTTTCATCATCTGAATGTCTTTCAACATCGTGGCTTCATCCTGATAATGTCCAGTTTCTGGATTATGTTCGTGAATGTTTACGCCATGAACCATTAATCGGACACCGTTTACCAATAATTGTCCGCCTTTTAATTCCACTTTTCTGAATCCGATTTGGGTTCCGACGGTTTCTACAATTTCTCCTTTTGCATTTTTTAAAGTCAAAAGCAAAGTGTACAAATTCGGCGTTTCACTACTCCACAATTTCGGACTTGAAATACTTTGAGAAAAATTAAGATTCTGAATTTTTGAAGCTTCAAAATTGATATTGAATTCTTTGCTAAAAACATTTTTGCCCGAGGCGTCAACCAATTTTGCAACCAACTTTTGGTTGTTTACTGCTTTTGAAGTCAGATTTTTTAAACTCACATCAACATTTAAACTTCCGTTTTTATACTTTGCATCTAAATCTGGTTTTGCAAAGAAATCCGAAATGCGAACATTGTCAGTACTATACAAATACACATTTCTGTCAATTCCAGAAAGTCGCCACATATCTTGATCTTCTAAATAAGAACCATCGCTCCATCTGTAAACTTCAATAGCCAAATTATTTTTACCCGGTTTCAAATACTTCGAAATATCAAATTCTGCGGGGCTTTTAGTATTTTCTGTGTAACCCACTTTTTCTCCATTTACCCATATGTACATTGCTGAAGTTCCTGCTTCGAAATGAAGAAAAACATGTCGGCCTTTCCAATTTTCAGGTAGCACAAAATCTTTTTTATAAGACCCAACAGGATTATCCCAATGATTGATAAAAGGCGGATTTTTTTCGAAAGGATACGTTATGTTGGTGTAAATCGGAACTCCATATCCGTTTAGTTCCCAATTCGAAGGCACTTGAAGTTCTTTCCAATGCAATGTGCTGAAATCTGTTTTATAAAAATCCTTTGGGCGCTCATCTGGTGTTGGAGCCCATGAAAATTTCCATTTGCCATTCAAAGAAAAATACCAAGGCGAATTTTCATATTTATCAATGATTACGGAAGTTTCATCTGCATAAGGAAGAAAAGCTGCTCTTGCGGGTTCTCTGTTGATTTGAAACACAAGAGGATTTTCCCAATCGTTGCGATCTTTTTCCTGTGCCAAAACAGCTGCACCACAAAGTATAAGCAGGCTGAATAAAAGTATTTTGGTTTTGGTTTTCTGCATTTGTTTTGGTTTTAGATAGCTGACATTATTTTTTTTAAACACATAGAAACATAGTTTTTTTCTTTATTTCAAAGGCGTTTGACTTATTATAAAATATCAAGTTATGTGTGGAAAACTAGTTCTTATAATACATCTTTAGCTCAAAAAACTATGTTTCTATGTATCTATCTGGTCTTTTTAAAACTTCAATTTCTCAGGCAGATATTTAGCCACTAATTCTTTATAATAAGGAAGCAATGCTTGTACATCGGGCTTAACTGGAGCTTTTGTATACAAATCGTACGGATTGAACTTTCTAACCCAGTCAAACATTTCAATATCTTTTTCATTCATTAAATGTGCGTAAGCATTTTCTTTATGCTGAGAATAAAATGAATGATAACGAATCATGTATAAAGCTGGTTCTGGCAGATAATCTTTCATAATCTGATATAAATATTCGTCATGTCCCCAACTCATCTTTACCTTATCCAATCCACAATTTTCTGTGTAGATTCCAAATTTGGTATTGAATCTTGGATCTGTATAATCTGGGTTTTCTTTAAAAAATTCTGAATACACGATTTTATCCGAATACGCACATCCAACAGGAAATGTATCTCCCACAACTGCCCATTGGGGTTCTCCAAACAAGCATAATATTTTACCCAAATCATGAATAAAACCCGTCAAGACAAACCAATCAGGATGGCCATCAGCTCTAATTGCTTCTGAAGTCTGTAAAAGGTGTTGCGTCTGATCTAAATCAATATCTGGGTCACTGTCGTCTACAAGTGTGTTTAAAAAATCAACAGCCTCCCAGATTGACATTTCTTTTTTGTTGAATTGCAGAAATTCCTGTTCTTTACTGCAAACAAAATCATAGGTTTGATACGTGTGGTTTATTCTATAAAACTCTTTAACTGTTTCTACCCTTTCTGAATCGACATAATTCCTGAACTCTTCCTTCTGCTTTTCTTTTACATTTTTTTCAGAAGGATCAGGATATCGCATTAGCAAATCATCTTCCCACTCATCTAAATTTTTCAAAGGATTATCTGTATCTATATGCTTTTTCATAATGCTTAATAGTTAAAAGTTACAAGACAAAAATAGAATTACATATTCCTTTCAAAATGGACTAATACATCAAAAACATGGATAAAATTGATTATTGTAGGATTTTTCCATACTAAACAAACGAAAAGCTATGGCAAAGTGTTTTTTGCCACAAATTCACGAATTTTTATTTGAAGACAGATGCTACTTCTTTTTTGAGTAAAAATTACACGGATTTTTTCTAAATTATTTAGATGAATATTTATAATTGCTTAGCGCAGAATACCGCAAATGGAAATATATTTTGTACCCAAGGTTGAAACCTTGGGCTACGTTTTTAATGGAGTTAAAATCTTTACTGAGTTACTATGGAAATTTGCTTCATCTATTCGCTATCACTAAGGTTCTTGTCGGAATGAAAATAAGCGATTTATAGAAATTAGTGCAATTAGAACAAAAATCCGATCTAATATGAGCAAAAAAATTCGTGAATTCGTGGCAGAAAAAACTTAATTATATCAGTTTACTCGGCGGGAAACCAAATTGTTTTTTGAAGCATCTGCTGAAATATAACGGGTCATTGAAACCAACGAGATTGGTTACTTCTGAAACATTATATTTTTTAGTTTTAAGCAATTCTGCTGATTTTTTCAAACGGATCGTTCTAATAAATTCGTTTGGAGCCAAGTCGGTAAGTTCTTTAATTTTTCTGTAGAGTTTAGACGAACTTACACCCAATTTATCACACAAGAAATCGGTAGACAGATCTACTTCACTTAAATTATCATTGATCAGATTAGTCACTTTTTCCATAAATTCTTCATCTACTGGCGAATGTGTCAGCATACTTACTTTGCTTTCCACTTCTCCAGAAAATTTCTGTTTGAGCTCCAATCTCGATTTGATCATATTCTCAATAACTGTTTTCAATAATAATGGCTCAAAAGGTTTTACCAAATAACCATCTGCTCCAGTGTCGTAACCTTTTACCTTATCCATATTTTCAGAAAGTGCAGTCAGCATTATAACGGGAATATGGCTGATAAATTCGTCATTCTTAAGTTCTTTACAAAATTCTAGTCCATCCATAACAGGCATCATGACATCTGTAACACATAAGATCGGCTTAATTTGTCGGCATATTTTCAAACCTTCTTGTCCATTTTCGGCATCATAAACTTTGTAATAATCAGACAGATAATCAACCAGATATTTTCTGAGTTCACTATTGTCTTCAATAACCAAGATTTTTTCTTTTAAATCTGTATTTTGAATGATTTTCTTCGCTGCTTTTTCTGGAATAAGCATGCTTAAATTGTCATTTTTAAGAGCATATTCAAAGACTTCTTTATCTTCATAAGAAGCACGGTCTATTGGAATTTCAACTCTAAATGTACTTCCTTTTCCTGGTGTGCTTTCAACAGAAATAGCTCCTTTGTGAATAGATACCAAAGATTTTACCAGCGATAAACCAATTCCCGATCCGGTGTTATTTTCCTGACTGTTCGATGCCTGATAAAAACGTTTAAAAATTTTATTCTGGCTTTTTAGCGGAATTCCGATTCCGTCATCAGTTACCTCAATTACCAAAATATCTTCAACGGCATCTTTAAGCCTTACATACAAATCTACATTTCCGTTTTTATTGGTAAACTTCAAAGCATTCGATAAAAGATTATACAGTATTTTATCATACTTGTCATTATCCAGCCATCCATTTATTTGCTGATCCTCTGTGATAAAATTGAGTTTAATCTTTTTATTAAAGGCCATTTCTTTAAACGAATCGAAAATATTCTTAGAATACGCCAAAATATCTGTTTTAGTCACTTTCAGTTTTAATTCGCCTGATTGCGCTTTTCTAAAATCTAAAACTTGATTTACCAAATTCAACAATCGGCTAGCATTTTGATAAATCAGATTATATCTGCTTTTTTCATAATCGGTTGCATTGCTGTTTTCCTCCAAAAGCTGTTTTGCAGGCCCTAAAATTAATGTTAATGGCGTTCTTAATTCATGCGAAATATTCGTAAAGAAACGCAGCTTTTCATTATTGAGTTTTATATCATGTTCTCTATTTACTTTTTCGGTAAGCAGTTCTTGTTTTAGCCTTATTCGGTTTTTAATCTCTCTTCTGATGAAATAGAAAACTCCAAACAGAATCGCAAAAAACATTAAAAATGAAGTCGGCGTAAGCCAGAACGGAGGCAGGATTTTTATTTTATAAGAAACAATTTTACTCCAATATCCGTCACTATTGCTTGATCGTATTTTAAAAGTGTAATTGCCAGGATACAAATTCGTATACTGGACTATTCTTGAAGTGCTATTAGTAGTAATCCAATGTTTATCAAAGCCTTCGAGCATATACTGAAATCTATTCAATTTTTCATTTGCAAAGGAAGGAGTCGAAAACTGAATCGAAAAATTTCGGTTTTTATGGCTAAGCTCAATTTCTTTACCATAATTCAGATCTTTTGAAAGCGGAATTTCTCCATTGATTTCCATTTCTGGAAAAACTTCTTCGTTCTGAATCTTAAATTCGGAAATAACGGGCAATGGCGACCATTTGTTTCTTTGCATTGCTGGTGGTGAAAAGGAAATGATTCCGTTTTTACCGCCCAGAAAAATATTCGAATTATTAAAATAAAAGAAGCCACTGGAGCTGAAAACATCGAGCCTGTTACCGCTGTTTACGTGGTAAATGCTGATATCTTTCAAATCGGCTCTAACAAAAGCAATGTTGTTGTTATTGATGTTCAGCCATAAATTTCCTTTCGCATCTGAAAGGATATCGGTAATCCATTTTCCTGAAAGTTCTTTCAGTTGTTTTATCGGCTCAAATTCGTTCTTTTTCGGATTGTATAAGCATAGCCCAAAACGTGTTGAAGCCCATATCTTGCCTTTTACGTCAACTAAAACATCACTTACATTCTCATCATGCGGCACTCCTTTTTCTTTGATAAAAAGTGATGAATAGGTTTCTATTTTCCCTGAATTGATATTGTATTTTACCACTCCCGTTTCTGTAGCAAACCATATATTATTTTTAGCATCCCTATCAATCGCATTGATTTGAAAGTTTGGCAAAAGCTTGCTTGAGGTCTGCACTTGCAGGGTCTTTGTATTTAAAAATAAAGCGCCTTCTCCAAATGAACCCGCAATGAGAGACTCGCCATCAATTTTAGAAAAGGCAAAAACAGGCGAATTATCAAATCCGGTATGTATTTCTCTGGAAGAATTTGTCAAGTAATTGTACACCAAAATATTTCCATCCCAAAGACCGCAGTAAAATATCTTTCCATCATCGGAATAAATGCTGGCAATATCTTTTCCTGTATTATGCAAAGGAACTGAGCCTTTTGTATTGGAAATAAAAAGTCCGTTATGATAAGTCGCTACAATTACTTTTTCATCGTATGTTTTGGCAAATCCTCTTATTCTAGGCGCCTGATTGCCAATAGAACGCGATATATCTTTGTTTAAAGTAAACTGATTTTCATAAGGATCATATTTGTCCAGACCGTCTTCGGTTCCAATCCATAGCACGCCAGATTTATCAAAATAAAGTGATGCAATTAAATTATCAACCAGCGAACTATCATCTGACAAAATAGAATAATACCATTTATAATTTCCTTTTTGGATATCTTCCAATTCATTGCAAACCAGCAATCCTCCTAACGTTCCTACCCAATATTTCCCGTCTGGGGCTTTTGCAACAGATAGAAAATATGGACCTAAAGCTCCTCGAATCTGTTTATTCTCAATATAAAGATTAATGAACTGATCTCTTGCTTTATCCAATTTGTATAGTCCTTCTCGGGTTCCTATAAAAATATCCGATTTGGCATCTTCGTAAATAAAATTAAGGTATGGATTTTTGACATTTGAATTTGGTACAGAGAGCGTATAGGTCATAATCCTAACAATTGCCCCTTTTGCATCCATTGTAATTTTGGCCACACCTGATTTTTCATAACTACCAACCCAAACATTGCCTTTTTTATCTTCAAAAATCTCTTTGACATAATCAAAACCTTTAAGCTGGATTTTCTCGAATCGGTTCTCTTTCAGAAAAAACAAATAAACTCCTTTGGTTTTAGTGCCCACCCAAACTCTATTGAATTTATCTGCATAAACCGATCTCACTTCATCATCAGGCAAACTGTTTGGATCGTTTTTTTTATGAAAAAAAGTGGTGAAGACATGGGTGTCCATTTTAAAAAGCGTCAATCCTTTTCGGGTTCCAATCCACAAATTATTAGAAGCTTCGTCTAATTCTAAAGCTGTAATATCATCATTGTACAATTTATTTTTTCCAGGAGTAGAACTCATGTAATTCTTGAACTGATAACCGTCGAAACGGTTTAATCCAGAGAATGTTCCAAACCACATAAAACCTTTTTTATCCTGTACAATATGGCGTACCGAATTATGAGACAGTCCGTTATTGTCGTTATAATGCACAAATTTTATATTCTGTGAATACGAATAATAAAAACTGGCAGATAATAAGAATACTATAAGGAATTTTAATCTCATGAAAATAAATTATAAATGCAATTTAATCTTTTTGATTTAATAAATATTAAAATTATTTAACAGATAAGTTATGAATTTTACCATTTTTCAAATCAATCTTAAAATGATCGGAAGGCTCTCCATTCATGGTTTTATGAAATATTTCTGCCCATAAAATCAGTTTGGGGTCATCTGCTTTTTTTAACTGTCTGCATATGACTTCATATTGTTTTAATCTTTCTTTTCCAATTTTTGAAAATGCTAATTCGTCAGCACTTTTTAAACGGTAAAAATCGAAAATCATATCAAAACCATTCCATGATTCAAAATCGGAAAGGATCAGAGAATTCTCTTTCAAATCTTTAGCCACTTCTTCCCTATTTTTGTTCTTTTCTAATAAATCTCTTCCTGATAGATCTACAATAGATTTTAGAAATTCTGCAGGAAAATCTTCAGGCAAAAACCTTAGGCGAACCAACTCTTTTAAATGCCAATTGGTAAATTCTTCGTAATCTTTTGCCTTTAGAATTTCTTTATCCCAAACGTCTTTACTTTTTATTTCTTTTAAGTGCGAGTATTCTTCTTCATAAAAAGGAAAAAGACTATTGAATTTATGTACTTTTCCAATTACAACAGTTTCAACTTCGAGTTCAGAATCTGAATCAATGGTCAAAATTTTATAAGCTGGCATATAAGCGGCAAGCGATGGAGTCTGAATATTAAACAGCGTGTTTCCTTTTGCTGTTGTTCTAACGCCTGTATCGTTTATGTGCATGTGTCCACCAAAATGAACCTGAATTCCCGCATCTGCAAATTGCTGTGCGACATCTTCATTGGGAACACGCTGCAATTGCATTTTATTGGCACCGAAAAGCTGTTTCAATTCAGCTGAAGCATTATTATTAAATTCCACCATTGGGTAATGGCTAAAAGCAATTAGTATTTTTCCTTTTGCTTTTGCTTGCTCTGCCACTTTTTTTACCCATTTTAGCAAATGGCTTTTATAAATCAGAACATTATTGTACCCTGTATTGGCTCCAGAAAAGTCATGAGGATCATTTGGTTTTCCTGATAATTTTTCATTCGGAACATACGCATTGGCATCTATAGCTAAAAGCCAGATTCCTTGTATGGGTTCGACCAAATAACTTGCATCTGGCAGAAACAAATTGGTGTCTTTAATTTTATACGTTCTTTTTTCTAAAGCGGATTCTTTTTGGGCTTCTTCAAAATTATATTCTTGGTAAGTGTAGTTTGAAAAAGGTGTTTCCCAATACAAATCGGTCTTTTTAGGAAAGAAACCAAAATCACGCATTTCTTCAATTGTTTCTTTATAACCCCAATTTTTCATATCGGCAGTTATAATTGGAACTAGTTCGCTTTTACTTGCCTTAAAATTGTTTTCAGAACTGCTAATAATCTGTTCTTTTCCATCTTTTCCTAAAAAATCAGTTTTAACAGCATCTTGCGAAAAAGGTCTTACAACATCGTGATTTCCTGTGGTTACATAAAACGAAATGCCGTATTTCTGAGAATATTCGTTGAGTATTTTTCGTAATCCGCGAACATGAACGGGCTGTCCGTCATCACTAAAATCACCTGGAAGCACAACCTGTTTTATGTCCCTTTTTACAATGTCATTTAACGCTTCTAAAAAAGCAAAGTAGTTTTCATTAAAAATTCGAGTTGAATGCAGTTGTGCATTCATGGTCCTAATATTGGCGTATTCGCCCGTTACAGGGTTTTGAATGCCTTGATAATTGCTGTCTTCAAATTTGGCAAAAATATCCTGTAAATGTGCATCGGCTATAAAAGCAATCTTTATTTTTTGGTCGTGCGAATGCTGTTCTGTTTTACAAGAAATTAGAACTGCAAAAATCAATACCCAACAGAAATTTTTAAATGCCATGGTTTATTATTATAACTCAGAAACTTTAACCCTTTGGGTGAAATTAATTTTAACACATAGAAACATAGCTTTGTAAACTTTAGAAAAGGCGTTTCACCAATTTCAATTTATCCCGATAGCTATCGGGACTATGTGTTAAAGCTTGCTTTTTTTTGCTACTCTTAAACAAAAGCAGTAAAATAATCTATGTTTCTATGTGTTAAAGTTAAATTTTGTTCTGCTTCACCCACAGTTTACTTTATTAATCCACAACTTTTACCAACGTTGGGTTAATCCCCAACGGATTATTTGTGATTTTACAGATTAAGGGGAAATCTGGATTTTTTACAATCCACATTTCAGTTTCATCAATCTTCGCTTTTACATGCAGAGCATCAACTGGTTTGCCTTCAATTTGAACACTTTCTGCATTTTTTTCATCTAGAACATAGGTTGTATTATTATAAACAAAGGAACCTTTTTTGACTAAATCTTGATAAGCCGACTGCGAAATCATAAAAAACGTTTCTGTTGGTTTTAAGTTTAAAACTGGCTCATATTCTCCTTGATTAAAACTTAATTCAGTTCCGTTTTTTACGGCTTCGGGAAGCATTACTATTTTACTTTTCACGCCTCTGGTTTCTAATTTAAAAGCTAATTTATCAGTTGCTGTTTCTGCTATGAGCTGTAAAGTTCTCGTTTGTCCGTGCAGTTTGCAGACATAATGCAGTTGCGTATTATTTTTTAATGTTGGAATGTAATTCTGAGATATTCCTTTCTGATAAACGATGCAGAAAAGAAGCATTAAAAATATATTTTTCATCCTGTTTATCATTTTTTATTTATTTGGCGGTAAAATTGTCGTTCCCCAAGCTGATGGTTTTGAATCCATTTCTAAAACCAATTCGCCACCGTTATTAATATCATCATGCGTAATCCATGCTTTGTTGTATGGTTTTCCATTTAGTAGAGCACTTTTTATGTATCTATTTTTATCTGTCATTTTTTTAGCTGAAATGGTAAACTTTTTACCATTTTCCAACTGTATTACTGTTTCTTTAATCAAAGGCGTATTGATTAGATAATAAGGCTGTCCAGCATTTGGGTATAATCCCATCATGTGGAAAGCCAGCCAGGAAGACATAGCGCCAGAATCATCATTTCCTGGCAAACCTTCTCTCGAAGTATTAAAATTATTCTTTATAATGCTTCTAATCCTGTCACTGCTCAAATAAGGTTTTCCGATCCAATGGTACAAACAAGGCGTTAAAAATGAAGGTTCATTGGCCACATTATATAAATTTTGATCAAAGAAAATATCCAGACGGTTTTCAAACGCTTTCTCTCCTCCCGATTTTTTAATCAGTTCTGGAACATCATGCGGAATGCTAAATGAATATTCCCAAGAAGTTCCTTCGTAGAAAAACACGCACCAATGGCATACATACCAAGGAGATTCGATAATAACAGGCGTATACTTAAAAGTAGGTTTCTGGATTTTGGATTCTCCAAAAACGACATCATCCAGCCAATTTCCGTCTTTGTCTTTTGGCATGATAAATCCTTTTGCTCCGTTATTTTCGTAATCGGCACGCCATAAATTCTGCCAGTTTTCAGCTTGTTTCATGTATTGATTATACAATTCTGTTTTGCCTAAACCTTTAGCCACTGTGGCAATATTATAATCGTTGTACGAATAATCGATTGTTCGGTTTCCTGCGCGGTCAGTGCCATAAGGAACGTAACCTAATTTAAGGTAATCCAAAAGTCCGCCGCGTCCTTCTCTTTCTTCATTTCCTCCCGGAGGCACCGTAGCGTCCTTCATCATGGCTTGTAAAGCCAATTCGTAGTCAATTCCTTTTAAGTTTTTCACAAAAGCATCAGCGATAACCACCTCAGCATTTGATCCGCCTTGAGTTCTTCCATTATCATTTCCGCTTCTTCCTTCTGGCATATATCCTTCACGTTTGTAAATATTAAGCATCGCGTTGATGATATCTACTTTTCGTTTGCTATCAATTAGCGTGATTAACGGACTTGAAGTTCTAAATGTGTCCCAAATCGTATAAAAATCATCGTAATACGGCTCATCATTTGTCCATAAAGGATTCTCTCCTGTTCTGTCCACAGGCATAATCATAGTGTGATACAAACCTGTATAAAACATTCTTTTATACTCGTCTGAAGTGTCTTTTGAAAGCTGAATACGGCTTAATAAATTCTCCCATTTATTTTGCAGTGTGCTCAATACGACATTAAAATCCCAATGCGGAATTTCAGCATCTATATTATTCTTCGCTTTTAATTCGCTCAAAAACGAAATTCCGATTTTGACGTTCAGCTCTTCTTTTCCTCCATTTCCGAAAGACAATAATGCGGCTGTTTTCTTTCCTGAGTCAAATTGGGTTTTCTGATTATTATAGAATTTCCCGTCTTTGAAAGTCACGTATTTCGCTATTGGCTGATCGAAAACGGCACAGAAATAAACCGTGTAAGCTCTTCCATTATTCCATCCGCCTCTAATTCTGCTATAGCCTCTCACTTCTGTATCTGAAACTATTTCAATTTGTGAGCCAACAAACTGCTGGGCTTCTCTAGCATCAGGAATTTTTTCTTCTCCCAAAAAAATCCTGGGTCTATCTTTAATTCTTTTGAACTGTTTTTAGGATAGGTAATTCTATAAAATGAAACTTTCTCTCCAGTCGTAATTTCAGTTTTAATGTTATTTTCTTTAAAAACAGTTTCGTAGTAACCCAATTTTACATTTTCTTCAGCTCTAAAAGAAGTCTGATCCATTTTATCCAAAGCACCAGAAAAAGGCATAATCAGGATGTTGCCGTACTTTGGTCCTCCACCCGTTCCACTCACATGCACTTGACTGAATCCTGTCACTTCTTTTGGTTCTGGAAGCCAACCGCTGTTTGGACTAGAAGTACAATCTGGACTTGGTTTTACCATTCCATAAGGACAAGAAGGCCCGATAAAAACTCTTCCCACGCCTTCTGAACCTATCATTGGATCAACATATTGATGTACATTCTGCTGAGCACTGCTATTTATAGCAAGAAGAAAACTTGCTGCTAAAAAAATGAGCGACTTTGTATTTTTCATTCCCTAATTATTTCTTTAGTATTAAGATTTTGGCTGATCTGACATTTCTAAGATTAACTCACCTCCATTTGTAATCTGTTGATGCGAAAGCGTAAAGTCTTCTACTGCTTTATTATTGTATCTGATATTTTTTATATATACATTTTCTGAGCTATTATTCTGGGCTCTAATTACAAATGTCTTTCCTGAATAATATGCCGGATTCAAATCTATCGTAATTTTGTTGAAAATTGGGCTCCCTATTTGGTAAACTGCATCCTTGTCTGTTCCCCCATTCATTTGAAACAAGCCTATTTTAAGCAAAACGTTTAAACTTCCCATTAGACCTTGGTCTTCATCTCCGTTATATCCAGTTGCAGGAGATAATCCGCTGAAAGTCGTTTTCACTACGTTTCTAGTCCAGAACTGCGTTAAATCGGCTCTTCCTAAAAGAGTAAATATATTGGAAGTTTGGATTGATGGCTGATTTCCGAAATTTACAGGAATCCTGCTGAATTCTGGATGCAATTCTGCGTCATGTGAAGTTCCTGAGGTATAATTTTGTTTTTTAGCTGTTTCAAATTGAATATTCAATTTTTCTACCGCCTTTTCTTTTCCGCCCATTAATGATGCTAAACCTTCAATATCATGAGGAACAAGCCAAGTTGACTGTGCTCCGTTAGATTCAATAAATCCGTTTTCATACTGATAAGGATCATAATTTTCGCGCCATTCTCCTTGCGCATTTCTCGGACGCATCCAACCGATTGACGAATCAAATATGTTTTTGTAGTTTTCAGATCTTTTCATAAAGTATTGGTAATCCTCTTCATGATTCAGTTTTTTAGCCAGCTGCGCCAAAGTCCAATCCTGATAGGCATATTCTAAAGTCTGGCTTGCTCCGTCTTGATGGCTTCCGAAATTGCCATCGGGAAGCGGGTACGGCACATATCCTTTTTGCAAATAATATTTTAGTCCGCCTCCAATATTGGTATTGTGCTCATATCCTGCTTTTTCCATAATACCGCCTGGCATATGATTTTTTTTGAGTGCTATATAAATCTCTTCTAAATTTTCTTTTACAATTCCTTTTTGGATTGCGCTGACTATAAATGGAGTTGTCGAAGCTCCTGTCATTACATACGTATCATTTCCGCCAGCAGGACCACGAGGAATGATACCGCCATCTTTGTAATACTGCATTAGCGAATGCACAAATTCTTCCATGATTTCAGGATAAACCAATCCCCAAAGATTATTGATGGTCCATTGCGCTCCCCAAAAAGCATCAGAGTTGTAATGGTTGAATTTCGGTTTTCCATCAGCACTCAAAGGCAATTGTCCTACCCTGAATTTGTTTCCTGTATTATCGGGATAGGCTCCATTTGCATCACTGATCATTTTTCTTCCTTGTAAGGCATGCCATAAATCGGTATAAAATCTTCTTTGATCGCTCTCAGTGCCTCCTTCTATTTTTATTCTTCCTAACAAAGCAATCCATTCTTTTCTTGAATCAGCAACTGTTTGGTTAAAATTCCAATGAGGCAATTCAGTTTCAATATTGATAGAGGCATTTTCTATTGAGGTATACGAAATACCAACTTTCATTAGTATTTGTTCTTTCGCAATGCTGAAATGGATTAAATAATTTTCCGTTGCAGGATCTCTTTCTACAGAAGTAATTTGCTGATTTGTTTTGACTTTAAAAAATACGGTCAATGGTTTTGGACGCCTGAAATTAGTGCTCAAAACTAATGATCCAGAAAGTTCATAATCATTGTTTTTTTCTAATTTCCCGTTAGTGTTTTCACAAGGCCCTAAAACAGTGTTCAGATTAAAAAGAACTGCTTTCTGTGCTTTTTTAGGAAAAGTATATTGATGAAGTCCGACTCTCGGTGTGCTAGTTAATTCCGCCGTTATCTGATATCTGTCTAGTTTTAATGAATGATATCCTGGTGTTATGACTTCGGTCTGATGGCTAAATTTGGAATAAAAGTCTTTAAAAATAGTTGATTTGTTGGCATCAGAAATCGTAACTGGCATTACCGAAACCCCAGACATTTGCCATTCGTGCACGTGGCTAAATCCCTTAACTGTATCTACAGTGTATTTATAGCCACCTCCCCAATCGCCTTTAATTTCAGTATCGGGACTTAAATTAACCATACCAAAAGGACGGCTTGCTGATGAAAAGTAAAACCATCTTGAATTTTCGGTGTCCAACAACGGATAAACCATATCTGACAACTGTTTCTTTTGCAAGGAAATGGTTTTCTGAGCGTTGCATGACAATAAAAAAACTAAAGTCAAACTTATGGCAATATGCCCTATTTTATAGATTTTACTTAGTTCCATTTATGCTGTGTATTGATGGGACAAATTGGGCTGATAATGATTTTTCTAAAAATTAAAAGAATGTTACAAAGCTTAATCTCTCATTTATCTTCAAAAAACACATTTGATTAGGCTTTGCAAGCATTCTAAAAATGAAACAAAAATGAATTGGTTATTATAAGTAGCAAAAACCAATGTTACTTTTAGTAAAAAGGAGAAGAATTTTACGCTCTTCTCCTTTCAAAATTAAATCGGGTTACACAATGCGTACCTATTCAAAACCCTTATTTTTAATATCCATCATTTTGAATTAAAGCTGGATTTAAAACCATAGCATTGGTTGGAATCGGGAATACACGACGATAAACATCTGTATTAGTTTTATAGCCCCATGATCCTTCATATTTTCCAAAACGGATCATATCGTTTCTATGCCAAGCTTCCCAAGCAAACTCACGGCTTCTTTCTTTGTAAAGCTCTTCTAAAGTAACACCGCTTACAGGTGCAGATGTTGTACGGTTAGAACGAACCATGTTTACCAATGCATCTGCGCTTTGACCTAAAGTTACAGCGCCTCCGCGAAGGATTGATTCTGCTTTCATTAACAGCACATCTGAATAGCGTAAGAAAGGAACATCATTCTTTTGGTTACGATTTGTTGAAGTGGCATCTGGGTAAAATTTAATATTTCTATACCCCATGTTCCAAGCAATTTCATCGTTTCCAAGATCAAATAAAGCTTCACTCTGACGAGGTATAATATTTGGCGTTAAATTTACTTGATAAGTGTATGAAGCACCTCCGTCAGATCCTGTGTAAAACTGGTCATATCCTTTTTTAGTTGTTGTAACCATTACTGGAGTCACGCCATCATTCATGTACTGAAGACCAGTCAACCACTGTTTGTTACGAATATCGTTAGGATCATTAAAATAAGCATAAAATTCAGGCAGTGTACTTCTAGGCGCACTTGGCGTAAAAGAAAGACCAAATTTAGCTCTCTCAGAACGTGGCACATCATAACGTGCGTGATACATTTGTCCGTTGTAGCCAACTGTAACTGCTGCTGGATCATAAGGAACTGCAAAAATAAACTCTTTCATTTGCGGCCCATTGGTCGGGTAAAACATCTGCAGGTAAGTTGCTCTTGGCTCAACAGCATATAATCCTGAATTAATTACCTCATCGCAAGCTGCAATACAATCTGTATAACGTGAGGTTCCTGCGTACACTTCAGCATTCAGATATAATTTAGCCAGCATTGCATTGGCAGTCTGTTTGTTTGGTCGTCCATAAGTGCTAACCCCAGATGCAGGATTCAAATTAGGAACGGCACTTTTTAATTCCTTTTCAATAAAATTAAAAACTTCTTTTCTTGGTGTTTTAGCATGGGCAGTAAAATCTCCATACAAAGTATCCAAAGGCACATCTCCATAACTATCCATTAACATGAAATAAGAAATAGCACGCATTGTTTTGATCTCTGAAATCAGAGTCTTTTTCTCTGTTCCCTCTGGCATTGTCTGTCTTAAAATTGAAATCGTCTGATTGCATGTTCCAATCACTTTAGATGTCCAATCCCAAAGACTTCCAATAATACCATTGTCAGCATTCCAGTCATGGTAATGCATGGCAATATAATTTCGGTTATCGAACCAGTTTCCTCCTCTTGCAGGCAAAATAGATTCATCTGTACTTAAAGATTGAGCCCACCACCAAGCAAAAGAAAATTCTCCTCTGAAAGCTACATAAACTGGACCCGTGGCCTGAACATATTGTGTTGAATTTTGAGGAAACACATCAGGTGTCAATTGAGTTGTAATAGGCACATCAAGGTCACTGCAAGACCATACTAAACCAGCCATAAGTACTGGGAGTCCTAAATATTTTAATATCTTTTTCATAATTTTTAGCATTTAATTTTTAGAAGGTCACATTTAAACCGAACAAATACGTTCTTGTTTTTGGATAGAAGTTATTTGAATCTACACCAGGAGCTGTTCCTCCTTGTTCTACTTCAGGATCAATTCCAGTATATTTAGTAATCACAAATACATTATTTACCGTGTGATAAAGGCGAAGACTGCTTATGAACCTGCCTACTTTACCAAAATTATATCCTAATGTCATGTTGTCCAATCTTATATAGCTTCCGTCTTCGATAAAACGATCTGAATATTTAAAAGAGTTTAAGTCATTTGGAGATTCATTTCCTGCATCAACCAAAATATTATTGGTCATTGCCGTGCTTGGTCTAAACAAATCGGCACGAGTTGCGTTGAAAATTTTATTTCCGAAAACTCCTCTGAAGAAAATACTTAAATCAAATTTTTTGTATTGAAAATTATTTGCCCATCCCATCAATAATTTTGGCTGTGCACTTCCTGCATAATGGTAATCTACCCCAATTTGCGGTGTAGTAGTCAAATCACCATTTTTGTCATAATACTGAGAAACCCCAGCTGCATTTTTTCCTGCATATTTCAAGGTAAAGAACTGTCCAAGAGGTTTTCCTTCTTTAAAAATTTGCAAAGTACTTCCTGTCTGTCCGCCTCCGTCTGGCTGTACACGACGGATAGAGTCACCTCCAACAAAAAACGGACTAGTTAATTTCACGATCTCATTTTTGTTATGAGCCAAGTTCAGGTTAGAATTCCAGCTGAAATTTGCTGTTTTAACTGGAGTTGTGCTTAAGCTAAGCTCAATACCTTTGTTAGACATTGTACCTCCGTTTGCTACAATTGTTCCTACTGGCACCAATACTGGATTAACATTATAGTTGAAGATCATATCTGTTGTCTTCTTGTCGTAAACATCAACAGAACCTGTTACTTTTCCTTTTGCAATAGAGAAATCAAGTCCAATATTTGCTGTCGCTGTTTTTTCCCATTTCAAATCAGGATTTGCTGCCTGGTTAGGTCCATAAGCCCCAATTTGCTGTCCGTTGTAATAAAAAGTTCCTAAACTTCCAGATATAAATTGGGCCGTATAAGCATTAAACCCAGAAGAATTTCCTGTTACCCCCCAGCTTGCACGCAGTTTCAAATCGCTAAAAATATTCTGGTTCTGCATAAAACTTTCTTTGTCCAATCTCCATGCACCTCCTACAGATGGAAAATATCCCCATTGATTATTTGCACCAAACATAGATCCACCGTCTCTTCTTAGAGATCCTTGCAAAAGATATTTATCTTTATAATTATAGTTTAAACGTCCGAAGTATGAGATTAAACGTGTTTTTTGATAGGCTTTGCTATCACCAAAATTTACTACATAACCATTAACTGAAGTGTAATTACTTAAAGCTAAGTTATTGTATCCAACATTGTCTACAGGAAAGTTTGTCGTTGTAGCCTGAAAACCATCTCCTAAAGTATTTTCCTGCCATGAGTACCCCAAAACAGCTTTTATTTTATGATCTCCAAATGTTTTATCCCATGTAAAGAAACTCTCTATAATATTATTTCTAGTTTCATAAGAATTTCTCAATGCAGAACCATTTACACCAAAGTTAACCAATGTTTTTGTCAAAGGTGGATCTGGATTGTTGTAAAAGTTCGCACTATTGTATTGAGAATAATAACTGTCATAAAACTCTCCGTGTGAAGCCGTTAATCTCTGATGTGCTAAATTCAAATTATACGTAATTCCAAAAGGAAGTTTTACTTCTGCAGTAAGATTCCCTACAAGGTTATCTGTTCTAGTTTCGTCAGTACCATGTTCAATTAAAGCTACAGGGTTAAAATATCCTGGGCTCACAAAATTTTCAAATAAACTTCCATCAGGATTTCTTACTGGAGACACAGGAAGATAACTTGCTGCTTGCAAAAGTACCGTATTACGTTGTGGTACATTTTGATATTTTGTATTTGAATTAGTAACATTCAAACCAAATTTAACTTTATCATCAAAAGCATATTGCTCAACAGACAAACGGGCAATAATACGAGAGAAATCACTTTTTAACATAACTCCTTCTTTATTAATCGAAGTGATGCTTGCAGTATAACTTCCGTGATCTCCTCCACCACTCATAGAAAGATTATGGCTGCTTGATTTGGCACGTCCAGGTCTTAAAATTTCTTTTTGCCAGTTTGTGTTGGCACCTTTGTCATTTTCTGGAGTAAAGTTTAGATTGTTTTTTGTTGTAAAATCTCTCAGCTGATCTGCATTCATCATATCCAGATTGTTTGAAACTTCTTCCCATCCAACATATCCATTGTATGCCACTTGCGTTCTACCTTTGCTTCCTTTTTTTGTTGTTACCATAATAACCCCATTTGCAGCACGGTTACCATAAATTGCCGTTGCAGCAGCATCTTTCAAAACGTCAATAGTAGCAATATCATCTGGAGAAATTACAGAAATGTCAACACCAGGAATACCGTCAATTACATAAAATGGCCCTTGAGAACTATTTAATGTTGAAGCTCCACGCAAAACCACAGAAGCCGTTTTTGTTGGATCGCCGCTTGAAGAAATATTCAAACCAGAAACTTTTCCTTGCAAAAGCTGTCCAACGTCGCTGATGGCTCCTCTGTTCAAATCTTCAGCCTTAACAGATGAAACTGCAGTGGTTAAGTTTTTACGAGATCCTTTACCGTAACCTACAACAACAACTTGCTCTAAGTTGGTTGTGGTAGACATCATTTTAATCGAATAGTTGGTTTTCGTTCCGTCTAATTTTACGGCTTGATCTTCAAAACCCATAAATGAAAACACAAGTGTTGCATTTTTGTTTGAAGCCGTAAATTTAAATTTTCCGTCAAAATCTGTTGTAACAGTATTAGTTGTACCTTTCTCAAGTACATTAACTGCTGGCATAGGAATACCTTTGTCATCCAATACAACACCGGACACTTCTGTTTTTTGTGCCCA
Organism: Flavobacterium anhuiense; assembly: GCF_001705175.1. Taxonomy (NCBI): domain Bacteria; kingdom Pseudomonadati; phylum Bacteroidota; class Flavobacteriia; order Flavobacteriales; family Flavobacteriaceae; genus Flavobacterium; species Flavobacterium anhuiense. The sequence goes on along the minus strand of NZ_CP016907.1, from coordinate 3,994,696 downwards.
AGTATTAATTGAGAAGCCAAAGAAAAAGGCTAATAATAATAGTTTAAGTTTTTCCATTGTAAATGTTGGTTATTTTAGTTAAAGTATTGACGAAATTAGTGCTAAAGAAATGTTAACAAATGGACAAGTTATTCATAAACATGGATAATTTCTATAAAGTCAATGATAGTAAGGCTTAGCGATGCTTTTTTTATACAATTATATAATGAAAAACTGACTAATAAATCGATTTCGGAAATTTTTCTTCTGCATACTGATGGTGTGGCTTTATGTTATGTTATTAATATTGGGTTAAAATATGTATATATACGAGTTATCATCACATAAGAATAAATTTATTTGCTTTCTGTCCAATTAATTTCCCAATTTTTAATTGATTCTCTTTCTTTATTTTCATCAAAAGAGGTATTGTCAACTGATGCCTTTTTTAAAGCTTGCAAAAACATTTTCCATCTTGGCCAGTAAAATCCTTTGTACATTCCTTTCCATGACCTTGAAGCATAGTCATTCAGATGGCCTTCTCCACCCCATAGGGTAATTAATGTTTTGGCATTTTTAACATACAATGAAGAAACTTCTGGTGAACTTCCGTAATCTGAGGCCGATTTCACCCATTGATCTAAATTATTTAAAGGCTGTCCAGACATCATCTTATCTGTTTCTAAAACTTGTTTTTCGATCTGTTTAAACAATTGATCTCCTTTTGCAATGTTTTTCTCCTGATACGCTTTTACGCATTCAATCAATTCTTCGTCAATAGAAAGTGAATTATAATGTCTCGAAACATCTATTAAATCGTATTGAATAAGATTCTTCTTATTGTATTTTTTAGCTTCTTTTTTCAAAATATCCAAAGCCTCTTTTAATTTGATTTTATCTCCCGGATTTCCTTTAAACTCCGTAATTTTCAGTGTAGGACGTTTGAATAATAGATATGCTCCAGCCCAGTCGTTCCACCAACGTGTTTCCCAATATTTAACATTATAAACCGATTTGAGCAATAAATCCCAAGCGTGAAAAACAGATTCTGAAGTCTGTCCATACCTTGCATTTAAATATTTAGCCATCCAATCATTTAAAGGCTGTTCTGCTTTAGTCCATGGCAGATCATATATATATTCGTAAACTATCGAATTATTGTTTAATCCTTCAGGCATTGCTCCGTAGCCTACAATATTTCCTCTATTTGGATTTTTAAGCAAGCTTGCCAATTCATCTTTATAAAAATTCAAATCTCCATAAACTGGGTTTGATCCTCCGTAATTATGTACATACCCGTATGTCCATTGTTTGCCATAAAAAGCTTCCTGATTTTCCCACACCTTATATCTATCGTTGGCGTAATCTTGAACCATCACTTTCTCATTTGGAACTTTGCTTAAAAATGCCTTCGTTGCTTCCTTAGTCCAAAATTCTTTGTTATCACCAAAAAGCCATCCCTGCATAACCCAAACAGCACCAGGAGCGGCTTCATCTATAGTTTCATAAACAGCGCTTCCATAATTGGAAAGTTCTTCATATTTATTGTGCTCAGAAACAGGAGGCTCGATTTCATTGAAGGAATCGGCTAAATAAAAATTAGACTTTCCATACATTTTGGTATAAATTTCAATAAAGCGCTTTCCAATTTGTTTGAATAATGGATCTTTGGAATCTAATAGAAAAGTACTCGCAAATCCACCGCCTGACCATGATTTAAGTTCTGTAATTTTAGCTTCGGGATGCTTTTCGGCGAAAGCCTTTGGCACATAACCGCTAAAAGCCGGTACGACAGGATGCATGTCCAACGCTTTCATTCTTTCTAAGATTTTCTTCTGAAGTGCTTCTTTTTTAACAAACCATTCTTGTGGCAATGGACCTTCCAAACTATTAATATTGCCCATACGCTGCCAAGGAAGATAAGCTGGTCCTGCAAAATGAGATTCTAACTGCGAGCTGGTTAAGCCATATTCTTTCCATAATTCCTGCCAAACCGCTTCTTGACCTTCCATTGCTGTCGGCAGATTGATTCCGTGCAATGCCATCCAATCAATTTCCTGTTCCCAACGTTTCCAGTCCCACCACGGAGTTGTATAGCCAAAAGTACAGGCATTCAGATATTCTCTGTACTGAAAAGGCGTTTCTCCTTTTTTTGAATATTTCGGCCATGTTTTAGGCAAATCAATTCTGTTTCCCTCCCAACTAATCAAAACTGCTCCTATGTCTCTTAAGAAATTGTATGCGGCATAACAGATTGCGGTATTAGTCGAACCTTTTATCTTGACCAAATTATTCTCTGTCTCAATTTCAAACCATTCCGAGTTACTTTTTTTGTTTTCATCAAGACTTAACTGAAATTCGTTGGCGCGACTTCCCACAAGTCTTTCAATAACTCCAAAAGCACTTTTTGTCTTTTCTTCATTTTGGCAATATCCTTTTACTGGACCAAAAAACAATAGCATAAAAGCTATGACAGCCAATTTTAGGGAACTGCTCTTTTTAATTTTAAAATTCTCGCTTTTCATATAAATCACATATTTATTAATTGTCTTAATCACTTGGCTTAACAAAACAAAGGAGATTAAATAACTATTAATCTCCCCTGCACAAACAAAACCTAACAAATTTTACTAACATTAGCAGTCTTACCAAAAAAACCATAACAACGAAGTAAGATCTGAACTGAAAATAAAATTATATATAATGCTATCCCATAAGATGGATTTATCGGTCAAAAGCATAGACATATTTAACAGTCTTTTTATTCGTTCAAATTGAAGGTTAGCTACTTTTGTAACTAATATAGATGCGTATGGAATACATAAAAATAAAACCCTGCAAGGAATTAGAGCCTTATATTCATTTTTTTTGGGAACTAAAAGGAAAACCATACGAAGCGCTGTGGGAACGGGTTTATCCAGACGGATGCAGTGGAATTATTATAAATTTAGGAAGCAACTGCTTGACAGATAACGGCTCTCTACATCTTGAATTCGGAAAAACTTACGCTGTTGGTGCTATGAATTCCTATAAAGATAGTTTAATTGATATGGATACTCATTTAGCAGGCGCGTGTCTAAAACCTGCCGCTTTTGCTAATTTCTATAGCTACGACCCGCAAAATATATTGATTAATAATACTGTTGAATTTGAAAAATCTAATTCATTTCATGCTGATAAGATATTTGAAAAACCATTCGATTATTTTAACCGCTTCTATTTTGATAGAATAAACAACAAAAACATTCCTCTGCAATCTGTTATTAGGGATATAGATTTAACAAACGGACAAATCAGCATTTACGAATTAGCTAAAAAGAATTGCACAACGGTGAGACAGTTGGAGCGTAATTTTAAAAAATACATTGGACTCTCTCCAAAAGAATATTCAAATATTATTCGTTTTCAAAATGCTTTAAATATTATCCAAAAAACAAATCAACATCGAAGCCTTTCAGATATTGCATTTGAATGCGGCTATTATGACCATTCGCATCTTAGTAATGAAATTAAGCGAAATACTGGATTTTGGCCTTCATCATTATAATTTGTCGCATTTTTACAAAGTGTAATCGGTGGCGCAAAAGTACATTTGACAGAACATTAAAACTTAATAAAAAATGCGAAAAATATCACTTTTCATCGCTATGAGCTTAGATGGCTACATAGCAAAGCCAAACGACGATCTGAGTTTTTTGAAACTGGTAGAAAAAGACGGAGAAGATTATGGATATGCTGAATTTACTGCTAATGTAGATACCATAATTATTGGCAGAAAAACTTATGATTATGTTCTAAAGGAAATCGGTGCATCTCATTACGACAACGGCCAAAGAGATGTTTATGTCATCACTCGAACTGAAAGGCCACAAATAGGGAGGACAATTTTTTATACAGGAAACATAGCCGAACTGGTCGAGAAGCTAAAATCTGAAAAAGGAAAAAATATTTATTGTGATGGCGGCGCTGAAGTAATAAATGAACTGCTGAAAAATAGTTTAATCGATGAATTCATAATTTCAATTATCCCTGTTTTATTGGGTAATGGAACCAAACTTTTTAAAGACGGCAGACCTGAGCAAATACTTGAATTTGTTTCGGCAAAAACATTTGAAACTGGATTGGTGCAGCTGTATTACAAAAAGAAATAGAATATTATTTTTCAGAATTATTTAAAAAATGATTTCGCGGCAAAACAATTCCATTCCACACAATAACATGCATTTTGCAAAACGAACTTCCCTTTGGCAGAATCTATTATATCAGGGTCACTATATTTCTCGCCATTTCCTGCGCACTAATTCCGTTGTGCATCAAACTATTCAGTCTAAGAGCATAAAACACTAGAGGCAGCACAAATTTACGCTGCCTCTAGTATAGTTTGAATTTAATTTTAAACTAAAATGAATTATGATTTTTTCAATCCTTTGTTTTAAATATTAAGTGACGGCTTTCCTGAAGCAATCGTATATGCTTCTTTAAGCGCTTCTGAATAGGTTGGATGAGCATAACTGATAGAAGCCATGTCTCCCGCGGTCACTTCGTACTCTAACCCTACAACGGCTTGTGCGATAAGATCTGCTGCTCTAGCTCCTATAATGTGCACACCCAATAATTCGCCATATTTTGGATCAGAAATCACCTTAACAAAACCCTCCTGCTCCATACCTGCTCTGGCCCTAGCGTTAACTGCAAAAGGAAACTTGCCTATTTGATAAGCAACTCCATCTCTTTTTAATTCCTCTTCCGTGGCCCCTACAGAAGCAACCTCTGGCCAAGTATATACCACGGAAGGAATACGGTTATAATGAATGTGCGGTTTTTGACCATTTATCCTTTCCACCGCAAATACAGCTTCTTCCTCGGCTTTATGAGCCAACATGGCTCCACCAATAACATCACCAATAGCGTAAATATTAGGTACTGCTGTTTGGAGAAGTTCATTTACCTTGATAGTGCCATTGGCATTTAATGTTACATTGGTATTCTCCAGCCCCAAAGCAGTTACATTGGGTTTTCTACCTACTGCAACTAACACATAATCTACCGTTAGCTCATTTTGTTCGTCTTGTTTATTTTTGAAATACACTTTAGCTTTTTCACCCAGATTTTCTGTTTTGTAAACCGCTTGTCCCAATTTAATTTCAACACCTTCCTTACTTAAAATTTTAGCCAAAGCACTTCCGAGTTCCTGATCCATATTAGGAATAAGGTTATCAGCATACTCTAAAATGGTAACTTTTGTTCCTATTCTATTAAAGATCGATGCCATTTCAACACCAATTACGCCACCACCAATGATAGCAATATGTTCAGGTTTCTCTTTCATATCCAAAGCTTCAGTAGAAGTAATTACCCTTTTTTTATCTATGATGACACCAGGAATCGTAGCTGGTTTAGATCCTGTAGCAATAATATATTTCTTTGATTTTAAAAAAGTTTCTGTCTGATCGGCATGTGAGACTTTAATTTGTTCATCGCTGACAAAAGAAGCTATACCATGAAGTACGCTTATTTTATTCTTTTTCATCAGAAATTCTAGGCCTTGTGTGTTCTTCTGCACCACCTCGCTTTTGCGTCTGTAAAGCTGCTCAAAGTTTAGCTGGATATCTGAAAATTCTATTCCATGTGCTCTAAAACTCTTCGCTGCATCTGCATAATGATGCGTGCTATCCAGGAGTGCTTTCGTAGGAATGCATCCCACATTGGTACAAGTACCGCCCAAACTGTTATATTTTTCTATTAAAACTGTTTTGTAACCAAGCTGTGCGCTTCTAATTGCGGCTACATATCCGCCAGGACCTGATCCTATAACGGCAATATCAAATTCTTCCATTTTATTATTGTTTATTATTTTATAATTCAAAATAAACCAATCGGTCTTTTTTATAGTAAAAAAAAATTATGCTCTTAACTGCATAATCATTTTTTCCAAAAACGACATTGCTACCTTGAGCTCGGTCATTCTATTATTCACTTTTGCCTGCATAAACGCCCCTTCGATTATCGAAATCATAATCACAGCCAATTCATTTGGATCTGTTTCTTCTTTTATTTCCTTTTCTTCAATACCTCGTTTTACCTGATTCACAATAGCAGTTTTCCAAAGATCAAGTGCCTTTTGCGCGCGTTCCTTAAGTTGCGGATGTGTATCATCTGCTTCTGTAGCTGTATTGAGTATCGGGCATCCCGACTGTAAAAACGAATATTTATAGTAGTTTTTATACATTTCTGGATAAACCAACAGTCCTTCAACTGAATCGCCTGTTGCTAGGATGCGTTCTTTCACATGCTGGGTAATCTTAGCAAAATTATAATCAAAGACTTTCAGAGCAATTTCATCCTTATTTTCAAAATTACCATAAATACAGCCTTTCGAAAGACCCGTTACGTTCATCAAATCATTGATGGAAGTACCTGCATAGCCTTTTGTATTAAAAACCGATGCCGTTTTTTCTATAATTAACTGCTTAGTATTTTCTGACTTGGATGTCTTTATTTTCATGGCCCTTTTTTTACTATGACAAAATTACAATAAAAAAAGAACAATCGGTCTTTTTTATAAAAAATATACTGCTTCGCTTCTTGATTGTAAGCTTTTATTTTTTGATGCGAAGAAATGTCAATCAATAACATCTTAATAGATAAAAAAACTTAAGTTTTAAAGCTCCTAAAGCATTTAAACTTTTTTCGTTAATAAGTATAAAATAAAAATCAATAGACTCTCTTATCTTTAAAAATCACACATTATTAACCAAACTTATTTTTCTATTTTCCGCTACTTAATAAATTGGATGATAAAACCACCTTTTGGAGCCAAGCTATATTTCCATTTTGAACTTACAGCATGCGATTCTATTTTAAAATCCATTAAAGGATCTTTTCCTTCAGAAATAATTCTGAATTTTGAAAAACCTTTGCCGTATTTTTTTAAATCAATTGTTATGATTTGATTTGCATTAGTTCCATTAATACCCACGATATAAGAAAGATTATCTTTCTGGCGTGACAATACTAATGCTTTGCCCGGCTCTCCAATAATGCATTCTGTTTTATCCCATGTTGCTGGCATTTCTTTCAGTAAATTCTTCAACTCATTCGGGAGTGAATTAAAAACCTCTTCTGAATCGGCAAAATGAATTATTCCTGAAGTATAAATCATGGCCATAGCCAATTCATGCGTCGCTGTATTTAAACGAGTATACTTTCTAAAAGTCAAAGCAAATGGCGTATAATCTGCTGGTCCTGCAACGTTTCTTGTAAAAGGCAATACAGTGTTTTGCTCCGCCGCTTTTTCAGGAAATCTTGGCTCATAAAAATAACTTTCAGTTCCTAAAATAGCCTCAGCCGTTACAAAATTAGGCCATGTTCTATGCCAGCCCCTTGGTACAGTTGTACCGTGCAGGTTTACCAAAAGATGTTCTTTGGCTGCATCTTCAAAAACCGACTGCAGCGTTCCCATAACTTCCTGTCTGTCTGAACACCAAAAATCTATTTTAACTCCTTTTACGCCCATTTCTGCCAGCTCCTTAAATCTCTTCTTCCTTTTATCAGCCTCAAAATATTCAGCCGAATAACCCCAAACCAGTGGCTGAACTCCTTTCGACAAAGCATCGTCAATAATTTTTCCTTCTCTGTTGGCTTTTTCCCATCCAGCGTCAAAAAGCGTGTATCTAAATCCAAATGATGCCGAAACATCTGTAAACTTTTTATACATTTCTGGCGTAAAATCTTCAGGATGTGACCACCACGACCAAGCCGCTTTTCCTGGAACAATCCATGAAGTCTCTTCAATTTTAGAAGCTGGAGCCAAATCGGTAATCATGGTAGACAATAATATATCTCCTGCTTTATCTCCAATCATAATTACTCTCCAAGGCATTGTCCAAGGCAAGTTTGATTCAGGATATGCAATTCCTTTATCAGCTAAAGGCAGTGTGAATTTTTCATCATTTTTAGCAAAAGCGATTCTGTAAATTCCATCTTTAGAATCTGAATCTAAATGACAGCCCGGAAATGAACCATCAGTTCCTGATTCTGCAATTAAAATCCAATTTTGAGTATTATTTACATTAAAAAGCGCCGGCATGCACCAGCCAACTGATTCACCTCTGGCACCATTTATAGGATCTCCAGGCTTTACATTAATATAAAAATCCTCATAACCTGGTGTATAATCTCCTGCTTTGTTATAAGGCTGCAACCATCCCTTTACATTCTGAGCTATATGAAAACCTGTCAATTCATTTTTAAGTATTCTAGTTTGCTTTTCCTGCTCTGGAAACTTATATCTAAAAGCAACACCTTCTTGGCCCGCAATTAAATCTATTGTCATTAAAGCGTCTTTGCTGTTTTTGAATGTAATGCTTTTGCTTTTAAAAACATGATCTATCACTTTGTTGTTCGCTACTTTAAGTTCGTATTGCTCACGCTTTTCTTCAATAGCTGAAACTTTTGCAACAGACAAGCCTGATGAAAAATCCTGATTTTCAAAAACAAGTCCAAGAGGCGAATCTTCGATTATTGTTTTATCTTTACGGGAAACCTTGTACGATAATTTTCCGTCTTTGGTCAGAGACAAATTGATTTCATTAAGATTATCTTTTGATTTTAAAGAAAGTTCTTCGTTTTGTGCAACACAGCTCGTTAGCACAAAAAATACCACAGGTGTCAGCACACTTAAAGATCGGTTAAGAAAGATTTTTTTCATTTTATAATTATTAGAGGTGATAGTTCCTTTTGTTATTTTATTACATCAAAAGCATACATAATAGTTTCGTTATAAACTTGTCCGGATTGGAATATCGTATTCGGAAAATGCTGGTGATTTGGACTGTCGGGATAAAACTGGCACTCTAAGCAGAGTCCGTCAAATGAACTGTATAATTTATTATGTTCTCCAACAATATCACAGTTTAAATAATCTCCTGTATACAGTTGTACTCCAGGATAAGAGGTGTAAACACGCATTATTCTTCCCGATTTTTCATCATACAATTCGCAGACAGCATTTTCATTTTTAGTTTTTCTATCAAAAATATAATAGAGATTAAGTCCGTTGTTTTGCATCACGTCTTTTAATTCATCTCTCAAAAACAAATATTCGTCGGCGAGCAAAATTTTTCCAGTTGGAATATAATCAACAGTACTTTCCAGAATTTTTGATCCTTGAATGGTTAACTGATGATGATGTATTTTTTCTTTACAAGCTGTCAAATTAAAATAAGAATGATTGGTAAAATTTAACGGAGTTGGTTGATCGACTTCTGCCAGAAAATCAATTTTAAGTTCGTTTTGATCTGTCCATTTATAGACGACTATTGTTTTCAAATTCCCAGGAAAACCACCCTCTCCATCTTTACTTTCAAGAGAAAAAATTACGGCATCTTCTTCTACAATACAATCAAATACTTTGTTATTAAATCCAGCCGAACCACTATGATTATTATTTTTACCATCGTTTTTATCGAGATAATAGATTTTATTTTTGATAGAAAATGCCGCATTATGAATTCTATTTGCAAAACGGCCAACAGTCGCTCCTATATAAGATTGATCTTTTACATAACCTTCTAAAGTTGGAAATCCTAAAACCACATTTTCTTTGTTCTCCACTTTATCTGGCACTACTATGGATTTTACTATGGCACCATAATTAATAAGTTCGACATAGTTGCCATGACTATTTGTGATCTGAAATTTGAAAATCTCTTTCTCATCATGCCAGCCAAAAGACTCACAAACAATGTTATTTGTAGCATTCATAAAGTTTTACAAAAAGGTTAGAATTTGAAGTGTTAGTATAGAATTTCAAATTTAGTTTTGATTATGGTTCTCAAAATGGACATTTTTTGTGAAAGCATGGATTAAATTACGATATTTGAAAAACACAATCTGGATCATGAAAAATGCAGCACAAAAAGAAAAAACAAAAGTCAAAGAAGGTTTTCTAGGACAGCGAATGATTGTAATTCCAAAGAATATACTTTCGATCATTAAAAAGAATCCGCTTATAGCTGGTTTATATTTTACGGATATTGGTGTTTTCCCTAATGCAAGTCATCATTCCATGAAACGAAAACATGGGAGCAAGCAATACATTTTAATTTATTGTTACAAAGGAGAAGGCATCATAAGCAAAGAAAATAAAACCATAACCTTAAAAGCCAATACCTTTTATATTATACCTCCTGAAGTTGCACATGATTATTATGCTTTAAAACAAAATCCGTGGAGTATTTACTGGATCCATTTTACGGGAGTGCAAGCTCCTTTTTTCTATGATAAATTCATTGCCGAACATCCTGACACTGCACCTCAACTATCGCTTGAAGAAAGACGCATTGAACTTTTTGAAAACATATTAGACGTTATGGAAGACGGCTATAGCGCCAGTAATCTCGAATTTGCCAATCTTTCTTTATGGCAGTTACTAAATACCTTTTTGTATGAAAAATTCTTCATTCAAAAGAACCGAAAATTTTCAGAGGATAATACTATTGAATCGGCTATTGACTATATGAAAAAACATCTCGATATTTCCTTAAAAATTAATGATGTTGCCGCTTATTTTAATTATTCTCCTTCTCATTTTTTTACACTATTTAAGAAGCAGACTGGTTACTCTCCTATACATTATTTCAATTATTTAAAAATGCAGAAAGCCTGCCAATATCTGAGCTTTACCACTATGAGCATAAAAGAAATCAGTTTTAATTTAGGGTTTAATGATCCTTTATATTTCTCTCGTTTGTTCAAAAAAATCATGAGTACTTCACCAATACAATATCGAACCGAATACAAGCAGTAACGCAATTGTTTTCGTATTTAATCATTCAATAGTAAAAAATCAGATTATAATCCATCTATTCAAAAAAAATATCCATAAATCAAAGGTTCCTATTCCGCTAATTTTACAAAAGCTATAAAACCTTTTTATGAAAAACTATAATTATACCTTTTTACTATCAATCAGTCTTGTTGCGGCATTGGGAGGATTACTCTTTGGTTACGACTGGGTTGTAATCGGCGGCGCAAAACCATTTTACGAACTTTATTTTGGCATTACAAATTCTCCAGCTATGCAAGGCTGGGCAATGAGCAGTGCCCTTGTAGGATGCGTCGCAGGAGCAGCCGTTGCAGGAAAATTAGCCGACAGTTACGGAAGACGTCCTATACTAATCGTTGCTGCCATATTATTCTCCTTATGTGCTCTTGGAACAGGAGCATCTGAAACCTTTACCGTGTTTATTATCTGGCGAATTATCGGCGGAGTCGGAATTGGAATCGCTTCTACCATTTCTCCTTTATACATTGCAGAAATTGCCCCTCAAGAAACCCGAGGATTATTTGTTTCTATCAATCAGTTAACCGTTGTGATTGGAATTCTTGCTGCACAGATTACCAATATGTTAATTACTGATGTTATTCCGCCAGATTATTCACATGAACAGATTTTAGCTTCTTGGAACGGTCAAACAGGCTGGAGATGGATGCTTTGGGCAGGATTTTTTCCCGCGGTTCTTTTTTTTATATTAATGTTTTTAATACCTGAAAGCCCTCGCTATCTTGCAAAAAAAGGGAACCATGATAAAGCAGAGAATACTTTAACTAAAATTGGAGGTTTGGCCTACGCCAAAGAAGAGATTGCCACAATTAAAGAAACTTTTACAGAAGAAACTGAAAAAACCGATTTCAAAATGTTGCTTGATAAAAGAGCACTACCCATTCTGCTAATCGGAATTGTATTGGCCTCTTTCCAGCAATGGTGCGGTATCAATATCATTTTTAATTATGCTCAGGAAATCTTTGTTTCGGCTGGTTATAGCATTAATGATTTGTTTATGAATATCGTAATTACAGGAAGTATCAATCTTGTTTTTACATTGGTTGCCATGGGAACTGTAGACAAAATTGGACGTAAAAAACTAATGCTTTTTGGTTCGGCTGGACTTGCCATAATTTACGCCTTACTCGGTTATTTTTATTATACCAATGTTACCGGTCTCCCTTTATTATTACTGGTATTATTAGCAATTGCTATTTACGCCATGTCTCTTGCTCCTATTACCTGGGTTATTTTATCTGAAATTTTTCCTAACCGCATCAGAGGTGTTGCGATGTCTGTTGCCACATTTGCACTCTGGATAGCATCTGCACTTTTGGTACAAACGTTTCCAATCTTCAACGAATACTTAGGCACATCTGGAACTTTCTGGATTTATGGAATTATCTGTGCTTTAGGATTCTTGTTTGTACTCAAAAAACTTCCTGAAACCAAAAACAAAAGTCTCGAAGAGATTGAAAAACTGATGGTTTCTGATAAAGAATCAAAGAATATTCAATAATTTAAATTTCATTACATCATGCAAAAAGTAAATGTTTGGAAGGAAAAAATAATCCTGCCAACTTATGAGGTGGGCAAACCTGAAAAAAATCCTGTATTTATTGAAAAAAGAGTGTATCAGGGAAGTAACGGATCTGTATATCCTTATCCGGTTATTGAAAAAATCGCTGACGAAAAAACCAATAAAGAATATCAAGCCGTTTATCTTGAAAATGAGTTTGTTAAAATAATGATTTTACCAGAACTAGGCGGACGCGTTCATATGGCTTATGATAAAACCAAAGAACGTCATTTTGTGTATTACAATCAGGTTGTAAAACCTGCATTGGTCGGACTTACAGGTCCTTGGATTTCTGGTGGAATTGAGTTTAACTGGCCACAGCACCATAGACCAACCACTTTTGACCCTGTTGATTTTACTATAGAAGAACACGAAGACGGGAGCGCTACAATTTGGTGCAGCGAAGTAGAACGTATGTTTAGAACTAAAGGTATGGCCGGATTTCGATTGTATCCAGATAAAGCTTATTTGGAAATTAGAGCCCAATTATACAACAGAACCTCATTTCCACAGACTTTTTTATGGTGGGCCAATCCTGCAGTTAAAGTAAACGACGATTATCAGTCGGTTTTTCCTCCAGATGTAAATGCTGTTTTTGATCATGGAAAGCGCGACGTTTCGTCTTTCCCAATTGCAAAAGGAACGTATTATAAAGTCGATTATTCGCCTGGAACAGATATTTCTCGTTATAAAAATATTCCGGTTCCGACATCTTATATGGCCATTGCATCCAAATATAATTTTGTGGGAGGTTACGAAAATGATTCAAAAGGCGGATTGCTTCATGTTGCCAATCATCATGTTTCTCCAGGGAAAAAACAATGGACTTGGGGACACGGCGACTTCGGTCGTGCTTGGGATCGTAATCTTACTGATGAAGATGGCCCTTATATCGAATTGATGTGCGGGGTTTATACCGACAATCAGCCTGATTTTACTTGGATTATGCCAGGAGAACAAAAAGAATTCACGCAATATTTTATGCCCTATCGTGATTTAGGAGTTGTAAAAAATGCCACTAAAAACGCGATGGTTAATCTGGAAAGCATCGATAACAAATTAGTAATTAAAGCTTACACAACAGGAGTTTATCCAAAAACAACCGTCACTTTAAAAAACAATGATATTGTTTTGTTACAAAAACAATACGATGCTTCTCCCAAAAATTCATTTGAAGAAACTATCGATTTTGAGCACAATGCCTCTTTAGAAGGTTTATCGATTTCTGTGACCGATGCAGATGATAAAGTTTTAGTTGACTGGATTTATGAAGGACAAAATGAAGATGAAATTCCAGAAGCCGCAAAACCTGCACTTGCTCCAGAAGACATCGAGAATAACGAACAATTGTTCCTAACAGCACAGCATTTGGAGCAATACAGACACGCTACTTACAGTCCGATTCCGTATTACGAAGAAGCCTTAAAACGTGATTCTGGCGATATTCGTTCTAATAATGCTATGGGATTATGGCTCATGCGAAGAGCAAAATTTACTGAAGCCGAACCCTATTTTAGAGCAGCCATAAAAACATTGACGCAGCGAAACCCAAATCCGTACGATGGTGAAGCTTACTTCAATTTGGGATTGTGTCTTAAATATCAAAACAAAAACAAAGAAGCTTACGATGCTTTTTACAAATCAACTTGGAATGCAGCTTGGCAAAATCAAGGTTATTTTTATGTGGCACAGCTCGATGCGTTAAATGGTGATTTTGAACTGGCTTTGGAACACATTCAAAAAGCTATTTCTAAAAATACCGAAGATCATAAAGCACTTCATTTGCAGGTAGCATTTCTTAGAAAATTAAATCAAAAAGAAAAAGCACTTCAACTTGCAGACCAATATTTACAGAACGACTTGTTTAATTTCGGATTGCTATATGAAAAGTATATTTTAAGTACCGATAAAAAAGATCTGGCGTATCTAAATGCATTAATCCGAGATAACATTCATACTTATATTGAATATGCTTTAGATTACAGCGCAACCGGTTTATATGAAGAAGCTGCATCATTATTAAATGAAGGTTTGAAAGATGAAAACACTTATCCAATGGCATGGTATTTTGCAGGTTCATTTTATGAAAAATTAAATGATTTCGGTCAAGCCGAAAAATGTTTCCAAATGGCTTCTCAGGCAAAACCAGATTACTGTTTTCCAAACCAGATTGAAGCGGCTTTAGTTCTTTCAGAAGTTATCAAGAAACAGACGAATGACGCAAAAGCTTTGTATTATTTAGGAAACTTTTGGTATGCTTCAAAATTCTATGATGATGCTATTTCCTGCTGGGAAAAATCGGTTGCTATAGACGATACGTTTCCAACTGTTCACCGTAACTTATCATTGGCTTATTACAATAAATTAAATGATGAGCAAAAAGCGCTTTCAAGTTTAGAAAAAGCATTTTCTCTGGATACGGAAGATTCCAGAATTTTAATGGAATTAGACCAATTGTACAAACGTTTGAACAGAGATTTGGTTTTCAGACTGGCTTTCTTAGAAAAACATTTAGAGTTGGTTATTCAAAGAGATGATGTGTATTTAGAAAGAGTGGCTTTGTACAATCTTTTAGGCAAACATAATAAAGCTTTAACTTTATTGCAAAACAGAAAATTCCATCCTTGGGAAGGTGGTGAAGGAAAAGTAAGCGGTCAATACCTGATTTCTTTGACCGAAATTGCTAAACAGAATATTACTGAAGGGAATTATGATAAAGCCATAGAACTTTTGGAACAGGCTCAAATTTATCCAGAAAATTTAGGTGAAGGAAAACTGCCAGGCGCACAAGAAAACGATATTCATTATTGGCTTGGAGTTGCTTTCGAAAAGAAAAATAATTTAGAAGAAGCGAATAACTGGTGGCATAAAGCAACTCAAGGATTAGAAGAACCAACAGCAGCGATTTTTTATAATGACCAACAACCAGATAAAATTTTCTATCAGGGATTGGCTTTCTTAAAATTAAACAATATTCCAGAAGCCAATAAACGTTTCGAGAAGTTTGTTGCTTATGCAGAAAAACATGTAAACGATCATGTTACGATTGATTATTTTGCAGTTTCGCTTCCGGATCTTATGATTTGGGAAGATGACTTGGACAAGCGAAATAAAATTCACTGTCTGTACATGAAAGGATTAGGTCTTTTAGGTCTTGATAAAAAAGTAGAAGCTGAGGAAACTTTTAACAGTGTTCTTTCTGAAGAGAAAAGCCATTCAGGAGTTACGATACATTTATCGTTATTAAAAAACGAAGAATCGGTTTCGGTTTAAGTTAGTAACTATTTTTAACAGCAGACCCGACAGGTTTTTAAAACCTGTCGGATTTTCGAAAACGAAAAGGTTTGATGAATTTAATCATCAAACCTTTTTTATTTCGTTAATCTTGTCATTCCGAGAAACGAAGAATCACACTAGTAATTCCGCAACGATTAATCTTTTCTTTGTAGAGTTTCGTGTGTGATTCCTCGTTCCTCGGAATGACAAACTAAATTTATTATTTTAATTAATTAGGTCTGTCTTCTAACTTACTTCCCCATTTTTTATTAGGTTTTGGTCCCATAACAAATTCTAAAGTACCTCCAGCTTCAATATCTGTATGTTTTATAAAAGTCTTGGTGTAACTTTTACCATTCAATTTCGCGCTTTGAATATAGATGCTTTGATCTGAAACGTTTTTCGCTGTAACTTTAAAAGTCTTTCCGTTTTTCAATTTTATAGAAGCTTCTTTCAACAGTGGCGAACCAATTACATAAACACCGTTTGCTGGATTTACAGGATAAAATCCCATTGCACTAAAAATATACCAAGCAGAAAGCTCACCGCAATCATCATTGCCAGAATAACCTGATGAAGTGGTATTATACATCTTCTTTAAAATCTCAGCAGTATATTTTTGCGTTTTCCACGGCTCGCCTGAATAATTGTATAAGTAAGCAATATGATGACTTGGCTCATTTCCGTGAGCGTATTGTCCTATAAATCCTGAAGCATTATCGTTTACTTCTTCTGGCCTTTCGTCCAAAGTAAAAAACGTATCCAGTTTTTTGGTAAACAAATTGTCTCCTCCAACTAAATTTACCAATCCTTTGACATCCTGAGGAACATACCAAAAGTATTGCCAGCCATTGCCTTCTGTAAAAGGATAACCGCCGTTTGCGCCATATTTCAGCGGATCAAAAGGTCCAATCCAATTGCCTTTATCATCTTTTGCCCTGAAAAAACTGATTTCTTTATCGTATAAATTTTTATAAAACTGAGAACGTTTTGCAAATTGATTGTAGTCATCGATTTTGACTAATTTCTTTGCCAATTCGGCCACACACCAATCGTCATAAGCCATTTCTAAAGTCAAGGAAACCGACTGCGATTTCAGGTTTTCGGGAATATATCCGTACTTTTCCCATATTCCAAATGGCGATCCGGGATGTTCTCGCAACGATGAATTCTTTACGGCTTCAAAGGCTTCTTCGGCATCAATTCCGGGGATTTTTTTCAAAACAGCATCCACAATCACAGGAATGGCATGATTACCTATCATGCAATAATTCTCCTGTCCCCATAATTGCCAGATAGGCAAATAACCAAAAACCTTATAATATGCCAGCATACTGTTTACAAAATCAGCCGAACGTTCCGGCTGTAAAAGCGTGTACAATGGATGTGCGCCGCGATACGTATCCCACAAAGAAAAAGTAGAATAATATGGCTTAGATGAATTTCTAACCGTAAAATCTGCTGATAGATAATCTCCGTTAACATCTGATAAAGTATTTGGCTGAATGAAGGTATGATACAAAGCCGTATAGAAAATCTGCTTTTGCTCGTCTGTGCCTTCTATTTTTATTTTGCTTAATTCTTTTTCCCAAACAGCATCTGCATTATTTACAACTGCTTGAAAATCCCAAGCAGGAATTTCGGTCTGAACATTCAAACGGGCATTTTCGATACTTGTGGCAGAAATTCCAACTTTTACTAAAACCTCCTGTTGCTTCGAAGTATCAAAATCCAAAATAGCGCGAATGGCATTTCCGTTTACTATTTTGGCATTCTCATACACATTTCCTCCATCTGTTACATGATTATGAAGTATTGGCTGTGAAAATTCGGCATGAAAATATACTTTTCGCATAGGTGCCCAACCCGTAATTATACGATAACCTTCAATGGTATGATCATTTGGAAATGATAATTGAGATGCGATAATACGGCTATTCCAATCCGATTTTTTCATCGAATGATCTAAATCAACAATGATGTGCGCTTCTTTATTTTTGGGAAAACTGTATTTATGAAAACCTGCATGTGTTGTTGCCGTTAATTCGGCTTTTATCTGATAATTTAAAAGTTCTACGCTGTAATAACCCGGTTTTGCCGATTCTTTGTCATGCGTAAATTTAGATTGATAGACATTCTGTCCTGTTTCTTCTTTTACAATAGAACCGCTGAAAGGCATCAGCATTACGTCAAATAATTCGGCTACGCCTGTACCGCTTAAGTGCGTATGGCTAAAACCCGCTATTGTGGTATCGTTATAATGGTAACCGCTGGCAACACTCCAATCGGGTATGTTTCTTGTATCTGGACTTAACTGCACCATTCCAAAAGGCATTGTGGCTCCAGGATAGTTATTTCCTGAAAGCGGTGAACCGTGTGCTGCTCCTGTTCCAATAAACGGATTTACATGAGACGCTGTTTTTTCTGCCGTTTGTGCTCCTAAACTTATTGAACTTATTATGGCACAAGAGTATAGTATTTGTTTGAATTTCATTTAGAATAAAGATTTATGAAACATAATTTCATTATTTCTTGAATTGCCTACAGCTTTAGCTAAATATTAATAAGTCAAGCGATTTTCGATTGAAGATTAACGGTTAAAAATTTATTTAACCGCAATATTGTCATTTCGACGAAGGAGAAATCTTCACGAGTAGCTCCACAACGTAAACCCAATCTTTGTAGAGTTTCTTGCGGAGATTTCTCCTTCGTCGAAATGACAAACCGCATCAGAAAAGCGAAAATCGCTTAGCTTAATGATCTCCAGCTAAAGCTGGAGACAATTTAAACTACTTAGACCTGACAGCTTTTAAAAACCTGTCAGGTCTAAAAAGAATCTATTTAATTTATAGTTTAGATGAAATGATTTCTTTTAATTCGCCGTTCACTTTTACTTTCACTTTTGTTGGTACAGGAGATAAAATTTCATATTTCGTCACTTTACCTTTTTCCCATTTCATATTTATAGTAAAGTTTCCTTCGGCTTTTAATCCTTTTACTTCGCCTTCTTTCAGCCAAGCATCGGGCATTGCAGGCAATAATTCGACAAATCCAGCATGGCTTTGTATCAGCATTTCACCAATTCCTGCTGTAGCTCCAAAATTACCATCAATTTGGAAAGGCGGCCCAGCAGAAAGTAAATTTGGATACACTCCTCCTCCTGCTCCATAATTAATATTCGTTGCTAAAGTTGGTCTCAAAATCGTTTTTAATAATTTATAAGCTCGATTACCCTCTTTTAAACGAGACCAAAAAAGCATTTTATAAGCTATTGACCAACTTGGACCATCGTCTCCGCGAACCTCGAGTGTTTTTTTAGCCGCTTCGGCAAGTTCTGGCGTGCTTTCTGGGGTAATTAAAGGCGCTGGATATAATCCGTATAAATGAGAAACATGACGATGTTGTGGGTCTGGTTCTTTATACGGTTTTAGCCATTCCTGAATTCTTCCGTCAGGAGAAATTATTCCTGATGGCGGTAATAATTTTAATCGTTTTTCCAGTTCGATTCTTAAGTCATTATCCAATCCTAATTTTGCAGATGCATTAATTACATTATTAAACAATTCACGAACGATTTGATTGTCGATTGTTGGTCCCATACAAACATGTGCGTCCTGACCATTTGGCAAGAAAAATGAATTTTCAGGAGAAACTGACGGTGAAGTTACCAGCCATCCTGTTTCTGGATCTTTTACCAGCATGCTGTTGTAAAACTGCGCTGCGCCTTTTATGATTGGATAAATTTCAGCTAAATAAGCCTTATCATTCGTGTACAAATAATGATTCCATAAATTATTGCACAACCAGCCCGAACCCGCTTTTGCGATTCCCCAAGAGGCGCTTTCTCCTGGTTCTGTAAATCCCCAGATATTCGTAATAACGTGTGCTACCCAACCATCAGCATTGTAATAGGCTTTTGCTGTTTTTTCGCCGTAAGGCACCATTTCTTTAACTAAATCTTTTAAAGGCAGATTCAATTCAGATAAATTTCCTGTTTCTAATGCCCAATGATTCATCTGAACATTTACGTCAAGATGATAATCGCCATTCCACGGAGTTTGAACCTGATGCGCCCATAAACCTTGCAAATTTGGAGGAAGCAATCCCACTCTTGTACTGCTGATACTCAAATAACGTCCATATTGATAAAATAAAACAGGAAGTGCTGTATCTGAATCAGGATCTTTCATAAAAGCATCCAAACGTTCGTTTGTTGGCGATGCATTTTTAGTTGATTTTCCAAAATTCAGCGCTACACGATTGAATAACTTTTGGTAGTTTTCAATATGTTTTTTCTTCTGATCCTGATACTTTTTCTGCAAAGCAGCATCCAAAGTTTTATCTACTGCATCTTCGAAATTTTGATCTTTGAAATTGGTTCCTGCCGAAATGTAAAGCACTACTTCTGTAGCATTTTTAATTTCGATTGTATTATTGGTATATAAAGCTGTTCCGTCTGTCGTTTTGGCTTTTACCTTGGCTTTATATTTCATTCCTTTTCCATCAATTCCGTTGTTTAACTGACCTGTCATCACTAAGGAATTATCACTGTTGTTGATTGTTTTGAAATGTTCCGGTCTGTCTAAGTGAACGGTAAAATTAAGTTTTCCTTTTTTGCTTGAAGTCAATTTTACAAAAAGGACATCATCACCAAAACCAGCAAAATATTCTCGTTTATAAATTACACCGTCAATAGTAAATTGAGTTGATGCAAGTGCAGTTTGGATATTTAAGTTTCTACTATAATTTATAGCTTTTGATTTGGTTTTATAATCAAACTTTAAAGTCATATCTCCCAAAACCTGATAACATCCAAATTGCACATTTGCTCCGTCCCCGCTCCCTGAACCTGGGCCTGTACAAACAAAATTTTGATTAATGAGCTGTTCGGCTTCGCTGTTTTTATTAGCCAATAACAATTCTCTTATTTGAGGTAAAAAAGTATAAGCTTTATAATTATTAGCATCTTGTGGAGATCCGCTCCATAAAGTAATATCATTTAGAACTAACTTTTCGGTTTCAATTCCGCCATCGGGCATAATGCCCAACCTTCCGTTTCCTAGAGGCAAAGTTTCTTCCCATTGTGAAGCAGGTTTTGTATACCATAACGCTAAAGGATTATTTTGCGAATAACCCAAAAGTGGTATTAGTATAAAAAACAGGGCTTTGATTTTTTTGATATTCATGGTTTTATTCTTTTAAACCTGACAGGTTTGTTGTATTGAAATTTTTTAAAACATACCTAACAGGTTTTGGAAACCTGTTAGGATAGATCTCTCCATTTAGTTGTTGTATGGTACGGCTTTTATTACTGGTTTTTCTCCATTTTTTAATGCCGATTTTTCAAATTCTATTGTTACTTCTTTGCTTTCGCCTTTCAATAAAGTAAAATAACTGTCACTGATAATTGCTGGCAAAATCTGAGTTCCTGACGTATCATTTATTGGTTGCACATTAATTCCGAAAGCAATTCCAGACGGACTTGAAACTTTGGCTTTTATCACATATTTCCCATTTTGTTTCACCACTTTGCTGGAAACATTTACATTGGCTTTTGGCAGTTTATTCAGTTCTGTAAAATCTTTCATATTGGTGCCTCTCCAATAAAAATTCTCACTGATTAATTTATCTGAGGCATCTTTTAGTTTTAATCGAATAAAATGCACAGGACTTAAATCGGAAGTATCAACATGGGTTTCTGCACCAAAAATTTTGAAATCGTATAGAGAATATCCCCAGCTAGAACCACGTTTTATTCCTAACATCCGAACGTAACGGCCTTTTGTTTCATCAAATGAAATAGTTTGAAGACCTTGTTTTCCGTCTTTAATCACGCCTACATCTGTCCAGTTTTTGGCATCGTCACTTATTTGGATTTTGTATTCTTTTCCAAAAGCATTTTCCCAGTTTAAAACCACTCGATTCACAATATACTCTTTTTCAAGATCTACATAAATCCACTCATTATCTGTCGAATTACTTGCCCAGCGCGTATTTGAATCTCCATCTGCAACATCTCTTGTATTTCCTCCATCAGTAGAGGATGCGGTAACATTTTTTTGAAAAGCCAAATCTTTCTGATTGGAATAAAACGGAATTACAAAACTTTCTACAGCTGTATTAGAATAAGAATCAACCACAGCATTTTGCTTATACTTTCCTACCGTTTTTCCATCTAAATTATAGACAACGGCTTCGGCTTTCAGATTTTTAAAATCAGTTCCTGTTGTATTGATTACTTTTACCGAATTGTCTACAGGACTCCACTGAATATGCATAGGCTCACAAGCCGATTTTACTCCCCAATATGCTCCCGTCAAATCATAATAGTAATCGTAAGTCTGCCAAACCATACTTGGGTATGAAGATTGGCTCATCCAGATCATAATACCAGAGGCATCTTCCCACATATGATCCAGCCATCCTTCGTACATGGCTTTGTTGGTTTCTATGTTTAAAAGTTGAGCCTTTTTAGTATATTCTTCCAGATTATTTGGTTTACCGTAACGTTCTGTAATGCTTTTATCATAATTATCTGGAGTGGCGTTAAAGGCTTTTTGTCCAAAGAAATGTTTATCCCACATATCGTTTCTGGGCCACCAGTCTTTTTCTGGAATAAACTTTTTAAAGCTTTCGATATTAGGAAAAACTGCTGTACCAATTTCAGAACGTAAACCCCAGCTTGGACCGTCCCCTGTTCCCTCATAAGGTTCTGGATATTTTGTAAAATAAAACCTCGGATCTTTATTGCCCCAAAGTCCGCTACCGCTTAAGTTTCCTGTATTCGAACAAGGTTGATAATAACGGTCGTTGTTGTCAAACGTTTTAATATTTTCAGCAATCCAGCCATTTAGCGGAGGCTGCGGAAGACCTTCATTATTTCCGCACCAAATTGCGATACTGGCGTGATTTCTAACACGTTTTATTTTCTCGATTACATTGCTATTGAAAACATGAATATCCAATGGCAGATTTGGATTGGCATTTAGCCAAAAATCATCCCAAACCATTATACCATATTTATCGCAAGCTTCGTAAAACTCTGCGTCTGTTGTTGAGCCCAGCCAGTTTCGAATTATATTATAATTCATTTCTTTGTGAAGTTTTACTTTAAGATCATATTCTTCACCTCTGCAACGAAGCATATACTCGCTCATTCCCCAGTTTCCTCCTTTTAAGAAAACACGTTTTCCGTTTATAGAAATATGCAAAACGCCACCTTCTGTATCGTAAGTATATTTTTTGATTCCAAAAGTTATCTTTTGACTATCCGAAACTACATTTCCAACTTTAAAAGTAAATTGGCAAGTATATAAATTAGGATCGCCATAACCATTTGGCCACCAAAGTTTCGGGTTTTGAATGGAAAGTTCCGGAAACTGTTCTTTTGTCAATTTTACATTCGTGATTCCATCAGCATCTAAACTGATTTTTTTAGAAAAAGTAATATTTCCAGGCATAATTACACCCGTAAGAACTCCTTCCTGATTTTGTCCAGATGCATTTTTTAAGTCTACTTTTATTTCCAGATCTGCTCTTGCGTTTGTTGGCAGATTGGTATGAATCCATGGATCTGCAATGGTGACTTTATCGGTATTGGTTAAAAAGACATCGTCTGTAATTCCAGAATTTAATCCTGGCACATAAGGCATCCAATCCCATCCTGCGCTAGAAATGTAAGTTGGGCTTCCGTAGTTATTTAATGGCTGTTTCGGAATGCTTACTAAAATGTTTAAGACATTTTTTGCTTTACGGTTTACAAGCTTTGTAATATCAAATTTGCCGCGTTGCATCATTCCGCTTAAAACTGCTATTTTTTTTCCGTTAAGGTAAATTTCTCCTTCACGGTTTATACCTTCAAAATTTAGCCAGATGATTTCTTTTGTGAAATTTTCCGGAATGGCAAATTCAGAACGATACCAAAAACTGCGATCGTATTTTGATTTATCGACCTGATATATATTGTCTCCAAAATTAGGGTCTTTTTCTAATCCGCTTACGACATAAGAATTAAATATTGTGCCTGGAACAACTGCTTTTACCCAGTCAGTATCAGCGTAATTTGAAGCAAACATTTTAAGGCTGTCTTTTCCTATTTCTGCTTGTGGTTTTACCTTCCAAACAATATTAGAAGAGTTTAGACTTACTTTATTCTGAGCGTAAAAATTGAACGAAATGGCATTTAAAACAAATAAATAGAGATAAACCTGATAAGTATAAAATTTCATACTGTTATTTGAATGATTAAAAATTGTTGAATTATAAGAAATAAGAATGCCATTTTGGAATAAGCTTTTTCGAACAGAAGAACTCAGTACTGTTACTACCTATACCCAAAATGGCATTACAAATCAAAACTGTGGCATTAACCGAACCACATGAACCAAAAAAATAAAAATTACTATTGATTTTTTTTTTAGATATTAATAGCCCGGATTTTGATCCTCTGGGCCAATCTCATCGTTAAGCTTAATCTCTCCAATTGGAATAGGATAACGGTTATGAAATGCTGCAATGGTACCGTTTTGTTTTGCCCATTTGTTGCGAGCGCCTACCAATTCTACCAATTTTCCTGTACGGATAAGATCCATTCTTCTCCATCCTTCAAAAGCCAATTCGCGCATACGCTCATCTAGAATCTGATCTCTAAACTGAGCTTGAGAAAGTCCGCTCCAAGCCATTCCTGCTGGCAATGTTCCTCCAAAAGCTCTTGTTCGAACCTGATTCACATAACTTTCAGCTTCTGTTGTGCTTCCTAATTCATTTAAACATTCTGCGTAGTTAAGCAATACATCAGAATATCTGATATACGCTTTATTTTTACCTGAATTCCAAAATGACTGTTTTCCGTCTACACGAATATCTTCGTATTTTTTAATGTGCGGATCTAGCTCATCACCACCAAAACCTGCAGGAAGTGTTGGCGTAACTCCCTTATAAGTAAAATCATAACGGATGCTGGCAGCTTTACGTGTGTCACCAGCTTCCCATAATCCTCCAGCCGTTTTGTCTTTATAGCAATATTGAGTAGGAAGAATAAGATCGTAACCTCCAAAATAGGCATATTGATCCATATTGGCTAAAACTCTTGAACCTGTCTGCCATTGTATCTGGTTGTTATCTGGCCAATTGTTGTTATACTGCCATTCGTATAAAGATTCTGAAGAATTAGCATGGTCAGGATTAAAAACATCTGCGTAATTAGGCAGCAAGCTATATTTTCCAGATTTAATAACTTCTTCAAACCATTTTTTTGCTTTGTTATAATCACGGTATCCTGATGCTTCTGGCGCATATAGATATACTTTTCCTAAAAGCGCCTGAGCTACTCCTTTTGCAGGAAATGCAGGATTGCTTTGTGTTACAGGAAGTTTCTCTACTGCTCTTTCCAAATCGGCAACTATATAAGAGTAAACCAAATCTAAAGGCTGACGCTTTAAACCAAACTCTGCCGATTTTGCTTTATCATTAATCGGTATTTCTCCCCAGTATTGTGTAAGTTCAAACATTAATGTTGCTCTCAAAAAACTAGCTTCACCCATTAAAAGATCGCGTTTTGCACTATCATCTTCGGTATTTATTCCTAATGCTCTGATAGACTGAGCTGCAACTTCGATTACTGGCCATCTGTCATTCCATAATTGTCCAATTGCCTGATTTTCCTGGCTTAAGAAACCATTATACAAATCAAGTCCTGCTTGGTTTGCATCTCCTGTCACCTGCAAAGCTCCTTGTTGCGCTTCGTCTGTACCAAGAGAAGTATAAAGTCCTGCACGGTCTTTTTGCATATTTCTCCAATTTGTTATAGCTCCCAAAAGAACAGGTTCTATTTTTCCTAAACTGCCGTATGCTTGTTCAGCAGTAAGAGAACTTTTTGGTTCTTGATCTAAAAAATCTGAAGAACAGGAAGCGGATAATATTGTTAGGGCCATAAAGGCTATAATTTTTGCTTTCATAAAAATAATTTTTAGAATTAATTTGATTAAAGAGTTACATTTAATCCCATAACTATCGCTCTAGAAATCGGATAAGAATCTCCTCCCTCAGGGTCATATCCTTTATATTTAGTTATAATAAATAGATTCGATCCCGTTACATAAAACCTGCAATTTTTAAGAAAAACACTTTCTGCAACTCTGTCTTGTAATGTATAAGATAATGTAAGCGCATTTAATCTAAGGAATGAAGCATCTTGTATCGCCTTATCTGTTTCGCCCAAAGTATATCTTCCTCCTCCATAATAAGCTCTTGGCACATCTGTATTGGTGTTTGTTGGAGTCCAACGATCCAAAAGATCTGTATGTGCGGCACTCATTCCTCCAGAGTTCATATAGCTTTCGTAAGTCCCACTTGGTCTCTTACCTCCTATTGAATACGCAAATACTGCATTTAATCCAAAACCTTTATAATTAAGATCTGTAGAAAAACCACCATAATAATCAGGATTTAAATCGCCAACCACATATCTGTCTTGATCGTTTATTACACCATCTCCATTGCGGTCTTTAATTTTAATGTCTCCAGCCTGAACAGTTCGGCTTCCATAATTTATTTTAGTAAGATCTTCTCCTTGCTGTGCTATCCCATCATATTGAAATACATAAACTGTGTTTACTGATTTTCCTAAGAAAAAGTTCCCAGTACGCTGGATCTCATTGTTACTATAACCACCTAAGTTGTATATCTCTGTAGCATCTCCATAAAGTTTTGTAACCTTATTTTTTGCGGATGATATGTTGGCAGAAACATTCCATTTAAAATCTTTGTTTTTAATAATGTCACCGCTAATTTCTAATTCAAATCCTTCATTAGTAGTAGCACCAATATTGTCTAACTTATATTTATATCCTGATGAAACTGGCATGTTACGCAACATCAAAAGATCATCATTATTGATGTGGAAATAGTTAGCACTTGCAGTCAATCTGTTTTGGAAGAAACCAGCGTCTAATCCAATATTAAATTGTTTTTGTTTTTCCCATCTTAAATCAAAATTATCGATGTAATTATCAGACACGTAAGTTCCAGAATTATTGCTCACTTGCGCATTGTATAATGCAAA
Source organism: Flavobacterium anhuiense (assembly GCF_001705175.1). Taxonomy (NCBI): domain Bacteria; kingdom Pseudomonadati; phylum Bacteroidota; class Flavobacteriia; order Flavobacteriales; family Flavobacteriaceae; genus Flavobacterium; species Flavobacterium anhuiense. The sequence continues at coordinate 3,967,972 of NZ_CP016907.1, read as the reverse complement.
GTATCTATAAGCATCTACATTCTGATTTCCTACCATACCATAACCTACGCGAAATTTAAGTTGGCTTAATTTTTCAAATCCAGAAAGGAAATTTTCTCTAGAAATATCCCAGCTTCCCGCTATAGAAGGAAAAGTTCCCCATTTGTTATTAGGACCAAATTTAGAAGAACCATCTCTTCTTATTGTACCTGTAATATTGTACTTCCCATCAAAAGTATAGTTCGCTCTTGCAAAATATGATTGATTTGTATAATCTGTAAAATTCGATCCTAACTGTGCATTGTCTTTTTGATAAGCTCCTGATAATGCCATGTATGTCAAGTCATCACTCACAAATCCGCGAGCTCTTACATCTGTAGTATTACCCGAATTACTTAGTACAGAAAATCCTCCCATTATACTTACGTCATGCTTTGCAGCAAAAACTTTACTATAACTTACAGTATTATCCCATTGATAATTTAATTGTGAATATCTGTAATGGTGCGCCTCGCCATTCATAGAATTTCTAAGTGATTGTCCAGTGTAGCTTGGCACATAATCAAAATTTGCCTGATCTATAACATCCACAGAAAGATTCGTTCTGATATCAAGTCCTTTTACTGGTTTTGCGCTTAAAAAATTACTGCTTGTAAGTCTATTGCGCGTACTTGTATTTATGATGTCAAGACTTTTTATTGGATTGTAAAGATTTTGATCAAATACTTCACCATATCTCAGATAAGTAGCTTTTGGGTCTATAGGCAATAATGGATTTGCTCCCAATGCCACACCAAAGGCACTTCCTTCTTGGTAATTGCTCTGACTTCTTGAAAAGGTCGTATTGGTACCAAACTGCAACCAAGATTTTAAATCCTGTGTAAGGTTAATTTTTCCATTATATCTTTTAAAATCAGAATTTTTAAGAAGCCCTTCCTGATCAACATAATTAAAACTCACAAAATAAGTTCCTTTTTCTCCTCCTCCGCTAAAACTTAAATTATGATTGGTTTGAAAACCTGAACGCGTTACCTGATCTAACCAATTATAGCTTTTACCAGTTCTGTAAGATTCTAATTCATAAGGTGCAAATACAGTCGAACCATCTGACTTAATTTGATTAATATAAGCAGCACGATCAGCACCAGGATTCTCATCCATATAACGATTTGCATAAGCGTCAACTCTTAAATCAAATAACTGCTGGTCATTCATTAACGGAATGGTTCTTGCAAATTCAGATACACCTGTCCATGTGTCATACTGTATTTTTGCTTCTCCTGATCTTGAACCTTTTTTTGTTGTGATTACGATTACTCCATTTGCAGCTCTTGAACCATACAATGCAGTAGCAGAAGCATCTTTAAGCACTTCCATGCTCGCAATATCATCAGGATTTATGTTTTCAAAATTACTATCTGTAATCAAACCATCAATTACAAATATTGGGTTACCGCCAAAGTTTAGAGAATTATTCCCTCTAATTCTTATTGAGCCTGTTTGGCCAGGCACTGCACTTTGCTGCACGTAGACTCCTGACGCGCGCCCTTGAAGCGCCTGCACTACGTTTGGAGTAGGAACCTCTCTAAGCTTATCTCCAGAAACGCTGCTTACGGCACCTGTTAGATCTCCCTTTTTTATAGCAGCTCCAACTATTACCACTTCTGTCAGTTCCTGAGTGCTCGGAGTCAAAGAGATATTAATTTCAGACTTGTTTGCAATTGCTGTTTGCTTATCAAATCCGATAAAACTAAACTCAAGCGTGGAACCAGATTTTACATTTAATAATTTGTAACTACCATCAATGTCTGTTACTGTTGAATTCTGAGTACCTTTAACCTGAATAGTTGCCCCTGGTAAAGGTAAATTTTGTTCATCCTTAACTTTACCAGTTATGGTTTGGGAGTAAAGTGTGCCGGCATACAACATAACTACTAAGAAGCATAAGTATCTTATTGCAATTCTCATAATAATTTGGTTTTTAGTTAATAAATTAGTTAGTTAGTTTTTTGTTCTTTATTGAGCATTTAAAATACGAGAAAACGAATTGACTTATACTATACTATACTACAACATTACAAACATACAAATATTTTCATTACATCCAAATTTATGTTTTAAGAATTTGCTATTTTTTTTATTGATTTATTTAGGCTTTGCCACAAATACGGCACCTAAAAAAGGAAAAAGAAAATAAAGGATATGATAATTTAAAGAAATGTCAGACAAAAAAGAAGAAAGGTTCAATTAAAACCAAGGAAAAAAGTGTACAAATTTAAGAACTCATTCTCAAGAAATTTATCAATTAAAAGACATGCAAAATGCGTTTTTTTAAAAAAAACTTTTCAATATGTGTCTATTAATTAGACCTAACAGGTTTTAAAAAACTGTTAGCTTTAAACCTAAAACATAAAAAAAGACGCACTGAAGTGCGTCTCTACATAAATCTTTGAACCTCTGAACCTTTGCACCTAAACCTTAGAACCTCAGCATCTCAGCACCTTAAAACCTAAGCTATTCCCCATTTAGAGAATAAAATAAAAATGCTTATCATGCCAATAATCAATAAAGCAAAATACCAATAACGATTTTTCCAAGCCGATAATTCTACTGTTTCTAATTTGATTTCGGTGTATTGATACGCAGGATAATACCTAGATACCAATAGCATACAGAATGAAGTCAGAATAAACAAAAGAGCCAGCATGTGCAGATAATGCAATTTAATGTCCAATACATAATTGAAAATAATATAGCTCAAAATGAAAAAAATCATACCTATTTTTGCTGCTTGAGGCGGTACTTTTTTAAATACAAAACCAATCAGTATAATAGTAAAAATGGGCACACAAAACATACCGCCTAATTGCTGCAAGTAAGTGTAAAAACCAGCTTTACTAAAAATGATAAATGGTGCCGAAAACATAGCCAGAGCTGAAACAATAATTTCAAATTTACGTCCTGTGTAAACCAGATGTTTCTCTGTCGCTTCTTTATTTCTTTTCTCTAACCAAGGTTTGTAAAGATTAAGAACAAATAAAGTACTGCTGCTGTTAAGTCCTGCATTAAAAGTACTTATTGCTGCCCCAAGAACAACAGCTGCGGTAAGACCAATCATGATTCCCGGCATTGTATCTTTAATGACAAGAGGAAAAACTTCTGCTGTATTTTCCAGATTTTCATAAAGATGAACTCCAACTAATCCTGGGATATTAATTATAAAAGGACATAATAGTTTTCCTAAACAAGCCAATCCCATCCCTTTTTGGCTATGCGATAGACTTTTTGCCGAAAGAGCCTGCTGAACAATGAATTGTTCCATTCCCCAATAATACAGATTCATGATAAACATACCTGTAAAAATCGTGCTTAACGGAATTTCATCCTGAGGCCCACCAATTGCATTTAAATGCTCTTTATTTTCTGAAAGCAGAATATGAAGTCCTTTGAAAAAATCTCCATCTCCTAAAAATTTAAAACCAAAATATGGGAATGCAATACCAATAGTCAGCAAACCGACACTCAAAACAGTATCGCTGATCGATATGGCTCGCAAACCGCCCAAAACTGAATAAGCGCAACCTGTAAGACCTATCAGCCAGACCATTACCCAAATGTTCTGCCAATAACTAAATCCAAATGGAGACAAGAAATTAAACATTCCAGTCAGCGCTACTGCTCCACCATATAATACGGCTGGAAGTAAATTAACAATATAACTGCAAAGAAATATAATAGACACGAGTCTTTTAGTCGATTGATCGTAACGCTTTCCGAGATAATCGGGAATTGTCATTGCTCCAGTTCGAAAATAAATTGGAAGAAAAAACTCAGCAACCAAAAGCATCGCCAGCACAGAACTTACGCCCCATGCTATCACGCTCATGTTATTGGTGTAAATAGATTCGTTTTCACCTATAAACTGATTAGCACTTATATTACTGAGCAGTAAAGCACCTCCGACTATGAAAAAATTATTGTTATGGTCTGCAAAAAAAAGTCCGCTTGTTGTCTGTACCTTTTTTTTTCGCGTTTTTATTGCTGAAATAACGGCAACTAAACCCGTAATCAGTAGGAAACTAACAATCGATAAAACATTCATAAATTACAGCGAATTTCTATCGATAAGAACTGTTGGAATGATTTCCTGCGTTTTTTTTCTGTTCAGCACAAAATCGGCTGCTCTTCTTCCCATTTCAGAGAAATCTGTAGAAAACGTGGTTACTCCGTCAAAAATGATCTCTTTTACAATATCATCGTTATGCGAAATAAAACCAATGTCTTTACCAATCTTCAATCCTTTAATTTTAGAATCTTTCAGCATTTCCCAAAGTTCCAAATTGTGAATGGTAAAATATACTTTTCCTTTTTCCAGAGAGCCAGCTGTATATTCTTCTTTTATGACACCTTTGATATCATAATCTTTCATAAATCTTTTAAAAGAATTTAAGATTTCATTAGGTTCTGCAGACGATGGCTTGAAGAAAAATACCAATTCATCGTACTTTTTAATTTTATCTTTAAGCTGCACAAAAGCGTTGTAAGACGAATCTCCAAACTCTTGTGCAACATAATTGTAATCTTCATCTGTTTCTATAAAACGGTCTACCAACAGCACTCTGTTTGTAGGCAATTGTTTTAAGACAGCAGGTGTTTTTTTATTCGGAATCGGAGCGATAACAAACATTCCGTATTTTCCTTTTATGCTTTGAACTATATTTTCGAACGTATCAAAATTGTTATGATGAAAGAAAATATCCAGTTGCACATTTTTACCTAATCCTTTTCTAAAATTCTCGTAAAACATTTCCTGAAAAATATCAAAAGCAAATATCAGCAATGCCACTTTTAATTCTTGCTTTACATCATTGGTAGCTACAAAATACCCCAATCGGTTTTTCGATTCTATAATTCCTCTGTGCACCAATTCTTTATAAGCTTTTGCAATGGTTTCTCTCGCAAAACCTAGTTCGCTTATAAAAGTATTTACAGACGGAAGTAAATCGCCTTTTACGACTACCTTTTCATCAATGGCATTAATTATTCCCTGAACCAATTGCTCATGCTTAGATAAGGAATTTATAGATTCAAGATTTTTGATCTGCTGAATAATTTGCTTCATAAATCGTTTTAATAAGTATTTATTTAGAAAATATTGTATTACAAATATATACTAATGTTTGAAATTTAGTTTAGGCCTTAGTAATTTTTAAAACAACACTACTGTTTGATGCTGTAACATTCGGATTAATCCCAACTTGCATTAAAAAATCGCCTGAATATACAGCGGTTTCTACCACTGGTTTTTTATCTGGATACACGTTAATTTCTTCTACTTTATAGTTTTGTCCAGCCTGCAATCCTTTTAGTTTAATTGGAAGATGAGTTCCTGCTTCATATCTAGAGTTAACAGAATAGCTGAAAACCACAGCTTCATTACCATTTTTATTGACAAACATTACAGAAGCAGCATCATTATCCCACGGATTCTGCAGACGATATTGGTCTCCCTGCCAGATGGTATTACTTAATTCGTTATAGTTTTTTATTGCTTTTTGAGTGAAAGCCAAATCCTTTTCATTTAAATCTTTTACCACAATATCAAAACCTAATTTTCCCATCATAGCAACATCTGTACGGTATTTTAGAGGTTGTTTTCCCCAGTCTGTAACGTGTGCCGCAATAGTAAGCGCTGGATAAAAATACGAGTATTCCCATTGCATGTAAACACGCTCTAAAGGATCTGTGTTGTCACTTGGCCAGAATTCTGTAAAGTATTTCAAAGCACCATAATCTACTCTTCCTCCACCGCCAGAACAAAGCATCATTGGCACTTTTGGATATTTTACGCGTATACGTTCCAGCACTTTGTACAATCCGTTTACATAATCGGTGTAGAAATTATTCTGTTTGTCTTTCAAATAATTAGAATAAGCATTATAAATCACAGCATTACAATCCCATTTAATATAAGCCAATTCTGGATTTTCAGTAAAAAGATTATCTACAACTCCGTACACAAAATCCTGAACTTTTGGATTTGCCAAATCTAAAACCAATTGATTACGGAAATAATGTTCTGCTCTTCCCGGCTGTTTGATAACCCAATCAGGATGTTTTTTATATAAATCACTAGCAGGACTTACCATTTCTGGCTCAATCCAGATTCCGAATTTCACCTGATTGTCTTTAGCCGTTTTTACTAAAGTTCCGATACCGTTTGGCAATTTCTTTTTGTTAACATCCCAATCTCCTAAAGCGGCATCGTCATTGTTACGCGGATATGTATTTCCAAACCATCCGTCGTCTAACAAGAACATATCTACTCCCAGTTTTTTACTATCAGCGATAAGCACTTTTAATTTCTCTTCATCAAAATTAAAATAAGTTGCTTCCCAGTTATTTAATAGAGTTAAACGATCTTCTTTTCCGTCTAAGATTTTGTAACTTCTTGACCAGTCGTGCAGATTACGGCTTGCAGTTCCTTTTCCTTTTGATGATAAAGTGTACCAAAATTTAGGAGTCGTAAAAACTTCGCTTTTAGCTAATTTGTAAGCTGCTGCCGCATTATTGATTCCAGAAATAACACGAAGATTATTCAATGGATCTAATTCTAAATCGGTTCTAAAATTACCTGACCATTCTAAACCTGCAAATAAAACTTTCCCTTCATCTTCAGTAGCTGGTTTATCCAAAGAAACCATAAAAACAGAAGGTTGAAACAAATTGGTGCGAGATCCTAATTTAGTATCTAAAGTTTTGATTCCGTGAGTAATTTTAGTTTCTTCTGGCTGCATTTCTTTTGCCCAGTCTCCATGATATTGATTCAAATAAAAGTTTTTGTATCCTTTCAAATATAAATTAGCCGATGCATATTTATTTAAAGTGATGCTTCCTTTTTCATTATGCTGAATGGTTGTCCATTGCTCAATAACATCAGTATCATAATAAGCCTGAATAAACAAATGAACCTCAACTGGATAAACAGGATCTTTTAATGTAATTTCGGTTTGAGAAACTCCTGTACTCACCGCATTCGTTTTGTGACTTACATATAGCAAATCCAAAGAAGTGTTTCCGTCAGCATGTGTGACTGTAATTGCAGGTTCTAATAAATTTTTTGATCCAGAAGCAGTGTAAGCCGCGTTATAAATTCCTGAATAATCCGTTCCTTGACGAAACTGACTTTGTATTTTAGCATAATCCGAGTCGTTTGCCAGTTTTTCTCCTAAATAAATAGTGTTAACTTCTTTTCCTGGTGTTACTTGTAAAACTAATGCATTAGTTTTTGTTTTTACAGCAATAATCTGTTGTGCGGTTACTGTACTGCAATAACTCGTGAGAATAAAAAATGCTATCGCAAAAGACTGCCTTAAATTGATACTTTGTTTTTTCATTTTATTATATGTTATTTTTTTATTTTTTTCCTTCTGTAATTCCTTTCCAATTATCGGTTCTAAATGATGATGCTGGCAATCCTGATACATTGGTTAAGTTTCCGTCTGGATTGTCTGCCCAATTGTATCTTACAGCCACAGGGTTTGGAACTTCCTGAGCATAAACAACTACTTTTCCATCAACTATTTTTGCTTCTGCCCAATAAAACTTCTGGTCGGATCCCGCAATTGAAAATCCTTTCAGCGAACTTTCTTTGGCTTTAATTCCTGCATTAAAATCAAAATCCAGAACAATGCTGTTATGCACAATTTTATGTGATTTATAAAGAGGTCCCGAATAATCAATTTTGATATTATACACTTTCGCCAAAGCAATATTCGCCAAGCGCCCTCCTACATCTTGTTTATTTTTTGGATGAATGTCTTCTCCATTACCAATATCGGTTGTAACAGCCATTCCTGTATTGGGAACTTTTAAGGTCAGGAATTGTGCTTCTCTTAATTCTGCCCAATCAGAATCTCCCGGCTGTTTTTTCTTCTCTTTATAATTTGCCAGTTGCACAAAGAAAAAAGGAAGGTTTTTGTCTTTAAATTTGTCTCGCCAGTCGTTTATCAAGAGTGGCATTAACTTTTGATATTGATGCGCTCTTTCGGCATTACTCTCACCTTGATACCAGATTACTCCTTTTATTTTATAATCTAACAAAGGCGCAATCATGGCATTGTATATGGCGCTTGGTCGGTTTTGCCCTTGAGCCAAATATGGTTTTGCAGGCAAATCTTTACTGTCGACACCAATAACATATTTCCAATCTCCGGTCAATGAAATAGTTTCTTTATCCGATTTTAAAGCGATATTTTCATCGCCGTAAATTCCTCCATTTCCTGCTCCGTCAAAAACTCTTATTGTTATTAGGTTTTCACCTTTCTTCAAATATTTCGCTGGAATGGTATAATGGCGTTCTACATTATAACCTTTAGTTTCTCCAATATAATTTCCGTTAACCCAAAGTATATCATCGTCGTCGGCATAATAACTAAATTTAAAATCTTTAGTATTATCCAAAATGTTGACTGTTTTCCTAAACCAGATTATTCCATCAAAATTTCCTAAGCCGTTGCTGTCAAAGAAAGAAGGCACTTTCATTGTTTTCCAAGCTGAATCATCAATTTTAGATTTTGCCCAAACTGCTTTTTCTTTCTCATATCCTTTGTCAGCATTAGCAAGATGTTTTTCCCAAACTGCTAAATCAGCATTGTATTTTTTTTCTAAAGCTTCTCTGCTTGTTTCAGATTTCATGGCTTCAATTTCGGTATCAAAATCATGAATGGTACTTAACGCTCCTGAACTTGTCCATGCTTCAATTAATGTTCCTCCCCAAGAAGAATGAATCAATCCAATGGGAATCTTTTTTTCTTTATAAATTTTTCTAGCAAAAAAATAAGCTGTTGCACTAAAATCAGCAATAGTTTTAGAGCTGCATACATTCCACCCATCGTGTTGCACTTTTAGTGTGTTTAGAGGTAAAGTGCTTTCGATATGTTCGGCTTGTAATAATCGTATTTGAGGATAATTGGCATTTGCAATTTCTTCTTTATAATTATTGATTTTTCCCCAGCCTTCCAAAGGCATTTCCATATTGCTTTGTCCAGAACATAGCCAAACATCGCCAATTAAAACATTTTGCAGCGTTTTTAAATCTCCGTCATTTATTGCAATAGTATAAGGGCCGCCATAAACTGGAGTTTTTAAAACTACATTCCATTTACCGTTTACCACATTTGTTTTATAAGTCTTTTTATCCCAAGAAGTTGTAACAGACACTGATTGTTTATCGCTTTCTCCCCAAAAAGGAACTGTACTTTTTTGCTGCAAAACCATATTATCTGTAAAGAAAGATGGCAATGAAACCGTTGCGTTTATTACGTTTGAGGAAAGAATAAACAAGGTAAATACTAAAGCCGTTTTCTTAAAAAAATATTTTCTCATAAATCTGTAAATTAACGTTTTACTATTTTAAATAAACCAGCATCTTTAGCACCAAGATTTAAGTCTATACTGTTCTTTTTTATCTCAACAGTTTCGGCTGTAAAAAGATTTTGCAATTTATAATTACCGTTCTTAACACCAAGTCTTTCTAATGATAAAGCAAAATTTTTAGCTGCTGAACCATAATTTAAAACTGCCACATACCAATCATTTCCTATTTTTTGTTCGAAAACTTCAGTTGTTAGTTTTCCCGTATTTCCTTCTACTGGACGAAAAGCTACTCCATTGGCAACAATTTTAAGCAATTCCTGATTTTGAAGCCAATCTTTTGCACGCTTGCTCCAGATTCCATCTTTACTGTAGTCGTCTCCCGTAATTAATGTTCCCGTAATTACCGAAGATATTAATCTAGCTCTATTTTCACCTTCTGTAACATCTGCAAAAACAACATGGTCTGCATCTATATAATCATACAAATGCGTTTGCCACCAGCCATAATTGACACTATTTAATGTGTATTGTGTCTGCTCGATTGTTTTCCAAGCGTCGCATGCAATACGGCGAACGTGTACGTAACGGCCTGTAGCCATATTAGGAGAAATTGCAGCATAAATTAGCATTTGTCCATCTAATGCTTTTACTAAATGTTCCATTCCTACTTTATAAGCCTGCATTCCTGTGGTCACATTTTTATCATAGAATGAAGTCGATTCTGCAGCGGCGTGACCTAAAAAGTCAATTTTTATCATTTTAAAACCACATGCTTTTAGCTTATTAATAACGTAATCAACGCGTTTAAGCGTTCCAGGATGTGTAGGATCTATGGCACGAGCACCGTCGAAATCAAAATAAGTATTTCCGGTTTTAGTCCACAATTCTCCAAAAGTATAATCACTGCCTTCTGCTTTACGGTTTGGGCCGTCTTTCCAACCCCAATCTGTAAAAGGTGCCCAATAGGCTCCAGGTTCTAAACCTTTGCTCTTGCAATAGTCTGCAAATTCTTTTAATTTGCTAAAATCTCCTATAAATCCGCCTTTTACCATATTATCCCAAAAAGAATCGAGATCAATATAAGCTGTATTGCCTACTCTAAACTGCGGAATTGAGTTCGCAAAAAAATCGGCAACTTTAGTCGTGTTTTCAAAATTAATTTTCTCCATCAAAACGCCCCAACTGTTCCAGCCAACTGGCGTTGGTTTATCCCAAGTAAAAACAAAAGGTTTTTCTACAATACGATTTGTTTTTGCATATTCTTCCATCCCTTCTCTCCAATCAGAATAATATCCGACGAAGAATTTAGGAGACAAAACTTTTTCACCTTTTATTATTCCATGCGCAATACTATCTCTAGTTATTTCTTTTTCTGAAAACCCAGCCCAAGCTGAAAATTGTGCTTCTTTATTTGTATTGATTGTTTTAACAGCGCTTTTCCAAACGGTATGTTCAAGTGAACCTACAATAAAACCGTTTCTTGAATTGTTATTGAATATAATTCCAACTTCTGCACTAGTATTTTGAGAAATAGTATCTAGTTTTTTAGAATTATAACTTATAAAAGCATCATTGTCATAAGGAACAAAAACGCTATGCAGATTTTCAATTTTATCAAAAGCAATTTTGCCTAAATCTAATGGTGAGATATAATTGGTCGCAATTTGTTTTCCGTTGCTTATTATTTCTATTTGAGTTATAAAGTAAGACTTATTGGTATAAGTATAAAAACTCTGAATTAAAGTTGGGTTGTTTTTCTCTTTATAAGTTAAAGTATATTTTAAACCATTTCCTAAATCATCTTTAATAGTTTGTTTTGCAAAAATAGCATCCGGATATGAATCTGCCGTTACGGTTTTTCCGTTGACCAGAACAGAAGTTTTTGCTCCGCTAAATACAGTTTTTCCAGATTGGCTTACTGAAATCGTTTTTTGTTTCACATCATAAATAATGATTCCGTTTTTACCAAAAGTCATTGTAATATTTTTTGCGCTAAAGCTGATATACAAAAAAATACTGCCAGAAAAATAGATAAAAACAGTTTTTTTAAAGGAAAAGGATAGTGGTTCATTAGATAAGTTTTTTGGTTTATTATACTATTCTATACTACAATAATACAAATTAAAATTAACCCTGCAAGAATATAAGTAAAAATAGTGCTCATTTTTTCCGATTCCAAAAACATAAACTCCTATAAATCAATAAATAAGTTTATTTAACGCAAATTATTTTTTCTTCCAAAATAGTCAATCTGACAATAAACGGATAAAAAATTAAAAAAGATAAACAAAAAATATGCATCTCAAGAAGTACTATATTTCAAATTTGCCGTTTAAAAATTCTAAAACATCAATACAAAAAATCCCGATTCTCAACATAATGAAAATCGGGATTTTTAAAAGTTACTTAAAGATTTTTAATTCTTAACAAATTTAAAATTTTGCTGAGGATGTCCAGATGCTTTCACTTTTACTACATAAACGCCTTTTGTAAGACCGCTTACGGGAATTTCTGAACTAATTGTTCCATTGTTTATAAAAGTAGTTTTCCAAACTTCTTTTCCTGCTATATTATGCACTGAAATTACTGTTGGACCATTAATTTCCTGATCAAACTTAATTTTAAAACTCTCTGTCGCAGGATTAGGAAAAACATAATTAGTAGAAGCATTCGACCAATTATAACTTGGAGTACTTAATGTCCCGCTAGAAATAGCATAAATCGCAGCATCAGCCTGAGGTAGTTGAACACTTAATGTGCTTTGAGCTGTACTCGTAGCTCCAGAATAGAGTTCTTTAACAGTATAATTGCCTGAACCAATCCCTAAACGACTCAAACTGATATTATTTGTCGTAGCCGAATTGCTGTAATTAAAAACTGCGACATAAGTAACGTTATTATGCGTAGCCGAAAAAACATTCGCCGCATTATATCCCGTATTTCCATCTGCAGGAATAAAGTGCATTTCGTTACGTGCGACATCCATTACATCATTATTTTGCAAAAGATTTTGCGCAGTAGTTTTCCATTGTCCAGCAACAGAAAAATCATCACCAGTAATTACCGTTCCTGTAACTACACTGCTTAATAATCTTGCACGATTCTGTCCGATTGAAGCGTTTCCGAAAACTACGTGATCTGCATCGATATAATCATAAATTTGATTTTGCCACCATCCATAAGTTGTACTATTCAAAGTATAATCAGTATCACTTATTGTCGCGTACGCATCACATCCAATACGTCTTACATGCACAAAAGGACCAGTAGCGAGATTAGGTGATATAGCTGCCTGAACCAGCATCGTTCCTCCAATTTGGTCAATTAAGAATTTCATTCCTTCTTGATACGCTTCCATTCCTGTATGCAGCTGATTATTAGCAAAGCTATCCGCTTCAATACTTGCATGAGTTAAAAAGTCAATTTTTATCATTTCGAATCCAGCAGTTTTAAAACGATTTATAAAATATTGAATTCTTGCCTTAGTTCCAGGACTTGTCGGATCCATAGCGTAAGCGCCATCCAATTCTAAAGGATTTCCATTGACTTTTGTCCAACACTGATTATAAGTATATGAACTTCCTTCAACCTGACGATTGTATTTTCCCCAATCTACAAACGGAGCCCAATAAATCCCAGCCTTATATCCTTTACTTTTTGCATAAGTAACAAATTGTGCCAACTCCGAATCGCTCATATTATCCCAATACGAATCTAAGTCGATGAATAAAGTATTATCCTCCGTTTTAAACGCAGGGCAATCATTATGAAAAAAATCTACCACTGCTTTTGCCTTCGTTAAGTTGATATTGGTCTGCATAGCTCCCCAACTGTTCCAACCAATTGGTTTTGGTGCTGTCCAGTCAAAAATATATTTGGGTTGCATTGCTGCGTTGGCTTGTGCAAATTCTTCAAATCCAGTTCTCCAATCATCCGTAGCATTAATCATAACTTTTGGAGAAGGGCAGCTTGTCTGGCCCACATTTACCCATCCATGACCTCTTGTATCTCTGGTTACATCTTGTTTGGTCCAACCCGCAATAACCGAAACATATGCCGATGAAGAACCTCCACCACTTACCGTAACGCCTGTTTTCCATTTGGTATGTTCCAAAGAACCAATTACAAGTCCTTTTCGATTGGTATTGTTATAAATATTGGTTACTTCTGATGCTGTAAAATCAGCTGAGTTTAAAGTATAAGCATTGTAGCGGATCCAAGCATCATTATCATAAGGCACAAATACGGCTCTTGTATCTCCTGTTCCAAAATTTGGCGTTATCTGATTACTGGTTAAAGGCGACATTCTATAACAGTTTGATCCGTTTCCTGTTAAGACCACTTGCACCGCCAAATAGTTTTTATTGGTGTATGTGTAAAAAATCTGTTGCATTCCAAGATTATAATTCCCACTTAAAGTAAAAATATGTTTGGTGCCGTTTCCTATATTGTCTGTAAACGGCTCTGAAGTGTAAACCGCTGAAGCAAAATTACTGCTCAAGTATTGCTGATCACTGTTGGCATAAGCAGATGCATTGCTAATTACAGTTGCACCATTAAACTTTATGCTATAGGTTTTATTAGTGAGGTTATAAACAATACTATTGTTTGTTCCAAAAGCGATAGTTTGGTTAGTTCCAACCGCTAATGGTGTCAAGACAAACTTATCCAGATTAGGAGCCCATGAATTGGTATTATCCCAAAGCAGAGTGGTTGTACCGCTGTTTAGATAGACGCTTATATTTTTGGAAGCTGCTGTGCTCCATCCTCCACTTGGCTCACATGGAATTGCAATAGCCGTGGCTGAACCAGCAGTTAACCGAATTGCACGCGGATCTCCTGTACAGTAAAACAATTGCAGATTGTACCAGCCTGTTGTAGCTACGTTGACGTTTAAAGAGACACTTCCTGTACCTCCTAAATTACCGACTATTTTTCCTGAACAGGAATCACAGTTTTGAATGTCAGCATTTCCGGTACGAGTGCCGTTTTCAAATTCGTAAGTCTGCCCCCAGCAGCATATCGTTAATAAAAAAAACATTAAAGCTAGAATGTTTTTAACTGGGACGGTTTCTTTTGTAATTTTTTGCATGGTTTTCTTAATTAGTTAGTAAAATTTACAACAGTACTATACTGTACTATACTACAATAATACAAAAAAAATATTACTATATCACTAAAAAAGAGTTGTTTAAATAGATTTGTATAATTTATTTAGCGTTCATTTTTGAATTTCAATAAAAAAAGAGTTAAAATACTTCTACGAACATCTTAACTCTTTTTGCAAATTTTATTTTGGATTCTTTACATCTTTCTTTTACTTACTTTCCGATGCAGAAATTAGCATTCCTTATTTTATCGTAGGCAAGCAATGTCGAGGTACAAATAAGGTACAAATTTTACAAAATAAAGTCTTACAAAAACATCATTTGTTATCTGTCCGATCATTTGGTAAAATAGCTAGTTTTTCAAGAGAACATTTAACCTAAGTAGATCAAACAAATGTACAAAAAAACAAATTTCCTTCCATTATAATTCGTCTGTCCTAATTATAGTATCAAAATCTCAGGATCAGAATTGGTACATTTAAATTTTTAAATCAACAATAAAACACAGTAAAAGAATTAGCTTAAGTCATTATGCCATAAAAAGTATCTCGTTCTCCCCTTTAATTGCAAAATCAAAAATGAAAATAGTCTTCAACTAACTAACTAACTAACTAACTAACTAACTAACTAACTAACTAACTAACTAACTAACTAACTAACTAACTAACTAACTAACTAAATAACTAACTAACTAACTAACTAACTAACTAAACTAACTAACTAACTAACTAACTAACTAACTAACTAACTAACTAACTAACTAACTAACTAACTAACTAACTAACTAACTAACTAAACTAACTAACTAACTAACTAACTAACTAACTAACTAACTAACTAACTAACTAACTAACTACTAACTAATCTAACTAACTAACTTAACTAACTAACTAACTAACTAACTAACTAACTAACTAACTAACTAACTATTAAACAGTTTATCCATTTAAACAAATAAGCTAACCGGATCAATTTTAGCATCGCCGGCCAAAATCGCAATTAAAAAATCTTTAGAAAGAAAGAAAGAAAGAAAGAAAGAAAGCTTTATTGCAGCAATCTAAGATCACGAGCAAAAAACATTGGTTCGAGTCCCGTTCCCGCTACTATAAAAAAGGTAAAGCTTGAGAAATCTAGATTTCTCAGGCTTTTTTTTGTGGTTCGAAAAATCTCGTTTCATTTTTTTTAATTAAAAACCACCAGTGTTTTCAGGGAAAATTGGTTCGAGTCCTGTTTAGTCAAATAAAAAGACTCAAATTCAAATCCAAAAATAAATCTTCAAAACAGCAGTAAAAACAGCTAAACTTCTGCTAAAACAGATTGTACGTCTGTTGAGCCTTTTCAGATGTGCTCTCAGTGTCAGATTCTTTCTTTCAATATGATTTGTCCCGAAACATTTTACTGAATGCATTTTCTTATCAATTAAATACCTGTAGTTTTTAAGCCTGTCCGTAAATATCTTTTTTGCTTCTGCCAATTTCAGAGTTTCCAAAACACGATTCAGAGTTTTATTGGTTCGTTTGCCAACATTAAAACTAACCACATTTTTAGAATTCTTTTCCAAAGCATAAACCAGCCAGATATAATTTTTCTTGTGTCTGATATAAGTGCACAGTTCATCTACTTCGTAAGTTTTGCCTCTGCTGACAATTGGTCTTGTTATATTCCTCGCAATGCAGACAATTCTTTTCAATAAGGTTGTCGTTGATATTTTCAGTATTCTTGCCGTGCTCCTTATTCCCAAACCTTCTTTGGTCAACAGCACTATTTCCTGATTGGTATCTCCTTTGTAAGCGTTATACCTATAGTTAATCTGCTGTCGTTTTTGACAAATAGTACATTTATAACGCTGATTACCGTTAGATTGAAATCCATTCTTTATGCATTTACCATTGCAAAAATTACATTTTATTTTCATGACCTAATTTGAAACACTAAGGCAAGGCAAAAGCATTTTGAAGCTTATTAAAAGACAAAAAACGGAAGAGACGACCTGCTGGCCGTCTCTTTTCTATTCAATAATTAAAATTTAATCTTTTTTTTTCAGCCTGCTAAGCTGCTAAATTATAAAAACACCTAATCTGAAACACTACCCAAAATATCAATTTCTTTCATTGTTAACAAAAGAAAGTAATCTGAACTTATAATTCTTTTATTTTCAACATGAGTAACAATAACATCATTCTCATTTTTTCCCTCTCCAAATTTTGTAACGTATTTATTTTTATCAAATTCAAATTTTTTACCAATCTCTTTTTCTTTTATTTTTTCCCATTTTGCATTTTCATATTTATATTTAATTATTTTTGAAATACTATCAGGAAATACAACGTAGGATATGATATTCCTCCTTTCACCAGATTCATTAGCTTCAATAATATAAAATGTATTCTGTCCAAACTCAGTAAAATATTGTTTTATAAATTTATAACGGATCTCATTTTTATTGAGTTGATTGTCATTTGTAACTCTTATTTGTGCTTTGAATGCTTCCAATCTGTTCTTGTATAAAAATTTTTGATGTTCATCACTTACAGACTCTTGTTGTAAGACTATTGAATTGGAAATAGCAATATTCCAATCCCTAAAAAAAATATCAATATTTTTATTTCTATTATTTATGTAATGCCCACATGAACATAATATTAGCACTACTAGTATGTGACAAAAAAACTTTTTCATTTTTTTAGTTATATGGTATTTTCCTTTCAATTACTCCTTGTTCTTTTCGTATTTCATTTTCATTTTCTCTTACTTTTATTTCGCCTTTGGTCAATTGTCCTACATCCCCTACATCAGGATCAACTTTTAATGGATCAAGCGCTACATCTCGAGTTCCTGTGGCATTTTGTTTAGCATGAGCTAATTCATGCCCAAGTCCAATAAATGCAGGTCTTCCTTTTGTCCCATCTGCATTAACAATGCCTTCACCTTTCCCATTTGCATTATATTTTACAGTAGAATCTGTTCCTGGCCCTGGAGAACCATCTTTATTAAGAATACTATCAAGACCACTGTCTGGCTTAGTGTTATTTTCTCCCCAAGACTGCTCAATTGTGGTGGTTTTAGGGGACTCTATCAAACTAGATATTAAATCTGTTCCGGCAGAGAGTGTCTTATCTGCATTACTGCCTCCTTTTTGTTCAATAGTTACTTTACCATCTTCTGAAATAGTTAATTTGTCATTAGTAAGTTTTTGTAAATCATTTAGTGCAGTTTGCTTATATTCAGCTGAACCCCAAATTATAATATCATTTGGTCCCATACCATCAGGGTCAGTAAATCTCATTGGATTATCAAAGGTATAGTTATATGGTGACCATCTTCTCATCTGTTCCGCCAGCGGGTCGATATTTAGCCAACGTCCAAGTGCAGGGTCATAGTTTCTCGCCCCATAATCATACCAGTTAAGCTGAGAGCCTCCAATATTCTCGTCCTGAAGCTCTTTGCCGTTGTACTTGTACTTATTAGCTGACGGCAGGTAATCGTTATACCCTTTATGTTTTAATCCAAAAGGATAAAAGTTATTCTCTTCAATAATTTCAAGAACCTGTGTTGTCGGGTTTTTAGCATAGCTAACACGTACGTTTCCTAAATGGTCTTTGTATTGGAAAACATACGAAAGCGCTCCTGCCGTATTTTTTACATACCCTTCTGCCGTCGGGAAAAACTCCAGAACATTGTCTTTGTACTGGTAACCTCCCAAGTAATCAGTAACAACTGTAACAGTGCCTTCGGTAACTTGTTTTTCCAGTTTTTGCCCAGAGGCATTGTAAAAGTACTCAATGCTTCCCGTTGTTCCAAATGTTATTTTCTTTGGCAGGTTTAAATGGTTGTAAGTGATGCTGGTGATATTTTTGTTTTTATCGGCAATCATATTTCCATTATCATCATAGCTGTAATCATCATCAGTTTTATTGACATCATTAAATCCGCTGCTGTTGTTGGAATTATCTGCAACTTTAGACAACTGGTTTGAGTTGGCTGGATACGTATAGACCAGATCGTCTATATCAAGATTGCCCACTTGAGGATCATAGTCTCCCTTACGGCTCAATGTTTTAATATTTCCGTTTTTGTCGTAAGACAGATTTTCGTCATAGGCGCTTGTAGTCAGGCCGTTCTTTTCATAAATGGCATTGGTCAGACGGTTTAGGTTATCGTACTTATAGCCATAAGCCCTTTCATTTAAGTCTGAAGCCGTTTTCCAGAATGTTTCTGAAATGTTTCCGTTGTATAGCGCCCTTACATCTGAAATATCAGTCTGTGCGGTTTCATAATTGATCTTGAAGGCAAACAAATCTGCAGGATCGGTATCCTGCTGCAGATTGGCCGTTCTATTGATTTCCTTCAGCCAGCCTCTGATATTATACTCAAAGTCTACTTTCTGAAGCGGGCTGCCAGCGCTGTTGCCCACTTTCTTGCTTACCAGCTGCCCTAAGGCATCATAGGTGTTGTCTGCCAAAAGCTCTACTGCTCCGCCGTTTATCTGGTGCGTATGCGTAAGAAGACGGTCTTGAGGCGAATAGGTGAATTCTTCTCTTACCACAATCTCCGGATTGCCGGAAGTCCTTTTGTGTTTTGTTACTGTATAAAGCGTTTTCCCGGTAAAATCAAGCTTGCTTTCACTTGAGGTGTAGCCTCCCAGATGATTCTGAAGGTGGTTTTTTACCGGTCTTGCCCTATCATCGTAGAATATCGTGCTGGTTTCTCCCGCAGTAGAAGACGGTGTTGAAATGGCCCTTGTCCAGCTTCCTGTTGCCAGTGTCTTTACATTATTTAAGACAGGCTGCCCTTCTATTGAAGATGGAAGAGCCTGTGCGTTTGGAAAGGCATAGTCATCATAGTAATTAACGGTTAAAAGCTTAAAGCTTGTCGGAGTTATAACATTGCTGTAATGCGCTTCGATTCCGTCAATCGTTCCAGAAGCCTGCTTTGTTTCAAATAAAACCGCCGCAGCGTTCTGGGCATCCTGCAGAGATTTTCTCGCCGCTGAATTAGAGGCCTGGCTGCTCCAGCCTGTATATATAGGCCTGCCGAAAGCATCATATTTGGTAATAATCCATCCTGTGGCAGTTTCGTCTTTAAAAGGAGAAAATGCAGGCCCTGCTGCAACAGGCCTGTCCAATTTGTCATAAACGATAAATTCCCATTGTTTTCCCGGAAGCTTTTTCTCTGCCACACGGTTTTTATTATCATACTTATACTGATAGCACAAGCCATTTAAAACATCGTAATCAATATTTCCTTCAGCCTTTGGCGGAATCACGTAAGTAAGGTTTCCATAAATATCGTAGACATAATACGTATCATGCTTGTCCCCTCCATTATAGGTGCGTTTCAATACAATCTGCCCTTCCTTGTTTTTAAATTCTTCTGTACCAACATTTGATCCAGGCGCAGTATTCTCATCATAGGTAATGGTTTTGAACAGCTCTCCTGCCTGATAAGTCCCAGCATCAGAAAGACCGATTTCGTACAGACCTGAACTAGCATCCCAAGCGGCTGTCGCTTTGTATAATTTAACTTCATTTGCTGTATTAGCCTGATAGTCTAATTTAATTTCATGGCCAGAATCCATTGCCCATGAATCTCCTGGGGCTGCCTGTCTTAAAACCCTGCTTAATGGTGATAATTCCAATTCCTTCTGCGAAAATGGATTGGAACCATCATCATACAGGCTGCTATAAAATGATGCCGATGAGCTTAAAGCAGTATTGGGATCTATTTTAGAATAGTTGGTTCCACTGTTTGCAGTGGCATAAGGCAGATATTCTTTTACCTGCCTTCCGAATCCGTCATATTCTACAGGTGTTATGAGATCCCCGCCGTTTCCGCCCTGACCCACGGCTCTTGTCTGCACAGGACGGCCCAGACCATCAAAATACCTAACATTTTGATTCATCTCTTCTTTGGTAAGCGAATTCAAATTGGCTGGCTTAACCGCTTTTTTAGGTGCAATAGTGTAGATGAAATTATCATCGCTGAAAGTCTGCCCAGTAATTGTTTTAGTAAAAAACAGCAAGAATACTATTAGTATATACTTTTTCATTTTTTTTACGAATTTTAAAATGCTATTATGGCATAAGTTTGTGCAAAAACAGATGTGGATACCACTTTATAAGTTTCTCCCGGCAGTAATGTAGCTGTTAAGGTTTTGTACTTGTTAACATTTACTGGATTATCATAATTAATCTCAATATTAAAAGTATGTCCATTATGATTTGCGGAAGAAGCTGTTAGTGTAATAGTCAATCTATTAATGCCAAAATTTTGCTCTCCTTCAGCATTAAAGACAATTGGGTTACAGCTTCCGTTTGCATTGGCATAATTCTGTCCATTACTGTTTACTAAATTCTGAGCTTGATTATCGGCATCAGCCTGAGAAGAAGTAGAGCTGAAGGCTCCAGCAGCAACAGTATAAACTACTGGTGCACCTGGCTGATAGCCGATAGAACAATTATTTCTGGTAAAAGAACCGCTCTTAACTGTATTATAATACAAACAAGTCCCATTAGCATTTGCATAATTCTGACCATCTATATTAAATTTGATATTTCCTAATCCATCCGCCTCTGCTTGTGAGTTATAAGATATCTGCGCACCTGCACTTTGATAGTACTCGACACTAGATCCAGAGCCGCCAGCAGTGCAATTACTTTTAGTAAAATATCCATTTCTTGCAATACTGTAATATGTGCAAGTTCCATTAGCATTAACATAAGATTGTCCATCACTATTAAATTTAGAAATCCCTAAAGCATTAGCCTCTTCCTGTGAAGAAGTTGAAGTTACAGCTCCAAAAGGCTGGCTGTAGGATAGGCTTGAGGGCGATCCTCCTGCCGAACAGTTATTTCTGGTAAAACTTCCGCTTAATGCGGGACTGTAAAACGTGCAATAGCCGTTCGCATTGGCATATGCCTGCCCATCTGCATTAAATCTGTCAAGCCCTTTTGAATCGGCATCAGCCTGAGAAATATTTGATGTTTCTGTACCTGCCGCTTGGCTGTAAGCCACGCTTGATCCAATTCCTCCTGCAGCACAGTTGTTTTTTGTAAATGAACCGCTGTAGGCTATGCTACGGAATGTACATTTTACATCCGGATTAGTATTTGCATAATACTGTCCGTCTGCATTAAATCTATCAATACCTTTTGAATCGGCATCAGCCTGAGAAATATTCGATGTTACTGTGCCTGCTGCTTGGCTATAGACCACACTTGCCCCAACTCCTCCTACAGCACAGTTATTTTTTGTAAAAGAACCGCTGTAAGCCTTGCTGCTGAATGTGCATTTTACATCCGGATTAGTATTTGCATATGCCTGTCCATCTGTATTAAATCTAATAAGCCCTTTTTCATCTGCATCAGCTTGAGAAGAATAAGATTTTTCGACTCCTGCTGCTTGACTGTAAGCTACGCTTGAACCAACTCCTCCTGCAGCACAGTTATTTTTTGTAAATGAACCGCTGTAGGCCATGCTGCTGAATGTGCATTTTACATCTGGATTAGTATTTGCATAATATTGTCCGTCCGCATTAAATCTAGCAAGTCCTTTTGAATCGGCATCTTCCTGTGAAATATTTGATGTTTCTGTACCTGCCACTTGGCTATAGACCACGCTTGATCCAACTCCTCCTGCAGCACAATTATTTTTTGTAAACGAACCGCTGTAGGCCTTGCTGCTAAATGTGCATTTTACATCTGGATTAGTATTTGCATAATATTGTCCGTCCGCATTAAATCTAGCAAGTCCTTTTGAATCGGCATCTTCCTGTGAAATATTTGATGTTTCTAAACCTGCTGCTTGACTGTAAACCACACTTGCTCCAACTCCTTCTGCAGCACAATTATTTTTTGTAAACGAACCGCTGTAGGCCTTGCTGCTAAATGTGCATTTCACATCCGGATTAGTATTCGCATATATTTGCCCCTCTGAGTTAAATTTAGAAAGTCCATTTGAATCGGCATCGGCCTGTGAAATTTCAGATATTACCGCTCCTTCAGGCTGGTTAAAAGTTACGTTTGAGCCCACACCTCCTGTAGAGCAGTTGTTTTTTGTAAATGAACCGCTTAAGGGCGCACTTTTATAAATTATGACACTGCTGGATGTATTATCACCGCAATCAATAATCTCACCTTTATAATTATAACAATATTTCTCAAGTACATTTAGATCTTTATCTTTCACAAATTTCAATCTACTGAAAGAATCGTATTCATAATATGTAGATATGCCTTTAGGATCCGTTATACTGGTAATTCCCTGAAGGGGATTATAAGTATAGGTTGTAATCATAAATTGATTGAGCGAAACTCTCATAGCATTTAAAGACTCTCTTAAAATCTGTTCCTTACAACTGCTTGATAAACAATTATCATTATCTGCATTTGACAAACTCTGGAGATTCGTTACAAAAGAAGCAATTTGGTCATAAGAAGCATTTTCAATTTTTGCTATAGGCTGTGTTTTATTGTATCCCCAGATTATGGACACTGGCATTCCGCTTTCAGGGGTGTACTGCAGTACATTGCCTTTGTCATCATACTTATTAAATGTTATTTTTTTATCCTGATTAACATTAATAGGTTCATTCCCTTTGTTTGAATAAATGTATTTTGGAAGCAATAAATTTGAAGTGGTAGAATCATAAGCATATTCTGTTTTCTTTTCAAATAATTTATTGCCCATTTTATAATTTTTTGTCACAAGAGGAATACCCACCATATTTTTTGCAAGTAATGTTGAGATTGCAGGTTCCGAAGCCATTTCTGCATCTTTTGCATATAAATATTTTGTTTCTAATGTTTCCAAACTTGAGTTTTCTGTAACCTGTGAGGCAAGTTGCACATGATTTGGTTTAGAATAATTATAGGTGGTAGTTGTAATAACTGGATTATTTCCATTTACATCCTTAACAGTTGATATTTTTTTTGCGAGATAATGTCGTTGGCTTCTTGTTTCATAGATATTGAAATTATAATAATAATCTGTAATAGTTGTATTTCCTGAACCCGTTAGCGTTGAGTACAATCTTGAAGTATAGTTGTTTACCGTAAAATCGCGAGATTCGTCCTGCTCATATTCAAACACATCTTGCGCTATAAATGTCCAAGTATTACCCGATTTTTTGAATGTCATATTTTTAACTTCATACCCTCCACGGAAACCGTTAGAATATGGAGTCCCACGAATGTACTCGTCGCACATAGGAATAGATGGTTCATCTGAGGCACTATTATAGTAGTGAATTATCCCTCCGTTTTCAAAGTTTTCACCCATACTTTCCACTACAGTTCCATATCCTAAAATAGTGCCCGTAAAAGAATTCAAAGGTATTTTTGCGTTAGAAAACATCGTATAAACTGTTTTAGTTTCCGTTCTAAATACATCAATGTTTCTTACAAAATTAGGATTCGATATAGCAAATGTCCCTGAACTGCATTCCAAACAATTTAAATCCCCATAAAAATATGCCTTTGTAACTTTCTTATTATCATCTCCACTGTCATCATAATCCACAGTTTTGCTGACCCTCACACCAGCAACAGGATCATTTACCATAACTGTATATGGCTCAGTCTTTCTATAAAAAAGATTAGCATATGTCTCTATACAAGGGCCACTAGATTTAATACGCATAAAATAGGTGCCTGCTTCTATTGGTACATTAATGCTTGGATTCTCAGATGAATTAAAAAATGCAACTACAGCATTCGTTACTTTATTGATTAAAGAAACATTTACATATGCATTATGATGAGATGGGTAGAGCTCTTCAGTACAAATTCCTTCACCCATGAAACTCACTTCAGCTCCTCCCGATATTGTTATTCTTTGAGCAAATGGAATAATAATTTCTTGAGAATCTTTTGTCTGTGTAGTTGGCATCGCCATTGTTCCATCGGGCGTTACTTCAACTGGAGGCTCAATAGTTTTAGATACATAAACTGAATTGGGCTCGTATGTGAATACCGTTTTTCCTTTGGTCGCATATATAATGCTTTTTAACATACCGTAATTAACTACGTCTTTGTTTGGAAATCGGTCAGCAGTATTTGCATTCTTAAAGACTGTATATAACAAATCCTGAGCTGGAAGATTATTATAAATTAGGTTTTTATTATCCCTGTCATTAAAATAGCCATATACATCTTTAGCATACGAATTATGTGGCGGAAGCCCTTCTGGATTGTAGTATTCAAATTCATACTTTAAGAAGTTCTTAATTTCCTTATTATCGTATTCCACAACATTTTTTAAGAAAAATCTTTTCTTATCAAGTTTTGTGTTAGTGTTCATCCCCTTACTGGCAGGGTTTGGAGCTATTGCATAATAATTGAATGCAAAAGCTTTCAAAAGCTGATTCGTTGCTGCATAAACTTTAATTTTATTCAGCTGCATGCTCTCCTGATAATTAAAATTTGTTTCAAGCTCTGTATACTCAAATGCTATTTTTTTATCATTAAGCTCGATTGATTGAACAAAATAAGTTTCATGCTTCTGAACAAAACGACAAGGCTGTCCAACACTTGCAGTAGAAGGCATTGCATTAAAATTAACAATTGATTTAGCCATCTGCTGATAGGTAGTGATAGAAAAAGTTTTGGAAGTATATTTAAAAAAAGCTTCTTGACCAGTAGCCGTTTTTATTCTAGTCAACAGCCAAGCCGTATCATGCATTCCAGCTGGAGAAGGTGAACTGCCGCAATAACTTATGTTATTAGAGCTCTCTCGGCTTGAATTTTCTCCAAAATAATACTCCGTACCATTAACATCTGTAATCTTAAAATATCTATCTGTTTCGCCATCTGCATTAGTATAAAAAAGCATTTCAATTTTGTTGTCTGAAACATCAAGCTCACGAAATGAGTTAGCACCATCCAAAATAAATTTTCCAGAAATTCCGGGTGCACTGTAGTTAAAAATATCTTTCTGCGGAGGATGGGCATTTAAAGCAATTGGCTCCAGTTCTGAAGGAATACAGAGCTTTGCCTCGTCTGGTACTGACCATGCCGTGTAAAAATCATCATCGCTATTAACCTGCCTTGAAATGACACCGCCAGCAATTAAATTCCAATCAATTCCCAACTGTTTTGATGCCGCATCAACCTGAACTCCATTAGAGCTATATCCTAAAGAGACCGGAATTGTGATTCCGTTTTCTTTTAAAGTAAATATTTCTAAATTGACATTTGGAGATCCCGTGTGCATACCAACAGGAATATTTCCATAAGTTCCCAAACTAGCAGCCGCCGGTGAAGAAGGTATAATATCTGGTGAGAAATTATCTGTATTATCTGTTGTTCCTTGTCCTATACACTGGGTCGAAAAAAGTATATTTAATATTACCAATGCTCTAAATAATAGTATTTTTTTTATTTGTAAATGATTCATGTTGCGATAAGTCTATTTGCCGGTTTTTCTTTTAATTACTTTAACCGATTCGGTCCTAACATCTGTTTTTATGACAATAATATAAACCCCTTCAGCATATCTGCTTAAATCAACGGGAACTGTCCTGCTCGATATAGAAAAATTCTGCAGTGTGCGACCTAAAATATCAACGACAGAAGCCGTACCTTCCTCAAAATCATACCCTATAATAATATTTGTATAGGTCGAGGCAGGATTAGGAATTGCCTCAATGCTGGCTTTCACTTTTTCAATCTTCTGTTTATCTTTCAACTTGACCACCCAGAAATCATTAGATCCGATATTGGAATTTTTATCTTTGGAAGAGCCTGAATTTGAGGTTCCAGCCATAAGGTATCCGCCGTCTCTGGTTTCAATCAGTTTTCTAAGTATATCTTCTCCTCCGCTTCCTACGCTTTTATTCCAGATTTCGTCACCTTTATCACTAATCTTTAAAGCTATGTAATCGTTTATGCCGTCTTTTTCTTTGGCAACCATTCCGACTGCTTTTGATACTAGACTGCCGCCTCCAGATTTAGGGCGTGAGTTGCGTGCATGCCCACCAATCAAATAGGTGCTGTCTTCATTTTCAACTAATGATGTTAAGATATCCACTTTTCCAAAATCAAAAGTCTTGCTCCATAGCACTCCCCCTTCCTTATCAAGTTTAAGAACCCAGTAATCTGTTCCGTTAGAAACGATTCCTCCTTCTGTTGTCAAGGCGTTAGAGCTGTTAGAATTTCCTCCCAAAATATAGCCTCCATCTTTGGTCTGATGAATTGCATAAGGCTGGTCATCACCATCCCCGCCATAGGTTTTCTGCCATTGGATTACACCTTTGTCATTTATTTTTAAGACCCAATAATCCCCAACACCTCTATGTGCTTCTGTTTTATCGCCCGAAACAGGAGAATTAGAATATCCTGCAAGAATGTAACCGTCGTCAGAAGTCTGTTCCATGCTTCTCAAAATATCTGAATATTGGCCTCCATAGGTTTTCTGCCATTGGATCACGCCATCTTTGTCTAATTTGACAATCCAGTAATCCATACTCCCTCTGCACTTTTCAGATTTAGAGTAAATATCTGCTGCAAATGAATTTTCGTCTAGTTTTGAAGCTGAAATTGGATTTGGGCTTGAACTTGAAGAGCCCCCTAAAATGTAGCCTCCATCTCTCGTCTGAAAAGCGCACAGCAGTTCATCCTGGGCGCTGCCTCCTATGGTTCGCTGCCATTGCTCGTCTCCAGCAGCGTTTAGTTTTATGACCCAAAAATCAGCCAGGCCTTTACAATGGTCTTTTTTCTGAAAACCCTTTGAAGAACTGGAAGTCCCAGCAAGAATAAACCCGCCGTCTCTGGTGTTTTTAATGCTTTGGAGAAAATCAAAACCAGAGCCACCAAAGCTTTTCTGCCAGTCCAATTCTCCATTCTCTTTCATTTTCCAGACCCAGAAGTCCAAATCGCCATGATTGTCATCTGCTTTGTTTCCTGTTTTATTCGAAAGCGAACTTCCGGCTAAAATAAATCCATAATCAGCAGTCGACTGCGCATCAAAAAGGTAGTCAGCATGCGTGCCTCCATATGACTTTTCCCAAAGAATATCTTGAGAATAGCTAATAGATGACACAGAAAAAAGTAGAAGCAGGTAAAGTTTCCGCATACGCATTCTTTATAAATTTGAGATTGTTACTATAATGCGGGCGAAAATAAAACAATGAAATCAAAGTTCTTTACGTCTTTCCGTAAAGAATTAACTTTTGTTTAACCTGAAAGGTGAATGCTTGCTGTAGCTTATTTTTACTCTGGAAGAAGATAATTTAAAAATCACAAAAGAAAACTGATAAATCAATAAAAGAAAATATTAAAAGAAACAGGCGCTAAGCGGCTTCCAAAATAATTTGATTGAGTAATCGGCTACGGCAAAATTAATGCATCAGCCATTTATTTTTAGTAGGCCATCATGAAAACGGTTCGAAAATTGTCCCGTTAAGGCTACTAAGTAAAAATTAAAAGCCAAGAAATCTAGATTTCTCGGCTTTTTTTGTGGTTCGAAAAATCTCGTTTCATTTTTTTAAAATAAAAACCACCGGTGTTTTCAGGGAAAATTGGTCCGAGTCCTGTTTAGTCAAATAAAAGACTCAAATTCAAATCCAAAATACATTTTATTTTCATGCCTAATTTGAAACACTAAGGTAAGGCAAAAGCATTTTGAAGCTTATTAAAAGACAAAAAACGAAAGAGACGACCTGCTGGCCGTCTCTTTTCTATTCAATAATTTAATTTTAATATTCTTTTTCAGTTAGTTAAATGATTAAATTATAAAAACACCTAATCTGTAACATTGCCTCTTCTCTATTTGATTAAAAACTTCGTTTTATAACTCGAATCTGCATTTCGCAGCATTAAGAAATAAACTCCCGAGGCTCTTAAATGTGTTTTTATTTCTTTACTGAAAACGCCATCGATTTCCAACTTAGATTGTCTGTAAACCGCTTTACCGCCGGCATCAAAAATAATCAGATCAAAAGTTCCCTGATCGCCAGTTAGATGCAAAGTAAAGCTTCCATTATTTGGAACTGGGGAAATGAAGAAACCTTTTTTATCTGAAATCGGATTTTCCACAGACAGCGATGCATCCACTTTTACTTCCAATGCTGTTGTTTTACTGCATGATGCCTGAGTTAAATAATTCAGAGAAAGTGTCTGATTTCCTTTTTCTGTCCATTTAATGGTTACCATATTGCTATTTTGTTCTATAATTTCTCCACCGGTAACATTCCACGCATAAAGCTGCATAGACGGTGTAGCTGTATACGTTACTGTTGTATTATCATTGGTAATAAGTATGTCACCAGTAATCGCTGCTGTATTATTTAAAGCAGTTTCAACATTAACAGAGACAATTCCTTTTCCTTGCAGTCCACTTGATTTTTTACTCAGTTTTGTTAAATCAACTCCAAAAGTATGATCTCCTGCAAACTTTTCTATGTTTCCAATTTCAAATTCTTTGTCCGAAACCTTAGTTAAAGTTATGTTTTCATTAGAAACTGCAATTCCGCCCGATTTCACAATAATATCATTTTTAGTCAATGACGAAGCCATAATTTCATCGGCAAACACCACTTTCAAAATATCTGTTTCAAAACAATTATTATTTGCATCGCTCAACGGAGTAACTGTACAATTAAGATCTACAATGTCAATATAAACATCTATTCTGCTTACATCGCTTGAGTTTCCAAACTCATCGAGAACTACCGCTTCAAAAGTAATTTTCCCGAAATATCCTTTTATCGGAATTAAAACTTCTTTTGCCGTTTCCTGTTTTTGTCTGCTTACCAAAGTTCTTCCAGTCGGCGTTACAGCATACAGCTCGATAGTTTGTTTGTTTCCAGTAGTGGTTAGGGCAATCGATAAATCATTGCCAGAAGTAATATTATCTAAAGCCGATGACCCTCTGTCTGGCGCAATACGCATGTTGAAAGGTGCAGAAGGTTTTCCAAACTTCACTTCCCACATTGTGCTTGAATTTCCTGTTCCAAAATTGCCAGAAAGATCTTTAAAGCCAGTTTGGTCTACTACAATTTTATAACCGCCTTCGGCCTGAGTAAATTCTCCTAAACCAGAAATTAAATAATGTAAATCGTCTTGTTTTATCACAATTAGATTTGCATTTAAATTAATGCTGCCTTTGTAAAGTGTAACCCAGTTTTTCTCAAAACTGCTTATTGGCTTAGTTAAAGTTACGACAATATCTGTTACGTTCTGGCTGTGTACTGCTCCCTGATATTTAGGAGTAAACGCATCAATTTCTGGAATAGTGATATCGACTTTCCATTTTTGGGTTTGCACAATTAATCCCAAAGTGTTGTCTTCTGCTTTTATTGACGGAAGATCAACTGCCAGCTCATATTGGCCATTTTCTTTGTTGTACCCGTTTAATCCGACAATAGTATATTTTAAATTATCATCGGTAACAATAGAAACATTCTCCAGCGGTTTCCCGTTCAGAGTCAGTTTATCTTTTGTAAACTGAACAGGTTTTACAGGTTTGTTAAATACAATTTCGACACTATTTACAGCCTGTGCTTCTATTTGGTCTGTTTTAAACTGAACAATTCCAAGTTCGCCGATTATCTGAATCCATGAAATGCTTTTCCCTTCATTTCCTTCGTTTCCTTCCAAATCTTTTATTCCGGCACATTGAACTGCTAACTCATAATATCCAGAAGCAAGTGATAGAGTTTTGATATTTAAAACATAAGTCGAATCGTTTACTTTTCCAATAAAACTATCGCTAAACGGAATTTTTGCTCCCTGATGGATCAAACTGACATTCTGCGCTGTAAATGTACTTGGGTTAATTGCTTTATTAAAGTTTACCTGAACAGATTCTACTGGTTTTGTGGTTGTCGGAGGCAAACTTTCAAAAGATGCTACTTTTGGAATGTTGGTATTGATGACACTGTAATACAAAGTATATCTTTCTAATCCTGATATTTTATCAAGGAAATGAAGTCTGTTTTCATACTTTGGCTCAAGTCCGTCTCTCAGCGTTACATGCGTTTGCCAAAAGTTTTCTATTGGCAGTTCCAGATTATCGCTGATTCTGACTACTCTTTCGAGTGTGTACTTATCTGCTCCTGGATCAGCTGTGTTACCGTAGTTCCATCCTGTTTTAGATGAATCCATGGTTAAAGTCGTTGTAAGCTGGCTTGGAGAAATAATATTCGAAACCGTTCCTGCTGCTGCTTTATACACTTCATCGCTTTCTCCGTTTGAATAATAAATAGCATCTGGAGTATCATTTAAATCGACTGCATCATTTACTAAGAAATCGTTGATATTATCCTGATCTGCACCGTATGCTTTTACGCTCTTAATTAATTCGTGGGCATACGATGCTTTTATCAGACTTAGGCTTTTATTGCCATAGCTGCTTAAATGCTTAATTTTAAGATCATATTCAACAAAATGGCCTAACAAAGTACTGGTAAACCACCATTGTCCAAGTGCTGTTTTTTGAGCTTCGATGTTTCCGAAATCAACATTCAGCAAACCTAATTGTTTTGGTTCGTTGTTAAAGTTGCTTCCAATAATTTCAAAATCTATTAATAAGCCTTTTTTGTTTTCTATGATTTCAGGCTGAACAGATTCTACCTGAACATTTTTAGCGATTCCGTATCCTTCATTTTTAATTAATAAAGCCATTTCTGCCGGAACAATCGGCTCTATTTTATCTGTAAGCGGATCATCTCCTAAAATGTCCCTTTGCATAAAATAATGCATTACCAAATCTGGGCTTGGGTTTACTTCTAAAGTCACCGGATATAATTGCACCGTCACCCTGTCGCCTGTATTGGGATCTAAATACGATAAAGTTCCTCCAAAAGAATATGACTTGGGTACAGTTGGCGCCGCATCTTTAGTAGGAATAAAAATTACTGTTCCTGACTGGCTGCTGTTTGGCCCGACAAGTCCTGTTCCGCTAAGGAAAGCATCTTTGTTGATCTGGAACAGATGCGTCATATCATTTCCAGCTTCGTCTCTAATCAATAAATCTAAGTTTAGATCTTTAATTGTATTTGTCTCGCTACCGTTGTTTAAAGTTAAAGTACCTTCAAAAGCCTCTCTGGTCATGGTGATTTTTTGAGAAAATTTTACAGTTACGCTTGCGCAAACGGAAGATTGAGAAGCCAATCTTTCAATATATTCTTTTAAATCTGCCATGTCTTGATTGTACATTTTTTCAGCAGATGCAAAACCTCTGTTTTTACAAGATCAACTAGTAATTGTCTTACTCTATCATACTCTTCAATATCATTCTTGTTTACAATATCGGGATATTCAGCATTTGGAGCTTTAATATTTTTATTCCATGCTTCTACCGTTTTATTCCATCTGTTACAGAATGTTTCAATTTCCTGGCTTGTAATATCAGAACCTGAAAGATTCGTTTTAATTCTGGTAATATCAGCAGCAGAAAATGCTTTTTCCATATCAAGATTTAAAGCCGTTTCTTTCATGAAATCATGAAAATTAGGACTGTCTATAATTCTCTCATTGCCCAAATAAGCCTTGAGCCTGCTATTTAAAGCTTTTTGCGCATTGTCCATTACATAGAAATCATTATACATGCTTTCAAGGAAACTGTTGCTGTTACTGTTCGCTTTTTTACCTGAAGCTAATGGATCATAAATACAAGCTTTTAATGTTCCAACCATACTGGCAACACAGCCTATTGGCCCTGGAATACAGCCAGCAACGGCAATGACTTGATTAATTGTTTCTCCATTCATGGTAGCCAGACCAAGAAGACATCCTGCAACAGCACCTGCTGGCCCACCTGCACATCCTATAACCATACCAAATACCGAAGTAAGGCAAGGATTAGTGCAAATAGTTGGAAGCGATGTTACGATATTTCCAATTGCTGTTCCAATAGGAATCAATCCTCCAAAACCGCTTCCATTAAAATTAGGTATACCGGTTACTACGGGAGTGCTTGGTGTAGAACAAGTCAGCACATAATACGGTTTAAACGCCGCTAAATCTTGTTCGGTTTCACATACATAAGTTCCTTTTGTAATTAAATTGTAACTGCAGTTTTGCCCAGCCGCCGCTGCCGCCGCGCTTCTTGCGGTCGAAGCCGGTCTTGTAATTAATATCGGCACTATGATACTCGATTTTGCATTTAAGATGCCAAGCTTATCGATCATGAGTTTAAACTTATAATCTCCCTGAGCATCTACATTAAAAGTCACATTTGATAATGCGATCAAACCGTGATTTGTAACCGTTGCATAACTCATTCTGCTTTCGCCCGCTTTTAAATCTAGAACAGGATTGTCGATATCGATAACAATTACTGGTTTTGGTACGTTTGTTTCGAATTTAACTACTAAATCAGATTGGTATTCGTCTGCAATTTCTGTTGGTTTTACAACCCATTGATAACTTACTGCCTGATACGAAATAAATACCTTTTGAGTCGTTACTTTACCTGGATCTATTAATAAATTATTCTGATATGAGGCGTGCTTATCTGCCGATACCGTTACCGTATAATATCCTTCCGGAATTTGAGGTGTGGCAAACAAACCATTTTCATCTGTAATTCCTTCTGCCAAAACTGCACCAGAAAACGGATGGCGCACTGTTACTTTAGCTCCCTTTACGTGAGGAGCTTTTTCTGTATTATAAGTATATTCGTCAACAACGTCAACTATTAAAGAACCTGTTGCTTCTGAAACGGTTTCTATTTTAAAAGGAATGCTTACTCCTCCTCCATTTGAAGGATTTAAAGCTAAGTTTCCGGTTAATGGGACATTTAATTGCTGCTTATCTGTTGGCACCAATTCCAAAATGACTTTTGCAGATTCGTTTGGAGCAATTTTATCAATAACAGCTGCACTTTTAAGCTTCATCCATTCCAGATTCGGAACATCCACTTTTACGTTTTCTGCGTCTATTGCTCCCGTGTTCGAAATTGTAAGTTCATAAAAACGAGAGTTTCCTTTAATCATCGTAGTATTGATGCTTACCGGATTTGCTGCCAATTTAGGTGTTTGCACTTTAGCATGATAATACGCCAAGACAGGCAGTTTTGCCCCTTCGTTTGAAACTATGTTAAAATTGATTTCATAATATTTTTGTTCTGCCGATGCTGTTTCTGCCAATATCGTATAACTTAAAACGGCTTCTTGCCCCGATGCCAGCGTTAAGGGATCTGTTTGTATGGTGAAGCCTGCCTCTGCCGGTAATTCAATATTAATATTGGTTAATGGTGTCTTGCTGTTATTTTTTAAGACAAATTCACCTTTATACGGAACTTTGGCTACCACTTCCCATTTTAAATAATCAGAAGGTTTGTTTGTCCATTCAAAACCAACAATGTCAAATTCTGCCTGAACTGCGTTTTTTGTTCCAGGATATCCTGCACTTACCGTATAATGTCCGCTTTCTGCCTGTAAGGGTTCAAAATCGTAGGCAAAATTTCCTGAAGCGTTTGTTTTTACTTTAAAAGAGCGTGTAAAACTTCCAGCCGCAACAATAATTTCTACTTCTTTATTTATAGCAGGAGAATTGTTTGCCATTTTGGCCGATCCTGTAATTGCAACAACTTCTCCCGATTTGTAGACCGGTTTGGAAACCGAACTTACGGCACTATAACTCGAAAGTAATTTTATAGCCGAATAAGCCTGATTATTGGCATACGATAATTCATTTATCTTTTGATCTGAATTTACCGCTGCCACCAAATAATAATCGCCGGCCTGCTGAGGGAGTTTGATTGATTTTACAAGATCCAGCGCTTTTCCTGCTTCGATATCGCTGTCAAGCTGTGAAGCAAATACAGGAATTGCATTTTGAATTAATTTATCTTTAGATAGAAAATATTCTATTTTTGAACCTTTTGCCAATAGCGCAAAACCTTGATTGGCAATAGAAACTGTCACTTCTATAGTATCCTCACCATTTGCTTCTGCTACAGTTTTTACCGAGTCAGCAACAGCATCTGGCTTGTTTTGATCTGTAACCAAAATCCAAGCAAATCCTGAACTGAAAGTATCGGCTTCAGCTTGAATTCGTACGGTCTGATCTCCTGTTTTTAACGGATCTATAATTGTATTAATTTCTAGCTCAACACTTTGCTGTCCGGCTGGAATTGAAACTTCTGTCGGAATTGAAACAATAGTTGGAGAATCTGACGATAATTTTGCTAAAATGGCTTTAGAAGTGTCCACTGTATTTCTGGAAATGGTAATTTTTGCCGCTTTTTGAACTCCTGCCTTAACTGTTGCCGGATTTGCTTTTACAATTAAAGCCGGTCCATTGCTGTCAAGAATGGTAATATCTTTGCTGGCACTGCTTCCGTCTCCTGCAGAAATGGTGCAGTTGCATGATGCAGAATAAATATCCGCTGTTACACTCACCACTTTTGCTCCATCTACGATTCCATTGTTTACAGCTCCAATATTAAATTTCTTCGAATTTACATTGGCAGGAAAATCAACAGCATCTGGTAAAATCAAAGCATTAGCGATACTTGCTTTTAAGCGAACTGATGTGCTTATTTCTGATTTATTGATCCGCTTTAATGTCGCATAAGTTGCGTAAACTCCATCGCCTTTAGAAATAGTTTGCGGTGCAATCTCCAATTCGAAAGCTGGAACATTCGAACTTTTTAAAATTACTTCTGCATTTCCTGCTTGAAAACCTTCAGCCCTAAGCGTTAATTTCCCTGTTACGGTCTGCTCAGGAACTTTATTGTTTTTTACGGTTACAGTAAACGAAGCTGTTTTACTTCCTGCCAGAAGCGTAACTTCTGCAGGAACAGTCCATCGTGAACTTTGGTCTGCCGTAATCGCAAATTTTACATCTTTTGTTTTGGCAAAACCAGTTTCTAAAGTAACCGTTACCGTTTCGCCATCCGTTGCTGTACTTTTTGAAGGACTTAGCGTAATGGTTGAAAATTCATTATCTATAATTTCGATATTATCTGAAACGGCAGGATAATCGTTTCCTGCAATTGATAACGAAACAGTTCTGTTTCCGTCATTCTCTGTATTATCGATCGGTGTGATATAAAAAACTGCCGAAGACTGGTCTTTTGCAATTTTGAGTGGGGAATCAAACTGAAGCTGCGAAGCCAAAGAAGCGGTTAAATTATAGATTTTATCACTGCTTCGGTCACCGCTTTGCAGCAGTGTTGCTCTAATCACTTCGGTAGAGTTCTCATCGATGCTCTTTCTGTCAAGCGTTAAAAACAAACGTTTTTCAAGCAAAATAGAACTTGCCGCAGTAACTTTATTGTTATTCTTTAGAGATTCTGGTTCTTTTACCGCTGTATTGGCGATAATATTGATTCTCACTTTTATATTGCCGTCAAGACCTAAAATTTTAGGAAGATTAAAAGCTGCCGTTCTGTTTACAGAATTTTGTTTATCAAGATCTTGGCTATATGAAACGGCTCCTAAATTGTATTCTAAACCTGTTTGATCCGAAACAATGCTAATCTGCTCCACCCATCCGCCAGAAGCGATTCGGTCTCCAATATTGTCTACTTTCCATGAAACATTAATTTTTCCGTCGGGAGCAATAGCAGATTCTGCTGTGCTAATCCCTGAAATTGTCAAATCAGGATATTGTGCTGCGGCAATTGTCAGCTTTCCGTTTACGTGGTTTGCCCCTATATCGACAGCATTTTTAGAACTTAAAACAACACTGCTTAAGTCTAAATTGTGTATCTGCCCCGAGGTATAATTCAATGGAATCTCGATCGGAATTTCTAATAAAGCACCGCTGTTTCCTTTAAAAGAAGTGCTTGTTAGCGAGAGAAGAATAAAGTGATAATTGCGCGGATTATTCTTTTCGATGTTCACATAAATAGCATGATCGCCTTTACGGCTTTCGATAATTTTACTGTCTTTTTCGCTTACAATTAATCCTGGCGGAACCGTAAGGGTAAACTCAGCTCCCACGACCTCATCGGCATTAGCCAGATCAATTGCAATTTTTGATTTTTCGCCCGGTCCTGCTGATGCATTTAATACTTTTAAACTATTCTGGGCTTGTGCAAACGCAGCCATAAATAGGAAGATAAACACCAAAAACGGTTTTATTTTCATTGTTTTCAATTCGTTAGATATCATTATGGTGAAGTTTATTGTATTAACATTTTTCCTTTAAAAAACACAGGTTTTACTCTATTCTGCACTTCGATGCTGTAGAAGTAAATTCCAGAAGCAAGATTTCTGCGCTGGAAAGTAAATTCATGCTTTCCTTGCGATGCATCGAGACCCGATTCTGTGTAAACGGTTCTTCCTGCTGCATCAAAAACTTTTAAGATGGCTTGATCTGCGTTTTCAGCTACATGATACTGAATCACCGTTTTATCAGTAAATGGATTTGGATAATTTGCAAGTGCAGCGGCGGTTTCTTGATCTATATCGCCAACTCCTAAAGTTCCTGCTATTTTATAGCTCAATGATTGGGCATCGGCATTAGAAATCATGGCAGAAGCAATCGCTGTTTTAGAAGATAAGGAAGCAATGGCGTGCTTGCCAGAAAGTGACTTATCCATAGAAAAACCTATAATGCTTATTTCGCCTTCATGTTCTGCAATTGAAACCGTATAACCAATGCCAGAAAGAAGTTCTTTTACTTCAGTTTTACTTCCGCCTTTTAAACGAATGTCAAATGCTGCTGTCATAGCCGACTGATTGTCGATATAAAGCATATTATCTTCAATACTTAAAACCACATCTTCATTGCTGGCCAAAGCCATGCGTTTTGTGCTGCCAGAATTTTCGAGAGTTCCTGCTTGGATTTTATTAATTAAGGAAATAATATCCAACACGTTCAGATTCTTATCTCTATTGATATCGGCCGCACCATAATTAAAGAATTTTGGCTTCTGGCTTAAAGTATAATTTAAAGTCGACTGAATATCCAGAATATTTACAATTCCGTCTAAATTAGAATCTCCTTCCCTATAGGCAATGGTATAACTTAGAATACTGTTTCTTGCAGCTCCTGCAATTTGCCTTAATTCTAAAGTCTGGTTATTTGGAACATTCCATTCGCTCAAAATATTCGTTAATTTAATGCCTTCTTCCGGAACTGTTACCATTTGGAAATAATCCTTTAAAGTCATATTATAGGATTGGGTTGCACTAAATATAGAATTTGTATGATCGTAATGATTGATTTTCTGATCTTTTAAAACTGCATTTACCGTTAAAGTCAGTTCTCCTAAATTGATTCTCTGGCGATCGATTTTAAAGCTTACCGCCGGTAAAAATGCCGCATCGATCCCTGTTAATTCATTTTCCGAAAGATCAACCGTTTTTAGCTTGGTTACTTTTGATATACTTTCCGGAATGGCTCCAGTTAGTTTGTTCTTGGCAAGATTCAGATTTTGCAGTTCGCTAAATTTTCCAATTTCTGCACTTATTGTTCCAGTCAAATTGTTGTCGGGAAGATTGATTGAAACCACATGTCCGTCGTTGGTTGTAACGCCTTTCCATTTCTTTTCATGAAGATTGTTAGATGATGTATCCCAAGCTTCTTTCCATCCTGTTCCGCCTGCATTTTGAAAAAAAGCAACTAGAGCATCATATTCTTCTGCAATTAATGGTGTTTCAGAACCGTCTGCAATTCCTTTAAACTGAATATAAGTTCCTTGCGACGTCCCATTTTTCTGCCAAATGGCAATTTTAGCACCTGCAGGAAAACTGGCCACAGAAATATTTGGAAACGTAATGGTATTGCCTACAGCCGTCGCTTCAGAAATTTTGAAATTGTTGGCCTGCAGTTCAAACTGGTATTGTCCTGTATAATCCTGTGCTGTTTCGTTGTAGGTTGCAACCGCTGGAAGATCAGCTATAATTTCGTCGCCTTTTAGATATAAATATTCCTCTTTTGCGATAACCTGACCTCTCAGGTTAATATACACTTTGGCCAGATCGTAGGTAAAAGGTTTTTCTAAAGCGTCGAAACCGTTGTTTGAAAGATCAATCTGTTCGATATTTTCAAAATCGTTGAAGTGCCCCGGAATTGTTCCTTTGAATCCATTTCCGGCAATTGAAAGTTTTTTCAATCCAGAAACTCCAGATAAAACAGGCAGTGTTCCCTGAAATTTGTTCGATTGCAAATTAAGCGTTTTTAGGTTTGCCAATCTTCCTAAATCAGAAGGAAGCGATCCTTCAATTGCATTCGACTGCAGATTTAAAGTTTCCAAATAAGTCAAACCGGGTAATTCTACAGGAAGTGTTCCTGATAAATTATTCGCAGCTAAACTTAGCGAAACTACATGCCCGTCTTTTGTTCCTACTCCGTACCAGCTTACTTCGTGAAGTTTGTTTTGCGAAATATCCCATTTTTGCGTCCATTGCGCTCCATTTGCACTTGAATAGATTTTTTTCAGGATTTCGAATTCTTCATCTGCCAATGGCTTTCCAAAAAAAATCTGAGTATAATTAATTGCTGTTCCTTGTGCTGTTCCGTCGTTTTGGACAATTCTAATTTTATCTGTTAATTTTATTCCGAATAAAGCAATGTCTTTAAAAATTAATTTTCCTTCGCTGTTAGAATAATTCGATGCTTTGTTTACACCGTTAATGTAAAGTGTAAAATGGTTTTTGTTATTAACAGCACCTCCGTTTGCATTAAATAAAAACGTTGATAAAACAGGCAGATTAATTGCCAGTTCATTTGCCCCTACTTCGATAGTTGGAATTGTAATATCTTGATACGTAAAATCAACTGTTTTTAAAAGTGGCAAACGAGCCAAGGATTCATCTGCGTCTTCGATATTATTGTTACTTAAATATAACGCTTTTAAAGCCTGCAGTTTATTCCATGATGATGGTATAACTCCCTTTAACTTTGTGTATCTAAGATCTAAAGATTCTAAAGATTCTAATCCTGAAATAATATTTAGATCTGTTGCGCTTAAGTTTTTTGTATAACTGCCGCCGTATAAAGAAAGATTTTTCAGGTATTTTAAATTGGCAAACGAAGCTGGAATTGTCCCAGAAACATTCGAATTGTTGTTAAGGTTTAAACCTGTAATGTGTCCGTTCTGAATGCTTACTCCGTACCAAGCGCCTTCATGCAGATTATTTTCTGCTGTCACCCATTTATTATTCCAGTTTGCCCCATTCATAGCATTATGAAAGTCAACTAAAGCCTGATATTCAGCATCTGGAATTTTTGGCTGATCTACTTTTACATTGGCAAAATAAATTCTGGAATCGTAAGAAGCAGAAGAACC
This sequence comes from Flavobacterium anhuiense, assembly GCF_001705175.1. Classification (NCBI taxonomy): domain Bacteria; kingdom Pseudomonadati; phylum Bacteroidota; class Flavobacteriia; order Flavobacteriales; family Flavobacteriaceae; genus Flavobacterium; species Flavobacterium anhuiense. The sequence continues at coordinate 3,928,316 of NZ_CP016907.1, read as the reverse complement.
CCCTTCGTAATCCTGATACAAATACAATTCGTCTCCCGTTTTTAAAGTCGAAAGATAATCGGCAGGAATTGTTATGGTTCCGTCTGAAGCCACCCTTAAATTATTTCCAACTTGGTTTCCTTTTACAAACAGTCGAAATGGCCTTTGTGCCGAGAAATCATTTGCCGTTCTGTTGTAAAGCACAATATTTGGCAGGCCGCTCACTTTTACATCGTTTCCTTCATATAAAAAATTAGGAATAGTTAGCGTTTGAGATGTTAATTCTAAATTTACCTGGCTTGGCAGCAATGCCTGAATAGTCGAAAGCTTATTGCCAGTAATGCTTAAAGTCTGTAAAGCAGTATTTTTTTCCAGATCTTTAACAAGCACTTCAATCTGATTATAAGAAAGATTTAAAGTGGCTAGCTTTAAAAGATTTCCTGTAGATGCTGGAATTGATTTTATCTGATTTGATGATACATTTACGGTTACTAAACTTTCCATGCCGCCAAAATCTTCAGGCAGCGCTGTAAGTGTATTGTTGTTTAAATGCAGTGTATTTACTTTCTTCAGCTTGTTCCATGACGCTGGAAGATCGCCTTTGATTTTGGTGTATCTTAAATCCAAATATTCAAGATTGGCAAGTTCTGATAAAACACCTAAATCTGCTGCACTTAAATCCTTATAGTAATTGCCTCCGTAAAGTGACAGAGATTTCAGGTATTTTAAATCTTTAATCGAGGCAGGAATAGCCCCCGTAACCGAACTGTTACTGTTTAAATTAATACCTGTAATATGGCCGTTTTCTATGCTTACTCCGTACCAAGCGCCTTCATGAAGATTGTTTTGGGCAACATTCCATTTATTAGTCCAGTTTGCACCATTCATAACGGTATAAAAATCAACTAAAGCCTGATATTCTTCGTCTGGAATTTTGGGCTGGTCTACTTTTACATTTACAAAATTTACAGTTGAATAATACGAAATGCTTCCTGTTGAAGAATCATACTGCTGATACAGATAAAAACTGTCTCCCGTTTTTATTGATGCCAGATAAGAAGCCGGAATTAGAATGCTTCCGTCTGCTGATGCGGCTATATTGCTGCCGACTTGACTGCCTCCCACATACACGCCAAATTGTCTTCTTGCCGAAAAATTGTTCTGGTTTCTGCTGTAATGAACAATATTCGGCAATGTTTCAATTTTTACATCGGCGCCGGTATACACAAGCCCTTCAACATTTATGGTTTGATAATGAAGCTGTAAACTAACATTAGCATTGAGCAATCCTGCAACATCAGAAATGTTATTGCTAGAAAGATTTAGCGTTCTTAAAGAAGCTATATTTTCAAGCTCTTTTACCAAAACTGGAATTTTATTATCAGATAAATTTAAAGTAACGAGATTAGTAAGATTTCCTATTGATGCCGGAATCGCTTTTATTTGGTTATTCTGAGCTTCAAGCGTTACCAAACTTTCCATTGCGCCAATATTGTCTGGCAATGCAGTTAAAGCATTATATGCTAAATAAAGTGTCTTTAGTTTTTTTAATTTACTCCATGATGCAGGAATATCTCCTTTGATTTTGCTGTATCTAAAATCTAAAAATTCTAAGGACTCTAATTCTCCAATAACATTTAAATCTGTTGTGCTTAAATCCTTACTGTAGTTTCCTGCATAAAACGAAAGATTTTTAAGGAATTTTAAGTTGGAGATTGAAGCTGGAACTGCTCCTGTAACATTCGAAATATTATTAAAACTTAGCCCAGTGATGTGTCCGTTTTCTATGCTTACGCCATACCAAGCTCCTTCATGCAGATTATTTTCGGCAATATTCCATTGATTATTCCAGCGTGCTCCGCCCATTGCATTGTAAATATCCACTAAAGCCTGATATTCTAAATCTGGGATTTTTGGCTGATCTACTTTTACATTTACAAAATTAACTTTTGAATAGTAAGAGACGCTTCCTGTTGAAGAGTCATACTGCTGATATAAATAAAACGAATCTCCTGTTTTTAGCGAAGCCAGATAAGCCGCAGGAATTGCTACACTTCCGTCTGCAGCTGCTGTTACATTATTTCCAACCTGACTGCCACCAACATAGACTCCAAATTGCCTTCTGGCAGAAAAATCATTTTGATTTCTGTTGTAATAAACAGTATTTGGCAGATTGGAAACTGTTAAATCAGAACCTGTATAAACCAGTCCTTCAACATTGATATTTTGATAATGGAGCTGCAAATTGACCGAGCTGCCAAGCAATGCCGCAACATTTGAAATATAGTTGCTTGCAAGATTTAATGTTTTTAATGTTAAAACATTTTCCAGCTCTTTTGCCATAACCTGAATCTGATTGTCTGATAAATTGAGCGTAACCAGATTTTGAAGATTTCCAATAGAAGCTGGGATAGTTTTTATCTGATTGTATGGCGCTTCTAGAGTAACAAGGCTTTCCATTTCTCCTAATTCTTCAGGCAATCCGGTAATTGAGTTATTGTAAAAATAAATCGTTTTTAATTTTTTTAGCTTGCTCCATGAAGATGGGATGGCATTTTGTATTCGGCAGTATCTCATATCCAATGTTTCCAGAGACTGCAGTTCTGATAAAACATTTAAATCTGTTGCAGTTAGGTTTTTAGAATAGTTTCCCGCGTAAAGAGATAAATTTTTCAGATATTTTAAATTACCGAAGGAAGCCGGAATTGAACCAGAAACATTAGATGTATTATTAAGGTTTAATCCTGTGACATGGCCATTTTCTATACTTAAACCCGTCCATGCGCCTTCATTAAGATTGTTTTCGTTTATATCCCATTTATTATTCCAGCTGCTTCCTCCCATAGCATTGTAAAAATCTACTAATGCCTGATATTCTATATTAGAAACAGCGGGCTGATTTACTTTTATGTTTGTGAAATAAACCTTGCTGTAATAAGAAACGCTTCCGCTTGAAGAGTCGTACTGCTGGTACAAATATGCTTCGTCGCCATTTTTTAAAGAAGATAAATAGGCTGCAGGAATTGTCAAACTGCCATCTGCGGCCATAACGGCATTACCAATTTCACTGCCGCGAACATAAACTGCAAATTGCCTTCTGGCAGAAAAATCATTTTTAGTTCTATTGTAGGTAACAATATTAGGCAGGTTATCTATTTTTAAATCTACTCCTTTGTAAATAATATTTTCAATGTCTACTGCTTGATAATGCAGGCTGAGATTTACTGTACTCGGCAGTAGAGCTAAAACTGAAGCAATTTTGTTGCTGCTTAAATTTAAGGTTCTCAATGCTGTTAAATTCTCCAGCTCTTTGATTAAAACTGGAATCTGGTTATCTGAAAGTTCGGCCGTTACAAGACTTTCAAGCTGGCCAAATTCTGGAGATAAACCTGTAATGGCGTTGCTGCTCAAATAAAGGGTTTTAAGCTTTTTTAACTTCGCCCATGATGCCGGAATTATGCCTTTTAACTTGGCATATCTTAAATCTAGAGATTCTAAAGCTTCCAATTCGGAAAAAACATTTAAATCGGTTGCGCTGAGATCTTTTGCATAATTGCCTCCGTATATGGAAAGTGTTTTAAGAAATTTTAAATTCCCAAAAGATGCCGGAATTGAGCCAGAAATATTGCTTGTCCCATTAAGGTTAATAGCTGTAACATGCCCGTCCTCAACTGTAACCCCGTACCATGGCACTTCATGCAGATTGTTTTCTTTTGTATTCCATTTGTTGGTCCAGTTGGCTTCTCCTGTAGCTTTGTAAAAATCTACCAATGCCTGATATTCTGAATCCGGTATGGGAATATTAGCACTGTTTTTTGCCGATAATAAAGATAGACTGCCAAATAAAAATAGCAATCCCATAAGTAGTTTTCTCTCCATAGATTAATGTTTAAATGCCAGTATATTAAGAAGATGCTTTTTGTTAAAAAATCGGCATAAAAGTAGGAAAAACATTTCTTTTATTTTTTTAGACTAAAGCCAATAAACATCAATAGCTTAATAACCAGAAACTTAAATAAATAAATTACCTGAATACAGGTAACTTGAAGGATGCAACAGTGATTTGACTAAATAAAGCCCAAAAAGATTTAATAGTGCTGCTAATTCTCCTTTTTTTTGGATAAACCCTAATCCAACTTGCTTTACTTCGAATTATTAGGCAGCACCTCGATTGAAATATAACCGTTTTTTATTTAGACTGGTTTATAGTGCTTTCCCGCTACTATAAAAAAGGTAAAGTCTGAGAAATCTAGATTTCTTAGGCTTTTTTTGTGGTTCGAAAAATCTCGTTTCATTTTTTTAAAATAAAAACCACCAGTGTTTTCAGGGAAAATTGGTTCGAGTCCTGTTTAGTCAAATAAAAGACTCAAATTCAAATCCAAAAATAAATCTTCAAAACAGCATTAAAAACAGCCAAACTTCTGCTGAAACAGATTGTACGTCTGTTGAGTCTTTTCAAATGGGTTCTGAGCGTCAGATTCTTCCTTTCAATATGATTAGTTCCAAAACGCTTTACTGAATGCATTTCCTCATCAAGCAGATATCGATAATTTTTCAATCTGTCTGTAAATATCTTTTTAGCTTCTGATAATTTTAAAGTTTCCAAAACACGATTCAGCGTTTTATTGGTTCGTTTTCCAACGCTAAAACTTACAACAGTTCTAGAATTCTTTTCCAATGCATAAACTAGCCAGATATAATTTTTCTTGTGTCTGATATAAGTGCAAAGTTCATCGACTTCATAAGTTTTACCTTTGCTGATAATCGGCTTAACAATGTTTCTGGCAATAAAGATGATTCTTTTCAATAGTGTTGTCGTTGATATTTTTAATATTCTTGCTGTGCTTCTTATTCCTAAACCTTCTTTGGTTAATTGGATAATATTCTGGTTTATCTCTGCCTTATAAGCCAGATATGCATAATTTTCAACTCTAGTTTTCCCGCATGCTCTGCAAATATATCTTTGATTACCAGACTTTGTCTTTCCATATTTTATCATCTTTCGAATAGCACCAACACATCTGTAACACCTAGTCTGGTTTGACCCCATTTTTTTCGATTTAAGGCATTATAAAATCAAAAAACAGCCCAAAGGCTGTTTTAATTTTTATGCGATATTAATATAAATATCTGATTTTCTGTAAATGTTAGATACAATAATTAACCACCAACACATCTGATACGTTACCGCCCTCTATTTGCCGATGCAGAAATTAGCAAAAATATTCCCCAATAGTTCATCATTAGAAACCTGACCGGTAATCAACCCGAATTGATATAAAGCTTCGCGAATATCTAGTGCCATAAGATCGCTTGAGAGACCTGATTCTAAACCGAATTTCACTTTCTGAATTTCATCTAAAGCTTTTAATAGAGAATCGTAGTGTCTTGTATTGGTTACAATCGTTTCATTATTACGGAGCGCCCCTGTATTTACAAAAGACAATAATTCATTTTTTAAATCCTCTACTCCTATTTTCTCTTTCGCCGAAATCAATAACAGTTTTGCATTTAAATTTTCTAACTGATTGGTAATATTCGCTACTTCATCAGCAGATAAAATATCTTTTTTATTCACCACAATAATTAGCGGTTTTAGCGGATATTTATTCTTAATCTGTTCAATTTCGTTTACGAATTCTGAACTTGAAGTTTGGAATTTCAATCCGTCAAATAAATAAATTACTACTTGAGCTTGATCGATTTTTTCAAAAGTCTTCTTGATTCCAATACTTTCTACAACATCTTTTGTGTCGCGAATTCCCGCAGTGTCAATAAATCTAAATCCGATACCGCCAATTACCAATTCATCTTCAATCGTATCGCGAGTAGTTCCCGCAATATCAGAAACAATGGCACGTTCTTCGTTTAATAAAGCATTTAATAAAGTTGATTTTCCAACATTTGGTTCGCCAACAATTGCCACTGGAATTCCGTTTTTAATTACATTTCCAACTGCAAACGAATCTATCAAACGTTTTAAAACAAATTCAATTCTATTTAATAATTCATGAAATTGCGTTCTGTCTGCAAACTCTACATCTTCTTCAGCAAAATCTAATTCCAATTCAATTAAAGAAGCAAAATTCAAAAGTTCTTCTCTCAGTTTTGCAATTTCATTACTGAATCCGCCGCGCATTTGCTGCATTGCAATTTGATGAGAAGCTTCATTATCTGACGAAATCAGATCTGCAACTGCTTCTGCTTGAGACAAGTCTAATTTTCCGTTTAAGAAAGCTCTCAATGTAAACTCACCTGCATCTGCCATTCTACAGCCATTTCTAAGCAATAACTGAATGATCTGCTGTTGGATATAAGTTGATCCATGACAAGAAATTTCAATTGTGTCTTCACCCGTGTAAGAGTTTGGACCTTTAAAAACAGAAACCAGCACTTCGTCTAGTGTTTTGCTTCCATCTACAATATGTCCCAAGTGAAGCGTATGCGTTTTCTGCTTGGTCAAATCTTTGTTTTTAATAGATTTAAAAACCGAATTGCCAATGATAATGGCATCGGCACCAGAAATACGAATTATGGCAATAGCTCCAGCTCCCGAAGGCGTAGCCAAAGCAACTATAGAATCTTGATTTATCATGCGACAAAGTTATAAAAAAACGCTCAATTTCTTTTCTGTGTTAATACAGCTGCATGCAAACAAGAAAATCTTCAAACTAATTAAGATTAATAAATTATTAATTGTTAAAATACTGATAAATATCAGGTTGTTTTCTTTGCAGAATGAGTAAATTTGAGAGACAAACCTTAATCTTACGTACTATGAAAAAGATATTATTCCCAACCGATTTCTCTGATGCTGCTACCAATGCATTTGTCCATGCTTTAGAATTTGCTAAAGTGGTAAACGCCGAATTAATCTTACTTCATACATTCGAGATTCCTGTTTACGACAGCCAATTCTTTCCAGAGAATTATGCTTCTATATACAGTTCCATCGAACTAGCAAAATTTGAAATGTTTAAGGATGAAATTCCGAAACTAAGAACTATTGCCGCTGAACGTAATTTAGAAGATATTGTGATCAAACACCGCCTAATGGATGGTGACCTTATTTATAATCTAAAAAACGCAGTTGAAGAAGATAACATCGATTTTGTCATTATGGGAACGAACAGCGTTTCTGATTGGACGAAATTCTTCACGGGATCTAATACTGAATCTGTGATTTCAGGGGTTGAAGTGCCCGTTTTATGTATTCCTATTGATGCTAAATACAAAAAGGTCAAAACAATAGGTTTTACCACACGTTACAGAGAGAAAGACAAAAAAGAACTGAAAAAAGTCTTGAAGATTGCAAAAAAGACTGACGCCAAGGTTAAAAGTTTATATGTAAAGACATCGAATTCTGATGTTTCCGAAGAAACACGAAAAGAATTTGAAAAAGAATTCGCTGGAGAAAATGTTGAATTTTTAGTTCTGCCAAGTGATGATGTAAAAGAAACCATTCTTGATTTTGTGCTGTATAAAGACATTGATATTCTAACGACTATAACGCACAAACGCTCTTTCTTTGAGAGCCTTTTCGATTCTAGCTTTTCAAAAAAAATAGCCAAGGAAGTTCCTATTCCGATTTTGGTTATGCACGAAGATTAATAACAATGTTGATGATTTTATGACTTAAAAGCTATATTTGTATTCAAGCAAAATAATAGAATGAAAGCATATCCAGACAACGTTGCAAAATACACAGAACTCTATAATAAGACCAACAAAAAATACAACAGCCTAAGCCTATTGAGGCTATTAAGTATTGCTCTTTTCTTGTTTTTTATGTTTTACTACATCAAAACAGATCAAATACTTTATGTCATTCTAGCTGTTTTATCTTTTGCTGGTTTTATTGTTTTAATGAGAATACATTCGCGATTGTCATTTCAAAAATTGTTGGCAAAAACATTGCTAAAAATCAATCAGAATGAAATTGCTTTCTTAAAAAGAGAAAAAACACCTTTTGAAAATGGAGCCGAGTTTATCGATTTTCATCATCCATACGCTTACGATCTAGATATTTTTGGAGATCATTCTTTATTTCAAAACCTAAACCGAACAGCTTCCTTTATCGGAAAAAAAACACTTGCTGAATTGTTGCTAAATACCCTTCCTCAGAGAGAAATTCTAGAAAATCAAGAAGCTGTAAAGGAATTAAAAAGCAAAATCGATTGGAGGCAAGAATTTCAGGCTTTGGCAATCATAGGCGAAGATTCCAAACAATCTTATGAAGCGATAAAACACTGGACTTCTTTTAAAAACAATTCACTTCCGAAAGTTTTAATTGCATTGTCAATTATTCTTCCTGTAACGTTTTTTGGATTCTTGACAGCTTATTTCATTACGTCTAAAACGATTTTACTTTCATATTTAACGTATGTTTTTATCGCTAATTTGATAGTTTTAGGAAGATCTCTGAAAAGAATTCAATCGGAAATAGCAAAAGCAGACAACATCGATAAAATCGTAAAGCAATACAGTTTATTGATTGAAAAAATTGAAAAAGAATCTTTCCAGTCCAAAAAGCTACTTCATTTACAGGAACAGTTAAATTTTAAAAATGCAAAAGCGAGCCAGCATTTAAAACAGCTTTCTGAGTTGTTTTCGAGAATGGACACCATAAGCAATTTTGTGACAGCTATTTTATTCAACGGAACATTCTTATTCAATCTGCATGTTTTAAAAGCATTATTAAAATGGAAAGAAGATTATGCTTCAGAAATGAATCATTGGATTGCCATAATTGGCGAAATCGAAGCTTTAAACAGTTTAGCCAATCTCGCTTACAATAATGAAGATTTTGTGTTTCCTGAAATCAATTCAGAATATAAAATCGAATTTACAAATCTAAGCCACCCTTTACTCAATCCAGCAACAAGAATTGGAAATGACACTCAATTTTTTCCACAATCTTTTGTGATTTTGACCGGGTCTAATATGTCTGGAAAAAGTACGTTTTTGAGAAGTTTAGGCATCAATATGGTGCTTACCGGAATTGGCTCAGTTGTGTGTGCTTCTAAAGCTAAAGTACATCCACTTCCAGTATTGGTTTCAATGCGATTATCTGACTCTTTATCGGATAGTGAGTCTTATTTCTTTGCCGAAATTAAACGTTTAAAACAGATTATGGATGCACTTGAAAATCAGCCTGCATTTGTTTTATTGGACGAGATTTTAAGAGGTACAAACTCCGACGATAAAAGAAATGGAACAATTGAAGTAGTGAAAAAGATAATTTCTAAAAAAGCCATCGGAGCCATTGCAACTCACGACATTGAAGTTTGTCTGACTACAAATGACTATCCCGAAATTTTAACCAATCAATGTTTTGAAGTTGAAATTCAAAACAACGATTTACATTTCGATTATAAACTACGAAACGGAATCTGCAAAAACAAAAGCGCAACTTTCCTAATGCAGAAAATGGGAGTTATTTAATTGTAAATGGTGAATTGTTAATTCTTATTTTCTTTAGGAACAAAATCATTTACAATTTACCATTCACCATTAACAATTAATTTTCTTCGTACATTTCCATCCACAAACGAGTTTCTTCCAAATCCAATTCTTTTTCTATTTTGCGGAAGATTTCTTCGTTTACAGAACCTGATTTATGCATTGATTCTAATTTGGCTCGTTCTACATTCAGCAAATCGATTTGAATTTTAGTGAAATCATTAAAAATTTCGCCCCCAAGAAGTTTTCCGTTTCCAAAGAAGTTAGCAGGAAGTTCAGTCTTTTGAAGTCGGTTGAACTTTACCTCATATTTACTTTTAATGTTATGCAACAGTTCGTCATTCAGCAACGAGAAATTATCTTCTATATGGGCAATAGTTTCTGAAACAATTACATTTCGAACATTATATTCTTCTGCAAGTATTGAATAACGCTCAATTTTCAGCTTTTTAATCAACCATGGAAGCGTAAGACCTTGTATAACTAAAGTCGACAGAATAACACAAAAAACTAAGTATATAATTAAATTTCGAAGCGGAAATGCTTCTGTTTTATTCAACATTAGCGGAAGCGCCAACGCAGCAGCCATAGAAACGACTCCACGCATTCCTGACCAGCCAAAAATGATCATGTTTCGATAATCAAAAGCTTCTTTTTCACGAATCCTTTTACTAATCATTCTCGGAATCATCGTTGCAGGAACAACCCATAAGAAACGCACCAAAATCACTACGATACTTATAACAGCGCCCCAGATAAATAAAGAATTGCCAGAATAATTGCTAATTCCCGCAATAATCTGTCTCAATTGAAGTCCGATTAAAATAAAAATCAAGCCGTTCAGAATATTATTTAAGACATCCCAAATGGTATTGGTCATAATTCGGCTTTCGTGAGAAAAGATTGTTCCTGATCTCGCCGCCAGAAAAAGACCTGTTGTTACTACAGCCAAAACTCCTGAGCCTTCAAAATGCTCTGCAAGCAGATACGAAGCAAATGGCGTTAATAATGTCAATGTCACCTCAATAATATCATCGCAAACAAATCTTTTATGAATATAAAACATAATGTAACCAACAGTCAGACCTATAGCTATACCGAGAGCCGACATTAAAACAAAATTTAATCCCGCTTGCCATAGAACAAAATTTCCTGCTGTAATTGCCGTAAGGGCATACTTATAGGCTACAAGACCACTAGCATCGTTCACCAAACTTTCTCCTTCTAAAATTGCTATTAATCTCGGATTAAGCCCCAAACCTTTTGTAATGGCTGTTGCCGAAACTGCATCAGGAGGCGAAACAATAGCGCCAAGCAAAAAAGCTAACGGCCAAGACATATCATCAATAAGCCAGTGCGCAAATACAGCAACTAAACCTGTAGTAAAAAAGACCAAACCAACAGCAGCAAAAGTTATAGGCCGAATCGATTGCTTAAAGTCGGACCAACTGGTGTGCCACGCGGCGTGATACAAAAGCGGCGGTAAGAATATAATAAATACGATTTCTGGACTCAAAGCAATTACGGGAAGTCCAGGAAAAATACTAATCACAACACCGCACAAAACCAAAACAATTGGTATCGGAAAATTATATCTTTTACTAACAAGACTAAGAAAAGCTACACCGAAAAGCAGCATGATGATTACGGTAATATTCTCCATTTATTCGCGGTATTTATTGATTTTTGGTATATGGAATTTGGCCACTAAATTAAGATTTTATAACAACTAAATTAGATTAAGATTAAAAAAATAGAACTTCAATTTATTGACTTATATCAAACTTTTTACTTTTAAACCGCTTTAGATTTGCTTTCTATTATTTCAACAAAAAAAAATATGATAAGTACAGAATTAAGTCCGTTAGTGCAATTTGGATCTACTTAAAAATCCGCTTAAATCTGTAAAATCTGCTTGAAACTTTTAGACGCATTAAAAAAGCCGAATCTTAATTAAGATTCGGCTTTTGATTTTTATGATTCACAACTGCTGCAAGAAACAAGACTTGTAACCAATTCTTTAGAAACACTTTGGCTTCTTTGGTAATACAAACTTTTGATTCCTAACTGCCAAGCTTCAATCATTAAGCGATTTACCTCTTTAATTGGAAGTTCGGCTGGAATATTAAGATTTAAACTCTGCCCTTGGTCAACAAATTTCTGGCGAATTGCCGCTTGCTGTACAATCTCCAACTGGCTTATTTCTTTGAATGTTTTAAATACATCTTTTTCGGTCTGAGAAAGCTGTGAAATATGCTGCACACTTCCGCCATTTAGCATAATTCCTCTCCATATTTCCTCATTATCCAAACCTTTTTCTTCAAGCAATTTTTTCAGGTATTTATTTTTACGCATGAAATTTCCTTTGCTCAATCCGGCCTTGTAATAGTTGCTGCTGAAAGGCTCAATACCTGGTGAAGTCTGTCCTAAAATTGCTGAAGAAGAGGTTGTCGGCGCAATTGCCATTGTAGTGGTATTACGTCTGCCGTAGCCCTTTAACAATTCTGGTTCACCATAAATTCTAGCCAATTCCTGCGTTGCTTTATCGGCTTTATCACTTATATGTTTGAAAATTTCAGTGGTTTTCATTTTAGCTTCCAAACCTTCAAACGGAATCATGTTTTTCTGCAAATAAGAATGCCATCCTAAAACGCCTAAACCAAGCGCACGGTGTCTTTTAGCAAATTTATTAGCTGCAGCAAGATAATAATTGCCTTCTGTTTTTTCTATAAATTCCTGTAAAACGGCATCCAAGAAAAAGATCGCCAGTTTAACCGCTTCAGTATCTTTCCATTCTTCATACAATTCTAAATTCATTGAAGACAAACAACAGATAAATGATTCGTCTTGAGTTGACGGAAGCATAATCTCACTGCATAAATTACTTGCATTAATGCGAAGATTTTGATCCTTATAAACTTGCGGTTTACTTTTATTTACGTTATCACTAAAAAAGATATAAGGCAATCCTTTCTGCTGACGGCTTTCTAATACTTTTGCCCAAATTTGTCTTTTGTCAACATCTCCATCAATCATTTCCTGCATCCAATAATCTGGTACGCAAATTCCGGTAAATAAATTCTGAATTGGATTTCCAATACTTTTGATTTTTAAAAATTCTTCTATATCTGGGTGGTCTACATCTAAATAAGCAGCAAACGCACCGCGACGAACTCCGCCTTGCGAAATGGTGTCCATTGCTGTATCAAAAAGTTTCATAAAGCTAACTGCCCCACTACTTTTTCCGTTATCCGTTACAGCGCTTCCACGTTCGCGCAATTCGCCAAAATAACCAGAAGTTCCACCTCCAATTTTGGTCTGCATGATCACCTCACCTAATTTATGAGTGATGCCTTCAATTTTATCAGGAACGTGCACATTAAAACAAGAAATTGGCAAACCTCTTTCAGTTCCCATATTGGCCCAAACTGGCGAACTAATACTCATCCAGCCTCTTTCGATCATTTCCATGAAAGATTCTTTCAACTCAGGTTTGTACAGTCTTCTAGCCGCAGCTGTACAAATTCTATCAATTGCTCCTTCTACAGTTTCTCCTTTTAAAAGATAACCGCGGTTTAAAATCTGTTCACTTTCAGAATTTTTCCACCACATTTTACTGTCGTTTTGTGGTTCAAAATTATTTGCTGGGTTTGTGTCTATTGTATTCATATATAATGGGCTTGTATTAGAAAAGATCGTTTGCTGTGATGCTCTTATCGTGTTTTGTATATTCTACAGGACGTTTCGCAAAGAAATCATCTAGACTGTTTGCAAAAACCTCTTCTTCAAACCAGGTCATTTTTGAATATTCTTCTGGAGAAACATTAAAAATAGTTTCGATATTGATTTGTTTCAAGCTCTCGTCAATTCTAAATTTCATGAAGTTTACCAAATCTTCTTTGTTTATGGTCTCAACAGCACCATTCTCGAAAATCCAGTCTAAAATATCAGCTTCAACGCCAATTGATTCTTTAACTGTTTCTCTTACCAATTCCAGAGTTTCTGAATCAAAATATTCTGGGAATTCTTCACGGATTTTATTGATGATATAAATTCCTCCATTGGCATGAATCTGCTCATCGATTGAAGTCCAAGCAATAATATTGCTCACGTTTTTCATATATCCTTTGAATCTGGTAAATGACAACAAAATGGCAAACTGACTGAATAATGAAACGTTTTCAATTAAAATACTGAACAGAATCAAAGAAACCATATATTTTCTGTTGTCCTGAGATTTAGTGTCTTTCAGCACATTTGAAAGATAATCTACACGTCTGCGTATTACAGGAACATCCAATAATTTTTCGAATTCGTCATTATAGCCTAAAACTTCCAGCAAACGGGAATACGCTTCTGAATGTCTAAACTCACATTCTGCAAAAGTAGTTCCTAAACCGTTGAATTCTGGTTTTGGAAAATGCTCATATATATTACCCCAAAAACTTTTTACAGCTACCTCAATCTGCGCGATTGCCAACAAACTATTTTTGATCGCTGTTTTTTCAGCCAGATTTAAATGTGCATGAAAGTCTTGCGTATCGGCAGTAAAATCTACTTCAGTGTGTACCCAGTAAGCTTTATTAATCGCTTCGGTAAATTGCAGAACCTCAGGATATTCAAAAGGTTTATAATTGATTCTTTTATCGAAAATTGACATAATATATAGAGTTTTAAGTGACTATTTTGAGATAGGAATGCGAGCGCTCAAGTTGGGGAGTGGTATTAGCGTGATTTCTATAATTACAAATTTAGCCCACAGTTATTCTTTTGTCTAGTTTTAGATGTTAAAAATCTGTCCAATTATCAACAGTTTTAAAACTTCAAAAATTTGTGATTTTATAAATTTTATCAACATGAAAATCTTAATCTGTAATTCGCAATGAACTAGCATTTTCCCTAAAATTAAGGTGGGGTTATCAACATGAAAAATTGAGTTTTTCGGGGTTGGAAACCAAAACAGTTATCAACATTCTCATTTTGGAAATAGAAATTTGAAAGACAATTCCAATTGAAAAAAACGCTATTTATTAATAATTATTCTAAATAACTATTATTCGGCAAAAAACACAATCACCTTTATTACAAATACTTATCACTAAAACAGGCTATAAAAAAAGTAATCATACACAGAATGCTGCCTAAAAATATCAGAACGGCAATAAATATGATTGCGTTTACGCTTTAAAGAAAAAAGATTGCAAAAACCTACTTTTACTTTTACGATCCTTGAGTATTAATAAAACTCAATCGTAAATCTTTTTTACTGTAAATTATTCTTGCATTAAGAATATTAATTTTTACATTTGCTTTTATTTTTATTTATTCTAAATAGAGTGAAAATATTCTCAAAAATAAATTGATCTTGTACAATTCAATAACTATAAATTATCCAAATATGAAAAAGAGCCTTTTTGTTTCTTTTGCATTTGCTGCTTCATTGTTTGTTAGTGCTCAGCAAAAAAACTCGCTTTTAGACGCAGCTTTCTGGAAAACTTCACCAACTGTTGAAACGGTTCAGGCAGAAATCGCTAAAGAAAATAATCCAGCTGAAGCCAATGCCAATGCATTTGATGTTACGACATTAGCGATTAATAACGATGCTCCTTTTGCAACTATCAAATTCTTAGTTGAACAGCCTGGAAACTCAGTCACAAAATTAACTCACGACAATCGTATTTATCTGCATTGGGCTGCTTATAGAGGCAATGCCGAATTGGTACAATATTTAATAGACAAAGGTTCTGATGTAAATTTTGAAGATAGCCACGGAACAGCTCCTGCTGATTTTGCTGCTTCAAACGGACAATCAAATCCGGCTCTGTATGATTCTTTTTTTAAAGCTGGTCTTAATCCGACGAAAAAATATGCTAATGGTGCAAACCTTTTGCTTTTAGCTATAGCCTCTGACAAAGATTTAAAAGCTGCAGAATATTTTTCTACTAAAGGAATGTCTTTAAAGGATGTTGATAATGATGGAAACACAGCTTTCTCTTATGCCGCGAGATCTGGAAATATTGCTCTTCTGAAAAAACTTTTAGAAAAAGGAATTAAACCAACAGACACCGCTCTTTTATTTGCTGCACAAGGAAGCCGAAGAGAGACAAATACTCTTGAAACTTATAAATATTTGGTTGAAGAAGTAAAAATTAAGGCTACAGCTCAAAACAAAGCAGGACAAAACGTATTGCATATTTTGGCTGGAAAACCAAATCAGACAGAGATTATTCAATATTTCTTAGCAAAAGGAGTTGATCTAAACAAAGCCGACAAAGAAGGAAATACTCCATTAATGGCTGCTGCATCTGCAAGAGAAACGGGAGTTTTAGAACTTTTCCTTCCAAAAGTTAAAAACATCAATGCTCAGAATCTGAAAGGAGAATCGGCTTTGACTTTTGCTGTTAGAAACGGATCTCCAGAAGCTGTAAATTTACTTTTGGACAAAGGTGCTGATGTAAATGTAAAAGACAAAGACGGAAACAACTTAGGCGTTTATTTAGTACAATCTTATCGCCCGGCAGGAAGAGAAAAAGCTGCAATAGATCCTTTTGATGCTAAGGCAAAATTACTTCAAGATAAAGGTTTGGACTTAGCAGCTCCTCAAAAAGATGGAAACACTTTATATCATTTAGCCATTACTAAAAATGATGTTTCGATTCTTAAAAAAATTACCGATTTAAAAGTAGACATTAATGCTAAAAATAAAGACGGCTTAACAGCTTTACACAGAGCGGCAATGACTTCTAAAGATGATGCTATTTTAAAATATTTAGTTTCTGCAGGAGCTAAAAAAGACATCAGCACAGAATTTGACGAAACGGCTTACGCTTTGGCTAAAGAAAACGAAGTACTTACCAAAAATAATATCTCTGTTGAGTTTTTAAAATAACTTTTAGATCGTTATGAGTTTTGAGTTATAAATTATGAGTTAAAAATGAAGCTCATAAATAATTCAAAACGCAATACTCATAACCTATAATTCATAATTCATAACTTATTTTCATGAAATCAATATTAAAAATTGCTCTTACAAGCGCTTTTATCTTTTTAGTTTCTTTCCAATCTCAGGCACAATCTAGCAAATACAAGGTTATGCTTCAAATGAATAACTACATGGGAGAAGGTGCTTATATTGTCGTTTCTTTAGTCAATTCGGCTGGTGAATACGAAAAAACGCTTTATGTAATGGGCGATGACAAAAAATGGTACAAATCATTAAAAGAATGGAATAAATTCCATTCTAAGAAAAACGAAGACATAAGTGCTAAAACAGGTGCTTCTGTGACTGGCGGAGATCGCAGTGTAACGACAATCGAAATAGAAAATTCTAAAATCAATAAAGGGTATAAATTGCGTTTTGAATCGGCTGTAGAAGATCAGAAATACTATGTAAGCGATCTTGAAGTGCCGCTTACAACTGAAGGTTTGGCTGAAAAAACAGATGGTAAAGGCTACATTAAATATGTAAGATTAAACAAAATATAATCTTTAGCACATTATTTTTTAACCTTATAATGGGCACAAATTTTATTTTTGTGCTTAGAATTAAAATCTGAGCTTTGTCATTGTTGTAAACTTTGGCAAAGCTTTAAACGTTTTTATAATAGAATACACTCCATGACTCTTTCTTTCTGGCGTTACGCACACTTGGCTCTAGCCTTATTTTCTTCTATTTTTTTGCTTTTGGCTTCGGTAACCGGAATTATTCTAGCGATCGATGCGATTCAGGAAAAAACAGTTCCGTATAAAGCTGAAAATTTTAATGAAATAACTCTGGGCGAAACGTTGCCAATTCTAAAGAAAGCATATCCAGAAATCACAGAATTGAGTGTAGATTACAATCAATTTGTAACACTTCAGGCAATTGATGCAGACGGAAACGACGTTAAAGCATACATTGATCCCAAAACGGGAAAGGCACTAGGAACTCCTGCAAAGAAATCCGAATTCATAAACTGGATAACGAGTTTGCATCGTTCGCTATTTCTTCATGAAGCAGGTCGTTTTTTTGTGGGTGTAATCTCTTTTTGCTTATTGCTAATTTCCATTTCGGGTTTTGTGCTGGTTTTAAAAAGACAGCGTGGCATTCGAAATTTCTTTTCTAAAATAATAAAAGAATATTTCGCTCAATATTATCATGTACTTTTAGGAAGATTGGCTTTAATTCCGATTTTAATTATTGCACTAACGGGAACTTATTTATCGTTGGAAAGATTCAACTTTTTTATGGGCGAAGAAAAAGCAAAACCTGTAAAAGCAGAACTTTCAGAAAAAGCAAAAACAGTTTCAATTTTCACTACCACTTTATTATCTGATGTAAAGAAAATCGAATTTCCTTTTACAGATGATCCTGAAGAATATTACATCATTGAATTGAAAGACCGAGAAATTGAAGTAAATCAGGTTACAGGAGCTGTAATTTCTGAAAAACGTTCGCCAATGACGGCGCAATTTGCAGCATTAAGTCTTGATCTTCATACAGGAAGAATTAACGGAATTTGGGCTGTTATTTTGGCAATTGCCTGCATTAATATTTTATTCTTTATTTATTCAGGTTTTGCTATTACTTTAAAAAGAAGGTCAAGCCGAATTAAAAATAAATATAAAGCTGAAGAAAGTACTTTTATTATTTTGGTAGGCTCAGAAAATGGAAGCACTTTCCGATTTGCCAATGCCATTCAGAAACAATTAATTGATCATGGCCAAAAGGTTTTTGTAAGCGAATTGAATAAATTTTCAGTTTATCCGAAAGCAGAACATATTATCGTTTTTACTTCAACTCACGGTTTGGGAGATGCGCCTTCAAACGGAACGCAATTCAAAACATTACTAGAAAAACAAAATCAAGAGCAGAATATTAATTTCTCTGTCGTTGGTTTTGGTTCAAAATCATATCCAGATTTTTGCCAGTTTGCTATTGAAATAGATCAGCTTTTAGGAAAACAAAAGTGGGCAGACCGCTATTTAGATCTGAAAACTGTAAATGATAAATCTGCTGTTGAATTTGTAGAATGGGTAAAATTATGGAGCGAAAAAACGGGAATTCCGTTGGCGACAACTCCGTCATTATATAACCACGTTCCAAAAGGTTTACAAAAATTTATGGTTTTGGATAAAACACCAATTTCTGAAACCGAACATACTTTTATCCTGACTTTAAAATCTAATGCCAGAACTAAATTTAGCTCAGGCGATTTACTGGCAATTTATCCTGCCAATGATTCTAGAGAACGCCTCTACTCTATCGGAAATCATTCTGGCAATATTCAGCTAGTTGTAAAATTGCATCCAAACGGATTGGGTTCTGGATTTTTGAATGCTTTAGAACCTGGAAATGTAATTAAAGCTCAGATTATTAAAAATCCTGCTTTTCATCTTCCAAAAAAAGCTCCAAAAGTGGCTTTTATTTCTAACGGAACTGGAATTGCTCCTTTCTTAGGTATGATTGAACAGAATAAAACAAAACAAGAGCTTCATCTCTACAGCGGATTCAGAATGGAAACGCCAACACTAATGGCTTATAAAAAGTTTTCTGCGATCATGATACAGAAAGAACATCTGGAAAATTTCCATATTGCATTATCTCGCGAAGCAGAGCATATTTATGTAATGGATTTGATTAAAAGAGATGCTAATTTCTTCGTGAATGTATTGAAAAAAGATGGTGTCATTATGATTTGCGGTTCTCTTGCAATGCAAAAAGATGTAGAAAATGTTCTAAGTGAATTATGTTTATCAAAAGGATTAAAAACACTCTCTGAATACAAAGCCAATAAACAATTTGTGACGGACTGTTATTGATTGTTGATTTTAGATTTTAGATTTTAGATTTTAGATTTCTGATTCTTGATTTTTGATTTCTAATTTTCAACTTTTGACTTTTGACTTTTGACTTTTGACTTTTGACTAAATTTTTATGCATAAACTATTCTCATATAAAATTTCATTGTTTTTTCTAATTGCTTGCTGTTTGTCTGCACATTCACAGGTATTGCGAAAAAGAACTACGCTTTTGATGGGAGGACGTTTTGATATTTCGATTGTAGACAAAGATTCTATCTCAGCAGAAAAAAATATAGATGAAGTTATTGCTGAAATTACACGAATTGAAAATCTAATCTCCGATTGGAAACCAACTTCTCAGGTTTCTGAAGTCAATCAGAATGCTGGAATAAAACCTGTAAAAGTGGATCGCGAAGTATTTGAATTGACTAAAAGAGCCATCAAACTTTCTGAAATTACCAATGGCGGTTTTGACATCAGTTTTGCGGCAATGGATCGAATCTGGAAATTTGACGGCTCGATGACCGAAATGCCTTCGGGGGACGCCATAAAAAAATCGGTTGAAAAAGTGGGCTATAAAAACATTATCTTAGACAGTACAGAATCGACCATTTTCTTGAAATTGAAAGGGATGAAAATTGGTTTTGGCGCTTTGGGAGAAGGTTACGCAACTGATAAATGCCGCGCCATGATGATTGCAAAAGGCGTTCAAGCTGGAATTATAAATGGTTCTGGAGATATGAGCACTTGGGGAAAACAACCCAATGGAAAAGACTGGAAAATCGGAATTACAAATCCGTTTAAACCTGAAAAGATTTTGGTCGCAATTCCGCTTAAAGAAGGTGCTGTCACAACCTCGGGCAGTTATGAGAAGTTTGTTGTTTTTAACGGAAAACGTTATTCGCATATTATAAATCCAGCAACGGGTTATCCTGCCACTGGGTTATGTAGTGTAACTGTCTTTGGCCCAAATGCAGAAACCGCTAACGGATTAAGCACTTCGATGATGGTTTTAGGTCAGAAAGAAGGTTTGCTTCTACTTCAGAAATTTCCCGATTACAGCTGTATTCTGATTACGGATAAAGGGAAAATTGTAAAGTCTAAAAACTTTCCTTATAAGTTATGAATCGTGATTTATGAATTACTTCCAGCTAAAGCTGGAGGCAATTCATAAATAAGCTTTTACTCTTAGCTACCGATAGTTATTGGCATTACGAGATTATTTTGACTACATTAGCAATAGAACGCTTTGCGTAAACAGTCTGCGAAAAATTCCTCACTTGATTTTTTTACAATTAGAATTTTGAAGCAAATTCTTTTGCAAAATCTTCTAATTTGATTTTACCTGTTGCATTTCCGTCATTTTTTAGAAAATCGGATGCAATGGTTTCGTTTCTTAATCCAGTTCCCATTTCGGTATATAAACCTGCCATTTCTTCTGGAACTCCGGCTTGAGTCATTCCGCCAAAATATTGTTCGTCTGTAAATTCAATCCAAGGAAGTTCTGGTTTTCCAATAGCCGTTCCAAATGCTTTTACAATTTCTGAAGGTGTTTTTACATCACTAATAATGTAACGGATGTTTTTAGCTTCTGTAGTTTTTTGTAATTCTTCGGCAGCTGCGTTTGCAATATCTTCTGGATGAACTAACGGAATACGGTTTGACGCTGGGAAATTTGCTCCCATAATTCCTGCTCCTTTTATCATCGGAATATCATTAAAGAAATTGATGTAGAAATATCCAGCTCTTAAAAAGGTAATTGAAGCGTCTAATTTTTCATAAATCTTCTCAATGTTATGCAATCCTGCAATGGGTCCGTTTCCTGTTGGCAAATCGGCACCAATACTGCTTAACATAACCACTCTTTTAATATTGGCTGTTTGCATTGCTTTCGCGAAAGCGGCACCAGCATCTGTAGTATTCTTAACAATATTTACTCCGCCCATATTTGGAGGTGTCATGGCAAAAAGAGCATCTGCACCTGCAAAAGTTTTAGAAAGAAAATCGGCATCATTAACTGATCCGATTGCGGCTTTTGCGCCTAAATCTTCAATAGCAGATTTTCTGTCTGCATTACTACTGATAACGGTTACATCGTGTCCTGATTGTACCAATTGTGCCGTTAATGGCTTTCCTATGTTTCCTAATGAACCTGAGATTATAATTTTCATCTTTAAATATTTTTTTATTAACAAGACAAAGGTATCTTTGTGCTTACTTTTATACAAGTACTTACCCTAAAGTATGTATTATGACCGCAATTAAAGAATCGTCTACTATTCAGGAAAACAAGCAGTATGCATTGGAAAAATGTCCCGTGACTTTTGTTATGGAAAAAATTGGAGGCTACTGGAAACCTATTATTTTATATCATTTATCGACTGGAGATAAACGTTATAGCGAATTAAAAAGAGCTATTCCGGCCGTAACAGAAAAAATGCTTATTCAGCATTTAAAACAATTAGAAGCAGATGGATTGGTTATTCGCGAGGCAAAACCTGTTGTACCGCCATTTGTAACGTACAGATTAAGCATTGCAGGAACTGGTTTAATGCCTGTTATTGATGCTATGGCTTCATGGGCTTTTAAAATGAAAGACGGTCTCTATAACATTTAATAGACACCGTCTTTTCAAAAAACAAAAACTAATTAACTTAACTTTTTAAATATGAAATTGATCAGGCATCAATTTCACTAGTCGACTTAATTTATTTGTATTGAATATTGCTTAGTTTTAATTCTGTTTAATAAAAACCAAAGCTTCTTCGTAATTGGCAATTTGTATAAGAGCATTGTAAATGTATTTTGACACCAATGCTCCACCATCTGAATTAATCAGTTCAATATCATCATCTGGCGTGTGGTATTGCGGATGTCCGCCTGTATGAAACCCAACTGCCGAAATAGATTCTTTGTAGAAAGAAACATGATCTGAACCACCAACGTCTCCTGCGTGAATGACGGGATTTAATCCTGAGTTTTCTTGCAGTTTTTTCATTAATTCAACTCCATTCGGAAAAGTTCCTGCTCCGCCCATATAAAGCTCTTTTTTATCGTTCAATCTTCCGACCATATCCATATTAAGCATTACTTTTACAGCTTCTTTTGGAACGGGAAGATGATTTACAAAATATTTGGAACCAAGCAATCCTTCTTCTTCTCCGCTAAACGAAATAAAAATGATGCTTCGTTTAGGTTTTACTTTTTGCTTTGAAATTTCTTCTAAGATGCAAAGCAAAGCCGAAACTCCAGACGCATTATCATCGGCACCGTTATGAATGGCAAAAGCTTCTTTCTTTTTACTACCAGAACCTTGTCCGCCCCAACCCCAATGATCGTAATGCGCACCGATTACGATGTATTCGTTTTTCAAAGCAGCATCTGAACCTTTAATATAGCCTACAACGTTTTGCGTTGCTACGCTATCCGATTTCATTTTATTGATGCCTTCTTTGACAAATACTTTAAAAGGCTGATAATAACTATCATTGAATTGCCGTAAACCATATTTCTTAAAATACTTTTTGATATATGCAGCTGCATTGTTATTTCCTTTAGTTCCCACAAAACGACCTTCCAATTTATCAGATGAAAGATATTTGTCATGTTTGTAAAAAGTCTTAGCCATTTGTGCATTCACGAAAGTGTAGCAAAAAAATAAAGTTGTAAAAAGAAGTTTTAATTTCATATTTAATTATCTATAAATGAGACGCGGATGAAACGGATTTGCTTTGCAAAAACGCTGATTTTTACTGATTTAAATTATTTTTTTAACACATAGAAACATAGCTTACAATAACTCTAAAAAGGCGTTTCACTAATTTAAATACACATAGCTATGTGTTAAAGCTAGCTTTTTCTATAATCTTAAACTGAAGCAATAAAAATCTATGTTTCTATGTGTTAAAATTAAATATCTGTGTTTATCCGCGTTTTCACGAAGTGAATCCGTTTTATCAGCGTTCTATTATCTTATAAATCAAAAGAAGTATGTTTAATATATTTTCGATCATAAGTATACAAAACGTGTATTCTCTTGTCTGCGGTCTGGATTATGGCTGGATAGCTGAATTCTCCTTTTTCCTGTTTTTCCAGATCAAATAGTTTCGTCCATTTTAAACCATCTTTAGAATATTCAACATCCAGAATATTTCGTCCGTTAAACCAGTCTTTTCCCATCGGAAGTGGATTGTTTACGAGTAAAAACAGATTTTTATTAACTGTTAAGGCATCAATTCCAGAATTAGAATTAATCACATTTATGGTATTAGTTCTAATCCAGCTTTTGCCATTATCTCCCGACCAGCTAGAAACCACTTTATTATGCTTGCTTCTAGACAGCATCTGAAGATCAGTAGAACTATGAATCAAAAATGTCGGCTGAATAATATCAAAATTTTGATTGTTTTCTACCGCTATTTTCTTCCAAGAATCTGTCGCTTCTGTGTATTCTTCCACATGCACACGCCATTGGTCTGTGTTGACACTTTCGGTACTGCTTCCGCATAAAATTACGCCTGGAGCAGTTTCGATAGGTTTGTTTCGTATTGGGCCTAAAATTCCGTCTGGAAGATATTTTGGTTCTCCCCATGTTGTTCCATTATCTTTTGAAACCTTCATAGCACCAAACCATTCCCTCGGATTTTTTCCAATTTTATAAAACAAATACAAATTCTGACTTTTGCTTTTAAATAAAACTGGATTCCAACAAGGAAGCGTATCTCCGTTTTTAATTAAGGGCTGAATCAGCTCTTTAGGTGTAGACCATTTTTTGTCTTTATAAGCCGAGATGTAAATTCCGACATCTTTTGCTCCTTCATATTTTCCACCAAACCAAGCGGCTAAAATTTCGTTGGGCTTATATTCCACCAAAGTTGAGGCATGACTACTAGCTGTAACAGTCGGATCTACAATATAACTGCTTTCGATATTTACAGCCTTTAATTGTGCCTTTGTTTCATTAGAAAAAAGAAATAAAGCAAACAATGCTGCAACAGTATATTTTGTCTTTAAAATCATTTTATTTTAAAATTATTAAACACATAGAAACATAGATTTTTTGTTTTTACGAAAAGAATAAAGAAAGAAACTAGTTTCTAACACATAGCTATGTTAAAGAAAAATTTTTCTCTTTGCTTTTCTTTTTAGACACAGAACCTATGTTTCTATGTGTTAAAATTAAACTTGCTCACTTTCACACAAAGGGAAATTGCTAATTATGAATTAAAGTTGGGGCAAAAATTCACAGAGCTTCATAAAAAACAAAAGGAGAGTTGCCTCTCCTTCTGCTCAAGTAACAAATCGATTGATCTTTTACTTTACCAAATTAATTATTTTGTGTCCCACCAAAGTCTTGTTCCACCTGAATCTGGACCTCCTAATTTAGAAACTCCATCTTCTACAGCAGCTTTGTTTGATGAGTACTCATTTGTAGTGTAAATAATTCTTTTCATCAAAGATTTACCAACTCCAGCATCTGGATTATCAGTGTTTAAAACTGGATAGATTACTTTAGCGTCGCTTCTTCTTAAATCTGCCCAAGCCTCCCAAGATTCTGGGAAAATGGCTAAGTATTTCTGAACTGCAATTTGAGTTCTCTGATTAGCAGTAGATGCAGACCAAGCAACTGGCAATTTCACAGGAACGTCTTGCAAATCTAAAGTTGGGTACAATGTCAAAATGTTTGGCAATGTTGGCAATGTAGAACCATTGATGTAAGCATTAACAGTTGTAGGATCAGTGATTCCCCATTGTGCAAGAGATAATCTAATACCTGTTTCATACAAAGTCTTAGCATCTCCGCCCATGTTCCATCCATTTAAAGCTCCTTCTGCTCTACTTAAGTAGTTTTCAGAAGCCATAAAGATTTCAATATTTTTAGTTTCGCTAAGTGTATTAGCTGCACCATTTCCTAAAACATCATTGTTAAATTTAGAGAACTCAGTAGTTCCAAATTGATCTTCTAGGCCTCCAACTGGATTTCCTCTATAAGCACCTGTAGAAACTGGGGCAAACCATTTTGATAAACGTGGATCGTTGTAACCTACTAAGATACTTTCCATAGAAGCTGTCATTACATAACCCCAGCTATTAACAATCATGTTTAAATTGTTTGGTGTAATGTTACTTGCTTTAAAGAATGCGCTCTGATCGTTTGTCTGCATAACTCCAGCAGCTACTGCCGCTTCAGCTTGAGTTTTTGCAGTTGCAGGTTCTTTATCAGAAATTCTTAAAGCCAAACGTAATCTCATACTGTTTCCAAAGATTCTCCATTTGTCAACACTTCCTGCATAAACTCTATCATTTGGGGCAAGAGAGGCAACTGAAGTTGCAGAAGTAGAAGTTAGTGTTGCATTTGCTTCGTCTAATAATTTAAAGAAATCTGCATAGATAAATTCTACACTGTCATAAGGAACTTTTTCTTTTCCGTTTCCTGCTTCAGTGTAAGGAATTGGTCCGTAAGCATCAACCATTTGGTTGTACATGAAAACTTTCCAGATTTTTAATACTGCAGTCGCTTCTGCATTTCCTTCAGATGCTTTAAAAGCATTTGCTAAAGCTGGAGCCGCAACGGTGTAAAATCTTGTCCATCCTCTACCTTCGTATCCGTTTACGAAAGCATTTCTTTCTGTTCCATACCCACAGTTTAAGTAGTGGATGAATGTTGACGATAAAATACCTGTCGCGATACCCCAAGTACCTTGATCATCTACACCTGGAGACGAATAAGACCCATTGTGGATACCTGCATAAAGTGCAGATGCAAATGCTGGCCCTGCCAACGTTGGATCTAATTGACTTTCTGTAAGCGAATTAGGATCTGTATTTATTTCCTCGAAGTCTTTTGTACAACTAGCAAAAGTAGACAGCATCGCTATAGCAAGTCCTAGTGTTTTTATTTTAAAACTATATTTCATGATATCTCTTTTTTAATTAAAATCCGAATTTAACATTAACTCCATAATCTCTCGTTGAAGGAATGTTGAAAGATTCTATCCCTTGTAGGTTTCCTGTACCTGCTCCTGCTTCTGGATCAAAGTACTTCGCTTTGTTTAAGAAGAAGAACAAGTTTCTACCTACTAATGAGAAATCGATGCTTGTAAATCCTGAGTTACCTAATAAACGTTTTGGCATTGAATAACCAAAAACAAGTTCTCTTAATCTGATGTTTGTAGCATCATAAACAAATGGTTCTGCAATTGGAGTTCTTTGACCGATTGCTGTCCAGTATTGCTCAGCATTGATGCTTGTTGTGTTTGGAGAGTAAGTTCCGTTTCCGTTATCTACCACACCATCCACAATGATTCCGCCATTTCTTCCTGCTAAAGTAATATCGCTTACCCCTAAACCAGCTTGTCTCGCTTGAGTGTATGAAATCACTTCACCTCCAATTCTGAAATCAACTAAGAAGCTTAAAGAGAAATCTTTGTATTTGAAGTTGTTTTTGAAACCTGCAGTCCAATCTGGATTAAAGTTACCAGCACGAACATCAAAACCATTTGTCGCTAAAGGAATACCAGCACTGTTTACAAGAATTTGTCCAGCATCATTTCTTTGGAAACCTTTGATGTATAAATCACCATACTCACCACCTTGAACCACTTTACTTCTCACTAAACGCCCTTCACCAAGAACTAACTCATCTCTTCCTTCAAAGATAGATTTTACTTTTGACTTATAAGAAGCGTAATTAGCTGTAACATCCCATGTAAAGTTTTCTGTTTGAACTGGCGTAGCAGTAAGCGTGAACTCGATACCTTTATTCTCGATATCTCCACCGTTTACGATTGCTCTAGAATATCCAGAAGACTCAGGAGTGTTGATATAGAAAATTTGGTTGTTCGTTAACGTTTTAAAGTATGTGAAATCTAAACCTAAACGGTTGTTGAAAAATCTAACATCGGCACCAAACTCAGAAGAAGAAGAAATCTCTGGTTTTAAGTTTGGATTTGCTTTTGTGCTTTGTCCGTATAACATACCACCGTTTCCTCCGATGTATGAATATCTTTGTTGTGTCTGATAAGGATCTGTATCGTTACCCACTTCTGCATAAGAAGCTCTTAATTTTGCAAAACTAATTACTTCTGGCAATGTAAACATATCAGAAAGAACAGCTGAAAGTCCGAAAGATGGGTAGAAATAATCTGTTGGCAATGTAGAAGACCAGTCATTTCTAGCTGTTAAATCTAAGAATAAGTAGTTTCTGAAACCAATTTGACCAAATCCGTAAATAGAATTAATTCTTTTTTCTGAAGCTGTAGAAGTAGATTGAACTGTCTGAACGTTTGATAAAGCAAAGAAGTTTCTTTTGCTTAAAACTCCTCCAGAAGTTAAAGCTGAACTATTTTGCTGCAATGAACTCGCACCAGCATTAAGACCAACAGAGAAATCTCCGAATTTTTCATTGTAAGAAAGCAAAGCATCTACGTTTAATTCGCTTACTGTTTCATAAGATTCGCTATAAGAACCTAAGTTGCTGTTGAAAGCTGCAGTTGCGTATCTGTTTCTTACGTTTTTGTTTGTCATTTGGTCTAAACCAGCTCTACCTTGTAAACTTAATGTTTTTGTAAACTCATATTTAAGAGAAGCTAAACCAATAAATCTATTTCTTTTATCTGTACGGGCATCATCTCTTAAAGCAGACCAGAATGGGTTTCCGCCTGGCGCTCCCGTTTCATCAAGGAAATAGTTCACTTGTCTTTGTCCTGCAGCATCAAAATATTCGAAATCTTTATAATCGTTGTAAGCGATACTACGAGGCAATAAATAAGCAGATGTTCCGATAGACTCTTCTCCTGTTCTCAATAAGTTATCGATATCCTGAACAATGTAGTTTGTTTTTACATCCAAAGATAATTTATCAGAAATCTTGCTCGTCAATCTTAAGTTAAGATTGTGTCTGTCCATTTGGTTTCCTCCAACAATACCTTCAGCACGTGTGTTAGTATAAGAGAAATAACCTTGCGCTTTTTCGTTACCAGCAGTAACTGTCAAAGTGTTTGCCAAGTTATAACCTGTTTTGTAGAAATCAATAACGTTGTTTGGCTGTGGGGAATAGCTTTGTGTAGCTGGCCCAGCATAATTTGGATTACGAACCAACTGCCAAGCAGATACCTGACGTCCGTCTAAAGGTGCTCCCCAGCTTGAGCTTGAGTTAGAAACATAATTTCCGTTTGTTCCTTGACCGTACTCGTTTTGTAAATTCATCAAATTATAAGCTGAAGAAGCCATAAAGTTAGATGATAACGAAACTGAAGTTTTTCCAGATTTACCAGATTTAGTAGTAATAACGATTACACCATTTGATGCTCTAGAACCGTAAAGAGCCGCTGCAGATGGTCCTTTAAGAACAGTCATCGAAGCAATATCTTCTGGGTTAATGTTAGAAATACCATCCGGCTGTGTAGTTCCCCCTGTATCAATATCAGGGTTAGTTGTGGTTGTTCCGTTACTAATTGGCACACCATCTACTACATAAAGAGGCTGGTTGTTTCCGTTAAGAGATCTGTTACCTCTTAAAGTAATTCTAGAAGAAGAACCAACACCATTTGAAGTTGTAGAGAAGTTAAGACCTGCCACTTTACCCGAAAGTGAGTTGGCAACGTTTAATGATCTTGCTTCTGATAACTCATCTACAGAAACGTTTTGTGCAGAATACGTAATAGCTTTTTTCTCTCTCTTAATACCAAGAGCTGTAACCACTACCTCTCCCAACTGCTGCGTATCTGGGCCAAGAGTTACGTTAATGGTAGATTGTGATCCCACAGCAACTTCCTTTGTAGCAGAGCCTACATAAGTAAAAACTAAAACTGCTGATTGATTAGGAACACTAATGCTGTACTTACCATCAAAATCTGATGAAGCACTTGTTTTAGTTCCTTTAACAATAATATTTGCTCCAGGAATCGGAATCCCGCTTTGAGCATCTGTTATCGTTCCTTTTACTGTTGTCTGCGCTTGAAGGTTCTGGAACCCAAAAAGGCATATGACCAACAGTAATTTTAGTACGTTTTTAATCATATTAGTTGTTTTTTTAGAGTTAATAACATGTTAAACTTAAGAATACATTTTGTTAACAAAATATAATTTCGACAAATGACAATTTTGAAAAGGTGTTGGTAAATCTTTGGTGTTTTATTGAAAGAAAACGTTTTCATTTGTAATCCTACTCTGCCTTATAAAAAAAGGCAAAAACACTATTATCGAATAGATTTTAGCCTTTTATAACTGTATTCATTTTTTTAAAGCAAAAACGCCGAAAAATCTTCGGCGTTTTTAGGTTTTTAGTTCAAAACCTTGAATTTAGTTTTAAGCAAATCGGTCGAATTTCCGCCGACCATCACTTCGAAATCTCCGGGCTCTACAACACGCTTCATTTCTCTGTTCCAAAGAGATAGCTCGTCTGGTGTAAGTGTAAATTCAACATTTTTTGTTTCGCCTTTTTTAATATTCAATCTTTTGAAACCTTTTAATGTTTTTTCTGGTGTAGTTGTACTGCTGTAAACATCATTAATATACAATTGAACTACTTCGTCTCCGTCTCTGTCTCCAACATTTTTAACATCAACAGATACTTTTACTTCTCCGTTTGGTTTAATTTCAGTAGTATTCAATTTTAAATTAGAATATTCAAACTTCGTATAACTCAATCCGTAACCGAATGTATATAACGGATGTTCGCTTTCTGCTACGTATTTATGTATTGCAGATGGTTTTTGGTTATAATATATAGGTAACTGCCCAACTGATTTTGGAACCGTGATTGGCAATCTTCCTCCTGGATTATAATCTCCAAATAATACATCAGCAACTGCTCTACCTCCTAATTCACCTGGGAACCATCCTTCTAAGACTGCAGGAATATTTTCAGCAATCCAATTTGTAGAAAGCGGACGACCGTTTAATAGTACACAAACTACAGGAGTTCCTGTTTTGTGAATCTCTTCAATCAATTGCTGTTGAATTCCGAATAAGTCTAAAGAAGCCACATCTCTGTTTTCTTCAACCAATTCATTAGATTCTCCTAAAACCACAATAGCAACATCTGCTTTTTTAGCGGCTTCAATTGCTGGCTGTAAGTTTACTTTTTCTAAATTCCAACGGAAATGAGCTCTGGCTCCCCAGCCCCCTTCCCACATTTCAATGCGTACTTTATATTTTTTGCCTTTCTCGATAATTTTTGGAGTTGTAACCATGCTTGTCGCTCCTTTTGTCCAGTTGTCGATTACCAATTGGTCATCGATATACATTCTGATTCCATCATCAGAACTTAAACCTAACCATCCGTCAAGAGCTTGATCTGATTTTAAGAATCCTGTCCATCTGATAGAAAAATCATCCACATTCACACCATCTCCAGGCGCCCAAGGCCAGTCAAACTCTAACTGACTGTCGATGCGAGTCAGCGCTGGGGTTCCTTCGAGATTTCTGTTATTGAAATATTCACCTTTTAATCCGTTTTGAGATTCGTCCGGAGTAAATAAATATTTAGATGGAATAATCTGTCCTTTTACAATCAACGGAACTCCTTCTTCATAAACCACATTTGCAGTCTTTCCAACTAGTTCCTTAACTCCTTCATAAACCGTCATTCCTACACTGTTTTTAGGAGCATAACCTCCCAATCTTGAAGCATTTGCATTTGGTCCGATAACTGCAATGTTTTTTAAGTTTTTGCTTAAAGGCAATGTGTTGTTATCATTTTTCAATAAAACCATAGATTTCTGAGCTGCTTCTAATGCAACTGCTTGGTTTTCGGGAGTATGAAAACGCTCTTTAATCAGATTTTTATCTGTGTACGGATTTTCAAATAATCCCAATAAGAATTTCAAACGTAAAACTGCTCCCGCTGCACGGTCGATGTTTTCCATTGTCAATTTCTTTTCGTTTACCAATTCGATAACAGTATTCTGCCAGAATTCATTTGAAAAATCGTAGAATTGCATATCAACACCAGCTGAAACCGCTTCTCTAATCGCGTCTTTTGGAGAATCAGCCACCTTGTGAGTTGTCTGAATGTATTTGATAGCTCCTAAATCTGAAACTACAAGTCCTTTAAAACCCCATTCGTTTCTCAAAACATCCGTCAATAACCAATGATTGGCTGCACAAGGAATTCCGTCCAACTCTGAATACGCACACATGGTTCCTAAAGCACCGCCTTTTCTGAATGCTTTTTCAAAAGATGGCAAATGATCTTCTCTTGCAGAACGTTCTCCAACCAAAATCGGAGAAGAATTTCCTCCAGCCTGCGGAATACCGTGAACGGCAAAATGTTTTGGTTCAGCAATAATAGAACGATCTGATTTTAAGTCTTCTCCCTGCATTCCTTTAATAAACGCCAAACCAATTTCGCTATTTAAATAAGCATCTTCACCAAAAGTTTCGGCAACTCTACCCCAACGTGGCTCGCGTCCTAAATCTAAGTTCGGTCCAAAACCAAAATGAACACCATGCGCTCTGGCTTCCATACCAATAACTTTACCCACTTTGTCCATTGTGGCAATATCCCAAGTTGCGCCAAGACCAATATTCATAGGGAAAGCAGTACTTCCTTCGTCTAAATATCCGTGAAGCATTTCACACATAATCAGCGCCGGAATTCCCCAACGGTTTCCTTTGATTACATTCGTTTGTAAATCATTGATCATTTTCGCCGAACGCGGATACAAATCATGAATCGCTCCAATTCCTAATTTCCCGATTTTTTCTGCCGATTTACCTTTAGCAAAATCTTCTTTATCTTTAAAAAAATCTCCTCTATACATATCCATCTGACGCACTTTTTCTTCAAGCGTCATACGGCTTAACAAGTCTTTTACTCTGTCTTCAACAGGCACTTTCGCATCCTGGTACAGATACTTTTTCTGGGCATGGATTTGGTTTAAAAAACCAACAGCCATTACAAAAATAATGGCCGTTTTCTTCATTCTTAATTGTAACATAGTTGTGTTGTGTTTAGTTTTGAATCACTTTAAGCTTTGTTCCATTCACAAAATCATCGTGCGAAATAAAAAAGCTGTTAAGTGTTTTTCCGTTTAACTCAATCGAGTTGATTTTTCCACCGTTATTGATTTGTCTTTCAATTACAATGCTATCTTTTTTATAATATCTTGGATCTAATTTAATTGTCACTCTATGAAACATTGGCGCTGTAATCGTGTAAATTGGATCTCCTGGAGAAATTGGATAAATTCCCATCATCGAATACACTAACCAAGCCGACATAGTTCCCGTATCGTCATTTCCTGGTAATCCTTTTGGTTCATTTTTGAAATATTCTCGAACCAATTTTTTTACCATTTCCTGAGCTTTATATTCTTCGCCTTTCACATAATTAAATAAATACGGATTGGCAATATCTGGCTCATTGGCCATATCAAATTGTTTGGTGTCGAAAATTTTCTGCAATTGTGCTGAAAATGCCTGATCTCCACCCATTAGTTTTTTCAAACCAATAATATCATGAGGAACCATAAAATTATATTGCCACGCATTTCCTTCAATAAAACCAACATTTTCTTCAAAATTAGCTCCTGAATTTGGGTCAAAAGGTTCGTACCATTTTCCGTCGGGCGTTCTTGGACGAAGCAGATTTAAGTTTTTATCAAATAATTTTCTATAAGATAATGAACGTTCTTTAAAACGTTTTACATTGTCTTTGTCTCCAAATTCGTTGGCCATAAGCGAAATAGAATAATCTGAAATATTATATTCTTGAGTCGTCGAAACAGGACCTTTGTTGTCGGTTGTTAAATATCCTTTTTTGATATAATCTTTCAATCCTGGACGAAGCGGATTATTTTCAACATTATCTGCGCCTTTCAACATCGCATAATAGGCTTTATTAACATCATAATCACGAATTCCTCTCATGTAAGTATCTGTAATTACAATACTTGCAGGGTCTCCAACCATGGTAAAGGTTTCAGTCGAATTCAGTTCCCATTTTGGTAACCAGCCGTTTTCATCAAACATAGTCAACATGCTTTTTATCATATCGGATTGCTGTTTTGGATAAACCAAAGACATCAATGGATGTACATTTCGGTACGTATCCCATAAAGAAAATACGGTATAACGGGTGTCATCGGTTTTAGCAATTTTAGTTCTTTTGATTACGGGATATTGTCCGTTAATATCGTTTAAAGTATTTGGATGAATTAAAGTGTGATACAAAGCTGTGTAGAAAATCGTATTATCCTCTTTTGTACCACCTTCAACCAAAATTTTAGACAATTCTTCGTTCCATTCGTTGTAGGTTTCTTTGTAAATTGCGTCAAAAGTTCTGTTACCCACTTCTTTTGCTAAGTTTTCACGGGCATTTTCAATACTTACGTACGAAATTCCGATCTTCACTTCAACCGTTTCTTGTTTGTCGAATTTATACGTAAAATAACTTCCAATACTATCCCCCACAACGGTTTTGATTGTATTTTCCATCATTCTTGCTTTTCCGTTGTAGCCCATCCATTGTGCTTCGACACCGTTGTATTTCGCAGGTTTTTTCCAAACTCCGAACTTTTCGGCAGGTTTAGAAAATTGAGCCACAAAATAAACCGGATAAGCATCTTCCGGACTGTTGTAACAAAATGAACCAACTGAACGCATTCCTTCAATTTCTGTAGAAGAAACGACTTTTATCATCGCGCCTTCTTCATTGGTTAATCCCAATCCAAGATTTAGTAAAATATTAGATTGCCCTTTCGGGAAAGTGAATCTGCTAATCCCAACTCGTTTTGAAGCAGTGAATTCTCCTTTGACTTTGTACTTATCGATGTTTACACTGTAATAAGCAGCTTTAGCCACTTCATTAGAATAAGTAGATCCGTATTTTAAATGATCGATTTCTACATTTCCAGTTGTTGGCATCAATAAAATAACACCCAAGTCTGGACAGCCAACTCCACTTAAATTTACTTGAGAAAATCCAGTCAAGAAAGTATTTTCATTCACATATGGATTCGAAAGCCACTGACTGTCTTTTTCCATTGGAGTATTTTTTACTCCAGCCACGTTAAACGGACTAATGCTTGCCATTCCGCGTGGTGCAATTGGTCCTGGGAAAGCAGCGCCATAATTGGAAGTCCCAATAAACGGATTAACAAAATCGGCAGGTTCCTGCGCAAAAATCGTTATGCTAAAAAACAGCATGTAGAAAAAACATGCTGTTTGAAATTTATTTGTATTTAAAACCATAGGTTTCATTTTTATCTATTGATCGCTTCGATTTTTAAAGTCCAAGCTTCTTTCGCTGGAAGATTATTTCTTAAGCTTTCCGGAATTATTACTTTAAATCCGTTTCCTTCTTTTGTCCATTTTAAAGAAGTTTTAGAACCTAACATCGTAATTTTTGTTCCTTTTTTCGGACTAATAGCTTTTACAGTAACTTCAGCAGGAATTTTGTCTTCTCCTTCTTTAGCTAAATAAAATGCAAATACATTTCCTGCTTTGTTTTGTGTAAAACAGATGTTTTCTTCTTTGTAAGGTTCAATTGGTTTTGTGTTGTAAATCGCTGTGCTGTTTACTTTCATCCAATCTCCGTAAGCTTGCAATAAATCGTAAGCCCCTTTATCCCATTCTCCTTCTGGACTTGGAGCAACATTTAATAATAAGTTTCCGCCTTTCGCCACAATATCAATCAATAAGTGAATTCCTTGTCTTCCTGTCATGTAAGTAGCTCCTGGAGAATAAGACCATCCACCGCCAGCTGGAATGCAAGATTCCCAAGGATAAGGCAATGTTTTAGCAGGAACACGTCCTTCTGGAGTTAAGTAGTTTTGGTTTTTACCGTGAACCGCTCTATCCACAACAATCAAACCTGGCTGTTTTTGACGTGCTTTTACAACCAATTCATCCATTTTAGGATCTTGATCAACTACTCTGTGTTTGATGAAACCGTTTTTAGATTCATTTTCTGTAAACTTCTCATCATAGTTTTCTTTGATGTTCACTTGATCTCTTTTTCTAACCCATCCACCATCTAACCATAAAATATCAACTTTACCGTAATTAGAAAGAATTTCTAAGATTTGGTTGTGCGTGAAATCAACATATTTCTGCCATTTTTCTGGGTATAATGACGGATCGTAGTTTACGTTTCTGTCGAAAGGAGGAAAATATGGATCCCAATAGTTTTCGTTATGCCAGTCTGGTTTAGAAAAATAAGCTCCAGTTGAAATGCCTTCACCTCTAAAAGAGTTGAAAATTTCTTTTAAAACATCTGCTTTTGGGTTGGTATGAAAAGGAACATCTTTGCTAGTAATCTTGTAATCAGAATATTTCGTATCATACATATTGAAACCGTCATGGTGTTTGGTGGTAAAAACCATGTATTTCATTCCGGCATATTTAGCGGCTTTAGCCCATTTTGCAGGATCAAATTTTACTGGATTAAAAGTCTTTCTTAAACCTTCGTAATCTTTAATATAATCATTATAATTAGATGGATTACTTCCTTTTTTACGTTCACACCATCCGTAATCTTCAGGGCAGATAGACCAAGATTCTACAATACCCCACTGGCTGTAAGTTCCCCAGTGCATTAGCAAACCAAATTTTTTGCCTTGCCATTCGTCTAAGTTCTTTAAAACTAACGGATCATTTTCTGGTACGTATCTTTCATCTTCATAAATCGCCTGCGCGAATATCTGAGCTGAAAATAAAAGGGCGATTATGAATATTCCTTTTTTCATCTTTAATCTAATTTATAATTTATTATTCTTTGTTTTTTCTGGTTTAATAGGTAATCTTAACTCGTTGGTTGAAATTATTTTCAACACATAGAAACATAGTTTAACTAAACTTAAAAAAGGCGTTTCACTAGTTAAAATGCACATAGTTTAGCTATGTGTGGAAACTTGTTTCTTCCATTTTCTTTTTTTCAGCACAAAAAACTATGCTTCTATGTGTTAAAATGTTTTTATTTTTTAATTACACCCAACGGGTTAATCTTAATTTAATTTTTCAAGTATCGGTTGATCTGTAAAAGTTAATTCTGTTTGAGCATTTTCATTAAGCTGCTCGAATACAACAAACTTATTCTCGCCCGCTTTCAACCAACAGCCAGGCACGTAAAGTGTTTGTTGTGGGCCTACTTTCCAATAACGTCCAAGATTGTGTCCGTTAACAAATACAATTCCTTTTCCCCAATTGGTCATGTCAAGAAAAGTATCAGCTGGTTTATCTATGCTAACTGTAGCCTCATATAAAACTGGTCGTCCAGATTTTATCGTTTCATTTTTAAGAACTGGCACTTCATTCATCGGCATTTTATACATCTCCCATCCACCAATAATTTCATATTCATTAATGAATACTGGAGAAATAATACCTTTAGTATTATGCACTATTTCGGCTCCGTAATTAATACGTCCCATATTTTCAACCAGAATTTCTAAAATACCGTTAAAAGGAATAGAAATCGTCAACTCGTAATTTTTGAAAACTCTATTCAATTCACCCACCTTAACTCCATTTACATAAACGGTAGCAAAGTCTCTCAATCCCTCAATTTTCAATTTGCCAGAAGAAATTGGCTGCGTAAATCTTTTACGATATAGAACATATCCGTGTCCTTGACCTAATTTTTCAAATGTTAATGGCTGCTCATTTACGACTGGTTTTTCTTTTTTGATCCAACTCAAAACATCCATACTCGATTTAACAGGCTGATTAGGATATTTTTTAACTGGTATTTTATCTGGAATCGGTGCTAATTTTGTTTTAGAATACTTTTGCATTACGTCACGAATAGCCATAAATTTTGGTGTCGTCCAACCTGCTTCGCTAATAGGCGCATCATAATCGTAGCTTGTAATATCTGGCTGAATATCACTTTCTTCATTATAATTTGCTCCAGAGGTAAATCCAAAATTAGTACCGCCATGCGCCATATAATAATTAAAAGAAACACCTGCATCGAGATACTTTTTAGTTTGACTTGCAATCTCCTCTGATCCAATTTTAACAAAAGGTTCTGCCCAATGATCCAACCAGCCAGGATAAAACTCTGCCACCATATAAGGCCCTTGACCTTTATGGTATTTATCGACTTGTTTCTTTAAATTCTCTATATTTGATTCTCCATTTGCAGTTGGCAACACCCCTTCAACCATACCGCCTTCAAACAACCAACTACCATCAGAAGTAAAAAAAGGCTCTGGAAACCCAGTTTCTTTAAGTATATTGTAAATGGCTGTTTTGTATGCTTTATGATCTTCAGCACTAATATCGGTTCTTTGAGAAACATAAGAACCAAATTCATTTTCAGCCTGAACCATAATAATTGGCCCTCCCTGGTTAGCAAAATTTCCTTTTACCACCGCATACAAATGTTCCAGATACGATTTACAAGCGTCTAAAAATGCTTTGTTGTTGGTACGAATTACCAAATCTGGATTGTTTTGCAGCCACCAAGGATAACCTCCAAATTCCCATTCACCACAAGCATAAGGACCTGGTCTAAGAATCACATACAGCCCCTCACTTTTAGCAATACGTAAAAACTCTGCCAAATCTTTATTTCCTGTTTTAAAGTCCCATACACCAGGCTCAATTTCGTGATAATTCCAAAATACATAAGTTGCCACAGTATTCAATCCCATAGCTTTAAGCATCTGCAATCGATGTCTCCAATACTCTTTAGGAATACGCTCATAATGCATTTCTCCTGAATGTATTTTTATAATTTTCCCATCTTTCTGAAATTCTCCATTAGATATAGAAAATCCTTTTGTTTGCGCCTTAGTAAAAAAAGGCATCAAGCAAATCAATACTACTCCAAGCTTAAATAATATCTTATTCATTTTTTAAAATATTTAATTCACCAAAATCTCATCCACAAACAACCAAGAACTTTCTCCTTTCGGACTTTTCTTTAAGTTACCACCGATTACTTTCACAAAACGTGCATTTTGTTTTTGGAAATTAATTTTGAAATCTTTCAATTCCGGAACCGGATTTGCCGCATACGGACGTGTTATTTTTCCAACTTGCGTATATTTAATTCCATCAGTAGAAATCAACACTTTAATTTGAATTGGGAAATTAACTCCAGCTCCTTGACTTTCTAAAGCTCCAACTGATACTTGCTCGATGCTTTCTATTTTTTCTAAGTCTATTACCAATTCCATATCATTTACCAGCCAAGCTTGCCATTGCCCGTCGTGGAAATTTTTGCTTCCGCGAATGGTATTTACCATCGTACTGGCATCTCCTTTATAATTATCGTTGTAAGGCGTTAAGTATTTCACTTTTTTCGCAAATCCTTTATGGAAAACAATAGTATCTGTAAATGTTTTTCCAACAGGTTTTTCATCTTGAAATAAAGAAGCTTTTAAAACTGTTGTTTCTTTGATTTCAATTGGACTTGTATATCTTATTGCATGATGTTCAATGCTTTGATTTCCTAAAACATATCTAATGTCTGGATTAGGAAACTCATTCTTCAGCTCTACTTTGATTTGTTTGTTAGCCAAATCAGCTGTTGATGAAGCCGTTACCAAATAAGCACTTTTCGCATAATTCAATCCCTGATAATCGTAACGTTTAAACATTGAAAACAATCTTGATGTAAAATCATTCCAATTGCGTTTTTCTTTCGGACTCCATAATGTTTCTGATAAAGCGGCCAATCTTGGGAAAATCATATACTCAGAATCTTTTGGTCCCGTAATATATTCTGCCCATAAATTGGCTTGACCTCCTAAAACATGAGCAGCTTCCTGAGGCGTCATTGTATTAACTACAGGATCAAATTTGTACACTTCACTTAACGGATTGTAAGCATCAAAAGCTAGAGGTTCTTCGTTTTGTGGTCCTTGATAAAAGTTGAAATAACAAGGTGTTTCTGGTGTCATAATCACATCGTGGCCTTGATCTGCTGCTTCAATTCCGCCTTTCATTCCTCTCCAGCTCATTACTGTTGCATCTGGAGCTAACCCACCTTCTAAAATTTCATCCCAACCGATAACTTTTTTACCTTTTGAGTTGATATATTTTTCCATGCGTTTTACAAAGTAGCTTTGCAATTCGTCAACACTTTTTAAACGCTCATCTTTAATTCTTTTTTGGCAGTAAGGACATTTTGTCCAATTGGTTTTAGTAGCTTCATCGCCTCCAATATGAATGTATTTTGAAGGGAAAATCGTGATTACTTCATCAATTACATTTTGCAAAAACTCAAACGTAGTTTCTTTTCCAGCACAATAAATGTCGGTAATGGGCCAAACTCCTCCTGACGGAACACCAATTCTCTGATTAAAACATGCTAATTCAGGATAAGAAGCAATAGCACTGCTTACGTGTGCCGGCATTTCAATTTCCGGAATTACTTCAACTCCTTTTGTTGCTGCATATTTTACAATTTCTTTTAATTCTTCCTGCGTAAAAAATCCGCCGTAAGTTCCTTTTTCGTCAGGATTTGTTGTTAATCTTGCATTCCAGCTTCTATTTTCCTGATCTACTCTCCAAGCACCAACTTCTGTTAGTTTTGGATATTTTTTGATTTCAATTCTCCAGCCTTGATCATCCACTAAATGCATGTGCAAAACATTCATCTTATGCGCTTCCAAACGATCGATTGTCGCTAGAACATAATTTTTATCAAAGAAATGACGTGAAAAATCTAGCATTAAACCTCTCCATTTAAAACGAGGTTCGTCATTAATGGTCAAACTTGGAATCTGCCATTTTGCAGAAGTAATCGCAAATTTGCTTTCGATAGCTTCTGGAAGTAATTGTCTGATGCTTTCTAAAGCGTATAAAAAACCATTATTCCCTTTTGCAGAAATAACAATATTGGTAGGATTTACATCTAAAACGTAAGCTTCATTTTTTAAGTTTGAATCTGTTTTGAGCAAAACATAATTGCTGGCAGGAGCTTTTGTAGTTACTTCTGGTTTCCATCCTGCTGCAGTTTCAAATCTTGAAGCCAAAGCATTAGCAGCATCTTTTTGAAAATCACCGTTTACTACAAACTTTGTATCTTTTGTAAATTCAAAAACACCTGTTTTGATAAGAGTTTGAGTCGGTTTCGGAATGATACGAACATCACTTTCTGTGTACACTTTCTGAGCATTAACAGATAGCACTGAAGTGATTAGGGTTAATAGGACTAGTAATTTTTTCATTCTTTGTTTTTTGGTTTCTTTAAAAGTACTTTTTGAGTAACTTTTAGAGATTTAGGTTTTTAGGTTTAGTTTGTCGACTGAAAGGAGAAATCTCCGTGAGTAACTCCGTAACGAAAAGCCAATCTTTGTAGAGCTTCTTGCGGAGATTTCTCCTTTCAGTCGAAATGACAAATATTGCGTATATTCTGTGTCGAATTCCGAGTGTGATTCCTCGTTCCTCGGGATGACAAGACTGTGTCGTTAAACTTTGACAAAGTTCTAAACGTTATAATTATTTATCCCAAGACATTTTAAATTTCGCGTCTTCCATTCTGTGGCCTTTCACGTCATCAGAAACGGCGTAATTAAAACCAGATCTTAGACTGTAGCCTGCATATTCGCCGTTTTTATTCAAAGCAATAAAACCAACTTGCAAGTATTCCATATCCTTGTGATTTTTATGTTTGTTGTAAATACGTTCTGTAATTTCTTTACAAGCATCAAAAGGAGATTTTCCCTGACGCATTAATTCAACCACCATGGCGCTTCCAGCAGTTCTGATTACGGCTTCTCCTAAACCTGTTGCCGCAGCGGCTCCCACTTCGTTATCCAAGAAAAGACCCGCGCCGATTATTGGGGAGTCACCGACGCGTCCGTGCATTTTCCAAGCTGCTCCACTTGTCGTACAGCCGCCAGAAAGATTGCCCTCTTGGTCTAACATTAGCATGCTTATGGTATCGTGATTTTCTATATTAATAACTGGCTTGTATTTAGAATCTTCCAGCCATTTTTTCCAATCTCTTTCTGATTCTGGAGTTAATAAATTTTCCTCTTTAAAACCTTCAGATAAAGCAAACTGCAATGCACCTTGCCCTGCTAACATTACGTGAGGTGTATTTTGTAAAACTCTTTTTGCAACAGAAATTGGGTGTTTGATTCCTTGCAAAAAACAAACTGAACCGCAATTGCTGTTGTGATCCATAATACAGGCATCAAGAGTCACTTTCCCTTCGCGATCCGGATATCCTCCATAACCAACACTACGTACATTCGGATCGGCTTCAGGTATTTTCATGCCGGCTTCGATAGCATCCAAAGCCGATTTTCCTTCTTTTAAATTTTTCCAAGATTCTTTATTGGCAGGCAGACCATGGTTCCATGTCGAAATAATAATTGGTTTTGTCTGTTTTTTTTCTTTTTCTTCTGTTTCTGGTTCATTTTCATGATTCGCAGCAAATCCGCTTACGCCCAAAACAGAACTTATGGCTAATGTGCCTAAAGTGGTTTTCTTGATAAAATCTCTTCTATTTGACATGTCTTTTGGTTTAAATTCAACTTTTCAGAAACAAAATGTTCTTGATGTTGCTAAATTAATCAGTAATAATTTTTAATCCCACAAAAATCGACTACAAGGTTGATTTTACGGCTGCAATTGTTTTTAAATTACTATCTGATAAGGCGTTTCCGTCAAAAAACGAAACTCCAGTTGCACCGTTTTTCTTAGCTAGCAAAATCGCTTCTTTTAATTCAGCATCCGATTTTAATCCCGGAATATAAATTCCTGTATTTACTTTTGTCTGTTTTCCTTCTAAATCGGCTACACCTTGTTTGGTTGCATAACCCACCCAGTCAATTTCTTCATCGTAAAAACTATGATAAATCATTGGATATACTTCGTCAATATTCCATTTATCCCAACGTTGGCGCACCATATGATCTGCCATTTCTGGATAAGGAAATACTGCTGCTGTTAATTTTTTATTGTGTTTATGAGCGATTTTATACGCATCATCAACCACTGCTTTTACAGCATTTAATCTGAAGTTTTTCCACTCCATATCAATTGAAGTATTGTGGCTGTTTTTTGGATTTTTGTGATGTTCTTTTTCGAACTTGCTTACGCAAGCATCGCAATAGCAAAAATCAAATTGTGGTAATTCTACATCTTGAACCAAGTTGTATTTTGGCAATAAACTGATTGGCAGGAAAATATCTGGAAAACGAATGTAATCTAAATGTACGCTTTCGATTCCTTCAACTTTTGCCAATCCTTCAACTAAACCTAAAACGTGGTTTCTAGATTCTTCTTTAGTTGGGCAAAGCCATTGGTAATAATCTACATATGGACGATTATCAAAACAAGATTTTCCCTCTTTGCTTACTTGATACCAATCTGGATGCTGTAACGCAACTGAATCGTTTGGACGATTCATGGCCATAATCCAAGCGTGAACTTTTAGTCCTTCTTTTTTTGCAAGTGGAACTAATCTTGCTAATAGTTTTGGGTTGGTTTGCGTGTTTATTAAAACTTCGTCAATACCGCCGTCTTTGTATTTTTTGAATTCTTTCGAATAATCTGCATCCGATTTTTTAGCGTCAGCAGTTGTCCAAACTCCAAAAGTAAATTTTCCATTTTGCTGATCTTTATTTTCTTTTTGACCGCACGAGAATAAACTCA
Source organism: Flavobacterium anhuiense (assembly GCF_001705175.1). NCBI lineage: Bacteria > Pseudomonadati > Bacteroidota > Flavobacteriia > Flavobacteriales > Flavobacteriaceae > Flavobacterium > Flavobacterium anhuiense. Next base: position 3,885,524 of record NZ_CP016907.1, on the reverse strand, counting down.
GCGAAAGCGCTAACACTAAAACTTTTGATAGTTTTTGCAACTTATTCGTTCGTAATAATTTTACCATCTTCTTTAATTATTAAGGTTTTGTTTGAAAAAGGACTATTTACCAAGATATTAAATCCAGATGAATGATTTTCTAAAACTGGTTTTAAAACTTTTCCATCAACAACTATATTTTTTTTACTGATACTTTGCAGTGATTTTGCCCAAGATTTATTTTTATCGAAATATCTCTTTTGAGCGCGATACAATGTATACAGTTCCCATTTTACTTTTTCTTCCTGTGGAATTGTAAATTTATCATCGCTTTCTTTTGAAGAAAAATATACATAAGCCCATTTTTCGGGCTCATGCATATTTATCACTCCCATAGGCGACCAAACCCAATTGTATTCTGGGAGAAACTTTCCTTCTGAATCTTTTTTTCGTTCATATTTTCCGTCAACAACTGAGTGCTGCCAATTCACTCTAGAAAAATTGACTTTCCAGAATTTATCTCTCGGAACAATATTATCGAAATAGGACGTTTTATAAACTGACCACGGAATGGCAATTTCTAATGTCCAGCCTTTATCTATGTCTGAAGCATTATTTAAAGTTCCGTCAACCTTTACAGCCGATTTTAAACCGTCGATATTCCAATCGTTTAGAACAGTATTTTTTTCTCTATAAGGTTTATTGATAAATAAATCCCAAGCGGTGTTTAACGCATTAATTTCTAATTCATAATAATTATGAGTATCATTATCTGGATCGATAAAAACTTCAAAATCATTATTGTAGAAAATAATAGTATCCCGCTGTCTTAGATTTGCCCAAACGTGAGGTTCTTCTATTTTAGCGAGAATATAGTAGTAATTATCGTCCCAGAGCATTTTAACCTGAGTCTTATATTTTGGAGTTTCAACACCTTCTATGTCGACAAAAGGTGTTGTCCAAGATGCTTTTTCCCAAGCTTTGTCTGCTTCATCGCCGTCAATAACAATTTCTTTTGAAGTTTTATACGCAATATAACTTTTCGGTGTAACCTCTTTTTCAGATTGCGCATAACTCATCAATCCAACAAAAAAAACGGCAAGGGACAATAATTTACTTCTACTATGCATCTTTATATTATAAACTATTATTTTTTGTAAATTCAATTACTTCACTCAGTTTTCCGAAAGCGATTGCTACGTGAGTATCTGCCGCACCGTAATAAACCGCCAATTTATCTTCTTCAATATCGTGTAAAGCGGCGCATGGGAAAACTACGTTTGGCACATCTCCAACCATTTCATAAGTTTCTGCCGGTCCTAATAAATAAGGCTGCGTTCTGTATTTGACCTGATCTGGCGAATCAACATCTAAAAGTGCTGAACCCATTGCATAACGGAAACCGTTGCAAGTATTGATAACTCCGTGGTAAATCATTAACCAACCTTCGTCAGTTAAAATCGGAATTGGTCCTGCTCCTACTTTTGTACACTGCCAAGCACTTTGCTCAAATGGACTTGGTTTCATCACCAATCTGTGTTCACCCCAATACTTCATATCTGGACTATAGCTGATCCAGATATCTCCAAATGGTGTGTGTCCGTTATCACTTGGACGGCTTAACATCGCGTATTTTCCGTTGATTTTTTGTGGAAACAAAACTCCGTTTCTGTTGAATGGCAAAAAGGCATTTTCGCATTGGAAAAATTCTTTAAAATCGAATGTATAACCAATACCAATTGTTGGTCCGTTGTAACCATTACACCAAGTAATCCAATAACGGTCTTCGATCCAAACTACACGAGGATCGTATTTATAAGCAGATTCGATCATTTCTGTATTTCCAGATTTCATCTCAATTGGTTCATGATTGATGTCCCAATTGATTCCATCTTTACTGAAGCCAGCAAAAATGTTCATTTGAACTGATTTATTATCACATCTGAAAACCCCCGCATATCCATCTCCAAAAGGTACAACTGCACTATTGAATATACTGTTTGATGAAGGAATCGAATATCTGTCGATAATTGGATTCTCAGAATATCTCCACATTACATCTTTACTGTTTTCGGGTCTGTCTTGCCAAGGAATAGTACTCATTTTTTGTTTTTTTTTATTTATTAGTTTTTTGTTTTATTCTTTTGTCTATGACTGTTGTTTTGAACTATCATGCACAGTTTTGTCATTTCGCCGAAGGAGACCCGAGCGATAGCGAACAGGCGAAGCAAATCTTCGCAACAAGCTCCATCTCGTAAGTTGCCAATCTTTGTAGAGCTACTCGTGGAGATTTCTCCTTCGTCGAAATGACAAACATTAGAGAAATTCTCTACTCTAAAATCTTGCTTCTTTAATCTTGCATCTACAAAGTCTCTACTCTTCAATCTTTCTAACTCGATCCAACCAAGTAAACTTCAATACCGTAGTCGTCACTAAGAATACCGCTAAAGCCACACCCGCTTTTGGATAATCTCTGATGATAAAGTAAATCGGAAGCAGAATCATGCTTGACTGCCAGATAATACCAATTACACAATTCATCATATCTAAATAGAAATCATTATTTTTTTGGAAAGATTGATCTTCCGCTTTTAATTGTTTGTAAACTGGATTCCAGAATCCCCACGGTCTTACATTGCTGTAGAAAGATTTTAGGACTTCCATATCGGTTGGTTTGCTTAGATAAGTTCCTAAAAGACAGCCTAAAATTGACATTCCGAAAATTAATGGGAACAAGTAAATCGATGGTACTTGCGAAAGATCATGCAAGAATGTTCCAGCTGTTAAATTTGCTTTATTCTGATCTAAAATAAACTGAAGAGAAGCTGCAATTAAACCGCCGACCATTCCCCAGAAATAACCCCATCCGTTGAAACGCCACCAAATCCATTTTAAGAAGTTTGCGGCAACGTAACCTCCGTAAAGAGCACTTGTAATCCAAAGTGTTAAAGAGTTGATAGAATCAGCAAAGAATCCCATAAAAACTCCTAAACCAACAACCAAGAAAGAAGAAATCTGACTTACTTTGATATAATGTTTGTTTGAAGCAACTGGTTTGAAGTATTTTTTATAAATATCATTTACGATATACGCTGGTCCTGCATTTACGAAAGCCGAGAATCCAGACATAAAGGCTGCTAATAATCCCGCTAAAAGAATTCCTTTAATACCAACTGGAATATAAAGATTGATCACTTTTGGCATCAACAATTCTAAATCTGCTCCAGTAAGATTAACGTTTGCATTTAATTCTGGTGCTAAATTCACTAAAGCAATCACTACAATTCCCGTAATCAATAAATATCTAGGAATGAATAAAATCAAGTTCGTAAAACCACTCATATAAGCCGCTTCTTTTACTGATTTTGTAGAAAGAACACGCTGTAAATCGTAACTTGGAGTTGGTCCAGCCACACTTGCAAAGAAACCTTTGAACAAAGTCATTCCGATGAAAGCGCCAAACATTTTATATCCTTCTGTATCAATTAATCTGTTGAATGTTTCGAATTTATCGCTCCACTGTGTTTCAAATTCCCATCCGAAGAAAACATTCTTCCATTCTGGCGTAATAACCGAATTGATTTGAATATCAGTATAATTAATGAATGCGTAACCAGCGATTAAAACTCCAGCAACAATCATAATTAAATATTGCACAACCTCTGTTGCGACAACAGAAAACATTCCGCCTTTAACGGTATAAATTGTTGTTAAGAAAATGATTAGCAAAGCATAAGCTTGTTCAGAAGTTAAAAAAACTCCACCATTCATATGAACTGTTAAATCCCAAGGAAGAATAATAGTTACAAATTTCCCGATTCCGACGAAGAAATAAGCAATGAAACCAATTGTAGAAATAATCGCAAAAATCGCCACAATAATATGGGATGCTTTTCCTGCCTGATCGCTTCCAAAACGAGTTAAAATCCACTCAGAACCCGTCATTACTTTTGATCGTCTAATCCAAATGGCGAGGAACATCATGACAAAAATCTGATTCCATATAGGCCAAAGCCACATAAACATGAAACTTTTTACACCATATAAAAACAAAACTCCAATCATCCAGGAAGTACCTGAAACATCAAACATTCCTGAGCCATTACTCAATCCTAAAAAATACCATTTGATTGATTTCCCGCCAAGGAAATAATCGTCAAGACCTTTTGATGCTTTTCTAGAAATCCAGATTCCAATACCGACCGAGAGTACGATATAGATTAAAATGATTGATACGTCTATTATGTTCATTAAATTATTTATTTTGAATTAGTTAGTTTAGACCCCAGTTTTTATTTGGCTGCGCTCCCATTACAAAATGAAGTACGCCGCCTTTTAATATTTCTTGGTGAGAAATGGCTGTTTTATTAAATGCCTTTCCGTTTAAAGTAGCCGATTGGATATAGAAATTTTTGTCTGAAACATTTTCTGCTTCGATTACAAAAGTTTTTCCGTTTGGAAGATTTAAAGTCGATTTTTCGAAAATCGGACTTCCAATTTCATATTCGCCAGAAGCCGGATTCATTGGATATAATCCCATTGAACTAAATACATACCAAGCCGACATTTGGCCGCAGTCTTCGTTTCCGCTTAGACCATTAGCTGTTGTATTATATTGAGTATCCAAAATATGACGCACCCAATATTGTGTTCTCCAAGGCTGTCCCGCGTGGTTAAACATATAAGCAATATGATGGCTTGGTTCGTTTCCGTGCGCGTATTGTCCGATCAAACCAGAAATATCGGCCGAAACATTATTTCCTGTAATTTCAGAACTCTCCGTGAATAATTGTTCTAAGCGTTTTGTGAAAGTGGCATTTCCTCCGTGAAGATTAATAAAATCATCCACATTATGAGGCACAAACCAGCTGTGCTGCCAAGCATTTCCTTCAGTGTAATCGGTATGTTCTCTGTGGTTCGAATGTTTTGGGTCGAAAGGTTCGTTCCAAGATTTTCCATCTTCCGATTTTCCTCTCATGAAACCAGATTTCGCATCAAATAAATATTCGTAAGCTTTTGAACGTTTTGAGAAAAACTCATAATCAACAGTTTTGCCTAATGCTTTCGCCATTTGAGCTACACACCAATCATCGTAAGTATATTCTAAAGTAATCGTAACTGATTCGTCTAATAAGTTGTACGGAATGTATCCGTATTTTTTATAAAAATTCAATCCGCGTTCATCTTGCATCATCGTTGCTTTCATCGCCTCAAAAGCTTTTTCAGCATCAAAACCTTTAATGCCTTTTAAATAAGCATCTGCAATAACTGGAATCGAATGATATCCTGTCATTGTGTTGGTTTCATTAGCATATAAGGTCCAAACTGGAAGAATCTTTTTGGTTTCATAATACGCTAACATCGAGTTAATCAAATCTGAAACTTTCGTTGGTTCTAATATCGTCAACAATGGATTTTCCGCTCTAAATGTGTCCCAAAGTGATAATGTAGAATATGCTGTATAATCTTTCGCTGTAATAATTTTATCATCTTCTCTTCTAAACTGACCGTTTTTATCGCTGTACGTTACAGGTGCAACTTGTGCATGATATAAAGCGGTGTAGAAAATAGTTTTCAAAGAATCAACAGGAGTTTCAACTGTAATTTTGCTTAAAGCTTTGTTCCAATCTGAAGCTGCATCCGATTTTGCTTTTTCAAAACTCTGACCTTCAGCATCTAAATTGTTTTTTGCATTTTCAACACTTACAGAAGAAAGTGCCACTTTTACGCCTAATTCTTTAGAATTTTTAGAGTCGAAAAACAACTGTAAAGCGGTATTTTCGCCTTCAGCGTTTTGACCAGAAACTACTTTTTTATCAGCAGTGATAATAGATTCTGTAATAGGTTTCGAAAATTTGGCGACAAAAAACACCTTTTGATTTTTTGCCCAGCCTGTACTGTAGCGATAACCACTGATAGTATTGGCATCTTCAATTTTAACAGAAGTTTTTACCGCTTTATCCCAGTTAATCGCAAAACCTAAATCGACAACAACAGATTGTGTGTCGTTATTATTATAGGTATATTTATGGTATGCGGTTCTTTGCGTAGAAGTTAGTTCTACATTGATTTTAGGATCTTCAAGAAAAACCTGGTAATAACCCGGTACTGCTTTTTCGTGTACATGATTGTATTTTGATTTATACGGAAGGAAATCGCGTGAAGCGGCTTTGGCGGTTAAATCTAATTTTTTGTTTGTCGGCATAAATAAAATATCTGCCAAATCACCGATTCCTGTTCCGCTTAAGTGTAAATGACTAAATCCAGAAACTATTGAGTCAGAATAATGATAACCTGAACACCAGTCCCAGCAAGAAACTCCATTATCTGGACTCACTTGCAACATCCCAAACGGAACTGTCGCACCTGGATATGTGTGTCCGTGGCCTCCAGTACCTATAAAAGGATCTACATAATTTGCTGCAAAACTTTTGTGATGCGTATTTTTATCTACATTTATTTTGCAACTTGCAGTAAAAATTACCGTTAAAGAAAGCAGAGTAATTTTCCTCATATCAAAACAATATTAATTTAACTTTAAATTTAGATAAATTCAATTTTTACCAAAATATTTTTAGACGGACGACATTTAAACAGCCCTAAACATCAAAAAATAGTAACAAACGACATTTTTTTCTACGATTATGATTTTCAACTCCAACAAACCTTATAGTTTACCTATACGCTATCATGTTTACTTTTGGCTGACGTATTTTGTGTTTAACACATTCCGATGGGGAAGTTATTTTAACGATTATGTTTATTCCTTAAAAACTACTTTGCTTGGATTTCCTATTCACATGGCATTGTGTTATTTGAATATTTTGGTTTTGATGCCTCATTTGGTTTACAAAAAAAAGTACTTCCTATATATAGTAACTGTATTGTCGGCAATTTTTGTGATGGTCGTCCTAAAATTTAATCTAACATATTTACTGATCACACACGATGTCTGGCCTGAAGGTCCGCAAACCATAAACACGCTAACGCTCAATTATACTATCGATATGATGATGGGCGAATTGTATGTAATGACTTTTGTGACAGCAATTAAAATCACTTTGGATTTCTTAAAAGAACAAAGACGTGTAACCGATCTTGAGAAATCACAGTTGGAAACCGAATTATTGTTTTTGAAATCACAGATTTCTCCACACTTTTTCTTCAATACCTTAAATAATATTTATTCTCTTTCGGTAGAAAAATCAAATAAAACGCCTAAAATAGTTTTAAAACTTTCTGAGCTAATGCGCTATATGCTTTATGAAACAAAAGGCAAAAAGCAGACTTTGGAAAATGAGATTATGTGCATCCAGAATTATCTTGACTTGGAAAGAATTAGAAACGGAGAACGTTTAGAAGTTGATATGTCCATTTCGGGAGATATACACGACAAAGAAATCTCTCCCGTTTTACTTTTGACTTTCGTCGAAAATGCCTTCAAACATGGAGTAAACAAAAACACTGGCAATGTTCTCATTGATATCAGGTTTAAGGTAAAAGGCGATTTTTTATATTTCAGTGTTTCAAACCCAATGCCCGAATTTACCGTACATAAAGATAATTTTAACAAGGCAAGTGGCATAGGTATCGAAAACGTAAAAAAAAGACTTGAATTAGGATATAATAAAAATGACTATAAGCTTTCATTTAAAAATAAAAAGAATATTTTTGTCGTTAAACTAGTTATAAAAGTCACTTAAGCCCCAGCTTTTATCGGTTTAGAAAACTATACCTACAAAAAACCAAATATCGGCCTAAAATACTATTTAGAAATGAAAATAAAGTGTTTAATTATCGATGATGAGCCATTGGCAATAAACGTTATTAAAAATTATATTGAACAGATTGAGGATTTAGAATTAGTAAACACTTTCAGTAATTCTATTGAAGGATTAAATTTCTTAAAAAACAATACTATAGATGTAATTTTTCTAGACATAAATATGCCTGTTTTAGACGGTATTAATTTCATTAAAAGTTTAGAAAACCCTCCTTTGCTTATTATCACAAGTGCCTACGACCAATTTGCAATTGAAACTTATGAGCTTGATGTTTTGGACTATTTGGTTAAACCAATTGAATTTCCACGCTTGATGAAAGCGGTAAACAAAATCAACAAACGCCTTAACAATACCAGTAAAATTCCGCAAGAAAACAGCAAAGAGAATCCTTTTATTTTTGTGAAAATCGACAAGAAAAAAATGAAGAAGATTTTCCTGAACGAAATATTAGTTATCGAAAGCTTAAAAGATTATTTAAAAATCAGTACCACTTCGGGAAAGTTTATCATACACAGCACTTTATCTGATTTCACAAGTTTACTTCCCGAAAGAGATTTCATTAGAATACACAGATCATACACCATTGCCATTGATAAAATTGACGCTGTAGAAGGAAACAGTATCGAAATTGAAGGGTTAAGATATGTTATAGGAAGATCTTACATAGACGAAGTAAAGCAAAAAATCCTAAACTCTTCTATCTAAAGGTTAACCGCAAAGCACACAAAGATTTTACGCAAAGTTCGCAAAGTTTTTTTTTCTTAATTTAAAAGAGAAAATAAAAAAGTTCGCAAAGCTTAATGATTAAGCTTTGCGAACTTTTTTATTCTCAAAATATATACGCTTGAATAAATATTCTTAGCGAACTTTGCGTATCCTTTGTGCACTTTGCGGTAAAAAAAACTTTGCGAACTTTGCGGTAAAAAAACTTTACAGTAAAAAAATAAAAACGAAAATGCGGCCAACCACGACCGCATTTTCTCTCAATTATAGGTAACTAACCAAAATAAACCATGAAATAGTCTATTATCTTCATTGCTGCAAAAAGCACTTAGAAATGATAACGTTTAAACGCCTCAATAGCCGAATAATCTGCTAATCCTAAGCTGTGGTATTTTTCTGCAGTCAATCTGTTTCTGTCTTCAACTCGCACCCAAAACTCTCTGCTGTCATCACCTTGAAACATAACGCCATCTTTTTGAGACTGGTGATAAAAAATAGCATGTCGTTTCTTTAAAACCTGATCAGGACTCATTGGTACTGCCATGTCAATTTGGTACGATTCCCATTCATGCCAAGCTCCTCTATAAAGCCAAACCCAGCAATCGTTCATAAAGTCTTTGTGTTTTAATCTTTTCAAAGCTTCAAACAAACTGTCTAAACACACTTTATGAGTTCCGTGCGGATCTGCTAAATCTCCTGCGGCATAAATTTGATGCGGTTTTATTCTTTCTATAATATCAGACATAATATCGATATCTGCATCTGAAAGATTATTCTTTTTAACCGTTCCCGTTTCGTAAAACGGAAGATCTAAAAAGTGTACATTCGAATCTGGCAAACCTAAATAGCGAGTTGCTCCGAAAGATTCACTTCTTCTAATTAATCCTTTTAATTTTCTTACTTCTAATGAATCGATCTCATTTCCAGTTCTATTCTGAAGAAATTCGATTATTTTATCAGACATTCTAGAATCTGGATGCAATGCTTTCGAAATTTCAGCAAATTTCAACGCTTCTTCATTAGAAACGGCAATATTTCCAGAGGTTTGGTATGCGACATGAACTTCATGTCCCTGCTCTATCAAACGGTCAAAAGTTCCTCCCATCGAAATCACATCGTCATCAGGATGCGGACTGAAAATGATTACTCTTTTCTTTTCTGGCACAGAACGTTCTGGTCTATACGTATCATCAGCATTTGGTTTCCCGCCTGGCCATCCCGTAATCGTTTGCTGCATTTTATTAAACATCTTAATGTTCAAATCGTATGCAGTTCCTTCTTCCGTTAAAAGACTTGACATCCCATTGTCGTTATAATCTTTATCGGTCAGTTTCAAAAACGGCTTTTTAGTCAACTCACTTAACCAAGCCACCGCTTTTAATTTTAATTCATCTGTCCAAACACAAGACTTTACTAGCCAAGGCGTTTTAACTCTTGTCAATTCAGACGAAGCTTCTGTATCTAGAACAAATGTTGTGTTGTGATGCTCTTGTAAATACGTAGCCGGTACTTGCGAAGAAATTTCTCCTTCGATTGTTTTTTTTATAATTCCTGCTTTACTAATTCCCCAACCCAGTAAAACAATTCGTTTTGCATTTCTTACGGTTCCAATTCCCATTGTAATGGCTTTTCTAGGAACATTATCTATTCCTAAAAAAGAAGCGGCCGCATCAACTCTTGTGATATGATCTAATGTAATGCTTCTGGTTCCTGAGTTTACGTGAGAACCAGGTTCATTAAACCCAATATGTCCCGTTCTTCCTATTCCTAATAGCTGAAAATCTAATCCCCCGTAAGAAATAATTTTCATCTCATAATCAATACAATATTGCTGCAATTCCTCGGCACTCACCTGCCCGTCTGGAATATTGATGTTTTCTGGATGAATATTGACATGATTAAATAGATGTTCATGCATAAAATGATAATAACTCTGAATATCATTTTTATCCATAGGATAATATTCGTCCAAATTGAAGGTCACGACACCAGCAAAACTAAGTCCTTCCTCTTTGTGCATTCTAACCAGTTCTTCGTAAACTTTGATAGGAGAAGATCCAGTAGCCAAACCTAAAACGCAAGGTTCGTTCAGCTCACTTTTTCTCTGAATTAAATTAGCAATTTCACGAGCAACCAATAAAGAAGCTTCCTGAGACGATTCGAAAATAACGTTATGAATTTTCTCAAAACGAGTTTCTTCAAATTTTCCTGCTTCTCTAAAACCTATATCTTCTTTAATCATGCTCGCGCTTGCTGTTTTAATTAACACAAGATAAAAGTAGAATTAAATTATCCTCTCGTAGTAAAAATTCGACTAATAGCGGCTAAACTTCGTCAGAAAACAAAATAAGGCAGGTTCAAAAAACCAACTCTTTTTTTATAAGCTTCGGATAAGCTTAATATTTATAAAAAATCATCAACGACTACAAAATCATTGATCTTTTAAAACAAAAAAAGATTTTTATTCCACAACACCAATTTCAGCAATCGAAACTGTTTGCGCTTTTCCTACCGCAGCTGTAGCGACAAATTTCAAAAATCTTGCTTTAACCGCAGCAAAACTTTTAACTTGTTCAATTGGATTATGTTTGATATTAGAAAATTCTCCTTCCGATTGTTTGTCCCAATAAAAACTATCTACACTTGTGTACAATTCATAATTTGAAATCAAATTTAAATTGTTGCCAATCTGTTGCGGCGTATAAGTAAAACCTTTAATACTAATCAATTCTCCCATATCTATAACAACAGTTTGCGGCAGCTTGTTTTCATCATTTCCAAATCCCCAATCTGTGTCTGGATTTCCATCAATTATTCGTTCTACAGATTTGCTGTCACCACTCGAAACCGAAGTTACTTTCCATTTTTCTTTAGAAACTCCATATTTTGCCGACTTTATGCCACTATTGATTTTCTCTTTCGTATTTCTTGAAATAGCTTTAATTTCTACTTCCTTATTATATATGAATGGCGCTTTATACAAAGTACTTTTTTCAGTAGGCACTTTTCCATCCAAAGTGTAATAGATCGCATTTCCTTCTTCCGATTTAATAGTAACCAAACCATTTTTATCTCTAAAAATCTGCGGTTCTTTTACAAAAGTCGGTGCATTGTAAGCCTCAACTGTACTGATTACAAATCCCGCTTTAGCATCTAAAACATTAACTCGAAGTGCAGTTGCAGTAACTCGATTTAAACGCAAGATTCTTTTGTAACCAATTGTAGTTTCGTTAGCAATGGTTTTCCACTGTCCATCGACTTTTACTTCAATAGAAAATGCTTTTACACGCTGACCCAATTTAATATATTCTTGAAGTAAAACTCTATTGATTGTCGTTGGTTTTTTAAAAGTAAATTCAACCGAAGCCTCTTTTACTTTATCATCTGTTGCCCAATAGGTATTTTTATTTCCGTCGATAACATTTTGCGGACCAAAATTAGGATCGTTTCCACGAATGTTTGAAGCCTGAACCTGAGTTCCTGCCAATAATTCTGTTTTGAAATCGGCTTTGATTGTAGCAACGAGTTCTTTTAATCTTGCTTCATCATTTTCATGAACCAAACCACGTCTATCCACTGGAAGATTTAACAACAAAGTCGCATTTCGTCCAATCGATTCATAATAAATATCCACCATTTCGTCAAGCGAACGCACTTTATCATCCTCTACTGAATGATAAAACCATCCTGGTCTAATGGAAACATCGGCTTCTCCCGGAACCCATTTTTCTCCGTCTTCGTGACCAGACATAAACTCTGTATAATGTACTTTTCCTGCCAATTCATCTTTCTGACGAAGTAACGACCAATTGGTTTTTCCTGCACGTCCTTCTTCATTTCCAATCCATCTTGCTTCAGATGGTCCAACTCCCCAAACTAAAGTTTTTGGTGCGATATCGTAAATTAATTTGTACGTTTCATCCCAATTATAATACGTAAGTGTATTGATTTTTCTAGTTTCGTTTGCGCCCCCATAATAGCCATCGCCACCATTTGCGCCATCAAACCACATTTCGAAAACATCTCCGTAATTCGTCAATAATTCTTTCAACTGATTTCTGAAATAGGTAATATATTCAGGTTTTCCGTATTGCGGATGATTTCTATCCCAAGGCGAGAGATATAATCCTAGTTTTAAATCGTATTCTTTGCAAGCTGCCGCTAGTTCTTTTACTAAATCACCTTTTCCGTTTTCCCAAGGCGAGTTCTTTACAGAACGCTCTGTATAAGCTGAAGGCCAAAGGCAAAATCCATCGTGATGTTTGGCAACCAAAATAATCCCTTTCATTCCAGCCTCTTTCACCACGCGCGCCCACTGACGCACATCTAATTGTGACGGATTAAAAAGTTCTGGCGATTCATCTCCATAACCCCATTCTTTATTGGTAAAAGTATTTAGCGAAAAATGCACAAAAGCGTAAAATTCCATTTCCTGCCAATCGATTTGTTTTTGCGTCGGAACTGGTCCAAAAGGCTTTGGCGCGTTGGTAAATTCTTGACTCAAAGCATTAGAAATTACGCCAAAAAGACATAAGGAAAGGAATATTTTTTTCATTGCTGATTTGCTTTAAAATAGTCTATACAGCATAAATGTAGTATAAATTGAAATCCATCGTTTAGAATTTCCACCAACAGCAATTTTTAAACCGTTTTGGTTCTAATTTTCGAAATCGAAATCAAAATCACAGACAAAACCGCAAAAGCAATTAGAACAAAAACCCCATTTGTAAGCGCAGTTTCTAATCCCAATTTTGTAACATCAATAAAAGGATAAGGATAAAAGTTGGATATAAAACCATGAAATACGGTATAAATCATGTAAATAATAGGGTATAACAGCCAAAACCAAATGGTTTTAAATGATATTTTTTCTGGGCTAACGAAAAAAAGCCAATAAAAGAAAAATAAAATGGGAACAACAACATGAAAGATTTCACTAACTATACTATGGTGCCCTTGTAAATCAACAATGGAGCGCAGAAGGAGATTAAACACGATTCCAACAATCAAAATATAAACTGTGATTGCAGTAATGGTTGTACATTTTCGAAAAAAAGCATTCATAGCGTTTTTTCCGCCAAACAGCAGCATGGCAGTGCAAATGAAAACTATACAATTTGTTGTAATGGTAAAGAAACTAAAAAAGCGGACTGCAGCGCTAAAAAAGGTAAATCCATCACCTTGTAACAATAAATAAAACTGCATGGGCAAGGCGTACAATTCGAGGGCAAAAATAATACCCAGCAAAATTTCCCCTTTAATTGTTGTGGTATTTTCTTTTTCCATATTATTCAAAGTCAGCTTACTAAGGTAAGCAATTTTATTCTAAAGATTTACACGACCCTTTTTTGTTTTTCACTTTCCAAAATAGTTTTTTCAAGTCTTGACAGTTGTGTTTTTTCTTGTTTGGCACTCATAATCCAATGAATCATCACTTTCTTGTATGAAGGAGCTTGTTTCTCAAAAAACTCCCATGCAATTTTGTTGCCTTTAAATTCCTCCTCATATGATTCCAAAAGTGGAACGGGTTCTTTTTCGTGAGAATAGATTTTGGATTTATTTTCAGTTCTAAAACTAAAAGCTTTCAAACCAGCATCAGTCATCAAACCCGCTTTAGTCAGATCTTCCATTTTTTGGATATTAATCGCACTCCAAATACTGGAGGATTTTCTCGGGGTAAAACGAATTGTATAACTATCCTTGTCAATAGATTTGCGAACACCATCAATCCAGCCAAAACAAAGTGCCTGATCTACAGATTCCGACCAAGTCATAGAAGGTTTTCCACTTGTCACTTTATAAAAACCAACCAAAAGCTCTTTTTCTTTCTGATGGTTTTTCTCTAACCATTTTCTAAAATCTTTTTGATCTGCAAAGAATGTTGGTGTCATTTATTCTGATTTTTTATATAAATAAATAGTATTCCAAACAAAAATCCTCTTCACGTTTGAAACGGATTTTTCTCTTTAATCTTATAAACCTATATCATTTTCAATTCTCTAGTTTTCTCTAAAAACAATCCATTTTCCAATTCCACCTCAATCTTTATGACATTATAATTTTTTAATATCTTAAAAAAATGATCTGGAAGCCAAAATGGAAAATTAGTGTGTAAAAAACCTCTACCCGAAGTTATATTTTTAGAGGAAAATCCAACTTGAAATTTATCATTATTAAAGTTATTAAACCAAGAAATGAAATCTTTTGGATTTTTTAAAATAGGAACTCTTTTCGAGTGGACTTTTCGATAAACTTTTCCTCCTAAATAATTTTTGTTTAAATATTCAACATATTGATTACTTTTTTTATCTAAACAAACACAACTAAAATCATTTTTATCAAATCGCCTTTTGTCAAAATTCTCAAATGAATTGTAAAGAACTGATTCTTCAGAATTAACTAGCATATTAGTAATATCGATTTCATTTTTATCATTCTTCAATAAAATTTTGAGACTTTTTATTTTATCAGCGGAACCTCCAAGCCCCGGTTCAATAGCACAACCACAGCCAGAAGAATTAGAAAATTTAGCAATATGATTGATTTTAATATCAAATGTGAATACAACACCAAGCTTTTTATGTTCTTTTATAGTATCTGTTACGTTGTACAATAGACATCGAAGATTATCTAGTTTTTTTGAATAAATCATTGCCACATTAACTTCTTTAAGGCTAAATGAATTATCTATTATTTGGTTATCAGTTTTGTTTGTACATGAAATACAGAATGCAAAAAATAGAAAATATATTTTTCTCATAATCAATCTTTTCTTAATTATGAGAAAGTTATAAAAAAGAATGAATTAAAGAATTACAATTCAAAAAAAACTCTATATGTAATGAAAGATTTTAAGTTTTCATAATGCTTAATTTATTTTAATTTTGACAGTCGAACCTGAAATTCCATTCACTGGCGTTGCCTTCAACTGAATATTCTCTTTCTCCCCATTCGATTGAATAATCACAATACATTTCCCATTAAACAATTTACAAGAATTCGCTTTAAAAGAATCTAGATTAGCCTGATAACCATTATCAACTCCCACTAATTTTCCTCCGCCAGTTACTTCAAAATTAATTAAATCCATAGCATTTGGAACCAAATTTCCATCTTTGTCTAACATTGAAACGGTTACATAAACCAAATCGTAAGTATCGTTTTTGATTGTATTTTTATCTACTTTTAAATCAATTTTAGAAGCTTGTCCTGCTGTACGGATTTCTTTTTCTAAAACTACCTTTCCGTTCTTTCTGGAAACGGCCTTTAATGTCCCAGGCTCAAACTTCACTTTCCATGAAATATGCAGATCATCATTTTGTTTTGATTTTTTGCCAAGCGATTTTCCATTTAAAAATAATTCTACTTCATCGGCATTATTGTAATACGCCCAAATGTTGATTTCCTGATCTTTTGTCCAGTTCCAATGAGGTAAAATATGCAAAACGGTTTTGTTCGACCATTCGCTTTGGTACATATAATACACATCTTTTGGAAGTCCGGCTAAATCTACAATTCCGAAGTAAGAACTTCTCGCAGGATATGGATATGGATCTGGTTCGCCAATGTAATCAAACCCCGTCCAAATAAACGTTCCCGCCATAAAATCCTGACTTTTAATCGTCTTCCAGTTTTCTTCGTGCGTTGCGCCCCAATATGATTTCACCTGATCGTAAGCCGAAACCGTCCAATCTGCATTTCCATCAAATGGAGCACCATGTTTGGTAGGCCAAGCTTTTATAACATCCGATTGGTCGTAATGCCCTCGAGTTTCTAGAGCCGAAACACTTTCTGAAGCCAAGATTTTTTGTCCTTTAAATTTAGTTGGGAAATCTTTGTAATCTTCATGTTTGTAATTGAAACCTAAAAGATCTAAAGCTCCAGATTGATAAATAAAGTTTTTCTCAATTACATTCTCTGTCAAAGCTGAAGTTACAGGACGTGTCGTATCTAATGATTTCACAATTTTAGCCAATTCTCTAGTAATTGCAATTCCTGTCGAATCAAACTGTTCTCTGATTTCATTTCCAATACTCCACATCATAACCGACGGATGATTGCGGTCTCTTTTGATAAAATCTTCTAAATCTTGTTTATGCCAAGCATCCCAATCTTTATGGTAATCGTTGGTTACTTTTTTCTTTTTCCAAACGTCAAAAGCTTCATCCTGAACGATGAATCCCATTTCGTCGCATAATTGCATCATTTCTAAAGAATGCGGATTGTGAGACATTCTAATGGCATTAGCTCCCATTTCTTTCATCAAAGTCAGCTTTCTGCGAAGCGCATGAATATTTTCAACAGCGCCCAAAGCACCATTATCATGGTGCAGACAAACTCCTAATATTTTAGTTGGAACTCCATTTAATGAAAATCCTTTTTCTGAGTCGAAATTAAAAAATCTAAATCCAAGCGGCGTCTCATAATTGTCAACCAACTTCGATTTTTCGTAGATTTTTGTAATGACTTTATACAAATACGGATTTTCTGGACTCCATAATTTTGGCTGTTTTACTTCTAGATTATGTATCTTTTTTTCTGAGGTTTTAGCTCCGATTTTTTCTGTTGAAGTCATATTTGCCACTTCAATATTTTTTGAATCTACGATCGACGTAACTAGTCTAAATTCTTTCGCAGAAGCATTATCATTATCAATGGTAACTTCTAAATGTATTTTTGATTTTTCGGCTGAAACTTCTGGAGTAGTTACAAAAGTTCCCCATTTTCCAACATGCAGTTTTTCACTCGCAACTAAACGCACATTTCTATAAATCCCAGAACCTGTGTACCATCTTGAATTAGGTTGTGAATCATTATCTACTTTTACAGCAATAGTATTTGATTTTCCGAAGTTTAAATAGTGAGTCAAATCATAACCAAAAGAAATATATCCATTAGGACGAACTCCAACCGATTTTCCATTAATGAAAACTTCGCTATTCTTAAAAACACCATCAAATTCAATTGAAATCGTTCTATTTCTCCAATTCGCAGGAACTGTAAAAACTTTGCGATACCAGCCTTTTCCTGCAGGCAAAAATCCTTGAGCTTGTTTCGTTTTAGCATCTTTATCAAAAACGCCTTCAATACTCCAATCATGAGGCAATTGAAGTGTTCTCCAATCCGAAGCATTAAAATTAGCGTTTATAGCCTCTGGATGCTCACCCAATTTAAAATTCCAGTTTTTGTTGAAGTCTTCTACAATTCTGGCCTGTTTTTGTGCAAAAACTGATACTGAAAACAATAAGGCAATTGTAATTTTTTGAAATATGTTTTTATGTTTTATCATAAATATGTTTTTTATTCTAATCGTATTTTTCATCGTTTTGTCATTTCGACCGAAGGGAGAAATCACACTAGAAACTCCGTACAGTTATTTCCAATCTTTGTAGAATCCCGCGTGTGATTTCTCGTTCCTCGAAATGACAAACTAGGCGAACATAGCAAAATGAGAAAACCTTTGTCACTTTGTTACTCTGTCACTTTGTCCCTCTAAAAAAACCTACTGAAATTCGAAATTATCCAACATCAATCCTTTCAAATCATCTCCTTCTAAAGTAATTTTATAAGTTCCCGCATTGATATAACCTCCTGATGTTGTGTTCAAAATCTTCCATTTTTCAGGTGAAGGGAAAAATTCAATAGTATCATTTCGCATTAAAATTCCGTAGGCATCTTCCATTTTGAATTTCACTTTCATCGGCACTTCATTCCGATTCATAAAACGGAAACGCATTAAATAGATTCCTGCAACGCCAGGTTTTACTTCAAATTCGATGCTATTATTGGTCTTTTTTGTGAATTCGACATAATCAGCTTTTTTGAAATTTCCTTTTTCGATTCCGTCTCCGGTCGTTTTTGTCTTTTCAGCTTCGATGATTACGACAGGTCTTGAATCGTCTTTCTCGCCCATATCGTAAGTTGGAACGACCACAATGGTAGAGATTGTTTCTCCATTATCAAAAAGAACTTTCTCGCCTTTATTTACTTTTTTAATAAAAACATTAAATAAAACTCCGTTGCTATTTTTCGCTTTTTCTTCTGTTTTTTTATAATCCGAAAGTCCGTTTACTGTTTTGATTTTACTGTCAAGTAAAACATAAATCGTCGATTCTTCTTTTGCAGTAAATGAACCTTTATTTTTTGAATTAACTGAAAACTGCAAATAATCCGCGCCAAAAACTTCTGCAGGCAATTCGGTAAAACTCACTTCTGAATCAGCATATTGCTTCGAATTAATATCTAACCAAGACGCAATTTTAAAATCTTTAGCATCTAAACTCACATTTTGAATATTGCTTGGAGATTCTGTAACAGGTTTAACATTTTTATCTTTCGTAGCAATCGCAATCGCAGAAATTATCGCTTGTGAAGCTTTTACATTTGGAAACGAAATCACAATTT
Source organism: Flavobacterium anhuiense (assembly GCF_001705175.1). Classification (NCBI taxonomy): domain Bacteria; kingdom Pseudomonadati; phylum Bacteroidota; class Flavobacteriia; order Flavobacteriales; family Flavobacteriaceae; genus Flavobacterium; species Flavobacterium anhuiense. Next base: position 3,866,634 of record NZ_CP016907.1, on the reverse strand, counting down.
TTCCGTTAACGCTTTTTACTACGAATATTTTCTTCAAGGCATTGTCGTATCCAACTTCTGCCCAAATATCAAAATCTTTTAAAACTACATTATTGTTGATTGCTACATCAAACAAACGCCAGCCTTTGCAGTCCATTCCGCCACCAGTTCCGTACCACGGCTCTGTAAAGTATAATTCTACTAAATATTCTCCGTCAGGCGCAGGAAATTCGTAACGCAGTTTATCAACTCCGTATCTAAAACTTTGAAATAATTCCTGATCTTTTGTTCCGTTTATTGGGTCAAAAGTTTTTCTTTGGCTTGCAAAAAAGTCTGGCAATTTTTCAAAATTATCGGTCCATGATAACGAACCCCAGGTATTTTGTCCGCTTTTATGTCTATCTGCAGACCAAACATTTCCAGAACTATCTCTCAATTCAGAACCGCCACAGTTTACTCGGTAAAGGTAATTGTAACTTTTATTGGGTTTTAAAATATCATTTTTATCAGCAACCAGAGATTCTAAATTTGGCGCTTTAGGCAGATTATTCAAAACAATATAATCTTTTGCAACCGCTTTTCCGTTTACATATCCAACCGCATATAAAACATTGTACTGAACATTGACATTATTAAATTGAAAATGCTGTCCAATCCCTGGATTTTTAAGTTTTCCAAGTGAAACTTTATTCACATCGTTGAACAATTCTACTTCGTCGCAATTCGAGTAAATATCGATTCCGTTTTTGATTCCCGGTTTTTCCCAACGGCTTGGCCAAGTATGCGAAACGATATAAACCATCGGATTCGTTTTGTTGGAAACATAATTCGCTCGATACATGTAAAACGCATCCAAAGGCTCGCCCCAAATCGTAAAAAGCCCTTTGTAATTTACGGGTCCAACTTTATCAATATCTCTAAAACCTTCTCCGTTTTGTACACGTCCCGGATTTTCGTGCGAAGCAAAAAGCCAGTTGAACTGACCAGCAATTTTATCTTTTACCGATTCGGCTTCACGGACTTTAATTTCCATTAGCTGAGAAAAACGGTTTTCGCTTAAAATTCCTTTTTGGTCAAATTCGCCTTCTGTATGCAAATCGGCAGAACGCCATGCTCCGTATTCACCATTTAGCAATTGAGTGGTCATTTCCAAATGATACTTTAACGGATCTCCTCCATACGTTCCTGACCAATTTTGAACGACATTCCAATCTGTTCCTTCTCCTCCATTACAAGTCGTTACAATTCTTTGTGAAGCTGATAACGGATCCATTTCACGAATTATCTGTGTGCATTCTTCCGCAAATTCCTTTGGAATTGTACTTTCGTTCTGTAATCCCCACATTACGACAGATGGACTGTTTCTGCGTTCTTTAATCCATTCTCGCAACAGAGTTTTAAAATTTTCTTTGAATTCGGGCGTATCGTACCAAATATGTGCTGAAAACTGACTCCAGAATAAGATTCCGTTTTCGTCTAATTCTTTTTGATATAATAAATTATGAGGCTGGTGTGCTTCTCTAAAAGCATTAAATCCGCCAGCTTTAATTTGTTCGATTCTGGAATGAATCATTTCATCTGAAAACGAATGGCTTTTTCCAATCAAATGTTCGTATTCGCAAACTCCGTTTATAAAAACAGGCTCGTCATTAATGAAAAAACGATTGTCTTTTCCATCACGACTTACTGGCCAGCTCACCCAACGGATTCCATAAGAAGTTGTCAACTGATCGATTATTTTTCCGTTTTCATAAACTGAAGTAACCAATTTATACAAATACGGACTGGATGGCGACCATAATTTTGGATTCTGAATCTCAGGAAGTGTCTGTGCTATTTCTTTTGTTTCTCCCGAATTGATTTTGTTGTCGCTTTTTATAATAGCAACTTTCTTTCCTGAGGCATCCAAAAGAATATTTTCGATAGTCAAATTTCGCTGTGAAGTACCGTAATTCTTTATTTCAGTTGTAGTATTAAGAATTGCTTTTTGTTTTGAAACCGATTTATCATTCCAAATATGAATGCCAAAAGGCTCAATTCTAACATCGTTTGTAATGACCAAAGTGACTGGCCTAAAAATTCCCATTGGCTGAGAACCTTCTGAAAATCCCCATTCACCCGAACAGCCTCCGCAAACCCAAGGCAAATCGGCAATAAAGGAAGGATGCGATGCTTTTACCAGAATCTGATTTTCTTTTTCTAAAGAAACAGCTTTGGTAATATCAAGCGTAAAAGTGGTTCGCCCACCTTTGTGCTCGCCCACTTTTTTGCCGTTTACCCAAACTGTTCCGTAAGAACTAACGCCTTCAAAAAACAAAAAAAGTCTTTTTCCAGCAGCAGTTTTGTCGAGTTTCAATGTTTTTTTGTACCAAGCAGTACCGTGCAAATTTCCATGTTTTGTTCTTCTGAAACCATAATACTGATCCCAATTGTGAGGCACACTAACCTTTTGCCAATTGGAACCAGTTTTTGGATTTTCTACAAAATCTTCTTCTTTCAGCGGAAGATTATCCAGTATTACGGTCTCCCAAGATGAATTCAGCGAAATTTCTTTACGAAACTTCCCCGAATCTTTGCTCTGACTCCAAACAGAGCAAAAACTTGAGAAAAAACAAAAAATAAAAAAAACTATTTTATTCATATTTTCTAAACCATATAAGCTATATAAGGTAATTTAAGTTTTTATTTCTACGAAATTGTCTCGCTTTTTTTGTCATTTAGATATGAGGAGAAATCTCCGCAAGTAGCTCCGCATAGGAAATTTCGACAAACTGTTGTCGAGCTTCTTGCGGAGATCCCTCGTTTCTCGGGATGACAAGTTGTGCTTATACTTCCTGAATAAACCTGTTAGGTTTAACATTGTCTTTAATAAAACAACCAGTCAATAGCTGCTTTTTCTCCTGCATCGATATAGCCTACATCACGTGGTGTTATGGTTTGATCTGCGTCGATAAAACCTAAAATCAATACCTTTCCTTTTCCTAAATCTAATTTATTCTCGCCCGGCTGGAAAGTATACGTATGAATATTTACTCTTGGAAGCTCTTTTAAATTCATGGCACTTGCTAGAATAACTTCGGCTTGGCCATGAGCATTTCCTGCAGCATCAGTTTCCAAACTCGGCGGTAATAAAAATCTCTTTTGATCTGAATTAAAATACCCCACCACTAATTTAACCGCTTTTGTGTTTCTAAACTTCAAATGCGTTCCTTTTTCGTTTTGCTCATTTTCTACAAACGAATATCCTCTTAAATTTTGAAGCTCTGGAGCAATTTTCGTTAATTCAGAAATATCTGTTCCATATACTTTTGTTCCTGTTTTTACTAAATAACTTCCCGGTTTTTCGTCGATAAAAGTTACATCAGCAGTTTTCCAAGGTTTTCCTTCTTTGGTTTCAATTTTACCATCTTTTGATGCTTTTAGCTTTTCTAAATTTCTCTTGAAATTAGCCAATTCTCGTTCGTAGTGCGGTAATAATTCAGCCCAAGTTTTGTTGTTTCCGTCGTCTCCTCCAATTGGGATTCGGCGTTGAGCAGTCTGCATACTGTTGGCATAGTAATACGTATCTTTTGTCAAGTTTACCAATAATTCATAGTACTCGATGCTTTTTTCTAAATGAGGCATTGCTTTGTCTAAATCGGTAATGTCATTTGAATAACTATATCTTAAAACCAATAATGCTGCTTTTACTTTTTCTGAGAAGAAATCAGCAAACGCTTTATAAGCATGAATATCATTTTTAAGGCGCGCAAATTCTTCTTTGTCTTTCGTAACACTTGCTTCGGCTTTATCAATGGCTTCAACAGCCAGTCTTCCGTGCTCTGTAATTTCAGCAATAATCTGCGTTGGTAGTTCGCCAGAATGCGGTTCTTTGTTCCATTCTTTTTTAGCATATTCCAAAAGCAATTCTCCCGCAGGCCCGCAAGATTCGTGGAATCCAGGATACACTCTCCATTTTGATGGATTTACCAATTGGCTTTCGAACATTCCTAGCAATAAAGTCTGACGGTTTCCTTCTGTGATTCCGAAACGTCTTAAGGTTTTTGGTGCAATTTCTCCAGTTTCTTCGTAAGCTTTTAAAATATTATTAGCCGCTTCTTGACTTGTTCCGAATTTCTTCGCTAAATCTTTATCCCAAAACTGAACTTCTTCGTTTCTATCTCTTTTACTGTCCCAAGCATATCTTGCCCAAGCTTTGTACCAAATCCAGTCACGATCCATTTCTAATAAACGTTCGCCTGATTTTGTTTTATCTGCTGAATAAGGCCAGTCCCAATACGATGCCTGCGGGTATAAATGCAGTGCATTTGCTCCATGAATGTTGTGCATGGCTTTTACCGTTTTCTGAATGAAGTCGGGCGAACCGTATCTGAAAGGTTCCAAATTGGCCAAAATGTGAACATTCTCAATATGGATCGATTTTAGAGCGCTCAATTGTTTGTGCGTTTCTCCCCAAGGTCCGCCTGGAGTGTAAGTCGTTAAAGATTCACCCGTATATTTACTTTCAGTATAGAGATTCTTGTATAATGGAAGCGATTTTTCCATTACCAAAGGTCCGTCTGTATCATGAGAGCGCAAAATAATTGGAGGCTCTTCTGTTTTTCCTAATGCCTGCAAACCATCGCGGACACCTGGAATAATCGTTTTGGTAAACCATTCTACGTCGTCATCAACCGTATTGATTGCTTCCCCCAAACAAACCATCAAACCCACATTTGGATATTTTTCGATAAAAGCTGCAATAGATTTTCTGGTGTAATCGGACAATAATGGCGTAATCGGTCTAGAACGATCTTGTGTTTTAATGTTGTAATGCTCTGCAAATGGTTTAGAAACAAGAATGTTATAGAACATCTGAATGACCCAAATTCCACGTTTGTTGGCTTCAACCGTTAAGAATTTATAGATTTCTTCGTTCTTTTTGAAATCTTCATCACTTACTTCAACTGCAAACGGATATTCTTTTAATTTTACTAAAGATGCAAAAGGATGTCCATTCCATAAATACAAAGAATTCATGCGGTTTTCTACCAGCATATCTAAATATTTAATCCAAAGCGCTTTATCATAAAACCAAGGAAAAGTTTCTGGCGTATACGGATATTCGTAAACATCGCGACCTGGAAGATAAACGGGTTTCTGCATTCCGATACAAGCGCCACGTAAAACCATTTCCGGACTGTCTTCAATATTGATTTCTGACGGAAGCTGACCTGAATTTTTGATTCTGTCTGCCAATTCTAATGCGCCATATAATGTTCCGCTTGCATCTGTTCCTTCAACATAAATTACATTGTTCTGAGTACGAATCTGAAAACCTTCCTTCTTGGTTAATTTGCTATCGTCGATTTTAGCGCTTTTAGCATTTTTCTTCCAAAAGTCAGTTCCTTTTTCTCCAATAACAATTACTTTATCTTTTAATTTTTTGAATTTATCAGAAGAAACTACGCTGAAACCTTTTGACGTAAGCGTTTCTGATAATTTCTCTGCTCCAAATTTTGCTCTTGGCGAATTTGCATCACTCACAACTGTGATGTTTTGTGCTGTCGCGAAAGAAACGTAAAGACATAAAAAAAGTAATTGTAAATATTTCATGGTATGCTGTTTTGGGTATTCATTCTAAAATAATCTGCTAGATCTGCGTGAAAAAATTATCTCTTGCAGATTCAGCAGATTTGGCAGATTTTATATTGATTCTTTTGCCACTCCCGATAGCTATCGGGATAAAAGATTTCCACAGATTAAAAAATCATTTTAATATGTGGCTAAAAAATATTAATTCTGAAAAATCTTCTTCAAATAAGCCACATTTGCTCCGTAATTGGCTTTTACATTGTGTACTTGTGTCACGTCTCTTGAACGCTCCACAATCAGCCATCCGCTCCATTTCATTCCGTCCAGAGTCTGTTTGATTTTTGGCATATCGATCGCAGGATCATTTTCTAACCAAAATTGATCGGTATTGGAAGCGTGAATCTGAGCTAAATATTTTTTTCCTAATATCTTTAATTCTGAAGAAATATCTCTTTTATTGTCTAAAGCATTTGCAAAGTTGAAAGAGCTTTTAATGTATTTTGAACCGATTTCGTCTAAAAGTTTTTTCTCGTCTGTCGCGCTCAAAGAAGTTTCAATTGCGATAACTCCTCCTATTTTACCCACTTCTTTTCCTGCCCATTGCAGTCTTTTAATCACTTCTGGACGTAATTCTGGATTTTTAACCAAATCGGTTTGTGTTCCTAACGGAAGATACGCCACTTTTACTTTCATATTCTTCATCGTCTGAATACAATCGTTAATCATTGGCGTGATTTCTCTTGTGGCAAATGACTGAGCATAAAATCCTGACATGGCAATTGAACTGATTGCAACGCCAGTTTCTTTCGATTTGTCCAAGAATTTTTGTCTTTCTATAGGATCGCCCAATTTGCTGTCAAAAGTCGGACGGTTTCCTAAACCTCCCATATCGAGCTCGATTCCGTCAGCTTTTATTTCAGAAGCCAAACCAAAAGCGCCTAGTTTTTGTCTTTTTAAAATCATCCAGTCGCAAACCGCCACTTTATATTTCTGCTTTTTATTCGAAAACTGAGCCGTTGCACAGCTGTTGAATGTTGATGCTACAAGAACAAGTATTGCAACAATTAAGTTTTTATTTAGCTTCATGTTAATTGGTTTTACCATTAAGATATTAAGGAAATTAAGCTTAAATACTTTTATTATTTCTGCATTAGAAGATTAAGAAAGTTAAGCTTAATGTTCTTTAAAAATATATTAAACACAGCAACTTAACTTTCTTAATCTCTTAATGGTTCAATTCATTTATTCTTCTTCCGCTTTTACCGCTGTCACCACTTTTCCTTCTTCGCCTGGCCAGATTCCGTTTTTAATTGGAAGCGCCACTAATTTACTCGGATCAACTTTTACGTACTTCAGCTTTTCTCTTCTCCAAGTATAAACGATATGCACCATTCCGTCTGAACTCTGAATGATCGATGGATAAGAGTATTGGCTGATTTTTGAATCTTCTAAAACCAAAGCTGCGTTCCAGTGAATTCCATCTTTTGAAACCGAAACGTTTAAAGGCGTTCGTGGCCCTTTAGCTTCTTTTCCTGGAGGAAGAACGTGGTTGTAAACTAGTAAATGTCTTCCGTCTTTTAAAGTTACAGCATCAGTTCCTGAGTTGTTATTTGGTAGTCCGATTAACTCAACATTTGACCAAGTTTTTCCGTTGTCTTTTGAGAAAGTGCTAAAAATAGCTCTGTTTCTAGTTCTTCCGATAGCCTGAATGCTTCCGTCTTTATGAAATAAAATACTTGGCTGAATGGCATTGATTTTTTGTTTTCCTCTTGGAAGCGTATCGCCCATTACCCAAGTTTTTCCGAAATCTGGAGTAGATTCCATACGAAGCCTCCAGCCATCACCTTCGATACTTGACGGACACAATAAAGTTCCGTTGCTTAATAAAACAGGTTTATTTTTGATTGGCCCTAAGAAACCATCAGGCATTTTTTGCGCCTCAGACCAAGTTTTTCCACCATCGGATGAAGTCCTGATTACACCCCACCATTCTGATGGTTTTGGTCCGATTTTGTAGAAAAGCATTAAATCGCCACCCGGAATTTGATATAACACCGGATTCCAAGTTGGTAATCTTGGTCCGTCTTTCATGACGCCATCGGCAACTTTTATGCCCTCGTTCCAAGTATCGCTTCCTTTTGGTTTGATAGCAACATAAATGCAGACATCAGGATTTCTTTCGTGAGTTCCTCCAAACCAAGAAGCAACTAAATCACCATTTGTAGCTTCGACGATTGTAATCGCATGACAAGACGGATAAGTTGCTTTATCGTAAACAAACTGATCTACTAAAATTCCTTCTTTCCAAGTCTTTTTCTCTAAAGCAGATTTACAACTTCCTAAAAGGAAAAGTCCAAACAAGACAAATGCTAATTTTGTTACCTTCATTATCAATTTAAATTATGAATTATTTTTTCTGGCTATAAATATATACCTAACATTTTTTTAGGTAAAAATATTTAATAAGTGTAAAAATAACACTGAAAAATTAACAATGTATCCTGTACTGTCCCGAATTATTAAAAATGCCGCTGATTTAACGTAAATCGCAAAATTTCCTGACGAAAACGTAATAGTCCAATCATTTTTATGTATTAAAGTAGTTTGTTTAGAGTTAAACTTTTTGAAAAAAACATTATTTATTCTTAGGTAAAGTCTTTTCTGTTTCTAAAGGAGGCAAAAAATTCTGATTTGTCACTACATTTTTACCCGTTTGCTGTTCAAGTTCTAGTCGTGCATTTTTAGCTACTGCTCCGCCCTTTTTACTTGCCACTGCATTTTCGATTAATCCTTTTGCTTCATCATTTTCCGCTATCTGTCTTGTAGAAAGTTCGGCTAGTGCTGTAAAAATGAGTTCGGCCTCACTCATGTGATCTCTAAGATTTTGTAACTTTAACCCTTTTGCTTCTTTATGTTCTTTCACAGAAAGACCGGTCCATTCCTGATGAATAATATTAGTTAGAATTGCAAACTCATTTTTCTCTTCAATGCCGGCTTCTTTCCAATAATCTGTTAGTTTATTTCGGGTTTCCTGTCCCATCATGCGTTGCTGAATCCATTTTTCGCTTCTTCCGTGCTGTTTCCAGTTTTCTCTGGCACGGTGAATACTTTGTGCCGGATCTTGAATTTCCTGAATACGTTCATAACCAACTTTTGCCAACCATAATTTAAACGGTTCTGCTTTAGGAGATGGAATTGATTGTACTATTCTAAAAATATTCTCAACGTTGCCTGCCAGTGTTTTACGCTTTTTCCCATTAGTCAACATTGTTACCTGGGGACAATTTGTCCCTATGTAACTTCCAAGTTCAACATCTCTTTTTCTAATTTTTTTTAAATAATCTGTAGGGTTTTTAGAATCTGTTAAAGCTTCAACAATATCCACTATAGAAAAATACCAAATCTCATTATCCTTATCGTAATGGCTTCGTACTTTTTTATCCTCAAAAACTTTAATGGCATCCATAAATTACTTTTTATAACAGTCTGCAATAGTACGAAAAAACTTCCTTATTTTACATTTAAAATATAGGATCCCGAAGGTAACATTATAATAGTATTAGTAATATCTATTTTAATAGAAGTCGAAAACTGAGTCAATTTTTGCTTATTAATTGTTATTAATGAAACATTCGCTTTTGGCAAATACACTACAGCCGTTGTGTTAGCAGGAATCGAGATATTCCAAACCAAACCTTTTTTATCTTTTTTCCAGTTACTTTTAATTGTACCGTAAACCGATTCGTAAGAAGCATTTACATAAGTCAATCCAGCATTAAAATCTGGTTTCATAACAATTTGTTTGAAGCCTGGAGTTTCCGGATTACTCTTAATTCCCGCCATATTTTCGTAATACCAAATCAATAAATCGCCTAAAAGCATGACGTGATTTTGCGAATTCATTGCAGGATCTGCAGTATTTCCGTTCCAAAGTTCCCAGATTGTTGTTGCACCATTTTCCACCATATAACCCCAACTTGGATAAGTTTTGTTTGAGGCCAGTTTGAAAGCTAAATCGCCACGACCGAAATTGGTTAATGTTCGCATTAAAAACTGTGTTCCGATAACGCCTGTGCTGACATGACCGTTTTTGGTTACTTCCACTTCGTGAACCAGATTTTCAAAAACTTTTTGCTCTAATTCCTTCGGAACCATTCCGAAAGTCAAAGGCAGTAAATTAGCCGTTACTGTATTATTAGCATAATTATTTTTTGATGCATTTAAATATTTGGCATTAAATGCTTTTTTAATTCTTGAAGCTAATTCATCATAATGTTTGATATCATTTTGAGCATTGGCAATCACAGCAAACTTTCTCATGATATTTAAAAGCTGATAATAAAACGCGCTTGAAATCAATTCTCCATCAGTTAAACGAGAAGGATCTTTTGAACGGATTAATTCTAAAGATTCAGGCGGAACACACCAATCGCCGTATTTATCTTTGGTCATAATATCATCGACCAAATAATTTTCTTCCATATAATCCATCCATTTTTTCATGTACGGATATTGTTTTCCCACCACTTTTGCATCTCCAAACTGCTGATACAGCATATCTGCAACGGTAATATACGTTCCTGGCCAAGTCACATTATCGCCGTAATAACGCCAGAAAGCAGGTGCCACATCTGGAATTCCGCCATCTATGGTTTGTGAATTTTTAATATCGTCCAGCCATTTTGCATATAAAGTCTGATTATCGAATAAGAAACTTTCTCCGTAAGCTCCCGTTGTTCTGTCTCCCAACCAAGGCTGACGCTCGTTTCTCTGCGGACAATCAATTGGCACTCCTTTATAATTTCCGCTGATTCCCCACCACGCATTCTTAAAAATCTGATTCATTATCGGATTTGAAGAATCGAAAGTTCCTATTGTTGCAATATCATCGTAAACGACTTTTCCAACAAAATTTTCTAAAGCGGGTTTGCTTTTAAATCCTGAAATCTCTACAAATCTGAATCCGTGAAAAACAAATCGAGGTTCCCAAACTTCTTCCCCTCCGCCTTTTAAAGTATAAATATCAGTTGTTTTGGCATCACGAAGATTGGCAATGTACAACGAACCGTCTGGCTGTAAAGATTCAGCAAACTTCATCGTGATTTTATCTCCCGTATTTCCTTTCACTTTCAATTGCAGCCAACCTACCATATTTTGTCCCATATCCAAGATATAAGTTCCTTTTGGCGTTTGTTTGATTGAAATCGGTTTTACTTCACGCTTCACTTTCATATTAGCCGACATCTGTCCTTCATAGAATCCGCCTGGTTCCTGAACGTATTCTACTGAAAGCCATTTTTTATCATCAAAATTGATGGTATTCCAGCCTTTCATTTCTTTGCGGGCATCGTATTCTTCTCCGTCGTATTCGTTGTTGGATAGGATTGGTCCATCAGTTGTAATTTTCCAAGTATCATCTGTGCGAATCACATCTTTGCTCCCATCTGTATATTCTACAAATAACTGCAAAGCCATTTTCGGATAACCAAAAGTTTTGATTTTATACGGTTTATAATCCTGACGCATGGTAAAAAAACGTCCGTTTCCTAAAATCGTTCCTAACGCATTTTTTCCTTCCTTTAGCTGCGAAGTCACATCAAAAACATTGTATTTTACATTCTTGGTATAATCGGTCGGAACGGGTGCCAAAACCTGATCGCCAATTTTATTTCCGTTAATGTATAGCTCATACAAGCCCATTCCCATGATATAGACCTTGGCATTTTTGACTTTCTTTTTTAAGTCGATTTCTTTTCGTAAATATCTAGCAGATAATCTCGAATACTGGGAAATACTATCTCCCTTTGAAGTTTTTTCATAACCAATCCATCGAGTCGATTTCCAATCGGCATAAGTCAAAATCCCGATACTGAAATGCGCTGTTTCTTTTGATTGAACTTCGCCTTTATTGGTAAAAACAGTTACTTTCCAGTAAACGTCTTGTCGGTCTTTTAGTTTTTTTCCGTTGTAAATTACGTTTATAGAAGCATCACTTTGCACTTTCCCGCTATCCCATAAATCACCATTTCCAGCATTCAATTTCTCTAAACTTGAAGAAGCAATAATTTGATACGCCGTTTGTTTTACATCGTTTACAGCTGCTTTTATTTTCCAGCTTAATCTTGGCTGTAAAACATCAATTCCTTCTGGATTGGTCAGCATTTCGCATTTTAAATCACTCACAATTATTTTGTTTTGGGCTTTCGCCGAAATGGTAGAAAGCAAAATGATTAGTGTAAGATGTAAAAAAAACTTTTTCATGATTTTATTTTTATTGCTTTTGCGATGATATTTATTTCACGCAGATTTTGCAGATTTAAGCTGATATAAGCAGATTTTTTTGTCATTTCGAGGAACGAGAAATCACACTAGAAATTCCTCAACGTAAATCGACAATCTTTTGCCGACCTGCTTGGGTGATCCCTTGTCCCCGAGATGACAAACTAAACTTTTAAATGAAAAAAATCATTTTAATCTGCTCAAATCTGTTTAAATCTGCGTGAAACAATTCGACACAACAATTAGGTCTACTCAGAAACAACTCGTTCCAATTTCTCAGAAACTGCAATTTCTTTCCCGTTTTTAAAGATTCTAAAACCTTTTCCTTTTTTATATTTTTCTCCTGTTTTATCCCAAAGAATCGTAATAATATTTCCGTGATACAGAACATTATCCAAACAAAACCAATCCCATTTTTCTCGCGGAATCAACGGATTCACTTCAATTTTTTCATCTTCTCTCGGACGTAAACCAACCAATCCTGTAATCATTAAATCGTTGAAAGTCGAATGATTATAATAACGGCTTCTTTCTCTATCGCCCATTAACCAATACCCCGTAATCTCATCTAAATATTCTCCAATATAAGGTTTTCCTCTGTAATACTGCGATTGTACGTACAATTCCATTTGTTTAAAATAGTCCGTTTTACCAACAAAATTCTGATCGTAATTATTCAAGACATTCGCCAAAGCTGTTAACGTCTGTGAACTTGCAAATGGCCAAATTGCACCGTCCCATTCACAGGTTCCTGTTCCGTGTGTTCTAAATCTCGGACTTCTTCTTTCTGCCGTTGTTAATCCAAACGGAGCCGAAAATCCTTTTTCGTCTTTAATTTGTTCCCAAGCTTTTTCAAAACCTTTTCCTTTTTCAGGAAGATTAAAATACCACGGAATAAATCCTATGGCCTCGCGAACTTGCGCGAGCGTATCTTTTTGTGTTAAAGTTTCAAAGAATTCACTTTTAGGATTCCACAATTTTGTTTCTACTAACTGCTGTAGCTCATCAGCTTTAGCTTTGAACTTTACTTGCATTTCTTTATCGCCTTTCATAGCAGCCATTTTAGAAATCGCTACTGCATTGCCATACATATAACTGTTAATCGTTGGTCTTGCATTTTGAACTTTTCGTCCGCCGCTTAAAGACTCTTCCATTCCGTCTTTTACGTCATGCTGCCAAAACAAACCATCTTTGCGCTGGCGGTCTTTTTCCCAAACGGCATAATCTGTAACCATGTCTGGATACAAATCCAATAAGAATTTTTCATCTTTATTTACTAAATAACGATTGTATAAAGCGTCGGCTGTCCAACTGCTGAATTTATACAATTTATTCATCGGTTTTCCATCATTTCCTCGGTACCAAATTTTCACATCCTGTTCGATGTATTTCGGATCATGAACCCATCTGAATTCGTTGATATGATGTCCCAAAGCACAAGCAATCAAATTGTATTTATCGGCGTACGAACGGTCTACCAAAAACTCTGTAATCCCGAAACCTAGCGGTGTTTTTTTAATGTGTTTTCGAGCCGTCCACCATCGATAATAATAAATTTCCTCAAAATTCTGCTGCGGACATTCAAACAACGGAATATTCTTTTCCATCCAAGCCCAAGCACTGTCATTCGGAATGGCAAATTTTAAATTTTCATCTTCCATTGTGTTGAAATAATCAACATAATGTTTGAAGTTTTTTTCTTTTAAAATAGCCGATTTTCCTAATTGTGAAGATCCTGCGCCAGATTTGCAACCGCTGTTTATACAAGCGATTACTATTGAAAGTGTTATTATTTTATGTTTGAAATTTGTCAACATGATTTTTATAATTTATATCTTTTCTCACAGTTTTGTCATTTCGACGTAAGGAGACCCGAGCGATAGCGAACAGGCGAAGCAAATCACACTAGTTTATCTACACAGTTTGGCTTTTCTTTGATGAGTTTCGAGTGTGATTCCTCGTTCCTCGGAATGACAAACTAGACTTAATTTTATATTAATTCCCCGTAAAAACATACGTCTGCCCAGCTTTCATATTCACATCGTAAATATTGTAATTTGGCAGTTTTACTTTCTCCAGTTTTGCTTCGTTCGAAATAATCGGTTTCTTCACTTCTACATCATAAAACAACTGATTTGTATTTTTCCCTTTTGCTTTTTTAAGCGAAGAACCTTTTAAAGTATTTTCCACTTTCAATCGGCAGTTTCCTCCAATTTTAGAATAGATTTTCAACTCCGAAACTTTATTGTTCTTCCAAGTCATATCGATTACAAAACCGCCTCTTGCTACTAAACCTTTTATGCTTCCGTCTTTCCAAACCGTTGGCAAAGCAGGCAGTAACTGAATCGCATCTTCCTGACTCTGCATCAGCATTTCGGCAAAACCAGCAGTGCAACCAAAATTTCCATCAATTTGGAAAGGCTGATGCGCATCCAACATATTCGGATACGTTCCGCCACCTTTTCTTTGATCTGCTGTTACCAAATGTAATTGATCTTGAATCAATTTATAGGCATGATTTCCGTCTAACAATCTTGCCCATAGATTCACTTTCCATCCCATTGACCAACCTGTAGATTCGTCTGTTCTATAAATTAGTGATTGTTTGGCGGCTTCAAATAATTCAGGTGTTTTTATTGGCGAAATCTGATTACTTGGGTACAATCCGTACAAATGCGAAACGTGTCTGTGATTGTCTTTCGGATTGTCCCAATCGTCCTGCCATTCTTGCAACTGATTGTGTTTCCCTACTTTCATTGGAGGCATTTTTGCCAAAGCATCGCTTACTTTTTTCACATAAGCAACATCTGGAGCAACCAAAGCCGAAGCTTCCATAACATGCGTAAACAAATCAAAAATCAACTGATTGTCCATTGTAGTTCCCGATGCAATTGTGGCTTTTCCTGTTCCTCCTGCATGTGTGTTTTCAGGAGAACTTGACGGAACAACCACCAAATATCCTGTATTTGGATCCACAATCATGAAATCTAAAAAGAAATCGGCAGCGCCTTTCATGATTGGATAAATCTCAGCCAAATATTTTTTATCGCCAGTATATAAATATCTTTCCCATAAATCCTGACAAACCCAAGCGCCACCAGTCGGCCACATTCCTGACGCAGCTGAATCTACCGGGGCGGTCACACGCCAAATATCGGTGTTGTGGTGTAAAACCCATCCGCTGGTATTGTACATCATTCGGGCCGTTTCTGCACCTGTCACACTCAATTCTTTTGCCATTTGTACAAACGGTTCGTGCATTTCCTGCAAGTTAGTTACTTGTGCCGGCCAGTAATTCATTTCGGCATTGATGTTTGTGGTATATTTACTGTCCCAAGGCGGTGTAACCATATCGTTCCAAATTCCTTGTAAATTCGCTGGCTGTCCGCCCGGCTGAGAACTTGAAATTAAAAGATAACGCCCGAATTGGAAATACAAAGAGGCTAACTGCGGATCGAATTGTTTCGAAAAATCTCTGATTCTTTCGTTTGTTGGTTTCTTTACCAATTCGTTTGAACCTAAATCTAAAGCAACTCTGTTGAAGAAATTTTGGTAATAGTCAACATGCGCTTTTTTTATGTTTTCAAAATCTTTTATTTCCGCTTTCGCTAAATAGTCTTTGCTTTTTGCAATTTCATCTCCAGAAATATCTTTATAGTTTTTGAAGTTTGTTGCAATAGAAATGTATAAAATCACTTCATCTGCTTTGTTAATACTTAAAACGCCATTGCTCGCATCAATTTCTCCTCCTTTGTTTTTAGCAGTAAGTCTTCCTTGAAATTTTACCTTTCCTTTTACATTTTCAAAGTTAGTTCCCGTTCCAGAAAGTATAATCTGATTTCCTTCTGTCGAAGTTACCGTTTTATCAATCGGACTGTTCATGAAAACGTTACAAGTAATCTGTCCTGGTTTGCTCGCAGAAAGCTTCACCACAATGACTTGATCTGAAAATGCGGTTAGAATTTCTCTTGTAAATTCAACTCCGTTTACTTTGTATTTTACTTTAGCTGTAGCATTGCTGATGTCTAAGTCACGGTAATAATCGGTATATTTTTGATGTCCGTTGAATGAAATATAAACGCTTCCGAAAGTCTGATACGGCATGCCGTCATTGGTTTGCGACATGATATCTTTGGTAGCCAAATCCTGCGCTTCATCAAATTTTCCTTCGAAAATCAACTGTCTCACTTTTGGCAAAGCCTCAATTGATTTTGTATGCGCATTACTGTTTGGAGAACCCGCCCAAATCGTTTCTTCGTTCAATTGCAAACGCTCCACCGCTGGGTCGCCAAAAACCATTGCGCCTAAACGTCCGTTGCCCAAAGGCAAAGCTTCGTTCCAAATAGACGCAGGTTTATCGTACCATAATTTTAGGTCGTTTTGAGCTGTTGCAGTTATGGAAAAAATTCCAAGACAAATCGCCGTTATTTTAATTTTTAACTTCATAGTATATTTTTTTTTCGCCACGAATTCACGAATTTGCTCTAATTATTTTTTGCGTTTTTATTTCTCTAATTTTTACCAAAAAGATTAATTCGAGTAATTTTAGGTAAAAATTGCGTTTTGTTTATAATAAATAATTCGTGAATTCGTGGCTATTTTTTAGCTCAATAAATCTCTTTTCTTTCGCCACGAATTCACGAATTTGCTCTAATTATTCTTTGCGTTTTATTTCTCCAATTTTCACCAAAACCCTGAATTCAAGTAATTTAAAACAAAAAGCATCGTATATAAAAAATAATTCGTGAATCCGTGGCTATTTTTTAACTTCGCAAACTTTCAGATTTTTTTCTCCGAACATTTCATATAATTTGTTGATGTCTTTCAGAGCATTTTTAGGCAGTTTTTCGCCTTTATCTCCAAAAACCAGCAACTTTTCTTTTGGTTCAATCACACAAGTTGATTCGTCAATTTCGCCTTTATCGTTTTTCACT
Organism: Flavobacterium anhuiense; assembly: GCF_001705175.1. Taxonomy (NCBI): domain Bacteria; kingdom Pseudomonadati; phylum Bacteroidota; class Flavobacteriia; order Flavobacteriales; family Flavobacteriaceae; genus Flavobacterium; species Flavobacterium anhuiense. Next base: position 3,849,868 of record NZ_CP016907.1, on the reverse strand, counting down.
TTATTCAATTCTAGATCTAAATATTTCGCCATAAAAGGATACAAAGCCATGCGCTTAGAGATTCCGAAATCATGTCCTTCTTTGGCAAAATGGGCATTCTCTACTAAATCTTTCTTTCCGTACAATTTATACGTTCTTTGGATAAAAGGAAATTCCAATTCTGGAACCGCCAATGTCCAATCTTTTCCATCCGAAACAATCAATTGCGGTTTTGGCGTCATCATTGCTGAAATTTCGGCGTTATTAGTTCCGTTTCCGCATAAGTGAATGCCGCGTCCGCTTTCGCATGGACAACCGCCTGAAAAGTGTGATGAAACCATTACAACCGGAGCCGAAACTTTCACTCTATCATCAATCGCTGCCAAAAACATCGTGTGCGAACCTCCGCCAGAGCCTCCAGTAACACCAACTCTTGACATATCCGCATTTTTAACCGTTGCTAAATAATCCAGAAAACGAATTCCAGTCAAAACCTGAACGGTAGATGCGATGCTGTTTCTGTGCGTTTCTTCAGGAAACTGCAATAACGATTCTCCCCACGCGAACAAGTCGTAAGCTACAACAATGGCACCCATTTTTGCCATAATCGCACATCTGAACTGCTCGTCTTTTCTATATCTTCCGTCACCAAAATGTCCGTCAGGAGTTAGAATAACCGCTGCTTTTTTGTTTAACGGATACGGTTTGTAAATCGATCCTGTGGCATAAACTCCCGGAAGAATTTCCAAAGCAATATTTTCTACACTGTAGTCTTTGTAAATTCTTTTTGGAGTTAAAAGTGGTTTAGACTTGGGCATTGGGGGTGCCTTTTCTAATCCAAATGATTCAATCATACAAGCTTTTAACTCCGTTTTGCGTTTCTCCCATTCTTCTTTTGTCGAATAAAGGCTTTCTAAGTAAAACAAGCGTTCTTTTCCTTTATCTACCGAAACTTTATGGTTTTCATACTTGCGTATGATGTAGGTTCCATCGGGTTGTTTAAAATACATCAATTCAAACGGCGCCAAAATATTGGTCAGCGAAAGTGGCAGGTTTCCCGGTTCAATTCTCCAATCGGCATAGTCCAGTTCTTTTCCTTTCAACAAACCTCTGTCATCGTTGATGGTTACGTTAAAAACCGTTTCTATTTTTTTAAGCGTTTCTGATACCGGTTTTCTAAAATTAGTATCAGAAGTACTTTGGGCATGAGCAAATGTCAAAGCAAAAATGGAAGCTATTAAGATGTATTTTAAATTTTTCATTTTGATGTAATTCAACACATTTTTTGAATTGCCTCCTGCTTTAGCTGGAGGAAAACAAATTGATTTCTAAATTAGCTTTAGCCTAACTTATTCATTTGGCTAAAGCCCTTTCATTTGTCTTATTTTGAACCTCCAGCTAAAGCTGGAGACAATTGATTCTCTTTTTTTTTGAGCTTAATTACAATTCATAATTCATAATTCATAATTCATAATTCATAATTCATAATTCATAATTCATAATTCATAATTCATAACTCATAACTCATAATTACAATTGACATTCTATTGTATAAAATCCTGAACCTAATTCTAAAATCTGTTTTTTATCTTTTTCATTAAAACCTGCTCTAGCCCTTTTATCATTAATTTTTATTTCAGAACTTTTAGAAACAGGAAGTTTTATCGTAACTGTCGTATTCACAGGAATTCTAACATTCAAAATAAATTTGCCGTCTTTTTTCTCCCAAGAAGAAGCAATTTTTCCGTAAACCGATTGATATTCAGCTTTTGCAAAAGTCATATCACCAACCACTTCTGGCTGAATAAAAAAGTGTTTGAAACCCGGTTTGTCAGGATCCGATTTGATTCCGGCTAAACTTTGGTAAAACCATTCTTCGATCTGTCCTAACATAAAGTGATTCCACGAATTTCCTTTTCTCGGATCCCATTGTTCTGTTAAAGTGGTCAAGCCAAATTTAATCTGAAAACCATAACCTGGTGCATCGTAATGATTATGCATTCTGTACATCGTTTCGTTTTCGCCGTTCTGTGCTAGAGTTTGGAATAAGTAACGATTTCCAACATCTCCCGTTGTCAGACGATCTCCTTTTTCTTTGATATCGGCTAAAAGATTCTGCATAACTGCCTCTTTATACTGCGGTTCTACAATGTCCATAAAAATTGGAACAGCATTGCTAAACTGACTATTGGTTCCGTATTGTTTAGTTTCTTCGTTGAAAAACTCCTTATTGAAAGCTGTTTTAATCTCCGAAGCCAATGCATTGTATTTTTCAAAATCTCCGGTTTTGCCTAATAATTTAGCTGCTTTGGCCGTCAAATAAGTTCCGTAATAATAATGCGAAGTCGCCGAAAGCGCAATCGGACTGTTTTTTGAATATCCAGCTGCATGTGTTCCGTAATCGTACCAATCGCCTAATCCGTGAGAAACGATGTTGTTTGTCGCTTTTGTTCCTAAATAATCCACATACTTCTTCATTACAGGAAAATATTTCTCTAATAATGAAACATCTCCGTAATATTCATAGTACATCCAAGGCAAAATCACGCCTGTTACGCCCCATTCTGGAGAATCGGTAAAATCGCCACCGAAAATCACATATTCTGGAACAATCGTCGGAATTAAACCGTTATCACGTTGTGAATCAGAAATGTTCTGCATCGTTGCAGGAAAGAAAGTCTGCAAATTATAATTGAACATCAAACCTGGGCCATTCAATTGAATTTCTTCCAGCCAGCCTAACTTTTCACGTTGCGGACAATCGGTAAAAACGCTTTGAAAATTACTTTTTATCGAGTTATTGATCAGTTCGTGTGTTTTGTTGAAAATTTCATTCGAACAGGCAAAACTTCCCGCTTCTCCAGCCGAATTGTAAATAAAATTTGATTTTAAATCAACCAAAGTTGGAAGTTCCTTATTCTTATCTTCTTTATAATTAATGTTTTCAATCTGAACATACTGATATCCATAATAACTGAATTTTGGCGTCCATTCTTCTATTCCATCACCTTTTAAAGTATAGTCGTAATAATAGGGTTTTCCAGATCTTCCTTGCGCAATTGTACCTTCTTCATTTAATCCTTCCGCAACCCAAACACGAATCGACTGTCCTCTTTTTCCCTTTACTTTAATCGTTGGAAATCCAGAAAGATTCTGTCCCATATCAAAAACATAGAAATTCGGTTTCAGCTCTTTTACCGTTTTAACTTCGTATTGTTTTTGAATTGTAACTGGCGGAGCAGTTTGTGGCCTTAAAACTCCTTTTGGGGCCTCTTGAACGACAACTTTTTTCCAATCTCTATCTTTGAAACCTTTATTTCCCCAACCTTTTTGTTCTAGGTTAGCATTGTAATCTTCTCCCCCAAAAATACTGTTGTAGGTAATCGGACTTTTACTGTATTTCCAAGTTCCATCTGATTTTACAATTTCTTCCGAGCCATCATTGTATTTGATTTTCATTTTGAAGAATAAAGTCGGCGGACCAAAACTCACGAAGAATTTGGTATATCTTTCGGCAAGCGTATTGTACATTCCGTTTCCTAACAAAACGCCAATTACGTTATCGCCTTTTTGAAAATCTTTTGCGCTTAATTCGTAAACGTTGTAATTAACCGTTTTATCATAATCTGTCCAAAGTGGAGCAAATTGACTGTTGCCCACTTTTTTACCGTTGATTGTCAATTCGTAATGTCCTAAACCTGAAATATAAACAAAGGCTTCTTTGACTGCTTTTTCAACTTCGAAAGGTTTACGAAGCATGATACTTCTTCGCGCCAAAGAATCGGAAGCATTGATAAACGAATTCTTTTTTTCTCTATTGAAAGTGGCTGTGTGATAGGTTCTTCCTTCTGGCAAATGACTGTCTGCTTTTGTAATCGCACCAATCCAAGTTGGATTTAAATCTGATTCTAACGGAGCAGTTCTAAAGGAAGCATTCTTACTCCATTTTGAAACTTTACCTTCCTGACTCCAGACTTTCACTTTCCAAAAATATTTGGTTTCGCTTTTTAATGGCTTTCCGTTATAAACAATATGTAGGTTTTTATCGGTATTTACTCTTCCTGTGTTCCAAATATCTCCATCGTCATTATTTAGTTTTTCTTCAGAAGAGGCAACTAAAATCAAATAGGCAATTTGCGATGCATTGGATTCTTTTGAAACCAACTGCCAACCCAATCTCGGCTTATTCTCCACAACTGCTAATGGGTTTTCAGCCATTTCCGTCGTTAAGCGTACAGGCAAAATTTGTCCTTTAGAAACTACAGTAACTAAAAGACAAACGGCTAATAATATGTTTTTAAAAAACTTCACTTTGTATTTTTTTTTCGCCACGAATTCACGAATTTTCTCTAATTATTCTTTGTGTTTGATTTTCCGAATTTTTACCAAAATATAATTCGATTAATTTATGACAAAAACTACGTATCGATTATAAAAACAATTCGTGAATTCGTGGCTATTTCAACTTTTACAATTTTCTAGTAATCAACGATTCGATATTAAATACTGCTTCTGGGATTAATTTTCCGGTTTGAGGCAGGTCGTCATAATCGTCTGTGTCTGGCGCTGTGTCCGGATTTGGATTATGTCTCTGCTCTCCTGTGCGAAACATGATTCGTTCAAAACCATCTCTTGGCGCGTAAAATATCTTGGTTGATTCTTTTTCGTCATTTACTTTTACAGTGTACTGACGGTTTTTAGCATCTAATTTTACAACTACTTTATACGTTTTATTGGCTTCGTATTTAGCAATTGTATTAAAACGTGCTCCCGTTTTTACTTTCAATTGACCGTCGCTGTCAAAAACCAATCTTACTGAAGGCAGGCCTTGTTTATTTTGAAACTCAATTTGTAATAAACCGTGATTGTTTTGTTCCGGTTTTACTGTAAAAATGGCTTCCATTTTTGATGTAAAAGGAATTACTCTTTCAGCACGAGAATAATCAAAATAATCCTGGTCTCTCAAAGTCAGCCATTTTTTGCCATCGGCTTTCTTTTCGATTTTTGTTGATGCCCATGAAAGATCGTACGTATTCCACATTTTCAATTCTTCTCCGTCTGGAAGCATATTGAAAACATCATTTGCTTGTTCTGTGACCACCGAAGTTACAGGAACGGGAATCGACGCCACCCAAATATCTTCTTTGTTCATACTGTAACCCACCCAGATTTTTCCGTCAGGCGGAGTTCCATTTTTCTCTGTGATTCCACGAACGTATTGAGGGCCAGCCGATTTGTAGTTTCCGCCGTAACGCATTGGACTTACTTCTCCGTGAACTAACAATAAATCTTTATAATTCAGTCCATCATCACTAGTTGAAATCGCCAAAGGCCAACGATATTCTGATGGATTGTAAAGGGTTGCATAACGATTATCAGACGTTTTTTGTCCCCAGATTTTAGCATTGCTGTTTACAAATCCTGGCGCACGCAATGGCATATAATCCCACGATTTTCCGCCGTCTCTACTGATTGAAGTTAAAGCATGTTTCCATAAACCCACCACATTTCCGTTTGGCAAATGGTAATAACTAAATGCTTTGTAAGGTTTCTGCAACGGAATAAGTTCATCGTCGCGATCGGCTTCTTCCACCCACTGCTGTAAAACTAGTGGTTCAGATAAAATTTCTTCGCAGGCTTTTTTCAAACCTTTGTCTTTTGATGCGGTATAAAATGGGAATTTCGATTTCGATTTATCCCAAGTTTTGTTGTATCTGATAAAATAAATTTCTCCGAAACTTCCGTCTTTCTTGATTTCACGAATTACACGACCAATTCCTTTTCCGTCGTTTGGATCATCTTTTTCATCCATTGCAATTCCGTAATAAGCCAAAGCAAAAAGTCGTTTGTCTTTTGAGGTATAAAAACCCATTCTCTGGTGCATGATCGCATCGAGATTTTTAGCAACTCCTTCTACTCCTTCTTTTTTCCATCCGTCAGGAATTCGGTAAATTGGGAAAATCACTTCTGGTTTTGTCCAAGTTACTCCATCTTTAGATGTCATCAATAAAGTTTGGCTTGGCGGAATATGTTCCCCAGAAGGATCACTTAAATAATGCAGATAAAAAGTATTATTCCAATACGCCATCATTGGCTGGTGGTTGTATGTCCATCCGAAACCATCTGCTTTTTCTGGGTGTTCACGGCTAGCACGCATAATTTGTGTGGCGTGAACTCCAACTGCTGGACTTAACATCCCGTGATGGTAATCGATGTTAGAAAGTGTTTTACCAACATAACGCACCGTGTCGTTCTGCGAATTTACAGCGGTACAAGCCAAAAGGATTGTGGCTGTTGTAATGATGTTGGTTTTTATGTTTTGGAAAGCAATCATATTTATATTTTTGGTTTCACGCAGATTTTGCTGATTTTAGCTGATTTGCGCTGATCTCTCTTTTTTCTCTCGCAGATTTAGCAGATTGCGCAGATTTTATTTTTATCATCTTAAATATTAATCTGCTAAATCTGCCTAATCTGCGAGAGTATTATTTCACGCAGATGAATAAAAAATCTGTTTAATCTGCTTAATCATTTTAAATCTGCGTGAAATACTATTTCTTTTCAATTAATCCTTTTAAAACTTCGTTTGAAATTGTTGTAATCGTTCCGTGTTTGTGTCCTTCAGGAAGGCTTATTTTAGACGAAACATCTTCAAAATGAACAAAATCTGTTGTGCTTAACGCTTTATAATTTTTTGAACCGTAATTATCATAATACAACAACCAATTTTTACCCACTTTCACCACTGTCGGACCTTCTGATAAATATTTTGTTAAAGGTTCTGAGCTTTTTTCAAACGGCCCTAAAGGCGATTTTCCGAAAGCTACTTTTATGTTTCGCATGGGTCTTGTGTTATCTTTTAAAACCAAAACATAATCTTTCTTTCCTTTTTTGACAATCACACAATCAATTACGCTAAAACCTGGGTCGTAATACAATTTTGTATCTGAAAACGTTTTGAAATCCTTAGTCGTTACGTAATACATTCTGTGGTTGTTTTTCTCGTCCTCCACCCCTTTTTCAAATCGGAACGGAATTGTTGATGCCCAAATAATTATGTATTCTTTTTTTACATCATCATAAAAAATCTCAGGCGCCCAAACGTTTACGACTTCTGGTTCATTTTTCATTACAGGAATGTATTGCTGTTCTGACCAATGAATCAAATCTTTAGAACTTGCGTAGCCAAAACCGTTTCCGCCTTTCCAATCGGTTGTCCAAACCATGTGATAGATTCCGTCTGCTCCTTTTGTGATGGACGGGTCACGCATAATTTTACTGGCTCCGATTTCAGGTTTTAAAAATGAGCCTTCTAAACCTTTCCAATTGTAGCCGTCTTCGCTGTATGCCAAATATAAACCTTCTGTTGCGGGTTCTCTAAACGACGTAAAAAGATAGAGTTCTTTCTCTTTCTGTGCGTAAGATATCGCAAAAAGCGAAAGGGTTAGTATGATGAATATTTTTCTCATATTGTGTTCCGTTTAAAACTTTGTCAGAGTTTCGAACTTTGACAAAGTTGACTCGACAATTTTATTATTCTGTAATTGCTTTTTTATCTAGAGAAGCTCCTTTTTTAATCTTTGTTGTTACGTTGTTAAACACATTATTTTTCAAGAAAATATTTTTGCTGTCTTTTCCATCAGCTTCGATAAAAATATCGGTTGGATTGAATGGAAAATTATTACTTATTAATGCATTCGAAACATTATCTAATTTAATAACCGAAACGCCTTTTATAGGTGTTGAAGAACCGACATTGTCTAAAATCACATTTTTCGAATCGGAAATTTTGAAAGAAGAACCAACTGTTGCGTTTATTTTTACATCATGAAATTCAACATCTGTTGTTGTACTTACGGTAAAACCTTCTTTTCCGTCCATATTGATGTTCGAGAAAGTAATGTTTTGAATTGGCATTTCAGTAATTCCCAAAATCTGTCCAGCTTTGTTTACGTTTGAAGCTGTGATGTTACTCATATGAATGTTTCTGAAAATCGGTGTTTTCTCGGTTACAGGCTCAACTGTGGTACCTTTATCATAGAAAAGACTTAATACAATTGCTTCTTCTTTGATATTTTTCATAACAATATTATCCACACGAATCTCTTCTACAACTCCACCTCTTCCACGAGCCGACTTGATACGGATTCCGCGATCTGTTCCGTCAAAAACACAGTTTGAAATCGTGATTTTTTTGATTCCGCCTGACATTTCACTTCCGATAACCACTCCGCCATGACCGCTTAACATTGTGCAGTTTGTGATCGTTACATTTTCTGTTGCTTTTCCATATTTACGTCCGTCGCCGTCTCTTCCTGATTTAATAGTAATACAATCATCTCCAACACTGATATGACAATCAGAAATGTGAACATTGGTACAAGAAGAAGGATTGATTCCGTCTGTATTTGGTGAATGCGGATTAAAAATTGAAATCCCAGTTACTCTGACATTATCACAAAACTCTGGGTTAATCGTCCAGAAAGGCGAATTTTTGAAAGTAACACCTTCAATCAAAATGTTTTTGCAGTTATATGCTTGAAAAAAAGAAGGTCTGAAAAATTTCTTATCAACCGTTCTTTTGTAGTATGGTTCTGTGTAAAGGCCTTTGTTTTGCTCTTCCCACATGGTTTGGTATTTTGTTGGAGGAAGCGGTTCCTTTGCCGTTTCAATTCGGTATACTTCATTCCACCAAGCTTTACCTTGTCCGTCGATTATACCTCTTCCTGTAATCGTGATATTTTCTACATCTTTGGCATAAAACAAAGGTTGGAAACTTTTCATTACAATTCCTTCGTAACGCATTTCTACGTAAGGCAGAAAATCATCAAAGTTCTCTGAAAACTTTAAAAGTGCTCCAGAATCTAAGTGAATTGTAATGTTGCTTCTTAATGTTAAAGCTCCTGTTAAGTATTCACCTGCTGGAAAAAAGATAGTTCCACCACCGCTTTTAGATGCTTTTTCAATGGCATTCTGAATCGCTTGGGTGCATTTTATTCCTTTGTTGTTTCCGCCTTCCTTTAGCATGTTGTACCAGCCGTCGTTTGCGAAAGTGGTGTTTAATCCGATTATGAAGCAGAGTATTATTAGTATGTTTTTCATAGTTGTGTGTTTTTGTTCTCTCGCAGATTTAGCAGATTTTACAGATTATTTTTTCTGCCACAAATTAAATGGATTTTTTTTATCTGCTTTATCAGCAAAATCTGCGAGAGTATTATATTCTCATTCTTGTCACCCTGAGCGAAGTCGAAGGAAGTATGCTATATTAAACTTTATGTCCAATCTTTGCGGTCCTTCGACTTCGCTCGGGAGGACAAAACTTTGCGTTTAAATAGATCTCAAAATCAAAACCCAGTCATTGCCATCTTCTTTTTTACCTTCTGGTTGAAAGTTTTGAGTTCCTTCTTTGTTATCAAATATTCCGATTTTCATTTTCTTGCCGCTTCTTGGATTGTACCAAATTGCTTCGAATTTATCACCGGCAATTTTTCCAAGTTTTACTTCTATTATTCTACCGTTGTATGTGTAAAGCAAAGCATATTTCTCACCTCTTATCGCTGGAATATAATCGTATTTTTCTCCCTGATTCACCACTAAAGAAACGTCTGGAGTTCCTTCTAAAAATGGAAATTCTTCCATTAATTTCTTGATGTAAACCATTTGTTTTGCACCAGGCGCATTAATGGCTGATGTCCATAATTCTTTATTTCCATAGGCGGGTTTATCGCCTTTTCTGAACATCTGCATTACGGCGTTGTGCCCGTAGGTATAACCTGCTCCACCTGATAAAACCGACCAATATCCGTAACGGCGTACGTCATTTGCTGTCCATTTTGGCTGTAAAGTATCGTGCAAACCATGTGGAATTCCTTCGTAAGATGGTTCTCCGTCAAGTGTAGGTTTTGTTGGTTTTAATTCGAAATCTCTAAGAACAAATTTGTAATTGTCTTCTTTGAAATTCGTTTTTACAGAATCCTGATCGTATCTTCTATGTCCAGATTGGAACATATTGAAATCCAACCATTTTGCATTATGAAAATTCTCAGAAGAATCGGTTCTTCCAAACGGGTGGAAAGTCACTAACTGGTTTGGATTATTGGTTTTTAAAGTATTTCCGATGGCATTCCAAATATCCTGAAATTCGTTTCCGTGTGTGTCTCCACCGTTTAACCAAATTATATTGGTTCTGTTTTTATATCGATTGGCCAAGAATTGAGCATATTCTGTTGCTTGTTCTTTGCTTACTTTATTTCCTTTTGAAACGTTGGTTCCCCAAACTGGAACCATTGCTAAGTAAATTCCGTTTTTCTGAGCCACGTCTAAAGTATAATCTACATGATCCCAGTAATCGTATTGCTTTGCATCTTTGAAATCATTTCCAGCCGTAATCAACGGTTTTGAAACGTCTTCGTTGATTAAAGCCGAAGCGCCATAAACGTTAACGGCATTGATGTTATGCAAAACCATGACCTGAACTACATTAAATCCTTTGTCTTTTCTGTCTTTAAAATATTTCTCAATTCCTGCTCTATCCAATTTTCCAAATGCCAACCAGCCTGTGTCGCCTAGCCAGAAAAATGGTTTTTCGTTTTCGGTAACAAAATAATGCTGATTTTTAGATACTTTGATTTCTGGCAGAGATGCTTTTGCTTTAGCAGATTGCGAAAATCCGTTTTGTGCTGTAAACACAAAGCTTATACAAAGGGCGCATAAAGATTTAATTTTCAGATTCATTTTATGTTGTTTAATTTTTTTTATAGCCACGAATTCACGAATTACTTTTATTCACTTTGTGTTTTTCTTTCACGCAGATTTCGCAGATTTTAGCTGATTTGCGCAGATTAAATTTTTAAAATCTTTTGAATCTGCTTTGATCTTTTTAAATCTGCGTGAAAATTTTTTACTCTCGCAGATTGGCAAATTAAGCAGATTTATTTAAAAATAATCCGTGAATTCGTGGCGAATAAACTTTTACTTTCTTACTACAAAAAGCACTTTTTCTTTTATTTCGGCTTGTGGAATTGTCACTTGCTTTCCTCCGCTGATGTTGGCTTTTTTGGTTATATTTCCTGTTGATGCATTGATTGCAAATACTTCAAATGTTCCTTTTTCGTTTGATAAATCGATTGTAATATCTTGGTCGTTTTTCTGATAAAAAAGATAGCTTTTTCCTTTGTTTTCCAGTTTCCAAAGATTGTCTGAAAAGGTATTTCCGTCAACTAATGTCATTTCGCTTAAAGCGGCATAAAACTGAGGAAGTTCAATTTTTGGGATATTTGGCAATGAAGCTCCCGCCATTAAAGCCGGCCATCCGAATCTTGAAGAGCCGTCTGTTGAATATAAAATGACTTTTTCTGGATATTTTTCTCGGTATTCACGAACGGCACGATATACTTGATTGTCGGTTTCTTTTCCGGTTTTAAGCTTTCTGGCGTGTTGTCTTGGCGCTAAATTTACACCTCCCTGCGGTGCATAAGCCGAACCGTCTTCTTTGTAATACCAATAACGAATATCGATAACATCAACAGTTTTTACTCTTTTAGCATCCTTTAAAATAGCGTCTTGAACGTCTTTTGTTGCGCTTAAACCAATTAAGCCTTTTTTACCCGTTTCGTCTTTCCATTTTTGAGCTTGGTCTAACCAAAATTCCATAAAATGAAGTGGACCTGTATATTCGGCGCTTGTTAACTGAATTACGTTGCTGTTTTCCTGAAAGTTTTCGAATGATTTTCTAATGAAACCTTCGTGTAATTTTCTTCTTTGAGCATTCGTAATATCGTAAAACTGCTCCGCCATGAAAATACGTTTGTCTCCTGCGTAAGGCGGCGGTTCAGGAAATCCTGTATTGTTGATATTGTTTGCTGAACGCCAAGGTGAACTTGCCCAGTGTGCTCCAGCTTCTAAAATATTGTGCTGAAAATATTGCTGATTGATTAACAATTGCCCGTTTGGTTCTGCAAACGTTGCAAACTGTGCTAAACGGCTCCAATACCAATCGTTGAATTTTGTCAAATCGTATTTGCTCAAATGATCCCAAGCAAAATCTTGTCCGCTTCTTGCGAAAGGCTGTTCGTAAAACGGTGGCCAAACATCGTCATCAATTCGTCGTACGCGTTCGTGATCGTCCATTCTTCTGTCATACCATAAACCATAATTATGTTCTAAAGCAACGATATTATTTTTAGTCAAATAATCTACTGTTTCCTGTACTTTGTCCGTCAATCCGTTTCCTGTTCTTCCTGGAACGAAACGAGTTATGTGCGGTGTAGATTTGTTTACGAAATCGTCCGTTAAATCTCCTCTCCACCATGCAACGTTGGTTTGTTTTCCTGCAATTACTTTTCCTTCAAAAGTTAGCCAACCATTTTGGGTTGTTACTTTAGAAGTTGATTTTTCTGTTTTATTTGGAGCAACTTTTAAGTTGTTTGCATTTTTTAAACCTTTGCTGTCTATGTTTATCGGATTTGCTTTTGAAGCTTCTGCAATCCATTCTTGTAAACTTTTTGCTGTTGTTGCAGAATTTTTAGTCAGTTCTTGTGCTACTTCAATTGTTGGACTTGATGAAGGCTCAGAACCTAAATCATAAATAAAGGGCTGAACGGGAAGTTTTCCTAATCTGGCTTCTAACTGCGCATAAAATAAACTCCTTGGGCTGATATGTCCGTTTACATCTTTCCAATGTCCATTTCCTCCAAATTGTCCCCAAACTCCAAAAGCCCAATTTTGCGCTGTTGGCGGACTGTAACATTCTACTTTTGATGCCGAAGACTCCCAAATTACAGAATTTGCTGCTGTCCAGCCTGCTCCTCTTCCGCCTTGTTCTCTGTTGTTGTAGCTTAATGCTTTTCCGTCGATATTGGCAATGTCAAACAAAACGCCGGTTGCCCAGCTTCCGATTGCTCCGCTGTTTTCGAATGGCAAATGCGATTCACACTGAACAAACGCATTTGGACCTGTTGTTCCAAATCCGCCTACAGCGAAATCATGATATCCGAATTCTGAATAACAACGTTGAAAAAGTGTTTGCTGACCTTCTGTGTAAAAAGTATGTCTTCTAAATGAAGCAATTTCCGAAATAGGCTCTGTCGCAATACAATCTTCAACCGTAATTTGCTGACTTGTTTTTAAAACCGTAACCGCTCCGCCTGCAAAGTGTTTGAAATTCACTTGTTTCACCCAAGCATTTCTAGTGTTTTCAATACTGATTGCCTGCCAACGATGTTCTTCGTCTTTTAAGTTTGAAGGGTTGTAGGTTGATTTTATTAGGATATTTTCAATTCCGATGTGTTCAATTCTTCCTGTCCATGAATAAATGGTTACTTTCGAAGTTCCAAAAACATCATCCAAAGACATGGTAATTGGAGCGTTAACGGTTACTTCATTTCCGTTTATTTTTGTTACGACACGATTCCAAGTTGTAGTCCAGTCTCCTTTTTTCCAGCCAATCCAAGAAGTTTCTCCGCCGAAATCCTGCATGTTTACTTCTTTAATGAAATTATCCGTTAAAGGTTTACTGATTTCAATTTCGTCACCAACTTTTAATTTTGCTGTATTTTTTAATTGGATTTTCTGTGTTCCAAGCGGTGTGTAAGCGTTTGCAAATTCAAATGAATCTTTATACACTTTATCGTTTACCCCTAAAATTCTAATTAAGGCTTCTCTTTCTAATCCCGTTCCTAAAAGTACAGTCCCGTTTTCGTTATTACCGCTTCCTCTTAAAACAACTCCTGATTTTCTGATGTATAATATTCCGCTGATTTTGAAAGTTCCTTTATCTAACAAAACCGCTCCGCGAAAACCTGATTTATCTGGTTTTAGAGAACTCACATAATCAATTGCATTTTGGATTTTCTGAGTTGCATCTTCTTCTTGCTGGGAAACAAAAATTTTGTTATCCAGATTCGGAATTGCAACTTCTGAGTTTTTATATCCTGCAAAAGAAAAGTCTGGAATTTGATTTCCTTGATTATCTGTCGTAAAAGAAAGTTTGCCTTCTTTTGTTTTAACGATGTCTGGGAAAGTGTTTTGGGCTGTGATGTTTCCGCTAATGAAAAGAGTGATACACATTAATGAAAATGCGTTTTTATAAGAAGAAACTATATTTTGTAATTGATTGAAATTCACTTTTTCTTATTTTAAATTTCAGAGTTTAGATTTTATATTCTTAAAATTAACCTTTTAAAGAACAATAAATTTATAAAATCCTATTTTCTCCAATCTTGTCATTTCGACGAAGGAGAAATCTTCGTTGCTATATCGCCAAAGATTGATATACTTTGTGGAGTTTCTTGCGAAGATTTCTCCTTCGTCGAAATGACAAACTAAGCGGATATTTCATTTAAGAGACCTAACAGGTTTTAAAAACCTGTTAGGTCTTCCTAATTTTTCTATTGTAATAATGATTTTAACTTAGCTAAAGTATCCGTATTATTTTCGATTTTCGTCCAATCTGTTTTGCTGGTTGGATCGATTCCGTTAAAATACTTTTCGATATTGGTATATCCGTCTCCATTTGCATCTTTATTAGCATCTGAAGCATCATTCGGATTTAAACCGTATTTTTTCTCCCATGCATCTGGAATTCCGTCGTTATCTGAATCTTTGTAGGCTTTTCCTTTGTAAGTTGGATATCCGCCAACTTGGTCAGGATGTGTTATAATTCCTTTTTTATAAGAGTCAGCTGGTAATCTTCTTTTGATATATTCTTTTCCGATGTTATTTTCTAAACCGTCTTTAACTTCGATTTTTCCTGTACGAACTTGTTTGATAACACGTTCATCGACAGCATCTCTTTTTGGTATTGTGGCTCCAACATTCGCTAAAACATATTCGTATGCTTCTTCAGCTCCCATAATTTTGAATGCTGGCATTGAAAAAGGTTTTGGCTGTTTGATTGCTGCTAAAAATTCCTTTGTTTCAGCTTCAGGAAGATTTTCCAACTGCACGCCGCCATTCCAGTTATCCGCTGTAACTTCAGGCGAACCCACGATGAAGTTTCCTGACACATAAGCTCTTCCGTATTGTTTTGGTTCAATATAACCCGATTCAGGTTTTACAATTCTATATGCAATAGGCTCGTTCTGCGGTGTAATTGGCCCAGGTTTAAAATAGTTGTTGATGATGTTCAACATCGAACGATAATCACCGCCATCTAAGGTACGGTTCCACCAATTGAATACTACGTTATTCACAAAATTAAAGTCGCCATACATTCCGATAGAAGCATTCCTAGAAATGTTGTCAGCCCAAAGATTGCGCATAAAAGTACTATTTAATCCGCCGATTGTACTTCCGAAAGCGTGATTGTACGTATCTAAACCTTCTGATGAAATGGTGTTTTGAATCGTGATATTACAAGCTGGCAGTTTTTCCAATTTTGATTTTGCATTAGCTGCAAATTGATGTCTGTATAAAGAAATATTTTCGTCAAGCCCCCAGCTTACTGAACAATGGTCAACGATAATATTTCCCATCGGATTTCCGCCTAATGCATCGTCTCTTCTGGTAACTTCTGTAGCGCCACGTCTAAAACGCATGTGTCTGATGATAACATCGTGTGTATCGATTTCTAGAGTTTCCCCTGCAATACAGATTCCGTCACCAGGAGCCGTTTGCCCAGCAATCGTTACATACGGCGCACGCATGCTGATTCTTTTTTTCAACTGAATTATTCCTGAAACATTGAAAACAATTGTTCTTGCTCCAACTGCTTCGCAAGCTTCACGGAAAGTTCCTTTTCCGCTGTCTTCTAAACTCGTTACCACAAATATTTTTCCGCCACGTCCGCCTTGTGTGTATGCGCCACCGCCTTCTGCACCTGGGAAAGCAGGAATATCTGCCTGAACAAAATCTTTTGGATATGAAACCCAAGGTAAATAAGGTTTTCCTTGCTTTGCTTCTTCTTTGATTATATGCAGATTAGCATTCCAAATTTCGCTTAGTCTTTTTTCTTCATCAGCCAAAATAGCATCTGCTTTTGCTTGAACATCTTTTGGAATTACAGGATATTGGGCATAGGCCGACGAAACAAGCGAACAAAATGACAGCGCCATAAATGTTCTCTTTAAAGTACGGTTGGGAAAAATATTTTGCATTGAATTGTGTGGTGTCGTTAATAGTTTTTGGTGTAAAGTTTTAAGAGATTATTCTTTTGAAGTAGAATCTTTTGCTTTATTCTTTTCTCTTTCTTCAATACGTTTATGCCAATCAGCACTTTCTTTATTTAAATCGTAACCTTGTTTTGATAAATAGTTATTGATTCTCCCTTTGTATTTACCAAACCATCCGTGCTTTTCTTTAGATGAACCAGCATCCATTGCATGTTCTCTGGCTTCTACTAAAGCTTTATAAATGTAGTCTTTTTGTTCCGCTGTTAAATTTGGCAACATATCATTATAACCTGCCACTGTTATAGGAAGTACGCCGTATGTCATTCCGTCTTTAACCTCAGTAATTTTTTCTTCTGATAATTCTTTACCTAATTTTTTGATATAAGATTTATGCAATTTTGCAATTGATTCGTCTGTTTTTGCTTTCAGTTTATCAATTTTCTTGTTTTTATCTTCTTTTGCTAAAGAAGTATCTTCTTTTACTTTTTTGATTTCAGCATCTCTTCCATCTTGAATTTCAGTTAAATCTCTGAATTGTTGTGCAATAATGTTTGAAACCGCTTTTTCTTTAGCTTCGTTTTTCAAATCTAATTTGGTAACGATTTTTGCAGCTCTTTCGTTGGTAACCTTTACATATTCAGGATCTAAATGCTGTTGCGCATTTAAAGTTGAAAATGCAAAAACCAGCGATAACAAACCTGCGTTTATTTTATTTAGTGCCATTGTCTTTGTTTTTTTAAACACATAGTAGCTTAGATTTTCTTTTATTTCCTTTTTTATATTAAAATTCTATGTTTCTATGTGTTTAACAATTATTTCAGTTTTTCTTATTTTAAATCTAATAAAGGTCTAACTAATGTTTCTTTGTTATTAGCCAAATCTTTCCAATCTACTTTTATCGCTGGATTTACACCGTTGATGTAATCTTCGATATTTGTATATCCGTCTCCGTTTAAATCTCCTTGCGCATCAGATGGGTCGTTCGGGTTTAAACCGTATTTTTTCTCCCATGCGTCCGGCATTCCGTCTTTGTCTGTATCTACATACGGTTTTCCTTTGTATTCTGGATAGCCGCCCACTTGCGAAATATCAGTGATAATTCCTTTTTTATAAGAATCCATCGGTAGACGTCTGTGTTCAAATTGGTAGAAAGTCTTTTTTTCTAATCCTTTTGCATATTCAGGAACTCCAGTTTTTACAGTTCTTACGATTCTTTCGTCTACTTTATCTCTTATTGGAAGAGTCGCTCCAACATTTTTAAGAACAAATTCATAAGCATCTTCAGCAGTCATAAATTTGTTGAACCATGGCATTGGGAAAGGTTTATTCACTTTCATTTTAGCGAAGTATTCTTTTGCCTCGTCATATGCCATCAATTCACCTTTTTTATTTTCTAGCTGAATTCCGCCGTCCCAGTTATCTTTAGTAACTTTTTCGTTTCCATTAATAACGTTTCCGTTTACATAAGCTCTACCAAAAACCATATAAGGCAATTTACTTCTTCCCGATTCTGGTTTTAAAATTCTATAACTGATTGGCTGTGTCAAATCGGTTACAGGACCTGGTTTGTAGAAGTTGTTAATTATGTTGTAATTTGCAGTATAATCTCCACCGTCTGTTGATCTGTTGTACCAGTTGAAAACGACATTATTCACAAAATTGAAAATTCCGTTCCATCCGATAGAAGGGTTTCTTCCTGCATTGTTAGCCCACATATTTCTCATGAAAGAACAGTTTTCCCCTCCTAAAGTACTTCCAAAAGCATGATTGTAAGTATCCAAAGCTTCTCCGAATAAACTATTTTGGATAGTAATATTTACCGTTCCCACTTTAATATCTGGATAACCTGGCCCTGGATTGTACATATGTCTGTAAATTGACATGTTTTCATCTAATCCCCAAGTTGCGGAAACGTGATCGATCATGATATTTCCGACAGGATTTCCACCAATTGCATCATCACGGCGTCCTACGAAAGTTTCTCCACGACGGAATCGTACGTGTCTGATAATTACGTCATGCGTATCAATCCAAGTTGACTCTCCAGCTATACAAATACCATCACCAGGAGCTGTCTGTCCTGCAATTGTAATGTATGGCGCACGAATAATCAACGGACTTTTTAATCTGATAATTCCAGCAACATTAAATACCACAATTCTTGCACCTCCCTGTTCGCAAGCTTCGCGCAAAGTTCCAGGCCCACGATCTTCCAAACTTGTAACGGTGTATACTTTTCCGCCACGGCCTCCAAATGTGTACATTCCGCCACCTTCGGCACCTGGGAAAGCTGGAATTTCAGCTTGAGGTAAATCAGTTGGTCTTGCTGCCCACGGAATATAAGGTTTCCCATGTTTTGCTTCTTCTTCAATAACTACTAAAGCTTTTGCCCAAGCTTCATCAGAAAGTCTTTGCGCTTCTTCTTTAATTGCTTTTTCCTGAGCTTGAACTTCTGGACTTATCTTCGGATATTGAGCAAAACATTTTGCGCTTCCTAAAAAAAGCAGAGATGCGATAAATAATGCGGAATTTTTCATGTTAATTTCTAGTTGTGGTAATTCTTTTTAAACAAATCACCTGTATTTTTTTGACAAATACAGGTGAAAAGCTTGATATGTAATTTCTGTTTTTTTTAAATTTAATCTTGGTAGTTGTATGTTCCAGCAGCTCCATTGCCGTCTTTCCATCCGATGGTTTGTGTCAGCCATGGGTTGCTCACCAATGCACTTTGATTAAGTCCCATTACATAATAATTTGATTTCCAAGAAATAGGAGTGGCTACACCACTAACGTTATCCATAGGTGTTGGAGGAGAACGCAATTCGAAATTATTAGTATAGAAAGTAGCTAAAGCATTAATTTGAGTTTGGAAGTTTGCAGCATCTGGATCTACAGAAATAGAAGCACGAGCAGAAGCTAATGGATCTGTACCTGCTGGACTAGTTCCGTTTTTGTAGTGTAAATAATTACCAATACGCTGCGTGCCATTTATAACTGGAATACCAAGTTTTGCATTGGTTTGGTCATTAATTGCAGCATCGTCGCTGTAAAGCATCCATCTTTGAGTATCCCAAAAACGTTTTCCTTCATAAGCTAACTCCACTCTGCGCTCATATAAACAAGCTTCAAGAGCTGCATATTTGTCTCCTAATGTTCCAATTCCGTAATTATCTGTTGCAGGAATTCCCACACGTTTACGAATTCTACCTAAATAACTAACTGCATTTCCGATATCCCCTTTTGCAGCATAACATTCTGCAATATTCAATATTAACTCTGCAAAACGATATTCGATAATATCTGTTCCAGAAAGTTGGAAGTTAGATGCATTACTAACTGTAGGACTTGACATTTTACGAATAAAAGCTGGGCTTGGCACATCATTACCCATACTGAAGGCTACACCTGTAGTAGCATTCGTTGACCAGCGGTATGCCCAAACAGTAGGCGCCGCAGCTGTAGATAAGCTATTATTGTAAGGCCAGTAGCTTCCTGAGAAAGCAAATGTTCTGTAAAAACGCGGATCACGATCTTTAAAGAATAAGAATGGATCATAATTATTCGCTGCAGTTGGTCTTTTTCCGCTTGCCATAGGAAATAAATCAATCATACTTTTTGGAGCTTTAACACCTGCTCCTGCTTGTCCGCCTTGGCTAGCCAAACGGATTGATCTTTCCCAAGAGTTATTAGACTGCAAAGACGTAGTAACCGTAGTGCTGCTTGCTAAAAGCTTTACAACAATAGCTTCTGAAATAAATGCATTATCATTAACATAAAACATTCTTTCCCAATCTCTTGCTGTCGAACCGTATAAACTATTTCCTGCTGCAGACAATTCTGTTTCCGCTGCCAATCCAGCTGCTAAAGCTGCATCCCAACGTTCTGTTGACGAATCCCAATTTTTATTGAATAATGGACTAGCGTAAGTTAATAAAACACGTGATTTTTGAGCCATTGCTGCTCCTTTTGTAAAACGACCATAGTCACTCGCAGGCCATGTACGTGGCAATAAAGCTGCAGCTTGATCTAAATCTGCTACAATTTGATTCACTACTTCTGTAACTGTTGCTCTTGGTATTTTGATAGATGGATCATCTTTAGAAGGCGTCTGAACTGTTGTTACGATTGGAACACCACCATAAGTACGCATTAAATCAAAATATTGAATTCCACGTAAGTAATACATTTGCCCTTTAATCTGATCACGGAATGTCTGACTTAAGTTGGCTCCGTCTACATCAATTCTCTCCAACATTACATTAATATCTCTAATTCTGTTGTAAGGATCATTAGAAGGATTTTCTACTAATGTTTTTCCGAAATAGCCTGATCCATCAGATGCATTCTCCAAAGTGATATTTGGATTAATCATTGCAGAAATTCCACCAATCTCTTCTGTATAAGTGGTTTGAGTAGTGGTAAAAGATCCAACTACTACTGCAGTTGGAGTTTTATAACCATCATAAAAATCGTAATATAAATTGTTTACGTACCAGTTGACACGTTCTTCACTTTGAAAAAACTCTGCATCGTAATACTTATATTGTTTTTTGTCTTCTAAAAAGTCATCACTGCATGAAACTCCTAATACCATTAAAAGTATCATTGTAATATATGTAGAAAATTTTGCTTTCATAATTGTTTTTTAATTAAAATTAGAATGATACATTCAAATTAATTGACCAAGTTCTAAGAGTTGGATATCTAGAAGCTGAATCATCATACATATTTCTATAATGATCTGGATAAGGGTTATACAAATCCCAAAGGTTATTACCTGTTATACCTAAAGTAGCTTTTTGAATATTTATCTGTTTCATTGCTTCTCTTGGAAGTTCAAATCCTACAGTCAAATTTCTAACTACACATCTAAAGGTATCCAATTGCCAAAAATCAGATGGAGCAAAAATATAATCTTGTTGTGCCATGTTCGGATATTTACCATTAGGGTTATCGGTAGCATCATACATATCTGTCCAGAAAGATTCGTGTGCCCAGTCATTATGAGCAGATGAAGTCCCTTGTTTTACTAAATCGATAGCTCTGTAACCGCCCCAAGAAGTTTGAATTTGAGTTTTGAAATAAACTGTTTTATACTTGAATCCTAAGTTAGTTGTAAAACCGTAAACTCTGCTATTGTTTGCCAATTTAACATAATCTTCGTTTCTCATAATTCTTCCGTCAGCACCTGCTTGAGTTCCCGTTGTAGCATTATAGACACCTGCTGTATCTTCATAAGCCAACATACCTTTGCGCATTGCGGTAACGTTATTGATTCCCATATACGTTGGAACACCTCCAACCGCTGTTGCTCTTTCTGTCAAATAGTTCCAATAGTTTGTAACATCCTCGTCTGTTCTTAAAATACCATCACCAGTTGAAGTTCCTTTCCAAGTTTTAAATCCATATGTTGGAAAATAGGTAGAAGAACCAACCTCTGTTATATTAGTATTTGCATCTGTTCTTGCTAAATCTGGGTATTTTTTAACTTCGTTATTTGAAAATCCAAAGTTCACTCCAACACTATAGCTGAAATTATCTTTTATCTTATCATTCCAGTTTAAACTAAATTCAGATCCCCAAGCATCGATAGCTGCATAGTTAACCTCTGCAAAACCACCTCCCACAGTAATCGGAGTTCCAGCTTCTCCAGCCAATCCAATCAACATATCTGTAGATTTATCATAGTAAAAATCTGCTGAAACTGCCAATCTGTTTTTCAAGAAAGATACGTCAATACCAAAGTTATTTTTGATAGTAGTATCCCAATGTACGTTCTCATTTGGATTTGGACGTGGCGTGATTCCACCTCCTAAAAGACCACCATTCGATCCAAATTGAACTCCTTTATCTGGCAATGGCTCATAAAATTGTAACCATCTCCAATAGTCAATATTGTCCTTACCAGTTTTTCCAATTGAATAACGCAATTTCAAGTTATTGATCCAAGAAACATTATCAGTAAACCAATCTTCTTTAGACACAACCCAACCTAATTGCGCGCCTGGGAAGAATCCCCAGTAATTTTGAGGAGCAAATTTTGTAGAAGCATCACTTCTAAAGATAAATTCAACAAGATATTTGTCTTTAAAACTATAGTTCAAACGCCCTAAGTAAGACTGAGTACCTGACTCCACCTTTACAGCTTGTGAGTTTGTACTAATAGGACCAGCAGTCGTACTATTGCCTAAAAAGTCTTTTGAAGTTCCTTCATAAGCTAAACGAACATTTTTGTTCCATGCTTCTGATTGCTCATATCCAAACATAGCTGATACATTATGATTTCCAAATGTTCTTGCGTATGTTGCAAAAAAGTTAGCTTGAATTAATTTATCCAAATCTGTAGTATAATAAACTCTTGATCCACGAATATTCGTTTCAACAGCATATATAGAATTAGGATTTTCTAAGTGATTATCAGCTAATTGATAATTTGTTATTCTAGCTAAATCATAAGGCAATTGATATTGCTCTGTGTAATTGCTAGATTGGCTTCTTGCAAAGCTTCCTTTTAAACTTAAACCTTTTAAGAATGGTACTTTATATTCTAAAGATAAATTTACATTATATGAAAACTGCTCTTCTATCTGTTTTCCAGCATCTAAGCCAGCAAAATAGTTCCATCCTGCAATAGTTGTATTAGAGTTCGCACTTCCTAAGTTACGATCTGTACGTGGAAACGGAGACATCCAATAGGTTTTACCATTTACGGTAGTATCCCACGGAATATATTTTGGCATGTGCAATAAATAAGCATAATCTGCTTGTTCACCTCCTGCTGCCGAACCAAAACTGCTATCATTTAAGTTTGCTGAAGCTTTAGAGAACGATTTATTAACGTCTGTTGTAATAGCCGAAACTGAAGCAGAAAACTCTAAATCCTGAGAGATTTTAATATTCGTTCCTGTTCTAAAATTCCATTTTTTATAATCTTGCTCTCCTAAGTTAGCACCTTGATCAAAGTAGGTAACACCTGCAAAGTAAGTTGCTTTTTCAGTACCACCACTTGCAGAGATTGACTGTCTTTGCTGAATTGCAGGTTTCCATGCCTTTTTAAGCCAATCATAATCTAAACCTTTCATTTGCTCAAGCTCTGCTGCAGAAAAGTATTTTGATTTATCAGCTTCCAAATTAGAATTTAACAAACGGTTTTTCCAAATTCCATGCTCATACGCATCCATTGTTTTGCTATGGCTTACAGCATCGTTGATCGCATATTGGCTATAGTAAGTAAATTTTGTTTTTCCTGATTTTCCTCTCTTTGTCTTTACTATAACCGCTCCTTGTGAGGCTCTTGATCCGTAAATAGCTGCAGAACCATCCTTTAAAACTGTTATACTTTCAATTTCTGAAGGGTCCAATTGATTAAAGGTATCTAAAGTAGGTTTTCCGTTCTGTGGATCAACCTGTACCATATCGTCAATAACGATTAATGGAATATTTGAGTTACCATCTTTTGAAAATCCAAAAGTTTGACGTATCTGAAGAGATGCAGCATCGCCTGGACGAGTAGATCCTCCTGATACGCTTACACCAGGAGTCAAACCTCTTAATGACTCTGATAAATTTGACACAGGTAGATCCTGAAAATCGTCTGGTTTTAAAGTTGCAATAGCTCCCGTAATATTATTTTTTTTCTGTGTACCGTATGCAACAACAACAATATCATCCAGTACATTAGAATCTTCAGATAATTTTGCGTCTACTATTGCACGGCCGTTAACTGGAATTTCTAATTTTTTCATTCCAATAAATGAAAATACCAAAGTAGCACCTGGTTTTACTTTAATCTGATACTTACCATTAAAATCTGTTGTAACTGTATTCTTTGTAGATTTCTCTGTTACGTTTACTCCTGGAAGAAGCCCTGATACATTATCTGTAACAGCTCCAGTTACTGTAACTTGATTACTTTGAGCATAACTCAATACACTCATCAGTGTAAACAAAAGAAAACTACATCTTTTTATAAGTGCTTGTTTCATAAATGTTTTTTTGGTTAGGTTATTAATGTTAGTTAGTCATGTTTAATGTGCCCCAGCTATTAATAAAATTTTTATTAACGGAATCTTAAATTAATTTTATTAAATGTCTAAAACACATTTATTTTAGTATTCCAAAAATATGATGATGACACATTAGAACCGTCCTGCTCTATCCTGTTTTAATCATGTTATCTCAAAAAAAACAACTGAAAAAAAACAATATTAATAAAAAACGAATGGAAAAAATAGACGAACCAAAATAATTAAGACAATTGTTTGCTTAAAATAAAATATACAAACGCATTTTGAATAAAAAACAATAAGATTGTTACCAAAAATAAACATATAGTATATATTCTTCAAAACTCAACATGATAACATCTGATAAATAACAGCTTATAAAATACGATTTTTTACGAAAACGATAGAGAAAAATACTCAAAATATATTTTTTTCACTTTAAAAAACTTACAAAATAAGCCACAGGACACTTGCAGACAACTCCAAAAAAAACATTAATATTTTTTAATAAAAGACTATTTTTTTAAACGTAAATTCTGACCAACAAAATGTAAACGACTAATTTCTGCTCTTTCATTTTAAAATAAAAACAGAAAAAGCCCGCCAAATCCTTTATTTAGCGAGCTTACTTTATTTTATTGAAAGATTATTTTACTTATTCGGATTCCAACTGTTTAAAACTGAATTTCTACTGTATTTTTGAATATCTTCTTTTTTTAGCTGATGAGACCATGACACTCGTTGCGAAATACTTTTTGCACTCGCACCTTTACTTCCATATTCAGCATAATAAGCTGTTTTGTCTTTATCAGGAAATCGCGAATCAATCCAAGCATTCCAGCCTTCGGGAATAATGTGAGAACCTAAATCTGTATTGATGAAAACAGTTTGCGCATAAGGTCTCCAAGGTCTTCCTAAAAACACTTTTTCTACTGATTTGTCTTTTGCAGTTAATTTACAATCTACAAAAACAAAACCGTAAGCTTGTCCTTTGGGCGTTGAAGCAGCTGTGATATAAGAATTTATTAAACTTTCGATAGTACATTTATAAAAGTAAGCAGTTGCGGCTCCAAAAATAAAATCGGTTGTTCCGTTAATAAAACAGTTTTCAAAATAAGTTCTGGTATTTCCTTCTGATAAATAAAGCGTATCCTGATTCCCAAAAAGATTGCAGTTTTTCACTATAACTCTATCACTTTTAATGTGTAGTGCAACCGCCTGCCCTACTCTACCTGCAGTATTTTCGACAGTAAGATTTTCAAGCGTGCAGTCATTTCCTTTAATTAAAAAAGAATAGGAAGTTGATGTTCCAAATTCTTTTTTACCTGATGGATCTGGTTCACGAAGTGGTTTTCCAGAATAATCATCAAATGAAATTATGGTTTTATTTCTGTCTGTTCCCTTTAAGGTTATGAATGTTTTAGAAACCGGAATTTCCAATTTCTCCACATATTTTCCGGGCCTTATAGTTATTATAACTCGTTTTTCTGAATTGTCTTTTACATTATTTATCGCTTCTTGAATCGTTTTGAAATCTCCTGAGCCATCTTGGGCAACGGTTAATGCTAACTTGTTATCGAGCGTTTGAGCTGATAGGGAAATTTTTGTTATTAAAAATAAGGTTAGGATGTATTTCATGTGTTTTTGTTTTTTCCAGTCTATTTTGTCATTTCGACGAAGGAGAAATAACAAACTTTATGGTTACTGCAAAAAATCTTTGTCAAAGTTTAAAACTTTGACAAAGATGATTGTATTTCAATAAATTAAAAATCCGTTTAAATCCGCGTTTTGTCAAGGGCAATCCGTTTCATCTGCGTACAAAACTTAATGCGACATCCAAACCGTCATTTCTCCCTGTCCTTTGTTTCCCCACGCAAAATACGGTATCAATTTTACAGTTACCGATTTTCCGTCTTTTGTTGAAATAGGTTTATAAAGCGTTTTATTCCAAGAATTACCAGAGGAAATTTTCGAAGTCGCTTCAATGGTAACTAATTTTCTGTTTTTCAATTCCGTAAAATCAGTTTTAAAATCAGAATTCAAATTTAAAATCACATCGTTTACACTTGAATTTGCTGGCAATTGATCTGATTCTAAACAATACACTAAAGGTCCTCTTTTTACTGCAACTTGATTTTTAACTTCTTCTACTAACGGATTGGCTTCCATCAACTCAACCGGCATTGGAAGATTCAATTCGATAACATCACCTTTTTTCCATTTTTGATTTAATTTCAAATAAGTTCCTGAAACAATTTTGTCTGAAACTTTTGAATTATTAACCAAAACTTCCGCATTTTGACTCCAACCCGGAATTCTTAAAAAGAAAGCCTGCAGATCTTTTGGAGCTTTAATGATTTTCAAAGTTATTTTTCCGTCCCACGGATAATTGGTTTGCTGTTCAATTTCAATTTCTTCTCCGTTTAAAGATTTTGTTTTCAACTGATTACTTCCGTATAAATTTACATACAAACCATCTTTCGAAATATTGTAAGCATAATTTCCAACTTCAGCAATTGTTCTCGTTACGTTTGGCGCACAGCAGTTGGATAAAGCGATATAACCTTCACGCACATTTCCCCATCTTTGATGAAACGGCAGATGGTTAGAAACATTCAACGGATTGTTGTACAAGAATTTATCTCCTTCTAAATTCATTCCCGAAAGTACACTGTTATAAAGTGCCAATTCTACAATATCAGCATATTTAGCATCTCCAGTAATTTGAAGCATTCTCCAGTTCCATAAAACGTTTCCAATATTGGCGCAAGTTTCTGTGTGAGCTGTTGCGTTTGGCAATTGAAAAGGTCTTCCATAAGCTTGATGAATTTTCTGAACGACAGATGGATCATAAGAAGTTCCGTCTGGAGAAACTCCGTCGTATAAAGAACCGCAACCTCCTGTAATATACATTTTGCGATACGTTACATCATCCCAAATAGATTCTAAATTGTCTAATAATTTCTTTTCTCCTGTTTCTGCGTACAAATCGGCTATTCCTGCATACAAATAGTTCGCTCTTACGGCGTGACCCATTGCGGTTGTCTGCTGTCTAAACGGTACTCTATCCTGATTATCATCAGTTCCGTCGCTTGTAGTTCCGCGAATGTCAATCAGATTATTAGCTAATTCTAAATATTTCGGATCTTTTACCGTTCTGTACATTTCGACGATTCCCATATAATGTGATGGACAGATTGCATTTCGCGCTAATTCTGGCGAAGCCTTTTTATAAAAATCGTACAAGAAATCGGCAACACCTTTTGCGATATTCAGGAAATTAGTTTTTCCTGTGGCACGATAATGAATACAGGCTGCAGTCATTAAATGCCCCATATTGTATTTCTCGAACCCCAGTTGTTTTTTCACTTCTTCTGGCCCTAAAGTTCCCCAGCGTTCGTCAATTAAAACTGGAGTATGGATATAACCGTCTTTGCGCTGTACTTTCGCGAAAAGCGCAATAGCCTTATCCATTTCGGCATCGAGTTTTTTATCTTTTGTAACAGCATAAGTCGCTGCCATTCCTTCAAAAATCTTATAGAAATCACCATCATGAAACGAAGGTCCTTTGAAAGTTCCTTTGCTTAATCCTGCTGCAATCTCAAAGTTTTTATAGGCATGAGATGTTTCACTATGATACAAATCCCACATGTACGGCAAGGTATTTTTGGTTTCTACATCAAATTGTTCTTTCCAAAAACCGTTTGTCCATCTTACATCTTGTAAGCCTACGCTTTGTAATTTCGAATACGGACTTTGTGAGTTCGCAACCAAACCTTTGTCCTGAGCAAAAATTACGGTTGAAAGAAACAAACTTGAGATAATGATATTCTTTTTCATTTTGATATTAATTTTATCTGCTAGATCTGCCAAATCTGCGGGAGATTAATTTTTCCCGCAGATTTGGCAGATTGTGCTGATTTATTTTTCTTTTTTAATCTATTATAATCTTCTATTCTGCAGTCTATTTTTTCACGCAGATTCAACAGATTTAGCAGATTATTTTTTGATTTTTCTCTATAAATAAAATCTGCGCAGATCTGCCTAAATCAGCTAAATCTGCGTGAAATCTCTTTACTTAACAAAGAAATTAATAGTTCTGCTCATAGAATCTCCATCTGCATCTTTTACTGTTACTATGAAAGAAGCGAAACCATTATCTGAAGCTGTGAACTGAATTTCCTTTCCTTTTAAACTTGCTTTTCCATTTTTTACTTCAGAGAAAGTGTAAACGGGTTTATTTTCAAAACCTTTAAAATAATCTGCCACATTTAAAACTTTTTTATCTTTTAAATTAATAAAATAATGAGGCTGAGCCAGCCAGTCTAAATAATTATCCAACTGCGTAAATCCGTCTTTATCGTTATCTTGATTAGCATCTGAAAAATCTCCAGCTTTTGAATTTTCATTCAAACCAAAAGCTTTCTCCCACCAATTTGGTAATCCATCGTGATCTGTATCCCAATCTGACGGACGAGTTTCTGCAACAAAATTTGGCCATCCTCCTGCATCTTGTTCATTATCGATCATGCCACCTAAACCGCTTTTACTGCCTTTGTAAGTGAAAGTTCCTTTTAAAGTTTCATTTATGATTCGATTATCATGTTTGTCAAAAAACGGCTGATTCGCCCCAACATCTGAAAGCACATTTTTATAAGCTCCTTTAGCAGATTGTGTATTTACATAAGAAGGGAAAAATGGCTTGTCTACGAAAGTCTCATATTCCACTTTTTCTTTATTGGTTACAGTAGATTTTCTCCCTTTCTCCTGAGATTTTTCGTCAAAATAACCTGGCATCACATTTCCATCAAAATAATAACGCTGCATACCTTTCCCTACGCCTTCGTGCTGTGCATTTAACGCTACAAAAATTCCTGTCGAAGCACCTGGCTTATAATAATTATTGACAAAATTAACCTCGTTTGCACCACCGTCAGTTGTTCTTTTTCCCCAGTTGTAAACTACGTTATTGGTGATATCTAATCTTCCTGTATAAAATCCATCACCGCTTAAACCACCGCCAATACTCCAGTTTCGTCCGTAATTATGAGCCAGTAAATTGTGATGAAAACTACCAATATCACCGCCAATTGTAGCAGCATAACCATGCATTTTTCCTGCTTCGTATTTATCATGGCCAGCCACGTTTAAAGCTTCTGAAATTAATGTTCTTTGTAGTGTAATATGATGGGCTCCTCGCGAACTAAACGATTCATCAATTGTCCAGCTAATTGAGCAATGATCAATAATACTATAATCGGCACCTGTTAATCCCATTCCGTCAAAAGTCGTTCCGCCACCGATTCTTACCTTTAAAAATCGAATTATACCATCATTTCCTGTTAATCCGATTGGCGCCCTGCTGATTGTAATTCCTTCTCCAGGAGCGGTTTGTCCTGCAATGGTAATATAAGGCTGATTTACCACTAATCTCGAAGCCAATTTGATATTCCCCGAAACATTAAAAACAATCGTTCTTGGCCCAATTTCCTGATTAATAGCATCACGTAAACTTCCCGGCCCGTCGTCATTTAAATTGGTTACTTCTACTACTTTTCCGCCTCGTCCTCCAACGGCATAACGCCCATAACCTTCAGCTCCCGGAAAAGCCAATTGGGCTGGTTTAAACGACCAGACATTTCCTAAAGTAACCTCTCCATTGTTATCTACTTCATCCACTCTCCAGTAATACGTTGTGCCGCTGTATAAATCTGAAGCAGAGAAACTTTTATCTGTTAATTTTCCTTTGAATTCTTTTGAAGCTTCTGTTGCATTTTCTACCGCATTCTTATCGCTTCCAAAATAAACTTTATGAGCTACTACGTTTTTTGGAGCATCCCATTTTAAAAGTAAACTCTTGGTTACTTCAACATGTTCATCTCTATTTTTTGGTTCTGGAGTACGCGCCTGATTCATTAAGTTTGGCGTATCCAATTCAAAACCATTGATTACGATCTGTTTTACGATATCAGGGTTTGAGGTCGGATCAATTTCAAAACGGACGATTACATCTTTACCTTTTTCAGTATTAAAAGTGATATACGCCATCGAAGCATCAACTTTAGCATTAGCCCTTTGACTTGCATTTACCGTTTCCTCTAGTTTTCCGTTTACGAAGATTTTTATCGGAGAAAATGTTTTTCCCGTAATGACATCAAAAGCGTTATGAAACGTCAAAAGCGTATGTTTTCCAGCTTTCAATCCGCTGATTTTTAATTCTAAATTTTCGGCTGTAACCAAACCGTCACTTCCTAGTTTATTGTAAAATGGAGCGTTAATGCCCACTTTGTACCATTTTGAAGTGAAGTTTCCTTTTAGTTTAAATGACACATTGTTAAATGATTTTTCGGCTTCTTTTCCTTCGTTAATCACCCAAGAATCATAACTCGGATCATGTACTTCTTCTAATCTTCTTTGAAAAAAGTCAAAATCGACTTTTATAATTTGTTTATCAGTATTTTGAACTGATTGTGCTTGTCCGTTTGTGGTTAAAAGTATGGACAAAAGAGCACCACTTATTAATTTCTTAATCATTTTTGTTAGTAATAGTTAGTTTAATTTCGTTTTCTCTGCTTCAGATTTTCCAAGCAGATTTATAATGTCTTTTTTTCTTTCTTCTGGAATAACTTTTAATACCTTCAATTCTCCATTTAGGAGTTCGGCTTCAATCGTAGTAGTTTGTTTGGCATGTAATTTAAAATGAACGTTCCACTCTTTTGGCCATGCCGGAAAAAGGTAAATTTTCCCGTCTGCTTCCTGCAAAAGCATTTCCTGCATGCCAATCATTCCCGAACCTCCCCAGTTATGATCAGGAACCCAGTCAAAGCCCGGACCCCAAAATGCTGGAAAACGTCTTTCTGAGTTTGCCATTTTCATGGTATTGTATTTTGCCGCTTCCTCTGTTAATCCCAAACGAGCTGAGAAAATATTATCTTGTTTCCAACCAATGTGACTTCTAAATTTTAAAGCATCAGCATCGTATTTCCAAGTATTCAAAGCTGTTTCTAAATCTGGTTTTCCGATGCCATAAATTCCCCACGGATAAACGGGATATAATTGCGGAACTTCTGAATTATTGACTCTTTCCCAAGATTTTGCAGGAACTAAAACTTTATGGTTTTCAATTTGCCCAAAATTCAAAGGCGGAATTCTAGTTTGAAATCCTTTTAAATATTCTGAGTCTTCTTTTGACAATTGATTTCCAGAAAGGTTTAAAAGGCTTTCTGTAATAACCTGCAAAGCCGAAATGGTACTATTGGCATTACTCGCCATTTTATACGTTTCTGCTCCAGAACCCGGATATAAAACTAATTTTCCATTTCCGTCTAAAGCTTTTCTTCCACGTTGTTTGGCCAAATATTGATAATGTTCATCAAAAAAACGCAAACAGCTTATAATAAAAGGATTATACTTTTGAATATCTTCTCCTGCATATTCCTTTTGCTGAAGCATCATTTGGCAGAATTCTAAAACCGTATCCCACTCATATTCTAACCACGCATTATATTCCATTCCCGGATCGTAATCTGCGGGACGTTTCCATTCATATTCAGCAGGATTTGGAAGTCCGAAATTTTCTAATTGTTCTGTGAATGATGCTCCATTATGATTCCAATATACTTTTGAACGTAATTCAGCATTTTTTTGAAGACTTACATAATAATCCAATTGAGATTTCATCATATCAAAATCACCGCTTTTTGCCATCGGAAAATAAACCAATCGTTGGTTTTGAGCTGTCATGGTTCCTCCGCCCCAATTTCTGAAATCGGGAGTAAAATTCAGATCTTTATTGGTAAAAACAGGGTCAACTGTAAAAAGTCCACCGTTAAATTTTGTTGGATATTTTCCATACGCATTGCACCCAAGCATATATCGGAACAACTGATAATTCTGTCCGATTTGGTAAACCGAATCTTTTTCAATCGATTGATTATTTTGAGTAAAAATAAAACTGCGGTTCCAGAAATTATTCCACCATTTTATCGTGTTTTTTTTGGCTTGTTTCGAGGTGTTTTTGTTAGCAGAAATCAAACTTTTCAACCCATTATTCCAAGTTGAAAAATCAGATTGATTCGTGTTTAAATATATTTCTAACGAATGCTTTTTTGCAGGTTTTATACTTGATAAATTAAAACCTTTGAAATCGGTAGATTGATATTTTCCTAAATACGTTCCGTCTGGCTTCAGATTATTCCCTGTCATAAATCCGCCGAAAGTCAGATTCGCAATCGGGTTCAGCATTTGGTCTTTAACCGATTCCATTTTTTGTTGTTTTACTACTACATCAAAAACCGTATTTTCCCTGTTTCTGTGGTAAAATTTGATTCCGTTATTTTCAAATAAAATAGAATCTTTGTACGTAATAAGTTCTCCTTGAGGTGCCCATTTATAAGAATTGGCATTGTTTTCTTTTCCTTTTGGATAACGATTTTGATAACGCCAGCTTTCATAAGAAGCCGTCATTTTCAACGGATTTTTACTTTCTAAATCAACATGAATAATCGGTTTAAAAACATCTACCCAAAGTTTGATTTTAGTATTATTTTGTCCAACTAAAACATATCCATCTTTCAGTTTCAATTCCTGACGAAAACCATCTTTTCCTTCAAATGGATTCGGACTTAACGTCACTTTTACTCTTCCTAATTTCAATAAAGTATTATGTTCGTCGAAAGTCCCACTTCGTGAAAAATAGAAATACAAATCGCCTTTTTCCACCCAAACATTCATACCAATATCCCCGCCTCCCAAAGGCATCGATTCTGATGAATTATCACTTTGCTTTGTCCAGATTTGATTGTAATTATCAAGCGTAGGAATTTGAGCTTTGAGGCAAAGCGTGGTGAAGAAAAGTATGTATTTTATATATTTCATTTTTTCGTTTTCCTGCAGGGTTTTCAAAACCTTGTAGCTATTTATTTTTTATTTTTCTCTCGCAGATTTTGCAGATTGAGCAGATTTATTTTTATCTCCAAAATCTGCCAAATCTGTGAGAGTTATAAATTAAGTTGCCTTAAAAATCATCATGCTTGGTCCAAATCTTTGCGGAGCTACTTGCGAAGATTTCTCCTTCGTCGAAATGACAAATTAGACGCCAAAACTCAAAACTCAAAACTCATAACTCATAACTCAAAACTCATAATTACCATTCGTCTGTTCTAAACGAAGAAACTGGCAAACCTCCTGCGCTAAACAATTCCGCTTTCGCGAAGTCTTTCCATAAATAACGAATTGCAACTGGATTTTTTACTTTATCTGAAGTAAGAACTACTGATTTTCTTCTCACAACTGTTTTTGCCGGATAGAAAACTTTGTCTTCTCCTGCAATTTCAAAACCAGTTACTTCTTTATCATACGATGTTATTCCGTTGGCAACATCATCAAAAGAAACGGTTACAGCACCATCCTTAATTTCCATTGATTTGTATTTCGGACTTTCGAATTCAAAACCTTCAATTCCGTATGTTCTTGCCAGAGCCTGAAAAGCCAAACGGTTTCCTCCTTTTTCTTTATCCATTGGATGAATGTTGTTTTCTTCTCCAACGTCCATTAAAACCGCCATTGCCGAATTCGGAATTTCCTTCGAAGCTTTAAACTGCGCTTCTCTCAAATAAGCCGAATTGTATTTTTCCTGATAATCTTTTGGATGAAATGAAGCATAATTGAATGGCGCAATCTGAGCGAAATAAAACGGAAAATCTCCCTGTTTCCATAAGGCTCTCCAACTGCCCACCATTTTCTTCATTAAAGCGGTGTATTCAGAAGCTCTTTCGTAATTTGATTCTCCCTGATACCAAATACAGCCCTTAATTCCATAACCAATTACAGGTGAAAGCATTCCGTTAAACAAAGTCGTAGGAACACGATTTGGATCTTTTGTTAATTCTTCTTTTGTAGTCGGAATTTTAGCACTTGCAAAATCTTTCAGCATTTCTTTGTTCATCCATGCTTCCATGCTTGAACCTCCGTACGAGACGTGAATCAATCCGACAGGAACATTTAAAACTTCCTGTAAAAGCGATCCGAAATACCAAGCCGTTGCACTAAAATTGGATGTTGATTTTGGAGAAGCTTCTTCCCATTTTCCTTCGAAATCTTGCAATGGCTCTAAAACTGTTGCTCTTGGAATCGTAATTAAACGAATATTTTTACTGGTTGACCTTACGATGATTTCATTGCCATTTTTAACAGGCTGTCCCTGAAATCCTTTTAACGGCATTTCCATATTCGACTGTCCTGAACAAAGCCAAACTTCTCCCAACAAAACATTTTTGATGGTTACTTTTTCACTTCCTTCTGAAACTTCTATTGTATATGGTCCGCCAAAAGAGGAGGTTTGTAATTCTGTTTTCCATTTTCCTGAAGCATCTGCTTTTGTTTTGTAGGTTTTAGAATCCCATGAAGTTTTGATTACGACAGTGGCGTTCTTTTCTGCCCAACCCCAAATTGGTGCGTTGGATTTTTGCTGTAACATCATATTGTCGGTGAATAAGGCCGGCAGTTTGATTTTGGCATTGATTTGAAAACTTGCTAAAACCGTTAATAATGCAATAATTGATTTTTTCATATTCTATTTTTTTTCGCCACGAATTCACGAATTTTTTATAAATGAGATTAATAAAAAATTCGTGAATTCGTGGCTAATATTTATTTCTCCTGTAAAATTGTAACCGGTCCGAATAATCCTGCTTTCAACAACGGTTCTCCTTCTAATCGAAATGGCGCTGTCGTCCACGTCAATCTTTCTTCTTTTGACAATTTTTGATCGCCGATTAATCTATTTGCCCAAGTATTTGTGACTTTAATTTCTATTGAATTTTTTCCTTTTTGTAAAGCTTTTGAAATATCAGTTTTGAAAGGGAAAGTCCAAAGCGTTCCACAGTCCTTTCCATTAATGGAAATCTCTGCCATATTAGAAATTTCACCTAAATCAAGCCAGATTTTATTGGTATCTTTTCCTTTCCAAACAAATTCTTTTTTATAAATCACAGTACCAGAATAATATTTAATCTGATCATTTCCCGAAGTACTCCAATCAAAAAGTTTATTAGTTTTTACAACTTCTTTTGGACCTTTGAATTCTGGATCAAACTGCAATTCCCAATTTTCATCTAAAACCTGAACTTTTTCAAATTCAGCTATTTTTCCTTTTGCTAAAACTTCTTTTGTTCCTTCTTTAAAAATCACAAAACCAGATTCGTTAGCTTCTAAAGTTATTGAAACAATTGTTCTTCCGTTTTCTATTTTCCAATTGGCTAAAGCCGAAGTTTCATCTGTAACTGGATTGTACCATTGTGGAACTTTTCCTGAAATTCTGAAAGACGCCTCAAAAGAACGTTTCTCCGCTTTTTGATTGGAAATGAAATAAATATCTTCAGTATTCGATTTACGATGTGTCCACGCTAATGTTTCTGAATCGGCTCTGTTTAAACTTGGAAAATAAACATCCTGCGTGATTCCAATTGCTGCAAAATCATTTCCTAAATACGGTAATTTGACAACCGTTCCTTTTCCGATTTTCCATGAAGATGAATTGGCGTTATTCCAAATTTCATCAATTATATTCTGCCATTTCTTTTGATCCGCTTCTAAATGAATTCCAGGTTGAAGATTCGGTTTTTCATCCACAAAAATAGTTGCTCCGTCTTTTAGCAATTGCAGGATTTTTTCGGCAGAAGCTAAAGACAACATTTTGTTGGGTGCCATTTTATGACTTCCCGGAAACAATAAAGCTCCGTATTCTATTCCGCCTTCAAATGAAATTTTTCCGTTAACGACTTTCGCACGATTGATCAAGACATCAGCATTGAAAGAATCATATTGATACCCATTTAGCGGATTAATCCATTGTGATAAATCGGTGATATTTTTAGAATAGGTCACTTCTTTTGGCATTTTGACCGTTGGCTGACCTTCATTTTCTAAACGGATTTTCTCGCTTTCTAACCTTTCTTTTCCAAACACATTCGGAATAAAAGGAACTAATCGATCTGGAACAAAAGAACGTGAAGGGAAATCTTCGCCGATAAAAACTGCCAAATCAATCACAGGTTTTCCTTTTTGCAATTGAAACTGTACTCTTTGGCAATAATCAAACCAGGCTTTTCCAGGTTTCCACCAAGTTTGGTCTCTTTGGAAAAAAGTTCCGATATCGTCTAAAGTCATTCCCGGTTTTCTATCCGTCCACGGATTATGCACAAAAACGTGATAGAATAAACGATTGATTCCTAGAGCATAATTACGGTCAGCTGTAGTTTTTAAATTTCCTGGATGTTCGTCCCAATCCATTCGCAAAGCCGTGAAAGATTCCGCCTGAATAATATCTTTTCCGTAAATATGTCCCCCGGAAATGGCATCAACCATATCAAAAGGTTTGTCATGTGTTGGGCTTTTCAGCCAAAATTCACCACCCGGATAATCAACATATTTGTAATGCAGCAAAGCATCGCTCATCATGGTTGGCGCAACATTTTCTGAACTTAACATAACGTTATATTCTTTTGCAATTTCAGCGACAGTTCCGTAGAAATTATCAGCAACTAAATCGGCAATTGTTTTACGTACATCGTATAAAACTTTCTCTGAAAAATCGGCACTTTCTATCGGAATCCCTGCCATAACTGGAAGATAATTTACAAGATCATAACCACGTCTCTTTTTAAATTCAGATTGAAAAACCGAAGACCAGTTTTGGCTTCCACATTCCCAGCTGTCAAAATGAAGGATTTCCAGCACTTTTGAAGCCAATTCCGGGCCAGCAGAACGAACGGCTTCTCCAAACCAATGATCCAATTGAAAACGAATTAATTCCGGATTAAATTTGTCTACTTCCAATCCTTTTCCTGCTCCGCCAGTAGCATTTTCATGCCCAGTAGAAGTATGTCCCATTCGGATAATTTTCCATTTTCCTTTTGGTGCTTTCCAGTTCAGATTTCCATATGCATCAACAAAATTGGAAATATTGATGATTTCTGATTTTTTGAATGCATCAGATTTTGGAATTTCTTTTTCAGTTGTCTGTGGGGTCAAACGCCAGATGACTCCTGACTTTCCTTCGTAATTATTAATCAGCGATTGATTCGAAAGTGTAATTTTACTCACTTTCAGGTTTTGTTTCCACTTCGCAAAATCCAAATCTTCTGCTCCTGGTTCTGTTCCTTTTGGATCATAAACAAATCGGAAATATTTTGATGTTACAGGCGTAATCGTATGTGTATTTGGGAGATCCATATCCTGCCAGCCGTGACGTGGTGCGATCATTCTTTCGTGGAATCTAAAATTAACTCCATCATCACTCACTTCTACAATCAGTCGCTGTGCCTGAAAATCTCTTCCTTTGGTTTCAATTACAATAGATTTACAGGTAAAAGGCTGCGCAAATTCGTACTGAATCCAACCTGCATCTGCAAACTTGAAGTTTTCATCTTTTTTAGGATCAGCCAAAAACGAAGCATCGGTGTTATTGGATGTCGTTACTTTTGGCAGTTGCGTCTGCGAAGTGATTTGGTATTCTTTAATCGGAATCGCAAAAGTGGCAATGTCTTTATAATATTCTTTGTAGTGTGCTGGAACTAGCAATTTTGACGCAACTTTTTTTCCGCCTAAAATTTCAGTTGTTGACCATACTACTTTCTGCATCGACATTTCTGGTGTAATCCACGGCCCACCTGCAACCGCAAATCCGTCTGCTCCGTGAAAAGCGAGTTTCAAACCTAAACGATCGGCTTCTTTAAAAGCCCAATGAATCATATCCCAAAATTCAGGTGTCAACTGTAAAACTGGTGGATCTATCAAAGGCGGATTTGCTGGGCCTTTGATGGTCATTAAATAAGCGCCTGCAATTCCAGCTTGTTTCATCGCTTCTAAATCGGCTGTAATTCCCGCTTTAGAATACGCCGATTTCATCCAATACCAATACACCCAAGGTCTTGAGGATTCTAATGTTGGCTGAAAAGTGGTTTCTTTTTTATGAATCTCCTGTGCAGAGACGATACTTGCTAAAAGGAGTATAAAAAAGAGCTGTGTTTTTTGAAACATTGCTATTTGTTTTTTTACAATCTGCTCAATCTGCTAAATCTGCGGGAAAAATTTACTCTCGCAGATTTAGCTGATTTTGCAGATTTCTTTTAATTATTAATTCTTAATTTTTAATTATCAATTGACTAATATTTAAACTTCTTCAAACTATTTTCCAATTCATACTTTGATCCGCTGAAAGGTGTCAAATAAAAACTGTAATCATAATTTCCAGATTTAATCTGATATTGTTCTAATGGCTGTGCTACAATTGTCCAACTATCATTTCCTCCCACTCCCATTTGGATTAAATCGATGTTTACGGTCAAAAATCCTGGATCTTTCAAATCGTACGTATGTCCTGATGCGCTTAGGTTTTCCTGTGTGTAAGGCCATGCGCTCATACTTAAAACTTTATTATCGTTAACTACTAAAAATCCGCTGTTTTTCTGCGGAGTACTTAATGCCATCCACCTTACATCGCATCGGTTTCCGTTTTCTTGCGGTTTTGGATAATGTTCGATAAAATCATTTATTGGAAGCGAATATTTCCCAACAAACGAACCAAAACTTCTGTCGCTGTAATTTTCCAATTCGCCTTTTGCGTACCATGAAATCTGGTCGAAACTTCTTTTAACTCCCATCTGCATTCCGATTTTTGGAATGTTTGGCAGTTTGTCTGATGCTTTTAAACTGTAATCTACTTTTATAACTCCATTCTCATTGATTTTATAAGCAACTTGCACTTTCGCACTGTCTTTTATAATTTCATATTCACTTGTAATTACAGTACCATCAATTCCAATTCCCATTGTTGTACTTAAAACTTTTGGCTTTGCTTTATACCATTGTTTTAATAATTTTTGAGACTTCCAGCCTCTTTTATCATTATCAGTTAAAGGTCTAACAAAATTTGGCAGTAAAGGAGCAAAAACCTGTTCTTCCCCTTTAAAAATATAGGAAGTCAAAGCTCCATTTTCTTTGCTGATTTTTACTTCAAAAGATTTTCCTTTAACTTGGAAATCAAAATCTGTTTCAGTTGTTTTATAAGCTGCATCTTTTTCATTTCTAAAATCAATTGAAGTTTCTTTCTTTTTCAACACAAACTGATCTTCCGCTACAGTGTAACCTTTTGAAGCCCAAAGCTCGTCTTTTGAAAGCTGAAATTCTATATTTAAAATATATTCGGCATCAGCTTTCATTTTTGGAAGATAAGAACTGATATCTAAAGTTGTCGATTGTCCTGCTTCTATTTTAAATGGTTTTAAAATCTGAGTTTTAATTACATTTCCGTTTTCCAACACTTTTAAAACAGGAATATATCCTTCCAAAGATTTAACAGCCTGACGATTTTTAATTTCTAATTGATTTCCGTTTAAAGTTGAAATCGCTGGCTGGTACACCCATTTATTCTCAAAAATCGAACCTTTCGGTTTTCCGTAAGAATCTACAATTCCTTTGGTGTTGAAATTTCCGTCATGATATTTTTCGCCAAAATCTCCGCCATGCGCAAAATAATTCTGACCTGATCTCGAATCAAATTTCACGATTCCCTGATCTTTAAATTCCCAAATACAGCCTCCGATAACTCTTGGAAGCGAGCGGAATTCATCCCATAATTCTTTTAAATTTCCAACTGAATTCCCCATGGCATGCGAATATTCAACGAAAATAATCGGTCTTGTATCTTTCTTTTGATCGACTAAAAATTTAGGTGTGAAAACGCCCGGATAAAAACGGCTGACCATATCGACATACGAATCATCCTGCGGATTTTCGAATCGATACGCGTGATCGATTGTTTTTGGATAACGTGAATCAAGCGGATCGATATAACCGTCTAATTTTGCATTTCCTTGCGCTGGTTCGTAATGCACTGGACGTGTAATGTCAAAATCGTGAACCCAGCCTGACATTGCAGCATGATTTGGGCCTTTTCCTCCTTCGTTACCCAAACTCCACATTACAACAGAGGGATGGTTTTTATCTCTTTCGACCATTCGAATCATTCTTTCCATATAAGCATTTGTCCAAAGCGGATCATTGCTTAATTTACCACCAATTCCGTGCGTTTCTTGGTTTGCTTCGTCCATCACCATGATTCCGTATTGATCGCATAATTCGTAGAAATAAGAATCGTTTGGATAATGACTTGTTCGTATAAAGTTGAAATTGAACTTTTTAATCGTGGTAATATCCTGTTTGATGTCTTCTCTCGTTACGGCTTTTCCTCGTGTTGGATGATGATCGTGACGGTTTACGCCATACACATAAGTTTCTTTTCCGTTGATGAGCATTTTCCCGTTCTCTTTCGAAAATTCAATCGAACGGAAACCCACTTTACAGCTTTTGGCTTCTGTGACATTGCCATTTTTATCTCTTATGGAAATGACCATTGTGTATAAATTTGGTTCTTCTGAACTCCATTTTTTAGGATTTTTGATCGTTTCCTGAAAGAATCCGAAACGAACATTGTCCAAACGCGGATAACTTTCGTTAATCAAATCAATTACAGGTCTTTGAAGCGGTTCTTTGAACATCGCCGTATTATTAGCATCGTATAACTGAACATTCATCGTGTAATCTTTGATTTTCATTCCAGTCAAATTCTCCACTTTCGGACGTAATTTGAAAATAGCGTCTTTGTATTCTTTGTCTAATTTCGTTTGAACAAAGAAATCCTGAATACGCAATTTTGGCTCGGCCATAATGAAAACTTCACGCTGGATTCCGCTCATACGCCAATGATCCTGATCTTCTAAATAAGAACCATCTGTCCAACGAATTACACGAACAGAAACCACATTTTCGCCTGCTTTTAAGTAAGGCGTAATATCAAATTCTGATGGTAGAAAACTGTCTTCACCATAGCCTAAAAATTCTCCGTTTAACCAAACTTCAAAACCTGAACTTACGGCACCGAAATGAAGCGTAACAGTCATATCTTTCCAGTTTTCAGGAACTGTAAAGCTTCTTTGATACGAACCCACTCCATTATAATCTTTAGGAATATAAGGCGGATTTATAGGTCTAAAAGGATATACGGCACTTTTGTAAATTGGATTATCATATCCTTTCATTTCCCAGTTTGAAGGCACTTCGATTTTATCCCATCCTGAAACAGTATTTTTATAGAAATCTTTAGACGCTTCTTTTAGGTTTACAGCATATTTAAAATCCCAATCACCATTTAGCATTTGGATTCGGCTTTTGGTTCTGTCACCTTTTAATGCATCTTCTACACTTGCGTAAGAATAAGCAGTTGCTCTTGCTGGCTGTCTATTGATACTTGTTATCGTTGGGTCTTCCCAAGGAGCAAACTGGTATTTTTTGTGAAGTTCTGGAACTCCTGCAGGTTCTCCTGTAACGGATTGGGCCTTTATGTTAATTGTGAAAAGTAAAATGTAAAATGCATACGTCAAAAATCGTAATCTGAGAAATGGATTATTATAATTTAATTTTGATGTAAACATTGCTTTTATATTGTATTTCATTATTATTGTTTCAAATGTCCCTAAGGGACATAAATACATATTAATTCGTTTTTTTCTACCGACGAGAGCTTCCTAACGGAGTTGTTTCAGTTGGGAGTATTAAGATATTTCATAACTCATAACTCATAACTCATAACTCATAACTCATAACTCATAACTCATAACTCATAACTCATAACTCATAACTCATAACTATTTCTTCTTTTTCTCTGGCGGTGCCACAAAATTCAATTTGCTTTTCCCTAAATCTCTAGATGTTGCAATGGCGATTCCTCTTTGTTCTGCTTTATTAACAGCACAGTAAAAATGATAGACAACGCCATCATGCTTTACCACAAATGATTTATGCGCAAACAAATCATCGTAAGGTTCAGATGATTTAACTAAATCTTCGCCTTTCCAGTCGGTCCAGTTTACTAAGTCGTTTGAAACGGCAAAACGATTAAATGCACCTTGATTCCAACCCGTCCAAAAAGCTCCGAAATAAAACATCACCCAAGTATCATTAATTCGCTGAATATAAGCATCTCCCGAAATTCCTTTATGATGGTTGATTAATGGTTTATCACCATAACGTTTCCAGGTTTTCATGTCGTTTGATACTGCCATCGCAATACGTTCTGCTCCTTTAGCAGGATTTATACTGTCTCCGCGGGCGTTGTAATACATGATAAAATTGTGTCCAGTTAGTTTATCCTTATCACGAATTACGCTGTTTTTGTACATCGTGCTGTTATCCCACCATCTGGCATCTTTGTCTTTTGGCGTTAAAACCGGATTTTCTAATCTTTGAAATTCATGCGGCTTTGTCGGTGCTTCTTTCGTGTAGGCCATTCCGATAGATAAAACGCCTGCTTCGTAACCTTTGCTGTCTCCACCAAAATAACTCATCCAGTATTTGTTATCGTATTTTTCCCATTCGTAGCTTCCGCCCCAAGTCATGTCTTGCATAGCAATATATCCAGCTTTTTGGTTGACATCCCAATGTTTTTCGTTTTCAGAAAAAGACATTACTTTTCCAAGATGTTTCCAATCTAAAAGATTATCACTTTCTGCTAACCAGGTTTCGTAACCTCTTCCGTCGTAAATTAAATACGTCATGTACCATTTTCCGTCTTTTTTAAATACACTCGGGCAATCCATTTTGTATGAGTTATCGGTAGGAACCATCACCAGACCGTATTTATAAGGCGTTTTGATTTCTTCGTAAATCTCCTGCATTACGCTGTCGGTAATTTCTCTTTTCTTGTATTTGGTTGCACAGCTAGTTAGGGCAAGTGCTGAAATGGCTACGATTAGATATTTAATTTTCATTTTACTTTATGTATATTTTAGTACGCGGATGATGCTGATTTACTTCGTAAAGACACGGATTGTTAAGGATTTTTATTTTATTTCTCTCGCAGATTTTGCAGATTTAGCTGATTATTTTTCTGCTTGATCTGCAAAATCTGCGGGAAACTTTACTTTATTTCCTTAGTTCAAATCAATTAAAATAAAATCTGTGTAAATCAGCATCTTTACGAAGTAAATCCGTTTAATCCGCGTTCTATGTATGCTCAATTATTTCTTCAATTCTTTCAATTTAGACTCCATAACGTCTTTGTTTAATTTTACTTTTACCATTCCTGTTGGGTGAAATCTTCTTTTCAAATCGATTGCATTATACACTATGGTGTAAACATCATTTCCTTCTGGGATTAAGCACAATGGAGTTCTCATAATATCCCACCATTTATCTACTTTAGTTTCTATTGGAAGATAATGCGCTTCTTCCCAATTAACACCGTCTGCTGATAATGAATACGCAATCATATTGGGTAAATGATGTCCCCAGCCGTCTGGGCCTCCGTCGAAAATCGCGATGTACAGACCGTTTGGCAATTGACTCACTATTGGATTTTCAACAAAAAGCGGATGCATGGTTTTAATGGGTTCCAAACCTTTGTTCATTCTTAACCACGGACCTTCTAAAGTTTTGGATTCGGCTAAAGCCACAAACCAGCCTTTTCCTGATTTCTTCGGATAATCTGCCCATGAATTGAACGGATATGCACCGCTGTAAAATCCGAAATATTTATCTCCAACCTGATACGGAAAAAATGAAGCTACGCCCTGACGCCCTTCCCAAGGCTGAGAATCTAATCCTGGTTCCATAATAATTCCCATATCTTTATAAGGTCCGCCGATTCCGTTGATCCCTTCTACCATTGACTCGCATCGCCAAATTCTTCCAAAGGAATGATTCGGTTCTATTGTTTTA
Organism: Flavobacterium anhuiense; assembly: GCF_001705175.1. Lineage (NCBI taxonomy): Bacteria > Pseudomonadati > Bacteroidota > Flavobacteriia > Flavobacteriales > Flavobacteriaceae > Flavobacterium > Flavobacterium anhuiense. The sequence continues at coordinate 3,805,998 of NZ_CP016907.1, read as the reverse complement.
CTTACGGTATAAGCCAAATAATAGCCATACCATTTGTTTGCTTTTTCATTAAAAATAGGCATATACGACCAAATTGCAGCACGACGGTCATTCATTGGGTTATCATCTTCTGTAATGGCATAAACACCGCTTGCTTGGTAGATTGTAGATTCTCTTTTCCAATGAATCGCATCTTTACTCGTCCAATGTCCAATTTTGGTTTTTACACGGTCATAATAATAATCTACGCTTTTTTCACCAGCTCTTTCAGTTGGAAACATATGATACGTATCTCCTACTTTTACAACACGTCCACCTTCAAAACCGCCCTGAATTCCTTCTGTTCCAGACATTCCTTCATCAATAACGGGTTTGTTTTCTCCGCCAATAATTTCGAAAAGCGGTTTTTCATCTGAAAATCCTTCTACAATAAATGTTGGATTCCAAAGTTTTCCGTCTGGTAATTTTGCGTCTCTGGCGTTCAATTTTTGGTCGATTTTCAAAACTCCCAAAACAGCAAATAAACCCTTTTGATTGGGTAAAATGGTATGGGTTCCTTTTGTATAAGGAATCGCATAAACACTTACCAGTGGTAAACCTGTAATGGTAACTCCGTTTTCAAGAATTTCATTATTATTTCCAATTTGATTCGCTTGAAGATATTCCGCGTTTTTATCTTGAAAAATGCCAATCAAAACCGTTACTGGCTCTTTGAATTTTAATTGTAATGGAGCATTAGTTCCGTTTTTATAAGTTTCTAAAGGAAGTTCAACCCCAGTCAGACCTTGCAATTCTGGAGCTAAACGAACAATATTGTGTTTGCTTCCCGAAAATACATGAGCGTATTGTGCGATTTTAAATGTCTTGTATTTTGATTTTACAATTTCAAATGAGGCTGGTTTCCATGCGGTGGTTTGTGCTGCGGATTGAATGCAGACAGCCAATAGCATTAGAAAAACAGTTTTTAATTTGATGTTGTATTTTTTATTTTTTGAAAACATTGGTTTTTACTTTTTGGCTTTTATTCTTTTAATGTATTTCCCAAATCTTTGTAGAGTTTCTTGCAAAGATTTCTCCTTCGTCGAAATGACAAAACTAGCGTGATAATCTTTGTGGTTACGAGTATGATTTGCTTCGCCTATTCGCTATCGCTCGGGTCTCCTTCGTCGGAATGACAAACTGGAAATTATAAACAATTGGTCCATTACTAATTACTAATCATTCATAATTCATAATTCATAATTCATAATTCATAATTCATAACTCACAAAGCCTTATAACTCACTTTATACTCCACATTCGGTTTTACAATCAATTGATATTTATTTTTTGCTAATTCTGTAATTGTTCCTGAGTTTGTTTTGGGTTTGCTGGCACTTTCAAAAATCAATTTTCCTTCTCCTTCGCCTGCTTTTACTTTGATTTCTTTGGTACTGCAATACACAGAAACTTCTCCGTTTGGTGTTGGTACTTTTCCTTCCATCCATTTTAAACCACCAAGATTTGGTTTGATTTCGTATTCCGAATAACCAGGAGCAGTTGGTTTTACGCCTAAATAATATTTTCCTAATAAGTAAATCGGACTTGCCCCCCAAGCGTGGCAAAGGCTTTTTCCGTAAGGACGACCGTACATCGTTAAATGCTCCGTTCCTTTTTTGTTCGGATTGTATTCTTCCCAGAAAGATGTTGCGCCTTCATTCAGCATTCCGCCCCAATAATCTTTCATTTCTTTTAAAACGTAATCCTGTTCGCCCATTGCGCACAAGGCTTCCAACTCATAAAAACGCATGTACGGAGTCGTGATTTGAAGAACATTTTTATTCAACAACACTTTATTTTTTACGCTTTGTTTTTGTTCTTCATTAAAATAATTGAAGAAAATACCAAACATATTAGCGTATCTGGTTACGATGTTTTGCATTTTTCCATCGATACGCTGGTGTTTCATTACGTTTTCTTTTTTATCCCAAAAGACATCAAATAATTTAGTTTTTAAATCAGTTCCTAATTTCTGATATTGTTTTTGGTCTTCAGTTTTACCAGCTATCTCAGCACTTACCGCCATGGCTTCAAGGCTTCTTGCTAAAAGCATCTGCTCAAAACTAACTTCGCCTGTTTTTGGCAATCCGTCTGCCCAATCAATAAAAACCCAGTCTCCTTCTAATGGTTCAAGGAATCCGTTTTTATTTCTTCTTTCTAAACAGAAATCCATAAGTGATTTCATCCTTGGATAAAAAGTTTTGATGAATTTCGTATCGCCCGTATGCAAGTAGTAATCGTACACTCCAACAAACCAATACAGGGAATAATCCATTATGATATTTACGTGAGCCGTTACAGGATCTTTTCCGCGAAGAGCTAGAAGCGTTCTTTCTACAGAAGCCGAATCAAAGAACAAATAATAATTCATTAAATAACTTTGATAAGCATCGCCAGACCAAACCCAACGGTCACGTTTAATTCCGTCGATAAAAAATTCACGAGAGGTTAAATGCATCGTATAAGCCGACACATCCCAAATTTTATTCAATTGTTCGTCAGATGATTTGAATGCACCACGATAATTTAATGGCAGATATTCATAAAGCATCGAAATCGAATCGTATTTTACACCAGCATCTGCCTGAACCTGTACATAACGGAAAGCTTTTGAACCGTCATGCGTATAAGTTTCAGGTTGTTTTCCGTCAAAAGATAAATGATCTAAAGTTTCGCATTTAGCAGAATCTAGCGCTTCTTCGCGAGATTCCCCATAATACAATGCTAGTTTTCCTTTTCCTTTTAAACCGTGAATTTTAATATAACCAAAAGTCTCTTTTCCAAAATCTACTAATTGACCAGCGCCAATTTTTTCTGATTTTTTAGCGCTTAAAGGTTTCGTTGTTAATTTGAATTCAGAAGGTTTATTTTCTGGCGAATTAAAATTCCAAGAACCAACAGGAACCCAAGGCGTACCAGATTGCTGTGCTTTTCCCGTTTCATCGATCCAAAGTTTATCTTCGTTGGTTACTTTCCATGAAGCATCAGATTTAACGTATTTGCCATTAATATAAATAGCTGGCAACACTTCCTGATTATACACTTTAAAAGAAATTTTGTGTTTTCCTGCAGGAACTGAAATTGATTTAGGTTGTCCGTAAACTTGAACGCCATCTAAAAGCAATTGAAATGGTCCTTCTGAGTAAATTTTTACCTCGTCTGGCTTTGGAATATCTACTTCTGTCTGAAAAGTAACCAAAGCATAAGGACTGTAATATTGCCAAAGCGGAGGAAATACCGCCTCACGTTCTGTACGCCTTACCTGCATTTTATTGCTTAACCAAACTTCAAAATCTCCTGGATACCAGATCCATGTCGCTTCTTTTGTTTTCTCTTGTGCCGATGATAGCGAACAAAAAATAAGGGCAACAAAAAGAAGTAAAGTCTTAAAAATGGAAAAGCGGTTTAGCATAGTTAGTGTATTTTGGGACTAAAGATAAGTGTTATCTTTACATTTGACAACCTGCACTATCCTGCTATTTCATAAAAAACAGTACTTTTTGATAATTTTTTAAGGGAAAAATTATGAGTTATCACTTTTTTAGTATTAAAAAAAATGATCTTGAGATTTTTATGGGACGCGGATGAGACGGATTCGCTATGGCGAAGACACGGATAAAGACGGATTTATTTTTTAAACACATAGAAACATAGAATTACTTTGTCTGCAAAAGGCGTTTCACTTGCATACATACACATAGCTATGTGTTAATGACTAGTCATTTTCTATTCTCTTTTTTCAACAGCTAAATAAAAATCTATGTTTCTATGTGTTTAAATAAAATCTATGCTGATAGTTTATCATTTTCATCTTCCAAAATATAATTAGAAGGCGTTTTGCCCAAATGCTTTTTAAACATATAAATAAAAGCGCTAGTGTTTTCGTAACCCAAATTGAAAGCAATTTCTTTTATAGATTGTTTTTCGCTAAGTCGTTTTATGGCTTCTAATAATTTTAAGCGAGTGCGCCACTCGCTGAAGTTCATTCCGAGTTCTTTGATGAATAAGCGAGACAAAGTTCTGCTGCTCATAAACGAAAGTTCGGCGTAATAATCAATCGTGTTTTTGCTGGCAATATCTTCCATTATCAGCTCGACTACTTTTTGAAGTCTTTCGTGATTGGTTGTGGGCAGGAAAGTGGCGCTTGGTTCTATTAAAGCCAATTCGTCTAGAAAGACTGATATGATTCTGTGTTGCGGAGGTGCTAAATTTCCATCTACTCCAAAAGAAATGATTTTGAAAACCAATTGTTTTAAAAACATCGGAATATCAAATGAAAAACTTTTTTCAGGCAATCCTGCCATTGCAGACGGATCGATAAAAACGCTATAATAATTAACGTCTTTCTGAAAAGTAACCTGATGCTCTACTCCGCCCGGAAGCCACAAACCCTGCAACGGATTCACAACCCAGATATGATTACCCACCACGACGTTCATTACGCCACGGGTCGCATAAATCAATTGTCCTCTTGGATGCGAGTGCGAAATACACATTTCGTTGGTTACCATTTCGGTGTAGCCAATAACAGGAATTGATGGATCTACTCTGTATCCATGTTCCTGTGCCATTCGATATGTCCGAATCTGATTATTCATTGTCCAAATATAGCAATTTTGACATTTTAATTTGTTTCAATTTTGTAAAAAATTAATACAGCTGTAATTTTTAAAAATACCATTAACCTAAAAAACACTCATGGAAACCGTTAAAGTACAACCAGAAGTAATAAAAAAAACAACGTATTCGATACTTTTTATAATCAGCTTTTCGCATTTAATTAATGACCTTTTACAAGCTGTTGTCCCGTCTATATATCCGCTTATTAAAGATAATTTCGGATTGAGTTTTACGCAGATCGGAATCATCACTTTTACCTATCAAATCGTAGCTTCGATCCTTCAGCCGTTTGTGGGAATGTATACCGATAAAAATTCTAAACCCTATTCTCTAATTGTCGGGATGTGTTTTACAATGACTGGATTATTTTTAGTCTCAATTGCTACTAATTTTGGTTTCTTACTCTTATCAGTAAGTTTAATCGGAATCGGATCTTCGATTTTTCATCCTGAATCTTCACGTGTAGCACATTTGGCTTCGGGCGGAAAAAAGGGATTGGCGCAGTCCATTTTTCAGTTAGGCGGAAATGCAGGAAGTGCCATTGGACCTTTGTTAGCTGCTTTTATTATCATTCCGAATGGACAATCTTATGTGGCTTGGTTTTGTATTATTGCATTGATTGGGGTTTTTACTCTGTACAGAATTGCGATTTGGTACACAGCACATTTATCTGAAAGGAATGCTAATAAAGCGGCTCTTAAAATTGAAACACATCATTTATCTAAAAAACGTGTAATTGCTTCGTTGATTATTTTATTGGTTTTGATTTTCTCTAAATACTTCTACATGAGCAGTATTACGAGTTATTACACTTTCTTTTTGATTGATAAGTTCCACATTTCTATTCAACAGTCGCAAGTATATTTATTCTTATTTTCTGGAGCTGTTGCTGCTGGAACTTTAATTGGAGGTCCAATTGGAGATCGATATGGCAGAAAATATGTAATCTGGGTTTCAATTTTAGGTGTTGCTCCGTTTACTTTGATGTTGCCTTATGTTTCTCTTTTCTGGGTTGGAACTTTATCTGTAATCATCGGATTGATTCTTTCTTCGGCTTTCTCTGCAATCTTGGTTTATGCAACTGAATTAATGCCTGGAAAGGTCGGACTTGTAGCAGGTCTTTTCTTCGGATTTGCTTTCGGAATGGGCGGATTGGGTTCTGCTGTTTTAGGAAAAATCGCCGATGCTACGAGTATCGAATATGTATTTAAAATTTGTGCTTTTCTGCCTTTGATTGGGGTTATTACGGGGTTCTTGCCGAATATTGAAGGGAGAAAGAAGGCTGAGTGATTTTTTTTAAACACATAGAAACATAGATTTGGGATTGTCTTTAGAGACATTTCATTTTAGAATAAAACACATAGTTTTCTGGTTTGAAAGCTATGTGTTTTTCATTTATTATCATTGCAAACATAGCCAGTGGTTTCAACCACTTGAACGCAAAGCATATAACATTACGTTTCCCGTGGTTGAAACCACGGGCTATGTTTAAAATATGAATTTATTAATTCCCATTAAAAACCAAATACAAAACCAAAATCGTCAATCCCAACAAACCAAACAAAAGCTTCACCTTTTTACTAGTTTTAGGAATATCCGTTTCATCTGAAACATTAATCACAGGATTTTTATCCGTTAAAGAAATAATAACTGCTGCAATTAAAAGCACAGCAAAAATGTAAAACGAAATCAACAAAAAGTGCGGCCAAACGGGATATTTATCGGCAGGGAAAATCCATAGATATAAAACCCCAACAAACAAACTAAAAGCCGAACCCCAAGAAAGTGTAGCATTTACGGCTTTTTTTGTTGTACGTTTCCAGAAAACACTCAAGAGGAAAACAACAGATAACGAAGGCGCCAGGAAACCTAAAACCGCCTGAAAAATGTTGAATAAATTCTGTCCTTTGATATTGTCAATCGCAACGGCAATCAGAATCGCAAATACACATCCCGCAGCAATTGTTAATCGACCAATTTTAATCTGATCCTGAATCGTCGCCGTCGGGTTGATTTTCTTTACATAAATATCATTCGTAAAAACGGTGCTCAAAGCATTTAACGAAGAACCAATTGTTCCTACCAAAACGGCAATCATGACACAGATTACCAAACCATTCATTCCGCTTGGAAAAAGGTTTGTAACCATGGTCATATAAGCTAAATCTGAGTTGCTTCCTAATTCTGGATATAAGGCATAACACAAAATTCCAGGAAGAATAAACAACGGCAAAGCCATAACTTTTAACCATCCAATAAAGTTGACGCCCAATTGTCCCTGTTCTAAGTTTTTAGCTCCTAAAACACTCTGCACCATCGATTGATCGGTACAGAAAAAAGCAACTGCTGCTACGGGATAACCCAATAAAATAGCTGGCCACGGGTAACTTGCATCGTCTGAAGGGCGCACTAAATTCCAAAAGTTAGATGGTGTTTTAGATATTAAAACATCTATTCCGCCTACCTTCTGCAATCCTAAATAGGAAAGTGTTAATGAAACGACTATTAGCAAAATCATCTGAAAAACATTCACTTTTGCAATTGCTTTTAATCCTCCTGCAAACGTAAAAATTCCAGAGAAAATCACTAAAACCGTAACACTCTGCCACATCGGAATTCCTAAAATCTGACGCACTAGAACGCCACCACTAAATAATCCTAAAGACAACCAGCTTACCAATATTTTTACTAAAGCATACCAAGCTAAAATATTTTGAGTACTGTCACCGTAACGTTTTCCCATATATTCGGGCATGGTGCTTACTTTACTCGCAATATATCTTGGCGCAAAAACCATTGCCAAAAGCAGTAAAAACACAAAAGCATACCATTCGAAATTTCCTGCTACAATTCCGGTTGCATAACCAATACTCGCAAAAGCCAATAATGACGAAGGTCCAACGTTAGTTCCCCACATATTAAACCCGATACTGTACCAGTTTAAAGAATTTCCGGCAAGAAAAAGCGTTTCGTTTTTCTTTCTCTGTTTCATACTTACCACATATCCAATGACTAATAAAGCCACTAAATAACCCGCAACAATTACAAAATCGAGCGTGGTTAATTTATCGTAGATACTGTTCATAGTCCGTATTCGTTAAGAACATCGGCAATTTTAACCGGCATTCCAGTTTGCAGTGATTTGTCCATTGCTTGTAATAGAGCAACCGTTCCAATTCCTTCTTCCATGTTTGGATACGCTTCGAAACCTTGTTCGATACTCTCTACAAAATACTCTAAGTAGTTCTGATATTCGCCACCATGATGACTTTGTCCTTCAAAACGGAAATAATATTTAATCGTGCTGTCGCCCCAAGTAATTACTTTTTCTTCGCCTGTTTTGTCTGTAATCGCATAACGCAATTCGTGATAATCCGCCTGACTTGCTCCTTCTGTTGCTCTCAAAATCGTGCTCATTCCGCTGTCGCGTTGCGCTGGCTGAGTCGGGGAAGTATACACACCACTTACACGTGCAATTCTGCCGTCTGTCGCTTTGAAGATAAAATGCATAGTATCTTCATTTTTTAATCCGGCTGATTGTCCGTTAGCACTGATCATTCCATAACCCATTACTTCCTGGATATTTGGCAAATACCATCTGATGAAATCTACAGGATGACTTAAACCTCCATACAGCCATTTAAACGATTGCAAAAGCGACCATTCTTTCTTTAAAAACCATCTGTGATCGGCGTGGTATTGCGCTTCAATTGTAATTAAATCACCTATTAAACCTGCTTCGTAATCGGCTCTTTGCCTTTTGGCTGGTTCGAAGAAACGAGAACTTTGTCCGATAAAAACTTTCTTTCCTGTTGATTTGCTTAATTCTAAAAGCTCTCTGGCATCCGAAAGATCATCAATAAACGGTTTTGTACAAACGACATGTTTGCCGCTTAATAAAGCTTGTTTAACGTGCTGTGCGTGCAGATGATCTGGTGTGTAAATCGCAATAATATCAATTGAAGCATCGTTTAATAAATCATCGTAGTTCGTGGTGTACGAGTGAAAATCGAATTCTTTTGCGCGCTGTTTACACAATTCTTCGTTTCGGTCGCATATTTTAACGAGTTCTAGTTTTGAACTTTCTATTGCAGCCGACATTGTGCTTCGTCCTTCTCCAAGTCCCAGAATGGCTATTTTTAACATTGGTTGTGGTTATTTTAGATTGTTGATTTTAGATTTTAGATTGTTTTCGAAATCTTCTTTGAGGTTAGTTTTATTTTTCACGCAGATTACGCAGATCTAGCAGATTTTCTTTTTTCTTGATTCTCTACTACGATCTTTCTTCTTGCTTCTTTCCTCTTTTATTTCTTCTCTTCGACATTCACTTTGTTTAAGAAAATCCAGGTTTCATCTGGTTTTGCGCCTTCTATTCCCGATTGGTATTTTTTCATTAAGGCATTCCATTGATCTACTTTCGGATTATTTTCAGTTGTTTTCGGATTTAGTTTATCTAAACTTTCTCCTTTTGGAATACTGATTATCAAGATTAATTGTCTGTCTTTTTTGAAAACTTGCAATTGCTGAAAATCGGCATTACAAAAACCTTTGGCAACTTCTGGCCATTTTTCAAATTGCGTTTTATGATACTCTACATATTCTTGTTGCAGTTTTTCATCGGCAGGAAGATTTGCTGTTAAAACGACATTTTCCCAATCTGATGCTGGTTTTGAATCTTTACATCTTTCGAAATTTTGGAAATCGTAAACCAAATCTTCATAGATTTTAATTTGTAAAGATGGAAAAGCACCCGCCAGTTTACGTTTTGTCCTTTCCGGCTGATTCATTTTTCCGTAAATCACCAAATGATTTTTCCATTGGTACAATTCCTGACCCACGATTCTAAATCCAACCAAAGTCGATTTGATTTTTTCGATATCAAAATCAGAACCTATCAACTCGATGGCATAAGGTTTTGGCATTTCCTGCAAGCCCCATTTTTCGTCGATAACAACTTCTTTTTCTAGGTCTTTATATGGCGCTCTAATTCCTGCAGCGTCTTTAATTTTTGAACTTACATACGGATCATTATGTTCCCAGATATTTCCTTTTGGACCGTTATGATTTTTAAGGATTTTCTTTTCGGCAATCCAGTTGTTTTTAATTGTAAAGCCTTCGCTTCCTTCATCGGTATACAAATACAGCCATAAAAACGGGTCATGTGCATAAGGACTGTTGTAAACTTTGTCGATGTAATTTTCTTCTATTCGGCTATTTGGCTGAGCAGAAAGCGTGTAAATTCCCGAAACATCATGCAAATGTTTGGCATAATGATGAATTTTATTTCCTATAATTTTATTGTTTTGCATCACATTAGGTGTGTGCGTCCAACCCCAGCCCATTGCGATTCCAGAGTATGATACATCTGAAATTTCGTTGTGTTCAATTGTAATATTTCGAACAAAACCAGCACTGATTCCAAGAGTTCCCCAATCTTCATTGGTTACGTTTGTGATTAAATTATCAGAAATCACTTCATCCGAACACATTTCTCTTTCATCCTGTATAATCAAAGGCAAATGCGCTTCAAAAGCTTCTTCAGAGAAAATTCCAACATTAATGGCACTTCCACCAATGTCTTTAAATAAATTTCCTTTTACAGTATTGTGATTTGTTCCTTTATTTAAATCTAAACCAGTCGAAGCCAAATGTTCAAAACGGCATGATACAAACTGAATATTATTCGCATAATTTACTTCAACCGCTGCGCGAGGTCTTCCCACCCAAGCCTGATTCTCTAAATTGGCCTGATTTGGCGTTCCCGGCTGTTTCAATTTGTAAGCATCCAGCAAATACAAACCCGACTGCAATGGCACGTGACCTTGTTGCGATGGACGAAGCCAGTTGCTGTATTGAAACGAAATTCCTTTAAATTGAAAATGATGTACAGGAGAATCGATTGTTCCTTTTACTTCTACGAGATTTTCTAAAACGGGAGCTGTAACGGTAACCGAATTCATTTCTTCGCCAGCTCTTGGAATATAATAGATTTTAGCATTTCTCTTATCCAAATACCATTCTCCAGGCTCGTTTAAAAGCGAAAGAGCATTGTTTAAGAAATAGGCTGAATTTCCGTTGTTTTTAGAAATCCACGGTGCAGGCCAAGGATGCTCGCTTTGAATACGGCTTTCTGGTTCTTCAAACGAAAGTTTAGCACTGTCTTTTTGAACTTCTATATTTTTGATACGCAAATTAGCATTCGACCACCATTGCACAATAAACATTTCCATTCCTGGTTCGAACTTGACCGATTTATCTTTAAACGGAATCCAGCAAGTTTGCGATTCGCGATCCCAGGACAAGATTCTTTCCATCGAGTTTCCAGACGTATTTTTGGCTCTAACAGCCTTTTTATCGTTTACCCATAATTGTCTGAAATCAATTAAGGTTCCTGCCTTTGTTGGCGCATCAGCCACCCAAACTGATCCTTTTTTTAATCCGTTAATAACGGTTGTTGATTTTGTCCAGTTTTTGATTTCGATTCCGCCACTTATAATAGGTCTTGCATTTGCATCGGCTACAATTGTTGTCGGACTTTCTGCTGTTCCAGAATCTTCAGGTCGTACAAATAAAGGTTCGTTTAAATAATACGTTCCGTTCATTACTATGATTCGGATTCCGTCTTTTATAGATGGATCTTTTAATCGGCGAAGTTCTCTGGCTTTTCGCATTGCCATGTGAACTGTTGCCAGCGGATTTGATTTTGTTCCGATATTCGAATCTTTTCCCGATGGCGAAACCCAGATTTCAGCTGCACTTGCCGAAATTGTGAATACCATCAAAAAAACAATTAGTAATTTGTTGAAGGGAATTAAACGCATTATTTATAGTATTGATTTTTTTCTTGAGCTAAAATTACGAGGCATTTATTTAAAGCGCTATAATTTTTACAAATAAATGTATTTTTAACACTTTTACCAAATAACAGCGACAATTTAAAAGAATATAAAATTACAGGCATCCTGTACCCTCCTGCAATACTGGGTTTAAAACATTCTTTTTAAAAACCTGACTTTTCATTATCTTCTGATTTCACAATCAAAAAAAGTTAAATTCATAATAATTCTGTGATAAAGTGCCTAAAAATAGCTTTTCATAATATTTTTTTAATAGATTTGTGTAATCGATTACATTAAATATTTCAAATTAAAAAAGTGTAATTTTATTTATTGAATAAAAATTTAGCAAATAAAAAACTGAATTGATAATGTTTCGGTTTCCCAAAAAGAACTTTTAACTATAATACAATAAGAATGAAAACTAACCGAATAAACCTTTTATGTGTTGCTCTCGCCTGTTTTGCTTTGAGTTTTAATACAGTTTCTGCACAAAAATCTGCTGACACCTATAAAAACATCGAATTTAAAATGGCTGAAGTCCAAGAACCTGTTATTCCTCAATACAGTATAAATTTAAAAGACTTTGGAGCGGTAAACGGCGGTTACGTTTTAAATACAAAAGCTTTTGCAGACGCGATTGATGCATTGTCTAAAAAAGGTGGAGGAAAATTAATTATTCCTCCAGGAATTTGGCTGACGGGACCAATTATCTTAAAAAGCAATATTGAACTACATGCTGAAACTGGTGCTTTGATTAAATTTTCTACCGACAAATCTTTATATCCTATTATAGAAACTAGTTTTGAAGGTTTAAACACTTGGCGTTGCATCTCTCCTATTTATGGTAAAAACTTAGAAAATATTGCTTTTACAGGAAACGGCGTTTGGGACGGTTCTGGTGAAGCTTGGAGACAGGTTAAAAAAAGCAAACTGACAGACGAACAATGGAAGAAATTTGTAGCTTCAGGAGGAGTTTTAAACGAAAAGAAAGATAGCTGGTATCCTTCTGAACAATATTTAAAAGGTGCAAAAGGTGCAGATCAGAATATTCGTCATGATTTGAAAACGAAAGAAGATTTTGAAGCTATTCATGATTTCCTACGTCCGGTTTTGGTAAGCATTCAAAATAGTAAACGAGTAATGTTTGACGGGCCTGTTTTCCAAAATTCTCCAGCTTGGAATATTCATCCTTTATTAATTGAAGATTTAATTGTTCGAAACATAACCGTTCGTAATCCGTGGTTTTCTCAAAATGGTGATGGTCTCGATGTTGAATCTTGTAAAAATGTAGTAATTGAAAATTCAAGTTTTGATGTCGGTGATGATGCGATTTGTATTAAATCTGGAAAAGACAAAGACGGACGTGACAGAGGCGTTCCTTGCGAAAATATCATTGTAAAAAATAATATTGTTTATCACGGTCACGGCGGTGTTACGGTTGGAAGTGAAATGTCTGGCGGGGTAAAAAATCTGCATGTTTCAAACTGTACTTTTATGGGAACTGATGTTGGTCTACGTTTCAAGAGTACTCGCGGGCGTGGCGGTGTTGTAGAAAATATCTACATCTCAGACGTTTTTATGACTGATATTCCGTCACAAGCGATTTCATTTGATTTGTATTATGGCGGGAAATCTATTGCTGAAACTTTAGCCGAAGGCGGAAATACCGTTAGCACAAAAGCAATTCCTGTAAACGAAGAAACACCTCAGTTTAAAAATATTGTGATCAAAAATATTACGATTAAAGGTGCTCAGCAAGCGGTATTTTTACAAGGTCTTCCTGAAATGAATTTAGAAAATATTGAAATCACAAACTTGATTGCTAAAGCACAAAAAGGATTTTCTATTATTGACGCTAACGGAATTAAAATCAGCAACGCACAATTGGATATCGAAGCCAAAAACGCTTTCGAAATTTATAATACTAAAAACCTTTCGCTGAAAAATATCGAGTTTAATCCTTCTTCTTCAAATGCCATTACGATTAATGGTGAAGCAAGTAAGAATATTGATTTGAGTGGATTATCTAAAAACTCTACAATTGGAAAAGAAGTTCCAAAGAAAGCTGTAAAATTCTAAATCGTACCGAGAAATACATAAACCAAACTTCTCAAAAGCTCCAGCGGAGCAGAATATTTATAGAATATCAATAAATAAATGAAAAGCTCCAGCGGAGCGACATGTTTTTTATAATACATATGTCGCTCCGCTGGAGCTTTATATTGTAAATCTATATTTCTTTCTATAAATATTTCGCTTCTCCGAAGCTTACATAACGACTTGGCGTCTTTGCGAGAAATAATTAAACCATCTAAATTTGAACTTATATCACTTATATGGTTCAAAAAAGCTATAGTTTATAAAATGCTTTAGCATTTTCAAACCAAATCTTATTCTGGTCAACAATCGAAAATTCAGCAATATAATCTTCGAAAATTTTCACCACTTCATAATAATCAGAAGCTACATTAAGAACCGGCCAGTCTGATCCGTACATTAATTTATCAACTGAAAAATTTTCAAAAATCACATCTAAATACGGTTTTAAATCTTCTGATTTCCAGTTTTTCCAGTCGGCTTCTGTGACCATTCCGGAGATTTTGCACCAAACATTGTCATATTTTGCGATTTCTTCGATTCCTTTTTTCCAAGAATCAATACTTCCTGATTTAATATCTGGTTTCGCAATATGATCAATTACAAAACGCTGTTCTGTAAAATCTTTAACCAAACGTATTGCAGCCGGAAGCTGTCTGTGGAAAATTAATATATCGTAAGTATAATTAAATGGTTTTAAAGCTTTGATTCCTCTCCTGAATTCTGCTCCATCCATAAAATCATCCGCTTCGCCTTGAACTACATGTCTAAACCCTTTTAGTTTTTTTTGATCTGAAAAGAATTGCAAACGTCCCTCGATATTTTCATTTCTCAAATCGATCCATCCTACGACTCCTTTTATAAAATCATTTTTAGAAGCTAAATTCAATAAAAAATGGGTTTCTTCTTCCGATTGGCTTGCTTGAACCGCAACACAACCTTCAAACTGATTTTCTTTTAATATTGGTTCTAAATCTTCAGGAAGAAAATCTCTTTGGATTACCGCCATGGTTTCATCAATCCAGCTGTCTCGAACGGGGTCAAACTTCCAAAAATGCTGATGGGAATCTATTCTTTTACTCATAACTTTTTAATTAACATCGCTGATTAATGCACGATCTAAATGTACGTAACCTCCATCCACAAAAACAAATTGTCCTGTCGTATGCGACGATTTTTCTGAAATGATGAAAAGTGCCGTATCTGCAATTTCTTCTGTTTTGGTCATTCTTCCTTCAAACGGAATGCTTTTGTTGATTTTCTTTAAAACCGTTTCACCATCAGGCAATGTTTTAATCCAATCTTCGTAGGCCGGTGTGTAACTTTCTGCAATAATAATTGCATTCGAGCGAATTCCATACTGAATCAAATCGACAGCCCATTCTCTTGTTAATCCCAAAACTCCACCTTTCGCAGCAGCGTAACCAGAAGTTCCGCCTTGCCCTGTTAAAGCGACTTTTGAACCAATATTTAGAATATTTCCTTTGGATTCCTTTAAATATGGAAGCGAATATTTAGCCAATAAAAAGTAACTGACAACATTCAGTTTCAAAGAATTCATAAAATCCTCGTAGCTTGAATCTAGTCCTGCACCGTCATTTACTCCAACATTATTGATTATCGCATCAATTCTGCCGTATTTAGCTCCAATTACTTTTACAGCATTTTCTATAGCAACAGGATCCGTTACGTCAGTTTGCACAAATAGTGAATTAACGCCTCTTTTTTGAAGTCTTTCAACGTATTCGAAACCTCTTGCATTTCTGTCAACCAAAACTGGAATCGCGCCTTCATCTGCTAATCTGTTAACGATAGTTTCTCCAATACTGCCCTCTTTTCCAGCCGAACCAGAAACGACAACTATTTTATTTTTTAAGTTTAAATCCATTTTGTGGGTATTTAAAAGTTATCAAGCAAACCTAACAGGTTTTTAAAACCTGTTAGGTTTCTCTCTTAGTCTATTTCAATTAACGCTTTGATTACATTATTTTTAGGATCAATCAAGTTCCCGAAATCAGTAATCATTTCATCAAAACTAGTTCTGTGTGTGATGTATTTTTTAGGATCTATTTTTCCTTCTTTCAAACATTTCATCACATATTCGAAATCTTCAATAGTCGCATTTCTGCTGCTCATTAAAGTCGATTCTCTTTTGTGAAAATCAGGATGACTGAAACTTAATTCTCCTTTTTGAAGTCCAACCAAAACAAATCTTCCGCCATGCGAAATATAATTGAAAGCACTGTTCATCACTTTCTGGTTTCCAGTCGCATCAATTACCACATTTGCCATATCGCCATTGGTTAATTCAGCTAATTTTTGAGCCACGTCATCGTTCAACGGATTAATCGTTTCATCAGCATTTAGTTCCGTTTTACAGAAATTTAATCTGTAATCGTTAATGTCCATTACAATTACCTTTGCTCCAGCAATTTTAGCAAACTGAATCAAACCAATTCCAATTGGACCTGCTCCCATAACCAAAACCGTATCCGTTGGTTTTACAGCCGCTCGTCTTACTCCGTGTGCTGCAATTGCCAAAGGCTCCACCAAAGCCAATTCATCATAATCTAAACCTTGACCGTGCAGTAAATATTGTTCAGGAATCGAAACATATTCAGCCATTCCGCCATCAATGTGAACGCCGAAAACTTTAATATTTACACAGCAGTTTGTTAATCCGTTTCTGCAGGCAACACATTTTCCACAGTTAAAATATGGAATAAAAGTCACTTTATCACCTGGTTTAAAACCTGGTGCATTTCCTTTTACATATTCTGCAGCCAATTCGTGGCCTAAAATCCTTGGATATTCAAAATAAGGCTGAGTGCCGCCAAAGGCATGAATATCTGTTCCACAGATACCAATTCTTTTAATTTTCAATAAAACTTCACCTTCTTTTGGTCCTGGAATACTGGTTTCTTTTAATAGAAATTCCTGCGGTTTTTCGCAAACAATGTATTTCATTTTATACTTTCTTTAATTTTATTTTGATAAGCAATTGCTTTCTGTCTACTTGTTCCTAAATGGCAATTCTTTCATTTAGAAATTCAAAATTCTTCAAAAAAGAACAAAGCAAAACTAATAAATGTAAAAATTACAATTACAAAAATACCCTTTAAAAATTAATATCCGAGATATATTTTATTTTCAACCTATTAATATAACTAAACTTTAAATTTTTATAACATATTTTAAATGGTTTGTAAAAATTATATCAATAATTATCACTTTATGCAAAAAAGGTTTCTTAAAAAGAAAGGATTTCTTGCCCATTAAAATCTAATTCCTACTTTTGTAATTGTAATTTTTACATTTATTAATTCAATCGATTACATTATCCAAAACTTTTAGATAAAATGATAAAATTAAAAGGCATAACTTGGAACCATACAAGAGGTCTGCTTCCGATGGTTGCGACATCGCAGCGTTTTACTGAACTACATCCTGAAGTTGAAATTTCTTGGGAAAAAAGAAGCCTACAAGAATTTGCCGATGCTTCAATTGAAGACCTAGCCAAAAGGTTTGATTTATTGGTAATTGATCATCCTTGGACAGGTTTTGGAGCGCAGACCAAAGCGATTCTTCCGTTATCTGATTATTTATCTCCAGCATATATTAAAGATCTAGAAATTAATACCGTTGGAAAATCATACGGAAGTTATGTTTTTCACGATAAATTATGGGCGTTGCCAATTGATGCCGCAACTCCTGTTGCCTCTGCACGATTAGACCTTTTGAAAAAAAATAATTTAGAAGTTCCAAAAACTTACGACGATTTATTGGCTTTAGCTAAAAAAGGTTTAGTGGCTTTTGCTGGAATACCAGTTGACGTATTGATGAGTTTTTATATGTTTTGCTGTAGTTTGGGTGAAGCTCCTTTTCTTTCTGAAGAAAAAGTGATTTCTGAAGCTACTGGAATCAAAGCGCTTCAAATGTTTAGAGAGTTGGCTCAATTGATTGATCCTGCTAACTTTAATCGTAACCCAATTCAAGTTTACGAAGCTATGGTCAATTCAGACGAAATTGCGTATTGCCCATTTGCTTATGGGTATTCTAACTATTCCCGCATTGGCTACAGCCAAAACCTTTTACATTTTTATGATTTAGTTCGTTTGAATGATAATCCAATGATTTCTTCTCTAGGAGGAACTGGTTTGGCTGTTTCTTCATTTAGCGAACATAGTGAAACCGCCATAAAATATGCTGAATTTACTTGTTCGTCACAAGTACAGCAGAATATTTATACGGATAACGGCGGTCAACCGGGACATTTGCAAGCTTGGAAAAGCGAGAGAATTAATGGTGTAACGCATGATTATTTCAAAAATACACTTCCTGCGTTAGAGCGTGCTTTCCTTCGTCCAAGATATTACGGACATATGTACTTCCAAGATCATGCAGGAGATGTGGTTCGCAATTATTTGATGAATGGCGGAGACGAATTAAAAGTATTGGAAGAAATGAATTCGCTTTACGCGGAATCTCAAAAAATACAAACCGTATGAGGCCTTTAGAAGGATTAATTGTTCTGGAATTCTGCCAGTTTTTGGCAGGACCTTCGGCTGGACTAAAACTGGCTGATTTGGGCGCACGCGTTATCAAAATTGAGCGGCCAATAAAGGGCGAAGCATGCAGGCAATTGAGCATCAAAGATTTATTTGTAGACGACAGCAGTTTGCTTTTTCATACAATTAATAGAAATAAAGAATCTTTTGCAGCCGATTTAAAAAATCCTGACGATTTGGTTTTGATTAAAAAACTAATCGAAAAGGCTGATATTATGACTCATAATTTCAGACCTGGAGTTATGGAGAAAATCGGTTTAGATTTTGAAAATACTTTAGCTATAAATCCGCAGATTATTTACGGAACCATTACAGGTTACGGAAATGAAGGCCCGTGGGCCAAAAAACCGGGACAAGATTTATTATTGCAATCGCTTTCTGGGTTAAGCTGGCTGAGCGGACGCAAAAGTCAAGGTCCAGTTCCGTTCGGATTGGCTGTAGCCGATTTAATGTGCGGCAATCATTTTGTGCAAGGTATTCTGGCAGCACTTTTAAAAAGAGCCAAAAGTAAAAAAGGAGTTTTAGTAGAAGTCAGTTTATTAGAATCTATTCTCGATGTACAATTTGAAGCGATAACTTCTTTCTTAAATGATGGCGGTCAATTGCCTGAACGTGGCGATATAAAAGGAAGCGCGCATGCTTTTTTAAGCGCGCCTTACGGAGTTTACCAAACGCAAGACGGCTATTTATCTCTTGCAATGGGCGATTTAATTTTCATTGGAAAAACGTTAGGATTAGACTTAAACGCTTTTGCGGATAAACATCTTTGGTTTGAAAAAAGAGACGAAATCAGAACCATTTTAAGTGAGAGAATTCAAACCCAAACTTCTGATTATTGGATTGAAATCCTTCAAAAAGAAGGCATTTGGTGCGGAAAAGTTTTCAATTACGAAGAATTAGACAATCAGCCTTTTGTAAATGAATTACAGCTAAAACAAACCGTGAAAAATTCGGATGGCGAAACTTTAGTTACCACGAGAAGTCCGATTCAATTAGACGGCGAAATTTTATTAAGCGAAAAAGCAGCACCAAAAGTGGGTCAGGATAATTTGAGCATACAAAAAGAGTTTATTCGGTAAATTGTTGAATCATTAATTTGTTTAATCGTTTAATCGTATTAAACAAATCGACGAATTGACGGTTAAACAAATACAACGATTAAACCATAAAACGGTTAAACGAATAAAAAATGAAACCATTAGAAGATTATTTAATTATAGATTTCAGTCAGTTTCTTTCAGGGCCTTCAGCAAGTTTGCGTTTGGCTGATTTGGGAGCACGCGTGATAAAAATCGAAAAACCGGGAACGGGAGACATCTGCCGTACTCTATATACTTCTGATTTGATTATGAACGGCGAATCGTCTGTTTTTCATACCATCAACAGAAACAAAGAATCTTTTGCGATTGATTTTAAACAGCCTGAACAACTTCAAAAACTACAAAAATTATTAGCCAAAGCCGATGTGGTGATGCATAATTTCAGACCTGGAGTTATGGAACGCATCGGATTAAGTTATGAAGAAGTTAAAAATATTAATCCGAATGTAATCTACGGTTCAATTTCGGGTTTTGGAGAACATCCTGATCTGAAAGATTTACCGGGCCAAGATTTGCTTTTACAATCTTTAACGGCTTTAACCTGGTTAAGTGGCAATCAGGAAGATGGTCCAGTTCCAATGGGATTATCAATTGTAGATATGCTTGCCGGAGCACATTTAGCACAGGGAATTTTAGCAGCTTTATACAGAAAAGCAACTCATAATATGGGAGCGCAAGTTCAAGTGAGTATGCTGGAATCAGCTTTTGATTTTCAGTTTGAAACGATTACCACTTTCTTTAATGACGGCGGTGAACTGCCTGTTCGAACTAAAACCAATAATGCGCACGCTTACTTGGGCGCGCCATACGGAATCTACAAAACCAAAAACGGTTATTTAGCATTAGCCATGGGCTCGATTCCAATTTTGGCTTCATTACTAAAATGTGATGCTTTATTAGCTTTCCCTGAAAATAAATTTACGCTTAGGGACGAAATCAAAAATATACTTGCCGATCATTTGCAAACTCAGGAAACACAGTTCTGGCTAGACATTTTAGAACCCGCAGACATTTGGTGCGCAGGAGTTTTGAACTATCAACAGCTGTTTGCTGAAGATGGATTTAAAGTTTTGAATTTTACGCAACAAGTCGAAATGCTTGATGGCTATACATACGAAACAACACGCTGTCCGATAAAAATTGACGGGGAATATTTGACTTCTAGAAAAGGTTCGCCAAAACTAGGTCAGGACAATGAGAAAATTATTAAAGAATTTATAGACTGCTGATGGAAAAAATTAGAATCGCCGTTCGAAAATTCGATCCCTTCGAAAGTACTCTTCAAAAATTATGGGATGCTTTCTGCCTTCAAAACAATATCAAAATGGAAGCAGAAATGATTCCGCTGGAACTTCATGATTTATATGAAACTACCATTTCAGAAAAAGGTCTAAAAGAAGGAAAATGGGATATTGCCCATATTAATACCGATTGGATTTTTGATGCTGTAAACGAAAATGCGGTTCTAAATTTATTTTCACTAATTGGAGAAAATCCGCCAGAAAATTATCCTTTTGGCTGGCATAAATCGCTCTTGCATTTGCAAAAATTAAGCAACGGCATTTACGGACTTCCATTTCACGACGGACCGGAATGTCTGATTTACAGAAAAGATTTATTCGAAAACCAGACCGAAAGAGAGAATTTTAAAAAACAGTTGGGCTACCAACTTTCTACGCCAAAAACCTGGCAGGAATTTGCAGAAATTGCAGCATTCTTTAATCGTCCCGAAGAAAATTTATATGGCTGTGTTTTTGCCAATTATCCTGACGGTCACAATATGGTTTTTGACTTCTGTCTGCAATTATGGACACGCGGCGGGTCTTTATTAAACAAAAAAAATCAGATTGACATTCATAATGAAGCAGCGATAAAAGCATTGGATTTTTATCGAAAAATGGTCAATGACAAGAATGCTGTTCATCCAAAATCGAGAGAATTTGGTTCGGTTGAAGCAGGTTTGGCTTTCGCCAAAGGGCAAGCGGCAATGGCCATCAACTGGTTTGGATTTGCCTCTATGGCGGAAGTAATCGAAGAATCCAAAGTGAAAGGAAAAATCGATATAACTTCCCTCCCATCTGATCCTGGTTACAAAACAGCCTCTTTGAATGTATATTGGCTGTACACGATTGGTTCTGGAAGCAAACACCAAAAACTGGCGTACGATTTCCTAAGATTTGCCGTCACTCCCGAGAGCGACAAATTATTGACAACAGAAGGCGGAATTGGATGCCGAAAATCGACTTGGAAAGATGAAGAAATTAACACTTTAATTCCGTTTTATCACAAACTGGAAATGCTTCATGAAAATGCACTGACACTTCCACAAACGCCAATTTGGCCCAAAGTAGCTGAACTTATTGACGGTGCGGTTTTAAAAGCGATTGAAACCGATATTTCTTCTGAAATACTTTTAAAAGAAACTCAGGAAAAAATTAGCAAATTAAGTCAAGGAACAACATTACACAGCTCTGTCAGAAATTAAACTTGACAGATTCAATTTCAAAATATAGAACAAATGAATATTCCCTATAAACCTTTACTTCCTCAAACAGAACAGCCCATTGTAATTATTGGAGCGAGTGGTATTGTAAAAGACGCGCATCTTCCTGCTTATGAAATGGCTGGTTTTAAAGTTTTTGGCATTACCAATAGAACCATTTCAAAAGCTTATGATTTGCAAAAAGAATTCAAAATCGATCATGTTTTTGAAACTGTTGCAGACGCTGTAAAAAATGCGCCATCAAACGCTGTTTATGATATTACGGTATTACCAGATCAATATATTGAAATTTTGGAACAATTGCCTGACGGAGCAGCAGTTTTGATTCAGAAACCCATGGGAAATGATTTAGCTCAGGCACGTAAAATCGTGGAAGTCTGCGAAAGAAAAAATCTCGTAGCAGCGATTAACTTTCAATTGCGTTTTGCTTCTTTTGTAAGTGTAGCCAGATACTTGATTGATCAGGGCATTATTGGCGAATTATACGATTTAGAATTCAAAGTAACTGTAAATACGCCTTGGGAGTTATTTCCTTTAATTAAAGAACATCCAAGATTGGAGATTCTTTTCCACAGTGTACATTATATTGACTGCATTCGTTCTTTCTTAGGAAATCCGAAAAGCGTTATGGCAAAAACAGCCAAACATCCACTAAAAAAATTATCATCAAGCAGATCTACAATCATTTTGGATTATGGCGAAGATAAACATGTTGTCATCAATACGAATCATGATCATCACTTTGGTCCAAAACATGAAGAAAGCTACATCAAATGGGAAGGAACAAAAGGTGCTGTAAAAGCAAAAATGGGCTTGTTGATGAACTATCCTGATGGTCTTCCGGATATTTTTGAGTATGCTTTGCCCAAAAAAGATAACGAAAATGAATACGAATGGACAGAAGTAAAACTGGAAGGCTCGTGGTTTCCTGAAGCCTTTATAGGTGCGATGTCTAACCTAATGCGTTACAAAGAAGGCTCTGACAAGATATTATCTGCAAGTGTTCAAGATGTTTTAGGGACGATGAAAGTTGTAGAAGCTTGTTATGAAAGTAATAAAAACGGCGGAATTTCTTTTGATGAAGTGTAATTAAAACACTATATTTCAAAACCAAAAAACAAAATTTAAGTCCTCTTCAAAACAAACCTGATTTTGAAATCTATTTGAAAGAGCTGACAAACAAAAAGAATAAATTATGTATTTCAAATCAACTTTTTTCGAAGATTATCAGATCGACGACAAACGAGTAACTTTAGGCAGAACCATCACAGAAACTGACTTTGTAGTTCACGCAGGACACACTGGAGATTTCTTTCCGCACCACATGGACGAAGAATGGTGTAAAACACAGCCTTTCGGACAAAGAATCGCGCACGGAACCATGGTTTTCGCCATCGGAATTGGATTAACGGCTTCTGAAATCAATCCTGAAGCTTTTTCAAGAGGATATGATAAAATGCGTTTTGTCAAACCTGTTCATATAGGAGATACCATTCACTCAGAAGTTACCATTTCTGAAAAAGGTGAAGCCAAAAACCCAGAAATGGGAGCTGTCACAGAACACGTAGAAATCATTAACCAAAGAGGAGAAGTGGTTTTGGTTTGTGATCACCTTTTATTTGTGAAAAGAAAATCTTAAACATTAGCTTTAAAAACAATCTCGCAAAGTCGCAAAGACGCAGAGTTAAAAGTAAAACTATTTAAAACTTTGCGATTCTGCGACTTTGCGAGAACCACTAAAAAACAACTTAAACTATCACACTAATGCAAATTACAAACCAAGCCGGCGATCAACATGAAGTGCCAACAGAAGGCGGAAATCAAAAACAATATCTGCTTCCTTTTATTCTCGTTACATGCCTATTTTTTCTTTGGGGAATGGCCCATAATCTTGATTCTGTATTAATTCCACACTTAAAGAAAGCGTGCGAATTAAATAACCGTCAATCTACTTTAATTGATACTTCTGTATTCTTTGCCTATTTTATTATGGCTATTCCTGCGGGAATGCTGATTAAGAGATTTGGATACAAAAACAGTATTATAACTGGATTATTAGTATTTGCCATTGGAGCATTTTTATTTGTTCCCGCTGCTAATACCAGAACTTACGAATTATTTTTATTTGCTCTATTTGTAATTGGCTGTGGTTTAACTATTTTAGAAACAAGCGCGAATCCATACGCTGCCATTTTAGGACCAGCAGAGTCATCTTCTAAAAGATTGAATTTAGCAGCTTCTTTCAACGGACTGGCTGCCATGGTTGCTCCTATTGTTGGCTCCTTATTTATTCTTTCAGGAACCAATCATACAAAAGAACAAATGGATGCAATGCCAGAGGCAGAAAAAGCAGCTTACTTATTGGGTGAAGCGGCTTCTGTAAAAATGCCCTATATCGTATTAGGAAGTATTTTAGTTTTAGTTGCGGTTATATTCTATTTTGTGCAATTGCCTTCAATGAAAGCTACTCATTCCGAAGCCGAAATCAAACCTGGATTTTTCTCTGTTTTAAAATTTAGACATTTAAGCTGGGGAGTTATTGCTCAATTCTTTTATGTTGGTGCGCAAGTTTGCATTACTAGTTTCTTTATCCGTATTGCACAGCAAGGAGCAGGATTGGACGAAAAAACAGCAGGGTATTATTTAGGTGTTTACGGTTTTCTTTTTATGGCAGGACGTTTTATTGGGACTTTCTTTTTGCGTTTTGTAAAAGATTATGTTTTATTGTCAATTTACTGCGTAATAAGTGTTTTACTTTGCTTAGTAGCGATTTACGGTTCTGGAATTGTAGTAATTTATGCTCTTGGAGGAATCGGGTTCTTTATGTCTATTATGTTCCCTACTATTTTTTCTTTAGGCATTAAAGGCCTAAAATCGAATACAGAAACGGGATCTTCATGGCTGGTAATGTCAATTGTTGGAGGTGCTATTATTCCATACGGAATGGGAACTTTAATCGATATGAATCATGATGATATTCAGTCAGGATATATTATCCCATTAGTTTGTTTCTTGATTATTCTTTCTTTTGGGGCGTTTGGCCACAAAGTGAAGACGGTTTCAGAATAGTTTGTTAAACTGTAAATTATACAACAGATTTAACCAGTAATAATCCTTAATCTGTGACAGAAAAAAATAAAATTCATGAATACTTTGTCTGGCTTACCATCGCTTAAGTATTATCTATTAAAGAAAAAAAACGCCTCCAATCGGAAGCGTTTTCTTTTTTTGTGTTATGTCTAAGAATTAATGTTTTTTACCATTACCGTGACCATTTCCTCCTTTATTATTTCCTTTCTCATTTCCGTAATGGTTTCCGTTGTTGCCTTTAGGTTTTTCTCCTCTATTTTTTTGAGGCTTTCCGTGATACCCTTTCGGATAGTTGGCTCTATGTTTAGCATGATACTTATAAGGTGCATCTCCTTTATAATCGGTCAAAACTACTTTGTAACCAGAATACAAATCATAGTTTCTATATCGTGATGGCAAACTTCTTTCACGAATCCATCTTCCGCTGTTGTCGTAAATGAATACGCTTTGATTTATATCATAATACACATCAATGTCTGGCAAATAATAATATCTGCTGCTGTCATATCCTTGCGGTCCCCAATTTGGAGGAGTACCAATATTTACATTAACTGATACCTGTGCCTGAGCGAAAAAAACACTCATAAAAAGCACAGAGGCAAATACTAACTTTTTCATGTTCTTAAAATTTAAATGTTAATTTAGTAGATATTAATCGAAATTAATGCCAAAATTTAAGATTCGAGCATTCAATTATATAAATGTACTAAACAAATCGACGAATAGTGTTTTTTAGACGATGTATTTTATCTCTTTCTTATTCTGCTGGTCGATAAAAAAAGATTAATAGCTGAAGGTAGAAATATTGATAAAAAGAAAAACGCCTCATTTCTGAGGCGTTTTATTGTCATGTTTTGTAGTGATTATACTGAACTAGTATGATCTATGTGGAACGGCTACTAACTCTCAATATCTTCATTTGAATGATTCAAAAGTAAAATAATAGCTTCAATTTGAAATATATTTTAGACCAAAGGCTTAATTAAAACGATAAACGTACAATTTTAACAAATAAGTCTATCTCCAGCCACCACCTAAAGCTCTATACAGATTAATAACAGCTTGTAATTTTTGCAAATTATCGGCTACTCCACTTAATTGTGCCGCTAAAAGATTTTGCTGTGATGTCAATACATCCGTATAATTCGTTGACGAACTATACTCTAAAAGCTCTTGTGTAAAATCTACTGCTTTTTCTAAAGCTGCAATTTGTTTTGCTCTCGAATCTTCTTTTTCAACAGCCATTTCATACGAATACAATGCATTTGAAACTTCCTGACCTGCCACTAAAAGACTTTGCTGGAAATTATTGTAGGCTTGCAATTGTTGCGACTGAGCTGTTGTCAATCTCATTTTATTAAGTCCGTTATTGAATAAAGGCTGTGTTAATCCTCCAATAATTGAATAAAAAATGGAATGGCTAAAAAAATCGTTCAGTTCTAAATTTGAAAAACCTGTACTTGCTGTAAGTGTCAAACTCGGATAGAAATACGTTTTAGCTAAATTAGTCGACTCAAAAGCAACTCTGAAATTAAATTCTGCTTGACGAACGTCCGGGCGGTTATTTAATAATTGTGCAGGCATTCCGATTGCGATTTTTTCAGGAATAATTTGTGTCCCCAAAACACCTCTATCAATTGGTCCAGGAGCTTGTCCTAGCAAAATATTGATTGCATTTTCGGTTTCGCGAATATTTTGCTTCAAATCTGGAATCAAAACTTCGGCTGCATGCTGATTCGCCTCACTCTGAACAACAGCCGCACCAGTTACAATTGCACCTTCTTTTAAATCTTTAATCGTTTCTACATTTTCAATTCGGCTTTTTAGCGTCTTCTCTGTAATTTCCAATTGTTTATCGTAGGCCAAAAGCAGGAAATAATTATTCGCGATATCTGCAATCAATTGTGTCTGAACGGCTTGTTTTGCAGCATCAGAAGCTAAATAGGTCGCCAGTGCGGCTCTTTTAGAACTGCTCAATTTACCCCAAACATCAATTTCCCAAGAAGTGCTTACGCCTAATTTATAAGTTGTTGTCAGCGTATTAATGTTAATTCCCGCTGGAAAATTCAATCCTGCCTGAGACTGTTTGTTATGCGTTACATTGGCGTCTAACTGCAGACTTGGATAATATGCCAATTTGCTCTGACGCAGAGAAGCTCTTGCTTGAACAATATTCTCAATGGCATTTTTTAAATTCAGGTTCTGATCTAATCCTTTCTGAATTAATGCATTCAGCTTTTCATCTTTAAAAACAGTGTTCCAAGGCATATTTGCAATTGTCGTAGAATCGGTTGAAGACTGATCTCGGTACAATTGGTCTGTTTTTAATGTCGTGGGACGTTCGTATTTCTTGGTAACAGAGCACGCACTGATAAGCGCAGCTGTTATTACCAGTAAAATATATTTATTTGAACTATTCGTCATTTTTCTTGTAATTAAATTTTACTCTTTGTGAGCTTCTATTAAATGAATTTCGTCTTCATCATCATCGTCATCATCATAGCCATCTTTTGCCGGACCGCTTATTTTTTCCTGTAAAGTTTGGAAAATGATAAACAATACTGGAATTACGAAAACTCCTAAGATTGTTCCAATTAACATACCTCCAACGGCCCCTGTACCAATCGATCTATTTCCCACAGCTCCTGCTCCAGAAGCAAACATTAAGGGAACCAATCCTAAAATAAAGGCAAACGAAGTCATCAAAATAGGTCGTAAACGTGCTACAGCTCCTTCGATTGCAGCTTGCACTATTGGAAGCCCTTTTCTTCTTCTATCCAAAGCAAATTCGACAATCAAAATACCATTTTTAGCCAGAAGACCGATCAACATGATTAAAGAAATCTGCAGGTAAATATTACTGTTCAGTTTGAAAATAATGGAGAACAAATATGCTCCTGCCAATCCAAACGGAATTGAAAATAATACCGCAAAAGGCAGAATGTAACTCTCATATTGCGCACTTAAAAGAAAGTAAACGAATACCAAACATAAAATGAAAATAAAAATCGTTTCTCCGCCAGATGCTAATTCCTCACGCGTTAATCCAGAAAATTCATAACCATAACCCGCAGGAAGATTTTCTGCCGCCACTTCCTGAATAGCTTTAATAGCATCTCCAGAACTGTAACCTGGTTTTGGTGCTCCAGTAATAGAAATTGAGGTAAATAAATTAAATCTCGAAATAGATTCTGGACCAAAAACTCTCGTCATTTTTACAAACTCAGTAATTGGCGCCATATTTCCTGCACTATTACGGACAAAAATCTTATTCAACCCTTCGGTATTGGCTCTAAATTCTGGTGCTGCCTGAACCATGACACGGTATTGTTTTCCGAATTTGTTGAAATTGGAAGCATACAATCCACCATAGTATCCTTGCATCGTTGATAAAATGGTATTTACCGAAACTCCTGCATCTTTCGCTTTCGCTAAATTAATATCCATCATATACTGAGGGAAACCAGGGTTGAATGGTGTTGTCGCGTATTGAATTTCTGGACGCTCAGATAATTTGGCTAAGAATTCGTTATTTACTTTATAGAATTCAGCTGTTGTATGTCCACCTTTATCTTGCAATTGGAATTCGAATCCTCCACTTTGTCCAAAACCTTGAATAGTTGGAGGTGAAATAAAGAAAATATTTGCTTCACGAATACCGCTTGTTTTGGCAAAAAGCTGTCCGATTACATCATCGACACTCAAATCACGTTCGTCCCAAGGTTTCAATTTCACGATAACCATACTGTAAGCACTACCTGCTCCAGCGGTAAAGTTCTGCCCCACAATGCGAAGTGTATTTTTAACTCCTGGAATGGTTTTCGCAATGCTATCTACTCGCTTTGCAATGACATCCGAACGTTCCATAGAAGCTGACGGCGGTAAACTAATGTTAGCAAAAACAGTTCCCTGATCTTCCGAAGGAACGAAAGCTGATGGCGTAGTTTTCATCATATAAACTAAAGCCAAACCAGCAATTAAAATTGAAGCTAATGCAATCCATTTTTTTGCAGAAAGAAAACTCACCGAACGTTTATATCTTGCCGTAACATTATCAAATGCAACGTTAAACGAAGTATAAAAACGCTGTAAATAGCTTTTATGTTTATGATCATCGGCATGCGGTTTCAATAAAAGTGCACATAAAGCTGGACTCAAAGTCAAGGCGTTTACTGCAGAAAGAATAATCGCCACAGCCAGCGTAATACCAAACTGTTTATAGAAAACCCCTGTAGATCCTGTAATAAATGTTACTGGAATAAATACCGCGGCCATTACCAGAGTAATCGAAATAATCGCTCCCGAAATTTCGTCCATTGCATGAATTGTGGCTTTTTTAGCCGATTTATATCCGTGATCCAGCTTGGCGTGAACGGCCTCGACGACGACAATCGCATCATCGACCACAATACCAATGGCGAGTACCATCGCGAAAAGAGTCAATAAGTTAATCGTGAATCCGAATAAATTCAGGAAGAAAAACGTTCCTACAATTGCAACTGGAACCGCAATCGCCGGAATTAATGTCGATCTAAAATCCTGAAGGAAAATAAATACTACAATGAAAACCAATATAAAGGCTTCAACTAAAGTATGAATTACTTTTTCTATAGAAGCATCCAAGTTTTCGTTAACATCCACCATGATGGTGTATTTCATTCCTTTTGGAAAACTTTTCGCTGCTTCTTCAATCAGTTTTTTAGAATTGATGATTACATCACGCGCATTTGATCCGGGAGTCTGGCTAATTGCCATTGCTGCCGATTCCACACCGTTTGTTTTAATAGTTGACGAATAACTTAAAGACCCAAGCTCTACTTTGGCTACATCTTTAAGTCTTAGCATCTGCCCATTTCCAACCGATTTTATGACGATATTCTCAAATTCCTGAGCGCTTGTTAAACGTCCTTTGTATTTAATTACATATTGAAATGCCTGATTTCCGTTTTCACCAAATTTACCTGGCGCTGCTTCAATATTTTGTTCTGCCAAAGCAGCCGAAATATCACTCGGAATCAGTTTATATTGCTGCATTATATCTGGTTTTAGCCAGATTCTCATGGAGTAATCTTTCGCACCAAAAACAGTTACATCTCCTACCCCAACAACACGCTGGATTTGAGGCACAAGGTTAATCTTTGCATAATTTTGAAGAAACGTCTGATCGTATGCTTTATCATCGCTGTATAAAGAAAAGATCAATAAGTTACTACTCTGGCTTTTGGTTACCGTAACCCCAGCCTGAGTTACCTCTACAGGCAGTAAACTAGTCGCGCGAGAAACCCTGTTCTGAACGTTTACCGCTGCTAAGTCAGGATTGGTACCAACTTTAAAGAAAACTTTTATCGATGCGTTACCATCATTTGTTGCTGTAGAAGTCATGTACGTCATGTTTTCTACACCATTAATCTGCTCTTCAAGCGGAATCACGATACTTTTCAGTACCACATCGGCATTAGCTCCGGTATAACTTGCCGCAACGTTCACCGTTGGCGGTGCGATATCCGGATATTGGGAAATCGGTAACTCAATTAGGCCTAAAACACCTAAAATAACGATAATAACAGATATTACCGTCGAGAGTACGGGTCTTTGTATAAATTTTTTAAACATTTCTTTTATTTTAAATCGGCGTAAACTGTTTCTGGGCTTTGATTTTGAGGTTTAATTTCAGTTCCTTCTTTTAATGAAGCAACTCCTTCCAATACAATTTCATCACCAGGTTTCAAACCACTCATCACCACATAATAGTTTCCTGCTGAATTGTCAAGTACAGTGATATTCGCATTTCTTGTCTTTTTGTCTTTACCAACAACTACTGCGAACATTTTATCCTGAAGTTCAAAAGTGGCGCTTTGCGGTATTATAATCGCATCTTTAACGAAATTCGGAATCTGCACTGTTGTACTGCTTCCGCTTCTGATAACTCCTTTTGGGTTTGGGAAACGTGCTCTAAAATTTACGGTACCTGTTTCTGTATTGATTAATCCGTTTACAGTTTCTATTTTTCCTTTTTGATCATAAGTCGACCCGTCAGAAAGCACTAAAGAAACTTCGGGCATACTTTTTATTTTTTGGTTTAATGAACCTCCTGCATCTTTAGTGAAATTTAGCAGTACTTTTTCATTCATGGCAAAATAAGCATAGACATTACCAATACTTGAAACTGTTGTTAAAGGCTCTGCTGTATTTGAACTTACCAAACTTCCTAAACGAAACGGAATTGAACCTACAACTCCATTTACAGGGCTCGTTACAGTGGTATATCCTAAATTAACTTTAGCATTTACTAAAGCGGCATTGGCCTGAGCTAAAGATGCCATAGCCGACTCATAAGTATATTGAGCAGATTCTAGATCGTATTTGCTGATAATCCCTTTTTCAACCAATGGTTTCACTTTATTTACAGCCAATTTTGCTGAGCTTACTTCTGCCTGAGCGCTTTTAATGCTTGCTGTTGCAGTACGAACTTGCTGCTCATACTCTGGAGCACTAATTTTAAATAATGGTTGTCCTGCTTTTACGACTGCTCCTTCATCAACAAAAATTTTATCAATATAACCTTCCACTCTTGGGCGGATTTCTATGTTTTGCTGTCCTTGAATACTAGCAGGAAAATCGCTGTTCAAAGTCGCTGATTCCGGCTGTAATGTCACAGTTTTATATTCTTTAATCTGCGGTGCACCTCCGGCCTGAGCCGATTTATCATTTTTACCGCAAGAAGCGATAATAAGTGATGCTGCGAGAATGCTTAAAAATGATGGCTTATTCATTGTGAAAAATGTGTAATTATCGATTATATGCCAACAAAAGAAATAAAATATTACGCACGAAATTTTTCAAATAGACGAACAGCAAGAGACAATCGATAAAGATAAGATGAGAACCGATGGAATTTTTCAAAATATTAAACAACTGTTTAATTTTTATCTTATCGGCTCTAAAATGCTTTTTAGAGACTCTAAATACGGTTTTAGCGATTGCTCAAAATTTGTATTCAAATAAAATGTAATATTGTCGATATAAACTATAAATTGTAATGACACCGAATATTTTCAGACCTTATTTATTTACCGGATTACACATTCTTGGCTGGTCTTTATTAGGATATCTGATGCTGTTTTATATTCCGCTTACTTGGAATGTTGTGCTTCCGCAAGTATTCTGGCTTTGGCAGAGCATAGTACTAATTTTACTAATGGTTCTATTTTATTCTACAGCAAAAATCATAGTTCCAAAAACCATCATAAAAGACAACACTTCCCCTTTCTTGCTTTGGGCATTTGCGGCTGTTATTGCCATGCAGCTCATCGCTTATTTCTATACCTCACAAACCGATCTTCATAATCAGATTATGAAAGCTATTGGTTTTAAAAAATATAAAAATCCTTATTTTGACAATTATGTTTTTACTTTGACATTATTGGTTTTAGGAATAAGCACCAGTTGGGCCATGTTACAGCATTGGCAAAAAGCAGCGCAGCATAAACAGAAACTCGAACAAGACAAAACTGTAGCTGAGTTAGCAATGCTAAAAGCGCAAATCAATCCGCATTTTTTCTTTAATTCGCTTAATAGCATCTATTCATTAACGTATACCAACATTGAGGATTCTAGAAATGCGCTTCATACTTTAAGCCGCATGATGCGCTATTTGCTTTACAGCACGGAAGAAAAAACAACTTTGCTGAAAGAAGCTGAATTTATGAAAGATTTCATTGCTTTAATGAAACTTCGTGCCAATAGCAAACTGACCATTACAACAGATATTCCTGAAAAAATACACGATTACCCAATTGTTCCGATGTTATTATTACCTTTAGTAGAAAATGCTTTTAAACACGGTGTTCATGCCACAGATAAAAGTGAGATTTACATAAAGCTTACACAAAATGAAAGCGAATTGGAATTTGAAGTAGAAAACACTTATTTCGAAAAAACAGCTGTTTCTGATGTGGGTGGAATTGGTTTAGCCAACACCAAGCGAAGATTACAATTGATTTATCCAAATCAGCATTTTATTTCTTTTGGAGTTACCGATCACGGAACGTATAAAATTAAGTTGAAGATAAATTTAGAGCAATGACAGTATTAAAATGTATAGCAGTAGATGACGAACCATTGGCTTTAAGATTGGTGCAAACTTTTATAGAGCAAACTCCGTTTTTAGAATTAATTTCTACTTGCGACAATGCCGTTGATGCCATGGGACTTATCAGGGAAACAAAACCCGATTTAGTTTTCTTGGATATCAATATGCCCAATTTAAGCGGAATGGAGCTGGCAAGGTTAATACAAGATCAAGCTGGACCATTGCCAAAAATTATTTTTACAACTGCTTACAATCATTATGCAATTGAAGGGTATAAAGTAAATGCTGTGGATTATCTTTTAAAACCTTTCAGCTACGAAGAATTTCTGCGCGCCTCTAGCAAAGTTTTACAATTGTCTGAAGAAGCTAATAATCATTTTAATCCCATTGCTGCTGATGATGAGTTTATCTTTTTGAAAGTTGAATACCAATGGGTTAGAATTTCACTAAAAGATATCACGTACATTGAAAGCCTGAAAGATTATGTAAAAGTACATCTTGAGGATTCTCAGAAAGCTTTGTTATCGCTCATTTCCCTCAAAGCTTTAGAAGAAAAACTGCCTTCTTCAAAATTTATGCGAGTGCATCGTTCTTTCATTGTTTCATTAGATAAAATAAGCGCCATCAGCAAAAACTCCATTTTTATTGATAAAATAGAAATAACAGTTGGCGAACAATATAAGGAAGCCTTTAAAACATTGGTCGATAAATGGCTGAAATAAAATTAGAATTACAAAATCATGGAAAAAAGATCAAACAAATATTACCTTACTTTAAGTCTTAAGGAATATGCAAACGGTGAAACGAAACCAGCAAAAGAACTCGGAATAGAATTTGACAATCACGACGAAATTTTTGGAATCATTGAAAAAATCAAACAAAAAAATATTTTTGCAAACGATTCAGAAGCAGTTCAATTTGCTTTAGGATTAAAATTGTTTAGCGAAATCAAATTAAAAAATCGCAAAAACCCTCTTTTTGACGAATTGAACGAAGTTTTTCCCATTTTCATGAAAAAATTGAAAAGTCTTTAAAATCTTCTTTAAAAATAAGGACTCAGCTCAATTTCTTGTAAAATAATAAATGTTAAATTTCTGCTAAGATGAAGACAATCCAATTCGTATTGGCAATATTTTATCACAATTTTCCGTTCCAATTAAGCATGTCCCACTAAATGCTTTTTCCAAAAGAAGTTTAATTTCTCTTTTGAAATTCTACAGCTCCATATAAAATGGCATCAGCATTTAGGCATTCTTAATTGAAAATAAACAGAGAATTCGTTCGAAACTGACCATTTCAACTTTAACGAATCTCTATTCTTCTCTTTCGAAATGTTCGATAATGCAAAAAT
Source organism: Flavobacterium anhuiense (assembly GCF_001705175.1). Classification (NCBI taxonomy): domain Bacteria; kingdom Pseudomonadati; phylum Bacteroidota; class Flavobacteriia; order Flavobacteriales; family Flavobacteriaceae; genus Flavobacterium; species Flavobacterium anhuiense. Next base: position 3,771,720 of record NZ_CP016907.1, on the reverse strand, counting down.
TTATTGTTAACCATTAAAATAAAAGCATTATGATAATTCAAAAAAGTATTTTTCTTCTTGCAGGAATTCTTGTTTTAGGCAGTTGCTCTAATAACGACAATACTGACGGAGGCACAGATCCAGGACCAACGGGGCCTCCTGTAGAAACGGGAGCGGCAAATACGACTTATCAGCCCGCTTTTGCAGGGCAGACACGCGCAGGAAGTATCCAAACTACCACCGAAATTGAATCTAAAATTATTACCAGTGGCTTAAGTGCTCCTTGGGGAGTTGCTTATCTTCCTGACGGACGTCTGCTTGTAACTGAAAAAGCAGGCAAAATTAAAATCGTAACTCAAGCAGGTGTTATCAGTAATGCCTTAACTGGCGTTCCCGCTGTTAATCCAGATAGCCAAGGCGGATTGCTTGGAATTTGTCTAGATCCTGCATTTGCTACAAACCGAATGATTTACTGGGTGTTCTCTGAAGTTGTTGGGGGCGGAAATATTACCGCTGTTGCGAAAGGAAGAATTTCAGACGACGAAAAAGCAATTGAAAATGCAACCGTAATTTATCGTTCTAACACTCCAAACGCTAGCACACTGCATTACGGAGGGCGAGTTTTATTTGATAAAACTGGAAATTTATTTGTAAGCATTGGCGAGAGATCAGTTTTGGAAACACGTCCGTTGGCGCAATCTGTAACAAGCAGTTTGGGTAAAATTGTTCGTATCACAACAAGCGGACAGGCAGCACCAGGAAATCCATCATTTACTCAGGCTGGGGCTCTACCAGAACTTTATACCATCGGACATAGAAATCCACAGGGATTAGCTATACATCCAACTACAGGCGAATTATGGCAAAGTGAGCACGGGCCTAGAGGCGGTGACGAAATTAACCGAATTAAGGCTGGAGCAAATTACGGCTGGCCAACAATTACTTACGGAATTGAATATAGTGGTACGAAAATTGGAGAGGGTATTACGCAGCAAACCGGAATGGAACAGCCTGTTTATTATTGGGATCCTGTAGTTTCACCAAGCGGTATGACGTTTTACGCCGGAAAGCGCGTTCCAGAATGGCAAAATAATCTTTTTATTGGTTCTTTGAGCGGTATGCATATTGTACGCTTAGCTTTTAAAGACAATAAAGTAGCTGGAGAAGAAAGATTATTGGCTGGAGAAGGACAAAGATTTAGAGATATTACACAAGGAAAAGATGAAGCATTATACGCCGTTACCGATCAAGGAAGACTTTACAAAATAGATAAAAAGTAAACTTGTTCATCTATACATGCCAAAAAAACGCCCCAAATATGGGGCGTTTCGTGTTTTTAAGATTTTGTTTTTTTTTAGTTTCAGGTTTCAGGTTTCAAGTTTCAAGTTTCAAGTTTCAAGTTAAACGCAACGGAATAAAATCTGAAACATGGAACTTGAAACAAAAAACTTAAGCTTTTGCTTTTCTTTTTACCGTACAGCCAATTTCTTTCGTTTGCGTAATTGCTGGTTTCTGTCCGCTTTTTAATGACGCGATTACATCTTCGGCATATTTTATTTTTTGAGGATTATTTCCTTCTGGATCATTATCGATTGCTCCAACATATTCAACAACATTTCCTTTTGCAGTTTTAGAAACGATAAAAATATGAGGCGTACGCTTTGCTCCATACTCATCCGTAATTTTCTGTCCTGGATCAAACAAATATGGGAAAGGATATTTTTTGTCTTTTGCTAAATCTTGCATTTTAGCAAAAGTGTCTGCCGTAGAAGCTTCAGGATCGTTTGGATTGATTGCAATTACTGGATATCCTTGCGGTTTAAATTTTTTATCCAAATCGATAATTCTCTGTTCATATCCAATTGCGTATGGACAAGTATTGCAGGTAAAAACTACAATATATCCTTTTGCATCTTTAAAAGTTCCGAAAGAAACTTCTTTGTTGTCCACATTTTTCAGTTTGAAATCTGGAGCTGCATCGCCCGCTTTAAGTGTTACCGCATTTTGTGCGTGAGATAGAAATGCAGAAAATGCTAATGCCAATAATAAGATTATTTTTTTCATAATGGTTTACAGTTTTTTATATTCAGTTAATAATTGTTCATAGGTAAATTCGCTTTCGACAAATTTTCTTTTGTCATTTTTAATAAAAAGTGTTGCAGGAATACTTCCAGACCAACTCGGATCAATTCTATCAATAAATTCTTGTGGACTGCTTTCATTTAATAAAAAGACTTCATTCTTTAGATGCTTCCTTTTCACAAACGGAACTACGTTGGATTCTAATTTCGATTTAAAATCTAAACTTACTAACAAAACAGCCAGTTTTTCTGTTTTATGATCTGCTGCTAATTTCTCAAAATGCGGTAATTCTTTTATACACGGCGCGCACCAAGTTGCCCAAAAGTTAACAACATAAGTGCTATCTTTTCCGTTTTTAATTCTTTCATTAAGCTGATTGATATTAATTAGCTTCACATTCTGACTATAAGCAGAAACCGAAATAATACCGAATAAAAACATATAGAAAAGAAACTTAATTTTCATAAGAAGAATGCTTTAGAATTAATTTGTGTCTTACAAATATAAACTAATGAAATCTTACTTTTTGTTAATGAAAGTTTAATGATTTTTTTAGGTACCAAGTTGCAAAGAGGCAAAGTTTATTATACCGATCCAAAACCTATTTATTCAGAAATGAAATCCCCTAGATTCTAGTCATGTTTTCTTGACTAATTGACTGGCTATCATATTCTGCTCAACTTTGCAGCATGTTCATAAATCCGAGAGTCTTTTAAAAATTACTATGAAAATACTGTCGATACTATTAATCCTGATTTTCAGTGTAAACTGTCAGTCACAAACAAATTCTAAAATGAGTGAAGACAAAACAAATCCGCTATTATGCGATCCTGTAAGCGGAATGTGCGAGATGCCTGCTGGCGAAAAATCGAATGCAAAAACGGTTATTCCAGCAGAAAACAAACCAGTCAAGATCATTTACTATACCGATCCTATTTGCTCTTCTTGTTGGGGAATTGAACCTCAGCTTAGAAAATTAAAACTAGAATATGGCGACTATTTTGAAATTGACTATAGAATGGGCGGCTTATTGCCTGATTGGAGTTATAATAGTGGCGGAATAAGCAAACCTTCTGATGTTGCGCATCATTGGGACGAAGCCAGTTTGTATTACGAAATGCCAATTGATGGAAATGTTTGGCTTGAAGATCCGTTAGATTCTTCATATCCATCATGCATTGCTATCAAAGCAGCGCAAATGCAGAATAAAGAAAAAGCGGTGAAATTTATGCGTATTCTTCGCGAAGAATTATATCTAAACAAAAAGAATATCGCAAAATGGGAAAACCTAGCAGAAGCTGCAAAAACTGCCGGATTGAATGTGGAAAAATTAAAAACGGATTATGATGGAGATGCTAAAAAGTTTTTTCAAGAAGATTTAAATCTAGGAAAAACTCTTGGTGTACGAGGTTTTCCAACTTTATTTTTGGCCGATGCCGATAATAACCAGCTAACTGTTTATGGCTCTAAACCTTACAATGCTTATGAAAATGCTTTGTTAGCCTTATTTCCTGAAGCAAAGAAGAAAAAATTCATGAATAGTAATTCATTGTCCATTTTTGAAGTTTATCCAACACTTGCTCCAAAGGAATATGCTGCTATTCACGATATTTCTGTTAGTGTGGCAAAAATAATTCTAGAGGAATTATTCAGCCAAGGAAAATTGGATAAAAAGACGATTAAAAATGGCGCATTATACTGCAAAAAATAATTCGCTAGTAAAAAATTAAAAGCCGTAAAGATAATTTCTTTACGGCTTTACTATTTTAATCTTTGTTCTTTAAATTTCCATCAAAATCAAATCGGCTACAACATCTATTGCTTGATTGATAATACTTTCTGGAGATCCTTTAAACTCATAACGTTTGGCAATTTGTTTTTCTCCAAAAATAATATGAATAAAAATAGTCCCCACAGGCTTTGACTCGCTTTCACTTCCTCCTGGTGTTGTCAGTCCTGTTAACCCGACACAGATATCCGAACCCACATAGCGGTAAAAATTTTGAGCCATTAACTTGGTTACCTCTGCAGATTCGGCGCTATACTGTTCAATGGTTCCCCACGGAATATGAAGCAAATCTTCTTTCATTGAAGAATGATAACATACTATTCCTCCTATGAGAATTTTTCCCGAATTAAGAACTGTCGAAAATTCGTAACACATTTTTCCAGCCGAAGCGCTTTCCGCAAATGATATTGTGAGGTTCTTTTCTATTAAAGTCTGACAGCATGCGGTTACCTTATCTGACGCCATATTGATTTTAAATTTAATTACACGTTAATTTCAACCCAAATGTAGATTGTTACGATATAGTAAACTTACATAATTTCTTACAATATTTACATTATAAGTAACTGTTAATTATGCAACTATGGCTTATTTTTTTATAAGAACTTCCTTCTCTTAACGCACTAAATTTGTAAAAACAGCTTTTAAAGTCAATTATAATCCGAAAAAAATGTAAAAGCCTAAATGCCATGACTTTTAAAAGCAGGACAAGACAATTACAGTAAACTGTAAAGATTTGCAGATTTCACTATGAAGATTCAATCTTTGAAAAATTAATAATCAAAAAACACTATTATGGAAAAGCAACACAACCATGATTATGGTCAATTTGATCCTGATTATATCGAACAAAATACTCTTCTCGACGGTACTTACTCTAATGAAGACGAGTTTAAACAAGTTTTACATAAACATGACAATCGAGAATTTGGCGAAAGCGATCCTGATTATTATGAACAAAATACGCTGATTGACAATGACAATTATGCACGAGATGAAGATCCGTATCAGTATCAGGAAGAGTTTATTGAAGATCCATTGCATCCTAAGGGAGATTTTGAGCCGAATACAAATATCCGTTCAGAGAACATTCCAAATCAGGAAAGAATTGTAAATGAGGATGATGCCATTACAAACGATGGCACACAAGATGATTTAAATGATGAATATGATCCTGATTTGGATTATGAAAATGATCTGGAAAAAGACGTCGATCTGGATAAGGATGAAGAATTGGATGATTTTGATGCAGAACATTATCCTGAAAATCACCCAAGAGAATAACAAAAATTTCGTAAATTGTAAAGCATTAAGCGATATGACTTTAGCCACTCAAATTGTCTGGCTTTTTGTACTAGCAATTCCAATTGCTTGCATCAGCTGGACTGTCACACACGAAGAGATTTTTAGAGAACCGCATGAATGGTGTGTCAGACATTCTAAAAATGACAAATACATACTGTCAAGGAAGTTTTTTTATCTCCTTACGTGTGAATATTGCTTTAGTCATTACGTTACAATTGCGTTTCTGATTATCTGCGGTTATAAACTTTTGTTAAATGACTGGAGGGGATATATTTTGGCAGGGTTTTCTCTAGTTTTTATGGCAAATGTCTACATGAGTCTTTTTGCTCTTTTGCGCCAAGCCATAAAAAAGGAAAAGGTCGAAATTGAGAAAATTGAGAGTGAAACTGACACTGAAAACAGTAAAAATTAAAAATAACAAAAAAGTATAATTAAAATTAATTGGCATTATGGAGAATTTAAATTTTATAGACCCATTATTACACGGAATTAAACCTGAAAGCAAACCGTTACATCTGTCAGTAAAACAAATGGTATGTGCTGGAGTTGGTGCTCTTTTAGCATCGGCAGTTTTGAAGAAAACGGGACATCCAAAAGCAAGTGCTGTTGTAGGAAGTCTTGCATTACCAATTTTGGCATCGGCATGTTATAAAAAATATAGTCAAGTATCTAAAGACAAAATTGATGCTCAATCAAGCAGCGGTATCGAATACAATCACTAAAATTTTATAAACCATCATAAAAAAAGAGCGCTTATATGTTATAATAAGCGCTCTTTTTTATTGGCTACTGGATTAATTTATATTTCCTTCTACCCAGTTTAATGCTTTATTAAAATCAACTTTTTTATAACCACGAAACTCACCTGGAACAATATAGCTAAATCCGTTTGTGAAAGAAATGATTTCGTCTGTATCCGTGACGATTGCTGCTCTATTCCATTTCCCCAAATTTTTCAAACCGAGAAGAGCGTCTTGCAACCAAGCACCTGCTGTAAAATTTTCAATATCAGTATCTAAAACCAACAAAAAATTAATTTCATTAGTTTGTTTTACCAAATGTTCAACGGCTGGGGTTACTGTTGTCACAAAATCTTCTTTTGTCACTTCTGCCAATGCTCTAAAGGCAACAATATTATCTGTAGTATCAATTTGATGTATCATGATTTTTATACTTTTTGAGTTATTAATGATGTTTTTATTTGAGACATTTGAAAATGTAAAATTTAAACTCAAATTTACTTATTATCAATTAGATACGGATTACATTTAACTATTCGTTTATTATATTTTTTTAAGGCCCAAAGGGACAAAGTTCCAAAGAGACAAAGGTTTCTTTGATTGCGGAAAATTCTTTGCGTTAGATGCGCTGCAGTGCATCTCTACAGTGCAGAAAAAAACTTAGAATCTTAGCACCTCAGAACCTTAGCATCTAAAAAAAGCCTGCTTTTTTTTGAAAACAGGCTTTTTGAAAAAAAAATAAAAAATAAACTAACACACAAACTTTAAAGATTTTAAGTGACAAAGTTTTTTAATTACTAAAAAATTCATTGTAAATATTTAGTGTTAGATTTAGTGCTTTACTTTGCACCTTTGTCACTTTGTTACTTTGTTACTCTAAAAAACAAACTTAATTGTATCCTTGATTTTGTTTGAATTCCTTAGTCACATCAATTGTTGATTGTGGAATTGGGAATACTCTTCGGTAAGGTTGTGAAGCAGCTTTTGCTGTTCCAGCAAGATCAAATTTTCCGAAACGGATCATTTGCGGTCTTCTGTATAACTCCCAATATAATTCAAAACCAATCTCGTTATATAAAACGTTTTGGTCGATTGCTGTTAAAGCTTTTCCTGGTGTACTTCCATATAAAGATTCTCTTTTTCTGCTGGTACGCAATTTGTTCAAATCATCCATTGCAGCACCAGTATTTGCTTTTCTAAAATAAGCTTCGGCTCTCATGGTATAAATTCCTCCCAAACGGAATAATGGAATATCAACATTACTGTTTCCGTTTCCTCCTTCTGGATCAAATTCATATTTAAACACACGTGCTCCTTGATTAATTTCGTTTTGAGCGAAAACTGCCTGAGCTGGATTCTTAAAGGTTAAAGAAGGCGTAAAATCCATTCTCGTTGTCGTGCTTTTTTCCATGTATAATGGAGAAACTTTTATACGTCCGTTAACCATTTCCAATGAACCAGATGACAATAAGATTGGTCCATATTGTGGTCCATACTGAATTCCTCTATTAAAGTGAAACCAAGGCAAATTGGCACTTTTCGGTACAATGTCTGTTGCTGGAACACTAATATCTGTTCCATCATTCATAAACCATGTTCCATCAGTATATTGGTATTTTTGCTGAAATCTCGGATCGTCATGATTCCCATCCCATGTTGCAAAAAACTCAGGAGTTGTACAAGCCGCATTGGTTCCTCTATTTGCAGCAGAAGTTCTCTGGTTACGCTCCATACACACATAAGCAAAACTGTTAGAACCATTTCTGATGTAATCAATCTTCTGAGAAATCGCAAAAATCAATTCTTTTCCTTTGTCATTGTCTCTTGCAAAGTTTTTGAAATAATCACTTTCTAAAGAATATTTTCCAGAATCAATCAGCAAAGAAGTATAATAAATTACACGATCCATATCTGTTCCTGTACCCGTTGCTGCCGCTTCAGTAAAATTAAAGCTTGAAGATGCATTATAACGATCCTTAAAAACAGCACGATTCAAATACATCTGCGCTAAAAATCCATAAGCTGCTTCTTTTGTAAATCTTCCATGATGCGTCTGCTGCGTTCCCATTTCTGCTAAATCTGGCAATAAAGCTTCTACATCTTTTATCAATTGATCAATTTGCGTATCGGCTTTTAAAATCTGTAAAGGCGCATTCGGATTCATCGGGTCTCTATAAGGCGCTTGACCGTACAAATCTAAAGTTGTGTATAAATAATATGCTAAAAGTCCTTTCGCTTCCGCTAAAAATAATTTCTTCTCTGAAATTGAACTTTCTTCAACTGATTGAATAGCCGTTAGGGAACGCGTAATTCCGTTTGTCAATTTATTCCAGTTATCTACCACAATTGCATTATCCGATTTCCAAGTAAACTCATGCATGTCTCTCCATTTTCCTCCGTCTCCCCAGTCACTTCCACGAGTTGGCAGGATGGCCTCATCTGTCGTATATTCCTGTAAAGAGAAAACACCGCCGTGATCTACAAAAGTTCCATCTCCCAAACGGTCATAAGCTGCTGCAAGAGCTCCGGCAGGATTTGATGCATCTTCTCCCAAAACCTCATCCAGAACAACTTCGTCAAGATTGGTACAGCTTGCAAAAAGCCATATAAAAGAGAATATCGCTAATGTTTTAATATTAAAAATTGTATTTGTCTTCATAATAATTATAGTTTTAAAGTTGCTCCAAAACTGAATGTTCTAGAAGTTGGATAACTCGCATAATCAATACCGATAGATTGGTTTCCTCCGTTAGATTTCGGACTGTTGATTAACGGATCGTAACCTGTGTAATTGGTAATCGTAATTAAGTTCTGACCTGTAACATAAAGCGTTAATCCGTTGATCCAGTTTAATCCTTTCAAATCAAAATTGTAACCAATACGAGCCGTATTCAATCGGATAAAGTCTGATTTTTCTAAGAATAAAGTCGACAAGATTGGAGAGTTTGCAGGATTTGCTCCAGACTCATAATAATTTGTAGCCACATTACGGTCAGATGCAAGGTTATTGATATTTAATGCATTTAAACCTGTATTATTCAATAAATAGCCTCCCGTTTGCCCGATGATAGAAAATGAGAATGTAAAGTTTTTGTATCTCATATCACTATTAAATCCGTAATAGAAAGTTGGTAAAGCTCCTTCGATAATGATTCTGTCGCTATTGTCAATTTTACCGTCTCCGTTTTGATCTTTAAAGATATTTGCTCCATTGGCATCAAAACCAATGTGTTCCAACAAATAGAATGATCCCGCTGCGTATCCGCTTTTGTAAATATTCGCATTTACACCCGATTGCCCAGGACCAGAAATTGTTCCTGTCAAAATTTCTGAAACCGGAAGATCTTCAATTTTATTATGAAGCGTTGCTCCATTCATATCAATATTCCAAGAGAAGTTTTTAGTGTCCACTATTTTTGAACCTAACATAAACTCGATTCCTTTATTGATGATTTTACCATCAATATTCGTCCAGATTGTAGTTGTTGGGCTCAAAGCTTGAGATGGAACATTTAAAATCGCATCGGTAGTCGTTTTATTGAAATAATCCAATGTTCCATACAACTTGTCATTCCATAAATTGAAATCTAGACCAACGTTATATTGCGTTACAACCTCCCATTTCAAATCAGGATTTGGTGTTCTGTTTACAGAAACTCCATTCACTAGATTTAAATCGTCGTATAAATAATATCCATCAGCTCCAGATAAAGAGTAGCTTGCTTGCGTAATTTTGTTTTCAACTTCTTGGTTTCCTGTCTGTCCCCAGCTTGCTCTTAGTTTTAAATTGTTTAATGTCGAAGAATCTCTTAAGAAACTTTCGTTAGCAATATTCCATCCTAAGGCAAATGATGGGAAATAACCATATTTGTTGTTTTTACCAAAACGAGTAGAACCATCACCTCTCATAGAAGCTGTTAAAAGATATCTGTTATCAAAACTGTAATTCAATCTTCCAAAATAAGACTGCAATTCGTTTTCTTGCGCGTAACCTGTTGTTCCAGATTGCGTTCCTTTAAAACCAGGATTGATTGAAGGCGGAACTCCCTCACCTTGATTTGCGATTCCGTCAATGCTGAAACTTGTACCCGATCTTTCAAATTTTTGGTATGAAAAACCTCCTAAAGCTTCAATTTTATGTTTATCTAAATTCAAATTGTACGTTAGATAATGCTCAACTAAAGAGTTTTTAGAGTCTAAATTATTCTGAACATATTTCCCTTTCGGATTCAAATCGGTTAAGTTTGGAAAAATGGTTGTGTTTCTCTCCGCCATCGAACGATCCACACCTATGTTCAATTTATATTCTAATCCGTCAATAATTCTAAGAGACGCTTCTAAGTTTCCTAAAACTCTTAAAGTTCTAGTCTGATCTTGGTAAATGCTCAACAAATACGCTGGGTTGTAATGCGCATTCATATTGAAATTGGTATAATTTCCATTCGCATCAAAAACAGAACGGGTCGGGTTTGCCATTAAAGTATGCACAATCAATTGTCCGTTTGAACCACCGTCATCACTTGTTGGAACACCGTCATCTTTAGTTTCACTCGCCGTAAGATTCATTTTTACTTTCAAACGTTTGTTATCTAAAAATGATTCAGCTGCATTAATTCTTCCAGAAAGACGTTTGAAATTACTGTTGCGAACCACACCTTCCTGATCCATTTGAGCAATCGAAGCGTAATAGTTTCCAGAATCTGTCTGTTTAGAAAAAGATAGCGAATTGTTTGTTGTAATAGCTGTTCTGTAAATTACATCTTGCCAATCTGTATTTCCACCGTGATCAAACGCTTTATCTTTAATGGCATTTCTATATTCGCTTGCGCTTAAAACATCAAGTTTGTTAGCCACAGTTGCAACTCCTGTATAAGTATCAAAAGTTAATGTTCCTTCACCTTTAGAACCTTTTTTAGTGGTTACCAAAACCACTCCGTTAGATCCTCTCGCTCCATAAATGGCAGAAGCAGATGCATCTTTCAAAACCGTAATCGATTCGATATCGCTTGTATTCAAAAAGTTCAATGGATTTTTAGCCGAAGAAGTTCCAAATCCAACATTACTTCCCGACGGACTCACATCGTCATTAGACAAAGGCACACCATCTACAACAAACAACGGCGTACTTCCGCTTCTAATAGATCCAACTCCACGAATGGTTACGTTTACTCCCGCTCCTGGCTCACCACTTGTATTTACAACACGCACACCAGCCACTTTTCCTTGTATTAAATTATCTACAGAAACGTTTACACCTTGTTTGAAGTTTGCTGCTTCCAATTGTGTAACCGCACCAGTAACGTCTTTTTTAGATTGTTTTCCGTAACCTACAACCAAAACTTCATTTAATTCCGCTGTATTTGGATCTAATTGAATGGTCATAAAACCAGTTTGTACGGCAACTGTTTTAGTTTTATAACCCATATAAGAAATATCAATCGTTTTTCCTTCTCCAACTGTAATTTCAAATTCTCCATCGAAATTAGTTACCGTTGAATTTGACGAACTTGTTTCTGTAATTGTTGCTCCAGGAATCGGCAATTTATTTTCATCGACCACTTTTCCTTTTACTTTAATTCTGTCAACCGCTTTAGTATTAACTGCTTTTGGCGCAGCTGTTTTTTGAATTAAAACTAGTTTTCCGTTAATGTTATAATTAAAATTGGCTTTTTTAGAAAGATCATTCAAAATCGCCGTAATAAACTCACTGTTATAATTTACTGCATAAACTGTATTATCAGCAATTACAGCTTGTCCATAACTGAATTTGTAGTCAGTCTGTTGCGTTAATTTTGAAAAAATAGAGACAAGGGTAGCTTTTTCTATTTTATTTGTTACTTTTGGTTCTTTTAGCAAATTAGTTTTACTATAACCGCTCTGAAAGGCAAGTAAAGCCAGAACTAAAAAGACAAAACTCTTTAGATTTAAATAAGAAGGTTTAAAATACATGATTTAAGTAATTGTTTTTACGATGCTTAATTATTAATGGCAGTTGTTCCCGCAACTGCTTTTTTGTTTTTAATCCACTTTTACTATTTCGCCATAAACTTTAAATTTTAGGTTTGTGATATAATTTATTTGTTCCAAAACATTTTCTAATGTCGCGTCCTTCTTGATGAATACCGTTAACGGCGTTGCTAATACGTGTTTGTCATCATACTCAAATGAAACTCCGTATTTGTATTGTAAAATGGTGATTACTTGTTTTAAAGTAGTTTGCTCCAACGTCACATCTTCATTATACCAATTCACCAAAAAAGCTTTATCAGCCATTTGTTTGGTTAACTTTTGAGACTCAAATAAAGCTTCCTGATTCGGCACTAAATCTACACTCTGCCCTTTTCCAGAAACATTTACTTTTCCGGTTACTACGATTACCTTACAGTTTAATTTTGATAATTGAATGTGGAATGAAGTTCCTACAACTCTGGTTTGTATTTCGCCAGAATGAATAATAAAAGGATGCTGTTTGTCTTTGGCAATCTCAAAAAACGCATTTCCTTTTAGTAAGGAAACCGTTCTTTGATTGCCTTCAAATTTTTCAGGATACTGAAATGATGAGTTTGCTGCCAGATAAATTTTCGAACCGTCACTTAATTGGATAGATTTGGGAATCGATGACGTTTTAAATGTGATTTGTTTTTGGTTTAAAACATTTGGTCTCAAGAAAAATCCTAAACCAAGCAGAAAAAGAATGCTGGCAGCAGCTATATATTTTAAATAAGGACGGAAAGATCTCTTTCTTCCAATTCTTAATTGAATTTCTTCATAGATATTTTGAGATTCGATTTCTGGGTTTCCCATAAAATCATTATCCCATTTTGAATTCTGATATTCGCTGAAAGCAAAATCATGTAATAAATTTTCTTCTGCCGATGAAGTTTTTCCTCGCGAACTTTTATCCAGCAGATATTCTAAACTATGTTTGATTCTTTTTATCATAATACTTATTGTTATGAATAAGTACCAGAATCACGAAATCGTACTATCGCCAAATATTATGAAAACATCAAGCGAAAGTTATTTTAAAATTTTTGATTGAAAATAATAAATGGAGCCAACCAAGCCAAGTCTTTTAAGCCTTCACGAAGTTGCTTAACCGCCGATGAAATCTGATTTTTTACGGTTTGTTTAGAAATCCCAAGTTCTTCTGCAATCTGATCGATTGTCATATCTTGAAATTTATACATCAGCAAAACTTCTTTTCGTTTTTCTGGAAGTTTGTCTAATAGAGAATAAAGCAGATCCATAATTTCTGGATCAATTGTTGAAAAATTATCTATAATGTAGTCTTCAAATTTTTCTTCTAAAATAGTCTTATCAAAACGATTGTTCTGGTAATGTTTGAAAACCTGATTTTTTACTGCACGAAACAAAAACGGTTCAATTGCATTAATATTCAGTTCTTCTTTTCTCTCCCATAAATCCACAAAAACATCCTGAACAATGTTCTGCGCCAAGTCTTTGTCCTGAGTCATCGTATAAGAAAAAGCGTTGAGCTTTTTCCAATATTGGTTATACGTCTGTTCAAAAATTTCAGGATTATTCATACGGCAATTAGAGGCTTTATACTATCGTAAAATAAGGAAATGAAACTCCAATCTTTTTTGCGTCAATGTTATGTTTAAATTAAAAAATAAACACATTTGATGTAGAAATACTACTTTTTTCAAGCAGAAATAGGAATGCCTTTGCGATTTCTTTTTATTAAACTAACATCAAAATCGAGCATGACACTTAATTTAGTCACTTTCAAAAAATGGAATTTTCTTTTGATGCGTCCCAGTCAAACAGTTTTAATTACATTTTAGAATTATGAAATCATTCTTGTTCACTTTATTATTTGCCAGTGCTTTAAATTTAAGTGCTCAAATGCAAAACGACAATCTGAAAATTAACCAGCTTCAGGTTATCGGATCACATAACAGTTATCGTCACGCGATTGAAACTGACTTATACAATCTTATTCAAGCTAGAGATACTTCTCGTTCGCTTAAAGGTTTGCAATACACTCACATTAGCATTACCGATCAATTAAACAAAGGTTTGCGAAATCTGGAAATTGATATTTTTGCTGACGCGAAAGGCGGAAAATATGCGCACCCGAAAGGTTTGGAAATTGCGAAATCTGAAGAAGATTACGACCCAAACGGACTAATGAAAAAACCAGGTTTTAAGGTTTTTCATATGCCAGATATCGATTTTAGAACTTCTTGCTATACTTTCGAAATCTGTCTTCAGGAATTAAAAAAATGGTCAGATGCCAATCCAAATCATGTTCCTGTTTTCATTACTCTAGAACCAAAAGACGGCGATGCTAATTTCTTCGGAACAAAACCAGAAGATTTCACCACTGCAGTTTTTGACGAAATGGATAAATTAATCCCTAAGGAATTAGGAAAAGACAAATTGATTACGCCAGACATGGTTCGCGGAAAATATAAAACACTCGAAGAAGCAGTATTGAACAACAATTGGCCAACCCTAAAAGAAGCAAAAGGAAGATTTTTATTCTTATTAGATAACAACGGCGCAAAAAGAGATTTGTACGCATTGAATCACCCGTCCCTTAAGGGGCGCGCCGTTTTTATTAACGCCGAACCAGGAAAACCTGAAGCTGCTGCTTTGTTCAGAAACAATTCTGAAGATCCGCAAATCGAAGAATTAGTTAAAAAAGGCTATTTAATAAGAACTAGAGCCGATTCTGATACCAAAGAAGCGCGCGCCAATGATTATTCCCATTTTGAAGCTGCTAAAAAATCAGGCGCGCAAATCATCACAACCGATTATTATCTGCCAAGCACTTTTTTTAATTCTTCTTATCAGATTAAATATGATGATGGAAGTTATGTTAGAAATAATCCTGTAAATGTGCCTTAATTTTTTTCTTAACCGCAAAGGACGCAATCCCGATAGCTATCGGGATACGCAAAGTTCGCAAAGATTTTTTTATTTAAGATTACGTTTATAAACTCAAAGTTCGCAAAGCTTTGTGGGCTTGTTTATTTTATAAATCATACTTAAAATCTTTGCGAAAAAACTCCGCGATCTCCGCGATCTCCGCGATCAAAAAAATGATTCCTAATTTATTCAAAGTATAAAACTATGAATTCAAGATTTACAATAGTATACATAATATTGCTCCTAGTTTTCTTCAATAATAAAGCATCAGCACAAAAAGCAAAAAATCTCAACGGAACACAAATCGCATTTTTATCTGATGTGCATTTACAAGATTTATTTGGCAAGCTTTCAGACTCTGATTACAAAGGCGTTTTGAATCCGAAAACGGGTCAATATACCTTGCTTCGAACCATGTCATCTCAGCTACATTCTACACGAATTTTCAATGAAAACTATTTTGCATTTATAGCTGCTTTAGAAGATATCGCAAAGCGAAAAATCAAATACGTGGCGCTTCCCGGAGATTATACCGATGACGGTCAACCGATTCACGTTCGCGGATTAGCCACAATATTAGAACAATACACCAAAAAATACGGAATAGAATTCTTCATCACAACGGGAAATCACGATCCAGTTGGGCCTTTTGCTCAAGAATCAGGCAAAGAAGATTTCTTAGGAAATGATGGTAAAAGTCAGCCCATTTTTAGCAAAGACGGCCTTTATAAGCCCAATTTAAACATCGAACAGCCAGTAGTTGTTACAGCCGATATTGCTAAAATGGGTTATTTAGGAATTACAGATCAGCTTCATGATTTTGGTTTTCATCCCAATAAAAAATACAAATTCTGGGCAACTCCGTTTTCTTCTTATACAAGCAAAAATTATACATTCGAAAAAGCTTTAGAAAGTTCAAAATTGGCAAATCGAGTATATGAGGTAACTCCAGGTTATGAAGTTCCAGATGTTAGTTATGTTGTAGAACCTATCGACGGGCTTTGGTTAATGGCAATAGACGGAAATGTTTATATTCCGAAGAAAAATGCTTCTGCTGAAAAAGATTCTAAAAATTACAACGAAGCCAGTACAGGTTACAATAATGTACTTTCTAACAAAAAACACCTTATAAAATGGGTTGAAACGATTTCGGCGGAAGCCCAAAAACAAGGAAAAACTTTAATTGCTTTCAGCCATTTTCCTATGATTGATTTTAACGATGACGCTTCCGCAGAAATAAAAGAATTGCTCGGTCCAAACAAATGGCAGTTAAATCGTGTTCCTGTTGAAGAAGTGGCACAAGTTTTTGCTGATGCGGGACTAAAAATTCATTTTGGCGGACATATGCACATCAACGATACGGGAGTTCGAACTTCTTCAAAAGGAAATACTTTGGTTAATATTCAGACGCCATCTCTTGCTGCTTATATTCCAGCTTATAAATTATTGACTTTCAAAAAAGATAATCTTGTAGATATTCAAACTATTACTATTGATGATGTTCCGAGATACAACGAACTTTTTGATTTGTATAAAATGGAATATCAGTTTTTGGAAAGTCAGAACGCACAAGACATTTGGAATATTGATATTTTAAAAACAAAAAACTATCACGATTTTACCGATTTTCATTTAAAAGAATTAGTACGTCTTCGATTCTTAAAAGACGATTGGCCTTCTGCTTTCAAAGATTTTATATTGAATGTTTCTGCAAAAGATTTACTAGTTTTAGCCAATATGCAATCGGATAAAGATTTTGATTTTATTCTTAAAAATAAAGATCAATTTCAAAAACAATGGAATGAAGCTAAAGCTAAATCTGAAAAAGTTCTAGCTCAGAACAATCTCAAAAAAGAAAACTTCAATTGGTCTGGTTACGATCTTCTGGTAGATTTTTATCGTTTTAGAAGCGCAGATGAATTGGCTTTAGCCGATGTTGGAATTCAAAGAGCAAAAGAATATAAAGTCTTGTCTCATTTATTTTTAGAAGGTTCTAAAGCTGATCTTTCAAAAGATAATCCGCTACAAAAACAGATGAAATTATTTCTTATTATCTTCAATAAATTTATGCACGAAGTTCCAGCAGATCATTTTACAGTTGACTTGAAAAATGGAGAAATTAAGAGTGTCAAGTGATTCTTTTTTTTTTACCGCAAAGCACGCAAAGATTTTTTATCTCTGTAAACTTATAAAAAACGCAAAGTTCGCAAAGCTAAACTCAAAACTTTGCGAACTTTTTATTTTATAAAATTTAACTTAAAAAAACTTTGCGCTCTTTGCGTAAACCTTTGCGTGCTTTGCGGTTTAAAAAAAGACTATTATGGTTAAACAAAAGGCTATCATTTCTGACAGCCTTTATCACATTAAAACCTAAAATTTAATGTATCTAAAACCATTATGGCAAATGGGTTAGTATTATTTTTTAATAAAACGTCTTACCGTTTTGATTCCGTTTTTCTCAACTGAAATCAGATAAATTCCTGTTTTTAAAGTAGAAACATCAATACTGTTATTGTTTACAGTTTGAGAGAAAACAGTTGCACCGCCTTCTGTGTTGATGACATTTACATTTCCGCCAGAAACCTCTGTGCTAAAGAAAAGCTGGCTTTCAGTTGGGTTCGGATAAACTTCCAAACTTGCAATTGATTGTTCTGTAGTTGGCGCAGCTGTTCTTGCCGTTGAACCCGATTTTGTTATTCTAAACCAATTGATATTAAAGCCAGTATTTTGAACATAGATTCCAAAATTATACGTTCCTGCATTTACGTTTACGGTTTGCGTAATCGTCTGCCAGTTTTGCCATCCTCCTGTATTTGGAACATTTATGGCACCAAGCTGAATCGTTCCTGCATTTAAATCTGATGATAATCTACCGCCTGTAACCGCACTTGAAACGCGATATTCTATTTGATATGAACCAGAAGTTGGAAAATTAATATTGTAATACGCCATCCAGTCTCCTGTATCGCAATATCCAACGTTTAAACCTCCACCTGTATCAGTTGTTGCTTCGGTTTGAACCCCACTCATCGTATTGTAATTTTCGGCTTGAATTAAAGTTCCTGTTCCTGGAGAAGTACCTCCAGTAATTACCTGATTAATGGCATTTAACAAAGATTTTGTTCCTGTTGCATCTTGAGATAATTCCCAAATCATAACTCCTCCCGCATTTTGAATAGCAAAAGTCGTTTTTTGTTTGATGGTTGGAATTCCGTTATAATAAATCGTATTTCCCACCTGATCCAAATTTTCAGCTCCTGGATATTGAGCCACGATATTCGCATAAGAAATTCCCTGATTGGCAGAAGCGCCAAAACCATAACCATAAAACGGAAGTCCGATAATAGCTTTGCTGGCTGGCAATCCTCTTCCTGTCCAGTAATTAAATTGGTTTACTGCCATGCTGTAAGGAGAATGCTGACCCGGATTGTTTGGTGCCCAAGGCCCAGTTGCATCATAAGCCATAATATTGATCCAGTCATAAGCCGCAAAAGTAGATGAAGGTACATTGGCACCACCATATCCTTCTGAAAGCGCTGCTGAAATCAATTTGCCATTAGCATGCAATTTATTAGCCAAAGCGATTACAAATCCGCCGTAATCTCCGTTAATTGCTGGACCTTCCAAATCAACGTCTACTCCATCAAAATTGTGTGCCACCACATAATCATAGATTTTCTGGATAAAAGCCGTTCTGTTGGCTGGCGTTATTAAATTAAAATAATTATCGCGAATTGGTCCGCCTTCTGAAACAGAACCTCCTCCTAGCGATACAAAAACTTTAACGTTTTGGGCATGCGCCGCATTGATAATTGCATTACTTCCTGAATTAAAGCTTAAATAACCATTAGCATCAGGATTTTCGAACGCAATATTAATATGCGTCAATTTACTGTACTGAATCGTACTTGAAAAGGCATTCAAATCAATCCAGTTCGGAACATAAGCTATTACTTTCTTTTGGGCCGAAACTAAATTAAAAGCCCCCAACACTAAAATAATCATGCATTTCTGCAGCATTCTTCGGTAATTGTTTTTCATAATAATTGTTTTAATAGATTAATAAACTCGTAAACATGGGACGGTTATTTGAGTTATATATTTTGATTTAAGATTTCAGACTTTAGATTTTTTGATTTGATTTATAATCTAATACCGTAGAACTAACACTACGTAAATTATAATCTAAATTTAAAGCCTGAAATCACTTTAAAACTATTTCTTTATGAATCGCTTGATGGTTTGCTTACCATCTTTCTCAAAAACTATAAAATAGATTCCTTTTCTAAGATGCGAAACATCAAAACTATTGTTGGTTATTTTTTGTGAAGCCAAAGTAGTTCCAGTTTGAGAATCCACAATTTTTGCAGTTCCTCCAGAAAGATCTGTGGTAACAAAAAGAGTATTTTCTACTGGACTTGGATAAACATTTAAAACCTTTTCTTCTGGCTCTTCCACCGTTTCAGTTGCGGCCATTCTTGCTGTTCCTGCCACTTTTGTGATTTTAATCCAGTTAATATTCATTCCCGTATTCTGAATATAGATTCCGAAATTATACGTTCCTGCGTTTACATTTACGGTTTGCGAAACAGTCTGCCAATTTTGCCAACCTCCTGTATTCGGAATATCAACATTTCCTAAAACAATTGCTCCAGCATTCAAATCAGAAGATAATCTTCCACCTGTAACTGCGCTTGCCACTCGGTATTCAATTAAATAAGATCCTGTTGTCGGGAAATTAATATTGTTATACGCTAACCAGTCTCCAGTTTCTGTATAACCAACATTTGGACCGCCGCCTGTATCTGTAGTTGCTTCGACTTGAATACCGCTCATCGCTGAATAATCTTCTGCTTGAATCAATACTGAAGTTTGTGAACTTGTTGCGGAAACTAATTTCCACTGTCCGCAAGTCTGATTGTTATTATCCCACTGTTGCACAATAGCGCCAGAAGCTGTACTTGCTCCTGCAACCTCAACAATTCTTCCGCTATGACGGGCAACAATTTTATAATAGCCATCTCCAGTAGAAACCAAAATAAACTGCTGATTTGTTGTGGCGTTATACGGATACTGCTCTACTCTTGCACCATTGGCCTTATTAAAATTATTAATGTCCATCGACATGCCGCTATGGTTAGCAATGATTTTATACATTCCGTCTCCTAAATGCGTAAAAGTAAATTTCTGATTGTTTCCAGAATTCAAAGCGCCTTGATTGATTCCTGCTCCGTTTGACATACTAGAATTCCAAACATCCATGTATAAACCGCTGTTTTTGTTTTGAAGAAAGAAAGTCTGATTTCCTAAAGTTGCCGTTCCGTTTGCAATAACTCTGATCGAACTCACTTTATCGTTCCAAGTGGTATTCAAACAAGAATTATCAGAATTGATTACGGTTGAAGCGCCTCCAAAATTATCGTCTTGATATAAAATCGCCTGATAACCTTGAGTGATTTTAAGTGAAGAAATATCATCATTTAAAACTCCTAAAGAATTCAAACGAGCCAGATTATAATCTCCAATTGTTAATCCGCCAGAGAAACCTGTGTAATTGCAATCTTTATAAACTGTAATAACATCTGTCGATGCTGGAACTGAAGGTGTAGTAAGTCCGTAATAACCTCCAAACGTAGCAATAACTTTTGTCGGCTGTGGCGAATGAAGCGATGGCGACTGATCGGCAACATCATCATAAGCAAATCCGTAGGCCAAATTATCGATATTAATTCCTGGCAAATGCCAAAATTTAGAATAATGATTGGTTGGGTTTGTTTGATAATATTTTGATGCATCGTACCAATTCTGCTGTCCCGGATTTGCCGTTGTAGTGTTTACCACATGACGGTTGATCGCAGCCGTTAATTGAGCTTGAATTACTAAATCCAGATCTCCGTCGACCAATCTTCTGTCCAAGACGCCTTTTCCTTCAAGCGCTTCTTGAGTCGTTGGTCGGTTTTGAACACGTCCTGTTCTTCCCACAAAAGCGCCAGATTGCCCAACCATTTCTAGTTGTTCTCCAATCACTCTTCCTTTAAAAACTCCTGCATCTCCTGCATAAAAGATTAAATCTTCATTTTTGTATTTGTTCCAAATGGCATCAATATAAGATTTTAAATAGTTTTCGTATGGTCCTCCTTGTGCATAAGCTGGAGTTTTTGATGGTGCTGTAATTTCGCCTGTCGCATCATTTACACATCCTTGAAATTCTGCTGGAACATTCGCTTTAAAAGCGGCAACAATATCTGCGTGTTTTTTCAAATCTCCCACTTTCTTTTGGTAACCGTTTGCTCCAAACAGTTCCAATCCCATTGGATATTTGTATGAATCTACACGGGTTGGATTTCCGAAGAAACCATATTGATTGTTCGTCAACTCGATCATTTCATATAAAATTCCCTGATTTGGATCTGTAGCATTCTGCGGATTTGGCGAAGCATATCCAGAAGGCGCTCCGCTAGCTCCAAAAAAGTAAAAGTACAATTGCGATCCTTTAGAAATAAAAACTCGGCATCCTGCGATTAAAGGCAAAGTGAAGGTTTTGTTCGGAATTTCACTCAGTTTTGTAAAACATGCCGCATATTTTGAGTTTTGTCCAGGCCCAGTATTTCCTCCATAAGTTGGTCCGGTAACCGTATTGTAAGAAGCACTCATTGGCAAAACCTGACTTGTTTTGGCATTTACCCAAACATGGTTTCCTGTAGTATAATCGATTCCAACAATGGCAACATAAAGATCGCTGTCTGCAAAAGTGGAATTATTACTTATAGTAAAAGGAACTGGCCCCTGACCGTACATAAAAGTCGAAAACACTAGAAACAGTGCGGTCAGAATAGAAAATCTTTGAAATTTATTGTTTTTCATATCTAAATAATTTTGGGGTTACATAATAATTAGATTCTAAAACCAAAGTCATTTTCAAATGACTAAATGATCCGCCAGGTGCAACTGGTATGCCCTCCTTGAATTGCACCCAACGGATTTAAAATTATTTCTTAATCAGCTTTTTGCTCCAGCTTTTTTGGTCTGATTTGAAGTTTAAAATGTAGATTCCTCGACGAAGTCTGCTTACATCAATTACACTCTCATTTCCTTGAGGCTTATTTTGCAGAACCAGATTTCCTGTATTGTCGTAAATCATAATGACTTTATTGTCTAAGTTTTCAGGAGATGAAACTTGAACATAATTAGTTGTCGGATTCGGATATACTGCAAAAATAGCTTCTTCCGTTTGAGGCTCTTCATCAACATTCAAAGCCATTCTAGCCGTTGACGAAGATCCGTAAGCTTCAATTTCATACAATGAGTATCCATACGGAGCCAAAGCTTTTGCTGTACATAAAATGCGTAAATATCTTCCAGTTCCGCTTACCGCTAAATCGTCAATTCCTCCATCGCTTGTCGTTTGCGTGCTGATGGTTTCATTTTCTGTGAAAACATTATCTGTCGAAAGCTGTACTTTATACTGAGTTGCATAAGCTGCTTCCCATTTTAACACCACACGGTTAAGAGTATAATTACTTCCTAAATCCACATAAATCCATTCGGTTGCATTCGCAAAAGAACTCGCCCATCTTGATACTGTTCCGTCTCCGTCTGTAGCTTTGTTTGCTGAAAGTGTTGCATTTTCTTCTGTAGAAGCCGTTGCAGTTTTGCCTAAAGCTAAATTCACATTCGGATTTGCTGTAATATTTCTAACCGTTACATCACTGAAAACTCCTGTTGTCAAAGTTCCGTTTGCATGAGAAGTAACTGCCATTCCCACATAAATTGTGCTTGCCATTGCAATTGTTTTTGGTGTTCCAACTTGTGTCCATATTGTTCCGTTATCTGAAGCGTAAGAAGTAAATACATTTCCAGATCTTACTAAACGAACCCATTTTGGAGCCGCTCCTGTCGTAACTGTAGCAGTTGTTGCTCCTGAAGTCGTATCACGAGTTAAAAACTCAATTCCCGCAGCGGCGCTTGCATCTGTCATCGCATGTTTTGAAGTCGGTGTTAGCGTTTCACGGAACATTACGCCTGCTTTTGCATACGTGTTGGTATTGGTTAAAGAATTTACTTTAGCAATAATTTCAGCATCTCCAGTAATTGACTGATTTACAAATTGAAATTGATCGCTTGTATCCCAAATATCATTTCCTGATCCTTTAATGGTAAAAGTACCGTTTGAGTGTGCCGCTTCTCCTGCTGGTGTAACAGCACCTAAATCGGTACTGATCCAAGGTGAAGGCAATCCTGCTGGAGTTTCTGTAGAGACTAAATTTAAAGCTCTTAAATTGTCAAAATAATACGTGTTTCCAGAGTTAGTTCCCGGCTCAAACAAGAAAACAAAACGGTTTACATCAGCATCTGGCGTCGAAGCATCTGGAGTACTTACATAAGTAAAAGTAATGGTATGCCAAGCATTGCTTTGTTTTACAACTCCCTGATAAATACTATGTCTTCCAACAGGATAATTGGACGGAACCGAAGCGCTGCTTTCTGCCTGCCAAGAAATTATTGATCCAACTGGTGCAGAAGTGTAAACATCCATCGCAAACTTTTTAGTTCCCGCTTTAAAATCTCCAATGTTGTTTAAAGTCGTATTGAATGAGAAGTTATCATACAATTCTGTTGATTTACGAACATATTTTCCAACATTAGAAGAAGTATTAATGCCGCTTGCATTTGGATTTGCCGTATTTGGCGTATAAGTCCCAATCGCATCTCTAAAAGTAATATTGTGAATCGTTTGATAATCTTCATATACCACACCTGGCGTAAAAGTATCTGGAAGTTTAGTCGAACCAATTCTGATATTATCAATATAATAGGTATCGCTTGTGTACGAACCTGAATTAAACAATAAAACCATTTGATTTACAGCTAAGTTTGAAGTTCCAGCATCCGGACTGGAATTATAATAGAAAGTTAATGTTTCCCATTGATTTTGTTTGGTTGTAATGGCTACATAATTACTATTTCTTCCTGTCGGATAATTGGTTGGAAGCGAAGTGGCGCTATTTTCAAAATTCATGCTTACAACCGTACCAATTGGTGCTGTGGTATACACATCGATCATGATTTTATTGGTTTGATTTTTAAATAAACCAGCATCTTCGATTGAAGTTTGTGTATTAAAGAAAAGTACATCGTATTGCTCTGATGCATTTCGGACATACCTTGCCACATTTGCAGAAGAGTTAACTGAATTTGAACCCGGATTTGCCACAACAGAATACGTTCCAGTTGTAGTTCCTTTTATGATTTTATTGAATCCATCATAGTTTTGCAGAATATCTGTTGCTAAAATTGGTTTTTCTGGCGCCGCTTTTGTCAGCAAATTATCAAAATAATACGTTGCTCCAGAATTAGAATTTGATTCAAAAAGAATCACTACATTATTAATCGCCAAAGCACTTGTATTTGGATCAATTACTTTTTCGAACTCAAATTCAATGGTTTCCCATTTGTTCTGAACTGTTGTTGTCGCTTTAAAACCGCTATGTCTTCCTAACGGATAATTGGTCGCTGTCGTTACATTGCTATTTTCCAGCTGCATGGATATTTTTGTTCCAACAGGAGCCGAAGTATAAATATCAAACGACAATCTTTTTCTTCCGTAAACGTAATCGTTCGCATTCGTAATCGTTACGTTTCTGATATTCAAAACATCATACAATTCGCTTGAATTTCTAACGTATTTTCCAACCAAAGCCGATGTATTAATTCCAGTTGCAGAAGGATTCGCAACAGCTTCTGTCAAAACTCCAGTTTTTACAGGATACAATACATTTCGATTGCTTTGAAAATCTTCATGTATTTTTTCAACTGGCAAGGCAGGTTCGGTTGTAACCGCCAGTTTGTAGGTATTGACATTACAGCCTGAAACTGTTGCCGCTACAGAAACATCTCCTCCAGAAGTTCCCCAATTTACAGTAATCGAATTTGTTCCCTGTCCTGATGCAATTGTTGCTCCCGCTGGAACAGTCCAGTTGTAGGTCGCGTCCGCAATTGCATTTACAGAATAGGTTTTACTAGTTTCATTTTGGTACACTTTGTTATCGCCTGTTACCGCATATTTAAAACTCCCATCGTAAACACGAACATAATCGACTTGTAATTTTGCTGGGAAATCGGCAGGAATAGGCTCAACTCCTGCGCCGTTTACTCTCGTGTAAGGCGTTCCATAGCTTCCAACTGCTAAATTCAGAATAATATAAAAATTGTTGTCATTAAAAGGCCATCCTCCATTTACCGTTGTATTTGGCGTTGCAGTATGAAACAACACATCATCCACAAACCATTTAATGATATTTGGACCCCATTCTACAGCATACACATGAAAATCAGCCGATAAATCAATTGGAGAACTGTAACTTCTTCCTGTAAACTGATAGCCACCGCCATCGTAATGAATAGTTCCATCTATAGATTTCGGGTTTCTATGTTTGGCTTCCATAATATCAATTTCTCCTGTAAAAGGCCAGTTTCCTCCTACTGGCAGCATCCAAAAAGCTGGCCAAGCGCCCATTCCGTTAGAAAGTTTCATACGCGCTTCTACTCTTCCATATTTAAGCGAATATTTTCCTTCGGTAGTTAATTTTGAAGAAGCATACGGCTGATCAGGAAATTGTGAACTCGGCGCATATTTTGCTTCAATATTTAAGTAGCTGTTTGTTCCTTCTTTTACAATTGTTGCCTGATTGGGATCGTAGCGCTGTGCCTCAGCATTTCCAAATCCGCAAAGCGACGGACATCCATTTCCTGAGATACTTTGCCATTTGGTCAAATCTACCGTAGTGCCATTAAATTCATCAGACCAGACAAGCGTATTACATTGGGCCTGAGTCTTAAGAAATGGCAGCAATAAGAATAAAACTGCCAGACAAAATTGTTTAAATAAATAAGAATTGCTTTTCGGTGGTCGGCCGAAAAAAAAGTCATTTTGCTTCATTTTTGATAGGTTTTTAGTTAGTAAATGTTATTTCATCAATACATTCAATTTGAAAAAGCAGATCGTATTTTCTGACAATAACAGCGCAATATTAACTAAAAAATCAGGCAAGACTTACATTTTGGAGTACGGTTTGACTACGGTACTATCGAAGAAATGTAACAAATCATCGATGAAATGCATAAAATCACTTTAAATTCCATTTTTCCGAGAAAAATTAAAAATTAAGAATGAATTCGGTGATATTCGTATCAGACGGAAGCTGTAATTTTTTACGAATGCGATAACGGGTATCTTCGACCCCACGAACAGAAATTCCCAAAAGCGGAGCAATTTCCTTCGTATTAAAGTTCATTCGCAGATAAGCGCACAAACGCATATCACGAGGAGTCAATTCTGGATAAGTCGATTTCAACCGCTGCATAAAATTGTCATGCAGCTGATTGAAGATTTCTTCAAACTCATTCCAATGTTTGTCTCCCTGCAATTCGTGATCAATCAATTTATTGATTTTGGTCAGCAGGCTAAAGTTTACATTTGGATCATTTTTCTTATCAATCTGTCCAATCAAATCTTTAATAGAAAGCAAAATTTCATTTAAATGAATCAAATTGACCGTATTTGAAGCCACCTTAGCATTTTTAAGATTTATGGTCGTTTCAAGATTTTCTCGAATAATAGCCATATTCTGCTGTTCCAATGTGAGTTTCTGTTCGTTAAGTTCGGCACGGCTTCGAAGCAATTCCTTTTCCTGATTCTCTATCAATTGACGACGTTGACGCTCCGCAACAGATTTCTGATATCTAACAATTAAGTAAATTACAATGCTATAAAGTGCAAAATAAAATAAGTAAGCCCAAAAAGTTCTATACCAAGGCGGTAAAATTTCAAAGTGAAAAACGGCTTCTTCACTCACCACATCATACATATTTTTTGCTCTTACATGAAAGACATATTCGTTTTCGGGCAAATTGGTATATTCTTTCTCGGTCTGAAGACTATAATCTGACCACGTTGGTTCAAAACCTTCTAGCCAATATTCATATTTCGTCGCATCGGCATCTTCAAAACATAATGATGCAAAAGAAAAATGAAGCGCATTACTAGAATATGGCAATACCGTTGAAAGTTTATCATTTTCTGATCCTGTTTTATTAGGCAAAACATCATAACGGCTGGAAAACAATAGGCTGTCTTTAGGAAAAATGCATTTTACTTCAGAAATAAGAGCTTTATATTTTGTTTGATATTTCTTGTTTTTAATAGCACTGTAATGAATCAAACCTTCTTGCGTTCCAAAAAAAACATCACCTCCTTTTGTAGTCTGAATATTTTCAAAACCAGGAACATATATATAACGAAGTTTTCGAAAAGGAAGTTCTTCAATCTTAAAGCTTCCATTTTTCTGCCTGCTCATTTTCCCAGTATTTTCGCCAGAAATGTACCAGATATTATCCTGATGGTCTGGTTTTAATAATCGAATATGATTTTCTAACCCCAGATATTTTTTGAAAACTGGATCTGGAATCATTTTTTTAGAAGACAAATCCTGTCTGTAAACGCCTTTTGTTGTTCCAAACAAAATCTGATTATCCACTTTAAATGTATTCAAAAACAAACTCGACGGAAATCCGTTTTTATCATTATAAAATTGGATATCCTTAACGGAATCAAATGTCGCGTTGAATTTGAGTTTATAAATTCCTTTGTATCCGTGCGCAATCCAAATGTTGCCTTGTTGGTCGGTTTCCATAATTCTGCTGCTTTCATCAAAACCTTTTATACGATGCTGAAAAACCCAAGAACCATTTATTTTTTTCAAAAAATACAATCCTGTATAACCTCCAACAAGCAGTAAATCCGAATGATTTGGAATTAGAATTCCTTGCCAAGCGCCATCAATTTTTGCCAACGCTTTCGCGGAATTTCCACTGATTTCAAATATTCCGTTTTTCTCAAAGGCTAGTAATGAATCACCAAAAACTCCCACATTCCAGACATTTTCAGACATTCCAGAAATGTGCTGAAAGGTTACATTTTCTCTTTTTCCGCTTTTGTAAGCTTCCCAATCAAGCCAATACAAACCGTTGTCGGTACCGATATATAATTTATTTTGGTAAATCTGACTGCAATAGATTTTGGTTTCGGAATTAGTGCTGTCTATAATTTTAGACAAAGGAGATGAAATCTGAATCAGTGAAATTCCGCCTTTGAGCGTCACCCACAAATTTCCTTCCTTATCAATTTTAAAATTGGTCACATATTCATTCTGAAGTCCCATTTGTTTATCAATATGCTGAATCAAATGTCCTTCACTGTCTATAACTATCAATCCCGATTGACGGGTTCCGATTCCGAAATAGCCATCAGAAAGCTGAATTCCTGCCGAAATCTGATTCTGCTTCAGCAAATGATCGACTTCTGTTGCAAATGGTTTAATTTGATTTTCATCGAAAATGAAAAGGCCATTTTTTTGAGTGAATAGCAAAAGTCCGTTTTTGGTTTGAAAAATCTTTCGAACCTGTAATCCAACAAACTTTTGACCATTTTCTACTGGAACTAAAGCATCTTTTTTTAGTTTTAATAATCCTTTTTCGTTATCCGAAACATAAATTTCTTTCCCAACTTCGAAGAAATCATCAAAAGCTTTTTTAGCATTTATGACCTTGATTGTATTATTCTTATAAATAAAAAGCCTTTCATAGGAGAAAAAAATCACTTCGCCATTTCGAATGATAGTATGCAGCACATCACCAAAATTTCGAGCCGATTTAGGAAGCAGTTTTACTAAAGAAGTGTATTGATATTGCCCATTTGGAAGCTGAATTACAAACCCGAAATCGCCTTGAGCGCCAACATATATTTTATCCTTTCTGTCAATTGCCATAGAACGAACCATGCTTCGATTTTCTGGTTGCGTCACAATCGCCCAGCGAACACCATCAAACTGCATGATTCCAAAATGGTTGGCAAAAAACATCATGCCTTTAGAATCTTGCAAAACATCCCAATTTTCTGATGCAGCTTTATAAGCTTTCGGACTATAATTGGCTATAAAGGGAACTCCAATCTTTTTGATTTGGGAGTTGGTAATCGAAGAAAATAATAGGAATAGAAATAAAATTCTGGTTTTAAATTTCATCATTCTGTCGCGGGTCTGTAGGTTAGTTTTGTGATTTTTTGGAATCACAATCTGGAAAATACTTCTTTGGGAAAAGTCATTTTCTAGACAAAAACATTCTTTCTTTTTAAATGTGTAAATAACAATTATTCATTATTATTAAAGTAAAAAGAGAATGTGGAAATTCAAATATATAAAATTTTATTTTATTGCAACAAATTACATTTTAACGAGTGAATTTGATAATTAGGAAATGTGGCAATGAGAAAATTAAACTTTGTCAAAGTGCAAAAAGATGTTCTTCATTCCGTAGGAATGTCTGGTTGGTAGATTTTCGAATTAGATTCAGAGTTACACGTTCCGTAGGAACATTTGAACATACGTATAACATTCATTACGCAAAAACAGGTGTCTCTACAGGACACTATGCAAATGCGTTTTTATTTTTCTACCGACCAAATATTCCAAACGGAATAATTTAATCGTAAAAACAAACCCGACAGGTTTTTAAAACCTGTCGGGTTTAACTTGAAACTTGAAACCTTAAACTTAAAACAAAATTTAAACTCCAAGTTTTTCACTTAACTCTCCATAAGAACTAAAAAGTTCTGCTCCTTCTTCTTCTAAATCCTCATTATTGAAACCATTTGCAAAACCATACACTTTAAATCCGCCGCTTACTCCAGCTTTTACACCTGCTTTACTATCTTCAACAACAATACAGTCTTTTACCTCAAAACCCATTGCTGCCGCTGCATGAAGAAATATTCCAGGTTCTGGTTTCCAGCTTCCAATTTGATACGAACTAAATATTTTATTTTCAAATCTATCCAGCAATCCTGCCACTTCAAGATTCAAACGAATTTTATCTACCGGTCCACTCGAAGCAACGCAATATGGAATTTCTAATTTTTCTATATTTTCGATAAAATCTATAATACCTTCCATTGGTTTTACCTGAGTTTTAAAAGCTTCAAAACTCTTTTCGCGATATTCTGTTTCAAAATTTTCTGGAAGTTTCTGATCGATTGCTTCTTCAATATGTCTGAAACAATCTTTTAAGTTTCGACCATTAAAATGACGATAGGCATCTTCCAATTCCATTTCAAATCCGTGTTCTTGAGCCATTTCCAGCAATATTCCGTTGCCAATTTTTTCTGTATCGACCAATACGCCGTCACAATCGAAAATAATACATTTAACCATTTTGTTGATTTTCATTTAATTATATAATCTCCCGAAATAAAAATCAGGAAATGTAAATTACGAAAAATAATCTATTTCATTCTCAAAGCTTTTCTGCCCATTTTCAAACTTCTGTACAGAATTACTCCTATTCTGTATTTTCAATTCCGTTTTGATTTGTACTTTTATAATCCTATCAAACCTAATTTTTGAAATATTAAAAATCTAAGAATTTTGAAAAAACATCTTTATATCATAACCATTCTGACAGCTAATTTTGCTGCTTTTTCCCAGAATAAAATCATTACTGTTACCAACAATTTGAAAGTTGACAGAGAATTTGAAACTATCGAATTGACTAAAAAATCACTTGGATTACATGCAGATTCAAAACTTGAAAATTATGCCGTAAAAGAAATTGGAAGCAATGCTTTCTTAGAAACTCAAACAGTAGATAATGATGGCGACGGAAAAGCAGATGTATTGCTTTTTCAGCCTAAAATCAAAGCTTCTTCAAAACAGGATTTTGAAGTTATAGTTGGAACAAATCCTTCGGCTTCAAAAGTAATCAGCTGTTATTCTCGCTTTGTTCCAGAACGCACAGACGATTATGCTTGGGAAAACAACAAAGTCGCATTTAGAACTTATGGCCCTGTTGCTCAAAAAATGGTGGAAGATAAAATTCCAGGCGGAACTCTAACCAGCGGAATCGATGCATGGCTAAAAAGAGTCGATTACCCGATCATTAACAAATGGTACGAAAAAGCGACTAACGGAACTGGAACCTATCATAAAGATACTGGTGAAGGTTTGGATAATTTTCACGTTGGTGACAGCCGTGGTGTGGGCGGAATTGCTGTAAATGTGGACGGAAAATATTATTTTTCTAAAAATTTCATCAGCTGGAAAACCATTACAACGGGACCAATTAGAACTAGTTTTATTTTGACTTACGCAGATTGGGATGCAAAAGGAAATAAAATAACGGAATCGAAATTAATCAGTTTAGATTACGGAAGCCAGCTTTCGCGTTTTGAAATCAATATTACGGGAACCAAACAAATTGCTGCTGGATTAACACTTCATGACAAAAAAGGAACTACCGGCACAAATCTAAAAGAAGGCTGGTTGAGTTATTGGGAACCGATTGACGATTCTGAAATTGGAATTGGTTTGGTTGCTCCAAAAAATACTTTATTAAGTTTTGATAATCATGTAACAGACGAAAAAGACTTGAGTAATCTGTACGGAAATATTGCTGTTAAAAACAACAAAGCCATTTATTATGTTGGTTTTGGATGGAAAAAAGGAAGTCCATTTCAAACTAAGCAGGAATGGGAAAAGTATTTGAGCTCTTTTGCTGAGAAGATCAATAATCCTTTGGTTGTGAAGGTTAAGAAATGATTTTTTTGCCACTAAGGCGCTAAGGCTCGAAGTTTTTTTAAGCCACAGATTATAGGATTAAAATGATTTTATTTCACGCAGATTTTGCTGATTATAGCAGATTAATTTAGATTTTAATTTAAAACAAATCTGCCTAAATATTTTTAAATCTGTGTGAAATAAAAAAACTTTGCGCCTCAACTCTATCGCGATTGTGATTAAAAAACACAAAGCCTAAAAAAAATCTTCGCGTCTTAGCGTCTTAGTGGCAAAACAACTATCGCTTAGCAGGAAAATAATTCTCCTTCAAAATAATCTCCAACGGAATGTAATGTGTTCTTTCTGTTTCTTCCTGAAGAACCAGTTTTTTATACAAATAATTGATTCCCAAATACCCCTGTTCTTCTGGCCTTTGATTGATTAAAAAATCAATTACGCCTTTATTTAAATATTCGATATTCTCTTTTAGCAAATCAAAACCAATTATTCGAACACCTTTTATATTGTTTTTTTCTAAAAACTGAGCTACAATATAAGCTCTTGAATTGGGCACAAAAACACTGTTTACTCCAGAAAACATTTCCAAACTCAGCTGATCAATTCCTGAATCTTTTAATGTTACTTCTGAGAATTTAAAATGAGTCAATTCGTTATGATCTTCAAAATAAGAGTAAAATCCTTTGATGCGCTGCTGATAAACCGAAGTGCTTTCAATCTCGCGGGTAATTTTAAAAATCAGAACTTGTCTTTCATTTTTCACAGCAAAACTGATTAATCTTCCAGCTAAATAGCCACTCTGAAAAGCGTCCTGACCCACATAGGCATGTTCATTTTCTTCAGAAATATTCGAATCGATCATTACAACTGGAATATTTTTCTTTTCATATTCTTTTAAAAATCGAACCGAATCCTCATAAAAAATTGGAGCAAATAGCAAACCGTCACAATCAAACTTCATTATTTTCTGCGCCGTTTCTTTAAAAGAAATCAGATTATAATCGTAAAAAAAATAGTCCAATACGATTCCAAATTTGCTAAACTCCAAAGCTGCTTTTTCAATACCTTCTGCCTGACTTTTCCAATATTCTAATGTTTCAGATTTTGGAAGGAAAACTGCAAAATGAAATTTCTTATTCAGCGCTAGATTACTTGCCAAAATATTTCGCGTATAGCCAAATTCTTCAATAATCGCATTGACTTTGTCAACGGTTTCCTGAGCCACTTGTCCTCGTTTGTGTATAATCCTATCCACTGTTCCAGCAGAGACATTAGCTAATTCGGCAATTTTTTTAATTGTTATGATATTGATTCTTTTTAAGTTAAAAATATAAAAGCAGTAGGGTAAAATTAATTTATTTTATCAAAAATAAGTTGTTTTACATCACATTTTGCATACATTTGTAAAATACCGTGTACGCACACGCAAATATACACATAACATCAAAAAACCAAAATAAAAACCGTACAAAATGATAATAGACTCATTACATAATGCAGCAAAATACTATGGTCTGCACTCCAATTTCAAAAAAGCTTTTGATTATGTAAACCAAAATGATATTGCCAATCTTGAAGAAGGCACTTATGAAATTGGCGAAGGTTTAAAACTTATCGTAATTGTTGGCGAAGGAAGCACGAGGGAAGAAAGCATTAAAGGTTTTGAATGTCATGATAAAAACATCGATATTCAGATTTCTATTATTGGTCCAGAAACCTTTGCATGGAAACCTAGAGAAAAATGCATCAGTCCAAATGGAAATTATAATGACGAAAGAGATGTTCGTTTCTTTCATGACAAACCAGATATGTTTTTTGAAATAAAAGAAAAGCAATTTGCAATCCTGTTTCCAGAAGACGTTCATTCTGCTATGATTGGAAGCGGTCCACTGAAAAAAATTGTTATCAAGGTAAAAATATAATTATGAGCAGTATTCAGAACTCTATAGATGTCATTTTAAAACAGGGAATGCTGCCGCTCTATTTTAATGCTGACGAAAGCAAAAGCATTGCCATTTTAAAAACACTGTACAATGCAGGAATCAGAGCTGTAGAATATACAAGCCGTGGCTCTGAAGCACTTTCAAACTTCAAAAAAATGATTGAAGTAAGAAATGCTGAAATGCCTGAAATGCTTTTAGGAATTGGCACCATCAAAAATTTAGCCCAAGCAGAAACGTATTATTTAACTGGTGCTGATTTTTTTATAAGTCCTGGATTTGTACCTGAAATAGCTTCGTTTTTAGTGACCAAAGAAGTTCTATACGCCCCAGGCTGTATGACTCCGACAGAAATTATTGCGGCTGAAAATGCTGGTGTAAAATTCATCAAACTTTTTCCCGGAAATATTTTAGGATCAGATTTTATGAGTGCCATAAAAGATGTTTTTCCAAATTTAATCTTTATGCCAACAGGCGGTGTTGACACTACGAAACAAAGCATTGAAACTTGGTTTAACGCTGGTGTTTCTGCTGTTGGAATGGGTAGCAAATTAATTAGTAAAGAAGTAATGGAATACGGCGCTTACGAAACCATCGAAAAAGAAACTAAAAGGGTTTTGGAACTGATTGAAACTATCAGAAAATAAATTCCAAATTTGAAAACCCAGTTTGAACTGAGAGACTAACTAAATCAAAAAAAGTAAAAATTAATTATATAAAAATGTACTTTATTTCCAAATTGGAATTTAGGATTTAAAGTATTGAAAATTAAAAATTAAAATGGATTCAATATTTAATTTAAAAGGAAAAATTGCATTAATAACAGGCGGCGCTGGTGTTCTGGGAAGCCGATTTGCAAATGTTTTGGCGCAACAAGGCGTTGTTGTCGGAATCGTTTCGCAATCATTAGAAAAAGCTGAAAACACAGTAAAAGCAATCGAAGCAAACGGCGGACAAGCATTTGCTGTTCAAGCAAATGTTTTAAACAAAGAAGAACTAGAAAAAGTAAAAGACTTAATTGTTGAAAAATACAGCCGCTTAGATATTTTAATCAATGCAGCTGGAGGTAATATGCCGGGAGCAACAATTCAGCCAGATCAAGCAATTTATGATATGAAAAGCGATGATTTACAAAAAGTTATAGATTTGAATATTATTGGAACTATGCTTCCAACTCAGGTTTTTGCTGAGCTTTTCGCTAAACAGAAATCAGGAAATATCATCAACATTTCATCTGCTTCAGCGCAAAGACCTTTAACAAGAGTTGTGGGTTATTCTGCTTCAAAAGCGGCAATCGACAATTTCACACAATGGATGGCGGTCGAATTGGCTCAAAAATATGGTGAAGGACTTCGTGTAAATGCTATTTCTCCAGGTTTTTTTATTGGCGAACAAAATCGCGCTTTATTGTTAACTCCAGAAGGAAAACTAACGCCAAGAGGCGAAAAAATCATCGATCATACGCCAATGGGAAGATTTGGAACTCCAGAAGATATTGACGGTGCTCTTTTATTTTTATGCAGTGACATGTCTAAATTCGTAACGGGAACTATCTTAAAAGTTGATGGCGGATTTGCCGCAACGAGCATTTAAAAACTAACTCACAAAAACAACATAATACAAAATGGAACAAACATTAAGATGGTTCGGACCAAATGACCCTGTTTCTTTACAAGACATCAAACAAACTGGCGCAACTGGAATTGTAACAGCTTTACATCATATTCCAAACGGAAAAGTTTGGAGCGTCGATGAAATTATTAAACGAAAAGTTGAAATCGAACATGAAGATGGAGACCCTAAAAAAGGCCCTTCTGGTTTGACTTGGTCGGTTGTAGAAAGTATTCCAGTTCACGAAGACATTAAAAAGCAGACTGGAAATTATTTGCAATACATTGAAAATTATAAAGAAAGCATCAGGAATTTAGCTTTATGCGGCATCAAATGCGTTTGCTACAACTTTATGCCAGTTTTAGACTGGTCAAGAACAGATCTTTCTTATACGGTTGAAGACGGTTCAAAAGCTTTACGCTTTGATATCAATGCTTTTGCCGCTTTTGAATTGTTTATTTTAAAAAGGCCAGGCGCAGAAAACGAATATTCTGAAGAGCACAAACAAAAAGCAAAAAGCTATTTTGAAGCCATGACTCCAGAAGATAAAGTAAAATTGCAGCAAAACATTTTAGCGGGACTTCCAGGGGCTGAGGAAGCTTATACGGTTGAAGATTTCTTGGTAACCTTAAGTGCTTACAATCATATTGATAGACAGGCTTTAAAAAATAATCTGTTTCACTTTTTAAAAGAAATTATTCCCGTTGCTGAAAGTAAAGGCGTATTGATGGCGATTCACCCAGATGATCCTCCTTACCCAATCTTAGGCTTGCCAAGAGTCGTAAGTACAGAAGAAGATTTGATTGAGTTAATGAATGCTGCTCCTTCTAAATCAAACGGATTTACAATGTGTACAGGTTCTTACGGTGTTCGCGCTGATAATGACTTGCCTGGAATGGTAAGACGTCATGGCGATAAAATGAATTTTATTCACTTAAGAAGCACACAGCGCGACGAAGAAGGGAGTTTCTACGAAGCAAACCATCTCGAAGGCGACGTTGACATGTACGAAGTTGTAAAAGCAATTTTGGAAGTAGAGAAAAGAAACAACAGCACTTTGCCAATGCGTCCAGATCACGGACACCAAATGCTGGATGATTTAAAGAAAAAAACAAATCCGGGTTATTCTGCGATTGGGCGTTTAAGAGGCCTGGCAGAATTGCGCGGACTTGAAATAGGGATTAAACGATCTTTATAATTTTGTTTGCCACGAAGGCGCTAAGGCGGGAAGTTTTTAAGTTCTGTTTGTCATCCTGACGAAGGAAGGATCACACTAGATGCTCGACAAAGATTTTCGATTCTCTTTGAGGAATTTCTTGTTTGATCCTTCCTTCGTCAGGATGACAAAAAAAACTAGTAAATCTGCAAGCAAAAAAACTTCGTGCCTTAGCGCCTTAGCGGCAAAAACAAAAAACTAACTAACCACAAAAACCACAAAACCATGATTCGCCAAGCCATTCTTTTATCCTGTGGCTTTTTTATAAACTCTTTACTGGCGCAGGAAACACCCAAAATTCTTACTTCAAAAACCAATTATCTGCCTGATTTTAGTTACGCAGGATATCGTTTTGGCGAAAGTTCCATTCCTGAAACTAATGGAAAAATCATTAACGCAACAGATTTTGGTGTAAAAGCCAATGACAATTTAGACGATTCAAAGGCGCTTTTAAAAGCTTTTAAAGCTGCCAATGCTATTGAGGGAAATGTAATCGTACAATTGCCAGCAGGACGTATTATTTTAAGTGAAATTCTCTACATCGAACGAAGCAATTTTGTACTTCGAGGCGCTGGTTCTGCTGAAAACGGAACTGAAATCTATTGTCCAAGACCGATGATGTATCTTAAAGATTCTGATGTTTTGGCTGAACTTCGCGAATACTTGACCACATTTGACAAAAGACAGCGAGAGCCAGAAAACAATATTGATCTTCCTTTTTCGCAATATGCGTGGTCTGGAGGTTTTATATGGACTCAGGTTCCGGGTGAGCGTGTAAAGTCATATTTAGATAAATACGAACCAGAATCTAATCCGTTGGCTAAAGTCAGTTCGGGAAAAATGGGCGAACATATTATTACGGTTTCTGACGTAAAAGGATTGAAAGTTGGCGATGTTGTCGAATTGCAATTGTTCAATAAGGATGGCGAAAACGGCGAGATCATCAAAGATTTGTATCAAGGTGCTAAAGTAAAGCCAGGTTCGCACCACTGGAAATTCCCAAAGCTTCCCATTGTAAGGCAGCAGGTTGAAATCGCTAAAATCTCTGGTTCTAAAATCACTTTAAAAACACCTTTAACTATTTCGATAAAACCGAGTTATCAAGCACAATTGGTTGAATGGAAACATTTAAATGAAGTCGGAATTGAACAGCTTCGTTTTACGTTCCCTGACATTCCGAGGGTGGCGCATCATGTAGAACCCGGAAATAATGGGATTTTCTTAACCCGATTATTCAATTCATGGGTGAAAGATGTTAAAATTACCAATGCTGACAGCGGAATTTTAGCCGAAGAAGTTTCTAACGTAACCATTCAAGATGTTACAACAGATGGATCGCATTTGGCGCATTATACAGTAACTTTAGGCGGCGTACATAATGTTTTGGTTAAAAATCTAAAGATCTACAATTCAGCGGTTCATCCTTTAAGTTTCAACACTTTTGCGACTAAAAATGTGTATCAAAACTGCGAAATATTTACAGATCCTGTTTTAGATCAGCATTCAGGAGCCAATCATCAAAATTTGTTTGACAATATCACGGTTCATCTAAAAGCCGATAAAAATAATAGTTATGCTTTATTTGGAGGCGGCGGCGCTGATTATTGGAAACCTTCTCACGGGCCTTTCAGCACTTTTTGGAATTTAAATGTACAAGTTGAAAATCCTGATGCATCAAAACCAGTTTTATTGCACGGAATGAAAGACGGCGCTTTAGCCAGAATCATTGGCGTTCACGGAAATACGAAATTTGAAATCAAATACGACATTGATCCCTATATAGAATTTTTAAACATTCCGATTGAGAAGATTCCTTCTCTGTATGATTATCAATTAAAAAAACGATTAAAATAGTCAAAATATCTGCCACAGATTACAAGGATTTTTCGCCACGAATTCACGAATTTCTCTAATCCTTTGACTTGATTTTATTTGTGTTAAAATGGCTAAAAACTCACGAATTATTCAAATTTAGATTATAAGTAATTCGTGAATTTGTGGCTAATTTTTAACACACAGAAAAAAATCTTTATAATCTGTAAAATCTGTGGCAAAAAAACATTAAATACAAACGCTATGAAATATAAAATAGCTTTTCTCGCAATTGTATTTGTTTTCGGAAACATGTTTTCCCAAAATAAATATCGTCTTAAAAATTTTTCAACGACAGACGGGCTTTCGCAGAGTTCTGTTATTGCCATTCATCAGGATAAGTTTGGACAAATGTGGTTTGGTACACGTGATGGTCTGAATAAATATGATGGAAGCCGTTTTACGATTTTTAGGAATGATGCTACAGATAAATATTCGATTAGCAACAATGATATTTTAGCTATTGAAGAAGACAACGCAGGAAAAATCTGGGTGGGAACTTATAATGGTTTAAACTGTTATGATCCTGTTTCGAACCGTTTTACGAGATATCTTCATACGAAAGCAAATCATACGATAAGCAATAACGCTGTTTGGAGCATCAGAGAAATTGGTGGCGAAATGTGGTTTGGAACTTCAAAAGGATTAACTATTTACAATAAAAAAACAGGATTATTTACTTCTGTTTTTCATTCAGACGATGATGCTTCTACTCTTCCTAGCAATAATATTCTCAGCATTTTAAAAACCAAAGAAGACCAAATCTGGATTGGAACGACAAAAGGGTTATGTAAGCTGACAAATCGAATGAACGGAAAATTATTCTTTAAAAATTATCCGTTAAACACAACAGATTTATTAAACGTTCAGTCGGTTATTGAAGACCAAGACGGCAGTTTGTGGGTGGGAACAAAAAACAAAGGCCTTTTAAAATTCAATCCAAAAGAAAAAGCTTTTGTTTCTTTTTTGCCAGCTGAAAAATACCGCGAAATCAATACCGATATTCGATCTTTAGTAATTGACAATCAAGGCTCTTTATGGGTTGGCGCCTATGACGGAATTTATATTCTTGGAAAAGATAAAAGCCTTCAGAAAATAAATAATAGCAATAACAATAACGGAATCGACAAAGTGAAGTCCGTTTTTATGGATAAAAAAGGTTCAATCTGGATTGGATGTTATTACAAAGGTGTGAATCTTTGGGATGTTTCAAACGTCAATTTCTCTAATTATAATCAGAATTCGAAAAAGATTCCGATGAGTTTTGATGTGGTAAGTTCGATAATTGCCGACAAAAACCAGAATATCTATTTTGGGACTGAAGGAGGCGGAATTACGATTTACAATAGAAATACTGAGTCTGTAAGTTACATCAACAGCAAAACTGGACAAACGAATAAAAATGATATCAAAGCGATGTGCCTCTCTGATGATCATATTTTATGGATTGGAACTTTTTCGAAAGGCTTATCAGCTTACAATACCGTTTCTAAAAGAATTGAAGATAACAGAATTTCTTCAGATTTAAGCGAATTACTAAAAGACAGCGGTGTTTATGCTCTTAAAACTGAAGGTTCAATTTTATGGATCGGAACTTTCGGCAAAGGCTTAATTAGGTACAACACCATAACCAAAACTTTTGATGCTATTGGAAATGATAACACCAAACCAGTTTTCCTTACCAATAATATCCTGCGCACGATTTTAGTCGATAAGCAAAATTTTCTTTGGGTTGGAACTCAAAATGGTTTGAACCGCATTCCGCTCAAAAATTTCAATCCGCAGAAATATACGATTCAGCATTTCTTTTACGACCATTCGACTGTGTCTGGCGATGATATTCTGACTTTGTTTCAAGATTCTCAAAACAAAATTTGGGTTGGGACAAAAGCAAAAGGATTGCATTATTTTGATGGAAAAAAATTCAACCGAATCAATTTGAGATTTGGAAATACGGTTATCACTTCTATACATTCTATTTTAGAAGATGATGATAAAAACCTATGGATTAGCACCAATCAAGGAATTATAAAATATAATACAATTAAGAAAACGGTTGTTATTTACGACCAGAAAGACGGTTTGGCGAGTAATGAATTTAATGATAATTCGGCTTTAAAATTAAGTTCCAATCAGTTTTATTTTGGAAGTCCGTCTGGAGCAACATTTTTTGATGCTACAAAGATTTCCTTGAATAAATATGCTCCACAGGTTTTAATTACTGATTTGAAGATTAAAAACGAAATTGTTCATGCGCACGATAAAGATGGAATTTTAGAACAAAGCATTGGTTTTACCAAAACGATTACTTTAGATTATGACAAGGCCAATTTCTCGATCAGTTTTGCGATTCCGAATTATATTCGATCTAAAAACAATCAATACAGTTATCGTTTAACCGGTTTAGAAAACAACTGGACAACAACTAAAAACAGTGAAGCCAATTTTGCAATCCAAAATCCAGGAACATATACGTTTGAAGTGCGCGGTGCCAATAACGATGGCGTTTGGAATCAGAATCCGACAACATTGACTGTTATTGTAAATCCAGCTCCTTGGCGCAGCATTTGGGCATTTATGTTGTATGGAATCGTAATTGGTTTAGGTCTATATGGTTTGATTTGGATTATGAAATCGAAAGCAAGATTGAAACAGAAACTCGAACTGGAATATTTGGAAACACAGCGAATTGAAGAAAACAACAAGCTGAAATTGGATTTCTTTACCAATATTTCGCATGAATTCAGAACGCCATTGACTCTGATTTTAGGACCATTACAGCAAATTCTTTCTGATTATAATGGAACTAACGAAATGTACAAAAAGCTTCTGGTGATTGAAAGCAGCGCCAATCATTTGCTGAGTTTGATCAACCGTTTAATGGATTTCAGAAAACTAGAAAATCATCAGGTTACGCTTGAATCGGCAAACGGAAATATTGTCAAATTTACTAGAGAAATCTTTTTATCCTTTATAGAATATGCGAAAGACGGCGGTTACGATTATACATTTGAAACCGAAAACGAAGAAATTCTGGTTTATTTTGACCGATATAAACTCGAACGTGTATTTTACAATCTGATTTCGAATGCTTTTAGATATACTCCAAAAGGCGGTTCGATAAATATTAAAATCAATCACGATCAGCAGAATCTTTTCATTGCAGTTGAAGATTCTGGCGTTGGAATATCAGAAGAACATATTGACAAAATTTTTGATTTATTTTTTGAAGTTCCAACACACAATCAGGTTCAGAAAAACTATAATAAAGGAACTGGAATCGGACTTTCAATCGTAAAAAACATTGTAGAACTGCATAAAGGAAAAATCGATGTTACCAATAAACCAAGTGGCGGCGTAATTTTTAAAGTGACTTTACCGCTGGGACGCGAACATCTTCTGGACAGTGAAATCATTCCTGATTTTAAAATTAGTGACGATATTGAGCAATACCAAGCGCAATTGGAACCTTCGGAAGTCATCGAACATGAAGACATCGAAGATTTAATTGTCAATGAAGAAAAACAGACGATTTTATTGGTTGAAGATCACAAGGTTCTGAGAAAATTCATGAAAAACCTTCTGAAAAAAGATTACAATATTATTGAGGCTGAAAATGGTAAAATTGCTCTGGAAAAAGCATTAAAATTTGTTCCAAACCTGATTATCAGTGATGTCATTATGCCAGAAATGGTAGGGACTGAATTGTGTTCTAAAATAAAGGAAAACATCAAAACCAGCCATATTCCTGTTATTCTGCTGACTTCGAGATCATCTTTGGTTTACAAATTTGAAGGATTAGAAAGCGGTGCGGATGATTACATCAGTAAACCATTCAATCTAATGGAGTTTAAGCTTCGTGTTAAAAATCTGTTGAACACCACAGAACGTTTAAGAATCAAATTCTCAAGCGAGGACAGTTTTATTCCGTCAGAAATAACGGTTTCATCATTGGACGAAGAACTATTGAAAAAAGCTTTCAAAATCGTGGAAGAAAACATTTCAAACGAACAATTTGATATTCCGTTTTTCTGTTCAGAATTAGGCGTAAGCCGAACCATGCTCTTTTTAAAAATCAAAGCATGGACGAATTGCACTCCAAATGAATTTATTCATGAAATAAGATTAAAACGTGCGGCTCAATTATTAGAGCAAAACAAGTTAACCGTTTCTGAAATCAGTTATAAAGTAGGCTTCAACAATCCGAAATACTTTAGCAAATGCTTTCAGAAAAAGTACGGCGAAACGCCTTCTCAATACGCTGACAAATTTTATAAATCTTCAGCTGTACTTTAAAAATCATCGGTTTTAAAGGGTTTAAAAAGGGTATCTGTATTTTTAGATACCCTTTTTTGTATTTCTATATCGTTTTCGGCTTTTACATTTGCGATATGAAAATCAAAAAAACGAGTTACTTAGTGCTTCAAATTTTATTTGTCATTCTCGTCATCGGAATGAGTTTATTGTTTTTCTACTTAATCTAACTTATTAACTCTAAAACCAAAAAATGAATGTTTACAAACCAAACAAACAAATCGTTTAAATGGTGTTTACTGGTATCTTTTTTACTGATAAATATCGTGATGCACGCACAAGAACGAAAAGTGACCGGAAAAATAACTTCTAGTGAAGATTTACTTGGACTTCCTGGTGCCAATGTTTACATCAAAAATTCTTCTGTAGGCGCTTCTGCCGATATGGACGGAAATTATACTGTGATTGTAGGAGAGAAAAATGCTGTCTTAGTTTTCAATTTCGTCGGATTTCAAACGGTTGAAGTTCCAGTTGGAACCAAAAGCGTAATCAATGTAAGCTTAAAACCAGATACAAAGGCACTAGACGAAGTTATCGTAGTAGGTTACGGAACACGTAAAAAGAGCGACATAACAGGTTCTGTATCTTCTGTTACAGCAAAAGAACTGACTGCTTTTCCTCTTTTAAATGCTGAGCAGGCTTTACAAGGTCGTGCTGCGGGTGTTTCGGTAATGACCAATAACGGTGGTGAACCTGGAGCTCCTGTAAAAATCAGAGTTCGTGGAGGAACTTCAATTAATGCAAGTGGAGATGCTCTGATTGTTGTGGACGGTTTTGCAGGCGTTTCTATGCCAGCACCGCAGGACATTGCTTCTATTGAGGTTTTAAAAGATGCATCTGCAACTGCTATTTACGGATCAAGAGGTTCTAACGGGGTTATTATGGTAACGACAAAAAAAGGAAAACCAGGAAAACCAGTAATTGAGTTTAGCAATTCGACTTCTGTCCAATCGGTAAATAACAAATTACATTTATTGAATGCCGACCAATTTGCGGCTTACAGAAAGAGCTTTACAACGCACACGCAAGGTCCAGCAAATACAGATTGGCAAGATGTAATTTATCGTGAAGGAATGATTTCTAACTCACAATTGTCTTTTTCTGGCGGATCTGAAAATATAAAATATTATGTTTCTGGAACGTATTTCAATCAAAATGGTGTTGTAATCAATTCTGGCATTGACAAATATACAATTGTAGGAAACCTTGAAGCTGATTTATCTCCAAAATTCAAAGTGGGTTTAAACACTTTTACAAGCAAACAGAACAAAGAAGGAATTGTGAGCCAGACTAGCGCTGGAGGAACTGGGGCTGCGGGTGTTATCGCATCGGCTTATCGTTTTATGCCTGATAAAGGAATTTACAATGCTGACGGAACTTATACCACTACGGCGCCAATTGGTGATGATATTGATAATCCGTACGCAACTGCAATGGAAAATATCTTGGAAACGGTTTCTGTTACAAACCGAAACAATTTCTTTGCCCAATATCAAATTACAAAAGATCTAGATTTTAAAACCACTTTAGGTTTAACCGATAGTAATTCGCAAACTGGGAGATTTATTCCTTCAACTTTAATTGCCGGAAAAAATATCAAAGGAGAAGCTTCTGTAAACAATACACGATTTTCTTCTTTCCTAACAGAGAATTATTTGACTTTCAAACGTGAA
Source organism: Flavobacterium anhuiense (assembly GCF_001705175.1). Classification (NCBI taxonomy): domain Bacteria; kingdom Pseudomonadati; phylum Bacteroidota; class Flavobacteriia; order Flavobacteriales; family Flavobacteriaceae; genus Flavobacterium; species Flavobacterium anhuiense. The sequence goes on along the minus strand of NZ_CP016907.1, from coordinate 3,727,673 downwards.
ATTATCGACAAAGGAATGCTAACAGTTTTGGGAGGATATTCATATCAAAAAAACAAAAACGAAAATTCGTATGCTGCTTCAAGAGGTTTTTTAACGAATACCAATTCGTATAGAAATTTGGGAGCAGGAACAGTTTTCTTAAAACCGGATTCTGGCTTATCTGAAACGGAATTAATCTCTGCTTTCGGAAGGTTGAATTTTGATTATGCTGATAAATATTTACTGACCTTCACAGCAAGACGAGACGGTTCTTCTAGCTTTAGTAAAAACTACAAATACGGAACTTTCCCTTCTGGAGCAATTGGATGGAACATTAGCAAAGAAAACTTCTTAAAAGACAATAAAACGGTTTCAAACTTAAAATTAAGAGCAAGTTACGGAGCAACAGGAAATCCTTCAATTGGTGCCTACTCTACTCTTTCTAGATTCTCTGAAATCTATTATGTAAGCGGTGACGTGATTACCAATGCGGTTCAGTTGACTTCATTAGATAATCCGAATTTAAAATGGGAAACGTCTTATCAGCAAGATTACGGAATTGATTTAGGTTTGTTTGACAATAGAATCAGCATAACGGCGGATTATTATAAAACAATTACCAAAGATTTGTTGTTCAACAGACCACTTCCTGGAATTTCTGGAATTGCTTCTCAGCTTCAAAACGTAGGTGAATTAGAAAATAAAGGATGGGAATTGGGTATTAACACTAGAAATTTCATTGGTGCAGATTTTACTTGGTCAACCAACTTTAATATTTCTTCAAACAAAAATAAAGTATTAAAATTAGCCGATAATAAAGATCTTTTAATCAACTCTGCGCCTGGGCATTTCTTAGCGACTGAGTCACAGATTTTAAGAGTTGGACAACCGGTTGGCTCTTTCTTCGGATTTATTTATGATGGTGTAATTCAGCAAGGAGAAACGGTATTGCCAGGAAACTTTGAAACGGCTCCCGGAGGAGAAAAATTCAGAGATTACAATGGCGACGGAAAACTAGATTCTCAGGATAAGACCATCATTGGAAACCCAAATCCAGATTTCATCTTCGGATTTAACAATGATTTCACCTATAAAAATCTTGATTTGAATATCTTCTTTCAAGGTTCGCAAGGAAATCAAATCCTAAACTATACTTTGATGGAATTGGCTTCTGGAAACAACAATGCTACAACTGAAGTTTTAGATGCTTGGACACCAACTAATACGGATACAAATGTTCCTGCAAATGCTGCTAGAACCAAAAGAATTACTTCAAGATTTGTTTATGATGGAAGTTATATCCGTCTAAAAAACATCTCTATCGGGTATAGCTTAGATGAAAAAATTGTGTCAAAAATAGGCCTAAGCAAAGTTCGTTTTTACATCAGCGCGCAAAACCTTTGGACGATTACAGATTATCCAGGTACAGATCCTGAAACGAATTATTTAAACGACACCAACTCAAGAAGTAATACCAATTTAGGATTGGATTATGGAGGATATCCAAACGTAAGAACATTTACAGCAGGATTCAATTTAAAATTTTAATCTAATAACCTATTTGGATCTAATAATTTAACACATAGAAACATAGATTTTATGTGTTAAAAAAAGAATACAAAAAGAAACATGGTTTCTTACACATAGCTCACTATGTGTATTTTAAATAAGTGAAACGCCTTTTTTAAGAGTTTAAATCTATGCTTCTATGTGTTAAAATTAATTACATCCAATTAGCTCTAATAAAAATACTATGAAAAAATATATAGCTTTTCTTTGCTTCGGAACGATGGCGTTTTTCAGCTGTTCTGATCTGGAAGAAAAACCAGTAGGAATTATTCGTCCAGAGAACTTTTTCAACAATACAGACGATTTGCAAGCTGCTGTAAATGGAGCTTTCGCTAATATTGCCCACAATAATTATTGGGGAAGAGAATTTACAATTGCCCTTATGCTTCGTGATGATATGGCTGACATCGGCGATAGAACCACTCAGGCTGCACGTATTGACGTAAACGACATGTCGATGAATGACACCAATGCACTTGTAGCTAACTTTTGGCCACAATCGTATGTAATTATTACCGCGGCAAATCAAGCCATTGAAGGTGCTAAAAAAACACCTGGAGATCCAGCAAAAGTAAATGCCATTGTGGCTCAGGCGTATTTTGCAAGAGCTTTTGCTTACTATCATTTAGTGCGCCTATTTGGAGATATTCCTTATGTTGATTTTGTTGTAAATGATGTGAATCAAGTAAATTCCCTTAGCAAAACAAAAGAAGCAGACGTTTACCCAAAAATCATTGCCGATTTGGAATTTGCCAAACAATGGCTAGATGACAAACCAAAAGTAAAAGCTGTTCCTGGAAAAGGTACTGCTGCAGGGTATTTGGCTTCTGTTTACCTGACTTTAGGAAATTTTCAAAAAGCGTACGACGAAGCCAAATTTGTTATTACAAACGAAGCCAAATTTGGTTTAGGTCTTGATGCTGATTTTCAGGATTTATTCAATGCTACCAAAACAGCTTCTTTAAAAGAACCTTTATTTACAATTGACTTTAACAACTTGACTTCTGGAAATTACGGTCAAGATTATACCGCGTTTTTTACAGGATCGTTAAAAGATGACAGTTATAGTTACGGACAAGGGTTTTCTGTTGCTGTTCCATCATTAAAAGTATTCAATACTTGGGATCAGAGAGATTATAGAAGAGCCGTAAGTTTTGATACCATTATCAGAAAGAAAACAGGTCCAGGCGGATCGCTTCAGGTTTATCCTTCAAGCGACAATGAAAAAGCGCCACGTCCACATATTGCCAAATATTTCCGTTTTCCGGGGAAAGCTGGAGCGAATGGAAGAACTTCTCAGCACAATTACATTACAATGCGTTTCGCAGAAGTTTTACTAACTGCAGCTGAAGCTTTAAACGAAATTAATCCAGGAACAACTGAAGCTGATGGTTACGTGAATCGCGTTCGTGCAAGAGCGAGAAATAAAGCTGGAAAACTGGTTTCGTTCCCGGCAAATGTAACGCCAGGACTTTCTCAAACCGATTTCAGAAAAATGGTTATTGACGAAAGAAGATTAGAATTGGCGTTTGAATATGTGAGATGGTACGACATCAAAAGGTTAAAAATCGGACCAGAAGTATTTGGACCAAATGGTTTAGAACCACATGCCAATTTTGATCCAAACAGAGATTATTTATGGCCGTTGCCTGGAACAGAACTGGCTATTAATCCGAATCTCAAACCAAATAATCCTGGTTATTAAATTAGCACAATTAGTATTGAACACGGATGAAACGGATTCGCTATCGGGAGCTGATTTAAACGGATTTTTTAAAGTTACGCTTAATTGGTTTCCCGCAGATTTAACAGATTAAGCAGATTAAATTAAAAACATTTTTAATCTGCAGGAGACAAAAAAAATCTGCAAATCTGCAAAATCTGCGAGAGAAAAAGTTTAGATCAACATCTTCGCGATAATGAATCCGTACAATCCGCGTCTAACATTTTAGTATAGAAACTAAAAATAAAGATTAATTAGTAATATGAATAAAATTAGTTTCATTTTAATCCTTGGGTTTGCATCGCTGGCAATAGCGTGCAAATCTGGGGTTAAACCTCAAACAAAAAGCACAACAGAGGCAAATAATCTACTCGAAACGCGTTACAAAATGCTTTTGGATTATCCAGTAGACTCCATGTCAATGCCGAGAAGCATGAATACCAAAACTCTCGAAATTCGCAAAGTGCCATCGAGAGATTGGACAAGCGGTTTCTTTACTGGAAATCTTTGGCAATTGTACCGATTGACAGGCGATTCAAAATATAAAGAACAGGCTCAAAAATGGACTCCTTTCAGCAAAAAGGAAAGTGTCAACAGCAATTCGCATGACGTAGGTTTTAAAGTGTTTTGCAGTTTTGGAGAAGCGCTGAAAGTGGAAAACAAAAAAGAATACGAAGCGGTAATTGTAAAAGGCGCCGAAACTTTATGCAAAAGGTTCAACCCAAAAGTGGGTTCCATTCGTTCTTGGGATTTCAACAAGGAAATTTGGGATTATCCAGTTATCATTGATAATATGATGAATCTGGAATTGCTTTTTGAAGCATCCAAAATATCAGGAAATCCAAAATATCGTGAAGTTGCGATTCAACATGCTAATACCACTTTAAAAAATCAGTTTAGAGAAGACAACTCTTGTTATCACGTTATCGATTATAATCCAACAACTGGCGAAGTTAGAAAGAAAACGACTCTTCAAGGATACAATGATGATTCGGTTTGGGCTCGCGGTCAGGCTTGGGCAGTTTACGGATTCACGATGTCATATCGATATACAAAAGATCCAGCATACTTAAAACAAGCTGAAGGAACAGCGAAGTTTTTTATGACGAATAAAAACCTGCCAGAAGACGGAATTCCGTATTGGGATTTTAAAGATCCTAGCATTCCAAATTCGGCAAGAGATGTTTCTGCAGCAATGGTGATTGCGTCTGCCCTATACGAATTGTATGGTTACACAAAAAATGACAGTTATTTGGCTTTTGCCGATAAACTGATGACTTCAGTACAAACGGATAAATATATTTTAGATGCTAAAATCAAAGCACCTTTCTTATTTAATCACAGTACAGGAAACTGGCCAAAACATGACGAAATTGACGAACCAATAATTTACGCCGATTATTATTTTCTGGAAGCACTTCTTAGAAGAAAGTAACAAAGGGACAAAGTTACAAAGGTGCAAAGGTTCTCGGCCTTTGAACCTAAAAAAGCCTTATTATGAAGAAATTACACTTTAATACATTTTCAATTTTTGCACTTTTTGTTTTGTTTCAGATTTGTCTGAGCAGTTTTGCTCAGACAAAGATGAACATTAACGACAATTGGCTTTATTTAGAAAATGATACTCAAAAATTAAACGAAGCGCAAAAAGCTTCCAACTGGACTTCTTTAAATTTACCGCATACTTGGAATGCCGAAGATGCAACCGACTTAAATCCAGGTTACCGACGCGATGCAAGCTGGTATCAAAAAAAATTAAATATTCCGCAAATCGATAAAAACAGAGTTTACTCTTTATACTTTGAAGGCTCGAATGTAACCACAAAAGTATATGTCAATGGAAAAGAAGCGGGATCGCATATTGGCGGTTATATTGGTTTTTCTATTGATATTACGAATTTCATAAAAGAAGGAAACAACGATATTTTTGCTCGTGTGGATAATAGTTATGATATCGAAATTATTCCGTCTCAAAAAAGCGATTTCTTCATTTATGGAGGAATCACGCGCGACGTCTGGCTAGTTTCGAAATACAAAAATCATATCGAAAATATAAAAATTACAACTCCTGAAGTTTCTGCTAAAAAAGCTTCTCTACAAGTTGTTTCTTCTTTTGTAAATCCTGACAATTCAAAGGACTTATCTTTAACTGTAACGCTTAAAAATCCGAAAGGAAAAAAAGTAGCGAGCAAAACCGTTTTGGTTACAGATAGAACTTCAACCATCACTTTTGAAAACATCAAAAACCCAGAACTTTGGGATACTGAAAAACCGAACTTATACAGACTTTCTGCTGTTTTATCAGAAAAAAATCAGATTAAAGACAGTATTTCAGAAAAAGTTGGCTTCAGATGGTTTGAATTTAAAGATCATGGCCCTTTTTATTTGAATGGAAAAAGATTATTGATTCGCGGAACGCATCGACATGAGGAACAAGCTGGTGTTGGAGCCGCTATGAGCAACGAACAGCACTGGGCAGATATGAAATCGATCAAAGAAATGGGAGCCAATTTTGTTCGTTTAGCACATTATCCTCAAGATCCGGAAGTTTATAAAGCCTGTGACGAACTAGGTCTTTTGGTTTGGGATGAATTGCCGTGGTGTCGCGGAGGAATTGGAAATGACGTTTGGAAAACGAATACCAAAAATATGCTGGCAGAAATCATCAATCAAAACTATAATCATCCGAGTATTATTATCTGGTCTTTAGGCAATGAAATCAATTGGCTTCCTGATTTTCCTGATGGCGACAATGATAAGAAAACGAATGAATTTTTAACGGAATTAAACGACATCGCTCACAAACTGGATCCAACCCGCAAAACGGCTATTAGAAAATATTACGAAGGCTCGCATATTGTAGATGTATTCTCTCCTTCTATCTGGTCTGGATGGTATTCTGGAAGCTATAAAAGCTACCAAAAAGCGATTGATGTTTATAAGAAAGAATACAAACATTTTATTCATGCCGAATATGGCGGAGATAGTCATGTTGGACGTCATAGCGAAAACCCAATTACAGGTGAAAATGTAATAAAAGCCGAAGGTTGGGAAGAAGCGATTGTTCAGACCAAAGTAGCTAATATTGCACAAATTGGCGATTGGAGCGAAAACTATATCGTTGATTTATTTGACTGGCATTTGCATATATCCGAGAATGACCCAACTTTTGTGGGAAATATTCAATGGGCATTTAAGGATTTTGCAACGCCTTTGAGACCAGAAGACGATATTCCGTACATGAACCAAAAAGGATTGACAGACCGAAACGGAATTCCGAAAGATGCGTATTATGTTTTTAAAAGCTATTGGGCGACAGCACCTTTCGCTTACATCGAATCGCATACTTGGACAGAACGCCAAGGTCCTGAAGGCACACCGAGAACGATAAGCGTTTTCAGCAATTGTGAGAAAGTGACTTTTTTCCATAACGGAAAATCATTAGGAGAAAAACAGCGAAATCTTGCTCTGTATCCTGCAAATGGTTTAACTTGGGATGTCAATTTTACGAAAGGAGAAAATATTTTAGTTGCCGTCGGAAAAACAAAAGAAGGAAAAACGGTTTCTGATACGCTGAAAGTGAACTATCGTTTCAATAAAAATGATACGGCGGTTTCGCTGCAATTATCATCAGAAAAACTAAAAAACGGCAATTATTTAGTTACCGCCGTTGCAGTTGACAATAATAATTTACGCTGCCTGGATTATGAAGCGAGTGTTTATTTTCAATGTTTAAAAGGCGGAAAAACGCTAAAAAATCAAGGAACACCAACTGGAAGCGAATCGATAAGAATGGCAAACGGAAAGGCTTCTATAGAAGTAATTCCCGATGGTTCCGGTAATCCGATTGAAATGACGGCATTAAATCAGAGCTTTAAAGGAGAATATTTGAAGATTCCAATTAATTAACTTAACCGCAAAGAGCGCAAAGGAAAAGTTCGCAAGGCACGCAAAGCCTTGCGAACTTTGCGTAAAACTTAGCGTCCTTTGCGGTTAAAATATATTTCAGATTAAAACAAAAATAATTTTACAAAATGAAAAAAATTCTAACACTATTATTCCTGACATCGTTCGCAATTGGACAATCACAAGGTTTAATTTCTAACGTATCAAACCGAAACACCACTTCTTTAAACGGAGTTTGGAATTATATTATCGATCCCTATCAAACTGGTTTTTATAGCTTTCACTTGGATCAATACGACAAAAGTGAAAAACCGGCAAAAGGGGCTTTTTTTTCTAATTATCATGCTCAAAACAAACAAGAATTGGTAGAATATGATTTTGATAAATCGCCAACAATCAATATTCCTGGAGATTGGAATTCGCAGGTTGCGGAACTGAAATATTATGAAGGAAATGTTTGGTTTAAAAAGTCTTTTGATTACAATTTAACAGCTAATAAACGTCTGTTCTTATATTTGGGAGCAATCAATTACAAAGCCGATGTTTATTTAAACGGAAAAAAACTTGGCACACATGAAGGCGGTTTCACTCCGTTTAATTATGAAGTAACTTCGATTGTAAAACCTACTGGAAATTATTTAGTAATTAAAGTTGATAATACACGTCATAAAGAAGATGTCCCAACCGTAAACACCGATTGGTGGAATTACGGCGGAATCACGCGCGATGTGACTTTAATTGAAGAAGAATCATCATTTGTGGAAGATTATACTATTCAGCTGAAAAAAGGCAATGCAAATATTATTTCAGGTTTTATTAAAATCAATAATTTAGATGCTTCGAAAAATAATATTTCGATTTCTATTCCTGAATTAAAAATCAATTTCAAAGGAAAAGCGGCTAGCAACGGAATTTTAAACTTTGAAATTCCTGCCAAAAAAATCTCGTATTGGTCGCCAGAAAATCCGAAATTATATAATGTTACTGTTGACTTTAATGGAAAAAAATTAAACGATCAGATTGGTTTTAGAACCATCGAAACCAAAGAAGATAAAATTCTGCTAAACGGAAAAGAAATCTTTTTACGCGGAATTTCTATTCATGAAGAAAATGGAAAAGGCGGGCGTGCTAATTCTGTAGAAGATGCTTTGCGCTTATTAAACTGGGCGAAAGAATTAGGCTGTAATTATGTTCGTCTGGCGCATTATCCGCATAACGAAAACATGGTTAGAGAAGCTGATAAATTGGGTTTAATGGTTTGGGAGGAAATTCCAGTTTACTGGACAGTAGAATTTAAAAATGAAAACACCTACAAAAACGCCGAAGATCAATTAACTGCTTCTATCACAAGAGATAAAAATAGAGCGAGCATTATTATTTGGTCAATGGCAAATGAAACTCCGATTTCTGATGCTAGAAATACGTTCATTAAAAATTTAGCATCTCACACCAGATCATTAGACAATACAAGATTAATCAGCGCTGCTTTATTAACCAAAAAAGAAACTATTGATGATCCTATTGGAGAAGTTTTAGATGTTGTGGCTTTCAATCAATATTTGGGCTGGTATGGCGGAAATTTGGAAGATGCTGAGAAAATAACATGGAAATCTAAATACAATAAACCGATTGTTGTTTCTGAATTTGGTGGCGATGCAAAAGCCGGTTTCCACGGAGAGAAAAACGAGCGCTGGACAGAAGAATATCAGGAATATTTATACATTCAGAATTTAAAAATGATTGAAAAAATTCCACACTTAAGCGGAACAAGTCCTTGGATTTTAGTTGATTTTAGATCTCCAAAAAGATTGCTTCCAGGAATTCAGGACGGTTACAATCGCAAAGGTTTAATTTCAAATGATGGCGAAAAGAAAAAGGCTTTCTACATTATGCAGGATTGGTATGCTAAGAAGAAAAAAGAATATCAGAATTAATGCGTCATTACCAATTCATTAACAAAAAACAGGCGTCAAATTATATGATTTTTCTTCATTATTAATTTACTTTGTAGTTAATCTAAAAATTGTAAACCATGAAAAAATTCTATTTACTAGCAGTTACTTTGTTTGCTGCTTTTACAGTTCAAGCTCAAGACATAGTAAAATTTGCTCCGCTTGATGCAAGTCCGGTTGATATTTCGTATTTCCCAAACAAAGCGGTTAAATTCAAAAAAACAGATAATCCAAACCCAGTTATCAAAGTTCTTTATGCAAGACCTTCTGTAAAAGGAAGAACTATTTTTGGTGATGTGGTTAAGTTTGGAGAAGTTTGGAGAGTTGGCGCTAATGAAAACACAGAAATCAAATTCTACAAAGATGTAACAATCGGTGGTAAAAAAGTTCCTGCAGGATACTACAGCTTATTTGCTATTCCAGAAAAGGACAAATGGACTATCATTATCAATAAAGAACTAGATTTATGGGGCGGTTATGCTTACGACGAAAGCAAAGATGTTGTAAGAGTTTCAGTTCCTGTTAAACCAGTTTCTGATGTTATCGAAGCTTTATCAATTGCATTTACCACTCAAGGTAACGTAGCAAATCTTGTTATTGGTTGGGATAAAACAACGGTTGAATTGCCAATTACGGTTAAATAAGTTTTAATGAGATATGCCACGAAGGCACAAAGTCGCAAAGTTTTTTTTTAAACTTTGCGATTTTTTTTTGCAACTCAAAAAAGGATTTTCTGGTATGATGAGTTATTTTTATGCCACGAATTACACGAATTTCCACAAATTTAAATCATCAATTGGAAGAAAAAATTAGTGCAAATCCGTGTAATTCGTGGTTATGAAAAAATCATTTTGAATCCTCTTTAATCAGTGGTTAAAATTTAAGAAACAGTTTCGATAATCTTATCCAACGTAATAGGTAAATCCCTAACACGTTTTCCCGTTGCATTAAAAACGGCATTTGCAATTGCAGGCGCCATTCCGACTAAAGCAGTTTCACCCAGACCTTTTGTTCCCATTGGGTTACTAATCGGGTCTTTTTTATTTACGAAGAAAACTTCCTGCTTTTCTATATCAGCATTCACCGGCACATGATAATCTGCAAAATTGTTATTGATCGGACGCCCAAAACGGTGATCGATTTCTAGTGCTTCCATCAATCCCATTCCAATTCCTCCTACTGCCCCGCCAAACATTTGCCCTGCAGATGTTTTTTGGTTGATTACAGTTCCAATATCAGCGCAAGAAACCACGTGAGCCAATCTTATTTTACCCAAATTCGGATTCACTAATACTTTTACAAAATGAACTGAAAACGAATAAATTGAATATTTCTTCGCTTCTTCAGCAGCTTTAGAAAGATTTTCTACTTCAAAATCTTCTAATTTGTTACTGCTTAAAAGTGCAGCTAACGTAACCGATTTCGACTTGTCTTTTTTAGAAGAAACCGTACCATTTTCAAAAGTTAAATCCGTAATAGCGATTCCTTTCAAAGCGGGACTTTTACTTCCCAATTCAATTATTTTATTCAATAATAAATTACAAGCGTCATGAACTGCAGAACCGACAGATGAAGTCGTTGCCGAACCGCCTTGAGTAGGCCCTTTCGGCAATCCGCTTTTCCCCATTTCAATGATTACATTTTCAGCTGGCAAACCTATTACTTCAGCTCCAATCGCCGTCATCATAGTTGCGGTTCCAGGTCCCATATCGTTTACACTGCATTGCAAAACCAAATCGCCATTGGCTAAGAATTTTGCTTTTACCGAAGTTGGGCTTCTGTAACAGCCGAAAGTTCCCGTTCCCATTCCGTAACCTACTAACCAATTTCCTTCTTTAACAGCACCTGGTTCGTTTTTACGGTTTTTCCAGCCAATTTTTTCCATTCCCGCTTCGTAGCATTCCAAAAGGTATTTACTGCTCCACGGTTTATTTTGTTCCTGATCTTTTTCGGCATAATTCAGTTTACGGAATTCAATCGGATCTAAGTTTAATTTATAAGCCAATTCGTCCATGGCACATTCTAAGGCAAAAGACCCTGTTGCTTCACCTGGACCACGCATCCAGATTGGCGTACAAGTATCAAGAGGCACAATTCTATAGCGTGTTGAAACGTTCGGACAATCATAAATAAATCGCGACATATTTACCGTTCCTTCCATGAAATCTTCATAACTCGAAGTCATAGCTACAGCTTCGTGCGTTAAGCCTGTCAATTTTCCTTCTTTTGTAGCACCAAGACCCATTTTCTGAATGGTGTAAGGTCTGAAACCAACATTGGTAAACATCTGTTCACGATGCAACACTAATTTTACAGGACGATTTAATTTTTTAGCGCCAATTAAAGCTGCGATTTCGTACGGCCAAGTGTGCAATCCCATTCCGAATGCGCCTCCAAGATATTCAGCATGAACCTCGACATTTTCGGCGGGAACATCAAAAACACCTGCTACACTTCTGCGAGTTCCTTCAACACCTTGACTTTTTGTATATAAAATAGGTTTGTTTCCCTCCCATTTCGCAATAATATTGGCCAATTCCATTGGATTATGAACTTCTGTTGGAATTGTATATTCAGCTTCTAGAATTACCTCAGCATTTTTATAGCCATCATGTTCACCGCGATGGTAATCATTTCCTTTATCGGTTTCAACTTTCTTTTCTTTTTCTGCTGCTTTTTTAAGTTCTGTCGAATGCTCTTCTTTAAAATACTCAGCTTTAATTAGACTTGCCGCATATTGCATACGTTCAAAAGTATCTGCAATCACCAAAGCAATTGGCTGATCGTAATACAAAATCGAATCGTCTTTGAAAATCTGCAGCGGCTGACCAAAATTATGTTTGTCTTTGGCTTTCTGATAACCTGCAGGTTTATCTACATTCAAATGTGTAATAACCGCCAAAACTCCCGGCGCCCATTCTGCTTTTTTGGTGTCAATGGTTTTGATTCTTCCTTTTGCAATAGTACTTCCCACTAGGCAGGCATAAACCACACCAGATGTTTTATATTCAGCCGAATAAGTTGCAGAACCCGTTACTTTAGCAAATCCGTCAACTCTATTAATATTACTTGTCTTACTCATAATTTAATTATTTTGATGCTGCTATTGTAAGTGCTTCTGCTACTGCATTCTCTCCAAGCGTTAGTTTAAAATTATTGTCGCCGTATCCTTTTGCTCCTTTCATAGACAAATGGCCAGCTTGTTTAAATAGATCTTCAGAAACTGTTTTTCCTTTCAGGAATTTTTCTGTTTCAGTTAATCTCCAAGGTTTATGTGCCACACCGCCCATAGCTAGTCTAACATCATTTATGGTGTTATTTTTTATGTCTAAAGCTACTGCAACAGAAACCAATGCAAAAGCATAACTTGTTCTGTCTCGAACTTTTAGATAATGTACATTTTTAGTAAAATTATTATCTGGAATTTCAATAGAAGTAATTAATTCTCTGTTGTCCAGCGTATTGTCTTTTTCTGGTGTATTTCCTGGAAGTCTATGAAAATCGGTAAAATTAATTTCTCGTTTTCCTTTTGGACCTTCCACCAAAACTGTTGCATCAAGCGCAGCCAAAGCCACACACATATCGCTTGGATGCACAGCAATACAACTTTCTGAAGCGCCAAAAACAGCATGCATTCGGTTAAAACCACCAATGGCACCGCATCCGCTTTTTGGTGTTCTTTTGTTGCATGGCATATCCGTATTGTAATAATAAGAGCAACGTGTTTTTTGCAGCATATTCCCTCCCACTGTTGCCATGTGTCGAATTTGCTGAGAAGCTCCAGCTGCTAAAGCTAATGCAAGCAAAGGATGTTTTTCTTTTATCGAAGCATCTTCAGCCACTTGACTATTTTTTGCCAATGCACCAATCGAAACTTTTCCCTTCAAAAATTCGATTTTCTTTAAATCTAATCCGTTGATGTCAACTAGTTTATCTGGAGCTACGATATTCTTCTTCATTAAATCGACAAGATTTGTACCGCCCGCAATAAACATAGAAGAATCATCTTTGGCTTTTCCTGTAACTGCTGTCGAAGAAGAAAGCGCTTTAATTATCTGAAAATTTTTCATATCTCCTTTCCTCCTTCCTTCACTTCCGTTATAGCATCGACAATATTGTGGTAAGCGCCACATCTACAGATGTTCCCGCTCATGTATTCTCTAATTTCTTCTCTGCTGTTGGCATGACCTTCTTTGATACAGGCAATTCCCGACATAATCTGACCAGGAGTACAATAGCCGCACTGAAAACCATCGTGTTTGATAAAAGCTTCCTGCATCGGATGTAGTTTTTTGCCTTTCGAAATTCCTTCAATTGTAGTTACTTGTGCATTTTGCTGCATCGTGGCCAAAGAAAGGCATGACAAAATTCGAGTTCCGTTTACGTGGACTGTACACGCACCACATTGTCCGTGATCACAGCCTTTTTTAGTTCCTGTAAGCTGTAATTGTTCGCGAAGTAAATCAAGCAGCGTAGTCCTCGGCTCTATGTTCAAGTTGTGTTTAGTGCCATTTACTTCAATAGAAAGCGGTACTGTTTCTAGATATTCCGCTATTTTTTCATCCCATTTCTTATCTGAAGCCATTACCAATGAGGGCGGCGTCAGGGCAAGAGCGGTAAAAAGTCCTGATTTCTTTATAAAGTCACGACGAGAATTAGCATCTTCCAACGTTACTTTATTCTGATTTGATTTTTTAGAAGCCATGCAATCTATTTGTTAAATTAGCAAATTCACTTTTGTCATTCTAACAAATTTAATCAACTTAAATCACAAAAAGTTATGAAATTCAAACATTCTCCTTATTTAGAATAATTACAATTTCGTTATTTTTTTTACCGCAGAGGCGCAATGTTTTCGCAAAATTCGCAAAGTTATTTTTCTCTCGCAGATTTGGCAGATAATGCAGATTTTGAATACGATGGAAAGATTTGCCCAGATTCTTTATATAGAAATAAATAAAAATCTGTTTAGATCTGCAAAATCTGCGAGAAACAAAAAATTATACCCATTAAAACTGTGCGACCTTTGCGAAATTCCTTAGCGTACTTTGCGGTTAATTTCCCACCTATATTAACTCTTAAATTGTATTTTTACTGAAATAAGCCCAAATTATGTCACAGCAAAAAATCATTTACCTGGATAATAATGCCACAACCCGCGTTGATGAACGTGTTTTGGATGCGATGCTTCCCTATTTTACGGATTATTATGCCAATTCAACCAGTACACATTTGGCTGGATTAACAGTAAAAGAAGCTGTTGAAAATGCTGCTTGGCAAACAGCCGATTTGATAAATGCTAATGCTGATGAAATCATTTTTACATCTGGAGCTACAGAAAGCATCAATCTTGCTATAAAAGGACTCGCAGATCAAGGCAAAAAGCATATTGTAACCATTCAGACCGAACACAAAGCCGTTCTTGAAACTTGCCACTTTATGGAAAGCATTGGTTTTGAAGTCACTTATCTTCCAACCGCTGCTGATGGTCTTTTAGATATTCAACTTTTAGAAGAAATAATTACAGATAAAACACTGGTTTTCATCGGAATGTTTTCTAATAATGAAACTGGCGTCATACAAAATATCAACGCGATTTCTAAAACACTGAAAGCCAAAAATGTACTTTTTATATGCGATGCAACTCAAGCTGCTGGTAAAATTCCGATTGATGTAAAAACTTTGGGAATCGATCTTTTGGCATTGTCAGCTCATAAATTTTATGGCCCAAAAGGAGTCGGCGCTTTGTATATTTCGGCGAAAGCCAAAGTAAAATTGAAACCTCAAACTCTTGGAGGCGGACAACAGAGAAAATTACGAAGCGGAACGCTAAATGTTCCTGGCATTATCGGTTTAGGAAAAGCATCGGAAATTGCTGTAAATGAATTAGAAAAAGACCAAAATAGAGTTTCTCTATTGCGAGACAAACTCGAAAAAGGTTTATTACAATTTAAAGGTTCTTTCGTTAACGGAAATACAGAAAACCGAATTTATAATACTTCAAACATTTGTTTTCCTGGCGTAAATTCAGAACAGCTGATTTTGGCTTTAGGGAATATTTCGGTTTCAAATGGAGCATCATGTTCTGCTGTTACTTCCGAACCTTCACATGTTTTAAAAGCAATGGGATTATCTGATGAAGAAGCTTTGAGTTCTATTCGTTTTAGTTTAGGGAGATTTACTACTTCTGAGGAAATTGATGTGGCTATTGAGCAGGTTTTGGAATTGGCTGGAAAGTTACGTGGCTGATAATTTTTCACCGCAAAGGCGCAAAGTTCACAAAGTTTTTTTTCTTTTTTAATCTCGCGAAGTCACAGAGACTCAAAGTTTTTTTTGTCATCCTGACAAAGTAAGGGTGGCAAACTTTATCTACATAATCTGCATAAAAAACTTTGTCCCTCTGTCACTTTGAACCTTTGTCAATTATCAAAAGAAATCAACTGAGTATAATCTTCCTCCGTATCAATATCAATATTTCCTTTTTCAAAAGGAACTGAAACGACATCATCAGTATATTTTTTAATGAGTTTTTTGGCTCCTTCTTTTCCTTTCAATTCAAGAAGTTTCTGAAAGTATTTTTGATGAAATAAAGCTGGCGTTCCTAAAGTTTCTGCATAAGCTGAAGCTGAAATTCCTTTTCCAGTTTTCTTAGATACGCTGATTAAATTCTCGAAAATTGAACTCGTTAAAAAAGGCTGGTCACAGACTGATATAATACATTGTTCGCAATCGGGATTTAGAAATAATAATTCCGTAATTCCTTTGACAATTGAAGAAGACATTCCTTTTTCCCATTCAGAATTGAATGAAAGTTTTATTTCAGGCAAATTAATCCCTTTTTCAATTATATCATGATTTGCACCTGTCACCACTATTAAAAAAGAATTCTGAATCTTTAAAGCTTCTAAAATCGTGTTTTTCAGAAGAGTTGATTCTTTATGCTTTAGTAACTGTTTGGGTCTGCCTAATCTAGACGAATTTCCAGCTGCAAGAATGATAATGCCAATTTTCTGATGATTTTTATTTTCCATAATGAATTTCATTATGAATTTTGCCCCGTTTATATTTCAACGATGTCCCAACACGCTCAGAGGCAATGGCTTTAATTTCAGAAACAATCGAAATGGCGATTTCCTCTGAGGTTTCAGCTCCGATATCCAAACCTATGGGACTGTGAATTCGGCTTAACTGTTCTTCATTTACTGTAATTCCTTCAATTAAAAGATCATCCAGCATTCGGCTGAATTTAGATTTTGGACCTAGAATGCCAATGTAATGGCAATTGGTTTCTAATAATAATTTTAAAAGTGCCAGATCGTATTTGTAATTGTGGGTCATCAAAAGAAAATAAGTCTGATCATCGATGGTTATATTCTCCAGAAATTGCTCAGGTTTTACAACCGAAATCTCACTGGCTTTAGGAAACCGCTTTGCAGTCGCATGCGTTGCACGTCCTTCAGCAATATGAGTTCTCCATCCTAAAACAGCAGCCATTTTTACCAATGGCTGGATATCGTTTCCTGCTCCGGCAATAACCAATGAAATAGATGGTTTTATGTATTCGATTAAAGCTTCTCTCCCGTTTTCTTCTTGAAGTTTTTTAACAACTGTGGTTTTATTTTCCAGTGCTTCTTTTACATCTGAAATCAGACTTAAAGCTTCATTATCAAGAGTTAAAACTGGACTGTCTTTTCTAAAAAACAAAGTTGTCCCTATCTGAGAAGCATTTCTCTTTAAAGAAAAAACTGTTACTATTACTGCTTCTTTTCTTTCTAATTCGAGTTGCTGCAAAAGCTGAATCGGATTGTTTTCGACCTCCTCATCAATGTATTCAAAAAGAATATGAACAATTCCGTTGCATCCAAGCTGTAAACCAACTTCGGCATCATCCTCGTTACTAGTATTATAAGTAACAAGTTTATTTTGCTTTTGATTTATAGAAAGAAGAGCTTTTCGCAATGCATCTCCTTCTAAACATCCACCGCTTATTGCGCCGGTCAGCATGCCATCTTCGGTCACCAACATACGTGCTCCTGGCTGCCTGTATGACGAACCTTCGACTTTTACTACGGTTGCCAAAGCTGTTTTCTTTTCTTCTGCCTTAGCTTGTGAATATGCTTTAAGAATTTCGCTGATTTCTTTCATAGTTTAAAAATAAAAAAAATTACAAATACAACACACAGCAAGAGAGATTTATCTTGATACTATTTCTTTAAAAAATTGTCTTTATACACAAATACTATTATTTGCTTAAATCAAAAAAAGTCTGCTTAATTTAATTCCATAAATCAATTTATTATGATTATCGTAATGATTTTTTCAAATTGACGTATGATTTATATTACTAAGTTTTGTATTTTTATCAATAGCAAAATTTATATACCTAACTTTAAAAGTAAACTACATGGGAAAATTTGTAATCACTACTAGAGCCAACGGAGAGTTCCAATTCAATTTAAAAGCTGGTAACGGTCAGACTATTTTAACGAGTGAAGGATACTCGACAAAAGCAGCTTGCAATAATGGTATCGAATCTGTAAAAAACAATGCAGCAGACGATAACCGTTATGACAGAAAAGAATCTAGCAGCGGAAAACCATATTTCAATTTAAAAGCTGGAAATGGCCAAATTATTGGTGCAAGCGAAATGTATGAGAGCGTAGCAGCAAGAGAAAATGGAATTGAGTCTGTTAAAAAAAATGCTCCTGATGCAACTATAGACGATCAAACGGCGTAATTCAAACTTTTATAAAAATAAAAAAGCTGTTTCTATTCATTTAGAAACAGCTTTTTTTTATTTTTAAGTAGATATCACTTTTTCAAAGCATCAACTCCACCATGAGTTGGAACAACTTGTTTAATAGTTCCATCTGCATTAAACTCTAGTTTATCAATGCAGACTTCACGATGAAAGCCTCCAGCATCTCCCATTTTGATTCCTGTTGGATATGAGAATCTATGATACGTAATATACCATTCATCTTTGTTAGGAATTTGTAAAACCGAATTGTGCCCCGTAGCATAAATTCCTTCTTCTGATTTTCCTTGAATTACAATATTGCTTTTAGGAATTTCAATTGGTCCGGTTGGTGAATTTGAAATCCCGTATCTTACTTTGTAATTTGGACTTCTGGTGTCATCTTCACTCCAAAAGAAATAATATTTTCCGTTTCTATAAATCACATAGGTTCCTTCACGGAAAGTACTGTCAACAGTAATTACTTTTGTTGTTCCTTTTTTTATTGAAACCATATCCGGGTTTAGCTCTGCAACGCCCATATACATATTTCCCCAATACAAATAACTTTTACCCGTTTTGGGATCTGTAAAAACATCAGGATCAATTTCCTGACCGTCTTTTATTCCTTCTGGTCTTGCAGCTACAATTGCTTTTCCGCTGTCTTTAAAAGGTCCTGTGGGATTATCAGAAACCGCAACTCCAACTTTTTGTGCTGCAGTAAAATAGTAAAAATACTTATATTTTCCTTTTATCTTTTTTTCTACGATACATGGTGCCCAAGCATTTCTGTTTGCCCAAGCCACGTCTTTTTTAAGATCTAAAATTACTCCTTCATCTTTCCAATCCAATAAATTATCTGACGAAAAAGTTTTGAAATAATAACCTGACCAGCCGTCAAATCCATCGCTTGTTGGATAGATGTAATATTTTTTTGTTTTGTTTGAATATAAAATTTCAGGATCGGCATAATACCCTTCCAAAACAGGATTATGATTTACTTTTGGAAGTTTTGCTGGCATTCCCCATTTGTCTGTAATTCGCTTTAATTCAGAACGGGTTATTGGAAGAATTGTTCCATGACGCGGATTAAAATCCATTGAAATGTCATTGTCAATTACGCTGAAATTTTCTAAATCTTTCGTTTTTGTAAATTGATATCTTCCTTTAGTGTAAACGTCGTACATCAAAATATACTCGTCTGAATTGTTTAATTTGAAAACACTCGAACCTTCTACTCCATCTTTTGTCTGCTGCAAATAATGGTCATTTTCAATCCAGCTTCCAGAAGTCAAATCTTTTGTAACTGCCACTTTGATTCCAGGCGTATTGGTTTCTGTTTTGTAAAAAAGATGATATTCCCCATCTTTTTCAATTATGTCCCCGTCAATACAAGCATTTCCTGACTTTGGAACGAATAACAGTTTAGGAGCGCTTTCTAAAGCCGTGAAATCTTTATTCGCATAAGCGTAATAAATTTTATCCGGTCCTCCTGCATGTTGCATACTAAAGTAAATCATGTATTTACCCGCTTTTGTATCGTAAATAGTTTGTGGTGCCCAAACACGTTTTAGGTTTTCGTTTCCTGGAAATGTAGTTTGAATATTGACAATACTGCTTTTCCAGTTTACTAAATCAGTGCTTTTTAATAAAACCATTGCACGATTGCTGTCCCAACCTTTTGAAGAAGTCATATCAGTCAAAACCATATAAAAAGTCTTACCATCTTCGCCACGCAATATATGCGGGTCACGAACTCCTCCTGTCGAGCTTATTTTCTTACTGTCTATAACAGGTTTGTTGTTATTAAGGGCATAATAATGATATCCATCAGTACTTACGGCATAATTAACCGCTTCTTCTTCTATTTTATTCCCAATAAAATAAACGAATAAATAAGCTGTTAGATCTTTTTCGGCAATGACGGGCGGAATTCCTTTTGCTGTATTTTGGGCTTGTAAAGGATCAAAAAGGCTTAGTAATGATACAAGACAAAAAAATATTCTCTTCATTTATTTTTTACTTTTTAATTGATATAACACTGAAGCGTGAGGTCTTAAATCGGCTCCAATTTCTTTCGAATTTAATTTAGATTTTTCTCCTGTCCACATATTTAAAACTTCCGCAGTACCTGAAATTCCAAGATCTGAAAGATTTACGGATACTTTCTGCGAATCTTTATCTGAAATATTAAATAAAGCTAAATAAACACTCCCATCTTTTGCATTTTTTGAAGTGACTGCAATCTTTCCATCTTTCTGAAAAAGCTGTTTTACTGCAGTACTTTCGTTATGCATTTTTACTACTTCTTTATTCGTTAATAACGATAAGGTGAAAGCATCATTGCTTGGTAAATCTCCGCCAAAAAACAATGGTGATTTGAAGATATTGAAAAATGTAATTAAAGTATATTGTTCGTCTTTTGTTAAACGAGTCATTCTGTCGTTCCCACGTTCTCCTCTAATCGAAATACGTCCTAACGGAATCATATCGCAATCTGGCCATGTTCCCGGGGCGATATACGGATACCATTTTTGTGCCACATCCATTAAATGCGTGATATGCGGCCATGTATCCCAAACATCATCTACCATACGCCACATATTAGCATGTGTAGATACGTGTGGCGCTGCTGAGATTGGGGTTTCTCCTGGTGATGTGCTTAAAACAATTTTACGCCCACATTTATCAATGGCGCTTCTAATTAAATTAATTTCGCCTTCGTGATACGGTCTAGACAAATCATCAATTTTAATAAAATCTACTCCCCATTGTGCATATAATTCGAAAATAGAATTGTAGTATTCCTGTGCTCCTGGTTTATCCGCTACAACTGTATAATTGTCTCTCAGCCATTCGCATTGTAATGCTGTTGAATAAATCTGATCTGCTGTAATTCCGTTTGCTTCTTTAATTGGCATTTTTTCTTCAACAGCTTTTTTCGGAATGCCACGCATAATATGGATTCCGAATTTTAATCCTTTTTTATGGATATAGTCGGCTAGTGGTTTAAAACCTTGTCCGTCTTTTGCTGAAGGAAATCGATTAACAGCTGGAAGATATCTCCCGTATTGATCGATTACATAACGTGGATCTGTTTGATTGTAACCGCCTGCTTTATCATTTTCGACAAACCAACGAATGTCTACAACGACATATTCCCATCCAAATTTCTTGAGCTCTTTTGCCATATAATCGGCATTGGCTTTTACTTCGTGTTCTTCAACCGTTGGTCCGTAACAATCCCAGCTATTCCAACCCATGGGCGGAGTCTGAGCCCATTGTTTAAATTCTTCTTTTTGAAATGTGTTTTGAGCGTTAGTTGCGGCTGATAGAAAAAAGGCTCCTATAGCCATTGTAAGTAAGTTTGTAATTTTCATCTGTTGTTTTATGTGTGGTTTTTACACTTTAAATATAATGAAATTTTATTGTTGCAGACAAAAATTAGACCTGACAGGTTTTAAAAACCTGTCAGGTCTTTTCTTGCTTTCTTATTTCACATTTACAGTAACCTCAACAGGTTTTAGCCACTGGCTTGTAAATTTTACTTTTATTGGCGCTGTCGAATCTCCATTTGCCTGAATATATGCTGCTATATGTCCGTGGAAAACACGCTGTACATTATCTGTGTAATCGGTCATATCGCTATTGTTTCCTGCTTCCAAACCTAATAAAGTCGCTGCTCCATTGATGGTGCAAGTCACTTCGTTGTCTGAAAGCATTACTGGAAGTCCGTTTTGGTCTTTTACCTGAACCATAATTTTAGCAACGCCTTTATCTTTACTAATGGTGATATCCTTATCGGCAATAGTTAACTCAAATGGCTGTTGAGTAGAAGTAATGGCATAACGGCTTACTTCCTTATCACTTTTATCTAAACCAACTGCTTCTAATTTTCCTGAAGCAAACGGAATATCCCAATAGATTATTCCCGTTTTTTCATCGTAGGGTTTCGTTTCTCCCACTACTTTCCCGTTCAATTCCAGACGTGCTTTTTCTGCATTGGTATAACAAACCACACGGATTTTTTGACCGTTTTCGTAATTCCAGATTGCCCATGCGTCTTTAGAAACATCTTTTTCATTTACTAATGGATAAGTTCCCAAATACGCCATCGGCTTATCTGACCATAATGACTGGCGGAAATAGCCTCTTGGTTTGATAATTCCAGCAAAATCAACTAAACCTGAGTAAAATCCTCGTGAAGGCCATCTTCCTGATTCTCCCAAATAATCGATTCCTGTCCAAAGGAACTGGCCGAAAATATGTTTGTTGTTTTTTACTGCGAGCCAAGGTTCCATATCATGTACATTTTCACTTCCAAAAATCACTCGCTTTGGATATTTTTCGTGATCTGACTGATATTTGCTTTCTGTGTAATTATAGCCTGTAATGTCTAAAGCGCCTGGATATTCTGTTTCGTTAGACATGGCAACTCCAGCTAAACCTGCTGTTGTTGGGCGAGATTTGTCGTATTTCTTTACTGCAGCCACCAAACGTTTTGCAATTGCTCCAAGTCGCATGGCATCTGGAGCGTCTTTTTTATAGCCTCCATAAGCAGCCTGTCCAAATCCGTTTTTCCCCTGATCTAAAACTGGGTGAGAATACGGATCGTTTGGATAATCCACTTCATTGCCAATGCTCCATCCAAAAACGGAAAGATGGTTTCTGTCGCGGCGTACGAAATCTTCTAAATCTTTTTCTGCCCAATCAGCAAAAATATCAAACGAGCCTTCAAATCCAGGTGTTCCATAATTCCATCCTTCTAGCCATTTACGTTTTGGAAACTCCCATTCGTCATAAGCTTCGTTTAAAACCAATAATCCCAATTCATCGCAAAGTTCATAGAAGTCTGGCGCTTGCGGGTTATGGCTAGTACGGATTGCGTTTACTCCAATTTCTTTCAGGGTTTTTAATCTAGTTACCCAAACTTCTCTTGGAACTGCAGATCCTAAAACTCCCGCATCATGGTGCAAGCAAACGCCTTTCATTTTCATCCATTTTCCGTTAAGGGCAAAACCATTATTTGGATCGAATGTAAAACTTCTAAAACCTGTTTGAGTTACCGCTTTGTCTATTTCTTTACCGTCTTGTAAAACAGTAGTTTTCAATTCGTATAAATTTGGATTGTCTAAATCCCATAATTGAGGATTCTTAACGTTGATTTTGGCTGAAATTTTTCCGTTTTGATTTGCTGCCACTTCAACTTTAGAAGTTGTTTTTCCAACCGATTTTCCATCTTTTGAAAACAGTTCGTTTACAACAGTCAATGTAGATTTAAAAGCAGAACCATTTTCTACATCAACCTCAACGTTCAATGTTCCAGCACCTTTTTTCACTTCTGGATAAGCATATACACCCCATTGTGCAATGTGAACTGGGTTTGCATAAACCAACCAAACATTTCTGTAAATTCCTGAACCAGTGTACCATCTTGAATCGGCACTTTGGCTATGGTCAACACGTACTGAAATGGTGTTTTCTCCTCCAAATTTCACAAAAGGTGTAGCATCATAAGCGAATGAAATATAGCCGTTTGGACGTTTTCCTAATGATTTTCCATTGATAAAAACTTCGCTTCTGTTGTAAACTCCCTCAAAATACAAATATACTTTTTCTCCTGCTTTGCTTTGCGGAATATTGATTGATTTTCTGTACCAACCAATCCCTCCCGGAAGATAACCTGTACAGCTTGCCAGAGTTGGACTCAGCTGGCCTTTTACGCTCCAATCGTGCGGTACATTTACACTCTGCCATTTAGTATCATCAAAAGCAACATTTTTTGCATCTGGAGTTTCTTGAAGATTGAATTTCCAGCTGTCATTTATTTTTTTAGAATCTCCAAATGATATCTGGCTAAATGCCGATACACACGAAAAGAGAAGGACGGGAATTAGAGTTTTCTTAGTTAACATGTTTTTAGTTATTTTTTGTTTCAGGTTTCAAGTTTCAAGTTAGGTTTGAACGTGAAACCTGAAACTTGAAACAATTTTTTAATATTGCAATTCTCCCACAAACGTCACTACTGACCTTGCAGGAATTTCTAAATTTCCATTTTTTTGAACTTCAGCTCTTTTTAAATTTGATGCATCAGAAGTTATGTAAGGAATGAACTCATTGTTTTTTAAAGTTCCTTTTGATAAATCGAATTTGTATTTCTGAGCTTCTTTGCCACAGTTTACAGCAACAACAATCAGTTTTTTGTTTAGAATGTCTTTGTAAGCGGTCAGCATTACATCGTTTGCTTTATCCAATTCATTTTGGTTTGGAACATCAACTCGCTGCATTCCCGGACGTACAAAAAGCGAATAATTGCCTAAAGCCCAAAGCAATTTGGAATCGTGAAATTCTCCATCATTTCTCACATAATCTGGAGCCGTACCTCCGTTACTTTTTCCATCATCCAGATAAATTAAGCCGTCTTTGTAATCAACTCTTGTAATAGAAGTCCACCATTGCCATGATGCGGCATTGGCAACGGCAATATCATTATGAATTAAACGGGCTACAAACAAAGCAGTCTGCATTCCTAAATCTCTTCCGCCGCCAGAACCTCCCGGAATTTCAGCTTCTCCCGGATTTTCTAAAATGCAATATTCCGACTGCCAGTATTTTAATCCTGGTTTTTGTTTTACTTCTGCGGCAATCAATTTTCGACTTAAAACTTGTCTTTCAATTGGCCAAGTAGTAAAATAACTATGCCCGAGAATTACATTTTTTACGTTTGAAAACTTAGCTACATTGGTCTTAGTGTTTCCGAAGAAATAATCAATCTGATTGTCTCGATTTTCGGCATTTACATTTTCGTACAAATAATCGATTTGCGCAGCTTCTGCAATCACAATTTCAGTGCTCATTTTTTTTGCTTTCAGTTTCTCTGAAAGTGATTTGGTTAAATCATATATTTCCTGATTGGTCGCTGGTGTTCCTTCTTGACTGTTGGTATCCCCATTTTTTGGCATCCATTCCCATTGCGGTTCGTTTATCGGACTTACATAATCGAATTTGATTCCTTCTTTTTTCTCCAATCCCTGAATACTTTGAACTAAGAAATCAGCAAATTTTGGAATTGCACCATCTTTTAGATTCAGTTTATTCTTTTGAGAAGCAAAAGACAATCCGTTGTTCGTCATATGCACTGGCGGACTATTGGTAAAAATCAGGAATTTTTCTACTCCGCGTTTTTTGGCTGCCTGCAGAAACCATCTTTGGCCTTCTTGTTTTGAAAAATCGTAAGTTCCATCGGCATTCAAAAAGCATTCACTTCTTCTCCACTCGTCTGAAACTTTACTGTTTTCTCCTTGCTCTGCACTTCCTGCACCCAAATTGAATCTCCAAATCGAAAGTCCGATTCCTTTTGGATTTCCCTGTGCATCGATTTCTTTGCTAAACAATAAATCTGCAATGGCATTTTTTTTCTGTTCTGGCCAGTTTTTACCCACAAACTGTGTTCTCCAAGCATCAGAACCTCCAAAACCGTCCATGGTTTGTACTACATTATCTGTGCTGATGGTAACAGTTCGCTGTGCAAAAGACAGCGAACTAATTACCAATAAAAGCGAGAGATATATTTTCCTCATTTATATTTTTGTTTTTTAACCGCAAAGACGCCAAGTTATCGCAAGGTTCGCTAAGCTTATTTTTAGCTTTGCTCCCGATAGCTATCGGATTACGTTTTTTGTTTGTGTCTTTGCGGTTAATTTTTTATTCTTATTTATACGTTCCTACGTAGGTTACTATAGATCTAGCTGGAATTTCAAAACCAGCAACATCAACCGCTGTTCCTTTTTTCAAACTCAATGTTTCAGAAGTAATGTAAGGCGTTAATTTATTATCTGTTACAGCTCCGCCTGAAAGATTTAATTTGTAGGCTTTCGTCGATTTGCTTATGTTAACGGCAACAATTACCAGCTTTTTATTTGTCGCATCTTTATAAGCTGTAACCATAACATCGTTTAAAGCAGTTGAATTGTCAACACTAGGAATTTGAACTCTTACCATTCCCGGTTTAACGAAGAACGAAAAGTTTCCTAAAGCCCAAAGCGTTTTAGAATCTCTGATGTATCCGTCATTTTTACAGTAATCGGCATTTCCTGCTCCGTTGCTTGTTCCATCATCTACGTGAATTAATCCATCTTTATAATCACCACGACTTACTGCCGTCCACCACTGCCAAGAGGTGACACCTCCAACAGCAATGTCTGTGCTGATGATGCGTGCTGTCCAAAGTGCTAATGAGATTCCTAAATCTCTACCTGCTCCAGCTCCGCCCGGAAGTTCAGCAGTTCCCGGACTTTCTAACACACAATATTCAGATGACCAGAGACTAACTCCACCAACCGATTGAATTCTCGCAGCTGCTGACTGTCTGGAAGAAATCATTTCTTGCAACGGCCAAGCCTGCCAATAGCTATGTCCAGAAATTGTCTTTTTTACATTGCTTAAACCGCCAATATTTTTAGAAGAATTAGCGGCAAAAAAATAATCGATCTGATTGGATCTGCTTTCTTTTCCTGAAACAGTTTTGTATAAAGATTCATAAGACCCAGCTTCTCCCACTACAATTTTTGCATCTAAGCCTTTTGATTGTAATTTTGGCGAAAGGACATTTACAAAACTATAAATATTAGCATTGGTTGCTGGAGAACCTTCTTGTCCAGAACCATCCCATTCATATTGCGGTTCGTTAAAAGGACTCACATAATCGATAGTCAAACCATGTTCTGTTTTTAACTTTTCTAAGGATGTTGCCCAGAAATCGGCCAAATCTGGCATTTTACCTTCTTTTAAATTGTAAAATTCTTTGATCGTCGCATGAGCTTTTCCATTTTGAGTCAAATAAACAGGTGCGCTGTTGGCAAAAGCTAAAAGTTTGTCTACACCACGTTCTTTCGCGGCTTTCATAAACCAAACCTGACCTGCTTGTTTTGACATATTGTACGAAACTCCATCAGCAGTAAAGCATTCCGTTCTTCTCCATTCGTCTGTAATATCACTTGCGTCACCTTGTTCTGCGCTTCCTGTCCCAAGATTGAAACGCCACAAAGACAATCCAATTCCTTTTGGATTTCCGTCAGCATCTAAACCTTGGCTGAATAATAAATCGGCTATTTTATTTCTTTTGTCAGTAGGCCAATTTTTTCCAATAAAATTACATTGCCAAGCATCCGAAGCTCCAAAACTTTCCATGGTTTGAAGATTCATGTCTAAACTCACATTTAATTCCGCAACAACATTTTCTGAACCTGAATTTTCAGATTTTTCAGCATCACAGCTTACAAAAAGGGAACTTGCGAAAAGTAAGCCTGCACACAGCAGACTCACTTTATTTTGATTATTAAACTTCATTTTAGTATCCAGGATTTTGTTTAATGACATTACCACTTAAATCGATTTCTACTTGCGGAATTGGCCACAATAAGTGTTTAGAAGGATCAAAATTGATTCCTTTGTCTTGCGGTTCTCTCAAGTTAGTTGTTTCATAGGGATCTGTTGAACTTAAATTATATTTCACAAAAGTTCCGTTTGGCCCCATTAAAGATTCTATAACCGGTCTTCCTGTTGTTGGGTCTTTTTCGCGGCGGATATCAAATAAACGCAATCCTTCAAAAGCCAATTCTAAACGGCGTTCTTTGTAGATTTGTCTCAATAAAGTTGGTCCCGAAATTCCTGTTTTTGGATCCAATTTCACACGTGCTCTAATGATGTTGATATCTGCTAAAGCATCTCCACCTAAATGATAATTTGCTTCTGCTCTTGTCAAATACATTTCCGCCAAACGAATTAATGGAATGTTTAGCGGTAAGTGTCCGTCTTTTTTATCTAAAGAACGACGAGTTGCAATCGGAATATAATATTTACGGCAAATACGTCCTGATTTATTATCGTTTAAGCTAAACTTATGTGTTGGGTTTAAAACTTCATCTCCATAAGCTGCTTCTCCCCATTTTGTGATAGTACTTCTACGACGAATCACATCATTTTCAGAAAGATAAGCATTTTCTAAGTCACTTGTTGGCATACACCATCCCCATCCGTCTAAAACATCAGCAGCATCATTACTTGGAAAATTCTTCTTGTCTTCTCCTCTTGCTCCAGATAAAGTTGGCAATGCCGCGCCTAAATCTCTGTTTTGAACAGAAGAAGACTGCGCTTCTAAAATAGATTCTACTCCGTTATGATTGTTTACATTCCAAATATTTAAGAAATCTGCCTCTAACTGAAAAGGTCCTTCTGTGATAACTTTGTTCGAATAGGTTTTTGCCTCAGCCCATTTTTCTTGAAATAAAGAAACACGTGCCAATAAAGCATAAGCCGCCCATTTGTTTATTCTACCGTCTCTATTTACAGGAGCACTTTCTAATTTAGCCGCCGCATCTTTAAGATCAGTTTCAATTTGCGCATATACTTCTGCAGCAGAACTTCTCTGTAAAGTTAAATCTCCTGTTCCTAATGATTTTGTATATAAAGGCACACCTCCAAAGAGATTTACCAATTCGTAGTAGCAATATGCACGCACAAATAAAGATTCTCCCATATATTGGTTTTTCTGGGCATCTGTAATTGGCGATTTAGCCATTCTTTCTAAACCTATATTGGCAGATTGAATGGTATAATAATGCGCAGTATAAATACTATTCATATCTCCCATATTGTCAGGAGTAATAATGTATTGCGAACATGGTCTATGAGCTCCGCTGTCTTGTCCTGTATTTCCCATCCAAGCGTCATCTGTAGACATTTCGTTGGTCACTCTTGGAGCTGTTAGTGTCCACCAATCTTTGGCCAGCAACAATCTCTGTGTTAACTCATTGGCATAATTTTCGCATTCTTGCGCAGTTTGAAAATAATTTTCTAAAGTCTGTGTTCCTCTTTGTTCTTTTTCAATAAAATCGCTGCAAGAAACTGCTAATAGAGAAAAAGCTATTATTGATACTATTATTTTTTTCATGATCGTTTTGATTAAAATGCAACATTAAGTCCCATCAAGATTGTTGGCTGTACTGGATAATTCCATCCTCCAAAACCTGATCCTTTTACTCTATCTCCCTGATTAGGATCTCCTCCAGCAACCTCAGGATCAACTCCTGTATACTTTGTCCATGTCCATAAATTCTGGCCCGATAATGAAACTCTTAATTTATCCAATCCGAATTTGTTATAGAAAGAATATCCTACTTGTAAATTTTTCATACGTACATAAGAGCCATCTTCTACATAAAGAGAAGAGAATTTGGTAAAGTTTTCGTTGTTATCGTCTTTAGACAAACGAGGGATATAGTTTGAAGTCCCTTCGCCATGCCAAGCCATCTGCTCCAATCCGCTTACTTTGTTAGTTAAACTTGCACCATTGTATAAATCCGATATGTTCTGGTTAACGATTTCATTTCCGATACTTGAATAGAAATTGGCCACTAAATCAAATCCTTTGTAAGCAAAATTTAAATTCAAACCAATGTTGTAATCAGCCCACGGAGAACCTATTTTTGTTCTGTCTTTTTCATCTATTTTTCCATCGCCGTTTAAATCTTTAAAGCGAACGTCTCCTACTTGTGCATACGGCTGTAATTTCGTTCCGTGCTCATCTGTATGTGAGTTTAATTCCGTTTGGTTTTGGAACAATCCATCTGCCACATATCCGTAGAAATACCCAGGAACGTCACCTTTAACAGTTAAGGTTCTGTTTCCTGATCCGTATAATCTTTCTCCATCAGAAGAAAGCGATACCATATCTACATTTACCGTTGTAAAAGTTACATCTACGCCATAAGAGAAATCCCCTTTTTTATCTTTATAAGAAACAAGCAAATCGATACCGCTTGACTGCATAGAACCAACATTGGTCCACATTCTTGAATAATCTGGAAATCCGCTATACGTTGGAAACTGTTTTAAAAATAACATGTCATTGGTTTTCTTTTTATAATATTCTAAAGAGCCTGAAAGTTTGTTTTTCCAGAAACCGAAATCCAAACCAAAACTCATATCTTCTACCGTTTCCCATTTAATGTCTTTATTGGCCATTGAAGAAGGAAAAGAAGTATCAACAACTCCTCCGCCAATTACATAATATCCTTGCCCAATATTTGATTGATAAACCGCATCTGGCAAACCTTGATTTCCTACTTTACCCCATCCTGCTCTTAATCTTAAGTCGCTAACGAAATCTTTGGCAGATTCCATAAAGCCTTCGTTTAAAATTCTCCAGGAAACCGACGCAGAAGGGAAATTTGCCCATTTGTTATTGGTCATAAATTTTGAAGAGCCATCACGTCTAAATGTTCCAGTGAAATAATACTTTTCATCATAATTATAAGAAAAACGAGAGATATAAGACATTAAAGAACTTGACCAGCTGTTTCCTTTACTGTCTTTATTTTTGGTTGCCGCATTTAACTCTCTCATAGAATCTGAGTTGTTTGGCACCCCTTCTCCATATCCCCAAAGATCATTGCCGTTATACTCTTCCATGGTATTACCCACCATTAAAGAAGCATGGTGTTTTTCTGCAAATTTTCTAGAGTACGTAATCGTATTCTGCCAAGTCCAATCTACATTTGTAGTATTCCATTTTTCAACGGTATTAATTTCTTGTTTTTCGTGAGCTGCGTCAATTACAAAATCTGGAACGAATTTATTTCTCACTTTGTCTCCAACCTCAACAGATGCTTGTGTACGAATCACTAAACCTTTTATTGGCTCGTACTGTAAATATCCGTTTGTGTTTAAATTGTACTGATCGGTATAGTCGTCATATCTTTTTACAGCTGCAACCGGATTCCATACATAAGATGGAGATCTTGCATAAATGCTGTATTCATTTTCTGTTCCGTTCAACTGATCTGCTGGTTTGTAAATTGGCGTAATGGGATCAATTTTATCGAAGTCAGCCCAGTTTCCAGGTGCTCCCCAAGTTTCATAACGCGGATTTAATGTAATTCCTGCTGACAGCTTTTTTGAGAATTTAAAATCGTTGGCAATTCTCATTGTTATTCTTTCCCATCCGCCTATACCGTAAATAGATTCCGAATTATAATAATTCAGACTTATTCCGTAAGTATGTTTGTCAGAGCCTCCTGAAATTCCTAAAGAAGCATTGGTAACGGGTGTTCCTTTTCTAATTCCTTCCTTCCACCAATCTGTCGTTTTTCCTCTGTATTGTGACGGATTTGGCAGATAATCAGCATAACCTGAATTATTGTTGGCCGTATTCATTATTCGGGCGTAAGTTTCTGCATCAGCCATATCGTATGGATTATTCATAATCTGCATACCAGAGCTTAAATCGAAAGTAAATCTGGTTTTGCCTTCTTTACCTTTTTTAGTGGTGATCAAAATAACTCCATTTGACGCGCGAGAACCGTAAATAGCGCTTGCAGAAGCATCTTTTAAGACTTCCATAGATTCAATTTCGTTGTTGCTTAAGAAATTGATGCTTGTTCCCATCGGAATTCCGTCTACTACATACAATGGATCTGTGTTTAAGTTTAAAGTCGAAATCCCACGAATTAAAACCCTTGGCTGCGCTCCTGGACCTCCTTGTCCCGTAACCTGCACTCCAGAAACTTTTCCTTGAAGCGATTCTGCTACGTTACCAACAGTCATAGTTTGCAATTCTTTTCCTTTTACAGAAGAAATTGAACTCGTAACGTCGCTCTTTTTTACAGCCGCATAACCTACTACCACTATCTCATCTAATGCCTGACTTGATTCCTGCATTACTACACTAATTTCTGTTTTATCTCCAACCGAGACAATTTGG
The DNA here is from genome assembly GCF_001705175.1 of Flavobacterium anhuiense. NCBI lineage: Bacteria > Pseudomonadati > Bacteroidota > Flavobacteriia > Flavobacteriales > Flavobacteriaceae > Flavobacterium > Flavobacterium anhuiense. Next base: position 3,696,045 of record NZ_CP016907.1, on the reverse strand, counting down.
GAAGTAAAACCTACAAACGAGAATTCGATTTGTGCATTTTTGTTTGGAACACTTATCGCATAATTTCCATCAAAATCGGTCGCTGCCGATGTCGAAGTTCCTTTTACTATTACATTTACTCCTGGAATCGGCACATTGGCTTTATCCTTAACAGTACCTTTTATTTTTATTTGTCCAAAAGATACAGCAGTACACAAAAGGGCAATAAAAAATCCTATATATTTAAATTTCATATCAAGCTGTTTTATTTGTTTAATGTTACAACTACGTTATAACCAACTATTTTTTTGTTATAAATACTCTTTCCAATTCGGTATCTAAGACTACTTTGTAAACACCTGGAGCGGCAGGATATTTCGCATTTCCATTTTCTCCCGGCGACATGGTTGCAATTCCATTTTTAATTAATCTCCAAGAAGGATCCCACCATTGGCCTGTGAAAGTTGCTTCTATAGTTCCCGTTAAAGTGTATTCTCCAACCAATTGATATGGATTGGCAGGATTATTAGTTAAGTGTAAACTTTTTTGAGTCCAAGCATCCCAAGTATCCCAAGTTGCTCCTTGAATTCCGCCGCCGCAAACACTTACAAATGGTTTTCTTAACGCAGCATCATCATGCCATAAACCATTTGCAATATCTGCCCAAACTTTACTTGTTGGAGTATATTTCTCAGCAGTATATTTTAAAGTATTTGGATTTACTTTTATTTTATAATATCCTTTTGTTGGCAAAATAATTGGCGTTGAAGCCACATCATCTACTAATTCTCCAGAAGCATTTAAACCAAAGCAATGAGGAGCAAAATCAGATTCCTGACCTAAGAAATATACTTCTTTGTTGTCTTTATCGGCGTAATACTTGAATTCGAAATCCTGTCCGCTTTTTTCATGGAAATACATCGGAACTCCAACTGCATCTGTAGTCAGATTGGTCCCTTTTTGCTGATCGCATAAATAGATAGCTGGATATTCATTAGTGGCCACGATATTTACGTTTAGTGCTCCTAAATTTGGAATCGCAAATTTATCTTTAGCTGTAATTGTTAAAACATAATTAGCAGCAGTTACTGGCAATTTGTACGTTTTATTGAATGTATATGACTGTGGAGATCCTGACAACTGAATCATTTCATCGATTCCTAAAGCTTCGCATTTTACTTGTACATAATCGATTCCTGAATCATCGTTTACCACAAAATTTACCGGCATTTCATTGCTTGTAGACAATAAAATAACCGCCCCTTCTTTTGGCGTAACCATTGTTATGCTAGGAGCCGCAAACTCACCATCTAAACGCAGATTAATCTCTTCGTTGACAACATTACCTGAAACATCAGTAATAGCTAGTTTAATTTTGAAAGATTCCGACGTTCCCCGATCTGCAGGAATTTCAAAAAAATAACTTAAATCATACAATTTTAAAAGCGGATCTGTTCCAAAAGAAATTACTTTATCCAGAGATAATTCTGGAATCTGAATTTGTACGCTTTTTAGTCCTAAATCGTCTGCAAGCGCAGCTTTAATTTCAAATTTTCTACTCGGAGCTCCATAGATCTCTTTTGTGGAAACTACCACCGTAGGATTATCAGAACTTGGAAATCCTGATTCATTATTTTGGCATCCTGTTACGAGAAGGCCAAAAAGAGCAAGAAAAAATAAAAATACATTTTTTTTCATTTCTTTAATTTTTGAGGTTAGGTTAGTTAGTTTTTTTTCTAAAAGTCAAAGTTTGTTTTTTAAATCTCGTAGGTTACTCGAGGTAATGCTTTTTTTATGTGAGGCGGTAAAAAAAGTAAAACGATTATTATGTGGTCATTTTCATATTATTTGAGTTTGGTTACATGGTTAGATATTTCTTTTTATTTCTTTTTATTTCTTTCCGTTTATAATAAATGTCTTTTTTAAGTAACCCGCAGCCTAAATAAACTGCGGGATGATAAGTAATGAAAACCAACCACTACTGATCTGAAAGTTTAAAGAGTGCTCAGTTCTTTAAACAGATAACTAACTATCTTAATTAACACTTATGACTAACAGCAAAACCTATTTGTTGATTGCTATTACTGCAAAGAAATGTTTAAATAACACTTCTGATGAGGGGTAAATTGGAAAAAAAAGGAGGTCAAAATTGTAATTAACCATTATTTTGAATTAAATTTTAAAGAGTATTTAAAATCATGTGGGATTTTTTACAAAATATATAATTATTGAATAAAATGCAGTTTTTAAGCTAAAACGTTTGAGCTGGATAAAAAAATTCAAGCTTTCCCTAAAAAAAGCAGCTGATTCTGCAACGGTAAAAATGAATCTAGAGCCTATTTAATGATATTCAAGTCAGAATTGAATGACGTTTTATACTTTTTGATATATTCTGAAGGAGTCATTCCAAAAAGTTTTACAAACTGTTGTCTAAAATATTTCGGATCTTCAAATCCAACCTCGGTACTCGCCTGAGTAATATTCATATCTTCAGTCAGCATCAGCATCGCTGCCCTTCTGATTCGCAAAGAACGAATAAAAGCATTTAAGGTTTGACCAGAAATAATTTTGATCTTAGTATAAAGCGTTCTGTGACTCATTCCCATTTCAAGGGCAAAAGTTCGAATCGTGAAATCTTTTTTATGAATATTAGCTTCAACAATTTCGATACATTTTTTTAATATCTCTTGATATTCAACAGGAACTTTCTGGGTATTTTCTTTTAATGTTATACTATCTAAGAAATAGGTTCGCAAATTATGGCGATTTCGCAATAGAGAATCGACTCTTGCTGTGAGAATATCATCATCAAATGGTTTTGTGATATAGTCATCTGCGCCCTCATTAATTCCTTGTAAATGAGTTTCCAGATTTTTAGATGCTGTTAGTAAAATAACGGGAATATGTGATAAAGCGTTATCTTCTTTAATTCTTCGGCACAGCTCTAAACCGTCCATAGCTTCCATTGTAATATCGCTAATGACAAGATCTGGCATATGTTTTTTGGTCATTTTTAAACCTTCTTCGCCATTTTCAGCACTGTAGACTATATAATTATCAGCAAAAAGCTTAATAAGGTACGCTCTAATTTCTGCATTGTCATCAATAATCAAAACAGTTCGCTTGTCGCTTAACATAGTCTTCTTAAAATCACTGTCGGCAATAGAAGTTACTGCTGCAGGAATCGGCTCTTGGATTTCATCTGGAATCAATTCATCAAATAATTGGCTTCGCTGTGGTTTTTCATTGGTAATTTCTATATCCTCAAAATGACTGTTTCCTTTTAAAAATGCCAATTTAAATGTACTTCCCTTTCCTTTCTCACTGCTGCAGAGTACAGATCCTTTATGTTTGTCAACGAAATATTTAACAATATAAAGTCCAATGCCAAAACCAGTTCCAACTGAAACTTTCGAATTGATTTGTCTGAATTTTTCAAAAATAACATCAATATCTTTTTTATCAATTCCATCTCCGCTATCACTTATTTCAAGAAAAACTTCATCATCATTTTCAGTTACTGTCAAATTGATTTCGCCTCCAATTGGCGTGTATTTAAAAGCATTTGACATTAAATTAAATAATGAAATCTCTATCTTTTCATAATCGCCAATAATGGTAATTTCGTGCTCTGGAATAATAAAATTATAACTAATGTGTTTTTCCTTTGCCTGATTGACGAAGCATTGATACACTTCATTCGAAAGATTATTTACATATATTGGAGACAAGCGAAGAGAATCGGCATCGTTTTCTGCTTTTCTTAGTAAAAGTAACTGATCTACCAAGCTTAAAAGTCTTCTGGCATTTCGATGGGCAATGGCCAAATCACTTCCAGAAGATCCGTTTTCTACAATTTCCTTCTGAACTGCTTTTTTCAGCGGATTAATAATCAGCGAAAGCGGTGTTCTAAATTCATGCGAAATATAAGTAAACATAGACGACTGCTTTTCGGCAATCTCTTTTTCTTTCTTGCTTTCAAGCTCTGCGATTTTAACCTTATACTTTAATTTTTCTTTGTTTTTGTTATAATCCAAATATAAAAATAGTATTCCCCCAATTGCTAAAAGATATAAGGCATAAGCCCACCAAGTTCTGTACCAAGGCGGTAAAACTGTTATAGAAACCAAACTTACTTCTTTATTCCATCCGCCTTGAAAATTGGTTGTCTTTACTTTAAAGGTGTATTTCCCCTCTGGAAGTCGCGAATAATTTGCTTTTCGGGTTTGACCCACATAGTTCCACTGCTGATCCCAACCTTCCAAAAAATAGGCATAATTTATCTTATCTGCGTTATTGTAGTCTAGCGCCACAAATTCTAATGACAAAGTGGTTTGATCGTATTCCAAGCTAACTTCTTTTATTTTATTAGAACTCACATCAACCTCAGCTTTACTTTCTTCAATAAGCTGATTATTGACGTAAAAATCTGTTAGCAAGACATTATTTTTTTGGATAAAGCCTTTTATTGTATGGGGATAAAAAACATTAAAACCGTTTATGCCTCCAAAAAGAAATTCCCCAGATGATAGTTTTATTCCAGCATTAAAACTAAACTGATTGCTTTGAAGTCCGTCATTTACAGAAAAATTACGGAATGTTTTAGTCTTTTTATCGTATCGGCAGATTCCATTATAAGTACTCATCCACAAGTTTCCTTCTTGATCTTCCAAAAGCCTTAGAATGGAGTTTGAAGGCAAACCATCGTCTATTGTTAATCTTTTAAAAGTATTGGTCTTTCGGTCAAATAAAAGCAGACCTCCTTCTTGCGTTCCAACCCAAAGATTTTTATCCTTGTCTTCATGAATACATCTGATAGGATTTCCAATTACTTTTTTAGTGATTTTGCGAGTATTTTTGTCAATAGATAAGAGCGAAGTATAATTTCCTGCCCATAACTTTCCATCAGAAGTTTCAATCATACACTGCAGGTTGTCGATTCTTTTATCGAAAGGTTCAAAGACATCTTTTTTTCGATTTAAAAGATACAGTGTACCTTCATTTGTCGAACTTGCCCAAATATTTGCTTTTGAATCTTTAAAGACAAACCAGATATTTTTCTCAATTTGTTTGGTATAAGGATTATAGCAAGAATATTTTTTAACGTTATTCGTACTCTTGTTTATTTTATTGATTCCTCCAGCCCAAGTTGAAATCCAGATATCGTTAGTATTATCACGAACTATTCCTGTTATAAAAGGACTAGACAGCGAATTTCCATAATTTGTATAATTGTTGTTTTTTCTATCCCAATATTTTAAGCCTGCACCGTCTGTACCGACCCAAACATTCTTATTTTCATCTTCGCAAAAAGATAAAATAAAATTGTCTGCCGGATCTTTGGCATTATAACGAACACTTTTAAAATACTTTGGTGTATCACTCAGCATACTGATTCCGCCACGAAGCGAACCAAACCATTTATTGCCTGATTGGTCTTCGTATAAACTCCAAACCGAATTGCTTTTGGCTAATTGTTCGTTATAAGAAAGAAGCTTTTTAGTATTCGGATTAATGTAGAAAATGCCACAACCATCTGTTGTAACCCAAATTTTTCCTTTTTTATCTACTAGAACATCTGTAACGCTGCATTTATTAGTGAAATAATTTTCTGAAACAGAACCTGTTTTGGTATTCATTAAAAACAAACCTTCGTCTGTTCCTAACAGAAGATTTCCATCAGAAGAAAGTTTAATGGCCTTTACTCCTATTGAAAGTGGAAAAATAATTTTTAAGTCTTTTGCTTTATAATTGTAAGAGCAAACTCCAACATTGCGCACGTATACCCAACATCCTGATTTTTCTTTATTTTCCTGAATTGCAATAGCATCATAATTAGAAATGGTAATCTTATTTCCTAATGCGTTGAGCGGGATATGTTTTCCTGTGAAAGAACCATTTTCAAAAGCCAATAATCCTAATTTCTGCGAAGCAACCAAAACCAAATTATCTGACACGGAGCGCATCTGATGTATAATATCTTGAAGCACTTTGGGCTTATCATCCCACAGCGTATATTGAACCGTATGAAATGATGCTTTTGTTTTATCGTAAATACAAATTCCGCTAGTTCCTCCTACCCAGATATTATTTCTAGAGTCACCCTCTATATTATAAATGGTATTGAATAAAAGAGATTTTTTATCGTTGATTCGGTTTCTAAAAACTTTAAAATTATATCCGTCATATCGATTTAAACCGTCATAGGTTCCAAACCACATATAGCCTTCCTTATCCTGATAAATTGTGGTAATGGAATTGTTAGACAAACCGTCTGATATGTCAAGAAATTTGATGGGATAATCCTGCGAATATCCTACCAAAGAAAATCCAATTAACAGTAGAAGATGTAGAACTAAACGCTTCAAAATGTACTTTCTTATATTCGTGTAAAGAGTACAATTATAAGCTAATTTTAGGAAAATTTTAAAAAAAGAATGCAGAAATGGCAAACATTCCTGCATTCTATGTTTAGTCTTTTCTTTTTAATAAACTATTCCCTACTGAGCTTTATTTTTATGCGAATATTTTCACCTTGCAATAAGATGAAAAAACCTAATCCAATAAAAACACAATTAATCCTCTAGCACCGTGAGCGCCAAGAACGAGAGATTGCTCAATATCTGCTGTTTTTGACGGACCTGCAATAAAAGTTCCAAAACCATATTCCATGTTTCCAATTCTTTGATACGCTTGCTGCATTGTTGGCACAAGATCTTTTTTATGAACAATAATAGCTAAATATTGCGCAATGAAAGGAGCAACACGCTGTCCTAAAATATCATCAGTTACCCAAAGTCCGCTGTTTTCTGCTACTCCAAAATGTGCTTTTACAACCGTTAATTCAACATCCTGAAGTGAATGCGGATCTACTGTTTTCCAGTCTAAAGAAGCAATCTCTGAAAGTTCTGGAAGGGTTGTAATCAGCCTTTTCTCAAGATTGTAATTGGATTTTATATAGTTGATGATTTCATTATAATCAGCAACTTCTACAGAATCGCCACCTATGCCTTTTAAAACCGTTTTATAGGTTTCTAATATATCAAATTGTTCTGAACCTAAAACTGTAAGATCTGGCAGTTCTGAAACCAAATCGGGTTGATTCAGTTTTATTCTTTTTAAAATTTCGCCTTTACTACTCATCCCCTTTTGCTTTAGATTCTCTCGAATTTTTCTTGTACCATTCTCTAAAAGATTCTTCTGGAACATCTGGCATTTCTCGCTGATCATACCATTTGTTCATTTTATTATTGACCATTCCTGGAATATTCTTCATTACAAATCGCCCTGATTTACCGGCAATATTAAAAACTATCGGATTGGCCAAAACGGTCGCCATTGTTTTCATCGCAATGGTTTTGGCTTTTGGCGTATGCCCTTCTTTTACCAAAACCTGACGCCATTTGTACAATTGATCATGAATATCAATTTTTACTGGACAAACATTGGTGCACGAACCGCAAAGCGTACTAGCAAAAGGCAGATCGGCATTTTTGCTCATATCTAAGTTTGGTGCCAAGATAGAACCAATTGGTCCCGCAACCGCATTGTGATAACTATGTCCGCCGCTTCGTCTGTAAACCGGACAAGTGTTCATGCACGCGCCACAACGAATGCATTTCAGCGAATTTCTAAAATCTTCTCTTCCTAATTGCGTGCTTCTTCCGTTGTCCACAATTACAATGTGCATTTCTTTTCCGTCTCTTGGCTTCTTGAAATGGCTTGAAAAAGTCGTAATTGGCTGTCCAGTTGCGCTTCTTGCTAATAATCTCAAGAAAACACCTAAATGTTCTCTTTTCGGAATCAGTTTTTCAAATCCCATGCAGGCGATATGAACATCTGCTAAATGCGCGCCCATATCGGCATTTCCTTCATTGGTGCAAACCACAAATTCTCCTGTTTCTGCAACAGCAAAATTGACTCCTGTTAAAGCTACTTTTCTAGTCAAAAAAGTATTTCTCAAACTCTGGCGAGCTGATTCTGTCAAATATTGCGGATTGAAATTTCCTTTTTCTGTACCTAAATGTTCGTGAAAAGTCTCACTTACATCTTCTTTCTTTAAGTGAATCGCAGGAAGTACAATATGACTTGGCGGTTCTTTACGAAGCTGTACGATATATTCTCCTAAATCTGAATCAATTACTTCTATTCCCTTTTCGGCTAAATAATCATTCAAATGGCATTCTTCTGTAAGCATCGATTTGGATTTTACCATCTGCTTTACATCATGTTTCGCCAAGATCGAATGTACAATTTCGTTGTGTTCTTTTGCATCGGCAGCCCAATGCACAATTATTCCGTTTCGTTGGGCATTCGCTTCAAATTCGACTAAATAATCGTGAATGTTAGAAAGCACATTAAATTTAATTTGAGAAGCCGTTTCACGAAGTAGTTCCCAATCTGCTATTTGGTGCGCTGATTTATCTCTTTTAGCACGCACAAACCAAAGCGTTTCATCGTGCCAATTGACACGCTCTACGTCTTTATTGAACTTTGCTGCGGCTTCGTTGTGCGGTATTGTTTTTTCTGATGACATCTTATAAAAGTTGTTTTTACCATTAAGATATTAAATAAATTAAGCTAAACTTTATGAACTTAATTTCTTTATGATTAAAAGAAAATTAAGTTTTTTAAAATCTCTTAAATCTCTTATTTTTTTACTAAGAAATATTTAACCAAGCTTTATGAACTTAATTTCTTAATGGTAGAAAAAATTAATTTTCGAGTGAATTTAATATTTCAGCAATGTGAATGGTTTTAATTCTGCTTTTCTGCCTTTTTAGAATTCCGTCCAAGTGCATTAGGCAAGACATATCTCCACCTGTAATATAATCCACATCATGACTTTCGTGATCTTTAATACGATCTTGCCCCATTTTTACCGAAACGGCTTCTTCAGTCACACAGAAAGTTCCTCCAAAACCACAGCATTCATCTTTTCTGGTTAGAGCAACCAAATCAAGGTCTTTTATACTGTGCAATAATTGTTCTGGTTTAGAGAAAAATGGTGCGTTTAATTCAGACATTTGCGAAAGCTTTAATCCGCGTTGACCGTGACAGCTTACGTGCATTCCTACTTTATAAGGAAATCTTCCGTCAATGTGATCGATTTTTAAAACGTCGGTAATAAATTCGGTAAGTTCGTAAACTGTATTTCGAATTGCTGTCGCTTTCTCTTCTTGTTTTTCGTCATGCAAATGGTCTTTCACATGCAAAACACAACTTCCAGAAGGACAGACTATATAATCAAATCCAGAAAAATTGGCAATAAAATTGGCATCGCAGCCTTTTGTTAAATGTGCGTAACCGCTATTGGCCATTGGCTGTCCGCAGCAGGTTTGTCCCATCGGAAATTCGACATCACAACCTAATTTTTGGAGTAATTCGTAGGTTGCAATTCCTACTTTTGGATAAAATTGGTCGACATAACAAGGTATAAAAAGTCCAATTTTCATATTGTAGTATTTAGTGTGTTGTTCATTAGGCGTGTACTGTAAATGTAAAAAATACGTTTCTCAGCAAATTTACAACATACAGACCGTTTTAACCTAATGTTTATAGAATTTCAAGTCAATTAAATCGTTCTGAATTGGTTTTGGATTCCAGTTTTGATGAATGGCCAATGCCGCTCCCAATGCACTTGCCTGTGCCATCGAAGCTGCATAAACCTCAACATCTGGAAAAGCTTCTGCCAATAAATTCATGTAAATCGAATTTTTACTGAAACCGCCATCCACAAAGATCTTTTTTACCGGACTGTTATGAATTACCAAATTGGTAGAAAAAACTTGTTGTTCTACCAAATCCAGCATCAATTGATGATAGGCTGTTTCGTAATCTTTGTAATATGAAAGCTCTCTTTTTTGAAAAGGACATTCTTTTAGAATATCAAAATCGTATTTTTTAGGATAGATAATCTGATAATTAAGAGCTCTTAAATTGGCTACAATTTTCTTATTAAAATAAACTTCTTTGTATGTATCAACTGGAACATTAAAATGCTTTGCCAAACGTTTGGTTTGCACTTCATGTTCATTTCCTGCAAACAAACGTGCCGCTTTTACTGGCTTGTTTGTGTATTGCATATAGCAAAGGCAATCGTTTTGTAATTCGTCAAAAGTTAACGGTTTAGTATTGAAGGGATTTAGAGAAATACTCCAAGTTCCTGTTGACAATAAAACGAAAGGTTCTGTAAAATTGATTGTGTACGGAATAATCGCTGATGAACTATCGTGAAGCCCAACTCCAATGGCAAGATTATCAGCATTCTTGATAACGTCTTTACCATAATGTATCGGCGGAATTTTATCTAAAATACCTTCTTCTTTCAGCCATTTATGATATTTCATTTTTTTGAAATTCCATAAATTAGTATGACAACCAATACTTGTAATATCAGCGTATGCCTCATTCGTTAAAAGAAAGCTTAAAAACTGCGGCAGATGCAAGCAGTATTTCACTTTTTCGAAAATTTCTGGTTTTTCTTCTTTTAATCGGTAAATCTGCATTCCCGAATTTAAACTGCCCAAAACTGGAGAAGCTGTTTTTACAGCAAACTTTTTTTCTCCTTTGTATTTTTTATAAAAATCAGATTTTAAATCCTCTGGATAATCTTTCAGATAATTATACAGAGGAGTTAAAACTTTTCCGTTTTTGTCTATATAAACAAAACTGGCTCCGTAAGTGCTGAAATTGATGGCTTTTAAAACATAATCTGTCAGCTCTTTTATTTCAGATAATCGATCTAAAATCCAGTTTTTCAGTAATTCGATATCTTCGCAAGGAAAACCATCTTCATCTGTGGTCTCATCAAGATTAACCGATTTCTCCCAGACAATTTTGTAATTTTCGTTAAATAAAAAAACCTTTTTGTTTGTTTTGCCAATATCAAAAATCGCAACTACATTCATTTTTTTTAATTGTAAATTGTTAATTATCAATTGTCAATTGATAATTGATAATTATAAGCCCGTTGCTACTGTTTTTAAACCTCTTTCGTCAATTAGATTTTCTCTAACTTGAAGCGAACGATATAACGCTACTGGATTTAATGCTGCGCCAGAACGAAGACGAGCTTCAGCTACCAATGCGCGAACATCTGTACGGAAAGCATTCTGAAGAATTTCCTGCGCTTTTACCACGTCATTTTCTTCTTGAGCTTGTTCTAATGCTTTTCTATCAACAGAAAGTGCTTGTGCGTAAGCAATCATAATCGCTTCAACAGATTGCAATAAATCTTCTAATGGATCTTTGATATTGTGAGAAGCATCAATCATCCAGCCTAAATCTTTAGCATGATTCATTCCTCTTGCGTCCATTCCTTCTACCAATTCATTAAAAATCAAGAATAATTGATATGGTTTTAATGCGCCTGCTGTTAAATCGTCGTCTCCATATTTTGAATCATTAAAATGGAAACCTCCTAATTTGTTTTCCATCAATAATAAAGAAACAATCTGCTCGATATTGGCATTTGGTAAATGATGTCCTAAGTCAACCAAAGTCTGCGCTTTGTCTCCTAATTTTTTCACATACGAATAAGATTGTCCCCAATCTGCAACAGTTGTTGAATAAAAGTTAGGTTCAGCACATTTGTATTCTAAGAATAATTTCCAATTTGAAGGTAATGCATCGTAGATTTCCTCTAAACTTTCTAATGTATTTTGATACGCTTTTCTAAAATTTAATTGTCCTGGAAAATTAGAACCGTCTGCCAGCCAAACTGTTAAAGATTCAGATCCTAATTCGATTCCGTGTTTAATTACTTCTATATTGTGAGCAATTGCCTGTTTGCGAACTGCTTTATTTACGTTTTGCAAAGAACCGTATTTATAAGTATGCTCAGCGTTTGCTTGATCTTGAAATGTGTTCGAATTCATCGCATCAAATTTCAATCCGTGCTGTGCCGCTAATGTTTTTATTTCATTATAATTTGTTGGAATATCCCACGGAATGTGAAGTGAAATCGCACCAGACGCACTGTTAAGCTTATGAAGCAAACCAACATCTTCAATTTTCTCTTCTAATGAACGAGGCTCTCCTCCACCAGCGAAACGTCCAAAACGTGTTCCTCCAGTTCCTAAGGCCCAAGATGGAATTGCAATTTGAAAATCGATTAATTTTTGAATAATCGCTTCTGTATCATTTATTTCTGATGCCGTAAAAATTAGCTTATTTTCGTGTTTTTTAATTAAATCCCCGTTATGAGAATCAATGTGGTTTGATGAGATTATCATAGTTATTGATATTTTTAATAGAGTTTACAATATATAAATTTTATATGTCTAGTATATTTTTTTAACACGCAGTGCCGAAATTTCGGACACGGATTTTACGGATTCGCCTTCTAAATCTTAGTGTATTTTAAATATTTTTTGAACTTATAAATTTCACAGTAGCCAAACTCTGGTTGTACTTCACTTTTTTGTTAAGTTTTGTTTGTTAAAGCGAATTGTTATATGCTAAAAAAATCTAACGTTCGAAAGAATTCGAACGCTAGACCACAAAAAACCACTTTTGCTTAAACAAACTTATATAAAAACCTAAACAATCTTTATCTATAAAAGCCCATTGCAACGCCGCCGTCTACGTTTAAGGCGTTTCCTGTAGATTTATTTAGGAAACCTCCAACAAAAGCGAAACAAGCATTTGCGATATCATCAGGCAATATGATTTCATTTAATAACGTACGTTTTGCATAGTAAGCCGGAAGTTCTTCAACTGTAATTCCGTATGCTTTTGCACGACCTTCTGCCCATCCTCCAGACCAAATGTTTGAATCTGAAATTACAGCATCAGGATTTACTGTATTCACACGAATTTTGTCAGCTCCAAGTTCTGCAGCCATTAAACGTGTTAAATGCGCTTGAGCCGCTTTTGCTGAACCATAACCAGGATTGTTCGGACCAGCCACAACAGCATTTTTAGAAACGATATTTACGATATCTCCTCCAAAACCTTGTTTACGCATTACTTCGATTCCGGCTTTAGAAACAATAAATTGTCCTTTTACCAAGATATCGTATAATCTATCCCACTCTTCAAGAGTATGTTCTGCGATAGATTTTGAAATGCTGATTCCAGCATTATTCACGACAATATCAACACCTCCAAAAGCTAAACAAGCTTCGTCCAATGCTTTTTCTGTACTTACTTCATCAGTAACATTCAATAAAGTGCTCGAAACAGCATCTTTTCCGAATGCTTTTACAAACTCTGCAGAAGCACCTTCCAAACGCTCTTCATTGATATCGTTAATTACCACGCAAGCTCCTTCTTGAGCAAATTTTTTCGCGATAGCTTTACCAATTCCGCCCGCAGAACCAGTTATAAGAGCTACTCTTCCAGACAATGCTTTTGGTTTTGGCATACGCTGTAATTTTGCTTCTTCCAATAACCAATATTCAATATCAAAAGCTTCTTGGTGTGGCAATGACGTATATTCTGAAACGGCTTCAGCGCCTTTCATTACGTTTACCGCATTGATGTAATATTCAGATGCTAAACGCGCCATTGTTTTATCTTTAGCAAATGTGAACATACCCACTCCCGGATATAAAATAACCACTGGGTTAGGATCACGCATTGCTGGTGAATTTGATTTCTTACATGCATTGTAATAGTCTTTGTACATCGCACGATAAGCTTCAAAAGCTGGAGCTAACTTTGCTTTTACAGCTGCAACATCAGATAAATCTTCGTTTGGATCTAATTCTAAAACCAAAGGACTTATTTTAGTTCTCAAGAAGTGATCTGGACAAGAAGTTCCTAATGGGGCTAATTTTGAAAGATCATTAGAATTAATGAATTCTAAAACTCTTGCATCGTCTGTATAATGACCAATCATTTGGCGCTCTGATGAACAGAAACCTCTTAAAATCGGAGCTACTTTTGCTGCTTTCAATTTACGATCTGCCTCTTGAAGACTGTCAATTTTCTTTCCTCCAAAAACTGGACGCGTTTTTCCATAATTATCTTCTAAGTAAGAAGCACATTTCTCGATTACTTCCAGCGTATTGATATAACTATCAAACGCAGTATCGCCCCAAGTAAATAAACCATGAGAACCTAACATGATGCCGCGTAGTTTTTTACCTTTTTTTTCTGCTTCTTCTAAACAAGCTCTCAACTGAAGACCAAGATCAAATCCTGGACGCTGCCATCCAACCCAGCCAATTTCTCCGTTGAATAATTCTTCTGTGATTTTCTTTCCATCTTTTGCAGCAGCGATTGCAATTGCCGCGTCTGGATGTAAGTGATCAATATGTTTGAATGGAAGAAAACCATGTAAAGGCGTATCGATAGAAGGCGCTTTTGAAGCTAAATCGAAAATACAGTGGTTGAATAATTCTACCATTTCATCTTCAAACTCAATGCCTCTGTAAACATTTTCAAGATTACGAAGTCTGTCCAAATACAAAGCTGCACAACCTGATTTTGTCAACGTTCCAATGTCACCGCCAGAACCTTTAATCCACATTACTTCAGAAGATTCTCCAGTAAGAGGATCTTTGTCTGTAATTTTTACAGAAGTGTTTCCACCGCCATAGTTGGTCAATCTTAAATCAGCCCCTAGCAAGTTAGAACGATAAATAAAAAGCGCTACTTCATCACCTGCTAATGCTGCCGCCTTAGCCTCATCCCAAAGGTAGCTTACATGCTTAAAATTCATATTATTAATTGTGTTTGTATTCGACATATAGTATTTTAAATTATTTCTTGTATTTATAATGAGTTACCAATTCCTACCAAAACGATTGCAAGCATAATAAGCCCAATTCCCCAGAAAAAAGTTCTTAATGTTTTTTTAGAAACTCCTTTCCATTCTTTCAAATAAAATCCCCAAAAATTTGCCGTTAAAATGATGGTTGCCATATGAAGAATCCATGAACTGGCACCATTTCCAAGTTTGCTTTCTCCCATTCCGTAAAAGAAAAACTGTAAAAACCACATGGTTCCAGCAAGAGCAGAAAACAAAACGTTTTTTGTTATTGGAGTAGATTTGTCGGTATAATTTTTAATTGATTTGTTTTTAAAATTCAAATAAAGACACCAGATAAAGTTGGTTGTAAGTCCTCCCCAAAGCAGCACAACATAAGTCACATTGTTTTGAAATAACGGATTTGCACCATTTATTACAGCATGTTCTGCCATTGATTTCCCAGCTTCGATTCCATAATTGAAGAATGAGCTTAAAATTCCTGAAATCACGGCCACAATTAGACCCTTTACCAGATTGAAGTCTTTGTCCTTATCTTCATGGCCAGTGGCAAAATCTTTCTCTTTCAGCATTCCTGCTTTTCCTGAGATTGCAATTCCAATCAGATATACTACAACTCCTATTAAAACCAGCTGTCCGCCAGAATTAGAAAGCATATGAGAGAATGATATTTTCCCTTCAGTCGGAACGATATCATAATAAATTGATGGTACTAAAGCTCCAAATGCAGAACAAAATCCTAAAGTAATGGAGTTTCCTAAAGACATTCCTAAGTAGCGAACGCCCAAACCATAAGTTAAACCGCCTATTCCCCAGATTAAACCCATTGTAAAAGTGAAAGTTTTTATTGATGGAGAAGCTGCTGCAATAATTTCAGTAAAATTTGGAATCGTTAAGTAAGCTGCAATTGGCGGAACAATCAGCCAAGAGAAAAATCCGCCCACAAGCCAATAGCTTTCCCAAGCCCAATCTTTCACTTTTTTAAAAGGCATATAAAAACTACCCGAAGAAAATCCTCCGATAGAATGAAAAATGATTCCTAATAATGATTCCATATTATTGTTTTTGGTTTAGGTTAGGTTTGTTAGTATTTGGTTTTGTAAAATAAGAGAATGTCAAAAAGAAAACTGTCCTGTACTATCCTTTACGGATTTCATATTTTTTGTTAAAACTAAAGATTATTAGAAATAAGGGCTTGCAATTATTGGGTAAATAAATTTAAAATGGCTATTTTAGCAATCGATTTCGTAATTATTAATTCTTCATTTGGGTTAAAATTCAGAAATCATAAAAAAAAGATTACAAGCCTTGTCAATTTCTCTTTTTCATTATGAAAATGATTCTGCTTAACAGATTCTTTTTATAGAAGAGATTTTTTTAAATTATTTAGAATTAAAAAAGAGTCACGTTGAAATACGAGACAGATTTCCTGAAAAATGAACATGATTAAACTTATTAAAATAGATGAAGATTCTCGAGTTCCTAAATACAAGCAGATTGTTGACTCTATACTTCAGAACATCGCTAACGGAAATTTAAAAATCAATCAAAAAATTCCTTCTATAAATAGTTTCAGCGAAGAGTTTTATATGTCTCGTGATACTGTTGAGAAAGCTTATAACATTTTAAAAGAAAGAAAAATCATTTCTTCGATTAGAGGAAAAGGCTACTATATTACTCGAACAAAATTAGAATCTAAAGTCAATATTTTGTTTTTGACCAACAAATTGAGTTCTTACAAAATGAAAACCTATAGTTCATTTATTGATACTCTAGGAGCCAACGCTCATGTTGATCTTCAAATTTACCACTGCGACGAAACTTTATTTTTGAATATCTTAGATAAGTTTGAAGGAGCTTACGATTATTATGTAATTACAACGCACTTTAAGACAGACGAATTAAGGCATTTAAGTTTTACTGATGATGTGGTAAGCGCCATAAAAAAAATTCCGCAAGAAAAACTGGTTATTTTAGATAACATTAAATTAGGAACGGGTGATGATGTCATTAAGATTTATCAGGATTTTGAAAATGATATTTATAATGCCTTAAAAGAAGGTCTTTCTAAAATTGCAAAATACAAACGATTAATTCTAGTATACCCAGATAAAGCAGTTTACCCTTATCCTAGACGAATTTTACACGGATTTAGAAAATTCTGCGTGGAACATGAAATTAACTTTGAAATCTTAAGTGAAGTTTATGATGATATGATTCTTAAAAAAGGAGATTTATTTATCACCATTGAAGAGTCTGATCTAGTAAATTTAATGAAGCAGATTCGTGATGAAGAATTTGTTTTAGGAAAAGAGATTGGCGTGATTTCTTATAACGACACTCCGCTAAAAGAATTATTGGGTATTACCGTTATGTCTACCGATTTTAATATTATGGGAGAAACAGCGGCGCGAATGATTCTGAACAAAGAAAAAGCACAGGTAAAAGTTCCTTTTAATTTTATTGACAGGAATTCTATTTAAAGATTCTGAGGTTCTAAGATGCTAAGGTTCTAAGTTTTTTCGTTACAAATTCACGAATTCTTATAATTCAATTTGAATTACTTCGTCCGTTCGCTATCGTTCAGATCGTGCGCAAAAAAGTATATATCTTTAACAAAAAAACTTTGTGCCTTAGTGGCTTTGTGGCTAAAAAAAAAAAAAGACATAAAAAAACCCCGCTTTATAGCGGGGTTTAGTTGTATTATTTTTTTGATTCTTCGATAGAAACTTTTCTAAACTCTTTTAAAAGTTTTTCAATTTCCAAAGTCGATTTACGTGCTCTTGGTCCAGCAGCTTTAATTCCTTTTTCAGTCAAAGATTCAGCTTCAGCTTTGAATGTTTCAATTTCGGCGTTGATTTTTACTAATAAATCTTTCATGCTTATATATTGTTAAATTAAGCCACAAAAATAAAAGTTTGTGTGATAGTTACAACAATTTTGCTGTTAAATTTAATGCAGTTTTTCATTCATTTTCTTTACAATAAATTGACTTCCATTTTTTCTAAAATGTCAGCAAACACAACACATTAACAATCAAACACTTACTTTAAAAGTGTTTTTATAACAACTGTTTTAGTACTCCGTAGAAAGTATAAAATTAAAAGTAACTTTATTCAAAAAGATGGCTTATACCTCTTCTATTTGTTAATTTTTGGAGCGTAAAAAATCCTCAAAAAAGGAAAATTTACTCAATAAGAGTTTTATTGAGGTACATATTCTTTATAACAAATACGTCAATAATGCTTTTATTAATCTTAGTTTTTATAGACTCTATATTCAGATTTTCAAAATCTAAAATTGCTTAATCACACTTTTACATCTTATCTGCAAGATCTAAAAAGGTGTTTTTAAAATTAAGACTTTTATTAAACCAGTTATTATTTGAAAATACTTTATTTCAACATTTAGTTTTGCAGAAAGCTGTTTTTTCTAAGAATTAATCAAACAATGAAAAAGCAGGATAAAAACAACATTTATCCTGCTTTGAAAGTACCATTTCTATTAAGTGTACGAGTGAAAAAATATAAAAAATAAAATAAATTACATCAAAAAGTACATTGCCTTGTAATATTCCTGAAACTTTCGGTAAGAAACATTTGGCGGTAATAAACTTTTTTTAATTGTATTAGAATCCAATTTATTATCAAAAAAGGCCTTTAATTCCTTTAAAATTTCAGTTCTAGTTTTTGATTCATCAAACAAAATAAAATTATTTGTTCCTTCCAAAAACGATAAACTTCTATAGAACTGTAAATTAAATAAGCAAACTAAAACGTTGGATCCTCTTTTCTCCTGCGACAGAAAATTAAGCAATTCGTTATGATTATGTATTACAAAAACAATCCGATCAGATTCTGTGGTTACCGTTTTGTCAAAAAAAGAATTTTCCAGAAAATCGAACTCTTCTTTAAACCTTCTTTTGAACATCCTTAAGAAAATTCCCTTGCTGTCAAATACTAAAACTTTTTCCTTCTGCATCTCTCCTATTTTTAAAAATATTACAAACTTACATCGGTAAAAAATTAGTAATAACCCTAATATGCCATAAAACTGACACTATAAGGTTAATTTTAAACTTTTATGATGTGTATGACATTCTGTTCAACAAAAGTCAACAGCTCTTCCATTTTTCTACAATCTTTTCTGGAAATAGAAATAATATAATTGTTTTGCTCTTTTA
This sequence comes from Flavobacterium anhuiense, assembly GCF_001705175.1. Lineage (NCBI taxonomy): Bacteria > Pseudomonadati > Bacteroidota > Flavobacteriia > Flavobacteriales > Flavobacteriaceae > Flavobacterium > Flavobacterium anhuiense. The sequence continues at coordinate 3,677,164 of NZ_CP016907.1, read as the reverse complement.
TGTATAAAAACAAAAAGTTTTTAGTCAGAATTGCTTTTTCAATTGTCGTCCATTTATGCGTTAATCTTCCTAAAGGAAATCTAATGCAGAGCTTAGAATTAGTAAATACAAACTTATATCTGCTATTTAGATTCTTAAATCTCAATAATCGCTTTGCTATCTGAAAAGTAATTCCTGAAACGGCATCTACAAAGGAATTTTCGAAAACGACAAAAAAAACAATTATGCCCAGACTTCTTATCAACCAGAGAAAAAAGTCATCTTCGAAATTAATATTGATGAAATCAGAAAAAATGAGAAGTAGTAAAATCAATATTGAAGTAAAAATAACACGTTGCTTAAACAAATGCTCGAAATACATCTTGTTCAATTTCCTTATTTCAGAAAAATTTAGAGGAAACTCTAAAAAAAAGTTTGTGGTATTCATGATTTTGTCTCAGATTAGTCTGAACACAAAATTATCTTTAAGATTTTCTCTTGAGTAGACCTAAAAGTTTTTAAAATATCATAATAAGACTTTTTAATTTTTACTTTGTAAAACCACTTTTTGAAAGCAAACAAAAAGTACGATTTTTCTATATATAATTTTATTATCAATCAATGCTCCAATAAGACATAAAAACAACAAAATAAGACATAAAAAATACATCTATTTATTTTGTTTTCAAATAGTTAACATTAAGCAAGCTTTTATTTATTGGTTAAGATTATTTAATTATTTTTGAAATTAATTTAAAATTATTATAAATAATTTCTTACAATGTATTTACGGTCAACTGAGGAGAATTTAAGAGAAAAAATAAAAGAGCTTACTTGTCTATATGATATTTCTAAAACCATCTCTAAATCGAATTCAATAAATATTCAAACATTTTACGACATAATTGTAAGTACAAAAAATGCATGGCGTTATAGTACAGAATGTGTGGTCGAACTTCATATTAAAGATTATCATTTGTCGACATCTGAGATTATGGAATTATCGGTGTTTCAGTCCAGCACTATCATTGTAAATAAAACAAACTATGGCCATATTAAAGTGCATTATCCATCAAAAAAATATAATTTGAGTGATTTTAGTGATGATGAACAAAAGCTTCTTGATACTATTGCAATAGAAATAGGAAATTATGTTGACAAGTATCAAACCTTAGAAAGAAAAGCTGCATTGCGGCAAACTATAGAACGCATGGAGCGCCTTTCTTTATTAGGCGAAATGACTGCAGGAATAGCTCATGAACTGAATACGCCGTTGGGCAATATTCTAGGTTTTGCTGAACTGATAAAGGAACAAAATTCAGATCCTGAAATTGGTGCTGATATTTCTATAATTATCAATTCCGTTATTTACTCGCGCGAAATTGTCAAAAAACTAATGTTCTTTTCTTGTGAAATGCCACAAAAATTAGAATTGCAGGAGCTAAAACCAATCATCGTTTTTGCTCTTTCCTTCCTAAAATCCAATTTTCAGAAAAAATCAATCAGGCATGAATTAGTTTTCAAGAACGATAATATTATGGCGAAAGTAGATTCTGTTCAAATTACCCAAGTTCTCTTTAATCTTCTTATAAATGCCATTTATGCATCACCTGAAAAGAGCATTATTAAAATAATAGTTGATGATGATGATGCTAATTTGTATTTAAAAATTGAAGACAACGGAACAGGGATTCCTGACTCCATAAAAGAAAAAATATTCGAACCTTTTTTTTCAACCAAACCTGTCAATTATGGATGCGGTCTTGGTTTGAGTGTAGTTCATGGCATCATTAAAAATCATAACGGAGAGATTACGCTCCAAAACAATTTTCCAAGCGGATCGATTTTTACCATTCGAATCCCCGTTATGGTTCCTGCCACATACTCCATGCCCGCGGGCAATGCCAGCGAAAATGTTGCTCCGTTCAATGCTGCTGCATTATTGTTTACAATGTCGACCTTGTAAGTGCCTGGGGCACCGCCCTGATTGAGACTTACAGGCTGATAGGACGTAGGGGCATTAATCTGCACCTGCGCAAACGCGCTACCTCCCATCATAAACAACAATAACAACAAAACGAATGTAATTTTTGTTTTCATAAATCGTTTTTTTAATTAAAAAAAATACAACAACTCACACAGAATCAAATTGCTAATAATAAGTGTTCGTATTGTACCTTTTTTAACCGTTGGTTTTACATAAAATTGATACTAGAAAATATTAGTGCAAAATTCCTGCTATTAAGAAGTTTATTTTGCCTGTAAAAGGTTTTAGAATAATAGATTAAGACATATTTGTTTCAAATTTGAAACAATTTGATTAAAAAAAACATCTACAATTCCATCTATTCCTATATAAATCAATGCATTACCAAAACAAAAGACTGATCTGGACTATTTGAACCAGCAGAAAAAAAATAAAATATCACTATACAGGCGCAAAACAAAATATATTTAAAAGTCATTTATTTTGGATCTTACTCTTGTCAATTCAACATTATAGAGATAAAAAAGATTTAGGAAATCTCCTTAAAGCGGCTACTCGAGCCACTCTCAACTGCTAAAAAATTTCGAAAAATTAACGTGTATTTTTACTTAAAGGCTTTTAGAAGAAGTAAAGTATATTCTAATAACTATTGGCAAAGGAGGAAGAGCCTAAGCTTTCTAGGCTATTGTGTTAGTCTAAAGGCGTAAAAGAGATTTTATTAGTATAAAGTTAAATTTTTTCTTTTACACATACTACTGATAAACAGTTAATTAGGTTTCATTTTATAAAATGAAACCTTTTATTTTGCAACATGTTATAAAATATATAATAAAATACTTACCTATTTGGTTTTAGGGGGATTATTGCAATTGAAATTGCCATTTTTACAGTAAACACCTGTATAAATGATAATTGCATAAAAAAAGGAGAAAATAAGAAATTTTCTCCTTCGTGTTATGGCTTGTAAAAAATGTAAACAATCACCTGAGAATTTCACAACCAGATTATTATTTTACAGTTGCAAATATCTTCTAAACGGAATATCTAAATTGCTCCTAAAAGTTTTTATAATTGTATTTTAGGACAAAAGTTTTTTTTAGTTATGAATTATGAATTATGAGTTATGAGTTGATAATTGATAATTGTTGATAGTTAATTGTTAATTGTTAAATGTTAAATGTTAAATGTTAATTGGTAATTGTTGATGGTTAATGGTTGATGGTTGAAGGTTGGTAATTGATAATTTTAATTTTTAATTTTTAATTTTTAATTGATAAGCTAGGAAATCATTACCTGATTCCATTTTTTAGATTCTTTAACGAAGGGTCTTTCGAGAGCTTAATTTGGTTAATTACAATTTCAGCAATTTTATTGGCTCCTAATAATGAAAGGTGCGTGTCATCAGCTTTATCTTTATCGTAAAAAGCATTTTCTCCCGCTTTGAAATGAAGATGAAGCTGTTTTGATTTTTCTGGGCCGTAAGATTGTTCCAATAGTTCGGTGTAATATTCTAAATCTATAAAAGGCACATTATATTCTTGGGCAACCAATCGGGTTTCTAAAGGGTAATCGCCATGTGTTGGGACTAAAACGCCTTTTTCGTTAAAGTTACGTCTGCTAATTGAGGTTAATAATACTGGAATTGCGCCTTTTTCTCTGCTTTCTTTTACAAAACGAATCAAGTTGTATCTGTAAGCGGTATGCGGGTTTGTATAACGCGCAGAATCTTCTATTTTCTGGTCGTTGTGCCCGAATTCGATAAAAACATAATCTCCTTTTTTCAGTTTATTGTAAATAGAATCCCAGCGTTTTTCGTTGATGAAGCTTCTGGTGCTTCGTCCGTTTACGGCTTTGTTGATTACGGTTACGTTTTCGTTGAAAAAGGGCTGCAATACCTGCGCCCAGCCGTGTTCTGGATTTTTTTCTGGGTCTTTTTTATTGGCCATTGTGGAGTCGCCAATGCAATACAGGGATGTTTTTTGTGCGAAACAAACTGTGGTGATGAGGAATGTTAGGATGATGTATTTTTTCATTTTTTTTTGTTGTTTATTGCTACATTTTTTACTACACAGTTTTTTCTACCGTGAAGTTTTTTTCTAACGCAAAGTGCGCTAAGGATACGCAAAGTGCACAAAGGTTTAATAAAGAAGGCAAAGAAACAAAGCTTTGTGCCCTCTTTGGCAAAGCACATAAAGAATAAAAAAACTTTGCGAACTTTGCGTTTTCTTTGTGTGCTTTGCGGTAAAAATCAACTGCAAAGTAGACGCACTGCGGTACGTCTCTACGTGAAAATCTTTGCACTAAAAACTTTGTCTCTTTGTTACTTTGTAACTTTGTCTCTAATTTTTCGAAACTGCTGTCGGCACTGTTGCTCTTTTGCCTATAAAAACATCTGTCATCAAGACGTTTTCTGCATTTTCGTTTGACAGTGCATTTTTAGCTTCTTTTATTTCTATGTTTTTTAATGCTATGTTCTTGATTTTTTTGTCTGTGAATCCTTGAATTACAATTCCCGATTCTGATGCTTTGTTACAGGTGATATTTGAGAAATATACATTTGATATATCCGATTGATAGCCTTTTCCTTCTCCGTGATAGTTTGCTGTAATGTAAAGGCAGTCTTCTACTTGGTCTAATTGAATATTTCTAACAAATATATTTTTGATATATCCGCCACGATCTGCATTGGTTTTTAAATAAATGCCTCTTTTTAAATAACCTGCTGTTTTGCAATTTTCTACAAAAACATTCTGCACGCCAGCTGACATTTCGCTGCCGATTACGACGCCGTGCAGTCCTTTAAAATTGCAGTTTCTAATAACAATATTTTGGCTTGGCGTTGCTGTATTGGCTCTTCCTTCATGGTCTCTTCCTGCTTTTATGGCAACATTATCGTCTCCGTTATCAAAAGTTACATTTTCGATTAAAACGTCTTTTGCGTATTCGGGATCGATTCCGTCGTTATTATGATTTAGTGATTTATAGCTTATGCCCCGAATGGTTATGCTTTCTGATTTTAAAAGATGCAGACACCAGAATGGCGAGTTTTCGATTCTGATATTTTCGACTAAAATGTTTTTGCAGTTTAAAAACTGAATCATCTGCGGTCTTAAAAAGTAGCCTTCTCCAAATTTTCTTTCGCTTAATGGAGTGTTGTTATGATTCATATCACGGCTACGGTTTTTGCCTTCGTTTTCTTTTGCTTTAAAGGTTTTCCATGTCTTTCCTCCTCCTCCATCAATAGTTCCTTCGCCAGAAATGGCAATATTGGTGCAGTTGTTAGCATATATAAGCGGACTGTAATTGTATAGCATCGTTCCTTCCCAGCTTGTTAAAACCATTGGCAAATAGTCTTTTGGATTGTCGCTGAATTTTATTTTGGCTCCTTTTTCCAGCTTAAGATTCACATTGCTTACCAAATGAATCGGTCCGTTTATTTTATAGGTTCCTTTTGGAACAATAATAGTTCCGCCGTGGTTCTTTTTACACAATGCCATTGCTTTATCAAAAGCTTTTTTATTGTCTGAAACAGAATCTCCCTTTGCTCCTAATTTTAAGATATTGATTTGAAAAGAAGGAATTTCTGGAAGCTTTATGTTCTTTACAATAGAATCGACTTTTGCTGACGGAAAATCTGCGTTTTGTGCAAAACAGGTGCTGGTGATTAGTAGTAAGAGAAGGTATTTTATATTCATTCTTTTAATATTGAATTTGTAGTCGTTTTTTTTTACCGCAAAGTGCGCGAAGGTTACGCAAAGTTCGCTAAGTTTTTTTCTTTATTTTCGTTATGTTCTATATCAAAAGGGCACAAAGTTTTGTCGATTCTCTTTGTGAAGACGCACTGAGGTGCGTCTCTACGGAAAACCTTTGTCACTTTGTTCCTTTGAATCTTTGCAACTAAATTTAAAATTCTTTGTAGATTCTCTTTGTTTAGACTCACTGAAGTGCGTCTCTACGAAAAAACCTTTGTCACTTTGTCTCCTTAATATTAAACCTTTGTGAACTTTGCGTATTCTTTGTGTGCTTTGCGGTAAAATTAACCGCATAGTATTGCAGTTTGCGCTGTAAACTGAGACTGCGACTGAATACTAAAAATACCACGCTCCAGCCTTATCCTTAAGAATGTTCTCAATAGAATATTGCGCCGCTTCTTTTTTGGAAAGCTGATGTGACCATTTTACTCTTTTTGCTGGTTGGAAACCTTCGCCTGTACAATTGTATTCGGCATAAAAGGCATTTTTTTCCGCTTCGGGTTTCGACCAGTTTTCCCAGCCTTCTGGCTTAATTTGGCTGCCCATTTCGCAATTAATAAAAACCGTTTTGGCATAAATGCGCCATGGTCTTCCTAAATAAACCTCTTTTGCTTCTGGATTTGCTGTGAGTTTACAATTCTTAAAAACGAATCCAAACGGCGTTCCTTTTGGAGTTGAAGCAGCTGTGATATACGAACTTTTGATGCTGTGAATGGTACAATTCTCAAACAAAGCTGTTGCGCCTCCAAAAATAAAATCGGTTGTGCCTTCGATATAACAGTCTTTAAAATACTGTTTGGCCTCTTTTCCTGATAAGTATAAAGTGTCTTGATTACCTAAAAGATTACAGTTTGTTATTTTGGCGCGATTTGCTGTAACCGACAATGCAATAGCCTGTCCGTGTTCTCCCGAAGTATTTTTAATGGTTAGGTTTGATGCCGAAAAATCGTCTCCTTCAACCAAAAGTGTGTACGTATAAAAGGTGCTGTTTCTTCCCAGTGCAATTTTCGAAAAATTATCATCAAAGGTAATGATGGTGTTTTCTTTGCTTTCGCCTTGCAAAACCACGTTGGTATTCCATTCTGGAATTCGGACTTTCTCGTTATAGGTTCCGTTTTTTACAAATATTGTCACTTTCTCATACGGAAAAGCAGGAGTTGCATAAACGGCATCCTGAATTTTGGTGTAATCGCCTGAACCGTCTTGTGCTACGGTAATATAGTTTACATTTTTCTTTTCGGAAGCGCCTACTTTAGTACCGTTTTTAACTGCCCATTCTGGAAATTTTTTCAATACTTCCTGCGGTGCGTCTGTATACCAAGAATAGCCATTTCTTCTTTCTGCTCCTATTTGATCCAATGATTTTTTCTTGATTCCGTCGCGGTCGCAAAAGAAAGGTTCATTGGTTTCCAGATCCATAAACCTTGCCCAAATGGGTTTGGCATTGGCTGTTGGAATCATTTTTTTGTCTACGATTTTTCCAGCGTCATTTAAGACTCTTTTTTCTTCTAAATTGGTGATTTTAGTCTTTTCGAACCACTCCACAGCACTTTTTACAGCCGTTACCATTTCTCTTGAAGGCTTGTCAATCGACATTAAAAGCAGGACTATTTTTGCCGATTCGTAACCGCTTAGCGAAGCCAATTCAAAAGCTCTGGCATTTGCGGGAGCCAATGTAACTTCATCATGCTGTGCGCACCATGCGGTAAGAACTCCGTTTTGTTTGTATTGCGTTTTTAAAATGCAGTCGATTCCTTTATCAAAAGCTTTTTTGCATTTTTCTACAACTTCTTTTGATGGTTTTATACTGTAATAATCCGATTCCTCTGCTACTGCTTTTATGACATTCATGATATTCACCATCGAATCGTCATTGTAGGTAATATGAGTATAATAGCCTTTTTTTAACGGATAAAACTGTGGCCAGCCTCCATTTGCATATTGCGCTTCAAGCAGATAATTCAATCCTTTTAAGAAAGATTCTCTGTAACGTTCGTCTTTTACCTGCACGTACATTCTAGACATAAAAAGCATTTCCTGACAAGTTGCTCCGTTGTCTGTTGTCGTTTCTACGGCCGTTTTTTGAGTGCCATTACATCTTTTTTCTGCTTTTCGGTCAGTTCATCTTGCATCTGAATATTCTTTGGCCAGCCTCCAATATCTCTTTGGTAGAGCAATACGTTTTCGGCTATTCTTTTTGCATCAGCTGTTGCAAACCAAGCGGCATCACTCTTACGAATAATGTCAGGCCATCTTTTGTAAGTATTCTGAGCATTTACAGCAAAACTGCAAAGGCACAAAAAAAGTATTATTTGTTTTTTTAACTGCATCATTTCCTTCTTATTTCGTTACTCTAAACCAATTTACTTCAACATTTCCAGAATCATTTTTTATTTCTTCGCCTAAAGCGAAAAGTCCAACTTTGGCACCAATCCATTTTCCTTCTCTAGATTTGAAATCATTTCCGATAGACTGATAATTTTTATCGTCTAAGCTGTAAAAGAAACTGCACATTCCATCTTTCTTTATTTGAACTCTAAGGTAAATCGTATTGCTTTCTATTAAAATTGGTTTTGTTCCCGTTTCTGAAACCGTTTTGTCAAAAGTTCCCGTTTTCTGATTCAAGTATAGTTTTCCATCAACATTTTTAAAACATAGAAAACTGTAATCTAATCCCATTACAATCAAACCTGTTGATTCGCCTTTCAGTCTAGAATTAAAAGTAAGTTTTGTTGTAGCGGTAAACTCTTCTGCTGGAAATTTTTGCAGCAATACATTTGGCGCATTAAAAATGTTTGCTGTTGTAGTGTTGCAAAACAAATTTAGATATCCTAAACTTGTCGGAAATCCGAAATTGGTTTGTTTGTTGGCCTGCCATTGCCATTGCAATCCCAATTTAGGTTCATTAAATTCATCTGAAGTTGCCGGAACTTCTATAGGATATTTTTTGCCGACATTTGGCTTTCTGTAAGTTGTTACGGGTTCGCCAATTCCGTTTTTATCAAAATCTTCTCCCATAACCGGCCAGTCGTTTACCCATTTCATTGGCTGAAGATGAACTATACGTCCGTAAGCGCCTTTATCTTGAAAATGGAAAAACCAATCTTCTCCTGTCTGTGTCGTAACCCAAGCACCTTGATGCGGACCATTTATAGCGGTCGAACCTTGTTCTAGAACCTTCTTTTTTTCATAAGGTCCGAAAACATTTTTCGATCTTAAAACCGTCTGCCATCCTGTTGGAACGCCACCTGCGGGAGCAAAAATATAGTAATATCCATTTCGCTTGTAAAATTTTGGGCCTTCAATAGTTTCTTCGCCTTTATGTCCGTCAATCACCATTACTTCGTCATTATTCACAACGGTTCCTTCTGGATTCATGGTGCAAACCACTAACAAACTTTTAATTTGCGCTCGGCTTCCTGCAAAGGCATGAGTCAGATACGCTTTTCCGTCTGTATCCCAAAGCGGACTAGGATCGATCAATCCTTTTCCTTCTTTAACCAAAAGCGGTTCAGACCAAGGCCCTTCTGCTTTTTTGGCTTTTATCATATAGATTCCGAAATCGGGATCTGGGTAATAAATATAGAATTCATTTTTATGAAAGGTAATGCTTGGCGCCCAAACTCCGTTTCCGTGCTGTACGCTATCGTAAGTTTCAAACGGTGGCTGTTTTACCAAAGCATGACCAATAATTTTCCAGTTTACCAAGTCTTTTGAATGTAAAATTGGCAAGCCCGGAATACAGTTAAAAGATGAAGCTGTCATATAATAATCATCGCCTACGCGAACAACATCCGGATCTGAATAATCAGCATGAATAACAGGATTGGTGTAGGTTCCGTCTCCATTATCTGGTGTCCAGACTTGTGCTGTATTCTTTTGAAAAGGAATAATGCAGAAGAGGAATAGGATGATTTTTATGTTTTTCATTTTTAACTATACTTTTTTTATTTAAAGCCGACAGGTTCTAAAAACCTGTCGGGTTCTAAATTTGCTTTTCTTTGAGGAGTTACTTTGCGATGCTTCGACTCCGCTCAGCAAGACAAGGCATTGCAATTGATAATTAACAATTGACAATTATCAATTATCTGTTCAACTCAATAGCTGCCAAAATAAAAGGCCCTGTTGCTTTAGGATCGTTGTCTTTTTTTCTTTCGTTTACGTAATATTCGTAAGATCCGTCACGGTAAGGATTTCCTCCTAAACCTGCCACTTGACAGCAGTTGGTTAAAGTGATTCCGCCATCTTCGTCTACTTTTTTGATTAAAACTGTAGTTAATCCGTCAAAAGCTTTGTTGGCTGCTTTTTTAAATTTAGCTGGCAAATAACCTTTGTTTACTCCTTTTGCATATGCATACGCAAACATAGCCGAACCAGAAGCTTCTAAATAGTTGTCTTTTTGACCGCCTTTGTCTGTAACCTGATACCACAAACCTGATTTGCTATCTTGAAATTTAAGAATCGCTTCAGAAGCATTGTTTAAATATTTGATCAAGTCTTTTCTTTTTGGATGGTCTTTTGGCATATAATCTAAAACATCAACCAAAGCCATTACGTACCAGCCTAAAGATCTAGACCAAAAATTTGGAGAGTTCCCTGTTTCTTTATTTGCCCAAGGCATTTGTTTGCTTTCGTCCCAACCGTGGTACAATAATCCAGTTTTTGGATCTGTAGCTTTTGATTGAATTATTTCAAATTGTTTTGCGATATCATCAAAACTTTTCCCGTTTTCAAATTTTGCTGTGTATTCTGCATAGAATGGCTCTCCCATGTATAAACCATCTAACCACATTTGGTTTGGATAGATTTGTTTGTGCCAGAATCCGCCGCTTTGAGTTCTTGGCTGCTCTGCAAGCTGTTTGCGAATTAGCTGTAATGCTTTTAAATATTTTTCATCTTTTGAAGTTTCATATACATCAAAAAGAAGACGTCCTGGCAATACTAAATCAATATTGTATTTATCGAACTCATACGTAGTAATGCTTCCGTCTGTTTGCACAAACTGATCCACATAACTTCTTACGTAATTTTTGTATCTCGCGTCAGGATTCTTTTTATACAATTCTTCTATTGAATGCAGCACTAAAGCATGAACGTAATCCCACTTTGGCTTTTTAGCATCGTCAATCATATACGATTCTGGATGGCGTTTCATCAAGGTCAAAGCCATTTTATCAGACCATTTCGCATTTTTTCCAATCACGATATCTTTTGCAGGTTCCTGTGAGGTTACTTTACAACTCGTAATAGTCATAACAAAGACCATCAGAGCCGACATGAAGTAATTGTGCTTTCTACTATTTTTCATTTCAACATATATTTAAATTCAACTATTTTTCTAATTCAATTGATGCTAATAAAAATGCTCCTAGGCCAATTGCACCATTTTCTTTTGTTTTGGAAGACAAATAATAATTGTTTGTTCCGTCACGGAATGGTTTTCCGCCCAAACCTACATTTGATGAAACATTCAAGACATTGACTTCTCCTTTTTTATCTACTTTCACAAATTCTTTTACAAAACTGTCAAATGATTTTTTAGCAGTTGTTTTATAGCTTGACGTCAAATAGCCTTTATTTGCTCCTTTTGCAAAAGCGTAAATAATCATTCCAGAGGCTGATGGTTCTACATAATTTCCGTACAATTCTGGTTTATCAGCAACTTGATACCATAACCCATTTTCACTTTTAAACTGATTCACATTTTTTGCTATCTGATTCAAGTACCCTACCAAAACTTTATATTTTGGATGTGATTTTGGGAAATAGTCTAACGTTTCAACCAACGCTACCATATACCAGCCAATTCCTCTGCCCCAAATTGTTGGCGAAGTTCCTGTCTGTTTATCTGCCCAAGCGATCTCTTTACTTTCATCCCAAGCTTGGTAAACCAAACCTGTTTTTGGGTCTACAATATGTTTTTGAACGAGTTCAAATTGTTTAGCGATATCATCTAAGCTTTTTCCTTTTTCGTATTTAACCGTAAACTGTGCATAAAAAGGTTCAGCCATATACAAACCGTCAATCCACATTTGGTTTGGGTAAATCTGTTTGTGCCAAAATCCTCCACTTGGTGTTCTCGGCTGGCTTTCTAACTGATTTCTCAGTTTACCGATAATCTGCAGATAGCGCGAATCTTTTGTAACATCGTATAAATTAAACAACAGTTTCCCTGGATTCAAACAATCGATATTGTATTCCTTACTATCATATTTTTTAATGTTTCCCGTGCTGTCAATCATTCCATCAACATACTCTTGAATGTAATTCAGGTATTTTTTATTGTTGGTCTTCTGATATAATTTTTCAAAACCCGACAATACAAAACCCATTTTATAATCCCATTTTGGTTTATCATTTCCGTCCAACTGCCATGCATTCGGATACTTGCTTAAAATAGAAAGAGCTGTTCGTTCTGACCATTTTAAATCGTACGGAATTATATTGTCTGATGCTTCAGTCTGATTTTGTGCCATTGCAAAAACATTGGAAAGCAGAAATAATAGTAGGACTGTTTTTTTATACATCATATTTATTTTTTTAGCTAGCTATTGGGATAAAAGTACTATTTGGATTATTCTCTAGCTGTTTTTTTTAACACATAGATACATAGTTTAAAAAACTTAATAAAAGGTGTTTCGCTTGCAATAAAAAACATAGTATGTATGTGTAAGAAGCGAGCTTCTTTTGATACTCTTTTAAAATACAATAAATTCTATGTTTCTATGTGTTAGAATTATTCTCACGCAGATTCGGCAGATTGAGCAGATTTTTTAAATCATTTTAATCTTCTATTCCAATAATATCGGGAGTGCCAAAAAACAATTTACATTTTGCCTTTTTTGTTCAGCACTTCCAATTGTCTATCTAAATATTGAGCAAATTCTTCTTTTGTTTTGATTCCGTTTACTTCTTGTTCCCAAGCTCCTAAAAGGTAAAAAGTCACCGCTTTTGTAGTTGGTTTAAAAACTAAAAGATAATCTAAATCTGTATCTGCTATGTTTTCGATAGTACTAATTTCATAAAAAATTGCCATTCCTAACTTATCTGGAACCAAAGATTGTTCTCCGTAAGTTGCCAGATATGCCCATTTTTTGTTTTTGCTTTCTTTTTTAAGCAATTCAGCTGTTTTTTGTTTAACGATTCCAGTACAGATTCCTTTGATTGCTTGCGAAGCTTTAATCGTATGTTGCGTATACAATTGATCTGGTTTAATGGTCAATTCTGAAACAAAATCGATTTTATCTGAAGCTGTTTTCCATCCATAATAATTTACTTTTACTGTAGACTCCTTAGCTTTATTAGCCACTGTTGCAATGGTTGAATCAACTTCACGAAAGTGTAATTTTTCATTGTTTAAATAACGGTCGATAGAACCAATTCCGATTCCTTTTCCTGCTTTTAAAATATCTGCTCCCCAATCGCTCATTTCATGATACGAATCGAAACCGTCCTGCCCTACTTTTGGCAGAATATTTTCTGATGTCTTTTTTCCGAAGATATCAATAGCATTTCTCCAATCCAAATACAAACGGTATCCAATTCTGTTGTTTTCCCAGCCCGGTCCTTCATAACGAATGTCAAAAGAATGGTCAGTATGCTCTGGAGCCAACTTTAATCGGTCCACATTTTTAAACACCGTACCGCCTTTGTACTTTCTTCCTTCCCATTTCCCATCTGTTTTTGCAGATATTTCGGCATACGTTTTATTGGTTTTGATATCATATTTCTGCGCATTTATGGCTGTTAAACCTGCGAAAAATAAAACTGCTGTGGTGATTTTTGCTTTCATTTGTATTCTAAATTATTTAAAAATTTTATCTAAAAATCGTACGCTGTACGAGATTGTCTGCGTAAACCAAGGCTCATAAAACCAAAATGAATGTGGCGAATCTGGAATAGTCTGCACTTCATTATAGATTTTATATTGGTTCAAAATCTGAATCATGTCGTCTCTTCCTGCATGAAATCTCGGAATACTGCTGCAGATGTATAATACCGGCGGTGTATTTTTGTCCGTATGACTCAGTGCTGAAGCATTTTTCCAATTTTGGGGAATCTCATCTGATTTTCCTCCCAGCCAAAATGCTGCCATATCTCCCTCAGACGATTCTGGATGTTTGAATGCCAAAACACCGTCGACATCAATTATGGCATGAACTTTTGAAGAAGAACGGCTTTTAAAATTTTTATCTTCAAAAAGCGGATTAGTATTTGTTGTACCAATCAAAGCTGCCATTTGCCCTCCCGAAGAACAGCCTAAAACCGCAATTTTGTTTGGATCTACATTAAATTTCTCCGCATTGTCTTTGATAAATTTTATCGCATTCTTAACGTCAACAACTCCTGTTGGATATTTTGCTTCTAATGATAATCGGTATTCGATCGAAAAACAAGAATAGCCTTTTGCTGCAATTCCTTTTCCGATAAACTGCATTTGATTTTTATTTCCCGATCTCCATCCTCCGCCATGAATCATAATTACAGCAGGATTTTTTTTCTTTTTGGTATTAACAAAAGCATCAAAATGTAAAACGCGATCTTGTTCTTGATTGTAAACCAAATCAAAGGTTTCTTTAACGTCTGGATTTGACTTTATTTCTGGAATCGTGATAAATGGATATTTCTTAATTAATTTAGCATAAGTGCTTTTAATGGTATACGACGTGTCGACCTTGTACTGCTGGCTTTGCATTACAATTGCATTAAAAAACAACACTAATATTAATTTCAATTTTCGCATTTTTACTCTTTACTTTTTAGTTAAGAAAGGAGTTCGACCTATAGTCAAACTCCCTTTTAACTACTTCAAAAAACATAGTTCTCAAAAAACTAACAAATTACTAATAACCAGGATTTTGAGGGAAATCTTTATTTTGATTTAAATCTAAAGCAGATTGTGGTATTGGTCTTAATATTTTAAGCTTGCCGTCAACACCAACAAAATTTGCTTCTTTAATTTTATAATTATGAGCTGAAGCTCTTGCTACCAAAGTTCCTGTACGTTTTAAGTCGAACCAGCGTTTGTACTCTCCTAATAGTTCTCTTCCTCTTTCGTCTAAGATATAATCGATATTAAACTGAGCTAAAGTGGCATTAGCAACTCCTGCTCTTCTTCTTACCTCGTTTAAACGTTCTAATCCTGTTCCTGGGTTTCCAGCTTTTAAATACGCTTCTGCAGCTACAAGATAAGTTTCTCCCAATCTTGCTACAATAATATCTCTTGTACTTACAGGCCCTGTACTTGATGGCGTTGTTGGATCTGGATCGTCAAATTTCTTAACTGGAATAGTATAACAGTCTAAGTTTTTAATTAACGTATGAGCTGCAGAATATTCTCCCCAAGGATGATATACAAATGTCGAAGCTAGTCTAGAAGCATTAGCAGTCATCCAAGCTGTCTTATCAGCAGGCGTAAACCATTTTGGCTCGTAAAAATGTCTTACTTTTAAAGAAGCTGGATTTGAACTTCTATAGTACGGATAATATAAAACTGTTTTTGTAACTCCGTTTGTTGTTTCTGGCCCTTCTACAATTTCAGTCATAAAAGTCGCGTTCCATCTCGCATCTCCTTTCTCGTATAAACCTAAAGCATAATCTGTAGGACACAAATTGTAGCTTCTTAATGGCGCTCCTGTTTCTGCTCCTCCTAAATACGAACTGAAATAGTAAAACTGGTTGTTACCTAAAGTTGTAGGACTTGTACTTGTCGAAGCCTTGTCATATTGTACAGAAAAAATGGTTTCAGCATTTAAATCGTTTCCTGGTTTAAACAACTGATCGAAAGCAATTGCTAAAGTCTGTCCTGCAATTGCAGCATCCGCATAAGCTGCAGCTTTTGAAAAATCGTCCGCTTTAGCAAAAGTTTCGTACCCTCTTGTCAAGTACACTTTTGCCAATAAATCGTTTACAGCTCTTTTGTTTACTTTACCAGATGTACTGTAAGCAGCAGTTCCTACATTGGCTAAAGCAAAATCGAGATCTGCAATGATTTGTGCATATACTTCTTCTGCGCTGTTTCTTGTAAAAGATAAAACTGGTGTTGTAATATTCTCGCTTACAATTGGCACACCTCCATAGGTCTGAACTAATAAGAAATAGGCTTGAGCTCTTAAAAATCTAGCTTCTCCTAATAGCATATTCAAATTGGCAGTTTGTTCTGTTACTGTTGAATAATAAATTGCTTTATTCACAGATTGAATTAACTGATAACAAGGTCTGTACAAATCAGCAACATTGTCTGAAGAAGGAATTAAAAGCGTATACTGGCTTAGACCTGCAGGCTCTGGAGTTCTTCCTTCGGCATACATGTCTGTTCCTGCCTCAAAAAGCCACGGATTTCCACCATAAATGCTTTTAAGCCAAGCATAATTTGTGTTTATTAATAATTGAAAACCAGCAGCTGTTTTATAAGTTCCGTCAGCTGGAACATTTGACAAACTTTCCTCTTCTATATAATTACTGCAAGAACTTAAAGTTCCCACAATGATTCCTAATAATATGATGAATTTTTTCATTTGATATCTTTATTAAAATTTAACACTTAATCCCAATTGCGTAGTCACTGATGCTGGACGGTTTACTCCAAAAGCAGCGCCAGCCCATTCAGGATCATAACCATCAAAATCTGTAAATACAAATGGGTCTAAAACATTCACATAAATTCTCAGATTACTGATTTTAAGCCTTTTCAATAATTCAGAATCCAATGTGTATCCTAAAGATATATTTTTAATTTTCACGTAAGAAACGTCTCTGTAATACCCAAATAAAGAAGTCCAATAAGCTCCTGCTCCAGTAGCCACAGGGCCTGGTCTTGGGTGTTCATTATTTGCATTAGCCGCGATTCCTGTTCCATTTGTTGGAATAAAATAATCCATTGCCAATTTCTGACGTCCTCTATCACTTACATCAGCAAAATTTTGGTGGAAAGTACTCAAAACCGTTTGCCCTTGGCTTGTTAAAACAGAGAAATTGAAATCAAAATTGCCAACAGTTAATTTAGAATATAAACTTCCCTGCCAGTCTGGATTTGCGTTTCCGATTACAGTTCTATCATCTTGGTTGAATTTCCCGTCATTGTTCAAATCCTTTGGTCTTGCCTGTCCAGGAGCCATTCCGTAAGATGCTGCCTGCGCCGCTTCGCTTTCTTGCCAAACTCCATCATAAACATAATTGTAGTTTGGATTTAATTCAGATCCTAAGATTAATTTATTACCAATATCACTTACTTGATCCTGATTGTAAATTGACTCTAATTTGTTTACGTTTTTAGTAAATGTGAAAGTAGTTTCCCAATTTACATTTTTGCTTTTAATATTTTTTGTAGTTAACAAAACCTCTACTCCTTTATTGCTAACAGATCCAACATTAGCAAATGTGTTTTTATAACCTGTTTCAAGAGGCAATTCTTGTTTATAAATTAATTTATCTGAAAGTCTGTCATAAACGTCTACGCTACCTGTAATTCTGTTGTTTAAGAATCCGTAATCAAGACCAAAGTTTAACTCTCGTGTTTTTTCCCAAGTTAAATTTTGATTCGCTAAATTTTCAGACTGCCAGCCCGAAACCACATTGGCTCCATTTGCATAAAAAGTCTGCTGATTTAATAAAGCCTGAGAAGTATAAGGCGCAACGTTGTCATTTCCTGTATAACCTAAACTTGCGCGTAACTTTAAATCTGAAATAACAGAACTGTTTGCTAAAAATGATTCTTTGCTGATTTTCCATCCTAAAGCTACAGAAGGGAAACTCTGCCATTTATTGCCTTCAGATAGAACAGAAGAACCATCCC
This sequence comes from Flavobacterium anhuiense, assembly GCF_001705175.1. NCBI lineage: Bacteria > Pseudomonadati > Bacteroidota > Flavobacteriia > Flavobacteriales > Flavobacteriaceae > Flavobacterium > Flavobacterium anhuiense. The sequence continues at coordinate 3,659,652 of NZ_CP016907.1, read as the reverse complement.
ATCTTGTAGAAGCTGTCAATAAATATTTGTCTTTAAAAGCATAATTTAAACGAACTGCATAAGAACTTAAAGTATTCTTTTGATAACCTGAGCTAATGTTATAACTCGTCTGAACTCCAGATCCCATATTATTTGATCCAACATCAAAAGGCTGATTGTTTGAATATAAATAAGACGTTTCATCAACATTTGAGTACAAACTCTGCAATAATAAAACACTAAAATCATGCACTTCTTTAAAGGTGTGTTTCAAATCGATTTGGTTATCCCAAGTGTAATTAAAGTTGTTGAAGTTTTTAATTGATGCCGAATTTTTTCCATTTAAGGTTACACCTGCATTGGTTTGCGCTTTATAAGAAGCACTGGTAACAGTATTTTCGATACCGGCTGCAAATGTTGTTTTGAACGAAAGCCATTTTAAAGGCTGATATTGGAAGAAAACGTTTCCAACTGTTTGCCATGTCTTTTCTGTCTGAGAAGAATTGGCAATTTCCATTAAAGGGTTTACGGTACTTGTTTTATTAATTGCCCATGAACCGTCAGGATAAGTTAATTTCCCTGGAAGGAAAAATAGCGTTCCCACTTTTTCATTTCCTTGTGCATCAACAGCCCAAGGTGACATCAGCGGACTTAATCTAAAAGCATCCTGCATCGCTAAGTCACTTCCTAATTGAGTATCAAGACGTGCAACCGTAATATTGGCGCCTGTCGTAAATTTATCATTGATTTTATGATTCAATCCTAACTTAAAAGAATATTTATCTGTCGAATCATTTTCGATAAGCCCTTCATCGCTTTGAACGCCAAATCCTAAGTTATAGCTCAAACCAGAATCTGAACGTCCTGTAACATTCAAATAATTGTTTTGTGTCATACCCGGTTTAAGAACAGCATCTGTCCAGTCAAAATTATAACCGTTGTTGGCACGAGAAACCAATAAAGGACTCTGATTTCCTGCTAAAGCGGCTAATTGCGCTGGCGTTTGTGTTTGAGGTGTTGCACTCATATACGCAACCTGATGGAATTTCCACCACTCTTCTCCAGTCATCATTTTTGGCATTCTAGCGGCAGTTTTAGTTCCGTAAGAAGTATCAAAAGTTACGTTAATTCCAGATTTAACATTAGCACCACTTTTTGTAGTTACGATAATAACACCACTCGCTCCTCTAGAACCATAAATTGCAGCCGAAGAAGCATCTTTTAAAACGTCCATTCTAGAAATATCCTGCGGATTCAAAAAGTCAATATTATCAACTGGAACGCCGTCTACGATATATAAAGGCGATGACCCCACTAATGAGTTATTTCCTCTAATCACCACTTTGTATCCGTCTCCTGCACGTCCTGAAGCAGATGAAATTTGAACTCCTGGCGTGCTTCCTTGAATTGCCTCTAATGGACTTGTAGTATTTCTTTCTGTAATCGTTGCTGCACTAATGGTACTAACAGATCCAGTAAGATCAGTCTTTTTTACAGATCCGTATCCGACCACAACAACTTCGTTTAATGAATTGGATTGCTCAGCAAGTGTCACATTGATTTTTGATTTTCCAGCAACGCTTACTTCTTGTGTCTGAAATCCTAAATAGCTTATTATTAAAATAGCTTTACTGTTTGATACATTAATCTTAAAACTTCCTTCAAAATCTGTCGAAGTTCCATTTTTTGTTCCCTTCTCATTAATGTTTACCCCTGGCAGTGACATACCAGTAGCGTCGGTAATCTTCCCTTCTATTGTGGTTGTCTGTGCATGTATAGAACTGCACAGTAAGAAATTCAGGAAAAAGAAAAATACAAAGTACTTGTCTTTTTTCTTAGATAATTGTTTAATACTCATGTGGTTTAAAGTTTGGTTAATTGATAGTGTTTAGTTCGTAATAGATTCTACTTTTTTCTCATTGATGTAGGTATTTATAAAATTTATGTTTTTTACGTTTTTTAATAAATAGAGGGAATCAACCTTTTGAATCTTTACATTTTTCAAAGTAATATTCTCAACTGGAGATTCTGCGTAGCCTTCTGCCCAAACGCTGTATTTACCACCGTTTTTTACAGTCACATTTTCTAAGCTTACATTTCTAATGGTTGGAATAAAATTCCCTGTCTGAGATCCGTATACATTATAAAACATGTTTAATTTCAAGACGCATTCTTTTACCGTTCCCACTTCAAGGTTTCGCACATAGATATTTTCAATGATTCCGCCTCTCCTTGAATTGGTTTTTATACGAATGGCGCGATCCAAATTCGGACTGTCCATTACACAGTTTTCTACAAAAACATTATTTACTCCTGCAGAAATTTCGCTTCCAATTACAACACCACCATGACCGTCAATCATTTTACAGTTTTGCACAATGATATTTTTACTTGGTATAGCTACTCTTCTTCCGTCACCATCGCGTCCTGCTTTTATCGCAATACAGTCATCACCTGTATTGAAAGTGCAGTTTCTGATTACGATATTTTGCGAATATTCTGGATCACAACCATCATTGTTCGGACCATGGCTATTAACCGTTACGCCATCAATAATCATGTTGTTTGTTTTAATTGGATGTAAAATCCAAAATGGAGAATTGATAATTTTAATATCTTTTACTAAAGCAGTATTACATTCAAAAAACTCAATAAAATTTGGTCTTAAATAACGTCCGTCGCCAAAAACTCTTTCTGATACAGGCACTCCTTTTTCTGCCATATCTACCAAAACTTCACGATTTGTAGGATCATTTTGAGACGGAATTCCTTTTTTCCAGCCATAGTTTTTTCCTCCAGACCAAATCCACCAGTTAGTACTATCAGCTTGACCATTTAATGTCCCTTTTCCTGTAACCGCGATATTGGTTTTGTTTTTTGCATAAATAAGCGGAGAAAAATTCATCACTTCTGTACCTTCCCACGAAGTATGAACAATAGGATAATCTTTCGGATTTAAACTAAAAAGAATCTCTGCATGATCTTCTAAATGCAGATTGACATTGCTTTCTAAATGAATAGCTCCTGTCAAATATTTTCCGTTTGGAACTAAAACTCGACCACCACCATTTGCAGCACATTCTTGTATTGCTTTTTGGAATGCTAAAGTGTTTAACGTTTTTCCGTCAGCAACAGCGCCAAAATCGTTTATGTTATACACTTTATCTGAAAAATGCACTTGAGGAATACTTCTTATAACCAAATCCATTTTTTGCCATGGATTTTCAGAAGAAACAGAAGAAGAATGTTTTACACATGATGGCATCAGAAGCCCTAAAAAGGCTAAAAAAAGAATCTTTTTGAATGCGACAATCTCCTTTGTAATCATTTGCACAGATTTTTCTTGTTTGAATATCAAAAACTTCATGTTTTATGTAATCGATTACACGAAAGTAGAAAAATTGTTCTAAGAGACCAAATTAATTTAGAAAAAAATTATATATTTAATTTTTATTACAAATTTTAATTACATTTAATGCAAAAAATTAGATAATTTATTATCATTGTAGAATCTAAAACGTTTGAGTTTTTAATTATGGTAATCGATAACAATATTCATTGCATAATGAAAAAAAATGTACTTTTGTTTAAAAATAATTCGATAAACTTTTTTTGAATGAGTGAAAAAGTAACTATTTACGATATTGCTGAAAAATTAAACATCACAGCTGCAACAGTTTCCAGAGCGTTAAACAATAATCCTAAAATAAAGGAGGCGACGCGTGAGCTAGTTATCAAGACTGCTGCTGCGATGAATTATAAGCAAAATAAATTGGCTCTAGCTTTAAAGAGTGGCCGAAGTAATAATATCGGAGTTATTGTGCCGCGTATTGATAGCAATTTTTTCGCCTCGGTGATTCGAGGAATTGAAGAAGAGCTTTATCCCCACGGTTATCAGGTTATTATCTGTCAGACTCATGAAAGCATCAAAAGAGAAAATGAAAATCTTCATACACTCGTAGACGCGCAGGTCGACGGTATCATGATGTCTGTTACCGGAATTTCAGACGAGAATGACAGCGCTTTTAGAAATGTATTAGAAAAAAATGTACCACTGATATTTTTTGATAGAAGCAAACATATTGACGGAGTGAGTTCTGTAACTATAAATGACTTCAAAGGTGGTTATTTGGCCACAAAACATTTAATCGATGAGGGCTGCAGAAACATTGCTCATTTCTCTGGAGACCAATCGTTGGACATCTTTAAAAATAGATTTTTGGGATACAAACAAGCCTTATTAGACAGCGGACTTGATTTTAAAGAAGAATACGTTATTTATACCAAAAGTAGCGTTGACGCAGGTAAAGAATCGGTTGACAAACTTTTACAATTGCAAACTCCTCCTGATGCTATTTTTTCTTCGAGTGATTTTGCTGCATTGGGTGCCATACAAGAATTAAAAGAAAGAAATATCAGCATTCCAAGTGAGTTTTGTGTTGCGGGTTTCAGTAACGAGCCGTTTACTAAATTCATGGAATTATCGATTACTTCTGTAGATCAGTCACCGCTTGAAATGGGAAGAATGTCTGCCCGCGTTTTCTTAGAACAAGTCGACAAAACAGATGCGATCAAAATTGAAAAAAAGGTTGTTCTAGCACCAGAATTACATATTCGTAAATCTTCTACGAGAACTAATTTTTAATTTTTTTTCACCATATAAGTTATATAAGCTCATTTTTAGAATGGGCTTTTTTTTGCAAGCTCCTCTGGAGCTTTATGTTGTAGCCGTTAACCTTTTGCTATAAATATTTCGCTTCTCCGAAGCTTTCTCTAAAAACAAGAGACAAACTACTGTACATCTCTATAGATAAACCTAACACAAAAAAAGACGCACCATATTGTGCGTCTTCTATGTAAACCTTTGTCACTTTGCATCTCTGCAACTTTGTACCTAAAAAATTACAATGACACCCCTCTTTTCCAAGGAATAAAATCGTTCTGATTCAAAATAGCTGCTTTTGTTTTAATGTTACCACTGGCAACGTCAATAATGAATTCTAACATTTCGTCAGCCATCTCATCAATAGTTTTTTCACCTGTAATAATTCCACCAGTATCAATATCAATAATATCAGACATTTTGTTTGCTAACTGTGTGTTTGATGAAATCTTTACAACAGGAGCAATCGGGTTTCCTGTTGGAGTTCCTAAACCTGTTGTAAACAATACCATATTCGCTCCAGAACCTACCATTGCAGTAGTACATTCTACGTCATTTCCTGGTGTACATAATAGCGTAAAGCCTGGTTCGCTAATATATTCTCCATAATCGTAAACACCTGTAATTGGTGATGTTCCACCTTTTTTAGCAGCACCAGCCGATTTCATAGCATCTGTAATCAAACCGTCTTTAATGTTACCTGGAGACGGATTCATATCAAATCCTGAACCAGCATCAACAACTGTTTTTTCGTACCATTGCATTAAGTCTAAGAAACGTTTTCCGTCCTTATCATCTATACAACGATTTACTAATTCCTGTTCTACTCCACATAATTCAGGAAATTCAGAAAGAATTGTAGTTCCTCCCAAAGCAACTAAATGATCTGATAACACTCCCAATGTTGGGTTTGCAGAAATTCCAGAGAATCCGTCAGATCCACCGCACTCTAAACCAATTCTTAGTTTAGATAATGGAGCTGGCTCTCTCTTAATTTCGTTTGCTTTTTTAATCGCTTCGAAAGTGTCTTTTACCACACTGCTTAACATCGTTTCAATTGTCCCGATAGACTGCTGATCGTAAATTAAAACAGGTTTTTTACTGTTTGGATTAATCGCATCTAAAGCTTCTTTGAAAATTGAAATCTGAAGATTTTGGCATCCTAAACTCAAAACCGTTGCTCCAGCCACGTTTGGATTATTTACATAACCTGCCAAAAGTTTAGCTAAACTATGAGAATCCTGACGAATTCCACCGCATCCGCCTTGGTGTGTAATGAATTTAACTTCAATATTATTGAACAAGTTTGCATCGTTTGAAGCTTCTTGATTTCCTGCTCCACCCGTTTCTGATTTTACCAAAGAACGTAACAATAATTGGTAATCGTTCTCTTTTGGTTTCATCAATTCTTTCTCAAAAATATCTTTTAAGATTTCGATGTTTCTATTTTCACAAAAAACCAATGGAAAAAACAACCATACATTTTCTGTTCCAACCTGTCCATCTTCTCTATGATAGCCCTGCCACGTTCTGTCTTTCCATTTATCAACATTAGGAGCTGTCCAGCCAATTGTTTCCGTTTTTCCTGTCACTTTATCACTTTCGTGTTTTACGTTAGCAGTAGAAAGCAATCCACCTTTTTCAATTCTTGCACTTGCTTTTCCAACCAAAACACCGTACATAATGATTCTATCCCCTACATTAAAAGGAACCATTGCAATCTTATGTTTCATTTTTACATCAGACTCTACTGTAATTGATTGTCCTTCAAAATCAATCACTTCGCCTGCAGTAAGATCCACCAAAGCAACCGCAACATTGTCGGTCGGGTGAACTTTTATTAATTTTTTCTGCGTTGCCATAATTAACCTTTGTTCTTTGTTCTTTTTGTTTTTTTTTATTTTTATCAGTTGATCGAATCTCTTTTTTCTCGATCTAACTCAAACTCTTAGTTTTAAATCTGTATAAATCTGCTTTGATCCGTATAAATCTGCGTGAAAAATCGATGCGCAAAAATATTTCACGCAGATTCTAAAAGATTTTAGCAGATCGAATTAGATTTTAATTATTTTCAAATCAACAGATTTATTTTATTCTTTCTTGAAACTTAGCAAAGCCAGCTTCAATTCCGTTTGAATCAATTTCTTCTAGTGCAATTGTAATCGCTCTTGTTAATCCTGGAATTTCTGTTAAATCCTCATCCCAGAAATTTTTATTTTGCAATGTCAAACGAGCAATTTTTTCGTAATCATCAGACTTCCAAAGTCCGTTGAAGAATGTTGTAATGTCTTCGCTATCGTTAACCGGTAAATCTTGTCCGTTCCAAGTTCCTTTGTAGAAACGAATTAAAGCTGCAAAAGCAAAAGTCAAATGAACCGGAAGTTTTCCGTGAACATCTACATATCCTGTTAAACTTGGCAATACGCGAACTTTAAATTTAGAAATCGAGTTTAAAGCGATTGAAGACAATAAATGCTTGATGAATGGATTTCTGAAACGGTCTAAAATCTCTTCTGAGAAACTCGCCAATTCTGCTTTATCCATGTTTAAAGTTTCATTGATTTCTTCAAACAAAGCTTTATTGATAAAATCTCCTGTAAACGGATTATCTACAGTTTCTTTTACTGTTTCGTTTCCGTAAAGCAACGAGAATGGCACCATTGCAGTATGTGCTCCGTTAAGGATTCTCACTTTACGAGTTCTGTACGGCTGCATATCAGAAATGATTTTTACATCTAAATCTGTTTTGTCAAACGGCAATTTTGCTTTCAATTTATCATCACCTTCAATAACCCATAAAAAGAAAGTTTCTGCACTTACAATCAAATCATCTTTGTAATCTAATTGTGCATTGTATTCTTCAATTTGATCTTTTGGATAACCTGGAACAATTCTGTCTACCAATGTATTATGCCAAGAACAGCTGTTGGTTAACCAAGCCTCAAATTCTGCTCCTAATTTCCAGTCAGCACTATATTTGAAAACAATTTCTTTTAAAGTATCAGAGTTGTAATTGATTAATTCGCAAGGAATAATGGTCAATCCTTTATCTGCAGCACCATTAAAATGTTTGAATCTTTCGTGAAGTAAAACAGTTAGTTTTGCAGGGAAAGAAACCGGTGGCTGCATAGTTGGCAAATCTGAAGCGATATATTCGATACCCGCTTCAGTTGTATTAGAAATAATAAAAGCTAACTCTTCTTCTTTAGCCAAAGCTAAATAATCTTGAAAAGAAGCATACGGATCAATTGCTTTTACAATATTAGTAATCAATTCTTTTTCCTGAATTTCCTCACCTTTTTTAACTCCTTTCATAAACAAAGTATACAATCCGTCCTGCGCATTGATCATGTTTACCAAACCTTTGTCAATTGGCTGCACCACTGCAATACCAGCATTAAAATCAGCATTTTGATTCAATTTCTGAATGGCATATTCAACAAAAGCTCTCAAGAAGTTTCCTTCTCCAAATTGCACGATTTTAATTGGAAGTTTTTCTGTAAGTCCTGCGTTTGATCTGTTTATTTTTTCCATTTTGATTTACTTCTTTAATCTGTTATAAATAACCATTTATAACCTTAACTCTCTATTTCTGCCTTTAAAATTGCAAAAGAAACATTACACCCGATTGGATAAAATAAAGCCGGCTGTGAGGAATGGCTAGCTAAATTTTTCAAGCGTAATGTTCAATTACAATCTCTAAAAATCTAAAAAACTTATAAAATAAGGAGTCAGGCATGATTACCCCTTAATCTATTTTCTAATATCTTTTATAATGTCAAGAACCTGTTTTACTTTTGCAGTTAAACCATCGAAGTCTTTCTGGTCTAATATATCTTTTGAAATTAATTGCGAACCTAAACCAACACAGGTTGCTCCTGCATTCAGCCATGAACTTAAACTTTCTTTTGTTGGGTAAACCCCTCCTGTCGGCATAATATTCGTCCAAGGACACGGACCTTTTATCGCTTTAATAAATTCTGGTCCGTAAGTATCAGCTGGAAATAATTTCACAATTTCGCAACCTAATTCTTCTGCTCTTGCTATTTCTGTCAAAGTACCGCAACCTGGCGACCAAAGCACTTTTCTGCGATTACAAGCTATAGCTATATCTTCTCTAAAAACTGGAGTCACAATAAAATTTGCTCCTAAACTCATATACAATGAAGCCGATGCTGCATCTGTAACAGAACCCACTCCTAAAATCATTCCTGGAAGTTCTGCTAGAGCATATTTATTTAAAGCACCGAAAACTTCATGAGCAAAATCGCCTCTACTCGTAAATTCCATTAATCTGGAACCTCCATCATAACACGCTTTTAAAACTTTTTTACTTAGTTCGATATCAGAATGAAAAAACAACGGAACCATCCCGTTTTCTTTCATGGTCTGAGCTACTTCAATTCGTGAATATTTTGCCATTTTTATATTTCTTATCTTGATACTAATGCAGAACCATCACCATCAATCATATTTTCAACTTCTTTTAAGGTAACCAAGTTGTAATCTCCAGCAATTGTATGTTTTAAACAACAAGCTGCAACTGCAAAATCTAAAGCTCTTTGGTTATTATTGTATTCCAACAAACCGTAGATTAATCCGCCCATAAAGGCATCTCCACTTCCAACGCGGTCTACAACTGGCGTAACTTCTTTAACTGCTGCACTGTAAATCGCTTTTCCGTCATATAAAATTCCGCCAATTCTTTGATGCGAAGCGCTAACAGAATAACGCAGTGTTGTTGCTGCCACTTTCAGACTCGGAATCAATTCGAACAATTTATCATAAACAGCTGGAAGTGATTTTTCATCCTGATAATTCGGATTCACTTTTGGAATTCCCAACATGAAATACGCTGTATCAATATCTCCTAAAATTACATTGCTATATTTCAGCATTTCTGGCATAACCTCGCTCGGAGTTTTTCCATATTGCCAAAGTTTTGATCTATAGTTTAAATCGCATGAAATTTTAATTCCTTTTTTGTGAGCGACTTTAATTGCTTCTAAACAAGCTTCGCCTGCACTTTCTGAAATTGCTGGCGTAATGCCGCTCCAGTGAAACCATTCTGCACCTTCCAAAACCTTTTCCCAGTCCACCTGCCCTTTTTGTATAGTCGACATGGCGCTGTGAGCACGATCATATACTACATTGCTTCCGCGAGTTCCTGCACCTGTTTCTAAGAAATAAATTCCTAAACGTTCTCCTCCATAAACAATGTTTTTAGATTCAACATTCATTTTTCTGATTTCTTTCAATGCAGAAAAACCAATTTCATTTTCAGGCAGTCTGGTAACAAATTCAGCATTTACACCATAATTTGCCAAAGAAACGCATACGTTAAATTCACCGCCACCATAAGTAGCACCAAATGCTGTAGATTGCGAAAAACGCAAATGTCTTTCTGTCGATAAACGCAGCATGATTTCTCCAAATGCAACTACTCTACTCATACTATCTTTTTTATATTTTACCATTAAGAGATTATGAAAATTAAGCTTAACTTATCTTTATTATTTAAGTAACTACTTATTAGAGCAAAAACTTAATTTTCTTAATGTCTGAATGGTTAGAAAAATTAAAACTTAAAATATTCTTTAGCGTTGTTGTATGAAATATCAGAAACTAATTTTCCGATCCATTCCATATCGTTTGGAAGTTCGCCACGTTTGATTTCGTCTCCCAAAAGATTACACAAAATACGTCTGAAATATTCGTGTCTTGGGAACGATAAGAAACTTCTTGAATCTGTCAACATTCCAACGAAACAGCTAATTAAGCCCATGTTTGAAAGCGCATTCAATTGTTTTGTCATTCCATCTTTCTGATCCAAAAACCACCATCCTGAACCAAATTGCACCTTTCCGCGAACGCTTCCGTCGTTGAAATTTCCAATCATCGTTGCCATAACTTCGTTATCAGCAGGATTTAGGTTGTAGATAATCGTTTTGGTCAATTTATCTTTACTGTCTAAAGCATTTAAGAAAGCAGATAATTTTTGTGCTTGAGGATAATCTCCAATAGAATCCCACCCTGTATCTGGGCCTAAGATTCTGTGCATACGAGCGTTGTTGTTACGCAATGCACCTAAGTGAAATTGCTGTACCCATCCAAACTCATGATAGGTTTCTGATAAGAAAACTAAAATAGCACTATGGAATTTTAAAACTTCTTCTGGAGACAACTCTCCATTTTCTCTTTTCTTTTTGAAAATCGCATTGATTTCACTTTCTGTAAAGTTTTCAAAATCAATTTGATTCAATCCATGATCACTTAATTTACATCCGTTTGCATTAAAGAATTCGATTCTTTTTTGTAAAGCAGACTGTAAATCAGCATACGTGTTAATTGCAATACCGGACACATCCCCTAATGTGTCCAGATATGCATTATAACCATCATTAGCAATTAAGATGGCTTTATCAGGTCTGAAAGCCGTACTCATTTTAATTCCAGTCGAATTATTTGCGAATTTTTGGTGAAATTCTAAAGAGTCGATTGGATCTTCTGTAGTACAAACCAATTCAGCGTTTACTTTTTTAAGAAGATTTTGCGTGCTGTACGCATGAGAATTTATTTTCTCAGAAGTTTCGATATAAATTTTCTCAGCCGACTTTTCATTCAATAAATCATATATATCAAAATAACGAGCCAATTCTAAATGTGTCCAGTGATACAACGGATTACGCATAGTGTACGGAACTGTTTTTCCCCAGTTTAAGAATTTATCTTTATCTGAACCATTTCCTGTTACAAACTGCTCGTTGATTCCCAAAGTACGCATTGCACGCCACTTGTAGTGATCACCATTAATCCAAACTTGCGTAATATTATCAAAGATTTTATCTTCAGCAATAAACTGTGGATTTAAGTGATTGTGGTAGTCAATAATGGGCTGATTTTTAGAGTAATTATGATACAACTCTTCAGCATATTTATTTTCTAATAAAAAATTATCGTTAATGAAAGTCTGGCTCATATCTTTTTAAATATAATTTGAAAATTATTCTTCGTTTGAAGGTTTTCCGATTGTGGCAAGGATTCCACCATCTACATATAAAATGTGACCGTTTACAAAATCACTTGCTTTGGAAGATAAAAATATTGCTGCTCCGGCCAAATCGCTTGGATCTCCCCATTTTGCTGCAGGAGTTCTGCTAATGATAAAATCATTAAACGGATGACCGTCAACTCTAATAGGTTTGGTTTGCTCTGTGGCAAAATATCCAGGACCAATTCCGTTGATCTGAACATTGTATTTTGCCCATTCTGTTGCCATGTTTTTCGTCAGCATTTTCAAGCCTCCTTTTGCAGCAGCGTAAGCAGAAACTGTATTTCTTCCTAATTCGCTCATCATAGAGCAAATGTTAATGATTTTTCCTTGTCTTCTTTCAATCATTCCTTTTGCTACATGCTTAGAAACAATAAACGGACTTACAAGATCAATATCGACTACTTCTCTGAAATCTGAAACTTCCATATCCAGAAGCGGAATTCTTTTAATAATTCCAGCGTTATTGATCAAGATATCGATTGGCCCAATTTCGCTTTGAATTTTAGCAACAGCTTCTTTTACTTCTTGTTCTTCTGTTACATTAAATTTATAGCCTACCGCATTGATTCCTTCACCTTTTAATTCTGCTACTGCAAGATCAATTTTTTCCTGAGAAGAATTTCCGTTTACCACAATTGTAGCACCCGCCTGACCTAATCCTTTTGCCATTGCCATTCCCAGTCCGTGCGTGCTTCCTGTGATAAGAGCAACTTTTCCTTTTATATCAAATAAATTTGTCATTTTATCTTAAATCAGTGATTTTACAAACATCCATATCTCCGTAATCTAAGTTTTCACCGGCCATTCCCCAGATAAATGTATAGTTGCTAGTACCAGAACCTGAGTGAATAGACCAAGGTGGGGAAATTACTGCCTGATGATTGTTCATCCAGATGTGTCTTGTTTCTTGCGGTTGTCCCATAAAGTGGCAAACTGCCTGATCTTGTGGAATATCTAGATAGAAATACACTTCCATTCTACGATCATGTACGTGAGCTGGCATGGTATTCCAAACACTTCCTGGTTTCAATTCTGTCATCCCCATCTGCAATTGGCAAGTTGTTACCACGCTTCCAATAATCATTTGGTTTACGGTACGGTGATTTGCCGTTTCCATTGTTCCCAACTGCAATTTATTAGCTTCAGCTAAGCTTACTTTTTTGGTTGGATAACTAGTGTGCGCTGGTGCAGAGTTTAAATAGAACTTCGCAGGATTGTTTTTGTCATCGCTTTTAAAAACTACTTCTTTATTTCCTGCTCCGATATATAGAGCATCTTTAAAACCTAACTCATAAGTTGTTCCTTCTACTACCACAGAACCGCTTCCGCCAACATTGATAATTCCTAATTCTCTACGCTCCAAAAAATATGGCGCTTTTAAAGGATCGATTGTTTCTAAAACTAAATCCCCTTTTACCGGAACTGCAGAACCTGCAATGTATCTGTCATAATGCGAATAAACCAAAACCACTTCATCTTCCTGCATTAAATCATCAATTAAGAATTCTTCTCTCAATTGCTGTGTATCATATTTTTTTACAGCTTCTGGGCTTGACGCGTATCTTGAACTATATCTTGTCATAATTTAAATAATGTAATCGATTGCACAAAATTAATTTTTTAAATGGAATAACCATAATTGAAATGAAAAAAATATTTCAATTTTGTGTGCTTCTCTTTATAAATCTGTTATTGGACTATATTTAGGAACCAATGTTTTCATTACAATCCAACCTGTTAAGTAGCAAACAGCACAAATAGAGAAAATAATCATATATCCAGAGTTTATACCATCAACAACCGTCTCCCCAGATTTTGATAATAATTTCAAAAACTCGGCTAAATTCGCAACACCTCTCTCTTTTAAAAATGCTTTCTCAGTTTCTGGATTTAAAAATTGTGGATATTTTGCTAATAAAGATTGCCCGTCTACCAAGCTCCAGTTTCGTTGGGTAAAATCAAACAAAACACCTGATCCCTTATTAATTATAGTTGAACCAACTCCACCTGCTAAACCTCCGATTCCTGTAATAGTTGCAATTGCTTTTTTAGGAAACATATCTCCTACTGTTGTAAAGATGTTTGCCGACCAAGATTGGTGCGCTGCACCTGCAATTCCGATGATGATTACTGGAACCCAGTAACTAATATATCCTAATGGCTGCGCTATTAAAGCTAACAATGGGAAAAAAGCAAAAATTAACATCGCTCTCATTCTTCCTTCATACGGATTCATTCCTTTTTTCTCTACGAAATAAGTCGGAAGCCATCCTCCAATAATAGACAATAAGGTAATCATATACAGCACAAACAATGGCAATGCCGCTTCTGTTGAATCCATTCCGTAAACCGAACTTAAATACGCTGGAGTCCAGAATAAGAAAAACCACCACACACCGTCTGTCATAAATTTACCAAATGCAAAAGCCCAAGTTTGTTTGTATTTAAAACAATCTGCTAAAGACACTTTACCTCCAGCTTCTGGTTTAAAACCGATTTTACTGTCTTCAATATCATCTTGCTGAATATAAGCCAATTCTTCTGGTGTAACTTTCGAATGTCTTTCTGGTTTATCGTACATAAACATCCAGAATCCCATCCATACAAATCCCAAAGCTCCAATAATGATAAATGACATTTCCCAACCGAAGTATTTTGCAATAAAAGGAATTGTAACCGGAGCCGCCAAAGCTCCTACTGTAGCACCTGCATTAAAAATACTGGTTGCAAAAGCTCTGTCTTTTTTAGGAAAATATTCTGCAGTTGTTTTAATTGCTGCAGGGAAATTTCCTGCTTCTCCAACTGCTAAAACGAAACGCGCAAAAATAAATAAAGCCACACTTACATTAATTACCAATGCTGTATCGCTTATTGTACTGATTATCTCTTTTGAACCATGAAAACTCACAAACCATTCTCCCGCAATAATTCCTGAAGTTGCAATTCCGCAGAAAGCGTGAAGACAAGCTCCAACAGACCAAATTCCAATTGCCCAAAGAAATCCTTTTTTAGTATCTAACCAATCTACAAATCTGCCTGCAAATAATAATGAAACTGCATAGAAAATAGAAAATAAAGCAGTGATATTTCCATAATCGTTATTGGTCCAGTGAAACTCTGGCGCAATAAAATCACTCCATGTTAAAGAAAGTACTTGTCTGTCCAAATAATTAATTGTAGTTGCAAAAAATAATAATGCACAAATACTCCAACGGTATTTCCCTGTGGTTTTGAGACTCTGATTTACTGCAACGGTTTCGGTTTGATTCATAGTAAGTGGGTATTATAGTTTTATAATTTTGGCAATCTTAAAAGACTATATTTACTGCTTTCTAAAAATAGCATAATCAATAAATTAACACCTTTAAAGAAAAACAATGTAATCGATTGCACAAATATAGTTTTTAATCTGTACAATCCAAATAATATTGTGTAAAAAAATAATTTAGTTCGTTAAAATAAACATATTATATAAAAAAAGGAATACAAAATTACACATTAAACAATATATTTGTTAAAAGCCAATAGGTGAAATTTATACTTTTGTTGGGGTAAAATTGTCCCAAAAGCCAACTTTAAGCAAACCAATTTTATGTATTTTTAAATTCTTCTGTTTATCGGTTGCATTTTCAAATACAAAAACATAAATATTTACAAAACAAATAATTACAATTTAAAGTGAAACACACCAAAACACAATCTTTAAGAACAATTACCTTGAGTTTTTTCCTTTTTTCTGGATTATTTTCTATAAGGGCACAAAATCAGACTATACCGCTTTGGAACAAAATCCCTGATGAAATAAAAGCAACCGATTACAAAGAAAAAGAAATCTTAAAAGACGGAAAATTGCAGAGCACAAGCCAAGTTTCTGTACCCACTTTGAGTATTTTTATTCCGAAAGAGGTAAAGCCAAATCAAACTGCTGTTGTAATTTGTCCGGGAGGCGGTTACACGCATTTAGCATTTGAAAAAGAAGGAACAAAAGTGGCAGAATGGTTCAATAGTATTGGTATTGCCGCTTTTGTTTTGAAATATAGAATGCCAACCGATCTCACTATGAAAAATAAAAGTGTTGGACCACTGCAAGATGCTCAGGAGGCTATTCGTTACGTGAGACAAAATGCAGCAAAATGGAATATTGATCCCAACAAAATTGGAATTTTAGGTTTTTCCGCGGGAGGTCATTTGGCTTCGACTGCTTCAACTCATTATGATGATAAAGTGTATGAATCGGCATACAAAGTAAGTGCGCGTCCTGATTTTTCTCTTTTGATTTATCCTGTAATCTCAATGGAAAACGAAATCACGCATAAAGGCTCTCAAACCAATTTGCTTGGAAATAATCCTTCAAAAGAGTTAATAGATTCTTTTTCGAACGAAAAGAAAGTCACTTCTAAAACCCCGCCCACTTTCTTAATTCATGCTACAGATGATACAGTCGTAATTCCAGAAAACAGTATTAATTATTATTTGGCATTAAAGAAAAATGGCGTTTCAGCCGAGATGCATGTATATGAAAAAGGTGGCCACGGATTTGGATTGGGAGTTGCTGATACTAGTAAATTTTGGACTAGAGATTGCGAAGAATGGCTTAAATCAAACGGATATAATTAAAAAAATAAAGGCAAAACTTTTAAAAGTTTTGCCTTTTATCAAAAAAAACAAAAAGGAATTAAAAAACTAATTTTAATATGTTTAAACAGCAACTTCTTGTTCTGTTGTATTTTTCACTTTAGGAACGGAAATTGCTTTAGTTGCCACTTTTGATTTTGCAGCAGGTTTCTTTTTGCCAAATTTCTGTTTTCCCCACCAGATAATAAATCCAGTAATGGGTAAGCTGGCAGAAATCAGACTAGCCAAAAATGCAATAATTTTTCCCGTAAGTCCAAGAACACTTCCTACATGAATATCATAATTCATACGTCTGATTTTGTCTGGAATATTGGCTTCAATATATTTTCCTGAAAAAGGGGTTTTAATCGAAATTTCTTTCAAAGTCTGCTGATCAAAACTATATCGGTCCATATTATAAAAGGTATGTCTCTGTTTATAAACAAAAGCACCAATCGGATCTGCAGGTTTCGCAGGAATACTGATCATAATTCCGGCTGCCTGAGGATTTTCTTTTTTTAGATTCATTAAAACTTTATCGGCTGTTGTAATATTAAATGCTGTTACGTGGGTGGTATCAGATTTTGGAGATTCACGATTCTCCACCAAAGGTTTTCCTCCAGATGTTACCCAATATAAAGATTTGCTCCACCATCCGAAACTCCAAACTAAGCCTGTTACGGCAATAAAAAACAGAAAAATGCAGCTGTAAAAACCAAATACATTGTGCATGTCATAATTGACACGTTTAAAGCTGGCATCCCATTTAATTTTAAAGCTTTTATCAATAATGGACTTAATCCATTTTGTGGGCCACCATAAAACAATACCTGAGATCAGCAAAACAACAAAGATTAAAACTGCAACTCCGACAATGGGTCTTCCAATATCATACGGAAGCCATAATGCGCGATGTCCGTTTAAGATCCATCTGAAAAAATCTGGCGATTCTCCTCTTGAAAAGGTTTTTATATTTAATATATCTCCTGTATACGGATTCATATAAACGCTTATAAAAGTTCCTTGTCTCCTTCCTCCTTTTCGTTTTTCGCCCTTTCCTTTTTCTTTGCCTTTTTCATTGGACTGAGCTTTTAATTCAGATTTCCCTTTTGCGTTTTCATTTTTAACAAAATCTTTTCTTGCTTTTTTATACTCTCCTTTTTCCCCACGATCTCCCTTTTCACTCTCATCTTTTTTCTCCACAAAATAACCAACAATAGCCGCTTCATCTTTTCCGCCAAAAGTCACACTGGTTGCTTTTTTGTCTTTCATTTTTTTATCAGCAATCGAGACTAATTGCGAAGGCAGTAAAAATGCTTCTTTCTGAGGTTTTACAAAACGCCAGTCTTCAATACAATCTTTTATTTCATTTTCAAAAACATAAATACAGCCTGTAAGACTGACAATGACCACAATGATTCCAGATGCTAGACCAAGCCACAAATGCAGCCAAGCCATAATACGCTTAAAAAGCGACTTTTTACTTTTTTTCTTATTATTTGGTTTTGAAGAAGAAAACATAATTGGATAGATAAATAGGATAAATAGGATAAATAAAAAAACCGTAAGTACTCTTAAAAAAGCACTTACGGTAAAAAAATATTAGTATTTTAATTTTTGGATTGCAGTAATTTGTCCACCTTCAACTTTCATACCTTTTGTCGCAACGGCAGTTGTACCGTTGATTGAGTAAATCCAGTTTCCGTCAGGAGTATTGATACCTACAATTGCAGAACTTCCATCTTCTGAAGTAATATTGTAACGACTAGTCACAGAAGTTAAAGTAGCTGGGGCATTTGTTACCCATGTAAATGTTTGGTTGTAAACATCGGCAATTGCCATTTTAACTGCACCATTGTTTTTACCCACATTTCCATACATTAACAATAAGAATTTACCTTTTGAAATATAAGTAGTAGAAGAAATTTTATATCCACCAGATTTTTCCTGAACGTTAAAGAAATAAGATTTGTCAAATTCTGTAGTTCCTTTTTTGATTCTCACAATCGCAGAAGGTTTTGTAGAAGTCATCACAGCGTTGCTAGTAGCAATTGCTCCAGAGAAACCGTAAGCGTCTCCGTTTTCGTCTTGGAATAATCCGTTTGTGAAATAAGCCCCTAAATAACTTGTACGGTTATCTTTGATTACTTTTTCTAATTTCAATTCTGGATAATTGTAAACCGCAACCCATGTACTATCTGGATTTGCAGTACCAAAATTGTCTACTCCGTCTCCTTTGATACTCATATAAGGCATATACACTTTATCTCCCACCTGAGTCGCCCAAGTAAAGAAAGCTCTTTCTCCGTTTCCAGCCAATTTTTTAGTGTCTTGCTGTGCTTCGCCAGTAATAAGCGATTTTTCAGCGTCGATTTTGTACATAGAAGCGATAGAGGCACCACTCCTTGGAACTTTGATCGTCAAGATATCTTTGTTTACAGCAGCAAATACGTGTACTGTTTCTGCTTGGAAATCAGATTTTTTAACCAATTTTCCTTCACCATTTAAATTATAAGTTGTTACAGCTCCAGGATTTCCTTGCCCGTAAAGCAAACTAAAGAAGTTATTTTGCGCTGTAATATAGTAACGGTACGTTCCATCCTGCTCCAATCCGTTTCCTGTGGTGGTAATAGAACCTGTAGACACATCATCTGCAGTTAATAAATAATCTGCAATTCCCGCTGCTCCAGTTGTTGCAGTAATAATATATTTCGTTTTTCCTGTATCAGTTCCGCCGCCAGTTTCTCCTCCTGATTTATCTGAATCACTGCTGCAAGAAAAAGCTGTAAAGGCTAAAACCGCTGATAATAAAGCTAATGTTGTACTTTTTTTCATTGTATTATGGTGTTTGTATTAAAAATTTAATTATTTGATTTGCTGAAATAATATCTCAACTTGATGTAAAAAGCTCTGCTAGGTTTTTGTAATGAGAAATTGTCATAAAGCTTGTTGTCAAGAAAGTTTTTGCATTCAAAAGCAATATTGTATTTCCCATTTGCCATGGTATAAACAGCATTTAAATCGTGGCTGAACTGCTGCGGAATTTCTAGTTTACTGTCCCTACTTCCCATACTTGGCCAAGACAAATAATACGTATGGACATAAAGCAGATTATAGCCAACAGACAGATTATTTCCTTTTTTCCAAACATTATTAAAGAACATTGTAGCATCTGCATTTCCAAAAAGGTATGGCATGTTTGGAATTCGGTCATTATAAAATGGAGACACATAATTTTGATTTGGCTCGTACATTGTTTTGTTTCTAATATTCTGGTACGTTGCGTTAAAACCAGCCGTAAAACGACTCCCATACGAGTATCTAATCTCACCATCGATACCATAATTGGTCACTTTTCCCTGATTGACATTGGTAGTCATCGTCTGATTATTATTCAGCGTTGGACGAATAAAATCGACTGCATTTCTATGCAAAAGGTTCACATCAAATGATAAAGCATTTTTTTCGCGGAAACTCGTCTGAAAACTTGCTCCTAAATTATAGTTGTTGCTTGATTCTGGTTTTAAGGAAAGATTTCCCTCTAAATTATCATTCACATTACCAAATATTTCCTCTGGAGTTGGCAATCTATAAGTCTTTTCATAAGAAGCCTTTATCTGCAGATTACGTTTCAGATAATAGCTCGTAGCAGCCCCATATCCAGTTGTGGAAGTATGGTCTACATATTTCTGATAGGCAATATCTCCAGCGTTTCCAGACGGATTATAACTTCTTGAATAGGTAGTTTTTAATGAATAATCTTTTAAGAATAGAGAAGTGCTCCATTTATCATTATAATCTAATTTATACCCCAAACCTAAAACATTTTTTTGTGTTTTCTTAGGCTGTTTATAAACCAAAGATTCTGGAACCAATTCGTCACTTTCTTTACGATCGAACGTATTAAACGTGTTATTGACCATAAAAGAATGTCTCTCGTTAAGTGTATAAGTTGCATTGGCTGTTGCTATACCATTGTTGTTATAGAACTTACGAAGCGTTCGGCTTCTTTCTCCCCCAGCCCCTTCATACTGTTTGTAATCGCCAAACCAATTGTATCTTCTAAAAACGGTATCGATATTCTGTTCGTAACCAAAGTTGTAATTACCCGTAACATTTACGTTCAATCCTTTTGTAAACAGATCTTTTACCTGATATTTTAAAGTTGGCATTACAATGCTGCCTTTTCTATAAATCTGTCCGAACACGCTAACCATTCTGGCACCTGTTTGTATATCGGCTTTATTTTCCCCTCCCGTAAAACCGATCATCAATTTATCGGCATATTTTTTCCCAGTTATTCCGACATTTAAAATCACTGTTTCGTTGCGGTATTTATCATGAAAACGTCGCACTCTCTGATTCGGAAAATAAGCTCCCGTATTTAAATCGGCCACATCAACATTTACCCAATAATCATTGTCAGAGTAGTTCTGAAAGGCATTAATTTCTGTAGTAAAACCACTCTTAGCAGTATAACCAGCGTTGATGCTTGAACGATGCGTATTAAAAGATCCGAAAGAATACGAAGCATCTACAAAAGTTCTTGGTTTGCTGTTCGTAACAATGTTTATCGCTCCTCCCAAAGCATCTCCGCCAAGCCAAATTGGCACAACGCCTTTGTACACTTCTACACGATCGGCTAGATTGATCGGAATGTTATTCATTTGAAAAGAGGATCCAAAATTATCCATCGGAACTCCGTCAATAAAAACCTTAATCTGATTTCCTGAGAATCCGTTGATAGAAAGCTCTGATCTTGAACCCACTCCGCCCGCTTCACGGTTGCGAACACCAGAAACACGGTCTAAAGCATGCGATAAATCTAGAGTTGAATTATGAAGTTTTTTAGCATCAATAGCTGTTACACTGTAAGCTTGTTTATTTACCTTGTCAGTTTGCGATCTTCCTAGAACAGTTACACTTTCTAACTCTTGCAATTGGCTGTCCATTGTAATTGAAACCTCTAAATTACCTGAGACTTCAATATGTTTTTTCTGAACCGCAAATCCCATTGCAGAGATTTTCAGCATATGTTTTCCTGATGGTACATTTTTTAAAATATAATTTCCGTTTTCATCCGAAATAACACTCAAACCAGTTTTTTCGATAATGACTGTTGCAAACGGTATTGTTTCTCCAGAATTTTCGACCACCTTGCCAGTTACCGTAAAACCTTGATTTTGCTGGGAAAATAATAAGAACGTAGTTAGAAAAAATAAAGTGGCAAATAAAAATTTTTGAGTTGACATATGTTTAATTAGACTAATTATAAATAACTTTGCTGCAAAAATACCATCAACGTCTTGAAAAAAGATAGGGAAAAACGGATTATTATTTTGTAAAAACGGATTATATTTTGAAAATCAAAGCCACACTTCTAACCTCTGAAACGCCAATCATTAAAATTCAAATTGGAGATAAATATTATCCAAAAAGTATTTTAAAAGAAGAAAATATCAACATTCAAAATGGAAATTCTGAAAAAATTATAAGCCGTCATCTCATCACCGAAGGATTAGTTCTCCTTGATACTCAGATGTATTATTCAACTCCTAGAACCGTAATGTTTGAAATTGATGAAGAATCGGTTGTGATGAATTTTATTTACAGCAGTAATGTAGAGACTCATATTGATCAATTGGAAAGCGAAAAGTATTCTAAAAAAAACACGCATAATATTTTTTATACCAATAATTTTAAAGGTTTCTTTACAATACCAGCCCTCACAAACATCAATTACATGTCTATTATTCTTTCCAAAGAATTTTATTATAATATAATTAATGAAGATTGGCAGCTTCATGAGAAATTTTCAAAAAAAATACTCAATAAACAATCTACTTATTTAACCTCAAAATACCTTCCTTTTACACCTGCAATTCAGTGGGTAACATCCGAAATAAAAAACTGCTCTCGCGAAGGCTTATTAAAAAGAATTTATATCGAAAGTAAAATTAAGGAACTTCTTATTCATCAGCTTGAGGCTCTAACTATTAAACCTTTGCAAACCGAAAATATAAACCAAGAAGAATACGGCAAACTTTTGGAAGCCAAAGAAATATTAGAAAACGATTATAGAAATACACCTACTCTACCTGAACTTTCGAGACTTATTTCGTTAAACGAATTCAAGCTCAAAAAAGGTTTTAAAGCTTGTTTTGGCATAACTGTCAAAAGCTATATCATAAAATTGAGAATGGAACATGCCAAAGAATTGTTTCAAAGCAAAACCGCTACGGTAAGCGAAGCGGCCTATAAATGCGGCTACAAAGACGTTTCGCATTTTTCGGCAGCATTTAAAAGCTATTACGGTTTCTCGCCTCAAAAGTTCAAAATCAATACCGATAGTATTCAATTTTGGCTAATTGGCTTTTCATTATTGTGGTAAAAAAAGGGTCTTAAAATTACGTCCGTCGACTTAATCTTAAAACCCTAAAAAAATTAGACATTAATGTATATTGCAAACTTATATACAAATACCCACGATCAAATGAATATGTCAAAATTTCAATGTAAAAACGTTTCTCCAAAAACAGTTTTTTATAGAAATTAAATGATTCCCAAAAAGGTAAAGGCCATCACCGTTTTCAAATTTCTACAAACCAAAATTAAAATTCGCAAAATAGATAACCTTACGGTTTTCCTCATTGTGTGAAAAAATTAACATTCTTAACTTTAACTTAAAAGCTTAAGTTACTGTACCGCAAAACATTGACAAAATTCTATTTAACGTAAATTTGTCAAATAAAATACTAGTTTCTAAACTAGATGGCCTCTAAAATTATATTTCTTATTCTAGATTAAGAGCTCTCTTTGTCTTCATCGCATACATTTGCAATGTAGATTAGAAGTTCTATTAAAAACTGAAATCGAAAACAAGAAAAACTTAATATCTGAGCATCTTAGTATCTTAGAAACTTAAAAAAATCTTTTCTTATTCTAGATTAAGTTGAAGCAAAGTGGGAACTAATACATTTGCAATATAAATTACAAGTTCTGTCAAAAACTGAAATCAAAAACAAGAAGAAAACTCAGTATCTGAGCATCTTAGTGTCTTAGAAACTTAAAAAAATCTTTTCTTGT
Source organism: Flavobacterium anhuiense (assembly GCF_001705175.1). Lineage (NCBI taxonomy): Bacteria > Pseudomonadati > Bacteroidota > Flavobacteriia > Flavobacteriales > Flavobacteriaceae > Flavobacterium > Flavobacterium anhuiense. The sequence continues at coordinate 3,636,256 of NZ_CP016907.1, read as the reverse complement.
TCTAGATTAAGTTGAAGCAAAATGGGAACTAATACATTTGCAATATAAATTACAAGTTCTGTCAAAAACTGAAATCAAAAACAAGAAGAAAATTCAGTATCTGAGCATCTTAGCATCTTGGAAACTTAAAAAAATCTTTTCTTGTTCTAGATTAAGTTGAAGCAAAATGGGAACTAATACATTTGCAATATAAATTACAAGTTCTGTCAAAAACTGAAATCAAAAACAAGAAGAAAACTCAGTATCTGAGCATCTTAGCATCTTAGAAACTTAAAAAATCTTTTCTTATTCTAGATTAAGTTGAAGCAATAATGAAAGCAATAAATTTGTAAAGTAAAATCACAAGGTCTGTGAAACTGAAATTCTAAAATAAAAAAACTTAGAATCTTAGCACCTCAGAACCTCAGAAACTAAAAAGAAAATGAAAACACTTGAATTCTTATTACTTGGAAAAAACGAAGCGATTCTGGCCATTTTACTTCGCCTTGTAAATGCTTATGAAGACTGGAATGCAGTCGCATTTAGCAACGAAATAGAAGCTCAGGACTATTTTCAGAATCACAAAATCGACGTTGTGCTATTCAGCTCCGGAATCGAAGACCATGTCGAAAAAGCATTTACTTTATTTTGCTTACAACAACAGCCAGACGTAGAAGTAATTGAACATTTTGGCGGCGGAAGCGGATTATTAAAGTCCGAAATCCTTCATCGATTGCATCTAAAAGGAAAAATTTAGGTACCGTATTTTTCTCTTTTAAAAATTCATTAAAAGCTTAACGAATATCATTTAACGAATATCCAATTTTTAATAACGATATATCGCTAGGATCACTATTGCCTTTTCTGAAAAACCTTTTAAAATCAATACATTACAAACAAGGCATTTATTTTGAATGCAAGACACTGAAAATCAAATACAAAATATTTAAAACCTTTATTTAACAACAAAATCAAATTATCATGAAAAAATTAATCCTTACAGCAGTTTTATCTTTAGTAACTTTTATCGGATTCGCTCAAAAACCAAGTCCGTCACTTTTAGACCCTACAAATCACAGTCTAGTTTTAATAGATTACGAAAGCCAAATGGCATTTGCAGTAAGCAACATTCCAATCGACCAATTGCGCAACAACACGGCTCTAGTTGCTGGGGCTTCAAAAATATTCAAAGTACCGACTATCGTTACAACTGTTGCCGAAAAATCTTTTAGCGGACCTGTTTTTAGAGAAATTGAAGAATTCTACCCACAAAAAACTTCAAACTATATTGACCGTACCACAATGAATACTTGGGAAGACGCTCCTGCACGCAAAGCAATCATTGCAACTGGTAAAAAGAAAATCGTATTTGGCGGTTTGTGGACAAGTGTTTGTATTGTTGGACCAGTTTTATCAGCTATCAACGAAGGATATGATGTTTATGTAATTACAGATGCAAGCGGTGACGTTTCTAAAGAAGCTCATGAAATGGCTGTAACTCGTATGGTTCAGGCTGGTGCACATCCTATAACCTCATTGCAATATTTATTAGAATTACAGCGTGACTGGGCTCGTCAGGAAACTTATGTACCTGTAACTGATTTAGTTAAAAAATACGGCGGAGCTTATGGTGTAGGTGTTCAATATGCGCACGAAATGTTGAAACACTAATAATTTTAGAAATTAAAAAATTGAGAATTAAAAATTAAAAAATCTTCTAGATCCGCTAAACCTGCGTGAAAAACTAAAAGTTTGAATCTCTTTTTTAAAGATATTTTACTTAACCTTTAATTTTTAATTCTCAATTTTTAATTAAATCTACCAAACCAAAAATACCACAATCATGAAACTCTCTTTCAAACTAATAGTCTTTCTTTTAATCATTTCCCTCCCTGTTTTTGGGCAAAATAAAAAAGCTACACTCATTGTTCATAATGCCATAATTCATACTCTGGACAATAAAAATACAGTTGTTGAAGCTATGGCTGTTGCAGATGGAAAAATCCTAAAAACGGGCAAAAGCAGTGAAATCTTAAAATTAAAAGACAAAAAAACAACAATAATCGATGCCAAAGGAAGAACGATTATTCCTGGCATATTCGATTCTCATATGCATATTATCCGAGGCGGAAGATTTTACAATACAGAATTGCGTTGGGATGGTGTTCGCTCTCTAAAAAGAGCTTTAGCTATGCTGAAAGAACAGGCACAAAGAACGCCAAAAGGACAATGGGTGCGTGTTGTTGGTGGGTGGAATGCTTATCAATTTGAAGAAAAAAGACTTCCAACTTTAGCAGAAATCAATGATGCAACGGGCGAGGTTCCAACGTTTATTCTTCATTTATATGGACATGCTTATTTGAACAAAGCAGGTTTAGAAGCTTTGAAAATTGATTCCAACACGCCAAATCCAAATGCAGGATTGATTGAAAAAGATCCAAACGGAAATCCAACAGGATTATTGGTGGCAGAACCAAATGCTTTCATTCTATATTCGACTCTTGCCAAACTTCCCGAATTGACTCAAGAAGAAAAATTAAATTCGACTAAACAATTTATGACCGAAATGAATCGTCTTGGCGTAACTGCAATTATGGATGCTGGAGGCGGATTTCAAAATTTTCCTGATGATTATGGTGTAACCAATGGTTTATGCAAAGACAGCGATTTAACTGTTAGAATGCCTTATTATTTGTTTGCGCAAAAAGCAGGTACAGAATTAAACGATTACACCAAATGGATGCAAACCGTTGAAATTGGCGAAGGCTGTGATGACGATCATCATTCGGATAAAGTAGAATATCACGTTCAGGGTGCTGGAGAAAATTTGGTAATGAGCGCAGGAGATTTTGAAAACTTTGACAAACCAAGACCAGAACTAAGTCCAGCGATGGAAGGACAATTAAAAGAAGTGTTATCTTTATTAGTGAAAAATAGATGGCCGTTCAGAATTCACGCTACTTACAATGAAAGCATCACTAGATTTTTAAACGTAATAGAAGACATCAACAAAGAAACACCTTTAAATGGACTTTTATGGTTCTTTGATCATGCTGAAACGGTATCTATAGAAAATTTAAAACGAATTAAAGCTTTAAATGGCGGAATCGCAATCCAGCATAGGATGGCGTATCAAGGAGAAAGTTTCATTAAAAGATATGGAAAAACAGCTGCTTCAAACACAGTTCCATTAAAGAAAATGTTCGAGCTAGGAATTAAAGTCGGAATGGGAACTGACGGAACACGTGTAGCAAGCTACAATCCTTGGGTTGGTTTATATTGGCTCACAACAGGAAAAACTTTGGGCGGCTTAAAATATATGAATGATGAAAATATTGTTGACAGAAACACTGCTTTAAAACTATTCACATACGGAAGCGCCCAATTAATCAATATTGAAAAAGATCGAGGAATGCTGGCATCTGGAAAATTGGCCGATTTCGCTATTCTTTCTGACGATTACTTCTCGACTTCTGAAGAAAAAATCTTAAATATCGAATCAAAACTTACAGTAGTAAACGGAAAAGTAGTTTACGCTGATAATGACTTTAGAACCTTTGCCAACGAAAAACCAAAAGCAATTCCAGACTGGAGTCCGGTAAATTACTTTGGAGGTTATCAAAAAAACTAATTCAAATGAAAAACACATTCTTCTTATTGTTGCTTTTGGGAATCATTTTTTCTGCAAATGCACAACAAAAACCAGTTTTCCAAAGGCTGCGATATGAGGATGATTTCACTTATCTAAAAGCAGATTCGATCAAAACTTTATACGAGAGAATCAAATATATTCCGTTAGGAAAAAACGATAAATATTATGCCTCAATTGGCGGTGAAGCAAGGCTTCAGTACACTTATACCGTCAATAACAAATGGGGAGACGAAGCTGATGACGATGGCTATTTACTTTCCCGATATCTGTTTCATGCAAATGTTCAATTAGGAGTTTTCAGAACCTTTTTTGAATTGCAAAGCAGTTTAGCAAATGGCAAAACAGATCCCAGTCCAGTTGACGAAAATCAGCTAGACATTCATCAGGCTTTTCTCGATATTGATTTTATTAAAGAAGAAAATGAGCAATTGACATTGCGTTCTGGAAGACAAGAAATGATGTACGGTTCACAGCGTTTAATTGCAGTGCGTGAAGGTCCAAACAGTCGACTTGCTTTTGATGCAGTAAAACTATTTTATAAAAAAAACAACTGGCAATCAGACGCATTTTTCACGCATCCTATTGTCAATAAACAAGGAACTTTTAATGATAGTTTTAATGAAAACGCTAAATTTTGGGGAAGTTATACTGTAATTCACAAAGTGCCTTTCATTCAGAACATCGATCTGTATTATTTAGGTTTATGGAAAAGCCGATCTGTTTTTGATGATGCCATTGGTGAAGAAAACAGACAATCTATTGGAACCCGAATCTGGAAAAATAAAGGAACATGGAAATACGATTTTGAAGGCGTTTACCAATTTGGAAACATCAATCAAAAAACAATTTCAGGCTGGACACTTTCATCTTTTGCCTGTTATACTTTCGAAAACATAAAATATACGCCTGAAATCGGATTGAAAACAGAAATCATTTCTGGCGATAAAAGTTCGGGAGATGCTCACTTACAAACTTTTAATCCGTTATATCCAAGAGGCGCTTATTTTGGATTAGTTGCCTTAATTGGCCCTTCTAATTTAATAGATGTTCATCCTTCAATTAATTTTAGTTTATCGGAAAAATGGACACTTGGAATTGATTACGATATTTTCTGGAGACAAACCTTAAGTGACGGTATATACGCCCCTAACATGCAGCTTTTATATTCTGGAAAAAACACAACGGAACGTTTTATTGGTTCGCAATTAATTTCGAATGTAAACTACGACATGAATAATCATTTAGGATTTACACTAGAAACGGGTTGGTTTAATGCGGGCAGTTTTTTAAAAGAAGTGGGGTCGGGAAAAGATTATTTTTACGCCGCATTGACAGCACAATTTAAATTTTAAATTTGTGTAATTCAAAATCCTAAAAATGGAAAAAACATATTCGGTTGTATTTTATTCAAAAGATTTAGTTGAACCCGTTAAAAAGCTGAAAGATTTTTTAAGAAGCAAAATCGATTGGTACAACAGCTGCAATTCTGAAGCACATATCACGATTTGTGAATTTACAATCGACGAATCTGAGTTCGATTCAATTAAACAAAAGCTTTCTAAAATTTCAGATACTTTTTTCCCTTTCCCCGTATCATTAAATCATTTTGATGCTTTCCAAAATAGCGGCGCTTTTTTTATAGGTGTAACCGAAGATTCAAAAAATAATCTAGTGCCTATTATGAAAAAGATTCATGAGACCTTTAAGTTTTTAAAACTCAAAAAAAGTGATAATCCGCACTTGTCAATCGGAAGAAGATTAACACCCGAAAACCTTAAAATAGCTTCTGAGCTTTTTACCACAATTGATCTTGAATTTGAATGCAATGAAATTGTTTTAAGGGAATTCGATCCCAAAGTAAAACAGTTTTTTGTAATTGATGCTTTTCCTTTCGGAAGCAATCCTAAGCCAGAGTTCGTACAGGGAAGTTTGTTTTAACCGCAAAGAGCGCAAAGTTTTTTCGCAAGCTTCGCAAATATTTTACACAAAGCTTTATAGACTGTCTAAATCAAAAAAACTTGCGCCCTTTGCGGTTAAACTCACAAAGCTTATTTTTTCGTATATTTGAATTTCGCAATTCATCACAATATGAAATCCTTAGATTCATTTTACCACGATATTACCGAAGGCTCAACAGTTGACCCCACTTCCCTATTGCCAAACGACATCCAGAAAGAAATCGGACACTTTAATGTCTTTGATATAAAAGAACTTCTCGAACGCATGAAAGGAAAGCCTGGAATGCCTTATGACAGAAGAGCCTACTACAAAATAAGTTTGATAAAAGGCCATAATAGAGCCGAATACGCCGATAAAGTTATCGAAATAGAAAAACAGGGATTGTTATTTGCAACACCAAAAATTCCGTATAACTATTTACCTCAGGACACCAATCAAGGCGGGCATTTTTGTGTTTTTACAAGCGAGTTTTTATCTAAAAGCAAAAGCGGAATCGATCTAGATGAACTTCCGATTTTTGCCTCCGCTGGTTATCCTATTTTTCAGCTTTCAGACGAAGAAGTTTCCGAAGTAGAATTGATTTTCAATAAAATACAAAAAGAAATCAACTCTGATTATATCTACAAATACGATTTAATTCGAAATTATGTTGCAGAGTTAATTCACTTCGGACAAAAACTGCAGCCTATTACCGCGTTATATTCCAAACACAATTCGGCAGCAAGAGTTTCTTCTTTATTTGCTGAATTGTTAGAAAGACAATTCCCGATAGAATCTCCAAATCAAAGATTAGAATTGAGAACAGCAAAAGATTTTGCAGAGCGATTATCTGTTCATGTCAATCATTTAAATAAAGTTTTAAAGGAAAGCACCGGAAAAACCACAACAGAATTAATCAGTAACCGATTAACAAACGAAGCCAAAATTCTTTTAAAACAAACCGATTGGAATATTTCTGAAATCGCCTATTCACTTGGTTTTGAAGAATTAGCGCATTTTTCTAATTTCTTTAAAAAACAGACTTCTTACACGCCGATTGCTTTTAGAGCTTAAATTTTGTTTCAGGTTTCAGCTTTCAAATTGATATTCTTTGTGTGTTTTAACCGCAAAGTACGCAAGGTTTTTTCTAAGCTTTATGCTATATAAACGCAAAGTCCGCAAAGCTTTATGTAAAAAACTTTGCGAACCTTGCGGAATCCCTAGCGTTCTTTGCGGTTAAACTTGAAGCTTGGAATTTGGAATTTAAAAAATTGGAATTTCACTATAGTGATTTGAATTTCGCAAACATCGGTTTGATATTTACAACTACCCAAGTCTACTTCGCTCCTACCTTTGTCTTATCAAATTAAAAGAACGAAAAGATGAATTTATCAGACAACAAAATTTTAATAACTGGCGGTGCAAGCGGTATCGGACTTGGACTTGCCGAACGATTTATTCAGGAAAACAATACCGTAATTATCTGCGGAAGAAGAGCTTCTCTTCTAGAAGAAGTAAAAGCTAAGTTTCCATCGATTATTACTAAAGTATGCGATTTGTCTATAGAAGAGGAACGCATTGCGCTTTATCAATGGATTGCAGCAAATCATCCTGATTTAAATGTTTTAGTCAATAATGCTGGAATTCAAAACTGGATGAACATAACAGATGCTGACTTTTACAATAACATGAAAAATGAGCTTGCCACAAACATCGAAGCTCCTTTGCATTTAACTTCGCTATTTATTCAGTTGTCCTCGCTAAAAACAGTGATGAATGTAACTTCTGGACTGGCATTTTCTCCTTTTGCAAAAGTCCCGGTTTATTCGGCTACAAAAGCATTTTTCAGATCATTTACACTTTCAATTCGTCATTTATTAAGAGAAAAAAATATTGAAGTGGTAGAAATTATTCCACCCGCATTAAACACAGATTTGGGCGGAATTGGTCTTCACGACGCACATCCAAGCGTAAGCAGTTTTATCGAATCTATCTTCGAACAATTGAAAAAAGGAAAACAAGAATTGACTTTCGGCACCAGCGAAACGAGATTAAATGCAAGCGCAGAAGAATTGAGAAATCATTTTAATGCAATGCATTCTTAATTTAAAATTAAACACATAGAAACATAGATTTTTGTAGTGAATAAAAGGCGTTTCACTTTTAATAAAACACATAGGCTATGTGTTAGAAACTAGTTTCTTTATATAATCTTCTAAAGAAAAACAAAATCTATGTTTCTATGTGTTAAAAAAATAAACACAACTATTTGTCTTCATAAGCGTAGCCAAAGGACATTCTAACTATAAAGGTCTTCGACTCCGCTCAGACTGACAACAAACCATAACAATAAACAATAAACACTATATAAGATGGCAGTAAATACAAAAATAGCTCTAGTTACAGGCGGTAGAAGAGGTTTAGGAAAAAATATGGCAATTGCGATTGCAAAAAAAGGACTTGACGTAATTATTACGTACAACAGTAAAAAAGAAGAAGCTGACGCTGTAGTTTCGGAAATTGAAAGTTTAGGGCAGAAAGCCGCTGCACTACAATTAAATGTTGCTGAATCCGGAACTTTCGATTCTTTCTTCGATCTAGTAAAAACAGTTTTGAAAAACACTTTCAAAACAGACAAATTTGATTTTTTGGTAAACAACGCCGGAATCGGAATTCATAATTCGTTCATTGGAACCACTGAAGCTGAATTTGATCAATTGACTAATATTCAATTTAAGGGTCCGTTTTTCTTGACTCAAAAAGGATTAAACGTAATGAATGACGGCGGCGGAATTGTAAATATTTCAACTGGTTTGGCGAGATTCTCTTTCCCAGGGTATGCAGCTTATGCTTCTATGAAAGGCGCAATGGAAACTTTGACAAAATATCAGGCAAAAGAATTGGGCGCAAGAAAAATTAGAGCCAATATAGTGGCGCCAGGCGCTATTGAAACTGATTTTGGAGGCGGAGTCGTTCGTGATAATGAACAAATGAACCAGCAGATTGCTTCTGTAACAGCTTTAGGAAGAGTTGGCCTTCCTGATGATATTGGTGGTGTAGTTGCCTTTTTATGTACTGAAGACGCTCGCTGGATAAATGCTCAAAGAATTGAAGCTTCTGGCGGAATGATGTTGTAAAAGAAGTTTCAAGTTTCAAGTTTCAGGTTGATTATTCTTTGTGTGTTTTAACCGCAAAGAGCGCAAGGTTTTTTCTAAGCTTTATGTTATACAAACGCAAAGTTCGCAAAGCTATATGTAAAAAACTTTGCGAACCTTGCGTAAACCTTAGCGCTCTTTGCGGTTAAACTTAAAACCTGAAACATGAAACAAAATAACTAAAAAAACAAAACCCGATAAGCATTAAAAACTCATCGGGTTTGTCATTTCAAATAATATTTGAATTAGTAAAGCGTTTTAATTTTTTTCTACAGAGACATCAAAACCTCCCTCTGCATCAAAAACAATATCATAAAATTTAGTGTCTTTTGTTACGCCTACTTCGTAGGTTGTTTTTTTCTTATCGTCTACCACCATTGCAATTTCTTGAATGGCTTTTGCTTTGTAATTCTTTTTTAGATAAGACTGCGCTTTTATCGGAAGCTGTTTAAACGGAATCTGCAGCTCATACGCTTTCATGTTTCCCAGATTATCGTAAATCGCAACTGCTTTGGTTCTATCATCTACATTATATCGCGCTTCAAATCGAATTTCATCTGCATCATCTCCCACATATTCTTCAGACCAGACTGGCACTTTTCCCGGATATTCTCTCTCAAAAGCAAATCGAACCTTTTCTGGCGGTGTAATTACCTTTTTCATATTGGTTCCCTCTTGAGCTATTAAAAAACTACTGCATAAAAAAGTAAAAGATAAAAACACGTTTTTCATAGTTTCATTTTTTAAAATTAAACTTTAATAACGTATTAAAAGTACTACTTTTTTATTAAGATAACATGAAGATTTTAACATTTTTTTCAAGCACAAAAATCGCTCTAAAATCAATGGTTGCAATTACAATTCGAGCTTTTTTAGTCTATCGGTCAACTCTCTTTTGTACGTAATTCCGATTGGAATTCTTTCGTTTTTGATGACTACAAAATCTTTTTCGGTTGCATCGATTTTATCCAACGCCACGATATACGATTTGTGAATGCGCATAAAACTCTTTTCTGGAAGGCATTTCTCAAATTCTGTTGTAGTTATCGAAGCCAGATACGTTCTCTTTGTCGTGTGAAGTTTTACATAATTGCCAAAACTCTGAGCATATAAAAGCTGGTCTAATTCAATATCCATTAAATAGCCATCTACTTTTACGCTAACCGAATTTACCGTTTCTTCTGCCTTTTGCCTAAAGCTTTCGGTTGCAAAAAATCGGTCAATTGCTTTTAGAAATCTTGGGAAATAAATGGGCTTCAGCAAATAATCAATTACACCGTAATCGTAGCTTTCTAGAGCAAATTCAGAATACGCTGTAGTCAAAATGGTTTTAGGATGTGTCGGAAGAATTTTAAGCAGTTCCATTCCAGAAATCTCAGGCATATTGATATCCAAAAACATTAAATCGACTGGATTTTCCCTGAGATAATTCATCGCTTCAATGCCGTTGTATCCTTGAAAAACCAATTCTAACTGCGGATTCTGTTTGATATAATTGGCCAGAACATAATGCGCAGCAGGTTCATCGTCTACAATAATACATCTTTTCGTTTCTTTCATCCTACAAACTTTTTAAGCTGTATTTCCAAATCTACAATATAAGTCTGTTTATCGTCTTTTATATCTAATTTATAGTCTTTTCCATAAATTAAATTCAGACGTTCAATAGTATTTTTTAAACCAATTTTGGTAGAAACCACATCATTTTTCTTCGGAATTGAATTGGCAACATGAAGATGCAGCAATCCGTTTTCTACAGAAATTGTAATTGTCACAAAACACTTTTCAATAGCGCAGGTTCCGTGTTTAAAAGCATTTTCAATAAATGCAATTAGAAGCATCGGAGAAATTTTATAGGTGTATTCGTTATCTACTTTATTTTCAAAAGTAATATCACATCTATAGCCAACACGTTCTTTTTCAAGCTGAACATAGCTATTTATAAACTCCAGTTCGTCTTCTAAAGATACACATTGTTTGCTATTGCTCTCTAATTGATAGCGCATTAACTGCGAAACCTTCATAATTAAATCGGGTGTTCTGTCTGGAAACTGAAGGCTGATGCCGTAAAGTGTATTAAAAGTATTAAACAAAAAATGCGGATTTAATTGTCCTTTCAATGAATTTAATTGCATTTGATTGAACAATAAAGCCGCATCGGTTTGTTTTCTGTGAATACGATAAAACTTAAAAACAATAATCGGACTGAGAATGCAGACCAAAGTTCCTAAAACACTTGCCAATTGGTACACATAGCTTCTCTGATGCGAATTTTGGTACAAATGGCATTTGGCAAACATATCCAGCATGGTAATTTCATACAAAATGACCGAGAATACAAAAACACCAAAAAGCGTCAGGATAATATAAGTGAAAGGTTTATTGGCTTTGAATAAAATTGGAAGTAAAAAAAAGCGGTTAAACTGCGCATGCATGTATAAAATGCAATAAAAAAATATCCCCATCAAAATAGAAACGAAGGAGCTAAAAAGCATCCAGTCATTCTTAAGGGTATAAATTGTAAATGAAAAAAGGACAACAGCAACCTCCTGCCACCATTTGTTATCCAATATGTTATCAATTTTTTTGTTCATTCTTAATTGTGAAATAGTTTACAAAGTACGCACAAATATTTAATTATTTTTTTCAAAAAATGACCAATTCAATTCGTCATTTACTAGTGCAGTACATCACTTAACCTGACTTTTATCAGTGTAAGAGAAATAAATTTGTTGCATCAAAAATATTCTATATCACACTTGAGTTTATGTATTTCAAAAAAATTACCTTATTATTTTTGTTGATTTTTGCCTCAGCCGGCTACGCTCAAACCCTGTCTTTAAAAGAAGCCATAAAGATAGGACTTGAAAACTACGGTTCTATCCGAGCAAAAAACAATTACACCAATGCATCAAAAGAGACTCTCAAACAATCTCGCCGTGATTATCTGCCAAACCTGAACTTATCGGCACAGCAGGATTACGGAACCGTAAACGGACAAAACGGACCGCTTTATGGTTTTGGAGGTTTAGGAGTTGCTTCATCAGGACTTCCGTTGCCAGAGCAAAACTGGAACTCGGCATTTGGTGCACTTTATTTAGTCAACATGAACTGGGATTTTTTCACTTTCGGAAAAACACAGGAAAAAATCAATTTATCTAAAATTGATGTTCAGGCTAAAGAAAAAGATTTAGAGCAGGAAAAATTCCAGCAGGAAATCAAAATCTCAGCGGCTTATTTAAATTTATTGGCGAGCCAAAGATTACTGATTTCGCAGCAAAAGAATTTAGACCGTGCAGAAATTTTCAAAAAGACTGCCGTTGCAAGAGTTAAAAACGGATTATTAGCTGGAGTTGATTCTACATTGGCTACAGCCGAAGTTTCTAAAGCAAAAATGGCTTTAAACCTAGCTAAAAATTTCGTTAAGGAACAAAACAACAAATTAGTCGATTTAATGGGCGTTGCACCGCAGGATTTTGTTGCCGATACTTTATTTGTAACTCAGATTCCGAAAGAATTGGTAACCAAAGAAACGGCTACAGACAGTCTTCACCCATTATTACAGTTCTATAAAACCAAAATCGATTACAGCAATCAGCAGGTTAAATTGTATAAAAGATTCTATTATCCAACCATGAGTGCTTTTGGCGTTTTACAGACCAGAGCCTCGGGATTTGATTCTTCTTATGCCACCAATCAAAACGCATTTACTAGAAATTATTGGGATGGCGTAAATCCAGACCGCACGAACTATTTAGTTGGAGTTGGAATTACGTGGAATTTAACCACACCTTTCCGTTCAAGCAAACAAGTAAGCGCTCAGAAATTTGTATCTCAAGCTCTGCAGGAAGAATACAATCAGGCCGATAGAGAATTGAAGTCTCAACTGGCTTTCGCCGAAGATAAAATCAAAATTACTTTGGAAAATTATGCCGAAGCGCCGATTCAGGTTGATGCCGCACAAAGAGCTTACATTCAGAAATCGACATTATACAAGAATGGTTTAACCGATCTAACCGATTTAACACAAACCATTTACACGCTGAACCGTGCTGAAATCGATCGAGATATTGTCAATAATAATGTGTGGCAGTCGTACTTATTGAAAGTCGCCGCAACAGGAAATTTTGACTTATTTATAAATGAATTTTAATTATAAATCCTAATGAATTTAATACGTTTTGCACTCCGCAAACCCATTTCCATTTTAGTACTGGTTGCGGGTCTATTTTTCTTCGGAATTGGTGCCATCAAAGACATTAAGGTAGATATTTTACCAAAAATGAATTTGCCGGTTATCTACATTGCGCACCCGTTTGGAGGTTATACGCCAGACCAGATGGAAGCTTATTTTGCCAAAAACTACGTAAACGTTTTACCTTTCTCAAACGGTATCAAATCGGTAGAAACCAAAAATATTCAGGGGTTAATGATTATGAAATTAACCTATTATGAAGGAACCAATATGGCGCAGGCAGCTGCCGAGTTAAGTGCGCTTTCAAACAGAATCCAAGCGGTTTTTCCTCCAGGAACACAACCTCCGTTTATAATTCGTTTTGATGCTTCTTCACTGCCAATCGGACAATTGGTTTTGAGCAGTAAAATCAGATCCAACAACGAATTGCAGGATTTGGCCAACGTTTATGTTCGTGCTTCTTTTACTTCGATTCCTGGTTTATTATCTCCAGCACCATTTGGAGGAAGCCCAAGAACTATTGAGATCAACGTAGATCCAGATTTATTGCGTTCGCACAATATGACGCCAGACCAAATCGTAGAAGCGATTCGTTTAAACAACCAGACGGCTCCATCAGGAAACGTTCGTATGGGCGACAAAAACTATATTACGCCAACCAATAATACGATTAAAGAAATTAAAGATTTTGAACAGATTCCGTTATTCAAAGGCGGTGTTCAAAACTTAAAACTGGGTGATGTTGCATCAGTAAAAGACGGTGCCGACATTACAGCGGGTTATGCATTGGTAAACGGAAAACGTTCGGTTTACATTAGTATTGCAAAAGCGGGAGACGCTTCTACTTGGGATGTGGTTCAGAAATTAAAATCTGAATTGCCTAAAATTCAAAGCACGCTTCCTGAAGACGTAAAATTATCTTATGAATTTGACCAGTCCGTTTATGTAATCAACTCGGTTAAAAGTTTGATTACTGAAGGAATCATTGGTGCGGTTTTAACGGGATTAATGGTTTTATTATTCTTGGGTGACCGCCGTGCGGCTTTAATCGTAATTATGACGATTCCGATTTCGGTTATTTCGGGAGTTTTATTCCTTAAATTATTCGGACAGACGATTAACTTAATGTCTCTTTCGGGATTGGCTTTGGCAATTGGTATTTTGGTTGACGAAAGTACCGTAACGATCGAAAACATTCACCAGCATCTCGATATGGGAAAACCAAAAGCACTCGCCATTTGGGACGCCTGTAAAGAAATCGCGTTGCCAAAATTATTGATCCTTCTTTGTATCCTTGCCGTATTTGCTCCAGCATTTACCATGGTGGGTATTCCAGGAGCATTGTTCTTGCCTTTGGCTTTAGCAATTGGTTTCTCAATGGTTATTTCGTTCTTATTATCTCAGACTTTTGTACCTGTAATGGCCAACTGGATGATGAAAGGACATGAAAAACATGCACACGGACCAGAAATTACGGATGACGAAGCGGAGTTTAACGACTGCGGTTTAACGCCAGAATCTGAACAAAATCTGATTACTCAGAAAAAAGTTTATGTAGAAAGAGAAGATACTAACAACAACGGAAAAATCAGCGCTTTCGAACGCTTCAAGATTCGTTTTATGCGAACATTAGACCGTTTATTTGTTCACAAAAAAATAACGAGTATTACGTATCTGGTTTCTGCAACTGCGCTGGCTATTGTATTTATTACTTTTATCGGAAAAGACGTTTTCCCAAGAACCAATTCAAGCCAATTCCAATTGAGAATGCGTGCTGTTGATGGAACTCGTTTGGAAAGAACAGAAGAACAAGCTAGAATCGTTTTAAAAGAATTGGAGAAAATGGTCGGAAAAGAGCATATCGGAATCTCATCTGTTTATGTGGGTCAACACCCTTCTCTATTCTCGATTAACCCGATTTATCTGTTCATGGCAGGTTCTCACGAAGCGGTTTTCCAAGTGAGTTTAAAAGATTATGAGGCAGATATGGATGACTTTAAAGATGAATTTAGAGCAAGACTTAAAAAATTGCTTCCAGATACTAAACTTTCTTTTGAGCCAATCGAATTGACGGATAAAGTTTTAAGCCAAGGTTCTCCTACTCCAATTGAGATTCGTGTGGCTGGAAAAGATAAAAAGAAAAACGAATTGTACGCGACTCAAATTGTAGACAAACTAAAAGCGATTTCGTATTTCAGAGATGTTCAAATTGGTCAGCCAATACATTATCCAGCAATGAATATTGATATTGATAGAACTCGTGCTGCCGAATTGGGAGTCGATATGAATGATATTTCGCGTTCGCTTGTGGCTTCGACCTCATCTTCTCGTTATACCGAAAAAAATAACTGGGTAGACGAAAAAGCAGGATTATCATATTCTGTACAGGTTCAAGTACCTTTGAATAAAATGAAAAGCAAAACCGATATTGGAGAAATTCCGGTATTAAAAAATTCGCTTCGTCCGGTTTTAAGTGACGTTGCCAAAATTACACCGGGATTTGTAAGCGGAGAAAATGACAATTTAGGGGCCATGCCATACATTACCGTTACAGCAAACATCTATAAAACCGATTTGGGGACGGCTTCAAAAGATGTGAGCAAAACAATTAGTTCATTGGGCGAATTACCTCGTGGTTTGTTTATCACGCCAATCGGACTAAGTACTGTATTGACAGAGACATTAAGCAGCTTGCAAACAGGATTATTGGTCGCTGTGTTTGTAATCTTCTTAATGCTGGCCGCTAATTTCCAATCGTTCAAGGTTTCGCTGGTAATCTTAACAACAGTTCCTGCCGTAGTTTTAGGATCTTTATTAATGCTGACTTTAACTGGTTCAACATTGAATTTACAATCGTATATGGGAATCATCATGTCGGTTGGGGTTTCTATTGCCAATGCCGTACTTTTGGTTACCAATGCCGAACAGCTCCGAAAAATAAACGGAAACGCCTTAGAATCTGCGAGAGAAGCAGCAGCATTGCGTCTTCGTCCGATTATCATGACTTCTGTTGCGATGATTATGGGTATGTTGCCAATGGCAATTGGACACGGCGAAGGAGGCGATCAAGTTTCTCCGTTAGGAAGAGCGGTTATCGGTGGATTATTATTTTCTACTTTTGCCGTATTATTGATCCTTCCGCAGATATTTGCGTGGGCACAAGAAAAAACATCGACACAATCTGTTTCTTTAGATCCTGAAGACGAAGAAAGCATCCATTATATCTCATCATTGAGTAAGTCGAAAGTTGGAAAGTCCTAACTCGTTGAGTGTAATTATTTTTTTAACACATAGAAACATAGATTTTAGTTTTTAAAAAAAGGTAAAAGAAAAAACTAGTTTTCACACATAGTCCCGATAGCTATCGGGATGCATTTAAAAAAGTGAAACGCCTTTTATGCACAAAGAAAAGCTATGTTTCTATGTGTTAAAATAATTACTCCCAAAGAATTAAAAACATATTCATTATATAAAACCAAAAAATGAACACTAAAATTATAAAATATAGCCCGCTGTTTCTAGTAGCAGTATTTTTCATGAACAGCTGTAATTCTAAAAAAGAAGAACCTGTTAAAGCAGAAATTGAACCTAAAGTAGAAACTTTCCTATTAGCGAAAGAAAAACTGACGACAGAATTACGTTTGCCAGCCGAATTAACCGGTTTCCAACAAGTTGATTTGTATGCAAAAGTGAGCAGTTTCGTAAAAACCTTAAAAGTTGATATTGGTTCTAAAGTAAAAAAAGGACAGCTTTTAATTGTTTTGGAAGCTCCAGAAATCAGTTCGCAATTGGCTGCAGCCGAATCAAGACTGAAATCTATGGAAGCGATTTACGCAACGAGCAAAAGCACTTACAACCGTTTGTACGAAACGAGCAAAGTGGAAGGAACGATTTCTAAAAACGATTTAGAAATGGCAAGCGGCAAAAAGAATTCTGATTACGCACAATACCAAGCAGCTATTGCAGCACATAAAGAAATCTCGATTATGAGAGGTTATCTAGAAATTCGTGCTCCTTTTGACGGTGTTGTAGCAGCTAGAAATGTGAATTTAGGAACATTTGTTGGCCCGCAAGGAAAAGGATCTGATTTGCCTTTATTGACGATTCAAGAGCAAAGCAAATTACGTTTGGCGGTTTCTGTTCCAGAATTGTATACAGGATATTTGCACCCAGGGGACGAAATGAGTTTTAATGTAAAATCTTTGCCAGAAACTTTTACGGCTAAAATTACCAGAATGTCTGGCGCTTTAGATTTAAAACTGCGTTCTGAAAGAGTAGAAATGGACGTTCATAACACCAAAGGAAATTTATTGCCAGGAATGGTTGCCGAAGTTTTGTTACCGCTTAACGCGAAAGACAGCACGTTTGTAGTGCCAAAATCGGCAGTAGTGAATTCTGCAGAAGGTTTATATGTAGTGAAAGTAGTAAACCACAAAGCGACAAGAGTTGATATTAAAAAAGGAAGAGAAATCGAAGATAAAATTGAAATTTTCGGCGATTTGACTCCAAACGATAAACTGGTAAAAATTGCCAGCGAAGAAACTAAGGAAGGCGATGTCATAAACGAATAATACCGATTATGTATTCAATACAGTCTAATAAAAATTAGACTGTTTTCATACTATATCGGCATTGATAACCTGCGTTTTAGTCTTCAATTTAGTGATTACCAAAAACTGTACGCATTCTTAGGAATGCAAATTTAAAAATTTGCCTAAAAGGGCAGTTCTACTTTAATTGGAGGGACTGTCCTTTTTTTGTTTTTTTTAAAAGTATTTCTGCAAAATTTTCAACTATTTAAATTATCAAAAAAAATCTAACAGAGTAAAAATTTCCATTTTAAATTAATTGTGTTTATCCCAATTTTTATATTCATTCCACAATCCTTCTGAAGCAGGTCTCACTTCATTAGTTCCAGGTTCCATATAAAAAAACATAGCATTGTTTTTATTTTTAGGATTTCTTAAGTTATTTTCAAAATTTGACTTCTTTAGAATTTCCTCCCTCAATGCATCTAAAATTGTTTCAATATCAATAAAGGTTTTTTTGATCATCCAAGATGTTAGAAAGGCTAATGTGATCTGCTCGCTTTCGTAAATTTTACGGATTCCTTTAAAGTGCCTAATAGCAGTATCAGATGCTAAAATTTTTAAATTAAAATTAAATCCTTCAAGTTTAATCTCACCATTAAAAATATGATCATCTTTTTTATTATGCAATAATCTTGATCTATAATCATATAAACGTGCAACAAACTCTCTGTTTAAATCCGCAATTGTATTTCGAATTTCTAAATTTGAGAATTCATTATTTTGTCCTGCAGCAGCTTTTGCCAATTTAGTCCAATAAAGAGTATCAGACTTATTGATTTTACAAATGTAACAGATGAGATGACTTAAATAATCGTAAACAGATGATATTTGAAAGATAACATTATCAAAAACAGAAGACATTTCTAAATCAACTTGTTTAAAGTGTGGATTACCAAATGGAAAAGCACTTAAATAATGTGGATTAGCTTTGTAAAGTTGATTTAAGTTGTGCTCATGAAAGTCTAATTGTGATAAAAATATCTGATATTGATGCACAAGAGAAAAAACTCTATAATGGACATTTTCTTTAAGAATAAAGATATTTTCTTTTGAGTTAACATCCGTTGAGTGATCATCATACATAACACACAAAGAGCGAATTCCATGTTCTGCTCGTATACTTTGTTTCCTTATATCTCCATAATCTAAAACACGATCTTGAATGTCTACAATATTAGTTTCCAATAGGCTTTTTTTGAGGTTAAATAACTTTATTAAATATTCTTATTTTTGAATTAAAATTTTCTAGACAATTCTAAATTTTTGAAAATTATAAATCCTGCTATTAGCCTCCAATAAATCTTTTATTGCTTGAACTCTAAAAACCATTTCGCTTTCCGTAGCGTAAATAAACCCAGAGTTTGTCCTATGAAATAAATGATATATTAATCCAAAATTTTGTATTCTATCCATTATAAATTTAAAAATTGATTCATGTTCGGATAAGTAATATTTAAATTTAAATTCGTCAACTTTATAAAAACCACGATACTTCTCTTTAAATATATCACTTTCTAACAAATCAAGTAAATTTTGAAGATCCTGCTTAAATTCATTTATTAAGTAATAAAATAGAATCATATAAAATTCACTATGGATATTCATTGTTTTTTCTGTTTCAATTATTGAGGATGATTTGTAGTAATCTCCTCCAGTATCATTTTTCTTGATAAAATCATCATTAAAAAATGTCCCAAAAGGAATATTTTCGAACTGTTTTAAAAACTTAAATTGATCATCACGAACTTGAAACATATTTTTATCATATATTATGTATCCGTTTTGATATGATTTACTAAAATTTGTAAATCGATCTGAAAGAATTTGATAAGATCGTGATATTTTATTGTAAAAATTTATATCCATTTTTTTATTTATTTATAAAACATTATATGTAAAACTTGGTCAATTATAAAGATTAATAATAATCAAAATATATGAAACATCAAACGCTTTCTCAAAAATTAGATCAAATAGAAAGAAAAGTAAAAAACAAAGTATATAAATGTATCTATGAAGATTGTAATGAAATTGCTATAAAGTCTCATGTTTTACAGAAAAATGGTATTTTAAATAGTATCAGTTACAATAATCATCTATATCAAGTAATTGGCAACTCACCTTTTGAAGAACAGACTAAAGGCAAATTTCAATTTCAAAAAATTGGAATAAATAATATTTATACATTTCCTGGGTTTTGTAAAAACCATGATGCTAGTATATTTTCTTCTATTGAAAATACAAAAAAAATGGATTTAAAATCTGAAAAAAATCTTTGTCTTTTTGCATATAGATCATTGTGCCAAGAAATAAGACGTAAGGAAATGGCATTTGATATAGCAAGTGGATATTTAGATATATCAACAGGAATTAAATCAGTTGTTTTTTTAAGTAATTATAAAAAAGGTATTCTTAATAGTTTGAACAATTTATTATTTTTTAAAAAAGAGTTTGAAAACGAATTGAAAAATAATAAAAACCGTTTTATCTATAAAGTTTGCGAAATCAATAGATTAGAAATTTGTATTTCCAGTCCAATTAATATTATAGATTCTGAAAATTCATTATCTAGAACTAATTTAAACGGAGAAAGAATTAATCCATTTACGACAAGTATTATCAATATATTTCCATACAAAGACAAATCGTATGTACTAATTGCTTTTCATGCTGACTATATTTGTAAATGGTCAGAAATTTTATTTGAAAAAATTATCAACTCAGATGATGCCCAAATAAAAAAAATAATTTCTGATTTAATTTCGACTAGAATAGAATTTTGGTGTATATCTCCAGAATTATATAATACATTAGATGAAAAGAAAAAAAAGGAGCTTTTTACAATCTGGGAGAAAGAAGCTTTTAACCATAGTTGGAATATAGAAAATACCTTTAACTTATTTCAGTAACAAAATAGTTCGTTATTTAAAAGAAAACCTCGACCTTAAAAAAATCGAGGTTTTTCATTTTTACAATTTACTCCTCACTCAAATAAGGATTCAAAATTTCCGCCAATTCATTGAGCCAATAATAATTGTCTTCAAAATTGGTTAGTCCAATTTGGAGGGTTTCGTGTTGTCGCATTACGCCGAGAGCTAAAATGCAATTTACTTGTCTTAAGATTTTAGCCATATCTTCAGGATCTATAATATGGTTAAAAAAATCAATCAGCCTTGTTTCGGCTTCTTTGGAAAGGGTGTTTGAATTCATAATGTCGTAGTATTAGGAATATAAAAACCCTTGCATCTTAGTGTTCCTAACGCCTACGACAGCGTTTACGGTCGTTTCCGATACCGTACACATAATACAAGGGCAAGTCTTGTTCAAATCTAAAGTCGTAATTATAGGAATTTCAAATGTAAGAAAACTTTTTAAAAAGAAAGATTTTTCTTTCAATTATTATATTCCTTTTATCAAATATAAGAAATCTATATTTCAGCAGGCATTTATCGTAGCTTTGTCATTACAAGGAACGAAGCAATCTCATTAACCATAAGTTACAAAGTCTGATTTTGTAAATGTGGTTGCTTCGTTCCTCGCAATGACAAACTGTATGAAAAAAAATTACAAAGATTTGTCTGGCTGAGCGAAGTCGAAGCCCGCAATCTAAATCTACAATCTTTGTAGAGCTACTTGCGAAGATTTCTCGTTCCTCGAAACGACAAAATTGGGGATAAGAAATTAAACTAGCTATTATAAAAAAATGCAAGACCAAAATATGATCCTGCATTTTTTATAATTTGATAAATCTAAAAGAAAACAACTTTTTACGCTCTCTGGCGTTCATGTATTCCCTCTTTAATTTCTTCCACCATTTTTTTATTAAAAGCGGGTAAATCATTCGGGTTTCGGCTGGTTACTAATCCGTTGTCTACGACAACTTCTGAGTCTTCCCATTGTGCTCCGGCATTTTTCAAATCGTTTTTAACAGAAAAGAACGATGTTACTTTTCGACCATCCAAAACATCAGCATCCACCAGAATTTGAGGTCCGTGACAAATTGCGGCTACCGGTTTTTTACTTTCAAAAAAGGAACGTACAAAATTTACCGCAGCTTCTTCCCTTCTTAATGAATCAGGATTTATTACTCCTCCAGGCAGAACCAAAGCATCGTAATCGGCTTCATTTGCCTGATCTAATACGACATCAACATTATATTCGTTGCTCCAATTTCCGTCTTTCCAAGCTTTGATCGTTCCAGATTTCAAACTGACGATATCTGCATTCCAGCCTTGCTCTTCCAGATAGGCTTTAGACGATGCTAATTCTGATTCTTCGAAACCGTTTGTGGCTAATATGGCGATATTCTTTTTCATAATTTCAAATATTTAAACGTTATTAATTTTGATTTACCTAAAATTAGTTATTTGAGAAAGCCAGAGAAAATAGACCGTGTTAAAGCTTTCTTTAATAAAAGTTAATTAATTGGCAATCAAATTTTTATTAAAAAATAAAATGAAATTATGTAAAATTTAGGTCAATTTGGTTTACTATTTTATAAGCATTTTATGAATCAATCAAGATTTCATTTCTACGGATTTTTTTTCAGACTTAAAAACTCTAACGACATAAAAAACTTAAAAAAACCTTATTTTAATACAAAAAAAACTTTTAGGGGTAATATCAATAAAATATGCCGTTTTAAATTTACTGACCTCGAGACAAACCAAATACCACTTCTTATGCCACTTACAAAAAAAATTGCGGAATTAATGTCCAAAAAATACAATACCAATATTACTATTTTGGGCGATTACGAGGGCAGCAATCATACTTCGATTCTTGATAATGACAACGGAACAATCTTAGTTGTTTCAGATCGGAATCAGTTTTATTTTAAAGATCGGCATCGCAATCTTTGGCTGTCGGTTCTGGATCCGTTTCAAATAGATGGAAAAAAGCATTTTCCCGAACTTGGAGATTCTTATACGCTCAATCACGGAGTGCAATACAGTTTTACAACACAAGAGGCAATCGTTGAAATGGCTTCTCTCTATTTTGCAAAACATGCAGATTAATGGTGCCCTCAATGCTAATTTACTTCGGATTGAAAATGACCAAAATTTCAAAAGACAAGAAAGCAACCTATCTCAAATCCTTTTTAATAACTAAATATTTCAAGTCTGTTTTTCCAGCATTGCTAATTCCGTGTTCGGCATTTGGCGGACAATAAAAACTCGTATTCGGGCCTGCTGTAACGGTTTTTCCGTCAAGGAAGAATTCGGCGGTTCCCTCTAAAATGTAGAAGAATTCTTCTTCAGGATGGTGGTGCGGCGCATGCGTGGATTTTCCAGGTTCGACAATACTCATTTTTAAAGTGTTTTCTTGAGTGAAATCTTTATTGGCAAACCAGTATTGGTAACCTACTTTGGTTTTGGTGGCTTTGTTGATATCAAAATGATTGACACAGTTTTCGATGGTGTATTGTGGAGTCTCTTTTTTGGTTTCCTGACAGAAGGTCTTTTGGAAAAATAAAACAGCGATTGTGGTTTGTAGGATAGTTAGCGTTTTCATTTTTTGTTGTAATGTTACGAAAAATGCTTTTGATAAACTGAAATTAAAATAAAATTCTAATTTCATTGCACTTAATATCAGAAATAAAAACTACTTTTAAAACCGCTTCAAAAGCAAGTTTTTAAACCTTTTTATAATGAACCCACTCCAACTTAAAATAAAATCACACTTTTTATTTCTTATTACTTTAACTTTTACAAATTTTATATACGCTCAGTCATTAAAAGAAAAAAGCCATTCCATAATAGCAAAAGGAGCAGTTCTCACAAAACTATCAGACCAATTCAGTTTTACAGAAGGACCTGCTTCAGATAAAAAAGGAAATATTTATTTTACGGATCAGCCGAATAATAGAATCATGAAATGGTCGGTTAATGGCCAACTTTCTGTGTTTATGGAAAATGCAGGAAGAGCTAACGGTTTGTATTTTGATCACACAGGCAATCTTTTGGCTTGTGCCGATGAAAAAAATGAACTTTGGAAAATAGATGAAAACAAAAAATATACTGTAATACTAAACAACTTCGAAGGAAAAAGGCTGAATGGCCCTAATGATCTTTGGGTTGACACAAAAGGCGGTATCTATTTTACAGATCCTTTTTACCAAAGGGATTACTGGAAACATACCTCGAAAGAAATAGAGAAAGAATGCGTTTACTAT
This sequence comes from Flavobacterium anhuiense, assembly GCF_001705175.1. Lineage (NCBI taxonomy): Bacteria > Pseudomonadati > Bacteroidota > Flavobacteriia > Flavobacteriales > Flavobacteriaceae > Flavobacterium > Flavobacterium anhuiense. The sequence goes on along the minus strand of NZ_CP016907.1, from coordinate 3,612,570 downwards.
TTATCTCCTGATAAATCCAAAATTATCAACGTTGAGAGTGATCTTGTAAAACCAAATGGCATTATTGGAACTTCAAACGGAAAAACGTTATACGTTGCTGATATAGCAGGAAACAAAACGTACTCTTATACAATTGAAAGCAATGGCTCTTTAAGTAAAAAAACGCTGTTTACCGAATCGGGTTCAGATGGAATGACAATAGACGAGTCCGGAAATATTTACTTATGCGGAAAAGGAGTTACCATATTCAATCCAAAAGGAGAAAAAATAGCTCATATTGATGTTCCTGAACCTTGGACAGCTAATGTTTGTTTTGGAGGAAAAAAATTTAAAACATTATTTATTACTGCCAGCAAAAGTGTTTATACGATAGAAATGAATGTTCGCGGAATGAAATAATCGATAAATCATCGCTTTTTCAGATTAAAAAAAACTTGAAAATCATCTAAATTTGACTCAAATTTAGTTTGAATTTTGTTTTAAACTAAATTTTACAAAGCACAAAAACTTTCGAAACACCTTATTTTAAAAGTGTTTTAGCACTCTCTATAATACAATAAGAAAATATTATGATAAAAATATTTTGAAATTCGAAAATCCGCCATACATTTGCCTAACAGTGTTAAACGATTTAATACTTGAATACAATGGCTAGCAAAGATCGAATTTTAAGACAAAAAGAAGAGACAAGAAATAATATTCTTGGCGCTGCTTATGATATCGTAAAAGATGAAGGCTGGAATGGTTTGAGTATGCGTAAAATTGCCGACAGAATCGAATATACTGCTCCTATTATTTATGAATATTTCTCGAATAAAGAAGCAATATTAGAAGAACTGACAGGCAAAGGTTTTATTAAACTGGCTAAAGAGTTGCAGACTGCGAAAGACAAGTTTGAAAAACCAGAAGATCAGTTAGAAGCCATGTGGATGACTTATTGGGATTTTGCTTTTACCAATACTGAAATGTATCAACTTATGTTTGGTGTTCAAATGACTTGCTGCGCACAGCGATGTTCGGCTCAGGAAGCACCTTACAAATTGTTTACTGGTGTCATTGCTGAAATTATGAAGGACAGCAATCCTAGTGAAGATATCATAAAACAAAAATATTTTACTTTCTTTTCTGTTATTCATGGTTTAATCGCCATCAACATCATTAACAAAAGTGATATTTTAGAAACCATAAATGCTCAGATTTTGAAGGATGCTATTACTGGTATCATCAAATCTATACAATAAAAAAAATTTTCAATTTTACTTAACAGTGTAAAATGATTTAAACGGGATAACATAAAATCCTTTTTTTTATAACTTTCGCTTAACACTGTTAGAAAATTTAATAAAGGTAATAAAAGCTCTTTTTTTAGACTTTTACTTAACAACGTTAGATAATTTAATACTGATTTAAAATAGAATTGGAAAGGCTTACTGTATGGAAATTTGCGCACATTTACTTAACAACGTTAGATAATTTAATTCAATTAAATATGAATCCCGAGAATGCCAGAATACCAAAGAATTTTATCCGAGAAAATGTTCAACCAATTAAAACCACAATGAAAATGAAAAATGTAATTATAACCAGTTTTATCCTGGCCTTAGTTTTAAGCAGCTGTGCCGACAAAAATCAGGCGCCTACTGCTCCACCCCCACCGGTTTTACCAGTATTGGCTATCACAAGTGCCAACACAACTACTGACTCTGAATATCCTGCTTCAATACAAGGAACTGTTGATGTTGAAATTCGCCCACAAGTGAGCGGAAACCTTGACAGAATTTATGTAGACGAAGGCGCATATGTAAACAAAGGACAAACTTTATTTAAAATCAATGAACGTCCGTATCGTGAGCAGTTAAACAATGCTTTGGCAAGTCTCCACGCAGCTGAAGCGGCTTTAATAAACGCTAATTTAGAAGTTGACAAATTGACTCCGTTAGTTCAGAACAAAGTAGTTTCTGATTATCAATTAAAAACAGCTAAAGCTTCTCAAAAATTGCTGCTGCCAATATCGAACAAGCAAAAGCAATGGTAGGTTCTGCTAAAATTAATTTAGGATATACCAACGTAACAGCTCCAGTTAGTGGATACATTGGAAGATTGCCTAAAAAACAAGGAAGTTTAGTTTCTGCAACAGATGTTGAACCTTTAACTACTTTATCAGACGTTCACGAAGTATTTGCTTATTTCTCGCTAGGTGAAACTGATTTCATCAACTTTAAAGAGCAATATGCAGGAAGTTCATTAGGCGATAAAATCAAAAAATTACCTCCAGTTACTTTGATTTTAGCTGATAACAATGCTTACCCTCAAACTGGAAAAATCGATATGGTTGACGGTCAGTTTGATAAAACTACTGGTGCAATCACTATTAGAGCAACTTTCCCTAACAAAGGCGGCGTGTTACGTTCTGGAAACACAGGAAGAATCCGTTTAGGATTAAATCACGACGATGCGATTTTAGTTCCTCAGTCGGCTACAGTTGAAATGCAGGACAAAGTATTTGTATTTACTGTAGGCAAAGATAACAAAGTAACCAAAATGCCTATAACTGTTGTAGGTAAAAGCGGCACTAATTATTTAATTAAAGAAGGTGTAAAAACCGGCGACCAAATAGTGTTAAGCGGTATTGACAAACTTCAGGACGGGCAAGCGATTCAGCCTGAAAAATCAACTAAAGTTGCCCAAGTAACTAATCAAAAATAATTCTAAAACACAATGTTCAAAATATTTATACAAAGACCTGTACTGGCAACCGTAATTTCCATTTTATTGGTAATTCTGGGTGTATTGGGTTTAACTAAACTGCCTTTACAACAGTTTCCTGATATTGCGCCTCCATCGGTTTTGGTAACGGCGGTATATCCAGGAGCCAACGCAGAAACGGTTTTACGTTCTGTGGCTCCTTCTCTAGAAGAGTCTATAAATGGTGTAGAAAACATGACTTATATGAGTTCTACTGCCAGTAACGACGGTACTTTGGCTATTACGGTTTTCTTTAAACTGGGTACAGATGCCGATCAAGCTGCGGTAAACGTGCAAAACCGTGTGGCACAAGCAACAAGCCAATTGCCAGCCGAAGTTGTCCAGCAAGGTATTATTACCGCTAAACAGCAAAACAGTTTCATCATGGCTATTGGTATGTATACTGATGACGAAGCCAAATACGATCAAACCTTTGTGGCCAACTATGCACAGATTAATATCATTCCGGAATTAAAACGTATTCCTGGTGTAGGTTCTGCCAGCATTTTTGGTGGTGTAAAAGATTACTCTATGCGTGTTTGGCTGAATCCAACACAGATGTCAGCTTATAAAGTAACGCCAAGCGAAGTTATGGGCGCTATTCAGGACAAAAGTTTGGAAGCGGCTCCAGGTAAATTTGGAGAGCGAAGCAAAGAGGTTTTTGAATACGTTATTAAATACAAAGGAAAATTAACCAAACCAGAAGATTATGAAAATATTGCTATACGTTCTAATGCAGATGGCTCAGTACTTCGCTTAAAAGATGTAGCGAGAGTTGAACTTGGAGCTTACTCTTACAACAGTTTAACTCGTTTAAATGGTAAAAAAGGAATTGTAATTGGAGTTATCCAGTTAGCTGGATCCAACTCAAATGATATTCAGATTGCCATTAACAAAATGATGGAAAAAGCTTCTAAAGATTTTCCAAAAGGCATTAAACACAATATTTTCTATAGTACAAAAGTATCTTTAGACCAATCTATCGAACAGGTTGAACATACCTTAATTGAAGCTTTCATTTTAGTATTCATTGTGGTATTTATCTTCCTGCAAGATTTTAGATCAACATTAATCCCGGCCATTGCTGTACCTGTAGCAATTTTAGGAACGTTCTTCTTCATGCAGTTATTCGGATTTTCGATCAACCTTTTAACACTTTTCGCATTAATTCTGGCGATTGGTATTGTGGTCGATGATGCCATTGTGGTAGTCGAAGCGGTGCATGCGAAAATGGAGCACAAACGTTTGTCTCCAAAAATCGCCACCCATGAAGCAATGCACGAAATAACGGGTGCTATTATCTCGATTACGCTGGTAATGGCTGCTGTATTCCTGCCGGTTGGTTTTATGGAAGGCTCAACGGGAGTTTTCTATCGTCAGTTTGCCTTTACGATGGCAATTGCAATTGTAATTTCGGCTGTAAATGCCTTAACATTGAGTCCAGCGCTTGCTGCATTATTCTTAAAAGATAATCACAGAGCACACGATCACAATGAACCTTATCAGAAAAAAGGATTTAAAGAAAAATTCTTCAGTGCTTTCAACAGCAGTTTTGAATCGCTTACCAATCGTTACGTTGGCGGAATTAAATTCTTAATCAGAAGAAAATGGTTGAGTTTAGGCGGATTAGCGTTAATTACTTTGGCAACAGTAGTGATGGTAAAAACAACTCCTTCTGGGTTTATTCCAACAGAAGATCAAGGATTTATTGCTATTGCAGTAAATACGCCATCTGGAACGTCATTAGACGGAACTCAAAAGGTAATGACAGAAGCTGAGAATACTTTAAAAGCATTAGACGCTTCTCGATTTGTAACCGCAATTTCAGGTTTCAACTTGTTGACCAACTCTACGAGCCCATCTTCTGCAGTAGTTTTCGTATTGCTTAAACCAAACGAAGAACGTGGAGAAATAAAAAATATTGACGAAATCATGAATCAGGTTCGCGGTAAACTGGGATCTATTTCTGGAGGAAGTTTCTTCGTATTCAGTTTTCCAACCGTTCCAGGATTTAGCAACGTTGAAGCGTTGGATTTAGTGCTGCAAGATAAAACAGGAGGAAAACTGGATAAATTCAGTGGAGTTTCTCAGAATTTTATCGGAGAATTAATGAAACGTCCTGAGATTGCCGTTGCCTTTACCTCTTTCAAAGCCGATTATCCACAATTGCAATTGGAAGTTAACGACGAAAAAGCAAATCAATTGGGTGTTAATGTAAAAGACATTTTACAAACGATGCAAGCGTACTTTGGTAGCGCACAAGCATCTGACTTTAACCGATTTGGTAAATATTACCGTGTAGTGGTTCAGGCAGATATTGAAGACAGAGCCGATCCGACTTCGATTGACAGAGTTTTTGTAAAAAACAAAACAGGCGAAATGGTGCCGATAAATACTTTAGTAAAACTGACTCGTATTTATGGTTCTGAAACCGCTTCTAGATATAATTTGTTTAACTCAATTTCAATTAATGCGATTCCGAAACCAGGATTTAGTTCAGGAGATGCCATTAAAGCTATTGAAGAAGTAGCAGCACAACAATTGCCTGCAGGTTACGGGTTTGAATTCTCGGGCCAAACGCGTGAGGAGATTTCGTCAGGAGGACAATCGGCAACTATATTCTTACTGTGTTTGATATTCGTTTATTTCTTACTTGCTGCACAGTACGAAAGTTACATTTTGCCTTTGGCAGTAATCTTGTCAATTCCTGCAGGTATTTTTGGAGTATTTGCTGCTATTGGTTTAACAGGAATTCAAAACAACATTTACGTACAAGTTGCTCTTGTCATGCTGATCGGACTTCTCGCTAAAAATGCCATTTTGATTGTGGAATTTGCAGCACAGCGAAGAAGATCAGGACAAGGATTAGTAGCAGCTTCAATTATGGCAGCAAAATTACGTTTGCGACCAATTATCATGACGTCTCTTGCTTTTGTGGTGGGATTAATACCAATGATGAGTGCCAAAGGTCCATCAGCACAAGGTAACCACTCCATCAGTATCGGGGCAGCTGGAGGGATGCTTTCAGGAGTAGTTCTAGGTTTGTTCATCATCCCTGTATTATTCATCATCTTCCAGCATTTACAAGAAAAAGTGAGCGGAAAACCAATCGCTGTAATTCATAACGAAGAAAAATAATAAATGGAAAACTATATCACAACCATACTTGTCGCCATCATATTTGGCATCGGATATATATCGTACAGAATCTCAAGAGATCTTGAAACTAGAAAAGATACTTGTACAGAAATTTAATCTGCTAGTGAGATTTAAAAAAATATATTTTAACACATAGAGACATAGAATTGTATGTCTAAAAAAGAGATTAGAAGAAACTAGTTTCAACACATAGCAAAACTATGTACATTTAAAACAAGTGAAACGCCTTTTTAGAGGCTAAAAAAACTATGTCTCTATATGTTTAAAAGAATAAACCCAACGGGTAGAAATTTAATAAAAAGACTAATGAAAAATCATATAACCAAAATCGTGACCTTCGCCATTCTGATCACGACTTTAATATCCTGTAAAGTCTCTAAGGATATTGAAACTCCAAAAGATGCATTTCCTGACAATTTCAGGAATGCATCGGTTTCGAGTGATACAACCAGTATTGCCGATGTGGAGTGGAAAAATTTCTTTACAGAAAAAGATATTATCAAATTAATTGACAGCGCCGTTGCGAGAAACAACGACCTTCAGATTGCTGAAAAGAACATCGAAATTGCACAATACCGTTTTACACAGTCAAAATGGGGAAATGTGCCTCAAGTTAACTTATTCGTTAATGCCAGTACAAGCAATCCGTCAGACAATAGTTTTACAGGATTAAACTTAAATCAGGCCATTGGCGCCAAACATATTGACGACTATTCTGCTGGAGCTTCTCTTTCTTGGGAAGCTGATATTTGGGGAAAGATCAGAAACCAAAAGAAAGGGGCTTACGCAGGATATCTTCAATCTGAAGAAGTAAAAAAAGCATTGCAGACCAATATTGTGGCTAATGTTTCTAGAGGATATTATAATCTTTTGATGTTAGACGCACAATTGGACATTGCCAGACAAAACCTTCGTTTAAATGATAGTACAACAAATATTATCAAATTAAAATACGATGCTGGTCAGGTAACCAATTTAGCGATTCAACAATCGGAAGCACAGAAATTAAATTCAGCACAATTGATTCCATTATTGGAACAAAACATTGCGATTCAGGAAAATGTTTTGAGTGTGTTAACTGGCTCTTTTCCGAATTCAAAAGAAAGATCCGTTAAGTTAAGCGCACTAGAAGTAAAACACAATACAGCAATTGGAATTCCTTCTGCCTTAGTAAGCAGAAGACCTGATGTAAAAAGTGCCGAATTGGCTCTTAAAGTCGCCAACGCAAATGTCGGTATCACGAAAGCGGATTTATACCCAGCTCTCAGAATTACGGCTCAAGGCGGCGTAAACTCTTTTGAGACCAGCAATTGGTTCAACATTCCGGCTTCTCTATTCGGAACTGTTGCAGGAGGTTTAACACAACCGCTTTTGAATAACAAAAGACTTAAAACGCAATATAATATTGCTTTAGCAGAAAGAGAAAAAGCCGTTTTAGCTTTTAGACAATCGGTTTTGGTTGCGGTAAGCGAAGTTTCTGATGCTTTGGTTAAAGTAGAAAAATTACAGCAGCAAGAAACTTTCTTGAAAGAAAAAGTAAAAACATTACAGCAGGCTATTAAAAATGCAAATCTTTTGTTCAAAAATGGTTTGGCAGAATATCTTGAAGTTTTAACAGCTCAAGCGAATCTTTTGCAAAGCGAATTGGAACTTGCTGATATTAAAAGACAACAGCTTACAGCCAATACAGATTTATACCGCGCTTTAGGCGGAGGCTGGAAATAATACCTCGTTACATTACCCGTTAATTATTTATTTTTTGAGATGAAAACGCTGTGGGACTTAGGTTTCATGGCGTTTTTTAGTTTTTTAACCGCAAAGGGCGCGAAGGTTTGCGCAAAGGACGCGAAAGTCTTTTTGAGTTTCTCGCAAAGACGCGAAGTCGCAAAGTTTTGTTCTTCACGCAGATTTAGCTGATTGGAACGGACTTATTCTCATTTTTTTGTCATCTCGACGAAGGAGAGATCTCCACAAGTATCTCCACAAAGAAAATACCATAATAATGCATCTCCATAATTTCATATATTTACTTCTAGATTATTAATCGTTCTATGAAAAAATATTACTTCGCCCTATTTGTATTTTTCTTTTTGATAATTAGTTGTAAAAAAAATATAGAGGTATCTAATGTATCAACGTTAGATACAACCAAGATTGTTAAACCTCTTCCTCCATTAGATTATGAGCAATATCTAAAAAATGTTCCTAAAACCGATAGTTTGTGTAATGGGGAAATTGAAAGAGCAAAAAAAGATCTTTCAAAATACGATGGCGTTTATGTCCAAACTATATGCTTTGGATGTGATTTTAAACCATATGAAGAAGAAATTAAAGAAGTTCTCAAAAAAAGAAAATTTAAACTTGGAATTCAGGATATTGGCTGTGTAAGATATGAGGGACAAACTGTAGGTTGCTATATTGAATATATTGACTTGAAAATGAAAGAGAAATATGGGGAAAATTATAAATCTGAAATAGAAAATGATGCAATAAAAATTCTAATAAAAAATATCAACATTAATAATAAAATTGTTAGTATTTACGATTTAGAACCAAATGAAAAACCAAAAATATTAGACCCAAAGATTGCTATTGAAAATGATTATTACGTAACAATAAAAACAGATTTACCTATAAATAAAACTGGTACACGTTATTTTATGTATTGATGTAAATTTTATTGTAGAAAAAGATGGAACTATAAGTAATTTAAAAGAAGATAATTGGGTAAATCAGAATGGTATAGATGAAAAATATAAAAATGATTTAATCAGTCTTGCTTTAAATACTCTAAAAAAAGATTACAATAACTGGAAACCTGGAACATATAAAGGAAATAAAGCAAGGGTAGAAAATAATTTAAGAATTAGCTTCGAATAAAAAAATATGACCTTCAACAAAGAAACATACCTCAACAATCTAAAATTATATTTCGAAAGTTACACTCCTATCTCTGAAAAGTCATGGAAATCAATTGAAAACTTAACACATTTCCAGACCGTCAAAAAAGGAGAAATAGTATTAGAAAATGGGGAAATCTGCAAAAATCTCTATTTTATTGCAAAAGGAATTTTACGAACTTTTATCACAGACGAACAAGGAAATTTCTATAACAAAAACCTTTTTCTCGAAAACAAACTGGCATGCTCTAAAGTTTCATCAATACTGCAAACTCCTTCCAGTTTTACGATCGAAGCTTTAGAAGATTGTATTTTAATCAGACTTAATTACAAAAAATATATCCAGTTGATTAGCGAAAATGATGATCTTAAAACCTTCTACATTGCCTATTTAGAGAAAAACTGGATTATCGAAAAAGAACAAAGAGAAGTGGCACTAGTCATGCAGAATGCGACAGAAAGATATCTTAATCTTCTTGAGACGCATCCAACAATCGCTGATCGGGTTCCGTTATTGCATATTGCTTCGCATTTAGGCATTACGCCAACGCAGTTAAGCCGAATCAGAAAGAGTTTGGAAAAAGATTTGTAAATCAACATATGTAAAGACTTTTCTAAGAGAACCAATTTATCTTTGTGTTATAATTAAAACTCGTCATAAAAATGGACCATATAAACCTCATTAAAGACAATATTGACAATCTAACCACTCTTTGGAAAACTGTTGCAACTCCACTCCTTTCTTATCATAAAAATGATCCTTTTGAATTTTCTCAAATAAAAAACTCAGGCTGGCCAAATAGATTATGGTCTAGAGAAGATATTACCGAAGAAAACTTTCTGCAGATTCAGGAAACGATGGAGAAAAATCCAGGTTTGGTTATTCCTTATTGGGATATTTTTGGAAGCAATTCTAAAGAAATTTTCGAAAAAAATGGCTTTCATATCCGAATTCAGCTTGTAGCGATGGCTTTAAAACTGGGAGAAAAATTTCCGCTTCAAAACAATCTTACTTTCAAGAGAGTTTTAAATGAAGAAGATGCCAAAACCTGGTCAGATATTTATCCAATGTCTTTTAGTTATGTAATCAGCAAAGAAACCTTGATTGCTAATTACGAAAATGCAAAGTTTTATTTAGTTCATTTTGAAGGAAAAGCGATTGGAACGCTTACTCTTTTTCAAACCTACAAAACAATGGGAATTCACGGTGTCGGCGTAATCCCAGAAATGCGCAAAAGAGGTTTCGCAGAAGAAATCATGAAATTTGCTATCAATGAAGCTATTGATGCCAATTGCGAATATGCGCAACTACAAGCTTCTGCATTAGGAAAAGGCATTTATACGAGATTAGGTTTTGAGGATTTGTTTACGATTACGAATTATCAACTGAGTTAAATTCCAAATTTTAAAATTCAAATTCCAATTCGGTCGCGAAGTCGCAATTTTATTTTTAGCTCTCGCAGATTTGGCAGATTAGATTTTTTAATAAATAATCTGCCAAATCTGCGAGAAACAAATCCTTTAAATCTTTTGAATCTGTGGCTTTAAAATAAAAACTTTGCGCCTTTGCGCCTTTGCGAGAACTATTTTCAATCTAAAATCTAACTTCTAAAATCTAAAATCAAGAATGTCCCAAATGCCCCCAAAATAGTCATAAATAGGTATTTTGTTAAAAAATAAGAATAGTACATTTGTAATACATTAACTAATAATCTTTTAAACAAATACCCAATGAAGACAACCAAAATCATTTTCTGGACTACTACTATTTTAATCTTTTTATTTGAAGGCGTTATGCCGGCATTGACTTCTCAAACAGAATTAGCCAAAGAAGGAATCAAACATTTGGGTTATCCAGAATATTTCGGAAATGCATTAGTCGTGTTTAAAATCCTTGGCGTTTTAGCTTTAATTATTCCACAAGTGCCAGGGCGAATCAAAGAATGGGCTTATGCAGGATTTGCTTTTGATTTCATTTTTGCTTCCATAAGCCATTTTGCGGTTGACGGAATCGGTTTTCAAGGATTCTTTCCTTTAATTGTTTTTGCAGTTTTAATTATTTCTTATGTAACATATCACAGAATACAACGTTATAAAAATATAGCGCTCTAAAAATCAAAACTTTATGATTGAAGTTTTTAAAACAAATGTTCAAGAAGAATCTCAATGCAACATCATCATTGAGAAGCTTCTTGAGCACTATCCCAACGGCTCAATCAACTTCGATTTAGAAGATTGTGACAAAATCCTCCGCATTCATGCACCCGCCATTTCGAATACAAAAATTATCGACATTTTAAATTCGCACGGTTACTTCTGCGAAGTGCTTCCTTAAAAATTAACACTTCTCAAATACCTGAATTATAGCATTTTAATATTTTTTATTGTATATTTGAAGGAGTATCATTTCCCCTAATTCTATAAATTTAATTTCGCCAGATTATGTACTGAGGTTTTCTTAACCAATCGGTAAACCTTTACTGTCGAATTTTCAATTTCTAAAATTAAAAAAATGAAGAGCGCTATTCAAAATACCATACTTGAAACCTACAGTAAATTGGGCGACTTACTTTCTTCTTTTTCAAAAGAAGAAATCAATGTTGTTCCGTTTGAAGGAAGCTGGACGGCTGGACAAACCGCACAGCATAGTATTCTAGCCTGCTCAGGTCTTACCATGCTATTTGCTGGAAAAACCGAAAAAACCAATAGAGAACCTGACGAAAATGTAAAAGGACTCGACTCCATCTTTTTAGATTATACTACTAAATACCAATCACCCGAAAACATAAAACCTCCTGCTATTGAGTATGAAAAAGGCACTCTGCTGGCTTCTGTAAAAAAAATACAAAATGATTTGTTTGAAGCTGCAGAAACTTACGATTTAACACTGACATGCTTGGATGCTAAAGTACCTGGTTTTGAATATTTCACGATTTACGAATGGCTTCATTTTGCCATTGTGCACACGCAGAGACATACGCAGCAGTTAAAATCGATTTACGAACATATTAAAAAACAATAAATCAGTATTTAACTCAAAACAATTTTTATGAGATCAAAAGTTAGAACCATTGTTTCATCTGGTTTAGTTGCAGGGACATTAGATATTACTGCCGCTATTTTGATTTACGCAGGAATATTACATAAAACAACAGCAGAAAAAATTTTACAATCTATTGCAAGCGGAATTTTTAAAAAAGAGGCTTATACAGCAGGAACAGAAATGACTTTTGTGGGTTTGGGACTTCATTTCTTAATTGCTTTTATTTTTGCTTGGTTTTATTTTAAGATTTTCCCTTATATCCCATTTTTTAAAATAAACACTTTACTCTCGGGAGTTTCTTATGGCTTCTTTATTTGGGTTGTAATGAATCTTGTGGTTCTCCCCATCGTATTTCCAGTTTTACCAGAAAAAAAACTAGATTTTCCGCTATTGCTTTCGATACTTATTGTGATTTTTTGTGTAGGGATTCCGATAGCATTTATAACTCGGAAATATTATGCAAAATGGTACTAATTGAAGGGACAAAGTTGCAAAGAGACAAAGTTACAAAGGTTAAAATACTTTACACTTTGTAACTCTGGAACTTTGGTACTTTGTCCCCTTAAAATCAAACTTTTCTTCTTCCTGTTATTAATGATATAATAAATAGCACTAAAAAGATGAAGAATAAAACCTTTGCAATACTTGCGGCTCCAGCGGCAATTCCGCCAAAACCAAAAATTCCGGCTATAATAGCCAAAATGATAAATATAACTGTCCAACGTAACATAATATTTGATTTTTAAGTTCTTAATATGACTGTTTTTATAAGCCTTTTTGTTTATCTCAAAGTTCTTTTATTCCTACAAATCTTGTTAACTCTATGCGCTTTATTATTATCTCAATAAAACTAAAACAACACTAGAACTCACGCCACTTTCACTATTATTTCAAAGCCTTACAGAATTACCATGTTTACGCTTTTGAGTTAATTTTTTGATCGATTGGATTAATTGCCGCTTCCATCTCAAAGTAATTTTAGATAAAATTTTTAAGGGTAATGGAAGAAGCTAGGAAACATGGTGTCATCTTAGAAAAAACAGATCGGGCTTTTGAGGAATTAGGTGTTTTAAATCCTGCCATTTATCAAGACGGAAATACTGTACACATGTTTTACAGAGCGGCCAAAAGAGGAAATTTTTCAACCATTGGATATTGTCGTTTTGAAGGTCCAACTACATTAGTTGAAAGAAGCACTCAGCCGGTTTTTGTGCCAGATTACATTTATGAGATTCATGGTGTAGAAGATCCGAGAATCACTAAAATAGACGACAGGTTTTACATGACTTACGTTACTTATGATGGAATTAATGCTTGTGGCGCTTTGGCAGTTTCAAAAGATTTAAAAATTTTTAAGAAGAAGGGAATTATAACGCCAAAATTTATTCTTAACGAATTTACAAATCTTATTAGAAAGCATTTACAGAATCCGAGCATTGCAAAGATCTTAGCTTTTAATACGGAAAGAAATTATCCGCTTACGGAAACTATTAAAGAGAATCTGTTTGTATGGGATAAAAATGTGGTTCTTTTTCCGAAGAAATTTAATGGAAAGTTTGTTGCCCTGCATCGCTTATTTCCATCCATTCAGATTTTTTCGTTTGAAAAGAAATCAGAACTGACAGAAGATTTTTGGAAAAACTATTTAAAAAATCTTCCCGATCATATTGTAATGGAACCAAAATATGATCACGAAACAAGTCATATTGGTCCTGGAGCCCCGCCGATAGAAACAGCAGACGGCTGGCTTTTAATTTATCATGCTGCTGAAAGGAGAGAGAAAGGTTTGGTTTATCATGCCGCAGCTGTTTTACTGGATTTAGAAGATCCGTCAAAAGTTATTGCAAGACTGCCAAAACCCATTATTACTCCCTCAGAATATTACGAAAGACATGGCTATGTCAATTATGTGGTTTTCCCGACAGGGACTGCCATTTTTGATGACCAACTATATATTTATTATGGCGCTGCCGATGATAAGATTGCGGTGGCATCTCTGAACCTTAACGAGTTATTAACCGAATTAAAAATGAACTCTCATGAAAACAATATCAAATAAATCAAAAATCGTTTTTTTATCTACTTTTCCGCCTACGCAATGTGGCATAGCAACCTATACTCAAGATACCATCAAAGGAATCACAGATGTTTACGGTAAATCTATCAAATGCGAAATATGCGAACTTGTTGATAAACCCAAAGATCAGCCAACGCAGGCATTTACCTTAAACACTAAAAATCGAGAAGAATACGCTAGAGTTGCCGAGGAAATTAATCAAGATGAAACTGTGAAATTAGTGCATATTCAGCATGAATTTGGTTTGTTTTCAGGAAATTATGGTGACCATCTCTTAGATTTTTTAAATGTTATTAAAGCGCCTGTTACATTTACGTTTCATAGCGTAATTCCGAATCCGAATGACGAATTGAGAACATTCGTAAGACTGCTATTGGACTACAGCAATTCGGTTTTTGTGATGACTAATAAATCGAAAGAAATTTTAATCAAAGACTACGATATCAATGAAGAAATAATTACTTGCGTGCCTCATGGAACTCATATTGTGATATACGAAACTCCAGAACAGGCAAAAGAAAAATTAGGAATTCAAGATAGATTGGTTTTGGCTACTTTCGGACTTTTGGGCGAAGGTAAAAATATAGAAACAGGCTTACAGGCTCTGCCAAAAATTATCGAAAAAGCGCCAAATGCTTTGTATCTTATTATTGGCAAAACACACCCTAACTTAATTAAAGACGGAATTGACACGTATCGTGATAAATTGGAAGGTTTAGTTAAAGAATTAAATCTTCAAGACAATGTACGCTTCATTAATAAATATTTGGATACCGATGAGCTCTTAGAATATTTAAAAGCAACAGATATTTATATGTTTACGTCAAAAGACCCGAATCAGGCAGTGAGCGGCACATTTGCTTACGCGATGAGTTGTGCGTGTCCGATCGTGGCATCTAAAATTCCGCACACCAGAGAGGTTTTAACTCCAGATTCTGGAATTTTATGTGATATTGGAGATGCTGATCAATTTGCGGCCTCAGCAATTAAATTGATTGAAGATGAGAATTTAAGACACGAAATGGGAATTAATTCATTTACCAAAATGAGAGCTTCATCATGGGAAAATGTTGCCATCACGCAAATGAATACTTATAAAAACCTATTCAAAAATCCTTCAGAAATTAAATACAGCTACCCTCCTATTCAGCTGAAACATATCAAAAAACTGACTACAGAATTAGGAATTATTCAGTTCAGTAAAATTTCTATTCCGGATTTAGATTCTGGATATACTTTAGATGATAATGCAAGAGCTTTAATAGCGTTTTGCATGCATTATAAACTGACTCAAGACAAAGATGATCTTGCTTACATCTTAATTTATTTAGATTTCATTCAGCGTTGTCAGAAACCAAAAGGAGATTTTATCAATTATGTCGATAAGGAAAACCGCGAACATATTGAGCAAAATGCCGAAGTAAATCTTGAAGATTCAAATGCAAGAGCCATTTGGGCTTTAGGAACTGTTGTTTCTATGTCGGATATTCTCCCAGAAGCTATAACTAAAAAGGCAACCAAATGTTTATTGAATACCTTAAAATGGGCTGAAAATATCCAATCGCCTCGTTCAATTGGTTTTGCTACAAAAGGATTGTATTTATACCATTCAACCATTCCGAATTTGTATGTTGCAGCTATCATCAATAAGCTAAATGCAAAATTGCTGGCGAATTACGAAGACACTGCCACAGAAGATTGGCAATGGTTTGAAAATTATCTGACGTATGGAAACAGCATTTTGCCAGAATCAATGCTTTACGCTTATTTAATTACCAATAAACCAGTTTACAAAAAAGTAGCATTGGACTCTTTAGATTTCTTGATTTCAAAAACGTTTATAAAAGGAACTTTCAAAGCTATTTCAAACCAAAGCTGGCATCATAAAGGCTCAGAACCAAGCCAGTACGGAGAACAGCCAATTGATGTTACCTACACGATTCAGACTTTAAATGCATTTTATAATGCCTTTAAAAATCCAGAATACAAAAAGAAAATGAGAGCCGCATTTAACTGGTTTTTAGGAAAAAATCATTTGAACCAGATTATGTATAATCCAGTAAGCGGCGGTGGTTACGACGGACTTGAGAAACATAATGTCAATCTAAATCAAGGTGCAGAATCTACAGTTTGCTATTTAACCGCAAGATTATTAATGGAAAAACTGGCCATGTCACAATCACGTGTCATTCCTTTAATGAAATCACGAAGCGGCATTGCTATAAATTTATAACAAAAGAAATTGAAGCTAACCAAATACTTCATTTAAACCCTGAAAATCCCTTTCTTAATGAAAGGGATTTTTTGTTTATAAAATATATTGAAATAAATTTGCCTATCTACTAATAGGTAGTATCTTTGTCGTAAAAATTATCGCTATGACTACAAAAGAAAATATTATAGATAAAGCAGATCAATTTATTCGAGATAAAGGCTACAATGCGTTTAGCTTTAAAGATATTTCTAATGATATAGGCATAAAAACGGCTTCTATTCATTATCATTTCCCAACAAAATCAGATCTTGGCGTAGCGACCATTAAGGAACATATTGCAAGATGTGAAGCTTTAAAGAAAAAAGTTGCCAATGAGTCTCCATTAGTAAAACTTCAAGCTTTTTTAGAGGTTCAGACACAAATTAAAAAGGAAAATAAGGTCTGTATAGTAGGATCATTAGCTACAGACTTAAATACACTAGACAATTCCATAAAAACAGAACTTCAGAAATTTGCCCAAATTGTAATCAATTGGCTAACTGAAATTTTAATCGAAGGAAAAGAACTTAACCAATTTGCCTATGAAATGTTACCTAGAACAAAAGCCATAATGATAATTACCAATATGGTCGCGATCGTCCAGCTATCAAGACTAACAAGCGACGATGATTTTGAATTGGTAAAAGAAACAATATTAACAGAATTAAGACCTAAGAAATAATGAAAAGAGTCGTCATAACAGGATTAGGGGCAGTAACTCCGATTGGAAATAGTGTTCAGGAATATTGGAATTCATTAATAAATGGAGTAAGCGGTGCAGCTCCAATTACAAGATTTGATACAACACATTTCAAAACTAAATTTGCATGTGAGGTTAAAAACTTTGATGCACAGCAAATTTTCGAAAAAAATGAGATTAGGAAATACGATCTTTTTACACAGTATGCTCTGCATGCTACAGACGAAGCCATAAAAAATGCCAATATCAATTTTGAAAACTTAAATAAAAACAGAATTGGTGTAATATGGGGCTGCGGTGACGGAGGTATATCAACTTTTGAAGAACAATTTGGAGAATATAAACTAGGAAATGGATCTCCACGATTTAGTCCTTTTTTTATACCAAAAAGAATCGTTAACATAGCTTCGGGAGTTATTTCTATTAAATATGGTCTTCGAGGGATAAATTACACTACAGCTGCGGCTTGTTCTGCGAGTAATACTTCCATCATAGATGCATTTAATTACATTCGCTGGGGCAAAGCTGATATGATTATTAGCGGCGGTTCTGAGGCTTCGGTTTCAGAATCTTCAATTGGAGGTTTCAATGCTTCAAAAGCATTGTCTACATTAAATGAAGATTACACCAAAGCTTCACGCCCTTTTGATATCACAAGAGATGGATTTGTTTTGGGCGAAGGGTCCGGAGTTGTTATCTTAGAAAGCTATGAACATGCTATAAAACGAAATGCAGTAATCCTAGCCGAAATTGTTGGTGGCGGATTAGCTGCCGATGCCTACCATTTAACAGGAACTCATCCTGAAGGTGAAGGTGCCGTTTTAGGAATGGAACTTGCTTTAGAGGAAGCTGGAATTACACCAAATCAAATTGATTACATTAACGCCCATGCAACTTCTACTCCAACTGGTGATTTAAGTGAACTTAAAGCTGTTGAAAAAGTATTTGGAATAAATCCAAACGCGAATATAAGTGCCACAAAATCAATGACTGGACATTTACTTGGCGGTGCAGGAGCAATTGAAGCAATTGCCTGCATAAAATCTGTTCAAGAAAATATTGTACCACCAACTATAAACACTCAAAACGTAGAAGGAGATTTTGCAGACAAATTTAATCTAACTCTTGGAAAAGCACAATCGAGAGAAGTGAATTATGCAATGAGTAATACTTTTGGATTTGGTGGTCATGTAGCCAGTTCTATATTTAAAAAATTTACAGAATAATATTTAGCTAAAAAAGTAAAAATCAATTTAGATCCCTTTCGTAATGAAAGGGATTTTTTTGTTTGGTCTCAAAATGTCGATTTATTTGAATTATTGCGTGTTTATGAAAATTATATAAGGCTTCAAAAAAGTTGTGTAATATATTTTAACAAGTATAGGGCTAACTTTCGTATAGAATTTAATGAGTTGAAAAAAACTGTTAAATAATTGATTTTCAAATTACATAATTCACACTAAAAACAAAACTATTTTGATTCTCAATATTAAAAATACATTCGCCGAAATTGGAGAGACGACTATATTCGCCAAAAGGTTCTTTAAGGAAGTTTTGATTCCGCCTTATGAGACCAAAGAGTTTCTCAGACAATGTTATGTCATTGGCTATAGATCTCTTCCATTGGTTGCTATCACAGGCTTTATTATGGGGCTGGTGCTTACGCTTCAATCACGCCCAACATTGGTGAAATTTGGTGCCGAATCTTGGCTTCCTGGAATGGTGGCGCTTTCGCTAATAAGAGAAATTGCTCCAGTAATCACTGCTTTGATTTGTGCAGGAAAAATTTCCTCTGGAATCGGTGCCGAACTAGGATCGATGAAAGTTACAGAACAGATCGACGCCATGGAAGTGTCAGCGGTAAATCCGTACAACTATTTGGTAGTGACAAGAGTTCTAGCCTGTACTTTGATGGTTCCTATTTTGGTGTTTTTTGCAGATGCAATTGGAATTATTGGCGGTTATGTAGGCATTAACATTCATGGCGATGTCAACTTTTACCGCTTTTTAACCCAGATTGTACAGTCTTTAGAATACTTAGATCTGCTTCCAGCCACTCTCAAAACTTTCTTTTTTGGATTTTTTATCGGAATTATTGGCTGTTACAAAGGTTTTAATGCTTCTAACGGAACAGAAAGCGTGGGACAAGCTGCCAATTCTGCTGTGGTAACAGCATCGTTGAGCATTTTTATTATCGATATGGTCGCTGTACAAATAACCGATTTATTCTTTTAAAATGATGAAGGAAAAATTACATAAAGAACCTAAAACAAAAGAAAAAGATCAGACTCCAATTATCGAGATTAAAGATCTGCATAAAACTTTTGGTAAAGATAATGCCGTTTTAAAAGGCGTAAATCTCACTTTGAATAAAGGCGAAGATTTAGTGGTTTTAGGACGTTCAGGCTCTGGAAAATCGGTTACCATAAAATGTATTGTGGGATTGATTGAACCAGACAAAGGCGAAATTAAAGTTTTTGATCAAAACGTTCTTAATATCTCAAAAAGCGAGCTGAATGAAATTAGAGTCCGAATCGGATTTTTGTTCCAAAGCGGAGCACTTTACGATTCGATGTCAGTTAGAGAAAATCTAGCTTTTACATTGACCAAACACAAACGAGATTTAAGCCCTGAAGAAGTGGAAAACGAAGTAATGGAAGCGCTAGAAAATGTAGGACTGGCAGATGCCGTAGATAAAATGCCGTCTGAACTTTCGGGTGGTATGAGAAAAAGAATTGGCTTGGCTCGCACTTTAATCTTAAAACCAGAAATCATTTTGTATGACGAACCCACAACGGGTTTGGACACTATAACATCAAGAGAAATAAGTGAATTGATTCTGGACATTAAACACAAACAAAAAACCTCTTCCATTATTATCACCCACGATATGGCCTGCGCAAAAATGACCGCCGACCGAATTGTGGTTTTAAAAGAGGGGGTGATTCACGCCGAAGGAACATACGAAGAATTAGAAAAAGACGAAGACGAATGGGTACGCTCATTTTTTGAATAAAGCAAAATAAATAATAGAAATCATGGAAAAGCAATCTGGATATACTTGGAAATTGGGAATGTTTGTAACGATAGGTTTACTGCTTTTTATAATGGCCGTATACTTTATCGGAAAGCAGCAAAACCTTTTCGGATCTACCTTTCATATTACTTCTCAATTTAAAACGGTAAGCGGTTTAGAAGTCGGAAACAATGTTCGTTTCTCTGGAATTAATGTGGGAACCGTAGAACAAATTCAGCTAAAAAATGACTCAACAGTCGTAGTGGTTTTAGTAATGAAGGAAGAAGTTCGAAAATTTATTAAAACCGATGCAACAGCCAGTATTGGTTCAGATGGTCTAATGGGCGACAAAGTGCTGACCATTTCACCCGGCGCCAAATCTAAAAAAGTTATCGAAGACAACGGACAGATTGCTTCTGTTGACGGAATTGAAATGCAGGATCTGATGAAAAGCGTGAAGAAAAGTGTAGATAATGTCGGTATCATTTCTGAGGAACTTGCCATTTTCAGCCACAGCATGAACAATGGGAACGGTGCTTTAGCAAGATTGGTGAAAGACGATAAAATGGCCAACAGCGTTTCGAATACGCTTTCTAATCTAGAAACTGGAACAAAAGGTTTCAGCGAAAATATGGAAGCTGCAAAAAGTAATTTCCTTTTTAGAGGTTACTTCAAGAAAAAAGAAAAGGAGAAAAAGGAGAAGGCTGAGGAAAGAAAAGAAAAACAAGAGGAAGCGAAAAAAGAGAAACAAGAAGCAAGACAAGAGAAGCAAGAGGAACAGGAAAAAGCTGCCAAGGAAAAGGAACAGAAAGAGAAAGAAGAACAGCAAAAACAGGAAGATGCCAAAAAATAATTCCAAATTTTAAGTTCCAAAATTCCAATTCTCATTTTATGCTTTCCTGAGCGTATGTTTCACAATTCATAATTCACAATTTATAATTCACAATCAAAAAGTATATGCCTAGTTCAATAAAACATACCGCCTTAAAAGTTTTAAAAATTACTGGAATTACAATTGCAGTGATTCTGTTTTTGCTGTTTATAATTCCGCTGCTTTTTCCTGGAAAAATTGCCTCAGAAGTAAAGAAAATCGCCAACGAACGTCTGGATACCAAATTGGAATTTACTAAATCTAAGCTGTCATTTTTTACACATTTCCCTTCACTAACTGTTGCTCTTGATGATTTGTCATTAACGGGTTCTAAGCCTTTCAGCAATGATACATTGCTGAAAGCAGATCAGGTGGCTTTTGGAATTGACATTAAGAGATTGCTTTTTGATAACGAAGTTAAAATCAACAAACTGTATGTTTCTGATGCTTTGATTAATGTAATGGTCAATGAAAAAGGTCAGGCCAATTATAACATTTATGTAGCTCCTGAAGACAGAGATAAAAAAGAAGATCCGAATGCTCCTGAAGAAGGAACTGCAATTCGACTAGAACGCATTGATTTACAAAACTGTCATGTAAAATATAACGACCGTTCCGCAAAGATTTTGGTTGACGCAAAAGGCTTTAATTATATCGGAAAAGGAAATTTGAGTGAAGATATTTTTGACCTCGCAACCGATGCCAAAATTGACAATCTAGATTTCTTTTATGATCGAACTGGCTATTTGAGAAGAAAAAAAGTGAGCGCCGATTTAATTACCCGCATCAATACGCATGCACTTACCTTTATCCTTCAAAAAAATGAACTTCATATCAATAAACTGCCTCTAAAATTTACAGGTTTATTTACCATTTTAAGAGACGGATATAAAATCAATATAAAAGCAGCTTCTGAAAATACAACTGTAAAAGATTTACTTTCTGTAATGCCTCCCGAATATTTAACGTGGCTTGAAAAAACAGAAATTTCAGGAAGAAGCGATTTGCTTCTTAGTTTTAAAGGAGATTACAACGTTCAGAAAAAACAAAAACCAAACTTAGCTTTTAATTTAAAAATCAGCGAAGGTTCGGTAAACTATAAAAATGCTCCTGTCCCTTTAACTGATTTTCAAATGAATTTGAATGCCATGCTCCCGTCTCTGGATACCGAACAATTGCTGGTTAATTTGAGAACATTGAAATTTAAAGTTGGCGAAAAAGATTATTTTAATGCTTATCTGCACAGCAAAGGTTTAAGCGAAATGTCGATAAATGCAAGCGTAAAAGGTGCTTTAGACCTTGCTGTAGTAGATGCTGCCTTAGGGCTTGAAAACATGGATTTAAAAGGAATTTTAAAAACCGATATTCAGGCTCGCGGGCTTTTTAGCACTTCAAAAAAATTATTCCCAAAAACTATTGGCGGTATTTCTTTGCGAAACGGATGGCTAAAAACAAAGTATTATCCAAATCCTATTACCAATATCACTTTTATAGCCAATATGCTGAATAAAGCGGGAACCTATCAAGATTTGATCATTGCTGTGGCACCTTTCTCTTTTGCTTTTGAAGGAAACCCTGTTTATGTCAATGCTACATTATCCGATTTTAGCGATTTGGCTTATAATGCAAAGATTAAAGGCGAGTTGAATGTGGGCCGAATCTATCAGGTATTCTCACAAAAAGGTTTGGATTTAACAGGTTATGCCAAAGCTGATCTTTCTTTAAAAGGAAAACAAAGTTATGCCACAACGGGTCAGTATGACAAACTACATAATAAAGGAACTTTACTTCTAAAAAATATAAAAGCAACCTCCGAATTGTTTCCGAAAGCGTTCTTTATCAAACAGGGAAATTTCCGTTTTCAGAACGAAAAAATGTGGTTTGAAAAATTCAATGCTGCTTATGGAAAATCAGATTTTGACATCAATGGCTATCTGTTGAACACTATTAATTACTTCTTAGAATCAAAAGGAACTTTGAGCGGTAATTTCAATCTGAAATCAAAATTGATTAACGTGGATGAATTTATGGCGCTCAAAGAAGGCGAAAATAATGATCGAGACATTAAAGTGGAATATGCCAAAGAAGATCATCCGAAAATGAGCGGTGTGGTCATTATTCCGAAAAACCTAAATGTAAGTTTAAATGCCAATGCAGATAAAATTGAATATAATAAATTGGTTTTTAACAAACTAAATGGAAAAATAGGTGTAAAAAAAGAAGGATTTTACTTAGAAAATATTACCTTTAATATCATTGACTGTGTTTTAGGGATTAATGCTTTTTATAAAGATGAGTCTCCAACCTCTGCACATTTTGATGCTCATTTTACGGCAAAAGACTTTGATGTACAGAGAGCTTACAAAGAAATTCCGATGTTTCATGATATGGTCACAGCAGCTGAAAAAGCACACGGAATAATTTCTGTCGACTATAAGGTAAAAGGAGATTTGGACGGAAATATGGGGCCAATTTATGAATCAATGCAAGGTGGAGGAACGATTAATTTACGTGATGTGAAAATTAAAGGATTGAAACTTTTTGATGGAATCAGTTCTAAAACAGGGCAAAACGGTTTGAATAATCCTGATATGAAAGGAATTGAAATTAAATCGACAATAGATAAAAATCTTATAAATATTGAGCCATTTACCTTTAGTGTAGCCAGTTTTAGGCCAACCATTAAAGGAACTACAAGCTTTGACGGGCTTTTGGATCTGAGAATGCGTTTAGGTCTTCCGCTTTTTGGAATCATCGGATTTCCGATCGTAATTACTGGAACGCATGATGCTCCAAAAATTAAAATATTCAGTAAAACAGGGCAAGAAATTGATCCTGCTGTTTATGATGAAAAAAACAATAAAGTTATTCGAGAAGAAAAAGTAAGCAACCCCAAAACAAAGAAATAATGAGTTCTAAACCCCAACATAAAAGCAGTGCATTCGAAAAGTTTGCTACAAAAGTATCTAAAGCTGCGGGGAGTACTCCAGCTTTTATTGGTGCGTTGGCCCTTGTTGTGGGCTGGGCGGCTTCGGGACCTATTTTCGATTATTCTGAAACTTGGCAATTGGTCATCAATACAGGCACAACCATTATTACTTTTCTAATGGTCTTTTTAATTCAAAAAGCGCAAAATAAAGATTCGCTTGCCATTCAGTTAAAACTAAATGAACTCGTGGCATCAAATGAATTATCCAGCAATAGTTTAGTCGACATTGAAATATGACCGAAGAAGAGATGATCATTATCCAGAAATATTATCATCATTTGAGCCAATTGGCAAAGAAAGACCGAACTATAAGAACTTCGCATTCCATTGCCGAAGCAAATGAACTTCATAATCGTAAAAAAGAAAAAAATACAAAACCAGATAACATCAAAAAAACTACCAAGAATACCTCTAAAAAAATAACCAAAAAATGAAATTGAGCTCTACTGAAACCTATTGGCCGTTAAAAAATGCCATAAAACAAAGTTACCCTTCAATAGATTCTGATATTACCACCGACATTTTAATAATTGGCGGCGGCATTACAGGTGCTTTAACTGCTTATAAATTACTAAATGAAGGAAAAAAAATTGTTCTTGTAGACCGTCGCGATGTCTGTGGCGGAAGCACTTCTGGAAGTACGGCACTTCTCCAATATGAAATTGATGTTCCACTCCATCAACTCATTAAACTTCGCGGCACAAGATGCGCCGTAGACAGTTATCAGAATGGAAAAAAAGCAATTTTTGACCTTCGAAATATAATTGATGAAGTAGGTTGCGATTGTGGTTTCGAATTCAAAAAAAGCATTTATTTCACTACTTTAAAAAAAGATGTGCCTTATTTAAAAAATGAGTTTAAAGCCCGAAAGCAACATGGTTTTGAAATCAGTTGGCTGGGCAGATCAGAATTGCAAAAAATGGGGCTGAATGCCATTGCAGGAATTGAATCTAAAACTGCAGCTGTTATGGATCCGTTTAAACTTGCCAGTGATCTTCTATTTCATTGTCATGAAAAAGGGATGCAGATTTTTGACCGTACTAATATTGCTTCCATACAGCATCAAAAAGGTAAAATTATTGCCACTACAGACTCAAAACATGTTATTACGGCCGATCACATAATACACTGCACAGGTTATGAAAGCACAGAGACTTTAAAGGAAAAAGTGGTCGATTTAAAAAGCACTTATGTAATTGCTTCTGAGAGCCAGTCTGATCTTCCAGAAAATTTCAGGCATACTATATTTTGGGATACCGCTTCGCCTTACCATTACATAAGAACTACAGAAGACAACCGCATTATAATGGGTGGCGGAGACGAAGATTTTAAAGACACCAATAAACGTGATAAATTGCTGCCTAAAAAAGAACAATACCTTTTAAAACAATTTTTTAAACGATTCCCAGATTTAAATTTTAAAATTGATTATTCCTGGGCAGGAACTTTCGGAGAAACTAAAGATGGTCTTCCTTATTTCGGAAAGCCAAATCCGAGAAAAAACGAACACTACATTTTAGGTTTCGGCGGAAACGGAATCACCTTCAGCATATTAGGAACAAATTCTATTCTAGATTCACTTTACAACAAAAAAAATACAGATTTGGATTATTATCGATTTGGACGTTAGAAACATGCTAAGCTTCTGAGACGCCAAGGTGTTAAGTTTTTATTTTAAATATGATAAAACCCTCAGATTTTGAGAACTCAAAATCTGAGGGTTTTATTTTATATATTGCTTTAGAGCTAGCGACTTTATTTTTTTGAGATGGCAAAAAAGCTTAGAATCTTAGCGTCTCAGAACCTTAACAACTTCGTCCATTAGGCCGTAATAGCCAAAGAATTCAAATTAAACTTATATTCTTTTGGACTGCAGTTAAATTTTTGTTTGAAAATTTTTGAGAAATAGCTTCTGCTGGTAAAACCAATGCAATACACTATTTCTGAAATATTTAGATCAGAAGTTCTGATAAGAATTTCTGCTTTAAGCACTCGCATGTGCGTAATGTAATCGTTGACCGTGCGATTATGGATCATTTTAAAACCTTCTTGAAGTTTATTTGGAGAAAGTCCAGATTTTTTGCTCAAAGATTTAATTGAAAAAGCTTCTTCCGGATTTGATTTTATAAATTCAGAAAGTTCTTTGATCTCTTCTAGTTCTCTTAATGTCAATCCGTTTGACTCGTTTGCAAAAGCATGCAAGTCATCAGAATGCTGTTGAATTTCCATTGCAAGAATGATTCTCATAATTCCTTCTTTTAATAAATTTCTAACAACTCCGGTTTGTGTAATCGAATTAAGCTGTTCGATTTTTTCGGCAATCTGTAAATTATAAGATCCGATATAGAAGAAATCTGATGTTTGGTTATTTTCAAAAAAAGTATCTTTTACCTGCTGATTTAAAGAATGAGCCTGATTTGCAGCGTCAATCTGAGTTCCAACAATAATTAAAGTCAGTTTTGTTTTTTTTCCTTTCTCGAAAAACAAAACGTTATCCTTATTTTGTTTTGATGAAACAATTGCCGTCTGAAATGTTTTGAGTTTTCGCTCCTCACCATTTAGTCCAAAACTATGCGATAAATTACCTTTAGAACAATAAGCAAAATAAATTGGCGACGATTTTACGTTTAGAATATCTAGTCTAATATCTGTTGAAAATGTCATGTCAAATTGAACGTAAGAGATATTATCGTTAAAAGAAGCGCCAATTATTGAACCTTCAGCAAAACTATTTTCAACTTCTAATGTATATTCGTCTGAGTCAAAAGCCACCTTTCCGCCAAAACTAGTCTGAAGCTCATCAAATATATTTTGAGTTTTTTCTGTATTTATAGTAACAATTTTCATGGTTCGCCGGATTTAAAATTATAATTTGCTAACAGATTATTTCTAGAAATCTGAAAGTCAAAGTTCGTTTAAAGACCCGCCAAAAATGTTATATAATTTTTTGGTTTTGTTTTATAATTCCTTATAAATGTTTATTTTAACGTAAATCAATATTTATTCAACTTACAAGTATGAAAAGTTTTTCGTTTGCTTCTATTAGTTCTCCCACTTCTAAAATTCTGATTTTAGGCACGATGCCTGGAACTAAATCTTTAGAACTCAATCAATATTATGGCCATAACCAGAATAACTTTTGGAAATTTATGTTTCAGATTCTTGGAGAGGTATTTTCCAAGGATTACGAAATACGAAAAAGCTTATTAATTAAAAATAATATCGCTCTTTGGGATGTCTTACAATTTTGCGAGCGTGTTGGAAGTTTGGACAGCGCCATAAAAAATGAAATTGCAAATGATTTTGAAAATTTCTTAGAAACTCATACACAAATAGAAGCCATTCTTTTTAATGGGCAAAAAGCCGCAACATTTTTTAAAAAATATGTTCATTTAACAAAAGAATATAAAACTTTTACACTTCCATCAACAAGTCCTGCCAATGCCAGTAAGGCTTTCCAAGATAAATTCAACGAATGGAGCATCATTAAAACCTTATTATAAAGACAGCAATTTTATATAATTACAATGCAAATATTGAAATCATGTAACTTTTTCCGTTTAAAGTATAACAAAATACAGCCACTCTCAATCTAATTTTACATCAAAGAAAAATAAGCCGTATTGAAGATTTGATTCACGAAAAGAAAGGCTTTAATTCTTATTAAAATTTACAAAGCAAACTGTAAAAAGTTTAGTCTATAAAGAGAACATTGGTTATGTTAGTTTATTTTTGGGAAAAAGCTACTCTATAGAAATATAGAGTAGTTTTGTTTTTATAAGCTACCATTTAAAGATAAAAACATGAAAATTCAGACTTATTATAATCATATACGGTTTTACACCCCACACCATTTTATATATTATCCTGTTTTAATATTATTTTTAATTGCCAGCATTTATTTGAGTATTACAACAGAAGATCATTTAATATGGTCATTTATAAGTGCCGCGTTTGTATTTTTATTTGTATTGGCTTATATGCTTCGCCAACACTATGCATTAACGCTGCAAAATAGAATTGTACGTTTAGAAATGCGTTACCGATATTTTACATTAACAGGCAAAAGATTTGAAGAATTTGAATACAAACTTACAGACGATCAGATATTTGCCTTACGTTTTGCGCCAGACAACGAATTGATTCCACTTGTAGAAGATGTTTTAAAAAACAACTTAACGGGAGACGCAATCAAAAAAGCCATCGTACACTGGAAAGCAGATTATCACAGAGTTTAAAATGGCAATTACAATGACAAAATTCAATAACAATATCAATTTTCAATTTTTTAAATTAATTATTGATTTTTGATATTATCATTGTCATTCACATTGTCATTGTGATTTTCATTGTGATTTTCATTGTGATTTTCATTTTCATTGACTTTTCTTTCTATTAAAAATAAGATAAAACAGAAAGAGTGCCATCCAAACCAAAACGATTACAGCAAAATAAATTGCCATAATATTCGGGTGTAAGTAATTAGGTTCGTAAAATAACTTATTTAGCGTCTTAATTTTTTCTGCTAAAGCTTTTCTATCAAAAGTATTTCTAATTCCATTAAGAGGTTCCTCTTTGTTATCTCTGTAATGATACACATCTTGAGTTAATTGCTTCGGAACTAAACTCGTTTCGATATTGTATTTTCTCAAAATCGTGTCTAATCTCTGAAAAGTATAGGTAAGTGAATCTTTCTTAGAATTATACAGTAATTTATAACGATCTACAGCAGCCTGGTAAGTTTGTTTGCCAATAGAATCTCCATGAACAGGACTAAATAAAGATTTGTTTTCCAAGAAAATACAAATATCATTATCATGTTCTGGATGAACCTGAATGCCTTTAAAAACAATTTCTGTACTATCGCCAATAACTGTTTTTGAGATAACTCTTTTGTACAACTCTTCTTTGTCAAAACCAAGAATATCAAAAATACTATCTGCTTTATGGGTTGTTTTATCAAAAGTGCTTGTCAGCGCTTTTATGGTATCGATACTATAATAACTGGTTTCAGTAATTGGATATTCGCCCGTTACAATGGTATCTTCCTTCTTAATTACAGGATATGGTTTTGGATATAAAATGTTCTCGTAATTGAATAATTTCTCAGAACTGTAAGAAGTATATCCATACAAAAACGGATTTAAAACATTCAAAAGTTTTTTGTCATTATTAAAATCATTTTCAGACAATTCTGTTTTCAGTTTAGCATTCATTCCGAAACTATAACTAATAAAAAATGAAAAAGTCAAAAATGAAATCAGCAGCAGACAAATGGCAACTTTAAAAAGATTACCACCTTTATAATTTTCTCTCGAATGATTTCGAATCAGAAAAATCAAGAAAATAAGTAAAAACAATCCGCTTACAAAAAAGTGTGAAATCGAAACGTCATCGTAAAATTTAAATCGGTAGAATTCGGTATAAATATTAATATTTTTCAGCCCCTTAAAAGTAAAATAACCATATGAAAAGTAAGCTAGATGAATTACGGCTAATACAATAAAAGATTTTATGAAATAACGTTTTATATTTTCTGTCATTTTTAGAGTTGCTTAATATTTCTTCTTTCCAATAACTGGAAAAACTGTTTTTTCGGTAAGTTAAATTTACATAATCCGAAATTATAAAAACAGTAGACTACCAACTATTTTAACACAATTCCTTATTTTACTGATATACAACATATTCCAAAAAATAATTCGACCTCAAAATCAAAAATGAACGATTATTTTTACTAACTTTAAATGTTAAATATTACCTAATAAAAACTTAAAAACTAATCTGATGAAACAATTATTTATTTTTTTGGTAATGATGCTCCTTTGGATTCCGCTAAACGCTCAGACAGTTGCTGAAGCCACTAAAAATGAAGACTTAACAACTTTTAAAACTGAAACTGACGATTTTCAAGATAATAGCGTTGATGATCTGCCCTGGCACAATAGAAAATTTAAAGTTTCTGCCGGTGGTTTTTTTCCCGTAAATAATACCGTCGTTAAAGTTGAAGGCAATAACGGAAATATAGGTACTGAAATTGATCTTGAAAATGATTTAGGATTTTCTAAATCAACCGCATCATTTCTAGGAACGTTTGACTGGCGTATTTCTAAAAGATCACGATTAGGTTTTGAGTATTTTGTGCTAGACCGAACTGCAACCAAAACGCTGCAAAGAGATATTAATTTTGGAGACCATACGTATCCAGTAGATGGTAGGGTTCAAGGTACTTTTAATGTACAGATTGCTAGAATTGCTTATGGATACGCTATCCTATCTAAACCTAAATATCAAGCTGGTTTATTAATTGGTGCGCATGTTCTTTTTGCAGATCTCGGCTTACGATTAGAAGCTAATACACAAAGTGTAGAATATCATGATAGTTTTGATTTTACTGCTCCGCTGCCAGATGTTGGAATATGGGGCGAATTTGTTCTTGGAAAGCGTTGGGGTTTATATGCCAACGTAAATTATCTAGCAATAAAAATTGATGAAACTGATGGACGAATCATAAGCTATAATTTATCAGTTTTATATAATGTTGTACAAAATTTCAGCCTTACTGCAGGTTATACTGGTTTGAATTTTAGAGTTGATACTATTCAGGATCGATTAAACGGTTTCTTAAAATGGGGCTATAATGGACCAACAATAACTGCAGTGTACACTTTTGGAAAGCATGTTAAAGTTACTAAATAAAGGTGCTAAGGTTCTGAGATGCTAGGTTCTAAGTTTTTTTTAACCGTAAAGAGCGCAAAGTTTTTTCGCAAAGGTCGCTAAGATTCTTTAGGGTCATTTAAAATAAGAAGTTCGCAAAGCTTGTTTCCAATAGAGCTTTGCGAACTTTTCTTATAGGCGCTATTAGATTCTCAACAAAAGCTTCTTTGCGGCCTTTGCGTAAATTCTTAGCGTTCTTTGCGCTAAAATTATACTCAAA
Organism: Flavobacterium anhuiense; assembly: GCF_001705175.1. Classification (NCBI taxonomy): domain Bacteria; kingdom Pseudomonadati; phylum Bacteroidota; class Flavobacteriia; order Flavobacteriales; family Flavobacteriaceae; genus Flavobacterium; species Flavobacterium anhuiense. Next base: position 3,581,879 of record NZ_CP016907.1, on the reverse strand, counting down.
GTTTTTCGCAAAGGTCGCTAAGATTTCTTTAGAGTCATTTAAAATAAGAAGTCCGTAAAGCTTGTTTCCTATTAATGCTTTGCGAACTTTTCTTATAGGCACTGTTAGATTCTCAATAAAAGCTTCTTTGCGGCCTTTGCGTAATTCTTAGCGTTCTTTGCGGTAAAATTACACTCAAAGTTTTTCAAAAACCTGAAACAAAAAAACAAACCCGATAACTCTCCAGCTATCGGGTTTATTGCCAAACTTAAACTTACTTAACTTAACTCAAAATAAAACTTTATAAATTTAAATCTCATAAAATTAGATTCTTAGAATCTTAAAAAACTATTTTTTGATTGGAGAGAATTTCACTGCAGCTCCTCCGCCAGCTGCCAATTTGATATTTAAAACAGTTTTGCTGTTTACTTTTTGTTTAGAGATTGTAACTGGATATGGATTAGTTTTATAATTTGCTCCGGGACCATCTGCGTAGATTTCTGCTTCGTATTCTTTGTCTTTATCTAAAAAAGATAAAGCAACTTTTAAATCTCTTGCATTTCTATTAGTGATCGATCCTAAATACCAATTCTTTTCATCCCAATCTTTGCGGGCAATTGTAGCGTATTCTCCAATTTTAGAATCTAAAACTTTCGTGTCAGACCAAGTGCAAGGCACATCTTTTATGAATTGAAATTCTGGTTTGCCTTCATAATTTTCAGGTAAATCAGATGCCATTTGCAACGGACTGAAAATAATCACATACAATGCCAATTGATTTGCTAAAGTGGTTTGCACTTTTGCTCCAGATGGCGTTTTATAATCAAAATTGAAGTTCCCTGGTGTATAATCAAATGGTCCAGAAAGCATTCTTGTAAAAGGCAGAGTTGTTAAATGCTCAGGCGTATTTCCTCCGTCTACAGACCATGCGTTGTATTCCTGCCCTCTTCCCCCTTCTTGCGACATGAAGTTTGGATATGTACGCTGTAAACCCGTTCCTTTCATCGGTTCGTGGTTATCAATCATAATGTGATATTTAGCTGCCGTTTCGATTACTTTTCTATAATGACGAGCGCCATATTGGCTATCATGCCATTCTTTTTTGTCCAAATATTTGTTTACATAACCCGTTTTAACCGAATTCACGCCCATTTTCTGATACAATTTGAACGCATCTTCCAACTGGTTTTCATAATTTTTGGTTGCTCCAGCTGTTTCATGATGTCCGATTAAACGAACATTTTTCATGGCAGCATATTTTGTAATTTCTTCCAAATTAAAATCCGGATAAGCTTTTACAAAACTAAATGTATTGCCGTCAGCTGTCCAGTCGCCATCCCAACCTTCATTCCATCCTTCAACCAAAACTCCGTCAAAACCGTTTTTAGCAGCAAAATCGATGTACTCTTTTGTGTTCTTGGTTGTGGCCCCATGTTTTGGACCTTGTCCCCAAGTGTATTTTTCCAAATGCATTCCCCACCAAATTCCAATATATTTAGATGGAGTGATCCAAGATAAGTCTTCAATTTTTGAAGGTTCGTTCAGGTTTAGCATAATGGTTGAAGTTGCTACCTCACCAGGAGTTTTACCCACAACAATAGTTCTCCAAGGCGTTTTAAAAGGCGTTTCTGCGTATACTTTTACACCATCAGCCCACGGCACTAAATCACTTTTGTATTGTTTGTCTGTAGTTTTCAAAAGCGTCATTGAGGCAAAATCTGTTAGGTTGGCTTCATGAATGGCTACATACAATTTGTCTTTAGTTTCAAAAGTTGCTGGCGTATTGATCGTATCTGTTTTACTCATTAAGGTTTTGCGGTATTCGCTTTCGTAATAACTGTTTTCGCGGTGAACTGGAATCCACCAAACGTCATTGTTGTCTTTAAATGTAAATTGCGTTACTTCATTAGAGATTTTTACTTTTCCTAAATGAGGCTGTTTTGGAAATTCATAACGAAATCCGACACCATCATCAAAAACCCTGAAAATGATATCAACTAGACGCTCCTCACCTTTTGCTTCTTTTAAGTGAACAATCAGTTCGTTATGATGATCTCTTACTTTTTTGAATTCACCCCAAGGCTGTTCCCAAGTTTCATCTGCCGATTTTTCTTCTGTCGAAACGACTTCAAAACCATCAGTCATTTTTGCTAAACCTTGAAATTCAAATCCCATGAGAGAAGGCTCAATAACCGATTTTCCATTAGAAGAAAAACTGTATTGCGGTTGTCCAGAAGGTGTCAATTCAAAGGTTAATTCAGAGATTTTTTCAGGAGAACTGATTTTATACGTTTTTTTAGTACTGCAAGCCATAATAAGCATTGATGCAAAAGCCAATAGACAGTATCTATATTTTCTGTTTTTCATTATTTAAAATTGTATTAATTACAGCTCTATTTTATTTCGTTTATTACTTGTTTTGCTTTTGCTGGCTGCATTGAAACAAAATAATTAAACGCTTGGTCGAGTTTTTTCTGGATTTCGACATTTCCTTTTTTCTGTACGCGTAAATCATACAATTTGCTGATATCTGGAAATACGCTTTCTGTATTTTTTACTCCAGAGAAAGTTTTTATTCTTTCGATAAAAGAATAGCCAAATTCCACTGTTGGCTCCATCATGGTTCCTTCTCCGAAATCATTCCACGTAATTAGCTGCAGGTAATTTACATTGGCATTTTTGGCTAAAGCAAGAGTTTCATCAAGCGTTGCTCCATTGTTATGATCAATCGTCCAACCTATCGCTGCGCCACCTCCGCCTTCAGCATAAAAGTCTTTAAAACCTGGATAAGCACTTCCCATTGCTACGCTCAATTTTGGTTTGGTATTGGTATAGAAATTTGTGAGGTAACTGTTGTCTTTGTATACCCAAGCATATTCGCCAGAAGCATTTTCTCCTGCCATTGAAGAGTGATCCCAAAGTGTCAAGAAAGTTGGTTTTGCTGTTAAAGTATTAAAAACATTTGTCCATTCAGCTGGGGTCTTTAGAACAATTGGTCCAAAATTCATTAAAAGCGGTTTGCCATTGATCTTAATATAATTAGCATCAGAAAAATAATTCTTTTCTACATAAACCAGATCTGTTTTTGCTGCACCAGTTACTGAAATTGCTTTTCCTGCATTGACAACATTCGTCAAAAATCGATCTTCGTATACAATGGCATATTCCAAACCTACTTTGTCAAGCATTTCAATAAGCTGATCTGTATTTTCTTTAACCATTCTATAATCATTTACATCGTAAGTGCCATACCAGTCGATTAAAACTCCATCAATTCCTGAATATTTCATCAACAGCAAATGATTCTCAATCACATTTTTATCGCCTGAGTGATAAGGTCCAATCAGCGGATAATAATACGATGCAATTTCTCTTCGGCCATTTGCTCCTATATTGTTCGGATTTTTGTTTGCCATTGTCCAATGATATCCCCATTTTTTATCGGCACTACTTTCGTTGGTTTCAAACCACGGCATATAGTGCATATAAATCTTGGTGCTGTTGGTTTTCTCAATCGCAACAGGTGCTATTTTTTCTGGTTCTACTGGTTTGTCTGGACCTTTGTCATCGCTGCTGCAGCCGGCAGCCATCACAATGCTCATCAAACCGAAAACCAACGATGTGATATATCTTTTCATATTGAGATACTATTTTATTTACTTAATAATTTAAACACATAGAAACATAGCTTTTTGAAACTTAGAAAAAGGCTTTTCACTTACATAAATACATCCCGATAGCTATCGGGACTATGTGTGAGAAACTAGTTTCTTTCCTTTTCCTTTTTTACACATAAAAACCTATGTTTCTATGTGTTAAACATATTTTAAGCACTGTCGATCTATTTAATGCAACATTTAAAAACATGTCAGCCTTCCACGACTAACCAACATGGAAGACTGACATTCTAGTAACCTAATTTGGATACCCAGGATTTTGTTTTAGATTTTTATTGGTAGTTAAAACAGTACTCGGAATTGGGAAAATTGCTCTGTATTTCTCAGTCGTACCTTTTGACCACCATGGCTGGAAGAACGTTCCGAAACGGATATTATCTGTTCTTCTTCGCCCTTCAAATGTGAATTCTTTCAACAACTCTTGATCTATGAACGCAAGGTCAATTGTTGCAGGCAATTCTTCGCCTGCACGAGACGCCACTTGCTGTACAAATGGTCTAGCTAAATCTGGCGAACCTAAACGAACGTAACATTCTGCCTGCATCATCAAGATTTCTGCATAACGGATTAATACAAAATCATGATCACGCTCCCATTGTTCTCCTGCTTTCATTTCATATTTTGCCAAACGAACCCCTTCATTCTCTTTTGCATCTTCTAAACTTGTCAGATTCTCTGTATAGGTTAACGGTTCTCCGTTGTCCATCATAATCACAGAACCTGTTGCAAGATTGATTTGATCGCCTTCTAGCATACATTTTTTTCTTTTGTCTGTGTCTGCAAAAGCTGAGTAAACGCCCGGCTGCGCGCACATTCCGTTTGCACTCCAAGGATAATTGTTTGGTATTGCAGAAATAGCCAATTTTTGGTTGTAGTGGCAAGACATTGAGTTCATGTAATTTCCAACTGTTCCTGCTTTTGAATCGTAAGGGATTGCAAAAATAATTTCAGGAGAAGTTTGGTTTTCTGTCACGAAATTGGCGAAGAAATCTGGTGTTAAGCTGTAACCTGTAATTTTCTGGCACATATCTAAACAATCCTGCCAACGCGGCTGACCTATAAATGCTTCTGAATTTAAATATAGTCTAGCTAAAACAGCATATGCTACGTTTCTAGTGAATTTAGAATACACCACATTTGGATTTAAATACGGAATAGCATCTGTTAACTCTTTTTCGACAAAATCATACACTTGTTTCCTTGTTGAATTAGACGGAAGGTCTGTATCCTCAAAATTGGTTACAATTGGCACATTTCCGAACAAATCTAAAAGATTGTAGTAGTAATAGGCTCTAAGCGCTTTTAATTCGGCAAAGATTGGCGCTTTTGCTTTATCTGACAAAGATGATTTATTGATCTGATAAATAATCGCGTTGATTTTCGCGATTCCGGTATAATTGTATCGCCAAGCCGAAAGAATCATTCTGTTATCTGATTTCCAAGTATGTTTTTGAGCATCTTGATATTGTCCTCCATCGTACCAGTTTGTACCTCTTGTTGGAATTGTAGCTTCATCTGAAACTACTTCATTCAAAAAGAAAACATATTCGCAAGTTGGAAAATTATTTGAGATTGCATCGGAGAATCCTCTTAACGAAGAATAAGCTCCACCTACCAGCGCATCAATTTCTTTGGTTGTGTTTCCAAAATTTCCGTCTTCTACCTGATTATACAACTGTTCGTCCAAATCAGTACATGATACCGTAAAAAGCATGCTTAAAAGTAGGGCTGCTGTTATTTTGATTTTCATTTTTAATATTTTATGGTTATCAATTCGCTTAGTTATTCAGCGTAAAATTTAGTCCAACAGAAATTGTAGTTGGTCGAGGATAATTGTTGTATTTATCAATACCAGGAGCTGCCAATCCGGTTTGATCTGTACCATCTTGAGCATTTAAGCCAATTTCTGGATCTACACCTTTGTAACCTGTAATTACAAATAAGTTTTCTCCCATTACATACATTCTAAATTTAGATTTCTTGTATTTCAATGGCAAAGTATAACCAAAAGTCAAAGTCTGAAGTCTAAAGAAAGAAGCATCTTCAATCCAGTAATCAGAATACTTAGGGGCAGAAGTAATACCGCTGCTTAAGAAAGAATCTGGCACATTAAAAGCAGGCAGTCTGTTCGGATCGTTTAGCATCATGTTGGTAGCATTTAAAGCTTTTTGTCCAAACATTCCGTATCCAGAAAATCCAAGATCAAAATTTCCGTAAGTAAAATTCATTCCGATACCTAAAGTCAAATCTGGCTGAATGTTTCCTAAATCTGTTTTGTCTGCATCAACCAAAGCGCTTTCCTCAACAACTTGTCCTGCTGCATTGTAATACTGAATTTTTCCGTTAGCATCTAAACCAGCATTTTTGAATCCCCAGAAAGTTCCAACAGGATATCCTTCAGCAATAATTTGAGAATATTGTCCAGACATACCTGCTAAACCATGAAGAGATCCGCTATAGATAACATCTGTTTTATAGGTTGGGTTTGACAGTTTTTCAATTTTCTGAACGTTGTGTCCAAGAGTTAAATTAGCATTCCAATTGAATTTATCTCCTCGAATAATGTCAGCATTCAAAGTTAATTCTACCCCTTTGTTTGACATTTCACCAACGTTTGCCAGCATTGTTCCTACTAAATATGGAGGCTGAGGCACTTCGTATGTATATAACAAATCTTTGGTTGTTTTAGAATACCATTCAAAAGATCCTGTAATTCTGTTGAAAAGTCCAAAATCGAAACCAATATTAACTTGTTCTGTAGATTCCCATTTCAAGTCAGGATTCGGGTTTTGTTTTGGAGAATAAGCCAAACTCCAAGTTTTTGTAACTGGATCGTAGTAACTGTCGTTTCCAACTCCTAAAATAGAAAGTGATTTGTACTCACCAATTCCGTCCTGATTTCCTGTAACTCCGTATCCTACTCTAAGTTTTAAATTATCCAACCATCCTTTTGAAGATTCCATAAATTCTTCGTTAGAAATTCTCCACGCAGCAGAAGCAGATGGAAAAGTTCCCCATTTATTGTTTTCTCCAAAACGGCTAGATCCATCACGTCTTACCGTTGCTGTCAATAAATATTTGCCATCGTAACCGTAGTTAGCACGAGCATAGAAAGAAACTAAATTTGATTTTCCTTTGTATGAATAAACATCACTCAAACGGTAATTGTAACCAGCTCCTAAATTGTTATAGCTGAAAGCATCTGTTACAAATCCGCCTCTTTGCGCTCCAAAACCTTCGTAGATATTTTCAAGGTAAGAATAACCGGCTAAAGCACTAATGTTATGTTTGTCTATCACTTTGCTGTAGTTTACATAAAGTTCACCTTGTGCATTGGTATATTCTGCATACGTTCTTTGTGCAAAACCGCCTTCAGTCTGTCCTTCCATAACTGCATAAGATGGTTTGTAAGTGCCTCCTTTTACAGCATTATGTTCTAACGAAATATTCGCTGTAGCAGTAAAGTCATTCAAGAATTTTACATCTGTTTTAAAATAACCTAAAAGTCTGTGTCTCTCATTATCGAAAGTTCTGTTAGTTAAAATCTCAACTGGATTTTCGTAAATATTTCCTGTTACCACACTAAAATTTCCGTTGGCATCGTAAACTGGAATTGTCGGATTTAAGTTGTATGCTCTTTCAAAAATTCTGTAATCGATTGGATGCCATTTGTCAATATTTGCAAATAAACCCATATCAAATTTTACTTCTTTGTTGTCTCCCAAAAATTGGTAAGCGCTAACATTGCCGCTTAATCTTTCTAAACCTGACTTTTTAATAACTCCTTCGTTGTTTAGGTAAGAAAGCGAAGTTCTAAAACCGCTATCTGCTTTTCCAGAATTGATGCTTAAAGTATGAGACTGAGAAATTGCTGTCTGCTCAATTGCTTTTTGCCAATTTGTATTTGCTCCATAATCAACCGCATCTGCAATTTGATTCTGACGAACATATCCTCTCCATTGGTTTGCAGATAATAAATCTAAGTTATCATTTACGTAACCTATCCCAGTTTGTCCGTTGTATACAACAGAAACTCCTTTTGTTCCAGATTTTGTTGTAATCATGATTACTCCGTTTGCACCACGAGAACCATAGATTGCAGTTGCCGAAGCATCTTTAAGAACGTCCACCGATTTAATGTCTGAAGGTTGAACCACGTTTATGTCAACACCAGCAATTCCATCCACAACGATTAGCGGACTATTGCTTGCTGTTAAAGAAGTTCCTCCACGAAGACGGATTGTAGAACCCGCCGCAGGATCTCCAGAAGGACGAATAATATTCAATCCTGCGACTTTTCCTTGCAAAACCTGCTCTGTAGAAGAAATGTTTCCTTTTACTAAATCATCTGCTCCAACAGTCGAAATTGCTCCTGTCAAATCTGATTTTTTCACCTTTCCATAACCCACAGAAACTACTTGAACTTCTGCTAAAGTATAGCCGTCATTTTGCAGACGAACCTCAACGTTAGAAGTACTTCCGGTAATTTGGATTTTCTGTGTTGTTGATCCGATAAACGAAACTTCAATTGCACCTCCTACGGCTACCTGAAGACTGAATTTACCATCAAAATCTGTTGTAGTTCCGTTTTTTGTTCCTACTTCAATGATAGAAGCTCCCGGCAATACCGTACCTGTATTGTCATAAACGGTTCCTGAGATTTGTTTTTTCGTCTGCGCGAAAGTGCTGGCAGAAAGAAAAAGCATAAAAATCATCAATACCGCTCCTTTAGCAGTCCACATTTGATGCAGGACGCTTTTTTTATTTTTACTATTCATTAGAATTGGTGTTTTAATTTAATAGTGATTATTTATCTAAAGTTTTAAGCGGAATCGTCGTATCCGAAATTGTTTTGTCTTTATTATCTTTTACCAAAACGTGGATTTCACTTAAATTTGGAACTCCATTTAGTTCTGAAACTAAATTGACAAAACCTTTAATTTCTGAAGTTCCCCCTGTAAACTCACCAGAAATCGTTTTTGGTCCAGCTGTAATCGTGTAGATCAATTTGTTTACCCCTACCTCGTTATTTTTTCGCGACATTCCAAGAAAATCCTTTTGGCTAATTTGTGATGGAAAGAAAGCAAAACTTGGCGGCGGCGGCGGAATAAATTCTCCGGCATAAATAATCTGATCGCCAGAATTTGTGGTCCAATCTTTTGCTACCATAAGGAAAGTGATGTTTTCCATCACAAAACCTGGCTCGGTATTGTAGTATTGCTGTGGAATCAAATCCATTCTGTAGAAACCATTTCCAAGATCTTTCAATTTTGTCTTTTCAGAAACTTCTGGAATCCAAGCCTGATATTCTTGCAAAACAGCCCAGTTGTTTAGACCACTATGAAAGTGAACACTTGGCACACCTGCAAAACCATCTTTTAAATTTGAATTGAATAAAATACTTACCGGTTTATCAATCAAAGGTTTGGAAGGATAAGATCTGATTAACTCATTTGCTGTATAAAAAGATGAAAAATCAGTATATGGCACATTGGCAACATCACTCTGTTTAGATCCGTTTTTGTTTTTCAAACGAAACCAAAATCCATCGCTCTTAGCTATTTGTTCTGGAGTTTTAGAAAAATAAACTGTTGGAGTTAAAGTAAAACTCCAGATTTTATTTCCTTCATATTTTAATTTTGCAAAGTCAGAAGAGTTTTCCCAGTGTCCAGCATCTGGTTCAGATGGAGACCAAATCCAGATGTATAAATCTTCTGTTTCAGCAAATGTCGACGCCGACATGTCAAAATACCACGTAACTTGTTCATCATATTTGTACACAACAGGAAATGACGATATAGGCCCTACAGCTCCAGCGGCTTCTTGTGCCTGAATAAAATTAGGAGCCATCAACAAGGCAAGTAAAATTGTATATATAAACTTTTTCATGTTACTTTTTAATTAATAGCATTTAATTTAAACACATAAGACACAAAATCTACACCTCCAGAAGCATGTGTCAATTGAATCTGCATTTCTTTGGTTTTACCTGGAACTGAAACCAATCTCAATTCATCTGTTTTCTGCATTTTTTGAGCATCACTGTACAAATAGATTTTTGTTCCAACACCATTGGTCTGCTGAAAATCTGAGCTTAATGCCCAATATCCTTTAGGAGCAAATAACGGAGGGACATCTCCTGTTACTTCATAACTTGTTGGATTGTTCTTTTCATCTACGTTAAATTTGATTTTAAAATCTTCGTAGTTAAAATAAGTACTCAAGTTTTCTTCGTTTGGTTCGATCTTATTTGCTTTCGCAACTTCATCAACCATTTTCAGATTTGTTAATCCCCAATTTCCATTTACTTTTTCATAAAGAGTAATCGGTTCTACGTAGCTTCCGTCATCTGTGTTATCGCATCCGATCGCAAAGAAACACATCATAAAAGCTAGCCAATAAAGACTTTTACATTTCATAAATTTTTGGTTTTCGTTAGTTTGTTATCCCCTTCAAAAGGATACAGCGAAACTAGACCTTAAATAAATCCTAAAAAAAAAATCTGAGAAAAATCAAGATGAAATTCAAACAATAAAACACTTAAATACTTAAAATTCAACAGTTTACAATTTTAAACATAAACAAAAAATCAAGATAGTGTTAAGATAAAAAGTAGCGGTTTTTAAATGGTAAAAATGACAATATGTAAAATAATAAGTATATTTTTTTCACTATGCATATATATAACTACTTTTTATTGTATAATTGCAAATAATTTACCTGTTTTTAACATTTACAGCTTATTTTCACCCTGAAAATCCCCTTTAAAGCGATGTTATTAAACATTTTACAACACTTAAAAAACAGGTTTAGCTTAATCTCAAACTTATTCTTATTTTTAAAACCTATTAACTAATTATATCTATCAACCAATCTTTTTCCCTAAACCAAAACAAATCATGCAAAGAATATGGATGCTGTTTTTCTTCCTAGGCATTTTTTCTCTTACTGCAAAAGAGACAAATCCTTATTTAGAAGAATTAGATCAAGCGCTCTTGAAAAAAGAGGTTTATCTGAAACAGAAATATCGAAAAATTGAATCTTTAAAGAAAAATATATCAAAGTTTACCCTTAGTCAGAATAATGAAGAACTATACAATTGCTATATGTCATTGTTTGACGAATACAAATCTTTTAAATATGATTCGGCGTATTATTATTTAGATCAGGCAAAAATCAAAGCAAAAGTTTTAAAAAACCCAAAACATTTAGCCAAAAGCCGAATAAAAGAAGGCTTCGTCCTCCTTTCTTCTGGACTTTTTAAAGAAGCAATTGATACTTTAAATGTGGTTGATGAAAGCCAATTAGAGATCAAAAATAAATTTGAATATTACAGCATCAAAGCGCGTGCTTATTATGATTTGGCCGATTATAGCAGTGATCAGCGTTTTAATATTCATTATATACAGCAAGGAAACCATTTTCTTAAAAAAGCTTTAGAATTAATCGGAACAAATACCAATGAATATTGGGCGGCAGAAAGTTTGAAACGCTTGAAACAACAGGACTGGAGAGGCGCCGAATTTGCTTTCAGCTATTGGATTAACAACTATAATCTGCCTCCAGACTATTATGGAATCGCAACTTCGAGTCTTGGTTATATTTATTCCGAAAGAGGTTATACCAAAAAAGCCATTCAATACCTGGCACTCGCCGCAATTGCCGATGTTAAAAACGCTACGAAAGAAACCGTAGCACTTCGAAATTTAGCCAACGAACTCTTTAAAATGGGTTATCTGGATAAAGCAAACGAATACATCAACATCGCAATGGATGATGCCACTTTTTATAATGCAAGACATCGAAAAATTGAGATTTCGTCGATTTTACCTATTATAGAAAAAGCACAGCTAAATAATGTAAAGGATAAGAATGATAAGCTGGAGAAAATTATTATTCTTTTGACAATCTTAACGGTCATTATTTTTGTTTTTCTCGGCATCATTTTCAAGCAATTAAAAGAAAAAAACAAAGCGAGAAAAATCATGGCCGATTCGTATTTGCAATTGCAGGAAATGAATGTGAGTTTGAGCGAAGCCAATGCAATTAAAGAAGAATATATTACTTATTTTATCAAAGCTACTTCGGCTTTCATCAATAAAATAGATCATATCCAAAAAAGTACGCTTCATAAAATCATCACCAAAAAAACAGATGAAGTTATTGCGAGTTTGAAACGTTATAATGTTAAGGAGGAACGAGAAAATCTGTTTCATCAGTTCGATGAAATCTTCTTGAAGCTGTTCCCTACATTCGTAACGGATTTCAATAAATTATTCCCGAACGATCATAAATGCATTGTCAAAAAAGGCGAGCTTTTGAATACCGAATTACGAATTTTTGCTTTATACAGGTTAGGAATCCAAGACAGCAGTCAAATGGCTGAATTTCTGGAACTTTCTGTAGCTACCATTTACACGTACAAAACCAGAATTAAAAGCAAATCTGATTTTAAAGATACTTTTGAGCAGAAGATTATGGAGATTAAGACAATCTAAGATGCTAAGTTTTTTTAGCGACGAATTCACGAATTTTTATTGAAAATGATACGTGAAATTTGTAAGCAACAATTACGCGAATAGATATTAAAAAATAATTCGTGAATTCGTGGCTAAAAAAAAGTTATTCCCCTGATTCCAATTGCAAAATGGTATTTTGATAAATGGTACTCAATGAAAACAATTGTTCTGCAAAAATCATAGCAGCAATCGGAACAAAGAAAAATGCGATTAAATCTTCTTCATATAAAAAGTAAGTCGAAATCATCGCTAACCTAGTATATTCAAGATAATAAATCCATTTTCGTTGTTCTAATAGAGCTCCGCAATTGATTAAGGTTATAATTACTAGCGAAAGCACAAAAACTTTATCATACAAGTCCAAATAATCAAAATAATAAGTGAAAACAGTTAAAATAAGCGTGCAGATGCCTAATTGTATATATAGGTAATTTTTAAATCGAAGTCTCTGATTTGGAGCTGCTTTATCTTGCAGAAAACGTTTCTCGAGAATCGGACGAATATCCTGATCCATATCGGCAGGGCTACCAAAAATGGCATTCCATCTGGCTTTGAATCCGCTGGAGCGTTTCCATAATTCGTAGATTTCGAAGTAATAATGAAAATGTTGCCACAAGAAACTATAGCTTTTCAGCGGATGCGTTAATCCATATTTTGGTTTTTCTTCTTCGGTTTGGAAAGTTCCAAAAAGACGATCCCAAAAAGTGAACATATCGCCATAGTTTTTATCCAGATATTTTTCGTCAGAAGCATGATGCACTCCGTGAACAGAAGGCGTTACAAAAACATATTCCAACCATTTTATTTTTCCGATGAGCTGGGTATGCGTAAAAAAGGAGTAAGCGCCATGCACAATCAGCATGGTAATCACCATACTTGGATGAAAACCGATTAAAGGCAGCACACACCAAAATCCCGTTCTGATGATAGCTTGAAATGTAGTAATTCTGGCCGCAGCCGTAAAATTAAATTCTTCACTGTGATGATGAACAATATGTGCCGCCCAGAAAAAATTGACCTCATGCCCTAATCTATGATACCAATACCAGACAAAATCAGTAGCTAGAATTAATGCAAACCAAACCAAGGCATTGCTCGGAATCTCAAATATTCTATAATCGTCATAAATCAAATAATACAACTGATAAAAGCTGGCCGCAACAAATAGGTTAATCAAACGTTCTGCAATTCCGATGGAAATATTGGAAACGGAACTTTCATAATTAAAAATTTCAGGCCTTTTTCTGCGTTGGGCAAGCTTATATTCTAAAAACAAAAAAAGAAAAAAGGCCGGCATAGCAAATGCTAGAAAATTGATGTTTTTCATTTATGTGATGCTTTTCGATTCTAAAAATTATGTTGGGTAATATAATTTTAACACATAGGAACATAGATTTTTATTGTTTTCCTCTTCTTGAGATTACAAAAAAAGCAAGCTTTAACACATAGCTATGTGTATTCAAATTAGTGAAACGCCTTTATAGACTAACAAAAACTATGTTTCTATGTGTTTAATAATTTTCTTTTAATAATCAAACGAAAAAGACATTTCCATCAATTCCGTTTTCAGCAGACAAAAAACGTAATCAACGAAAATGATCTTTTACGAAATAAACCTGATTTAATTCTGCTTAAACAAAGGAGCTTCCAAAGCCACTTCTTTTACCGATTGTGTTTCGGCTACTTTTTTCAAAGCAATAATATAAGCAGCAATACGAGGCGTTACATTGTGTTTTACTGCCACTCTAAAAACAGTTTCAAAACCTTTTTCTAATATATCCTCCAGACGTTTATTAATCTGATGGATTCTCCAAGACTCCAAAAGCGAATTCTGAAGCCATTCGAAATAAGAAACGGTCACACCGCCTGCATTGGCTAAGATATCAGGAACAACTAATATATTTTTATCATGCAAAATCTGATCTGCATCTGAAGCAACTGGGCCATTAGCACCTTCAACAATAATTCTGGCTTGAATATCGCCTGCATTTTTGTGCGTAATAACATCTTCTTTAGCAGCTGGAATTAAAACATCAACATCCAAAAGCAATAAATCTTCATGTTTTATGGCAACTGAATTTGGATATCCTTTTATAGTCTTATTATTCAAGTTGTAATACAATATCAGTTCTGGAATATTAATCCCATTCGGATTATAAAATGCTTCAGAAACATCGCTTACTGCTACAATTTTCACTCCTTTTTCATGCAGGAATAAAGCAGAGTGTAATCCAACATTTCCAAATCCTTGAATTGCTGCTGTAGCTCTTGCCGGTCTGATTTTTAATTTTTGAAGCGCCAAAATCGTAATGATGCTTACGCCTCTTCCCGTTGCTTCTACTCTACCTAAAGATCCGCCAGAATGAAGGTGTTTTCCTGTTACAACCGCATGAATTGGCCTTCCGTGCAGTATTGAAAACTCATCCATCAGCCAGCCCATTTCGTCTGGGCCCGTTCCCATATCTGGCGCAGGAACATCTTTTTCTGGTCCAAAAATATCAGCTAAAGCTTTGGTGTAAGCTCTTGTAATTTTTTCTAATTCAGTTTTAGAATGGTTTCTAGGATCGCAAATAATGCCGCCTTTTGCTCCACCAAATGGAATTCCAGTTACAGCAGATTTCCAGGTCATCCAGGCGGCAAGTGCTTTTACCTCATCCAAATTAACACCGGTATCATAACGGATTCCTCCTTTTGAAGGTCCTAAAGCGGTGTTGTGAATTACACGATATCCTTCAAAATTTTGAACGTTTCCGTTATCTAAAGTAATGGAAAAGTTTACCGTAATTTGTTTTTCTGGGCGCTGCAGTTTTTGTTTAATAGATTCATCTAAATTCAAAATATCTGCAGCGATATTAAAGCGATCAATCATAGATTGAAACGGATTGTGTTTTATAATTTCTGAGCTCATACTATATAGTTTTTAGGTTTGGGTTATTTTTTTATGTTTATCAACCTTCTCTCTGAAGATTGTGTCTATTTTATACTCTGTCTCCTAGTTGCAACACGGAATCTTGATTAAGCAGCGGCGCATCAAAATTTTCATATTTCTGTTGGTTCTCATATCTTGATTTTTTAACGATTCAAAAAAAAGCCTTTCATGGTGCAATGAAAGGCTAAAAAAAAAATAACTAACAAGTACTTTCTCTATTAACGCCATTTCAAAACGTGATTCATCATGCAGCACATCGCAAAGCAGCATGGAAAAGACGTTCTTATATTTTGACTATAGTTTTTCATTGTTGAGACAAAGCTACAAAATTATATTTATAAATTCTATAGAATTAGTAGAGTTAATTTAAAACATTTTCAATTTACTTACAAAAACAGCTGTAAATTAAAGGATTACAAACTAAAAAAAATTACTGCAATTGCGATAAAAATATAAAAACAACCGCTATAAGAGCTAAAAACAGTCCTAAAATATTGATTTTAGATAGTTTTTCTTTGAAGAAAAAAGCGCCAATTAGAGTTCCTAAAATAATTACCCCCATATTCATTCCGGCAAAAACTGTCGATGGATTTTCTGCAAATGCTTTATGCGCTTTTAAATAGAATAATATATTCCCGAAGTTGAAAATTCCAACCAATATTCCGAAAGGAATGCTTTTTAGAACAAAATTTTCTTTCGCTATAAATAGCTTATACAGCACGATTACAATAGAAACGGCAAAAGCAATTAAGAAAACAAAAAATAAAGATGTTGTATAAGGAACTACAGTATACAAAGCTATTTTCTTAAAAAGAATGTCTATTATTCCAAAACCAAGTAAAACTATTGCTGGATAAATCCATTTGTTTTCTGCGTTGTCTGATGGCTTTTTTAAGATAAATAAAAGTGCTGCAAATCCAACTAAAACTCCAATTACCTTATAACTATTAAATCCTTCATTAAATAACAGCCAAGCCGCCAAAATCGAAATAAACAATGATAATCTTTGTGCAGCATCTGTCTTTGCAATTCCCATATATTTTATCGAAAGTGCGAGAAAAAGAAATAATATTGGAAGTAAAATTCCAACAGAAGTATAAATTTCTAATGGCGCATTATGATCTAATTCCTTAAGATTTGGATTAAAAGTAAAATAGCAAAGTGCAATTGCCGCTATATAATTGAATGAAATTATCTGAGAAGGATTAGCATTATACTTTCTTGAAATTTTGAATATAACGCCAACTGTAACGCTGCATAAGATGCTTAAAATAAGAAACAACATAAATTTATATTTGGATTGTAAAAGTAAGTATTGCAAAATAAAAAAGTCCAGCCAGTTTTAAAAAACCAGCTAGACCAGATTAAGTTTTAATGCAATTCAATAAAATTTAATTTAAACACATAGAATCATAGATTTTATTCTTTCTGTTTAAGATTGCAAAAAAAGCAAGCTTTAACACATAGCTATGTGAATTTAAATTAGTGAAAGGCCTTTTTCTCAATTTGCAAAAACTATGTTTCTATGTGTTAAAAAAAACTTCATCTCATTTTTTAGAACTTACTAATATAACTTCCGTAAATATCTCTAAACTGATTTCCTTTTGCAAAACGGTCTTTACTCAGTTTTTTATATTCAACCAACCCCCAAAGGATGAATTCTTTCATAAAATAAACATCTTCCTTTGCTAATTGTGGCTGGTATTTCTTTAATAATTCATCCAGTGGCGTTACTTCATCTAAAATACTTTTGTATTCTGCATCAGAAGCGTCATCTAATAATTCAAATCCGCTTTCCGCGAAAAACCATTCTACAATATCAGAATATGGCGTTTTTTCGTCTGGCTTTTCTAATTTTTCTATTTTAGGGAAATATTCTGGGAATAAAGTTCTAATCGCAGATCCAATCAGACTTTCCGCTACAACATCAGCTCCCTCCTGCTCTCCTTCGTAAACCAATTCTACTTTTCCTGTAATGGCTGGAATGATTCCGATAAAATCAGACAAACGCAAAGTGGTTTTATCAACACCAGAAATTAAGGCACGGCGTTCTGCAGTACTGATTAAATTTTCGAAAGCTGTAATACTCATTCTGGCACTTACACCACTTTTATTGTCGATGTATTCGCTTTCTCGGGCTTCAAAACTGATTTGCTCTAAAATATCTCTGGCCAAACTCGGAACGTAAACAACGTCGGTTTGGTTTTTATCTAATTTTGATTCTTGTTCTGTAATCGTTCTTGCAATTTCGATACTTTCTGGATAATGCGTAAGAATCTGAGAACCGATTCTATCTTTTAAAGGCGTTACAATACTTCCTCTATTGGTGTAATCTTCCGGATTTGCTGTGAAAACAAACTGCATATCGAGAGGCATTCTCAATTTAAAACCTCTAATTTGAATATCGCCTTCTTGCAGAATATTAAATAATGCCACTTGAATTCTGGCTTGCAAATCGGGTAATTCGTTGATTACAAAAATACAGCGATTCGCTCTTGGAATCATTCCGAAGTGTATTACGCGATCGTCTGCATAAGACAGTTTTAAATTTGCTGCTTTAATTGGGTCAACATCGCCAATTAAATCGGCAACCGTTACATCTGGTGTAGCCAGTTTTTCGAAGAAACGTTCACTTCTGTGCAGCCATGCAATTGGCGTTTCATCTCCTTTTTCTGCGATTAAATCCTTTGCAAAACGAGAAATCGGATGTAACGGATCGTCATTGATTTCTGAACCTTCCACAAACGGAATATATTCATCCAATAATTCGACCATTTTACGAGCCAAACGCGTTTTCGCTTGTCCGCGAAGTCCCAACAAATTGATATTATGACGAGATAAAATTGCACGTTCCAATTCTGGAATTACGGTATTTTCGAATCCGTGAACACCTTCAAAAACAGGTTTTCCCGATTTGATTTTTTCACGAAGATTATTTCGCAATTCGTCTTTAATGCTTGTACTTTTATATCCAGCGGCTTTTAATTGACCTAATGTCTTTATAGTTTTTATTTCCATTGTGTTGAAATATAGTTTTTATTTGTTTATTGATGTGTGCTTCGACTCCGCTCAGCATGACAATTAATGGGTTAGACTCACTACAGTGCTTCTCTACGATATTCGTTGCTTATATTCATCTTCAAAAGAAACCTTTATCACTTTGTCTCTTTGTTACTTGCTATTCAGAACCTTAGTATCCTAGCAACCCTATTTAATCCTCTTCTTCCTATTTGCTTCATAATCCTCAAAAATCATTTCACCCAAACCTTTAATTCCGGTATAAAATGCTTTCCCTTGATTAGCCTCAGTAAACTGATTTACAAAACGCTGTAAATACGGATCTCTCGCAATCATAAAAGTCGTAATCGGAATATGGAGTTTTCTTGCCTGTTGCGCCTGAGTATAACATTTATCGACAATGTATTCATCCAAACCATTACTATTCATATAATAAGAACCATCTCGCTCACGAACGCAACTTGGTTTTCCGTCAGTAATCATAAAAATCTGCTTGTTGGTATTTCGCTTTCTTCGCAAAATATCCATCGCCAATTGCAAACCCGCAACTGTATTGGTATGATAAGGTCCAACTTGCAAATACGGCAAATCTTTTATCGGAATGGTCCAGGCATCATTTCCAAAAACCAAAATATCTAACGTATCTTTTGGGTATCTTGTTGTGATTAACTCAGCCAACGCCATGGCAACTTTTTTCGCAGGAGTAATTCGGTCTTCGCCATACAAAATCATACTGTGGCTAATGTCGATCATCAAAACGGTACTCATTTGAGCTTTATACTGAGCATCTTCTACAATCAAATCGTTTTCAGTCAGCATAAAACTTTCAACACCATTATTGACTTGAGCATTTCGAAGACTTTCCGTCAATGAGATTCTCTCTAAACTGTCTCCAAAATTATATTCGCGGAATTCTCCTGTGTGTTCATCGCCGCTTCCAGCATATTTTGTTTTATGATTTCCGTTTCCAGATTTTTTCAAGTTTCCGAAAATCTGATCCAACGCTTGCTGTCTAATGGCTCTTTCAGTTTTTGCTGTAATGCCAAAACCAGAACTTCCATCACCTTTTACTTCATCTCTGATGTACCCTTTTTTCTTAAGGTCTTCGATAAAATCGTCAATAGTATAGTTCTCGTCGGTAAGTTTGTATTCTTTGTCCAGTTCCCGAAGCCAGTTGATGGCTTCATCAAAATCACCCGAAGTATGGGTGATCAACTCTTTAAAAATCGTAAAAAGTTTGTCAAACGGAGACTGAAAAGGAGCTTCGTAAGTCTTAAAATAAAAGCCTTTTTTAAATTCGTTTTTCATAAATCTAAAATTACATCTTTTTGGAATTATGAAAAACGAAACGTTTATTAATTTTTAGTTAAAATATTTAACCAAAAATCTCAACTAACAGTGTTAGATGTAATAATTATTCAAACTTTCCATCCAAATAATACCAAGCCTCATTTTCGAATTTAAAAGTAGAAAATTCATAATGCACTTGCGGTTTATTATCTGAATCTAAAAAATAAGCTTTGAATTCTACTGTATTTTCTGAAAAGCTTAGAATTTCTAATTTCTGCCATTTATTGGAAACTGCCCATCTTAAAATTTCGGGCTTTGAATAATACTTTCTTTCCGAAACATAAGTAGTTTCCATCAAATAATCGGCATTATGAGTGGCATATGCCGAATATCTGGAACGCATTAAAGCCAATGCTGTAGGCGCTTTTTGACCGCCATTTAGATACAGTCCGCAACAGTTTTCAAATAACAGTCCTGTATCGCAGAAACATTTTTTACTCTCCATCGACTGGTTCTTCTCCATTAATTTTTACATGAAGCTGATTTAGCAAAACTTGATAACGGGTAATTTCTCTCACTTCTTCATCCTTCTCAGCAAAATCAATCATTTCATCCAATGTTTCACTTACTTCCAACAATTTGTTGTTTGCTTCTCTGTCGTTTTTCGCAGCAATCAAATCAATGATTTCCTGTACGTTTGCTTTTAGGTTTTCGAATTTACTATTCATTTGTTTATTGTTTGTTTTGTTTCAAGTTTCAGGTTTCAAGTTTGAGTTTCGCTTCGTTAACTTGTAACTTGTAACTTGAAACCTGAAACCTGAAACAAATATTTTACTCTTCGTTTTTACTTTCGTTGAATTTCTTCACGATTTCTTTTAATTTTTCTTTTCGGGCAATTTCTGCTTGTTTGGCTTTTGCCTCGGCTTTGTGCAATTTATCGTTGTGCTTTTTGATGTTTTTTTCGTTATTGCGTCCCATTATACATTTCTTTTAATTTGTTCCAAAGTTTTTTCAGTAAAAATTAATTCGTTGATAAGCTGTTTTCGTAAATCATCAATATCATCATAATCAAAATGCTTTGCCCAATTGGTCAGTTGTTGCAGATTTCTAATCTGTTTTAATCTTTTTGTGGTTTCAGCACTTGTTCTCAACACCGCTTTTCCATCATATTCAGGATTATTTTTATGCTGATAATTGGCTAGATTTTTTTCGAAATCGGCTTCTATATAATACAGTTTATCAGTTGCATTATCGGGATAAAATTCTGTCCATTTCGCAAAACCAATTTTAGTCTTTGATTCTGTTTCAGGATCACGGGCAATCAAGCGCCACTTACTATTAGCTAGTCTTCCCCAATGATTAGAAACGCGATACATTCCTTCTTCCGTATAATAATAGGCACTTCCTGCTTTGCTTTCAAACTGTTTTTTTAAACCTTTTATGGCATCTGGAAGTACTTCGTTAAAAGCACAAAAAGTGTTTTTAAAAGAATTAGGATGTGGCTTAAAGTTTTTCTGCATGCTGCAAATATACTCAGATTACGGCGAACTCCCTAAAACAAACCTAAATTGCTTACCTTTGCTTCTTAATTCAAAACAAAAAAATCATGTCTAAAGATATAGAACAAAAAATGCCGCAAAAAGGAGTTTTTACCGGCATTATCGAAAAAGATGAAAATAATAATTATTTCTGCGGAGAATATCTTTTAGACTATAAAATGGTTCAAGCGAAATTTAATGTCGGCGATTGGATTACCATAAAATCCGTTATCGAAAACCCAAGCGACATGAGCTATGATAAATACCCTAAAAAATCAAGAAACTTCGATAAGGCCAATCATAAACCGGAATAGGTTTATTTTGTTTCAGGTTTCAAGTTTCATATTTTGTTGGAACGCTTTTTTTTAACGCAAAGAACGCTAAGTTTATTTTTTCTGAGTGTTATAAATTGAGAATATTTAAGTTTGCAAAGCTTTGTGTAGATAAAGCTTTGCGAACTTTATGTTTATGAACATTTTGCTTAAAAAAAACTTTGTGCTCTTTGCGTAAACCTTTGCGTGCTTTGCGGTAAAAAAATCTTAGCGTTCTTTGCGTAATTCTTTGCATACTTTGCGGTTAAAAAAAACGATTTCACTATTCAGTTAATGTTTTAATAACCCAACTTTCTTGAATATTTTTTACATCAAAACTGAAAAGTTAAAAAAAAGTGTACCTTTGCAAAAAATTTGTCGATTTGAACTAAAAAAGAACGATTTCAAACTAATAGACAAGTAGTTACCTTTATTTATGAAAAAAATAGTTGAATACCGCAAGTTACTAAACGTAGACAAAACTGCAGAATTAAAAGATTTAAAAACAATTTATCGTAATGCGATGAAAGAATCTCATCCTGATAAATTTGTTGGAAATGAAGCTGGTTTAAAAGAAGCAGAAGAAAAAAGTAAAACGATTATCGAAGCTTACCACTTTTTAGTAAGTATTCACCCTGATACTATTAAACTTAATTTACCTGAATACACAGAAACAATTTCGACTTGTTCTATCACAGATTTTAAATATGTTGAAGGGCGTTTGATTATTGACTTTTCTAACGGAAGTGTCTATGAATACATCAGTGTTCCTAAAGCAACTTACGTGAAAATGGTAAATGCTGATTCTCCTGCAAGATTTGCAAAAAGACATATTTTAAATGCTTTTACTTGGAGAAAGAAAACAAATCAAGAATAGTTTTATAACACTATATTTTATAAAAAAGCACTCTATTAAACGAGTGCTTTTTTTATGCCAAAAATTTAAAAATTTGAATAGAGATCTCTCAAATATGTTCCACATTAAGAGTTTCTCATCAAATCAAGCCAACAAACACACTGATTTCATGCGTTTTAAGACTAAAAAAACTATAACAAAATTTTAGGTTACAAAATTCTGTATGTTTTATATTTTTAGATACTTTTGTCACACAAATCAATTAACTAATTAATTTTTTATAATGAAAAAAATACTTTTTGTACTTACAGCTTCTGCGGCTATCATTTCTTGCAGCAAAGTTAAAGATGGAGAATACCTTATTACAGGTACTGCTACAGGAATTGAAAACGGAAAAACTATCATCTTACAAGGTCAGGACCCTGCTACGAGAATGCCAGTTTCTCTTGATACAGTAAAAGTTGAAAACGGAAAATTTGAAATAAAAGGAAAAGTTACAGAACCAGCTTTCCACACATTAATTTTACAAGGTGCTAATGGTCCTATCCCATTCATCCTTGAAACTGGAGAAATTAATATTGCTATTGATAAAGATAGTATCCACAAATCTAAAATCTCTGGAACTTACAACAACGACGAGTATTTTGCTTTCATGGAAGAAATGAATAAAACTCAAAAAAGTTTAATTGATTTCCAAAAAAAGAACAATGAAAAAATGAAACAAGCTCAACAAGCGCAAGATACAGCAGTTATCAATGGCTTGATGAAACAATATATGGAAATTCAGAAAGAAGTACAAGAAAGCAGCAAAAAGAAATATTTGACTTATGCTGAAGGTCACCCTAAATCTTTCATTACAGCTTTAATAATCCAAAGTTTATTGAATGATCCAACAGCTGACATGAAAAAATTAGAAGGACTTTATAATGGTTTGGATGAGTCTTTAAAAAACACAGCTCCTGGAAAAGAAATCAAAACTAGATTTGGTCAAGCAAAAATGCCGTCTGTTGGTGCTACAGCTCCACCAGTAGGCAGCGCTAAATGAAGAGCAGATTTTTCTGCTCCAAATCCAGAAGGAAAAGTAGTTTCGCTTAAAGAAAGCTTAGGCAAAGTAACTATCGTAGATTTCTGGGCTTCTTGGTGCGGACCATGCCGACAAGAAAACCCTCATGTAGTAGCTCTATACAAAGAGTTCCATTCTAAAGGATTAAACATTGTTGGAGTATCACTAGATAAAGACGCGGCAAAATGGAAAGAAGCTATTGCAAAAGACGGTTTGACTTGGACTCATGTTTCAAATCTTAAATTTTGGGATGAGCCAATTGCAAAACAATATAATGTTGAGTCTATTCCTGCAACTTTCATTCTAGATGCATCAGGAAAAGTCGTAGCTCAGGACTTAAGAGGTGCTGAACTTAAAGCAAAAATCCAAGAATTGTTAGCTAAATAATTCTACATTTAAAATAAAACAAAAAAATCTCCCTAGTGGAGATTTTTTTGTTGTTTTGAGAAATATGCCATTTAAAAGTAAAATTTCATCAAAATGAAGTAGCAATTCTGATTTAAAATATAATGTTTACAAAAATAGAATAAACCCTATTTCAAACAGCATTTAATAATTTGTTTCCTCTTTAATATTCACTCAAAACATCAATAAAAGTAATGGTTAAAGTTTTATTAAAGAATAAATCTACAGCAGAAAATCAAAAAACACAATAAGAATATTCTTATTTCAAAAAATAAATTTTAAAAAACACAATTTGAAGGTTTTTTATTTTATTCAATTCCAATGAATTAAAAAACAACCTTAAAATAACTTAAAATTAAGTCCTTTATTTGTTTGGAAATGTAGAAAACGTTCCTATCTTTGCAACCGCTTAGAACAATAAGCGCAACGCTAGAGATTCGGGGAGATACTCAAGCGGCCAACGAGGGCAGACTGTAAATCTGCTGTGAAAACTTCGCAGGTTCGAATCCTGCTCTCCCCACGGAACGGCTGAAAAGCCAGAAAACTTAAAGTTTTCAAACTTTTCAAAAAGCCACAAAAAATGTCTTAAGACCTGCAAATTCAACGATTTGCGGGTCTTTTTCGTTTTAAGCCTATTTTCACTATTTATAAATGTCCACAAAATTAAAGGTACAAAATCGGTGCACTTTCCAGCGCACAGAAAAGTGCACCAGAAACAAGCAAAAACCCCTTATTTTATAAGGGTTAACAAGATTAACGACTTTATTTGGCAGTTATATTATTCTACATTTATTAATTTAAAAAGTAGGATTATGTTGGAAAGTAGTTTTGGTTTGGGATATTTTTTTAAAAAGACCCAAAATAGAAAGTAAAGAATGGATTGTATATTTCAGAATAACTGTTGACGGTATCACTAAGAGAAGATGGGATAATACACGATGGGATCAAAGGTTCGAAAGAGCGGTCGGCTCAAAGATGCAAAGTGCTGGAAGAATTCCAGAAGCATAATGATGAAATGGAGGCGCTTGTTGGAAAAGGGAGCAACAAATAGCTTACCTACAAACTCTTAGCCATAAAATATATCCCACTCTCTTCCAAATCCCACCTCACCGACCAAAATCAAATAAAACAATCTTAAAAAAAATAAAAAGAGAAAACACTAACTAACTATTTAATATCAGACAATTTAAATAAAACAACCGATCTGACTGATTCCACTTTGGCTGGCCAAAGAGAAACAAAAAAACTGAAATTAACGGCAAAGAACTTGCACAAAAAAGCCATAAAATAAAAAACAGCCCGAAGGCTGTTTTTATTTTATTCGACCCTACTATAAATCAGTGATTTTCAGCAAATGTACGAGAGAGCAATTGGCTGGAAGGGCATCTGGCAAATTACCTTATTTTTTCAAAATAAATTTCTGGGCTTTAAATGAATTGCGGTCTGTATTTTTAATTAAAAAAACACCATCTGCAAGATCTTCCAAGTGAATTGTATTTAGAATGTCTGCATTTAGATTTACTGATTTCACAATTTTTCCTGCACCGTCTATTATGCTGTAATTTCCATCATTTTTGGTGACGATATTTAAAATTCCCTTGCTTGGAATAGGGTACATTATAAAATCAGTTGTTTTGAAATCGTCTAGCCCCAAAGTGCTTACCGTAATGCAATCGGAAACAGCCGTACATCCTGCAACAGTAATTTCAACTTTATAATCTCCAACGGCTGATGGTTTAAACGATTGGCCAGTTTCATTTGCCAGCGGCGTGTTAGGACACTTATACCACTGGTAGATGGCTCCGGAATGGTCCGAAGTTAAGATTCCAGAATTTAATGCTACTGTTTTCAGAATTGAAGAAGAATTGTTAATGGTCAATGCTAAAGTTTTAGTGTCGCATCCCAAAGAATATGTATAATTTCCGGAAGTCGTATAAGTAATGCCATTTACAGCCCACGTGTAGCTATCACAAGCGATTTCAGTCTGCGTGGAACCTGTGGAATTGGTGATCGTCAATGCCAAGGTTTTAGTGTCGCATCCCAAAGAATACGTATAATTTCCGGAAGTCGTATAAGTAATGCCATTTACAAGCCATGTATAGCTATCGCAGGCGGCCTCTGTCTGCGTTGAACTTGTAGAATTAATTATCGTTAATGCCAAGGTTTTAGTGTCGCATCCCGTAGAATAGGTGTAATTCCCCGAAGCGGTATAAGTGGCCCCATTCACCGGCCATGTATAGCTATCGCAGGCAGCCTCGGTTTGCGTAGAACTTGTAGAATTGGTGATCGTTAATGCTAAAGTTTTAGTGTCGCATCCCGAAGAATAGCTGTAATTCCCCGAAGCGGTATAAGTGGTGCCATTCACAGGCCATGTATAGCTATCGCAGGCGGTCTCGGTCTGGGTTGAACTTGTAGAATTAATTATCGTTAATGCTAAAGTTTTAGTGTCGCATCCCAAAGAATAGGTGTAATTCCCCGAAGCGGTATAAGTGGCCCCATTCACGGGCCAGGTATAGCTATCGCAGGCGATTTCAGTCTGCGTGGAACTTGTAGAATTGGTGATCGTCAATGCCAAGGTTTTAGTGTCGCATCCCGTAGAATAGGTGTAATTCCCCGAAGCGGTATAAGTGGTGCCATTCACAGGCCATGTATAGCTATCGCAGGCGGTCTCGGTCTGGGTTGAACTTGTAGAATTAATTATCGTTAATGCTAAAGTTTTAGTGTCGCATCCTATTGTATGGGTATAAGTTCCAGATGCGGTATAAGTGGTGCCATTTGCAGGCCATGTATAGCTATCGCAGGCGGTCTCGGTCTGGGTTGAACTTGTAGAATTAATTATCGTTAATGCTAAAGTTTTAGTGTCGCATCCTATTGTATGGGTATAAGTTCCAGATGCGGTATAAGTGGTACCATTTGCAGGCCATGTGTAAGAATCACATCTAGAAATAGTCTCAGCTGGAGATGAAGTTGAAGGAGTGATTGTTAAGTTTAGAGTTTTAGTATCACATCCGCTAACTGCAGTATAAGTCCCAGACGCTGTATAAGTTGCTCCATTTGCGCTCCATGTGTAAGAATCGCACGCAGCTATTGTTTCAGGCGCAGAAACTGTAGATGGAGTAATAGTTAAATTTAGAGTTTTGGCATCACATCCAACCGTAGTTGTGTACGTCCCGGAAGTCGTATAGGTTGTTCCATTTGCACTCCATGTATAAGAATCGCATGCACTTGCTGTTACTGGCGGTGATGCTGTTGAAGGAGTTCCCGTTACAGTTTTTACCAGAACTCTGTCGCTTGCGCAATAAGCTGTTTCACAGGCAACGCAATAAGTCGTATTATTTTCTGTAGGTGTTGCAGAAACTGAATTTCCGGTTGCAAAACTTGTTCCTCCAGTCATCGTCTTATACCATGTGGCAGTTGTGCCAAGCGGGCAAGAAGCGTTTAAAGTAACGGCCGTGCTTCCTAAACAGGGAATATTTTGCGTGTCAGGAGTAACTGTTGCGCTTTCCGGTTTGATGGATGTTGTTGTAATATTAGAATTTACGGCTGTAAAATTAGAACCGCTGACGGTTGCCTGATTTGTAACTGAGCAAGTATTTTGCGGTAAAGTGCCTGCAGCATTAATTGTCGCACTAAAAGTAATGACTGTGCTTTTTCCGGCAGCTAAAGCAAATGGTCCGGCAGCAAGCGTTCCATTAGCGGCATTTGCCCCTGTAGTTTTAGCAGATGCTGAATTATTAGCTGTATTTCCATTCAAAGATTCTGATACAGGAGCAGCTATTTCTTCTGGTGCTGTTTCGTTTTGAATAGCCATTTTTGAAGCGCTTCCATTATCAGGAATAGTGACAGTTCCTGGAATTATAGTTCCAGTACCGCCTTCATCCAGTGCTATTCCTGTTGGAGTATTGGCATTGTTGCTATTCCAGAAAGCTGTTAATGCAGTGCTTCTGTTTCCGCTTCCTGAAACGTATGCCGGATTGCCCTGCAAAATTACCGAACAATTTGGCCCCTGAGAGAGCACGTCAAAATTTCCTGCCACTAATCCGCTTGCAGAATTAACTATATTTCCGGTAACCTTTGCAGCGCTAATCATTGTGCTGGAAGCATTATCGGCATAGGCCACTACCCCAATGTGAGTGTAGGCATTATTTGC
Source organism: Flavobacterium anhuiense (assembly GCF_001705175.1). Taxonomy (NCBI): domain Bacteria; kingdom Pseudomonadati; phylum Bacteroidota; class Flavobacteriia; order Flavobacteriales; family Flavobacteriaceae; genus Flavobacterium; species Flavobacterium anhuiense. The sequence continues at coordinate 3,554,144 of NZ_CP016907.1, read as the reverse complement.
AACGCTAATATTATTATTGGTAATGGAAGCATCAATTCTTCCTGCACTTAATGCGGCATTATCATTTGCTTGAGAGAAAATGCCATAATTGGCGGCATTAGTGATTATATTATTGGCTATCTCAGTAATATGTTTGGCATTTCCATAAGCAGCAACACTGATTCCATTGCTGGAAGAAGTTGAACCTCCTCCATCAATAGTATTATTATTTATGCGTCCTTTTACAGTTCCCGAACCTTGATTTCCGACACTGCATGCGGAAAGGCCATTATAACTTGATTTTAAAGTGTTATTTATAATATTGTAGTTCACAGTTGCGCTGCCGGATGCTTGCAGAGATAAGCCATTGCTTCCAGGACTTGCAGCGGCGGCATTTATAATATTAGCATCTGTAGATGCATTATTTCCTCCAATTTGAACTGTATTGACAGAAGATCCGCTAAAATTCAATGCCAAACCTGTAGTTTTTGAATTAGAAAAATCATTCTTTTTAAAAACTAATGTGTTGTTTGTGGTTCCCTTAGCCTGGAAAATAAAATTGCTGTCCCCGTTTGATTTATTAAAGGAGTTTTTAAATTGACAGCCGGTTACCGTTAAATTAAGCGTAGGATTTTGAGAAAGTTGGCCGTTAAATCCAAAAAAGCCTCTTCCCCAAGAATCATTGACATTTGTGTTCGTGATTGAGCTTGTCCCCTTTAAATTTAACGCAAATATTCCGCCAACATTTGCATTTCCTCCATTTGCACTTCCGCATCCTGTAATTGTACTATTGGACAATACGAAATTATTCACATCATTTAAATTTATTCCAACAGAGTTTGTAGTGCCGGTGATCACAATATTATCTAAATTAACACCTCCAGAGATAGATTTAAAATGCATTGCTCCATAAGAATTGGTGTTGTCATCTTCAGCGTCAAAAATTACGGTATTAGAATTATTTGCATTAGTGAAATTCATGTTCTTAAGCGTAACATTGGCGCAAGATATAAACTCAACACCTCTGAAAGATATATTTTGCATTGTCCCTCCAGATCCCGCAGCAGATCCTGTTCCTGTAACCAGAAAACTTCCCTGTGAGCCGCTTATTGAAATTCCTTTAGAAACGCCACTGGCAGAAATGCTAGTAAAAATGCAATCTAACACGCCTCCTCCGGCAATATTAACGGCCTGTGCATTTGTTGTGCTAATAGTTGCATTCCTTACTTTTAAAGCCCCAACATTTGAACCAGATAAAGTGCCTGTTAGCGCAACAGCTTGGATATCGTTATTTGCTTTTAAATTGACACCGGCAATAGTCGGATTTGTTCCTCCAGTAGAAGGCAAAACGTTACTATAGGCAGGCACGGCAAGACTTAATATCGAAGTTAGACTTGCAGTTGCCCCCTGTCCAATTACTTTTTGATTATCATTTAAGGTCAAAAGTCCGGTAACTGTGCCCGTGTAGATAAAAATTGGGTATGCCGCGCTTCCAGTAATACTGTTTAAAGTTTTGTAAGGCGAGGCTAAAGTTCCGTTTCCTGGTGCCGCAGCCATACCATTAACAAAAATGATAGGAGTTGTTACGGTAATATTTACCGTCGCAGTTGAGGTTTTGCCATTGGTAGATGTTAGGGTATAAGTAAAACTATCAGATCCTGAATATCCCGCATTTGGATTATAAGTAAAAGAACCGTCTGCATTCAGAACTGCAGTTCCGTTTGTAGCTCCTGTCAATAAAGAAGTTGATAAAGCTGTTCCGTCGGGGCTGACGTCATTTGCCAAAACACCGCCTGCCGCATCTACATTAATTCCAACATTTCCAATACAGGAATAAGAATTATTGTTTGCTATTGGCGTTGCTTTAAAAGAGTTTGGAACTAATGTTAGATTAGAATCTAAAATATCTTGAAAACTCACTCCTAAAGCATCATCTGCACCTGTATTTGTTATAGTTACAGTAAAATCAAGCTGAGAACCAGGCTGAGCGTTTCCGCCTCCATTTACCGCTACCGCATTTGTTACGGTAACTGCAGCAGCTGCCACAGACGTGCTTGCTCCGCCTTTTTCAATTGCAGCCTTTTTGCCTTTATTTTCTTTTTTACCGTCAATGAAAGTTTTTTCAGCTTCTGCAAAACTTTCAACTATGGGAGCAACAAAATTTTTCTTAATAATAGCATTGTATTTCATTCCAAAACTTAGAAATCCAACTAGTATTATTACAGCTAGGAGTTTGTTATTTTTCATTTTTTTTTGCTTTTAATTAGCCTAATTAAGAAAATACTGCTTCATATTTCATTCCCACCTCATCAAAACCTAGCGGTGTAAGAAATAATTCTAAATTGCCTTCTTCAGGGTGTGTAACCGTAAAGATGCCCTGTTCGTAATATTCGTTTTTTTGCTGGGTACGAAAAACAAGAGAAAATGGAGTTCTTTGCAACGGAGAATAACCACTAAATTCAGTCACAGAAATCAGCTCGGCGCCATGCTCAATTCCTTCAGAAAATTTGATCGTGAATACTGCGTTAAGCAGAGCATTAAAGTTATTTGCAGAGAGTAAAGATATATCCATATAATTTTGTTAATCGTTAATATTGGTATTGTAATTCCATTCCATTAAATGGTAAATGCCATTCGTTTCGCTTACTTTTCTAAATCCTAATCTTTTATATAAATTCATTGCAGGGTTAAAAGCTTCAACATGTATCGAGACATTTAAATTATTGCTTCCCGCTTTTTTAAGGATTTCATTTAAAATGGAGCTGCCAATATTTTTGTTTCTCCATTCAGGCAATATTGTAATATCTATAATTCTGACAGGCTCATTTTCAGAAAAATCGATATACAATCTTCCAATCGGAACTTCCTCTTTTTCAATTATATAAAATTTTGCATCTGAAAAATTCTTTTGATAATATTCATGCTGTACTGAAAATTGCTGGTCAATGAAATGTCTTTTTTGTTCATCATTCCAATTAGTCCCCTTATCCAGTTCTTCTTGACGGGTACTGCCATATATTTCACGGAGAAGAGTTTTATCTCTTTCCTGAATATCTCTAAAGCCAATATCTTTTATTTCTAAATTCAAATCCTCTCAAATTAACTTCTAGATGGATAAATCCCCAGAAGAGCAATACAAAAATTCATTGTCAAATAAGGCATCATATTATTGTGCGGCAATCCTGAGCCAGCTATAGATAAGGTGTTTAAACTCATATTGGCGTTGGTTCCTGTCTGACCGTAAATTCGTATAGGATTTCCGCGGCCTAAACTATTATTAGTTGGAGATGTGGATTGTGAGTTTAAAGTCGCAGCCATTAATGTATGGCTGTGGGATGGAATTTCAGATTCAAGCAGACTGACACTTTCGCTTCCGCTTGTTTCTCCCAGATCATGTAAAGATAATCCCGGTCCTTGTCCTGGATGCATAGGAACACGGCCCCGTAAATCTGGCAGGGCAAAATTGCTTTTCCCATCTCCTCCATACGTGGTTCCAAGCAAAGAGAAAAGCGCTGTATTTTGAGATATAGGCAATATTTGTCCATTGCACATAGCCCATCCTACAGGTGCAAAATTGAACGGGAAAAGACGTATCTCGGCAACAAATTGATCCATAGATATATTGTTTTTATTTTTATTAGAAAAAGAATCACTAATTTTTAAAATTCTAAGGCTGAGAAGGAAACACTCCAAACAATGAAATAATAAAACTGACGCACAGATAAGGCTGAAAATTAGTGTGGGGCTGGCTACCCCCGGTACTTCCAATCGATGACAAATTTAAAGCTGCTGTCGGCGCGGCACTAGAGAACATTTTGCTTCCCGGGGGATTTGTGCTAAATATCGCGTTGGACGGACTTGCAGTATCTGCCAAATCTGCGGTTGCCATTAAACTGTGGGTGTGGGCAGGAATTTGATTGGGGGTTAGCGTAATGCCTTCTGCCCCACCTGTTTCGGCCAATGTATAGGTTGTGCCGCTAGAAGATGTGCCAGAGTGGATGGGAACTCTTCCTCGCAAATCTGGTAAAGCAAAAGTGCTTTCGCCATCACCTCCATAAGTAGTGCCTATCAATTGAAATAATGTTTCATTCTCAGAAATGGAAAGAATCTGCCCTTCACAGAACATCCATCCTGCAGGAGCAAAGTTTCCTCCAAACATTCTGATTTCCCCAACGTAAGGTTGCGCCATATCTTTACTTTTTAAAGTTAATATTAATTTGGAGAAGGAAAATCGCCTTGTAAGGCAATGCAAAAATTCAAGGTAAGGAATGGCTGCATATTTAAATGGGGCTGGTTTCCGCCGACACTGGTAAGAGAACCCGAGTTCATCGAAGTAAAATTTTGGCTCTGGCCGCTATAAACTAAATTAGGAGCGGTATTAGCCAAAAAATTTGAAGAACTGGGGATATTGGTACTTGCCGCATCTGTTTTCGCCTGCAGTACATGGGTGTGCTCAGGCATCTCTGATAGGCTTAAAGTATGAGCTTCTTCTCCGCCTTTTTCTCCTATTGTATGCCCATTTCCAAAATGAATGGGAGTCCTTCCTCTTAAATTTGGCAAAGCAAATGTTGTTTGTCCATTGCCACCATACATTGTTCCCAGTAGAGAAAACAAAGCTTGATTTTGGTTTATAGGCAAAAACTGCCCATTACATAAAGTCCAGCCTGTCGGAGCAAAGTTAAAAGACACGATACGTATTTCTCCTAAATAAGGTGTTGCCATAATTTTGACTATTTATTAAGTTATTCAAAACAATTATATTAGGCCACAAAAGAATCGGTCGCAAAATTATGCTTTGAAATTATTTTCTTTTGGTATACAATAGAATTGCCTTCTTTTATAATAATTTTTGTCACGGTGTGTTCCTGCGCTAAATTAGTATGAAGAGAAATGCTGCCTTTTCTGGTATCATATCCATAAGGATTTAATTTTTGCGTAGGCGCAGGAAATAAATAATGGGATAAATTAACCTCATTTCGATATATATCTAAATCACGCATTGCTACAGTAATAGCCTCCAAATCAAATCCGGATAAAGATCTTAGAGATTTCCAGCTTCCATCTGAATCTTTTCCAAAGCATAGCAAAACATCATCCACTTTTCCAGTCGCCTCAGTTTGCAGATGCATGGGGAACATTTTTAAAAGTCCGTCAGAAGAACTGAAACAATAATTTCCTGAGGAGGCGTATCCTATTTTTTCCCAATTTAAAACAGATTTTTTATAACAATCTGCAAGAGATTGATCTAAAAGGAAAGCGTCAAAAAAAGTTATTTTTGAGAATGCGGCTAGAATATTTTCTTCATCATTTTCCGGAATCGAAAAATTTTCTAAAGTGCTTTTAGCTGCCAGAGAGCCACAAAAAAGAGTTGCTGCGCCAACAAATCCAACATTTTTAATAAAATTTCTTCGTGCTAAATTGATCATAATTCGCTGCTTTTCTGTTAAAATTCACAGTAAAAGTAGCAAAAGGAAATATTAAATGATAATTTTTTGTTAATTAACACAATAAAAACCGTAAAAATACGTTAAAAATCTCTTTTTTTAAAGAAAACACTTATAAGGATCGACATGCAAAGATAATTGAACTAGACAAGTCCCGCTTTGGATCCACAATATCGCAAAAATCAAGTCTTTCACTACAATTTTTCCTTATAAAAGAGAAACAAATCGCATCTTAATGAAATGAGTAAAAAATAGGACGAATCAATCATTTCAACAATAAAATCCATTAATTAACATCTGTATGACTACAACACTTGATTAGGATTTTTTTTGCTCTATTTTCAGAATAAAAAGAAACTGTAAATCTTATTAAATAATTTCAGTTATTTTTTGTTTTACAGAATTAAATTATCAAAATACTCCCCCATTCTCCATAAGATTTTTAGGGCCTGCTAAAAGTGTATTTATTTCTGTTACAAAAGCAACTCTTTTTTTAATATTGTAGTATTTTTATATACTTTTGAACAATATCCACATTTAACTATTATAGCAACCATAACAATATAAAACTGTTAAAATCCATAGCACTAACAATCAAAACCTAGCAAAAAAATATGAATTTCACAAAATCAAATCACCACACTTTAGCAAACCTGCATCAAAAGTCACGATCTCAATTTCTACATTAGAATCTGCAATCCTGCTTACCCAAAAACAAATCAGACAACAAATGCATTTTATTTCTATTTCTGAAAAAATGGAATAGAACCATCATGCCTATTTTTCAAAAAACCACAGCCAATTAATGAGACAAACTATTCTAGTATTATGTTGCTTTCTTTCTTTATCAAATATTTTACAGGCACAAACATCAGGCACAGTTAAAGGATATGCAATAGATACCATAAATAATTCTCCTTTATCCAAAGCATCAGTCTCTTTATTAAGAGCGCAGGATTCCATTTTAATAAAATTTACCCGAGCTAAAGAAAATGGTTATTTTGAGTTGAATAATATTAAAACTGGCAAATTTATTTTGTTGGTTTCTTATCCCAAATATGCTGATTTTGTAGATCAATTTTCTACTGATTCCACAAAGCTAATCAAAGATTACGGTAAAATTAATTTGACTGATAAAGGAAGATTACTATCCGAGATAATTATAAAAGGCAATAGAGCTGCCATGAAAATCAAAGGAGATACGTTAGAATTTGATCCAAAAGCATTTAAAATAGAACCTAATGCAAAAGTAGAAGATCTGATAAAACAATTCCCAGGAATACAAATTGATAAAGATGGAAAAATTACCGCTCAAGGTGAAACGGTAACCAAAGTTTTGGTTGATGGTGAAGAATTTTTTGGTGATGATCCCACTTTAGTTACAAAAAATCTACGTGCGGACATGGTTGATAAAGTACAGTTGTACGACAAAAAAAGTGATCAGGCCGCTTTTACGGGAATTGATGATGGTCAAAAAACCAAGACACTGAATGTTAAACTTAAAGAAGATAAAAAAAATGGTCATTTCGGGAAAGTAGAACTCGGAGGAGGAACCGACAATTTTTACAAAGGGCAAGCTATGTTCAATAAATTTTGGGATAAGAAAAAATTAGCGGCTTATGGCATTTTAGGCAACACAGGACAAGTAGGACTGGGATGGGGAGATAAAGATAAATATGGACAAAGCAGTTATCAAGTAACTGATGACGGCGGTATTTATTTTTCAAACAATGGAAATGATGAATTTGACAGCTGGGATGGACAATTCAATGGTGAAGGAATTCCTGTAACTCAAACTGGCGGAATACATTTTGACAATAAATGGAATAAAGACAAAGAATCTATCAATGTAAATTATAAAATTGGCGATATCAAACTTTCAGGAAACCGCAATGATATTAACCAGCAAAATTTAAGTTCTAGCAGTATTTATAATACTTCAGACAAGAGTTTTGAGAAAAACATGACTAAAAATAAACTTGATCTTGCTTATGAAATTAAAATTGATACAACTTTAACTTTAAAATTAAATGTAGATGGGTTGTTTAAAAACAGTAATTCAAGTGAAGCAGAAATGCGAAAAGGTACTGACGAGCAAGGTAACCAATTGAATAATTTGAAACAGACAACTACAAACGATGTTGATGATAAAATATTTAATATAAATACTTTGTTAACCAAAAGACTTAAAAAAACAGGACGAACTTTATCTCTTAATTTAAGCCAATCAAGTTCAGATAGCAAAAGTGATGGCTATTTAAATTCTAGAGCTGAATTTTTTACACCATCCGTAATTAGTCCAGATAGCACCAAAGTAGTCGATCAAAACAAGGTCAATAATATTAGAAATACAGCTTTTAAATCAAATTTAATCTATACCGAACCGTTATCCAAGAGTTTTACTGTAATTCTTAATTATGGATTCAACATTAGTAACGGAAAAGCTGATCGCAAATCTTTTAATCAATCTCCAAATGGCGATTATAATGTTTTGGATTCCATCTTCAGTAATAATTATGAATTAGACCAAACGATAAACCAGCTTGGAGCTATTTTTAATTACAAAAAAAATAAAACTATTTTTTCTTTTGGATCTAAATTTAGTGGTGTAAACTTTAAACAATATGATTTTTATAGAGATAGTTCTTTTAATCGAAAATTTATCAACTACATGCCTCAGATAAACTATCAATATAATTTTAAACAGAGAGAATCACTGCGTTTGTCGTATAACGGAAACAGTGAGCAACCAACATTAGAACAGATACAACCGATACCAAATAATCAAAACCAATTAAATACGATTTTGGGTAATCCAAATTTAGATCCTTCTTTTAAAAATAGTTTTAGAGGTAGTTATTATTCGTATAAAGTACTTAGCAATCAATATTTTTCGGTTAATGGATCGTATAATTTTACGCTAAATCCAATAATAAGTAATGTGGTTACAAATGATAGAGGACAAAGCATTTCTCAATTTGTAAACCTAAAAAACAAAGCGACAACAAATTATTATTTGAATAGTAATTTTGGCAGAACAATCAAAGCCATAGACATGAATGCAGGAATTGGTTTAAGCGCTAACAAAAATGTAAATTACAATTACATCAATACAAAACTGAATCAAACTAAAAATTCGACTTATTCCTTTAATTTAAACTTATCAAAGTATAAAGAAAAAAAATATAATTTTAATACTAGCTTCGGACCTACTTACAATGTTGCAGAAGCAAGCATAAATGAAAATAGTGATAGTAATGGTTGGGGGGTTAATGGAAATTTCTGGGGCAGTATACAGTTGCCTTTCAAACTAGAAATCAGTACAGATGGTAATTATCAATATAATGGAAAAACACAAGTTATTCAGGAAAGTTTTGAACGTTTTATTTGGAATGCATCTGTCACCAAAAAATTCTTAAAATCAGATAATTTAAGAGTTTCTATAACGGGAAGAGATCTTTTGAACCAAAATGTAGGATTTAATCGTTCTGCATTCAATGGAAATATCAACCAAAGCACTTATACGACTATCCAAAGATACTTTATGTTCTCCGTAAGCTGGGATTTTAGCAAAATGGGCGGAGGAGAAATTAAACAAAACTAAAACCATGAAAACAATAATAAATCACATCTTAAGTTTAATAATTATATTGACATGCTGCAATACTTTTTCACAAAACGACCACTTTGTACAAAATGGCATAATCGAATTTGAGAAAAAATCGAATATGTATGCTTTGATTGCAAAAAAAATAAAAGGAGAAACTGATAGTTATTATCAACTTGCTTTTGAAAGTTATAAAAAAAACAATCCCCAATTTAAAACTACAAAAAGCATTCTCAGTTTTTCAAAAAACAAGAGTTTATACAAATGGGATGAAACAAACCAATCAGCAAGCAATAGTTGGATTTCTGACGATGCAATGGCCAATTTAAAAAATGTTATAGCCACAGATCTAGATACAAAAACCAGTATCACACAAAAAAACGTTTACGATAATTTATATTTAGTTAAAGACAGTTTACGCAAAATTGACTGGAAAATTACCGATGAAACCAGAGAAATTGCGGGTTATGAATGCCGCAGAGCAAATGCAATAATTATCGATTCTGTCTATGTTGTTGCCTATTACACAATTCAAATTCCATTCTCAGGCGGCCCTGAATCTTTTACAGGCTTACCCGGAACGATTTTAGGTCTAGCTCTTCCACATGAAAATATTACATGGTTTGCCACAAAAGTTACTGAAATTCCAGTGCTCGAGAAAGATTTGGCTCCTCCAACAAAAGGTAAGCCCACTGACAATAAAGAACTAAACAAAACACTTTTGGAAGCTTTAAAAAATTGGGGAAAATGGGCTAGAAAAACATTGCTGGCCTACTCCTTGTAACAAGTTCTCAAAGACTTATTTTTACACAAAAACTATCTAATCGCTTCTAAGATTTCCAAAATATACAAATGGCCTAGCAATAGTATAGCAGAATCGATGCGCAAAGATTCAAGACATAAATAAAAGTGAAATAAGGGGTTCAAATTTAAAAGTTAAAATTCTGCTTCCCACAAAAATCCTAATCTTTGATTAGGATTTTTTTTGCTCTAAACATAGAAATAAAAAAACTGCGAATCTAATGACCTACAGTTTTTTACATAAAATTAATCATCTAAGTATAAACCCATTCTTCATCGGATCTTTTGGGTCTATTAAAAATGTATTTATTCCTGTTACAAAAGCTGTTCCTTCAACTTGCGGAATTACAGCTTTGAAAGGACCAAATTTTTCTTCTTTCACAAGCGATCCGATAAAGGTACTTCCCGTTATGCTTTCTATGGTGATAAATTGATTCGTATCTATTGCATTTCTTGCTTTTTCAATTGCTATTCTTCCAGAAACACCCGAACCTGTTGGCGAACGATCTACTTCCCCATCGGCAAAAACACAAACATTTCGGCTGTGATTATCTATATCCATTGGCTCATCGATAAAAATAGTTCCGTATAAAAAGCTCAAATCCTCCTCAAACGGATGCTGAATATCTTTATCTTGACTCATTACAGCATGCTTTATATCTACTCCAGCTTGAATAATCGCTCTGTAGTTTTCTTCCGTTAATCCAAAATTCAAATGTGTATTTTTTCTCAGATCGACATAAGCGTAAAAAGCACCGCCATAAGCCAAATCATACACTACATTGCCAATGCCCGGCACATTTAGAATACGATCTAAACTTACTACAAAACTAGGCACACAATGAAACCTCACTCCTATTACTTCTCCATTTACCATATTGGCATACGAAATAATGCGACCGCAAGGAGCATCTATCTTCAATTCATTTTCACCTTCTTTCACATTGATCCAGTTCATTTTTGCAGCCAGCGTGCTTATCGCAATAATAGCATGACCGCACATACTGCTATAACCTTCGTTATGCATAAAAAGAATACCAAAATCAGCGTCTTCATCATTTGGCGGAAGCAAGATACAGCCATACATATCAGCATGACCACGAGGTTCAAACATCAATGCCGTTCTTAAATAATCATAATTTTCTTTTATATCTCTTCGGTATTCTAAAACAGTATTTCCTTTCAGTTCTGGAAAACCTGAAACAATTACACGTAAGGGCTCACCGCCTGTGTGCATATCAATGGTTTTTATCTGTAGTACCGATGGATCGGATTTATAATCTGTATTATTACAAATATTTTGGTAGATGTTAGGCATTTTGTTGTGTTTTTAAATTATACTCTTCATAAAAATATCCCGCTGCAACAAGGTCTTCCAACGCATGTCCAACAGATTTAAAATAGGTAATTTCATCATATGATGTTCTTCCCTGTTTTGCATTGCTGCACAGTTCAAATAAATCTGCTTTTATGTTTTCTTTGGTGATAATTCCATTTGTGAGCGGAATCAAGATGTCGCCACTTTCCTTTAGTCCGCCCTGATAAGTATCAAGGAATAAGCTTGATTTTAAGACTGCCTCATCGTCTGCTTCTCGCATATCTTTTTTATATGCCCCAACAAGATCTACGTGCTGTCCGGCTCTCAGCCATTTTCCTAAAACAAGCGGGACAGGCGATAAAGTCGCTGCTGAAATAATATCAACTTTAGAAATGACTTCTACTATGGTCGAAACTGGTTTGCAGATAAGTGAAGAATTTTTAAGTGCATCGCAAACCAATTGTGCTTTTTCGAACGTTCTTCCCCAAACATAAACTTCTTTTATTGGTCTAACACTTGCATGCGCCTGAATTAAATTAACAGCCAATGCTCCAGTGCCAATCATCAGCATAGAAGAAGCATCTTTTCGTGAAAGATAACTGCTTGCTAACGCAGATGTTGCCGCAGTACGTTTGCCTGTCAGTGATTTTGCATCAAGAATTGCCTTTATATTTCCTTTGTGCCCATCCAAATAAATATAAGTTCCTTGAATTGAAGGCAAATCATATTTTCCATTATTGGGACTTACTGTAACTATTTTTACACCTAAATCTTTACCTGCTTGAAAGGCAGGCATCAGCAGTAATGTTGAATCTTTGCTTTCTTCTGGATTAGAATAATCATGATGATGGCGCATGGGCACCTTGATATCTGAGGTCGAAAATCCTGCCCGAAGTCTTTCTATGAGTTCTTTAAAATTGCATTTCTCTTCAATGAAATGATCTGAAATAAATTGTATTGGCTCCATGTATTTTGTTGAAATTTCACTAAAAATAAAAGATTATTTCACCATAATACTATTTCATCAGCAATTGGATAACATACACTAATTTAAGGTTAATATAGTACAAATTACCTCATTAACATTGTGCACTAAATTGGAAATCGATAACTGGAGATTGGATAAAAAAGAATTATTTCACCAAATGGCTAAATGGAGTTGGGTCTGCTAATCATTATTTTTTTATGATGATTAGCAGACCCAACACAATATTTAGACTGTTTTATTTAAATAATTTAGAAGCAAACTGATGTAAGCATCTTCTCCAAGTAAGCCATTCGTGAGCAGTTTCTGGTGATTCATAATAATCATATTTAATTCCCTGCTGTTCTAACATGGTACGAAAAGCGCCAACTGATTTAGGAAACGGAGCAGGTTCTTTTGTTCCTAATCCAAGCCAGAAAAGTTTAATTTGCTTATTTAAGGCATTTCCGTCTTTATACTTTCCATTTAAAAACGTAGAAGCATCAATGGCATCAGAACTTGGATAATTTGCCGTACCGCTAAATCCTCCATAATAGGCAAAAGTATCCAAATGATTCATCATAATTCTCATGGTCTGATTGGCTCCCATTGAAAGCCCTGCAATAGCCCGGTTTTCACGTTTTGGAATTGTACGGAATTTAGCATCAATCATAGGGATAACTTCCGTAATAAGCACGTCTTCAAAAACAGATTCCTTAGGATTTTTATCTGAGGAATTACTTTCTTGAGCTTTATAAGCATATCCGTTATCCATTACAATTATCATTGGAACTGCTTTTTTTGAAGCAATTAAATTGTCTAAAATTAAGTTAGCTTTGCCTTGTGCAGACCAGCCTGTTTCATCTTCAAAACTTCCATGCTGCAGATAAAGTACTGGATAACGCGTTTTTGTATTTTCGTTATAACCTTCTGGAGTATAAATAAAACAGCGTCTAAATGAATTGGTCAGTTTAGAGAAATAAATATTTTCACTTACCAAGCCGTGAGGCACATTTTTTAAGGCAAAAAAGTCCTGATCTGATGAGGGAATTTCTATACCGCTTCCTAGTCTCCCTGCACCATAAAAATATAAACTTCCAGGATCAGGAACCGAAGCTCCATCAATATTTAACTGATAATAATGAAATCCTTCATCTTGCGGATTTGACTCTCCTGTCCACACGCCCTTATCATCTTTTCGCATATCATATTTTACACCGCCAATATCCAGCTGTACTTTGCTTGCATTTGGTGCCGAAATACTGGCGCGAACACGTCGCTGCGAATTAACCTGAGGAAATATTCTTTCTGGCTGATTCGCTGCTGAAGGTTTAAAATCTTCAGTTATAATCTGCTCAGATTGAGCGTTCACAGACTGAAAATACAAACTAAAAATTGCAATCACTGCGTTAATAGATAGTCTCATACTTATTAGTTTAATTTTTTATAAAAAAATGCGTGTCATTTAAACAAAAGCGGAGCTAATTCTTTGAAACTTCTGCGCCAAGTCAAAAATTCGTGAGCTGTGTTTTCAGAGACGTAAGAAACAGCATTAAATCCTGCATCTTTTAATGTTTTTACTGCAGACTGCACTGATTCTGGTCTTTCGCGGCTGCCACAGCTTATAAAAATCAGTTTAAGTTTTGACTTATCTTTAATCTCCTCTGGCTTATAAATTCCACCGCTTAAAAGCGCATAATGAGAAAAAACATCAGGTTTGTTGAGCGTAATAGAATGCGTTTCCATTCCGCCCATTGACAGGCCAGCCATTGCGCGGTTTGCTTGATTCGAAATCGTACGGAAATTTGAATCAATGTACGGAATTAACTCGTCTACCAGAACCGTTTGAAATGGTTCTATTTTAAAACTTGCCAAACCTCCATACTTAATTTCATTTGTCATTCCGTAAGTCATTACGATGATAAATGGCTTTATTTTACCTTCTGCAATCAAATTATCCATTATTAAGTTTACGCGTCCTTGATTGCTCCAAGCCGTTTCATCTTCTCCCCAACCGTGCTGTAAATACAAAACTGGATATTTTTTGTCTTTATCTTTATGATAAGAAGGCGGAGTATAAACAAAAGCCCTGCGAGATGTATTAGTGCTTTTTGAAGGAAAAAGTACCTGTTGCACATTTCCGTGCGGAACATCTTTTAATGCATAGAAATCCTGATCATGCGCCGGAATTTCGATACCGCTTTCCCAACGTGTAGATCCATAGAAGTTAAGCGCACCTGGATCGTTAAATACACCTCCATCAATAGTTACATGATAATAATGAAAACCTTCATCCATTGCTCCCTCTGTAGTGCCTTTCCAATAACCGTCCTGATCTTTTGTAAGGACAGTTCCACCTTTGGCTCCGCCAAGTCCAAGACTCACTACAACCGATTTTGCTTCGGGCGCTGCAATTTGAAATCGTGCATAGCCTTGAGAATTAACTTTTGGATATTCCTGTCCTGGCTGATTTAGCACTGAAGGCTTAAAATCTTCAATAATTGAATTTGTTTTTGTTTGTGAAAAACCAACAAATCCTGCTAAAATCGATAAGACAACCATTTTATACTGTTTCATGTTTTTTTGCTTTAAAAGTTATTTTACTTCTGGAACAATAATTTGATATTTTCCGCTAAGATGCATTAGGCTAAAAAGATACATCAGTCCATCATAATAGGGATCAAAGTAACCGTCTTCGTAAGGTTCAAGCTTTGCGTTCCAAACTGCATGAACAAAATCTAAACTTTCTTTATCGGGATTGACTAATGATGCTGTTGCTGAAGTGGCTACTAATCCTATAGAATGTCTTAGCTTTTTGACATGGCCAGCTTGAAGGATAAAGTCGGGAGTTGTACCATCCAAATTAAATTGATCTTCAAACTTGTCTAATCCTTTCGATCTAAGAAAATCTTGAAAACGTTTGGCGTATCCTTCCTGCCATTTTTTATCCTTTCCATACCAAGTATAGTCCATTGCCACATTCATCGGAACGCGCCAAGAATCGTAACGAAATCCCGGAGGCATCCACGGCGTGGGATGCGGTTCGCCATTAAACTCAGTATAATCTGAATTTAAACCTGTTACGGGATGGCATGCATTATGTAGAAAATTACGTGAAACTTCTGCACATTCTTTATAAAATTGTTCATGGCCATCTTTAGCATATAATGCCCATATTTCATAGAATGCTGGAACATGGTAAGAGGGATCTGTCCAGTTGTAGCCACCTCCTTCGGGCACAAATGAAATCTGTTTGTATTCGGTGTTTATAATGTTATGTACATTGCCAGTGCCATCTTTTTTCCACATGGCATCTAGTATTTTTCTGGCTTCTTTGTAGTAGTCAATTCCCGTAGTGTTTCCCCATTTGTTAGAAGCAAAAAGAAGGCTTGTAACAAAATATAATTCACCGTCTGAAGCCGAACCTGGAGAATTCTGCTTTTTCGTCAGCGGATTCACGCTCCAAGCAAAATAACCTTCTCTTGGCCCGTCTTGATGCTGCATATATTTTACAGACCATCTCCATAGACGATCAAAAACTTCTTTCTTGTTAAGCTGAACGGCAACCATCATACCATAAGACATTCCCTCGGTACGGGCATCTTTATTTTTAACGTCAGAAACATATCCTAAAGAATCTCCTTCTTCAAAATATACTTTATTTGGACCTTCGAATATATCAAAGTAAGCTTTGGCTACTTTCTTGTCTATTTCAATTTGGCTGTAGCCTGCTTCTTTAAAGAGATTTCTATATTGAGGCCTTTCAGACTCTGTCTTAGCGGTCTTCTTTTTATGCTGTCCTATAACCCACAATGGCGTTATCAGCATGAACAACGTAAACGCCGAAATTTTAATGTTCAGGTTTTTATATACTATCATATTTATCTGTTTAAATAGTAATTCTCCATCAGAGAAACAAAATGAGATTTTATTTTACTAAACCTACACCCTCATTGGTTTGTATAATTTTTTGAATAGTTCCGTCTTTGTTATAATGCATATAGTCTACACAAATTGAACGTCTGTAACTGCCTCCTGTTGGCAAACTTCCGTTGTGATAAAAAAAGTATGACTTTCCTTTATAGTCAATAATTCCAGGATGTGTGGTAAAACTATTCTGCACATTTTCTTGGATAATTCCCTGATACTTCCATGGTCCCGTTATGCTTTTTGCAATGCAATATTCTATCATTTCGGGTTTTGTTCCAGCGCTGGCATACACTAAATAATAAAGTCCTTTTCTTTTGTACACCCACGGTCCTTCGATATAATTTTTAGGTTTGAAAGTGGTAATTTCTCCATCCACCTCTATCATGTTTTTCTTAAGTTTTACCCATTTGCAGCTTCCATTTCCCCAAAACATATAGGCTTGTCCATCATCATCTATAAATACAGTTGGGTCGATATCATCCCAACCATACTTCATATCTGTTGTCATTTCATTTATAATAAGCGCTTTTCCAATGGCGTCTTTAAAAGGACCTATTGGACTATCTGAAACTGCCACGCCTATTGCAGCACCTCCTTGGCTTACTTCGTCTTTTTTATGAAATGTAGAAACAAACCAATAGAATTTTCCATCTCTTTCTATACACTGAGCTGCATAGGCATCACCTGTAGCCCAAGAAAATGTGCTCGGAGAAAGCGGTGCTCCATGATCTTTCCAATCTTTCATATTGGTTGTAGAAAAAACGTGCCAGTCGGCCATTTTATAATTAGTATCTTCCTGAGTTGCCACATCATGTCCTGTGTATAAATACAAAGTGCCTTTATGCACAAGAGGAGCTGGATCTGCAGTGAAAATATCTTTGATAATGGGGTTTTGTGCTTCTGCATGTATTGCAAATACATTACAGAAGAGCACAAATAAAATTTTGCCTGTATTTTTCATTTTTTTTGATTTAATTGAAATAATTACGAAAATGCCTTTAATTTTTCTCCAGTTTTATTTCTGTAAACAATAAACAGCGCAGTAAAATGCGCTGTTTACAAAAAACTAACTTAACTTAACTTAACTTAACTTAACTTAACTTAACTTAACTTGACTTGACTTATTTAACTTAAACTAACCAAAATTTAATTATCTTAATAACCAGGATTGTTATCGCTTGGTTTTATATTAGGATTAGAAGATGTTTCTCTATTTGGTATTGGCCATAATTCACTTTTACCAGCTGTAAAACCTGTACCTTGCAATACATTACTTGCCATACCCCATCTTATAAGATCATCAAAACGAGATTGTTCTCCAGCAAATTCTACTTGGCGTTCGTGCACAATTGCAGCAAAAACCGCTTCTTTGGTTGGTGCAATAGTAGTTGTTAGATTTGCTCTGTCGCGAACTTCTTTAATATATGCTATTGCTGCTGTCTGAGAACCGCCATCTCTTTGGTTTTCACATTCTGCTTTCATAAGCAATACATCTGCATAACGCATTACTTTAAAGTTAATGCTTGAACGTGTCGCTTCGTCTTCTCTATTGTAATAGTTTTGATATTTTTTCCACCCTGCTCTTCTAATACCTGCAGAGGTAGTAAAATTACTTGCCACCATAACTTTGGTTCCTTTTAGATAAGATGAACCAGGAACATAAAAAGTATCTCCAAAGCGATTATCACCTACTTCATACGAATCTAAAAGCTCATCTGATGGGTAAACATTGTACCAGCTAAGATTTCCGTATTCCTGACCTCTAAGAGTTGACTCATCAAAACCAGTTCCGCCGCTATCACCAACAGCTCCCCATTGATCACCAGTTCCATTTTTTTCATCAAACTCAATTTCAAAAATCGATTCTTTACCGTGTTCTGTCTCTTCCATGAAGTTGTTGTAAAAATTACCTTTGTCTTCAAGGCTATAACTTGTCACATTATTCAATGCTGCTAAAGCTTCATTATATTTTTTTTGATATAACAATACCTTACCCAATTGCGCATAAGCTGCTTCTTTATTGGCTCTTCCAACTGCCTCTGAAGCTTTTGGCAAAAGATTTTGTGATGCAAATACAAGATCTTCTTCAATCAAAGCATAAACCTCTGTTTTTGGGCTTCTTGGATTTCCGACAATAGTACCTGTTTTATAAATTGGCACATCGCCAAAACGTCTTACTAATAGGAAATAATAGTACGCTCTTAAAAAATGAGCTTCTCCTAAATATTTGTTCTTTTTTTCTTGAGACAAAACAGAATTTGGAAGAGCATTGATTTTAGGTTCGTTGTCTAACACAAAATTGGCTCTGGATATTCCTGTAAAACAAGATTCCCAATAGTATTGAATAATATCATTTCCTGCATTAAAAGAAAAATCCTGAAATGGCTTTTTGTTACCTTCTAACTGTGGATTTCCTAAAGCATCATGTCCCATAAGGTCCATGGCAAAGAAAAGATTTCTTCCATAAAGTCCTCTTGTCTGAAGGTTGGCATAGGAAGCGTTTACAGCAGACTGTACCTGCGTTTCGGTTTTAAAGAAAGTTTCAGGCGATAAAGTATTGGGATTAGTCAATTCTAATTCGCTACTGTCACATGAAGTTAGAGTTAAAGCTCCAGACAGTACTATAAGTATATATTTAATTTTTTTCATCGTCTTTAAGTATTAAAATGTAACATCAATTCCAAAAATTACCGATTTTGGCTGTGGATATCTTCCTAAATCAATACCTGCTGAATTTGCATTACCATCTGCTCTTGCAATTTCTGGATCTAAACCAGAGTAATTTGTGATTGTAATAAGATTCTGTCCGCTGATGTAGAACCTCGCTTTTGAGAAATAACTTTTAAAAGCATCTCCTGTCAATGTATATCCTAAAGCAATGTTTTTTAATCTTGTAAAAGAGCCATCTTCAATATAACGTTGATTTGCTGAAGACCAGTTGATGTCTGCCCCTTGCGCTCTAGGCAATGTAGCTGAAGGGTTTGTTACCACTCCATTTACAACATTTGCTCTATCTAAAACATCTGTGCTGGCGTTAAATAAACGGTTCATTCCTTTTAAGTCAAAAGTGTTTGCATTATAAATATCGTTACCTGCCACTCCAGTGATAAAGCAATTGAAATCAAAGTTTTTATATGCGGCACTTAGGTTTAAACCGTAAGTAAAATCAGGATATGGATTTCCAATGTTTGTTTTATCATCTGAATTGATCACTTTATTGCCATCACGATCCACAATTTTAATATCTCCTGGTTTTATAGTAGTCTGACCTGGTCCAAAAACAGCATCTACTTCTGCCTGATTTTGGTAAATTCCATTAGTCTGATATCCATAAAAATAGAATAATGGCTGTCCTACTTCTAATCTAGAGAAATTTTCTAAACCTGCTCTTGCAGAAGGACCTCCTAATACGCTTGTCACTCCAGGCGCTAAACCAACCACTTCATTTTTACTTGTTCCTAGATTTGCTACTGCAGACCATGTAAAGTCTCCTTTTCTGTCATTGTAACCAATAGAAACTTCAAAACCGCTTACTTTTACGTCTGCAATATTTTGAATTTGAGTTCCACCACCTGCAGAACCAACAGAAGCAGCAAGAGGAACTGCAAAAAGAATGTCGCTACTTTTATTATTAAAATATTCAAATGAACCGGTTAGCTTATCATCAAATAAACCAAAATCAACCCCTATATTTCGATCTAATTTTGATTCCCATTTCAAATCTGGATTAGCCGCAACACCTAAAGAAACTCCTGGTGCATTTGCGCCTCCAATTGGGTAATTGTAGTTTGCCAATAAAGTAGCACTGTATTGGTAATTATCTATTCTATCGTTTCCTGTTGTTCCTGTACTAGCTCTAAGTTTTAAAGTACTAAAAACAGAATTTTGCATAAAATTTTCTTTTGCAATATTCCACCCTAATGCAACAGAATAGAAATTCCCCCAGCGGTTATTTGCCCCAAAACGAGAAGATGCATCTCTACGCCCTGAAACAGCTAAAAGATATTTGCCATCATAGTCATAGTTGATACGAGCTATATATCCTAAGTTTTTTTCTTCATAATTAGAAGATCCTAAACTCCCTTCATTATATCTCAACTGATCAATTTCGTTTGAAATATAATAACGGCTTCCAGCTGCTAAACTTTGCCCTTTTCCGTCAATTTTAGTGATAACTCCCAACACTTCAAGGTTGTGCTTTTGAGCAATCGTTGTTTTGTACGTTAAGCTATTATCAAAAACGATAGTTTGTCCTTGAGAATTTGTTTCGTTGGTTGAAGAAAAAGCCTGCTTGTGATAAGAACCATCTTGAAAACTTGGAATAAAAGTATGGTCTTTACTTGTGTAGTAATCTAAAGAAACTTGCGATCTGAATTTCAAACCTTTGTAAATTTCTAATTCTGCATAAATATTTCCGATAATAGATAGATTATTTATTTTCTGATACCCCAAATTCGCTACACGTACTGGGTTTTCAGCATCATTTCCGTCAATGGCACTAGGACCTTGATAACCGCCTAAACTATTTTCATTGTAAATCGGAAAATACGGTGCCATTTTAATAGCATGCTCTAATAATGTTCTTCCGCCTGAGCTTCTTTCTGGATTAATCGTGCTGAAAGAAACCCCCATGTTGCTTCCAATCTTTAGTTTACCAATATCCTGTGTATTATTGGCTCTGAAAGAATAACGTTCGAAACCAGTATTTATAATAGCTCCTTCCTGTTTCATATATTCAGCAGAATAACGTCCTGTTGAAGTTTCTGTTCCATTTGAAAAGCTCAAGTTATAATCCTGCATAACACCAGTTTGAAAAATCTGATCTTGCCAGTTGGTATTGATGTTTCCAAACTCAGCTGCTCTAGCCGTTAAGTCGCTTCCTAAATCTTTCGCATATTGAAGGTATTGCTGTGTATTTAAAACACTATATCTTTTTGTTACTTCCTGTCCTCCCACATAAGTGCTAAAACTTAACTGACCTGGACCTTTTTTTCCTTTTTTAGTAGTAACCATAATAACCCCGTTAAAAGCTTTAGAACCATATAAAGCTGTTGTAGAAGCATCTTTCAAAACAGAAATGCTCTCGATGTCATTAGGGCTTAAACCAGAAAGATTCCCAGTTAAAACTCCATCAATTACATACAAAGGGGCACTGTTTCCCATTGTTGCCAGTCCACGAATACTAACGGTAGGATTAGAACCAGGCGCGCCGTTTACGACTGTAACCCCTGCTGCACGTCCTTGCAAAGCAGATTCAGCATTGGTAATAGGCACTGCGGCAATATCTTTTGAACTTACCGTAGAAATCGCTCCTGTAACCTTCGCTCTCTTTTGAGTACCATAGGCCACTACAACTTCATTAAGGTTTTGCGTGTTTTGAACTAGAGTTACATTGATTGAGCTTCTTTCACCTACAGTAATCGTTTGTGAAACTAAACCGACGTAAGAATACGTTATTTTATCAGTAGGATTAACTCCTTTTAAAGAGTACTTACCGTCAAAATCTGTTGATGCGCTATTCTGCGTACCTTCTACATTAACACTGGCACCTGGCAAAGGAAATCCCGAAGGGTCGGTAATCACGCCATGAATGGTCTTTGATTGTGCCATTATACTATGACTGCCAACTATCAGCAGTCCGATTAGTGCAATTTTGAGCTTTAACTTCATATTAATTGTTTTTGTTTGGTTTAAATAGTTAATGGTTTTTTGTTTTTTTAATTAGTAAGGTTCATAATGTTTATTCAGTTTATATTAAAATCTTTTGTGCAAAAGACGATTTCGATAATGAATCCATTTTCACAAACAAGAGATCATCACAAATATAAAAAAACAACTCATAAAACAATCGGTTGCTTTGTAATTTATTTAAAAAAAACTCAAAAAATAATAGAAATAAAAACATTAAAAATATTTTTAAACCGAAAAAAATAAGAAATACATATTTTAAAAATAATATTAAAATAAAAAATAATAAATCTGTAGCCAACTGACTCATTTTCTACAAAAAATATAAATATTTAAAAAAGAAGATAAAACTTTCAAAAAGTACTAAAAAATAAGTAAAATTTTACTAAAAAGAGTTAAAAAGACAAGTTTTGCAATTAACCTTATACCAATATTGATTTAAAAAGAAATGAAAAAAGTCAAAATAACAATCGGTTGTTAAAAAGGAATGCAGTTTTTTTGCTTACTAAAATTGACCTTTTTAGCTTACAGAAACATTTTAATTTCAATAAAAAGAAATAAGCTTATTCAATACTGCTACCAAAATTTATAGCATAAAAAAGCCAACTCAAATTCTGAATTGGCTTATTATAAATTAAGCGGATTACATTATTCCTTTAATTTGTTATCACTATACCTCCATTCTTAGGGATTTTTATTTCAACTTCTTTGTTTTTGCTCATCTTCAGTAAACTTACTTTTCCGTTTAGCTGATCATCGTCTGCATAATAATTTACCGTGGCACCAGAATTAAGCATTTCTAGCTTTACTTTTATCTTTAATAGTTTATTTTCAGCATTAATTCCCGCAATATACCACTTTACCCCTTTTCTTCTGGCTAATAAAACATATCGCCCTGGATATCCGTCCAAAAAGCGAACCTCATCCCAGACCGTCGGCACTTCCTTCATAAATTTTATAGCCCAGTCTGGAGCGTCATGCAGATTATTGGGTGCTAAAGCAAAATGCTGCACGCCGCTCTGAAAAAGCACTGAAGTGGCTAAAGCAAATACATCAGAAGTCTTTCTCTTTGAGCCTTTGTTGGGAATGTTATCGCTATTGTAGAATTTGTTCAAAGCGCTTCCGCCAAAATCCATGCTTCCCACCGCATTTCTGATAAAAGTATGCGTTGCCGCATTTACAGCTTCATTATCACAGCTCTGCTGTCCGAAATGCAGATTCTCGCTTGCCAGAACCGCTTCGCTGGAGGCATAGTTCGGATACATGCGTTCCCAGCCTCGAGGCAGGGTGCAGCCGTGGAAAATAACCATTATCCCAAATTCATTGGCATCCGTCAGAATATCTTCATACAGTTTCATGGTCACCTGCTTGTCTCCTCCGAAAAAATCTACTTTAATGCCTTTGATTCCGATGCTTTTCATCCATGCCATCTCTTTTCTTCGGATCGCCGAGTTATCCATCAAACCTCTCGGGCCTTGCGGAGCATCATTCCAGTACCCGTTTGAATTGTACCAAAGATAGAGCCCCACGCCTTTCTGCTTTCCGTATGCCGCCAGTTCTGCTATTTTATCACGGCCAATCTGCACATCCCAAAGCGCATCGATTAAAATGGTTTCATATCCCATCGCCGCGCTGAAATCGATGTACTCCTTCTGCACGGGAAGCGTTGTGTTACTATCCATTTTTATTATCCAGCTCCAAGTCCCTTTGGTGTACTGGTATTCTTTGGAAGCTTCATATTTTGGCTTGACCAAGTCAAAAGGAATGGTGGTTTCGACAATTGGCGCCAATGTTTCACCAATAGTGATAGTACGCCACGGCGTTTCTCCTGGAAGCGGAATTCCCGGCGCTGATGTTCCGTTTCCGTTGTTTTCTCCGGGCATCGGAAATCCGATTGAATATAATCCGTTCTCATGTCCGATCAGCCTGCTGGCGCAGTAGCCGCCGTCCACCCCTGTTTCAGAAATCAGCACCCATCCACCGTTTACTTTAAACAGGCATGGAAACGTGTATCCGTTTCCCCAGCCGTTTTTTCCCACTGCATCATCGAGAGCGTATGAAGTCTCATAACTGGGAGCTGTTCTCGCATATCCTGTCATGGGATTGCTTTGTGGGCACAGAAATGTTGCGGTTCCCTTAGGCATCAGAAATCCCGAAGCCTCTTCCTGGACCACACAGGAAAACGTTTCCTTCTGCGGATACACTTTATATTTGAATGCCAGATTATTATTGCTTACCCTAAAGATTACATCCAAAGCCGGTCTGCCGTCCTTTGTGAACGAAAAAACAGCCTCGTTGGCCGTGTAATGCACGCTGCTTTTTTTAATGTTGCGCAGCTGATAGGACTCGTCAATTCTATTTTGGACGCCGTTTGCTTCCAAAGCCAGTCCGGAGCTGAAATCTCCCGCATTCGTTTTTAAGCCTAATGGCGATTTTTCTATAAACGTTTTTTCGTTGTAGGTTACGCTATACTGGGGCATTCCGTTATCTGCAGAAACCGATACCGCAAGCTTTCCGTCTGGACTTTTTACAACTGATTGGGCGTTTAGTTTTAAGAAACTAACTAAACATAAGAATATTATTTTTTTAAGATTCATAACCTTTAAAGATTTTTCTTTTTGTAATGATTAAACTCTTTTTACTAAAGTAGGATTAGCTAAAAATGTTATTTCGAAAACATCCAATAATCAAAATACATGATTTTTTCGGCAGCATTGCCTTTGTATATAAAATAAAGATCGTGCACTCCTGAAACTTTTTTAATGTCTGTTGTAACTAGAGCCCATCTGTCATTTCCTCCCGTCATAGGAACTTTTACTGTTCCTATCAATTCTCCATCCAGACTATCCAATCTTATTTCCATAGACACATTTCCATTGTGCGTAGTACCTACTCGAGCCGTAAATTTTGAAGCGCCCGATTCACGAAAATCAACATCTCTGACTTTCGTGAAGGCATTGTTTTTCATGGCTGTAATAAAAACGCCAACTTCCTTATTCTGCATGAATTTTACATCTTTAGACCAAGCTATCGTTTCTGCTTCAGACTTAGCATAAGGATTCAGGGTTCCCATTCCTTTTTTGATGCCTTCTGTCATATTCATTTCTTTGACTTTACCGTCAGAATTAAAAAGCAACTCTTCAACGGCTACAGATCTGGTAAAGCCACTTCCACCAGGCAAAGCTCCATTATGGTAAAAGAAATAGGTTTTTCCTTTAAAATCTACTACTCCAGGATGATTTGTAAAACTCGTTCCCTGTGTTGGCATTACAACCCCTTGGTATTTCCAAGGCCCAAGCGGACTTTTGCTTGTAGAATACCCTATGTGTTCAGAAATAGGCCCTGCGGCAAAAAACAAATAGTACAATTTATTTCTTTTATAAAGCCACGGCCCTTCTTCATAAGTGGTAGGTCTGCGCGGATCTTCTTTTCCTACACGCTTTCCAAATGATTCAATTGTGTTTGGAAATACCTTTACCTCATCAGCATAAGAAATCATGTCTTCATTTAATTTCACATAATGGCAAACTGGATTGCCCCACAATAAATAGGCTTGCCCATCATCATCTATAAAAACAGTCGGATCAATATCGGCGTCACTATTTTGCACCAAGGGTTTTCCTAACGGATCTATAAATGGCCCATACGGACTGTCTGAAACTGCAACACCAATCCCATTTCGGCCTTGATTATCTGTAATTGGAGCATACAAATAAAATTTGCCTTTTCTTTCTATGCATTGAATGGCCCAAGCATTCATTTTAGCCCAGCTAAAATCTTTATACGATAATACAGCACCATGATCTGTCCAGTTTACCATATCTTCTGTAGTGTACAATTTCCAGTCATTCATAGTAAACCAAGTAGAATCGTCTTCATCATGCGAAGTATACAAATACAATTTATTATTGTAAACCATTGGCGCTGGATCTGCTGTATAGCTTGTCTGTACAATAGGGTTTTGGGCAAAACCAAATACAGGAATGATAAATGCGGCTAGAAATTTTATTTTTTTTAAATACATGCTCTGACTTATTTTCATTACTTCTATTTTAAATTGTATTGCTAAATCTTTTCTTAGATTATTTCGTTTCTGAAATCTTTTCGTCAATACGGAAATAATCAAAATCAGCGAAACCTCCAGCGGTTTTAGTAGCATAATTAAACAGTCCGAATCGGTAGCCCATAAAATGCGGAATTGTGTATGGCATCTTGATTGGTTTTCCTATGCTGATCCATTTTTTGCCATCTAAGCTGTAATAAAATCTTCCTTGATCTGCTTGACTTCTAAAATCGCATTCAGCTTTAAAATATATTTTGTCCTGATTTAATGGTACACTTTCTATTTCTTTCGGATTTCCTTTTTCAGCATCCATCATCACAATTCTTTTTGCTCCTTGATTTACTTTTACTCCCACAAGACCAAAATCTTTTTGTAATAGCGAAAGACCCGCAACATCTCCTTCTTTCATCTTTGAAAGTTCAAGCATTGTGGTTGCTGAACATACAGGACCAAAAGTTCGCTGTGTCAAAATATTTTTTGCCTGCGTAAAACTGCTGTCTATTCTGGCTGTTTTTAATCTTAAATACCCCTTTCTTTCTTTTACCGACCAATTTGCATTATCTGGGTTATGATTCCATTGCCAAACCAAAGGCAGGTCTCTTTCTCCATTTTTACGGTTAAATTCGTCTGAGTTTACAATTCCGGGAATTAAGCTTTTGTTGGCTGGAAGATCTAAATTTTGAGGCACTTTACCATTTTCGCCCAATATTGGCCAGCCATTTTCCCATTTTACAGGAACCAGATAGGGAATACGTCCTACGCCACCTGCGTCTCTAAATAAATAAGAAAACCATTTGCCGTCTGGAGTATCAATAAGTCCGCCTTGTGCAACGCCCAAATCCTGCAGTCCGATCTTTCCTTCCCATGGCCCTGCAATAGTATCTGCTCTATGTACGATTACGGTGCGCATACCGTTTTTTGGCCAGCAGATATTAAACAGATAATACTTTCCGTTAATTTTAAAAAGCTGTGATCCCTCTGCTGGCAGCATGATATCGCTCCTCGCGGGAGCATTAGCATTTTCAATTAAAATTTTCTTTGTTTGTTCTTTAACTTCTGACAAGTCTTCTTTTAATTCTACAATTTGAAGTTTTCCGCCACCCCAAACCAAGTAAACTTTTCCATTATCATCAAAGAAAAGAGAATGATCATGATAGGAATTATTTAAAACAATCTTTTTCCAAGGGCCATTTTCAATATCTTTTGTAGAAAAAATATAGGTTTTTCCTGTTGTTCCCGAAAAAGTGCTCACATAATACATTCCGTTATGATAACGCAGACTGCTCGCCCAAGAACCTCTTCCGTAGTCATTTTTACCATGATCTAGATTCAAGCGATCATCATTATCTTCTAAGGTTTGATAGGCATAATTAACCAAATGCCAATTTACTAAATCCTTAGATTTCATAATAGGCACTCCAGGATTCATGTGCATTGTGGTGCTGCTCATATAGTAAGTGTCGTCAACCCTAATTATAGATAAATCGGGAACATCTGCAAAAATAATGGGATTTTGAGCTTTTACTTTTTGAGAATGACTTGTTACAATAGTAAATGTAATCGCCAAAAAAACATAAATAAAATCTTTTGTTTTCATTGTTGTTGTTTATTTTCGGGATCTCTGAAAAATGTCTAACAGAGATATTATGCGTTAATTCGTAACAATTCTAAGCTGAGAAAACTTCGGACTTATTTTTCCTTCTCTTGCCAGAATTTTAATGTTCAGTACTTCCTTGTTATCTATTTTTATTTTGATTGTCTTTTTATCTGCTGAACTTATTACCGCAGGCTTTTCATTAATTAAAATAGTAATGTTATCGCTATTGAATTCATCTAAAACACTTATATTCAAAAACTGACCTTTGCTGTTTTTGTTCAGCATTTGATAAGAGATATAGGCACGTGTATTTCGCCAGAACTTTCCGTCCTCGTAACCAGAATTGCTCTTTTCTCCTTTATACAAATGATCGACTTCTGGCTGTTGTTCACCACAGTTTATTTTATCTATTGTTTTGGCTTCAAGTGCCATGGCTTCAATTTCCTGCTTCTTCAGCAACTCCTGCTTTTCTTTATATTCTTCTTTAGAATACGTTTGAAAATACATTTGATAACGGGCGTCGTGCACTTCAAAAAAAGGCTCCAATTCTAATGAATCTAAACTGTATCTTAAGTTACCTGTTTCTTTAAGTTTTGAAATATAATCTGCTTTGTCCCCAACCAATGCATAAGCTTTATCAAGCGGAATAAATTTTCCTCTTGCGGCATGTCCCATTCGGCTGTCATCTGCAAACAAGCCGTCTAATCCTTCTGTTGAAGTTTTGGCAGCCAGTACAATTGGCCCTTTAACAAATGCACTCCAATTTGAACCATCTGGCAGATTTTCTAAATGTATTGACGTTTTAAATCTGACAATTATTTTATCTCCCGTTTTCCATTTTTTTGAAATCGAAACATATTCAGAGGACTGAGATGCTATTTTTTGCTCTTTTCCGTTAACGAATATTTCAAAGTTTTCAGCCCATTTTGGATAACGGATATTCAAAGCAAAGCTTTTTGTTTTTTTAAGTTTTAAAACTAACTCTGTCTGATTCTCATAAGGGAAGTTTGTGTTTTGTTCCAGCTCTACTCCATTTTCTTTCCACTTTAAAATAGATGGAATAAAAAGATTTACAAAAAGATCATTTTGTGAATGACTGTAAATTAATTCTCCATATTTGGTATGATTTTCAAGTCCCGTTCCTACGCAGCACCACATGCTTGTTTGAGGCTGAGAATAAACGCGATAATGATTTGGACGAATAGGCGTAAAATAAACGAAACCTCCTTTTTCTGGATGCTGGCTAGAAAGAATGTGATTGTAAAGTGTTCTTTCGTAAAAATCTAGGTAATGCACATCATTTTTATCGAGAAACAAAGCTTTTGCAAGACGTTCCATATTGTAAGAATTGCAGGTTTCTGGCCCTTCATTTGATTTTACCATGCCGCTAAAATCGTTAACTGGATTAAAATGTTCTGCCACACTGTTTCCTCCAAATGCAACTGTTCTTTTTTGCGTTACATTATTCCAAAAAAACTGGACACCATCTGACCATTCTTTATTATCAGACAGTGCGGCAATCTTCTCAAAACCAACCACTTTCGGTATTTGAGTATTAGCATGAAGCCCTGTGAGTTTGTCTTCTTTTTGCAGTAATGGATTTAATAAAGCTTTATGCGATAATTTTTCGGCCGTTTCAAGATATTTTTTGTCCTTTGTAATGATATACAAATCGGCAAAAGATTCATTTATACCTCCATGCTCTGTTGCTAAAACTTTCTGAATTTGTTCATCCGAAAGTGGACGGATTAATTCTATAAACCAATCTCCAAGTTTTATTACTATATCTTTCGCTTGCTCACTTCCTGTGTATTGATAAGCATCAGTCAAACCAGCAAAAAGTTTGTGAATGTTATAAATCGGAACCCAAGTATTATTCAAACCAAAACTGCTTCCGTCTATGTCTCCTTTATGAATTCGATCCCAAAAAACTTTGCCTTGCGGAATGCCTCCAACATAGCCATTGCCATTTTTAGCCTGACAGCGCGCCAATTCTGAAAGCATATAGTCTAGCCTATCTTTAATCTCTTTGTTTCCAATAGATTTATACATCAGAGCTAAAGCCGAAAGGTAATGTCCACCTATATGTCCATCCAATCCTATATTTTCCCAATTGCCATAACGATCTGCTTTTGGCGGAAGTCCAGATTCCAATAAATAAGGCGCTAGAAGTTTGTCAGGATCTAATGCTAAAATATACTTAAGGTCTACATCTTGAGCATTTTTAAATGGTCCATCTTTTAGTTTTACTTCGCTTAAATCAAATAACTTCATTTGAGCCGATAAGTTGGCCCCCATCAATAAGGCGAATAGGCAAAAAAATATGTTATTTTTCATTAGAGAATTTAATTTTAATTATTTTATACTAAAAATATATTTTCTTTATCAGCTTTAAAATCTTTCTCACTAGTAAAAAGATCCGATAAATTTATTGGGCCACTCTTTCACTTTCTGGAGCTCCCAAATAAGAAGGCTTCAAACCACCAGTATCAATCAATATTTTTTGAAGCACAATTCCTGGGTCTAAAACCCTGAACCGAAGTGTGTGTTTTCCTGACTTCAAAATAGTATGTTTAGTCACAGAATGAATCATATGCTCTGCCTGCCATTTACCTAATTCTCCTTTATAATGCCCATTAAAATTGATTTGTTGCGGTTTTTCGCCATCAAAAGATATTTCATATCGAAGTCCTTTATTGCTATTAAAATTAAGCGTTGGAGCCAGTAAAAGTTCTACCTTAAATTCTCCCGTTGAAGCAAAATTGATTTCATATTCTACAAAGACATTATCATCTGCTGTTGGGTAAATATTTTGCGGAAATGTCGTTATTCCACTCAGTGTTTTTCCGAAATCTGGAATCACCTCCCAATGTATTTTTTTTGAATTATTGACCATAGAAAAGTGTTCTGCATGAATCGAAACATAACCCTCTTTTTCTGCAAAAACTTTCGGAACTATAATTTCGCTATCAGGAAGATATTTTACCTCAGGAAGAATATTTTTAGGATCATCATGCCAAGCTTTATAACCTATACGCATTTGATCCATCATGTGAGGCCATTTGCCCCCTGCAATTTCATTATTGTACTTGTTTTGAAGAATAGAATCGCGTTCAAATTTTACTTTAACCTCATCTGCATAATAATTGGCAAGACCGTTTTTTTCTGACGCAAGTTTCTTGTTTTTTGCCTGTGCAAAATACATTTCATAAAGATTGCAGCAGGCGTCTATAGGATACAAAACCAGCTCGAAATAAGCATCTTTATATTCGTTTGGAAGTTCGTTGTAAACTCTGTAAGCATCTAGTGCTAATTTTTTGTAATCGTTAACAACCATTTCAAATTCATTATAATTTTCTAAAGAATAGGTTTTGCTGTCCAGCATTTCTGGCGTAACACGACGATTAAATTTCGGATAGGTATTTAATAATCTGGTTATTTCTTTAGCATATTTATTTCCAAATTGTTCTGCTGTCCAGCTTTCTGTATATTGAAATAAATTCTGAGAGTTGAAGTTTTTAGGATTCCAAGCCATGTCTAAAAAGAAGCTGATCGGGAATTCCATTGGTTTTAAATCCCCAACATTCACAATCCATACTTTATCGACTCCATTTTCATAACTAAGGTTCATTTGTTCCCAAACTCTTTGTATCGGACTTATGTTTATCCATTTTGAATTTCTTGGACCTCCAACATAGTCAAAATGATAATACATTCCGTAACCTCCTTTATGCAGCGGTTTAGAAAGATCTGGAAGTTTGCGGACATTTCCCCAATTATCATCGCAAAACAGAAGAATTACATCATCAGGAACACGCATTCCCTGATCGTAATAATCTTGAACTTCTTTGTACAAAGCCCAAACCTGAGGTGTTTTATTGGCGCTTTGCCCTGTTTCTTTCTCAATAATTTTGCGCTGTTCTTTTACAATATTTTCCAACAGACTTATATTGGTGCCTTCGCTCATTGCTTCGTCTCCATCGCCACGCATCCCAATAGTTACCAGTTTTTCCCAATTTTTGCTTCGCTGAATCCCCGTTTTCCAGAATTCGTCTAAAACAGTTTTGTTTTTGGAATAGTCCCAAACATTCGGCAAATTATTTTTTTTAATATAACGTCGCCAGTCGGTTTGTGCCAAAGCCATTGGTTCATGGTGAGAAGTTCCCATTACAATCCCCATCTCATTTGCTAGAGGCCCGCTCGCCACATCATCGTCATAAAATGCATTTCCCCACATCGCAGGCCACATATAATTGCCCTTTAGCCTAAGTACTAATTCAAAAACTTTTTCATAAAATTTACTGTTAAAACCGCCAAAAGTAGCTTTTGCCCAGCCACTCAATGCTGGTGCTTCATCATTAAGGAAAATGCCTCGGTACTTTACAGCTGGTTCTCCGTCTGTGTACATCCCTTTAATGAAATAAATATTTTCTTTCTGTTTTACAGGCACATCAGCCCAGTAATACCAAGGAGAAACGCCAATCTGTTTCGATAATTCATAAATTCCGTAAATCGTACCTCGTTTGTCGCTTCCTGCAATTACGAGCGCTTCGTCTACACCTTTAAAAGGACTTCTAACGTGTTGTATGATGAATTTTTCATTCTTCCCTTTGAGTTCTTTTCCTTCGATTTTTTTTTGTTTAATTAAATCATCAATAACAGAATTAGATCCGATCGTTCCAATGATAATGAGCGGTGATGATGCATTAGGATTTTGGTTTAAAATAAGCGGACGCTGGCCTGTAACTTTCTCAAAATCGGACTGTAGATTATGTACAGCTCGCAAAATGCCTGCATCTAAATTTGGATTTATAAAAAAAGAAAGTGACAGCGATTTTTCTTTCAGCACCATAACATTCTGGCTTTTATCTTCTGTTATAAAAGGCTGAGAAGCTTTTGATAGCGTACTTGCTAAAACAAAAATCAAGGCGTATATAAATTTCAAATAGTTTTTCATCAGGTATTTTTTATCATTCATTTCAGATTCAGCTTATTTCAGATCAAAATCTTTGATTCTGCTTTGTGTTATTTGAATAATAACTGTGAATACAGGAACAAATCGTGTCTCCATACTGGCCAAGTGTGTCCGCCTGGATATTCGCTGTATTTATACTTTATGCCGAATTGATCAAATTTCTGCATCATGATTTTACAATTCTCGTAAGCTATGTCTTCTTTTCCTCCCATCGAAATCCAGAAATCTTTCAAATTAGCATTAATTGACTGCGCATTGTTTTTCATAAACTCATATTGAGGATCTGATAATTTCGGATTGTTTGCCCACCAGCCTGAACTGAAAACGCCCAGACTTGAAAACATATTAGAGTTTTTAATTCCAGCGTAAAGTGTCTGCAATCCACCCATTGATAAACCGGCTAAAGCTCTACTTTTGCTGTCTGTCGCAACTTTAAAATTGCTTTCTACAAAAGGTATGGCTCCATTTTTCAGTTCGTTTTCAAATGCTTTTAGTGTTTCTTCTCCAAAACCTGCAATACCGCCTGTATTGCCCATATTACCATCAAGCATTACAATAAGCATTTTCTTTGCTTTATTTTCTGCAATTAAATTATCCAAAATCAAATTTGCTTTTCCTTGAGTGCTCCATCCTCTTTGGTCTTCACCACCTCCGTGTAAAAGATACAGCACAGGAAATTTTTCTGAAGAGGTTTCGTATCCTGGCGGCGTATACACATACATTTCACGCCAAGAATTAGTTCCTTTTGAAAAGTATTTCATTATTCTTACCTCACCATGCGGAACAGTTTTCAATTCATAAAAATCACTATCTTTTTTCGGGATTTCTATTCCACTGGCCATGCGCCCCATTCCATAAAAAGTTTCGCTTGACGGATCTGCAACTGCCACACCATCAATCAAAAGCGAGTAATAATTAAATCCTCCGTTTATAGGGTCAGTTGTAACATTCCAGACTCCCTGACCATCTTTCTGCATGTCGTACTTTCTTCCCAAGTCTATCTGCACTTTTGATGCGTCAGGTGCATTGACTTTAAAGATTACTCTGTTATCAGGCAGAATCTGAGGATATTTGGCATTACGTATGTTGGTTTGAGCTGTGGCTCCTAAAACCGTATATTTTGCAAAACTTGATTCATCAACAGGTTTGAACAATAACTGCGAAAACATGTACAAGCTGTTTTTCCATACTTTGAAATCGTGAACTCCTGGTTCCAGATAATAGATGTGCGGGACATTGTTTTTGAATAAATAATCGTGTGTTCGTTTGCTGTTTTCCAGCAGCCAATCGTTATCTCCGCAAGAAATCCACAGCAGTTTCAGTTTCTTTTTGGCTTCTTCAGGATTTGGCACCAATTCTTCTGTTTTCTTGGTATTTGGAGCAGAAGAAAATCCACCGATCCAAGCAAATTTATCTAGGTTTGTCAAACCGAAATTCAGAGACTGTCCGCCACCCATAGATAATCCTGCAATGGCACGATGCTCTCTATCTTTATAAATATTGTATTTTTTTTCAATGAAAGGAATCAAATCCTTCAATAAATCTTTTTCAAAATCTGCAAATGCCTGCACTTTGTCTGGCGCCATTATATTTCCGGTAGCGCTGTCATCTTTCATGGCTCTTCCGTTTGGCATTACTACGATCATCGGTTCTACTTTTCCTTCTGCATAAAGATTGTCCAATATAATCTGAGGACTTCCACCATTAAGCCATTCTTTTTCATCTCCGCCAATTCCGTGCAAAAGATATAAAACTGGATATTTTTTGCTTTTACTAAATCCAGGTGGCGTATAAATAGTGGCTTTTCTGCTTGTTCCAACTGTTTTTGAATCATAACTTACCGTTTCTACTTTTCCTGACGGAACTGATGGGTTTAACTGATCAAAACCGACTGGCGCTTGAACTATAAAAGGCTCATTTGAGCTATCTGATTTATAGCCTAATAATGAAAGCATTTTTTCTGCATAACGTTTTCCTAAATCTCTATATCCTGCCGAACTAAAGTGAAGGAAATCTGGAGCTACTGCACAACCTTTTGATGAAATTATATAAGAGGTTGGAATGGTTTGAGGAAGTGTTGCAATGATTTTATTCATGCTGGCGCATTTTCCTTTTTGTTCTTCATGAACGGTTTCACCTGAAAGCAATGGCACTTTTTTAGGATCAAGGTTTAGATCTTTCATCAGATTATCATATACTATTTTAACCTTTTTCGGCCATAGAGTATCTCCTGTATTAGATTCTCCCTGATGCAGTAAAATACCTTTTATAACTCCTTTCTTTTGTGCAATTTTTGCCATTTCAACCAATCTTGCATACGGACTGCCATTGTATTCCTTAAGCATGCCTAGCATCCATTCTGGTGCTGTTTTTACGTAATTTTCGACATTATTTTTATCAAAAAGTTCGATTTTACACCCTCCCACAGCAACATTTACCACTCCCACTTTTACATTTTTAGGAAGATTGGCTACCATAGTTCTTCCAAAATAATCTGTCAATGTTAATCCTGTTTTACATCTGCATAATGGCGGAATTGCAGTATACCATTTTCCCATTTCGCGATTCAAATCTGGGCAATTTACAGCTTCCAGAACCTGAAAACGAGGATCTACATTTATTTTGTCTTCAGCTTCTATCGGAGCAGCGCCTTCCATATTGGACTGTCCAAAACTTAAATAAACATGAAAATTTGGATCTTGAGAATATCCATTCAGTCCCTTTAAAAAAAGAACTGCTATTGCGAAAAATCTAATTATTGATTTCATGATATCTTGTTAAAGTTGTTTTAATACTAAATGGGATTTCACTTAAATAAATTTAAATCTATGACTTCGCCCATTCTTTGATAACCTAATTCATTAGGATGTAAAAAATCCCCATCATGCATATTAGATAAAATGGTTTTAGAACCGGTTTCCGAAGCCATTTCTTTATCAAAATCTATTACTGCATCAAAATGGTTATTTCGAATCCAAGCATTCACTAGATCTCTTGCTTCCTGTTTGAAAGGCGCGTCATAAAATGATTTTTGAAAAGGCAAAATCGTACAGCCGTAGACTTTTATGCCTCTGGCGTGTGCTTTTTCTATCATAATTTTATAAGCATCTATAATTTCTTGTGCTTTTACAGGAGCATCTTCTGCACGTTTAATTCCGCCAATATCATTTATTCCTTCTAAAATCACGAGCCATTTTGTACCGGTTTGCGAAAGCACGT
Source organism: Flavobacterium anhuiense (assembly GCF_001705175.1). NCBI lineage: Bacteria > Pseudomonadati > Bacteroidota > Flavobacteriia > Flavobacteriales > Flavobacteriaceae > Flavobacterium > Flavobacterium anhuiense. The sequence continues at coordinate 3,518,559 of NZ_CP016907.1, read as the reverse complement.
CACGATCAAAACGCTCTAATGCTGTTGGACCTAATCCGCCTTTTACAACGCAATTTCCTCCTATTCCTAAATTTAGAACTCCAATACTTTGAGTTGCTTTATCGGCTGCTAGTCTAGCTGCTAGAATATCGGTCCAGCGATTTTGTTTGTTTGTTCCAGAACCGCGTCCATCTGTAATGGAGTTTCCTAGACAAACAATATTAGATGCCTTTTTTGATGCCAGAACATCGACGCCAACAATAGAATACCAATGATCTGTTTTTACGGCGTCCGAGAAAACATCATTATTGATATTGTCTCCCGATAAAATATAAGAGGTCGTTCTAGATCCTGGGTGTCCAGTTGTTTTTGGTGATGCAGCTCCATAATAAATGGTTATTGCAAGCCTCTGGCCTGGCTTTAATTTAAAATTCAGTTTATCTGAAAATACTTCCTGATTTGGATTTAATATTACTTCTTGATTTCCGTTAAAACTCAGATTTTTTTGTGTGTTTTTATCAATCGCAGGAGCCTCAAGCACATTGGCTATACTTACTTTTTTTAGAACTGTAGGCTGATCGCTGAATAGATTTGAAAAACGCAGACGAATATGCTCTCCTCCAATCGAAACTTTTATAATCTGACGAAGTGTATTTTCGGCCAAACCTGGGGCTGGAGGCATATTGTTTGGTTCTACAAGCATTGGTGCACAAGCCCACGATCCCACCCAATTTTCAGCTTTCGCCTTTTCAGAAGAATTTGCTAAAGGCTGATTGGTTTTACATCCTAGTATTAAAGTGAAAAGCTGTAAAAGCAATATATATTTTAAATATCTTTTTATCATTTCTACTAAAATTTGATGACTGCTGTTATGCTAAAAAAACAACTCCCATAAATCATTTTAAAATTGAAATAAATGGGAGTTGCAAATTTTATTTCGGATGTGAATTATTTGATGAAGTGGCATATAAACCCACCAAAGCTCCTGTAAATCCGCCTGCAACATTTGTTGAAAGAATATCTCCTGAAACTGGATTTCCAAGATTTTCAAAATCAGCACCGTTTAAAGCATAGCTAAACTGATAATCGTCGCCTGTTGCTTTAACTTGCAAACGTATTGCTCCTTTGATTTCTATTTTTGCGCTTGACACAATTTCTGATTGTCCTTTTTCCGTTCTTTCCAACAGTATATAGGTGTCTTTTCCTTTCTTAGTGATACCAAAAACGTAATTGTAGCTTTCGTTCTGCAGACATACAATTCCTGCCAGATTTTTTTCTGACTCTGGCTTATATTCTAAAGTTGTTGTAAAAGAAAAAGTATTATGCTGCTGTCTGTAAAATAAGGTAGAAGTTGGTTTTAGCTCCTTGATGTTTACAGCAAATGGCGTAATCTGCAAACCTTTTTTAACAATAGAAATAAAGTGTTCTCTTGGTCCGCGTAATCCAATCCATCTATAATCTAACTTCTGTGATGTAAAATTTTCTGTAAATGTAAAGTTGCCATTAGGGAAAAAACCATCTTTACCTGTTTTATTTACCACACCGTTTGGCATTTTTAATTTTGGCCCCATTGGAACTAAACCGTTCTCAAAAACAGGAAAGGTACCTGACCAGTCTACTGGCAGCATAAAAGTTTCACGTCCAGCATTTACTCTATCTTTTTCGTTTGGACGAATTCCTAAAAATACACCATAATATTTATTGTCTGGACCAAGGACTAAATCTGCATGCCCTGCCCAATCTACTTTGTTAGGTCTGTTTTGAGGGAAATATCTCTGTGTTAAAATTGGGTTATTAGATGCTGGTTTAAAAGGCCCTTTTGGACTATCGCTAATAAAAACAACTTCACTATGATTTCCTCCGGTACCTCCTTCAGCACACATTAAATAATAATGATTGTCTTTTTTATACAAATGAGGAGCTTCTATCCAAATTGGTTTCTTAGAAAGGTCAACTCCGCCATCCACAATAATTTTGTCCGTTCCCGGAATTACCTGATCTTTCTCTAAATCATATTCCCAAACTTTAATTACTCGATGTCCGTTGTACAATTCTTTTCCTTTATCGGGAGCATCATTGTGCACGACATAACCTTTTCCGTTGTCATCAAAGAAAATAGACGGATCAATTCCGTTAAAAGCTAATTTAATTGGACTTCCCCATCCTTTTTTTGGGTCTTTAGTTTTTACAATGATATTCCCTAAACCGCCTGTAAAAGCAGTAACAATCATATAAAAAGTATCATTATGAGGATTGTACGTAATTCCAGGTGCATAAACTCCTGCACTGATTCCTGTATCATGAGGATTAAACTCTGAAACTTTATTTAATACCCCACCCAAATCGGTCCAGTTTACTAAATCTTTAGAATGAAAAATGGGCACTCCAGGGAACATGGCAAACGAAGAACACACCATATAATAATCGTCTCCTTTTCTTGTAATAGCAGGATCTGGATAACATCCCTGCAGAATCGGAGAATAAAATTCATCTTCTTTTAACGGATTGCTTTTGTAAATCTGGTCATCTCCTACGTAAGTTGCGTTTGAAAAGATTGGATCTTTACCGCTTTTCTTTTTTAGGATAGTGCTTTCCTGAGCCTGTGTAAGGATAGAGCAAAACAGAACAGCAACTGATATAAGAATCTTTTTTTTATTGCTCATTTTATATTGTTTGTTAAAGTAAATTTCGAAAAAATATTAAAAAGCCGAGATGCTTACTCCCGGCTTGTTTAAAACTAAATTAATAAACCCTAATAAGATAATTCATTAAAATTGACCTTATTTGATTAGCATTAGTTTTTAGAAAAATAAAACTTAATATCCTGGATTTTGGTAAGTTGCTTTTTCATCAGCAGACATTTCCATTCCGTCGATTTGTCCTTGCGGGATTGGTCTTAGATAATGATGCGGATCAATTGTGCGGGTTACTACTTCTGGCGTATGCTGTCCATAGTTAGATCCTCCGATAGAATATTTACCCGCAATTTCATTCCATTTTTGTGTTCTTACTAAATCATACCAACGGTATCCTTCGCCAAAAAATTCACGTGAACGCTCAGCAAGAATGTAGTTAATATCAATTACAGCTGGAGTTGCATTGGTCATAGCAGCACTATTATCCTGAATTTTAGCCGTATTTCCATTGTTGTCCCATTTCCATTTTCCTGCTCTAGCTCTAAGTACATTTACAAGAGATCTAGCACTCCAAGATCCTGTAGCTCCTTTAACAGCTGCTTCGGCTGCAACCAAATATAATTCAGAGAATTTTGCTACTGGGAATGGTCTTGTGCTTCCTGCATTAGGTTGCCCTAATCCTCCGGCGTTATCTGTTCTGTAAGGCCCAAGTTTCCAGAAACCTGGATATACAATTCTACTAATGCCTTTCGGAGAAATCACATAATCTGCTCTTCCCGGCAATACTCCTGCACCTACTCCGCTGTCGCCTTGCCCAGAAGGATAAGTGATTGCTGTTGCTGGCTCATCATTAAGGAAGCTTAAAACAGCGTCTCCAGGTTTAATTGTCAAACCATTTGCATTCGTTAGAGTTGCCACACCTGTAAGACCTGTTCCTTGAAGATTCCAATTTCCTCTGAAAACAGTTGTGAATGTTCCATCGTATCTTGAATCATTAGTCTTATCCGCAAAAGTGTTGGTAAAAACTTCAATAGGCGGCGCCATTCTTGTCCATGGGCGTCCTAAAAATTGATTCGCTTCTCTTTGTACTGAAGAAACTGCTGCAGTTCCGTTTTTACTTCTTATAGCAGTGTAGTTCCAAGTCACCATCCAACCTGAAAAGTTATCTGGAGCACCACCGCTACCGTACGTAAGACTTGCGCCATTATAATATTCGCTTTCTTGCGTATGATCTGCATAAAGCATTACTTCTTTATTTCTGTCATTTGCTCCTGCATTAACATCATAATACGAATCAAGCAGTCCATAAGACCCAGGATTATTTATTCCTTCTACAGCCAAATCATAGGCCTTCTGAAAATACCACTGTGCATTATGTCCGTCAGGATCTGTTCTTGGAGTATCTGGATAAGTTGGAATATTATTTGGGTTTTCTAACCACCAAGCATAAGTAAGATATGCCTTTGCTAGAAATAATCTGGCTACAGTTTTAGTTACCGTACCTGTCAATCTAGGTGTATCTGGAAGATCGTTAACCGCTGTAATCAAATCTGGAAAAATGGCTTTTGTATATACTTCAGGAACAGTATTTCGTTTAGAATATCTTGAAGGTTTGCTGTTAAACTTTAATTCTCCAGCTCCTAAATCTAACGGCACTCCTCCAAAAGTTTGCACTAAAAGAAAGTAATCAAACCCTCTAAAAAATTTAGATTCAGCAATTAAACTGCTAGCAACACCTACGGCTGCTCCATTTTCGATAATACCGCTCGCGGTATTGATATCATAATAAGAGTTATTCCACAAAACATCTGAACGGCTTGAAGTTGGATTAATGATACCCACCCCAGATAAATCGTGATCTTTAAAATTTCCGTCTGCACTTTGCGCATATGTTGCCTCATCTGTTCCTGTCTGGCATGCATTATAAAAATAAGCTTGTCCGTAAATCCAGCGTAAATGTGCGTAATGAGAAGTTAATCCCTGTTTAACTCCCTGCTCTGTTTTAAAGTAGCCTGGTTCATAAAAATCATGAGGTTTTTCCTCTAATATATCAGAGCAGCCGGCTAATGAAAGTAAAACCGTTGATCCTATAATTAAATTTTTAAAAATATATCGTTTCATGTCTGTATCTGATTAAAATGTTAAATTAAGTCCAAATAAATAATTTCTGGTTGCAGGAGTGTTTGTACCGATAACAGAAAATCTTCTCTGATAAGAGGCAACAGCCTGATTTTCGTCACCAAATGAATTCGTTTCAGGATCCATTCCAGATTTATCATGATATGGAGAAAATAAAACAAACGGATTCTGCACTGTGAAATAAAGTCTTAACTTGTCTATTCCTACATTTTTTGTAAAGTTTGGATCAAGAGTATATCCAAGAGTCATTGCTCTAATTTTTACATAAGAAGCATCAAAATATCCCATAGTTGACATATATTTAGGGTTATCTCCGCTTCTGATACCTCTCGGATTAGGGAATTCTCCGTCTCTATTATCTGGAGTCCAATAGTCAACATCTACGTTGCTTCTACGTCCATTTAATAAGTTCATATAACTTGCTCCTCCATATAATGTGCTTATTAATACACCTCCGCTTTTAAATGCTCCTACTGCATTAAAATCAAATCCTTTGTAAGTTACATTAGTATTAAAACCTCCTTGGAAATCAGGATCTGTTTCAATAATCTGGCGATCGCTTGCATTAATGGCACGAGTTGGCGAGCCATCTGGATTATATTCTCCGGTATATTTCACTTTGATCGATCCTACAACTGTTCCCTGCTGATTAATTCCAGTTGGTCCTGGCTCAAGAATTGACATATATGGATCACCTTCTTGCCAGATTCCAACCTTTTCATAATCATAGATTGAATTAATATTATATCCAACAAACCAATTGTTTGCTTCATCACGGCTAGCTCCTGATGCTAAAGCAACAAGTTTGTTTTCGTTTTTGTAGAAGTTAACTCCCACAGACCATGTCACACCTTTAGGATTATCAAGAATAACTCCGTTCAATGAGATTTCATAACCTTTGTTTTGTGTTTCTCCCACGTTAGCCACATAACTGCTTACACCAGATGTTGCTGGAAGACCCACACGCTGCAATAGATTTTTTGTATTGGTTTTATAATATTCAACTGTACCAGATAAGCGGTTATTAAAAAATCCGAAATCTAAACCATAGTTCCATGTAGTTGAGAACTCCCATCCCAAATTAGGATTTGGAAGCTCAGTAACATATACTCCTGTTGAATTATTGCTTCCAAAATTGTATGGTCTTGTACTTAAAGCTCCTAGTGTTGCATAAGGAGCTACTGCCTGATTTGAAGTTTCTCCATACCCCGCTCTCAATTTCAATAAATTGATATGTTTAATATCTTTCATGAATGACTCATTTGAAAGTGTCCAACCAGCAGATACAGCAGGATAAGTTACCCATTTGTTTCCAGGAGATAATCTTGATGAACCGTCAGAACGAACTGTTCCAGATATAAAGTAACGGTTATCATAAGAGTACATTAACCTAGCCATATAAGATGTTAATCCCCATTGCGTATAATCCTGATCCGCAGGGTTAATTACAGCTTCTTCCTCGCTTTGCCCTAAATTGTAAAATTGGAAAGCATCAGAGGTAATTCCATTTCGAGTCACTCTCGAACTTTGTCCTGTATATTGTTCATTTGAATACAATCCAACAAAATTTATTGTATGTTTCTGTGCAAAAGTTTTATCATAAGTCAATAAATTTTCCAACAGCCATTGTGTAGACCAGCCGTTTGTTATTGCCGCATTAGAAAGTGTCGTTGGGTTTACGTCAAAAACTCCTTGACCTTCATAATATCCAACATTTGATGTGCGTAAATTCAAACCTGTATTAAGTCTATATTTCAGCCCTTCAATACCTGGAATTTTAATTTCTGCAAAAATGTTATTGTATGAACTGAAAGCTCTATTTAAATTCACATAAGCATCTCCTAAATTTTCAATAGATTTTCTAGTGTAAACCCACTGGTCATCTGCTGCCATGCTCACTGTCCTTTTCAAAGAACCATCTGCATTGTACGGATTAGCAAGCGGTGAAGTCTGCAAAATAGTTCCTGTTCCGATATTATCTCCATTTGTAATGCTGTAATTACTATTGGTGTTAAATCCTATACGAATAGATCGATTAATCTGCTGGTCTAAACCTGCTCTAAGGCTAAAACGCTCATAGCTTTGGCCAGGAAGAACTGATTCTTCTTTGTAATATCCTAAACCTGCATTGTACGCACCTGTTTCACTTCCACCCGAAACGCTAACATCATGGCTGATCATTTCGCCAGAACCGTATAATGAATCCTGCCAATCTGTATTTACATTTCTTTTCTCATCAACACCATCTACATATAAACCTGTATAATCACGAAGAGTAGCAAATTTAGAAGCATCCATCATAGGATATTTTGAAAAAACCTGTTTAATACCGCTAAAACCATTGTAGGTAAAAGTAGCTTTCTGATTTTTTCTTCCTTTTAAAGTAGTCACTAAAATTACACCGTTGGCTCCGCGAGAACCATAAATGGCGGTAGCAGAAGCATCTTTCAAAATATCCACAGACTTAATATCTGCTGGATTAATATCTCCTATAGAACCCGCAAACGGAACCCCATCCAATACTACTAAAGGATCATTACTACCAGTAAGAGATCTTGTTCCTCGAATCCTTATCTGCATTGCAGCACCAGGTTTAGAAGAAGTTTGCGTCATCTCAACCCCTGCAAGCCTACCTTGCAGAGCTTGGGTAATATTGGCGGCGGGCACTTCATTTAATTCTTTTCCTCCTAATGATGCAACCGATCCTGTAACAGCCTCCTTAATTTGGGTACCGTATCCAATTACAACTACTTCTTTTAAGGTATTTGAGTCTTCCTCCAAAAGCACATTGATCTTGGTTTGTCCATTCACGCTAATTTCTTGGCTTTTAAATCCTATAAAGCTAAAAACAAGAATACCATTTGAAGGAACACTTATAGAATAATTACCGTCGAAACCTGTACTTACTCCGTTTTTTGCTCCTTTTAGATTAACATTCACACCAGGAATTGGACCGTTTGCATCCGAAACTGTTCCTGTAACTGTTGTTTGCGCCTTAATTTGCATTGAGACCAAAAACAATAGGATCAAAAAACCGAAGCTTTTTATATGCTTCGATTTACTTGTAATAAAAAAATTATTCATAAAAATTGATTTAATTATTAAAATTGGTTTTTGTTAGTTAGTTAGTTAGTTAGTTAGTTAGTTAGTTAGTTAGTTAGTTAGTTAGTTAGTTAGTTAGTTATTTTTTACACTTTAAAAAGTTAAATCAAGTATCAACTTAATAAGTGTATTTATTACAAATATAGAAAAATATCTTGCAAACACAATCGGTTGTGTAATTTTTTATTGATAAGTATAAAAAAAATATGCCTTAAAAAAATAGTTACTTCATATTTAAGCTTAAAAAAATAAGAATATGACAAAACAAACTATAACGTTATAGCTATCTTTAATGAAAATTATGTGTTCTTGGGATATTCTTAAAGAAAACATAAAAATGAAAAATTCTGCTTTCTAATCTAAAAAAAATAAAATTATTGAAATTGAAGGGCGATAAACCAACAAAAATCACCAGTAAAATCGTACATTACACAGTAATAATCTGATCTACCAATCATTAAAATTCTAAAAAAACATCTTTAAAACAATCGATTGTTTGTTTTCATAAAAAAACCTTTCATTTTCATGAAAGGTTTTTAAAACAAATTCTAAGAAATAAACTTTTTGTCTTCTAAACAATCGCTACTAAAGTATTTCTATAAAATGTACGATATAGTAACGCCAATCTTTGTAAACTATTTACATCTATTATACATTTAATAATAACACACTTATAACGTTCTTTGGCTATCACATAGCTCAAATTAGAATTAATGATTTTAATATTAACAAATCAAAATAAATTCCTTTAAAAATTAAAATTGAATTTTGCATTCCAAAATATTTCATGTTTTGGCACATTCAAACTATAAAATTCAGCAGCCCTGTTTGATACGCCCTCTTCTTTTTCAGCAAGACCGCGAACTAATCTTCTCTGTAAAATCTTTCTTCTAAAATTAGTCTTATTAATTTTAATGCCTAAGATTATTTCATATAAATGAATTACTTGAAGCAAAGTAAATTTTTCAGGCAAGAGATTGAAGCCAACTGCGCTACAGCAAATATTCTTTCGCAATTCCTTAATGCTGAAATCAATTACTGCCATATATTTTTCCTCTAAATCAGCTATATTGTGTACGTCAACCCAAATCACATTAGATTGCAATTCGTCATCATCAATTTTTTTTTCTTTGCTCACCATTGCATAATATCCGATTGAGATATTTTCGCGAAATGATGCTGATGAGTGATAGCCAAATGCCCGTAATTGTTCCAAAAAGAAGTCATCTTCTGAAATATACTTTTTCAAAATCTTTTGTGCCGTTTTTAATATTGTCTGCCCCTCTTCCAAACTGGCACTAGGCAATCTCCAGTTACCATTCGTTGCATCATTTTCATTTTTGACAAGCAAAACTCTTAGGCTTCTGTCTTCAAAACAGAATATTACACAGTCAATTTCTATCTTATTTTCTTGACTTAAATTAAAACCTACTCTCTCTTCTGAGTCTTCTTTTTTCATAGAAAATAAAATTAAAACTCTCTTCTAATCAAATAATCTTCTTATTCCGTAGGGATCAATCGTTACGATCGAACCGTCTTCCAGATAGTCGATTTTGGTAACCTTCATGCTTCTCAAATGCGTCACGCCTTTTGAAAGGCTCGAATCATGGTAGAACAGATACCACTCGCCTTCCACTTCGCAGATCGAATGGTGCGATGTCCAGCCTATCACCGGATTCAGGATTCTTCCCTGATACGTAAATGGTCCGTACGGACTGTCTCCGATAGCATAGCAGATGAAATGCGTGTCTCCCGTCGAATACGACAAATAGTATTTTCCGTTGTATTTGTGCACCCACGAAGCTTCAAAAAAACGGCGCGCATTATCCCCTGCCAGAAGCCCATTTCCGTTTTCGTCCAAAATCTGGATTTCTCTCGGCTCTTCAGCAAACTCGAGCATATCGTCTCTTAACAAAGCCACAATCGGCCCCAAGGCTTTTTCGCCCGCAAGAGGCTCTTCGTTGTTTTCATGATATTTATTCTTGCGGTATTTCTGAAGCTGTCCGCCCCAGATTCCCCCAAAATAGATGTAATGTTTCCCATCTTCATCTTCAAAGACCGCAGGATCGATGCTGTAGCTGCCTTTTATGGCGTCCTTTTCAGGAACAAAAGGTCCGACTGGCGAGTCTGAAACCGCTACGCCGATCTGGAAAATTCCGCTGGCGCGTTTGGCAGGGAAATACAGATAGTACTTTCCGTTCTTATGCGCGGCATCGGGCGCCCACATCTGCTTTTCGGCCCAGGCAACGTCATCCACATGCAAGGCAACCCCATTGTCGACGGCTTCCGATGAAATGTCCTCCATCGAAAAGACATGGTAATCCTCCATTCCGAAATGGTCGCCGTTGTCGTTGAACGGAATCCCCGCATCGATGTCGTGCGACGGATAAATGTAAATCTTTCCGTTGAATACATGCGCCGAAGGATCGGCGGTGTAGATATGGGAAACTAAAGGCTTGGAAATTGCCAGATTGCTTATTTCTTCAAAATTAATGTGTTCAATGCTGTCTTCAGGCATAGTGATATTTTTCTTTAATAATTAACTTCTTCTTTCTTTCAGTTCCGTTTCGGTGAAATCTAAAAATTCTGTGAACTGAATTTTATTCTCTTTGCTTGGCTATGCAATTGTCTCTTCTTTCACAATCGCTAGGATAATAGTTTCAGAAATGGCAAAAATAATATTGTTTCCCGATAAAAAACAATCGGTTGTGTAAAATTATACAAAAAAACATATTATGCAAATTTAGTTTACTTTATTTAGGCTATTTCTAATTAACAACCGATTGCCAATATACCTAATCAAAAACTTATTAAATTCAAGTTTGGCTAGTTTTTTAAGACTTTCAAATTCAAAACATTCATAGTATTATTTCCTTTAAATTAATGTGACAAAATAGAAACTGCTATTACATAAAATGCAATAGCAGTTTCTTTTAAGGACAAAAATTTTAAACTTTCTTTGAAGATTCACGCACCAATACTTCGGTATTTAGAAAAGTGATTTCTTTTGCTTCTTCTTCTTTATGAAATTCTATAGTATCAATGACAATATTTGCTGCCGCTTTTCCCATTTTTTCTGCAGGATGGGTAATAGTTGTAATATTCGGCTCGATTATCTCCGAAATGGGATCATTGTTAAAACCAATTACAGCAAAATCCTGCGGAACTTTAATTCCTTTCTTTTTTGCTGTTTGTACGGCGCTAACAGCAAGAATGTCTCCTGGCGCAAAAAGTCCATCGGGAGGCGATTTTAGCCCAAACAGTTTATTGCAGGCTTTAACGCCAGCATCATAAGTCATTGCTTTCAGATTTATAATCAATTCATCTTTTAATGGCAGACCATAATCAGCTAGTGCATCTATATAGCCTCTTTTTCTTTCATTATAAAGATTGCCGAATTCAGCACCTGCTGTCATATGTGCAATTCTTTTACAGCCTTGTTCTATCAGGTGTTTTGTTGCTTTATATCCTGCCGTATAATTATCAATAACCACCCTAAAAGTATTAAAGTCTTTAGGCACACGGTCAACAAATACAAGAGGAATATTATTATTTGAAAATTGCTGAAAGTGAGAAGTATCTTTTGTCTCCATTGCCAACGAACAAATAACACCGCTGACCCTACTGCTATAAAGCGATTTAGTCATATTAACTTCTTCTTCATAAGAATCATGCGACTGCATAATAATAACGGAGTAATCAGATTTTCTGGCAGTGATTTCGATACCACTGATCAAAGATGATAAGAAAGGCTGTGTGATAGTTGGAATTAAAACGCCAATAGTTTTAGATTTGTTGCCTCGTAGTCCTGCTGCCAAAGTATTGGGAACAAATCCCATTTCTTCGGCTGTCTTTTTCACTTTCTTAATAGTCTTATCACTTATGGTATGATGGTCTTTTAAAGCTCTTGAAATTGTCGATGTAGCCAGATTAAGTCTCTTTGCAATATCATAAATTGTTACATGTCTGTGTTCTTCCATTTACTATATGATTAGTCGTAAATTTTAAATATAATTTAAAAAATCGGTCAAGTATTTCAACACTATTATTCTCCGCTTTACCAACGAATTTACTGAAAATCAATATAAAATGAAATTTTTATCATAAAAAACCATCAATACTACAGTAAAAAGGCATTATTTTTTAAATAATGATCTAAAGTTAAAATATTTTTCTTTTCTTTACACAATCGGTTGCAATTTATTTTTTAATAAAAATACGGCACTCTATCAGTTCGCAACATCAGTAAAAATTATTCATATGAAAACAAAAAAATTAAAGTATCAAATTCTGGTATTAATCTCGCTTTGGTGTACGGCACAAAACAAAGACCCTAAATTTCCATTTCAAAATACTGATCTTACTTTTGAAGAACGAGTGGAAAACTTGGTGAGCCAATTAACATTGGAAGAAAAAGTAGCGCAAATGTTAAATGCGGCACCTGCCATACCACGGCTGGGAATTCCTGCTTATGACTGGTGGAACGAAACGCTTCACGGCGTTGCAAGAACTCCCTTTAAAACAACAGTTTTTCCACAGGCTATTGCAATGGCCGCTACTTTTGATAAAAATTCACTTTTCAAAATGGCCGATTATTCTGCTCTAGAAGGCAGAGCCATTTACAATAAAGCTGTCGAGCTTAATAGAACCAACGAACGCTATTTAGGACTTACCTACTGGACGCCAAACATTAACATCTTTAGAGATCCAAGATGGGGACGCGGACAAGAAACTTACGGGGAAGACCCTTATCTGACTGCTGTTTTGGGCGATGCTTTTGTAAAAGGGCTTCAAGGAGACGATCCTAAATATCTAAAAGCCGCGGCTTGCGCAAAACACTACGCTGTCCATAGCGGACCAGAATCTTTGCGCCACACTTTTGACGTTGATGTAACTCCATATGAACTTTGGGACACCTATTTGCCTGCTTTCAAAAAACTAGTCACCAACTCCAAAGTTGCAGGTGTTATGTGTGCCTATAACGCGTTTAGAACACAGCCTTGCTGTGCCAGCGATATTTTGATGAATGACATTCTAAGAAATCAATGGAATTTTACGGGTTATGTCACATCGGACTGCTGGGCGATTGATGATTTTTTCAAAAACCATAAAACACATCCTGATGCGGCATCTGCTTCAGCCGATGCAGTGCTTCATGGAACCGATATCGACTGCGGAACAGATGCTTATAAATCACTTGTTCAAGCAGTTAAAAATGGTCAAATTACCGAAAAACAGATTGATGTTTCTGTAAAACGCCTTTTTATGATCCGTTTCAGATTGGGCATGTTTGATCCTGTGTCAATGGTAAAGTATGCTCAGACTCCAAGTTCGGTATTAGAATCAGAAGAGCATAAAGAGCATGCTCTAAAAATGGCTAGACAATCAATAGTACTGCTTAAAAATGAAAAAAATACGCTTCCGTTAAGCAAAAAATTGAAAAAGATTGTTGTTTTAGGTCCAAATGCAGATAATTCAATTTCTATACTTGGAAATTATAATGGTACTCCATCCAAACTAACAACCGTTTTACAAGGTATTAAAGAAAAAGTAAGTCCTGAAACTGAAGTAGTTTATGAAAAAGCCATCAACTTTACAAATGACACTTTGCTGGTTTACAAAGATCTTAAGAGCCGTTATTCTTATGAAGGAAAACAAGGTTTTAAAGCCGAATACTTTAATAACAATACATTATCTGGCACACCTGAAACTATAAGAACTGAATCTGAAATAAATAATTTCTGGCAGGAAGGAGAAATGGTTACTAAAAATATCAAGGCAAATCATTTTTCGGCACGCTATACTACTAATTTTAAAGCAGATGAAGATGGTTCTATTACTTTTGAAATCGCTGCAGATGACGGCTATAGATTTATTGTTGATGGAAAAGAAGTTATAGACGCTTGGGGGAAAAACAGATGGGGAGCAAAAACCTACAAACTGCAAACCAAAAAAGATTCTGTTTACAAATTAGTATTGGAATACTGGCAAGGTGAAGGAAAAGCTGAAGTAGCTCTGCAAACAGGAAATTTTATAAAAACAGATTTTGCTAATCTAATTGAACGCCATAAAAATGCAGATGCTTTCATTTTCGCTGGAGGTATTTCACCTCAACTGGAAGGAGAAGAAATGCCTGTTGACGCGCCTGGATTTAATGGCGGAGACCGCACTTCTATCATGCTTCCAGTAGTACAGACAAGACTTTTAAAAGCGCTCCAATCGTCTGGAAAACCAGTAGTTTTTCTGATAATGACCGGTAGTGCAATAGCTGTTCCGTGGGAAGCTGAAAATATTCCCGCTATACTCAACATTTGGTATGGAGGACAATCTGCAGGAACGGCCTCTGCAGATGTCATTTTTGGCGACTATAATCCTGCAGGAAGGCTTCCCGTAACCTTTTATAAAGGCGATTCTGATTTACCTTCTTTTGTTGATTATAAAATGGATAATAAAACATATCGTTACTTTAAAGGTATTCCTCTATACGGATTTGGCTATGGTTTAAGCTATACTGACTTTAAATACAGCGGACTAAAAACTCCTGCTAAAATAAAGAAAGGACAGCCAGTCACTATTTCTGTTAAGGTTACCAACACTGGAAAAATGGAAGGAGAAGAAGTGGCGCAATTGTACTTAATTAACCCGAATACATCAATAAAATCACCTTTAAAAAGCCTCAAAGGATTTGAAAGGTTCAATTTGAAACCTAGCCAAAGTACAGTTGTCAATTTCACACTTTCTCCAGAAGATCTTTCTTATGTAACAGAAAGCGGAAACTTAAAGCCTTATGAAGGTAAAATTCAAATTGCCGTTGGAGGCTCTCAGCCAGATGAAAAAAATCAAACAAAGAGTAATAGCATAACTCAAACTTTAGAGATAAAAAATTAATTATTAATTCCTGCAAACTTTAATTTATTCGCAGGCGTGTTATTAGCATTTATAAAAAAACTAAAAAATGGACAAGACAATAGACCAATTATCGGCAGATAATATTAGAGCCTTAGCAATATCAATGGTTGAAAAAGCCAATTCTGGACATCCCGGAGGATCAATGGGAGGAGCAGATTTTATGCATATATTATATTCTGAATATTTAAAATATGATCCAACCGAAATGAACTGGATTTACAGAGATCGTTTCTTTATGGATGCTGGGCATTTATCGGCTTTAATGTACGCTCAGTACTATCTATTGGGAAACTATGAAAAAAACGATCTTGAAAACTTCAGACAGTGGGGTTCTGTAACGCCTGGACACCCAGAAATTGATGTAAAGAGAGGAATTGAAAATACATCAGGTCCGTTGGGACAGGGACATGTTATGGGTATTGGAGCTGCCATCGCGGCCAAATTTCTATCGGAAAAATTTGATAATTTATTCGATCATAAAATATACGGTTTTATAACAGACGGAGGTGTTCAGGAAGAAATTTCGCAGGGAGCAGGAAGAATTGCAGGACATTTAGGGCTAAACAATTTTATCATGTTTTATGATTCTAATGATGTGCAATTATCTTCCATGACCGACGAAGTAACCAGTGAAAATACAGCCGCAAAATATGAATCTTGGGGATGGAAGGTCATCACTATTGACGCTCACAATCATACTCAGATACGCTCTGCATTAAACGCTGCAAATGCCGAATTAAAAAGGCCTACGCTTATTATTGGAAGAACAATTATGGGAAAAGGCTGCGTTACTTCTGACGGAACATTATACGAAGGTCAATGTGAACTTCACGGCAAACCAATCGGAGCAACAAAAGCGGACTTTATAAAAACACTCGAAAATTTGGGCGCTGATCCAAAAGATTCTTTTGCCATTTACAGCAGCGTTGAAGACCATTATAAAAAAGTTTTAGAACAAAAAACTAAGGATGCTGCTGAAAGAAAATCAAAAATTTTGGCTTGGGAAAATCAAAATCCTGAGTCTGCCAAAAAGATAAAACAGTTTTTCAGCGGAGAACTTCCTGAAATGGACTTCGGCTATATAACTCAAAAAGCTAATGCGGCAACACGCGATGCTTCTGCAGAGGTTTTAGGTTATTTGGCCGAAAAAGTGGAAAACATGATTGTTTCTTCTGCAGATTTGTCGAACAGCGATAAAACGGATGGTTTCTTGAAAAAGACTTCAGTGATGCAAAAAGGTAACTTTAGCGGAGCATTTCTTCAAGCTGGTGTTGCCGAACTTACTATGGCCGCAATTGCAAACGGAATGGCTCTGCATGGAGGAGTAATTCCTGTTGTCGCGACTTTCTTTGTTTTTTCTGATTACATGAAACCCGCCATGCGTCTTGCGGCAATTCAAGAACTTCCTGTAAAATATGTATTTACGCACGATTCGTTTAGAGTTGGAGAAGACGGACCAACCCATCAGCCAATTGAACAAGAAGCCCAAATTAGGCTTCTAGAAAAAATTAAAAACCATTCGGGGCATCAGAGCTTTTTAGCACTGCGCCCAGCTGATGCAACTGAAACTTCGGTAGCATGGCAAATGGCAGTTGAAAATAAAATAACTCCGACGGCATTAATCCTTTCCAGACAAAACATCAAAGATCTTCCGCACAAGGATCCAAAGTTCGAGACGGCGTCACAAGCTAAAAAAGGCGGTTATCTGGTTAAAGAAACCCAAAATTCAGATCTTACTTTAATTGCAAACGGATCTGAGGTTGCCACTCTTTTAGAAGCGGCTTCTGAATTGGAAAAAACAAAACAATTAAAGATAAATGTTGCTTCGATAATTTCTGAGGGCATTTTCAGATCTCAAGCAAAAGAATATCAAGAAAGTATAATTCCAAAAGACGGATTGGTTTTCGGTTTAACGGCAGGGCTTCCTATTAATCTTGAAAGTTTAGCAGGTTCCAGAGGAATTGTATATGGCTTAGATCATTTTGGCTACTCAGCACCAGCTTCGGTTTTAGATCAAAAATTTGGATTTACGGCTGAAAATATTAGCAATGAGATATTGAAGTATTTGGAAACTCAGAGACAATAGAAACTAAACCATTCTATACAATTAAAAAGCCAGAAAAAGAATTTCTGGCTTTTATAATTTTCAAAAATGAGTAAACATTATTCCTTTTGATCTACAAAAACATATAGCTTTTGAACTTTATTGTTTTCAATCACAAACAAATCCATACCGCTAACAACAGATGGTTTTGCTTTTGAACCAAATTGCCAATACAATCTCACTATATTATGATTAGTTTCAATAGATTTGGCTGAAAACCTAAAATCAGGATTTTTAGTCTGAAGCTCTACAATGAATTTACTAATATCTTCAAATCCTTCAGCAATAAAATGACGATCTACCATTTCTACATCAGCAGCGTAAACTCGATTCAATAAAACTTTACGTTTTGCTTCGTCTCTTTCATTCCATATCTTCAGATGATTTTCCACTATCAATGTGTTCTTTTTAGAATCAAAATCATCAACCGTTTTTTTGATTGTTTTATTTTTTGGAGACCATAAGACCGTTTTTGGGTTTGCTTTCTCGTAACCTTTTCCGTTTGGATAAGAAACCAATTCCATTTTAGAGCCCCAAGGTGTTTCAAAATAAACCCAAGATTCACCTGCTGTATCTCCAGAAGGCATTGTAAATGGTTCTCCTATTATTTTTACGCCTTTACTTTTTAAATATTCTACCGCTGCATTAATATCATTTACATAAAAAGCAATATGAGACGCTCCAATATCATCTGTATTGGGATGAGTTTTACTTCCTTTATTATCAGCATATTCAAATACTTCTATACTTGCTCCATTTCCTGCATTAATCATTTTTATAGTTACGGCTCCAGTATCAGGATTAATATGGTTTAGCTTTTTCCAATCAGCGTCAAGCGGAATTGGCCCTAATTGTGTTACGGGTGTAAAACCAAGCACATCACTAAAGAATGTAACGGCTTTATTAAGATCTGGAACATTAATCCCGACATGATCAATTCCGACAATTCCTGCACTATTTTGTGCTACTGCTTTATCTGAGGCAGAAAATAATATTAGTAAATGAAGCATTGCTGCCGCTGATGTTTGTACTTTTTTATTCGATTTTTTATAATTTGTTCTCATGAATATATTTACGTTTGTTATTCTTAAATTCAATTAAAAGGGAAATTAATTAGTGTACGCTGCAACCCATTTTGCTTTAATATTGGCGCGGGCTTCTATAAATTCTTTATCGGTTCCTTGAGCAATGGCATCAAGCGGAAAACGAAGCGGTCTCTCCCCTTTTTTCATATTTACCAATTCCAGAATACCATCCGCTATTGTTTGCGGATTCATTTCAAACTGAGCCATTTTACCAAATAATGCTGTCCCTAATGCATTGAATTTTTCAGTTGCTGCATCGCCGTATTCTCCTATAATTTCTGTTTTATCTGCATGAATACCAGCTTTCGATCCGTTATTCATTTCGGTTGGATAAACTCCAGGTTGGATGCTCACATTTTCAATTCCGTAATCTGCAAGTTCATCTTGTAATCCTTCTGTAAAGCTTTCTACTACCAATTTTGATGCGATGTACGGAATCATAAAAGGAAGTGTATGTCCGCTTGCTCCAGTTGTAATGTTGATAACCAAACCATTTTTTTCTTTTCTCATAGAAGGAAGCACTGCCTGATACATACGAAGCACGCTATAAACGTTTACATCAAACATTTTACGAACCTGATCAATTGAATATCCTTCTAAAAGACCGAAACCGCTTACTGCCGCATTATTAATTAAGACATCAATTTTTCCGTATTTAATGATTACTTTTTCAACTGCATTTCTAACTGATGCGTCATCTGTAACATCAATATCTACTACTTCAATATTTTCTATTGCTTGAAGTTCTTTCGCGGCAGCGGCATTTTTATCATTTGTGTTTCGCATTCCTGCAATTACTGAGTGACCAGCATTAGCTAATGTTACCGCTGTTAATTTTCCAAAGCCTGTACTTGTTCCTGTAATGAAAATTGTTTTTGACATGATTTCTATTTTTTAAATGTTTATAATGTTTGTTTCTTTTGAACATTACAAAGTTGCGTCTAATGCAAAACCTGTACATTGATTAGAAATAAGTAAAAACTTGATATAGATCAAGAGTTTGAAAGCGGGCATAAAAAAAGGAGCTCTAAAAGCTCCTTATAGATTTATTTCTTTGCGGTTTGTTTCCGAATGCGACTCAGTGTTTCTGGTGTCATGCCCAGATATGAGGCAATCATAGTTTGGGGAATCCTTGAAGCAAACCCTGGATATTTATTTATGAAGTTTAAATATTTCTCTTCTGCTGTTAATGTCAGTGATGCCTGAATTCTGTTTTGAGCGGCTATAAAACTTCTTTGCAGAATAGCATTGACCATATTATTAAATGCTGGAATTTCTCGACATAGCAATTCAAAGTTTTCATGGGTAAATAGTATCAGCTCGGTATCTTCAATAGCGTCAATATTAAAACGAGAGGGCTGCTGCAACATTAAACTTTCACGATCGCCTGTCCACCAGTTTTCAATACTAAAACTGTTTACGTGCTCACTGCCTTTTTCGTCAACGGTATATGTTCTTACACAGCCTTGAGTTATAAAAGCATCGTATTTCCAGATGTCTCCTTCTTGGAGTAAATACTGTCTTTTACGAAGTTTTTTACTTATAGCAAATGATTGTATACGTTCTGATTCAGCCTGAGTCAATTCAACTTTTTCGTCAAGATATTTTTGGAATATTTCATACATAGCATGTAAAATTATGCAAAAGGCTTCTGACCAACAAATTCAAAGTGAAATTGGACAAAACAATATTTCGTCAGTTATTTTAATACCTATTATATAAAAGCTCGATGTAATAATATAAAAATCAAGCACTAAGGTTTACTAATTTTAAAATAATTAAAAAAGAAGCTGAAAAAACATTCGATGCTTTTTTTGGAGAAAGTTTAAAAATTATAAAAAAGGAAATCATGGAAAATAATAAGCAAAATCTAGAAAAAAACGAAGAAGAGCTTACCAATCAAAATGCAAACAGTGCTTATAGCGGATCTGGAGGTATGCAACCTGGAGGCAGTAATGGTGAAGCCGGACGATTAAGCGATTATGATGAGGAAAATACAGAGGAAAACTCTACTTCAAATGAAAAGAAAAATCATAATCCCGAAGGAAAAAGTGTTGAAGAAGCAACCGATCCTTCAAAACTTACTAAGATTTAAAAAAATCACATTTGTATAACATTAAAGTAAAATAGTATGTCAAGAGAAAATTACGATAGCTACGATCAGGAAGATCTTATCTATCACGCAGCAGATCATTCGGCAAGCGATTCAATCAATTCTGAAACTATGGAGAAAAAAGATCCAGCCATCAATCAGCACGAAGACGAGTCACAGAGACACAAACACACTCCTGAATATCAAGAAAGAGAAGAAAATGAAAATGACACTACTGATCCTTTCTTTCAAAAAAATGCGCCTATTGCGCAAGATTTAGATGAAGATCTTAAAGGGGAGGACGACAACGATGATGAGTTTGATAATGATGCAAACAGAAGAACTTTAGACGAAACAAAACCTGATGAAGATGAGGATGATGAAGAGTAAATCAATGCTTCTTTGTTTCAAAAAGTAAATCCTGAAAAGAAAGTTTTAAAAATTCTTTTCAGGATTTATTTTATTGGCTAAATCTTTTTGCGAGTTTAATCTGCAACATATTTATTATTCCAATACAGCATTAATAAAAGCGTTACGATAATACACGAGGCGGTTCCTTCAAAAAATAAAGAAAGACAATAAGAGGTTACCGATGGCTCTCCTCCAAACATAAAAGCTTCTGATAATGATTTTACATATTTATCGCCTCCTTTGGCATAACTGTAAATAAGAAGGGCTACTATGCTTATCACGACAGCAGTAAATGAGGTAACCATAGCCGATATAGCATTCGGCACAAATTCGTTTTTTCCTTCGGCAAGATTCATTTTCAAACTTCGGTTCACACCATAAAAAATGAAAATTACATTTAAAAGTCTTAAATAAAATAGATTCGAAAGATTTAAGAGCTCCATCAAAAGAAAGAACAATGCAATCCCGACGAATATTAAAAATCCGTTGATAATTTCTCTTTGCAATTTCATAATTGTAGTTTTTAATTCAACAATAATCTAACAAACAATAAATTACAAAATAACTTAAGAAATCATCAATGCGATTTTACGATTACTTTTTAAACTTATAAAATACCCACAAAGGCATTACATATACCCTTCTCCATCTGTCTTATTTAATTTTGAAAAAGTGAAACTAGAAAAAATGGTAAAAACCGCCAATGTAATAAAAGTGTATTCAAAGGCTTTGGAAGTATCCAACCCAAAAATACCTGTTTGAAATAAGGAGAGCGCAAGGCTGGCAACGGAAACTCCAAAACTTACCGAAAGCTGCTGCATAATAACCAGCATGGTATTTCCTCCGCTGGCTGTATCTTGATCGAGATCTGAAAGCGTAATGGTATTCATAGCCGACATTTGAATAGAAGTGAAAATTCCGTAGAAAATCATTAGTAGAATATAGTATCCTAATGGTGTTTCTTTTGTGACAAATCCAAGGATTATCAAAATAAATCCCAGCAAAATGGTGTTGCTTATTAATACTGTTCTGTATCCAAAAAATTTGATGATTTTTACCATAAAAGGCTTTACAGCCACATTTGACAATGCAGAAGGCAACAATAACAATCCTGACACAGATGCCGAATAGCCAAAACTTGTTTGCAGCATGAGTGGCAATAACAATGGCAGTCCGCCTATTCCCAATCTCGTAATCAAACTTCCTATTAATCCAATTTTTAAGGTTCTAATATTTAAGAGTTGCAGATCTATTATTGGTTTTTCGGTTCTTTTGTAGTGAATATAATAAAAGAGAGAAAGCAACCCTGATAAAAACAGCAAGCTCAAAATTACAATCATATGTATCCTCCCACTTCCAATAAGCTCTAAAACCAAGGTAATGGAGATAAGCGCCAAGCTGAAATAAATCAATCCTCTAAAATCAAATCTTCCTACTGCGTGTTTAAAATTGGGCATAATGCGATATGCCATAGAAATGCCTATGAAACCGATTGGAATGTTTATTAGAAAAATCCAATGCCAGCTAAAATTATCAGAGAGAAAACCTCCTAAACTTGGGCCTGCCACCATTCCTAATAATCCAAATAAGGTTATAAAATTCATCGTTTTAAGCAGTTCGTTTTTTGGATATTGATATAAAATAGCCAATCGGGCAATAGGCACCATCATTGAAGCGCCAATGGCTTGTAAAACACGTACCATATTTAGCGTTTTTAAATCAACTGAAAGGGCACAAAACAAAGATCCCGTCATAAACATTAATACGGCAATCATAAACATCGTTCTCGTGCCAAATCTATCTGCGAGCCATCCAGAGAGCGGAATAAACATGGCCAATGTAAGCGTATACGTTACAATAACCGAATCCATTTCGGTTGCTGAATATCCCATATTTTTAGCTATTGACGGCAACGAGGTATTCAAAATAGTACCATCTAATGATTGCATAAACATAGCGATTGCCGTTACCCAAGGAAGCAGATATACTGCATTTTGTTCTTTTTTTTCTTCTTTATTATTTAGCATCCTTTAATTACAGATAAAAGCTTGATTAATAACTATATTGTAAATTAATAAAAAAAAGCTCTTAAAAGTGTTAAGAGCTTTTCCTTTAGCAGAAATGAAATTACTTTTTAATTGAATCTGTTTTAATATTCTGATTTCCTTTCTGAGTTGATCCATCTGTTCCCGAACCCGTGGCCCCTTCTCCAGTTGCTCCTGTTGTACCATTCTGACCATTTTGATCAGGATTTAAGGTTGCCGACGAGTCTACTGCTGGCCCAACTGTATCGACTGACATGTTCATAGTGTCTGCTTGATTATCATTTGGATATGCATTGTTATTTTCATTCTTTTTACATGAAAATAAAGCTGTCACTACAAGCAGCATAACGATTGTTTTCAAAAATGTCTTCATAATTCAAGTTTTTTTAAAATTTTTATAAAACTAAATTAAACCACTGTATATCAATGATTTTATATAATTTCAAAAAGCCTTTATAAAAATCAGAGCAATTGAAGACATCGCTGATGTAAAATGTGTAAATCAAGTTATTAATCTTGTAAAAAATACTTCAAAAGACTGTCGAAATTTGTTATTCAAGCTACAATATTATTCTCGAAGCTTGTCTAACTTATTGTATCTTTTAAAAACAAATAGCTATGAATACAGTATTATCCAAACAAAATCAGTCTTCAAAATCATTATTAAAAAATAATGTATCAAAACTAGAAAGAGTTTTAATGGTTACAAGTGGCGCTTATCTTTTGTACAATGCTCTTTCTAAAGAAAATAAAAGTATTACACAAGCGGGAGCTGGAGGTGCAATGCTACTGCGCGGCATTTCTGGCTATTGCCCAATTTATGATGCCGCAGACCATTTAATGCATGACAAAGCCTCGAATATAAATATCAGAGTAAATAGCGTAATCAATAAACCTGTAAGCGAAGTGTATGCCTTTTGGAGAAACTTAGAAAATTTACCAAAGTTCATGAATCATCTGGATGCTGTAAGACCTACAAGTTCTACAATTTCTGAATGGACAGCAAAAGGTCCAGGCGGAATTGGGAAAATATCTTGGAATGCCGAAATCATAAGAGATGAAAAGGACAAACTTTTAAGCTGGAATTCTATTGAAGGATCTTCTATTAAAAATGCTGGAAAGGTTGTCTTTAAACCAAAAGGAAAAGCAACAGAACTTGATGTTACAATTTCGTATCATGCGCCACTTGGAATTGCAGGCGAAAGCGCTGCCAAACTTTTAAATCCTTATTTTGAAAAGTTAGTAAAAGATGACATTTCTAATCTTAAAGTCTATCTTGAAACTAACCAAGAATAAGAAAACGCTACTGTTTCTTGTATTTATTTTTTTGTAGAAAAACGTCTTCATTTATGGAGGCGTTTTTTGTTTGTTGCAATAATAACTTATTGTTTGATTATGCAAAAACTATAAAAAGTGAAATAAATCTTATAAAATTTTATTCCGTGATTTTTTAAACTTTGAGAATAAATAACAAATAAAATGAAAACATTTTTTAGAAATAACGGATTGTGTATCTGCTTCTTAGTCTTATTTATCGGATCTTTAGCAGGCCAGATTATATTAGGATTTAAAGAGCATAATAAAGAACTGATTGATGAAGGTGCAAATACGATCACTTTCATAGCGTATCTCAGTTCTGGGCATTTTTTTCAATCGACTTTTGAAAATTGGGAAAGTGAATTTTTACAAATGGCTTTGTTCGTAGTCTTTACCATTTTTCTAAAACAAAAAGGCTCTTCAGAATCCAAAAAAATAGACGAACCAGAAGAAGTAGACCGCGAACCAGATCCAACAAAAAAAGATGCGCCTTGGCCAGTTAAAAAAGGAGGTTTTATTTTGAAGATTTACAAGCATTCTCTTACTATTATGCTTATGCTTCTGTTTTTAATATCATTTATTATTCATTTTTACGGAAGTCTGAAAGATGAAAACGAACAGCTTCTCAGAAAAGGAGAACCATTAGAAACTGTGTCTTCTTATTTAGGAAATTCAAGATTTTGGTTTGAGTCTTTTCAGAATTGGCAAAGTGAATTTCTTTCTGTTTTTGCTATTATTATGCTATCGATATATTTGCGCCAGATTGGGTCCTCACAGTCAAAACCAGTTGATGCGCCTCACATGGAGACTGGCGGATGATTTTAACCATATAAGTTATCAACTTTTACATAAAATATTTTCAGCTTATTCAAAAATGGAATTACGTTGAAACGGTAAATAAGCTAGGTAAACTAAAAATTAAAGGTGAAGTTTTTATTTAAACTTCACCTTTAAAATTATTTCCAAGGATCTAAAACCACTTTGACACAGCCGTCTTCTCTTTTTTTGAAGATATCATATGCATGTGAAATTTCAGATAGTGGAAGCCTGTGTGTAATAATATCATCAAGTTTTACTTTTCCCTGAACCACATAATCTAAAAGTTTGTCTATGTGTTTGTGCGCAGGTGCCTGTCCTCCCTTTAAAACTATTCCCTTGTCAAAAAACTGCCCTAAAGGAAAATTATCATAATTAACAGGATACACCCCCAATACCGATACTATTCCGTTTCTTCTCACGGCACTCATACAAGCTTCTAATACTTTAATCGATCCTTTTTCAAAATTGATAGTCGCTTTTATACGATCGGCTATATTTCGGTCGGGTTCAAAACCTACAGCATCAATGCAGACATCTGCACCGCGTCCGTTGGTCATTGCTCGAATCTGCTCGATAACATCTTTTGGGCCATCTTCCCAAAGTAAGGTAACCGAATCGGTTGTTGCTTTAGCCTTATCCAGTCGGTATTGCAGTGTATCTACAATAATAACTAAACCTGCGCCACGAAGCCATGCACTTTTTGCAGCCATAATTCCAACAGGACCAGCTCCAAAAATAGCGACGGTTTCCCCGCCTTTTACCTCTCCCCAATCAACCCCCGTATAACCGGTGGGAAAAATATCAGTCAGGAAAAGCACCTGCTCATCTGATAAATCTTCAGGCACTATCCTCGGACCATAATTAGCATAAGGAACTCTAACATATTGTGCTTGACCTCCATCATAACCTCCATATAAATCAGTATAGCCAAACAGTGCTCCGCCTTTCTCAGTCATAATTCCGCCTTCAGGCCCATAATTTTCCGTATTACTGTGTTCGCAATTTACAGGCGAATCATGAGTGCAGAAAAAACAACTCCCACAGGCAATAGGAAACGGAACCACTACACGGTCGCCTCTCTTGAGATTCGTAACTGTAGATCCTGTTTCTTCTACAATACCCATAAATTCGTGACCTAAAACCATAGGCCGTGGCTGCGGAATTCCTCCTGAATAGATATGAAGATCAGATCCGCAGATTGCGGTAGAGGTCACTTTCAAAATTATATCGTCTTTTTCTTTTAAAATCGGATCGTCGACTGTATCATACTTGATAGAGCCAGGTCCATGAATAACTGCTGCTTTCATAATAATAATTTTTAAATTAATTATTACTAATTAACTATAAACAAACAAGTTGTGATTACATCATTAATAGTTACTCTTACAAAATACAGTCTCGAATGTGCAAATGGAAAACCTACATTTTATATGATAAAACCAATGAAAATGAAAATCATGCAGCATAGTATTACAAATTATATAAAAAACGGTGTGCATGGTAAGTTTATATTTATCACAAAGAATTGAATTTGATATCTTGAATCAATTAGAAAAAAACAAAGGCCCGTTTTAAATAAAACAGGCCTCATCATTTACAATAAAATTGAGAAGTAACTTTTATGGTCTTGTGCCATTAATTGAGTCTCTCGTTGGCGGAACAGTAGTCGGGTTAGTTGACTTTGGAGTTCCTTTCTTTTTATCAGTACGCTGTTTGTTGACTGTATCAGTCTTTCGTGTTGAAGGATACTGCTTATTCTTTTTATGATGAACAGTATCAGTTTTTGGAGAAGATTTTTTCTTCCCCGGAATTGTATCCTGAGCTGATGCAAAACTAAAACACAAAAGCATACAACCAATTAAAAATAAATTTTTCATAACAATCAATTTTAAATTAACAATTTGTTTATGAGACACTTTAGTGATGTCTCGTTGCAAATTTTATAAAGAAAGACCATAGTTATTTACACTATAAAACACTCGTTATTACATGATTACCATAAAACAAATCACTTAAAATATCATCTCAATGGCCTCAATAAAGCAAATACTAAATTCTACCGAAAACAGACAATATGCTTTGCCTGAACGAAAATGGAAATACTATCAGGAGTGGCATCATACTGTTTTTTTTCATTGGGAAGTCCCAGTATATTTTTTGGAGAAATATATTCCTAAAGATTTACAGCTAGACACTTACTCTTCAATGGCATGGGTTTCTCTTGTTTCTTTTGAAGTGAAAAATATGAGATTACGATACTTTCCTCCTTTGCCTTACATTTCAAATTTTGAAGAAATTAATATTAGAACATATGTTATTAAAGACGGAATTCCTGGTATCTATTTATTTTCTATTGAAACCAATAAATTAATCGAAGTATTGTTTTCTAGACTTTTTATCGGACTTCCTTATGAAAAAGCAGAAATTGAACGTTCAGGAAATCATCTTACTTCTCAAAATGTAAAGAAAAATCATCTTCTTGGTTTTAAAATTGGGGAAACAGCATCTCTTCAAAAAACCGATTTAGATTTATGGCTCTCCGAAAGACATTCGTTATATGAAATGTGTAATGGCAAAATCTGCCGTTTTGATATTCATCATAAAGAATGGGAACTTTTGGATCTAAACGTCAAAATACAAGACATTTGGTATGAGGCTGGGCAATTTATAATCAATACATATCCTGATAAAATTCACTACGCAGAAAGAACTCAAGTAGTATTATGGGGAAAAGTACAAACTTAAAATGCAACAAACTGTAAATTATATAATTGCAAAGGATAGGTCATATAAATTTTACGTACATGCTAACGCTATTTTTACATGAAACAATAATTAATAACAACTTAAAAATAGCACTATGAATTTAAATGAAAAAGAAAATTACAGTCCAGAAGACCAATATTTTCAAGATGACGAAACCCGATATGAAGATGAACATCAATATGATGATATCGATATTGATGCACCGCCAGCAGATCATTCTATAAGTGATACTGCAGAGCCAGATTACGGAAACGAATTTGACGAAGATGAAATCAACAATCAGCAACTTGATGATGATGGTCCAAGTGGCGACGAATTCGATGAAGAATTTGAAGATGACGAAGATGAGGAAGATGAGGAAGACATTGACGATGATGAACTGACTCGAGAGAATTTAGAAGGAGATGAAACAGGAACAGATCCGAATCGGAATTTATAAAAGTAAAACCCCGTTTGAAACTTTCAAACGGGGTTTGTTTTTAATGGCTTTTGAGTACCATTTTATTTAACTTGTTTTTTTGTAGTTATAAATCGCCAATGAATTCAAGACAATGGCAAAAATAAATAAGTATAAAAGCTCACTTCCCACTTCTTGCAGACCGCTTCCTTTTAGAACAATAAGCCGAACCACTTTTATAAAATGCGTTACAGGCAATAAATTCGACAATCAAGATTAGCAATAGAACCGGAAAAAATTTTGGTCATCATGATTTCAGAAAATTTAGTCATTTCTACTTTAGTAGAATCTTTCTTTTCATGTGCTGGAGTACTCATATTTAATAATTTACAGACAAATTTTAATTTTTATAAAACACATAAACAACTGATATAAAACAAATTAAAACTTAAATAAACGATATAATTTCTCGTTAAAAAAGAATATCTTTACTTAACCAAACGAATGCCAGTAAACCGATTCTACAGAAATTTACTTTTTACTAATTTCTAAGTGTTTTTTATGAAAACCAATTTTATCAGAATCCTTATTTTCTTGCTTTCCTTAAATGCATTTGGGCAAGCGCAGGAAAAAGAAATTAACCAGCAGCTTCAGACTTGGGTTTCTATAAATACGGTTACCAAATTTGCCGACCACTGGGGAGTGATTGGAGATTTTCATATCAGACGGAATGATTTTGTGTCCTATCCCAGTTTTTATTTTATAAGGGGCGGAATCAGTTATATTCCAAATTCAAATATTTCACTAAATCTAGGATATGCACACATGTGGTTAGCGCCATCAAATCCTGATTGGAATACTTTTTCTGATGAAAATAGAATTTACCAGCAGGCCCAGTTGAATACAAAATTTGGAAATGTTAGCATTCTACAGCGTCTGAGAAATGAACAGCGCTGGCAGGAAAAAATCGTCAATGACAAATCCACCGGTGATTGGCGTTTTACCAATAGAATTCGTTACCTGATGAGTTATACTTTCCGGATTTCTGATAAAAAATCGTGGCCGCAAATGGTTCTTTCAGATGAGATTCTGTTGCATTTTGGAGAAGAAGTCGTTTACAATACTTTCGATCAAAACCGCTTTTTTATCGGAATCAGAAAAAATATTAATCCGAAATGGAGTTACGATTTTGGTTATATGAATGTTTATCAGCAAAAATACTCTGGATATCAGTACGACATGAATCACACAATACGATTGTTTTTTTATCTGAATACCAGCATTAGAAAAAAAGCGCCTTCTGAAATTGAGAATTCTGGCGATGAATAAAATTTATTTCTAAACCAAAGTATTGTTAGACCTGAAAGATTCAAAAAACTCAAAAGCTCTTTTCTCAGCATATGAATATTCAGAATCACGTAGCGGAAAAGCACAATGTCCGCCATATTTAGGTGTTTCCAGATACACATATGCACTGTCTTTGGCAATCGTTCTCGGGTAACATCTTTCGCCCAAAAATGGATCGTCTAGCGAATTGATAATTAAAACCGGAATTGTAATATCTTTAAGAGAAAACTCTGGAGAAACACGTTCGTAATAATCGTCACGGCTCGCAAAACCATGAAGCGGCGCTGTAAAATATTGATCTACTTCGTCAAAAGAAGAAATATTATCAATCTGATCACGGTTGATGAAATCAGGAAATTGTGCCGCTTTATATTTCAGTTTCTTTTTAATATCAATGGTAAAATTCTTTAGATACACTCTATTAAAACCTTGCTTAAGCACTTCTGCGCTAGTAGCAATATGTGTTGGCACCGAAATAGAAACTGCAGCTTTTATGCGCTGATCGATTTTTGTCCAGCCCAAATAATTAAGCAATTGAACGCCACCCATCGAATATCCTATCAAATAAATATCTTCAATTCCTTTTTTCAAAGCAAACCGAACCACTTCGTCAAGATCGTCAACTGCTCCATGATGGTACAATCTTGGAAGTCGATTCATTTCTCCTCCACAAGTGCGGTTGTTCCAAGCAAAAACCGAAAAACCTTTCTGCAAAAAATAGGCTGCGCAACTGTTATTATATGTTCTTCGCGAATCACCTTCTAAACCGTGACATAAAATAACTGCTTTTTTTGAGCCATTTAAAATATAATCGATGTTGATAAAATCTCCGTCATTCAATTCATGCTTTTCTCTTGTATATTCAGGCACTTCAAACTTTTTAATCAAGGCAGCATATATGGTAGAAATATGCCTGTTGCGATGAATAATCGAAGGAGAATCATATTCTGAATGTTCAATTAGTGGCATAACAAAGAGTTTTGTGGTACTTTTTACAAAGCTAAGAAATCAATCAACATGTAATTTAATTCTTTCTTTTTATTTGTGCCCTTTTTTAATAATTTAACAGTATGTAAATTTAAAAAAGCAGTACTGATTCTAAAGAAAACTAATTGTTAAATATGCTGGAACACGGCTCATGAAGCGCCAACTCAGGTTTGAATGTTTACTTTATTTGTATATTTGTAAAATCGATTTCAAAAAAGCAAAATCCTTTTAATGTTTGAATTTTTACCAGTAGATCCAAAAACCATTTTTCTGCTTTATTTCTGGGGTAATTTTTTTACCTGCATCCTTATATTCAGTTTTTCTTTTTCGTACGCTACTAGCGATAATAGAAAAATATTAAAATGGTTCGGTTTAGGTAAATTAATACTGACTCTTGCTTGGATATTGGCTCTTTTACGAAATATTATTCCCGACTTTGCTTCCATCAATATTGCCAATTCAATGATCTTTGGCGCCTGCTGCTTCGAAACCCTTGCCATGTTATCGCTCATTAAAGCACATGCAAAAAGGCAATTTCAAATTCAGATAGCTATTACAGCGGTTGCGATATTGCTTTTTAATATTTCGACGCTTTTTTATGCCTCAATGAATACCCGTGTTATCCTTGGGGGGATTGGTATTTTTGCTATTTATTTATTGCCTACAATCATTTATTTCACAGAAAAAGAAAAAAGCTTTTTCAAGACTTTTTATGTTTTGTGCTACACAGGATTTGAAATTCTAATTGTCATACGAACAATTCACCGATACTTATATCCTCAAAATCTTATTATTTCCAACAATACTTTTGATAGTTTATACAGCATCTGTTTGTTTCTTCTTACTTTGATCGGAATTGTTGGCTTTTTGCTTTTGGTAAAAGAAAGACAGGATCATAAAATCAAAAAGCTTTTGAATGACAAAAACCAATTTTTCTCTATTATTTCACATGATTTAAGAGGGCCTTTAGGATCATCGGTTTCTCTTTCCGAAATTTTGCTGGAAAATATAGAACAGTACAGCCGTGAAGAAATAAAAGAAATATCAGAACTGCTGCATGACTCAAATAAAAACATTTATAAGCTGCTCGAAAATCTTTTGGAATGGTCTAAAGTCCAAACCGGAATGATTACTTTTCATCCTAAAAATATATTGCTAAATGCTTTAATTGAGGAAAATATTGAACTAAGCAGAAATGTCGCTTTAAGTAAAAATATAGACATCAAATTTGAATCGGCTTTTTTGGTTGAGGCAGAAGTAGATAAAAATATGATTAGTACCATTTTACGTAATTTGCTGAGCAATGCCATTAAATTTACAGGTAAGAATGGAGAAGTTAAACTAAAACTGATAAAAACTAACCTGAAAGCAGAAATCTCTATTACAGATAACGGAATCGGAGTTCCTGATTACATCAAAGAAAAGTTATTTAAAATCAACGGAAAAGTACTTCAGAAAGGCACAGAAAACGAACTCGGAAGCGGACTCGGATTGCTGCTCTGCAAAGAATTTGTAAACATTCATAAAGGAGAAATTTCAGTAGAAAGCGAACAAGGAAAAGGAAGCACATTTAGGTTTACGCTTCCGCTAAAGACTGTTTAAATTCCAAAACTCAAATTCCAAATTCCAAACTTTTGGTTAAATTCCGATATGAAAATTCCAAATTCCAATTCTCATTTTTTGTCCTCCTGAGCGGAGTCGAAGGACACATATCGATGAGCACACAATAATGATTTTGCGCAAGATTCTTCGACTCCGCTCAGGAGGACAAACTATGTGTAATCCTCTAGGAAAAAATCTAAAATAAAAAATCCAAATCCCAGTTTAAATTGGAATTTGGATTTTTTTATTTGAAATTTTAGAAACGTTTAGTCTAACATAAAACTGACGCTAACATTTGCTGTAATTTCGATTTCTCCAATTGCTAAAGTTTCGTTTGAAGCTCCTCCCATTGCATCTGCTTCTTTCATTCTCATAGCAGCGTACATTGGCTGTGGGCGGTAAACTTGAGAGTTATCAGAGATTGTAAATGCCTTACCTACTTTTTGTCCTAAAACAGAAACGTATTCTTCAGCTTTTACTTTAGCATCTTTCATCGCTAATTTTCTAGCTTCAGACTCATATTGCGCTAATTTAGATGATTCAAAAGAAACTCTGTCGATTCTATTGATTCCTTGCTGAACCAAACCTTCCATTAATTCATCATACTTAGTCAAATCTTTTACCACGATTTCTACAGTTTGTGTAGCGTTATAAGAAGTTTTCTTTTTCTCATAATCGTACTGCGGATTAAGAGCTACTTGTTTTGTTTTGAAATCTGCCGTTGGAATATTCATTTTTTTGATGAATTTTAAAACAGCATCCATCTTTTCATCATTTTGTTTTTTAACATCTTTAGCATTATTCCCTTTTGTTTCAACCGAAGCTGAAATACAAACCTGATCAGGTGCTACTTTTACTTTTCCTTCTCCATTAACATTAATTAAAGGTATTTGTTTGATTTCTTGGCCGTAAGACATAGTCATAAACATGATTGTTAAAAATAATACTAGTTTTTTCATTTTTGTTAAATTTTAATGTTTGACAAGAGCATTCCAAAAGTTGTGCCAAGCTTACAGTTTTCCCAATTTTGCCATTCCAAAAAGTATCAAAATCGGAATTGCAAGCAGAATTACCATCAATGTATGGTCTGTAAATAATGATGGCATTTTTATCAAGGTAATTAAATAACCGCCTATAGCACCTCCAAAGTGTGCCGTATGCCCAATATTGTCATTTTTGGCCTTCATTCCATAAATTGAGTACAATAAATACAAAATTCCGAAAAGATAAGCCGGCATCGGAATGACATAAAATATTCCAAGCATCATGTCAGGCTGCAATAATATTGCCGAATATAAAACTCCAGTAACAGCGCCAGATGCTCCAACGGCTCTATAACTATAATCGTTCTTATGAAAGAGCATAGTAAGAAGGCTTCCGAAAATTAAACTTCCAAAATAGACCAAGATAAAAGAAAAATTACCAAGCCAGCCTAGAACTACAGGAGCAAAAAAATACAAAGTCAGCATATTAAAAATCAAATGCATCATATCAACATGCAGAAAGCCAGAAGACAGCATTCTGATTTGCTCGCCAGAACGAATGCTTCCTACATGAAACTCGTATTTTCTAAAAAAATAAAGATCGTTAAAACCTTTGTAACTAATAACAACGTTCGCAACGATAATCGCTATTAAAATAATATTCATAAATAATAATTATTGTGAATGGTAAATATAATCATTCTTAAAGATAAGTTAGCAAGAAAGCAAAATATCAATCGCTAATCATTTTTAATTTATCTTTGTAAAAAAAATTTACATGCAATTTCTTGTTTATATTTTAGCCTACCCTTTACTTTGGCTCATCTCTATACTTCCCTTTCCTGTATTTTACCTATTCTCAGATTTTGTATATTTTTTAGTATATAAAGTTATTGGATACCGTAAAAAAGTAGTGCGCGAAAATCTGGCGCTTACTTTGCCTCATTTGAGCGATGCAGAAAGAAAAGTTGTAGAAAAGAAATTCTACAAGCATATGTGTGATATGTTCCTGGAGATGATTAAAACCATGAGCATGTCTCCTGAAGAAATGGAAAGAAGATTTCATGTAACCAATATTGATCTTGTTCGCGATTATGCTAAAAAGGGAAAAAGCGTGATTTTGGTAGCTTCACATTATGCAAGTTATGAGTGGCTTTTAACCATAAATCCTAAACTTGGTTTTCAAGGAGTTGCGGTTTACAAAAGACTAGCCAATCCTTATTTTGATAAATTAGTTAGAAAAATTCGCTCTAAATACAACACCGAAATGATAGAAACCCGAAAAGCGATTCCGACAATGGCAAAAAACCAGCGTGAAGGAATTTTGAGCATGTACGGTTTAGCAAGTGACCAGTCACCAAAAATGGAAAGGATTTTTCATTCGATGAAATTTATGGGAGTTGAAGTTCCTGTACATACTGGCGCAGAAACACTAGCTAAAAAATATGATTTGGCTGTGATATTTGTGCAGGTTAAAAAAGTCAAAAGAGGTTATTATGAGGCTACATTTATTTCGCTTGCAGATAATCCGAAAGAATTTGAAAATTTCAAAATCACCGAAATGTATTTAAAAGAAGTGGAAAAACAGATTCTAGAAGCTCCGGAATTTTATTTGTGGACACACAAAAGATGGAAACACCGTATTGAATGATATTTAGAAAATAATTTAAATGGAAGGTCCGAAAAACAGCATTTGCTTTTCGGGCTTTTTCTTTTAAAACTGAATAATAAATATCTAAATACGTTCTCTTTATCTAATTTGATGTGTTTTTGTAATGATTTTTTTGAATGGATAAAAAAAGGAAACCATTTAAATTTGGTTCTTCTCCAATATCTAAAAAGAACCAAAAATCATTAACCATGATCCAAAAACTATTTTTTTCATTTTTAGTATCTTTTCTCTTTTTTTCTGTCTTCGCTCAAAGTCCAAAACGAGGAATTGCTTACGGATACCACTCCCAAGCCGACATGCAAGCTTTAAAACCAGGCCTTTCTTGGTGGTACAACTGGTCGCCAGAACCTGATGCCGATTTAAAAGCCAATTATGAATCTCTTGGAGTTGAATTTGTCCCAATGGCATGGGGAAAAATCAGCGACAATGACGTACAAACTTTCATCAATAAAATAAAACCTGGAGCCAAATATCTTTTGGCGTTTAATGAACCTAATTTTACCGACGGTGCAAGATTAACACCACAAGAGGCAGTAACTGCATGGGCAAATATCGAAAAAATTGCTGCCGCAAAAAATTTAGAAATTGTAAGTGCCTCACCTGCTTATAATGGCCCCAATAATTACGGAGGAATTTCTGACCCTGTTGTTTGGCACAATCAGTTTTTCCAATTATGCCCCAACTGTAAAGTAGATTATATCGCTTTTCATACTTATGATGCCACTGCTGGATCTGTGATTGGAGTAACAGGAATTTTAAAACAATTCAATCGCCCGCTTTGGATTACGGAGTTTGCCAATAGAGTTATACAGACCGCTGATGAAAAAACAGCTTTCATGAAACAAATTTTAACCAGCTATGAAAATGATCCAGATATTTTTCGCTATTCATGGTTTACCGGAAGAGTAAATCCAACTTGGACCGATATGTTAGAAGGACAATTGTTAAGTGGTACAAGTGGTGTCCTAAGACCAATTGGAACTGAATATATTAATGTTCCTTACACAGCAAAAAAAATGAATATACCAGGTCGCGTTACTGCCAATAAACATTACAGAAGAAAAGGAACTGGTTTACAGGCAACAACAGATTCTGGAACGGGGCAAAATGTTTGTTTCATCAATGAAGGAGACTGGAACGAATTTATGCTGAATGTTGCCAATGCTGGAACCTACAATTTGACTTTTAGAGTGGCTTCTCCCGTATTGACAGGCAAATTTGACATTCTAGTAAATGATGTTGTGGTAAAAGCCGATGAAACCTTTCCACCAACAGGTGACTGGCAGACTTTTGCTAATAAAACGGTAAATGATGTTTTTTTACCAAAAGGCGAGGTGTATTTGAAAATCAAATTCAAATCAAATGATTTTAATTTTAATTTTATCGATTTTGCCGTTGCCAATCTTGGCGTTAATGATAATGAGCTTGAAAAAGACAGTTTTACGATTTATCCAAATCCTGTAAAAACGCAAGCCACTTTACATATTAAATCAAATACTACTAAACCTTTAACGATCAAAATAATTGATATGAAAGGAGATGTCTGTTTTTCTTCTGCAGATTATTTTACGAATGAAGATATTAAAATTGGAGACAAGCTCCCAAAAGGAGTTTATATTGTAAACGC
This sequence comes from Flavobacterium anhuiense, assembly GCF_001705175.1. Taxonomy (NCBI): domain Bacteria; kingdom Pseudomonadati; phylum Bacteroidota; class Flavobacteriia; order Flavobacteriales; family Flavobacteriaceae; genus Flavobacterium; species Flavobacterium anhuiense. Next base: position 3,482,540 of record NZ_CP016907.1, on the reverse strand, counting down.
TTCGTATGGAAACATTAAAAAATCGATTAAAATAATTAAGAACTAATTCATTCCTAACGGAATGAATTAGTTTTGACTAAACAAAAAGCTCTTTAGACAAATCTAAAGAGCTTTTTTTATTTTAAAAACTGAAAATCTTAAATTCCAGCAATTACTTTAATTTCATCAATAATTCGAAGTGCCAATTGATCTGCAGCTGCTTGAGAAGGCGCCTCAGTATAAATACGAATAATTGGTTCTGTATTTGATTTTCTTAAATGAACCCATTCTGTTGCAAAATCAATTTTCACACCGTCAATTGTCGAAATATCTTCGTTTTTATATTTCTCAGTCATTTGGGTTAAAATCGCATCAACATCAATTTGTGGCGTCAATTCGATTTTATTTTTACTCATGTAGTATTCTGGATAAGAAGCTCTCAAAGCAGAAACTGCCATTTTTTTGTTTGCCAAATGCGTCAAGAACAAAGCAACTCCAACCAAACTGTCTCTTCCGTAGTGCAATTCAGGGTAGATAATTCCGCCGTTTCCTTCACCACCAATTACAGCATTATTTTTCTTCATCAATTCTACCACGTTTACCTCTCCTACTGCACTGGCTTCGTAGCTTCCTCCATGAGCTTTAGTAACATCTCTTAAAGCACGAGAAGATGACATATTAGAAACTGTATTCCCTGGAGTTTTACTTAAAACATAATCAGCAACAGCAACCAAAGTATATTCTTCACCAAACATTTCACCGTCTTCGCTGATAAAAGCCAAACGATCTACATCTGGATCTACTACGATACCAAAATCAGCTTTTTCTTTTACTACCAATTCCGAAATATCAGTTAAATGCTCTTTTAAAGGTTCTGGGTTATGAGGGAAATGTCCGTTTGGTTCACAGTACAATTCTACTACTTCAACTCCCATTAATTTTAGAAGTTTCGGAATAATAATTCCTCCTGAAGAATTTACACCATCAACAACCACTTTAAATTTAGCTTCTTTTACTACTTCGATATCTACCAATGGCAAGTTTAAAACTTCATCAATATGAATATCCATGTAAGCGTCATTAGAAATAACTTCACCTAAACTATCCACATCAGAAAAATCAAAAGCTTCTGCTTCTGCAATTTCAAGAATTTTTGCTCCATCAGCTCCGCTTAAAAATTCACCTTTAGCATTTAATAATTTTAAAGCATTCCATTGTTTTGGATTGTGAGAAGCTGTTAAAATAATTCCACCGTCAGCTTTTTCCAAAGGAACAGCCACTTCAACAGTTGGCGTTGTAGAAAGTCCAAGATCAATAACATCGATTCCTAAACCAATTAAAGTATTCACTACTAAATTATGAATTATTGGTCCAGAGATTCTCGCATCACGGCCAATTACAACTGTCAATTTATCTTTCGCAATATTATTTTTCAAGAAAGTTCCGTAAGCGGATGCAAATTTTACTGCATCAACAGGAGTTAGATTATCTCCCACTTTTCCTCCGATCGTCCCACGGATTCCAGAAATAGATTTTATTAGAGTCATTTTTGTGAGTTAGGGTTATTTTTTTACAAATATAAAAAAGTTGCTGAGATACTAAGTTGCTAAGATTCTAAGTTTCTCCAATCATTGCGGAAAAACCAAAAAAATACTGAAATAACTAGATTTCAGCATATATCACTAATCGTACCTATATGAAAGAACAATAAACTAAATCGTACAAACCCAACAAATAGCACTCATGCAAAAAACTTAGTAACTTAGTATCTTAGTATCTCAGCAACTTTATATAAAAAGTTGCTGAGATACTAAGTTGCTAAGATTCTAAGATTTTAAATTTAACCTATAGGAAACTACTTGCATCTCGTTATTTTTATAACAAAATGATTTAAAAAAGTTTTTATACATTTACTAAAATAACTCAGAATCTTAAAAAACTTCGATTCTTAGAAACTTATAAAAAAATGAATTTCTTAGCCCATATATATCTTTCTGGAGACAATGATTTAATTAAAATCGGGAATTTTATGGCAGACGGAATTCGCGGAAAACAGTTTGAGCATTTTCCTGAAGATGTTCAAAAAGGAATTTTACTCCATCGATTCATTGATACTTATACTGATTCTCATGATATTTTTAGGAAAAGCACCAAACGCCTCCATGAGAGATATCACCATTATGCCGGGGTTATTGTAGATATTGTTTACGATCATTTTCTAGCCAAAAACTGGGAAAAATATTCAGATGAAAAATTAGAACTTTTTGTAAATCGATTTTATCATTCGCTTCACGATAATTATGAAATTTTAACTGAAAAAACTCAAGGCTTAATGCCATATATGATTGAAAGAAACTGGCTTGTAAGTTATCGCACAACCGAAGGAATTCAACATATATTAACCCAAATGGACAGAAGATCCAAAAATGTTTCTCAAATGCAGTTCGCTGTCGAAGAGCTTACTGAATTTTATGATGAATTTGAAGAAGAATTCACACTCTTCTTTGAAGAAATTAGAGAACAAGCAAAAGGAAAATTACTTTCTCTTTAAGTCCAATTTAATTTTATTGAACATGAAAAAAATTACATTTTTAATAGCACTTTTATATATAAGCAATAGCAATGCGCAACAGGCAACACCAAATCCGACTGGATTGGTTGTTACAAAAGCTATGGTGGTTTCTGCCCGCGAAGAAGCCTCAAAAATAGGTTCTGATATTATGAAAAAAGGCGGAAATGCTTTTGACGCCATGGTAGGAACCGAGTTGGCACTTGCAGTTGCTTTTCCGTTTGCAGGAAATATCGGCGGCGGCGGATTTATGGTGTATAGAAAAGCCAATGGCGAGGTTGGTTCTTTGGATTATAGAGAAAAAGCTCCGTTGGCTGCTACAAAAGATATGTTTTTGGATAGCGAGGGAAATGTAATAAAAGGAAAAAGCACCCAGACAGCACTTGCCATTGGTGTTCCAGGCACAATTGCAGGCGTTTTTGCGGTTCATAAAAAATATGGCACAATGCCGATTTCTAAAATCCTTGAACCTGTAATCGCTTTAGCAGAAAGAGGTGTTGTAGTGACTAAAAAACAAGAAAAAAGCTTAAAAGATTATCACGAAAGCATTGTAAAAATAAATGGAGAAAATTCGCTTTTATCTGGCAATTTTAAAGAAAACGATACCATCAAATATCCAGCATTAGCCAAAACTTTAAGAAGAATCCAGAAAAAAGGAAGAAACGAATTTTATAAAGGAGAAACTGCAAAAATCCTAGTCAATTATCTAAAGGAAAAAGGAGGCATTATCACGATGCAGGATTTAGCGAAATACGAAGCCAAATGGAGAAAACCATTGCAGTTTACTTATAAAGGTTTAAAAATTACCTCAATGGCTCCTCCAAGCAGTGGCGGAATCTGTCTTGCTCAAATCTTAAAAATGCTTGAGCCGTATGATTTAGCCAAAATGGGGCATAATTCGCCAGATGCCATTCAGGTTATTGTTGAGGCTGAAAGAAGAGCTTATGCAGACAGAAGCTACTTTTTGGGTGATCCAGATTTTGTCAAAATTCCGATGAAAGAATTATTAGATGAAAATTACCTTCGTGAAAGAATGGCTAATTTTAATCCAGAAAAAGCGACTTTATCAAGCGAAATAAAAGAAGGAAAAGTGGATTATGCCGAAAGCACAGAAACTACACATTATTCCATTGTAGATCAATTCGGGAATGCAATTGCGGCTACTACAACACTAAATGACGGTTATGGATCAAAATATTATTGCGACGAATTAGGTTTCTTTTTAAATAATGAAATGGACGATTTTAGTGCAAAACCAGGTTCTCCAAACATGTTTGGATTAGTTGGAAATGAAGCCAACAGCATTGCTCCGCAAAAACGAATGTTAAGTTCTATGACGCCAACCATTGTAGAAAAAGACGGAAAACTGTTTATGGTGGTAGGTACTCCAGGAGGTTCAACAATCATTACTTCTGTTTTACAGACAATTCTAAATGTTTACGAATATAATCTAAGCATGCAAGAAGCTGTTAATGCTCCACGTTTTCATCACCAATGGCTGCCAGATTTAATTACTTTCGAGCCCAATACTTTTGAAAAAAAAACAATTGATCAGCTTAAAGCAAAAAACTATATCATCAACGAAAAACCAACTCCTATCATCGGAAAAGTTGATGCTATTTTGGTTCTACCAAACAAAAATCTAGAAGGCGGAGCTGATTTTAGAGGCGATGATAAAGCCGTTGGTTTTTAATAGTTCTCCGTTTTTATTTTTTTAATCTAACATTATGAACTAATTTTGTAAGAACGATAATTTTAAAACAGAATGCTAAAAAAATATTTCAGAAGACTCGAAAGCATTATTGCTTTGGCACAATCCTTAATGACTCCAAAGCAGTTTCTTTTTTTGTCGAGCGTTCTTATCGGAATATCTTGTTCCCTTGCCGTTATCGTACTTAAAACTTTCGCGCATAGTGTATTCTCATTTGCAACATACATTAATGGAATCCTGAAATTGAGTTTCATTAACAGTATTCTGCCTATTATAGGTATTACATTAACTGTTTTTGTAGTAAATAAAGTTCTTAACGGAAGTATTCAAAAAGGAACTTCTCAAATACTTTATGCAGTTGCGAAAAAAGCCAGTATTATTCCTAGAAAGCAGATGTATGCTCAAATTGTGACAAGTTCGTTGACAGTTGGTTTGGGAGGTTCTGCAGGTTTAGAAAGTCCGATCGTAATTACAGGAGCTGCTTTTGGTTCAAATTATGCCCAGAATTATAAGATGCAGTATAAGGATAGAACTTTGCTGATTGGATGTGGTGTAGCTGCTGGAATTGCGGCTGCTTTTAACGCTCCAATTGCTGGTGTTCTTTTTGCTATTGAGGTTTTATTGGTAGACGTCAGCATTTCTGCTTTTACGCCTATTATGATTTCTGCAGCAACGGGCGCTTTGGTTTCTGCCATCGTTTTGGACGAAAGCATTCTTTTGAGCTTTAAAAAACAAGAAACTTTTGATTACCACAATATTCCGTTTTACGTTATTTTGGGAGTTTTAACCGGACTAGTTGCCATCTATTACTCGAGAAACTTTCAAAGAGTGGAGCATTATTTTGCCAAACAGCAAATTAACCCTTATAAAAAAGCTTTAATTGGCTCATCGTTATTGGCGTTATTAATTTTTATTTTCCCAACCCTATTTGGTGAGGGATACGAAAGCATTAAAACTTTATCTGAAACCGATCCTGGAAAATTGTTGGACAATACTTTATTTGCCGATTTTAGAAATAATCAGTGGGTTTTGCTTTTATTTATTGGCGCTACCATGATGGTTAAAGTATTTGCTTCTGGATTAACTATTGGAAGCGGTGGAAACGGAGGAAACTTTGCTCCTTCTCTATTCTTAGGCTCTTATCTAGGCTACTTCTTTTCTAAACTTGTAAGCATGGTAGGTTTATCTAAACTTCCTATCAGTAATTTTACAATGGTTGGAATGGCTGGAATTCTGAGCGGTTTATTTCATGCACCTCTAACTGCCATCTTCCTAATTGCAGAAATCACAGGAGGTTATGGATTAATGATTCCGCTGATGATTGTTTCTTCTATCAGTTTTGCCATTTCTAAACGTTACGAAAAATATTCACTTGACGTAAAAGGTTTAGCAAAGAAAGGACATGCCTTTACAAGCAACAAAGATTCAAACATTTTATCGACTTTAGATATCGACTCGATTATTCAATGCGATTATCTGACAGTGCATCCAGATGAAAATCTAACTAAATTGGTTGATCTTATTTCGCATTCGAACCAGGTTGTTTTTGCAGTGGTAAATCAAGAGAAAGATCTAGTTGGAGTTGTTCATTTTAATGATATACGAGAAATTATTTTTAATTCTTACCGTGTAAAATACACCTTTATCAGAGACGTAATGAAAGCGCCTGCTGCAACAATCTCTACACTCGACAGCATGGAAATTGTAATGCGTAAATTTGAAACCACAAAATCTGCATTCCTTCCTGTTTTAAGAGACGGGAAATACCACGGATTTATTTCCAAATCAATAGCACTAGAAGCTTATAGAACAAAACTCCGTTCAATGACAATTGAATAAGCTTAATATCGGATACGCTAAAAATTTTATTTATCCGATATTAAAAAGTACCTTTGTAGGATTATGTTTAATATTGACCTAACATACAGAGAAGAATTTCAATCAACCTTTGATCGATTGTATCAAAAAAGGCAAGAACTGCAAAACAGCAGACCATTGCCTAATATTGCTTTGAATAAAATACGAGAAAGTCTTTCTCTCGAATGGACTTATAACTCTAATAGTATTGAAGGAAATACACTTAGCCTGAGAGAAACCCAAATGGTTATTCAAGAAGGAATAACCATTAAAGGGAAATCGCTTCGCGAACATTTTGAAACTCATAATCACGACAAAGCTATTGATTATCTCTACTCAATTGTCGATGAGAATTATAAGCTACGAAGTATTGACATTTTATCTATCCACGGTTTAGTAATGCGCTCTATCGAAGAAGATTTTGCAGGAAGAATTCGTAATGGAGGTGTCCGAATTTCAGGAGCTAATTTTATGCCACCAAATGCCAATAAAGTTTCAGATTATTTAGACGAATTAATTGAGTTTATCAATACAAATCCTTTAGGTTTAAACGATATAGAATTGGCAACAATTTACCATCATAAACTAGTCTGGATTCATCCTTTTTTTGATGGAAATGGTCGCACCGTTCGTTTGAGCATGAATTTATTATTGATGCGTTGCGGTTTTCCTCCTGCCATTATTTTAAAAAATGATCGCAAGAAATATTACGAAGCGCTTAATCAAGCTAATAATGGCAATTATCAAAAATTGACACTTTTAATGTGCCAAGCACTCGAAAGAACGCTCAATATTTATCTAGGCGCAATGCCTGGAAGCAATTATGATTATCAATCTATTCAAAACATTGTTAGTGAGCCTGACACCCCATACGGCCAAGAATATGTAAGTTTATTGGCCAGAACAGGAAAAATAGATGCTTACAAAGAAGGCAGAAACTGGTATACCACCAAAGAAGCCATCGAAAACTATATGGCAACCCGAAAAAGAAAACGCTGATTTTATATCAGCGTTTTTTGTTATTATTTGTAACATAAACTTTTGCTATCGAGCACTAAAAGAACAAATCAAAGTGGTAACTTTGCGTTTTGCTCAAAATTATGTTAGATAAAGACAATACTATTGAAGTTCTTGGTGCAAGAGTTCATAATCTAAAAAATATCGATATATCTATTCCGCGTGAAAAACTGGTTGTCATTACTGGTTTATCAGGTTCGGGAAAATCTTCGTTAGCATTTGACACGATTTACGCTGAAGGTCAGCGTCGTTATGTTGAAACTTTTTCAGCTTACGCAAGACAATTCCTTGGCAGTTTAGAGCGTCCTGATGTAGACAAAATTGACGGACTTTCTCCTGTAATCGCAATTGAACAAAAAACTACCAGTAAAAGTCCACGTTCTACAGTTGGAACGATTACCGAAATTTACGATTTTCTGAGACTTCTATATGCACGTGGTGCAGATGCCTACAGTTACAACACAGGCGAAAAAATGGTTTCGTACTCTGATGAACAGATTAAAGATTTGATTATTCAGGATTATAAAGGAAAACGCATTAATATTCTCGCGCCAGTTATTAAGGCCAGAAAAGGGCATTATGCCGAATTATTCCAGCAGATTACCAAACAAGGATTCTTGAAGGTTCGTGTAAACGGCGAAGTTCAAGATTTGGTTGCAGGAATGAAATTGGATCGTTACAAAACTCACGATATCGAGATTGTTGTAGACAGAATGGTCATTGAAGATAATCCTGATACGCAAAAAAGATTATCAGAAAGCATCAATACAGCCATGCATCACGGTGAAGATGTTTTGATGATTTTGGATCAGGATTCTAATGAAGTACGTTATTTCAGTAGAAACTTAATGTGTCCTACAACAGGAATTTCGTATCAGAATCCAGAGCCGAATTTATTTTCGTTCAACTCTCCAAAAGGAGCTTGTCCTCATTGCAACGGATTGGGAACTGTGCACGAAATCAACGTCAAAAAGATTATTCCGAATCCGAAATTATCAATAAAAGCAGGTGGTCTTGCGCCTCTGGGCGAATATAAATCTTCATGGATTTTCAAGCAATTGGAAACCATCGGGGAAAAATTCGGATTTAAAATAACTGATCCCATTGAGAAAATTCCAGAAGAAGCCATGCAAATGATTTTGTATGGCGGGAAAGATAAATTCTCTATCAACTCAAAAGATCTTGGCGTTACAAGAGAATATAAAATTGATTTTGAAGGAATTTCTAATTTCATTAAAAATCAATATGACGAAAGTGCCACAACAACTATAAAACGTTGGGCAAAAGATTTTATGGACGAAATTAACTGTCCTGTTTGTGAAGGTTCACGTCTTAAAAAAGAAGCTTTGTTTTTTAGAGTAAATGAAAAAAATATCACCGAATTGTGTGATATGGATATTTCAGATTTGACTGCATGGTTTTTAGATTTAGAAAACCATCTGACAGACAAACAGCTTTTAATTGCTTCTGAAGTTGTAAAAGAAATAAAAGACCGCTTGAACTTCCTTATGAATGTTGGTTTGAATTATTTGGCTTTAAGCCGAAGTTCAAAATCGCTTTCTGGTGGTGAAGCACAACGTATTCGTTTGGCGACACAAATTGGTTCGCAATTGGTGGGTGTTCTTTATATTTTGGATGAACCAAGTATTGGCCTCCACCAAAGAGATAATGAAAAATTAATTCAGTCGCTAGAGCAATTACGTGATATCGGAAATTCGGTTATTGTGGTAGAACACGATAAAGACATGATTGAAACCGCCGATTATGTAATTGATATTGGTCCAAAAGCGGGAAAATATGGTGGACAAATCATCAGCACAGGAACTCCGAAAGAAACATTAGCATCAAATACAATTACTGCTCAATATTTGAACGGCAAAATGAAATTCGACATTCCGAAGAAAAGAAGAAAAGGAAATGGTAAATTTTTAAAACTTACTGGAGCAACTGGAAACAATCTTAAAAACGTTTCTATTGAAATTCCGTTAGGACAGTTAATCTGCGTAACGGGTGTTTCTGGAAGCGGAAAATCGACTTTGATTAATGAGACGCTTTATCCGATTCTAAATGCACATTATTTTAATGGCGTAAAAAAACCGCAACCGTATAAAAAGATTGAAGGTTTAGAACATATCGACAAAGTAATTGACATTGACCAAAGTCCGATTGGTAGAACACCACGTTCTAATCCGGCAACGTATACGGAAGTTTTTACTGAAATTAGAAATCTGTTTACCATGACTTCTGAAAGTATGATTCGTGGTTACAAAGCGGGACGCTTTAGTTTTAACGTAAAAGGAGGACGTTGCGAAACCTGCGAAGGTTCTGGTGTTAGAACAATCGAAATGAACTTTTTGCCAGATGTTTACGTAGAATGCGAGACTTGTCAAGGAAAACGTTTCAACAGAGAAACTTTAGAAATCAGATACAAAGGAAAATCTATTTCTGATGTTTTGGATATGACGGTTGATGAAGCGGTTCCTTTCTTTGAAAACATTCCAAAAATTCACAGAAAAATCAAAACAATTCAAGATGTTGGTTTAGGTTACATTACACTTGGACAACAAAGCACAACGCTTTCTGGCGGTGAAGCGCAACGTATAAAACTAGCAGGAGAATTGTCTAAAAAAGATACTGGAAATACATTTTATATTCTTGACGAACCTACAACTGGATTGCATTTTGAAGACATTCGCGTTTTGATGGAAGTAATCAATAAATTGGTTGATAAAGGCAATACCATTCTTGTCATCGAACATAATATGGATGTTATCAAACTTGCCGATTACATTATTGATATTGGTCCAGAAGGCGGAAAAGGTGGTGGACAATTGGTTGCCAAAGGAACTCCAGAAGAAGTGGCTCAGAATAAAAAGAGTTATACGGCTAAGTTTTTGAAAAAAGAGTTAGAGTAAGAGTAAGAGTGATCTTTGTAAATATTTAAAAACCTAGTGTATGTGGAATTTTGTTTTTTTTTTAAACAAAACAACCACAATTCTTTGTCATTTCGACGAAGGAGAAATCTTCACAAGTAACTCCGCAACGAAAACCCAATCTTTGTCGAGCTTCTCGCGGAGATTTCTCCTTCGTCGAAATGACAAAAATGCGCACACCAACTTTATAATTTACCTTTTATCAAAACTCTATACATATTTGTCCTTAAACTTTCATAAAGATTTAGATCTAAAAAACTTACTGATTTTACATGCACCAAACACCTGATAATGAATCAAAAAACTAAATTTGATTATTATCCCAACATTACTTTTGGATTATAATTCCTGTTTTTTATAACAATTCTAGAAAAAAGCGTTAATTTAGTATCCGCTTTTTCTAAAAAATTCAAAGTTTTAAAGAAAGATCTTTAAATTAAACCAATTGTTTATTTGAAACCAACTGCCCTAGCCCTGATGGGAGCGGCATCCTTTTGTGCTAGGGTTCAGCACAAAAGATATAGCGGACAGCAGGAACTAGCTCCTTCCTTCGACTACGCTCAGGATGACAAAAAAGACATAAATAAAATAATAAATTAAAATACCTAAAATGAGATTAGAAGATTTTGATAATGATGAAGATAAAGTAATTCAGGATCGTTTAAAGCAAAAAACGTGGAATGAAATTAAAACCAATGACAGCTGGGCAATTTTTAAAATTATGTCTGAGTTTGTAAATGGTTACGAAGCAATGGGACGTATTGGTCCTTGCGTTTCTATTTTTGGATCGGCAAGAACAAAGCCAGAAGACAAGTACTATCAATTGGCAGAAAAAATCGCTTATAAAATCAGTAAAGCAGGTTACGGTGTGATTACAGGAGGTGGTCCCGGAATTATGGAAGCTGGAAATAAAGGTGCGCATTTAGGTGGAGGAACTTCGGTTGGTTTAAATATCGAACTTCCGTTTGAACAGCATTTTAACCCGTATATTGACCACGATAAAAACCTCAATTTCGACTATTTCTTTGTGAGAAAAGTAATGTTCGTAAAATATTCTCAAGGGTTTGTGGTAATGCCAGGAGGTTTTGGAACTTTAGACGAAATGTTTGAAGCCATCACTTTGATTCAGACTAAAAAAATTGGAAAGTTCCCAATTATTTTAGTTGGAGTTGAATTCTGGTCTGGCCTGATTGACTGGGTTAAAACGGTATTGGTTGAAAAAATGCATACCGTAAGCCCTGAAGATTTAAATTTATTTAAAATCGTAGACACAGAAGACGAAGTTGTAGAAGCATTGGATAAATTCTACAAAAAGTACGATTTAAGTCCGAATTTCTAATTTTCAAAACCATATAAGTGATATAAGTTCATTTAAAAGTATGTTTTTAAGCTTTGCGTTAAAAACACTTTTATCACTTATATGGTTAAATTATATTGCAAATACGTAAAAATTGAGAGCTGTTTTTTTAAACAGCTTTTTTTATACTATTTTTACAAAAATCCGTAACTTCATTATGTCCGTACATAAGTATGTCTGATAATTTTTAAGCCATTATTTGAAAGCACTTTATAAAATTATTTGCCTCATTATAGTTTTATCATTTTCGATAAAACTAACTGCACAACATCAATCTAAGATGGAAGTGGCGGTAAATCTTGAGCTTAAGACACTGAATATAAAACAGGATATTACGTATCATAATACTACAAATGACACTCTGGTTTCGATTGTTTTGAATGATTGGAATAATGCTTTTGCAGACAAAAACACGCCTTTGGCAAGACGTTTTTCTGATGAGTTTTACAGAGGTTTTCATTTAGCCAAAGCTGTCGACAGAGGAAAAACTACCATTATAAATCTAACCGAAACCAATTTTTCGGCTCTGGAATGGGAAAGAAGCGCCGAAGATCCTGATTATATCACTATACGATTGAATCGTAAACTTCTACCGAACGAAAAAATCGATCTACACCTTAATTATATTGTAAAAATACCAAATGATAAATTCACCCATTTTGGATTCGATCAAAATGGTGGCATGTTATTAAAAAACTGGTTCTTAAGCCCCGCTCGTTTTGAAAATGGACTTTTTGTCAAGTACAATAATTTCAATCTGGATGATATTGCAAATGCAGTGAGTGATTATGAGGTGGAAATTAAAATTCCGAATCAGTATTCTATAACTACCGATTTAAATCCAGTTTCCAAAGATTCAACCAATCAGAGCTATAATATTTATTCTTTTTCGGGCAAAAACAGAACCGATTTAAGTCTTTATATCGAAAAGCAAAATAGTTTTAGGATTTATGATAATGGCTCTTTGCAAGTTCTTACGAATTTAAGAAATAAGAAAATAGACGAATTTCAAAAAGCTATTATTATCAATCGAGTGGTTTCTTATGCTGAAAAATTTATTGGCAAGTACCCACATGAGAGAATTACTGTTTCTCAGGCAGATTATGACCGAAATCCGTTTTATGGTTTAAATCAGCTGCCTTCGTTTATTAGTCCATTTGAAGATGATTTTATGTTTGAGATTCAATTTTTAAAAACTTTTTTAAATAATTATCTCAAAAACAGTCTGCGTTTAGATCCGAGAAAAGACAATTGGGTATATGACGGAATCCAGATTTATACCATGATGAAGTATATGGAAGAACATCATCAGGATGAAAAAATGCTGGGAAGACTTTCGGACATGAAACTCTTTAAAAGCTACAACATTACCAATCTTACTTTTAACGAACAATACAGCTATTATTATATGCTGATGGCTCGTAAAAATCTGGATCAGCCGCTTGGAGACCCGAAAAACACGCTTATAAAATTTAACGAACAGATTGCCAGCAAATACCGCGCTGGTTTAAGTTTGAGTTATTTAGACGATTATCTTAATCATGATATTGTGCCTAAAAGCGTAAAAGAGTTTTACAATCTTAACCAATTTGGACAATCGAACCGTTATGATTTTGAAAAAATCTTAACTCAAAAAAGTCCAAAAAATATCGACTGGTTCTTTAAAACCATAATCGATTCCAGAGATATTATCGATTATAAATTTTCGAATGTGTCGAGAACTGCAGACAGCGTTACATTTTCGGTTAAAAATAAAACTGGAATCTACGCTCCTATTCCGATTTACGGAATTAAAAAGAAAGAAGTTGTTTTTAAAGAATGGATTGAACCTACCAAAAAAGATTCTATTTATGAGTTCAGCCGAAAAAACGCAGACAAAATTGTCATTAATTACAATAATGAAGTTCCAGAGTACAATCAGAGAAACAACTGGAGATCTCTAAAACATGTTGCGCTGAATCGTCCTATAAAATTTAATTTCGCTAAAGATTTAGAAGATCCAGATTACAATCAGATTTTATACATTCCGACATTAAATTATAATTATTATGATGGTTTCACGCCTGGAATCCGTTTTCATAATAAAACTATTTTAGACAAGCCTTTTAATTTTGATATTAATCCGGCCTACTCAATCAAGGCAGGTACAATTTCGGGTTCATCAGCTTTTTCATGGAACCAGTATTACAGAAACAGCACCTTATATAATGTTCGCTATTCTATCAGTCAAAACTATTTTCACTATGCGCCAGATGCCACTTATTTGAGATTAAATCCGATGGTGGTGTTCCGCATTCGCGAAAAAGATTTTAGAGACAATAGAAAGCAAGCGTTTATGTTCCGACAGGTTATGGTAAACCGTGAAGCGAGCAGTTATATTACAGATAATTCAGAACCCAACTATTCTGTTTTCAACGCACGTTATTCCAATACCAAAACTGAATTAATTGATCATTTTAATTTTATGACCGATTTGCAGTTTTCTAGCGGATTCGGAAAAGTTTCGGGAGAAGTAGAATACAGAAGATTATTCGAAAATAATAAAAAGTTAAATTTAAGGCTATATGCTGGAAGTTTCTTATACAATACAACAAACTCAGATTATTTTAGTTTTGGTTTAGACCGTCCGACAGATTATTTATTTGATTACAATTTGTTTGGAAGATCAGAAAGTACGGGATTTTTTAGTCAGCAATATGTAATTGCCGAAGGAGGTTTCAAGTCACAATTAGAGCCTTCATACGCTAACCAATGGATGACAACTCTAAACGCAAGTTATGCGATATGGAACTGGGTAGAACTTTATGGAGACATTGGTTTTTTGAAAAATAAGCATCAAAATGAGTTCTTTGCTTACGATTCTGGAGTGCGTTTAAACCTTGTTCCTGACTATTTTGAACTCTATTTTCCTGTTTATTCTAACAACGGATGGGAAATATCACAACCTAAATACAATGAAAAAATACGATTTATCATCACATTTTCGCCAAAAACGTTAGTTACTCTTTTTACCCGAAAATGGTTTTAATCAAATAAAAATTAAACAAAAACTTGCGAAATTATCAATAAAATTAAATTACATATAAAAATAACATAAATAAAATACGTAGTTTTTAGATTTGAATACAAATAATTAAATTATATTTAGTTCAAAGAATTATGATTATTGATTGTTTTTAAGTAATTTCGCGACATAAACAACATGACCCTACAAGATTATGATAAAAGAAAAAACCAATACTACACTGACATTTGAAGATTTCAAAACTGAGGTATTGAATGACTATAGAATTGCGGTTACAAGCCGTGAATGTAGTCTTTTAGGTCGAAAAGAAGTATTAACAGGAAAAGCTAAATTTGGTATTTTCGGAGATGGAAAAGAAGTTCCGCAGCTGGCAATGGCAAAAGCTTTTAAAAACGGAGATTTCCGTTCTGGATACTATCGCGACCAAACTTTTATGATGGCTATCGGCGAATTGGACGCTAAACAGTTTTTTGCCGGTTTATACGGTCACACCGATTTAGCTTTTGATCCGATGTCTGCAGGAAGACAAATGGGAGGACACTTTGTAACGCATAGTTTAAACGAAGATGGTTCTTGGAAAGACTTAACAAAACAAAAAAATTCAAGTTCAGATATATCTCCAACAGCTGGTCAGATGCCAAGATTGCTTGGTTTGGCTCAAGCATCAAAAATTTACAGAAACGTTGACGGTATTACAATTAAAGACAAATTTTCTGTTAATGGGAATGAAGTAGCTTGGGGAACCATTGGTAACGCCAGTACTTCTGAAGGTTTATTTTTTGAAACCATAAACGCTGCAGGAGTTCTACAAGTTCCGATGGTAATGAGCGTTTGGGATGATGAATACGGAATCTCGGTTCACGCTAAACACCAAACGACTAAAGAAAATATCTCTGAAATTTTAAAAGGATACCAACGCGATGAAGATTCTAAAGGCTATGAAATCTTTAGAGTAAAAGGTTGGGATTATGCCGAATTAGTTTCTACTTACGAAAGAGCTGGAGCAATTGCACGCGAAGAACATATACCGGTTTTAATTCACGTAAACGAATTGACTCAACCGCAAGGCCACTCTACTTCTGGTTCTCACGAACGTTACAAAAGTGCAGAAAGACTGGCTTGGGAAAGAGATTTTGACTGTATTCGTCAAATGCGTCTTTGGATGATTGCCATTAATATCGCTTCTCCAGAGGAATTGGCAGAACTTGATTTCGAATTAAAGAAAGAAGTTTTAGAAGCAAAAAAAGAAGCTTGGAATAACTTCATCAATCCTATTATTGACGAACAAAAGAATCTCTTAGCTTTATTGGAGCAAATTGCTGAAGCAAGCATCAATCATAAAGAAAGAATCAAAAAATTAATTTCTGAATTGGCTGCAATTAAAGCGCCTTTAAAAAAGGAATTATTAGTTTATGCTAGAAAGATCCTTCGTTTTATTGAAGTGCCAAATAGCAAAGTTCTTTTATCAAATTGGATTACAAA
Source organism: Flavobacterium anhuiense (assembly GCF_001705175.1). Taxonomy (NCBI): domain Bacteria; kingdom Pseudomonadati; phylum Bacteroidota; class Flavobacteriia; order Flavobacteriales; family Flavobacteriaceae; genus Flavobacterium; species Flavobacterium anhuiense. The sequence continues at coordinate 3,466,610 of NZ_CP016907.1, read as the reverse complement.
ATTCTTGAATGAAACTCAAGAAAAATTCAGCAGTAATCAGCATTCGGAATCGGCTCAAAATGTATTTTCTGTACAAAAAGTTCTTCCTAAATATGCAGAAAATGCAAAACCAGATTTGGATGGAAGAATGATTCTTCGTGATAATTTTGATGCTTTGTTTGCGAAATATCCTGAAACTTTAATTTTCGGTGAAGATGTTGGAAACATCGGAGACGTAAATCAAGGTCTTGAAGGCATGCAGGAAAAATACGGAGAACTTCGTGTTGCCGATGTCGGAATTCGTGAAGCGACTATTATTGGTCAGGGAATCGGAATGGCATTGAGAGGATTACGTCCAATTGCTGAAATTCAGTATTTAGATTATTTATTGTACGCTATTCAGATCATGAGTGACGATTTAGCTACATTGCAATATAGAACTGTTGGAAAACAAAAAGCGCCATTAATTATTAGAACTCGTGGACACCGTTTGGAAGGAATTTGGCATTCTGGTTCTCCAATGGGAATGATTATCAATGCGATTCGCGGAATTCACGTTTTGGTTCCAAGAGACATGACGCAAGCAGCTGGTTTCTACAACACTTTGTTAGAATGTGACGAACCTGCTTTGGTTATCGAATGTTTGAACGGATATCGTTTAAAAGAAAAAACTCCTTTGAACTTTGGTGAATTCAAAACGCCAATTGGAGTTGTAGAGACTTTAAGAGAAGGTTCTGATATTACTTTAGTTTCTTACGGATCAACTTTAAGATTGGTTATGCAAGCGGCTAATGAATTGGCAGAAAAAGGAATTGACTGCGAAGTGATCGATATTCAATCTTTACTTCCGTTTGATGTTAGCAAAGACATTGTAAAAAGTATTGCCAAAACCAACCGTCTTTTAGTAATCGACGAAGATGTTCCTGGAGGAGCTTCAGCTTTCATTTTACAGCAGATTTTAGAAGAACAAGATGCTTACAAACATTTGGATAGCAAGCCACAGACTTTAGCTGCAAAAGCGCATAGACCTGCTTACGGAACGGATGGAGATTATTTCTCCAAACCTTCTGCAGAAGATATTTACGAGAAAGTGTACGATATGATGCACGAAGTAAATCCTTCTAAGTATCCAGCTTTATATCAATAAAAATACGATTTAGATATTAAAAAAACGCTCCAAGCTTTGGAGCGTTTTTTTTGTTTTTAGCCAAAGTGTCCACACAGTTTTGTCATTTCGACGAAGGAGAAATCTCCATAAGTAGCTCGACAAAGATTGATCAGCATTGTGGAGTTTCTCGCAGAGATTTCTCCTTCGTCGAAATGACAAGATTGTGGATAATGTTATTCAAATTAATTAAATATCCTTCAACATAGCTCTCGCTCTCTCCAAGTCCTCAGCCGTATCAATTCCAATTCCAACATGAGTGGTTTCAACCATTTTAATACGTTTTCCGAATTCTAAATAGCGTAATTGCTCCAACTTCTCAGAAGCTTCTAAAGATTTCATTGGAAGACTATAAAAGTCTAATAAAGCCTGTTTTCTAAAAGCATAAATTCCGATATGTTGAAAATACCGTACTCCAACATTTTTCTCTCTTGGATACGGAATTACAGAACGCGAAAAGTATAATGCAAATTGCGACTGATCAACCACGACTTTTACATTATTTGGATTGTTGATTTCGTCTTCATCTGTGATTTCACGCATTAGCGAAGCCAAATCAACTTTTCTATCTGGATCATTTTTAAAAACCGATAAAACTTGCGCCAAAGGCTCTGCTTCTGTAAAAGGTTCATCACCCTGAACATTTACTACAATATCAACATCAAGGTCAGCAATAGCTTCAGCAATACGGTCACTTCCAGATTCATGTTCTTTGATGCTCTTAATGGCTTTTCCGCCATTAGACACAATTTCATCAAAAATTAAATCAGAATCAGTTACTACAAAAACATCATCAAACAGCTTTGTTGAAACAGCCGCTTCATAAGTTCTTAAAATTACTGTTTTGCCTCCAAGATCTTGCATCAGTTTTGCTGGAAAACGTGTTGAAGCATATCTAGCTGGAATTACTGCTATTATTTTCATTCTTCTATTTTACTGAGTTTAAAAAACTCAAAATTTAGTAATTTAACTTTCACTAGTTTTAAGTGTTTGCAAATATGCAAAAATTACTTTTAAATTTTCTGTATTTCTATTTCTGTAAAGATGAAAATCATGTTCAAGAATATTAAGACAAAAAATTAAATCAAAACTGTAACACGAAGATAAGTTGCAGGAATTAATGTAGAATTGTCATTACTTTGGTTTTGACTATTAACTAATCCTTCAAGTTTAGCATACAAATCTGAAGTTTTCCCGTTTTGTTCAGCAGCTTCAAAAGCATTCATAGTTGGACCATAGTACGTTTTTAATCGATTTAGCCATTCCGAAGGTGGAAATGTGGCTTTAAATGTAAAGGTGTCTTTCTCAAAAGAAATATTTTCTTTTGGAACACCTGCATTTGTGAATCTTTCGATTACGTTATCCTCAATACCCCAAAGCATTGGACTTACAAAACCCTCAGGAGGCGGAGGTGTAAATTCAGCACTAATTTTCAAGATTTGCGCAATCAACGTTGGATCTCCTGGTATCCAATTACCCATAATAATTTTACCTCCAGGCCGTGTAACACGAACCATTTCTTTGGCAACATCAAAAGGTTTTGGAGCGAACATAGCTCCAAAAATGCTCATCGTAACATCAAAAGATTGATTTTTCAATTCATTCAAATCAGTTGCGTCACCTTCTTGAAATACAATATTATCCAATCCTTCCTTTTTTGCTCGAAGATTGCCAGCTTCAACTAAATTTCTTGCTATATCAACACCTAAAACATTGGCCCCCAATTTTGCCGAAGGTATTGCGGTAGTCCCATCGCCACAGCCGAGATCTAAAACGTTACTATTTTCTTTAATTCCAATTTTGGCAACCAATTCCGCACCACTTTCTCTCATAGATTCTGCAACGCGTGTAAAATCGCCTTTTTCCCATAATGCTTTGTTTGGATTCATCTTAATTTTATCAGTGATTATAGTGCTGATGCCGCACTCTTACTTCATTTGTAAACATCTTCTGTTATTTTTTAAATTATCACCAGTTAATCACAAAAGGCATTTAAAAAACTACTTAAAAAGAAGACAAAAACAAAACAATCAACTGACAAACAATTACTTACACAAAAATAAACAAATTAAATGGAAAACAACTGGAAAACTTTGAAGCCTTCTTTCGCTATTTCCCTCTAAAAACAGATATACTATTTACAAAACACTTTCCAAAATGTATTTATAACATATTTCTTAAAGCGTTGCATTTTAATCTCTTATAATATTTTTATTTTTATGAGAAAAAACATGAAAAGAAACTTTACTTTACTTCTGCTATATTTCTTTTTAATTCTAAGTTTAAATGGTTTCTCACAAACTGGCAAGTCAAATCTCTTAAATCCATTTTCTAATCGCATTTTTTCAGGAAAAGGATATCAGCCTTTACAAGATTTAAAATGGAAATTTAAAACAGAAGGTAAAGTCTTTTCATCTCCAATTGTTCAAAACGGAATCGTTTATATTGGCAGTGAAGATGGTAATTTTTATGCTATCGATGAAAAATCGGGAAAACAGAAATGGAAATTTAAAACCAATGGAGCCGTTCACAGTTCGGCAAGCCTTTACAATGATATTGTTTATTTCGGAAGTTTTGACGGTCATTATTATGCTCTAAATGCTAAAACAGGAAAAGAAATATGGCGTTTTAAAACCAAAGGCGAACATTGGTACAGTGAAGTTGGAATGTGGGGCATGAAACCAAGCGATTTATTAATGGCTGACTTATGGGACTTTTACCTTTCAACGCCTGTTATTTACTCAGACAATAAATCGGCATTGGCGATTTTTGGAAGCAGTGATGGAAACCTATATGCAGTTGATGCTAAAAATGGAACTCTAAAATGGAATTTCCAAACCAAAGCCGCTATACACAGCACTCCTGTTTTAGACAAAAGCACCTTATATTTTGGTGGATGGGATGGCGTTTTTTATGCTTTGGATTGCAAAACGGGAAAAGAAAAATGGAAGTTTTCTACTGAAATCAAAACTGGTTTTACAGGAATTCAAGCTTCTGCAGCAGTTTCTGACGGTATCGTATATTTTGGCGCAAGAGATCCGTATTTCTTTGCGCTTGATGCTGAAACAGGAAAATTAATCTGGAAATACAATGCTGAAAACTCTTGGATTTTGAGTTCGGCTGTTATTAAAGACAATACCGTTTATGTAGGAACTTCAGACACTTATGCTCTATTGGCATTGGACGCAAAAACCGGAGAAGAGAAATATCGTTTTAAAGGAAATGGATATGTTTATTCTTCGCCTGCCATTGCCGGCAATACGATTTATTTTGGAGATTTTTCGGGGAATTTCTTCAGTCTAAATTTACTTTCTAAAAAAGAATTCCAAGTTACTCCAACCGAAAATAGAAAAAAGTACGCTAAAACAATTTTAAACAATGATCTTTTAGATTTTACCCACGTGGCGAAGGCAACCGATTTGTCTATTTATGCAGAGAATCACAGAGTAATGAATGAATTTTATAGATTGGGACCAATTGTTTCTTCACCATTTATTAGCAATAATGTTATTTTTTATGGAAGCACAGATGGTTATTTGTATGCTTATAATTTGAGAAAGGCAAAATAATTTCCTTTCTCAAATTATAATTATCCTGATCTTACTTAATTATTCTTATCAGATTTGGATATAGATTGATGCTCATTTTTTTGCTTGTTTTAATTGCAAAAAATATTGGCAAAGCTATATTCAAAATATAAAATGCTATAAAAATATATAAAAGCATTAAAGATTGACCGTAATGCATAATTTTAGAAACAGCAAAAACTGTTATTACAATAAAAGTAAAAATCGACCAAACTATTTGATAGTTGAGCAGATTTGCTCCAATTTCTTTTAGTCCGATAATTTTATCTTTTTTCGCAATCCATAAAATAAGAGGCAAAATAATATTTCCGACAGGAATTGCGAGAAATACTAATACTGAAAGATGAAAAACGATCAAATAGCTTTTGTCTTCATGCTTTCCATAATCTAAAACATCTTCAGCATTTATATCTAAAACTTCACAAATCAGATTCAAGGTTTTCCCACGTGGTTCGTTTTCGTCATTTTCAATGCGCTGAATCGTTCTTAAATTTACTTTTGAAGTTTCGGCTAATTCTTCTTGAGAAAGACCTTTTTTCTTTCTTATTTCTTTTATCTTTTTTCCAATTTCGTTCATAATCAATTTTGATTTATTATTTCGACAAAACTACTTTTGAAAAGTTGATTTTGATAACGGTTTGTTTGCGACATTTTAACGACATTCTTGTCAAAATACTGATTTTCTTGATTATAAAAATTATTACGTAAAGTTGATTACATGATTTTTACCGAAGTCATACTTAAAGACCCTGCCAATAATTTATCATTAAACAAATCCAATTCATCCGTTTTATCTTTTAAACCTAAAGTATACAACAACGGAAGATAATGTTCTGGAGTTGGAACCGCCAATTGAACCGCTTTATTTAGTTTTTCAAAATCAATTAAAGGCTGAAAATTTCCATCCAATAAATAATTATTTACGGTTTCTCGCGCTTCAATTGCCCAATCATAACCGTAATTGTCTTTATCAAAATTTCTAAAATCGACCATTCTAAGATTATGAACAATATTGCCGCTTCCGATAATTAAAACGCCTTTGTAGCGAAGTGCCTGCAGTTTTTGAGCCAATTCAAAATGATATTGTCCCGATTTGGTATAATCAATACTCAACTGAATAACAGGGACATCTGCGTTTGGATATAAATGTTTAATTACGCTCCAAGCGCCATGATCTAATCCCCAATGCTCGTCTAATTCGACCATAACGGGATCTAAGATCTTTTTAGTTTCAACTGCCAATTCTGGACTTCCTTTTGCTGGATACTGAACATCAAAAAGTGCTTGCGGAAAACCTCCAAAATCATGAATGGTTCTTGGCATTTCCATTGCCGTTACTTTTGTTCCTTTTGTAAACCAATGTGCAGAAACGCATAAAATAGCATTGGGTTGTGGCAGTGTTTTAGCCAAATTACGAAAACCAGTCACAAACTGATTTTCTTCAATAGCATTCATTGGGCTGCCGTGCCCTAAAAATAGAACCGGCATTTTATCTGTATTCGAAAACGTAGATGAAATCGAATGTAAGTCGTTTAGTGTTGTCATTTTTATTTTTTTTCTGCCACAGATTAAAAAGTTTTTTTTGAATACGGTTAAATTTCTCTCGCAGATTTTGCAGATTGAGCAGATTATTTGATTGCGTTTTTTAAATTGACAATCTGCTCAATCTGCAAAATCTGCGTGAAACAAAAATTAAGCATCCCAGCATTTTAACTTAAAACGAGAAAAATCTGCAAAAATCCTTTTAATCTGTGGCAAACCATTACTCCTCAAAACTATCGTCCTTAAATCCAATCAAATATAGCTTATTTTTGGCACGTGTCATAGCGGTGTAAAGCCATCTAATGTAATCAGTATCAATTCCGTTTGGTAAAAATGGCTGTTCGATAAATACAGTATTCCATTGTCCACCTTGCGATTTATGACAGGTTATTGCGTATGAAAATTTAACTTGAAGTCCGTTGAAATATTCGTTTTCTTTTACCTTTTGAAATCTCTTGTATTTGGTTGGCTCGTCTTCATAATCTTTCATCACTTCTTCGTATAGACGATTTGATTCTTCATACGTTAAAGAAGGCGATTCGCTGGTTAAAGTATCTAGAATTAAAACCGTTTCAAAAGGCTTTTGTTCTGGATAATCGACCATTCTGATTTTTACTTTCGCAAACTTAAATCCGTACAATTCTTTTATTCCGAAAAGCTCCAGAACTTCAATAATATCTCCGTTGGCAATAAATCCAGCTTCGTCAGTTTCTTTCAGCCAGAAATAATTATTCTTAACTACCATTAAGAAATCACCAACCGAAAGTTCGCTTTCTTTAAATAAAATACGACTTCTGATTTGCTCGTTGTACTGATTTGCTCTTTTATTAGAACGAACAATAAAAGCAGTATCTTCAATACTATAATTGCTGTAAGCCGAATTTATCGCATCTTGAATATCATAACCATCCGTCAAGCGAACAATATCTTTAAACTTCTTTACATTAAATCGAAATTCGGTAATGAAGCTCTCTTTAAGCAATTCTCGCAGTTCTGTCGCATTATATAGAATCCCAGAACTTTCTTCCTGACGCATTACCTCATCCAATTCGATATGATCAATTTCCTTACTGTAATGAAAACCCAAAGTATCAATATCCAAAGCTGGACTAACATCCAAATTTACTGGCGGAAGCTGGGCCGTATCTCCCAAAAGTATCATTTTACAGTTTTGTCCTGAATACACATAATTGATCAAATCGTCTAAAAGTGAACCGCTGTCTAAAGTACTGTCTGAAATCATCGAGGCCTCATCGACGATAAAAATGGTGTTTTTATGTTTGTTGACTTGTTTGGTAAATGCTACTCCACCTCCAGAAGATTTCTTCGGAAAATATATTTTTTTATGAATCGTAAAAGCTGGATTATTAGAATAATTGGCAATTACTTTTGCCGCGCGTCCAGTTGGCGCCAATAAAACGTACTTTTTATTGATATCGTCTAAATTATTGACAATAGTAGAAATAACGGTTGTTTTTCCAGTTCCGGCATATCCTTTCAAAACAAAAATCGTGTCGTTTTGAGGTTCAGTCAGGAAGATTGCAATTTTCTGAAAAAAAATATCCTGCTTATAGGTTGGAGGAAAAGGAAATCGTTTTTGTAAAATACCGTAAAACTGTGCAGAATTCATAAAATAAAATTGAAATACAAAGATCGTTTTTTTTAATGGCAATGACAAAAATCAATTTCAATGACAAAATCAAGTTTAATATGAAAATTAAAAACAATCTCAAACTTAAATTTTAATCACATACTTAAATAACTGATAATAAACAAAATGATAACATTCTGGTAACTTTTTTGCAATATTAAATTTTGAAATTGCATGTTGATTAAGTCTTTTTCATTGATATTGAAATTGACATTGTTATTTTTTTTATTTGTAAGTTTGTGGTCGCTTAAATTCTTTCTTGATTTAAAACAGGTAACGAATTGTAAATCAACTATGTCATTACAAAATACTAACATTACTTCAAAAAATTACAGAAAACTTTCAATTCAGGTTTCCCTGACTGGATTTTCATATTGCTGTTTTGATACTTTAAACAATGTCATTACTTCTTTCAAAGAAATAAAGTTTGACACCACTAGCAAAACAAGCCGAATTGAAGATTTATTCAGCAATGCTTTTAAGGTTAATCCTGAATTAAAAGAAACTTACGACGAAGTAATGGTTATCCATAATAACAATCTTTCTACGTTTGTTCCAACTGCTTTATTTGATGAGAATTATTTAGGAAGTTACCTTCAATACACTACAAAAGTATTTGAAACAGATCACTTTACTTTTGATCAAATTCCTAATTATCAAATGAATTCTGTTTATATTCCGTATGTGAATATCAACAATTTCCTGATTGACAATGTAGGATCTTTTGATTCTAAACACGCCAATACGATTTTGGTCGAAAAAATTCTGGACAATTCACGAAACAATGACGACAAAAAAATGATTGTGAATTTTAATCCTGGTAATTTTGAAATTATCGTGGTGCAGAATCAAAAACTTTTATTGTTTAATACGTTCGAATACAATACCCCAGAAGATTTTATCTACTACATTTTATTTACGGCTGAGCAAATGAGCATGAATCCTGAAAGTTTCAAATTAGAATTATTGGGAACCATTTCAGAAAACGATCCATTTTATGCTATAGCTTACAAATACGTGCGCCATATTTCTTTTATGGATGTCTCAAACCTAAAAGAAAGAAACAGCTTTACAACCGCTCAAAATCAAAAACATTATATCTTATTTCAATCATGAGAATCATTTCAGGAAAATATAAAGGACGCAGAATTTTTCCGCCAAAAAATCTACCTGTGAGACCAACGACTGATATGAGTAAAGAAGCATTGTTTAATGTTTTGAATAATCATTTTCATTTTGACAGCTTGAAGGTTTTAGATCTTTTTTCAGGAACGGGAAATATCAGCTATGAATTTGCTTCACGCGGAAGCGCACCAATCACCTCTGTTGATGGCGATTTCGGATGCGTAAAATTCATCAAGCAAGTTTCATCAGAATATGATTTTGATATTGCTGCAACCAAAAGTGATGTTTTTAAATTTTTAGAAAACTGCAAAACTACGTATGACATTATATTCGCAGACCCGCCTTACGGATTGGATCAGGCGACTTTTGAGAAAATTGTTCTGACTGTTTTTGAAAGGGATTTGTTGGAAGATGATGGAATGATGATTATCGAGCATTCAAAATATACCAAATTGGATCATATGAGTAATTTTTCGTTTCAGAAAAGCTACGGCGGTTCTTATTTTAGTTTTTTCGAACTAAATTCAACCGATGATGACGAAGAATTACCACATGATGATTCTAAAAAAGAATCTGAAGAAGACGAAGGATAAATTAAAAAATATCCCATTTTTAAAATTCCAATTTCAACTTTTAAAATTAAAAATCTCAATTCCAAATTCCAATTTTCTCCCTGATGTCGAGACTGGAATTTGGAATTTTTATTTTTGAAATTTCAAATCTTATCTGATTCGGTTTTCGTTTTCATTAACGCTTTTTTCTTTGAATTCAGAATCTTTAATCTTCCCGAAAGAATAACGAAGCGTTAGAGAAACTTCGTTTGCATCAACTAAATATCTGGCTCTAGAACTTATCGTATTAATTGTAAATCTTTCGGTATAAATAGTGTTTTTAAAAATATCATTGTAGTTCAACGTACAATTCCAGTTCTTGCCAAATGTTTTTGCAAGAGACAAATCGAAAATCAACTTAGCATTTCTTTCAAAAACTCCTTCTTTTTGTTTGGTTGCTCCCCAAAAAGAGAGAACAAACGTGAAATCTTTGGGTAATTTAAATGTATTATTTGAATAGTAATACAAATATGTTCTAGATGAATTGAATACTGCCGATTGGTCTTCAATTTTATTAGTTGCAAAAATTAAAGAATTGGTATTGGTCCAAATTTTATAAGTAAATGGCAGGGTAAATTCAATATTATAACCCGATTCTTTCTGAAAGTTTTTCTCAGTAAAAGTCAAAACATTTCCTTGACTGTCAAAAACAAAATCTTGGTAAACAGGATTTTTATTCTGGTATAAAGTAAATTTTAAAGATTTATCATAATACTGAAAAGCAGTAGAAATTACATCCATAAATGTCGGCCCCAAATTGATGTTGCTTCCATAAATAAAATACGGATTTATATATGTTGCAATCATACTCAAAGAAGAATAATTGGGTCTTGAAACACTTTTAGAATAATCGAAACTTATAGATTTTGTGCTGTCTATTGAAAAAGAAAACTGTGCCTTTGGAAACATTTTAGTGTAATTTTTATCAATCATGACATTACTCTCCGTACTGTATTTTCCGCTTACATTAGTGTTTTCTAGTCGCAATCCTATTGAGAAATCGATCTTCTTGATTTTTCCTGATAGTTGAGAATAAGCCGCTAAATTTTCTTCTTTAAAATTATAACTGAAAACTGTATTTTCATTTTTCTGATAATCAAAAACATCATAATCTGATCGTGATTTTGCAGCCGAATAAAGTCCGCCGTATTCCCAGTTTATTTCATTTTTGAACTTTTTTTCTAAATCAATTCTTCCTGAAAAAACATCGACATTAAACTTTTGATCGCGGTTTTGAGATAACTCCAATGCATTTTCATTAAAACTATTTTGAACCAAACTCCACAAATGCTGATTAAAATTTGACACTTGAAAACCAGTAAACAATTTAGTATCAATGGCTTTTATTTTCTTTGAATAATTTACAACTGAATTGATAAAATTCTTGTCACTAGCATTATCACTGAAAGTAAAAACATTATTTATTTCATCTTGAGTCTGATTAAATGTAAATGTGTTAATGTCGAAAGTATCGCTTTGCCTTTTGCCATTTACATTGATAGACAAATAATCTTCTTCATTTATTTTGTAAAATATACCTGCGCCAAAAACATATTGATTTCTGTAAGTAGTAGCAGAAACATCATAATCTGAAATAATAGATGTTTGCGGAATCTGGTATGCAATACTGTGATTTTCCCAAGGATTTAAACGGTTGTAATTAAAATTGGCTTTCCATTCCAGTTTGTTTTTTTTGAAACTGGAATTGAATCCTAAATAATTATTGAAATTCTTTTTAAACGAAGCCGTTTCAGAAATATCAGTTTTAAAACCTTCTTTTCGGCTTAGTTTTCTAGTAATTAAAATTACTGCCCGACCCTCTGCTTCATATTTTGAAGACGGGTTTTGAATGATTTCAATTGTTTTAATATCGTTCACAGAGAGAGAGTTCAGTTCGTTTATTCCCACTCTCTGATTATCAATATAAATCAACGGCATCCCTTTTCCAACTACAGATATATTTTCACGATCTGAGCTTACTAGAACATTTGGCAATTTTGAAAGCAAATCGACTGGATTTGGAATGGAATTGTAAACCGAATTGGCAACATCGACTTTTATATTTCCGTTTGAATTTGTAAACGTCTTTTTCTCTTTATTGATTACTATTTCATCCAATTGATTTGTAAGCGAATCTTTTGGCGTTACACTCTGGGCATTAGCAACATAGGAAAGACCAAAAAATAAAAGTGTAATAAGAAGTTTTAAGGGCAGATAAATATTCATTTTAAATTGATTAGTGTTGCTGCAAAAATGCTTTGAAAACCTAATTCCGAAAGTTAATCGTAGGTTAATGCAGGGTTAATCTGCCATTTGTATGGTAAAAGCTGTATTTTTGAAACAGAATTCCAAAGAGATATGAAACAAAGAATCAATTTACTAATCGCATTTTCTGTCATCGCATTAATTGTGCTTATGACTGTACAATGTTATTTAGTAAAAACAGCCTACGAATACAAAGTGGCGCAGTTTCATACACAGATTAAAAATGAAATTGCTCAGATTTCTAATAACTATAGCGATATTGATTCGGCTTTTGTAGCAAAAAAAGAAGCGCTTTACAAAAGTCTTTCTGAAAAATACATAAAAGGAAAAAACACCAAATTGGATATCAAAATTGGTGTTTTACAAAACGAATATCAGAGTGCCATAACACAAGAAATTCAGCGAAAATTTGAAAGGGATTTGCCTAATTTCAAGATTGATTTTGCCATTGTACTCAACAAATTCATTTTGTACAAAAACGCTCAAAAAGCAGATACCATTTTCTCAGAAAAGCCTTTTATTCAAAACAAACTATACGGAAATCTTGCTTCTTTAAATCATGCTTTTTTAGTGAGAAATTATGTTGGAACGACCAACGGAACTTTTGAAAATCAGGAATATCAATTGCTGACAGAAGATTCAATGTACGTTTCTGTAATGGATTGGGAAATGATTATTTTGAGACGAATGACTTTTATTTTGATTCTATCTTTATTATCCATTCTAACTTTAATTACGCTTTTTGTCATTGCCTTAAAAGCTTTGATTAAACAGAAAAAAGTCAGCGACGTTAAAACCGATTTCATCAATAATATCACACACGAACTTAAAACGCCTTTGGCAACTTTAGGAATTTCGACAAAGATTTTAGCGCAGAAGAATATTCGTGACAACGACGAAAATTTCAATGCAATTGTGAGTACAATTTCACGCCAAAACAATCGCCTTCAGAATTTGATTGATCAGGTTATGGCAAATTCTTTGGCTGAAAATGAACTTGAATTGCAGAAAGAAAAAATAGAAGCCGAAGACTTCCTGCTTTCTATCGCAAATGATTTTAAGATTGCTTTCCCTAAAATTATTTTGAAAACCGATTTTCAGACTGAAAAAACAATTTTGGTTTTGGATAAATTCCATTTGACAACCGCTTTTTTAAATGTTTTGGAAAATGCTGTAAAATACGGTTCGAGCACGATTACTGTAAAAACCAGAATTGTAGAAAAGCAATTTTCTGTAAGTTTTGAAGACGACGGAATTGGAATTGCCAAAAACAAACAAGCCTTCCTTTTTGAGAAATTTTATCGTGTCGAACAAGGAAATCTGCACAATACTAAAGGCTTAGGTTTAGGATTATATTATGTGCATCAAATCGTAAAAGCGCATCAAGGTTCTGTAAACGTTATTAGCGATTTAGGAAAAGGCGCTCAGTTTACTATTTTATTAAAAGTTTAATTCCCTTATTTTGAAAAGATTACTTTTAGCCGAAGACGATTTTGATTTTGCGGCGATTTTAAAACAGTATTTAGAACTGCATCAATTTGAAGTAATTTGGGCAGAAAACGGCGAAATAGCTTTAGACTATTTTAAAAATCAGGTTTTTGATATTTGCATTTTTGATGTCATGATGCCTAAAATGGACGGATTCTCATTGGCCGAAAAAATAATTACCATCAATCCAGAAATTCCTTTTATTTTTCTAACGGCGAGAAAGCTTAAAGAAGACAAAATCATCGGTCTAAAACTTGGTGCAGACGACTATATCGCAAAACCTTTTGAAGTTGATGAGTTGGTTCTTCGTTTGCAGAATATCCTAAAAAGAATCGAGCAAAAAAGAAGTCTGGATGGAAATAATATAATCGAAATTGGTTCGTATATTTTTGATAACGAACGCTTAACGCTAAACAATAAAAATCACGTCCAGCAACTTACAGAAATGGAAGCTTCTCTTATCGAATATTTATATTTGAATCATAATCAACTCTTAAAAAGAGATCAGATTTTAATGTCGATCTGGAAAAAAGATGATTATTTCTCAGGAAGAAGCATGGATGTTTTTATCAGCAGGCTTAGAAAATACTTTAATTCAGATCCTAAAATTAAAATTGAAAGTGTTCGAAATATCGGATTGGAATTTAAAATAGAAAAATAAGTTCTGAAAATCATATAATTTTTCATAAGCAATTGTATAACAGCAATTAACTCATGAAAATTTAACTTTGTTAGAGAACTTTTAAATCTAACAATTATGAACCTAAAAAGATTTTTCGGCGGATTGCTAACAATCCTCGGAATAGTAGGACTTATTTATACTGCCGTTATTTTTGCCGGCACATCTGGAGAAACCAGAGATATCAAATCGCTTATTATTTACGGAATATTAGGAATTGTCTTTTTCATGTCGGGCATTAGTTTGGTGAGAACAACTAAAGATGAATCTTAATTCTAAGTTACAAAGTAACAAAGTGGCAAAGTTTTAAATTCTTTGTCACTCTTCTTTGTTACTCTGTCACTCCGCAACTTTATTACTCAAATCCAAATCAGTAAAATCTCTTTCGGTTTTAGAAATTATTATCGTTGCGACTGTGTTTCCTATTAAATTGGTAATCGCTCTCGCTTCGCTCATAAATTTATCTACACCCAATAAAAATGCTAACCCTTCAACTGGTATTTTATGCAATGCCGTTAAGGTTGATGCTAAAACAATAAATCCGCTTCCCGTGACGCCTGCCGCGCCTTTTGAAGTAATCATCAGAATTCCGATAACGGTCAGGATTTCGAAGAAACTCAAATGCACATCATATAATTGCGCAATAAACAGCACCGACATCGAAAGGTAAATTGAAGTTCCGTCCAGATTAAAAGAATAACCAGTCGGAATCACCAAACCCACAACCGATTTACTGCATCCCATTCTTTCTAGTTTTACCATAATACTTGGCAGAGCAGCCTCAGAAGATGAAGTTCCGAGAACTAGTAAAAGTTCTTCTTTGATATATTTTAAAATTGAAAGTATGCTGATTTTATAATATTTCAATATGCTTCCCAAAACCAAAAAGACAAATAATGCCATGGTCAAATAAACGCAAAGCATCAATTTGCCAAGCGGAATCAAAGTTGCGAGACCGAATTTCCCGATTGTGTACGCCATTCCTCCAAAAGCGCCAATTGGAGCGAGATACATTACATATTTTAATCCGAAGAAAACCACCTTAGAAAATCGTTCTAGAACCAAAATCGTCTGCTCTCTTTTCTGATAAAAATTCAATGCAATTCCGCAGATAATAGCCGCTAACAAAACCTGCAGCGTAAAATTGGACAAAAAGAACTGCAACCAAGAAAAATCCTTTGCTGCGCCATTTGTATATTGGCTTGCATCGCCAAAAGTCAATCCCGATTTATCAATTTTTCCAGGTTTAAATAAATAAGCGACTGCTACACCAATTGCAAGAGCAACGGTCGAAACCACTTCAAAGTAAGTTAAAGCTTTAACCCCGATACGTCCTACTTTTTTCAGATTTCCCATTCCTGAAATTCCCAAAACAATCGTTAGAAAGATAATCGGACCAATAAAAAGCGAAATAAGCTGAATAAACTTCTTGCCTAGAAATTCCATTTTTACACCATTTTCAGGAGAAAAATGTCCAAGTAAAACACCCGAAATAATAGCAATTAAAACCCAAAAAGTAAGATTGGTTACAACAGTTCTAAAAAGACTTTTTTTTGCTTTTGAAGATGGATTTGGAGTGGTAATATTCATGAAAGTAAGTTAGATAGTTCACAAATATATAAAAAATGCAGACCTATAAGCCGGATTCTGTTCTCGCCTTATTTTGCAACAAGACAATACCTTATCATTTATCTAGATCCACCATTACTGATGGACTCAATCTACCTACCCTTCGGCAACGAACGAGAAGCCCTTAAATGCCGATATACTTGGTATTTCACCGCATAGAGTTTACCTGGTTTCACTACAGCATTACCTGTACATACTTTCTGCTGCACTTGTCCTAATCCTCTCGTTCCAAAAAACGAGAGAACCGACGGGCGTTACCCGCTATGCCTCTCTATGGTGTCCGGACTTTCCTCCCCTCCGATAAAATCGGAACGACGATAAGGCGGTCTGCGCTGCAAAAGTAGCGATTTAAGAACTAACAATAATGATTTTAAATTTCAGATTTTATGAATTTTATCATAACTTTTTAATTTTAAAATAGTTATCTTTAGAAATCTATAATTTTAAATTCAGTTTATCATGAAAAGAATGTATCATTACGCAACTGTTTCAAAAGCTTTAGATCAATTGAATGAAAAAGGATTTACGTGCGATTTTAATCGAAATGCTGATGCGATTAAAAAGAATCCTGAGAAATTTGAAATTGTTCATGTGTATCGATACGAGGGTGAGTCAGACCCAGCAGATGAGGCAGTTGTATACGGAATTAAGTCGACTTCGGGCAAAAAAGGAGTTTATGTTGCTGGTTTCTCAGCCGATTCAGACCAGGAAACAGCAAAGTTTTTATTTGATTTAAGCATTAGAGGACGGTAATTTTAAAATCCAATCCAGAGCTTGAAAATAAAAAAATCCAAATTCCAATTGTATTAATACACATCTGGAATTTGGATTTTTTTTATTGGAATTTGCCAATTTTAGGGTGTTGGAATTTTCAATTTCCAACCTGGCTGAATTAAATCGGGATTTGAAATGATGTCTTTATTGGCTTCAAAAATATCTTGCCAGGAAACTCCATACGCTTTTCCAATCTTCGAAAGAGAATCTCCTATTTCGACTGTATATTCTCTAGAAACACCTTCCTCAACTTCAATATTCATTACCACATCAGCCGATCTATATTCTGGATCGAGTTTTTCATAAGCATTCCAAAGCTTATTTTTATCTGCAGCAGATTTTGCTGTCCCATCAATATAAAGCACATTATCTTGTTCTCTTACCTGTAAATTTTCGATTCCTAATTCAGATGCTAAATCGATTACTTCTCTGTATTTATCCTGTATACTCATGATATCCTTATTTAATAGTTAATTTATTGTCTACTTTTTTCGGATGCAATTCTTGTATACTTTGCATTAAAGGCTGTAATTTGTCTTTTTTAATTTCACCTGAAAGCGTGACAACACCGCCAACAACAGTAGCGCTAACGCCGTCGTAAGCATCTACAACTTTGCTAACCGATTTATCTAAATCGGCATCAGAATTAATAACAACAGTAGCCGCAGCTGGCTCTTGATTGGCTCTTGCCAATTCGCAGGTATTTATTACAGATTTTACCCCTTTGGTTGCTCGTACGCTTTTTTCAATATTTTTCTTGAAAATTTCGTCTTCGCAAGTTCCCGCTATTGTTGCAACGCCATCATGTACAGCAACTTGTATCGTTGCAACGTCACCGAGTTTTTCTCTAATTGCTGCTTCAATATCAGCATCGCTAGGTTTGCATGATACCAGAGCAATACTAAGGCTCATTCCTAATAAAATGGATCTCATTTTCATAATACTCTCTTTTAATAATTTACATTTTTAAAATTAAAAAGATTAAGCATCAAAAGATTATAGGATGTTACTGTGAGTTTTATAAGTTTTTCAGTTAATTGAATTTTGCTCTTTTCTTAAAAGAGGCACATAAAAAAAACTCAAATTTTTCAATTTAAGGTTAAAATAAATTCAATCTATAAAACTCTAATTAGGCGAATAATCAAGTTTAGTCAAGACCCTATCTTCTATATTCCCTAGTACATCGCCATATTTTTCGGTATATAGTTTTTTGATATCGATCCATTCTTGGTCTTTTCTAAAATCTTCCCAAGCTTTTTTCATCGTTACTTCATTTGGCCATTCTAGAAAATAGACAAACTCCGTTTTCTTATCTGATTTTGATTCGTAAATCGAAATAATCTTAAAGTTGTATTTCTTCATAATACGCATAGCATGATCGCGAAAACGTTCGTGAAACTCTTTTTTATTACTTTCAAAAATCTCATAGATTCGCAATTGATAAATTGGACTCGTTCGAGTTTTTTGCGCTTTTACAGTAAATGCCGCAAGTAAAACTAATAGTAGAAAATACTTCTTCATACCTTATAAATTTATCAGCTTCCTAATTTACCATATCGCTGCTGTTCAGAAAAATAAATAATAATTGTTTTTCCATTCTTTTTATAAGGGTAAAACAATTCATAATTTCCTTTACTCGAACTATATCTTAATTCCTCATTATTTTTATCAAAAACCTCATTCAAATAAGCTCTTTCTTCTTTAGTTGTCTTATAAATATAATTCGCTTTATGGGGCCGTATGCTATCATTTGTATCCAAACTTTCATTGTAATAAGCATTAAAACCAAGAAAAACAGGCGAATCCTTAATGGAATCTTTTACAATTAAGGTTACGCTCGGAAAGTTTTTATCTGTTGAAGACAAGATTCTTAAAATTCCGGTTGTTTCCTTGATATACGCTTTAGAAAAAGTATAATTTAGAAGTTTATCACTATTTGACTTGTTTGATTCTATAATAGATTTTGCAGAACTAATTAACATTTTTTCTTTTTTAGCAGAAGTCAAATAATCACCGCCAAAAAGTATAATTAAAATTAACGGGAAAATTAAAAGCAAGACAGCAAACTTGCGTCGGTTTGATTTGGTGTTTACTTCATCTTCATTTTTTCTTTCGGCAATTCTTGTCAAATTAAACATGAGATTCACTATTAGAGATCCAGCCATAAGAGCAAGAATTCCGAGAATGCTTAAATAAAAGCTTTCGGTCATATTTTCTCTAAATACTTTTAGTCCAAAAACCTCAATTACAATAAATGTAAAAACCCAATACACTAATAAAAGTATAGAGGTGATTCCGATAATATTACTTAATTTGACGATTTGTTTTGCGTTCATACTTTTTAATTAATAATAAATAGGCTGTTAAATATTTTGCATTAAAAGTATTACTTTTTCTTTAAACGTTGCAGATAATAATTTTTTCTTTCTACAATTCAATCACTTAAAAATCTTTCAATTTTTAAATTTTTAAATCATTAAATTATACTCTATATTTGCTATCCAATAAAAGAGAATATGGAACAATTTGTAGTATCGGCACGTAAATATCGCCCGCAGACCTTTAAGGATGTTGTGGGGCAAAAAGCCATTACAAACACTTTGTTGAATGCTATAGAAACCAATCACTTAGCGTCTGCTCTTTTATTTACAGGACCGCGTGGAGTTGGTAAAACTACCTGCGCACGTATCTTGGCTCGAAAAATAAATCAGCCTGGATATGATGATCCTACCGAAGATTTTGCTTTTAACGTTTTTGAGTTAGATGCTGCTTCAAACAACTCGGTTGATGATATTCGTAACCTTATCGATCAGGTTAGAATCCCGCCACAAACAGGACAATACAAAGTATATATCATCGACGAGGTCCACATGTTGTCTTCGGCTGCTTTTAATGCTTTTCTTAAAACACTAGAAGAACCGCCAAAACATGCTATTTTCATTTTAGCAACAACAGAAAAACACAAAATCCTTCCAACGATTTTATCTCGCTGTCAAATTTTTGATTTCAAAAGAATTACAGTAAAAGATGCTAAAGAACATTTGGCAGATGTTGCTGAAAGTCAAGGAATCGTTTTTGAAGATGATGCACTGCACATTATTGCTCAAAAAGCAGATGGAGCGATGCGTGATGCTTTGTCTATTTTTGACCGTGTAGTTTCGTACTGCGGAACAAATTTAACGCGTCAGGCTGTAACTGAAAACCTAAACGTTTTAGATTACGAAACTTATATTTCGATTACTGATTTACTTCTGGAAAATGAGATTCCAAAACTTTTACTAGCATACAATGATATCTTAGCCAAAGGTTTTGACGGGCATCATTTTATTGCAGGTTTAGCTTCACATTTCAGAGATTTATTGGTAAGCAAAACACCTTCAACTATTGCTTTATTAGAAGTTGGTGAACAGGCGCAACAAATGTATGCAGTTCAATCTCAAAAATGTTCTCAAGAGTTTTTACTGAAAGGAATTGACATTGCAAACGACTGCGATTTAAAATACAAATTAAGTCAGAATCAGCGACTTTTAGTTGAATTATGCTTGATGCAATTGGCCTCTATCAACTTTGATGGAGAAAAAAAAAAGTTGAGCAATTCATAATTCCGCCCGTTTACTTTAAAAATGGAGGTTATTCTATTGTTGAAGTCCAAAGTCCAAGTAAAGAAGATTCAAATACAAAATCCCAAATTCCAAATTCGGAAGAAAAAAATAATGCCAACAGCATTAATAATACCGCATCTGTAAATATCCAAAATACAGTTCAAGCTCCTACTGAAACTCCAAAAGTTCAGGCTCCCGAAGTTCCAAAAACGGAAACAAACGGCGCTCCAAAAGTTTCTGCCTTTTCTCTTGCCAGCATTCGCAAGAAAAAAGAAATGGAAGAAAGCAGTAAATCGTATGTTAAACCTTCTTCTGTTTTACCTACCGAAGAATTTAACGAAACCGATATGCGTCTTCATTGGAACAAATATGCAGAGCGTTTAGGTCAAAAGGGATTAAAGATCATGGAATCTATTTTATTGATCAACGATCCTGTTTTGGATGGAACGAGAATTACATACGAATTGCCAAACGAGGGTTCTAAACTGGAATTTGAAAGCCAGATGAATGGTTTATTAGGTCATCTAAAAGGTCATTTACATAATCACGATATTACTATTGAAGTTATTGTAAATGAAAAAGTTGAAATGAAACGAAGCTATAACAATCAGGATCGTTACAATCGTTTCTTGGAAATCAACCCAAATATTGAACTTTTACGCACAACATTTGGATTGGACTTGAAGGATTAATTTTTTAATAGCGGTAAATTTTTCTTTTTAAATCCTATTATTTTTCCTGTTTCATGTTATTAAAATAAAACCCCAAATTATTTGTTTCTAACCCCGAAATTATAGACTTTTTCTAGCCATTTTTTTCTTTGTTCTTCATTAGAACCTTTTATAATTCCGATATAGCTTACTTTGACTGGTTTTACACCACAAAATTCTAAAGTAGATTTCCTTAATTGATTTACACTTGGCCTGCCATAGACAAACCTATAATACCAGCTAGGCTGATCTAGAGTTGTTATGATGTGAGCTGTTTTACCTTTGAGCAATTTATCCCACCAAACCGAGTTTTCACGATACTGGAAAGCCATTCCTGGCAAAAATAAGCGATCTATGAATCCTTTCGTTATCGCTGGGAGTCCACCCCACCAAACGGGATGAATCCAAACTAAATGATCGGCTCTTTTTATTTTTTCCCACGATTCCAATAAATCTGGCTCGAGATCTGTTCTTTTCTGGTAACCAAATTTGAGATTTGGATTGAAATTTAAATCCGCAATTGTAATGGTTTCTACTGTTGCTCCAGAATTTATAGCGCCTTTTTGATACGATTCTGCAATTCCGAAATTGAAACTTTCTGCATTCGGGTGTCCGTTTATAATTAGTATTTTTTTCATATCGAAGTTTTTTCAAAAATACTATTCATACATTTTCTTTTACTGGACAAATGTCCTAAAATGACTTTTTCCCACAGATTTCACAGATTAAAATGATTCTTAATTTTAATGCTAAAATTTCAAACACATAGAAACATAGAATTATTTTTATGAAAAAGTCTATTGAAAAAATCTAAATTTAAACATATAGACTATAGTGATCTGAAAAGGTTATTTCTCGCAGATTTGGCAGATTGCGCAGATTTAGAAAACAATAAAAGATTTACGCAGATCTCTTAGCTAAAATATTTTAAGCCTAACTAGTTAAAATAAAATCTGCTAAATCTGCAAGAGAATAATTACACAACTGGTTTTCGTATTCGACTTAAATGTCTTGGTGTGATTCCGAGATAAGAAGCCAAATATTGCAATGGGATTAGCTGAATATACTTTTGATGATTTTTACAAAGTTCTTCGTAACGTTGCGCACCCGATAGTTTTTGAAAAGAAACCATTCTTTTATGCAGGTTTACAAATTCTAATTCGGTCAATTTTCTACCAGTTTCCTGCCAATTAGAACTTGATTGATACAATTTCTCTAAAGCTTTTCTATCTAGAATCTGCAATTGTGTATCAGTAAGCGCTTGAATATTTTCTTCTGCTTTTTCTTTTGTAATAAAACTGGCAAAAGAGGCCATAAATTCGTTTTCAAAAGCAAAACAGTTGGTGATTTCGTCGCCTTTATGATTGACAAAAAAGGAACGTAGAATTCCTTTTTCGATAAAAACTATTTCGTTGCAAACCTGATTTTCAGTCAATAAAAGCTCTCCTTTTTTTACTGTTCGAAATGTAATCAAACTGTCTAAAAGACTTAATTCATCGGCAGAAAAATCTTGAATGGACTGAAAAACAAATTTCATATCTTATTCGTTTGAAGCAAAAACGCTCTCAATTCTTTTGTCTGGAATTAGCCATAACATGGCCACAATAAAATAAGCCGCTCCAGAAATCCATTGATTGTAAAATGCTGTAACAATTCCGATAACATATAAAACTAAGGAGATTTTACCTTTATAATCTTTGTTAAGCGCTTTTCTCAAAGCAGAATTCTTTCCTTCGCTACACATAATCGTGTACTGCAAAATAATATAAGAGATTGCAGAAAGAAGCAGCACAACACCATACATTGTCATTGCGGCTTTCTCAAAATTATGCTCTCCCATCCAAGCAGTTGAGACAGGAATTAAGGAAAGCCAAAATAAAAAGTGTAGATTACTCCACAATACTTTTCCGTTTACTTTTGATAAACTATGTAGCAAGTAGTGATGATTATTCCAGTATATTCCAACGTAAATAAAACTCAAAATATAGCTCAAAAACTTCGGGATAAGTGGTTTTAGATCTGCAAATTCATGTCCTTCTGGCGCTTTAATTTCCAGAATCATAATCGTTATAATGATTGCCAAAACGCCATCACTGAAAGCTTCAAGTCTGCCTTTATTCATTTAAAAAAATAGATATTAAATTTTACCGTAATACATTGCTTTTACGATACCATCAGATAGTCCGATTTTAGGAACATAGATCTGTCGTGCACCACTCCACTTCATCGCATTCAGATAAATACGAGTTGCATGGATAATTACGTCGGCACGATCAGAGTTCAAACCTAATTCGGCAATTCTCTGTTCGTAAGTCAACGAATTTAAAAAGGCATATTGTGAGTTAACATAGATGTACGAAAGTGGTTTTTCCTGCTGTTTCCCAGACATTTTAAACAATTTATTGATGTTTCCTCCAGAACCTATTAGCGTTACCTCATCATAATCTGCAGTATTGGTTTTAATCCATTTTTCGATTTCATCCCAAACTACGTCATGAACCATGTTGTTCAATAAACGAACGGTTCCTGCTTTGAAAGATCTTGAAGTAATCATTTTTCCGTCAGAGAATAAAGTAAACTCGGTGCTTCCGCCTCCAACGTCCACAAAAAGATAGGTTTCGTCAGATTTAATTAAGTGATGCAAATCTGTAGAAGCTATAATTGCGGCTTCTTTTTTACCGTCGATAATCTCGATTTTAATATCGGCTTTTTTCTTTATTAAAGCAACGACTTCTTTCGCATTATAAGCTTCACGCATTGCAGAAGTTGCAAATGCCATATAACGCTCTACTTTATGTACTTTCATCAAAAGGTTGAATGCTTTCATGGCATCTACCATTCGATCTATATTTTCTGGTGAAATTTCTCCAACCGTGAAGGCATCTTGTCCTAAACGAATTGGCACACGAACTAGGGAACTTTTATTAAACTGCGGTTCTTTGCCTTCTTGTTCCACAACGTTAGCGATCAAAAGCCTCATGGCATTTGAACCGATATCTATCGCTGCAAACTTCCTAATATTAATCATGCTCACTTTATGATTTTGAAAATTGGTATTTAGTATTAATTTACTTTTTGAGGAACCTCTTCTAATAGGGCTACTTTATTCTGATAATATTTATAGGTTTCAAATTGTGCTCTAAATGGGGCATGATGATTTTTAGGCTTATATTTATTATCTAATTTATAAGAATGATATCTCACTTTTACATTTCCTTTCCATGCAATATTGAAATTATCAATCAGTTCTTTTTTAATTTCAAGGTCGTAAATCGGGCAGGTTACTTCGACTCTTCCGTCTAAATTTCTGGTCATAAAATCGGCAGACGAAATGTAAACTTCGGTCAAGCCAGCATTTCCGAAAATATACACTCTTGAATGTTCCAAGTAATTGTCTACGATACTTATGGCTTCGATGTTTTCGCTCATTCCTGGAATTCCTGGAATTAAGGAGCAAATTCCTCTTACCTGAAGCTGGATTTTTACTCCCGCATTACTTGCTTCGTATAATTTATCGATCATTTTAAAATCGGATAAACTATTCATTTTTAATTTAATGTGAGTTTTTCTTCCAGCAAGCGCATGAAGAATTTCACGATCAATCAATTTAATGAATTTAGTTCTGGTATAATGAGGTGACACAATTAAATGTTTGTATCTGTGTACTCGATAATTAATATCAAAAAACTCAAATATTTTGGATGTGTCTTTTAGAATTCCTTGATGGCAAGTGAAAAGCGTTACATCGGTATAAATTTTTGCTGTTGATTCGTTGAAATTTCCAGTTGAAATAAATCCATAACGACGGTTTTTGCCCTCTTCCAATCTTTCGATTACACAAATTTTACTGTGCACTTTCAGTCCTTTGATACCAAAAATAAGTTCGATTCCCTCGGTCTGCATTTGTTCTGCATACGAAATGTTCGAAGCTTCATCAAAACGTGCCTGAAGTTCGATTTGCACCACCACTCTTTTGCCATTTTTGGCGGCGTTTATCAACGAACTGATAATTTGAGAGTTCTTAGCTAAACGATATAAGGTGATTTTAATACTCGTTACTTTTGGGTCTAAAGCCGCTTCACGCAAGAATTTTGTCAGATATGAAAATGACTGATAGGGCGCATGCACCAAATAATCTTTTTTAGAAATTTTTTCTAGAATACTTCCCTCCAAACTCAAACCCGGAACTGGTAGTGGCTCGTTTGGCTTATACAACAAATCGTATCTACCAAGGTTTGGAAAACTCATATAATCACGACGATTATGATACCTTCCTCCTGGAATTATACTGTCTGTTTCTACAATTTTCATTTTATCTAAGAAAAATTGCAGGGTATCTTCTTCAATTAAATTATCATAAATAAAACGAACAGGCTCTCCTATTCGGCGATCTTTTACAGACGAAGCAATTTTTTCAAGCATACTTTTGCTCAAATCACTGTCTATGTCCAATTGCGCGTCACGAGTAATTTTGATCATGTGGGCAGAA
This sequence comes from Flavobacterium anhuiense, assembly GCF_001705175.1. Classification (NCBI taxonomy): domain Bacteria; kingdom Pseudomonadati; phylum Bacteroidota; class Flavobacteriia; order Flavobacteriales; family Flavobacteriaceae; genus Flavobacterium; species Flavobacterium anhuiense. Next base: position 3,441,314 of record NZ_CP016907.1, on the reverse strand, counting down.
ACGCTCTTATAATCAAATATATTAAAGATGTTTTTCAGTTTAAAACGAATCACATCATCAATTAAAATAACGTATTGTTTTTCGTCTTCAGATGGAAGCACAACAAATCTGTTGATGTTTTTTGGAATTTCAATTAAAGCATAACGAACCTCATCGTTTGCCAATTCTAAACGAACTGCCAAATATCCTAAAGTATCTTTTAGAATTGGGAAAACCGCTAAATCATTTAAAATGATGGTTACCAATTCCGGACTTAACTTTTGGGTATAAAAGTCTTTTAAGAAACACTCTTGTTTTGGTGTAATCTGTGTTTCGTTGATGATAAAAATATTTTCAGATTCTAGCTCTGCTTCAATATTTCCTAGAATACGCAAACTTTCAGATTGCTGCTGAATTACGATTTCAGTAATATCTTTAATTAATTGGTGAGCAGAAATACCTCCTAAATATTTTTCGCCAGAAATACCTGAGAGACTTAATCGTCGAATGGCCGCGTACCGAACTCTAAAAAATTCGTCTAAGTTGTTTGAAAAAATTCCAACAAAACGCAGTCTGTCTAAAAGTGGCACTGTATTGTCTGCTGCTTCCTGAAGTACTCTTGCATTAAACGCTAACCAGCTTTTTTCTCTATCGATATATTTCTGTTCGTACACTGTAATTATTTTAAATCTTTGGGGAAAATAGTTTTATGTGTTTTGCCCTTATGGATCGTGTCCCAACTTTCGGCATCAAACTGTAACGATACAAAGCCCGAAGTTGGTACATTTTCTATAAAAACATCCCCAAATTTATTAACAAAATTTGTAATAGCCTCGTTATGTCCGAAAAGAATAACGCTTTCAAAACTATTATCACACGATTTAATAACTTTTTCGAGCTGCTTCTCATCAAAAGTGTATAAATCGTCTTTAAAAATGATACTTTCTAATGGATAGGATAAGTTTTGCGCAAAAATTAAAGCAGTCTCTGTAGCTCTCACAGCTGTACTGCTCCAAATAATATATGTTTTTGGAAGATACCCTGAAATATTTAATGAAACATCATGCGCATCTAAAATTCCTCTTTTCATTAATGGACGATCAAAATCTTTCAATGGTGCTTCCCAGCTAGATTTGGCATGACGAATTAATATAAGATTTTTCATAAGTAGCAAAATTTTAAAAACCTGAATTGCAGGTCATTTTTTAATTAAGTTCTAATTTACAAAAGAAATTTTAAACCATTTCTTTTTTTTATTTCTGTTAACATTATAACAAAATTTTAACAAGAATAAATAGCAGATAAACCTTTAGGGCAACAAAAATTCGAAAAAACAATTTTTGATCATTTTATGTACTTCATCTATAAAATTAGTATTTAGTCGATATTCTAAAATATTCCAACATTTTAATTAAATACCTGATTATTAATCACTTAATTAGATATAAAAAAACTCAATATCATCAATTAGGCAAAAAAATTTAGAGAAAAAATCTACTTTTTCGAGTTAAAAAAAAGTGTTTTTAAGTCAATTTTTGATAAAAAAACAACATTTCAACGAGTTTTTAGGTTAGTTACAGATAAAAAAATCATATTAGAAAAACTCTAATATAACTTTGATTCTGTTAAAATATTAAATATATCACAAAACAAAGAAACAATTTATACGAATAAAAAAGTGTCACTTCAACGGTCCTAAAAAGTGTCAAAATTGTAAGTTATTTTTTTGTTAGAAATGTACGATGTGATTAATAACCTATTTGTCCCATTACAAAAATAAATAGAACAGTTTTTCCATCTTCTTGAGATTTTTACTGAACATTAACCTAAAACTAAAAAAAACAAAAACACTCATTTTTTCTACAGCCCAAATCTTTAAGTCACTACTATAATTTTTATTAAGAACGCCTCGGCAATTTATAATCAGTTAAAACGGATTATAACTCAAGAATCTCAAAATAAAATTACTAAAGATTAAAAAAATTAGAGATTATGAAAAACATTACTTTAATTAATTTGAATATTAAATACGTTTATATTACGTTGCTTTTAATATTTGTTACAAGTGGCTATTCTCAAAATACATATGATGGCAATTACTGCCCTGGCCCAGGTGCAGTTGGTGATGAATATGCAACTGGAACGGTTTACAGCACAGTATTATTAGCTAATCCTTCTTCAACATGTAACATTGGGACGATTCGCGCTAAAGTTGATACCCAAAATCAAGTTTTAAGATTAGGTATGGACATTGGTAATGGTGGTTCGGCACTTTTTAGATTGTACTTAGATACCGATAATAATTCATCAACAGGATTAACCTCAGATTCGTTTGGGGGAACCATTAGTGTAGCTGGTGCTGAGTATATCTTAGAAATTAATTCTAACGGAAGTGGTTTTACTTTATATACGGGAAATGGCAGTGTTAAAACTCAAACTAATGTTATCCCTGCAGGCCTAGCTGCAATGGCAGGTAGAGCCAATTGTAATTCTGGCGCTACATTTTTAGAGTTTAATGTCCCTTTTGGAAGTTTGGGAATTAACATTTGCGATCCCAATAATCCTGGCGTAATTAACGTTACAAAATTAGCTTCTGTTAGTGGTAACTCACCTAATTCAAGTCTATGTACCAATACTCCACTTACTTTTGGAATTCCATTAAAAGGAACAGTTGGACCAAACACAACTATATGTTCAGGGGCTAGTGCTGCTTTAACAATAACAGGTCTCAATGCTGGTTCTACTGTAATTAAATGGCAATCATCTGTTGCTCCATTTTCAGTGTGGGTAGATATTGCTAATACTGCAGGTTTAACAGCTTACAATACAGGTAATTTAACAGAAACTACAAAATTCAGAGCAATATTTTCTAATTCAGGTTTATGCTCTGGAAGTAACATTGCAACAAGTGAAGCAACCGTAACAGTAAATGCTCCAACGGTTTGTTCTATTACTGGTACTGCTGGCCCTGTATGTTTATCTTCTTCTAATGTTTATTCTGCTCCAGCCAGTATGACCACCTATTCTTGGTCTTTGCCTCCTGCAACTGCAAATGGTGCCACAATCACATCAGCGACAAATTTACAGAACGTGACTGTTCAAGCTGGTTCTACTTGTAATACAACGTTTAAATTAGTATTAACTACTACTTTAAATGGATGTAGTTCTACTTGTGAAAAAATAGTAACTGTTAACGACACAACAGCGCCAACTTGGACAACTCAAGCTAATGCATTAAACGTTACCCTTCAATGCAGTGATACGGCAGGATTGACAGCAGCCCAAAATCAGACTCCTGTTGCCGCAGACAATTGCGGAGGAACTATAACCTATACAAAAGTGAGCGGAACTTTCGTCGCTGGAACTTGTGCCAATTCTGGAACTTACACCAACACTTGGACCGCTAAGGACGTCTGCAATAATACTTCAGCAGTTTTCACTCAGGTGATCACCATTCAGGATACTACAGCACCGACTTGGACAACAGCTCCAACAGCTTTGAATGTTACTTTAGAATGCAGCGATACCGCAGGATTGACAGCAACCCAAAATCAGGTTCCTGTTGCCACAGACAATTGCGGTGGAACTGTAACCTATACAAAGGTGAGCGGAACTTTCGTCGCTGGAACTTGTGCCAATTCTGGAACTTACACCAACACTTGGACCGCTAAGGACGTCTGCAATAATACTTCAGCAGTTTTCACTCAGGTGATCACCATTCAGGATACTACAGCACCGACTTGGACAACAGCTCCAACAGCTTTGAATGTTACTTTAGAATGCAGCGATGCCGCAGGATTGACAGCAGCACAAAATCAGGCTCCTGTTGCCACAGACAATTGCGGCGGAACTGTAACCTATACAAAAGTTAGCGGAACTTTCGCCGCTGGAACTTGTGCCAATTCTGGAATTTACACCAACACTTGGACTGCTAAAGACGTTTGTAATAACACTTCAACAGTTTTTACTCAGGTCATCACTATTCAAGACACGACTGCGCCAACATGGACAACTTCTGCTGGTTCGCTGAATGCAACTGTAGAATGCAGCAATACTGCAGGACTTGCAGCTGCTCAGGCTTTATTCCCAACAGCTTCTGACTTATGCGATGCTGATGTTTCTAACATCATTAAAGTAAGCGGTCAGTTCGTAGCTTCTCAAGGATGCGGAAACGCTGGAACTTACACCAACACATGGACTGTAAAAGACGACTGCGGAAATACATCCGAAACTTTCACTCAAGTAATCACCATTCAGGATACCACAGCGCCTACATGGACAACTGCTCCAACAGCTTTAAATGTGACTTTAGAATGCAGCGATGCATCTGGACTTGCAAATGCTCAGGCTCAGTTCCCAACAGCTTCTGACTTATGCGATGCTGATGTTTCTAACATCATTAAAGTAAGCGGTCAATTCGTAGCTTCTCAAGGATGCGGAAACGCTGGAACTTACACCAACACATGGACTGTAAAAGATGATTGCGGAAATATATCCGAAACTTTCACTCAAGTAATCACCATTCAGGATACAACAGCACCGACATGGACAACTGCTCCAACAGCTTTAAATGTAACTTTAGAATGCAGTGATGCATCTGGATTGGCAAATGCTCAAGTCATGTTACCTGTAGCTTCTGATCTTTGCGATGCTGATGTTACCAATATCACTAAAGTAAGCGGACAGTTCGTAGCTTCTGAGGGTTGCGGAAACGCAGGAACTTACACCAACACCTGGACAGTGAAAGACGACTGCGGTAACACTTCTGAAACTTTCACTCAGGTAATTACAATTCAAGATACAACTGCTCCTACTTGGACAACACAAGCTGGTTCTCTAGACGTGACTTTAGAATGCAGCGATGCATCTGGACTTGCTTCTGCTCAGGCTAAGTTCCCAACAGCTTCTGACTTATGCGATGCTGATGTTTCTAACATCATTAAAGTAAGCGGTCAGTTCGTAGCTTCTGAAAGCTGTGCAAACGCTGGAACTTACACCAACACCTGGACTGTAAAAGATGATTGCGGAAATACTTCTGACACTTTCACTCAGGTAATTACAATTCAAGATACCACTGCTCCTACTTGGACAACAGCTCCAACAGCTTTAAATGTGACTTTGGAATGCAGTGATACTTCTGGATTGGCAAATGCTCAAGCCATGTTCCCAACGGCTTCTGACCTTTGCGATGCTGATGTTTCAAACATCACTAAAGTAAGCGGACAGTTCGTTGCTTCTCAAGCTTGCGGAAATGCCGGAACATACACCAACACTTGGACTGTAAAAGACGATTGCGGCAATACTTCTGCTACTTTCACTCAGGTGATAACCATTCAGGATACCACTGCTCCAACTTGGACAACTGCTCCAACAGCTTTAAATGTGACTTTAGAATGCAGCGATACTGCGGGTCTAGCTACAGCTCAGGCTCAGTTCCCAACAGCTTCTGACTTATGCGATGCTGATGTTCTAAACATCACTAAAGTAAGCGGACAGTTCGTAGCTTCTCAAGGTTGCGGAAACGCTGGAACTTACACCAACACTTGGACTGTAAAGGACGACTGCGGAAATAGTTCTGCTACTTTCACTCAGGTGATAACCATTCAGGATACCACTGCTCCAACTTGGACAACTGCTCCAACAGCTTTAAATGTAACTTTAGAATGCAGCGATAGTGCGGGTCTAGCTACAGCTCAGGCTCAGTTCCCAACAGCTTCTGACTTATGCGATGCTGATGTTTCTAACATCATTAAAGTAAGCGGACAGTTCGTAGTTTCTGAGGGATGCGGAAATGCTGGAACTTACACCAACACCTGGACTGTAAAAGATGATTGCGGAAACACTTCTGACACTTTCACTCAGGTAATTACAATTCAAGATACAACTGCTCCTACTTGGACAACACAAGCTGGTTCTCTAGACGTGACTTTAGAATGCAGCGATGCATCTGGACTTGCTTCTGCTCAGGCTCAGTTCCCTGCAGCTTCTGACTTATGCGATACAGATGTTTTAAATATTACTAAAGTAAGCGGACAGTTCGTAGTTTCTGAGGGATGCGGAAATGCAGGAACTTACACCAACACCTGGACAGTTAAAGACGATTGCGGAAATACATCCGAAACTTTCACTCAGGTAATTACAATTCAAGATACAACTGCTCCTACTTGGACAACACAAGCTGGTTCTCTAGATGTGACTTTAGAGTGTAGTGATGTTTCAGGTCTTGCTACAGCTCAGGCTCAATTCCCTGAAGCTTCTGATTTATGCGATACTGATGTTCTAAATATCACTAAAGTAAGCGGACAGTTCGTAGCTTCTGAGGGATGCGGAAACGCCGGAACTTATACCAACACTTGGACTGTAAAAGATGACTGCGGAAACACTTCTCAAACTTTCACTCAGGTAATTACGATTCAAGATACCACTGCTCCTACTTGGACAACAGCTCCAACAGCTTTAAATGTGACTTTAGAATGCAGCGATGCATCTGGATTGGCAAATGCTCAAGCCATGTTCCCAACGGCTTCTGACCTTTGCGATGCTGATGTTTCAAACATCACTAAAGTAAGCGGACAGTTCGTTGCTTCTCAAGCTTGCGGAAATGCCGGAACATACACCAATACTTGGACTGTAAAAGATGACTGCGGAAATACTTCTGAAACTTTCACTCAAGTGATTACCATTCAGGACACAACAGCACCAACTTGGACAACCGCTCCAACAGCTTTAAATGTGACTTTAGAATGCAGTGATGCAGAAGGACTTGCAGCGGCTCAAGCTAAAATCCCTATAGCTTCTGACTTATGCGATGCTGATGTTCTAAACATCGAAAAAGTAAGCGGACAGTTTGTGGCTTCTGAAGGATGCGGAAATGCTGGAACTTACACCAACACTTGGACAGTAAAAGATGACTGCGGAAACACTTCTGAGACTTTCACTCAAGTGATCACAATTCAAGATACAACTGCTCCTACTTGGAATACTGTTGCTGGCTCTCTAGACGTGACTTTAGAATGCAGTGACACAGAAGGTCTTGCAGCGGCTCAAGCTAAAATCCCAGCTGCTTCTGACTTATGCGATTCAGATGTCCTAAACATCACTAAAGTAAGCGGAGAGTTCGTGGCTTCTGAAGGATGCGGAAATGCAGGAACTTACACCAATACTTGGACTGTGAAAGATGATTGTGGCAACACTTCAGAGACTTTCACTCAAGTGATCACAATTCAAGATACAACTGCTCCTACTTGGACGACTGTTGCTGGCACTCTAAACGTAACTTTAGAATGTAGCGATACAGAAGGTCTTGCGGCTGCTCAGGCTCAGTTCCCTACAGCAGCTGACTTATGCGATGCTGATGTTTTAAACATTGAAAAAGTAAGCGGACAGTTCGTAGCTTCTGAAAGCTGTGCAAACGCTGGAACTTACACCAATACATGGACTGTAAAAGATGACTGCGGTAATGTTTCTGATACTTTTACTCAAGTAATCACAATTCAGGATACTACAAAACCAACTTTCGCTGGTGAACTTCCTGCAGATATTACAGTTTCTTGTGACACTGTTCCAGAACCATTTAATATGGTAGCTTCTGATAATTGCAATGGAGACTTACCAATTGTTTTCAGTGAAACTAAAAGCGATATTAAAAACGAATGCGGTACAGAATATACCTTAACTCGCAACTGGTCAACAAGTGATTGTGGAGGAAATTCAATTTCTTATACTCAAATTATAACAGTAAGAGATACTACTCCTCCAACCGGTACAGCACCAGCAGATGTTGCCAATCTACAAAGTGCAGCAGACATTCCAGCAGGAAGTCCAGATGACATAAAAGATGCAACAGACAATTGCTCAGGAACTGTAAATATTACTGTAAGCGACACTAACAATGGAGGAACAGGATGTAATGGAGAATCTTACATCTTAACCAGAACTTATACATTAACAGACTGTGCAGGCAATAAAACTGAATTAGTTCAAACCTTTACAGTTGAAAATAAAGTTTCTGTAAGCGGTATTGCTACAAATGTAAGTTGCCAAGGAGAAAGCGACGGTTCAATTGCAGTTACTAGCAGTGCTGGAGCTACTGTAGTTATTACCAACCAAAATAATGAAGTAGTTGGAAATACTAATCTACCAGCAGGAACCTATACACTTACTGCAACATCTTCAGTAAATACTGAAAATGAAACTTGTACAGCAACTGCAACAGTTGTGATTACAGAACCAAACTATAGAGTTAAAATATCTGGTCAAATCATAAATGTAGATACTAACACTCCTCTTGCAAATGTGCCTGTAACATTGATTCCTCAAGGAACCACTATAGGACCAATACAATTGCGTATTACAGGTGCAGACGGAATGTACAGTTTCACAGGAATGCCTGCCGGAAGTTATTTAGTGCAAGTACAAGATGCTAATTTAAATAGTGCCTATCAATTATACCCTGTTGATTCTAGCTTATTCTTTACTACTCTAGAAGAATGTGCTTTCCAAGTGCATAACTTCGAATATGGAGCTTCTAAACTTCCTGTTCTCGGAGATTATGTTTGGTATGATACTAATAGCAACGGAATTCAAGATGAATGGTATGATGCAAATAATGATGGAGCAGTTACCAAAAACATTCCAGATTCAAATGGAGCTATTGACTACAGCCAATGGGAATGGATAGATCTTAACGGAGACGGAAGCTATGCTGGTCCTCAAAATGTTGGAGAATTAAATGCTGGTGGTTTCGGAAATGCTCTTAGTGCAAATGTGATCATTGATGGTCCAAATGGATATCATGATGAAGTTATTGTGGGAATAGAAGGTTTCTGGAGAAACCGTCCAGAAATAGCAAATCCTTATGGACAATATACCGTAAAATTGGTAAGAGATGCTAATTTCGATACTGTAGCTGCAAACTTAGGATTTACTGGTTTAGTAAAAGTATTCCCTTCTGTATCTGCTAAAAACATAACTGGAAAAACAAGCAAAGCACAGTTGCACACCGTTTGTAAAACTACAACAGATAGTGGCTATGTAGTGAATGTTACACCAGAAGATTTAGTTCATTTAGATATTGATTTCGGTGTAAGCTGTAAAGAATACAAAGACATTGTGGCTAATGACGACAGTGCTGGCCCAATTGCAGGTGTAAATCACACTACAACCAATGTACTTAATGTATTGCCAAATGATACTTTAGAAGGAAATCCTATAACTGCATCTGATGTAATTATAACAACTGTAACACCAAACGAGTTTTTACAATTAAATGCTGACGGTTCTGTTGATGTACTGCCAAATGCTCCAGTTGGAACATTAACAATGGTATATCAAATTTGTGAAGCTGATCAAACGGACAATTGTGACACAGCAACCGTTACCATTACAATAGAAGCTCCAGTTATGACTGTTACAGCAACATCAATATGCGTTAATGATGTTCCTTACCTAGATTACGCAGTTACGCCGCAAAACTTTACTCCTATAAATGGCGTGACCATAGCATGGGCAGATAGCAATAACAATGTAGTTACAACAATGACTGATCTGCCATTAAGTGGACGTGTACTATGGCCAGGAGCTGTAGTAGATGAACAAGGCAAAGGAATTGACTGGCCAGGCTGGATTTTTGAAAATAACAGATGGATTGAAGCCGCTGACGGATTTGAAAAATTACGTCCAACAGCAAATGTAACTCTATCTCTTAATCCAAGCCAGACTATCACAATTAGCTATCCTCCTGCTGATCCTTTTTGTACTGCAAGACCAACATTTGCTATAGTGGCAAACGATGACAATCCTGCACCAATAATAGGAAACTCAGGACAAGCCACAGTGGGCAATGTTTTAACCAACGATACATTAAATGGTTCAGCAGTAAACATCAATGATGTAACTTTAACAACAAGCGTTACTGATCCAACGGGATCGATATCGATAGCTTCTGACGGAACAATAAACGTCGCAGCAAATACACCGGGAGGCACTTATACATTAACGTACCAAATTTGTGAAAAAGCCGATTTTGGAAACTGTGATACTGCTATAGTAACCGTTACTGTAATTTCCCCACTAATTGCAAATGATGATACATACAGTAATATAGGATGCAACACCTTTGGATTAGTAGGCAATGTTTTAAGTAATGATTTAAAAGGAGGAACACCAGTAACAATAGAGTTAGTAAACTTTACACTTACAGCAGAAGGAAATAACACCAAAACAGATCCAAACATTACGGTTGATGCTTCTGGAAATGTAAATGTATCAAGCTTGACACCTGCAGGAACTTATATTTACAACTATACAATCTGTGACAAATTAAGTTCTCAAAACTGCGATTCTGCCACTGTAACAATCATAGTGATTCCAAATGGTGTTGTAGAAGTAAGCGGCACAGCATGTACAGATGACTCAACATTAGTTAACTTGAACAGTCTGCTTCCTGAAGGAAGTCCATTGACTGGAGTTTGGCAGGATAGAAACAATACTAATGCGCTTCAGGGAAGCATTCTTAATCCATTCGGTTTAGCATTAGGCAATTATGCTTTTGAATATATAATAGCTGACGAAAGATGTCCGAGAAGCATAGTTTTAAATATGGAAATCAATGATGATTGTAAAGTCTTAGCTTGTGGTAATGTATTAGTACATAATGCTTTTTCTCCAAATGGTGATAACATAAACGATTTCTTTAAAATTGACAATATCGATGACACCACTTGTTATCCTGGCAATACTGTGGAAATATACAATCGCTGGGGAGTTTTAGTGTTTGAAACTACAAACTACAATAATACAACGAATGCTTTTGATGGAACTTCAAGAGGAAGAACAACTGTTAAGCAATCTGACGGACTACCAACTGGAACTTATTTTTACATTATTAACTATAAATCTCTGGATGGAAACAACAATGTTCAAGATCATAAATTAGACGGATACTTGTATCTATCCAAATAGTACTTAGAATACGCTGTAAATATCATTTTACAGCGTATTTAAAAACATCCGTAAAATTTAATCATCTCAAAAAAAAACATTGAAATTCAATGATTTAAAAAGTCAATAGTAATTATTAAATAAAATCTACTATGAGAACAAAATTATTTTTCTTCGTCATTCTGTTAGTTACATGTTCAGGGTATTCACAGCAAGATGCACAGTATACGCAGTATATGTATAACACAATAAATATAAATCCTGCCTATGCAGGTTCTCGTGGAGCACTTAGTATTTTTGGTCTTTACCGCACCCAATGGGTAGGTCTCGACGGAGCACCAGAAACAAGCAGTTTTTCAGTTAACTCTCCTATAAATAATAGCAAACTAGGTATAGGGGCTTCATTAGTCAATGACAAAATTGGTCCTACCAATGAGAATAATATCTCAGTCGATGTCTCTTATACAGTTCAGACATCTGCCGATTTTAAACTTTCATTTGGTATTAAAGGAACTGCAAATATTTTCAATTTAGATGTAAATAAATTAAATCCCGCCGATCAGGGAGATCCTCAATTTCAGGATTTAAACAATAAATTCAGTCCAAATGTTGGAGCTGGAGTCTACTGGCATTCTGATAAAGCTTATATTGGTTTGTCTGTTCCAAATTTTATTGAAACAAATCGTTACGACGACAATGACGTAGCAATTTACAAAGACAAAATCAATTATTATTTAATTGGAGGTTATGTATTCAATCTTGACAAATATGAATATGTAAAATTTAAACCTGCTGTTTTAGCCAAAATGGTTCAGGGCGCACCGCTTCAAGTAGATCTTTCAGCCAACTTTATGTTCTATGATAAATTTATGCTTGGTGCAGCCTATAGATGGAGCGCCTCTTTAAGCGCTATGGTTGGATTTCAAATCACAGACGGACTTTATTTAGGTTATGGGTATGATAGAGAAACTTCAAACTTAAACAATTATAATTCAGGATCACACGAAATTTTCCTTCGCTATGAATTCTTCTCAAACAAAGGCAAAATGACAACTCCTCGTTTCTTCTAAAAATTAGGTATCATGAAAAACTATACACTACTTTTAATTACAATTATAGGTGCTTTTTCATTTAGCAGTTATGCACAGCAGTCAAAAATAAATAATGCAGACAAAAAATATGACGGCTATGCTTATGTAGATGCAATAAAAACTTATGAAAAAGTTGCTGCAAAAGGCTACAAATCTGAAGATATGTTTAAAAAACTGGGAAATGCCTATTACTTCAATTCAGATTTTCAAAATGCGGCAAAATGGTATGGCGAGTTATTTGCAATGAACACAAAAGTGGAACCAGAATACTATTTTAGATATGCGCAATCTCTAAAATCTACTGGCGACATCAGCAAAGCCAATAAATTTCTGGATGAGTTTAATGCTATCTCCAAAAATGACAGCAGAGGAAAACTTTACAAAGAAGATGTAAACTACATGGACCAGATTAAAGCAAATTCTGGGAGGTACCAGATAGAAGATGCAGGTATAAATAGCAGGTACTCAGATTACGGATCATTTATTTACAACAACAAAATATATTTTGCTTCAGCGCGAGATACTGGAAATTTTACAAAACGCAAACACAAATGGACGGGAGAATATTTCACCAACATTTACGATGCAGATTTGGATCCTGCAACAGGAAGCACATCAAAGGTAAATAAATTCAAATCTGCTATTAATACCAAATTTCATGAGGCCTCTCCCGTGTTCACAAAAGATGGGAAAACAGTTTATTTTACCAGGAATAACTATATTGATGGAAAAAAAGGAAAAGACGAAAACAAAGTTACCTTAATAAAACTTTACAAAGCAGAGCTGGGAAAAGATAATAAATGGACCAATATTACTGAGCTTCCTTTCAATAGCAATAACTATAGCACGGCTCACCCAGCTCTTAGTCCAGATGAAAAAACGCTTTATTTTGCTTCTGATATGCCAGGGTCAATCGGAGAGTCCGATATATATAAGGTTACCATAAATCCAAATGGCGGATATGGCCCACCGGAAAATCTCGGAAATAGCATTAATACGGAAGGAAAAGAAACATATCCTTATCTGACCAGCGAAAACGAGATTTATTTTGCCTCTGACGGACATCCAGGTTTGGGAGGTTTGGATGTTTTTGTCGGCGATATTGACAATAGCGGAAAAGTGAGCAATATCCAAAATGTGGGAGCAGATGTCAACTCACCAAAAGATGATTTTGCGTACATCATTGATCCCGAAACAAGGAGAGGATTTTTCAGTTCAAATAAAGAGGGCGGACAGGGTTCTGATGATATCTACAAATTCCTAGAAACCAAAAGGCTCAAATGCGTTCAGGAATTGTATGGCGTTATAACAGATGCTGAAACTGGTGCCGTACTGCCTGGAGCAAAAGTTACTTTGTACGATGATCAGATGAATCTTAAAAACTCTGCTGCTGCAGATGGTTCAGGTCTTTACTCTTTTGCTGTAGAATGCGGAAAAGCCTATTATGTGAGAGCCGAAAAACCAGAATACACAACCAGAGAATTAAGTGTCACGATTGAAAAAACAAGCGGTAAAACAAACTTACCGATTGCACTGGAAAAAGCAACCTGTAAAGTTACTGTGGGCGATGATTTAGGAAAATGTTTCGGCATTAAAATGATTTATTTCGATTTGGATAAATCAAATATTAGAACCGAAGCTGCATTGGATCTAGAAAAGATACTAGCTGTTCTTAACGATTATCCTAATATGAAACTAGACATTCGTTCGCACACAGACAGTAGAGCTTCTCATCAATACAACGAAGCTTTATCTGACCGAAGAGCCAAATCAACTATTCAATGGCTGGTTAAAAACGGAATTGCGCCAAACCGATTAACTGGAAGAGGATATGGTGAAACAGAACTTGTAAATAAATGCGCTGATGGCGTTCCATGTACCGAAGAAGAACATCAGGCCAATAGACGAAGCGAATTTATTATCACCGCTTTATAATCTTAACAATAGACCAACAAAAAAAGCTGCTTTTAAGCAGCTTTTTTTAATTTAAAAAGTCGTTGCAATTCTATGAATCACAACGACTTCTAAAAAACCAACCTGTTCAATAAATCTTTAAAGCTTAACAAAAATGTTAGTATAATATTTTTTTCCTGTAGCTGGATCTGTCGTTACAGACAATCCAAAATGAGTAAAATCTCCTTCAATATTTTCTTTGTGCCCCGGACTTTCTAGCCAAGCTCTTACAGCTGCCTCAGGAGTTTTATAATTGTAGGCAACATTCTCTCCTACTTTCTTTGCTCCTAATACACTCGTCATATTGCTAGATCTAGCCGCAAAATCATTATGATTCACAACATTATTTTCAATCATATATTTGTTATGCTCTTCACATTTAAAAGATATATGATTCACTCTTTCCAAGGCATTTAAACCAATACTCACACGGTATTCGTTTATCAGTCTCATCGTTTCTATTTCGGTATCATTGTATGTGTAATTTGCAACAAGCGTTTCTGTTGGACTAGTAGTATCCAAGCTTGCTTCGGCAGCGTCAGCAGAACATGCGTTCATTGCGACTAAAATCGCAATGAACAACATGGTGCGCGTAATCTTTTTCATAATCATCAGCATTGTAGCGGTTTAAAGTAAATGTTGGGGCAAATCCTTTAAATTTATCTTTGAATAAATATCGTTTGCTTTATTGTATTCCAAACGTATTCAATTTACCGTTAAAGTGCAAAAATAATCGACGAAATGCATTCATTTTATATTTTTAAATATAAAATTCCTACGTAAAAATACTTTTACGAAGATAATCTTTCAATCTTCCAAGAAAAATCTGACTGGCTGGTATAACGAATTCTATCATGAAGTCGATTTGGTCTTCCCTGCCAGAATTCTACTTGAAGCGGAGTCACAATATAACCGCCCCAATTTTCAGGTCTAGGAATTGGTTTTCCGTCAAATTCGGCTTCTAGTTTTTTTAAGTTTTCTTCTAAGAATGTTCTTGACGGAATCACTTCGCTTTGATTAGAAACAATCGCTCCAAGTTTACTGCCTTCAGGTCTTGAATCAAAATAATTATCTGAAATAATCTCAGAAGTTTTCTGCGCAATTCCTTTAATAATAACCTGACGTTCCATCTCCTGCCAAAAAAATGACAGACAAATATTTGGATTTGCTTCTATCGCTTTTCCTTTCTCTGAATTATAATTGGTATAAAATATAAAACCTTCCTCAGAAAATTTCTTCAATAAAACCACACGCGATTTCGGAAAACCATCTAGTCCAATCGTCGAAACCGTCATAGCATTCACCTCTCCGCTTCCGCCAAAATCTTCCACTTCATGAAACCATCGGTTAAAAAGATTAATCGGATCTTCAGGAATATTAGTTTCCAATAACTCGCTTTTCTCGTAAGATTTTCTATAATTACTTAAATCGTTCATGATTTATTATTTAGATTATTGACTTTAGATTTTAGATTTTTTGTTTCAGGTTTCAAGTTTCAAGTTTGTCAGGCTGAGCGGAGTCGAAGCCCTTCTAGTTACAATAAGAAACTTAGCATCTTAGAACCTTAGTATCTTAGCAACTTTAAAGATCAAAACTCACTCCATCATCTCCCAAGAGCACATTTGGAAAAACTTCCTCAGCTTCTTTCTTAAAAGGCTCTATTCCATCATATCGTGTTGAATAGTGACCTAAAATCAATTGCTTTACATTAGCTTTTAAAGCAATATTTGCAGCTTCTTTTGCTGTCGAGTGCAGTGTTTTTTCTGCCAATCTTGCCTCCGATTCTAAAAATGTCGATTCGTGATACAAAATATCGGTATTCTGAATAACTGGAATTATCTCTTCGTTATAAACTGTATCCGAACAAAAGGCATAACTTTTTGCTGGCGGTGGATCAAAAGTAAGTTTTTCGTTTTCAATTATAGTTCCATCATCAAGCGTAATATCTCCGCCATTTTTGATTTTCTGATAATAAGCAACATGAATATTATAGCGCTGAACAGCTTCTACATCTAATTTTCTTTCGTCGGGTTTTTCCTGAAAAAGATAACCATTCGTATAAACGCGATGCTTCAACGGGATTGTTTTTACAATCACTTTTTTATCTTCAAAAATAACTTCGCTTTCTTTCGATTCTAATTCGTGAAAAAACAGAGAATAAGTGGTCCAAGATTCTGTCAATTTTAATTGAAGCAGAATCAATTCTTTAATTCCTTTTGGACCGTAAATATGCAAATCTGTGGTTCTTCCTAAAAGTGAAAAAGTCGAAATAGTTCCTATTAATCCAAACAAATGATCTCCATGAAGATGCGAGATAAAAATGTGATTAATTTTAGAGAATTTAATCTTGTTTTTACGAAGCTGCACTTGAGTTCCTTCGCCACAGTCAATTAGAAATAATCTGTTCTTAATTTCTAAAACCTGCGAAGTGGGATTAGTAAGCGTTCTGGGAGTTGCGGCATAACAGCCAAGTATAGTTAATTTCATTTCTCAATTAAAAATTGATAATTGACAATTATTAATTTTTAATTATCAATTGTTAATTATTAGAAACCTAGATCTCTTTCTATTTCTTCCATTTCGATAATATCGTGAGCTTCTAAAAGAGAAGGCACTACAACCAATTTATCTGAAATAGCATTAAAATCAAGATCGGTTGCTACAATTACAAACGATTTTTTTGCTTTTTTCTGAACTTTAGAAAGCGGTAAAAAAGCTTTTAAATCATTTTCTGAAATATTAGAATCTGATGACAAATCGATTATAATATTTTGTTTTTCAAAAGTTTTAAATTGTTGCGTTACTTTTTCCAAGAAAGCATTTACATCTCCTTGCGTATCTTTAATCGTAACGGTATGTCCTTTTTGATCTACTTTCATTTTATATTTTTGAGGGCTTATATTTATGCTAATTTACTAAGTTTTTTTGTTGTTTCAAGTTTCAAATTTAAGTTGCCAAACTTTGTGAGCTTAACCACAAAGTTCGCAAGGTTTTTTCGCAAAGTACACAAGAAAAAACAAAGCTTTGCGAACCTCGCGTAGCTCTTTGCGAACTTTGCGGTTAAATTTTAAACCAGAAACAAAATTATTGCTGAATCTTAGAAGCCAATAAATAAATAACCGCCATTCTAATCGCTACACCATTCTCCACCTGATTCAAAATCACCGAATGATCAGAATCTGCCACTTCAGAAGTAATCTCTACTCCTCTATTGATTGGCCCAGGGTGCATGATTACAATTTCTTTGCTAAGAGAATCCAAAAGCGGTTTATCTACTCCGTACTGCTGTGCGTACTCGCGCGTTGATGGGAAGAAATTCACATCCATACGCTCATTTTGTACACGAAGCATATTTGCTACGTCGCACCATTCTAGCGCTTTTCTTAAATTCGGTTCAACCGTAACTCCAAGCGATTCAATATATCTCGGAATCAACGTTTTTGGTCCGCAAACTTTTACTTCTGCGCCTTGCATCTGCAAAGCATATATGTTTGAAAGCGCTACACGCGAGTGCAGAATATCGCCTACAATAACTACTTTTTTTCCAGCAACATCTCCCAGTTTTTCTCTGATAGAATAACTGTCCAATAAAGCCTGAGTTGGATGCTCATGTGCTCCGTCTCCTGCGTTTACAATGCTTGCTTTGACATTTTTAGATAAAAAATAAGCCGCTCCGGGATTAGAGTGGCGCATTACAACCATATCCACTTTCATCGAAAGGATATTGTTTACAGTATCAATCAAGGTTTCTCCTTTTTTAACCGATGATTGAGCTGCAGAAAAACTGATGACATCAGCAGATAAACGTTTCTGCGCTAATTCGAAAGAGAGTTTGGTTCTGGTACTGTTTTCGAAGAAAATATTGGCAATAGTAATATCTCGTAATGAAGGAACTTTTTTAATTGGTCTATTAATGACTTCTTTAAAATGATCTGCCGTTTCAAAAATCAGGTTAATATCATTCTCGTTGATATATTTGATTCCTAATAAATGATCTACGCTTAATTCTTTCATTGTGTGTGTTTATATGTTTAATCGTTGAATTGTTTAATCGTTTTTTCTCAAATCGCTTAATCGGTGTTATTACCGATTAAACAATTAACCGGTTAACCGATTAAACTTAATTCGTCACTAGGTGAACAACATCTTCACCATCATTTTCTTTCCAGCTTACAATTACTTTTTCACCATTGATAGCATCTACCTGACGGCCTCTATAATCGGGCTGAATTGGCAAATGACGGCTGAAACGTCTGTCTATTAAAACCAACAATTCAATTTCTGAAGGTCTTCCGAAAGATTGAATGGCAGTTAAGGCAGAACGAATGCTTCTTCCGGTAAACAAAACGTCATCGATAAAAATGACTTTTTTGTCTTCGACTATAAAATTGATTTGGGTTTTATTGGCTTCAAGCGGTTTATCAGTACGACGGAAATCATCTCTAAAAAAAGTGATGTCCAGATATCCTAAAGAAATTTCAGGAACCTTATATTCGTTTTCTAATATTTGTTTTAAACGTTCAGCTAAAAAAACGCCTCTTGGCTGAATTCCAACTAAAATAGTTTCAGAGAAATCAAGATGTTTTTCGATTAACTGACAAGCCAAACGATGGAGTATGATAGTAACTTCTTTCGAATTAAGTAATACTTTTTGACTCATAAGTGATTGTAATGTTTGGTTGCGCAAATATACGGAATCTGATTTTATTTGTTGGGTGTTGGGCGTGGAAATGTTTTTTTGAGGAAAATTTTATTTCCTAATAATTTTCATAATTATTTTAATTGACAGCAATACTTTTTTTATTCTGAATTGATTTTAAAATATATTTTAGCTTTACAATAAAATAGTAAATTCATAATTATGAATCAAAAATATTTAAACAGTAATACAAGATATATTTTTTTATTTCTCATTTCAGTTATGACTATAAATTGTAAGAAATCAGAAACCTATATAAACGAATATACTCTTACTGAAACCGTTAAACGCAGCACAAAAATTACTATTGAACTTCATAAAAAATTAGAAACTGATTCAGCAACAACATTTCCTGTAGTAGATAAACTATGTGAAGTTACAAATAAAAATCAAATACTTGATTTTGAAAAAGTATTTGCAAATGGAAAACGTACTGATTATTGTTGTTGTCCTGATATCAACTATTCTATCAACTTTTATCAAAATGAAGAAAAAGAATATTTTGCTCTTTATCATGTTGATACAACTCAATTAAAAAATAAGGTAAGAATATTTGAAACTGGTTATCAATATTCATATATAGTTGACAAAAATATCTGGAAAAAATATTTGAGTAAAATAAATGAGAGCCATTAAAAAACCCAAAAACATATTTCTATTAGATAGTTTTGGAGCATTGATTACTTCCATTCTACTCTTTTTTACACTTAGAAATTTCAATGACTTTTTTGGATTATCTAAAGATATTTTCGAATACCTTTCTATTATAGCATTCATATTTTTCATTTACTCCATTAATTATTATTTTTTAGTGAAGCAAAATTGGAAATCGTTTTTAAAAATAATTTGCACCGCGAACATTCTTTATTGTATCCTAACATTTGGTATATTAATCTTCAATTATGAAAGCATTTCTATTTTTGGCATTATTTACTTTCTGGCAGAAATAATTGTAATTATTGGACTTGTTGTTTTAGAAATGAAAATTATAAAATCCAAATCCTAAAACATTTCCAAAAAATTCTATAACACATTTTCCTGATTTCTGAAGTAATTTTAAATAATCAATTTAAAAAATCAGAATCATGCAAAATAAAATACTAAGATTGTTAATGGTATTTGTAATACTGTTTTCATTTACAAGCTGTGAAGTTATAGGAGAGATTTTTAAAGCCGGAATGGGATTCGGGATATTTATCGTAATTTTTATTATTGCGATTATTATCTGGATTTTCGCAAAAATGTTCGGAAGCAAATAATAGTAAAATAAACAAATAAAAAATCCCAAATTCCAATTTTTATAGCGGGATTGTTTTTTTGCCACAAAGTACACAAATTAGCACAAATTTAATTCGTGGAAATTCGTGTAATTAGTGGCTATATTTTTAAATACAAAAAATCCCAAACTCCAAGTTTTATTTGGAATTTGGGATTTTTAATATATTGGAATTTCAAAAATTAAAGATTGTACATCTTCTTTCTTTGTTCCTGAATTTTTTCATCATCAAGATATTCGTCAAATGTCATGTAACGGTCGATAACTCCGTTTGGTGTTAATTCTACGATTCTGTTACCAACAGTTTGCGCGAACTCGTGGTCATGTGTTGTGAAGATTACAGAACCTTTAAAGTTTTTCAATGAGTTGTTGAAAGCCGTAATAGATTCCAAATCTAAGTGGTTTGTCGGTTCGTCTAGCATTAAAACGTTAGCACGCTCCATCATCATTCTAGATAACATACAACGTACTTTTTCTCCTCCAGATAAAACTCTTGCCGTTTTTAGAGCTTCTTCTCCAGAGAAAATCATTTTCCCTAAGAAACCTCTAATGAATACCTCATCACGTTCTTCTTCTGTTTTTGCATACTGACGTAACCAGTCAACCAAAGTCAAATCGTTTTCAAAGTATTTATGGTTCTCAGCTGGCAAATACGCTTGGTTGGTTGTAATTCCCCAATCAAAAGTTCCTGCGTCTGCTTTTTGTTCTCCGTTTAAGATTTCGTAGAAAGCTGTTGTTGCGCGTGAATCTTTAGAGAAAAGAACGATTTTATCGCCTTTTGCCATATTCAGATCCACATCTTTAAATAAAACCTCTCCGTCTACAGAAGCCGCTAAATTTTGAACGTTCAAAATCTGATCTCCCGCTTCGCGATCTTGATCGAAAATAATTGCAGGATAACGACGGCTTGAAGGTTTGATTTCGGCAATGTTTAATTTCGAAATCATTTTTTTACGAGAAGTAGCTTGTTTCGATTTCGCCACGTTTGCACTAAAACGACGAATAAATTCTTCCAACTCTTGTTTCTTCTCTTCTGCTTTTTTGTTTTGCTGCGCACGTTGTTTTGCCGCTAATTGGCTAGACTCGTACCAGAACGTATAGTTTCCTGAGTAGTGATTGATTTTTCCGAAATCAATATCAGAAATATGAGTACAAACCGCATCTAAAAAGTGACGGTCGTGAGATACAACGATTACAGTGTTTTCGTAGTTTGCCAAGAAGTTTTCTAACCAAGCGATTGTCTCAAAATCCAAATCGTTGGTAGGCTCATCCATAATTAGCAAATCTGGATTTCCGAAAAGCGCCTGCGCCAAAAGCACACGTACTTTCATTTTTCCTTCCATATCAGCCATTAAAGTATAATGATCTGCTTCTGTGATTCCTAAGTTAGATAACATTGCTGCAGCATCAGAATCGGCGTTCCATCCGTTCATTTCTTCAAACTGAACTTGTAATTCCCCTATTCTGTCTGCATTAGCATCATTATAATCTAAATAAAGTTCATCCATTTCTTTTTTAACAGCGTATAGAACTTTATTTCCCATTAAAACGGTTTCCAAAACAGTATGTTCGTCGAACATGTTGTGGTTCTGGTTTAAAACCGACATACGTTTTCCCGGCTCTAAATGAATGTGTCCAGAAGTTGGGTCGATATCGCCCGAAATCACTTTTAAAAAAGTAGATTTTCCAGCACCATTTGCTCCGATAACTCCGTAAATATTTCCATGAGTGAAAGTTGTATTTACTTCATCAAATAAAACTCTTTTACCAAACTGAACTGATAAATTGTTGACTGTTAACATGAATGTCTTTTTAATTAATTTGGTGCAAAAGTAGTGAAAAAGGTTCTAAGTTGCAAAGATGCTAAGGGGCTAAGGTTTTTTCTTTTGAATAAGCATTTTCTCGCAAAGTCGCAGAGATGCAAAGTTTCTTTGTTAATACATATAACTGAATTGCGTCCAGCTTTAGCTGGATGTAAATTATAGTCTCATAAAAAGGCTTTAGCCAAACTTTAGAATTTGGGCTAAAGCCTTTTTCATTTCCAATCGAACCTCCATCTAAAGATGGAGGCAATTCATAAGCTTTGCCCAGAATGGATTAATTCATCTACAACTTGCTTTCTTTAGCCAAAGCCACTTCTAAACTTTCAAAATTAGGGAGCACTTTTGCAATCATTCCTTCTTTGTTTAGAATAAAATGTGTTGGGAAAGAATTCAGCTGCAAAGCATTATTCATATATTCTTTCATGTCTGGAATTACAGAATACAAAAGAGGTTTTCTAGCTAAAAACGTTTTTAATTGTTCTGCTGAATCTTCGGCTAAACTCATAAAAACAATATCTTTTCTGTCTTTATATGCTGAAACTAGTTTGTTGACTTGAGGAAACTCTCTGATGCATGGCGTGCAATGAATGTACCAGCATTTTATCACAATGATTTTTCCTTTCATGGATTCGTTGGTTACTAGATTTCCGTCTAAATCTTTGAATGAGAATTGAGGAAAAGCGGTTCCTTCCATTTTATAGTTTTTATAAGCATCAAAACCAATTTGATTGATTGTCGCTTTTATACTTGTATCTGTTTTTGGCTGAATTTTAAAAAGCTTATAGACGTAAATATTCGCTTCAGATTTCAATCGAACTGGGATAAAGTTCCCGTTTGCTAATTTATCTAAAAAGGCTTCTTTTGTTATTTCTTTTGAAGCTTCGTCTAAAGCGGTAAAATCTCTCGAAAGCATTATTTTTTTATTCTGATAAACGGACCATTCTGGGTAAGTTTTTTGAATTTGAGTGGGATCGACTTCTGGATTTCCGAATTTATTTTGGCCGAAAGAGAGAGTAGAAACTAAAAATGTGATTAAAATAATTAATAATTTTTTCATGAAGTTTTATGCGATAATTGTAATTCAAAAGTACGGATTTCTTTTTAACCGCGAAGTTCGCAAAGGATCTACGCAGAGTTCGCAAAGGGTTTCTCGCTCCCGATAGCTATCGGGACTGCAGATTTAGCAGATTTTTTTCTTCAAAAATTATTTTAATTGAAAACTGAGCAAATCAGCAAGCTCAATATCTAAAGCATTTGCTATTCTAATAAGAGTTTTTATACCTGTATTTATTTTGGCTCTTTCAATTCTACCAATTTGATTTCTGGGAATACCACAATCATCAGCCAAATCCTGTTGAGATAAGCCTTTTTTTTCACGCAATTGTCTGATGTGAACTCCAAGATTTATAATAAAAACTTCTTCTGAAATATCCATATTTCAAAAGTCATAACAAATATTTTTTAATTTGACACAAATTTGTGTCAAGTTTTAATATATTTACAAAAATTATAAGATTATGATTACAAATGAATTTTCAACCGAACTTGAAACAAGATTAAACGATTTCTTTACAGACAAAATTGATTGTAAAGAAATGGCAAAAATGATACGAGAAGTAAATAATGCACTTTCGTTATCAGTTATGAGAAAATGCGAAACGATAGAATCGGGAATAAAGAATGTCGATGATAATTTTTATTGGCTTAATCAACTTGCAGAAGTTTTAGATCCTTATTTGGAGGCATAAAAAAATGTTTTAGCCATAAAAAAAACCCGACAATAAAATTGTCGGGTTCATAATGCGCTACTTGAGGCAAAAACCAAATAACAAATTACCTCAATTCACAGCATTTAAGAAATAAAAATTAGGTTAAAAAATAAATAACCAAACTCAATTTTAACCGTCCCAATTTTCTTATTTCTAAATTTTCAATCCTTTTATTTTAGTTTAAAAAGTTCATTACTTTCAATGACTTTTTGTGTCCTGATTTATTGGTTACTATCACAACAAAAATCTGTTTACTAGCAAAACTTGGGCTATTAAGCAACACTTCTTTATTGTTTTGAATGTTTCTGTGGCTTGTAACACTCTGCCCTATCGTATTGAATACGTCAACTTGAGCAATGTCTTCTGTTTCGTTAGATACCGATAAAGTATTGTTTCTAAAGTAAGCCACAGTCGTATTGCTATCAGCCGTTATATCTTCTACAGCCAATGTTTTAGCCGTAGCTTGCGATGCAAAATAAGCAGCATACGCTTTAGACAATTCAGATGAATTACCGCAAGAAGAGGCATCCCAGTTTACAGACCAAGTCATTAAACCTCTTAAAGAAGGATATGGTCCGCCTGGCTGCATAGTGTAGGTTCTTCCAGTGAAATTGGTTCCGTTTCTTAAATAGTCCATAGCATTGATTCCTTCTGTTGGAGTTAGATATCCGCTGCCTGCTGCACTTGGACAAGCTGGCAATGCGATAAGAACTTTTGAAGCTGGCAAACCATCAAAATGCATTCCTGTTGAAGCAATGTTATACCCTTTTATGATCATATCAGTTAAGGCAGTAACCATGTTTGCTTTCTTAGCTGTACCATAATATTGACCGTCTAATCCGTTTTCTCCTCCTGTGTTGTACAATTGTACCGCTAACAAATCCAATTCGTTACGCAAGTTTTGAATGATTGGCAAGAACGAACCGAAAGTATCTGTATAAGTAGTATAACCACCTTGTACATATTGTGTTTCTGGAGCTGCAGTTAACAAGAATCCAGGGCCATAGTACGCTTTTAATTCTTTGAAAGCATCTACTACGTTTTTCAATCTTGGGTAAGCAGAAATACCCGCATAAGAAATATCTCTCAAACCTCCTGCGCTAAAATTCATAGATCCGCCTTCAAAATCAATATCAACTCCATCAAATTGGTACTCATCGATAATCGCTTTTAAACCATTAACGAAAATATTTTTCTGAGTAACATTTTCTAAAACAACATGTCCGTTTTGACCTCCAATAGAGACAATAACAGGAACACCGCTATCTCTTAAAGATTTTATATCATTTTTCAATAATTGCTTATCGAAAACTCCATTGGTCAAATATCTAGCATCATTTGTAGTTAATATTGGTGTATAACCATCACGATTAACGGTTTCTACGAAAGCATAATCGACTACATTAAATTTGCTTCCCTTTATTTGAGAAAAATATAAGAATGGAGCTGCAGTATTTTCCCAAGAATGCGCATACCCTAAAATAATTTTAGATGGAAGCGGAATAAATCTATTACCACTTATTGTAGCAATTTTAATAGTATTGTTTAAAGTAGTCACAGCAGCTTTATTATCTGTTGCTTTGATTACAATTGGATAATCCTGATAAGCAGTTGGCGTAAAATTATATGTATAAGTATTATTTGTACCTGCTGTCATATTAAATGTACCGCCGTTTATAGTAATAGTAACACCAGAAACTGATCCGTCGCTGTCAACCGCTGTAACTGAAATTGGCACAGCTTGGAAAGAACTTTGGTAAACAGTTGTATTTGATGGCGAATTCCAAGTAATTACAGGCAATGTATTTGGACAATTTGCACCTGAACAAGTTAATGTAAAACTATAGGTTTTTGAATCTGTTTGTCCGTTTGATGCAGTAGCGGTAACGGTTAACGTATGAGAAACTCCAAACTGATTTGCTACCGGTGTCCAAACCGAAGTATAAGTTCCAGAAGAATTGGTAGCACTTATCGTTTGTCCGTCTAAACTAAATACAACAGATGAGATTGTAGTCGCATCGGCAGCACTTAATCCTACACTTGCTACAAAATTAATTGATGATCCTAAGTTTATAGCAATCGATGAAGCTGTTGGTGCTGTAATGGCAACAACTGGCTTAGTCACAACCGTAGTTTGTGTATTAAAATTATAAATTGTTGGCGTTGTCGGAACAGCAAAGTTTGCCAGATTATTTGGGTAATAGGCTACTTCTCCATTTTGCCATGAATTTAATTTCAAACTCAAGATTTGTGTATAACCTGCTACAACTGAATTATCGAAAGTATAGTTTCCTGATGCATCTGTTGTTGCCAAAACGCTTTTCCAGTTGTGTGTGTTATCTGTCCATGGTAAAACGATTTCTACCTTAGCATTCGCTACAGGCGTTGAACCATTTTTCACAGTTCCGCTGATTAGATTTGTAGCTGCTGCTAATGCTACTTTAGCCGTTGAACTTGTATTGAAATTATAAACAGTTGGAGTTGCAGGAATTGCAAAGTTGGCTAGATTATTTGGATAATAAGCCACTTCGCCATTTTGCCAAGAGTTTAATTTCAAACTCAAAGCTTGTGTATAACCATCTATAACCGAATTGTCAAAGCTGTATTTCCCTTGTGCATCTGTTGTTGCTAAAACGCTTTTCCAGTTGTGGTTATTATCTGTCCAAGGTAAAACCAATTCTACTTTCGCGCCAGCAACAGGAATTGTTCCGTTTTTAACTGTTCCACTGATTTTGCTCGTAGTTGTTGCAACATCTTGAGTAAAATTCAATGTTTTATTAGCATTCAAATTAGAATAAACTGTAGATGCTGGCGTGAATGTTTGGCCTGTTAAAGCAGCCGTAACTGTATAATTTCCAACAGAAGCTAAAGTCAATGAATATGCTCCGATTGAATTAGTCGTTGCCGTAACATTCCCTGCTGTAGATGATGCAGTTACTGTTACACCAGAAACTGGAGTTGTTCCGTTAAGAACTGTTCCGCTTACGGTGTACGTTACCACCGCTGCTCCTTGAGTGAAATTAAGCGTTTTATTCGCGTCAATTGCATTGTAAACTGTTGAAGCTGGAGTATAAGAAAACCCAGATTTTGCAGCTGTAACGGTAAAGTTTAATCCTGCTGTTAAACCTGCAACGCTATACGCTCCACTTGCGTTTGAAACCGCTGTTAATGTTGTGCTTCCAGAAACTGCAGAAATGGTTACACCAGAAACTCCCGTTGTTCCGTCTAGTACTGTTCCGCTTACTGTGTAAGTTGGTTGAGTTCCGTTAATTATAACTCCTGTCTGATTTACAGTTACATTGTTTAAAGATACTGGGACAAATGTATAACTTGCTTTTGCTGCTGTAAGCGAATAATTTTGTCCTGAAGTTAAATTATTGAAAGCAAAGTTTCCTGTAGCAGAAACTACTGTTTGGATTACGGCATTGCTTGCATTTCGCAATTCAACCGTAACATTGGTAACCAAAGCTGATCCGTTTTTTACAGAACCAGAAATACTAACTGTTCCTGGAACAACGCTTCCAAAAGAAGTATCAACTTGGTTTAATAATGAATTTGGAATTGAGCCTCTTGTATCTTGAGACAATTCCCAAATCATACCTCCTGCTAAATTTTTAGATTTTATATATTGCACCTTTAAATCCATTGATTGTTTATCTTCATAAGAGATAAATTCTTTGGTAGTAGCATTATATAAGTAAGGAACTTTTGTAGTATTATCAAAATAACGAACCCATCCAGCAGAAGCTGCAGAAGGCGTTACCATCATAGTATTTGGATCTAAGTAAGGATGTGAATTGGTAACTGGGTTTCCTACTAAATCGCAGATTTCGATACTTCCTGATTTTTCACAAGCTCCAGAACCATCCCATGTACCTGTTGGGTTTTGCGGATTTGTACATCCAGGAACTACATATCTTGGTGCTGAAACAAACAATCCATTTGTTGAATTTGCGGCAACGTTATCGAATTTTTTTCCGTAAAAAGGCAATCCCATGATTAATTTATTGGCAGGAAAACCAATTACATTCAAATATTGATTAGTTAATTCGTCTAATGATTCTGATTGCGTTGCGCCATACAACGGGTCATTAGGGTTTCCGCTTGCATATAAAGGTGCGTTGTAACAAGTTTTATCGTACCAGTTACCGCCAAAATCGTATCCGAAATAAGTGATATAGTCGCAATAAGTCGAAATATCTTCTGTCATTCCGTATTGTGCTCTGTTGTTTGGCCCTAAATACTGTTTAGAAACATTTCTAACATTGTTTCCAGCAGCAATTGTAACCAGTTTATTTGGCATTGCCTGACGCATCGCTTTCAATAAAAGCACTAAATTTTTATTGTCGTCTGGGCTATATTTTTGTGGAGGAACAGGCGCACCATTTACTATTTCTGTACCGTCAGTTCCACCAGAAAGAGGATATTCCCAATCGATATCGAAACCATCAATAAACGGGTATGTAGTAATGAAGTTTGCCATGTCTGCTGCTAAAGCCGCTCTTGCTACAGGACTTGCAGCAATTGGAGAAAGATCTTGACCTTTTGTCCAGCCTCCCACAGAGATTAAAACTTTTAAATGCGGATACTTTTCTTTCAATTTCATTAAATCATAAAAGTTTCCTTTTACTGGTGCATCCCAAGGAATTCCACCTTCCATATGCTCAAAATCAGCATAAGTGTCTAAACATTTTAATTTTGTATTCTCAGGATGGGCAGGATCATAAGTGGTCCCATAAAAAGAATAATTTAAATGCGTCAATTTACTTCCATCAATCTTCGGAACATTAAAGTCCCTGGCATAGATAGACCATTGTGCATAATACCCTACTACTTTTTTTCCGTGGGCTGGTTGCGCCAACGCAAGTAAGGGAAACAGTAACAAAAAGAGCAATCTGTAAAAATGTTTCATAATTAATAAATATTAGTTAATAGAAAATAAGTAATTGGGCCGCAGCAGCATCAAGCTTCTGGGTTTCGCTCAACTGCAGGTTGGAAGGCTGCTGTCGATTGGAAATAAACTCAAATTAAATTCTATAGATAAATATTACTATTACTGATTCATACATAATCATTAGCCAATAGTAGTGATTGATATTTATTTATAATTTTTAAAAAATTAATGTTAAATACAAATGATAAATTTGGGACTACTCATCAATCTATACTCTTTTATTGTCATGTTTTGTGGTATTCTTTCTATTTGGTTTTTAAAAGGTTAATACTCCGTTATTGGTTATTTTTTTTTAAATTTTTACTGATTATTTCTGATGTGTTTGTTCTAAAAATTCAAAGTTGTCATTGTAATTACCCCTGCCATAAATATGGCAGAGATAATTATCACTCTAAAAAAACATTAGTAACTCAAAAACGTACTAAATACTAATTCAAATCCAACTCTAAATTAATTTCTTTAAACTCTCATAAACAGACAGTTCTACATCTGCATGATCTTTTGTATTGCATTGTTCAATCAATTTTTTCAGATCTGCAGGCGCTAAAGTTGATTTATTATCCAAAACCAATAATAGTTCCTGAGAAGCATCATTTAGTTTTTTAGATAATGGTAATATTGGCTGCACCAACGGTGCGTTATTGCTTAATTCTGTTAATCCTTTATGAACTGCAATCCATTTTGTAAAAAATGCAGCCACTTTGGCTTTATTGTCTGCCGATTTGTTAGCTAAATATTGGCTTACAGCTGCGTCAAATGCTAAAGCATCTTTTGCGTCTGGTCCACAGGCGTCTGCAAACAAGGTAAACGGAGAATACATTTGGTACTCTGTTCCTCCTTTGTTACGAGTATATCCTTTTAGGGGTTCGCTTACATTAGAAAAGTCTTCCAATGATTTGATATCCTGATTATTTGCAATGTTTCTTAAAATCACATCTTTATTACGAATATGTGTAATCCCCAATTCTTCCAATCTAAAAGAAATATTTTCTAAACGCTTGCGCATATTCTCAACATCTACTACATCTTCTGCCGACCATAATCTTTCTGCAATTGCAGCTGTTCTTGGCCAAATTCTAGAATCAATAGTTGTTGGGGTAACCAACTCGGTCCACATTGTAGCTTCTCCGCCTAAAATTCTTGCTTTTTCGTCGCTAGTTAAATTAGCCCCTTTTGGCATTGGGTCATTTAGGTAATGGCTTGCGATTGGATACATTAAATCGATATAATATCCATTTGATAAAACTGTTTTGTATCCTTTTTTAACGGCATCTACAAGAGATTGTCCAGCTGGCATTCCTTCATTTGGACCTCTCCAAGAATGCACAATGGCTTCTTTAGATAAATTTTTGGTTAAAATTTCTTCCCAACCCATTAATTGTTTTCCGTGTTTCTTTAACATCGGTGCCAATTGCATCGTGAAATACGTTTGCAGTTCGTGGTTGGTTTTTAAATTATGTTTCTTCTTGAATTCTTGAATTTTAGGATTTGCATCCCAGTCTTTTCCTTCGTTTTCATCTCCTCCAATATGGAAATAAGCTCCTGGAAACAACGGACAAACCTCATCAAAAACTTCACTTAAAAGTTGGTATGTTTTAGGATTTGAAGGATCTAATGTTGGCGAAAAAATTCCAGCATTTCTTTCAATTCCATAGGTAGCAATTGCTGTACCTTGAATATTTTTTTCGGATGTTCCTCCTGTCAGTGTAATCACTTTGCTTCCAATTTCTGGATAAGCAGTTAAGATTGCAGATCCGTGACCTGGAACATCTATTTCTGGAACAATTAAAATACCGCGCTCATCGGCATATTTTACGATATTTTTAATTTCCTCTTGCGTGTAATACATTCCATCCGAAGCTACTTGCGTAAATCTTGGATGTTTTTTCATTTCAATTCTCCAGCCTTGATCATCAACCAAATGCCAATGGAAAACATTCATTTTCATTGCTGCCAGTGCATCAATATTTCTTTTCACTACATCAATTGGCTGAAAATGTCTTGAAACATCCATCATTAAACCTCTCCATGTAAATCTTGGGAAATCTGAAATTTTTGAAGCTGGAAAATAAAATGTTTTTGAATTGTTTTGAAGCATTTGCAATAAAGTCTCTAAACCATGCAAAGCTCCTAAATCACTTGAAGCATTTAGAGTAATTTTGTTTGAAGTAATATCTAAATGATAACTTTCGTCTTCGTATAAACCAATTTTACCGCTTTTGGTGCAATTAATCTGTAATTCCGCATTTGGAACTTCATTTAATTTTTCAATAAAACCTTGCTCGAAAAATATACCTGTTCTACCATCCAAACGGCGCAAAAAACGAGTTACTCCACCAAAAATTCTTGGATTTGGATTTCCAGTAATGTTTACTTTAAAATTTTTGCTTAAATTAAAATTACCTTCATTAATAACAACATTCTGAGGCCAAGGCATAAGATTCAGCTGCTCTTTCTGGACTTGAGCACCTGCAGATATGCCAGCAAATAATAGTACAAATAGATATTTCATTTTTCTTTTTTTTTTGGTTGGATAGTTTTTTAAGAAGTATCCGAAATTTATATAAAAAACAAAACTCAGAATGATTCCAGCTTTTACCTCACTTTCGCAATGAGATCAATCTGAATTTTGCTATTTGATTCATTATAAAATGAATCGGAAAAAATTTTTAGTAGTCAAAACGTTTAAAGGCTTCAATCGCTTCATACTCAGCCAAACCTAACTCATCGTATAATATGGCTGTGTTTTTGTTTCGATCTTCTGCCCTAACCCAGAATTCACGAGAGTCATTTCCTTGAAACATTACCCTGTCTTTTTGAGACTGATGGTGTAAAATGGCATGACGTTTCAATAAAACTTCTGATGGACTTAATGGAACAGCCATATCTATTTCATGAATATCCCATTCGTGCCAAGCGCCTCTATAAAGCCACAACCAGCAATCATCCATGTATGGTTCTGATTTAAGTTCTTTTAATGCGGCAAAAATGGCATTTAAACAAACCTCATGAGTTCCGTGTGGATCAGCAAGATCTCCAGCAGCAAAAACCTGATGCGGTTTTATCCTCGCAATGATATCTTTTACAATTGCAATATCTTCTGGTCCTAACGGATTCTTTTTAACTTGTCCTGTTTCATAAAAAGGAAGATCTAAAAAGTGCGTATTCTCATCTTTTAATCCGATGTATCTTGTTGCTCCGTAAGACTCTCTTCTTCTAATTAATCCTTTTAGTTTTCTTACTTCTAAAGAATCAATCTGATTTTCGGATTTATTATTTAAAAATTCGATAACCGATTTGAAATTGATATCAGCTTGACCTTCTCCGATAAAATCACTGGCAACTTCTGCAAATTTTAGTGCTTCATCATCTGAAACAGCAATATTTCCCGAAGTTTGGTACACCACATGAACATCGTGTCCTTGCTTGATTAATTTTGAAAATGTTCCTCCCATAGAAATCACATCATCATCAGGGTGCGGACTAAAAAGTATTACTCTCTTTCTAGCTGGATTTGCCCTTTCTGGACGAAATGAATCATCTGTGTTTGGTTTTCCTCCTGGCCAACCGGTAATAGTATGCTGTAAAATATTAAACATATTAATGTTCATATCATAAGCAGAACCTTCTTGAGCCAAAAGATCAGACATTCCGTTATTGTTATAATCACGGTCCGTCAATTTTAAGATAGACTGTTTTGTTTTTTGACAAAGCCAAACAATCGCTTTACTTTTTAATTCAGGTGTCCAAAGACATTCGCCAACTAACCAAGGTGTTTTGAAACGGGTTAATTCTGAAGCGGCAGACTGGTCTAAAACAAAAGTTGCATTTGGATGATTTTGTAAAAATGTAGCCGGAACTTCTGAACTGATATCTCCTTGAACAGTTCTTTTTATAATATCTGCCTTATTTTGCCCCCAAGCCATCAAAACAATACGTTTTGATCTCATGATGGTTGAAACCCCCATGGTAATGGCACGTTTCGGCACATTATCAATACCATTAAAAGCTGATGATGCATCGACTCTTGTGATATGATCTAAAGTGATAATTCTTGTTCCTGAATTAATATGCGAACCAGGCTCATTAAATCCAACGTGTCCTGTACGTCCAATTCCTAATAACTGAAAATCAAGACCTCCAGCGTTTTTAATATTCATTTCATAATCGATACAGTATTGATTAATTTCATCAATTGCTACTGTACCATCAGGAATATTAATATTTTCAGGTTTAATATCAATATGATTAAAAAGGTGCTCATGCATGAAATAATGATAGCTCTGATTATTCTCTTTAGTCATCGGATAATATTCATCCAGATTAAAAGTGATTACATTGCTAAAACTAAGTCCTTCTTCTTTGTGCATTCTCACTAGTTCCTCATAAACTTTGATCGGAGAAGAACCTGTTGCCAAACCTAAAACACAAGATTTATTTTTTTCCTGCTTAGATCTAATAAGTTGCGCAATTTCCTGTGCTACAATTACAGAAGCTTCAATAGAACTTTTGAAAATTTCGTTATGAATTTTTTCAAAACGTGTTTCTTCAAATTTCCCAGCGCTTTTATAACTGATATCAGGTTTTATTTCTAAAGCACTTTTCATTTTTTTCTTTTTTTGTAGTAATTACCCTTTTGGTCTTAAGATATGGTATAGACAGCTTTCACCATCTATACCATACTACTAACCAAACTTAATATTCTTTTTTTTAGAAGTTTGGAGCTGTTGTGTCCCACCACAACCTTGTT
The DNA here is from genome assembly GCF_001705175.1 of Flavobacterium anhuiense. NCBI lineage: Bacteria > Pseudomonadati > Bacteroidota > Flavobacteriia > Flavobacteriales > Flavobacteriaceae > Flavobacterium > Flavobacterium anhuiense. The sequence continues at coordinate 3,408,079 of NZ_CP016907.1, read as the reverse complement.
CCTCCATTATCAGGACCATTTAATTTAGCAACTCCTGTTGCCACTCCTCCAGCATTACCAGCTTTCTCAGACTGAACAAAATTGATTCTTCTTACACCTAATTCAGTTGAGATTGTTCCTCCACTATAATTTTTAATAACTGGGAATAGTTTAGGGTATCCTGTTCTCCTATAATCAGACCAAGCTTCTTGTCCTTCTGGAAATCCAGCAATCCATTTTTGAGTAATAATCTTTTGAAGTTTTACCTCATTTGTAGCCGCAGCATCCCATGCAACAGTAACATTATTTACAGCTGGTGAATTGTTTTCTGGAAAATTAGGATCTACATATGCTATTGGAGTCTTAACATTATCAGTAATGTAATTTGCAGCACCCGAAACACCTCTTTGCTCAAACGACACTTTAATACCTGTTTCATATAATTCCTGAGCAGTGCCACCCATATTCCAACCTCTTAATGCTCCTTCAGCTCTTAAGAAGTAAGCTTCTGCAGCGTTCATAAGGTAGATTTCTTTTGATCTTACAACAGCACCAATTCCAGAAAAATCTTGATGATCTGATTTTCCAATAATATTAATACCTGTACGAACACCTTTGTATTCTCCTGGAAATTGTTTAGAAACATCAAAATAAGAAGCAATTCTAGGATCTTGGTAACCTTTTAGAATAGACTCCATATCAGCAGACATACGAATGTCTAGCCATGCACCACTAATTGTTGAAATTGGATTTGTGTAAACCGGTGAAACGATTTTAAACGAATCGTCATTAACTTTCATTACTCCAAACTTTTGTGCAATAGCTTTTTCTGCTTCTGCCTTAGCTAAAGACGGTTTAACTTTTACAATACGCATCGCTAATCTCAGACGCAAAGTATTAGCAAACCTAACCCATGATTCATACTTTCCTTTGTAACCTGACATATCTGTCGATTCAAATGTAGAAGCCTCTCCCGCATCAATTCTTTTTGTCAATTCAGCTACTGCAGTATCTAATTCAGCAAACATTTGAGTGTAAACTTCCTCTTGAGAATCGTAAGGAATAGTTGCGTCATTAGAACCGAATTTAGAATAAATAATTGGCCCAAAAGTATCGGTCATTCTATGCATTCCCTCCACTTTCAAAATCAATGACAACGCATAAAATTGATCGTATTTCCCTTTAGATTTATTAGCTATATCATATGCATTAAACATCACATTTTTATAACCATAATCCCAGATAAATCCATTCCACCCATCAACTAATGAATAAGTAGTATTATTAATTCCCCCAGCAAATCCCGTTGGAGTTGACATATAACCAGACCAAATATCGCTATTTAATCCTTGTTGTAATTGGTATACCCACTCAGGACTTAAAACCTGAATATTATTAAACATCGGTGCAAATCCTCCTTTGATGTGATTAAAATCTTGCTCAAAATCAGGAAGTGTAATACCATTTGGATTAGTATTAATGTCTTCAAAATTATCTGTACACCCTGCTGCAGTGAGTAACAAGGCACAAATAGTCGCTTTTGTTATATTATTTAGTTTCATGTTTTTAGAATTAGAATGTTACATTTAAATTAAGACCAATACTTCTGGTAGAAGGCAAACCATAAATATCTACCCCTTGTAAACCTTGACCTGTACTTAATGCAATATTTGGATCGAAAGGAGCATCTTTATAAATAAAGAATAAGTTTCTAGCTATAAATGAAATACTCGCTGTTTGAATAAATGGTAGTGTTTTAGGATTAAAATTGTAACCAATAGAAATCTCTCTTAAACTTACATTTGTTGCATCGTAAATATATTCTCCTGTAACTCCTGCTCTTCCCCCAACGGTTGTGTAGTAAGACTGAGCATCCATAGTTGTTACTGGTGTACCATCAGGCATTACTGCATTTATTTTAACACCGCCTGCATTTCTTGCATCACCTGTAGCTTTAGAAACACCAAACGCATCATTTTGCGCTTGAGTTAAACTCATTACTTCTCCTCCAAAACGTCCATCAATTAAAACATTTGCGAAGAAAGATCCCAATTTGAAAGAGTTAGAAAAACCTAACATAAAATCAGGATTTGAATTTCCTAATTCAACAAATTCAGTTTTTTGAATTTTTCCATCGCTATTCAATAAAATTCTTCCTTGATCATCTTTCAACATTTTGTAACCTTCGATAACACCATAAGGTCTTCCCTCTGTCAAAGTATATTTATAACCGTTAACTCCAGGATCTGTTAAATTTACTTTTCCTCCTAATTCTTCAGGAATTTCTTTTACTTTATTCTTGTTTTGTGAGAAGTTAATAGTCGAATCCCAAGTGAATTTATCTCCTCTAATAATTCCTGCATTTAATACAACCTCAAAACCTTTATTTTCTATACTTCCAGCATTTATTCCATAAAAATCAGCACCTGCACTATTTCCAACTGGAGCAACAACTTGTAAATATTGGTTTTTAGTTTCTGAATTATAGTAAGACACTTCAAAACCTAATCTATTATTAAACATTCTCCATTCTGTACCAAACTCAAACTCTGATTTAAGCTCTGGTTTTAATGTAGTTCCCGGTTTTGGTGCAACTAAAGGATTGTATTTTGATCCACTTCCGTTAGGATAGTAATTTGTTGGAGTAGAAATGAAAGGGTAGATATCATTACCAACTTGAGCATAAGTCCCACGAACTTTACCATAATTAATCCATTCAGGTAAAGTTGCCATCTCGCTGATGATAGCAGTTAAACCTACAGATGGATAAAAATAGCTTGATGTACCTGTATTTACTAAAGTAGATGACCAGTCATTTCTTCCTGTAAGGTCTAAGAATAACATCTCTTTGTAACCAAATGTAGTAGCGGCAAATATAGATTGCACTTCTCTTCTTGAATCGATTGTTTGGTAGTTCCCATCATTATTATTGAAATTATGCAAAGTAAACCAGTTAGCATATTTCAATCCTCCCCCAATACCAGAATCTAATATTGTTTTTTGATTCGTTAAAGTATTCGTTACGCTTGTACCAATGTTTGCATTGAAACTAAAATCAGATCCGATTTTTGTATTGATCGTTGCAATCAAATCAGCATAACGTTGGGTGCTTAGCGCATTTTCGCTAATATATCGCCCATTAGCATGAGATAATGTTCCTTGTGTAGTAGCAAATATTCTTTTATCGAATAAACTTGTAACTCTATTATAGCTATATCTAGAAGCAATAGATAACCAATTAGTTGCTTTATACGTTAAAGACAAAGCTCCGTTGAAGAAATCATTTTTATCTTCAGATTTGTTTCTGTTGATTGACCAGTATGGATTTTGCATAATATCTCTATTAGTCATCCAATTTTGAGCCATTAAATTTCTTGATGGATCAAACTGCTCATAATTATCTTTATAGTAATTAAAATCATTTCCTCTTGGCATCAAATAAACACCTGTAAGTGGGTTAAAATAAAATCCATTAACTGGCTTGTTTGCAATATTTTGACTTGTATAGTTTGCATTTGCAGCAAATACAAGTTTATCATCAAAGAACTTAGCAGTTTGACGAATACCAAAGTTGTTTTTCTTCAAATTATTTCCAGGAATAATACCGCTTGCAGAAGTATTTGCATAAGAAAATGCTGTAGAAGAATTTTCAGAACCTATTGAATATCCTAAAGAAGTAATTTGTGTTGTTCCTGTAGTAAAAAAGTCTTTTACATGATCTTTAGATTGTCCTTTTGCTCCCCAAGACTCATCAGCACCGTCAGCAGCAAGATAATCTGTTTGGAATTTAGGAAGATAAGCAGCTGTTTCAAAAGTTGTTACAGATGAAAGAGTAATATTTGCTTTTCCTGTTTTTGCTTTTTTAGATGATAATAAAATTACACCATTTGCACCTTGGCTACCATATAATACAGAAGCCGCTGCACCTTTAAGAACTGTCATTCCTTCATAATCATCAGGATTTACCAAAGAAATTACATCTCCTCCATCACGGTTACCTCCTGCTAAACTACCAAATGTATCGTTTGGCTGGCCAGAACCTGAATTCAACATAGGAATACCATCAATTACATACAAAGGCTGGCTATTGGAAACAGAAGAATTTCCACGAATTACAACTTTAGTAGATCCCCCTGTTCCACCAGCACTCTTAGTTACAGCAACACCGGCAATCTTACCAGCAATTGTATTGATAACGTTGGCATCTTTTACACGTACTAACTCATCTCCTTTAAGTTCTTGAGCAGCATAAGTTAAAGATTTTCTTGTCTTTTTAATACCTAAAGAAGTAACAACCACTTCGCTTAAAGCATTAGAGGCAGCCGTTAACATTTTAACATTAATTGTAGCAGCATCTCCTACAACTATCGTCTGAGTTTCTAGTCCTACATAAGTAAATACTAAGCTCTGACCTTTTTGAACTTCAATAGTATACAATCCGTCAAAATCGGTAGTTGTTCCCTTTTGACCTCCTTGTACAGCAACAGAAGCTCCAGGTAATGGCATACCGTCAGAATCTGTAATCACACCTTTGACACTTTTTACTTGTGCAAGCGAAACTTGCGCCGTAAAAACAATCATAAAGATTAAGAAAATTTTTTTCATGTTTATTTTTATTTTGTTAGTTATGAAGTAAAATTATTCTTAAGGCATTGTTAAAAAAAATAAATTAAACCAACAGCAATAAAATTTAAACGAACGACATAAATCATTCAATAATACGCTTTACGAAAACGTTCTAATACAAAAATTAAGCACCAATATCCTTTTTTTGCGAAATTTTATTCAAAAAAATTGGCTCTTTGCAGTTAATTGTTTAAAGTTGCACAATATTTCAATATTGTTAAGAAAAACCAAAAAAACCGTAAAGAACTTAAAGCCAGTTGAAAGAAATTCGAAAAGTTAAATTTGATATTAAACTGCAAAATCATATCTGGTTTTGGGGAGTATACTTTACTTTAAACTTTTTAAGATGGGGCGCTTACTTTAATGATTATCCTTATGCTTTCAAATCAAACTTAATCGAATTTTCTCTGGTTATACCTTTAGTATATCTGAATTTATTTGTTTTGGTTCCGAAGTATGTATTGAAGCAAAAATATATTATGTATACATTTTTATTGCTTCTGAGTCTATTTGGAATTTATTTGGCTAAAACTGCGCTTACTTACTACATTATATCTGAAAACATCTGGCCAGAAGCAAATCGAGAATATCATCCTTTTGAAATTAATCATATCGTTGCCGTTTGCATTGGAGAGTTGTATGTACTAGCAATGGCATCATCAGTTTATCTGACGCTGACATGGTTACGAGAAAGAGAAAGAAACAGATCGCTTAGAGAAAACCAATTTAAGATTAAACTTAAATACCTCGAAAATCAAATTCAGCCACATTTTTTCTTTAATACATTAAACAACTTATACGCATTATCATTAGAATCATCCAAAAAAGTTCCTGATGTAATCATAAAACTTTCCAATTTGATGGAATATGTTTTATATGATGTAAAGGGAACTAAATTCGTTCCGTTAATAAAGGAAATCGATTATATCCAGAATTATATCGAAATAGAAAAGCTTCGCTTTGAAAATGTTGAAGTGACCATAAATTTAGAATCAAACATAGATGACGTAGTTGTACCTCCTCTAATTTTTATTTCATTGGTAGAAAATGCATTCAAGCATGGCGGTCTAAACAACAAAAACTTAAAAATAAAAATCAATTGCAGAGTCATCGAAAACAAAACGCTCGATTTTGAAATCTTAAATAATTTTGTACTTTCACAAAATCATAATCCAAAAAGAGGAATTGGTTTAGTTAATACAAAAAAAAGACTGAAACTGATTTACAAAAACAATTTTAGCCTGAAGCATAGCACTAAACTAAATTTCTACATAATCCGATTACAAATACCTACTCAGAATGAAGATTAAATGCGTGTTAATTGATGATGAGCCTTTAGCTATTAAAGTCCTGGAAAATTATTTTACCAATTTTACAGACTTTGAAGTTATAGCAACATTCACTAACTCTCTGGAAGCGCTCGATTTTATTAATAGCACTACTGTCGATGCCGTCTTTTTAGATATTAACATGCCCATGATGACTGGTTTTGAACTTATCAGCCTCATCGAAAATAAAACTAAAGTTATCATTACCACTGCTTTTAGAGAATTTGCTGCCGAAAGTTATGATTTGGATGTTCTAGATTATTTGGTCAAGCCCATTCCGCTGCCAAGATTTATAAAATGCATCAATAAAATAACCACCGAATACAATCTCAAAAACAATATTAAGGTCGAAACCGCAAAAGGCGATTCTCATATTTTTATCAAAGTCGATAAAAAAATGATGAAGATTAATATTGAAGAAATTCTATTTGTTGAAGGAATGAAAGAATATATAAAAGTTGTCACGCCAGACAAAACTTATATTACACATAAATCTCTTACATCGCTCTCAGAAGAATTACCTCAAGATCGCTTCCTTAGAATACATAAATCTTATGTAATTGCTCTAAATAAGGTAAAATCTATAGAAGGAAACCGCGTTCAAATTCAATCTTACAACATTCCGATAGGCAGAAACTACAGTAAAGAGGTTAAAAACAAGATATTGGAATAAAATATAATTACGAATTACATTTTCTAAGTGGGTTAAAATTAACACTTTGTTGAAAAAACACAGTCGTTGGTTTAAATTTAACATTATTTATACCTTTTTATTTTTTTTTGATAATCCTAACAAATATATTTACGGTCTTCAAAAAACAATAAAATAAAAAATTAACCTTATTATTATGAGTTCAGAAAATGTGCAAACCAAATGGGGGCAATTTATCTCTTTGATAATCGTCTTCTTCTTTTGGGGTTTTGTTGGTTCAGCCAATGACATCCTGATTCCAGTATTCAAAAAAGTATTTACGTTATCGCAAGTACAATCTCAATTAGTAGCTTGGGCTTTCTATGCTGCTTATTTTGTTGGATCAATCATATTCTTTATCGTTTCTTTAAAAGTAGACGTTTTACAAAAATACGGGTACAAAAGAACCCTGTCAGCAGGATTAGTTTTATCAGCTGTAGGTTCGTTTTTATTCGTCCCAGCGGCTACAATTCAAAGTTTCCCTTTCTTCTTAACAGCTTTATTTACAGTAGGATTAGGATTTTCAATTCAGCAAATTGTAGCAAATCCTTTAGCCATTAAAATGGGAAGTCCAGAAACTGGAGCGCACCGTTTAACGCTTGCAGGAGGAATCAACTCTTTTGGAACAACAATCGGAGCTATCTTGTTAGGTATCGCTTTATTCGGAATGGGAGACAACAAAAAAACAGCGCTTTCATTAGAAGATATTAAATTGCCATTCATCATTTTAGGTCTTGCATTTATTGCTGTTGCGGTATTTATGAACTTTTCTAAAATTGAAGATCCTATAAAAGAGGAAGAAGCAATCATCAAAGACAAACACAGCAGTTTTAACATTCTTGACTATCCGCAATTATACTTGGGGATGTTAGGAATTTTTATTTATGTTGGAACTGAGGTAACTATCATCAGTAACTTGCCTGCTTTATTGCACACACACGAATTCGGAAATATATTAGAAGATGCAGTTGCACCATTTATTGCGCTTTACTGGGGAAGCTTAATGATTGGCCGTTGGAATGGTGGAGTAAATGTTTTCAATACTTCTAACTTAGTAAATACAGCTCTTAAATTTATTGTGCCTGCTGCTGCATTTGGAGTAATTATCGGAGCAAATATCTTTGCTGCTCACGATGTTTCTTCATTCTACATCTACCCAATCTGGATTTTACTATTTATTGCTGTAAGTTTTGTTGGTGGTAAAAACGCTGGAAAAACATTAATGCTTTTCGGAATTTCGGGATTAACGATGATGGTTTTAGGATTGGCTTGGCCAGACCCAGAAATTGCTAAATTCTTCTTTATTTCTGGAGGATTGTTCTTATCTATCATGTGGCCTTCAATCTTCGATTTAGCGATTGCAGGATTAGGAAAAAACACAGGAAAAGCATCTTCTTTCTTAATTATGATGATTCTTGGTGGTGGAGTAATTCCATTATTACAAGGAAGCATCTGTGATTTAGATGCTACAAATCCAAATGGAATTTTTGGAATCACATATACACATTTCTCATACATCGTACCGCTTATCGGTTTTGCTTATTTAGGATTCTATGGTTTCTATTGCCCTAAAATCTTGAAAAAACAAGGAATCAGCCACATCGAAAGTGCTGGCGGAGGACACTAAGAATTAAAAAAAATCCAATATATAAAAAATCCAAATTCCAATTTTACTAATCGGAATTTGGATTTTTTTTTATTTCAAAAAAAGAAAAAACTTAGAATCTCAGCATTTCAGAAACTTAGCCTCTTTTACTTCGCATTAATGATATTACTCAAATTCTTCTTAAAAATAGCTTTATTCTGAGCCGATAAAGGATAAACGACATCTTTGTCTGCATGAACGATTATCTTATCAATATCGGCATTTAAAAGCGCTTTCGGATCTTTTATTTTTAAGGTGCAAGCTCCATCAAAGAAACCATCATCTTCTATCGTTTTTCTAGCTTCTATTTTTGTGCCATCGCTTAAAACTGCCGAGATTGTCATTTCACTATTTAATGTTTTCGAATAAAACCCATCCATTACCAATAAAAGACGATAAGAGTTTTTCAATTCCGGACCTTTAAACTCATGTCTCGTAATATTATAACGAAGACCTTTTGCAAGTGTTTGAAATTTTACAGAGCAATCCAACTCATAAGTAGCAACATCTCCAGCCTCATTTACCGAAGTAATAACTTTAGCGGCTTGGGCGTTTATTGAAAAACTCGCTGCAAAAAAGACAACATAAATAAGATAACTTTCATATTTAACTATTTAAGATTCAACATAAAAGTAAAAAAAATCGCCTTTTCTCGTTAGAAAAAAGACGATTTTAATTTTGTAAATATCTAAGGATTATTTGTTTCCTTTTTCAAAATCAGCTACAAACTGAGCTAAACCGATATCTGTCAATGGGTGTTTCAATAAACCGTAAATTGCAGAAAGAGGTCCAGTCATCACATCAGCACCAATTTTTGCACAGTTTACAATATGCATTGTGTGACGCACAGAAGCTGCTAAAATTTGAGTTTCGTAACCATAGTTATCATAAACCTCTCTAATTTCTTGAATCAAATTCAATCCGTCAGTAGAAATATCATCTAAACGACCAACAAACGGAGAAACATATGTTGCTCCAGCTTTTGCTGCCAAAATAGCTTGTCCTACAGAGAAAACAAGAGTTACGTTAGTTTTAATTCCTTTATCAGAAAAATATTTAGCTGCCATAACACCTTCCTTAGTCATAGGAAGTTTTACAACGATTTGCTCATGCAATTCAGCTAGCTCCTCGCCTTCCTTAACCATACCTTCAAAGTCAAGGGCGTTAACTTCAGCACTTACATCACCATCAACAAGGTTGCAAATGTCAACATAATGCTTAAGGATATTGTTTTTTCCAGTGATTCCTTCTTTTGCCATTAATGACGGATTAGTCGTCACACCATCCAAAACACCTAAAGCCTGTGCTTCTTTAATTTGAGCTAAATTAGCTGTGTCAATAAAAAATTTCATAATTTATATTATTTAAATTGTGTTGAATTATTCTGGGCGTGACCATATTTGCAAAAGGCGCACTCATCAGAACGTTTATAAGAGCCTTTCTCAAATCTGGTCGGGATAATCTGCTCCGCCGCCGCGGACTGCTCCTATCCCTCACGCAAACGCAGGTGCAAAATTACGAAATCAATACCAATAACAATTTCAAAAACGAGATCAATTTGTAAATTCTATCAAAATTCACAAAATAATTACAAAGAGTAAATTATTTATTTCTGTTTAATTCTTTCAATTCGTCCCTAATTTCTTCCAGAACTCTTAAAGTATCTTCTTTATAATTTTCAGAATTATTTATCTTATCACTTAAAGCCCTAAAGACTTTACGAACTACAAACCAAATAGCACCAAAAACTAAAAACAAAAATAAAGTTGGAATGATACTAATCAAAACCTCAGAAAATCGATACATAATTTTATAATTTATAATGATTCATAAGCATCTTCTCGTACATTTTATCCGGAAGAGCACGTTTTAATACAATCGAAAACTTTTGCATAAATGCACCAACTTTATAGTGTACATTCGGTTTTTTGGTCTGAATGATTTTGTAAACCGCTTCTGCCATTTCATTTGGATTACTTCCCGCTTCAACATGATCATTCATAGTTGCCAGAACTTCTCCATAAACCTTTTCGTAAGCCGAATCTTTTATAACTGGTGCATGATAACGTCCTGCTGCAATATTTGTAGCAAAATCTCCAGGAGCAACGTTGGTAATTTCAATTCCAAAAGACTTCACTTCCATTCTCAAGGCTTCAGTAATCAACTCTAAAGCTCCTTTTGAAGCCGAATAAACGCTTCTGTACGGAAGTCCCATGTAACCAGCAATTGAAGTAATATTTATTATAAGTCCCGAATTCTGCTTACGCATCTGCGGAAGCGCAGCTTTCATAACTTCAATCGGTCCGAAAAAGTTCGTTTCAAAATTATTTCGAATTTCTTCCGTAGGAATTTCTTCTAATGGCCCAGTAATTCCAACTCCAGCATTATTGATTACAATGTCTAATCTTCCTGAGGTTTCAATAATTCGGTTTACAGCATTTTTAATAGAATCAGAATTTCGAACATCTAATGCAACCAAAGGAAAAATAGAATTTAGAACTTTCTCAGGATTTCTGCTCGTTCCGTAAACAACGAAACCTTTCTGATGTAAAAATTCACCAATAGATTTTCCAATTCCTGATGATCCTCCGGTAATTAAAACGACTTTGCTCATTTTTTAGTTATAAATTATGGATTATGAGTTATGATTTTTGGAGATGGTATTATTTTGAACGCTATATAATATGTTCAATCTTTACTTTTAACCAAATAACGTCTAACTTAAGATTGGGTAAAAATAAAAAAATCCTCCATAAAGGAAGATTACAAACTAATTAAATTCTAAAAAAAATGGCAAGCGACCTACATCGCACCGCTCAACCACGTACCCTTGCTATGTTCCCATCCTGGGGGAGTCTGCAGGAGCTGGTCGTGTAGGACTTGCCGGTGCAAATATACAACCTTTTTATATTTTTGCAAGACCTTTGTTGCTATAAAAATAACGTCGTATATTGGCATATTGAAATTTTAAACTATGAAAAAATATAACTTCCTAGCTGTCATTTTATTAGGAATCACATTAATTGGATGTAAAGAAAAAAATAAAGGTGAAAATTCTTTATTTACTATCGATGATTCTGCTTTTCCAGCCCATTTTACACAAAAAGAATCGCTTTCAATCGGAGTTTTAAACCCAAATTCGAAAGAAATCGACAGCATTGCTTACTTTATAAATGATAAAAGAGTTGGAGGTACAAAAGGTGCCGAAAAATTTAAATTTGAATTAAAAGATCAAAAATTAGGCTACCAATATCTAAAAGCTTCTGTATATTTTGGTGGAGATTCTTCTGATGCAACTAAAAGAATTGAAGTTGTATCTGACATCGAACCTAAATTATTAAACTATAAAATTGTAAACACTTTTCCACATGATACAACAGCTTTTACTGAAGGTTTAGAATTTCATGACGGAAGACTTTTTGAAAGTACAGGACAAAAAGAAGATTCATACTTCAGAGAGGTAGATTATAAAAACGGAAAAGTAATCAAACAAGTTAATCTTCCGAAAGAATATTTTGGAGAAGGAATTACTTTCTTCAATGGGAAATTATATCAGCTTTCATGGCAGGAAAAAACCGGGTTTATTTATGATGCTAAAACTTTCAAACTAGAAAAAACATTCAAATACGATAAAGATATTGAAGGTTGGGGAATGACACATGATGACAAATACATTTATCATTCTGATGGAACAGAGAAAATCTGGAAAATGGATCCTTCTAATCAAAAACTAATTGATTACATTAATGTTTATTCTGGCAGTTCAAAAATTAAAGCATTAAATGAACTAGAATTGATCAATGGAAAATTTTATGCTAATGTTTGGCAAAAAGACGCCATTGCTGTTGTAGATCCAAAATCTGGTGCAGTTGAAGGAATTATCAATTTATCTGAACTACGTAAATTTGTAAAAAGCAAAAATGCTGAAGTTCTAAACGGTATAGCCTACAACCCTGCAACTAAAACCATTTTTGTTACTGGTAAATATTGGGATAAAATATTTGAAATAACAGTTTCTGAATAATCTTTAGAGAAAAAACAATTTTACGAATTTCACAAGTTTTCACACATTAATCCGTGGAAATTTGTGAAATTTGTGTTTTATAACAATTCATATTAATGATCACTTTAATTACAAACATACAAGAGTTACTTCAGGTTCGCGAAACTTCTATTGCTAAAGTTTCAGGTTCTGAAATGGCTAATCTTCCAACAATTAAAAATGCTTTTTTAGTCTTAAAAGACAATCTCATTAAAGATTTCGGCTCAATGGATAATCTTCCAAAAATAAATGCCGACAAAACAATAGATGCAACAGGAAGAGTTGTGCTCCCATCTTGGTGTGACAGCCATACTCATATTGTTTACGCAGGAAATCGTGAGCAGGAATTTGTAGATCGCATTAATGGACTTTCTTATGAAGAAATCGCCAATCGCGGCGGCGGAATTTTAAATTCAGCCAAAAAGCTAAACGAAACTTCCGAAGAAGAGATTTATGAACAGTCTAAAATTCGTTTAGAAGAAGTAATGCATTTAGGAACTGGAGCTGTAGAAATTAAATCTGGTTACGGATTGACAGTTGACGGAGAATTAAAAATGCTTCGAGTAATTAAAAAACTCGCTGAAAACTATCCTATTGCCATAAAAGCTACATTTCTAGGCGCACATGCATTTCCTTTACACTACAAAGACGATAAAGCAGGTTATTTGGACGAAATTATAAACGAGATGCTTCCCGAAATCTCTAAAAATAAATTAGCAGATTATGTAGATGTTTTCTGCGAAAGCGGTTATTTCTCAGTAGAAGAAACCGAAAAAATTATGGAAGCAGGTTTGGCCTTTGGCTTAAAACCAAAAATTCACGTAAACCAATTCAACTCTATTGGCGGAATTCAGGCTGGAGTTAAATTTAATGCACTTTCTGTCGATCATTTAGAAATTATGAATCCAGAAGATATTGAAGCTTTAAAAGGAACAGAAACAATGCCTGTAGCTTTACCTTCGTGTTCTTACTTTTTAAGCATTCCATATACGCCAGCACGCGAAATGATTAAAGCGGGCTTGCCTTTAGCATTGGCTACAGATTTTAATCCTGGTTCTACTCCATCAGGAAATATGAATTTTGTTGTAGCAACGGCCTGCATCAAAATGAAAATGACACCAGAAGAAGCCATCAATGCCGCAACAATAAACGGCGCATATGCCATGGGACTCTCTGAAACTCACGGAAGTATTACAAAAGGCAAAAAAGCCAATTTAATCCTGACAAAACCAATTTCCTCTTACTATCAAATTCCTTACGCTTTTGGAAGCAATCTTATTGAATCTGTTTTTGTAGAAGGAAAAATTTTAGAATAATCATTTCAACGATTTAAATATTGCCAGTGGTTTCAACAACGGATAACGTATCGTTTTTCAAACAACAATAAAATTCAAATTTCATACATAAAAAAAGGTCTGTGAAATCACAGACCTTTAATATCTTAGTGGTATTTTATTCCCTTCTGCGAATTATCTTAAACTGAAACTAGTTTTAGAAACTAACTCATCATTATCAAAAATATTGATAAAATAAGTTCCTTTTGCAAAATCTTTTCCTGGAAGATCTTCGCTAACTTGTACAGTTTTATTTTCATACTTTACTGTAGTCTTAAAGCTGTAAGTTAAAGAGTTATCTCCAAAACTTTCTGTTTTTTTCTCGCCTAAAACATTGTTTTTAGCATCAATAACTTGAACATAATACGTTTTGTCACCAGATTTAGCAATTTGGTTTTCAGCAATTGTAAAACTAACTTTTAAAACGTCAGCACGGCTTGCTTTATCTGTTTCAATTTGTTTACCTGAGCTTTTCAATTTGTAAGCTGAAGTTTTAGTATTCAATACAGATAATTTAGAACCTTTTTCAACAGTTTTAGCTAGTTCTTCGTTTTGACCCACTAATACTTCATTATATTTTTTAGATTCTCCTAAAACTACAATAGTACTATCTCTTTGAGTAGTTAAAACACCATTTTGTTTTTTCAACTCATCGTTTTCAGCAACTAAAGTTTTCATTTTGCTTTGCATTGCTTGAACTTGAGATCTGTATTTAGAAACATCTCCTTTAGACTTGTTCAAATCATCCATTAAAGCCACTACTTTGTCTCTTTCTTGGATCAATTCGTCAGACATCGAAGTATTTTCAGCAATTGCAGCATCATAAGTCGCTTTTAACTCCTGTAAATCTTTCATTACAGATTCTTTTTCTGTCAAAGTTGTTGTAAGCTCCGTTTTAACTACTTCTGTATCAGAAGATAATTTAAAAATATACACTAAACTACCGATCAGTAGGACTGCTAAAACTGCGATTACCGCCTTTAGACTTGAATTGTTGTTCTTTGGGTTTTCCATATTTAAATAATTTTCTTTAATAACAAATTTAAGAATTAATATAAGGTAATAACGTAAGTTTCTACAATTATATTATTTTTGGAAAATAAATTTTTTTCATGGAAAAATTAATCCCTTTCACTATAAATGATTTAGCAAAAGTCACAAATCATAGAAGTGGTGAATTAAAGTTCGGAGAAAAGATGATTGTCATTCCGCCAGGAGCTGACAAAGTTACTTTTCTCAAAGAAAGTGAAGCAAAATATGTTCTTTTAGGAATTCCTGAAGATATTGGCGTGCGCGCCAATTACGGAAGACCTGGGGCAGCCTCGGCATGGCAATGTGCCATAAAAAGCATTGCAAACATTCAGCATAATAGGTTTTGTAAAGGAAGCAATATTATTGTTTTAGGGCAAATCAACGTTGCAAATGAAATGCGCGAAGTAGAAAACCTTGATTTTAATGATATAGATGATCGTTCAAAATTAAGTCAGCTAGTTGAAAAAATAGACAAAGAAGTTTCTCATATCATT
This sequence comes from Flavobacterium anhuiense, assembly GCF_001705175.1. Classification (NCBI taxonomy): domain Bacteria; kingdom Pseudomonadati; phylum Bacteroidota; class Flavobacteriia; order Flavobacteriales; family Flavobacteriaceae; genus Flavobacterium; species Flavobacterium anhuiense. Next base: position 3,392,908 of record NZ_CP016907.1, on the reverse strand, counting down.
TTTACTATTATCAAAGCCGGAAAAACTCCAATAATTATTGGCGGAGGCCATAACAATGCTTACGGAAATATTAAAGGCGCCGCTCTTGCGAAAGGAAAACCAGTAAACGCAATTAATTTTGATGCACATTCTGATTTTAGGATTTTAGAAGGCCGTCACAGCGGAAATGGATTTTCATACGCTTATGAAGAAGGTTTTTTAAAGAAATATTTCATTTTTGGGCTTCATGAAAATTACACTTCAAAAAGCGTTCTAGATATTATAAAAAAACTAGAAGACCGCGTTCGATACAATACTTACGACAGCGTCAATATCAGAAAAGAAAAAGATTTTAATCGTGAGATGATTACAGCTTTGGATTTTATTAAAAATGATTCTTTTGGAATTGAAATCGACCTTGATGCAATTCCAAACATCGCCAGCAGTGCTATGACAATCAGTGGTTTTTCTGTGGAAGAATTGAGACAATTTGTTTCTTTCTTCGGCGAACATAAAAACGCCACTTATCTGCATATTTGCGAAGGTGCACCAGATTTAGACAATTCTCCAAACAATAATTTAATTGGCAAATTAATTGGTTATTTAGTGACTGATTTCATTAAAGCCAATATCGAAAAAGACTGATTTAAAAGTAAGTTCTAAATTCAAAAAAAAATGGTTTTGCCAAATAAAAGCTAATTCAAACAAACGATTGACCGAATAAACCTATCTTTGCACGGCATTTTAGAATTAAAGCTAAAATAGTTAATCACTAAGATATGTTATTCGAAGATCTATCACTTTCAAAAAGTATACAAAAAGCCGTATTTGAAGAAGGCTATATAAATCCCACTCCGATTCAGGAACAATCTATTCCGGTTGTTTTATCTGGAAGAGATTTAATTGGCTGTGCGCAGACAGGAACAGGAAAAACGGCGGCATTTGCCATTCCAATCATACATCAATTACATCGAATTGTTGGCTCATCAAAAAAAGCAAAGCAAATTCGTGCGCTAGTTGTTACGCCAACTCGTGAGCTTGCTGTGCAAATTGGAGAAAGTTTTGACACTTATGGCAAATATACCAATCTAACACAATTAACAATTTTTGGAGGTGTTTCGCAAAATCCACAGGTTGAAACCTTAAAAAAAGGAGTCGATATTCTAATAGCCACTCCAGGGAGACTGCTTGACTTACATAAACAAGGTTTTCTTGATTTGAATCATCTACATACTTTAGTGCTGGATGAAGCCGATCAGATGCTGGATATGGGTTTTATAAACGATGTGAAAAAGATCGTTAAATTAACTCCAAAAAACAGACAGACTTTACTTTTCTCTGCAACAATGCCAATTGCGATTCGTGAGCTTGCTGAAATGTTTCTTCAAGATCCAGCAAAAGTTGAAGTTTCGCCCGTTTCATCAACAGCTGAAAATGTAGAACAGCGTGTTTATTTTGTTGATAAAACAGAAAAAAGAAACTTATTATACAGCTTGATTAAAGAGGAAAATTTATCGAACGTTCTTGTTTTTTCGAGAACAAAACATGGGGCTGATAATGTTGTGAAAGCACTTCGTAAGAAAGATATTCCTGCAGAAGCCATTCACGGAGATAAATCACAAAACGCTAGACAACGTGTTTTAGATGCTTTCAAAAACAAAGAAGTTGGCGTATTGGTTGCAACGGATATTGCGGCGCGAGGAATTGACATTGAACAATTGCCATATGTAATCAATTTTGATTTACCGAATATTCCTGAAACTTACGTTCACCGTATTGGCCGTACAGGTCGTGCCGGTAATGGTGGAATTGCGATTTCTTTCTGCGGAAAAGATGAGCTTCCTTATTGGAAAGATATTCAGAAATTAATCAAAGTGGACGTAAAAACAATTGCAGATCATCCGTATCAATGGCATTCTGGAAGTCCAGAAGCTGGGGAAAAACCTAAAAACTCAAACAGAAGCGGAGGCGCTCATAAATCGAGAAAATCAAATAACTCTAAGAAAAATAAAAAACGCTGGTATTAAACAGCGTTTTTTTCGTTTATAAGGAAATTGATTATTTTAAATAATTTAACTGGTTCGAAAGGTTTAATGATTATATCATTCATTCCAGACGAAATCGCTTCATCTGTAATCTCGTCTTTATCGAAAGCAGTTAAGGCCACAATTGGAGTTTCTATGCCGAGAAGACGTATCCTTTTTGTAGTTTCAAATCCGTTCATTAAAGGCATATTGATATCCATCAAAATCAAATCAAAGGTTTCGTTTTCTAAAATTTTAAGCGCCGCAAAACCATCGTCAACCACTTTGCAGGAGTAATTATTTTTTTCGATAATCTTTTTCGTAACAAGCTGATTGATCAAATTATCTTCGACAACTAAAATTTTATAAATTTCGCTTGAAGTAAGATCAACTTCAATTTCATCAATAATGCTTTTCGTTTTCGCTAAATCATGTTCGAATGCAATTGTAAACGAAAATGCAGTTCCTTTGCCGAGATCACTATCCAATGTAATCGTACTTCCAAAAAGCCCTAGCAATCTTTTTACAATACTAAGCCCTAAACCTGTACCTTGATAATCTTCATCTCGTCTGCCAACTTGGACAAATTTTTCAAAAATCTTATTCTGATCTGCAACTGCGATTCCGATTCCGTTATCTTTAATTAAGAAATCTAAATAATACAGCTTTCCTTCTACTTTATTTAGCTTTACGTTAATTTCAACTTGTCCGTCTTTAGTAAATTTCAATGCATTACTTACCAAATTCATTAAAATCTGAGCAAGACGAAGTTTATCTCCAATCAAATATTCCGGAATATTTGAGTCAATATTGGTAGAAATTCTATTATTATTTTTCTGCGAAAGGAAAGAAAGAGAGTTTTTGATTACCGTAATTTCGTCTGAAATATTAAAAGTCAGGTTTTCAAGTACAATTTTGTTTTCTTCAATTTTATTAATCTGCAAAATATCATTTACTAGAGACAATAAATATCTGGCAGAAAATTTTAGAGAACTTAAATGCTGGCTTCTCGAAATTTCTTTATGTTCTTCGAGAAGCATGTTGGTAATTCCGACCACACCATAAAGTGGCGTACGCAATTCGTGGCTTATAGTCGATATAAATTGTGTTTTGAGCAAAGAAGCTTCTTCTGCGATTTCTTTTGCTTTAAGAAGCTCCAAATTGTGTTTTTTCTTGTACCGGATATTCTTTATAAGTGTGACAATTAAAATTAAAAGAATGAGAGAAATCAAAATAAAAAGAATCACAATAATTTTTGATTTCCTTAAACTTTGAGACTGCTCTACCTTTTCACCTTCAACTTTATCAATTTGTCTCTTATACTCATCCAATTCAAGACTTAAACCGGCCTGAGATGCCTTTTTAAGCTTCTTAACATCATATACCTTATCCGAAACTTTATAATGGTTAACCAGTGCATCATATGCTTCTTTGTGCTTGTTTATTTTATTTAAAAAATGCGAATATTCTAAATAAGCATTTGCCAGATCTGTTTTCTCCTGACATTTTTTTCCTGTTTCAATAGCACTTAAAAAATAAGCATTTGCGGCCTTATTATCATTTATATGGCTAGAATAAATACCATTGAGCATATCAACAATAACTTCTGTTGAACCGTCATTATACTTTATTTTAGTGCTGTTAACATACTTTAAAAAAAGATTTCCCTGTTTATAATTTCCTATATCAAAATAAGCCCAAGCGATATTTACATTGGTAAAATAAACTTCTTTTAGATCATTAATCTTCAAAGCATAGGCTACCGCTTTTTTATAGTACCGAATTCCTTCATCAAATTGCTTTTTTTCAAAGCAGTACATATTCCCTAAATTATTATAGAGATTGCATTTTAAAGTATCATTGCTGGTTTTATTGGCATAATACAGCCCTTTTTTATAGAAAAAAATAGCTTTATCAAACTCCGTCAGCTCGTTGTAATTCGCAGCAATAATATTGTACGAACGAGCAATGAGACAATAATCTTTTACTGCTGTCGCCGCATTTAAAGCAGCTCTCGAATAGATAAGTGATTTTTCAAAATTAGATTCTCTAAAATTCAAAAGCGCTTTCTTCACAGTCTTATCAATTTTAGGATCGAGGTTACAATTAGATTGCCCGATTGCCGAATTGGCAAAGCAATTCAGAATTAAAAATAAAAGAAAAAGAATCCGTTTGTGGGGCATTAATCGGCTAATTTGATCAAATATACACTTTAAAATAAAAAAAAGCTGTATTTCATAAAAAAATACAGCTTGTCAAATATTATATCGATAACTAAGATAAAAAAATTAAAATCTCAGTACTATTATTATTCTTTATTGCTCTCCCATTGCCCAACAACAGAAGTAGCCAATGCATTTCCTAGCACGTTCGTAGCACTTCTAAACATATCGCAGAAATGGTCAATTGGAAGAATTAATGCGATTCCTTCAATTGGAATATCAAACATACCGCAAGTTGCCGCAACGACAACCAAGCTTGCTCTTGGTACACCTGCAATACCTTTACTGGTAAGCATTAAAACTAAAAGCATTGCCATTTGCGTTCCTAAATCTAAATGCACATTGTAGAATTGAGCAATAAAAATACTTGCAAAAGTCATATACATCATACTTCCGTCTAGGTTAAACGAATACCCAAGCGGCAACATAAAAGAAACAATTTTGTCTTTCACTCCAAAGCCTTCCAATTCTTCTGTTAATTTTGGAAATACAGCTTCACTGCTTGTTGTTCCAAAAGCAATTGCCAAAGGTCCAGTAATGCGTCTTAACAATTCAGTCATTCTTCCTTTAAGGAAAATATATCCTATGGCAATTAAAATAATCCATAAAGTACTGATTCCAATTAAGAAAGAACCGAAAAATTTGAAGTAAGTAATCACCAATTCTTCTGCATCTCGTATAGCAAACACACCTGCAATAGCTCCAAAAACTCCAATTGGCGCAAACTTCATTACATAGTTTACCATTTTCAAAACAATGTGCGATAATTTATCGAAAGCACCAATAATTGGTTTAACAGTATCTCCAAGAGAAGCGGCTGCCAATCCGAAGAAGATTGAGAAAACTACAATCTGTAGAATCTCATTAGTTGCCATTGCTTCGACAATACTTTTTGGCACTATATGCTCAACGAAATTATCAAAAGACAGATTTTGCGTTTTACCAGTAACTTCTGAAGCTGCTGCCATGTCAACGTGATCTAATTTTAGACCAACACCTGGCTGTAAAATATTGACATAAAACAATCCAATTAGAAGCGAAATAAATGAAGCTGTAAAAAACCATCCAATAGCTTTTCCTCCAATTCTTCCCACAGTTTTGATATCTCCCAATTTTGCAATTCCAACCACCAAAGTCGTAAAAACCAATGGGGAAATAATCATTTGCACCAAACGAATGAAGATGGTTGCGAGCATTTTTATTTTACTGCTAAATGCCTGTGCTGCTTCTGGCGAAATGGTATTGTGCAATATAATTCCTAAAATGGCTCCTAGAACCATTGCAATTATAATTTGCCCTGTTAATCCCGAAAGAAATGATGTTTTTTTAGTTTCTGTAACTTCTTGCATTAAATTATTTTTTGATTATTAAAATATAAGACCCTCACTGTCTTACCTTTTATTAATATGTTTTGTTGATTAAATAGAAATCTGCCAAAACAATTGCTGCCATCGCTTCTACGATAGGCACTGCGCGAGGCACTACACACGGATCATGACGTCCTTTTCCTGTCATGGGTGTAATGTTACCTTTATTATCTAAAGAATCTTGAGTCTGCATAATAGTTGCAACAGGTTTAAAAGCCACTCTGAAATAAATATCCATTCCGTTGCTTATACCGCCTTGAATTCCTCCTGAAAGATTTGTTTTTGTCGTTCCGTCTGGGTTGTATAAATCATTATGCTCACTTCCCTTCATTTCAGAACCAGAGAAACCGCTTCCGTATTCAAAACCTTTTACAGCATTAATAGAAAGCATTGCTTTTCCTAATTCTGCATGAAGTTTATCAAACACTGGCTCTCCTAAACCAACCGGAACATTCTGAATTACACAAGTTACAACACCTCCGACAGTATCTCCTTGTTTGCGGATATCGCGAATATATTCTTCCATAATCGCTGCAGATTTCTCATCTGGACAACGCACTGGATTGCTTTCAATTTTAGAAAAATCCAATTCCTGATAAGGTGTATCTAAATGAATTGGTCCAACAGAAGAAACATAAGCATTAATCTTAATTTCAGGCAACATTTGTTTTGCAATTGCACCCGCTACTACCCTACTTGCTGTTTCTCTAGCAGAACTTCTACCTCCACCTCGATAATCGCGAAAACCATATTTCTGATCGTAAACATAGTCGGCGTGGCTTGGTCTGTAGTTATCTTTTATATGCGAGTAATCGTCTGATTTTTGATTGGTATTTGGAATAATGAAACCAATTGGAGTTCCTGTTGTTTTTCCTTCAAATATTCCTGATAAGAACTGAATGCTATCTGGTTCTTTTCTTTGTGTAACAATTGCTGACTGACCTGGCTTTCTGCGAGCCATATCTACTTCAATTGCTTCAAAATCTAATTGGATTCCTGGAGGGCATCCGTCGATAATTCCGCCTAACGCTTCACCGTGAGATTCTCCAAATGTAGTAACTTTATATAGTGTGCCGAAGCTGTTTCCTGCCATTGTGTTTTGTTTTGAGCAAATGTAAGTTTTATGAATTAAATTAAAAAATTTAAAACTGGTATTATTAACGAAACATTAAATGGAATAAAAATCACAATTTGGTAAAATTATCCTCTTTTTAATAACCTTTTAATAAAGTCAGATTTCACAAACTTTCTTTCATTTGTAAAACTTCAAATCAAGAAAAATTGAAAAAAAGAAATGTCGAATTGGTCATTCTTTCTGATGTCCATTTAGGAACTTACGGAAGTCACGCAAAAGAACTAAACAATTATCTTTCAAGCATTAAACCCAAAACTTTAGTTTTAAACGGCGATATAATCGATGCTTGGCAGTTTCGCAAATCTTATTTTCCAAAAGCACACTTGAGAGTTATTCAGCGCATTATCGGAATGGCTTCTAAAGGAACAAAAGTGTATTATATTACTGGAAATCACGATGAAATACTTCGAAAATTCAGCGATATGAATATGGGAAATTTTGCTCTAGTCGATAAATTGGTTTTAGAATTAGATGATAAAAAAGCCTGGATTTTCCATGGAGACGTTTTTGACGCGTCTGTTCAGCATTCCAAATGGATTGCAAAATTGGGCGGACTGGGTTACGATTATTTAATTTTAATGAATCGTTTTGCGAACTGGTGTCTGGCAAAATTAGGACGCGAACCGTATTCTTTTTCTAAAAAAATAAAAGCAAGCGTTAAGAAAGCTGTAAAATTTATCTCAGATTTTGAAACCACTGCAACCGATCTGGCTATAGAAAAAAACTACGATTATGTCATTTGCGGGCACATTCATGAACCAAAAATCATGACGAAAGAAAACAAACACGGTTCTACTTTATATTTAAATTCAGGTGATTGGGTAGAAAATTTAACTGCTTTAGAATATCATAAAAAACGATGGAAATTATATTCTTATAAGGCCAGCAATTTTGCAGAAGAAGAAAATCTTCTAGAAATGGAAGACCTGATTACTTCTCAGTTAATTTCATCCATAATCCTAAAATAAACACCTAAGAAACAGTTTTTTAAGAATTTTAACACGTCAAAATCTTAAAAATGTAAATTATGTAACAATTTTCAAAAATGTTATACGTTTTATATCTGACTGTAATAATACATTTGAAAAAAATTAATTTACCATTTTTATGAAAAAGATACTATTATCTGCCATTATGCTTCTTGGTTTAGCATTTACGGCTCAATCACAAGAAATTTCGAAACACGCTTTAGGATTACGTCTGGGTGACAATAACGGATTTGGGGGAGAAATATCATACCAACTAGGATTGAATCAAAAAAACAGACTTGAATTTGATTTAGGATGGAGAAACAGCAGAGATGTAGACGCAATAAAAGGAGTCGCTCTTTACCAATGGGTTTGGAACATCGACGGAGGTTTTAACTGGTATGCTGGTGTCGGTGGAGGACTAGCTGCTTGGGATCATGATTATTACAACAATAATTACAGATACAATGATAGCGGAACATATGTTTTTGCTGCTGGAGATATCGGTATAGAATATAGATTTAAAGAAGTGCCACTTACTTTATCATTAGACGCAAGACCAGAAATTGGTTCTGGATATTACGACGATGACAATTTTGGATTTGACGTTGGTTTAGGTGTCAAATTTAGATTCTAAAATAAAACTAAAAAATAATTGTAAGAAGAAGCCTGTCGTTTAAAAGCGACAGGCTTTTTTTATGGGTTTCAAAAGAAATTTAAAAAAGGGCTTCGACTCCGCTCGGCCTGACAACCTTGGAATCGTTTCCTAAAAACAATCAATGTCAGGCTGAGCGGAGTCGAAGTCCAGTCTTTATATAATTTTATTTAATAATAATTTCTTTCTTAGAATGGATTTTTACAACCGTATAAGGATATGAAATCACCTGCATAGTCATGGCGTCTTTTGCAGGACTGTTTTCTTTTACTGTTATAATGATGTTTTTATCGGTTTCTTCAACCTTTTCAACATCGATTGTATAACCGCTAGTGTTTTTCTCACCCATGTTAAGAATCACGTAATTATACTCTTGAACATCTGGATCTTTCATTTTATGTGCTAAATTCGGATCGTTTTCAAGCATTTTGATTTCATTTGGCTCGGTTAAAATTTCAAAAAATTTAATATTTCCACCGCCATCAGATTGTTTTGTCAAAACCACATACAGCGATGCGTTTGAACTTTCAACCTTCTTCACTCCACACGAAATCAAAACAAAAACCGCTAAAACAGAAATTACTTTTTTCATTTTATCCTTTTAAATTAGTGTTTCTCCAACTTATAATCATCAACTGCTTTCTGATATAAAGCTTCATATTTAGGCAATATGTTTTTAATATCAAATTTTCTTGCTACTTCTAATGCGTTTGCTTTAAATTGACTTAAAACAGCATCATCTTTTAAAATCTTCAACGCATTTTGCGCCATTTCTTCAACATTTCCAACATTGCTCAAGTAGCCAGAAAAACCATCATAATTCACTTCAGGCAGACCACCAGAATTACTCGAAATTACTGGAACTCCACATGCCATTGCTTCTAAGGCAGCCAAACCAAAACTTTCAGTTTCCGAAGGCAGTAAAAACAAATCGGTCATGCATAAGATTTTATCAATCTCATGACTATTCCCAAAGAAAATTACTTTATCTAAAATCCCTAATTCCTGACATAATATTTCTGCTTTTTCTTTTTCAGGTCCGTCACCAACCATCATTAATTTAGCCGGAATTTCTTTCTGAACATTGTAGAAAATCTTAATGATGTCTGGAATACGTTTTACTTTTCTAAAGTTACTGATATGCGTAATAATGCGCTCATTTTCATTAGCCATTACATAACGATGGCAAGGTGCGTTAGGATCTTTCTTTACTTTGTCCAACTCAATAAAGTTAGGAATAACTTTTATTTTGTTTTTAATCTTGAACAATTTCAATGTATCATCTTTCAAACTCTGAGAAACCGAAGTCACATAATCAGATTTATTGATACTGAACGTTACTGCAGGTTTATAAAAAGGATGGTTTCCGACAAGCGTAATATCTGTTCCGTGAAGTGTTGTAATCATCGGAAGATTAATACCTTCATTTTTCAGCATTTGCTTTGCCATATAACCCGCATAAGCATGAGGAATAGCATAGTGGACATGCAGAAGCTCTATTTTGTACAATTTCACCATATCAACCAATTTGCTCGATAGCGCTAATTCGTACGGCTGATAGTGAAACAAAGGATATTCTGGAACATTTACCTCATGGTAATGAACATTAGGGTTTAAAAGCGCCAATCTTACTGGCTGACTATATGTAATAAAATGTATTTCGTGTCCTCTTCTGGCTAATTCGAGACCTAACTCTGTGGCTACCACACCACTACCTCCAAAAGTAGGATAACAGACTATTGCTATTTTCATGGATTAAATTTAATTCTACGAAAATACTCAAAAATAGCGTCTAATTAACCGTTTAAATTGTTAGATTTTTGACAAAATTAGATTAATTCTAGTTGATAAATATTTCTAAAAATTGCAATCTTTCAGACAACCCTAACATGTTTTAAAAACCTATTAGGTTTCAAACTTGAAACTTGAAATCTAAAACCATAAAAAAAGGCACAAAATATAAATTTTATGCCTTTAATATTTTAATATCTTTCTTAGAAAAACCTGCTATGCCAGCTGTCGGCTGCAGGAACTTCCCAAGCTTCATTAAATTCTTCAATATTGGTAACCAAATTATTAAATACAATTGTATTTGCTGTTACCGCTTTATCTTTAACCATTTTCTTGAAATCAATTAATGGTTTGTGTGCAATATGCTCTCCAAGCTTAAAAGTAACATTCATTTTATCTAATAAATCAACATCATACTTTTTTTCTAAACTTTGAATAAACTCAACAGAACTATCTATAGAACATCCTGTAGCAGCTTGAACTTCTTGATTTACAGCCAATATAATAAATCGGTTGTATTTTAATAAATAAGAAGCTTCTAAACTTGTGCCATGTGCAGCCCACTGATCAACAAAAGCTTTTAAATCTGCTTCTATTTCAGAAAACTCTTCCTCAGAAAATTTTCTGTTAGATTGGTAAATCCAAACTCTAGATTCACCCGGTAAATTTTCAAAAGGTATATACATTTTTAAATTTTGTTTATTTTGTTTTTTTATTCCAAGTTTCAAGTTTCAAGTTTCAAGTTTCAAGTTAAAAACTTAGAACCTTAGCACATTAGTAACTTAGAACCTCAGATTACAAATCCTGTGCGTTTGCAATTAATTCAGCGATGTCCAGAACTTTAACTTGGCCTTCTTTTTCTTTATTTTTAATTCCGTCTGTCAACATAGTATTGCAAAACGGACAGCCTGCCGCGATAATATCAGGCTGAGTTTCCAAAGCATCTTCTGTACGAAGCACATTTACTTCTTTGTTTCCAGGTTCAGCATCTTTAAACATTTGCGCCCCTCCTGCTCCACAGCATAATCCGTTTGCTTTAGAACGCTTCATTTCGACTAATTCAACGTCTAATTTCTGAATTAAATCTCTTGGCGCTTCGTAAACTTTATTTGCTCTTCCTAAATAACAAGGATCGTGGAAAGTAATTTTTTTCCCTTTAAACTGCCCGCCTTCTACAATCAATCTCCCATCATCAATTAATGACTTCAAAAATTCTGTATGATGAATAACTTCATAGTTTCCACCTAATTCAGGATATTCATTTTTTAAAGTATTAAAACAGTGCGGACAAGCTGTAACAATTTTTTTTGCTTCATAAGCATTCAAAACCTCGATATTCATCATGGCCTGCATTTGAAACAAAAATTCATTTCCGGCTCTCTTTGCAGGATCGCCAGTACAACTCTCTTCTGTACCTAAAACCGCAAAAGAAACATTCGTACGGTTCAAAATTCGTACAAACGCTTTAGTAATTTTTTTTGCTCTATCATCAAAACTTCCTGCGCAACCTACCCAAAACAAAACCTCTGGCTGTTTTCCTTCGGCAAGCATTTCTGCCATTGTTGGCACTACTAAACTTTCTGACATTTCTCTCACTTTTGTTTAATCGGTAATCTATGAATTGTTTAATTGTCAAAGAAAAAAGACAATTCTATAAAACCCGAAATATTATTTTAAAATCGATTAAACGGTTAAACAACTAACCGATTAAACCATAAATCTTAATTCTCGTTTTTCCAATTTAAACGGTCTTGCTGGCTATACTGCCATGGCGCGCCATTGTTTTCAATATTAGTCATCATGGCATTTAATGACATTGGCGCAGCACTTTGTTCCATAACCAAATAACGGCGCATATCCATAATAATAGACAACGGACTGATATTTACTGGACATTCTTCAACACAAGCATTACAAGACGTACAAGCCCACAATTCTTCTGGTGTGATATAATCGTTTAGTAAAGTTTTGTTGTCTGGAACAAAAACACCTTTATTAGCATCGATATTTTTACCAACTTCTGTCAAACGATCTCTTGTGTCCATCATAATTTTACGAGGAGACAATTTTTTACCTGTTTGATTTGCTGGACAAGAAGAAGTACAACGTCCACATTCTGTACAAGTATAAGCATTCAACAACTGAACCCAGTTTAAATCCTGAACATCACTTGCACCAAATTTAGCCGGATGTGCATTTTCATCAGCTGGAGCAGCCGCAAACGGATCTGCATTTGGATCCATCATTAATTTCACTTCTTTAGTAACCGAAGCTAAATTATCAAATTGACCTTCCGGTTTTAAATTGGCAAAATACGTATTTGGGAATGCCAAAAGAATGTGCAAATGTTTTGAAAAGTATAAATAGTTCATGAAAACTAAAATACCAGCAATATGCAGCCACCAAAAGACTTCAAATAATAGTCCCACAACTTCATTGGAAGTTCCATTAAAAATCGGCGCTATAAATTGGCTTATTGGGTAACTTCCCGCTTTATGAAAATGAGAATATCCTCCAGGCACATTTTGCAGATGATAATCTGAAGCATTCATCAACAAGAACAAAATCATTAAAACCGTTTCAAAATACAAAATGTAATTTGCATCACTTTTTGGAAATCCTGTTAAATCAGAATGTATGAAACGTTTTAATCGGATAAAGTTTCTTCTAAGCCAAAAAACTGTAACAGAAAAAATTACAAGTATTGCTAATATTTCAAAAGAGGCAATTAGAACATCATACACTACTCCTAAATAAGGAGCAAAAATTCTGTGCGTTCCAAATAATCCATCAATGATGATTTCGAGTAATTCGATATTAATGATAATGAAACCTGCATATACTATAATATGAAGGATTCCAGCAACAGGGCGTCTCACCATTTTTGACTGCCCAAGAGCAATCAATGCCATGTTTTTCCAACGAGCTTTAGGATTATCTTTTCGATCTACATCGACTCCCAGATTAATATTTCGGATGATTTTTTTTACGCTCGCTGCAAAAAAACCGAAACCTGCTATAAGAAGTACTGCGAATAAAATATTATCTAAATAACTCATTTATAATTATTTTTTATCGGTTGAGTTTGTTTCTTCAGTTGGTGCTACGTATGGTTTATTTTTCTTTCCGAAAAGAGAAACGTTTACGTAACGAGTTGGATAAAGGCGAAGATCTTGCAATAACAATTCAAGTTCTTTTGAAGTTTTAGTCAGGTTGTTATACAATGCCTCATCGTTAAGTATTTTTCCTGCCGTACCTTTTCCAGAATTAAGATTGCTCATTAAAACATCTACTTTAGCTAAAGTCTGGTTCAAGTTACGAACGGTTTTACCTAAATCTGCTTTGTTTAATGAATCTGAAATTTTATTGAAGTTACCAGACATTTTATTGAAGTTTGTTACCATTCCGTTAATCTGTCCTTTATTGGTATCCAAAATATTGTTTAGACTTCCTGAAGCTTTATGAAACTGTGTCATTGTCTGACTTAGTTCAGCAATTGTTTTCTTTAGATTTTCTTGAGTGTTTTTGTCTAAAGTATTATTTAATCCTGTAACCAAATTATCAATATTCAAAAGCATTTTATCAAGCTTTTGCTGAATTGGTTCAATTTTTCCTCCTAATGATTCTGTTAGCCCCAGTTCAACGTTCGAAGCCAATTTTTGTCCATCTTCTGCTAATTCTTTATCAGCAAAATTTGGAACAATTTTAATTTGCTTTCCTCCAATTAAACTCGGCGAATAAATATAAGCTGTACTTGTTTTAGAAATTGGAAAATCTGTTTTAAGCTGAAGTTCAACTAGTAATTTACCTGTAACTTCATCAATTGTAATTTTATTTACTTTACCAATCGCTAGTCCGTTAAGCGTTACTGGCGCTGAAGGTGATAAATCTTCAACATTATCATATTCAGCATATAATATTGTATAATTAGTAAAAAGGTCTCTTCCCTTTAAAAAACTATATCCCCAGATAAATAGTAGAATGGATGCGATGACTAAAATAGCCGTTTTAATTTCTCTTGTTAGTTTCAAAATTCTAAGTGTTTGTACAAAATTAATATAAATATTCGAACTTACGCTTATTATTTAATCGCGTCCTGAATACTGATTTTTTCGCCATCTTTAGTTGCCACTAAAAACGCAGCGCCATACCCTTTACTTTTAGCTTCTTGCAAATATTTTTGGGCTGTTTCGTAACTCGGAGTTTCTTCGTAGAAATATTTATAAATATTATTTTCGTAGATCATCGTTACATTTTTAAGCCCTTTAAAGTTTTTAGGTTCTAATGGTGTTTTTTTAATGCTTGCAATAAGCTGCACCTTAAAAAACGTTCCTTTTGGAGCACTTTTTGCCGCGGCTACTGGAGCGGTTGCTTTTGGTTTTGCCTTAGTTGAAGTATCTTTTATGGGCCGACTATCCTCTGACTCAGTTCCTGAACCAAAGTATTCTCTTTTATAACTTAAAATAGCTTCTGCAATTGCTCTTGCAATATCATCCTGACCTTCTTCCGAATTAAGAATATTTCCTTCTGTTGGATTAGATACAAATCCTGTTTCAACCAAAACTCTAGGCATATACGCTTTATGAAGTACCATAAAAGGCGCTTGTTTCACACCTCCATGACGAAGTTTTTTTCCTAATTTTTCAAAGTTCTCTTCGATTTTAGTAGCCAGAGTAATACTATTATCCAAATATTCTTCTTGCATCAAGGTCATACCGATCATAGATTCTGGAGAATTTGGATCGTAGCCTTCGTATTTACGCTTGTAATCTTTCTCTAATGTAATTACGGAGTTCTCTTTTTTTGCAGCCTCTAAGTTTGATGCTACTTTACTTAAACCCATTACGTAAGTTTCAGTTCCATCAGCTGCTGTATTTTTATTGGCGTTACAGTGAATTGAGACAAAAATATTTGAATTTGCTCTGTTGGCTATATTGGCTCTTTCTACCAAATCAACAAAAACATCCGTTTTACGAGTATAAATTACGTTAACATTTGGATTTAGCTCTAAAATCTTCCCCACTTTCAAAACAATAGCTAAAGCAATATTTTTTTCGATTCGCCCACTGTACACAGCTCCAAAGTCATGATCTCCATGTCCAGCGTCAAGTGTCACTTTAAATACATTTGACTGACTATGAGCATAAAAAGACGATAGCATTAGAAATAAAGCAAATATTACTTTAAATTTGTTAATTCCATTCATAAATCTAAAAGTTAATTTTAATAAAACGCAGCTGTTATAATTTTTAGAATTGATTATTTTTGCCAAAAAATTATATGTAAGTTTGACGTGTCAAAAAACAAGCCATAATTTTACAAAAATAGCATTTAAACCTTTGCATACAAACTTATTTAATATCGTTTTAATATCATTTTTCCTAACTATAGGTTGTGGTAATTTATATTCGCAAGAAATAAAAAACAAAAAAAAGCCTTTACCTGCTGTAAAACAAACAGATAAAGAATCTGTTGCCATTAAAGACACCATAAAACTAGATACTGTTAAACCAAAAAAGACTTTTTTGGACGGAAAAGTTAGATATGTGGCCAAAGACTATGCTAAAATTGACCAGAAAAATAAGCTGATCACACTATATAATGAAGCAGAATTATACTATAAAGATGTAGAATTAAAATCGGGTATAATTGTACTTAATTATGAAAAAGATGAAGTTTATGCAGGAAGGATTAAAGATTCTGCCGGTGTTTTAACGCAATATCCTAATTTCAAACAGGGAGCCAGCGAAGTACAGCCAGATTCTATCCGATTTAATTTTAAAACCAAAAAGGCCTTAATTTACAATTCTCGAACAGAACAAGGCGAATTTAAAATTAAGGCTGCAGTTACTAAAAAAGAAAACGATTCGGTTTACTTTTTAAAAGGTGCCCGTTTTACCACTTCAACAGATGTGGATCATCCTGAATACTATTTCCAGACTAGTAAAGTTAAGTTTATACCAGGAAAAAAAGTAATTACGGGTTTGACCAATATGGTAATTGCTGACGTTCCAACTCCTCTGGCATTGCCTTTCGCTTATTTTCCAATGAGTCAGGAAAAGAGCGTTTCGGGTATTATTATTCCAAGCTACAACGATTCTAACACAAGAGGTTTTTCATTGCAGAACGGAGGTTATTATTTCGCTCTTAGCGATAATTATGACTTAACCGTACTTGGCGATTATTACACCAACGGAAGTTACGCCATGCGATTTGAATCTGCGTATGCAAAACGGTATAAGTATAGAGGAAACGTCAATATCCGTTTTGAAAATCTAATCAACAGCGAGCGCGGTTATCCTGATTACTCAAAACAAAGCATTTACAATATTCAGTGGTCGCATTCTAAGGACACCAAATCAAATCCAAATTCTACTTTCTCTGCTTCTGTAAACATGGGTAGTAGTAAGTACTTCAAACAATCTATCAACCAAGCCAACATTGGATCGAACTTAAACAACACCTTAAGCTCTTCGATTTCATATAATAAAACTTTTAATACAATTCCTGGCTCACGTATTTCATTATCTGCAACGCACAGCCAGAATACTCAGACAGAAGACATTATTATGACACTTCCATCTTTGCAGGGAAGTATTGATCGTATTTATCCATTTGTTGGGAAAAATGGGGTAAAAAAAGGATTAATTAAAAACATCAACTTACAATATAACGTAAGCGGTAAAAACTATTTCAAAACAAAAGATTCGTTGTTTTTCAAACCTCAAATGTTTAATGATGCACAGTTAGGATTACAACAGACTATACCATTAAGCACTAACTTTAAAATTTTTAAATATTTTAGTGCTGGAGCTTCAACAACTTATCAAGAAACATGGGTTAATAAAACCATTCAAAAAGTTTACGACCCTACTGCCGGACAAACTATTAATAAGACCGTTAATGGTTTTGATGCTTTTAGAACTTATAATTTCAGCACCAATTTAGGAACTACTATTTACGGAACTTTTAATTTTGGAGCTGATAAAAAAATCCAATCTATTCGACACGTCATGCGTCCAAGCATAACTTATGCCTATACGCCAAGTTTTGAGAAATATTACGACACATATGCCGTAGATGCTTCTGGAAGAATTACTTCTGAATACACAAGATTCGAAAACGGATTATACGGTGCTCCAGGAAAAGAGAATTCTAACATTGTTGGTTTTGCTCTGAGCAATACTTTTGAGGCAAAAGTAAGAGACCGAGACAGCACAAAAACAGAGCCTAAAAAAATAATGCTGCTGAACAACTTAAACTTCAGTACGAGCTATAACTTCAACGCTGACGGAAAAACAACATTTGGATGGCAGCCTGTATTGGTTAGTGGTGGAACCCAATTTTTTGATAATAAAATGAATATGAATTTTGGTGCCACATTAGACCCATATGCGATTGACAATGGAGGTAACAAAATTGATAAATTCAACATTGATAATGGCGGGAGTTTATTTAGAATGACTAGCGCAAACGTAACTGTAAACTACTCATTCTCGAATAAAGGAACCGGAAAGGAAAAAAACACGCAAAGCCAGAGGAACGGTGGACGTAGCGATGATTTATTTGGAACCAATACCGATTTAAATAACAGCCGCAACAGCCAATTTGCCAATGAACCTGAAAAAGAAGATGTGATAACAGAATTCTTCAATTCTAAAGTTCCGTGGGATATGACGCTTGCGTATTCGTTAACCTATTCAAACGTAAAACGAGAAAATACTATTTCCGGAAACTCTATCATGGTTTCTATTAATACCGACCTTACTCCTAAATGGAAAGCGGGGGTTTCAACTGGTTACGATTTTGTACAAAAAGGAGTTACCTTTACGCAATTCCGTTTTGAAAGAGACTTGTTAAGCTGGAGAATGGCCTTTAACTGGCAGCCTTTGGGAACAAATTCTAACTGGAACTTCTTCATCGGAATTAAATCTGGTATGCTTAGCGATATCAAATGGAACAAACGCAGCGTTTCTAACAGATAAACTACTTTCGAATCAAAATAATTTCATTATGAAAAAAATCATTTTTACCGAGAAAGCTCCGGCTCCAATCGGACCTTATAATCAAGCTGTATTATCTGGAAATACACTTTATGCTTCTGGACAAATCGCAATCAATCCTGAGTCAGGAGAATTGGTTACAGACAATATTAATGATGAAACTACTCAAGTTATGAAAAACATTGCCGCTATTCTTGAAGCAGCTAACATGACTTTTGAAAACGTTGTAAAGTCAACTATTTTCATCATGGACATGAACAATTTTGGAGCAATAAATGCTGTTTACGGTTCTTATTTTAACGAAAAAACCGCTCCAGCTCGTGAAACGGTTCAAGTGGCTTGTCTGCCAAAAAATGTTAATGTAGAAATATCTATAATTGCAGTGCAATAGCATCTAATAATAATTGTGCCGTTGCTTCATTGGTTGCCAGCGGCACATTATGCACATCACAAACACGAATCAGCATATTGATATCTGCTTCATGAGGATGGCTCGATAAAGGATCCTTGAAAAAGAATACCATATTCGTTATTCCTTCCGCAACTCTTCCTGCAATTTGCGCATCGCCACCCAGCGGACCAGAAAGCATTCTCTGCGTTTTAAATCCAGCAGCTTCTGCTTTCCCCCCAGTAGTACCGGTACCGATAAGCCTTATTTTTTCATTGTGTAAAACAGCTTCATTTTTGATTAAGAAATCAATCAAATCTGCTTTTTTACCATCATGAGCAATAATGGCAATCTCCATAAAACCAGAACTATTGATTAGCGACATGGTAAGCAATTAATCCATCAATTGGTCTTCTTAAAACATTCCCTAATTGAAGTTCATATTTGTTAAATGTCTCTTGTAATTCATCTTTCAAATAAAATGCAATAGAACCAACAAAATGTACTGGAACCTCTTTGCAGTTATCAAATTGTTTGATGTAATTCTTAACGAAAGATTTCATTCCTTTGAAAATGATTTTTCTGCAGAACTCTGTGTCTTTATGCTTAATCAAAAATTTAGCGTAAGTTGCTAAATAAGCATTCGGGTTTGGTTCTTTATATAATTTGTTTTTAATAAAATCAGGATCAACGTCGTACTCTTTTTCAAGTTCAACAGCCAATTCTTTAGGCATTTTATTAAAATAGTATTTTCTAATTAGTTCTTTTCCAAAAACATTACCACTGCAATCATCCATTACGATGTATCCTAAAGATTGAACTTTTTGGTGCAATGTTTTTCCATCGAAATAACTGCAGTTAGAACCTGTTCCTAAGATGCACACTATTGCTTCTTCTCCTTTTGGAGTTGTTGCGTAAACAGCAGCATAAGTATCTTCTTGAACGTCTACAATTGCGTTAGAAAAATATTCTTGAAAAATTCTTTTCAGCCACTCTTTCATTCTATCTGTACCACAACCGGCACCATAAAAGAATAAATGCGTAGCATTCTTTTTATTCTGTAAAATATCAAAACGGTCATTTAATCTTTCAATGATTTCTGGCTCGTCTAGAATTTCAGGATTTAATCCTAAAGTTTGTGTTGTGAATAATACTTTTCCATTATCATCTATCGCAATCCAATCGGCTTTAGTAGATCCACTGTCAACTATTAATTTCATTTGTTTAGTTTTTGGAATTAGGTTTTCTATTTTTAATTTAAAAGTGTGTTTTTTACATTAATTATAGAAGTAACAAAATAAGAAAATCCCGTTATTGTAAAAGTAACGGGATTTTGCAAAAATATATATTATTATTTTAAACCTGCAATATGTACAGATAAATCAATTAATTTGCTTGAGTATCCGTACTCATTGTCATACCAAGATACTAATTTAAAGAAAGTAGAGTTTAATCCGATTCCTGCACCAGCATCAACGATTGAAGTTCTTTTATCTGAGATAAAATCTTGAGATACAACTGCATCTTCAGTATATCCTAAAATACCTTTCATTTCATTTTCAGAAGCTTTTTTCAATACAGCTAAGATTTCTTCGTAAGTAGTTTCTTTTGCTACTTTTACAGTTAAATCTACTACAGAAACGTCAGCAGTAGGAACACGGAAAGACATTCCTGTTAATTTTCCATTCAAAGATGGGATAACTTTTCCAACCGCTTTAGCAGCACCTGTTGAAGAAGGAATGATGTTGATTGCAGCAGCACGTCCACCTCTCCAGTCTTTTCTAGAAGGTCCGTCAGCAGTCATTTGAGTTGAAGTAGTTGCGTGAACAGTTGTCATTAAACCTTCAACGATTTCGAAATTATCGTGGATAACTTTAGCTAAAGGAGCTAAACAGTTTGTGGTACAAGAAGCGTTAGAAACAACTAAATCAGAAGCTTTTGCAGTTTCGTGGTTAACTCCCATTACAAACATTGGAGCGTCAGCAGAAGGAGCAGAAATGATTACTTTTTTAGCTCCACCTTTTAAGTGCTCACTTGCAGTTTCGATAGTAGTGAAGATACCAGTACATTCAGCAACAACATCTACATCAACTTCGTTCCATTTTAAGTCAGCTGGATTTCTTTCAGCAGAGATACGGATATTTCTTCCGTTTACATATAATTTTCCTTCTTTAACTTCTACAGTTCCGTTGAAACGACCGTGAACTGAATCATATTTTAATAAATAAGCTAAGTGATCTACGTCTAACAAGTCGTTGATTGCAACAACTTCTACATTATCTCTATTGAAAGACTCTCTAAAAACGATTCTTCCGATACGTCCAAATCCGTTTATTCCTAATTTTACTTTTGACATTTTACTAAATTTTTTGCTTTTGTTTTTATTACACTATTTCAAAGTCTAATTTCCTCACAATAAACTTCTTTTCTTTTTTAAACTTTTATATTGATTATGTAGACATTATGTCTGACACTCTTAATAATTCTCTATCAATTTCTGATTTTCCTTTGATAGCTTGCTCAAGTGGAGTTAGAACCACTTTATCTTCACGAAGTCCAACCATATAATTAGATTTTCCTTCAATTAAAGATTCTACTGCTTTTACCCCTAAACGGCTTGCTAAAACACGGTCAAAACAAGATGGAGAACCACCACGCTGCATGTGTCCTAAAACAGAAACTCTTACGTCGTATTCAGGAAGGTTGGCTTCAACATAATCTTTTAATTCGAATACGTTTTTACCAATTTTATCTCCCTCAGCAATAACCACTATACTTGATGATTTTCCTGACGCTTTACTTTTTTGAAGCGAATCTAAAAGACGATCTAAACCTAGATCTTCTTCAGGAATAAGGATTTCTTCTGCTCCTGCACCAATACCTGCATTAAGAGCAATATGACCAGCATCTCTACCCATAACCTCTACAAAGAAAAGACGGTTATGAGAACTCGCTGTGTCTCTAATTTTATCGATACAGTCTACAACAGTATTTAACGCTGTGTCATACCCTAAAGTAAAACTTGTACCATAAATATCATTATCAATTGTACCTGGAATTCCCATTACCGGGAAACCAAATTCTGAATTAAAAATTAATCCTCCGGTAAAACTTCCGTCACCACCAATAACAACCAAAGCATCAACACCAGCCTTAACAAGATTCTCGTGTGCTTTCTTTCTACCTTCAGGGGTTCTAAACTCAACTGAACGAGCCGATTTTAAGATCGTTCCACCTTTGTTTACAATATTATTTACGCTACGTGGTCCCATTTCTTTGAAGTCACCCTCAATCATTCCCTGGTATCCTCTATAAATTCCGATGCATTCTATATTATGATATGCGCAAGTTCGAACAACTGATCGTATTGCAGCATTCATTCCAGGTGAATCTCCTCCTGAGGTAAGAACACCTACTTTTTTTATTGTTTTTGGCATTATTTAAGTATTAAAGTGTAAAATTAGCAAACATTCAGCACTTTTCGGGTTACGATTATCATAAATTAATAAAATCTGTTAAATTCAAACGTTTTCGTTAATAAGTTTTTTCTAGGAAAAAATTTCATTAAAAATAATAAAACGCTATTTTTTTAATTAAATCGTCAAAATTAACAATACCCTAATGAAGTGTTATAAAAATCAGAATTTCCCGCTCACATGGAAAATTTTAAAAGAGTGCCTAAATTTAGCACAAAAAAAACCATTATGAGAATAATGGTTTTATAAAAGGTTATTTTTAACAAAGTGTTAATAATCGTTGTCAGGAATTAATCCTTGATTATTGCTTGGTGTATGTTCCTGTTCTTTTTTCTTCTTTTCTTCCTCCTTTTTCTTTTTCTCTTCCTCTTCTTTTGCTTTTTTCTTGTTTTTTTCTGAATCTTTCTTACTTGAGAAATTCATATACTCAGGAAGATATGAGTCTTGAAGATCATCATGAGAAGAACTTTTTACAGCTTTTTCTATTTTATGGTTTTTAAACAGCTTATTTACAAGCTCACTAAAGGTATCAAAATCTACCTCATAAGAGATACCCACACCTTGCGTATAACCAATTCCTTGTCCTATATAATTAATATCATTTTCTTTATTGAATAAACGAAGGTTCATTGTTCCGTCCTCATTTACACGATACAAAATTTCTATATCTCCAACAATAGCAGATTCATTTACACCTCCAACCGGAACTCCTAGTTTTCCGTTGATGGTAATTCTTTCATTAATTTGAGACGATATATTAGCCACAAACTGACCGTCAACCTCCTGCCCTGTTCTTCTATCTGCAGCAATGTAGTTTAAGTCGATATTTACTTTATCATTATCTGACTTAATAATGCCTCCTAATAAACTTGAAGCTGTTTCTGTCAATGTTCCAGAGAAATCTCCCTGGCTAAATCCGTCGGTACTCATAAACGAACCAGTCGATAACAAATAAAGAGCTTGTGTTTGGCGAATATCTTTATCATCCAGTTTATATTGTATCTCCGATTTTAAAACGTTACTTACCGATGGAAACTGAATATCAAAATTAGGTTCTGGACTTGCTAAATCTCCTCTTAAACCGATAACCACTTCTACAGGAACTTTTTTGTTGAATGATGAAGTATTATCTAAAAGTACTGCTGGATTGGCTTGCGTTTTATAAACTGCTTCCAAGTTAAGCTGGGCACGCATCGGGTTTCCTTCCCATATAATCGAACCTCCTTTTTTCACGGTAAACTTTTTATCGATAAGTCCACCGTATTTAAAGTTATAAGTCCCTTCGTATGCTTGGAAATCTCCCCACATATTAAACTTACCTAAAGTATTGATTTTAAATAAAAGCGATCCATATCCTTTTCCTTTCATACCATGCCCCGAATTTCGATCTAGAATAACTTCAACTTCGGCATCTGGTGTAATGTCAAAATCAAACTCCAGTTCAAGTCCATTATAATCTCTTGTTTTTTCAACAATTCCGTTCTCAAGATTATACTTTTCTTTTGGTGTTACGAAATGGATCCAGCTGCTTTCTCCAACACTTTGCGCATTATTAATTGGGATCTTAACCTCGGTGCCTTTTTCAGATTTTGCATCTACCTTAATAAAAAGACTTTCTACAGGACCTTTTATGCTTGCTGTTCCATTTATAAAAGCTGTTCCGAAATAGGCGGCATCGTCACTGTCTTTTGTATCTAATGCCACCAAACGTTTAGAAGTAATATTTAAATCTAGCTTCCAATCGCCAAAATTATGATGTTCGATACTTCCGTTCAGCAAACCTTTCGTACCGTATTTCGTATCCGTTAATTGATTATTTCTAAACAAGAATTTTTCATTAGTCAAATCAATAACCGTTCGATCGCTCAATTCGTAGTCGGTATTTAGGTACGGAATTGTCATTCCGGCTTTTTCAACATACAAACGTCCATTGATTTCGGGTTTCTTCAAATTTCCGATAACAGCGGCATTTCCAGAAACAGAACCTCGCACATTTGACAAAACATCTCCGCCAATCGTTCCTAAAGTAGCCAGATTAAAGCCTTCCAGTTTAAGACTCATGTCCATAATGGTTTCTTTATTCTCTATAGCAAAAGTTCCGTTAGCCCTAAACGACTCGGTAAAACCATTCTGGATTGAGGAGTTAACCGTGAATTTTCTAAAAGATTCATCTCCAGAAATATCAAAATTAAGCGTACCCAATTCTGTATTGTTCATGACAAGATGATCAATTTTTATGGATGCTGTGGGCTGATAAACATTTTTATTCTGCTTATAATTGACATTTCCATTCAAATTACCATTAAATACAAATTTGGAATTTGCGGGCGTAATTTTATTGATGTCAACATCTTCAAAAGTCAACACAAGATCTTTATAATCTTTTCCTTTTATAACTCCGTTTAAATCAATTTTCTGGCTTTCATGAGATAAAACAATATTATCAAATGTAAAGTTTTTAAAATACTGATCGATAACAATCTGATTGTCTTTTTCAGCATCTTCGTTTAAGTACCAGATATAATCCTTAAACTTCATTTCAGATTTCTTGATTCCGACAATATTGTTTTTATTCTTATCAATTGTATGAAACAAATCGAGATTAAAATAATCTTCGCCTTTATCTCCACCTTTAAACTCCGAACGAACAAAAAGCGTATCTTTTGCCGTAACATTAATCAAATTAAAATCACGTATCTTATAATAAGGAGTCTTGATGCTATCTAATTCGACATAAGCATTATAAAGCGGATTTTTATTATCAATGTTAATGCGTATATTATCAAATGTGTTTTTATCTGCCGTAATTTTTTTAGATCTGAAACGGAATTTAAACTCCTGCAAATCTGAATCTATTTTTCCTCGTACAACTGTCGACGAATCAATGTTTATTTCTGGATAGAGCATTTCGACTACTTTATCATAAACACGGAAATTGAAATTCAGGAATTGCCCTTTTCTAACTTTATAAGGTTTATAATTGGTATACAAACTACCTACAGAATTCATAACCAATTTATCCAATTGATCAAATCTAAATTTACCGACAATTTTTCCGTCTACAACATCATTTGAACTAACTGTAATAGTCCTTAAACGGTCAGCATCAAAACTTGAGTTTAGATTGACTTGATCAAAAACATAAGTTGTTTTAGGATTCTGATATTCAGCATCGTTTATAAAAATATCTCCCTGAAGGTTTTCAATAGAATTTCCAGTTAATTGAACTACGACATCTCCTCTAAAATGTGAAATAGAATCGTTTATAAATTTAAGCTTTCTTAAATCTGAGTTTTCAACGTTAATATGAAAATCGTAACGATTTTCTCTTTTGCTCAAATCCAACAAACCATCAAAATTTAAATTTAAATTCGGATCGTTTATCGCAATTTGTCCCTTATAATAAGGAAGTTTGAAATTTCCGTTTACTACTATATTATTATAGGTATATTTATTGTAATCTAGTTTCGAGATGTCTCCTTTAATAACGGTATTCAAATATTTCTCAGTAAAACCAACTCCATCTACATCAAGATTCAAAGTAGTTTTTCCAATATCTTTTCTATTTAAAACCGCGCCTACATCAAAATTGTTTAAGATAATATTTCCAGAATAAGAAGCCTTATCAATAAAATCCATATTATTCAAATGAAGATCAACTTCTCCATTTCCGACATCTGTGGCAATTTTAAAAGCAGTTTCTAATGCTATAGTTGAAACTTTAGCTTTTCCGACAATATTAAATTTACCGATCCGCTTCATTTCTTTCGGAAGCCTTTTACCTAAAACTCCTGGAAGTAAAACCACCAAATCATCATAACTAGAAAGCAGTTTGCTAAACTTTCCATCCATAGAAAACTTCTGCTCTTTGCTGCCCAGAAGATTTCTGAAATTGATTGTTCCGTTAATTTTTGATCCGTTTGTGTCGCTTAGTCTCAATCCTGTAAGCGTCATATTGTTCAACGGCCCGTCTAACTTAGTTTTTAGTTTAAAATGTTGATTTTTACCCAAACCATCATAAAAATGGCGAATATCATTGGTAGCAATAGAAGATGAATCTATCAAAACATCAAATCTAACTTTATCTGTAAAATCAAGAAAATCTGAGGGTTTATAATTTAAAATGGCTACGCCGTAAATTGAAGATCTTTTGGTTTTTATAGCCAGATTTTCGACCTTAATCTGTTTTTTGGTATAACTGAATTTACCTGCAAAATTGGAAACATACAAACCGCGATGATCCATAAATGAAAACCTATGAATATTTGTATTTACATCTGGTCCGTACAACTTGAACTCACTGATATACGCATTTAATTTTGTAAAATCCAGAAACTTAGGAGTCGTTTTATTTTCATCAACAACAGAAAATCTTCCTTTTTCGATGTAAGCGTTTTTGGCCGTCAACAAAAAATGCTTCGTTGATTTTTTCTTAGGCGTATTTTCTACCTCAAAAGCTTGGATAAACTTATTGATATTATTCTCGTCTTCACCTTTGTAGGTTTTTAAATTAAAAATCAAACCTGTCAAACGTAAATCTCCAAAAATTAAATCTCCGTCTAAAAGCCTACTAAAACTGGCAATATCGGTAGTGATGATATCCGAATAAATCATCGTTTTTTTATGATGATCTAAGATCGTCACTTTTTTCAATTTTACTCCACCAAAAATATTGATTGCCGTTTTTTCAACGTTAATATTAACCTTGTAATCTTCATTTAATCTGTTGGTAACATAATTAGCAATCTGTGTCTGAACCACAGGAAGAGAGAGTATGATAGCCAGTGCTAACAAAAGTAAAATCAACCCAATTAGGGTTCTAGATATTATTTTCTTTACTTTTTTGATAGCTTCTTTAATTTTAGTTTCTTTTAAATTTATTTTGAACAGACAAAGAACGGCTGTTTTTGATAAAAATTCTTTAATTTTGGGGCACTGCTTAAATCAAAGAGATAAATTCATTTGATTTGTCAAATATAATTCAAAATTTGTGCCTTTATATGCAAAATCCAGAGGTTTTTATTCTAGCCATCGAAAGTTCATGCGATGATACTGCTGCCGCGGTTTTACATAACGACAAAGTATTGTCAAATGTTGTAGCCAATCAATTAATTCATAATCAATACGGAGGTGTTGTTCCCGAATTGGCTTCCCGAGCGCATCAGCAGAATATTGTCCCAGTTATAGATGCTGCACTTCGTAAAGCAAATGTACAAAAAGAACAGTTAAGCGCAATCGCATTTACACAAGGCCCAGGATTAATGGGCTCTTTATTAGTGGGGACTTCATTCAGTAAATCACTATCACTAGCCTTAAATGTGCCGTTAATTGCTGTAAATCACATGCATGCTCATATATTGGCTCATTTTATTGATGAAGAAGGCTACGACAAACCTGAATTTCCTTTTTTAGCTTTAACCATTAGCGGAGGACATACTCAGATTGTAAAAGTGAATAGTTTTTTTGATATGGAAATTATCGGAGAAACTACAGACGATGCTGTAGGCGAAGCATTTGATAAAAGTGCCAAAATTCTTGGACTTCCTTATCCAGGCGGACCTTTGATTGATAAATATGCTAAGGAAGGAAATCCAAAAGCATTTCCTTTTACAAAACCAAAAGTTCCGGGATTAGATTTTAGTTTCTCTGGGTTAAAAACTGCTATTTTATATTTCATTCAAAAAAACAAACAACAGAATCCGAATTTTATTGAAGAAAATCTAAATGATATTTGCGCCTCTATTCAGCATACGATTATCGAAATTTTGATGGATAAAATAAAATTGGCTGTAAAAGAAACTGGAATTACGCAAATTGCCATTGGCGGTGGGGTTTCTGCAAATTCAGGAATTAGAAATACTTTGAAGGAAACAGAAAGCAAATATGGCTGGAAAACTTTTATTCCGAAATTTGAATACACAACAGACAATGCTGCAATGATAGGAATTGTAGGATACCAAAAATACTTATCTAATCGTTTTGAAACTTCTTCTGTGGTTTCTAAAGCCAGAATCGAATTTTAATCATGCAGTTATTTTTTAATCCGAATATCGACGAGACAACTCAAAGTTTTTCTTTTGATAAAGAAGAAAGCCGTCATATAATAAAAGTTCTCAGAAAAAAAGATGGAGATATTCTGCATGTTACAAATGGCTCAGGACTATTGTTTGAAACGCAAATTACATTGGCTTCAGACAATAAATGCACCGTTGAAGTCCTTTCGATAAAAAATGCCGAGAAGCCAAAATTTCATCTTCATTTGGCCGTCGCGCCAACCAAAATGAATGATCGTTTTGAATGGTTTTTGGAAAAAGCTACCGAAATCGGCATTCAAGAAATTACACCGATTTTCTGCGACCGTTCTGAACGAAAAGTAATTAATCGTGATCGTTTTGAAAAAATCATTCTTTCGGCAATGAAACAATGCAACGAAACCTTTCTTCCAAAATTGAATGAAGCAATTTCGTTTAAAGAATTCATGAAACAAAAACAAAATGGTCTTCAATTAATTGCTCACTGCGAAGAAACCGATAAAAAGTCTTTGAAAGAAGTTTTAAAACCAAATGAAGATGTAACCATTTTAATTGGTCCAGAAGGCGATTTTTCTGAGAAAGAAATTGCGTTGGCATTAGAGAACAATTACAAACCTGTAACTTTAGGAAACACGCGATTGAGAACAGAAACAGCTGCCGTTGTCGCTTGCCATAGCGTTGTTTTTTTTAATGAATAATTACTATACAACTTTATCATTAAAACCTACTAATCTTTGTCGAGCTACTTGTGGAGATTTCTCCTTCGTCGAAATGACAAAATGCGAAGAACACGATATTTAAAACTAACATGAAAAAAATATTCTGCTTATTATTACTTTTTTCAATTTCTTCTTTTTCACAAGAAATCGCTTTGCTTAAATACAGCGGTGGCGGCGATTGGTATGCAAATCCAACCTCCTTGCCAAATTTAATCAGTTTTTGCAATGTGAATATTAATACCCGCATTAAGAACAAACCTTCGACAGTAGAACCAAGCAATCCAGATTTGTTTTCGTATCCGTTTGTGCATATGACAGGGCACGGAAATGTAGTTTTTAACGATGCTGATGTAACCAATTTGAGAAATTATTTGACAGCCGGAGGTTTCCTGCATATCGATGATAATTACGGAATGGATCAGTTTATTCGAAAAGAAATCAAAAAGATATTTCCAAATAATAATTTAGTAGAACTTCCGGCAAACCATCCCATTTTTCAAAAGCCATTTCCATTTCCTAACGGATTGCCAAAAATTCACGAGCATGACGGAACACGCCCGCAGGCATTTGGGATTTTTATAGACAATAAACTGGTTTTACTCTATACTTACGAATGTGATTTGGGTGATGGATGGGAAGATGCCGAAGTCCATAACGATCCTGCAAACGTAAGAGACAAAGCTCTTAAAATGGGTGCCAACATCATCAATTATATTTTTACCAATTAAATTCTAGAAAGTGCAGCTAACTCACGAAGAAAATCAATTTGAAAGAAAAACGTTTCCCATTACTTTGGTATGCGATCATATTTACTTTCAGCAGAATATTGGTTCTTTGTTCCGAATTTCTGAGGCTTTCGGAGTTGAAAACATAGTCTTTTTCGGAAAAGATATTCCTCTTACACCTCGTAAAATAAATAAAACTTCTCGCAGCACACATCTTCATGTGCCTCATTCTGTAATTGAAGATTATAGTGAGCTTCACTCCTATTTGACTGATAATAATTTTGAAATTATTGCTTTAGAGATTACTTCAAACAGCAAACCTTTAAAAGAAGTTATGATTCCTTTCGATAAAAAAATCGCTCTTTTGATTGGAAGTGAAATTAACGGAATCTCAGAAGAACTTCTAAAACTCTCGCACCAAATTGTGCATATTACTATGTTTGGCAAAAACAGCAGTATGAATGTGGTACAGGCTGCTAGCATAGCGCTTTACGAAATTACTTCGCTGTAAAAATTCGAACTCTGAAAAATTTCTTTTAAATTTTTACTGAATTTTAAAGTTAAAGTTATCGTTAAACGACAGATAATCACGACGAAATACATTCTAAAAACACAAAAGAAAGAAAATACTTAATAATTTTTCAATGTTGATTTTTGTAGGAATCCCTGTTTGTAAGGGATTGTAAAATTTCTCACAAAATTTCTTTTCTAATATTTTGCGAAAAAGGTATTTTGTTATAAAATTGTCGCATTATTTAACTAATCAACATTTTTATAACAAAAAACCCAATTTATTATGAAAAAAGTTATTATTACCACATTTGCAGCATTAATGCTGTTTGCTTGTCAAAATGAACAATCTGATTCTGCTAATGCAGATGCGAGCGTTGCTTCAAGAAGAGGTTGTGCAACACAAGAAGTTTTAGAAGCTCAATTGAAAGCCGATCCAACATTGGCAATTAGAATGAATGAAATCGAAACTTTTACTGCACAACACACAGGTTCAAATTTTACTGGCCGTTTGGTAAATGGTAAAATCGAAATTCCAGTTGTAGTGAATGTATTGTACAGAACTGCTGCACAAAACATTTCAGACGCACAAATTCAATCACAAATCGATGTTTTAAACAAAGATTTCAATGCTTTAAACTCAGACTACAATAATGTACCAGCATTATTTGCAGGAGTTAAAGCTAACATTGGAATTACTTTTGTTTTAGATCAAGTTATCAGAAAATCTACTACAAAAACTTCTTGGGGAACAAATGACGCTATGAAAAAAACAGCTCAAGGCGGAATTGCTCCAACTTCTCCAACTACAAAATTAAACATGTGGTCATGTGCAATTGGTGGCGGAATTTTAGGCTATGCACAATTTCCTGGCGGTTCTTCTGCAACTGACGGAGTAGTAATTGACTCTCGTTATTTCGGATTATCTGGTTCTGCAAATGCACCATTTAACTTAGGAAGAACAGCTACACACGAAGTTGGTCACTGGATGAACTTACGTCACATTTGGGGAGACGCAACTTGCGGAAGCGATCTTGTTGCAGATACTCCTACTCATAACACAGCAAACTACGGAGTTCCTGCTTACCCACACTATAGCACTTGCTCTGGTACACCTGTAGAAATGACGATGAACTACATGGATTATGTGGATGACGCAGCTATGTACATGTTCTCAACAGGTCAGAAAAATAGAATTGCTGCTATTTTTACAACTGGAGGTGCTAGAGCTTCTTTTGCACAACCATAATAAAAAAAACTTAATTAAAGGCGAGATGATTTCATCTCGCCTTTTTTTGTTTATGTCTAAATTTTAGAATGCTTTTTCCTATATTTATAGTCTAAATTTTAAACATGATCACATCAAAAACTATTTCAAACGGAATATTAAGAGCTTTAGCCACAATCTTAATAATTGGCATCGTTTTATATTTTTTATATGAAATCCAAACAGTAATTGTCTACTTATGCATTTCGCTAATATTGTGTTTAATTGCAAATCCGATGGTCTTGTTTTTAAAAAACAAATTAAAATTCAACAATTCTTTGGCGGCCACAACTACCATCATCTTTTTCATTTTTTTAATTGTGGGTTTCATATTATTGTTTGTCCCTTTAATTATTTCTCAAGCAAATAATCTAGCACTTTTAGACACAGCGCATCTTCAGGCTAAATTTATGGAAACAGAAACCCATCTTGAAGAATACTTTAATATTCAGCATATTGACTTAAATAAAATTATAAAAGATTCTAAAATTACATCATTCTTAGATTTCAGTTATTTCACTGGCTTTATAAATTCGATTATCAATTTTATGGCCGACATGGGAATGGGATTGGTATCTGTATTTTTTATTACTTTCTTTTTCATTAAAGATCAGGAAATTTTTAAAGATCAAGCAAGAAGAATTCTTCCTGATTCGAATGAGGATAAAATTTTGAATTCAATCACAAAAATTAATCACTTATTAACCCGATATTTTATTGGTCTCTTGCTACAATTAATTGTCGTATTTATTCTTTATCTTGTTGTATTGCTAATCTTCGGAAATAAAAATGCTTTCGTAATTGCCTTTTTATGTGCCATTCTAAACATAATTCCTTACTTAGGACCAATTATTGGAACAACTTTGGCTGCAATTTTAACCATGATCAGCATGATTGGACAAGATTTTCAATCTGAAATCTTACCAAAAACTATTTATGTTGTTATAGGCTTTTTAGTAGTTCAGGCAATTGACAATAACATCAGCCAGCCAATAATTTCGTCAAAAAGCGTAAATTCGCATCCGTTAGAAATATTCTTAGTCATATTAATCAGCGGTATTACATTTGGAATTGTCGGAATGATAATCGCAATTCCAGCATTTACAATGATTAAAGTAATATTAAAAGAATTTTTTCCAGACAATAAAATCGTCTCCGTATTAACCGAAAGAATTTAGCTTTGAACAATCCTATTTTGCATCCAGAAATTCAAGAATATATAATTCAAAATACTGGTGCAGATATAACAAAATTGGCGCTGCAGAAAAATCCGTTTCCTGAAGTGGATTGGATTTTAATTTTAAATCAAATTGAAGCCCGAACAAAAGCAAAGGAAAAACTTCCTACTTGGTTTGCTACCGAAAACATTATTTATCCAAGCAAGATTTCTGTAGAACAGACTTCTTCAGAAAAAACTGCATCTTACAAAGCTTCTTTAATAGCTGGAGAATCTCTTATTGATTTAACGGGTGGCTACGGTGTTGACGATTATTATTTTTCTAAGAAATTTAAATCGATAACACATTGCGAAATAAATGAAGAATTATCTGCAATTGTTTCAAACAATTTTAAAAAATTGCAAGTTGAAAATTGCGTTTTTCATGCTGGCGATTCGACTCATTTTTTAGAAGAAACCAATCAAAAATTTGACTGGATTTATATCGATCCTTCACGAAGAAATGACAGTAAAGGCAAGGTTTTTATGCTGAAAGACTGTCTGCCAAATGTTCCTGAATCGCTTGATTTCTATTTTCAAAAATCAGATTCGATTTTAATCAAGACTGCACCTTTACTGGATATTTCAGCAGGATTATCAGAATTAAAAAATGTAAAGAACATTCACATCATTGCTTTAGAAAACGAAGTTAAAGAACTGCTTTTTGAAATTCACAAAGGATATACAGGCGAAATAACTTTAAAAACGTCCAACATCTTAAAAGAAAGAATAGAAACTTTTGAATTTGTTTTAGGAAGCGAAACAATATCGCATTCTTATGGTTTGCCTCAGCAATATCTCTACGAGCCCAATGCCGCTATCATGAAATCTGGCGGTTTTGATGAAGTTAGCTCAGCTTTTCATATCAATAAACTGCATAAACATTCGCATTTATATACTTCAGACCATTTAATTGATTTTCCAGGAAGAAAATTTGAGGTTCAAAAAGTCATTTCGTACAACAAAAACGAAATGAAAAATGAACTAGCCAATAAACACGCTAATGTCACTACTCGTAATTTTCCTGAAACTGTAGAAAACATTAGAAAAAAATGGAAAATAAAAAATGGAGGTAATTTGTATTGTTTTTTTACGACAGATGTAAAAGATAACAAAATAGTTTTAATTTGCACCAAAATAATCTAACACAATGAAACAATTAATTACACTAACTCTTTTCTTATTAACCTTTACCGCATTTGCCCAAAAACCATGTGAATATAGTGTCAATGTAAATGATTCTATCGGATCTTATAAAGTAACAAATGAATATTTAATGAGTGAAAAATATTTTGGCGGAAGCTTTAATTATATTTTCTTCTCTTTAGCACAAACTGATGGTTTGCCTACATTAAACCTTCAATCTATCCAAAAAAGCAAAGATTTTATTAAGGCAAATTGTTTTGATAAAAACTCGAAAATATTCTTGCAATTAGAAAACGGAAAAATTGTAACTCTAATGCACATTAATCAAGAAAATTGCGGTACACTTGTTCGTGATGACAAAGGTTTTGACAACCGAATCAATACTGGGATTTTTATGTTTATGAAAGACAATTATGAAGAGTTGAAAAAATCTCCAATTTCAATAATGCGAATTAAATATCTTACGAATACCGAAGATTATATCGTAAAACGAGAACTTACCTCGGAACTAACTGGAAAAGTGACTAATCCGAATACTTATTTTATGGACAATATCAGGTGCGTCGAGTAATTTTTAATCGCATTTCCATTTCTGATTGGATACTTTATCTTTTAAACCTGTTTTTAAATTATAATGCCACCACTCAGAATCAAAAGAGTTGAAACCATTTTTAATCATGGTCTTTTTTAAATAAGCTCTATTAGAAAGAATTTCTTTTGAAAGCTGTTTAAAATTATGACTCGCCATAATTCCAAAAAAATCAAAAGAAGTTCCCATATCGACTTCTTTTCCTGTTATATCTACTAAAGAAATGTCTACGGCTCCTCCTCTGTTATGAATGGAGCCTTTTTTTGGATCTGCCACATAAATAGGATCCGATACAATCTCCCACATTTTTTTCTGAATATCTAAAGGCCTATAACAATCATATAATTTGATTCTGTAGCCTTTCTTCAAAAAATCCTTATTGGCCGCAATCAAGGCTTTTACAGTTTTTAAACGAAGCATGCATTCAGCGCAATCATAAACTTTAGTTTTTAAGAAATTATCATCTGTGGCATATTTCATATCATAAACAAAATCATTGCTATAATCTCTTAGATTTACAAACGCAGTATCAGAAATCTTAACTTCTGCAGGAGAAATGTAAACTTCATTCTGAGCTTGTAAAAAACCTATTCCTAAAAGAAAAAAGACTAAAATTTTGAAAGTATGATTCATTGTAAGACAATTTTAAAAATTGAAGTTAAACAAAAAATCTTAAAAATTGGTTCTTATGATAATATCTTAAATTTTTAAGTTTATTTTTTTCAATTCAAAACCCGTCATGCATTACTTCAAAACAAACATTATTTTTAATATCTTTATGAAAATTAGACCATTACAACTTTTCAACTAAAATATTCATTCTAAAATCAGTTATATTATGAATTATAGAACCAAATACATTTCAATAGTTATTGCTAGCAGTTTAATCTTGTTTTCATGCAAAAAAGACATTGCAAAAGAAGTTCCTACAACAGATTCCACTTCTATAAAAACTGAGGCTTTAAAGACAGACAGCACTACTATAAATCCGAACGATACTTTATATAATTTAGTAGATAAAAGCATCGTCGGAACACAGTTTTTAACTAAAAGCAGTTTGGCTCCGAGATTAAAAAAATTGTTAGGATCTGATTACGATCAAATGGTAAAAAACTGGAATACGGAAACCCCTTTTGAAAAACAAGATAATATACTCCATGCTTGGGGTTGTAAGCAGCACGATTGTGGCACTTATTCTTATGATTTATACATTGACGTTAAAAACAATAAAATCAACGTCTATAAATTTTCAGAATCAAAATTGACCATTTTTAAAGAAGATAACTTTGAGATTGAAATAAATGGTAACTTCTTGAAAGATCTAAATATCAAAAAAGAGAATACAGAACTTAAAAAATAATTACGATCATAAAAAAAGCGGCTTAAAAACCGCTTTTTTTTATTAAATATTTTGAAAACTATATTTCTCCCGTAACTAAAATATTCTCTTTTACACCTTTGTCTTTCAGCATTCTAAAATGGGAACGAACTGCGTGATAAAACGGATATGAAGTGTAAGGCAGACCGTATTCCTCTGCATAACGTCTTATAATTGGCGTAATATAAGGATAATAGGTATGTCCAACTGCAGGAAAAAGATGATGCGCTACATGGTGTGTAAACCCGCCATAAAGAAAATTAGCCAATTTGCTTTCTGTACTAAAATCTTTAGTCACAATCATTTGGTGCATTACCCAAGTATCGGAAAGATTTCCGTCTTCATCCGCATGCGGAAAATGAGCATCTTCGTCAACGTGAGTTGAAACCAATGCCACTACGCCAAGCGCACTACCACATAAATGCATTGACAGCCACGCAAAAAGCACCATATACCAAGGCTGGCTTAACAACATCATCGGGATAAAAAGCAAATAAACAAGATTGATGATCTTAGCAGCAAACAGTCTATACACTTCTTGCCTCGGAATTTTATCTACTACTTTCTTTACATAATTATCCTTAGTTCCAAAGAAATCTTTAAAATCTCTAATATAAAGCCAATTGAGGCTGTAAAAAGGATAAATAAACCACATATAAATGTGCTGATACTTATGATAATTAAACAGCGGACTATTTGGAAATATTCTAATAATATCGCTCTGTTTGATATCTACGTCCCAATCTGGTACGTTTGGATACGCATGATGCAGACTTATATGGCGTCGCATCCAAAGCCAGTGATTACTCCCGAAGAGTTCTAATACATATAAAAACCATTCATTATGCTTTGGCTTTTTAAACAAAGCTCCATGTGCAGCATCATGAAAAGCATTTATAAACAAAACGATCATTGTAATTCCAGACAAAATGTAAAAAAGAAATAAAAAAGGTGTCTGGTTTCCGAAAATTAAAATACAGGCGTAGAACAAAAAAAATACTGCCAGAAGCCCTAAAGACTTCACAACGTTTAATACATACAAAGACGAGTTTTTTAAGACCGTTTCATTCACTTCTAAACGCATCTTTTTAAAAAAATCATCTGCTCCTGGTTTAACATAAACCGGTCGTTTTAATTTTTCCATATTGGTTACTGCTAGAAATTGTTAATCAAATTTAGTAAAAAAAAACTTAAACTGTAAGCGTAGATTTAAATAAAAAAGGGATATTTTAAACAAAAAAACCACTCAAAAAGAGCGGTTTAATTAATACTGTGACATTTTAAATTGTTAGATACTTTTTGGAAAACATTCTATCATTCCTCAAACTTTTTGTCTGCCAGACGAAGGCGAATATTATGAATACGACCTTCAATTTCTTGTAAGTCATTCAAGATATTCTGCTTCTCGTACACTGGCCCAACTTCATTAACCTTATTTTGCTCATCGGCAAAAAGATCATTCAAATCCACATCTGGAAAATTTTTACTTAAGCTAATAATAAAGTCAGAACCTATACTAGCTGTTCCGTGCAAATATCTTCCAATCATTGCAGGGCTAAATCCCAAAATTGCCCCTACTTCCTTTTGCTTTAATCCTTTATCCTTAAAGAATTTACTTAGTTTCTCGTGATACATCATTATTAAAATTCAAACAAAATATAGCTATAATATATTTTTTAACATAAAAAAGAATAAATAATATAATATTATTCTTACATTTACACGTAATAAAATACATACAAATAATTATTAGCAAATATATGTCAAAATTAATCAATAATAGCAATTTTAAAGAAGATAATTCTCACAATAAAAAAGCTTATGAATTTATAGATAAGCATTTACCCGTTACCTATGTGGATCTTACAATTGCTTGTATTGTAAAAAAAGGGCAGCCTGTTCCAAGTAAATCATTAATTCGAAACGTCAGAAATAAAACCATACTGAGAAACGACATTTTGCTTGCATTAGTAGAAGTTGCAAACGAGAATAAACTTGCAATAGAAAAAATAAAACTTTTAACCTCGCAATCTTAAAAACATACTACAACCATTTCAACCAAAGCCATTTATGACAACTCATCATAACAACCAAAAAGAAAATAACCATTCCGAATCTTTTCAAAACCAATTTAAGATCTCGTCCTCAAACGAAAACAATTTAGAAAACATTCCAAATTTATACGGAATGAGCCTCGAACAGTATATAGAAGGTCTTGAAATTCATTCTAGATGCTTTAATCAAATGGAAAATGTGAAAAGGATAATGAATTAAAAAAGTCCTAATCATTTCATAAAAATCACATCAAATACACATCATAGGTTTTCCAAATACAGCATAAACCCTTATAAAACTTGTTTGTATAGCAAATTTTCTATTTTAAGCCTTAAACTATTCGTCTAAGAAAAAATGGCCCTTTTTTGTAATTTGCTCTTTCTACAAGCGAAAAAAATAAAAAACCATGCTAAAATTTAGAAAACAACTAAGATGCGTCTTAATAGTTTTGCTCTTTTCTATTTCAGCTTATAGCAAAACTATCATCCATGTAAATCAAGTTGGCTTTGATCCAAAAAGTCCAAAAATTGCTATTATTGAACATCAAAGCAATCTTTTGAATTCAACTTTTGACATTATAGATGCTGATTCTGGAAAAACAGTTTTCACGTCTAAAATTGGAAAAGCAGAAAGTGTCGACGACTGGAAACTGGGTAACTTTTATTACAAAGCCGATTTTTCTTCTCTTCAAAAACCAGGGAACTACAAAGTGTCATTTAAAATTGCAGATCAAACTTATACTTCTGCCCGCTTTTCAATTGAAGAAGACATATTAGCAAAACGAACCATTTCTTCTATTGTACACTATTATAACAAACAAAGAGCCAACACTCCCGAAGAACTGGAAGCTGACAAAAACATGTTATTGTTTGGAAGCACAAAAAAAGTAGATGTTCACGGCGGATGGTGCGATGCATCTGGAGATGTGAGCAAGTATTTTTCGCATTTAGCCTACGCTAATTTTGTATCTCCGCAACAGACGCCTTTGGTAACTTGGTCACTTATAAACACATCCGAAAGCATTTCAAAAAAGCTCGTACATTGGAAAATAAAAGATTCTCTCGATAACGAAGCCATTTGGGGAGCCGATTATATGATGCGCTGTCTTTCTGATGAAGATTATTTTTATATGATAGTATTTAGCTATTTTGATAAAAACCCTGCAGCAAGAAGAATTGTTGGATTAAAAGCCAATAGCGTTACTACTGACGAATATCAATCTGCTTTTCGCGAAGGCGCTGGAATGGCAATCGCGTCACTTGCCAGAATTTCAAAATGGAATAAAAACGGTGATTTCACTTCAAAACAATATCTAGACGGAGCGAAAAGAGCTTATGCACACCTTTTAATTAATAATACGAAATATGATGATGACGGAAAAGAAAACATCATAGATGATTATTGTGCTTTGATGGCGGCCACAGAATTATGGATAACCACGAATGAAAATTTTTATAAAGACGAAGCCAGAAAATGGGCTCATAAACTTGAAAACCGAATGACAGACAAAGGTTGGTTTAGAAGTAATGATGCAAATCGTCCGTTTTGGCATGCAGCCGATGCTGGTTTACCTATTGTGGCACTAACCAGATATCTGAAAAAAGAATCTGACAGTAAAGAAAGAATTGCGGCAGAAAATGTTATCAAAAAAGCTTTGGAATACAATTTAGCCGTTACCAACAATGTCACTAATCCATTTGGTTACGCTAGGCAAAGTTTTTTATTTAATGATAAAATTCAAGACGGATTTTTTATTCCGCATGATAATGAAACTGGCTGGTGGTGGCAAGGTGAAAATGCAAGATTGGCTTCATTGGCTACAGCAGCGATAGAAGGCGGAAAAAGCATTTCACTACAAAAAAACAACACCACAAAAAAATCGCTAGATTTATTTGCGTCACAGCAAATATCATGGATTTTAGGTTGCAATCCGTATTCTATGTGTTTTTTGTACAAATTTGGCGAGAACAATGTTCCTTATATGCATTCTAATTATGGCCACGGATCTCAAAAAGGCGGTATTTCTAACGGTATTACGGGGAAAGATGGAAATGGAGACGGTTCTGGAATCGATTTTAAAATGGAAGACAAAGGCAATGAATGGCGCTGGACCGAACAATGGATTCCGCACTCAGCATGGTTTTTACAGGCAATAACTGCAATTGTTGAACCGTAAATTAATTCGATTTACTAAATTATTTCCATGAAAAATTCACTAGCATTCATTTTACTTATTTTAAGTTGTTTCTTTCAGCAGGACTGTCTGGCTCAAAAACAAAAAAAATCACGTTTTAAAGCTTTAGTTTTATATGAAAATGGCGGACATCATCTTCCATTTACCAAAGCCGCAAAACCTTGGCTAAACAAACTCGCCATCGACAGCAGTTTTACCATTGACTATATCGAAAACACCAAAACAATCAATGAAAATCTTTTAAAACAATATCAAGTTTTTATACAATTAGACTATCCACCTTATACGTGGAGCGAAGAATCAATGCAGGCATTTCAGAAATATATAAACAGCGGAAAAGGCGGATGGGTGGGCTTGCATCATGCTACTTTGCTTGGAGAGTTTGACGGGTATCCTATGTGGAAATGGTTTTCTGATTTTATGGGCGGAATCAGATTTGTGAATTACATACCAGATTTTGCAAGCGGAAAAGTAAATGTAGAAGATAAATCTCATCCTGTAGCTAAAGGAATTCCTTCTGATTTCATTATTCAAAAGGAAGAATGGTATACCCATGACAAAAGTCCGAGACCCAATGTTCATGTTTTGGCTTCGGTTGATGAATCTACTTACCAGCCAGATTCAAAAATAAAAATGGGAGATCATCCAGTAGTCTGGACAAACGATAAGTTTCCTTCACGAAACGTTTATATTTTTATGGGACACGCGCCAGAATTATTCCAAAACGAAGCATACACTACCCTGCTTCGAAATTCTATTTTCTGGGCAGCAGGAAAAAAATAATTCAATAGTACATAAAATTACTATTTTTGCCAGTCATCAAAAAATTAAACAATCTAGACTGTGATTCAAAAAGTAAATAAAACAGAATATCCTGAATTGATTTCGGTTTGGGAATCTTCTGTAAAAGCAACACATGACTTCTTAAAACCTGAAGATTTTATATTTTACAAAGAGCTTATTCCAAACTTTTTTGACAATGTTTCATTGTACTGCATAAAAAATGACCAACAACAAATTATTGGTTTTGTCGGAACTCATGATGAAAGCTTAGAAATGTTGTTTGTAACAGCAGACCAAATAGGAAAAGGAATTGGCAAGAGATTATTACTATATGCAATTAATGAGCTTAAAATCTCAAAAGTTGATGTGAATAAAGAGAACCAAACAGCCACTTCATTTTACAAGCATTTTGGATTTGAAGTAAAATCTACCTCTGATTTAGACGGCTGCGGTAAACCCTATCCGATTTTGCATTTAGAACTAACAAAAAAGCCACTTAACTAAAGTGGCTCTTTAAATTTTATAACAGACTATTTTTATTTTTTCCAGTATTTTAAAAACAGCTTATACAATTCATCTGCATTAATTTCAATTTCTGAAGCCGAATACATTATATTCAATTTCGAATTTTGCTCATCATAAGCCATTTTCCAAAGAAATTTAGAAACCTTTCCGTCATATTTCGATACATTGTCAATTGTTATGGCAGCCAAAGTATCACCTCCAACCTTCTTTAATTGCAAATCGGTAACATCTTGCCATTCTATCCTCCCAAAAGCTTTTGCTACAGGTGTTGTTCTCCCAGAAAAAACATTTGAATCTATTTGAATCAATGGAGACTTATCTTTTATACTGGCAAGCATTTTAAATGACAAAACAAACATTATCAAAAGAATACCACCAGAAGCAATGGATAGTTTTATTTTAAATATTCCATCAAAAGTTCCTATGCCGTATAAAAGCATAATCGCTAATAGAATGTTGACAGCACAAGCATACAAAAGTAAATTTCTGGTTTTCTTAAAGTTTCGGTATAATTTAATTTCTTCATTCATGGATTGCAGTAAAATTTTATTTATTGTTTAGAATTAAAAATGAAGAAGCAATTTAGTGCAAAATATATTAAAAAAGCAAGAAACGCTGTAGCCATTGAGTTTTTAACCAATTTAAACTAAACATTCCTATTATAGTTTTAAATCAAAGCTATCTGTCTTTCAGCCCGCTGTTTGATTTGACTTATAAAAGGAATAAGCTCAATACCGGTTTCAGATAGAGAATATCCAACTCATGGCGTACATAGTAATTTCTCGCTAAAATGTTATAAAACAAAAAAGCCACTCGATTTGAGTGGCTTATTGTGAACGCAGAAGGATTCGAACCTTCGACCGCCTGCTTAGAAGGCAGGTGCTCTATCCAGCTGAGCTATGCGTCCATTATTTCAATTGTAGTCGGGGTGGCAGGATTCGAACCTGCGGCCTCCTGCTCCCAAAGCAGGCGCGATAACCGGGCTACGCTACACCCCGAGGCAAAATTTAAGCGGAGAGACAGGGACTCGAACCCTGGCGACGGTTACCCGTCGACAGATTAGCAATCTGCTCCATTACCGCTCTGGCACCTCTCCTTGCTCAAGGAATTGCTTCCGTTTTGCGAGTGCAAATGTATAACAACATTCCTTTTCTCACAAGCTTTTTTTTGAGTTTTTTTAGTTTTTTTTCATCTTTTTTCAAAACCGCTTCACAATCAAACAAATAGAATTAACAAAAATTTCACCTTAAATTTAAAATTCACTATTCAATACAAAGTTTGAATTTATTCAAATAAAGAGTAAATTTGCTTACTAACTATTATTAAACAGAAAATGAACAAAAGAGTTGTTATCGTTTCTGCCGTTAGAACACCTATCGGAAGTTTCATGGGCGGGTTATCTACTGTACCTGCACCAAAATTAGGCGCTGCTGCTATAAAAGGAGCCCTTTCAAAAATTAACCTTGACCCAAAATTAGTCGATGAAGTTTTCATGGGGAATGTAATTCAGGCAGGTGTTGGACAAGCTCCGGCACGTCAAGCAGCACTTTTTGCTGGTCTGTCTGAAGAAGTCGCTGCGACAACAGTAAACAAAGTATGTGCTTCTGGAATGAAAGCCGTAATGTTTGCCGCGCAAGCAATCGCATGTGGCAACGCTGAAATTGTAGTAGCGGGCGGAATGGAAAGCATGAGCTTAATCCCGCACTATGTGCAAATGCGTGCTGGAAACAAATTTGGCCCAGCAACTATGCTTGACGGAATGCAGAAAGATGGTTTGACAGATGCTTACGACAACAACGCAATGGGAGTTTGCGCTGATTTGTGTGCCTCTGAATACAAAATCAGCCGTGAAGAACAAGACGCTTTCGCTATCCAATCATACGAAAGAAGTGCCAAAGCTTGGGAGGCTGGAAAATTTGATAATGAAGTTGTTCCTGTTGAAGTGCCTCAAAGACGTGGCGAACCAATTATATTCTCTAAAGACGAAGAATATACTAATGTGAAATTAGATAAAATTCCATCTTTAGCACCTGTTTTTACAAAAGACGGAACTGTAACCGCTGCAAATGCTTCTACAATTAATGACGGAGCTGCTGCTTTGGTTTTAATGTCTGAAGAAAAAGCAAATGCATTAGGTTTAAAACCATTAGCATACATAAAAGGTTATGCAGATGCGGCTCAAGAACCAAAATGGTTTACAACAAGTCCAGCAAAAGCGTTACCAAAAGCTTTGGACAAAGCAGGAATCTCAATTTCAGATGTTGATTTCTTCGAATTCAATGAAGCCTTCTCTGTAGTTGGATTGGCCAATTCAAAAATTTTAAATTTAGATAACAACAAAGTAAACGTAAACGGTGGCGCTGTTTCTTTAGGACATCCTCTGGGAGCTTCTGGAGCACGTATTATTGTAACTTTACTAAATGTTTTAGAACAAAATAATGCAAAAACTGGAGCTGCTGCAATTTGCAACGGTGGTGGTGGCGCATCAGCAATTGTTATCGAAAGAGCTTAAAACAATATCTAAAAAAATCAGGAGTTATAAACGTAACTCCTGATTTTTAACTTTATAATTTTCCTTACATGTTTGGAATTTGCAATCTTGCCATAGTACCCGTTCGAGCTGAAGCTAGTGACAGAAGTGAAATCGTGACACAGCTTTTGTTTGGCGAACACATCGAAATTTTAGAACGCCACAATCAATGGGCTCGAATAAGAATTCAGTTTGACGACTACGAAGGCTGGGT
This sequence comes from Flavobacterium anhuiense, assembly GCF_001705175.1. Classification (NCBI taxonomy): domain Bacteria; kingdom Pseudomonadati; phylum Bacteroidota; class Flavobacteriia; order Flavobacteriales; family Flavobacteriaceae; genus Flavobacterium; species Flavobacterium anhuiense. The sequence continues at coordinate 3,349,017 of NZ_CP016907.1, read as the reverse complement.
CGATTCTAAACAATATCAAGAAATCACCAAAGAGCAATTTGATCTCTTGAGTAAAGAGTCAATTATTTTGAATGCAGATTTAATTGATTATATCACCGCTCCAAACAATCTACTGCTTCCAATTCCGCTTGGAGCCTCATTGTCTTTTTTAAACAACAGTGAAATCAATACTTCGAACTTTGATTTTGAAGGAACCAAAACTAGCGGCATCAAACCTAAAAGTGCATTAATCAAAACTGCTTTTATGTATTTGAATGCTCCCTATTTATGGGGCGGAAAAACACCATTTGGAATTGACTGTTCTGGATTTACTCAAATGGTTTATAAATTAAACGGCTATAAAATTCACCGAGATGCATCTCAACAAGCACTTGAGGGTGACCCTTTAAGCTTTATTGAAGAATGCGAACCAGGCGATTTGGCATTTTTTGACAATGATGAAGGAAATATTACCCATGTCGGAATCATAATGGAAAATAATTACATCATTCACGCAAGTGGAAAAGTGCGTATTGACCGTTTAGACCACACAGGAATTTACAATCCTGAATTAAACAAACACACTCATAAACTTCGTGTTATCAAAAAAATTATCTAATTAAAGTACGCGGATAAAACAGATTCGCTTTGCGAAAACGCGGATTTACACGGATTTTTTATTTTTTAGTACTTTCTGCGAAATAAAAAAGCCTAAAAAATTAGCGTAAATTCGTGAATTCGTGGCAAAAAAGACTTAAGCACTCAATCGAATCGACTTTCTAAATTCAGACGGACTATAGCCTTTTTGTTTTCTGAAAAACTTATTAAAGTGGCTTTCATCCGTAAAACCAAACTCGTACGCAATTTCATTAATACGCTTATCGCTAAATTGCAAACGGTGTTCAATCAGTTTTGTTTTATAATTACTGATATACTGTTGCATCGTTTCACTAGCATGCTTCTTAAAATAACGACCTAAATACGTATTCGAAATTCCGAAATAATCGCTAATTGATTCTGCTTTAATTTTTTCAGGATAATAGATATTGTTCTGAATGTATTGCAGAATATCCATCGCTTTGGCTTCAGTTCCAATATTAACCTGTTCAGGAAGATATTTTGCAATATTTCTGGCCACAATAATAATCAACGTATTCACCAATTGCTGAATCAATTCCTGATTGTAAACATCTTTATCCTGGTGCTCACGGCAAATGGCTTCGATCATTACTTTTACCAAACATTTGTCAGGATCATTTTTTAGAATACAACCCGGCTGATGATTGGCATTTTGAAGAATGTACTCCAATCGCTGAATGTTTTCGTTCTGCAGACTCGAATTCTTTAAATAAATATCATTAAACCTTAAAAAGAAAAATTTAGTTTCGGTTTCAATGGTAAAATTATGACAATCCTCTGGCGTTAATAAGAACAAATGTCCTGGATCATATTCAAAAATATTCTTATTAATACACTGTCTTCCTGTACCTTTAAGAATATATACTAATTCGAAAAAATTATGACGATCTCCTACATCTGGATATTCCGTCAGCGTCTCAAAAGAAACCGTAAAAGGTTCATATAAGTTTTCTTTTTTCATAATTCCATTTATTTGAAGATGCAAATATACCTAAAAAAGACAAATATATACCAAATAAGAATCATAAAAACAGTATAATTTTGCCTCGTCAAATTAATCAAAATTAAAATTACAATCATGGAATATAGAAAATTAGGCAACTCAGAACTTGAATTATCAGCTATTACATACGGTGCATTTGCCATTGGCGGAACCATGTGGGGCGGAACAGAAAAGAAAGACTCAATAGCATCTGTTCAGGCTTCTATCGATCACGGCGTTACTACAATTGACACTGCTCCTTTTTACGGATTTGGTTTAAGCGAAGAAATGATCGGAGAAGCTATAAAACCTTACAATCGTTCTAAAATTCAATTGCTTACTAAATTCGGTTTGGTTTGGGACGGAAGCAATAACGGAAAAGGTGATTACTTTTTCGACGCTGACGACAATGGTAAAAAAGTTCCGGTTTACAAATATTCATCAAAAGCTAACGTAATCAAAGAAGTTGAAGAAAGCTTAAAACGTCTTCAAACTGATTATATTGATTTACTTCAAATTCACTGGCCAGACTCCACAACACCAATTTCTGAAACAATGGAAGCTGCTGAAAGCTTAATTCAGCAAGGAAAAATCAGAGCTTTCGGAGTAAGTAATTACAATGTGGCACAAATTCAGGAAGCACAAAAAACAATTCAAGTGGCTTCAAATCAAGTAGCATACAGCATGCTAAATCGTAAAATTGAAGAAGAATTAATTCCTTTCACAGTTGCAGAAAATATCGGAATCATTGCTTACAGTCCTATGGAAAGAGGTTTATTGACTGGAAAATATTTCTTAGACAGCAAACTAAAAGAAAACGACCATAGAAACGGTTATTTCGGAAAATTCGATCAACAGCAAGTCAAAACCTTAATAGAAGAATTGAGTTCATTGGCAAACGACAAACACATTTCGATTTCACAATTAGTGTTGCGCTGGACAAGTTTACAAAAAGGAATTGCAATAGTTTTAGCCGGAGCAAGAAACGCAGAACAAGCAATCTCAAACGCTAAAACAATGGATTTCGATTTATCAGCTTCAGAATTGGACTTTATCAATCAAGCAATTGCTAAAATAAAATAAATTTTTTAAACACATAGAAACATAGTGTTTCGTTGTCGTCAAAGGCGTTTCACTTACATTAATGCACATAGTCAGCATAATATTGTCATTCCGAGGAACGAGGAATCTCCGAGAGAAGCTCGACAAAGATTGGCAATTGACTACGCTGAGTTACTTACGAAGATTCCTCTTTCGTAATGACAAACTTTGAGAGCTATGTGTTAGAAACTAGTTTCTTTCCATTCCCTTTTACAGAAAGAAAAATCTATGTTTCTATGTGTTAAAAAAAATCTCAACAATTAAAATAATTTGGGCGTGTTTCGCCGTGGCGAACCGGGCTATCCGCTAAATCTTTTTCTTTTTAAAGAAAAAAGAAAAAGGATATCGCTCTTATCCCTCACACGTCCATTTTCATAAGAAATAACAATTAAAATGAAAAAGATATTTATAATTAACGGCGGGCAGAAATTTGCTCATTCAGGAGGAAAATTCAATAAAACTGTTCAAGATTGGACAATCGAATTTCTTTCAAAAAACAACGATTACGAAATAAAAACATCGCACATCGAAGATCAAATCGATTTACAAGAAGAAGTAGAAAAATTCGTCTGGGCAGATTTAATTATTTACCACACACCAGTTTGGTGGTTTCAATTGCCAAACCTTTTCAAAAATACATCGACGATGTTTTCACACAAGGACACAACAACGGAATCTACAAAAGCGACGGAAGAAGCCGTGTAAATCCAGACATCAATTACGGAACTGGCGGACTTCTGCACGGACGAAAATACATGCTGACCACAAGCTGGAATGCTCCTGCAACTGCTTTTACACTCCCAGGTGAATTCTTTGAAGAAACTTCTGTTGATGACGGCGTAATGTTTGGCTTCCATAAAATGAACAAATTTACCGGAATGGAACGCCTAAACGGATTTCATTTTCATGATGTTGAAAAAGGTGCTACACCAGAAAATATCGTTATCTTTAAAGAGAATTATACGAAACATTTAGAGCAAACTTTTAAAAACTTATAATTATGATTTCGATAACCGCAATTTTAAAAAGTAAACCAGAGCATTTAATTGAAGTTAAAAACCTGCTGACACATCTAGTAACCGAAACTAGAAAAGAAGCGGCATGTATTCGTTACGATTTGCACACTTCCGAAAATGTTTTTATTCTATGGGAAGAATGGAAAGATCAACCGGGATTAGACTTGCATAACAATCAATCTTATTTGCAAGAATTCATAAAAAAAACAGAAAATCTGGTTTCGAGCCCAATTCAGGTTTACAAAACCGCGCAGATTTTATAAGTCTTTATAGCCACGAATTCACGAATTTATTTTTTAAAATCTATACGCAAAGATTTTAGATTAATTCGTGAATTCGTGGCGAACAAAACTTATTTAATTCCTCCAAAAGCTCCGAAACACATGTTTTTATGCAAAATTTCGACTTTTGAAAAACCTACTTTTTTCATTAAATCCAATTGGTAATTCATCGATCTAGGCGAATCTTCTTTTTCGATATAATCCAAAACTTTCTGGCGATATTCTGCCCCTCCTATTCCTTCTAAATATTCGCCATAGCGTTGCCACGTATATTCGTTCAACAATTCGGTGTCTTGAGTAATTAAATCCGAAATCATCAAACAACCTCCTGGTTTTAATAATTTGAATAATTTAGTAAATGTCGTTTCCCAATCTTCATCTCCCCTTAAATGATGCAAAACTGCTCCAGCCAAAATAATATCAAAACTATTTTCTTCTAAAACAATTTCGCGGATATCGCCTTGTTTGATTTCGACTTTTCCGTTCGTTTCTGCCGAAACTCTTTCAAAAGCACGATCTAACATTGGCAAACTCAAATCGACTAACGTACAATTTAAATTTGGCACTTTAGATAACATTTTTAAAGTATAATTTCCAGCTCCACAGCCAACATCCAAAACATTTGTAGCATTCGGAACAATGCGTTTTGAAGCTTCAGTTATTAATTCCAAAGAAATAGTCGCGTCGATTGTGGCGACTTGTCCCGTTTCTAAATTTGAAAAGCGTTCGACATCATTGTCAAATCGTTCTTTAATTTCGGCAATAGTTGATTTTTTCATGTCTTTTGTTTTTTTTAACTCTCGCAGATTCAGCAGATTTAGGGGATCTTTTTGCTATTATATGATCGGAATATTTGTGATTAGAAATGATTTTAATAAAATTAATAATCTGCCCTATCTGCTAAATCTGCGAGAGACTTATTTTTTGCTTTTTCAAAACTATTCTTTTCATAAATACTTTAAAAATACTATTTTTATCAATCAACAATACTTTTAAAGTATCATGGAATTACGTCACTTAAAATATTTTTTGGCTGTAGCCGAAGAATTGAATTTTACCAAAGCCTCAGAAAAACTCTTTATTTCGCAACCTCCGTTGAGCCGACAAATAGCTGAACTAGAAGAAGAACTGCAGGCAAAACTTTTCATTCGGAACAATAAAAAAGTAGAATTGACCGAAGCTGGGAAATATTTTGAAAAAGAAGTTAAAGCTCTTTTCCAGAATTTGGAACACATTTCTACTAAAACAAAAAAAATAGCAGAAAACGTTTCTGGAGAATTCAGAATCGCTTATATAAGTTCTATTTATTCATCAATAATTTCAGATTTAATCAAACATCTGAAAGCGCAGTTTCCGTATGTCAATTTCAAGCTTTTTGAAATTTCTACCACCAAACAAATTGATGCTTTAGAACAAGGAAAAATCGAAATGGGAATTATTAGGTCACCAATTCATTCTCCAAAAATAAAATCCCATTTATGGTTTAAAGATGGTTTTTCATTGGTTTACAATAAAAAATCCGTTCAGATAAAATCAGAAAATGAGATTGTAAAACTGAAAGACGAAACTTTTGTTTTCTTCAATAAAGATTATGCACCGCATTATCATGAAGTTTTACTGGAACTTTGTGCTTTTTATGGCTTTACGCCGAAGATTATTCACGAAGCCAACAACATCAATTCAATAGTACAATTAGTCAAAAACGGATTGGGAATTTCGATTGTTCCTTCAAATATTGCTAAAAACAATCAAGATCCTGAAATTGGTTTTATTGAATTGAAAAAAGTGAATCTTTTTACAAATGTTTCTATTATAATTTCAAAAGAAGATGATTCTGAGATTACACAATCTGCTGTTGCCTTTTTATTGCCACAAAGACGCTAGGCCGCAAAGTTTTTTTTTAAGTAGAAAGAAGCGTACAGTTTGTCATCCTGACGAAGGAAGGATCACACAAGAAATTCCGCAAACAGAATCGCAAATCTTTGTCGAGTTATGTGTGTGATCCTTCCTTCGTCAGGATGACAAAAAATGAAAGAAAATCCTTTTAATCCTTTTATCCCGATAGCTATCGGGAGTGGCAAAAAAACTTAGTGCCTTAGAGCCTTTGCGGCCATAACAAAAAATCGTTACAATTTAGTACAGAAATCCACATCATAAAAAGAGAAGTTTTAAATACCTTAGCAAATTATAATTCTACAATAAAAATTTCAATAAAAATGGCCGAGCAATCTTCAATTCAGTGTCCAAACTGCGGAACTCCTATCGACGTAAATGATGTTTTAAAACATCAATTGGAAGATAGCATTCGTAAAGAATTCCAGCAAAAAGCCAATATTCAAAACCGTGAATTAGAGCTTAAAAACGAACAATTGGAAAAAGCCAAAGCCGAATTTGAAGCGAAGAAAAAACAGGAAAATGAACTTTTTGCCGAACGTTTGGAGCGCGAGAAAAAAACAGCTGAAAAAGAAATTTCTGAAAAGCTAAAAGCCAAACTCGAAGAAGAAAATAAAGATCGTTTGCTTTTAATGGAAAAAGAACTCTCTGAAAAATCGGAAAAAATCAGGGAATTAAATAAAATGGAAGGTGAAATCGCCAAATTACAGCGCGAAAAACTGGAAATGAAAGAAGCAATTCAGGCCGAAGCCGAAAAACAATTGAACGCGCAATTGGCTTTGGAACGTGAAAAAATCAGAAAACAGGAAGACGATAAAAACGAACTAAAATTCAAAGAACTTCAGAAACAGCTAGAAGAACAAAAAAAGCTGACGGAAGAAATGAAACGCAAGCAGGAACAAGGTTCGATGCAATTGCAAGGCGAAGTAATGGAATTAGCAATTGAAGAATGGCTGGCCAATAATTTCCCTCTCGACAGTATTGATGAAGTTAAAAAAGGTGCCAATGGTGCCGACTGTCTTCAAATTGTAAATACACGCGAACATCAAAATTGCGGTTCTATTTATTACGAAAGCAAAAGAACAAAAGCATTTCAGCCTTCGTGGATTGAAAAATTCAAAAACGATATTAGAACCAAAAGAGCCAACATTGGAGTTTTGGTAACCGAAGTGATGCCTTCTGGAATGGAAAGAATGGGCATGCGAGACGGAATTTGGATTTGTACGTATGAAGAATTTAAAGGTTTAAGTGCGGTTTTGCGTCAGTCTTTAATTCAAATTAACCAAGCGGTTCAGGCGCAGGAAAACAAAGGCGATAAAATGTCGATGTTGTATGATTTCTTAACCAGCAACGAATTCCGTCTGCAGATTGAAGGAATTGTAGAAGGTTTCACACAAATGCAAAACGATCTGGAATCAGAAAAAAGAGCGATGCAAAGAATCTGGAAACAGCGCGAAAAACAGATCGAAAAAGTGGTTCATAATACATTAGGCATGTACGGTTCTATTCGCGGTATTGCCGGAAATGCGGTTCAGAGCGTGAAAGCTTTAGAGTTGGATTTTATTGAAGAAGAACAAGAAGATGAAGAACCTAAGGAATTGTTTGAATAATTTCGATTTATAAAAATGTAAGCTCTCGCAGATTTTGCAGATTGAGCAGATATTTTTACTGCCACAGATTTTACAGATTAAATAGATTTATTCTGCTTAATCTGTAAAATCTGCGGGAGAAATAAAAAATCAATCGACTTTCTTAAAAACAGCCAATTTCCCCGAAGGATTTGACAAGATCAATTGATTATTCCCAATCGAATAAGTATTCGTACTCTGCAAGGCTTTAGTAAATTCTCCTTCTTTATTTCCTTGCGGACAAGCCATTAAAGTTGAAATCACTTTGGTAAAACGCAAAAGATCTTTTTCGAAAAAGATTTGTCCGGTTATTGAATTGCAACCGCCATATCCCATAAATTTATTTTCAGCCGAATTAATCTCGATTCTCGGAAATTCCTTTTGAAAATCAGTTGCAAAAACTTTGTAACCGTTTAATTCTTCCAAAACCCAAATATCGTGAAGACGATAATCGGTAAGATATTTTCCGCATCCGCTAAGTTTCTTCGTTTCTAATTCTGAATTATTTCTAATTTCAACTTTTACGCTGTAAGGCGAAATCGCACCAGACATTGAATCTTGACAATCTAATTGCTGAATTGTTATAGTCGCAGAAGTCGTTTCATTATTTACTTTATACATTTTTACATTAGCATCCATTGCTCGAATCGCATCAACGGCAGGAAAAATAATTTTTTCTTTTCCTGGTATTAATGACGTAAAAACGATTTCCTCATTTCCTATTTTGATTCCCCAAAACGGCTCATTTCCTGTTCCTTTAAAATAATATTTTAGATCTTCTTCTGTTGAGCTTACTGAAGATGTTGTGGCAGATTCTTTATTTGCAGTCGTTTTACAGCTTATCATTAAAACTGTTAAAAACAATATTGAAAGTACTTTTTTCATGAGATTTTAGTTTAAAAAATGTTCTTCTTCGTAAAACAAATGTAAAATTCTTATGAATTTACGACATTTTTTTGAAACGCTTATTTAGAATCCTTTCAAATTTTAAAAAACCGAATTACTCCAAAATCATTCAAAACCTAAGCTATGTAAAAGATTACGTCAAAATACGTAGTTCCAAAATACACTTTCTTGCTAAAAATAAATTGTTTACGTATTTTTATAAGTATAAATACTTATATTTGCATAGTAATACTTAATTAAAGAAATCATGATTAGAGTAATAGTAGTTGGAAACGGCATGGTTGGTTATAAATTTTGCGAAAAGTTTGTTGTAAAATCAGGACAAGAAAAGTATCAAATCACAGTATTTGGAGAAGAGCCAAGACGCGCCTATGATCGTGTTCACCTAAGTGAATACTTTGGAGGAAAAACGGCAGATGATCTATCATTATCTACGACCGAATGGTACGCAGAAAACAATATTATTCTAAACACATCTGAACTTATTACAGATATTAATCGTGATTCAAAAACTATACATACACATTTAGGCAAAACACATACGTACGACTACTTAGTTTTAGCCACAGGCTCTTCGGCTTTTGTACCACCAATTGAAGGTGTCGAAAAAGAAGGTGTTTTTGTTTACAGAACAATAGAAGATCTGGATGCAATTATGGCTTACGCTAAAAAAATAAAACAAAAAGGCGCGACAGAAGCGGCTGTTTTAGGTGGAGGATTATTAGGTCTTGAAGCAGCAAAAGCCGTTAGAGATTTAGGATTGAATCCGCATGTGGTAGAATTTGCACCTCGTTTGATGCCAAGACAATTGGATCAAGGCGCGAGTGATATGCTTCAATCAAAAATTGAAGAATTAAATATTGGAATTCATCTTAACAAAGCAACGCAATATATTGACGGAAAGGAAAGTATAACAGGAATGATGTTTGCAAACGACGAATTATTAAAAGTCGATATGCTTGTGATTTCTGCAGGAATCAAACCTCGTGATGAACTAGCACGAGTTTCAGGACTTGAAGTTGGTGTACGAGGCGGAATTGTGGTAAACAATCAAATGCGAACTTCAGATCCTTGCATTTTTGCTATTGGCGAAGCAGCTCTTTACAACCAAAACATTTATGGACTTGTTGCGCCAGGTTACGAAATGGCCGATGTTGCTGCCGAACAAATCTTAAATGGTGATAAAACCATGAGAGAAATCATCGATATGTCTACACAATTGAAATTGATTGGTGTAGAAGTGGCGAGTTTTGGTGATCCTTTTATCGAAAATAATGACGTTACTGCTATTATTTATGAGAATAAATTGAGTGGAGTTTATAAAAGAATCAACGTTACCAAAGATTCGAAAAAACTTTTGGGTGGAATTTTAGTCGGAGATTCTAGCGATTATGGTTCGCTTTTCCAGATTTATATTAATGAAATGGCACTGCCGAAAAACCCAGAAGATTTGATTTTAGGTTCTCGTGATGGTTGTGAAGGTTCTTCTTTAGGAAGTGTAATCGATTTGCCAGACACAGCGGTAATCTGTTCTTGCGAAAACGTTACCAAAGGTGCTATCTGCTGTAAAATCTTGGATGAATCTTGCGCTACACTTTCAGATGTTGTAAAAGCAACCAAAGCGACTTCGGGCTGTGGTGGCTGTAAACCAATGGTTTCAGATTTAGTAAAAGCAACACAAAAATCTTTAGGAAAAGAAGTCAAAGAAGTGATATGCGAACATTTCAGCTACACACGTCAGGAATTATTCGATTTGGTAAAAATCAACAAATACGAGAATTTCTACGATGTTTTAGATCATCATGGAAAAGGCGACGGATGTGAAGTCTGCAAACCTGTTGTTGCTTCTATATTCTCTAGTATTTATAATGATACGGCCAACAAACATATAACAACTCAAGATACCAACGATAGATTTTTGGCCAATATCCAACGAAACGGAACCTATTCGGTTGTTCCAAGAGTTGCAGGAGGCGAAATTACTGCAGAGAAATTAATTGTAATTGGCGAAGTGGCAAAACAATTCGATTTGTACACTAAAATCACTGGAGCACAAAGAGTTGATTTGTTCGGAGCGCATTTAAGTGACTTGCCAAAAATCTGGAAAATATTAATCGATAATGGTTTTGAAAGCGGTCATGCTTACGGAAAATCCCTTCGTGCCGTAAAAAGCTGTGTTGGAAATGCTTGGTGTCGTTACGGAATGGACGACAGCGCTGGATTTGCCATCGAGCTAGAAAACAGATACAAAGGAATCCGTTCTCCGCATAAATTAAAAGGAGGTGTTTCGGCTTGCATTCGCGAATGTGCCGAAGCCCGCGGAAAAGATTTCGGATTAATCGCTGTTGAAGGCGGATGGAATTTATACATCTGCGGAAACGGTGGAGCCAATCCAAAACACGCTGTTTTATTGGCAGAAAAAATAGACAAGGAAACCGTAATCAAATACATGGATCGTTTCTTAATGTATTACATCAGAACAGCAGGTCCGCTGATTCGAACTTCAACTTGGTTGGAAAAACTAGACGGTGGTTTAGATTATTTGAAACAAGTAATCATCGAAGACAGTTTAGGAATCTGCGAAACGCTTGAAGCCGAAATGCAGACTTTAGTCAACACTTTCGAATGCGAATGGAAACAAGTGCTGGAAAAACCAAGATTATTAAAACGTTTCAATCACTTTATAAACTCAGACGAAAAAGACGATAATGCTGTTTTTGTTCCGCTAAGAGATCAAAAAATGCCAAAAGCTTGGACTTAAAAAAATATCTTGCCACAAAGACACAAAGACACAAAGTCAAATTACAAAAACTTAAAAAAACTTAGCGCCTTTGCGCCTTAGTGGCAAAACGCCAAGCTCCAAAAAAAAAGAAAAAAATCATTAAACGTTTGCTGTCCTTCTTACCCTCTTTTTTACTGCGCCATCAAACCTCTCTTGATTGTAAAAAGAGGGCTAAGAAACAGGAAATTAAAACTCAATCAAAATGGAAGAAATCTTAAATCAATACGAAACAGTTCATGCGAGCGATGCAACAATTTGGTTCAAAGCAGGTAAAGTAGAAGATTTTCCAACCAATCGAGGCGGATGTATCAAATACAAAAACAAACAAATTGCGATTTTCAATTTCACACGCAGGAATGAATGGTACGCTTGCCAAAACGCCTGCCCGCACAAAATGGAAATGGTGCTTTCGAGAGGAATGACGGGTTCGGCCGACGATATTCCGAAAATCGCCTGCCCGATGCATAAAAAAACATTTTCTCTTGTTGATGGTTCTAATCTAAATGGCGAAGAATATCACATTGCAACCTATCCGATTAAAATTGTTGAAGATGAAGTTTTTGTTGGGTTCGTAGATTAGACTTTTAAGAGGCAAGAAGCAAGATTTGAAAACCTATATAGTCTTGCCTCTTGCTTCTTTCATCTCACTTTAGACTTTCGACTTTTCCACTAATTCCGTATCTTTGAAATCTATTACTTAACCAAAAAAATGACTACACCTTTTCAAAAAGCAAGCGAATGGATTGATGCCGAAAATGCACAAGATCCGAACATCGAATTAGACCAAAATAAAGAATATCCAAAAGAATTATTGTATTCAGACAGGATGTATAAAAAACTGATGGAGTTTGAACCAAATGCCTCAGAAGAAATTCAGATTGCTTCAAAAGCACAGCATATCTGCCGATGGAAAGTCGCTCGCGAATCGTACCCAATGGATCGTGTGGGTTATTTGAAATGGAGAGAAGAATTGAAAAAATTCCACTCTAAAACTACGGCCGAAATTCTGGCAAAAGCAGGTTACGATCAAGCTTTTATCGATCGTGTTTCATTCTTAATTGAGAAAAAACTGTTAAAAAAGGATGCCGAAACTCAATTATTGGAAGATGTAATTTGCCTAGTCTTTTTAGAATATTACTTAGAACCTTTCGTTCATAAACACGATGAAGAAAAGCTGAAAAACATCATCAAAAAAACTTGGGATAAAATGTCGGACAAAGGACATCAAGAAGCCTTAAAAATCAATTATTCTGAAGAAAACTTAAACCTAATAAAAGCTTCTTTGGGATTGTAAAAAGATATGAAAAAAAGCAATCAGGAAGCTGCAGAAAAAATCACTTTCAAAAATTTACGACGTCTGTATTTTTTTGCACTTCTTACTATTGCCTTAACTATAATTATCAGTCAATTTTTAGTGCAATACAATCTGAATCAGCAACTAAGCGATTCTAAAATCATTAATTTTTCCGGCAAGCAAAGAATGCTGAGCCAGAAAATCGTAAAAGAAGTTCTGATTCTACATTACGTTTCTGATTCGGCTACAGCCAAAAAAACTTCGCATTTAAAAGAGGTTTTAGAGCTTTGGAAAAGAAACCAAAACGCATTAGAAAACGGAAATGACAGCTTAGCTTTTCCAAAAGAAAAATCAGAAACGCTAAATAAGCTATATCTAGAAATCAACCCAATTTTCAATAAAATTGCAAAAACCACCGACGCCTTTTTATTGAATTTACAGCAGAAAAAATCGGCATCTGAAAATCAAAAATTGGTTCAGACGATTTTAGAAAACGAAGGCATTTTCCTTTCAAAAATGAACCAGATTGTAACGCAATACGATCTTGAAGCGCACGAAAAAGTAACCGAACAACGCCGAATAGAATACTGGATTTTTGGTTTTACACTTTTGATTCTGGTTTTAGAATTCTTTTTTATTTTCAAACCAACCAATAAGAAAATAGAAAGATTAATTACACGTCTTTTATCCTCCGAGAAGAAAGCTTTAAAACTAGCATACGACACCGAAATATTAAGCGAAATCAAAGAAAACTCTGTAAAAGAATTAAAATCGCTCAATTACGCAATGGAGAACACGTTGCTTTATTGCCGAATTTCTCCAGACGGTTCCATCATTCATATTGGAGAAAAATTCGCTAAACTTCTCAATTACACTAAATTTTCATCCAACAAAAAATTCTCTGAAGTCCTTACTGCTGACGAAAAAGAACAGGTTAATTTTGACCGCCTGATTTTCGAAAAACAGCGCAGTGGCTGGCAGGGCGAAATGAAAATTTTGACCAAAGAAGAAAAAGAAATTTGGCTCGATTTATCAATGGTTCCCGTAATGATCAAAAAAGACGAACTGGAACTTTTGATTGTCTGTTTCAATATCACCGAACGCAAAAAAGCACAACGCGAAGTCGAACGTTTAAACCTTGAAAACACGACTGAAAAAATCAATCAACAAAAGATTATTTCGAGCAAAATTGTTGAAAATCAGGAAAACGAACAAAACCGAATTGCCAAAGAAATTCACGACGGAATCGGCCAAATGCTGACGGGTTTAAAATTCAGTTTAGAAAGCATTAATTTAGATGACAGAGAAAAATCAGAACAAAAAATTGAGTATTTAAAGAAACTTTCTTTGGATATTATAAAAGGTGTCCGCACGGCCACTTTCAACTTAATGCCCCCAGAATTAAGCGATCACGGAATCGTTTCTTCTTTAGCAAAACTAACACAGGAACTTTCAAAACTTACGGGAAAAGAAATCCTTTTTTACAATAAAACCGATTTCGACCAGCGTTTGGATTCCTTAATTGAAATCAATATTTACCGTTTGACGCAAGAAGCCATCAACAACGCCATTAAATATGCCGAATCGACTCATATTATTGTACAGCTTTCACACAGCGATACACTTTTAAGTATCATCGTAGATGATAACGGAAAAGGTTTTGATGTCAATTCAGTCGACAAAAAACGTAACAGCGAATCCGGAATGGGCCTTTTATTCATGAAAGAAAGAATCCAATACATCAACGGTCGCGTTTTCATGAACTCCATTCCAGGCGAAGGCACGAGGATTACTTTTAATATTCCAATTCTTAAATAATATAATTGTCAATTAGAATTAGATAATTATTTAACGCATTCATAAGAATTATCTAATTGATACATTAACTCATTATCTAATTATCATGGCGAGCCAGTATTAGAAAAAGTGGGCTATCGATCTTTATCTATATTCGCCCACTTTCCCTAATACTGTCGGGCTATCCGCGCTACTCCGGTAGCTTGCTCCTATCCCTCTCGCGAGCACATGTTTTCAGAAGAAGATTTGTTCCATCAATAAAAAGTTCAATTGCCTTTAGCTTTAGCTGGAGGTAAAAAGCAAGTCTTCAAAAGGGCTTTAGCCTAACTTATGCATTTGGCTAAAGCCTCATATCATATCTTCAAAACCTCCAGCTAAAGCTGGAGGCAATTAAAAAGCAAACTTTGTCAAAGTTTTAAACTTTTATAAATCTGAGCACATAATCCTTTGGAATTTGGAATTTCCAAGATTAGAAATTTTAATATTGGAATTTATTTTTAAAAAAAGTACGTATATTAGCGTCTTCTTTTTAGATGAATATACGTAAAAATAGAGAATCAAAATTAAGTAAACTATGAGCAATATCATTCGTGTAGTATTAGCAGATGACCATGTTTTTGTTAGAGACGGAATCAAATCTTTGCTTGAAAACGAAGCAAACATCGAGGTTGTAGGCGAAGCAATTGATGGCGCAGATGCGCTTGAAGTTGTTACAGCAACAAATCCTGATTTACTTATAGTAGATATTCGTATGCCAAACTTAACTGGTATAGAGGTAGTAGAAAAACTTAGAAATGAAAAAAACAGCGTAAAAATCATTATGCTTTCAATGCACGAGTCTGAAGAATACGTATTGAAATCGATAAAAGCTGGAGCTGATGGTTATTTATTAAAAGGTTCAAGCAAAGAAGAATTCCTAAAAGCTCTGCACAGTGTCGCTGCGGGAGGAAAATATTTTAGCGGAGACATTTCTTCTATATTAATTAGCCAATTGACAAATTCATCTGCATCATTAGAACCTAAACAAAATTTAGGCGAAGAAATGATGATTACCAAAAGAGAAAAAGAAATCTTGACGCTTCTTTTATCAGGTAAAGGAAACAAAGAAATAGCTGAAGCTCTTGAAATCAGTAAAAGAACTGCCGAAGTTCATCGCTTCAACTTAATGAAAAAGCTAAAAGTGAAAAACTTAATGGAACTATCTAATAAAGCTGCCGAGTATTCTTTAATTTAAAAAATACGTATAAATACGTAATTATTTTTCAAAAACTGCGTTTTGGCAGGTTTTAACTAAGTTATAGTACTTATTTTTACATAAAAATATAAGTGCTATGAAAAATACAAACTCACTATTGCAATCACACAAAATTTTATTTTTGAACACATTGGCATTTACAGTGTGTTTTGCCTGCTGGACATTAAATGGGGTTCTGGTAACTTTTTTAGTAGATAACGGAATTTTCCATTGGGATGTTATTCAAGTCGGATGGCTTTTAGGTATTCCAATCTTAACTGGATCTATCATGCGTCTTCCTATCGGAATTTTAACTGATAAATTTGGCGGAAAATATGTTTTTTCACTGTTATTACTGCTTTGTTCAATTCCGCTGTTTCTCCTTCCCTACGCTGACAGTTTCGCCATGTTTGCCTTACTTAGCTTTTTATTCGGAATGGTCGGAACAAGTTTTGCAGTCGGAATTGGCTATACATCAATCTGGTATCCAAAAGAATGGCAAGGCCGCGCTTTAGGAATCTTCGGAATGGGAAATGCCGGTGCCGCAATTACAACGTTTTTAGCTCCTTCTCTATTAAATCATTTTTCAATTGATGATCCACACAACGGATGGAAAATTCTTCCTGTCATATATGCTGTTTCATTGGTCGTAATCGGAATTGCCTTTTTAATTTTTGCTCAAAACAAAAAAATAGAAAGTAGCAACAAAAGTGTTTCGCAAATGCTTTTGCCACTAAAATCGCAAAGAGTTTGGCGTTTTGGAGCATATTACTTCTTGGTTTTCGGATGTTTTGTGGCCTATTCTCAATGGTTATTGCCAAATTTCATGAACGTTTACCAAACGAGCTTAGTAATGGGCGGTTTGTTCGCAACCATGTTCAGTTTACCATCTGGAGTAATTAGAGCTTTTGGAGGTTATTTGTCTGATAAATTTGGAGCAAGAAAAGTAATGTATTGGGTTTTAGGCTCTTCGGTAATTTTAAGTGCTTTATTATCAATTCCAAAAATGGAAATTACTACTTCAGGACCAGGAATATTAGCTGCTAAAAAAGGTGTCGTAAACGAAATCAGTGATAAAACTGTAAAAATTGGCGATAAAGAATATCCTATTGCGCAAAAAACTGCCAATACAAATGAAAATGCTATTTTCCCAACTTCTACTAGCTGGCAAGATGTTGTAGTAGCTCACAACCAAAGTGTTGCAAAAAAAGAACTAATTGCAAAAGGAGTTACGGTTATAAAATTTGATGCCAATATGTGGGTATTCCTATTTTTGGTAATTCTTATTGGGATTTCGTGGGGAATCGGAAAAGCAGCAGTTTACAAACACATTCCAGAATATTTCCCAAATGAAGTTGGCGTTGTGGGCGGAATGGTCGGAATGATTGGCGGTTTGGGAGGTTTCTTCGGTCCGATAATCTTCGGATATTTACTTACTGCAACTGGAATCTGGTCAAGTTCATGGATTTTTATTCTAATCTTTTCAACTGCCTGTCTCGTTTGGATGCATTACACTATAACACAGCTATCTAAGGAAAAACGAATTAAAATAAGCAAGGCAAAATTAGAACCTGCATATTAGACTTAGATTAAAAAAAAATTAGAAATAAGATCGAAGTCTTAGTAAAACATGGCTTTTTCTTATAAATTTACGCCTCAAAAAAAATATCACCCATGAAACAAATCAGAATTATTTTCCTGTTACTTCTAGTATCTACCGCTGCCTTACAGGCACAAGAATTAGACGTAAATCTTCAAATTAGGCCACGTTTTGAGTATCGCAACGGTTACAAGACTTTGCTGCCAGAAGGACAAAAAGGAACTTCTCAAATATCTCAACGTTCGCGTTTAAACATTAATTTCAAACAAGATGATTTAATTGTAAAATTAACTTTTCAAAATACCAGAACATGGGGTGATGTTCCTACTGCAACCGTTGCCGATAAAAATGGCGTAGCTGTTTTTGAAGCTTGGGCACAATATAATTTTACTGAAAAATGGAGTGCCAGAATGGGGCGTCAAGTTCTTTCTTATGACAATCAGCGTATTTTGGGTGAAATGGACTGGGCTCAACAGGCTCAAAGCCACGATGCACTTACCATTACCTATCAGACAGAAAAGCAAAAGTTAGATTTTGGAGGAGCCTATAATTCAACTGCTGAAAATGTAATTCAAACTCCTTATACAGTTGCCAATTATAAAGCGATGCAATACGCTTGGTATCACAATCAATTTAGCACTGATTTAGGTTTAAGTTTTTTATTGCTTAACACTGGTTACGAATATGCAAACGCAGATGCAAAACTTTTAGTTGATTATAAACAGACTTTTGGACCTTATCTAACTTACAAATCAAGCAAAATAGACAGTAACTTTTGGGTATACGGACAAACTGGAAAAAGTACTGATCTGCAAGTAAGCGCTTGGAATGCCGCTGCAAATTTTAATTACAACATTACAGAATCATTTAAAGCTGGTTTAGGATATGAATTTTTATCTGGAAAAGCTACAAATGACGGAAGTACCGTAATTAAATCTTTTAACCCGATTTTTGGAACCAATCACGGATTTAACGGTTACATGGATTATTTTTATGTTGGAAATCACTTAAACAATGTTGGTTTGCAAGATGCTTTTATAAAATTGAATTACAATATAAACAAATGGCAATTTGCTCTTATGCCGCATGTGTTTTTAGCAGCAGCTGATGTTGTAACGCCTGCAAATGAAAAACTAGATTCCTATTTAGGAACTGAAATTGATGCAAGTTTTGGATATAATTTCAAAAAAGACATCACGGTAACAGGCGGTTATTCTCAAATGTTTGGTTCTAAAACAATGGAATTTATCAAAAATGGAGATGCAAATCATACCAACAATTGGGCTTGGTTAATGATTTCTGTTAATCCTAGAATTTTTAGCTGGAAAAAATAATTTTTCTTAAAATTTAACTCATATTTTTTACCCTTTTCCTATTTCTGGAAAAGGGTATTTTTTTATTTCAAAAATAATGCGGATTATATGTTTAATTAATTATATTTGAAGTGATTATGAACCCCCAATTCTATCCTAATGAAACCATTTCTAAAATTGTCATTGCTGACTTTTATTGTCACGCAAACAGGTATTGCCCAAAAATACGATGATGCCTTAATTTCGAAAAACTCAGAAATTAATTTTGCCAAAACGCAAAAAAGAGGAATCAAAAAAAACAACATGGTTTATTATGTTGAAAATGATCTACAGACCGTTTCTGCCTACAAAAGAAAAAAACTGAAATGGCAAACTAATGTAATTTCGATCTGCGGAAAACCTAAAAAAGGCGAACCTGAAATTAGATATGTTGGTTATAACTCGAACAAACTGCTTATCGTGATCGGAAAACATAATTTTGCTGAAATTGATGTAAATAGCGGAGAAACAAAATTTGTCGGCTAAAATTAAAGAAATCAAAATATATAAATTGCCCTTTTTCTATTTTTAGAAGAGGGGTATTTTTTTTTAAGTCACAAAAATATTCTTCCCTTTAATCATTATATTTGAGTGAGAAATAATTTAATTTTCAAATGAAAATCATCGCTTGGAACTGCAACATGGCCTTCAGAAAAAAAGCAGAATTCATTCTGGCTCACAATCCTGATATTGCTGTAATTTCTGAATGTGAAAGTCCTGAAAAATTAAAATTTCCAACCAAAATACAAACACCAAAAGATATTCTTTGGTTCGGCACAAATCCGAATAAAGGTCTTAGCGTTTTTTCTTATAGCAATTATCGGTTTCAACTATTAGATTGTCATAATCCAGATTTTAAAAATATTCTACCAATAGCCGTTACGGGAGGAAAAGCTGATTTTATACTATTTGCCATTTGGGCAAATAATCCTGCAGATAAAGATGGCGCATATGTAACACAGATTTGGAAAGCGATTAATTATTACGAAGATCTAATCAAAGAAACCAAAACTATTTTAATGGGCGATTTCAACAGCAATACGATTTGGGACAAACCGCGAAGAGAAGGAAATCACACAACAGTAGTAAATAAATTAGCCGAAAAGAATATTTTCAGCACGTATCATAAATACTTCAATCAAATTCAAGGCAAAGAAGAGCATCCAACTTTGTATATGTATCGACACGAAAACAAGCCGTATCATATGGATTATTGCTTTGCTTCAAATGATTTTGTCGAAGTTTTAGAAAGTGTGGAAGTAGGAAGTTATAAAGATTGGACTTTGCACAGTGACCATAAACCTTTAATAATTAAATTCAATATATAAACCATGAACAACTGGACTCAGCGTTGGGACGACCGTTATAAAAGCGAAGAGTTCGCATACGGCGAAGAACCCAATAACTTTTTAAAAGAACAACTAGAAAAACTAAACCCAGCCACTATTCTTTTTCCTGCCGAAGGCGAAGGAAGGAATGCCATTTTTGCTGCAAAATTAGGCTGGAATGTTTCGGCTTTCGATATCAGCGAAGAAGGAAGAAACAAAGCATTAAAACTTGCAGAAGCAAATAACGTTTCGATTGATTATCAGGTTGGCGAATTAGAAACTCTAGATTTCGAAGCAGAACAATTTGATGCAATTGCATTGATTTACGCGCATTTTCCAGCTGAAATTAAATCGGAAATTCACAAACAGCTTGATCAACTTTTACGCAAAAACGGAATTATTATATTTGAAGCTTTCAGCAAAAAGCATTTAGAATATGTAACTAAAAACGAAAAAGTCGGCGGACCAAAAGATATTGAATCTCTTTTTTCAATCGAAGAAATCAAAGCTGATTTTCCAAATTATGAAATCATCGAATTGGAAGAAAGAGAAATCGAACTCAGCGAAGGTTTATTCCATAACGGAACAGGTTCTGTAATTCGATTTGTGGGAAGAAAAAAATAAATATTTGTACGTACAATCATTTTTAACACATAGAAACATAGATTTTAAAATACCTCAAAGGCGTTTCACTTTCATAAATACACATAGCTATGTGTAAAAATCTAGATTTTTAAAATAATCTTTTTCGACAGATTTCAAATTCTATGTTTCTATGTGTTAAAATGCAGACGCATTGCAATGCATCCCCACAATCAGAAACCTTAGCACCTTAGAATCTTAGCAACTTAGAAACTTAAAAATACTTATGCTCCATAATTTCAGCTCGCAAGGTTGAAACTTCCAAAATCCCAACACGTTTTCCTTCTGTTTTTATCAATGATTCTTTTTTTAGGCTTGATAAAATACGAATCGCTTGCTCTTCAGTCGTTCCAGCAAAATCGGCAATTTCCTTTCGCGAAAGCTCAATATCAATAAAACCATTCCTTTGTCCAAATTTGCGATGAATATATAGCAATAAATCAATCACACGTTCACGCACATTCATGTGTGCAATTTTGCGGATATTATTTTCGCTTTTATTTAATTCTTCAGCATAAAACAACATTAAGGCATACGTAAATTCGGGAATATGCTTTAGAATTTCAATCATTGTTTCATTACTGAAATTGCACAAAACCGTATCTTCCAATGCATAAGCGCCAATTAGATATCGTTTGCTCGTTCCAAATCCGCGAAAACCAATTATATCACCGTTTTTGGTTAATCGAACAATTTGTTCCCGACCGTTAATTCCCGTTTTTACTGTTTTGGCTTTTCCTTTGCAAATAAAATAAAGTCCCTGCAAAGGCGAGCCTTCGGTAATAAACTGATCCGATTTTTTACAGATTATATTCTGTTTTTTAGAAATATAACTTGTCATCTGCTCTAAATGCAAATGTTTCTTGATAAAACAATTTTCATTGGCACAGGAATAACAAACGGTTGGTTCTTCTTTCATGAGTCTAATTTTTAGCCGATTAAAAACTAATTTGTTGTTCCTCATTTATTTTCATCAAAAATAAAAAAATAAATCTAAAAAATACGTATTAATACGTAAAAATACTTATTTTTGCTTACGTACTTTTTCTAAAGTCAAATTGTTCAAATAAAGTAGTATCTCTAAATAGAACTCTAATGCAAACTACGAAGATCAAAACTACCTGTTCCTACTGCGGCGTTGGCTGTGGCATAATCGTGACTAACGATGCCAAAAATGGTGTAATGGTCGAGGGCGACAAAGATCATCCTGTAAACAAAGGAATGTTGTGTTCTAAAGGAATGAATCTGCACTACGTAGTCAACGATACTTCTGACCGAATTTTATATCCAGAAATGCGCGGAAGCAAATCGTATCCGCTGAAACGCGTAAGTTGGGACACTGCTCTAGATCGAGCTGCAGCGGTTTTTTCTTCTATCATAAAAAAACACGGACCAGACAGCGTTGGTTTTTATATTTCGGGCCAATGTTTAACAGAGGAATATTACTTAGTCAACAAACTCGTTAAAGGATTTCTAAAAACCAACAATATCGATACCAATTCTAGACTCTGCATGAGTTCTGCAGTGGTAGGCTACAAAAAAACTTTTGGTGAAGATTCTGTACCAATTGCATATGATGATATCGAATTGGCTGATACGTTTTTAATCACAGGCGCAAATCCAGCATGGTGTCACCCTATCCTTTTCAGAAGATTAGAAAAACATAAAGAGAAAAATCCGAAAACTAAAATAATCTGCATCGATCCAAGACGAACCGACACTGCCGCTTTCGCCGATTTGCATTTGCAGATTATTCCAGGTTCTGATATTATTTTATATCATGCTATTGCCAGACGCATTATCGAAAAAGGCTACGTAGATCATGATTTTGTAAAAAACCACGCCGAAAATTTTAAACAATATAAAGACCTTGTTTTAGGAACTTCACTTGAAAAAGCCTCTAAACTTTGCGGAATTTCGGTAAACGACATTAAACTTGCTGCCGATATTATCGGAAAAGCAAAAGGTTTTATTTCGCTTTGGGCGATGGGATTAAATCAAAGCGCTGTTGGCGTTGACAAAAACACGGCATTGCTGAATTTATCTCTTTTAACGGGACAAGTTGGAAAACCGGGTTCAGGTCCTTTTTCATTAACGGGACAGCCCAACGCAATGGGCGGACGCGAAGTAGGCGGAATGGCAACGCTTTTGGCAGCGCATAAAGATATTGCCAATCCAACGCATCGTAAAGAAGTTGCTGATTTTTGGGGTGTTGACGAAATTTCAGATAAACCAGGTTTAACGGCAACAGAAATGTTTGAAGCTTTAGAATCTGGAAAAATGAAAGCCGTTTGGATTATCTGTACCAATCCACTAGTGAGTTTGCCCGATTCGAGAAGAGCCGAAAAAGCGCTTCAAAATGCCAAATTTGTAGTCGTTCAAGATATTTCGCATAATGCTGATACCGCTAAATTTGCTGATTTATTGCTACCTGCAGCAGGCTGGTTGGAAAAAGAAGGAACCATGACCAACTCGGAGCGTCGTATTTCTTATCTGCCTAAAGGAATCAATGCGCCTGGAGAAGCACTTCCTGATATTGAAATCTTGATTCGTTTTGCTAAAAAAATGAATTTCAACGGCTTTAATTTCAACAGCGCCGAAGAAATCTACAAAGAACATTGCGCGCTTACCAAAAATACCAATATTGATATTTCATTCTTAAATTATAATCGTTTAAAAACCGAAGGCACTTTTCAGTGGCCTGTTCCAGACTACAATCATCCGGGAACTCCAAGATTATTTACCGATAAAAAATTCTATACGCCATCTGGAAAAGCGATTTTTAATCTGCCTGTTTCGATTGAAAATACATCGGTGCAACCAAATGATGAATTTCCTTTTATTTTAACCACAGGAAGAATTCGCGATCAATGGCATACGATGACCAAAACTGGAAAAGTCTCTCGTTTATTGACTCATATTCCAAGTCCGGTTTTAGAAATAAATCCAATTGATGCATTTAAAAACGATATCAAAAATGGTGACATTGTGGTCGTTGCAAGCAAAAATGGAGAAGTTCGCGTAAAAGCAAAAGTTACCGATTCGATCAAAGAAAAAGTAGTTTTCCTGCCGATGCATTGGGGAAAACAGCTTGAAAATGATTTGAATAGAACTAATAACTTAACCAATACCGTTGTCGATCCAGTTTCAAAAGAACCTGATTTTAAGTTCACAACGGTTTCGATTAAAAAATATGTAAAACCTTTTCAGAAAATTGCCATGGTTGGTGCTGGAGCAGCTTCTTTCCGATTCATTCAAAATTATCGCGAGTTCAATACAACCGATGAAATCATTGTGTTTTCGAATGAAGTAAATCCGTTTTATAATCGTGTTTTACTGCCAGAATACATGACTGGAGAATTCAGTTGGGAACAGCTTTTAAAAGTAAAAGACGGAGAAACTTTCAATAAGCTAAAAATTACTATGAAAGCGGGAGTTTCTATTGATAAAATAGATGCAAAACAAAAAACAATTCTAGACAGCCAAGGCGAGATTCATACTTTCGATTCTTTGATTCTTGCAACAGGAAGCCGTCCGTTTATTCCTGAAAATGCACAGCTGCATCTTCCTGGCCGATTTACCGTTCGAAGAAAAGAAGATGCTGACCGTTTGAAAAAACATTTAGACAACACCAATCTTCCTCCAGAAGAACAGCATGTCGTCATTATTGGCGGTGGTTTATTAGGATTAGAATTGGCAGCCGCCTTAAAACATAAAAAAGTAAAAACTACGATTATTCAGCGCGCTTCTCGTTTGATGGAACGTCAGTTGGACCGAATTTCAAGCAAATTATTGGCTGAAGAAGTACAACTTCGTGATATTCAGATTTATTTTGATAATGAAGTCAGTACAGTTTTTGAAACTGATAATCCAAATGAAATAGAGATTGCATTAAAAAGTGGCAAAATCATAACGGCCAATGCCATCGTTTATACAATTGGAACAATTCCAAACATTGAAATTGCCCGCGAAAGTGGACTTTCATGCGGACGCGGCGTAAAAGTAAATCAATATTTACAGACTTCAAATCCAGATATTTTTGCAATTGGTGAAATAGCTGAATTCGATAATAAATTATTCGGAATAACTTCTGCCGCTGAAGAACAGGCAGATATTCTAGCTAACTTTTTAGCAGGCGATATCAGCAGTTATTATAAAGGTTCAATTTTGATGAATATTTTAAAACTAGAAGACATCAACCTTTGCAGCATTGGAGATATTACGATTCCAGAAAATGACGATTCGTACGAGGAAATTGTTTTTGCCGATTTGAAAAAACGCTATTACAAAAAATGCATCGTAAAAGATGATCTTTTGGTTGGTGCCATTTTAATGGGCGATAAAAACGAGTTTGCAGAATTCAAAACGATGATCGAAAGCAAAATCGAATTATCAGACAAACGAAATACGCTTTTACGAGGAAGTTCAAACGCAAAACCGGTTTTAGGAAAATTAGTCTGTTCCTGCAGTCAGGTTGGAGCTGGAAACATTGAAGAAACCATTAAAAGTGGTGTAAACGATTTCACAGAATTGTGCAAAAACACAGGCGCAGGATTAGGTTGCGGAAGTTGTAAAACAGAGGTTAAAGAGATTCTTGCAAAGTGCAAAGTGTAGCTTTTCTAATATTGTGTTGATTTAAACGCAAAGTCCGCAAAGGTTTTTCGCAAAGTTTCGCAAAGAATAATATTCTATGCTTAAAATTGTTTTCTAGCGAAAAAAGTTCACAAAGCTATGCGCTAAAACCTTTACCCAAAGCTTTGTGAACTTTGGCAACTCATTATAAAATAAAAAACCTTTGCGGAAAACCTTTGCGAACTTTGCGGTAAAATTTGTGTTCAAAGTAAAGCAACTTGAAACCTGAAACAAAAAGAACCTGAAACAAAAAGAAAAAATGGAACTAACAAGATTAATAGTAAAAGGAGGCGTTATATCGCCAGGAGAATTACGAGAAGTTGTAAACATTGCTTTGGAAGAAGGGCTGGATTCCATTTCGTTTGGTTCTAGGCAGGATATTATTTTTCCAAAAGGATTTAAATCTTTGGACAAAACCACTTTAGGAAAACATCATTTTGTTTATCCCGACCAGAAAAGCGGGAACAATATTGTTTCATCTTATGTTTCGACTGATATTTTCAGAAATACCAATTGGCTGACTGGAAATCGTTTTTTATATATTTTGGAAGAATTTAAAGAACAGCCAAAACTAAAAGTCAATATAACCGATCCGAAACAGCAATTGGTTCCTCTGTTTACAGGGCATTTGAATTTTATAGCCTCAGAACACGAAGATTATTGGTATTTGTATATCCGTCTTCCTAAATGGGAAAAAATGGAAGTTTATCCTGTTTTGCTTTACAGCTGGGATTTGGCAAAGATTTACTATGAAATCGAAAAAATAACCGACGAAGGTTCTGTTGATATTGAAATGCTTTTTACTTTAGTAAGCGAAGCTTTAGACACTAATAACCGAACAATCGACAAACCATTGAACATTCCGTTTTATCCATTTCCTTATTACGAAGGAATGAACAGAATGGGAATCGATCAATATTGGCTGGGATTGTATTGGCGAAACAATCTTTACGATTTAGATTTCCTGAAAGAAATGTGCGATTTGTGTTTTGAATGCAAAATCGGAAAAATCTGTATCACGCCTTGGAAATCTTTCATCATAAAAGGGATTCCGAAAGATCGAAAACTGGAATGGGAAAAGTTTTTAGGGAAAAGAGGCATCAACGTTCGTCATTCTTTATTAGAACTCAATTGGCACTTACCTGTTGCAATGGAATGGGCTTTGAACCTAAAAACGTTCCTCGTTAGAACATTAGATCAATTTGACATCAGTACATACGGATTGAATTTCGGAATTTCAGAATACAATCGCGACGGGCACTATTTCACATCGATTGTCATTGAAAAAAATGAACTGCCAAAGGATTTAGAATCCATTAAGATACGCGATACTTACAATGTCTTGTTCGCAAAGAACTTCGACCCAAATACACGTGAATACATTGTGCATTCGCAAGATATTGACAAACTCGAACTGCCAACCATTCTAATTGAATTAAGTCGAAAATATTTTGAAGAATTAGGAAACACTGCGTCTGAGATTATTGAAAAACAACAGAAAAAAGAAAAACCGCAACAGGATATTTACCAATGTCAGGAATGCTTAACGCTTTATAATTCTGAATATGGAGACGAAACACAGGGAATTCCAAAAGGCCTTTTGTTTGAAAATCTCCCAGAAACGTATTGCTGTTCTCTTTGTGAAGCACCAAAAAGCAATTTTAGGATTTTGGAAACGGTTGAAAATTAATAAGTTCTATTATTTATGTATTCAAAAATTGCGTATATTTAGCTTAACAAAGAATTTATGATAAAGCTGCATACTTCAAAAGCTTTATAATCATTTGGTTAACATCTATTACTCAATAAAAAATACCGTTATGATAAAAAGAACAACATCAACTTCTGCTGAAAAAGTTACTGATATTCCCGCAGAAACAGCTGTAGAAAGTACTACAGAAATACAGCCAGAAACTAAGACAACCATTAGAAGAACCACCAGAACAGCTGTAAAACCATCAGCTGCGAAAACTGCAACTACAAAATCACCTGCTGCGAAGACAACAGCTACAAAAGCTCCTGCAGCTACGGTAAAACCTGTGGCAAAAACTCCTGTAAGAGTAGCTTCAAAAGCGACTCCGTCTGCGACTGTGAAAAAAGCAGCAACGACTCCCACAAAAACAGAACCTATAGTTTCTGAAATCGTAGAAATCAAAACTGATGACATTCCGGTACCTTTTGAAGAAAACAAACCAGTTGTAACGGTTGAAAAAATTGGTAAAGAAAAAAACGATATAAAATCAAAGCTGAAAGCTAAACTTAAAGCCAAAAAAGAAAAAGAAAAGAAAAGAGAAAAAGCGATTAAAGCTGTTATTAAAAAATTAGAAAAAGCTAAAAAAGCTAAACTAAAAGCCGCTGAAAAGAAAAAAGAAAAGGCTAAAAAAGAAAAAGCAAAAGCGAAAGCCAAGAAGCTTGAAAAGAAAGCTAAGGCTCAGAAAAAAGCTAAAGCTAAAAAGAAAAAATAGTTATGAGAAAGGTTTGACTTTATGAGTTGAACCTTTTTTTACGCTCCAACGAGTCATTGCGAATTAGGCTTCGACTTCGCTCAGCCAGACAATTCACAATTAATAATTCACAATTAATAATTAATTTACCCCCCAATAGCAATCATACTACGATTATCTGAATGAAGTGTTGGATCATCAATTTCATTAACGGTAGACATTCCAGCGCGGACTTTCTTTTTATTCTGAATCGATTCTGAAATCAAATCAGTGATGGATTCTCCGTTTCTATATGCCGTCAACAAATCGGTTTCTGCATTGGAGAAAAGACAGTTTTTAATTTTCCCATCCGCCGTCAAGCGGATTCTATTGCAGCTGTCACAAAACGGATTTGTAATAGAACTGATAATTCCGAAATCGCCTTGAAAGTCTTTAATTTTATAATTTCTCGAAGTGAAGTTTTTTTCATCTTGCAGTTTTTGAATTTGATCCGATAAAAATTGAGTTTCCACTAAAGATAAAATCTCGTTCTGTGATACCATTTTACTTCTGTCCCACTCATTTCCTGCAAAAGGCATAAACTCGATAAAACGAACTGAGATTGGCAGAAACTGAGTCAGTTTTACAAAATCGACAATTTCGTTTTCATTAAAACCTTTAATCAAGACTACATTCACTTTTACCTCAAAATCATCATTCAAAAGCAAATGCAAATTATCAATCACTTTCTCAAACTGATTTCGAAGCGTTATAGAGGCAAATTTAGAAGCCACCAAAGTATCTAAACTCAAATTAATTTTTTTGACATTAAATTGCTTTAAAACGTCTATATGACGATCAATTAAAATTCCGTTTGTCGTTATAGAAAGTGAAATGTTTAAAGTTGATAATTTAGAAACAATTTCAGGAAAGTCCTTTCTCAATAAAGGTTCTCCGCCTGTTAATCTAATTTTGTCAACACCATTTTTTACGAAAGTCTGAGCAATTGCAAAAATCTCATCTCCAGTCATTAAACTGGCTTTTGGAGAAAGCGCGATCCCATCCGCTGGCATGCAGTACGTACAACGCAGGTTGCATTTTTCCAGCAGCGAAATGCGCAGATAATTGTGCTTGCGTCCAAAACCATCCGTCAAAATAGTGTTAGAGGCTGTCATGATTTTTTCCTTTTAAAATATGAAAAACGTGCATTACGTGCGGAAAAACAGCATCCATAGATTCTTTTACTCCGTTTGTTGAGCCTGGTAGCGCTAAAACTAGACTATTCCCCAAAGTTCCTGCAACACTTCTAGAAAGCATCGCATACGGCATTCTTTGCTGACCGTAATTTCGAATAGCTTCTTCAATTCCTGGAATTCTGCTTTCTAAAATCGGCTCTAAAGCTTCAGGCGTTACATCTCTTGGCGATAAACCAGTTCCGCCCGTAAAGATCACCAACTGATTTTCTTTAGCGTAAGCTTTTGTTTTCTCTTGAATAACGTCCAATTCATCTGGAATGATTTCGTAATGAGAAGTTTCAACTCCGTACGAATCAAGTTTTTCTACAATTGTTTTTCCTGAACGATCTTCTTTATCTCCAGCAAAAATCGAATCGGAACAAACAAAAACCGCCGCTTTTATAGTATTAGGAAACTTATTTTTAAAAGAAGATTTTCCGCCTTCTTTATTAATTAATTTAATTGTTGAAATCTCAATTTCTTTATCAATTGGTTTCAGCATGTCGTACATGGTCAACGCTACGATAGATGCGCCGTGCATCGCTTCAACCTCAACTCCTGTTTTGTAAACGGTTTTTACTTTGAAAATAATATGAATCTCTAATCCTTCAATTTGATATTCGACTGAAGTAAATTCAATTGGAAGCGGATGACAATCTGGAATGGATAAATGGGTGTTTTTTACAGCAAATAATCCAGCCGTTTTTGCCATTTCAAACACGTTTCCTTTTGGCACCAAATTATTGACAACAGCATCAATTGTTTCTTGTTTGCTGACTTTGACTATTGCGGTTGCGGTTGCGACTCTTAAAGTGCTTATTTTATGCGTAATATCTACCATTATAATTTCTTAGGTATTTTGTTTCCAAGTGAATGTATCGTTTTCAAACATTTCTTTGCCAAAAATCGGAACATCGGTTTTGATCCAATTTACAATAGCTTCTGTGGCTTCATACACTTGTTTGCGACGTGTTGCCGATACAAAAACAAACAAACAGATTTCGCCTGCTTTTACCACGCCCAAACTATGATAAATATGCATACAGGTCAAATCAAATTTGGCGAAAGCTTTTTCACGAATTGCATATAACGCTTCATTTGCCATGTCTTTATACGCCGAATAATCAATGGCAACGACTGTATTGTCGTGAATGACATCGGCACGGACTTGCCCTAAAAAGATATTATGTGCCCCAATAGTATGTTTTGATTGATGTTTGGCAATCGATTCGGCAATAAACTCAGGAGAAATCGGTCCTTCTACAAATACATTTTTACTCATTTTTTATATATTTTTTTAGCCACGAATGCACGAATTATAACGTAATAATTTGTGCAATTATATTTCACAAATTAATTCAATACTTTACGGATAGATTTTAAAAAATAAAATTCGTGAATTCGTGGCTATCCTTTTTTTCTTCTAATAAATTTCGCATTGCTAAAGCGCCACCAGCAATGCTTTTTATATTTTTAAATCGATGCTTTTGAAGCAACTCGAATGCAATTTTACTTCTAATTCCAGATTGGCAGAAAATGTAAATGGTTTGTTTTTTATCCAGTTTTTCTAACTTACTTTCCAAATGCATTAACGGAATCTGAATTTGATTTTTTAAACTGATTTTTGGCGATTCATCTACATTTCGAACATCGAGAAAAAGAACTTCATCGTTATCCATTTCATTCAAAACTGATTCAAAACTTACTTCCTCCACTTCACATTTATTGTATTTTTCTTCGAATGCTTCTCTGGTGATGGTTTGAAAATCATTTTTTTCGAAATCGTACTTTTGCTGTTCGTTATTCAGCGTATTATAAACCAATATTTTTCCGCTTAAAATTGCTCCGATTCCGAGAATCATTTTTAAAACTTCATTGGCTTGAAGCATTCCGATAATCCCAACTGAAACGCCAAGCACTCCAGCTTCTTCACAATTTGCCGCGTTTAAATTTTCTTCGGGATATAGACATCTGTAAGTTGGTCCATTTTTATAATTGAATACCGAAACTTGTCCTTGAAACCTGAAAATTGATCCGTAAACCATTGGTTTATCAGTTACCAGACAGGCATCGTTTATTAAATATTTGATCGCGATATTATCTGTTGCATCAACTACAATGTCGTATTTTTCAAATAATGAAATGGCATTTCTTCCAGATAACTTTTCAGAAATTGCTTTTACTTTAACTAAAGGATTCAATTCAGCAATCATTGCTTTGGCTTCCTTTGCTTTTGATTTTCCGATAGCTTCAGTTTTGTAAATCACTTGTCTTTGAAGATTAGAAATTTCGATAACATCATGATCTACAATTTCAATTTCTCCAACTCCTGCAGAAGCCAGATACGGCAAAATAGCAGCTCCCAAACCTCCTGCGCCAATTACTAAAACTTTTGATCTGGATAATTTTTCCTGACCTTCCTCTCCTATTTCAGGAAGTATAATTTGTCTGTTATATCGGGTTGATGAACTCATAAATCATGTTTTATCCTCCTGCAAATGGCGGCAACAATGCTACAATATCGCTAGTCTGTAAAGTGTAATCTGAAGTTTTGGAAACTATTTTTTGATTGACTGCAACGCTGAAAGTCAGTGATTCAAACTCATATTTTTCGTTTAAATCCTGTAATAATTTTTGCAACGAACATTGTTCTGAAAAAGATAATGTTTCGAATTCACATTTTGTTTTTTCAGCGACAGCTCCAAAATATTTAACCTCAATCATTTTTATAAATTTAAATTTTGAAAAATAAATTCGTCATCAAAGTGTTCCTGAAAATACGAAATCCAACTTGATGTAGTTCTAACGACTTCACCGATAACGATAATGGCCGGCGATGATATGTTTTTTTCAGATACCAATTTAGTGATTGTATTGATAGTTCCAATTACTTTTTGCTCTGAATTTTTCGTTCCGTTTTGAATAATGGCAACTGGCAAATCATCATTTCTGTTTTCTTGATAAATCGAAATGATTTCGCCCAATTTATGCATTCCCATTAAAATAACAACGGTTGCTGCCGATTTTGATGCCAATTGAATATCTTTTGACAATTTATGGTCTGAAGTTGTTCCTGTAATAACCCAGAAACTCTCTGCTACTTTACGCTGTGTCAAACTGATTCCAACCGAAGCAGGAACTCCTAAAGCAGATGAAATTCCAGGCACAATCGCCGTTTCTATTCCAAAATCTTCTGCAAATTCGATTTCTTCACTTCCTCTTCCAAAAACAAACGGATCACCGCCTTTTAAGCGAACCACATGCCCATGAGTTTTTGCCATAGAAACAATCAAATCGTTAATCTGATCCTGAGTATAAGCATGGCAACCTAAACGTTTTCCAACAAAAACAATTTCTGCATTTTGTGCATATTCTAACAAATCTTCATTTACCAGAGCATCGTACAAAACGACATCGGCACTTTTTAAAACTTTAATTGCTTTTAGCGTAATCAATTCAACGTCACCTGGACCTGCACCAACAATAGTCAATTTGGGTGTTTTTAAATCTCGCATAGTCTTTAAGTTAAATTGATATTCAAATCATTTAATTCGTCTGCCGAATTAATATTCGTCAAATGATAGTTTTCACTTTCTTCTATATTGATTATCTGATGCGGCAATTTAGCCAGCAGATCCATCACTTTAAGCTCATCAGAATCGATCGCCTCTTTTATAACAGAAACAATATTTTTTGAATAAATCCCAATTAACGGATGTGTTTTGCTTTCGGATGCAAAAACCGTAATTCCAGCCTCACTTGTATGTTTTGAAATTAATTCTTGCAATAATTCGGTCGAAATTAACGGAATATCACAACTCAAAATCAGATTGAACTCGGTTTCAGAATATGATAATGCTGTGTAAATTCCGCCAAGCGGGCCTTTGTCTAACACTAAATCTGATATTTTATCATAGGGCAGATAATCATATTCTTTTGATCCAGTAATTAGTTTAATATGATCTGTTATTGGTAAAACCGCTTGAATAATATGTTCTATAAATGGCTTATCCTGAAACGATACCAATCCTTTTTCTGATTGCATTCTAGTGCTTTTTCCTCCGCAAAGAATAAATACTGTTAGTGTTTCCATGGTCTTTTTGTTTCAAGTTTTCCTTGTTTCAGGTTGCGATGAGTTTTTTACCGCAAAGTGCGCTAAGTTTTTCATTCATTTTAACTTTTAAATTAAGTTCGCAAAGCTTTGCGTTACTTTACTATTTCTAAAACCGCTTTTATAAAACTTTGCGTGCTTTGCGTAAATCTTTGTGTACTTTGCGGTTAATTTTACCGCAAAGTTCGCTAAGTTTTTTTTTGCTCATTGCTACCTTTAAAATTAAGTTCGCAAAGTTGGATCTACACAAAGCTTTGCGTTCTTTACTATTTCTACAACCGCTTTTATAAAACTTTGCGTGCTTTGCGTAAATCTTTGCGTACTTTGCGGTTAAATTCACTTTATTTTCAAGGAAAAATCAATTTCACGCTTGCCATTAAAATCACAGTTCCTAATACCATTTTTAATGTTCTGTTGGAGAAAGAGCCGCTTCCGTAAAATCCTCCCAGCATTCCTCCCACTACAGCAATCGGAACGAGATAAAAACTTTCCATCGGAATTGTTTTTCCTCCTAAAAAGAATCCCAACATTCCTGCAAATGAATTTACAAAAATGAATAAACTGGAAATCGCAGCCGATTCTTTTACTGACGCCCATCCTAAAAATAACAGGATCGGACTTAAGATAATTCCACCGCCAATTCCCAACATTCCAGATAATAATCCTATCGCAAAACCAATGGCCAAAGCAAACGGAAGGTTTATTTTTACCTCTTCTTTTTCTTTAAAATTAAATATTCCAAACAGCCTCAACGCTGCAAAAACCAATACAATTCCGAGAATTATTTTATAGATCGCACTATCTAAAGTGATAAAACCTCCTATAAAAGCTGCTGGAATAGAAGCAATAGCAAACGGATAAAACAGCTTGGGTTTGAAATAATTATTTTTATAATAAAACAAAAACGAAATACTCGATACAAATAAATTCAGCAACAAAGCTGATGGTTTCATAATCGAAACCGGAAAAGCAAAAATGCTCATCAAAGCCAAATATCCAGAAGCTCCGCCATGCCCAACGCTTGAATATAGAAATGCAATTATAATTAATGCAAAACTGAATAATAGTATATTTTCGGAACTTAGGAGAGTCATTTTGTTTTTTTGTTTTTTGTTTCAGGTTTAAAGTTTCAAGTTTAACAATATATATTTTTATTTATACTGCGCTTTTGCTACTTATCTTAAAAAATCTTTTCTCTTTAATCCTTATTCTTTAATCTTTATTCTAAAAACCTAATCAATGGGCAAGATAGTTACTGATGTGCCTTTTGTAATGCTTTCGGTATCGTGAGGCACAATTACCAAACCATTTGCAATAGCAAAAGAATTTAGCATGGAAGAGGCTTGTCCTTCTAAAATGGTAACACTTGTTTCATTATATAATGCTTTCAAAAAAAGTGTTTTTCCTGTGTCATTGACTATGTCGTTTTCTAATTTTCGAACAATTTTTGGCAAATGCGTATTCGAGAATCCCATTTTATTTTTGACTGCAGGATACACATAAATATAAAAATTAGTCAATGAAGAAGCTGGATTTCCTGGCAACGCAAAAACTAAAGTATCTTTTTTAGAACCAAAAAACATTGGTTTTCCAGGTTTCTGATTAATCTTGTAAAAAAGCTCTTCTACTCCATTTTTCAGCAAAGCTTCTTTTACAAAATCATAATCCCCCACAGAAATTCCGCCAGATATTAGCACAATATCATTCTTCTTAAGGATGGGTTGCAATGCTTTTTTTGTTGCTTTTAAACTATCCTTCACCGTATGAACTTTAACTTTGTTAATTCCGATGGTCTGCAAAGCCGCTTGCAGCATTACAGAATTGCTTTCGTAAATTTTCCCTTTAGAAAGTTTCTTGCCTGGCTTTACCAACTCATTTCCCGTCACTAGAATAGCCACTTTCGGTTTTTTATAAACTGTTATTTCTGTAATTCCTAAACAAGCTAAAAAACCAATTGCTGCTGGAGTTATTAATGTATTGGCATCAAAAACAACATCCTCTGCACTAATCTGTTCGCCTTTGTTTCTAACATTAGCAAAAGGTTCTGGCATTTTTGCAATCAAAATTGAATCGCCATTTACCATTACATGTTCCTGCATTACAACAGTATCTGCGTCATTAGGGACATATGCGCCTGTAAATATGCGTACGGCTTGGTTTTCTTTTAGTTTTACATTGGCATGATCGCCAGCCTGCGAAATTCCTACCACATCAAATTGATGTCTTCTTGAATGAATAAAAGCATAACCATCCATTGCCGATTGGCGAAACGGTGGCATTGAAATCGGCGAGTAAATTGTTTCTGCCAAAACATATCCGAGCGCTTTTTGAACAGAAATTTTCTGAGTGGACAAAACTGAACTGTTTGCAGCGACAATTTCTAAGGCTTCTTTTACTTCTATCATTTCGTTTAATTATAAAACTAAGTAAAAATACTTAATACAAATATAAGTATTTATCCGTAGGTTGATTAAAAAATTTTACTTTTCTTTTATAGTCTATAAAATTACTCTAATTTATTCAAAATCAACTTGAAATTTAAATTTAGATTTTAGATATCCGTGTCAAAAGAGTTTTTTTAGACTCTTTTTATGCTTTTGTAACCATTTAAGTCTATTAAAAGTGCTGTTTTAGAGTTGAAAAATAAGTATAAAATACTACAATTTTAATCCAAGCACAAAATTTATTTTAACATTTATCTGATTACAGAATTCTTTGCTATCCCTTTTAAAATAAGGGACAAACAAGACAAGTCCTTCTTACAGCGCTTCTACAAACATATATTTTTCAAAAAAAACTCCTCAAACTTTTGGTTTTTATTATATAAAATTTAACTTTGTCTATAGGATTAGTAGAGTTTAAAACAGTATTTCAAACTATAAAAATTATTATTGTGAAAACAACAGAAAGCATATCGCGTTACATTCTTCCTAAAAAATACACTTATAGCACTATTTGTTATATGTGTTTCTGTTGTTAATTATCTACTCTTACTTTGTTTGCCTTTAGAATCCATATCGAAGCAAAACATAAAAAATATCACCAAAAATATTTATTGAATTTTAACCAAGAAATCTCTCCAATGCATTCAATTGTATTGGGCAAGGCTCTTGAAACCATACCTATTTATTTACAAATTAAATAACTAACAATTAAAAAGACTAAAATGAAAACAATGCAAACCTGTTGCTTTAAATAAAAAAAGCCATTTCTGCGGCAACAGAAATGGCAAGGCTTAAAGAACATTTATCACTAAATCAAGAACACTTTTAGAGTGCTGTATAAACAGTGCTCAGGGCGTCTTGTTAATTACTTAAAACCAACACAAAGAAATGAAAAAAAAGTTAAACATACACATACTGCTGTTTCTACTCTTCATAACGGCAGGAATACAAGCCCAAAATACCACCCCACTTATTCAATCAAAACTAGATGGAACTGTCGTTGATGCTATTACAAATCAACCTATAATTGGTGCTTCGGTTACCATTAAAGGAACAACCCACGGCGTTGTGACAGATGCCGAAGGAAAATTTTATTTTCAAACGGGACAGAAATTTCCTTACACCTTGATCGTAAGTTACATCGGATATAAAAAACTAGAAATAATTGTTGAGAAAAATCCGGTCATTATTAACCTTAAAGAAGAGCGTCAAGAGCTAGACGAATTGGTAGTTGTAGGTTACGGAACTCAAAAGAGAAAAGACATTACCGGCTCGGTAGCTTCGGTTCCAAAAGCCAACTTATCTCAGGTTACTTCTTCGGCAGACAATCTATTAAGAGGTGCAGTTGCTGGAGTTGTAGTTACACAAAGTTCTG
The DNA here is from genome assembly GCF_001705175.1 of Flavobacterium anhuiense. NCBI lineage: Bacteria > Pseudomonadati > Bacteroidota > Flavobacteriia > Flavobacteriales > Flavobacteriaceae > Flavobacterium > Flavobacterium anhuiense. Next base: position 3,312,343 of record NZ_CP016907.1, on the reverse strand, counting down.
GACGTCCAGGTGCTTCTTCAAGCGTTCGCATTCGCGGAGGAAACTCGATTACTGCTGGTAATGAACCTTTGTATGTTGTTGACGGAATCTTAATTTACAACGATAACAATAACAGTAGCGCAGGAGTAACATATGCGGGTGCGAGTGTCAATGTGCTTTCTACTATTAATCCTGCTGACATCGAATCTATTGAGGTTCTAAAGGATGCCTCAGCAACAGCAATTTATGGTTCTAGAGGTGCCAATGGAGTTGTAATTATTACGACAAAAAAGGGAACCAAAGGACAAGATAATATTTCGTACCAAGGCTATTTCGGATTTCAGAATATTTCCAAAAAACTGAAATTGATGAATGCGAGCGAATGGGCAAGTTTAAGAAACGATGTTCAGGCGAGTATTGGTCAGGCTCCTTCTTTTTCTCCTGCACAGATCGAGGCTTTGAAGACTTCTGGAAACTATGATTGGCAGTCGGCAGCATTTGTAACGGCAGCACCTGTTCAAAGTCATAATTTATCTTTTTCGGGCGGAGACGAGAAATCTAGATATGCTATTTCTGCAGGATACTTTGATCAGGATGGTATTGTTTTAGGATCTGATTTTAAACGTATTTCGCTACGAGCCAACTATGAACGAAATTATTCTCAGAAATTCAAATTTGGCGTAAATGCCAACTATACCAATTCGATTGCAAATGGTGTTGGTACAAATGGAGGCGCGGCGGCAGGAAGAAACCCAAACCCACTTGTTAGTGTAGTTTTGACAGCTCCTGTGGTTCCTATAAAAAATACAGACGGAAGCTATAACGTAACCAACAATCCTTACGCAACTTCTGTAAATGGTTATGTTCCGAACCCAATTAATGATTTGGAAAATACAACGAACGAGACCAAACTAAACAGAATCCTAACTAGCTTATTTGGTGAGTATAAATTCAATAAAGAGTTAACGGCTAAAGTTGCGGTGAGCGGCGACGTTTTAAATACGAAACAAAATTACTATGCGCCTTCAAACACCACTACTGGAGCAGGTACAAAAGGATTGGCCTCTATCGGAGAAAGATTAGTAAGTTCTGTTTTGAATGAAAATACGCTTACCTACAATACCAATTTTGGCGAAAATCATAAATTCTCTGCTCTAGGCGGTTACACACTTCAGTACACAAAAGGCGAAGTGGTAAATGCAGGAGCTCAGACTTTTGTTAACGATGCCAATACTTACAATGCACTTCAAGATGGTGTGGCGGTAAAACCATACAGCGAAGCTTATGAAAGTGTTTTGAAATCTTGGCTGGCTAGAGTCAACTATTCTTATAAAGGAAAATACAACTTTACACTTTCTGGACGTGCAGATGGTTCTTCAAGATTTGGTTCTGAATCACTTTGGGGCTACTTTCCTTCTGCTGGATTCTCATGGAATATTACCGACGAAGAATTTGCCAACAATATTAAAGGCGTAACCGAAGCAAAACTAAGAATTACAGCTGGAACGACAGGAAACCAAGAAATCGGAAACTACCTGCCTCTTGCTTCGATGGGATCTGTAAATTATTCTTTTGGAGGAACATTATATACCGGTTTAGCTCCTACCCGATTGGCAAACCCAGATTTGAAATGGGAAAAAACAAATCAATATAATGTTGGATTGGATTTATCATTATTAGACCGAAGAATCAATTTTGTTTTTGATGTGTATTATAAAAAGACGAAAGATTTATTGATCAACGTTCCTGTACCATTGAGTTCGGGTTATGCCACAGTGCTTCAAAATATTGGTGGAGTTGAAAATAAAGGTTTTGAAGTTGGTGTAACAACGGAAAATATAAAAACAGAAAACTTCGCTTGGAACTCCAATATTGTATTTTCTCTTAACCGAAATAAAGTTACTGAGATCGGAAATGGCGTAGATCAGTTTTTCCCAGTAGTGCCAAATGGTTCTTTATTGCAACAGCAGCCTGTTACTGTCAAAGTAGGTTTGCCATTAGGAACTTTCTGGGGTTATAGAACCAACGGAATTTTCCAGACTCAGGAAGAAGTAAATACTCAGCCAAAAATTAACAGTTTGGCCAATACAAAAGTGGGTGACAGAAAGTATGTTGATACTAACGGAGATGGCGTAATTACAGCTCTTGACAAAGGCAATTTAGGCACATCTCAACCAAAATTTGTTGGAAGTTTCAGTAATACAGTTTCATACAATGATTTTGATTTAAATTTCTCTTTTCAAGGTGCATATGGCGGAAAAATCTTTAATGCCTTAAATCAGCAATTGGAGATTTCTACTCTTGGAACCAATGCGGCGGCGACTCTAAATGATCGATGGACACCAACAAATCCGAGTAATGAAATTCCGAGAGCTTCTAGTTCTCCTTTAGGAATTGTTTCTGAACGTTATGTGGAAGATGCTTCTTTCTTACGATTAAAATTAATCACATTAGGATACACTTTACCTAAAAGTGTTTCTAAAAAACTCGGAACAAAAAGCGTAAAAATCTACGTCTCAGCAGAAAACCTAATTACATGGACCAAATACACTGGCTATGATCCAGAGGTAAGTTCATACGAACAAAACAACTTATATCCGGGAATTGATTTTGGTTCTTATCCAAACTCAAAAACATTCATCTCGGGCTTGAACGTAACTTTCTAAGTAAAAAAAATATATAATGAAAAAGATAATCATAACATTCCTTTTAAGTGCCAGTCTATTGGTATCGTGCACTGATCTTGAGGTGACACCTAACTCTTTTGTAACCGAAGACAATTACTTTATCACTCAAGATGATGCAGTAGCGAGTGTAACTGCAGTATATGCCTCTTTGAGCCTTGATCCAGGTGAGCAAAGTTTATTTGGCCGAAACCTTTACTTCTTAACCGATATGGGTTCTGATTACGCAGCTGCAGGAGTTTCTGCTACAAACCCGCAAGTTAGAGCCATGAGCAGTTTAACACACGATGCTACCAATGATCGTGTTCAGGTAGCATGGAGACAAATTTACAACGGAATCAACAGAGCAAATGTTTCTATTGATAATATTCCGAAAGTTTCAGGTTCAGAAGTTATCAAAACCAGATTGATCAATGAAGCTAAATTCATCCGAGCATTGCTTTATTTTCAAGCAGTCCGTCTTTGGGGCGGAGTCCCGATTGTTTTGCATGAAGCTAAATCTATCAATTTGGGAGATTTAAAAACGAATCGTTCTACAGTTGAGGAAGTGTACACCCAAATCATCAAAGATTTAACAGATGCCGAAGCGCTTCCAAAAACCTATACGGCAGCAGATGCTGGACGTGCCACATCAGGAGCAGCAAAAGCCATTTTGGCAAAAGTGTATCTGACTAGAAAAGATTGGCCAAACGCGATTGCAAAAGCTAGAGAAGTAATTGACGGAGGTTACGGATATGCTTTGTTTGAAGATTTTCAAGATATTTTCACTAAAACAAAAAAGAACGGAAAAGAGCATATTTTCTCTGTTCAGTTTGAACCAAATCAAGCAGGAAACGGATCAAGCGGAAGTACTTTTCAAGCCACTTCTTTTACTGGATTTACAGCAACAGAACCAGCAGATATCATTTCAGACGTTGCTTTGTTTTATGACATCTATGCACCTGGAGACAAAAGAAGAGATGTAAGTTATGCCAAACAATTGCTTAATCCAGCGACAGGTACGCTATACACTTTTCCAAAACCTATTTTCAAAAAATACTTGGATTTGTCTAATCTGGCGACACCTTCAAACGTAGCGATCAACTTTCCAGTTATTCGTTATGCGGACATCCTTCTGTCTTTAGCGGAAGCGATAAATGAACAAGGAGGTCCAACTGCAGAAGCATACGAATTGATTAATCAAGTGCGAAGAAGAGCTTTTGGGAAAGCCATCACAACTCCAGATGTGACTGTTGATTTAGTGGGATTAAACCAGACGTCTTTTAGAGCTGCAATTCAGGAAGAGCGCAAAAAAGAATTTGTTCAGGAAGGACAGCGCTGGTACGATTTGGTAAGATGGGGAACATTGGTTACTGAAGTAAAAAAGGTTACAGCTAAAAACTCAGTTTCAGAAAGAAATAATCTGTATCCGATTCCGCAAAGCGAAAGAAATATCAATCCTGATGGATTGCCACAAAACCCTGGATATTAAAAAATTTAAACGCATAGAAACATAGATTTTAAATTATTAATAAAAAAAGTAAAAGAGAAACTCGTTTCTCCACACATAGTTGCTATGTGAATTGAAATAAGTGAAACGCCTTTTATCAGAAAACAAATCTATGTTTCTATGTTTTTAAAAATAGGAACCATTATTTAAAACCATATAACTAAAAAAACTATAGAAAAATGAAAAATTTAAAAAATAGCATCTCAATCAAAGGCTCTAAGAAGGGGCTTTTGATTACTGCTATCCTGATTGCACAATTGGGAATAGCACAAGACAAACAAGAATTTAAGGGTACAATCGGAAAAACTTTGGCTGATTCTAAAGAATACTGGCCAGATCCTATAACGGCACCAAAAGGCGCTCCGAACATTGTTTGGATTCTTTTAGATGACGTTGGATTTGGAGCTTCAAGCGCTTTTGGAGGCTTAATCAATACGCCTACTTTTGATAATCTGGCAAATAGTGGTTTACGTTATACAAACTTCCATACAACAGCAATTTGTGCTCCTACCCGTGCCGCTTTATTGACTGGAAGAAATTCAGGAAGAGTTCACGTAAGCGGATTTTCTCATACTATTTTATCGGCTGGTTTCCCAGGTTGGGACGGAAGAATCCCAGCAGATAAAGGAACAATTGCAGAGATTTTACGCGACAATGGCTACAACACGTTTGCAGTTGGAAAATATGGTGTTACACCAGATGAAGACGCAACAGATGCGGGTCCGTTTGACAGATGGCCAACGGGAAAAGGTTTCGATCATTTTTACGGATTCTTAGGCTCTCAAACCGACCAATACAATCCTGATTTGGTTGAAGACCAAGTTCACATTAAACCTGACGGACGTCATTTGAATGAATTAATTACAGATAAAGCCATCAGCTACATTCAGAAACAGCAAAAAGCGGCGCCAGGAAAACCATTTTTCTTGTATTATGCTCCAGGGGCGGTTCATGCACCGCATCAAGTAGCTGAAAAATGGGTTGAGCCATACAAAGGCAAATTTGATGAAGGCTGGGATGTTTATCGCGAAAAAGTATTGGCAAACCAAAAGAAATTGGGTGTAATTCCTCAAAATGCCGTTCTGCCAGAACGTAATGCTTTAATTACAGAATGGAAAAAATTATCACCAGATCAAAAGAAAGTATACGCAAGATTCATGGAAGTTTACGCTGGATTCTTAACGTATACAGATTATGAAATTGGAAGAGTTGTAGATTATTTAAAACAAAGCGGACAGCTTGATAATACTTTAATCTTTGTTGCCATTGGAGATAACGGTGCAAGTAAAGAAGGGACTCTACAAGGAACAATCAACCAAAGTTTATTTGCTCAAGGAAAAACCGACGAAGAAAACTTCCAAAGCAATTTGAACAACATTGGCGAAATCGGAACGGCTAAAGGTTTAAATACCAATTATCCTTTGGGATGGGCTCAGGCAACAAATGCTCCTTTCAAAAACTGGAAACAAGATGCTCAGTCTGAAGGAGGAACTCGCAACCCGCTGATTGTTTTTTATCCAAACGGAATTAAAGACAAAGGCGGTATAAGAAATCAATACAGCCACGTTACAGATATTTTGCCAACGACTTTGGATATTGTTGGAATTAAAGCGCCAGAATACATTAGAAATATCAAACAAGATTTTATTCAAGGTTCAACTTTCAAAGCTTCTTTAGACAATCCAAAAGCTGAATCATTACATAAAGTGCAGTATTACTACATCTTTGGAAACAGAGCTATTTACAAAGACGGATGGAAAGCTTCTGCTGCGCATTTGCCGGATTCTTTCGCAGTAAAAAAATCTTTAGGAAGCAACGAAAAACCTGCTCCAAGCAACTTCGATACTGATGTTTGGGAATTATACAATCTAAACGAAGATTTTAACGAACGTAACAATCTGGCGAAAAAGTATCCTGAAAAACTGGCTGAGCTTCAAAAATTATTTGACGAACAGGCAAAAGAAAATAATCTATATCCACTGATTGACTGGCAGGATGTTTATAACAGAAGAATTCACAATACTGGTGCTGATAAAGGAAAAACAATTTCTGACTTAATCAAACAAGCAACTAAACCAGGAGGAACCAATAATTAATTGCATAACCTGCAAGGTTTCAAAAACCTTGCAGAACATAAAAAGAATAATTATGAAACGAGTAGATTATGAAATCATAGGAAAAAAGATTGTCGTTGGGATAATCTTGTTTTTAGTTCCACTGGCTATCCTAGCTGGCGGATTAGCAGTAGTAAATCAATTTTTAAAATAAGAAATCATGGCAATAGTTCAAAAAGAAAAATTAACGAGAGACTTAACAATAAGTTTCTTCATTTATTCATTGCCTGTAGTGGCAATTTACCTGTATTTTAAACTAACTGGTGGAGCTGTAAGCGAATCGCATTTAACATTGCCTCCATTTTTAGAATTTGCACAACCCATTTTTGCTAATATTCGAACTTGGGGATTAACCGTATTTATGATCGTTTTAGGAATTATCGAATTTGCTGCAGGTTTATATGATGACGAATGGACTGGTGAAGAACGCAAAATTGACATTGTTTGTTTCTTAGCTCCAAAATTGATTTTGCCTCCTATCATTGCTTTTTTCAGTTTAACTGCCTTGCCTTATTTATTGCCAAATCTGGCTAATTCATTATCATGGGTTCCGTTTTGGGGAGGCTTTTTCTTAATAGCAATTGCTGACGATTTAACGCAGTATTGGTACCATAGATTGCATCACCAAGTTCCATTTTTATGGCGTTTTCACAGAACGCACCATTCAGCTCCGTACATGGGGATGGCAATGGCTTCTAGGCAAAACTTTATTTATACGGTTTTCTTTTCTCAAATTTATTTGACAGCCACTTTAACGTATTTAGGTTTAGGCCTTCCTGCTTTATTTGTTTTAGTGATTAAAAGTTTTATCACTTTAGGAGCGCACTCAAGCATTCCGTGGGATAAACCTTTTTACAAATACAGAATATTGCATCCAATTGCATGGGTTTTAGAAAGATTGATCTCTACTCCTGCTACACATCATGCACATCACGCAGATACAAGCGGAGACGGTGTTGGTCATTTTAAAGGAAACTTCGGAAACATGTTCTTCATTTGGGATGTTATTTTCGGAACAGGATTGATTACTCGCCAATATCCAAAATCATTCGGAACAAAATCATACAAACAAGAAGAATGGTATGCACAGTTTCTTTGGCCGATTTTTAAATCTAAAAAAGAAGGAAGTTCTCTTGCCGAAGGTGTATTATCGCTTCCGCTAAAACCAAAGACCGTTACAGCCGAAGAAACTCCTGCACCGGTATTAGAACAAGTATAAATGCTTCTTGATATGAAAAATCAAATCGTAAAAACCAGTATAACAGCAATTGCCTTTTTATGGGCAGTTGCTGCTTTTTCGCAAAATGAAATTCACAGCTCATTATCGCTCGATTCATTTTATTCGAAAATAAAAAGCCAAAAAAATCCACAGATTGTTGATGCCAGAACTCCAGAAGAATTTGCATTGAATCATATTGAAGGTGCTGTAAACTTTAATCTCCAATCTGAAAACTATGCGCAATCTGTTGCTAAACTAGACAAGTCAAAACCTGTTTTTATATATTCCATCGGAGCTGGCAGAAGTGTCGCTTTAGAAAAAGAATTATTAAAAAATGGTTTCTCAGAAGCCTATAGTTTAGAAGGCGGAATTGCGAATTGGATTGGAAACGGAAAACCTTTTTATTCTAATCTAAAAAGTAAATTGTCTTTGGCGGAATTCAATAAGATTATTGCTGATAACAAAACTGTTCTCGTAGATATCGGTTCAAAATACTGTGCTCCTTGCAAAAAAGTAAAACCAGTTTTAGAAGACATTAGATCAGAATATGGTTCGAATTTAAAAATCGTAGAAATTGAATTGGAAGACAGTCCGCAAGTTATTGCTGATTTAAAAACCGTCAAAATCTTCCCGACTTTGATTTTATATCAAAACGGAAAAATCGTTTTTAAGAAAGAAGGAATAAATGACTTGAAGAACGAAGTTGATGTTGCGTTGGCTTCGAAATAAGCACAATCTTTTACACAGTTTCAACGCACAGTATGTCATCCTGAGGAACGAAGGATCACACTAGTAATTCCATAATCAGAGTCGACAATCTTTGTAGAGCTACGTGTGTGATCCTTCGTTCCTCAGGATGACAAAATACTGGCAAAAGAAATGCGAACTAATCAAAAACCAAAATATGGCAACCTATAAAAAAATAACCAAAATTGTTCTCTCCATTTTAATAGTGATTCTCCTTCTGGCAGCATTTTTATTTTGGCCGATTAATACTGAAGCCACTTTAGTCAAAGAAGATCAGAAATTGGCACAAGGAAAAAAAGAATTTTTAGCCTCAAAACCTAAAGATTCCGTTGTTGGAAAAAAGACCAATATCATTATTCTGCTTGCCGATGATTTGGGCAAATATGATATTTCGCTCTACGGCGGAAAATCGACTCCTACCCCACAAATCGATTCTTTGGCAGCTTCTGGAGTTACTTTTACAGATGGTTATGCATCTGCTGCAATCTGTTCGCCTTCGCGTGCCGGATTAATTACAGGAAGATATCAAGAACGTTTTGGACATGAATATCAGCCCGGAGATCGTTATCCGAAAAACAATTTAGAATATTATGGTTTTAAATATTTAATCAATACAGACGGATGGAGATTAAATGATAAAATCAATTATCCGAACGAGGCTTCCATTAAAACGCAGGGACTGCCAAAATCTGAAATCACTTTTGCCGATTTAGCCAAAAGACAAGGTTACAGCACTGGAATTATCGGAAAATGGCATTTGGGACACAATAAAGGATTTTTTCCTTTGGACCGCGGTTTCGATTATCATTACGGATTTTATCAAGCATTTTCGCTTTATGCTCCAGAAGATGACAATCCTGACATTATCAATCATCACCATAAAGATTTTACAGATAAAACGATTTGGGGAAATGGACGCGTCGGAATTGGACAAATTCGCAGAGACAGCACTATTATTGATGAAAAAGCGTATTTAACCGAAAAATTTGCTGAAGAAGCGGAAGCTTTTATTGATAAAAACAAAAACAAACCATTCCTACTTTACATTCCATTTAATGCGCCTCACACGCCATTTCAAGTTCGTAAAAAATATTACGATCGTTTTCCGAATGTAAAAGATGAAAACAAACGCGTTTATTTTGCCATGATCAGTGCTTTAGATGATGCGATTGGCAGAATTCGTGAAAAAGTCAAAAAAGAAGGCTTGGAAGATAATACTTTAATCATTTTTGCCAGCGATAATGGTGGTGCCGATTATACTTTTGCCACAACAAATGCACCTCTGAAAGGCGGTAAATTCTCCCATTTTGAAGGCGGAATCAATGTTCCTTTTGCACTTTCGTGGAAAGGAAAAATCAAACCAAACACTGTTTATAAAAATCCTGTAAGCACTTTGGATATTTTTACAACCATTGCAACTGCAATTGGTTCTGATTTACCAAAAGACAGAATTTATGATGGTGTAGATTTGATTCAAACCGTAAACGAAAATAAAGTAGCCCACAAAGATTTATACTGGCGTTCGGGCGATGCAAAAGCGATTAGAAGTGGTGATTGGAAACTAGTCATTAGCGGAAAAACACACGAAAAATGGTTGTACAATCTTGCCTCAGATAAATCTGAAACAACAGACCTCTCACAAAAAAATCCAGAAAAAGTAAAAGAATTGCAAACTGCGCTGCAAACTTGGGAAAAAAGTTTAATTAAACCGTTGTGGCCTAATTTAACTTATTATGAGTTTGACTTTGGCAAACAAAAATACTTTGTCGATTTGTAACCTATCTACAAACATTACGTACTAAATAATTCCAATATCCTAACAGGTTTTAAAAACCTGTTAGGATAACAAATTAATTAAGAATACAATGTCAACCTCAACAAAATTTACTATTCACGAAGACTGGACAGTCGTAATTCTCGGTTTTCTCATTATCGGAATCTCTCTTTTTATTTTTCTTCCCGAAGTTCCCGTTTTTAAATGGACGAACGGAACAGACTTAATATTCGATGTTTTCGAAATCAAAAACATTAAAATAATTGGCTTTCAGTTTTTTTATTTTATTGTCATTGGAGTAATCGGCACTTTTTTAGTTGGAAAATCGGTTAAAAATTTCATTTTTGGATTTCCCGTAGTTTATGTTTTAACGATTCTAGCTTTAATTATTGCAGGAAATACTGAAGTAAAAGCGCTTAATCTAGAAGCCGTAATTTTCAGTTTAGCTATCGGATTGATTATCGGTAATTTTTTCAAACTCCCACAATGGTTTCGTTCTGCTTTGTCAACCGAACTTTTTGTCAAAATCGGATTGGTTTTATTGGGAACGAGTGTTATTTTTTCAGATATTCTAAAAGCGGGATCATTAGGTTTAATTCAAGCTTTGGTCGTGGTTTTATCCGTTTGGTATTTTGCATTCTGGCTTTGCCGAAAACTAAAAGTCGATGACGAATTGACTATGATGATTTCGAGTGCGGTTTCAATTTGCGGTGTTTCGGCCGCAATTGCCACTTCTGGTGCGATAAAAGGCGATTCTAAAAAATTGTCTTACGTGATTTCTATGGTTTTGGTCACAGCGATTCCTATGATGATTTTTATGCCAATAATTGCCAGTCATTTTAATTTTCCCGAAGAAGTTACAGGAGCTTGGCTTGGCGGAAGCATTGATACTTCTGGTGCTGTAGTGGCATCTGGAACTTTGGTTGGCGAAACGGCTTTAAAAATAAGTACAATCGTAAAATTTTCTCAAAATGTTTTATTAGGATTAGCTGCTTTTGCGATTTCTGTTTATTGGACTTACACGCACAATCAGTCTTCAGAAGTTCAAGAATCTAAGCCAACGCTCCGCGTTATTTGGGAACGCTTTCCAAAGTTTGTCATTGGCTTTATTGTGGCTTCCATTGTTTTCTCTTTTTTTGTTGTGCCAGAAACTCGTGATGAATTAAAGGAAAGTTTAAAAAATCTGCAAGGGCTTTGGTTTGCTTTAGCTTTTACTAGCATTGGTTTAGAAACCAATTTTAAAGATCTATTACAGCATAATAGCAGAAAACCTTTGATCGCATTTTTAACCGCACAATTCTTTAATATCTTTATTACATTGATTATAGCTTTTTTGCTTTTTAAACCTTAAAAACAAAACACACATTCCTGCGGAATATATAACCGCAATTTGATTTCAATTCTAACGACCGAATGTTTGTAGAAATGTATTTCTCTTTTGAACTTTTCAAAAAGTAAAAAAACAAACCAAAAATATACTAGTGGTAAATTATAAATATGATGAATAAACGAATAATTTTTTTACTTTCTGTCCTATTGACGGGAATAATAGGCTCTAACAAAACCGAAGCGCAGAATGCATCTGCCAGGCCCAATGTAATTTTGATTCTGGTGGATGATATGGGATATTCTGATTTAGGAAATTATGGGTCTGAAATTAAAACTCCAAATTTAGATCGTTTGGCCAAAGAAGGAACACGTCTTCGCGAGTTTTACAACAACTCGATTTGCGCACCAACAAGAGCTTCTTTGCTAACTGGACAATATCAGCATAAAGCTGGAGTTGGTTATTTTGATGTGAATCTTGGTCTACCAGCTTATCAAGGTTACTTAAATAAAGAATCTTTAACTTTAGGAGAAGTTTTCCGTTCGGGAGGTTATAGTACTTTAATGTCTGGAAAATGGCATGTTGGCTCTGAAGATCAGTCACAGTGGCCAAACCAAAGAGGTTTTGATAAATTTTACGGAATCTTGAAAGGGGCTTCTAATTATTTTGACACGAAACCACTTCCTTTCGGTACAACACCTTATCCTGTAAAGATGATTCGAAACAACGAAGAACTACACCCAAAAGACGATTCGTACTATTTTACAGATGAAATCGGGAATAATGCAGTTACTTTTTTAGAAGAGCAAAATAAAGAAAACAAACCTTTCTTTTTATACTTGGCATTTACTGCTCCTCACTGGCCATTACAGGCAAAACCAGTTGATATTGCCAAATACAGAGGCAAATTTGATGAAGGTTGGGATATTTTGAGAGAAAAAAAAATCCAAAAATTAAGAGAAAGCGGTATTATACTTCCAAACCAGACTATTTCTCCAAGAGATCCAGAGGTTCCAGAATGGGATAAACTGACTTATGATGAAAAACAATTCTGGAAAGCCAAAATGGAAGTTTATGCTGCAATGGTTGACAATATGGACCAGAACGTGGGTAAAGTTTTAGACAAATTGAAAGCGCTTAAAAAAGACAAAAACACTTTAATTATTTTCATTGCAGATAATGGTGCTCAAGGCGGATTTAATACTTATAATCCATTAAGAAGAGGTTTAGTCCGCAACGACGGACCTGTAGGCTCTTCTGGTTCTTTCGATTATCAGGAACAAAATTGGGCATATCTTTCTAATACTCCATTGCAGGATTACAAAAATAATATGCATGAAGGCGGATTTAGCTCTCCTTTTATTGCTTGGTATCCATCAAAAATTAAAGCGGGAAGAATCGATAAAGGAACTGGCCATATTATTGATCTTGCCCCTACTTTTTATGAATTGGCAGGAATTGAATATCCTAAAACTTTAAATGGCGTAAATTCTAATCCGCTTCCTGGAAAAAGCTTACTTCCGGTTTTATTTGATAATGCTTCTGAAGTAAATCGTGGAGCTCCTTTATTCTGGGAAAGAGCTGGAAACAGAGCGGTAAGAGAAGGAAAGTGGAAATTGGTTTCAATTTATCCGTCTTATCAATGGGAACTTTACGATCTTGAAGCAGACCGTGGAGAAACGAATAATGTCGCTGCACAAAATCCAGGAATTGTAAACGATCTTTCGGCCAAATATTTTGACTGGGCCGACAAAACAGGAGTTGTAGAATACAGCAAATTCAAGCAAAAAGGAGAATTAATTCCTGGTGCCCCTCAAAAGAAATAATTACTTTTTTTGATATTTTTAGTAATTATAACAAAAAGCGATTGCTATAAAACAGTCGCTTTTTAAAACAAAAAATGGTCTCTACAAAAAAGCAGCAAGTATACTTGCTGCTTTTTCTATTTTTAATCTCAAAGGAGGATTATTTAAACTCATTCAAGGATTTCTCGATAATGTCAAGACATTCTTTAATTTGCTCTTCAGTCATTATCAAAGGCGGAGCCAGTCTGATTTTATTTCCGTGAGTTGGCTTAGCCAATAATCCATTATCTCTAAACTTCAAGCAGATTTCCCAAGCTAAATCAGATTCTTCGTCTGTGTTGATTACAATTGCGTTTAAAAGACCTTTTCCGCGAACTAGTGTAATCAAATCGTTTTTATCTGCAATTTTATTTAATCCCTCTCTTAAAATCACCCCTAGACGTTCTGCATTTTCAGCCAGTTTTTCGTCTTTAATCACTTCTAGCGCCGCAACCGCAACTGCAGCGGCAACTGGATTTCCACCAAAAGTAGATCCGTGCTGCCCAGGTTTAATCACATTCATGATTTCGTCATTGCATAAAACAGCCGAAACTGGATAAACTCCGCCAGAAATTGCTTTTCCAAGAATTAAAACATCCGGCTGTACATTTTCGTGATGAACTGCCAATAATTTTCCTGTACGGGCGATTCCTGTCTGCACCTCATCGGCAATAAAAAGTACGTTGTGTTTTTCACAAAGTGCTTTCGCTTTCGCTAAATAACCTTCAGAAGGAACATAAACTCCTGCTTCGCCCTGAATTGGTTCAACCAAGAATCCAGCGATATTTTTAGATGAATTTAAAGCATTTTCAAGTGCTTCAAGATTATCATATTCTATTTTAATGAAACCATCTGTAAAAGGTCCGAAGTTTTTGCGCGCCGTTTCATCATTTGAAAATGAAATGATAGTTGTCGTTCTTCCGTGAAAGTTGTTCTCACACACAATAATCTGCGCTTGATTTTCTGGAATTCCCTTTACTTCATAAGCCCATTTTCTAGAAATTTTCAAAGCTGTTTCAACCGCTTCGGCACCTGTATTCATTGGAAGAACTTTATCGAAACCAAAATATTTCGTTACATATTCTTCATAATTTCCTAATTTATCATTGTAAAAAGCACGAGAAGTCAAAGTCAGTTTTTGAGCTTGTTCTACCATTGCATTTACAATTTTAGGATGGCAGTGGCCTTGATTTACTGCAGAATAAGCAGATAAAAAATCATAATATTTCTTTCCGTCAACATCCCATACATATACGCCTTCTCCTCGTTCTAAAACGACAGGAAGCGGATGGTAATTATGAGCTCCATATTTGTTTTCTTTTTCAATCAAAACCTCCGATTTTGATGAAAGTGTTTTTTCTGTACTTATCATAATATGCTTTTTATTTCCACAAAAATATTAAAATTAAACAAATAACAATCCAAAAAACGATATTTTGACTCAAATATAACAAAATAAAAGTCAAAACTTAAATTTAATCACTACGAAAAAGACATATTTATTTTTTCGAGAAATATGATTCGATGGCTGTTTATTAAAAAAAAGAATTACTTTTATGAATCGCAAAAGACTCAATTTTAAAACGATTTTTACTGAATGGAATTATTAGACGAATTTGATATTAGTATCCTTAAAGAATTAGAAAAAGACGGAAGAATGGCTTATTCTGCCATCGCCACTAATCTTAAAATATCAAATACAATGGTGCATCAGCGTATTAACAGAATGATTGAACAAGGCGTGATTGGCGGTATTAAGCCCATTATTCAGGAAAAGAAGATAGGTTACGACTGGGCTTCTTTTACTGGACTCACACTAAACAAAGATTCTGATTCTGAACGGATTATTGAAGCGCTTAAAGAAATTCCTGAGATTACCGAATGTTATTATGTAACCGGTTCTTTTACGCTTTACATAAAAATCATCGCCAAAAATCATGAACACATGCGCCGTATTCTTTATGAAAAAATCGATGGAATTCCAGGTATCGACAAAACCGATTCTATTGTAGAATTAGGCTGCGCTTTTAAACGAAATATATCATTATAAAAAGAAAAAATATTCTTTTATAATATTGGTTACAAACCTCACAAGAATTTACTTGTGAGGTTTTTTTGTAACATAATATTTCTGATATTTGTTAAAAATTGAAGAAATCATGAAAAACTCCATAATCTATTTATTCAGTGCAATCTTATTTTCTAACCTTATGAATGCGCAGTTAAAACCAGTGAAATATTCAGAAGGAAGCCAACAATTGAATGGCTTATTTATAAAATCTGCTAAAAAAAGCACTAACAATCCAGGCATCTTACTTTTGCCAGCTTGGTTAGGAATTGATAATGCTTCTAAAGGAATTGCTGAAGAATTATCTAAATTAGGCTATCACGTTTTTATCGCAGATATATACGGTGAAGGAAATTATCCTAAAAACACGGGAGAAGCTGGAAAACAAGCAGGATTTTATAAAACAAATTACGAAGCGTATCAAAAACGTATTGATGCCGCTTTGAAGGAATTGGTTAAGTCTGGCGCGAATGCCGATAATATTGTCGCTATTGGTTATTGTTTTGGCGGCACTGGAGTTCTTGAAGCTGCCCGCGGACATCTGAATGTAAAAGGAATTGCTTCGTTTCATGGAGGTTTAGGAAAAGATGCCAACAGAAAAACAGAACCAATTTCTGCAAAAGTTCTCATTTGCCATGGTGCAGACGATCCTTTTGTCCCTAAAGAAGAAATTGCATCATTCCAACAGGAAATGCGCGATGCTAAAGCAGACTGGGAAATGATTTATTATGCAAATGCTGTTCACTCTTTCACAAATCCTGAAGCAGGAAATGACAATTCTAAAGGTGCAGCTTACAATGCTGTTGCTGCAAAAAGATCTTTTGACCATTTACAGCTTTTCTTAAACGAAGTCCTGAAAAAATAATTTCAAAAAACCTAAAGACTACCAAAACAAATCAACATAAACCAATGTCACATAATAAAATTAGAGAAGACAAAACTTGTCTCAACTGCAGACATGTTGTAGAGCTAAAATTCTGCCCCAACTGCGGACAGGAAAATAGCGATAGCCGAAAAACTTTTCATCATTTGTTTATTCATTTCTTTGAAGATTTGACGCATTATGAAAATGCTTTTTGGAAAACCATTCGCAACTTGCTTTTTAAACCTTCAACATTAACCAAAGAATACCTTTCGGGAAAACGCCTATCTTACTTGGCTCCTGTCAGACTCTATATTTTCATCAGTTTTATTACATTTTTATTGATTGCAATGTTTCCGAGCAAAGTAAAAGGCGATATTGATAAAAGTGAAAAAGCTCTTAGCAAAGAACTGGCTAAAAACACACAAGGACTTTCAAAAAAAGACGAAGACAAGTATTTCCATTTAAAATCAATGAAAGAGATTGACTCTATTCAGAAATATGGAAAAGAAAGCAGTAAGTTGAATGCTACCAGTTATTGGCTTTATGAAAAAGCAGTCCATGTTACTGAAAACAATACCAAAAGAGAAATTATTGAAAAGTTTGTAGAATCCTTTTTTCATAATCTGCCAAAAATCTTATTTATCATTATGCCATTTTTCGCTTTTTTTCTGTGGCTTTTTCACAACAAAAAAAGGTGGTATTATTTTGATCATGGAATTTTCACACTCCATTATTTTTCTTTTCTTTTATTGATTTTTCTTATTATGTTTATTATTGATCGATTGATTGGTCTGTTAGGAGAAAATAATCCTTTGACTTTTATATCCTCAATTACAACATTTATTGGCACAATCTGGATGTTCTATTATTTTTATCCTGCACATCATCGTTTTTATGGTGAATCTAGAATAGTGTCATTTGTTAAAAGCGTAATGCTGTTTATAATAAACTCGCTTTTTATCCTATTTTTACTGACCTTTTACGTTCTTTACACATTTATTAATTTACACTAACTATTTAGAATGAAAAAATTACTCATTTTATTTTTAATTGTTACTGCGTACTCTTGTAAAACAACGCAGTCAACAGCATCTAAAGACAATTCGGATCCTTCAAAATATATTAAGGCTATCAGCGAAAAAGATCTTAAAACAATGCTTTACACTATTGCTTCTGATGAAATGGAAGGTCGCGAAACTGGTTCTAAGGGACAGAAAAAAGCAGGTCTTTACATGATTGAGCAATACAAAAAAAGTGGAATCTCTTTTCCAAAAGGGGCTTCAGATTACTATCAGCCTGTTCCTGCAGCATTTATGAATGCAAGACGTAATCAGAACCTTCCTGATTCTGAAAATATCTGGGCTTATATTGAAGGAACAGAAAAACCAGATGAAGTTTTGGTAATTTCTGCACATTACGATCACGTGGGCATTAAAAACGGTGAAGTGTACAACGGAGCTGATGATGATGGTTCTGGAACTGTAGCTGTTATGGAAATGGCGAAAGCTTTTGCGAAAGCGAAAAAACAAGGCCACGGACCCAAACGTTCAATTTTGTTTCTTCACGTTACTGGCGAAGAGCACGGTTTGCATGGATCTCGTTACTATTCTGAAAATCCGTTATTCCCAATTGCAAATACAATCGCTGACATTAATATCGACATGATCGGTCGTCGTGATGTTGAACATTCAAATACAAACAATTATGTTTATGTAATCGGTGCTGATAGATTATCATCTGATTTACATAATGCAGTTGTGGCTCAAAACGAAAAATACATCAAAATGGACTTGGATTTTAAATTTAATGATCCGAAAGATCCAAACCATTTCTACGAGCGTTCTGACCACTATAATTTTGCTAAACACGGCATTCCATCTGTTTTCTTCTTCAATGGAGTTCACGAAGATTATCACGGAAAAGGTGATGAGCCTCAAAAAATTGAATACGATGCTTTGACTAAAAGAACTAAACTGGCTTTTGTTGTAGCATGGGAATTGGCAAATAGAGAGAATAGGCCGGTAGTTGATAAGAAATAGTGACAAAGGTTCAAAGTAACAAAGTGACAAAGGTTCTAATTGTACCAATAAAAAAGGATGAGTAAAACTCATCCTTTTTTATTTATAAAGTTTAGAAAACTTAGATTCTTAGAACCTTAGCATCTTAGCGTCTTTAGACTAGTCATTCATCGAAATCAAAAACTCCTCATTATTCTTCGTTTTCTTGAAACGATCATTTACAAAATCCATAGATTCTACTGGGTTCATATCTGACAGATATTTACGCATAATCCACATTCTTTGTAATGTTTTCTCGTCTAATAATAAGTCGTCGCGACGTGTACTTGAAGAAGTAAGATCGATTGCAGGGAAAATACGTTTATTGGCTATCTTACGGTCTAACTGAAGCTCCATATTACCTGTTCCTTTAAACTCTTCGAAGATAACTTCGTCCATTTTAGATCCAGTTTCTGTTAATGCAGTTGCGATGATACTTAAAGATCCGCCGTTTTCTACATTTCTGGCCGCTCCAAAGAAACGTTTTGGCTTTTGTAATGCATTGGCGTCAACACCTCCACTTAATACTTTTCCAGATGCTGGCTGAACGGTGTTGTAAGCTCTTGCTAAACGCGTAATAGAGTCTAACAAAATCACAACATCATGACCACATTCTACTAAACGTTTTGCTTTTTCCAATACAATGTTAGCGATTTTTACGTGCTCTTGTGGCTCTCTATCAAAAGTTGAAGCAATAACTTCACCACGCACACTTCTTTGCATATCGGTAACCTCCTCTGGACGCTCATCGATAAGAAGAACAATTAAATAAACCTCTGGATGGTTGGCTGCAATTGCATTTGCAATATCCTTAAGAAGCATTGTTTTACCCGTTTTAGGCTGCGCAACGATCATACCACGCTGACCTTTACCTATTGGTGAAAACAAGTCTATAATTCTTGTTGAAATAGAACTGCCTTTTTCGGCAAGTTTGAATTTTTCTGAAGGGAAAACCGGTGTCAAGTGTTCAAAAGAAACTCTATCGCGAACTACTTGCGGGTCGTGACCATTGATTTTTAATACACGAACCAAAGGAAAAAATTTCTCACCTTCTTTTGGAGGGCGAACCACTCCTTTTACTGTATCTCCAGTTTTTAAACCAAATAATCTGATTTGTGAAGTTGACAAATAAATATCGTCTGGAGAAGCTAAATAATTATAATCTGATGAACGTAAAAATCCATAACCGTCTGGCATCATTTCTAGAACGCCTTCACTTTCAATAATTCCGTCAAATTCAAAATCAGAATCTCTGAAATTATTGTTATTCTTTTTATTCTTATGATTAGGATTTTGGTTATTGTGGTTTCCGTTTCCATTGCCATTCCCGTTTTGATTTTGGTTCTGATTCGGGTTTTGATTCTGGTTCTGGTTCTGATTTTTATTCTGATTCGGATTAACCTTTTTTGCAGGGGTTTGTGTAGTTTTTTCAGCTGTTTCAGCTGTTGGCTCAGAAATTGGTTCTGATGGAGTTAAATCTGTAACTTCTTCAGATGCTACTTCTTTTACTACCTCTTTCTCTTTTTTAAGTGCTACTTTTTTCTCGTATGCCTGTTTATTGAATTTTACTGCTTTAGGTTCTTTTTTTCCTGCCGCAGGCTTATTTTCCTGTACTGCTTCTATCGTCTTTTCTGCAATTGGCTCTACTTTTTCTGCAGTTTCTTTATTTTGAACAGTTTCCTCTACTTTATCAAATTCTAAAACAGGTGCATTTTTGGTATTTGCTGCTTTTGCTTTGGCTGGTGCAATTCTAGCGCGTTTTGGTTTCTCTTCTTTAGTTTCTGCTGCTTCAGTTTTTGGAGTTTCTGTCGGCGCAAGAGATGCTTCTTGGTGTGCTAAAATCTGACTAATTAAAGTCTCTTTTTTGACACCAGTAATCTTTATTGTTTTAGCTAACTTAGCTATTTCTTGAAGCTCAGAAAGCTTCATTTCTTTTAATGCAGAAATATCAAACATGAATGTTCTATGAATTTAATTATTTTAAGGAATACTGTAAAAAGAATAGGTAGATAATTAATTTGAATTGACCGCAGTATGAAGTGCTTACGGTATTATGATGCAATAATACGAATAAAATTTTATCATACAATAGTATTTTAAAAAAAGAAAATATATTTTTGTAAAACATTTTTAGACCATGATACAAAGAATTCAAACTGTATATTTATTTTTAGCTTTTGCTGCAACTGGCATTTTAATGCTTTTTGTTCCGCTTTGGACAACTAGTGCAGGAAAACCATTCTTTTTTATGCAGGATCAGCTTTATACTGTTTTATTAGGTTTGACGACTATGCTTAGTATTATCAGTATCATTTCATTTAAAAAGAGACAAAATCAGTTTGTATTAAACAGACTTAATATAATATTAAATTTAATTTTATTAGGATTATTTGTATATCGATCACTAAATTTATCTGGAGGGACTGAGGTCTCTGAGAAAGGTATTGGGATGTTCATGCCGATTGTTGCTATCGTGTTATTAGTTTTAGCTAATAAGGCCATCAAAAAGGACGAAGATCTTGTAAAATCTGTTGATCGTTTGAGGTAAACCTATAAACTTAGTTTATTTTGTGCGAAGAAAAACCCGAATTTTTATTCGGGTTTTTTTTTACCCTATAATGTTATAAATCAAACCTAAAGGGCACTATAATACTGCTTTTACGTGATAAATTTGCATTTTTCAAATTCAAATTTATCATGACACCAAAAATAAGGATTCATCTTGCAGACGATCATCAGGTCTTAATTGATGGATTGTCCAACTTACTTCAAACCGTTTCAAACTTTGAAGTGGCAGGAACTTCACTAGACGGCACAACTGTCTATGATGATGTTGTGAAAGACCTCGCCGATGTTTTAATTTTAGACATCAGCATGCCGAAAAAAGATGGCATTGAAACCCTTAAAGAATTTAAAGAAAAACAACTGCCTTGTAAAGTCATTATTTTATCTAGCTATGATGATTTAAAAATCATTAAAGAAGTAATGAAACTAGGCGCAAAAGGCTATCTGACAAAAAATTGCGCTGGAGAAAATATTATTGAAGCGGTTGAAGCCGTTTATCAAGGTCAGGAATATTTTAGCGACGCGGTCAGAGAAAAAATCTTCAACTCCTTTATGGACAGTCCAAAACTGAATCATAATGTGATTATAGAAAATCCGATTTTAAGTCCACGTGAAATTGAAATCATTATTCTGATTGCTTTGGAATATAGCGGAAAAGAAATCAGTGAAAAGCTTTTTATTAGTTCACATACTGTCGAAACGCATCGCAAAAACATCATGAAAAAGCTGAACATTAAAAGTACAATCGGCTTAGTGAAATATGCCCTTAAAAACAATCTGATCAACCCTTAACAATTGCTTTTATGTCTGTTTTTCGTTTTTTTATCTCTTTGCTATTATTTTTTGCTGTTAAAGCAACTAGTCTTGCACAGCCAAAAGATATTGCAAATGCAAAGACTCTTCAAACTCAAGTTGATAATAAAACAACAATTAAGCCTATTAGCAAATCGGAACAGCTGCGAAATAAAAAAATCGTCAGCTTATCTATTATACTTACCGTTATCATTTTTCTTTTGTTTTATTTCCTATACCAAAACAATAAGCTTAAGCAAAAAATAAAACGAAAAGACACCAAACAGAAAATTCTTCTAGATATCATCAATTCTGGCATTGATTCTCAAGAAGCAGAACACAAGAAAATTGCTTCTTTTCTGCACGACAATATCAATTCGTTATTATCCTCAGCTGGGTTGCATTTAAATACTTTCACAGCTCAGAACGATATAAAATCTAATGAAATACAAAAGGCAAAAGCTATTTTATCTGAAGCTCATGAACTTTTAAGAGATATGTCTCATGATCTTGTTCCATCACTTTTGGTGCGTTTTGGACTGATATATTCTTTAGAAGATTTATGCGAAAAAAACTCCAATTCGGCTATTGAATTTGAATTTTCGAGTTTTATTCCAACCAGCAGAAGATATGCTGAGAAATTTGAAATGAAAATTTATTTTATTGTCAGCGAATTATTCAGCAACATCACAAAACATAGTAATGCCAAAAAAGCAAAACTTTCTCTTACGGAAAAAGAAAATCAATTAGTTTTACGTATCTATGATGACGGAATTGGCTTTAAAACTCAAAAACTAAAAGATGCTGAAGGTTTTGGCTTAAATAGAATTAGAGCTAGAATTAAAAAATATAAAGGCTCATTATCAATTGTTTCGAAAGAAAATCAGGGAACTAAAATAAAAATTCAGATTCCGCTGCCGCATTAATTATTTGGCTCCTATCTCAATAATCTCCAAATCTTTTATTTTATCATCGTCAATTACAAATCGAAGCATGGTTCTCACTTTATGAAAACCGCTTTTTCCAGCCGCACCCGGATTCATATGCAATAAATTGTGCTTTTTATCAAACATGACTTTCAGAATATGCGAATGCCCACAGATAAATAATTTTGGAGGATTCAGCGCTAGTTCTTCCCTAACATTCTGATTGTACTTTCCGGGATAACCTCCAATGTGCGTAATCCAAACCGATACATTTTCACATGAAAAACGGTTATTTAACGGAAATTCTAATCTCGCTTTTGCATCGTCAATATTTCCATAAACTGCTCTTAGAGGTTTTAACTTTTTTATAGTATCCGTAACACTCAGATCTCCAATATCTCCAGCATGCCAGACTTCATCGGCTTGAGCAACATATTTTAAAATTGTATCATCGATGTGACTGTGAGTATCGGAAAGTAAGAGGATTTTGGTCATTTTTTAAGAGGCTAAGATTCTGAGATGCTAAGATACTAAGTTTTTTTCTGGAGAGACGTACTGTGGTATGTCTAACGTCAGATTACTCAATAACTAAATTTTAAAACAGGACGAAAGACGCATTGCAGTCTCTACAGATAGAAATTACAAAAAAAACCTTTGTAGCGCTGAACCTTTGCAACTTTGTCACTAAAAAAAAGAAAAAACTTAGCACCTTAGCACCTTAGCATCTTAGAAGCTTTTTTTCATACCTTTGTGCCTTTGAACCTTTGAACCTCAACAGTGAGATATTTTATTCAATTCGCTTACAACGGAACACATTATCATGGGTGGCAGATTCAGCCAAATGCTTCTTCAGTTCAGGAAACTTTAAATAAGGCTTTTTCAGTTTTATTAAATGAAACTATCAGCATTATGGGTGCTGGAAGAACAGATACTGGTGTGCATGCGAGTGAAATGTTTGGGCATTTTGACACAGAAAAGACTTTAAACATTCCGGTTTTGGTTTATAAACTGAATTCGTATTTACCAAAAGACATTGCGATTTTTGATATTTTACCAGTCCACGATGATGCACATTGCCGATTTGACGCAACTAAACGAACGTATGAATATCATATCAATACGGTTAAGAATCCGTTTTTACAGGAATTGAGCTGGTATGTGACGCAGAAACTTGATGTAGGTTTAATGAATGATGCGGCACAATTATTATTGAAGCATACCGATTTTCAGTGTTTTTCAAAAGTTAATACTGATGTCAACACATTTGATTGCACGATTTTTGAGGCGTTCTGGAAACAAGAAAACGGAAAACTTATTTTTACCATTTCGGCAAATCGGTTTTTAAGAAATATGGTTCGCTCCATTGTGGGAACTTTGATTAATATAGGATTACACAAAATCACACTGGCAGATTTTGAAAACATTATTGCCAGCAAAAACAGAGAAAAAGCAGGGTTTTCTGTCCCAGCACATGGTTTATATTTAACCAATATTTATTACGATTACATTTAATAGCCCTGATTGCAGTGAAAAGCTTTTTTGAAAAAAATATAGTTTTTGTAATTTTTATGGAGCGACCAACGGAAGCTTTATAAAAATTAAACAAAAACATATTTTTGAGAAAAACTTATAACGGAAAGCAGGAAACAGCTCCTAAAATAAATGAAAGCAAAAGCATTCGACACAGGATTATTCAAACGAATTTTAAAATATACCCGCCCTTATAAATGGCGTTATTACGGCGTAATTATTTTTGCCATTTCGCTGTCTATTTTTGCCGCGCTTCGTCCTTATTTACTTAAAGAAACAGTCGACGGTTACATCAAAACCCATGATAAAATGGGATTGCTGCTATACATCATTTTGATGGGAGTGGTTTTGCTTATGGAGGTTTTTTCTCAGTTTTATTTTGTGTATTGGGCAAACTGGCTCGGTCAAGACATTGTAAAAGATATTCGAACCAAACTTTTTCAGCATATTCTGAGTTTTAGGATGAAGTATTTTGATCTGGTTCCGGTTGGACAATTGGTGACCCGTGCTGTTTCGGATATTGAATCGATTGCTCGTATTTTCAGTCAAGGCTTGTTTATGATTATAAGCGACTTGATGAAAATGGTTGTAGTTTTGATTTTTATGTTTTACATGAACTGGAAACTGACTTGGATTGTCGTAATTGCGATGCCAATTTTGGTTTATGTAACGAGAATTTTTCAACGCAAAATGCAAGTGGCTTTTGAAGAAGTGCGAACTCAGATTGCCAACATGAACTCGTTTGTACAGGAACGCGTAACGGGAATGAAAATCGTGCAGCTTTTTAACCGCGAAAAAATCGAAGCCGAAAATTTTAAAGAAATCAATAACAAACATAGAGTTGCTTGGATTAAGACTATTTTATACAACTCCATCTTCTTCCCTATCGCCGATATTATTTCGTCTATTACTTTAGGTTTGGTTGTGGTTTATGGCGGTTTTAGAATTTTGAACGGAGATCATTTTACAACTTTTGGAGATTTATTCTCTTACACAATGTTTATCGGAATGCTATTTAATCCGTTAAGACAAATTGCGGATAAATTTAATGAGATGCAATTGGGAATGATTGCAGCCAATCGTGTTTTTGATATTATCGATACGCAAGATCATATTCAAGATACAGGAACGATCGAAGCGCCTGTTTTTAACGGAAGCATCGAATTTAAGGATGTTCGTTTTAGCTATATTCCCGAAGAAGAAGTTATAAAAGGAATTGATTTGTCGGTTTCATCTGGACAGACTGTAGCTATTGTAGGTTCAACGGGTGCCGGAAAATCGACTATCATTAATTTATTGAATCGCTTTTACGAAATCAACAGCGGTACAATCTGCATTGACGGAGAAAATATCGAAAACTATACTTTGGCTTCTTTAAGAAAACAAATTGCTGTGGTTTTGCAGGATGTATTTTTGTTTGCCGATACGATTTATAATAATATTACTTTGCATAATCCAACAATTACTAGAGATAAGGTAATTGATGCGGCAAAGAAAATTGGTGTTCATGATTTTATTATGAATCTTCCAGATAATTATGATTTTGATGTAAAAGAGCGAGGTGTCATGCTTTCTTCTGGTCAGCGCCAGCTTATTGCTTTTTTACGTTCGTATGTGAGTAATCCGAGTATTTTGATTTTGGATGAAGCCACTTCTTCTATCGATACGTATTCAGAAGAAATGATTCAGCGTGCAACGGAAACAATTACAAAAGGAAGAACTTCTATTATTATTGCACATAGATTAGCAACAATTGTAAATGCAGATAAAATTGTGGTGATGGACAAGGGATTGATTGTTGAACAAGGAACGCATCAGGAATTATTACTTAAAACTGATGGTTACTATAAAAATTTATATGACTCGCAGTTTGCTGTGGCGAACTAAGTCATAATGGTATTCTTTGAAATTTAGATTAAAAAATATTACTTCTAGACGTGCTTTTTTAATATACGTTATTGTCTCCATTCTGGTTACTGTTGCATCGGTTTATATACTGAGTAATCTGATTACGGATCTGACCGAAAAATCGAATGATGATCTGGCAACACGTAATTTCTTTAAAAAGCAGGAATTCTTGTCTGAGGAATTTTCAAAGTTTTGGGAGCAGGAAAAAAGAATTGAACACGTTTTAAAAATAAGCAGTTCGGCAAATCTTGACAATAATTTACAGCTTTTGTCTTCGCTTCAAGCAAATAATAAACTGGTTGTAAACAACTGGTTTCAAATTAATGACAATGCTATTCATTATGGAAACAATTTTATTTCAGACGAAATCAAAAATGATGTAAAAGAATTTGTTCTCCAAAATAAAAATGCAAAAGATCTCAGTTTAGTTCTTCCACAAGGAAAAGAATGGATTTGGCGCATTTATTTCAAGTTAGTATCAAAAAACAATACCACCATAAAATACGGTTATGATATTAATCTAAGATTGCTTCATAGTTATATTTCTAAAATAGATAAAACGGCTTCCAACTATGCTTTTATTTTTGATAAAAAAGGAACCTGTGTTTACCATCCAGAAATTGCTTTTCTTGGAAAGAATATTTTTAAAATTTCTTCTTTTAGCCCGTCTGATACCATTTACAGCAAAAAAGAAGATTTTTCAAAAAGGACAACCATGTCTGAGTTTTTAAAAATGGATGTTGTTCGTTTTACAACAAAGATGAATATTAAAAACTCAAATTGGTTTGCCTGCGTAAGCATTCCGAAAATTTATGTAGATGAAAATGTAACTTTGATCAAAAAGTATACAACTTTAATTTATTCAATTACTACTGTAATGCTTCTTTTGATTTTTTATCTTTTCTCCTATGCCAACAGACGAGCTTACAGAGAAAAAGGAATTGTCATAAAGGAGAAAAACAAGCTATTGGTTGAAAATGAAAAAATAATCAAAGAAAAAGCTCTCATTCAGCTACAGCAATTAAAAGAGCAGATTAATCCGCATTTTTTGTTTAATTCGCTCAATTCGCTTTATATGTTAATTGGAAGCGATATTAAAGTTGCGCAGAAATTTACTTTAAACCTATCTCGTATTTATCGCTATTTAATTGATCCGCCAGAAAAGAACATTGTTCTTTTGAAGGACGAATTATTATTTATCGAAAAATATATCTTTTTACAGCAGACTCGTTTTAAGGAAGAATTATTCTTTTCTATCGAAATTGAAAACGAAGCCGCTTTAAGCAAACATATCCCCTATCTTGCTTTTCAGATTGTGGTCGAAAATGCTATTAAGCATAATACAGCCACTCAGGAAAGTCCACTTACCACTAAAATCCTGATTCAAGAAGACCAGGTAATAATCAGCAACAATCTTCAAAAGAAATTGAGTGCTGAACCAAGTACAAAATTCGGGTTAAACTATCTGAATAGCATTTACCATTATTACGCAAAAACCGATTTTAAAACATCAGAAAAAGACGGCTATTTTGTTTGTTTTCTTCCATTAATATCCATTCACTCCTAAAAAAAAGCCACTCACTCCTTTTTGTTTTTTTCCTGAACTAAAATAAAATAGTTTCGGCCTCAAAATTAACCTAAACTTAACATCTGATGAAGGAAAAGGCATTCCTGCATAATTTGATAACATTTTGCATATTTCTATTATTATTATCGCCACTTACTGTTCAATCTCAAAAGAAAAAGAAAGACAGAAAAGAAGAAGCAACAGAAATTAAAAAAGATACTACCGATTCTAAAAAAGGTAAAAAATATGACGACCTAGTAAAAAAAGGTTCCGTAAAAAAAGGACTTTTCAATATCATTCAGGTTAAGACTGACGTTTATTTTGAAATTCAAGACAGTTTATTTAAGAGAGAGTTTCTGGTTGTAAACAAATTATCTCAAGTTCCTTTTCAAGTCAACGAAGCTGGTTTAAACAAAGGAATGAATTATGAAAATAAGATTATTAGCTTTTATAAAGATACAATCGCAAAGAAAGTCTGGGTAAAATCTTATGTACCGAAGGTTTCTTCACCAAAAGAAGATGCAATTACTCAATCGGTTCAAAATAATTTTGCCGAATCTATTATTGAAGTTTTTGATATCGAAACAAAAAATAACGATTCGTCAGCAGTTATAATTAAAGTAAACAAGATTTTTGACGGAAAACAGAAAAGCTTCAATGATGTTTTGAGCAGCATTGGGTTTGGAGGTTCTGTTAAATCTGACCTTTCGTATATTGAAAGTTTAAAATCTTTTCCAAAAAACATTGTTGTCAAATCTCAACTGACAACCTCTATAAGCGAAGGCGGTCCTGCATTGTCAGTAACCCTTGGCGTAACAAGCAATATTATTTTATTGGATAAAACTCCAATGAAACCTCGTTTTTCTGATAACCGAATTGGCTTTTTTACTGAAAAGCATTGGTATTTTGCCGATGCCCAGCAGGCAATGCTAGAAAAAGAATTGATTACCCGCTGGCGTTTGGAACCAAAGAAAGAAGATGAAGAACGATATTTAAAAGGTGAATTAGTAGAGCCGAAAAAACCAATCGTTTATTACATTGATCCTTCTACTCCAAAACAATGGAGAAAGTACATTATTGATGGGGTATGCGATTGGCAGGCAGCTTTTGAAAAAGCAGGATTTAAAAATGCTGTTATTGCAAAAGAACCTACTGAAAAAGATTTAGATTTTGACATTGATGACGTTCGCTATTCTGTAATTACGTATGCTGCATCTCCAAAATCAAATGCAATGGGACCATCTGTGGTTGACCCAAGAAGCGGTGAAATTATCGAAGCCGATATTATCTGGTGGCATAATGTAATGACTTCTCTTCAAAGCTGGATGCGTATTCAGACGGGGCCAATTGATCCTAAAGCTAGAGGAAATAAATTTAGTGACGAACATATGGGAGAGGCAATTCGTTTTGTTTCGTCTCACGAAGTGGGTCATACTTTTGGTTTAAAACATAATATGGGTTCTTCTTTTGCTTATGATGTAGAATCATTGCGTTCTAAAGATTTCACAGCAAAAATGGGCGGAACTGCACCATCAATTATGGATTATGCTCGTTACAATTATGTAGCACAGCCAGAAGACAACGTAACGGTTATTACTCCGAAAATTGGAGAATATGATAAATATGCTATTGAATGGGGTTACAGATGGTACTCACCTAACGACAACGAAACAACAAAACTAAACGCCATAATTGCAAAACATCAAGATGACCCCATTTACTTTTATGGAGAACAGCAGGAAAATATAATAGATCCGCGTTCTCAATCTGAAGATTTAGGAAATGATGCTGTTAAAGCAAGCGAATACGGTCTAAAAAACTTAAAACGTGTTGTAGATAATATTTTAAGTTGGACTTATGAAAAAGATCAGTCGTATTATGAAACTGGAAAATTATACATCGGAACTATTGGTCAATGGCAAATGTACAACCGACATGTAATGAACAATATTGGAGGTGTTTATTTGAACACAACCGTTCATGGAGATAACAAACAAAGTTACATACCTGTACCTGCAACAATGCAGAAAAGAGCAACAGATTATTTAGCTAAAAATGTGATTACCATTCCGCAATGGTTATTCTTTAATGACATTCTGGACAAAACAAATCCGTTGAAAGATTCTCCGCTTGGCCCATACGAATATACTCCGTATACACTTTCGAGAGAATTGCAATATAGTATCATGTATGATTTATTTAGCGATGATCGTTTGCTTCGAATGACTGAAAATGAATTATATCAGCGCAACAAAACTAAAGATCCTGTTTTTACCGTAAATGACTTGTTTAAAAAAATGCATCAAAGTGTTTTTGCAGGAACTATTGCCAATAAATCACTGTCGATTCTAGAGCGTATGACGCAAAAGAATTATGTAGATGTTTTGGTGGTTTCGACTAATAAATTATTTGAAAAAACAGATGCAAAAAAAGCATTAGACATTCAGCAGACTTTAAACATGCCTCATTTATGCAATTATTTAGACTATGCTCATATGGCAAGAAATATTAATCAATCTTCTTTAAAAAGAGTTACAGAAGTGACTTCTGATAAAAAAGGAGAACTAAATAAAATCCTTCAATTATTAAAAACTAAAAAAAGTACAGGAGACCAATCTACCCAAAACCATTACCGCGATTTGATCCAACGAATCGAAAAAGCCCTAAATAATACAACCTTTTAATACACATTCCAAAAACATGACAAAAATTTTACATGCCTTACTGCTGTTCCTGGCCATCGCAGGATATTCGCAGGAATCCCGAACTATTACGGGAATCGTTCAAGATGCGACAGATTCTTCACCAATTCCTGGTGCATCAGTCTTCGTTGAGAATAATTCTATTTCGAACAAAACTGCTATGGCAGGTATTATTCACAGTGAAGCAATCGGAACTACTTCAGATTTTGATGGTAAATTCACTTTGAAAATCGGAAAAAATGTTACTTCGCTAAGAGTTACTTTCATGGGGTACAAATCGTATACTTTGGAATTATCTGCTCAAAAAAATTACACTGTTAACTTAACATCTGAAACCGCAAAACTTCAAGAGGTTGTGGTAACAGGTTACCAAAAAATTGAGAAAAGAAAACTTACTGCTGCCGTTTCTAAAATAGATATGTCGGCTATTCAGCAGACTGGGGTTTCTAGTATTGACCAATTATTGGTAGGACAAATTGCAGGGGTTGCTGTTTCTACTCCATCTGGAGCACCTGGCGCGCCAGCTAAAATTAGAATTAGAGGTACAGCTTCTCTATCTGGTTCTCAAGATCCTCTTTGGGTATTAGATGGTTTACCATTAGAAGGAAATGATGTTCCTAAAAACTACGACAAAGACAACATTGACGTTTTAAACAACTACTCTATCGCTGGTTTGAATCCAGATGATATTAAAGACATTACAATCTTAAAAGATGCAGCAGCAACTGCTATTTACGGTGCTCGTGCAGCAAACGGTGTTATCGTTGTAACTACTAAAAAAGGTAAAGCGGGTAAAATGGTGATTAACTTCAACACCAATACTTTTATCACTCAAAGGCCAGATTTTGACAAATTAAACTTGATGAACTCAAACGAGAAAGTTGATTTCGAACTTAACATGGCGAGCCGTCCTGATTTAACTTACAGAGATACTGGTGGAGATATTGCGCGTATTTTAAATGGATCAAATGAGTTAGCAGCTTATAGAGCGGGAGGATTTTCTGCTTTGAGCCCTGAAACACAGCAATCTATTAATAAATTAAGAAATATCAATACAAACTGGGGTAACTTATTATATCAAACTGCAATCAACACGCAACACGGTTTAAGTTTATCTGGTGGTGGTGAGAAATCTGATTACTATTTCTCTTTAGGGTACTATGACGAAAAAGGAGCAACAATTGGAACGGGTTTCAAACGTTACAATTTAACTTTAAAAAACAATTACCAAATTTCAGACAAATTTAAAGTTGGTATTGGAATTTTTGGTTCTGAAAACAAAACTTCTTCTTACATTACAGATACAGATGGTTTCACAAACCCTGCGAACTATTCACGAAACGTAAATCCATATTTGACTCCATACAACGAAGACGGAAGTTATAAATATGACCCAGACATTGCTGGTTATTCTGATCGTTATGTTCCATTCAACATCATCGAAGAAAGAAACAATACTTCTTACGATTTAAAAACTAGAGCAATTAAAGCTTTATTGGATGCTGAGTACAAAATCACAAAAGATCTAAAAGTAACAAGCCAATTAGGTTTACAATTAGATAATACTTTAAGTGAAAAATTCGCTGGTAAAGAAACTTACTATACAAGAAAACAAAGAGAGAAATCTCGTTTCTTCACAAATGGAAATTTCATCTATTATATGCCTGAAGGTGGTATTAATCAAAATACCAATACAGACTTTTTTCAGTACAACTTGAAAACAATGGTGAATTATACTAAAACTCTTGGAGAAAAGCACGAAATTGAAGCAATGGTTGGTAATGAAATCAGAAGAAATTACACAACATCTATTTTCTCAAGAGCTTTTGGTTTTGATGAGAAAAACTTAACTTCTCAGCAAATCATTTTCCCAAATACAGATACTGCTAAAAATAAAGAATGGAGTACTTATAACAAAAGCCAAAATGAAAATGCTTTTGCTTCATTCTATGCAACAGCGGCTTATACTTACGATAAAAAGTATAACATTTTTGGAAGTGTTAGATACGATGGATCTGATTTATTTGGTGTAGATCCTAAGTATAAATATTTGCCACTTTGGTCAACGTCTGCATCTTGGACAGTTTCTGAAGAAGATTTCTTAAAAGAAAATTTAACTCTTTCAAACTTAAGACTCCGTGCTTCTTACGGTCTACAAGGTAACATTGACAAAAACACGTCACCTTATGTAGTAGGTGAAAACAAAACGACTACTATTTTACCAGGACAGACAGAACCTACAATTGTAGTTACAAGTCCTCCAAACGATAAATTACGTTGGGAAAAAACTACAAATACTAACGTGGGTATGGACCTTGGTTTATTCAACAACCGAATCAGTATCATTACAGACTTATACGGAAGAAAAAGTACTGACTTAATTGGTTTACGAGCAGTGCCACTTGAAAATGGTTATGAATATAGCAATATGAACTGGGCACAAGTAACCAACAAAGGTTACGAAATTACTTTGTCTACAAGAAACATTGATCGTCCAAATTTCAAATGGAATACAAGCATTAACTTTTCTCATAACAAAAGTAATGTTGATCGTATAGAAGTTCGTGATTCTGAGTTCTTCCCTAACAGAGAAGGTCTTCCTGTAAATGCTGTTTTTGGATTTAAAACAAACGGAATGGATGCAAACGGATATCCTTTATTTGTAAACAAAAAAGGAGAAACTGTAAACTCTCAAACATTCTTTGGTTTATATGATCCATATGCAGATTTCTTCCCTGGGGAAATTGTACAGTCGAACTTATCTGCAGCAGAATTTAGAGATTTGTTTACTTATTTAGGAGACAGAGATCCGAAATTTACTGGCGGTATTACAAACACATTTAAAGTAAGTAATTTTGATTTTACTGTAGCAGCTTCGTTTAATATCAAACAAACAGTAACTAAAACTCCTCCTTACAACGGAACGATTGTTGACAGAGGGCAAAACTATAGTGGAGATATTCAAAATGCTTGGTCACCAACCAATACTTCTTCAAATTTACCTGGAATTAATGGTAAAGATACGTGGACTGGGGATTCTTACATGAACTATTTATGGTATTCTGGTCAAAATCAGATTGAAACTAACAATTATTTAGATACTTGGGTTAGCGAAATGAGTTATATGAGATTGAGCAGTATGCGTTTAGGTTATACATTCCCTAAAGCATTTACAGATCACATCAACATTCAAAGCATTAGACTTAATGTTGAGGCAAGAAATTTATTTGTAATCAGTTCTGATTATAAAGGATATTTTGATCCTGAAACTTACGGAAACATTTATGCACAGCCAGTTCCTAAATCATTCACTGTTGGATGTAATGTAACTTTCTAATACAATTAAAGATGAAAAAAATCTCAAAATATATAGTACTTTTTGCTGCGGCAATTGCAGTAAGTAGCTGCGACGATTATCTGGATATTACGCCTGTCGGTAAAGTTATTCCAGAAACACTAGATCAATTTCGTGCAGTTTTAACAACTGGATATGCTACTTATCCAGAACACAAATCTTTAACAGCAGTTCGCACTGATGAATTGATCTTAGATGAATTCAATGACAACTTAATAAATTACAAAGATATTTACATCTGGAAAGATGCCAATCCAGATAAAATTACAACATCTTTTCACTATCAGGATCTATATTCTGTAATTTTCTATACAAATGTAGTAATCAATGAAGCATCGAAAAAAGTAGCTGTTTCTGAAGAAAGAAATCAATTAATTGGAGAAGCTTATGCTTTAAGAGCAATGGCTTATTTTGATTTGGTTAATCTTTTTGGAAAACCTTACAACGCTGCAACAGCTGGTACAGACAAAGCAGTCCCGTTGGCTTTGGAAATTGATTTAGAACAAGCATTTATTCCTCAATCTGTAGAAACGATTTATAATCAAATCATCTCAGATACAAATGAAGCAGAGAAATTACTTAATGTAAATACTCAGACAAAAGGGATAAACTATCGTTTTTCTAAAGTTGCATTGTACAGTTTGGAAAGCCGTGTTTACTTATATCAAAAACAATGGCAGAAATCTTTAGAAGCTGCAAACAAAGCTTTAACAATAAAAAACAATTTGATTGATTTAAATGCTACTCCAGTTTTAGCAACTAAATATGATGGCGCAGAATCTATTTTGGCTCTTGAAGACGGATTAATTAACTTATTAAAAGGTCTTTCTTATGCTTCTACAGACTTAACTTCTGCTTATAACCAACAAACAGATTTACGTTTTTCAACTTATTTTTCAGCAAGCGGAACTCGTTTCAGATTTAAAAAAGGTGGAGAAGATGCTCAAAAATCTTCATTTAGAACTTCTGAATTGTATTTAACAAAAGCAGAAACACAAGTTCAGTTAAATAATATTGCTGATGCAAAATCTACTGTTTTAGCTTTCGTTAAAAACAGATATACTCCAACAGGGTATGTAGATCTTGAAATTGCAATTAACGCTATGAATGCAGCAGATCTTACAAACTTCATTTTAGAAGAAAGACACCGCGAATTTGCTGTTGAAGGACACCGTTGGTTCGATTTAAGAAGAACATCTCAAAAACAAATCGTACACACTATTGGTGGTGACGATTATACTTTGATACAAAACGATCCTCGTTATACAATCATTTACCCTGCAAATGCGAGATTGAACAATCCCAATCTATAATTTTACCTAAATTGTTTTTTTTTTAAAGGTCCAGTTTTTTTTTAAGCTGGGCCTTTTTAGTTTATCAATCTCGTCCCAGAATAGAAGGTAACATTAAATTAAATTATTAGAAAACGGTAAAAGACATTCTATATCAGCGTTCCAAGTGTGATTACAACATGACTTTAAACTAACAGTAATATAACTAAAGATTAGATAACTCACAAAAAAACAATAGCAACCAAACTTGTTATTTGTTTAGTCTAAAGAAACACTACACAAAAAATCAAAAAACTTGAAACACATAAAAAAAAAACAGCCAAGAAAACCTGACTGGTTAATTTAATTTAAAAGTAATCCTTATTTTATTAAATTTCTTTTGAGAAACTAATATTAATATTGATCGTATTTATTTAGAGCCTAAAATCAACAAATGTTGATGAGGTATATAACTAAAATTTGAATTTGGATTAAAATTACAGACTATTTTAGCAGGACGCGTAATACTTGCATTTTGTCCATCTATAGATATAGGATAACGTAAATTACCGTTTATAGTCATTACATAATTTAATAAATTTCTGTAAAAGTCATAATTATCTATATAGTAATCTACCCCATTTCCTCCTATTGTAAATGCACTAACCCCATTAATTGCATTCCTTGAGTCATAATCTAAAGCCCAGCGATAGAAAAAAAACTCGTAATAAATTGACATCGATTGTCCAGGTACTGTTATGGTAGATGCAAAATGTGTATATTGAGCTACATTATCATTAGCAACTTTTGACGATGATTTATTTGTAAATTCTTCCAGTTCAATATTTTCCTGATTAATACTTTTAGGAAAAATCTTTTCCAAATCTTCGATCGATTTTACAATAATCTTCTCACCAACAATATCATCAGTAAATGTCACATCTTTTGGATCAATACCTAGGTCTTCCAATTTATTTAAAATCTGTTTTTGTTTGTTTAGCTTTTCTACATTTTTTGCATCAACTAAATCATCGTTTGAAGAATCACAAGAAATAATTGATAAAAATAGCATTAAAACTAAAAAAGGCATAAATTTTTTCATAGTGGTATATAAAATTAAAAGTTACAAAGGATTACAATTTTGCCGTTTTCGAATGTTAAAAATCCAACAAATAGAATTCAAAAATAGTTAAAATATCACAAAAACAAAATCCAATATCAATTTTAAATAAGTTTATTTTTACATTTATAAACAATAAATTGAAAATCAAAAAATTAATTCTTACAGAAAAATCAGTTGTCTACAAAAAGCAATGAGTTTTAAATTAAAATGAGTTTTTCTAGTTTTGCGAAAATTTAATAAATTAATGAGAATTGCCATTGTCGAAGACGAATACCTAGCTTCTAGCTATCTAAAATCTATTTTAGAACAGCAAGATATTTTACGGATTGCAGAAATCTGCGTTTTAAAATCGGTAAAAGAAGCTGTTACTTTCTTTAGCGAAAACAAAGTAGACCTTGCCTTTATGGATATTCATTTGGGTGACGGAAAAAGTCTTGATATTTTTGAAAGAACCATTATCGCCTGTCCAGTCATTTTTATCACGGCCTACGATTCTTATGCGATTTCGGTCTTCAAGCACTTTACAATCGATTATCTTTTAAAACCATTTGAAGAAGAAGAATTATTGGAAGCACTTCAAAAATTCAAAAAAATAAAAGATAGCTTTAACAGTGATTCTACGCTTCAATCTTTAGTGGCAATAGAAAATCCTGAAACCAATAAAATCCAGCGCCATTTTCTAGTAAATCACGGTTATAAGTTGATTTCTATTAACGAAAGTGAAATCACTTACTTTACTGCGACAGGAAAGCATCTTTTTATTCATGTAAAATCAGGAAACAGCTATTTGTACAATAGCACCTTAACCGAAATTATAAACAGTTTAGATCCCTTCAATTTCTTTAAAATAAACCGAAAATATATCGTTAGTAGAAACAGCATTAAAGAAGTTATAAAACATTCCCATCAGAAAGTAGAATTGATTCTAAACGTTCCAGCAGCCGAATCTGATGCAATTTTCATCAGTAAAAAGGAAATTAATAACTTCAAAAACTGGCTGGATCAATAATTTAATAATTATTTAGCTATGAATTTACGATAGTTATCAAAATTAAAAAACTGCATTTTTGATAATTTGTGATTTAAAATCCGACTAAAAACTATAAAAAAGACGTCAAAACGTTAAATTACCGTTATAGAAATCATAAAATTGCCCTTTCACAATCAGCAAGATAGCTGAATTTTTTGGTTTATTATTTATCTTTGAGAATATAGAAATCAAATGTAAAAGACAATGCCACAAAATAGATTTTATCCCGATGAAAAATTCAAAGAAATAGAAATAAATGCCTCATTACAATTAAGATACGCCATTTCTAACAGAGGAAGATTAATAAGTTTTACTGACAACATTGAGAACGGACGCATTCTAAAAGGTGGCTTAAGCGACGGATACCCAACTTTCCGTTTTAAGGTTAAAAAAGACGACAAAATCGTAAACAAATATCTTTTCTTATACAAATTAGTCGCTCAATATTTTATCCCAAAAGATTCTGAAGATCAAACATATGTTCTGCACTTAGACTACAACAGAGCTAATGATGATGTAAGCAATCTTCGTTGGGCAACCAAACAAGAAATGATGGCGCATAGCCGTAAAAGTCCGCGCGTTATTCAGGCAAAAAAGAACTTAATTGAACACAATCTCAAAGCAGACGGACGAAAATTAACCACAACAAAAGTGATGTTAATCAAAAAAATCCTTGCAAGACCTGAACAGAAAACACGTCTTAAAATGATTGCGAAACAATTTGGCGTAAGCGAAATGCAAATTAGAAGAATTGCCAGCGGAGAAAACTGGGGACACGTGAAAATATAGTTATGAATTAGGAGTTATGAATTATGAATTCACAACTCGTAAATATAAGCCACAGATTATATCGATTACACAGATTTTAAAAAATCATTTTAATCCTTATAATCTGTGGCTTATTTTTTTACAGTAGATTCAACAACTGTTAGGCTGAGCGGAGTCGAAGCTACAAACAATGCTCTTCGAATATGCTGAGAGTGACACTCAATAATCATGTGAATTTTCAGATTTATCGTCAAAATCGCAAAAATCACCTCAGAATTCATAATTTACAATTCACAATTCATTCGGTTTCTGTGAAAAGACCAAAATCTCTGCCTTTAAAAACAAAATTTCAGGTGTTCATATAAAATAAATCCTTAAATTCGCAATCACAAATAACAAAAGAAGAAATCGAAAGATGAGTTTCGGAAATATAAACTTCATTTTCGATAGTTAATACTAAAAGCAAAAAAAATGAAATACGACGTTATTGTTTTAGGAAGTGGTCCTGGAGGATATGTAACAGCGATTAGAGCTTCACAATTAGGCTTTAAAACAGCTGTAGTAGAAAAAGAAAATCTTGGAGGAGTTTGCCTTAACTGGGGATGTATCCCAACAAAAGCGCTTTTAAAATCTGCTCAAGTTTTTGATTACCTTAAGCACGCTTCTGACTACGGATTGAAAGTTTCTGAATTTGATAAAGATTTCCCTGCAGTTATTCAACGCAGCCGTGGTGTTGCGGAAGGAATGAGCAAAGGAGTTCAATTCTTAATGAAAAAAAACAAAATTGACGTTATCGAAGGTTTTGGAAAACTAAAACCAGGAAAAAAACTTGACGTTACTGATAAAGACAATAAAGTTACAGAATACAGCGCTGATCACATTATCATCGCAACTGGTGCTCGTTCTCGCGAGTTGCCAAACTTACCTCAAGATGGTGTAAAAGTAATTGGATACCGTCAGGCAATGACTTTGCCAACCCAGCCAAAATCTATGATTATTGTTGGTTCTGGAGCAATCGGAGTTGAATTCGCTCACTTCTACAACTCAATGGGAACTGATGTAACTATCGTAGAATTTATGCCAAACGTAGTTCCTGTAGAAGACGAAGATATCTCAAAACAATTTGAGCGTTCTTTGAAAAAATCAGGAATTAAAGTAATGACTAACTCTTCTGTTGAGCGTATCGATACAACAGGAGCTGGAGTTAAAGCTTTCGTTAAAACTGCAAAAGGAGAAGAAGTTTTAGAAGCTGATATTGTACTTTCTGCTGTTGGAATTAAAACAAACATTGAAAACATCGGATTAGAAGAAGTTGGAATCGCTGTTGACAGAGATAAAATCTTAGTAAACGCTTACAACGAAACTAATATTCCAGGATATTACGCAATTGGAGACGTTACTCCAGGTCAAGCTTTAGCTCACGTAGCTTCTGCTGAAGGAATCAACTGCGTGGAGAAAATCAAAGGTCTTCATGTAGAACCAATCGATTACGGAAACGTTCCTGGTTGTACTTATGCAACTCCAGAAATTGCTTCTGTAGGTTTAACAGAAAAACAAGCAAAAGAAAAAGGTTACGAATTAAAAATTGGTAAATTCCCATTCTCAGCTTCTGGAAAAGCAAAAGCTGCTGGAAATGCTGACGGATTCGTAAAAGTAATTTTCGATGCTAAATACGGAGAATGGTTAGGATGCCACATGATTGGTGCTGGTGTTACAGATATGATTGCTGAAGCAGTTGTAGCTCGTAAACTAGAAACTACAGGTCACGAAATCCTTAAATCTATCCACCCTCACCCAACAATGAGCGAGGCTGTTATGGAAGCTGTGGCTGATGCTTACGGCGAAGTAATTCACTTGTAAAATATACCGTTTTACGGTTATATATAATTCTCAATTTATAAAATCCGATTTACTAAAAGTAAATCGGATTTTTTTATTCCTAGTAATTACATCTCTCCTATTTTCATTATTTCAACGTTAGTAAAAATAAACCAAACAAAAATTTGTTTAAAACTTTACGTAAGAAAATTTTGTCACACTATCTAAATCATTATTTTTATTCTTTTTAAATAAGACAAGTGATGAAATTACCTTTTATAGAAATTATCGAAGCCACGACAAGCGATCCTAACTTATTAATGTGGAAGTTTCCCGATGAAGATAAAGAAATCAAAAATGGCGCAAAGCTAACCGTTCGCGAAAGCCAGCATGCAATGCTTTTAAATGAAGGACAGCTTGCTGATGTTTTTTCTCCGGGACTTCATACTTTATCTACAGAAAACATTCCAATTCTAAGTAAATTAAAAGGCTGGAAATACGGATTCGAAAGTCCTTTTAAAGCCGATGTTTACTTTTTTAATACACATCAATTCATCAATAACAAGTGGGGAACTCCTGCTCCTATCCTATTAAATGATCCTCAATTTGGTCAAATTAGGGTTCGAGCTTTCGGAAGTTTCGACCTTAAAATTTCTGATGTTGCAAAATTCTTTCGCCAATATGCAGGAACTTATGAGCAACTTACCATTTTTGAACTTCAAAACCAACTGAGAGATTTTGTTGCTCCAAAATTCGGAGAAGTTTTAGCCAATGAAAATATAACGGTTACAGATGTGGCGGGAAACATTACACAATTAGGCAAAAAAATAGAACCTTATCTTAAACCTTATTTTGAGCAGTTAGGAATCGAACTCACTCAGTTTGTCATTACAAGCGTAACCTTACCAGAAGAAGTAACTGCGCATTACGATAAAATCACCAATATGAATATGGTAACCGATATGGATAAATTTACCAAATTCAATACCGCTGCAGCTATTGGCGATAAAGGAACTGCTTTGCACGATGCAACTCAAAATGCTTTGAGCATGGGAATCTTTTTAAATAAGCTACAGCAGAATAAAGAAACTCCAAAACAGGAAACGACAGACGATTTAACCTCCAAACTTCAAAAATTAAAATCATTGTTTGATGCTGGTTTAATTGATGAAGATGAATTTAAAACTAAAAAATCAGAATTATTAAGCCAATTATAATGGAAGAGAAAAAAGTCAATTCGTTTTTGAACAGACTTAAAGAAAATGCTCAAAAACAAACCAATTATGGAGGCGAAATGGAGATTACAGAAGCCAAAATAAATGCCAAAGACTGTCCAAATTGTGGTGCTGGAAGAGCCAAACAAGATGGACTGACGCATTGTGCCTATTGCGGATTTGAGTTTTTAAACATAAAACTTACCGACGGAGTTTATATCAAAAAAGAAGATAATTCAATTTAAAAATCAGATAGCGTGTTCGGATTATTCAAAAAATCAAAAGACAGTCAAAATGGAGAATCTACTCCAGAATGGTATTCAGAACTTCAAGAAAATCAACAAAGATGGTTTGCCTTTTTAGAAAAACTAGAAGCTAAAATGGAAGAATTTGCCACAGCAGCAATTCCAGAGCTTAAAGAAATTATGCAAAGCGATGATGATATTTATAAAAGAACTTTTCACAGAGTATATTCGGGTGTAAATGGCCAGTTAAATAACATTAGAGAAAAAGCGAGAGATGTTTATGAAGAAAAAGTACACGACGTTTATTATAATCTCAATTCGCAAATTTCAGTTTTGAGCAAACATCACGATTTGCTTTCCGATTTTAGAAGCGCTTGTTCTGATCGTTACAACGAATTTGAAAATAAATATGACTATTGGAGAAAACAGATCGACAAAACTCAAGAACGTGATCTCGAAACCGAATATCAAAAAATATTAGACGAATACGAAGCCATTAAAAACAAATTCAACTGCACGCAATGCGGTGGAAACATCGTGATTGAGAAAATATTTTTAATCGAAACCTATATTACATGTCCGTATTGCCAGACCCAAAACACCTTTGCGCCAAGCACACTTGGCAGAAACCTTCAGAATATTGCAAGAAATCTCGCTGAGCAGCGAACAGCGCATCTTTATGAAGCTTACGAAGCCGAAAAAGACAAAGAACGTGATTTGTATCATCAGCGACATGAATTAAGTTTGAGCATTATTCATGAAAAAGACAAAAAAGTGCTTTACGAAGTTCAGTTAAAAATGGACGATTTGGAAGAACAAAGACAATTTGCCATTAAAAATGTTCCAAAACTTCATCAGGAATATTTAAGAGCAATGTATGACGAGTTGAATAAAATCA
Source organism: Flavobacterium anhuiense (assembly GCF_001705175.1). Classification (NCBI taxonomy): domain Bacteria; kingdom Pseudomonadati; phylum Bacteroidota; class Flavobacteriia; order Flavobacteriales; family Flavobacteriaceae; genus Flavobacterium; species Flavobacterium anhuiense. Next base: position 3,270,464 of record NZ_CP016907.1, on the reverse strand, counting down.
CACCAGATTTAAAGGAGCACAACGAAAAAATGTATCAAAATCAATTGCAATACCTATAATTTATTAATCCTTAAAAAATTTAAAAATGTTTAAAAAACTTTTTGGAGCTCTAACAGGAGACAAACAAGAAAACCAGAATTACGAGACTCAGACGTCAAATGACAATTATGAAAATAATTATGAAGACAATTATCAAGAAGTAGAATACGATCCAGAAACTTTGCACGGAACACATTATAGTGTTGAAGATTTTGATAATGAAGTAGCTGAAAGAGCTGAAGCATGGATTGCAGATGAGCGCGCAAGCGGAGAAAACCTTGACGAAAAAGATATTCAGAACATTTATTTTAACTACAGAAGAACGGTTTATACAGAATGGAATAACTGTGACTCTGACCAAATGATTCGTTTTGAGCATGCAAATTCATTAAAATACACAGGAGTTCAAACTTCTGGATTTGTAAAAGCAGATGATAATAATCCGTTTTTAGAGCCAGTACACGGTGTTGATTTAAGAACTTATACGGCAATGTGCCTTAAAATCAGTGCAGGAATTGATTATTTAGAAGTTTGCAAAGCCATGGGATTTGAGCCAGCGGTTTGGGAAGAATTAAATACAATCTGGCCACAACGTATGGGCGAAGATACTTCGTTTACCGTTACTACTTTATTCGGACAATATTATGCTGAAAATGTAACTGTACCTCAACTGGAAAACCTAAAAGCTGAAATTTCTGAAGAAGGCGCTGCCAATTTAGAAAGAATAAAAAGCGATCGTTATTTCTACGAAGAATTGGCTGGAGCAAGACAAGCTGCATACGAATACGGAATCGATGGTGCGCAATGGATTTTGGAAAATTTCGGAATTAATCTTGCCGATTTCCAATCTGTAGCAATGCAATGGATGACTGAACAAAACCAAAACTGGAATTCAGCTGATATTACAGAATTTCATGATTATCAGCAGCAAAAACAAAAAGAATATGCCGCAAAATTTGCTGCAGAGCAGGGCGGAAATATTGCTGACGATGTGAATTTTTAAAATTTATTTCTTATGATAAAAACCGATTTGCAGAAACAAATCGGTTTTTTTATCGTTAAAACTATTCAATTCTATAAGAATCATTTAAAATTATATCTAATGGAAGAAACAAAAATATTCTACGCCGACGGGGAAAACCCAAAAATGATTGAAGCTTACAAAAAAGCTCAGGAAACTTTTAAATATTTCTGGAGAGAGCTATCTTGGGAATACAGAAGAATAGTACCTGGATTAGACGTTGCGTGCGTGAAATTGGCTTTTACACAAGAAATAGACAACGAAACTGTCGTTGAGCACATGTGGATTAACGATGTAAACTTTGACGGTGAAACTATATATGGAGTATTAGTAAACGATCCGAACGAATTGACGAATGTAAATAACGGAGATGAAATTGCAATTTCGGTGAATCAAATCAGCGATTGGCTGTTTGCTATTAATGGCCAAACTTATGGGGCATTTACCATTCAAGCAATGCGTTCTGAAATGAGCGACGATGAAAGAGCATCTCATGATGAAGCTTGGGGACTTGATTTTGGTGATTTTAATGATATTCTGATTGTAAATGAGCAAAAAGAAAAACCCGAAAATCTGATCGAACACCCAATGAGCAAGAACATGAAAGAAAGTCTTATAGAATTCGTTACCAATAATCCTGAAGAAGTATCAAGCCAAGATGAATTAGGATATACTTTTCTACATCGTGAAACTATTGCTGGAAATCAGACTTCTGTTGAAGTTTTATTGGAATCTGGTGCAGATAAAAATGCTAAAACCGCAACAGGCAAAACTGCTTTAGATTTTGCTAAAGAATTAAAATGGGATCATTTGCTGCCTTTATTGCGATAAAAAACTTTAAAATCCGATTTGCGAAAAACAGATCGGATTTTATTTATAAGACACAATATTTTTTAAACTTAAAACCAAAACTATTCTATTTTTCATCTGTTTAAAATAAAGAATGTGCTACTTTTGCTGCACCAAATCTAATCTGCCACAGAATGAAAAAATTATTCTATACGCTCGTACTGTTATCTTCAGTTCTTTTATCTGCCCAAACAAAAAATGACACTGATTTTGCTTCTCAGTTAAAAAACTCTTTTTCAGGATCTACAGACTGTGTCAACGACTTCGAAAAAATACTGGCACCAGCCGAACTTCAGTCTTTGAATTCTACGCTAAACGGTTTCGAAAAAAAATATCTTTATAAAATTGTCGTTATTACAACTCCATCTTACGCGCCATTCCAATCCTTGGAAGAATATACTTTGGAACTGGATAAATTTCTATCAAAAGACCCGCGATTAGACCCTACTCTTTTAATAATCTTAAGTAAAAAATTAAGACAAATTCAGGTTATAAGTGTCGATTTTATAAAATACAAATTAAGTACAGAAGACACACAAAACATAATAAGCACTTATTCTGTTCCCGAACTTAAAAAAGGAAATTATTATAAAGCTTTGGAACTGGCTTCGAATGAATTCATGAAAAAGCTTCAGCCATAAAACACATCAAAATCCGATTTGCATAAACAAGTCGGATTTTTTTATTTACCTTGCCTACACTTAACGAACACTAAATGTAAATTCGAAAATGGTAGTTGTAGAAGAAGCAAAAAATGTCAATTTACCGCTTTTAAGAACCATTTTCTTAAAAGAACGACAACGAACATTTACAGAGCAAAACACATCAGAATTTAAACTTGAAGATTTTGACAAACAAACTCAGGGAGAATATATTCTGAGTGCACTTATAGATGATATTCCCGTCGGGTTTATTTCGATTTGGATGCCTAACAATTTTATCCACCATCTTTACGTTGATAATGCATACCAAGGAAAAAACATTGGCACCCAATTATTAAAAGCCGCAATACAGAAAACAGCATTTCCAATTACGCTTAAATGCCTTGTAAGCAATACCAAAGCAATTGATTTTTACCTCAGAAAAGGATTTGTAGAAAAATCGAGAGGACAATCGGGCAATGGAACTTATATTTTATTTGAACTAACAAAAGAGATACAATAACTTAAAGGTTGAAGATATGACGGTTCAAGAATACAATGATTCTCAGACAGCAGAAAATAAAGAAATCTGCGATTTTCTTTATGCAATTATTCATAAAAACTTAGCCGAAGCCGAAAACAAAATCTGGCATGCACATCCTGTCTGGTTTCTAGACGGAAATCCTATTGTAGGTTATAGCAAATTAAAAGATTCGGTTCGGTTGCTTTTCTGGAGTGGACAATCTTTTGATGAAGAAAAACTTCAAAATGAAGGTTCATTTAAAGCCGCCGAAATGCGATATACAAACGCCAGCCAAATAAATGAAGAAGATCTGGAGCGCTGGCTCGAGAAAAGCAAAGAAATTCAATGGGATTACAAAAACATTGTAAAACGTAAAGGAGTTCTAATTCGAATAATGACTAAACCATATTAACCCAAAAAACCTAATGAAACTTTTACCCCTACTCGCCTTTACATTTTTAACTACAACAACTTTTTCACAAACAAAAATGCGACCTATAAACGAACTTATCGATCAAAATGATTCTGGATGGAAATTAATAAAAGAATGGACCGCTTCTGCTAAAAACAAAGTTGAAATCCTTGCCGCAGATCCGCAAAAAGCAAAAGACGCTTTGTATCATACGCAAGTAACAACCAGCTCGCCCATGGGTGCAATTGTGTATAAAACTGGCGGAATTTTAATCGATAACGGCTGGATCAGAATATTAGGTTCTGGAAGCACAAAACTAAACCGCAGCCTTCCCGATTGGAACAAAGGAAAATCTTTTAAAGAATTTGGAGAAACGCCTTCACATCTTTTAATTGCCGACGATGCCTTAGGTGGCTTTTATTTGCTAAATGGAGGTGCATTTGGAGCAGATCTTGGAAAAATATATTATTTTGCTCCAGATAATTTAGAATTCGAGCCTCTTGATATTACTTATTCCCAATTTTTAGAATTCTGTTTTAATAATGACCTAGACAAATATTACGAAGGCAGTCGATGGGAAGATTGGAAAAAAGAAGTGATTGCTTTACAAGGCGATCAGGTTTTCAATTTTTATCCATTTTTATGGTCAGAAGAAGGAAGTGATATAAATAAAGTACAAAGAAAAATTATCCCTATTGAAGAGCAATACAATCTCAACTTAGATTTAAGAAAACAGATTCAGCAGTAAACTGAAACACATAACGTATTATTTTTCAAAACTTTATTTTTAATTTTATTACTGACATGCAGTTGTCACAAGGTCATTTTACCTTTACGAAGTAAAACTAAAAAGGATGGAAACTAAAGACGGAAAATTGGCTGTTTATGCTCCAACTAGACAAGATTGGCGAAATTGGCTTGAAGAAAATAGCCAAATAGAAAAATCGGTTTGGTTAATCTTGTATCACAAAAAAAGTAAAACACAAAGTGTAAATTTAATCGAAGCTACTGAAGAAGCGCTTTGTTTTGGATGGATTGACAGCCTCTGCAAAAAACGAGACGGAGAAAGCTATTACCTCACTTTCTCTCCCCGAAATCCAAAAACCAGTAAATGGAGCAAACCGAACATCGAAAGAGCCGAACGTATGATTCAGCAGAATTTAATGACCGAACATGGCCAGAAAGTAATCGATATTGCAAAAGAAAAAGGAAAATGGATAATTGACAATCCATAATAATAAGCTACAGAATTTCAACATACAAATATAAAGCTTCAGCAGACTTCATTGCTGAAGCTTTTTTTTGATAAAAACTATTTATTTATTGTTTATCAATAAATTTTTATTATTTTAGCAGCATAACTTTTAATCTTGAATAGCATGGAACTTAAAATTGGAACACCACAGATTCTAAAAATCCTGAACATCTTATCATGGATTATTTTTATTGGCTTATGTGTTGAAGCCGGTATGTATCTTTTTAATGGAATTTACACTATGACTATAAATTCTTATAATGCCCGTTTTCTTGATTTACTAGACCTGTACAATTTCAGTCCAAGTTTTTACATTCAAGAAATATGTTTTATTAGCATTGTTGCGATCTTAAAAGCGATTATGTTTTATCTGATTGTAAAAATGCTTCACGACAAAAAATTAAATATCGAACAGCCTTTTACTGCTGAGATGGGGCGGTTTATATCTTACCTTTCATACTTGGCTTTCGGAATTGGGTTGTTTTCTTTTTGGGCTTTCAAATTCAACAATTGGCTAATTATTAAAGGTGTAAAACTTCCTTCGCTAGAATCTCTCAATCTTGAAGGCCATAGTATTTGGATCTTTATGGCCATTATAATATTTGTTGTAGGACAGATTTTTAAAAGAGGAATCGAAATCCAATCTGAAATTGATTTAACCATATAAACAAAAAATTATGCCCATTATAGTAAATTTAGACGTCATGATGGCAAAAAGAAAAATGTCATTAAATGAACTTTCAGAAAAAGTAGATTTGACATTATCCAATCTTTCTATCTTAAAAACGGGTAAAGCGAAAGCAATTCGTTTCAGTACGCTCGAAGCCATCTGTAAAGTTTTAGACTGTCAGCCTGGAGATATTTTAGAATTTTCTGAAGATTAATTTTGTTTTGGATTTAATTTGTATTTTCGTACAAATCGGTTGTGGTTTTTAAATAATTTGAAATCTAAAAAATCAAAAATGAATATTCTAATCGTTTACGCGCATCCAAGCAAAAAATCGTACACTTTTCAGGTTTTGGAAAGATTAAAATTAGCATTGGGGAATGAAAACTGGAATGTAGAAATCTCAGATCTATATGCATTAAATTTTGTCAGCGATATGTCTGAAGCAGAATATGAGCGCGAAGGATTTGCCAAAACACAGCTTCCGATTCCAGCAGATGTTTTAGCAGAACAGGAAAAAATAGAAAATGCAGATTGTATTATTTTCCTGTATCCAGTTTGGTGGAGCGATTGTCCTGCAAAACTAAAAGGCTGGTTTGATCGTGTTTATTCTGTTGGATATGCGTACGGACAAAATGAAACTTCAAGAAAAATGAAAACCATTCCGTACGGACTTGTAATTTGCACCGCTGGTCATCCTAATGATTTTTTGAATGAAATTGAAATGGCTCAAAGCATGGAAAAAATTATGCTTGAGGATAGACTTGGAAAACGTTTTAGGAATAAAGAAATGATTATTTTAGGCGGAACATTAGAGCTTGAAAATGTAATGGCAAAACATTTTGAAATAATCAATACAATTCCAGAAAAGATTAAAGCAATATTATAATTTAAAATTCCAAATCCTAAAATCCAAAATCTAAAATCTAAACCTGTCCGAAATACACCTCAAAATTGTCTTCTAGACACCTTAATCATTTGATTTTTAGATTGTAATTTTACTTTACTAATTTAAAATTCAATTGATTATGAATACTCAAGATTTTACCACAACAATAATTGTCAATCAATCACCCGAAGAAGTTTTTAAAGCCATACAAAACGTTAAAGGCTGGTGGTCAGAAGAAATTGAAGGGAAAACAGCAAATGAAGGCGACGAATTCAAATACCATTATGAAGATGTTCACCGCTGCAAAATAAAACTGATCGAAGTCATTCCGAACCAGAAAATTGTTTGGCTGATTGAGGAAAATTATTTCAGTTTCACCAAAGACGATACAGAATGGACCAATACTACGGCCGTTTTTGATATTTCGCAAGAAGACAGTAAAACAAAGCTCACTTTTACACATGTTGGTCTGGTTCCAGAATATGAATGTTTTGATGTTTGCAAAGCTGGCTGGAGCAACTATATCGAGAACAGTTTGAAAAAACTAATTGAAACCGGAAAAGGACAGCCTAATGCAACTGGAAAACCTCAAATAGAAACCGAAAGGGCTTTATCTAAAAACTAAGGTTGCTATAAAAAAGGCTACAACAACAATAGATTCGGCTAAATGATTTGTTCTGATGTTACGCAACTTTGTAATATCAAAATATAGAACAAATGAAAATAATAATTACAGGTTCTTTAGGGAACATTAGCAAGCCATTAACAGAGGCGTTAGTACAAAAAGGAAATACTGTTACTGTAATCACAAGCAGTAACGACAGACAAGAAGAAATTGAAAAACTAGGCGCATCAGCTGCAATTGGTTCTGTAGAAGATTTAAGTTTTTTAACTCAAACCTTTACTGGAGCAGATGCCGTTTATTGCATGATTCCGCGTGCAAATTATTTTGATCCGAATCTTGACTTGGATGCCTTCACCCGAAAAATTGGAAATAATTACGCAGAAGCCATCAAACTTTCTGGAGTGAAACGTGTTGTTTTCTTAAGCAGTATTGGCGCACATTTAAAAGAAAAATCTGGAATTATTCAGCGTTATAATGAAATCGAAGCTGTCTTGAATCAGCTTTCAGATGTTTCAATTACTTTTATGCGTCCGACTTCATTTTACTACAATTTGCTGGCATATATTCCTGCGATAAAAAATCAAGGTTTTATTTCGGCAAATTATGGAGCTGATTCATTGATTCCATGGGTTTCTCCAAATGACATTGCAGAAGCTATCACAGAAGAAATAAGTAGTCCGCTTGACGGGAAAAAAATACGTTATGTGGCGAGTGAAGAACTTTCTGGCCATCAGACTGCAAAAATTTTGGGTGAAGCAATAGGCAAACCCAATTTAGAATGGAAGTTAATTAGCGATGAAGAAACCTTAAATGGATTAATTTCTGTTGGAATGCAGCCAAAAATTGCGCAAGGTTTGGTAGAAATGTACGCAGCACTTTACAACAATACATTGGGCGCAGATTATGAGCAAAATCGCCCTTCAGTTTTAGGAAAAACAAAACTGTCAGATTATGCTATAGAATTTGCTTCGATTTATAATCAAAATTAAGTACTTTAGACTATGGCAAATCTACAACCGGTCCGAATAAAAAGTATCAGCGAATTTCATGAATTTAGAAACTTGCCAAAACCTGAACACCCTTTGGTGAGCGTCTATAATTTTGAAGATTTAAAATACTTGAATGAAGACGAGCCAAAAAGCTTGATGCTCGATTTTTATTCGATTGCACTGAAACGAAACGCAAATGCCAAAATGCGTTACGGGCAACAGGAATATGATTTCAAAGAAGGTGTTTTACTTTTTATTTCGCCAGGACAGGTTTTTTCTATAGAAGGAAATGCCGAAATGCAGCATACAGGATGGTCATTATTGATCCATCCTGATTTTTTATGGAATACGCCTCTTGCACAGAAAATCAAGCAATATGAATATTTTGGATACGCAGTTCACGAAGCGCTTCATCTTTCTGATAAAGAGGAAAAACTGATAATTGACATCATTCAAAATATTCGGCAGGAATACCAATCCAATATAGATAAATTCAGTCAAGATGTTATTATCGCTCAAATTGAATTGCTATTGACCTATTCTGAGCGTTTTTATAACCGCCAGTTTATTACTCGAAAAATAAGCAATCATCAGATTCTGGCACGATTGGAAAAATTGCTCGAAGACTATTTCAACAACGATTCTTTAACAAAAAAGGGACTTCCGACAGTGCATTATATTGCCGAAAACTTGAACCTATCACCAAATTATTTAAGTGCCTTACTGAAACATCATACAGGACAAAGCACACAGCAGCATATTCATAATAAACTGATCGAAAAAGCTAAAGAAAAACTCTCGACTACTAATTTATCTGTTAGCGAAATTGCTTTTGAATTAGGTTTTGAACATCAGCAATCCTTTAGCAAATTGTTCAAAACAAAGACTAATGTCTCTCCAATTGAGTTCAGGCAATCTTTCAATTAATAATTTAACAAAAGAATAAATTTCATAAATTCGTTACAATAAAAGCGAAAATTATGAACCCTATTTTAAGAAATACTTTGGCCGTAATTGCAGGTCTCGTTGTCGGAAGCATTGTCAATATGAGTATCATTTTGATAAGCGGTTCTATAATTCCGCCACCAAATGGCGCAGATGTTACTACTACAGAAGGTTTACAGGCTAGCATGCACTTATTTGAGCCAAAGCATTTTCTATTTCCTTTTTTAGCCCACGCCATCGGAACTTTTGCTGGAGCGCTTACAACTGCATTATCTGCGGCTTCTAACAAAACAAAACTGGCTTTTATTATCGGAGCTTTCTTTTTATTTGGCGGCATCACAATGGTTTTTACACTTCCATCTCCAATTTGGTTTAGCGCTGTCGATTTGGTTTTAGCTTATCTTCCAATGGCATATCTGGCTTCTAAAATTGCTTCAAAAAAGAAAATCTAAAGAAAAAATGAAAACTCAAAACACTATAAAACCAGCTAAAAAATGCTACAGCCATATTGGAGGTAAACTTGGCGAACTGCTTTTTGAAACATTCGCAGACAAAAAATGGATTGCCAAAAATGAGGCTTCAGACAAACACTTTTACATCACTGAATTGGGAGAAAAAGAATTTGCTAAATTGGGCATAGACCTTTCCAAAATCAAATCGGAAGAAGTTTAATTTTATAATTATTCAATTCTTTTCTGCAAAATTTGTAGCGCTTAATTTCATATCTTAGTTTACTTTTAAATCCTGAATCATGACTAAGAAAGAAATCGCTAAAAACTTCCTGAAATTGGCAGCCAAAGGACATTCTCATGAAGGTTTTCGGTTATATGTCGGAAAAAATTTCAAGCATCATAATGCCTACTTCAAAGGCGATGCAGAGACATTAATGCTTGCTATGGAAGAGTCTGCCAGAACAAATCCAAATAAAATTTTCAAAATCCACCATATTTTAGAAGATGATAAATTCGTTGCTGTACATTCTCACCTAAAGCAGAATTCGGAAGATATTGGTTTTGCAGTAGTTCATATTTTAAAGTTTAAGGATAATAAAATCGTCGAACTCTGGGATCTCGGGCAACCTGTACCAAAAGATTCTATTAATCAAAATGGAATGTTTTAGTTTACAGTCACAGTGGCAGTCGCCAGTTTGGAACTGAAACTGAGACTGAGACTGAAAACTAACTAAAAGAAAAAAAATAACCAAAATGAACTTCATCACCAAAATCTCCTTATTATTTGTTTTAATCTTCGCTTCTTCTTTCAATTCATCAGCTCAAAAAAAAGAGGATTATAAAAAAAGTATTGATAGTATACTCCAAAAGTCTAATCCTAAATTTAATGGTGTGGTTTTAATTTCGCAAAACGGAAAAACGCTATACTCTAAAGTCGAAGGTTTTTCGAATTTTGAAACCAAAAAACCTTTGAAATTGGATACACAATTCGAAATCATGTCAAACAGCAAATTAATTGCCGCAACCTTACTTTTGTTGGAAGTTGAAAAAGGAAATGTCGATTTGAATGCTCCAATCAAAAAGTACTTGCCAGAACTCACGCAAACTTGGGCAGATTCTGTTACAGTTCATCAGCTTTTAAATCATTCTCACGGAATTGTAGATTTACAAAAACCATTGGCTTTTAAACCTGGAACGCAATTTAAATATGGAAATCTAAGTTTCAATTTGGTTGCCAAAATTGTAGCATTCAGCTCTAAAAAAAGTTATAGAGAGGTTGCCGAATCGCTTTTTAAGAAATTAAAAATGAATCAGACTTTTTGTTATTCTGCAGATAAAACTCAAAATTTGGCAACTGGTTATTTTAATGCAAAAAATCAGTTGGAACCTATTACAACTAGACAAATTACTGACGAAAGTCTTGGAGCAGACGGCATTATTTCAACCGTTTCAGATCTTGCGATTTGGAATAATAATCTTCATAAAGGAAAAATTTTGAAACCAGCGTCTTATCAGCTATTAACTCAAAATACCATTCTATCCCAGCACAATTTCTTCGGCAAAGAAAAAGACGGTTATGGCTACGGGATTAGAGTTGTAGAAAAAGAGTCTGTTAAATATCTTGGTCACACAGGTTTAGGAGATGGTTTTTCTTCTGTAAATTTGTATTTCCCAGAAAGTGATGTGAGTTTGATTGTCATGGAAAATCAGATGCCTGAAGATTCTAATTTGTATTATGCTTCTGAATTTAAAATCAAAAACATGCTTTTGAAAACCGATTTATTAAAGAAAAAGTAAAGCTAAAATGGCAAAAAATAAAACCACAGAAACTCAAAATAGCGTTACTGATTTTATTAACGCTGTTGAAAATGATAGCAAAAGAAATGATGCTTTCGAACTCCTAAAAATAATGCAGGAAATAACAGGATTTGAACCTAAAATGTGGGGACCTAGTATTATTGGTTTCGGAAGTTATCATTACAAATATGAAAGCGGACATGAAGGAGATGCGCCACTTGCAGGTTTTTCTCCAAGAAAAACTGCACTGACCGTTTATTTTTATCTGCCAGAAAAAAAAAGAGAAGCACTTTTATCTCAACTTGGAAAACATACCTCTTCTAAAGCCTGTATTTACATTAAAAAATTGGCTGATATCAACATCGAAATCTTAAAAGAAATAGTTTTACTCTCTATAGCACATACCCAGAAATTATATCCCTCAAAATAAATGATTACATTTTTAATTCTATTAGTACTAATAGCCCTTGTTCTATACCGATTTTTGAACCATCCAAAATTCGGAAAAGCGCCTTCTGGCGAAAGGCTCATTCAAATTCAAAACTCTCCTCAGTATAAAAATGGGAAATTCGAAAATCAGAGTTTTACGCCAGATTTGATCGAAGGAGCAAGCATGGCGGGAGTTTTATTTGAATTTTTCTTTAAAAAAGTAGAAAGAAAAACTCCGAAAGATTTGATTCCGTCTATAAAAACCAATTTATTGGAACTTTCTTTAGATCAGGATATTTTAGTTTGGTTTGGGCATTCTTCCTATTTCATTCAGCTTGAAGGAAAACGTTTTTTAATTGATCCTGTTTTTAGCGGTAACGCCTCTCCGATTCCTGGTACAACAAAATCGTTTAAAGGATCTGATATTTATACGGTCGACGATCTTCCAGAAATTGATTATTTATTGATTACGCACGACCATTATGATCATTTGGATTACGATACGATTTTAAAATTAAAACCTAAAACTAAAAAAATAATTACCGCACTTGGTGTCGGCTCGCACTTGGAATTCTGGGGATTTTCGTCAGATAAAATTATCGAAAAAGATTGGTACAGCACCATCAAATTAGATGAAAATCTAACACTTCATACCGCGCCATCAAGGCATTTTTCAGGCAGAAGCTTTAAAAGATGCAATACGCTTTGGACTTCGTTTATTCTCGAAACTAAAGATTTTAAAATGTATTTGGGTGGAGACAGTGGCTACGATTCTCATTTTGCAGAAATCGGTGAAAAATATGGCCCTTTTGACATTGCTTTACTTGATAATGGCCAATATAATGAGAAATGGAAATACATTCACAATATGCCAGAAGATGTAATAAAAGCCATGAAAGACCTAAAAGCCAAAAGAGTTTTCCCAGTGCATTCTTCTAAATTTTCATTATCGCTTCATTCTTGGGATGAACCTTTGAAAAAAGTTACAGAATTGAATAGTTTGTCTGAAAATCCAATTACTTTAATTACACCAATGATTGGCGAAGCAGTTGATTTAAAAAATGACAAACAGGAATTTAAACAATGGTGGAAAGAGGTTAATTAATTGTTAATTGCTATGTCACCCTGAGCGGAGTCGAAGGGCATCCAATTAGTACGAAGGTTTAGACTTCGCTCCTGACAATGCAGGCAAAACTTGAAACCTGAAACAAACTTAAAAAACCGTGAAAAACAATTTTTTTTTAGCACTTTTATTTCTCGTAACAACCAACATCTTTTCTCAAAACACTTATGTCTTTTTGGGTTCTTATAATCGTGATAAAACGGCAGAAGCAATTCAGGTTTATCTATTGGACACTTTGAGTGGAAACCTGACCAAATTTACTTCGGTTAAAAATATTGTGAATCCGTCATATTTAACGATTTCTCCAAACGGGAAATATGTTTATGCTTGTACAGATACTAAAACTCCAAATGCAGGGAGCGTAAGCAGTTTTGAATTTAATCCGTCAGCAAAAACATTGACTTTTTTAAACAGCCAGAGAAGCAGCGGAGAAAATCCTGTTTATGTCAGCGTGCATAAAAACGGAAAATGGCTTGCCAATGCCAATTATACAGAAGGCAGCGTTTCAGTTTATCCGCTTTTGGAAAACGGTAAAATCGATTCGATTGCACAGGATTTTCAATATACGGACGGAAGCGTAAATAAAGATAGACAAACCAGATCTCACGTACACTCAGCAGTATTTTCTCCACGTTGCGATTATCTCTTTTTACCCGATTTAGGAGCCGATAAGATTCGCTGTTATGCTTTTGATGAAAATCAGAAAAAACCTTTAATCGAAACTAAAAATCCATTTACAAAAACCGATTTGGAAGCTGGACCAAGACATATTACCTTTCATCCCAATCAAAAATGGGGATATTGCATTGAAGAAATGGTCGGACAGATAAGCGTTTACAATTATGAAAATGGCATTTTAAACAAAATTCAGCGCATTGCCACACATCCAGAAAAAATAAAAGAAGGTTTTGAAAGTTCTGACATCCACATTTCTCCTGACGGTAAATTTCTTTATGCAACAAATCGCGGCAAAGAAAACAATATTGCCATTTTCTCTATTGATGAAAAAGGGTTCTTGAAAAACATTGGTTATCAGTCAACTTTAGGGAAGCATCCGCGTATTTTTGCCATTGACGAAAGGGGAAAATTTTTAATTGCTTCTAATGTTCTAACTGGGAATATTATTGTTTTTAAAAGAGATTCTAAAACTGGATTATTAAAAAAAGTAGGAAAACAGATTAAAATGGAAAATGTTTCCTGTGTGCAGATTAAACAGATCTAATTTTTTGTCTCACGCAGATTTTTCAGATTAAAACAGATTTTATTCTGTCTTCCTGAGCGAAGTCAAAGGATTTCTGACGAATCGACAAAGATTATAAACGAGAAACTGAATGGAATAAAAATTAACCAATCAAAAAACCAAAAAAAATGGAAATATCAAACTTCAATTTTCAACCCGATTGCTTAGAAAACGAAATCTCAAAATTAATTCCATTAGAAGAAAAACATTTTGATGCCTTATTTGAAGCAGCTTCCGATCCTTTGATTTGGGAACAGAATCCTGCAAAAGACCGCTATACAAAAGAAGGTTTTAAAACTTTTTTTGATATTATAATTACAAAAAATCCGTTCTTGATTCTTGATAAACAAACTAATGAAATAATGGGGACAAGTAGTTTTTACGACTATAATCCCGAAAGATCGAGCGTTGGAATTGGTTACACTTTTATTACGAGAAAATATTGGGGCGGTCCATATAATAAATCAAACAAAAAATTAATGATGGATTACGCTTTCCAGCATGTTAATTCAGTACTTTTTCATGTTGGAGCTGAAAACTTCCGTTCTCAAAAAGCCGTTCTGAAACTTGGAGCAGAAAAAATCAATGAACTGACATTTATTGTTAATGGTGCAGAAGTGCCTTATTTTGAATACGAATTGAAGAAAAAAGAATAAATAAAAGAAGAAAGAGGCAAGAGAAAAGATATTGAATTTAATACATCGTCTTGCTTCTTTCACCTTTAATCTTTCCCTTCTTAAAAAATAAAAAAATGAAAAGAATAACCGTTTTCTGTGCTTCTAGTTTTGGCACTGAAAAAATTTACGAAGAGCAGGCAATCGCTTTAGGAAGAACTTTAGCCGAGCAAAATATAGAATTAGTTTATGGAGGTGCTAATGTGGGCTTGATGGGTGCAGTTGCTGACGGCGCTTTACATGCAGGCGGAAAAGTAATTGGTGTGCTGCCAAACTTTTTACGATCTAAAGAAATTGCTCATTTAGGCTTGACCGAATTAATTTTGGTAGAAAGCATGCACGAAAGAAAAACCAAAATGAATGATTTGTGTGATGGCGTAATCGCACTTCCTGGGGGCTTTGGAACGCTAGAAGAACTTTTCGAAATGCTGACTTGGGCGCAATTAGGCTTGCATAAAAAACCAATTGCCATTTTGAATGTAAATGGTTTTTACGATTCGCTTATAGCATTACTGCAAACCATGACAGAAAAAGGATTGTTGAAAGAAGTAAATCGAGAAATGCTTTTGGTAAGTGACAATATTGATGATTTGTTAGATAAAATGAAAAATTATGTTGCGCCAACTGTCGGGAAATGGATTGATAAAAAGAACGTTTAATAGACTTATTACCTATACACTTTTAAACTGCTTTTTATAATCACTTGGATTTAAACCCGTATGTTTTTTAAACAATCGATTCAGGTGACTGGCATCACTAAAACCAAACTCATATACAATCTCATTAATCTGCATGTTTGTATATTTTAATCTAGTTTCTATTAGTTTGATTTTATAAGTAATAGTATATTCCTGAATACTTTGACCCGTTTTGGTTTTAAAATATTCGCTGATATAGGTTGGCGAAATATTAAAGGCAGCAGCCATGTTGGATGTTTTCAAATGTTCTGGCTGATAAATATTCTGATGGACATAATTTAACAAATCCAAACTTGGAGCAATGTTAGACTGATTTAGATTTAAAGGTGCAATGAGCGAAATATTTCTAGCAGCTATTGTGATAATAGTATTTAAAATCTGTTTAATAACTTCTTGCTGCTGTGGAAACTGATTTTCCTTTTCCATAATTAGCGCTTCAATCATTGTCCTAATCAAAGGTTTATCAGTTACGGTTTTCAGAATGCATCCCGGCAGGTGATTGTGGTTATGAAAAATAAATTCAAGTTTCTGAATTCCTTCACTATTTTGTGTCTTTAAATAACTATCATGAAATCGTATAAAGAAAAATTTCGTTTTCTCCATAACCTCAAAACTGTGCGTATCCTGAGGGAAAATTAAAAAAAGTTTGTCTGAGCTGTAAGGTAATCTGTGGTCGTTGATGATCTGAATTCCTTTTCCTTCTAAAACAAAAACCATCTCAAAGAAAGTATTCTTGCGTTCTTTTGCTTCATATTCTAAAACTTCTAAAAACTGAAGTTCAAAAGGTTGGTATAAATTTCTAATTTCCATCTTTCAAAAATACAAATTATTCCAATGATTGTACAAATTTAGACAATCTGTTATATGCAACTTTGTCGTATAAAAATCACATCATTATGGAAACAACCTCATTTTTATTCTTACGACTTGCTGTTGCAATCAGCATGTTTGGCCATGGTTTAGTCAGATTGCCAAAACTTACCGCTTTCAGTAATTGGATGGTTGGCAGTTTTGAAAATTCTCTGCTGCCAAAAATAATTGTAACACCATTCAGTTACCTGCTTCCCATAGCCGAATTTGCGATTGGTTTTTTACTATTGCTCGGTTTATTTACAAAACCATCTTTAATTGCCGGATCCTTAGTAATGCTGGCTCTGCTATTTGGAACATCAATGATTGAAAACTGGGAGGCTATTCCCTCACAATTAATTCACATTTCATTATTTGCTTTGTTATTACATTTTGCAGATTACAACAGCTGGGCAATTGATACTTTAATTAAAAAATAAACATCATGAGTTCAAGAAGAAATTTCATAAAACAAACCAGTATAATAGGAATCGCTGGCTTGATAAACCCCATCGAAGCTGTTTCTAGTGTTCAAAAAAACGCTCCGCTTTTCTCTACTAAAAAAACGAAATGGGCAGATGGTTCAAGATTAGTCGTTTCAATTTCCATGCAGTTTGAAGCCGGAGGACAGCCACAAAATGCAGAAAGTCCTTTTCCTCAAAATATACAAAAAGGCTTTATTGATCTTCCTGCTGCAACTTGGTACGAGTACGGGTATAAAGAAGGTATTCCCCGAATGTTGGACAATTGGGATAAATTAGGAGTAAAAGTAACTTCACACATGGTTGGAACTGCCGTTTTAAAAAATCCTGAACTGGCAAAAGAAATTGTTCAGAGAGGCCATGAAGCCGCAGCACACGGAATGAACTGGAGCACACAATATACAATGCCATATGAAGAAGAAAAAAACTTCATAAAAGATGGTGTAGACGCAATCAAAAAAATTACTGGTTTTACTCCTATAGGCTACAATGCTAATTGGCTTCGTAGAGGACAAAATACACTTGATATTTTACAGGAACTTGGTTTTAAATACCATATTGATGACCTCAGTCGAGACGAACCCTTCATTATTCAGGTAAAAAATAAGGATTTTGCCGTTGTTCCATATACGCTTCGATGCAATGATATTGTTTTAATAGAAGGGAAAAACTTTTCCGCAGACCAGTTCTTACAACAGGTTAAAATGGAGTTTGACCAATTATATGCTGAAAGCGAAACTCAGCGCCGTCAAATGTCTATTAGTTTTCATGACCGTATTGGCGGTACGCCTCAAATGGTAAATGCTACGTATGAACTTATTAGATATATTCAGCAGCACACTGGTGTCAGCTTTAAACGAAAAGACGAAATTGCAGAAATTGCTTTACACGATAAAACTACAATACGAGAATAATATTTTAAATTCAAAACCATAAAATTCATACAAGGAAAAAACTTGTATGGATTTTTTTTATTCCCTTTTTTCGGAATTTCTTTCTTAATTTAGAAGTCCCAAAAAACTCATTTTTAACTTACACATCTTACTCATCAACCATGAAAACAGAAAACAACAAATATGCAAAGGCCGAAATGCTGATTAGAAAACCTGTTTCAGAAGTTTTTCAGGCTTTTATTGATCCGCAGATTACGAGTAAATTTTGGTTTACAAAAGGATCAGGAAAATTAGAAGAAAACCAAAAAACCGAATGGACTTGGGAAATGTATGGTTTCTCTCTTTCTGTTACGACAGTTGTCATTCAAGAAAATAAAAAAATTGTGATCGAATGGGGAAATCCTGACGAAATTACATTGGTCGAATGGGTTTTTAGTCCGTTAAACGAAAATGAAACGTTTGTTAGTATTACAAATTCTGGTTTTCACGGAGATTCAGACAAAATAATCGATCAGGTTCGCAACTCAACTGAAGGCTTTACTTTGGTTTTAGCTGGAGCAAAAGCTTATTTAGAACATAATTTAAGATTGAATCTGGTTTTGGATCGTTTTCCGAAAGGGCTTGCTTGATGAAATTTAACCGCAAAAGTCTTTTTTTACCGCAAAGCACGCAAAGAACGCTAAGTTTTTTTGAGAGTCATTTAAAATGAAAAGTTAGCAAGGTATTTTCTAAACAAAGCTTTGCGAACTTAAAATATAGATTTTGTTTAGTCTTCGTATTAAAAAAAAACTTAGCGCACTTTGCGGTAAAGATACAACTGCAAAGAAAGTCAACTTGAAACCTGAAACCTGAAACAAAAAAACTATCATGGAAGTTAAAAAACCCGAAAATATAGACGAATACATTGGTGGATTTCCGAATGATGTTCAGGAAGTTTTAGAAAAAGTTCGTATGACAATTCAGAAAGCGGCTCCTGATGCTAAAGAGAAAATTAGTTATTCCATGCCAGCTTTTGAGCAGAAAGGGATTGTCGTTTATTTTGCAGCTTTTAAAAATCATATCGGGCTTTACGCACTGCCTTCTGGACATGAAGCTTTTGCTGCAGAACTTTCAAAATATAAATCAGGAAAAGGTTCTGTGCAATTTCCTTTGAAAGATCCAATACCTTATAATTTGATTGCTGAAATCGTTAAGTTTAGGGTAAAAGAGAATCTTGAAAAAGCAAAAAAGAAGTAACCCGAATGAATTTAACCGAACATTACAATAAGCTTTATAAAACATCTTCTGAAATCATTTCGGCAGGAAAATACTCTATTGATTCTGAACTTAAAAACGAATCCGATTCCCGTTTTGGAATCACGCTTCTTATTCGCCCGAATGATGAAATAAAAGCCAACATTCAGACTTTTATCAACGAATTAAAAAAAGCTGAACCAGAACAGTATTTTTATCCAGATTCAGACATTCATATTACGGTAATGTCGATTATTTCTTGTTCAGATAAATTTACTTTAAATCAGATCTCGCCAAACGAATATATTGAGGTAATATGCAGAAGTCTTGTTGAAGTAGAGAAAATCAAAATCCATTACAAAGGCATAACCGCTTCTCCATCAGCCATTATGATTCAAGGATTTCCAAGTGATGAAACTTTAAATAATTTACGAAACAGGCTTCGAGAGAATTTCAAAAATTCAGGATTACAGCAATCTATAGACAGTCGATATGAGATTTCTACCGCACATTCTACAGTAATGCGTTTTCAAGAAAAACTTCAAAATCCGAAAAAGCTGATTGAAATTGCAGAAAAATTCCGCGATTATGATTTTGGAGAATTTGAAGTCAAAAATTTAGAATTGGTTTATAATGACTGGTATCAGCGAAAAAGCACAACGCGTGTTTTGGGTGATTTTGGATTGAGATAGTTTTTTTGCCACAAATTCGCGAATTTATATTATTGAAATGAGTTGAATTGCAAATTTGATTATTCGAATCGCGGTACGACCAAATATTCATTTACTTGAACTTCCCAAAATGCCATAAAACTCCTGCTGGATCGTGCAGAAAACATTCACTTCCCCAATCTAAATATTTTATCGGAGTTAATTTTGCTCCTTCGTATTTCTCGGGAAGATTTAAAGCTAAAAGCTCGTCATAATATCGCTCGACATCATCAACTTCTACAAAAATCATAGTGTTTTCAATCCAACTTTTATCGTAATAATCTTGAAGATAAAAAGCGATTTCTCCAGATTTAAAAACTGAAAAATTAGATTCTAAAACTGTTTCTTCAAATCCTAAATCGCGGTAAAAGCTTCTTGAGATTTCGAAATTCTTAGCTCCAATAAAAGGTCTGATAGATTTTATTTTGTGATTCATAGCATTTATTTTTTAATCTTGAAACCATTCAATTCCCTTATCTAGTCGGACAAGAAAATCTGTAAATGATTTTCCAATTTCGACGTGATACTTCGGATTCAAATCAATAAAAGGAGAAAGAATGATTTTTACAGAATTATCATCATCAAATTCAATTCCTATAAACTCACCGCTTCCATTTGTGCCAATGGCGAGTGTTTGGGGCAGTTTTTCAAAAATATGATATTCTAAATTTGCATCGATAATTTCTTCTAGACTCCAAAGTTTTATAAACTCAACTCCAATAAACTGATCTATTCCCAAGTAATTCTCAACATAATAAACATAGTCTTCTGGAAGATCAAATTTTAAATGCTCCTGAATATCTTCAATTGCTACTAAAGAATTTTCATCCCGTTTTGGAAAAACATACTTCCTAAAAATCTCTGCTAATTCTTCTGTCATAAAACTATAAATGAGTTATCCTTTCTTCAAAATACTTCCAATACCTCGCCCGATCTGTTCTATGGCTTCGATTCCTTTTGCTAAAGGCGATGATGTAAAATCTTCATAAGCATCCATTGAACTTTCTTTTCTATCGTCTTGCGGATAAACTAAAATTACATTGTTATCGTTGAAATATTTTTCGAATTTCTGCGGCAGTTTATCAAAAATAGACTGATATGAAACAGAACCTTTTCTAGAAAGATTGAAAACGACTAAATCGGTTAGTTTTATTTCGTCTGAAATACTTTCAAAATCTTCCCAATCAGAAACATTTTTAAATCCTAATTTGGCATTTAATTTCAAATTATTAGCAATCTGCTGAATGGTTTCGTGAGTTTTATATTCAGCATAAAGCACAATCGGAATACTCAATTCCTGTGATAAACGGCATATTTTCTGAAGCAGTAAGTGAAACCCGACACCTCTTTCAGAAAATGGCGGACAAATAAAAACCAATCTTTTTTCTTCGATAAAATTCTTCTGAAATCTACAGATAAACAGACTCTTATCAACATTATTGATGATTGAATCTACATTTTCTCCAAAAATTTTATCGATAAATCCTGTTTTTCTCGGCCATCCGACAATTACAATATCGGACATAATTTCTTTTGAAGTTCTGGCAATTCCACTCGCTGGATTGTGGTCAATTCTGGCAATGGTATTGATTTTAACTTCTGAAGCTGAACCTTGAATAACAAATTTATCGGCCGCTTTTCTGTACTTTAAAATATTTTTTTCTGCCTGATTATTATTCGGTACAATCGTCAATAAAGTAATGGGGTTAGATGATTTTTTATCTTTTATCAAAAGAGCAAAATCCAATAAACTTGCCGCGGCAGAAGTTTTCGCCAGCGGAATCAGAATATGTTCGTCTAAAATTTGATCCCTACCAGCATCTTCATGAGAAAACTCTTCTTCGCAGATTGCAATTTTCTTAGCGGCTTTTTCAGTTGCAAACGAAGCCACAATACAAGTAATCAGGATTAGAATAATGGTTCCGTTTAAGATATTTTCATCTAAAATTTTAGCTTTATAACCCACCAAAATCACGGCTAAAGTTGCTGCCGCGTGCGCACTGCTCAACCCAAAAATAAGCTGTCTTTCGGTTCTGGTATATTTAAAAACAATTTGAGTAAAAAATGCTGCAATCCATTTTCCAAATATTGCCACAACACTCAAAGTTCCGGCTACGATTAAAGCTGTTGGTCCGCTTAAAATAACGCTGACATCAACTAACATTCCTACTGAAATCAGAAAAAACGGAATGAATAATGAATTTCCAATAAACTCAATTCTGTTCATTAATGCTGACGAATGCGGAATTAAAGGATTCAATGCCAAACCTGCAACGAACGCGCCAATGATAGGCTCTACTCCTGCTACTTCGGCCAAAAAGGCTGCAAAGAAAACCACAGAAAGCACAAAGATGTAATGCGCATGTTTTTCACTCTCTAATTTTTTGAAAAACCATTTAGCAATTCTTGGAATAAGCAAAAACATTATGGCTGAAAAAATTGCCAGCGAAATAGTCAATTTGATCCAGAAAGCCTGATTTAAGCTTCCTTGAGCACTTCCCATAATTACGGCCAAAATAATCAAAACAGCTGTATCGGTCAAAATTGTTCCTCCAACAGTAATGGCAACTGCTTGATTTTTGGCAATTCCCAGTTTACTCACAATCGGATACGCAACCAAAGTATGTGTCGCAAACATGCTCGCAGTTAAAAAACTGGCATTGAAATCGTATTGAAGCAAATAAAAACAAACTGGAAAACCAATTGAAAGCGGCAGAATGAAGGTAAAAAAACCAAAGAGCAAACTCTTATTTCGGTTGGCTTTAAACTCATTCATATCCAATTCTAATCCTGCGATAAACATAATGTACAGAAGTCCAATTGTTGAAAAAAGATCAACTGCAGAGTTTTTTGCCAAGATATTTAAACCGTGCGGACCGATAATAACTCCAGAAATAATTAGTCCAATAATTCCCGGAATATTAATCTTTTTAAGCAAAATCGGCGAAAGCAGAATAATAAAAAGTATTAACGAAAAAATCAATACGGGGTTGCTTAAAGGTAATTCGAATTCTTGTAATAGATGTCTGAAAAATTCTATCATATGGTAACTTTATCTTCTTGTGGCATTATAATTTGTAAAAAGACATTTTCAGAATTCAAACAAAATCCATGAAGTATTAATATTGACGAATCGAGTATTTTTTAGCACTCGTTCTTTTACAAAAATACCTAAAAATAGTGAACTTTTTACTTAAAGCGCATATTAAGGCTTTAAATTTATTTCGTTGCCGAATTATTAAATTTTAATATTTTTTTTAACAAATACGCAAGATTAACAATCAAAAATTAATCATCATTGCATTATTCGATTATCTTTGTCTTAACAAAAATTGAACAATGGAAGAATGTATCTCTGTTTTTGATATGCTTAAAATTGGCGTTGGCCCTTCAAGCTCACATACTTTAGGTCCTTGGCGCGCTGCCGAACGTTTTCTTGAAGAGCTCAAAGACGAAGCAATTTTAGACGACATTACAAGAGTAAAAGTCGACTTATATGGCTCTCTTTCTTTAACTGGAAAAGGCCACGCAACAGATCTTGCTGTAATGCTCGGATTGAGCGGACAAGATCCTGAATATATTCCTGTTGAAGATATTGCGGGAATTATTAAAAAAATCGAAACTACAAACGAAATCAATTTGGGCAACCAAAAAGTGATTCCGTTCTTTTTTCTTCAAGACATTGTTTTCAACAAAGATTTTCTTCCGTTTCATGCCAATGGTTTGAAATTTACAGCTTACAAATCTGATGATTCTGAATATGAATCTACTTTTTATTCTATCGGAGGCGGATTCGTTGTAAAAGAAGAACGTACCAATGCTAAAGAAAAAAAAGCTATAAAATGTGCGTTTCCTTACCCGATTCAAAACGCAGCTGAATTGTTGAATTATACGATTAGTGAAAATAAATCAATTTCTGAAATTGTATATCAAAATGAAATTTCGATGCGTCCAGAAGCCGAAGTGCATTCAGAATTAATGCGCATTTGGAATACCATGCTGGAATGCATGTACATTGGCTGCCACTCTGAAGGCATTCTTCCTGGCGGACTTCATGTGCGCAGGAGAGCTTTTGACATGCACCAAAACTTAATCGGATTGTCTAATTATACCGACCCGCAAAGTTGGCTGGAAGAAATTAGAAAAACTGAGGTAAAATTTCGTCAGATTCTAAAATGGGTTAGCTGTTTTGCACTTGCCGTGAATGAAGTAAACGCTTCCCTTGGACGTGTTGTTACAGCGCCTACCAATGGAAGTTCTGGAGTAATTCCGGCCGTTTTAATGTATTATATGGTGATCGAAAACCATAGTGCTGGCGAAAAAGAAATCAAACAATTTTTGATGGTTGCGGGCGAAATCGGAAGTATCTTTAAGAAAGGATCTACTATTTCTGCGGCAATGGGCGGATGCCAGGCTGAAATTGGCGTTTCTTCTGCAATGGCAGCGGGAGCTTTATGCGAATTGATGGGCGGAACTCCTGCTCAGGTTCTTATGGCAGCCGAAATCGCAATGGAACATCATTTAGGTTTAACCTGCGATCCTATTGGCGGTTTGGTTCAGATTCCTTGCATCGAAAGAAATACAATGGGTGCCATTAAAGCGATAAATGCTGCTGAATTGGCCTTAGAAACGGATTCTAAAAATGCTAAAGTTCCTTTAGACAAAGTGATTAACACAATGTGGGAAACGGCAAAAGATATGAATTCAAAATACAAAGAAACTTCTGAAGGAGGTCTTGCAGTTGCCGTAAACATGGCTGATTGCTAAAATTTAAGTTACTACTAATTCCACAAATTGCCACGAATTATTCTCTTATAAATTTGTGCCAATTTGTGGAATTTGTGGCAAAAAAATCTAGAAACATTCATGAAAAAACTTTACTTCTTACTCTTTTTCTGTTCTATTTTACTTCATTCTCAAGAACGTTATTTTTTAAATTCTGATACAAGATTATTTATTTCTCCGAATGCATCTGCCGATTTTTTAGGGTATTTTAAATATGGAGCAGAAGTTCGCTTATTATCTGAAAATCAAAATGGCTGGTACAAAATACAAGCTGATAATTTGAACGAAGGTTATGTGCAAGAAAAGTTTATTGCAAACAGCCTTAACGCAAAAGATGTAAAAATTAAAGATCCCAAAAATCCTATTTTGGAAGGCGGAGATGCTTACTACGGAGGCAATCACCTTTTTGTTCTTGCTGCTGGACTAAAAGCAAGAGCCTTGCCCGATAAAACTTCAAAAATCAGAGAAATTTTATTTACAGGAGATCCTGTTGCAGTAAACTATCTTCCTGTAAATCCTGATGAATGGGTAAATATCAGCGGAAGTTTTAACGAAGAATATTCTAAATATACACTGAGAAAATTTCTTGGCCCTAGACCAAACTTTGATGCTTTATTGAAAGATTTCGATAAACTGGACTTAAACGCTCTTAACGAACGAAAAACGGTTAGCGAAAGAATTGTAGAATTGGCTTGGAGCAGCGAATATGCTAAACTTACACCAGCATATCAAAGATATTATGAAGTCGTGAAGCAAATCAACGACCCAAAATTATTAGCAGAAACAGAATTGAATATGGCATTAGCCAAAGGTCTGGCCAATCATAAATTATCAGAACAGATTATTGCCTTTACTCAAAAATCCCATTATTCTTTAAAAGGTTTTAAAACGAAATCGGTTAACATTTCGCTGGCAGATTTAATTAAAACGATGGGAAATCCACCCAAAAAAACTCGTATTTCAGACGAATGCGGCATTTATTTGAGTGATTTATTTTACTACTATCCAGATTTGGAAATTTCTGTTGATGAAAAACAAAAGCAGGGAGAAATCGTTAAAGTTTTCATCAACGAAAACAACAAATTTATTATAAATCAAAACGCTATTTTAGATCATACACTGTCTGAAAAAGCTTTCATTGAAAAATATGGAACTTA
The DNA here is from genome assembly GCF_001705175.1 of Flavobacterium anhuiense. Taxonomy (NCBI): domain Bacteria; kingdom Pseudomonadati; phylum Bacteroidota; class Flavobacteriia; order Flavobacteriales; family Flavobacteriaceae; genus Flavobacterium; species Flavobacterium anhuiense. The sequence goes on along the minus strand of NZ_CP016907.1, from coordinate 3,245,087 downwards.
TATTGAAGCTTCTCTAAAATCGCCCCACATTTACAGTATCATCATGGAAGACAGCCAATTCCGATTAGAATTTAAAGACGGAAAACTATTTTCTGTCGAAATATTCTATTATTGCTGATTCCCCTTTTACAATTATTCAATACTTTTACATTATCAAAAAAACAATAAAATGTCTGTAGCAAAAAAAGATTATAAAAGAATCACAACAAAGTCATTAATTGAAATGAAAAGCAATGGAGAAAAAATCTCTATGCTGACTGCGTATGATTATACAATGGCTAAAATTGTTGATACCGCTGGTGTCGATGTAATTTTAGTTGGTGATTCGGCATCAAACGTAATGGCTGGTCATGAAACTACTCTGCCTATTACTTTAGATCAGATGATTTACCATGCTTCTTCTGTAGTTCGCGCTGTAGAAAGAGGTTTGGTTGTAGTTGACTTGCCTTTCGGAAGTTATCAGTCAGATTCAAAAGAAGCTTTACGTTCTTCTATCAGAATCATGAAAGAAAGTGGTGCGCATGCTGTGAAATTGGAAGGCGGAAAAGAAATTAAAGAGTCTATCAAAAAAATATTAAATGCCGGAATTCCAGTTATGGGACATTTGGGATTAACTCCTCAATCTATCTATAAATTCGGGACTTATACTGTTCGCGCTAAAGAAGAAGAAGAAGCAGAGAAATTAATTGAAGATGCTCAAATGCTTGAAAAAGTAGGATGTTTTGCTGTCGTTTTGGAAAAAATCCCAGCAGCTCTCGCTAAAAAAGTAGCAGACAGTATTTCTATTCCTGTTATCGGAATTGGTGCTGGAGGTGGCGTTGACGGTCAGGTCCTAGTAATCCATGATATGCTAGGAATGAACAACGAATTCAGTCCACGTTTCTTGCGCCGTTACTTAAATCTTTACGAAGAAATGACAAAAGCAATCAGCCAATATGCTGCTGATGTTAAGTCTAGTGATTTCCCGAATGCTAGTGAACAATATTAAAATCAGACTGGCTTAGATTTTTAGACATACTTAGACTTCTTAGATATTGCACTTAAATTCATTTAATTGCGTAAAATTCTAAGAAGTCTAATTTTTTGAAATCTTGAGCTTCTGCCAAAACTATCAATAATTTAAGCCATGCATCAATTTAAAGAGCTTTTGATCTGGAAGAAAAGCAGATCATTTTGTTCTAAAATTTATTCTGTAAGAGCCACATTTCCTAGTGAAGAAAAATTTGGAATAATAAATCAATTAAGAAGAGCTTCTGTATCAATCCCTTCAAATATTGCAGAGGGCTCTTCAAGAAATTCAAATAAGGATTTTGCTAGATTTTTAGAAATTGCTATCGGATCAGCCTATGAAGTTGAAACACAACTTTTAATTTCATCTGATTTAGGATTTATAAATGAAGAAAGTACAACTGAACTAATTAACTTACTGGAAGAAATCACTAAAATGACATCCCGATTTAGAGCGACGTTATTATAAAATTAAAAGAATCAGTCAAAATCTAAGAAGTCTAAGTATGTCTAAAAATCTAAGCAAGTCTAATATGAAAATTGTTTCCACCAAAGATAATTTACAAGTACTTCACGAAGACAATCACATCATTGTGGTTAATAAGCGTGTGGGCGATATTGTTCAAGGCGATAAAACAGGCGATAAACCTTTGTCTGATGTTGTGAGAGAATATATTAAAGAAAAGTATAATAAACCTGGTGATGTTTTCTTGGGTGTGATTCATCGTTTGGATCGGCCTACAACTGGAATTGTGGTTTTTGCAAGAACTAGTAAAGCTTTATCGCGAATGAATGAGTTATTCAGCAATCGTGAAACTAAAAAAACCTATTGGGCAGTTGTAAAGAACAAACCACGTGAAGCATCAGCAAAATTGGTTCATTATTTAAAACGAAACGAAAAAAACAATACTTCAAAAGCACATTCAAAAGAGGTGCCTGATAGCAAATTAGCCAGTTTAGATTATACGATTATCAAAGAACTTCAAAATTATACGGCGCTCGAAATCAATTTGCATACAGGACGTCATCATCAGATTCGTGCTCAATTGAGTGCCATTGGATCGCCCATAAAAGGAGATTTAAAATATGGCGCAGACCGAAGTAATCCAGATGGCGGAATTCATCTTCATGCCAGAAAACTAACTTTTGTACATCCTGTTTCTAAAGAAAACATAACGATTATCGCGCCGACACCAGACGACCCAATTTGGAATGCTGTATGATTTTTATGATTTAATTGTTAAATTTTTAAATTTTATCAATTAACTTGCATAGGGAAAATTCAAGTTAATCGGAAAATGGATTATAAAAATAACATCGGATATCGAAAGGAAACTCTAAAAAAGTTATTGTATAATATTCAAAAAAGCGAAGATTTAATCGTAAAAGCTTTATACGATGACTTTAAAAAACCTGAGTTCGAAGCTGTTTTGACCGAAACTAATTATGTCATTTCAGAACTCAAAGATGTTATCAAAAACATTACTAAATGGGCCAAACCTGAACGCGTTTTTCCTTCACTTTTAAATTTTCCTTCTAGCGATTACCTTTACAAAGAACCTTATGGAGATGTATTGATTATAGCGCCTTGGAATTATCCTTTTCAGCTTGCTTTATGTCCGTTGGTTGCTGCAGTTGCTGCAGGAAATAGAGTAGTTTTAAAACCTTCTGAACTTACACCTCATACCTCGGCCATAATTGCAAAAATTATAGAAAAAACTTTTCATGTTAATCACGTCGAAGTTTATGAAGGCGGAATCGAAGTTTCTAATAAACTGCTTGCACAGCGTTGGGATTATATCTTCTTCACAGGAAGCGTTGCTGTAGGTAAAATTGTTGCAAAAGCGGCAGCAGAAAATTTAACTCCGGTTACTTTGGAATTAGGCGGTAAGAACCCATGTATTGTTGATGAAACTGCCAACTTAAAACTTGCCGCAAAACGAATTGTCTGGGGAAAATTCATTAATGCCGGTCAGACTTGCATTGCACCCGATTATATTTTGATTCAGAAAAATATGAAGGTTAATTTTATTTCTTACTTAATTGAAGAAATCATCAAAGCTTACGGCAAGAAAATTGACAAATCTCCTGATTTTGCGCGAATTATAAATACAAAAAACTGGTACCGACTCACCAATATGATTCAAGACGAACATATTTTATTTGGCGGAGAAAGTGATGCCAACAAACTTTATATTGCGCCAACACTTCTTGAAGAGCCAGATTTGGACAGTCCAGTTATGAAAGAAGAAATCTTTGGCCCGATTCTGCCTATTCTCGTTTATGAAAATGAAAATGACATCGAAAAGGTTGTCAGCCGCTATGAGAAACCTCTTTCATTTTATATTTTTAGCGAAAATAATTCATTTACAAAGAAATTAATTTCAAAATACTCCTTTGGAGGCGGTTGTATCAACGATACTGTTGTTCATTTTTCTAATAATAGACTGCCTTTTGGTGGTGTCGGCCATAGCGGAATTGGCGCTTATCACGGTAAACGAAGTTTCGATACATTCTCTCATCATAAAGCAATTGTGAAAAAAGGAAATTGGCTTGATTTGCCTATGCGCTATGCGCCTTACAAAGATAAATTGGCTTCGATAAAACGAATTTTAGACTGGCTATAAATCAGTTAAAAACATTTCGCAATGTTTTGTAGATTTTTATATGGTATTGATTAAAAATATTATATTTACGTCAAGATACCTTTAAAAATGTTATAAGTCTATAAAACAATTATAAATATAAATGAAATCTACACTTGACCAAATTGAGGACATTAAAAAAAATGGCTTTTCCCTTGATTTTTCTTCCGTTTTCAATCACGCTTTCGAAAACTATAAAAAAATAGCTCTTTATTCGGGACTTATCATTTTGGTCTTAGCCATTATCATTGTGATGGCATATATGGGAATATTGATCGCCTATTTTGGAATCGAGAGCCTAAAGCAAGATTATCTAAAGGAATTCACAAATCAAAATTTCACAGGTGTTGAGCTTTTAGTTCAAACTATTGGATTTTCTTTGTTAGCAGCATTAATAGCTCCTTTTGGTGCAGGATTTTTAAAAATGGCAGATTCTGCAGATAAAGACATTGAATTTAATGTCTCTACGATGTTCTACTATTACAAAGGAAAATATTTTGCACAGATTTTCGTCGCAGCTATTATCACGGCTATTACAGGAAACTTGCTTTCAAATTTAATTAGAAGTTTAAATATTCCATTTGGAGAACTTATTGCATTTGCAATTCCCTACATTATATCTTATTTTGTTTATTTGTCAACCCCTCTAATTATTTTTGGGAATTTGACAGCAATAGAATCCTTGAAAGCAAGCATTATCATAGTTACTAAAAATCCACTAAACATATTCGCATTTTTTATCATAGGTTTTTTAGGTGCTTTGGTAGGACTTGTGGCATGCTGTGTAGGAGTAATATTTACTGCGGTTTTTAACAGTTCAATGCAATATGCTACATATTTTGCCATTTTTGGAACACATTCTGAAGAAGAAGATTCAATTGATTCAATCGGAAAATACAATGTAGATTAAAATAGAAAATTCTTAATTATAGAGAACCTAACCACTTCTTTTTAAGAATTCTCAAAACGCTATTTACTTAACCAACATACCCAAATTCTATGGCCGCAAACTGTAGTTTTTTCAATTCGGTTATCTCAGGAATTTCTGCCAGCGGAAGTGCCTTTGAGTCAATTATGACCGGATGGTATGTGTTTAATTCTGATATCATTTATTACAACAATCATAAACTTGTTGTTTTAGGATTATCGCTTATTGCCTTTCTTTCGCTCTTAGTTTACCAGTTTTTTAAAATTAAAGCTAAAATTGGATATTTCATTGAAAAAAAGAAAGAGCAGGAAACCGTAAGCAAAGAATACCAGCTTTATATTCTATTTTTCGGTATTGCGGTAATTGTTATCGAAATCATCAATGAAATTTTCAAAATCAGACCCAAAAGCCTTTTAGTGGTAAATGTCCTGATTGGTATTTTTGTTCTGATTATTTACGTGATAACAAACAAAATCAAATGGGTGAGAGATAAAATCCAGCAGATTTTTATTTCCTGTTTTTTTATTTATATCAGTTATGTCGCCTATAATATTGTCACCTTACGAAATGACGTAGTACCTATAATTGTTTTCCTGATCTCATTTTTCTTTTCGTACAACATTCTTAAACCCATAAAAATTTATTGGTCTTTTGTTGGTTTAACATTTACCTTTTTAATTGCTACTTTATTATTTCATCTTATCCCAATAAAGTCTTCTATTTTATTGCTTAATTTCTGCATCCTAATTTTCATTATAAATCAAGTTAAATATGCTGTCTTATTAAACAATCGTGACAATTTTAGGTTTGCAAATGAAATAGTTCACAAAGGCAATTCGCTTACCATAGCCTCAAATCAAAAAAGCGAAATTCTTTTTTGCAGTGAAACCATTACTCCCATTTTAGGATATCTGCCTGATGAAGTGATGGGATTAAAATTCTGGGAGCTAACCGAAGATTCAGAAGAAAAATTAGACCCCATTAAAAACCACGAAAACAAGCTGTACATCAGAAAATTAAAAACAAAAATTGGCGAATACAAATACATCCAATGGAAAGATAAAAAGTTCTCAGAAGATTTAATAATTAGTATTGGGCAAGATGTTACAGAGCAGATTATCGTTCAAGACCAGTACAAAAATCTAATTCAGACCGCAACCGATATTATTTTTGAAATTGATGCAGAAGGATATTTTACTTTTATGAATGAATTTGGTTTTTCGATTCTTGGTTACACTGAAAATGAAATCATTAAAAAACATTATTCCAATTTTATTCACGAACATTATATTACCAGTGCTGTAGATTTTTATGAAAATTTAGTGCTGAATGAAAATAATTATCCGATTATCGAAATTCCAGTCCTGAAGAAAAATGGCGAAGAAGTATGGATTTCGCAAAAGATCATTGTACGTAAAAATGATTTAGGATTAACGACTGGTTTTTCTGGCATTGCAAGAGATATTACTGAAAAAAAGAATATCGAAAATGAGAAAAAAAAGCGTCTTAAAAAAATTGAAGCTTACAATAATTCGACCAAAAAATTATCGACTACGGACTTTAGCAAATACAATGAATTAAACACCATTATTGATTTAATACTAAAAGAAGCAGCCACAATTAGCGACGTCAATCGTGTAAGTTTTTGGAAATATGACAACGATCTCATTACCTGTAAAAATCTTTTTAGCCTTGACAATCAAAGCTTAAACGATAAAAGCATTTTGAAGAAAGAGTCCTATCCTATTTATTTTGAAACACTGAACAACAAAGCGATTATAAATGCTCCAGATGTATTCAACAAATTAGAAACATCTGAATTTCAAAAACTTTACTTTACAAAAAACAACATAAAATCGATGTTGGATGTTCCTATTTTCCTAACGGGACAATTGGCAGGTGTGGTCTGCTTTGAAAGCACCGAACAAAAACGCGAATGGGATAATGAAGACATTAATTATGCGAGAACTATCTCAGATGTAATTTCGCTTGCCATTTCTTCACAAATGCGATTGGAAGCAGAAAGAAAATTACAGCTTAAAAGCCAGCTTTTGTCTGCACTTTCTTTATGTACCGAAAAATTCCTGCTAAGCAAAACCACACATCAGATGTTTGAGGAAACCTACAACATTATTGGAAAAGCAGCCAAAGTAGATCATATGTATTACTACGAAAAAGATGCCATTTACAATACTGTAAGCCAAAAATACAAATGGTCTCGCGAAGGGGTTATACATCAGATTACGCCATTGCGCTCCATGACCGAAGAAAATCTGCGAGAGATTTATGATGCGGCATCACAGAGAAAAATCCTAAATACGCTAACTCGAAATCTTAATGACAGTTTTTTCAAAAAGCTTCTGATCGATAACGAAATTCAGTCAATTTTAATTTTACCGATTTACATAAATGATATTTTTACTGGTTTCATTGGTTTTGATGATTGTACGACGGAAAGAAAATGGTCTGAAGACGAAATTAATATCTTTCAGGTTTTGGCCAATAATATTTCGTCTGCATTAGAAAGAAACCGAAATGAAACTAAAATTATCGAAAGTGAAGAAAAATTCAAATTGATTGCCAACAACATTCCTGGAACGGTGTATTTATCGAAATTTGATGCTTTCTCAACCAAAATATTCTTAAACGACGAGGTTTCGAACCTTACTGGATATTCAAAATCTGAATTTATTGAAAATAATTTGTCTTTTCTATCGTTAATTCATCCTGAAGACAAAGAAGAAGTAATTAACAATCAAATCGATAATCTCCAAAACGGAATGCCTTTGCATAATGTATACCGCATTAAGCGCAAGAGTGGCGAGTATATTTGGATAGAAGAATTTGGAGACGTAATTAAGCGAGATGATGAAATTGAATTTGTTGGCGGAATCTATTTTGATATTACAAGCAAAAAAGAAATCGAAGACGCTATAAAAGCCAAACAATTGGCCGAAGCAGCAAACAAATCAAAATCTGACTTTTTAGCCAATATGTCGCATGAAATTAGAACTCCTCTAAACGGAATTATTGGTTTTACACATCTATTAATGAAAACAGATTTAGAGGAAATTCAAGAAAAATATATGACGACAATTAACCAATCGGCTCATTCTCTTCTTGAAATTATTAATGACATTTTAGATTTCTCAAAAATTGAAGCTGGAAAATTAGAGCTCTTTATTGATTTATATGATCTCAAAAAAATCTTAGGGCAAGTTTTTGATTTAATTGTCTACGAATCCAATAAGAAGAATCTCGAACTTGAATTGAATATTGATCCTGAAGTTCCAAAATATATCTGGACCGATATTGTCCGTCTGAAACAGATTTTGATTAATCTGCTTTCTAATGCGGTTAAATTTACAATTGAAGGTTCCATCAAATTAAATGTTTCCGTTTTAGAAAAAAAACACAACAACAACTGCGTGATTCGCTTTGCTGTAATCGATACAGGCATTGGCATTTTGGAAAAAAATCAACAGAAGATTTTCAAAGCCTTTTCTCAGGAAGACAGCTCTACGACTAGAAAATTTGGAGGAACTGGACTTGGTTTAACCATATCCAATCAATTATTAGCTTTAATGGAAAGCCGTTTACAGCTAGAAAGCAAAATTGATGAAGGAAGCACTTTTTTCTTTGATCTTAATTTAAAAACGAGTAACCAAAGCATTAATGACAAATACAATGCAGAACTTAAAAGTTTAAATATCAATCTTGATTCTGATGAAATTGAAACAAACGGCAGCAATATTACTTTTCTAATTGTTGAAGACAACAAAGTAAACATGCTTCTTCTTAAGACCATTATAAAAAATCTTTACAACAACGCTTTTATTTTCGAATGTGAAAACGGTTATGAAGCCATTCAGCAATTTGAACAAATTAATCCAACCATAATTTTTATGGATATTCAGATGCCGATTATGAATGGATATGAAACTGCCAAGGCAATCAGAAATACTAAAAAAGGGCGAGATGTTCCAATAATTGCTGTTACCGCAGGTGCAGAAAAAGAAGAACGCAACAAATGTATTTCTGCTGGAATGGACGATTACATTTCTAAACCAATTATGAAAGGAAGTGTTGAAGAAGCCTTAATTAAATGGCTAGGTAATTTTTAGTTTTCAGTCTGTGTCGCAGTTTTCAGTTTCTAAGCGTTTTGCTGAGGCTGAAAACTAAACAAAACACTTCAATAGTAAAATTTATCATAAAAAATCTATAAATTCGTACAACGTTTCAAACAAAAAATAAAAAAACAATTCAATATGAAGTGGCAAGGCAGAAGACAAAGTGATAATGTCGAAGACAGAAGATCAATTTCCGGCGGAGGCAAAGCAATAATTGGCGGTGGAGTTATCGGAATCATCGTTTTACTGCTTAATCTTTTTGGCGGTGAAACGGGTCAGCAAATAGCGCCTATTTTAGAACAAATGCAAGGCGGTCAAGGTCAGCAGACAGAAGCTGCAGCTCCTTTAAGCAAGGACGATGAGGAAATGGGAGCATTTGTAAAGACTATGCTGGCTTATAATGAAGACACATGGACTAAAATTTTCGCAGAACATGGAATGACTTACGAAAAACCAAAATTAGTCTTATTTAAAAACTCCACTCAAACTGCATGTGGAGGCGCATCATCTGCCTCTGGACCTTTTTACTGCCCCGCTGATCGCAAAGTATATATGGACTTGGCTTTTTTTGAAGAACTAAAAACCAAATTTGGTGCAAAAGGAGGCGATTTTGCGATTGCATACGTTATCGCGCATGAAATTGGTCATCATATTCAAACCTTATTAGGAACGTCTTCTAAAATGCGTCAAATGCAGCAGGGAAAAAGCGACGCCGAAGCCAATAAATTATCTGTAGCCTTAGAATTACAAGCTGATTTTTATGCTGGCGTTTGGGCACATGATAACCAGAAAGATCTTGACGTTGGAGATATTGAAGAAGCTCTAAGTGCCGCGAATGCTGTCGGAGACGATGCCATTCAAAGCAAAATGCAAGGACACGTTGTTCCCGATTCTTTTACACACGGCACTTCAGAACAAAGAATGTATTGGTTTAAAAAAGGTTATAAAACAGGTGACATTACACAAGGCACTACATTTGAAGAAATTCGATAATACATAAACCAAATATAATAACCACAAGAAAAGCCCAACTTGCAAGTTGGGCTTTTTTAATTTCCAATATTCTAAAACCCAAACTCCAAACTCTTTGAGATTAGATACAAAATAAAAAATTCCAAATTTCAAACTGTAGTGAGTTGGAATTTGGAATTTCAAAAATTGGAATTTCACTTTTTTAGTTTTCGTCAGAAAACAAAAAAAGCCTTGAATTTCTTCAAGGCTTTAAATCTGGGTGGCTGACCGGGTTCGAACCGGCGACCCGCGGCACCACAAACCGCTACTCTAACCAGCTGAGCTACAACCACCATTTTTCTGCTTAGCGAGTGCAAATATAGAACAAAGGTTGAGTTCTACAAAGAAAAAAATGAAAAATTTTTATAAAAATTAAATCAAATTTTCTAAGCTATTGACAGCCAAACATCTTTCAACTGTAAAACCTTCTGCAAAATCTTTCCCAACTAGTCTTCCTAGGTCTTTCGCACGATAATTTAGGCTTTCAAAAAAGTTTTTACTGGTAATTGGCGTTGCAGGTTCATTCGAATTAGGATCATAAAATTGAGTTTTGTAAGCCATAATCGCTTCCACTTTCTTTTCTTCAAAACCTGTAATATCCACAACGAAGTCTGGGGTAATGTTTTTCCATTGAATATAATGATACACTACTTTTGGTCTCCAAGCTTCTTGTGCCTCGCCATCAATCGAAGTTTCGATTTTCATCAAACCAGACAAAAAGCAAGCATCAGAAACGAGTTTGCTTCCTCTTCCGTGATCAATGTGGCGATCGTCAATTGCATTGCATAAAACAATCTCAGGTTTATATTTACGAATCATTTTAATGACCTCTAATTGATGCTTTTCGTCATTTACAAAAAAACCATCACGCATGCGTAAATTTTCACGTACAACGACTCCTAAAATTTTCGCTGCATCTTTTGCTTCCTGATCTCTAGTTTCCGCAGTTCCACGAGTTCCCAGCTCACCACGAGTTAAATCTACAATACCTACTTTTTTACCAAGTGATACTTCTTTTAAAATGGTTCCGGCACAACCCAATTCTACATCGTCTGGATGCGCGCCAAAGGCTAATATGTCTAGTTTCATAATTTTCAATATCAATGTCAAAATTCAATTTCAATTACAATTCTGAAAATCAAAATTGATCTTTTGTCTATTTTCTTTATTCTATTCTCTTTTTTCTTTTTTCAGTACTCTTTTCATCGTCATTGATTTGTTGACGCTTTCTTCCCATTCTTTTTCCGGAACGCTTTCTTTTGTGATGCCGCAACCCATATACAGAATTGCTTTTTCTTCCTGAATCTGCATGCATCGTAAATTTACAAATAAATCAGAACTTGCATTATTTCCTGCAAATGTGCTGTTTAATTCGCCTAAGAAACCCGTATAGAAAGTTCTATCGTAATTTTCGTTTTCCAAAATAAATGCTTTAGATTTCTTTTTAGGAAGTCCGCAAACAGCTGGCGTAGGATGCAAAGTATCGATAACTTCTTCTAAAGTTGAATTATCTTTTAAAACACCCGAAATTTCCGTTTTAATATGCCAAATCGATCCTGCTTTCAAACTATAAGGTTCAGAAACTACAACCGAAGCCGTAAATTCTCGAAGGCGTTTTACAATAAAATCAGTCACAAATTGCTGTTCGTCTTTTTCTTTCTGCTGCCAAACAATTTCCGTTTGCAGATTATCTTTCTGTGTTCCCGCCAAAGCCATGGTTTCAAAAACATTTCCGTTTGCTTTTAGCAGTTTTTCTGGTGTGGCTCCCATCCAAAGCCCTATTTTTGGGTGAAAGAAGCAATAACAAAAAGTGGCTGGATATAACTGAACCAAGTGCTGAAAAGTTTCAATACAATCAAATTCAGCCAAAGGCACTTCTTCACTTCTTGATAAAACTACTTTTTTGAATTCTTCATTTTTGATGGCCTGAATTCCCTGAGCTACTAAATATTCATATTGAAATTTAGCTTCAGAATCAAAACTCAAATCATCAATTTCTATTGGAGCAAATGAGGTTTCTTCTTTATTAGCAGTAATAACTTCCGATTCATTTTCTGGAATTAGGATCAATTGTTTTTCATCAAAAGAAGCAAAAACAAATCCTTTTTCGCTGTAATCAGAAACCGTATTTAAATTATTGTTTTGCTGTAAAATCCCAATGTAGTTTTCTGAATTGGGTTTTGAATAAAGCACAAAGGGTAAATTTTGTTCTTTATGATTTTTAATTTTTAAGAAAAATGCATTCATAATCTATTCACTTTTCTTTCTATCCAAAACCATATTCGTCAATTTGCAAAGCGAAACCAAATTACCTTCTTCATCGGTAATCTTAATTTCCCAAAGATGAAGGCTTCTTCCTTTGTGGATAATTCTGGCTGTTCCGAAAACATAACCTTCACGAATACTTTTTAGATGATTTGCCGAGATTTCAATGCCTCTTACCTCCTGCTCTTTCGGATTGATAAAAAAGAAAGAAGCTGCACTGCCAACACTTTCCGCTAAAGCTACAGAAGCACCTCCGTGCAATAACCCCATTGGCTGGTGAACGCTTGGATTTACAGGCATTTTTGCAGTTAAAAAATCTTCTCCGGCGTCGATATATTCAATTTTCAGCGTTTCCATTAATGTGTTTTTAGAAAACTCATTACAGCGCGCTAAAATCTGCTCTTTTGTATAATTCATTAAAATAAACTTTAAAAACGTAAAATTAAAGAAAGATAAGACACAAATCGAAAAATCGGATTCTAAAATTAAAAATCAATTATGAACTTGTCAGTTTTTTGCTATTTTTACAAAAACAATCCAAATCAATCTTTGGCTTTTTGCCATTCCCGATAGCTATCGGGATACACAGATTGAAAAGGTTTTTTATCTACAATTTATTCGTCACTAATTCACGAATTATTTCAAATAAAAATTCGTGAATTAGTGGCTAAAAAAGAAATTAAATGCGTCAATACTTTGCACTCTTCATTTTCGGAATAATTATAACTTTCAGTTCTTGCCGAACTGACTTTGATACCGTTGCCAGCACAGGAGATTTAAAGTTCTCAAAAGACACGGTTTATTTGGATACTGTTTTTAAAAATATTGGCTCAAGCACGTATCAATTAAAAGTTTACAACCAAAGTAAAAATGACATTTCGATTCCGATTGTGCAATTTAAAAAAGGTTTGAATTCTAAATATAGAATGACTGTTGATGGAATGACGGGCAACAACGGGAAAATTTTTCAAAATGTTACACTTTTAGCAAAAGACAGTTTGTACATTTTTATAGAGACAACGGCAGATATCACAAACGCAAATCCTGATGATTTTTTATATACAGACGAAATTCAATTTGACAGCGGAGCCAATCTGCAAGAAGTGGCGCTGGTTACTTTAATTCAAGACGCTGTTTTTTTATATCCAAATCAAAATCCTGACGGAACCAAAGAAAAAATCAAAATTGACGGAAAAGATGTTGACGGATTTTATTTAAATGAAAATGATCCTACAAACGGAAATGAGCTTCTTTTTACAAATGACAAACCGTACGTTATTTATGGTTATGCTGGAGTTCCAGAAGATAAAACCGTGATTTTTGAAGCCGGCACAAGAGTTCATTTTCACGCTAATTCTGGTTTGTATGTTAGCAAAAATGCTTCTCTAGAAATAAATGGAACAGCTTCAACAAGTGATAAATTAGAAAACGAAGTTATTTTTGAAGGCGATCGTTTAGAATCGCTTTATTCTGACATTCCAGGACAATGGAAATCGGTTATTTTTGAAAAAGGGAGCGCCGATCATTCGATTAATCATTTGACTTTAAAAAATGCTGTTATTGGTTTAGATTTTAGAAGTCCTTCAAACACAATAGAAATTAAAAACTCGCAGATTTACAATTGTGCTGAATACGGAATTTCGGCTCAAAATGCTCAAATTGTCGGAGAAAATATAGTGATTAATTATGCTGGACTATCAAGCTTGGCTTGCGTTTATGGGGGAAACTATCAATTCACGCATTGCACTTTCAACAATAGTTGGCCTACAGCTTCACAATTTTCTGTGAGCTTAAGCAATTCTTTGGCTGGAGCAACGCCAGAAACCAATCCGTTGACACAGGCTACTTTCAACAATTGCATTATTTACGGCTCAAATACCAACGAATTTAATTTGAGCAAAAATACTAACACGCCATTTGTTTATCAGTTAAACAATTGTCTTTTAAAATTCAGCAGTTCGACAACAAACCCAGATTATCAGTTCAAAACTGATACGGAACATTATAACAACATTATTCTGAATGAAAATCCGAAGTTTTATAATGTTTCTCAGAATAAGTTTAATATTGATAAAACTTCTGCCGCTTTCGCGAAAGGGAATCAGGCCTATATAATTCCAACAGATATTTTAGAAATTACAAGAACTTCTCCACCAGATTTGGGAGCTTATCAGAGTCAGGATTTCCCGAAGAAATAGTTTTTAATCTCGTAAAGGTGCGAAGGCGCAAAGATATTTTCTCATTTTTGTCATTTCGACGAAGGAGAAATCTCCACTAGAAGCTCGACAAAGATTGGATTTTCGTTACGGAGTTACTTGCGAAGATTTCTCCTTCGTCGAAATGACAAACAGGATTTGCAATCAATAATTGCCTTAAAAAAATCTTCGTGCCTTAGGCCTTCGCGGCAAACAAAAAAAACATCGTAAGAAAATATATCTAAAATTAAACATCGCTTAACTCATTGCTTTCATAAAAATAGTAGATTTGTTACAACACATTTTTAAAAACTTAATAATCAGGTTTTTAAAATTATCTTCTAAACCAAATCTTAAAACTATTAATTATGAAGAAAAACTACTTTTTACTGTTATTGATGTTTACTGCAATTGGTTTTGCTCAAATTCCGTCAGGATATTACAGCACTGCAACGGGAACGGGCTACACTTTAAAAACTCAATTGTACAATATTATAAAAGGCCATACAGATAACGGTTATGCTGGATTGTACACCACTTACCAAACTTCTGACGTTGATAATTTCTATGAAAACGACGGAACCATATTAGACATGTATTCTGAAAATCCATCAGGAACAGATCCTTACACTTACACAACGGGAACCACTCAAAGATGCGGGAATTATTCTGTAGAAGGAGATTGCTATAATAGAGAACATATTATTCCACAATCCGTTTTTAGCGAGCAGTCACCAATGGTTTCCGATGCGCATTTCATAACTCCAACTGATGGAAAAGTAAACGGAATACGTTCCAATTATCCGCACGGAAATGTAAGTTCCGCAACCTATACTTCTCAAAACGGAAGCAAATTAGGATCAAGTGCAGTTTCGGGTTATTCGGGGACTGTTTTCGAGCCAATCAATGACTTTAAAGGCGATATTGCCAGAATGTATTTCTATTTTGCAACTCGATACGAAAACACAGTTGCGGGTTATTCTTATGCTATGTTTAATGGCACTAGCAATCAAGTTTTTACAACCGCTTTCTTAAATCTGCTTTTAGCTTGGCATACACAAGATCCTGTGAGTGCAAGAGAAATCGCTAGAAATAATGCCATTTATACTCGTCAAAACAATCGAAATCCCTTTATCGATCATCCCGAATATGTAAATCAAATTTGGGGCGGAACACCTTCTGGAGATACTCAGGCGCCAACTGCACCAACGAGCTTGGCTTCAACATCAAAAACAGCCACTTCAATTACGCTTTCGTGGACAGCTTCTACAGATAATGTAGCAGTTACGGGTTATGATGTTTATGCCAATAGTGTTTTAAAAACAACGGTTTCTAGTACAACTGCAACAATTACAGGTTTGACTGCTTCAACGGCTTACTCCATTTATGTAAAAGCAAAAGATGCTGCTGGAAATGCTTCTGCGTCGAGCAATACGATTTCAGCTACAACCAACAGCAGCGGAACAGGAACTGCAACCGACCTTCTCTTCTCTGAATATATTGAAGGTTCTGGAAACAACAAAGCTTTAGAAATTGCAAACAATACTGGAGCTTCTGTTAATCTGTCTGCTTATACAATTAAAAAACAAACAAACGGCGCAGGTTCTTGGAGTACAGGTTTAGCTTTAAGCGGCACTTTAGCAACTGGAAGTAAATTTGTAATTGTAAACAGTTCAATGTCATCAAGCTGTTTTTCTACAAGCGCGGCCAATATTTCAACAACTGCAACCGAACTTACTTTTAACGGAAATGATGCTGTAGGTTTATTCAAAAATGGCGTTTTAATTGATATTATCGGAACTTTCAATGGTGGAACAGCCAATTTTGCGATAGATGTTACTTTAAGAAGAAAATCGACTGTGACTTCTCCAAGCACGACATTCAATTTAAGCGCACAATGGGATTCCTATTCACAAGACACTTGCAACAATTTAGCCAGCAAAATGGTTCAGGCTGCTGAAATCGAAGAAGAAATTGTTTCAGACGAAATCGTAATTTATCCAAATCCTTCTAATGGAAGTTTCAATATTAATCCAGGCAATGTAGATAATCCTTATTCAGTTGAAATTTTTTCATTGTCTGGTCAGAAAGTATTCGAAAAACAAAACACAACTTTCCCAGAAGTTTCTGTACGTAATCTTCCAACTGGAATCTATATTATTAAAATTATAAAAGGAGAAAAAATAGCTTTTAAAAAGGTCATTATTAATTAAAAATTAGATTTTCATCAACCAAAAAAGCGGCAAATTGCCGCTTTTTTCATAACCTCTGAAAGATTTTTCTTTAGAAACGTATTTTTCATCACTTTCTGCATTTCGTAAATTTTGCAAATCTGCGCAATTGCAAAC
Organism: Flavobacterium anhuiense; assembly: GCF_001705175.1. NCBI lineage: Bacteria > Pseudomonadati > Bacteroidota > Flavobacteriia > Flavobacteriales > Flavobacteriaceae > Flavobacterium > Flavobacterium anhuiense. The sequence goes on along the minus strand of NZ_CP016907.1, from coordinate 3,228,557 downwards.
TTCAAAATTGTGCCGTTTTATTTTTGATTTTTTCCTTTCTAAAAGTTTAATATTACAGAACATATCAAAAAAGAAATTTTACTAAAACATTAAATTTCTCGAAAGACCGAAACCTCTTGATATTGCGTCTTTTTGGTAGAAAAAATGCAAGAAAAAAGCAATTTCATTTTTTTTGAAAAGAGATGGTTTTCAAATTTGCGCTTACTATTTATTTACATTAAATTTGCAGCTCAATACAACAAACTACACAAATGATCCATTTCTTTGAAAACCAAAGCAAAACTGTTTTTGCCGTACAAACGCAAAACGAAATTTCAGCTCAAGACATTTCAAAATTAAACTGGCTTTTTGCCGACGCAAACAAGATCGAAAAATCTGCATTGACAGGATTTTTTGTTGGTCCACGCGCCACTATGATCACACCTTGGAGTACAAATGCTGTAGAAATTACTCAAAACATGGGTATTTCTGGCATTATCAGAATCGAAGAATTTCATCCTGCAACGGAAGATTTTACTGATTTTGACCCAATGCTTTCTCAAAAATTCAACGAATTAGATCAAGAAATCTTCACTATCAACATTCAGCCAGAACCAATTCTGGAAATTGATGATATTGCCACTTACAACAAAGTTGAAGGTTTAGCTTTAAGCGAAGAAGAAGTAGAATACTTAAACAATCTTTCGACTAAACTAGGAAGAAAATTAACTGATTCTGAGATTTTTGCTTTCTCTCAAGCCAACTCAGAGCACTGCCGTCACAAAATTTTCAACGGAACATTTGTGATCGATGGTGAAGAAAAAGAAACTTCTCTTTTCAAATTAATCAAAAAAACATCTCAGGAAAACCCTAACGATATTGTTTCTGCTTACAAAGACAACGTTGCTTTTGTAAAAGGGCCAAAAGTGCAACAATTTGCACCAAAATCGGCTGATAAACCTGATTTTTACGAAATAAAAGAATTTGATTCTGTAATCTCACTAAAAGCAGAAACACACAATTTCCCAACCACAGTTGAGCCTTTCAACGGAGCTGCAACAGGTTCTGGAGGTGAAATTCGTGACCGTTTAGCTGGAGGTCAAGGATCATTGCCATTAGCTGGAACTGCAGTTTACATGACTTCATATTCTCGTTTGAACGATGATAGAAAATGGGAAAATGCAGTTGAAGAAAGAAAATGGTTGTACCAAACACCAATGGATATCTTGATCAAAGCTTCAAACGGAGCTTCTGATTTTGGAAATAAATTCGGTCAGCCGCTTATTACAGGTTCTGTTTTAACTTTCGAACACGAAGAAGAAAACAGAAAAATTGGTTACGATAAAGTAATCATGCAAGCAGGTGGAATTGGTTACGGAAAATTAGATCAATCTATCAAACACAAACCAAAAGAAGGCGATAAAATCGTTATTCTTGGAGGTGAAAACTATAGAATCGGAATGGGTGGAGCAGCGGTTTCTTCTGCAGATACTGGAGCTTTTGGTTCAGGAATCGAATTAAATGCCATTCAGCGTTCAAACCCAGAAATGCAAAAACGTGCTGCCAATGCCATTCGTGGTTTGGTAGAAAGCGACAATAACCCAATTGTTTCTATTCACGATCACGGTGCGGGTGGACACTTAAACTGTCTTTCTGAATTGGTTGAAGAAACTGGAGGTTTGATCGATTTAGACAAATTACCAGTTGGAGACCCTACTCTTTCTGCAAAAGAAATTATCGGTAACGAATCTCAAGAAAGAATGGGATTGGTTATTGGTCAAAAAGATATCGATACATTACAAAGAATTGCCGACAGAGAGCGTTCTCCAATGTATGAAGTTGGAGATGTTACGGGAGATCACCGTTTTACTTTCCAATCAAAAACTAACGGTTCAAAACCGATGGATTATGCTTTAGAAGATTTCTTCGGAAGTTCTCCAAAAACGGTTATGACTGATACTACTGTGGATAGAAAATATGCTGACGTTGCTTACAACGCTGCAGATTTCGAAAGCTATTTAAAAGACGTTTTACGTTTAGAGGCTGTTGCTTCAAAAGACTGGTTAACAAACAAAGTTGACCGTTGCGTTGGAGGAAAAGTAGCAAAACAGCAAAATGCAGGTCCGTTACAATTGCCTTTAAATAACGTTGGAGTTATGGCTCTTGATTATTTAGGCAAAGAAGGTATTGCAACTTCTATCGGTCACGCTCCTATTGCTGCTTTGGTTGATCCAGTTGCTGGATCTAGAAATGCTATTGCAGAATCGTTATCAAATATTATCTGGGCTCCAATCAAAGATCAGCTAAAAGGAGTTTCGTTATCGGCAAACTGGATGTGGGCTTGTAAAAACGAAGGCGAAGACGCTCGTTTATACGAAGCTGTACAAGGATGTTCAGATTTTGCAATTGAATTGGGAATCAATATTCCGACAGGAAAAGATTCGCTTTCAATGAAACAAAAATATCCAAATGATGAAGTAATTGCTCCAGGAACGGTTATTATTTCAGCTGCTGGAAACTGTACCAATATCAGAAAAGTGGTTGAGCCAGTTTTACAGAAAAACGGAGATTCAATCTATTACATCAATTTGTCTCAGGACGATTTCAAATTGGGAGGTTCTTCTTTTGCACAAATAAGAAATGCAATCGGAAACGAAACTTGTACCATTAAAGATGCTTCTTTCTTCAAAAATGCATTTAATACAGTTCAGGAATTAATCGGCGAAAGCCAAATTTTAGCAGGTCACGATATCGGAAGCGGTGGTTTAATCACAACTTTATTAGAATTGTGTTTTGCTGATGTAAATCTTGGAGCTAAAATTGATTTCAGCGCTTTCGCAGAAAAAGACTTATTGAAAATCCTTTTCGCAGAAAACATCGGAATCGTTTTCCAAGCTAAATCTGATGCAACTGTTGAAGCTAAATTGAAAGCTAACAATATCGAATTCTTCAAAATCGGTTCTGTAACTTCTACAGCTACTTTAGAAGTTGGAAATTGGAAATTGGACATCCCAACTTATAGAGACGTTTGGTTTGAAACTTCTTATTTATTAGATCAAAAACAATCTAAAAACGGAAGAGCTCAAGCACGTTTTGAAAACTATAAAAATCAGGTTTTAAATTATACTTTCCCTGCACATTTCACAGGAAAGAAACCAGAAATCGACAATTCTAAACCAAGACCAAAAGCAGCTATTATCCGTGAAAAAGGAAGTAATTCTGAGCGTGAAATGGCAAATGCTATGTACTTGGCAGGTTTTGACGTAAAAGACGTTCACATGACGGATTTAATTTCTGGTCGTGAAACGCTTGAAGATATTCAATTTATTGGAGCTGTTGGTGGATTCTCTAACTCAGACGTTTTAGGTTCTGCTAAAGGTTGGGCTGGAGCTTTCTTATACAACGAAAAAGCAAAAACTGCTTTAGACAATTTCTTCAAAAGAGAAGATACTCTTTCTGTCGGAATCTGTAACGGATGCCAGTTGTTTATGGAATTGGAAGTGATTAATCCAGAGCACGAAGTTCATGGAAAAATGCTTCATAACGAGAGCCAGAAACACGAAAGTATCTTTACTTCTGTAACTGTTCAGGAAAACAATTCGGTTATGTTGTCAACTCTTGCTGGAAGTACTTTAGGAGTTTGGGTTTCTCACGGAGAAGGTAAATTTAAATTGCCTTTAGCAGAAGAAAACTATAACATTGTTTCTAAATATGCTTACGAAGGTTATCCTGCAAACCCAAATGGTTCTGATTACAACACAGCTATGATGTGTGATAAAACAGGAAGACACTTAGTAATGATGCCTCACATTGAGCGTTCTACTTTCCAGTGGAACTGGGCGCATTATCCAAAAGACAGAAATGACGAGGTTACGCCTTGGCACGAAGCTTTTGTCAATGCCAGAAAATGGATTGAGAAAAACTAAAAATATATTTTACCAAAAGCGCCCGAACTTTATCGGGCGTTTTTTTTGTCACAGATTAAAAAGATTATCACAGACTACAGATTTTAAAGAAAAATTACTCGAAAATCAGTTTTCTACGGAGTAAAAACTTACCTAAAACAAATAGTTTCATTCTTGTATTTTTAAGCCTCCATTCTATAAAAAAAATGGATTATATTCGCCCAGAAAAAAATCAGCCACTCGATTTTTTTCAGCCCAAAAACACTTAAACCTACATAGAATGAAATTTTTAAAATTACTTTTTGCTTTCAGCTTATTCTTTGCTGTTACCACTTCACATTCACAAGTTCACGTAGATCAAATTACCCACAATTCTAAGGAACGTTATATTATTACGACTATCGGATATCCAGTTCCGGGAACTTATGCTCCTCTAAATCAAAAACAGCCTATTACAGTTTTAAATCCAGATGGCACAGGTTTTATTCAAGCCGAAGATTTAAGCAAACAAAAAATCAATTGGGGAATAGAATGCACAGAAGAAGGCGTTCCTGTTTTCAAAGAAGGATTTAATAGCGCCTCTTATACTTTCTGGTATAGACCAAATGATAGCGAAGAATGGTATTATTCTCAATTTTCTATTCATTTTGCCAAGAAAAAAATGTTTTTAATGGGAGAAAGAGTAAAAGAATATGAAGATTACAACGTTCAGTAAATAAAAAAAGATACCTTCCCATTAAATATTTCTTCATTTTTGACAAAATTTCCTATCAAAAAGAAAACGTTTTCGTTGATTTTTAATAGTCTCTATAAATTTTCCCATAAAATTTCATTAAATAAAAAATCATACCTAAATTTTATTTAATTTGCAATCAAATTCAATATATTAAACATGGTTTCAATCACACGCCTTTTTGATTTTCCCTATTATCAACAAGAAACTTACAATCTTCCAGTTGCTCTTGCAACCAAAAAAAATGGAGTCTGGGAAAAAACATCTAGCGAGGAATATATTGCAAAAGCAAATGCTATTTCGAGAGCATTATTGCGTATGGGCGTTCAGAAAGATGATAAAATTGCTTTAATTAGTTCAAATAACCGTACTGAGTGGAATATAATGGATATTGGTATTTTGCAGACTGGTGCGCAGAATGTTCCTATTTATCCAACAATTGCAGAAGAAGATTACGAATATATTTTAAACCACAGCGGCAGTATTTATTGCTTTGTTTCTGATGAAGAAGTTTTACAGAAAGTAAATGCAATTAAAGCCAATGTGCCTTCTTTAAAAGAGGTTTATTCTTTTAATGAAATTGCGGGATGCAAACATTGGTCAGATTTACTGGTTTTAGGTGAAGAGAATAGCAATCAAAGCGAAGTTGAAGCCAGAAAAGACAGCATTAAGACTGACGATTTAGCCACAATTATTTATACTTCTGGAACAACAGGAAGACCAAAAGGAGTTATGCTTTCGCACAAAAATATTGTGTCGAATGTTTTAGACAGCTCGCCAAGAATTCCGTTTGATCCAGGAAAAAGCACTGCATTAAGCTTCTTACCTATTTGCCATATTTTTGAAAGAATGATTTTGTACATCTATCAATATTATGGCGTTTCGGTTTATTTTGGAGAATCTATTGACAAAATCAGTGATAACTTAAAAGAAGTACGTCCAACTGTAATTACAGCTGTACCAAGACTTTTAGAGAAAGTTTACGATAAAATTTATGCTAAAGGAGCTGAATTAACAGGAATCAAGAAAAAACTATTCTTCTGGGCTATCGATTTAGGTTTAAAATACGAACCATACGGAGCAAATGGTGCTTGGTATGAATTTCAGTTAAAAATTGCACGCAAATTGATTTTCAGCAAGTGGAAAGAAGGTTTAGGCGGAAATTTAGACTTGATGGTTTCTGGAAGTGCTGCTCTACAGCCACGTTTGACAAGAGTTTTTGCTGCGGCAGAAATTCCGGTTATGGAAGGTTACGGTTTAACTGAAACGTCTCCAGTAATTGCCGTAAACGATCAAAGAAACAGAGGATTTAAAATTGGAACCGTTGGAAAACCAATTCGTAATCTCGAAGTTAAAATTGCCGAGGACGGAGAAATTTTATTAAAAGGCCCGAACGTAATGTTGGGCTATTATAAAGATCCTGAGAAAACTGCAGAAGCTGTTATAGACGGTTATTTCCATACAGGAGATATTGGAGAAATTGACAGCGAAGGTTTCTTAAAAATTACAGATCGTAAAAAAGAAATGTTTAAAACTTCAGGAGGTAAATATATTGCGCCGCAAATGATCGAAAATGCTATGAAACAATCTCGTTTTATTGAGCAGATTATGGTTATTGGCGAAGGTGAAAAAATGCCAGGAGCTTTTATTCAGCCTAACTTTGAGTTTGTAAAAGAATGGGCAAAAATCCATAAAATTACGTTAGGAAATACAGATGCAGAAATTAGTGCAAATCCAGAAGTAATTAAACGCATTGATGAAGAAGTGGAAAGCATCAATAAAAAATTCGGACACTGGGAGCAAGTAAAACGTTTTGAACTTACTCCAGATGTATGGTCTATTGATGGCGGACAACTTACTCCAACTTTAAAACTAAAACGTAAAATTATTAAAGAGATCTATAAAGATCTTTACGCTAAAATCTACGGAAACAATTAATAAATCAGAATAATATAACCAAACGAAAAGGCTGTCTCAATTCAGACAGCCTTTTTTAGTGTCAGAAAACAGGTGTTTTTACTTTAAATACCCAGCCATAAATCCTGTATTTTAGCTTATTGTCTTTTATAACAAAAAGCTATGCCTTGGAATACCCTTGAACAATTATGGAAACGCACTGTTGATCCTCAAAATGCTGATCTCGGTCAAACCAACTGGAACAACGAAATCAAAACCTTGTATCAGCTAGGTATTGGTATGGAAGATGCTTTGCAATTTTTATATTTCGAAAAGCCAGATTATGAATCTTTTAAAATCTGGATCAACAACCGAAAACGTGATATAGTAATTGAACCCGAAGATTTAACCGACGATGTTTTATCCGAAGAAGATTTAGAATTCTGGAACCAAAATGGCTATGTAATCGTTAAAAATGCTATCTCAAAAGAAGACTGCGAAGACACTCAAAAAGCTATTTGGGAATATCTAAAAATGGATCCTAATAAAAAGGAAAGCTGGTACGAAAGCCATGAAGATCTGAAAGGCCTTATGCTTAATTTTTCTGATCATGAAACTTTAAATCGGAACCGTTTTTCTCCAAGGGTAAAAAAAGCGTATGAACAGCTTTATAAAACCACTAAAATTTACAAAACGATTGACAAGGTAAGTTTTAATCCGCCTGAAACAGAGAATTTTAATTTTCTGGGAAGTCCGCTTCATTGGGATATGAGTTTGAAAAAGCCGTTGAGTTTTGGCCTTCAGGGCTTGCTTTATTTAACCGATTGCGGACCAAATGATGGCGCTTTTCATTGTGTTCCGGGTTTTCATAACCAAATTAATCAGTGGCTTGACGAACTTAAACCTCACGAGAATCCGAGAGAAAAAGCTTTGCAGACACTGCAGTCGAAACCAATTATCGGGCAAGCAGGAGATTTTATCATTTGGCATCAAGCGCTTCCGCATTGTGCGACACCAAATAAAGGTGAAAAACCGCGAATGGTTCAATATCTCACTTATCTTCCAGATGATTATAATGCAGCTGGAGAGTGGATTTAAACCATTCTAGTTTTTCAAACACCAATGCAAGATTTTAGCGATGTTTTTAGCATCATCAATTCCACGATGGTGCGTTCCTTCCAATGGAATATTCAGCAACTGTAGAGCGCCATTCATTCCTGTCGACCTCTTCAAGCCAAACTTCTCGGCAAAATGCTCTTTTACATTGATGTGCTCCTCTCCCATCGGATATGGAATGCCAAACGATTTACACTGTTTTGTCAGCATATTCAAATCGTACTGCCCATAACTTGCCCAAGTGTACAAATCTGGATTGTATTCGTCGATTAGCAAATCAACAGCTTCTTCAAAAGAAACTCCATTTTTATCCAGTAAATCTTGAGTAATAGTCGTCAGTTCAGTACAAAACGGACTAACATGAGAACGTTGTGGCTTTATCAGAATCCCCTTGTTCTTCGAGATTTCTCCCGTCTCAGTATCTAAGACTGCTAATCCGATTTCAATAATTTCATTCTGCTGTCCCCTCGGGACTGCGCCTTGCCAACATGTGGCTTCTAAATCGATAATAATAATTTTATCTGTTGTTTTCATTTTTTTAATTTTTAATAATTGTTTTATTTAACCGCAAAGAGCACAAAGGTTTACGCAAAGGAACGCTAAGATTAGTTTCTCGCAGATTTTGCCAGATTTGAGCAGATTTTTAATCCTTTTAATCTTTATAATCTGTGGCTAAAAAACTTTGTGTCTTAGCGCCTTAGTGGCACTCCCTAGAAAAACATGCTTTTGAAATCTAGAAAGAAGTTTCTTTTCTTAGACTTCTTTTCATGCTTTTCCTTTTTACCAGATTTCTTTTTTTCAAAAACTGCTTTAGCTTTCTCAATCCGTTTAACTGGTTTTATTTCTTCAGTTTTAGACATTTCGTAGAACTTTTTGAAAGGACGTGGTTCAAAATCAACCAAAATAGCTGCCATGTTTATAGCATCAATGTTTGACGGATCCGTTTCTCCTTTGAAGAAAGTTTCGATAGGTCTGAACTTATCCTTTTTCTCCTTAAACTTATTCTTTTTGCTATGATCGAAATCTAAGCCCAATAGGTTACTGAAAACGTTCAAGTCATCCTTTGTTGGGTTGTTTTCGAAAATTAGCCAGCACAAATCACGAAGTTTTCCACGAGAAGGCTTGTACAAGTAATCAAAGTATTTACCTTCTTTTTCTATTTCGTATTTTTTTCTAATTGCTTTTTTGTATTTTTCTAGTGTATTGTTTTGCATGGTATTTTTTTTTTTGCAATTCATGGGAATCTCAGGAAATCGAAGGTTTTCTGGGAAATCCAATATCACAAAAGTTAAAAAGCACCCTTGCTTTACCAGAGAGAAATATCTCTAAATGATATATATAATTTCCCTAAAATTCACCTTCTCCTTCCATAGGTTAATCAGTTCCAAATCTTTCTTTTTAATTGAGGCAAACGACAGTTCACTTGTCTCGAGTTTATCTGTTTGACCACTATGGTCCGACGTAAATCCTATTTCTTGATTCATCCTTAAATTTTTATTGTTAAACATAAACTGCCAGTGTTTACCACTAACGGTTCCTACTTTTTACTTCATTTTTATTTCATGAACAAATTTTACAATCGTTCTACGCAGTTATTTTGCGTATTTCTTTCTTTTGCCGCTATCCCGATAGCTATCGGGACTAAGGCACAAAGTCTTCTTTTTATCTTTTGTTAAATCTTAGCGCCTTTGTGCCTTCGTGGCTAACAAATAGTCACAAAAAAAGCACCCGATTAAAGGTGCTTCATAACAAATACGATATAACTATCTTATTGCCTATATTGATGCACCGACATGTAAAAGCATTCACGGTCCGAAGCCGCGGCTACTAATCCTGGGTTGTGTATGTATAATTTAAAACTCATTTTATTTATTTTTTAATTGTTGTTGTTGTTTTCTGAAACGCTTTGTTTCAATTTTGTTTGGCAAAGATATGATGGAAAAAATCATATTTCCAAATATTTTTTAAGAATAATTTTCTGATTATCAGTTAGTTAAACCCAAAATAAAAACAAAGAAATTCCTGTCCGCAAACTGGTGCAGATCTCACTTTTGTATCAAATGACTGTTACTCCTCAGATTACTTTCCAAGACTATATCTTTCTATTTTTATTAATCATTAAACATTTTGGTTAAATATTTTTTTAGTTTTTTTTAGTTCTGGTTTGTTTTCTTTATCATTTTGTTGTTCACTTTTGTCACACTGAGCGAAGTCGAAGTGCTTTAAAACAAAAAAAGCGTCCTAAAATGAGGACGCTTTTCTATTCTATGATGAGTTTGACTCTAAATTCTAGATCATAATTTCATAAAAACACATACGCATCCTGAGCTATTAGCTGGAAAATCTCCGGCCAAACGTTCAAAAAATGGGCTTGATAAAAGTTTCATATGTATTTTTTTCTATTATTAATTACAGATACAAATGTAGTATATTTTAGATTAATTTAACAAAACATAGTGAAAATATATTTTTTTATAACAAAAATCCCGACAATAGACATTGTCGGGATTTGAGTTTTTATTGAGATAATTTACAATTGCTACTACAAGCCTTATAAATTTGCTTATCTGAAAACGGAGCTAAAGTTTCTGCCAGATTTCTGCTTGTTCTTAAACAGCTTAGCATTTTTTGCCTTAACTGTTGATCGTCGCCAAATTCTGTATGCATGAGGAGCTCGAAGATTTCCTGCAAATACATGGGCTGTTCTTTGTAATCTCCATCAAACATTTCGTCTGAAAGGAAATTAAGTACGGATGGCACTACATCACGATGTGTTGGTTTTTGATTTTCTTTTAGCATAATCGAAAATTATTAGACACACGAAACCCTCGCTTTAGATGTGCTAAAATACCCTATTAGGATAGATTTACCATTGTTTCCGCAGGTACATCATGGCGAGGGAATCGCTTATGTTAACTTATAAAGTTTTTAGGATGATATCCTAGGTATTTTAGCAAAGCAAAGATAATGCTTTTACTTATAAATAAAGAAAAAACTTACAGATTATATTAAACCTTGTCCTTTAGATTTATCCCAATCTTTTATTATAAATTTATCAAAACTTTCGTCATTTGCATGTTCTAAAACAATAATTTGAGGCTCAACTCCTGTTTCTTTTTTTATCAATTCAATTTCTTCATTTAACACTTTAAAAATATTTTTTACTTGATTAATGTTATCATCAAACTTTAATATCTCATCTTCATCTGTTAATTCCGATTTTTTTGATGATCTTGGAAAATATACTTGACTAGGTTGATCTAAAACTAAAAATCCTGGGATGACAGATTTTTCATTTTTTAAATTTAAATAAAGAAAAGATAAAAATATCGATAAATGTGAAGCCAACCAATTAGCCCCACTTCCCATTTCATCAAGTCTAATTTTTCCACCTTCATGCTTGTGGTAAAAACTAAAATCTTCAATATTAAAATACAAATCAACTGGTTTTAATTCTTCTTCAAAATCTAACTTCCCACAAATTCTATCCATATTTTCCTTTAAAAAGTCTTCTGAATCCTTTTTAAATTTATCAGGATTATATTTAGAAAGTTCTTCTCTAATAATTTTTAAATCACTCTCTAATTGCACAAGATCTTTGGAGTTTCCTTTACTGCTATTCGTGTCCAAAAAACTTTTAATTAAACTTTCGATTTTTCCCTTTTGATATATGATTTGTTCTCTTTCATTTTTAGCCTCAATAAATACCTCGTCTTCTTTTGCTAAAATATTTATACTTTTTGTCAGACTTAATATCTCCTTCTCAATCCTCTTTTGTTCTGCTTTTAATTCTGATATTAGTGGTGTATTATCTTGAGAAAAAGTACCAAGTTTTATCAACTCATTAACTAATTTCTCTTTTGAACTTTCTAAAATTGCTATATCATCTTTTAGTGTTATGGCCGTACTTTCACATATTGGACATTTTAAATCAGAAGAAGTTTTATTATATTTTTGATGAGCGTGGATTTTCATTAATTCTTTTGCATAATCATAACCATCATCACTTGTTTGATATAAGTTTACTAATGCTTTCTCAATCTCTTCTTTTTCTATGTATTTTATGTTTCTTTCTTTTTCAAAACGATCTATTTCTAAATAAACTTTTGATCGATCATTTAATACTTCTGAAGGAAAAGGAAGATTTATTCCAATCCTTTTTAATTCACCTAAAGTTAAATTGTCTTCCAAAGTTTTATCTATTAATGAATAGTACACTTGTATAGAATTTCTAAGAAACGAAAGCTCATTTTCTTTAGACAATTTTAATTTATCAATTATAATTTTTTCTGTCTTTATTTCACGTAATTTTTCTTTTTCTTGTCTGATTAAATCATAATAGTTTTCATCTACTGCTCCTAAAAGAACAGGAAATGCTTCTATCACCCTTTTTCTCTTTATAATATCATCAAATCTGTAAAATATAGCATGCTTATTAGCAATTAAATTCTGATGCTGAAATAAGAAAGATACTGTGTCTCTGATGGAAAGTTTACCTTTATTATCAAGTTTAGTGACTACATTATCTAGATTCATATTACTAATCGCTAGACCTATATATTGCTCAAATTCAGTTTGAATATCATTTTTTATAGAACGTAAACTTAAATTCTCAAAATAAGAAATATCAATATTTTCTAACTCATTATAATCAGACTCAACATTTAAATATGCATAATTCATATTTCCCGTTTTTTGTGCCGGTCTACCTACAACTAAATAAAAATCATTTATTTTATAAATGACAACAAATAATTCTGCAAAATCAGTTATTTTTCCTTTTGGAATACTTGAGCGGGAAGAAAAAAGACAATAATCAATAATTTCAATAATTGCACTTTTACCTGTTTTCGAATCACCTGTAATTATATTTAAACCATCATTAAAGCCAATAAATCTAGATTGATTATTATCATCAAAAATGACTATTTTTTTAATTGTGATATTCATAATTCAGTTATTTTTAATTTTAGAAATATTGATTGATACTTTTCTTTTGACATAATCATTCCAAGATTATAAGATGATTTATAAATTAATTTTAGGCTTGAATCTATTTCATCGTGATAACTTAGTGGAATATTTATATTAGTGAATTCACCTATAACTAAATCACTATCATTTGCTAAAAGAATTAATGAATTATTAGTTACAGCACGAAAATTTCTTATTTCCTGATTGATCTGCGTCGAGAAAATTTTAAATTCATTTGTTGAAATTAAAGATTTAAAACTCGATTTAACGTTTAACCGACATAAGATCTTGACTAAAATTTCATTATAAATTATTGGTAAAACAATATTAATTAATTCAGTTTTTATTCCATTTTTAGTTTTTGATTTTACTCCACTTAAAAAGTGATGGAGAATTCTAGTTGTATAAAATGGATTAAAAATCAATTGTTCTAATTCTTTTGATTTCATTTTGGTTTATTTAATTTCCAAGAAAAACTTTCAGATTCTTCAATCATATGGTGAGTTCTTCCTTTTGGATAATAGTTTTTTATTGTATCTGTTTTCACTCCCTTCAAATCTTTTTTCAGAGAAATGTTTTCCTGATAATGATCATAAAACAATCTTGATTCTTTCTTATAATTTGGTAATAGTAATGAACTTAATCTGTTTTCAAATGTTAATTTCGTATCATTAAGGCTTTCTAATATTTCGTCATCATAATCATCTAAACTTTCAGCAAGGGACCTATTTTTCATCAAAATATCAATTCGATTAAAGTTTGCTCTAAAATAATCGTTTAAAGCATTTGCTATTTTAGTTTCGTAACCTATGTTTCTTAGTTCTGCAATAAATCTGTATCCTTTATCACTAATAGTATCAGGATCAACTTTTATATTCGGAAAGATTAAGTCGTCAATAAGATAGTTTTTTAAAAATCTTTGAAAGTCAATTTTAAACTCATTTTTATCAATCTTCCAAATATAATCTGAAGAAGTAATCAATTTTTCTGAAATATATCCTAAAAGAAGACAAACAAAAGGCTCTATATGCGATTGAGGAACAGGCGTTGTAATCTGAGGGTGGGTTATCAATACATCTTTATAGTAGTCTCTTGCATTTTTTTGATTATCCTCAATTTTAAAACGTTTAAGTACACTTTTTAAATCGTCAGAAGAACTAGAATTAACTTTATTAATATATGAACTTATAGTTCCTGTTGGCTTCACAGACTTAATTCTGCTTTCTTTCTGTGAATCAGTTAACGAATTCCAGCCATCAAAAATTGACTTCTCTCTTATTTTTGCAGTTGTATGCAAGATAAATGAAGTATAACTTTTAAAATCATCCTCATTGTCAATAATATTATAGAGAGTTTTCCAAAAATCTTCATGTGTATCATACAACTCCTTATTATCATTTATTGAATGCTTTGTTTCAACTGATTCAGTGCCATCAGAAATATCACCAAAGCACTCTAAGTGTATAATAACATCATTTTTTGCTTCAAGACATTTAATTAAAGCCACCATTTTTTGGTATTCAAATCCTAGTATTTTAGTACTTGCATCAGTATTAGACATTATTTTTTTATTTAAAATGAATTTTGCTAATTTATAATAATTAACAAGAATAGTATCGCCAAGTTATCAAAAGCATGCCATTACACATACTCTTTATTAAAACATAATCAAAAGTGAATTATTTTTTTTAATTAATTTTACGGTTTACCGTAATAGCTAATAAAATTGAATATCATCTTCAAATATATACAAACAAAAAGCCTTCAAACCAAGTACAAACCCCTGATTTAAAAGTCAACATTTTTTTGCCACGAAGGCACTAAGACACAAAGTTTTTTTAAGTTTTATTCTTTGTCACTTTGAACCTTTGCCGCTTTGTTACTAAATCCCAAAAAAGCTTTTAGAATTCCTCGTAGTTTCCTCCGCAACTTTAGCTAGAGTAATTCCTTTAAACTGTGCAATTGTTCCGGCAACATACGGCAGAAAAGCAGGTTCGCAACGGCGTTCGTGGTATTTCTTCAAGAGGCTGTTCGGGACATTTTTAGGAAGCATAAACGGCGCATCGGTTTCAATCATCATTCGGTCGAGCGGTACGTACTGAATGACTTCTTTTAAATGGCTGAAACGTTTGGCATCTGAAATCGCTCCCGTAAAACCCAGATAAAATCCGTTATCGAGATAGGTTTTGGCTTCTTGCAACGTTCCCGTAAAACAATGCACAACGGCTTTTGGCAATTGCGGTAAATAGTCTTTTGTGATATTCATAAAAGAATTGAAAGCGCTTCTTTCGTGCAAAAACAAAGGTTTCTGTACTTCAATCGCCAATTCGAGCTGGGCTTTGTAGCATTCTTCCTGTTTGTTTCGGGGCGAAAAATCACGATCAAAATCTAGTCCGCATTCGCCAACCGAAACGACGTGTTTCAGTTCTAATAATTTCCTGAGTTTCGAAATACTCTGTGCATCGAAACTCTTCGCATCATGTGGATGTATGCCCGCCGTAGCGTACAACACGCCCGGATACTGCCTCGCAATCTTCGCAGATTCTTCGCTATTTCGTACGCTGGTGCCTGTGAGTATCATCTGCGATACGTCGGCGTCGAGCGCGTCTTGTACGACATCGTCTATGTCGTTTTGGAATTGTTTGTTGGTTAGGTTGATTCCTATGTCTATATAATTCATGTTTTTTTTAAAGTTGCTAAGGTTCTGAGATACTAAGATGCTAAGTTTTTTTTCTCTCTGAACCGATTATTTTTTCTTTTAAGATTTTGCAGAGAAAAGAGGCAAGAGGCAAGACTTTCTCATCTTTCCTCTTGGCTCTTTCTTATTTGTCTACTTTTTTAATTTTTAAATTTTGTGCAGAAAAGAAACAAAAGACAAAACAGTCATATCTTTCTTCTTGCTTCTTGCTTTTCCTTAGTCTTGCCTCTTGCTTCTTGCTTCTTCTTAGTCTTCACGGCTTCCATCATCCGCCATTCTAACCAGTTTTGGTGTAAACTTCGCTACCACATCTACTAAATCTTTCTGCGCTTCCATCACCTGATTGATATCTTTATACGCCATTGGGGCTTCGTCAAGGCCTGCTCCGATAAGCGTCACGCCATGATCACTCAGGATCGATTTCATTTCAGTTTGTGTGATGTTTTTTATGGCTTGGGTTCTGCTCATTTGTCTTCCTGCTCCATGCGAAGCCGAATTAATGGCGTTCTCCTCGCCTTTTCCTCTCACCAAAAATCCCGGTGCGGTCATACTTCCCGGAATGATTCCCATAACGCCTTTTCCGGCTGGAGTTGCGCCTTTTCTATGCACGATCACTTCTTCGCCGTTCCAGGTTTCTTTCCAGGCAAAATTATGGTGGTTTTCGACTTTTGCTAAAATCGTTGCCCCCAAAGCGCGTTCCATTTTGTTGTGGATAATCTCGTGACAAGCCGAAGCGTAATCTCCCGCCAAATTCATCGCCAACCAATATTCCTGACCCAATTGTGAATTCATATCTAAATACGCCAAGTTTTTTGCCACTTCTGGAAGTTTGCATTCGTCTTTGGCAATTTTAGTATAATGTCCAGCAATGGTTGCTCCCATTCCTCGTGAACCAGAATGCGTTAACAAAGCGACGTATTTTCCTTTTGGGATATTTAAAACCGCATCGTCTTGCACAAATTCCATGATTCCGAATTCCACAAAGTGATTTCCACCACCCGAAGAACCTAATTGCGACCAAGCTTTATCTTTCAAGTTCTTCACAAACGGATTCATATTGAAAGTTTCGTTCTCCAAAACCGCATGATCTGATTTGTACTGACCGTGAAATCCGTGACCTGCTCCAAAAATAGAATTCGCGATTAATTCTTTTTTGAATTTGGCTTCATTTTCAAAATAAAAATCTTCTGGAATATCATAAACCGACAATGCCATTCTACACCCAATATCAACTCCAACACCATACGGAATAATAGCATTTTTTGTGGCCAAAACTCCGCCAATCGGTAATCCGTAACCTTGGTGTGCGTCTGGCATTAAAGCTCCCGCAACTGTAACAGGCAGCTTCATGGCAACTTCCATTTGCTTTCTGGCTCCATCTTCGATATGATCCAATCCGTAAGCCGAATACGCATTCGGATTTTGATTCAATGCAATGAAATCTTCTGGTTTTTCATTCGATTTTTCGATCAAAGCTACAGCCAATTTGCTGAAGATTTTATCGTCAATATAATTCTCTGGAGTTTCTAAGACGTTTTTGTAATGAGCGATCATTTCGTCTCTTGTGAATCCGTTTCTTTTGCTGTTTATTTTTAATGCGATTCCGATCATTTTTCCTTCTGGGAATCCTAATTCTAATATATCTGTACCGTTTATTTGTGTTTTCATTTTTTTTCTTTTTTAAGGGACAATCCCGATAGCTATCGGGACAGAGGTTCATAGGTGCAAAGGTTTAATTTTAGTACGCAGTTATTTTGCGTAGATTTTGTTTCACGCAGATTTTGCAGATTTAAGCAGATCTAAAAGTTTTTTTTTGATAAATAATCTGCGCTAATCTGCTAAAATCTTTTTAAATCTGCGTGAAATATTAAAACCTTTGTCACTTTGTTACTATGAACCTTTGCAACTTAATCCACCAACAATTGTGTAACAACCGCTGGATTCATAGCCCATTGCGCTGTATAAACTTCATCGGCAATTTCATTTTCGGTGATTGTTAAACCTTGAGCTTCCGCTTTTAGCTGTAACAAATTACCAATATTCAATTTGCTATTTAGTTTTAACAATAACGCCTGAACGCCTTTGAAATCCAAACCTCCTACAACCTGACCTCCGAAAGTCATTTCCAACCAAACGATTTCTCTTTTGGCTACATCTAACACTCCAAAAACCAAACCTTTGGCAACATTCTGCGTCACACGAACCTGATGATCTACACACGACGGATCATATGCAACACCTGTTTTCTCCGAAATTTTCATCGGATGTTTGCTGTTCATCCAACCTACCACTAGATTTGGCGTAATACTTCCGTTGCTGTACGCGTTGCAAGTAAAAGTTACAAATTTTGCTTTGGCTTTCGCCAATTCGTCGATGTTGATGTTGATATATTCAGCAGTTCCAATTTTATTCGGAATGCTTCGAATATCTCCACTATGCTGACAACCTGTAGTCGTCAATCGGCTAAAAGAGCAAATATCTGAACGGTCTTCGTAAGCGATATGACAGCTCAAATCCATATCTAAATGTTGCGCTGGCAAATCTTTACCCCACTGCATAAACAATCGCACTTCGTTTCCTTCAACTGGGAAACGAGTTCCCATTAAAGCAACTGGCAAATCCTGAACAGTTTCGCTTCGATCTCCTACAGAAACGGGAATGTTAAACAATTGCGGATCGATATAGATTGTTTTGTTGGTGTTCGCCATTTTCGCAAATCGTTTTTTCATAGCCAAAAGACATAATTCTTCGATTTGATTTTTCATCGCTTCCAACTGAAAATCTTCATATAACTTCAATAAAGCATTCGCTTCAATTCGTTTGTTTGTTCCACCCAAAGGTTTCACACTTCTCTGCATGTTTTTATCAAAATAATTTTGAGCATACATATTCAAAGTAAACACCAATCGAGCCGGAACTTTATCGATGATTTCCTCAAAATGAGCAATAGTTTCCTCTGCTCCAAACCAAAGCATATTCGAAAATAACGAACGAGCAAATAAACCTGGGCGCTGTTTTAATAACGCAAATGTCTTATCTGCATCAAATTTCAATCTTGACGAATCTACTTTGCTTTGCCAAACATCATAGACTTGGTTGTAGAATACATCCATTAAAAAGTTCAATTTCTCAAACCCTTTTCTTTTGCTGTATTCTGCCAAACGTAACGCTCGGATAAAACGAACCCACATTCCTCTTTTTGGATGCATCGTTTCGCACATAGCTTCAACATCCATGTTCATATTGTTCAACCAGTTTGCCACCATTAAACATTCTTTTCGGGAATATTTTAGTTTCAGATCTTTTTGAGATGCAATTCTCGCCTGAACGCTTGTATCTAAAACATTGTAGAAATGCTGTGCATTTTTTGATGTTCTTTTAATAATCGTTTTTGGCTCAATAATCTGAAGCATTCCTGTGTTTTTATACCACAAGTATCGTAAGATATCTGTAGGCGTTTTCAAAAACTGAGACGCTTCGTCTTCTTTACCATTTTCAATCAAAAGATCAATAACTAGCATTAAAGTTTCCTTCATTGCCACTTCGGTTTTTGGTAAAGGCAAATATTGCATCGCCATTTTTAAACTATCTACCTGAGTAGCGTCTAAAGCGGTTTTTGATTGCAATAACGATATATAGAAATCATTTAAATCTTTTTCTGACCATAATTCCAACATTTTCAATTTGCTTCCTTGTCCGATATTTTCCAGTTTACCGAATTCAAACGGAGTTCCGCAGAACGGACAACCGTTGTATCTTTCTAATGGAAAAGTATTGTCTGGGATAATATGACCGCATTGTAATTTAGTTCCGTTTTTAGTCTGGAAAATATTTCCGAAAAAAGTGATGATGTGATCTACAACAGATTCGTTTGTTGGAACATTCCATTCTTTTACCAAAGGCGTCCAGTTTTTATCTGTCCCTAGAACTTCTCTCAAAACTTCTAAAACCTCGATTTTATAAGTTGGGCTCACGTTATTTAAAGCATGAAGCAATGATTCAGAAAATGTAAATCCAAGTTTAGAAACATTGGCTAACAAAACGGATGTTGTTCCTGATAAATTTTTAACATCATTCGTAATCATTTCTGACGGAACGAAAATGGCATTTTGGCGTAAACTGATTTTTAATAATTCTTTTGTTTTCATTTTTTTTAATTTTTAAAATTTAGATAATTGTGCTTCTAGTTCTACCCAAAAGATTTGAAGTAAGAAACACTTGACCTGAAATTTGACGATAATTGATTAACTAAGCTAAAATGGAGCGGGCTACCGCGAAAGAAGTAAGTTAATCTTGACCCTCGTTTTTTATTAATGATAATTTTAAAACTTAATAACCAGCAACCTCCTTTCGGAAGTTAGGAGTCGAACCTAAAGAAGTAAGTTTTAATTGACCATTAATTGTGGAGCAGGTGGGATTCGAACCCACGACACGGACATTAAAAGTGTAAGAAGTAAATTTTGATTGACCTTTTGATTGATAATTTCAAAACTACCTGCTCTAACCGCTGAGCTACTGCCCCAATTATGATTATAAAATAAAAAGGTAATGGTGTAAGTGTGTACGTGGAAAGTGTTTTCGAAGTAACTCAAACTTGACCTATTTTATTCTTTTATTTCTATGAACGTTTGTTTTTATTTCTGAACAAAGATTTTAAAACTAGTGCGCAGTTATTTTGCGTAGTATAATTTTTGTTTCATTTTTTTAGAAATATTGTTTGTTTTATTTCTTGAGCAAAGATTTCAAAACTACTACGCAATTATTTTGCGCAGTAAAAAAAGAATTTTAAATTTGAGTAAAAAACAAGATGAATTTAAAAGAAATTTATTCTGATTTACTCTTAAATATTGGCTTTTCAGCAAATGAAATTCAGCAAAACTGGCTGGATTTAGAAAAGGCATATTCCAAAAAATCAAGACATTATCACAATCTTACGCATTTAAAAGAAATGATTGCCAGTTTTGAAATTTATAAAGACAAACTTCAAAATCCTGACGAAATATTATTTTCTATTTTCTATCATGATTTTGTGTATTCGGCTTCCAAGAAAGATAACGAACTTAAAAGTGCTGAATACGCTTTGTCAATTCTATCTGAAAATAGCACCATAAATAAACAATTAGTTTTTGATGCGATCTGCGCAACACAACAGCATCAGCAAAATGCAATTGAAGATATAAATTGGCTAATCGATTTTGATTTGAAAATCCTCGCTAAAGATTGGGATGATTATCAAATCTATTTCGAACAGATTAGAAAAGAGTATCGCATTTATCCTGATTTTCTCTACAAACCCGGACGAGCAAAAGCGTTGAAGCATTTTTTGGAAAACGAGTTTATTTTTCAAACCAATGAATTTAGGAATTTGTATGAAGAAAAAGCAAGAATTAATATTGAAAAAGAGATTTCATTATTAACGTAGAGACGCAATTCATTGCGTCTACACAACGAATATATCCACAATGTGTAGATGCACAGCCAATAATTTTCCAAAACGAATATCTACATCGAATATCCAAAATGAATATCCAAAACGAATATCCAAAATGTTTAGACGCAATGAATATCCAAAACGAATATCCATAATGTTTAGACGCAATGAATTGCGTCTCTACGTTTAAATAACGCAAAAATGTCACAAAACAAAAACGCCTTAATACGCTACAAAACAATCGACAAATGCCTTCAGAATAAATACCGACAATGGACACTCGAAGATTTAATCGAAGAATGTTCTGAGGCTTTATTTGAATATGAAGGACGCCAAAATCCAATAAGTAAACGAACAATCCAAATGGATATTCAATTGATGCGGAGCGAAAAACTCGGTTATAATGCGCCGATCGTAGTTTACGATAAAAAGTATTATAAATACGAAGACGAAGATTTTTCGATAACCGATATTCCACTGACGGAAACCGATATGAATGTTTTGACGGAAACCGTTTCGATGTTGAAGCAATTCAAGGATTTCTCCCTTTTTAATGATGTCTCGGATATTTTACAGCGATTGGAAGATAAAATCTACGCCGAAAAGTCGCATACCAAACCTGTTATTTATCTGGATAAAAATGAAAAACTAAAAGGACTGCATTATTTGGATGAAATATATCAGGCAATTATCAAAAAGATGGTTCTGATTATTACCTATAAATCATTTAAATCTGCTGAAGAGACGAAATTCCATTTTCATCCTTTTATCTTGAAAGAATTTAATAATCGCTGGTTTTTAATCGGAAAGAAAAAAGCAACACAGCCAATTACCAATTTAGCATTGGACAGAATCATTTCTATTGATTACGATTTTAATCATCCATACTTAGAAGAAGATTTTGATGCCGACATTTATTATAAAGATGTAATTGGCGTTACCGTAAATTCAGGATTAAATGCAAGACGTATTGAATTATGGGTCGATGCTTCGAATGCGCCTTATGTACTTACCAAACCTTTGCACACTTCTCAGCGATTAATCAAAGAAAATGAAGACGGCAGTATTATTATACATATATATGTAATACCCAATTATGAAATGGAACGTCTCCTATTAGGTTTTGGAAGCTGTTTGGAGATTTTAAGACCAGAAGGTCTTAGAAATCGTATGAAAAAGATGCTTCAAGACGCTATTTCACGCTATGATCCAAAAGAAACGACTAAAATAAATGCATAATTTTTTACAGAATACAGAATTAAATGCGTTTTAAAAACTAAAAAAGGATTTTTACAGCATTAAAAATGTTAAAATCTAAAAAAAGAATAGTATATTACACTTAAAATAAACAACCAAAACCCTCTAAATCAGGGATATTTTATAACTAACCAAAAAATTATTAAAAAATTATATGCATGCATAGTATTTTTTAATTATATTTGAAATCGATATAGTTACCTATGAAAGACAAAACGATAGATTATATTTTGAGAGCAACATGGCAAGCTGTTTCAAGAATGTATAATGAAGAAGCTGCTAAATACGATGCAACAATGGCAACAGGATTTGCTCTTTTAAGTATGGACAAGGAAGAAGGAACTCCGTCAACGGCTCTTGGCCCAAGAATGGGAATGGAAGCCACAAGCTTAACAAGAACCTTAAAATCTATGGAAGAAAAAGGTTTGATTGTTCGCAAGAAAAATCCAAGTGACGGTAGAGGTGTTCTAATCTATCTTACCGAATTTGGAAAAGAAAAAAGAGATTTATCTAAAAATACAGTTCTAAAGTTTAATGAAACCGTTAGAAAGCATGTCTCAGAAGAAAAGCTGAATCATTTTATCGAAGTTTCTGAAATCATCAATGAACTGATTCACGATAAAAACATATTTAATCAAACAGAAAACACAGAAGAAAAGTAATCAATTTTGATAGCCCTGATTCTGTAAAAAAACAAATAATAACAAATATGAAACGCACAATTAAAAAAGTTGCTGTAATTGGATCCGGAATTATGGGTTCAGGTATAGCTTGTCATTTTGCTAACATTGGTGTCGAAGTTTTACTTCTGGACATTGTACCGCGTGAACTGACCGAAGCTGAAGCTAAAAAAGGATTAACACTTGAAAGTAAAGCCGTTCGCAACCGTGTGGTAAACGAACATTTGGCGAATTCATTAAAATCAAAACCATCTCCTATTTACAGTCAAAAATTCGCTAGCCGAATCACTACTGGAAATACGACAGATGATATGGCAAAAATTGCCAATGTAGACTGGATTATCGAAGTTGTTGTAGAGCGTTTGGATATCAAAAAATTGGTTTTTGAACAAATCGACAAATTCCGTAAACCGGGAACTTTGGTTACTTCAAACACTTCTGGTATTCCAATTCACTTTATGAGTGAAGGAAGAAGCGAAGATTTCCAACAGCACTTCTGCGGCACTCACTTTTTTAACCCTGCGCGTTACTTAAAATTATTTGAAATTATTCCTGGTCCAAAAACTTCAAAAGAAGTATTGGATTTCTTAAACGAATACGGATCTAAATTCTTAGGAAAAACTTCGGTTGTTGCTAAAGATACTCCGGCGTTTATTGGAAACAGAATTGGTATTTACGGAATCCAAAGTTTATTCCATTTAGTTAAAGAAATGGGATTAACAATTGAAGAAGTTGATAAATTGACAGGACCTGTTATCGGTCGTCCAAAATCGGCTACTTTCCGTACGGTTGACGTTGTTGGATTGGATACTTTGGTACACGTTGCTAATGGTATCTACGAAAACTGTCCAAACGACGAACAGCACGAATTGTTCAAACTTCCTGATTTCATTAACAAAATGATGGAAAATAACTGGTTAGGAAGCAAAACCGGACAAGGTTTCTACAAAAAAGTAGACAAAGATATTCTTTCTTTAGACTTAGATACATTAGAATATAGAGCTGCAAAAAAAGCAAATTTTGCAACTTTAGAATTAACTAAAACTATCGACAAACCAATCAATCGTTTTAAGGTTTTAGTAAAAGGAACTGATAAAGCAGGTGAATTCTACCGCAAAAGTTTTGCTGGAATGTTCGCTTACGTTTCTAACAGAGTTCCTGAAATCACAGATGAATTCTACAAAATTGACGACGCCATGAAAGCTGGTTTTGGATGGGAAAATGGTCCATTCGAAATCTGGGATGCTATTGGTGTTGAAAAAGGAATTGAAATCATGAAAGCAGAAGGTTTAGAACCTGCTGCATGGGTAAATGAAATGTTGGCTTCTGGAAGCAAAAGTTTTTATACTGTAAAAGAAGGCGCTACTTATTTCTACAACATTCCAACAAAATCACAAGAAAAAGTTCCTGGACAAGATTCATTCATTATTCTGAACAACATTCGCGAAAGCAAAAAAGTTTGGAGCAACAGTGGAGCAATTATTCAGGATTTAGGAGACGGAATCTTAAACTTAGAATTCCAATCTAAAATGAATACAATTGGTGGCGACGTTCTTTCGGCAATCAATAAAGCAATTGAATTAGCAGAAAAAGAACACCAAGGTTTAGTTATTGGAAACCAAGCAGCGAATTTCTCTGTTGGAGCTAATATCGGAATGATTTTTATGATGGCGGTTGAGCAGGAATATGATGAATTGAATATGGCAATTAAATTGTTCCAAGATACAATGATGCGTGTTCGTTACTCTTCTATTCCAGTTGTGGTTGCGCCTCACGGAATGACTTTTGGCGGTGGATGCGAAATGAGCTTACATGCTGATAAGGTTGTTGCTGCTGCAGAAACTTACATGGGATTAGTTGAATTTGGTGTTGGAGTTATTCCTGGTGGTGGTGGCTCTAAAGAAATGACTTTAAGAGCATCTGATTTATTCCGCAAAAATGATGTGGAATTGAACGTTCTTCAAGAGTATTTCTTGACAATTGCAATGGCTAAAGTTTCGACTTCTGGTTACGAAGCTTTTGACACTGGACTTCTTCAGCATGGAAAAGACATTATTGTAGTAAACAAAGATCGTCAGATTGCTGAAGCTAAGAAACATGCATTGTTAATGGCAGAAGCGGGTTATACACAGCCAATTAGAAGAAATGATATTAAAGTTCTAGGAAAACAAGCTTTGGGAATGTTCTTAGTTGGAACAGATCAAATGCAAGCTGGAAAATACATTTCTGAGCACGATAAGAAAATCGCTAACAAACTGGCTTACGTAATGGCTGGAGGTGATTTATCTGAAGCAACTTTAGTATCTGAACAATATTTATTAGATATCGAACGTGAAGCTTTCTTGAGTTTATGTACAGAGCGTAAGACTTTAGAAAGAATTCAATACATGTTGACTAAAGGAAAACCGCTTCGTAACTAGAAAAATAGATAAAGAAGAAAGAAGCAAGAGAAAAGACAAAACTCTGTTTTGAAATCTTGCTTCTTGCCTCTTTCTTCTACCAATCTTAAAAAACAAAACAAATGAAAACAGCATATATAGTAAAAGCATATAGAACAGCAGTTGGAAAAGCTCCAAAAGGTGTTTTTAGATTTAAAAGACCTGATGAATTAGCTGCGGAAACCATTCAGTTTATGATGGACGAACTGCCTAATTTTGACAAAAAACGTATTGATGACGTTATGGTAGGAAATGCCATGCCGGAAGCAGAACAAGGTCTTAACGTTGGACGTTTGATCTCTTTGATGGGATTAAAAGTGGAAGATGTTCCTGGAGTTACAGTAAACCGTTACTGTGCATCTGGATTAGAAACTATCGGAATGGCGACTGCTAAAATCCAATCAGGAATGGCAGATTGTATCATTGCAGGTGGTGCAGAAAGTATGAGTTATATTCCGATGGGAGGTTACAAACCAACTCCGGATTATAAAGTGGCTGCTGCAGGTCACGAAGATTACTACTGGGGAATGGGTTTAACTGCTGAAGCGGTTGCTAACCAATATAAAATCTCTAGAGAAGATCAGGATGAGTTTGCTTACAACTCTCACATGAAAGCGTTGAAAGCACAAGCAGAAGGAAAATTCGACAAACAAATCGCTCCGATTACTGTTGAACAGACTTTCATCAATGAAAATGGAAAAAAAGAAACAAAATCATACGTTGTAAATAAAGACGAAGGGCCAAGAGCCGGAACTTCTAAAGAAGCTTTGGCAGGTTTAAAACCAGTTTTCGCTACTGATGGAAGTGTAACTGCTGGTAACTCTTCTCAAATGAGCGATGGTGCTGCTTTCGTTTTAATCATGAGCGAAGAAATGGTAAAAGAGTTAAACCTTGAGCCAATTGCGCGTTTGGTAAACTTTGCTTCTTCTGGAGTTGAGCCAAGAATTATGGGTATTGGCCCAGTAAAAGCAATTCCGAAAGCATTAAAACAAGCAGGTTTAACATTAAATGATATCGAGTTAATTGAATTAAACGAGGCTTTTGCTTCACAAGCTTTAGCAGTAACTCGCGAATTGAATATTAACCCTGAAATCGTAAACGTAAACGGTGGAGCAATTTCTTTAGGTCACCCTCTTGGATGCACGGGAGCTAAACTTTCTGTTCAGTTATTTGACGAAATGAAACGTAGAGGTAATAAGTACGGAATCGTTTCTATGTGTGTGGGAACTGGACAAGGAAGTGCTGGAATCTACGAGGTTTTATAAGACTTTTTAGAGGAAAGAAGCAAGAGGAAAGACTTTCTATTTGGGATGAAAAGTTAGTCTGAAATGGATTTTTAAAAAGTAGTAAAAAACTTACTTTTAATTTTTCTTCTTATCTTGCCCTCAAAAACATGAAACACAATTTCAAGAATTTGAAAATTTGGATTTTAGCTATGGAAATTACAAATGATATCTATAAACTAACCGCCACTTTTCCAAAATCAGAAACCTATAGTTTGACAAGTCAAATGAATCGATGTTCTGTTTCTATGCCTTCAAATATTGCAGAAGGTTCAAACAGAGGAAATAAACACTTTCAGCATTATTTGAATATTAGTTTAGGTTCGTCATTTGAATTACAAACACAATTGTTAATAGCTTGTCAAAACGACTATTTAACAAAAGAAAAAACTGAAAAATTAGAAAACAAAATAATTGAATTTCAAAAGATGACCACAGGCTTCATAAATAAGTTAGGTTAAAAATCTTGCTTCTTGCTTCTTTCATCTTTTATAAAAAACAAAAACAAAATGGCAGATACAATCGAAAAAAACGTGACTCGTGGTGGTCAGTTTTTAGTTAAAGAAACAAAATGCGAGGACATCTTCACACCAGAAGATTTCTCTGAGGAGCAGTTAATGATGCGTGACTCTGTAAAAGAGTTCGTTGACAAAGAATTATGGGCGCATAAAGATCGTTTTGAGAAAAAAGATTACGCTTATACAGAAGCTTCTATGCGTAAAGCTGGGGAACTTGGACTTCTTGGAGTTGCTGTTCCAGAAGAATACGGCGGATTAGGAATGGGATTTGTTTCTACAATGTTGGTTTGCGACTACATTTCTGGAGCAACGGGTTCTTTCTCAACTGCTTTTGGTGCTCACACTGGAATTGGAACTATGCCAATTACACTTTATGGTACTGAAGAACAAAAGAAAAAATACGTTCCGAAATTAGCTTCTGGAGAATGGTTTGGAGCTTATTGCTTAACGGAACCAGGCGCAGGATCTGACGCTAACTCAGGAAAAACTAAAGCGGTTTTATCTGAAGACGGAACTCATTATCTAATTACAGGACAAAAAATGTGGATTTCAAACGCAGGTTTCTGCAGCTTATTCATCGTTTTTGCTCGTATCGGAGATGATAAAAACATTACAGGTTTCATTGTAGAAAACGATCCTTCAAATGGAATTTCTATGAATGAAGAAGAGCATAAATTAGGAATCCGCGCTTCTTCTACTCGTCAGGTTTTCTTCAACGAAACAAAAGTTCCTGTTGAAAACATGTTATCTGAAAGAGGAAACGGTTTCAAAATCGCGATGAATGCTTTAAACGTTGGTCGTATTAAATTGGCTGCAGCTTGTTTAGATGCACAAAGAAGAGTTACTTCTGGAGCTGTAAAATATGCTAACGAAAGAATTCAGTTTAATACTTCTATTTCATCTTTTGGAGCTATCCGTTCTAAATTAGCTGAAATGGCAACTAATGCTTACGCAGGAGAAAGTGCTTCTTACCGTGCTGCAAAAGACATCGAAGACAGAATCGCTGCTCGTGAAGCAGAAGGAACTTCTCATCAAGAAGCAGAGTTGAAAGGTGTTGAAGAATATGCAATCGAGTGTTCTATCTTGAAAGTAGCGGTTTCTGAAGACGTTCAAAACTGTTCTGACGAAGGTATTCAGGTTTTTGGTGGAATGGGATTCTCTGAAGATACTCCGATGGAAAGTGCTTGGAGAGATGCTCGTATCGCTCGTATTTACGAAGGTACAAACGAAATCAACAGAATGCTTTCTGTAGGTATGCTGATCAAAAAAGCTATGAAAGGACACGTTGATTTACTAGGACCAGCAATGAAAGTTCAGGAAGAATTAATGGGAATTCCATCTTTTGATACTCCAGACTACTCTGAATTATTTTCAGAAGAAAAAGCAATAGTAGCGAACTTGAAAAAAGTTTTCTTAATGGTTGCTGGAAGCGCTGTTCAAAAATACGGACCAGAATTAGATTCTCACCAACAGTTATTAATGGCTGCTGCTGATATCTTGATCGAAATCTACATGGCTGAAAGTACAATTTTGAGAACGGAAAAATTAGCTAAAAAAGAAGGTGAAGATAAAGTTCAAGAGCAAATTGCTATGGCAAAATTATACTTGTATAAAGCGGTTGATATCGTAAACTTAAGAGGAAAAGAAGGAATTGCTTCTTTCTCTGAAGGTGACGAACAACGCATGATGTTAATGGGACTTAAACGTTTCACTAAATATACTAACCTACCAAACGTGGTAGCGTTAAGAGAAAAAATTGCAGAAAAATTAGTTGCAGAAAATTCATACTGCTTCTAATTTCAAAATAGTTTTTAGCTTTTAATTTGTTATAAACCCGTGCAAGTCCGAAACTGCACGGGTTTATTTTTTTTTAATATGCTTATCGAAAGATATTTCTTATACGGCGCAATATTTTTGCAGTTATTTGCAAAATATTTGTTAAAATTAGCTTTTACACTTATACAGAATAGCTAAACATCAAATGCATTACAGTATATTTAACATTCTAAAAACTATAAAAACAAAATAAATGAAACAAATTAACCTAATTGCATCATTTTTATTGTGCTTTTGCTTCACAGCTGTCTTCGCACAAAAAAATAAAAAAATGGACATTATTGCTTATTACACTGGCGATTCTCAACTTATTGATAAATATGAAGTTGGAAAATTAAACCAGATTATTTTTAGTTTCTGCCATTTAAAAGATGGAAAACTAAGTGTTGATTCTGCCAAAGATTCTATCACTATCAAACATTTAGTTTCTCTTAAAGCAAAAAATCCACAGTTGAAAATTATTGTATCTCTTGGAGGATGGGGAGGCTGCGAACCTTGTTCTCAAGCATTTTCAACTGCTGAAGGACGCTTAAAATTTGCAAAGTCTGTAAAAGAAGTAAGCGATTATTTTAAAATTGACGGTTTAGATTTGGATTGGGAATATCCATCGATTGAAGGACTTCCAGGACATTTATATCAACCTGCTGACAAAACTAATTTTACAGAACTAATCAAAATATTACGTTCTACTTTAGGTAAAAAATATGAATTGAGCTTTGCTGCAGGAGGCTTCCAAAAATGTTTAGATGAATCTATTGACTGGAAAGCAGTTGCTCCATTTGTTAATCGCATTAATATCATGAGTTACGATTTAGTAAACGGATATTCAAAAGTTACTGGTCACCACACGCCTTTATACAGCACAAATCCCAAAGAAGAATCTACAGATAGAGCCGTTGAATTTTTATTGAAACTAGGTGTTCCTGCTGAAAAATTGGTAATTGGAGGCGCATTTTATACCAGACAATGGAAAAATGTAGAAAACATCAATAACGGATTATACCAAGCAGGAGAGCACTTTCAAGGTGTTGACTTTAAAAACTACGCTACAACATACACAGAAGCAAACGGCTGGAAATATTTTTATGATGAAAAAGCTCAAGCGCCATATTGGTACAATGCATCAACTAAAACTTTTGCTACATCAGATGATTTAAAATCTATCAGAGCTAAAGCGGAATATGTAAAAGCAAAAAAACTAGGTGGCATCATGTTCTGGGAACTTACTCTAGACAGTTTCCGCGACGGAATGGTAAATGAGATTTACAAAGTTAAAACTGAAAAATAAAAAAAAGGGAATCAAATGATTCCCTTTTTTTATAAACGAATATTTTACATCATTTTAGTCTTATTTTTGTCCATTTCACCAATAAACGGAATTGCTTCTAAAATTTCACTTCTTATTATAGTTTGAAGATAAACCTCAAGCTGAATAAACTTTGCCGCGTTTATTGAACCAATTGCTTTTTTTGCCTGATTATAAGTCTTAGAATAAAGCTTCTCGTAATCAACGTGGTTTTTTAAAGTAGCCTTTGCCAATTCATCAGCTTTTGCATCTGTTAAAGTTTCATAATTAGTTGCATAATCATTTAATAGTTGAAACTTTGTCTGTCCTAAGGCTTTTCGCGACGTTTCATAGTCATCATAAACTTTAGTGAAAGCAGCGGCTTGTGCATCAGATAAGTTCATGTACTGTTTTACCAGATCTGCTTTAGATTTTCCATAAACACTTTGTACTACTTCTAAATCTTCTTTATAAGAAGACTGTGCATAAGATGAAAACGAGGCTGCCGCCATGATAAGAATAAGTCCTAATTTTTTCATAGTTTTAATTTTAAATTTGTTTTTAAAAATATATGCATACTCAAATATACTGATTTTAAACACTTTAAATAAAATAACATTTTAAAAGAAAGAATATTGGTAAACTGCTGAAAGCGCATAATAATTTAGTCCGTTGTTGGTATATGCCCCAATATGATATTGAAATCTAATGGATTGCCCTTTTGCAATTGGAGTAGAAAAAGTTCCTCCTACGCGCCAGTTATCAATCTGGCTATCATCCGAAACGCCATCAGTAATAGTTCGGCCTCCAAAAAACCAAGTCGTATTAAAACCAACCCACATTTGATTTTTAAAATAATAGCTTGCATGCGCCTGAAGGCTGTAGGTTGGTTTTTGCTCTAATTTTTTTCCTAGATAATCATTATTATCCGTATAAAACCAAACCCCGCCATAGGCCTCAGCATACACATGAGCAAACCGTTTCGATACTCCTATCTCTGGCTTGAAAGCCCATCGGTTTGTTCCAATGTTTACTTGTTTATCTCCATAATATCTTCCTGTTGGGATTGAAGTAACCAAACTGACTCCAAGAATTGTTTTTTGCTCAAAACTTCTGAATTCAGATTTATCAAGTGCAGGAGAACCTAGCAAATTAATTCCAAAACGCACTTTCATATCTGCAAAACCAGTTCTTGAGCCAGTAACCAGCTGATCACTAACTACAGCAGATCCATCCATAAAAGTAAAAGGCAGTCCAACCTGTATACGAGCCAATTTATTTGCCAATCCAAACGTTCTAATATAATTCACAGCCATATTATGGCTTTGAAGTGTAAAATCTTTTATAGGTAGAGAAGGATCTGTAAGCACATTTCCATTTATAAAAACATAACCTGCAGCAATTACATTTAAATCTTTAGGAACATTAGCATACGCTCGAGGTTCCAAATCCTGAGCAGATAGGGACAACACACCAAAAAAGAAAACCAAAAGCGAAAACTGCCACTTTACTAACCAAAAAAAGATTCTTACCATATATTCAGACGAATTTGTGACAAGTTTACCCCATGAATTATATCATTGTTTCTCCGCTGTTTTGGGAGCATATATTATTCCATCATAGCTAATTGGGCCTCTATTATTACTACTGACAGAAAGTGTTGTGCTTCCGTTATAAAAGATAGAAAACAGTAAATCATAAACATCGCTTTTCCCTCTTACTGTCGCTTTTAGAATAGTATTATTCTTTTTACTTTCAACTCTAATATTTTCGGGTTTGCCTTCAAATTTTATTCCGCCATCACTATTGTATCCCACATTATAACCACGTCCGAAAAAGGGAAGATCACAAGTTGTACTGTCAGCTTTAAACTTTAAAAAATAAGTATTATAGTCCAACTGGATTAATCTCCCGCCTTGAGGCGTTGCTTTCTGAGCTTCAAAAACAAAATTTTGGCTATCTATAAGCGCTTTAATTTCATTTTGTTTTTTAAGTTCTCTTTCTTGCTTGAGTTCTTTTTTTGTTTTTTCTTGTGCAGAAACCGAAAAGTTTAGAATACTAACTAAAAAAAGCAAAACAGATAATTTCGTTTTCATAACATTATTTTTTAGTGAAACGCATCATGGCAATATCTCCAGAAATAAAATTCAATGTTTTGCCACCATCTGTTATATCATATGATGTAATTTTCTGCAGTGTACTCATATAAGCCTGCTCCCCTTTACCGCCATCTAAGCACATCATCTTGGTTACGGCCATAGGTTGAGTAAAATCAATTTTGTTGCCAGTCACATTCAATTTTCCAGTGTATGAATTACAGCTGTTGTTTCCGGATACCTGATTCTCTTTCGTATTAAAATTTATACTTGGCTTTTTATTTGGATATAAGACATCAAAGGTTTGTGTGTCCGAGATATAATTCAATTCCCAATTTCCATCAAGCTTAGAAACTGCATCGGTTTTTACGCATTTACAAGAAATTAAAAACGAACTAAAAAAAACGAGGGTAAAAATCTTTTTCATCATAACATTAAGGATTAAATGTGAGCGAATTAGATAATTGGCTTTCAGAAATTATTCGTTAAAAAGCTATACGAATTTAAACAATATTTTCGGTTTTTAACTCAATCAATATCAAATTATAACGTATAGTTTGACTTTTTTTTAACTTTTAGAGTTAATCAGTTCCGTTATTTTATGTTAAATTTACTTAATCTTTAATTAAAATGCCCATAAATATGAAAAAACTAATCGTTTCTTTCGCTATAATTACAGCCTTAATCATTGGCTGTAAAACAAATAATAAATCAAATGATGCTAAAACTCTGACTGTTGCACTAGAGCCAAAAAGCAACAGTAAAGTAGCCGGAACTGCTACTTTTGTTGAGAAAAATGGCAAAGTAACTTTTACAGCAAAAATCACAGGGTTAGAGCCTGGAGTTCACGCCATACACATTCACGAAAAAGCAGACTGCAGCTCTGCAGACGGAAGTTCTGCCGGGGGACACTGGAATCCAACTTTCAAAAAACACGGAAAATGGGGAGTTGGAGAATATCATAAAGGTGATATCGGAAACTTTACCGCCGACGCAAAAGGGAATGGATCTATCACTTTAACTACCGACGAATGGTGTGTTGGATGTGGAGATTCTAACAAAGATGTTCTTGGAAAAGGTTTAATCGTACATGCAGGAACAGACGATTTTACCACTCAGCCAACAGGAAATGCCGGAGGAAGAGTTGCTTGCGCAGGAATCATTAAATAAGAAAAATTTGAATAACCGCTATTTTTAACAAAATCTAGCGGTTATTTCATTTTAAAATGAATTCTAAAACAAGAAAAAGACATAGCTTTGCATCAGCAAAATAAAGTCAATGATTAACCCATCAGCACCAGGCTGGATCGATAAGTTTTTTAGTGAACAGAAGTTTTCAGAAGCTATTCCTTTTGAGACTGTGGATTTGTTTTACTATAAAGTAAGAGAAACGGGTTTTATTTACGGCCATATTATTGCTATAGATTCACAAGTTCCAATTCCGATAAAAGGGTGGTTTAAAACCGAAATTTCCAAAGTCGCTTTACTTAATACGCTCTACCATGTTTTTTGCTTAGAGAAAAGAAATTCGGAACCTAAAAATTTTATTTCTGAAGTTTTAAAGTTTTACAAGCAAATGAACCCGGAAGGATTTAATTTGTTTAAAATTTTATTGCCCAAAGATACTCCTTCTCTATCGCTTGAAAATATTATTGATCAGAGAGTTCAAACCAATGACAGTATCATCAGTAAAAACTTTTCGCATTTGGTGACCAATGCACTTTTGTTTATTGATGTTTTAGCTTTCAGACAATATTTGGAGCACGGAGAAATTCCTGAAAAATATTTAAAAAGAATTGAAGAAACAGTTCTTGGAATTGTTGGTTTGGCTTTGAAAACCAAAACCGTAAAATCGCAGCATGACGATCTTTTGATTAAACTTTTTGAAGCTTCTATACGCTATTCAAAATTTTCAAAAGTAACGGTTGAGACCTTAGAGACTTTGAATCTTGATTACTTTAAAAACAGACTTGAACAATATTACCTGATTGACATGGCCGGAATGGCTTTGTGGAGTGATGGCGTAGTGGAAAACGAAGAATCGTATTTTCTATATGCTTTAGGTTCAACAATGGGAGTTCCTGATGATTTTGTGACCAAAAGTATGGACACAACCAATACTTTTATCACTACACATAAAAAGAAAATTCCGTACTTTAATTATTCAAATCCTGTTAAGCATTTTTACGATCAAATGACGCATAGCGTAGTCAAATTAATCATACGAAATAAAAACAGGCTGATTAAAGAAATTGTTCAAAGTAAGGAATTAATGGTGCTACTTGCCTACTCTACCACTAGAGATTTGGATGCGAAGGAAAAGAAAAAAGTAAAAAAACAGCTTTTAGACATTTGTAAAACCATTCCATCGCTTACCATATTTTTACTTCCCGGAGGAAGTTTATTGTTGCCGATATTGATTAAGTTTATTCCAACAATGCTTCCATCAGCATTTAATGAGAATTTAGACGAAAACGAATAAAAAAAAATCGCCCTTTTTAAGGGCGATTTCTATTTTTTAACGATTAAAGATCTAATTGGTAAACTTCGTCTAGTTCATCATTCGAAGCAATGTTTACATTTAAGTCTGTTACAAAACCTGAATTTAATCCGTAAACCCATCCGTGAAGCATTAAATCTTGTCCGTTTTTCCAAGCATTCTGTACAATAGATGTTTTTGCTAAGTTGTAAACCTGCTCTTTTGTATTGATTTCAACAAAAGCATTAAAACGCTCTTCTTCGTTTTCAATTGAGTTTAAATATTTATCGTGAAGACGATATTCATCTTTAATATGACGTAACCAGTTATCGATAATTCCAACAGATTGATGTCCCATTGCAGCTTTCACACCACCGCATCCGTAGTGTCCGCACACAATAATATGCTTAATTTTTAAAACATTTACGGCATAATCTAGAACACTAAGCATATTCATATCAGAATGCACTACCATATTGGCAATGTTACGGTGAACAAAAACTTCTCCTGGTTTTGCACCAACAATTTCGTTTGCAGGAACACGGCTGTCAGAACAACCAATCCACAATAATGGTGGCTGTTGTCCTTTTGCCAAATCAGCAAAATAGTTTGGGTCTTTTGCCAATGAAGTTTCAACCCACTTTTTATTGTTTTCTAATAACTGCTCATAAAATTTTCTCATTTCTTTATTTTTTTGTGTGGTAATTTTTAAGTTATAATAGCCTCAAAAAATGAACTTGATGTAAAGTTACCTAAATTTTGACATTTCTTAGGTCTTAAAAACACCTAAATTTAATTATTCTTCTCTAACAACTTCTCTTTTAACTAGTTCTCTTTTTGCCACATCATAATAATGTTCAATCGTAACATGATTATTATTTTCTGGCGTATTTTCTAGTTCGTATGCTTCTTTAAATCCTTTAAGCTTCACTTTGATGTTTTCATCAACCGCTCTGGTTTCTTTAAATTCGCGAATCAAATCTAAAACGTCATGTGCAATATACTCTGTATCATGAGCATTGATGATTACCTTTGAATTTTCTGGAATTTCATTTAAAGTCTGCTTGATAGCCGCTTTGTTTAAAAACGAAACTTCCTGAGCTAAATCGATATGAATGATATCGCCATCTTCATATTCTTCTTTTTTAAATACATAAGCTCTTTTTAAGTTTCCTCTTAAAACAAAGATGATACTGATGATAATTCCCAACGCAACACCTTTTAGCAAATCTGTCGCAACAACAAAGACCAAAGTTGCGATGAAAGGTACAAACTGGTATTTCCCCTTTTCCCAGAAATGCATAAAGGTTGCTGGTTTTGCTAATTTATATCCGATCAAAATCAAAACCGTAGCCAATGTTGCCAATGGAATTTTGTTCAGAATTGCTGGAATAGACAATACACTTATTAATAAAAGAATACCGTGAATAATGGTTGACATTTTAGATTTTGCTCCTGCATTATTATTCGCTGACGAACGCACTACAACAGATGTCATAGGAAGTCCTCCTAAAAGCGAACTAACTACGTTTCCAATTCCCTGAGCTTTAAGCTCAACATTGGTGTCAGTGTAACGTTTTTGCACATCCATTCTATCAGAAGCCTCAATACACAAAAGAGTTTCAATAGAAGCGACAATGGCAATTGTAATAGCAACCACCCAAACTTGCGGATTTGTAACAGCAGTGAAGTCTGGCATTATTATAATTGATTTAAAGTCTTCAAAAGATTTTGGAACTGGCAAAGAAACCAAATGTTCTTTCGCAATTGCCAAAGTGCTTCCTGTAGATACAAATATTTCGTTTAAAACTACTCCAGCAATAACAGCGACTAGAGCTCCTGGAACCAGTTTTATTCTTTTTAAGAAAGGAACTTTATCCCAAGCTAATAAAATTACTAATGAAACTGCCGAAACCACAACAGCTCCTAAATGAATATGATTTAAAACATCAAACAAAAATGAAAACGAATTACTTCCATCATTTTGAATAAAAGCTTGATCTCCTTCGAAATCTGCATCATAACCAAAAGCGTGCGGTATTTGTTTTAAGATAATAATAATTCCGATACCGGCTAACATACCCTCTATTACGTTTGTTGGAAAATAATTCGATATACTTCCCGCTTTTAAAAATCCTAATGCTAATTGAATTAGTCCAGCAATAAAAACAGACATTAAAAATACATCGAACGCACCTAAATCGGTAATAGCGGTTAAAATGATAGCGGTTAACCCAGCAGCTGGACCTGATACACTAATATGTGATTGGCTTAAATATCCTACAACGATACCACCCACAACACCAGCGATAATTCCAGAAAATAACGGTGCTCCAGAAGCCATTGCAATACCTAAACACAATGGAAGAGCCACCAAGAAAACCACTAAACCTGAAGCAAAATCAGATTTAAGGTTAGCAAAAAGATTGATTTTTTTTGTCATAATATAATACTAAAAAAATTATTCATTAAAGATTTGCCACATCTCAATAGAAATGCGGATAAAGATCAAAATAATCGGAAGTATTATGCTACGTTTGGCGGTGGAGCAAATATGCTCGGAGATATGTTGTCTAGTTTGACAATATTTTCAGAAATAATTGTTTTTTTCTCGATATAAACCGGAATCAAAACTTCATGCTCAAGAATTGTAGGGTGAACTACATTTTTAAGTTCTTTATGCACTTCTTCTTCAGCAATGCTAAAAGATATAGCCGTATTATTCCCTTTCTTTAACGCCTGAACAATTGTTGGGGTCGATAAGAAGGCAATAAAAATGAATAATAATATGCGGGCTATAAATTTCATCAAAGCAAAAATAGCGTTAAACAAATAAAATCAAAGAGATTTTTATAGAAATTTAACACAAACAAAAAAGCAGAATGCAATTTTCATCCCATTCTGCTTCTATTTTATTAAAAACCAATACATTATAACGATTCTTCTAACCAAGCATTCATCATCCAAATTGTTTTTTCCTGCTCAGCAATAAAGTCGCTCATCATAGAATTGGTTCCTTCATCATTAATTTCGTCAGATTTGTTCAATATTTCTCTTTCGATTTTTAATAAATCAGATAAGGAGTGAACAATCAATTGAACTGCTTTTTCATCGTTAGAAATATTCTTTCCAACCGTCAATTTATTATTTTGAATATAATCTTCAAAAGTATGCAGAGGCGTTCCTCCTATTGTTAGCACTCTTTCTGCGATCATATCTATTTTAAGTTGTGCATCTGTATATAATTCTTCAAACTTAACATGTAAATCAAAGAAGCGCTTTCCGCGAATATTCCAGTGAATCCCTCTTAAGTTTTGATAATATACTTGAAAATTTGATAATAATACATTCAATTCTTGTACTAACAATTCTGATTCTTTTACTGGTAATCCTAAAATATTTGTCTTCATAATCTTATTTTTTACACTAATTTACTACAAATTTAGAGTAACTTTACTAAAATATATATAAATAAAAATTATATTTTCTTATTTTCGCATCACAAATTACTATCAACATGACTATAACTCAATTGCAATATGTGTTAGCGGTTGCTGAGCATAAAAACTTCACTCTTGCTGCTGAAAAATGCTTCGTAACACAGCCAACTTTAAGTATGCAGATACAAAAGATTGAAGAGGAGCTTAATATCTTAATCTTCGATAGAAGCAAAAAACCAATTCAGCTTACTGATATAGGACAAAAAATTGTCACCCAGGCAAAAAACATCGTAAACGAAGCCGATCGCATAAAAGATATCGTAGAACAGCAGAAAGGTTTTATTGGCGGAGAATTTCGTCTAGGAATTATTCCAACGATTATGCCTACACTTCTGCCTATGTTTTTGAATAATTTCATTAAGAAATATCCAAAAGTAAAACTCTTAATTGAGGAGCTGAATACAGAGGAAATCATTACAAAACTAAAAAATGGGCATCTGGACGCTGCAATTGCCGCAACACCGCTTGAAGACGAAAAAATCAAGGAAATTGTGTTATACTTTGAACCATTCGTAGCCTACATTCCTGAGCATCATGCTAGTTTCCAGAAAGAAGAAATTGAAGTAGCCGACTTAAATCTCAATGAAATTCTGCTTTTACAAGACGGTCACTGTTTTAGAGATGGCATTTTGAATTTATGTAAAAGCGTCTCTGACGTCGATCAAAATAATTTTCAGATTCAAAGCGGAAGTTTTGAAACTTTAATTAAATTGGCAGACGAAGGCCTTGGCACAACGTTACTTCCGTACTTGCACACCTTAGACTTAAAAGAATCCGATAAACTGAAACTTCGTAACTTTAAGGAACCAAAACCAGCCCGAGAGGTAAGTTTGATTTACCCAAAGAGCGAATTAAAGATGCAAATCATTGATGCACTCAGATCTACAATCGCAGGCGTTGTAAAAGGCGCAATTGTTTTTCAGAATGTTCAAATCATCAGTCCATTACAAAAGAAAGCGCAATAAAAAAGGAGCCAATTTGGCTCCTTTCTTTTTATACTTTAATTAGTTGTAGACTTTGTTTTAATTCTGGTTTTCCGACAACGAAATTCAGTAACCACTCTTGCAATTGTTCCATTTCGTAAGGCAACAGTGTTTTGATAGCTTTTTCTAACTCTTTGCAGAAAAGTACCGGATCGAAACTAACTCTTTCAAGTATTGATTTCGTGTAATCAAACATCATTTTTGACATAATAAAATAAGATTTTCGGGGGTTATCTATTTTTTTAAACTCGCACCAAATTTAAACAAATAACCAACATAAACATTACTTTTAACTTATTTTTTAAAAAACTTTAGCAACGAATACGTTTTCTTAAAAGAAATAAATCAATATAGAATTATTCTAAATTACTCATTTAAACCGTTTTAAAAGCTCGAAACATTTCCCTTTTTCCTGGAGGTCCTGTTAATTTTTCTACAGTAAATCCAACTTCCATCATGCTTCTCTTCACAACTCCTCGAGCAGCATAGGTAACCAAAACGCCGTTTGGTTTTAAGCTATTGTACATTTTCTGAAAAATTTCAGTGCTCCACAGCTCCGGTTGTACTCTATATCCGAAGGCGTCAAAGTAAATCAAATCATAAATTTCAAAATCGTTTATTTCGTGAAAAAATTGTTTTCTTTTGGTTAACGAGAACAGGTCGCAAATTTCTATTTTTTCATTCCATTCACTTTTATGCATTTTCTCAAAAATGTTCTCAAATTCCAATGCCTCGAGTTCATCGGCATAATTCATCTCCAAAATTTCATTTGCATCAACAGGATATGCCTCTACTCCAACATAATCTATTCTCTGATTTTTTCTAATAGCTTCCAAATACGTGATAAAAGCATTTAAACCAGTTCCAAAACCTATTTCTAATATACTTATCGGATTTTCAAATAATGAAAGACCATTTTTAATAAAAACATGTTTTGCTTCCTGAATTGCACCGTGTTTTGAATGATAACACTCGTCCCATTCAGGTAAACGAATTGTAGTTGAGCCATCTAGCGTTTTAATTATTTCCCTTTTCACCTTTTAAGAATTTAATAATAGCTTATTGTTGATTTTCAAGCCATTTCAATAATCAAATTTAGTCAAAACAAATGCGTAAAGCCTTAAAAAACGACACTTTTTTCATAAAATCTTTATAAAAATCGATTAAATATTTGAGTTTATTATAGGATAAACAAATCTCAATCAAAAGCTATAAATAATGAATTTTCACTAAGCATTTTACAGATTTTTACGTAATTTTGCATTCGATAAATTCCATTTTACACGATATCATCACTTTAGATTTCTGAGAGTGAAGAATATCTCACAAAAAACATACATAACTATGAGTACAACTCAAACGAGCAAAATTGAAATCATTAAAGCTACTTCTACAAAAATAAACGAAGTAGATTTTGACAACTTAAGTTTTGGTGCTGTATTTACAGACCATTTATTCGAATGCGATTTTAAAAACGGGCAATGGCAAAATCCTGTCATTAAGCCTTATGCTCCAATTTTAATGGATCCGTCATCAAAAGTCTTCCATTATGGACAAGCGATTTTTGAAGGAATGAAAGCTTATAAGGATGACAATAATGATGTTTGGTTGTTTAGACCAGATGAAAACTTCAAACGTTTTAATAAATCTGCTGTAAGGATGGCAATGCCAGAAGTCCCAGAAGCTATTTTTATGGATGGTTTAAATGAATTATTGAAATTAGATAAAGATTGGATTCAAAGAGGAAACGGAGCTAGCATGTACATTCGTCCTTTCATGATTGCTACAGGTCCTGGCGTAATTGCAAATCCTTCTGATGAATATAAATTTATGATTTTACTTTCTCCTGCAAAAGCATATTACGGAGGTGAAGTAAAAGTTATCATTGCTGAACATTTCAGTAGAGCTGCAAACGGCGGTATTGGTGCTGCAAAAGCTGCAGGAAACTACGCTGCTCAATTTTACCCAACTAACTTGGCAAACAAAGACGGTTTCCAACAAGTTATCTGGACAGATGATGCAACGCATACAAAATTAGAAGAGGCTGGAACAATGAACGTGTTCTTCAGAATTAATGATACTTTATTAACAGCTCCAACAAGCGAAAGAATTTTAGATGGTGTGACCAGAAAAAGTTTGATTGCAATGGCTGAAAAAGAAGGATTAAAAGTAGAAGTTCGTCCTGTAATTGTTTCTGAATTGGTAGAAGCTGCTAAAAACGGATCTTTGAAAGAAATCTTCGGAGCAGGAACTGCTGCTGTAATCAGCGTTATCAAAGGATTCTCGTATAAAGATGAGTATTTTGAAATGGCTCCAATCGAAAATTCTTATGCTTCTTTCTTAAAAGAAAAATTAACAAATCTTCAGAACAAACTTTCTGAAGATACTTTTGGATGGACAGTGAAAGTTCAATAATCCAAAACCATATAAAAAAGAAACCCGATAAATTTAGTTTTATCGGGTTTTTCATTTTTCCTTTATTATTAAATTTTAGCTTCTCGTTGCCGTTACTTGCGAAGATTTGCTTCGCCTGTTCGCTATCGCTCGGGTCTCCTTCGTCGAAATGACAAAAATAACGTAAAGCTTTGCGAACTTGCCTTTTTCTAAGAACTGCAGAAAAAAAACTTAGCGTTCTTTGCGTTAAAAAACTTCTTTACAATAATTTAGAAAAATCAGGTTTAAAATAATTTGGGCCTTTCATTACTTTTCCGTCTTCGCGGTAAATTGGCTTCCCATCTTCTCCTAATTTACTCATATTACTGCGTTGGATTTCATCAAAAACAGCTTCAATTTTATCCTGAAGTCCGTGCTCGATAATTGTGCCGCACAAGATGTACATCATATCTCCAAGTGCATCTGCAATTTCAACCAAATCATTATTTTGAACCGCCTCGTAATATTCCTCATTTTCCTCCTTCATTAAATTATAACGAAGTAATTTTTTCTCTGCTCCTACATCGGCAATTGGAGTTAAACTGTGGCCAATTTTAAAAGCAGTGTGAAATTCGGTTACGGCGTCAAGTTGTTTTTTCATATAGTAGTTTTCTTTTTTTTGCTAATTTAAATCACTTTCTAATAATCTGAAAAATTATTGAATGAAATGAAAAGGCAATTTAGCAGCAAATCGTTTACAAATCTCTAAATTTGCTAAAAATTTTTATAATTATGTTTAGTCAAGGACAATTACTATTTGGAGTATGTTTTTTTATCGCTTTTGTAATCATTATGATATTTGCTTATCGAAAAGATTTGAAATTACACAAAGTTTTCTACAAAGGAAATTACAAAGTACTCCTTGCCTTTCTGCTTTTCATTGTCCTTTTGTTCGTAATTAAAATCTTTCTAAAAAGATAAATTATTCTGGTCGAGATAAAATAAAACCTAATAATTAGGGGTTATTAGTAAGACTCATAATAAAATTTATAACTTTACCGAAACCAAACAATCTACCATGAAAATTCTAAAGTATTTATTTCTTTTTGCACTTTTAAGCTTTGTTGCTCTTACTGTTTTTGTTGCTACACAGAAAGGAGATTTTTCTGTAGAAAGAAGTAAAGTCATCAATTCGCCTCGTGCAACGGTTTATAACTACCTGAATGACTTTAGAAATTACGAAGATTTTGAATCATGGTCTGTTGAAGATCCTACGATTAAAATGACCTATGCTAATAAAACCAGTGGCAATGGCGCTACATTTTATTGGGATGGCGCAGACGGAAAAGGAAATTCTATTATTCTTAAAACGAAAGATGGAGAAAGCATCGATCAAAAAATGCAGTTTGATGGCACCGAAGCCGATGTAAACTGGACCTTAAAAGATACTTTAAACGGCAAAACAAAAGTTACTTGGAAAGGAAAAGGAACTATGAGTTTTCTTTTTAAAATATACACCGCTCTTCATGGCGGTTCTGACCGAGTTATTGGAACTATCTATGAAAAAAGCTTAGCCAATATTGACAAAAACTTAGATTACGAAACTAAAACTTATGCTGTTAAAGTAGATGGAGTGGTTAAGAAAACTGAAACTCCTTATATCAAGCAGACTTTTACTAGCGAAATTGCCAAAGTAAGCAAGAATGCTAGAATTGTAATTCCGAAGCTTATTCAGTTTAGCGAAACAAATGGTTTGTCTGCGGCAGGAAAACCTTTTATCATTTATCATACTTACGACACTAAAAATGGTTTAGCAAAGATTTCCATCTGTTTACCTATTAATAAAGAGATTTCAACAAGTTCGGGAAGCGATATTTTAGCAGGAAAATTAAATGGTTTCGATGCTGTAAAAACAACGCTTAATGGAGATTATTCCCATAGAAATGAAGCCATTGCAAAAACAACGGCTTACATAAACAATCAAAAGATTATTCCAGATTTAAGCTGGTCTCATCTTGAAATTTTGACATTAAGCAAATTGGATGTAAAAGCTTCATCTAAATTGGTGACCGAAATTTATTTTCCAATAAAACCAAAAGTAGTTCCTGTTGATACAGAACCTGTCTATGCTCCAGAAACTA
Source organism: Flavobacterium anhuiense (assembly GCF_001705175.1). Taxonomy (NCBI): domain Bacteria; kingdom Pseudomonadati; phylum Bacteroidota; class Flavobacteriia; order Flavobacteriales; family Flavobacteriaceae; genus Flavobacterium; species Flavobacterium anhuiense. The sequence goes on along the minus strand of NZ_CP016907.1, from coordinate 3,184,956 downwards.
CTGGCGAAATGACAAGCGAGCCACGAGCAGAACAACCTACAGAAAAGCCTCGTACAGAACCTGTAAAACGCAAACCAGCTGCACCAACTCCAGCTCCTGCGCAAACACCTGCACAAGAGGAAGATTCAGAATTTTAAATAATTTCAAAAGCGCATTAAACCTTTTATTTTAAATTCTGTCTAACTTCTATTAAAAAAAGTTTACAAAACAAAAAGTTTGATAGACGAGAAAGAATTTATAAAACAACTATTAACCCCTGAAACGCAAAATACTGCGTTTCAAAAACTCTTGTCTGATTATCAGAAACCTTTGTATTCTCATATTCGAAACATTGTTTTGAATCATGATGATGCTGATGATGTATTACAGAACACTTTTGTAAAAGTCTTTCAAAATCTTAAAAACTTTAAAGGAGAAAGTAAACTTTTTTCCTGGATGTATCGTATTGCCACAAATGAAGCTTTGACTTTTTTATCGCAAAAAGCAAAATTAAGTGGAATTTCTTCTGAAGATCTGCAAAACAAAACTATTGATAATTTAAAAGCCGATCTCTATTTTGATGGAGATGAAATTCAAATCAAACTTCAAAAAGCAATTGTAACGCTTCCAGAGAAACAGCAATTAGTTTTCAAAATGAAATATTTTGAAGAGTTAAAATATGAAGAAATTGCAGATATTTTAGGGACATCTGTTGGAGCACTTAAAGCATCTTATCATCACGCAGTAAAAAAAATCGAATTATATGTTACAACAAATTAAACCTTTTGTAACTAAAACTGTCTTATAAGTATTATGAAAACATTTAAATTAGAAAACGAACCCAAAATAAAATCTGGCTTTAAAGCTCCAGAAAACTATTTTGATGATTTTTCGGAAAAGGTTTTGCAGCAATTAAACGAAAAAGAAGTTAAGGTAATTCCTTTTTACAAACGTAAAAAAACACTTTGGATGGCTGCCGCTGCAGTAGTGGGCTTTGCAATATTAATTCCTGCCATAAATAATTATAGAGCAAATTCAACCGATCTTGACGAGGCTACTTTAGAAAATTATTTATCCTATCATTCTAATATAAGCCAATACGATCTTATTCAAAAACTGGATGACAGCGATATCGAAAATTTAGGTAACGATGTTACTCTAGAAGATGAAACTTTAGAAGATATTTTAGCTACAAGCCCAAACATAGAACACTTAATTTCAGAACAAAATTAAATCAAACTTAACTCAACAACTTAGCTCAACAATGAAAATAAAAAACATTTTACCGCTATTGCTATTTCTGACAAGTTTTTCATTTTTTGCACAAAATGGAAAAATTGATGAAAAGCGAGAAAAGATTAAAGCTTTTAAAGTGTCATTTTTAACGACAGAATTAGAACTAACTTCAACCGAAGCTGAAAAATTCTGGCCAATTTATAATGCTTATGATGATAAACAATATGAATTGAAGTACCTAAAAATGAAGACTTATATAAAACAGTTAAAAGATGAAAATCTTAAAAATCTTTCAGACAAAGAAGCTGTAACGTTATTATCTCAAATAGAAAGTACAGATAAAGAGATCTATCAGCTTCGTGAAAAATACATGAACAATCTGAAAAAAGTACTTCCTGCAAAGAAAATACTCTTACTTAAAAAATCTGAAGACGACTTTAATCGAAAATTATTGCAACAATACCGAGACAAAGCCAATAAGGATTAAATCTTAACGATACAACAGCGATAAGAACCCTATATAATAATACTTACTTTATTATTTAGGGTTCTTATTTTTTTATTTAAAATTCAATCGGACTACCTTATTGTGTCCCGCTGCGATCGCAGTATTTCTATTCACAAATCGAATGGTAAAAAATTTGTTATCTGTAGAAAGCTGCATCCAGTTTTCTCCTCCATTTTGAGAATATTGTATTCCTTCAGAACCAACACAAACAATTTCTCTTCCATTACCTCCAGGAACATATTGTATACATGACGCATAACCAAATCCCATATTCTGACCAATTAGCTGCCAAGTCTTGCCGCCATCTTTTGTAAAAGCTTTATTATTGGCTTTATTATTAGGAAGATCATAATCTCCTCCTGCAATAAAACCTTGTTTAGAATCGTAAAAATCGGCAGTAAAAATTCCTGTCATCTGTTTTCCTTGCACAATTGGAGTTTCTACAACTTTCCATGTTTTTGCCTTATCTGGAGAATAAAAAACACGCGCTTTTCTTCCGCCTGAAACCAACCAAGTGTCATTTCCTTTTATAACAATATTTGTATTACTGGCAGCAAAAGCTGCTTCTCCTGTGCTATTTGTCGGCAGTTTATCAGAAAGCAGTTTGGTCCAAGTCTCTCCGCCATCACGAGTAACTATAATTGAAAAAGTATCTTCTGTTGGATCACCAATTGCAATTCCTTCCTTGTCGTTCCAAAACTGCATGCTATCGTAAAATACTTTTGGATTAACTTCTTTGTAAACCAATTTAACTTTGCGATCCTTTTTTGAAACAGAGTAAAGAAGTGCAGGATTTGCCACACTCAATAAAAAAATATCTTTTGAAGTTTGCGCTATACTTCTAAATTCTAATTTTAATGTATCGCGATAAATATGTTCTTCAAATTTTTCTTTTTTATCCAAATCATAATACCCAAAACGAGAATTATCGGCACCATACCAAACTTTATTTTTATCAATAAGAATTGCTCTAATACTAATTCTGTCTTTAAATAATGTATCTACCGTCATTGAAGTAAAGCCATTATTGTAAGCAACGTCAGTTTTATAATTAAATGATCTAAAAGACATCAATAAAATAAAAATAACACAAAATAAAGCGAGTTTTTTCATAGGAAACTTAAAATTTGGTTAACGCTAAAATACAATTAATTCCCACATGGAAAATTAATTTTCCTATTTTTTTGCTAAGCTTATTTATTGTTTCATTTACAGAACTTTATATAAAAAAGTCACAAAACTACTATTCTAAAAATTTAAAACACTAAAAATCAGCATTATAAAATTCATCCTGTTTTAAATAAATTTTGTGGCACAGTAATTGGATATCTCATAACACAAAATAATTTAATACAAATTAGCCATGAAAGCGAATTTACTTTTAATAGCAATATCAGCCCTAGTTTTTGGTTCTTGCGCTGCGCAAAGTCAAACTACTGTTTATGCAAAAAACTCAGATATAAGCGATAACTTAGATTTAAGAGCTGTTGCTTCGATGTTTGGAGAATCAGCCAATCTTCAAGATTTTGAAAGACGTTTAAATGATCCGAAATATCAAATATCAAATCTTGACCTTAACGGAGATGACGAAGTAGACTATCTTCGTGTAATCGAAAGTGTTGAAAACAGAACTCACGTTGTAATAATACAAGCAGTTTTGGACCGTGATGTTTACCAAGACGTTGCTACGATAGATGTAGAAAGAGACAATTACAATAAAGTGAGCGTTCAAATTGTTGGAAACGCTTACTTATACGGAGCAAATTACATTTATGAGCCTGTTTATAGTGTGGCACCTGTTATTTACACTTCATTTTGGGTAACAAATTACAGACCGTATTATTCAACTTGGTATTGGGGTTATTATCCAACTTATTATACTGCTTGGAGACCTTACCCTGTTTACAGATATAGAAATAACATCAATGTTTGCATCAACGTACACAATACATACAACTATGTAAATGTGAGAAGAAGCTACAGAGCCCCTGCTATTTATGAAACAAGACGTAGTTACGGTTACGAAAGAATGCGTCCTAACTACAGTTTTGCTGAAAGACACGCAAACACATCTAACAGATATGAATTAGAACAAAGACGTGTAGCAAACAGAGAAACTAGCCGAAATACGTATAACACCAATAGAAATTATACAGGAAGAACAACATCTGATAATGGTATTTCTAACAGAACATATGCTGAAAACAGAAATGCAACAAACAGATCATCTGTAGACAGAAGCAACAATACCACTAGAGGTTATAACTCTACAGGCAGAAGTACTGAAAGTGTAAGCACAGAAAGAAGCACAAATCGTGGTGGTTATTCAAATAATGGTTATAATTCTCAAAGAAATGAAAATGCAGCTCGAGTACAGAATACTCCAAGAGTAGATTACGGAAACGGAAATACTTCTAGCACATCAAGAGGATATTCTAATCGAGAGGCATCTGCTCCAAGAGCTGAAAGAAGTTCAAGAAGTTATTCTGAAAACCAGTCTAGCAATTCAAACAGAGACTATTCTGCTAGACCACAGCAAAGCCAACGTTCAGAATCACCACGTATGAGCCAAGAACCTTCTAGAGGAAACCAAGAATCTAGAGGGGGACAGAGCCAAAGAGATAACGGTTCGAGTTCTAGAGGAAATGGCAGAAGAGGTTAATTTTCGAAATAAATAATATTCAAAAAAGAAAGCACAATTTTACGATTGTGCTTTTTTTTATCTTTTTAATTTTAATTGCCTCTAATTTGTTTTAAAACAGTAAATTTGCAACCGTCTTTTTATAAAATTATACATGAGCGCATCGCATAAAAACTTACATAGTAAGTTGTCTATAGGGGGTTTATTGATTACTTTAGGGATTATTTATGGAGATATCGGTACTTCTCCACTGTACGTAATGAAGGCTATTTTGGGTGATCATACGATAAATGCTGATATTGTTTTAGGAGGCATTTCTTGTGTGTTTTGGACACTTACATTACAAACTACAATTAAATATGTACTTATTACTTTAAGTGCAGACAACCACGGTGAAGGAGGGATTTTTGCCTTATATGCATTGGTAAAGAAAACTAAAATTCAATGGCTTATAGTACCCGCGATTATTGGTGGTAGCGCCCTGCTCGCCGACGGAATTATAACCCCGCCTATTTCGATTTCTTCTGCTGTAGAAGGAATTAGGGCATTTTACCCAACGATGCAGACACAAACTATCGTGTACATCGTAATTACCATTTTATTCGTTTTATTTACTATTCAGCAATTTGGAACTAAATTGGTTGGAAAATTCTTTGCTCCAATGATGTTAATCTGGTTCGCTATGTTGGGTACACTAGGAGCAATTCAGGTATTGAATTATCCTGAAGTAATTAAAGCGATTAATCCTTATTATGCTTATCATTTATTATCGATACATCCTGATGGTTTCTTCGTTCTTGGATTTGTTTTCTTATGTACAACTGGAGCTGAGGCTTTATATTCTGACATGGGACACTGTGGAAGAAAAAACATTAGGATTAGCTGGATTTTTGTAAAAACCACTTTAGTCTTAAACTATTTTGGACAAGCCGCTTATTTAATTCACCACGAAGGAAGCACATTACAGCAATTAGGAGGTGAAAACGGAAATCCGTTTTACTTGATTATGCCACATTGGTTTTTACCTTTCGGAATCGTAGTTGCAACTCTTGCCGCTGTAATTGCATCTCAAGCGCTTATCTCTGGTTCGTTTACATTAATTAACGAGGCTATGCGTCTGAACTTCTGGCCAAAAGTAAAAATCAAATATCCAACAGAAGTAAAAGGTCAATTGTACATTCCGTCAATCAACTGGCTATTGTTTTTTGGCTGTGTTGGAATCGTTTTACATTTCGAGAAATCAGGAAACATGGAGCATGCGTATGGTCTTGCCATTATTTTGTGTATGATCATGACAACCATATTATTGAATTACTACTTAATCATGAAACGTGTAAAACTGTACTTTATGGTACCGTTAATTACAATTTATTTATTGATTGAGTTCAGCTTCCTTTTTGCCAATATTACCAAATTTGCCGAAGGTGGTTACGTAACATTAATTATTGCGAGTTTACTTATTTCTGTGATGACAATCTGGTATCTAGCTAAGAAAATCAACAAAAACTACACTAAAGTGGTCAAAGTTGATGATTACAAGCAGGTTCTGGTAGAGTTAAGCCAAGATTTATCCATTCCGAAATATGCCACACATTTGGTTTATATGACCAATGCAAATCGCGTTGATGAATTGGAAGAAAAAGTAATTTATTCGATTCTTCAAAAACGTCCAAAAAGAGCTGATATTTATTGGTTTGTTCACGTTAATATTTTAACTGAACCTTACAAAACGCAGTATAAAGTAACCGAAATTGCGAAAGACGATATTTATAGAATTGATTTCAACTTAGGATTTAGAGAACCAACCAAAATCAATTTGATGTTTAGAGAAGTTATCAAAGACATGGTAAAACGAGGTGAAGTAGATATTACCAGCCGTTACGAATCTTTAAACAAGAACAATATTATTGGAGACTTTAAATTTGTATTGTCTGAGAAATTCTTATCAAACGACAACGATTTAAGATGGCATGAAAACATTATCATGAACTCTTATTTCTTCATAAAAAAACTGAGTTTGTCTGAGGAAAGAGCTTTTGGTCTAGACAGCAGTTCTGTTAAAATAGAAAAATTCCCGATGGTGCTTCACGCTCCTGAAAATATTGGATTAACGCGTATTACAAAATAATAGGCTTTTAAATAATTCAAAAAAAACACTCTAATTTGGAGTGTTTTTTTCTTTTAATACGAGTTAGATTAAGATTCAGTATTAAAAATTTAACTTTCAATCAATTAATAGTACCTTTGCAACTCAAATTATAGAAATGAGATTACACAGAAATTTAGTTTATACTACCATTGACTCTTTGAATGCCATTTTCAACGAAGGAGAATATGCTGATAAAGTGGTAGCCAGAGCATTAAAAAAAGACAAACGTTGGGGAAGTTCTGACAGGAAGTTTGTTGCTGAAACGATATACGAAATTGTTCGCTGGAAAAGATTATATGCAGAAATTGCCGAAGTAAAAGAACCTTACGACAGAGACAATCTTTGGAGAATGTTTGCGGTTTGGGCTGTTTTACGCGGTTATCCAATTCCAGATTGGAGACAACTGGAAGGAACTCCTGAAAGAAAAATCAAAGGTCGCTTTGATGAATTATCTAAAACTAGAGCCATAAAAGAATCTATTCCCGATTGGATGGATGAATTGGGCGTAAAAGAACTTGGAGAAAAAGTTTGGGCAAAAGAAATTGCAGCGCAAAATCAGCCGGCAAAAGTTATTCTAAGGACTAATACTTTAAAAGGTACAAAAGAAAGTCTTAGAAATACTTTAATGGATTTAAATATTGAAACTGAATATTTAAAAGACCAGCCAGATGCTCTTGTTTTAAAAGAAAGAGCAAACGTATTTTTGACAGATGCTTTTAAACAAGGGCTTTTTGAAGTTCAAGATGCCAACTCTCAGTTAGTTGCAGACTTTTTAGATGTAAAACCAGGAATGCGCGTAGTAGACACTTGCGCAGGTGCGGGCGGAAAAACATTACACATGGCTTCTTTAATGCAGAATAAAGGACAATTGATTGCAATGGACTTGTACGAAAGTAAATTGAAGCAATTGAAATTAAGAGCAAAAAGAAATGGTGCTTTTAATATTGAATATCGCATCATCGACAGCACAAAAGTGATTAAAAAATTACACGAAAAAGCTGATCGTGTTTTAATTGATGCACCTTGCAGCGGATTAGGAGTTTTAAAAAGAAATCCAGATTCTAAATGGAAATTACAACCTGAATTTATCGACAACATTCGTAAAGTTCAGAGCGAAGTTTTAGAAAGCTATTCTAAAATTGTAAAACCAGGAGGGAAATTAGTTTACGCGACTTGTTCTGTTCTTCCATCAGAAAACCAAGAACAAGTAGAAAAGTTCTTAAAAACAGAAATCGGGCAACAATTTACTTTTATTGAAGACCGCAAAATGTTAGCTTCAGAGTCTGGTTTTGATGGATTCTATATGGCGCTAATGGAACGTAAAAAATAAATTCCAAAATCCGATTTATTTCGGAATACTCAATATTAAAATTCCAAATTCCAATCTTAAAACTTGGAATTTGGAATTTTTTATTTTTTCTAATGCCATATAGCTTTGTCATTTCGACGTAAGGAGAAATCTTCGCAAGTAGCTCCGCTCCAATAAGCAAATCTTTGTAGAATTTCTATCGAAGATTTCTCCTTACGTCGAAATGACAAAATTGCGAAAACTTCGAATTTAAAAGATTAGTATTTAATCTTGTAAAGTAGGTTTTCGCAACAACTTTCCGTTTTCATTTTCTTTGAATTTTGAAACGAAGACTATTTCTTTTGGCTTCTCGTATTTCCCTAAAACATCAAAGAAATCAGGTTCAAATTCTTGTTTTTCTCCTTCTATAACCAAAACTAGTTTTTCTCCTAAAGTAGTATCTGGAAGTCCTGTCACAAAAAATCTATTAGCAATTTTTCCTGTCAGTTTAGCTTCAATCTGTTCAGGAATCAGCTTTACCCCTCCACTATTGATTACATTATCAATTCGACCTAAAAACTTAAACTGCTGTTCATTCACCAACTCTACCAAATCATTTGTGACAATTGGCTCATCAGAAATTGTAGCTACATGAATCACCAAGCATTGACGATCGTCCTGAGAGATTTTGACATTTGGCAGAATTGAAAAAACAGAATCCCCCAAACGTTTCGCCGCAATATGCGTAATTGTTTCGGTCATTCCATAAGTTTCGTAGATTTCTGTTTTTAAAGGCAAAAGCTTTTCCTCAAGAGCCGAATCTAATTTAGCTCCGCCAATAATTAATTTGCGTACTTTAGAGAGTCCGTCTATAGAGTTTTGAACCTGAAGCGGCACCATTGCCACAAAATCGTAGGTCGTCGTATTGAATTGTAATGGATGCAGACTTGGCGAAACCACATCTAATTCCAATCCTAAAATTAAACTTCTCACCAGCATCATCTTCCCTGCTATAAATTGCGTTGGCAAACATAATAAAGCTTTATCTCCTGGCTCCAAACCAAAAAAATCACCTGTTGCCAAAGCCGATTGAATCATGGCTTGTTTTTTTAATCTAACCAGTTTTGGAAGTCCTGTTGTTCCAGAGGTCGTCATTTCGATATAATCTTTTTTATCAAACCAGTCTAAAAAGAACTCTCCAATAGATTGTTCATATGCATCTCCTTCTTTAATATAACTATAAGCGACACGGCACAAGTCTTTTGCATTTAGATGATATCCATTTAATTTGAAATAATTGTGAACGTTATTTTGAGTTAAGTTTTGCATAATCTTAAGCATTTAATTCGACATTACTAATTTTCCCTGTTAGCTTTTCTTTCCAATTTGTCCAGCCATATTTTTTACTAAAAATAAAGAGCAGAATAGGATAAATAATAACCACTGGCAGAATTACATCAATTCCTGCTGAAGGTTCTGAAAGATCTTTAAATATAGAATTGGTTTGAAAAACGGTCCAATCTGAAGTAACCAATAATGCTCCAACAAGATTGTTTGCAGCATGAAATCCGAGTGCCAATTCCATCCCTTCATCCATCAGCGTTATTACACCCAAAAACAATCCCGTTCCTATATAATAAATCATGATAACACCTCCCATTTTTTCAACTTCAGGATTGGTCCAATGCATCGAGCCAAATATCACAGAAGTCATTAAGAGCGGAAACCATCTATTCTGAGCTAAATTGGCAAATCCCTGCATTAAATAACCTCTAAAAACATATTCTTCAGTTGAAGTCTGAATCGGAATTAAAATGCATCCTAAAACTGCTAATGTCAAAAAAGGAACTAATTTAAACTGCAATACGAATTGCTCAGGAGATCTTAAATATACGAACAAAAAACTGAGCAAGGAGAAAAATGACCATAAAAAGAAAGAAAACAAGATTCTTTTCCAATCCACTTTAGATCTTGAAGTTGTCACCGACAATAGAGTTTGGCGATGAATATATTTAACCACAAAATAAATTCCTGCAAAAGCAAAAATGAAAGAAATCATTATCAGAAAAAGAGTTGTATTAGACTCAAACATTTTCATTATTTCTTCATTTGTAGTTGGGAAAGCAATATGTTCTGTGAATGTTTTATAAAATACAGCTGCTGTAATTGGAATTTGCCCTATAAAAGATGCCGAAATAATAAAAACTGATCCTAACAGATATTTCCAAAATTTATTTTCGGGCTTAATTCCTTGTTCTAAAAACATAAATTTAAAATTTTAAAAAATGAGAATTCAAATTCGATAAGTTAATCTTACTTTTGATAGCACTAAAATACCGCCTTTTTATTTTACGAATATTAAACGTTTAAATATAACAAAATGATACAAATTTACCACAATCCAAGATGCGGAAAATCGAGAAATTGCCTAGCTTTTATTGAAAAATCGAATCAGGATTTTGAAATCATACCTTACTTAACTGAAACTCCATCTTTTGACCAATTAAAAACATTATTAGGTCAACTAAATTTAGAGCCATTCCAACTCATTAGAACTAAGGAAAAAATCTGGATCGAAAATTTTAAAGGAAAAACCTTGAGCGATGACGAGATTATAAATGCCATGGTAGAAAACCCAATTTTAATAGAGCGTCCAATTGTTGTAAAAGACGGAAAAGCTATAATTGGCCGAGACCCAGAACTTGTTGCTTCTTTTTTAGATTGATTCTAAAATACCCTATTAACATTTTTTTGTGATTCTTCTCTTTAAACCAAAAACTACATTTGGCGTCTAAAGAGAAAAAGAAAACCAGAAAATGAAAAAAATCAAATTTGCTGTATTGCTTGTATTCATGTTTACAAGTTTCTACAATTACTCTCAACAAGGTCCCGGAGGCAGACCCAAAGTAAAAGTCACCGGAAAAGTTTTCGAGAAAGTAAGCAAACAACCATTAGAGTATGCTACAATTTCACTTACTGCTCCAAATGATACAAAAGTTGTTGCTGGAGGTATTACGAATCCGAAAGGAGAATTTGAAGTTGCGGTTGCACCCGGAACTTACGATATAAAAGTGGAGTTCATTTCATTCAAATCGACTGAAATTAAACAGAAAAGCATTCAAGGCGATACCAATTTAGGTGTCGTAAACCTATCTGAAGATGCTGCACAACTAAACGAAGTTGTAGTTCGCGCTGAAAAATCGACTGTAGAAATCAAACTGGACAAAAAAGTTTACAACGTTGGTCAGGATATGATTGTAAAAGGCGGAAGTGTTAGCGATGTTTTAGACAACGTCCCTTCTGTTTCTGTTGATACAGAAGGAAATGTAAGTTTAAGAGGAAGCGACAACATTCGTATTTTAATTGACGGAAGACCTTCGCAAGCTATAAATATTGCAGAAGCTTTAAGACAGCTTCCAGCGGATGCAATCGACAAAGTAGAAGTAATTACAAACCCATCAGCTCGTTATGATGCTGAAGGTGGTTCTGGAATTATCAATATTGTTCTTAAAAAAGGAAAAAATCAAGGTTTCAACGGAACTTTTATTGCTTCAACAGGTTTACCAGAAACGTATGGATTAAGTGCTAACTTAAACTACAAAACTGAAAAGTTAAACTATTTTACAACTGCTGGTTACAACTACAGAACTACAGAAGGAGCTGGCCAGACCAATTCTGAATATTTAAATCCAGACGGTACAACAAAAAGTTTCTTAGACGAAGACCGCGATACAAAACGTATCAGAAACGGATTCAATGCAAGAGCTGGTGTTGAATGGACCATAACGCCATCTACATTCTGGACAAATGCTATCAACTACCAAAAAAATACTGGTGACGATAGAGATTTGATCAATTATTACAATTACGATGCCGATCGCAATTTTACTGGAACAACGTATCGTTTAAACAACGCAGATACTGGAAGCGAAAACTTTGAGTACACTTCTAATTTGATTAAGAATTTCAACGATAAGGGACACAAACTTACCGCAGACCTTTCTATTTCAAGAAATACAGATGATAGCTACAGCACTATTACAGCCTCACCGAATTTCAATAATACGCTAAACGATCAGATCCAAAAACAAGTATTATTTCAGGCAGATTATGTTCTTCCGCTAGGAAAAGGAAGCCAGTTTGAAGCAGGATATAAAGGAAGTTTTGGAGATCTAAACAACGAATATTATGTAACTGAAAATGGAGGAGCAAAAGATCCTAATTTATCAAATACTTTAGAATACAAAGAAAACATCAATGCGCTTTACACACAGTATGGTTTCAAAGTAAATAAATTCTCTTATTTATTTGGTTTAAGATGGGAAGACACGGACATCCATGTTAATTTGCTAGACAATAGCGATTTCAATACTAAAAAATACAACAACTTATTTCCAAGTGCTTTTATTAGTTACGAAATCTCAGATCAAAGTAATTTCTCTGCAAGCTATAGCAAACGTTTGTCAAGACCAAGAGGACGTTTCATGAACCCAGCAGTTAACTACGCTAGTAACGTTAACATCTTTCAAGGAAATCCAGACTTAGACCCTTCTTTGACAGACAAATATGATATTGGCTACATCAAAAAATGGGATAAAGTAACCTTCAATACATCGGCATATTTTGAAGACACAAAAGATGTTTTCAGCTTTGTACGATCTCCTACTGGAGACGAAGTTAATGGAGTGCCTGTAATCAAAAGCCAACCTATTAACTTAGGAAAAGAGCAAAAATTTGGTTTCGAATTTACGTTCAATTACACTCCATTCAAATGGTGGAAATTAAACAGTAACTTTAACTTCTTCAATGTAAAAACTACAGGAGAACATAGTTATACAGATACACAAGGAAATCTTATTGTTCAGAATTTAGACAATCAAGCTAATTCTTGGTTTGCAAGAGTAAACTCTAAAGTTACACTTCCGTACAAAATTGACTGGCAGTTGACAGCAATGTATAACGGAGAACAAAAAACAGCTCAAGGTAAAAACTTAGGCCAATTCGGAATGAATACTGCTTTCAGCAAAGATGTCATGAAAGACAAAGGAACTATTGCTTTCAACATTAGCGACGTATTCAATTCAAGAAAAATGAGATCGTACACGTATTTAGATGATGTAAGTTCATATAGCGAATTCCAATTCCGTAAACGTCAGTTCAATTTATCATTCACATACCGTTTCAACAAACCAAAAGGTGAAAGAGATAAAAATGCACAGCCAAGAAATGATGGCGGTGGAGACGGCGGTGGAGATTTTCCTGGATAAAATCTTTTAAATTCCAATCTGGATAAAAAATTCCAAATTCCAATTTTATCATTGGGATTTGGAATTTTCTATTTATAAGGAACCCGACAGTTTTTAAAAACCTATCGGCTTTAAATAAGCTTGTCAAATTGGAATTTGGAATTTGTCCCGAGGCTTCCGGATTGGAATTTCCTTTTTTTTGGCACAAAAAAAAAGAACCTTTTGGGTTCTTTTTTTATGACATCAATCTAAAATTAAATAGATTGTTCTTCTTGTCTTTTTCTGGCTCTTTTTTCTTTAATCATTTCCCAGCTAGCTCCTGTTACCCAATAAGATAAGAAACCTACCAAGAAAAACATTAACCAAAACCCTATAGTTAGTATGGTTAAGAAAAGTAAAAAACCTAAGTACTGTGAAAATTCAAACATGTTTTCCGGAATTTTTGAATGTTACCACAAATGTAGGGTATATATTTTTTCTCAGCAATAAAATCTAAATCAATTTTCGTTAAATAACATTTATCCGTATATTTATACTCATTTTAAATAAGCTTTTTTAGGTCATACAATCCCTTTCTCTAAAAGAGTTCAGAGGAATTTCATCAAAACATTTCACATTTTACAAATAACATTTTTACATACAACATAATGAAATACAGAATAGAAAAAGACACCATGGGCGAAGTTCAAGTCCCAGCCGACAAATATTGGGGTGCACAAACAGAACGATCTAGAAATAATTTCAAAATTGGGCCGGCGGCATCCATGCCAAAAGAAATCATAGAAGGTTTTGCTTACTTAAAAAAAGCCGCTGCTTATGCCAATTACGATTTAGGCGTTTTGCCAATCGAAAAAAGAGATGCAATCGCAGCAGTTTGCGACGAAATTCTTGAGGGAAAACTAGATGACCAATTCCCTCTTGTAATCTGGCAGACGGGTTCTGGAACGCAAAGCAATATGAACGTAAACGAAGTAATTGCCAACCGCGCTCAAGTCCTTAAAGGTTTTGAAATTGGCGAAGGCGAACAATTTATAAAAGCCAACGACGATGTAAACAAATCCCAATCGTCAAATGACACTTTCCCAACTGGAATGCATATTGCCGCTTACAAAATGGTCGTAGAAACTACCATTCCTGGTATCGAAAAACTTCATGCTACCCTAGCCAAAAAAGCTGCAGAATTTAAAGATGTTGTCAAAATCGGCCGTACGCACTTAATGGATGCGACACCATTAACTCTTGGTCAGGAAATTTCAGGTTACGCAGCACAACTAGCCTTCGGATTAAAAGCCTTAAAAAATACTTTATCCCATTTATCTGAAATCGCTCTTGGAGGAACAGCTGTTGGAACAGGATTAAACACTCCAAAAGGATATGATGTAAAAGTCGCAGAATATATCGCAAAATTTACCAACCATCCTTTTGTCACGGCAGAAAATAAGTTTGAAGCGCTTGCAGCACACGATGCAATTGTAGAAACACACGGAGCTTTAAAACAATTGGCTGTCTCTTTAAATAAAATTGCCAACGATGTTAGAATGCTGGCTTCAGGTCCTCGTTCTGGAATTGGCGAAATTCATATTCCTGAAAATGAACCAGGTTCTTCTATTATGCCTGGAAAAGTAAACCCAACGCAATGTGAAGCTTTAACCATGGTTTGCGCTCAAGTTATTGGAAATGATATGGCAATTGCCGTTGGCGGTATGCAAGGGCACTATGAACTGAATGTTTTCAAGCCTGTAATGGCAGCCAACTTTTTACAATCTGCCCAATTATTAGGTGATGCCTGTGTTTCTTTTGACGAACATTGCGCACAGGGAATCGAACCAAATCATAAACGCATCAAAGAATTAGTAGATAATTCGCTTATGCTAGTCACTGCTTTAAACACCAAAATTGGATATTATAAAGCTGCTGAAATTGCTCAAACCGCTCACAAAAACGGAACAACTTTAAAAGAAGAAGCTGTCCGACTTGGTTATGTAACTCCAGAAGATTTTGATGCTTGGGTAAAACCTGAAGATATGGTTTGAGTTATGAATTATGAGTTATTACTCTAACGTAAATAATAAAAGGAGAAACATAAATGTTTCTCCTTTTATTTTATAGACAAAGTCGGCTAACTCATAATTCATAACTCAAAACTCATAATTTATTTACCGTCTACATAATCCTGCAAATAACTGAATCTTTCTGTTAGTTTTCCGTTTTCAGTGATTTTGGCGCGTTTTAAGATTCCGTCTTTATCACCGTTGAAGAAAGCTGGAATTACGTGTTCCATAAATTGTTCTCCAAAACCTTCGCTGGCATCTTTTGGAATTTCACACGGCAGATTATCTACTGCCATTACTGCAACTGCAGCTGGATGAAAAAGATCAACTTCACGATCTTCTAACGGAAAATACCCATATAAGGGATCTTCAATGGTTGACGAACGTATTGTACAAGCAATCGGACCGTTAACATCACAAGAAATATCAGCTACCACTTTCAATTTGCAGTCGCTTGCGTTCAGCATTTCTTTGGTTAAAATCATCGGTGCATTATTGGCATAAAAATGTCCAGCAAAATAAATGTCAGATACTTTCGTGAATCGTTCAAAATCAGATTCATACTCTTCTGGATGCTTAACAAAATCTACAAAATCCAAAACCTGCCCGTCTTTCCTTTTGTTGTATTCCAAAACATCCAATTGCACATAAACCGCTTGAGCATATTTTTTAGTCAAATAATTATCAATTGTAATTTCCTTCACTTTTATAGCATCCAAAATTTCTTTGGCTCCGCTCCCAACCTTTCCAGTTCCAGTAACTACAAATTTCAGAGCTGGCATTGTGATACGCTTTAAGTGTTTTATCAAATCTTCTTTTCCTGAAAGAGTTTCTGCTTTTGGAAGTTTGAACAATTCGAATTTAATTCCGAATGCGCGGATTCCGTTATAAACACCAACCATTCCAGCATATTTTCCAAAACCAATTAAACGATGATCGTGTTCGTTTACAATCGTTTCATGATCGTATAAATCAATATTTTTTTCTAAAATCGCCTGAAGTAATTTTCTATTATGAGGCTGTTTTTTAATTGTATGAGAAAAAAAGAAATACGCTTTATTAGGAATCAAGCTTTCTACAGGAACTTCTTTCACACCAAATAAAATATCGCAGTCAGAAACATCATCAGTAAGGGTAATTCCCATATTTTTATAGTCATCATCAGAAAAAATTCTGATATCTGAACTTTCGACTTTTACAGAGGCATCATGATAAAGTTGCTTTAATCTTGTCAATTCATTTGGAGAAAAAACAACTCTTCTGTCAGGCGGGTTTTTTCTCTCTTTTATGATTCCAAATTTCATTAGATTGGTTTTTTAGTATTTAATAATATAACTTTTTAAAACATATTTGTTTCAAATATAACAAATTTAGTTAAAATTTTGTTTCAAAAATTCTATTTAAAATGTTCCAAAACCGTTAAAAGCTGAAAAACAACCGAGTAAAATTTAGTTTTCTTAAAAAAATGTTAAAAAACACAAAATAGAGCCCCAGAACCAAGAATACAACAAAATTGAATTCGATATATTTGTTTTTAAAGAACGATGCAAATGATTTTCCTTAAAAAAACAAAGATACCACAAATACTTTTTTCAATACTGGTTTTAAGTTCATGTGGCCAAAACAAAACAGCAGCCACAGATACAACTCAGACAGTCGAAGATACCTTACCTAAAATGAAGCCGTTAGGAGCTGAACCGAAAGTTTCACAGGCTTATAAAAACTCAGTTGTCGGCAGAATAAATCACTTTTACAACAAAAATTGGCCAAATAATACCATGAATGGAAGCTTCTTAGTGGCCAAAAATGGACAAATTTTATTTGAAAGATATAATGGTTATGCCAATAAAAATGAAGGAACAGAGATAACTCCTGAAACACCTGTACAAATTGCTTCTGTGAGCAAAGTGCTAACTGCCACAGCGGTTTTAAAATTGGTTAACGCAGGTAAAATCGATTTGGACCAAAAAGTAAATACTATTTTAAAAACTTTCCCATACGAAGAATGTACCATAAGAATGTTATTGGATCACCGCACAGGAATGCGTAATTACGCTTATTTCACAGACCGCGACAAATCGATTTGGGACAGACATAATCAATTAACCAATAAAGACATTTTAGATATTCTGGCTACAAAAGATATTGGTTTGGAAGCTAAAACTGGAACACGTTTTAGTTATTGCAATACGAATTATGCCATGCTGGCTCTTATTATAGAAAAAATTACGGGCTTAAGTTATAAAGAAGCCATGTCTGAAATGATTTTTAAGCCTTTGGGAATGACTCATACTTATGTTTTTGATGATGATAAAGACAGAAAAAAAATTGTTCCTTCTTATAAAGGCAACGGTGTAGAAATTGGCTTTGATTATTTAGATAATGTTTACGGAGATAAAAATATCTTCTCGACTGCACGAGATCTTTTAAAATTTGATCGCGCAAGACAATCGCCAGATTTCTTAAAACCTGAATTATTAAAACAAGTTTACACTGGCTATAGCAATGAACGTAAAGGAACTAAGAATTACGGTCTTGGCATTAGAATGATTAATTGGGAAACGGGACAGAACTTTTATTTTCATAATGGATGGTGGCACGGAAACACCTCATCTTATATTACTTTGATGAAAGAAGGCGTAACGATTATTGCCCTGTCTAATAAGATGACTAGAAACACTTATGCAGTTCGTAAACTAGCTCCGATTTTTGGAGATTATCCTTTTAATTTTAAAGACGAAGAGTAAAAATAGTTGTAAAGTCATAAAGCCCAAAGTCGAAAGTCCAAAGTCTTAAAGTTGTTGTCTATTTTGACTTTGTCTTTTAATATACTAATTGAGGTACAATAAAAAGGAGCAAAAGAAAGTAAGCTTTTGATTTTAAAAACTTTATAACTTTCAAGTTTCGATTTCCGGCTTTAGACTTTCCGACTTTGGACTTTGGACTTATATTTTTTGAAAATTTTAGCAGAAAGTAATTTCAAATACTCTAAATTTGCAGACTTATTTTTTGGGGTCGACTGGTTTTGACAGCAAGTCGAATTGAACAGTAAGCACGTCGAGCATTGAGACCTTGCTCGTAAATATAAGATCTCGAACTTTTACACGGCGAAAATAATTACGCTTTAGCTGCATAATCCGAATCATAGTAAGATTACGCCACGTCTCTACAAGGTAGAGAAGCTGGATTCTCCTGGAAAGCCTTGGTTTGTGGCGTTCCGTTCAGGGGAACCGTAAAAATAAACCTAGATTTCCATGAGCTTCGGGTGGATTTCGAAATTTAAGAAGATAAGTGTTGGGTGGTTGTTTCTGGCCTAGCTCAACATCGAAAATCCAATCAGGAAATAAGCGTGTAGAAAGCTCTTTAGTTGCTTGTTTGGACCCGGGTTCGATTCCCGGCGACTCCACAAAAAAGCCTGTAAACAAATTGTTTACAGGCTTTTTGTTTTTTTTGGGGGTTGATATTTTTTCTCCTTTGGCTTATCTTAATTTTTTGATGCTAAATGATAGCAATTCCAAAATAATTTTAAAACATCGCGGAGCTATCCATACATATTTTTTATCTCCGACATAACAAAGGTACTTTGGGTACTTCCTATGCTTTCAACTGATCCCAATTTATTAAACACAAAATCCTGATAATGCTTCATATCTTTGGCAGAAACTTTCATTAAAAAATCGTAATCTCCTGAGATATTATAACATTCTACAACTTCTTCTATTTTCATAATATCACTGACAAACTGATTCCCAATATTACGATCGTGCTGTTTTAGTTTGATATTACAAAAAACAATGAATCCCCTGTTTAATTTTTCTGCATCAAGAAGCGCTATGTATTTCTTAATATAACCATTGTTCTCTAATCTTTTAATACGCTCAAAAACTGGCGATGGGGAAAGATTTACCATCTTTGCCAGTTCTTTTACTGTATATTTAGAATTATCATGAAGTATATTTAATAACTGAAGATCAATATCATCTATCTGCTCCATAGAATTTTACTTTAAATTAGGTTTAATTATTTCTAAATTAGAATAAAATTCTTTAAATACAACTAGAAACAACACAAAAATCTTATTTTGCACTAATTAAAAAAACAATAACCTGCACTTAATTTCATATAACAAAAATTACACTTCTTTTCGCCGAGCCATACCCTGAGCGATAATACTGGCGGCAATCAATTGCAATGCATGGTAAAGCATGAGCGGCAGCAATACGATCCCGGTGATAGTACTGTGCTGAAAAAGTACTTTTGACATAACAGTGCCATGTACCAATGACTTTTTTGACCCGCAGAATAAGACCGTAATACGATCTTCATCTGAAAAACCAAGCAGACGGCTGAGTAGTCCTACACAAAAGAATATCACAAAAAACAACGCCATCATCCCTACAGCAAGTCCGGCAAGTTCCAGAGCGGTGAAACCTTCAAAAAGATGTTCGGAGAATGACTTGCAAAACGACGTGTAAATAATGGTTAGAATAACTGCCTGGTCGAAATATTTGAGCTGCTTCTTGTATTTTTCGGCAATGGCGCCAAAACGGGAATTTAAGCTTATGCCAATCATGACAGGCAGCAAGACTTGAAGAATCAACTTTATGACGATTTGAGTAACATCAAAATCGCCTGTCGCAGAAGCTATAAACAGCCCAACCCAGAGCGGCGTAACCAATACTCCGATCAAACTAGAAATGCTTGCATTGAAAATCGCTGCGGGAATATTTCCCTTGGCGATAGAAACCATTACTACAGAAGAGGATACTGTTGACGGTAAAGCCGCCAGAAAAAATACACCCAACCACAGCAGCTCGAACCCGTTATTGACAAACAACGGGCGAAATGCCAAAACAATGAGCGGAAAAAATAAAAAGGTGGTCAACTGGACGACAATGTGCATTTTCCAGTTGGAAAGTCCGGCTTTTAGTTTCTCAGCACTCAGTCGCATGCCATAAAACAAGAAAATCAAGGAAACCCCAGCATTGGCAATCTCCTCCAGCGAAACAGGTTCTTTAACCATGCCTGGCTTTGGTAAAAAATAAGCCATCAGAATCATGGTGGCTATCATTAACAGGAAACCGTCGAAACCTGCTTTTTTTAATACTTGTAATAATTTTTTCAATGTGTATTAAATATTATTCCTCCATAGAAGTATGGACTCCATTATTAATATCGAGACTAATCCCAAGTTCTTTGCGTATAATTTCTGCTCCTGCGCTTAAAGCACTTAATTTGCCTCTAGCTACGTTTCGAGATAACGGAGCCATACCGCAGTTTGTAGAAGGGTAAAGATTTTCGACATCTACAAACTCAAGAGCTTTACGCAGGGTATCAGCTACTTCTTCTGGCGTTTCGATAGTGTTAGTTGCCACATCAATGGCACCGACCATTACTTTTTTACCGCGAACCAATTCCATTAAATCTAAAGGCACATTGGAGTTGTGACATTCTAAAGACACCACATCAATTTTAGATTTTTGAATTTTCGGAAAAATTTCTTCGTATTGTCGCCACTCAGAACCTAATGTCTTTTTCCAATCGGTATTTGCCTGTATTCCATAACCATAACAAATATGAACAGCAGTTTGACAATGTAAACCTTCAATGGCTCTTTCTAATGCCGCCATTCCCCAATCGTTCACTTCATCAAAGAACACATTAAATGCAGGTTCATCAAACTGGATAATATCTACCCCTGCGTCTTGAAGTTCTCTTGCTTCTTCATTGAGTGCTTTCGCAAATTCCCACGCCAATTTTTCCCGGCTTTTATAATGGTCGTCGTACAAGGTATCTACCATTGTCAGCGGGCCTGGCAATGCCCATTTTATAGGTTTATTAGTCTGTTTGCGTAAAAATTTAGCATCTTCAAGAAAAACTGCTTTTTGGCGTGCAACCTCACCTACAACCACTGGAACACTCGCATCATAACGGTTACGGATTTTTACGGTTTTACGGTTTTCAAAATCTACACCGCTTAAATGCTCGATAAAAGTTGTTACAAAATGCTGGCGTGTTTGTTCGCCGTCACAAATGATATCCAGATCTGCCAATTGCTGTTCCTGCAGAGAAATGCGCAGGGCATCCTGTTTCCCTTCAAGTAACTGATCTCCTTCTAATTTCCATGGTGACCAAAGTTTTTCGGGTGGTGCAAGCCAGGCTGGTTTGGGTAAACTTCCAACAATAGAGGTGGGTAGTAATAATTTTTTCATAATAATATAATTTTAATGCGATGTAATCAATTAAAGGGTAAAATTAGCAGACCATTGTTCCAAGAGACTTTTGTAAGGCTTAATAAAATGCTCTTCTGCATATTTACCCTGCTCAACAGCCAGTCGGCTGCGCTCTTCGCGGTCATAAACCACGCGAGTCAGTGAATAATCTTCGTGTTTAAGACTAGGCTTATAGATTTTTCCAGCCACTGAATTTGCATTGTAAATTTCAGGACGATAAATCTTCTGGAAAGTCTCCATTGTGCTGATTGAGCTGATTAATCCAAGATCAGTATAATCAGCAAGCAGATCTCCAGAATGATAAAAAGCCATCGGTGCCACACTATTCGGAGGCATGAAAAAACGAACTTTTAAACCCATTTTAGAGAAATATTCATCAGTGAGAGAATATTCATTCTGCAGATACTCAAAACCCAGAACAGGATGCTGGTAGTCAGTGCGGGTATACGTTTTGTTGCTCGATACACTTAAACAAATGATCGGTGACATCTTAAAATGCTCTTTATAAGTGACCGAATTCACAAAACATTTATAAAGTTTTCCGTGCAAATCGCCAAAATTTTCAGGAATAGAAAAAGTAGATTTATTTTTATTGTACTCGGTCAATAAAATACTGAAATCATAATCACGAACATAAGAAGAATAATTGTTTCCGGCAACCCCTTCGATTTGCTGGCCAGTTTTACGGTCAATAATATTCGTTTTTAAAACTTCAATCATCGGTAAATCGTTACTGCCATTTTTATCATCAATACTCATCGTTACTGTGAGGATTTCAAGTTCTATAAGGTAACGATCAGCTTTTGGATTATCCAAATGAGCCAATGCATTGAATCGATTGTTAATCATATTTAAGGCATTGCGTAAGTTTTGCTGGCGCTTATCTCCTCTAGCCAGATTTGCAAAATTGGTTGTCAAACGTGTTTGGCTTGAGGGATGATAGTTTTCATCTAAACAAGTGCTCTTTAGTGTGAATGCAAAATCATTCTTGATTGCATTCTGAGTATTTTTAATATCCTGCTTTTCGTTTATTCCCCTCTCTTCTTTTATGTTCGCTTTCATTTGATGATAATATTTAGTTTTTTATCCTGCAAATTTTAAAATAAAAGATTAAATATTTTTATTCATACTTAAAATCAGATAATCATTCTTTTTATATATGTTTTTAAAGATTATTATCCTTTAAACAAATACAATAATGAAAGAAAACAGATAATTATTCTTTAGTGCACTTAAAGATGATTGATTCGGAGTTTCCTTTATTACTTCAAAAACTCGAAAAAGAAAATATAAAGGAAAAATTATACCTAATAAAAGCTCAAATAATACTACTTTCAAATACTGGACATAATGTAAAATGATTGCAATCTTCTTTGTCTCGAACTTAAATCACATATACTATTTTAATGAATATTGTTTAAGTTTATCAATAAACATTACGATGGGAATTAGCTGTTCGAATGAAATCCCCGTGACTCCACAAAAAAGCCTGTAAACTTGATGTTTACAGGCTTTTTTTTCAATTGTTCCTACAATAGTTTTAACTATAACGGTGGCATTAAGTATTCTAAACGACAAATACGGCTTCCCTACAAAGAAGACCGCATCTATCAAACTAATTCAAATTAAAAAAACTATAAAGTTGCTTTTACTTCACCACAGGTAAGCATATTTTTGGGATAATATGGATTTTTGATTTCTTTACTATCGCTTGTCCAAACTGCGCCAGTCATTGGGCAGACTTGTAAATATAATGTTTCATCTGCTGCTTTAAACTTTGAAGCCTGATCCCAGTACTTTACTGAAAGAGTCTCAAAAATCTTGCGCTGTTTATTAATGTTTTTTGTCGCGGCAATCTGATTAGCCAATTCTATAATTTCTTTTCTTGAAATTGTAGCAATGTTCATTTGCTCCAACGTTAATTTCTTAAACTTGAAATTTTTCAAAGAATTCGTCAAAGCCACAGCACTTTTAACGGCAACAAGGCTATCCGAAAGTATTAAGCTATTTTTTAAAGCCAAATAACTCTTTGTAATTTCTTTCTTTTGCTCTTCTCTTTTTTGCACCAATTCTGGAGTCACTTCTTCTTTTGACGTTAATTGTGCCTGAGCCAGAGTACTTAAGCAAATCAATGCTACAACTAATATTTTTTTCATATCGCGGTTTTATCTAATTTATTAACGATTTTATCGATTTCGATTAAAATGCTTTCGAAGTGGTCTTTATTGAATCCTGAAGAAGCATCTTCTAATTTTTTGATTTCATCTCTTAATTTTAAAAGATGCTGTTTCCCATACAATCTAATATCGCTTCGCTGAGCTGCATTTAAAGCTTTTCCGGGTTCTGCTTCTTTTGGCAATAAAAGCATGCCTAGTTTTTCAATATAACCACGCTGTAAACTTCTTCTGTAAAAGTCCTGCTTTTCATCGCCTGTAAATTTTACCCAAACAGTCTGCTGCAAATCGTTTAAAAATTCAGGAACTGTATAAGCATTTTCAAACTGGATCGATTTAAGACTGATATTGTACAGCATGCCTGGACTTAAAAGCATATTTAAAACCTGATTCTGCTGATCTGAAATTTGATCAGCTGTTTTTAAAGAAATAAGCTGATCAATTTCCTGTGGGTACATCCATAGCGGAGCTACAAACAATTGTCTTCCGACATAGTCAATCGCGGCTTTTACTTTTGCTTTTGGTATCTGCTGATAGACAACACCTTTTTCATCTACAGTTCTTTTGGTCACATAATTATTGCCGATATATTTCAATACATGGTACAAATAGATACTATATTGTGACACCACCGCTTTGTGCATATCCGATAAATTATCGTAAGCATCATTAGGCTGATAGGTCCATTCGATAAGATTTGGCACAACGCGCTTTAAATTTTTTATTCCGTAATCACTTGCCTTTACTGCGTCATCGCCGATATCTTCTCTTTGGCTGCGCGGATCTTCATCCTTACCTTCTCCCCCAAACCATAATTTAGGATTAGCAGCTAAACTATCAGTAGTTAATTTTGCCAATATTTTTTCTTCTTCAAACTCGTCCTTCGCATTTGGATAATATCCATAACCCCATTGAACCGCCCATTTGTCGTAGCTTCCAATACGCGGATAAATTCCTTTTGGACTAATATTGTCTTCTGGCTGCGCCACATAATTAAAGCGGGCATAATCCATAATAGAAACGGTATGGCCATTGGCTTCTACCCATTTTTTGTCACGAAGTTTTTCGACTGGAGTAGCATTGCTTGCTCCCATATTATGGCGTAAACCAATAGTGTGACCTATTTCATGCGAAGAAACAAAACGGATTAATTGTCCCATTAATTCATCATCCAGATGCATTTTTCTTGCTCTCGCGTCAAGAGGTCCAGCCTGAATCATATACCAGCGCTGCACTAATTTCATCACATTATGATACCAACCAACATGGCTTTCTATAATTTCACCGCTTCTTGGATCGCTCACACGAGGCCCATAAGCATTTGGCGTTTCAGAAGCGTAATATCTTACTACAGAATACCTTGCATCTTCTAGACTCATCGTTTTATCGTCTTCTGGCCATTCTTTCCCTACAATCGCATTTTTAAAACCAGCGGCCTCAAAAGCTTTCTGCCAGTCGTTGATTCCCGCAATTAAATATGGTCTCCATTTTTTTGGCGTTGCTGGATCTATATAATAAACTATTTGCTTTTTTGGTTCAACCAATTCGCCTTTTAGATATTTTTTAATATCCTTTTCTTTTGGCTCTAAACGATATCTCTGAATGATAAATTTCTTCTGTGCGCGTTGTTCGTCATCATCAAAAAGGACATATTTGTTGGCAAAGTATCCCACTCTTTCATCAAAAAAACGTTTGCGCATTGGTGTTTTAGGCAATAATACAATAGATGTATTTAATCTAATGGTTATGCTTCCGCTGCTTGCAGTACTGCTTGTGTACGTTTTTGTGGTTTTCACTTCGATATTGATTGCATAGGTATCAATAGCCTCAATAAAAGATTTATCATCGGCAAGAGAAGTCAGTTTTTTTTCTGTTTTCTCTTTGCTTTCTAAAGAAAACATCGGATTATCTTTTTTGAATGCATCTGTTACATCAATAACAATATTTCCGTTATCTGGATTAGTTGTCTTTATTGGAAAAGCCCCTACAATTGGGTTTTCATTACTTCCAGCCAATGCTTTTGCCAACATTGAATCAGCCGAACGCACATCTTGCTTATATTGAAGCGATCTCAAATAAACCGTGTTATTAGCTCCTTTTTCAAAATAAATGGTTTGTTCGTTGGCTTTTTCTCCTCCAAAAGCTCCCATTCCTTCCGGAGTAGATAAATATCGTGTTACCACTAGCATGTATCTATTAAACAAGCTATCTGGAATCTGAAAATAATATTTAGTATCAACCTGGCTTACAGTAAAAAGCCCTGATTTATTTTTTGCTTTTTCTGTTATTACCTTATTATAAGCCTGCATGCCTTTGGGCTGTGTACTGGTACTATCGGCTTTTTTTTCTGGGGTTTGAGCAAAACCATGCTGCCAAGCAGACAGCATGGTTAGTATTATAATTAACTTTTTCATTGAAATTAAAACGGAACTTTTTCGTCTGTATTTAAAGTAAGCTTTGGATTTTTTGTCAGTGCCGATAAAGGAAACGGAATAATGTACAATCTTGAGTTAGGCTGCAATGTATAAGTCTTTTGAGGAACTGTTTTGTTTACGATTGGAAATACTCTTGTTATTGTTTTTGCATATTCTGCTTCTGTATTTAATCGCTTTAGGTCAAAAAATCTATTAAATCCTAAAAGCAGTTCTTTTCTGCGTTCGTTCACCACCAATTCCATAGTTTCTTTTCTAGTTGCAGGAACCGTTAAATTTACTGTGCCAGATAGAATACGTTTTGCTCTTAAAGTATTTAAAACTCCTACTGCTTCGTTTAATTTATTGTCTCTGGCATAACATTCTGCTAGCATTAAATATACTTCAGTAGTCTTCATGCCAACTGTTGGATAAAAAAACCTTGTATATTGAACTCCCCAATAAGCAGTATTCGAACCCTGATCTAAATTGGTTGTACTCGTAGAATTGAAAAACAAATTAAAACGAGCATCATTTGTTCCAAATAAAGTTCTCAATTCAGGGCTAATAATATAGCTCTGCGCAAAATTCATTTCGTTATAACCTGTCATGTACATATAACTAAGAACTTCAATATTGTCTGCAGCTGGAACAGCCACTGATGTTGGCCCTCCTTTTGCGCTGTAAGCAACCATATCAAATATCTGATTGTTATAACTCAATGACTTTTCTGCCGCAGCCTGTGCCGCCGCAATTTCGCGTTTAAACAAATGTACTTTAGCTTTAAATGCGTAGGCAAATGCCAATGAAGGATGATAAACATCCATTGGTTTTTCCTTCAAATATGGCAACGCATCTTCTATATCTTTCTGTATGAAATCGTAAACCTGAGCAACAGTAGATTTTGAAGGCTGCGCTTCCAGATCAAATTTATCCATGATACAAATTCCTCCATCAGTCGCAGCGGTTTGCGGATCATATGCCTTAGCATACGTATTTACTAATAAGAAATGATCGTATGCTCTGTAAATTTTAGCTTCGGCTTTGGCCAATTGCTTTATGCTCTCATCTCCTTTACTATCATCAACCAACGAAATAACAGTATTCCATCTATTAATATAAGTATAAGCTTGATTATAAAAACTTGAAGCTGTGAATAAAGAAACCCTGTCTATAGTTTCATCAAAAGTAAAATTAATGATGTCAATGTTTGGCGTTCTTCCTATTACGTTGGCCTCTCTCATCCATTGGTCATCTGACAAATATTGAAAGTTATTGATTGGATACCCTCTATTTGGCAGCGAAACTAATTCAAGAAACTGTTGAGGAGTTTCGATCACCAAAGCGCCTTTGGGTGTTATTTCAGTGTATTCTTCGCATGATGAAATCGTTAACATCATCAAAGACAATAATAGTATATAAACCTGTTTCATTTTTAAAGAGTAAGATTAAGACCTAGTAAATACGTTTTTGGCAATGGTAAATTACGCGTACCAGAATTTAGGCTATAAACCTCTGGATCAATACGATTACCAGCTGCACTCCAATACCAAATATTATTCATTTGAAAAGTAAATTTTGCAGACGCCATCTTTATTTTAGTTGCAAAAGCTTTAGGAAGATTATAAGCCAAAGAAATATTTCTCAATTTAATATAATCGCCATCTACAACATTTGCTGTTGAGTTTCTCCATTGGCTGCTTATTGTTCCTGCATAATTTCTAATATTTTCGGCAAAATCAACATACAAACGAGTATTGTCATTTCTATTTGTGTCAGTATAACGATCTGTGATACCAGAAAGATTTACGGCATCAGAACTCATATCTAAGGTTTCTTTACGCATTACATTTCCTCCCGAGAAAACAAACAAGAAATTTAAATCGAATTGTTTATACGAAAAACGCTGAGATAATGAACCTGTGTAAGTTGGCATTAAAGTCCCCACATTTACTAAGGCATCTGCATTGGTAATTGTTTTTATACTTGTTGAAACTGGATTCCCGTTTTCATCAAAAGTTATAGAAGGATTTCCGTTTTCATCCAAAACGTAAGGATAACCATTTACTGTTCCTCCGTATTGGTAAGCATACATGCTATTAAATAATTCATTTTCTAGAAAAAAATTGGTTGGCGAAGAAACATATACCGATGCTGTCGATTCTGCTCTTGTTACTTTTTTAACGGTTGTCTTGTTGTGGGCAAAAACTAAATTAGAATTAATGCGGAAATTACCGTTATTATACCATTCAGAACCAATACTAAATTCTATACCTTTATTTAATAGAGCTCCTGCATTGATTTTTCTCGACAAAGCACCAACAGTAGGATCAAGATCTGTAGTTGCCAATAAATCACTGCTGTATTTGTGATAAACATCAATCGTACCGTTTAATTTAGCTCTAAATAAGCTATAATCTACACCAATATTGGTACTTTGTGTTTTTTCCCATCTTAACATCGGATTTGGCTGAGCCGTAATATTTGTATATTGTAAAGATTGATACAGGTTATCGTTTCTTCTTGTAGCAGTAATATAAGGTGTTGTATTTTGATCAACATTTCCGTTTATACCATAAGTTGATCTCAATTTTAACATACTTACCCATTTAACCTCTTTCATAAAATCTTCATTGCTGATATTCCAGCCTAAACCTACGGACCATAATGGACGGTTTTTATATTTTGGATCAACTCCAAACAAATCTGCTCTATCTACTCGGTAACTTCCTGTAAGGTTGTATTTTGATAAATAAGTATAACTGGCAGTACTAAAAATAGAAAAGTAACGGTGAAGGATTTCTTGCTGTGTTCTGCCTAACGCTGAAAGTGTTCTGTTACTCCCAAAAATATAACTAGAAACTCCCGTTTGGCTAAGTGCAAGATTGTTTAATACTGCAGAGGTAAGCGTAACAGGATCATACCCATATCGAAGCTGTTCTATGCTTCTTGGAACAAAAGTTTCGCGCATTTCTGTACCAACTAATGCATTAACTGAGTGCTTGCCTTCTGCAAACTCTTGATTAAAATCTAATTGATTTCTAAAAGAATAATTACTTGCCTGACTGCTTGCCTGTTTGTATCTTCCTCCTGTAGAAAAGCCATCAACGTAAGTGTATGCATTTGTTGTCGGATTATAGCCCGTTAATGCATTGATAGCATAACGCATTCTATAAGAATTGACATCATGATATTGTTCTCTATCATTTTTTCTTACTTCATATTGAAATTGTGTATTAAAGCTTAGACCTTTCCATAATTTAGCTTTTACGTTAGCGAAAGTTCTTAGGCTTAATGAATTTTGCTCCTCAATACCTTCTTTAAGCGCATCTAAAACATTAAAATTAAAAGATTTAAAACCGCTTAAACCTGCAAGTTTTTCAACCATAGCCGGATTAAGAGCGCCGCTAGAGGTAAATCCATCTTTAATTGATGCAAATGAAGATTGCACTAAATTTCCGTTATCATCTGTAATACGTTCGTATCGTTTTTGAATGTCGTAATTGCCAAGATCATATTCTGTAACATCATCATTACTGTAGGTTCCATTTACTCCAAATGTTGCATTTAACCAATTATTTATCTGGAAACTACTTTTTGCGTAAAGATTGAATGCACGTCCAGTATTATATTTTATACGATTTTTAGATTCATCATAATTAAGAGACACATACGTATTCTGTTTGCTTGTGCTTCCCGAAAATGCAATATTGTAACGCTGTCTAAATTCATTTTGCCAAACATTATCGCGATAATCTTTATTGTAATCATTCTTTCTCCATTGTGCAAGAGTACTGTTATAAGTGGCATTATCGATTTTTCCCTCTTCCAGATTTCTGTTTAATTGATAAAGAGGACTGTAATATTTTGTACTGCTGTTTCCAATATCTCCATAACTGCTAAACATGGTTGCAGTGTCAGCAAATCTGGCTCTTTCTCTATTATAAACCGCCTGCTCAAAATCAATCAATTCACTTGTTGAGGCATAGTTCATATCTCTCAAATTTGGTTTATCTGAAATAAAGAAATCTGAGTTTACCGTCACTTTCAACTTACCATTTCCTTTTTTGGTAGTTAATACAATAATACCATTTGCCGCTCTTGAACCATAGATAGAAGCTGCTGCTGCATCTTTTAGAACATCTACACTTTCAATATCATACGGATTAATTTCATCCAATGTCAATTCTGTTGGTAGACCATCTATTACTACAAGTGGACTATAACCCACATCTGCAGAAAAAGTACCGATACCTCTTAATATAGGCTGATCAGATCCAAGTCCGTTTGGATTTTTTTGAAACATCAAACCAGCGACACGGCCTTCAAGGGCACTCGATAAATTGCCATTAATATTTTCGTTTAACACCTTTTCATCAACCTTACCAATAGCACCAGTAAAATTACTTCTGGCAATGGTCTGAAAACCCGTTACCACAACTTCTTTCATGGCAGCTACTTTGTCTTCAACAATGAGTGTTAATTCTGTGCGTCCTGCAATCCCAAAAGATTTATTCTCAATAGTTAGTCCAGAACATTCAAGAACAGCACTTGATGAAACTTTATCAAAAGAAAAACTACCATCAAAATCGGTTATGCTTACTCTGTTAGTTCCAGAAACCGTAACTGTTACTCCCGGAAAAGGTTCATTTTTATTGTTTAGTACTTTTCCTCGTATATCGATCAGTTCGTTTCCCAAGTTCTCGGCTTTATCCTTTGAACCAGTCACTACTATAGTTTGGTTCGCAAGATTGAACTTTAAATTCTGACCGCTGAAAATCCGATTTAAAGTTTCCTTCAATGAAGAATTCTTTACATTAATCGTAACAGGTTTAGCATCTTTAAGCAGTTTTTGAGTGTAAAAAACTTCATAATTAGCTTGTTTGGCCACTTCTTTTAATACCGTCTCAAGCGATGCGTCTTTAAAATTGACAGTAATAGTCTGAGCTTGGCTCTTATAACTGCAAAACAAAGTAAACAGAAGACTTAATAAAGCCAGAAAACTAACTTTTGGAATCTTTTTTTTAAGTTTTTTGTAAGGTTTTTTTGGTTGTAAATTTAATTTCATACATTTACATTGGTTATAGTTAAACAATAGTGGACAACTTATATTGGCTATAAACTTTTTAAACAACCAGAAGCATCGCAACTGCCTCTGGTTTTTTAGTTTATAAACTCAATATAATCGGTTAAATAAAAGACTTACGGATAGACGGTAATCGTTTTTCCTTCGACCTTAAATTTTATATTGCTAAGCTCAAGCACTTTTAATACTTCAGACAAATTTTTATTTCTAAAAGTACCACCGGTAAATCTCACGTCTGAGACATCACCGCGGTATTCTACTTTAATTCCGTACCAGCGTTCCAGCTGTTTCATTACCGATTTCAAATCAGCATTATCAAATTTAAATCGGCCATTTTTCCAAGCTATTGCCGCTTCTGTATCAACTTCTCTAATAGCAATTTTAGCATTATCACTTATATTAGACTGCTGGCCCGGTTTTAAAATTGCTTTCTGATTTTTAGAAGAAACCGCAACACTTCCTTCTAATAATGTAGTTTTTACAGCTGCTTCATTATTATAGGCATGAACATTAAAATGTGTTCCTAAAACCTCAATGGTCTGTTTATCAGATTTTACTATAAAAGGTTTGCTTTTATCTTTAGCAACTTCAAAATAAGCTTCTCCTTCCAATTCTACGACTCTTTGATCTCTGTTAAACTGAGTTGGATATTTGATAGACGAAACGGCATTCAGGAATACCTTTGTCCCGTCTGCTAATACAATATTATATTGCCCTCCAGTTGGCGTAGAAAGTGTATTAAATGAATTGCCATTTTCTTTTGAAGTATCCGCATCTGGATTTATAACATAGGTAATCACTCCATTGGCATCCATTTTTATAGTTACCTCATCTTGATCTTCTTTAGCAATGATATCTTTCGAAGAAATATCAGAAAGTATAATCTGTTTTCCGTTAGAAAGCGTCAAAATCCCTCTGTTTCCACCTGGAGCAATTTCTTTTGCCTTTTCGACAATCTGAATATTTTCTTGTTTTGCTGCCGTTTCCGATTTTACAAAATAGAATATTCCAGCGCCTAACAGCACAATAATTGATGCTGCAGCGGCAACTCGCGGCCAAATATTAATCACTTTTGTTTTTTGAGCCAACGGAAGCCTCGATTTCAAATGTTCGTAACTATCTGCCAATTCGTACTCGCTAAGCTGTCTCCTGCTATTTGAAGCTTTATGTAAATACCACGCATCAAGTCTGTCCTTATCTTCATGAGATAAAGTGCCATTTTGATATTTTTTAAGCAGTTCTAGAAATTCAGTTTCATTCATAATTACAACACGAAATTTTGTCTCGTTTTATAGTAAGACAGTTAGAAATGGGTTTTGTCATAGATGAAAATCAAAAAAAATATTAATTTATCATTAATAAATTCATCAAAACGTTAGTTTCTCTTTATTAATGAGGTTATTAGAAGTAAATTTTGTTTTAAATTTTAACAAAAAGAACAAGAAAAAATTACCAAATGAAAACATTTAGGGCCGATTTTAGTTTTCCACGAAGAATTTTCAGCGAATTATAAACTTGCTGTTTAGCTGTTTTGTCGGTTATATTTAATTGTAAGGCAATTTCATCATACGAAAGTTCTTCTACTTTTCTTAAAAGAAAAACTTCACGCATTTTTTCAGGAAGTAAGGCTATTTCGCTTTCAATAATTGCTTCTAATTCTTTTTCTCTGAGTTTAGAATCAGCAAAAACATAATCGCTTTCTATAAAATTCGAAATCGAATCAGCATAACGCGAAACTACTTTTTCGTGAGCAATATGATTAAGGATTTTGTTTTTTGTTGCTTTGTACAAATAAGAAGATAGAGAACCCGTAATTTCCAGCTCATGGCGTTTGTTCCAAATAAATAAGAACACTTCTTGAACAACGTCATTTGATTCATCCTGATTCCCAATCATTTTGTAAGCATGATTTACTAAAAGTCTGGAATATCTCTCAAAAATTTCTGTATACGCTAATTGATCATCTTCCTTAAGAAGATTCAATAAAATATGATCAGCATATTTGCGGTAAACAGACATTTAACAATAAAAAGTGAGGATCAAAAACACAATATTAAACATTTTTAGTGTTAAAAACCAAAAGATGATGCAGTTAAAACAAGCGCAAAGGATTTCGTAAAGCATTTTTTTTAATATCAATATGATTAATCTTAATAATATTGAATAGCCAGAATTATAGTTGGAAAAAGAACCAATTTGTATTTTTTCAATCTTCTTGCCCTTGCCTTTTTTTGGTTAAATGAAAATTTGATAAGACTGTTAGAAAATTATATAAAACAATTAGCCGTGTTAGAATGTAATTTTAGAATAATCTAATACAGAATTAGATACAATTATTCTTTAAAACTTATTTAATATGAGATCAGAAAATTACATGTCAGACGAATTTGGATTAGAAATGAATTCTTACGAGGAACAGCTATTATTAAATTATGATGATTATCTAGAAGGCGATTATAACAATAGGCTGACAGCTTCTAATCACTACAATCTAGAACTAGGAGAATTGGAAGATAATCTTGAATATGATTTCGACTCGGAATATGACGAAAATGACTGGGAAGAAGAAGAAGATTTAAATGATAATCTTGCAGGAGAATATGATGAGAACGAAGAAAAACCAGGAAGCTTTGAAATGATGAACTAAAAATAGCACTATGAAAAATTGGTATATACTTCTAATTTCAATTTTCTGTTTTTCATGTCAGCAGAAGGAAAATAATAAAACTGCTGCTGACGCTACAAAACCTGTTGTTCAAAAAGAAAAGCAGGAAAATAAACAAATAGGCGATACTATTGCTATGAATTTCAAAAATGAAGAAAATGTGTTTTCAGCTGAAGGCCATTTAGATTCTCTGAATTCAAAAGTGTATGTTCAATTCAAAAATGAAGTTTTGGGTGAATTAAACGCTCAAATTGTTCCAGATGCAGGAAAAGGAAACATCCGATTTAATCAAATTATTTTTCCTGATAAAACTTCAGATGGCCCTTTTGGAATGGACTTGAAAATCCCGCTTCAACAAAAAGGAACTCATATTTTGATAATTGGCCATTCTTTAATGGCCGAAAATCCTTATTACGGCAATTTTAAAGTGCATTTAAATATTCGAAAAGAATAAGGTCAACTAAAATCATACTTTAATTCTCTTTCTATTTTTCGCCCAATAAGTAAGATATACAATTCCTAAAATTAGCACCAATATATCAAATCTAATAATTTGCGGTATGCGATTGATTTGATCATTATAATAAGTTCCACCCAAAAGCGCTCCTAATCCAATTCCGAGTTCCATCGAAATATACATAGTGGCAACCGCTTTCCCTCTATGTTCAGGATTGCTCATATCTATGGTCCATGCGCTAATTGCTGGAGACAAAATACCAGTCCCAACTCCATAAATTCCAGCTCCAATCAATAACATCTCAATATCTCTTCCCGAACTAATTATAAAAAGAGCAATCGAAGTTATGATTAATCCAGCCATGATCACTTTTGGTCGGCCATGTCTATCTGAAACTTTTCCTGCCCCAAAACGCACCATAACCGAAGCTACCGTAAAAGCTGTAAAAAATATACCTTTATTTGTCGCTCCCAAATGCTCACTCCAATCTGGAATTAAGGTTAAAATAAGTCCGAAAGCAGTGTACGAAAGAAAAGTAATAATTCCCGCAGGAAACACATTTTTATCTACAATATCGTTTCTTCCTATAATGAACATTGATCTGTTCAATTTTTCTTTCGACTTAAGAGTTTCTTTCATGTTCATTACGATTATAATTGAAAAGAAAGCCAAAAATGACGAAGTGTAAAACATCACATTAATGCCATAATTATTCACAATCATACTCCCCAGTGCAGGACCCAATGCTCCTCCGATGCTAAAACATAATCCGTGCATTCCGAGAGCTTCTCCCCATCTGTGCTGTGGAATAATATCTGCCACATAAGCCGATGTCGAGGTTGGTTTAAATCCTGTTGAAAAACCATGAACCAAACGCAACAACAAAAATCCCGAAACAGAACTCAAAATAGGATACAAAAATCCGCATACCACACATACAGAAGAACCAATAGCCATAACTGGAACACGCCCCCATTTATCGGTAAGCTTACCGCTGAAAGGTCTCGAAATCGCAGCTGTTAATGTAAACAATGAGATAATAAGCCCTTTGTATTCTGCTCCTCCAAGACTGCTTAAATAATTAGGAAGTTCAGGAATCATCATATTAAAACTTGATGAAAATAATAAAGAACTCAAACAAAGTAAAATGAATTGTAAAGTATAAATTGATTTTTCGTTTTGTGACATTATTGGATTTTTATATAACTAAAGGCTGATAGAAAATTATAATTTTTAGAATAATTCCAGCTGATTGTTTGGGTTTATAGGTTTCTTTTTAGGAGGTTTTGCATCGCCAAAAACGGTTTTTCCGCCATATTTATAAGATTCCTCTCTTTCTCTCTGGATAAGAGCATCAAAATTAGAATTTGGCGTAAAACTTTCTTCTGCTTTCCGCGAAATCTCAGATAGTTTTTGAATGGCACTCAATTTATCGCTATTTCCGATTTTGGCGCGATTAATCGCTCTCTGCAACGTATCGATAGTTTCATCGTAGATTTTAACGGGAACAGGAAACGGATGTCCGTCCTTTCCGCCATGAGCAAATGAAAAACGTGCTGGATCTTCAAATCGTGTTGGAGTTCCATAAATGATTTCGCTTACCAAAGCTAAAGATTGCAAAGCCCTCGGCCCCATTCCTTTTAAGAGCAACAGTTCTTCAAAATCTTCGGGCTTATTTTCATGCGTAGCCCAAAGCATGGCGCCCAATCTTTTCATATTCACATCTTCCATTCTCACATCATGGTGCACGGGCATAGAAAGATGCTGCATTTCTTTTATGATTTTAACTGGCGATTCTTTTACCAATTCTAAAATACCTTCGCGAGATTTTGTTGCGGCATTGGCTGTAAGATTTAAAATCGAACCCTGGTTTTCGCCATAAATAAACGTGTGCGGTTCGTTGATAAAAGATTTTAAATCTTGCGAATGCCAATGATATCTTCTGGCAGTTCTAGAATTCGGATTCATTCCCTGCTGGATAACAGCCCATTGTCCTTTATTATCGACAATAAAATTATGCTGATACAATTGAAATCCGTCTTGAATGGCGGTATTGTCCACTTTTGCCGTAAGTCGGCTGCAGCTGGCAAGATTGATTCCATCGAGGCCTGTTTTTTCTCCCACAAATAAGAGTTCTTGTGGCGTTGCCATAGAATGTTTTCCTTTTCCTCCACAAATATAAATTCCCAACTCTTTTGAGTGCGGATTAACCGATTTTTTCAAAGCTCCAAGCACCGAAGTTGTAATTCCTGACGAATGCCAATCCATTCCCATTACAACTCCAAAACTCTGAAACCAAAACGGATTGCTTAATTTGCTAATAACTTCAGCAGTAGAAAATTCCATAGCAATGGTTTCCACAATGGCAAAACCAAGTTTAGACATTCGCTCAGCAAGCCATAATGGAACATGTCCATAATGTAAAGGAAGATCTGCCGTGCCGGAACGTTTCATTTGCTGGAATTATAATCCTGCAAAAATACTTCTTTTAATTGTGAATTATAAATTGTGAATTGTTAATTCAAGTGTAAAACTTTCTAAATAATCAATTGCCTCCATCTTTAGGGATATACACAAAATTTGCACAAAAAAGGCTTTAGTTTAAATAATAACGATATTCGATTCCGAAAACCCCTAGTTGAAACTAGGGGCTATGCAAAAACATAGCAACGATTGACAATTCGTAGCTAACCATCAACAATCAACCATCAACAATTTAGACAATTTCAATATCGTCTGCAGGTTCTTCAACGGGCTCGGGATTATCATCTAACCATGCTACAAATAATTTATATCCTATTGAAAACACAATTGGTCCGACAAATAATCCGATGAAACCTGACATGATGAAACCGCCAATTACACCCAGAAAAATTACAAGCATTGGCACAAGCGCTCCTTTACCTAATAGAAGCGGCTTTAAAACATTATCTGAAAGTCCGCTGATGATAAAAAACACAGTCCAAAAAACAGCATGGCCAGAATCTCCTGTTGAAAAAAGATAGATAATAACTCCAATATTAATTATAATGGGTCCAATCTGTAAAATAGAAAATATCAAACAAATCAAGGTCAATATTCCCGCATAAGGGATATCAGCCATAAATAATCCGATGGCCTGGATCAGAGTCTGAATAACGGCAACACCCAAAATGCCTTTAACCACTTGATAAATTGTTGAAACAGAAATTGTCATAATTTCTTCAGCTTCACTTCCTGCAATTTTTTTAAGGAATTTCATGAAGAAAGCTTTACCTCCTGGCGATACTAATAAAACTCCAGCAATAATAACCGAAAGTATAAATTGAAGAAATGCAGCACCAGAACTCAAAATACTTGCCATAATTTTAGATGACAATTCTCTAATCTGATCTTGATATTTAACAACACCTTGTTCCAAATCTGTTGACATCGTCAGCAAAAATTCGTAAAGAGGCTTACCAATTATCGGCCATTCCTTTATAGAAGGCCCTGGCGGACTAATTTTAAGCGTTCCTGCTTCAAAGCTGTCCTTCAGTTCCAAAAAATTGCCAGTCGCCGCTTTCAGGAAATAAATAAGAGGCACCACCATAATGGCAATAATCAAAATAGTAATGACAACCGATGCCAATGCTTTACGTCCTTTTAATATTCGCTGCAATGAATTAAACAATGGATAAAATACAACAGACAGTATTATAGCCCAAAGGATAGGCATAAAAAAAGGCAACAGCAATTTAAGACAAAACCCGACAAGGAGAAATATGAAAAATAACTGCAAAATAGTATCAAAGAGTTCTTTCTTTTTATTCGAATAAGTTGTTTTCATGATTATTGTTTTTAATGGTGAATGGTTATAATTGTGAATTGTTAATGGTGAATGAATTCTCTCTATAAATCCGTACTCTGACTTCTTTATTCTTTATTCTTTATTACTTCTCAGTCTTATTAATAGAGAAATTGGCATCTGAAACCAACCTTCCAATTAAGATTACTGGATACAAAACGCCCGTAAGCACTTCAATCTGAACTAGGGATCGAGCCAAAGGATGAAGAGGCACTATTTCCCCAAAACCTGTTGAAGTGATACAGATATAACTGAAATACATAAAACTAGCCAAATCGCTATTGCTTGTAAATTTCGATTCGGTTATCTGAAAAGCACCTTCAATATGTTCAAAAAGAAATAAATAAAGGGTTGACCAAAAATGAACCAACAGCATGTAAACTACAATCGAACCCACAATGCGGTAAGTAGTGACTGGACCAGGTTCTAGAACTTTTATTAAAACCAAAGTAATTAGCAGAAGCATGATGGCAATAGAAAGAATAAGGTCGGCAAAGAGAATAAAAATATTATGTTCAAAATAATTAATCCATTGTGTTACAATGAATAAAAATGGAATTATTGAAATAATTAGAGCCTGTTTTTTATGTTTGGATAATGCCAAAATTCCAGCAAAGAGAAACAGCATCCAAAATATATTAACAGCAACCACAAAGCGTGTATAACTGCCGAAAAAAGGAATGATAATGAAATGCATGATAAACAGCAATATCAACATACCCCTGAGCCCTTTTTCTTGAGTCCAAAAGTGGTATAAAAAACGATCTTTTTTTACTATCATAATGTTAATTTCAAATATTAAATTCCAATCCCGAAACCTCGGAAAAAATCTATGTTCTTACTTCTTTACTCTTACTTCTTTACTCTTGCTTCTTTCATCTTTCATCTTTCATCTTTCATCTTTCATCTTTCATCTTTCATCTTTCATCTTCAAATCGGAATCGGCTCTACTTCAACTCTTCCAATTGGTCTACGCCAAAGTTTGAAAATCAGTATAATGAAAATGGGCAGAAAACAGACTGCTGACATGACGAGATAAATATCTTTATAAGCCAATAATATTGAGGCTTGCGAGGTTTGATTAGAAAGACTCTTCTCAGCTTTTTTCTGCGCTTCGGCATCTGATAATCCCATGTATAAAAATTGCCTTTTCGAATTTTCCAGCTGATTTTCGGCTTGTTTATTTATCGGACTCAGCTGTTGGCTCAGACCAGTTTTATGCTGCACATTCATGTTCGAAATAAAAGTTCCTAAAACAGCACTTCCCAACAAAGAAGCAAAAACTGCCTGAGCAATAATTCCAGTCATCATGCGCGATGTGCTCAGAAACGGAGGAATTCCCTCTGAAATGTAAAGCAGCGAAACAGGAAAAAGAAATCCCATTCCTAACCCTTTAAAAATTAATGGCAGATAAAAATCGGACGCATCAATTCCTGGATAAAATCTGAAAAAAAGTATTATGTGATACATTCCATAACAGGCAAAACCAATGACCCAAATCGTAGCGAGATAAATGCGTTTGTATAAAAGATAAGTCGAAAGCGGAATTGAAATACATAATCCAATTAAAAGTGAAAGATGCGTTACCGCTCCCAAAACAGGATCAAAACCTAAAACATTGGTCATATAGCCCGTTACAACGCTTCCTGTCCCATTCATTATTCCGATATAAAACATTAAAAATGCACCGGGAATCACATTTTTAAATTTGTAAACATCGGGATTAATTAATGGTTCTTCCGTAAAACGAACATGAAGCAAATAGATTCCTGCCACGATAAACAAAACTGCTGAAGCTAATGTTATTTTAGGATCATTAAACCAATTTCTGGTCTGACCTTCGGCACATAAAAAAAGGATAATCGTAAAAAATAGAATCAGTATAATCCAGCCTTTCCAATCAAATTGAAATTTGGTTTTGAGAGGCGCCACATCGGCTCTGTAAAAATACCAAGCCAAAAGAATACAGATTAAAAAGTTGACATTCAAGAAATAAATTCCAAACGTCCAGTTATGAAAACTCACAAAATGCGCTCCTAAATATTGGTACAAATGCTGGCTTCCTTTTTGTATAAACTGAAAAATGCCATACATCAAAGCCATATTTAAAGCAGGATTGTATTTTAATAAAATAGGCACCATCGAAGCAAATATTCCGATAACCGAAACCATTGCCAAAAGAGATCGGCATAAAACAAACCAAGCAATAGTTGGTGCAAACAAGGATGCTGTATTGAACAACAGAGACAAAAATGAAACGGATAAAATCATGGTTCGAACTTTAATCTGTTTTCCTAGTTTTAATCCTAAAGGCAAAAAAGCCAGCATAACAAAAATCGGGATGTAAACCGCATAGCTAAAAGCCGTGGTAGAAGGTCCGAAATGTCCTAATATCTGCGAATTATCATAAGTTGTGACATTGAGTCCGTTAAAAAAAGGAATCGTCAGGATATACAATCCTGCCAATGTAAAAACGCTCCTTTTTTTCCCTGCAAACATCTCTTATTTTTTTACTTCAACTGTTACATTCATTCCTGGTCTTACTTCCTGAAGCTCTTTTGTTGGAGTTTCAAATTCAATTTTCACTGGAATACGCTGTGTGATTTTCACAAAATTTCCAGTCGAATTATCAGGTTCAACCATAGAGAATTTGGCTCCTGTGGCTGGAGAAAAACCAGCAACTTTTCCTTTAAATTCTTTTCCGTCTAAGGCATCAATTGTAATGATCACTTCTTGTCCTTGCTTTATCTTTTCGATTTGAGTTTCTTTAAAATTCGCTGAAATCCATAATTTTTCAGTCAGTACGATTGTAGCAATGGTTTGATTGGCATTGATTAATTCGCCAATAGACAAATTTCGTTCGCCAACAAAACCATCAGCGGGAGCCAATATAACCGTATAAGACAGCTGCAATTTTGCTGCATCAAGATCTGCTTTCTTTCTCGCAACGGTTGCTGTGGCAGCTTCAAGATTAATCGAACTTTGTTTGGTAATCGAACTGCTGGCATCTAGACCTTTTCTGCCAGCCTTTACATAAGCTTCTTCCGATTTTAATTTGGAAATAACCTGATCATATTGATTTCTCGTCACAGCCGAATCGGCATACATATTCTTGAAACGCTGATAATCTTTTTGTGCTTTTTCTAAACTCGCCAAATCTCCCGCCAGCTTTTCTTTTCCCGAAGCCTGATTAGAAATCGAAGTGGTTATATTTTGCTGTAGCGAATGCAGATTTCCTTCGGCTATAGCCAAATCAGCTTCTGCTTGTTTGACTTTGATGATATATTCTGAATCGTCTAAAACAACCAATGTATCGCCTTTATGCACCTGCTGATTGGCTTCAAAACGGATTTCTTTTATATGGCCAGTTGCTCTTGCCGCAACATTATTGATGTAAGCTTCTACCTGAGCATTATTAGTAGTTTCGTAAGAGCTGAAATCAAAGAACAAACTTAAAATCCACCCCCCCCCTGCAAGTAAAAAAACAAAAGACAGTAGCGTAAGAATGCTGTTTCTCTTTTTTTCACTTTTCTGAACTGCCTCTTTTTGTGTATCTGCTTCGCTCATAACAAGAAATTTTAAAGTTTGCCCATTGCATATTGAAGTGAGTAATATTGAATGATTAAATCTAAATTGGCGTTTACAAGTGAAATTCTGGAGTTATTTAACTGCAATTCTGCATCTACAATCTCGCTGATTAAAGCAAAATCGTTATCATATCGGCTTTTTACAATTTTATAATTGCTCATTGACAGCTCGACATCTTTTTTGTAGGTTTTGATGTTTTCTTTGCTTTCAGCATATCTGACAAATGCATTTTTTACTTCTGTAGTAATCTGATCTTTGGTCACTTCTAGAGCGATATTGCTTTTATCAATTTCCAGTTTATCACCATTTATCCGATGTTTCAGATTATAAAAACTCGAAATATCCCAGTTTAAAGAAAGTCCCGCTACCCAGTAATTCAGAATATTGACATAATTGGGCCATTGAGCCGGATATTCTGTATTCAGAATGAGGTTTGCATTTAAATTGGGTTTAAATCCGCTTTTGGTCAAACTCAGCGAAGATTCTGATAATTTGATTCTTATACTTGCCCTTTTTATTTCTTCTCTGTTTTGAAAAGCCTCTTCCAAACTTTCTTGCAGGTTCATATTTTCTGTCGGAATCATACTTTCTGTCACTTCAGGTTTCAGAATTGTATTGGTTGGGAAACCGATTAATATATCCAGATAATTGCTGATAAGCTGAATGGTATTGGTGCTTCTAAAAACCGAAACCTTAAAATTAGATTGTTGCAGTTCGGTTCTCAAAAGGTCACTTGTCAGATTCTGACCGTTTTTTACACGCGATTTCAGCTGATTTATTCGAATGTCAGTATTGATGATATTCTGTTTCGTAACCTCAATTTGGCGATATAATTTTTCAAGAGTGAAATATTGTTCTGTAATGGCATTTTTAACGTCTGCTTCAGTCATTCGAACAGCAGATTCCTGCATTTGACTAATTAATTCCTGCTGATTAATTCTGGTGTTAATGGCATTTCCGGCGTAAATTGGAAGTGAAGAAATAATATTAGCAAAAGCCTGATGATCGTAATAATCTACGGTGACATTTCTGGCATAAAATCCTTCATAGAGTTTAGGATCTCCGATGTAGTTGTATCCGCCATTCAAACTTATTCTTGGCGCTTTTGCAATTTTTGCCTGACCGACATTTTCGTTAGCAATAGCCAAATCAGCATTTGCCAGTTTTAATTGCCGGTTATTTTTAATTCCTAATAAAATTGCTTCATCGAGTCTTATTTTTTTTGCAGATGCAAGACTGCTGGTGTCCTGCTGAGCAAAAATAAAGTTGTAGCAGCACAATAAGACAAGAGTCAAATGTTTTAAATTTGAAACTCTTAATTGCCAATAACACATCCGATTATATTGATTTAATTTTTAATTTTTGGGAATTGTAATCAATATTCTTCAACAAACCTTTCGGTAAAACTTGAAATCTTTCTATAAAAAAGTCACGGCGTAAAATCTGAAATTGTTCTTTTGCGATAATTATTTTGATATAAATTTAAACAATTATTATTCGAGACTTTAGAGTACAAACACTCAAAATTGTTTCATTTTATAAATTGGAACAATTTTTAAGGCTTTGAAGCAAAAAAAATTGCAACAATCAGATGATCATTGCAATTTTAGAGAAATCAAAATGTAATTATCGGCGTATAATTTTATCTCAATTTTTACAGCATCCATTAAATAGCCCATTGAATGCATGGCGAAAGTGTATTCATCATATAGAATAAAACTAATTTTGTCAGAAATAATAATGATGTATTACAAAGTATGAGTTTAGTGCATTAATCAGTGTGGCTCTCTTTTTAGGACTATCATTTCCAAATCTTTATCAAACGGAATCTCGACTTTATACTAAAAACCTAACAGGTTCTCAAAACCTGTTAGGTTTACTACTAACTAATCTAACTTAAACCATTCATTTACTTCTCTTGCGATGGTATCTTTAATTTCGGGATTTTCAAATTCATTTGAAACCGAATTATATACATAATCTTTTTTCCACTTTTTATAATTATGAGCCACTTTTTCAATGGCATCGCAGATATACAAAAGCTCTTCATTGGTTGTAATTGGATGCAATGACAAACGTACCCAACCCGGTTTATTGGTCTGATTTCGCTGTAATAATTCGTTTGTAATCTCTGCCGATTTCTTTTCGTTGATATTGAACAAATAATGC
Organism: Flavobacterium anhuiense; assembly: GCF_001705175.1. Classification (NCBI taxonomy): domain Bacteria; kingdom Pseudomonadati; phylum Bacteroidota; class Flavobacteriia; order Flavobacteriales; family Flavobacteriaceae; genus Flavobacterium; species Flavobacterium anhuiense. The sequence goes on along the minus strand of NZ_CP016907.1, from coordinate 3,141,249 downwards.
GCATAAGTACTAGCACACGACCAGCCACCGCGAACCTGAATTCCGAAACGGTCGTTTAAAAGTCTTACAATCAGATTGTAGTGAATATCTTCAATTACAAACGAGACACAGCCGATTCGCTCAGTGGTCAAATCTCCTAAAATAGACAAGCCTTGTATTTTTTGAAGTCTCGAAAAACAAAGGTCAAGCAATTCTTTTTCTCTTTTTTTGATGTTCTCCACTCCCATTTGCTCTTTCAATTCTAAAGCCAATGCCGTTCTAATAACCTGCAGAAATCCTGGAGTTCCGCCATCTTCTCTTACTTCTATCACATCACTGTAACAATATTTTCCTAACGGATTGGTCCATTTTACATTTCCTCCACCTGGATTATCAGGAAAATCAGATTGGTATAATTTTTCATTAAAAACCAAAATACCGCAAGTTCCAGGACCGCCTAAAAATTTATGAGGAGAAAAGAAAATCGCATCCAATTGTTCTTCTGGGTCTTCTGGATGCATATCAATTTTAACATACGGCGCCGAAGCTGCAAAATCTACAAAACAAAGTCCGCCGTTTTGATGCATGATTTTGGCCAATTCGTGATAAGGCGTAATAATTCCTGTAACATTTGAACAAGCTGTAAACGAACCGATTTTTAAGCTTCTGTCGGCATATTTTCTTATTGCTGACGAAAGAGCTTTTGGATCGACTAAATTATTTTCATCAGGTGGCAGAATAACCACTTCTGCATTCGTTTCATACCAAGAAACCTGATTGGAATGATGCTCCATGTGTGTGATGAAAACCACTGGTTTATCTTCTTCAGCTTTTGTTCGAAGCGCCATGATACGCTGCAATTTTGATAAAGCAGCCGTCATACCGCTCCCAGTAGTAACCAAAACGTCTGATGGGCTGGCATTTACCGATTTTTTAATAATATCTCTCGCATGCTGATAGGCGTAAGTAGAAGTTTTTCCTGTCTGACTTGAAAGTGAATGCGTATTGGCAATCATGGGACCAATTTTATTGAGCATGATATCTTCGATCGGGGCGTATAACCTTCCGCTGGCAACCCAGTCTGCATAAACTAGATTCTGTTCTCCGTAAACCGATTCGAAAGTATGGTCAATTCCTACTGTATTTTCTCTAAATTTAGAAAAGTAACACTCAGGTTCTGTTGGTTTTGTTGTTGGCTCAATAGCATTCATATCCTTGTCATTTTAAATTAACTAATATTGTATTTTTTGTATTTCTTATCAATCTTATCATTCATCTGAAAGACAAGATTGCGCTTTTCTTTTTTAAATTTTATTTTCTAAAAGTCTTTTCAATGTAGATTGCAATTCTTCTCCATACAGGTTTTTCGCAACGATTACTCCTTTAGGATCCACCAAATAATTTCCAGGAATGGCTCTTACACCATATAATTTGGCAACTGCACTGTTCCAGAAAAGCAAATCAGAAACATGCGTCCAGGTTAAATTATCGTCTTTAATTCCTTTAAGCCAATTTTCTTTCTTTTTATCCAAAGAAATTGCGACAATATTGAATCCTTTGTCATGAAATTCTTTGTAAGCCGCAACAATATTTGGATTCTCTCTTCGGCAAGGTCCGCACCATGAAGCCCAAAAATCAATTAAAGTATAGCCTTTTAAGTTATCATAAAGTCGAACTGGCTTTCCTTCTGGATCATTGGCTGTAAAATCTGGGGCTTTTTTACCTACCGATAATCCGTCTAAAACAATAGCCAGTTCTTTTAATTCTTTCACGTAAGTAGTACTTTGAAGACTTTTATCTAGCAAAGCAATATTTTGTGTAATCTGTTCAGGTGTTAATCTGTAAGACCAGTTTCTGTACAATACATAAGCAGAAACAATAGATTTTGGATTTTCTGTTATGAATTTACTGATTTCTACATCTTTGCTCTTTTTATAGGCTTCAAACAAATCCTGAGAAGCAGAACCTTCAACCACAGATGTTGTGTAATATTTCTTCGGACTCAGTTTTACTGTAATCGGATTTTTTTCTAGAAAAATATACAATGGCGAGCTTTCTGTATTTACGCTTAATCCGTATAAATCTGGCGTTTTTACTTTCGTTTTAAAACTGAAATTACCGTCTTTTACTTTTGCCGAATCAATCGTGGTAAACATCTTATTGTGAAACTTTTGCAAGTAAACGTATTGCGTTACAGTATCGGCAACCGTTCCTTTCAATTGTAAATTATTTTCCTGAGCCTGAGTTTGAAGAGCTCCAAGAAATAAAGCGAAACCTAATAGTATTTTTTTCATTTTTTTTTAGTTTTAAGATTAGACAAAAGAATTTCAGGCCAATGTCAGAAGTCATTGGCAGTATTTTATTTTACAAAGAGAATCTAGAATAAACTATTGTTTTAGCATTTAGAAAAAAGCAAAGGCGTTTTCTTCAAAAATGGAATTCAAGAGCTCATAACCGACATATACAATTGATTCAGCTTTCATATTAATAAAGATTTGGTTAGATGATCTTAAACAGATTTACGGAGAAATCTTTCTTATCTGCCCGCTTGTAGCGGAAGGATTTAGCACCTTATTCGGCAACAGGTTGCTAAGACTTCATTGGGCCTATTCCCTCAGTCTTTCTGGATAAGTATCATGTTATAAATTTTCTTCGATACAAATATATATTAATTCTACCGAATTAGTCAAGTTTAAGTTGAGTTTTTTTAAAATTAATTGAAAAAGCGTTTTTAAGAAGAAAACAAAGCACTCATAATCAAATAATTAAAAAATACAAATACATTGTTTTGAAATTCTTATTTATAAAAGAAATTCATACGTTTTTAAAATCTGAATTGAAAAGTATTTTTAAATTCTAAAGAAAAAGATGCAGGTATTGGTTCTTTTCCAGATTGGAAAGCGGTTCTTTTAATCCGTTTTCAAGATTTGAGGTAATCAGTCCCAACACTTGTTTTAGATCGTTGAAATTATTTGGCTTCACAAAATAACAGAATGCACCAAGGTTGCCAGCAGCTTCCATATCATTTTTGTGTGAAGAAGTAGAAATCATAATTACCGGAATATCTTTATAACGCTCTTCCGATTTTAATCGTTTCAGACATTCCCATCCATTCATAATAGGCATATTTAAATCTAAAAAGACAACTTCAGGTATTTTATCATGACTATTTAGCATTTTCAATGCTTGATCCCCATTTTCTGCACAATGACAAATAATACTTTCATCTATATCAGCCAACGCTTCGCAAAACATTTCTGCGTCGTCCCTGTCATCATCGGCTAATAAAATTATTTTCTTACTCATGCTTAAATGTCTTTTTCTGTTTGTTCAAATGGCAACATAATTGTAAAAACAGCTCCTTTATCCACAATTCCATTTGCTGTAATGCTGCCTCCGTGACGTTCCGCTATTTTTTTACAAAGCGACAACCCTAAGCCAGTTCCTTCATAACGGTCTTTAGAATTTAATCGGGTAAAAGTTTCAAAAATACGTCCCGTCTGATCGGGGTCAAATCCGATTCCGTTGTCTCGTACCGTAATTACAGCTATTCTTTTACCGTCTTCAAATTTTTCTTCTGCATTAATGGCAATCTGCGGCGGAACATTTTCTTTAGCAAATTTAATCGAATTGTTTATCAGATTATAAAACAATTGATAAAGCAGCACAGAAGCTCCTTCAATAACAGGAAGTCCTTGATAATAAATATTTCCGCCTGTTCTTTGTAGTGAAATTTCCAGATCGGTTTCTATATTTTTGATGACTTCGTTAAGATCAACTATTGTTGCTTTCTGCGAGTCGGCATTGATTTTAGAATAGGCAAGTACACCGTCAATCATAGTAAACATGCGGTCTGCCGCTACATGGATTCTTTCAATATATCTCGTTGCCGATTCGTCGAGCTTATTTTCAAGATGGTCTTCCAAACGGCTTACAAATGTTTTTATTTTCCTAACAGGCTCTTTTAAATCGTGAGAAGCGACATGAGCAAATTGCTGTAAATCATCATTAGAACGCTGGAGTTCTTTGGTACGGTCCGCCACCAAAATTTCCAGCTTTTCGGTAATCGACTTCTGTTCATGAATATCGGTGCAGGTACCAAACCAATTGGTGATAACGCCTTCTTTATCTCTAATAGGAAGTGCTTTACTCAAAAACCAACGGTATTCGCCTGTACTTCCATTTTTTAAACGAAATTCCATTTGGTAAGAAGACCCCGCTTGAACGCTTTGATACCAAGTTCTTAAAACATCATAAACATCATCGGGATGGAGCGCTGGAACCCAACTGGAATCGCCAAATTCATATTCATTAAAACTGGTGTATTCATACCATCTGCTGTTGTAGTAATCTATAAATCCGTCAGGACGAGCAGTCCAGATAATTTGAGGCACCAGATCGGCAAGCTGTCTAAATTTCTCTTCGCTTTCTGCTATAACATTTTGAAGTTCTTTTTGTGAAGTAATATCACTCGCGGCGCCAAACCATTCTACGATTTTTTCTTTTTCATCTAATATCGGAACCACTCTAGACAAAACCCATCTTACAGAATCATCTTCTTTTATAATTCTGTGTTCCATTTCAAAAATGCTTTTCTCCACTATAGATTTAGAAATAAGATGAACTGCTTGTTCCAAATCGCCAGGATGTACAAATTTATCCAGCCAATTGATACTTTGCCCTCCAGTTCCAGAAAGCCTTCCTCCTCCTTCAAGGCTATGCATTACCATCCAATCAGAATCCATTCGGTAAACCAGATCAGATGAAGCGTTGACCAAAGCTCGAAAACGGTTTTCACTTTTTTCCATTTTCTGGCGAGCTTCAACTTGTTCGGTAACATCAACCGCTACTTGAATCATTCCTGTTATCTGATCTTCTTCAATTAATGGGCGATAGGTCAAGTTATAATAGTAGTTTTTTAATTCTCCCGTTCGATTGTGCGGTACAAGAACCTCGCTTTGGTCAAAAGGAATTCCTTCATTATAAACCTTTAAAACCTGCTCCCAAACATATTGCCCTTCAAGTTCCGGCAGCACATCAATCAATCGCATACCAATAATTTCTTCACCACGTCCTATCATTTGAAGCATGTGTTTATTTATCTGCTCAATAACCAAGTCGTCTCCTCGTAGCACTAAAGTTGGGGCTGGTGTCTGATGGATCATTTTGCGAAAACGGTTTTCACTCTGCTGCAATTTTTCTTCAGCTTGTTTGCTTTCCGTAATATCTCGTGTCGTTCCTGCTACAAGTTCCACTTTTCCGTCTTCATTAAAAACGGGAACAAAAATATAATCGTATATCCTTCTTCCTAATTCTGCATGCGGAAAAGAAACAGTTCCTCTAATGGATTTTTTTTCAGCAACTACAATGTCTATTTCTCTTTCGTGCATTTCGGCATGCCAATCTTCATATCCATTTTCTCGAAGGCCGCGCCCAATTGCATCCTCTGCCGATTTCCCCCACATTGTCAGTAAGGCTTTATTGGCATAAGTAAACTTATAATCGAGATCAAACACATAGACCAAATCGGGAGTCCCATTTATTATAGAGTTGTAAAGCCTTTTTTGTTTTTCCGCATCAATTAAAGCAGTATTCAGTTCGGTTTCGGCATGTTTCTTTTCGATAATATCCTCCATTGTCATTACCAATAAATCATCTTGCATAACAACAGTAAATTTCAAGCACTGTTTTCCTCTTTCGTCATTATGCCATTGCTCAAAATAGGCTGTAATTCCGGTTTCTGCGGTTTCAATACACTTTTCGAGAATCGTGTTTCCTTCAATTTTAGAAAAAACTTTACTGAATCTCTTTCCCTTGTAGTCTTCGATATTGATCCAATTTATAAGGTAGTTATTTAGCAACAGCACTGAAAAATCTTCGATTGTATTTTTAGTGCTATGCAAAGGTTTTAAAACTGCAATACCATTTGGCGCAGCATTAAAAACAGTTTTAAAAAGGTCTAAATTATTTATTAACTCCATTATCTTACTGAGTGGAAATAATTTCTAATGCTGCTTAATTTACAAAATACGCTCAATTTTGTTAAATTCCTTCTCAAATATAAATAAAAACGCATTCACTTTAAGCAATCTTTAAAATGATTTTTAACTAAAAACATAGTAAAAGTCTTTTCTGATGCAACATCAAAAAAAGCTGAATCCTTTAGATCCAGCTTTTTGTTTTTTGTGCATAATAAAACAATTATCGCTTGATAGAATCGGTCTTAACGGTAGAAGTCGTATCCATATCTATGGTATCAACTTCTGGTCCAACAGTATCCATAGTGTTTTGAATGCTATCATTTTCATGCGAATCTATTGTGGTGCTTTCATTCTTTTTACAAGAAAATGCTAATCCTGCTAGGAGAATCAAAAAAGCCATTTTAGTTATTATTTGCGTTTTCATAATTATATTTTTTAATGAACATTATCAAATTTTAATTTTTATAAAAATAGCTCTTTATATAAATGTACTCTTTACACAATTTTCAAAACTTCTTATATAATGCTGTTATTTCTTTTTCTTCTTTATACTGTCTTTTTTCAATCTTACGCTATCTTTTTGCACACCCGATTCGCTGGTGTAGGTTGCGCCATCTTCTGCGCTCGCACTGGGACCTGTACCTGTTCCAGCGTTGCTATGCTCTGCAGATCCGCTATTGCCAGATCCCATGCTCTGCGGATCTTCGACATTTACGGCATTATCATTAATGCTTCTTGCAGTGTCTTTTGCCGCTGCACCAGTATCCAGCGGATTTTGGTTAGTTTCTATTTCGTCGCTGTACCCATCATTATTGTTTTTACAAGAACCTATCATTCCTGTTAGAATAATGAGAATCAAAATTTTTAATGTTTTCATAATAATTCGTTTTTACAATTTGCACTAAGAAACTACCATTCAACTATTTATGTTTACAAAATTTCTATTGGTTTTTATATAAAAGCACAATGGAAATCCTATAAATTTTTAGAATTAAAACTGTAAGCCATTGGTATTTTTTACTTAGTAGCTTTGATATGAATGCATTAGACCTCAACAAAAAGTTTAAAAAAATGGAAAATTCAAATCAAAATATAAATGAAGGCAGTATTACTTCAGGTGATAATGTTTCTTTCTGGATCGATTCTACCGATATAATCGCTTTCGAAAAACCAACTCAGGACATTACTACTGAAGTGCTGATTATCGGAGGCGGTATTGCGGGACTTACAACTGCTTATAAGCTTTTAAAAGCAGGGAAAAAAGTGGTTTTGGTAGAAGACGGTTTTATTGGCAGCGGAGAAACAGGAAGAACTACAGCACATTTAACTTGTGCCTTAGACGATAGATATTATTATCTTCAAAACACATTTGGAAAGGAAAACGCCCGACTTGCCGCCGAAAGCCATACGGCCGCAATAGATGAAATAGAAAAAATTGTAAATGAATTACAGATTGATTGCGATTTTGAAAGAGTAAACGGTTATTTATTTCTTCATCCGAATGACAAGGAAAAAAATTTGGATAAAGAATTTGAAGCTACTCAAAACGCAGGGTTAGAAACTGTTCTTTTAAACCATACGCCTTCGCTGGCCGAATCTCAGAATCAAAGATGCCTCGCATTTAAAAATCAGGCGCAATTTCATATTTTACATTATGTAAAAGGACTTTCAAAAGCTATAATCGATTTAGGCGGCACTATCTATACTGAAGCACACGCCGAAAATATAACCGAAAAAGGCGCCACCGTAAATGGTTTTAATTTTTGTGCCAAATATATAGTTGTGGCAACTAATACACCTATTAACGATGTGCTGACCATGCATACCAAACAGCACGCTTACCGAACCTACGTTATTGGAGGAAAAATTCCGAAAGGCAATTTGCCACATGCTTTATGGTGGGATACTGGAGATCCAGAATCCAAATGGGTCGCACAGCCTTATCATTATGTGCGATTGCAAAATTTTGATGATGAACATGATCTGCTGATTGTGGGAGGTGAAGATCATAAAACAGGACAAGCTGATGAAGAAGGAATATCTGCATTTTCGCGTTACGAGCTATTGGAGATTTGGGCTAGAAAATATTTTCCATTATTAAATGAAATCAGCTATAAATGGTCTGGACAGGTTATGGAACCTTTTGATTCTTTAGGCTTTCTGGGCAGAAATCCAGGTGATCAAAATGTCTTTATCATTACTGGTGACTCTGGAAACGGAATGACTCACGCTACTATTGGAGCCATGATTATTTCTGATATGATTCAAGGGATCGATAATAAATGGCAGGATTTATACAGTCCGTCGCGAATTACTTTTAAAGCAATTGGAGATTATATGAAGGAAGCTGGAAATATGGCTTCGCAATATCTAGATTGGATTACAGGATCTGATCTTGACAACACAGCCGATTTAGAACCTGGGGACGGCGGTATTCTATCTTTCGGATTACGAAAAGTGGCAGTTTATCGAGATTACGACAAGACGCTTCACGCCTTCTCTGCTGTTTGTCCGCATTTGGGCTGCATTGTGCAATGGAATTCAGACGAAAAATCTTTTGATTGCCCGTGCCACGGTTCCAGATTCGCAGCCGACGGAACAGTATTGAATGGTCCTGCTGAAAGCAATTTAAGCAATCTTCACATTAAATAATATAAAAATATATACAGCATGGAAATCTTATCAAACTACTTTACTGAAAATATATCTCAGAAACGAATTGTAATAACGGGCGGTACAACTGGAATTGGCAAAGCTATTGCCGATTTACTAGTTTCTCTTGGCGGAAAGGTCTTTATTTTTGGAAGAGATGAAACCGACTTTTATCACGCTATGGATGATATTAAAGCTAAATCGTCTAAAGGGGAAATCTATGGAGAAACAGCAGATATCACCCAAAAAGAAGATATTGCCAGAATTTGGGAAAGGGTTGACAAAATCCTTGGCGGAATAGATATTTTAATTAACAACGCTGCTCTGCCAGCTCGCGGCATTATTGAAGGCGAGTATGAGGATTGGAAGTATATTTTAGAAACCAATATCTTAGGATATATAGCTTTTGCGAAAGAAGCAGTCAATAGAATGAAAGAACAAAAATCTGGGCATATTGTAAATATTGGTTCTATGAGCGCCGAAGTCAAAGAAAAAACAGGCGTTATTTATGTAGCCACCAAAACTGCCATAAGAGGTTTTAGCACAGCTTTACGCAAAGAAATTAATCCGCTTGGAATTAAAGTATCGCATGTAGAGCCAGGTGCGGTAACAAGTAATATGCAGCCTGATCCAAAAGAAGTCCAAAAAGAGAAAATAAAAGAAATGAAGATGCTTGAAGCAGAAGATATTGCCATGAGTGTATTATTTTGTCTCTGCCAGCCCAAACGTTGCGATGTTGTTAGCATGCAAATAAGACCTCATCTCCAGATCATTTAAAAATAAAATACTCACTTTTTTCATTTTTTTAATTTGAAAATGCCTGTACAAATTTCTGTGCGGGCGTTTTCTTTATTGTTCTGAAAATTATAGAATTTAATCTGAAAATTATGTAAACAAAATTTCAGATTTCATTTTTATATTAGCGTTACCATACACAAAATCTTTTTAATCTTCACTTAATAAAGTCTATTGTTTAATGGACTCTTATTTTTAAACAAACTGAAAATTTAAAAATAGCTGTCTTTAATCGTTTATTTGGTGAAAGCAATCTCATACTTTCTATTTTCTATTTTGTTGCTATACATGCATTTACTAATTGCATCTGTTTTTGCATGTCTACGTTTTTAGTATAAAGCTTTCGTCATATGAAGGTAACTTAACCCCAAACGACCATGAATATTGTGCATTTAAATAGAACTCAAAAAGCCGAATCTTTTTTTCCGATTGTTGCCATTAGTTCAGCTTCATCAGAAATTGAAATTCTAAAAAAAGTAATTTCAGAATTTCCTGCAGATTCTAGAATGGCTTATCTCATTATGGAAGATTTGTATTTTCCACAAACCGAAAATCTAGCATTGGAACTCGAATCGTATTCAGAAATGCCAGTTATAGAAATTGTCAGCTCAGTAGATCTTCACCCAAATCACATTTATGTTATTCCAGCTAATAATTTTCTCGAAATCGAAAATGGTTCGCTTGTGCTTAAATCACGAACAAGAAGCAGTAATTCTGCCAACTGCCTCGATTTCTTTTTTGATTCTCTTGCTAGCATTTATAAAAGTTATACCATTGGTCTTGTTATTTCTGGAAGCGCTGTAGATGGTTTTGCCGGACTTAAAAAAGTCAAAGAAATGGGCGGTACTTCTATTGCAATTCTGCACAAAAAGGGAGTTCCGAAAAACGATGACACTGGAAATTTTATAGATTATTTTAGTCCGCAAGATCGAGTTTCAGACAAATTAAAAGAAATACAAAACAGTTATGTAGTCAATCACGCCTACCAAGACAATCAAAATAATAACAACGAAGAGGAAGAAAATCTACTTAAAGAAATTACTGCTTTATTACTACTAAGAACTGGAACCAATTTTCAACATTATAAGCATCAGACAATTCGAAGACGTATTGCAAAAAGAATGGTGGTTACACATCAGGAAAGCACTCAAAAATACTTGAATATTCTAAAAAACAGTACAGCAGAACAAGACGCTTTGTTTAATGATATTCTTATTCCTGTGACTTACTTTTTTAGAGATGCTTCATTTTTCGATCATTTGTGCACAGCCATTTTTCCCTCTTTAATAGAAAATGTAAACAATGAGATTTTACGTATTTGGTCTGCGGGCTGCTCGACGGGAGAAGAAGCATATTCACTGGCAATTTGTCTGCACGAATATTTAGAGCAGAACAATAAGCATAATATAAAAATTCAAATTTTTGCCTCCGATTTATCTGATCATTGCATTGTCAAAGCGCGCTCGGGAGTATACACTTTGCAAGATGTCAAAAATATTAGCACTGAAAGACTCGAAAAATATTTTACAAAAAGAAACAATACATTTCATGTCAATAAAATTATTCAGGACATGTGTGTATTTGCCGTTCATGATTTAACAAAAGATGCCTCATTTTCTAAAATAGATCTTATCTCCTGCCGCAATGTTTTAATCTACTTTGATACAGAATTACAAAATCAAGTGTTGACTACTTTTCATTATTCTCTACGAGATAACGGATATTTATTTTTAGGAAAAGCAGAAACAGCCCATAATATGCCCGATTTATTTGCCATAGTGGACAAGCAAGAGAAAATCTATATTCGAAAAAATGATACGAAACATCCCAAAACTATCCGTTTAGGCTCAAACAGCGATCGAACAAAAAATGTTGCCTCAGAAACTGAAATAGATTATAAAAAAATTGCTTCTGACATTCTTCTTGAAAATTTTTCTCCTGCGGCCGTAATGATAAACGAACAGCTTGAAATTGTCTATTTTCACGGAGACACAAGTCCGTTTTTGCAGCCAGCATCTGGAAAACCAAGTTTTAATATCTTAAATATGGTTCGAGAAGAGATTAGTCTGGAACTTAGAAATGCCATTTTAAAAGCAAGAAACGAGAAAAAAAACTTCTCAGGCGGCTACATTGCTGTAAAAAAGCAATCTTTTTTAACTTCTTTCGAAGTTATTTTTCTTCCTTCAAATCTTGATTTGCTATTGATTGTCTTTTGCAAAAAAACACTTTCGCATTCAGAACTCATTACCAATGCCGAAAGTCCTTCGAACGAATTTGAAAAAGAATTGCATCAGCTTCGAGGCGATTTTAAAAGAGTTACCGAAGAACAGCAGATTTATTTTGAAGAACTGCAGAATACCAACGTAGAATTATTGACTAATACTGAAGAACTACAGCTTATAAACGAAAAACTAACGGCTTCTGCTGAAGAATTGAAGTCAAATAACAAGGAGCTTTCTTTTTTAAATGAAGAATTACAGAACCGTAGGGATGAACTTGCTCTTATGCGAAACTTTTACGAATCTATTGTAAAAACAATCCGAGAGCCAATACTTATAATTGATCGAAACGCTGCTATAAAAAGCGCCAATACTTCATTTTACAATTATTTTAAAACCATTCAGGAAGAAACAGAAGGAAATTCAATTTTTGAAATTGGCTCTTGCCATTGGAATATTCCAGAATTCAAAGAATCTGTTTTGAAGAAAGTAAATCAGGGAGAAACGGTAGAAAATTTTAAAATCAGTTTTATTCTTGAAAACGGAATAAAAAAAACAATGATTTTAAATGCCACTCCCATTATTCATTCTGTTCCCGAAGGAATGATTTTAATTGCACTTGAAGATATTACAGAGTTAGAGTTTAGCAATGAATCTATTAAAAATAAAAACCTTGAATTAAAAAGCTACAGTGAACATCTAGAATCATTTACCAACGCAGCGAGCCATAATTTGCTTGAACCTGGACGAAAAATCTATATGTTTGGAAAAAAGGTTTTAGACTCCGAAAAGTTATTGTCGGAATCAGGAAAACACAATTTGCATCGTCTATTGAATACAGCTGTAAATCTGAATCAGCTTATTGAAGATTTAATTGATTATTCTAAAGTAAATTTTAGCGAAAAATCTTTTAAGAAGACTGATCTTAATGTTGTAATAAAAAAAGTTATGATCGAACTAAAAGTCATGATCCAAGAGCACAAAGCAGAAATTATTTCCGATTTGCTTCCTGTTCTTTATAGTATTCCTTCCCAGATGAAACAGCTTTTTTCTCATTTAATAATCAATTCTATTAAATATACTAAGAAAGGTGTAAATCCCCAGATTAAAATAAGTGCAGTACAGCCATCTCCAGAGGAAATTAAACATGTAAATGCCAATTCAAGCCGAAATTATACTAAAATCATGATTAAAGATAATGGAATGGGGTTTACGAAAGATTTTGAAAATTTAATTTTTGATCCTTTCTATAAACTTCATAGTAACGAAGACCATTATGGCAGCGGATTGGGTTTGACGATCGTGCATAAGATCGTTTCCAATCATAACGGTTTCATTCAAGTTTCAAGCAAACCAGAAAAAGGAACTATTATTTGTATTTATCTTCCTGTATAAAAAAAGAGTGGAAAACCACTCTTTTTATTCTTTAATCTGTTTTTGTTTCTTCATTTCGAAAAGTTCGAATGTTCATGATGGAATTATCTTTATGTCTGAGCTCTTCGTAATCAGCATCATCTCCCCAATCTCCTGTATTTGGTTTTTGAATTGGGCTATTGGCTTCATTTAATTCCTCATCCTTATTCTCGTCATTCGGAAAATACATGTGATACCCCAAAATAGGATCCCAATTTGCTTCTTGAGTACGATCAATGCCATCTTGGAATAAATCGTTGTTTTCATTTCTTGCATCCATTTTCTACTGTTTTTATACGATCAGAAATTGAAAGTATGATTATTACCTCGTTTCATAAACAGTAAAATTCAATAAATTAAGCGAAGTACTTGTTATATCATTTTAGAGAAAATTTATAAGATTCTATTTTATAGTGTTTTTATTTTGTTTCGCCATTTTGATTTGTATTGTTCGGCAGAATGTTTCAGTGACCAGTATTCTATTATGGTCTGTATAGTTTCTTTAAATTTTTCATCGCTGTAAGGCGTAATAAAATAACTCTTTGCAGGTATTGCATAAGTATCTATGACAAAAGAACTGGTAAACAAAATAGAATAAAAAAGGCAAGGACATTTCATCTTCCTTAATATTGTTTTTTTATAACTGGATTGTCTGTCATCTTCATTGAATTGCAATACATTGGAAAATAACAAAAAAGGTATATTTTTTTGAGCAGCCATATACAACATAGCCTCAGCAAAGGTGTTGAAACAAAGTAGAGTATTCCTGAGTTCCAAATCTGAAATAATTTCCTGAAACAAAAGACGATTTTCTTTGTTTTCTTCTATTACAATTATACTTCCTTTTATATTCATGATTATAATCTTTTGGGTTAGACATTCAGAATATTCTTATTTTCAAAGTTCATATTTTAAAAATCTTTCATTTATATAATTATTAGTGTGTTTTTACATAATTCCCACACTAAACCCTTCAAACAATTGATTTTTAAAACATTATCTGCTAAATAAAAAAGTGGGAATAATGAAAGATTTGCCTAAAATTATATAAGTAGAGAACGGGATGCCATTATATTTTGCGCAAAAATTTAATCCTTAAACCCCAACAACATGAACAACTTATATTTTAAAATTATCGCAATCGTCATTTTGATAAGTTTTAATTACAGCTGCGACGCACTTTGCAATGACGAAGATTCTCCTAGCGCTAAAAAAGAAGCGGCAGTACTTAAAAAAGCAGATAGCTTAAATGTTTCTATAACTGACTAATAGTAAAATCAAACGGCCTGTAAATCAATATTTACAGGCCGTTTTTTAACAATCTAAAATCTGAAAAAAAAAGTCTTTTTAAAAAGTTACCAGTTTTACTCCCAAAGTAAACCAGCGTGATGGCAATGGCACCGCTCCTACTTCATAATAAGTGGCATTAAAAATATTCTGGCCATCTAGGAAAATAGTGAATTTATTAATCGCCTGACTTACTCTAAAATCATTTACCCAGTAAGATGGTCCTGTAATTCTTTCGTTGAAACGAGTTGCAAACATTACAGACAGGTTTTTAAACTGATAATCTATTGTATTGGTAATTTGATGTTTTAATGAAGAAATTGCATATTTTGAATACGTTTCTGTACGTGTCGTCTTAAATTCAGAATCTAAATAAGTATAGGCTAACAAAATGCTTAATCTAGAATCTTTAGAGAAATCAAATCTGTAATTTCCGCGTAAATTAATTCCGTTTGTGTTCAAATCTCCTTTGTTCTGGCTCTGCCAAGGCACATTTGTAGCATTACGCATCCAGTCGATATAATTGTCTATTTTTCTGTAGAAATAATTAGCGTTCAAACTCAAAGCTCTTTTATTGTATTTAAATCCAATTTCGCTCTGAAAAGCATTTTCTGAATCTAAATCTGGATTCCCGATATTTCCGGTCTGCTTCAGATACAAATCGGTAAACGACGGAATTCTTTGGCTTGTTCCTACATTTCCAATGATTTTAAATGCGTCGGTAATAGCATAACTAGCATCGATTCCTGGATAGATTTGCCATTTATAATCTGAATTGTAGTTTAAATACGTTCCGATATTGACATCCAGTTTTTCAGTAAAGCTTCTTCTGTATTCTGCATAAAGCCCAACATTTTCGCGATCGTGGTCTCCAATGTTTGAAGAATGAATATTTTCATTTCTGAATTCAGCTCCAAAACCAATTTCTCCTTTTGATAATTTAACCGTAGAATTCAATTCTCCCGCAATAGAATTAGTATAATGCTGACTTCTTCCCACAGCCAGATTTGAATTTCCTAAGTAACGGTAATCATCATAATTGTATCGGTACGTAACTCTCGGCATGATTTTCCAGCTATCTGTAATTTGATGATTGGACTGAATGTTGGCAAACGTAGTCTGAACAATCTCAGTAGAATTTTTATCTCCTGGCGCAGCGTAAAATCCGTTTGCTCCAAATCCGTTTTTGATGTAGCCTGCAGAACCTAAAATTTCGTTCTTATCATTTATCTGCACATTTCCTTGGTAGAAAATTTTATTGTTTTCGAATGCTGTATTATAACGGTAACCATTACTTTTATCGTGCGAAGCAAAAAGCAAATGCTGTTGTTTTTCTTTGCCTAAAACAGCTCCTGCTTGAACGCCTGTTCCGTAAAATGTATCGCCAGTGTCCTGAGTATCTTTTTCGAAGTTAGAACCTGCATAAGTGCTTACTAAAAATCCAGAATCAGTTGGCTTTTTGGTAATGATATTAATCGCTCCAGTTAAACTGTTGATCCCATAAATCCTTGCTGCTGGTCCGCGAACTACTTCAATTCTTTCAATTGCTTCAACCGGAAGAGGTAGATTCAGCATATTATGAGCCGTTTGCGAGTCGATTACTTTTGCTCCGTTTAACAGAACAACAGTCTGCTCAAAACTTCCGCCGTCAACACTGATGTCTGCTTGAGTTCCAAAAGGTCCTCTTTGTCTAATATCGACTCCGTTGGCATATTGCAATACTTCTTGCAATGTTCTTCCTGGCAGTTTTTTTATGGTTTCGCTCGAAATAACGTAAACATTTCTGTTTTGCTTAGAAATAGGCGTATTAAAACGGCCTTCATTAATAATAACTTCATCCATTTGGTTGATGGAATCTTGCTTTGTCTGTGCGTAAAAATTGGTACAAATTACTGTAAAGACAGCAAAATAGATTTTTTTCATTTTGGTTTATTATTTTTTGGGCAAAAGTAGTTTCTTACCGTACCAATAAAGTATACCAGTTTTATAATTATAACTAGTCCGGATGAATTTCTATTCTATTTTCCTAAAATTCAAATAAACCTGAAAGATATTACTTATAAATCAAATGTTTAACTCTCCATCTTTTTCCCAACTGTTCCTTATTTCTTCTTCCGAAATTCCTACCTCAATCTGATTATGATTAGTTTTTCATGTCGTTGTATTTTTAGCCACGAATTCACGAATTATTTTTTTATATCTGTGTATTAAAAAAACATACTGAATTACACTAATCTAATATTGAAAATTCATGAATTCGTGGCTAAAAAAATCATCTATTAATTTGCCTCCAGATTTTAGCACTAAAATCGTCTTTATACATTAATCTGTTTGTCCTCGTTGGATTTACACGATTCGTCAGAATGATTAAAAATCGATTTCTATTTCTGTTCATGAAGAAAAAAGTTCCTGTAAAACCTGTATGTCCAAAATCGTCTTTGGTAAAAAACTCATCCGGTTTTCTTTTGTCAAAACCTAAACCTCTATAAATTCCTTCTTTTGCAAGCGGAGAATCTGCAAACTCTTTTACAACATTTGCTTTTAGAATCTGTTTTCCATTATAAGTTCCGTTGTTCAGTAACATTTTACAGATTACTGCAATCGATTCTGCATTGGCAAACAAACCTGCATTCCCAGAAACGCCTCCAAAAATCGCCGCTGCTTCATCGTGCACATAACCTTTAATCGTATCTTTTCTAAAAAAATGATCTACTTCAGTTGGCATTACATTATCTATCGAAGTCCATTTTAACGGATTATAGCCAATTTTTGAAATGCCTAATTCCGTATAAATTTCATTGGTAAACTGATCGAGTTTCTTTCCTGTTTTGGTTTCAATCATTTGTTTCACCAAAAGCAAGTTTAAATCGCTGTACAAATATTTCCCTCTCGGATTTGTATTTGCTTTCGCAATCCTTTCGTAAACTGATGGATAAAATTCTGGATTCAGCCACATATTTTTATAAATCTGAACCCAATTTTGTTTCGGTTCAAAAACCAAATACTTTGAGTCGTAAACAATGTTTTTGTTCACATACATATTATCAAACTGCTCAACATATTGCTCCGATTTTTGATTGCTCAACAAAGGCGAATTATCTGGCGTAGAAAGCAATGCCTGATAAAAAGTGATACTTGGCGTTAATCCAGAAGTATGCGTTAAAAGTTCAAAAAGTGTTAAATCTGCAATGGCTGTATTTTTATACATTGGAACAATTTGGCCAATTTGATCTGTAAGTTTTAGTTTATGGTCTCCAACCAAACGCATCGAAACAAGCGTCGCTCCAAGAACTTTAGACATCGAAGCCAAATCGAAAACATCGTCAGATTTCACCAAGTGCTTTTTCGTACAATCATGATATCCATAATTTTTTGAAATCAGAACTTCATCTTTAGTTCCAACAATAATTTGCGCTCCTGGAAAAAAGCCTTTTTCGAGCGCATTTGTCATCATTGAGTCGATATAAACTTCATTTCGCTTTAAATCGAACGACTGCTTTGCATTTTTCTGGGAATGACTTTTTGTTCCCACAAAAATCAAGGAAATCATTATAATTTTAACACCAATATTTTTCATAGTACTACGGATTAATTTTTAAGTCCTGCGCTGCCATCAGAGGCTCGTTATTGGTTCCCTTAATTTGTATTCTAACTGCTTTTACAGACTGTTTTGGATAAATTGACGCATTACCGTAATCAAAATTATCGCCTTTTATGAAATCCGTTCCGTTGTATGAAAACTCAACGTAACCGTCATTTATTATAAATCTCGGATGATGTGGAATTCCAGTTAAAACATCTATTTTAGAAGATGTTACAGGAGTTGTAAAGGTATACAAAATCCAATCGCCATCTTTGCACGCAACATCGGTACGCAAGTACGATTCTTCATTGTAATCTTGTAGATTCGAAATTGGAAACTTCGGATTTTCTGCCATCGAAGAAGTCACTTTAACTTCTGGTTCTTGATATGGCGAACAATTGAATTTTACGTTTGCCGCTGACTTTTTCTCTTCTTTATTTTCAACAGTAAAATCTAATCGATACGTATTTTTTTCGTTATAATTTCCAATTACAAATCTCAAACGAGGTTTTGCTTTTAACGCTTTTTCGTCTGCATAAGTCTGAATCAATTTATCATTTTCAAAAAGCGAAACACTTTTGATTGTTCCGTTTGCTCCATCATCTGTTGGATTAAAATTCAGATACCAGATTCCTTTTTTATCAACATGCTCTGAGATATTTTCTGAAATCGTTAAAACTTCTACTTTCGATGTATTCCAATTGGCAACAGGCAATTTTTCAGCTTTTACAGCTGGACTTGCCGAAGTCTCATTAAAGAAAACTCTAAACCTATATTGCTCATAATTTTCTGTCTGAATTGGTTCGGTATACAAAGGCGACTGTCTCGTAGGCTCGTTTCCGTCTTTGTCAAAGCGAACAACCGCACCTTCATAAGGCGGCGTTACTGTGATTGTTCCATTTTTATAAATCGCTGTTGGAGGAAAATCTCTAAAAGCAATTCCCATATCAGTCAATCTTTTCAAATGGCTATTGGTTAATCTTCCATAAAAATCATCCCAGTTTTTATCTTCTTTTTTAGACCAGCCAATTTCAGCCAAAGCGCTTATTCTTGGATAACTCTGGTATTCCATGATTCTTGCAGGGCGATCCAAATATTCACTCCATAAAGCACCTTGAACTCCAACTATATTTTTTTGTTCTTCAGGAGTTAAATCGGTATCTGGAATTGGTTCAAACGAATACGCTCTTTTTGTATCCGTAATTGCCGCCCAACGATGACCACGTTCTGTTTCAGATTGTGCCATGTCAAAATACAAAAATTGTCCTGGTATCATGATGGTCTTATATCCTTTTTTTGCCGATTCAATTCCGTAACTAATGCCTTGCCAAGCAGAAATCAGTGTGTTTGGATCAATTTCTCCTCCTTTTAGGATTTCATTCCAGCCATCTGTTTTTTTATGGTATTTATCAACGATTTTTTGAACCCTTCTAAAGAAATAATTCTGAAGCTGAAAACTATCAGTAAAACCTTCTTTTGCCATCAAAGCTTTGCATTTTGGGCATTGTTCCCAATTGGCACGATTGACTTCATCTCCTGCAACATGAATATATTCAAAGGGAAACAATCCAGATGCTTCTCTAATGATTGAATCTAAAAGGTCATAGTTTTCCTCGCGACCAACACACCAAACATTTTTTACTTCTCCTTGAACACTTTTAAGTTCCTGACTTATTTCACATCCAATTTCTGGATATGACGCTGTAACTGCTCTCGAATGTCCTGGAATTTCGATTTCTGGCATTACCGAAATACCGCGATTTGCCGCATAAGCTACGACTTCTTTAATGTCTTCTTGCGTATAAAAACCTCCATAACGTTTGTCTCCAGAACCGTAAGATGGCAATAAGACTTCGCCAGGACCTCTCCAAGCACCTTTTAAAGTCAAATCTGGCATCGATTTGATTTCGATTCTCCAGCCATTATCATCTGTTAAATGCCAATGAAAAACATTCATTTTATGTGCCGCGAGCCAATCGATATAATTTTTTACGGTTTGTTTGTCAAAAAATTGTCTTGAACAATCGAGCATCATGCCTCGCCAGTCAAAACGTGGATAATCTTCTATTTTTACAAACGGAAGAGTTCCTTTTTTAACTTCTTTTGCAGAGCAAATTTGCAGGAAAGTCTGGAATCCGTTTAAAACTCCTTTATCCGTTTTTCCTTTTATGAAAATGCCACTTTGGTTTATTTCCAATTGATACCCTTCATTTGGAAGATCCAATTTCTTATCTACTAGAAATGAAATGTTATTTTTTCCGTGTTTTTTTCCAATGGAAACAATCGGATTAATTCCAGTACTTTTTGAAACACCTGCTGCAATATAATCGGCGCTATTTTTTACTTTCTTATCTACGACAATTTTTAAAGAAGAAGGCAAAACAAATTTTCCTGTGCTTTGTTGAACGGATACAGGTTTTGGAATTATATCCAGTTTTTGGGCTTGTATAATACTAAACGAACTTAGAAATATGGCTAATAGAAGAATGTTTTTTCTCATTTCTTTTTATATATTTTATTTTGTTGAAAATTCAATGGGACTACTTTCTGTCTGGGTCTGACTTAACGCAGTGAGCGCGTAAACATAGTTTTCCAAATTGGCATTTGGTACTTCTAGTTTTAGAGCTGTTGTCACATAATAAATATTCTCAGGATTCGAGAAATCTGTAATTTTCCCTTTTGGAAATCTATAAATCACATATTTCTTGTCATTAAATGCAGCTTTCCAAGTTAAAATTGCATTATTGCCTTTTTTGGCAATTACAGCATTTGTTGGCGGTTCTGGTTTTAATCTTGTAATTCTGTTTGCTTCTGGAGTTAAAGCGATATACTTGTATTCTTTTTCAACGAGAGGTTTTCTAAGCGTATCTCCTTTTTTCAGAAAAGTAGATGCTGTAAAATGCATCGAACCATCAATTAAAGGCATTTTACGAATCATTTCAATCTGCTTCACAATTTGATCCGAGCTTCTCCATTCTGGTTCTTTCGCAGTATTTGAAATTTTATAATCGCCATGCCCCACGTAAACATTTGCACCATATTTATGTTCAGCCCACCATTTTGCGAGAACCTCAAAGTTTGCTCTGTCAAAACCAATGTGCCAATAGATTTGAGGCGTTACATAATCAATCCAGTTTTCTTTTTGCCATTTTAAAATATTAGCATACAAATCATCATAATTGGTAGCACCTGCTCTGGTATTAGAACCTTGAGAATCTTTGGCAATATTTCGCCATACTCCAAAAGGCGAAATTCCGAATTCAACTTCTGGTTTATTGGCTATTATAGTATCTCTTATTTGTTTGATAATCAAATCAACATTGTCTCTTCTCCAATCCTCTTTATCTTTAAACTGACGTGGTTCTTTAGCGAAAGCTTTTTCATCAGGAAACTCTTGACCTTCAATTTTATACGGATAAAAATAATCATCCATGTGAACGGCCTGAATATCATATTTACGAACAATTTCGCCCACTACAGAAGCAACAAAATTTCTTGTTTCCTGCAATCCCGGATTAAAATATCTGGTTTTTCCGTACGTCAGAAAAAGGTCTGGTCTTTTAAAGTACAAGTGATTTTTTGAAAGCACATCTCTTACTGCATCTTTCTGAACACGATACGGATTCAGCCAAACATGCACATTCATGCCGCGTTTTCCTGCTTCATCAATCATCATCTGTAGCGGATCAAAACCTGGAGCAACACCTTGAGTTCCTGTTATCCAATGCGATGCTGGTTCTTTTGTCGATTTGTAATACGCATCGGCAGTTGGACGAATTTGAAAAATGACAGTATTCAAATTATAAGAACGTAAATTATCCAAAATGGTAATCATTTCGTTCTTCATTTCTTTGTCTGACAAACCAGGTTTAGAAGGCCAGTCGATATTTTCTACAGTAGAAATCCAAGCAGCGCGCATTTCTCTTTTGGGAGACTGCTGACTGAAAATTTGGGAATGAATCAGCAATATTAGGATTAGTAATTTTAGACTTTTCATAAGGTTGTATTTTTTGGTTGATCATCCTAACAGGTTTAAAAACATGTTAGGTTTCTAATTGATATTTATACAAAATTAGAATTAGAATTTGAGCTCCATTCTTATATAATACCTAACAGGTTTTGAAAACCTGTTAGGATAAATGTCTCAATATTATTCCAATAAATAAATTCCGCCTTCTATAAGTGATGCCCAGACTTGTCCTTTATCATCAATTGTAAAACCATTTACGCTTGAACTTCCTAGGTTAATTTGCTTTATAATCTCAAATTTAGAAGCATCTACAATCAAAACTTCTCCTTTTCTGCTTCCTACGTATATTTTGTTTTTGTTTTCTAATATTGCTGCTGGATTGTGTTCGTATCCAAGTTTTAAATCTAGCACTTTGCTTTGGTTCACCAGATTTTCTTCTGTAAGTTCAAGATCATCGTTAAGAGGCAATCTTAAAAGTAAGCCGTCCATTGTTTTACCATAAAACCATTTCCCGTCTTGGCTTTTTCCCATCGATTCTCTAATTTTCCATTTCTGAGTTCTTAAAAGTGTTTTTCCTGTTTCAATATCCAAAATGGTCAAAAAACGTTGTGGAGTAACAAAATAAAGTCGGTTTTTTGTCGAAACCATATTTACATTTCCAGCCGAATATAAAATTTGTTTATCATTACCATTGTTCCATTTCCAGATCAATTTTCCTGTGTTTTTATCCAGACAATACACATACGAATCCCAAACTCCAAAAATTATTTTATCGCCTTGAATTAACGGTTTTCCTTGCGAATATGACGCTGGCAAATTATTCTGCCATATTACTTTTCCAGTCACAGCATCTGCACAAATAAATGCTGTAGAACTCGCCGTATAAATTTTATTGTTTTCTGAAATTGGCGAGCCTACCAAAACGCCGCCAACAGGGATTGTCCATTTTTGTTTGCCAGATTGTGTGTCAAATCCTACTAGGTTTCCTTCTATTGTACCGATAACTAAATTATTTTTTACGATGATTGGCGAAAAATAAATTGAATTTCCTGTCTCAGTTTTCCAATTTAAAGATTTGTTTTTAAGGTTTATAGATTTTATTTCGCCTATAGAATTCGTAAAATAAATACTCTTTTTGTCAAATGCCGGAAGGCTGTAAATTGAGGCAATATCTTTTATATAAGAAGATTGCATTGCCAAACTATCTTTAGGAATTACAATTTTGGAAGGTTTTGACGGAACCGAAAATTTAAAAACTCCAAGTTTGTCTATTTCTTTTTGATAGATACTGATACTGTCTTTGCTGATAATTACTTGATTATAACTTTTTGTTTTTCCATCCAGAGAAGTTATTGATGTTCCCATTATACCGCTCAAACCAGAGAAATCATATTTTCGTAAGGTGTGTCCATGACCGCAAAAGGTAGCAACGGTTGGATATTTTTCTAAAACCGAAAGGACTTCTTTGTAATTGCTCACGCTGTTATCTAACGGATAATGAGCAAAATTCAGCACTTTTTTATTATTATTTTTAAGATGGTCTTTTAGAGTCTTATCAAGCCAAAGCACATCTTCGTGTTTTACAAAACCATCCCCCATTTTCATGTAAGGTCCACAAGGAAAACCGATGAAAAGATAATCACCTTTTGAAAACACAAAACGGTCCTCGCCAAATATTTTTTTATAAGTCAAGCCGGCGCTTTCGCTCCAGTTGGTTTCATGATTTCCTGAAATGACGTAATACGGAATTTTCAATTTAGATAGAATTGAATGAACTTGTTTTAACTCGTCATCGGCACCTCTATTGGTCAAATCGCCAGTTACAACCGCAAATTCAAAATCGGAATTATTGATCTCTTTTACAATATCCTGCAATAAAAAATCATTTTCATTTCCTACCGAAACGTGTAAATCTGTGAGCTGCACAAATTTGATTTGTTCTGATTTTTCTATATTTTGAGCAAAACTCGTTGTGATTACAAAAATTAAGAGTATTCTGGAAAATAGATTTTTCATTGGTAATTTTATTTAATTAAACTATAATTTATTTAGAATCTAATGGCGTTTATGGTATCTTAGTTACAATTCTTTGGCAAAAAAATACCTAACAGGTTAAAAAAACCTGTTAGGATAACCAACCAAAATTTATGTATTCCGGTATGTGTGGAACCCGAAATACACTTTAGGATTACTTTGTTTTTAGATTTTCATAAAAGAAATCATGAAAAAACAAAAGCTGATATTTTAAAGAATTCTCCCAGTATTTCAGATTATGTTCTCCTGGACGTTCTATATAATCATGATTTATTTTTTGAGCCAGCATTTTTGCATGAAGCTCTCTATTAACGGTCATGAAAAAATCATCAACTCCACAGTCAATAATTAGTTTTAGTTTGTTGTCTTTCACCAAATCGAGCATATTGGTAACCGTATTTTTATCCCAGTTTTCAGGATGTTCCGTAATGGTTCCCAACCTTTTTTTAATGTCCCAATTTTCAGGAAACGGACGAAAATCTACTCCACCACTCATACTTCCTGCCGCTCCAAATACATCCTGATGCTTAAATGACAAGTATAAAGCGCCGTGACCGCCCATGCTCAAACCCGAAATCGCTCTAGCTTTACGATCTGCAATTGTTCTGTACTGTTTATCAATAAATGGAACCAATTCTTTTACAACATAAGTTTCATATTTAAAACTCGGATCAATCGGACTATCAAAATACCAGCTTGAATAATTCCCGTCTACTCCAACCACTATAAAACCATATTGATCCACTTGTTTTCCTAATTCCTTAAAATCTTTTGCCCATGAAGCATAATTTCCGCTATAACCATGAAGCAAATAAACTACTGGAAATGCTTTCTTACTCTTTTTATAATGGTCCGGAACTACTACGCAAGTTTTAATATTCTTCTGCATCGAAGCACTAAAAACCTGCAATGTATCAACCTTTGCTGCTCTGGCTGTAAAAATTAAAAGCAGTAATACGATTGAGTAAATTATTTTTTTCATAATTGATGTTTTTATAAAATAATATTTTTGAAAAGTACTGGTAAAATACGAAAACTTATTTCAAACAACCTTTCAAAATGGTTACGGGATGCATCGCTTTTCTACTCGTCCCATCAAAAATCTGATGACGACAGCTGGTTCCCGCAGCTGCAATTTCGGTTGATGGTTCTGTTGCCCTAATTTTTGGAAACAAGGTATCTTCTCCCATCTTCATACTGATTTCATAATGCTCTTTTTCGTAACCAAATGAACCCGCCATTCCGCAACAGCCCGAATTGTAAATGGTTACGGTATTATTCTTTGGAACATTCAGCATCGCAAAAGAAGCTTCAACAGAGCTTAATGATTTTTGATGGCAATGCCCATGAATCTTTATATTTTTCTCTCTTTCAGAAAATTGTCCCGCATGAATTTTTCCCTTGGCAATTTCTTTTTTGAAAAATTCTTCAACCGTTAAAGTGTTTTGGGCTAATTTCTCAGCGCTTTCCTTATCCGAAGCCAATCGGATGTATTCGTCTCTGAAAGTCAATATTGCCGAAGGTTCGATTCCGATTAAAGGCGTATTTTCAGAAATTATATTTTTGAATGTATTGACATTTTTATTGGCTATTTCTTGCGCTTCTTCCAAAAAACCTTTAGAAATAAAAGCTCTGCCGCTTTCTTCGTGATCAACTACAATTACGTTATAACCTAATTTAGTCAGCAATTCGAAAGCATCAATTCCGACTGAGACATCATAATAATTGGTAAATTCATCACAGAAAAGATAAACGCTGCCGTTTTCAAAAGAATTATTTTCATAAAGCTTTTTGTTCTTTTGATACCACTTTCTAAGTGTCTTTGAAGCCAATAATGGCACTTGTCTTTCAGGTGCAATTCCCATACGTTTTTTAACGAACGAAAGATTGGAAGCCCAATTGGTCATAGATGGGGCAATACTTCCCAATTCATTCAATTTAGAATTGAACGCAAATATTTTATTTCGGAAAGAAAATCCGTTTGCTTTTTGATATTGATATAAAAATTCTGCTTTTAAAGTTGCTACATCAACATTGCTTGGGCATTCGCTCGCGCAGGCTTTACAGCTCACACACAACTCAAAAACCTTATATAATTCTTCGTGATCGAATTTGTTTTCTTTTTCTGAATTCGTTAGATATTCTCTTAAAGCGTTGGCACGTGCACGAGTTGTATCTTTTTCGTTTCTTGTCGCGCGATAACTTGGACATAAAGTTCCTCCGGCAGAAGGCATTTTTCTGCAATCGCCCGAACCATTGCATTTTTCTGCAGCACGCAAAACGCCTAAACTATCAGAGAAATCTTGAATGGTTTTTATCTCAGGTTCTACCCTTCCCGCCTCGAAACGAAGGTTTTCATCCATTTTAGACGCATTTACGATTTTCCCAACATTCAAAATAGTATCGGGATCAAATGCTTTTTTGATTCGTTTCAGCAGTTCGTAGTTTTTATCGCCAATCATAAACGGCAGGAACTCCCCTCGCAAAATTCCGTCACCATGTTCACCGCTCAATGAACCTCTATATTTTTTAACCAGATGCGCAACTTCAGTAGATAAATTTCTAAATTGGTGCAATCCATCTTTTGTCTTCAAATTTATCTTCGGACGCAAATGCAGCTCTCCCGCTCCGGCATGCGCGTAGTAAATGGCACTTTGTCCGTGTCTTTCCATCATGGCGGCAAAATCGGCAATATAATTTGGAAGATCACTCAATTCAACCGCTGTATCTTCAATAGAATCGGCTGCTTTGTCGTCTCCAACAATGCTTCCTAAAAGCCCAAGACCTGCCTTTCTCACCTCGTTTACTTTATCAATATCTGCTCCATAGATTTTTGGCAAAGCGTATCCGAAGCCATTAATTTGAAGATCATTAATCAAAGCATCTGCTTGCAATTCGGCATCTTCCATACTAATGTGAGATCCAACTTCGAGCATAATAACTGCTTTTGGCTCACCCACAATAAAAAATCGGTTTTTAGCCTGTTCCCTATTGGTTTTGGTGCAGTCCAAAATCGTATCATCCATCATTTCGCAAGTGTACAAATGATGTTTCATTGCAGTCACTACAGCTTCTAAACTTTCTTGAATGGTATGAAAATGCGCCACAACCATAATATTGTTGGTTGGCGGTAAATCATCCACTTTTAAGGTAATTTCTGTTGTAAAAGCCAACGTTCCCTCACTTCCGCAAAGCAGTTTTCCTAAATTGATGGTATCTTCTGTTCCTGAAAAAAGTTTCGATTTCAGTAAAACATCAATTGCATAACCTGTATTTCGTCTGTGAATTTCTGGTTTTGGAAATTCTTTTAAGATTTCTTCCTGATTTTCCTTGTTCGAAAGTTCTTCGTAAATCGTTCTATAAATTTTACTTTCTAAAGAATCTCCTTTAGTTTTCTCAATAAATTCTTCAGAAGTTAAATCCCTAAATACTGCTGTAGAGCCATCACTTAAAACGGCTTTTATTTCTACTATTTTATCTCTTGTAACACCGTATCGGATTGAAGTCGTTCCAGATGAATTGTTTCCGACCATTCCCCCAATCATACATCTATTGGTTGTTGATGTTGTTGGAGCAAAAAACAGTCCGTGTGGTTTTAGATATAAATTCAGTTCATCGCGAATTACTCCCGGCTGAACAGTTATGGTCTTCTTTTCAGAATCAAAAGAAACAATTTTAGTAAAGTGTTTTGAGACATCTACAATGATTCCGTTTCCAACAGTTTGGCCTGCTAAAGATGTTCCTGCCGTTCTTGGCGTTATCGAAATCTTATTTTTTGAGGCAAAACGAATAATGTTAATAATATCATTTTCTGATTTCGGAATGGCCACTGCAAGCGGCATAATTCTGTAAGCAGAGGCGTCTGTGGCGTATATTTTTTTATGAAGATCATCATAAAAAAGGTTTCCTTCTAAGGAAGCTTCTAATTCTTGTAATTGGAGAGAATCGGACATTTAATTGGTTCTGTTGCTTTTTGGTTCTTTAATACATGTTTTATTTCTGCATTTGGCTAAAAGCTATTCGCAAAAACAATACAT
Organism: Flavobacterium anhuiense; assembly: GCF_001705175.1. NCBI lineage: Bacteria > Pseudomonadati > Bacteroidota > Flavobacteriia > Flavobacteriales > Flavobacteriaceae > Flavobacterium > Flavobacterium anhuiense. The sequence goes on along the minus strand of NZ_CP016907.1, from coordinate 3,113,299 downwards.
TCTAAATTTTATTAGAATTCAATATTTATTAAAGTTCCTATTTGGAAACTTGAACTTCATTAAATGCATTAGAAAAAATGGCAAGTAAACGAAGAGTGATTTTTATAAATATATCTGACTAATAAAATTAGTTTTAACAAATATAGATACAAAAAGCATACAAATACATTATTTTGCGTTTTTTAACACAATAAAATTAAAATACCGCAACAAAACGCAAAAAACATATTGCATAAGTTTAAAATTATAAGATAAAGACTCCCGATTTTCTATATTCATCCAGCCTTTCATCTTCTGGATCTAATTCTGTCACAATAGTATCCAACTGCGTAAGATCACATACGCCGTGAGGCATTTTGGTATTTAACTTATTTGAAGCAAACATCGACACGACCCTATCAGAAGCTTCTATCATAGCTTTTTTAACAATAGATATTTCATAACCTACTTCTGTAAGTCCCTGTTTGATATTAATGCTGCTGGCGCCAATGAAACAAATGTCGGCTTTAATTTTAGATACTACCTGAATCACATCCATTCCTATTGTCACCATTGCGTTTTTTTGCATTTTTCCGCCAATAAAAATCAAATCTATATTAGGGTGTTGAGACAGCTGCATAGCGATCGGTAAACTATAAGTATATATTGTAGCTTTTAAATCGGCCGGAATTAACTTTGCAAAAACCAGATTGGTACTTCCTCCGCTCATTATAATAACCTGATCGTCATGAAGAAGAGATAATGCTTTTGTTACAATCTTCTTTTTTTGTTCTTCTGCAACAATAGCAATATCAAATACATTATCGGACTTTTCTTTTACTTGAACAGCGCCTCCGTATACTTTCTCTAACAGCTTTTTGCTGTCCAATTCGTTCAAATCTCTTCTAATCGTATCTTCTGACAAATCGAGAGCCAAAGCTAAATCTGTTGTAACAACTTTTTGGTCTTCAATAAGTTTAGTCATTATATATTTATGTCTTTCGGCTTTCAGCATGTTTTTATAAAAGTTAAAATTCATCACAAATATATCAAATATTTTATTCGATATTAGAAAAAGCCACAAAAACTGCAAAATCATGCATTAGTAGGATTTTAAAAACAAATTCAATTCTTATTTTTCATTTAAAAATGCGTTATTTTGCGTTTTTTAAATTATTTTTAGAAAAAAAACACATAAAAATGCATTTGTATGCAATAAATAGATATATTTGCTCAACAACAACCATAAAAAACCAGATTAATCATGAAAAAATTACTCTTTATTACAGTGTTGGTTTTGTGCATTCAAACAGCATTTGGACAAGCAAAAACAGTTACTGGAACAGTAAAAAACAAAGCAGATGGATTTCCGATACCTGGAGTCAGTGTTATGATTCAAGGGACTTCCAACGGAACTACAACTGATTTTGATGGAAATTTCAGCATAAGCGTCGCGTCAGGACGAAGCCTTAGCTTTAGCTACATGGGCTTTGAAACGCAAGTCGTGAAAGTTGAAGGGCAACAAAAACTTAGTATTTCACTTGCGGCGACTGCTGCAAAATTGGATGAAGTAGTTGTCGTGGGATTCGCTTCTCAGAAAAAAGCAAATCTTACTGGCGCAGTTGCTAAAGTAGATGTAAAGAAAGCTTTAGGAAGTATTCCTATTACAGATATTACAAAAGGTCTTCAAGGAACTACTCCTGGACTTAACATTACTTACAATTCAGGAAACATAAGCAAAGGATCAAAAGTTAATATTCGTGGAGCCGGAACTATTGTTAATGGCGAAGTTTCAGGATCCCCGCTTATTTTGGTAGATGGTGTTCCAGGAGATTTATCATTATTAAATGCAGAAGATGTAGAATCGATGTCTGTACTTAAAGACGCCGCTTCTGCTTCTATTTATGGTGCTCGTGCTGCGTTTGGAGTTATATTAATTACTACTAAAAGCGGTAAAAATGCAAAAGGCAAAGTAAGATTCTCTTACAGCAGCAATACGGGCTGGAGTAACCCAATCTCTTTAGTTAAATTTAATGACCCTACTGTAGAGCTTCCAGCAATGATTGAGGCTCAAGCTAGAGCTGGTAATGCTAATCCAGAGTCTTTCGGTATGAACTACAAAACGTTATTGCCTGGTATCATTAACTGGAAAGAAAAATATGCTGCAACAAGAAATCCTAATGACAAAAATATGATCTTAGGAGAAGATTTCGACGTGATTGGCGGAAAAGAATATTTCTACAGAATTTGGAATCCTCATGATGAAATGTTAAAAAAGAATGCGTTGCAAACGCTTCATAACTTATCAGCACAAGGTTCTTTGGGAGAAAAAAGTTCTTTTATTGTTTCGTTAGGTTTAGCGAATCAAGAAGGTGTAATGAAAATCAATAACGAAACTAACAAAAGATTCAATCTTAACCTTGGTTTGACTACACAGTTAGCAAGCTGGCTTACTGGAGATTTTAAAGTATTAGGAACTTTCCAAGAATACGATTCTCCTTTTAACTATTATAATAATGGTGTGGATACTGCTGGTAATGGCTATTTTGGATACTACATGCGTTGGGGGTCTTATTTCCCATATGGTACTTACAATGGCACTTACTTCAGACATGCTCCAGGTTACATGGCAAATGCATCTCAGAATGAAAACAAGTCAAATGATATGAGGATAAGCGGAAGACTTACTGCTCAAATTACAAAAGACTTTAACATAGTTGGGGAATATAGTTTTAATAGCAATTTTTCAAGTCTAAAAATGAATGGTGGTCAAGTACCGCTTTGGGACTGGTGGACTAGTGCAGCTGACTTAGTTGCTGGAAAACCTACTTCTATGGAAGTTGGAAATGATTTTGTGGCACAAGCCAAATCATCTTATATAAGAAATGTAGCGAACATTTTTGGAAATTATACGAAAACATTAGGAGAGAATCACAACTTTAAAGTATTGGGAGGTTTGAATACAGAATGGTATGATTTTGAAAGAACTTATGCTCGTAGAAATACACTTTTAGACAAAAGCAAACCAGAATTTAATTTAGCTATTGGCGACCAGTTTACTTCCCCTCTTGTTTCTAATGATATTTTAAACCCAGGCTTATCAAGATACGCCATTGCAGGATTTTTTGCACGTGTGAATTACGATTACAAAGGAAAGTATCTATTGGAAGTAAACGGACGTTATGACGGTTCATCAAAATTCCCTACTGATGAGCAATGGGGATTCTTCCCTTCTGCTTCTGTTGGATATCGAATTTCTGAAGAAAGTTTTATGGAAGGTACAAGAGGTTGGTTAAATGATTTGAAAATCCGCGGATCTATAGGTTCAATTGGAAATCAAAATATTGCTAACAATGCCTTTTTACCAACCATGACTAACTCTAACCCTTTCTGGATAGGCAGTGGAGCAACTGTTCCTCCTTCTGTTAATCAACCATCAAACGTTGATCCAGATTTAACTTGGGAAAAAGTTACCACTCAAGACATTGGTATCGATATTAGAATATTTAATATGCTAGGTTTGACTTTTGATTACTATCAACGTGATACTAAAGGAATGTTAGCTCCGGGTAAAACACTTCCAGGTTCATTTGGTCAGGCGGCTGCTAATACAAACTCAGGAAATTTAAGAACAACTGGTTGGGAGTTAGCGCTTAACTTCAATAAACAGATAAACAAAAACGTAAACATTTATGCAGATCTTACGCTTTCTGACAATACTACAGAAGTAACTCAATGGAATAATTCTGCTAAATTAATAAGCACTTCTTCTTTTTATGCAGGTCAAAAAATAGGTGAAATCTGGGGATTAGAAACAGACCGATTAATTCAATCAACAGATCAAATTGATGCAACTGGATTAATTATAAATGGTGTTGATTATAAAAATTTAAGAACAGGTGCGTTCAAATATGGTGCTGGAGATGTAATGTATAAAGACTTAAACGGAGATGGAGTAATCTCAAGAGGAGACGGAACAGCTACTAATCCTGGAGATTTAAAAGTTATTGGAAACACTACGCCTCGTTACCAATATGGAGTACGTCTGGGAAGTGCCTTATACGGATTTGATATTGATGCTTTCTTTCAAGGAGTTGGAAAACGCGAATACTGGGCAACTTCAGACTTAGTATTACCATTCTACAACAGAACAGATGCTATGTATGAGAACCAGAATGACTACTGGACACCAGAAAACACAGATGCGTATTTCCCTAATCCATACCCAGGACATGCAGGTAATGCTTTTGGAACTTATGCTCCTGGATCAAATAACTTTGTTGCACAAACACGTTATTTATTAGACATGTCTTATTTACGTTTAAAGTCTGTTACTGTTGGGTATACTTTCCCTAAAACCATTACACAAAAAGTCGGAATTGATAAAATTAGACCGTATATTTCTGCTCTAAATTTAGCTACTTGGAAAAGCAGCAAATTGCCAGTAGACCCTGAAATCAATGAAACTGAAGCAGCTTGGGGAAGAACTTTCCCTTATTCTAAAACATGGTCAATTGGTGTACAAATTGCGTTTTAAAAAATGTATTTAAAAACTAAAAATGAATCAAAATGAGAAAATTTATAATAAACTCCAGAATAAAACTTTCAGTTGCCTTGCTTACTTTTGCAAGTCTAGCTGTTAGCTGTTCAGATTTTTTGGATACACCACCAGAAGATGTATTTACAGATGATAATTTTTGGACATCAGAAAATAACGTAAAAACATATTCTTGGCTAAACTATAATACCTTTAATGGATACGGAAATAATGCTGGTACTACAGCTGATTTTTACTTTCATGCTACCGCTACAGGATTGATAGATGACAACTTGGCGATGAACGTTTTTACTAACTTTCTAACGGCTCCTAATGCAACTAACTCTAACTGGAACGAATATTACACTTTGATCCGTCGTTGTAATCTTATGTTAGAAAGAGTACCAAATGTACCTATGGATCAAGTGAAGAAAAACCACTATATAGGTGTTGCCAAGTTTTTTAGAGCTCATACTTATTTTCGTTTAGCACAGCAGTTTGGCGATGTGCCTTATACAGACCAATATTTGGCTCAAAGTGATGCTAACGTATACAAACCCGCTTTATCAAGAGCAGAAGTTATTGACAATGTAATTAAGGATTTGGAAGAAGCAATTCCAATGCTATTAAATGTTGATGACAATAATGTTACTGTAAATAAATATACTGCTTATGCATTATTAAGCCGTGTGTGCTTAACAGAAGGTACTTACAGAAAATACAATTTAGGACAGAATGGAAGCACTTATCTTCAAAAAGCAAAAGATGCTGCATTGGCTGTAATGAATAACAATTCTTACAAATTAAATGCCGATTGGAAATCACTTTACAATTCTGTTGAATTATTAGGAAATACTGAAGTAATTTTAGCAAAAAGGTATATTAAAGGTGTTTTAGGAAATGGAATACAAGCCTATACCAATACCTCTACTGTTCAAAACGGATTGACAAAATTTGCTGCAGAAAGTTATGTAACAACTAACGGATTGCCAATTAAACAAGCTGGAAATACTCAATATTTAGGAGATAACACTATTGCCAACACTTTTGCCAATAGAGATCCAAGATTTGCTAAAGCTTTCAGTACAGCAGATTACGCATACTCAGACAAGCCATACAATGGTTTAACCTCTATAACAGGTTATGTATTCCAGCTGTATAATAATCCTGCGACAACAGGAACAGAGGTTACCACAATTGGACAAAATCAGATTGATGCTCCGGTTTTTACCTTAAGCGAAGTTTATTTGAATTATGCTGAAGCATGCGCAGAATTAGGTACAGTTACTAATAACGATCTTAATCTATCAATTAACAAAGTTCGTACACGTGCAGGAATTGCAATTTTGACTACAGATGGCACCAATGCAGCAGCTAACGGAGTACAGATAGATGACCCGCAAAGAACAACTGCATTAGAACAAATTTCAGGAATTGTTAATCCAATTATATGGGAGATTCGTCGCGAGCGCAGAATCGAGTTTATGAGTTGGACTACCATGAGAAAAGAAGATTTAATGCGTTGGAAAAAAGGAGATTACTTAGACACAAATGCTAATCCTGATGTTGCTTTAGGAGCTAAAATAGTAGCTCTAATAGGAACTAATTCTAAAACAAAAGTAAACGCAGAAGGATATGTAATTCCTTATGCTGCTGGTGTTGCAAGAACATTTGTTTCGCCAAAGAATTACTTAAGCGCTATACCAACAAATGATATTAATTTATACGCTGCAGAAGGTGTGGAATTAAAACAAAATCCAGGCTGGTAATATAGTAAAACTTAATAATTGCCTCCATATAATACACTGCCTCTGAAATGAGAAATTTTAGAGGCAGTATTTTAAAATACTCTTTTTAAACACGTTGTGACCAATAAAAAAGCCAAATAAAAATTTACACCTGATTCATACAGGTTATTCTTGTTAGTTTTTAGATTCCCCAAATCTTCCTAAAACATTCATATACTCCGATAAAATATTAATTTTATTAGTCCAATTCGTCTTTAACTAATAACTGTATTTAAAATGATAAAATATATAGCAAAAAGTGCTTTTGTTGCAGCGCTTCTGTTTTGCGCGCCTTTATATTCGGCAGCGATTCTGCCAATTAAGCACCATAATTCAGAGGAACTCAATTATGCCGTTATAAAAACGGGAGCTGACAACTACGAAAAATACTTACCGCTTTTAAAAGATAAAAAAGTCGGAATTGTAACCAACCAAACAGGAATTTTATCCAACAAAACACATGTGGTTGATTTCCTTTTGGAGAAAAAAATTGCTGTTCAGACTATTTTTGCTCCAGAACACGGATTTAGAGGAACTGCCGACGCCGGCGAACATATTGTTGACGGAAAAGACCCAAAAACAGGTTTGCCGATTATTTCACTTTACGGCGACAACAAAAAGCCAAAACCTGCGCAGTTATCTGGAATTGATGTCATGATTTTTGACCTGCAAGATGTTGGTGCACGATTCTATACCTACATTTCTTCTTTACACTATGTAATGGAAGCTTGTGCAGAAAACAACGTTCCGCTTATTGTTTTTGATCGTCCAAATCCAAATGGTTCTATTGTAGACGGACCTCTTTTAGAAAAAGAATTTACCAGTTTTGTTGGTATGCACCCTATTCCGCTTCTTCACGGAATGACAATTGGCGAATATGCGCAAATGGTAAATGGAGAAAAATGGCTGAAAGATGGCGCTCAATGTAAACTAACAATCATTCCTTGTATAGATTACAACAGAACTATGCCATACAGTTTATTGGTAAAACCGTCTCCAAATTTACCTAACGATCAATCTATAAATCTGTACGCCAGTTTATGCCTTTTTGAAGGAACAAATGTGAGCATGGGACGCGGAACTGAAAAACAATTTCAAATCTACGGCTCTCCATATTTAAGCAAAACCAATTTCAGCTTTACTCCAAAGCCCAATTTTGGTGCAAAAGATCCTTTATACAACGGAAAAGAATGTTTTGGAGAAGATTTAACCGCATATCCAAAATTGAAACAATTAGAATTGAAATGGCTTATTAAAGCGTATCAGAATACCAGCGACAAGACAAAATTCTTCAACGCATTTTTTACCAAACTCGCAGGAACAAAAAAACTGCAACAGCAAATTGAAAGTGGTGTTCCTGAAGCTCAAATAAGAAAAACTTGGCAGAAAGATCTTGAAGCTTTCAAAAAAATGCGAACAAAATATCTAATTTATAAATAATACTTCAGTTCCCTTAGACTTAATTTTTTAAACAATAGAAACATAGACTTTGATAGACTTACAAAAAAGCGTTTGATTAGCATAAACACACACACATATATATTGCTATGCAGAAATGTAGTTCTCTTTGGTTTGTTTTTTAAAGATTGGTTACCTTTTTAAACAAAAATCAAGAACTGTGTTTCTATGTTTAAAAATTAAATTTTATTCTAGATAAAAACAGCAAACTATTAATGTAAAATAGAGAAGCCTGATATTAGAAAAATCTCGGTTTCAAAAATCAAAAAAAAGAAAAATGAAAAATAAAAATCCTGAAACTGAACAAGAATCTTTGTACAAAGACTTGGATCAAATGAGCGTGAAAGAACTTCTTACCAACATTAATACAGAAGACAAAAAAGTTCCGCATATTATTGAAGAGCAAATTCCTAAAATAGAAAAACTGGTTAAAGCCATTGTGAAAAAAATGCAATTGGGCGGAAGACTATTTTATATTGGAGCCGGAACTTCTGGGAGAATCGGGATTTTAGATGCATCAGAATGCCCTCCTACTTTTGGTGTCCCGCATGATATGATTATCGGAATTATAGCTGGTGGAGACACTGCAATCAGAAAAGCAGTTGAAAATGCCGAAGATGATACCGAACAAGCATGGAAAGATTTAGCCAAATTTGAAATTTCAAGTCTTGATATGATTATCGGAATTGCTGCTTCTGGAAACACGCCATATGTTTTAGGAGCACTTAAAAAAGCAAAAGAACACAACATTAAAACGGGAAGTATTTCTTGCATCAGCAACGGATTAATTGCTCAAGAAGCTGATTACCCGATTGAATTGATCGTGGGTCCTGAATTTTTAACAGGAAGTACGAGAATGAAAGCAGGAACAGCTCAAAAACTAACCTTGAACATGATTTCTACTTCGGTAATGATCAAGTTAGGAAAAGTAAAAGGCAACAAAATGGTTGATATGCAGCTTTCTAACGAAAAATTGGTAAAACGCGGCATTAAGATGATTATGGAAGAATTAGGAATTGAATATGAAGTAGCTGAAGAATTATTGCATAAACATAAAAGTGTAAGGGCTGTTCTATTGGCTCACAGCAAAAATCAGGAAAACTAAAAACCACACTATCAAAATCTTTTTATAGATTTATCCAAATTCAAAAGCTGAATAAATTCATTTTTTGGAGTTTTTAACACCGACCTGACCGACTAAAATCCGTCAGGTCAATTAAAAAACAGCTTCTAGTTTATATTTAACACATAGAAACATAGTTCTGAGATTTCAGGATTGTGTCAAAAAAAGAAATAAAAGAAACTAGTTTCCACATATAGTATAGCCTATGTTTACTTAAATTAATGGAACGCCTTTTTTAAAATTTAAAAAAAACTATGTTTCTATGTGTTAAAATAATTGCAGCCAACGGCTTTAAATAATTTATAAAAACCAAAAATCACCAAAACTATAAAATGACACCAAGTACCATCCTTCTCCTTATTATCATTTATTTCGGAACATTATTCTATATCTCACATCGAGTAAGCAAGAAAGACAGCGGAAATGAAGCTTTTTTTACAGCCAATAAAAATTCAAAATGGTATTTAGTGGCTTTCGGAATGATCGGAACTGCATTGTCAGGAGTAACGTTTATATCTGTTCCTGGAGAAGTTGGAGCACCAAGCGGTGAACAATTTAAGTATTTTCAGTTTGTATTAGGAAATGCGCTTGGATTTATTGTCATTACAAAGCTTTTACTGCCTCTATATTATCGAATGAATTTGACTTCGATTTATGGTTATATTGAGCAGCGAATGGGTGTTTTTAGCTATAAAACAGCGGCTTCAATTTTCTTAATCAGCCGAACTATCAGTTCAGCATTCAGATTGTACTTGGTTGTAATCGTTTTACAGCGTTTTGTATTCGATTTTTATCACGTTCCTTTTGCGTTTACTGTTTTAATTTCGCTACTGTTAATCTTCTCTTACACTTACAGAGGCGGATTAAAAACGATTATTATTACAGATACTTTACAGACTTTCTTTCTAGTAACTTCTGTTTTTCTTACCATTTATTTCATTTGTGACCGAATGGATTTGAGTGCCATCAGTGCATTTGAAGAAGTAAAAAACAGCAATTATTCTAAGATATTTTTCTTTGATGATTTTATGGGAAGTAAATTCCATTTTGTTAAACAAATTCTGGGAGGAATGTTCGTAACTATTGCCATGACAGGTCTGGATCAGGATTTAATGCAAAAGAACTTGAGCTGTAAAAACATTGGCGAAGCACAAAAAAACATGTTTACTTTTACAGGAATCTTTGTTATCATCAACATTTTCTTTTTGAGTGTCGGAGCCTTATTATATATCTATGCAAACAAAAACGGAATTGCTGTTCCAACCGATTTAATTACAGGAAAACCAAGAACCGATTTACTTTTTCCTGAAATTGCTTTAAACCATTTAGCGCTTGTTCCTGCAATTGTATTTTTACTAGGAATTATTGCTGCCACTTTTGCAACCACAGATTCTGCCCTAACAGCCTTAACCACTTCTTTTTGTGTTGACTTTTTAGGAATGGACAAAGCAGAAAATAGCCATAAGAAAAACACCGTGAAAATTAGACATTTAGTACATATCAGTTTCTCTGTTTTGGTCTTTTTTATCATTTTAATTTTTAACTCAATCAATGACAGCTCTGTAGTGGGAATGATCTTTAAGGTAGCTTCCTACACTTACGGTCCATTATTAGGATTATACGCCTTTGGTTTGTTCCAAAAATCAAGACATGTAAACGACAAACTAGTTCCTTTTATCTGTTTGCTTTCACCGTTGTTTACCTATTTCATCAATGAGTATTCTAAAGTTTTATTTGCAGGATATGTTTTTGACAATGAATTAATTATACTAAACGGATTAATTACGTATTTAGGATTATTTATTACCAGTTCACGCAGTGAAAAAGAAATAAGTTTCTAATTCAGTTATTACTATTGATGAATCAATTTGAGTGTAAGAGCATTAAATTCAAATTGATTCTTAAAAAAAATGATATGAAAAATCCATTCATAAAAATTAGTTTATACGCCGCTTTTATATTTTTAATTACCAATTGCGCATCCAAAAAAAATAATGGCGCAACAGATGATAAAAAGGATATTCCTTTAAAAGACACTGTTGTTTACGTGCCAAAAAATACTTCAGAGAAAAAAACTTTTTTCAAAGATTCTGATCAGGAAACGGCTTGGGTTGACAGCATTTATAACAAAATGACCGCACAGGAAAAAATCGGGCAACTGTTTATGGTTTCTGCCTATTCTAACAAAGATTCTGTACACGTTAACCAAATCAGCAAACTGATTGAAGATTATAAAATAGGAAACGTTATTTTCTTCCAAGGCGGACCAGTTCGTCAGGCGAAATTAACCAACTTATACCAATCAAAAGCAAAAGTTCCTTTGATGATCGGAATCGATGCTGAATGGGGCTTGGCCATGCGTTTAGACTCAACATACCGTTATCCGTGGAATATGACTTTGGGTGCGATTCAGGATCTAAAATTAATTGAAAATGTGGGAAAAAATATGGCAGCCGAAAACAAGCGAATCGGCGTTCATTTTAACTTTGCTCCTGTTTTGGATATTAATACTAATCCGAAAAATCCAATTATCGGAAACCGTTCTTTTGGTGAAGATAAGGTTAATGTGAGCGAAAAAGCAATTGCTTTAATGAAAGGAATTCAAGGAAATGGCGTTTTCTGTACAGGAAAACATTTTCCGGGGCACGGAGACACCTCAACCGATTCGCACCACGCCTTGCCTACCGTAAATTTTTCTAAAGATCGTTTAGAATTAGTCGAATTATATCCATACAAAAAATTATTCGACGAAGGTTTGGCTTCTGTAATGGTGGCGCATCTTAATATCCCTAGTTTAGAATCACAGCCAAACTGTCCATCTTCGGCTTCTTATAATGTGGTGACCAATCTGCTGCAAAAAGAATTGGGTTTCAACGGATTGATTTTTACTGATGGTCTGGCGATGAAAGGCGCAGCCAATTTTAAAGGTCCTGGAGATTTGGAAATTGCAGTCATTTTGGCTGGAAATGATATTTTACTTTGCCCAGAAAATGTACCCGTTGCTTTTCAGAAATTGGAAGTAGCTTACAACGAAAAAGTAATTACAGAAGAGCGATTGGCACATTCAGTAAAAAAAATATTGCATTACAAATACAAAGCAGGATTAAACAAATACAAGCCGATTGATTTAAACAATTTATACAATGATTTAAATCCGACGCAAAATGATGCTTTACATTATAAATTGTATGAAAATGCAATTACAGTTCTAAAAAACGAAAAAGAAATCCTTCCGATAAAAGATTTAAGTGAAAAAATCGCGTATATCAAATTAGGTGAAGATACGAACAGCGCTTTTGTTTCGACCTTAAAAAAATATACTGAAATCTCAGAAGTTAAAGACACCAATCTTGACAGTCTGAATAAGGAATTGAAAAAATTCGACAAGGTTATTATCAGTTATCATAAAGTAAATAAAGCTTGGGAAAAACAGGAATTTACGTTGCAAGAAATGCTTTGGCTGAAGGAAATTGCCAAACATAACAAAGTAATTTTAGACATTTTTGCAAAACCATATTCGCTTTTATCCGTTTCAAATTTTGATGACATCGAAGGATTAGTGGTTTCGTATCAAAACTCAGACATTAGTCAAGTCGTTTCTGCAGAATTAATTTTTGGTGCTATAGAAGCTAAAGGGAAATTGCCTGTTTCCATCAATGATGCTTTCCACGTAAATGATGGTTTAACTACAGAAAAACTAAATCGTCTGGCCTTTACAGCTCCAGAAAATGCAGGAATGAATCCGGCAATTTTATCTAAAATTGACGCCGTAGCACAAAAAGCAATTGACGGGAAAATGGCTCCAGGAATGCAGGTTTTGGTTGCCAGAAAAGGAAACGTAATTTTTCAGAAATCGTACGGAACGCAGACTTATGATAACGGAAAAAAAGTGACTGATTCTGATTTATATGATGTTGCTTCGATTTCAAAAATAATTTCAACACTACCAAATGTGATGCAATTGTACGATAAAAATAAAGTAGAACTGGATACCAAACTGAAAGATATGTTGCCTTTTTTTGCCAAAACAAACAAAGAAAACATCACTTTCAAAGATTTGTTGAACCATTACGCAGGACTTCAAGCTTGGATTCCGTTTTACAAAGCGACATTAGACAAAAACAATCAGCCTTCTGAAAAATATTATCGAAAAGTAGCCGAAAACGGTTTTACAACAAAAGTAGCCGACAATCTTTATATTCGAAATGATTACCATGACACGATTATGAAAATCATTGCTGAAAGTCCTGTAGCACTAAAAAAAGAATATAAATACAGCGACTTTACTTTTATCATTTTAAAAGAATATTTAGAAAGAAAAACACATAAAAAGCTAGAAGATCTGAGCAAAGAAAATTTCTTTAGCACATTAGGGATGACGAATACGCTTTACAATCCGCTCGATAAATTTGACAAAAGCAATATAGCTCCCACTGAAATCGATAATTATTTCAGACATCAGGCAATTCAAGGTTACGTGCACGACATGGCCGCAGCAATGGAAGGCGGAGTGGCAGGTCACGCGGGAATTTTTTCTAATGCTATGGATGTTGCCAAAATGATGCAACTGTTTTTGCAAAAAGGAAATTACGGAGGCGTTCAATACTTTTCTCCTCAAACTTTTGATGCTTTTAATACTTGTTATTATAAAAATCAAGGCGTTTTAAGAGGTTTAGGATTTGACAAAAGAGTACACAAAGGCGGACCAACCTGCGATTGTGTTTCTGAAGCCAGTTTTGGCCACACAGGATTTACTGGAAACATGGCGTGGGCAGACCCAGAAACCGAAATCGTGTATGTATTCTTATCTAACAGAACCTATCCAGAAGTAGTAAATGACGAAAATAAATTAGCCAAAGGAAAAATCCGAGAAGAAATTCAACAAATCATTCAAGATGCAATTATCAAATAAATTCCAAATTTTAAATTCCAAATTCCAAACTCAAAGAGCATAAAAAATCTTGCTTCTTGCATCTTTCATCTTTAAAAAAAATCTAAACTATCAAAACCAATGACAAAAGAACGTTTAACCTCACTCGATGTCTTTAGAGGATTTACTATCTTCTTAATGACGATTGTCAATAATCCGGGAAGCTGGTCATCTATTTATCCGCCCCTAGAACACGCCGAATGGCATGGTTGTACGCCTACTGACTTAGTTTTCCCGTTTTTTGTATTCATAATGGGAACCGCAATTCCATTTGCAATGCCTGTAAAACATTTTGATGGAAGTGTATTCAATAAAATTTTAGTCCGTTCGCTTCGAATTTTCTGTTTAGGGTTATTTTTAAGCGTTTTCAGCAGAATCCATTTATTTGGTTTAGAAGGAATTCCGTTATTAAGTTTGAGATTAATTGTTGCTTTTGCAGTAGCTTACGCCCTTTTAGGAAACTTTTCGATGAAAGTCAAAACCATTTTGGCCGTTGGTGTATTTTTAATTCTTATCTCATTATCATTTAGCGGACTTGAACATTTTGAAGACACCAGAATTCCAGGCGTTTTACAGCGAATTGCGATTGTGTATTTCTTTACTTCAATTTTATATCTAAAAACAAATTTAAAAACACAGCTTTTAGTTTTAGCTGGACTTTTAGTTGGATATTGGCTTGTAATGGCTTTTATTCCTGTTCCAGGATTTGGTCCTGCCAATTTCGACAAAGGAACCAATCTTGCGGCTTGGATAGACGATACACTTTTAAACGGTCATTTATGGGCATCGTCTAAAACTTGGGATCCAGAAGGAATCTTAAGTACCTTGCCAGCAATTGGAACAGGAATTTTAGGAATGTATATCGGCCAACTTTTAAACTTATCTGTCGATAAAATCGAAATTGTAAAAAAGACAGCAATTGCAGGAACTGCTTTAGTAATTGGAGGGTTAATTTGGAACATCTTCTTCCCTATTAATAAATCACTTTGGACAAGTTCTTATGTTTTATATACAGCTGGAATTGCAACGTTATGTTTAACATTATTGTATTACATAATCGATATTAAAGGGCATAAAAAATGGACAAAATTATTCCTGATTTGGGGAGTAAACCCAATGATTGTGTTTTTCTTTTCTGGAATAATTCCGAGAGTTTTAAGCACTATAAAAGTAGCAGATCCCGAAAAAGCTGGCGAAGAAATTGGCCTTCAGGCGTACATCTATAATCATGGAATTGTACCTTGTTTTGAAAATCCGTTAAATGCATCTCTTGCTTATGCATTGTCTTATGCCGTTTTCTGGTCGTTTATCTTGTGGATCTTCTATAAAAAGAAACTAATTTTTAAAGTTTAACTATTTTTTTAAAACACATAGAAACATAGTCTTGCAAACTTAAAAAGGCGTTTCAATTTAAATAAACATAGCTTAGCGATGTGTGGAAACTTGTTTCTTTTGGCATCTTTTTTTCGAAACAAAAACTATGTCTCTATGTGTTAAAATTAAAATATATATACTATTTCAGCCGGACGTAATAGTTTGATTTGGTCATCGCTCTGATACTTGTTGTAAGATCGTTTTTCTTTTTTCTAAAAATTTTGAGAAAAGCAGTATCTTGCCGTACCAATAAAAAGTATTAGTTTATAAATTATGGATAGTCCGGTTGAAATTCCTTTTAAAAGCTTTATTCAGCTAAAACCAGAAGAGAGCACTGCCATTTATCTGCAACTCGTTTTTGAGTTTATCAAAGCCATACAAACGGGTTTTCTTCCTGAAGGCACCAAACTTCCAGGCACTAGAATTTTATGTAAAGTGCTTTCCGTTAACCGAAATACTTTAATCAAAGCCTTTCAGGATTTAGAATCGCAAGGTTGGATTGAAACACTTCCGAATAAAGGAACTTTTATTTTATCGCAGCAAAAGCAAAAAAATAAAGCCGAATTTACCATTTCGAAAGAACAAAATTCGTCCGATAATGTCGGTTTCAGTTTTCAGCGTTCTACTATTCTTGAAAGTCCCATAGAAAATAGTAATCTGCCGTATCAGTTTAATGACGGAACGCCCGATTTACGATTGGTGCAAACTGATGTTTTAGGTCGGTTATATGTCTCAAAACTAAAAAGAAGAAAAACATCCAAAACTTACGAACAGATAGAATTGCGTTCGCATTTGAACTTTAAAACTCATTTTTCTAATTATCTGAATTTAACCCGCGGAATCCGCATTTCTACTTCCAATCTTCTTACGGCAAGCAGTCATGAAATTGCATTGTATCTGGTTACAAAAGTGCTCATAGCACCCAAAGATAAAGTTGTTGTAGCTTCTCCAGGTTATTATATGTCAAATATGACGCTAACCAATACGGGAGCACAAATTATTTCTATTCCTGTAAATGCGGATGGAATTGACACCAAGCGTTTGAAGGAAATTTGCGAAACATCAAAAATCAGGGTTTTATATCTGACCTCCAATTATCATTATCCTACGACCATTTCGCTTAGCGCTAAAAAGAGAATCGAAGTTTTGGAATTGGCCAATCAATATGGATTTGTGATTTTGGAAGACGATTATGATTTTGATTTTCATTACGACAATAATCCAGTTTTGCCTTTGGCCGCTTTCGATTCCAACCAAAAAGTGGTTTATATCGGTTCATTCGGGAAATCGCTCCCTTCAGGTTTTAGTTATGGTTTTGTGGCTGCGCCAGCAGAATTTATTAAGGAACTAGAGAAACATCAAAACATTCTCGAACCAAGAATAGATGTTATAAAAGAACAAGTTTTAACCGAATGGATTACCGAAGGTGAAGTGCATCGGCTTTCCAAAAAAAATAAAAAGACTTATAAAGAACGTCGCGATTATTTTGTTTCACTTTTAAACGAAAAACTAAAAGGTAAAATCAAATTTAAGATTCCGCCTCGAGGATTGGCCATTTGGATTGAGTGGCTAGATCACTTTAATCTGATACAATTTCAAAAGGAATGTGCCAATAATAGCTTGTTTCTGCCGAAAACCATTTTATACCAAACCAAAAATCTTACTGCTACACGTTTAGGATTTGGACATTTGGAAAAAGAAGAAATGGAAAAAGCAGTTTCTATTTTGAGTGAAAGTTTGGAAATAATTTTAGCGAAATAATTTTCATATAACCCGTGGTTTCAGCCATGAGAATGCAATGAAATTCCTCTCCGAATGTCCCTATATTTGAATATAAATGCGCATAAACAGCTGTTTATTCTAAAAAAAATGGCTGTCTTTTTCGACAGCCAATTGTGCAATTATTATAAAGTTTTTTCTCTTTCCCAAAAACGGTGTTTTCCTAAAGCTTTTATAAAAGAAACACTTAAAGTTTTATCGGCTCTATTTTCACTCATTAAAACTCCTGGATCTTTGTCTTTTATATCACTACTGCTTTTTATAATCTGAGTTCCTTCTCCTTCAGCTGCAATAAATTTACAGTGATGATATGAGTCATTTAAAAACTCTTTAACTTCTTTAATTTTTGAAAGATCGGCAATTCCTTTTCCAGCTGGAATAAAAACACCATCAAAAAGCACGGAAGCCGCAATTTTATAGGTTTGATCAACTGAAATTTCTGTACCTTCTTCAGAAACAATTGTTCCTAAATGCGGAGCTATGATAATCGCTTTTGCGCCTGCGTTTTGCAGAGCTGTTTTCATCGCTTTCACCGAATCGGCACTTACGCCTTCTGTACATAAAAAAGCAATTTGTCGCGTTGCAATGGTATTCGAAAGCGTCGGATTTTTAAGCATGCTCAAAGCATCTGAATGAGTTATATTCTGATTTACTTTACTAGGTTCTTGAGTACCTTTATCGTCTGCTCCAACTCCATGATTAATCGGTTTTTCTATATCTTTTGGAACTGGAATTCCTAAATTTTTTCCAACGGTTGCAGCTAAATTGGCATCAACTTGATTTAAAAGCCCAAGCATTCTTTCTCTTACCGAAATTGCTTCGACTTTTCCTAATTCAAAAGATAAAGCACTCGCAATATGATCTTGCTCTACAGGAGTCTGGCTATTATAAAAAAGTTTTGCTTGGCTAAAATGGTCCGAGAAACTTTTGCTTCTTGCTCGTACCTTATGGGCATCAACACGTTCATTAAAACTCACAAATCCGCCCTGATCCATTTTGGCTTGAAACGGGCATCCTCCACCTAAAGAATTTGGATGGTAACTTACTTTTCCCACCGCAATTTCCTGACGCATATGTCCGTCGCGCTGATTGTTGTGCATTGGAGCAATGGTTCTGTTAATTGGAATTTCATGAAAGTTCGGGCTTCCTAATCTTGACAATTGAGTATCAGTATATGAAAATAATCTTCCTTGCAACAGCGGATCATTTGTAAAATCAATTCCAGGAACAATATGTCCTGGGTGAAACGCAATCTGTTCGGTTTCTGCAAAAAAATTATCTGGATTTTTATTTAAGACCATTTTTCCGATAATGGTTACCGGAACCAATTCTTCTGGAACTAATTTTGTTGGATCAAGCAAATCAAAATCAAATTTATGCTCGTCACTTTCCGGAATAATCTGAACGCCTAATTCCCATTCTGGAAAATTTCCCGCCTCTATGGTTTCCCACAAATCTTGCTTATGAAAATCTGGATTTTTTCCTGATATTTTTTGCGCCTCATCCCAAGCAACTCCATGCGTGCCTAATTTGGGTTTCCAATGAAATTTTACAAAATGAGATTCATTTTTCTCATTTACAAATCTAAAAGTGTGGACACCAAAACCTTCCATCATTCTTAAACTTCTCGGAATCGCTCTGTCACTCATCACCCACATAATCATGTGCATTGATTCGGGCATTAGTGAAATAAAATCCCAAAAAGTATCATGTGCCGAAGCCGCCTGAGGAATTTCATTATGAGGTTCTGGTTTAACGGCATGAATTAAATCTGGAAACTTCATTGCATCTTGAATAAAAAATACTGGTATATTATTTCCAACCAAATCAAAAATGCCTTCCTGAGTATAAAATTTGACTGCAAAGCCGCGAACATCTCGAGCTAAATCTGTAGAACCTCTAGAACCTGCTACGGTAGAAAAACGAACAAAAACAGGCGTTTTAATACTGGTATCGTTTAAGAAGCCCGCTTTGGTATATTTTTCCATTGTTTTGTACAATTCAAAATAACCATGAGCTCCCGAACCTCGCGCATGAACGATGCGCTCTGGAATTCTCTCGTGGTCAAAATGGGTAATTTTTTCTCGCAGTATAAAATCTTCCAAAAGAGACGGACCTCTTTCTCCTGACTTTAAAGAATTGTTATCGTCATTAATTTTAACGCCTTGGTTAGTAGTTAAAAACTCATTCTGAGCACTAGATTTATTAAATTCCAAATCATTCTGTTTGCCATCCGAGTTGTCTTGGTTTGTTTTTTTTGAATTTTTCATTTTCTGTTGATTTTACATTTATCATTCAATGAACTATAAATTTCTACTTTGGTTTGTGAGACATTTCTCTAAAATAGGTCAACAAATTTAGGAGGCTTTTTAGGTTTAACTTTATACAATTAAGCTTAAGGATTATAACATTCTAATCACAATCAAAATGAAAATCAGCACTTTACTTATAATTATATAATTACAACTTGTTAATCCTATAACAGGAAAAGCCATTCCGAAAGTACCTTTGAAATAGAGTTTAATTCAAAAAAAAGCTTATGATTTTTTTCATCATTATACAATTAATTTTAGTTGCTATTGGGGCGACATCGGCTATGACTTGGTTTAGTTATGTGATGTCGGAGAATTTCAGGGAATTGTATAAAGAACCTGTTTTATTGAGTTTTGCTCTAAAGAAAACAAACATCACCCTTTCCGAAAAATCTCGGAAAACGTGGGGATGGCTGATACACTATATTATTGGTTTTCTATTTGTTATGGGATATCATATGGTATGGGTGAAGAATATTTTGCCAATTTCGCCACTCAGTGCGCTTATATTAGGCGTTATCAGTGGTGTAATTGGAATACTAAGCTGGATCGTTATATTTAAAATGACCGACCATCAACCCCCAATTGATTTTAAAGGTTATTACATTCAGCTGTTCTTTGCCCATATTATTTTTGCCGTCACAGCAACCGCGCTCTACTCTATTATACTAACTATTTTAACCCTTCTAAAAGCTTATGTCACTGTCTAAATACAATCAGAAAAGAGATTTTAAACAAACGCGTGAACCGAAAGGAAAAATCGAAAAATCAGCAAGCGAGCTAATTTTTGTCGTGCAGAAACATGCTGCGTCACATCTTCATTACGATTTTAGGTTAGAGATGGACGGTGTTTTAAAAAGCTGGGCAGTGCCAAAAGGCCCGTCGATGGATCCTGAAGTGAAACGTCTAGCTATGATGGTCGAAGATCATCCGTACAGCTATAAAGATTTTGAAGGCACCATCCCAGAAGGAAATTACGGTGCTGGAGATGTAATTGTATGGGATAACGGAACCTATACTTCTGATGAAAAAACGGCTTCTGACGAAAAAAAATTATTGAGCGATCTGGCAAAAGGACATTTGAGTTTTATTTTAAAGGGCAAAAAATTGAAAGGTGAATTTTCTTTAGTCAAGCTTCATGGAAAACAAGAAAATGCTTGGCTGCTAATTAAGAAAAATGATAAATATGCTTCTGAAGAAGATATTTTAGAGAAGAATAAATCGGTTATTTCTAAAAGAAGTCTAGAACAATTGGTTGAAAAATCTGAAAAGCTCACTTCAAAAAGCGAAGAGAAAACTACTGAGAAAAAAGCAGTAAAAAAAAAGTCCAACCCAAAAGCTGACATCGCCGAATTTTTAAAACCCATGCTTGCCAGCGTAAGCGAAAAACCTTTTGATGATGACGAATGGATTTTTGAAAATAAATACGACGGCTACAGAACGATTGCCGTTATTAATCCGCAACAGGTTGATTTGTTCAGCAGAAACGAGCTTTCTTTTAATGCTAATTTCAAACCCATTGCCGAAGAATTAAAACAAATTGACCACACTGTAGTTTTGGATGGCGAAATTGTAGTAGAAAATGATGCTGGAAGAGCCGATTTTCAGCTGCTTCAAAACTATATGAAAACAGGAATCGGGAATCTAAAATATTATGTTTTTGATTTATTGAATTTGGACGGAAATCTCATTACGGAACTCTCTTTATTGGAAAGAAAAGAACTGCTCAAAATTCTCTTTAATAAATATCCTTTTTCTAATGTTTCTTATTCTGAACATACCCTTGGCGACGGAATTAAACAATTTGAAAAAGCCGTTAAAAATAAAACTGAAGGCATTATTGCCAAAAGAGCAGACAGCACTTACACTATAAATCGAAGAAGCACCAACTGGCTTAAAATAAAAACAGCAAATGAAGAAGAAGCTATTATAATCGGCATTACCGAACCGCGAAATTCCAGAAAATATATTGGCGCTCTTTTACTCGGACAATACGATGGCAAAAAACTGCAATATATTGGCAAATGCGGAACTGGTTTTACAGAAAGCACGCTAAAAGATTTATATACCAAACTAGAACCGCTATTTACAGCCAAATCTCCGCTTGACGAAAAAATTCCGATACGCGATAAAATTCAGTGGGTAAATCCAAAAGTGGTGTGTCAGGTTAAATTTTCAGAATGGACTCAAGATCAACATTTAAGACATCCCGTTTACCTCGGAATTCGAATTGATAAAAAAGCAGAGGAAGTTTTTTTATCATTCCCAAAAGACGATTCAACTCAACTAAATTCAGATGAAATGACAATTACACCAGAAAATAAAAAGGAAAAAACAGAAAACGATTACGATTTAAAAGTCGGAAAAACAGTTTTGCATCTTACTAATCAAAACAAAGTCTATTTCCCAAAAGACGGCATCACTAAGGGCGATATTATTCATTATTACAATGAAGTTTCAGAATTGATTCTGCCTTATTTAAAAGACCGTCCAGAATCAATGAACCGTTTTCCTAACGGAATTGATTCGCCGAGCTTCTATCAGAAAGATGTTGATGTAGATAAAATTCCGAAATGGCTCAAAACCAAAAAAGTCTTCTCAGAATCTAATAATGCCGACATCGATTATCTCATCTGTAATAATAAGGAAACATTGCTTTATATGGCAAATTTGGGCTGTATAGAAATGAATCCGTGGAACTCGACAACCAAACACATTCAGAATCCAGATTGGCTGGTAATTGATTTGGATCCTGCAGGAAATGATTTTGCTCCTGTGATAACAACCGCTTTGGTGGTGAAAGAAGTTTTAGACGAATTGGAAACCGAATGTTTATGTAAAACTTCGGGTGCTTCTGGACTGCATATCTATATTCCGCTTGGCGCGAAATATGATTATGATTCCATAAAAATTCTTGGCGAATTAATAGCAAAAGAAGTGCAATCCAGACTTCCAGATATTACTTCAATTGAAAGAAGCATCAAAAAGAGAAAAAATAAACTGTACATCGATTTCTTGCAAAACCGACGTGGGCAAACTTTAGCGGCCCCGTATTCTGTTCGACCAAAACCTGGCGCGACAGTTTCTACGCCTTTGGAATGGAGCGAAGTGAATGAAAAACTGCATCCGTCGCAATTTACCATCAAAAATGTCTTGAAACGTTTTGAGAAAAAAGGAGATTTGTGGACTCCCGTTTTATCAAAAGGAGCCGATATTAAAAAGATTATTCACAAACTAGAAGAAAATCAAAACGTTTAAGAAGATTTTTTCTTTTTGGTTTCCAAACTGGCTTTCAGCATTTCCATTAAGTCGTCGCTTTGTTTGTGTACGACTTTTAGTTTTGGAGCAGTTTTTTTGAGTTTTCCTTTGGCTTTCTTTTTAATGATATCCAAAAGTTTGGCGGTATATTCGTCTTTAAAACCAGAAATATCAAATTTCTCGGTAAGCTGATCGATTAGTTTTTCGGCCATGTCCATTTCTTTTGTAGACTTTTTGGACATTGGCGGAAGCTTTAATTCATCTGTACTTCTAATTTCCTGTTCAAAACGAATTCGGTTTAAAACAATGACATTTTTGTACGGTTTTAAAATAGCCAGACTTTCTTTGTTTCTTAAAACAAATCTCGTAACGCCAACTTTTCCTGAAGCTTCAAGCGCATCACGAAGCAATCCATACGCATTCATCGCGCCTTTATCGGGTTCTAGATAATATGGCTGTTCGTAATAAATACTTTCAATTTCTTTTTCGAAAGCAAAACTTTCAATATCGATTGTTTTGGTTTTAATGGCATCTGCAGCTTCAAAATCGGAATCTTCCAGAATAACATATTTGCCTTCAAGATTATACCCTTTTACGATATTAGCAAAATCTACTTCTTTTCCTGTGTCTTCATTGACACGCTTAAACTTGATATTGGCGTGATCTTTTGCATCAAGCATGTCCATATCCAAACTGCTTTCCTGCACCGCCGAAAACATTTTTATCGGAATATTAATTAATCCAAAACTTACCGAACCTGTCCAAATTGATCTCATGGCTTTTGCTTTAAAATTGAACTCTAATTTAGTTCAACCAAAAAACGTAAGCCTTACAAAATCAAAAAATTACTTTATAAAATTATGAGTTTTGAGTTTTGAATTATGATTTTTACTGATGTGTTCACGTGGTTGAAACCACGGGCTATGTTTGAATATATGCTATACGACAAAAAAAATGAGCTATGAATTACAAGTGTCATCACACTCATAATTCATAACTTAAAAAAAATTACCAGCCTCTTACAGCACCGCCTTTAAACTCGCGTTCAGCTGCTTTTTCCACTTCTGGAGATTGAAAAGCTTGTAAAAACTGTTTTACTTTTTCTTCGTTTTTATTGTCTTCACGGCTTACGACCAAATTTACATAAGGTGAATCTTTATCTTCAACAAACAAAGCGTCACGCGAAGGAACCAATCCAGCTGCAGACGCAAAAGTATTGTTGATGATCGCGATAGAAACATTCTGGTCGTCTAAAGCTCGAGGCAATTGAGGCGCTTCTAACTCTAAAATTTTTAAATTTTTAGGATTGCTTACGATATCTGTTACTTTTGGCAATAAACCAACACCTTCTTTTAGTTTCAATAATCCGTTTTTCTGTAAAAGTAGTAAAGAACGTCCGCCGTTTGTTGGATCATTTGGAATAATAATCGTGCTTTCGTTTTTCAATTCAGAAAGACTTTTTATTTTTTTAGAATAAGCTGCAATCGGGTATACAAATGTATTTCCGATAATGGCCAATTTGTAGCCTCTTTGTTTAGACTGCTCGTCTAAATATGGTTTGTGCTGAAAAGCATTTGCATCGATATCACCTTGGCTTAAAGCTTCATTTGGAATTACGTAGTCGTTAAACGAAACCAATTCTACTTCCAATCCGAATTTTTCTTTTGCCACTTTTTTAGCCGCTTCAGCCACTTTTAATTCTGGTCCCGATGCCACACCCACTTTTATAAAATGTGGATCGTTGTTTTTTTTGTTTCCGCAATTAACCAAAACAAAAGACAAAGCAAATATCCCGGCAGTTTTTAAAATATTTAATTTCATGATTGTTCTATTTTTTAATTTTTAATTCTAAATTTTTAATTGATTATCTGTGATCAAATCGCTTTGATAATCGGTCTCCAGCAAACTGAATCGCGAATACCAAAATGACCAATAATGCCAAAACCGAATTCATGGTCACGGCATCATAACCAATATATCCGTACTGATAACCGACTTGTCCTAAACCACCTGCTCCAACAGCTCCGCCCATTGCAGAATATCCGACAAGGGTAATTAAAGTAATAGAAGCTGCATTGATTAAAGAAGGAAGAGCTTCTGGCAATAATACTTTGTACACAATTTGCAAAGGTGTTGCTCCCAATGCTCTCGCCGCTTCGATTAATCCAGACGGAAGGCTCAACAAACTGTTTTCTACCAAACGGGCAATAAATGGCGCTGCACCAATGCTCAACGGAACCAAAGCCGCGCTAACGCCAATTGAAGTGCCAACAATAGCACGTGTAAACGGAATCATCCAAACGATCAAAATAATGAATGGAATGGAACGAAAAACATTTACTATAACTGATAATGTTCTGTTTAAAACGGGTTGGTCCAGAATCTGATTTTTACGAGTCAAGAACAATAAAATTCCTGTTGGAAGTCCTAATAAAAAACCGAAAAAGCCCGATACAAAAGTCATAACAATGGTTTCCCATGTTCCTTTTAACAATAAATCTATAAGAGAATCAGACATAACCTAAAATTTCTGTTTTAATGTGTTTTGAATTAAAATATTGAATCGCTGCATCGTAATTTTCGCGTTTTCCTGAAAGTTCAATCAGCATCACGCCAAAATTAACCTCGCCAGCCTGATCCATTTGCGCGCTGACAATTTTGAAATCGGTATCAAAAAGTCTTGAGACTTCTGAAATAACAGGCTCGTTAACTGATTTTCCTGTCATTTCCAGTTTCAATAATGGATTCAAATTACCGTTGTCATCTTTTTGCAATTTTTCCTGATAAACAGACGGAATCTCGATATGAAGCGAAGAAGAAATAAATTCTTTTGTCAGTTCATGTTTCGGATCTGCAAAGATTTCGCCCACACTTCCCTGCTCTATCAATTTTCCGTGACTGATAACCGCAACTTCATCACAAATCGATTTTACCACTTCCATTTGGTGCGTAATCAGCAAAACGGTAATGTTCAGACGTTTGTTGATGTCTTTCAATAAATTCAAAATCGATCTTGTTGTTGCAGGATCAAGCGCACTTGTAGCTTCATCAGACAAAAGCACTTTCGGATTATTGGCTAAAGTTCTTGCAATCGCCACTCTTTGTTTTTGTCCGCCAGAAAGACTTGCCGGATAATCGTTTGCTTTTTCCGCCAATCCAACCAATTGCAATAATTCTAAAACACGCGTTTTAATTTCGCTTTTTGAAATTCCTGCCAGTTCTAACGGAAAAGCCACATTATCAAAAACTGTTCTTGAAGAAAGCAGATTGAAGTGCTGAAAAATCATTCCGATTTGTCTTCTCTCAATCGCCAATTCTGCGTTTGATAATTGCATTAAAGATTTTCCATCAACTATAATTTCGCCAGAAGTTGGTCTTTCCAACAAGTTCACGCAGCGAATCAAAGTACTTTTTCCTGCTCCGGAAGTTCCAATTACACCAAAAATTTTTCCCTCAGGAACCTTTAAAGAGACATCAGATAAAGCAGCAACAATTCTGTCTTTCTGATAAAACGTTTTGGTTACATTTTTTAATTCAATCATTCTTTACGGTTTAAAAACAAGAAAGCCTTTCATAAATTAGTTGAAAGGCTCTTTCGAAATAAATTTTATCATTTTATATATTAAGCCAGATCAATAAACACCATTACAGCAGCACAGTACATCATACTGCAACGATAATAATTATTCATTTTCTGGTTCTCTTTCTTCATAGCGACTGCAAATTTAAATAGTTATTTTCAATTTTAACCTATAAATCGTTAAAACTTTTATTTCCCTATCAATCTAATAGGTTATTTTAAAATTCTAATCTTGAAAATCTAAATTCCAATTTTGAAAACCCCAAATCACAAAATTTTATTTCAATTCAAAAAAAAAATCCAAACTCCAGTTAGTTTGGAATTTGGATTTTTAAAATATTGGTATTTAAAACTAGTTGTTTTGTTCTGCGATTGTAGATTTATTCAGTTTTATAACTCTGATTTTCTTATTTGTATTATCAGATAAGAAAATACGGTCGTCAAGCTGGGCTGTACCGACAATAGTACCAAAAGCATTTTGTCCTAAAATATCAGAAACGCTTAGAACAGCTTTGTAGTTCATCTTTATAAAATCTGCTTTTGGATACAATTTTAAATAAGACACGCTTCCAACATTTTCTGAAGTAACGGCAAAATCTTTACTGAAAGATACTGCAATTGGTTTTATGTCTACAAATTGCACTTTTTCTGGCTCAATAGGAGTTGTAAGCGAATTTGCGGCATTGGCTTTAATTTTAGCAATATTATACTGCAGATAACTTTTTGCATCTCTCCCACCTACAACCAAGTTTCCGTCTAAAACATCCATTGAATATATTTCAGTATATCCGTTAAGAGTATTTAGTTTGGCAATAGGCTTTAAATTCCAGTCGCTTGTTTCTGTTATTTGGGAAGTTTCAAAAACTTTTATGCTTTTTTCTTTTTCTTTCACAAATACCAATCCGTCTTTAGCCACAACACCAAAAACGTGCACGAAAGTCTGCCACCATTGGCCGTTTCCAACTGTACTAATTCCTGCATTTGTAGTTTCATCAAAAACAAATAATCTAGATTCTGTAGTGCCTAAATAAATACGGCCGTTGTCAACAGAAACCGAAGTAAGGCTTGTAAGCGGAATAGTCGTTGTGCCTTTTGTATATTCTTTTATTGTTTTGATGTGTGCTAATGTCACAGCATTAAAAATCTCTAAAACATTTCCGTTTACAACGTATAGTTTTTCATTAGACAATGCAATTCCTTTTGGGTCAAATGCTTCTGTGCTTCCTGGGATATTTTCGTTGGTAATAGATGTTTCATCTGTTGGATAATAATACGTATAATCTTTAGACGTCGCATCGTCTTTACTGCAATTGGTAAAAAAACAAAGCGCAAGGATCAAGGGCAGAATATGTTTCATGTATAGTTTATATTTTAATTCCATTTTCCTTCGCCTTTATATTTTACTAAAAATGGATTGTTAGGTTTAATTTCAAATACTGGTTTTTTATAAGTTCCAGTCACATATTTTGTTTTTGTATACGTTTTTAAAACATCTGGATCTGTAAAGGGAAGATCATTTAGATAAATCAAATATTTATAAAAATCAGTAAGCATTCCCTGCTGTCCACCGCCTTCTCCGCTGTTTGCCAAGTTGCTGCTGTGGCTGAACCCAATATGATGCGAATATTCATGCGACCAAACCGACATATCTCCAACCCAATGTCCGGTTACATAACCCGATTCCCATTGCGATGCCAGATTTCCTCCGCCCCAAGCAGAATCTCCTCCAACCATTGCCATATAAACGGTTCTTTTGTCTAAGTAATTCCAATATATTTTTTCGATTTCTTCTTTAGAATAATAATCATAAACACCGTCTACATCATCTGCATTTCCGTGCCAGTTTAAGGCTCCGTTTATTCCTGTTCCAGCTGCCGCAGCCTGTTCTTGTTTGTATTTGTCAAAATTGGTGAATGTGCTGTAATACAATGGATGGCTCAAAGCATACGAATAATTGATAATCATAGTAATGGCCTCTTTTGCCAAAACAGGATTCATAGGAAGAAATTTGCCCAATTCATTAATGTGGTATCCATCATGAAACTGAACTAAATGATTGGATTTTATTTTTTTGAACTTTTGAAATAAAGGGTCATCTGATTCTACTGTGAATTGAATGGCACCAGAGGAAAATCCTTCAATTTTGTCAATTGTCACTGCATTTCCTGTTTCTAACAAATAATCGTTTTTCTGATCGGTTAATGGAATTTTATGAAATGAGCGATGAAAAGCTGGTATTTTAGAAAAACTGTAGATTACAAATCGCTTATCATAATTTGGCAGTTTCGCGTAGATTTTCACATTTGTAAGTCCGACTGGAGAGTATAAAGAAATCTGTACAGAATCTTTTCCTTTTTGAATAACCTGAAGCGGTTCGTTTACTCGAAACCATCGATCGGTTTTGTCATACATTTTTGAAGGACTTTCGTCATCTTCAAACATCGTCATTGGTTTATTTTCTGCTGGTAAAGTTGTGGCATCTATAGTTGGCAGATAGTTTGGCTTGTACGAATCTCCATCGTCACTACAGCCAAAAATAGTACTTGCCAATAGGGCAAATACAAAAAAGCGAGTGTTTTTTCTCATCAGTAAGTAAAGTAGGTTTGGGGTTAAATCTTCGTGCAAAACTATAAATATACTTTATATATACAAGCTGTTTGCAAGAAAAATATGAATATAAAATATACTAAAAGTAAGTTTTTATAAATACCTACTATACTTAAAAGTTAGATTTTAAAGTGGCTATTCAACCAGATTTAATGTCTTTATTACAGCCAAATCAGAATCGAATTGAACAAAACTCGCTGGAAAACCCGACTTAATTTTTCCAACTTTTTCTTTCATACCGATTGCCGCTGCCACTCTTGTAGTTGCCATTTTTATAGCTTCATCAGCCGAAATATTCAAATGATTATAAGCATTTTGCACTGCTTCTGCCATTGAGATTGAAGCGCCTGCGAGATTTCCTTCATCGTTTCTGTAGAAACCGTCTACCAAATGAGCATCAAAATTATCCCATTTAAAATTGGCAACTTTTCTCCCTAAAAATGTAGCATCGCTGATTAAGAAAAATTTATCTTGTTTTAATTTGTACGCTATTTTTGCGGCTGCATAATCGCAGTGAACACCATCTAGAATTATTGGAGCGAAGACTTCTTCATTTTCAAAAACGGCTCCCACTAAACCTGGTTCACGATGCCCGAACTGTGTCATGGCATTAAACAAATGTGTTACAAGATTAATTCCTTTTGCGAAATAAGGCTGTGCTTCTTTATGCGTAATTGTTGAATGTCCGATTGAAATAGTAATACCACTTTCAATCAACATATTTAACTGTTTTTCTGTAAAACATTCTGGAGCTATGGTAATGACTTTTATAACGTCTTTTCCTTTACTGATAATTTCTTCAAGTTCTTCATCAGTTGGTTTTCGAACCTGATCGATGCTATGTGCTCCACGTCTCTGCGGATTCAAGAAAGGCCCTTCTAGATGCATTCCAATTACACCATTTTTATGTTTTTGCATGTAATTGCGAACGGCCTCAATTCCCTCTAAAATGGTTTCTCTTGACGAAGAAATTAGACAAGGTAAAACATGCGTTGTGCCATATTTCATACTAGCATCGTAAATATCCTGAATGGTTTCTTCATTGGGTGTCTGGCTGAAATAATATTTTTCTCCACCATTAATTTGAATATCTATAAATCCTGCCGAAAGATGATTTCCTTTTAAATCAATAGTTTTGATATCATTTGGAATCTCTTTTTGCACCGAAATAATAGTTCCGTTTTCTACAACTACAACTCCATTTTCTATTATTTCTTCTCCTGTGTGTACGACAGCATTTATAATCGCTTGTTTCATTTTGTTTATTTCTTTGTTCCAAATTTAAATAAGTTTGAATTAATTCCTAAACAAAAAAGCTTTAGAAAAATATCTAAAGCTTTTTAAAATTTAAATTCTGAAAACTAATATAATGCAGACAGGTACAGACTACATATTTTTTTTATTAATCTGGATTTGCCAGTATTTTATACAATTCGGCATTCGAGAGATAAAACTGATTCTCTAAACTGATTTGCGACAATTTTGCGCTAACCAAATTATTTTCTCTAGAATTAATCAAGAAAATTGAACTTTCTCCAAACGAGAAGAGTTTTTCTTCTGAGTCCAGCATTGTCATATAATCTTTTACGAGATTGTCAATTACGGCTTTTTGTTTTCTTAACGAAGCTATTTCGGTCTGCTGTGCTTTTATTTTATTTTTTAATTCTAATCGCTGCTGACCTATGTCATATTGCATGTCTTGAATTTTTAGTTTTGCCATTTTCAAACTTCCGCGTTCTTTTCTTAAGAAAATTGGGAAGCTGAAATCGATATTAAACTTATAATCATCGGCATTGAAATTATTCCAATAATTAGGCTCTGAAATATAGTTATACCCTACGTTTATTTTCGGAAGCAATGCATTAGCTTTCAACTGGCGATTGACTTCCAAAATATCCATTTTAGTTTCAAGCGACTGAATTTTTGGATGTGAGTCTAACGACTCAACATCGACCATCATGGCGTCTGTCTTTAAAGTTTCTTCTATGGTCTGAATTAAATTCTGCTCTGGTTTTACCAAATCTCCCAATTCAACCGGAACATTTTCTATCCATAAAAAATTAGCTAGTTTCAATTTTGCTTTCGCTAATTTTAAATTTCCATTTTCAACATTCAGTTCTCTGTTTCTTACCGTAATTTTAGCTTCAACACTGTCAATCGCTGGCGCGTCACCTGCTGCAATTAGTTTCTTAACACCTTCAAAACGAGTGCTGGCAAAACCTAGATAATTTTTATACAGTTCGGCTTCGTTATAGCTTTTTCGCCATTCAAAATAAGCTTCACTTGCTTGGTACAAAATTTCAATCGCTCTCAGTTTTCGCTGTGCATCGCTTAGTTTTACCTGAAGTTTTCCTTCGCGAACATCTGCCATTCTTTGGTTAATGAACATTCCTTGGCCTAAAGCAACGTTAATTCCGAGCGACGTTAAACCTGCTTCTGGAGTTTTATTCTGCGGATTGTAATATTCTCCGCTTGTATCATCAAAACCAGCTTTTACTTCAATTCCGTACCAGGTCGGAATTTTGAAACTGCTGTTTAATAACGAATAATATTCTGTGCCTTTAAATTCTTTCTTATTGTAATCTACTTCAATTTTTGGGTCAAATCCGCCACGTGCCAGCATCAATTTTGCCTGAGCGTTGGTCACTTCAAGATTGGCTTGTTTTACGAGCGGGTGGTATTTTTTAACATATCCCAAATACTCGATAAAAGTAAGCTCCTCTTGATTAAAATCCTGGCTATGCAGTGTAGAAAAACAAAATAGTATTAAGAAAGAAAACAATTTTACAAGATTTCTCATTTTACTTTTTCTCCTTTCCTTTTGCTTCTTTTTCTCCTGAGTTATAATAATTTGGAGGGAAACCATTCAGGTTTCGCCAAATCTCGTACCATACCGAAACGGTTTCTAACAAGGCAATACTTTGTGCTCCTGCTCCAATACTTAATTCTTTTGGCCAATGACGGTCTTCTCCATCTGGCGAAATCAGTATTCGGTATTTTCCGTTTGGGCTGATAAAGTTTTCTATCGCTACCACTTTTCCGCCGTAAGTTCCGTAAGATAATCCAGGCCATCCTGAAAATACAATTCTAGGCCATCCATCAAACCAAACACGAACTTTTGCGCCTCGGTGAACCAGCGGCAAATCGATTGGGTCTACATAGGTTTCTACGGCAATATCGTATTTAGATGGCATGATACTTACAACAGGAGTTCCCTCTTTGATTGTTTCTCCAAGACCTGCCAATAAAGCACGGTTTACATAACCGCTTTGTGGCGCCGTAATGTAATATAAACCATTTCTAAGTCTATAATTGGTATATTGGTTTTCTAGCTTATTTACCTGTGCTTCTGTATCGTATTGCGTGCTCAAAGCGGTAAATTTATCACTTCTCGATTTTGATATTTTTTCAGCATATTCAGCAGTAATTCTATTGATTTCTACTTTTGCATTTATCAATTCGTTTTTGCTGCTCAACAGTTTATTTTCCTGCGTAATCACATACGCTTCAGCTTCTTGCAGTTTTAATCTTTTCTGCTCGACATCGGTAAGCGGTTTTAGGCCTTCTTTATTTAATGCAGTCGAACGGTCAAATTGTGTTTTTGCAATTCGAAGCTGTGTTTTTACCGCAACCAAATCCATACTGTCACTTTTTATTTTCAATTGTGACTGGCGGATTTTGTTTTGTGCCTGTTGCAGTTTCAATTGTCTTTCTGTGCTAAGCGACTGCGCCTGCACATCAAGAGAATTTACTTTGTCGCTGTACGATTCTACGGCCATTTTTTTGGCATCAACCTGTTGTTTGGTATTGCCAACGAGATTAGGATCTAGATAATCTTCTTTAATCTCCGAAATGTAAAGTATTGTATCACCTTTTTTTACATAATCCCCTTCCTTTACAAACCATTTTTCAATACGGCCCGCAATAGCATTGTGAACCGTTTGCGGCCTTTGATCTGGTTTTAAAGTAGTAACAGAACCTGTACCAGAAATATTCTGTGTCCAAGGCAGAAAAAGGCATAATACTGAAAATATCAGAAATCCGATGATGACTCTGTTTAAAATTTTATAATGTGGCCTGCGGGCAACGCTTGTAATCGATTTGTATTTGCCCGGCGTTATAAGTACGTTATTATCTTTAGATATGTTGAGCATGATTAAAGCTTTATGTCGTTAATAATTTTTCCGTCATCAATCGTAATCATACGACTGCATTTGCTTTTCCAAATATCACTTTTAGAAGTCACAATAACAGTCCAGTCATTTTCTTCAGAAAGTAAAAAATCAACGATTTTACTCGAAGTAATTTCGTCCATTTTATCAACTGGATCTTCTAAGAATAAGATATTTGGTTTACCCACAATACTTCTTGCCAAAAGAATTTTTTGAACAT
Source organism: Flavobacterium anhuiense (assembly GCF_001705175.1). NCBI lineage: Bacteria > Pseudomonadati > Bacteroidota > Flavobacteriia > Flavobacteriales > Flavobacteriaceae > Flavobacterium > Flavobacterium anhuiense. Next base: position 3,080,183 of record NZ_CP016907.1, on the reverse strand, counting down.
CAGAAGCAGAAAGTTCACGACCTCCTGGATGAATTTGATTCTCCAGTCCGTTCTCAAAAGTTTTAATGTACGGTGTTAATCCAACATTATCTAAAGCCCATTTTAAATCATCGCTATTTAATTTTTCATTTCCAAAAACAATATTCTCGCGAATAGTTCCTGCAAAAAGCGTATCACCCTGCAAATACGTTCCCGCCTGTGCTCTGTATGTATCTTCGTTAAGGCGGTTCATATAGTTATCAGTCACATACATAGCTCCGCTTTCTGGCTCTAAAACACCTGAAAGCAATCGCAACAAAGTACTTTTTCCTGCACCATTTGTTCCCGTAAGAATAATTTTTTCTCCTTGAGAGATTTTCAAATTGATATTCTTAAGCGATTTTTTGCTGTGTCCTGGGTAATTGTAACTAATGCTCTCTGTCTCAATATTAATTCCTTTTTCTGTTTTATCAGAAGTCTCAGGAATGCAAGAAGTCTCCATATCAGTCACTTGACCAATTTTTTCAACAGAAGTCAAAACGTCGTAAAAAGACTCCAATCCGAAGATGATTTTTTCTACTGAGTTAATTAATAATACAATTACGATTTCAGCTGCTACGAACTGCCCTATGTTCATTTGGTGGTGAATTACCAGAAAACCACCTATTGATAATAAGGCAGCAGTAACAATTACCTTAAAAATAGTAAGCTGAATATATTGTTTTTTCATTACCTGAAAGTGTTTTTCACGGTAATTTACATAGTTGTTTACATAGCCGTCATTTCTGTCCAGAGCATATTCGAAAGCTCCTTTTCTGCGAAAACTTTCTCTGTTTCTCGCAATTTCCTGAAGCCAAGCTGCTACTTTGTATTTAAATTTTGATTCGTTCAAACTGGTTTCTAGACCGTCTTTGTACGAAAACTTAAAAATGACATATAAAATGACAATAAATAAAAGTCCAATTACCGTAAAGAAAGAATGGTAAAGCACTAATAATATAATTCCCAGTCCGACCTGAAGAAATGCTGTACAGAAATCAAGCAAAAGTTTTGCCGTGCCTTTCTGTACCATCAAAGTATCAAAAAAGCGATTTGCCTTTTCTGGAGCATACTCTGAGTACATTTCTTTAAATTTAATCAAAGGCAGTCTGTATGCAAACTCAAATGAAGAACGCACAAAAATTCGCTGCTGCAGGTTCTCTACAATACGCAGCTGTAAAATCGTTAGTACGCCTCCAAAACCAACTCCAACCGTAACTAGAATCACAAGAATGATCCATGATACGCTTAGCTGTCCGCTTTGAATAAAATTAATAATGGCTTGGATTCCCAAAGGCAGAGAAAGATTTACTAACCCTGCAAACGCAGCATAGAAGATAATTTGATACACATCGCGCTTATCTAGCTGCAATAAGTTGTAAAATCGTTTGAATGGTGTCATGAATTTAAAGTATAAATACAAGATTATTACATAGAATAAATATACGGCAAAAACCGCATTAACAGATTAAGATTTTGAACCTAATCCTTAAAAAACAAGTATTTATGAAATCATCCGAGGAGGCGGTATGTCTATTTTACCATGAAAACTAAACGAGAAGATTGTATTATCGATGTATTTTTTTCCTTCTGATTCTACTAGAAAGTAAAAATTAGGCATTAAGGATTCTGATGAAACTAAATATTCCATTAACGGAATTCCTTTTGCTAATTTGGCTGTTTTGGTATCTTTTGTTTTGTAGTCATCCAGCTCTTCTGGAATTCCGTCACACTTAAAGATTTTTTTTAAGAAGTTGCATGTAATGCCTTTTACCGTATAGGTTTCTGCATTATCGGTAATAATTCGGCTTACACCATTTGCGATGTTTAAACTGCTGATTAAAAAATAGCCGACAAGTAACGCCTGAAGGCATTTACATAAAAAGCTATTTTTAATCTTATTCAACATACTCTAAAATGGCGTAAAGCTTAAGAAATCAAATCAATTTGAACTGAAATCCCACTGATTTAAGGCGTTTGCTATAATTATTTTAAGGGCGCAAGTTAGAGCCATTTTTTTTGCAGAACATTAAAATAACATTAGAATTTAGAATCATTCAAAAGTTTATAATTACATTAACAAGGCATTCTTACAGGCCTATCGGAATTATGTAAAGACAAACTACAATTCTATAACTCAGATGGCTATGGTCATTCTACTTTTGGTATTCGAAAATTTGATACAATTCTTTAAAAATATATTACAAGTGTTACCGATTAAACAAATTAGATTTACAAACCATTTAATACAGAATCAAGAGATGACTTACGCAAAAAATGATTTGACCCGATTTTTAGATGCGCAAAATAAACTTTATCTGACCGCATTATCTGAAATAAAAAAAGGCAAAAAAGAAACTCATTGGATGTGGTTTATTTTTCCTCAGATCAAAGGACTTGGTAAAAGTGCTCTTTCTGATTATTATGCCGTTGCCGACCTTAAAGAAGCAACTGAATTTTTAAATCATCCGATTTTATCGAAACATTTAATTGAGATTTCTAAACTTCTTCTGACTTTAAAAAAGAAATCTGCTGAAGGAATTTTAGGAGAACTTGGTGCCAGAAAGCTGCATTCTTCTATGAGCTTATTTGTACAGGTAGAAAATGCGCATCCTGTTTTTCAGGAAGTTTTAGATACTTTTTTCTACGGCCATTTGGATCAATTAACTTTGAATTTTACACAAAAAACTAGTGTTCTGCCAGACACAGTACTTTCTTAATATTCTTAGAACAAAAAAGGGAATAGCTCGTAAACTATTCCCTTTTTGATTAACAACATAATTATAAATAAAGCACAAACCCTGAACTTTAACTTTTCTCAAAATTTGAAACGCCTTTTTTAAGCCAATTCAAATATTCTTCGATATCTGGATTATAAGCTGAAGTTTCGTTGAGCGTCTCTCCATTATGATCTACCAGAACATAAAATGGCTGTGCGTTGGTTTTGTAGGTCAGCGTTTGGAATTCGCTCCATTTTTGACCAATATATTTTAATTTTTTTCCTGTTATCTGAGAAGTGACCTGCTCGCTCGGATTCAGTTCTCTTTTATCATCTACATAAAGCGAAATTAAAACCAAATCACCTTTTAAGATTTTCTGCACCTTTTCGTCAGACCAAACATTATCTTCCATCTTGCGGCAGTTTACACAAGCATGACCAGTAAAGTCTATCATAACCGGTTTTCCTATTTTTTTGGCATATTGCATCCCCAAATCATAATCGGTAAAAGCCATAATATTATGCGGACCAAGCTCTGCTCCTTCTGGAAGATTTTGTGTTATTTCTTTTGAAGCGGCATTATTCAATCCGTTCGGAATTTCGCTGTAATGCATTGGCGGAGGAAAACCACTGATCAATTTAAGAGGTGCGCCCCAAATGCCTGGAATTAGATAAATGGTAAAAGCCAAAACTAAAACGCCCAATCCTAATCTTCCAACGCTTATATTCGAAACTGGACTATCATGCGGCAATTGAATTTTTCCGAACAAATAAAAAGCCAGCGTTCCAAAAATAGCAATCCAAATGGCTAGGAAAGCCTCTCTTTCAAGCCAATGCAATTGCAGAACCAAATCGGCATTGGAAAGAAATTTAAAAGCCAAAGCCATTTCCAAAAATCCTAAAATACTTTAACCGAATTGAGCCAGCCGCCCGATTTTGGAAGTGAATTCAGCCATCCCGGAAAAGCAGCAAATAATGTAAATGGCAAAGCCAAGGCCAAAGAAAAACCAAACATTCCGACAAAAGGCGCAATTCCGCCTCGTGAAGCCGCTTCTACCAATAAAGTGCCTACAATGGGTCCTGTACAAGAAAAAGAAACAATTGCCAAAGCCAAAGCCATAAATAATATTCCGACAATTCCGCCTCTATCTGCTTGCGAATCTACTTTGTTCGCCCATGCATTAGGCAACATAATTTCGAATGCGCCTAAAAATGAAAACGCAAAAATCATTAAAAGCACAAAAAAGATCAGATTAAACCAAACGTTTGTAGAAAGCGCATTGAGCGAATCTGCTCCAAAAGCCCAAGTCACAATGGCTCCCAAAAAAATATAAATCGCAATAATGGCAATTCCGTAAAAAACGGCTTTTCTAATTCCTTGCGATTTGGTTTTGCTTTGTTTGGTAAAAAAACTCACCGTCATCGGAATCATTGGAAAAACGCAAGGCGTTAACAAGGCTGCAAATCCAGAAAAAAACGACAATAAAAAAATCGTCCACAAACTTCTAGATTGCGTTTTTGGTTCACTTTTTTTGATTTCTTTTTGAGGCGTTTTTACAATTTCTGTGGGAACAACTTCTTCTGATTTTTCTTTTATTTCAGTAACCGAAGAATCTATTGTTTCTGTTTTTATTTCTTCTTTTACTGCTGCTTCTATTAAAGTCTTCGCTTTCGCGGAAGGGCTAATGGAAAATTCTAATTCATCTGAACTTGGCGGAAGGCAGTTTTCATCGTTACAAACCATAAATTCAACTTCGGCTTTGATTTTGAAAGGTTTGGATGAAAGTATTTTAATGCGTTGTCTAAAAGTCGTTTCTTTTTCAAAAAACTTAATCTGCATTTTAAAAACAGGGTCGTTAACCGTTTTTCCTTTTTCTTCTTTTACAGGATCTGTTAACTGAAAATCTGCACTTTTTATAAAATTAAAATGAGTTGGAATCGGTCCTCCGTCTGAAACTTCCTGACTGTATAAATGCCAACCCGATTCTATAATGGCTTTTGCCTGCAATTCATATTCAGTATCTGAAATTTTCTCGACACTGGTTTTCCATTTTATGGGATTGTATATCTGAGCCTTTACGAATATGGAAAACAGCAGGAAAAAGCCCAGTAAAAAATATTCTTTTTCATGGGTAAAAATCTTTAAAAAGAGGGTTGAATAGCAAAAAACAACCCTCTAAGTAATCCGCTATACAAACTAAATTGCTTACTAATTCAAAATACTATTTGATAGGGAAATACAAATTAAACTCTAGTAAATAAAAATTGGGTCAGATTATTTTAATGGTTTGAAAACGATCTCATAAGAATCTGCTTTGTTCAAAAATGAATTGGCAAATTCTTGAATGTCTTTTGCAGTAATGCTTTTTACAATATCAACATAAGTTGCAGGATCATTCATATCGTAATTGTTCTCGAAATAATTATAAATCAAGTTCATGCTATAACTGTTGAAGTTTTTGCTGTCTTCTCTAGATTTCAAATAATTTGTTCTTGTCTTTTCGATATCTTCAGTAGCAATTTCTCCTTTCTTGATTTTATCAATTTCCTGATAGACAATTGGCAGCAAATGTTCGACTTTATCAGCATCGCAATCAAAATTAACCTGAAGATTTACTTTAGAAATTGGAAGTTTATCAACATTTGCATTTACATGCGCGCCGTAAGTTCCTCCTTCTTTTTCACGCAGACTTTCAGTATAACGCAAGGTTAATATATCGGCCAAATAAGAAGTTAGAATCCTGTTTTTTTGATTAAAAGCGTACTCTTTAGAAAATGCAATTCGAACAGAACTTTTTGGAGTTTCCATTTTGATGAAAACATCTTTATCAATTTTATTTGATGTCCATTTCGGAACTTGTGTTTTGAATTTTTCCTTACGTTTAATTCCATTTATACTAGCGATATATTTTTCTAATAATGGTTTTAAAACTTCTGGCGAAACATCTCCAACAATATAAAACTCAAAATTTGAAACATCTGCAAAACGATCCAGATAGAAAGCTTTCATTTTATCAAAAGATAAATCGTCGATATATTTTTGATTGAATGGCTGTACTCTCGGGTTATTTTTTCCATAAACCACAGCTGTTAAACTGTCATCCATTTTTGCATTGATGTCATTTGCTCTATTTTTAAGCGAATTTTGTAATCTTTGCTTTAACAGTGCATACATCTGATTATCAAATCTTGGCTGTACAAAACGCAAATGAACCAATTGCATCATCGTTTCAATATCTTTTACGTTTGCAGAACCTGAAACGGTTTCTTTAAGCGAACTAATGCTTACAGAAGAATTGGCAATTTTTCCCTTTAAAACTTTATCTAAATCAACATTCGAAAGTTCGCCAACTCCAGACATCATCGCCAAAGTTGTCGTACGCCCAATTGACGGAAGATCTTGCGGTTCGTACAATGAAGTTCCTCCAAAACTTTCAGCTTTAAGCTCCACTTCTTTTTTGTTTTTATCGGCAAATTTGTAATGCACTTTAACGCCATTGCTCAAGACAAAAGTGGTTGCATCGATTGAAGCTTCTTTTTTCTCCGAAACAATTTTTCCAGAATTGATTTTCAGATTTCCTAAAAGTGTTTTTCCTTCAAAAGTATCCACATAAGGCTGTAACGATGCATCGTTTTCTGCTTTCTGAATAATATCAAAAGCTTTTTCTTGCGTTAAATTATTTTCGTTTTCTACACCTGTAACCGCTACCACACGATTTTGCGCTGTATATAATTTACTGATTTGCTCTTGAAGAATTTTCGTGTCCACATTTTTCAAAATGCTTTTTACCATTTCAAATTCTGCTTTTGGGTCGGCAATTACTTCGTGATTCAAATAATCGTCTTTTACCATTCCGATAACTTGTTTATGCGGAATCTCATTTAGTTTGTCTAAATAGTTTTCATAACTCGAGATATTTTCTGTAATGGCTCTTTCGATTTCTCCTTTAGAAAAACCAAATTTATACGCACGAACCCATTCGTTCATTACCATCGCAAAAGCTTCAGCTTGTTTTTCTGGTTTCGGAGAAACGTTCAAAATCCACATATCATTCAAACGCGTGTAGTTTTGATATCCGATTGATGCACTTTTAAAAGGGCATTCTTGTTTCTGCGCCATTTCTGCCAAACGATTATTTAAGATAGAAAAAGCAAGGCTTCTTTGTGTCGATTTCTCTAATTCTGCATAATCATTCGTCGATTTTTCGGCTGTATGGCGAATCATAAAACTTATGTTTGAAGCCGAAATTTCTTTGTCTAAAGCCAGTTTAAAAGTTGGTTCTACTCTTTCTGGAATGGCAATTTCAAAACGTTTTTTAGGATTTACAGTTGTCGGAATGTCTGCAAAAAGCTTCTTGATTTTTGCTTCGATTTCGTCTGCATTGATATCTCCCACAATTGCGATTGCCTGCAAATCTGGACGATACCAATCTTTATAAAAATCTTTTAAAACCTGATATTTAAAGTTTTTAATGATTTCCATATCACCAATTGGCATACGGTCTGCATACAATGAATTGTTGTAATAATACGGCGCCAGCTGATTGTAAATTCTCGCTCTTGCGTTTTGTCTTGTACGCCATTCTTCAGTAATTACACCACGTTCGGCATCAATTTCATCATTTGTTAAAGACAAAAAATTTGACCAGTCGTGCAAAACCAGCAAACAAGTATCGACAACTCCGCCATCTTTTGACGGAATATTATCTAGATTGTAAACCGTTTCGTCTGTGCTTGTGTAAGCGTTGATATTTTTCCCGAAAACGGCACCTTGTTTTTGAAGCGTATTCAAGATTCCTTTTCCTTCAAAATGTTTCGTTCCATTAAACGCCATGTGTTCCAAGAAATGCGCCAGACCTTTCTGCTGATCGTTTTCCAAAATCGAACCTACATTCTGAATGATATAGTAACTTGCCGTATTTTTATTAACATCTGTCGGATAAATATAATACGTCATTCCGTTTGGCAGCACGCCTTTTTTTATTTTCTGGTTGACCGCAATTGGATCTGTTGCTTTAAAGTTTTGCGCTTGCGCGAAAGTTAAACTTCCGATAAAAAGAAGTAAAACTGATATTTTTTTGCTGTATTTCATAAAGCTATTAATTAACCTTTCAATAATTTATCCAGTTGCACTCTCAACTCTGGATTTGACGGACGAAGCGCATCGGCATTGATAATATTTCCTTTTGTGTCAAACAATAAAAATCTTGGAATCGCATTTACGTCATAATTTTTTGCCACATCAGAACCAAAATCTTTATCGGCCATTAATTGAATCCCTTTTAATTGTTCTTTAGTAACAAAATCTTTCCATTTTTGTGCGTCTTTTGGTTTATCCAATGAAAGACTTACAAAAACGATATTTTTTCCGTGATAATCTTCCTCGATTTTTTTCATGTGAGGAATCTCTGCTTTACATGGTCCGCACCAAGTTGCCCACAAATCTATGTACACAAATTTACCTTTAAAATCTGAAAACGAAACTGGTTTATCGTTGATGTCTTTATAAGTAAAATCCAATCCTTTTTGCCCCACATTTTTATGCAATACTTTTTCATATTCTAGCAAAAATGCTTTACTCGCGTCAGAAACCATAAAAGGTTTAATGCTTGGTGCAATTTTTTCGTATTCTTCAATTTTCATTCTTGAAGTTGCCACTTCTTCACGAAGATATGCATCTTTTAAAGCTGGATCTGTAATATGAGTAATTGATTCTGTTAAATCTAAACGTTTTGGTTTTTCACTGCCATTAATGCTTACATAGAAAAAATAATTGGTCATCAAAGAAACTCCATTCGCTAATTTTAACAAATCTGGATCTGTAAATTTCTTGTCTGTCATCCAAGTTTTAATCACTGCCGGACGATCGTCTTTGTCTGGAAACACAGATCTTGGCATTCTGAAAAAAGTATACGTCAGTTCTTCAACATCTGTTGCAACGGCCAATTTTAATAGTTTATTGAAATTAGTATCTTTGGTTTTAATGGATTTTGAAAATTCGTCTGCTTTGGCAATGCCCTTATCAATGAATGGATAAAATTCTACATACGATACATTTTCACCCAAACGGGCAAATGGAGCAAATTCGTTATAGATTTCGTTTGCTTTTTGCACCAAAGCATTTTGTCCGATATTCTTTCCGCTTAAAACATAATTCGTTTTATTAACCAAAAGATTAATATCTAATTTTGGTTCTAAATACAAACGAATTAATTGGTTTCTGCTTTTAAATTGTCCATAGTCAACATAATAAAAGCCAGCAGCTGAAACTGGTGTCATAAAGCCAAATTCCCCCAGTGAATTGACTTTTGCGGTAGCAGCAACGACTGGCTTTCCTTCTTCGACATTGTAAAGTGTTACCTCTTTTGCTTTGAAATCTGGAATCGCAATTGTTCCTCTGATTACTGCGTATTCTGAAAGATTGGCAGCAAAGCTCATTTGAACCGTAATGAAGGTTAAAATGAAATAGAAAATGTGTTTTTTCATATTTTTGTGTTTTTTTGGTTGATAGCTTAAATTGAAATTCGCATAGACTGATCGCCTTGTTCAATAATGAAGTCTTTGCTTTCTTTTGTTTCTTTTAATTGTTTCAGATTTTCAGGCTTCAATAAATCTTTTGCCTCAAAATCATTAATCTGTGTGACTTTTGCACCAATTTTGACTTTTTTCAAATCCTCATTTTCCTGATCTATAATTCTCTTTACCAGAAGATTTTGGTTTTCATCAAAATCTAAATCAAGTCCACTTAAATAGAAAGAAGACGTTTTTTTGAAATTCTTATTCGGTTCCAAATACACCGTTTTATGCAAAAGATCAATGGTAAAATTGAAACGTTTTATTAAATCAATTCCGAGTGACCCATCAGCGAAGGCCCAACTTTTATTGGCTTCGTCATATTCCTGCAAGGCAATTGTTACGTTCGGAAAATTGTTTCCGTTGATCGCAACATTTGGAATGGCACCACCGACAATTTTGGTTTGTTTTCCTAAACTGAAATTAACAGAGTTGTATTCGGTTTTTAGACTTGCTTCGAGATTGTTTTTATGATTGAAAGGTCCGTAAGCTATAAGATCGTAACCTGCCCCAGTATCAAAAGTGAAACTGCCTTCGACTGTTTTTTTATCTTCAAAAGTCAGATTCATTTTTACTACCGGAAGTCCCGATTTATAATCAAAAACCAATGGCTTTGCTTTTCCCCAATACTTAAAATTTCCGAAATTATACAAGTCAATCGTCATCGTGTCAAAGTTGACCGACGTGATAAAATTTCTCAACAAGTTTGCACCAAACAATCCGTCATAAACTCCATGTTTCGGAAAAATAACCAAACCTTGATTCTTTAGAACTTGATCGCCAATATAAATAGTATTATCCGCAGAATACTGCACTTGCTGACTTCCGCCAACTACAGATGCCGATTTACTTTTGGTAACAACAACGCCTGCTTTGTAGGCGCTGTCTGGATTGAGCGCCATTCCGTCTGCACCTGTGTCAAAAAGCATTAAAAACTCACGATCGGCTTTGTTTAGTTTTATTTTAATGGCGATTCCGTTTTCGATAATTTCAAATGGAATACTTGCTACTTGTTTTACTTGCGCATGTCTGTCAACTTTGTATAAGGAATCGAAAAAAGTCACGTACAGCATTTTATTTTCTGAATTGAAAACAATTTGAGACGGCTTTTTTTCTTTTCCTTTAAAACAAAAATCTACCAAGACAAAAGTTTCGTTTTTAATCGCCACGGATTTTCCAACTTGAATTGAATCTAAAGCCGGAAATGCTTTGAAAATTCCGTTCAAATAAAATTCGTTTGAAGAAGAATCTCCAACGCCAACAGTAAATTGCGGCGCCAGAAGATCTTTCATTTCAGCATAACTTTTGTTCTGAAAAGCTTTTTCGAAAGTTTTAATAGATTTCTGAATGCTGTTTTGAGCATAAACCGTACAGCTAAAAATCAATATTACAAAGAATACTATCTTTTTCATTTCGATTACTTGTGTGAAGCCGACGGATTAACTACCACTTTTTCTATTCCAAAATCTTTTAATAAAATGCCCGAATATTTTGTGAATTCTTCTGGCGTATAGAGTTCTTTAGATTCATTTACTAATTCTGTAAATCCTTTTAAATCGTTCTTTTTTTCGAATTCTTTTTTCTTGCGCTGTAAAATGGAAAATACGTGTGTTGTCACATTCCATGTTCCGTAATCTTTCGCCAGTTTTTTACTATTGAAAAGAAATGCATCATCATATTGTTTTCCAACTCGCAATCCAGTAACAATTACAAAAGAAATTTCATCAGAAGGATCTTTAGATTTTAAATATGTATCGATAACCTCAAAAGGAACATTTCTTTTTCCGTTTAAATACGCTTGTTTGTAAAAATCAGGATAATCATTTTCATTGATTTCAGGACTATACTTTTTGAAAATCCCTTTTTTAGCCGCTTCTTTTGCGTTTTGAAGTAAAGCTGTAAATTGCTCTACGTTATGAAAACCGCCTGCAATGTCAATTATTTTTCCGTCGGCATTCATCAATAAAAAAGTTGGAAATCCAGTAACGCCATATTTCATGCATAGCTTTTTACCGATTTCTTCTTTCAAAATATCTGATTTGAAAATGACAAAATCAGCGTTTAAAAGTGCTGTTACTTTTGGATCAGGAAACACTTCTTTGTCCATTTGCGCGCATGGCATACAGCCTGTAAAATACAAATCGACAAAAATTAATTTTTTCTCTGTTTGCGCTTGTTTTTTAGCTTGTTCCCAACTTTCTTGGGCGGATTGCGCTTGTGCTTTTAAGGCAATAGATGGACAGGCAAGCAGCAAAACTGCACTTGCGATTCTAATAAATCGTTTCATAAAATGTGGTTTTTAGAAACCAAATGAAGAATGGGATTTATTCTTCATTCGGCATTTAGTTTTTAAGTTTTAATTATCTAACTCGGTAAGAAACGTCAACAATTTTGCATAGACCAGAATAACTGTTTTCTAGAATTAAATTTCCGTTTACAGGAGGAACTGTATACAATTCTAACTTTCCTGTTGTATTGTAAGTTCCTAAAATCAATTTACTGGTAATTTCTTTCTTTCCTCTTTTGCTAAAACCTAGATAGGTAATTTCTTCACTGCCTTTATCTAACATTAATTTTGCAGATTGTGTTCCGCTATCATATTCATAAACTTTGTTGCCAACCGTATAAAACAAATATCCAGCATCTGGGCTTACGGCAAATTTTGTTGCTTTGTCTAAATCTGGAGCATTCAACATTTCTTTATAATAAGTTTGTACAGCAGTACTATTAAAACGAAGCAAATAGAATTTGCCTGTTGAAAGGTTTTTTAATACTGCAAAACTTTCATTCAAATTGAAATTTGAAGCAGTCATGTAGACCAGATCACAGTTTGTATTGTTCCAATCTAATGCTGTTGCTGAAGCCGTAACTGGAGGCATCGCAGAACAAGTTCCTTTTGAATAACTAAAGCGTAGAAAACGATGTTTCTCAACATCAAAAAATACTGGAGTTCCTGTTGAGCCGTATTCAGCAATAAAAGGCGCTGCATAGAAATTCTTAGTTTCGAGATCTACTTTATTTTGTGGTAATCCGTATCTAATTTGCTGTGTTCTATTAAAATAATAGATATTACCATCTTTATAAATGAAATTCTCACCTGAAGAAGGAGACTTCATAAAATCTATTCCAAAGTTTGTTGGAAAAGCTCCACCAACTGTTTCATAAGCTAAATTCATGGTCTGATTCCATTCAAAAGAATCTGGTTCCAATCTTGCCGTTCCTGATTCTGAAGCCGTAACATAAACTCCATAAATAACAGTTCCTGGTAAAGGAGTACTAAAACAATCTACATCTACAGCTTTTCCGCTTAATCTCAGTGCAGACCCAGCCGCATCTAAAACATCATTGATAATTCGCGGCTGTGCAACACCTGGAATTATCGAAACCATATCCAAGCGAGCTTTTCCATCTACATCTCCAACAACCAGCCAGCCTTCATAAATAGAAGAGACCACATTTAATGTAATAATAGGCTGTTGCCAGTTTACCCCTGTTACTTTATCCTTCACGAAATAATATAGATCGTATTTTGCTGGCGGTAATTTTAAAATACCGTCAAGATTTTTTGTTGTAGCAATAGTAGTTCTAGCTTCAATGGCCAATTTTAATGGATTTACTACGACCCACTTATATTCATAACGATCAGAATCTGAGCCGTCATCTAAAGTCGGATTTATTTGTGGTGCAATCTTAAAATAGTCTCCAGTGTAAACAGTGTATTCATTTTGTATTCCAGTTACTTCAAGCTCATTTATCTTTTCGTAATCGTAATTTCCCTCATCACTTACACAACCGTAAGCTAAAAAGAGAAGTGCTATTACAGCTGCTTGTATTTTTATATTTTTAAACATCGCTTTATATTTTAAATTAAAGAATGGTTTTTATGGAAATAGCATTTCTTTTCCGTCTTCCTCATAAATAGTATTGCCGTTGGCTTTCTGATCTGCGAGATAACGTCTCATAAAGCTTGCATAATATTGCACTTCAGGAATTGAAAGTCCTGTGGAACCTGGAGTCTGATTAAACATTTCTGGTTCCAACTTCATAAGCTCACACATTAAAAAGAATTTTTTAGCGGTAAACACACCAAACATGCCTTGTTGCCATCCAATTGGTGTTGATAATTTGTCATTAAATGACAATTTAAAACGAATATAGCTTCTAGTTTTACCAGTAAGAACATTCGTTACCTTTGATTGCATGTTGGTGGTAAAAAATTCATTTTCTTCCAGATTTAATACCATTGTCAAATCTTTATCTTTCATATCAGGGGTTCTAAGCACTCTGATAAAAACAGTGTCTAATTCTTTCCCTGCATGCATTACAATATTTTCTGGCAATATAAAATGAGTGCCTAAAACGGCTGTACTTGTTGGGTCAACTGTAAGTTTAACAGCACGATCTACATCGCTTACTTTTCCTTGCACACGTATCTCAAGAGGATAAATTCTTTCTACAACGGCTGCTTTATCCAAACCAAAACTAAAGCCTGTACTGTCTATAAGCGGTCCGTTTTTATATTCTGGAAATATAGCACGCGAGAAATAAATGTTATCTGTATCTGAATAAACTTCAATTTCTTCTTTATCACATGATGTCAATCCTAACAGCGATAGAAAAGTGATACCTAAAATCAATATTTTTTTCATGATTACTTTTTTTAGTTTTGAAAATTAACTTCACTTTCTGGCAATGGCACCACATATTTAACTGCATTCATGGTAACATTTCCTGAAGATGCACTACCATTTGGAATTGCAGTAGAATTGATTCTTTTGTAGTAGAAGAACAATTGTCCTTCGCCAATAAATTCTTTTCTATACTCTTTTGTAATTTCTGTAGCTAAAACTGCAGTAGCTGCTAAATTGGTCAAACCTCTATTAAATCGAAGCGTGTTTAAAAAAGCAATACCATCTGCTGGAACTGGCGCTGTTTCTGCTGCAATAAGATACAGTTCTGAAAGTTTAAACATCGGAATCTGAAAACGGAAAAGTTTCGTTTTGTCTGTTACATCTTCATATTTAAAAAATGTCTTCTGGGTTTTTCCTCCCGAAATTGGAATTTTCCAGCTTGGCAAACTTCTATAATCGTTATCATTAGATTCAAAAACAGCATTTATTCTACTTAACATTGGAGCATAAATATTAAAATCATCTAAACTTGAATCAAAAAGTGCTTTTTGCTCGATATACAAAGTCTGATCGCTAAGAGCAAAGAAGTTTTCTGAAGAAAAAATACGATCTGGATTAGAAGTATTAGTAGCTTCTAAGAATGGAGTCCAAGTAATAACAGGTTGTCCTTTTACAAAATTGATAACTTCTGTTGCCACAGCATAAGCTCCCGTTTTATCTCCAGCGTATAGAAGAACTCTGGCTTTTAAACATTTTACAGCTAAAATATTCATTCTTTGTCCGCGATTTACAGAATAATACGGATTAGAATCAAATTCAGTAGAACCAATATATCTTCCTGTAGTCAATATGGGATCTTTTGCTAAAAGTACAATTGCAGCATCTAAATCGGCTATGATTTTGGCAATAACATCTTGAGCTGGCAAAAGCGGTTTATTTACAGTTACGGCAGCATCATAATAAGGTATTGATGGATCTGCTGGCGCTACTTTGTAAATTGGCCCGTACATTCTTAACATGTCAAAATGTATCATTGCACGAATGGCGATTGCTTCTCCTTTTAAAATAGCTGCTTTTTCGGCTGAAATAACTTCAGGGTGTTCCTCAATACTCTCTAAAAATTTATTTGCAGACAAAACGGTTGTAAATGCACTTTGCCAAATTCCAGCAAAAGTATTTTTAGAAAGCGATTCTTCATACGAATACGTCGATATTTTGTTTTTAACATGTGATCCAGACATATTATACTGCTGCCCTAAAATCTCCACTGCATCCATAGTTAGCTGTCTGCCGTAAAGATTGTTTGTCGCAAGCTGAAGATAAAGTCCGTTATGTACATTCTGCACACCTGCTTCCGAGCTGTAAGCCTGATCTTCTAAAATTTTATCTTGTGGTGCAACATCCAAAAAATCACTGCAGCTTACCACAGTAAAAGATGTAAGCAAAAGGAAGGTAATTTTATATAAATACTTGTTCATAATCTCTTTATTAAAATGATAAATTAAGACTCAAAGAATATATTCTTGAGAAAGGATAATCAATACCACGTTCTGCTTTAATTGTTGAAACTCTGAAGAATTCGTTTGCCAAAGCATTAAATCCTAATGCGGTCAGACCCGCTCTTTTTAACCAAGCTCTATCTGTAACACGGTAGCCTAAACGAATAGATTCTCCAGAGATATAATCGTCTTTTTGTATAAAACGTGATGAAATTGGCGTATTATTGGTTAAGCCAATTGCTTTAAATTGTGCCATTTGACCCAGAGTTGTCCAACGGTCTGTGAAAGCTCGCACATCTTGATTATCAAAAATATTGTCTCTTGATATATTTTCTACTTTGTTGTACAAGGCAGAGTTAAATCTTTCTGCCCCAAAGCTGTAACGTACAAACAATCCGAAACTAAATCCTTTGTAATTTAAGTTTGTAGAAACCACTCCTGTAGCCGTTTCTCTAGAATTTCCCATTACAACTTCATCTTTTTTATCTAAATCAAAAGTAGTCTGGCCATTTTTCTTTAAGAAAACTTCTCTACCTGTTGCAGGATCAATTCCTAATGAAGGCACAGCCCAAAGATCATTGCTGCTTGCTCCATCATAATATCTCGTTAAACTGGTTGTTTTTTGCGCTTCAGAGTTTAGAGAAGATAATGCATTACCAAAACCTCCTAATTCATTGTCTCCAGTAGTTCCCATTAATCCAATTCCCCAAACAAAATTTCGGCTTAAATCGTAGATGAAATTGTAGTTCATTTTTAACTCCAAGCCTTGTGTAGTTAAATATCCCACATTTAAGGGATAACCATTAAGTCCTGTTGAAGCGGCAAGATCAATAGCTACAATCTGAGGAGACGTTTTACGTTTGTACGCACCCAAAGTCATCGTTAATCTGTTTCTAAACATAGCCAGATCCAATCCTAAAGACAAATCTTTGGTTCTTTGCGCCTCTAAATTTGGGTTTGCAATTTGAGAAACCCCCAATCCTGCCCCAAAAACGTTTGTATTTGCATTATAAGCATATACATCATAAGAAGCAAAACCAACCAAATTCTGGTTTCCGGTCTGACCAATATTGGCGCGTATTTTAAAAATATTGACAATATCTTGGTTCATTTTAAACTCATTGTTCAAATTCCATCCAAAACCAATCCCCCAATAGGGCGAGTATTTTTTGTTTGTTCCGAAGTTTGTTGCTCCAGAAATGGTCTGAGTAAAATCGAATAAAAATCTGCGGTCATAAGCGTAGTTAATCTGATTGGTTAAATCGACGCTTCTTATCAATTCGGTAAAAACAATTGGTTTTCCATTTGGTTCATATCCAAAAGCAAACGCAGGATTTCCGCCAACGCCAAGAGGAAACCCTCTTAAAGTTGTTGTGTACGAGTTGTTTTTTGTTTCTAAAGCCTGAGCTCGTATGGTATAGTTGAAAGAGTGGACACTTTTAAAAACATTAGAATAAGTTGCGCCAAGATTTGCATTCCACTTATCTGTAATAGCTTCGTAACTGCTGTACGATCCTTTTTCTGTTGAAATATTATTTACAAAGCGTGTATCGTCTGGAGAAACAAAAACCGTATTGTGGCTATCTAATCTCGAAACAGACAAAGCTCCAGTTGCTTTAATATGCGGGGTTATATCGTAATTGATCGCAAAGTTATTGGTAAAATCAAAATTTTTTCCTTTATCAAAACTTCCTAAAAATACATTGTAAAGCGGATTTGCAGGATGGTTTACAATAGTTTGCAAACTCGTTAAAGGCAATGAACTTCCGTCCATATAACGTGTTATGATTCCGTTCTCGTTATATTTTGGATAATATGGACTTGCTTTTGCCCAAATTTCAAATGAACCATATGGAGATTCCTGATTCGTTCCTCCAGATACAAAAAACTGGTTGTTAAGACTTAATTTGTTTTTTCTGTAAGTTAAAGTCGTGTTGTAGCCCCAAGTATCATGCTCAGAACCTTTCATTGTTCCAGTAAGCGTTTTGTAATTTCCAGCAATATTAAATCTAAATTCATCAGAACCTCCGCCAAAATTCAAACTGTGGCCAGAAGTAATCCCCATCTGAATTGGCTCGTTTAACCAATATGTATTTACACCACTACGCACTGCTGCAAGACGTCTGTTATATTCTTTATCCCAAGTTAATGGCGTTGTTTCAGTAGTTCCATCCTTAACAATAAATGCTCCAGAAAGTCTTTCAAACTCCAGTTTTTGCTCGGCATTCATTAAATGATAAACACTTAAATCTGCTAATTCGTAAGATGAATTATACACATAATTAAACTGCAATTTTCCAGGTATTGGTTTGTTTGTTTCAATAACCACAACACCATTTGCAGAACGAGAACCGTACAATGCAGTCGAAGCCGCATCTTTTAATAAAGTGATGCTCGCAATTCTATTAATATCTAAATCGACAACCTGCTGTAATGTGGTTGGAAATCCGTCCAAAATAAATAGAGGCTGATTCGGATCGTCTCTAAACTGACTATCAACCTGATTTGCCGTTAAACTCGTCTGCCCTCTCACCTCTATCGTTGGCAAGATATTTGGGTTTGAACCCGCAATATTATTATTTACAACAATAAAAGACGGATCTAATGATTTTAAAGCCTGAACCGCATTTTGCGTAGACACCTGTCTTAATTCCTCACCTTTAAAAATAGTTACAGCACCAGTTATCAATTCTTTTTTACGAACAGTAACCCCTGTATTTACAACAACTCCTTCAAGCTCTTTTCGTTCTTCCTGAAGTTTTACATTAATTATTTTTCTGTTATTAACCTCAATAACTTGCGCACGATGTCCGATATAGGTAAAGAGAATTTGTCCATCATCTGGAGCTGTAATGGTATATTTACCATCAAAATCGGTTTGGGTAGCAACACCCGTGCCTTTTACTTTGATATTTACTCCTGGAATAGGCTCTCCCTTATCATTGGTAACAGTTCCTTTAATTTCAATAAATTTGGATTCTGGAGCTACAACTTTTTCGGCTGCTTTTTTCTCTTTTACAATAATCGTATTTCCAGCAGAAAAACTAAAATCAAAATCCTTATTGGAAAAACTGGCTTCCAATAAATCATTCACTTTAATTTTTCCCTTTTTTAAATGTACTTTAGGTAATTTTTTAAATAAATCTTCCTGATAAATAAAAGTATAGTTGGTCTGTTTTTTAATAATGTCAAAAACTTCGTCAACAGATACTGTTTTATCAGCTGTAATTACAACTTTCGTGTTTTGTGAAAATAGATTTACGGGAGAAAAACCAAAAATTGTAGTACAAAACAAGAAGATAAAAGTTCTCATAATGTTAATAATTAGCCGCTTTCTAAAATAGAAATAGGCACTGGTTAATTTAAATTTCATAAATTTACATGTTAATTGGTGGTTGGTTAATAAAACTGACTTACTGGTTGATACACAGAAAGGGATAAAGCGCAGTACGGTGAGAGGTCTAAACTTTAATCCCTTTTTCTTTTTTATTTGATTATAATTTTATTGTCTTTCTTTTCATAGGCATTAATAAAATTGATATTCTTGATCGTGGTTAATATGTCTTCTAATTTCTGATTCTTATTTAAAACACCATTAAACTTGACATTGCCAAGCGCTGGATCTGCAAATACAATATCAACATCGTACCATCTTGACAATACTCTCGCAATATCTTTTAAAGGCATTCCTTTGAATACAAACAATCCTTTTCTCCAAGAAATCTCATTGTAGACATCGACTTCAGAAACACTTATATTTCCATTGTATTCTGTTATTTTAGATTGTTGGCTTGGAGTCAGAATTTGCTTTTTGGCGGCATTGCTTACAGCAACAACTCCTTGTACCAAGGTGGTATAAATTGCAGGTTCATCTCTATAAGCCTTAATATTAAATTCTGTTCCGATAACCTCAACATTCTGTTCTTGAGTTTTAACTTTAAATCTTGAACCCTTATGTTTGGTACTTGGCGAAACTTCAAAATATGCTTCTCCATAAACCAATTCAACTTGTCTGGTCTGGCCGTCAACAAAAGCAACTGGGTATTTTAATTGCGATTCAGAATTCAGCCAGACTTTAGTACTGTCTGCCAGCTGCACAAAAAATTGCCCGCCTCTTGGAATCGTTAAAAGGTTATTGGCAATTGCGGCAGATTTTCCGTTTGAATTGTAAATTAATTTTTCTCCATTGCTAGAAGCATTTCCTTTGCTGTATGATTTTCCTTTTTCTAATTCGATAACAGAACCGTCTTCAAGAGTCAGAGTGGCTTTATCGCTTCCAATTAAAATTTCTTTGTGCGCCACTTGTGGCGTTTCAATCTTAAGCGGATTTGTTTTATTTATTATTAATGAAATTGAAATCAGCAATAATAATGATGCCGCCATGGCAATCAATTTGAAAGATGTTTTGGTATAAAATGGCTGAATTGATATGATTTTAGAATCTTCAGATTGAATGGCGTTTTGAAGACGTGTTCTCATTTTAAGTTCAAGTTCTTCCTTAGAGCCCAAAGTTTCGTCCCAATCCTTATCGGTTTGGAAACTTTCGTAATAATTCAATAATTTATTATTCTCCTCGAGATTGGTATCACCGGAAAGATATCTATTTAATAACAGTAAGAAATCCTCTTTTTTCATTTTTTATTGTATTATTTCGGGAGTATATGAGATAAGTAACCAAAAAGGAATATACCCCCTAGTCCAAATTGCTTTTTTTTGATTTTTTTTGAAAAAGAATTAAAAAAGAAGAAAAACCACACACCATCAACCCAAATCACTGCATTTTTAATTCCGCTAAAAGATATTTTTTGAGAGCCACAAAATCATCGCCATACTCATGCTTTCGCCCATCGAAGAACGAATGGTGTGCAATGCTTTGGTAATGTGGTTTTCGACTGTTTTTGTAGAAATATTAAGCCGTTCGGCAATTTCTTTATGACTCAACTGTTCTTCACGACTTAGTTTATATACAGCTTGACATTTTTCAGGAAGTCCTGCAATGATTAAATTCAACTGTTGCACCAGTTCGTCGTGCATTAACTGTGTTTCTGGAGTTGTAGACAAGAAACGTTTTTCTAAATCATCAAAAAGTTCTACATGAACTTTGTCTTTATTTTTTCTCAGATGATTAAAAACCTGATATCTCGCGCAGGCGTACATATATCCTTTTAGCGAAATATGAATTTCGATTTTTTCACGATTGTGCCAGATATTCATAAAAATATCCTGAATAATATCTTCACACAATTCTTTGTCTTTAATGACATTATAAGCCGACATAAAAAGTGCCAGCCAAAATGTATTGTACAATTCTGTCAATGCCGATTCATCGCCGTCGCGAAGACGATCGATTAAAATCTGATCCTGATTTAAGATAGAATTTGGCAATGATGGAAGTTTATGGAGATTGAATAATTCGCAACAAACTTAATAAATTCCGTTAATAATCCTAATTTGTTCTTAGTCTCAGAGAATTGCGTTTCTGATAAATCTTAATTTTAACAGCAGATTTAGTTTAAAGAAATTCTAATTTCACCAACAAAATCAGCTTGTTTTTTAAACATAAATAAAATTCACAATTAAAATAAAATGAATTTTCTAAAATCTCCAAAACAACTTCTTTTTACGTTAAAATTGTATTTTTATTAAATTTCAAAAAAATGACGTAGCCAATTTCTTTAAATCTAAAATTGAGTTTTTCAGGCTTCCTTTTTTTAACTCAAAATTTCTTAAATAAAAAATTGCTCTTCTTATTTTCTTATCTTAAGTCAAGGTCTTAACTTTTTCATAGCCATTACTTTTGAGAATTATTAACCTAAAACTCAAAATACATTTTATGAAATCATCAATCTATCTTAAAATTTTACTTTTTATTGTCGGACTTATTGGTTTTTCGATTGGGATCGCGCTTTTATTTTTTCCGATAACTTTTGAAGCTTCGGCAGGTATTTATCTTAACGAAAATGATTTTAGTCTGTTGAGCGAAATCCGTTCTTCGGGCGGAACGCTGATTGCATTTGGAATTGTAATTGTTACGGGAGCATTCAAATCTTCATTTACAAAAATTTCTCTGCAAACAGCAATTTTACTGTATTTCGCTTACGGATTTTCTCGCTTATATGCTACAATTGTTGATGGAGTTCCAAGTCCAACAATTCTAAATGCGGCGATATCCGAAATTGTAATCGGAATTATTTGCACTGGATTTTATTTTAAATCTAAAAACGAACTCGGGTAAACAGATTCGCGATAGCTACTTGTAATAAGTTTTAGCTATAAAAACAAACTCATTTCTGAACTAT
The DNA here is from genome assembly GCF_001705175.1 of Flavobacterium anhuiense. Lineage (NCBI taxonomy): Bacteria > Pseudomonadati > Bacteroidota > Flavobacteriia > Flavobacteriales > Flavobacteriaceae > Flavobacterium > Flavobacterium anhuiense. The sequence goes on along the minus strand of NZ_CP016907.1, from coordinate 3,058,444 downwards.
CCTTTTTCTAATTCTGCTCAATGATTCGGGCGTAATACTTAAGTAACTGGCAATATGAACGAGCGGTATTCGATTTAAAAAATTAGGATTCGATTTCATGAATATCAGATAACGTTCTTCTGGATTGTAATTGTTTAGCAAAGCAATATACCGTTCTGCTTTTCTATAATCTGAAACCATGATCAACGAAGTTATATGCTCCAATATTGGGCTTTTTAACTGCATTTCTAATTCTTTTTCTCGAGTGCCACTCACTAAAATGGTGTCTTCAAGACATTGGATGTTAAATTCAGAAGGTTTTCCGTCTAAGTAGCTGGAATAGATCACTAAAGGCATTTCTTCTATAAAAAAGCCCGAGGTCTTTTCGACTCCATCAATCATTTTGAATTGTCTTAAACAGCCTTTTAAAACCAAATAACATTTATCGCTAATCTGGCCTTCTGTAACTACAAAATCGCCTTTTTTAAAAAATTCGATTGTTGTGTTTTCAATAATTAGATCAATATCTGAAGGCTTAAACCTATTGAATTGTCCTAAAAATTTCCGAAGCAGATCGTTCATTGTTACAGTTTTAAATTTTCATTTTTAAAAATAACAAAAGCTATTTAATGTACTGAATTTGAGGCTCATTTTTTTCGCCACTTTACTATTAAAAAAACTCTAATGATAATTATTGTATTTTTGGACTAGCAAAATATATTTATTTACCCAACAAAAACAGTCCAGATGCTTCGACCGTGGCCACTAGAAATTCAGCTTGATAAAAAATCAGACAAAGCCATTTACCTGCAAATTGCCGATGCTGTAATAGATGCCATAAAAACTGGAAAATTGGTAAGTGGTAATGCATTACCAGGAAGCAGACAACTCGCCGAATTATTGAAAGTAAACCGAAACACAGTTGTAGAAGCTTTAGATGTTTTAATTGCCGAAGGCTGGCTCGTGACAATCGACCGAAAGGGAACTTTTGTAACGCAGTCACTTCCGCAAATCAATCATGATGCAGAAAACAAAAAAGACCAAAAAATTAAAATAGAGGAATCCAAAAGTTTTTTAGTTTTTGATGACGGACTTCCCGATAGCCGGCTTGCACCAATGAATGATCTGGCAAGAGCGTATCGCGAATTGTTTAGCCGAAAATCGCGCTGGCAAATTATGGGTTACAGCAGCGAATTGGGAAATTTGGAGTTTAGAAAATCGATTGCTCAAATGCTGAATTTTAAACGTGGTATGAGTATTTCTTACGATCAAATCTGCATTACGCGCGGAAGCCAGATGGCGATGTATCTTGCCTCGCATTGCATTTTAAAATCAGGCGATTTTGTTTTGGTCGAAAATCCGGGGTACAAACCTGCTTGGGAAGCTTTTGAAAATGCAGGCGCAACATTACTTCCCGTAAATGTAAACTCGGACGGATTGGATATCGATCAAGTCGAAAAATATCTTGAAAAACATTCAGGCATAAAAGCAATTTATGTTACACCTCATCATCAATTTCCGACCACGGTAACGCTTTCTTTAAAAAAGAGATTAAAACTGATTGAACTTTCTAATCAATATAATTTTACAATTATTGAAGACGATTACGATAATGAATTTCATTTTGGACAGCGTCCAATACTTCCGATTTCCAGTTATTCGGTTTTGAAAAACTATATTTACATTGGCACTTTCAGCAAAATTGTTGCTCCTGCGCTTCGTATTGGATATCTGGCGAGTTCTCATGAAAACATTCAGAAAATCGGAAACCATAGAAAAATAATAGATGTTCAGGGCGATAATATTATGGAAGAGGCGATTTTGAACCTCATCAATGAAGGGAAAATAAAGCGTCATCTCAAAAAAGCCAATTTGGTTTACAAAAACAAAAGAGATTATTTTGAAAGTCTGCTAAATCAATATCTGAAAGATAAAATCACCTTTACAAAACCTGAAGGCGGGCTTGCATTTTGGATTGTTCCAAAAGAAGAAATTGATGTTCTTGAAGTTTTTGAAAAGCTAAAATCGCAAGGCATTCAGATTATGAGCCCAAACCGATTTAGTTTTGATGAGACTATCAAAGGTTTTCGTCTAGGATATGCTTCACTCTCAGAAAAACAAATGGAGGAAGGAATAAGCGTACTTTCAAAATTGCTATAAAAAGCCCTTCGACTTCGCTCAGGGTGACATGAAGATTGTCTGGCTGAGCGGAGTCGAAGCCTTTCTAGTTATCAGTCTTGCAAATTAATTTAATTGCAATTCTCCATTTCAATAATAGAAAACCCATTTGCCCGAATCTGATTTTCAACTTCAATCGGCGCTTTATCAATGTGACAGAAACGGCATTCTTTAGAAGATAAAGTCTGTCCTTCTTGCGCTACACTTTTTAGATATTTTTTACCGTATTCATATACCTGTTCTGCATCATTAACATTTTCATCTACCAAAATATCAAAGTGCATAATTTTTCCGTCTTTGCGGGTTACATAAGTATCCCAAACTGCTATTTTCATCTTTTTATTTTTAAGGTTATAAGCTACTAAGTCGCTAAGGGACTAAGTTTTATGATGCAAATTTACGTTCCATTTAAAAGTTGAAAATCATCCAGTTTTTTCATTTTTTGAAATATACTGGTCCATCAGAACTTTGCTGTTTTGGCATAGTTTTGCAATATGGAAAACGAAATTATTTTTAATTTAATTAAAGTGCACCAGCGTATCGAAAATGCCTGCAAAATTGCCGGCAGAAACCCTGCTGATGTTCAGCTTTTATTGGCAACTAAAACGGTTCCAGCAGAAAAAATACGTATTGCAATTGAAGCTGGAGAAACTTTAATGGGGGAAAACAAAATGCAGGAATTGCGCGATAAAAATTATGTTTTGAAAAATCTTCCAGTTGAACGTCATTTTATTGGACATCTTCAAACCAATAAAATAAAAGATGTTCTTAAATACGTGACTTGCATTCAATCTCTAGATCGAATAAATCTGGCTGATGAATTGCACAAACAACTTCAAAACCAAAACAGAAAATTAGATGTTTTTGTGCAAGTCAATACCTCTTACGAAGAAAGCAAATTTGGTCTAGCTCCAGAAGAAGTTTTGTCTTTCATTAAAAAAATAAAAACTTACGATACATTAAATATAAAAGGTCTCATGACTATTGGTTTGCTTGATGTTGAAAAAGAAAAAATGATTCCGTCACTCCGGCTTTTAAGAACTATTCGCGATGAAATTTATTCGGAAGGAATTGACGATTTGCAAAATCTAAAACTCTCGATGGGAATGTCTCAGGATTTGGAACTTGCTATCGCGGAAGGTTCGAATATGGTTCGAATTGGCACTTCGATATTCGGAAACCGCTTTTTAGGAAAAGAAATCTGGAACGAAAACATTGCAGAATAAAACTTAATTTTGAAGCAAATAAATGAGCAGATGAACCTGAATGATCTTACTGTAATTGATACTGAAAAAATTGCTTTAGACGATTTGTTTTTTAGTGATGAGAATAAAGCTGCTTTGCTTCAGATTATCAAAGAGCATCAATATATTGAGGAATTAAAAAAGTACAATCTTAAAGTCGATAATAAAATTTTATTGCACGGAAGTTCTGGCTGTGGTAAAACGACAACGGCAAAAGCAATTGCCAATACGTTAGGAAAAAACATTATTATTGTAAACCTCAGCACTGTTGTTGATTCTAGAATTGGTGAGACTTCTAAGAATTTAAAAGCCATTTTTGATAAAGCCATTAGAGAAAGAGCGGTTTTATTTTTAGATGAATTTGACCAGATCGGAAAAAGCCGAGACAGCGATGATAAAGACGTAGGCGAAATGAGGCGTTTGGTCAATACCATTATTCAGCTTTTTGATTATTTCCCTTCTGATAGTTTATTGATTTGCGCTACCAATCATTATGAGATAATTGACAGTGCTTTATTGAGAAGGTTTCAGCTTCGTCTGAAATATGAAATGCCTTTAGAAAAACAGCTGAATGTTTATTATGATAAAATTTTAAGCAGTTTTCCAAAACATTTTCAAAACATCGAAAGACGTTATGCCATTTCGTATGCTGAGGCTTTAGATTATATTAATACTAATATGAAAAAGCAGATTATTGCTGCTTTGGATTCAAATAAAAACATATAAAATTCGACACAATTTCACGTTTCATTATTTGTTCCGTAGGAACATTTCATCGCTAGAATTAGATTGACATCATTGTTTTACGTTCCGTAGGAACGTTTGATTGTCATGCATTTTTTTACCAACTAGACGTTCCTAGCTGAATGTGGTTCACTGGTTACCTTTTTTTACCGATCAAACGTTCCTATGGAACGTGTAACCACAATCCACATTTTAATTCTACCGATGAAATGTTCCTAGCGGAACGTGGGTTGTAATGGTTATCTTTTTTTTAAATCAAAAAACCCGCTGCGAATGCTCACAACGGGTAATTCTCTTGGGTGGAGTTTTATAATAGAATGAAAGTGTACTTGTTTTATAAGCCTCTTGTCAACCAGCCTTTTTTGTTTGCTGTTGCAATAGCATAAGGCCCGATCCAGAATAAACTGAAAGTGTAAAAAACACTATATGAATATGCCCAGAATGATTCTGAAAGCGTGTATCTTTTTGCATAAAATACCATAGAAAATGTTGAAAACATTAAAATGGCTACCAATGTTGAACTTAAAAATAATACTGGGTGAACCGCAATAAAGTAAAACATAAATAATATAAAAGGATACGTCATTGCAATTTTAAAAAACTGGTTTAAGAATAGCATTCTCGCGCCAAATTTTGATCCTTTTCTAAAATCTGTAAAAACATATTTTGCCATCATTAGGTTTTCACGAACGTTGCTTCTTGCCCATCTTATGAACATTTTATACAGACCTTTGTATTCTTCAGGAACATTCGTCAATACAACGGCATTTCTTTGAAATTTAACTTCAAAACCTTGTTTCAAAATCATATTAGTCAAAGCACGGTCTTCTCCAATATCTGAAGGTTCGCCCATAAAAGTTTGGTTGATCCATTCTGGGAGACAGTTGAAAACGGCATCTCTTCTATACGCTGCCAAAGCTCCCGGCGTACATAACACAGATCCCAACTCGCTTTCTGCAGAACGCTGAAATTCAAAACTCATTACGAAACTTACATTTAGCATTTTTGGCAAAATTGCTTTTTTGTTATTCAAAACCTGAACATTTCCTGCAACTGCACCGCATTTTTTGTTTACTACAAACGGACTCACCAAGTTTCTTAAAGTATCTTTTTTTACAATAGAATCGCTGTCTACGGTAACAAATATTTCTCCTGTTCCTAATTTAAATCCTCTGTATAATGCCTGACGTTTCCCTTGATTTTTTGGCTGCTGGAAAATTGTAACGCGATCTCCCAATTTTGCTTTTGCTTCTTGCATCCAGTACCAAGTATCATCTTTACTTCCATCATCAATTGCTAAAAGCTGCAATTTTTCTGCTGGATAATCGCTGTCTGCAAGACTTAATAGAGTATCCCAAACTAATTTTCCTTCGTTATATGCCGGAACGATAATCGTACAGGTTGGCAATAAATCATCTGATACAGACGGAATTGCTTTATATCTTAAATACAAGTAAGAGCTGTACAAGAAAACTCCTGCTTGATAGAAAAACAAAATGGTAGTGATCACTAAAAATGGCAATCCCCAAGTCGAAGCAATTCTTTCAAAATGAAATTGCTCAAAATCGTCTTGTAAAAGAAATACTGAAACTAATCCAGCAATTAATAATAAAAATGTTGCAACGAGAACCGCTAATCCAAAAGGGCTCGTTGGACGTTCTACATGCACTTTTGTTCTTTCGTTGGTTCTGAAAAAAGAACCGTTTAATGTTTTTTCGCTGATTGCTGAACTGCCGTTCGCATAAAATTGTTCTGAGATAATTGTTTCGCTTTTCATGCTTATACTCCTTTTTTAATTTCCTTAATTTGGCTTTTAGTAAAATCTTTTCTTTTCTCATTTATTGATGGCTCTTATTCGAGAAATAATAAAAAAACAAACTCATCAAAGATTTTGACATAAACACTTTTTACAAGTGACGTGCCAATACGATTTTAAACTGATAAAGAGCTATTTAGAAAAAGAAGTCCGAAAAAGAGTGTATAATTATTTCACACTTTTTGGATACGGTACACACTAAAATTGGAAAATTATGAATACAGGAAGTGAGATTTCAAAGGGTTTCTCTGCGATTTTGCTATTCGTATTTAGAAAGAAACGAAATCTCAAAACTATTTTTTCTCGCGAAAAATTAATAAGAATTAATAAAACGCCATTTTAAAAATAAAATTGTTTGAGAGAAAAAAAATAGATTCTAAAACAGCTTTTTTTAGGTCTTTGAAAAACATTCTTCATAAAAAATCAGGAAATCTTATCGAAAAAAGTTAAATTTATCCGAACAAACTTAACCCTAAATTAAGGAGACTACAAAATGAGTAAGGAGCATTACCATCTTTTACTGGCTGACGATGACGAAGACGACTGCCTTTTCTTTAAAGAAGCTCTCGATGAAATAGCTGTCAGCAATGATCTTTTAATGGTTCACGATGGCGTACAATTAATGGATTATTTAAAAAATAATATTGTAAATCTTCCAGAAGTTGTTTTTTTGGATCTTAATATGCCCCGAAAAAATGGCTTGGAATGTTTGGATGAAATAAAAAATGACGAAAAACTAAAAAATCTGCCCATCATTATTTTCTCTACTTCACTGGATAGTGAGATAGTAAATAGACTATATCAACAAGGTGCTTCTTATTATATCAGGAAACCTGGAGAATTTTCTAAACTGAAATCTGTTATAAATAAAGCCCTTACCATTGCATCTGAAAACAATTTCACACAGCCTGAAAGAGCTAATTTCATACTGCAACCCTAACTCTCTTTGGAAATGAGCCATAAAAAAAAGGAACATTATTTCCTTTCCGAAGGAGGAGAAATGGGAGAATTAATTCGTTCCGCAAATTGGAGCCAAACTCCTTTGGGTGATCCCGAAAAATGGCCTCAGAGCCTTAAAACCATGACTGCGATGATGTTAGGCAATCCGTTTGGAATGTACATTGCTTGGGGGAAAAATTATACTCAATTATATAATGATGCTTTTCGTCCTATTCTTGGCGCTTCAAAACATCCGGATGCGTTGGGCGGAAGCTCTAAAGATACATTTGCCGAAATCTGGGACACCATTGGTCCTATGTTTGCCAATGTTATGCAGGGACAAGCGGTAAGTTTTCCTGATTTTAAAGTTTCCCTTCATCGAAATGGCTATACAGAAGATTGTTATTTTGATTTTTCGTATAGTCCCATAAAAATAGAAGACGGTTCTATTGGCGGAATCTTGGTTACCGTTATCGAAACTACCGAAAAGAAAATTGTTGCAGATGCTTTACAGGAAAGTAATGCACGATTTATCAATAATATTATGCAGGCTCCTGTCGCAATGTGCATTTTTAGAGGTAAAAATCATATAGTTGAAATCGCCAACGAGCAAATGCTGCAGCTTTGGGGCACAAAAGCAGAAAATGTAATTAATAAACCTATTTTTGAAGTTCTGCCAGGATTAAAAAAACAAGGCTTTGATGAAATTCTTCATAACGTTTTTACAGACGGAAAAAAAATTACCACAGACGAATTATTTGTCCAATTAAATCGAAACGGACAAACTGAGAACACTTATATCAATTTTGTTTACGAAGCCTTAAGAGAAACCGACGGAACTATTTCTGGTGTAGCAGCAATTGCTACAGAAGTTACAGCTCAAGTTTTGGCTCGTACGAAAATAGAAGAAAGCGAGCAAAAAATAAGGCAGCTGGTTGAAAATACCCCTTTTCCGATTGCGGTTTATGTAGGCGAGGAAATGCGCATTGAACTGGCAAATGACTCCATCATTAAAGTTTGGGGAAAAGGTCCCGATGTAATTGGAAAAACATACACCGAAATTCTTCCTGAATTAAAAGATGAGCCCATTTTTAAACAAGTCGAAATGGTGTATAAAACAGGAATACCTTTTCATTCCAAAAATTCAAAAATTAATCTTATTGTAGACAACGTTGTAAAAACTTCTTATTTTGATTACAGCTTTACGCCACTTTATGACAATTATGGAAATGTATATGGCGTAATGAATACCGGGGTTGAAATAACTGATTTATATTTAGCCAAACAAAAAATAGAGGAAAGCGACAAGCGTTTCCGCGACACTGTAAGGCAAGCTCCTGTTGGCATTACGATTCTTCGCGGCTCAGAATATGTAGTCGAAATGGCAAACGAAGCTTATCTCAAACTTGTTGATCGAGAGGAAGAAACTTTTGTCGGAAGACCACTGTACGATTCTTTACCAGAAGTAAAAGAAACCGTTAGCACTTTATTAGACAGTGTTTTAAATACAGGAATTCCGTATCACGGAATTGAAGTTCCTGTGCCTTTAAACCGATATGGAAAAGTAGAAACTTCTTATTTTGATTTTCTTTACCATCCATTAAAAGAAGAAAATGGGAACATTTCTGGAATTTTAGTAACAGCTACTGAAGTCACTGAAAAAGTAGAAGCTAGAAAAAAAATTGAATTAAATGAGGAACGTCTCAAAATTGTAGTAGAAGCCAGCGAATTGGGGACATGGGAATTGAATGTTAAAACCAGAATACCTTCTTATTCGCAAAGATATCTTGAAATTCTTGGAGGTTACACGGAAGAAGTGGCATTAACTCACGAAGAATTATTAGCCCATCTTCATCCTGATGATTTACACATTAGAAATAAAGGCTTTAAGGAAGCTTTAAGTACAGGTTTCTTAAATTATGAAGTCCGTGTAATTTGGAAAGACCAATCAATACACTGGATTGAAGGAAAAGGAAAAGTTTTTTATGATGAAAACCATGATCCTGAAAAACTCATTGGAACAATTCGAGATATTACAGAAGAAAAAAAATACCAGCAGAAAATTGAAGAAAGCGAAAAGAAACTTCGCAATCTTATTATGCAGTCGCCCGTTCCAAAAGCCATTTTACGAGGAAATGATTTTGTAATCGAAATGGCCAATTTTGTGCTTTTGAATAATATCTGGAAAAAAGAAGAAACTGAAGTTCAAGGAAAAAAGATACTAGAAATATTTCCAGAGCTGAAAAAACAAAAATATGCTGATTTATTAAAGAAAGTTTACGAATCTGGAAATGTATATTCGGAATCAGAATCATTATTATTTTTTGAAAATGAAAAAAGCGGCAACCCATTTTATGTCGATTTTGAATTTGCACCGCTCCGCGAAAGTGATAATTCGATTTCTGGAATTAGAATGACGCTTATTGATGTTACGGAGAAAGTTGAAGCGAGAAAGAAAATCGAAGAAAGCGAGAAGAGATTCCGACTGCTTACCGAAAGTATTCCGCAATTAATCTGGGAAACCGATGCCGATGGAAATGCCCTTTTCACTTCGGGAAGATGGCTTGAATATACTGGCATTGAACCAGGAGTTGAAGGATCATGGCAGAAAATGATTCATCCAGATGATTTTGATGAAAATATAAAAATTTGGCAGCATGCGCTTGCAACGGGAGAAATGTACCGCTGTGATGTAAGAATGCGAAGAAAAGATGGTTCGTACAGATGGCATACTGTTATTGGCGAACCAGTTTTTGGACCTGACAATAAAATTGTGAAATGGGTGGGAGCCTTTACCGATATTCATACCGAAAAAGCTTTTACGCATGAACTTGAACAGCAGGTTACGGCCAGAACAAGAGAATTAATCCAAATTAACGAGTCGCTTCGAAAAAGTGAAGAACGTTACCATTTAATGGTTGAAGAAGTTCAAGAATATTCAATTCTCTACTTGAATCCAAATGGCATTGTGGAGAATTGGAATGTTGGAGCTGAAAAGATTAAAGGCTACAAGGCAGAGGAAATTATCGGAAAATATTTTGCTGTTTTTTATACCAATGAAGATCAGAAGAATAAATTGCCCGAGAAACTTTTGGAGTTGGCTCGCGAAAAAGGAAAAGTAATTCATGAAGGCTGGCGTACGCGTAAAGACGGAAGTTTATTCTGGGCAAGCGTAGTTATTACAGCTGTGCATAATAAAAAAGGTGACGTTATCGGTTTTTCAAAAGTTACGCATGACTTAACCGAAAAGAAAAAAGCCGATGATAAATTAAAAATGAATGCACTTGAACTAGAGCAGAAAAATAATGAGCTGGAAGAAATGAACAAAGAACTCCAGTCCTTTGCTTATATCTCAAGTCATGATTTACAGGAACCGCTCAGAAAAATACAGACTTTTGCGTCTCAGATTATTGAAAAAGAAGCCGAACATTTAACAGAAAACGGAAAAGATAAATTCAAAAGAATGCAGAACGCAGCACAGCGAATGCAGACCTTAATTAATGATTTATTGGCTTATTCAAGAACAAATGCCCAAGAACGTATTTTCATAAAAACAGATCTTGCCCAAATTATAAATGAAGTAAAGGAAGATTTAACCGAAGAACTAGAGCAAAAAAGTGCCGTAATTGAAATTGAACACAGCGTTGAAGTTAATATCATTCCGTTTCAGTTCAAGCAGTTGTTATATAACCTCATCAGTAATTCATTAAAATTTTCAAATCCTGATATTCCAATTGTAATAAAAATTAAAAGCAAAATTGCATTAGGAAAAGATTTAGAAAATGAAAAACTGATTCCCGCTAAAAAATATTGTCACATTGAAGTTTCAGATAACGGTATTGGTTTTGAAGCTCAGTACAACAAAAAAATATTCGAAGTTTTCCAGCGCCTTCATGGAAGAGACCGATACAACGGAACTGGAATAGGATTAGCTATTGTAAAAAAAATTATTGAAAACCACAACGGAATTATCACGGCTTCGGGCATTCAAAATAAAGGAGCTTCTTTTGACATTTATATTCCTGTAGAATAAGATTTTTTAAATTCTAAATTCCAAATTTTCAATTCATAAAAAAAACGGAAACTGCAAGTAAGCGGTTTCCGTTTCCATTTCAAAGGAAATTGAAATTATCTCAAAACAAATTTTATCTAGTATAAACAGTAATTATACCTGTTGTTTTGTCTTTAATTTTTAACTCTTTGTTGGTAAGATTCATGATATCGCTAGTAGAACTTACATTTCCAACAGTAATAGTCAAATCATTATGAGATCTTACATAAGTACCAGTAGTTTCTGTTAAAGCACAATTACTTCCATCATAATCTCCAATAACTGCAGCATTACTTAATTTTAACTCTAAATAATCTCCAGGGCATCCACTTTGGTTTTGTGGAGCATCTACTAAAACTTCTTGACCGTTAACAATTGTTCCTGTTTTGCTTAGATTATACTTCCCTTGAATAGGAACTATTGTTTCTCCTTCATTATCGTCGTTACTACAAGAGGTTACGAACATTCCCGCGCTTAAGGCTAATACGAATAATATTTTTCTGCTTTTCATGATTTGTTTGTTTTTTATTAATTTAATTCAATAATGCTAAATTAAAAGTATATACTTACAAAAAATTTCATGATTCTGCGAATATTTTACATAAATCGCATTTTCGCTAGATTTTACTTTTTCACATATTTATTCAAAATATATCTAGTTACAGGTCTTAAAGGACTATTATTCTCGGGATGTCTTCCATGTCCATTGAAGAAATCTATTCCATTTGCCGTTTTGCCATACCAGACAATTGCTTCTCCATTTGTATTAAAAAATGGTGTTGTATCGCATACTTTTATTTTTTTTAAGTCAAAAACAGTTTTGTCAAAAGGTTCTACAACATTAAAACTTCCCAGACCATTTACTTCCAAATCACAGCTTACTTTTTCGTAGTGATCATTTGACCATTGCATGCATTGTTTTTGAAAGAAAGCAAAATAAATCATTATCGCCAATCCAGCAGAGAAAGCTGTAACTACTGCATATATTATCATCCTAGATTTTGTTGGTTTTCCTGTCGCAACAAAAGTTGCAATAGGGATTGGTGCTATTTCAGATTCTAGAGATTGAGTTTGCTCTACTTCTTCGATTTTTGGATTATCGTCGTCTTCTATTTTATCAATAAAAGTATTAATCGAAGTTTCTTTCTTAGGTAGTGTAGTGTCTCTTAACTCTTCTATTAATTTTCTTTCTTCTTCACTATGTTGTTTCCTGTACTCATTAAAAGGTCTTGGTTGAAGATCAACCAATATTGCTGCCAATTGAATGGTATCTTCAGCAGGATTCTCTGTTTTACCTAAAAAAAATCTCTTAACCGCTTCTAATTTGTTCAGTTCATCTTCTCCAAATAAATTTTTCTTGTTCCTATCAAATGGAAAATCAAAAAAAGATTTAAAGGCAATTAAGTCATCTTGGTTATTATTTGTATCAAATCTTTTGACGCACAAATTTCTAAGATTTGCTGCTGTAGGAGAATTTAAATTATTTGAATATTCTCCATTTTTTTCCTCTTCATACTTTGCTTTAATAGCATTTTTATAATCTTCAAAAGTAATGGTTTGCATAGGCATTTGGACTTTTTAAAACTTTTCTAAAGTACTTTCCTCGACTTTTTATGACTTTCTGGAACTTATCCCGACTTTAAGAAAATATATTCGACTTTCCTGACTTTACGCTCCTTACAGCCCTAAACCCAACATAACTTTGCCTCAACAAAATTAGTTATCGCTTTGATCTGCAGGTCAAAAGCAAATGTACAAAACTAGTTCATGTACCAAGTGTGGAAAACCGTAAGACGGATTTTATCCGGGAAGTATAGATGAAAATCTTACGGTTCTACGCACTTCACTTCCCAAACAAATTTGGCATTGTTGTCATTAAAAAACAATCAGGAAAAACTCCAGACAGCAATCCTCATGTCTAATTTTTAATCCATAAAAAAAATGAAAACTTTATATTTATTGGGAGCGTGCGCGCTGTTGTCAACTACATTATTTTCTTGTACTGCTGATGAATTTGAAACAGAAAGTAAAAAAACTGAGGTAAAAAAAACAACTCAAGAGCAAGATATGCAGGCTACTGGACCAGACGATGATCCGATCACAGTTCCGCCACCACCAAAAAAACCATAATTTAAAGACTTGTAGTTTGTAATAAATTACTACTTTAGGGGAAAGTAACTTTTATGCTACGATCCCCTTTTTTTTGTTTGCTAATTGTTCTATTTTTCTTTTCATGCAAAGAAAAAACAGTTGTATCGCCTAAGTCTGATCTGACTCGAGATGAAGGTTACAGACTTAGGGATGAAGGCATTCTAAATTTTCAAAACAAAAACTACAATAATGCTTTTTACAATTTCAATAAATCGAAAATAATATTTGAAGGCTCTAAAGATAGTTCCAATATTGTCTACAATCTTATTCAGATGGCGGCTATCCAGCAAATAAATGGAGATTTTTACGGCAGTAAAGAAACTTTGACAGAAGCCCTACCCTATATTAAAAAGAAAGATGTATATAGCGCTTCGATTAATAATTTCTTCGGAATTGCTGACAAAGAGCTTTCTTTGTATGAAGATGCTATAACATATTACAATCAGGCTTTAAAAGATTCTGAAAATGAAACTTTAAAGCAATCTCCTTTAAACAACATTGCTGTTATCTACATTGAGCAAAAAAAATATGACAAGGCAATTCAAATTTTAGAACCTATACTTGCGAAAGATATTTTTCCTAAAGATGAGTACATTATAAAAAAAGCTCGAATTTTAGACAATTTGGGATTTGCTTATTCAAAAAAGGGAATGCCGGAAAAAGGACTTCCACTTATGACAGAAGGATTACAATTACGTAATCAGATTAATGATTTGTATGGAAGTATTGGCAGTAATTTACATTTGGCTGAATATTATACAGTGACCGATCAAAAAAAATCAAATCAGTTTGCACTTGAAGCCTACAAAACAGCTACAAAACTTCGCAGTATTGATGAACGTTTAAAAGCATTATCTTTTTTGATATCTAATGATTCTGAAACTCAAAATAAAGGATATGCAAAAAAATTTCTGCTCCTAAACGACAGCATCATTACAATTCGAAATAATTTTAAAAACAAGTTCGCTAAAATTAAATACGATTCCAAAAAAGAAAAAGACGAAAATCAGAAACTTAAATTAGAGAAAGCTGAGAATTTGCTTGCGCTTCAGAAAGCTAAATATCAAAAGATATTTTTCATAATAGGCATTTCATCTCTTTTTCTACTATTGCTTTATTTGAGAAAGTTTTATCAGAATCGAAATCGAATTGAGAAAATAAAAACAGCATACAGTACAGAAACCCGAATTGCAAAAGACATTCATGACGGTCTGGCAAATGATGTTTTTCATGCTATTACTTACACGCAAACTCAGCCTTTAACCAACGAAAGCAATAAAGAAAACTTACTCCAGAAACTTGATGACATTTACTCACGCGTTCGTGGAATTTCTAGAGAAAACAATGATATAGATACGGGTTCAAATTTTCCGAACAATTTAAAAGCAATGCTTTCTACTTATAATAGCAGTCAGACTAACGTTATCATAAATGGTGTTGAAAAAATAAATTGGGATTCGGTTGATGATTTAAAGAAGATTGCCATTCAGCGAGTTTTACACGAATTAATGGTCAATATGAAAAAACATAGTGAAGCTCCTGTCGTGTCTATAAAGTTCAATACGGACTCAAATTCTCTGCTTATTGATTACAGTGACAACGGAAAAGGCTGCGAAAAATCAAAAATTATAAAAAATGGTCTTCAAAATATGGAAATCCGTATTCTGGCTGTAAAAGGAACTATTACTTTTGAAACTGAACCGAATAAAGGTTTTAAAGTAAAAATAACAATGCCTAAATAAGAGCCTATGTTTAAAAAAGTAATAATAGCCGAGGATTTTGAAGAATTCAATTTAGCCATCAAACAGACTTTGAATGATTTCAACATTGTCAATTTCCAACACGCTAAATATTGTGATGATGCTTTTCTTAAAATTAGAAAAGCGATTCAGGATAACGAACCATACGATTTATTAATTAGCGATCTTTCGTTTAAAAAAGACCATCGCGAAGTAAAAATCGGCAGCGGAGATGAACTGATTCAAAAAGTCCGCGAACTCCAGCCTGATATTAAAATCATCGCCTACTCTATTGAAGATAAAAGTGTTCGAATAAAATCGCTTTTTGAAGATTCTGAAATTAATGCCTTTGTGCTAAAAGGCAGAAATAGTATTGAAGAACTCAAAAAAGCGTTGACCATAATTTCGTCTTCTGATCAAAGATTTATTTCGCCGGAAGTTGCTTCAGCGCTTCAGGAAAAAGGCAATTATGAAATAGACGATGTAGATATTAAAATCTTAAAATATTTGTCTGCTGGAACTTCTCAGGATGAAATTATAGAAATCTTTAAAAGCAGCGATATAAAACCAAATAGCAAAAGCGCTATGGAAAAAAGATTGGCAAAACTAAAAGACTTTTTCAAAGCCAACAATACCATTCATCTGGTTTCGATTACAAAAGATATGGGGATAATTTAAATCTCTATTTATTACCCATTTAAGCTCCTTCGGGAGCTTTTTTTATTTTCAAGAATTATAATATCGGATTATGGATTTCCGTAAAATACTGGTTTTGATTGGTTTTACTTTTGGGTTGTAAATCAATTTAAAAATTAATTAAAATCAAAAATTATGGAATACAAAGTAGTGCCATTCGTGGCTTCAATCGATCCAAAAAAAGGAACTTCTAATCATGTTGCTGAACAACTTGAAAGTTTAATCAAAAATTACACAAGCCGAGGTTGGGAATATGTGCGCTTAGAAAGTGTATCCACATTTGTTCATCCTGATAATGGTTGTTTTGGATTCGGTGCAAAACCAGGCTACACAACAAATAGTCAAATGGTTGTTTTTCAGAAAAAATGAAATATTTAACCTTATTAATTATTCGATTGTATTGGATTTTAATTCCGCAGTCTAACAGAAGGAAATGCATTTTTAAAAAATCCTGCTCAAATTATGTTTTTGAAATAACTCAAAAAGAAGGATTTATGAAAGGTTTAAAAGCATTTCAATTTCGATATAAAAACTGCAGAGGAAATTTTTCCATTTTTAAGAATCCAATTAATGACCAAATCCAAATGATTCTTCCTTCTCAAATCATAATTGACCGAGAAGAAATAGCGGAAAGATTAATTAAACAAATCTAAATTATCTATATCATGAACCATAAAAAAATTACTCAAGTTATACTTTCATTACTCGCAATTTTCGCTTTTGCAGTTTCATGTTCAGAATCTGGTGATTCAATTGAATCAACTGTAACTAATACAGGCTCGTCTTCGAGTCCGTCCTCAAATTCAAATTCAAATTGTCCAACAAAAACTTGTGGTGATTTCAAAAGTCAAGCCGATGCTCAAAAAACTTTTGAAAGCAACAAAAAATGCTATAAAAATTTGGATGGAGATGGAAATGGAAAAGCTTGTGAACATTTAAAATAACTAAATAAAAACCATGATAACACTAGAACTAAAAAGCCATTTTTTAAGATTATATCAAATGGCATTATCTGATGATCAATTTGATGTATTAGAACTTCAAATGCTGTATCATTTTGCAGACGAAAGAGGGATTCCAAAAGAAGAACTCGACAAACTTTTTCTGAATCCGATTAATGCTGATTTTATTGTTCCAGAATCTTTACATACCAAAATCGAATACCTGTATGATCTTACCCGTATTATTTGGGCGGATGGAAAAATTACTGACGACGAATTAAACATGCTTAGAAAATATTGCAGAAAATTTGATTTTGTTGAAGAAAACATCAATGATTTATCTGATTATCTGATTGATTGTGTTCAGAAAAACATTGGTAAAGAAGAAATTATTAGTCAATTAAACGCTTAATTTATGAAACCACTTGCACAATTATTTAGTTTAAAAAAATCTGAAGATTCTCCTTTTAAAATTCCGGAAGAGAATGAAGAAGACAGAGAACAAATTAGAATCACCTATTATCAAAGCGGTTTTGCTGCATCGGTTAAGGCAACCGGAAAACCAATTGTTTTAAAAGCATGTCTTCAAAATTTATATATGAGTTTTGAAGATCAGTGCCGAAAACAAAAAATGGAACAAGACAAACTCAAACAGCCGTATCGCGAAGAACAGGAAAAAAACAGAACTGAGCTTAAAAAATCTGAAGCCGCAATTGGCATTTATGAGAAAAAAGAACAGGATATAAATGATAATATCGATCAGATAAAAAACGAAATTATTGAAGTAAAACGAAATCCCGATAAATACGGAATCGAGGAAGGAAAAGGTCTTAAGGCCCAATTTTATATTGGTTTGATTCTTTTATTGCCTATTACGCTTTATGTTTTGGTGTTTTATATTTCGGCTTCTTATTCTGCTTTTTTCAAAGAATTTTCAAATGACAGTTTAACTGCAGCCATTTTTGATGCCGATGCATTTACAAATGCTTTCAAGGCAAGTTGGCTCGAAGGCGTTTTGGTTACCACTATTCCGTTTGTTTTTATGGGATTGGGTTATGTTATTCATATGGTGCAAAAAGGAAAAGGAATCAAAAATATTTTCAGACTTGCTGCACTTTTTACTATTACATTTCTATTTGACGGTCTTTTGGCTTACATCATTGAGAAAAAAATATACGAGTTTAATAAAACAACAGAATCTTCCCCTTACAATTTAAATATCGCTTTGGGTGAGCCAGAATTCTGGATGATCATATTTGCTGGTTTCGTGGTGTATATTATCTGGGGATTGGTATTTGATTTTGTAATGAAAGAATTTGAAAACATTGATAAAATTCGAGCTTTTATAAGAGGGCGAAAAGAAAATTTATTAAATCTAGAAAAACTGAAATCTGATTATGTTAATAAAATCAATGATTTCAAACAGCAAATTGTTATTGTCAATGGAAAAATATCAGAATTACAAGCCAAAATTGATGGATTTGTTTTTCCTGTAAAAGAATATCTGCACTATCATCACCAATATAAAGAAGGATGGTTTCAGGCAATTGGAACTGAATTGGCTTTACCATACAAAGAGAAAGAAGAACTTTTGCAAAATTGTGAACTTTATTCAGAAGAACATTTAAGTAAACTAAACTTAATAGATCCTGATTTTCAACATTTAGTATATTCTAAAATCAATTAAGATGAAAAACACTTTACTTAAAATTTCAATGCCATTATTATTGGTTTTATTCTTTTCATGCAAAAATGAAGCAAAAACGGAAAGCAAAGAAACCTCAACTAAAAGTTCTGTTTCAGAAAATTATAACATTAGTATTTTGGTAGATTTATCAGACCGAATTAGCCTCAAAAAAAATCCAAATCCAACAATGGAAATTTATCAAAGGGACTTAGGATATATCAAATCGGTTTCTGAAGCTTTTACAGATCATCTGAAATCAAAAAGAATGAGGCAGATTGATGACAAAATGCAATTGTTCTTTAATCCCGAACCCGAAAATCCTGAAATTAATTCTATTTCTAAAGAGCTAAGAATTACGGTTGATAAAGACAATGCCTCAAAAGAATTATTGAATTCTATAAATACTACTTATTCTACAAAAACATCAAAAATATATGAATCAGCGATTAAAGATGATAAATATATTGGCTCAGACATTTGGAACTTTTTCGACAGCAAAGTTCAGGATCAATGCATTGACAAAGATTTTAGAAATATCTTAATTATCCTCACAGACGGATATATGTTTTATGAAGGAACACAAATTAAGGACGAAAATTTATCGAGTTATTTAACACCTCAGCTAATTAAACAAAATAGCTTGAATACAAATAACTGGCAGAAAAAATTCGATGAAGAAAATTTTGGTTTTATTAAAGTTGATATCGATTTGTCTAATCTTGAAGTTTTGGTTTTAGGAATAAATCCAAGCAAAAATAATCCGTTTGAAGAAAAAGTTATAAAGGCGTATTGGACAAAATGGCTTTCTGAAATGAAAATAAAACATTTCGAAATTAAAAATGCTGACTTGCCTTCAAACATGGATAAAATTATAAAAGATTTTATTTCCGAAAAAGAATAAAAAATCAAATTTATGCTTTTTAAAGAGGAACTTTATTGTCCTCTTTTTTCCGTTTAAATCCATTCCAAAAAACTTCCTTCAAAATTTTCATTCGATTACGGATTTCCATAATACACTGATTTTTATTGGTTTTACATTTGAAATATTAATTTAAAACTACAAACCAATGGAAATGAATATTCAACTAAAATCATTAGCAGATAAAATAAATCAGCTGAAAAGTAAAATTGAAACCGAGGAATCTACAAAACATGCTTTTGTATTGCCTTTTATAAACATTTTGGGTTACGATGCCTTTAATCCGCTAGAAGTAGTTCCTGAATTTACAGCCGATCTTGGGTTAAAAAAAGGAGAAAAAGTAGATTATGCTATTTTTCAGAATGGAGAACCAATTATTATTGTAGAATGCAAAAGCTGGAAAGAAAAACTTACTGTTCATAATTCACAATTATTCCGCTATTTCCATGTCACTAAAACGCGATTTGCACTTTTAACAAACGGAATTCATTATCAGTTTTTCACCGATTTGGACGATCAAAACAAAATGGACGAAAAGCCATTTTTAGAATTTGATATCTGCAATCTAAAAGAAAATACGATAAACGAAATTGCCAAATTTCATAAAGCGAATTTTGATGTCAATAATATTGTAAGCAATGCAAGTTCATTAAAGTACATTAAGGAAATAAAAAAGCAGATAAGTACAGAATTAGAAAATCCATCAAATGAATTTACAAAACTTTTTGCCAACAAAGTTTACACAGGCAGGCTTACAGAAAAAGTTGTGGATGAATTCAAAGATTTAGTTCAAAAATCAGTAAATCAATTTATTAATGATAAAATTAATGATCGTTTAAATGCGGCTTTAAGTAAAGAAACAATCAAACAACAAGACGAAGAAATTGTCTCAGTTGAAGATGATAGCAAAGTGGTTACAACTGAAGAAGAACTTGACGGTTATCGTATAGTAGTTGCCATTTTACGACGAAAACTCCCAGTAGCCAGAATCGTATATCGCGATACACAATCGTACTTTGGAATACTGCTTGATGATAATAATCGAAAACCTCTTTGCAGACTACACCTAAATGGCGGTAAAAAATATTTAAGCCTCTTCAACAATAATAAAACCGAAGCTAAAATTGCAATTTCATCAATTGATGATATTTACCAATACGAAAAGGAATTATTAGAGACTGTAGCGCTTTACGAAACAGAATTAAATCCCGTATAAGTACTCATTTTAAAGAATTTAATTCTAAGTAGATTTATTGCAGCTAACCAAATACCACACCGCCTATGCAAAAAAACTACCTCATCTTACTTTTATTATCTACGTTTTATTCATGCAAGAAAGCTGCTTCTCCGCCTCCATTGCCACAAGTAAATTCGTTTTACAAACCAGTCATTACACCAGATGACCGAAAAACAATTACACCAGAAGAAGCCAGAACGTATCATGTAAATAAAACGCATCAATACGAATACAGAACAGGAAACCCTGGAAATTACGAGTACAATTATGATGTAAAAGGAATAAACAGCAGAGGCGATTCGGTTTGTGGGAATATTAACGTTCAGGGAAAATACGGCGCAGGAATTTTAACCAGCGATTCAGTTGCTGAAGTTGAAATAAATACGGAATGGATCTCATACGGAAAATTAAAAGCTACTGATAAACAAGGAAATGAATACCATTTGATTGTTAAATAAAAAATATATAGAATGAAATATACTCTACTTTTACTTTTTGTTTTTGCAACTTCTTTTCGACCTCCAGAAACAAAAGTGTTTATTTGCGGTTCTACTGGCGCAAAAAAATATCATTATAACGAAAATTGCCGTGGTTTAAGATCTTGTAGTCATGAAATAGTTAAAACATCGCTTAAACAAGCTCAAGGCCTAGGTTTGACACTATGTGGATGGGAAGATTAAAACCTTCCCATTTTTACATTTAATTATTTGATAATAATCACTTTACAATAATTTCACATTAGTTTTTTTAATTTGATATAAAACTAATCGTTATGAAATTCTTTAATCTAAAATTCCTAGTATCATTCAAAGAATGGCTTTTTTTAAGAGCAATGCAATCTTCTTTCCTGCATTAATAAACCATTATAAATAAAGGAAAGCACTATTGAATGAATAAAATTGAAAGCTCATTTTTGAACAGAAACCAATTTGGTGAAGATTTCTTGTGGGGTGTTTCTACCGCCGCTTTCCAAATTGAAGGGGCGCATGATGCCGACGGAAAAGGTTCTTCTATCTGGGATGTTTTTACTTCTCAAAAAGGAAAAATCAAAAACGGACATCATGCCTTAACAGCTTGTGATTTTTACAACTGCTATGAAGACGATATTAGTTTAATCAAAGAACTAAACATTCCGAATTTTAGATTTTCTATCAGCTGGCCAAGAATTATGCCGACAGGCATTCATCCTATAAATCAAGCCGGCATCGATTATTACAACAAAATTATAGATTCTCTGCTATCATCTGGAATAGAACCTTGGATAACACTCTATCATTGGGACTTACCTCACAAACTTGAAGTAAAAGGAGGCTGGACAAACCGCGAATCGGTTTCTTGGTTTAAAGAATATGTCGAAGTCTGCGTACAGTATTTTGGCGATCGTGTTAAAAACTGGATGGTGATAAACGAACCTTCCGTCTTTACCGGAGCAGGCTATTTTTTAGGTATTCATGCACCTGGAAAAAAAGGAATCACCAATTATCTTAAAGCGATGCATCATGTTACTCTGTCCACTTCAGCAGGAGCTAAAATAGTTCGTGAACGAATTCCAAATGCCAATATCGGAACTACATTTTCATGCACGCATATCGAACCTGCAACTGAAAGCTCAAAAGATGTTGAAGCTGCAAAACGTGTAGATACTTTATTAAACAGAACTTTTATAGAACCCATTTTAGGATTAGGTTATCCGCAGAAAGATCTTCCGGTTCTTAAAAAATTGAATAATTATATCCTTGAAGACGATTTAAACAATCTCAATTTCGATTTTGATTTCATCGGATTACAGTGTTACACCCGAGAGGTTGTAAAATCTTCTATCTTAACTCCGTACATTGGCGCTGAACTGATAAGTGCTGAAAAAAGAAATGTAATTTCTACAGAAATGGGCTGGGAAGTTTATCCGCCTGCTATGTATCATATCCTTAAAAAATTTAATGAGTATAACGGAATCAAAAAAATAATTATTACCGAAAACGGAGCCGCTTTTCCTGACACCGTTCAAAACGGAAAAGTACACGATATAAAGCGAACTCATTTTATTCAGGATAATTTAGAACAAATTCTAAAAGCTAAAAATGAGGGTATAAATGTTGACGGCTATTTTGTTTGGACTTTAACCGATAATTTTGAGTGGGCAGAAGGTTACAATGCCCGATTCGGACTAATCCATGTAGATTTTGAAACCCAAAAACGAACTATAAAAAACTCTGGATTATGGTTTAAGGATTTCTTATCCTGATTTTACCGTGAAGTACGCTAAGTTTTTTAAATAACTTTCAGTCAAAACAAAGTTCGCAAAGCTATGTAAAATTGCTTTGCGAACTTTGCATTTATCTTTTTGCCTTTGCGATTAAATAGCTAGACCCAAATAGCATTAAGACTTATATTTATAATTCTGTTTTAATATTCCAACATGGATTTTTCCATTAGTTTTTAAGTTAGTTATAATCCTAATAAATTTCTCTTCGGGATATTTTACATCAAAACTAAAGGTTGTATCTTTTGTTTTAACCTGAAGCAAGTGTTTCCCTTCACCAGATACCGACAATCCTACTGTTTCATAAGTAGGGAGTTCTTCTGTTGCTTTCAAATTAATCTCTTTCACTTTTTCTTTATCAAGAAATACTTCAAGCTTTAAGTTATCCAATTTCATATTTGTTGGCTGTTCAAACGAGACAACGTATTTTTTGCAGCTTACAGCGCATAAAACAATAAATAGTATGAGGAGCTTTTTCATAAAGGAATTTTAAACTGATTGTTATTAAAAAATCAAAACCGTTTTTTAGAGTTTTATAAATATAAATAATTTTATTTCAATCTGCTGAAAAAACAAATTCTATAATTTTCTGGGGATATAGAATTACTCAAAAAAGTCCGAAAAAAAATATCCAAAAAAAAGCAAAAAAAGAGTAAAAAAATCTGTTATTTCATTGAATTTCATTAGGTTTATCAATATTTTTTTCTTATATTTATTGTGTAAAAAACAGTAAATATATGCCTAAAAACAAACTTTCTAAACGCCAAAATTACACTTCAAAAAATTTTCTTTTTTATCTCTTCAAGCATTTTATTTTTCAAAATGCATTTAAATTTCATTCCGAAATTATATTTCTCAATTTTTTTTCTGCACAAAATATAAGCATGCAGAAGATACCACAGCAACTGCTCCAACTGCAATCGTAATTATTTTGCGCGGATATATTTTCTGAGCCACTTTTTTAGAAAATAGATCTTTAAAATTCAGCATAAGATTTCTCTTTTTGGGAACTTCTTGAGACTCTTCATTTTCATTTTTCAACAAAACAGTTTTTTCTATGCCACTACCATCAATTTCAGCAGTTACATTCTCAACGACATTCTTAATTTGTTTGGCTTCTTCAATTCTACATTTTTCGTTGAATTTTTTAAAAGGGCGTGGCTGAAAATCGACTATTACTGCTGCAAGATTTATGGCATCAATATTTGATGGATCTGTTTCGCCCTTAAAGAAAGTTTCAATAGGCCTAAACTTATCTTTTTGATTTTTAAACTTATTCTTTTGAGTATAGTCAAAATCTACGCACAGTAAATTCCTAAAAACTTTTAAATCATCTTGAGTCGGATTATCTTCAAAGATAAGCCAGCATAAATCGCGTAGTTTTCCGCGTGAAGGATGGTGTAGGAAGTCAAAATACTCTCCCTCTTTTTCGATCTCGTATTTAATTTTAATCGCCTTTTTATATTCTTCTAATGTATTATTCATTTTGCCTTTTTTAGAAAATTCTTCTGACTCTTTATTTTCATTTTTTAACCAAAACTTTTTATATGCCTTTATTTTCGATCTCTACAATTAAATCTTTACCAGCAATTCAATTTTTGTTCCAAATCTATATTATTTATATAATTTTTTTTAGCTATTCGCAACCAACTTTTGACCGACAAATTGCATCTATTACAATAGAGATTTGTATTAAAATTAAATAATTCAAACTAGACTTTTAAGCTTTTTTCTGGGAATTTCTGGGAATCTCAGGAAAACGCAGGAATTCTGGGAATCCCTTGCCAGATAAGGCCTGGAAGCTCCTTTACTTTGCATCAAGAAATTAGTTCAGGTTTTGTCTGCAGACTAAAACAATAATGAAAACCAGTTCTAATTAAGAGTGTAAAAAACTGTAAGACCGAGTTTATTCGGGAAGTATAAATAACGTCTTACTGTTCTACACACTTCACTTCCCAAAACCAATGTTGGTATTGTCCCAAAAGACTCTGGATCATTCCGGACCGCAATACCTATGTCTAATTTCTTAAAAATAAACAAAATGAAAAAACTAATACTATTTATCGCTTTTGCGTTATTGTTCACGATATTTTCTTGTACTCCTGATGAGTATGAGACACCAACAGTAAAAAAAACTGAAAAAACTACCCAGCCATCATACGCTGGTGATCCTGATCCTGATGGTCCTGGTGACAATAAAGGTGGCGGAACAACTCCGCCTACTCCATGATAAAAAAATATTTTTGGTGTTTAATTAATTGCTATTTTCGGGGAAAGTAAATTTAAATGTTACGATCCCCGTTTTTTTATTTTATTATTTTGCTTTTTCTCTTTTCTTGTGAAGAAAAAAAGAGCAGTGACACTAATACCGAATCGATTCAAAAGGTAGCCCTTATTTTACGAAATAGAGGAATTGAAAATTATGGAAAACAAAATTTCAATTCTGCTTTTTATGATTTCAATAAATCAAAAAAACTATATGAAACTTTAAAAGATAGTGCAAATATTGGGTATATACTTATTCAGATAGCATGTATTCAACAAGTTAATGGAGATTATTACGGCAGCAAGGAAACTGTAACCGAAGCATTGCCCTATACTAAAAAAAATAGTGATTATACTGCAACGATAAACAATCTATTAGGCATTGCCGATAAAGAACTTTCTCTTTTCGATGATGCCATTTTTTATTATAAGGAAGCAACAAAACAATACTCTGATCCATATGCAAAACAAGCTCCAATAGAAAACATCGCTGCTGTTTATATTCAGCAAAAAAAATATAATAAAGCAATCGCTATCTTGGACTCCCTTTTGCAATCTAAAAGCTTAAAAGAAAAAGGTAAACCAGAGGATAAATCTATAGTACTAGATAATTTGGGTTACGCTTATTTTAAAAATGGAATGGAAAATAAAGGATTTCGCATAATGAGCGAAGGCCTACAAATGAGAATTGAGAACAATGACAGTTATGGAAGTATCGAAAGCTATCTACACTTTGCCGATTATTATTCTGAGAAAGACATAAAAAAATCAGATGAAAATGCTCTTACAGCATATAATATTTCTACAAAACTCAATAGCGTCGATGAAAGATTAGAAGCGCTGCAAATATTAATCTCAAATGATAACAGTCCCAATACAGCAAAATACACCCAAAAGTACTTTACTCTAAATGACAGCATTATTAAAGTTCGAAATAATTTTAAAAATAAGTCCGCTAAAATTAAGTACGATGCCAAAAAGGAAAAAGACGAAAACGAAAAACTTCGCTTAGAAAAGGCCGAGAATCAATTATCGCTTCAAAGAGCCAAATACCTAAAAATCGTATTTGCAATTGTTTTTATCTTTTTAGTCATTCTAATATTCATTTTAATACGTTATTACAAGAATAAAAATAAGGCCATCGAATTTAAAACCTCATACAATACAGAAACCCGAATTGCTAAAAAAATCCATGATGAGTTGGCTAATGATGTTTTTCAGGTTATCGCTTTTGCAGAATCTCAACCGTTATATGCAGAAAATACCAAAGAGAATCTTTTGCAAAAACTAGACGATATTTACAGTCGTGTTAGAGGTATATCTAGAGAAAACAATAGTATCGATACCGGTGCAAATTTTACCCGCAGTATAAAAGAAATGCTTTCTGCCTATAATACGCGAGAAAGAAATATCATGGTTACCAATTTAGAAGACATAAATTGGGAAGGCATTGACGATATAAAAAAGATCACCATCAGCCGAATTTTACAGGAACTAATGGTAAATATGAAAAAACACAGCAAAGCAAGTCTTGTGGTTATACGATTTGAAAGTGACCAAAAATCAATTTTTGTAAATTATATGGACAACGGGATTGGCTGCGAAAAAAGTATGATTCTTAAAAATGGCCTACAAAACATGGCAAACCGTATTCTCGCTGTTAACGGTACATTTGATATTGAGACAGAACCAGACAAAGGATTTAAAGTAAAAATATCTATGCCAGAACAAACGCAGATTAAAGTAAAAGAAAAGTTCGCATATTAAAATTAAAAGCCTTTCTGAATTAAATCTACAAAGCCTTTATAATTTAAAAATATACTTTTCCCATTTTTTTACCTATTCTACAACTCCGCTTTCTAATATACTGAATGTTTTGTTTTCAGAATCTATTTCAGCTAATACACCAAACGGAAGGGTAAATGTTGGGCAAGTATGTCCAAAATCCATTTCTGTTACAATGGCTAGTTCAGTTAAATTTTCTTCATTTATAATTTTCAAAATTTCGTCATTGTATTCTTTAATATATTTGGAATCGTATGGACGGCCGAAAATAATTCCTTTTAAACGATGCAAAATTCCTTGTGCTGCATAATTTCTAAGCCAATATCTTAACGTGCTTGGTTCAGCCATATTTTCAGAAGTTTCCAAAAACAAAATACAGTCATTCCATTCCTCTACAGATGGCCAAAATTCGGTTCCTTTCAAAAATTCCAAAACGTCCAAACAGCCTCCAATTAATTTTCCCTGAACTTTCCCATTTCCCTGCAAAAAAATCCATCCATCAGATGCCGTAAGTTTTCTTTTTGTATTTGACAATGATGCATCAAACCAATCCAGATATTCTGATGTCCAGCCTTCCTTATTCGGCAAAATTTCTCCAACTGGTTTTGCAGCAAACAATGTTCTTTTAATATCCTGAATCTGATAATCATGCATTCCGCAATTCTCAGCAAATCCAACCAAAAGTGAAGTGCCGTAAAAAGAAGTCAATCCTGCCTTTAAGCAAGCAAAATGTGTTATTGTTGCATCGGAAAAACCTAAAAATATTTTTGGATTTTTTGCCATAACATCCAAATCTAAAAAAGGCAGAATTCGAACACTCTCTTCTCCACCAATATTACTTATAATAGCTTTAACAGATGGGTCTAGAAATGCTTGCATTAAATCTTCTGCACGAGCTTTTGGATTATTGTAAATCCAATCAGCAGATTTCAATGCATTTTTAGTTTCCACAACTTCCAATCCGAATACTTCCTGAAGCTGTTTCTTTCCATATTCA
This sequence comes from Flavobacterium anhuiense, assembly GCF_001705175.1. Lineage (NCBI taxonomy): Bacteria > Pseudomonadati > Bacteroidota > Flavobacteriia > Flavobacteriales > Flavobacteriaceae > Flavobacterium > Flavobacterium anhuiense. Next base: position 3,030,816 of record NZ_CP016907.1, on the reverse strand, counting down.
TATCGGTGAGGCAATTCTCCTGCACCTCCCCAAGAAAGCGATATTGTGGCAACTTTATCTCCCTTTTTTAGTACTTTTGGCTTAATAAGATTTTTCATAAAATAACTTTTGAAATACAAATATACAGAAGTAAAATTTTTTGTTCTGAAACCGAAAAAGCCTTTCAGAATTTTACTTCCGAAAGGCTTTTCCTCTACAAATTAATTGGCAAAATTATTTCCATCCGCCGCCCAAGTCTCTGTAAACATGAACTGCAGCATTTAATTGTTCTTTTTTCGTATCGATTAATTCCAGTTTAGCTTCTAATGCATCTCTTTGAGTCATCAAAACTTCGAAATAATCTACTCTAGCCGATTTAAACAAATCGTTAGAAACATCAATTGAAGTATTCAGAGCGTCTACTTGTTTCGATTTAAGATCGTAACCTTTTTGCAGATTCTCAATCTTAGACATTTGGTTTGAAACTTCTAAATACGCATTTAAAACTGTACGATCATAGTTGTACAATGCCTGAAGCTGTCTTGCATTAGCACTAGCAAACTCTGCTTTGATAGCGTTTCTGTTAATCAGCGGCGCCACAAGATCTCCTGCTAAAGAATATAAGAGCGATTCAGGCATAGTAAACAAATAAGAAGGTTTGAAAGCATTTACTCCTATCGCTGCTGTAATATCCAAAGAAGGATAAAACTCTGCACGAGCAACTTTTACATCTAATTTTGCAGCAACCAATTCCAATTCTGCTTGCTTAATATCTGGACGGTTCTGTAATAGCTGAGAAGGAATTCCAGAACTTACAGCAGCTGGCAATAAGCTTAAGAAGTTAGTGCTTGTCGTTCTTTTTATTTCCTGAGGATATCTACCTAACAAAAAGTTGATCTTGTTTTCAGTCTCTTTTATCTGCTGCAAAATATCAAACTCCATACTTTGTGAAGTTAGAACTTCTGCTTCAAATTTCTTAACTCCCAATTCTGTTGCTCTTGCCGCTTGCTTTTGAACTTTTACAATTTCTAAAGCGTTAGTCTGCAATTTAATGGTCTGTTTTACAATATCCAATTGATTGTCTAGAGCCAATAATTCATAATAAGAATCAGCAACTTCTGCGATGAGGTTGGTAATTACAAAATTTTTACCTTCCACTGTAGCTAAGTATCGGTTTAAAGCTGCTTTTTTAGAATTACGCAATTTTTTCCAGATATCTACTTCCCAATTTGCATAAGCTGCAATGGTAAAATCTCCCAGCGGGTCTGGCGTTTCTACTCCCGGTTTGATCTCTGTTGTAGCATCACCTGCACCTTGACTAGTATATCTACCCACTTTTTCTACTCCTGCTCCCGCCCGCAAACCTGCTGTCGGTAATAAAAGTCCTTTTTTAACACGGATATCATTCTTTGCAATTTCGATTTCCTGTAAAGTGATATTCAGTTCCTGATTATTTTTGAGCGCAACATCTATTAAATCTATAAGATTTTGATCTTTAAAATAATCTCTCCAGTTTAATGCTGCAGTGTTGTTGTTTGCATCCTGCATTTGAGCTGTTGCGCCAAACGATTCAGGAACTGGCGTACTTGTAGTAACTGCTGCCTCAGGCGCAGGGGTTTTACACCCTGCAACTGCTAGACATACAGCTAATGCAATACTATATTGATATGATTTAACTTTATACATGATTGTTATCAATTTCTTCTGTTAATGGATTTTCTTCTTCATGTTTTACCAATTTGTATTTTTCTGCAATTTTGGCAAAAATGAAGTATAAGCCTGGAATTACGAATACCCCGCAAATGGTTCCGATAAGCATACCTCCAGCAGCTGCCGTACCAATTGTTCGGTTACCAATTTTACCTGGACCAGTTGCAAAAGCAAGCGGTAATAAACCTGCAATAAAGGCAAATGAAGTCATCAAAATTGGACGGAACCTAGCTTTTGCTCCTTCCATAGCTGATTGTAAAACCGATAATCCTGCAGCATGTCTCTGTATCGCAAACTCCACGATCAATACCGCATTTTTACCTAATAAACCAATCAACATTACCATGGCAACCTGTGCATAAATGTTGTTTTCTAATCCTGTCAATTTCAATAAAAGGAAAGCTCCAAAAATACCTGCTGGTAACGAAAGAATTACTGATAATGGCAGAATGAAACTTTCATATTGCGCAGCTAATACTAAGTAAACAAATCCTAAACAGATTAAGAATACCCAAATAGCTTGATTACCTTGCGCTACCTCATCGGCAGAAATACCCGCCCAGTCAATGTCATATCCTCTTGGTAATTTTTCGGCAGCTACTCTCTGAATTACTTTAATTGCTGTACCAGAACTATACCCTGGAGCTGGCGAACCACTGATTTGAGTTGAGGTGTACATATTGTGACGCGTAATTTCTGAAAGTCCGTACACTTTTTCTAATTTCATAAAAGCAGAATAAGGCACCATTTCATCGCGATCGTTTTTCACATACAATTTCAAGATGTCATCTGGCTGTGCACGATATTCCGGTGAAGCCTGAACAATAACTTTATAGTTGATACCGAATTTAATAAAACTGATTTCGTAGTTACTTCCCACAAGAGTTGATAACGTATTCATCGCATTTTCGATAGAAACCCCTTTTTGCTGTGCCAAGTCGTTATCGACTTTCATCATGTATTGAGGAAAACTAGAGCTATAGAAACTAAATACGTTTGATAATTCCGGCTGTTTGTTTAATTCAGCAACGAAATCATTATTAACCTGCTCCATTCTCTTATAATCTACAGAACCGGTTTTATCTAACAAACGAAGTTCAAACCCTCCAGCAGCACCATATCCTGGTACAGCAGGCGGTTGGAAAAATTCGATATTTGCTCCCGTAATATCTTTACATTTTTCTTCCATTTCGTGCATAATCTCCAAAACAGATTCTTTTCTGTCGCTCCAGTCCTTCAAGTTAACCAGACATGTTCCAGAGTTGGCTCCTGTACCTTCAGAAAGAATCTCATATCCTGCTAATGAAGAAACAGATTTTACTCCATCGATATCTTCTGCAATTTTCTGAACTCTCTCTGCAATGTTATTTGTTCTTTCTAAAGATGAACCTGGAGGAGTCTGAATTACGGCATAAAACATTCCCTGATCCTCATTTGGAATAAATCCTGAAGGAACTGAACTGCTTATTAAAAATGTTCCAATACAGAAACCTACAAGCGCCAAAATGGTAACCACTCTTCTATCAACAATTTTACCCAATAGATTTTGGTATTTTCCTTGCGCTAGATTGAATTTTTCGTTGAAAGCATCAATAAATCTATTGGCTGGCGTTGGTTTTTTAGGTTTTCCATGATTGTTTTTTAACATCATTGCACAAAGCGCAGGTGTCAATGTCAAAGCCACAATACCAGAAAGAATAATCGCAGTTGCCATAGTTACAGAGAACTGTCTATAGAACACTCCAACAGGACCAGACATAAACGCAACTGGAATAAATACCGCAGCCATTAAGAAGGTAATTGCAATAATTGCCCCTGCGATTTCATGCATGGCTTGTTTTGTCGCTTTAAATGGCGAGAGATGTTCCTCTTCCATCTTGGCGTGAACAGCTTCGATAACTACAATCGCGTCATCGACGACGACTCCAATTGCCAATACCAAAGCGAATAATGTAATTAAGTTCAATGAAATATCAAAGAAAGTCATGAACACAAAAGTTCCGACCAACGATACTGGTACTGCAATTGCCGGAATAACCGTAGAACGCCAGTCTCCCAAGAAAAGGAAAACGACTAAACCTACTAGAATGAATGCTTCAACAAGCGTATGGATTACTTTTTCAATAGAAGCATCAAGGAATTTAGAAACGTCATACGAAATTTCATAATCCATTCCTTTTGGAAATCTCTGTTTGATTTTTTCAAGTTTCGCTTTAACTTCTTCAATAACTTGATTCGCGTTACTTCCAAAAGACTGTTTCAATACAATCGCAGCAGATGGTCTTCCATTCAAATTAGAATAGATGTCATACATTGAGCTTCCAAATTCGACTTTGGCAATATCTTTCAGACGTAAAAGTTCTCCATTTGGATTTGCTTTTACTACGATATTCTCATATTGCTCTTTTGTTGTAAAACGCCCAGAATATTTCAATACATATTCAAATGCTTGAGAACGTTTACCAGAACTCTCTCCAGTTTTACCTGGAGAAGCCTCTAAACTCTGACTTGATAATGCTTCCATTACTTCATCAGCAGAAATTTTATAGGCCAACATACGATCTGGTTTTAGCCAGATACGCATTGCATATTCACGTGTTCCTAAGATATCTCCAGAACCAATACCATTTACCCTTTTCAGCTCAGAAAGTACGTTAATATCAGCATAGTTATATAAGAACTTCATGTCAGTATTTTTGTCTGTACTGTAAAGGTTCACGTACATCAACATACTTGGCACCTCACGGGTAATCTTGATTCCCTCACGAATTACCAAAGGAGGAAGTTTATTGGTAACAGAAGCCACACGGTTCTGCACGTTAATGGCTGCTTGGTTAGGATCTGTTCCTAAGTTAAAAACCACTTTGATTGTAGCTTCTCCATCGTTTCCTGCATCAGAAGCCATATATTTCATTCCTGGAACCCCGTTTAAGGCTCTTTCCAAAGGAATAACAACTGCCTTAACCATCAATTCACCGTTAGATCCAGGATAATCTGCAGTAACGTTCACCATTGGAGGCGAAATTGTAGGGAATTGTGTGATTGGTAAATTTAAAACCGACAACACCCCTAAAAAGACAATAATCAACGATATTACTATCGACAGAACAGGTCTTTGTATAAATTTATTAAACATTTTTATATTTTTTAAATGATTAAACTTATTGAAGTTTAAAATGTTTCAAGTTTCAGGTTTCAAGTTTTTGGTTCAGTACGAAACTTGAAACCTGAAACTTGAAACTATTAAAACAAAAAACTATTCTGCTTTTAAGCGTAAATGATTGATTACTTCTTTAGGAGATTCGTAATCGAATTTAATCTTGTCGTTTTCTTTTACTTTCTGAACACCTTCAAGTAAGATTTTATCATTTTCTGTAATACCACTTTTGATTACGTATAAATCAGGAATTTCTCCTGTGATTGTAATCTCTCTAGAACTCACTTTGTTGTCCTTACCAACTACAAAAACATATTTTTTGTCCTGAATTTCGTAAGTCGCTTTTTGCGGAATTACAACGGCATTTTTAAGTGGCACATTCATCTGAACTTGTCCAGTCTCACCATTTCTAAGTAATTTTCCAGAATTAGGGAACCTTGCTCTGAAAGCGATATTTCCAGTTTCATTGTTAAACTCACTTTCAATAACCTCAACATTTCCTTTTTCTTTAAAAAGCTCTCCGTTAGCCAAAACTAAATTCACTTTGTTATCGGCACGGTCTTTAATGTGCGTTTCGTAACTAATGTATTCTGGCTCAGAAACATTGAAATAAGCAAACATCTGACTGTTGTCTGAGAGACTTGTCAATAATTCGCCTTCATCAATTAAACTTCCTAGTTTTAAAGGAATACGGTCGATTGTTCCATCAAATGGAGCTCTGATTTCTGTGAATGATAAATGAAGTTTTGCTAATGATACTTCAGCTTTTGCAGATTGCAGTTTTGCTTGCGCCACACTCAATTCGTTTTTAGAAACGATATTCTTGTCTGCCAATAATTTAGCATTTTGCAATTCGATTTCTGCCGATTTTTGTTCAGACTGCGCTTTTAATAGTTCTGCCTGATACATGTTTGGCATAATTTTGAACAACAATTGTCCTTTTTTTACAAACTGTCCTTCGTCAACATATATATTTTGTAAAAACCCTTTTTCTTGGGCACGAAGTTCTATATTTCGAACCGATCTTATTTGTGAAACGTATTCTTTAGTAAATGAAGTGTCGATTCTAACCGGATTAGTAACGGTAAATTTTTCAACTTCTTCTTTTTCTTCTTTTTTAGATGTACAACTCGTTAAGCACACCAAGGCCATTAAGCCTGTGAACACAATGATTTTTTTCATGATTTAGTTTGGAAATTAAGCGATTGAATGCTTTTGGAATAAAAATTCCTTTTGGATGTTAAAATGCATCAGTCAGCCTTAGTCCAGACCTTAACCTTCATATAAGCAGAAGTAGAAAAATATACAACAGCAAGATACGCAGAGATCAAAACTCAGGTAACCGATGTATACTGTAAAATCAAATTCTTAATACTCGTTGAGTAATATAGATAGGATTTGAATGCCCGAAGACAGGCGTAGAAAATTTTAAACGATTAGAATCATTCGCTGCAGACTGATCTGAAAGTGCCAGATACAAAGCGTCTACCAAACTATACGAAGCAGTAAAATACTTGTTCGTTAGTAAATTAGTGTCATCACCGCCAAGAAAATCCTCTTCAATATCAACATCAGCAACGTCTTCAATTATAGAACTGCCTCGATCTTGATTGGTAAATTTAACTCTGTGCTTTTGCAGATGATGGTGATTATGAGGACCAAAAGTATTGGCATTCAAATATTGGCCTCCGCCAAACAGAAGCATATTCATGAATACTAAAAATACGATTAAATTTCTCATTTCGGTGCGAAAGTAATAAAAGAATTAAAACAAAAAAAGATTTTTTAACAAGCTTTAACAGTTAGATAAAATGAAAACGTTTTCGGTAGCTTTTTACATGAAGATTAGATGAAGAAAAATATTATTTCATGCAAAAAAAATACACATAAACAACTACAATACAATCATTTATAAAAACGAAATGAAATTTTATTTTTAAATTTTAATTTGCATTATTGTAAATTCTTGACCAGCTTTTACAAACATTTTATGAGTATCTATAAATCCTATTTTTTCATAAAATGTTTTCTTATTACTTCTGGCGTTACACCAGACTTTTTCTATTTTTTTACTTTTTGCAAACTCCAATATATATTTTAGAAGATAAGAAGCCATTCCTTTTCCCTGATATTCTTCTAAAGTGGCTAATTTTCTAAACTGCATTTCTTTCCCTTCTATAAAACAAGAAACTATAGAAACTAATTTACCATCCTCAAAAACTCCAAAATGAAATCCTAAATCGTCTTCTTCTAGCTGTACAAACTCAAAAGGCTGGTCAGGCCACATTACTTCATGACGGATCTGCCAAGTATCAGATGCTTTGATTGTTTTTATTTCCATAAGTTATTTAGTAATCCTTTCAAAAATAATTGATTTTAATCTACATAATATAGTAAAAACAAGAAAGATACAAAACTAACAATCAAAGCCTTATAAAAAATAAACCAGATAAATCATTCAATTTAAATCTATTATGTTTATTTTTATGGTACCAAAATCAAATAAGATCCTTATGAAAAAATTCTTTTTAGTAGCATTTTTATGTTTTTGTGTAAATGGATTTGCGCAATTAATACAAGTTGGACCACAGTTTTCAACCAATATTACTTCCGTTGATGCAAAAAACTTTAGTTCCGACCATACCAATACAGGAGTTGGTTTTTCTGCTTTTGCTCGAGTAAATCTTACCGTTTTTTATGCGCAGGGCGAATTTGGTTATGCCCAAACTAATTTCAGCGTTTTCCAAGACGGTGTAGGAGAAACCGAATTTAAATTATCTGGAACCGATGCGACCTTAATAGCTGGTTTTAAAATTATTCCGCTTGGAAAAATAGGAAATATAAGAGTCTTTGCAGGGTACAATTGGAAGAATTATTCGGACATAAACCCAAGCAATAATTTAAATCATATAGCATTTGAAAGAAACAATCACAGTGTGCTTGGCGGTGTCGGCGTAGATGTCTGGAGACTTACTTTTGAAGTAAGGTATCTTGCAGGACTCAGCGACATAGATGCTTCTAGTGGCGAAATTAAAACTGGAATAACCAGTCTTTCACTTGGATTTAAATTTTTATAAAGTATAAAACATAAAAAAGGGAATCTATTGATTCCCTTTTTTATTTAGATCTTAACATAATAACTTTCTTCATTATCATTATCTATCTTCTGTATTCCTGTTTTTGTTTTAACCGCAACATTAACGACATGAAGAATATTTGACTTTTCATTCAGACTGCAGTTCCAAATTGTTCCGTCTGAAAGGATGATTTCTGAGAATACTGATGCAGTGCAGTTTGCATCATTATAAACTAAATTTTCTGTTTTTAGAAGTTTCTTTACTTTTGTTTTTTTGTCTACTTCATAAAACGCTATTTCATTTTCTTTGATCTCAATTAATTCGTCAAAACTAGATTGATTGGCATTATCTGCCGTAGCTGCAGACCAAACTGGCTGATTCCCTGTTCGCTTCCAAGTTCCAATGGCTTGACTTAAAATTTCTTTTCTCAAAAGGCTACGTAAGGTATCCACTTTATTTACAGCATCTTTTCCAATTTCATTGTCTGGTTTAATCTTTGCTGCTAAAGAAAATAAGTCGATCGCTTTTACAAACTCGGCTTTTTTGTAGTAAGAAACAGCTAATTCATATTTGCTTTTTTGAAATGCTGTTTTTTGGTCATTCTGTCCAAAGAACTTGAATGTACTTAGTAATACAATCAGTGCAAATGTGTTTTTCATTAAATTTTGTAGGTTTTTTATTATTTCACAAACCTAGTCTTTTTTAAAGAAATTCATTTACGGTTTTCCGTATTTTTGATTATTATTAATTATTCTAAACAAATAATGTTATTTTATTAAAAATAAAATAACATTATTAACGAATTCATTAAAAACATCTCAATCTATTTAACAAGTAAAACATTGTTTTCTGGCGTTGCATCCATAAAAATCCCCCCATCGAGCTGAATTTGCAGTATTTTTTTTGTGCTTTTCAAAATGATTTTAGCCGTTTTCTGATTTTTTTCCCAAATTGCTGGTGTTTGATGTAAGATTACTTTCGATTTATCAGCGTAAGTAATTACAACGTCAAACGGAATGGCAAAACCTCCAATGTTTTCTACTGTTATCATTTTCTTGTCAGCAGAAATACCTTTTACTGCGATATCTAAATAATTGTTGGTAAAGAACCAATTATTAAAAAACCAATTTAAATTTTTACCTGTTGAGGTATTAAATGAATTAAAATAATCCCACGGAATTGGATGTTTGCCATTCCAAGTATCCATGTAATCGTGTAGTGCTTTTTTGAATAAGTCGTCGCCCAATAAATCTTTCAGTGCCAGATAAGAAAGCGAAGCTTTTCCATAAGAATTATTACCGTAACCAGCACCAGAAACCTGTGTAGACATTGTTATAATAGGCTGATCTTCTTCTGAAGATCGATCGTTTATATAATGTTTTACTCTGAATTCTTTATAAAAGTTATCCGCGGCCTCTTTTCCATGCTCAGCAATCCCGATTAAATATTCAAAAGTTGTTGCCCATCCTTCGTCCATAAAAGCATAACGTGTTTCATTAATTCCCATATAAAAAGGGAAATAAGTATGTGCTACTTCGTGATCTTGCACCAGCTGTGCAAAAACAGGATCTCCCATTTGTGAGTCGTTGCACATCATTGGATATTCCATATCGGCAAAACCTTGAAAAGCCGTCATCTTAGAAAAGGGATAAGGAACTCCTGGCCAATTATTAGAAAACCAATCTAAAGCATATTGATTGTTTTTTACAGAATTCACAAAGTCTGTTCCTTTAATATCGTAAGCTGCCTGAATACTCGCACGTCGATTTGTTTTCTTGTCTACAATTACACTGCTGGCATCCCATAAATAATGTTCACTTAAACCAAAACATACATCTGTGATATTTTTAGCTTCAAATTTCCAAACATTCCAATCGTACTGTTTGGTTACGATACCGCTTTTCATTTCTTGCTCGTTAGCGATATGCAAAATTTCATTGGTTGTATAAGATTTCTTCAAACGCGATGCAAATTCAGGCTGTAAAACCTCATCCGGATTTAATAAATCGCCTGTTGCGTAAACCACATAATTTTTTGGTGCTTTTACAGAAAAAACATAATCGTTAAAGTCATTATAGAATTCCTGACGGTCTGTGTGCGGCAATCTATCCCAACCATTGTAATCGTCAAAAACAGAAACTCTTGGATAACTATATGCTACAAAGAAAGTAGTTTCATCAATCTGACCTTCTCTTCCGCTCTCTTTAGACAAAGGATAATTCCACTCAATATTTATAGTTGTTTTTGAGTGCGGTAGAATCGGTTTTTGCAATTTTACATTTCCAACTGTTCCCCAATTTTTAGCATCTTCTTTATAGACTTCATTTTCTATCTTTAATGAAGTAATCGTCAATCCGTCGCTTAAAAAATCGTTGCTCACATCGCTTCCACGAGACGAAGTGGGTTTATGAAGATTATTTACAAAACGGATAACTAAATTTCTTAGCGTATCCTTGCTATTGTTCTCGTAAATAATAGTTTCTGTGCCTGAAACCAATCTGGTTTTAGGATCAACAGAAATTTCCATATTATATTTTCCGCGGTTCTGCCAATAGTTTACGCCAGGTTTCCCGTCTTTAGAACGTGTTCCGTTTTCGTAGGCTTTTTTTATATTTCTCGGCATATAAAGCTCTTGAGCAATAGTATCTTGGGCAAAAAGAACAAATGCTATTAATGCAAATTGCAAAAATCTCTTTTTCATAATGATTCTTAGGTCTTTAAATTGTTTGGTATATAACTAAGACTGCTTTTTTTAAATAATGTTACAAATTTAGTTATTAATTGTTAATGGTTTGTAGTTGATGGTTTGTAGTTGATGGTTGTTGGTTAATGGTGCTTTTTAATTTTTAATTTTTAATTTTTAATTAAAAAAACTTAGCATCTCAGAACCTTAGCATCTTAAAAAAAACCGTTTGTCACCAAAAGCAACAAACGGCATCTACAATTAATATATAACCTTGATGACTACAAAATATAATCTGTATTAATAAAATTCGATTCTTTGCTGTTAAGCAATTCCTGCAGAATCTCATTATTATAATCGATATCTTTTGAAGCTACAAACGTACGGATTGAGAATGAACGCAAAGCATCTGGAATACTCAAAGTTCCGACAGCAGAATCTTTTCTTCCTGTAAAAGGGAAAGCGTCTGGCCCTCTTTGGCAAGAACTGTTGAGGTTTACTCTGCAAACTAAGTTTACTAAGGCATCAATAAGCGGTGCCAAAGTTTTTATGTCTTTCCCGAACAAACTTACTTGCTGTCCGTAGTTTGATTCTGCCATATCTTTCAATGGTTCTTTAATATCTTTGAAAGAAAGTACGGGAACAACTGGTCCAAATTGTTCTTCGTGATACACACGCATTTCTTTGTTTACTGGATAAAGAACTGCTGGAAAAATATAGTTTTCAGTATGTTTACCTCCTTTTTCATTTATCACTTTGGCGCCCTTTTGAACAGCGTCGTCAATTAAACCTTGAATATATTTTGGTTTATCAGTTTCTGGAAGCGGCGTTAAAGAAACTCCTTTTTCCCACGGATTTCCAAAAACCAAACTATCTACTTTCTCAGCAAAACGTTTATTGAACTCTTCTCTAATTGATTCGTGAACGTATAAGACTTTCAGCGCCGTACAACGCTGTCCGTTAAAAGATAAACTTCCTGTGATACATTCTTGAATAGCCAAATCTAAATCGGCATCTGGAAGAATAATCGCTGGATTTTTTGCTTCTAAACCTAAAATCAAACGCAATCTGTTTTTGTTTGGGTGCTGATCTTGTAAAGCAATTGCCGATTTACTGTTTCCGATTAATGCCAAAACATCAATTTTTCCAGATTTCATAATCGGAGAAGCTACTTCACGTCCTCTTCCGTAAACGATATTAATTACCCCTTTTGGAAAACTGCTTCTGAAAGCTTCCAGCAATGGCGAAATACATAAAACACCGTGCTTAGCAGGTTTGAAAATTACAGTATTTCCCATAATCAAAGCTGGAATCAGCAATGAGAAAGTTTCGTTTAAAGGATAATTGTAAGGTCCAAGACATAAAACTACTCCAAGAGGTCCGCGGCGAATCATGGCGTTTACTCCTTGAACTTTTTCAAAGTGTGAACTACGTCCGTTTAGTTCTTTGTAGCTTGCAATTGTATCGTAAATATATTCTACTGTTCTGTCGAATTCTTTTTGCGAATCACCTAATGATTTTCCGATTTCCCACATTAAGTATTTTACCACTTCTTCGCGGGTTTCTTTCATTTGCTTCACAAATTTTTCCATGCATTTAATACGATCCACTACTTTCATAGTTGGCCATAAGCCTTGTCCCATGTCGTATGCATTGGTAGCAGCTTCGACAACTTCTGCTGCTTCTTTTTCTCCCATAAAAGGAATAGAACCTAATAAAGTCGGCGAATATTTTTCGGTTGAAGAAATAGTAGAAAACACAGGTGTGGTTTGCCCTGTCCATTGTTTCAATTCTCCATTTACAAGATAAGTATCTTGATTTATCAGCGCATTAATCTGATATTCTTCTGGTATAAAACTCATAATTTGGTTATTTAATGGTCTGGTAATTCTATTTTCAAAATAAAAAAGAGGCTTTTTTATTGCCTCTTCTTCTTTTTATGGATGTACTGTTTCACCTTCCCAATCTAGGATTCCTCCAAGCAGATTGTAGGCGTTTTCTATACCCAATTCGTTCATGATCTGGCATGCTTTTGCACTTCTAGCCCCAGAACGGCAGTATACGTAATAATTTTTATTTTTGTCTAATTCTTCTATTTCATAGATAAATGCTTGCCCTTTATTGATATCAATGTTTAGAGCATTCTCAATGTATCCGTCATTAAATTCGTCTTCAGTTCTTACATCAAGTATAACTGCATTTTCGTCAGCCTGTAACTGAGCAACCCAATCTTCTTGTGATAAATTCATAGTAAAATGTGTTTTTGTAAAATTACGACGTTTCTTTATATAAAAAACGTACCAAATGCGATTTCGATTATTATTCTCAGAAAACGTTTTAGAGAAAGTATTATAATCAGTGAATTACAAATTTAGTTACTATTTTTAAAAATTCAGCCTACAAAATCGATAGAAAATAGGATTTCTTCATTTACATAGAATTACTCATAAATCTAGTTTTCTGACAATTATTCCCATTTCAAACCATTATCTTTGTAATCAAATACATTTTTTAATTCGATTTTGATAAAAACTTAGTCACAATGATTTACATCTTTTGGTTCAAACTAGATCCAAAAAATAGAAAATTCGACTTGGCTCTATGTGACAAAATTATTACACAACATGCAGCAATCATTAAAAACCATATTTCCTAATTTCTCTAACGAACTTATCGCTACAATCGAAGAAAACGGAAGCCTTCAGGATTTTAAAGCCGGAACCATTTTAATGCGTACCGGACAGTATATTAAAAATACCGTTCTGATCATTAAAGGTAAAATCAAAATATATCGCGAAGGTGAAGATGGCGGAGAGTTTTTAATGTATTACCTACAGCCTGGACAAGCCTGTGCCATTTCGATGATCTGCACTGCCAAAAGCGAAAAAAGCCAAATTATGGCAAAAGTAGTAGAAGATGTAACTGTAATGATGATTCCGCTGCAGCTAATGGACAAATGGATGATGGAATACCGTTCTTGGTACGAATTTGTTATTGAAACTTACCGAAGCCGTTTTGAAGAAGTCTTGGAAGTTGTTGACAATATCGCTTTCCGTTCTATGGACGAAAGGTTAGAATTCTATTTAAAAAGACATTCTGATGCTTGTGGCTGTTCTGAAGTAAATCTTTCGCATCAAGAAATTGCAACCGAATTAAATACATCACGCGAAGTGGTTTCCAGATTACTCAAAAAAATGGAACAGCGCGGTTTGGTCAAACTGAACAGAAACCAGATTGAATTGCTAAATTTTAACCATTAAGATATTAAGTTAATTAAGTTGGATCGCTTAATATTTCTTAACCTTTAAAAGTATCATTAAGAAAGCATTGCTTAATTTCCTTAATTTCTTAATGGTAAAATTATTTTAGGTCTGTGATAAATGTTACTGTAGAATTCTAATTTCCGAAGCAACTTTGCATTAAAATAAATGCAATGGAATACTTAGGATTTTTCGCCTCAATCATAATCGGAGTTACACTTGGCTTAATTGGTGGCGGTGGTTCTATTCTGACAATTCCAATTTTAGTTTATTTATTTAAAGTCAATCCCGATCAAGCGACTTCTTATTCCTTATTTATTGTCGGATTAACAGCGTTATTTGGAAGTTACAGCCATTATAAAATGGGAAATCTAAAACTGAAATCAGCTTTGTATTTTGCGGTTCCTTCAGTGGTTTCTATTTTGATAATCCGCGAAGTAATCTTTCCGCAAATTGCATCGACTTTGTTTTCTGTCGCTTCTTATACGGTTTCAAAAGATTTTCTGATTATGATTATCTTTTCAATTTTAATGATTACTGCCGCTATTTCGATGATTAAAAAAAATCAAACCGAAATAAAATCGGTTGAAACCAATTATTTCCAGCTTAGCTTCATTGGATTCTTAGTCGGAATTGTAACTGGTTTTCTAGGCGCTGGCGGCGGATTTCTGATTATTCCTGCCCTTCTTTTTTTCGCTAATCTTCCCATGAAACAAGCCGTTGGAACTTCATTATTAATCATTACCATAAACTCGTCAATAGGTTTTGCAGGCGATTTATATATTGGAACACCTATAGATTATACTTTTCTAATGAGCGTTTCAGCCATGGCTTTAATAGGCATGTTTATTGGGAGCCAACTTTCTAAAAAAATAGACGGCACAAAATTAAAACCTCTTTTCGGATGGTTCGTTCTCATAATGGGATTTTATATTATTGCTAAAGAAGTCCTATTCTAACAGCAATTCAAAAAAATTATTTAGTTTCACTTGTAGAGTAATCTTTGTCAAAGCATTTTGCTCTGACAAAGATGAAACTAAAACTTTTAGAGTTCTCCGAATTTATCTTTATAACGTTCCAATTCTATTTCGGTTCTAGAAAGCAGTTTTTCTAATAATTGGATTTTATCTTCATAAAGTTCTTTTATAATCGAAGTGTTATCGGCATTAATTAAAATACTGCCGTTATTATTTCCATTTATTTTATTGAAACTATTAAAGTATTTGTCGTAATCAAAACTAATTATATCCTCTACGCTTACATCTAAAATCTTCCCTATCTCAACCAGTTTTTCATAACTCAAAGAAGTTTTTCCTTTTTCAATTTTACTGTAGCCCGCTTGGGTTACACCTAATCTTTCCGCCATATATTCCTGAGTGTAATTTTTTAACTCTCTAATGTTTTTAATCTTGCTTTTAATTGTTGTGGCCATAATTTTATTCTGATTTGGGATCATGTATAGTTAAAACAGCCAGCCGTTAATTTGTAACGACTTAACTATACTTATTTTTGGGTATTTGTTAAGCTACTTCATAATGAACACTATGACTTAGCGTTTTGTTAATTTTCTTTTTTTGATAATAAAATAACCATATATCAGTGCTGCCATTATGAAAAAAACATCATAATGGGAAATAGTAAATACAAACATCTCTGATTTTTCTTAAGCAGTTCTTTGTATACTGCGTTCAAATTGAAGATCTAAATAACTATCGATCTGCTTGCCAATTAACACGCGGTCTTCTGGCTCAATTTTAGTTCTTATTTCATTCTGGTAAATATCTTTAACAAAAACAAAATATACAAACTCGTCTTTATTACCAAACCTGGCGACTATAATAAATGCATAGCATAAAAGCGCAGGAATAATGTAATACAAGTCCATTAAATTGGAAAACAGCATGCAATAATACGCAACAGTTGTTACAGCTATAAAAGCACCATTTTCTAGAAAATATTTTCTCTTTTTTTTGAGCAGTCCGAGCTCTTTGATTTCATCAAATTGATACTGCCAGTTTTTAGATTTATAACAAAACCTAACCTCGTCGGAAAAAATTGTTAAAGGCATAAATTCAGTAGGTAAAATAGATTTAAGTTTTAGTAAAAATCGTATCCAAAAATTCTTTTAGGGGGAAAAAATTCTTAGATACGCAATATTAAGCATTAACTGCTTTTTTTTTCGGCAATACAGCTTATAGAATATAACTGTTGGTTGTAATTAAATCTTTTGTAAAAATTGCCTTATGGTTTTATAATAAAATATTCTTGAATTAAAAAATCCGTTTATTCATAGAGAACAAACGGATTTATGTTTTTATTTTAAAGTTTTACTTTTTAAGAAGCCTTTCTAAATATTCTACTTTTTCTTTTTCAGCCTGTACTAATCGCTCGTAAAGCTCTACCACTTTATCCAAAGGATTAAAAGTCGCATACATTCCTTGATTAAAGCTATTTCCTTGACTTGAACTATTATCATAAAAGTTATTAAAGAAATTGAAAACAGATTCTTCTGAGAAATTTTCAATCGCTTCGATAGTAACACCAAGTGCTTTTGCTATTTCTGTCAATTTTTCTTTATCGATCGTTTCACTTGATTCGATATTTGAAACAGTTTGCTGGCTTAAACCAATTGCAATTGCCAAAGCTTCCTGCTTCATTCCTTTAAGCTCTCTAATTCGGCTTATGTTTCTTCCTATATGTTTTGGTTTTGCTGTTGTACTCATAATTCAAAGATATTTAAAATTCTTGAGAAATTATTTGATTCGTAAAAATACATATTTTTCTCACTACACAATTAAATTGCCTCCAGCTTTAGGTTGAGGTAAACAAATGTGCACAAAAAAGGCTTTAGCCAAAACCGCAAAGTTTGGCTAAAGCCCAATTCAAATTCAAACAAAAAACCTCCAGCTAAAGCTGGAGGCAATTGATTTCTGTTTCAAGAATCAATTATCTAAAAATTTTTATTTTAAATTCCAATTTAAAACAAACTAAATATCATGTTTCCATTTTTTAGTTTCTTTGTCAAATTCTGCACGTACATAACGAATATATTTTACAGGAATTTTAGTGTCTTTATGCCTCTTTACCTCCCAATCTACCTTTGAATACAAATCCATGGCTTCTATCTCAAAATCGTTTAAAGGACGTTTACTTCTTACATCTATTTTTTTTAATAATTTAAAAACAGGGTGATAAACAAAATATGGTTCTGAATAGTGCATATCTAATCCTGAAAAACTAGAAATTAATTTTCCTTTTTCATCAATATACAATGCCAATACCATATAAGTCTTTTCATAATCTTTAATCTTTCCTGTTTTAAAAATTGAATCCAAATTTGTTATTGGTTTTGGATAATTAAATTCAGTTCTTTCATCATCATAATCATTATAGATGTAATCTTGTAATTTAAAATTATTCGCGTTGTTCAATAATTTTTGCATGTTTGCATCAATTCCTTTATTATTAAGAAGCTGTGAGTTAGTACAAATTTGGCTAAAATATAATTTTCCACCTTTTTCCTTTACAAAAACTAACCATTCTTGATTTAGATAGGCTTCTCTATAGCAAGAATCCCACGAACCTTTTTTTTGATAATAAGATGTGAAGGATATTTCTTTTGGAATCTTACCATTCTTATAACTTTCAAGCACCTTAAATTTAATATTATAAGTTGCCGAATCTTTACTAAAAGTTTTCTTCGTAATTACTCCTTTAAAAACATATTTTGAAGAATAAAATTCTAAAACTGGTTTAGGTGTATCACAACTGCAAGCAATTGCTTTTACAGACAGAAATAATAAAATAAGTATCGTTAGTATTTGTTTTTTCATAGATATTTTTCTGAATTGCCTCCAGTGTTAACTGAAGGTAAACAAATGTATACAAAAAAGGCTTTAGCCAAAAACCGCAAAGTTTGGCTAAAGCCCAATTTCAGATTCAACAAAAAACCTCCAGTTAAAACTGGAGGCAATTGATTTGATATTGAAGGAATTAAAATTCGTGTATTTCATAGTTACAAAATTCAGAATTCCATTCAAATCAAAATAAAAATTCGTGATCCCGATAGTTATTGGGAGTGGCTTAAACCATCAATGCTCCCCATACCCAACGTCATCCATTTTACCGC
Organism: Flavobacterium anhuiense; assembly: GCF_001705175.1. NCBI lineage: Bacteria > Pseudomonadati > Bacteroidota > Flavobacteriia > Flavobacteriales > Flavobacteriaceae > Flavobacterium > Flavobacterium anhuiense. Next base: position 3,012,821 of record NZ_CP016907.1, on the reverse strand, counting down.
TAAAAACTCGATATTGAATTATAAAATAAACAATCACCAGAAACAAAGCGATAAAAAACCAACTTAAACCAGCGTTTAATCCGTATTCGTGACCAGCAGTATTATAAATCGTTAATGACGGATTTACTTTATTGGTTGAAGGCAAAACATTCGGAAAAATCGAAACCGCTGTAGAAGCAAATCCTCCCAATAAAAACAAAGTTGAAAACAGAAATCCGTGACCATCTTTTTTGAAAGAACGAACTTTGAATAATCCCGCAATTCCAACAAAAGTCATTAAAGGAAAAAACCAAAGAATCGGGTTTTCAACAAAATTATGAAATGGTTTCGGCTCAATAAAGTGCCAAATTTGAAGCGAAATACAAACTAAAACCAATAGCACAATATTCAAGGCAAAAACCACTTTTTTCAATTTCGGATTTAGCGCCGAATTTGTTTTATAAATAATCCAGTTTGCGCCATGAATCGTCAATGCGACAACACTCACAATTCCTAAGAAAAGCGTAAACCAATCGATAATTCCCAATTCATTTGCTTGCGGACTAAAAGTCGGATTCCATAAAGGCAGAAAGAAATAATGCGCTTCTTGCGTTGAAACGCCATTTTGAACCATTCCCAAATTAACACCGCGAACGATATTTCCAAGGGCAATCCCGAAGAAAAGAGCCAAAAGCAAACTTGCAATTCCGAAAGCTTTATCCCAAATTGCTTCCCACATATGATTATGAATCTGTCCACGCATTTCCAATCCGATGGCGCGAAAAATCAAGAGCCATAAAATCATAATTAAAGGCAAATAAAATCCGCTAAAAGATGAAGCGTATAAAGTTGGAAAAGCAAAAAACAAAACGCCTCCAGCTGCAATCAGCCAAACTTCATTGGCATCCCAAAATGGACCAATCGAATTGACAATTACTTTTTTATCTCTTTCTGTTTCGGCAAAAAATAAATGAATAATTCCTGCACCAAAATCATAGCCGTCTAAAACGAGATAAACAGCCAAAATTCCCATTAAAACTACGTACCAAAAAAATTCCATACTTATATTTTTTCTGTTGAAAGTTCCACATGACGCGGTCCTTTATTGATAATTTTTCCAATCAAAAGCAAAAACAGCATTCCCAGTAAAAGGTATAAACCGATAAACCCAAGCAATGTAAACAAGGTATTTCCTGACGAAACTGTTGGTGAAGCTCCAGATGCTGTTCGCATTAAATTATAAACCAGCCAAGGCTGCCTTCCTAATTCGGCCGTATACCAGCCTGTGGTATTGGCAATATATGGAAATGGCATCATAAACATTAAAGACCATAAAAGCCATTTGGTCTGAAATAATTTTCCTCTTATTAATTGAAAAAGTGAAAGCACCATTAATCCAATAAACACAGTTCCAAGACCAACCATAATATGATAGGCATAATACAATCCCGAAATATTAGTTGGATGAAGATCTTCTTCAAATTGATCTAAGCCTTGAATTTCCTGATTCCAATTTCCGTACGTAAGGAAACTTAGAATATTTGGAACGGCAATTTTATTGTCCAGTTTTTTATCTTTTACGTCTGGCTGACCGATTAAAACAATTTCAGAACCTTTTTTCTCGGTATGAAAAATCCCTTCCATCGCAGCAAAAGTTACGGGCTGATATTTCACAACATTTTTAGCCAATAAATCTCCTGTGGGAACAGCTACGATAATACTTGAAATCAATCCGAAGATTACCCCTGTTTTTAAAAATAGTTTTCCGAAAGAAACATTTTTATTACTTAAAATATAGAAAGCTCCAATTCCAGCCACGACAAAAGAACTTGTCACTAAAGAAGCCGCTTGGTTGTGCAGAAAAGAAGGCCAAAGCCAAGGATTTAAAAATAATGCTTGGAAGTTATTCAGTACAAATTTTCCGTTTTCAAGAATTTCATAACCAACAGGATTCTGCATCCACGAATGTGTGGCAATAATTAAAAATCCGCTGGCCCATGAACCAATCATAATTAATAATCCGGTTACAAAATGCCATTTATGTCCAAGAAGCTTTTCTCCGAATAAAAATAATCCGAGGAAAGAAGATTCTAGAAAAAATGAAAACATTCCTTCCATTGCCAAGGTCTGACCGATGATTCCTCCTGTCAATTCAGAGAATTTCGCCCAATTGGTTCCAAACTGAAATTCCATCGGGATTCCTGTTACAACGCCCATTGCAAAATTGAGGGCGAAGATTTTCATCCAGAAATGGGTGGCGTGATTGTATTGTTCGTCTTGAGTTTTGAGATATTTCCACTTGAAGTAAACAATGATGAGCGAAAGGCCCATTGTAAGTTGTGGAAAGAGATAATGAAAAGTAATGGTGAAGGCAAATTGCATTCGATCATAAAAGAGCATTTCTTCCATAATGGTAATTTGTTTATGAAGTTCCACAAATTTAACCATTAGAACCCGAATTAACGCCCTTTAAAAAAAGTTTATCGCTTGATATTTGTTAAACTTTTCAACAATTTAAAAGTATTAATTACACTTACAATTTTCACAAAGTTTGTCATTTCGACGAAGGAGACTCGAGCGATAGCGAATAGGCGAAGCAAATCTCCGCAAGTAACTCCGCAACGAGAAGCCATTCTTTGTCGAGCTTCTTACGAAGATTTCTCCCTTCGCTCGAAATGACAAGATTGCGTATAGATTTACATGATCAAAAACATAGCCCGTGGTTTGCATTGTGTCCCTGCGGTTGAAACCGCAGGCTATGTTTGATTTTGATTACGCGGTTATTATTGATTATTTTTCCAAAATTCCCTTTTCAACACTTTCATTAATCAAGCCTTCAGCGTAATTCCATATCGATTTAGAACCTTCTTTAATAACGCTTTTCTTCTCGTAAACTTTATCGTATTTCACTCCAAACTCTTTCCAAGTTCCGCCGTTGTTAGATGTGTTCTGCAATAATGGTTCAAGTCTGTCCATAGATTTTGCAAATTTGGCTTCGTTGGTTTCGCCAGCTTCAAATTCTTCCCAAATGGAAATAAATTCTTCTTTTTGTTTTTCAGGAAGTAAACCAAAGATTCTGTTTGCCGCTAGACGTTCTTCATCTGTGTTCGAATGATTTTTTACGGTATCGTAAATAAAAACATCGCCAGCATCTATTTCTACAATATCATGAATCAAAACCATTTTTACGACTTTCAAAACATCAATCGGTTCATTTGAATGTTCTGCTAAAACAATTGCCATTAAAGCCAAATGCCAGCTATGTTCTGCATCATTCTCGCATCTGTCGCTGTTGAATAATTTGGTCTTGCGCTGAATGTATTTTACTTTATCAATTTCTTTTATAAAAGCAATCTGATCCAATAAGTCTTGTGTCTTCATTTTCTTTTTTGTTTTGAAATGACATTCGTCATATGCAAAATTAAAGCTTAAAGCGTAATTGCTCCACTTTAAATTTAATTTATCTCAACTGAATATGTCAAACACCACATTTTTTTACACAAAAACCTAATTTCTGTAACATTAGTCACCTATTTTTTTAAAAAACAAGACTACCTTTGTCTTCCATTATTTTTATTACTGAATCATGAAAATAGAACAAATTTACACCGGATGCCTTGCTCAAGGTGCATATTATATTACTTCAAATGGCGAAGCGGCCATTATTGATCCGCTTAGAGAAATTCAGCCTTATCTGGATCGTTTAGAGCGCGATGGAGTGAAACTGAAATATATTTTTGAAACGCATTTTCACGCCGATTTCGTTTCTGGACACGTAGATTTAAGCAAAGAAACAGGGGCGCCAATCGTTTACGGACCAAATGCTGCCTGCGAATTTGACTGCATTTCTGCAAAAGACGGACAAGAATTTAAAATCGGAAAAGTAACTATTAAAGTGTTGCACACTCCTGGTCATACTATGGAAAGCTCTACTTTTTTATTAATTGACGAAAACGGAAAAGATCACGCTATTTTCTCTGGAGATACTCTATTTATTGGAGATGTTGGCCGTCCAGATTTAGCTCAAAAAGCAGCTGGAATGACACAAGACCAGTTGGCTGGAATTTTATTTCATTCGTTAAGAGATAAAATCATGACGCTTGCTGATGACGTAATTGTATATCCTGCGCATGGTGCTGGAAGTGCTTGCGGAAAAAACATGAGCAAAGAAACCGTTTCGACAATCGGAAATCAAAAAGCTACCAATTACGCTTTACGTGCTAACATGACCGAAGAAGAATTTATCAAGGAAGTTACCGATGGTTTATTGCCTCCTCCTGCTTATTTTAGCATGAACGTCGCAATGAACAAAGGTGGTTATGAAAGCTTTGAAACTGTTTTACACAACGGAATGAGAGCTATAAATGTAAAAGATTTTGAAGCTGTAGCTGAAGAAACTGGTGCTTTAATTCTAGATACAAGAAGTGCTGCCGATTTTAGTAAAGGATTTATTCCGCAGTCTATCAATATTGGAATTAACGGTGATTTCGCTCCATGGGTTGGAACTTTAATTGCAGATGTAAAACAGCCAATTATATTGGTTACTGCAGCTGGAATGGAAGAAGAAACTGTAACACGTTTAAGCCGTGTTGGTTTTGATGCAATTATTGGACATCTAGAAGGCGGTTTTGAAGCTTGGCAAAATGCAGGTTTTGAAATTGATACCGTTAACAGAATCACTGCTGAGCAATTTGCTAGTGAATTTAAATTCGGAGAAGATAAAGTGGTTGATATCCGTAAAGAAACAGAATACGCCGCAGAACATATAGATGACGCTTACAGCAAACCTTTGGCTTATATTAATGATTGGGTAAAAGATATTAATCCGAATGAGCATTTTTATTTGCATTGCGCTGGAGGTTACAGAAGTATGATTGCTGCTTCTATCCTTCAAGCAAGAGGTTTCAGAAATTTTTCTGAAATTGAAGGCGGTTTCGGAGCGATTTCGAAAACTAATGTCCCAAAATCAGATTTTGTTTGTCAGAGTAAAGTCTTGAAAGCATAAATATAATTTTATCATTAAGATATTAAGTTAATTAAGTTGGAATGCTTAATTTTTCTTAGCCTTCTTTTGAAAAGTTTCATTAAGTCAGATTGGCTTAATTCTCTTAATATCTTAATGGTTTAAAATAAAAAACTAAATTTTAAAAGTAAATGAGTATACTTGAAATCATTAAAGAACCTTGGCCTTGGTACGTTGCAGGCCCTTTGATTGGATTAACAGTTCCAATTTTATTAATTATCGGAAATAAATCTTTCGGGATTAGTTCTTCGCTTCGTCATATTTGTGCGGCTTGTATTCCTGCAAATATTTCATTTTTTAAATACGACTGGAAAAAAGAAAGCTGGAATCTATTCTTTGTTCTTGGAATATTTTTCGGAGGTTTTATTGCTGCTCATTTTTTATCGAATCCAAATCCAGTGGAAATTGCTCCTGAATTATCAGAGAAATTAGCCACTTACGGAATCACAGATCATAGCGGTTTGGTTCCTGCACAATTATTTTCTTGGGAAAGTTTATTGACTCTTCGCGGATTCATTATGATTGTAGTAGGTGGATTCTTAGTAGGTTTTGGAACTCGTTACGCTGGAGGGTGTACAAGCGGACACGCAATTATGGGATTATCAAACTTGCAATGGCCATCATTGGTAGCTACAATCTGTTTTATGATTGGTGGCTTTGTAATGGCACTTTTGATTTTACCTTATATTCTTTCACTTTAAAATTTCAAAAATGAGTTTAGAAAATAAAAATATAGACGGCGAAGGAATCAACGCAAGCCAGAAAAAAGAAAGCGCATTAGCAAATCTTAAATACTTAATCGTCGGAATCTTTTTCGGAATTGTATTCGTAAAAGCTGAAATCATCAGCTGGTTCCGTATTCAGGAAATGTTCAATTTGGAATCATTTCACATGTATGGCGTAATTGGATGCGCTGTCGCAGTTGGATTAATTTCTGTTCAATTGATTAAAAAATTCAATATTAAAACTCTTGATGGCGAAAAAATCGAAATTCAGCCAAAAACTTTCAATAAAGGCCAAATCTATGGCGGATTATTATTTGGTTTTGGATGGGCCATTACTGGAGCTTGTCCAGGTCCGCTTTTTGCGCAAATTGGCACAGGAGCAACTGTAATTGTGGTTACTTTGGTTAGTGCCATTGCTGGAACTTGGGTTTATGGTTTGATTAAAGATAAATTGCCTCATTAAAAATGAATACAACAGAAAAGCTATCTCTTAGAAAAGCGAATCTTTCAGAAATACCTCAAATCTGGGAAATCCTACAAGATGCCATCGAACAAAGAAGATTAGACGGAAGTACACAATGGCAGGATGGATATCCGAACGAACTTTCTATTAAAAGCGATATCGAAAATGGTTACGGTTATGTTTTTACTGAAGACGAATCGATTTTGGCTTATGCAGCTATTATTTTTGACAAAGAGCCAGCTTACGAAAATATCGAAGGCAAATGGCTTACCGATGGCGATTACACTGTTGTGCATCGTGTAGCCGTTTCAAAATTGGCAAAAGGAAAAGGCATTGCAACAAAATTATTCCAAAGCATTGAAGGTTTGTCTGTCGAAAATAATATTTACAGCATAAAAGTTGACACCAACTTCGATAATACCCCGATGTTGAAAATTTTAGACCGATTAAAATATACGTACTGCGGAGAAGTCTATTTTAGAGGCTCTGCAAGAAAAGCATTTGAAAAACGATTGATATAAATATACAATCCGTAAAATTGATAACCCGACATTTTAAAAATCTGTCGGGTTATTTTTTTTTAGATCTAGCAAATCAAACTTGAAACTTGGAACCTGAAACAAATAAAAACCATAGTTTTTTTCTTCATCAATTTTTAATTTCATTTCGTTAAGTTTGCTTTAAACAAAAAGTCCCATAGATATATGAACCGCTCCGAGCAATTAACCAAACTAGACAATACCGAAAAATGGGACGTAATAATAATTGGCGGAGGTGCAAGCGGTCTCGGGACGGCAGTTGATGCAGCAAGTCGTGGTTATAAAACCGTTTTATTTGAAGCTGTAGATTTTGCAAAAGGAACTTCTAGCAGAAGCACCAAATTGGTTCATGGCGGTGTACGTTATTTAGCTCAAGGAGATGTGCATTTAGTTAGAGAAGCATTAAAAGAACGAGGCTTATTAGCGCAAAACGCAGCTCATTTAGTGAAAAACCAATCGTTTGTAATTCCGAATTATCATTTATTGAGCGGTTATTTTTATACAATCGGATTAAAAATTTATGATTTATTGTCAGGCTTTTTAAGTTTAGGAAGTTCTAAATATCTTTCAAAAAAGAAAACTATCGAAATGCTTCCAAACGTTGAGGAAAAAGGTTTGGTCAATGGCGTTATTTATCATGATGGTCAATTTGATGATTCTCGTCTGGCTATAAATCTTGCTCAAACGGCCGTAGAAAATGGAGCTTGTCTTTTAAATTATATAAAAGTTACCAATTTATTAAAAGACGACAAAAACCAAATTATTGGCGTTCAGGTTCAAGATCAAGAAAGCGGAATTAACTATGATATAAAAGGTTCTGCTGTAATAAATGCAACTGGAGTTTTTACAAACGCCATCATGAAATTAAATGAGACGGTTTATAAAAAATATATTGTTCCAAGTCAGGGAATTCATTTGGTACTTGATAAATCTTTTTTGCCAGGCGAAAATGCTTTAATGATTCCAAAAACAAAAGACGGAAGAGTTTTATTCGCTGTTCCGTGGCACAACCGAATTGTAGTTGGAACAACCGATACTTTAATAAAGAAACAAAGTTTAGAACCTATTGCTTTAGAAAGCGAAATTCAATTTGTTTTGGAAACCGCACAAAGATTCTTGGCAAAAAAGCCAGAAAGAAAAGATGTATTATCTGTTTTTGCTGGATTGCGTCCGTTAGCTGCACCGAAAGAAGAAGGCAAAAGCACCAAAGAAGTTTCCAGAAGCCATAAAATTATAGTTTCTGAAACGGGTCTTATTACCATTACTGGAGGAAAATGGACAACCTACAGAAAAATTGCTGAGGATATTATTGATAAAGCCATCAAAACTGGCAAATTAGAAAAGAAAGAATGCCGTACAGAGCATCTTTCAATTCATGGAAATCAGCCAACGAATGCTGCAGACAGAGAAAATCACCTTTATATATATGGTACTGATATTCCGAAAATAATTGAATTACAGGAAAGAGAACCTGAGCTAAAAGAAAAGCTGCATCCTAATCATGAATTTACAATGGCAGAAGTCGTTTGGGCTATTCGATACGAAATGGCACGAACGGTAGACGATATTTTAGCCAGACGAGTTCGCTTATTATTTTTAGATGCTAGAGCTGCAATTGAAGTTTCGGAGAAAACCGCTAGAGTACTTGCCAAAGAATTAGGACACAATGAAGCGTGGATACACTCAGAAATTTCCAATTTTAGACAAATTGCGAAGGGTTTTCTTTTGTCAGAATTCCGATAAATCACTAAAATCTCGTTGATTCTGAGAATCTTTCGGCTTAAACGCATCTTACAAAAATAGGTTGAGAAATATTTTATACACAAAATTTCATTCGACATTAAAAAACCATTAATTCACAAAATATCAAACCTTTACAATAAAAATTATTTTAATTTTATCATCTAAAAAACATTCTCTTTAGTTCCTTGAAAAACCTGCTTTTCTTATATTAACAAAAAATTAACACAACACTTGTATATACAACTATTAAAAGTTATACATTTGTATATACAAATTATACACTTACGACTATGACAATTGAAGAGGTTATTAAGAGTACGGTTAAGATGGATAATGCGAAAAAAGTTATTCTGAATATCATGTACACGCAGAATGTGGTTCAGGATCATTTCAACGAGTTGCTGAAACCGTATGATTTATCTGGAGAACAGTACAATGTGTTACGTATATTAAGAGGACAAAAAGGGAAACCTGCTAATATGTGCGTGATACAAGAACGAATGCTTGCTAAAACAAGCAACACAACACGATTGGTAGACAAATTATTATTAAAGGATTTTGTTACGAGAAATGTTTGTCCGGATAATCGAAGAAAAATTGAAGTTTCGATTACACAAAAAGGATTGGGTGTTTTAAAAGAGTTAGATCCGAAAGTTGATGAACACGAACAAATGTTTGCAAATAATTTAAAACCTGAAGAATTAGTTTTCCTAAATCAATTATTAGAAAAATATAGAACCAACAAATAAAATAATAAAAACTATGAGCAATTTCTTAGAAAATCAAAATTGGAGATACGCAACTAAACAATTTGATGCTTCAAAAAAGATATCTGATGCAGATTTAAATACATTAAAAGAAGCCGTTAGATTAAGTGCATCGTCATACGGATTACAACCTTACAAAGTAGTTATTGTTGAAAATCCAGAATTAAGAGAAAAATTAAAAGGCGCTGCTTGGGGGCAAACTCAAATTACAGATGCTTCTCACCTATTCATTTTTGCAAACGACTTAAACCTTGATGCAGGTTCTGTTGACAAATATATCAGCAATATCAGCGAAGTGAGAGGCGTTCCTACAGAAGCTTTAGGCGGATTCAGCGATATGATGAAAAATGTAATCGCAAATTTATCTGAAGATGCAAAACATATCTGGACCGCAAAACAAACCTATTTAGCTTTAGGAAACTTATTAAACGCGGCTGCTGAATTAAAAATTGATGCAACTCCAATGGAAGGTTTCAATGCGGATCAATTTAATGAAATCTTAGGGTTCGATAAATTAGGTTTAAACGCTTCTGTTATTGCAACTGTAGGTTACAGACATGATGATGACAAATCTCAGCACCAGAAAAAAGTTAGAAAATCACACGAGGAATTATTTATCACTATATAATTATTATTAATCAAATTCAAATTTAATTTTAAAAACATGAAAAATTTAAAAACTATTGCAATAGCATTATTCGTAGCAGCAGCTGGAATCTCAGTAAACGCTCAAACTAAAAAAATCGACGTAAAAGCATCTACAATTAAATGGGTAGGTAAAAAAGTTACTGGAGAGCACTCTGGAACTGTAAACTTCAAAGAAGGAGCTCTTGTTTTCAAAGGAAAAAAATTAGCTGGTGGTAACTTTACAGTTGATATGACTTCATTAACTGCTACAGATTTAACTGGAGAATATCAAGGAAAATTAAACGGTCACTTAAAAGCTGACGATTTTTTCGGAACTGACAAATTCCCAACTTCAAAATTAGTTTTCAAAACTATCGGTGCAAAATCTGCTGACGTTTATACTGTAACTGCAGACTTAACTATCAAAGGAATTACTAAACCTGTAACTTTTGATATCACTGTAAAAGGAAACACTGCTACAACTGCTTTCAAAGTTGACAGAACTAAATATGACATTAAATACGGTTCAGGTAGCTTCTTCGACGGTTTAGGAGATAAAACTATCAACGACGAATTTGAATTGGCTGTAGCTTTAAAATTCTAATATTTCAAGCTTACTAATTCATAAATACAATAAACCCCAACAGTATAAAACTGTTGGGGTTTATTCTTTTATAAGCGTTTCAAAAACTTAACATTCTTAATAATATAGTAACTCTTTCGTAATAAGTATCAGGACTTTGATTAACATACGGCTTCTAATTTTGGGACAATTAAAAAAGTCAAAAACTAGAAATTAAAATCATAGTTATGAAAACAAAATTACATATTGCATGCATAACCTTCATTATCAGCTTTTTCGCACAAGCACAACAACAGCCAAAAGGAATCATCGGCACTTCGAACTGGATGACCAACTGGACAAGCTTTAAACCTGCTGGCAATGACTATGGCGAAGCAACAAACATAATTGCAGGAACAATCGATAAAGACACAAGATTAACGAAACGTAACATCTACCATTTAGTTGGCGTTGTGTATGTTACAAATAATGCAACCTTAACGATCGAACCTGGAACCGTTATCCGTGGCGATGATAAAACCTGCGGAACTCTTGTCATCACTAATGGCGCAAAAATTATGGCAGAAGGTCTTGAAACTGATCCAATTGTTTTTACGTCTGAAAATGAAATAAACAACAGAAAACCCGGTGACTGGGGCGGAATTATCATTTTAGGAAAAGCTCCAATAAACTCTCTAGGAGGCATTCACACTTTGCCTTTCGATTTAGATCCAACTTTAAATCATTACGGAGGACAAGATTCAGAAGACAATTCAGGGGTTATGAAATATGTGAGAATTGAATATGCCGGCAGAAAATTAAGTGCTTCTAAAGAATTAAACGGTCTTTCTCTTGCTGGTGTTGGGAGAAAAACAACCATCAGCCATGTTCAAATCAGTTATTCAAATGACGATTCTTTTGAATGTTATGGTGGCGATTTGAATCTAAGCAATTTAATTTCGTACAGAACAACTGATGATGATTTTGATTTTACGCAAGGAGCCCAAATTAATATCTCAAACAGTATTGCAATTCGCCATCCGTTTTCTTCAGATATTTCAGGTTCAAGATGTTTTGAGGTAGATTCATATGAAAAAGTTGCTTCTACAGACATGACCAAAAAGATGACTAAAATCAATGCAAGCAACATTACATTGGTTAATTTAGAAGAAAACAACCAAGGTTTGGTTAGAGAATCTGCTTACATCAAAGAAAATACATTTTTCAACTTAACGAATAGTGTGGTTTCAGGCTTTGCTCCTTTTATTTTATTGGAAGGAAATATCGGAAACGGTGAAGCTAATTTGTCTAAAATTAGTTTCAAAAACGTTGTGGCAAACAATTGTACAGGTGAAATTGAAAGTGAATCTGGAAGCAATATTCTAGGTATAAAAAGCTATTATGGCAATCCAGCTTACGGAATAGAATACACAAAAATGAAACTTAACGAGTTATTTGCAATACCAAACATCAAAGGAAATCCAGATTTTAGATTAAACGTAAATAACACGATAGCAAGTGGAAATTAACGAGTTATAAAAGTATTCTGAATCAAAATTTAACAAATTTTACAAATTCGAAAAGTTTTTTTTCAAATTTTATGTACTCTAATTAAAATTACATTTATATCTTTGTCACATCAAAATAAAGAAATGAGAACAATTTTAAACAATACTTGGTGGTGGAGCAATTTACGTCAGACGTCGTGAACGAAGCTTCCTATGGTATTGTAAGAAATATAAAAATATAAAGGGCTTGTCATCACGACAAGCCCTTTTTTTTGATCAAAACCGAAAATAAATTAACAACACATAAAAACTATATATTTTGAAACCTTTTATTCTTAATACACATTACAAACAAATTCTGGCAGATACGGTTACGCCAGTGAGCATTTATTTCAAAATCAGAGATAAATTCCCAAACAGCTTATTGCTGGAAAGTAGTGATTACCACGGAAATGACAACAGTTTCTCGTACATCTGCTGTAATCCTATTGCTACTATAAAGATCGAAAACGAAGTTATCTCTAAAACTTTTCCTGACGGAACTTCAGAGAAAATAGCTATTGATGCTTCAACTAATATTCCGCAAGTAATTCAAGAATTTTCAAGTCAGTTTAAATCAGAAAAAAACGATTTTAAATTTATCAATAATGGTTTATTCGGATACATTTCTTATGATGCCGTTCGTTACTTCGAAAAAGTTTCAATTGCAAAAAAAGACAATGCGACTTCTATTCCAGATGTTTTTTATGCAGTTTACCAAAATATTATTGCAATCAACCATTTCAAAAATGAAGCATATATTTTCTGCCACAGCGTTGACAATAAAAATAATATTGCAGAAATCGAGCAATTACTGCAATCAAGAAATATTGCTTCTTATAAATTCACAAAAGAAGGCGAAGGTTTTTCTAATCTAACCGATGAAGAATTTAAAGCAAATGTAGCTTTAGCTAAAAAACATTGTTTCCGTGGAGATGTTTTCCAATTGGTTCTTTCTCGCCGATTTACACAAGGTTTCAAAGGAGATGAATTTAATGTGTATAGAGCTTTAAGAAGCATCAACCCTTCTCCATATTTATTCTTCTTTGATTATGGCGATTTCAAAATATTCGGTTCTTCGCCAGAAGCTCAAATTATTGTAAAAAACAGAAAAGCTGAAATTCACCCAATTGCGGGAACTTTCAAAAGAACAGGAAACGACGAACGCGATGCACTTTTAGCAAAAGAACTTTCTGAAGATAAAAAAGAAAACAGTGAACATGTAATGCTAGTAGATTTGGCAAGAAATGATTTGAGCCGAAATGGACATGATGTAAATGTTGAAAAATACAGAGAAGTGCAATTTTTCTCGCACGTAATTCACTTAGTTTCTAAAGTGACAGGACATTTACACGACAAAGCAACAACAATGCAAGTGGTTGCAGACACTTTTCCAGCAGGAACTTTGAGCGGTGCTCCAAAACACAGAGCAATGCAATTAATAGAAGAATGCGAGAAAACAAACCGTAACTTCTACGGAGGTGCAATCGGTGTTATGGACTTTGACGGAAACTTTAATCACGCGATTATGATTCGAACTTTCCTTTCTAAAAATCATCAGTTGCACTGTCAAGCAGGAGCCGGAATTGTAGCTAGTTCTGATGAAGAAAGCGAAATGCAGGAAGTTTACAATAAATTAAGAGCATTGAATACGGCGCTAGAAATGGCGGAAAATATTTAGTGTTCAGTCGCAGTTTTCAGTCTCAGAACTTGAAACTATAAACAATTAACAATTAACTATAAACAATAAACCATAAACAATTAAAAACTATGAAAAAAGCAGTATCAATTTTAGTTTTAATCATTGCCATGACTTCTTGCAATTCAGAAAAAAAGCAAAATCCGATTGAAGGAACCTGGCGTCTTATATCAGCCGAAACAACTGAGAAAGATTCCACTTTTTCAACTTTCAATCCAAAAACAAAAATGATTAAAATTATTAACGATACACATTTTGCTTTTTTTAATCATGATTTAAAACACGGAAAAGATTCAACAGCAGCATTGTTCTTTGGCGGAGGCGGAAAATATACTTTGAAAGACAGTATTTACACAGAACATTTAGAGTTTTTCAACAACCGCGATTGGGAAGGCAACAAATTTGAATTTGTGGTGAAAGTTCAAAACGATACCTTAATTCAAAAAGGAATAGAAAAAGTAGAAAAATTAGGAGTAGATCACATTATTATTGAAAAATACGTTCGAGAGAAATAAATAAAATTTAGTTGCCAGTCTCAGTATCAGTTTTCAGCAAAAAACTTAGTTACTCAGAACCTTAGCAACTTAGCAACTTAAAAAAAAATGAAAAAGATTTTAGTTATAGACAATTACGATAGTTTCACTTACAATTTAGTGCACTATTTAGAAGATTTAAATTGCGAAGTTACCGTTTACAGAAACGACGAATTTGATATTGATGAAATTGCATCTTTTGAGAAAATTTTACTTTCTCCAGGGCCTGGAATTCCAGACGAAGCCGGTTTATTAAAAGCAGTTATCGAAAAATACAGTCCGACGAAAAGTATTCTTGGCGTTTGTTTAGGACAGCAGGCTATTGGAGAAGTTTTTGGCGGAACACTTTCAAATCTTAATAAAGTGTATCACGGCGTTGCAACAAATGTAAAAACTTTAGTAGACGACGAAATTTTATTTGAAGGTTTAGGAAACGAATTTGAAGTAGGAAGATACCACTCTTGGGTTGTAGACAATAATTTACCTGAAGATTTAGAAGCGACTTCGGTAGACGAAAACGGACAAATCATGTCTTTGCGTCATAAAAATTATGATGTAAGAGGCGTTCAGTTTCACCCAGAAAGCGTTTTAACACCAAACGGAAAAAGGATTTTAGAGAATTGGATTAACAGTTAGTATTCAGTGTTCAGTCACAGTTTGCAGTCACATTAAAAACTCAGAACCTTAGCATCTCAGCAACTTAGAATCTTAAAAAACAATGAAAACTATATTAAACAAATTAATCAACCACGAAGTGCTTTCTAAAGAAGAAGCAAAAAACGTATTGATTAATATTTCAAGCGGTCAATATAATCCAAGTCAGATTTCGGCTTTTTTGACTGTTTTTATGATGCGAAGCATTACAATCGAAGAACTTTCGGGATTTCGCGAAGCTTTACTAGATTTATGCATTCGTGTTGATTTATCAGCCTATAATACCATCGATTTATGCGGAACAGGTGGTGACGGAAAAGACACTTTCAATATTTCAACTTTAGCTTCTTTTGTATCAGCTGGAGCTGGAATAAAGATTGCAAAACATGGAAATTACGGCGTTTCTTCTATTTCTGGGTCAAGCAACGTGATGGAAAAAATGGGAATTAAATTCAGCAACGATCCTGAATTTTTAGAGAAATGTATTGACAAAGCTGGAGTTTGCGTTTTACATGCTCCCCTATTTCACCCAGCGATGAAAAATGTTGGTCCGATCAGAAAAGAACTGGCTGTAAAAACCTTCTTTAATATGTTGGGACCAATGGTAAACCCATCGTTTCCACAGAATCAATTGGTTGGCGTTTTCAATTTAGAATTAGCTAGAATGTACGCTTATCTATATCAAAATACCGATGTGAATTTTACCATCCTGCATTCGCTTGACGGATATGATGAAATTTCCTTAACAGGGCCGACAAAAACAATTTCTAACCATATGGAAGGAATGTTGAATCCAGAAGATTTTGGGGTTCATCTTTTATCTCAAACTGAAATTGAAGGTGGAAAAACTATCGAAGAATCAGCAGAAATCTTTACCAACATTATTTCAGGAAAAGGGACTGAGGCACAGAATAATGTGGTTTGTGCCAATGCTGCAATGGCAATTGCAACAGTTACAAAATGTTCTCCAAAAGAAGGTTTTGAATTAGCAAAAGAAAGTCTATTGTCAGGAAAAGGACATCAGGCATTAAAAAAATTACAAGAATTAAGTAAATAAAATTTTGTTTCATCCCGATAGCTATCGGGACAGTTTCAGGTTGTTTTGAACGTTCTACAACTTGAAACATGAAACGTGAAACGTGAAACAACACAACATGAACATTTTAGATAAAATAATAATAGACAAAAAACGAGAAGTTGTTCTAAAGAAATCGATTATTCCGGTTTCTCAATTGGAAGCTTCTGTATTTTTTGGAAAACAGACTATTTCTCTTAGTCAGAAATTGAAAGAAAGTAATTCTGGAATTATTGCTGAACACAAACGCCGTTCTCCTTCAAAATCAATCATCAACAATAATTTTACTGTTGAAGAAGTAGTAAAAGGTTACGAAAATGCTGGTGCTTGTGGCATTTCAGTTTTAACCGACGGAAAATATTTCGGTGGTTCTCTTGACGATTTACTTTTAGCAAGAGCATCAGTAAATATTCCGCTATTGCGAAAAGAATTTATTGTAGATGAATACCAGATTTTAGAAGCAAAAGCACATGGCGCCGATTTAATTTTATTAATCGCGGCAGTTTTAACCAGCAAAGAAATTAAATCTTTATCTGAATTCGCTAAAAATTTAGGTTTAGAAGTTTTACTGGAAGTTCACAATCTAGAAGAATTGGAAAAATCAATTATGCCAAGTTTAGACATGATTGGTGTAAACAATAGAAACCTAAAAACATTTGAAGTAAGTTTAGATTTCAGTAAAGAATTAGCTTCACAAATCCCGAACGACTTTGTAAAAGTTTCTGAAAGCGGCATTTCATCAATTGAAGCCATCCAAGAACTTAAACCTTACGGCTACAAAGGTTTCCTGATTGGAGAAAACTTCATGAAAACCGATAACGCAGGACAAGCCGCAACGGATTTTATTAAAAATCTGGGCGTTTAAAAAATAGCCACGAATTCACGAATTTAATTTACCATCATTCGTGAATTCGTGGCGGAAAAACTTTGCGAACTTTTTCGCATTCAAAGCACAATATAATAGAAAAAAACTTAGCGCACTTTGCGGTAAAAAACACAACGAAATGAAACTCAAAATATGTGGCATGAAATATCCCGAAAACATTCTCGAAGTAGGATCGCTCCTACCCGATTATATGGGGTTTATTTTCTGGGAAAAGTCCGCTAGATATTGTAACGGGAATGTTCCCGAATTAATAAAAACGATTAAAAAAGTGGGCGTTTTTGTCGATCAAAGCCAAGAAGAAATTTTGGAGAAAGTTGCAAAATACAATTTACAAGCGGTTCAGCTTCACGGACACGAATCCGTTGAATTTTTATCAGAATTAAAAAATCAATTGCCAAAGAAAATTGAAATCATAAAAGTATTTTCTGCAGATGAAAATTTTGATTTCGAAATCATTAAGCCTTTTGAAAATGTCTGCGATTATTTTTGTTTGACACAAAAGGAAAATTGCCTGGCGGAAATGGAACAACTTTCGACTGGAGCATCTTAAAAAAATATAATTCGAAAAAGCCTTTCTTTTTAAGCGGAGGCATCGGAATGAACGAATTAAAAGCCATTGAAGAAATTTCAAAAACCAAATTGCCAATTTATGCGGTAGACGTAAACAGCAAATTTGAAATCGAACCAGGGCTAAAAAATAAAAATCTATTAAGTAATTTCAAACGCAAATTTGAAATTGTAAACATTTAAACTTTAAAAAAATGAGTTTTAACGTCAACGAAAAAGGATATTACGGAGAATTTGGAGGAGCCTATATTCCTGAAATGTTATATCCGAATGTAGAAGAATTACGCCAAAAGTATTTAAGTATAATGGATGAACCTGATTTTAAAGCAGAGTTCAATCAATTGCTGAAAGATTACGTTGGGCGTCCTAGTCCGTTGTATTTTGCAAAACGTTTATCTGAAAAATACAATACCAAAGTTTATCTAAAAAGAGAAGACTTAAACCATACCGGTGCACACAAAGTAAATAATACGATTGGTCAGATTTTATTGGCAAAACGTCTAGGCAAAAAAAGAATTATTGCCGAAACTGGAGCTGGACAGCACGGTGTGGCAACTGCAACGGTTTGCGCATTAATGGGAATTGAATGCATTGTTTACATGGGTGAAATCGACATTGCCCGTCAGGCACCAAACGTTGCGCGTATGAAAATGTTAGGCGCAGAAGTTCGTCCAGCACTTTCAGGTTCAAGAACTTTAAAAGATGCCACGAACGAGGCGATCCGCGACTGGATCAATAATCCTGTAGATACACATTATATTATCGGATCTGCAATTGGTCCGCATCCTTATCCAGACATGGTGACGCGTTTTCAAAGCATTATTTCAGAAGAAATCAAATGGCAATTGAAAGAAAAAGAAGGACGCGAAAATCCTGATTATGTAGTTGCTTGTATTGGCGGAGGAAGTAATGCCGCAGGAACTTACTATCACTTTTTGCACGAGCCAGAGGTTGGAATTATTGCAGTTGAGGCCGCTGGAAAAGGCGTTGACAGCGGTCATAGCGCCGCAACAAGCAAATTAGGAAAAGTTGGTGTTATCCATGGCTGTAAAACGCTTTTAATGCAAACTCCTGACGGTCAAATTACAGAACCCTATTCTATTTCAGCAGGTTTAGATTATCCAGGAGTTGGGCCATTACACGCACATCTGGCACAAACAGGACGCGGCGAATTTTTCTCTGTAACCGATGATGATGCTATGAATGCAGGTTTACAGCTTACAAAATTGGAGGGAATTATTCCAGCGATTGAAAGTGCGCACGCATTTGCAGTTTTAGATCAGAAAAAATTTAAACCAAGTGATATTGTTGTAATTAGTCTTTCTGGACGTGGCGACAAAGATTTAGATAATTATATTGAGTACTTTAAATTGTAATAAAAGTATTAATTTGCACATCTCTAATCGCAACTATTAACGAGAAAAATATAATTATGGAAAAGTTATTCTCATACGGAACATTAAGATCGAAACAAATTCAAATGCAGATTTTTAAAAAAGTATTAGTTGGAACTCCAGATCAGCTCTTGGGTTATAAACTAAAAAGCTTACAGATTGAAGAAGAATTTGGAATGGCAGATTATGTGGTTGCAATACCAAGTGAAAACACCGAAGAAAATATTCATGGTGTAGTTTTTAATGTTTCTAATGCGGATTTAGCAAAAGTCGATTTATTTGAATCTAATTCATATAGAAGAGTTCAGGTTAAACTGAAATCTGGAACAATTGCTTGGGTTTATACGGAAAATAAATAATTAAAAAATGATTTTAGCAGCGGCACAGACAAAACCAAAGCGCGGAAACATTGCTTCAAATTTATTAAATCATTATCAGCTTATTGAATTGGCAGCTCAAAATGGAGCTCAGCTAATTGCTTTTCCTGAAATGTCAATTACAGGATATGAAAGGGAAAATGCGATGGAATTGGCTTTTGCCGAAGATGATTACAGGATAGATCATCTGAAAGATCTGGCAACCGACAATAATATTGTCATTATTGCTGGAGCTCCGATTTTAATTGAAAATAAATTGTTTATTGGTCAATTTATTATTGCTCCCAACGATTCGGTTTCTATTTATACAAAGCAGTTTTTGCATGAAGGCGAAGATGAATTTTTCCAATCTTCATTTGACAACAATCCGATGGTTACGATTGAAGATCAAAATATTGCATTTGCTATTTGTGCTGATATTGATAACCCGAAACATCCTGAAAATGCTTCAAAAAATAATGCAGATATCTATATCGCAAGCATTTTCTTTTCGCCAAACGGAATTCCGAATGCGTATAGAGATTTGCAAAATTACGCTGAAAAACATCAAATGAATGTTTTGATGTCCAATTTCAGCGGAGAATCTTGGGGTTCGCCTTCAGCAGGTCAAAGTGCTTTTTGGAATACTAAAGGCGAATTAGTTGCTCAAATGAATGACTCAGATTCTGGTTTATTATTAGTTGAAAAACAAAATGATAATTGGATAAGTAAGATTTTAAAGTTTTAAAAAATATGCCACAGATTACACAGATTCTCAAAGATTTTTTTCACGCAGATTTAAACTTTTAATCTTTGGCTAAAGCAAAATATAAACATACCTAACAGGTTTTTGAAACCTGTTAGGATAAAAAATATTAAAAATGAACAGAATAACTCAAAAATTACAAGAAGATAAAAAGATCCTTTCTATTTATTTTTCTGCGGGATATCCGAACTTAAATGATACTGTGCAGATTATTCAGGATTTAGAAAAAAACGGAGTCGATTTAATCGAAATCGGGCTTCCTTTCAGTGATCCTTTGGCAGACGGACCGACAATTCAGGCGAGTTCAACACAGGCGCTTCATAACGGAATGACAACTCAAATTCTTTTTGATCAGCTGAAGAATATCCGCGAAAGCGTAAAAATTCCGTTGATTATTATGGGGTATTTTAATCCGATGCTGCAATACGGAGTTGAAGCTTTTTGCCAGAAATGTGCTGAAATCGGAATTGACGGTTTAATTATTCCAGATCTTCCAGTTGATGTTTATGCAGATGAATACAAAGCAATTTTCGAAAAATATGGTTTGATCAATGTTTTCTTGATTACACCTCAAACTTCAGACGAACGCATTCGTTTTATCGACAGCGTTTCAAACGGATTTATTTACATGGTAAGTTCTGCAAGCGTTACAGGATCTCAATCTGGATTTGGTGATGTACAAGAAAGTTATTTTGAAAGAATCGCTAATCTGAATTTAAAAAATCCTCAAATTGTTGGTTTCGGAATTTCGAATAAAGAAACTTTTAATCAAGCTACTAAATATGCAAAAGGAGCTATTATCGGAAGTGCTTTCATTAAACATTTAAGTGAAAAAGGTAGCGGAAAAATTAAAGAATTTGTTGGAGGGATTCGATAAACAAATCTGATTAAAAATATAATATCCGTTTAGTTTGTCATTTCGACGAAGGAGAAATCTTCGTTGCAAAATCGACAAAGATTGGATTTCACTTTACGGAGCTACTTGTGGAGATTTCTCCTTCGTCGAAATGACAAGATTGTGAAAAAGCCTGAAAAATACAGTTTTCAGGCTTTTTTATTTTAAGTAATTAAAGCACGATTTAACATAAATTATCGAAAACGCTTTATGTTAATATTGTGTTAAAATAAAATTAAACAAGCGTTTAAATTAAACAAGTGTTTAATTTTGCATCCGATTAGAAACAATACCATGTCACACATCGAATTGAACGATAAAAAAATTCAGATTCTTAATGTTGCAGAAAGGCTTTTTTCTGAGAAAGGATTTGAGGGTACATCGATACGGGATATCTCCAAAGAGGCCAAAATTAACATTGCCATGGTCTCTTATTATTTTGGGTCAAAAGAAAGACTGCTGGAAGCTCTTATTTTCCACAAAACCGTTGATTTAAAATTACAGCTTGAAAACTTATTGCAAGAAGACATAGAACCTCTTGAAAAAGTCAATAAATTAATCGAAATTTACATCAACAGAATTTGCCTTAACAAAGGGATTTACAGGGTTTTACATTTTGAACTTTACAATAAAAAGAGAGAAAAAAGCCTTCAAGCTTTTACTGAACTTAAAAAAGGAAATTTAAAATCAGTTGAAAGCATTATTAAACAAGGTCAAGCCCAAGGAGTTTTTAGAAAAGATGTCAATATCCAGCTCATCACTCCAACCATTATTGGAACCTTTTTTCACTTTCACATGAATCGCTCTTTCTTCGAAGAAATATTTGATTTAAAAACCGAAGAAATGTTTAACAATTACATTAAAAACGATCTTACAAAGCACATTCAACAAACTATAAAAGCGCTACTTGTTTATGAAAATTAGTCAATTAATGCTCTTTGGAGTTTTCTTTATCGGAATATCTTCAGTAGATGCACAAGAAAAAACAAGTTTAACCTTAGGCGAAGCCGTGAAAATGGCTTGGGAAAAGAGTGACGAAGTTACGCTTGCCAATACCAAGGTAAACACTAAAAAATACGAATTACAGACGGTTAAGAATAACCAATATCCTGATTTAAAAATTTCTGGCCAATACCAGCGTCTTACAAAAGCTTCTATTGATTTGCCAAATCAGGGTCAAAGTGCTTCTTTAGCATCTCCAGACCGTGCCATGATTGGAATGGCTAACTTAAGTTTGCCAATATTTGCTGGATTTAAAATCCAAAGCAGCATTGATGCTTATGATAGCATGTATGAAGCTGAAACTGCAAATGCTGCAAAGACAAAAGAAGATGTAGCATTAAAGGTAATCACTTACTATACAGCTTTATACAAAGCACAAAAAACTTTAGACGCTCTAAACGAAAATCAAAAAAGCGCCAAGCAGCGTGTTACTGATTTTATCGAATTAGAGAAAAACGGAATTATTCCGAGAAACGATTTATTGAAAGCGCAATTATTGGTTTCAAAAACACAATTATCTATTGATGAAGCTAATAATAATATCAATAACATCAATTTCTATCTGACAACATTGCTTAAATTAGACCCATCTGTGAAAATACAGGTAAATGAGGATGATTTTTTCAATTTAAAAACAACAGGCGCGCCTTCAACAGATGCATTGGCTCTTGAAAACAGAAAAGATCTTGAAGCTATCCGTTTACAGCAAAAAGCTTCTGAAGCAAATGTTAAGATTGCTAAAGCTGGATATTACCCAACGCTTTCATTACTTGGAGGTTATACTGCTTTGGATCTTAAAGACATCATTACTGTAAAATATGCAATGAATTTCGGTTTAGGTTTATCTTATGATTTATCTGGAATCTTAAAAAACAATGCACACGTAAAAGAAGCCGAAAGCAAAGCTCTTGAAGTAAAAAATACTGAAGCAATCATGACAGACCGCATTAAAGTTGAAGTTCAGAAATCTATTGAAGATTATGACTTAGCAATCAACCAAAGTGTGGTGTATGACGAAGCGCTTCAGCAAGCAGCCGAAAACTACAGATTGGTTAAAGATAAATTTGACAACGGTCTTGCTGACACCAATGATTTGGTTGAAGCCGATGTTGAACAATTAAGCGCCAAAATTAACACTGCTGTAGCAAAAGCAACCATTATTCAAAAATATTACGAATTACTTTCAGTATCAGGACAATTATCACAATCATTCAATCTTTCTAAAATATAATCGATAGCTCTCATGGAAAAGAAAAAAACAAATAAAAAATTCATCATCATACTTGCAGTTCTGATTTTAGGAGGCGGAACTTACGGAATATCTAAATACCTACACGGACAAGCTCACGAAGAAACAGATGATGCTCAGATTGAGAAAAGAATGAACCCGATTATCCCAAGAGTTTCAGGATATATCAGCAAAGTTTATGTGAAAGATAATGATTATGTAAAAAAAGGAGATACTTTATTTACAATCGACAAGAGAGATTATCAATTAAAGATTGACGAAGCTAATGCTGCATTGTTAGCCGCAGAAGGACAATACGAAGCTGCAAAAGCAGATATCGGAAGTGCAAATGCAAGCATCTCAGTTTCTGATGCTCAAATGAGATCTGCAACAGGTTCTATTGAAAGTGCCAAAATTAGATTGAGACAGCTTACAAACGATTATAACCGTTACAATAATTTGTACAAAACACATACAATTACAAAACAGCAATATGAACAAGCGTTAACTGCAAAAGAAGAAGCTGAAAACCAGGTGCGTGTTTTAGAACAACAACAAAGAGCTAGTTCTTACCAAAAATCGGTTATTCAGTCAAAATCTAAAGTTTCTGACAAACAAACAGAAGTTGCAGCAGCAAACATCAAAAAAGCAAAAACAATGCTTGATGTGGCTCATTTAAACCTTTCTTATACTGTAGTAACAGCTGCAATTGATGGTCAAGTTTCTAAAGTTGACATTCAGCCAGGACAATTGGTTCAGCCAGGACAATCTTTATTCTACATTATTAACAATAATGAGGCTTGGGTTGTAGCTAACTTCAAAGAAACACAATTGAACAAAATGGTTGTGGGCCAAAAAGTAAGCTTAAAAGTAGATGCTTATCCAAACTATGAGTTTAAAGGAACTGTATCTTCTTTCTCTCCTGCAACAGGATCTCGTTTTTCATTATTGCCTCCTGATAATGCAACAGGAAACTTCGTAAAAACAATTCAAAGATTACCAGTAAAAATTACCATAGACGAATCTAACGATCCTGAAAAAGTAAAACTTTTAAGACCAGGTATGAACGTTGACGTAGATGTACATTTGAAATAAAATAAATGGCAACAGCAGTACAAGACGACGATTTAGTAGAATACGGTTTCAGACGTGTTATCATTACGATTACAGCAGTACTTTGTGCACTGTTGGAAATTGTAGATACAACGATTGTAAACGTAGCGCTTACAGACATGCGCGGAAGTCTTGGTGCTACCTTGACCGATGTGGCATGGGTAATTACAGCATACGCAATTGCGAATGTTATTGTAATTCCGATGACGAGCTGGCTATCGCAGCAATTTGGAAGACGTAATTATTTTGTGGCTTCCATTATAATATTTACAGTCTGTTCTTTTTTGTGTGGTAATGCCACCAATATTTGGGAACTAGTCGCTTTCCGTTTCGTACAAGGTATGGGCGGTGGAGCATTACTTGTAACAGCCCAAACGATTATTACAGAAAGTTATCCCGTAGCAAAACGTGGAATGGCGCAGGCTATTTACGGAATGGGAGTAATTGTTGGTCCAACTCTTGGCCCGCCATTGGGAGGATATTTAGTAGATAATTATTCTTGGCCTTATATTTTCTATATCAATATTCCGTTGGGAATTATTGCTACGATTTTAGCTTTAACTTTTGTTAGAAGTCCGAAATATGGAGAAAAATTAAAAGCCAATCAGGTTGACTGGTGGGGAATCATTTTACTGAGTGCTTTTATTGGTTCTTTACAATTCGTATTAGAACACGGACAGCAAGACGACTGGTTTAATGACTCTACAATTGTAGCCTTAAGTGTTGTTACTGTTTTAGGGTTGGTTCTTTTTATTTGGAGAGAGCTTACATACGAGTATCCGATTGTAAATCTTAGTGTTCTAAAAGATGGAAATCTTAGAATTGGAACTGTAATGTGTTTCATTCTTGGTTTCGGATTATATGGTTCTACTTTAATTATCCCAATTTACACGCAATCAATTTTAGGATGGACCGCTACAGATGCGGGGTTGTTATTGATTCCAGGATCTATCACCACAGCGCTTATGATGCCATTTGTAGGTAACATGATTCAGAAAGGTGTTCCGCAGGGATACATGGTTGGAGTTGGATTTTTAATTTTCTTCTTCTTCACTTTCATGATGTATAGCCGTATGACACCAGATACCGGAGTTGAGCATATGTACTGGCCTTTAATTTTGAGAGGAATTGGTTTAGGATTGCTTTTCGTTCCTATAACAACACTTTCGCTTTCAACATTAAAAGGAAAACAAATTGGTGAAGGAGCTGCTTTTACCGGAATGATGCGTCAATTAGGCGGATCTTTTGGTATTGCTATTATTACTACTTTCATTACCCGTTTCAGCCAGTCACATAGAGTAGATTTAATTAATAATCTAGACCCTGCCAAATTTGACGTG
Organism: Flavobacterium anhuiense; assembly: GCF_001705175.1. Lineage (NCBI taxonomy): Bacteria > Pseudomonadati > Bacteroidota > Flavobacteriia > Flavobacteriales > Flavobacteriaceae > Flavobacterium > Flavobacterium anhuiense. The sequence goes on along the minus strand of NZ_CP016907.1, from coordinate 2,987,338 downwards.
CAGCAGCGTATTGCAGGAATGCAGCACGCCTTTATGGCAAAAGGATATAGTGCGGATGTTGCTTTGAAAAAAGCATATCAGGCAATAGAACTTTCAGTTATGAAGCAAAGCACCGTAATGGCTTATATGGATATTTTTCTTTACCTAGGAATTATGTTTTTATGTTGCATACCGATTATTCTCTTTATCAAAAAAGGGAAGAACAAAATTAGTGCAGCCGACGCAATGCATTAATAATAATAATTTTATAATACGCAGAAACGCCGAATTCATCCTTTAGAATTCGGCGTTTATTTTTTAGTCGCAGTTTTCAGTGGCAGTTTTCAGTTTGCAAGCTTTTACTAAAAAACTTAAAACCTTAGTATCTTAGAATCTTAGCAACTTTAAAAAATCATCTTGTAAAAACCAAGTGATTTCCTTTAGAAAGATTCGCATCAAACTGATATCCTTCGTAATTAAAACCTTTTAAGTCCTCTATAGTTTCTGCATTGGTATCAATAATATAACGCACCATCATGCCTCTCGCCTTTTTGGCAAAGAAACTGATCATTTTGAGTTTTCCGTCTTTGTAATCTTTGAAATCTGGAGTAATCACAGGCACTTTTAAAGCTTTTACATCAACAGCAGAAAAATATTCGTTACTTGCTAAATTCACAAACAATTCATCTTTTTTCAATTCTTTGTTTAAGGCTTTAGTTACTGTTGGTTTCCAGAATTCATGAAGGTTTTTAGATTCGCCAACTGGCATTTTGGTTCCCATTTCCAAACGATAAGCCTGCATTAAATCAAGTGGTTTTAAAAGACCGTAAAGCCCAGATAAAATTCTCAATTTATCTTGCAAAACATCCAATTTCTCTAACGGAATGGTATAAGCATCCAAACCTGTGTAAACGTCCCCATCAAAAGTATAAACTGCTGGTCGCGCATTTTCAGGCGTAAAAGGCGTTTTCCAATCCTGATTGCGTTTCCAGTTTAAGTCGGCTAGTTTGTCTGAAATCGACATTAGTTCAGATAATTCAGCTGGCTTTTTTGTTTTTACTACTTTATGAACCACTCGTGCTTCTTTTAAGAATGAAGGTTCTGTATATTGAGATGTTGGTAATTCTTTTTCGAAATTCAATGATTTCGCAGGAGATATAACAATTTTCATGTGTGCTTTTTTCTATGATTCAAAAATACAAATTGAATTTCTAAAAACAGATTATCATAATTGATTTGTTTTATTGTGGTATATTTTTTTCGCCACGAATTTCCACGAATTATTTTTTTTTGCCACAGATTACAGGATTAAAAAGATTAAAAAATCTGTGTGAATCTTTTTAATCTATGGCAGAAAAAAATTACGACCTGCATGAAAGAAAAATTAGTGGAAATTCGTGAAATTCGTGGCAACCGTTTCTCAATTCATAAAAATCGACGCTACAAAATGTGAAATTGTTCAAAAAAGTGGGCTCTAGATTATAATAGGCATTTTCTATGTTGTAAATTTGCATGCATTTTATTTCGATCGAAATTTGAAATGTATTTTTATTCAAAAATGGAATTCGTGGCGATACAAACAAACTATAAAACTGCTTTACAAAACAAAATCTTCGATATCATTTCGAAAGCTTCTCAGGAATTAAATGTTGACTCTTATGTGATAGGAGGATTTGTTCGTGATTTGCTTTTAAAACGAGGTTCTAAAAAAGACATTGATGTAGTTGCTGTTGGAAGCGGCATCGAATTGGCTCTTAAAGTTTCCGATTTACTTCCGAACAAACCAAAAGTTCAGGTTTTTAAAACTTACGGAACTGCTATGCTTCGTTTTGAAGATACAGATATCGAATTTGTTGGCGCCCGAAAAGAATCGTACACTCGCGATAGCCGAAATCCGATTGTGGAAAACGGAACTTTGCAAGACGATCAAAATCGTCGTGATTTTACAATCAACGCATTGGCTTTATCATTGAATTCAACTAATTTCGGAGATCTTTTAGATCCATTCAATGGATTAACAGATTTAGAAAATAAAACAATCAAAACACCATTGGATCCAGATATTACCTATTCTGATGATCCTTTGCGAATGTTGCGTGCCATTCGTTTTGCTACTCAATTGAATTTCGAAATTGAAGAAAATTCATTGAACGCCATCACAAAAAATGCAGAACGCATTAAAATTATTTCTGGCGAAAGAATTGTAGATGAATTAAACAAAATTCTTCTAACAGATAAACCTTCGACAGGATTTTTACTTTTATACAAAACTGGACTTTTAGATTTAATCTTACCTGAATTAACCGCTTTAAATCAGGTAGAAGAAATTGAAGGTCATACGCATAAAAACAATTTTTACCATACGCTTGAAGTTGTAGATAACATTTGTCCAAACACAGATGATGTTTGGTTGCGTTGGGCGGCTTTATTGCACGATATCGGAAAAGCGCCAACTAAACGTTTTACAAAAAAACAAGGATGGACTTTTCACGGACATGAATTCTTGGGCGGAAAAATGGCAAAAAAAATCTTCGAACGTTTACACATGCCTTTGAACCACAAAATGAAATTTGTTCAAAAAATGGTTATTATGAGTTCGCGCCCGATTGTTTTGGCTCAGGATATTGTGACTGACAGTGCGGTTCGTCGTTTGGTTTTTGACGCTGGAGAAGATGTTGAAAATTTAATGACTTTGTGCGAGGCGGATATCACAACCAAAAATCCATCAAAATTCAAGAAATATCATAAAAATTTCGAAATCGTTCGCAAGAAGATCGTTGAAGTAGAAGAACGAGATCATGTACGTAATTTTCAGCCGCCAATTACTGGAGAAGAAATTATGGAAATATTCGATCTAAAACCGTCACGCGAAATCGGAATTTTGAAAGAAGCGGTAAAAGAAGCAATTCTTGAAGGCGATATTCCAAATGAATACCAAGCAGCTTATGATTTTGTGATTAAAAGAGCTGCCAAACTAGGCTTAAAAAAAGTTGAGAAATAAGTATTATTTAATAAAATGAAAAAAGAGAATAAATCAGTAATCATTTGGTTACTATCGGGCTGTGTTTTATTGTTTTTAATGGTCGTTGTAGGCGGTATCACGCGTTTGACCAATTCAGGTTTATCTATGACCGACTGGCATTTGGTAACCGACACCTTTCCGCCTTTAACAGAAGCCAAATGGCAGGCTGCTTTTGACGAATACAAGAAGTTTCCTGAATATCAGAAAATCAACATTCACAACGATTTTCAATTAGCCGATTATAAGTTCATTTATTTCTGGGAATGGTTTCACCGTTTCATCGGACGTATTATTGGTTTGGTTTTCTTTGTGCCGTTTGTTTACTTTTTAGCAAAAAAGAAATTAGATACTCCAACGATTAAAAATGCATCGTTCTTTTGGCAATGGGAGCTTTCCAAGGATTCTTAGGTTGGTTTATGGTAAGAAGCGGATTAATTGACAATCCAGATGTAAGCCACTTTAGACTTTCATTACACTTGACTTTTGCTTTCATTACTTTCGCTTACACGCTTTGGGTTGCGCTAGATTTAATTTATCCTGAAAGAAATATCAATAAGATTTTACCTTTAAGAAATATTGCGCGTTATGCTTTAGTCGCATTACTAATCCAGATTATTTACGGCGGATTTGTGGCAGGTTTAAACGCAGGATTAATTCACAATCACTGGCCTTTAATGAGTGACGGAGAATTTATTCACGAATCGGTTTTTATTGAACAGTCTTCTTTAATAAAAAATTTAATTGAAGGAAAAAGCGGGGTTCAGTTTGTACACAGAACTTTTGCTTATGTTGTAGTTGCAATTATTCTTTTCCTTTTCTTTAAAAGCAAAAAATATACGCTTACGCATACTCAAGCAAACGGAATCAAAACTTTAGTGGTTTTTGTTTTCATTCAGTTCTTGCTTGGCGTTTTCACTTTATTATATAGTGTGCCTTTGGCTTTAGGATTAATTCACCAAATTATGGCGTTTTTCCTTTTAAGTGCTATGACATATACATTACACCGTTTGAGCAAATAAAACGGAACATATTAAAACATAAAAAAGGCTGTCTCAAAAGGATAGATTTTTTTATAAGCTTTAGAGAAGCGAAATATTTATAGAAAAAGATAAATCTTTACAATATAAAAAGCTCCGGAGGAGCGACATATTCTTTTAGTCTTAATATATGCCGCTCCTCCGGAGCTTATTTTATTTTGTTTTATTATAATTCTATAAATCTTGCACCCCGCTGGGGTTTTACTGAATTAAAATCTGCTTATTTTTTACTTTTAAAAATATAATTTTATCCCAACCAAGCTTTAAAATCCTGCACTTTTTCTCGGCTTACAATTACCTCATCATCTTTGTAACTTGGCAAAATCACTTTTAATCGTGAATTGGTATACACTTGAATTTCTTTGATTGCTTTTAGCGGAACAATAAATTTTCTGCTTACGCGAAAGAAATCCTTTTTGTCTAGTTCTTGTTCTAAAATCTCCAAAGTCGAATCGATCAGATAGTCACGATTGTCATACGTATGAATGTACGTTCCTTTATTTTCACTGAAAAAACATTCAATTTCTTCAGTTGTAATTACTTTTAAATGCTGTCCTATTTTAACTGTAAATCTCTTTTTATATGTTTTCTCAAAAGGATTAGATAACATTTGGCGAATCTGCTCAAAATCAAGCTGAAGATTTGAAGATTCAGTAGCTGCTTTCGGAAGACGCGATTTGAATTTTGAAACCGCAGTTTCCAAATCATCTTCGTCAATTGGCTTTAGGAGATAATCGATGCTGTTCAATTTGAAAGCTTTTAATGCATATTCATCATAAGCCGTTGTAAAAATGATAGCGCTTTTAATGTCTATTTTTTCAAAGATTTCAAACGATAAACCATCTGACAATTGGATGTCTAAAAAAATCAAATCGGGATGCGGATTATTTTCAAACCATTGAACCGATTCTTCAACTGAATGAAGCATCGTTTCTACAGTTACGTCTAGCTTTTCAAGTTTTCTCTGCAACAGTCTTGCAGCTGGTTTTTCGTCTTCTATAATTAATGTAATCATTTACTATATTGTAAAAAAGTGAAAAATGTTAATCCGTTGAGTAAAATTATTTTAAACACATAGAAACATAGTTTTATAGGAATCTACTACAGGCGTTTCACTTAGAATATTACACATAGAACTATGTGTTAAAGCTTGCTTTTTTTACTCTTAAACACAAGCAATAAAAATCTATGTTTCTATGTGTTAAAATTAAATTTGCTTGCTTTCACCAAACAGGCAAAAATATACATTCAAAGTTACTCCCATTTATTTTTATTTGCAGCATCTTTTTCCATGTATTTCTGGATTTTTCTTTTTTCCCAATCTGATCCAAAAAACCAATCAGTCCCGAAAACAGATAACGCGTGCGCTAATAGACCAATTCCCCAGAAAAATGCAGTCGAATAAGTATGCCATTCTGTTAAACCACTAAAATCCATTCCTTCGTTAAAATTATCGCGAGTCAAACTTGATACAATGATGATAATATTTACAATAAGGAAAATTTTCAAATGTGAGTAAAACCTTTTAAGTCTTTTTACTCTTCTATAAGCTGCATTATAATTTTCGTCGTCTGTATATTCTCCAAAATGCTGTCTTGCGTAATCTTCGTACATTTCTCTTCTAAAACGTCCCATAACTATGTTTTAATTATTTCCACTTGTTTTTATTCTGTTTTTCCTTCTCCATAAATTCTTTGATTTTTCTTTCTTCCCATTCCTTGCCCATTCCTGGAAAAACCTCAAAAACTTTTAGTCCGTGAAAAACAACTCCTACTCCCCACCATAACAATGGCCAGAAAAACCATAAGTATTGAGGCGATGTATATAAATTGATAAAGATTAAAATAGCGTTTACTAAAATGTATGCTAGAAGATTTCCGTAAAACCCTTTAATGCTTTCAACTTTCTTTTTGGCTTGGATATATTTTTCCTCGTCGCTTAAATTCCTTTCCATAATTATTCCCATTTTTGTTTTTTATACTTTTTTTCTAAAATGCTTCTTAGTTTTCGCTCTTCCCATTCTTGTCCAAAAATCTTGTAAGAAGCAAACAAATCGATTGCAGAACCTACAATTACAGCGGTCCAAATAATTACAATTACCCAATTTATGTATTTAATCGGAAAAAATTGCAATGGCAGATTGGTGTATTCCTTTAAAAGAAAAACTATCAATACAATGGTGTAAAAGAACAAATGCTTGTAAAAAGATTTCAGCTGAATTACTTTTTTACTGGCTAATTCTTGCAGCATTACTTCTTCCTGATCGTTATTCAAATTTTCCATGACTATTTTCTAAACGTTGCTGGTTTTCTTTTTCTAGAATTTCTCTGATTTTTTTCTCTTCCCATTTCTTATTGAAAAAAGGCGGCAGACTAAAAACTTTTAATCCGTGTAAAATAATTGCGACCCCCCAACCCAAAACAGACCATATAAACCATAAGTATTCTGGACAAGTCATTAAGTTAACCACAATTGCTATTGGGTTGCACAAAACATAAACAGTCAAATGTTCGTAAAACCCTCTTATTTCTTTTACCTTTTTCTGAGCTTCATAATAGCGGTCTGCTTCTGTGAAATCTTTTTCCATTATTTCCACGTCTTTTGTCTGTTATCTTTCTCTAAAATCTCACGAATTTTTCTTTCTTCCCAATCAGAGCTATATCCAAAAACTTTAAAAGCATGCATGGCAACTCCAAATCCCCATCCTAAAGCAGAAAACCAAAACCATTGAAATCCTGGCGAAAATTTTAGATTAATAAAAATCAAGAACGGAATCACACAACAATATGAAATTATATTTCCATAAAATCCTTTTAGTTCTTCTACTCGTTTTTTGGCTCTATAATAAGCTTTTGCTTCGTCTGTATAATCTGCACTCATTTCCATAACCGTAATTTGTTTGGTTAAAATTGGAATTTTAACGGTGAAATTCTTTTCATCTTCCTCAATTTTCACTTTTCTATCCGTTATGATTCCGTATCTGTTTACAATATTCTGCAGTCCTACACCTTGTCTGTCCTGCAAGACTTCTTTTTTTTGAAGATCATTCTGAATGGCCAGATAATCTTTATCAATAAAAATTCTAATATGAAGTGGTTTCTGCTCGCTTACTACATTGTGCTTTACGGTATTCTCCAATAAAAGCTGTAAAGAAAGTGGCACCACTTTGGCTTCCGGATTAATGTTTTCTGTTGGCAGTTCGTAAAACAAACTATTCTCGAAACGCATTTTCAGCAGATTCATATAGGTTTTTGCAAATGACAATTCGTCTTCAACCGAAACCAATTCTTTGTCTTTCTGTTCTAAAACATATCTGTAAATTTTAGAAAGAGAGGTTGTAAAACGCTGCGCATTATCTGGATTTTCTTCTATTAAAGAACTAAGAACATTCAAGCTGTTAAAAAGAAAATGCGGATCGATCTGATTTTTTAAGCTTTCGAATTTGGCATTTGCCGTTCCAGCAATAATTTTCTGTTGTGTTACTTTATTTTCCTGATAGAGTTTATAAAAATTAAGTCCATGAAAAAACAAAAGCACAATAAAGGTCATTACTGCAGATTCGATATAATTTTCTGCTTTTTCATTGGCAAGAAAACCTATAATAGTTTTATTCTCGATTATTACGCTTGTAAACAAACGCAATACTCCAATTATAATCATCGAGACTAAAAATGAACTTACAAAACCAATGAATATTCTCTTTATGGAATATGGATTTTCTCTGAAAACCCTATCTAAAAAATCAAAAAGAACAACGTTTACGATATACAAAACCACACTGTAAAGCATGCAGTACAAGAAATAAATGTAAAGATTCTTGGTAAAAACTGCAGTTCCTAAAGAAGCAAACCGAATTAGAAAAGAGAATAAAAATACTATTCCTCCAACTAAGCATGCTTTTAACAAATTAGGTTTTAATATCATCATATTTTATAAACTAGTGAATTATTTACAAGTTTTCTGAATTTCTAATGCTCTATCCAATCCCCATTTTGGAGAATAAGGCGTTGCTGGTTTAAAAGTATTAAAAAGTTCAATAGATTTATCAACTTGCGCGCATAAAGGTTTAGTGTCAACGCCTGTCCATTTTGCTCCTCCTATTTGATAATCTGCTTCGCCAAAAACCGCTCTTGGATTATTTGGATCTAATGCTTTAGCTTTCGCGTAAGCTTCCATCACTTTAGCAGAATATTTCATTCCGTTTGTCATTGGGTCTGCCACCACATAACCGGTATAAATTAAAGCTTGCATTACATACAATTCTGAATTGGCTTGGTCTTTTATTAATTCAATATCTAAGGCATCTTGCGCTTTTGTCAATAGCAAATCGATTTTTGTTTTGTCTTTTTCAGTAAAAACAGCTGTTGCATTGATTAAAGCTACATAATAATTTGGCAGATAACTGTTTTTTTCAGCTGCAGCAATTCTTTCAAATAATGCAGAAGCTTCAGCATTTTTTCCTTCTTTCCAAAGTCCGAAAGCTTTGTTCATTCCTTGTTCAAATTGTGTTTGAGCTGAACTTATTACTACTATAAAAAGTGCTACTAAAGTGATGATTTTTTTCATTTTATAAGTTATTTAATGGTTTTGTTTATATGGATTAGTTATTTGTCTATTTAGAATACAATTTCAACTTTTGAATCTTTGCTGACATTAAATTTAGCATCTTGATATGACGGAGGTCCCATAAATCCTTTTGCGTTGTTTGAAGCTGCATACTCTTCAGATGGAATTCCCATTGCGTTTCTGTCAAGCTTTCCATTGCTATTTTCATCATGATAAGTAGAAATTGCATATTCTCCCGCTGGAAGATTATCGAAAGTTACAACCGCTTTGTTGTTTTTAATTTCTGAAGCCAGACTTTTGTAAGTTGTTTTAAGAAATGTTCCGTCTGAATTGTATAATCCTACTTTAACCACTCCCGTGTCGTTTTTTAAACCTGAAACAGTCACAGTTAATTTTGCATTTTGAGCAGACATTAAGCTGCAGATAAATAAGATAGTTATTGTAATAATTTTGGTCATAATTTCTTTTTTTTAAGGTTCTAAGTTACTAAGGTTCTGAGATTCTAAGTTTTTTTTGTTGATGATTAAAACTCTTTTTTAAGGTTCAGAGGAACAAAGTGGCAAAGTGGCAAAGGTTTCTTTTTTTAACTTATTTAAGATTCAAAACCTTGAACCTTTGCCACTTTGTTTCTTTGTTCCTTAATTTACACTTCAAAAGTATGCTGGTTTTTAGTCTTTTAAAATTAAATGCTGCTGAGTTGTTGATTTTGGTTACTGAATTGTTTTTTTTTAAGTTTCTGAGATTCTGAGTTGCTAAGATTCTAAGTTTTTCTCTCAGTATCTCAGAATCTTAGCAACTTAGCATCTATACCACGAACTACAAGTTTTTCAACTGATTCTCATTTTTATTCTGGCTAATCGTCCAGAAGAAACCTATAAAGAAGAATCTGTCTGCTGTTGGCACTACGGCTTGTCTTTGATATACTCCGCTTGCGTCTGGTGTTTTGGCGTAATCGTATCCGAAAATATTTTGAGTTCCTAAAACATTCGAAACTGAGAAATAAAGGATTTTTTGTGTGGTTAATAAATACGCCCAGCTAAAACTTAAACTATTATATGATTTTGTTTTTCCGTTCATAAATTGTGTCTGGTTCGGATCATTGTACGGACGTCCTGAGCTGAAACTGTTTGTTAAACTCGCCTGAGATTTCCAGTCTGTAATAAAATATTTTGCAACTACAGATAAATTATGGTTGGCAATAAAACTTGGAGTTGCCATGTTTGGAAAGTTTTTATATTGTCTTTCCGAATCTATATACGAATATGAAATCCAATATTCTAAGTTTTTATACAAATTGCTGTCTCTCCAAAATAAATCCAATCCTTTTGCATAACCCGATCCGTTGTTATTGAAAACTGAATTGTATTGAATATCTCTCGTATCGTACTGCACCAAATTGCTGTAATCTTTGTAGTAAGCTTCTGCTCTCAATGTTTGCCCTGGTCTTGTAAACGTATAATTTAAAATATAATGTCTCGCTTTCTCACTTTCAAACTGATGGTATTTAGAAAATTTAATATAATCTACAACTGGCGTTTGAGAATAATCTCCGTAAGCAAAAGAGAACTGGCTGCTTTTTGAGGCTTTATATCCTAATGAAGCTCTTGGCGCAATATTATTTTCATTTAAAAGACTGTTGTTTGAATATCTCAAACCGACTTTTAAAGCTAATTTTTTAGAAAACATAATATCGCCTTCAGTGTATGCTGCAAAAATGTTAGAATCGTAACCATTTGTAACATCAAGAGCGAGATTATCTGCTACATTTTCGTCATATTTTGTAATGAAATAATCAGATCCGAAAGATAATTTAAAGTAGTTTGAAAACTTCTTGCTAAATTTCAATTTCAGTTGCGCTGCATTTTCTTGGCTATTTACTCCTGTAATATCATATTTCAGTTTGTTTTTGCTGTAACCGTAACTAACTCCAGAAGTAATCTGCCATCCAGTTCCAAAACTTCCTTTGTAAGATGAATTCAAATAGAAGTTATTGTTATTCATATCAGTTCGAATCGGATTCTCGAAATTGACGTTTTTCTGATTCAAATCAAATTTTTCAGAATCAAATGAAGCATACAGCTTAAATATTCCGTTTGTGAAATTGTATCTATAAACTGTTTCACCCCCAAGCGATTGATAGGGATTGTTCCAATCTACATTTTGTGGAATAACAGCCTGATAAGGCGCTAAATTCACATACATCATATTGACACTTAAAGAGCTTTTTTTGAATTTCTGAGTATTTCCTAAACTCAAACCAACGGTCATTAATCCAATATCTGTTTTTTCGTGATCTTCTTCATCTTGTGTATTTAGAAGTAAAACACTTGATAAGGCTTCACCATATTCTGCAGAATATCCTCCAGTAGAAAATGCAATTCCGCTGAACAAGAATGGAGAAAAACGGCTTCTAGTCGGTAAATTATTGGTTGTTGCACCGTAAGGCTGCGCTACACGAATTCCATCTACAAAAGTTTGAGTTTCGCTCGCTTCACCTCCACGTACAAACAAACGTCCGTCTTCGCCAACCGTCTGCGTTCCTGGCAAAGTCTGCAATGCCGCCACAATATTTCCTGCAGAACCTGCTGTGGTCACAATATCTAAAGGTTTTAAAACAGAAACTCTCGCCTTATCCCCAGATTCTAAAGTTCCCGCTGTAATGACAACAGCATCTAGAGCATTAACATTTTCTCTTAATTTTACTGTTTGATCTTTATAATTGGTAACATCAATTTCTTGCTTGTAAGTTTCAAAAAGTAAAAAACTAACCACTAGAAACTTGTTTCCTGTTTCTGTAGTTTCAAAAGAAAAATCTCCAGTCTCAGAACTTGTTGCTCCATCGTAAGTTCCGTCAATGTAAATATTTGCGCCTGCAACTGGTTTTCCTTTTTGATCTACTACTTTTCCTGAAATAGTATTTTGAGCAAAAATTAAAGCTGTAAAAAATAAAAAACTAAGGGTAAAAAATAATCTGGTTTTCATGTCATCTTTGGTTTTTGATGAAGCAAATGTATTTTAACAATTCATGTTAAAAAATATATAATAACCCAATTGTAGATTTTCGAGGATGAGTTGTAAAATACTAATTTGTATCTTAGCTAGGAAAACCAAAAACATTATTTTATGTCAGAAAGTAAACGAATTTCGAATCTATATCAGTCTATTTACAACGGAAATCCTTGGCTTGAAGTTAATTTAGACAATACTTTAAAAAACGTTACAGCTGAACAGGCTTACAGAAAAATAAACCCAAACCTTAATACAATTTGGGAAATTGTAAATCATTTGATTCAATGGAGAAGGAATATTTTACAGCGTATGCAAGGAGAAACAATCATAACTCCAGACCATAATTATTTTGTTCCTGTAATAGATCCTTCTGAGGCTGCTTGGGAACAATCGCTTCAAACGCTTGCAAAATCCCAAGATTCCTGGAATGCTTTTTTTGAAAGTTTTGATGATGAAGATTTAGCGAAAATTTACGTGAATAATGGTCATACTTATTACGAGCACATTCACGGAATTATCCAACATGATGTGTACCATTTAGGACAGATTGTTATTTTGAAGAAACTGCTTTAATTATAAAAAAAATTTTCGCACAGTATTGTCATTTCGACGAAGGAGAAATCTTCGTTGGTAGCTCGACAAAGATTGACGGCTTTCTTTACGGAGTTCCTTGTAAAGATTTTTCCTTCGTCGAAATGACAAAATTGAGACTAATTCTAAAATTAATTGATCAAATGAAGACCTCAATTTTAATTCTTGCATTTTTATTTTTTAATACCATCGGTTTTTCACAGGAAACCGAAGTGAAATACGATGAAGCTTTGGCCAAATCACTTCACGCCGACGAATACGGAATGAAGAAATATGTTTTTTGTCTTTTGAAATCTGGAAGTAATACAACGGCTTCTAAAGAAGAAACCAAAAAACTCTTTGCTGGCCACATGGAAAATATTGGAAAATTGGCCAAAGAAGGAAAATTGGTTGTAGCTGGACCTTTTATGAAAAATGATAGAAATTATCGTGGCATTTATATCTTTAATGTCGAAACGATAGAAGAAGCCAAAGCGCTTGTTGCCACTGATCCAGCCATAAAAGCCAATTTACTCGAAGCCGAATTAACGCCTTGGTATTGCACCGCTGCTTTGCAGGAAACTGTAAAAATACATGACAAAATTGCCAAGACGAAAATGTAAAATATGAAAACCGAAAAAGAAAAAATGATCTCTGGCGAATATTATAATGCCTTTGATCCAGAATTGGTAAAAGGTCGCCGAGCGGCAAAAAACCTTTTGCATAGCTTAAATGTAAAAGAATACAGAGTTACCAAAAAAGCAAAAGAGATTTTAAAGGAATTAATTCCAAACGCAGGAGCTGGTTTTTATATTGAACCTCCTTTTCACTGTGATTACGGTTACAATATTTTTGCAGGCGAAAATGTTTATTTTAATGTGAACTGTGTGATTTTGGACTGCGCACCTGTAACAATTGGGTCGAATGTGTTTATCGCGCCAAACGTTCAGATTTATACTGCTTCTCATCCGCTTGACGCTGAATTGAGAAAAACATTAGAAAATGCGTATCCAGTTACAATTGGAGACGATTGTTGGATTGGTGGAAATTCTGTTATTTGTCCAGGTGTGACTATAGGAAAAGGCTGTGTCATTGGCGCTGGCTCTGTCGTTACAAAAGATATTTCAGACAATTCGCTAGCGGTTGGAAATCCTGCAAAAGTTATTCGAAAATTAAATCAAGAACCTGAATCCACAAAATAATGCTTACCCTTAATAAAGTTCATCATATTGCCATTTTATGTTCCGATTACGAAAAATCGAAATATTTTTATACCCAGATTTTAGGCCTGACTATCATTAGAGAAATCTATCGTGAAGAACGCCAATCTTATAAATTAGATTTGGCTTTGAATGGCACTTATGTTGTCGAATTATTTTCATTTCCAAATCCGCCGCAAAGACCTTCAAGACCAGAAGCGGTTGGTTTGCGTCATTTGGCTTTTGAAGTAATTAATCTAGAAGAAACGATTGCTTTTTTAACTTCAAAAAATATAGAATCAGAATCGATAAGAATTGATGAAACAACTGAAAAACGTTTCACTTTTATTGCAGATCCTGATTTATTGCCGATTGAGTTTTATGAAAGATAGTTTTTTGCCACAAAGGCGCTAAGACGCAAAGATATTTCGCATTTTTTGTCATTTCGACGAAGGAGAAATCTCCGCGAGAAGCTCTACAAAGATTGGCGATTTTGATTGCGGAGTTACTTGTGAAGATTTCTCCTTCGTCGAAATGACAAACTACCTGTTTAGTCTTTGCCTTAAATAAAAAACTTTGCGTCTTAGCGCCTTTGTGGCAAAACCTTAACACGAAAGCTTTTCTTACTAATCCCCATTTTAACACACTAAATTCAAGATTTCCTATAAAAAACCGAATTTGATGCTTAATTTTGTAACCCGCACAAAAAAAGTGCGATTTCAAATTTACTTCTGATGAACAAAACGGCGCAAATCAAAAAAAATCATCAATTAATTAAACTCCGAAAATTAGTTATTGTTTCTATTTTAATTGGCTTTCTTTCGGCTTTTCTCGGAATATCTTTAAAACGAATAACAGAGTATTACGAAGAGATTTTCTTTCACGAAGTTTCAGTTCATCCCATATTTTATATCGTATTTCCAGTTTTCGGTCTGTCGGTAATTTATTTCTTAAGGCAATACCTTTTCAAGAAAAAAGAAAACAAAGGAATCAAGGAAGTTTTTGAAAGCACGGCATCAAAATCTAAAAATCTCCCATCTTATAAAATTCCATCACATTTCATAAACGGATTATTAACCGTTATTTTTGGAGGTTCAACAGGAATTGAAGTTTCTACAGTTGTAGCAACGGCAACTATTGGTTCTGTTGCTCACGAAAAAGAAAATGTTTTCCGTCAATACAAAACCGAATTAATCTGTGCGGGTGTTGCGGCGGGCGTTACGGCACTTTTCAGCAGTCCGATTGCGGGAGTTTTATTTGCCTTCGAAGTAATTTCAAGAAAAGTAACGCGAGCATTTGTGATTTCAAATTTAATTGCCGTTTCTATTGCTTTGGGCTTGTTGACAATTTTAAAAGAAGAACCATTATTTGCAGTTTCAATCACAACATGGCATTTAAAAGCGATTCCGTACTTTATTCTTTTAGGAATTTTGGCGGGAATGAATTCGGTTTACCTAACACGCTGCGTTTTATTCTTCAAATCACAATTTGGAAAAATCGATAAGCATTATTATAAAATCATTATTGGTTCTGCAGTATTAAGTATTTCATTATTCTTTTTTCCGCAATTATATGGAGAAGGTTATCACGCCATTAAAGGAATTTTTGGAAATGCACATCAAGCGCAACTGACTATAACTTTAGCTTTGACTTTTATTGGGATTTTAATTTTAAAACCCATAGTTACTTCAATCACATTGGCTTCTGGCGGTGACGGTGGTGTTTTTGCACCAAGTTTATTTATCGGAGCATTTTTAGGATTGTTACTGGCTTCTATTTTAAATAGCTTTTTCCATGTAAATGTGATTCCGGTCAACTTCATGATTATCGGAATGGCTGCAGTTTTAAGTGCGAGTATCCACGCACCTTTCACAGCGATTTTCTTAGTTTGCGGTTTAACAAACGATTATACTTTGTTTTTCCCAATTTTGGCAGTTTGCTTGATTTCAAAATACACAGCCAAAACAATTTATCCGTACACCGTTTACAGTTATTCTCCAAGCTTAGTTAAATAATTTCAGACTAATATAATCTGAAGATAAAAAACATACATCAAAGTATATTTAAAAACATAACGAGCAAAATATAATACCACAATAATGCCAACAGAAAAAATAAAAAGAAGCTATCGCAAAACACGTTACATTCTTTACAAGGAAACTTTAATTGATTATAAAGAGCACTTTTGGTCGTTTTTAGGTTCGTTTGTCGGAATCGGAATTTTAGCCTATCTTGAATCTTCACAATTTACAGGCAGTGATGTAGTTTATTTAATTGGCTCTTTTGGTGCGTCGAGTGTTTTGATTTACGGAATCATACAAAGTCCGTTTTCACAACCCCGAAATTTAATTGGAGGACATCTTATTTCAGCTTTTATTGGTGTCACTGTAAACAAACTAGTGCCAGATATTGTCTGGATAACTGCTCCTCTTGCGGTATCGCTTTCCATTATTTTCATGCAGATTACAAAAACATTGCATCCGCCTGGAGGTGCAACAGCTCTAATTGCAGTTACAGGTTCAGCACAAATAAAAGGTTTAGGCTATATGTATGTGATTTCGCCAGTTTTAGTTGGTGTTTTAATTTTATTTGTAATCGCTTTGATTTTTAATAATATTACTCCAAGCAGAAGTTATCCGAGTCATAGTACTTATCACAAACATTATCATAAAATTAGAAAAAGATTGGCAAGAAAGTAAAAGTTTTCGAGCCTTGTTTGTCTCTCAGAGCGGAGTCGAAGGGCACTCCTATTGGAAAAAGGCTTCGATTCCCTTCAGCCAGACAAACTAATTGAAAATCAATTTTCTAAAATCTTTTCAACAAATCGCAATTCAAGATTCGAATTTCGTTTTTTATATTTTACCTTTGACCTCTCAATAAAAACAAAGATTATGGTTTATAAATTTAGAGTTATTCTAGACGCCGAAGAAGATATTTTTAGAGACATTGCAATTCTTGAAGATGATACTCTTGAGGATTTACACAATGCAATCTTCAATGCTTTTGGCTTTGACGGATCAGAAGTGGCTTCATTTTATACTTGTGATGATACATGGAATCAAGAAGATGAAATTCCGCTTTTTGATACAGGAGATGTTCCTGGCGAAATAAGAACCATGAACGATTATCCGTTATCTAGTATTTTAGACAAAGAAAATACAAAGATTATCTACGTTTATGATTTTATCAGCATGTGGACTTTCTTAGTTGAATTGGCTGCTATTGAAGATGAAGCTGTTGGAGCAACTTACCCAGAAACTTTATTCTCTCACGGTGAAATGCCAGACGAAGCTCTTGAAAAAAACTTCGAAGCCGATGACATGCACAATGATATCTACGGAGAATTTGAAGACGATCTAGACGAAGACGATCTTGACATGTTCGAAGGCGATGACAGCTTCGAAGATTATGGATTTGAGGAGAATTGGAACTAACGTAAGTTGCTAAGATGCTGAGACTTTAAGATTCTGAGTTTTTTAAATTTTGACGGTTTTTTCTTATTTTTATATTTAATTTAAAAGATAAGTTAATGAGTCATTTTAGAAAGATCTTGGTCTGGCAGAAATCAATTTCCTTAGTTACAAAAGTTTATAAAGCAACAAGAACTTTCCCAAAAGAAGAAACCTTTGGATTAACTTCACAAATACGTCGAAGTTCAATATCAATTCCAAGTAATATTGCTGAAGGATTTGGCAGAGAAAGTGATAAAGATCTTTTACGCTTCTTAAACATTTCTGTTGGCTCTTTATTTGAGATGCAAACGCAATTAGAAATCGCAAAAAATATATCTTATTTAAAAGAAGAAGATTTTAACAATTTATACGAGGATAGCCGAGAGGTGGAAAGAATGTTAGTTTCTTTTATTAAAAAAATAAAAGACAGAACCCGACCTTAGTATCTTAGCATCTCAGAACCTCAGTACCTAAAAAAATATGATAAACTTATTCAACACCCACATCGACACGCTGTCAATACACCGCGTAGGAAACAAAAGCCGTAACGAAGCGATTTTTTTATCAGAGCAGCCGTTTAATTTAAATGACGAAATTGTGCCGCTGATAAAAGAATTCTTTTTTAAGCCTTTTAGAGAAAAAGAAGAAAACTATTATCAGTTTGCACACGAAGTGGACTTGGACTACAACGACATGTTTAAATATGCAACTGAGATTTTTGCCAATCCGTCAAATGTTCATGAGGTATCTAAAAACATCACAAAGCATTTATTTGAGCAGTCAAATCACCCACATATTAAAAACGGAGAGGTTTATGTGACTTATTTGACCAACTTAAGCATTGATAATAACGTAGTTGATGCAATTGGAATCTTTAAAAGTGAGTTACAGGCAGACTTTTTACAGTTTGAAGAAAAAGGAAGCAACCTTGAAATGATTTTACAGCAAGGAATTAACTTGAGTAAATTGGATAAAGGATGTTTGATTTTCAATTACAAAAAAGAAGAAGGATACAAAATCCTGACTGTAGACAGCAACCGTTATGATGCGCGTTACTGGTTAGAGCACTTTTTATCTGTAGATGCTTTTGAAGATGAAAATTTCATCACTAAAAAATATTTAAAATTCTGTCAAAACTTCGCAAAAGACGTGGTATTGCCAGCAGAAGACAAGAAAGAGGAAGTAATGTTTATGAACCGATCTGTGAATTATTTCGCTAAAAACGATCAGTTTGAGGAGCAGAATTTCTTGAATGAAGTACTAGACAATCCTGATTTGATTCCTGAATTTAAAAACTATAAAGTTGATAAAGGAGAAAAATACAGCATCGAAGATGTTACCTCATTCCCTATTGCCAACGCAGCAGTTTCTGACGCTAGAAAATCGATTAAAAACGTAATTAATCTGGATACTCATATTCAAATTAAAATGGATTTCATTAATCCTGAAAGTGCAGAGAAATTTGTTGAAAAAGGCTGGGATGAAGAAAAACAAATGTATTACTACTTAGTTTACTTCAACAAAGAAGAGAAAAGCTAAGAAGTTTTCATTTTCTATTACTTACTTATTTAATACAAAAAACGGCGATTACAAATGTAACCGCCGTTTTTTATTTGATAGATTTTATATTCTAAAATAAAGAAAATATCGCTTTTAAAATATCATCGTAAACTTGTTTGTCTTTTTCTCCGGCTCGAGCCAAAACTCTAATTCCAGAATAATTATTGAAAATAAATCGTGCAAGTGATCTCGCATCTTGTTTCTCTGAAATCTGGCCTAACTCCTGTCCTTTTCTTACAGCATAGCAAAAAACATCTTCTACTACTTTCTGATTATCGTGAACAATTTTTGCGATCTCTGGATCATGCATTGCCAATTCAACTGCAGAATTCACCATAAAACAGCCTTTTGTAATTCGATCTTGAAGACTTTCTATAACCGCTTGCTTGAAAATTTCTGTTAATGCCGTTTTTATATTTTCAGCATTTTCAAAAAGCTCATTAAGGCTATCTAAATTTTGCTTTTGATATCGTTTTAATGACTTTACAAAAAGCTTTTGCTTATCTCCAAAAGTATCATACAAACTAGAACGGCTTAATCCTAAATGATTTACCAAATCCTGCGCAGAAGTTCCGTTGTAACCTTTGTGCCAAAAAATCTCAATTGCTTTATCTAAAGCCTGATCTTCATTAAATTCTTTCGTTCTAGCCATGATATTCAAATTAAATTCTTCACAAAGATACAAAAATACGGAACAATCGTTCCTGAATTAGTTAAAAAAATTATAGCACTGTATTTACGATAAGCCCACCATCAACCACAATTTCTGATCCTGTAATAAATGAAGCATCGTCTGAGGCCAAGAAACTAACTGTTTTTGCAACTTCAGCAGATTGTCCAAAACGTTTTAATAAAATCTTTTCTCCTAAAGCATATCCTAAACCTTCAACTTCTTCTTTTTCTAAGCCAACTTTTCCATATAAAGGTGTTTCAATTGGACCAGGAGAAACCGCATTTACTCTAATTTTTCTTGAAGCCAATTCTACAGCAAAAACTTTATTTAAAGATAATACTGCTGCTTTACTCGCTGCATAAACGCTAGAATTTGGCATTCCGACATGAGCATTTACAGATGTATTAAAGATAATTGAACCACCGTCATTCAAAATTGGAAGCACTTTTTGAACTGTAAAATAAACTCCTTTTACATTCACATTCATAATACTGTCATAATGGTCTTCTGAAGCTGAATCTACTGGTGCAAAAGCTGCAATTCCCGCATTTAAAAATAAAATATCTACTTTTCCGAATTTTGTTTTTACTTCTTCAACTAAACCGTCAATTGATTTCAAATCAGATTGGTCAGCCACGATCCCTGTAACGTTTAGTTCCTTTTCCGCTTTCGCTAAAGCTTCTCTGTTTCTTCCTGTTACAATTACTTTTGCACCTTTTGCCACTAAATCAGCCGCTGCTGCATATCCAATTCCACTGTTTCCACCTGTCACGATTGCTACTTTGTTTTCTAAATTTTTCATTGTTATTTGTTTTTAAGTTATTGATTATTCAATTATTATGGTACAAAGATATAATAACGGAACGATCGTTCCGTTATTATATTTGTTAATTTTTTGTTAAAACTAAAACTGACTTTTGTGACGCGTTTATTTTAAAGGCAATCAGCTATTTAACTATAAGCGAAAGAAATTACAAAATGTCGTACATTCTTAATTTATGCTTAATTTTGCATTAAAAAATAACTCAGATGGATATTCAATTTTTTAAAGAAAGTCCTTTTACCACTATAATTTCATTTCATAAGCTTATTGAATCTTTTGAAGAAATTGCTCGGTCAGATGTTGATTACAGATCAAACTATGCTAAAGCGATTTTAGAACAAATTGAATTAATTCCGGAACTTAGGACTGGAATCCAGGATTATTCGGTTATCAAAAACAATGAAGCTTTAATTAAGAATATCTTAACCGATTTATTTCCAACTGCATTGACGCACAATGAAATAAAAGCGGTTACGATTCCATTCCAGAACATCTCTTTTAATTATACGGAGCGTTTTAAGAAAATCTTGAAAAATGCCGGAGATGAATTTTATATGGAAATTCGTGATTTTAGCGAACATCAATTCTATATCAATAACTGCTGTTTAATTCTCAGCAATTATTACAAACAGCACGTTGATTTCAATCAGCCCTTTTTCTATGACATTCCGAACGAAAATGGAATTGAAAAACATTATCGTATTTTATACAATGCTGATTTCATGGAAATTACACCAACTGAAAACGCTGTTCCGCTAACTCAAGAAGATATCGATCAATTATTAGACAACTATAACGACATCAATTTATGGAAATCTAAATTTCCAAAAGGAAGTTGGATTTTAAGAGGTTTTGGAATTGTTTCATTATTTGATGCTACCACAGAAAGTGCTATTTCTATTTTAAAAAGCAATTTATTGAAACCTGGCCCTAAAACAGTTACGACTGACGAGGAAGTTTCTAATATTTTTCAATCCATTTTTAATCTTCCAAATTTGAAAGTCGGATTTATTATTTATAATTCCGAGGAAGAGAAATTTATCAGACCGGCAAAATACGAAAATCAGATGAAAAGCTTTCTTCTTTCTGACGATCAGGAAGTGGATTGCAAAAATGCTTTTTTTGGATGTTCTTTCGAAAATCTATTAGACAATCAAGAGCCTTTTGTAATTTCTAACGTCAGCAAGTTTACCAAAGAATCTACAAACAAAAGACTCGGCGAACATTTACTGTCACAAGGCATTCAAAGCTGTATTTTTGCTCCTGTCATTAAAAGTGGACATTTATTGGGCGTTGTGGAACTGGTTTCAGAAAATCCAAGAGATCTGAACAGTGTAAATGCTACAAAACTCGATTTGGTTCTGCCGTATTTAACTGATACGATTGATCGCTATAATACCGATATGCAACATCAGATTGAAGCGATTATTCAGCGCGAATATACTACCATTCACCCGAGCGTATACTGGAAGTTTAAGAGAGAATCGCAAAATTACTTTCAGAATATGAATCATACTAAAGATTATATTTTTAAAGAAATTGTTTTTAAAAATGTATATCCGCTGTATGGCCAAATAGATATAAAAGGTTCGTCTGAACACCGAAACGAAACGGTTAAAATTGATTTAAAAAGTCAACTTACAGCTCTGTTAGAGATCTTTGATAATCAAGACTCTAATTCAAATCTTGTTCTGTTGGAACAAAGAAAATTTGAATTGGAATCGCTTAGAAGCGAATTGGATTTTCCTTTAAAAGCAGATACCGAACAGCATGTACAGCGTTATATTGAAGAAGAAATTCATCCGATATTAAAAAACACTAAAAGCAATCCAAAAAGTAAAAAGCTTGAAGAATTGTATTTTGAAAAACTGGATGAAAAAACCGGCATGTTTTATCAGGAAAGAAAGAAGTTTGACAATGCCATGTCGATTATCAATAAAAGATTGGCAACGGTTTTAGACAGAAAACAAGTTGAAGCCCAGCAGATTTATCCGCATTACTACGAACGTTTTAAAACAGATGGTGTTGAGCACAATTTATATATTGGAGCTTCAATTTCGCCAACAAAACCATTCGATATTATGTATCTGCATAATCTTCGTTTATGGCAATTGCAGACTTTATGCGAAATGGAACTAGAACACCATGATCTTAAAGAATCTTTACCATATGAATTGGATGTCACGTCACTGATTCTGGTTTTTAGTTCTGCGCTTTCTATACGTTTCAGAATGGATGAAAAACGTTTTGATGTAGATGGAACTTACAATGCAAGATATGAAGTGGTTAAAAAACGAATTGACAAATCTCATATCAAAGGCACAAACGAAAGAATTACTGAAAAAGAGAAAATTACAATTGTTTACTCTCAAAATAGTGAAGAAGCAGAATATTTAAAATATATTAAATACCTGCAACATAAAAAAATTCTTGAACCTTCTATTGAACAATTTGAAGTTGAAGATCTTCAGGGAGTTTCTGGTTTGAGAGCGATTCGTGTGAAAGTAATCAACAATAATTCGAATCCAGGAATTAAAAAAATAACCTATCAGGATTTATTAGATGAGCTCAACTAAATAGTTGAGCTTTTTTTGTTTTTAAAAACATAGATTTTGAAAACCGATAAAAGGCATTTCATTTTTTTTGAAAAAACATAGTCGCACCTAATATTGAAAAAAGCTTTGTCAAAGTCTAAACTTTGACAAAGCTTTCTGAATTTTGAGCTATGTGTGAGAAACAAGTTTCTTTCTCTATTCTTTTTTACACAAAAAGATCTATGTTTCTATGTGTTTAAAATTTTAATTTAAATAGACTTAAAAGCAATCACAAATGCAATTACCGTTATGATAATTCCGAACATGAAAAAATTGTAGGCAATTCGGAGTAAATTATATTTTCGCTGTAAAACCAATCCCAAATAATACAAATCTTTAATCATGGTTGAGTATAAATAATCACGGTCTTTCATCATTTCGTTCATTGCCCAATCATAATCTTCGAGCGGCATTTTGTAGAAATTTCCAAAAAACATCAAATTCACTTTTTTAGCTTCTACATCATCTCGAGTAAAAAATCCAGATGTTACTTTCGGGCGTGTAGAAAGAATCGCAAAAATAATTGTAATTACACTCGACATCAGCATAATAAACGTTGGCACGACCAAATGCGCATTTTTCGGACTATCCAATTTTGGAATAATAGAAGACAAAGCTATCGAAATAATAATGGCATTTACAGACAATAAAATATTGGCTTTGCTATCTGCAATACCGCTTAAACGCGTATGATTTCCAAGAGTGACACGAAATAAAGTATCAATTCCACGATCTGGTTTATCAGCTTTTTCAGCCTTCTCTCTTTTTTTATTTTCTTCTTCGAGTGCTGCGGCTGCTTTCAATTCCTGTTTATTGATTTTTTTCTGAATTAATAAAAGATTTTTTTCTTTCAGAGGCTGCCATTTTCTCAAGGCGTAATCTGTGTAGAATCTGTGTTTATTCAATAAAAAATTCAGGTTTTCTCTAGTCCATTCCTCATTAGAAAAACTCACTATTCCTGCATTTTTTAATTCCAAACGCAGTAATTCGCAAGTTGTCGCATATTCAGCTCCCATTAAATGAGCATAATCTGCATCTCTGATAATCTTTTCTAAGTGTGTTCTAGGCTCATATTCTTTAACCGTAGCTAGAATCAAACTCGAAACAAGTGCGATAAATTCTTCCGATTTTCCTTTTTCTCGTAAAAACTCAGCAGCAATTTTTGTACTTGTTTTTTCATGATTTTCATACCCTTCAATATATCCCGTATCATGAAACCATGCAGCAACCAAAAGTGCTTCCTTATCCTCACCGCTTACATCTTCTTTTTTGCAAAGTTCTTTGACTGCAGTAACAACTGTAAAAGTATGATTAAAATTATGGTAAGAATATAAATTAGAAAGTTTATCTTTGAGTAAATTACTCACGAAATCTTCGGATTGTTCTATTAGATTCATAAAGAATATTTTTATACCACTAAATTATGAAATTGTTTTTGGATAATCATTTTATTGCTAAGATTAAAAACTATTCATTAGCAATTATTGCCCTATTCATTGTTTACGCCTGCGCCACCCGCAAACCGCAATACGGAAAAAATGTTAGTGCCAACGAAACAGAAAACGCAACAGACACCATAAAAATTGCACATACTTTTTTCCTTGTTGGAGATGCTGGAAATGCCGACGAAGAACAGGCGCAGCAAACGCTTGAACTTCTGCATAAAAAACTTAAGAAAGCAAGTAAGAAGTCAACGCTTCTTTTCTTAGGCGACAACATTTATCCGAAGGGATTTCCGGGTGATAAGCATCCTGAGGATAAGGCTTTAGCAGAAACTAAATTAACCAATCAATTAAAATTAACTGAAGGTTTTAAAGGAAAAACAATCGTAATTCCTGGAAATCATGATTGGTACAGCGGTATCAAAGGGCTAGAACGTCAAGCTGATTTTGTTACGAAATATTTAAATGATAAAAAAGGTTTTCTTCCTAGGAAATCCTGCCCTATTGAAAACGTAAAAATAGATAGCACGACTACTTTGATAGCTGTTGATAGTGAATGGTTTCTTGAAGACTGGAACGATCATCCAACAATCAATGATAATTGCGAAATTAAAACCAGAGAAGCTTTCTTTGAAGAACTCGAAGGCCTTTTAAACAAAAATCAAGAAAAAACCGTTGTTTTGGCTATTCATCATCCCTTACTAAGCAACGGAACACACGGCGGGCAATTTTCATTAGAAAAACAATTATTTCCTTTAGAGCAAAAAATTCCGCTTCCGATAATTGGTTCATTCATTAATTTGTTGCGAAAAACTTCTGGTATAAATCCGCAAGATATCCAGAACAAACAATATACGATTTATACTAAAAGGATTAAAACCCTTTTGCAAAAGCAGAAAAATGTGATTGTAGTTTCTGGTCACGATCATAATCTGCAATATATCAGCAAAGAAAATATCCAGCAGATTATCAGCGGAGCAGGCTCAAAATCGGAAGCCGCACGAGCGATCAATCCTTATGATTTTTCATATGGCGGAAATGGTTATGCAACATTAACTATGTTTAAAAGCGGAGATGCAAAAGTTTCTTTTTATGGAAATGAAAATGGCAAAGAAAAGTTGCTTTTTGAGCGAGAGATTATAAAAGCCAAAGAAATTAACTGGGCTTCTGATATTCCCAACAAGTTTCCTGAAACTGTGACCACTTCGATTTATTCTCCAAAAATGACTCAAAAAAGTGCATTTCACAGATTTTTATTCGGCCAGCATTATAGAAAATATTACAGTCTACCGATTGAAGCGAGAATTGCTACAATTGACACTTTAAAAGGAGGCTTAAAACCCATTCGCGAAGGCGGGGGACATCAATCCGTTTCATTAAGAATGTCTGATCCTCAAGGGCGTGAATATATCATGCGTGCTATGAAAAAAAGTGCGACTGTATTCTTGCAATCAGTGGCTTTTAAAGATCAATATGTGGTTAATGAATTTGAAAAAACATACGCAGAAGATTTCTTGTTTGATTTTTACACTACTTCTCACCCTTATTCTTCTTTCGCTATTGGAGGCATGTCTGATCAAATTGGACTAAGACATACGAATCCTATTTTATATTATATTCCAAAGCAAAATGGTTTGGGTGAATTTAATGCGAGTTTTGGAGACCAATTATATATGGTTGAAGAAAGACCTGCTGACAATCATCTTGATGGCAAAAATTTTGGAAAACCAAGTAACATCATCGGAACTGATGATATGATGCTGAATCTTCATAAAGACGAAAAATATACTGTTGATGAAAAAGAATATATCAGAGCACGTTTGTTTGATATTCTTTTAGGCGACTGGGACAGGCATAGCGATCAATGGCGTTGGGCTGAATATAAAGAAGATGGTAAAGTGATTTACAGACCAATTCCAAGAGATCGTGATCAAGCATTTGTAAAATACGATGGCGCCTTGCTTTCGCTTATAATGAATATGCCTCCTCTTCGTCATATGCGAACTTTTAAAGGTGATAGAATCAATGTAAAATGGCTTGGAAGAGAACCATATCCTATGGATTTGGCATTTCTAAAAACTGCTGGAGAAAAAGAATGGGTTGAACAAGCCAAATACATTCAGGAAAACTTAACAGATGCAGATATCGATGTGGCTTTCAAAAACATGCCAAAAGAAGTTCAAGACGAAACGGTTGATGAAATCAAAGCAAAACTAAAAAGCAGAAAAAAAGATCTTCAGAAATATGCTCGCGAGTATTCTGAAGTGTTAGATAAAACCGTTATGATTGCGGGAACAGATAAAAAAGACAAGTTTGTTTTAAATCATAATGTAAAGAAAGGTATTGAAATTCAGGTTTTCAGAATTAAAAAAGAAGGAGATGAATTGCTTTACACCAAAAACGTAACCGATGCTAAGACCAAAAATCTTTGGATTTACGGACTGGACGATAATGATGTTTTTGAAGTAAAAGGAACCGAAAAATCAAGCATTAAAATTCGTTTGATTGGAGGTCAGAACAACGACACTTATAACATTGAAAACGGAAGAAAGGTTATTGTTTACGATTTCAAATCTAAAGTAAACACATACAATCTTGATTCTAAAACGCAAACTCAGCTTACAGACGATTACGAAGTTAATGCTTACAATTACGAAAGGCCAAAATATAATGTAGTATCTGGTCTTCCAAACATTGGCTATAATCCAGATGATGGTGTAAAAGTAGGAGTTAATGTCAATTATACGGTTAACAATTTTAAACAAAATCCGTACACACAAAGACATATTTTTAATGCCTTCTACTATTTTGCAACTGGCGGTTTAGAGTTTAATTATGCCGCACACTTCCCTGGTTTATTGGGAAAATGGGTTATTGATGTAGAATCATTGTATACAACTCCAAATTTTGCCATGAACTATTTCGGTTATGGAAATGAATCGCAATACGACGATGATTTAGGAATGGATTACAATCGTGTGCGCATTAGAAAATTTAATGCTTCGGGCGCTATTCGTCATGTTGGAAGATATGGAAGCGAATTTAGCATCCAACCCATTTTCCAAAGAATGACGGTTGAAGATACAGAAAATAGATACATCAACATTCCAGGTATTGTAAATCCAAATGTATTTGACAGTCAGAATTACGGAAGTTTAAAAGTAAAATATCTCTTTAAAAATTCAGATTTTGCCGCGAAACCTACATTAGGAATGTATTTTATGATCGCAGGAACATGGACGACAAATCTTGACGACACAAAAAAGAATTTCCCTACGCTTGAAAGTGTTTTAGGATTTACGCATAAAATTGATCACAACGGAAAATTGATATTAGCTACTTATCTTAAAGGAAAGGCCATTTTCAACAATAATTACGAATTCTATCAAGGTGCTTCTCTGGGAGGCGATACTGATTTACGAGGTTTTAGAAATGAGCGTTTCTTAGGAAATTCTTACTTCTCCCAAAGCTCTGATTTACGCTTGAGCATAGGAAAAATCCGCAAAACGATTGTGCCTTTTACGTACGGAATTTTAGGAGGTTTCGACTATGGAAGAGTTTGGCTTGATGGCGAAAATTCTAAAAAGTGGCACCAAGATTACGGCGGCGGACTTTGGCTGAATGCGATAAATGTTATTACAGCAAGAATCTCTTATTTCAAATCTCCAGACGAAATTGGAAGATTGATTTTTGGGGCAGCATATAGTTTTTAAAAAAAGAAGCTGAGATTCTGAGATGCTAAGGTTCTAAGCTTTTTTTTTAGCCCTGAGTTTAAAAAAATAGCCACGAATTCACGAATGATTTAGTTTAATTCGTGAATTCGTGGCTAACTTTTTTGCTTTAAAACTCAGTATCTAGCAACTAGAATCTTAGAGTCTAAATTCATAAACCTTACCTCCTATTTTGTTTGTTTTTTCGTCAGCGATAAGCAAAGTGTTGTTGTCTTTAAAAACGATGGCTTCTTTTTGTGAAAAGTGATTTAGGCTTATTTCGGTCTGCGTTCCTTTATGGAATAAATCCCCTTTAAAGTTTTTAAACAAAAGCACTTTATCGTGGCTTAATAAAGCAACTTTTTTTCCGTCAGGACTTATTGTTGCGCTGGTCAGTACACAATGATTGTAATTATTGCAAGTTTTAAATTCTCCAATTCGAACTGCTTTCTGAGTTCCTGCAGCATTTCTGATTTTGTATATAAAAGCTGTTCCGTCAAAACCTTTGCTTCTATTTTTGGTAAAAAGATAGAAATAGCCACCTTGCTCAAAGAAACCTTCAACATCGTAAAACATTTCTTTTTTCTTTGGCGGAAATTCCTTTTGCTCTGGGTATGAAAATGAAATTTTATATTCAGCTTTAGCTACATCATGATTCAATTCATTTTTTGGAAGCTTATAAATGCACAAATCTCTTCTTTCATTATCATTATTTCCAAAATCTCCAATGTAGATATTTCCCGTTTTATCTCTTGTAATATCTTCCCAATCTACATTTGTAGCGTTTGAAATCGTAATGGTTTTGGCTAATTCCCCTTTAGAATCGATAGCATAAATAGCATTTTTATTTCCGCTGTCTTCCAACGTATACAAGGTTTTGGTTTCAGGAAAATAAGCGATTCCCGAAACTTCTTTTAATTTTTTCGGAAGCGAATAAAGTTCTTTTAAATCAGAACCAGATTGTTTCTGGCAAGCTAATAAAACTATTGAACAGATAACCAAAAAAGATTTTTTCATAAAACTATTTTTTAAAACCATATAATTTAAAAAGATTGGCTTAATTGATCTTATATAATTTATATGATGAAATGATTTAAACTAAGTTAGTGTTTTTAAAATTACGGGTAATAAATTCAAATGCAGCGTGCATAATATGCCCCATTGATTTTGCATTTTTAAATTTCATATCGTTTGTATAACGGTACAATTCCATTTTTAATTGCAGTAAATGCTCCTGCGTTGAGATGGTATCGTGGCACATAATATTCAGCAATTTTTTTATTCTTGTTTCGGCTGAATGAATACGTTTTGCCAAAATCGCTCTTTCTTCATCCTTATATTGAATGATTGAACGTTCCTCTAATTTCTCCTTGATCAATTGAATCATCGGAAAATTTTCCTTGAAAAACTGCGGGCGATACACTTTAAAATTTCCTTCGTAACATTGCTGGTCAAAATCGATTGGACGAATTTTATAGACTACCTGATCAAAATCGTGAATCGGGACAATTACATAATTATACGCTCTCATATCACCCAAAAGACGAATCATACAGCGTTCGTTAAATTTGACAAACTCTTTGGCAATCTGTGCTTTTTCCATTTCACTACATTTGTCTAGTAGCGTATCCATAAAAACATCACCAGGAATTCCGATAATATGCTCTTCGATCAAAGTATCTTTATAAACCAAAAAGTTAATTTTATCTGGCGAAAGAATATCCTCCAATTCCAGTCCGTAAATACGAGACGCATCTGCTTTTTTAATGTAAAAATGGACATAGTTATCGTTGAGAATATTTCGGACCTTAATTCTAAAAGGTTTTGAATTTCCGAACGTACAATAATCAATTGCATCGACGTTTAGATATTGAATAATTTCACTATTACCATCAGAATGCAGAAGCGAATATATTTTCTTCAGATTTAAATCAATTTCATTACGTTCAAATTCGCTATAATATACCCGAATCCAAAGCGTGTCGGTATCATTTTTATCATAAACATTTATCGAACCCGAAAAACGCAGCAAGTCATCATAAAACACAGAAACTTTAGAAATACGTTCGTATCGCTCTAAATAACTTAAAAGTGGCTGTGTTAAAGGAAAAGACGGTTTTTTTAAAACCATTAAAGGCTCGCTCATTTTGAATATCTTTATTACAAATTTACGTCAATACGATTTAAAGTTAGAATTTAAAGTAACAAAAATCAACTTGGCTCGTCATACTAAAAACTAAAACCAGAAAAATTTGGAAACCATATTAACCATTGAGAATTTAAGTAAGAGATACGGCCGTATTCAGGCTCTAAAAAATGTATCTTTTCAAATACAAAAAGGTCGTGTTTATGGCATTCTAGGGCCAAACGGCAGCGGAAAATCGACTACTTTAGGAATTGTACTGAATGTTGTCAATAAATCTTCTGGCAATTATCGCTGGTTTGATGGCAATGTTGAAACTCATGACGCCTTGAAAAAAGTCGGTGCCATTATAGAAAGACCCAATTTCTATCCGTACATGACGGCAGAGCAAAACTTAAAATTGGTCTGCAAAATCAAAAACATCAACTATTCTAAAGTCAATGAAAAACTGGAATTAGTTGGTTTGAGCGAGAGAAAAGACAGCAAATTCAGCACTTTTTCTTTAGGAATGAAACAGCGTCTGGCTATTGCGTCGGCACTTTTAAATGATCCGGAAATTTTAATTTTAGATGAACCCACCAACGGATTAGATCCGCAAGGAATTCATCAGATTCGAGATATCATTAAAAAAATTGCCTCACAAGGAACTACTATTTTATTGGCTTCACATTTATTGGACGAAGTAGAAAAAGTGTGTTCTCAAGTAATTGTTTTAAGAAAAGGTGAAGTTTTATATTCTGGTTCTGTTGACGGAATGTCTTCAAACGAAGGTTTCTTTGAAGTTCAGTCAAATGATAATCTACTTTTAAAATCTTCTTTAATTGAGCATCCTGCTGTAGATAGAGTTTCTGAAGAAGACGGTAAAGTTCTGGTTTACTTAAAATCAGATATATCAGCTTCAGAGTTAAATCAGTTTTTATTTTCTAAAAATATTGTATTAAGTCATTTAGTAAAACGTAAAAACAGTTTGGAAGCACAATTTTTAGAATTAACCAAAAACGCTATCGCTCAAAAAACTAAACCATGAAAAGACTTCTTTCTATAGAATTGCAAAAAATCTGGATGAACAAAGCCAGTAAAATATTAACTCTAACTTATTTCATTTTACTTTCTTTTATAGCCTTAATTGCAGCTATAAAATTCGACATAGGACCTTTCAAATTTCATTTGGCAGAAATGGGGATTTTTAATTTTCCTTTTATCTGGCATTTTAACACTTATGTTGCCGCTTGGATGAAATTCTTTTTAGCAATTGTTATTGTTTCAATGATGGCAAATGAATATAGCTATGGAACTTTAAAACAAAACTTAATTGATGGTCTTAGCAAAAAAGAATTTATTCTATCGAAATTCTTAACTGTCGTTTTATTTGCCTTTGCGTCCACTGTTTTTGTTTTTATAATGAGCTTAATTCTAGGATTATGCTTTTCTTCTTACACAGAGTTCGGGATTATCTTTAGTGACTTAGATTACCTTTTGGCCTTTTTTGTAAAACTGACAGGTTTCTTTTCTTTCTGTTTATTTTTAGGAATCTTAGTAAAACGTTCTGCTTTTGCATTGGGTTTCCTTTTGGTTTGGAACATTCTTGAAGGTATTATTAAAGCTATTTTGGCATTCAAAGTTTTTCCCGAAAGCAACACTAATCAAAAAATAATGCAATTTTTCCCGTTGGAAGCCATGTCTAATTTAATTGTCAATCCAGGTCCGAGATTATCTGTCGTCAAAAATATTGGCACACAAATGGGAATTGAAACCGATGCTGATTTTAGCGTTGATTATTTTGCTGTTTTTATCGTTTTAATTTGGACTTTCGTATTCGTACATTTTTCTTACAAATTATTAAAAAATAGAGATTTGTAGTATATTTGTTACTATGAGTCCTTCAAGAATTTTATTTCTAACATTCTTTTTGTGCTGTTTTTATAACAAAATCAGTGCACAGGCTATATCTGTAAATTCTACTGCCACACCAGCCGATTTAATTCAGAATGTTTTAATAAATAGTTCTTGTATAGATACTGAAAGCGTAAGTGCTTCAGGGAATCCGACTCCAAACCAACAGAGTTATGGTTCTTTTACGGGAGGTGCAAATTTTCCATTCTCTAGCGGAATTGTTTTAAGCACTTCCCCAAGCAAAAAAGCTGAAGGCCCTTACATACAGCAAGAGTCAAAAGGCACGCAAGTGCCAGGTTGGAATGGCGATACTGATCTTAATCAGGCGCTGGGAATTAATAGCAGCACTCAAGCAACAGTCTTAGAATTTGATTTTACAGCGTTGACCAACTCTATCAGCTTTAATTATATTTTTGCCTCAAATGAATATCAACTCAATTTCCCTTGTATTTATTCAGACGGATTTGCTTTTTTGATTAAAGAAGCGGGAAGCACTGAAAACTATAAAAATCTCGCTGTTTTACCCAATACTACGACAGCAGTTTCAGCAACAACAGTCCATCCAAAAATTGACAACATGAACGGAGCTGGCGGAGAACCACTTATTGGCTGTGCCGCTGTAAATGAAAACTACTTTAATGGATACAATACAACTTCTAGCCCTATTAATTATGCTGGCCAGACAGTAGTCATGAACGCTTATACAGATGTCATTCCAAACAAAAAATACCATTTAAAATTGGTTATTGCTGATGATGCAACAAGACAGTATAATTCGGCAGTTTTTATTGAGGCAGGCAGTTTTGTAACGAAAATAAATTTTGGTGAAGATAGAACTGTAGCAAATAACAATCCTATCTGTTTTGGCGAAAATTACGTTTTAGACACCAATATAAGCTCACCAGCTTACACTTTTAAGTGGTTCAAAAAAGATGCTTCCAACAATTATGTTGAGATTTCTGGAGCAACGTCTTCATCTTATCCTGTACAAACAACAGGAATGTATAAAGTCGAAGCAAACTTGACTGGCTCAACATGTATTTCTATAGGAGAAATTACCATTGAGTTTGCTCCTGAAATTCAATCAACCAACACTTCTTTATTACAATGTGATGATGATGCCGATGGTTTCACCATTTTTGATTTAACGAAAGTTGCTAATATTGTAAAAAACAATAATCCGCAGATCACCAATCAAGGATATTACGAAACTTTGGCCGATGCACAGGCAAAAACAAATCCAATTTCAAATCCGCAGCGTTACACTAATAAAGCCGCGAATCAAATTGTTTTTGCTAGGATTGAAAATGCTTTTGGCTGTGGTGCAATACCTCAAATTACATTAAATGTTTCAAGCACTGTAATTCCAAATCAGGCTCCAATTGCCAAGTGTGATGAAGATGAAACGCAAGACGGTCTATATCAATTTGATTTAGCGACAGAAGTGACTCCTCAAGTTTTAACGGGTTTGCCCCCAGGATTGATCGTCAATTATTTTTTGACAGCTTCAGATGCAGTTACAGAGACTAATCAGCTACCCAATATTTTTAAAAATACTACGCCAAATAGCCAAACTATCTACGCTCGTGCTGCTAATGGCTCAAACTGTTATGACATAACTCCTATCGAATTGATTGTACATACTTTTGACCCGCCTAATTTTGAAGATGTAACACAATATCTTTGTAAAGGTGATGAGATAACATTAGACGTTGCTACTGGCTTTAGCAGCTATACTTGGTCTAACGGAAGGACAACAAATTCAACCCAAGTTAATACCGCTGGTGATTACTCTGTGACGGTAACAGATGTAAATGGATGTAAAAAAACCAAACTCTTCAAAGTAATTTTATCTGAGCCAGCTACAATTACAGGAGCAGATGTAAAAGATTTTTCTGGAATAGACAATTCTGTAAAAATTCTGTACACTGGAGTTGGAAATTATGAGTTTTCTCTTGACGGAAACACATTTCAAGACGATCCTACTTTCACACAAATAAGTCCTGGAATCTACAATGCAATTGCCAGAGACAAAAATGGCTGCGGCCCGTCTAATGTATTTCAAATATATGTTTTGGATTATCCGCGATTCTTTACTCCAAATGGAGATGGTTACAATGATTTGTGGGCAATTAAAAACATTGACCAAATGCCAGACTATACCATCTCGATTTTTGATCGCTACGGAAAATTATTAAAACAAATGAATCAGAATGGATCTGGTTGGAACGGAATTTTTAACGGAAGAGAAATGCCTTCAGATGATTATTGGTTCACACTTCTTTTTGTTAATGGAAAAAATGTAAAAGGACATTTTAGTTTAAAAAGATAAAACTACTTCAAATTTCAACTTTTTTAAATTCCAAATCCCAATAAATGATTAGTTTTATAGATAAAAAAGAATCCCAAACTCCATAATTGGAATTTGGGATTTTTTATATTGAATTTTAAATCTAATTAGATTTTAAATCTTTTTCTATCATTTTCGTTCAAGTAAATCTTTCTTAAACGTAAAGATTTTGGAGTAACTTCAACATACTCATCTTTTTGAATGTACTCTAAAGCTTCTTCTAATGAGAATTTGATAGCTGGAATAATTCTAGCTTTATCATCAGCTCCAGAAGAACGAACGTTAGAAAGTTTTTTCGTTTTAGTAACGTTAACCGTCATATCGTCGCTACGAGTATTTTCTCCAATTACCTGACCTTCATAGATATCCTCGTTTGGATCAACGAAGAATTTACCACGATCTTGTAATTTATCGATAGAGTAAGGAATTGCTTTTCCATTTTCCATAGAGATTAATGAACCGTTATTACGTCCAGGAATTTCTCCTTTGTATGGTTCGTATCCAATGAAACGGTGTGCCATAATAGCCTCACCTGCAGTAGCAGTAAGCAATTGGTTTCTCAAACCGATAATTCCACGAGATGGAATGTTGAATTTGATGATCATACGCTCTCCTTTACCTTCCATAGAAAGCATTTCTCCTTTACGGATAGTTACGAACTCAACTGCTCTACCTGAAAGGTTTTCTGGCAAATCGATAGTTAATTCTTCAATTGGCTCACATTTAACACCATCAATTTCTTTGATGATAACTTGTGGCTGACCAATTTGAAGCTCATACCCTTCTCTTCTCATTGTTTCGATAAGAACAGACAAGTGAAGTACACCACGACCAAAAACCATGAATTTATCAGCTGAATCAGTTTCTCCAACTTTCATCGCTAAGTTTTTCTCAAGCTCTTTTGTCAATCTTTCACGGATATGTCTAGAAGTAACAAATTTACCTTCTTTACCAAAGAAAGGTGAATCGTTGATTGTAAACAACATACTCATTGTTGGCTCATCGATAGCGATAGTTTGTAAAGCCTCTGGATTTTCAAAATCAGCGATAGTATCACCAATTTCAAAACCTTCAACACCTACAACAGCACAAATATCACCAGCAACAACTTCTTCAACTTTTCTACGGCCTAAACCTTCAAAAGTGTGTAATTCTTTAATTCTAGATTTGATGATTTTACCATCTCTCTTTACCAAAGAAATTGGCATTCCTTCTTTTAAAGTACCTCTTTCAAGACGACCAATAGCGATACGACCTGTAAAAGAAGAGAAATCTAAAGAAGTAATCAACATTTGAGGAGTACCTTCAGTTACTTTTGGAGCAGGCACATTTTTAATAACCATATCCAACAATGGCTCAATGTTTTGCGTTTGAACTTTCCAATCATCAGACATCCAGTTGTTTTTTGCAGAACCATAAACTGCTGGGAAATCTAACTGCTCTTCAGTAGCTCCTAATTCGAACATTAGGTCAAAAACTTTTTCATGAACTTCCTCAGGAGTACAGTTTTCTTTATCTACTTTATTGATAACCACGCAAGGTTTCAATCCTAAATCAATCGCTTTTTGCAAAACGAAACGAGTTTGAGGCATTGGTCCTTCAAAAGCATCAACTAGCAAACATACACCATCGGCCATGTTCAATACACGTTCTACTTCACCTCCAAAATCGGCGTGGCCAGGAGTGTCAATAATATTGATTTTTGTTCCTTTATATTGAACCGATACGTTTTTAGAAGTAATTGTAATACCTCTCTCACGCTCTAAATCGTTATTATCTAAGATTAAATCACCTGTGTTTTCGTTCTCACGAAATAACTGACAGTGATACATAATTTTATCAACCAAAGTTGTTTTACCGTGATCGACGTGGGCAATAATTGCAATGTTTCTAATAGATTCCATCTGTGATTTTTAATGGGCGCAAAGGTACACTTTATTTTCTAAAAAAAAATGTTTCTGACATAGTTTGCGTATATACAATCAATTAGTTAATACAAAAACACAAAAATATCGTTTTCAAAATGACATTAAGATACGTTCTGTTATAGTTAAATTAACTATATTTGAGGTGATGAAAAGTAAAACTCTCCAAATTACTCTTATTTATACCATCATCTCGATAATTATGGCGGTCTTATGTCATAAATTACTCATAACCTACTTTTCTTCTTCAGAATATCTATACTTATCTTTAATAAAAGATGTTGTTTTTATTCTAATTACAGGACTGGTTTTCAGATTTATACTTTCAAAAAACGAAAAAAGAAACATAACCATCTTTGAGAAGTTAAACAAAACCAATGAAGAAATAGAAGAATCTAATGAGAAATATGACATTGTAGCAAAGGCGACTAGCGATACAATCTGGGATTGGAAAATTCAAGAGGACAGTATTAATTGGAACAAAGGAATCGAAAGTGTCTTTGGTTATGACCCAAAAGAAGTGGGTAAAACTTCTAAATGGTGGTTTGACAAAATTCACCCGGAAGACAGCATCCGAATGTCAATAAAATTATATTCCTTCATAGAACAGAAAACTGAAAAATGGCAGGATCAATACCGCTTTAGATGTGCAGACGGATCGTATAAATATGTTTTAGACCGAGGTTTTTTATTGAAAGATGAAAATGGAAGAGCCATCAGAATGATTGGAGCTATTCAGGATATTACAAAACAAAAAGAAGAAGAACAGCGACTAAAACTTTTAGAAACCGTAATTACACAATCTAAAGACTCTATTTTAATTACTGAAGCTAATACTTCTGAAAGAAAAATACCTAAAATAGTCTATGTGAATCCCGCTTTTTCTCAAATGTCAGGCTATCAGTCGAATGAAATTATTGGAAAATCGCCAAACATTTTTAAAGGACCGAAATCAGATTCTGAAGAACTGAAAAAACTCTTAACGGCTATAAAAAATGAAGAAGAATGCCTAATTGAAACCATTACTTATACCAAAAGTAAAAAAGAATACTGGGTACGCTTTTCCATGATTCCTATTTTTAATAATGAAGGAGTGATTTCGCATTGGATTTCAATACAAAGAGATATTACTGACGAGAAAAAATTGGAGACAGAAAAAGAACATCTTATCCGAGAATTAACCCAAAACAATAAGGATTTAAAGCAATTCTCATACATAACATCCCACAACCTTAGAGCACCACTTTCTAATTTAATTGGTCTTTTAAATTTAATAGAAGACATTCCTATAGAAAATGAGGAGCTAGAAGAAATATTAGCTGGATTTACAAAATCAACGCATTTACTAAATGAAACCATCAATGATTTAGTAAAAGTCATCATTATTAAAGACAATCCTTCGATGCAAAAAGAAGAAGTATCTTTAAAAGAAGTTTTTGAAAATGTTTTCAGTCAACTTTCGTTTCAAATTGAGTTACACAAGCCCATAATTAAGCTTAAATTTGATAAAGTTCCAGAACTTATTACAAACAAGGCTTATATTGAAAG
This sequence comes from Flavobacterium anhuiense, assembly GCF_001705175.1. NCBI lineage: Bacteria > Pseudomonadati > Bacteroidota > Flavobacteriia > Flavobacteriales > Flavobacteriaceae > Flavobacterium > Flavobacterium anhuiense. The sequence goes on along the minus strand of NZ_CP016907.1, from coordinate 2,949,843 downwards.
TATTTTATTAAATCTGCTCACCAATTCTATAAAGTACAAATCGGAGAACAGAAAACTGAAAATATCCATAATAGCCGAACAAATAGAACAAAGAACAATCTTAACCTTTAAAGATAACGGGATCGGAATTGACCTTGAACGAAATCGCGACAAAGTATTTGGCCTTTATCAAAGATTCCATAATTATCCTGACAGCAAAGGCTTAGGGCTATATCTTGTAAAATCGCAGGTAGAAACAATGGGTGGTACAATCTCCATTGATAGTGAAGTTAATAAAGGAACTACATTTACGATAACATTTAAAAATTAATTATTATGCTTGAGCAGATTTTATGCATTGACGATGACCCTATCACGTTAATGCTATGCAAAAAAGTCGTTTCAAAATCTTCATTTTCACATGAAGTTGTTACAGCTCAAAACGGCGAAGAAGCCCTTCATCATTTCAATGTATTAAAATACACAAATGACAAAGCAAGAAAAAGGCCTGAATTAATTTTTTTAGATTTGAATATGCCAATTATGGGCGGATGGGAGTTTTTAGATCATTTCACTTCCCCAGATTATAGAGAATTCAACATGGTTCCCGTAATTGTATTATCTTCTACTATAGACCCTGAAGATCTTGCGAAGGCAAAAAAATACCCTATTATAGTAGATTTTCTTTCAAAACCCATTACACAGCCAATGTTGGAATATCTTAAAAGGAAAATTGATTTATAAAATTCTAATGTTCTAAATACCAAATCCCAAAATTCCTTAACATAGAAAATTAAAATTCAATAATTCAATTTTTTAAAACAACAAAATCCAAATTCCCAACATTACAAATATTAGAATTTGGATTTTCAATTGAAATTTCCTTTTCGGGTTAAAACAAAAAAGTCCTCTAAAAGAGGACTTTTTATATCTTTAGTAAATTGTTTTAATTACAATTTAGCAACATGTTTAGTTAATTTAGACTTCAAGTTAGAAGCTTTATTATCATGAATGATGTTCTTTTTAGCTAATTTATCAATCATAGAGATTACAGTAGATAATTTAGCAGCAGCATCAGATTTATCAGTAGCTAATCTTAATGCTTTAATAGCATTACGAGTAGTTTTATGTTGATATCTGTTAAGAACTCTTCTCTTTTCGTTACTTCTGATTCTTTTTAATGCTGACTTATGATTTGCCATTTTCTTTTAATTTTAGATGTAATAATTATTATAAATACTAGTTAAAAAAGAAAAACCTCCCACAATTGCTATGCAATCACTTTGGTTTTAACTAATAAAACAAAAACCGAGACACCAATTTTTGTTTTACAAAACTTATTTACAACTAATTTTGTAGTCCGTAGGGGAATCGAACCCCTGTTACCAGGATGAAAACCTGGCGTCCTAACCCCTAGACGAACGGACCTCAATTCTCCTAAGTTGGAAACTTTTCAATATGTAATATAACTTGTAGTCCGTGGGGGAATCGAACCCCCCTTACCAGGATGAAAACCTGGCGTCCTAACCGATAGACGAACGGACCGTGCTTCTGTATTGCGGATGCAAAGATACATCTATTTTTTATTTGCGCAACACCTAATGCAAAAAAATATATCTTTTTTTAATATGCCTTAGCAAAAAGCACTCTTTTAGAAGAAGGTTTCCCAGTAAACACACAGGTTCCCGCCTCTTCAACAGCGTCCAAAGGAATGCAACGAATCGTCGCTTTTGTCAATTCTTTTATCTTTTCTTCTGTCTCAGCGGTTCCATCCCAATGAGCAGATAAAAAGCCTCCTTTTCCTTCTAAAACTTCTTTAAATTCCTCAAAACTATTCACTTCCGTAATATGAGTGTTACGATAATCTAATGCTTTTGTAAATAAGTCCCTCTGAATCTGTTCTAGAAGATCATTAACATGTTCAACGATTTTTTCGCTAGCAACAACTTCTTTTGTCAAATTATCGCGTCTTGCCACTTCAAAAGTTCCGTTTTCTAAATCTTTTGGACCAACTGCAATTCGAACAGGAACTCCTTTCAATTCCCACTCTGCAAATTTAAATCCTGGTTTTTGAGTTGTTCTGTCATCGAATTTAACCGTGATTCTTAATTTTCTCAATTTAGCCGTCAAGTCCTTAACTGCTTCCGTAATTTGAGCCAGTTGTTCATCTGTCTTATATATAGGAACAATAACCACTTGAATCGGAGCCAAATTCGGAGGCAATACCAATCCTTGGTCATCAGAATGTGTCATAATTAGCGCCCCCATCAAACGAGTAGATACTCCCCAAGAAGTTCCCCAAACATGCTCTTGCTTTCCTTCAGCATTAGCAAACTTAACATCAAATGCTTTTGCAAAATTTTGCCCTAAGAAATGAGACGTACCAGCCTGCAATGCTTTTCCGTCTTGCATTAATGCTTCGATACAATATGTTTCATCCGCTCCAGCAAAACGCTCTGTTTCAGTTTTAAAACCTTTTACAACTGGAATTGCCATAAAGTTTTCAGCAAATTCAGCATAAACATTCATCATTTTTTCAGACTCTTCCAATGCTTCTTCTTTTGTAGCGTGAGCGGTATGCCCTTCTTGCCACAAAAACTCAGCAGTTCTCAAGAACAAACGCGTACGCATTTCCCAACGAACCACATTTGCCCATTGATTAATTAACAAAGGCAAATCTCTATACGACTGTACCCATCCTTTATATGTAGACCAAATAATAGCTTCACTTGTTGGACGAACGATAAGCTCCTCCTCTAATCTTGCATTGGGATCAACCATTAATTTACCTGGTCTTTCCTCATCATTTTTTAATCTATAGTGCGTTACAACAGCACATTCTTTTGCAAATCCCTCAGCATTTTTCTCCTCCGCTTCAAACATGCTTTTCGGCACAAACAAAGGGAAATACGCATTTTGATGTCCAGTTTCTTTGAACATGCGATCTAACTCGGCTTGCATTTTTTCCCAAATAGCATATCCGTATGGCTTGATTACCATACATCCTCTAACTCCTGAATTTTCAGCTAGATCTGCCTTTACAACCAGTTCGTTATACCATTTCGAATAATCTTCTGATCTTGTAGTAAGGTTCTTACTCATATTATATTTTTTGGCACAAATTTTGTTTTAAATAATTTTAACTAAATAGTTTGACAAAACTAACTAATTTTGTAATGTGCAACAATAAAAAACACCACAGATATGAAAACTTACCTTTCACTCCGCCAAAACTCTAATCATTTTTACTTAATTGGATTACTGAGTTTACTGCTAGCATCATGTGGTTCCTACCAAAACTCCTCTTATTACGATAACGATGGCGTTTATGGTGGTTCATCTGTTAAATATGTAGCAAATGGAACAAACAACCAATACAAGGAATATTTCAGATCATTACAAGACGACAATCAGCCAACTGAAATATTCACTGACGTTGACAATTATACTAATTATTCTGACAGCACTCAAACTGCTTCTGTAGCTTATCCTGCATGGGGAAGCAGCAGTTCTGACGTTTCTGTAAACTTCTACACTACCCCTACATGGTCATTTGGATTTGGATGGGGATATCCTTATTACGGATGGGGATATGGTGGTTATTGGGGATGGGGTTACCCTTATTATGGATGGGGATATCCAGGATGGGGCTACTACCCTGGATGGGGTTATCCAGGATGGGGATACCCATATTATGGCTATGGATATAACTACTCTTATAACTATGGAAGAAGAGGTTCTGCAGCTTATTATGGAGACAGAAGCTATGCTTACAATAGAAATTATAGCACTAACAGAGGCTACACAACCAATAGAAACTACACCACTAATAGAGGATACTCTACTAATAGAGGAGATTACACAACAAACAGAAATTACACCACAAATAGATCAAACAGCTATACTGACTTCAGAAGAACCTCTACTTTAAACAGAGGAACTACAAGTCCTACATTTACTAATAGAGGAACATATAACAACGGTTCTAATTATAACTACACTAACAGAAGATCTTACAACAATAGCGGAAATACCACAACAAACAGAAGCTATACGCCTAACTACAATAACGGCTCTTCTAGAAGTTATACACCAAGCAATAGTAGCTCGTCAAGAAGCTACTCTCCTAGCATGGGAGGCGGTGGTGCTTCTAGATCATACAGCGGCGGTGGCGGCGGTGGCGGAATGAGATCTGGCGGCGGTGGCGGAGGAAGAAGATAATTTTCCTCAGCACACTTACATTCGAACTAAAACTTATCAAAATGAAAAAAATATTTTTCCTATTTATAACGGGACTAACTGCCTGCGCGTCATATTCTCAAGAAGTTTCAGATGCTCTACGTTATTCACAAGAAAACCTTACCGGAACTGCACGCTACAGAGCCATGAGCGGTGCTTTTGGAGCTGTTGGAGGAGACATTTCTTCCTTAAGTGTCAACCCTGCCGGATCAGCGATCTTTAATAGCAATCAAGTTGGAGTATCATTTAGCAATCAGAATATTAAAAACAACTCTAACTACTTTGGCACTCAGACTTCAGACAAGGAAAACTCTTTTATACTGAATCAAGCTGGCGGTGTTTTTGTTTTTAAAAACCACGATCCAAGAGTTGGATGGAGTAAAATTGCAATTGGGGCAACTTACGAAAATACAAATAATTTCAACAATGAAGTTTTTTCTGCAGGAACGAATCCTACGAATTCTGTTGATGCATATTTCTTAGATTATGCAAATTACAGCAATGGGGGCACTCCTGTTCCTCACGAACTTGTTAATACCCAAGGCAACGAAACGGTTTCTGATTTATACCATTATCTAGGGTCTAATTTCCCAAATGGGCAATACCCGAACTTAAGTGGTTTTTCTGCACAACAAGCCCTATTAGGATATCAAGGATATATTGTGAACATTGATGACGTAAACAATCCTAATAGCCCTTATTCAACGAACGTCCCTAAAGGCAATAACACCAACTATTACCAGACTAACGACATTTACTCAAGAGGATATAACAGCAAAGTAAGTTTCAATATTGCTACATCATACAAAGATCGACTATATTTAGGAGCAAATTTAAATGTTCATATCACCGATTATAGAAGATCGACAAGTTTTTACGAAACAAACAATGGTCTACTCACATCAAACGAAACAATATCTAGCATAAGATTTAATAATGACTTATATACTTATGGGAACGGATTTTCTTTCCAACTTGGAGCAATAGGAAAAGTCACTGAGGCTTTTAGACTTGGGATAGCATACGAATCTAATACTTGGTATGAATTGTATGACGAGCTTTCACAAAGTTTATACACAACAAGACAAGCTGCAGGTGGACCAATTATCAATGCCAATGTAAATCCAAATGTTGTAAATGTATATGAGTCTTACACTTTACAAACACCTGACAGATGGACTTTTAGCGCTGCTTACATATTTGGCAAATCTGGCTTATTAAGCATTGATTATGGCATCAGAAACTATGGAAATGCCAAATTCAAACCAACTAACGCTGGCTTTGGCGGTATTAACAATGAAATAGACAACACTCTAACTAGCGCTGGCGAACTTCGTATAGGAGCTGAATACAAAATCAAACAATTAAGTTTAAGAGGCGGATACCGTTATGAAGGCAGCCCTTATAAAAACGGAATTACAGTTGGCGAATTAAACAGTTATTCTGTTGGTTTGGGCTATAATTTCGGATCTACAAAACTAGACTTGGCTTATTCTTATTTAGAAAGAGATTCAAATCAAGGTTTCTTCACAAGAGGATTCACTGATGGAGCTAACATTACCTCGAAATTAAACAATGTCACTATGACCTTATTATTTGAATTGTAATTAAAAATCAAAATAGATGATTGAAATTTCCGTCAGGTTTTCCTTGGCGGATTTTTTTTATCCATTAAAAGAAGCCTTTAATTTTAATTCAAATCAAAAAACACAAGCAACCAAACTAGTTAACTTCATAAAAAACAGCTAAAACAAACTGCAAACTAGCGTAGTTTGAATAAAAAAAGTGTAATTTTGCACTCCAATTTATAAAAGTATGAGAACCAAGTCTTTAAAAAAGAACAAAATTAACGTAATCACTCTTGGGTGTTCAAAAAATGTTTATGATAGTGAAGTCCTAATGGGGCAACTTCGCGCGAATGGAAAAGAAGTTGAACATGAAGCTCCTGCAGAAAAAGAAGGAAACATTATTGTAATCAATACTTGCGGATTTATTGATAATGCTAAAGCAGAATCGGTAAATATGATTTTGGAATATGCAGATAAAAAAGATAAAGGACTTGTTGACAAAGTTTTTGTAACAGGATGTTTGTCTGAACGTTACAGACCAGATTTAGAAAAAGAAATTCCGAACGTTGACCAATATTTTGGAACTACTGAATTACCTCAACTATTAAAAGCGCTTGGAGCCGACTATAAACACGAATTACTTGGAGAGCGTTTAACTACAACTCCGAAAAATTACGCTTATTTGAAAATCGCAGAAGGTTGTGATAGACCATGCAGTTTTTGCGCAATACCATTGATGAGAGGTTCTCATGTTTCTCAGCCAATTGAAAAATTGGTTAAAGAAGCTGAAGGTTTAGCCAAAAATGGAGTTAAAGAATTAATCTTAATTGCTCAAGACTTGACTTATTACGGACTTGATCTCTATAAAAAAAGAAATCTTGCTGAATTACTTGAGGCATTGGTAAAAGTAGAAGGAATTGAATGGATTCGTTTACACTATGCTTTCCCTACTGGTTTCCCTATGGATGTTTTAGAAGTAATGAAACGCGAACCAAAAATCTGTAATTATATTGATATTCCGTTGCAACACATTTCTGATTCTATTTTGAAATCAATGCGCCGTGGTACAACTCAAGCCAAAACAACTCAGTTATTAAAAGATTTCCGCGCTGCGGTTCCAGGAATGGCAATTAGAACTACTCTTATTGTTGGTTACCCTGGCGAAACTCAGGAAGATTTTGAAATTTTGAAAGATTTTGTTCAAGAGATGAAATTTGACAGAATGGGATGTTTTGCTTATTCTCATGAAGAAAACACTCATGCTTACTCATTAGAAGATGATGTTCCAGATGATGTAAAACAAGCTAGAGCAAACGAAATTATGGAACTGCAATCTCAAATTTCTTGGGATTTGAATCAAGAGAAAGTTGGCAAAGTATTTAGATGCATCATTGACAGAAAAGAAGGTGCTCATTTTGTTGGTCGTACAGAATTTGACAGTCCAGATGTTGACAATGAAGTTCTTATTGATGCTTCTAAGCATTACGTAAAAACTGGCGAATTTGTTAATATCAAGATAATTGAAGCGACAGAATTTGATTTATACGGAGAACCTGCTTAAATTTACACTGCGCTATTGCAAATTTTAGACAAATACTTTTATGAAATCTACTCTTAACCTAATCGTTTTCGTTTTTACTTTATTCTGTTTCAACACTATATCTGCTCAATATGGTGGATACAATAATGGTTACGGTTATGGCAACGGCTATGGCGGTTACGGAAGAGGTGGCGGAATGGGTATGGACAGAAGCATGATGGCTGGTCCGTCTCAAGGCACGCAAAGCAAACCAAAAGAAACACCACCTGAAGAAATTGCTGCGATTATTATCGAACAAATGAAACCGCAAGTAAATCTAGATGAGCTTCAGGCAATTGCAATTTCAAATGTTTTAGCTGAAAGCATTAGAGAGCAAGGTATTTTGCTGAAAAACGAAAGCAGCAGTCAAGATCAGAAAATTGAGCAGATTAAAGCTTTAAAAGAAAGTACTGATAAAAAAATCAGCGCTTTTTTAAATCCTGATCAAATTGAAAAATATAAGACTTTCATGGATACTTTTAAAGACATGAAAAAATCAAAATCTAAAAAGAAAAAAGATAAAGATTCTAAAGAAGACTCAAAAGAAGCAAAAGACACAGATACGAAAATATCAGAATAATCGTTTTTAACCTATAAAACAACGTATTATGACAAAAAAACATTTTTGTTATCTGATTTTAGCTGTTATTGTCAGTGCTTGTTCTACAAATCCGTACAAGAATACTGAAAAAGCTTACGATCAGCAGCTGAAAAATTTAGAAAACCAGATTACAAGCAAAGAAGCCAAACCAATTCCAGCAGTCTCGCCTGTTGTGATTGACACTTCGTATGCACAGCAGCTTAGAATTATAAAAGATACATTATCAAAAACAAACTCTACTTATTTACAAAACGGAATTAACACCGAATGGATTGGTACAGTAAATTTCAATTTAAGAAAGCCAAGTTTTGTTATTATCCATCATACTGCTCAAGATTCTCTTCAGCAAACAATTAATACGTTTACAAAAACCAAGACTCAAGTAAGCGCACACTATATCATTTCTGAAAACGGAAAAGTAGTGCAAATGCTGAATGATTATTTAAGAGCTTGGCATGCTGGAAATTCTACTTGGGGAAAAACGACAGATTTAAACTCTTGCTCTATCGGTATTGAGTTAGACAATAACGGTTTCAAACCGTTTACCGAAGCTCAAATCAGTAGCCTGGTGGCTTTATTAACCAAGTTAAAAAAGGACTACAATATTCCGACACAAAACTTTTTAGGCCATGCCGATATTGCGCCTGGAAGAAAACAAGATCCAAGTGCTTTATTTCCTTGGAAGACCTTAGCTGAAAAAGGATTCGGAATCTGGCCAGACGAAGTCTTAGAACCAGCTCCTTTTGATTTTAAAATTGAACCAGCATTAAGAATTATCGGTTACAACACTAAAAATCTAACCGCAGCGATTCAGGCATTTAAACTGCATTATATTCAAACTGATGCAACTTCAGTTTTAGACAGAAAAACAATCGATACGATTTATTCGATTTATAAAAAACAGGTTCAATAAAACCTCAACAGTTAAATAAAAAAAAAAGCGTTTCTGTAAAAAATACAGAAACGCTTTTTTTATTGTTTATTATAGAAGATTTCTTGTTTTCGACTACCAATCAACCGTTCCTACGGAACGTGTAACCCCGCAGCAATCAATTCAATTCTACCGACAAACATTCCTACGGAATAATTATTGCCTGTTCAACTTCAAACTTCAAACTTCAAACTTCAAACTTCAAACTTCAAACCTGAAACCTGAAACTTGAAACCTGAAACAAATAAAAAAGCTGCCAAAACATTAGAATGTTTCGACAGCTCCAAAAAAAAAAAAAATATCAATCTTTATCTCTAGAAAGAGTATGTTGTTGCAATTAGAGCAAAGAAGCTTCCGCCAGTTGGCAATGCATCTTTATCTAAAAATATATCTTCAGATGCTGCATCGTATCTAAGCTCAGGAATTATAGTTAGTTTTCCAACTTTGTAGTTTAAAGAAACTGTGTTAGCAAATACACTTGATCCTGCCAAAGTCCCTAAACTTGGAGCTGCATCTTTAGCATCAAAATATTCCATTCTGTAAGCTAAAAGCAAGGCCGGATTGAAAGAATAAGTAGCATATCCTACTAATGAAAACCAATCTCCATCTAAATTACTGTCAAAATCATTTGTCGTTTTAGCATAAGTTGCATTTAATCCAAGTGAAAAACTATCTGAAATTGCTTTAGAAGCTGTTAAATCAAACTGCGTTTTATTTTCGTCAGAAACTGGAATTGTACTTCCTGGTATTGGGTTAGTGCTTCCTGTTGTAAAATTCAAATACGCACTTCCTGTATCTCCTATATATCCTACTTGCCCTATGAACGTTTTTTGGTAAGAGCCTGCATCCATAGCCGATTTAAAGTCTGTTGGGTTGGTTAATCCTAACATGGCTGTAAATTTGCCAGAAGTATATTGTGCTTTTACCCCCGTATTGAAAAACGGTCCATAAGAAAACGCATAAGACATACTGTAGTTTTTATTATCTACCGCATCTAATACTTCATAACCGATATGGGTTCCGAAACTACCCGCTACTACTTTAAATTTATCGGTCAAATTGTACGTAAAGTATAATTGTTTAATTAAAAATTTTGCACTTGCATCTTTATCTGGTGTTTCGTTATATGAAAATTCTGCTGCTCTTTTTCCGAAACCTAAGTCTACAAACACAGAAGCTTTTCCAAAAGTATGGCCCGCTTCGATCGATGCCATTCCTAATTCAAATGAATTCTGTGAGTTGGTAAAGCTCGTTAATCCATTCATTTGTTTTGAAAAATCATATTTATAGTACGCATCTGCAGAACCTCCCCATGTGGTTGCTGGCGGAGCTGCTGCTTCCTCTTCTTGGGCAAAGGCAAAAGAACTAGTTAACATCGCGGCTAAAATGTGAAATGCTTTTTTCATGTTTTAAATTGGTTTTTAGTTATTAATTGATTCTGGTTAGTTAATCTTTTATATATCTATTTAATAGTATAAGTCATTTCTAAAACCTTTCATGCGCCTTCAAATCATCATCATTTTCATTAGCGAATTTATTAACTTTTGCATGAGTAGAATAATTCAAAAGGGCTTTTTTGACGTTTTAGACGAAGAATTATGGATTACAAAAATTAAGTCGCCAATAATCGTGATTTGATATTTATAGATAATTGTTTTTGAAAATTCAATAACACATTTTAGACCAATTTCACTATTTTCACATGGGTAAAAGTAAAAATTACTACAAAAATTAGACTAAAAACATCATTTAAAACATTTAAAAACAAAAACACCCCATAAAAAACATGGGGTAAATTTAAAATTATAAAAAACAAAGAAATACAGAACCTATAGAAAAATCAAAACAAAGATATTTTTTATCAAGAATAAATTCCTACAAATTTAATCCTTCCAAAATGCTTCTCTACATAAGATTAGGGGGCGATTTTACTCTATAGAAAAACCAAAAAAAAGCCCGTTCGTTTAAATGAACAGGCTTTTATATAAATGGCTTAAATGATCTATTCTTCTTTATTATATTTTCTTAAATATTCACGGACTTTAATTCCTGAATCTTTCAAATCTTCATCTCTCCATTTTCCATCAGATTTAGCGGATTTTTTTAGAATAGAACAAGTTTCATCCTTATCTGATACTGACCAAGTAATCCAGCTTAGTTTTTTAGACTCCATCCAATCTATATATTCTTGCCAAGCTTTATAATTGAGAGGCCCATCTCCAGACGCTTCCATCCCAGCAGATTCAGAAATAAACACTGGTAAACCTCTCTTAATAGCCAAATCTGTTCTATCTCTCAATTCTTTGCCATGCGTTGCCGCATAAAAATGCATAGTATACATTATATTAGTATAACCTCTTATTGGATCTTCGGCTGGAAGATCGATATCCTGATCCCAATGTGGACAGCCGACAAGAATAATATTATTAGGATCGTTTTCACGAATTACTTGAATTATTTCTTCTGCATAATTTTTTACTTCCCACCAAGTTTCATAATCTGGTTCGTTAAATATCTCATATATAATATTAGGATACTTGGCATACTTTTTTGACATTTCTTCAAAAAACTGTTTAGCTTCTCTCAGATTTACATTATGGCTGTGCCAATCTATAATGACATAGATGTCAGATTTTATAGCTCCATTTACAACCGTTTCTATTTTCTCTTTAGAAAACTGTGGATCCTTTATATATGAGTAATCACCCAGTTCGATTCCCATGGCGGCACGAACTACATTACAATTAAAATCTTTTTTTAACCAGCTTACTGCTTTTTCATTATAAAATCTTGGCCACATGCTATGCCACCCAAAACTTAATCCACGAAGGACAATCGGATTGTTATCTTTATCTACTAGCTGAGTTCCGAAGACGCTTAACTGGCCGTGCTTTTTTACAAATTGCGCTTTTGAAACATTTACAAACAGCAAAAGCAAAAAGGTGGCATACCAAAACTTTGATTTCATAATGTATTGATTTAAGGAATTAGTTTTAAGGTAACAACATCATGTGGAGCGATTTCAGCATTGAAAGCTTTTTTTGTGTTTCCGATTTCTTTGTTTTTCCAAAGGTCTTTTATTTTAAAGATTGTTTTATTAAAATCTGCTTCATAACCAAAATCAGCATCTTTGATATTGTTTTTCTTCCAATCAAAATTAATTTTTTTTGAAGTTTCAGTTCTGTTTACAAAACTCATTGCCCAAGTGTTATCTGAAAGCGGCTTAACCCATACTTCTACCCCATCTAAAATAGCATATTTAAATCCTTGAATTCCAAGTTTATCTTGATTTACTGCCAAAAGCTCTTTATTGGTCAAAATTGACAAAGTCTCTTTTGACATTTTTCTGTAATCATTACCCGTAAATAAAGGAGACGAAAGCATGCACCACATTGCAAAATGCGTTTTATCTTCGGTATCATTCATTTCGTTTCCAACTTCCATCATATCAAAATCATTCCAATGATCGGGACCAGAATATTTACGGATATCTTTTCTCATATCGGCAATTTTCATGAATCCCCAAGACGACCAATTTTCTGGATGCTTGAATTCGCAGTCAAAGCATGGATAAATATCTCCTGATATTCTCCAAAGGTTTCCAACTGGTTTTCCCCATTCCCATGGCTGATTGTCTCCCCATTCGCAAAGGCTAAAAACAATTGGCCTCCCAGCAGTTTTTAATGCATTGCTCATTGTTGTATAAGCTTCTTTTGCTGTAATACCTTCTGTATTGCACCAATCGTATTTTAAAAAATCGATTCCGAGTTTTGCATAAAATCTAGCATCTTGATATTCATAGCCTCTTGTTCCTGGATAACCCGCACATGTTTTTGTTCCTGCACAATTATATAAACCGAATTTCAGGCCTTTATTATGAACATAATCTATAAGCGCTTTCATTCCGCTTGGAAATTTTTCTGGATCCGGCACTAAATCACCGTTTGCATCACGCTCGTGAGTCATCCAGCCATCATCTAAGACAATATAGTTATAACCCGCTGCAGCCAAACCAGAAGAAACCATAATATCGGCCGTTTCTTTTACTAATTTTTCATCAATATTGGTCGCAAAGGTATTCCACGAATTCCATCCCATTGGAGGTGTCATTGCTAATCCTTCAAATTTTCCAGCTTGCTGTTTATGCGTGTTGCCTTGACTGAAACTTAAAACTGAAAAGCACAGAGAAAACAATAAAATTATTCTTTTCATAAATTAAATTTAAATGTGTTAAAAAAAGCATTCCCTAATTGAGTAGATTAGGGAATACTTGAAACAAAACTCAAACCAATACTAAGATTTTATTTTAAAACAAATCCCATGTCATCCATAAGAATGGTATTTCCTCCAAAACTTCCAGATTCCTGAAGCGTCAGCTGATCAAATGTTGCAGGATTTCCAATATCAGAAAACGGAATCTCAATTGTAGTCCATTTGTTCGTTAATGGCTTTTTAATTTGATAAGCCCATCCGCCAAAAACAAATATCACACTGGCATTTGCATTTGTAGAAACACTTTTTACTTTTACTCTAAAGGCTTTGTATTTAGAAACATCTCTTGAATTAAATTTCATATCAGCTCCATTCCATCCGCCAAAAACAAATTTAATCGCTGCTTGCCCCTGCACTACATCATCTTTAAAATTTGTATCAAAAGTATCACTTCCGCTCCACATCCAATGTCCGGCATCACCTTGAATAACATCATCATACAATGCTGATCCAACTGCTTCTTCAGATGTGGTAGTTCCTGAGATATTGGTAACACTTACATATTTATCTGCAGAATTTGCTGGCATTTTAAATTTAATCTCTGTTAATGATGAAGAAACTATCTCTGCCTCTGTGGTTCCAACCTTAACTATAGGATCAAGGAAATAATCTCCAAAAATGGTAACCACATCACCATCTGCTGCATTTATCGGGTTATAACTTCCAAACTTAGGCGTTGGAGGCGCTATAACAAAATCGTATAAAACTGTTCCTTGTTTTGTAACCAATTTCAATTTATTGCTTGCATCTGCATAAGGTGTTTTTTCATCAATTAAAACAAAAATTGCAGTATCGGTAACTAGTGTAGGGTTAAAATAAGTATCAAAATCATTAAAGTAGATTTTTGTTACACCTGAAAGTCCTTTTCCTTGAATAATATAATAATTTTTAGGATCTCCAACTGTAACAGGAACCAAATCACCTTCAACAGATTTTGCAACACTTGTAATGACTGGCGCTCCGGAACTTCCAGAAGAGTCATCATTGTCGCAAGATGAAAACACGCCCAGCACTATAAATGCCATTGTAATGAAAGGCAAAACGTATTTTATTTTTATATTTTTCATATCAGTCTAATTTTTAGGGATTATTTAAAAGTATACGGAACTGGAGCCTGTAACAATTTAGGATTTTTAGCCACTTCGTTATCTGGATAGTCCATATAAAAGTCATTTGTTGCGTGATCTTCACTATAAACTGGTGTATAGTAACGCTCTCCATATCTGTCTCCTCTATTTTGTGCCGACATAATAGCGATTGCTTTCGCTTTGTCTATACGCCCCAGATCAAACCAATAATCTCCTTCAAAACATAATTCTTTTCTTCTTTCTAAAAATATATCATCAAAAGTAATTGAAGTTAAAGCGGCTAAACCTGCTCTCTTTCTTACTGCATTTATTGAACTTAAAGCTGATGCATCTGAAGTGCTTGCTCCTCCAGCTAAAACTGCTTCAGCATGAATTAACAACAATTCTGCATAACGCATTACATACGTATTATTATCCATCATTGCCCATGCATCTGCCTGACCTGTAACATTTCCGTTAACTACACCAATACAATATTTTTTAATTGCTCCTCCAGACGCCTGAGCAAGATCTTTACCTGATGGAACTGTAAATCCTATCCCTTGCGTAGTTTTAATATTTGGATAAGTGTCACCGCCAACCATTACAGTTTCATGTTTTCTTAAATCTCCAGCATCATATAAAGAAAACATAACTTCTTGGCTCGGGCCAAAAACTCCCGCATAAGATGCATTTGAGGTTGACAATGTACCATCTTGGAATCCGAATTGTGTATTACAGTTATTTGCAGATCCATAAGCTCCGTCTCCTTTCCATTGAAGAGCAAAAATCGATTCTTCGTTATTATTGTTTGCATATGTAAACAAATCACCAAAACTTTTTCCAGGAAGCTGATCTCCTCCTAAAAGTTTAAATTCACCGCTATTGATAACATCTTCTGCCATTGCTCTTGCTTTTGCATAGTCTTTTTGATACAAATACACTTTTGCCAGCATTGCTTTTGCAGAACCTTTAGAAACGTGTCCGTTATTTGCATAATTAGCCCCTCTGTTTTTTGCCACCAATAAATCAATTGCCTTTAAATAATCAGATGTAATTAGTTTATAGATATCTTCAACGGGATTTGTATTTACATAAGGATTACTGGTATAGTCTAATGGATTTTCAATAATGGGCACTGGTCCCCAAAGTCTCACTAAATCAAAATAAGCAGTAGCTCTCATAAAATACGCTTCTCCAATAGTATTATTCAAAACATCTTGAGAAACACCTGGTCCTACTCTTGCCGCAAGAAAGTTAATAATCATATTGGACTGCTGTACGTTTGCCCATAAAGATGACCAACCATTTACTAGTTCTGGATCGCTTCCGTTTAAAGAGAAAGTTCTTAATCCGCTCACGTCAGGAGAACCAGAATACATGTTTCCAGATCCTACTTCCAGCGCCCACCAGAATTTATTATACATTTGAAACCAAGTTCTGCTATACATCCCATTTGTTGCCGATGACACTTGCTCGTCTGTGCTGTAATACGAATCCAAACTTATTCCATCTTCAGAAGGTCTATCAGTAAAATCGTCCTGACAAGATCCAAAAGTCAAAAATGCCACTGCCATAAAAAGCAGGCTATATCTATTTAAAAAAGATTTCTTTTTCATTTTCTTTAATTTTAAAATTCTAGGTTAAGTCCAACTAAAAATGTTCTCGCTACGGGATATCTTCCGTTGTCAATTCCTGATAAAAGCACATTCTGATTAAATGAACCAATCTCCGGATCATAACCTGAATAATTTGTAAACGTATACAAGTTCTGTGCAGACCCGTACAATCTTAATCTTGAAATTTTATATTTTGAAATTACATCTTGCGGCAAAGAATACCCTAGTGTTATATTCTGAATTCTTAAGTACGATCCATCTTCAACATAACGATCTGAAATAAGAAGGTTATTATTTGAAGAATCTGCAATTGGCCTTGGGTTATTACTTGCTGTATTTGTTGGAGAATAATAATCCATTGCCTCCACTAATTGGTTATCATATAAAGAAGCATTTGTTGTACCAGCTCTTCTTGTCAAATTCATAACATCATTTCCGTACGAACCTTGAAGAAAAATAGAAAGATCTACGTTTTTATATTTGAAATTGTTTGTAAATCCGTAAGTGAATTTTGGATGCGGATTTCCGATGAATGTTTTATCATTTGCATCAATTTTTCCGTCTCCATTTACATCCACATATTTAACATCTCCCAAAGCTGTTTCTCCTACTCCCGTTCCTACCGCCTGACCAAATTGAAGCGGTGCATTATCCAAAACTGTTTGATCCTTGAAAATTCCGTCTGTTTTATACCCGTAGAACAATCCAATCGGATTTCCAATTGTAGTATTGGTAACTACTACTGGCTGATATCCGTTGGTATTAACCTCTTGAGTTAACACAATTCCGTTAGCAATTTCGTCTAGATTATTTTTGTAATGAGAAACCACCAAAGATGCATCCCAATTAAAGTTTCCTGAAGATCTTAAATCGTATCCAACCGTAATATCATAACCTTTATTACTCATAGTTCCCAAATTCGAGTATGGAGCAGAAACTCCTCCGTACTGACCTCCACCACCTGTCAGATATAAAGGTAACGGCACTTGAAATAAGAAACCTTTAGATTTTTTGTCATAAACATCAAAACTTGCAGAAAGTTTGTTATTCAGCAATGTAAAATCAATACCTAAGTTGGTCTGATTCAAAGATTCCCAAACTAAATCTGGATTCGGATAATTTGATGGCAAGAATCCGCTTCCTAAACCTGAATTCTGCGTTCCTAACATTGCAGAGTAACTGTTATTTGGAATCTGCTGATTTCCTGTTTCTCCATAACCCACTCTAAATTTAATATTGTCTATATATTTACGAGTTCCTTCCATAAAAGACTCGTTAGACAATTTCCATGAACCAGAAATAGCGTTAAAAACCCCTTTTTGGTTATCTGTAGTCGGATCAAATTTCGAAGAAACGTCCTGTCTGATAGAAGCCGTAATGCTATATTTATCATTAAAGTCATAAATAACACGAGCAAACAAAGACGAAAGTGAAGCACTTCCTTTATATTGTGTTATCGTATTATTGTCAACATCTGCTAAATTAATGGTGTGAATTGAATTTGTTTTAAAGCCTTGCGCAGATGCGATCACACCTTCCCAATGAGAATCATTTGCTTCCTGACCTGCCAAAAGCGTTATTTTGTGCTTGCCAAAAGTTCTGTCGTAAGTCAGTAAATTTTTAATATTTGTAGAATACCAGTTTTGTCTTCTTACGTCCAAATCTGCCAATAAATTTACCTGGCTTCCCCATGCATACGATGGTCTGAAGTCATCATTCTCAGAAAACTCCGTATTTGCGGCAATTTCAATGCGATATTTCAATCCTTTGATGATATCTGCCTCAGCATAAACATTTCCTAAGAAATTTTTTCTAACCAATTTATTTTCCCTAGTTAACGCCTCAGCAACTGGATTATAATAGGTAACGCTTTGTTCAGAAGATGGCGGACCTGCAAATGAGCCATCAACATTTCTAACCGGAATATCAGGAGATTGCAATAATGTATTCGAAATTAATCCTGAATAACTTTGGTTTACCGTAATTCTTTCATTTGTAATACCTCCTGTTAGATTTCCACCAATTCTTAACCAAGATTTAATTTTTGAATCCAAATTCAATCTAACCGTATATCTCTTTAACCCCGAATTGATAATCGTTCCTTCATTATCCAAATAACTTCCAGACAAATAATAGCTTGTTCCATCTTTCGCACCAGAAAATGAAAGCTGATGACTGTTAGAAATAGCCGTTCTATATACTTCATCCTGCCAATTTGTGCCAGCTCCTAGCAATTCAGGATGAGAAAACTCCTGACGAGTCTGAAACCCCCATAATTTAGCCAAATTGGTTTTTAAAGTTGCGTATTCTGACAATGTCAAAACATCCAATTTATTGCTTATAGTTGCAAAAGAAGTGTAGTTCTCATACGACACTTTTCCGCCGCCTTTCTTACCCGATTTAGTCGTAATAATAATAACACCATTTGCACCACGAGACCCATAAATTGCAGTAGCAGAAGCATCTTTCAAAATATCCATGGATTCAATATCATTTGGATTGATCATTGACAACGGACTCATAGCTGTATTACCACTTCCTCCAGAGGCAGAAAACCCGTCCTTACCTGCCAAGGTCTGCCCGCTCGTAGATTTACCAGTTGCATCTCCAGAAATTGGCACACCATCAATGACGTACAAAGGCTCATTTGTTCCCGTAATAGAAGTCGTTCCTCGAACTCTTACAGAAGCTGCACCACCCGGCTGGCCAGAGTTATTTGTTACCGAAACTCCCGCGGCCTTACCTTGAAGCATCTGATCAATAGAAACTTGTTTTAAGTTTTCAATATCTTTAGATCGAACAGAAGAAATAGCTCCATTTACATCTTTCTTTTTCTGAGTCCCATATCCAATTACAACAACTTCTTTTAAGTCTTCTGAAGACGGTTTTAAAGAAATATTGATTTTAGTTTTGCCTGCAATGGCAATTTTTTGGGAATCAAAACCGATAAATGACACTACCAAAGTCCCATTTGAAGGGGCATCAATACTATATTTACCGTCAAAGTCTGAAGATGCGGTATTTTTAGATCCAACAACAGAAATGTTGGCTCCAGGAATTGTCATTCCTTTATCATCAGACACTACTCCTGTTATTTTAACCTGAGCAGCAATAAAATTACTAGTCAGCAGCAAGAATACAATCAAAGGAACCGCTCTGTGGTTAGCATTCCAATGAAGAAAGTGAGTCATTAGTTTTTTCATAATAATGTTTGGTTAGTTAAATTTGTTTATTGCATAATCTTAAAAGCAAATGCCAGGGTAATTTTTACTTTTAAATTATTTCAACAAATCTATAACAGCGAGAATTATCAAATCGATAATATTATATCATTTAATGATAATATTTTTACTATAGGCGATTAAAAAAACATATATAAAAATAAAATCGCATAAAAATTAAATTATTCGCAATAACAATCCTCAAAAAGAACCTAAACAATGAATAAAAACTAATGAAATATCAAAAATCAAACGTTTTCGTTAAAAATAATATTTATTTGTGATAAAAAAGTATCACTATAAAATACGTTTCAGCCCCGAAAATTCTTCACGATATTGACTTGGCGTACAATTTTTTGTCGCTTTAAAACTGCGATTGAAGTTTGCGATGTTATTAAAGCCAGATTTAAAAGCAACCTCAGAAACACTCATGTCTTTTTCTACCAACCAACGTGCTGCGTAACCAATTCGGATATCATTTATATAATTGACGAAAGTTTTTCCTGTACGTTTTTTAATAAATCGATTAAAAGAAATGATGGACATGCTGGCTACATTCGCTGCATCTTCTAAAGTAATTTTCTCAGCGAAATTTTTCTGCACGTATTCGTAAACCAATTTCATTTTATCATAATCATCAAACGTATCATAGTCTACAGTATATGTAGAAAGTAAACGCTGATTTCTGGAATTAGCCAGATCATATAACAAAGAAGTAATCTCTAAGAAATAATCCATACCATCCAATTTAGAAAGCTTCACAAGCCTTGGCGTTAATTCTTCGGCTGTTTTTTTCGAAAACAAAATGCCGTGAATAGATCGGTTAAACATATCCCTGATCGGATTCATAATACGTCTTGCAAGCAAAGATTCATGAAATAAATCATTATGAAATTGTATCGTTATCTCGTGTATTTTTTTATTGGTACATTTATTCAATTCCCAACCGTGATATAAATTCGGACCAATCAGAACCAATTCTACATTATCAATTTCTTCAATATTATCTCCTACAACCCTCTTTACTCCTTTCCCATTTAGAATAAAATTGATCTCAAATTCTGGATGATAATGCACCGGGAAATCAAAACTATCTTTTACGCGATCAAAAACCAAAAAGCTGTCACTAGCAGCAAGCGGCGCTATTTCTCTATAAAAATTTTTCGTAGTACTCATATTAAAAAGTATTTTTCAGAAAGGTGATATTCTATTTTTTGATTGCAATAATATGATATATAATTGATAAAATAATATTAATCACAGTTTAATCATCCGTTTATCTTTGAAAAAATTAATTATCATATCTTTAAAAAGAATATTAATAATAAACATTAATCATTTTTAATCAAATAACTTTTTATAGTTTTAATAATGTTAAAGACAAATTGCTAAAGAATTTTAGAATAAAAAACTAACAGATTTTAAAATCATAAATATCATATCTTTAGCAGTTAGTGCCATTAACTATCAATAAATCGACAATGAAAAAACATTTTATCATGCTTCTAACGGCTGTTTTTGTAAGCACTTCATGCGAATCGCAAAAAAGCAACAGTAATACAATTTTGTCACTTTCAGATAAAAAAGCAACAGCTGAAACTCAATCACTTTATAAAAACTTAAATACATTATCTCAAAAAGGATTCTTATTTGGGCATCAAGACGATTTGGCTTATGGTGTAAAATGGAAATATGAAGACGGACGAAGCGATGTAAAAGATGTTGCAGGCGATTATCCAGCAGTTTATGGATGGGACATTGCAGGTTTAGAAAATGATAAACCTAATAATATTGACGGTGTTCCTTTCAATAAAATGAAACAATATATCATACAGGCAAATGCACGTGGCGGAATTTCAACCATCAGCTGGCATTTTGACAATCCCGCAACAGGAAAAGATGCTTGGAATAATATTCCTAATTCTTTAAAAACCATTTTACCTGGAGCTCAAAATCATAAAAAATTCACTTCTTGGCTAGATAAAGCGGCAACTTTCTTTTTGTCATTAAAAGATAAAAACGGAAAAAACATCCCGATACTTTTTAGACCTTTTCACGAACTTACGGGCGGATGGTTTTGGTGGGGAAAAGGAAACTGCACTCCAGAAGAATTTAAAACCGCTTGGAAATTCACTTTCGATTATCTCCAGAAAAAAGGGGTTCACAACCTTATTTATGTATATAATACAAGCAGTTTCAGCAGTGAAGACGATTTCTTGGCCAATTATCCTGGAGATGATTATGCTGATATTTTAAGTTTTGACACTTATCAAAATAATGATGATTCGACTGGTGAGAAGTTTATCAGCGAAGTTCAAAAGCAATTTAAAATTTTAAACGAAATATGTCTTCAAAAAAGCAAACCAATGGCATTGGCTGAAGCTGGTTACGAAGCCATTCCAGATTCAAAATGGTGGACAGGCACTTTATTGAAAGCAATCGGAGACTATAAAATTTCTTATGTATTAATGTGGAGAAACCATGGCTGGCAGGAAAAAGAACAAAAAATGCATTATTATGCTCCATTTTCTGGTCAAGTAAGCGAGAAAGATTTTGTTGATTTTTATAATCTAGATCAGACAATATTTGAGAAAGACATTCCGAAAAAATTAAAATAACTGCCCCAAAACAAATTACAACCTTAAAAAATAACCAATGCACGACAAAATTAGTTTAAAAGAAAAAATCGGTTACGGACTTGGAGACGCTGCTTCATCTATGTTCTGGAAAATTTTCAGCATGTATCTCCTCTTTTTCTACACCGACGTTTTCGGATTAGCACCTGCCGTAGTGGGAACCATGTTTTTAATCACTCGAATCTGGGACTCTTGCTTTGACCCGATTGTTGGAATTCTAGCCGACAGAACCAAAAGCAAATGGGGAAAATTCAGACCTTATCTTCTTTGGGTTGCCATACCTTTTGCCGTGATTGGAGTTTTAACTTTCTATACTCCAGATTTTGACGAAAAAGGAAAAATCATCTATGCCTATGTGACGTATTCTTTAATGATGATGATTTATTCTTTAATCAATGTTCCGTACGCATCACTTTTGGGCGTAATGTCTTCTGATAGAAAAGAAAGAAATACGCTTTCATCTTATCGAATGGTTTTTGCTTTTGGAGGAAGTCTTTTGGCACTTTGGCTGATTGAACCTTTGGTAAACTACTTTGGTGGAAATCTAAATTCTAAAAGTGGCTGGCTGGCAACAATCGCAGTTTTCGGATTAATCACAACCATATTTTTTTGGGCTTGTTTTGCATTCACTAAAGAAAGAATAAAACCTATTGCAGACGAACAAAATAACCTAAAAGAAGATTTAAAAGATCTCCTAAAAAATAAGCCTTGGTGGATTTTACTCGGAGCAGGGATTGGAGCTTTGGTGTTTAATTCCATTCGCGACGGAGCTGCGGTTTATTATTTCAAATATTATGTCAGTAGTTCTATCAATTTTGATTTTTCATTTTTCGGAACCGATTTTCATATGACACCAACCTCAATCTACTTGGTTTTAGGACAAGCTGCAAACATCATCGGAGTTATTATAGCTACGCCAATTGCGAATAAAATTGGGAAAAAGAAAACCTTTTTTGGAGCAATGGCTTTAGCTGCAATCTTAAGCCTTATTTTCTATTTATTCGGAAAAAAAGATATTTTCTTAATCATGAGTTTCCAAGTTTTAATCAGTATTTGTGCAGGCTGTATTTTTCCATTAATCTGGTCAATGTACGCCGATAGCGCCGATTATTCAGAATGGAAACAAGGACGCAGAGCTACAGGACTAGTATTCTCGGCTTCATCCATGTCACAAAAATTTGGCTGGACCATTGGCGGCGCCGGAGCAGGCTGGCTTTTAGGCTACTTTGGTTTTCAGGCCAATGTCGAGCAGACTGCGACAGCTCAAAACGGAATTCAATTAATGTTAAGCATACTACCAGCAATTGCGGCCGCAATCTCGGTAGCTTTTATAGCATTTTACCCTTTATCAGAAGAAAAATTACAGATTATAGAACAGGATTTAAACGAAAAGAGAGATCAAAATCAATAAAAAACCAAAGACAAAGCAATCAATTTATGACAACAATAACATCTTCAGTCCATTTTAAAGAAAGAAAATCGGCATTAGAAAAAGAACATAAAATACTTATTGAACAAAAAAACGAACCACAGGAAATTGTTGGAAATGGCATTTATGACCGTTACAAAAATCCTGTTGTTACGGCTGCTCATATTCCGTTAAACTGGCGTTTTGATTTTAATGAAAAAACAAATCCGTTTTTACAAGAAAGAATCGGTATTAATGCTGCTTTCAACGCTGGAGCAATGAAATGGAATGGAAAATATCTTTTGGCTGTTCGTGTTGAAGGAATAGACAGAAAATCATTTTTTGCCATTGCCGAAAGTCCAAACGGGATCGACAATTTCAAATTTTGGGACAAACCTTGTGTAATTCCGCAAACAGAAGATCCAGATACAAATGTGTATGACATGCGTCTGATTAATCACGAAGATGGTTATGTATATGGCATTTTTTGTACTGAAAGAAAAGATCCAAATGCTCCAAAAGGCGATACAAGTTCGGCCGTTGCTAATGCAGGAATTGTTCGATCTAAAGATTTAGTAAACTGGGAAAGATTGCCAGATTTGATTTCAAATACTGGCCAGCAGCGAAATGTAGTGTTGCATCCGGAATTTGTAAACGGAAAATACGCTTTATACACGCGTCCACAAGATGGTTTTATTGATGTTGGATCTGGAGGCGGAATCGGTTTAGGGTATGTTGAAGACATGAAAAACCCAGTTGTTAAAGACGAGAAAATCATTTTCGGAAAACAGTATCACACCATTTACGAGCTGAAAAACGGGTTAGGACCAGCGCCAATCAAAACTTCAAAAGGATGGCTGCATTTAGCGCACGGAGTTCGTAATACTGCTGCTGGATTGCGTTATACTTTGTATATGTTTATGACTGATTTGAATGATATTTCGAAAGTAATACACGTTCCGGCTGGGCATTTTATGGGGCCTGAAGGAATTGAAAGAGTGGGCGACGTTTCGAATGTTTTATTCTCTAACGGATGGATTGAAGATGAAGATGGAACGGTTTACGTTTATTACGCTTCATCGGATACGAGAATGCACGTGGCAGTTTCAACTGTAGACAAATTAGTAGATTATGTTGTAAATACACCCGCAGACACTTTTGTTTCTGCTGGTTCAGTACAAACTATCATCAATCAAATCGAAAAAAATAACGCAATCTAAAATACCGTGTCATTACAACTCAAGCTTTTAAAATCGGAATTAACAGCAGAACTGAATTCTATTCTTAACTATTGGTCAGAACGTACTATTGATGACCAAAATGGCGGTTTTGTCGGGCAAATTGATTTTAATGATCAACTCATTCTCAATGCTGAAAAAGGTTCGGTATTAAACGCCCGAATTCTTTGGACGTTTTCTGCCAGTTACAAAACCACTAAAAACGAAAACCACAAAAAGCTGGCAGAAAGAGCATTTGAGTTTCTCGCAACTTACTTTTATGACACACAATTTGGAGGTCTTTTTTGGAGTATAAATGAGGATAAAACTCCAAAAGACACCAAAAACCAGATTTATGCTTTAGCTTTTGCGATTTACGGATTATCTGAATTTTACAGCATTACAAAAGAAGAAAAAGCTTTAGAAATAGCTAAAAATTTGTATTTAAAAATTCAGGAACACAGCTATGATCCTGTAAACAAAGGCTATTTTGAAGCTTTTACCAGAGATTGGCAACCCATCGAAGATTTGCGTTTGAGCGCAAAGGATGCCAACGAAAAGAAAACCATGAATACGCATCTTCATATTATTGAGGCTTATGCGAATTTATACAAAGTTTGGAAAGACGAAAATTTGCTGGCAACGATTATCGAATTATTAGAAACTATCGAAAAATATTTCATCAATACCGAAACAGGACATTTACGTTTGTTTTTTGATGAAAACTGGAAAGAGAAGCCAGATGTCATTTCGTATGGACATGATATTGAAGCGGCTTGGCTTTTGCAGCAATGCGCTGAAATTTCAGGAAATGAAACTTTGATTGAAAACTATAAAAAACATGCCATTCAAATTGCAGAAGTAACCAAAGAAGGTTTAGATGCTGATGGCGGTTTATGGTATGAATTTGATGCTGAAAAAGATGAATTAATAGCAGAAAAGCATTGGTGGCCACAAGCCGAAGCTTTAATCGGTTTTTACAATGCGTATCAATTGACAGGAAAAGTAGAATATCTTGATATTGTTTACAAAAACTGGAAATTCATAAAAAAACAAATCATAGACCCACAAAACGGAGAATGGTTTTGGGGAGTGTACGAAGATTATAGTGTAATGCAAAAAGATAAAGCTGGATTCTGGAAATGTCCATATCATAACAGTCGTGCATGTCTGGAGCTTATTCGTCGAATTGAAAATTAAAATTTCAAATAAAAATCAAAACGTCTTATAGAACGTAAAGCCCTAGCCCCGATAGAAGCGGCATCCTTTTATGGTGGGGTTCACCATAAAAGATAGAGCGGATAGCGGGATTAGCTCCTTAAAATATAAATTATGAAAAATAGATTTTTTAAAACACTTTCATTAGTCTTAATTTTTACTGCAATTGCTTGTCAGGCACAGGAAAAAATTACTGTGAAAGGAAATCAGTTCTATAAAGGCGACAAACCTTACGCTTACATTGGAACCAATTATTGGTACGGAAGCATGTTGGCATCAAAGAAAATAGGAGACCGTAAAAGACTGTTGCGCGAATTGGATTTAATGAAGAAAAACGGAATCGATAATTTGCGCATTTTGGTTGGAGCAGATGGTGGGAAATACGATTTCACGGTTCGTCCTGCCTTGCAATACGAACAGGGAAAATACGACGAAGATTTATTGGACGGACTGGATTTCCTGATTAGCGAAATGAGCAAACGAAATATGTATGCCGTTTTATATTTGACCAACAACTGGGAATGGTCGGGCGGAATGTCGCAATATTTGGAATGGAATGGCAAAGGTCCGGTTCCAGTTCCTAATATTCCGCCGAATACTTGGCCGCAGTTCATGTCGTATACAGAACAATTTCACAGTTGTGAACCTTGTATAGAAGCTTTAAACAGTCATGTGAAGTTTATTATTGGCAGAACAAATGCGTATTCTAAAAAGAAATACAATGAAGATAACACCATTATGTCGTGGCAGGTTGGAAACGAACCAAGACTTTTTACGGTAGAAAATGAGGCAAAATTCACGAAATGGCTAAATTCTATTGTGGATTTGATTGACAGCTTAGACAAAAACCATTTGGTTTCTACAGGTTCTGAAGGAAAAAACAGTTCAAACGACAGCATGGAAATCTTCGAAAGAACGCATCAAAATCCGAATATTGATTATTTGACCATGCATATTTGGCCTAAAAACTGGAATTGGTTTAAAGCTGATAATGCCGAAGCAACATTTCCGAAAACCATTGAAAACGCTGGAAAATATATTGACGATCACATCAAAGTGGCCAACAACTTAAACCGTCCAATAATAATTGAAGAATTTGGTCTTCCGAGAGAAAATGAAAATCTGAATGCTGGAGCTCCTTCTGTTTACAGAGATAAGTTTTACAGCTATATTTTTGGAAGAGTTGCAGAAAGCGTTAAAAATAACGGTCCGTTGAGAGCTGTCAATTTCTGGGGTTACGGAGGCGAAGGAAAAGCAATTCATCCAGATGGAAAATGGAATCCGGGAGAACCGTTCACAACAGATCCGCCACAAGAACCTCAAGGTTTAAATTCGGTTTTTAATGGAGATAAATCAACATTAGAAATTGTAAAAGATTACAATTTGAAGTTAAAAAATAAATGATGATTTAGGAAACCTAACAGGTTTTTAAAACCTGTTAGGTTTAATTATTATGATAAAATACTCTCAATCGCATTCAATTCATCATGCGAAAATTCGGTATTCTGTAAACAATCAATATTGTTACACAATTGTTTTACAGAACTAGCGCCAATTAAAACTGATGTAATTCGTTTATCTTTCTGAAGCCAAGCCAAAGCCATTTGCGCCAAAGACTGATTTCTGTTCTGAGCAATTTCATTCAGCTGAATTAATTTCTGAATTCTTTCCTGCGTCACCTCATCTTCTCTTAAATGCCCGTTTGGATTATGCGCTCTAGAGTTTTCAGGAATTCCATTTAAATATTTATCAGTCAAAAGTCCTTGTGCTAAAGGCGAAAATGCAATACAGCCGACTCCCTTTTCTTCGAGAACATCCAACAAACCATTTTCAACCCAACGTTCAAGCATTGAATACTTAGCCTGATGAATCAAACAAGGCGTTCCTAATTGTTTTAAAACATCAACTGCAACACGAGTCTGTTCTGCCGAATAATTACTAATTCCAACATACAAGGCTTTTCCACTTCTAACAGCATGATCTAGCGCCATCATCGTTTCTTCAATCGGAGTTTCTGGATCTGGGCGGTGCGAATAAAAAATATCTACATAATCAATACTCATTCGTTTCAAACTTTGGTCTAAACTTGAAAGCAGATATTTACGAGAACCCCAATCTCCATAAGGACCTTTCCACATGGTATAACCTGCTTTAGTAGAAATTACGATTTCATCACGCAAATTTCCTTGAAAATTATGCCATAATATTTTTCCGAAATTCTCTTCAGCCGAACCTGGAACTGGCCCATAATTATTCGCCAAATCGAAGTGTGTAATTCCTTTATCAAAAGCTTCAATAGCAATACTTTCGGCATTTTCAAAATTATCTACCGATCCGAAGTTATGCCACAATCCTAAAGAAATCTCAGGAAGCAGCAAACCGCTTTTTCCACATCTGTTATATTTCATTGTTTTAATTTAAAAGTTGGAAGTTTTAATAGATTTTAAAGGTAAAAAAAACTCCCGCAGATTTGGCAGATTTAGGAGATTAAAAAATCCACTTGATCTGCTAAACCTGCGGGAGAAAATAAATCTTATTCTTTTTCAAACTAAATCATGCAGTTTTTTAAGTTTAAAAGAAAAATAAATATAAAAAATACCGCTTGCGATGAAAGCAAAAGCAGTCCAATATACTATTGAAAGTCCTGCAAAAACAGGATTCCATAATAACAGAAAAGAAAACAAAAGTCCCAAAATTCCTAATCCTAAAAGATTTTTCCAGTCGGGAACAGAATAGCTTTTTAAATTAAAGGCCATAAAAATAGCCATTACAGAACGAAACAAAATAGCCAATCCAACATAAAGAGGCAAAAGTGTTACTGAAACTAACGGGTTAGCAATTAATACTATTCCAACACCTAAACCTATAATCCCTGATACCAGTGTCCAGCCCCAGTTGTCTATTTTTTTTCTGTTTGAAAGTGCAAAAATAATTTCAAAAATTCCGCTGACCATAAATGACACACTAAATAAAAATGCCAATGTTAAATATGCCTTTACAGGTGTGGCAAAAGACCAAAATCCGATGATTACAAAAAGTATTCCCACTAATAACGGAATGTACCAATAATCAATTGCTGCCTTCACTTTTTTAAATAAAGAATGTTCCATAATACTATTTTTAAAATCTTGCCTACTCTAGAAAGTTTTCAGCTTACCTTAAATCACCAATTAAAAATATTTAATTGGCTGTCTATCAAAGATAAAACAAAAGCATAAACCAAAACACTTTTTCTGTAATAAAATACTGATATATAAACACTTGAGCAACATGACAAATCAATAGTGTCCAGCTTTAGCTAGATGAAAACATAAACACAATCAAAAGGGCTTTAGCCAAACCTACAAAGTTTGGCTAAAGCCCTTTTCTTATTCAAATTTTATTTCCCTAATTAAATCTAGGTGCTATTCAAAAAACTTTGAACCTTTGTTACTTTGTCCCTTTGCATCTCGAAAAGAATTACTCTTTAATCTCAAACCCACTTTGCAAACCTTTATCAGAGCTTCCTCCAACCAAGATTTTAAAAGTTCCAGGTTCTACTAAATAAGCTCCTTCATTATTGTAAAAACCAAGTTCTTTGTCCGTTAAAGTAAAAGTTACCGTTTTAGTTTCACCTTTTTTCAGATTCACCAATTCAAAACCTTTTAGTTCTTTAATTGGACGAACGATACTGGCGTATTCATCATGAATGTATAATTGCACCACTTCTTTTCCATCATAATTTCCAGAGTTCGTAACCTCAACGCTCACTTGCACTTTTTCACCTTTTGCAAAAGAAGTTTTATTCAATTTCAGGTTCTTATAATCGAAAGTGGTGTAGCTCAAACCAAAACCAAACGGAAATTGAGGCGTTTTTTCCACATCCATGTAGTGCGACCAGAAAACATTTTTATCGCTGTCTGTTGGTCTTCCTGTACTGTATTTGTTGTAATAAATTGGTACCTGACCCACATTTCTTGGAAACGACATTGGCAATTTTCCACTCGGGTTATAATCTCCGTATAAAACCTGAGCAACCGCATTTCCAGCTTGAGTTCCTAAATGCCAAGCTTCAACAATTGCCGGAACATTCTCTGCTGCCCAAGGAATACTTAACGGACGTCCGTTATTTAAAACCAAAACTACATTTGGATTTACTTTATAAATTTCTTCTAATAACTCTTGCTGTAAACCTGGCAAATTCAAATCAGTTCTACTTCTTCCCTCACCGCTTTGGAAACCATATTCACCTAAAACCATTACGACAACATCTGCATTTTTTGCTGCTGTTTTAGCCGCTTCAAATCCGCTTTTATCTGTTGTGTTGAAAACTGTTTCAGTTAAGAAAGTCGCTTTTTGTTTTAACAAATCAACACCTTTTTCAAAAGTTAGCTGATTGTTTTTATACTGCTGCATTCCTTCTAAAACAGAAACTGCAGTATCATCAGAAGCTGCAATTCTCCAGCTTCCCAACGGACTGTTTTTATCATTTGCCAAAGCGCCAATCAAAGCGATTTTCTGTCCTGATCTCTTTAGCGGAAGCAAATTCTTTTCATTTTTCAAAAGAACAATAGATTTCTTCGCCATGTCTAAAACGCCTTCATTATTGGCTTTACTTCCAACAACTTCCTTCTCACGTTTTTCATCACAATATCTGTACGGATCATCAAATAATCCCAATTCAAATTTCACACGAAGAATTCTGCGAACAGCATCATCAACCAAAGATTCTTTTACTTTTCCAGATTTTACTAAATCAACCAATTTGGCCACATACAAATACGATTCCATATCCATATCAGAACCTGCAATAACTGCTTTTGCCGTTGCATCGGCTTCGTCTTTTGCATAACCGTGCGCAATCATTTCGCGAATCGAAGCATAATCAGAAATTACAAATCCGTCAAACTTCCATTTCCCTTTCAAAATATCTCTCTGTAAAAAAGCATTTCCAGTTGCTGGAACGCCATTCAAAGTATTAAACGAATTCATAAACGTACGAACTCCGGCATCTACAGTTGCTTTAAAAGGAGGCAAAACCGAATTGTATAATTTCGAATTACTTATGTCTACAATATTATATTCCAATCCCGCTTCAACATAACCATAGGCGGCAAAGTGTTTTGCACAAGCTGCAATCGTATTTACTTTTGCCAAATCAGCAACCGTTTCGCCCTGAAAACCTTTTACACGCGCATAAGCGACTTTACTTCCCAAATACGGATCTTCACCCGCGCCTTCCATCACGCGTCCCCAACGGGCATCATTTGCAACATCGACATTGGGTCCAAAAGTCCAGTTAATTCCAGATGCCGAAGCTTCATCTGCCGCAATAGCCGCCGATTTTTTAATCGCTTCTAAATCCCAACTCGCTGCTTCTGCCAACGGAATCGGACTTAACGTTTTATAACCATGTATTACATCAAAACCAATAATTAGCGGAATCCCTAATCGCGTTTCTTCAACCGCAATTTTCTGAACCGCACGAACTTCTTTCACTCCACGAACCGTCAGCATCGATCCGACCAATCCTTTTCTTAAATGTTCGTATTTCAATTCTGCCGTTCCACCTTTCGGAGCAGGCCCCGTAACATCCCAAAAACCATTATATTGGTTCATTTGCCCTACTTTTTCCTCAAGCGTCATTAACGGTAAAAGCAAATCGATACGTTGTTCAACAGTTTTATTTTTATCCAGATACGGCTTTTTCTGTGCATTCATATTTCCAATCGTAAAAAGGGAAAATACCCCAATAATTAGTATTTGTTTATTTTTCATATGTGGTTTAGTTAGTTTTTTCTTTAAGATTCTAAGGTTCTGAGATGCTAAGATTCTAAGTTTTTTTGGGCGTGTCCCGCCGAAAAAGGCGGGTCGGGCTTTCAGCTATATCTTTTGTTCCGTTTCTCTTCACAAAAGGATACCGCATCTATCCCTCACGCAAATCGTTTTCAAAAGAGTATTTTCGGTTATCTTGTCATCCTGAGAAGGATCACACTAGAAACTCCGCACAGAACTTCGTCAATCTTTGTCGGCTCCCGAGTATGATCCTTCATTTCTCAGGATGACAAACTTTGTGTCTTTGCTTTGTGGAGCTTCTTGCGGGACTCCGACTTCGCATAGCCTGACAAAAAATCTAAAGTCTTGCTTCTTAATTCTTTCTTCTTTATACACTCACTCAGAAACAAAACAAGAAGCCGGCAAATTCGCTTTATTAAACAAATCTGACTGAATTGTATTTCCCCATGCAAACCTCACTTTTGCTGGAGAAGCCACTTTTTTACTTTTCAAAATCACTTCGTTATTTTCAATTGAAGCTTCGGCTGGATAAAAAACTCCATCTGTTCCCGCAACTTCAAACTGATTCGATTTTTTATCTTTGAAATACAACCCGTCTCCGTAGTCAAAAGAAACGATTACTTTGTTTTTATCTATTTTAATGGATTTAAAGAGTGGGCCATTAACTAAATTATTATTGGTTTTATAGGTTTCAGCCAAAGCTAAATTTGCCAGACGAATTCCAACCGACTTTTTATTTTTTGGATGAATATCAATCGTATCCGAAATATCACTAATGACAACCATTCCTGTTTTCGGAACTTCTTTCAATAGTTTTCTTTGAGAATCTCTAATTGTTACATTTGAAAAATTATTCTTCCCAGTTTTAAATGGCGCTATCTGAACATAATAAAACGGAAATTCGTCTTTCCATTCTTTTCTCCAAGACGTAATTAAAGCGCCTAACGTTTTATCATAAACCAAAGAGCCAACATTTGATTCTCCCTGATACCAAAGCGTTCCAGCAATTTTAAATCCGATAATTGGATAAATCATGGCATTGTAAGCACGTCCGGGTTGTCTTGGCCCGTATTCTTGTTCATTTAGTTTTTTAGCATTTTCCAATAAAACAGGATCGTTGCTTACCACTTCTTGTGACATCCAGATTTCAGCAGGAGTTCCGCCCCAATTGGAAGAAATCAATCCGATTGGGACATTTTTTAAATCTTCGCGCAGCCTTTTGGCAAAAAAGTAACCAACCGCACTAAAATATTTCATGGTTTCAGGAGTCGATTCCGTCCAGTTTCCCAGTAAATTGTTCTGCGGATTTTCTGCCGTTAATTTCGGAACTGTAAAAAATCGAATGTTAGGATTTGTGGCATTTTTCATTTCTTCTTCACCGTCGTCAATTCCCCAGCTCGCTGACATTTCCATATTAGATTGTCCAGAGCAAAGCCAAACTTCTCCAATCAAAATATTTTTAAAAACAACTTCATTGTAGCCTTTTATCGAAATGGTAAAAGGTCCGCCAGCTTCTGGAGTTTTAATGGTTAATTCCCATTTTGCCTGATTGTTGGCAACGGTTTTATATTCCTGATTATTCCAGCTAGAAACCAGTTTTATTTCTTCTTTTGGATTACCCCAACCCCAAATTTTCACTTCAGAATTGCGCTGTAAGACCATATTATCACCAAAAATATTCGGAAGCGAAACGTTTGCCATCATAGTACTGGAAATCAATAGAAAGAAAACAAACTTAATTATATTATTTTTCATTTAGCAATTTCTTTAAAAATGGTGCATATTCATTTGCCAAAACCTTATGATCTGCAACATCAGGATGTCCGCTACAGCCATTTGGAGTCATCGGTTTAAATTTGAAAATTTGAATCGGTTTGTGCGCTTTATCATTCGCGAAAGCATTTTTAACTTTATTCAAGCAATCTTCAAAAACTACTGCTCTATCTCCGCCAACCATTGGACTGTTTGTAATGACAATCTGTACTTTCGGATTATGTAGGTACAACATCTTTATAAAACTGATGTAATTTGAAACATATTTTTCAGGATTGAATGGTAGACGCTCTTTCTTACCGTCTCCACCAGAAAAATCATTTGTTCCTAAAGCAATACTTATAATATCTGGCTGAAAAGCAAAGTCGTACTTTGGCTTTGACACATCTTTTGTGAGATATAAATTTGGATACACATCTGGCATTATGGCTTCATCTTTATGCTCGTCATTCCAATTTCTGTACATTCCGATTCCCGAAACACAGCTCATTAAATAATCTGCTCCAATTGCTCTTGAAAGTGTTGGCCCATAAGCGTAGTAACCATTGTGATGATCCATATATTCTCCTTTATCACAAGGAACTTCTGTCGGATCGCTAGCCGCGCCACAAGTAATAGAATCGCCTATGAACTCGATTTTCTTTTTCTTTTTAAATGAAATTGGAACCCGTTTTGCCGTTGTTCCAGCAAACAAAATATTACCGCTTTGGGCTTCTGTATTTTTGTAGATTTCTAGTCGATGCTCTTTTTGATTTGAAGTCACTTTGATTGGAAATGACTGAATCGCTCCTTTTTCAATTCTAACCTTTCCTATATATTTTCCATCCAAAACTAATTGCACATAATTATGATGTTCATAAGAATCAACGCTTTGAAGTGAGATTGAGCATTCATTTCCTGTAAAATTAAAAGAAACCGAAGAAGCCGTTCCGATTAAAATTACCTGATCATTTTGAAGTTGATCAACTCGGCCTTCGTATAAAAAAGTTTTATTCGTATTTTGAGTTTGGGCATTAGAAAAAGCCGAAATCAGCAAAAACGAAATTAAAATAGCTATTTTTTTGGGAAACATAATTTATTTGTTAAATCTAAATACGATTCACAAATATATTGGAAAGAGTTTATCTAAAAAGATACTAAAATGTCAAAAAGTAATAAAAAAACACCACATAAACACATCATTTGGGAGCTAAATAGTACTTATTTGTATTTTTTAGGGTGCTCTTGTTCTTTTTAAAATAAAATAACAGTTTATATTTAGCGTTTTAATTGATATAAGACCAGAGAAATGAGATCGCGCCTACTATTTTTTTTATTGCCATTTGTTTTACTTTCTTCTTTCACAATAAAAAAGAAAGAGCCTCAACATTTAATTTCAAACACTAAAATTCAGACCGAAATAAATCGCGATTCCATTATTGCTTACGCGAAACAATATTTAGGAACTCCTTATTTATACGCCAGTAGTAATCCCAAAAAAGGTTTTGATTGTTCAGGTTTTGTCAGCTATGTTTTTAACAATTTCGGATTGACATTACCAAGAAGTTCCAGCGGTTACAAAAACATAGGCAAAGCTCTAAAACCAGAAGAATTTAAAGTGGGAGATGTATTAGTTTTTTACGGTTACAAAAACAGAAATGTTGTCGGTCACCTCGGAATAATTTGTGAGGCCAACGGAATGCAGTCAAAATTTATTCATGCTTCCTCAGGAAAAGCACAACAGGTAACTATAACAGCGCTTGATACAGAACATTATACCAAACGCTTTTATAAATGTGTTGATGTTTTATCGAAATAAGTTTTGCCACAAATTACACAAATTTCCACAAATTTATTTTTGCCACTCCCGATAGCTATCGGGATAAAAAGATTAACACAGATTTTTTATAATCATTTCAATCCTTTAATCTGTGGCTTTAATTTTTTCACCCCAATTATTGAATAGATTCAGTTTTGGAATTTGGATTTTTGAAATTGGAATTTAAAATTTTATTCTTCTGTTAAGAGTTTAATCATACTTTCATCTCTTCCATAAATATCTTTATAGAAATTTAAATTACCTTGTCGATCTACCCAAGCAGTAAAATATCCAATATAAACTGGAACTTTTTTCTTAAGCGTATACCAACTTTCTTTTCCAGCATGCATGGCTTTATCAATTCTTTCGGGAGTCCATGCAGGGTCTACTTTTAACAACTCTATGGCCAACTCTCTTGGTTTTGCTACACGCACACATCCGTGGCTAAAAGCTCTACTTTCTCTTTCAAACAAACTTTTTGATGGCGTATCATGCAGGTAAATATTGCTTGAATTCGGGAATAAAAATTTCACCAATCCTAAAGAATTATTTTTTCCTGGAAGCTGACGCACTGCACCATTGTTCCATTCTAGATTTTTCTTTTGCAGATAGTTTTTATCCTTAGCCATGCCTGGCTTAATTTCCGATTTTATAATACTTGGCGGCACATTCCAATACGGACTGAAAACAATATTGCTCATCATTCCGCTGAAAATAACCGTTTTTGTCATAGCTCTACCCACAACAACTGGCGATACAAAAGCAATTTTACCATCTTCGACTATATACAATCTAAATTCAGGAATATTCACTTCTATATACTTCTGCCCTTTCTCTAATTCCGGATCTATCCAGCGGCAGCGCTCCATATTAACAATAATGGTCTTGATACGATCTGAAACAGAAATGTTCAAATCATTTATATGCTCGAGAAGAATCGTGTTTTTTGGGGTATAACCATGACGCAATTCGTAGTTTTTCATGGCTTTAATCAAAGTCGTATCACAAATAGCACTTTTATTGTCCTCTTGAATGTCTTTGGTAATAAAAAGTCTCTCTCTAATTTGCGCCACAACAGCAGACGAATCTCCTACTTTGAGGTTTTTATAATCTTCACCTGTTTCAATAGTTTTCCAACCGCCATTCTTCTCAATTTCTCTATACTCCTTCAGAGCATCGCGCAGTTTGTAATACTGGCTGAACATCTTTTTTTTCTTATCATCCAAAATGGTTGATTTTTTAAAAATAGAATCTGAAAGCACTTGGTAATTCAGTTTTTTACGAGGTAAAAGCCATTCTAAAGAAACCACTGTTTTTTCGTCAAAACCGCCTACTTTTTCACCGTAATAGTAATATAAATTAGAAAGCAGTAAATCGGTATCTTCTTTTGAAAGCTTAGTATTGGCATTATTATCAAAAACAGAATTTAATTGCTCATTATAAGGATAATTCGCTTTTAATCCTTCTTGATCTAAATTTTTGTATTGGTTGAATAACGTATTGGCAAATTCGACAATTCCTTTATTATCCTGCCACAATTGAGTCGACTTATTTTTTTGATATAAAGCAGTTACATCCTTCTTAAATTTATCCAGTTTTGGATAATTTTCATAAAACTTTGCAATGCGAACACTGTCAATTGTAAGTTTTAATTCAGGGATTTTTTCAACTGTTTTTATCGAGTTTTCCTCTTTTTTATCAGCTTTCGAATTACACGAAAAAACAGCAAAAAAAACAATAGCAATAATAGGCGTATACCAGATTTTCATAACTCAAAATTTTGGAATAAAAGTAGAAAAAAATCTATTAAAACAAAGAACTCAGCAATAAATCTTAAACCTTATTTTTTTGAAGTTTAAGCGGTTAATAAAAATAAAAAGCTCCAAACAATTTACATGTCTGGAGCTTTCGCCATATAACCAACCTATTAAAATTCTAATTAAATAACTGTACCTTTTAGAGTAAGTACTTTTGGTGTTGTTTCTGCACTAGTAGTAACTGTTACTGTTTTTGTAAAAGCACCTTTATTTGCAGCATTGTAAGTGGCAGTAACTTTTCCAGATTTACCAGCCTGAATTGGCTCTTTTGTGTAATCTGTTGCTGTACATCCGCAAGATCCTTGCACGTTTGTAATAACTACAGACGTTTTTCCTGTATTTTTAAATTCGTAAACAATTGCTTTTGGAGTTCCCTGCGGAATTTGTCCAACATCAATTGTTTCTGCTTTCCAAACAATTGTAGAAGCTGCAGTTGCTGAAATTTCAGTTTCTGAAACTAAAGATTGTACTGGAGCAATTGCTGAAAAAGACATTAGGCCTAAAGCCAAAGCTAACATCGAAATTTTGATCATTTTCATAACTGATATATTTAAAATGGTTTATAGTTCATTTTGATATTACAAAGGTAATTCAGACAAATTCAAGTCGCTGTTAACTGGTTTCAAACGTTTGTTAATGACTTGTTAACCGCCTGTTTTTAAGCCAAAATTGATTAATATTACACTCTCAAAATTCTTTATTCTTGAAAATTAATAAACTCAACAGCATCATTCTCTTAGGATTAGTCGCTATCATTAGTATTTTGGTAGCACAATTGCTATGGACAAAAGAGGCTTTTACAATCGAACAAAAAAAACTGAGCCAGAAAGCACATATTGCCTTACTTGAAGTGGCTAAAAAATTATATGAAGGAACCAATCACGAATTGCCTGTTCAGAATCCCGTTCAGAAAATTGCAAATGACTATTACATTGTAAATGTCGATAACGAATTTGAGCCTGATATTTTAGAATTTTATCTGAAAACGGAATTCAAAAAAATGAATATTACGACTGATTTTGAATATGCAATGTATAACTGCCAAAGCGACGAAATGATTTACGGCGATTATATTTCGCTTTATAAGAAAAAAGCAGAATGTAAAAAAACCGTTTATTTCCCTAAGCACAAAAATCTGGTTTATTATTTTGCCGTGCGTTTTCCAAACGAAACGACTTATCTTTTTAGTTCGATGCGTTTTTGGTTTATCCTTTCAACTGCATTAATTCTGATTCTGCTGATTTATGTGTATTCGATTTTCACTCTTTTACAGCACAAAAAATATTCAGAATTGCAACGTGATTTTATCAATAATATGACGCACGAATTTAAAACGCCACTGGCTTCTATTCTAATCGCTTCCAAATATTTGATTGAACAAAAACCAATTAAAGAAGATAAGAAACTCTATACGTATACTGACATTATCATCAATCAAGGAAATAAGCTAAACGGACATATCGAAAAGATTCTAAATGTCGCAAAAGCAGATTATGCGCCTTTAGAACTTAAAAAAGAAAATATATTGATTGTTCCTATTATTGAAGAAGCGATAGAAAACATCAAATTAAAATATCCTGAAGCTTCTATTGCGATTGAAACAGTTTCAAGAGAATATTTAATCGAAACAGATACTTTTCATTTTGCCAATTTAGTGTACAATCTGCTGGATAATGCAATGAAATACTGCAATGATAAGCCAGAAGTCACGATAAAAATTATCGAAAATAATAACTGTTTAAAATTAGAGTTTATTGATAATGGAATTGGGATTAATCCTAAAAAAATATCTTTTATCTTTGATAAGTTTTACCGCGTTCAGAACGAAAAAAGCAATGAAGTGAACGGATTTGGACTTGGTTTGTATTATGTAAAAGAAATCTGCAGTCTTCAAAACTGGAAAATAAAAGCCGAAAATAATCAAGAAAAAGGTATTACCATAACTTTATCAATTCCTTATAAAAAATGAGAAATTTCAAAATACTATATGCCGAAGATGATGAAACTTTAGCGTTTTTAACCAAAGATAATTTGGAGCAAAACCATTATGAGGTAATCCATTGTTCTGATGGAAAATCGGCGCTGAAAATTTTTGAGGAAGAAGAATTTGATATTTGCATTTTTGATATTATGATGCCAAAAATGGATGGTTTTGAACTTGCTGAAGCGGTTCGAAAAATTGATCTTGACGTTCCGATTATTTTTCTTTCTGCCAAAACTTTAAAAGAAGATCGCATTAAAGGTTTGCGTTTAGGCGCGGATGATTATTTGGTAAAACCTTTTAGTATTGAAGAATTACTCCTCAAAATTGAAATCTTCCTAAAGCGTTCACAGAAAAATATTCCAACTGCAAAAACTATTTACGAAGTTGGCAAATATCAGTTCGATACCAAAAACTTCATTCTTTTTAATGATGACGAAAAAGTGGGTTTAACACAGCGTGAAGCCGAATTATTGAAACTTTTCTTGGATCATAAAAATTCTGTTTTAAAAAGAGAACAAATTCTAACTTCTTTATGGGGAACTGATGACTATTTTATGGGAAGAAGTTTGGATGTTTTTATTTCGCGTTTACGTAAAATCTTAGCAAACGAACAAGGAATTTCTATTGAAAACCTACACGGAATTGGATTTAGATTTTCTATTGGGTAAATCACAATTCTGTTAAAAATAAAGAAAAATCTGTAATCACTTTTTCGAAAAACTTTGTATTTTTAATATCTAATTTTCTTGGATATGAAATTACATCATTTGCGAAATGCCTCTTTGGTAATTGAAACAGAAAAGCATGTCATTTTAGTTGACCCAATGTTAGGTAAAAGAAAAACAATTCCGCCTTTTACTATTTTCAGATATAAACCAAAACGAAATCCACTCGTGGCATTGCCAAAAAATAGCCGTGATATTTTAAGTCGTGTAACGCACTGTTTGATTACACATTTACACCCAGATCATATTGATAAAGCTGGCGAAGTTTTTTTGAGAAGAAAAAGTATTCCGGTAATTTGCAGTTCAAAGGATGAAAAAGCGCTTGTTCAAAGAGGATTAAGCGTAATTCAAACTTTGGAATATTGGGAACCGCAAAAATTTCTTGATGGAAAAATAACAGGAATTCCAGCCATTCATGGCTATGGATTTGTTGCCAAATTAATGGGGAATGTAATGGGTTTTCTTATTGAGTTGGCAGATCAAAAATCTATTTATATCAGTTCAGACACTATATTTACAGAACATGTCGAAAAAGTCCTAACACAATTGAACCCTGACATTTCTATTGTGGCTTGCGGTACAGCGAGATTAGATTTCGGACAGCCTTTGTTAATGCGAATGGATGATATTCTGAAATTCGTAACACTTGCCCCAGGAAAAGTTCTCGCCAATCATTTAGAAGCATTAAATCATTGCCCAACTACAAGACTGCAATTAAGAACTGCACTTTCAGATCATGGTCTTTTAATGAAAACTTCTATTCCAAATGACGGAGAATGCATTGAGTATTAAAGTACCAATAACCCAAATTCTCGTAAAGTGTTTATAGGTTTAGAATACCAGAACAATTCGAAATCTTCCAATTCGGTTTCAAAATCATTTTTAACCTCCTGAAAAGTATAGTTTTTAGAACCCGAAACAGCAATTTTTGATAAAATTGAAGTCAGCCACTCGCCTTCTTCTTTATTGGTTTGAATATTGAAACTTTCTTTTTTGTCATGAAAAGTTAATGACATCATTTCCCAGCTTCTTCCTTTTTTTGATTTTGTAAAGATTTCTGTTGCAGGTTTTCCTCCTAGCCAAACCACTTTTGCATTTGGTTTTGTATTGAAATCGTTTTGTTCTTCTAACGCATTAAAAATAAAATCAGGATGAATTTTGGTTTTCGGGATTTTAAAATCGAACCATTCTTGAAGTTCATAATCAAAACAGATTCCGTGCATGAAATTAAAAAGCGATTTCTTTAATCCGAAACTAAATTTATCGTGATTGATTCCTGTTGCATCGGTATATTCAATATCGTTATTGGCAAAAGTTCCAATTACTTCCGTTTTTTTGGTCACGCCAAATTGCTCTGGATATAATCCTACTGGACTATGAGCCGTCAAAGCAAACTGATGCCAAAATCCTGACTGTAAAACTCCCGCTTCAAACAATTGGCGAACCATTTCAAGGCTATCAACTGTTTCCTGAATCGTCTGAGTTGGATATCCGTACATCAAATACGCATGAACCATAATTCCGGCTTCGGTAAAATTTCGTGTTACTTTGGCAACTTGTTCAACCGTTACGCCTTTGTCAATTAATTTCAATAAACGGTCTGAAGCTACTTCTAAACCGCCTGAAACTGCAATACATCCAGAAGCTTTTAACAAGAGACATAAATCTTTTGAGAAGCTTTTTTCAAAACGAATATTGGTCCACCAAGTTACAGCTAGTTTTCTTTTTAAGATTTCAAGCGCTAAAGCACGCATTAAAGCTGGCGGTGCAGCTTCATCTACAAAATGGAAT
The DNA here is from genome assembly GCF_001705175.1 of Flavobacterium anhuiense. Classification (NCBI taxonomy): domain Bacteria; kingdom Pseudomonadati; phylum Bacteroidota; class Flavobacteriia; order Flavobacteriales; family Flavobacteriaceae; genus Flavobacterium; species Flavobacterium anhuiense. The sequence goes on along the minus strand of NZ_CP016907.1, from coordinate 2,908,625 downwards.
CCATTTTGACCTGTTTTCTCGATTAGTTCTTCGATTCTGTCGCATAAAAGACTTGCAGCAACAGGTTCGTAAACTTTAATATAATCTAAAGAAATATCACAAAAAGTACATTTCCCCCAATAACAGCCGTGCGCCATTGTCAGTTTATTCCATCTTCCATCGCTCCACATTCTGTGCATTGGATTTACAATTTCGATAACCGAAATGTATTTATCCAAAGGAAGATCTGAATAATCCGGAGTTCCGACCTGAGATTGTTTATAATCGTGTTTTAGAGAATTATTTTTATATACAACTTCTCCGTTTTCTAATAAAAATGTTCGTTTATAACGCTTCTCTACTTCGGTCGAAGTGACAGAATTTGGATTTTCCAAATTGAAAATTAATTCCTCAATTGGAACTTCGCCATCATCTAAAGTGATAAAATCGAAAAACTCAAAAACGCGTTTATCAGAAAGTGAACGCAATTCTGTATTTGGGAAACCGCCTCCCATTGAAATCTTAATTTCAGGATGATTTTGTTTTACCCATTGTGCAGAACGAAACGCGCTATATAAATTTCCAGGAAAAGGAACAGAAATTAAAAACAAAGTCGGTTTTACATCCTCAATTTTAGCTTTTAAAAGCGAAATTAAAATCGAATCGATGTAAGTTGGTTCTTGCTGAAGGGCTTCATACAATTCATCAAAAGAATTGGCACTTCTACCTAAGCGTTCTGCATATCGGCTAAAACCAAAATTTTCATCAACACATTCGACAATAAAATCTGAAATATCTTCAAGATATAAAGTCGCCAAATGCTTGGCTTTGTCTTGAGTGCCCATTGTTCCGAAAGCCCAATCCAATTCTTCCAATTGCGCAAAACGAGAAGCTTCTGGGAGAAAATCTTCCTGACAAATCTGCAATGCCAAAGTTGGATTTTTTCCTTGAAGAAACTGAATTACAGAATCGATCGTTTTGATATATTCATCTTGAAGGGCAAAAATACGTTTCGAATTATCTGAGATTTCAGAACCTGAAACTTGGAACTCTGAAACTTGAAACAAATCTTGCAATCCTTTTTTCGAAAACAATTCCAAAATCACATCAATACCCAAATCAGCTTGAACCGATTCGATGTTTTTGGTATTCAGAAAACCTTTTATATACGCCGTTGCCGGATACGGTGTATTCAGTTGGGTAAATGGCGGAGTAATTACAAAAAGTCTCGTTTTCAAAAGGGAATTATTTTTTTGCAAAAATACGGGTTATTTTGAGACTTTTCAGCGTTTCATTTTTTGATTTGAGTTTGTAAACAATTAATTACATTTGCCACTAGCCAAATTATTCAAATGAAACATACATTACTATTCCTTTTTTTCTTACTAACACAACATTCATTTTCTCAAAACAAAAATCAATCTATTGGTTTTATAGAAAATAAAGGACAAATTATAGATCAAAATGGAAAACTAAATATTGCTGTAAAGTACTTATTGAATTCTAATGGCTTGAATGTTCAACTGAAGAAAAATGGATTTTCTTATGATGTTTATGAAATAAAAAAGACTCCAATTGTTCGTTCTGTAACAGTAAAAACACTTCCCTATTTAAGTCCTGAAAAGGAAGAATTTAATTTAGAATACGCTTTTCATCGAATAGATATTGACTTTGTAAACTCCAATTATAAAGTTGAAGTGATTACAGAACAAAAGTCAAGAGATTTTGACAACTACTATAATATACCAAATAAGCCTGAAGGAGTTACTGAAGTTTACAAATACAAACAAATTACATATAAAAATATTTATCCAAATATTGATGTTGTTTTTACAATTCCCGAAGATCCACAAAAAACAGTAGAATATAATTTTGTCATTCATCCAAAAGGAAAAATCTCTGATATTCAATTAAAGTTTAATGGAGCAGAAACCAATTTGACTGATAATAAAATCCAAATGAATACTCGTTTTGGAAAAATGGAAGAAACACTTCCTGCAAGCTGGATTGAAGAAAAAGGGCATAAAAAGGCAATTGTTGTTGGATATCAAAAATTAAAGAAAAATGTTTATGGATTTCGTTCTGCAAACTTCTTAGCGGGTAAAACAGTTGTTATTGATCCTGTGCCTACGAGACTTTGGGGGACCTATTATGGTGGTTTACAGTGGACAGAGTTAAACGCTTTGGATAAAGATAGTTTTGGAAATGTCTATTTTGCAGGAAAGACAGCAAGCACTTCAAATATAGCGACTTCAGGTTCTCACCAACCTAATGCTGGATTTATAAATTATCCAGGTCGAATTACATATGATGGCTACATTGCTAAATTTGACGGCAATGGAAATAGATTATGGGCAACCTATTACGGCGGAGACCTAGATGACAACATTAAATCCATAAAAGTATCTGCGGATAAAAACCTTATCTTTTGCGGGAACACTTCCAGTACAAATAATATATCGACGGCAGGTTCTTTTAAAGAGAGAAAATCAGGATATTATTCTGAGATGTTTTTAGGGAAGTTAGATTCAAATGGAATTAGACAATGGGCTTCATATTATGGAAATGACAATGGATTGACATTTGCCAACAGCGTTGTCGCTGATGAGCAAAACTATATTTATCTTTCGGGTACAACTACTAGTGACGAATATATTTCTACTCCAAATTCTTTTAAAGAAAATAGAATAGACAACAATCGTTTTGATGGTTTTTTAGCAAAATTTGACTCGAACGGAAATAGAATTTGGGGAACCTATTTTGGAGGTGATAAAGATGATTCCTTTGAAGATTCTGCAATTGATAAAGATGGAAACATAATTTTAGTAGGTTACTCTCAAAGTGACACTAATGTAGCAACATCAGGTTCATATAAACCTGACTATAGTGTTGGAAATCTATCCTCAACAGGAGATGGAATAATTGTAAAATTTAATCCAAATGGACAACGAATCTGGAGTACATATTTTGGTAAGGCAAATAGTGATTGGATTTATACTTGTAAAATATTTGGAGATAATTTATATATGACAGGGGAAACTGAAAACGATAACATTTCAACTCCTGATACTTTTGAACCTGTAATGAAAGCATCTTATAGAAGTACTTATTTTGCAAAATTTAATTTAGCTCTTCAAAAACTTACTTGGTTAAGTTATTCACAGGGAAAGGTTACATCAATTTTTCCAAAAAATGACAATGAAATTTTCATTGCAGGGGAGTCTGTATATGGTTTTGACATAGCATGTCCAAATGCCTATAATCCTGTTAATTATACTTTCTCTGGATTTATGATAAAATTAGATGGAAATTGTAAAAAACAATGGGGTACTTATTTTGGCAAAACAGGATCGATTGATAATCCGCTAGTAATGAGCGAAGGATCAAATAATATTTTTATAAGTGGAATTATCAATGGAAGTTTTGCAGATACTGATATTGCAAGTTCTGGAGCTTTTATGGAAGCGCCTTTAGATTGGCCTTCTGGTTTTCTTATGAAATTTCAAGAACCAAATCCACTTGGGATTCCCAATGCTATAAGCAACTCTCCTATATGCAAAGGGACAGCATTAGAACTTAAAGCATCTGGAGGAACTAGTTATTTATGGACTGGCCCAAACAATTTTGCTTCAACTGAACAAAGTCCTGTGATTGCAAATACTAGTACTATTAATAGTGGCGAATACAGTTGTCAGATCAACGGAATAGACAATTGCGATAACATAAAAAAAATATTTGTTTCAGTTATAGAAACAACTTCTCCAACAGGAAATACAAACCAGCCGTTTTGTTCAGCACAAAATCCAACAATCGCCAATCTTGAAATTAACGGAACTTCTATAAAATGGTATGATGCATTAACAAATGGTAATTTATTATCTGAAACAACAAATCTGCAAAATGGAAAAACATATTACGCATCACAAACAGAAAACAGTTGTGAAAGCCCAAGATTTGGAGTTACAGTTTCAATCGTAAATACTCCTTCAGCTCCATTGGGAAATCCGGAGCAATCTTTTTGTAAAAAGGAAAACAAAACGCTTAATGACATTCAAATAACAGGGCAAAATATAAAATGGTTTGACACTAGTTTTTCTGCTTCTGTTTTACCAAATACAACTCTTTTAGAAGATAATCGAACGTATTATGCTTCGCAAACAATTGGCTGTGATAGTGACAGAACACCAATTCTTGTTCGCGTATATAACACGCCTTTACCAACAGGAAATAATAATCAACAGTTTTGCATTGATGAACTTTCAACAATTGAAGAGCTTAAAATTGTAGGATCTTCTCTAAAGTGGTACGATGCTGCAACAAATGGAAATACATTACAAGAAACCGATTTATTACATACTGGAACGTATTATGTAACTCAAACCTTAAACAACTGCGAAAGCGGAAGACTACCAATTACTGTAAAAATACAAGACACTCCAATTCCATCTGCTGATTCTCCACAACAATTCTGCATTCAAAAAAATGCAAAAATTAGTGATATTGAAATTGATGGACGAAATATCAAATGGTATGAAAGTTCTTCTTCTACCAATATTTTATCAGAATCTACTTTGCTCGAGAATAGAATCACTTATTATGCTTCTCAGACCGAAAACACTTGCGAAAGTGATAGAATTCCAGTCACCATAAATATTTTAGAAGCAACTTCTAAGGATTGCATTAATTTGATAAATGAACTTCCGTATCCAAAATTCTTTACACCAAATGGTGATGGTTTTAATGACACTTGGACAATAGATCCAGATTATTTAGCTCCTAATTCGTCTATTAGAATATTTGATCGTTACGGAAAATTAATTAAAGAATTAGCATTAAACACCTCTTGGAACGGAACTTATCTTGGTAATCAGGAACCAGCATCTGACTATTGGTTTACTGCTACTAGAATAAACGGAACAGAATATAGGGGACATTTTACTCTGAAAAGATAGATTAATAGAAAAGAAAAACCACAAGAATGAAATTAATCTTGTGGGTTTTGCTTTATTCTTAGATTTGGCAATTACGGTTTCTTAGTTTAAATATTTTTAAAACTTATGTTCGTCTTTACTAATCACTAAAAACGAAATTAAAGATATAAGAGCAGCAGCAATTAAATAGAACCCTACATAACTCACATCATAAGTCTTAGCTAGCCAAATTGCAATCATTGGCGCAAAAGCAGCTCCTAGAATTCCTGCCATATTAAATGTCAAAGATGCTCCCGAATAACGAACATTTGTTGGGAACAATTCAGAAAGAAAAGTCCCAAGCGGTCCATAAGTGAATCCCATCAGAGACATTCCGATACAGGCAAAAACAGCTACCAAAGCAATATTTCCTGAACTTAAGAAAAACGAAAAGAAAAATCCAAAAACAGCAATTGCCGCTGTCGCCGCAATAAGCATTTTACGACGGCCAATTTTATCTGCCACGACAGCCGAAACTGGAATAAATAGCGCGAAAAATAATACTGAGAATAATTGAATTAATAATCCATCTCTTTTTGCAATTCCTAAATCTGACGTTGCCCAACTTAGAGTGAAAACCGTCATCAAATAGAAAACCAAAAATGTTGTAATGGCTGCAAAAGTTCCAAATATTAACTGGTTTTTATATGATTTCACCAATTCTAAAAAAGGAACTTTAACTTCTTCTTCGTGTTTTTTAGCTTCTTCAAAAGAAGGAGTTTCTGTAATTTTTGTTCTAATATAAAAACCAACAATTACCAAAAGTGCGCTGGCAATAAAAGGAATTCTCCAACCATAATTCATAAAATCTTCATTACTCATCGAATCGGTAAGCAATAGAAAAGTTCCGCCTGAAAGCAACAATCCGATTGGAGCTCCTAATTGCGGAAACATTCCATACCAAGCGCGTTTGTGTGGTGGAGCATTCTCAATGGCAAGCAAAACGGCTCCTCCCCATTCTCCGCCTAAACCAACTCCTTGTCCGAATCGGCATAACATCAATAATAATGGTGCCGCAACACCTATACTGGCATAACTTGGCAAAAACCCAATGGTAACGGTCGAAATTCCCATGGTCAGTAAAGCAGCAACAAGAGTAAATTTACGTCCAATTTTGTCGCCATAATGCCCAAAAAAAGCAGAACCTAACGGACGTGATAAAAAGGCGATGGAAAAAGTGGCTAAGGATTCCAGAGTGGCCATCGTCGAATCTGAACTTGGGAAAAATAATTGAGGAAAAACCAATACAGCCGCATTGGCATAAATATAAAAATCAAAAAATTCGATTGTAGTGCCTATAAGGCTTCCAAAAAGAACATGTTTTAGGGAGTTCTTTTTACTCGGGCTATTTTTCATGAAAATTGATATCTTTTTTATTTGCAAAAATAAAGTTTCATTATTAAAAACTCATGTTTATACAAATTACTTTTACCACTACTTTACAATTTTAACAAATTATCTAAATTTTCAATTTTCTACAATGTAATATAATCAAAATTTAAAATCCTGATTACAACGTTTTTAAAAGCATTAGAAAAAAATCAAATCTTAAGCAATTGTTAATAGCGTTTTTAACTGTATATTTTCATTAAATTTACAGCTGTCAAAAATAAATTTAAAATTATGCCTACCGACTGTATCAGCTTTCAATCTTCTGGATATTTCTCTAAACTAATGCAGGATTATTTAGATCAAAAGCCAGAATTAAAACCGCTGTACAATAATTTTCCAACATTAGAAAATTTCGAAAAACAAATTGCTGAAAAATCAGCCAATTTTGACCATAACAACCGAGCAGTATTGGTTGACACTTTGCAGAAGCAATATCAAAACATTGAGGTTTCTGATTTAACGAGACAAAATATTTCGCTATTAGCACTCGAAAATACTTTTACCATTACAACAGGACATCAGCTAAATCTTTTTAGCGGGCCATTGTATTTTTTATATAAAATTATTTCTACGATTAATTTAACTAAAGAATTAAAATCAAAATATCCTTCTTATAATTTTGTTCCAGTTTATTGGATGGCGACAGAAGATCATGATTTCGAAGAGATTAATTATTTTAATTTTAAAGGAAAAAAAATCCGCTGGAATGCCGAAAGCACTGGGCCAGTCGGAAGGCTTGCAACTGATGGCTTAGAAGATTTATTTGAAGTTTATTCTAAAGAATTAGGCTCAAGCACAAATGCAAATGCGCTTAAAAAACTTTTTGAAGACGCTTATTTAAAACATGAAAATCTAGCAGATGCAACGCGTTATTTGGCCAATTCTCTTTTTGCCAATTATGGTTTGGTTATTATAGATGCAGACAGCGCCGATTTAAAACATGCTTTTATTCCGTTTGCAAAAGAAGAATTACAGAATCAGACTTCATATAAAGCAGTTCAAAAATCAATTGAAGAACTTGCTGATTATACCGTTCAGGTAAATCCGCGTGAGATTAATTTGTTTTATATTGAAGATAAACTGCGTGAAAGAATCATTTTTGAGAATGATAAATATTTCGTGAACAATACCAAAATCTCATTTTCAAAAGATGAAATTTTCAAATTGTTAGAAAGCAATCCTGAAAAGTTCAGCCCAAATGTAATTATGCGTCCACTATATCAGGAAATTATTTTACCAAATCTCTGCTATATTGGCGGAGGCGGAGAAATTGCTTATTGGTTAGAATTAAAAGCATTCTTTGAAGCCGTAAATATCACTTTCCCTATATTATTGGTTCGAAATTCTGTTCTTTTGGCAACAGAAAAACAAGTTAAAAAAGCGGATAATTTAGGTTTGACTTGGAAAGATTTATTCAGCAAATCAGAGAATTTAATTAATTCGATAACACACAAACTTTCTCCATTTCCTATTGATTTAACAGAACAAAAAGAAGCGCTTGAAAAACAGTTTGGCTATCTTTTTGAATTGGCCGAAAAGACAGACAAATCTTTCTCTGGAGCCGTAAAAGCACAAGAAGTGAAGCAAAAGAAAGGGCTGGAAAATTTAGAAAAACGCTTATTAAAAGCGCAAAAAAGAAAACTTCAAGATCAATTGCAACGCGTTACTGATTTACAATGCGAATTGTTTCCAAATTACAGTCTTCAAGAACGCCAATCTAATTTTTCTGAATTTTATTTAGAAAAAGGAGATCAGCTGATTCCACTTTTAATTCAGAAATTAAAACCTTTAGAACATAATTTTGATATCATAATAATCTAAAATAATTATCTTTAGAAATTCAAAAGCGATAATTTAGGAATCAAATAACCAGCTCATTTCCGATCTTATTGCTCTCTCAAACCAAATAGAATTATATTTTTATAACCTATTAAACGACCTAACCAAATGGTAAGAGAACGCCTGATTTCGCTTGATGTCTTTCGCGGACTGACTATTCTATTGATGACTATTGTAAACAATCCCGGTGACTGGGGAAATGTTTATCCTCCGCTTTTACACGCACACTGGAATGGCTGTACGCCAACCGATTTAGTATTTCCGTTTTTCATTTTCATAATGGGAGTTGCTGTACCGCTTGCAATGCCGGAGAAAAAATACGATGAAACAACATTCAACAAAATCCTGATTCGTTCTCTAAGAATGTTCTGTTTAGGGATTTTCTTTAACTTCTTTGGAAAAATTCAATTGTTTGGTCTTGATGGAATTCCGCTTCTGCTAGTAAGGCTGATCATTACTTTTGCTGTTGGTTATGCGCTAATGGGAAATTTTAGCAACAAGCTAAAAAACATTTTTGCTTTTAGCATTCTAGCTATATATATCATTTTAGCTTATGGAGGTTTTGAAAATTATGCAGACGTCAGACTTCCTGGAGTTTTACAGCGTATTGCAATAGTTTACTTTGTAGTTTCCTTATTATATTTAAAAACATCTCGTAAAACACAACTTTTTACTGGAATTGTTTTACTTTTTGGCTATTGGGCGATTATGACATTAGTTCCTGTCCCTGGAATAGGAGATGCTAATTTAGAAAGAGGAACGAATTTGGCCGCGTGGGTTGATAGCGTCTTATTAAAAGGGCATATGTATCATGAAACCAATACTTGGGATCCAGAAGGAATCTTAAGCACAATTCCATCTATTGTAAACGGAATCATTGGATTATTTATTGGTCAGATTCTGCTTCTTAATATAACTAAAATCCAAAAAGCGCAAAGAATGGGAATGATTGGCACATCGCTAATCTTTTTTGGATTAATCTGGGATTTAGTTTTTCCCATAAACAAATCCATCTGGACAAGCAGTTATGTTTTATACACTACAGGATTAGCGACAATATGTTTAACTGTATTGTATTACATAATTGACATTGCCGAATATAAAAAAGGATTCAAATTATTTGTTATTTGGGGAGTCAACCCTATGATTGTTTTCTTTGCTTCGCAGATTATTCCGCAAGCTTTAGTAATGATTCGTTTTCAAAATCCATCAATTCCAAGTGAGCAGACTAATCTTTTAGATTATTTGTACCGTTTTGGTATTGCACCATTTTTCAGCAATCCGATGACTGCTTCTTTGGCTGGAGCATTAACTTATGTTGCAATATGGACCTTTATTTTATGGATTTTCTATAGAAACAAGCTTATTTTTAAAGTTTAAAATCAATAAAAAACATTTTAAAGACGTGCAATTGTGCGTCTTTTTTTTGACCAAGACTCACCGCTTCCTTCTTTCTTAATCAAAACATCATTCTAGTATGTTTAAATTATGAATTTATTAAAATCAATTCATAAAAAAAGTATACTTTTGCACAAAATTTAATAAATACAAAATGGCAACAAATAGAACTTTTACAATGATTAAACCAGATGCTGTTGCAAACGGACACATCGGGAATATCTTAGCAATGATTACTAATGGTGGTTTCAAAATCGTTTCATTAAAATTAACTCAATTAACTGTAGCTGATGCTAAAGCATTTTACGCAGTACACGCAGAAAGACCTTTCTACGGAGAATTAGTTGAATTTATGTCTCGTGGACCAATTGTTGCTGCTATTTTAGAAAAAGAAAACGCAGTAGAAGATTTTAGAACTTTAATTGGTGCTACAAACCCAGCTGAAGCTGCTGAAGGAACTATTCGTAAAGCATACGCTACTTCAATCGGAGAAAATGCAGTTCACGGATCTGACAGCGACGAAAACGCTGCTATCGAAAGTGCATTCCACTTCGCAGTTAGAGAGCAGTTTTAATTTGACTTCTTAGATGGTTAGAATTTTAGACTAACTTAGATTTCTAATTAAATAAAAAAAGAAACCCACTTCATTGAAGTGGGTTTCTTTTTATCATCTATATTTTTTTTAATAATCTGAAAATCTAAGAAGTCTAATTTAGTCTATCGTAAAACCACATCTTTCACCACCTCACGTCCCAATTCTTCATTGATCATTTTTACGATTTTATATTTTCCGTGAGTTAACTCTTCACGCAAAACAGAAGAACCTAACTCAACATACAGTGTACTGCCTTTAAGAACAACATTTCGGGTATACGTATTCACGCCATTTCCCATAAGCTGTCGCCAAGCCTCACGAACATCAATTTGATCCATTCCAGGCTGCAATTTATTTACCTGAATAATTTGCTGTAAAACAGCACCAATAGTTGTTTCGTTATTTAGTCTTTTCGCCATCGTTCAAAAGATTTACTGGTCCAGCTTTTTTATAATGATATTCTATTTTTTGAGGGTTTTTCACCACGAATTTATCATCCGAAAGCGAAATAATTTCTTCGCTCCATTTGGTGTATTTCGTTTTATAATCCAAGAAAACCTGATCTCCTGCAAAACGTACTGCAACATTTTCAAAAGTATCTGTTGTCAAAAAAGTGCCGTCAAATTGCGGCATCACTTTCGTTCGAAGACCTTTATTATTCTTGATTTGAAAAAAATCAAAAGTTTCATTCATTTTATACTCCTTCTCTTCACCTTTCTCGAAAACCACTTTTTCAATTTCCCAATAGCCATTTAGTTTAGCAATATCAGCAGGTTGTATTTCCTGTTTACAGCTCACAAACAAAAGCGAACAAAACAAAACTATGAAAGCATTTTTCATAAATAAAAATATTAAAATTTATTCTTTTTTCTTTAAATGAAGTCGAAGATTTAGGAGCTAATCCTGCTGTCCGCTGTATCTTTTGTTTTTTAAAGAAAAAAACAAAAGGATGCCGCTCCCATCAGGGCTAGGGCTCCCGTTTTCAAAAGAAATTTCTTGGACTACAAAGATAGTCTTATAATCATCAAAAGAAACAAAAAATAAAAAAACACATTAAACTATTTTGCATATTTTTGGTCAAACCCCAAACCAAAAGCAAAAAACATGAACAGAATAATTTGCACCATCCTGGCATTCTTGTCGTTAACTGCATGCAGTAAAGATTCAACCGAACCAGATCCCGTTCCAACTCCTGAAGAAAAAATGTATTTTCCTCCCTTAACAGGAACTACTTGGGAAACAAAATCTATTGCCGAATTAAAATGGAATCAAAATGCCGTCCAACCTCTTTTGGATTACTTAGAACTTAAAAATTCTAAATCATTTATGATTTTAGTAAATGGCCGAATTGTTTTAGAAAACTATTTCAATAACCATACAGCCACATCAAATTGGTATTGGGCAAGTGCAGGAAAGACATTAACCTCAACCGTTACAGGAATTGCTCAGCAAGAAGGGCTGGTAAACATCAACAATAAAGTGTCGGATTATATTGGAACTGGCTGGACAAGCGAAACTCTGGCAAAAGAAAACTTGATAACTTGTAAACATCTTTTAACCATGACTTCTGGTCTTGACGATACCTCAGACGAAGTCAATCCAGAAGATTTAATTTATAAAGCCGATGCTGGAACCAGATGGGCATATCATAATGTATATGTAAAACTTCAGGACGTTGTAGCAAAAGCAAGTGGACAAACTTGGGAGAATTATTTCAACACCAAATTAAGAGACAAAATCGGCATGAACGGCACTTGGGTTCAACTTGGCGTAAATAGCGTTTATACAAGTACAACAAGAAGCATGGCACGTTTTGGATTATTAATGCTGAATAAAGGAAAATGGGAAAACAATGTAATTCTGAATGAAGCTTTCTTTAATGAAGCAACCACAACTTCTCAAAACATAAATTTAGGTTATGGGTATTTATGGTGGCTAAACGGAAAATCAAGTTATCATTTACCGCAATCGCAGTTAACTTTTCAAGGGAGTGTAATCCCAACTGGACCAAGCGATATGTTTATGGCTTTAGGCAAAAATGACCAAAAGATTTATGTAATTCCAAGCAAGAAAATGGTTGTAATCAGAATGGGAGATGCCGCCGATAATGTAAATCTCGCGCTTTCTGATTTTGACAAAACGTTGTGGGAGAAAATTAATGCACTATATCAATAAAAAAATAGCTTTTAAATAAAAGTCATTAGAACACTTTTATTTAAAAGCTATATATTTTTAGATAAAAAACTTATCGGTTAGTTTTTATTCTTTTAAGCACTCCCAAAAAGAATAAAACAATTCCTAAAACCAGTAGAATATAATACACTGAAAGATTTTTATCCTTTAAAACGTTTGCCAGAACAAAAGATATTACACTAGCAAAATAGAACGTTAAAGCCGATATATTTTTCATTATAAATTATTTAAAAAAACTGTCAACGAATTCATATTTATTGAAGACTTGTAAATCTTCAATTCCTTCGCCAACACCAATATATTTAACAGGAATTTGAAATTGATCTGAAATTCCAATCACAACTCCACCTTTTGCAGTTCCGTCCAATTTAGTAACAGCTAATGAAGTAACCTCAGTAGCAGCTGTAAATTGTTTCGCTTGTTCAAAAGCGTTTTGACCTGTAGAACCATCTAAAACTAAAAGTACATCGTGAGGAGCGTCAGCAACAACTTTCTGCATTACACGTTTTACTTTTGTCAATTCGTTCATTAAGTTGATTTTATTATGAAGACGACCAGCTGTATCAATAATTACAACATCAGCATTTTGAGCAACTGCAGATTGCAAAGTATCAAAAGCTACAGAAGCAGGATCGCTCCCCATTTGCTGTCTTACAATAGGCACATTTACACGATCAGCCCAAACCTGCAACTGATCAATAGCAGCTGCACGGAAAGTATCTGCCGCACCTAAAACCACTTTATGGCCCGCTTTTTTAAATTGGTAAGCCAATTTACCAATCGTAGTTGTTTTTCCGACTCCATTTACTCCCACAACCATTAAAACGTAGGGCTTTTTATCTTTCGGAACTTCAAATTCTGTTGCTTCACCTGTATTAGTCTCAGATAACAAAGCGCCAATTTCATCACGAAGAATCTGATTTAATTCGTCTGTTCCTAGATATTTATCTTCTGCAACACGTTTTTCAATTCTTTGAATGATTTTCAATGTCGTGTTTACTCCAACATCAGAACCTACAAGAACTTCTTCAAGATCATCTAAAACATCATCGTCAACTTTAGATTTTCCTGCAACGGCTTTGCTTAACTTTGAGAAAAAAGTAGTTTTTGTTTTTTCAAGACCTTTGTCTAAAGTTTCTTTTTTTTCGCTAGAGAATAATTTTTTAAAAAAACTCATTTTTTGTAGTTTATTAGATTATTAGATTTCTCGATTTCTAGACAAGAAATCCAAATCTTTAAAGAAAGCGCAATTGTTTCTCAAAAAAAGGCCAATTGTTACGATTCTTTAAATTTTTAGACAAATATAGGTAATAAAAAAGCTACTTCCGAATGAAAGTAGCTTTTCTATATAATGTAATTGTAATTATTTCTTTTTCAAGAATTCATCAACTTCTTCAGGAGCCATAATAGATTCTACGAATGTATATGCACCAGTTTTAGGAGATTTTACCATTTTGATGGCTTTTGATAATCTCTTAGAAGATGTTTGTAACGATGCTACGGTTTTCTTTGCCATGATTCAAATGTTTTGGAATTCAATAAATCTTCAAATGAAAAACCATTTGAGATTTTATCAAAATCTCTAATTATTACTTAATTTCTTTGTGAACAGTTACTCTTTTCAAGATTGGATTAAATTTTTTAATCTCTAATCTATCTGGAGTATTTTTTTTGTTCTTAGTTGTAATATATCTAGAAGTTCCTGGAACACCAGAAGTTTTGTGCTCAGTACATTCTAAAATTACTTGGATTCTATTACCTTTCTTTGCCATCTTGCTATATATTTATTTAGGAAAAGATTATTTGATAAATCCTTCTGACTGCGCTTTTTTCAAAACTGCAGTGATTCCATTTTTATTAATTGTTTTTATCGTAGATGCTGCTACTCTAAGAGTAATCCATCTATCTTCTTCTGGAAGATAAAAACGCTTTTTAACTAAGTTTACAGAAAACTTTCTCTTAGTTTTGTTCATAGCGTGAGAAACGTTATTTCCTACCATCGCTCTTTTACCTGTAAGGTCACAAACTCTTGACATTATACTTATCTTTTATCGTTATTCAAAATCAGGGTGCAAAGAAAAGAAAAATAAACCATTGTAGCAAAAAATTATTGCACAATTTTTAAAATTTCTTTCTGCAGTATTTCTAAACTCTTAACAGATGCCCTATCTATCACTTTTTCACGAGGTTGTCCAAAGTTAAATTCCTCTACAATTACTCCGTATGGCGTTGCTAAAGCGATAAAAACAGTGCCAATTTCGGCATCAGAATCACCTTTTGAAGGCCCTGCATTGCCCGTCGTTGCCAGCGCATAGTCGGTTTTCATCAATGCTTTAACATTCAAAGCCATAGCAGATGCAACCTCAGCACTAACCACTGAAAATTGGTTTATTAAATCTTGCGAAATTCCTAAAACATTTACTTTAGCTTCTGTCGCATAAGACACAACGCTTCCTTTAAAATAGCTTGAGGAACCCGGAACAGATGATAGCAGAGAAGCAATTCTTCCTCCAGTGCAACTTTCTGCCGTTGAGATGGTTTTATTTTGCTTAGAAAGCAATTTGCCAATTACAGTTTCAATTGTTTCATTTTCTTCATAACCTACAATTATATCATGAATTATAGCATCCAATGATTGCACATTACGTTCTATAGCTTCTTCTAGTTCTTCCTTATTGGTTCCGCGGGCCGTCAAACGGAGACGAACTCGTCCTGGATTTGGCAGATAAGCCAATTTTATAAATTCTGGAAGATTATTTTCCCATTGCTCAATACGTTCTGCCACTAAACTTTCGCCTTGACCATACGTTAAAATGGTTTTGTGAATAATATAAGGACGCTTGTATTCACGAACGATTTTTGGAATTATTTCCTCTTCAACCAAATATTTCATTTCGTAAGGAACCCCTGGAAGCGAAATAAAAACCGTATTTTCTTTTTTCATCCACATTCCTGGCGCCGTCCCCACTTTATTATGCAATACTGTACAAGTTGACGGAACTAGAGCCTGATCTTTATTCAATTGAGAAATTGGCCTTTTGTAGAAACCTTCTATCAATTCTGTAACGTGAGCCAAAACTTTTTGATCTACAACCAACTCATCATTAAAATACTCACAGAATGTTTTCTTGGTAACGTCGTCTTTCGTTGGCCCCAATCCGCCTGTCACAATAACAACATCTACTTTGTTCTGCAATTGAGCAAAAGTGTCTAAAATATGTTTTTTATCATCGCTTATCGACAGCATTTCTGCCACCTCAACTCCAATTCTATCGAGTGATTTAGCAATAAAAGCCGAATTTGTATCTACGATTTGGCCAATTAAGATTTCATCTCCAATAGTAATAATTGCTGCTTTCATATCAGTGAAATATTTTTGATTCTTACATTAAGCAAGACTATAATTTATAAGTAGAAAATTTAAATTTTGTCTTGGAGGAAAGTATTAACAGCTTTTACAAATTATAAGCCGCTTACAAAATTTAAAAAATGATTTTGACTTATTCCTTAATTTAAAGAAATCAGGAATAAGTCAAATTTTATATTAAAGATCAAAATCTTTTTTAATTTCTTTAATCGCTTCTTTTACCTGTACTTTAATACTTTTAAAAGTTTCGATAATATCTTTTTTCTTGCCTTCGGCTTTTGTCCATGCCTCTACCTGCAAGATTTCTTCAAAAGCGACATTTAATCCCATTAAATCTAATGTTGGCTTTATTTTGTGCGCATACGAATAGGCATATTTATGATCCTTCTTTTTAATTCCCTCTTTTATTTGTTTTAAATCTTCCGGAACTTCTGTAACAAATAAAGTTAAAATTTGATTTACAAATTCAGGATCGTTATCTGAAAGCGCATATACTTTCGAAAGGTTATACTTTAAAGCCATTATTTTACTTGTATTCTGAATAATTTTTTATCTTCTAAAAAGCCTTCTAAAACATCATTTGGTTTTACAGCCGCAACACCTGCAGGAGTTCCCGTAAAAATAATATCTCCAATTTTTAAAGTAAAAAACTGAGATACATGAGAGATTAATTCATCAATCTTCCAAAGCATCATACTCGAGTTTCCTTTTTGAACTGTTTCTGAATTGCTTCTTAATTCAAAATTAAGATTTTCCATAGAAACAAAGTCAGTTTTTGGCAAAAAATCTCCAATAACTGCTGAGCCGTCAAATGCCTTGGCTTTTTCCCACGGAAGTCCTTTTTCTTTTAATTTACTTTGTAAATCTCGAGCCGTAAAATCGATCCCGACACTTATTTCATCATAATATTTATGAGCAAATTTTGGCTCAATATATTTTCCGACTTTATTAATCTTCACGATTATTTCCACTTCATGATGAACATCTTCAGAAAATTCGGGAATAACAAATGGATGCTGTTTCAACAAAACTGCAGAATCTGGTTTCATAAAAACAACAGGCTCGCTCGGACGTTCGTTTTTTAACTCTTCAATATGATTGGCATAATTCCTGCCGACACAAACTATTTTCATCTTTTTAGTTTTCAGTCACAGTTTTCAGTCGCAGTTACCTAAATACAGAAATAGCCTTAGTCAAAACTGAAAACTGAGACTGCGACTGATAACTTATTTTGTATTTAATTTTCTTAATTTAATTGCTGTCAAAACTTTTTTGGTGTACAGCGGAAAATCAGCATTTTGAATCCAGCTGAAATATCCTGGCTCTGCTTCTAAAACTTTCTCCACCTTTGCTCCTTTATGTTTTCCAAAAGTAAAAATTTCTTCGTCATCTTTATCAAAAGCAATCATTCCTGCAAAATCGGCAATTTTCTTGCGCGTTGTAAATTCAGATAGCGATTTGATATCATTTTCCAATTCTGGATAACGATCTAACTGTGCTTTTAAAATTTCATAAGTTGCCATTGTATCAGCCTCTGCAGAGTGAGCATTATCCAAACTTTTTCCGCAATAAAACTTAAATGCAGCACTTAATGTACGCTCTTCCATTTTGTGAAAAATAGTCTGAACATCTACAGAAACTTTGTTTTTCATGTCAAAATCGACTCCTGCTCTAAGCAATTCTTCAGCTAAAAGCGGAATATCGAAACGATCTGAGTTGAATCCGCCCAAATCACTATCTTTAATCATATTATGAATGTGCGGAGCAAGTTCCGCAAAAGTTGGTTCGTTAGCTACTTTCTCATCAGTGATGCCGTGAACTGCAGTGGTTTGTGGAGGAATTGGAATTGTTGGATTAACCAGCCAGGTTTTACTTTCTTTGTTTCCGTTAGGAAAAACTTTGAATATTGAAATTTCTACGATTCTATCTTTACCGATATCAATTCCCGTTGTTTCGAGATCAAAAAAGCAAATTGGTTTGTTTAGTTTTAATTCCATTTCTAATTTTTATAAGTTTACAAATGTAATTTTTAAAGCGGAATATCTTCCTTTATTCTGGAGTTTTTTTGCCTAAAAAAGCTTTCAATTCGCGATTTTAACTTTTTCAAAATAAGCCTGCAGCGAGGCTAGGCATCTCGATTTAATTTTTTTCTTACAAAAGAAAAAATCCGACAAGTTTTTAAACCTATCGGATTTGATTCTATCTTTTAAATGATTTTAGAAATCTCTATCGACATCAAAAGCTTCCAAGTATTCTGCTACTCTTTTCACAAAACTTCCTCCCAAAGCTCCATCAACAACTCTATGATCGTAAGAGTGTGACAAGAACATTTTCTGACGGATTCCGATAAAATCTCCTTCTGGAGTTTCGATGACCGCAGGAACTTTACGAATTGCTCCAAGCGCTAGAATACCTACTTGTGGCTGATTGATAATTGGCGTTCCGAAAACACTTCCAAAAGTACCCACATTTGTTACGGTATAAGTTCCGCCTTGCGTATCGTCTGGTTTTAGTTTTCCAGCTTTTGCACGGTTTCCTAAATCGTTAACCGCTTTTGCCATTCCAACCAAATTCAACTGATCTGCATTTTTAATTACAGGAACAATTAAATTTCCGTTTGGCAATGCTGCCGCCATTCCTAAATTGATATTTTTCTTTTTAATGATATAATCTCCGTCAACCGAAATATTCATTCCAGGGAAATCTTTTAAAGCTTTCGCAACAGCTTCCATCATAATTGGAGTAAAAGTCAATTTCTCGCCTTCTCTTTTTTCGAAAGCTGCTTTTACTTTATCTCTCCATTTCACGATGTTTGTTACGTCAACTTCAATAAAAGATTGTACGTGAGCCGAAGTCTGAACCGAAGCCACCATGTAACCTGAAATCAACTTACGCATTCTGTCCATTTCAACAATTTCGTCTGCACCATTTACAGAAACCGGAACTGCTTGCTGGCTTTTTTGAACAACAGGTTCAACCGCTTTCGGAGCTTCAGTTTTTGGAATTTCAGCAACTACTTTTGGAGCTGCTTCAACTGTTTGAGGCGCTTGAACAGAACCCGATTTACGAGCCTCTACATATTTTAGAATATCTTCTTTCGTTACTCGTCCGTCTTTTCCAGAACCAGCAATATTTTCAAGTTCACTTAAAGAAAGACCTTCTTCTTTCGCAATATTTTTTACCAAAGGAGAAAAGAATTTATCTGATCCTGAAAAATCATGAGAAGTTACTGTTTCTTTAACCGATTCGATTGTTTTTTCGATTTCCACAGCTTCTGCAGGAGCAGCAATCTCTTGAACTGCGTTTACAGCTTCTGGATTCGCTGTTTCTCCGCCCTCAGTTTCAATAATAGCAATAGTCTGTCCTACTTGCACTAAATCATCTTTACCAAACAATTGCTCAACTAAAATTCCTGATACTTCGCTAGGCACTTCGCTGTCAACTTTATCTGTTGCAATTTCGAGTACGGCTTCATCAGCCTCAATTTTGTCTCCAACTTCTTTCAACCAGTTTGTAATGGTTGCTTCAGCGACACTTTCTCCCATTTTAGGAAGCTTTAATTCAAATCTTGCCATATTGTTAATCTAAAAGATGTTTTTGATTTTCAGATTGCGAAATTAATGAAAATTTTAAACATAAATTACATTTAATATAATTTTTTACTCAATTTTCACGATTTGCCCTCTGTCATTCCTTGAATTACTTCCAATAATAAAACCCGTCTTTTTGGGAAAAATTTTAAAAGTAACCTGCTTATCTTTAAGAGTTTCTATGATTTCGATACATTTTTTGAATGAAATATAGTGATTATCCAAAATGATCTCTGCCTTTTTACCCTTTAAAATTAGGCACGAATTTACCATTTTTTCTCCTTTGAAATCTAAAAAAGCAACTTTATTTTCCAAAATCGAAGCTAGTTTTTTAGCGAAATTCTCATTTTCGGAGTATAAAAAATAACTTTCTGGCAATGGGTTTTCTTTTGGTTTTCCTTGAAACATTTTAGCAATTGAAAACAAAAAAGCACCAACTTGAATAAAAACACTAAAAAGCCAAGACTTCTTAAAATGCTTCTGATAAAAGAAATTCATGGCTTCCTGAAAGCGCTTCATGTATTTTTCGTCTTTTACGGTGCTTTCTCCTTTAAAATGCAAAACGGTGGTTTCATTGAAATAATAATTTGTTTTTTGCATTTGCAAAGCGCGATACGACAAGTCAATATCATCGGCATACATAAAACAATCTTCATCAAAACCATGCAAGTCTCCATACAATTTTCTTTCTAAGAACATAAAAGCGCCAACGAGAATATCGACTTTTCCTGTTTCATTTTCATTGAGATGTTGCGCGTAATATTGATTAAAAAATCTGTTTTGGGGAAAGACTTTATACAATCCTAAGATTTTTGTGAAGGCAACCCAAGGCGTTGGAATTCCTCTTTTGCTTTCTGGCAGAAATGCTCCAGTTCCATCAATCAGTTTACAGCCGATAATTCCGAGATTATTTTGCCTTTCGGCGAAAGCCAGAATCTTTGTAAAAGTATCTTCTGCAACAATGGTGTCGGGATTTAAAATACAAACGTACTTTCCTTTCGCTTGACGAACACCTATATTATTCCCTTTTGGAAACCCAAAATTTTCTTTGTTTTCAATAAGCTTTACGTCTGGGAATTTTTGTTTCATCATCAAAACACTTCCGTCTGATGAATTATTATCTACCACGATAATTTCTGCATCGATTGTTGCAATTGCTTCCTGCACGCTTAAAAGGCATAGTTCGAGAAAGTAACGTACATTGTAATTTAAAATAACAACCGATAATTGCATGAATAATTGAATCTGTAGATTTTGGCCGAAGTTAGAAATTTTCTGATAATCCTAAGCGCAGCGACCAATCGTTTTTACTGATTCCGTAATCCAAAGCCAAATTACTGCCGTTGCGTTTATTCCATTTAATGCGAATTCCAGTTCCAACCGCGGGATTCCATTTTTTAAATTCATACGTATCAAGTTTAGAAACTGACGAAATATTCGTAAAAAAAACAGCGCCAAAAAATCCGTTTCGGCTTATATCGGTTCTGTATTCCGTTTCAAAATACATTAAAGCATTGCTTCGATATCTGTTTTTGGTAAATCCGCGGCCCGTTTTTCCTTCACGGTCCCAACCAATGCTGGGCAAATCCAGATAATGGGGTTTTCCTCCAAAAGTGGACCAAAAAAATGCTCTAGAAGCCCAAACCCGATGTTTGGTTTTACTAAAAGAATGGTATTTTCGGGCATCAAAATAGATAGACTGCCACTTGTCGCCTTCTACTCCACTGGTATTAAGCCGTAAATCGGCTTCGACATATAAACCCTGTTCTGGATTAATAATATTTTCTCTTGAGTCGTACAAACCTTGAATCGCAAATCCGAACGAAGTCTCATCAGAATAATCGCCATTCATATATTTATAATAATCGGTTTCTCCATCGATATAAGATTCTTCAGAAATATTTTTATAATTGTCAAAAAGAAAACCCACTCCCAAACGATAATTTCCGACAATCTGCCTTGTTATAAATTGATAAAAACGCCACTGTTTGTAATCGAGAGTTGACATTTCTTTATCAGAATTGTCCGCGCCCAATCCGTAAGTATCCTGCGGATAAATCATATACCGATAATCTCCAATTAGATTCCATTTATTATCACTTGTGTAAATATAGGATTGGATTGGAAATACAAATTGATTGTTGAAACTGAAATAAGGCGAAAAAGTGATCTGAGACATTTTAGTTTTTTCTGCATCTCCCAAATAAAAAGTCGTCAGAAAAGAAACTACCAGGCCATTGCTGGAATTAGCGCCGACAGGGACAGGCAACAAAGAAAAAGTTAGTTTTCGCTTTCTATCTGGCCGAATCGTATCCTGCTTATCAAAAATTTTATGAATAACATCAAGAATATCTCGAGTTCCTACGTCAGTACTATCATTTTGAGCGTGACAAAACGATCCTATTAATAGTAAAACCAAGACATATTTAACTCGTAAACTATTCACACACAATATCTTAAAAAACCATTCTTACAAATTTAAAATTTTATTAAGAATAAAATCAAAATTTTATCTGAATTAAAAAGATTTTTGAATGAAGCAAAAAAGTTATATTTGAAATGATAAACTTATAATTTTGAAAAACTTGCAAACGCTACGAATTTTTATTTTTTTACCATTAATGCTGCTTTTTGGTTTTTCTGCAAAATATCAGAAGAATGGACCAAACCTTGTAAAATCGAATAAATGGTTTATTGCTGGGCCTGCAATAGAAAGCGAAGAGGAAATAAACAAAATTAGACTAGAAAGAGGAATTGTTGCTGTTACAGCAAAAGACAATCCGAAAGGAGAAATAGAATTGAATGTCATGATTACACCTTCTGAAACCAATGACGGAGTTCCAAACCATCTTTCAGATGATTCTAAAGCGGCAGAAATTACCTATCAATCAACGCAGATAATAAAACTACAGGCAAGAGAGGGAAATGACGAAGGAACGGGTTGTGTACATGGAGGTTCACACCCAAGAGTAAGTATTCCCGCTTCACCAAAACATTTTTCTACCATAAAAATTCCTTGGTCAGATTTTAGACAAGACGAACTTCCTAACGGAAAACTTTTGAATATCCATAATATATGCAAATTCAATTTTGTCAATTATAATCCTGTTTCTGGTTCGGTTTTAAAGATTAAATCGGTTATATTTTAGTTCTTTTTGTTTCAGATTTCAGGTTTCAAGTTTTAAGTTGATGAACTTAACCGCAAAGCACGCAAGGTTTTGCTAAATATCCCACTCATTATAAACGCAAGGTTCGCAAAGCTTTTTGTAAAAAACTTTGCGAACCTTGCGTATAGCTTTGCGCTCTTTGCGGTTAAGTTCATCAACTTGAAACTTGAAACTTGAAACTTGAAACTTGAAACTTGAAACTTGAAACTTGAAACTTGAAACTTGAAACTTGAAACTTGAAACTTGAAACTTGAAACCTTAAAGATGCAGCTGAATTTTGTATTTGTTTAAAATTTTCATTACAAAAAGCATAATTATTGAAAACACCAAAGACCATAAAATTCCTGGAATTCCTTCTCTAAAATATCCTGGTATAATATGAAGGTTGAAAGCTTTACAGAAATAATAAATAACGCCTGGTAAAATATAAATCAACAATGGGTTTGCCGCTGCAGGCATAAAGAATTCGCTCCATTTGGTTTGTTTTTTAACTTCCATCAGCCAATACAGAAAATAGAACAAAGCGGTGCAAATTGCTGCAGAGAACATTGTCCAAGATGGCGTTCCTTTTATTTTTGAAATTCCGAAATATGGGCGAAGCAGAACTGCTGTTACCGTAAACAAAACAATAAAGCCAATTACCGGCCAGTTGATTTTGGAACTGATTTTTCGATCAAAAAACAATAAAGAAATTATAATTCCTGCCGAAGTCAGCGAAACATGCGTTAGATGTCCCGCTATAAAACCCAACCAAGAAGTGTTTTGAACAAAAGAGTTTTCGATTAAATTGAGAGAATTCATTACAACAGCAAAAACTAAAAACGCAATCATTGCCCACAGATTTCCTGAAACCAGCCAATAAAAAATGACGGTAAAAAGGTACGCCCAACCTATCAAACCGAGAATTCCCCACCATTTTGGCGTCATTCCGCGATCTCCAGTATCTTGCACATATATAAAGTAGAGTGCTATGAGAACCAAAATTCCTCCGTATTGCAATACGTTTTTTAGCCAAAGAGGAAAATCTTTTGGATATTTATTCCAAATCGGAATTGGCATTGAATAAGCCAAAAGTCCCCAAAATGCAGGCGTAATTATCATTTTAGCGGCATCATATCCATATTCCGCATTGACCATAAAAACACCAATTATAATAAGTGCAATGGCTCTTTTTAAAGTGTGTGTCCAGATTGTTTTTGGACTGTCTCCTTTTATGAGTCGGGCATTAAAAGCAAACGGAATAGACATTCCGACGATAAATAAAAAAGCAGGAAAAACTAAATCAACAAAAGTCATTGCATCAGCGTCTGCGGGCATGTGCTTCATCCATTGAGGCACATTTTGAATACTCGCCAATTCGTTTACAAAAATCATTACAAAAATGGTAATTCCACGCAAAGCATCAATGGAAATAATACGCTTATTAAACAAATTCTCTTTTATTTTCATAATTTTTTACTTTTTTACTAAAAATCAAATATAACATAATTCTAAAATGTCTTGTTACAAATTCTCGACTAATTTTGCGCGTTATAAAACTGATTTATACATTTTTGTTTCATGCTTTCATTCCTCAAATCGAAACCCGCATTAAAAGAACTGTTTGACGGCAGTTTTGTAGATATCCATTCTCATATCTTGCCTGGAATTGATGACGGAGCAAAAAACATGACAAAATCAATTGAATTGGTTTCGGCTTTACAAAAACTTGGAGTTTCTCAAATGGTAACAACGCCGCATATCAATCATTATGTTTGGAATAATTCTCCTGAAATTATTCAGTCTAAACTCAAAGAAACCCAAAAAACATTAGAAGAAAACAAAATTAAAATGCCCGTTCAGGCTGCAGCCGAATATTTTATTGACAGCTGGTTTGAAAATCATTTTAAAGAAGAAAAACTTCTGACTTTAAAAGACAATTATGTTTTGGTGGAAATGTCATATTTAAATGCTCCGCTAAATATTTACAAAACCATTTTTGAGATACAAGTTGCAGGTTACATTCCCGTTTTGGCACATCCTGAACGATATGTTTTTTACCACAACAGGTTTTCGGAATATGAAAAATTGAAAAATGCGGGCTGTGTTTTTCAGCTGAATCTTCTTTCTACAGTAGAATATTATGGATCGCAGATTGCTAAAACTGCCGACGATCTTTTAGCAAAAGGAATGTATAATTTTTGCGGAACCGATGTTCATCATAAAAAGCATATTGCAGCTTTTGACGATAAAATAAAAATTAAAAATATTGAGCCTTTAAAAGAAGTTATTAAGAATAATCAATTTTTTAAGTTCTAAAAACCTAATAGGCGTTTTCTTCTCCTTTAAAAATATTGATAATAGTCTTTACAATAATTTTAATGTCAAGCAGAAAACTCCAGTTTTCGATATACCAAATATCATATTCCACTCTGTTCTCCATATCGCTTAAGACTTTTGTTTCTCCTCTAAAGCCATTTACCTGCGCCCAGCCCGTAATTCCAGGTTTGGCATATTGACGCACCAAATAATTATTAATAAGATCACTGTACTCTTTAGCGAGATTAACCATATGTGGTCTTGGACCTACGACAGACATATCGCCAAGAAAGACATTAAAAAATTGTGGCAGTTCGTCTATACTCGTTTTTCGGATAAAAGCACCAAATTTGGTAATTCGGCTGTCTCCTTTTTCAGCTTGTTTTTTATGAGCCATACCATTTACATACATACTTCTAAATTTTATGCACATAAACGACCTGTTGTCTCTTCCTGATCTTTCCTGCTTAAAAAAGACAGGGCCAGGCGACTCCAGTTTTATAATGAGCATAATAATCGGGAACAGCCACGGAAATACGAGTAAAATGACTAGACTCGAAAAACAAACATCAAAAGCTTTTTTTAAAAGTCTGTTTGAAGCAAATTCTAAAGGCTCAGGACGAAACATTAAAACTGGCGTATTTTCATAAAAAGCAACTTCTACTTTGCTTGCTTTTGTATAAAGCTGAAAATCGGGAATGAATTTGATACGAATCATATTTTGCTCGCAAATTCTGGTCAATTCATTAATGATTTCGATATTGTCAATATGCAGCGCCACATACATTTCGTCAATTTTTTTATCGATAACAAACTTTTCAACGTCATCGAATCTCCCAACAATCAAATCGGAATCAACTACCTGATTATTATTTGTTTCATCAAAAAAACCCAAAAAACGATATCCGAAAGTTAAATCCTTTGCAAGCACTTTACGAATTTTTTCTCCAGATTCATTTGCTCCAACAATTATAAAAGTTTTAAAATTATATCCTTGTGCTCGAACGTACTTTAAAAGCTTCATTGAACAATATCGCGAAATCATGAGCAGTCCAAAAAATATCAGATAAAAATAAACCAATCGAAGTCTTGAAATATCAACGTATTTTAAGTAAACGACAAATATCGACACTAAAGCCGCGTGAATAGAAATCTTTTTGATTGTTCTCCATAAGATCGATTCGATTGGTTCTACCCTCACGCTTCGATTGGAATCTTTTTGGAGCAGTAAAGCAACCCATATTAAAACAGCCAAAAGCGAAATGGTTCTTTCGTCTTTAGATAAAAGTTTGTCTAAATTGCCAAATCTAGCCAATGCAGAAAGAATAGTCGCAAGATTTAATAATACAATATCAACTACTACAAACAAAAGTTTATAATAACGTGAAATTCGGTAATGTGATAATTTTTGTAAAATTTTCATTGCGGGGCTTCGTTTTATCCAAAAGAATAAAAAAGACTTTTGCACTTAAAGTGAATGCAAAATAACACTTAAATTATATTTTTTGAATACTTATTTCATTCTATTATTTAAAACTTTACTTTTATCTTATGCAGACTTAACATTGCACTCATGCTAAAAATTCTATTTTTCTTCCTGACCATCACCGCTTCAGTTTATTCTCAAATTCCTGGCTGTACAGATCCACAGGCAGAAAATTACAATGCTGCATCTGGACTAAACAACGGAAGCTGCAGCTATAAAAATCTGAAAACAAAGCCTGAGTATTCTTTTCAGTTAAGCGATTCGTTAAAAGAAACTTCTGGGTTAATTGCCTTCGAAAATCTGCTTTGGACACATAATGATGATCACGACAAAACAATTTACGGATTAGATTCTTTAGGAAAAATTAAAAAGAAAATCGTTTTGGAACAGGCAGTAAATCACGATTGGGAAGAAATCTCGCAAGACAGTGCACACATCTATATAGGAGATTTTGGAAATAATTATGCCGGAAATCGATCGGATTTGAAAATTCTTAAAATCGAAAAAAAATCTTTTATGGAAGGCAATCCTAATATTGAAACTATTTCGTTTGCCTATTCTGATCAAACTGATTTTTCTCCTTCAAAACCTAACAAAACCGATTTTGACTGCGAAGCTTTTATTGTTTCTAAAGACAGTATTTACCTATTTGCCAAACAATGGAAATCGTCCAAAACCAATATTTATGTTTTGTCGAAACAAGAAGGAACACAAATTGCAAGATTTAAGGCAACACTCGATACCAAAGGTTTGGTTACTGGCGGTACTTATTTGGAAGATAAAAAACTCATTACTTTGTGCGGCTATACCAAAGTTGGAAAACCATTTTTGTATCTGCTTTACGATTTTAAAAATCAGGATTTTTTGTCTGGAAACAAAAGACGCATCGATTTAAAACTTCCTTTTCATCAAGTAGAAGGAATTGCAACAAAAGACGGATTGCATTATTTTATTACGAATGAATCTTTGGTTCGCAAACCTGTGTTAAACAATCCGCAGCAAATTCATTATTTAGATTTAAGTTCTGCATTGGGTTCGTATCTCCATAAATAATTCGCAAATGCAAGATAATAGTTTACTTTTGCAGAAAGTTGTGATTTAGAAACATTCATAACTCATAATTTATAACTTATAATTACAAAAGTGAATTACTTATCTGTAGAAAATATTTCAAAGTCATTTGGAGAAAGAGTCCTTTTTGACAACATTTCTTTTGGAATCAACAAAGACCAAAAAATCGCTTTTATTGCAAAAAATGGTTCTGGAAAAACCACTATGATGAACATCATTAACGGAGTTGAAGAACCAGATACAGGACAAGTTGTTTTAAGAAAAGGAATCAGAATGGCCTTTCTTTCGCAAGACAATAATCTTCAGGATGAACTTACGATTGAAGAAAGTATTTTCGCCTCAGACAATGAAACTTTGAAAGTTATCGAGGCTTATGAAAAAGCTTTAGAAAATCCTTCAGACGAAGAAGCTTACCAAAAAGCTTTTGACGCGATGGATCAGCACAATGCATGGGATTTTGAAACACAATACAAACAGATTTTATTTAAATTAAAACTGGAAGATTTTAAACTTAAAGTAAAAAATCTTTCTGGAGGACAAAAAAAACGTCTTTCATTGGCTATAATTCTAATCAATCGCCCAGATTTATTGATTCTAGATGAGCCAACCAACCACTTAGATCTTGAAATGATCGAATGGCTTGAAAGTTATTTTGCCAAAGAAAATATTACGCTATTTATGGTAACGCACGACCGTTTCTTTTTGGAACGTGTTTGTAATGAAATTATCGAATTAGACAACGGAAAGTTATATCAATACAGAGGAAATTACTCTTACTATCTTCAGAAAAAAGAAGAGAGAATCACTTCTGAAAATGCCAGTATTGACAAAGCGAAAAACCTTTTTGTAAAAGAATTAGAATGGATGCGCCGCCAGCCGAAAGCGAGAACTACCAAATCTAAATCGCGTCAGGATGACTTTTACATTATTAAAGAAAAAGCACAAAGTCGACGAAAAGAAAACAAAGTTGAGCTTGAAATTAATATGGAAAGAATGGGAAGCAAAATTATCGAGCTTCATAAACTTTCTAAAAAATTCAAAGACAGAGTTATTCTGGACAATTTTAGTTTTGATTTTCAGCGTGGCGAAAGAATCGGAATTATCGGTAAAAACGGAACTGGGAAATCTACTTTCTTAAATCTGCTCACAGGAACAATTCCGCCAGACAGCGGGCGCGTTGTAAAAGGTGACACGATAAAAGTGGGTTATTATACGCAATCTGGAATTAATCCAAAACCAGGTCAGCGCGTTATCGACGTTATTAAAGAATACGGAGAATATATTCCGCTGGCAAAAGGAAAGATTATTTCGGCTTCCCAGCTTTTAGAGCGTTTTCTTTTTGATGCGAAAAAACAATACGATTATGTCGAAAAATTGAGCGGTGGCGAATTAAAACGTTTGTATTTGTGTACCGTTTTGATTCAGAATCCAAACTTTTTGATTCTAGATGAGCCAACAAACGATTTGGATATTGTAACGCTTAATGTTTTGGAAAGCTTCCTTTTAGATTATCCTGGATGTTTATTAGTGGTTTCTCACGACCGTTACTTTATGGACAAAATTGTAGATCATTTATTTGTTTTTAGAGGAAATGGAATTATCGAAAATTTCCCAGGAAATTATTCTGATTTCCGTGCTTATGAAGACAGCGCCGATGTATCTGTTGCAAAAGAAGAGACAAAAACAGAGAAAAAAGACTGGAAACAAAACAATACATCTGGAAATCTGACTTTTAACGAACAAAAAGAATATCAGAAAATCGAACGAGAGATTAAAGACTTAGAAATCGAAAAAGCCAAAATAGAACAGTTATTCTCTGACGGAAAAGTTGCTGATGCTGATATCGAGAAAAAAGCCAATGAACTTCAAAATATAATCAATAAAATAGATGCGAAAGAAGAACGCTGGTTTGAACTTTCTGCTAAACTGGAAGGATAATTAATTTTTGTTTCATGTTTCATGTTTCATGTTTCATGTTTTACCAAACTAAAAACTATTTACCTATATTTTAATTTTTAAAAAGAATATCATAAAATGAAAAAATTATTAGCCGCCCTATTTACTTTAACATTATTCATTTCTTGTGCAAACTCTGAGAAAGATACACCTGCAACTCCTCCAAAAGATTATACTCAAGAAAACGACAAAGAAATCAAAGATTATTTAACCAAAAATAATTTAACTGCAACCAAAAGTGAGTCTGGTTTATATTATATCATTAACGAACCTGGCACGGGCTTGCAGCCAACTGCTTCTTCAAAAGTAACTGTGGCATACAAAGGCTATTTCACCAATGGAAATATTTTTGACCAAAGTAATTCGAGCGGCATTACATTTCCACTTTTTGAAGTAATTAAAGGCTGGACAGAAGGAATTCCGTATTTTAAAGAAGGCGGAAGCGGAGTTCTGCTTATCCCTTCTCATTTAGCATATGGGAGTTATCCACGTCCTGGAATACCAGCCGGATCAGTTCTTATTTTTGATGTGAAATTGATTAAAGTAAATTAATATTTCATTTTAGATCTCTAAATGCTGTTTCAAATACAATCTTATTTAAAATTTCTTTGGTATTCTAAAAACGAACACGCGGTTCATTCTCCATTTGTTTTTAGTCTGCTGACAAAATGTTTTTATGACAAGAAATCTAAGCCAGAATATGCCACTCTTAAAAAGTATAGAAAAACACTTTTAGAGAATAAAAACTTTATTGAAGTGACCGATTTTGGAGCGGGTTCGAGAGTTTTCAAATCCAATAGAAGACAGATTTCTAAAATTGCGCAAACAGCTGGAATTTCACCAAAACGTGCCGAATTATTGTTTCGAGTTACCAATTACTTTAAACCAGAAAAAATCCTAGAAATAGGAACATCTTTAGGTTTAGCAACTGCGGCTTTGGCTTTAGGAAATCCAAAAGCGAAAGTGATTACGATTGAAGGCTGTCCAAACACCGCAAATGTTGCTCAGAATCAATTAACTGAATTTGATTGCCATAATGTTGAAAATGTAATTTCTGAGTTTGAATCTTTTTTGATTTCTGAGAACATTCAAGCAACAAATTACAATCTGATATATTTCGACGGAAATCATTCAAAAAAAGCAACTTTAGAATATTTTGAACTTTTATCGCCAACAATCAACAATGATTCTGTTTGGATTTTCGATGATATCCATTGGTCAGAAGACATGGAAGAAGCTTGGGAAATGATTAAAAATCATCCTCAGGTAAAAGTCACAATTGACACTTTTCAATGGGGTTTTGTGTTCTTTCGAAGGGAACAGCCGAAAGAGCATTTTATAATACGAACATAAAAAAAGACGATCATTTCTGATCGTCTTTTTCATTTTCTAATTCAAAATTTACAAATCTATTTTTTTGCTTCTTTGTTTTCTTCAGATTTAGCTCCCATTCTGTTTACAGTATACATTGGTGCAAACTTAATTTTCAAACCAGCAATTTTTCTGTTATCCTCGGCTGACAAACCTTCTTTCTCAACTGTATTTTTACGGCTATCAAGCGCTTCATACATTAATTTGATTTCATCCCAGTCTTCTCTAGAATATTTATCTTTATTATTTTCTACAGTATGAACAAACTGCTGATAAACACTATGAATATTTTGGGCATTAACCCAACTAAAATTCATATCGTCACCAATTTTTCCTGCGCCAAACAAAGCATCTCTTAACTGCTGTTTCGGACTAGGAGCTGGAGGGGCAAATTGGGCGGTCAATTCTTTTTTAAATTCTTCGTATTTAATTTTACTTGCATTTACTTTTTCAGTCGCAGCAGCATTGTCTTTAATATCTGCTAAAGCGGCTTGAGCTTCTTGAGTTCTTCTATCGTATTCAGCTTCTACGCTTTTCCAATTGTCTTTCAAATCAGCGGCAGCAACATTTTTAACAGAGTCAACATACACTACATAACTTTCTACTGTTTTCTGAGCTCTTTCTTGTTTTTCATCTTTACATGATGTTAATGCTAATACTAATACTGCAATTCCTGTAGTTATTTTTATGTTTTTCATAATCTTAGTTATTAATTAATTGATATATTCAAATTTACTTAATACCAATTCTAATAAATTACATTATTATCACATTTTTAAAATAAAAAACATTTTAAAACTATAAATCATCACAAATAATGAGAATTACGCAAAATTAAATCTGAATTATATAACCTTTTTTGTTTAAAAAAATCTATTTAATAATTATCCCAGTTTTCTTGTACGCCAAAACGATTTGTAACAAAAACCAATTATCAACTACTTATTCAAAAGTGTTTTGTACTTTTAAATCCAAAATTGTAAACTAAAATGGCTGAACCATTAATTAAAATAACCGACATCAAACGAAATTTTACTTTAGGAAATGAGATAGTTTATGTTTTAAAGGGAATAGATCTAGAAATACAAAAAGGCGAATATGTTGCTTTAATGGGACCTTCTGGATCAGGAAAATCTACATTAATGAATTTATTGGGCTGTTTAGATACGCCAACTTCGGGTCGTTATATTTTAAATGGAAAAGATGTCAGCAAAATGAAAGATGATGAATTGGCCGAAATTAGAAACAAAGAAATTGGTTTCGTTTTTCAGACCTTCAATCTTTTACCAAGAACAACTGCCTTAGATAATGTTGCCTTGCCAATGATTTATGCCGGTTACGGAAAATCTGAAAGAATGGCCCGCGCAACTGAAGTTTTAAAACAGGTTAATCTTGCCGACAGAATGGATCACCAGCCCAATCAGCTTTCTGGAGGACAGCGCCAGCGTGTTGCTGTTGCCCGCGCTTTGGTCAATAAGCCTTCTATAATTCTGGCCGATGAACCAACCGGAAACTTAGACAGTAAAACTTCTGTTGAAATTATGAAGCTTTTTGGAGATATTCATGCACAAGGAAATACTGTAATCCTAGTAACTCACGAAGAAGATATTGCTGCGTATGCTCACAGAATTATCCGTTTACGAGATGGTTTAATTGAAAGCGACACGAAAAAATCTGTTTAACCGTTTAATTGGTTAATTGCCTAATCGCAACAGAAAAACTTAGCATCTCAGCACCTCAGAACCTTAGCATCTTAAAAAAATGAAAGTATATACCAAAACAGGCGATAAAGGCACAACGGCTCTTTTTGGAGGAACTCGCGTACCAAAAGATCACATCAGAATTGACAGTTATGGAACTGTTGATGAGCTGAATTCTTATATTGGATTAATTCGCGATCAGGAAATGGATTCGCATTACAAAACCATTTTAATCGAAATCCAAGATCGCCTTTTTACGGTTGGTGCCATTTTGGCAACTCCACAAGAGAAAGAAGTTTTAAAAAACGGAAAACTTCGCCTGGAAAATCTCGGAATAATTGAATCAGATATTGAATTACTCGAAAACGAAATAGATAAAATGGACGAGAGTCTTCCTCCAATGACTCATTTTGTTTTGCCTGGCGGGCACCCTACCGTGTCACATTGTCATATAGCACGCTGTATTTGCCGTCGTGCAGAACGTTTAGCAGTGCATTTAAGTCATAATGAACACGTTCCGGAAATAGCAATACAGTACCTAAACCGACTTTCTGACTACCTTTTTGTCTTGGCACGAAAGTTGTCCTCAGACTTAAAAGCGGAGGAAGTGAAATGGATACCCAGAAAATAAATTTTCTGGAAATTCCAAATTTTTGAAATCCCAAATTCCAAGGAAAAAGTAAAAATCCAGGAATTTAAATTACATAGTAAAATTCCGAAACTAGGCGCTATAACTGCCTTTTTTGGGGTTTGGAATTTAAAAATTGGAATTTAGCAATTGACGTTCTTAAATTTTATTAAAATAAATCAAAATTTACTTGTCTTTTTCAGTAAAAAATTTATTTTTGCACAAACTAAACAGATAACAGATGTATTGGACATTAGAATTAGCATCTTATTTAAGTGATGCGCCATGGCCTGCTAACAAAGATGAACTTATTGACTACGCCATTAGAGCTGGTGCTCCATTAGAGGTAGTAGAAAACCTTCAGTCAATCGAAGATGAAGGTGAGATATATGAATCAATGGAAGAAATTTGGCCTGATTATCCAACAGACGAAGATTATCTTTGGAATGAGGATGAATATTAAAAAATAAACCAAAGGAAAAAGTCTCATCATAGAGACTTTTTTTTTGGTTCAAATACATATTATATAATAAAAGAAATACAATAAATCATGAGTTTCATAAACAGTATTATTAAAGTCTTTGTCGGCGATAAGTCGCAGAAAGATGTCAAAGCTTTACAACCTTACTTAAATAAAATTAAAACATTCGAAGCTCCATTAATGAGTCTTACAAACGACGAATTAAGAGGAAGAACCGTTTATTTTAAAGATAGAATCAAAGAAGCTAGAGCTGAAAAAGATGCTAAAATTGCTTCGCTGAAAGCCGAAGTAGAAAACATCGAAGACATCGATAAAAGAGAAGACATTTATGATGCAATAGATGCTCTTGAAAAAGAAGCTTATGAAATCTCAGAAAAAACTTTAATGGAAATTCTTCCAGAAGCTTTTTCTGTTGTAAAAGAAACGGCTCGCCGTTTTAAAGAAAACTCACACATTGAAGTTACAGCAACTCCAAAAGATCGCGAGTTTTCAGCAACAAAATCATATATCACTATTGATGGTGATAAAGCTATTTGGGCTAACAAATGGAATGCTGCCGGAAAAGACATCACTTGGGACATGATTCACTACGATGTTCAGTTAATTGGCGGTATGGTATTGCACGAAGGTAAAGTTGCCGAAATGCAAACGGGAGAAGGTAAAACTTTGGTAGCTACTCTTCCACTTTACTTAAATGCTTTGACAGGAAACGGAGTTCATTTAGTAACGGTGAACGACTACTTAGCGAAACGTGATAGCACATGGAAAGCTCCTTTATTCGAGTTCCACGGTTTATCTGTTGACTGTATCGACAATCACCAACCAAGTACAGAAGCTAGAAAAAAAGCTTACGATGCGGATATTACTTACGGAACCAACAACGAATTTGGTTTTGACTACCTAAGAGATAACATGGCGCACTCGCCTAGCGATTTAGTGCAGAGAAAACACAATTTTGCCATTGTCGACGAGGTTGACTCTGTATTAATTGATGATGCTAGAACACCTCTTATCATTTCTGGACCGGTTCCTCAAGGAGATCGCCATGAATTCAACGAATTGAAACCAAAAATCGAAAACTTAGTTGCACAACAACGTCAGTTAGCAAATGGTTTCTTAGCTGAAGCTAAAAAATTAATCAAAGAAGGTAATACAAAAGATGGAGGTTTTCAATTATTGAGAGCTTACAGAAGTTTACCTAAAAATAAGGCATTAATTAAATTTTTAAGTGAAGAAGGAATTAAACAATTGCTTCAAAAAACTGAAAATCAATATATGCAAGATAACAATCGTGAAATGCACAAAGTTGACGAAGCTTTGTATTTTGTGATTGAAGAAAAAAACAATCAAGTTGAATTGACAGACAACGGTATCAAATACCTTTCTGGAGATACTGATGCGGATTTCTTCGTTTTACCAGATATCGGAACAGAAATCGCTGCTATTGAAAAACAAAAATTAGATAAAGACGCGGAAGCTGAAGCCAAAGAAAGATTATTCCAAGATTTTGGTGTAAAAAGCGAACGTATCCATACTCTTACTCAGCTTTTAAAAGCATATGCTTTATTCGAAAAAGATGTAGAGTACGTTATCATGGACAATAAAATTATGATTGTCGATGAGCAGACAGGTCGTATCATGGACGGACGTCGTTATTCAGACGGTCTTCACCAAGCGATCGAAGCAAAAGAAAACGTAAAAATCGAAGCTGCAACTCAAACTTTTGCAACAGTTACATTACAGAACTATTTCAGAATGTACAGCAAATTAGCAGGTATGACTGGTACTGCTGTTACAGAAGCTGGTGAGTTATGGCAAATCTATAAATTGGATGTTGTTGAAATTCCGACAAACCGTCCGATTGCAAGACAAGATAAAGAAGATTACATTTACAAAACTACACGCGAAAAATTCAACGCTGTAATTGAGGATGTTACTGAATTATCAAAAGCAGGAAGACCAGTATTGATTGGAACAACTTCTGTAGAGATTTCGGAGTTATTAAGCCGTATGCTTAAAATGAGAGGAATCCAACACAACGTATTGAACGCTAAAATGCACAAGCAAGAGGCACAAATCGTTGAAGAAGCTGGTAAAGCTGGGGTTGTAACAATTGCAACAAACATGGCCGGTCGTGGTACTGATATTAAATTATCTCCAGAAGTAAAAGCTGCGGGAGGTTTAGCAATCGTTGGTACAGAGCGTCACGATTCTCGTCGTGTAGACAGACAGTTGCGCGGTCGTTCTGGCCGTCAAGGAGATCCAGGAAGTTCTCAATTTTATGTCTCTCTTGAAGATAACTTAATGCGTTTATTCGGTTCTGAAAGAGTTGCGAAAGTAATGGACAGAATGGGATTAAAAGAGGGTGAAGTTATTCAGCATTCCATGATGACTAAATCTATCGAACGTGCTCAGAAAAAAGTAGAAGAAAACAACTTTGGAGTTCGTAAACGTTTATTAGAATATGATGACGTAATGAACTCTCAACGTGAAGTAGTTTACAAACGTCGTCGTCACGCATTGTTTGGTGAGCGTTTGAAACTGGATATCGCGAATATGCTTTATGACACTTGCGAATTAATCGTAAGCAACAATAAAGTGGCGAATGACTTCAAAGGATTTGAATTTGATTTAATTCGTTATTTCGGAATTACATCTCCGATTTCAGAAGCTGAATTTGCAAAATTAAATGATATTGAAGTTACTGGAAAAGTTTACAAAGAAGCCTTAGCATTCTATACAGAAAAAACTGAAAGAAGCGCAAGAGAAGCTTTCCCAATCATTAAAGGAGTTTATGAAGAGCCAAACAATCATTTCGAAAGAATTGTAGTTCCATTTACAGACGGAATCAAAACTTTGAATGTGGTAACAGACTTGAAAAAAGCTTATGACAGCGAAGGAGCTCAATTGATTGCTGATTTTGAGAAAAACATCACACTTTCTATTGTTGATGAGGCTTGGAAAAAACACTTACGCAAAATGGACGAATTGAAACAATCTGTTCAATTGGCGGTTCACGAGCAAAAAGATCCATTGCTTATCTACAAATTAGAAGCTTTCAACTTGTTTAGAGGAATGTTGGATAACGTTAATAAAGAAGTAATTTCATTCTTATTTAAAGGTGACTTACCTGCTCAAAACGCTCCTGAAATTCACGAAGCAAGAGAGGTAGCTCGTCCAAAAGAAAACTTACAGCTAAGCAAAGACGAAATTCCAAACAGCGAAAGCTTAAACCGTGAAGCTGGAGAAACACAACAGCGTCAGGTTACTGAAACTATCGTTAGAGATATGCCAAAAATCAACCGAAATGATACTGTAACAGTTCAGGAAGTGGCAACTGGTAAAACAGAAACAATGAAGTACAAAAAAGCTGAGGCTTTAATCGCTGCTGGAACTTGGGTTTTGATTAACTAAATATTTTTTTAGTATTCAGTCGCAGTCTTAGTTTACAGACTGATACTTTAAATCCCATAAAAAAGACCGATAGTTTAAACTATCGGTCTTTTCTTTTTATTTATTTATCTAAATTTCTAGTTTATACTTCGAACTGTGACTGAGACTGACTGCGACTTATCTAGGATTATCTTGATAATAACGCTCTTCAATTCGTTTTATATCGCGTATCGAATTTTTGGCCCAATCCAAACGTTTTGCTAAAATTTCTTCATCAGTTAATTTCCAATTAATATCAGATCTTCTAAGTCTATTGGTCAAGCTTTGAATAATAATCGCAGCCGATACAGAAATATTCAAACTTTCTGTAAAACCTACCATTGGTATTTTTAAGAAACCATCGGCGTTATCCATAATTTCTTTTGATAATCCTTCTTTTTCTGTTCCAAAGAATAAAGCGCTTGGTTTTGAGATATCAAAATCTTCAAGCATACAGTCTTTTTCATGTGGAGTTGTGGCAATAATCTGGTATCCTTTGCTTCTTAAATCTGAAAGACATCCTGAAACCGAATCAAACCGGTTAATGTCAACCCATTTTTGCGCACCTAAAGCAATTTCTTTATCGATTCTTTTTCCAAAGCGCTGTTCAATTACATTTAATTCCTGAATTCCAAAAACTTCACAGCTTCGCATTACCGCACTTGTATTATGCATCTGATAAACATCTTCTACTGCAACTGTAAAATGTTTTGTTCTATTTTCTAGTACTTTTAAAAAATTAGCTTTTCTATTTTCAGTTAATATGTTTTCTAAGAATGCGAGATAATCTAAATCAATCATTTTTATTTAAGTTTGGCGCAAAAATACATAAATAAAAGAAAAAGAAGCTTCGTCCAAATTTTCAACGTGCCAAATCTTCAATGAAATTGGCATTCAGCTTTTCGTGAAGCAGATTAACTTCATTCAAATTAATAGACAAAATATCGTCTTTGTAAGAATCTCCAATAAAAACAGTATTTTCATTTTTAGAATGTTTTTTAAGTCGTTCCAACATGCCATTTAATTCAATTTCGGAAAATTTGACATTTATGAAAGCTATAAATCTTTCTACGACATTTTTCATTCCATCATTATAATTTAGCAGTATCACATTGCTGTCTTTTTCATAAAAATGGAGAAAACCTTGAAAATATTTTTCTAAAACCAAAGCTTGATACTGCTGAAAACTCACCTCTTGAACTTCTTTAGAAGTAATTCCAAAAACAAAACACTCGACGGAATTAAATTTGGAATCATATGCATACCCGCCATCTTTTGGTGCGACCTTAAAACTTCTCCTGGATTTCGATACAGTAATGCAAAAGGAATTTTAGGGAAAACCGATCGCAAATAAGAAGCCTCAAAAATGCTCCATGCGTCTAGTTTTATAATAAGATTTTTTTGTTCAGGAGATCGTTTCTGTCCAAGCAATCTGATAACCGATTTAAGCAAAACCGATTTGGTATCGGCGTCAAAAGCGTCGCTTCTTAAAATCTGATCGACAATTGGAGCTTCAGACACCACAATGTTTTCAGACGAAGTCGCTAAGCACTGACTTAACATAGTAGAGCCACATCTTGATATATGAAAAACAAATCCTTTTAATGGTACAAATTCGAGTTCGTTAGACCATTCAATTAGATTTTCTGCTGTACTTATTAATTTAAACAGTTTTGAATTATAGTTGTGGCTTCTACATTTCGCAATTGTTTCTTCAAAAAAAGGATCTGCAAAAGGAATGTCGGAAAAATAAATCCATTCAAAATAGACTTCATTTTCTTTTTCAATCAATTTAATCGGAATCCAATTTGAGATAAGATGCTGTATACTTTCCATTTTTATGGGTTCATTTGTGATTGAAGTTCGGCAATAATCTTAGCATTGGTTTCAGATGGATTTCTAGAAAGCTCTGCAATAATCTGCTGCTTTACCTCATCTGAATATTGTTTCTTATATACGAAATTCACATCAAAACCTATTTTAGAAAACAATTCATCAGACCAATCATTTCTTATGCAATCCAAAGTCAAATGAATTCTAGGTTCTGAACTCTTATTCTGAACACTGTGTGGCAATTGAAAATTGGCATACCAGCACTCCCCCATTTTCATTGGAACTAGTTTTTTGTCTACATAAAAATAAACTTCAGAATTGGTTACAATAGGAACATGAATTCTAAAAAAACCGTCTTCGTACGACGTATCATTGTCAACATGCTCTTTTATCTCACTATTAGGACCGAGCCTTAGTAATCTCACCGCTTCTTTTTCGCATTCAAACCAATCCATTATTTCTTTAAAATACGGACAGCTATCCAATAAAGGCGTATTTTTATATTCTTTATCTGCAAAAGAAAGTATGTCGGTTTCCAAACCAGATTGCGACCGCAAAGAAACACTTGTCCATTTTCCTTCGTAACGATTCGTATTAAAATGCGGCGTCCATAAATTGGTTTCACAAGTCAATAAATCATTTTGTAATTTTTCTATCGAAAAAGAAACAGGAAGCTGGCACGAAGAAGGATTCATAAACCTTAATTTTTTAAATTACTAATTATAAAATTGTAGAGTTTATCGGTAGAAACCGAAACCGTTTCTGTATCTGTTTTTAAGACCAAATCTGCTTTTTCTGGAGTTTCATAAACATCACTTATTCCTGTAAAACTTCTAATTTTATTTTGATCATGATCTGGTAATAAAGCCCTTTTGTACAATCCTTTTGGATCTCTTTCAATCAAATTGCTAATCGAACAATCCAGAAATACTGTTTTTACAAATTCAAAAGCTCTTAATTCACTTCTAACATTTTCATACGGATTTATAACCGACATCAAAACGATTTTATTTTCCTCGATTAAACTTCGGCCAACCTTAAAAAGACGTCGTACATTTTCGCATCGGTCTTCTTTAGAAAATCCCAAATCTTTACAGATTGTCTGCCGATAAACATCGCCATCTACGATTTCAGCTTCGTAATTATTCTGAAGCAGCAGATGCCTGACATTTTCTGCCAAAGTCGTTTTTCCTGAACCAGAAAGCCCTGTAAATTGAATTAAAATCATTTAGAAACGCTTTTTTCAAATAGAACATTAAAATTAAATAATTCAGAAAGAGAGACAAAGCGTATAAACCCCCATTCTTTTATCCCAAAAAGTATAGTTTCTCCTCGCTATTTACTAAACATTTGAATAAAGAAATCACTATTTTTATCTTTTAATATAACTACGAATGAAAAAGAAACTGGTTGTTTTAACAGGAGCAGGAATTAGCGCTGAAAGCGGCATTAAAACTTTTCGCGACAGTGATGGTTTATGGGAAGGACATGATGTGATGGAAGTTGCCACTCCAGAAGGTTGGTATAAAAATCAAGAGTTGGTTCTAGATTTCTACAATAAAAGACGCCAACAGTTAAAAGAAGTAAATCCGAATTTGGGTCATATCATTTTGGCTGAATTGGAAAAAGACTTTGACGTACAGATTATCACTCAAAATGTTGACGATCTTCATGAACGCGCAGGAAGCACAAATGTTTTGCACTTGCATGGCGAACTGCTAAAAGTGCGAAGCACTCAAAATAAAAACCTGATTTTAGATTGGACTGAAGATTTGCAAACTGGAGATTTGGATGCGAACGGACATCAATTGCGCCCGCACATTGTTTGGTTTGGTGAAGAAGTTCCTGCACTCGAAGAAGCTATTGATATTACAGAAACCGCAGATTATTTTGCTGTAATCGGGACTTCTCTGCAAGTTTATCCTGCCGCTGGATTAATTTCTTATACGCCAAGCACAACTCCTGTTTTTTATATTGATCCGAAACCTATTTCGATTCCGAATCTTAAAAATAAAGTTGAAACCATTGCCAAATTTGCTTCTGAAGGAGTTGCCGATTTAAGGGAGAAATTATTGAATTTAGAAAAAACAACATGATTTTTGAAAGTTGGTTACAGCAATTATTTCCGTTTAATCTATTCTGCCTCTTTGTTTTCTTTTTAATTGAAAACTCTGCGCTGGTTGTTTTATCGGTTTTAATTGGAAAGATGCTAGAACCCGAAAACACTTTTTTAAAGAATAAAGATCGAAAATGGGTGCTTTCTACGCTGCTTTGCAACACATTCATCACTTTAATCGGTTTTGAATTGTATCGCTACGGAATTATGAAAGTAGATTTTTCAGCCTCTATTAAACTTATCATTTTCGATACTCTTTTATTGATTCTTCTGATGGATCTTTTCATGTTCATTTTTCATTTTCTGGTTCATCATTTAAAATGGCTTTACCCAATTCATAAATTGCATCACACGCATGTAGAAACTAATGTTTATAGTTTATATGTTCTTCATCCGATAGAAACTTTGGGTTTTGGCTTTATATGGCTGTTTTTAATTACGATTTTGAAGTTTAATTATTTGAGCATCATTATTTATCTCGTTTTAAATCTGTCTTATGGAATATTCGGGCATTTAAAAAAAGACATATTTCCATCTTTTTGGTACAGCAATTCCTTTACAAAATGGATTTCGACTACTAAATTCCATAACGATCATCATAAAAATGAGTCTCAAA
This sequence comes from Flavobacterium anhuiense, assembly GCF_001705175.1. Taxonomy (NCBI): domain Bacteria; kingdom Pseudomonadati; phylum Bacteroidota; class Flavobacteriia; order Flavobacteriales; family Flavobacteriaceae; genus Flavobacterium; species Flavobacterium anhuiense. Next base: position 2,867,147 of record NZ_CP016907.1, on the reverse strand, counting down.
ATTACGGTTTTTACTTTACCATTTGGGATAAAATTTTCAAAACCATGATTTAAGCTCAAATATAGCTTTCAGAAGTTTTAACAATACCTTATATTTGCACCTTTCGAAAAAACAACATCACAATGACTACTCTAAACGAATTGAATGCTATATCACCAATTGACGGAAGATATAGAAATAAAACTCAAAATTTAGCACCTTTCTTCTCTGAAGAAGCTTTAATAAAATACCGCGTTTTGGTTGAAGTGGAATACTTCATTGCTTTATGCCAAATTCCGTTGCCTCAGTTGCAAGGTATTGATTCTAGTCTATTTGAAAGCTTGAGAAACATCTACAAAAACTTCTCAACTGAAGATGCTCTTTGGATTAAAGAAACAGAGAAAGTAACCAATCATGACGTAAAAGCGGTTGAATACTTTATTAAAGATGCTTTTGAGAAATTAGGTTTATCTCAATACAAAGAGTTCATTCACTTCGGATTAACGTCTCAAGATATTAATAACACTGCCATTCCGCTTTCTACAAAAGAAGCGTTTGAGCAAGTTTATATGCCAACTTTAATTGCTGTAATTGCAAAATTAAAAGAATTAAGCGTTGAGTGGAAAGACATTCCAATGCTGGCACGTACACACGGACAGCCTGCATCTCCTACTCGTTTAGGAAAAGAGATTTTGGTTTTCGTAGAACGTTTAGAAGAGCAAATGCGTTTGTTATTCAACATTCCGTTTGCTGCTAAATTTGGAGGAGCAACAGGAAATTTCAATGCGCACCACGTAGCATATCCACAAATTGACTGGAAACAATTCGGAAATAAATTTGTTGAAACAGATCTTGGTTTAAAACATTCTTTCCCAACCACACAAATTGAGCATTACGATCATTTTGCAGCTTTCTTTGATGCTTTAAAAAGAATCAATACGATTATCATCGATTTAGATCGCGATATCTGGACGTACGTTTCAATGGATTATTTCAAGCAAAAAATCAAAGCTGGAGAAATCGGTTCGTCTGCAATGCCGCACAAAGTAAATCCAATTGATTTTGAAAACTCAGAAGGAAACTTAGGAATTGCAAATGCTATTTTTGAACACCTTTCTGCAAAATTACCAATCTCAAGATTACAGCGTGACTTAACTGACAGTACTGTTTTACGTAATGTTGGTGTTCCTTTTGGACATACAGTTATTGCTTTTGAAGCTACTTTGAAAGGATTAAATAAATTGCTTTTAAACGAAAGTAAATTTGCTGAAGATTTAGAGAAAAACTGGGCAGTAGTTGCTGAAGCTATTCAAACTATTTTACGTCGCGAAGCGTATCCAAACCCTTACGAAGCTTTAAAAGGATTAACAAGAACTAATGAAGCGATTGACAAAAATGCGATTCATAACTTTATTGCGACTCTAGAAGTTTCAGATGCCGTTAGAGCAGAATTATTGGCTATAACGCCTAGTAATTACACAGGAATTTAAGAAAAATACCAAATATTTTACCAAAAAAAGCTATCTTTATCGAGATAGCTTTTTTTTATTAAATCCAGAGGCAAATCCAGGTTAGACTCCTTTTATTTTAATAGGAGCCATTGAATTTCATTTGAAATAAAAAGCTGGATCAGCCGTTAAAAAAATACCACGTTTTTATATGATTGCATTAAATGCCGCTGCGGAAACTTCACACCACTTACAACCTTTAATTAGTGATTTAGGATTAATCCTGATGACCGCCGGAATTGCTGTTCTATTATTTAGAAAAATGAAACAGCCTTTGGTTTTAGGTTACCTTATTGCAGGATTTTTAGCTGGAAACCATTTTGATTTCTTCCCATCTATCACCGATATGAAAAGTGTCGAAGTCTGGGCAGAAATCGGAGTTATATTTTTACTTTTTAGTTTAGGACTTGAATTCAGCTTTAAGAAACTAATGAAGGTTGGAGGGACTTCGTCTGTCACCGCCATAACCCAGATCTTGTTTATGACCGTAATTGGTTACGCAGTCGGGCAATGGATGGGCTGGGGAAAAATGGACAGTATTTTCTTGGGAGCCACACTTTCCATTTCGTCCACAACTATTATTATCAGAGCTTTTGATGAATTGGGCGTAAAAGGGAAAAAATTCGTTGGAATTGTTTTCGGAGCTTTAATCGTCGAAGATATTGTGGCAATTCTGATGCTGGTTTTGCTATCAACTATTGCTGTAAGCGATCAGGTTTCGGGAACAGCATTATTACAATCTGTTTTAAAACTTATTTTCTTTTTAATTATCTGGTTTTTAGGGGGAATCTTTATTATTCCAACTATTTTCAAAAAAGCTAAACATCTGATGACAGATGAAATGCTACTCATCATCTCATTAGCATTATGTCTAATGATGGTAATTTTTGCTTCAAATGTTGGTTTTTCTCCAGCATTAGGCGCTTTTATCATGGGATCTATTATTGCTGAAACTACAATGGCAGAAAAAATTGAACATTTAATTCAGCCTGTAAAAGACTTTTTCGGTGCCGTTTTCTTTGTATCTGTCGGAATGTTGATTAACCCAGTAACATTGATAAATTATGCGCTTCCTGTTGCCATAATTACTTTATTGACCATATTTGGAAAAGCTTTTAGTTCTTCTATTGGTGCTTTGATTTCTGGCCAGCCGTTAAAACAATCTGTTCAAACCGGAATGAGTTTGGCACAAATTGGAGAGTTCTCATTTATTATTGCCACTCTTGGAATGTCCTTAAAAGTTACTAGTGATTTCTTGTACCCAATTATTGTGGCTGTATCTGCAATCACGACATTTACCACACCTTTCTTAATTAAATATTCTGAACGTTTTGCATTCTTTTTAGAGGCAAAAATGCCTAAAAGATGGGTTAAAAACATTAACCGTTATAGTGTGAATGCACAAGCCATTAAATCTGTCAGTACTTGGCAAATTGTACTTCGTTCTTCGATTACGCAAATTATTCTTCATACCATTATTATTACAGCCATTATATTATTGTCTTCCAAATTTGTAGCGCCATTGGTTGCCGATACACGATTCGGAAATACATTAGCTGCTTTATTGACTCTGGTTGTAATTGCTCCATTTTTATGGGCACTTTCGCTCCGTCGTGTAAAAGTTGATGAAGTTGAAACCCTTTGGGAAGAACGCAAATATCGTGGCGCACTTTTAATGCTTATCTTGATAAGAATGAGTCTCGGCCTATTCTTTGTCGGGTTTTTATTGAATATTTTCTTCTCTCCTTTAGTAGCTTTCGTAGCGCTGATTATTGCAATAGGAGCTTATCAAATTTTCCCTAAAAAACTAAATGAGCAATACCATAAAATCGAAAATCACTTTTTGAAAAACCTAAACGATCGCGAAAACAAAAAGATCGATAGACGATATGCCAATTTAATGCCTTGGGACGGACACATGTCGTTTTTCGAAATTAAAAAAGAATCAAATTTAGTGGGTCAGACTTTACAGGAACTCAAAATTCGTGAACAATTAGGAATTAATATCGCCTACATTAAACGAGGAGAAGTCACCATTCCGATTCCTACCAAAACGGAACGTCTATTTCCAGGCGATGAAATATGTGTAATTGGAACTGATGCACAAATCGCAGAATTCACAAAATTCTTAACTCAAAACGAAACAGAACCGCCTACAAAAGTAGAAGAAACAGATATTGTTTTACGACAGCTCGAAGTTTCTCAAGATGAGTTTATTCAAAAAAGCATCGGACAGTTCAGAGCCAAAACAGACGGAATGGTCGTAGGAATTGAACGAAACGGAAACCGTATTCTAAATCCAGAATCTAGTTTGATATTAGAGAAAAATGATATTCTCTGGGTTGTAGGAGATAAGAAAAGAATGAATGCTTTGTTGGCGGCTAAGTAAGTTTCTGAGATCCTAAGATTCTAAGATCCGGAGTTTAAAAAAGGCGTTGAGAAGTTTCATAAATTGAAAATCTCAACGCCTTTGTTTTTTACTTTATATAAAAACTTATAATCTCAGCATCTCAGAAACTTAGAGACTCAGATTATTATTTATTCGGCTGCGGAGTCAATCTCAAATAAGGTTTGATTGGCGTATGTCCTTTTGGGAATTTAGCTGGAATATCGCTATCTGGAATTGCAGGTGCGATTACCACATCTTCTCCATCTTTCCAGTTTGCAGGAGTGGCAACGCTATAATTGGCAGTCAATTGTAAACTGTCAATTACACGAAGTAATTCGTCAAAATTTCTTCCAGTTGAAGCTGGATAAGTCAAAGTTAATTTTATTTTTTTATCTGGTCCGATAACGAAAACAGAACGCACTGTAAATTTATCGCTTGCATTTGGATGAAGCATATCGTATAAATTAGCTACTTTCTTATCCTCATCGGCAATGATTGGGAAATTTACTTCTGTATTTTGAGTTTCGTTGATATCTTTAATCCACTCTTTATGTGAATCTAAACCGTCTACACTCAGAGCAATAACTTTAGTATTTCTTTTTTTGAATTCTGGCACATAGTTCGCCACTGTTCCCAATTCAGTTGTACAAACTGGCGTAAAATCTGCTGGATGTGAAAATAAAACACCCCACGAATCTCCTAACCATTCGTGAAAATTAATTGGTCCTTGCGTGGTTTCTGCTCGAAAGTCCGGAGCTATATCGCCTAATCTTAATGTTGACATAATTTCATTTTTTTAGTTCATCTAAAATTAACCAAAAAAAGCATATAGAAAACATTGATTTTCTTAAAAAAAGTTAAAATTCTACTTTGTCGATATAATTAGTATTTTACTCCTAAATAAAACTCAAAACAAAATACCAAAAAGCAAGCGTAACAAAGGAAATTGGAATTCCAAAACCGATCATCATACTGCTTAATTTTGGTTTTAATCCATAAGTTGAAGCTAAGATCGCACCCGTTATCATGGGCGCCATGGCGGTTTCCATTATTGTAATTTTTATGACTTCAGAATGTTGGTTAAAAATAAAAACATATAGCACAAAAATTATAAAAGGAATCAAAAGCAATTTAAAGAAAAGTCCAAGTCGTAAAAATTTCCAATGCTGGCTTTTTCGATCAAAAGTCAATTGCAAACCAACAGAGAGCAAAGCTAAAGGTGTTACTAAACTTCCTATTTTTAGCAATACTGACTGAAAGTTCTCATTTAAATTATAATCGAAAATATTCATTAGACATGCCAAAACAAACATCAAAAATGGCGGAAACGTGATAATCTTTTTGAAAATTCCTAAGGCATTCGGGCTTCCTTTAGAATAAAAAGCAGCAGTAAAAACCCCAAGTGTTGAAACCACCACAAAAGTTCCCGGCTGATCAACTAATACAGCCGTTTCCAAACCTTTCTTTCCAAACAAAGCCTCAATAATCGGGTATCCTAAAAAAGAACTGTTGCTTAATCCTGCTGTCAAAATCAAACAGCCAATCAGTTTATTGGACCAGCCATTTCTTCTTCCTAAAAAATGAAAAAATATAAAAGCCAGAATATAAGTAATCCACCCCGCTCCTATCGGAAATAGCAATTCGCTGCTCCATTTTATTTTAGGAATATGATATAAAGTAATGGCAGGAAGGCAGAAATAAATAACAATTTTATTGAGCGTCTTATAGATATGAGTGGGAAACTGTTTTACGTGCTGTAAAACCAAACCCAGCGAAAGAAAGAGAAATATTAGTATAAAGTTGTTCATATGTAAGATCATCACAAAAATAAGTATTTAAAATTTGAGGTAAAGAATTAATTTTTAGTTAAATTAGTATTTTGTGTTACAAAAAGATGTAAATTTGTAACATATTTTATTACAGTATGATTTCAGGTAAATTTGCCATAACGATTCACATTCTTACTTTGCTCCATAAATTCCCCAATGATTATTTGTCATCGGAGTTTATTGCGGGAAGTATTAATCTAAATCCTGTTTTGGTTCGAAAAGAAATTGCCAATTTAAAAGCTCATCATATTGTAGAAAGTAAAGAAGGAAAAAATGGCGGTACAAAATTAGCGGTCAATGCTGCTGATCTAACTTTAAAACAAATATTCGAAATGACCTTTGAAACAATTGGGTTAGGCTTTGCAAAGAATCAGCCGAATCCTGATTGTCCTGTTGGAAAAAACATCAATCAGCATTTGGAAGCTTTATATAGCGAAATGAATCAAAACGTCAGCAGACAGCTGGAGGGAATTTCATTGGAAGATTTTTCGAATCAATTTTAAAACTATTTTTTTACCCGAAACTGTAACATTTTTTATTACTAAATAAATTTATATATTATGAAAATCGCACTTATTGGAGCTACAGGATTTGTTGGCTCAGCAATTTTAAACGAATTAGCAGACAGAAAACACGAAATCACTGCTATTGCAAGAACTCCAAAAGATACAGCAAATGCTAAATGGATTGCTGCAGATATTTTTAATATTGACGCTTTGGCAGAAATCTTGAAAGGTCACGATGCTGTTGTCAATGCTTACAATCCCGGTTGGACTAACCCTAATATTTACGATGATTTTTTAGCAGGTTCACAAGCTATTCAGGAAGCGGTTAAAAAATCGGGTGTTAAACGTTTTATTACAATTGGTGGAGCTGGAAGTCTATATGTTGCCCCAGATTTACAAGCAGTTGACACTCCAGATTTTCCAAAGGAGATTTACCCTGGAGCCAACGCCGCGAGACATTATTTAAATATCATCAAAGAAGAAAAAGATTTGGATTGGGCATTCTTTAGCCCTGCTTTCGAAATGCATGCTGGAACTAAAACTGGAAGAACCGGAAAATACCGTTTAGGTTTAGAAAATCCTGTTTTTAATGACGAACAAAGAAGTATTTTATCTGTAGAAGATTTAGCTGTTGTAATTGCTGACGAAGTAGAAACTCCAAAACATCATCAAGTACGCTTTACAGCTGGATATTAATTTTTAAAGATGCTAAGTTCCTAAGGCGCTAAGATTCTAAGTTTTTTTGCCACGAATTACACGAATTCTCACTAATTTTTTTTTATAGTAGTAGAAGAATAATTCGAGGAAATTTGTGTAATTCGTGGCAAACTTTTTTTTAATACTTTTTGGCATAACAAATTAGTGAGAATTCGTGTAATTCGTGGCAAACTAACTTTTTGAAACTGTTTTTGTTTTCTGTACTTTTACATTTCTAAAAAGTGCGTTTTGTCAAATTCTAATAAACAAACTGGCAACATATCTGAAAAAGCTGGAATTTCACCTCCCGAAATCACCAATATTTCGGCTATCAATCAAATTAAAAGCAAACGCAGGCAACAGCCCACTTCTCAAGAACTAATTGATGGCATTTTAGAAGGAAACAGAACTTCTCTCAGTCGCGCGATTACTTTAATTGAAAGCACTAATCCAGATCATTTTGAGAAAGCTGGCGAAGTTATTCAAGGCTGTTTGTCTCATGCCAATAAATCAATTCGCATTGGAATTACTGGTGTTCCGGGTGTCGGGAAAAGCACTTTTATTGAGGCTTTTGGAAAACACCTGACACAATTAGGAAAAAAGGTCGCAGTTTTAGCAGTTGACCCAAGCAGTTCTCTTTCACACGGAAGTATTTTAGGCGACAAAACTAGAATGGAGGAATTGGTTAAGGACGAAAATGCATTTATCCGACCAAGCGCTTCGGGAGAGACTTTAGGCGGTGTAGCAAGAAAAACCAGAGAAACTATCATACTTTGTGAAGCTGCAGGTTTTGATACTATTATTATTGAAACCGTTGGTGTGGGCCAAAGCGAAACTGCTGTTCATAGCATGGTCGATTTCTTTTTACTTTTAAAGATTTCTGGTGCTGGCGACGAACTTCAAGGCATTAAACGTGGCATTATGGAAATGGCAGATGCTATTGTCATTAATAAAGCTGATGGCGATAATGTAAAAAAAGCCAATCAGGCGAAAGTAGAATTTAATCGCGCTTTGCATTTATTTCCTCCAAAAAAATCAAACTGGCAACCGAAAGTAACTACTTGCAGTTCGTTGGCAAAAGATGGAATTCCTGAAGTTTGGAACACTATTTCTGATTATTTTGAAATGACGAAAGAAACCGGGTTTTTCCAAGAAAAAAGAAATGAGCAAAACCATTTCTGGATGATGGAAACCATTAACGAACAGCTAAAACAAAATTTCTATAATCAGCCGGAAATCATATCATTATTAGAAGAAAGTAAAAAAGCAGTGCAAAACAATGAAATTTCATCGTTTGCAGCTGCTTCTAGTTTGTTGAAAATATATTTCAATAAAGAGACAAAGTAACAAAGAAACAAAGCTTTTACTCTGTCACTTTGATCTCTGTTACTTTGTTACTATTTTTTAGCTCTAAGCTTATACTTGCTTTCCTTATACAAATTCCCTGCTGTAATAACATGCGCCAAAGCATCTTTTGCTAAATCTTCGTTTAGTTTTACAGGAACTAAAGTGGTATCATTTTTTATTTCAAATTGAAGTGGTTTCAAATTGGGTTGCATGATCACCACTTGGTTTTCTACTCTAAATGCATTGATATCATTAAACTGCATAATAGATCTTCCTTGTACTTTTGGATCTAGTTTAGCTAGATTTCGACCTACCATAGGAGTTTCGAAAGGCATTCCTAAATATCCTAATAATGTTGGCGGAATATCAATCTGACTTGCCAATCTATCATAAATAGCTCCTTTTGGAACTCCTGGCCCCATGATAAATGCTGGAATATGGAATTTATTGATTGGAACTAAATTTTTACCGTACGTTCTGGTATTGTGATCTGCAATTACAATGAAAATTGTATTTTTAAAATACGGTTCTTTTTTAGCCATTTCAAAGAATTTTCCAATAGAGAAATCGGCATATTTCATGGCATTGTTTACCGTATTAGGCTTTTTATCATAAGGTTTAATTCTTCCTGCCGGATATTCAAAAGGTTCGTGATTTGAAGTCGAGAACATTAAAGAGAAAAACGGTTTATCGCCTTTTGATTTAAAATACTGATTGGCTTTGGTCACCAAATCTTCATCAGAATAGCCCCAAGTTCCTTTGAAAGCATATTTATTTCCATCAGAATCAAAATCAGTTTGGTCTACAATGTCTGTAAAACCATTTCCGTTGAAAAAAGAAGCCATGTTGTCAAAATTGGCCATTCCGCCATAAATAAAACTGGTATCGTAACCTTTTTGTTTTAATGCTTCCGCTAAAGTAAAAAAGCCTTGCTGTGAGTTTCCAAGCTTTACAACACTTTCTGATGGCGAAGGCAAAAATCCGGTCACAACCGCTTCAATTCCACGTACGCTTCTGGTTCCTGTACAATATAAATTGGTAAATAATGTTCCTTCTTTAGATAATTTATCAAATTCTGGCGTTAATGGTTTTCCTCCTAAAATTCCAACATATTCTGCACCTAAACTTTCTTGCAAAAAGATAACCAGATTGTATGGTTTCTTTACAACAGAATCTGGCTGCTGCACATGTAAAAACGGGATATCTTTATCTGTAAAATCGTTTGGTCCAGCGATCATGTATTTCTTTACACGAGCAATTGCCTCGGCTTCATCCATTTTACCATACATTTTAGTATTTCCTTCATTTTTGATCGAATAAGCTGCAAAAGCTACTGTATAAAATGAATTTAATCCCAAAGTATTTGTCAATTGATCTGTCGAGAAAACAGCATTACTCGCATTAATAGGACGTTTTGAAGTCAGACTCGAACGCGCTCCAAAAAACAATAAAAAAGCCACTAATGGAAATACCATTAATTTGAATTTGTAATCTGCGCTGGTCGTATGAAAATATTTTTTCCCCTTTTTGAAAGCAAAATACATCACAACTCCCAAAATTAGGAATGTCACGACGATAGAAGTCAGATAGCTTTTTAAAAGCATTCCAACCACTTCTTTCGGATAAATAAGATAATCTAAGAAAATCTTATTTGGACGCGTGTCATATTGTTTTACAAAATCTGGCGAAGCTAATTCCACAAAAAGAATTAAAAACAGAAATAGAAAACTATAAATTACCAGAAATTTGTTGGTGAATTTTATCCATTTATTCGGCAGAAAAGTAATTAGCAATGCGGGTAGAAACGACAAATAGCAAAGTAATATCAAATCCATTCGAAGACCGATTGGAAAAATATACCAGAAATCTGGCGTTTGCACTACTCTTTCTTTAAAAAGAAAAAATAAAAAGATTCGGCTTAGAGTGGTTATCAATAATCCGATCAATATAAAACTGAAAATCGGTTTTAAGAAACGTAAATTTTTCATTAAAAATAGTATAGGAACATAAGATCAGAAAAACAATTACTCTTCGTAACGGTTAATTTCTCTATCATAAAACTCATTTGCTTTTTCAATTAAACTTTCCATTTCAGCGTTTAATTCTGCTTCATCCAGATCTTCAGGTTCTTCTAAAAACTCAACCTCATCGTCTTTTAAATTGATAATAAATCTTGGATAATCTAGGTGGATGATAAAAATATCATCTGGAAAATCAGTGTTGTCTCCAAGTAAAAATTTAGGTAATTCCATATGTTTATTTTTTTTAGTAATTGATTAATTTATTGTTTGCTACTGATTTCATATATAAAAATCAGCCTTTTATTTTTTCAAATTTAATTATTCTGTATCTGAATTCTTAACCAATCTTTTGGTTAAGTAATGAAAACGGACATACAAACAAATCGCTGCGGCTGTTAAACCTGCCAAAAGTCCGACCCAAACACCTTGCGCCTTCAATTCGGTGTGTTCTCCTAAATAATAAGAAATAGGAAAACCGATAACCCAATAGGCTACAAAAGTAATGTACATAGGCACTTTTACATCTTGCAATCCGCGCAAAGCACCTAAAACCACAACTTGGATTCCGTCAGAAATTTGGAAAACAGCTGCAATTAAAAGCAGTTTTGAGGCAATGGCAATTACTTCCTCATTATCCAAAATCTGTCCAGTATTCTCCATATTCAAGAAAATATTTGGAAGATAATCGTGGAAAACAATAAAGAAAATAGCAAAAACCGTTTCTAAAATAATAGCTAGCAAAAATATAGAACGTGCTACAACAATCAGTTTTTTATAATCCATCAACCCTCTTTGATTACTTACACGAACCATAGAAGTCACGCTTAATCCCATTGCAAACATAAAAGTCATCGACGCCAAACTCAGTGCAATCTGATTTGCTGCCTGACTTGTCTTTCCGATATTCCCGCAAAGCCAAATCGAGGCAGTAAATAAAACTACTTCAAAAAGCATTTGCATCGCAGAAGGAAATCCGATACTGATAATTTTTTTTATGGTTGCTTTTTTTATTTCATTAAAACTAAAACCTTTAAAAAAGCGTTTTAAATCGTCTCTTCGCGAAAGCATAATGTGCATAAACATTACTAAAAATATTCTAGAAATTACAGTTCCTAAAGCCGCTCCGATAATTCCCATTTTTGGAAAAAACCAAATACCGCATATTAAAACATAATTAATTCCAACGTGAAGAACGTTTGCCATTACCATAGCATACATAGAATATTTGGTTAACGACATTCCGTCTGCAAACTGTTTATAACCCTGATACATTACTAATGGAATTAGAGAAAAAGCCACCCATCCTAAATAGGGTTTTGCCAGCACGATTACATCTGCAGGCTGTTTCAGCAATTCCATAATGGGTTTAGCAAACATAATTACCGTAAAAAGCACTAATCCTAGAATGGTACAAAGAAATAATCCATGATGAAAAGCAGATCGAATTTTAGTATCATTTTTCTCCGCATCACCTTCGGCAACAATTGGCGTAATAGCTGTAGAAAATCCAATTCCTAGAGACATTGCAATAAAAATCATGCTATTTCCAAGTGAAACTGCCGCCAATTCCGTGCTTCCAATTTTACCAACCATTATATTATCGACGATACCAATTAAAGTATGTCCGACCATTCCTAAAATAACAGGATATGCCAGCCTTAAATTATACGAAAACTCTTTGGTGTACTGCTTTAAATTCACTTCTAATCTATTTTGTGCGCAAAGATAGTCAGAAGCTTCGAATTCTATCCTATCAATAAAAATATATCCCAATTTTAAGACAAAAATAAGACGAACTCAATATTATGTAACGATTTTTAAAAATTGTATAACAAACTCCAAATGGCTTCCATATAATTTTACATCATAGAAATTTCAAAAATATAAGCCATGAAAAAATTACAGATGTTATGCCTAGCTGCGTTCACGTTTTTATTTGCCAACACAACTTTTGCTCAAGACAGCGAAGTCGAAAATTACGATCAGGGTTTTAGATTAGGAGTCGGTTTAAATGGAGGTCTTCCAACCGATAACGATTATGACTGGTCTCTGGGTGGAGATGTACGTTTACAGTACGATCTTTCTAAAAAAACATCATTAACCTTAACAACGGGATTTACAAATTTATTTATGGGGAAAGATGAACTTGGAAATAACATAAAAGATCTTGGATTCATTCCAGCCAAAGCAGGTTTTAAAGCTTTTGTATTAAAAGATCAATTTTATGTTTTAGGAGAACTGGGTGCTGGTTTTGCTGTAACAAACGGTTACGATAAAACTACCTTTTTATGGGCTCCAGGAATTGGTTATGCCAACAAGTACATCGATTTAAGTGTTCGTTACGAAGATTATCATGACTTTAGAACCAATCAAGTAGCATTGCGTGTTGCTTATGGTTTTAAACTATAAAAAAATAGGTTTAATTTATTATTTTGTTTTTGGTAAAAATCCGACAGCTTGTAATAGTTGTCGGATTTTTTATTTTATACCGTTGGTCAAAAGAAAAGTGCTGGTAGTCAAATGATTTTTTTGGATTGATTTAGAACGTGGTAATTCGCAGAAAAATTAATCAAATTATGAGCAAAACAATCTTTTATCTATCGCAGCTTTTTCTTTTTTTATTGGCAAGTCTTGCCGCACACTCACAATCAGGAATTTCAGGTGAATTTAAAGTCGATTATGTGCCTTTTTCTAAATATGTACGGCCAATAGACAGCACTAAGACAAATGCCGAAAGCAATTTTAAAAGAGCGCAGCTGGCTTTTGAAGTGCCACTATCTTTAAAAATGGATAAATACGATCATCCAAAACTCTGGTCGGTATTTTTTAATGCCAGTTATGCCAAAATGGAAAACAGAAACTACAACATACAAGATCTTCCAGTAGAATTTCAAAGCGGATTCCCGAATGAATTGCTCAATACGCAAATTGGAGTCAAACATTTGCGCTCTATTTCTTCTTCTTGGTCTTTATTAATTATGGCTTCTGTAGGTGTTTATACAGATATGGTTGAAATTAATAAAGATGATGTCCTGCTTCAAGGCGGCATTCTTTTTATCAAACAATTTAATCCTAAATTGGCTTTGGGTGCTGGTCCAGTTTTAACTAATAGTTTTGGTGTTCCGATGGTTCTTCCTGGAATTTATTTTAACTGGGAATCTACGGGAGCGCTACATTTTAAAGTTGCTTTTCCTGAAGGTGTTGAAATAGGCTATCGAATGTCTGATAGTTTTGACTTAAAAGCGGTAGCCGAATTAAGTGGAATGACAGCTGAAACCAAAATTGGGAATAAATCGACCCTGCTTGGATATCAGCAGATAATTGCAGGCTTACGACCTCAGATGAAATTTGGAAAACATTGGATTTTAGAACCAACTGGCGGAACTACTCTTGTTCGAAGTTTTTCGACAACAAACCGAAAAATTAAAGAAATCTTTAAGGAAAAAGATATTGCTGATCCAAGATTCACGACTACTTTTTATGGAGCAATAGCTCTAAAATGGAAATTCTAGAGCTATCTGCTTAATAAGTTTTTATACACTACCTCTTTCAATAATTCCTCACGGCGTGTTCTTGAAATAGGTAGTTCTTGTCCTTTTATAAATAATCGTCCGCCAGAAATAGAATCTATATGCGTAACATTTACGAGAAATGATTTATGGATTCGAAAGAAAATTTCTTTTGGAAGTGTTTCTTCTAATGAAATCATGGTTTGATGAATAATCAGCACTTTATCTTTAAAATGAAGTTTAGCATAATTTTGCATCCCTTCAATATACAAAATATCGATCCAAGAAATTTTCTGAAACCCTTCTTCCTGACGCACATATAAAAAAGGATCCAATTGATTTTGTTTTGGTGAATTCAACATTTGATGCCATTGCTTTGCTTTTAACGAAGCCTGATAAAAACGCTGAAAAGTAATGGGCTTTAATAAATAATCCACAACCTGAAGGCGGTATCCGTCTAAAGCATGTTCTGAATAAGCAGTTGTAAAAATCACCAATGGCGGGTTTTCTAAAGATTCTAAAAATTCCAATCCAGACAAATAAGGCATATTTATATCCAGAAATAATAAATCTATCGCTTTTTCCTGAAGATAGGAAGTAGCTTCCAAAGCGGAAGCACAAGTGCCGACGGTTTCGAGAAAATCAATTTTAGAAACAAAATCTGCTATTCCGTTTCTTGCTATAGGTTCATCGTCGATTATGAGACATTTCATTTTCATAGTTTTTTTGTTTCTGGTTTGTTTTTTGTTTCCCGCAGATTTGACAGATTTAGCAGATTTTTTCTTTAACCGCAAAGTACACAATCCCGATAGCTATCGGGATCGCAAAGTTCGCAAAGTTTTAATTTTTGTAAATAATGCTTAGAACACAAAGCATTGCAGATTTAAAATTCGTGCTAATTTGTGCAATTCGTGGCAAAAAAATTATTTTAAATCTAAAACCACTTCAACTGTAAAGTCAGAATCAGTTTTATGAATATCTAATCTGTGTTTTTCTGGATATTGTATTTCCAGTCTTTTCTTTACATTCTCTAAACCTAATCCTTGATTTTTTGAAGGTATTTTGTATTGCTCGGTATAAGAGTTTTCAATTGTAAAATTCAGCTGATGATTTATTTGCTCGCAAGACAAATGCACATATCCTTTTTGATTTGGAAGTCGGGAAACATGTTTAAAAGCATTTTCGATTAACGGAACCAAAAGCAACGGCACAATCTGAAGCTGTCCATTTTCAATATTCCATTTGCTTTTCACTTCCAATTCATTTCCCCAACGAGTTTCTTCAACAGCAATTAAATCCTTTAAATATTTGATTTCAAGATGCAAAGGCACATATTCCTTGTTGCATTCATACAATTGGTACCGCAAAATATCCGAAAACTGAACCAATAAATCTGAAGCTAACTTTACATCGCTTTGCATTAGAATATGGATATGATTTAACACATTAAACATCAAATGCGGATTGATCTGATCTTGCAAAATCTTGATTTGCGCCTCTAAATGCACTTGTTTCAATTCTGCATGACTTCTTTCGATAGCATTATGTTCCTGATAAAACCGAAGTCCGCAGGCTGTGCTACTTATTAAAATTGCCGCTGGAATACTGCCATAAAATTGCGTCCATAAAAACTGAAGTGTACTCAAATCAGCTTGATCGGGATATAACCTGCTTCTTGATTCTGGATTTGAAAAAACGGCATATATGGTTGCGAGGCAAAATGACAGAATAAGAACCACCACAATACCTTGCAAGGCAAACAAAGCCATTTTATTTTTTCGCAAAGCGCTAGGCAATAATACATCACTTAAAAAATGCGCTAAAGCGGTTGAACAAAATAAAATTAAAACGGACTGGGAAAAAGCAGACCAAAAACTGTAATCTTCTATTAGCTGTCCCCAAATTGTAAAACCTAACAGACACCAAAAAAAGACTAAAAACATCCAGTGCCTATTTTTATTGATTGCAATCATCTATACATAATTTGTTGAGAAATTTAACTTCAAAAGTAGTTCTATATTTTTTAAACAAACAACAAAGGACCTTAATTGTCAAGCGCTATTGAAATTAATTTGACAAACTGCGTTTTTGTGTTGACTAATGGTATATAAAATAACCCCGACAGTTTAAAAAAATTATCGGGGTTCAAAAAATTATCTAATTGACTAATTATCTCAATTACGCAATTACTTCTCTCCTAATTCTTTCTTATACAACTCAATATTAATTGCTGTTCTCTCGTCCAATTCAGGCTCTTTAATATCGGTGTGTTTCTTCATTTCTTCCCAGATAATTTTCGCTACAATATATCGTGACATTTCTTTATCATCAGCAGGAACAATATACCATGGAGCATGTGGTGTCGATGTTTTATTGATGGCTTCTTCGTAATACTTCATATATTCATCCCAATACCCGCGTTCTTTCAAATCTCCAGGCGAAAATTTCCAATTGTGTTTTTCCTCTTCCAAACGTCGCAACAGACGCTGGCGTTGTTCTTCTTTGCTCAAATGCAGATAGAATTTCATTACGATTGTTCCGTTTTGGCAAATGTGTTTTTCAAAATTATTAATCTGTTCGATTCTATTTTTCCAAAAGTCTGGCGTAATATCATCAACAGAATCAATTCCCGGCAAGTTTTCAGCCAACACATATTCGGGATGCACACGCGTTACGAGAATATTTTCATAATGTGTTCTATTAAAAATGGCAAATTTTCCTTTTTCTGGAAGCGCAATATAATGACGCCATAAATAATCATGTTCTAGTTCTGTCGAAGTCGGTGTCTTAAAACTATGCACCACAACCCCACGCGGATTAAATTCCTTAAAAACTTCTCGAATCAAACTGTCTTTTCCCGAAGTATCCATTCCCTGAAGACAAATCAAAACGCTGTATTTGTTATGCGCATACATTACATCTTGCAAATCGCTCAATTTGGCTTGAACTTTATCTAGTTTTTCTTCTTTTTCGTCATCATCGGCTTTGACATCTAATAAAGTTGGAATTTCTTTGAGCTTTATTTTATCTACAACTTTAAAATCTTTCGGGTCTATTGATTTCATATCTTTTTAATTTTTTGTCTTATAAATATAGTAATTTTACGAATTCCGATAGCTATCAGAACTGCTATTCATTGCAATAAAAAACAACATTTCATGGAAAAATTCACATTAGAAATATTATTTCAAATCATCGGAATCGGCTCGGCATCGGGATTATTTTACAATAATGACGCGCTTTATGTAATTGGCGACAACAGCGGATTTCTTTACGAATACAATATGCAAAATCAGCAACTGAATCAGCATGCTTTAATTGACAATCCAACGCAGAATATTCCGAAAAACTTAAAACCCGATTTTGAGTCACTTACACATCATAACGATACACTTTATGTTTTTGGTTCTGGTTCAACCGAAAACCGAAACAAAATGATTGAATTTGATTTGAAATCGAAAACCGTTTTACAAAAAAACAATTTAGTCGATCTATATGCTGTAATGCAGAATTTCGGAGAAATTAAACCAGAAGATTTTAATCTAGAAGGTGCTATTTTTGATGGCGAAAACTGGTATTTATTCAATCGCGGAAATGGCGTTTCAAACAAAAACACCATTTTTACGATTCACGCCAAAAATCTAGGAGAAGAATTTGCTCTAATTTCTGTTAATTACAAACTGCCAAAAATAAAAGGCGTTCGTTCCAGTTTTACCGATGCTGTTTTGGTTGATGACAAAATCTATTTCCTTTCAACTGCCGAAGACACCAAATCGACTTATGATGACGGAGAAATTCTAGGAAGTTTCATCGGAAGAATTGATGTAAAAACCATGAAAATAGATTTTACTCAAAAAATTACCTCAACCAATAAATTTGAAGGTCTGACTTTCTATAAAAAAGAAAACAACAAAATCGAATTTTTGCTTTGCGAAGATAATGATACAGAAGTTTTAGAAACGAAGATTTATAAATTGACTTTGCCGATTAAATAAATTTAGTAAAAGAAATTTCTTAAAATGAAAAAAAATCTTCAATTAGAATTTGACGAAATTTTAAAAAATCTGATAAATCCTTTTTTCAAAAAACATGGATTTAAAAAACAAGGAAATAATTTCAATAAGAAAATAAACAACTTAGTACAAGTAATAAACATTCAAAAAAGCAGATGGAATCAAGAAGACAATGTGTCATTTACAATAAATATAGGCTTTTTTGATATTGAAATCTATTTAGAAAATTCAAGTCAAATTCCAAAATTTATTCATGATTATGATTGTCAAATCAGATTCCGTATTGGATCTGTTGTTCATGGAAATGATTATTGGTACGAACTAACCCAAAAAACAAAAAAAGAAGATTTAGAAATTGAAATACATAATAATTTGAGTAATTCTTTAATTCCAATTTTTGAAAAAGTCATTGACCTTAATCATTTAAAGGATTTTATTTTAAAAAACGAAGTTGTTCAAATTACTACAACAGCGATTTATAAGATTAAAATTTTCATTAAAACTAATGAATTTAAAAAAGCTGAAGAATTACTTCAATTTGAGTATCATCGAACTTTAAATCCAAAAGACTATGTTTCAAAAACAATTCTTCCGGATGGCACCGAAATTATTAAAACATCAAAATCAGCAATCAACACTAAATATCTTGAAATCTTAAAAAAAATTGCTGAAACAAATGGTGTTGTTTTATAAAACTGAAAAAACAACTTCGTCAATCTTTATCGAGCTACTTGCGAAGATTCCTCGTCCCTCGGAATGACAAGTTTGCTGATAATTACACAACGTGACGCACACTACAGTACGTGTCTTCAGTCAAAACCTTTGTAACTTTGTTTCTTTGTAACTTTGAACCTTAAAAAAACTTTTTTTTCACCCCCGTCCCAACCTTTTTATCTTTTTTACTCTCTATACAAGAAAGACAACAATTGTGATAAACGAGACTCAAATAGCAAACTGTAAAAAAATGCACCGCGATGCCCAACGTCAGGTGTACGAATACATGGCGCCAAAGTTGTACCGCCTTTGCAAAAGATATTTAAAAAAGGAAGAGGAAATCGAAGAAGCTTTGGCCGATTCTTTCTTTACTATTTTCACCAAAATAGAACAGTTAAAAGAAGCTTATGCTTTTGAAGCTTGGGCAAGACGCATAACTGTAAATCATTGTTTGGCGACGATTAGAAAAGAAACCAACTTTAATATGTATTTAGATGATGTGAAACTGCTTTCGCAACCTTCTGTCGACGAACTGAATACATTGGAAGAAGAAGATTTACTTAATTTATTAAACCATATTCCTGACGGCTGTAAAACTGTGTTTAACCTTTTTGTCATTGAAGGTTTCTCACACAAAGAAATAGCCGAAATGCTGAAGATTTCTGAAGGTACCTCAAAATCACAATTGAATGCCGCTAAGACCAAACTGAAAGAACTGGTTAATAAACTGTATTATCAAAAAGCAAAATAGTCATGGACAATCAAGATAAATTATTCGATAAAATAAAAGAAGCTTCGCAAAAAGCCGAGTTTCAAGACTTTCCGGGAATGGAAAAAGTCTGGGCGCGCGTAGAAGAAAAACTGGACAAAAAAGAAGATAAAAAAACAATTGCATTATGGAAAAAAATTGCGGTTGCCGCTTCTCTTCTATTATTGCTTTCTCTAGGCTTTCAGTTTTTACATTCTAATAAAGAAACTGTAACAGAAACTCCAAAAGTAGTTTTGGAAGAAAAAGAAGCAAAACAGCCTCAAACAGAAGAGCCAATTGTAAAACAAAATGACGTAAGTTCTTCAGGAATAGTTTCAAACGAAGAAGCAGTTAAAATTTTAGACAATCAAACTAAAAATAAAGAACGAGTTGCGGTTCAAGAAATAACGATTCCAAAATCAGAACCTGTTTTATCTGCACCAGCTCCGAGTATTGCGGCAGAAACTGTCGTTTCTGCAAATGCGCCTCTTAAAAGTGAATCCTATGAAGAAGAAAATAACTTCGTTTCAAAAAAAGAAGTAACTCCAGAAATGGGTTATTCAAGTTATCCTCAAAGAGAATCTGCAAAAGTTGCCTATTCAGCAGCGCCAGTGCAAAAAGCAAAAAAGAACGCACCTTTAGTGATTCTTAACGGAAACGCAATGGCTCATAGCGACGACGTAAAAAAAGATAAAATGATGCGAGATGAGCTTCCACATCTAAATCCAGAAAATGTAGATTCTCTTGTTGTTCTTGATGAACCTTTGTACATTATTGATGGAATTTACTATTCAGAAAATGATTTGTTTGGCAAAAACCCGACTAGTCCGTATGCACCTTTAGATAAACAAGACATTAAAACCATAACTATTTTGCAAGACCTTGAAGCTACCGAAAAATATGGCGAAAGAGGTAAAAAGGGAGTTGTTATAATCACTACAAAAAACGGAAAACCGGCTCCGAAAAAATAATCGGTCCACAATAAAACTTTGTCAAAGTTTCAAACTTTGACAAAGTTAAATCTCAACATTAATTCTAAAACTTATTATCATGAAAAGTCTAAAACTTATTTCATCAGCCATTGCTATGCTTATATGTTTCGTAACCATAGCACAAGAAAGAACTATTTCTGGAATCGTTTCAGATGAAACAAAACAGCCACTTCCAGGTGTAACCGTTTTCAATCAGACATCAAAAAAAAATGTTGCAACTGATTTTGATGGAAAATATAGCATTCAAGCTAAAACTGGAGACATGCTAGTTTTCTCTTATATTGGATACAAAAACCAAAATCAAAAGGTTCAAAACTCAAATACGATTAATATAAAACTACTTCCAGATAATCAGACCTTAAGCGAAGTTGTAGTTTTGGGTTATGGCGTAAGCAGTTCAGAATATGAAGACCGAAGCTATGCTCGTGCTGAAAGAAGAAGAGAGAAAAAAGATGCAGCACAGGCACTTAAAGGAAAAGTTGCAGGAATTCAAGTTCAAAATTCTATGGGATATTCTGCTATGCCGAGCCCAACTGTCGCTATTCGTGGTACCGCATCAGTTTCTTCAAAAAGTGAACCGATGTATATTATTGACGGAGTTCCTGCAAAAGCCAATCAAATGGCAAAAATAAATCCGAATGATATTGATAATGTTTCGGTTTTAAAAGATCAAGCTGCGACTTCAATTTATGGAAGCAAAGCTTCAAACGGTGTTGTGGTTATTTCAACTAAAAATGAAATCTATAAAAACCTTTCTGAAAAAGAACTGGATAAAAAATTAAATATTATGCCAATTCCGACAGAACCAACTCAGGAAGATTACGATGCTTTTGTAGAAAATGCTTTTGAAAGTCCAAAAACAGCGCCTCTTTCTACATTTTCTATAGATGTTGATAATGCTTCGTATACCAATATCAGACGTTTTTTAAACAATGGCCAGCAAGTTCCAAAAGACGCGGTTCGTGTAGAAGAAATGGTTAATTTCTTTAAATATACTTATCCACAGCCAAAAAATGAGCATCCGTTTTCTATCAATACAGAAGTAAGCGATTCTCCTTGGAATAAGAATAATAAAATCCTTAAAATTGGCTTACAAGGAAAGAATATTCCAACAAACGATTTACCTGCTTCTAATCTTGTTTTCTTGATTGATGTTTCGGGTTCGATGAGCGACATGAATAAACTGCCTTTATTAAAACAATCAATGAAAATTTTAGTAAACGAATTACGTGCAAAAGATAAAGTAGCGATTGTGGTTTATGCGGGCGCTGCAGGAATGGTTTTGCCTCCAACTTCTGGAGATGAGAAAAAAACGATTATCGACGCTTTGGACAAATTACAATCTGGCGGAAGTACAGCCGGAGGCGCAGGAATTGAATTGGCTTATAAAACTGCAACAGAAAATTTTATTAAAGGTGGAAACAATCGTGTGATTCTTGCAACTGACGGAGATTTTAATGTGGGAAGTTCTTCTAATTCTGATATGGAAAAATTGATTGAAGAAAAAAGAAAAACAGGTGTTTTCTTGACTTGTCTGGGTTACGGAATGGGAAATTATAAAGACAGTAAAATGGAAATCTTGGCAGATAAAGGAAACGGAAATTATGCTTACATCGACAACATTCAGGAAGCGAATCGTTTTTTAGGAAAAGAATTCAAGGGTTCGATGTTTGCTATCGCGAAAGATGTAAAAATCCAGATCGAGTTCAATCCGAAGCAAGTTCAAGCGTATCGTTTGATTGGTTATGAAAACAGAAAATTACGTCCAGAAGATTTCAAAAATGATGCTATTGATGCTGGCGAATTAGGAAGCAATCATACTGTGACGGCTTTGTATGAAATTATTCCAACTGATGTAAAAAGTGATTATTTAGCTGAACAGCCTGATCCTTTAAAATATACTAAAACCGAAACCAATCCAAACAATTACAGCAACGAATTGGCAACGATAAAATTCCGTTACAAAAAACCTGATGGCGATAAAAGCATCGAAATGGTTCAGGTAATCGAGAATAAATCGGTTGCTTTGGATAAAGCGAGTGATGACATGAAGTTTAGTTCTGCCGTAGCTTGGTTCGGATTAAAATTAAGAGATTCAAAATTAATTGCCGACAAGTCTTCTGAAGAAATTGTAAAACTAGCGAAACAAGGAAATTCAAACGATGGCGAAGGTTACAAAGCAGAATTTATTCGTTTGGTTGAAACTTCTAAGCAGTATAATTAATAAATATTGTATTACATTTGCAGCTTTATTTTCAAAACTTATTTTACACACGTATGAATCCTATTTTAAGCCAAAATCTATTTTTAGTAAAAGAACATATTGGAATGTTCAAAGCCGCAAACAATTACGATATATATCATCCAGAAACGAATCAAATCATCATGAACTGCCGAGAAAACAATCTTGGATTCTTCACAAAAGTATTTCGTTTTACAGATTATAAAAGAGCAACTCCATTTAATGTTGAAATTACAACTGCTTCTGGAGAAAAATTAATTACAGTAAGAAGAGGCGTTGCCATTTTTAGATCGACCGTTGAAGTATTAGACGAGAAAGATCGCTTAGTTGGAACTTTCAAACAAAAATTTTTCTCAATCGGCGGAAGATTTGAAATTTTAGATAAAAATGAAAAACCTGTTGCAACGCTTCAAGGAAAATGGACTGGTTGGGATTTCAAATTCTCACATGAAAACAAGCAATTGGCACAGGTAAGTAAAAAATGGGCAGGATTAGGAAAAGAATTTTTTACAAGTGCCGACAATTATGTTCTTGAAATTGATGAAACAGTTGCTTCTGACAGTCCGCTGAGACAGTTAATTTTAGGAGCTGTCATGTGTATCGACATGGTTCTAAAAGAATAAAAAAAGTTGTTAAACTTAGATTAAGAATACCTTTTAAAGCATCATTTTAGTTTTCAAAAGCTTATTTTTGTAAGACTTAAAATGATGCTTTCTGCATTTCTAAAAACACAATCATGACCGACTTAAAAAATAGAAACGCCTTTATTACAGGCGCAGGAAAAGGAATTGGAAAAGCTGTTGCCATTGCTTTGGCAAAAGAAGGTGTAAACCTGATTTTGGTTTCAAGAACTCAAAATGATATTGATCAGCTTGCTGCCGAAACCGCAAAACTTGGCGTAAAAACGTTGGCGCTGTCTGCCGATGTTTCTGACATTAATTCTATCAATTCCGCCGTTGAAAAAGCTATTGCTGAATTTAAACACATCGATATTTTAATCAATAGTGCTGGAATTGCTTCTTTTGGAAAATTCTTAGAGTTGGAGCCAGAAGCTTGGGAAAGAATTATTCAAGTAAATTTAATGGGAACGTATTACACAACCCGTGCGATTATCCCAAACATGATCGAAAGACAAACTGGAGATATCATCAATATTTCGTCAACTGCAGGATTAAACGGAAACGCATTGACAAGTGCTTACAGCGCATCTAAGTTTGCTGTTTTAGGCTTAACCGATTCTTTAATGCAGGAAATGAGAAAACACAATATTCGTGTTACAGCTCTAACGCCAAGTACTGTGGCAACTGACATGGCAAAAGATTTAAACTTAACTGACGGAAACCCAGAAAAAGTAATGCAGTCTGAAGATATGGCAGATTTAATTATTGCACAGTTAAAATTAAACCGAAGAGTGTTTATCAAAAACAGCAGTATTTGGTCTACTAATCCTTAAAAATTAAATTCCATCCCGATAGCTATCGGGATAAAATTCCAAATTCCAATCTCATAGCATTTGGAGTTTGGGATTTGATTTTTGGAGTTTAGTGTTTGGAATTTAATTATTGGAATTTAAAAAAACATGATGGAACAATATTTAAGACAATTGGTCGAAATAGAATTTCAGGATAAAAAAGAAATCTTCAGCGGGTTTTTAATTGATTATTCTGATGATTGGATTTTGCTTCGAAATAATCCTGTAGATTTTGTTTTGGATGGTTTTGTCATCCTGAGAAATAAAAATATTGAAGCCGTAAACCGAGATCATGATCTGGCTTTTACAGAAAAAGTAATTCGTTTGAAGGGATTAAAAATAAATTCTGATGATATTATCCCAATCAAAGATTTAGCTTCAATTATTAAGTACGTTTCAGAGAAATACGGTATTTTTCAAATTGCCAAAAAATCATCTAAATCTGCCTATTTAGGAAAATTAATAGAATTGAATGACGAAGAATTGACTATTAATTTCTTAGACACAAGAGGTCAATTTGGCGGAGAATTAGGATTTAATCCCGAAAAAATTCGAGTTATTGAGTTTGACACTGATTATATTAATTCTTTGAAATTGGTTGTTCAGGATAATGAATAATATATAAAACAGAAAAGCCTCTTAATAGAGGCTTTTTTTGTCATTCCGACCGAAGGGAGAAATCGCACTAGCAATTACGCACAGAAAATCTCGAATCTTTGTCGACAAACTAGTGTGATTTCTCCCTTCGGTCGAAATGACAATACTTTGTCTGTTTATTTTTTTTAAGCTTTCGCTAGTTTGTTCAAAAACTCTATACGAACACTTCCATCTTCATCAATTTTAGTCAAATTGATTTCTTGAAGCGTATTTACCAATTCAGGATTCCAAGGTGTTTTTACTTTTACGTAATTTTCAGTAAATCCGTGAATGTATCCTTCTTTATTTTCACTTTCAAAAAGAACAGTTCTATTGGTTCCTAATTGGCTTTCGTAAAAAGCTCGGCGTTTTTTAACTGACAAACCTCGAAGCATTTTACTGCGTTTAGCGCGAACATTTGAAGGAACTACGCCTTCCATATCTGCCGCTTCTGTATTGTCTCTTTCTGAATACGTAAAAACGTGCAGATAAGAAATATCCAAATCATTTAAGAAATGATAGGTTTCTAAGAAATGCTCATCTGTTTCTCCAGGAAAACCAACAATTACATCGACACCAATGCAAGCGTGAGGCATTACTTCGCGAATTTTAGCAACGCGCTCCGTGTATACTTCTCGTAAATAACGGCGTTTCATTAATTTCAAAATATCATTGCTTCCTGATTGCAGCGGAATATGAAAATGCGGTACAAAAGTTCGGCTTTTAGAAACAAATTCGATTGTTTCATTTTTCAATAAATTTGGTTCGATAGACGAAATTCTCAAACGTTCGATTCCTTCTACTTTATCCAAAGCCTGAACTAAATCTAGAAAAGTATGTTCGTGCTTTTTGTTTCCGAACTCCCCTTTTCCGTAATCACCGATATTTACTCCTGTTAAAACAATTTCACGAATATTCTGTGCAGAAATTTCTTTCGCATTTTTCAATACATTTTCTAAAGCATCACTTCTCGAAATTCCTCTTGCCAACGGAATTGTACAATATGTACATTTATAATCGCAGCCATCTTGAACTTTCAAAAATGCTCTAGTACGATCTCCAATAGAATAACTTCCTACGTAGAAATCAGCTTCTGCAATTTCGCACGAGTGCACTTCACCCATATCATTTTTGCTCAAATCATGGATATAGTCTGTGATTTTGAATTTTTCTGTAGCGCCCAAAACCAAATCAACTCCGTCAACTGCAGCCAATTCTTCTGGCTTCAATTGCGCATAACAGCCCACAGCAGCAACAAAAGCTTTATCGTTCAGCTTCATGGCTTTCTTGACAACCTGTTTAAATTGTTTATCGGCATTTTCTGTTACAGAGCAGGTATTAATCACATAGATATCTGCAACATCTTCAAAATCGACGCGGTCAAAACCCTCGTCATTAAAACTTCTGGCGATTGTAGAGGTTTCTGAAAAATTCAGTTTACAACCCAGAGTGTAAAAGGCAACTTTTTTTCTATTTTCCATAATTTGTCTTAAATTAATGAAATCGTTGTCAAAAAATTTAAGGCTGCAAATTTACAAACAATATTCATCAAAAGAAAGCGATTAATGCACTTCCAATCAATAATTTGCGCTAATATTAATTTAGAAACATTCAAAAGTTAATCTTTTTTACCTTTATTTTACAAAATACAAGACTTTTGTTTTTTAGATTTTAACATTCAGATAAGAATAAAATGACAAAATAATCGACTAAATGCAAGTTTTACCGATTAAATACATTTTTTTCTATTTTAAATTCAAAATTTCTTACATTTACCATTGTTATGCATCAAGTTGCCAATAAATTCATATTAAAGAATTTTAGTACCCTTTAATTAATTTAATAATAATTCGGGCATAACAATTTTGAATTTTACTCGTTATGTTGTTGTTTTGTGTTACAAAATGAAATGGGAAAGCCGAAAACCAAAGAGAGTAGGCAAAATTATAATAACAAATACCACGCTTTATGAAAGCATTTTTACCCACAATCTGCTTGATGTTCTTAACCTTATTTAGTTCGCAAGCGCAAACTAATGCCCCTGCTGCAAATGCAAATCCATTTCCTACTATTAGTACATTGACGACTTGGGCAAGCTTTAACTCACAACAGCAATTTGACGTTGCTATTCGTGCAGTTGGGTTTAAGTTTGAAGTTAAAGAACCAGGTGAAGGATCTACAGCTTATACCTACATTCGTAAAGTAACTGTTAACGATGTAAACTATACGGATAGAATTGTATACAGAATTACCAATAATAATTCTGCAAGTATTATTTCTTTAGTAACCGCTTCTACTGACTTGGTTAGTTTATACACTCCACAATTAGCAAGTTTTAAAAACAACAACTGTAAAACTGAAATGTCTAAAGACAAAAATACAACGTGCAGCTGTTACGAAAGTGCAAATTTTGCAATCGATCTTTGCGACGAGCGTGTAAAATTAACTATGGGTGACGGAAATAAATATTTTGTTTCTGTAGCTAAAAAATAATTATAACTCTGATTTGTTTCCAAATCTTTACTGACTTTTAAGTATGTAAAGATTTGGAACACATTTCTTAGTTGGAGTTTGGATTCTTAAGTTCGTACCAAACTTCTAATTCTTCTTGATATTCGAAAGAATTCACAAAATGGAAACCTAGTTTTTCTAAAATCTTTCTAGAATTTTCGTTTCCAGCATCTGCATAAGCATAAAGCACTTCTACTTTCATTTCGTTAAAAGCACGATCAACAAAAGCTTTTCCTGCTTCTGTTGCATACCCTTTTCCCCAATGTTTTTCGATAAAACGATATCCTAACTCATAAAAGTTTTTGTGGTTATTGATTTCGTCTGTAATAAACTTAATTCCAGACCAGCCAATAAATTCGTTCGTTTCTTTCAAAACAACTGCCCATCGGCCTGTTCCATGATCTTTATATTGTTTTTGAACAAACTTGATATATTCAATGCTTTCTTCAATATGTTTTACGGGTCTATTCCCTACAAATAAATGCACGTTTGGATTAGAATCCAATTCGTACATTCCTTCTGCATCAGAAAGTTCAAGTTCCCGTAAAATCAGGCGTTCCGTTTCAATAGGCTTTTTCATCTTAGTTTAGTTTAAAATATAACGTGTTACTACTTCAGCAACACCATCATCATTATTTGAAGCTACGATTAAATCTGCTTTGTCACGCAATTCTGGCGTTACATTATCAACCCAAACTCCTAAACCGGCATATTCGATCATAGTTAAGTCATTTCCGGCATTACCTACGGCGATAATTTCGCTTTGGTGAATTCCTAATTTATCAGCCAAAAACTTCAGACTTGCCGCTTTATCAATGCCTTGTTGTGCCGCTTCTAAGAAAAATGGTTTTGACATCGAAACGCTTAAATGAGGCATAGCTTCTTTTAAATCATTTTCTAGCGTTTTCAAATACGCTGGATCTTGAAGCAAGATACATTTAACCGCTGGTCTGTCTACATAATCTTTAAAGCTTGACACTTTATGATGCGCCATTCCTGTAATTTCTTTTTCTACTTCTATAAATTCAGAGTCGGTTTCGCTGATAATTTCGTCATCCAAATAGGTAATTATGTGCGCATTTTTCTTTACGCTATAATCATATAACGCATGAATTTGTTCTACAGTCAATTTCTGCTCAAACAAAATCAAATCGTCTTTAACATGACTAATTATTGCTCCATTAAACGAAATCATATACGAATCGTTTACATCGAGTTCCAGCTCTTTAGCATAAGCCGTCATAGCTGTAGTTGGTCTTCCCGAAGCCAGAACCACATAAACGCCTTTTGCTTGTGCTTCTAATATTACTTTTTTATTTAAATCTGAAATTCTATGATCATCTGTCAACAAGGTATCATCCATGTCGAGCACTAACATTTTGTATTGCATATTATTTTAGTTTTCAGTCGCAGTGACAGTTTACAGTTAGAATACTGAAAACTGTGACTGCAAACTGCGACTTTTTTAAAGACTCATTCTAAATTCTTCAATAACGGAATTTGCTTTTGCAAAATCAGTTTCCTGAATAAAAACCTCAACTGCCAAATCTGTTTGTCCAAAACCTCCCAAACGAGCAGATTGAATATTATCTTTTTTTACAGTTTCTACACCTGCTTCTTCTAATCTTTCTTGCAAAGCAATTGCTAATACTTCACTTCCTGAAAACACTTTCATTAATCCCATAGTATTCTTTATTTTATTCTAATATTACTTTTAATTGTCTTTGAAAATCTTCATTTTCGTTAACGCCAATGTGTTCTTGGTTTTTTAATGGATAAAAATAAGCATTTGATTTTAAAAGCTTTTTTAACCTTATCGAATTTTCAACAGGGATTAACTGATCGTTAGTTCCATGAAAAATATAAATTGGGCATTTTATTTTTGGAAGATATTCATTGGTTTCCAAACTAAACTTCTTCATGAAATCAGGAAAAAAAGGAACTCTTGAGCTTGATAATTCCAAAAAATTATAATACGGCGCCTGAAGAATCAATGCTTTTGCTTTATTTTCTAAAGCCAATTTTGTCGCAAAACCAGAACCTATAGAATAGCCTGCAATTATAATTTTATCCTCAGAATATCTTTTTGAAATACTTTTATATACAATTGATATATCTTCAGTTAATTGCTCTTCATTCTCAATTTCACCTTCACTTTTACCGAAACTTCTATAATCTAAAATAAAAATATCATAGCCCTGAGAGGTATAAACTTTTGCAATCTTCCCCCAAGTTTCTAACGTCCCTGCATTTCCATGAAGATAAAAAATAAGCCCTTTAGAATTTTCTGCTTTGAACAACAATCCATTTAAGACAGCTCCATCAAATGATTTTATATTTATTTCTTCAAATTTCTGCTGATAATCAAACTTATAATCTTTTGGCAATCTCGATGCATGAAAAACTAACTCAACTTGATTAAAATATACATAGGAAATTATCAAAACGTAAATAACAAGAAAAAAACAGAAAAGTACTATTGACAAGAATTTGAACGTTTTTAAAATCTCCATAAATTAGTTTGCAGTTAAGTTTTAAGTAAAAGTGGCAGTTCACATTTTGCTGTAAACTGCCACTGTATACTGTGACTATATCTTATTCCTCTTCAATATCGTCTTCTTCTTCATCAAGCTCCTCTTCACCTTCTTCGTCCATATCAAACAAATACGGTTCAATCATGATTTTGTCTGCCAAAATTTCAATTCGTTCTGTTAGAGTTTCTGTAAAAATAATTCGCTGTACTTTGGCAATACTGTTTGAAATACGAGTGATTTTAGCATCGTGACGCAATTTCAAAATCGGATCGGCATCGTCTATAATAAACA
The DNA here is from genome assembly GCF_001705175.1 of Flavobacterium anhuiense. Lineage (NCBI taxonomy): Bacteria > Pseudomonadati > Bacteroidota > Flavobacteriia > Flavobacteriales > Flavobacteriaceae > Flavobacterium > Flavobacterium anhuiense. The sequence continues at coordinate 2,837,211 of NZ_CP016907.1, read as the reverse complement.
TTTTAAGACGATTTACGTTGTAACCCGCCGTACTGAACATATCGTTCAATTTCGTTGGCGTACCAATTAAAACATCAATTCCGGTAGAAACGTAATTTTTATCATAATCCATATCTCCTTTGTCGTGCACGCCGTAAACCTCGAGATTAGCATATTTTCCTAATTTCTCAAAAAGGTCAACCATAGCGGTCATTTTCTCTTTATCCTCAACAATGATCAAAGCACGAGGCGATTCTTCTGTTTTTCCCGCCAATTGCTGAATTACATTCAATACAATTGTAGTCGTTTTTCCGCTTCCTTTTGGCGAAACAATTACACAGTCTGCGCCACTTTTTATGGTCGAAAAAGTTTCCATCTGCAAAGCATTGGCTTCCGTCAGACCATTTTCAATTAAACCGTCTTGTAATTTCTCGTTTATCTTTTTTAATTTCATTTTTTTATGCTTTAGGCTTTATGCTTTATGCTATAAGCTAAAATATTATATTTTTAAAAGCCTAAAGCCTATAGCTTAAAGCTTATTCCGCGAAGCATTTATTTGCTAGCGAACATTTTTACATCTGTTTCAGAAATTTCGTTTCCTCCCAAAATGATTAATCTTTCTACCACATTTCGAAGTTCACGAATGTTTCCTGTCCAGTCATATTCCTGTAATAATTTTATGGCTTGCGCCGAAAATGACTTAACCGCATTTCCTTGTTCCGAAGCTATTTTCTCTGTAAAATGAGAAATCAAAGCTGGAATATCATCACGTCTTTCATTCAATGGCGGAACTTTTATTAAAATTACAGCCAAACGATGATATAAATCTTCACGGAAACGGCCTTCGGCAATTTCTGTTTTTAAATCTTTATTGGTTGCGGCAACGACACGAACATCCACTTTTATGTCTTTATCGGCACCAACTCTAGTAATCATATTTTCCTGAAGCGCACGCAAAACTTTGGCTTGCGCCGAAAGGCTCATATCTCCAATTTCATCCAAAAAAATAGTTCCTTTGTCAGCAGCTTCAAACTTTCCAGCACGATCTTTCACAGCAGATGTAAAAGCACCTTTTACGTGTCCGAACAATTCGCTTTCGATCAATTCGCTCGGAATTGCAGCACAGTTTACTTCAATCAAAGGAAAACTAGAACGCTCGCTTTTTTCGTGCAATTGATGCGCCACTAATTCTTTTCCAGTTCCGTTTGGACCTGTAATTAAAACTCTGGCTTCGGTTGGAGCCACTTTATCAATCATCAATTTTATATGATTAATCGATTCGCTGTCACCAATCATTTCGTAGTTTTTACTGACTTTTTTCTTTAGAATTTTATTTTCAACTACTAATTGTTTTTTATCTAAAGCATTACGAACTGTATTCAGCAAACGATTCAAATCTGGCGGTTTCGAAATATAATCAAAAGCTCCTAAACGCATGGTTTGAATAGCCGTTTCCATGTCGCCGTGACCCGAAATCATCACCATTGGGATTTCTGGTTTTATCTTTTTTACTTCTTCTAAAACCTCAACACCGTCCATTTTTGGCATTTTGATATCGCACAAAACCAAATCGTAATCGTTGTTTTTTATTTTTTCAAGTCCCGCAACACCGTCTTCTGCTTCATCAACCTGATACGAATCATTTTCTTCTGATAAAATTTTTACCAAAACTCTTCTGATTGCTGCTTCGTCTTCTACAATTAGTATTTTACTCATTCTTTTTCTAAGGTTCAAAGTTGCAAAGTTACAGAGTGACAAAGTTTAAAATCTTTGTCGCTATGCTACCTATTAACCTGTTATTAGTAATATCTATTTTATGCTTCAATACACAATCTTAAAGTCGCTTTTGTAAGTTATACAAAATTCAAAAAAACTTTGAACCTTTGCCACTCTGTAACTTTGCAACTTTAAAGAACTAGTACTTCAGCCACTTATACAATTCCTTCCAAGTCGGTTTTTTGCCGTACATTAAAATACCGATTCGGTAGATTTTGGCGGCGAACCAGACTACAAGGAAAAATGTTGCAAACAATAATGATACCGAAATTGCAATTTGCCACCACGGCACGCCAAACGGAATACGCATTAGCATTACAATTGGCGAAGTAAGCGGAATCATTGAAAATACAACGGCCACAGTTCCGTGCGGATCATTAACAACGGTAAAAAATCCGATGTATACACTTAAAATTAAAGGCATTAATATTGGAAGCAAAAACTGCTGAGAATCGGTTTGATTATCAACGGCTGCTCCAATTGCCGCATAAAATGAGCTATACAAAAAATATCCTCCAATAAAATAAATCACAAATCCGATTATAATGCTTGCAATTGGCAGATTCCATAATTCGGCAATATACATTTGTGCTGAACCCGAAAATTCATGCTGAGCCGTTTGCATCATTTCTGGAGAAATTCTAGCTGTTGGCCCAACATTTACGCCGAAGAATGCCGAAGCGGCAAACATTAATCCTAAACCGATAATTGCCCAAATTATAAATTGCAGAATTCCTGCTAAAGAAGTCCCTACAATTTTTCCAATCATTAACTGGAATGGCTTTACAGATGAAATAATGATTTCGATAATACGGTTTGTTTTTTCTTCGATTACACTTCGCATTACCATATTTCCATAAATGATAATAAACATCATAATCAGATAGCCAAATGCACCGCCAATTCCTATTTTAATTTCATTTAATCCTTTTAAACTCTCTTCTCCAGAGGCTTTCACTAAATGAATATTTACATCTGACTGTGCTTTCTGAATAGCCAGAGTATCTAGTTTTGCTTCTTCTAGATTTAGTTTTGTGATTTTATTTCCAATGATTTCCTGAGTGTTTTCAATAAAAGAAATACTAGGGCTGTTATTAGAAATAAATTCAATTTTACTTTCTAAATCTTTTTTATTTTCGGTTTTCGGAATAACAATTAATCCGCTGAAATTTTCTTTTGTAATACTATCCTTTAAGGCTTTTACATCAATTTCAGACAGATTGAGATATTTAAATTCTACACCTTTTTTATTTTCTTTTAAAAAATCTGAAGCAAAAAGTCCAGTTTCATCATGAATCGCAATTCTTTTTGTTTCTGCTTTCATGGTACTTAAATAACCAATAAAAACAGCAATAGCCACAAATAAAAGCGGACTCAAGAAAGTCATGACAACAAAAGATTTATTGCGGACTTTAGCAATAAATTCTCTTTTTATAATCAACGAGATAATACTCATAAATAATTAATTTTCAAATTTTAAATTCCAAATCCCAATTTATAAGCTTGGAATTTGGAATTTCTATATTGGAATTTTTAAACTTTGTTTTCAGTAACTGTTTGGATAAAAATATCGTTTATGCTTGGAATTTTTTCAACGAAGTGCGTTACTTGTCCGCGTTGCGTTAAAACATTCAACAATTCGTTTGGAGAAGCATTTCCGATCTGAATATTTAATTTTAAATCATCATTCAAAGATTTAAAACTAGCTGGAGAAACAGTAAATTTTTGTGTAATGTCATACATTAATCCTTCAACATTATTGGTCAAAATTCCAACCTCGAAACTGTTTGTTCTAAACTGACGTTTTACATCAACCACTTTTCCTTCTATCAGTTTATTAGATTTATGAATTAAAGCAATATTTTCACAAAGTTCTTCTACGCTTTCCATTCTATGAGTCGAAAAAATAATGGTTGAACCTTGTTCTTTTAAAGCCAAAATTTCGTCTTTAATAATATTGGCATTTACGGGATCAAATCCAGAAAATGGCTCATCTAAAATCAGCAATTTTGGTTTATGCAAAACGCAAACCACAAACTGAATTTTTTGCGCCATTCCTTTAGAAAGCTCCTGAATTTTTTTATTCCACCAACCTTGAATTCCCAAACGGTCAAACCAATAATCCAATTGTTTTTTGGCTTCAGCTTTAGAAAGTCCTTTCATTTGCGCCAGATACAGACACTGCTCACCTACTTTCATTGAACTGTACAAACCTCGTTCTTCTGGAAGATAGCCAATAGTCTGCACATGTTTTGGCTGTAACTTTTCTCCATCCAAAATTACTTCACCGCTGTCAGGCATTGTAATCTGGTTTATGATTCTGATAAGGGAAGTTTTTCCTGCTCCATTCGGACCTAATAGCCCATATATACTGCCTTTTGGCACATTTAATGAAACTTCGTTAAGTGCTACATAGTCGCCATATTTTTTTATGACTTTATGTACTTCTAGTAAGTTACTCATGTTATTTTTAAGGATTTACTGCGTTGCTTCTCCCATTACGGTTCAGCGACTGTAAAAGTAAATAATTACTAGCGAATCTGTGTCATATTACGCAAAAAACCCATTCTATTTTATGCTAGAATGGGTTTTTGATTATTTATAGTATTTTAAAAAAGTTAAGATTATGAGAACATATCTTTTACTTTCTCAAAAAATGATTTCTCTGATTTTTCTGGACTTGGAGCAAAGTGCTCGTCTGTTAAAGCATTTTCAAAGAATTGTTTTTGTTCTTTATTTAATGTTTTTGGAGTCCAAACATTTACGTGAACCAATAAATCTCCGCTTCCGTAGCCGTTTAAACTTGGAATTCCTTTTCCTTTCAATCTTAAGATTTTACCAGATTGAATTCCTTCTTCCAGTTTAATACGAACTTTTCCGTTGATTGCTTCAATATCTTTAGAAGCTCCCAAAACTGCTTCTGGGAAACTGATATATAAATCGTAGTGAACGTTTTCACCTTCACGCTTCAAGAATTCATGCTCAATTTCTTCAATAGCTACAATTAAATCTCCTGGAATACTGTTTCCTGGTGCATCGTTACCTTTATTAGCAACTTTCAACTGCATTCCGTCAACAACTCCTGCAGGAATTTTGATTGATACTGTTTCGTCTTCTTGAACCATTCCTTGAGCATCTGCCTCAGAAGGTTTTTTATCTAAAATCTGACCAGAACCACCACAAGTAGGGCAAGTTGATGCAGATTGCATTCTTCCTAAAATGGTATTGGTTACACGCATTACTTGTCCTTGACCATTACAAGTTGTACAAGTTTTATACGTTACGCCTTTAGCCTGAACTTTACGTTTTACTTTTACTTTTTTCTCCACTCCATTTGCAATTTCCTCTAAAGTCAATTTTACTTTAATTCGAAGATTGCTTCCTTTCGCACGGCGAGGACCTCCGCCTCCGCCTCCGAAACCGCCAAATCCGCCACCAAAAATATCACCAAACTGGCTGAAAATATCATCCATGTTCATACCTCCGTGACCACCAAATCCGCCAGAACCATCAAATGCTTGATGACCATACTGATCGTATTTTGCTTTTTTCTGCGGATCACTTAAAACTTCATAAGCTTCTGCCGCCAATTTGAAGTTTTCTTCTGCCTCTTTGTCGCCTGGGTTTTTATCAGGGTGGTATTTTAAAGCACTTTTTCTATACGCTTTTTTAATTTCGGCAGCATCAGCATTTTTTGAAATGCCTAGTATTTCGTAAAAATCTTTTTTCATAATCAGATTAAATTCCAAATCTTAAAATTCCAAAATCCAAAAAATACAATTGAAATTTTTATTTGCATTTTTTAGTTTCCTACAACAACTTTAGGGTAACGAATAATTTTGTCGCCTAATTTGTATCCTTTTTCAATAACATCTACAACTTTCCCTTTTAATTTATCAGATGGTGCTGGAATTTGGGTAATTGCTTCAGCAATATCAGCATTGAAAGCATCTCCTGCCTGAATCTCAACTTGTTCTAAACCTTTAGAAACTAAAGTGCTTTTCAGTTTTTCATGGATCAACTCAACTCCTTTTTTCAAATTTTCATCCTCAGATTTGTTGATCTCTACAGTTGCTCTGTCAAAATCATCTAAAACTGGAAGCATTGCCAATAAAACTTCTTGGTTTGCAGTTTTAAATAATTCAAGACGTTCTTTTGAAGTTCTTTTTTTATAATTTTCAAATTCGGCGAATAATCTCAAAAACTTATCTTTTTCTTTGGCTAAGTCTTGAGCTAGTTGCTCCTCAACACTTAATTCTTCAACAATTAATTGCTCTCCATTGGCGTTAGTCTCTATCGTTGCGTCATCTAATTCCTGATCGAATTCTGTATTTTCCGTAGTCATATTGCTTTTATTTTTAAAAATATTTTTAAACTTCATTTTTTATTTCTTTGTTGGATTGCAAAAGTACTGCCAAATCTTATAAAATGTCAAATTGTCACTTTATTAATTATGAGACATTTAAAAAACGCAATCACATAGAAAAAATTTATTATAATTTTAAGACTATTACGTTTTAGTTTATATTATCTTTGAGACCAATAAAAAACAATTATTACCACCAAAAATTGAATTTAAGGGTTGGCTTTGGCCTCTAAATAATTATTAATTCAAGTTTACCTTATATTAAAAAAAGCTTCGCCTATAGAGACGAAGCTTTTTTTTATACTTTTAATGACGGGTTGTCATTTTATTTCTTTTGCACGGGCGGAGGGATTCGAACCCCCATCAACGGTTTTGGAGACCGCTATTCTACCCTTGAACTACGCCCGTAACTTAAGGTCGGCAAATTAAGAGTTTTTTTTCTTCTCCAGCAACTATTTCAGGCATAGATTTTAAAAGAAAATCCTTTGAACCTGCGGAATCTGAAGCAAAAACTTTTGTTCCAGACAGTTAGCCTTTCAAAGTATTTTTTAATATTTCACGCAGATTTAAAAAGATTTAGGCAGATTAAAATAGATTTCGTTTTTAAATCAAATTAAACCTGCTCCAATCTGCAGAATCTGCGTAAAACATAACTTAATTTAGGACTGTAAAGCTTTTTTCAATCCGTCGAAATCTACAGATACCTGTTCTCCTGTCACTAAATTTTTAAGCGTGTACGAATTTGAATTAATCTCCTGATCTCCTACCAATACCGCAAACGGAATCAAACGTTTATCTGCATATTGAAATTGTTTACCCACTTTTACATTGTCTGGATATAATTCTACTTTTATATTTTCCTGTCTCAATTTCTGAATCGCTTTTGAAGCATACAAAGCTTCTTTGTTGCCAAAATTCAAGAATAATGCTTTAGAAGTAGCCGCAACCGTTTCTGGAAACAATTGCAATTCTTCCAGAACTAGATAGATTCTATCCAATCCAAAAGAGATTCCGACACCACTCATATTTTTCAATCCGAAAATACCCGTCAAATCGTCGTATCTTCCACCACCGCCGATAGATCCCATTGCTACTGTTTTTGGAGCCGCAACTTCAAAAATAGCTCCGGTGTAATAATTTAAACCACGTGCCAATGTCACATCCAAATCTAAAATTGCAGTCGATAAACCTAAATCGGCCACATTGTCGCAAATAAATTTCAATTCTTCCACACCTTTCATTCCTTCTTCAGAAGATGACAACAAGTCCGAAAGTTGTGCAATTTTGTCTGCAAAAGTTCCTGAGAAACTAAAAAGCGGTTGCACTTTTACCAACGCTTCTTCAGAAATTCCTTTTTCTATCATTTCTTTTTTAACGCCGTCTTCTCCAATTTTATCCAATTTATCAAGCGCAACTGTAAAATCAATTAATTTATCTGAAGCACCGATAACCTCAGCAATTCCAGATAAAATTTTTCTATTATTGATTTTAATTGTAACACCCTCTAAACCTAACGATGTAAAAACAGTATCGTATAATTGAACCAATTCTACTTCCTGCCAAAGTGATTTTGAACCGACAACATCAGCATCACATTGAAAAAATTCTCTAAAACGCCCTTTCTGCGGATTATCTGCTCTCCAAACTGGCTGAATCTGATATCTTTTGAATGGAAATTCAATTTCGCTTTGGTGCTGCACCACGTATCTTGCAAACGGAACTGTCAAATCGTAACGCAATGCTTTCTCAGAAATTTTTCCTGTGAATTTATTTAATTCGATTCTTTGCTCTAAAGTTATTTTTTCAGCAGAATTCAGCTGCAATTCTTCAATTGATTCTGGTAATTCAATTTTACTTTTATTGTAGAAAAAATTACCTGAATTTAAAATTTTAAAAATCAAACGGTCTCCTTCTTCGCCATATTTCCCCATTAAGGTATCTGAATTTTCAAACGAGGGCGTTTCGATTGGCTGAAAACCGAATTTCTCGAAATTAGCTTTTATAGTCTGAATAATATATTGACGTTTTGACACCTCTGCTGGTGAAAAATCTCTTGTTCCTTTTGGTATACTTGGTTTTGAAGCCATCTTCTCTATTTTAGATTGTTGATTTTAGAAATTAGATTTCTTTTGAAACTTAAATTCAGAAACCTTTTAAAATTAATTTTATTTATATTTTTTGATTGCTGGCGTTTTAGGCTTTTCGACTTTATGACTTTCCAACTTTCGACTTAATTTAAGTCTGCAAATATCTTACTTTTTAAAATAAATAATAACACTTCGAAAACAAACTTGTAACAAAAACCGTATTTTCGTGACAAATTGGTCATGATGCTAAAATTATTTAAAGAAAATATCCGAATTGCTTTTGGTTCTATCAAAACCCAAATTCTGCGTACCGTTCTTACTGTTTTAATTATTGCTATCGGTATTACTGCTTTGGTGGGTATCCTTACGGTAGTTTCTGCATTAGAAAATACAATTTCTACCAATTTTGCATCAATGGGAGCTAATACGTTCAACATCAATCAATACGAAAATACGGTTCGAAATCGTGGCGGAAACGAGCGTGAAGTTATCAATCCAATTATTTCTTATCCTGAAGCTGTTGCTTTTAAAAACAAATATAAATATCCTTTTACAGAGACATCCCTTTCTTTTACTGCAACCTCAAAAGCTGAAGTAAAATATTTAGATACCAAAACAGACCCTGAAATTACAGTTGTTGGTGTCGACGAGCATTTCATTGCCAATTCTGGCTTAGAAACTACTTTAGGTCGTTCTTTTAATCAATTTGATATTGACAACAACACTTATTCGTGTATTGTCGGCTCTGATTTTGAAAAAGGACTTTTAAAAGATGTAAATCCGATAGATAAAATCATTTCGATTCGCGGTGCACGATTTAAGGTTATTGGCGTTCTAAAAGAAAAAGGCTCTACTTTTGGGAACAGCCAAGATTTACGCGTTTTGATTCCGATTCAGGTTGCGAGATCCTTATTTTCTGCACCAAACATCAACTATACAATCAGTGTGATGGTTTCTAAAAAAGAACTTTTAGACGAAGCTGTCGACAATGCTACAAGTACCATGAGAAGGGTTCGTAAACTTAGTCCTGTAAGAGATAATAATTTCGGCATTGGGCGCAGTGATGACTTAATAAACCGAATTTTAGGCATTACCAAATATTTAGGCTGGGCCGCTTGGATTATATCCGTTATTACGATTTTAGGATCTTCTATTGCTTTAATGAATATTATGATCGTTTCGGTTACAGAACGTACCCGCGAAATTGGCGTTCGTAAAGCTTTGGGAGCCAAAAGATCAACAGTTGCTTTTCAGTTTTTTATTGAGACTTTATTAATTGGACAAATTGGAGGTTTGGTCGGAATCGTTTTGGGAATTCTGCTTGGTTTTGCTATTGCAACGGCAATGAGCTTTGTTTTTGTGATTCCGTGGATGGCGATCTTTGCCGCTTTTGCAACAAGTTTTTGCGTTGCACTGGTTTCTGGTTTATATCCAGCTATTAAAGCATCAAAACTAGATCCTATTGAGGCTTTGCGATATGAATAATTTTTAGTCGCAGTTTTCGGTCTCAATTTTCGGTCAATACTGTCTGAAAACTGAGACCGAGACTGAATACTTAAATATTCCCTTTTATCATACGATCGTTGTCGTAAATATCTTTTCTAAGCTCAACGTTTTCGAAACTCATATTCTCAAGCAAATCAATCATTTCTTTTCCAAGATATTGATTGATTTCAAAATACAGCTTTCCATTTTTATGAAGTCCATTTTGTGCAAGAGAAGCAATCTTTCTATAAAAAATAAGCGGATCGCTATCTTCTACAAAAAGCGCCAAATGCGGTTCGTAATCCAGTACATTCTTTTTTATTTCTACTTTTTCTAGATTTCGCACATAAGGCGGATTAGAAACAATGATATCAAACTGACAGGTAAATTCATCAGTTTCTAAAATATTCAGCAGCATAAAAGTCACCTCTACATCATTTCTAATGGCATTCCTTTTTGCGGTTTCAATCGCTTTTTTAGAAACATCAACACCAAAAACTTCAGCATTCGGAAGATTTTTAGCAAGCGAAATCGCAATACAGCCCGTTCCTGTTCCGATATCGAGAATTCTTATTTTTTTGTTTTTATCTGGACTTGCATTTTCATTAATAATCCATTCAACTAATTCTTCTGTTTCTGGCCTTGGGATTAAAACATTCTCATTTACTTCAAAATCCAAACCATAAAAGTTGGTTTTTCCAAGTAGGTACTGAATAGGAACTTCTTTCTTCAGCTGATTTAGCAACTCGTTCCAGATCGCGAAATCCTTTTCATCAAATACTAATTCATGATTTAAGGCTAAATCAATCTGGCGAAGTTGGTATTTATCTTCAAGTATCAAATAAAAAAAGCTTTCTGCTTCGTACGCATCGTAAAAAGGAGATAATTCTTTAATAAACTGAGTACGATATTGTTTAATTTTCATTTTTATTTTTTGAGCATTTTACATCAGCCGAAACTGACATTTATCTTTCAATAAGTCTTGCTTGTTTTAAATTTGTTACCTTAAAGCTACAAAACTTTGAGCATCCAAACAGGACAAGAATTATGCCCAGTACATCCCATTGGAGCATCTAAATACTCAAAACCGGATTTTTTGTAAAGTTTTTGTGCGGCATGCATAAATGGCATGGTTTCGATATAGCATTTTTTAAAACCAAAAGATTTAGCTTGCTCTAAACATTTTTCCATCATTTGAGAGCCAATTCCTAAACCTCTTGTTTTTGGAAGGAAATACATTTTCTGTAATTCGCAAATTTCGGAGTCACCATTTTCCAAAGGTGCAATACCAGCGCAGCCAACAATTTCTCCTTCATTTTCGACAACAAAATAGATCGATTTGGGTTTGCTATATTGTTCAAACATCAAATCTAGATAAGGATCTTCGTATGCTGTACCTACTTTTGGAATTTCCAGTTCATCAAAAACAGAACGTATCAAACTTGCAACTACCTGATTGTCTTTCTTTTCAATTGTACGTATTAACCAATTTACCATTTTTTTATTCTAAATCATTATATAAGCAAAAGCAAATATACTTTTTCTGTAGCTTCTTAACTTAGTCATAAACTCAAAAATAACTACTTTTGCACTGTGAATATACATGAAAAATATATAAAACGCTGCATCGAACTGGCACAAAATGGACTTGGAACAACGTATCCGAATCCGATGGTTGGCAGTGTGATTGTTTATGAAGGTCAGATTATTGGTGAAGGCTGGCATAAGAAGGCTGGTGAACCACATGCAGAGGTAAATGCCGTAAATTCGGTAAAAGACAAATCGCTGTTGAAAAAAGCTACAATTTATGTAAGCTTAGAACCGTGCAGCCATTTTGGAAAAACTCCTCCGTGCTGTGATTTGATTATTGCAAATGAAATTCCGAATGTAGTTGTGGGCACGGTTGACCCTAACGAAAAAGTAGCTGGAAAAGGCATTTTGAAATTAATTGAAGCTGGCGCTAATGTAACCGTTGGTGTTTTAGAAGATGAATGCAACGAGCTGAACAAACGCTTTTTTACTTTTCATCAAAAAAAGAGGCCTTACGTAATTTTAAAATGGGCGGAAAGTCAGGATGGTTTTCTGGCGCCAGAAAAAGTTAGCAATCAAGATCGAAAACCGGTTTGGATCACCAATCAATATTCGAGACAATTGGTTCATAAATGGCGAACTGAAGAACAAGCAATTTTAGTTGGAACACAAACTGTAGTTGATGACAATCCGAAATTAAACGCCAGAGATTGGGACGGAAATAATCCAACAAGAGTTGTTATAGATCGAAATAACAGAATTGATCAAAACAGTTTTATTTTTGATGACACTGTGAAAACTATTATTTTTTCTAGCGAAAAAGAAAAATCACCAACAAAAAACACACAATTTGAAGTAATTGATTTCAGCAAAAATATTGTGCCTCAGATTTTAGATGTTTTATACCAAAATCAAATTCAATCTGTGATTATTGAAGGCGGAAGACAAACGCTTCAATCTTTTATCGATGAAAATCTTTGGGACGAGGCACGAATTTTTATTGGAAAAACAAGTTTTGAAAAAGGAACGAAAGCTCCAAATATTTCAAGAAAAAACAGCATCAAAACCAACATTTTAAGCGACAAACTAATACAGATTAAAAATCATGATTAATGCGATAATTTTTGACTTCGGAGACATTTTTATCAATTTAGACAAACCTGCCACAATTTCTGGTTTACAAAAATTAGGAATGAAGGAGTGGAATAATGAATTTGAACAATTAAATCTTTCTTTTGAAGTAGGCGCTATTTCTCCAGAAGATTTCATCGGCGGTTTTCAAAAACAATTGCCCAATGCTTCAAAGGAAGATATTCTAAAAGCTTGGAATGCTGTTTTGGCAGATTTTCCATTTTATCGTTTGGAATTTCTTCAGGAATTATCAAAAAAATACCGATTGTTTCTGTTAAGCAATACCGATTCTATTCACATCAATACATTTGAAGAAAAAAGTGGCGTTTCTTTTTACAAGGATTTTTATGACTGTTTTGAAAAAGTATATTTTTCTTTTGATATCGGAATGAGAAAACCAGATCCGAAAATTTATCAGTTTGTTCTTGAACAAAACAATCTAGTTGCCGAAAACACCTTATTTATTGACGACAAGACAGAAAATACCGATAGCGCTGCGGCTTTAGGAATCAAAGTTTGGAATCTTCAAGTTGGAAAAGAAGATGTGGTCGATCTTTATAAAAAAAATATACTTTAAGAATACTGCTTTTGGAAATTAACGATACTTATCAAACTATTGCGGCTGCATCTGAAGAAATACTGTTTAAGGAAAAAGGCAGTAAATTCTTTGGTTATGCTTTTCCAATAGATCACGAAGATGAAGTAAAACCTATTATTGAAGAGCTAAAAAAGCAGCATCCGCATGCGGTGCACTACTGTTATGCTTACCAAATTGGTGTTGGAAATAAAGTTTCGTATCGTGCCAATGATGATGGCGAACCCAGCAACACAGCTGGAGCACCAATTTACGGCCAGATACAATCTTTTGGATTAACTAACGTTCTTGTAGTAGTCGTTCGTATTTTTGGAGGCGTAAAGTTGGGTGTTGGCGGTTTAATTGCAGCTTATAGAACTACAGCGCAGCAGACCTTAGAAGTTTGTGAAATTGTAGAAAAAACAATAGACGTCGAATTTTTAATTTCTTTTGATTATAAAAACATGAACAAAGTCATGAGAGTGATCAAAGAAAAGAAATTAGAAATCGTATCTCAGGAAATGGAAATGGATGAAGTTTCTGGACTGCCAATTGGTAAAATTGTGACAAAAACGAGAAAAAAAAATGCCGAAACAGTATTCAGCATTTTTGATTTAATGTTCGAAATTGATATCAAAATTATATAATTTAACATCAAAATGAAGGCAGTTTTAACACTTTTCATCCAGTGATTTGAATATATCTAAAATGTATTCTGGAGGAGCTGTCGGACGACCTGTTTTTAACGCAACAAATACTAAAATAAACGTCGCAGTTGTTAATAACTCATTTGCCTCATTATAGATTGCGCAGTCAAATTCGATCTTCACAGAGGAGTGACTTTTGAATGTAGTGTGAATTGTCAAAAGTTCATCGTATCGCGCCGATTTTTTGTAGTTGATATTCATGTTGACAATTGGAAGACCAATTCCGCTTTCTTCCATGCTTTTATACGAAACCCCTTTATTTCTAAGCCATTCCACGCGTCCTATCTCAAAATAAGGCACATAATTTCCGTGATAAACGACTCCCATTTGGTCAGTTTCTGAGTAACGAACTCGTACTTGAGTCTGATGATTTTTCATTTATAAAATATTAAAAAAATTCGAATTTGAAAAGGCTCTTTACAACTTTTTTTTATAAAATTAGATACCAAAATATTTTTTTTTACAGAAATTTGTTCACATATTTGTTATCCCGAAATACGGAATAAAATTGCTCCATTTTTATTAGGAGAATCTTTATAACAATAATAAAAATTTATCTGAATCTATGACTAAAACTGCTCAATCGGTATGGGAAAACTGTTTGTCCTTTATAAAGGATAATATTCAAGACCAAGCATATAAAACTTGGTTCGAACCAATCAAATCAGTTGAGCTAACCGATAACGCATTATACATTCAGGTTCCAAGTAAATTTTTCTACGAATGGCTCGAAGAGCATTACGTAAAATTATTGAAAGTTGCGCTTACCAAAGAACTGGGAAAAAACGCAAAGTTACTCTATAAAATTAAAATGGAGAACACTTATGGCAATAAACAGCCGTTTACCGAGCAGCTGCCAAGTGCCAATAGAGTGCCAATGAAACCGCAAGAGGTTGATGCTCCGTTTAAAAACTTAAATCCTGAACTTAAAAATCCTTTTGTAATTCCTGGAATCAGAAATTTAAAAATTGAGTCTCAGTTAAATCCGAACTACAGTTTTGACAATTTCTTAGAAGGAGATTCAAATAGATTAGCTCGTTCTGCTGGTATGGCAGTTGCCAACAAACCAGGGGGAACTTCATTTAACCCATTATTAATTTTTGGAGGGGTTGGTTTAGGAAAAACACACTTAGCGCATGCTATAGGTGTAGAAGTAAAAGATAAATATCCAGAAAAAACGGTTTTATATATTTCTGCTGAGATTTTCACACAGCAATACATTGATTCTGTAAAAAAGAATAATCGTAATGATTTCATTCACTTTTACCAATTAATTGATGTTTTGATTATTGACGATGTTCAATTCTTATCTGGAAAATCTGGAACACAAGATGTATTCTTCCACATTTTCAACTATTTGCACCAAAACGGAAAACAAGTAATCTTAACTTCTGATAAAGCTCCTGTTGATATGCAGGATATCGAGCAAAGATTATTATCTCGTTTTAAATGGGGATTGTCTGCAGAATTGCATCAGCCAGATTACGAAACGCGTATTTCAATCTTAAAAAACATTTTATACCGCGATGGTGTAGAAATGCCTGAAGATATTTTAGAATACGTTGCCCGCAACATCAAAACAAACGTAAGAGAACTTGAAGGAGCTATTATTTCATTGATCGCTCAATCTTCTTTCAACAAAAAAGAAGTTACAATTGAACTGGCGAAAAGTGTTGTAGAGAAATTTGTTAAAAACGTAAAGAGAGAAATCTCTATCGATTATATCCAAAAAATTGTTTCAGACTATTTCCAATTAGACATTGAAACACTTCAATCTAAAACTAGAAAGAGGCATGTTGTGCAAGCAAGACAATTAGCTATGTTCTTTGCTAAAAAATTCACTAAAGCTTCTTTAGCCAATATTGGTTCGCAAATTGGAGATCGCGATCACGCAACTGTTCTTCACGCTTGTAAAACAGTCGACAACTTAGTTTCTACAGACAAACAATTCAAAAAGTTTGTTGAAGACATCAATAAAAAACTAACGCTTTAATACGCGCCATGCCTGTAAAAATCTTAATGGTTTGTTTAGGGAATATCTGCAGATCACCTTTAGCAGAAGGAATTTTAGCCTCTAAGCTTCCTGAAGACAAATTCTTGGTAGATTCTGCAGGAACAGGTTCTTGGCATGTTGGACATTGCCCTGACAAACGCTCTATTGAAGTTGCCAAAAAATACGGAATCAATATCAGCGCACAAAAAGGCAGACAAATAAAAGTCTCTGATTTTGATGAGTTTGATTATATCTATGTAATGGACAATTCGAATTTTCGCGATGTTATTCATTTAGCCAAAACTCCAGAACACAAAAACAAAGTCCGTTTGATTTTAAACGACTTATTTCCAGACGAAAATGTAGATGTTCCTGATCCTTACTATGGTTCTGCCAATGGTTTTGAAAACGTTTACAAAATGCTAGACGAAGTGACTGATTTAATTGCAGATCAGCTTCTTAAAAAACACTCCTAATACAATTCAATTGTTTCTAAAAAAGAGATAATTGAATTTTTTAATTTTAAACAAAAGCACATGAAATCTTTCGGAAAATTATATCTAATTCCAACTACAATGGGCGAAAGCGATCCGATGGATGTTTTACCTCAGACTGTTAGAAGAACGATAGAAGTTATCGACCACTATATTGTTGAAAATGATAAAACTGCTAGAAAATCTATAAAAGCCGTTTATCCAGAAAAAAAACAATCTGAATTGGTTCTTTTTACTTTAAACAAAAGAACAGAAACTAGCGAACACAATGATTTCATCAAACCTCTGTTGGAAGGAACAAATATGGGATTAATGAGCGAAGCTGGCTGTCCTGGCGTTGCAGATCCAGGTGCTGCAATTGTAAAATTGGCACACGAAAAAGGAATTCAGGTTGTGCCTTTAGTTGGCCCTTCTTCTATTCTATTGGCTATGATGGCTTCAGGAATGAACGGCCAGAGTTTTACTTTCAACGGATATTTACCAATTGATAAAGACGAGAAAAAATCGGCAATTCGTCATTTTGAGAAATTATCTTATGATAAAAATCAATCGCAACTATTTATTGAAACTCCATACAGAAATAATAAACTGATTGAAGATCTTTTACAGATTTTAAGTCCTGCGACACATCTTTGTATTGCAGCGGATATTACTTTGCCAACAGAATTCATCAAAACATTGAAAGTTGCTGATTGGAAAAAATTAAAAATTGACATTGATAAACGTCCTGCTATTTTTATTATTCATAAAATGTAATTAATCTTAGGAGAATGAAAAAGACTTTAATGCTAATTTTGATTTTGATTGGTTTCACACAATGTAATTTTTTCACAGAAACTAAAGCTTCAAAAGAAGAAAAAACAGAACAGAATATTGTTAAAGAAAACAACTTTGAAGAATCTATCACAGAAGCAAATATATCTGATAGTGATAATGAAGTTCAAATAAAAGAAGACACCACAATATATGCTATTGACTCAATTGATGTAAAACCTGATTTTGAAGGGGGAATACAGAAATTTCAAAAATACATCAAAAATAATTTCTTCTACCCTGAAGAAGATGAACATGTAAAAGGTATGCTTGAAGTAAATTTTGTAGTTGAAAAAGACGGGAATCTTAGCAATATAAAAGTTATTAAAGATATTGGGCACAGCACAGGAAACGAAGCAATTCGCGTTCTAAAAAAAGCTCCTAAATGGATTCCGGCAACCAATAATCATAGACTTGTGAGAACTCTTTACTATTTATCAATACCTGTAGATAATCATCAGGAACAAAACCTTTAATTTCTATTTGGCCTGCAAGTTTTCCCTAATCAAACTTCACTATGAGCAAACTCCCTAACATAACCACAAGCATTTTTACGGTAATGTCAAAAATGGCAACCGAATACAATGCCATAAATCTTTCTCAGGGATTTCCAAATTTCCCTGTTGACGAAAGATTAACAGATATAGTTGCAAGATTAGCAAAGGAAAATGTACATCAATATACTCCAATGGCAGGTTATCCGCCGTTGATGAATAAAATTGCAAAGCTGACTCAGGATTCATACAATAGAACGATTAATCCTGATTTAGAACTTTTGGTTACGGCTGGAGCAACGCAAGGAATTTTTACAACAATTTTAGCTTTAGTAAGAGAAAATGACGAAGTAATTATTCTTGATCCAAGTTATGATTCTTACGAATCTCCTGTTTTACTTTGTAAAGCAAAACCTGTTCGAGTTGCTCTAAATGACGATTATACTGCAAATTGGGATAAAATTGAAAAAGCATGTTCTGCTAAAACCAGATTGATGATTATCAATAATCCGCATAATCCGACTGGAAAAATCTTAACTGAAAATGATTTTGTCCAATTAAAAAATCTTCTGGAGAAATATCCAAACATTATCATTTTATCCGATGAAGTTTACGAATATATTACTTTCGAAGAAAAACATATTTCGGCACATACAAAGGATTTCCTTTTAGACCGTTGCGTCATGGTTTCTTCTTTTGGAAAATCATTTCATATAACGGGTTGGAAAATTGGCTACACCATTGCTCCAGAACATTTAATGAAAGAAATCAAAAAAGTGCATCAGTTTTTGGTTTTCAGCGTGAATAGTATTTCTCAGTTTGCCATTAGCGAATATTTAGATGTTGTTGATGTCAATCTTCTTGGAAAATTCTATCAGGAAAAACGAGATTATTTTCAAAAACTGCTTCAAAATAGTCGTTTTGAACTAAAACCTTGCGAAGGAACTTATTTTCAGGTTGCTTCCTATGCTAATATTTCAAATGATGACGATGTAACTTTTTGTAAAAACCTAATTATCGATCATGGCGTGGCTGCAATTCCTATTTCGACCTTTTATTCAGATCATAAGGATCAAAAATTAATTCGTTTTTGCTTTGCCAAAGACGACTTCACACTTGAATCTGCAGCAAAAAAATTATGCGATATATAAAATTTTTCAAAATTTTATAACATTGTTATGCGTGCATCCTATTTTATTTAACTAATATTGTAAAAAAAAGAAAAAATATGAGCTACACAGATAAAATGTTGCGTGATGATGCTTTAAAAGGCAAAGTCATTGTCGTTACAGGCGGCGGAAGCGGTTTAGGCAAAGCTATGACCAAATATTTTCTCGAATTAGGAGCTCAAGTAGCGATAACTTCTAGAGATTTAGAGAAGTTAAAAACCACAGCTGCCGAACTGGAAAGCCAAACTGGAGGCAAATGCCTTCCTCTTCAATGTGATGTTCGCCATTACGAAGAAGTCGAAAACATGCTTCAGGAAACTTTAAAGGTTTTCGGAAAAGTAGATGTTCTTTTAAATAATGCGGCAGGAAACTTCATTTCGCCAACCGAAAGATTATCTGCAAATGCTTTTGATACTGTGATAGATATCGTACTAAAAGGTTCTAAAAACTGTACGTTAGCTTTTGGAAAACACTGGATTGACACTAAACAAACTTCGGCAACGATTTTAAATATAGTAACTACTTACGCTTGGACAGGATCTGCTTATGTGGTTCCTAGTGCTACTGCAAAAGCGGGAGTTTTAGCAATGACAAGAAGTCTTGCTGTAGAGTGGGCAAAATACGGAATTCGTTCTAACGCAATTGCTCCTGGACCATTCCCTACAAAAGGTGCTTGGGACAGATTATTGCCTGGAGATCTTTCAGAGAAATTTGACATGGCTAAAAAAGTGCCATTAAAAAGAGTTGGAGATCACCAAGAATTAGCAAATTTAGCTGCTTACCTAGTTTCAGATTTCTCTTCATACATAAATGGAGACGTAATCACAATTGATGGTGGCGAATGGTTAAAAGGTGCCGGACAATTCAACTTATTAGAGGCAATTCCAGAAGAACTTTGGGATCAGCTTGAAATGATGATTAAAGCAAAAAAGAATAAATAATTACAAGTGCTTACTAAATTCAGAATATTTTTTTAAACTATACTGATTGCACGAAATCCCGAAGGTTTACTTTCGGGATTTTTTTATGTTTTTCACCATATAAGTAATATAAGTTCAGCTAAGAAGCATTTTGTTTAAATATCTGTTTACTTAAATTTACTTATGTTACTTATATGGTTAAATTATTTTAAATGTTTAACGATTCAGTTAAATTATTATTTTTGCCAAACAAATATCAAACAAAAATTTTATGCTCATTATCGGACTTGCAGGAGGAACAGGAAGTGGAAAAACTACAGTAGTACACCAAATTATGAATGAATTACCAGACACAGAAGTTGGGGTGATTTCTCAGGATTCGTACTACAAACAAACCGATAATTTATCCTTTGACGAAAGAGCATTAATTAATTTTGACCACCCACGTGCGATCGATTTTGAATTATTGGTAAAACATCTAAAAGCTTTAAAAGCAGGAGAAACAATCGATCAGCCGGTTTATTCTTTTATTCAGCACAACAGAACAGACGATACCGTTTCGACTCATCCAAGAAAAGTGATGATTGTTGAAGGAATTTTAATTTTGACAAATCCGGAATTGCGTGACATGTTCGACATTAAAATCTTTGTTCACGCAGATTCTGACGAAAGATTAATTCGTCGTTTAAAAAGAGATATTTCAGAACGCGGACGCGATATTGATGAAGTTTTAAACCGTTATCAAACGACTTTAAAGCCTATGCATGAGCAATTTATCGAACCTTCTAAGGCTTTTGCAGACATTATCATCCCGAATGACAAATACAATACGGTAGCAATTGATGTCGTTCGTGCCGTAATTAATCAGAGAATTTCATAATTTTTATCGTAAATTTAAACCATAAAATTATATGCAGCCCAGCGAAGGTCGGGTTTGCTCTCTAACAGGTCTAAAAAAACAATTCAAAAGAAATTATCTTATATGAAATTCAAGAATCCATATAAAGACAAAAAATGGTTCAAATACCTTGGAAACAAATATGTTTGGGTTTTACTATTTTTTATAGTTTGGATGTTATTTTTAGACAACTACTCCTATTTTGATCATCGTTTCTTAGATGAACAAATACATGAGCTCGAGGATAATAAAAAGTATTATCAGGAAGAAATCAAAAAAGATCAGGAGCAAATTAAGCTGCTCAAAAATCCAGAACAAATTGAAAAATACGCTCGCGAAAAGTATTTTATGAAAAAGGACAGCGAAGATATTTATATCATACAATTTGAAGGAGACACGATTCAAGAAAAAGAATAATCAAAAAAACTACAATGGCCACTAACCTATTCGACGATTTTAATCCGATTTCATCCAAACAATGGAAACAAAAAATTCAGTTTGAATTGGATGGAGCCGATTACAATCAAACTGTTATTTGGAATTCTCCAGAAGATATTCAGGTAAAGCCTTTTTATCATAGCGATGAGTTCACAAAAGCCGCAAATGTAAATACTCAAGCCTCGGATTTTAAAATCTGCCAAAATATCTTTGTTTTCGATGTTGAAAAATCTATCGAGCGCGCTTTAAACACCTTAGAAAGAGGTGCAGAAAGCCTTCGTTTTACAATCGAAAATGATAAAATTGATGTTCAAAAATTACTAGAGAATCTTCCTTTAGAAAACAAAAACGTCTACTTTAATTTCAGTTTTATCTCAATCGATTTCGTTAAAAAATTAGATACGATTTCAATTCAGAAAAAAGCTAATTTTTATTGCAATTTTGATCCAATCGGACAATTGGCACGAGAAGGAAATTGGTTTACGACTTCTGAAAAAAATAATTTTGAAACTTTAGATTTGCTTTTAAAAAATACAACCAATTTAAATCTTCTCAGTGTAGATTTGGGATTGTACCAAAATTCTGGAGCTAACATCACTCAGCAAATCGCTTATAGTTTAGCGCATGCAAACGAATATTTAAATCGTTTTGCTGGGACCGCAAAGTCTATTGTTTTTCAAGTTTCTGTTGGAACAAATTATTTCTTCGAAATTGCAAAGCTTCGTGCACTTCGAATGCTTTTTGATTTAATTGCTACAGAATATAATTCAAAAATAAAATGCCATTTATTGGTAACGCCAACAAAGCGTAATAAAACCATTTACGATTATAATGTCAATATGCTGCGTACGACAACTGAATGTATGTCAGCAATTTTAGGCGGTGCAGATGCGATTGCCAATTTGCCTTACGACACATTATATCATAAAGACAATGAATTTGGAGACCGAATTGCTAGAAATCAGCTTTTAATTTTAAAACACGAAAGTTATTTTGATAAAGTTGACAATCCAGCTGATGGTAGTTATTACATCGAAAGCTTAACCATGCAATTGGCAGAAAAAAGCTTGGCGTTATTTAAAGATATTGAAGCCAATGGCGGTTTCTTAAAACTTTTAAATGATGGCACAATTAAAAAGAAAATTCAGGAAAGTGCCAATAAAGAGCAAGAATTATTTGATTCTAAAAAAGAAATTCTTTTAGGTACAAATAAATATCCAAACAAAGAAGACCGAATGAAACATGATTTAGAATTGTTTCCTTTTGTAAAAATCAAACCAAGAAAAACATTAATTACCCCAATTATCGAAAAGAGATTGGCTGAGAAAATGGAGCAAGAAAGATTGGAATTAGAATAATCTCAAACGTAATTAATTAAAAATTCAAAAAAGTGTCTCAATGATTAGAAAAGACCTTAAACATATTACTCTTCAAAGTCAAAAGCCGAAAGCTGAAAGTCAAGGAAACTTGGCAGACAACTTTACGACAGCTGAAGGAATTGAAATTAAAAAAAACTATTCTGAGAAAGATATCGAAGATTTAGATTTTCTTGATTTCGGAGCCGGTTTTGCACCAAATTTACGCGGACCATATGCTACGATGTATGTGAGACGTCCGTGGACTATTCGTCAATACGCAGGATTTTCTACAGCAGAAGAAAGCAATGCTTTTTACAGAAAAAATTTAGCGGCAGGACAGAAAGGACTTTCTATTGCTTTTGACTTACCAACACATCGCGGTTACGATTCAGATCACGAAAGAGTAGTTGGCGATGTCGGAAAAGCTGGTGTCGCAATAGATTCTGTTGAAGACATGAAAGTGCTTTTCGATCAGATTCCGCTAGATGAAATGTCTGTTTCCATGACTATGAATGGAGCTGTTTTACCTATTATGGCTTTTTATATAGTTGCTGCTGAAGAACAAGGTGTTAGTCCAGAAAAATTATCGGGAACAATCCAAAATGATATTTTAAAGGAGTTTATGGTTAGAAATACTTATATCTACCCTCCAACTCCTTCGATGAAAATCATTGCTGATATTTTTGAATTTACGAGCAAAAAAATGCCAAAATTCAATTCTATTTCCATTTCTGGTTATCATATGCAGGAAGCTGGAGCAACAGCTGATATTGAATTAGCATATACTTTGGCAGATGGTTTAGAATATATCAGAACCGGATTATCAACAGGAATGACGATTGATGAATTTGCTCCAAGATTATCTTTCTTTTGGGCAATCGGAATGAATCATTTTATGGAAATTGCCAAGATGAGAGCTGGGCGTATGATTTGGGCAAAATTATTACAGCAATTCAATCCAAAAAGTGATAAATCTTTGGCATTAAGAACGCATTGCCAAACCAGCGGATGGAGCTTGACAGAGCAAGATCCGTTTAACAATGTTGCTAGAACTTGTATAGAAGCGGCAGCAGCGGCTTTTGGCGGAACACAATCGCTTCATACTAATGCTTTAGACGAAGCAATCGCGCTTCCAACAGATTTCTCTGCCAGAATTGCTAGAAATACTCAAATATTTCTTCAAGAAGAAACTAAAATCACTAAAACAGTCGATCCTTGGGCTGGAAGTTACTATGTTGAAAGCTTAACCAATGACATCGTAGAAAAGACTTGGAAATTAATTGAAGAAGTAGAAGAACTTGGCGGAATGACCAAAGCAATTGAAGCTGGAATTCCAAAACTTCGAATTGAAGAAGCTGCGGCAAGAAAACAAGCAAGAATTGACAGCGGGCAAGATATTATTGTCGGTGTAAATAAATATCGTTTAGAGAAGGAAGATCCGTTGGATATTTTGGATGTAGACAATCAATTGGTTCGCAAACAACAGGTTGAACGTCTTGAAGAAATAAAACGAACGCGAGATTCTGAAAAAGTAAATAAGTCACTAGAAAAATTAATCCATTGTGCGCAGACAGGGCAAGGGAACTTATTAGAAAATGCAATTGAAGCCGCTAGAAACCGAGCAACATTAGGCGAAATCAGTAATGCATTGGAAACTGTTTTTGGCCGTTTTAAAGCACAAATTAAATCTTTTAGCGGAGTGTATAGTGCAGCAATAAAAAATGACGAGAATTTTGAAAAAGCAAAACAACTAGCAGATGTTTTTGCCAAACAAGAAGGAAGACGTCCTAGAATTATGATTGCTAAAATGGGACAAGACGGTCATGATCGTGGTGCAAAAGTAGTCGCAACAGGTTATGCCGATGTTGGTTTTGATGTTGATATAGGCCCATTATTTCAAACTCCGGCAGAAGCAGCAAAACAAGCCGTTGAAAATGATGTTCATATTTTAGGTGTTTCATCACTTGCTGCTGGTCACAAAACATTGGTGCCTCAAGTGATAGAAGAATTAAAAAAACATGGACGAGAAGATATTATGGTAATTGTGGGCGGTGTTATTCCGTCTCAGGACTATCAATTCTTGTTTGATGCCGGCGCATCGGCCGTTTTTGGACCTGGAACTAAAATAAGTGAAGCAGCTATAAAAATCTTAGAAGCTTTGATAGATTGAGTTTTGCAGTCTCAGTCTCAGTACTCAGTATTACCGATATGGAAAATAAATAGAAAAAGAGGTTGTTTCACCTATTGCGAAACAACCTCTTTTAATTTAGTCGTTTACTGTTGCGTTACTATCAGCTTCTATAAAAGAAAGATCGTAACCTGCAAAATCTCTCATGTAGCTTTTCAAAGAAGTTCCAAAAGCATCTCTAAAATGTCTGCTTCCTTTGTTTTTGAAAAAATTCTTTACAGAACCTGCACCACCTAAATGAGCTGCAGCTAAAATTCCAGATTCGGTAATTTCAATACCGCTGACGATTTTGCCTTCGTACTTTTCGATTTCGTTACGTAAAATCCATTTGTTTTTGGCTAGTAAAGCCATAAAAGCTTTTTCTTGTAGAGCAGGATCTTTTAAAAAGGCTTTAGTATCATTAATTCCGATTGCTCTCAAAGCTTTAGAACCAAATTGATATTTGCCCATATAACCAAGAGTATTTACAAGTCTGTACTGCCCTTGTGATTCTTTAAAAGCGACTGCTTCTTTAAATCCTATTAGACGATTTCCTGTGAATGGGACGTTTGCGATTTTTGGATAATCATCTTTTTCTTTAGATGGAAAAATGTATTCTGATCCATCCGTTTTTTCAATTAAAAACCAAGGTTTGGTTTCGTGGTTAGAGGGAATAAATCCCAAACTTAAAAATGTAATAATAACGACTAAACTCGCATAAAAATACCATTTCTTTATCATAAATTGTTTTTCTTCAAGACGCTGTCACCCTCTTGAAATTTCTACGGTGCAAAGATAAGTTATTTTAAAAATATGCTTAAAATCAATAGTTTAGCATTTTTTACGTAAAATCGTAAACTGCTTCTATCCCAGTTATAGTAATGGATACCGAGAGATTTCAGTTCTCTTTTTTTAGCTTTAAAAACCAAAAATCGAAGCCAAAAAAAATCCCATTTTATATAAATTTTAAGCAAATTTCATTAAAATGAAGGAATTTTCTTATATAAAATACTTGATTTTTTATTCAAATCTTGAAAACCAGTTTTTGAATTTTATAAAATTGAACATCAAAAAATGTTTATTTTTTTATTAATTCATTACAAAAAATACTCAAAATAATAAATTCATAAATTTTCGATTTCAATCCAATTTTTGCATTTGAAAAAAAAAAACCGAAGTAGAATTTTACTTCGGTCTTTAATATTTAAAAAGATAATAAAATTATCTCGTTACTCCTTGACTAGCAATCCAGTCAGAATATTTTTTTGCATTTACATTATGTTCTGCCAATGTCGCCGCAAACTCGTGATATCCGAAACGATCAACACTTGCACAGAAATAAATATAATCGTTTTTCTCTGGATTTAAAACTGCTTCTAATGCTGTAATATCAGGCATTGCAATTGGTCCAGGCGGAAGTCCTTTGTTGACATAAGTATTATATGGAGATCTCATTACCAAATCATTGTAAAAAACTCTTTTTATAACTTGATCAAAATTGTTGTCTCTTAATTTTAAAGCATAAATAACGGTTGGATCAGCCTGCAAAGGCATTTCTAAACGTAAACGATTCAAATAAACTCCTGCAATACGTGGTCTTTCGTCTTTTTTAACGGATTCTTTATGCACAATTGAAGCTAAAATTGTAGCTTGCACTGGAGTTAAACCTTGTTTCTTTGCCTTCTCGATTCTTTCAGGTGTCCAAAAATTATGATATTCTTTTATCATTTTATCACGAAACTTTTCAGCTGAAGTATTCCAATAAACTTCGTAAGTATTTGGAATAAACATTGCAAAAACATTTTCTTCATTAAATCCGTTTGCTGCTAAAAATGTAGAATCTTTTATCGCTTTTAGAAGTGACAAACTATCTGCTTCAATTTCTGCTCCGATTCTTCCGGCAAAATTCTCTAATCTTTCTTGATTATTGAAAACCAACTTAACAGGAATATTAGAACGCATTGCCCTTACTAAGTCGATATTATTCATATCTTTTTTCAGTAAAAAACGTCCAGATTTTACATTTTGCGGATAATCTCTTTTTTCGGCAACCAATTCAAAGTTGTCAAAATTCTTTATGTAAGGTGCTAATATCTTTTTTACATCAGCATAATTGGCATCTGTCGGCACATAGACATACACTTCCTTTTCTTCAAATTTAGTATTAGAACTAAATATTTTACTGATTAATATAAAACCATAAATCAATAAAACTGAAATGATGGCTACGGCACTTATCGTGATTATTTTTTTTAGACTCAAAGCTTAAAATTTAAATTTGTTTATTAATTAACTGATAAATTGCTTCATCGTGATAGCGGTTATGATACAAGATCCAGTCTTTTTTGATTCCGATTTTCTTAAAACCAAATTTAGTAAAAAGTGCAAGACTTGCTACATTTTGTACACCAATATTTGCATACAATTGATGAAGATTTAAATTATAAAAAGAATATTTTATTAAAAGCCCTAAAGCCTCAGAACCAATATTTTTCCTTTGATTTTCTTCTTTCTGAATAACAATACCAATCCCTGCCCTATTATTTCTAGGATCAAAATCAAATAAATCAATCAATCCGATAGCAGGAAAATCTTCATCTTGGCAGATAGCCAAACGAAGCTGTTTTGCTTCATAAATATCTTGATGTGCATTTTCCAAATATTGTTTAATCAAAAAACGACTGTAAGGAGTTTGCGTATTACTAACTTCCCAAATATTTTCGTCATTTTCTATAGAGTAAATAAACTCTAAATCTTGAGGCTCAAGTGGACGCAAATAAATCGAATCGCCTTTTAATGTAATCATCTTGATATTTTAGATTGTAGATTTTAGATTGCAGATTTTAGATTTAAATCTCGATTGTTCCTTTAAAAACAAATTTCGCAGGACCTGTTAAAAAAACATTTGTATAACCATCATTATCCTTATCAAAAGAAACCACTAGTTTTCCTCCTTCAACATTTAAGTTTATCGAAGTTTTATCTGTTTCTCCAATCGCATTCATCGCAATTGCAACTGCAGTTGCTCCAGTTCCGCAGGCAAGAGTTTCATCTTCAACACCTCTTTCGTAAGTTCTTAAAGAAAAAGTATCGCTATCTACTTTTTTAACAAAATTGACATTGCTTCCTTTTTCTCCGTACAATTCACCATAACGAATTGCGGCTCCGTTTTCTTTTACATTATAATGTTCCAAATCATCTACAATCTGAACATGGTGCGGAGAACCTGTATTTAGGAAAGTATAAGAATCTTTTTTCTGAATTTCGTTTACATCAATCATTTGTAAAGACACAATTGAATCAGCACTTACAGAAGCATGATGCAATCCGTCGGTTGCGATAAAAGTGGTTTTGTCATCAATTACACCTAATTGATTGGCAAAAGCAACAAGGCAACGTCCGCCGTTTCCACACATCGAACTTTGATTTCCATCTGAGTTATAATACACCATTCTGAAGTCAGTTTCAGAATCATTTTCGAGTAAAATTAATCCGTCTGCTCCAATTCCGAAACGTCTGTCGCACAGACGCTCAATAAGCTTTACATCGTCTTTTGGAAAGAAATTTGTACGATTATCAATCATTACAAAATCGTTTCCAGTACCTTGATATTTATAAAATTCTATTTGCATTTTTTAGTTGTTAGAAATGCAAAAGTACGAACTATTAATTAATGAAATGTTAATCATTGTTAAAGAGCGTTAAACCGTTTTTACAAATAATTTTTTGAAGTAATTTTACGTTAAATAAAACATGAAACTTAAATTCTAATAACTTAATTACAAATTCTAATATGAAAAGATTTTCAGCCTTATTTTTAGTGTCATTATTAAGTGGTGCTATTACTCTTGGTGCTTACAAGTTATTATTTGAAAGCAACAATTCTTTTTTTGGAAAAGGAAATTCTGTTGTAACTCTTGCCCCTAACTCTTATGGAAAAAATGTTGGTTTAGGTGCTGAAATACTAGATTTTACCGAAGCCGCAGACAAAACTGTACATACCGTTGTTCACGTAAAAAATGTTTCGAGAAGAACTATTAGCAACCCAATGCTTGAATTTTTCTACGGATATGGCGGACAGCAACAACAAGAACAGGTAGGAACTGGTTCTGGTGTTATTATTTCTGAAGACGGATACATTGTTACGAATAATCACGTAATTAAAGATGCCACAGAAATTGAAATTACTTTAAATAATAAAAAATCATACAAAGCGAAGTTAATCGGTACGGATTCAAAAATGGATATTGCCCTTTTGAAAATCAATGCTGATGAAAAACTTCCTTATACTGCTTTTGCAAATTCTGATAACGTAAAAGTCGGAGAATGGGTATTGGCAGTTGGAAATCCTTATAACTTGACTTCTACTGTAACTGCTGGAATTGTTTCGGCTAAAGCTAGAAATTTAGACCAAAGCGGAATCCAATCTTTCATTCAGACTGATGCTGCAGTAAACCCAGGTAATAGCGGTGGAGCGTTAGTAAATGCAAGAGGTGAATTAATTGGAATTAATACCATGATTTCTTCAATGACAGGTTCTTATGTTGGATATTCTTTTGCTGTTCCTTCTAATATAGCTCGTAAAATTATTGAGGATATTATGGAATATGGAAATGTTCAAAGAGGTATTCTTGGTGTTGAAGGTGGCGAATTGAATGCAACAGCTTCTAAAGAATTGGGAGTAACAGAAACGCAAGGATTCTACATTAATAGAGTTTCTAAAAATTCTGGCGCAGAAAAAGCTGGTCTAACTAAAGGTGATATCATTGTAAAATTGGATGATCAAAATATTGCAACTTATGCAGATTTATCTGGCTACATCAATACAAAACGTCCAAATGATGTTGTAAAAGTAACTTACATTAAAGACGGAAAAACTAAAACTGTCCCTGTTACTTTAAGCAAAAATGAGTTTTACAGCGCTGAATTTAAAGGAATTGAATTAGAAAATATTGATGCTGCTGACAAGAAAAAATTCAGAATCGATTATGGCGTTAAAATTAAAAACATCAGCAATGAGAATTTAATGCAATATCAAAATGAATTAGTAGGAAATATTATTCTAAGCATTGATAATGTAAAAGCAACAAACGTTGAAACGGTTTCAAAACTTTTAAGTAAAAAAGACGAAGGACAAAGCGTTCGAATTGAAATGATCAACAGAAACGGAGAGATTTTCAGAATTATTATATAAGTCGCAGTTTTCAGTCCCAGTTATCAGTTATTAAAAACTGGGACAGTGATTGAAAACTAAAAAATAGCCATCTTAATAAAATAAGGTGGCTTTTTTATTTTCAAAAATAAATGCTAAAATAGTTTACGAAATCGATTGAAATAGATACTTTTGCGCAAAATTTTAAAATAGTGAGCATTTTATTTTTTCAATTATGAGTAACAAATCATTGTACCAAAAAGAGGTATCCTTACAAGTCGACCGAAGAAAAGCGGGTGTCGAATTAATCAAAGTCATAAGCGATTTATGGTATGACAAATCAATCGAGATGGTTTTATTCAAAAATCAGTTATTGGATAAAAACGTTAGCGATATTATCAATCTTCATCAATATGCTGGTGAATTCGTAGGTAAGCCAATCAGTATTTTTGATTCGGTTGAAATCGCAAAAGTGGTATTATCTCTAGATCTTCCGCCAGCAAAAATAGATTTGGGAAAACTAACTTACGAATATCGCTTAGAAGATGAGAAATATCCTGATGCAAGATATTTTGTTATTGAAAAATTGAAAAAAGCAAAATCTTCAAAAGAAATTAAGCCTAAGGATATTGTTTTGTATGGCTTTGGAAGAATTGGACGTCTATTGGCGAGAGAGCTAATGTCTAAAACTGGAAAAGGAGATCAATTGCGATTAAGAGCAATTGTAACACGTGATAAAAATGACGCTACAAGCCTAGAGAAACGAGCTTCTCTATTGCGATATGACTCAATTCACGGAGATTTTCAAGGATCTGTAATAGCCGATTCTAAAAATAATGCCTTAATTATAAACGGAACAACTGTTCATATCATTACAGCAAATTCCCCAGAAGAAATCGATTATACTGTCTATGGAATCAATGATGCTTTAGTAATTGATAACACTGGAGCGTTTACTACCGAAGAAGCATTAAAAAGACATTTAACATCAAACGGAGCTAGTAAAGTTTTACTGACTGCTCCTGGAAAGGGTGTACCGAATATTGTACATGGTGTAAATCATAATGAATTTAACCCTGATGAAGTAAATATTTTTTCAGCTGCATCATGTACAACAAATGCCATCACTCCAATTTTAAAAGTGATTGAAGAAACTCTTGGCGTTGTAAAAGGACATTTAGAAACCATTCATGCTTACACCAACGATCAAAATTTGGTAGATAATATGCATAGAAAATACCGTCGCGGTAGAGCAGCTGCTTTGAATATGGTGATTACCGAAACTGGCGCAGGAAGTGCTGTTGCAAAAGCTTTACCATCATTGGAAGGCAAATTAACCTCAAATGCGATTCGTGTTCCTGTCCCTAATGGATCTCTAGTTGTTTTAAATCTAGAAGTTAAAAAAGCAACATCAATTGCAGGAATTAATAAAATCATGAAAAAATATGCTCTTGAAGGAGAATTAGTAGAGCAGATAAAATATTCTTTAAACAACGAATTAGTTTCGTCCGACATTGTAGGAACTTCAGCTCCATCAATTTACGACAGCAATGCTACTATTGTTTCTAAAGACGGAAAAAACATCGTACTTTACATTTGGTACGATAACGAATATGGTTACAGCCATCAAGTTATTCGTTTAGCAAAATATATTGCCAAAGTAAGACGTTATACTTATTATTAATTCAACCAAACTAACTTTTTTGCTAAAAACCATCGGGATTTCCTGATGGTTTTTTTATTAAATCGGAAGAACAGTCGTACTTTTCACTTCTGAAATAACAAAAACAGTATTGATCAAAGAGACTTCGGGCAAAACCGATAATTTTTTCTGGTGAAAATGATGATAACTTTCCATGTCTGGAATTATAATTTTCAGCATATAATCGAAGTTTCCTGAAACATAATTACACTCTACTACTTCAGGCAAATTCAAAATCGATTGGTTAAATCCTTCCGATGTATCGTAAGTCTGTTTTGTAAGCGTAACTTGGCAGTAAACGGTCAAATTATTTCCGAGTTTTTTCTTGTCTAGAAGCGTCACATATTTTTCTATAATGCCATCTTTTTCAAGACGTTTCACCCGATCATGAACTGGTGTTAAAGACAAGTTTATTTTGTTTGCGATGTCTTTTAAAGTATAGTGCGCGTCTTCCTGCAAAAGACGTAGGATTTTTTTGTCAATTTCATCTAAAGCCATAACGAAAACGTTTTATTAAAATTAGATAGATTTAGTCTTTTTTTCTTTTTGAAGAATAAATTCAGACCAAAAACAGAATATTTTTCTGTAAAAGTAAAAAATAAAATAATATTTTCTTATTTATTAAGCATTAAACCATAATTTATTCTCTATCTGTAGATTTGTAAAACAATTTCAATAAAAACAAAAAAATATAACAAAATGATAATAGGTGTTCCTAAAGAAATAAAAAATAACGAAAACAGAGTTGCTTTAACTCCTGCAGGTGTATCAGAAATGAAAAAACACGGACATACAGTTTATGTTCAATCTACTGCTGGTTTAGGAAGTGGTTTCGCCGATGAAGAATATGCACAAGCTGGTGCAGTTATTTTACCAACAATTGAAGAAGTTTATGCTATTGCAGAAATGATCATCAAAGTAAAAGAACCAATTGCTTCTGAATACCCATTGATCAAAAAAGATCAATTATTATTTACTTACTTCCACTTTGCTTCTTCAGAAGAATTAACGCATGCAATGTTAGAAAAAGGAGCTGTTTGTTTAGCTTACGAAACTGTTGAGAAAACAGACAGAAGCTTACCATTATTAGTCCCAATGTCTGAAGTTGCTGGTCGTATGGCTATCCAACAAGGAGCGAAATATCTTGAAAAACCATTAAAAGGAAGAGGAATTCTTTTAGGAGGAGTTCCAGGTGTACCACCTGCAAAAGTATTAATTTTAGGTGGAGGAATTGTAGGAACTCAAGCTGCAAAAATGGCTGCTGGTTTAGGTGCTCAAGTTACTATTATGGACTTAAGCCTACCTCGTTTACGCCAATTGGATGATATCATGCCTGCAAACGTAAACACAGAGATGTCTAACCACTACAATATTACGAGAGCAATTAAAGATGCTGACTTAATCGTTGGTGCTGTTTTAATTCCAGGAGCAAAAGCACCTCACTTAATTACTCGTGATATGCTTAAATTAATGCGTCCGGGAACTGTTGTTGTTGACGTAGCGGTAGATCAAGGAGGATGTATAGAAACTTGTACTCCTACAACTCACGAAAACCCAACTTTCATTATTGATGATATCGTTCACTACTGTGTAGCTAATATGCCAGGAGCTGTTCCTTACACTTCTACTTTAGCTTTAACAAATGCAACTTTACCATATGCTGTACAATTAGCAAACAAAGGATGGGAAAAAGCTTGCGCAGAAAATGAAGAATTGAAAAAAGGATTAAACGTAGCTAATGGAAAAATCCTGTACAAAGGAGTTGCAGAAGCTTGGAATCTTCCTTTTAACGAAGAAATAGTATTAGCAAACGCATAGTGTTAATACTTAAACAAGTGCTTACTAAGTCACTATTACAAAAAGCTTTTCTTAATTGAAAAGCCTTTTTTTATGGCATAAAAAAACCTGTCATGAAGACAGGTTTTTCTAAATAATAATCTATTTATTTTTTATTGTCAAGAACTTCAGTCATAACTTTTGCCTCGGTTCCATTTGGGAAAGTAACTTTAATTTTTTGAGCAATTGTTGGAGCAATTTCCGTAATTGCTTTTTTATCATACGACTCACCTTTTTTGATATGCCAACCATAGAAAATAGCTGGAACATGTGTATCATAGCTATAAATGGTGCCGTGAGATGTACCTGTTGGAGTATATTCAATCATGCCAGGCTTATCTACAATAACTAAATCACCATTTTGTGTAACATCATAACCTTTTGCCACAAAATTAAGAGCATAGTCATTTCCAGCATTCGCTAAAACTTCTTCTTCTGTATAAACCTTTTTAACTTGCGGTTGGGTTATTAAAAACTTTTTAAAAATATCTTCAACTTTATCAAGATCTAATTTCTTATCCTTAACAATTTGCTTATTAAAGAAAACATTAAAATTCGAATAATTTTGAATCAAATCTACACCAAAAGTCTTAGTTGAAAAATCCTGTAAGCTTTTCTTAACCTCTTTTGAAGGATAATTGTCAACATTATATTTACGATCTTTCAAATAGATTACATTTTCAGCTCCGGCATGATCAGCAGTTAAGAAAAGTAAGTAATTCCCTTTTCCAACTGTTTTATCCAAATAAGCCAAGAAATCAGCAATTGTCTGATCTAATCTTAAATAAGTATCTTGAAGTTCCATCGATCTAGGACCTAACAAATGACCTACATAATCTGTAGATGAAAAACTAACAGTTAAGAAATCAGTAACATTATCCTTCCCTAATTCTTCTTTCTCAATAGCTCTTTTTGCAAACTCAGCTAAAAGATCATTTCCAAAAGGAGTAGCTCTGATAACACCTGCATCATTTTTTTCATACATAGATTTTAAATCATATGGAAAAACAGGTGCAGCACTTCCATACAGCTTTCCTTCATATGGATTATTATCTGGAAGACTTTCATTGTAAACTGAAGCAGGTTTATACAAATCCCATCCTTTATTAATATATTTTAAGTAGTTTTTTTCATTATTGAATTCAGTAACCCATTCTGGCAGTTTCTCACCGTAAAAAGTACTAGAAATAAAAGAACCTGTTTTACTGTACCAAAATGCCCAGTTCGCAAAATGTCCTGCTGGCAATATGGCTCCACGATCTTTTAGACTCATTCCAATAACTTTTCCAGTAAAGTTAGTAGCCATTCTTACTTCATCAGTAATTGTAGTACTTTGAAGATTCTTTGGAGACATCGCGCCTTCTTCGGCAGTGCCATCACCTACAGTTTTAACTCCTGCATCATCCGTACAATACATTTCTTTTCCAAGAGTTCTGCTAAACCATTCGTTACCTACAATTCCGTGTGTAGCTGGAGTTGTACCAGTGTAGATTGAAGCGTGTCCAGGAGCAGTATAAGTTGGCATATAATTGTAATGCATATTCTGGAAAGTAAATCCATCATTCATTAATCTTTTAAAGCCGTTAGGAGAAAAATCATCTGAAAAGCGATATAAATATTCCATTTTCATTTGATCGACAACTATACCCACAACTAACTTTGGACGTTGTTGCGCACTTAAACCTGTTACAGCAAGAAGTGCTAACAATAAAATATTTTTCTTCATATTTAAAAAGTAATTTAAACACAAAAATACTCATTCAAATCCAAAAAGTCTAAAGTATCAATATTTAACCGTCAACAATTGACTATAATTTAACAGTTATAGGGTTATAGTTTAAAATGCCACATTCCTTCGTGACAAGCAAGCATGTACGTCATCCCTAACGCTTGGTCAGGAAAAAAGTTTTAGGGCAGCTGCATTGCGGGATTTCCAAAAATTGCCATAAAACAGAAAACCCCGTTGTAAAACAGGGTTTTTCAAAAGAAAGGCGACGACATACTCTCCCACATGACTGCAGTACCATCTGCGCTGGCGGGCTTAACTTCTCTGTTCGGGATGGGAAGAGGTGAGCCCCGCCGCAATAACCACCTTAAGGCTATTCGCTGCAAGCAGCTTCCGACTGTTAATTATCAATTCTAAATTATCAATCAGACAATATCTTAACATACTGGGATAAAGAAACAAAGAGTTTTTTTTAGAAAGTTCTCTCCCCCGATCTGCATCGGGGGAAAAGGGTGTGCATAAGCTTACGGATTATTAGTACTGCTCGACTGTGACATTACTGCCTTTACATCTGCAGCCTATCAACGTGGTCATCTTCCACGATCCTTAAAAGAAATCTCATCTTGTGGTGGGTTTCGCGCTTATATGCTTTCAGCGCTTATCCCTTCCAAACGTAGCTACTCTGCGGTGCCCCTGGCGGGACAACAGATACACTAGAGGTTTGTCCAATTCGGTCCTCTCGTACTAGAATCAGATCCACTCAAATTTCTAACGCCCGCAGTAGATAGAGACCGAACTGTCTCACGACGTTCTGAACCCAGCTCGCGTGCCACTTTAATGGGCGAACAGCCCAACCCTTGGGACCTTCTCCAGCCCCAGGATGTGACGAGCCGACATCGAGGTGCCAAACCCCCCCGTCGATATGAGCTCTTGGGGGAGATCAGCCTGTTATCCCCGGCGTACCTTTTATCCTTTGAGCGATGGCCCTTCCATGCGGAACCACCGGATCACTATGCTCTACTTTCGTACCTGATCGACCTGTATGTCTCTCAGTCAAGCTCCCTTATGCCATTGCACTCTGCGCACGGTTACCAAGCGTGCTGAGGGAACCTTTAGAAGCCTCCGTTACTCTTTTGGAGGCGACCACCCCAGTCAAACTACCCACCAAGCACTGTCCCCCGCAATACGGGGTTAGGCCTCAGATAAACAAAGGGTTGTATTTCAACAATGACTCCAAAGCGCCTGGCGACGCCCCTTCACAGTCTCCAACCTATCCTACACATCATTTATCCAAGGTCAATACTAAGCTATAGTAAAGGTGCACAGGGTCTTTTCGTCCCACTGCGGGTAAACGGCATCTTCACCGTTACTACAATTTCACCGAGCTCATGGCTGAGACAGTGTCCAGATCGTTACACCATTCGTGCAGGTCGGAACTTACCCGACAAGGAATTTCGCTACCTTAGGACCGTTATAGTTACGGCCGCCGTTTACTGGGGCTTCAATTCAATGCTTCTCCGAAGATAACATCTCCTCTTAACCTTCCAGCACCGGGCAGGTGTCAGGCCCTATACTTCATCTTGCGATTTTGCAGAGCCCTGTGTTTTTGATAAACAGTCGCCTGGACCTCTTCACTGCGGCCCCGATTGCTCGGGGCGACCTTTCTCCCGAAGTTACAGGTCTATTTTGCCTAATTCCTTAGCCATGAATCTCTCGAGCACCTTAGGATTCTCTCCTCAACTACCTGTGTCGGTTTACGGTACTGGTTCTTACTGCCTGAAGTTTAGAGGTTTTTCTTGGAAGCCCTTAGGCGCGCTATCTCTTTGTCCGAAGACTCCGAGTACTATCGCATTTCGCCATCTTCTACGGATTTGCCTATAGAAGATATAGCTAGGTGCTTTAACGGACTATTCCGTCAGTCCGCGGCGCTTTCATCACTCCGTCACCCCATCACAGCAATAAGAAGTACGGGAATATTAACCCGTTGGCCATCGACTGCCCCTTTCGGGTTCGCCTTAGGTCCAGACTAACCCACAGCTGATTAGCATAGCTGTGGAAACCTTAGTTTTTCGGTGTGCGGGTTTCTCGCCCGCATTATCGTTACTTATGCCTACATTTTCTTTTCTGACCGGTCCAGCATACCTTACGATACACCTTCAGCCCTGTCAGAATGCTCCCCTACCACTTGCACATACATGCAAATCCATAGCTTCGGTAATATGCTTATGCCCGATTATTATCCATGCTCGTCCGCTCGACTAGTGAGCTGTTACGCACTCTTTAAATGAATGGCTGCTTCCAAGCCAACATCCTAGCTGTCTGGGCAGACAAACCTCGTTCTTTCAACTTAGCATATATTTGGGGACCTTAGCTGATGGTCTGGGTTCTTTCCCTCTCGGACTTGGACCTTAGCACCCAAGCCCTCACTGCTGGTAAACATTATATAGCATTCGGAGTTTGTCAGGAATTGGTAGGCGGTGAAGCCCCCGCATCCAATCAGTAGCTCTACCTCTATA
Source organism: Flavobacterium anhuiense (assembly GCF_001705175.1). Classification (NCBI taxonomy): domain Bacteria; kingdom Pseudomonadati; phylum Bacteroidota; class Flavobacteriia; order Flavobacteriales; family Flavobacteriaceae; genus Flavobacterium; species Flavobacterium anhuiense. The sequence goes on along the minus strand of NZ_CP016907.1, from coordinate 2,799,900 downwards.
TAACTATATCCAGCGCTGCACCTAAATGCATTTCGGGGAGTACGAGCTATTTCCGAGTTTGATTGGCCTTTCACCCCTACCCACAGGTCATCCGAAGACTTTTCAACGTCAACCGGTTCGGTCCTCCACTGTGTGTTACCACAGCTTCAACCTGCCCATGGGTAGATCACACGGTTTCGCGTCTAACACTACTGACTAAAGCGCCCTATTCAGACTCGCTTTCGCTGCGGATCCATGGCTTAACCACTTATCCTTGCCAGCAGCGTTAACTCGTAGGCTCATTATGCAAAAGGCACGCCGTCACCCCACGAAAGGGCTCCGACCGCTTGTAGGCGCATGGTTTCAGGATCTATTTCACTCCGTTATTCACGGTTCTTTTCACCTTTCCCTCACGGTACTGGTTCACTATCGGTCTCTCAGGAGTATTTAGCCTTAGCGGATGGTCCCGCCGAATTCAGACAGGGTTTCACGTGCCCCGCCCTACTCAGGATACCGCTATCCATTACATTTGTTGCCCGTACGGGGCTGTCACCCTCTATGGCGCTCCTTTCCAGAAGCTTCCGGTTCCTCATGCATGGAATCTCGCGGTCCTACAACCCCAACTATGCCGTAACATAATTGGTTTGGGCTAATCCGCGTTCGCTCGCCACTACTTACGGAATCACTTTTGTTTTCTTCTCCTCCGCCTACTTAGATGTTTCAGTTCAGCGGGTTTGCCCACCTATCGGTGTGCTATATCTTCAATATAGCGGGTTGCCCCATTCGGATATCTGCGGATCAACCGGTGTGTGCCCGTCCCCGCAGCTTTTCGCAGCTTATCACGTCCTTCATCGCCTCTGAGAGCCTAGGCATCCCCCATGCGCCCTTATTTTGCTTATTGCACCAATCTTGTCCGTTAGAACAAGACCGTTTTGTTTTGTTTTCATCATTGCTGATAAAAACGCTTTCTACTTTCTTATTATTTTCTTATCCCAATATGTCAATGAACTTTTATCTACCGTTTTTACGATAGTTTCGTGGAGAATAACGGAGTCGAACCGTTGACCTCCTGCGTGCAAGGCAGGCGCTCTAGCCAGCTGAGCTAATCCCCCAAATCTAATGATGAATTGTGAATTATGAATTATGAATTAATATTCATAACGCTTCAACTCTAGAATTTCCTTCTCTTCAAGCTTTAAAAAGTAGTCCCGGGCAGACTCGAACTGCCGACCCCTACATTATCAGTGTAGTACTCTAACCAGCTGAGCTACGAGACTCTGTTTTTTTACTTAAAAGTTTATTTCTTTAAATTAACAGCAAGAGTAATGCAATTTCAAGACCCAAAACCTATAGCCAGGCATCTCATTTCCCCAGCGTGCCTTCCGGCTAACACATGGGGCTCTAGAAAGGAGGTGTTCCAGCCGCACCTTCCGGTACGGCTACCTTGTTACGACTTAGCCCTAGTTACCAGTTTTACCCTAGGCAGCTCCTTGCGGTCACCGACTTCAGGCACCCCCAGCTTCCATGGCTTGACGGGCGGTGTGTACAAGGCCCGGGAACGTATTCACCGGATCATGGCTGATATCCGATTACTAGCGATTCCAGCTTCACGGAGTCGAGTTGCAGACTCCGATCCGAACTGTGACCGGCTTTATAGATTCGCTCCCCCTCGCGGGGTGGCTGCTCTCTGTACCGGCCATTGTAGCACGTGTGTAGCCCAAGGCGTAAGGGCCGTGATGATTTGACGTCATCCCCACCTTCCTCACAGTTTGCACTGGCAGTCTTGCTAGAGTTCCCGACATGACTCGCTGGCAACTAACAACAGGGGTTGCGCTCGTTATAGGACTTAACCTGACACCTCACGGCACGAGCTGACGACAACCATGCAGCACCTTGTAGACCGTCTTGCGAAAGGTCTGTTTCCAAACCGGTCAGTCTGCATTTAAGCCTTGGTAAGGTTCCTCGCGTATCATCGAATTAAACCACATGCTCCACCGCTTGTGCGGGCCCCCGTCAATTCCTTTGAGTTTCAAACTTGCGTTCGTACTCCCCAGGTGGGATACTTATCACTTTCGCTTAGCCACTGAACTTGCGCCCAACAGCTAGTATCCATCGTTTACGGCGTGGACTACCAGGGTATCTAATCCTGTTCGCTACCCACGCTTTCGTCCATCAGCGTCAATCCATTGGTAGCAACCTGCCTTCGCAATTGGTATTCCATGTAATCTCTAAGCATTTCACCGCTACACTACATATTCTAGTTGCTTCCCAATAATTCAAGTCCAGCAGTATCAATGGCCGTTCCACCGTTGAGCGATGGGCTTTCACCACTGACTTACAAGACCGCCTACAGACCCTTTAAACCCAATGATTCCGGATAACGCTTGGATCCTCCGTATTACCGCGGCTGCTGGCACGGAGTTAGCCGATCCTTATTCTTACGGTACCGTCAAGCTCCTACACGTAGGAGGGTTTCTTCCCGTACAAAAGCAGTTTACAATCCATAGGACCGTCATCCTGCACGCGGCATGGCTGGTTCAGGCTTGCGCCCATTGACCAATATTCCTCACTGCTGCCTCCCGTAGGAGTCTGGTCCGTGTCTCAGTACCAGTGTGGGGGATCTCCCTCTCAGGACCCCTACCCATCGTAGCCTTGGTAAGCCGTTACCTTACCAACTAGCTAATGGGACGCATGCTCATCTTCCACCGTTGTGACTTTAATCATATCCCGATGCCGGGTCATGATGCTATGAGGTATTAATCCAAATTTCTCTGGGCTATCCCTCTGTGGAAGGCAGATTGCATACGCGTTACGCACCCGTGCGCCGGTCTCAAGGCCCGAAGGCCTCTACCCCTCGACTTGCATGTGTTAAGCCTGCCGCTAGCGTTCATCCTGAGCCAGGATCAAACTCTTCATCGTATATTTTAATATTATATAGTCGATGCTCTATCTATCGGTTCTCTTCGAATCTCTCGATTCCATTACTCTTATTCTATATTGTTTTGAAATCTCTTTCAAAACGGCTGTCAATTCAATATGTCTACGAACGTGTATTCTTCTGTTTTCGCTTGTTTCTCAAAGCGGGTGCAAAACTAAAACTTCTTTTTGTTTCTCGCAAGAAAAACTTGAAAAAATTTTGAAGCTTTCTTAATCGCTTCAGTTTCTCAACTTTTTCTTCCAATCTTTCAATGAGCTTCCGTGTTTTGCGGGGTGCAAATGTAAAAAGCTTTTTCTTTTCCCGCAAGCTTTTTCCAATCTTTTTTTTCGAAAATCTCTTTTCTCAAATATCTTAAAGCTGCCGGAATGTCTAAGAGCGTTTTTCGCCGTTGCGGGTGCAAAAGTAGAACCTTTTTCCGCTTTTCCAACACTTTTCCCAGACTTTTTTCAATCTTTTTTCAAGTTATTTCTTAACTGTCTCATAACAGACGCTTTACATTTTGGATATTTTTCACCGCGCGTAAGGTTTTTCCTGATTCGGCTGGCATTTTCTTATTTTATCGGGTTTTCCGATATCCGCTTTTAGTGGATCTTCAGCCTTTGGAGAGATTTTCTGAAAAGAAGGCAGAATCTAAGACATCTCCTAACTGCCCGTTTTTAATCTCTCAGAGCCGCAAAGGCGCAAAGCTCTCAAAAATCTTCCCCCGAAAACCAATCTATAGCCCCGATAGTCCCGAAGCTTCGGGAGTGATTTGAACACAGATTATTTTGTAAAGACAATCTTCGTAGTAGCTATCAAATTAGAAACATATTAGCCCCATTTAACAACAGATACATATTCACAAAATTGCAGGTTATTTTATCTGATATTTAATCGCTTCTACGGAATCTTATATATCACTCCGATGGAGATTTTAAGTATTACAACAAAAAACACACTGAATATTTGTCTAAAACAAGATTCGCAAATATGACACAAAACTATGATCCATAATGAAATACAGTTTCAAAAAGGCAAATGGTATTTTAAAGAAGAATTTGGATTATCTGAAATCTTTGAAGATTTGAAAGCCTAAAAAACAAGTTCTTGAATCTGTTTTATTCTATAACCAAATCAGAGTTCATTTATCAATAAATATACTAACTCCAAATCAAGTTCATTTGCAAAACCAAATCAATTAAAAAAAAAAAAAAGGGAAACAAAAGTAATTCTATTCAGATTTAACTAATTTTTATACTAGTAATCGAGCCGGGCTTTTTCAGGACAACTCAGAAGTTTTAGCTATTCGAAGCGAATGGCTTTTAAAGCCATTCAGAAAATTAAAAATAACAACAATCCTACTTCAGAGCCAAAAGACTCAAACGAAAAAAAAATATTCACACCTTTCCTCTTCCTACCATTAAAACCATAAAGAAACTACGCTTAAGATTTCCTATTCATAAAAAACAGCTACCTAATTTTTATTCTATAGATTACTAATAATCTCAACTATAAAAATAAATCTAACCTCACACAAGATAATACTCAACCACCTACACAACCTAACACTTACAAATATTATAAGTATAATAACGACTTTTACCTAGAATTAGAACTTTCTTGTCATTATAAATAAAACACAAGAACAAAAGAATCTTCCTCCATCTCATTAGAAACATTTAAGGCTCACTAACAGGAGGTAAAACCTTCCAAAAATTGGCATAAAACAGAAAACCCCGTTTCTAAACGAAACGGGGTTTTTCAAAAGAAAGGCGACGACATACTCTCCCACATGACTGCAGTACCATCTGCGCTGGCGGGCTTAACTTCTCTGTTCGGGATGGGAAGAGGTGAGCCCCGCCGCAATAACCACCTTAAGGCTATTCGCTGCAAGCAGCTTCCGACTGTTAATTATCAATTGTAAATTATCAATCAGACAATATCTTAACATACTGGGATAAAGAAACAAAGAGTTTTTTTTAGAAAGTTCTCTCCCCCGATCTGCATCGGGGGAAAAGGGTGTGCATAAGCTTACGGATTATTAGTACTGCTCGACTGTGACATTACTGCCTTTACATCTGCAGCCTATCAACGTGGTCATCTTCCACGATCCTTAAAAGAAATCTCATCTTGTGGTGGGTTTCGCGCTTATATGCTTTCAGCGCTTATCCCTTCCAAACGTAGCTACTCTGCGGTGCCCCTGGCGGGACAACAGATACACTAGAGGTTTGTCCAATTCGGTCCTCTCGTACTAGAATCAGATCCACTCAAATTTCTAACGCCCGCAGTAGATAGAGACCGAACTGTCTCACGACGTTCTGAACCCAGCTCGCGTGCCACTTTAATGGGCGAACAGCCCAACCCTTGGGACCTTCTCCAGCCCCAGGATGTGACGAGCCGACATCGAGGTGCCAAACCCCCCCGTCGATATGAGCTCTTGGGGGAGATCAGCCTGTTATCCCCGGCGTACCTTTTATCCTTTGAGCGATGGCCCTTCCATGCGGAACCACCGGATCACTATGCTCTACTTTCGTACCTGATCGACCTGTATGTCTCTCAGTCAAGCTCCCTTATGCCATTGCACTCTGCGCACGGTTACCAAGCGTGCTGAGGGAACCTTTAGAAGCCTCCGTTACTCTTTTGGAGGCGACCACCCCAGTCAAACTACCCACCAAGCACTGTCCCCCGCAATACGGGGTTAGGCCTCAGATAAACAAAGGGTTGTATTTCAACAATGACTCCAAAGCGCCTGGCGACGCCCCTTCACAGTCTCCAACCTATCCTACACATCATTTATCCAAGGTCAATACTAAGCTATAGTAAAGGTGCACAGGGTCTTTTCGTCCCACTGCGGGTAAACGGCATCTTCACCGTTACTACAATTTCACCGAGCTCATGGCTGAGACAGTGTCCAGATCGTTACACCATTCGTGCAGGTCGGAACTTACCCGACAAGGAATTTCGCTACCTTAGGACCGTTATAGTTACGGCCGCCGTTTACTGGGGCTTCAATTCAATGCTTCTCCGAAGATAACATCTCCTCTTAACCTTCCAGCACCGGGCAGGTGTCAGGCCCTATACTTCATCTTGCGATTTTGCAGAGCCCTGTGTTTTTGATAAACAGTCGCCTGGACCTCTTCACTGCGGCCCCGATTGCTCGGGGCGACCTTTCTCCCGAAGTTACAGGTCTATTTTGCCTAATTCCTTAGCCATGAATCTCTCGAGCACCTTAGGATTCTCTCCTCAACTACCTGTGTCGGTTTACGGTACTGGTTCTTACTGCCTGAAGTTTAGAGGTTTTTCTTGGAAGCCCTTAGGCGCGCTATCTCTTTGTCCGAAGACTCCGAGTACTATCGCATTTCGCCATCTTCTACGGATTTGCCTATAGAAGATATAGCTAGGTGCTTTAACGGACTATTCCGTCAGTCCGCGGCGCTTTCATCACTCCGTCACCCCATCACAGCAATAAGAAGTACGGGAATATTAACCCGTTGGCCATCGACTGCCCCTTTCGGGTTCGCCTTAGGTCCAGACTAACCCACAGCTGATTAGCATAGCTGTGGAAACCTTAGTTTTTCGGTGTGCGGGTTTCTCGCCCGCATTATCGTTACTTATGCCTACATTTTCTTTTCTGACCGGTCCAGCATACCTTACGATACACCTTCAGCCCTGTCAGAATGCTCCCCTACCACTTGCACATACATGCAAATCCATAGCTTCGGTAATATGCTTATGCCCGATTATTATCCATGCTCGTCCGCTCGACTAGTGAGCTGTTACGCACTCTTTAAATGAATGGCTGCTTCCAAGCCAACATCCTAGCTGTCTGGGCAGACAAACCTCGTTCTTTCAACTTAGCATATATTTGGGGACCTTAGCTGATGGTCTGGGTTCTTTCCCTCTCGGACTTGGACCTTAGCACCCAAGCCCTCACTGCTGGTAAACATTATATAGCATTCGGAGTTTGTCAGGAATTGGTAGGCGGTGAAGCCCCCGCATCCAATCAGTAGCTCTACCTCTATATAACTATATCCAGCGCTGCACCTAAATGCATTTCGGGGAGTACGAGCTATTTCCGAGTTTGATTGGCCTTTCACCCCTACCCACAGGTCATCCGAAGACTTTTCAACGTCAACCGGTTCGGTCCTCCACTGTGTGTTACCACAGCTTCAACCTGCCCATGGGTAGATCACACGGTTTCGCGTCTAACACTACTGACTAAAGCGCCCTATTCAGACTCGCTTTCGCTGCGGATCCATGGCTTAACCACTTATCCTTGCCAGCAGCGTTAACTCGTAGGCTCATTATGCAAAAGGCACGCCGTCACCCCACGAAAGGGCTCCGACCGCTTGTAGGCGCATGGTTTCAGGATCTATTTCACTCCGTTATTCACGGTTCTTTTCACCTTTCCCTCACGGTACTGGTTCACTATCGGTCTCTCAGGAGTATTTAGCCTTAGCGGATGGTCCCGCCGAATTCAGACAGGGTTTCACGTGCCCCGCCCTACTCAGGATACCGCTATCCATTACATTTGTTGCCCGTACGGGGCTGTCACCCTCTATGGCGCTCCTTTCCAGAAGCTTCCGGTTCCTCATGCATGGAATCTCGCGGTCCTACAACCCCAACTATGCCGTAACATAATTGGTTTGGGCTAATCCGCGTTCGCTCGCCACTACTTACGGAATCACTTTTGTTTTCTTCTCCTCCGCCTACTTAGATGTTTCAGTTCAGCGGGTTTGCCCACCTATCGGTGTGCTATATCTTCAATATAGCGGGTTGCCCCATTCGGATATCTGCGGATCAACCGGTGTGTGCCCGTCCCCGCAGCTTTTCGCAGCTTATCACGTCCTTCATCGCCTCTGAGAGCCTAGGCATCCCCCATGCGCCCTTATTTTGCTTATTGCACCAATCTTGTCCGTTAGAACAAGACCGTTTTGTTTTGTTTTCATCATTGCTGATAAAAACGCTTTCTACTTTCTTATTATTTTCTTATCCCAATATGTCAATGAACTTTTATCTACCGTTTTTACGATAGTTTCGTGGAGAATAACGGAGTCGAACCGTTGACCTCCTGCGTGCAAGGCAGGCGCTCTAGCCAGCTGAGCTAATCCCCCAAATCTAATGATGAATTGTGAATTATGAATTATGAATTAATATTCATAACGCTTCAACTCTAGAATTTCCTTCTCTTCAAGCTTTAAAAAGTAGTCCCGGGCAGACTCGAACTGCCGACCCCTACATTATCAGTGTAGTACTCTAACCAGCTGAGCTACGAGACTCTGTTTTTTTACTTAAAAGTTTATTTCTTTAAATTAACAGCAAGAGTAATGCAATTTCAAGACCCAAAACCTATAGCCAGGCATCTCATTTCCCCAGCGTGCCTTCCGGCTAACACATGGGGCTCTAGAAAGGAGGTGTTCCAGCCGCACCTTCCGGTACGGCTACCTTGTTACGACTTAGCCCTAGTTACCAGTTTTACCCTAGGCAGCTCCTTGCGGTCACCGACTTCAGGCACCCCCAGCTTCCATGGCTTGACGGGCGGTGTGTACAAGGCCCGGGAACGTATTCACCGGATCATGGCTGATATCCGATTACTAGCGATTCCAGCTTCACGGAGTCGAGTTGCAGACTCCGATCCGAACTGTGACCGGCTTTATAGATTCGCTCCCCCTCGCGGGGTGGCTGCTCTCTGTACCGGCCATTGTAGCACGTGTGTAGCCCAAGGCGTAAGGGCCGTGATGATTTGACGTCATCCCCACCTTCCTCACAGTTTGCACTGGCAGTCTTGCTAGAGTTCCCGACATGACTCGCTGGCAACTAACAACAGGGGTTGCGCTCGTTATAGGACTTAACCTGACACCTCACGGCACGAGCTGACGACAACCATGCAGCACCTTGTAGACCGTCTTGCGAAAGGTCTGTTTCCAAACCGGTCAGTCTGCATTTAAGCCTTGGTAAGGTTCCTCGCGTATCATCGAATTAAACCACATGCTCCACCGCTTGTGCGGGCCCCCGTCAATTCCTTTGAGTTTCAAACTTGCGTTCGTACTCCCCAGGTGGGATACTTATCACTTTCGCTTAGCCACTGAACTTGCGCCCAACAGCTAGTATCCATCGTTTACGGCGTGGACTACCAGGGTATCTAATCCTGTTCGCTACCCACGCTTTCGTCCATCAGCGTCAATCCATTGGTAGCAACCTGCCTTCGCAATTGGTATTCCATGTAATCTCTAAGCATTTCACCGCTACACTACATATTCTAGTTGCTTCCCAATAATTCAAGTCCAGCAGTATCAATGGCCGTTCCACCGTTGAGCGATGGGCTTTCACCACTGACTTACAAGACCGCCTACAGACCCTTTAAACCCAATGATTCCGGATAACGCTTGGATCCTCCGTATTACCGCGGCTGCTGGCACGGAGTTAGCCGATCCTTATTCTTACGGTACCGTCAAGCTCCTACACGTAGGAGGGTTTCTTCCCGTACAAAAGCAGTTTACAATCCATAGGACCGTCATCCTGCACGCGGCATGGCTGGTTCAGGCTTGCGCCCATTGACCAATATTCCTCACTGCTGCCTCCCGTAGGAGTCTGGTCCGTGTCTCAGTACCAGTGTGGGGGATCTCCCTCTCAGGACCCCTACCCATCGTAGCCTTGGTAAGCCGTTACCTTACCAACTAGCTAATGGGACGCATGCTCATCTTCCACCGTTGTGACTTTAATCATATCCCGATGCCGGGTCATGATGCTATGAGGTATTAATCCAAATTTCTCTGGGCTATCCCTCTGTGGAAGGCAGATTGCATACGCGTTACGCACCCGTGCGCCGGTCTCAAGGCCCGAAAGCCTCTACCCCTCGACTTGCATGTGTTAAGCCTGCCGCTAGCGTTCATCCTGAGCCAGGATCAAACTCTTCATCGTATATTTTAATATTATATAGTCGATGCTCTATCTATCGGTTCTCTTCGAATCTCTCGATTCCATTACTCTTATTCTATATTGTTTTGAAATCTCTTTCAAAACGGCTGTCAATTCAATATGTCTACGAACGTAATTTTGTTTCCTCCGCTTGTTTCTCAAAGCGGGTGCAAAACTAAAACTTCTTTTTGTTTCTCGCAAGAAAAACTTGAAAAATTTTTGAAGCTTTCTTATCGCTCCAGTTTCTCAACTTTTTCTTCCAATCTTTCAATGAGCTTCCGTGTTTTGCGGGGTGCAAATGTAAAAAGCTTTTTCTTTTCCCGCAAGCTTTTTCCAATCTTTTTTTTCGAAAATCTCTTTCCTCAAAATATGATCAAGCTGCCGGAATGTCTAAGAGCGTTTTTCGCCGTTGCGGGTGCAAAAGTAGAACCTTTTTCCGCTTCTGCAAGCTTTTTTAAAGAGTTTTTTTGAAGTTTTTCCGCCCTTTTTCCTAACCTTCTCATAACGCGGGGCTTACATTTTGGATATTTTTCACCGAGCGTAAGGTTTTTCCTGATTCGGCTGGCATTTTCTTGTTTTATCGGGTTTTCCGATATCCGCTTTTAGTGGATCTTCAGCCTTTGGCGCCTTTTTCAGGCATTTTTTCATCTTTCCAAAATCTTCCATTTCCCGAAATGCCTCTCCTGAAACCGCATCCATAGCCCCGATAGGAGCGGAAATCCTTTTTATGGCGGGGTTCGCCATAAAAAGATTGCAGCGGATAGCGGGAAACAGCTCCTAAAAAAAACAAAATCCCAATCTTTCAAATTCCAAATTCCAAAACTGGATGCGCTTCACTCCGCTCAGCATGGGAACCGGGGCTTTATCCTTATATATGTATAAAAAATAAACTCGACAGGTTTAAAAAACCGACGGTTCGGAAATAAGAGATAAGTCGTATGTAACACAATAAAACTATACTTATATATAATAGAGTAAACTTCTACATATATATTGTATGTATTTTTGTAATCATGTATATTTGCATTCACAAAATTATAAACAATGATCAAGATTACTTTACCCGATGGGTCAATTAGAGAGTTCGCTTCAGGCGCAACTCCAATGGAGGTCGCTAAAAACATTAGCGAAGGTTTTGCAAGAAATGTTATTTCTGCATCTTTTAATGGTACAACTATTGAAACCGAGACTCCATTAACGACCGACGGTAATCTTATTTTATATACCTGGAATGATGCCGAGGGAAAAAAAGCTTTCTGGCACTCAACTTCGCACGTAATGGCTCAAGCTCTTGAGGAATTGTATCCTGGAATTAAACTAACTCTAGGACCTGCAATTGCTAATGGTTTTTATTATGATGTGGATTTTGAAGACCAAAAAATCTCTGAGGCTGATTTTAAAAAGATTGAAGATCGTATTCTTGAAATCGCAAGAGGAAAGTTTGATTTTAAAATGCGTCCGGTAAGTAAAGCGGAAGCATTAGAAATGTATAAGGATAACGTTTACAAGACCGAATTGATTTCAAACCTTGAAGATGGAACCATTACTTTTTGCGACCACTCTACTTTTACTGATTTATGCCGTGGTGGACATATTCCCAATACCGGAATTATCAAAGCTGTAAAAATCATGAGCGTTGCCGGCGCATACTGGAGAGGTGATGAGAAAAACAAACAGTTGACTCGTGTATATGGAACCTCTTTCCCAAAACAAAAAGATTTAACTGAATATCTTGAACTTCTTGAGGAAGCAAAACGTCGTGACCACCGTAAATTAGGAAAAGAACTAGAATTGTTTGCTTTCTCTCAAAAAGTAGGTCAAGGTTTGCCTTTATGGCTACCAAAAGGAGCTGCTTTAAGAGACCGTTTGGAACAGTTCTTAAAAAGAGCTCAGAAGAAAGCCGGATACGAGCAAGTAGTTAGTCCACATATTGGACAGAAAGAACTTTATGTTACTTCTGGTCACTATGCAAAATATGGAGCTGACAGCTTCCAACCGATTCATACTCCAGCTGAAGGCGAAGAGTTCTTATTGAAACCAATGAACTGTCCTCACCACTGTGAAATTTACAATGTAAGACCTTGGTCATATAAAGATTTGCCAAAGCGTTATGCTGAATTTGGTACTGTTTACAGATACGAGCAATCTGGAGAATTACACGGTTTAACTCGCGTGAGAGGATTTACTCAAGACGATGCACATATCTTCTGTACCCCAGAGCAATTGGACGAGGAGTTTAAAAAAGTAATTGACCTTGTATTATATGTATTCGGTTCTTTAGGTTTTGAAAACTTTACCGCTCAGATTTCACTTAGAGATCAGGAGGACAGAGAAAAATACATTGGTACAGATGAAAACTGGGAAAAGGCTGAAAATGCAATCATTAATGCAGCAAAAGACAAAGGTCTAAATACTGTTGTAGAATATGGCGAAGCAGCATTTTACGGTCCAAAACTGGATTTCATGGTAAAAGACGCTTTGGGAAGACAATGGCAGTTAGGAACTATTCAAGTAGATTATAATTTACCTGAGCGTTTTGAATTAACCTATAAAGGTGCTGATAATGAATTACATCGCCCTGTCATGATTCATAGAGCTCCTTTTGGATCTATGGAGCGTTTTATAGCAATTTTACTCGAGCATACAGCAGGAAATTTCCCACTTTGGCTAATGCCTGAACAAGCTATTATCTTGTCTTTGAGCGAGAAATACGAAAATTATGCTAAAAAAGTTTTAGATTTGCTAGAAAATCACGAAATTCGCGCCCTAATTGACAACCGAAATGAAACTATCGGTAAGAAAATTAGAGATGCAGAAATGCAAAAAATTCCATTTATGCTTATCGTTGGTGAGGAAGAAGAGAAAAACGGAACGATTTCTATTCGTCGTCATGGACAAGAAGGAAAAGGTAACATCACAGTTTCAATCGACGAATTTGCTTCGATTGTTGACGAAGAAATAAAAAAGACATTAAAAGTATTTACAGTTTAACTTAAATTAGAAAGTCATAGCAATAAAAAGTAACAGAGGTTTTCAACCTCGAGTAGAAAAAAAAGACACACACAGAATAAACAATCTTATTCGTGTTCCAGAAGTACGTCTTGTAGGTGAGAACATCGAACCTGGCGTTTTTAAAATAGCTGATGCATTGCGTTTAGCAGATCAGCTTGAGTTGGATTTGGTTGAAATTTCTCCAAATGCTGAGCCGCCAGTTTGTAAAATCATGGACTACAAGAAATTTGTTTATGAACAAAAGAAACGTGATAAAGCATTAAAGGCTAAATCTTCTCAGGTTGTTGTAAAAGAAATTCGTTTTGGTCCTCAGACAGATGAGCACGATTATGAGTTTAAAAGAAAGAATGCTGAAAAATTCTTAAAAGAAGGAGCTAAATTAAAAGCTTTCGTTTTCTTTAAAGGACGTTCAATCATTTACAAAGATCAGGGTCAGATTCTATTATTACGTCTTGCTCAAGACTTAGAGGAACACGGAAAAGTTGAGGCAATGCCAGTTCTGGAAGGAAAGAGAATGATTATGTTCATTGCTCCGAAGAAAAAGAAATAAGTCGAAAGCTTAAAGTCTTAAAGTCGAAAGTCATAAACTGACTTTTGACTTTTAACTTTTACTTTTTACTAAAAATATAAGTAAGTAAGAATAAATTAAAACACTAGGAAAAATGCCTAAAATGAAAACAAAATCTAGCGCTAAGAAACGTTTTAAAGTTACTGGCTCTGGAAAGATTAAAAGAAAGCATGCTTTTAAAAGTCACATCTTGACTAAAAAATCTAAAAAACGTAAATTAGCTTTGACTCACTCAGCGCTAGTTCACCAAACAGATATGAGAAGCATTAAACAACAATTAAGAATTATCTAATAAGTCTAAAGTTAGAAAGTCTTAAAGTCAAAAGTAATTTTCTTTTGACGTTTGACATTCTACATTTGACTAAGATTTCTTTAGGTTAAAAAATTATTTATATAACCTTGGAGTATGGCTTTAAAGTTCCTTTGATTCAATTCAGGACGCCTGCTACAAAAAAACATTAAAATTATGCCAAGATCGGTAAATTCAGTTGCTAAAAGAGCAAGAAGAAAAAAAATAATGAAGCAAGCCAAAGGTTTCTTTGGTAGACGTAAAAACGTTTGGACAGTTGCTAAGAACGCGGTAGAGAAAGCGATGAGCTACGCTTACCGTGACAGAAAACAGAATAAAAGAAATTTCCGTTCATTATGGATTCAACGTATTAACGCTGGAGCTAGATTAGAAGGAATGTCTTATTCTCAATTCATGGGGAAAGTTAAAGCTAACGGAATCGAATTGAACAGAAAAGTTCTTGCAGATTTAGCTATGAACCACCCAGAAGCTTTCAAAGCTATTCTTAATAAAGTAAAATAAAACGTTTTATAAACTCAATTTAAGATTACTTACTTATTATATAAAAACCATTCGTTAACGCGAATGGTTTTTTGTTTTTTGACCACTTATTATAATATGACTAAATAATAAATTAAATTTACTTAAAGTAATTTTCTACAAAATGCAAGACGCACTTATCCATCATATTCAAAAGTTTGTACAACTTGAATCTCATGAGATCGATGTACTCAAGAGTTGTCCTGGTCTCTCACAGATTAAGAAAAAAGAACATGTTCTACAAGAAGGACAAATATGCAATACAATGTATTTTGTTGTAAAAGGCTGCATGCGTCAATACATAATTAACTCTAAAGGTACTGAACAGACTCTTCAATTTGGAATAGAAAATTGGTGGATTACCGACTATTTAAGTTATCATAACCATGTTCCGTCTCATTTTTATATACAAGCTGTTGAAACTACTGATGTAATTGCTATTGAAAAATCTGTTTTAGATTCTTTATTAATTCAAATCCCTAAACTCGAAAAGTACTTTAGAATTGTAGCACAAAAAGCTTTTGGGGCTGCACAAATGCGTATTAAATTCTTGTTTACCATGTCTGCCGAAGAACGTTATAATCATTTTAAAAATCTGCAACCAGACTTTGTTCAACGTGTTCCTCAATACATGCTTGCCTCCTACTTAGATTTTTCGGCCGAATTTATGAGTAAAATAAGGGCTGGAAAAGTGTGATTTGAATTTTCTTGAACTAGTTCAAGTTTTTAAGAGTATACATTACTGACCTTTGTAATGAACTTTTAAAACACATAAAAATGAAACCAAGAATTGTTATTCCGAATGTAGCTCCAGAGGCTTATCAAGCATTGATGAATTTAGAAAAATATATTTCATCAACTTCATTAACACCTGTACACAAAGAATTAATTAAAATCCGTGCTTCGCAAATTAATGGCTGTGCATTTTGTATTAACATGCATACTGCAGACGCTAGAAAGCATGGTATTTCTGAACAAAGAATTTATTTAATTAGCGCTTGGCGCGAAGCCGATTTTTATACTGAAGAAGAAAAAGTAATCTTAGAATTAACAGAACAAGTAACATTAATTGGCAATCATGTTTCAGATGAAGTTTACGAAAATGCTGCTAAACTATTTGACGAAAAATATCTTGCAGAAATACTTTTAGCCATCATTACAATTAACTCTTGGAATAGATTAGCCATTACAACTGGAATGCGTGCATCATAATTTTATAAAGATAATATTTACATCATTTTCAAACTTTAACAACCCTCACTCTGAGGGTTTGCTTGTATATAATTGTAAATGAACAGTCAAAAAATAGCGAATTCATCTTTTTACAAAAACAGGTATTTATACGCTTTTACAGAAACAGAGATTTTTTATTTTTGGCGCATGATACCGAAAAGAATACAATTAGTTACACCAATTACTGCTCTTTTATTAGTTCTTTTTTCTTGTCAGAAAGACAATAACGATAATTTAAAAGACCTAAATAACAAGTTAGAAATTAAAAAAAACATAGACAAAGCTTCGGTTTTTTATAATAACTATAATGATACCGATAGCTCCTTTTTTTACTATAACAAGGCAAAATTACTTTGTGATTCCAAAAAAGACCCTGATAATTATGTAAAAATTCTTAACCATATGGCAGATATCCAACTTAACCATGGAGACCATATTGGGAGCGAAACTACCATAACCGATGCAATTCCTTACTTAAAGTCAATAAAAGATCAAACAAATGTTTGGAATACCTACGTAACTTTAGGCACAAACTATCTTCGCACTTATAATCTCAATGATGCTTTACTTTATTATAACAAAGCATTAGGCCTCAAAGTAGATGAAGCTAGAAAGTCATTAACAAAAAGTAATATTGGATCTGTTTTGCTAGAACAGCAAAAATATGATGAGGCATTACAAATCTTTTTACGTCTTTCTACTAAAAAAGAACTAAAGCAGAAACCAGAATACAATGCAAAAAATATAGACAACATTGGTCTGTGCTATAACAGAATGAGTGACCCAAGAGGAATTCAATATCTAAACCAGGCTTTACAAATTAGAAAAGAAATTAAAAATAAATCAGGGATTGGAATTAGCAATTTGCATATTGCTTCCTATTATGATGAAAACAAGGCTCCTACTTTAGCAAAAAAACATGCCTTAGAAGCTTACAAGAAATTCAGCGAAATTGACAACATTGACAACATTGACAATAAGCTAAGTTCTTTAAAATTATTAATTAAGAACAGTTCAGATCAGGAGCTTAAAAAATATTCTATACTATACATTGATTTAGTAGACAGTATTTTTGAAGTAAGACAAAAAGCCAAAAATCAGTTTGCAAGAATTAAATATGATTCTAAAAGAGAAAAAGAAGAGAACTTAAAATTAAAAACTCATAAAGTTGAAAACGAACTAAAACTGGAGCGTCAAAAAAGCAGAAATATTATATCTTATATTATCATTATTCTGAGTTTATGCCTTATTCTTATTCTGTATTATTATCTAACGTCTAAAGCGAATCGAGAAAAAATAGAAGCTGCTTACAATAGTGAAACCAGAATTTCGAAGAAATTACATGACGAGTTAGCAAATGACATTTATCATACTATGGCATTTGCTGAGAACAGAAACTTATCTTTAGCTGAAAATAGGGAACAATTGCTGCATAATCTGGATACCATTTATGCCCGCACAAGAGATATCTCAAAAGAAAATGCTATCATATTAACTGATGAAAATTATATTTCTTCTTTAAAAGAAATGATTTCCAGATTTAATACTCCCAACATAAATCTTTTAATAAATGGACTAGATACAATTTCTTGGGATGAAGTTGATAAAGTAAAAAAAACTGCTATTTACAGGGCGATACAAGAACTTCTGGTAAACATGAAGAAACATAGCGATGCCAGTCTAGTAGCTATTGTTTTTAAAGAATCCAAAAGAAATATCATTATCAATTATACCGATAATGGAAAAGGAATTGATGTAAATAAAATGATCCTGAAAAATGGCCTGCATAATATTGAAAATAGAATTCTTGCTATAAAAGGTGTGATAGACATTGATTCTGGTTTAGGAAAAGGCTTTAAGGTATTTATCAAACTGCCAATCTAAATCGAATTCTTAACTCCAAAATCTTCAAATGAAAATCTCTTCTTTTCTTAAAATTTTACTTTCTACATTTTTTTTACTTTCTATTCCAACTTCTTGTGAAAAGGGAAAAAAAGTTATTGTAAAAAAGATTGATAATACTGCAGAAGTCAGAAGACTCACAATAATAGGTGACAATTACTTTGATAATTCTGATTATAAAAATGCATTCCCAATTTATAAAAAAATAATATTTCTTTCCGATCCAGTAAAAGATAGAATAGATCTTGTAGATGCTTTAATAGCTCTATCACATATATATCAATATCAAGGCAATTATATACTAAGTGAAGAAATGGTAGTTAAAATTTTACCACACTTAAAATATATGAAAAAAACACGATTTGCTTGGCAAACCTATTTTATTCAAGGATTCAATTACTTTAAAACAGGCAATCTAGAAAGAGCTTTATTCTATTATAGAAAAGCATTGCGCCTTAATACTTCAGCGGACAGAAAATGGAGCATTTTAAACAGTATGGGCGTTGTTTATATGAAACAAAAAAGATATAAACTCGCAGCTTATATTTTTGAGATAATTACTACAGTGGGATATTCAAAAACAAACAGTTCTCGTAACAGAACGATGGGCTATTGTGTAGAATTGAACAACTTAGGAATATGTTATTATAATTTAAAGAATCCAAAAGCACTTGATATTTACAAAAAAGTTCTCGAAATAAGACTTAAAATGAATGATCGCGAAGATATTTCTACCAGTTATACTGTTCTTTCTGAATATTATCTAAACAGTAATCCTTCCTTAGCAAAAAAATATGCCCAAATAGGTTACAAAAAAGCTTCAGAAATTAATTTCTATACCGATCGAAAGTATTGTTTAAGTTTTTTAGTTCAAAGTGCTAAAGGCAATGAATTGAGAAAATATACTAATTTGTATATCAATTTTATGGATAGTATCAATACTGCAAAATTAAAGTTGAAAAATGAATTTTCTGATATAAAATATAATTTCAAAAGAGATAAAGAAGAAAACTTGGAACTCAGAGCTCAAAAAGCGGAGCATCAATTGGAAATGCAGAGACAAAAAAATAGAAGTTATATCTCTTATGTCGTAATTTCTATTAGTCTTTTAAGTTTAATGTTTATAGTTTTTCATTTAACTAAGAAAAGAAAAAGAGACACAGCCAATGAAATCTTTAAGAATGAAATGCGTATTTCTGAAAAATTACAATCTGAACTTGAAAAGGATATTGACAAGATTTTATCATTTTCAAAAAATAGCAACCTTGAAAAAGAAGAAAATAAAGAACAATTTTTAACTCATTTAAACAACATCTATTCAAAGACAAGAAATATATCCAGAGAAACCAGTGAAATACTTACCGATGAAAATTTCGAAATAGGACTGAAAGAAATGGTTGCCAGCTATGCAACCTCCCACTTAAATATCATAATAAATGGCTTAAATACTTTTTCGTGGTCCAAAATTGATAGGGTAAAAAAAATAACTGCTTCCCGTGTTATACAAGAAATTTTTGAGCAGATGAAAACATTAAACAATGCGTCACTAGCAAGCATAACTTTCAAAAAAAATAAAAAAAACATCTTTATAACTTACACGGATAATGGAACAAAATTTAATGGTGAACAATCAATTTTAGAAAAAAGACTACAAAATGTGGAAAACCGTATTGAAACAATAAAAGGAACAATTAATTTTGATGCAAATTCCGAAAGTGGTTTTAAAATAAGTATCAAATTTCCTATATAATACAATATATGTTTAAAAAAGTTTTAGTTGCCGAAGATTTAGACAGTATCAGCCTGGCAGTAGTTCAAGTACTTGAAGAATTACAAGTTCCTGTAATTCATCACGTAAAATATTGTGACGAAGGTTTGCTTAAAATAAAAAAAGCATTAGCTGATAACGAACCTTATGATTTGCTGATTACTGATTTATCATTTAAATCTGATCACAGAAAAGTAACTTTAAATAGTGGCGATGAACTTATTGATGCCATAAACAAGGTACAGCCTAATATAAAAAAGATTGTTTTTTCTATAGAAGATAAAAGCTATAGAATTAAAACTCTTTTTAACGAATTAGGTATCAATGCTTACGTTTCTAAAGGGAGGAATAGTATTGCTGAGTTAAGAAATGCTATTGAAAGCACCTTTAATAATGAAGAAAAAATACTTTCTTCTGATTTGTCTTTTAATTTTAATGACAAAGCCTTAATCGAAATTGAATCTTATGATATTTCTATTTTGAAGCTTTTATCAAAAGGATATATTTTGGAAAGCATTTCTAAGGAATTTAAAGATTTATCTATAACACCTAACGGAACAAGCAGTATTGAAAAAAGAATCAATAAACTGAAAATCTATTTTAAGGCTAACAATAATGTGCATTTAATTGCAATCGCAAAAGATTTCGGATTGGTGTAATTTTTATGGCGCTTTACGGGTTTCCGTAAGGATTACACTTTTGATACCGTTAAATTTGTAATAACCTATTAACCTACCATGAAACCGAAAAGTAAAGCGAGTATTATATTCTCCAAAATTAATACTACACAAAATAAAATTATTATGAAAACAATGTTACTCTGCCTTTTTCTATCAATTAGCTTTGCCTTTGTTTCTGAAAAAACAGGCTGGCTAGAAATTGATTGGAAAATAATATTTATTCCAGCATTATTAGTATTGCAAATTATAATTATCGGAACTGCACTAAAAAACCGATACAAAAAACATTAATTAATTTTAAGAAAGGCTTGATTATTGCTGAAAAAGAAGGTTCATATCTTTTTCTATAAATTTTTACATGAAAAAAACTCTCAGCCTCGTCTTATTATTTTTTACCTTTTTATCTTTAGCGCAGACCAAGGTGGTATCTTGGAATTTAGAAAATTTTGGAAAATCTAAATCTGACATCCATTTAAATTATATTGCCAAGACAATTTCTAATTACGATATTATTGCAATTCAAGAAGTTGTTGCTGGAAATGGTGGTGCCCAAACTGTTGCAAAATTGGCATCATTACTTAATGAAAAAGGAAATAAATGGGATTATAAAATAAGCGATCCTACTTCGAGCAGCAGTTACAAAACTGAACGCTATGCTTTCATTTGGAAAACCAACAAAGCCAAATTAAAAAGCAGACCTTGGCTCGAGAAAAAATTTAGTGTAGAAATTGATCGGGAGCCCTATTTCGCCACATTCGAAATCAACAAAAAGACAATTACACTAGTTAATTTTCATGCCATAACGAAAAAAAAACAGCCCGAAACCGAAATCAAATATTTCAAATTTTTACCAAACGAATATCCCGATTTAAACCTTACTTTTTTAGGCGATTTCAATTGTCCCGAAAAACATTCTGTTTTTAACCCATTAAAGAAAATGGGATATGCATCTGTATTAAAAAATCAAAAAACGACTCTTAAGCATCAATGCAAAAGCAATATCTGTCTTGCATCTGAGTTTGACAATATCTTTTATAAGACATCCAGTTTAAAAGTTTTTAATTCTGGTATTATTAAATTTTACGAAGATTTTGATTCACTGCAGAATGCAAGAAAAGTATCAGATCATATTCCAATCTGGTTTGAATTTTCTTTAAATTAATTTATGTTTTAAGCTTCTTTTTTCTAGCAGCTGGAAACAAAACATTATTCAAAATCAATCTATAACCTGGAGAATTCGGATGTAAATCTAAAACCGTCGGTGGGTCTCCAACTTGGTGTTGAAAATCTTCTGGGTCATGTCCTCCAAAAAAAGTAAACATCCCCTTGCCTTTTTCTCCATGAATATATCTTGACTCGCCGTTTAATTCGCAGGTTCCCATGATCAAGATATTCGATTTTATTAATGAAGTATCAAATGAAGTGGTTTGTCCCATGAAACCTTTTACCAATTGTGTATGATTTTGACATAACATACTCGGAATCGGATCCCATTTTGCAGAAAATTCCATTAACGTAAAATAATCTTTCTCCATCAATACTCTCCTTTTCGTTGTCATATCGATATCCGAAAACTCATAAACTTCTGGTCTTCTTTCAAGAGTAAAATTCTTGAAGGCAAACGAGTTATTATAATTCAATTTTGATTGATAGTTAGACTCACTTGGATCTCCGTCAAACATTGTTTCGCAAATATCCACACCATCAGCTGCAAGTGCGATATCAAAACTATCTGTAGCAGAACACATAGCAAACATAAAACCTCCGCCAATTACAAAATCTCTAATCTTTTTTGCAACCGCTCCTTTTTCCTGAGATACTTTTGCGTATCCTAGTTTTGCTGCTAAGGCTTCTGCGTCCTTTTTTTGATCAATATACCAAGGCGTATTTTTGTAAGCTGCATAAAATTTTCCGTATTGCCCAGTAAAATCTTCGTGATGCAGATGTAGCCAATCATACATTAATAATTGGTCACTTAAAACTTCTTCATCATAAATTGGCGTAAAAGGAATTTCAGCATAAGTTAAAACCAAAGTCACAGCATCATCCCATGGCTGTTTTCCTTTTGGAGTATAAACCGCTATTTTAGGAGCTTTTTCCAAAATCACCGATTCCATATTTTGTGAAGGACTCGAAATTTCATTCAGAATAGAAGCTTGTTCACTATCTGAAATCACTTCAAAACTAACTCCTCTTATTTTACATTCTTTTCTAATTTCATCAGCATCAGGAAGTAAAAAAGAACCTCCGCGGTAATTTAAAAGCCAACTTGCTTTATAATCCCTGCTCAAACACCAATAAGTAATCCCGTATGCTTTTAGATGATTTTGCTGTGTTGTTTCGTCCATCGGAAGTAAGATAAACGAAGCTCTAGCATTAAATGTTGCTAATAGTATAAAAATGTAGAATAAACTCTTATTCATCAGAAAATTATTTTAGTAAAGATATAAAAGGATGCACCAAAAAAAGAATGCTTACAATCTTTTCTGACATAATAGAATGTTAAAAAAAAACTTGGAAATGAAAGATTCTAAACATGAAAAAACAGGTAAAAACACCTATAATTTGATAGAAAATTCTCTATAAATTTGCTATCCCAAGTTCACAAAACTAATCGCTGTAAAAAATTAACCACTATGAAGTTTAACGAAAGCAACAACCAACAAAAGGGTTTAAATATGATTCAAAAAATAGGTTTATGTGTTCTTGTGATAACAATCATATTATATTATGTACTGTCCATTCAGTTTTTGACAGCATAATTTTCTAAATTGTTAAGACTGCCAATTCATTCTGGATGGCATAAACAACCAAACCAGCAATATTTCGCGATTCTGTTTTAAGCAATAAATTATTCCTATGTCCTTCTATTGTTCTCGGACTTAAAAAAAGATGTTCTGCAATTTCTGCAGTAGTTTTCTGCTGGCAAATTAATTGTAGGATTTCGATTTCGCGAGGAGAAAGAAAATTTGTTTCTAAACCGCCTCTTGTATTTTTAGGAGAAACTATGGTTTCTTGAATTGTTTTTAAAACATTTTCGTTGTAATAGAAACCTTTTTTTGCTACTTCGTTGATTGTATGAATTAAATCTTTTGGAGTGGTGTTTTTTATTAAGTAAGCGACAGCGCCAACTTGAATCATATTTGCAATAAAAGATTTGGTATCATAACTGGTCAATGCAATAATCTTAATATCGGGAAAAAGTTTTCTAATAATTTTAGTGGCTTCGACACCGTTCAAGACCGGCATTTTTAAATCCATTATTATTATATCTGGTTTTATTTCCCTTTCATTCAACTGTGAAATAAGCTCATCGCCATTTGGAGCTTCAAAAATAACATCTATATTTTCTTCTCTCTGTAATAAAAAAGAAATTCCTTTTCGAAACAAAATTTCATCATCGACTAGGGCAATTTTGATAGCAGCATTCATCTTATTTGTTTTTGGTCGTTTAATTTGGTTTATCGAAATTACAAAATATGATTTAGAAAAAGTCTAAATACCCCACTTTATTGACTAAAAACCTTAATAAAACACATAATTCCAGCTAAAAAGTAAAATTTACAACAATACCATTATTAATTTCAGAGTTAATTTTTATTGTTCCCTCTAAAAATGATATTCGGCTGTCAATGTTTTTCATTCCTAGACCTTTCTGATTTTCAGCATTTGAACTATCAAAACCAACACCATTATCTTTGTAGTTGCAAGTATTTATTCCGTTTACATTAGCAAACGAAATCCATATTTCTGAAGCTTTTCCGTGGCGTATAGAATTATTGATAAGCTCTTGTAGAATTCTAAAAACATGCAGATGCCTATCTATATCTTTCTCATCAAAATCAATTTCGTTTTTATAATGTGTTTTAACCGATTTACTGCTTTCAAACTCTTCACATAGCTCTTCTATGCCAGCATGTAAACCAAATTTTTCAAAAACAGGCGGCAACAAATTATGTGCAATCTTTCTAGAATTATCTAATGCCTTTGTTGTCAAAGCGATTATATTTTCTGTAATTTCTGCAGTTTCAGCTTCAGTTAAGTTTGGCGCTGTAAGCAAATGGCTGTTTAAGGAAACAATGTTCAATTTTGAACTAATATCGTCATGAAGATCCTGCGCAATCCTTTTACGTTCTTCCTCTTGGGTTACAATTATAGCGTGTAGTTGTTCCTTTTGATATCGAAGTATTAAATCTATTTTTTCTAATTCTTTCTGAATGATTTTTTTCCTAGAAAAGTAAAAGAATATAATCAATGCTACTGCAACAATTATAAAAAACAAAGAGATGTATAATATTATGGCTACGAGTTCTTTCTCAGGAATATGACCTGTATTCATATCTGTTCATTTTATATTATACAATAGAATCTAGTTCTGTAAACTTTTTCTCGAAAAACTTTTTAACCATTCAAATAAAATAATCAAATAATAAACTATTAATAAAAAAGCATTTAATTGCCAGCTCAAGTATTTTAAGTCAGCACTTAATCCTGTTGAAAGATTGCCAATTAAAAATAAGACCGTGCTAGCCAACAAATAAAAAACTATCCCCATACTTATATAATAATACTTTTTGTTTTCTGTAAGCATATTATAAAAATGAAGTAATGCAAAAACAACAATGAGCAAAGAAGTTAAAGTAATTCCAAATAAATTAAACTTTAAGAATTGACTTGAATCTATTACAAATTGGATTAATAAAATCAATAAAGCAATTATTAATGAGGTCTTGACGAATATTTTTTGAGCTTTATTATAAAATAGCGAATTATAAAAAAGCCCCAGAATAATCATTTGCCCTATAAAAAAAATATTTACAAGAAATAAATTACTCATCCCTAAATGGTATACCAATTCCATTGAAAACTGCAACACAGTTGAAAAGGCCAAATAAGAGACAAAAAAAACATTAGCTTTTTCCTTGTGGAAAAAGCTAAATGTATATAGAACAAGATTAATCAATAAAATCAAATAACTTGAATATATTAAAAAATCATCCATTCTTGAAATTCAATTAATTAATATGGAGGACTTGGTCTTGCACCGTCATATACGACCTCTTCGGCTCCTTCGCCACCTTCTACACCATCTCCAGTACCGTATACATTAACCCATTTACCAGTTTCTTTATCATATTCGGCACCAACAAAAAGCAATGTTTTTTCTTTCTGATCGTTTATGCCTAGATAAGCCCAAACAGCTTCTGTTTCAAGTTTTAAAACTTTTTCTAAACTCTCTCTTGGTATTAAAAAAGCTTTTACTTTGTTCTTAGAGTCTTCGATTGTGGTATCATTCTGATATCTTCTTTCCCACTCATTTGCAGTTGCTAACGGAATCTGGATAGGTCCCGGAAAAGTTTCTTCATTCATAATTTAAATTTGTTAATTGGTTAATAAAAAACTTGATAGTTTATAATTGGTTTCGCTAAACTACTGATTTTTATTAAAAAATTAACATCAAAACATAAAAAAAAGCCTTTGAAACAAGGCTTTTTTGTTTTTTAAAACGGAACATCGCTATCGTCATCGTCATCATTTAAATTACTTCCGAAAGCTTCATTAGCAGATGGTAAATTTTTTGTTAGGAAAGGATTATCATCATGATTCATTTTAGAAGGTAAATCATCATACCCACCTGTAAATTCTTCTAGGTTATCAAATTTACCCAAATGCCCTAAGAATTTTAGACGAATATTTTCCAATCCACCGTTACGGTGCTTGGCTATAATAAATTCAGCCTGCCCTTGTGTTGAAGATGCCTCATCATCATCCCATTCTTCAATTTTATAATATTCAGGACGATAAATAAACGATACAATATCAGCATCTTGCTCGATCGCTCCAGATTCACGAAGATCCGAAAGCAAAGGTCGTTTACTAGATCCACGGGTTTCAACGGCACGCGATAACTGAGAAAGCGCAATTACCGGAACGTTCAACTCTTTTGCCAAAGCCTTTAAGTTTCGAGAAATTGTTGAGATCTCCTGTTCACGGTTTCCACCTCCTTTAC
The DNA here is from genome assembly GCF_001705175.1 of Flavobacterium anhuiense. Classification (NCBI taxonomy): domain Bacteria; kingdom Pseudomonadati; phylum Bacteroidota; class Flavobacteriia; order Flavobacteriales; family Flavobacteriaceae; genus Flavobacterium; species Flavobacterium anhuiense. The sequence continues at coordinate 2,774,084 of NZ_CP016907.1, read as the reverse complement.
CGCTTCCACCTGCAGTCATCAACTGCAAGTAGTCAATAATGATTAATTTAATTCCATGCTGCGAGGCCAAACGACGACATTTTGCACGTAAATCAAATATCGAAAGCGAAGGTGTATCATCTATAAATAGTGGTGCTTTTTCTAAATCTTTTACTTTAGTACTCAGCTGTTCCCATTCGTGTTTTTCTAATTTACCGGTTCTTAGTTTTTCTGAAGAAAGTCCAGTTTCAGAAGAAATAAGCCTTGTAATTAACTGAACCGATGCCATCTCCAGAGAGAAAATCGCAACCGCATGTCCGAACTGAATACTTACGTTTCTCGCCATCGAAAGGACGAAAGCTGTTTTACCCATACCAGGACGAGCCGCAATAATAATCAAATCCGAAGGCTGCCATCCAGAAGTTACTTCATCTAGTTTCTCAAATCCAGTTGCCACACCACTCAAACCTTCTTTACCCGCAATTTCTTCAATACGCTTCTTCGCCTGAAGAACTAAACTCTGAGCCGTTTCAGAACTACGTTTAATATTCCCTTGCGTTACTTCATACAATTTAGATTCTGCCTTATCCAGCAAATCGAAAACGTCTGTGGTTTCGTCATAAGATTCTTCAATAATTTCAGATGAAATTCGAATCAAACTTCTTTGAATAAATTTTTGAAGAATAATACGCGAGTGAAATTCGATGTGCGCAGAAGAAGCAATTTTTTGCGTAAGCTGAATCAGATAGAAATCTCCACCGGCTAATTCTAACTTACCATTTTTCTTCAATTGCGTAGAAACTGTCAGCAAATCGATAGGCTGTGTTTCTGTAAAAAGCTGCAAAATTGCTTCAAAAATATGTTTGTGTGCGTCTTTATAAAAAGCGTCTGGCTGTAAAATATCAATTACATCATCTACCCCCTTTTTGTCAATCATCATCGCACCAAGTACAGCCTCTTCCAAGTCAATTACTTGCGGAGGAAGCTTACCTTTTTCTAGATTGATAATAGTAGTTTTGTCGACCTTGACAGGGTTTACATTTTTGAAATTTTCCATATAGCGAAAGTAGCAAAATTTAAAAAAAATATGCTAACGAGTTATAACTATTCTATTGTTTATAAATATATTTTTTGTGTTGATAACCAAAAAAAAATCCGAAACCGCAGGGCTTCGGATTTTTAATTCTATTTTATGAATTTACTCTTTAAACTCGCCCATATTGCTGTATTTGTCCATTCTCTGGGCAATTAAATCAGCTGTTGATAAGTCTTTCAATTCGTTATATCCTTTTGTAATATATTCCGCAACTGTTTTAAAAGTAGTTTCTCTGTCATAATGTGCTCCGCCTAGTGGCTCTGGAATCACATCATCAACAAGTTTTTGTTTTTTCATATCAGAAGAAGTTAGTTTTAAAGCTTCTGCTGCACGCTCTTTATATTCCCAGCTTTTCCATAAAATAGAAGAGCAAGATTCTGGAGAAATTACAGAGTACCAAGTATTTTCTAACATATAAACACGGTCTCCGACACCAATTCCTAAAGCTCCACCAGAAGCACCTTCACCAACAATGATAGTGATGATTGGCACTTGCAGACGAACCATTTCGAAGATATTTCTAGCAATAGCTTCTCCTTGTCCTCTTTCTTCAGCTTCCAATCCTGGATATGCACCCGGAGTATCTACTAAAGTAAGAACCGGAATTCCGAATTTCTCTGCCATTTTCATCAAACGTAAAGCTTTACGGTATCCTTCTGGATTAGCCATACCAAAATTACGGTATTGACGTGTTTTGGTATTAAACCCTTTTTGCTGACCAATAATCATAAACGATTGTCCGTTTATTTTACCAAGACCGCCAACCATAGCTTTATCATCTTTAAAACCTCTGTCTCCATGAAGTTCTAAGAAAGTATCTCCGCAGATTGCTTTGATATAGTCTAAAGTATAAGGTCTATTTGGGTGTCTTGACAATTGTACCCTCTGCCAAGCCGTAAGGTTTTTGTATATATCTTTCTTAGTCTGCTCTAATTTCTTGTTGATTTCCTTGCACGTTGGCGTTACGTCAACGTCAGATTCTTTTCCAATAATAACGCACTTTTCTAACTGTTCTTCAAGTTCTTTAATTGGAAGCTCAAAATCTAAATATTCCATGGATTTTTGAATTTTGTTTGTAAATCGAACCGCAAATATAAAAATATTATATCATTGGCGAAGTTAATTGTTATTTAAAGTATAAAAATGCATTTTAAAAATAAGGAAACTATTACAAGTTTTCCTTCTTGTTCTGATAGTGCTTAAAAACACCGTTTAGAATAACTGTTATAATAATTATTACTGCGCCGATATAAAACTCAACACTCATTTTTTCTTTTCCTCCTAATATGAAATAAGCCAAAACTATTCCGTAAACTGGCTCTAAATTAGTAGTTAACATTACCGTATAAGGCGTCAATCTTTGCATTACTTTTACCGAAGCAGTAAAAGCATAAGCTGTACATATTGAAGCTAAAATCAACAATAAGACCCAGTTATTTAAAGACATTTCGAAGAAATCTGCTTTAAATTTTCCTTGAAACAAAAAATAAATCGTAATAAAGACAACTCCTGCACCAAACTCATAAAAAGTAATTAAAGAAGGTTCATGATCTGAAATCAATTTTCCATTCATTAAAGTAAATAAAACACCTAAAATAATTGCGGCCAAGGCATAATAAACGCCTTCAAGGTACTTTATCTCAACTTGAAGAATCAATCCTAAACCAGCAATTATGATAAGTCCGAAGAGAACTTCATACCAAAGCACCTTTCTTCCGTAAAATAATGGTTCCAATAAAGAAGCAAAAAATGCTCCTAATGAAAATATGGAAAGCGTAATAGAAACGTTTGAAACATGAATTGCCCTAAAAAAGAAAATCCAATGAAGAGCGATGAGTAATCCGACAAAAATCAATTTAAAAAATTCCTTCACAGGAACTTGAAAAGACTGTTTTTTAAAGGCAATAAATCCACCCAAAAAAATCATCGCAATCAGCATTCTGTACCAAACCAGATTTTCGGCATCAATAGTAATTAAAGCGCCCAAAATGGCGGTAAAACCCCAGATAAAAACAATTAAATGAAGATTTAAATAACTTTTTAAATTATCGTTTCGCATTACGTAACAGGTAAACTGCTAAGATTCCAAAAACAATATTCGGAAACCAGACAGCCAATAAAGGTGAGAATGTAGATTTTTCGGCCAGTGTACCAAAGATTTTATCAAAGAATACAAATGAAAACGCAATTGCAATTCCGATGGCAAGGTTCATTCCCATTCCACCGCGACGTTTCATAGAAGAAACCGAAACTGCAATAATAGTTAAAATGAATGCTGAAACTGGGATACTGTATTTTTTATAAAGAACAACCAAATAGGTATTAATATTTCCAGAACCTCTCTTTCTTTCTTTTTCAATAAAATCAATTAATTTACCCAAAGTCAGCGTTTCAGCAATATAGACTACGGGTGTTAAATCTGATAATTCAAATTTGAAGGCAACATTTTTTTCGGGAGATTTTTCAATTACATCATTTAAATCTCCGATAGTCCTTTTTGTATAATCGTATAAAACATAAATCTTCTTTTTAGGATCCCATTTAATACGGCTTGCAGTAATTTTATATGTCAGTTTTTCTTTTTCGAAATGTTCTAACGAAAAATTGAAAGCTGTTTTTGATTCTTCATTAAAGCTATTTACAAATATAAAATCATGATCGTTAATCTGTCTGAAAACATTGGTGTTTTCACCACGCATGAGTTCTTTTCCGTTTCCTTTAAGATATGTATACCTAAAATTATTGTAACCTTCACTGGCTGCAGGAACAATAAAAAATCCCATTAGCAATACGAAAATCGACACAATTGTTGCCCCTATAATATAAGGACGCAGGAAACGTGTAAATGAAATTCCAGAACTCAAAATGGCAATAATCTCTGTATTATTCGCCAATTTGGATGTGAACCAAATTACCGATAAGAACAAGAATATCGGAAATAGTGAGTTAATAAAGTAAATCGTAAAATTGTAATAATAGAAAGCAATATCTCCAAACGGAATCTTGTTTTCAAGCATTTTATTTACCTTTTCCGAAACGTCAATTACGATTCCGATTGGCGCAAATAAAAGAAGCATCACAGAAAAAGTTCCGAGGTATCTTTTTAAAATGTATTTATCTATTATTGAAAGCATATATATTTTGTTTGTTTGGTTCCAAGTTTCAAGTTTCACGCTCTGTAGAGAACTTAAAACTTGAGACCTGAAACTTAAAACTCTTTTTAAAGTCTTTGGCTCATATTTTTAACCATCATTTCTTTCCAAGGTCTAAAATCGCCTGCTAAGATATGTTTTCTAGCTTCACGAACCAACCACATGTAGAAACCAAGATTATGAATCGTTGCAATTTGCTTTCCTAAATATTCATTAGCAGCAAATAAGTGTCTCAAATATGCTTTTGTATATTCTGTATCAACAAAAGTGTGCCCCATTTCATCAATTGGAGAAAAATCAGCTTCCCATTTTTTGTTTTTGATATTGATTGTTCCGTTTGCTGTAAACAACATTCCGTTTCTTGCGTTACGCGTTGGCATAACGCAGTCGAACATATCAATTCCTAATGCAATATTTTCTAAAATATTAATTGGAGTTCCAACACCCATTAAATAACGTGGTTTATCTTCTGGAAGAATTTCGCAAACTACTTCAGTCATAGCATACATTTCTTCAGCCGGTTCACCAACAGAAAGTCCGCCAATTGCATTTCCTTGCTGACCAGCACTTGCAATATATTCAGCCGACTGGCGACGAAGATCTTTATAAGTACTTCCTTGAACAATCGGGAAAAACGTTTGTTCGTAACCATATTTATAAGGAACTTTTTCTAAATGATTAATACAACGGTCTAACCAACGATGTGTCATATGCATAGAACGTTGCGCATAACGATAATCGCACGGGTAAGGTGTACACTCATCAAAGGCCATGATAATATCTGCACCAATTGTACGCTGAATTTCCATTACATTCTCTGGCGTAAAAAAGTGGTAAGAACCATCAATATGCGATTTAAACTTTACCCCTTCCTCTTTAATTTTTCTATTTGAAGAAAGAGAATATACCTGATATCCTCCAGAATCAGTCAAAATATTACGATCCCAGTTCATGAACTTATGCAATCCGCCAGCTTTTTCAAGAATTTCTGTCTGAGGACGCAGATATAAATGATAGGTGTTTCCCAGAATAATATCTGGATTAATCTCTTCTTTAAGCTCGCGCTGATGTACTCCTTTTACAGAAGCAACAGTTCCAACAGGCATAAAAATAGGCGTTTCAATTACGCCATGATCAGTAGTAATACTTCCCGCTCTTGCTTTAGACTGCGGATCTTTTTGTAATAAATCAAACTTCATCTGTTTCTTTTTTCAGAGCGCAAAGATAGTTTAATTTCAGGGAAAATTTATGAATTGGAAAATTTGTCAATTAGAAAATTAGCTAATATTTTCTTAATTTCAGATTCTACGTTTTAGGATTTTGATTTTCACATTTGCAATTTACTTCATTTGGGCGTTCTAAAGGTTGGGCTATCCTCTATATTCCCCATTAAAAAAAAACTACGGCTAAAAAGCCTTGGGAGATGCCGCTGCTATCCCTAACGCAAACGGGTTTCAAAAAACTTAGCCAACGAATGTAAAAAGTACAAGGATCAGATTATTAAAATGTAACAGTTTCACCGATTCTTTTCATAATTTTAATATTCAACTAAAAAACTTTAGAATCATGATAAACGCAGATGAGAAACTAGACCAAATCAAGGATGATCAAATTGAAAGAAACCTTGAAAACATGAATTATGATGCAAATGAAGATATTTACAATCAAGAAGAAAGATTAGAAGATATTGACCCTCAAGATATCTCTGGAGAAAGAATAATCAATAATGCCAATCACGAATGGAAACAAAATAGTGATAAAATCGGAAATGATCTTGATGTTCCAGGCTCTGAACTTGATGACAAGCAAGAAGACCTTGGTTCAGAAGACGAAGAAAATAATTATTACAGCGAAGGAGATACTGAATAACTACATCTTTTTTATTATACCCTCACAAAAGTCTTGCAGAAACGCAAGGCTTTTTTATTGTTTCTCTTTAAAAAATGTGGACACATTCTTATAAAGAATTAAAAGCAAAACATTCGTTACATTTATTTTCATAATGTAAAAAAAATAGTAAAATTTAACAATTGCTATACAACTAAAGCAAAAAATCATTTGTCTCCCCGCAAAATAACGATTACTTTTGCTCCAGTTTAACTTTTACATATAAAATGAAGCCTAACACACAACAATTAAGCGATTTAACGATCCAAGTAAGAAGAGATATTCTTAGAATGGTACATGCTGTAAACTCTGGACACCCAGGTGGTTCTTTAGGTTGTACTGAATTTTTGGTAACATTATATCAAAATATAATGGACCGCAAAGAAGGTTTTGATATGGACGGAATTGGAGAAGACATCTTTTTCCTTTCAAATGGTCATATTTCCCCAGTATTCTATAGCGTTTTAGCGCGCAGCGGTTACTTTCCAATTTCAGAGCTTGCTACTTTTAGATTATTAAACTCTCGTTTACAAGGACACCCAACAACTCATGAAGGTTTACCTGGAGTTCGTATGGCTTCTGGTTCATTAGGACAAGGTTTATCTGTAGCTTTGGGAGCAGCTCAAGCTAAAAAATTAAACAAAGACAATCATTTAGTTTATACTTTACACGGAGACGGAGAATTGCAAGAAGGTCAAAACTGGGAAGCTATCATGTATGCTTCTGCTAAAAAAGTAGACAACATTATTGCTACAATTGACGTTAACGGAAAACAAATTGACGGAACAACTGACGAAGTTTTGGCAATGGGAAGCCTTCGCGCAAAATTTGAAGCTTTTGACTGGGATGTTTTAGAAATCACAGAAGGAAACAATATTGATGCTATCATCGCTGGTTTAACTGATGCTAAATCAAGAACAGGAAAAGGAAAACCAGTTTGTATTTTATTGCATACAGAAATGGGTAATGGTGTTGATTTCATGATGCACACGCACGCTTGGCACGGTAAAGCTCCAAATGACGAGCAATTAAAAAATGCATTAGCTCAAAACTACTCTAAAGATCAAGTTGATTACTAAAACAGCTTTAAGCTTTAAGCCATAAGCTTCACGCTTATTGCCTACTGCCTATTGCATACAGCAAAAAATAAAATGAAAAAATACGAAAATACAGGAAGCAAAGATACTCGTTCTGGTTTTGGAGCGGGAATGACTGAATTAGGTCAAAAAAACGAGAATGTTGTAGCATTATGTGCTGACTTAATTGGATCATTAAAATTTGATGAATTCAAAAAAAATCACCCAGAACGCTTTTTCCAAATCGGAATCGCAGAAGCAAATATGATTGGAATCGCTGCAGGCTTAACGATTGGAGGAAAAATTCCATTCACAGGAACTTTTGCTAACTTCTCTACAGGAAGAGTTTACGATCAAATTCGTCAATCTGTGGCTTACTCAGATAAAAATGTAAAAATCTGCGCTTCTCACGCAGGTTTAACTTTAGGAGAAGACGGAGCCACACACCAAATCTTAGAAGATATTGGTTTAATGAAAATGTTGCCTGGTATGACCGTAATCAACACTTGCGATTACAACCAAACTAAAGCAGCAACTATTGCACTAGCAGACCACCACGGTCCTGCATACCTACGTTTCGGACGTCCAGTTGTACCTAACTTTACTCCTGCTGACGAACCATTCGTAATCGGAAAAGCTATTCTTTTAAACGAAGGAACTGATGTCACAATTATTGCAACAGGACACCTAGTTTGGGAAGCCCTTATCGCAGCTGAAAAATTAGAAGAAAAAGGAATTTCTGCTGAAGTAATCAACATCCACACTATCAAGCCTCTTGACGAAGAAGCAATCCTTAAATCAGTTGCTAAAACGAGATGCGTAGTTACTGCAGAAGAGCACAACTACCTTGGAGGTCTTGGAGAAAGCGTTTCAGGAGTATTAGCATTAAACAATCCAACTCCACAAGAATTTGTAGCAGTACAAGATAGTTTTGGAGAATCTGGAACTCCAGAGCAATTAATGGAAAAATACAAATTAAACAATCAAGCAATTGTTGAAGCTGTAGAAAGAGTAATTAAAAGAAAGTAATTTTTAAACTTTCCTACTTATAAAAAAACCTCGAAATTCAAATTTCGAGGTTTTTTTTATTGTTTTTTATTAAAATAAAGTTTTATAAACTATTGCCCAGCATTTTTTTGTCCACTTAGGAAATATTTTAGGGCAAATTATTTATTTATAAAAAAAGCCTCGAAATGTAAATTCCGAGGCTTCAGCTTCAATATTTTGTATTATTTTTTTTTTAATTCTTTTGATAAGGATACGTTTTATCAAGATGAATTCTTAATCGTCCTGGTGTTGTATAATCTTCTGGAACAAATTTACGAGGATTTGTAATTGACTCCGGTTTCGCAGGATCAGTAAGCTCTCCCGTTGGTCTTCTCGGAATACCCCACAATTCACTTTCATCAACATTTGGAGTCGCAGGATTATCTAAAACAGGGTCATAAGGATAATATTTGCTTAATCCTGAAAAGGGAGCATCAGTAGGCTTAGTAAGTTCAAATCTGGTTGTATATCCATCCCCATCATCGTCCAAATCTAAAAAGTCAGGAATTCCATCTTTATCAGTATCATCTATTAATTCATCTGGCAATTTAGGATATCTAACGGTATCTCCCTGATTATACACATACCCATCACCATTAACATCCTCTAAATAAGTTGGCACACCATCACCTACAATTGCTTGTGCTGAAGCACTATATTCAAGGTCAGATCGCTTTAAAGCAAATAATTTAAAACTAAACACTAAAGGCGAATATGCTGGTATATCTGTTTTAGAATTGGCATAATATCCTAATCCTGAAGGCAAAAACATTACTCCAGCTCCATAATCGTTGTAAGTAATAGTCCCATCATCACCTGTAGGGTTGCGAGTGCCTACTTTAAATTGTGGCATAATCTCTCCCCAACCCTCTATTACACCATCTGAAGCATAAATATTCAAATTGAAGTCACGTGCCAATCCATAAGAGGTATCAAACTGAGTTCCATTTAAAAGCGTTCCTGTATAAGAAACGGTAACCTCATCGAAATTACATGGTGCATCACCAACACCTTTATTTAAAGTTAAGTAATAAACTTTATAATTTACATCACGGCTATAAACAGGTCTAACTTTCAAAGGATACTCTTGCTGATCCCAAATAGAAACTTGATTTCCTCCAGCAGGAATTTTTTGTATTTTAACATCAAAAGTCGTCTTATCTACAACAATGTAATTAGTCTTCAAAAATTTTTCAATAGAATCATTATCTGCTTTATACTGCTCTGCATAATCCCTCACAGGAACTACTACTGAATCATCATCATCACTTTTATTACAAGAAACGATGGCAAGACCAGCAAGTAACAAAACAAAATAATATTTAAATTTATTCATTATTATCATTTTTTTAGGTGCGCAAGATACAATATTGATTTATTTTTGTAAAGAATTTAACTTGGATTTTAGAAAAATTATGAGAATAGATAAATACTTGTGGTGCGTTCGTTATTACAAGACCAGAAACATGGTTACTGAAGCTTGCAAAAAGAATCAGATCACTGTAAATGGGCAGATTGCAAAACCTTCAAAAGAAGTTTTTCCTACAGACCGAATTACGTTTAGAAAAGATCAAATTACACAGATTATAACAGTTTTAGATATTCCGCAAAATCGTGTAGGAGCAAAATTGGTTGATTTATATCAAAAAAACGAAACTCCACCAGAAGCTTTTGCACATTTGGAGATGCTAAAATTATCGAAAGAGCATTCTAGAAGAACAGGTGCAGGTCGTCCAACTAAAAAGGACAGAAGAGACATTGACGACTACGGAGACGAATTTTACGATGACGAGGAAGACCATGATGAAAATTAAATTTCAAATCCCAGATTCCAAATACGATAAATTTGAATTTCACAATTTCATTCTTGCTTCACAAAGTTTGGAATTTGGAATTTTTAAAATTGGAGTTTAAAATTATTTACCTTAGCAAAAAAATTCATTATGAGTAGCAATATTATCCTAACCCATCAGAAAATCGAACATAAAATAAAACGTATCGCTTATCAAATTTACGAGACTTTTGTTGACGAAGAAGAAGTTGTTATTGCAGGAATTGCTTCTAACGGATTTGTTTTTGCCGAAAAAATTGCTTCGGCACTTAGCAGCATTTCTACCTTAAAGGTTTCTATCTGCGAAGTAAAAGTAAACAAACAAAATCCGCAAGAAGCTATACAAACTTCATTAAGCCCTGAGGAATACAAAAACAAAGGACTTGTTTTGGTTGACGATGTACTAAATTCAGGCACTACATTAATATATGCTGTTCGTCATTTCTTAGACGTTCCGCTTAAAAAATTCAAAACAGCAGTACTTGTTGACCGAAACCACAAAAAATATCCTGTAAAGGCCGACTTTAAAGGAATTTCACTTTCAACATCTTTATTAGAGCATGTTCAAGTAGTTTTCAATTCAGAAAACGGCGATTATGCTTCTCTAAGCTAAGATTTCTAAAATATCTTGAACCGTTTCTTCGACAGATTTATTATCTACCGAAACCTTATGTTTTGCCTGATTGTAGTAGAAACTTCTGTCGAATAAATGTTTCGCGATAAACTCTTTCATTTCTTCTTCATTCATATTAGCAATTAAAGGACGTTTGCTTTTATTATGCACCAATCTATTATATAAGGTAGCAATTGATGCTTTTAAATATATAGAGGTAACACCTTCCCCTTTTAACAATTCATGATTATTGGCATAACATGGAGTTCCTCCTCCTAGTCCTATAATATTATTTTCAGAAGATTGCAGCAATTCAACAAACATTTCATGTTCAAGTTTTCGAAAATAGACTTCACCATGCTTCTCAAAAATCTCATTTATGGATAAATTTGCTCTTTCTTCGATGTATTTATCCAAATCTAAGAACGGAATATTTGTAATTTTTGACAAATTTTGGGCGATTGTTGACTTTCCGCAACCCATGTAACCTAACAGTACAATTTTTTTCATATTAATAAAACCTTATAAACTAAGCAATTGGAGATTTTTCCAAAAAAAAGACAAATTTATGATAAAATAGCTTGGAAACTTCAAAAAAAACTCCTTATATTTGCACCCGCATTCAAGAAATTAAATGACTCGATAGCTCAGTCGGTAGAGCACATCACTTTTAATGATGGGGTCCTGGGTTCGAGCCCCAGTCGGGTCACAAACTTTGTGATTAACAAATTAAATTTCTTGAAAGCAATGACTCGATAGCTCAGTCGGTAGAGCACATCACTTTTAATGATGGGGTCCTGGGTTCGAGCCCCAGTCGGGTCACAAAGGTCGGGTAATTTATTTTACTCGACCTTTTTCTTTTTAGGCCATGTGGAGAAACGGTAGACTCGCCATCTTGAGGGGGTGGTGCTCGTAAGGGCGTGAGGGTTCAAATCCCTCCATGGTCACTATAGAAACCTATTTTACTGTAAAATAATGATTTACATTTTTTATTGAAATTAATTTAAAATTCGTTTCAAAAAACAGCCAATAAGCTAAAATAAGTCCTTATATTTGCACCCTCATTGAAGAAATGACGACTCGATAGCTCAGTCGGTAGAGCACATCACTTTTAATGATGGGGTCCTGGGTTCGAGCCCCAGTCGGGTCACAAAAGGTCAAGTAATTATTTTACTTGGCCTTTTTTGTTTTTAGGCATATTCAATCAAAACACATCTTCGTAATTCCTCACTCCGTAAACACTCTTCATTTACATAAATATTATTTAAAAAGAAATTCCTTTCAGAATAAAAACTTTCCTAAATTCGTTGACAAATAATTAAATCACTAATCCCAAATTAGTTTTATGAAAAACCTACTATTAGCATCATTTATAATGATGACTTGCTCTATCTGGGCACAATCTGCAACGGGCTATTTCGACAAAGCCATGAAAAAAGCTGAAGCCGGCAACACAAAAGGCGCAATCGCCGATTACACAAAAGCCATTAGCATGAATTCTAAATTCGTTGAAGCTTATCAGAATCGCGGTGTAGCAAAATTCAAGCTAAACGACTTAAAAGGAGCTCAAGCCGACTTTAGCAAAACAATCGAACTGGACAGCATGAATGCTGACGCTTTTACAGGCAGAGCCAATGTCAACTACAAACTACAGAATTATCAAGGCACTATTGAGGATTGCACCTCTTCCCTAGGCTTAAACCCAAAAGATTATATAGCTTACAACTTAAGAGGCTTGGCTTACAATAAAATTGGAGACAAGAAAAACTCTTGCAAAGATTTTACTAAAGCAATTGAACTTGGAAGCCAGAGCGCTATAAAAAATAAAGCCACTTTTTGCAAATAACGAAACTCAAAATCTCAAAGAAAGGTCTGCATATTAAAAACATGCAGACCTTTCTTTTTTACCAAAGTAATATATTTCTTAAGAATTATATACCTGATTTTAGGTAAAAAATATATTTTAAATACGTAAACCTCTAATTCTCTATCTTTTTAATGTAGTTTTAAGCCCCAATCTAAGATTTTATTTTACATTTGTTGACTTAATCGCAAAAAATGATAAACAATATAAAAACTGTTTTCAGCATTAAAGATCTTGAGAACTTATCTGGAATAAAAGCGCATACCATACGCATCTGGGAAAAGAGATACAATATCCTTGAACCTATGCGAACTGATACTAATATCAGATTTTACAATCTTCATAACTTGCAGAAACTTTTAAACATTACGTTGCTGCACGAATACGGGTATAAGATTTCCAAAATCGCTACATACCCTGAAGAAAAGATACCACAATTGGTACGCGAAATAATTTCAAAGAAAAATTCTCAAAACTACGCCATTACTTCTTTTAAAATGGCGATGATGAACTTTGACCAAGAATTATTCTTCAATACATTCGATTGGCTTATTACAGAGAAAACGTTTAAAGAAGTTTTTAAAGAACATTTTTTACCTCTTTTAAAAGAGCTGGGATTATTATGGCAATCTGAAACCATTACTCCTGCTAATGAACATTTTATGAGTCATTTAATTAAGCAGAAAATATTGATTTACACAGAAAGCCTACAGATTAGAAAACCAACCAAAACTGATCGAATTTTTGTTTTATCGCTTCCGCTAAACGAAATCCATCAAATTGGATTGTTATATCTGCAATATGAAATCCTTGACAAAGGTTACAAAACCATCTATCTCGGAGAAAGTATGCCCATTGAAAACTTACAGGACTTAACAAAACATTTTGAGAATATCACATTTGTTTCTTTCATGACTGTTCAACCAGATAGAAGCGTAATCAATCAATATGTAAAATCTATGGGGCAAAAACTACTGCAGGAAAACAACGAAATCTGGCTTATGGGTAAAATGGTGGAACATATAGACCAGACGATCCTCACAGACAGAATTCGAATTTTTGATTCTATGGAAGAAACTATTAACATGCTTTAATTTATTTTTGTTTAAGTTTTTCTTATATTTGTTAAACAAATGAGAAAAACAATTCAAATAATAGGATCAGGCTTCTCCTCTTTAGCAGCCGCTTGTTACCTTGCCCAACAAGGAAACAAGGTTACTGTTTACGAAAAAAACAGTACAATTGGCGGGCGTGCAAGACAGTTTAAAGCAAACGGTTTCACTTTTGATATGGGACCAAGCTGGTATTGGATGCCAGATGTCTTTGAACGCTTTTTTCAGGATTTCAATAAAAAACCTTCTGATTATTACGAACTCATAAAATTAAATCCAGCCTATAGGGTTTATTTCGGAATCAATGATTTTATAAGCATCTATGATAATTTGGAAGAAATAAAATATACTTTTGAAACCATAGAAAAAGGAAGTGGCGAAAAGCTGCAAAATTTTATTGATCAAGCCAAAAGCAATTACGACATTGCCATAAAGGATTTGGTTTATCGTCCGGGAATTTCTCCGCTTGAATTAATCACAAAAGAAACAGCATTAAAACTGAATCAGTTTTTCAAGAATGTAAGCGCCGATATTCGAAAAACTTTCAAAAATGAAAGATTAATTCAGATTCTCGAATTTCCCGTTTTATTTCTTGGAGCAAAACCGAGTAAAACGCCTTCGTTTTACAATTTTATGAATTATGCCGATTTCGGCTTAGGGACTTGGCACCCCAAAACGGGAATGTTTGATGTTATTCGAGGAATCGAAAAACTCGCTTTAGAACTTGGCGTTACCATTCAAACCAATTCATCAATTGAAAAAATAATCGTTGAGAATAAAACAGCGACTGGAATCGTCATTGATGGTAAAGTCATAAAATCTGATGTTGTTCTTAGCGGAGCTGATTATCATCATTCTGAAACATTACTCGAAAAGGAACACAGAATGTATTCCGAAAAATATTGGGAAAACAGAGTTTTTGCTCCATCCTCACTCCTATTTTTTGTAGGTTTCGATAAAAAAATAGAAAACATTTCGCATCATGCTTTATTTTTTGATGTAGATTTCAATCAGCATGCAGCAGATATTTACGATCAGCCAAAGTGGCCAGAAGAACCTTTATTCTACGCTAACTTTCCATCAAAAACAGATAAAACTGCAGCGCCAGACGGAATGGAATCTGGATTTTTTTTAATTCCACTTGCACCTGGAATTGAAGATAACGAAGCACTACGGGAAGAATATTTTGAGAGAATAATTACTCGTTTTGAGGAACTTACCCAGCAAAAAATTAAAAATAACATTATCTTTAAGAAATCATTCTGCAAAAATGACTTTGTAAACGACTATAACGCTTATAAAGGAAATGCTTACGGAATGGCCAATACTCTATTACAAACTGCTTTTCTAAGACCAAAATTAAAAAGCAAAAAAGTCAAGAATCTATATTTTACAGGACAGTTAACTGTTCCTGGTCCAGGTGTTCCGCCTGCTTTAATTTCAGGAAAACTAGCAGCTGAATTAATTCAAAAATCTTTTAGATCTTAAAAAATGAAATCACTATTTGACGCCGTTTCTTTCAAATGCAGCAAATTGGTTACCAAAAATTACAGCACCTCCTTTTCGCTTGCTGTTAAAATGCTTTCGCCAAGCATTCGTGATGCTATTTACAGTATTTACGGATTTGTTCGTTTTGCTGACGAAATTGTAGATTCTTTTCATGATTATGAAAAAGAATATCTCATTGAAGATTTTGAAAAAGAATATTATAAAGCAATGCAATTAGGCATCAGTTTAAATCCTATTTTAAATTCGTTTCAGCAGACTGTAAAAGAATATAATATTACTGATGATTTGGTTCAGGCGTTTTTAAAAAGCATGAAAATGGATTTGATCAAATCCAATTATCAAACACAAGCTGAATATATAGATTATATTTACGGTTCTGCAGATGTCGTTGGACTCATGTGCTTGAAAGTTTTTGTTTCTGGAAAAGAGCACAAATACGAACAATTGAAAAATGAAGCTATGCGTTTAGGTTCGGCTTTTCAGAAAGTAAATTTCCTGAGAGATTTAAAAGATGACAATACCATCCTGAATAGAACTTATTTCCCAGGCGTAAATCTGAATAATTTCACAGAAGACTCTAAAACACAAATTATTAAAGAAATTGAAGAAGATTTCAGAATTGCTTATCAGGGAATTGTAAAATTGCCAATCGAAGCCAAATTCGGTGTTTATACGGCTTATGTTTATTATAAAAAATTATTGAAAAAGCTAAAAAATACGCCTTATTATGAAATTGGAAATTCTAGAATTCGAGTTTCTAATTATACAAAAGCAGGACTTTTAGCGCAGTCTTTTGTGACTTATAAATTGAAACTTGTGTAAGCTTATTCAGTTATCGAGTTCTCAATAAAAGCCAACAGTTTGTCATTTCTCCTTCGTCGAAATGACAAGATTGAGAGAATCGCAGACTTAAAACCAAAATAGTCAATCTTTTTGAGTCAATCTTTTATAATTCAAAGCTAAACTCAAAAACAATAAAACGATAATTTTAAAACATCAACATTTATAAAAATGATTTCTTTTTTAATTTTTTTGAGCGTTTTTCTGTTCATGGAATGTGTTACTTGGCTAACTCATAAATATGTGATGCATGGTTTTATGTGGTATTTTCATGCCGATCATCATAAGCCGAAATATGAAGATACTTTTGAACGCAACGATATTTTCTTTGTCATATTTGCCATTCCAAGCATTGTCTTATTTTATTTTGGAGTTCAGGGCGGATTCAATTATTTGTTTTTTATCGCCTGCGGAATCACACTTTATGGAGTCTGTTATTTTCTAATTCATGATGTATTAATCCATCAACGTTTTAAATGGTTTAAAAACACTAAAAACAAATACCTCATCGGACTTAGAAAAGCGCATAAAATACACCACAAACATTTAGGCAAAGAAAAAGGAGAATGTTTTGGAATGCTATTCGTTCCCTTTAAATATTATAAAATGTAGCATTATTTGAACACGTTAGTGTTTCAAGAAAGATTTGTGATTATGAAATTACACAAGATAGTAACCGTACAGCATATCAATGCAAGTGTAGAAAACTGTTGGGATTTTTTTTCCGATCCAAAAAACTTGCAAACCATTACGCTTGATAATATGAATTTCCAAATTCAGGATTATGACGGCAAACGCATGTATCATGGACAAATTATCACTTACACCTTAAAACCCCTTTTCGGAATCAAAATGTCTTGGGTTACCGAAATTACGGCTTGCAAAGAAAACGAGTATTTCGTAGACATTCAGCAATTTGGGCCTTACAAATTGTGGCATCATAAACATTTCTTTGAACCAACACCAGATGGCGGAACAAAAATGACTGACATAGTTCATTATGCTCTTCCACTTGGAATTCTAGGCAGAATCATGAATCAATTAGTTGTAAAAAACAAACTGAAAAGAATTTTCGATTATAGATTTAATAAAATCGAAGAATTATTTAATTCTAAAAAATAAATCGCATTTTTTTTAGTCTCGCAAAGACGCTAAGTCGCAATTTTTTTTCACAAAGGCTTAAGAAAAAATTGCTTTGTGACTTAGCGCCTTTCCGAGCTATTTGATTCGAAGTAAAAACCTTTAAAATTATTTTTATTAAGACAAACCAATGACAAAACAAAAAGTTACTTTATTTTGGTTTAGACGTGATTTGCGTTTAGAAGACAACACAGGATTATTTCATGCTTTACAGTCTAATTTTCCTGTCGTTCCTCTTTTTATCTTTGACGATGATATTTTGGACCGTCTGCCGAAAAATGACGCTCGAGTGACTTTTATTTATGATTCACTCCAAAAAGTAAATTCAGAATTAAATAAACTCGATTCTTCTATCTTAATAAAAAAAGGGAAAACAAAAGACGTTTGGAAATCACTTATGGAAGAATTTGATATTCAATCGGTTTTCTTTAACAAAGATTATGAACCTTTTGCCATCAAACGCGACACAGCGATAACTGCTTTATTAAAAGAAAACAACATTGAAACTTTCTTTTATAAAGATCATGTTATTTTTGAGGAAAAAGAAATCACAAAAGCAGATGGAAACCCATATACGGTTTACACTCCATATAAGAATAAATGGCTAGAGAAATACCATTTTTTAGGATCTGCTACGGAATATGACTCTGTTCCGTTTCACAGCAATTTCGCAAAAAATAAATTTACTTTTCCTGATTTAGCCGAAATTAATTTTGAAAGAAGCGATATAAAAGTCAAGCCGCACAACTTAACACAAATTGCCCAGTATAAAGAAACACGAGATTTTCCCGCTATAGACAGCACTTCTTATCTTTCTCCGCATTTACGTTTTGGAACTGTGAGTATTCGCAAATTGGTAAACTGGGCAAACCGAAAAAATCAGACTTTTTTAAGCGAACTCATCTGGAGAGAATTCTTTATTCAGATTTTGTTTAGCTTTCCGAATTGCGTAAATCATAATTTCAAATCCAATTACGACGGAATTCAATGGCGAAATAACGAAGATGATTTCAAACGTTGGTGTGCTGGAGAAACAGGCTATCCAATGGTTGATGCTGGAATGCGTCAGTTAAACGAAACGGGCTATATGCATAATCGCGTTCGAATGGTTGTAGCGAGCTTTTTATGCAAACATTTGCTTATCGACTGGCGATGGGGAGAAGCTTATTTTGCCGAAAAACTTTTGGATTTTGAACTGGCTTCAAACGTAGGAAACTGGCAATGGGCTGCAGGAACTGGTTGTGATGCTGCTCCTTATTTCCGAGTTTTTAATCCCGAAATTCAGCAGCAGAAATTTGACCCAAAAGGAGAATATATCCGTAAATGGATTCCTGAATTTGATTTTGGCTATAATGAACCAATGATTGATCATGCCTTTGCTAGAGATCGTGCAATTGCGACTTACAAGGCTGGGATTTTGAAGTAAAGTTTTTGTTTTAGGTTTTAGATTTATACTCATTTTTGTCATCCTGAGGAACGAAGGATCACACTAGAAACTCCGCACAGAATGTCGCCAACTTTTGTCGATTTGCAAGTGTGATCCTTCGTTCCTCAGGATGACAAACTAAACTAAAAAAACCTTTGTCAAAGCTTGAAACTTTAACAAAGGCCTATGCATATAAAATTGGAATTTCTAAACTTCTAGTATTTCAAATAGTTATCAACCACAATCTTGGCTTTCAAATCAAACATTAAATTGTACAAACCAAAGAAAGTACGGTTCATGTAAATAAAATGTTTTGAGCCTCGATTCCCATTCATTTTTTTCAAGTTTGTATCTTCTGAGAAACGTTTTCCTAATTGGGCAATCGCGTTGAAGAATTCCTCATCGGCAAAATCGAAAGTTTCGTTTTGAAAAGGCTTTGTAAAAAGCGACAGCAAATCATGAAACATTTCGGTGAAATATTCAATTTCTGCTGGTGTATCATCTGGTCGAAGAATCTCTAATTCGAATAATTTTTGATTGAAAAGCTTTTCGTCTGTAATTACATTTTTATTAATCAATTCAAAATACGGCGTATAGAAATCTTCTGGAATCTGTTTCATACAACCAAAATCCAAAGCAATCAATTTATTTTGATCATCTACCAAAAAATTTCCCGGATGTGGATCTGCGTGCACTTTCCTCAAAACATGAATCTGATACATATAGAAATCCCAAAGTGCTTGACCTAATTTGTCGCCAGCTTCTTGATCTTTATTTATAGCTGTAAATTCAGAAAGATGAATTCCCGTCATCCAATCCATCGTAATGATTTTCTCTGACGAAAACTCAGGATAGTAATTCGGAAAAGTGATATTTTCAATTTTACTGCAGGCGTCAACTACTTCTTGGCTTTGTTTTAACTCCAACAAATAGTTGGTTTCTTCAATCAGTTTATCTTCAACTTCTTTAAAGTATTTGTCAGAATCTTTTCCCTGTAGATTAAACATTCTGATAGCAATTGGTTTTACCAAAGCCAAATCTGACGAAATGCTATTGGCAACACCTGGATATTGAATTTTAACGGCTAGCTTTTTATCTCCTTTCTTCGCCAAATGCACCTGACCAATACTTGCTGCGTTTACAGAATTTGGATTGAACTCGTCAAAAATCTCATATGGCGTTTTTCCAAAATTGCCTTTGAAAGTTTTTAAAACTAACGGAGCAGAAAGTGGCGGAACAGAAAACTGAGATAGAGAGAACTTTTCTACATAAGCTTGCGGAAGAAAGTTTTTATCCATGCTTAACATCTGTGCTACTTTTAGTGCGCTTCCCTTTAAGCTTTTTAGTCCGTCATAAATATCTTCTGCATTATTTTCGTTTAGTTTATCTCTGGTCAAATCGGGATTTACTATTTTTTCGGCATAATGTTTTACGTAGTTTACACCAATTTTAGCCCCAGTTTGAACCAATTTTCCTGCTCTCTCTATTTTTGAGGTCGGAATATAATCGATTGTTTTCATTATCTGCTATATACTTTTTCTTTGAACAAAAATTTTCCGAAATCTATCAGATGGTTCATTGGCGCCACATTCATCAACTCAAATGAGGCGTTAACTGACTTCTCGATAAAAATATCGGTTTTCTCAAACGCAGGAGATTCGTCTTCCATCCAGAATTTAATCGTCAGCATTAATTGCAGCCAAGACGATTCTTGAATGGCTTTTTCCTGAAACTTCTGAAACTTTTCCTGTTCTAATCTGTAATCATCTGTCAAAATTTCAGAAACATATTCTTTAAAACTATTTCGCAGCGTAGTTAACTGCACTAAATTTTTAAGCGGATTTCTGTCAATCTTAAGCGATTGCAAAACATAACTTCTATTGGCAGTGAGGATTTCAAAGAAAGTAAAATAAAAACTCAGCATTTTATTCTTCATATCATATCCCTGATATTCTTCATTCTTGTGAAGAAGAGTGACTGTATTTTCAAAAAACAGTCTGAATATTTCTTTTTCTAAACCTTCTAATGTTCCAAAAAAAGCATAAAATTCAGCTTCCGTAAAATCATTTTCTTTGGCAAAATGATAAACCGATTTAGGCTTTTGTCCTTTTTCCAGAACTTCTTCCATATATTTTGAAACGATATCATCTTTGGTAATTACCTTTTTTTTAGTCGCCATCTTATTAAAATTTAGAATTTGCCATAAAGGTAAACATTGTTTAATTATCTTTACTAATCCTTAAACAAGTTAGACTGTTAAATATATTATAAACTATTATGGCTCAAAATGTTCTATTAACAGGTGGAAGTGGTTTCATTGGAAAACATTTGACAGATGTCCTGATCGAAGCAGGTTTTTCTGTGTCTGTCCTGAGCCGATCTGATAGAGAAGATACTCCAAGAGTTACATATTACAAATGGGACATCAAAAAAAACTATATTGACAAAAATGCAATTCTAAATGCCGATTACATTATTCATCTTGCTGGCGAAGGAATCGTCGAAAAAAGGTGGACTAAAAGACGTAAAAGAGCCATTATCGAGAGTCGTGTTAGACCTGTTGAAATGATTTATTCAATTTTAGAGAAAAACAATAAAAAACTAGAAGCCTTTGTTTCTGCTTCAGGAATCGGAATTTATGGTGCTATAACCAGTCATAATATTTGTACTGAAACCACTGCCCCAGCCGATGATTTTTTAGGCATAACTTGCCAAAAATGGGAAAATGCCGCAGATAAAATCGCTTCTTTACATATTCGAACAGTCAAAATTAGAACTGGTATCGTTTTAGGCAAAAACGAAGGTTTTCTAAAAAAGATGATTCCCACATTTAAATCTGGTTTTGGCGCTGTTTTGGGTTCTGGCAAACAATATCTCCCTTGGATTCATATTGAAGATTTATGCCAGATTTATTTAAAAAGCATTGAAGATACCAAACTGGAAGGCCCATACAACGCCTGCATAACAGACAATACAACAAATGCCCGATTTTCTAAAACTCTGGCTAAACTCTATGATTATAGTATATGGTTGCCTAAAGTTCCCCCTTTTGTATTAAAGATTATGCTGGGACAAATGAGCGTAGCTGTATTAACGGGACAGCGTATTTCGTCAGAGAAAATTCAAAAAACCGGTTTTGAATTTCAATTTACTGATTTAGAAAAGACGCTTATTAATTGTATAAAATAACTTTTATTTCAAAGTCAGCATAGTCTCATCGCTGCGAATAATGCCCGTTAGTTCTGTATTGGCCGTTTGTGCAATTTTTGAAGCTATAGGAGTTGGAATATGAATATTAAAATCGGATACTGCAATTGGGAAATCTGAAATGATCTGGATTCCTTCTGGAACTCTTTTAATCAAAGCGTTCACCACAATCTCTTTTGATTTTCCGCGTAAATTAAGTTTCCCTTTAATCTCATATTGTTTTGCGACTTCAGTAATATCTTTTAAATCAAATTTCTGAATTTTCCCTTTAAATATGGCTTTAGGATAGCGATTGCTTTCCATGTAATTTTCATTAAAATGCTCTTGCATGAGATTCAATTTAAAGCGAAAATCTTTGATGACAACAGTACAAATAAAAGTACTTGTTTTAGGTTCTAAAAGTATAGCAACCTGTCTATTTACTGCTTTCACTTCCTCGTACAAAGGAACAGAGGCTTCAAAATTTATGGTGCCTGTATTAGTGAAAAATTTGTCTTGGGCAATGACAGAAAAGGCGGTAAAAAGTAAAAATAATAAAGTAGTTGTTTTCATAATCGTCTGCATTTAAACAATTATGTCATTCAATTTGTTCTGATTAAGAGAAAATGAAAAATCAGATTTTAATAATCTGAAAATTGAACGGCAATACTCAGTGAAAAAATTCCGTAACCCAATAATTACACTTAAAGTTACGAAATTTCCCTATTAAAAGTTCTGAGAGTAATGCTAAAAATTTGTGAATTTTTGCCGCATTAAAGGATTGTGAAAAAAGCCCCTACGAGACAAAATGTGGTGTCAATCAATATTTTGTCTCGTAGGGACTTTACCATAATTTTTGACAACGAATTTCTATGCTTTTACCTCTGTGCAAATTTCAATTAAAAAACCGTTTAAGTCTCTTGCATAAGCCACGATTTGTCCCCAAGGTTTTTCTACAGGTTCTAAAACTATAACTGCGCCAAAAGAAGTTGCTTTCTGCAAAACTTCAGGAACATTCTCTGTTATAAATCCAATTTCTATAGCAAAAGGCTTATCTTCTAGACTGCTTTCAATAAACCCGTCGGGTAAACTTTTTGAAGCTAATTTCTTCGAAGCAAACGAAAGTGTTGTTTCTCCTGTAATTAATTCGCCATAATCGCCTTCTGGCGTGACGAATTTTCTCGAAAAACCAAAAGCATTTTCATAAAACGCGATAGATTCTTCGACATTTTCAACGTATAAAATTGTATATCCAAACTTGACCATAATTTCTAATATTTAATATGTAATAACTAAATATAAGAAAATTTAGCTGATTTCTAGAAGCACATTATATTTTTCTAGACTTGCCAAATCTTCAATAGAATTTATATTGGCCAATTTTTCATGTTCTTCTACTTCTTTTCTAACTTCGATATGTTTTATTGCCTTTCTAAAACGGCGCACTTCTTCCAAATTTGACAAGATTAATCCTGGAACCTGAACACTTTTGCCTTCTTTATCTTTAGCAACCATTGTAAAATAAGACGAATTGCAATGTTTGATAACTCCTGTCTGAATATTTTCTGCTTCTACGCGAATGCCGACAATCATGGAGCTTCTTCCAACATAATTTACAGAAGCCTTCATAGTTACCAATTCTCCAACTTCAATAGGTTTCAGAAAGTTTACCGTATCTACAGAAGCTGTTACGCAATAATTGCCGCTGAATTTTGATGCCGATGCAAAAGCAATCTGATCTAGTAATTGTAAAATATATCCTCCGTGAATCTTTCCGCTAAAGTTAGTATGGGATGGCAACATTAATTCTGATATACTAACTTTTGATGAAGAAACGGGTTTAAAATCTGTACTCATGTTTTTGTTTTTGGTATTTTTTTGATTAGTTGTATTCTATATATAGGTTGGTCTTTTTTCTTGTGTCTTTTCTCTTTTTACTTTCTCTTCTAATTCAATAATTCATTTTCATCTGAACTCGCTGCTCTTGCAATAATATTTTCAGGAAGTGACTTTTTAGCCTTTGCTCCCATTTTTTTCAATCTTTCTACGCTCGAAATCAGGTTTCCTTTTCCATCAACCAATTTATTCATAGCGCTTTCGTATTCTGTTTTGGTATCCTTTATTTTGTTTCCAATTCGAACTAAATCGGTTACAAAACCTTCAAATTTATCATACAAAGCTCCCGCTTGTCTCGCAATCTCTAAGGCATTTTCCTGTTGTTTCTGATTGGTCCACATACTGTCAATAGTTCGCAAAGTAGCCAAAAGCGTGCTTGGTGTTACAATGACAATATTTCGGTCAAAAGCTTTAGTGTATAAGGTTGGATCTTCGTTTAATGCAATGGCAAACGCGGGTTCCATCGGAATAAAAAGAAGAACAAAATCTGGGCTTTCCATTTGATATAAATCGTGGTAATTTTTACTGCCCAACTGCTCAACATGTCTTTTTATAGAAATAACGTGTTCTTTAAGAAATTCTATTTTTAAAAGTTCCGATTCTTCGTTTACCCATTTTTCATAAGCGGCAAGCGAAACTTTAGAATCGACAATCATTTTTTTACCGTCGGGAAGATTGATTACCACGTCTGGAAAAACGCGGTTTCCTTCACTATTGGTAAAACTTTGCTGTACTTCGTATTCTCTTCCTTTTTCTAATCCCGATTTTTCCAAAACACGCTCCAGCACCAATTCGCCCCAATTTCCCTGCATTTTGCTGTCTCCTTTTAATGCTTTAGTAAGATTTAAAGTTTCCTTGCTCATTTGTGCGTTCATTTCGCTCAAACCAATAATCTGCTGACGAAGCGCCGCATGATAATCGATGCTTTCTTTATGTGTCTGCTCTACTTTCTGTTCGAAAATCTGAATTTTATCCTGCAAAGGCGTCAGGATATTTTTCATGTTTACAGTATTTTGTTCGGTAAACTTTGCCGATTTTTCTTCAAGAATTTTATTGGCCAAATTTTCAAATTCTTTAGTAAATTTTTCCTGAAGCTCATTAATTTCGCTTTTTTGTTCTTTATGGCGTTCCCATAAATTTTCAAAATCCACTTCTTTTTTAGAAAGCTGAATTGCTAAACTGTCTTTTTCTGTACGAATATTTTCTTTTTCAGAAATATTGAACTGAAGTTGTTTCTGAAAGTTACTTTTTTCATTTTCAAATTGCTCTTTTAGCATTTGCAATTGACCATTTAATGCATTTAATCGTTCCTCAGAAATAGCTTTTTCTGACTGAAACTTTGATGCAGAAAGCATTTTGCCTACGTAGATGCCCACAAAAAGCGCCACAACGAATCCTAATAAAAACGGTAAATAATCAGACATAACTAAGTTTGTTTTACGTAAAAGTACTCAATAATACGTAGTACTTAATTTTTAAAATGGAAATTTCACTAATTCATTTTCAAATCCAACTAAACCAACATTTTATTTTAAAAAAAATTAAACCTCAACGCAACCTTTTTTTAAATGTGCTATCTACAAGATATAAACCTATTAAAATAATTATGAAAAAATTAATACTTGGCTTATTTGTAGCCTTTGGATTCAGTGCTTGTTCTCTTAATGATGGAAATAACTATGTAGATTGCGGAGCTAATACAGTTGTAAATTTTACTGGTTTTCCTTTCTTATGCAATTATAGTGTAAAATCTCAGCCTAATAATCCTGCCGCAGTTATTATTGCTTCTCAAGAAAAAATGGATGAGTATTTTACAAAACACGCGAACAATTGTCCAGTTGCCAGTGATCCAAATATTGATTTTACAAAAGAATATTTAGTTGGACTTTTCGCTGGTGCTAAACCTACAAGTGGTTATGATATCGTGATTAGCTCTATCGTAGAAAACAACTGCGAAATCGTTGTGAATTACTACGAAAAAGCCCCTGCTGTTGGCGAGAACGTGACACAAGCTCCTACTTATCCTTCAGATTTTGTTTTAATCCCTAAGACAACAAAAGGAATGATTTTTAATAAAACAGCTGAAAGTGCAGACAATATGATTATTGGAAGCTTCTACAATCAATGTACTGGTGCAGACTGCCAAAAATTCTATCAGATTAACGATTATAATACTTTAAAATTCTTAAATGTTGGAGCTGGACAATATGATTTTAACCAATACAAATATACTCCAACAATTAAAAGAGGTGAATATACTTTATTATTAAAAAGCGTTCCTGCTGAAATCTTGGCTTTAAAAGGACAGACGAAAACCTACGGTTCTCCAGATGCTGCAGATCAAGGCGGAATTTATTTTGAACTGCGTCAAGGTGCAAGCGTTACAAAAGTTTATATCGACAACAATGACACTTCAGACCAAAGTGCAGAAATAAAACTTTTCAAAAAAGCGATTCAGGAAAAAATTACAAGTTTAAAATAACATGATTATGAAGAAACTCTTTTTATCTTTTATTATCTGTTTTCTTTTTATGTCAGTGATTTCTGTAAATGATTCTAAAGACGCCTCAGGATCAATAGTAAACACTTGGATATGGGAAAAATCTATCGGTGGTTCTGACAATCCTTATGTTGCAACACCAAAAACAATCGGATTTACTAAGAAAATTATCTTTACCGAAAACGGAAGAGTTATTACTTATAAAAACAATGTAGAGATTAGAAATAGTGCTTATCAGATAGAAAAAGGAAAGGGATATTTTGATCAGTCAGAACATGATCTAATTACGTTCGAAGGCAAAACTTACGTCATAGAAAACCTTGACAATCAAAACCTAACCATTGTAAGCAACAGTCAAGACGGTACTCGAACTATTTTTAAAAGATAGTTTTGTAAGCTATTTAGAACTATTTTTGCAAAATCAAATTTGAACCATTTCTTGAAAGACGAGTTAGAAAAATATATCAAACTGTGCATTAAAAATGACAGGGAGGGACAACTGAAAATTTATCAGTTGTTCTCTCCTGTTTTATATGGTATTTGTTTGAAATATATGAAGAACGAAGATGACGCGAAAGACGTTTTTCAGGAAGCATTTGTAATTGCCTTTCAGAAAATAAGCCAGTATAAATTTGAAGGAAGTTTTGAAGGCTGGCTCAAACGGATTTTTATTAATAAACTCATCGAAACTTTAAACAAAAAGAAAAAAGAGAGTTTCTTTTTAGATGTTTTTGATCCCGATACCGATTTTATAGAAGAAGAGGAACTGGAAGCTATTCCGATAGAACAGGAAAAACTGCTGGAATACATTCGAGATTTACCAGATCAATACCGGACGGTTTTTAACTTGTATGTTTTCGAAAAAATGAAACACAAAGAAATCGCCGAACTATTAAAAATCTCCGAAGGAACATCAAAATCAAATTTAAATCGCGCCAAACACATATTACAAAAGCGAATTTTGAGCATAAAAAATTTTAAGATAGCATGAAGAAGCAAAAAATAGAAGATATTTTTTCATCAATGGAAGACTTTTCGAGTGTTCCGCCTCCAGAATTGTGGAGTCAGATTGAAGAAAAATTAGACAAACCTAAAAAGAAGAAGAGAGTTGTTCTTTGGTGGTCGGCTGCTGCATGCTTATTATTAGGGTTGCTTCTGCCTTCAATTTTACATTTTACCGATTTATCTGAAAACACAAATATTAACAATGGCGATTTAGAAAACAGCAGAAATAGTATTGTTCTTGACAAAAACACAAACGATAATTCTAACGATAGAAAATTAGACCGAACTAAAAATGCTGACAAAAAAATAGATTCTTTAAATGGAAATGATACGAATAATCAATTCAATAATGAATCAGGAATTCAAGTTCAAGAGACTTCTGTAGCAGAAACAAACTCTAAGAACAAAAGCAGTAAAAAAGATTCGAAATCTAATGTAGTGGTTCCTGCAAATACTCCGAACCAATCTGTTGCCTATCAAAACTCAAGTTCATCAGAAGAAAAATCTAGCATAAAATCTTCTAAAAAATCGAGCACAGTAGTTCCTGCAAATGCTTCGAACCAATCTATTGCGTATCAAAATTTTGGTTCATCAGAAAACAAGTCGATTCTAAAATCTTCCAAAAAATCTGTTTTAGAAAACCATATAAAATCTTCGAATAAAGGAATTTCAGAAGAAAGAATTGCATTTGGGAAACAAAGCAAATTTAATTCTACAGCAAAAAAACAGCTTTCAAATTCTATTTTTGAAGAGCAGCTTTCTCTAAAAAACAATAAAAATATTGCTTTTAATAATCATGGTTATTCTACAAACAACTCTTTTGCAAACAGCAACGCATACAATTCGAAAAATTCAGTTTCCGATAAAAATGAGACTAAGCGAACTGATAAAGCAGTTATAATAAAGGACGATCTTAAAATTACTAACAGTTTGAGCAAAACAGACTCTATGCAGTTGGCCGAGCTTCAAAATTTAGAAAAAGGAATTTTAACTCCTGAAAAGGAAAAAGAAGAAAAAGAAAAAAAGGACAATCTGATCAATAAAAAAGAAAGATGGGCAGTTGCGGTTTTTGCTGGTGTAGCAAGTTCTGAAAATACGAAAAACGAAAAAACATTAGGAAACGTAAACGATTCTAAACAATCTAATTCTTATGGTGTAAAAACAAAATACAGCATTAACAAAAAATGGGCTGTAGGTTCTGGATTAAAAATTAGCGAATTGGGACAAAGCGTTGCCAATGTATCTTACGTAAGTGCCAAAAACAATGCTTTTTTTGCTCCTGCCGCTTCCTATGCCGACAGTAGTCCAGTTGCGTCATCAGATCCGTCAAGACAAGATTATCTTTTGATTTCGAATAGTACTAAAGAAGCTATGAAAAATGAAAACGTACAAACAGGTAAATTAGATCAAAATTTAAGATATGTAGAAATGCCTCTTGAGGTTTCTTATTCTGTTTTTAATAAAAATAAAGCTAGCATCAACTTAAATACTGGAGGTTTTGTAGGTAAATTAATTTCTAATAATGTGGCTCTAGATGGGCATTCCATTGGAGAAAACATGAACGCCAATGATTATGTTTATGGTTCTACTTTGAGCAGTACTGTTCAATATCGCGTGTACAAAAAGACCAATGTTTTTGTTGAACCTGCTGTAAATTATTATATCAATCCGCTAAACAGCCAGTCATTCAATCAGTTTCAATGGGGATTAAATTTTGGACTGAATGTTTCTTTCTAAATTGAATTTGCAGTAATTTTCGCAAATGAATTTTAGTATCGCATCTCGTGATTTAGTATTGAGCAAAGAAGGCATTTTTAAGAAAGCTGATTTGCAAATAACCTCTTTTCAAAAGGAAAGCGAAAGCGAAGAATATAGCGCATTTCGTTTTCAATTAAATAATAAAAACATCTGCTATAGAGAAGCAAAAATTACCCCAACCAAAACTGGGCAGTTTGTTACTTTATGGAAACGAAATCGATCAGGAATGATTGAACCTTTTGATTATTCAGAAAATATTGATTTTGTGATTGTGAACGTTAGAAAAGATGAGAACTGGGGACAGTTTATTTTTCCGAAAAAGACATTATTAGAAAAAGGCATTTTTTCTACCGAAAAGAAAGAAGGAATCAGAGCAACGAGAGTTTATCCGCCTTGGGATGAAACCACAAGCAAACAAGCACAGAAAACACAAAAATGGCAGTTGGATTATTTTTTTAACTTTTCAGAGGAAAGTAAAATTGATATCGAGAAACTAAAAAAAGTATTTATATAAAAAAGGCAGTCTTAAAATAGACTGCCTTTCGTTTTTATAGAAAATCTCTATTATTTCTTAATGACTTTATCTTTAAAAATGACCTTATTGTTTTCTGTAACTGTATAAAAATATACTCCCGAAACCAGATTGCCAACAGCAACAACTGCTGTGCTAACTTCAGATTCATTCTTAACACTAATTGGATTTCCAATAGCACGACCATTAAAATCGTATAACCTGATTTTTAGATCTCTTCCTTGCGTTGCTGTTTTGATATCAAAATTCAACACGTCTGCAGCAGGATTTGGATATGCTTTTACAAAATATTTGTTTTTTCCAAAATCTGGCGTAGAAAGCACGTCTTGTTTTAATTCGAAACGAGCAATTACTGGCCCGTGATCTGAAGTTGTTGTGGTATAATTTGCAATATCATTTCTTGGATCATAAACTGCTGTCGATTGATCTATATACTGATCAAACAATTCATTTGAAATCATAATATGATCTAAAAATCCACCCGAAGTTAAAAAGCTAAAAGCACCAGCTTGGCTTATTTCTAAAGTAAGCGCTTTATAATTGCTTGTATCAGTTACAAAGTTTTCGTAAGTCGAAGGATTGTTTGTGCCAAAAACTGATTTTTTCACGTCATCGTTGTAGTCACCCAAAATGATTAAATTATCATTTGGATAATGTGCATCTAAACTGTCTTTAAAAACTTGTGTATCATATTTACGTCTTGTGTATGTTGTCATATCAGAACCGCTATTTGCACGGGCGTGAACATCTATAACCTTAATTTCATTTTTAACTCCATTGAGATTCGTTTCTAAAGTTACAATATAAGGCAGACGCCCCGAAGAGAAGAATCCTGAGCTCGGATGTACTGGCGGATTACTTGCTGGAAGCGGATAATTTGATAAAGTTTTAGTGCCTGCAACCAATTCATCATAAAACTCTTTAAACATTACTCTAGTTTTTTTCAAAGTAGCAGTTTGAGTATTGTAAATAACCACGAGCTTCTGAGGCGGAAAATTTGGATCTGAATTTGGATCCCATGAATATGACCAAACTGGAGAAATAGTCTTATTGAATGTTTTTCCGTTTACATTTAGCTTCACAATTAAATCGTCTATAGCTGCATCACTAGAAACTTCTTGAACCACGTAAACATCAGCATCCAATTTATTCATCACTTTTGCTACATTTTCAATTTGTAGCGCATTATCTGAAGGTCCATTACTAGGATTATCTGAACCAAAAAACTCTAAATTATAAGTAACCACATCAAAAGTTTCTGATTTTGGCAAAGAAGAACCAGTAAGCGATCCAACTTGTTTGCTTAAAGCAGTTCCTGTTACCGTTAATGAACCTGATATTTTAAATTGTTTTACAGTTGGCGTAAATTTTGCGTAAAGGGTCTTACCCGCTAAAGCATCGGCAGCTGTAACTACGATACTTGATACGTACGAAATATTATCTGCTGATATTTTGTAGGATGCTGGAGCAGTAATTGTAATATCTCCGTAACCTTCTGCCTTAAAACTAAAAGACTGAGCATCTGAAATTGTGTTTGCATTGACAACACCAAAATCTAAAACAGGATTTAAATCTAAATAACCTGCCTCATCCGTCACAGCAAAATCATCAAATGACCATTCAGAAGCAAAGTTTGCTCCTCCTTTTGTCGTTTCATAAACCCAAGCCAAATAAGTATGATCCGTTTTATAATCTGTCAATTTAATATATTGCGATTGCACATAACTCCCTGTACTTGTTGGAAATTTGCCATCAATTTCTGTCCATGTAGCGGTATTCGGATTACTTACACCATCATAATTGGTTGAAACCATTAATTTAAGAGAAGGTCCAGCATAAAACTTACGAGAATAAAAAGACAATAGCGGCAAATCTCCAAAATTATTCAATCGTAATTTAGGTGAAATTAGCCAGTCTTTACTTGCTCCAGTATCTGAATATCCATTTACTAAAACGGCTCCTGTCCCAGAATTTACATTTCGAGCAATATCAGTATAAGTCCATTTATTTAAAGGCCCCGATTCGTCATATTGTTTCCAACCACTATTTGCTAAAACATTAGCATCATTAAAATCCTGTTTAAAAGGATCAATCCCAGTTCCAGTCAACGTAACTGTTTCTGTTACTGCTCCTGTTGATTCGTGTGTTATTTGTCCTGTGAAACCAGAAACAGCATTTGGTGTAAACTTCACATATACTGCTGGTGTTGCATTTGAAGCAAAATCAGCTGGAACAAATGTCAATGATGAAGTAAATGTGTTATTATCTTTAGAAATTGTAAAATTTGAAGAGGAAGTTAAAACCATAGTATCTGTGAGATTCGAGGCCTGAACTTGATAACTTAAAATTTTAGAGTCATGATTAAATTCTAAGATACCAAAATCTAAAGAAGAAACCGTTGTAGAAATTTCGGGACTTGCTACACTTAAAGTTGCAGCATCGACTTTACTAACTACTGTTTGAGTATTTTTGAAAATATCTTCTGATACAGAAAAAATAGAATAAGCTGTATTTAAAGTTAATCCCGTAAAGCTTTTTGTGTAATCTATGGATGAGTCTGTTATATCGAAGAAACCAGATTGCAAGGCAGCATTTCCTGTGGCATCTTGACCAAGTTTTATTTGCGCTACTGTTGGTTCAGCACTACCGTTTGGCAACAAAACATAATATGTCTTTCCTACCTCATCTATTTTATTAATAAAATCAAATCCTGAAGACAAAATATTACTTACTTTCGGATACCCCGATTCAGTAACAGGCGCCTTATTGTCACTTCTGATATCAACATTGTCAATTGCAAAAGACTGGCGAGAACCACTTGATCCAGACATCAATCTTGCAATCCATCTTATCTGAACTACAGACTGATTATCACAATCTGATGGCAGTTTTACAATTTTCTTTGTTACACGATTATCTAAAGGTTCGGTACCTCCGGTCTGCTGTGTTTTACTATCATTAGAATATTCAGAACCTTGTACCGCTATAAAAGGTCCGCTAGTTCCAATACGATATTGCAAGGCCATTTCCTGAAGACGATTATTAGAGGCTCCATCATAAAGGTTACGTATAATCATGGCATCATACAGAACCCAAATATCTGTTTCTCCTAGTGTTGAAAACGCAAAACCTATTGAAAAATCAGCTGAAGTAGTATTTAAAAAACCTATTTTTCCATTATAATTGTGAATATTGCCACTATTAGTGTTTGCCGTACTGTTAGCAATTAAAGCTCTATCGCCAGATAACGCTGTACTATAACTTGATGTATTCTGACTTGAGCTTACCAACCAACCCTGAAAACCAGCTGGGTAAGTAGTAGAATTTGCCGCTAATCCGCTGAAGTTCTGAAAATAAGGTATACTTTGTGGCGTTGGATTTGTCTGGGCAAAAAGATCTCCAGAAATGCAACTAAAAAAACATAAAAGAGCCAAAAGGCGCGAAAAGTAGAGTTT
The DNA here is from genome assembly GCF_001705175.1 of Flavobacterium anhuiense. Lineage (NCBI taxonomy): Bacteria > Pseudomonadati > Bacteroidota > Flavobacteriia > Flavobacteriales > Flavobacteriaceae > Flavobacterium > Flavobacterium anhuiense. Next base: position 2,741,180 of record NZ_CP016907.1, on the reverse strand, counting down.
TTTCATAGGTTAAAGAATAGAGTTTTTAGAGTTCAAATTTATCGTCTTTAAAGTTAAGGGAATATTACAAAACCATAAACTTAATGTTTATATTTTTATAAATATTTTTCATCAAAACTTAAAACAAGATTAAATATAATAAAATAAAACCAACAAAAAACACTTAAAACAAAACATTCTTCAAAATATCCAGCATTCCAAAAAGCCCCGAAAACGCTACACTTCTTACAAATAATGGATTTCTAAAAACAAAAAAAGCAGTAAACTTTCGCTTACTGCTTTTACTAATTCAAAATAGTATTCTTTAAAAAATATTAAACTGCGGTATAACCTCCATCCGCAATAATGTAACTTCCTGTTGTAAATGATGATTTATCAGAATTTAGAAAAACTACCAATTCGGCAACCTCTTCTGCGGTTCCTAAGCGGTTCATTGCAGATTTTGCTGCAACGGCTTGCATCATATCCTTGTTAAGATTATCTTTTAAAAGTGCTGTTTCAATATAACCAGGTCCAACAGCATTGCATCGAATGTTTTTCTGAGCATATTCTACTGCAATATTTTTTGTCAAACCAACCACACCGTGTTTACTCGCTGTATAGGCAACACTATTTGGCGCAGCAACTTGTCCATGAATTGAGGCAATATTAACAATGCTTCCTCCACCATTTTTCTCCATTTGCTCCAATTGGTAACGGCAGGCATAAAAAACACCGCTTAAATTAAGTGCAATAACTTTATCCCAAGCTTCTGGCTCATATTCGCCAGTTGGTTTTGCCGGGCCTCCCATTCCTGCATTGTTGCAGGCAATGTCCAATCGGCCGTACTTAGAAACCGTCACCTCAACCATATGTTTATTGTCAGCAGCACTCGACGAGTCTCCTTTTATGAAAAAAGCTTCTCCGCCCTTTTCCTTTATCATTTTTACGGTTTCTTCACCGTGTTCTACATTTATATCAGCTACTACTACTTTTGCTCCTTCTCGAGCGTAGGCTTCTGCCACCGCGCGTCCGATTCCTGAACCGCCGCCAGATACAAAAGCTACTTTATTTTCTAAAAGTGCCATTTTATATATGTTTTTAAATTGATTCCTCTAATTTACGAAGATATCAACCGACATAAAAGCTTTGAATAGAGTTTAAAATAACATTAACGCGAACCGCTAATGTTATGTTATTTGACATTAAATTGACGCAATTTTGTTGAAAATTTCGTATTGTCTTATTCCTCTTCATCCAATTTCATATTTCCACGATCTTTATGATTATCTGGATGTGAGTTCGGATATCGATTTGGAGTTATATCGGAATTATGATCTTTGTTCTCAACCGTTTTATTTGCCTCTTCTTCCGTTTCAACTCCGCGGTTTGCATTTGGGTTATCTGGATTTATTTGATGAAGCGCTTTATTAATATCTTCATTCTCGTTACGGGCTCTCTCTACAATCTTTTTATCGCCATCTGCATCTGTAACCAATTCTTTATTCAATTTGGCATCTTTTAGTTCTTTGTCGTGCGAAACGTTTTTTCCTTTAGATTCATCAATATTTTTCTGCGTTCCGTTTATTTTTTTTGTTCCTAAATCATTCGTTTCCATGGTAATATTATTTTTTAGATTCAATTTTATAATATTACGAATTGTAACCACTAAACACATTATGACTTCATATTGCTTTTCTTTTATAATTGCCATCTGCTTTTTTATTTATTACCTTTATTTAAAGCAACTTAACAACCGTAATTATTATGAATTTCTTTAAAATTAAAACTAGCTGGTCCAATTCTGAATTTATCTTAATCAAGCTTTGCATGGCTTCTGCATACATTTTGGTCGGAAGTTATTTTCATCAATTTTTCGAAAACTATTACCCCATTTTAATTTCCATTTTTACAGTTACTGTAATTTGGTTTGTCTACCAATGGCTAAAAAAAATGAAATCCCAAAAGCTGTAATTGGTTTTAATTTTAGGAAAGGAACTATCTTTGCAAAAAATTAAAAATGCACCGACACTTCATTCTTTTTAAACCTTACGGCTATTTGAGCCAATTTATTTACGAATTAAAAAGAAAGAAAAAGCTTTTGGGCGAATTGTATGATTTCCCAGAAGGCACAATGGCAATTGGAAGACTGGACGAAGATTCTGAAGGATTGCTTCTTTTGACTACTGATGGAAATATGAGCGAACTCGTTCGAAGTAAAAAAGTTGAAAAAGAATATTACGTTCAGGTTGATGGATTAATTACGCCACAAGCAATAGAACAATTGCAAAATGGTGTAGAAATCGGACTTGATGGCGGAAAATACAAAACGAAACGCTGTAAAGCATCTATCGTTACCGAGATTCCCGATTTTGGAGCGAGAGCCAAAAAAATAAGAGACGAGCGTCATGGTCCGACTTCTTGGGCATCCATCACGGTAAGAGAAGGAAAATTTCGTCAAGTTAGAAAAATGACCGCTGCAGTTGGCTTTCCTACGTTACGTCTAGTTCGCGTTCGAATAGGAAATGTATATTTGCAAAATCTAAAAGCAGGTGAAGTTTTGGAAGTTTCCGATTTTCAATTAGATAATTAGAAAATGTGTCAATTAGATAATTTCCATAAACTCATAACTTATAACTCATAATTCATAACTAAAAAGATGTTAAACGTTGTTCTTGTAGAACCAGAAATACCAAATAATACCGGAAATATTGGCAGATTGTGTGTAGGCACAGAAAGCCGTCTTCATTTAATTCATCCTTTCGGATTTGTGATCAATGACAAAAATCTGAAACGTTCTGGATTGGATTATTGGGTTCATCTTGATGTAACAGAATATCAAAATGTAGACGAATGGATTGCTCAGATTCCAGATCATTCTCGTGTATTTTTAATGAGTTCGCATTCTGAAAAATCGTATTTAGAAAATGAATTTCAAGATGGGGACTGGCTGGTTTTCGGAAAAGAAAGCGTTGGATTGAGCGCAGCATTTATGGCAAGATTCGAAAATCATTTGACGATTCCTATGTCACCGCTTATTCGCAGTTTTAATATTGCTAATTCGGTTGCTTTTGTGGTTGGAGAAGCGAAGAGACAAATTGGATTGAAGAAAGTTTAATCGTTTATCTGTTTAACTGTTTAATAGAAAAAGCTTCTTCTGAAAACGAGACTTCTAGCCCTGATGGAAGCGGCATCCTTTTGTGGCGGGGTTCGCCACAAAAGATATAGCGAACAGCAGGATTAGCTCCTGAAAAAAAAACTAACTCACGATAAACTTCCCTTTTTCAGCATCAAAAATAATATGTTCATCTTTGAACAAATTGCTGAAACTTCCATTCGAAATTAAATTACACGGCTGATCTTGCACTATACTTTCTGGCATCATCATGATCATTTCGTCGCTTAATTGAATGGCAAGATCGATATCGTGTGTGGAAAACAAAATGCTTTTTTGAGTTTCTTGCGTCAATTTCTTTAATAATTTGAATAATGAAACTTTATGCAGCAGATCAAGATGTGTAGTTGGTTCATCTAAAATAATTAATGGCGTATCTTGTGCCAAAGCTCGAGCAATTAAAACTTTCTGCAATTGTCCGTCGCTAATTTGAAAATGTTTTTTTGACGCTAAATGTTCTATTTGTGTCAAACTCATTGCTTCATGAACTTTTAGAACATCTTCGCCAGATAATTTATCAACCCAATTGGTATACGGCTGACGACCTAAAGCGACTAATTCAAAAACAGAAAGATTACTTGGCGGCAGTTTTTCGGTCAAAACCAAACTGAGATTTTGTGCCAATTCTAAAGGCTGATAGTCTGAAATATTCCTTTCATTCAAATAAACATTTCCCGATAAAGGTTTCTGAATTCCAGTAAGCGTTCGTAATAAGGTAGATTTTCCAATTCCGTTTGCTCCTATTAAAGTGATTAATTTACCAGTTTCAAGATTTAAATTAAGATTCTCAGCAATGGTCGTAACTCCTTTCTTGGATTTGTATCCAATATTTAGATGTGAAGTTATTAAGATATTTTTCATTTTGAGTTAATTTTTTAAACACATAGAAACATAGATTTCTATTTTACTGAAAGTTTATTTTAAAATTTACTTGTAAATTAACACATAGCTTTTGAACTTAGAACTTTGGCAGCAATTTGAAATATTCATTCACAAATGTTTTTTGGCCCTCTTTAAAATTAAAATTAATTAGAATGCCCTTAGGAGCTTTTAAAAGTTTCATATATGTCATGAGCTGTGCTTCGTATATAGGATTTAATTCTGATGTAGCTTTCAATTCTACAACAAGACAATTTTCAACAAACAGATCACATTTTAAATTCGTATTTAATTCTTTATTTCTATAAATCAATGGCACGTTCATTTCTGTCAAAAAATTTATTTTCCTATAGGTCAATTCTTCTTTCAAACATTCGTGATAAACATTCTCAAGCAATCCTCTTCCAATAGTTCTATGCACTTCTATACATGCCCCAATTACATTAAAACTTAATTCGTCTAAAAACTTCTGGGTTATCATTACCTTAATTTATTCGAGAAACAAATTGATTTTCACAAAGTCTATGTTTATTTCAGAAAAGTGAAACGCCTTTAACCGGCTTTTAAATCTATGTTTCTATGTGTTTTAAAAACTAAGATATTATTTTATTTTGTAAGTTTAAACTTAAAAATTCCTTTTTCTAACTAAAAGCCAAATAACAACCGGCGCGCCAATAATAGAAGTTACGGCATTTATTGGAAGCGTGACATCAAAACCTGGCATTTGCGAAACAATATCGCAAAACAGCATTATTATGGATCCAAAAAATAAAGTGCTCCAAAACAAAATAGTATGATTACTGGTCTGAAAAGTCAATTTTGCAATATGAGGAACTGCTAAGCCGACGAATGCAATGGGTCCGGCGAAAGCTGTTATAGCTCCTGATAATATACTAGTTGCAAAAATGATGACTAATCTTGCTTGTTTAAAATTCAATCCCATACTTTTTGCATAGTTTTCTCCAAGAAGCAAGGCGTTTAATGGCTTGATGCTTTTGGCACTCAAAAGCAATCCGATTCCAATACAGAATGTTAAAATTACAATAGTTGTCCAAGAAAGATTTCCAAGATTTCCCATTGACCAGAAAGTAAATTTCTGAAGCTGTTCTGCCGTGCTAAAATAAGTTAAAACACTTACAATTGCTGTGGTGAAACTTCCAAACATTAAACCCACAATCAAGATGGCCATGGTATCTCTCAATCGCTGCGAAACCACTAAAACTAGAAATAAAACCAACGTGCTTCCTAAAGTAGATGCCAAAACAATTCCGTAAGAAGACAATGCAATTACACTCAAAAAAGAAGGTAGAAATCCTGCTCCCAAAATAACAAATGCAACACCAAGACTTGCTCCAGAGCTTAATCCTAAAACATAAGGTCCAGCAAGCGGATTTCTAAATAAAGTCTGCATCAAAAGTCCGCTCATAGAGAGTCCTGTTCCGACTAAAACTGCAGTAATCGCTTTTGGCAAACGATAATTAATGATAATATATTCCCAAGTCGATTTTGCTGCCTCACCACCAGTTAAACTCGCAAAAACATCTTTTAACGGAATTGTAACCGATCCTAAACTAATGCTCGCAAAAAACATTAGAAAAAGTCCTAAAGTCAATATGACAAATAAAATGGTATTTCGTTTTTTATTCGCCAATTTAATTCAGTTTTGATGCAAAAGTAAATTCGTAGCCCGCCAATAAATCGGGATGAAAAATCTTGATATAATCTTTCAACACCAAATCAGGACGGCTTGGCGCCAATTCGTAATAAACTGTTCCGCCTGTTGCCCCTAGCTTTCCTTCAAAATTGTATATCGTTTTATTTTTGAAAGCGTCAAATTCTGAGTAATGCGGATTTGCTTTTTGCAATTCATCTAAACTTTTAAAAGATCCAGAAGCAATCCAAACATTAGCCGTTTTCGCTTTATCTAAAACTTTTTCAAAAGACAAACCTTCACTTCCAGTTCCTTCTAAATCGGCCCACAAATAATTAGATTTTGCATCTTGCATGAACTGCGCCACCCAGCTGTTTCCTTTGGCAACGTACCAAACATCTTCGTACATAGATCCATACAAAACTTTTGAAGTTGCAGGCTTATCGACAACGAGCTTTTTTGCCTGATTATAGCTTTCTACGATTTTATCAAAAAGTTCTTTTGCTTTATCTTCTTTTCCAAACAGAGCGCCGTAAAGCTTAATCCATTCTGCTTTCCCAAGCGGAGACTGTTCCATCCAATCGCCTTGAATAAGCACTTTCAAACCGCTTTTCTTCAAATTATCCAACATCGGATTATTATTATCAACTCCAAATGTAACAATCAAATCTGGTGACAATTCTATTAATTGTTCGATGTTCAGTTTTTCATTTTGTCCAACGTTTTTCACAGAACCTTTATCAATTAATGCTCGTGTTTTTTCTGAAGAAATGTAATCGGTATGTGGAAATCCGACCAATTTATTCTCCACTTCGAGCATTTCTAGAAAAGGAATATTTGTTGTTGAAGTTACCACAACACTTTCTAAAGGAACTTTTATCGCAGGATATTTTTTTAAACTGTCTGGAATTTGTACTCCTTTTTCTTCCAAAATGTAAGTAAATTTTCCCTTAGCATTTGGCCACGGATTCATCACATTTACAATTGAATAGCCTTCGTTTTTAACAATTGAAAGTCCAGATGCAAATTCGATGCTTTCTTTGGCAACGGTAGATTTTACTGCCTCTTGCGCTTCATTCTTTTTACAACTAATTACTACAAAAAGTAAAAAAACGACTGGTAATTTATGGAAAAAATATTTCATATTTTGTGTTTTGTGTGGGCACAAAGGTAAATCAATTTCTATTTTTTTTGTTTACCTTTATTCGTACAAATTTAAACAAATAGCCTTTTATTTGATGAATGTACCAAAAACAAAAATCTGCTCCAGCTGTGAAACCGCTTTTTCTTGCGGCGACGTTTCACCTGAAAATAAGTGCTGGTGTAATGACTACCCTCCTATTTTTAATCTTGCCGACGGAGGTGATTGCCTTTGTCCTGAGTGTTTTAAGGAAGCTTGCGAAGATAAAATTGATGCTTATATTGAAACCATAACTCCAGAAAAGGCGCTTAAGAATAAAGCTATGTTATTGCCAAAAACCAATCATTTGATTGAAGGCATCGATTATTATATCGAAAATGGCAATTATGTTTTTAAAGCTTGGTTTCACCTAAAAAGAGGAACCTGTTGTGGAAATAACTGCCGACATTGCCCGTATTAGGAGTTATGAGTGATAAATTATGAGTTAGTCTTCATAATTATTTTATAACTTGCCCAAACTCATAATTCATAATTCAAAACTCATAATTAATAAAAAATGATTTACTTGATAACTGGCGGCGAGCGCTCTGGAAAAAGCGGTTATGCACAGAAATTGGCTTTAGAACTTTCCAACTCTCCTTTGTATGTAGCAACTGCCAGAAAATGGGATGATGATTTCCAAAATCGAATTGACCGTCATCAAAAGGAAAGAGACGAACATTGGACGAATATTGAAAAGGAAAAGTATTTAAGTGAAATTGATTTTTCTGGAAAAACTGCTTTAATTGATTGTGTAACGCTCTGGCTAACTAATTTCTTTGTTGATCATAAAAACGATGTACATTTGAGTTTGGAAGAAGCCAAAAAAGAATTTCTTGCTATCGCTAAACACAAAAATGCGAATATCATTATTGTGACAAATGAAATTGGCATGGGAGTTCACGCAGAAACTCATATCGGAAGAAAGTTTGTTGAACTCCAAGGCTGGATGAATCAGTTTCTTGCTACAAACGCAGATCAAGTTGTATTGATGGTTTCTGGAATTCCAGTTAAAATAAAAGGATAACAAACTTCAATATCAATAACAATTTCAAAAATCAATATTCTCATTGATTTTAAAATAAATTCTAAATATTACGTCCTAATTGCAAAACGAATATTTTAACTTTACAAAAAATAAAGATTTCAGGATTCACATTGCCATTGATTTTTGAAATTGTCATTGATTTTTAAAAATGAGCAATTTAGACGATATATTAAAATCACGCCGCGACACACGACATTTTACAGCCGATGAAGTTCCAGATGAAGTAATTCAGAAAGCTTTACAGGCTGGACATTGGGCACCATCTGTGGGACTAACCGATGCAACGAGATATTATATCATTAAATCAGATGAAGTTAAAACGTCTATTAAAAAGCTTTTTTTAGACTACAATAAAAAAGCAGAGGAACTAACCGACAATCCCGAGCAGAAAGAACTTTACAGATCACTTAAACTAGAGGCGATCGAAGAAGCGCCAATCGGACTAATCATTTCTTACGACCGTTCAGTTCTCAATCAGTTTACGATTGGAACTATTGGCAGTAATGAAGCGGTGAAATTCAGCACAGTTTGTGCGGCGCAAAATATCTGGCTTTCGCTTACAGAACAAGGTTACGGAATGGGCTGGGTTTCGATTCTCAATTATTATCAGTTTAAAAAAATCCTTGATTTACCAGAAAACATAGAACCGCTGGGTTATTTCTGCATCGGAAAACCAGCTACCAATTATAACAATCAGCCAATGCTGCAGCAATTGCATTGGAAACAAAAATTAGAAGCTCCTATTTGCAACGAAATCAAAGAAATCCATCAAATAAATGTTCCTGCTTTTGATTTGAAATCGGAAAACAAATTCCAAAACAATTCTGACTTCTACACTCTTTTACAAGACAAAATAGATTCTAAAACAAAACCTGTCGGTTCTTTGGGAACATTAGAATCTTTGGCTTTCCAAATGGCAACCGTTTTCGAAACTTTGAATCCAAAAATCTTAAAACCTAATATTGTAGTTTTCGCTGCCGATCACGGAATCGCAAATCATGGCGTAAGTGACTATCCACAGGATGTTACGCGACAAATGGTCAATAATTTTCTCGATGGTGGCGCAGCAATAAACGTGTTTTGCAATCAGAATAATATCGAATTATCAATTGTAGATTCGGGCGTTAATTATGATTTTCCAACCAATGCAAAGTTAATAGACGCAAAAATTGCCAAAGGAACTCAGTCATTTCTTCATGTTCCGGCAATGAGTGAATCTGAAGTTCAGTTATGTTTTGAGAAAGGAAAATCGATTGTTGAAAATATCGCAAAATCTGGTTCAAATTGTATTGGTTTTGGTGAAATGGGAATTGGAAATACTTCAACCGCTTCTGTTTTAATGAGTCTTTTAACCGATTTTCCTATTGAAGATTGTGTTGGAAAAGGAACTGGAGTTGAAAACGAAAAACTACTTCTAAAACAAAATCTACTCAAAAAAGCCATTGAAAGTTATTCCGGTCAAGCCGAAATACTATCGCAACTCTCCTATTTTGGAGGTTTTGAAATTCTTCAAATGGCTGGCGGAATGCTGACTGCTTTTGAAAATAAAATGCTGATTCTGGTGGACGGTTTTATTTGTACTGTTGCCTATTTGATAGCTTTTAAAATAAATCCGAATATCAAACAAAATGCTGTTTTCTGCCATTGTTCTGCCGAAAAAGCACATTCAGAATTATTGAATTATCTGGAAGCAAAACCTATTTTAAATCTCGATTTACGTTTGGGAGAAGGAACCGGATGCGCTGTTGCTTTTCCGATTTTAAAATCGGCTGAGGCTTTTTTGAATGAAATGGCTAGTTTTGAAAGCGCGGGAGTGAGTAGGAAATAACTTTCTTTTTAAGTTTAAAGTTTATAACTTTGAATTTTTAAATATCATACATGCCTTTTACAAAAGTTTACATTCACTGCGTTTGGAGTACAAAAAATAGATTCCCATTTTTAAATTCTATTGATATTCGTAAAAAAGTATGGCATCACATACAAGAAAATGCTTTAAAGAAGGAAATCTATCTAGACTTTATTAGTGGACATTCTGATCATTGCCACTGTTTAATTTCATTAGGAAATAATCAAACTATTCAGAAAGTGATACAGCTCTTGAAAGGAGAATCCTCGTATTGGATTAATAAAAATCAATTAACAAAAGATAAATTTGAATGGCAGGATGAATATTTTGCAGTTTCAGTTTCAGAATCTATTGTAGATAGAGTTCGGGATTATATTAAGAATCAAGAAGAACATCATAAAAAGAAAACATTTCAAGAAGAATATGACGAATTCATGATCAAATTTGGATTTAAATAATATTAAGAAAATTTGGCTAAAGCCTTTCTTAGTAACTATAATCCAACCAACATCTAAAGATGTTGGCAATTCATAGAAATTATTCTTTATTTTTTTTGAATTGCCTCCAGATTTATCTGGAGGTCATAAATTTGCTCCTAAAGAAGGCTTTAGCCAAATAATCATAATCAAATGAAAAAAGAACTACACATTTTCTTCACCTGTTTAATGTTTTACACCAGAATTCCATGCCCAAAAAACATTACACATCATCCAGATTATTTAAATAAAGCGACAAGATATTTTCCTTTTATCGGATGGATTGTTGGGACTATTTCATTTTTCGCCTATTCTATATTTGCCCAATTTCTTTCATCAGAAATTGCTGTTATACTAGCGATTATTGCTTCTATTTTAACAACGGGTGCTTTTCATGAAGACGGATTCGCTGATGTCTGTGATGGATTTGGTGGAGGCTGGACCAAAGAAAAAATCTTGATGATTATGAAAGATAGTGCGATTGGCGCCTATGGAGCAATTGGATTGGTTTTACTTTTTTTATTAAAGTTTAAAGTGATTTCAGAAAATATTTTACTTTTTACTGATAACATTTTACTAATTTTCCTTTTATTTATTTCTGCGCATTCTATAAGTCGCTTGGCAGCAATCAGCATTATTTTCACGCATGAATATTCTCGTGATGATGCTTCGAGCAAAAGCAAACCGATTGCAAAACAATATACTTGGAAAGAAGTTTTTGGCTCTTTCTTTTTTGGATTAATTCCTTTGATTGCATTTTCTTATTTTGACTTGAAATTTCTTCTTGCTATAATTCCTGTTTTCATAACACGCTATTTTTTAGCTCGCTATTTCCAGAAATGGATTGATGGCTATACTGGAGATTGTCTTGGAGCCACGCAACAGGTATGCGAAGTGGTATTTTACTTAAGCATTTTATTTTTATGGAAATTTATCTAGTTCGTCATACCGAAACCATTTGCGAAAAAGGAATCTGTTACGGACAATCTGATGTTGACATTGCCGTACCATTTGATGAAATTTTTGACCGAATTATTTCTGAACTTCCTTCGGAGGCAATTATTTTCTCTAGTCCGTTAAAGCGCTGCGTTATTTTAGCAAAACATATTCAAGAAAATATAAAAGCCATTTCTTACCAGGAAGACGAGCGTTTGAAAGAGATGAATTTTGGAGATTGGGAATTAAAAAGCTGGAACGAAATTCCTTCAGAAGAACTTAATCCGTGGATGGAAGATTTTGTAAATATTAAAGTTTCAAACGGAGAATCTTTTGTAGAACTCCATGAAAGAGTTGGTCAATTTTTATCTGAAGCCATTTCTACAACAAATCAGCCAATTATAATTGTTGCTCACGCCGGAATCATCAGAAGCATTTTATGCCATCAGAGTTCACTGCCTTTAAGGGATGCTTTCAACAATAAGGTTGATTTCGGGCAAGTTATAAAAATCGATTTTTAATAAAAATTGTTTGTGTTTTTCATGAAACGTAAACAAATTTGAATAATCAATATTTTTAACTTTATCTTTGCAGCAAATTAAGGTTGTGTTTTTGATTTAAAAACACATTAAAAGGGAATCAAGTAAATTCTTGAGCTGTACCCGCAACTGTAAGCTAAGTTCTAAACGAATGCTTGCTGTTAACTACAAACCACTGTTCCGCCACGGCGAATGGGAAGGTAAACAGCAAGACGCAAGCCAGGAGACCTGCCTTTGTAAACAATTATCGAGCTCTCGGGAAAAAGAGCGAAGAAATTATGACTTTAAAACGACTTTTTACTTTTTGCTTATTTGTGATGTGTCAGATTATTTTGGCGCAAAACGATTCTATTACCAGTCTTAAAGAAGTTTTTGTTTCAGATAAAAATTTAAGGACTTACTCTGCTTCACAATCCGTTTTAAAACTGAATGATTCTATAATCAATAAAAACGAAGCACTCTTAACCGATTTATTAAATTTCAATTCGACTCTATATTTTAAAGAATACGGACGCGGAATGCTTTCTACAGTTTCTTTCAGAGGAACAACTTCTTCTCAGACAGCAGTAATCTGGAACGGAATTAATATTAATTCTCAAATGAATGGGAGCACGGATTTTAATACTATTTCTGGCGCTGACTATAATTCTATAAGTGTAAAAGCGGGCGGCGGAAGTGTTATTTATGGAAGCGGTGCAGTTGGAGGAACCGTGCATTTAAATAACGATTTGTTGTTTTTTAATCGATTTGAGAATAATTTAAGACTAGATTACGGCAGTTTTAATACTATTGGGGTAAATTACAAAACCTCTATTTCTAACAAGAAATGGAGCGCTCAAATCGGACTCTCCAAAAATAGTTCTACAAACGATTACAAATATCTAAATCGATATACCTGGAGAGGCGAACAGAGATGGAATCAGAACGGGCAGTATGATATTATTACTTTGAGCGCTAATGCCGGATACAAATTCAACGAAAATCATATTTTAAAACTTTACAGCCAGACTTCAAACACTGATCGAAATACTTCTTTGATTACAGAAACTGAAACAAAAAGCAAATATATAAACGGTTTCAATAGAAATCTTTTGGAATATGATGGAACGTATGGAAAAATAAAAACCAATTTCAAAACAGCTTATATTTTCGAAAACTATCAGTATTTTGCCAATAACGCTTTAAAAAATTATACCTACGGAAAGACCGAAAACTTAATTACAAAGCTTGATGTCGATTATCACTTATTTAAATCAACTCACATAAACGGAATTGCAGACTATAGCAGAACAAACGGTTACGGAACTAGTTTTGGAAGCCATATTCGAGAAATCAGTTCTGCCGCTTTATTAGTTAGACAAGATTTTGGCACAAATTGGAAAAACGAATTAGGCATTAGAAAAGAATTTACAAATAATTACAAATCGCCTATTTTATTCAATTTAGGATCTTCTTATAAATTTAATGATTGGTATAATCTGAAACTGAATGTTTCTCGAAACTTCAGAATTCCAACATATAATGATTTGTATTGGGATGAAGGAGGAAATCCAAACTTAAAGCCTGAAAGCTCTTATCAGGGAGAAATTGGCAATGTTTTTACATTCAAAAATCTGACTTGGACGCAGAATTTTTATTATATGAAAATTACCGATATGCTGCAATGGGTTCCAGGTACAAACGGAATTTGGACTCCCCAAAACCAAGATAAGGTAATTAGTTATGGAACCGAAACCCTATTGGGCTGGAAGAAAAGCTATGGCAAAAATATTTTTGCTGTAAACGCTACCTATGCTTATACGGTTTCGCAAGATGAAAAAACTAAAAATCAGATCTTTTTTGTTCCATTCAATAAAGCTACAGGAGCTGTTTCGTATTCTCGAGATAAAATAAGCGCATATTACCAAATCCTTTATAACGGATTTGTTTACACGAGAGCCGATAACGATCCTGATGAAATCATTAACGATTATACGGTTTCAAATATCGGAATCGATTACGATCTAAAATTTTTAGATTCTTTCAAAGTAGGTTTTCAAGTTTTAAATCTTTTCAATAAAGATTACGAAAGTCTAGAAAACAGACCAATGCCTGGTCGTAATTTCAATATGTATTTAACCTTAAAATTTTAATATATGAAGTTTAGTAAATTACTTTTAATAGCGTTAAGCATTTCGTTATTCGCTTCTTGTTCAAGTGATGATAACGATGATCCTAAAGGTGCTTACGACAATGGTTTTTTTATTTTAAATGAAGGAAGTTCAGATGTCGGAAGCGTTTCTTTCTCAAGCGATGATTTTACCTCTTTTACCAAAGATGTTTATGCTTCTGCCAACGGTTCTGATTTAATTGGCGGATATCTGCAAAATATCTTTTTTGATGGAGATCGCGCATACATCATTTCAGGAGGATCAAATGTAATCAATGTTGTAAACCGTTATACTTTTAAATTGATTGCAAAGATTGATTCTGGTCTTGCTAACCCAAGATACGGAGTTGTGAAAGACGGAAAAGCGTATGTAACAAATGCAAATACATATTCTTATATCAATCCAGCAACTGGAGACACTGACGATTATGTTGCTGTAATTAATCTGGCTACTAATACCGTCGAATCAAAAATCGAGTTAAATGCCACTGCAAACAGATTAATCTTAGAAAATGGCAAATTATACATTACAGAACCTAACAGCAGCACTAAATTATTAATTGTAAATATTGCAACAAAGGCGATAGAAACAGTAGAAATTGGCTCTAGCGGAGATTCTATCGAAGAAGAAAACGGAACTTTATTTATTTTGAGAGCTCCTTATTCTGGATCAGGTGAAATTGTAAAAGTAAAACTGTCTGATAAATCTATATCTAGAATTGCATTTCCAGAGAGCTTAGCTGGTCTAGGTTTTATGGATATTGAAGACAACAAAATCTATTATACTGCTGGAAGCTCTGTTTATGCTATGGATATCAATGCAACAACACCTTCTACTACGGCAATTGTAAACTCGCCAGCGAGCTACGTTTACGGTTTTGCTGTAGAAAACAACCGCATTTATATTGCCGATGCAAAATTTGATAAAGATAGTAAAGCTTTTATCTATAATTTATCTGGAGTTTTACAAAAAGAATTAGCTGTTGGTGTAGGTTCAAACGGATTCTACTTTAATAATTAATATTATACTTTAAAATTAGTTTTTGTTTTTTATGGAAAAGGCTTTCATTTCTGAAAGCCTTTTCTATTTTTATATCCTATTACATTAATGTCCTTTTGGAACATTTTGAAAATACATTCCGTGTCTTAATCCGTTTATGATTTTTGAATCTGTCAGATAAGGTGTATTTGGTGCAGAATCATCAAAAATTCTTTTGGCAGTTGTTCCTGTAATTTTTGAAATTGCCAAATTAAGCAGAGGTTCAGAAGGATCTCCTAAAACTCCATAGGTACTTACTCTTTCGTACTGCTGATACGTTGGCTGTAAACCTTGCGTGTAATCTCCAAAACCGGCAGAATTAGAAATTTTAAAAACTAAAGGCTGCATCGCATATTTATGATTCGGATTGATTCCTTTTTTAGTAAACAAAGTTTCAGAATCATAAATCGTATAAGAACCAACATTTTTACCCGTTGTAGTTTCTCCAATCTGCACTACATTGATATAAGGTTTTAAACCATTTATAACCAATTCGCTTGCAGAAGCCGTACTCGCAGTTGTAATAATATAGACTGTAGTTAAATTTAAGCTGTTTAATGCTTTTCCTTCAATATTATTCACAAATCTATAATTCAAGCTTTCCAAATCTTCAGCGGTCATATCTTTCATCCACTTACTGTTAAATTGCGTTTTTGCAAAAATCTGAGTATCGAACTGTCCTGTAATCATACTAGAAAGTCTTATTGAAGAGGTAACAGCTCCTCCTCCATTGTATCGAAGATCTAAAACTAAATCTGTTATCCCTTGCGATTTCAATTCGCCAAAAGCCTGATTTAATTTATCATCATATCCAGGATAAAAGCCATTATACATTAAATAACCAATTTTATGACTTCCAGAAGTAATTACTTTATTGATCAAAATAGGATTTTCTTCTAAAACAGTTTTAGTCAAGGAAACTGATTTTCCATTCAAAACATAACTCGTTCCATTATAATCTGCAAGATTTAAAGTGTAACTATCCTGATTTAATAATAATTCCTGATAATTAGAAACCGTAAGTTTTGTTCCATTTACACTCGTAAATAAATCACCTCTCTTAATTGCTTTTGTAGAAGCATCAGAATTTGGAATAATATATCGGACAAAACCAACAACATCATTTGATCCAGAAGCCACACGGCTCAATCTAAAATCAACACCATTATTTTTTGTAACGCCGCTTAATTCCTGTTCCAAAACAGTATAATCGTCAACAATCCAACTGAAGCGGTCAATTGCGTCTCCATTTGGATATTTGCTTACTGGCTTGTTCAATAGATCTTCGAACAAATCTTCAGGATGAGAGTATCCTCTCAAGAACTGATTGAAATCTGGTTGTAAATTACGACCATCGGCTAGATTTGGAACATCTTGCTGCCATAAGTAAACTTCATTTAATCCTCTCCAGATAAAATTATTAATCTGCAAGTCTGCTGGAGCAGCTACATCATCCTGATCTTCACAAGACTGTAAAGAAAAAGCGAATAAAAAGAGAAAAAGAACACTCTTTAAAGTTGTTTTCATATCGTGTAGTTATCTATATTCTGAATAAACGTAAAAATAGTATCTTTAGTTTTACCTTTATCGTTAAAGCAGTATTTTTTTTACATAAAAAAAATTTCTTTTTTGCTGTAACAAATATAATTGTACCTCGTCTTGAATATATAAGCTAACGATTAACCATCTTATTAATGAACCAAGTTGTATTTATAGAATTAATAAATCCTTTTAAAGACAAAGTTTTTCGTCTGGCAAAAAGATTGCTTACTAGCACCGAAGAAGCAGAAGATGCGACTCAGGAAGTAATGGTAAAATTATGGAACAAAAAAGATAATCTGCAAAGCTACAATAGCGTCGAAGCATTGGCCATGACAATGACTAAAAATTATTGTCTCGATCAGCTAAAATCTAAAAGAGCCAGTAATCTGCAGATTGTCCATAATAATTTTACCGATCGGCAACCTCAATTGGATAAAAAATTAGAAGACCAAGACAGTTTAGAATGGGTCGAAAAAATTATAAACGAAATGCCCGAACAAATGCAGCTATTAATTCAGCTTCGGGATGTTGAACAATATGAATTTGAAGAAATAGCCAAAATCGTAAATATGAACGAAACAGCAATACGAGTGGCACTTTCTAGAGCGAGAAAAAAAATTAGAGAATCAATGACAAATACACACCTTTATGGAACTAAATAAAATAGAAGATATATTAGAAAAATACTTTCAGGGAGAAACTTCTATTGCTGAAGAAAATCAATTAAAAGAATATTTTTCTTCATCAAATGTTGCGCAGCATTTGGAGCAATACAAACCTATGTTTGGCTATTTCTCTCAAGCAAGAGAACAGAAATCGACGTATGAGATTCCACTACAAACTAAGAAACGAAATGTGGCGTGGTTATCGATTGCAGCTTCTGCTGTTGTTTTGCTCGGAATCGGAACTTACTTTTTTGTTAGCGAAAAAAATGAACCTACTGCAGTAGCTTCGCAAGCAGAATTAGGAACTTACGATGATCCCGAAGAAGCTTTAAAAGCGACTCAAAAAGCTTTGGCTTTATTATCAAACAATGTTAATGTAGGTATTGAAAGTGTACACTACATTAAGGAATATGAACAATCAAAAAACAAAATTTTCAAACAGTAATTAAACAAAAATAATCATGAGAAATTTCATTATAACTTTAGTCTTCGCATTCGTTTCAACTACATTTTATGCACAAAGTGCTTTTGACAAATTTGATGGTCAGGATGATGTAACTTCAGTAATTGTAAACAAAAAAATGTTCGATTTAATGAGCAAAGTAAAAACTGATGCTTCTGATAAAGAGACTCAGCAATATATTGCTCTAATCAAAAAACTGGATTACTTAAAAGTATTTACTACTAAAAATCCAAAAATCGAAGCCGACATGAAAGCTACTGCCGATAAATATGTAAAAACTGCCGGTTTAGAAGAATTAATGCGAGTAAATGATGGCGGAAAAAACGTTAGAATAATGGTAAAATCTGGCGCTACAGATACGCAGATAAGAGAACTTTTAATGTATGTTGACGGTGCAAAAAATGATGAAACTGTTTTACTATCTTTAACTGGTAATTTTGACTTAAACGAGATTTCGGTATTAACAGATAAAATGCAGCTTCCTGGCGGTACAGACCTAAAGAAAGCTTCTAAAGGCAAAAAATAAAAATGAAAAACAACATCTTCATACTAGCACTTACAGCTCTTCTAACTTTGGGGAGCTGTAATTCTGAACCATCTCTGCAAAAATATTTCGTTGAGAATTCAGAGAAAAAAGATTTTATTGCTTTAGATATTTCACCAAACATTTTGAATGTTGATAAAACCAAATTATCAGCTGAGCAAAACGAGGCTTTGAATTCGTTTGACAAAATGAATATTCTGGCTTTTAAAGCAGATCAAAACAATCAAACAGAATTTGAGGCAGAAAGAAACAAAGTAAAAGCCATATTAAAAGATCCTAAATATCAAGAATTAATGAAGTTCGGCTCTGGTAAAGAAGGCGCTTCTATAAGCTACGTCGGAAGTGACGACAACATTAAAGAGTTTGTCATTTTTGCCAACAGAAAAGAAAATGGTTTTGCAGTAGTTCGTGTGTTAGGCGAAGATATGAATCCGAATAATATTATGACCTTAATGTCTGTTTTACAAAACTCTAAAATAGACATGGAGCAATTAAAACCTTTAGAGCAATTGCTTAAAAAATAAAAAAACATCTTACTTTTTAAAACAAGAAAAGCTCCAATTACGGAGCTTTTTCTTTTGTATTTGAAAGATTTTACTGAACAAAACATCGCGTTTTTATTTTGGCATGAATCTAATTTAATTATATTTGTAGCTTACCAAAATAATAAATTATGATACAAAAAACATCAAATGCCTTTATCGCCGCATCTTGGGTTGCACTTGGAGCCGGGACAATCGGTTTTATTGTTGGACTTGCCAGAGCCGAAATGCTTTTAAACGAAAAAGGATATTATTTCACCGTTCTAATGTTCGGACTTTTTGCTGTTGTTTCGCTGCAAAAAAGCGTAAGAGACCGATTAGAAAAACTTCCTGTTACTGATATTTACTACGGAATCTGCTGGTTTGGAACATTATTATCAATTGTTCTTTTAGTTGTTGGACTTTGGAATGCAACGATTCTTCCAAGCGAAAAAGGTTTCTATGCTTTTGCTTTTCTATTGGCATTGTTTGGTGCTATTTCAGTTCAAAAAAACACTAGAGATAATATGAACTTTAATCAAGGCGAATAAAGTTTCAAACAATTTCAGAAATAAAAAGCTCCAATTTTCATTGGAGCTTTTCTTTTATAATAGAACCTGAGATTATTTACTCAAATACATTTTTCTTCTAGAGTACAATTCGTAGAATTGATCATCTTTTAAGTCATCAATAAACAAGATACTTTCTCCTGTTGATTTCATTTCTGGCCCTAACGCTTTGTTAACATTCGGGAATTTGCTGAAAGAGAAAACAGGTTGTTTGATTGCAAAACCGTTTAATTGTGGGTTGAAATCAAAGTCAGTTACTTTATTGTGGCCTAACATTACTTTAGTAGCGTAATTTACGTAAGGCTCTCCATAAGCTTTTGCAATGAACGGAACTGTTCTTGAAGCTCTTGGGTTTGCCTCGATGATGTAAACCGTATCATCTTTAATTGCAAACTGAATGTTGATTAATCCAACCGTTTTTAAAGCTCTAGCAATTTTATGTGTGTGATCTTTAATTTGCTGCATTACGAATTCTCCTAAGTTGAAAGGAGGCAATGTTGCGTTACTATCTCCAGAGTGAACACCGCAAGGCTCAATGTGCTCCATAATTCCGATGATGTACACATTTCCATCAGCATCACAGATGGCATCTGCTTCAGCTTCGATTGCTCCAGCTAAGTAATGGTCTAGTAACAATTTATTTCCTGGAATTGCTTTCAGCAAATCGATTACGTGCTCTTCAAGCTCTTTTTTGTTGATTACAATCTTCATTCCCTGACCTCCTAGTACATAAGAAGGACGGATTAAAAGTGGGAAATCTAAAGTATCAGCTAATTTTGAAGCTTCATCAGCCGTTTCAGCGATTCCGAATCTTGGGAAAGGAATATTTAACTCAGTTAATAAGTCTGAGAAACGTCCTCTGTCTTCAGCTAAGTCAAGTGCATCAAAACTAGTTCCGATGATTTTCACACCGTATTTAGACAATTTATCTGCTAATTTAAGAGCTGTCTGACCTCCAAGCTGAACGATCACACCTTCTGGTTTTTCGTGCTGGATAATGTCATAAATATGCTCCCAGAAAACTGGCTCAAAGTATAATTTATCAGCCGTATCAAAGTCTGTAGATACTGTTTCAGGATTACAATTAATCATGATGGTTTCGTAACCGCATTCTTTAGCAGCTAAAACTCCGTGTACACAAGAGTAATCAAACTCGATTCCTTGTCCAATTCTGTTTGGTCCAGAACCTAAAACGATCACTTTCTTTCTATCTGTTACAATACTTTCGTTATCAACAAAACGCTCTCCATTTGGTTTTTCAATTTCAGCTTCAAAAGTGGAGTAGTAATAAGGAGTCTGCGCTTTAAACTCAGCTGCGCAAGTATCAACCAATTTAAACACACGGTTGATCTTCTGCTCCATACGTAAAGTATGCACTTCACTTTCCAGACAACTCATCATGTGGGCGATTTGTCTGTCTGCAAAACCTTTTTGTTTCGCCTCAAGCAATAATTCTTTAGGAAGATTAGAAACTTTGTAGTTTGAAATCTCTTTTTCTAAAGTATAAAGCTGTTCATATTGTTTTAAGAACCACATATCGATTCTTGTAATTTCATGAATGGTGCTCAATGGAATTCCCATTGCGATTGCATCGTAGATTACAAAAACACGATCCCAACTTGCATACGTTAGTTTCTCAATAATCTGCTCGTAATTTTTATATCCTTTTCCGTCAGCACCTAAACCGTTTCTCTTAATCTCTAGAGATTGAGTCGCTTTGTGAAGCGCTTCCTGGAAAGAACGTCCGATCCCCATAACCTCACCTACAGATTTCATCTGAAGACCTAAAGTTCTGTCTGAACCTTCAAATTTATCGAAGTTCCAACGTGGTATTTTTACGATTACATAATCTAAAGTTGGTTCGAAAAGAGCCGAAGTAGATTTTGTAATTTGGTTTTGCAATTCATCTAAGTTGTATCCTAAAGCTAGTTTAGAAGCGATTTTTGCAATTGGATAACCTGTTGCTTTTGAAGCCAAAGCAGAAGAACGAGATACACGAGGGTTGATCTCGATTGCTACGATATCTTCTTTTTCGTCTGGCGAAACTGCGAATTGTACGTTACATCCTCCCGCAAAATTCCCGATACTTCTCATCATTAAGATAGCATAGTCACGTAATTTTTGGAAAGTAGTATCCGATAATGTCATCGCTGGCGCAACTGTAATCGAATCTCCAGTGTGGATTCCCATTGGATCCATGTTTTCGATAGAACAGATAATTACAACGTTGTCATTTTTATCTCTTAAAAGCTCTAACTCGTACTCTTTCCACCCCATCAAAGCTTTGTCGATCAAAACTTCATGAATTGGAGAAGCTTCAAGTCCGCGAGTTAAAAGCTCATCAAAATCTTCTTTTTTGTACACCACAGCTGCTCCTGTTCCTCCAAGTGTAAATGAAGGACGAATTACAAGCGGAAAACCAAACTCCTGAGCAATTTCTTTTCCTTCTAAGTAAGATGTAGCTGTTTTTGCTGGTGCAGTTGGCACATTGATTTTTTCTAAAAGCTGTTTGAATTGCTCTCTGTCTTCAGTAATATTAATTGCATTTACATCAACACCGATTAATCTTACTCCGAAATCTTGCCAGATTCCTTTTTCTTCAGCCTCCAAACACAAGTTCAAAGCAGTTTGTCCTCCCATTGTTGGAAGAACTGCATCAATTTGCGGATGTTCCTTAAGAATCTCAATAATCGATTTTGTCGTTAAAGGTTTCAAATAAATATGATCGGCCATAGATGGGTCGGTCATAATCGTCGCTGGATTCGAGTTAATCAAGATAACCTCAATTCCTTCTTCACGAATCGAGCGTGCAGATTGAGATCCCGCATAATCGAATTCGCAAGCTTGGCCAATAACAATAGGTCCTGAACCTATTATTAAAACTGATTTTATTGATGTGTCTTTAGGCATTTTGTATGTATTGTGTAGTTATTTACGATTTAAAAACCTCTCTAGTGCGTTATAAACTAGAAAGTTGAAAAAATTTGTACCGAAAAGGTATAAAAAAAGGCGATACTAAAAAAGTAATCGCCTTATGTATGTTTATACAAACATTATTTTTTGTGTCTAGGCTCGCTAGAAACAGTTAATTTATGTCTTCCTTTTGCTCTTCTACGCGCTAGAACTTTTCTTCCATTCGCAGAAGCCATTCTGTCCATAAATCCGTGCTTATTTCTTCTTTTTCTTTTCGATGGTTGAAATGTTCTTTTGCTCATTGCTTTGTATCTTTAAAAATGGTATCTATTAACTTATTAATTTGTTTTTGATATCGTTATTCAAAAACCGAGTGCAAATATACAAAGACTTTTTTTTCTAGCAAGTACTTTTATAAAAATATTTTTAATTCCTTTTACTATCTTTGCAATCACAAATTTACATTAATTATGTTTCACAAAAATATTAAACTTATTTTGGCCGGACTTCTTGTAGTGGCGGGCATTTGGCAATTTACAGAAAGTAATATCGGAAATGGAATCTTTCTTATATTATTGACTGCAATTCCGATTTTTCTTTATTTCAAAAACGAATTTATCCTTTTAGCTTTCCTTAAACTAAGAAAACAAGACTTCGCAGGAGCTAATAAATGGTTATCATATATCAAAAATCCAGAAGGTGCATTAGTAAGAAAACAACAAGGATACTTAAACTATTTGCAGGGTATCATGTTGTCCCAAACCAATATCAACCAAGCAGAGAAACATTTCAAAAAAGCAATCGAACTTGGACTATCAATGGATATGGATTTAGCTGTAGCTAAATTAAACCTTGCAGGAGTTGCCATGTCACGCAGAAGAAAATTGGAAGCGACTAATTTATTAAACGAAGCTAAAAAATTAGACAAACAAGGAATGCTGAAAGAACAAATCTCTATGATGAAAGAGCAAATGAAGAAAATCTAACGATTTTTTAAATTCCAAATATAAAAATCCCAAATTCTAAAAAGGAGTTTGGGATTTTTTTTATTGTAGATTTTTGAGTTTAGATTTTGCTCCATTAAAGATTTCCCAGATAGTTTGTCATCCTGAGGAACGAAGGATCACACTAGAAATTCCACACAGGATATTGCCAATCTTTATCTAGCTAGGAGTGTGATCCTTCGTTCCTCAGGATGACAAAACTGCATTCATAAAGATTTGTAATTTGGAATTTTAAAATTGAAGTTTTACTCCAAAATTATCGAAGGTAAATTCTCATTCAGCCATTTATACTTATTAAGAATCATAATATGGGTTCCCCCTTTAACCAAAATGCATTTATCGATATATTTAATTGGAAAAACTTCGTCTTGATCTCCGTGAATGTGCACTACATTTTCGTCAATTTTATCTCGATCCCATAAGATTACACTTTCTACAGCCCATTGCAGATACCCTAAATCGCGTACAGATAGAAACTTCTCGTATAATTTTATTCTCTTATTGACTTTTTCTCCAAAAGAAAACTTGGCAAGCTTTTCAATATTAAGAATCAACTGCATCGGGATTAGTTTATAAGCTTTTGTTCGCTTTCCTATTTTCATTCTTCTAGGAAATTCATGATTGCTTCTTACACTTGATATTATAATGACTTTTCGCGCTTTGATATGCTTCGAAATTTCCTGAACTAAGATGCCTCCAAAAGAAACTCCGATTAAAACAGGATTTTCTTCTTTTATGTTTTTACTAATTCGAAGTGCATAATCTGATAAAGATTCTTTAGGGTTTGGAATTTCCCACTCGAGAAGATGCGTTTCAAAAATATTTTCATCCAATTTTATTCTTTCAAAAATAGATGAACTCGCTGCCAGACCCGGCATAAAATAAACTGGAATTTTACTCATAACATTAAAATGAAATTACCATTGAGATATTTATTCTTAAAAAATAAAGTTACTTCTTTTAATATCATGATAATCAAATTTCAGACCTATTTATTACATCTGACTCAAAAAATCAAACTTCAAAACAATAACTTAAAGTTTACAGCTGCAAAAAATAATTTAATATTGAAAATCAAATGATTACCTTTGCATTTCGAAATATTTTTTGATTTTAAATCTTATAAAGAATTTTCTTTCAATACATGTTTCGAATCCCAAATTCACTATTTACCAATAACCTAACAAGAAATTAGTATGGAAACTTCTGTAACTATGGAAATCAAAGACAACACATTTGCACGCCAATTCGAAACTGTCATCCCTGAAGGAATGTTAGCAGTTGAGTATCAATTTCAAGAAAAAAAAATCTTTTTAACCAAAATCAACAAACCTGATTCGTACGAAAACGAAGAAACGATCAATACCTTACTTAAGAATATTTTAGATTTAAGTTCTGAAAAAAATTACAGAGTAGTTCCTATCCATCCAAAGATTGTTTCATTTTTCAAGAAAAACCCTAAATATAAAGAGTTACTTCCTCCAGGAATTAGAATCTAAAAATATCCAATAATTCGGAGCCACAATCCTCCAATTACCATATAGATCAAGAGCATAACCAAACCGGTTATAAGCCCTTTGACCCACCAGCTCTTTAGATCAACGTAGCCGCTCCCGAAAAATACGGGTGCCGGACCATGACCATAATGCGTTAAAGTTCCGTAAAGAGATCCGACGAAACCAAGCATAAATGCCAGCAGTAACCCAGGAATTCCGAGCGAAACACCAACACCAAGTAAAGCCGCATACATTGCTGCAACGTGTGCGGTTGCACTTGCGAAAAGATAATGACTAAAGAAATACACTAATATAATAATCGGAAAAGCCATCTGCCAGCTTAACCCGCCAATTTCTGCTTTCACTAAATCGCTAAACCAAGCAATAAAACCTAATTCGTTAAGCGAACTGGCCATCATTACCAAAACAGAGAACCAAACTATAGTATCCCAAGCTCCTTTTTCGGCTTTTACATCATCCCAAGTCAATACTGAAGTCAAAAGCAAAATTACCAACCCTATAAAGGCAGTTGTAGTTGCATCGATAGAAAATAAATCTCCTGTCATCCAAAGGAAAAGCAGAATAAAAAATGTTAGCAACATCATCCATTCATTTCTTGTTATCGCCCCCATTTCTTTTAATTTCTGCGTTGCTATCTGCGGAGCATCACCAGTTTTTTTTAATTCTGGAGGATAAATTTTGTAAAGCACAAATGGAATTACAATAAAAGCACACAAACCCGGAACAATCGCAGCAGCTGCCCATGACATCCAGCTGATTTTTATCCCTAAATTAAGAGCAAACTTCTGACACATTGGATTACTTGCAGTTCCTGTTAAAAACATAGAAGAAGCAATTAAGTTCATATTATAACTATTTAGAGTCAAATATGCCCCTAATTTTCTATGTGTTTCAGGTTTGTCTGGCATTGAACCAAAACTCATTGACATTGATTTCATAATTGGATAAACAATTCCTCCTCCTCTAGCGGTATTACTCGGAACAGCTGGCGCTAGAACCAAATCTGCCAATCCTAAACCATAAGCCAATCCTAAAGAACTTTTCCCAAATATTTTTATGAATAAAAAAGCAATTCTATTTCCAAGACCTGTTTTTATAAATCCTCTTGCTATGAAAAATGAAATTCCAATAAGCCAAATTACTTTATCTCCAAATCCTTTTAATGCCAGCGTGATCGATTTTCCAGGATCTCCTGGAGCCAAAACCTGAGACATAGCTGTCAAAGCAATTGCAATCATACACATAGTTCCCATCGGAGCTGCTTTTAAGATGATTCCTAAAATAGTAGCTACGAAAATGGCAAATAAATGCCAAGCCTCTGTCACAACGCCTTCTGGAGCTGGAATAAACCAAATGGCAACTAAAACTGCCAGCGTAATTAGGGTCTGTGGAATTTTTACTTCTTTCATAAAAACAAAAATTAAGTGAGTTAAATTCTGAGCTGTAACTGAATTAAAAATAAATTATCGTTGTAGGTTGATGTATCCGAGATGCTTTTATCGAATCTGTCAATTTCAAATCCCATTTCGATACGGCCTGTATACGACTTTCCGAATTCTAAACTAACCATTGGCGTATAAGTGGTACGCACGTTTGAATTGATTTTATAACTAGGGTCGAAAGTTTCGTAACGACACGACAATTCAAGCGCAGTAAGTTTTTGATAATTTACCTCATATCTAAAGTTCGGCAAGAAATAAATGCCTCGCATTTGATAATCGGCAACTTTATCTGTTCGGCTTTCAACTGGCAAGGAATAATATAAATTATGGTTTGTTCCCTGTTTATATTCGATCTGCAGATCAAAACTAAGTTTATCGGTTAGTTTAAAATCGCTTGTAATATCTGCTCCTAGCGCAAATACATCTTCTTTAAAAACCTTTCCAAAACCACCGTTCAAACCGAGATTAATTTTATGTTCTTTTGACAAACCGAAAACCCATCTCGAAGAATATTGTTTTCCATTGTCTTTGTCCATTTCTACATTTTTACCATTTCCATTTAAAACCGAAATAGCATAATTCACTGGAATTTTCCCAATATCAAAAGCTCCAGTTGCCGACGCTCCAATTTGAAAACTTGTCCATCCGTTTTTCCCGAATTCATAATATTGGTTCGAAAAGTCAAAAGACTTAATAATATCCACTGGAACAAGCTCTTCAATACCAAAAGCTGGGCGAAACTGCCCTCCTGTTAGGGCAATATATTTATTGAAAGTATATTTTCCATAGGCATTTTCGAGAACTTTACCTTTTGTATCTGACTTAAAATCTGCCAAATTCACCAGAATTACAATTTCCGTAGTTTCGCTTAATTTGGTATTTAGCCCCACACGCATTCTTTTAATATCAAAAGAACTTTGCGTTACATCTCCAGTAGAGTGATGAGTTCCTAAAACATCTACGTTATCTCCAAAACTTTCCAAATATCTGGCTTGAAGTAGCCCTTTTAACTGAAATTGCGGATATTTTACTTCCTCATTCTCTATTTTATCTGTTTTATCGGCTCCTTGATTCAAATCGCCTTGGGCGTGTAAAAAAGTTGGCGTTATAAAAAAAAGAAAAAAAATTGGCATTAGTAGACTTTTACTCATAGGCTTAAAATAAATTGAAACATTAATGCTTGTATAGCGATTTAAAAATCAGCTCTTTATTCTTGAGTTCAAAAGTTAACTGCTTATAGTCAACAGGAAAATGGAAGTACTAAAATAACAAAAAAGATATTTTATGTAAAAAAAATTGCATTAAAATATTGTTACAATAACAAAAAAAGGGCATAAGATTAAAACTTATGCCCTTTTTCAAATTATAATGAAAAATATTATTTCTCGATTTCTCTCATAGAGTCCATTTTCTTATGCGCTAAGAAACCTGCCACATCTTCAAAATGTTCTTTTACTCGTTTATTTCCAAATTCAAAAACCTTAGTTGCCAATCCGTCAAGGAAATCACGATCGTGAGAAACTAGGATCAAAGTTCCGTCAAAATCACGCAAAGCATCTTTAATAATATCTTTGGTTTTCATATCAAGGTGATTCGAAGGTTCATCCAGAATTAATAAGTTTACTGGCTCCAACAATAATTTAATCATTGCCAAACGCGTTTTTTCTCCTCCAGAAAGCACTTTAACTTTTTTAGTGATATCATCACCTTGAAACATGAAAGCTCCTAAAATATTTTTAATCTGTGTTCTAATATCTCCAACAGCAATATTATCTATGGTTTCAAAAATAGTTGCATTTTCATCCAACAAAGAAGCTTGGTTTTGTGCAAAATATCCAATTTGCGCATTATGTCCGATTTCAACGCTTCCAGAATCAACGCCGATTTCCTTCATGATCGCTTTAATCATTGTCGATTTACCTTCACCATTTTTTCCAACAAAAGCCACTTTCTGTCCGCGTTCTATAACAATATTGGCATCTTTAAAAACAACATGATCTCCATACGATTTAGACATTTCCTTTACAATAACTGGATATTGTCCTGAACGTGGTGCTGGAGGGAATTTTAATCGCAATGCCGAAGTATCTACTTCGTCAACCTGAACAATTTCTAATTTTTCAAGCATTTTCACACGAGACTGAACGGCATCTGTTTTAGAAAATGTTCCTTTAAAACGCTCAATAAAGGCACGATTTTCAGCAATCATTTTTTGCTGTTCGTCGTAGGCTTTCTGCTGATGAATTCTACGATCTTTTCTTAATTCTAAGTAATGAGAATATTTTGCTTTGTAATCGTAAATTCTTCCCATTGTAACTTCGATAGTTCTGTTTGTGATATTATCTACGAATGCTCTATCGTGCGAAATTACCACAACGGCTTTTGCTTGAGTCAACAAGAAGTCTTCTAACCATTGAATGCTCTCAATATCCATGTGGTTGGTAGGCTCATCCAGCAAAATCAAATCTGGTTTTCTTAGAAGGATTTTAGCCAATTCGATACGCATTCTCCATCCTCCAGAAAATTCAGAAGTCTGACGTGTAAAATCTTCGCGTTCGAATCCAAGACCTGATAATACTTTTTCAACTTCAGCTTCATAATTTACTTCTTCGATAGCATAAAATTTCTCACTTAAGTCAGAAACTCTTTCGATCAATTTCATGTATTCGTCACTTTCATAATCGGTACGAACGGTCAATTGCTCATTGATATCGTCGATTTCAGCTTTCATTTTAAAAACCTCACTGAAAGCCTTTGACGCTTCTTCCATAACCGTAGCACCATCTTCAGTAAGCAAATGCTGAGGCAAATAAGCAATTACAGCTTCTTTTGGAGCAGAAATATTTCCTGTAGAAGGTTTATTTACACCTGCAATTATTTTTAAAAGTGTCGATTTTCCCGCACCATTTTTACCCATAAGGGCAATTTTATCATTTTCATTAATAGCAAAAGAAACATCGCTAAAAAGTGTAGTTCCGCCAAACTGAACCGAAATATCGTTAACTGTAATCATTTGTGTTTGTGAATTTTGTTTAATCGGTTAATCGTTTATTTGACTACCCATTTTTTTCGTGCTGCAAAGATAGATTTAATTAGATAATGTCCCAATTTGATAATTAGATAATTTTGAAAATGTGATAATTAGATAATTTGCCAATGAGACAATTTGATAATGCAAAAATTTAAAGAATTAAACAAAGCTTAAATTGCAAAGAATCAAACCAAATCGATTTGTTTCTATTTTTAAAATTTAAATCTTACCTTGTATAAGAATTTAAAAATCAGCAAAATATGAGAACGAAATTAAAACTGGCTGTTTACGTAATTGCAGGACTGATGATTGGTTTTTCTTCAAATGCACAAAAAACCGTAATTAAAAAAGAAGCTTTACCAGCAAATGCCCAAACATTCTTAAAAACACATTTTGGATCTAAAAAACCGAGCTATATCTTAGAAGACAAAGAAATTCTTTCTACAGAATACAAAGTTCAGTTTGACAATAAAATTGAAATTGAATTTGACAAGAAAGGAAATTGGAAAGAAGTGGACGCCAAAATTGGCAAAGTCCCAAAATCTATCATCCCGAAAAAAATTGCTTCTTATATAAAAGCTAATTTTCCTAAAGAAGATGTAACCAAAATAGAAATTGAGACTTCTGGTTATGAAACAAAACTTACCAACGGTTTAGAATTAAAATTCAATATGAAAGGAGATTTTATTAAAATTGACAAATAAGTAAAATTAGAAAATGTGTCAATTAGAAAATTAGAAAATTCTCTAAAACCCTAAAATAACAAAACCCGACAGGTTATTAAAACCTGTCGGGTTTGCAAAAAATTATCTAATTGACTAATTATATAATTATCTCATTAAAATCAGTCTTTTCTCCATTTTTTAGTTTCCTCGAAAATATGTTCCATAATTGCAGCTTCAGTTGCATCAAATTCTATATTTCGTCTACTCATCACTAATCTTGCTGTTTCAAAAGCTTTTTTAGTTACATAAGTCGTAAATCCGGCAGCACCGCCCCAAGAAAAACTCGGAACAAAGTTGCGAGGAAATCCGCTTCCGAAAATATTAGCGCTTACCCCAACCACAGTTCCTGTATTAAACATCGTGTTGATTCCGCATTTACTGTGATCTCCCATCATTAAACCGCAAAACTGAAGCCCTGTTTTAGCAAAACTTTCTGTTTCATAGCTCCATAATTTCACTTCTTCGTAATTGTTCTTTAGGTTCGAGTTATTAGAATCTGCTCCAATATTGCACCACTCCCCTAAAACTGAATCTCCTAAAAATCCTTCATGTCCTTTATTTGAATTAGCAAAAAGAACCGAGTTTTTAACCTCGCCTCCTATTCGGCTTCCAGGCCCAACAGTTGTTGCTCCATAAACCTTAGCCGACATTTTTACCATTGCATTTTCACATAAAGCGAATGGTCCTCGAATTACGGTTCCTTCCATAATTTCGGTATTCTTACCTATATATATAGGACCAGTCGATGCATTTAAAGTTACAAACTCTAGTTTTGCTCCTTCTTCAATAAAAATATTCTCTGGCGAAATTACATTTACACTTTTAGGAATTGGCTGAGAAGTGCGGTCTTCTGTCAGATATTTAAAATCCTGACGAATCGCCGCGTCATTTTTAGAAAAAATATCCCAAGTATGTTCAATGGTGATACAATCTTCATTGTACTGAATGATTTCGTAAGAATCAAAATCGACTTCTTCCTGATTTTCGCTCGCAAAAAATGCAATTACATCTTCACCTTTAAAGATTGCCTGATTTTCTGTCAAATTAGAAACCATCTCCGCAAGAGTATCATTTGGCAAATACGCTGCGTTGATCATTACATTTTCCTCCATTTCAACCATTGGAAATTTTTCAGACAAATATTCTTCGGTTATCGTAGTGATTGTCGAACCAAGATATTTTTCCCATTTCTGACGAATCGTCATAATTCCTATCAAAATATCAGCTACCGGCCGTGTAAAAGTAAAGGGTAATAAAGCATTCCGAACGGGACCGTCGAAAAGAATGTAGTTCATAAATAATTGAGTGTTTGTTAAAATTTGATTTGGTTACCTGGCTTCAAAGTTACGAATATTTTACCGGTTTACTAAAAAACCATTTTAACGAAAAGTAATATTTAACGCATAAAAAAAGCCTCCCAGAATTGGAAGGCTTTTGTATAAATTTAAAACAGCTATTATTTTTTAGCGTGTTTAGCATATTTAGTTTTGAATTTATCAATACGTCCTGCAGTATCGATAAGTTTAGATTTACCAGTATAGAAAGGGTGAGATGTTCTAGAAATCTCCATTTTTACAACTGGATACTCAACTCCGTCAACTTCAATTGTTTCTTTTGTATCTGCAGTAGATTTAGTGATAAAAACCTCATCATTCGACATGTCTTTAAATGCAACTAATCTGTAATTTTCTGGGTGAATTCCTTTTTTCATCTTTTCTTTTATTTATTGTTTGGAGCACCTTTATTTTGAAGCTTTTTCATGGTTAGAAAAAGGTGTAAACAAATAATACTCTTTTTTGTTTAAAAATTTAATTATTTTTGAGTGTGCAAATTTACAATTCTTTTTTAATAAACAAACAGTTAGCTTACTTTTTTTTAGTTTATTTCGAAAAGCTTTTTTTATATCCGATTATAGTGGGAATTACTATATTTGTGGATTAATTTTAAACATATCGAAATATGATTAATGAAGTTATAAAAAAGAATGGAGTTACGTATGGTGTAATGATCGGAATTGCATCTGCTTTGGTTACAGCTACAATCTATGCTATTGATTTAAATCTGTTTACAGCTTGGTGGATGGGAATACTAGGAATCGTAATAAGCCTTACAATTAGTATCATTTTACTTTCTAAAACTAAGAAAGATTTAAACGGTGTTTTTCCTTTTAAAGATGCTTTTACTACTTATTTTATAGCTGCAGTAATTGGTATTTTAATATCAACAACTTTCAACATCGTATTATTTAATGTAATTGATCCAGGCGCAAAAGACACTTTGAGCGAAATTATGATCAAATATACTATTGGTATGATGCAGAAATTTGGCACGCCAGCTTCAGCAATTAATGAAGCTGTTGCTAAAATGAAAGAAAGCAATCCGTATTCTACTTTTGAATTATTAAAAGGATCTGTTTTTGCTATGGTTATAAGCGCAATTTTCGGATTAATTTTCGCAGCATTTTTTAAAAGCAAATCTACACAAGAATAAAAATATAAATGAATTTATCTATACTTATACCGCTTCTAAACGAGGAGGAATCACTTAAAGAACTCTACACTTGGATCATTAAAGTGATGCAGTCTAACAATTACTCTTATGAAATCATTTTTGTAGATGATGGTAGTACAGATAATTCTTGGCAGATTATTGAAGGTTTCTCTAACGAAAATCCTAATGTAAAAGGAATTCGTTTTATGAAAAACTTCGGAAAATCTCAGGCTTTACATGCTGGTTTTGCAAAAGCAAAAGGCGATGTTATTATTACAATGGATGCTGACTTGCAAGATAGTCCAGATGAAATTCCTGAATTGTACGAAATGATTGTGAATCAGAAATACGATTTGGTTTCAGGTTGGAAAAAGAAACGTTACGATTCTGTTGTGGCAAAAAATCTTCCGTCAAAATTATTCAACTGGGCCGCTAGAAAAACTTCTGGCGTTGATCTGAATGATTTTAATTGCGGATTGAAAGCTTATAAAAATGTTGTGGTAAAAAACATTGAAGTTTCTGGCGAAATGCACCGCTACATTCCTGTTTTGGCTAAAAATGCCGGATTCGGAAAAATTGGCGAAAAAGTGGTAATTCACCAAGCTAGAAAGTATGGTGAAACTAAATTTGGAATGGAACGTTTTATAAACGGATTCCTAGATTTGATTACCATTTGGTTTTTATCTAGATTCGGAAAAAGACCCATGCACTTATTTGGCGCAATAGGCTCTTTAATGTTTATTATCGGATTTTTAGCCGCTGGATACATTGGAATTTCTAAACTGTACCATATGTATACTGGAATGAAATATAGCTTGGTTACAAACAATCCTTGGTTTTACATTGCTTTAACGACCATGATTTTGGGAACTCAGTTATTTTTAGCCGGATTCTTAGGCGAAATTATTTTAAGAACAAAAAATAACGAGGCAAGATATAAAGTAGCACGAGAGGTTAATTTTTAAAAAAGCTCTTTATAAGTTATATTTTTAAATCAATGTTTAATTAAGATATAAAAATATTTCATAAAGCACCTTAAACTCTCAATAACAAACTATTTTTAAACAAACATAAAAACGAAATCATATAATGAATATAGCACCAAATATATTAAATGCTGTAAACGAATGGCTGACGCCAACATTCGATCAAGAAACTCAGGCTGCAGTTAAGGAATTAATGACCACTTCACCAAAAGAACTTGAAGAGAGTTTTTACAAAAACCTAGAGTTTGGAACTGGAGGAATGCGCGGTGTAATGGGTATTGGAAATAACAGAATCAACAAATATACACTTGGAAAAAATACTCAGGGATTATCTGATTATCTGCATAAAGTTTTTCCAAACGAACCTTTAAAAGTAGTTATTGCTTACGATTGCCGTCATAACAGCAATACGTTGGCAAAAGTGGTAGCTGATGTTTTCTCGGCAAACGGAATTCAGGTTTATTTGTTTTCTGATTTGAGACCAACTCCAGAATTATCTTTTGCTCTTAAATATTTAAAATGCCAATGCGGAATTGTCTTAACAGCTTCTCACAATCCACCAGAATACAACGGATATAAAGTATATTGGCAAGATGGAGGGCAAATTGTTCCTCCTCAGGACAAAGAAATTGTAAATGTGATTGAAAGCTTAGGTTATGACAAAATCAAATTTAACGCAAACGAAAGTTTGATTCAGTACATTGATACCGAAATAGACAAAGCATTTATAAAATCATCTATCGAAAACGCAAGTTTTAATACTCCGGCTGAAGCCAAAGACAATCTTCATATTGTGTTTACTTCATTGCACGGAACTTCTATAAAATCAATTCCAGACGTTTTATCGCAAGCTGGATACAAGAATGTTCATATCGTTCCGGAACAAGCTATTCCAGATGGAGATTTCCCAACGGTAAAATCTCCAAACCCAGAAGAACCTGAAGCTTTAACTATGGCTTTGGCTCTAGCAGATAAAACAAATTCTGACATTGTAGTGGGAACAGATCCTGACTGCGACCGTTTAGGAGTTGCTGTTCGTAACAATGACGGCAAAATGATTTTATTAAACGGAAACCAAACGATGGTTTTGATGACTTCTTTCTTATTGAAACAATGGAAAAAAGCAGGTAAACTTAACGGAAAACAATTCGTTGGCTCAACAATCGTTTCAACTCCAATGATGATGGAATTGGCAACAAGTTATGGCGTTGAGTGTAAAGTTGGCTTGACTGGATTTAAATGGATCGCAAAAATGATCAAAGATTTTCCTGAACTTGAATTTATCGGAGGTGGTGAAGAAAGTTTCGGATTTATGGTTGGCGATGCTGTTAGAGATAAAGATGCAGTTGCCGCTACTTTATTGATATGCGAAGTTGCCGCTCAGGCAAAAGCTGCGGGAAGCTCTGTTTATAAAGAACTTTTACAGCTTTATGTTGAAAATGGTTTTTATAAAGAATTCTTAGTTTCTTTAACCAAAAAAGGAATGGAAGGCTTACAGGAAATCAATCAAATGATGATTGATTTACGTGAAAATCCTTTGAAAGAAATTAACGGACAAAGAGTTATTATGGTTGAAGATTATCAATCGTCTATCGCTTTAAATTTATTAGACGGCTCAGAATCAATAATGGATATTCCGAAATCGAATGTATTGATTTATTATACTGAGGATGGCTCTAAAATTTGCGCAAGACCAAGCGGAACTGAACCTAAAATTAAATTCTACATTAGTGTGAATGCTGAAATCGAATCGGTTTCTGATTTTGATGAAGCAGAAAGTTTCTTAGATCAAAAGATTCAAAACATTATTGCAGATATGCAGTTGAATTAAATAAATCCTTTTTTTGAAAATATTGCCATTTGCAAATAGTCTTAAAAACAAGGAGTCCAATATTTAAAACTCTGATTTGCATTTCTTAAAGATGCAAAATCAGAGTTTTTTTTATAAAAAAAACCTAAAAGAAATTGAAAACAATCCAATTGGATTAATTTTGTGCAGTAAAAATTCGACAACTCGAATTATTGCAACAAAAACACAATGCTAAAACTCAAGCAAGCATAACCAAGCAGAAAAAAAATAACATCCAAAAATAAATGAGTAATTTCAAAAAAATAGTTCCTTTTATATACCCATATAAGAAGTATGCGTTCTTAAATATCTTTTTCAATATTTTGTATGCGCTTTTCAGCACACTTTCTTTTGTGGCTTTAATTCCGATGCTTCAGGTTTTATTTGACCAGACAAAAGCTAGATACGAAAAACCGGTTTATGAAGGTATTTTAAAATTGCAGCAATATGGTGAAGACTATTTAAGCTACTACATCACTACAACAAAAGGCAATCATGACCCAGGTTATATTTTAGCCATAATGGTGACAATTATAATTTCGATCTTCTTATTAAAAAACTTAGCCGATTATTTAGCTATGTTTTTTATCACTTTTTTACGAAATGGAGTTTTACAAGACATGCGAAATGCTATGTACAAAAAAACACTGGAACTTCCTTTGGCATTTTACTCTGAAAAAAGAAAAGGAGATGTCATTTCAAGAATTTCAGCTGACGTAAACGAGGTACAAAACTCTTTTCTAGCCATATTAGAGCTTATAGTAAAAGAACCTTTAACTATCATTTTCACCATCACTACAATGCTGATCATCAGCACCAAGTTAACCTTATTTGTATTCATTTTTATTCCGATTTCTGGTTACATAATTTCTTTAATCGGAAAACAATTGAAAAAGCAATCCACAAAAGCGCAAGAAGAGCAAGGTACTTTCTTATCTACAATTGAAGAAACTATTGGCGGATTAAAAGTTGTAAAAGGATATAATGCTGAAAACTATTTCAATACCGTTTTTCAAAATTCAACTCAGCGCTTTTTTAATTTATCAAATAAAATAGGAAACCGTCAGAACTTAGCTTCTCCTGCTAGTGAATTTATGGGAATTACTGTTATTGCTATTTTATTATGGTATGGAGGACAAATGGTCTTGATTGACAAAACTCTAAGCGGTCCTTCGTTTATCGCTTACATGGGACTTGCTTATAACATTCTTACTCCTGCAAAAGCAATTTCTAAAGCGTCATACGGAGTAAAAAGAGGAAATGCAGCTGCAGAACGTGTTCTTGAAGTTTTAGACCAAGAAAATACTATTGTTTCTAAAGAAAATGCAATCGAAAAAACAACGTTTGACAACAACATCAGCGTTCAGAATATCAACTTTAAATATGAAAATGAAAATGTTTTAAAAGACTTTTCTCTTGAAATTAAAAAAGGCCAAACTGTTGCGCTTGTTGGACAATCTGGAAGCGGGAAAAGTACTATTGCAAATTTATTGACTCGTTTTTATGATGTAAACGAAGGTTCTATAGCTATAGACGGAATCAACATTAAAGACATGAATCTTCACTCACTGAGAAGTTTGATGGGATTGGTAACGCAAGATAGCATTTTGTTTAATGATACGATAAAAGCCAATATTTCTTTAGGAAAATTAGACGCTACTGATGATGAAATTATCGAAGCTCTAAAAATCGCAAATGCTTATGAGTTCGTTAAAGATCTTCCAAAAGGCATTTACACCAATATTGGAGACAGCGGAAACAAACTTTCAGGAGGTCAAAAACAACGTTTGTCTATTGCTCGTGCTGTATTAAAAAATCCACCTATTATGATTTTGGACGAAGCAACATCTGCATTGGATACAGAAAGCGAAAAATTTGTTCAGGTTGCACTGGAAAACATGATGCAAAACAGAACATCGATCGTAATTGCACACCGTCTTTCTACAATTCAAAAAGCAGATGTGATAGTGGTAATGCAAAAAGGAAAAATCGTTGAACAAGGAACTCACGATGAATTAATTGCAAAAAATGGAACTTACAATAAGCTGGTAACAATGCAGTCTTTCGAATCGTAAGTTTTTCACATAAAAATAATCTAACACAGATTAAGGAAATATTAAAACTCAGTTTAATTTCTTTAATCTGTGTTTATTTTTATAACTTTAGGATAGTTAAAGATTGAAATTTAATTCTTTCAGAAAATGTATCTTAACAACCCCAACATAAAACTTCCTGACGATCCCGATACTATTGTTTGGAAATATCTAGACCTATCCAAATTTCTTGATTTATTGCTTTCAAAGAAACTTTTCATGTCACGTTCAGACAAGTTTGAAGATCAATATGAAGGAACTTTCAGCGAACCTACTTACGAAGAGATTAAAAAACTTGCAGTAGATAATCCTGAATTTTTAAATTACTATAAAACGCATCGCGAAAAAGTAGCGATTAGCAGTTGGCATATTAACGAATACGAATCATTTGCCATGTGGCAGATTTTCACCAAAAACAATGAAGGCTTAGCCATTCAGTCCACCATAAGAAGACTGCAGAAAGCTGTAAAACCAGAAAACAATTATGATCAGTTTATTGGTGAAGTAAATTACATTGATTATAAAAAAGAATACATTCCGTTTGATGATTTGTTCTTTCCATTCTTATTTAAAAGAAAAAGTTTCCAATACGAAAGAGAAGTACGAATTCTAAGTGACACTTCAAAAAGCGGCATCAAATTAAATGACGGATTAAAAATCAATGTTGACATCAATCAATTGATCGAAAAGATATACATTCATCCAAAATCTGAAAATTGGTACAAAAAATTAGTAATAGAACTGGTAGAACGCTTAGGTTTTGGTTTCGAAATTGAAAAATCAGACTTGGAAAGTGATATATTAATTTGAAGTTGCTAAGATACTGAGACGCTATGATTCTAAGTTTTTTTTCTTGCCACAGATTAAAAGAATTTGAAAAGATTAAATATATTAGTCTAATTTATTTTTCTTTGAGTTTTTCTAAATACCTATTTCTAAGATACAAATTTTGATCTTCAATGATGATTTGTCTTCCTTTTTTATAATAATAAACAGAATCAGATTTAGACTTTTTCACCACAGAATCACCAATCTCTATTTTATCATATAGTTCACTACTCACTTGCCATCTAATTCCTGAATTCAAAAATAAATAATGAGGAAAACGATATCCCTCTCCACCTTCTATTTCCTTTTCATAAACTACTCCTGAAAAACTATATTCATTAGCTTCTTTATATTCCTTTTCTATATATCCCTTTGAATTACCCACGAAATATGCTCCAATAACAGTAAGAATGAATATGGGCATAAAAACATAAGTCAAAACAGTACTAAATTCCTTCTCCTGTTCTTTTAATTCATCTTCAGAATACATTTTAAAATTTTAAAAAGTTATATCGGCTTATAACTCTTCACCTCCCATTTTTTAGAAGCCAAATCTATATAATTATAGTGAAGAACATCATTTTTATCAAACTGGCCGTTTTGGTTGGTATCTTCGATAGTTCTAAAATACAAACGGTTTTTAGATTCAATTAAGCTCCAATCTACCAGTTCTTGAAGGTCAGCAGAAACTTTCGTAAAATTTTCTCCGCTGATGTCACTTAAATATAAAGTTTTAATATCACTAGTATCTATTTTACCATCTTTATTGGTATCTGAATCTGTCAGGGTGTAAACCATCACATTATTATGAGTTCTATCTGCAACCGTTTTCAAATACGTAGCTGTTAAAATCAAAACCGGTTTATCTGATAATGGTCGGATAGAATCTGAATCTACTTTTTGGAATTTTAAATTCTGAAGGTATCCTGTAATTTCATATTCGCCTAAATTAGAAATTGTAAAACTCACATCATTTACACTCGAAGAACCATATCTAGCTTTAGATCCTCTTTCAAAAACCCTTAAATCTCCAACTGGATGAATTAAATAACTTGTTCCTTCCATTTGAATTGGCAAATCGGCGATTTCAATTTGAGTTGTATCGGCTTTAGTAACACTTACTTTGTTTGAAGCGCCATAACTTACTTTTGGTTTTTGAACTTCCTCTCGACAGCTGATTACTGTTCCGACAAGTATTAGCGCGATATATTTAAAATACTTTTTCATCTACAATGATTATATACGATTATCAAATATACTATTTTTGATTGTAATTTTTGTTTTTATTGAATTTTACTAGCGCAAAGATGTTTAGTAGAACAATTCCTAGATAACCTAGAAAAATAAGCCAGCTCTTTTTATACAAAGAAAGATGATAAGCCCGTTCTCTTTCCTTATCTTCTTTTAACCAGAAATCTTTATTGGCTTCATAATAACCACAAGTTATTACACGATAATTATTTTTATTTGGTTTTGGTTTTGGGCTTGTTAATACATAAATATCATTCCCAAACAAAGCCCAAGTTGGCACTTTTTCTTCTGCTACCAAATTAATTACATTAACAAAAGTATCATAATCTGTTTTTGACCCAAAATGAATTTTAGCGCCATTTATAGTGTCATACTTTTTGACTATATCTCGAACAAAAAATCTTAATTCTTTTATTTTGTCAAGTTCTTTTAATTTTACATCATTAAAATTAAACCTTTTATACTTTCTTAAATCTGCGATTTTATATTTTTCAAATTCTTCTTTATCAGGAACCATTAAATTTAAGGATCCATAAACCATAAAAGCATCAACTTTAAAAAAATGATAAAAACAAAACAGCGGTATTAAGACTAAAGAAATCATTCCTGGAACGTAAAAAATCTTTTTTCTCTTTTCACGTTTTTCTATCATAACCTCGCATTTATCTTAACGTTAAAAACCCTCGAAGTCATATAATTTGGAATCGCATATTGATTTTTTGAATACACGTCACGAACCCAAGTATTGGTAATAGCATTTTGATTATTGAAAAGATTGAAAATTTCCAGTCCAACAGCCAATTCTTTAAAGTTTTTCAGCCAGCCTTTTTTTGCATTCTGCGTACTAGCGTCTACAAAAACCTTTGCAAAACCAATATCAGCTCTTCTGTAATCATTCAATCGGTTTTGATATAAATACGGATCAGAATATGCTGGCGCACCTCCAGGCAAACCTGTATTATAAACCAAATTCAAATACACTTTCACGCTTGGAATATTCGGCATATAATCCTGAAACAGCATCGCAAATTTCAAACGCTGATCTGTCGGACGGGCAATATACCCTTTGTTTTCATAATTCTCCTCCGTTTTCATATATCCGAAACTTACCCAAGATTCTGTTCCTGGAACAAATTCTCCATTTAATCTAAAATCAAGACCTTGTGCATACGCTTTTGCATTGTTATTGGCAACATAACGAATTCGGACATTGTCAATTGAATACACATTTACATCAGAAAGCGATTTATAATACAGTTCGGTCACCCATTTAAAAGGACGATTCCACATTCTAAAATTATAATCATTTCCTAAAACTATATGAATTGCTTCTTGAGCTTTCACATTCGGATTCACAACACCATTTAAATCTCGTAATTCTCTGTAAAACGGCGGCTGATGATACAATCCGCCCGAAATTCTAAAAACCATATCGCGATCCCAATCTGGCTTTATGGCAAATTGCGCACGCGGACTTACCACAAACTGTGTTTTTCCTTCTTCTAAAGCTCCCGCAACATTCCAA
This sequence comes from Flavobacterium anhuiense, assembly GCF_001705175.1. Lineage (NCBI taxonomy): Bacteria > Pseudomonadati > Bacteroidota > Flavobacteriia > Flavobacteriales > Flavobacteriaceae > Flavobacterium > Flavobacterium anhuiense. The sequence continues at coordinate 2,700,325 of NZ_CP016907.1, read as the reverse complement.
CCTTGAAAACGCGCTCCCAAATGATACCAAATCTGACTTGAGCCTAATTCCGACTGCTTATTCCATTGTGCATAACCGGAAAATCTATTTATAGTATTAAAATTGGTTGCTCGAATATTTTGATATGGCAAAAGCGGTCCTGTGTAAGGCGTATACGGCTGATTATTTTTTAGAAGAATAACCAAAGGCGGATTTATAGAAAATCCAGCCGAATCAATAACTTCCCACTCCACTACTCGATCACGAATAGATTCTCTAGTATATTTTAAACCAAATTCCAACTGGCTTTCTTTCCAATCTTTAGTTCCTTTCAGTTCAATATTTGCAATTAAAGCATCGAGATCATTTCGAGCGTGGTTTAATTGAGAACCAATTCCGCGTGTAAAATCAACTGCAGATGTGTTTTCTGGATCTTCAGCATTTACATTGCCTAAACGATATTGCGCCAAAATATCAAAATGTTCTTTTTCTGTGGTATGAAATAAAGATCCAATTAATTTTAGCGTAAGCGTAGGCGATGCTTTATAAGTCGTTTTTAAAGCTCCAAAATAGGTATCGTATTGATCTTTTTCTTGTCCGTCATAATAAACCGCAAGCGCCATTGGCTGATCTCCCGTTCCAAAATTAGTTTGGCGCACCAAAGGTTCATACGAATATTTGTTCTGAGAAATATTTCCTAAAAAGCTCATTTGCCATTTTTCAGAAATATCATAATTCACATTGGTTTGAATATCTGCAAAAGTCGGTTTATAATTCGTCTCTGTATCTTGACTATTCACCAAAAGACTATTATTTCTATAACGAACTCCTGTTACAGCAGACCATTTTTTATTCTTCGAAACCAGATCGACCGCAGCGCTTCCGCCTAAAAAACTGGCTTCAAAAGCAGCGCCAAACTGAGTCGGTTTGCGATACGTAATATCTAAAACAGATGACAATTTATCTCCAAACTTCGCTTGAAATCCTCCTGCTGAAAACTCGACATTTTGAACTAGATCTGTATTCGTAAAACTCAATCCTTCCTGCTGTCCTGAACGAATTAAAAACGGACGATATACTTCTACTTCGTTTACATACACTAGATTTTCGTCATAATTCCCGCCACGAACCATGTACTGTGTGCTTAATTCGTTATTTGAATTAACGCCAGGAAGTGTTTTTAGAATATTTTCGATTCCTGCATTGGCACCCGGAATCTTTTTTATGGTTTCAGTATCAACAGAAGTTATTCCTTGAACTCGTTTTCTATTTCCAGAAGAAACAAAAACTTCTCCCATCTGTTCTTCAGAATTACTCATAATCGGATTAAACACAAATACTTCATTTGTTTTTAAATTCACCGTCAAACTCATCATTTTTAAAGAAACGTGAGTAAAAATCAAAGAGACTTTTTTGTTTGATGGAATTACAATTTCATAAAAACCATTTAAATCAGACTGCACTGTAATATCTTGTGAGGAAACATTTACCTCCGTAATAGGATGTTTTTCATTATCTAAAATAAGCCCTTTGATACGAGCGTTTTGAGCTAATGCAATGCAGCTGAAAAAGAAAAAAAGAAAAACGAATGTAAACCTGTTATGACTCAAAGATTTTGGGTTTTATTTTTGTTGACTTCTAAAAAAACGAGTTTCAAAGATAGTAGTATTTCCTACATTATCAACAACTTCAACTTTTAATACGTTTTCACCTTCTGCCAAATACTGATCATCAAAAGTATGCGTAATTCTTCTCGCTTTATTTTCGTATTCAAACAAAACCCAACTTCCGTTCAAATATCCGTTATAAGATTTTATTCCAGACAAAGAATCGCTTATTGTTAAATCAATTTTCTTTTGATCGCTAATCCATTTTCCTTCAATTGGTTTTGCAATTTTAACAACTGGCGGAATCGTATCGAGAACTAAACCGTAAGTTCCTAATATTTTTGCTTTCGCAGTAAAAACATCACCTTTTCTGGTTGTTCCGTTATAACTTGTTCCTTTACCAATATAAAGTTTATCTCGTAAAGATTCTGGATAAGTATCGTCTTTTATGATAATCGTAAAATTAGAATGTGCCGGAACGGTATCGTCATGAATAAAAATTTTGTTATTTCTCACATCAAAATTCATATTGAAGTCATCATAAAAAGTTCCAGCCGGAAAGAAAACCGACATATTATCTTTCTCAAAATTGGCATCTCTATTATACTTGATAAAATACTGCCCATTAATTGGCTCCGCTTCCACAAGAGGTGTTGTGGCATCAAACTCAATTGGGACTGTAACCGAATTCATATTTCCAAAATAATCCGAAACTTCAATTTTATAATTTGAAGTCAGATTAGGTTCAGCTTTTACAATACCGCGAAGAGAATCTGTTTTGATAATGCTTAACGCAAAAGGCGTTTTCATAAAAAGTTTTTGTACTCGCTGTCCCGATTTTTTATATCTAGAATAATCAATCAAAGCATTGATATAACGCATTTCATCAAAAGAATACGTATTAAACTGATAATTATAATTCTGATTTCCGTTTAAAAAAGTCGAAACATTAAAAACTCCATTTTTATTATGCGACACATCATCGGTATCAACGGCATTAATTCCGAAACCAATTTTTCCGTTTGCTTTAATTTTAGATGCTAAATAAGTCCCGTCTTTTTGAAGTGCCATACTTACCAGCAGTGGCTGTTTTGACTGATTTACCGTTGCATTATCCAAAGGATAAACATACAAACTAGACAAAGTTGGCTTTTTGGTGTCTTTTAAATTTTGGTCAAAGCCAAAGAAAATCGGATTGATAACAAATTCTGTCTTAGTATCACGGATTTCAAAATGAAGATGCGGTCCTTCTGATGAACCCGTATTCCCAGAAAGTCCAATTATATCTCCTTTTTTTACGGGAAGCTCGTCTGGCTTTGGAAACATTTCAATCTCATAGGCTTTTTCTTTGTAATGCGTTTTTTTTACATAATCTAAAATTGCCCCAGTTGGCGTTTGCAAATGCCCGTAAACAGAAGTATATCCATTTGGATGTGTAATGTAAATGCATTTTCCGTTTCCAAAAGTCGAAATTTTTATTCTCGAAACATAGCCATCTGCGATCGCATGTACAGTCAAACCTTCTCTCTGGTTGGTTTTTAAATCAAAACCCGCATGAAAGTGATTAGGTCTTAATTCTCCAAAATTGCCAGAAAGCTGCATTGGAATATCTAATGGGGGACGGAAATAATCTTTAGGATATTGTGTTTGAGCAAACACAGAATTACAAATTAAAAGGGCAAGTACATATAATCTCATAAACAACATTTTTGCTAAGATAAGCAAAAATAAGCCAATAAAAGCAAGAAAAAAGCTTCAAAAACCCAATTGATTGAATTACAATATATTTATCTAAAATAATGCAAAAAAATCGATAAAAAATTGCATTAATAAAAAGGAATATTAACTTTGTAGGATTAAGTAATGAATAGGATGTATAATGAGTGTAATTGCAGAAATAATTGATACTCTTGAATATAAAGTTGAAAAGCTTTTTGAGAAATCAAAAGCCTTTGAACAAAACAATCAAGTATTACGATTAGAACTAGCCAAAGCTGCGCAAATTATCCAGAAACAATCTGAGGAAATGGAAGCTTTGAAGAAGCAAAATGAAACACTTAAGATAGCCAATTCGTTGCTCGGCAGCGACAATAACAAGAGAGAGACAAAGCTTAAAATAAATTCATTAATTCGCGAAATCGATTACTGCATAGCGCAACTATCAGATTAATAACATGGACGGAAAGCTTAGAATTAAAATATCAATTGCCGACCGCGTTTACCCACTTACGGTTGAACCCGCTCAAGAAGAAGGACTTAGAAGTGCTTCTAAAAAAATTGATGCCATGATTAAGCAGTTCGAAGAAAATTACGCGGTTCGTGACAAACAAGATGTTCTAGCTATGTGTGCATTGCAATTTGCATCGCAGGTAGAACAAAAACAGATTGATAATGCAATCGATGGAGAAGAAACTATCGAAAGAATTAAAAGATTAAATACGCTTTTAGATCAATATCTCGAAAATTAAACGTTCTTTACAGAAACTAAGATACTGCCTACATTAGTTCACATTTGGTAAACTCAACACTAACAATTTAGAATGAGCAAATCGTCGCTACTATAGTATGCCCTCCTTTTGGCTGGGAAACTTGAACAGTGAGTTAGCTCAAAACTTGTCTTTACGAGTTTATACAAGCAATTAATGTAGGCTTTTTTTATATATAAACCCTAACAAACATGGACATCATAACGATCATTATTGGTATTGTAGGTATTGCGGCAGGATTTGCAATAGCTAAAATTATCGAGAAAAGTAATATTTCAAACCTAATTAAAAACGCTAAAAAAGAAGCGGCCTCTATCTTAAAAGACGCTAATTTAGAAGCCGAAAATATCAAAAAAGATAAAATTCTTCAAGCCAAAGAGCGTTTTATCGAACTAAAATCAGAACACGAACAAGTTATTTTAGCGCGCGATAAAAAAGTTGCTGAAGTAGAAAAACGCGTTCGCGATAAAGAATCTCAAGTTTCTAATGAACTTTCTAAAGCTAAAAAAATAAACGAAGATTTTGAAGCTAAAACAGCTGAATACAACAATAAAATTGAGCTTTTAGACAAAAAACAGGCTGAAGTTGACAAACTTCATAAAAGCCAGCTACAGCAATTAGAAGTAATCTCTGGTCTTTCTGCTGAAGAAGCAAAAGAACAATTGGTAGAAGGCTTAAAAGCTGAAGCTAAAACAAAAGCAATGTCTCATATTCAAGAAACTATTGAAGAGGCAAAATTGACTGCGCAGCAAGAAGCTAAAAAAATCATCATTAATACTATCCAAAGAGTTGGAACGGAAGAAGCAGTTGAAAACTGTGTATCTGTTTTCAATATCGAATCTGATGATGTTAAAGGTAGAATTATTGGACGTGAAGGGCGTAACATTAGAGCACTTGAAGCCGCAACTGGTGTGGAAATCATTGTTGACGATACGCCAGAAGCAATTATTCTTTCTTGTTTTGATCCTGTTCGTAGAGAAATTGCTCGTTTATCTTTACACAAATTAGTAACTGACGGACGTATTCACCCAGCAAGAATCGAAGAAGTTGTGGCTAAAACTGCCAAACAAATCGATGACGAAATTATCGAAGTTGGAAAACGTACTGTTATCGACTTGGGAATTCACGGTTTACACCCAGAATTAATTAAAGTTGTAGGTAGAATGAAATATCGTTCTTCTTACGGACAAAACTTATTACAGCACTCAAGAGAGGTTTCTAAACTTTGCGGTATAATGGCTGCAGAATTAGGACTAAACGTAAAACTGGCAAAAAGAGCAGGTTTATTACACGATATCGGAAAAGTGCCTGATACAGAGAGTGATTTGCCACACGCACTTTTAGGTATGCAGTGGGCTGAGAAATACGGAGAGAAAGAAGAAGTATGCAACGCGATTGGAGCTCACCACGATGAGATCGAAATGAAGTCTTTATTATCTCCAATTATTCAGGTTTGCGATGCTATTTCTGGAGCTAGACCAGGCGCTAGACGTCAGGTTCTTGACTCTTACATCCAGCGTCTAAAAGATCTTGAAGACGTGGCATACGGATTCAGTGGAGTTAAAAATGCTTATGCGATCCAAGCTGGTAGAGAGCTTCGTGTAATTGTAGAAAGCGAAAAAGTTTCTGATGACAACGCAGCAAACTTATCTTTCGAAATTTCACAAAAAATTCAAACCGAAATGACTTATCCTGGACAGGTAAAAGTTACAGTTATTAGAGAAACTAGAGCTGTAAACATTGCTAAATAATCTAGGAGAATAATATATAGAAAAAATAAAGGCTGTCAGTTGACAGCCTTTATTTTATTTAACTCTATGCAAGCTTACATATCATTAAAAATGATTTTAAAGCTTGTCCCAACCCCTACTTCACTTTCTACTTCAACAGTTCCTTTCATTGCTTCAATTTGATTTCTTGTAATGTATAATCCAATACCTCGCGCTTCTTCATGTTTATGAAAGGTTTTATACATACCAAACAGCAAATCACCATAGACTTTCAAATCGATTCCGAGACCATTATCTGTTATTTTAAGGGATTTAAAACCTTCAGGTTCAATAGCAAAATCAAAAGTAATTACAGGATCACGATCTGGATGCGCATATTTAATTGCGTTTGTTGTAAAATTCAACAAAACGCTTTCCATGTAAGCCGGATTAAAATTTACCGTCAAATACTTCGGTACGTTATTGATGATCGTAACTTTTCGTTCTTTATGATACCCTTTAATCGTTGAAATAGTTTTCTCGATATATTCACAAAGTTTTAGTGGCACTACCGCAATATTAATATTACTCTGCGTTTTTACAATTTGGGTAAGATTCGAAATAGTTTCATTCAGATCATTAGAAACGGTGCGTAAATATTGCAGCATTTCTGTCACGGTCTGTTTACTAACATCTGCATCAATAAGATCTAAAATCGATTTTATATTTCCAGCCTGTGTATTTAGATTATGAGAAACAATATGCGAGAAGTTCAATAAACGGCTATTTTGATCACTATACAGTTTCATGGTTTTCATAAGCTCCAGCTCTTTTTCTTTCTGAGCCGAAACATCAGTATGCGTCCCAATTACTCGCAAAGGCCTTCCGTTTTCATCGCGTTCAATTACTTTTCCGCGGTCTAAAATCCATTTGTAATTACCGCTGGAAGTCATTACACGATGATAATTTTCATAAAACGGAATCTTATTATCAAAGTGTTCATGAATATCCGAATAATATTTTGGAAGATCATCTGGATGCACAATTTTATCCCATCGTTCTGGATCATCAAAAATATCAGTCGATTCTAATTCTAAAATTTTAAGAGACAGAGAAGAGTAAAAAACCCTATTGGTGACCATATCCCAATCCCAAATTCCGGCAGTAGAAGCATCTAAGGCAAATTGAAAACGCTCTTCCGAAATCCTTAGCTTTTCTTCTTTATCTTTCAATTCGGTAATATCCGAAACATGACCATAGAAAATCACATTTCCATTTGCCGCAGATTCTGTTTTTGCAGCAATTTTAAACCAGCGAATTCCTTTTTTAGGAAGAGTAGCTCTAAACTCTATTTCCCAAGGTTTTATTTCCTTTCTGGCTTTGACTAAAGACTGAAAAAAAAGTTCACGATCCTGCGGTAAAATTCGATCGTAAACTATAAGCTTTATATCATTATTAAAATCTGCAGCAGAAAGTTCAAATATTTCGTCTGCCGATTTGCTTACAAGGGGAAACGAGTAATCATTATCAGCATCAATAACAAACTGAAAAAGCAAGTCCGGCATTTCGGCCAACAATTTTCTATAAAAATTATTTACCTCTAAGCAATCTTCGTTTCCATATAAATCAAAAACCATATGATACTTTTTTATGTAAATAAGATATCCAAACTTATTCCGAAAAGCAAAAAACGAAACTCACCTGTCAACGTTTTAACTTTAATCAAAACAATATTTTAACACAATATATGGATTTTCACAACAAAAACATAGGCTATTATGAAAATAATTACTTTCTAGGATGAAAGCTATGCATTACTTCCTTTAAAAAACTGCGATCCAAATGCACATAGATTTCAGTTGTTGTAATAGATTCGTGACCCAGCATCAATTGAATTGATCTCAAGTCAGCGCCGTTTTCAAGCAAATGAGTCGCAAAAGAATGTCTCAGGGTATGCGGACTAATACTTTTTTTAAGTCCCATTTTCTGAGCAAGATCTTTGATAATAGTAAAAACCATGGCACGCGTTAACTGATTTCCACGTCTGTTTAAGAACAAAGTGTCTTCGGCACCTTTTTTTATATTGAGATTTGAACGGACTGCATTTTTGTAAATATCAATATACTTTTGAGTTAGAGGACCAATTGGAACAAATCTTTCTTTATTTCCTTTACCCGTGATTTTAATAAAACCTTCATCAAAAAAAAGATCTGAAATTTTAAGCGTAATCAATTCAGAAACACGTAATCCGCAACCATACAAAGTTTCGAGCATTGCGCGGTTTCTCTCGCCTTCATTGGTGCTTAAATCGATTGTTTCGATCAGCGCATCAATTTCCTGAAGCGATAAAGTATCAGGCAATTTTCGGCCTGTTTTTGGCGCCTCAATTAATTCTAAAGGATTGTCATTTCTATAATCTTCAAAAACCAGATAATTAAAAAAACTTTTAAGCCCAGAAATAATCCTCGCCTGTGATCTCGGATTTACTTCTTTAGCTACTGTATAAATAAACTGCTGTAATGTTTCATCAGAAATTTTTATTGGTGAAACATCAATTTGATTGGTTTCTAAAAAAAGACACAAACGTTCAATGTCAAAACCATAATTTTCGATCGTATTTTTAGACAAACCTCTCTCTATCCTCAAATACGACTGATAATCTTTTATATATCTGCTCCAATTCATACTCACAAAGTAAGTAATTTTTTGGCATAAAAAAACCTTCCTTAAAAAAGGAAGGTTCTTCAAATATTTTTAATTTCTTAATTAAATTTATAAGCTGCAGTTATAGCAAAAACACTGTTTTTTGGACTATCGTAATATTCGTCCCAAGTATCTGCATCATTATCTGCAATATTAGACAAACCTACTGTATAACGAGCACCAACTGAGAAGTTATCAGTAAAGTTATATCCAAGTCCGAAATTAAATCCTGTATCAACAGATTTGAAACCATCTTTCACATCTCTTCCTTCACTTTTAGCAGAAACTAAAAATCCTAATTGTGGTCCAGCCTCAGCAGTAAATTGTTTTGTGATATAAAACTTCGCTAAAACAGGCACATTAATATAATTTAATTTAGTATCAAATTTATCGCCTGCAAACTTCAATTTAGCACCTTGAGTAGAGAACAAAAGCTCTGGCTGAATAGATAATCTTTCAATAACTTTAATCTCAGCAAAACCTCCTACTTGAAAACCTACTAAAGAGTTAGCATCCCAATAATTTCCGCCTGCAAAAGTTGTAATATTAAGACCACCTTTTATTCCAAATCTTGTTTCCTGAGCATTTGTGAATGCAAAAGCCATAATAGCAATGGCAGATAAGATAATTTTTTTCATTCTAATTTGTTTTGGGTTAAATTAATCGAGTCAAATATAAAAATATTCTTCATAATTCTACATTAGGAATTTAACAAATAAAATAGTAACTATTACGCTAATTGTTAATTTTAGATTAACTCAAGTTAAAATTAGAATTCTCCAGCAACAAAAAAGCCTTCCCTAAAATTAAGGAAGGCCTTTTAAAATTAACTAACTGTTTCTTTAACTTAGAATTTATAAACAACTCCGAAGCTTACATCTCTTAAGTCTGTTCCAAAACCAAAAGAATTAGTTTTTTCAGCTCCATGTCCTCCATTGTTGTTTACGCTGTATCCTAAACCAAGCCAAGTTGCTTCGATTGCAAAATGGTTAGATAAGAAATAACTCAAACCTAAACCAAGGTTAGCTCCAATCTCATTTGATTTAAAATCTCCTGGCTTGTGTTTGTAATTTGTAAAATCTAGACCCGCTTGTCCGTAGATTGAAAATTGTGAAGCAGGTGTAAAATAGTATCTTCCAAAAGCCCCAGCAGTAAATGAATTTGTTTTATCATCCCCTACTTTATCTGAACCAAATCCTAATTTTGCTCCAATCGCAATATTTTCAGTAACAAAATAGCCTACTTTTGGCTCAATTGTGAAACCGCTACTTTTAGCATCACCTGTTTTTTCAGAACTCACATTCAATGCTCCAGAAATAAATGTATCTCCTTTTGCGAATCCTCCCGTTTGTGCATTAGCAAATGTAAAGCCTAATACTGCAATAGCAGCCAAAATAATTTTTTTCATGATTTTTAAAATATTATTTGATTAATATTCGACAAAACTAAGATTAGACTTACAAAATAAACTCCGCAATAAGTTTAAAAAGTATTAAAATAAGACAAAAATGAAATCGATATAGACTAATTGAAAATCAAAGCATTGAAAGAAGAAAAGGCATTTATGAGATAAGAAAAAGCAATTTGAGTGGGAATTTTAGTAATTATTTAATCCAAATTATAATGCAATAAAATGCTAAATATGTAGTTTTGAACTTTAAATAACATTTTAAAATACCAATTTTTAAAAACCTTTTTATGAAGAAAATAATTTTAGCAGCTGTAATGTTCATTGCAACATCAGCGGCAGTAAACGCACAATTTGTACAAATCGGGGTTAAAGCAGGGGTTAACTTTGCCAACCAAACTGGAGGTTCTGATTTTGATGGAATTTCTGTTGACAAAGAAGGTATTACAAGTTACCACGCAGGTCTTGTAGCAGAACTTAAATTATTAGAAAAATTCTCAATTCAACCAGAACTTTTATATACTACACAAGGAGCAGAATACAAAAGTGCTGTACAGGATTTTAAAAACGAAATGGGTTATATCGCTATTCCTGTAATGGCAAAATTCTACATGACTAAATCTCTTAGTTTAGAACTTGGTCCACAAGCATCATTCCTTGTTAGCAATAAAAAAGAATTTGATGTTGCAGATCCAAAAACATTTGATTTTTCTCTTAATGCTGGTTTAGGATTAAAAGTTGTTGGAGGTCTTTTTGTTCAAGCACGTTATGGAATAGGTTTAACAGAAATTTCAGAAGAAGCTGATTTTAAAAACTCTGTTTTCCAACTTTCAGCAGGATATATGTTCTAAAAGAATATCACATACTTTTATAAAAACCGTTCTATTTATTAGTGCGGTTTTTTTATTTTTACAAAGTTCAATGACAATTGCAAAAATCAATTGCAATGTCAATATCTCAAAATAAAAAACTTATGAAAATCTGCATTATCAACGGACCAAATTTGAATCTTTTAGGAAAACGCGAACCAGAAGTTTACGGAAGCCAAACTTTTGAAGATTATTTTGAAACGTTGAAACAAAAATTCCCAAACATTGAACTTTCTTATTACCAAAGCAATATTGAAGGCGAATTGATTGGTAAAATTCAAGAAGTTGGTTTTTCATTTGATGGCATTATTCTGAATGCTGGAGCGTACACACACACTTCCATCGGTTTGGGCGATGCAATGAAAGCCGTTACCACGCCAGTCATTGAGGTTCATATTTCAAATACATATGCGCGCGAAAGCTTTAGACATCAATCGTATTTATCTGGAAATGCAAAAGGTGTTATTCTAGGCTTCGGACTAAAAAGTTACGAATTGGCTATTCAATCTTTTTTATAATGTAATTATCATTCTGAGGGAAAATTTTGACTTCTCGCAGAATGATACAGTCTCTCATCAATTTAACAAATTATTAATAAGCTCAGATTTAACTTATTATATTTTTGTAAGATATACCACATTTGCATGAGAAACTATACTTTATTTGCCTTTCTATTTTTTTCACTTTCCAATTTTGCTCAAATAAGAGGAACAGTTACAGACGACAAGGGAAATCCGCTTCCTTTTGTATCCGTTTTTGAAGAAAACACCTATGCTGGAACCACTACAAATGAACAGGGAAAATATCAGCTGAACGTAAAAGAAATTGGCGGAAACATCATCACATTTCAATATTTAGGTTATAAAACCAAAAAAATAACTGTTCTGGCCGCAACAAGAATAGTCAATATAGATGTCAGTCTTCAGGAAGAAAGTTTTGCATTAAATGAAGTAATCATTGATCCTAAAAACAATCCTGCAAACGCTATTATAAAAAGCGCAATAGCTCATAAAAAAGAAAACTCAGATAAAACCGGACGTTATACAGCCGATTATTATTCAAAAGGAATGTTTAAGGTTAAAGATCTTCCTAAAAAAATTCTAGGCAAAAAAGTTGATTTGGGCGATGACATGGCTTCGAATCTCGATTCTACTGGAACAGGAATTTTGTATTTATCTGAGACGATTTCGAAGGTGACTTTTGAGAAACCAAACAAACTCAAGGAAAAGATTATTGCTTCTAAAATTTCAGGAAACAATCGCGGTTATAGCTATAATACGGCTGCTTTATCGACTTATGATTTTTACGACAATACTTTAGATTTTGATGTAAAACTCATCTCTCCTATTGCCGACAATGCTTTCAATTATTACAAATATAAGCTTGAAAGCACTTTTTATGACGACAATAACCAGCAAATTAATAAAATCAAAGTTACTCCAAAACGAGATAAAGAACCTGTTTTTGAAGGCTACATCTATATTGTAGATGACAGTTTTGCGATTTATGCCATTGATCTTGATATCAAAGGGTATCGAATGAAAAACGAGTTTACAGAAACCATGACTTTAAAACAGAGTTTTAGCTACAATACCAAAAATAAAATTTGGTCTAAGAATGCACAGACGCTTTCTTTTAATGCGGGTATTTTTGGTGTGAAATTTTCTGGAAACTTCAATTATGTATATTCAAATTATGAATTTCCTGATTCTTTTGACAAAAAAACTTTCGGAAACGAAATTGTTGCTTTTGACCTTAATGCCAACAAAAAAAATGATGCTTTCTGGAATGAAATTCGCCCAATTCCGTTAACTATTGAAGAAAGCTCAGATTATGCCAAGAAAGACAGTCTGCAGACTATTAGAAAATCAAAAAAATACACCGATTCCATTGACGCCAAAAACAATAAATTTAAGGTTTGGGATATTTTATTGGGTTATGATTATAAAAATACTTTCAAAAAATATTCTTTTGACTATAAAGGCTTGCTGAACATTACTTCTTTAAGTTTCAATACTGTTCAGGGTTTTAATTTGGATTCTGGCTTTTCTTTTAGAAAATGGGATGAAGAAAAAGGAACAAACACTTCTATAAGCACGACTTTCAATTATGGCTTTTCTGATGAACGCTTTCGTGCAATTGGCCAATTCAGCCATCGTTTCAATACTATAAATTATGCCACAATATGGGGTTCTGGAGGGGTAAAAACTACTCAGTTTAACAGTGCTGAACCTATTAGTAAGTTTCTCAATTCTATAAGTTCTTTGTTTTTTAAAGACAATTATATGAAGCTGTACAACTTGGAATTTGCTGAAATCAATTACGGACAAGATGTTGCAAATGGAATAAATCTTACGGGAAAAATAGGTTACGAACAGCGTAAACCTCTTTTCAATACAACTGATTATTCTTTCTTTAAAAAAGATGATATTTATTCTTCGAACAATCCTTTGGCGCCAAACGATTTTACAACTCCAGCTTTTGACCAACATCATTTGTTTAAAGCTCTTGTAACAACTAGAATTAACTTTGGAAATAAATACATATCAAGACCTGACGGAAGATATAATTTTAAAAACGATAAATATCCTACAGTTTATCTGGCTTTTGAAAAAGCATTCGCGGCAAGCGAAAAAAAATATGAATATGAACGAATCGGTGCTTCGGTACAATATGATTTGTCGCTTGGAAACAAAGGTCTTTTAGGAACCAATTTTAGAGGTGGTAAATTCTTTAATGCAGAGAATATTTCGTTTATCGATTATAGACATTTTAATGGAAACCAGACTCATATCGGAACAAGTGATCGCTATTTGAATGTCTTTAACATGATGCCATATTATGCGAACAGCACAAACGATAGTTATTTTGAAATGCACACTGAATATAATGACACTGGCTTCATCATGAATAAAATTCCGTTGTTAAATCTTTTAAAGTCAACAATGAATATTGGTTTTCATGCTTTGGCTATTCCCGACCGAAAACCATACTCTGAATTTACTGTTGGTTTAGACAATCTAGGTTTTGGAAAATTCAAATTATTCCGAATCGATTATGTGCATTCTTATCAAGGTGGCATTCAGCAAAACGGCGTTGTCTTTGGCTTGAAGATTTTGAATATTTTAGATTAAGATGCAAAGCCACAAAGTGACAAAGGCACAAAGTTTTTTCTTAACTAAAATTAAAACCCCCATTATTCTTCCTTAAGAATAATGGGGGTTTTAATTTTAGCCTACTTCTCAGTTTGAGCAAAGTCAAGGATACATAAAGTACTTCAGCTCTGTTTCTTTGTCACTTTGCAACTTTGAACCTCTCAATGATAATCATCTGGTTCAACATGAATCAATACATGTCCTAATTCAGGATTTTTTTCTCTGAGTGTATCTTTCAGTTTATGTGCCAAATCGTGCCCTTCTTTAACCGAAATTTTTGCCGAAACAATAGCATGCAGATCAACGTGGTATTTCATTCCAGCTTTACGGATAAAACATTTTTCAGTCCCTAAAATACCGGGAACTGTAAGTGCTACAACACGGATTTCTTCAACCAAATCTTCATTTAGATTCTCATCCATAATTTCGCCAAGCGCCGGTCTGAATATTTTATAACTATTATAAAGAATAAAAAACGCTGCAAAAAGTGCTGCCCAGTCATCTGCAGATTCGTAGCCTTTTCCCATAATTAAAGCAATCGAAATTCCGATAAAAGCCGCTACAGAAGTTATGGCATCGCTTCTATGGTGCCAAGCGTCGGCTGCTAAAGATGTGCTATTGGTTTGTCGGCTTCGTTTCATAACCAAACGGAAAGAGTATTCCTTCCAAATAATAATGGCGCCTAAAATATACAAAGTCCAAGATTTAGGTAAATCGTGCGAAGTGCCAATATTAGCAATACTTTCGTAACCAATAACAGTTCCCGAAGTAATTAAAAAACCCACAACCAAAAACGTAATCAGAGGTTCTGCACGACCATGCCCGTAAGGATGATTTTCATCGGCAGGCTTATTTGAATATTTTATTCCAAAAAGAACCAAAAAAGACGCAAATATATCAGTCGTTGATTCAATAGCGTCTGCAATTAGGGCATAAGAATTGCCAAAAAAACCTGCTAAGCCTTTTATAAGGGCCAAGCAGGTGTTTCCTATTATACTAAAAATAGTAGCTTTAACAGCTTTTTGTTCGTTTGTCATTTAGACTATTTTTTTCGCCACGAATTCGCGAATTATTTTTTTATAATCATTGAAAATAAAAATTCGTGAATTCGTGGCTATAAACTTTTTAAGCTCTCACAATTTTTGCACCGATTGCTCTTAAACGCTCATCGATACGCTCATATCCACGGTCGATTTGCTCGATATTTTGGATTGTGCTTGTTCCTTTTGCAGAAAGCGCCGCAATTAATAATGAAATTCCCGCACGAATATCAGGAGAAGACATTGTGGTTGCTTTCAATTGAGATTCGAAATTGTGCCCCATAACCACAGCTCTGTGCGGATCACACAACATAATTTTTGCTCCCATATCGATCAATTTATCCACGAAGAATAAACGGCTTTCGAACATTTTTTGGTGAATTAAAACATCTCCTTTTGCTTGAGTTGCGACAACTAAAACAATACTTAACAAGTCAGGCGTAAATCCTGGCCATGGTGCATCGGCAATAGTCAAGATAGAACCGTCGATATCTGTTTTTACTTCGTACCCATTTGTGTGAGCAGGAATATAAATATCATCATTGCGTTTTTCAACTGTAATTCCAAGTTTTCTAAAAGTATTCGGAATCAACCCTAAGTTTTCCCAGCTAACATTCTTGATTGTGATTTCGCTTTTTGTCATAGCTGCAAGACCAATCCAAGAACCAATTTCAATCATATCAGGAAGAATTGTATGCTCGCATCCTCCAAGGCTTTCAACACCTTCAATAGTCAATAAGTTCGAACCAACTCCAGTGATTTTAGCTCCCATAGAGTTCAGCATTTTACACAATTGCTGTAAATAAGGCTCACAAGCAGCGTTGTAAACTGTAGTTGTTCCTTTTGCTAAAACAGCAGCCATTACAATGTTTGCAGTTCCAGTTACAGAAGCTTCATCAAGAAGCATATCTGTTCCTTTTAGACCTTCTTCAGGAGTTTCTACTCCGTAAAAATGATCTTCTCTATTGTATCTGAATTTTGCTCCAAGGTTAATAAAACCTTCAAAATGTGTATCTAATCTACGGCGACCAATTTTATCTCCTCCTGGTTTTGGAATATATCCTTTTCCGAAACGAGCCAAAAGCGGACCAACAATCATAATAGAACCACGAAGCGCTCCACCTTCTTTCTTGAAAGCTTCAGTTTCTAAGTATCCAACATTAACTTCATCAGCTTGAAAAGTAATTGAACCTGGTTCGTTACGTTGAATTTTCACCCCTAAATTCCCCAACAAAGTGATTAATTTATTGATGTCTATAATATCAGGAATGTTATTAATTTTTACTTTCTCTCCTGTTAGAAGCACGGCACATAAAATTTGTAATGCCTCATTCTTTGCTCCTTGCGGAGTGATTTCTCCTTTTAAAGGAGTTCCTCCTTCGATTTTAAAAATTCCCATAGATTTTTTTTAGGTTCTTTCAAAGTTTCTAAGATTCTAAGATTCTAAGTAAAAAAACTCATCAACTTAGTAGCTTAGCAGCTTTTTTTATTTTTGTTTTTGTTTGTTTTTTTAAAGTGTCAAAGTAAAAAACTTAGCAACTTAGAAGCTTGCCTCTTAGCACCTTTTTTTACTTCTGATTATTGTTTTTTTGAAAATTCTTTTTTTGACCGCCTTTGTTGTTTTTGTTATTCTGAATTTTTGGCTGTGTTCCAGAAGCTGTTTTATTAGACATGCGTTTGTTGGTACGCATTAAATCTGTCGTGTTTAACAGCTCTTCTGTACTGTGCAATAAATTGATTTTACCACCAGATAACTCATATAAATGCTCAAAAATCACATCGTCTTTTACGGTGTCTTTGTTCCAGCTCAAGAAAGATTTTTTCATATGATTGGCAATTACCATTACCAGCGCATTTTTCATCTCTCCTTCTTCCCATTTATTGGCAACTTCAATCATGTATTTGATATTATTGCCATAAAATCTGTATTTCGGAAAATTTTGTGGATATTGCAATATCTCTGGTTTTAGCTGCAAAACATCTCTTGACGGAATCGGATATGGAGATTCAACATTCAGTTTAAAATCAGACATGATAAAAAGCTGATCCCAAAGTTTGTGCTGAAAATCTGGCACATCACGCAAATGAGGATTCAGACTTCCCATAACCTGAATGATGTATTTTGCGGCTTTATTGCGCGTTTCATCATCTTCGATTGCAGTAGCCTGATCAATCAATTTTTGCAAATGACGTCCATATTCCGGAATAATTAAACGCTGTCTTTCAGAATTATATTCCAAATTGTACACAACATCTTTTGCGGCTTCTCTTTTATATTTTTCGATCATAAGTTTATAATGAAACTATACCTTCTATTGTAGAAACTTCTTTGTATTTACTGATCACATCATCTGAGCTGTGCATAGTAACATCAACAGAAACACTGGTAAATTTACCTGTTTTAGATTTCGTTGTTTTAATAACAGCTCCCATTCTATCAAAAGCTTTTTCTACACGCTCAACATTATCTGCTACAGAAGGCACAATAAATTTGTACAAGTATTCTGCAGGCCAAGTATTTGCGTTATCAAGCTCAACTTTTAATCTTTCGTAAAATTCGGCTGTATTTTTTTCTTTATCGTTCTCCATTCGTAATTAAAAATAAACGCAAATATACGTTTTTGATTTCAGATTTCAGATTTTAGATTTTAGATTTTTTGAGTCTAAAAATGAGGGTGTTTTTTTGCCACAAATTACACTAATTAACACAAATTATTCATTCTTAAAATTCAATTTCACCAATTTTAGTTAACTTGGCAAATCAAAAAATAAAAATTAGCGAAAATTCGTGGCAAAAAAAAACTTTGCGACTTCGCAATTTTGCGAGATTAAAACACATTACAATGAAAAAATTCCTTTTACTTTTTATCGCTCTTACATTCAACAATATTGAAGCACAAGAAGTTAAAACACTGACTTATTTCCAAAACGACACTTTAAAACTAGATTTAGATTTATATCTGCCAAAGAAAAAAGCAGGCGAGAAAATCCCTTTAATTATGTTTGCTTTTGGTGGCGGATTTTCAGGCGGTGAACGCACAAGCGAAAAAGATTTTGGTTTATTCATGGCACAAAATGGCTATGCCGTTGCGAGTATTTCGTACAGCCTATATATGAAAGGAAAGGATTTTGGATGCAAAGGAACTTTGACCGAAAAAATAAAAGCGATACAAATTGGCGTAAGCGACATGTGGCAAGCAACTGCTTTCATGATTCAGAATGCCGACAAATACAATCTTGATACTTCAAAAATTTTTATTTCCGGAATTAGTGCTGGAGCCGAAATTGGTTTCCATGCTTCATTTTGGGATTATAAATTGATGAATTTATACAAAAGCAATTTGCCTGAAAACTTCAAATACAAAGGTTTCATAGGCGGTTCTGGAGCTATTCAAGACATTAATTTAATTACGAAAGAAAAAGCGATTCCGATGTTATTGGCGCATGGAAGTAATGACGACACCGTTCCATACGCTGCGGGTTCGCACCGTTCTTGTCCAACAAATGCATCGGGCTGGCTGATTCTTTTTGGTTCTTATGCAGTATATAACCAAATGAAAGATTTACATAAAGACATTGAACTAATTACTTTCTGTGGTGGTGGACATGAATTCTCGGGTTATCTTTTCCATGAAGGACAGAAGTATGTTTTGGATTTTGTGAATGATGCTTTGAATGGCAAAAAGTTCCAATCGCATTTGATTGTTCCTTCTAAAAATGGGAAAAGTTCAGGAAAGTATTCATTTTGTGAATAGTTTATTTGGTTAAAGCCGAGATTTAAAAAATCATATAACCTCGTTGGTTAAAACCAACGGCAATTCAAATAAAAACTGCTCCAGCGGAGCAAAATATTTATAGCAAAATAAATTTCCCGCATATCAAAAGCTCCAGCGGAGCGACATGTAAATTATCCAAATTGTGTCGCTCCGCTGGAGCTTTTGATTTATAATGTACAATCTTTCTATAAATATATCGTCCCGCTGGAACTTTCTTCTTTTAAAACAATCCCAAAAACAAAACCATCTCTCCTATTTAGCCCTGATGGCAGAGGAAATCCTTTTGCTTTTTTCTTTAAAAAGCAAAAGATTGGAGCGGACAGCAGGAACCCATGCTAGCTAAAAATGCCAAATCTTTCGCTTCAAGTAAAAATTCTTTTTAATTATGAATAAGTTTAGGTAAATTTGCCCTTTATTTTTAGAATAGTGCAAAAAGAAATTATAGTCCTGCTTGGTGGACCTGGTACTGGAAAATCAACACTTATTAACGAATTGGTAGCTCGTGGCTTTTGCTGCTATCCAGAAATCTCTAGACAGGTTACCATGAAAGCGCAACAAGAAGGCATTGAACAGTTGTTTTTAGAGCAGCCGCTTCTGTTTAGCGAAATGTTATTGAAAGGTCGTATTGAACAATATAAAAACGCTCTTGAAGAACCTGATAATGTGGTTTTTATTGACCGCGGAATTCCAGATGTTGTAGCTTATATGGATTACATTGGCGATGAATATCCAGCAAGTTTCGTTAAGGCATGCGAAGACTATAAATATTCTAAAACTTTTATTTTACCGCCTTGGGAAGAAATTTACCAAAGTGATTCTGAGCGTTATGAAAATTTTGATCAGGCAGTAAAAATTCAAGAGCATCTTGTTGATACCTATAAAAAATATGGTTACGAACTGATTGAGGTTCCTAAAGATACAGTTGAAAACAGAATTCTTTATATCTTAGACAAAATTTAGCGGCATGGTTTAAAGTTGCAAAACTAGAAACTGTTTTCTAAATTTTTAACTTTAAAACAAACGCAATGCTCGGAGCGCAGGATATTCTTCTAAAATACTGGAAACACGACAGTTTTAGACCGTTGCAAAAAGAAATTATCGATTCTGTTCTTGAAGGACAGGATACTTTTGCGGTACTTCCGACAGGCGGAGGAAAATCGATTTGTTTTCAGGTCCCCGCGATGATGCAAGAAGGAATCTGTCTTGTTATTTCTCCTTTGATTGCTTTAATGAAAGACCAGGTGATGAATCTGCAGAAAAGAGATATTAAAGCAATTGCTCTTACTGGCGGAATTCATACCGAAGAATTAATTGATCTTTTGGATAATTGCCAATACGGAAACTATAAATTTCTCTATTTATCACCAGAACGTCTACAATCAGATTGGATTCTGGAGCGCATCAAAAATCTACCTATCAATTTAATTGCTGTTGATGAAGCACATTGTGTTTCGCAATGGGGCCACGATTTTAGGCCTGCCTATCTTAAAATTTCGGAACTGAAAAAATACTTTCCTAAAATTCCGTTTTTAGCCTTGACTGCTACGGCAACTCCGAGAGTTATTGAAGATATTAGAACCCAATTAGAATTAAAAAATCCGAATCACTTTCAGCAGTCGTTTGAGCGAAAAAATATCGCTTACATGGTTTTTGAAGTTGAAGACAAATTATACCGTACCGAACAGATTCTTAAAAAAAATCCGCAACCTTCTATTATATATGTTCGAAATCGCAAAGCTTGTTTGAACATGTCTTCGCAATTGCAGTCACTTGGTTTTACAGCAACGTATTATCATGGCGGACTTTCGGCAAAAGAAAAAGACAAAAACATGCAGTTGTGGATGTCGGAGCAGGCACAGGTTATCGTAGCCACAAATGCTTTCGGAATGGGAATCGACAAAGACAATGTAAAGACTGTTATTCATACACAGCTTCCAGAAAACTTAGAAAATTATTATCAGGAATCTGGACGCGCAGGTCGAAATGGCGCTAAAGCTTTTTCGATTTTGCTTTATAACAATTCAGATTCTATCCAGACAGAACAGCAGTTTTTGAGCATTCTTCCAGACAAAAAGTTTCTCAAAACCATGTACAACAAACTCTGCAATTACTTTCAGATTGCTTATGGCGAAGGTTTAGATGAATCTTTTTCGTTTAAACTGAATCATTTCTGCAACAAATATGAATTCCCTACTCTTAAAACATACAATGCATTACAGTTTTTAAATCAGCAGGGAATTATTACAATGTCTCAGGAATTCTCAGAAAAAATCAGCATTCAGTTTTTGATCGAATCTAAAGAAGTGATTCGATACATGAGCCTGAACCCAAGTGATGAAGAGATCATTTTGGCAATTTTAAGAACTTATCCTGGAGTTTATGAAGTAAAATCTAATTTGAATCTGGGATTAATTGCTAAAAAATCAAATCGATCTGAGGAACAAGTTATTGCTCTTTTAGAAAAATTAAAAGAAAAGGAAATCATCGAATATAAATCTAAAAATAACGATGCTACTATTTTATTTAATGAAGTCCGAGAAGACGATCTTACTATAAATAGGGTTTCTAAATATTTAGAAAAACAAAACGAAGTTAAAAAAGAACAGCTTTTATCGGTTCTTCACTATATAAAAGACAACAAAACTTGCAAAAACAGATTGGTTTTGGATTATTTCGGCGAAGAAACAACTGAAAACTGTGGCATTTGTTCGTACTGCATTACACAAAAAGGGAAAATTACAGAAGCTGACTCGATTGCAGATAAGATTTTGTCTTTGCTTAGAACAGCTTCTCTGACTTCGAGAGAAATTGAAAACCAGATTAAAATGGATGCCAAAGATATTTTATCGGTTCTTCAGGAATTGCTCGAAAACAATCATATCACTATACAAGCGAATAATAAATACACTTTAAAATCATAATGGAGAAATTGAGAATTATATTTATGGGAACGCCAGAATTTGCCGTTGGCATTTTGGACACCATTATTAAAAATAACTATGAAGTTGTGGGCGTAATTACGGCTGCAGATAAACCAGCAGGGCGCGGACAAAAAATAAAATATTCGGCTGTAAAAGAATATGCGCTTGCTAACAACCTTACTTTACTACAGCCAACCAACTTAAAAGACGAAAATTTCTTAACAGAATTAAAAGCTTTAAATGCCAATTTACAAATCGTAGTTGCTTTTAGAATGCTTCCGAAAGTGGTTTGGGAAATGCCAAGTTTAGGAACTTTTAATCTTCATGCCTCTTTATTACCTAATTATCGCGGTGCGGCTCCAATTAACTGGGCCATTATCAACGGAGAAACTAAAACGGGAGTTACCACTTTCTTTATTGACGATAAAATTGATACTGGCGCTATGATTTTAAATTCTGAAATTAATATTGAGCCAGAAGAAACCGCAGGACAATTACACGATCGTTTGATGCATTTAGGAAGCACAACTGTCATTGACACTTTGAAAGTGATTGAAAATGGAAATGTCGTAACAACCATTCAAGAAGATAACGACGATATCAAAACGGCTTATAAATTAAATAAAGAAAACTGTAAAATAGATTGGACAAAATCTGGAGCAGAAATCAATAATTTAATTCGCGGTTTAAGTCCGTATCCTGCTTCTTGGTGCTTCTTGAAAGACCAAAATGAAGAATTGAACATTAAAATTTATGAAGGTAAACTAATCTCAGAATCACACTCTTATGAGATTGGAAAGTTAATTAGCAGTAAAAAAGAAATCAAGATTGCAATAAAAAATGGGTTTATTCAGTTATTAAGTCTACAATTTCCAGGAAAAAAGAGAATGCTCGCTTCAGAATTATTAAATGGAGTGAGTTTTTCGGATGCTGCAAAAGTGTATTAAGGTCAGTAAAACAGGGGTTTGTACCTGTTTTTTATCGATAAACAACACTCTTTATGAACAAAAAAAGCAAGTTATCAACAATTTTTGCTAAAAATAAAGAAAACACTTGCACGCAACGGATTTCCTACTAAATTTGTGTATTAACAATTTTTTTTAACCAACAATTAATAACTAATTATTATGAACAAATCAGAATTAATCGATGCTATCGCTGCTGATGCAGGAATTACAAAAGCTGCGGCGAAATTAGCTTTAGAGTCTTTTTTAGGTAATGTAGGAACTACTTTGAAAAAAGGAGGAAGAGTTTCATTAGTAGGTTTTGGATCATGGTCAGTTTCTTCAAGAGCTGCTAGAGATGGTAGAAACCCTCAAACAGGAAAAACTATCAAAATCGCAGCTAAAAACGTTGTAAAATTCAAAGCAGGAGCTGAATTAGAAGGTGCAGTGAACTAAGTAAGAAAGTTCTCTAAACTTATAATATAATTAAAACCTTCCATCTGGAAGGTTTTTTTATGCGGTTTAACGATTTTTTTTGTGATTTTAATTTTTTTATGATTAAATTTAATAAAAATTGTAACCGTATGATTTCAGAAAAATTAAAAAAAGGACACTTGCTTATTGCCGAGCCTTCAATAATTGGAGATTTATCTTTTAACAGATCGGTAATTTTATTAGCAGACCATAACAAAGAAGGATCAATAGGTTTTATAATTAATAAGCCATTAAAATATACTATTAATGACTTAATACCCGAGATTGATGCTAACTTTAAGATATATAACGGAGGCCCTGTAGAACAAGACAACCTTTATTTTATTCACAATATTCCTGAGTTAATCCCAAATAGTGTTGAGATTTCAAATGGAATTTATTGGGGAGGAGATTTTGAGTCCACCAAAGACCTAATAAACAACGGATCAATAAGTAAAAACAATATTCGTTTTTTCTTAGGCTACACCGGTTGGGAAGAAAATCAGCTTGAAAATGAGATGCAAGGAAACTCTTGGATTATTGCTGATAATAATTATAAAAATAAAATTATCGGAAAATCTACTACTCACTTTTGGAAAGAGCAGATTATCGAGCTTGGCGGCGATTATCTTATTTGGTCTAATGCACCCGAAAATCCATATCTGAATTAATTTTCAGAAATGGATTCATTTAATCGCTGCACTAATAAATGAGCCAGATTTGCTGTAAACTCCTTTTTTCGATATTTAGTTATCGGCTGTATCCCCGTGATTACATTCGTCAGAAATAATTCATCTGCTTTTTGAAGATCAAAAGGTGAAATTACTTCTTCTAAAACCTCTATGCCTTCTATTTTTTTAGCTAGAGCTAAAATCTGTTTACGCATAATACCGTTTAATGCACCTTCTGAAATTGGAGGTGTAATAAGCTTTTTACCCGTTACCATAAAAATATTTCCTTGAAGTGCCTCTACAACATTTTTGCTGTCATTCAGCAAAATGCAATTGGCAAGGTCATTTTCATTCGCGTAAATACTTCCCGTAATGTTAATCATTTTATTAGTCGTTTTAAGAGACGACAATAATTGTTTTGTCACATAGAAGTCCTTATACAAATCTACTTCGTATTCGCTTGTATTTATAGTGTAAGCCTTATTCCCAAGAGAAATGGCGTTGATTAAGAATGAAATATCATTGCTTTTTGGAAGATATAAACCGCCATCATTTCTAAAAACAGTAATTCTGGCACGTGCCGAAGCTGCAATTCCTTGTTCGTTTACCAAATTAAGAATCTGTTCTTCAAAATATTCCATTGTAAAATCCATCGGAATCATCATTCTAACCACACGCATAGAAGCCATTAGCCTAAAATAATGATCCTCAAGAAACAAGATTTTTCCATTGACAATTTTTACCGTTTCAAATATTCCGTCACCATACAAAAAGGCACGGTTTAGAGTTAGTATATTATCTTCTTGCCCAATGTTTCCGTTAAAATTAATCATAAAAAAACCCTGAATTTTGTTCAGGGCAAATATAAGGTATAAAATAGACTTTTACTAAACAGATCCTATAAGATGTTTTAGATCTGAGATTTGATTCTCCCACAATTGTTTAGCTTCTCCTAATTCTTCTTTTTCAGCAAAATCTACTACCATAAGCGATACATCTTTAGTTAATTCATCAACTAAAATATGGAGTTCGAAAAAATACTCAGTATCCTTACTGCTGTCATCAACCCATTTGAATTTTACTTTTTCTCCTGATTTTTTTGAAGCTAAACGCGCTCTCTCCTGTGAATCGTTCCAGATAAAAGTAAAAAATTCACCTCTCGAATTAACATTGTCAGCAAACCATTCTTGTAAACCTGACGGCGTTGATATATATTGATACAATAGTTGTGGCGAAGAATTAATCGGAAACTCTATTTCGTAACGTATTTTTGACTCCATGTGCTACTTTAATTTTTTTCGAAATATAAGAATATATGTCCAAAAACAATGCATTTTTAAAAATATTTTTTTTTCTTCATTTTATGCTTGTATGCTTTAATATTATTTCTATCTTTGCACCCGCAATCAGGAATTCATGATAGCAGTCCAGGCGAGGTAGCTCAGTTGGTTAGAGCGCAGGATTCATAACCCTGAGGTCACGGGTTCAACTCCCGTCCTCGCTACAAAAAGGTAAAACCCTTAAACAGAAATGTTTAAGGGTTTTTTATTTAAATTAACCCTTCTTTAAGTACAGATTTTATTAAATTAGTATCTTGCAACAAGTAATTTACACAGAACATGGACATAGTAAAATTTAAAATCACATCTAAAACAATTAAAGTAGAAGTACGCAATTCAAATAATTATGTTTTTAATTTCAATTCTGCTTTAGATATTAAAAAAGAAGACAAAGATGTTTTATTAAAGCTTTACAATGCACTAGACCTTCTTTTTAAGAAAGAACAGGTTACTGAAAACAAAAATTACATTTCGCCAAATCAGACCAATATCTTAGATCAGATCTCAGCTGCAGATTTTGAAAAAGAAAATCAACAATAGAACTTTACAGTCTTTAAATTAAATGTCCTTGAATAAAATGTTCAAGGATTTTCTTTTTTAAGACAGGCGTAATAAAACAGTATTTAATGTATTATGAAAAATAAAGAACAAGTAGAAATCGTAACTTATAATCCTAAATATCAAAAAAGCTTTAAGGATTTAAACATCGAATGGATTTCAAATTATTTTGTAGTTGAACCAAATGATGTGAAAGCGTTAGATCATGCCGAAGAATATATAATAAACAAAGGCGGAGAAATTTTTTCTGCCATTTTAAACGATGAGGTTTTGGGTGTTTGCGCTTTAATTAAAAGTGACGGAAAAGAGTATGATTACGAATTGGCAAAAATGGCTGTAAGTCCAAAAGCGCAAGGAAAAGGTGTCGGATTATTACTGGCTCAATCGGCAATTAAATGGGCTACAGACAAAGGAGCTTCTAAAATTTATCTAGAAAGTAACACTAAACTAAAACCTGCCATTAAACTGTATGAGAAATTAGGTTTTAAAGAAATAACAGGCATCTCTTCTTCTTATGACAGAGTAGACATTCAAATGATGCTAAACATTAATTTTTAGATTAATAGAATCAAAAAACAAAAAAAATAGAACCCTTGAC
Organism: Flavobacterium anhuiense; assembly: GCF_001705175.1. Taxonomy (NCBI): domain Bacteria; kingdom Pseudomonadati; phylum Bacteroidota; class Flavobacteriia; order Flavobacteriales; family Flavobacteriaceae; genus Flavobacterium; species Flavobacterium anhuiense. Next base: position 2,674,087 of record NZ_CP016907.1, on the reverse strand, counting down.
ATTTCAGTTAAGGGTTTTATTTGAAATAAATTGTAACATTTAATCTACAAAAGCGTCAAATCTTGGATTAAATTACGGTTCTTTGTAACTTATTACATTCCTGATTTAGATTACTCAATTTCTGAATACAATAATATTGAAGCCAAAGAGTTTAGAACTAGGAAGCTAGTCGCGATATTTTCGTTATGGACAATAAAAAAATTATTTTAAGTTTAAAAAAAGGTAATGAAGCAGCTTTTAAAGAAGTTTACTTCAGCTATTACGATAAACTTATAAATATTGCCAAACGATTCAATTCTTCCGTATTTACTCCTGAAGACTTTGTTCAGGAAACTTTCATAAGATTATATAATAAAAGAGAACTGCTTAACGAAGAGGTGTTGTTTGACAAACAAATATTTGTTATCTGCAAAAACATTATCATCAATCATGTGAACAGAGAAAACAAAGTAGTACAGCTTGATCCTTCTCAAGTTGAGATGCTCGATGAAGAAACTGACTCTGGAATTTTTGAAGAACGACAAGAAAAACTTCAAAATTTCATTAATCAGCTTCCAGAACAGCAGCAAAAAATATTCACTTTACACAAACTGGAAAACCTTAGCTATAAGGAGATTGCAGAAATAACGGATCTTTCTGAAAAGACCATTGCCAATCATATCTATCTCGCCAGTAAATTTATTCGAAAAAAAATCGAAAACCATTAGGAACTTTTTAGTTCTCGTTTGTTATACTAAAAAACAAGAACTAAAAATGCATATCGAAGCGTATAAAACTAATGTAAAATCAAAAAAGGATGCAAGTTTACTTGTAGCTCATTTACAGTTTATCATTTCTGACTGTATCATAAATTTTGATCGCCAAGGACGCGAAAACATCCTTAAAATTAAAACCAACCGTGATATTAAAGAAATGGTTTACGGTGTTTTTAATAAACAGGGATTTCATTGTCAAATTATTTAATATCTAGAAAAAATGGATAAGGAGAAATTTGACGAGGAGTTTAAAAAGTTATGGGAAGAATCTCCCCTATCTCATTCCGACAGCGAGAAAGAAGCTTCATGGGAACAATTTCATGCTAAAACATTTTCTGAGAAAAAAAGAAAATTTAAGCCTTGGCATCTTTATGCAGCAGCTTCGGTTTTACTTTTTGCGCTTATTGGAACTGGAATTTATTTTAACCAAAATTCTGCTGCTGCAAATATAGTTCTTGCTGAAAATGTAATTGAAAACACAACCTCAGCCATAAAATATGTAGTCTTGCCAGACAGTTCAAAAGTTGAATTGGGTCCGAATTCTAAAATTTCTTTTGGGAACAATTTTGCTTTAAACAGAAAAATTGAAATTGACGGCGAAGCTTATTTTAATGTAAAAAAAGACAAACAGCATCCTTTTCAAGTTTTTTGCGACGAAACCACAACTACTGTTTTAGGAACTTCTTTTACAGTTAAAGAATCTGAAAACAAACAAGTAACCGTTGAACTTTTTGAAGGAAGCGTTCAAATGAATGTAAAAGGCCAAAGCCAAAAATGGATTTTGAAACCGGGAGAAAAATTTACATACGGAAACCAAACTGCTTCAGTATCAGAATTTAGCCGTTTTATAGATTTTGATAACGAAAAATTGTCTGTTATCAGTCATTATATTGAAGAAAACTATGGCTACAAAGTGAATATTCCGAAAGAGAATCTCGATCAGAAAATCACTATCCGAATCAATAAAAGAGAAGATTTAAAAACAATTGTACAATTACTATCCGAAATGTATAACCTAAACTTTGAAATAAATGAAGATTTAAAACAGATCACTTTTCAATAAAAAACAAGAAAGGATGTAAGCCGCGAAACTACACATCCTCCTAATTTTCAGGATAACACGAGGTTATTCCATTTAATAATATTCAAAAATACAAAATTTCATGAAGCATATAATTTCAGCGTGCTTTTTTTTATTCAGTTTATGTATGTCTGCCCAGAGCGTTACCGTAACTGTAGATCAAAATGTAACTTTAAAAGAATTCTTCAAACAGATTGAAAGTCAAACCGATTTTAAATTTGCTTTTACAGATCAGATAGATACCAATAAAAAGTATTTTACTCAAAAAAACACGTATAAGAATATCGAAATGAGCAAGCTTATTACGGAATTGAACCAAACTTCGATTGTACAATTTTCTATAGTTGGAAGCAATATTTTTGTTAAGCAGAAATCTCAGACTCCAAAACCAGCCAAAAAAAAAAGCAAGCTGACCGGCCACATTTATGATGACGAAAGACAGCCTGTTATTGGCGCCAATATTTTTATTAAAGAACTGGAAACTGGCGTTGTAACAGACGCTAATGGAAAATACAGCATTGATGTCCCAAACGGAACTTATACTGTACAGGTAAGCTATGTTGGATTTAAAAATGAAGAAAAACGTGTTTCTGTTTCAGACGATACCAAAGTGAACTTCAATATAGATTCAGACAGCCAGCAATTGGGAGAAGTTATCGTAATGAACAATAAAGCGGTTGATATTAAAACCACTCAAATGAGTGTGAATAAGCTTTCAATGCAGGAAATCAAAAAAATTCCTGTTGCAATGGGAGAACCTGATCCGTTAAAATCAATTTTGACTTTGCCGGGAGTTACCAATGCGGGAGAAGCTTCTTCGGGTTTTAATGTCCGCGGTGGTGCAGCCGATCAGAATCTGATTCTTTTGGATGGCGCTCCGGTTTATGCCGATTCGCACATGTTTGGGTTCTTTTCTATTTTTAATGCCGATATCGTTAATGGTTTAGATTTGTATAAGGGAGGAATCCCGTCAAAATTTGGAGGACGTGTTTCCTCTGTTTTAGATGTTACGCAACAAACGGGAGATTTTGAAGAATATAAAGTAAACGGAGGGATCGGAATTATCTCAAGCCGACTTTTAGTTCAAGGTCCGTTGCAAAAAGAAAAAGGTTCGTTCATCCTTTCCGGACGTGCCTCGTACGCGCATTTGTTCATGAAACTGGCAGATAATAACAACTCTGCCATGTTTTATGATTTGAACGCTAAATTAAATTATCGTTTTAATGCCAAGAATTCATTGTCTTTTTCTGGTTATTTTGGAAATGATATATTTGATATTAATGATCGTTTTGCCAGCACTTACGGAAGCACAATGGGTATTTTGAGCTGGAAACATAAATTTTCTGACCGCGTAAACAGCAATTTATCTACTTTCTACAGTGATTATAGATTTAATCTGGAAATCCCGATTGAAAGTTTTAAATGGGATAGCAACATTGCGAGTTATGGATTGAAATACAACTGGAATTTCCAGCAATCAGAGAAATTTAAAATCAATTACGGAATTGATGGTTTGTATTACAATTTCAACCCAGGAGTTGTAAAACCGACTTCTCCAGATTCGCAGTTTAATTATATGCAGCTGGACAAAAAATATGCTCTAGAAGCTTCTGCTTTTGTTGATTTTGAAAATCAGATTACTGAAAAACTGAATTTCCGTTATGGACTGCGCTACAGCATGTTTTATCGTTTAGGAGACGAAACTATCAGCACTTACGAAAATGGTCAAGCGGTTGTATACAATCCGTTATACAAAATTTATGAAGAAGGAACGCCCAACGGAAGCATTTTGTACGGAAAAGGAAAAACCATCAGCAAGTTTAATAATTTTGAACCTCGAGCTGCCTTGTCTTATGCCTTTAACGATGAAACTTCTATAAAAGCAAGTTACAACAGAATGGCGCAGTACATTCATATTTTATCAAACACTCAGTCTCCTCTGCCAATGAGCATCTGGACACCAAGCGGACCTTTTACAAAACCTCAGCTTTTGGATCAGTATGCTATGGGGTATTTTAGAAATTTCAGAGATGGAGATTACTCTTTAGAAACCGAATTATTTTATAAAAATGTTCAAAATCGTATTGACTATATTGACGGCGCTGATGTTTTGGCTAACAACAATATTGAGCAGGTTATTTTAAACGGAAAAGCCAGATCTTACGGAATGGAATTGTTATTCAGAAAAAACACTGGTGTTTTTACAGGATGGATTTCGTATACTTTATCTCGTGCTGAACAAAAAACTCCTGGAAGAACTCCCGAAGAACCCGGAATTGCAAACGGCGACTGGTATTTATCTGGTTATGACAAATTACATAATCTAAGCATTGTAGGAAGTTATGAACTGAATCCGAAATGGTCTTTTAATGGTAATTTTACTTTACAATCTGGTCAGCCGGTAACGTACGCAAATGGCTATTATGAAATGGGAGGCATTCATGTGCCAAATTATTCTTTGCGAAACGAAAACCGTTTGCCACTTTTCCACCACTTAGATGTGGCGGCAACGTACACGCCAAAACCAGACAAAAAGAAAGGATGGCAAAGCTATTGGGTATTTAGCCTTTACAACATTTACAACAGAAAAAATGCGACTTCTATGAGCTTTACAACCAATGAAGATACAGGTGCAAATGAAACCAGAAGACTATCTATTTTCGGAATTGTTCCTGGGGTTTCTTATAATTTTAAATTTTAATGCTATGAATAAATTGAAAAAATATACGATAATGAATAGAGCACTGGCATTAATAAGTCTTCTTTTTGTTTTTTCTTTTGCGTCATGCGAAGATGTGGTCAATCTGGATCTGGAAACTGGCGAAACCAAGTTGGTTATCGATGCCGAAATTATCTGGAAAAAAGGAACTGACGGAAAGGAACAAACCATAAAAATTAGTAAAACTGCTCCTTATTACAGCGGTACAACTCCAAAAGTTTCAGGCGCGCAAGTACGAGTTGAAAACAGTAACGGAGATGTTTTTACCTTTAATGAAACCGAAGCAGGAGTTTATAAATGCACCAATTTTCTCCCTGTAGTTGACATGGAATACAAGTTATTTATTACTGCCGAGGGACAAAGTTATACTGCGGTTGAAAAACTGAGTTCTGCCACTCCAATCAATAAAATTGAACAAAAAATAGTTCCTGATTTTGGTGGAGAAGATGTTATTGAATTGACATTCTACTACAATGACCCAGCAGATCAAGTTAATTTTTACGTAACCGATTACCAAAGTGAATTCTTGATTTATCCGGAATACGAAATTACCAATGACGAATTTTTCAATGGAAACGAAATCAGTACCAGATATTCTCATGAAGACATGAAATCTGGAAACACTGTCAAAATAACGCACAGAGGCGTCTCTAAAAATTTCTACAACTACTGGAAATTAATCTTGGAAGCTTCAAGCGCAAATCCGTTTCTTGTTCCTCCAGGAAACATTAGAGGAAACATTGTAAACACTTCTGATGCCAATAATTTTGCTTTTGGCTATTTCAGACTTTGCGAAGCCGATCAGGTTGATTATTTGGTGAAATAGAAAATCATTTTATAAAGACAAAAGCCTTAAACGAAATGTTTAAGGCTTTTGTCTTTTCCACTCTTCTTTATTTATTTGATACACAAAATTCAATTTTGGCTTTTCTCCGAAGTAAGCCACTTCTTCTTCAGCGGCTTTTTTGGCTCCTACTCTCGAAATTGCAATTTGTGATCGAATATTTTCTGAACCAATATGAAATTTCACATTCGAAACATATTGAAAAAGATAATCCAGCATGGTCTTTTTTACACTTTGGTTCACGCCTTTTCCCCAGCATGAAACCGCATAAAAAGTATAGCCGATAAAAATACTATCATCTTCTGGATTGAAATCGTAAAATCGTGTACTTCCGATAAATGCTCCTGTTTCTTTACTTATAATTTTAAAGGCGCCTTTACTTTTCATGGCTCCTTCAAAAAAGTTTTCGAAAACTTCTTTTTTCCATCGGTCTTTATTTGGATGCTGTTCCCAAATTTTAGGATCGGAAGCTACTTTGTATAATGCTTCAAAATCGTTTTCTTCTAAAGGAGACAAAATGCAAAGATCATTTTCTAAAATGGGTTGTAAACTAAAATTCATATTTTTTGCTGTTATAATACTAATTCTTCAAAAACAGATTCTTGCAAAAGTGCTACGTACAAAGATTCTATATTTTTTTTAGGTCCGTGTATCTGCCATTCTAAAACTACATGATCTAAATTACGGCGCTGCGTAATCAGTTTTGATTTTACGCCACTAGCAGAAAAAAGTTCTTTGCATTTTTCGAGACCATTGTCTGAACGTTTAAAAGTTATTCGAAGCGTTTTATGTTCGTTGATGAGGTCAATTTTATCCTGAAGAAATGTAAGCACCGTAAGAATAGAAAGAATCATTAAGGCCGCGCAAGCCGATGCAAAATAATAACCTGCTCCCACTCCCATGCTTACAGCTGCAACCGACCAGATTGTTGCTGCTGTTGTAATACCGGTAACATGGCTATCGGATCTAAAAATAACTCCTGCACAAAGAAATCCTAAACCAGTTACAATATTAGAAGCTATTCTATCTGGATTTCCTGCTCCGCCAATCCATTCGGACATAAAAGTGAAGAAACAAGCTCCGACTGAAATCATTATTGTGGTGCGAAGACCTGCCGCTTTTCCGCTATATTCTCTTTCGGCACCAATTAAAGCTCCCCAAAATGCTGCTAAAAGCAATCTTATGACAATTTCTAGTTCCATTAAAAGTCTTCTGTTTTTTCAAATAAAATTAAGGAAAAAACATAAAAAAAACTCCAAAATCAAAATGACTTTGGAGGTTTTCTACTTGCTTTACTTACTTATACTCTTCTTCTTTTTGCTTGTACCAATCTTTCATCACATAAAAAGCTTTCTTTTTAATTCCTTGATCTGAAATTAATCCTTTACGGTTGAAGAAATCCTGAATATTTGGCAACTGCCTTCTTGGAGACCTGAAGTCAACCAAAATCCACGGAGAAACTCCTGCCAAGCCTTCAATGCGATTGAACATTTGTGTGTTTTGAATGTATAATTCTTCTTGATATTCTTCGTTCCATCGTTCTTTTTTATCTCCATGACGACCTTGTAAGGCTTCGCCTCCGAATTCGCTGATAATAACCGGTTTGTTGTAGGGAATTACCCATTGCATGTCTTTGCAAGATTCGTTTGTTCCTCTGTACCAGCCCAAATATTGATTAAAACTTACAATGTCTACAAACTCGTTCATATTATCATGAAGTGTATTTATATTGTTTGGACTTTTAGTCACTTCCATTGCCATACTGATTAAACGAGTATTATCTTGAGTACGCGCATATTTTGCCAGTTTGCTTAAGAAAATATCTCTATCATCTCCGTGTGGCGTTTCGTTGGCGATTGACCAAATTACAATTCCACAACGGTTTTTATCACGATAAATCATATCATGCAATTGATGTTCTGCGTTGGCATAAGTATCTGGATTTGTCCATGAAATTGTCCAGTAAACCGGAACCTCAGACCAAATCATTAACCCCATTTTTTCAGCTTGTTTTACCATGTTTTCATTGTGCGGATAGTGCGCTAAGCGAACATAATTACAGCCTAATTCTTTTGCCCAATTCAACAACGTTATGGCATCATCTTCAGACCAAGCTCTTCCAGATCTGAAAGGCGCTTCTTCGTGAATACTGATGCCGCGTAAAAAGACTTTTTTCCCGTTTAACAGAATTTCTTTTCCTTTAGTTTCAATAGTTCTAAAACCAATTTGATCCGCAATATTTTCATCGGCCTTAGAAATGGTTACCTCATATAATTTTGGTTTTTCTGGCGTCCATAAAACTGGATTGGCTTTTATTTCAAAATATGCCGTTCCTTTTGCATCTGTAGTAATGTTCTTTTTAATTTTCAATTCAGGAATAGAAACTGAAACAGATTGGTTTGCTGTCTCACTATTCAGTTTTATCCAGCCAGAAATTTTTCCTTTTTCTTTTTTATCCAATTGAACCAAATAATCTTCGATATACGTATTCGGAACTTGAGCCAAAGTGACGTCTCTTGTGATTCCGCCATAATTCCACCAATCCATATTTACCGTTGGTACATTGTCTTTATGCCGTTTGTTATCAACTTTTACTACTACAAAATTATTTCCGTCAACTAATAAATCAGTTACATCAAAATTAAAAGGTGTGTAACCGCCAACGTGCGTTCCTGCCAATTTTCCGTTTACGTAGACTTTTGCGTCATAATTGACTGCTCCGAAATGAAGAATTTCTTTAGTTTTTGCATCTTTTTTATAATTAAAGTCTTTCTGAAACCAAACCGTTCCTTCATAAAAAAATAACCTTTGATCTTTCGAATTCCAATCTGACGGGATGTCTATTGTGGCAGAAGTTGCGAAATTATATTCGGTTAGGTCTGTGGTATTCCATTTTTTATTTTCGAAAAATCCGTTGTTTTTAAAAGGCATTAACCGGTAATCATAATAACCATTTTCTAGCGGATCTACGATATAACTCCATTTTCCGTTTAAAGTAATATTGTTTCGGGCCGCAATATTGGAAACTAACGGAATTTCCTGTGCAATGGCTTTTCCCATAAGGAGAAAACTACAGCACAGCATTACAATTTTTTTCATAGTTTTTATTTTTAATTATATGGATCTAATTAATTTAAACACATAGAAACATAGTTCTCTTTGAGCATAAAAGACGTTTTACTTTCATAAATGCACATAGCTATATTTTATCTGCTGATCTGTTAAATCTGCGGGCTGATATTTCTCTCGCAGATTTGGCAGATTTTATTTTTTAAACACATAGAAACATAGTTCTCTTTGAGCATAAAAGACGTTTTACTTTCATAAATGCACATAGCTATATTTTATCTGCTGATCTGTTAAATCTGCGGGCTGATATTTCTCTCGCAGATTTGGCAGATTAAGCAGATTTTATTTTTTAAACACATAGAAACATAGTTCTACTTTGAGCATAAAAGACGTTTCACTTTTATAAATACACATAGCCGGATTTTACTAACAAAGTTTAGCTATGTGTTAGAAACTAGTTTCTTTTAGTATCCTTTATTAAGTCTAAAAAACCTATGTTTCTATGTGTTTAAAAAAAAATTACATTTTATCAAAATAACGCGTCAGTTCATAAGCATTATCATTAATCAATTTCATTTCTTTTAACAATGGCTGATAGGGTTCGAAATTGCTATTCACAATTCCTTTGTTTGAATCTCGATTTGAGTAATCTGTACTTAAATCCTGTGGATCGTTGTCCATATATTTGAACCAATGCCAGCCTACAGAATTTTTATTTTTCAGTAATTCTAAAGTGAAATTCTGATAAAAAAGTCCTCTTTCTTTTTGTGTTCTAACCAGCCATCCTGCACCTGTATTATTTGGCAATCCAGAGTCTTCTCCTTTAGTGTACCATTCCGTAATTAAAAATGGTTTCCCTGACCATTCGCCCCAATTATTCATCAACTCCTGACTCGGTTCCCATTTTCTGTAATGATTGATCGAAATGATATCCATATATTTTCCAGCTACTTTAAAAATTTCTGGATTGGTCAATTCCTGTTCTTTATCCTGATTGAAACGACATCCTAAATACATATGGTTTGGGTCTGCTTTTCGAAGCGCATCAGTTACTTTTTTCATATACGTTTCAAAATAAAAAGCCGTAAATGCCATTCGGTCTTCCTGAGTGATATCAGATGCCGAAGCATTAAACCCTTTTCTTTTATCCAACCATTCTTTTGCAGCAATATAACCCTGCTCATCTTTGGCCAATAAAGTTAAATGTTTATCTAATGCGTCGTTATACCAAGGCAGTTCATTATCTGTAAAATAACCCATCAAATACTTATCATTTTTGTACTGAGAAATCTCTTTTACCGATTTTTCGATGTAGGCATCAAATTCTTTATCAAAAACCATAACCAAATCAAAGCGGTAATTTTGCCAGCTCGCTTCTTTATATTTTCCTCCATATTTTTTAATATGATCAGCATGATACATTCCCATTGGAGAAATAATCACGGTATACACTAGTGGGTTTTCTGCATTTCTAACCAAATCAACATTTGACCACGCTCCTACGCCATTAAATCCGTTATCTCGAAGTAATTTTGATTCTTGGTTTACCCAATTTTCCTTGCTTCCGAACTTTTTATCAAATGCTTTCTGCTGATTTACTGAACGCCCCGCATTGAAAACGGCAACACCCTTAAAAATATACGGATATCCTTCCGGATCGATAATCCACCATCTGTTGTCTATTTTTTCTGTTCTAAAAAATCCTGTTGCTTCTTTCTGCCACATTTTAGAACCGCCGTAAATCGAACCTGGCAATTGCTTTTTTATTTTAAATCCAGGCAGTTTATCAATAGTTTTTGCATCATAAGCTACCCATTTTGGATCTAAAGCATTTTGTCTGGCTTCGACTTTTTGATAAGTGATTTTATTCTGAGCATTCAACGATATTAAACTTGTAAAACAGAATAATACGCAAATGGAATGTTTCTTTAAATTCATTTTTTAATTATTTTTTTGAGAGGAAATAGGTGATCTATTTTTTAACACATAAGTCCCGATAGTTATCGGGGCTATGTGTTAAAAAAATTATTTCGATAAATAAATATGATCGAAATCGAAAGTATAGTTGTTTAAAGCTCTTACATCTTCTGGATCAACGCTTCTTAATACTAGAATATCTTTGATTTTGGTTAAATCTAGTGCAGGGTTTTGTTTTTTGTAATCGGCAATCGGGATTTTAACCATGTTCCAACTTCCATCTCTTTTTAGTCCATACAAATTGCTTGTTGCATCAAATTCTACATAGCCTGTATTAGAAGCATCTTTCATTCTGAATCTGATTTTTCCAGTACTTGTAGTTCTTACTGCCATATTGATATAAGTGTAAGATGAAATATCGGTAACATTCACAAACTGCAAAATTGCCATTGCCCATTTCGCTTCCGTTGCAGGCGGTGTTGCAGGAAGAGAGAAATTTCTATAAGCCCCTTCATATCCATCAGTTGCCACTTCTTTTATCACAAACTGATTGCTTGAAACCCAATTTAGAACGGGAGCGGTTTTAGTAAAATCAGGATTTTCAGAGTAGATTTTAAGTGCATCAGCTGGAATAACAATTGGCGGAGTTGGCGGTGCTTCGACCTCAACTGTAAATGTTTTCTTTTGAATGGTATTATCTACAAAAGTGATTTCTAAAGTAGTCGTAAAAGTTCCAGCTTTGGTATATTTTACTTCAACATTAGGCTCTATTGAAACCCCTGGCGAACCGCCTTGAAAAGTCCATTTTATGGCACGCACTTTTGTTGACGAATCGGTATAAGTTACTGTTTCTCCTCCTTTTATAGCGGTATTTGTTGAAGTTGCATTTAATTCTCCTTTTTTGTAAAGGTACACTTCCCGTATATCGTCTTCGCAGGAAAGCAAACCTACAAAAAGCATTAAAAGGAAATATTTTAATTTGGGTATGTGGGTTAGTTTTATTTTCATGATTTCGGTTTTTTGGTTATTATTTTATAGAAAATAGAACAGAGATTATAGAGAAAAGACTTCTCATCAAATCTTATTTCTTCTCTTCCTTTCTATATTCTATTCTCTATATTCTATATTCTGCATTATTTCAATCCTTCTAAAAATCCTTGGTAAGCTGGTTTCTTATTATAGTCAGCATCCAGAAGCAGTGGATATTCTTTGTAATGCCAAAAGCTTGTCAGCCAAGTATATTTATCAGTAACTCCCCAAGTGGAAATAGCAAATTTTTGATTTTGAGGCAATTCTTCATACATGGTTGTGATATACTTATACGTTTCAGACTGTTTTTGAGCTTCGGCATCTGTAAAAACATATGAATCTGATTTGCTTGTATTTACTTTTATATCCAATTCTGAAATATGAATTAACAATCCTGTTGAAGCCATATCTGTAAAACCAGTTTTCATGGTTTGTCTGTTGGTATCTGTTGCATAGTGAAACTGATCTCCTAAACCATCAATCGGCACTCCGTTGGCTTTAAATCTGGTTACCATTTTTTTGATGGAAGCTCTTTTTCCTGCATCTAAAACCACGCTATAATCATTATAAAATAATTTTGCGTCTGGATCAGCTGCTTTTGCATATCGGAAACATCTTCCGTAAAATCCGATTGGATCTTTAAATAATGAATTGATTACTGTTTCGTTTCGCATAGCACCGCCATCAGCAAAAACTTCATTGACAACGTCCCAGCTTTTTACTCTTCCTTTGTAACGGCCAACAACATCTGTGATGTAAATTTTTACTTTTGACTCGAATGCAATTGAATCGTATTTAGCATTTTTAAACCACTCTGGAAATGAATCGTACCAAACTAAAGTATGTCCATGAACTTCTAGATTATTGTCTTTGGCAAAACCTACCAAATAATCGGCTGCCGTAAAATTATATGCTGTTGAAGAAGTCCAGATACTTGCCATTTTCATTTCGAATTCGGCTGTAATCTGGCTGTAATGTTTTAAAACGGCATTTTTAAAATTAGCTTCATTTTGCAAATCTTTCATTTTGACTGCGGCGCCAATTTTAAACTTTGCTTTTTCTTTTAAGGTCTGTGTAATCGGATTTGGATTTCCCGAATCGCCCTCATCTGCATTTATAAAAACTACTTTTTCGTCATTGCTGCAGGATGCAAACAACAAAACGGTAAGTATACCAAGAATATATTTTTTATTGATCATTGTGAGTCTGTTTTAAATCCGGAAGTCAGATCAGGATATTCTAACTTCCGGATGGGTTATTACTAACTTTTAACCTTAACTTTTTGGGTGTGATTTTTTAAACACATAGAAACATAGATTTGTTTTGAACATAAAAGCGTTTCACTTGTTTAAAATTCACATGGTAATCTATTTTTCTATGCGTTGAATCAATTAATTATATCCAACATTAAATCCTTCTGGTTTTCCCATCAAATCAATCTGGCTCTGTGGAATTGGCATGTTTACCATTGCTGGAGTCATTTTTAGCGGTACTTCTCCAGAAATAGTTCCGGAAGGACTTGAACGGAAATAGAGATTTTGTCTTTCTACCAAAAGCCCAAGCCTTTTCAGCAAAAACCATCTGTTGTTTTCGAAAGCTAGTTCTCTGGCTGATTCATCTAAATAGTTGTTTAATGTCCAAGCTGTCAAATCGTAAGTGGTTACGGTACTTTCAGGATTTCCAGTATAACCTCTTCGTCTTACTTTGTTTAAGTATGCCAGCGCTTTGGTATCATTCCCTAAATTATGATGAGCCTCAGAAGCCAATAAATAAGTTTCAGCCAGTCTGTAATACATATAATCTTTGTAGCTGTTTGAAGTCATTGGCAGTTTTTCTGAATCGTGGTATTTTTTCAAACTCCAATGCCAAGCTCTGTAATTTCCATTTGGAGCTGCAATGGCTGGATTGGTAATGGGCTGTCCGAATTTTGGATTACTTGGCACATTGATTTTATAATCCTGATAATTATCTGAATAATAATAGGTTTTAAATCTCAAGTCGTTTGCCTGGTCGTATAATGATTTCAAGTAATTATTTGGATAAAACCAACCTAAAGCCTGACCTCCATAAGCCACGTCTTGAACCAATTCGCTTGCATTCAATTCATAAGTCCTATGTGTAAAAACACTGCTTAACCAAGAACCACCACCACCTGCCAAATTATCATCAGGCCCTAATAAAAAGTCTTTTTGATAGGTAAAAAGAGATTCTTTATGATTTCCGTTTTGTCCCCAAACATCAGCAAGAGCAACTAATCCGTGAGTTCCATCATTAATAATGGCATCAAATTGTGCTGCAGCTTCTGCCCAGTCTTGCTGCCATAAAGCGCTTTTCCCGCGAATATGTCTCGCAACACCTTGTCCGTAACGTCCTGGATCTACTTTAAAAGGAAGATTGGCGATTGCATAATCCAAATCTGCATCAATTAATCTATAAACATCTGCATCGCTGGCTACTTTATATTCGACTGGATCGTTGATGTTTTGTGGTGTTGTTGGAATCGTGTCAATTAAGATTCCACCATACATTTGTTTCAAATCTAAATACAATTCGCCTCTAATGACTCTTGCCTGTGCTACCAATCTTCTTTTAGCAGCATCGTCCATTTTTACTGATCTTGCCGAAGTAATAATAGCCGAACATCTGTCAATAATTCTATAGCCCTGAATCCATTTCGAACCTGTAAACGATTGTGGATTGTGCCCTGTTCCGTAAGGCGTATTCCAAGTTCTATGCAAACCTAAATCGGTTGCTACCATAAAGAATACATTGGCCCATAAATCGCTGTTGTCACCAGATGGCAGATTGTAATAACGCATCTGGTTGTAAAGTGCATTAACTCCAACTTCTAAACCAGCTGGAGAATTGTAGATATAATCTACAGAAACCTGATCTTTTACGTTTTCTTCCAGAAACTCTTCGCATGAGGTAAGTCCTAAAGAAAGTCCGAAAATCAAAACAAATAGAAAATTTATATTTTTCATGATCTTGTTATTTTTATTTATTGAATGTCTTAAACCTTAGAAACCTACCTGTAATCCTATAACACAAGTCACAGGTTCTGGATAATCGTATATTTCTTTTTCAGGGCTGTAAGACTGGTAATCTGTAATAGTAACCAAATTGCTGCCTGTTACATAAAGCCTCATATTGCTTAATCCTAATGGTTTTAGCGTGCTCTCTGGGAATTTAAATCCAAAAGAAATGTTTTGTAAACGAATGTATGAGGCATCCTGCAATCCTAGAGTATTGATATACGGCGGATCATTTCCGTCCCTTGGCCTCGGCCAGTTTCCTCCTGGGTTTTCTGGCGTCCAATAATCTTGTTTGATACCGTTTTTAACTCCTCTTAGAGAACCTCCACGCACATAATCGTATAAAAACGGGTTGTCTCTTGTAATGCCCTGAACCGTATAAATATCTGCTGAGAAATCAAATTGTTTATATTCTAAAGCCACAGAAAAAGTTCCGAACCAATCTGGCATTTTAGATGTAATTACCCTGTCTTGATCTGGATTCGGATTGGCTCCGTTTGACGGATCTGCATCCCATAATTTGATATCTCCTGGATATAAAGTAGTTCCAGTTACCAGCGGAATATTTTCTCCTTCCTGATAAATTCCAACTGCTTTGTAGCGATAGTAAACATCTATTGGTTTTCCAATAAACCATAAGTTTCCAACAGCGTCGTCTTCTCTTCCGTCTCCGTCTGCATCTTTTCCGTAGATGCTTACAATGCTGTTTTTATTTTTAGTAAAAGTGGCTCCAAGATTCAATCTAAAATCTTTTGTTTTGAATACATCTCCATTTAAAGTCACTTCCAAACCCTTGTTGTTTACTTTTCCAATGTTAGAAAGTTTGGTCGTATAACCTGTATTCGCGTTAAGCGTTTCATAAATCAATAAATCCGAAGTATCTGTATTATATACCTCAACCGTTCCTGTTAATCTGTTTTTAAATAAACCAAAATCAGCTGCCAAGTTTAATTGTGTAGAAGTTTCCCATCTTAAATCTGGATTTGATAATTGCGAACCTGGGACATAACCCGAAACTTTTACACCATTGATAATGTAATCTCTCTGTGTCGCTGTTGCCATACTTTGATATGGGTTCTGAGGCTGATTACCCACTTTACCATAACTTGCTCTCAATTTTAAATTGCTGATTACAGGAACGTGTTCTTTCATAAATTCTTCATTCGAAACATTCCATGCCGCATTGACGGCCGGAAAGAATCCCCATTTATTATTGGCTCCAAATACTGAAGATCCATCAGCTCTTCCTGAAACTGTAAAATAGTATTTGCTGTCAAAATCATACTCTAATTTTCCGGCAAAAGAAATCAACGATCTTTCATTTCCTCCAATTTCAGGCGTATTTAAGAACGCACTTTCTAAACCATAAATCCCAAGAATATCACTCGGAATTCTGCTCGCAGAGTTTCTAAAATCATTGTATTCTGATGAGGTAAGTTCATAAACTCCCGTTACGTTAAAATGATTTTTTTCGGCTACATTTAAATTATAATGTAAAATATTACTCAATTGATACTCTACATTATCCTGAAAACGAATATAACCGCTTCCTTGCCCTGAGTTTGCAATTCCTGAAAGTGATTTTGAAGTATTGAAAGACATCGCTTTGTAATTCCACGATCTGTGGCTGGCATTCAATTTATAGGTAAAACCTTTTGCCAGATTAATATCCAAAAACACGTTCATGATGTCGTTACGGTTCAATTCATTAGTATTCGTTTCGTAAACATCAATCAGCGGATTTGGTGTTTCTTGAATTCCTCCCGGTAGGTAACGGAAAGAACCATCTGGATTATAAACTTGTCCTAACGGAGATGTATTAATTGCATTATTTAAAATATTGCCCACATTCGGACGGTTAGATTCAGAAAACTGAAGCGAAACATTCATTCCAACTTTCAGCCAATCTGTAATTCTTTGATCCACATTGACACGCATGGCAACTTTTTCGTAATCCGAATTTGGAACAACTCCAGAAGTATTAATATAGTTGATACTCGAAAAAATACTTGTTTTCTCTGTTCCTGACGAAATACTAACACTGTGGTTGTTTGTTACACCAGTTCTTAAAACCAATTTTTCCCAATCAATATATTTTCCAGATTGAACAGATTCCAGTTCAAGCGGTGTGAAAACCTGATCGTCTGGACGATAAACCCCACCATTGCTTGTTCTGTAGGCTTCTCTTTTTAACTGCGCAAATTCTTCTCCGCTGTAAACATCAAAATTTCTGTTGATGGTTTGAATTCCAGAAAAACCGTTATACGAGATTTTTGCTTTTCCTGTTTTTCCTCTTTTGGTCGTAATTAAGATTACACCATTTGAAGCCCTTGCTCCGTAAATAGATTGTGCGGCAGCATCTTTTAAGATTTCCAAAGAAGCAATATCGTTGGCATTAATATCGTTAATGTTTCCGATTACGATTCCATCTGCAATAACGATCGGTTCGTTGCTTCCGTTAATCGATTTTTTTCCTCTAATTTGGATTGAAGAAGAACTTCCAGGTCCGCCATCATTTAAACTTACTTGTACACCGGCAGCTTTTCCACGAAGCATTTCTCCAACATCAGAAGTTGCCACTTTAGTCATGTCTCCAGGTTTTACCGAAGCCACAGAACTGATTACGTCACTTTTCTTTTTAGTCCCGTAACCTACAACAATAATTTCGTCTAAAGCTTGAGAACTTGGTTTTAAAACTACTTTTAGGTTTTTCTTGTTTTCGGTTTCCACCGAAACCTCATCCATTCCGATGAAAGAGAATACAAGTGTACTTTTTGGGGCAGTACTAATCGTGAAATTACCGTCGAAATCGGTTTGGGTTCCTTTTGTGCTTCCTTTTATATGGACGTTTACACCTGGAAGAGGCAATCCTGCATTATCGACTACTTTTCCAGAAATCGGACTTTCCTGTGCATTAATTGTGGTCGAAAAAATACACATAAACAGTACTAAAACTAGTTTTAGATATTTTCCTTCACGGCAAAACATCTTGACACGTTTGTTTTGTTTCATAAAATAATTGTTTGGTTAGTTAGATAGAAATCAGTCATGATTTATGTTGCAAATGTGACTAATAAATGATGGTTTTAGGGGAGGAAAACATTCGCATTTGGGGGCGTGAATGTGTTTATTTGTGTTTTAAGGGCTTTAAAAAGCATTATTCGTAATATAAACCTTAAAAAATTATGAGGTGGTTATTTTTTTTCGATTATTTAACCTCAAAGCTCGCAAGGAATAAAAGCGCAAAGTCCGCAAAGTTTAATATGCAACTTTGCGGACTTTGCGTAAACCTTCGCCTCCCGATAGCTATCAGGATTGCCGTTAAACTTTACTCTGAGCTCCTTTATATTCACTTGGCGATAAATTATAAAACTTCTTAAACTCTTTGCTAAAGTGTTTTCGATCATTAAAACCAACCATATAAGCAACTTCAGAAACTGAATAACTGGTATTGGCCAATAAACTCGCTGCTTTCTTTAAACGCATATTTTTAATGAGACCAGCCACTGACTGATTTGTGAGCGACTGTACTTTTTTATACAATACCGTTCGGCTCATTCCTATTTCGCTTACCAGATCATTTACATCAAAATCGGTATTGTCAAGATTGGCTTCGATAATCTGAATCAGTTTTTTGAGGAACTGTCCTTCAGGAGTATTTAGATTTTCCTGTTCTGTATCTCCAATAAATCCATCGCCATATTTCTGACGCATAATTTCTTTTGCAGATAATAAATTAGCAATCGTAAGTTTTAATTCTTCTATACTGAAAGGTTTCGAAATATAAGCATCAGCACCAGTCGAAAGCCCTTCGATTCTATTTAAAGTCGAAGATTTTGCCGTCAATAAAATAACCGGAATATGATTGGTATTTTGACTTGTTTTTAAAATCGTACACAATTCAAAACCATCCATTTCTGGCATCATCACATCGGTTACTATTAAATCTGGAATTTCCTTTTCCATGTATTCCAGCGCCTGGATTCCATTTGTAAATTTCAGCACTTTATAATCGGCATATAAAATGTCATACACAAAAGAGAGTACTTCTTCATTGTCTTCAATTACCAGAACGGTCTTTTTAAAAGTGTTTTCCGTATCATCCAAATATTCTGGTTCATAAAGATCAATTTCAGTTTTAACATCCGAAATCGGATTTGCATTTTCTTCGATTTTAACTGAATTTTCAACAATCTGCGATTTTTTAAAATGCTCTTTTCCTTTCTTCAATTTGATTGTAAATATGGTATTGAAATTAGCATCGGCTTCTGTCTGCACTTTTATTTCGCCATGATGCAGCTCTACAATGCTTTTGCTTAAAGCCAAACCTATTCCGCTTCCTAAATTGGCGCTTCCGCGTTCGTCCAGCTGGAAAAAGTTCTTGAAGATTTTCTTCTTTCTGTTTTCTGGAATCCCAATTCCATTGTCTTTGACTTTAATTTCGATATAATCTTCACCTTCCTTTTGTTCTACCGCAAGAGTGATACGGCCATTTTTACTGGTAAATTTAAAAGCATTCGAAAGCAGATTGTAGATTACTTTCTCCATTTGGTTTTTGTCGAAATAAATCAAAGCCGTATTAATATTCAGAACAAACTTATAATCGATTTTTTTCTCGACTGCAATTCCGCGGAACGACTCGTAAATATCAAAACAAAATGAAACAATATCCTGTTGTTCGCAATAGATTTTCATACTTCCTTTTTCAGCTTTTCTAAAATCCATTAATTCATTGACCAATTTTAACAATCGATCAGAATTACTTTTAATGGTTTTCAGTTTATGCTCAAGATTTGAACCTTTTTCGGCACCGCTCAGAAGTTCTTCAACTGGTCCGCTAATTAATGTCAAAGGCGTTCTAATTTCGTGAGAAACATTGGTAAAGAAATCCAATTTCATTTTATACAATTCTTCCTGTCTTTCTTTTTCAACTTGTTCCAAATAATAAGCTTGTTTTAATAATTCTCGATTTCTTAAAAAACGGAATAATAAAACCGAAGCACCAGCCAATAGTGCGATATAAAACAAATAGGCCCACCAAGTTTTCCACCAAGGCGGTAACATGATAATTTTTAAAGTTTTAATTGTCGGATTCCACTCTCCTCCTCCATTCGACGTTTTAATTTTCAGCAGATAAGTTCCCGAATTCAAATTGGTCAGGTTAATATAATGCTGTGAGCCTATCACATGCCATTCGTCTTTATTAAATGAGCTTTCCAATTTATAAGCATATTCATTTTTTTCTGGCGAAATAAAATTCATAGCACTAAACTCTAATCCGATGTATCCTTGATCGTGCTTTAAAGTGATTTCTGAAGTTTCGCTTATCCTTTTTTCCAAAAAAACCTCTTTATTTCCAGGTTTAATTTCCTCATTATTAACAATTAGCTTGGTTAAAACAATTGGTGATTTATCTTTTGTTTTAATTAATTTGGAAGGATTAAAAATGATTAAACCATTTGAACATCCAAAAACCAGTTCTTTTTCATTTAGTTTTATGCTGCAATTGTTTGAGAATTGCTTTACTTTCAAACCATCATTCGAAGAAAAAGAAGTGATTTCAAAATCTTTAATACTAGGAACAGGTTTTACATTTTTGGTTTTGATTTTATAAAGCAAATTATTGTCACTAATCCAGATATTTCCTTGGGCATCTTCTGAAATACTTTTGATGGTTTCATCTGTAAAACCCATCGAACGGTTGATTTCGAAGAAACGGCCTTTTTTTTCGTCAAAAATATTTACGCCTCCACTTTCTGCACCAATCCAAAATCGGTTTTTAGAATCGGTAAACATGACCGTAAGACTATTATTTGACAAACCGCTTTTAGGACCTGCTTTGAAAACTCGGGTAACTTGTTTTAACTTTTTATCGAAATAATTTAAACCGTATTGTGTGGCAATCCAAAGTCCGTCTTTTCTATTTGCAATATCTGTAATGAAATTATCACTAAGCGAATTGGCAGAACCATCGGCCATATAAATTTCGACCGTTCCGTCAGGCATTACTTTTTTCAATCCGTTGCCATTTGTTCCCACCCAGAGATCTCCGTTATCCATTAATAAAGACGTAATCGGACGTTCTCTTTCTTTGGAATCCTTTCGCGAAAGCGATATAAACTGAAATGTTTTAGTGTTTTTATTGAATTTGAATAACCCGTTGAAAGTTCCACAAAACAAATTTTGTTCGTTTTGATTCGCTAAAACCGTTATCATGTTCACGCTTTTGTCAAAATCATGAGCTTCAATTTGATAAGAAGCATTTTTATTATTTCTAAAATCAAGATAATTTAAGCCTCCGCCATTGGTGCCAGCCCAAACAGATCCGTCATTTTCCTTTATAACAGCATTAACAAAGGCTGTATTCAGTCCGAAATTTGGTTTTATGACTTCTCTAATATTTGTGAAATTGGTATTCGTTTTCTGGAAAAAATTAACTCCTCCTCCATTCGTACCTATCCAAATATCATTGTGACGATCTTTTAGAAAACATTTGACATCATCATCAGAAAGACTGTAATTCTGTAACGGATTATGCCCATATTTTGTAAACTCATTTCTGTCTTTTTTATAAACGCATAAACCATTTTTTGTGGCAAACCAGATCGTATTGCCATCAATAGAAACGATGTCATTTACCCAATTGGAAGACAAACTTCTTCTGTTATTTGCATTTAGAAGAAAATTGGTCACAGAATTTTTGCTGACTTCAAAACGAAAAACACCATTTGCTTCGGTAGCAAACCATAAATCGCCATTTTTTTCTTTAATAATTTTCCAGATTTTTGATTTTAGTAAAGCTTCATTTTCTGCCAAAACTTTTGGAAGCGTTTTTTTAGAACCGTTTTTAGGATCAAAACATTCCAAACCTTTAGATGTTCCAACTAAAACTCCGTAAGTTCGATCATAAAACAAAGACAAAACCCTACTTTTTCTGAATGGCGAATTATGATCGTTTGAGATTTCTTCCAACAGATATTTCTGTCTGTTCAGGCGTTTGATTCCGCCAAAAGTTCCAATCCAAATTCGGTTTTGATCGTCTTGAATTATGGATGAAATATAGTTTCTTCCGCCTTTTATTTTCTGAACGTCAACGCGCAAAAAGCTTTTTTCATTTTTATTAAAAAGATTCAATCCGTTATTGGTTCCAATCCAAAGCTGTCTTTCGTTATCTTCCAGAATTACATTTATATGATTGTTGCTGATGCTGTTCAGAATATCTTTATTGTAAACATATCGCAAAAAATCATATCCGTCATAACTGATTAAACCATTCGCCGTTCCAATCCAGATAAAACCTTTTTGGGTCTGATGAATACTCGAAATCATACTCTGCGAAAAACTGTTATCGTAGTTAATATGATCAAAGTACAAATCGGAACTTTGGGCAAATGAACTGATAGCAGTCGCAAAAAATAGAATAAGACTTAAAATGCAGTTTTTGATGTTTTTCATAAACAAAATAGAATAAACGCCCGAGTAATTTAATTTCAATAAACCTATGAAAAAAATCAATCGAATGCACTGCAAAATACCGCTATTACGAAAAATAAAGGAGGGAGTTTTTTCTTTTTAAGGGGTGTAGATGTACTTTATTGTGTTATTTCTATTTGGAGCTAATTCCAGCTATCCGCTATATCTTTTGTGGCTAACCCCGCCACAAAAGGATATCGCTCCTATCTGGGCTAGGGCAGTCATTTTCAAAAGTCCGTTTTTTATTGAATTAAAATTAGAAAGCTGATGTATCTATTTTTAATTTATATTTAATCAAGAAAAAAAACTGTTTTTTAAAACTAAACATGCAACAATTAGAAGATATCATAAAATACGTTTCAACTAAAAACAAAAGAAACCTCTTTACCTTTTTGACAGGAGCTGGACTTTCTTCAGAAAGTGGCATACCAACTTATAGAGGTGTTGATGGTATTTGGGTCAAAGGAACACAATTTCATAAACCAGAAGAATTTGGAACTTTTAAATACTTTAAAGAACATCCGGAAGAAGTCTGGCAATATTCGTTGTTTAGAAAGAAAATGTTTCAAAATGCCAAACCAAATGAAAGTCATTACGAATTGGTTGAAATTGAAAATATCCTGAAAGACCGATTTCATCTTATTACCCAAAACATTGATAATTTACACAGACAAAGCGGAACTGAAAGAATATTCGAAATCCATGGCAACAATAGAGAAATTAAATGTTCGAACGGCTGTAAAGAAATCGTAAATCTACCCGAAGAAATAAAAGGAAAAGAAATCGATGAAGATCTGACGGAAAGAGAAATAGAACTTTTAAAATGCCAAAGTTGCGGAAGCTGGATGAGACCTAATATTTTATGGTTTGATGAATATTATGATGAGAAAACAAATAAAAAATTCAGTTCTTTAAAAATTGCTAAAAATTCTGGAATACTATTTATTCTGGGAACTTCGGGCGCAACAAATCTCCCGATTGCAATTGCAGAAACCACTTTAAAATATGGAGGAACTATCGTTGATATTAATATAGAAGACAATCAGTTTACGGCTTTAATAAAAGATAAAAAGAATAAAATCATTATTCGAAAAACATCTACTGAAGCTTTAAAAATGATAAAGGAAATGATTAAAAACATACATATTTTCTCGTCTTGAAAAAAGTTTAAGAAATCTATTAGAAAAATTAAACATTACTACTATTATTAAATAGCCATTAGAGCAATAAATTTGAATTATATAAAATAAAACATTATGAATCTAAAACAACCAAATAAAATCAGAATTGATTTTGAAGATATTCAATGGGGTGACTGGGATTATGATGGTTGCCACAAAGTTCTATTTAACAATGAGCCATTCTCTGGATATGTTGTTTATGATCGACACGATAATGGGGATATTATGAACGAGATTGAATATAAAATTGGAAGCCATGTTGGTTGGGAAAACGAATATAACATTGATGGTACCCTTATCTATTCTTGTCTAACAGTTGGAGAAACAAGTTTAGAAGTATACAAGTATGATGATAATGGAAATCTTACAGATCATTGGAAAACCGTCGGAGATAATTATTATCAAGATATGACAATAAAATTTAACTTAGACTGACTAAGTATAGTTTTTCTTTGCTAGCCCAAGCAAAGAAAAAGATGAGAACATATTAATGATAGAATTTTTCGAAAAGTTTAATTATCATGAAAAATAAAAAAGTTGCAATTGCTGCAATAATTCTTTATTGTCTGCCATAATTTTTTTTGTAGTCGATTATTACACTGGAAAAATGTTTGAAAATTTACATCTATAACTAAACCACTCTGCACTGAAAGTGCAGAGCTTTGTTTGACGAGAGACTGAAAGTCTCTCTATTCTGAAAACTTTTTGTCAAAACAAAAAAGTCAAAAGATTATATTTTTTCGCATTACTAAAGTACTGCAATAAATTGCAGGGTTTTAAACCCGAATCTGAGACCAATAAAAAAAGCCATTTCATCTAAGAAATGGCTTCTGATTCTTTTATCAATCCCAAGATTTTACCGTAAGCTATCGCTGCTTTATGAACCTGAACTGTCCAATCTTCTGCTGCATTATCATCGGCTCCGTCAGAAATATATTTTAAGCTTAAAAACGGAATATTTTCTTTCATGGCAATCATGGCTAGAGCATACGCTTCCATATCAACCACATTGTACGCGTCTGAGCAATGTCCCATTTCAAAATTATCTCCCGTTCCGCAGATTCCTTCTTGAAGATTGTCCATTAACAAACCATATTCTAAAACTGGCGGTAAACCAGAAAGTGGCGTTTCGTATAATGCAAAACCTAAACCGCGAACGTCCATATCTCTTTGAACAAATTTGGTACAGCAGATTACGTCGCCCTTTTGAAAACAGCTGCTTCCTGCCGAACCTAGATTTATAATTACAGAGGGCTTTTTCTTTAGAATGGCTTTTGTCAGCTCATAAGCTGCGTTTACTTTTCCGATTCCAGTAATTAAAACATTGTGTCCTTTAAAAACTTCTGCTGCTTCAGATTCGAGCGCAAAACAGAATAATATATCTTCAACAGCAAATGATGCTGTTTGGTTAATTTGTATCATGCGTAAATTATTTTCGGTTTACAAAAATACGCTTAAAAGTTTACGTAGCTCTAACCTATATTAAAATCCAAAAAAGACGTTAAAGTCTGTTTTCTCTATTGTATTTTATGATATAAAAAATACATTTGCTAAAACCACTAAAAAAGTTTAAATCCAAAGTATAACTGCATGGATAATGAAAAATTTATTTTCTGCCTAGAAGGCGTTCGAGATATAGACGATCATAGCCCAACCCATGTGGTAAAATGTCTGGAAGAACTGGCAATTGACCAGGGCATTTCTAGCATTCATAAAACTTGCGATACGATTGAAGGTTTAGAAGAAAGTTTGAATATTTTACTTTACGAAGATCATAATTTCAAAGATTACGAAATTATTTATTTGGCAATGCCAGGTCAGGAAAACAACATCTGCCTTCACGATTATTATTACAGCATAGAAGAAATTGCCGAATTGTTTGAAGGAAAAATGAAAGGAAAAATCATTCATTTTGCCAATCTTAAAGTTTTAGATTTAAACGAAGAAGAAGCACAATATTTCTTAGATATTACTGGCGCTAGAGCTATTTCTGGGTATGGTTCTACTTATAATAAAATTGCCAGTTGCAGTACTATTGACAAAGCATTTTTTAGTCTGTATCAAGAAAACGACAATTTGTTTGAGGTTGTTGAGGATCTTTATACGAAACATTACAATTTATGCAAACTGCTTGATTTTAGATTATATTATTAAAATGAAAAAAAAGCAGGCTGAAAAAATCAAAACGTACAATCCAAAAGGCTTTCGGGAGAAATTTCTGGGAGAAGACAATCCTATTCATTTGCTTTTCAAGTCAAATTCGGATCATTTTTTCTGTCTTGAAATCGAAGAAATGATGCAAATGCAGCATCCTGTTCCGCCTTCTAAACATTCCTGCCATACTTTAATTTTTATTTCTTCGGGACAGCACAAGATGAAATTGGGACATCAGGAATATATCACAACTGATAACGAAATGATTATGGTGCCTGCCGGACAGATTTTTTCACTAGACAATATCAATAATATTCATAAAGGTTACATCTGTCAGTTTCATCCTGATATTTTAATTCGGAAATACGGCAGCCGTGAATTGTTGAATGATTTTGATTTTTTGAAGATTTCTGGAAATCCGAAAATCAAACTGGCTCTCGAAGATATTGCTCCCATTACAAACATATTTGAGCGATTGAAAAAGGAATATTCAGAGACCACGATTACAGATTTAAATATCGTACAGTCGTATCTGATTACGCTATTTTATGAAATGAATAAAAATGCTGTAAAAACTGTGAAAAATATTTCAGCTGCGGAAGCCATTACAACAAAATTCAAAGAACTGATTCATGATCATATAAAAACCCAACATCAGGTAAATTACTATTCTTCTCTATTGAATGTCACTCCAAACCATTTGAATAAATGTGTCAAGACCATTACAGGAAAATCTGCCGTTAAATGGATTGACGAAAACATATTGCTCGAAGCAAAATATTTACTCTTTCAAACCACTCTCTCAGTAGGGGAAATCGCAACACAGGTAGGATTTGAAGACCAATCTTACTTTAGCCGTTTTTTCAAAAAGACAGAAGGAATTTCTCCTATTCGATATCGAAAATTGATTGATAAGTCCCAATTATTGATTAAAGAATCCTAACAAATATGTAAACGTTTTTCAGAAATTTGCTTCCTCAAAAATGCAAACTATGATTTATGTTTTTAAAACCTCCGTTGATACCCAAGCCAAATTTGAATCGGCTTCTGTACTCTTAAATGAATTATTGCCTAATTCTCTGTGGAATTTTGATCTCGAAGATTGCGATAATATTCTGAGAGTTGACAGTGAATTGAATGTTGCTGCTTTGCTTGAAGACAATCCTGTTTTTGATTGCATCGAATTGGAATAAAATTTATAGGTCTTTATTTGTAATCAAATTGTATCAAAGCAGATAAAGATCAAATTAAAAACTAAAAAGCGGGATTACAAAAAAAAATTGTATCCCGCTTTTTCTATTTAATCAACCACGATTTTTTATTTTATCCAACGTGGATCTCCTACTTTTCTATCAATTAATGTTTGATTCTTAAGAGTAAAATCACCTGTTGTCGCACTTGTAAATTGAGGATCTAATACAGTTGCAGAAGTATCTGGTCTATTATTGCTTCCTGCAGCCTGTAAATTTGGTGAATTGAAATTATTATTGTTTGAGAACGTAGGAGCAGCAGTTGCCGTATTGTTAGTATAAGACGCTGATCCAACCGTAAATAGTGTATTACGCACTATTGATGCATTTGCATTAAAACGGACATACAAAATTCTGCTCGTTGCTGGCAATGTAGGCGCATAGATCGTACATGCATCAATTAACACATTACTTGTTAACCCTGTCCCTGTCAATCCAGTAGCTGCGTCTAAACGTATAAAGTCACGCGATGAACAGTTGTCAAATGTACTTTTTGTTAAAGAAACACTTGCCACGTAAGTCGTTCTAAAGTCAATAAAATCAGCCCCAGAAGCGGTGTTAACATTTTTAATAATACTATTATCAACAGTGAACGATTTTAATTTTGCTGATGCATTTCCATACATTAATTGAGATGGGAAATCATGAACATTACAACCACTTATTAAAACATCTCCTAAGTTTGTTGTAGCTGCTGTACCAATTGTAATTGCACCGCCAGTTGTTCCTGCTCCACTTAAATCGATATCAACTAAAGAGAAATTAACTACTTCACTTGTATTATTAGGGTTGTTGGCAAGAGTGAAATTAAATTTAAGTTTTGGTTTATCACCAGGTCTCAAACCTCTCAATGTTAATGTTTTATTTACTGCTATTGTTCCAGTTTGAGCTGTATAATCACCAGGCATGAAAACCAAAACAGATCCAGAAGGTGCACTAGCAATTTTTTGAAGTACATCATCTTCTGGTTTAACCAATATCCCCGTTCCAATATCAATTCCTGTAGTAAAAGTTACTACCCCTCTTTTCTTCGTTCCGTTTAATAAAGTTGCGGTATAAGCAGTTTCACCTGTAAGACCAGTAATAGCTGCAACTCCAGCTGTTTTTTCTGCTGCCGTAATTGTGTGTGTAATATTCCCTGGTTGAACAGAAATTTGTGTTACTGCACTATTAGGAGTCCATCTTAATGTAACCTGAGTTGCTTCAATATCTGCATCTTGGACTGGAAAGAAAATTTGTTCTGTCAACGTTGTTGCTGTAGTAACAGACCATTTAGAATCTTCCAAACCAGCAGCGCTAACTGCTTTTACTCTTATTGAATAAACCGTTTCTCCTTCTAGTGGTACTTGTACAGGAAGTTGAGAAGCGGCAACATTCATTGTTTTATAAATAGTTTTGAACTCAGGATCATCTGCGCTAAATTCCACTACATAATGATCTGGATTTTCTTCTGCCTTAACTGTCCAGTTTAATTCAACCGTAGTTGAGTTTCTAATTTTTGCTGTCAGTCCAATTGGAGAAAATTCTCTTGTATTTCCGATACCGTCTAACAACGCTTCATTATAACTTTCACAGCTTGAAACCGCAATTGAAAGAAGTAATACAGTTATTAAACCTTTAAATATATCTAATGTTTTCATCATAATAATTTATTATTAATTTTTTGAAAGATTTTAATAACCGTAATCATTTTTTAACTGACCATTACTTCCATCAATAAACACTTGCCAAATTGGCCAGAATTGTCTATTATCAGGGTTCACTCCTACTTTATAAAGTGAGGCTATCTTGGCATCTGCAGCTGTTCCTGTCCAAGTCCATGGCGTAGATAAATAAGCTGCTCCCGGATTTGTGGTTTCTCCTCTATTAAGACCGTAAATATCTAAACTCACATTATCCGCTTGATATTTATAATACAAAGTAGCCGGCACATCTGCGTATTGTCCTGTACGAGCCGATAATTCTGCCATTTTTTGTTTTGCTTTGTCTAAGTTTGCCTTAAGCAAATTCCAACGAATAAGTGCTTGTTTACGCTCCATCTCTCCTGTAAACTCATATTTATTTTCTTCAACAAGCGCATTAAACATTGCTTCTTTACTCGTTAAGGCATTTACATAATTTTCAACTTTTACAGCTTGATCTGCCGAAGAAAATGCTCTCCTGCGAACTTCCTTCAAATAAGGCATTGCTGCACTTGGCCCTTCTAATTCATTTGCTGTTTCAGCCGCAATAAGAAGTACTTCGGCAAAACGCATGTACATTTTATTCACTCCATCATCATTCGTAGATGTTACATAACGTTTCATCCATTCGTAACGATATTTACCAAAATACCATGTATCTAAAGTTCCTAATTCTTGTTTAGCAATACCATTAACTGCAGCACCGTATTTATAAGGGACACAAGTCACATTTCTACGAGCGTCGGCTTGATCGTAATCGTAAAAAACAAATGGCAACGGACCTGCTACACCTCCACGGTTAGCACCATTAGCTTGAAATTGGTCAACCGCAGCCGTGTGTTTTACAGCAAAAGTGAATAACATTCTACCACGTCCATCAGAAAAAGGAAGTTCCCAAAGAGATTCTCCTCCTGCAGCAGTATTCTCTTCATTGTATTTTCTCCACAATCCCTCAAAAGTAGATTCTAAACGAGCAGAACCACTTTGAATTACCTCACGAGATTCTTTTAAAGCTAATGCATACATATTAGCAACTGAAAGTTCTGGATCATTACTTCTTCTTACTCCATCAGGATATTGCTGGTAACCGCTTGCAGCCAAAGCCAAACGCGCTCTAAATGCTTTTACAAAAGCCTTATTTACATGTTCTACTGTACTTGTGTAAGCTGTTTCATTAGGCCAAGCCACTAATGTCGATGCTTCTCCTAAATCTGCAATTAGTTGTTTGTAAATAATGTCTCTATTGGTTTTAGCCAAATATAAAGTGGCGCTTGTAATAGGCTCAAAACGAGCTGGAACATCTCCCCATGACTTAAGTAAATCAGCATAGTAAATAGCTCTTAACGTTAAAGCTTCACCTAATAGCTGTCCCATTTCTGTACCTGGTGCAGGATTTCCATATTGGCGTATACCTTGAATACAAACATTTGCTCGTTCAATACCTGAATACATCATGGCATAAGCGTTATTAGTGGTATTCATCTCAGTATTACTTGGCTTAGCATCATACACACACAAATCTGCCTTATCCCCTGCTGTTTGCGAAGTATTATACCATTCTACATCTGTATTTAATCCATAATAAGGTAAAAATCTTCCTCTATAAGAGTTAGTCTCCGCAAATGGCACTTTTATTCCGTCAATAGCTCCTTTTGCAAGTCCCGCTGTAGAGAAAATTACAGAAGCATCTAATGTTGATTGTGCAGGCGCATCTAAATAGTCATCTTCAAATTGCTGGCAAGAACTAAATAGACCTGAAATAATCAATCCCGCTATTAATATTTTATGTTTCATTTTGTGTAGTCTTTTAAATTAGAAATTAAGATTCAATCCAAAAATCATTTGTCTGCTTCTTGGATATGGACTCGAATCAACTCCAGGAGTTAATGGAGTTTTTCTTTTGGTTGAAACTTCTGGATCAGAACCAGAATAGTTAGTCCAAACAAAAACATTGCTTGCTGTCAAATAAAATCTCAATTTAGAAATTGAAAGTTTAGATGTAAACATTTCAGGCATTGTGTATCCTAATGTTAGAGTATTTAATCTTAAAAACGACGCGTCTTCCACTGCCCAATCTGTAAAAATAGCAGATCTCATATAAGGCGACCACATTGTTGTATTAGCATTAAGATCTGCCAATGCAGTAGGATCTGTTACCAATTGGCCAGTTGCTGGATCTAGATTTGTCCATCTTTTTCCATCTGCCATTGTAGAGTTTAAGTTTTTATACTTTCCTGAAGCAGTAGCTGTTGAAAATTCAATTTTATCGGCATTATAAACATCATTGCCAATACTCCAGTTAAAAGCCGCCATTAAATCAAATCCATAAGCATTTCCGTTGATTACAAAACCACCGTAGCTTTTAGGATTAACATTTCCGATAACTGTTTTATCATTTATATCTACTTTTCCATCTCCATTAACATCTTTCAATTTCATATCTCCTGGTTTAAGAGAACTTCCGTCTCCTACCAAAGAAGTAGATGTGTTAACTACTCCGCTTTTTAAAACATATTTCCCTCCAACATAATCAAAGTCTGAAACCTCATATCTTCCATCATTTTTATAACCATACATACTACCTAATGAACCACCAACTGCTATAAGGTAATCGTCTCCAATTTGTGAAGAAGCCCATCCTGTTGCCTGTCCAAAATCATTCATAGTACCTAATGAATTAATACGGTTTTTGTTTATTCCCATATTGAATGAAAAATTCAATCCGTATTTAGCTTTTTCAATAGCCACAACATTTAAAGTAGCTTCAAAACCTGTATTTTGAGTTTCTCCCATATTACGATATTGGAAATCGTATCCAGATCCTGCAACAGGGAAATTAATTAATAAGTCACTTGTAATATTTTTATAGATATCAAAATTACCACTTAAGCGATTTTTGAAAAATGCGAAATCCAAACCAAAGTTTTGAGTTACTGTTGTCTCCCATTTCAAATCAGGATTAGGCATTGTTTTTGAAGGAGCCCAAACACTAGTAACGCCATTAATCCATGATGTTGCTGTAGATTGAAAAATTTGAATCTGCTGACCAACAGGAATATTGTTATTTCCTGCCTCACCATAACTTGCTCTTAATTTTAGAAGACTTAACCAGCTTTGGTTTTTCATCCAGCTTTCTTCTGAGATTTTCCATCCGGCTGCAAAAGCTGGAAAATATCCCCAACGATTTTGCGATAAAAATTTACTTGATCCATCGGCACGAAATGTAGCAGAAAGTATGTAACGATTTTTGTAGTCATAATTTGCACGTCCAAAAAATGATAATAATTTATCATCTGGACTATAGTAATTATCTACTGATTGCGGAGATCCTTGCGTTGTTAATTTTTTTGCCTGATCAAAATCAAAAAACGTTGGATATCCATGTATTGTGCTAGTTACAGTATTCGAATTGTATTCGATGCTTTCTTGCCCAACAAGAACATTCAAATGATGATCTTCTCCCATTACTTTCTTGAAATCATAAGTCAGCGTATTAGCATTTCTGAAACGTCTATCTTTAGTATCTGACATAATCATTGCAGGCATATTCTGCATAGTAGCTAGCGGCGCATTAGCCACATAATAAGTAGTTAGCCCATAAAAACGATAGTCCTGATTATTAAAATTATCCAAACCTAAATCTACGTTCAACTTTAAATTATCTACAATCTGCCATCCAAAACTTCCTAGCATATTAAAGTTTTTACGAAGCTGCTGACGATCATTATCCGAAACAGACGTAAAAGGATTTATTAGCATATCTGACCCGTCTCCATTTACATCTTCAGATGTTAAACCTGCTACTGGAAGCGGTGCATAACCTACGATAGTACGCATACGAGAATCTGATGAAGACTTCTCGTTTTGTTCATTTACACCACCACCGTCAATCTCTGTATCTGAATAACGCATAGTAAAACCAACATCTATCTTATCAGTTAATTTACTTTTTAAAGCTAATGACAGGTTATTTCTTTTATAGTTTGAGCCTATCATAATTGCTTTTTCATCGTAATGAGCATAATTAAAATTGTAGTTCAACTTTTCTGTACCTCCTCTAATTCCTAAATCACGGCTTTGAACCTCACCTGTACGCCCAAAAATCTGTTTTTGCCAATCATCTCCCTTTAAGCCATTGTACATGTCATGATCTTCCCAATTTCCAAAATACTTAGTGTATGAATCTGGGTTAGAAGGCACTTTTGTTCCCGTTTGAGAAAGTAAAGCATATTCGTACTGCCATTTCGTATAATCTTCAGGTGACAAAACATCAATTTCTTTTGCCATCGTTTTCATGCCATAGAACATATTAAAGTTCACTGCCATTTTTCCGTCTTTACCCTTTTTTGTTGTAATAAGAATTACCCCATTTGCACCACGTGATCCGTAGATAGCAGTTGAAGCAGCATCTTTTAAAACAGTCATCGTATCGATATCAGATGAAGAAATATCATTCATGTTATTAACTGGAAAACCATCCACAATAATTAATGGCGAAGCATCTTGTGTAAGTGAACCACCGCCACGAACTCTAATTCTAATATCTGCATCTGGAGAACCTTCGGCAGCAGTTACTTGCACACCCGCAATTCTACCAGTTAAAGCTTCGGCAACATTTGCTACCGGCACTTTTTTCAAGTCTGCTCCTGAGATAGTAGAAACTGCACCAGTCAAATCAGATTTCTTAGAAGTTCCATATCCAATTACAACAACTTCATTTAAGTTATTAGCATCTTCAATCAATGTTGCATTTACCTTAGTTTTTCCTTCTGTAGAAACATTAATGCTTTGGAACCCTATAAAAGAAAAGATTAATACGGCTTTCGGATTGGTTAGTTTTATTTTGTAATGCCCGTCAAAATCGGTAGAAGTTCCGTTCTTAGTTCCTTTTTCTAAGACGTTTACCCCAGGAAGAGAAAGTCCCGCGGCATCCTTCACGGTTCCCTCTATCGTTGTGCCTTGCGCGTGTACTTGACTACCGATCAATAAGCACAGTAAGAAAACAAGTTTAAAGCAAAAATTTGCTCCTTTGTTTAATAGTTCTTTAAAGTTCATGGTTGATTGTTTAAGTTATTAATGTTTTTCTTGTTGGTTTAAGTGGTTTTTTGTGGTTACTTTCAATTCATTTTTTACTTAATATTTGTGGTTTTTTATTTAACAGCAATTTATTTATCTCTTCACTGAAGCTTTATTCTAACTTCCTTTTTCATCATCTAACTTAATCGATTGCGAACGTTGTCAAAAAAAGTTGTAATCGATTACACAAACATAAATATTTTTTTTAAACGAAAAATAAAATTTCCCAAAAAAATCCTAAAATAAATTATATAATAAAATTTTTATCGCTTTTTTATATGACATATCTAATTTATGTCACTTTAAAATATTAAAAATATTATTATCAATCGTTCATTTGATTCTATTATTACAAAAAAAACAATCGATTACATGAATATTAATTACGAAATTATCAGGTGTTATTTTTACACTTAAAAAGTTAAAATCAAGCTAAAAAAAGATGGGAAACTTCAGCAATATTTTAAAATTTACAATGATTTTACTTATAAATGAAACCAGCAGAACAAACCAAAAAGTAATTTTGACTATAAGTTTACGTCTTTACAAGCACAAAAAAAGCCCTTAAACAAAAGTTAAGGGCTTAAAATTTTATTATTTCTAGATTTATATCGGCTGAACTTGAACCTGTTTTTGATGTAATCTCATCAATATGAATGTAATAATCATTCCGATAATCGACATCACTACTCCAATAAGATTAGGAGAAGAATAGCTAAATCCTGCAGCTAAGGGCAGTCCACCTAGAAAAGCACCTAGAGCATTCCCAATATTGAAACTTCCTTGAAGAGAAGCTGAAGCAATCATCTCTGCTCCTTTTGCAGTACGAATCATCAGCATTTGAATTGGAGCAATTACAGAGAACGAAATAGCCCCTGTCAAGAAAGTCAGAAATAAGGACATGTATTGATTGAATGAGAAAAAGTAAACTAAAACTAGATCGGTGGACATAACAAGCAATAAAGCCAAAGTTGTAGGAGCTGGCGAAAAACGATCTGCCAACTTACCTCCTACAAAATTTCCAACCACCATTCCTAATCCAGCAAGAATTAAGATGGATGAAACATCTTCTGGCGAAAACTTAGATACATTAATTAATAATGGTGCGATGTAGCTGATCCAAGCAAACAGACCTCCAAAACCAATAGCCGTAATTCCTATTATCAGCCAAGCTTCTGTTCTTTTAAAGAACTGCAACTGCGTTTTCATGTTTACGCTTTCTCCTTTTTCTAGATTTGGCATCCAAAAATAAATAGCCAACAAAGTCAACAGTCCCACAAGAGCAATTAAAACAAAAGTATAACGCCAAATAAAATGATGTCCAATATAAGTCCCAATCGGCACACCTATTAAGTTAGCAATAGTTAAGCCCGCAAACATAATCGAGATGGCTTGCGCTTCTTTTCCTTTATCTGCCAAACGGCTTGCAACTACGGCTCCTACTCCAAAGAATGCACCATGCGGCAAACCAGAAAGAAATCGAGAAGCAAATAAAACATTATAATTGGGAGCAATGATTGATAAAGCATTAAAAACAGCCAACATTAGGGCTAAGATTAAAAGCATTTTTTTAGGCGCATAATTTCTTCCCGCGATTACTAATAAAGGTGCCCCAATAACAACTCCAAGTGCATAAGCCGAAATTAAATATCCAGCAACCGGAATTGAAACTTTCATATCTGAAGCAATATCTGGGAGTAATCCCATCATTACAAATTCTGTAATTCCAATAGTTAACCCTCCTAAAGAGAGTGCAATAAGACTTTTTTTCATTTTGATTCAATGTAGAAAGGAATAGATTTCTACGACGCAAAATTAACACCGTTAAGCGAATTAAAAATTGTATATTTGTGATATAAAATTGTATAATTAAGTTATGCCGAAATTAAATCAGTTTAAAACACTTGTTCTTGATGAATTTGAAGAAGAAAAATTTCACCTTCCTCCACATACACATACGTATTACGAAATCATATACATTAAGAAAGGAAGCGGGATTCATCATCTAAATAATAATCTTCTGCCTTACAAAGCGGGCGACTTATTTGTGATTTCGCCAGACGATGAACATTATTTTGACATAAAGAAAAGCACTCGATTCATCTTTATCAAATTCACTGACAATTATTTCAATTCTAAACAGAATTTAACTTGCGATGAATTCTTATTGAATACTCCCGAAAGTTTCATGCGCGATAAAATCTTAAAAGAAACGGTTTTGAAGTTTGATGAACCTTGCAGAACAATTTTAAAAAATACTGTCGAAAATATTGTAACCTATGATAAGTATATCGATGTTACTTCTTCTCCGATTGTATTTTATCAGATTCTTTCGATTTTTGGTTTAATCAAAGAAACCATCCGCTGCATGAACCTTCAGATGAAATCGGCTCATTTTGATAGTGAGCAAATTGCCAATTATATTCATCAGAATATTTATCAGCCCAAATTGGTTCAGATAAAAGTTATTGCAGAACATTTTAATATTGCGCAAACCTATTTTAGCGCTTATTTTAAAAGAACTTTCAGCATCAGTTATCGCGAATACATTCATAATTTAAGATTGACCTTAATCGAAAAAAGATTTCACAACAATCAATTGCCGATTAAACAAATAGCATACGAATTTGGTTTTACTGATGAAAGCCATTTGACGAATTATTTTAAGAAACGTAAAAACATGAAGCCAACCGATTTCAAAAAACTCTAGTTAGCAAAATCTTAAAAAGTTATTTCCTCGAACATTTTTAGCTAAATTTGTGCTACTAAAAACAATTTCTTTGAAAAAGAAAATCCACATAATAATGCTTTTTATAACTCTTAGCTTCTTTTTGAACCCGAGTTATACTTTTGCATGCCATACTGGACACTCTAAAGAAATTACCGCTAAAGAAGAAAACAGCTGTTCAAAAAAGTGCTGTGAAAAGAAAACTTCGAAACAAGAAAAACATAATTGTGATGGAAAATGCCGTCATTCTGGCTGTAATACCTCAACATTAAACATCTTTTTAACTTCAAATGATTTTGATTTGCAAAACGATGTTTTCAATTTTTCTTTAAAAAATACTATTTCATCTTATAGTAATTCTACTATTTCTTCTGGATTTACTTCTATCTGGCTGAAGCCAAAAATATAATTATAGCATTTGTGACAGCCCACATTGGGTCTTTTTGAAATCAAATTTTTTAATTAATTTTAAAGGAAATAATCCTTTACCACATATAATATATACAATGAAAAAATCAATTATAGCTTTAGCAACAACACTTACAATAGTATTTAACGCAAATACAATTCAGGCAAAAACCAATACTACTGAATTAACAGCAATCGAAATGGCAGATTCTCAATTACAATCTGTTTACGATGCTTATTTTACTGTAAAAGATGCGCTTATTAAAAGTGACAGCAAATTGACTTCGGCGAAAGCCAAAGATTTATTGACAGCGATTACTGCAGTAAAAATGGACAAACTAAAAAACAACGAACATACTGTTTGGATGAAAGTGGTGAAAAAATTAACTGCCGATGCCAAAAGTATTTCAGCAACAACAGATCTTAAAAAACAGCGTGAGACTTTCAAATCATTATCTAAAAGCACTTACGATTTAATAAAAGTTTCTAATCCAGAACAACCAATTTACAAACAATACTGCCCAATGGCAGATGCTGATTGGTTAAGCAAAGAAAAAGCAGTTAAGAATCCATACTACGGTTCTTCTATGTTGACTTGCGGAAATGTGGTAGAAACGATCAAATAAATATGAAGCTTTACATCAAAAATATGGTGTGC
Organism: Flavobacterium anhuiense; assembly: GCF_001705175.1. NCBI lineage: Bacteria > Pseudomonadati > Bacteroidota > Flavobacteriia > Flavobacteriales > Flavobacteriaceae > Flavobacterium > Flavobacterium anhuiense. The sequence goes on along the minus strand of NZ_CP016907.1, from coordinate 2,637,028 downwards.
AGCCGATGCAAAATGGTAGTGAAGTCTGAGTTCGAAAAGCTCGGACTTCAAACTACTGCTGTAGAATTAGGAGAAGTTGAACTGAATGAGGAAATCAGCGATTCTCAAAAAGAAATTCTATTAGAAAATCTTCAAGCTTTAGGTTTTGATTTAATCGATGATAAAAAGACAAAAACGGTCGAAAGAATAAAAAACCTGATTGTCGATTTGGTTCATCATAAAAACAATGATCTCAAAATCAACCTATCAGAATATCTGGCAGAAAACTTAAATCAAGATTATAATTCGCTAAGCAATTTATTCTCTGAAATTGAAAATACTACAATAGAAAAGTATTTCATAAGCCAGAAAATCGAGAAAGTAAAAGAATTATTGATTTACAATGAGCTTTCGTTAAGCGAAATTGCTGATATTCTTAACTACAGCAATGTGGCGCATTTGAGTAATCAATTTAAGAAAATTACGGGCTTTACTCCTACTTCATTTAAGCAATCAAAAGATAAAATGCGTATTCAGATCGAGAATATTTAATCTCGACACAAAAAATTATTCTCTCACAGATTCCGCAGATTGAGCAGATTTGATTTAATAATCTAAAAAAATATCTGCTCAATCTGCGGAATCTGCGAGAGAATTTTATTGCAAAAGTAAAACATAACCAATGGTTTCAACCATTGGAACGCAACGATTGGCATCTAATAATTAACACACATTGAATTTATCACAACACGTTTCCCAAGGTTGAAACCTTGGGCTATGTTTAAATACAGCTCGCAGAATTATTCACACAAGCTTGCGAACTTATAAAAATCTGAACTAAATAAAAACTTAGCTCCCGATAGCTATCGGGATTGCGTAAATTCTATGCGCCCTCTGCGTTAAAAAACAACATTTAGTAAATCTTACAAATCATTCCCAAAATTCTACAAACCGAACTCGCAGATACTTCGGAAATTTGCATTGTAATACTTAAAAACCAATACAATGACTCATCAATATATAATTTCAGGAATGTCGTGTGACGGATGTCGCAAAAAAGTAGAAAAAACTTTGAACGAAGTACAAGGTGTTCATGCAGAAGTTAGTTTGAATCCGCCAATAGCAACTATTACAATGGACAAACACGTCCCGACAGAAAAATTTCAGAAAGTTTTAGCAGCTGCTGGAAATTATACTATTGAAATGGATTCTCCTAAAAACCATGGAGAAGTAGCTGTTAAATCTTGCTGTTCTAGCCATAAAAAAGAACATCACGGTCACAATCACGATCATCATAAAACAGAAACTAAAAAAGTGCACCAGCATAGTGCAAATGGCGTCTACTACTGCCCAATGCATTGTGAAGGAGATAAAACATACAACAAACCCGGAGATTGCCCAGTTTGCGGAATGGACTTAGTACCGCAAGTTGCCATAACTGCAACACAATTTACTTGTCCGATGCATCCAGAAGTTGTTTCAAACGAACCAGGCGATTGTCCAATTTGCGGAATGGATTTGGTTCCGATGCAAGCTTCTGAAAGCGAAGAAAACAAAACTTATACTGATTTATTGAAAAAAATGAAAATTGCGATTTTGTTTACGCTTCCCATTTTCATCATTTCCATGTCAGAAATGATTCCGAATAATCCATTGTACAATATCATGTCGATTGAAAAATGGAATTGGGTTCAGCTTTTGTTTTCGATTCCCGTTTTGTTTTATGCCGGATGGATGTTTTTCGTTCGCGCATACAAATCAATAGTGACTTGGAATTTAAACATGTTTACATTAATAGGAATTGGAACCAGTGTTGCTTTCTTATTTAGTATCGTGGGAATGTTTTTTCCAGATATTTTCCCATCCGAATTTAAATCGCATCACGGAACCATTCATTTGTATTTTGAAGCGGCAACGGTAATTATCACTTTGGTTTTATTAGGTCAATTGTTGGAAGCCAAAGCGCACGGGCAAACCAACGGAGCTATAAAAGAATTACTAAAATTAGCCCCAACAGAAGCGACTTTGGTTGAAAACGGATTAGATAAAGTAATCTCCATCCACAACATCAAAAAAGGCGATTTACTTCGTGTAAAACCCGGAGAAAAAATTCCTGTTGATGGAAAAATAACAACTGGCGAAAGTAATATAGACGAATCGATGATTACGGGAGAACCAATTCCAGTAGACAAAAAAACAGGCAATGCAGTAATTTCTGGAACTATAAACGGAGCAAAATCATTTGTGATGATTGCCGAAAAAGTAGGTTCTGAAACGATGCTTTCGCAAATTATCCAAATGGTAAATGATGCCAGCAGATCTCGCGCTCCAATTCAGAAATTAGTCGATCGCGTTTCTAAATATTTTGTTCCGACCGTAGTTATCATCTCAATTATAACCTTTTTTGTCTGGGCAAAATTTGGTCCAGAACCCGCTTATGTTTACGGATTAATTAATGCGATTGCCGTTTTAATTATTGCCTGTCCTTGTGCACTTGGATTGGCGACTCCAATGTCGGTTATGGTTGGAGTTGGAAAAGGAGCACAAAACGGAATCTTGATTAAAAATGCCGAAGCGTTGGAAAACATGAATAAAATTGATGTTTTGATAACTGATAAAACCGGAACAATCACTGAAGGAAAACCATCCGTTGAAAAAATCTATGCTATAAACAATGACGAAGATTTTCTGCTTCAAAATATCGCATCTTTAAATCAGCATAGCGAACATCCATTGGCGCAGGCCGTCGTAAATTTCGCGAAAGCAAAAAATAGTTCATTAAAAGAAGTTCACGGTTTTGAAACTATTGCAGGAAAAGGAGTTTTAGGAACTATAGAAAACATAAGTGTCGCTTTAGGAAACAAAAAACTAATGGATGAAATTGGTGCTTCTGTTTCTAATGATTTAGAACAAAAAGTAATTTCTGAACAGAATTTAGGAAAAACCATTTCGTACATCGCTATTGAAAAAAGCGTTTTAGGTTTCGTAGCCATCACCGATGCTATTAAAGAAAATAGCGCAAAAGCTATTAAAGAGTTAATTTCTCAGGGCGTTGAGGTTATTATGATGACAGGAGACAATCATAATACTGCAAAAGCAGTTGCAGAACATTTGCATTTGAGTTCTTTCAAAGCCGATTGTCTTCCGCAAGATAAATTAAAAGAAATCGAACGTCTTCAGGCACAAGGAAAAATTGTAGCAATGGCGGGTGACGGAATCAACGATGCGCCTGCTTTGGCTCAATCTAATATTGGAATTGCAATGGGAACAGGAACTGATGTTGCCATTGAAAGCGCTAAAATAACTTTAGTAAAAGGCGACTTAAACGGAATTGTAAAAGCTAAAAACCTCAGCCATGCGGTAATGTCAAATATCAAACAGAATTTATTCTTCGCTTTTATCTATAACACTTTGGGAGTGCCAATTGCGGCTGGAATTTTATATCCAGTGTTCGGAATTTTGCTTTCGCCAATGTTGGCCGCGGTTGCTATGAGTTTGAGTTCGGTATCTGTAATCGTAAATGCTTTGCGATTGAGAAATTTAAAATTATAAGTTGGGCGAAATATTTCAACACATAGAAACATAGCTTTGCCTTGTGCGTAAAGGCGTTTCACTTGCATCAATACACATAGCTATGTGTGGAAACTAGTTTCTTTTATTCTCTTTTTTTAGACAAAAAAATCTATGTTTCTATGTGTTAAAATTCAATTATGTACAATTGATTTAAAATTATAATCCATGATTAAAATTAAATATATACTGATCTTTTTTTTAATTGCTTTTCAGCTAAAAGCACAAAAAGTAGTGCGTTACGATTTGCATGTTCGTGATACGATTGTCAATTTTTCGGGGAAAGAAAAACGAGCGATTGCGGTGAACGGACAAATTCCGATGCCGACTTTGACTTTCACCGAAGGCGATATTGCAGAAATTTATGTGCATAACGAATTAAAAAAGGAAAGCACTTCGATGCACTGGCACGGATTGTTTCTTCCCAATAAAGAAGACGGAGTTCCGTATCTTACGCAAATGCCAATCGAACCTGGAACTACACATAAATATACTTTTCCAATTATTCAAAACGGAACCTATTGGTATCACAGCCATTCGGGATTGCAGGAACAAATTGGTTTGTACGGGCTTTTTATCATCAATAAGAAAAAAGACGATTCGACTATTCGAAAAGGAATTGACGATTTGCCAACAATTCCGGTTATTTTAAGCGAATGGTCAGATCTTAAGCCAGAGAATATTCAGCGAATGCTCCATAATGCCAATGATTGGTTTGCTGTCAAAAAAGGAACTACGCAAAGTTATGCCGAAGCCATCAAACAAGGGCATTTTTCAACCAAAGTGACCAACGAATGGAAACGAATGAACGCGATGGATGTGAGCGATGTGTATTATGAAAAATTTCTAATTAATGGTAAAAACGAACAGCAATTTTCAGACCTTAAACCAGGCTCTAAAGTTAGGTTACGAATTGCCAACGGCGGTGCTTCCAGTTATTTCTGGCTGACGTATGGCGGAGGAAAAATCACCGTTGTAGCGAGCGACGGAAATGACGTTGAACCTGTAGAAGTCGATCGTTTGATTACTGCGGTTTCTGAAACTTATGATGTTGTAGTTACAATTCCCGAAAACAATAAATCTTTTGCCTTTTTGGCTACAGCCGAAGATAGAACTGGATCTGCAACTTTGTTTTTAGGAAATGGAGAAAAACAGCCCGTTCATCATCTTTCGAAATTAAAATATTTTGAAGGCATGAAAATGATGAACGATATGATGAAAATGAACGGTGAAATGAACGATATGGGCATGAATATGTCTTTGAATAAAATGGACATGAATGCCGTGATGTATCCAGAAATTTCAGGCGAAGATGAAAATGCAAAACCTGCAATGGATCATTCGAATCATAATATGGAAAACATGAAAATGCAGAGCGACAGCACTGAAACTTCAGAAATTGTGACTTTGAATTATGGCATGCTGAAATCGCCATTTAAAACCAATCTTCCGAAAGATGCTCCTGTAAAAGAATTGCGTTTTACGCTTTCCGGAAATATGAATCGTTACGTTTGGAGTTTAGATAATAAAGTGGTTTCTGAAACCGATAAAATTCTAATTAAAAAAGGAGAAAACGTTCGTATCGTTTTATACAATGGTTCGATGATGCGCCACCCGATGCATTTACACGGACATGATTTTAGAATCTTGAATGAACACGGTGATTATTCTCCGCTGAAAAATGTGATTGATATTATGCCAATGGAAACCGACACGATCGAATTTCAGGCAAATGCTGATGGCGACTGGTTTTTCCATTGTCATATTTTATACCACATGATGGCTGGAATGGGACGTATTTTTAGTTATGAAAATTCAGCACCAAATCCGTTGATTCATCATCCAGAAATGGCTTTTAAAATGTTGAAAATGGATGACCGTATGTTTCATTTTATGGCAGAAAACGATTTTGCAACCAACGGAAATGATGGTGAAGCGATGTTCAGCAACACGCGCTGGAGCATCGGAACCGAATGGAGATTGGGCTATAATGACAAACATGGTTATGAGACTGAAACTCACATTGGTCGTTACATCGGAAAAAATCAATGGTTAATGCCTTTTATTGGTTTTGATTGGAGATACCGAAAAATGGGAATGGACGAGCAAGAACAAAATCTTTTTGGACAGAAAAACACCAAAGACAATCGTTCGGTTTTTAGTGCGGGTCTTGAGTATACTTTACCAATGCTCATAAAAGCACAAATTGAGGTTTATACCGATGGGAATGTTAGAGTTCAGTTTGAGCGAAAGGACATTCCGCTTTCACAACGCCTTCGTATGAACTTGATGTGGAATACTGATAAAGAATACATGGCAGGATTGAAATACATTGTTGGCAGAAACTTCGGAATCACGACTCATTATGATAGCGATATGGGAATTGGTTTTGGAGTGAATTTGAATTATTGATCTATTTGAATTATAAAAATTATTTACGTTCATTACTCATTACTAGATTTCTCCTAAACACGGAATCCACTTTTTATCAAAACATTAACAATCAAACTATTCTTACGAATACAAAATCCGTTTATATTTGATTCACCAATTATAATCTCTAACACAAAAAACATTTAGTGAAAATGACAAAAGTAATCACGATAGCAACAGCTGCTTTATTTTCGATCGGTATAATGGCTCAGGAAACAAAACCGGTAACAAAAGATAAAGAGAAAAAAGAATCTTGCTGTAAAAAAACATCAACTGATAAAAAAGATAAAAAATCTTGTTGCGTTAAAAAATAATTGAAACTGGATTTCAAAGAAAAGACCTCGCTAAAAACGAGGTCTTTTTATATACTGCTACGAAACTTTGTCAAGTTTTGAACTTTGACAAAGCTCTCTAAATACTATTTCAAACGAACGCTCCATTCGAAATCCATTTCTGAAACTTGAACGCCTTCTTCATTGGTTCCGATAGACTTCATCCAGAACGTTTGCCCTTCTCCTGTTTCAATAGTTTTTTGAATCGCTTCGGCGATTAAATGCCCATCATTACAAACGAAAGTGATTCTACCAGTCGCTTTTTTAGTAAAATTCCCTTTGTTGTTGGCAACCAACATCGAAATTTTTCGACCGCTTTCTTGAATTTGAGAAATTACCAAAGCCCCGGTTGTCAACTCTGCTGCCATAGCCTGAACTGCAAAATACATGGAGTTAAACGGATTCTGATTGATCCATCTGTGTTTAACAGAAACAATACAACTGTCTTTATCTATAGCTTTTACACGTACCCCGCAAAAGTATGCTGATGGTAATTTGAACAATACAAATTTATTGAGTTTAGAAACTGAAACTGCCATGTGATATTTTTTTTAGTAAAAATACAAAAAAACTATGCATGCACAATAAATTAAACAAACTTTCGAAAAAGACCAATAAAGCAAGGCATTCCGAATGATTTCCAGTAAATTATAGGTTTCTTACAAATTTAAAATTTGTTAAATTTTTGTTAATAATTAGTACTATGCAAAACAAGATACTGTTTTTTAGACATATATTTGCATAAGAAATTACTATATACTTTTAATCATGGAAACAACAACACCACTCATCATGGAAAAAACATCAGAAAAGAATACAGCAGCATTTACTCATTTGAGTACTTTAAGCCAATATATCATTCCGTTTGGGAACTATATTTTTCCGCTAATCATTTGGACAAACTATAAAGACAAATCTGAATTTGCAGATCATCACGGAAAACAGGCGTTAAACTTTCAATTAAGCATTTTGCTTTATTCTTTGATCTTAGCGCTTATTGCGATACCGATTTTCGTTACTGTTTTCTTGCAGAATCTTCCATTAGAAGCCGTTTTTAATGACGATGATTTTGTAATCAGAAACTTTAACATTCAGGCAAACATTGGAATTTTAAGTGTAGGCATAACAGCTGTTATACTTTTCGGGTTATTAAAGTTTGTTGAATTCTTTTTAGTAATCTATGCTTCTATAAAAGCTTCAAACGGAGAATTATACAAATATCCGATTACGATTCCTTTTATAAAGTAACACTTCGACTTCGCTCAGTGTGACATTAAAAATTAAAAGTTATAGTCGAAACATCAATCAAATCATATAAGTTTCGAAATCAATCATCAATCAAATCATCATCAATCAAAAAACGAATTGTTCAATCAAAAAAAAACAAAATGAAATTATGAACATTGAAAACACAAAAGCACAGATGCGCAAAGGTGTTCTTGAGTTTTGCATCTTATCAGTTCTAAAAGAAAAAGACGCATATACATCTGAAATATTAGACACTTTAAAAAACGCAAAATTACTAGTTGTAGAAGGAACCGTTTACCCGTTGTTAACTAGATTGAAAAATGACGGTTTACTAAATTATCGCTGGGAAGAATCGACCTCTGGACCACCGCGAAAATATTATGGATTAACCGAGATAGGACAAACATTTTTAAACGAACTTAGCGGCACTTGGACAGAATTATCCGACGCCGTAAATCTAATCACCAATCAAAATCAATAAGTCATGAACAAAACAGTAAATATTAACTTAGGCGGGATGTTTTTTCACATCGATGAAGATGCATACTTAAAATTGACACGCTACTTTGACGCTATAAAACGATCACTTAACAACTCATCTGGTCAGGATGAAATCATTAAAGACATCGAAATGCGTGTTTCTGAATTATTGACAGAAAAACAAAAAAGCGAAAAACATGTTGTTGGACTGAAAGATGTTGATGAAGTGATTGCGGTAATGGGACAACCAGAAGATTATCGAATTGAAGACGAAGAAAATCCAAATCAGTCTTATAATAATTATGGACCTAGAAAACACAAAAAATTATATCGCGATAAAGAAAAAGGTATGATCGGAGGTGTGGCTACAGGTTTAGGACATTACTTTGGAATTGACGCTGTTTGGATTAAAATCATATTCTTAATCTTCGTTTTCGCAGGTTTTGGAACAGGGATTTTAGCTTACTTCGTTCTTTGGATTGTAACTCCAGAAGCAGTTACAACTTCAGAAAAATTGGAAATGACTGGAGAACCTGTAACAATTTCGAACATCGAAAAAAAAGTTCGAGAAGAAATTGATTCACTTTCTGAGAAATTCAAAAATGCAGATTATGACAAAATGGGAAACCAAGTAAAGTCGGGAGCTGAGAGAATAAGTAGTTCATTTGGAGACTTTATCATGACCATTTTTAAGATCTTTGCTAAATTCTTAGGAGTAATTCTAATTATATCAGGGATTTCTACCTTAATCATGTTATTGATTGGCGTATTTACATTAGGGACTAATATTTTTATCGATTTCCCTTGGCAGAATTTTATCGAAGCTGGAAACTTTACAGAATACCCTCTTTGGTCATTCGGATTGTTAATGTTCTTTGCTGTTGGAATTCCGTTTTTCTTCTTAACTCTTTTAGGATTTAAATTGTTATCTCCAAACTTAAAATCAATAGGAAACATTACAAAATATACGCTTTTAGCTCTTTGGATTATTTCTATCGCAATTCTTACTAGTATCGGAATCAAACAGGCAACTGAAATTTCGTACGATAATAAAGTAGTAGAGAAAAAAGTTCTGGCAATTAAACCAACTGATACTTTATATATCAAGTTTAAGTACAATGATTATTATACAAAAAGTTTGAACCACTATAGAGAGTTTGAATTTGTACAAGATTCTGCAAACAACGAATTGATTTATTCTAATGATGTGCGTTTACACGTATTACACACAGACGAATCGACTCCATTTATTCAGATCGAAAAAAGCGCGAGAGGAAACTCTTTTACAAACGCTAAAAAAAGAGCAGAAAAAATTAATTATAAGTTTCAAGTTAACGGAAATCAATTACTTTTGGATAACTATTTTCTGACAGATGTAAAAAACAAATTCAGAGGACAAGAAGTTGATATTTATCTGTATGTACCAGAAGGGCAATTAATCAAACCTGATTCTTCTGTAAGAGATTATTATAATTCTGACGACAATTTCTTTGAATTAAATTATAACGGAGATTACAATTACAAAGTTATCGGAACTAAAGTAAAATGTTTAAACTGCCCTGCTGATGAGGACAATGACAACAATTACGAAAGTGATTATGAAAACGATCAAAATGATTCTGATACAAATACCACTAACGACACTATAAAAGAAGTTTCAGTTAAAATTAATGGAAAAGAAGTTTTAAACGGAAAAAAAACTAAAGGAAAACTAACTACTGATAAAAACGGAGTGATAATCAAAATTAACTAAACCATGATAAAAATAATCATTCATATTACGAAATTTATAATTGCAACTGTTACTGCTTTATTGTTTGCTTCATGTAATTTTAACATGAATGCAATTGAAGGAAGCGGGAATGTTACCACAGAAAAAAGAACTGTTCAAGGAGAGTTTAAAAATATCTCTGTAAGCAATGCCATCGATGTGGTTATTGTACAGTCAGATGCTACAGAAATTACGGTTGAGGCTGATGACAATCTTCAAAAAGAAATTGTTACGAAAGTAGAAAACGGAACACTTATTATTGAGTGCAAGTACAATTCTTTCCGCAACATTACATCAAAAAAAGTAACCGTAAAAATGCCAGTTGTTCATAAAATAGAAGCTTCAAGTGCTTCAACGGTTGAAACTGATGGACTTGTTCAAGGTGAAGATATTACTTTAGAAGCTTCGAGCGCAGCATCAATGGATGTTAAAATCGAATCGGACAGAATCGCAGTGGATGCAGGAAGCGGAAGCTCTGTAGATATCGAAGGTAAAGCATTAAGCCTTACCACTTCAGTTTCTAGTGGTGGAAGTATTGATGCCGAAAAATTAATGGCCAATGATGTTCATGCAGATGCTTCTAGCGGAGGAACCGTTTCTGTACGTCCAATCTTAAGTCTAAAAGCAGATGCTTCTAGCGGAGGAAATATTAACTACAGCGGTAATCCAAAAACAGTTGAAAAATCTGCAAGCTCTGGAGGAAACGTAAACAAAAGCTAAAAAAACAACTGTTAAATATAAACGAAATCATTCACCAAAAGTGGATGATTTTTTTATATTTGTCAAAATCAAATCTAGAATTAATGAAAAAAAGTACCGCCCTACTCCTATTATTACTTGTTACAACTCTGACTTTCGCTCAAAAAAGAGAAAAAATTAAAGGTTCTAAAATTGTAACGACCTCAATAAAAGAAGTTGGAAGTTTTGATGCCCTTGAAGTCGATGATAATATAGAAGTTTATCTAGAACAAGGAGAAAAAAACGAAATTAAAATTGAAGCCGATGACAACCTGCACGATATTGTAGGAATGGATTTAAGAGAAAAAACACTTCGCTTATACACCAATAAAGAATCTACTATTTTCAAGAAACTATCTGTCAAGGTTACTTATACTAAATCATTGAATAAAGTAATCACAAAAAATGAGGCAATAGTTTATGCTATTCAAGAACTGCAATTGGATGACATCACAATGAATTGTCTTGATTTTTCCAAATTGTATTTGAATGTAAACTCAAAAAAATTCACTTTAATTGCTGATGATAAATCCAGAACAGAATTAAACTTAAAAGCTGAAGACGGAAGTTTACAATTGAGCAAATATGCTGGAGTTAAAACATTGGTTTCTGCCATAAAATTCAAATGCGATTTGTATCAAAAAGCAACCGCTGCAATTGAAGGTATTGCAGAAAAAGCTACTATTCGATTAGACAACAATTCAGTTTTTACAGGAACAAAATTTACTTTGAAAGATGCAAATGTTACAGCTGAAGGTTCTGCCGTTGCTACCATTTTAGCAGAAAACACTGTCGCAATTGCAGCTGGAGACAAGTCTGAAATTTCATTATATGGCGATCCAAAAATAGACCTTACACGCTTTAGCGAAGAAGCTAAGCTGATAAAAAAACCAGGTGCAACAAAGCCAAAAGCAACGACATTGTAAGCTCTTTAAATTTTAAAAATAAATATAACGAAAAAGAAAAATCCCAGTCTAAAAATTTTAAGACTGGGATTTTTTATAGAAAGATTTCAAAGTTCCAACAACTTGAAACCTGAAACTTAAAACCTTTTAACTTATTCTTTTGAAGCCAAATATCTTTCAGCATCCAATGCAGCCATACATCCTGTACCTGCGGCAGTAATTGCCTGACGGTATACATGATCTGCAGCATCTCCCGCTACAAAAACACCTTCAACATTTGTTTTAGAAGTTCCTGGTGTATTTACTATATATCCTGTTTCGTCAAGAGTAATGTAATCTTTAAAAATATCTGTATTTGGTTTGTGACCAATTGCTACGAAGAAACCAGTTGCAGGAATTTCGATGGTTTCTCCAGTTGTTTTGTTTAAAGCTTTAATGGCATGAACTACATTGTTATCTCCTAAAACTTCAACAGTATCGTGATTCATTAAAATCTCGATGTTTTCAGTTTTACGAACACGCTCTTCCATAATTTTAGAAGCTCTGAATTTATCGCTTCGTACTAACATGGTTACTTTTTTACAAAGTTTAGATAAGTAATGTGCTTCTTCACAAGCAGAATCTCCTGCTCCAACAATAACAACATCTTGGTTTCTGTAGAAGAATCCGTCGCAAACAGCACAAGCAGAAACTCCTCCACCCATATTCAAATAGTGTTGTTCTGATGGCAATCCTAAATATTTAGCCGAAGCACCTGTAGAAATAATTACAGTTTCACAGTGCAATTCGATTGTGTCGTTAATCCAAACTTTATGAATATCTCCAGAAAAATCAACTTTTGTAGCCCAACCGTCACGAATATCTGCACCAAAGCGTTTTGCTTGTTCTTGTAGCTGAATCATCATTTCTGGTCCTGTAACTCCATCCACATAACCTGGAAAGTTTTCAACCTCATTAGTTGTAGTCAATTGACCGCCAGGTTGCATTCCTTGATATAGTACCGGATTCATATTAGCTCTGGCAGCATAAATTGCCGCAGTATAACCTGCAGGACCAGAACCTATAATAAGGCATTTAATTTTTTCGATTGTATTTGACATAGTAATAGTTTTTTTGAGTTGCAAATGTAAACTTTATTATAAAAAATATGGCCGAAAATAAATCTGAAATAGCTATGTCCAAATAAGTTTTATTTATTTTCATTTTTTCCTTTTGTAAACGAAATTTATTTATATATTTGCATCCGCTTTCGGGCACTACAACAAAAATTACATCTTCGGGGTGTAGCGTAGCCCGGTTATCGCGCCTGCTTTGGGAGCAGGAGGCCGCAGGTTCGAATCCTGCCACCCCGACAAAAGTCTTTTCATTTATTTGGAAAGACTTTTTTTTTTGCAATAAACTCAAAATAAAAATATTGGCAAGCGGTTATCGCGTCCGATTCTGATCGGAAAAGCCACAGTTTCCCCCGAAAGCTTTCGGGACTGCCACCCCGACAAGTCGAACAGAAATGTTCGGTTTTTTTATTTTTCATACATTGTGTTCCAATGGCTAAAACCATTGGCTATATCCTCAAACAAAGCCGAAACGAAATAAATAGCCACGAATTCACGAATTTTCTTTTAAATACTTTATCTAATTATTATCCGAATTAATTCGAATAAATAATTGCAAAGATTTGAAAAAATAATTCGTGAATTCGTGGCAAAAAAATCTTTCTTTTTTATTTCTCCATACTTATATAAGAAGGATATGATTCTTTATTAGGCAACGTAAATTCCTCATCAAAAGGTTGTGTGCCTTCGCCATTATTATAAGATGCTACACGTTTTACACCAGTTGCTGTACTTCCGCCTGTACCATTTATAACGTTTTGAATATTTCCCGAACCTGCAAAACGAGTAATGCACATTTTCTCCAATTTTACATTGGGACTGTTCGGAATTTCAAAACCATTTTTCTTATTTACATTTCCATCCGTTCCTGTAAAAACAGCATACGAACCCATCCCGATTGTGTGATGTTCTTTTACCGAATTTGCTACTTTAAAAGCTGCATAACCATCAACCCTTCCTCCTTGACTGCTCCAACTCGCTTGATTTGGTGCATCATAAGGAGGTTCGTTCTGAAAGAAAAATGTTCTGCCGCGTTCTCCCAGCCATAACACTTCATATTCCTGATAATGCTCAACAAATAATGCATAAAGCGTAACATCATTTCCTGCCACAATAAGTCCGTTTTTACATCTGTCTCTTTTCCAACGCGCGTCGCCACCTTTCTGCGATCCATGATCGGCACGCCATAACCAGAAATGGTCTCCAACAACATTATTACTATTTATCTGCATAGAAGCCTGAATCTGAATATTTTTTGATTGAACTCCGCCTACTCGACACGTAATATCGCTGAGCAAAATAGGATCCGTGCTATGATCTGCATTCGCTCCTTCATTGCCAATTCTAACTTGATACGTCGTACTATTAAATGAATCCATTAAAAGGCCAGCAATGATAATTCCGTCTTTATCATCAGCATAAATACATCCCCAAATATTTTTTTCTGTTGGCTCTAACGTTACAGAAGCAATACCAGCCCCCAAAAGTATAGCGTCTTTTCTATTTACCTGAATGGGAGCGTTCAAAGCATAATGTCCAGGAGTAAAAAATATGTTTTTGCCAGCTTTCAATGCTGCATTAATCTCTACATCAGTATCTCCTTCTTTCGCCACGTACCAGCTCGCAATCAAATCTTGAATTTCGCCTTTTCCCATATCTGTTGCCGACCAAGAAACTCCCACCCGATCTTTTTGCCATGCAGGAACAAAAACTTTATATTCGCCATCGTCTCCAATAAAAAGAAAAGGTTTTTCGCGAATAATGGGAGTTGTCGTAATTGGAGAATTAGCTTCATTTGCTTGCGGAGAATTTACACAACCCTGCCAAACCATATTGTATGAACCACCCATAACTCCAGAACCCGATGGAAAAACTGTATTTCTAGTATACCATTGCTGTTGTCCGCCCCAATTTGGTCTCGAAGTTGTATAATGTGCATCGGCAATGAAGCCGCCACTGCCCCAAAAGTTAGTATTTCCAATATCTGAAATATATTTTGAAGTGCTTTCAATTAATAATCTTCGTGCGCTTGTTGACTGAGAAACAGTCCACGAAAAATCACGCATTACTTCCACATTTTCTACAGAACGCCAAAATGTACAAGTCGCATTTGCTCCACCCGAAAGATGTGGCCTTGTAAAAATTGCACCTAATTTTACATCTGATGGCACTTTACCCAGACCTCCAATATGAGAATAAAATCCTAACTCTATAGAATTAGCCTCAGCAGATGACGCAGAACCTGATCCGCCAACATCATAAGTCTGCCCATTCACATTTGGCTTAAAATAATAGGCTTGACGTTTTGTTGTCCATTCGCCATTTGCACCGCCTAAACCGATACTGCTAAATTGCGAATTAATTTCATTTCGCGCCGTCTCAGCTTTTTCATGTTTTCTGTCGTAGAAATACATATTGTCTCCAAAAATCTGATTTTCGAGCGAAATGATAATCGTGATATCATTTCGGCGTACTTTATAATAGTTCTCATATTTGCTAGTATTAGGCTTATTATCGATAAATGACAATTTAGAAGTTGATCCTACCGACATAAAATCAGATGCCAGACGACTGCCTCCTCTTGTAATGGTATAATTTCCAGAAGAACCAAAAGCCGACCATGATAATGTGATACTATGTTTCTTTTTGTTGTAAACAATTTTACGCTCTATATTTTTATTTCCTTTTATTTTTTCATTAGTCGAATTGGGCGAAACGAAACTGCATAAAAGCATCATAAACGTAAATACTGTCAATAATGAGATTACTTTTTTACTCATAAGAATATTCATTTTGTGGTTTGATAGATTGTAATAATTATAGTTTTAAGAAAGCCCAAAATAGCAATAATCTCGAACCTTTACGTCCGTTTCTGATCTCAATTTTCTTATCAAAAACACTACAAAACTTAAAAATTTGTCTTTTTCTAACACAAATAAAGCTTATCGAACATATCTGTTTTTCTCTAATAGTCTTTTTTTGTCAATAAAATAGAAAGAGAAAATAATATGAGAGAGATTATACTATTTATTACCTTATTCTTTTCTGCCGTCGCAATCGCACAACAAAAAAACATCACTCCTATCGATTCATGCGCTTCAGTTAGAGAAAGCGTCTTATACAAACAGAATGCCCACGCCTCTTATTATCACGATAAATTTAACGGACGAAAAACAGCAAGTGGCAGAAGATTCAACAACAATGATTTTACTGCCGCACACAAAAAGTTTCCTTTTGGCACCATGTTAAAAGTAACGAATGAAGTAAACAATAAATTTGTTATTGTAGAAATTACAGATCGCGGGCCTTTTGTAAAAGGACGAGAAATTGATCTTAGCAAAAGAGCTTTTATGGATATTGCTACTAACAAAAAAAGCGGTTTGGTTTTTGTCACTATCGAAATTTTAAAATAGTTCCTTGAACCTAATTAAAATTTAGATCCCCATCATTTTGCAGCAAGAATATCGCCTAAATTATTCAAAAAACTTATTAATAATTTTATTCATAACTAAAATTATTTTCTATCAAACTCCCATAAAACCCCGATTAATCACACTTTCGCAAATGTTAACAAAATAGATTTTCAGAAACCATAAATAATTGTATTTTTACGGTTCAAAATTCAGAAAATAAATGGGCAAAATCATTGCTATTGCTAATCAAAAAGGAGGCGTTGGAAAGACTACTACATCAGTAAATCTTGCTGCCTCATTAGGTGTTTTAGAGAAAAAAGTATTGTTGATCGACGCTGATCCACAGGCTAATGCTACATCTGGTCTTGGAATTGACGTAGAAACAGTTGAAACTGGAACTTACCAAATACTTGAGCATACTGTAACACCAAAAGAAGCCGTTTTAAAATGTACAGCTCCAAACGTTGACGTGATCCCTGCTCACATTGACCTTGTTGCTATCGAAATTGAATTGGTTGACAAAGAAAACCGAGAGTATATGCTTAAAAAAGCATTGGAAGAAGCAAAAGAAGAATATGATTATATCATTATCGACTGCGCGCCTTCTCTAGGCTTGTTAACCTTGAATGCTTTAACAGCAGCAGATTCTGTAGTTATTCCTATTCAATGTGAATATTTTGCACTTGAAGGATTAGGAAAATTATTGAACACTATTAAGAGTATTCAAAAAATACACAACCCAGATTTGGACATTGAAGGTCTATTGCTAACCATGTACGATTCAAGATTACGTTTATCTAATCAGGTTGTAGAAGAAGTTCAAAAACACTTTAATGATATGGTTTTTGATACTGTAATTCAGCGAAATGTAAAATTAAGTGAGGCTCCGAGCTTTGGAGAAAGCATCATCAACTATGATGCTACAAGCAAAGGTGCCGTAAACTATATTCATTTAGCACAAGAAATTATAAAGAAAAACAGTAAATAGTTTTTATGACAAAAGTAATTAAAAAACAAGCCTTAGGAAGAGGATTATCTGCCTTATTAAAAGATCCGGAAAACGACATTAAATCAGTAGAAGACAAAAATGCTGATAAAGTTGTTGGAAATATCATTGAACTTGAAATAAGTGCAATTGAAATAAATCCGTTTCAGCCTAGAAGCAATTTTAATGAAGAATCGTTACGCGAATTAGCCACTTCTATTAAAGAACTTGGCGTAATTCAACCTATTACTGTTCGTAAATTAGATTTTAATAAATACCAGTTAATCTCTGGAGAGCGTCGTCTTCGTGCGTCTAAATTAGTAGGACTTACTCATGTTCCTGCCTATATTCGTATTGCAAATGACAACGAATCATTGGTTATGGCTTTGGTTGAAAATATCCAACGACATGACTTAGACCCAATCGAGATTGCTTTATCATACCAGCGTTTGATTGACGAAATTCAATTAACTCAAGAACAAATGAGTGAAAGAGTGGGTAAAAAACGTTCGACAATTGCCAACTATTTACGTCTTTTAAAATTAGATCCGATTATCCAAACCGGTATTCGTGATGGTTTTATCAGCATGGGGCATGGTAGAGCAATTATCAACATTGAAGATTTAGACGTTCAGACTGATATTTATCAAAAAATCGTTAGTCAAAATTTATCTGTTCGTGAGACAGAAGCTTTAGTTAAAAATTACCATGAAGGCCAACAGCCTAAAGCTGATGGAAAGCCTAAAGCTGATGCCGCTTTTATAGTTAGAGAAACGCAAAAAAACACTTTCAACGATTATTTTGGCTCAAAAGTTGATATAAAAGTCGCTGGTAACGGAAAAGGAAAAATTACAATTCCATTTAATTCTGAAGCTGACTTTAACAGAATTATAAAATTAATAAACGGATAGTGAATAAAATTGTCCCCATTGGTCTATTGTTCTTTCTAACAGGAACCGTTTCTCTTTTTGCCCAGGTAAAAAAAGACACGGTTTTGGTCGTAAAAGACACTACTGCATTGCAAGAAATAGACCCGCTTACACCAGCAAAAGCAGCTTTTTATTCTGCTATTTTACCAGGTTTAGGCCAAGCATACAACAAAAAATATTGGAAAATTCCATTGGTCTACGGAGCAATCGGAACCAGTTTATATTTTTATATAGACAACAATAAAAAATACCACGATTATCGTGACGCCTACAAACGAAGATTAGAAGGCTACAACGATGATAAATATCAATTTTTGGATGACAGCCGTCTTGTTGATGGACAAAAATTCTACCAAAGAAACAGAGATCTCTCTGCATTGTTTGTTGTCGGATTCTATGTCTTAAACATTATCGATGCCAATGTTGATGCCGCGTTGATACAATTTAACGTAAACGAAAGACTTTCAATGCGTCCAGAAATTTATCCCGACGATGTAACATTTAAACCAAATGTCGGACTAACCTTTAATTATAAGTTTTAATAGATCATATTCTATTTAAAAAATCAAAAACAAATCATAATGAAAATTGCGCTTTTAGGATACGGAAAAATGGGTAAAGTAATTGAAAGAATTGCTTTAGAAAGAGGTCATGAAATAGTTTTAAAGAAAGACGAATTTAACACCTATGACGGACTTTCAACAGCCGATGTTGCCATTGATTTTAGCGTGCCATCAGCAGCCGTTAGTAATATCTCAGCATCTTTTAATGCTAATGTGCCTGTAGTATCAGGAACAACAGGATGGCTAGAGCATTATGATGAAATGATTGCACTTTGCAACGAGAAAAAAGGAGGATTTATTTCTAGTTCAAATTTCAGTTTAGGAGTAAATATTTTCTTCGGGTTAAATGAATATTTAGCTAAAATCATGAATC
Organism: Flavobacterium anhuiense; assembly: GCF_001705175.1. Lineage (NCBI taxonomy): Bacteria > Pseudomonadati > Bacteroidota > Flavobacteriia > Flavobacteriales > Flavobacteriaceae > Flavobacterium > Flavobacterium anhuiense. The sequence continues at coordinate 2,618,197 of NZ_CP016907.1, read as the reverse complement.
AATTTGATTCTTATAAAGTTTCGATGGAAGAAATTCACCACATCCACAAACTTGACGCTCCAAGCGGAACAGCTATTTCTTTAGCACAAGGTGTTATCCAAAACAGCAATTACGCCAATTGGACTTTAGAAGAAGCAAAAGCAAATGAAATTCATATTGAAGCAAAAAGAATTGGAGAAGTGCCTGGAACACACACCGTAACTTACGATTCGCCAATAGACAGCATCGAGATTAAACACACCGCTCATAATCGTGAAGGTTTTGCATTAGGCGCTGTTATTGCGGCAGAATGGCTAGCAGGAAAACAGGGGATTTACTCTATGAAAGACGTACTTAACTTACAATAAATTGACCAAAATTCAAGTCAGAAAACCTTGAATTTGAAACTTAAAATACAATTATTATGACACTTTACTCTTGGTTCGTATTTTTTCTAGCTGTACAGATTATTCATTTCCTTGGTACTTGGAAACTGTATCAGGCAGCAGGAAGAAAAAGCTGGGAAGCTGCAATTCCGGTATACAATTCAATCGTTTTAATGAAGATTATCGGACGCCCAACATGGTGGACATTACTACTTTTTATTCCAATCATCAATCTGATTATGTTTCCAGTTGTATGGGTAGAAACGTTACGAACTTTTGGTAAAAAATCGACTTTGGACACAATCTTAGGACTGTTTACTTTAGGCTTTTACATCTATGTTGTCAATTATACTCAAAAATTAGAATATCATAAAGATCGCAAACTAACTCCTGACAACAAAGCTGCAGATACCGTTAGCTCTTTATTATTTGCCATTATTGTAGCAACATTAGTACACACTTATGTTGTACAGCCGTATACGATTCCAACATCGTCTTTAGAAAAATCTTTATTGATTGGTGATTTCTTATTTGTAAGCAAATTAAACTACGGTCCTAGAGTTCCCATGACAACAGTAGCCTTACCAATGGTTCACGACTCAATTCCTTTAACCAAAAGCAAATCGTACTTAAGCTGGCCGCAATTACCATATTTTAGACTACCTGCTATCCAGAAAATAAACCGATGCGATATTGTCGTCTTTAACTGGCCCGTCGATACGGTTCATTATTTCTTCGAACCAAAAGGAAGACCTGGCGTTATTAAGCCGATTGACAAAAAATCAAATTACGTAAAAAGATGTGTTGGTATTCCTGGGGACAGTTTATCAATAAAAGATGGCTATGTTTTTATTAATGGAAAAAAATTAGTTTTACCAGAAAGAGCTAAACCACAATACTCATACGCTGTAGCATTAGACGGGAAAACACCTATTGATTTTGAAACCATTTTCAAAGAATTGGACATTACAGATCCTGCAGGCTTTAGAACAGAAAAAAGAGATACACTTTATTTAGGAGCCTTAACAGAAGCTGGAGCAGAAAGATTTAAAAACACTCCTGGCGTTACTGCCGTTATCCGAAAAGTTGATCATGGAGATGACAATGCTATTTTTCCTCATATCAACAAATGGAACCAAGACAACATGGGACCAATTTACATCCCTGAGGCAGGAAAAACGGTTGCTCTAACAAATGAATCTCTTCCTTTCTATAAAGAGATTATCACAAATTACGAAGGAAACACATTAGAATTGCAAGGTTCAAAATTCTTAATTAACGGAAAACCTGCGACAACGTACACTTTCAAACAGAACTACTACTGGATGATGGGAGACAACCGTCATAACTCTGAAGACAGCCGCTATTGGGGTTACGTACCTGAAAATCATATCGTAGGAAAACCAGTATTCATTTGGATGAGCTGGGATACCAACGGAAAAGGCATCAATAAAATTCGTTGGAACAGGGTATTTACAACTGTAGACGGCGAAGGTCAGCCTCATTCTTACTTTAAATATTTCTTAATACTTCTTGCCATCTACTTCGTTGGAGATTTTATCTGGAAAAAAAGAAGAGAGAATAAAGCATAATTAAAAAATAAGTTATTTTTGTGTCAGGTTTCAAGTTTCACGTTTTACGTCAACTTGAAACCTGAAACTTTTTAAACTTGAAACAAAACGAAATGAATTCCTTAATACTTCCAACTTATTTCCCATCTATCAGTCATTTTGCTGTAATCGCGCAATCAGACAGCATTACTTTTGAAATGGAAGATAATTTTCAGAAACAGACCAATAGAAATAGAACTTACATCTATAGTCCGAATGGAATTCAATTATTAAATATCCCTGTTAAGCATTCTAAAACTGCACATCAAAAAACAAAAGACATTTTAATCGAAAACGAATTTGATTGGCAGAAACAGCATTTTAAATCGCTTGAGGCCGCATATAGAAGCTCTCCTTTCTTTGAGTATTTCGAAGATGATATCGTTCCTATTTTCGAGAAAAAACATGAATTTTTAATGGATTTGAATTTCGAAGTGTTAGACGTTGTGACAAAATGTCTTCGAATGAAATTGGAATTTGGAAAAACTACAGAATACTTTCATGAAGTTACTGATTTTGCCGATTTCAGATATCTAGCAAATGGTAAAAAGGATGCTAATTCTTTTGAAAAATACACTCAGGTATTTGATGACAAACACGGTTTTATCAATAATTTAAGTGTTTTGGATTTGCTTTTTAACGAAGGTAAATTTGCAATGGATTATTTGAAAACCCAAAAGATCATATAAATTATAAGTTATGAGTTATGAATTTTCATATCACCTTAACTTTTAACTTTCGACTTTCGACTTTCGACTAAAAAAAATCACTCCACAGAAAGTCTTGTCATAATCGGATAATGGTCTGAATTTTCGAAGTCAGAAAAGCTTTCAAATTGTTTTACTTTCATTTTACTATCTGTAAAAATATAATCAATTCTAGCAGGATAGTATTTGAACTTATAAGTAGCTCCAAAACCTTCTCCAGCTTCCTCAAAAGCATCTTTTAATTTCCCTTTTATATTTCGGTACACATAAGAAAATGGACTATTATTCATATCTCCGCAGATAATAATTGGATAATTACATTTTTTAATATGCTCTTTAAAAATTTCCGCCTGCTCTTGCTGTTGCGTAAATCCTTTACTGATTCTAGCATAAATGCGTTGTGATTTCTTCTGATTCACATTATCAATATCATCGGAAATTTCACTTACATCGGGAGAAATTTTAATAGATTGCAAATGCATATTGTAAACACGGATAATATCTTTTCCGCGCTTAATATCAGCATAAACTACATTGTTGTCAGATTTTGGAAAAATGATATTTCCTTCGTCAATAATTGGAAACTTAGAAAAAATAGCCTGCCCAGTCTTAATTTTTTTGCCGTCAATAAAAATATAGCGGTGCGGATAAACCTTTAAATCTAAATGTGCCGAATTTGAATATTCCTGAATACACAAAATATCAGGATCTTTCTCATCTATAAAAGCTTTAATGTTTGACGGAATATCATCTCGATCCAGCCATTTAAAAACATTAAAAAGACGAACGTTATAACTCATTACAGAAAAATCCTTTTCATCCTTCACATACTCTTTTCCAGAAAACTTATAAAATTTACTGATGAATGTAATTCCTGTCAGCAAAACCAAACCCGATAAAATAAGGCGTTTTTTAAACTGAATTCCCCAATAGATAAAGAACAATCCATTGGCCACAAAAAAAGCAGGCATAAACAAAGTAAGCACCGATAAAAGCGGAAAACTTTTAGGTGCTAAAAAAGGCAAAACATAGATGCTAAATGTAAGCACAGTCAGCACTATGTTCAAAAAGAACATTATTTTATTAAACCAAGAAAGGTTTTTCATATTTTTCTCCTACAAGTTTATTTTCCAGCTTTAAATAAAAACTCTTTTTCTTCCTTTGTCAGACAATCGTATCCTGACTGGCTAATTTTGTCTAAAATTTCATCAATCTGCTGTTGCGTTTTATCTTTCGTAACAATTCTTGATGTCGTTTTTTCTGTAGGTCTTTTGTAATTTTTATGAACTTTTGTAAATGGGGTCGTAGGAGATTTTCTAAAAAGATTTGCGAAGAAATCTAAAGTTTTAGAAACAACGATACTTAAATCAGTACCGTTTTGAAGCAATTTAATATAAGCAAATCCGAAGAAAGCACCAGCAAGATGCGAAATATGTCCGCCCATATTCCCTAAACGGAACTGCATTAAATCTAAAATTAAAATAACAGCCGTAATATGCCAAAGTTTCACATTTCCGAATAAAAACAAACGAACATTCATTAAAGGAGAATAGGTCGTTGCGGCCACCAAAATAGCCATAATTGCTGCAGAAGCACCAACAATAGAACCGCTGATATTAGAAAAATAAAAACTCAGTGCAAAAGCCACTCCTGCAAAAAGAGCGCTTAAAAGATACAAACCTAAATATTGCTTTTGAGTAAAATAAGTCAAAAACAAAGTGCTCGCAAAATTAAGCACCATCATATTGAACAACAGATGAAAAAATCCATCGTGAAAAAAAGCATAGGTTAAAAAAGTCCAAGGCTTAAACATAAAAACCTGAGGATCTGACGATAAAGCCAACCAACTTGGAAAAGCAAATTGACCTATTGAAAATTGATAGAAGAAGATAAGTGATACAATAAAACATGCTATATTCCAATACATAACACGCATAGCAATACCACCCAATCTATATTGTAATTTTAAATCGTCTAGAATATTCATAGAAACTCTTTTGTTTTAGAATTTGTACTTTAAAGTTAAAAATTAATTCCAACGGTTGTTATTAAACTGATTTTTTTTCCAGTACAACATCATTAAAAAACCAGCAATTGCACCGCCAACGTGAGCAAAATGCGCAATACCAGTTCCTCCGCTTCCAAATAAAGAACTTCCTTTAAAACCTAAAAATAAGTCAATTGCTAAAATTCCAGGCACAAAATATTTTGCTTTGATAGGAACAGGAATAAAGATCAATGCCAGCTGAGCATTTGGAAACATAAATGCAAAGGCAGTTAATAAACCGTAAATTGCTCCAGAAGCGCCCAAAACTGGCGACTGAACTATACCGCTAGCCTGTGCCAAAGCATTAAATTGTTCTTGCGTGCAATGTGCTTTATTTAAAATTGTAGCGATTTCTCCTTGTACCATTCGGCCACTGGCATCGAATAAAGAAGAATAATTTGCATTCAAAATCAAGTGTAATTCTGATTTAGATAAATTCAATTCAGAAACAGAACTTAAAAGAGATTGCAGCTGAAGGTAGTTTACTCCAGTATGAAGCAATGCCGCACCTAATCCGCAAGAAATGTAGAAAAACAAAAACTTTTTTCCTCCCCAAAAATGCTCCAATGCAGACCCGAAGCTGTATAAGGCAAACATATTAAATAAAATATGCGCAAAATTTGGCCATGGTGCATGCATAAACATGTGCGTAATGATTTGCCAAGCTCTGAAACTTTCGCTTTCTGGATAGAACAATGACAAATATTCATAAGAAACTGGCACTAATTGAGCACCAATAAAGAATATTATATTAATAATTAGCAGTTGTTTAACTACTGGCGTGATATTCATCATAAAGCAAACTTTTTATCTATATCTTCAACACGCATAGTGATGAAGGTAGGTTTTTGAAAAGGTGAAATATTTGGATCTTTACAGGCAAACAAACCATTTACCAAATTATCTTGTTCTTTTTCGGTCAAATAAGATCCTGTTTTAACCGCTAAACTTTTGGCCATCGACTTGGCAATTGTATCATTTTGACTGTAACTGTTTGCTGGAATTCCGTCTTGCAAGTCGCTCAATAATTGTTCTATTACCTGCGAAACTTCGCTTTCTGTAATATTTACAGGAATTCCGGAAATTACAATGTGATCTGTCTTACTTTCATCAAAAACAAATCCGGTAGTTTCCAAAGAAGGTTTCAATTCTTCGATCAACTTCATTTCTGAAGCCGAATAAAACAAATCTAAAGGAAAAAGCAATTGTTGGCTCGCCGCCTGATTGACGGTCATGTTCAGCAAAAATTGTTCATACAAAATTCGCTGATGTGCACGCTGTTGGTCAACAATAATCATTCCTGATTTTATTGGAGATACAATATATTTTTTATGAATTTGATACGTTTTCTGCGTTGCCTGTTCCACTTCTTCATCATCAAACAAAGAAGAGGTTACTTCTTCATTTTCGAATGTAAAAGGCGAACTTTCTATACTTTCAGGATTTTCGACATCCAAACCAACATACAAACTTTCCCAGCTTGCCGTTGGCTCAACTCTTTTAGAATAACCTGAATACGATGACCCAGAATATGACGATCCTGACGATGATGATGATGATGATGATGAACTTGAACTATATCCAGAAGATCCTGAGGCAGCTTTACTATAATGCTGATTGGTTTTATCATCAGTAAAAGGATTAAAAGTGCCGTCAACCTGAATTGTCGGAATTTCTGCTTCTACATCTTTATAATGATATGGTGTATCTAAATTGGCATCTCGATCAAAATCTAAAACTGGAGCGACATTAAACTGTCCTAAACTGTGTTTGATGGACGCTCTTAAAATAGCATATAATGCTTGCTCGTCATCAAACTTAATTTCTGTTTTAGTCGGATGAATATTGATATCAATTGTGTTTGGCGGAACCTGTAGATACAAGAAATAACTTGGTTGAGAACCATCTTTCAGCAATCCGTCGTATGCAGACATAACCGCATGGTGTAGGTAACTGCTTTTTATAAATCGATCATTTACAAAAAAGAACTGTTCTCCTCTATTTTTCTTTGCAAACTCCGGTTTACAAACAAATCCTTGAATGCTTATAATATCAGTTTCTTCATTTACTGGAACCAACTTTTCATTTGTTTTACCAGACATGATACCCACAATTCTCTGGCGATATCCCGCTGCTGGAAGATTGTACATTTCGCTTCCGTTATGATAAAAGCTAAAATGAATATTTGGATGCGCCAGTGCCACACGCTGGAATTCATCCATGACGTGACGAAACTCAACTGTATCTGACTTTAAGAAATTACGGCGAGCAGGAATATTAAAAAACAAGTTTTTAACCGCAAACGAAGTTCCCTTTGGCAAAACGGCCACTTCCTGCGAAATAAATTTACTTCCTTCAATTATGATATGCGTTCCCAATTCGTCTTGATCTTGCTTGGTTTTCATTTCCATATGCGCAATCGCTGCAATAGAAGCCAAAGCTTCTCCACGGAAACCTTTTGTCCCAAGCGAAAACAAATCTTCTGCCTGACGGATTTTGGATGTTGCATGACGGGCAAAACACAAGCGTGCATCGGTAACGGTCATTCCGACTCCATTATCGATAACTTGCACCAGCGATTTACCGGCATCTTTTATAATTAATTTAATATCAGTTGCTTTGGCATCAACAGCATTTTCTAACAACTCTTTTACGACTGAAGCAGGTCTTTGAACCACTTCTCCAGCAGCAATTTGGTTAGCAACGTGATCAGGAAGCAATTGAATAATACTCGACATTAAGCAAAAATAGGTTTTAAAGTTAGATTAGGTTTTTACAAACCAAGAAGTACAAATTTAATGAATTTTGGTTGGCTTTTAGAATAAGAATAATCATAAAAAAAACAAAAAAACCTATACCGTTATTACACAGTATAGGTTTTAATATTTTTAAAACAAATGTGCTTTATTCGTTCTCAATTTTTTTCGGAGAATCTTCAATTTGAAGTGCTCCCGAAGTCAATAAAGGCTGATTGTAAGCATGAGCTATTGAAGCTTGCTGACGTATGTAAGCCATTTTTATGGCCGCGATTGCAGCTTCGGTTCCTTTGTTTCCGTGCACTCCTCCGCTTCTATCAATTGACTGTTGCATATTATTATCTGTTAAAACGCAGAAAATAACTGGAATATCAGTCTGAACATTCAAGTCTTTAATTCCTTGCGTAACACCTTCACAAACAAAATCAAAGTGTTTCGTTTCTCCTTGAATTACACAACCAATTACGATAACCGCATCAACATTTTGAGTCTGAAGCATTTTTTTTGCTCCGTAAATCAACTCAAAACTTCCTGGAACATTCCAACGGATAATTTGCTGAGCCGGAACATCGCAATCAACTAGAGCGTCAAAAGCACCATTATAAAGTCCTTCTGTTATAGTTTCATTCCATTCAGAAACAACAATCCCAAACCGAAAGTCTTTCGCGTTTGGGATTGTGTTTTTATCGTATTCTGATAGATTTTTATTTTGAGTAGCCATCTTATATATTTTAGATTTTTTATTTTAGAATTTAGATTCTTAATTACAAATCTACAATCTAAAATCTAAAGTCTAAAATTTTTATTGCGCTAATCCGATCAAAGCATCAACAGATGCCGCTTCTGGAGTACTGTCGTAATTATCTTTAATGTCGTTGAAATATTTCAATGCATCTTCTTTTTGCCCTAAAGCTAAAGCTGTTTTTCCAGCTTTTAACAAGAAACGAGGCGTTGTAAAATCATTTTTATTAGACTCAGCAGCTTTTACATAAAAATCTAAAGCTTCTTTTTGCTGATTTTTTTGAGAATAAGCATCACCTGTTGCCCCTTTAGCCAAAGCACTTAAGATTGCGTCTTCAGATTTAAATTCACCTAAATATTTAATTGCCTCATCAAATTTACCAGTATTTAGGTAAGCAATACCTGCATAGTAGTTTGCTAAGTTTCCAGCGTCTGTTCCAGAATATTCTTCAGCGATTTTAATAAATCCGAATTTACCTTCTGAACCGTTTAATGATAATTTGAATAATGAATCGCTAGAAACACCGTTTACAGCTTTTTCAAAGTTTTGCTGCGCAACAAACATTTCACTTGCAGCTTCTTCTTGTTTAGGAGTTTCAATAAATTTTTGGTAAGCCAAATATCCAATTGTAGCCACTGCAATACCCGCAACTAAACCAATAATGATTTTCTGATTTTTAGCCACCCAATCCTCAGTTTTTGAAGCCGTTTCATCTAATTTTGAGAAAACTCCAGCCGTTGTACTGTCTTTTTCGTCAATAATTACTTGCTGCTCTTCAGTAACTACCTCTTTTACTTCCTTTTCTTTTGGTGTCTTATATCCTCTTTTATTGTAAGTTGCCATTTAAAATTTATTTAGTGAACGGCAAAAATAAAATTTTTCTTGAAACTGAGGTAAAAAATTTCAATTTTATCACTATTTTAAAAAAAATATTTTCCGTATTCGCTCATCCTTTCGCGGAAGCGGTAAAATAAATATGTCCACAAAAACGCCAAAGCCAATTATATCGATAATTTTCGGTAATTTGCAGCCTCAAATTTTTACTGTTCAAAAAGGGTAAATTTTATACGTGGAGTCCCGAAAAAAATGCATTTAAACAAAATCTCATTATTCAATTATAAAAACTTTTCAGAAGCAAGTTTTGATTTTGACATCAAAATCAACTGTTTTGTGGGAAAAAATGGCATTGGGAAAACCAATGTGCTCGATGCTATTTATCATTTAGCTTATGGAAAAAGCTATTTTAATCCGCTTGCTGTTCAAAATATCAAACACGGCGAAGAATTTTTTGTTATTGATGCCGAACTGGAAAAGAACGAAAGAACCGAACAGATTGTCTGCAGTTTAAAAAAAGGGCAGAAAAAGGTTTTAAAACGAAATGGAAAACCTTACGATAAATTTTCAGATCATATCGGGTTTATTCCGTTAGTAATTATTTCGCCAGCAGATCGTGATTTAATTATTGAAGGAAGCGAAACGCGCCGCAAATTTATGGATAGTGTGATTTCGCAGTTGGATGCCACATATCTCCACGAATTAATACAATATCAAAAAGTAATTACACAGCGAAATGCCCTTTTAAAGTATTTTGCCCTGAATCATGTTTTTGATAACGATACCTTATCTATATATAATGAGCAATTGCAAGGTTACGGAAAATCGATTTTTGAAAAGCGAAAAGATTTTCTTGAACAATTTATACCTATATTTAATAAACACCATCAGGTAATAACGGGATCTGAGGAAAGTGTACAACTGGTTTATGAAAGCCATTTATTTGAAAAAGATCTTTTAACGCTTTTACAGGAAAATATAAATAAAGACCGTGGACTTCAACACACAAGTGTAGGAATTCACAAAGACGATTTATCGTTTGAAATCGACTCCCATCCGATAAAAAAATTCGGATCGCAAGGACAACAGAAATCTTTTCTAATTGCTTTGAAATTGGCTCAGTTTGAATTTCTAAAAAAACAAAGTGGCGTAAAACCCATTCTTTTGTTTGATGATATTTTTGACAAACTGGACGAAACCCGCGTTGCCAAAATCGTTGAAATGGTAAACAGCGAAACGTTTGGACAGCTTTTTATTTCAGACACACATCCCGAAAGAACCGAAGCAATTGTAAAATCCACGCATCAGACATATAAGATATTTAATTTGTGACTTGTGAAATTTGGTAAAATTTGTATCAGTTTTTAGAAGTAATCACAAAATAGAAATCAGTAAATTAGCCTGAGTAAAAAACTTAAAAACAACTGCAATAAAATATAAAGGAACATGCTAACGAAAGAATCATTGCAATTTTTAGACGATTTAAAAAAGAACAATAACAGAGAATGGTTTCAAGACAATAAAAAACGATACGAAGTTTTTAAGAAAGACTACCATCAGTTGGTTAGTGATTTTCTAGATATAATGAAACCCCTTGATCCGTCGTTGGAACTTCTTGAGATAAAAGACTGCACTTTTAGAATCAATCGTGACATACGATTTTCTAAAGACAAATCTCCTTACAAATCTCATTTGGGCGTTTGGATGTCAGCAGGAGCAAAAGGTGCAAATCGTTCTGGCTATTACGTTCACATTGAAAAAGGAGGAAGTTTTATTGCAGGCGGATTTTATTCTCCTGATGCAGAAGAACTAAAGAAAGTCCGTAAAGAAATCGCTTTTTTCTATGATGATTTACAGGAAATCTTAAATGATAAAAACTTTAAAAAAGAATTTGGAAGTTTGGACGTAAACGAAAACAATTCATTAAAAAGCATGCCACGCGGTTACGAAAAAGACCATCCTGCAATTGAGTTTTTAAAATTAAAAAGTTTTACAGCAAGCCAAACCTACGATATTTCTGAGGTTACAAAAAAGGATTTTGTAAAAAAAATGAGCGAAAAACTCATTGCTTTAAAACCGCTAAACGATTTTATAAATCGCGCTTTAGATACTGAAGAATTTTAGACAAAAAAAATCGCCACGAATTCACGAATTATTCAAAATTAATTCGTGAATTCGTGGCGAAAAAACTTTTATAATGCAAAGGAAAATACTTTTTCTTGGAGAATCTTATCGCGCTGATGCCATCACTTGGATGAAAGGCCTTAAAGAATTTGGCGATTTTGAAATCATTACTTGGGAACTTCAAACATCAAACAATCGCAGATCTAAACGCATTTTAGAATATTTCTTCGCTCCAATTTCTATTCGAAAAATAATTAAAAAAGAAAAGCCAGACATGGTAATTGCAGAAAGAACTACCAGTTATGGTTTTCTTGCAGCATTATCTGGATCCAAAACCATTGCGATCGCACAACAAGGCCGAACTGATTTATGGCCGGAAGAGTCTAAATTATATCCTTTTAAAAAATTCATTCAGAAATATGCTTTCAAAAAAGCGCATTTAATTCATGCCTGGGGTCCTGTAATGGCAATTCACATGAAAGCAACTGGAGTTGACATGAACAAAGTTTTGGTTCTCCCAAAAGGAATTGACCTATCACTTTTTACACCTTCAACCAATAATTCAAATAAAATTGAAGCGATTGTTACACGTTCGCTACAGCCAGAATACCGACATGATTCCATTTTAAAAGCTTTCGGAATTTTAAACCAAAAAGGAATTGATTTTTCTTTGACCATTGTTGGCGACGGAAACAGATTGCAATTTTTAAAAGATCTTGCAAAAGAACTCCAAATAGAAAACAAAGTAATTTTTACAGGAAGAATCCCGAATACAGAACTTCCAAAATTACTGCAGCAATCTAATATTTACATTAGTATGCCAACCACCGAAGGCGTTTCTGCCTCTTTATTTGAAGCAATGGCTTGCAATTGTTATCCTATTGTTTCTGATATTCCCGGAAATCAAAGCTGGATTACGCATCGAGAAAACGGGCAATTGATTGAAGTTGACAATATCGAAATGCTGGCCAATGAGTTAATTTGGTCTTTTGAAAATGCTGAATTACGAAACGAGACGATTATTCGAAATAGAAAATTTGTGGAAGAAAATGCGAATTACGATATTAATATGATGATTATTTCAAAGAAATATCATGAGTTGTTGAATTCTATAAATATTTAACCGCAAAGTTCGCAAGAGTTTACGCTATGAACGTGAAGCTTGGGTCTTTGCAATAAAAATTATTGGGGATAAACCATAGAAAGCTTTTCAGCATCCTTCAAAACCTTATTATTTGGAATCAATCGAATTGTTTCTCCTTCTTTATTAATGTAAAAAAAACCTAAATCTCTAATAATATCTTCTTTATTTAGATTTTTCATCTTGCAAGTTAAACCAATAAAATGAGCATCTTTTACAATCAATTGTATATAATCACTATCAACTTGCTTATAAGTTCCAGAAGTAAAAACGAAGCAATCATTAAGACATTTCACTGGCGCATCACAAAAAAATGTGCCATCTTGCTTGAATGTTACGCTTCGTCCATTATTCTGTTGTTTGTCTTTTACTAAAGAATATTCAAGAACATCAGAATACCCAATTATATCTCTAGTCTCCCATTTCCCGACAATATCTGATTGAGCAAAAGAAGACACTGAAATAAACAGACCTAAAAAGAGTAAAATCTTATTCTTAAGAAAAAAAAGCTTCATAATTATAACATTACAATTCTTTCAAATTTACAAAAGAAATTGATTTAGTTTTCGAAACCTGATATTTATTTAAAACCCCTTCCGAATAAATTATAATCCTTACTTTTGACTCAGATTAAAAAGCCTTTTATTTATGGAAATCCAATCCAATTTTTCTTTAAAAAAATATAATACTTTCGGCATTGAAGCCAGTGCTAAACAATTTGTTGCCGTTCATTCTATTACTGAATTGAAAACCATTTTGTCAGCAAACAAAAACGAGAAAAAATTCATTCTTGGCGGCGGAAGCAATATGCTTTTAACCAAAGATATTGACGCATTGGTTATTCATATTGATTTAAAAGGCAAAAAAATCATAAAAGAAGACGACGATTTTGTTTGGGTTGAAAGTCAGGCGGGCGAAACTTGGCATGATTTCGTTCTTTGGACGATCGACAATAATTTTGGCGGATTAGAAAATATGTCTCTGATTCCTGGAAATGTTGGTACAACTCCAGTTCAAAATATCGGTGCTTATGGAACCGAAATTAAAGACACTTTTGTTTCTTGCGAAGCGATGAATATTGCAACTCAGGAAATGAAAACTTTCAATAACGCTGAATGCAACTTTGGCTATCGCGAAAGCATCTTCAAAAATGAAGTAAAAGACCAATATATTATTACTTCGGTTATTTTTAAACTGACTAAACGCAATCATAAAATCAATACGTCTTACGGAGATATTTTGGCAGAATTGGCTAAAAACAATATTACAGAACCTACTTTAAAAGATGTGAGTAATGCTGTAATTGCCATAAGACAAAGCAAACTGCCAGATCCGAAAGAATTAGGAAACAGCGGCAGTTTCTTCAAAAATCCGATTTTATTGAAATCTGATTTTGAGAAAATCCATCAGAAATTCCCAGAAATGAAATTCTACGAAGTTTCAGAAACCGAAGTAAAAGTTCCAGCGGGATGGCTGATTGAACATGCAGATTTTAAAGGAAAGCGTTTTGGCGATGCGGGAGTTCACAAAAATCAAGCTTTAGTTTTGGTAAATTACGGAAACGCAACAGGACAGGAAATTTTAGCTGTTGCGAAAGAAGTTCAGAAAACTGTTTTTGAAAAATTCGGTATTCAGATTGAAGCGGAAGTAAATGTGATTTAAAACACAAATTTCACTAATTGTCACGAATTTAACCTATTGTCAGACTGAGCGGAGTCGAAGTCTTTGCTATAAAGCATTTCGACTCCGCTCAATGTGACAAATTGTATAAACAACAAGATCATGTACACACCGGATTTATACAAAAACGAAAATCAGGAAGAAATAAGAGCTTTTTTGAAAGAAAACAGTTTTGGAATCCTGATTAATCAGACTAACGGAAAATTATGTGCAACACATATTCCGATTGAATTGGAATTGAATGCTGATGGAAAAGAGATTCTGCAAGGTCATATTTCAAAGCTGAATCCGCAAGCTGAAGGTTTTAGAGAAAATGACCAAGTTTTGGCTGTATTTACTGGACCTCATAGTTATATTTCTTCTTCTTGGTATGATCACGAAAATGTTCCGACTTGGAATTATATAGCCGTACATGTTTATGGAAGGATCAAGATTGTAGATTATGAAAATTCGGTAGAGCAGTTGAAAAAGCTTGTAGACAAGTACGAAGTGAATTCTAAGAATCCTGTGCGTGTTGAAAATTTATCTGAAAAAACCATGCGCGAAGCAAGAGGAATCTTTGGTTTTGAAATCGAAATTAAAGAAATTCAAGCCACAAAAAAACTCTCTCAAAATCGTGACGATCACAATTATAAAAACATAATTTCGGAATTGGAAAAAACCGAAAACCCTCAGTCTATTGCTGTTGCAAAAGAAATGTCAAAATGCCGAAAGTAAATCGGCTTTGGCTATTGAATTTAGCGAATTGATAAGTACATTTGCAGTCGCAGAACGTGAAATTAATAGAACCTAATAAATCAGATGCTTATATACATATTTTACTTTTTTATTGCTATTGTCGTAGTTCAATTATTTTATTATTTAGGAGTTTTTGGCAAATTTGCTTTTGCCAAACCACAGCATGTGAAACCTAAAAATCTTCCGGTTTCTGTAATTGTATGTGCTAAAAATGAAGAAGAGAATGTAAAAAAATACGTTCCGCTTTTGGCACAGCAAGATTATCCAGATTTTGAAATTGTATTAATTGACGACGCATCTAGCGATGAAACTCTTGAAGTTTTTGAAGAATTTGAAAAAGAATTCTCTAATATCCGTCTAGTAAAAGTTGAAAACAATGAAGCTTTTTGGGGAAATAAAAAATACGCTTTAACGCTTGGGATAAAAGCTGCAAAGAAAGATTATTTACTTTTTACAGATGCAGATTGTTTTCCAAACTCTAAAGATTGGATTACTTCTATGGCTTCGCAGTTTACGATGAACAAAACAATCGTTTTAGGTTACGGAGGTTATGAAAAAGTAGAGCGTTCGTTTTTAAACAAAATTATTCGTTTTGAAACTGTCCTAACAGCACTTCAATATTTTTCATGGGCAAAAATAGGACTTCCTTACATGGGAGTTGGAAGAAATCTTGCCTACAAAAAAGAAGAGTTTTTTAATGTAAATGGTTTTATCGATCATATTCAGATTCGCTCTGGCGATGACGACTTATTCATTAATCAGGCAGCAAATAAAGCGAATACTACAATTTCTTATACACCTGAAAGTTTCACCTATTCAGAACCTAAGAAAACTTATAAAGAATGGTTTACTCAGAAAAGGAGACATATTTCTACTGCAGAACATTACAAGTTTTTTGATAAAATGCAGTTAGGATTATTTTTCCTATCACAATTATTTTTCTTTATTTTAGTTATTATACTGTTAGCATTTCAATACCAATGGATCGCCGTATTAGCAATTTTAGCTACACGCTATACTATTGTGTGGACAGTCGTTGGATGTTCAGCAGGAAAATTAAAAGAAAAAGATATTAAAATTTGGTTTCCGGTTGTTGAGATAGCGCTTATATTAACGCAAATTAATATCTTTATAACTAATATCTTTTCAAAACCAGTATATTGGAAATAAATTCTAAAATAGAAAAAGCAAAAAAAGGCGATCAGATCGCCTTTACTTTTTTATTAGATCATTATTGGAATGAGGTGTACTCGTTTATGCTCAAACGTACCGAAAACGAAACCACCGCAGAAGATATTACGATAGAAACTTTCTCCAAAGCTTTTGACAAAATTGCTTCTTATAATCCAGAATTTCAGTTTAATACCTGGCTTATCGCCATTGCAAAAAACGTCTATATTGATTTGCTTCGAAAAAAGAAAACCAATCTTTTTATAGAAATCACGGACAACGAAGACCAACAGGCCTACAACATTGCCGACCCTACTCCATCTGCAGAAGACGCTTTAATCAAGGAACAGAATCTTTCCCGTCTGCTCTTATGCATCAAAGAACTCAAACCGCACTATCAAGAAGTAATTCAGCTTCGTTATTTTCAAGAAATGTCTTATCAGGAAATTGCTGCTAAGATTGATGAGCCATTAAGCAGTGTTAAGGTAAAACTTTTACGCGCTAAAAAATTATTGGCCGAAATTATCGAACGTAATAGATAATTTATTATCTTTAATCAAAGAATAAATTATTCTCATATTTATTCTTAAAATAAAAACATTTCCACAACATTAAAACTACAACTTTTCGTTGCTAGCTCAAACCTAAACCTTTTCTGCGTATGATTTAAAGTTACTTAACCTTAAAACCCAAAAAATTATGTCTAAATTAAGCATTTATGAAAACAAGTGGACCGATCTTGTTTTCGAGAACAAAAACAAGGAATACGGCGCGTACCAATTACGCCAAGAAAATTCTAAAAATTCTGTTACAGCTCTCTTTATGGGTTTATTGTTATTAACGGCTTTAGGGAGTGCATCTGCACTTATTAGCAAATTTAATTCCTCAGTAGTTCCAGTCGAGCCAGAACCAATGATTTACGACCCGATAACGCCCGTAAACATTGACCCTACTGTTGTGCCACCACCGCCAGCACCACCTGCACCGATTGTAGAACAAACTGCTGCAAGTCAAACAGATGCGATTCAATTAACCAATCCTGTTGTTGCAAGAACTCAAGACGCTGTACAGGAGATCGCGCCTAATACAGAAAATGCACCAGTTGTTGAAAACGCTACCGGAACAGGAACTTCGATAAATGTATTACCTACAACGGGAGGCGGAGGAGGAAATGGTGACGCTGCTTCAGTTGCACCACCAAGCAATGAACCTGTTTCAACAGCTATATTGGATAAACTTCCTGAATTTCCGGGCGGAATTGCTCAGTTCTACAAGTATGTTGGAAACAATTTCCGCAGACCAGAACTTGACGTAGAAAAAACACTAAGAGTGTATGTTTCTTTTGTGGTTGAAAAAGATGGATCACTTACAGACATTATTGTAAAGAATGATCCTGGTTATGGAATGGGGAAAGAAGCCATTAGAGTTTTAAAATCATTAAAAACAAAATGGGCTCCTGGAATTCTAGACGGAAAACCAGTTAGAACTGCATACAATCTTCCTATCACAATAAAAACAGAAGTCGAATAATATAAATATTTTGAAAAGTGAAAGAAGCAGGACTTAGGTTCTGCTTTTTTGTTACATTTAATTCCTAAATCAAAACTAAAAATCAACTAAATGCCTTTCACTTTTTCGCATCCTGCAATAATTCTTCCTTTGAGATATTTACCAAAATCATGGTTCTCTCTAACAGCATTAGTAATTGGAAGCCTAACACCAGATTTTGAATATTTTTTGCGTATGAGAGTTAAAAGCGATTACAGCCACACTCTAAATGGTATTTTTTGGTTCGATTTACCTCTTGCTCTTTTATTGACTTTTCTTTTTCATAATCTTGCTAGAAATCTATTATTTCAAAATCTTCCTTCATTTATCAGAAGTCGAATTTTGATTTTTACAGATTTCAACTGGAATGTTTATTTTAAAAGAAATTGGCTTATCATCTTAATCTCTTTACTTATTGGAATATTTTCTCATATTTTGTGGGATGCCTTTACCCATAAACACGGCTATTTTGTGAATCAAATTGAAACTTTGAAAAGCACGATAGCAATCTTTGGAACAGAAATTCCATTCTGGAAAACAGCTCAACATTTAAGCACTTTGATCGGCAGCATTATCCTATTGACAACTTTCTTTAGATTGCCAATAACAAGCAATTCCACAAATTCAATTACTAAATTATATTGGAGTTCTGTGATTTTATTTACAACAGCAATTTTATTCATGCGATTTACAATAGATCCAAAAGCTTTAAACTTTGGGAATTTAGTTGTCACTTTTATCGCCTCTTTTTTAATTGCAATAACAATAATTCCATTCACAATTAAATTCAAATCGATTCAGAAAAATTAACAAAATCCACTACATTTACTCCTTCAAAACGGAAATCATTTTAACTAAATTAAAACAAAGTAATGGGAATATTTTCAGCTATTCTTGGCAATGCAGGTTCTGTAAGTCAAGAAGATTTAATTAAAAAATACGGGCAGCTTTTAACAGCAAATGAAGAAATCGAAATGGGTTTTAAACTTATTCGCGACACTTTCATTTTCACGAACAAAAGATTAATCTTAGTAGATGTGCAAGGAATTACAGGAAGCAAAACTGAATACAAATCTATTGCTTACAAAAACATCACAAGATTCAGTGTAGAAACTGCAGGAACATTTGATCTAGATGCAGAATTAAAAATCTGGATTTCTAGCGAACAACAGCCAAGCATTGTAAAACAATTCAATAAATCCGTTAATGTTTATGAAGTGCAAAAGATTCTTGCTTTTCATGTACTAGGATAAAAAAAAACAAACCCAGCAAATAGAAATTGCTGGGTTTTATAATTTAAGAAACAACTCTTATTTCTTTTTTGTGGCAGTTGTTTTCTTTGTGGTTGTCTTTTTTGCAACTGGAGCTGTATTTACAATTTTTTGCTGTACATACGGTTTATATAAACCATCTTTTTCTGCTCTTTTTTTGGCATCGTCAGCCCTTTTCTTTGAATCTGGATGCGAGCTCATCATTTGGTCAATAAATGAAGCCTCAGAACCTTCACTCATTTTTGCTAAAATTCTAAACGCAGATTCTTCAGCATTTACATCGTAACCATTTTTCTTCATGAAATTGTAAGCAAATAAATCTGCTTCCGATTCTTGTTTACGGCTATACTTGCTGTCAATAATTGCACTTCCAATTTTTCCAAGTTGGCTGTCTGTAACTGTTGCCACAGTTGCCGATTGAGAAGCTGCTCCATCCATTAATGCTTCTTTCTGATAAGCCGCACGAATTGCATCTCTAGAATCGTTGTTTGCTACGTGTCCAATCTCGTGCCCGATTACAGCGATTAATTCATTATCGTCCATGATATCCATTAATCCTGAATAGACACGAACGCTTCCGTCTGCGGTTGCAAAAGCATTTACTTCTTTTAATTTATATACTTTATAATTTAAAGTAAATCCGTCTCCCGATGCATGTTTTCCAAAAACACGATTTAGTCGTATTGCATAACCATCAGTTGGTCCAGCAATTTCATGCTCTGCATCTAATTTAGCTACCGCTTCTTTAGATAATTTTGCTGCATCGGCATTACTAAAAGTAAAACCAGTGACCCCTTTTTGAACTGCCCCAATTGCTTTATCTCCAAAATTAATCTGTGCAGTCATTTTAGTTAAACCAAATGCTGTAAATAAAAGTCCTACTATTATAAATTTCTTTTTCATATTTTTTATAATTACAATTTAACAACAAATGTAGCATAACAAAATGCTATTTTAAATTCACACAAAACTTGTTTTTCAACAAATAAAGATATAACATTTTTATGAGCTGATAATCAACTATAACCGATTTTGATTCTATACTAAAAAAGCAAAAACCGGCCAATTATTAGATTTACCGGTTTGTATTCTGCAGCGTTTATTTCTTCTTTGCGGTACTTGTTTTCTTTGTTGCTGCAGTTGTTTTCTTTGCTGCTGTTACTGGAACTGTATTTACAATTTTCTGTTGCTCATATGCATGATACAATCCATCTTTTGTTGCTCTTTTTTTGGCCTCGTCAGCTCTTTTTCCAGAATCAGGATGAGAGCTCATCATTTTAGTCATAAAAGATGCCTCCGCTCCTTCGCTTAAATTTTGAAGAATTCGAAAAGCCGACTCTACAGCATTCACATCGTAACCATTTCTTTTCATGAAATCATAAGAGAAATTATCCGCCTCAGATTCTTGTTTTCTGCTATGTTTGCTATCAATCATAGCGCTTCCTATTTGCCCTAATTGAGATTGGGTAAGAGTTTCTACTTTTCCTGATTGAGACGACGCAACATCTAATAAAGCATCTTTTTTATAAGCTGCTTTTATAGCATCTCTTGTATCATGATTAACAACATGTCCGATTTCGTGACCAATAACAGCAAGCAACTGGTTATCATCCATAATATCCATTAAACCTGCAAACACACGAACACTTCCGTCTGCACATGCAAAAGCATTAATATCTTTCACTAAATACACTTTATAATTTAAAGTAACTCCTTCGCTTGTAGTATGTTTCCCAAATAAACGGTCTAAACGAATTGAATATCCATTTTTTGGATCTGCAACAGGATTGTTTGCATCCAATTCTGCAATAGATTGTTTTGCTAAAGCCGCAGCGTCTGCATCACTAAAAGTAAATCCTGAAACGCCTTTTCCTAAAGCTCCCATAGTTTTATCTGAAAGTATTTGTGCATTTGTTTTGGTGAGGCTCAAAATTGCAAATAAAGCTCCTAATACAATAATTCTCTTTTTCATGGTTTTAAAACTGTTAAATTAACAGCAAAATTAGTATTGCATGAATTTTGCAAGTTCCCAAGAAGCCAAATTTGTAACAGATTAAGACCGAACTTTTATATTCCACAAAAACCAAATAAAACATTAAAACATCAGACATAAACCAAAAAAAGCAACCGAAAAATACACTTAAATCAATTTATTAACACTTGATTTATATTATCCTCAATATCTTCTATAAATATGATATGTAAAGGAAAAGCAAATAAACGTCTCAAAATAAACTACATTCCGTATCTTTGTACTTTGAACATTGATATATGGAAACAGTCGCTGAAAATACACAAACCACAAAACCAAAGTGGTTAAAAGTAAAATTACCTATCGGACAAAAATATACTGAACTTAGAGGTTTAGTTGATAAATATAGTTTAAATACCATTTGTACTTCTGGAAGCTGCCCAAATATGGGAGAATGCTGGGGTGAAGGAACAGCGACTTTTATGATTTTAGGAAATGTCTGCACGCGTTCTTGCGGTTTCTGCGGGGTAAAAACCGGAAGACCTGAAACGGTAGATTGGGACGAACCTGAAAAAGTAGCGCGTTCTATTAAGATTATGAATATCAAACATGCTGTCATTACAAGTGTTGACAGAGATGATTTGAAAGATGGAGGCTCTATCATTTGGATGGAAACTGTGAGAGCTATTCGTAGAATGAATCCTCAAACTACTCTTGAAACTTTAATTCCAGATTTTCAAGGAATTGAAAGAAACATAGACCGTATTGTAGAAGCAAACCCTGAAGTGGTTTCTCATAACATGGAAACAGTGCGACGTTTAACTCGCGAAGTTCGTATTCAGGCAAAATATGACAGAAGTTTGGAAGTGCTTCGTTATCTGAAAGAAAAAGGAATCAACAGAACCAAATCTGGAATTATGCTTGGTCTTGGAGAAACTGAAGAAGAAGTTTTTCAGACGATGAGAGATTTAAAAAATGCAAATGTTGACGTGGTAACAATTGGGCAGTATTTACAGCCGAGTAAAAAACATCTTCCTGTAAAAGAATTTATTACGCCTGAACAATTCGCCAGATATGAACAATTTGGTCTTGAATTAGGTTTCAGACATGTAGAAAGCGGACCTCTTGTTCGTTCTTCATACAAAGCACAAAAACATATTTTATAAATTTTTAAGTTAATCGTTTAATCGTAGAGACGTTTAACGGTTTGAAAACAATTAAGCGATTAACCAATTAAACGAATAAACCAAATAATTGAAAACAAGAATTGCTATTAATGGATTTGGAAGAATTGGAAGAAATTTATTCCGATTGCTTTTAAATCACCCTGAAATTGAAGTCGTTGCTATAAATGACATTGCTGACAACAAAACCATGTCACATTTAATTAAATATGACAGTATTCATGGGGTTTTGCCATATGAAGTAAGTCATGACGAAAATAGCATCATTGTAGACGGAAGGCATTTTTTCTTTTTTCACGAAAAAAGTATTTCAAATTTAGATTGGAAATCACACTCGATTGATATTGTTATCGAATCGACTGGAAAGTATAAAACGCATGAAGAACTAAATGCGCATCTTGAAGCTGGAGCAAAAAAAGTAATTCTTTCTGCTCCATCAGAAGTGGATACTATAAAAACAGTAGTTCTTGGAGTAAACGAACATATTTTGGATGGGAGCGAAAATATAGTTTCAAATGCAAGCTGCACCACAAACAATGCTGCTCCAATGATTAAAATCATTGAAGAATTGTGTGGAATTGAACAAGCTTACATTACGACTATACATTCTTTTACCACCGACCAAAGCCTTCACGACCAGCCACATAAGGATTTGAGACGTGCAAGAGGCGCCAGTCAATCGATTGTTCCAACAACTACAGGTGCAGCTAAGGCATTAACAAAAATTTTTCCTAAATTGCATAATAAAATGGGTGGCTGTGGTATTAGAGTCCCAGTTCCAGACGGTTCATTAACAGACATAACCTTCAATGTAAAACGAGCTGTTAGCATTGAAGAAATAAACAAAGCATTTAAACAAGCCTCAAAAACAAATTTAAAAGGAATATTAGATTATACCGAAGATCCAATTGTTTCGGTTGATGTAATTGGCAACACACATTCTTGTTTATTTGATGCTCAGTTAACTTCGGTTATCGACAAAATGGTAAAAGTTGTAGGCTGGTATGATAATGAGATTGGCTATTCATCAAGATTGATTGATTTAATTTTACTGATAAGAAAATAATAAGATTCATTGTAAAAGCATTGCCATACATGAAATACTGTCTTTTTATTGTTGTTTGTTTTTTTAACTCGCTTTTGTATTCTCAAGCCAAAAAGAATACGGATAGCTTGACCTATTATAACAAGCTGGCCAATTCTAATCTGAGCAATAAAAAGTACAATCAAGCTATTTTTTACACAGAAAAGTCTATTAATTTCTGTGAAGAAAATGGCAAAAAAGAGAATTTGGCCAATCAGACTTTTAAGCTTGGTAAAATTTACTACAATCAGGGAAAATTTGAAGATGCATTAAAAAATTTCCATAAAACAGTTTCTTTATTTGACACCTTAAAACCTAGCTGTACAAAAGTTTTAGCTCTGCATTATATCGGCGCAGCCAACACGGCCACAGGTGATTATAAAACAGCTGCCGTATATTACACAAAAGCTGCAGATCTACTAAAAGAACTGAACATCAATGACAATGCTGGAATTTTAGATTACCAGAAAGCCTTGGCATTTAAGACCAATAACGATCTTAAATCGGCAGCAAGAACTTTTAAGACTATTATTAAAAAACCTGACAATACTGCCAATATAAAAACCAAAATAGATGCATATTATCAGCTTGGCTTAATTGAAAGCCAGCTTAAAAGAAATGATTCAACTATAATATATTTTAACAAAGCCTTAGATTACAACGCTAAAATCAATGATCTTCCCAAAAAAGCAAAAATCGTTTTAGCAATAAGCCAATACTACAAACAGAATAAAAATTATGATTTGGCGTATTCGTATCTAGACGAACATTATCAGCTGGAAAATTATCTTCTAAAACTAAAAAACGCCAAAATTGATTTGGACGAATATGAAAAATTCAAAAAAAATCAATCTTTAAGCAATAGCATAAAAAAAGAAAGTGAAGAAAAATTTCAGCTCAAAACCTATCGTTATTCTAAGTTAGTCAGCATTTTGGCAATTGCCTTGATTTCGATTCTATCTCTATTGAGTTTGGCTTTGTACAAAAACAATATCATAAGAAACCAAAACAATTTACTGCTTCGCGAGAAAAACAAAGAATTAATTTTAGCAAAAAATAAAGCAGAAAAAGCATCAAAAGCCAGATCTGAATTTTTATCGACAGTAAGTCATGAACTCCGGACACCGTTGAATGCCATTAACGGAATTACTCATATCCTGCTTGAAGATAAACCAAAGAAAAAACAATTAAAATACTTAGAATCTTTAAAGTTCTCCGGTAATTATTTGACCACTTTTATCAATGAAATTTTAGAAATTAATAAAATTGATTCGACTAAAGCTGAAGTTGAAAATATCAGCTTTAATTTGAAAGAATTGCTTTTTAACATTCAAAGTTCGTTAAAAGAACTGGCGACAGCCAACAAAAATTACTTCAATTTAGAAATAGACAAAGCGATTCCAGACAATTTAATTGGAGACCCTACAAAACTATCTCAGATTATCCTTAACTTAATCAACAATGCTTTAAAATTTACCCAAAACGGACATGTAAATGTAATTGCCAAATTATATTCGCAAGAAGAAGATAATGCAACAGTATATTTCGAAATTGTTGATACCGGGATAGGAATTCCAGAAGACAAGCTTCAATCTGTCTTTGAAAGCTTTTCTCAAGGTTCTATAGAAGTAAACAGAAAATATGGAGGAACAGGCCTTGGCCTTACTATTGTAAAAAAATTAATAGAACTTTTAGGAGGCGAGATAAAACTAAAAAGTGAAGTAGGTAAAGGCTCTACTTTTACCTTCAAATTAAATTTCAAAATTAACAACGAACCATTGGAAGTAATCGAAGAAGTAAAACCATATAATGACAAACAATTGAAAAATAAATCTATTTTATTGATCGAGGACAACAAAATCAATCAGATGATTACTCGTAAAATGCTCGAAAACAAAAACATTACCTGTGAGATTGTTGACAATGGAGAAGATGCTGTTGAGCTTTTAAAAATTAAGCGATTTGACATGATTTTAATGGATGTCCATCTTCCTGGTATTAATGGAACTACAGCAACCAAATTGATTCGCGAATTTGACAAAGCGACTCCAATTATAGCTTTGACAGCAATTTCGCTTGACGAAAACCGCGATATGCTTCTTTCTTTTGGAATGGATGATGTAATTACAAAACCTTTTGTTCCAGACGATTTCTATAGCACTATTGCTAAGTTTTTTAATTAGCTAAGGTTCTAAGTTTTCTTTTACATACTCTAAAATCGTAGTATCGAAGTCTTGCTGATGGTTAATGAAAGAGCTTTTTATTGGCAGATAATATAATTGATCAATCAATTCGGAGTCTTTCAAGCGAACATAATCTTTCTCAGTTGTAATGATTTTTCTTCCGTTTGCTTTGCGTAGAATTGAATCTAAATCTGCATCAGAAAAATGATGATGATCTGGAAAAGTAAGACATTCGTCACTCTCATTTTTTAAATAATCAAAAAACGGTTTTGGTTTTGCAATTCCAGCCAGCAACAATTTTGATTCTGATTTAATTTCGTTGACAGCAATTTTTTCATTTTTACCGAAAATAACCATATCATAATCTATAAAAGTAAAAAAGACTTGCTGTGCAGCATTTAACTTCAATTTCAATCTAATTTTTGTCTGCTCTTCTTCAGTCAATATTTTAGGGCATTTTGTTACCACAACAATATTGGCTCTTTCTGCTCCGCTCCTGCTTTCCCTCAAATTTCCTGTTGGAAGCATAAAATCATCCGCATACAAATCTCCATAAGAAGTCAGCAGAATATAAAAACCAGCCTTTACTTTTCTATGCTGATAGGCATCATCCAGCAAAATAATTTCAGGCTTTTCATCTTTCGAAAGCAATTGCTGAATTCCGTTTGTACGATTAGCATCTACGGCCACCATTACATTTGGAAATTTCTGATGAAACTGAAAAGGTTCGTCTCCCAGAATTTCAGCGTTTGAATTTTCATTAGCCAAAACAAAACCTTCCGATTTTCTTTTATAGCCACGGCTTAAAGTTGCGACTTTATATTTATCCGATAATAATCGAATCAAGTATTCTATCTGCGGCGTTTTTCCAGTTCCGCCCACGCTCAAATTTCCAACAGCAATAACAGGAAGATCAAATGAGGTCGATTTTAAAATTCCTTTATCAAAAAGAAAATTGCGGATTGAAGTAATGAATCCGTATAAAATAGCAAATGGGAAAAGTAATTTTCGAAGTAAGTTCATTTTACGAAAGTATAATTTTTTTCGTTAATTTGTTTTAGGTTTTGCACAAGTCAAACAACTTGAAACCTGAAACCTAAAACTTGAAACAAAAACTCAAAATGAAAATCAAAAATATTATATCGGTTCTTGAAGAAATGGCTCCTTTGGCTTACGCTGAAGATTTTGACAATGTCGGGCTTTTAGTTGGAGATTCCGAAACTGAATGCACGGGAGTTTTAGTCTGTCATGATGCGTTAGAAAATGTAATTGATGAAGCTGTTGCAAAAAACTGTAATCTTGTAGTTTGTTTTCATCCTATATTATTCTCTGGCATAAAAAAAATCACTGGGAAAAATTATGTTGAACGTGCAATTTTGAAAGCCATCAAAAATGATATTGCCATTTTTGCCGTCCACACCGCTCTTGATAATCATTCGCAAGGAGTCAATAAAATTTTCTGCGATGCTCTAGGATTGACAAATACAAAAATATTAGTTCCTAAAAATAATTTCATCCAAAAACTAGTCACTTATACTGTTCCAGAAAATGCCGATAAGGTTAGAAATGCAATGTTTGAAGCCGGAGCAGGAACAATTGGAAATTATGAAAACTGCAGTTTTAACTCTGAAGGAACTGGAACTTACAAAGGAAATGCAAATAGCAATCCTGTAATTGGCGAAAGACATGAATTGACCAAAACTCAAGAAATAAAAATTGAAGTTACATTTGAAAAACACTTGCAATCCAGAATTTTAAAAGCGCTTTTTGCCAATCATATTTACGAAGAAGTAGCATATGAAATTTACAATCTCGAAAATTCGCACCAAAATATTGGTTTAGGAATGATTGGTGAATTTGAAAATGAAATGGACGAAAAAGACTTTCTTCGCTTTGTAAAAGATAAAATGATTGCCGACGGAATTCGTCATTCTGCTTTTTTAGGCAAAAAAATAAAAAAAGTAGCTGTCTTAGGAGGCTCTGGAAGTTTTGCCATCAGAAATGCGATAAGCGCAGGAGCTGATGCTTTTTTGACAGCTGATTTAAAATATCATCAATTTTATGAAGCCGAAAACAAGTTGCTTTTGGCAGATATTGGTCATTTTGAGAGTGAACGCTATACAAAAAATTATATTGTTGATTATCTTCGAAAAAAAATTCTTAATTTTGCAATCATTTTATCGGAAGAAAATACAAATCCAGTTAAGTACTTATAAAATATGACGAATACGAAAGAATTAAGTGTTGAGGACAAGTTAAGAGCAATATACGATTTACAGCTTATTGACTCTAGAATTGACGAAATCAGAAACGTTAGAGGAGAACTTCCTTTAGAGGTTGAAGATTTAGAAGATGAAGTTGCAGGTTTGAGCACTCGTTCAGAAAAACTGAAAGGTGAACTTGAAGTGATTGAGGAGCAAATCAAAGCAAAGAAAATTGCTATTGAGGAGCATAAAGAGGTTATTAAAAAGTACACTAAACAACAAGAATCAGTACGTAACAACAGAGAATTTAATTCTTTGACCAAAGAAGTTGAATTTCAAGAATTAGAAATTCAATTGGCCGAAAAGCAAATCAAAGAAATGAAAGCTTCTATCGAGCACAAAAAAGAAGTTATTTCTAATTTAAAAGAAAAACTTGACGCTAAGAGCTCTCATTTAAAACATAAAAAATCTGAATTAGACGCTATTATGGCTGAAACTCAGAAAGAAGAAGCATTCTTAACTGAAAAGTCTGCTGAATTTGCTGCACAAATCGAAGAAAGATTATTAGCAGCTTACAACAGAATCAGAAGCAGTGTTCGTAACGGATTAGCTGTAGTTTCTATCGAAAGAGGAGCTTCTGCTGGATCTTTCTTTACAATTCCACCTCAAACTCAGGTTGAAATTGCGTCAAGAAAGAAAATCATCACTGATGAGCACTCTGGAAGAATTTTAGTTGATACGCAATTAGCTGAAGAAGAAAAAGAAAAAATGGAACAATTGTTCGCAAAATTCTAAATATCAAGTCCCGATTAAATCGGGACTTTTTTTTTGCTTTTATTTTTGCTGTAATTCCACTAATTATCACTATTTACTTTTTTTATCTATTAATACTGAGAATAAAAATTCGTGCTCATTTGTGTAATTCGTGACAGACCTTTTTTTTACCTTTAGAAAAAAATTTAAGTTTTGGGAATTAAAAAAGGCATTCGTTTTATCACATTAAAATCAGTTGGATCTTATATTAACTTTTTGAGTTACGTGCGTCCACAAAAGGCTATGGAACTTTCTTATGCTCTTTTTAGCCAGCCACGAATTGGGCGATTAAAAAAAGAAGAGCTTCCAAAAGTTTTGCGACATGCTGAAACAGAAATATTTCATCATAACGAACATCATTTTCAAACTTATGTTTGGAAAGGAAATGAAACTAAGATTCTTTTAGTCCACGGTTGGGAAAGCAATGCTGCACGCTGGAAAAAAACTTTGCCTCATCTTCAAAAATCTGGCAGCACAATAATTGCCATTGATGCGCCTGCACATGGACAAAGCAGCGGAAAAGAATTTAATGTGCCGCTTTATGCCGAATTCATCAATAAAGCGGTAGAAAAATATCAACCCGAAATTATTATTGGACATTCTATTGGCGGCGCTGCTTGTGTCTATCATCAATACTTATTTCCGAATACAAGCATTAACAAAATGGTTATTCTTGGCGCTCCTTCTGACTTAAAGACTTTGATTGATAATTATATTTCGATGCTTAGTTTGAATAGAAGAATGCTACCTCTTTTGGAAAGCAAATTCATAAATCGATTTAATTTTAAATTAGAAGACTTTTCGGGACAAAAATTCGCATCAGAAATTACTATTCCTGGTTTCATTGCTCATGATACTTCAGACAAAATTGTTGCTTTCGCAGAAGGAAAAAAAATAGCGCAAGGTTGGAAAAACAGTCAATTTATTGAAACTAGCGGTTTAGGTCACGGTATGCATGATGATGATTTGTATAATAAAGTGATTGAGTTTCTTTTTAAAGGTTCTGAGCCACTAACTCGCTAAGACACAAAGTTTTTTTCAAATCCAAAATCTACAATTAAAATGATAGCTGTAATTTTTGAAGTTATTCCTAATGAAGGAAAAAAAGAAGAATATCTGGATATCGCAGCGAGTCTGCGTCCGGAATTAGATAATATTGAAGGATTTATTTCGATAGAACGATTTCAAAGTCTCTCCGATTCTTCAAAAGTGTTGTCTTTATCTTTTTGGCGAGATGAGGAAAGCATTCAGCAATGGCGAAATCTTGAAATGCATCGTGCCGCACAAGCAAAAGGAAGAAATGAAGTTTTTAAAGATTATCATTTAAGAATTGCATCTGTAGTTCGTGATTACGGAATGTTCGACAGAAAAGAAACTCCAGAAGATAGTTCCATTTTTCATGATTCGTAGAAAAAAGATGCTAAGATTCTAAGTTTCTAAGTTTTTTCTAAAATCTAAAGTCTAAAATCTAAAGTCTGAGATCTAAAGTCTGAAATCTAAAATTCTAAGAAGTCTAAACTTTTAGCTACTTTTGCAGTATGGAAGAAAATTTAAAACGTCTTAATAAATTTATTGCTGAAACGGGCTTTTGTTCTCGTCGCGAAGCCGATAAATTAATTGAAGAAGGACGCGTAACAATAAATGGTGCTGTGCCGGAAATGGGAACGAAAGTTTCGCCAGAGGATGAAGTGCGCGTTGACGGAAAATTAATCGTTGAGAAAAACGAAAAAATGATCTATTTGGCATTCAATAAACCTGTCGGAATTGAATGCACGACCAATCTTGAAGTAAAAAATAATATTGTTGATTATATTAATTATCCTAAACGAATTTTCCCGATTGGAAGATTGGATAAAGCCAGTGAAGGTTTGATTTTTATGACCAATGATGGTGATATTGTAAACAAGATTCTTCGCGCTAGAAATAACCACGAAAAAGAATATACAGTTACGGTAAACAAACCGATCACTGAACGTTTTATTCAGAGAATGGGAAATGGAGTTCCGATTTTAGATACGGTTACTAAAAAATGTAAAGTCGAGCAGATCAGCAAATACACTTTTAAGATTATACTAACTCAGGGATTAAACCGTCAGATTAGAAGAATGTCTGAATACTTAGGTTATGAAGTTACGGCCTTAAAACGTATTAGAATCATTAATATCTCTTTGGACGTTCCGGTTGGCCGTTATCGTGAATTAACCGATGCTGAAATAAAAGAATTAAATCAGTTAATTGAACCATCGAGTAAAACGGAAGAAGCTAGTTTTCCTAAAGTTGAAAGTTCGGCTTCAAGCGCAACTCCAACTAGAAGAAAAGCATTTATTTCAAAACACGATCCTCGATTTAAAAAAAGAGGTGATAATAAATAAAGAAAATCCCATTCGTTTAATATGAATGGGATTTTTTGTTATTTCTTTTCTTTATCCAAAAACTCATAATACAAAGCTTTTGACAAAAAACTTGAGTTTTGATAATTCAAAATCAATTCTTCTCTTACTGCTTCTACATATTTTCCATCCAGATTATTCTTTTGTAAATATTCACGACGAGCATCATCGTTGAAATTCAAACCGCTTAAAAAAACTGGCTCTACTCCTTTGTTCACTGAAATATTATAATTGGTAATAAGACTTCCCCAATTTACATAACTGCACAAAAGAATTGTTCCGTAGAAATACCAAACCATCTGATTGAAAAGATAAGCGTTCGTTTTTTGTTTTCTTATCTTTTGAAATGAAACTACTAATCCGATAACAGCTAAAATTAAAAAAGCATAAACTCCAAGACGTTTGTATGTTAGGCCATAAAAAGAAACATACTCTGTATTCTTAACCATAGCACTCACAATTAAAACCACATTTAAAACAAGCCAGGTTTTTGCCAAATTCTTTAAAGTTTTGGCTTTTTCATCAAAATTGAATCCGCCTTTAAAATAAAACAAGATTACTCCAACAGCCATAAGGATAGAAAAAATTACAGCATTTACGCGTTCGTGGGTATCTGCGCTTAAGTTTGTTTTTTCTACAACTTCGAAGAATTGCTCATAATTGTAAGTTCCAATAAAAACTAAAAGCATAATATTCAAGAGAAACAATGTGATTTCGCCACTTTTCCTTTCGAAGTCCAAATCAAGAAATGAAAATGTGTTTCGGTTTTTAACTTCAGAAACATTTGTGAAATCATTATTCAATTTTGGATTGAATTCATAACAAGCATCTGGAACCCAATAATTCCAAAAACTGAACGAGATATAAAACCCTAAAATACACATTGCAATTAATTGCGGCAGATTGATATCTAACTCATAATCTGTAAATAATGAAGAGAAATGATCGCTTCCGAAAGAGTAAACGATAAAAAACAATCCTAAAAATAGCACTGGAATAACCACAAATGCTATTAGCTTTTTGGCAAAATCGTTGTGGATTTTTCGTTCAGGAAGCCATTGCTCAAAAATAAAAATGCGTCCTATTGAAGTAAATCCATTTAAAAATATGAGTGGAAAGATCTGTATGATTTTGAGCTCGCCATCCTGCGTTTTAAATTGCAAAAACAGAATTGATAATGCTAAAGCAAAAAACGATGCTGCATCTCCATACCAAGCAAAAGCAAAACATGACAGAATAGAAGTCATTACCAAAATAAGGTGTGATCTGTCTACAAGCTTTTCTTGAAAGAAATAGCTAATTAAAAGCGTTAGCAAAACGCCAAAAATAGAAATATTGATACCGACAGATTCATTGTAAAAAAGCAGTATAAAAACCGCTGTACATGCGAAGATAATTTGATGTTTTTTCATGATTTTAGTTTTTAAAAGTACTTTGCGATTCAAAGTTTTTGGATAAAAAATTTTAGTTTCTAAGATTTCATTAATTTTTCGAGGTAAGAAAGGTGCTCTTTGAACGCCGCGCGGCCAAGCGGTGTTACCTGATAAGATGTTTTTGGCTTTTTGCCCACAAATTCTTTCTTAATCTCGATATATTCAGATTTCTCCAATGCGGAAGAATGACTCGCTAAATTACCATCTGTGATATTCAAAAGCGTTTTCATCTCGGTAAAATCTACCCAGTCATTAACCATCAGAACGGACATAATGCCCAGTCTGACACGGCTTTCGAAATCTTTATTTAGTTTGTCAATAATTCCCATTCAATTATTTGTATTTTTTGAACATTACTAATCCGTATAAGATATGTAGGATCCCGAATCCAAGAATCCAGAAAATCAATCCATATCCGATATAGAAAAGAGCAATTAATCCTAAACAAAGTTCGCAGAAACCTAAATATTTTACATCAGAAAAAGTATATTTTTCTGCATTAATAAGTGCCAAACCATAAAACAGCAAAGTAGATGGCGCAACCAATCCGAAGTATCCGTGATACATCAAAGCCAGACAGAAAACCCCTCCTGCAAAAAGTGGAACGGTTAAATTGAAAAGCATTTTCTTCGTTGCAGATGTCCAAATTGGCAGATTGTATTTTCGGCTTTTTCTAATGGTGAAAAAGATTCCGAATGCAAATGCGCAAACTAAAATTCCAATCCCAATCCAGAATAATTCCGAAACCAAATTGGCAGAATACAATCTATGCTCGTCGGTCAAATAATCCATTCCATTTGCCTTGAACAACTGGTATACATAGATTCCACCAATTAAAGCCGAAAGACCCGCGAAAACTCCTGAAAGTCCGCTTAACGATATAAATCTTGAAGAGCGCTCCATCATGGAACGAATATGTGCTAAATCTTCTTGGTGCTTTTGATTCATAATTAAAGTACTTTGCAGTACAAAGTTATTATTTATTTTGAATTGGCAAGTAAAAAACGTGAAAAAATAATTGTTTTATATCTTAATCTGTACTCTGCCTTTTTAAATGTATAATCCCTACGGGATATTTTATGCGGGTATTAATAATTTTGGGTTACCAATATTTAACTCCTAGCGGAGTTATCTCGGAGAGATTAAATATTGGCGCGCAAATTAATTTAATATTTGCCTTTTTGCCTGCCAAAGCCTACCGATATTTCACTCCTAGCGGGATTATCTCGGAGAGATTAAATATTGGTAGAACAATAATTTACGTCGTTTTTTTGTCCCGTAGGGACTATATTTAAAAGATATCCAACAAGACCTAACAGGTTTTAAAAACCTGTTAGATCTCTCCGTAAAGTTGCGTGAGGGATAGTAGCAAGCTACCGAAGTAGCGCGGATAGCCCGACCCCGACCCGTTGAGAGGGCGAATAAGCGTAAAGTATATTTGCCCTCTCGATGGGTCGGGGTCACGCCCAAGATATAAAAACGAAAAAGCCCATTCTTAACGAGCAGGCTTTATATATTTAAAGTTTTAGAACCATCTTCTGCGTTTGAACAAAAAGACTCCAAAAGTGGATAGAATTATCGAAACTAAAAGTAAGATCCAGATGCCGTATTTGCTTTCTTCTAATCCGTTTGGGACGTTCATTCCGTACAAACTGGCGATTAGGGTTGGAATCATCAAAATGATTGAAATTGATGTCATTTGCTTCATGATGTTATTCATATTGTTTGAAATTACCGAAGCATAGGCATCCATCATTCCCGTCAAGATGTTGTTGTAAATGTTGGCTGTGTCTTGCGCCTGATTTAATTCGATTTCAACATCTTCCAGCAATTCCGGATCGTAACTAGCTTTGTGCGCTTTTAGATTTTTGATTCTTTGAAATAAAACGTCATTTGCTTTTAGTGACGTGATGAAGAATACAAAGCATTTTTCGATTTGTAGCAAGGCTTGCAATTCTTCGTTTTTGATTGATTTCTCTAAATTATCTTCTGCTAATTTTATTTTCTGGTTGATTTGTTTCAGGTATTTTAAATACCATACGCTTGAAGACAAAAGCAATCTTAAAACTAAATTGAAGTTATCTTCTATGTCAATGTTTTTGCGCTGTGAATAAGCCACAAAATCTTTTATGATTTCTGTTTTATAAAAACTGATTGTAACGCAGATATGGTCTTTAAAAATGATCCCGAGCGGAACGGTATGAAATGGAATTTTCACATCGCCGCTTTTAATAGGAATGCGCATGATAATAAGTGTCCAACCGTCTTCGATTTCGATACGAGGCCTTTCGTCGATATCCTCAATGTCATTGTAAAAAGCTTCAGGAATTTGAAGTTCTTCTAATAAATAATTTTTATCTGATTCTGTTGGAGATTCGATGTGAATCCAGCAATTTGAAGTCCATTTTTGGATTTCTACTAATCCGTTGTTGTTTGTGTAAAAGGCTTTCATTTCAAAATACAGGTTTTTAGCGCAGCATTTTGAAAATTTCAAAAGCTGCTTAATTTAATACTAACGAATAATAATAATCGTCCATTTGGAGAAGTGTTATTTTTAAAGCGCTGCAAAAGTATCCTTTATTTTTAAGACCCGAAACTTTAAACTATTAATTATATATTAAAATGGCTGTTTCTGTTAGATTTTTAAACACATAGAAACATAGATATTCTAAATGTAGAAAAGGCGCTTCACTTTTAGTAAATAAACATAGCTTGGCTATGTGAGAGAAATTTGTTTCTCTTTTATATTCTTTTTAGAAACCAATTCTATGTTTCTATGTGTTAGAAAAATTTAACACAATAAAAAAAGCCTGCTCGACAGAACAGGCTTTCATAATATTTAAAAAGAAATTATTGATTTCTTGCGCTTCTCATTTTTCTTGCTAAAAGTGTATTTTTAAGCAGCATTGCAATTGTCATTGGTCCTACTCCACCTGGAACTGGTGTAATGAACGATGCTTTTTTACTCACGCCGTCAAAATCAACGTCACCTTTAATAACATATCCTTTTGGGTTTGAAGCGTCGTCTACGCGAGTAATTCCAACGTCAATAACGGTTACTCCTTCTTTTACCATATCTGCTTTTAAAAATTCTGGAACTCCTAAAGCTGTAATGATAATATCTGCATTTTTGGTGAACTCTGCCAAGTCTTTAGTTCGACTGTGCGTTAATGTAACTGTAGAATCTCCTGGATTTCCTTTACGACTCATCAAGATGCTCATTGGACGCCCAACGATGTGGCTTCTTCCGATTACAACAGTATGTTTTCCTGAAGTCTCAACTTTATAACGCTCCAACAATTCCATAATTCCAAATGGTGTTGCTGGAATAAAACTTTCCATTTCCAAAGCCATTCTACCAAAGTTTGTTGGGTGGAATCCGTCAACATCTTTATCTGGATCGATTGCCAATAAAATTTTCTGCTCATCGATATGTTTTGGCAAAGGCAACTGAACGATGTATCCGTCTAGATTATCGTCTTCGTTCAATTCTTTGATTTTTGCTAAAAGCTCGTCTTCTGTAATCGTTTCTGGTAAAGCAACCAAAGTTGAATCAAAACCGATTTCTTGGCATGATTTTACTTTACTTCCCACGTAAGTTAAACTTGCTCCGTTGTTTCCCACTAAAACTGCTGCTAAATGAGGCACTTTTCCTCCCGCTGCTTTTATGGATTGAACTTCGGCTGCAATTTCGTTTTTAATGTCGTTAGATGTTTTTTTACCGTCTAGTAGCTGCATGTGTTGTGTTTATTTTGTTTCAAGTTTAAAGTTTCACGTTACTGGCGAAACTTAATAGTTATGTAATTAAAAAAGTTTCAAGTTTTGGCCCCTTAATTTGAAACCTTAAACTTGAAACTTTTTCTTATTTTATCTCGGCATTCCTCCTGGCATACCACCCGGCATCCCTTTCATACCTCCCATCATTTTCATCAGATTTTTTCCGCCTGGGCCCTGCATCATCTTCATCATCTTGCTCATTTGGTCAAACTGCTTCATCAGCTGATTTACTTGCTCGACTTTAGTTCCCGAACCTTTCGCGATTCTGGCTTTTCTTTTCACGTCGATAATGGCTGGTTTGCTTCTTTCAGCTGGCGTCATCGAATAAATGATCGCTTCGATATGTTTGAATGCGTCATCTTCAATTTCTACATCTTTCATGGCTTTTGAAGCTCCTGGTATCATTCCAACCAAGTCTTTCATGTTACCCATTTTCTTCACTTGCTGAATCTGCGTTAAGAAATCATCAAAACCAAATTCGTTTTTAGCGATTTTCTTTTGAAGTTTTCTTGCTTCTTCTTCGTCAAATTGCTCCTGAGCTCTTTCAACAAGAGACACAACGTCTCCCATTCCTAAGATTCTCTCAGCCATACGATCTGGGTAGAAAATGTCAATTGCTTCCATTTTCTCTCCTGTACCTACAAACTTGATTGGTTTGTTTACAACCGATTTGATTGAAAGCGCTGCTCCACCTCGAGTATCACCATCTAATTTCGTTAAGATAACTCCATCAAAATTCAAGATATCGTTGAAAGCTTTTGCTGTATTTACAGCGTCTTGTCCTGTCATAGAATCGACAACGAACAATGTTTCTTGAGGCTGAATTGCTTTGTGTACGCGAGCAATTTCGTCCATCATTTCCTGATCTACTGCTAAACGACCTGCTGTATCGACAATAACCACATTGAATCCGTTTGCTTTGGCGTGTTTGATTGCGTTTTGAGCAATCTCTACAGGATTTTTATTTTCTGGTTCTGAGTAAACCTCAACACCTATTTGATCTCCCACAACATGCAACTGATTGATCGCCGCAGGACGGTAGATATCACACGCTACAAGAAGTGGTTTCTTGTTTTTCTTTGTTTTTAAGAAATTAGCTAATTTTCCTGAGAAAGTAGTTTTACCAGAACCTTGAAGTCCTGACATTAAAATAACCGTTGGATTTCCTGATAAGTTAACACCAGCAACATCTCCACCCATCAATTCTGTCAACTCATCTTTTACCAGTTTTACTAATAATTGTCCTGGCTGTAATGTTGTCAATACATCTTGACCAATTGCTTTATCTTTTACTCTTGCTGTAAAATCTTTAGCAATTTTAAAGTTAACATCGGCATCAAGTAATGCACGACGAACTTCTTTTAAGGTATCAGCAACGTTTACTTCTGTAATTTTACCATGCCCTTTTAATATATGGAACGCTTTATCTAACTTATCACTTAAATTATCAAACATATCATTTTCTTTATATGAAGTGCAAAGATAATCTAATTAGATATTTCAGGCAATTTATTTTTTAAGGTTCAAAGTGGCAAAGTAACAAAGGCGCAAAGTTTTTTCTTTGCTGCTAATTACACCAATTTCACTGATTATTTCTCTCGCAGATTTACCAGATGATTCAGATTTCTATTTTAAATAATTAAAAATTTAAATCTGCTAAAATCTGCAGAATCTGCGCGAAATAAATCTTTTTAATCCTTTTAATCTGTGCAAAAAGAAAAAAGGCGCAAAGAATAAAACCTTTGCGCCTTTGTAACTATGTTCCTTTGAACCTTTATTTTAGAATTGAAAGTAAATGAAAGGCTGTGAACCGGCTACTGCTGTCGCATAAACAATCCAATAAACGAATCCTAAGATTATTGCTTTTATTAGTAATGGCGTTTTGTCGAAAACAGATTTCATTCCGTTTGTGAAAGTTTCTGGCAAGAAATGCCAAACATAACCAAACAACATTAATCCGAAAACATTTTTATATCCAAGAACAATTGTTTTCCAAAGTTCTGGTTCGAAAGTCAATTGTCCGATATTATTAATTACTTGTAATGCTGTTTCAAAATCTCTTGCTCGGAAAAAGATCCAACAGAAAACTACAAAGTGAAATGTAATTACGATTGAGAAAAATCTCCATAAGAAATTCGGGCTTTTATCTTTTTTAGAAGGAAAGAATTCCATGAAAATTTTATGAACCGCTAAAGCTAATCCGTGAAGTGCTCCCCAAACAATAAACTGCGCTCCTGCTCCGTGCCACAATCCTCCTAAAAGCATTGTAGTAAACAGGTTGAAATTGGTTACTAAAGTTTGTTTTATTTTGCTTGACAGTAAAAACGACAAAGCGAAAATTAAAATACTGATTCCTGCAATGACAAGCGGAATTACACTTTCATTATAACAAGACATTCCCCAAAGCAATAATCCGAAGAAGAATAAACTTGGAAATAAATATCCTGCAAAAGATCCATTACGATTTCCTCCAATAGAAATATATAAAAAGTCTTTTAACCAAGTCGAAAGCGAAATGTGCCATCTTCTCCAGAAATCGGTAATCGAAGTTGATTTATACGGTGTTCTAAAGTTGACCGGCAATTTAAATCCAAGCAGTAATGCAATACCAATTGCCATATCTGAATATCCTGAGAAATCGCAGTAAATCTGAATAGCATATCCGTATGATGCCATTAAGTTTTCGAAAGAAGTATAACTCATTGGCGTATCAAAAACACGATCAACAAAGTTTACCGAGATATAATTTGAGATTACGGTTTTCTTTATTAAACCTCCAATAATCAAAAACAAGGCATTGTTTACGTCTTGTTTTGTCAAATTTAATTTTTGATAAATCTGAGGAAGAAAATCTTTTGCACGTACAATTGGCCCGGCAACTAATTGCGGGAAAAACGAAACGAAGAATAAATATTCGATGTAGTTTTTTGTCGGTTTGATTTCTTCTCTGTAAATCTCAATAATATAACTCATCGATTGGAACGTATAAAACGAAATTCCAACAGGAAGAAAAACATTATGCAGTTCAAAATTACCATGAAACATATCGTTGTATGTCACAATCAAAAAGTTCATGTATTTGAAATAGCCCAAAAGCGCCAAATTCAAAATAACACTTATCACCAAGTAAAATTTCTTAACGCTGTCTCTGCTTTCTCTGTAAATAATTTGGCTCAAACCATAGTCTACAACCGATGAAAGCAATAGAAGAAGGAAGTAAATTCCACTTGATTTATAGTAAAAGAACAATGAGAAGAGGATAACATACGTTAATCTCAAATAAAATGTTTTGCGTAAAAAACCATACACAAAATAGAAAACCAAAAATAAACCTAAGAATAAACCGGTATTAAATAAAAGTTTTTCGTCTTCATTATAAACGAACCAACTTTTAACTTGTTCTATTGTAATTGCACCAAAGTTTTGAATGAACCAATTATTAATGCTCTCTATTGTCGTCAACTTACTTCTTTAATTTAAAATTATCGTATGATCTTAAAATCGCTTGAGTAAACAAATCTCCTTGTTTCTCGTATCCTTTTTTTGAATAATGAACCCAATCTGGCCCAATTAATCCTTGCACTTTTAATTGTCTGATTCCGCTCATGCCTCCAAATTCGTCGTACAAATCCCAAACCGCAAGACCATCTTTCTGAGCTATATCTATGATTTGTCTCGCATAATTATCAATATAAGTATTGGGCTTTCTTCTCAGCAATGATGGCGGAGGTGTCATTACAATTATCGGTGCATCTATTTTTTGTGCTCTGATATTATTGATAAATTCTCGTAATTCTTTAATATAATTTTCCGAATCCAGATGATCATAGCTTTCATTTGTTCCCAGTGAAAAAACCAGAAGATCGGGATGCAATGATTTCAATTGTTCAAAGAATAATGGATATTTATTGTAATCTGAATATTTAGCTCCGTTTACTCCAATTCCACTATAAATAATACCAGGTGCATCTTTTTCTAAAACAATTCCGTTTAACTCATAATCCTTTGCGTCTTTGTTAGGAATCAAAAATATTCGGCTTAAAGCATTTTCCGAGTTGTAATAATGCGAAAAAGAATCTGATTCGATTGCTAACGGAACAAACTCTGACATTGAAATGGTCTTTGCTCTTGTTTCGTTTGTGGCAATTTTTAATGTTCTTCCTGTACGAATATTATTCCCTTTTAAACGATTGTCTCTTTTAATTTCAGCAATTGAAACATTGTATTTGTCTGCAATGGTCCCAAGTACTTCGCCTTTTTTAATCTTATGGGTAATAACTCTTCGCTCGGTTGTCTGAATAGAATTGATTTTAGACGAAATTGCCAAATCGAACATATTCTGATTCTGGGGCGTAATAATTTTTATTGTATTGAATTTATACGCTGGATCTTTAACATTCATTTCCAGAACAAATCCGCCAGAATCTCTCCAAAGGCCAATTCCGCTTATCCCAATCGGGCATTGTTTAAATGGGTGAATATTTCTATAGCTTTCCCAAGTTCTGTTAGATCGAAAACGTTCGTTGTAAGATCCATTTGTTTTGGCCAATTGATATGGAAATACTAAACCACGCCCAGCATTACCAAACCTCTGCTGCAATTTTTTTCTGATTTCATTGGTCATCAAATCGCCTTGAATATGCGAATCGCCAATATGCACAATATTGATTTTTTGATTCTTCTGATCTTCGTTTTTTTCTAGTTTTTCAAAAAAATCGCTTATCGCTTTTGCGTTATAAATCTGGCCATCAGAAGGAGCATCAATTGCTGCTGTATCCACTTTTTGAATCATACTTTTGGGTGTTGGCTGTACGTCTGTTTTAGGAGTTTTATCATTTGTTGTAAAAAAAAGACAACAAAAGAAAACCATAAGTTTATTTATCATACACTATCTTTTGTTACTGAAATAGAATCGGGTCTGGCTCTTTTTACTGGTTTTGGCTTAGTCCCTTCAGCATCTCTTTTTTGTCTGAGTACTTTATATTCTTCGTATCCTTTATTCAATTGTCCGTAAAGCAAATTACCAATTGCTTTTGCGCCACGCTGGTTAAAGTGCGTATAATCTTTATTTGCTTTTGCCGGAGTTTCGTCAACCCACTTTATCATAGAGCCGTCTCCACCCATCAAAGTATATAAGTTTACAAACCCTGCATGAGTTTCTAAAGCATAATGTTTTTGCGCTTTCATTAAAGGAACTACCGCTGAATCGGTTTTCATTTCCAAATCATATTTTGTCGATTTATCAGCAGTTGAAACGATTAAAATTGAAACACCAGGAAACGATTCTTTAATTTTATTAACGGTCTTTGTCATTCCTCTTTCATACCAAGAATAATTTTTAGTTCCGTAATTTAAAACGTTGGTTCCGTAATGAAGGATAACCAAGTCATATTTCAAACTATTATTGAAAGCTCTCATTACATCAGCATTGAACATCGAAATCGGAAGTCCTGAATTTCCTCTCTGAGAAAAATTATCTACGTGAACTCCGCTTCCATTATCAAAATTAAAACCGTAAATCGGAATTGAATCTGCCTGAACAAAATTAGCTTTAAAAGCTTTTAAACTTCCCGATGAAACTTTTAACGTGTTTACTAAATTATTTGGAGAAAGGCTTTTCTTAATTGTATCTTTTCCGATAATGAAATTCACTTTTCCTGTTTTAGTAGCACGCCCATAAAACAATGTGGCGTTATCTAAAGAAGTTGAATATTTGTTCAATCCAGCTTCGTACTGAACCCAAGTCGGATTAGATTTATCATTTGCAAAAAACACATGTCCGTTAACTCCGAAAGGACTTGTCGGTCTTTTTACATTTAAGTAAGATTGCGTTTTCCAGTTTTTAGAATAAGTTGATTTTACAGAACCTCTCGAAGCAGCAGATTCTGAAGTAATAGGAACAAATCCAACTCCATTTCCTCCAAAACGTTCTTGATAATTGGTACGAACATCTTGAACGATTAAATCGCCATCGGTCATAGAATCTCCATAATAAGCGATTCTAACTTTGTTCTGCGGATTTTTCTCTAACTGATACAGTTTCTCGTAAAAAGAAATCAGGTATTGATATCCTTTATAATTTTCGAATGTTTCAGCAGGAAATTCAATTCCTTCGGTTTCATCAAAAACAATTTTCTGCTGATTCAGTTCTCTTTCACTTTCAGCAATACTGTCTTTGTCTATAGAAAGAGAATCTTCTGCCACAGATTCTAAAAGCAGACTGTCTATTAATATATTTTTAGAATCTAACTTACTCTCAGAAAATATTTTGTCTGGAAGGATTTGTTTGAATCCAATAAAAGCAACCAATGCCAAAGCAACAATCGCAAAAGACTGAAAAAAATAAGATTTTGTGTTCACTTAATAATTATAAAAAATATGAAGGACTGCATTCAAAAATTAAACCAATTCAATAATGTTTAATCTACAGCAGAAAAAATTTGTGCAAAGATAGAATAACATTTTGTTTCTATTTCATTTTAACAAGAAAGTAGAACAAAAAAAAGAGGTTAGAAAATTCTAACCTCCTTATCAAAAAAAATAAAAAAACAAAGCTAATGATTGACTAGATTTTTGATGTTTTTAAAAGTACCCTATATAAATAATCTATTCGAGATTATTAGTTTTTATTAGAATGTAGTGGTACTGTTTGCTTGGTAAGCAAAATTAAAAGTGTAGTATGGCGACTCAGAAGTTAATGTTGGACTTGCAGGTGCATCTTTATAATAACTCAATATTTCAAATTTTGCATATTTACCATCGTGTGTTTTTACTACAAATACTTTTCCTGCAATAGGAGAAATAATATGAGTTTCTGCATTATAAGAATACCAACCTTTTCCGCTTCCTGTTGGAATTGAATAAACAGCAGCTGCATCTTGAGCAAAAGTACTAGCCGCAGGAAATGTAGTAATACTAGCAAATGTTCCAGATACAATACTTACTGCGCCAGACCCTGTTCTTTCTGGTTCATCTGTAAGACCAATTTTAGCTCCTCCATTTACAATGATTGTAGTCCCACGGAAAGCAATATCCCAGCTATTATCTGTTACCAACTTATTTTGAGAAAAACTAAATTTTGCAAATGCTCCACCTGCTGGTTGTCCCTGCCCGCCTGTCTGCGGTGCAGCAATATTAGAAACTTTTGTAGTTACTACTGGTACTACTTCATTTTTATCGTCATCGCTACTACAAGATGCTGTAAAAATAAATAATGCTAAAAGCGAAAGCTGTAAGAATTTTGTTTTCATTTTGAAAAGGTGTTAAATAAATATTGATTAAAAATTATATTGAATTCGTGCAAAAAACTGTCGTCCTGCCAGGTTGCTAATTTGGCTAGGATCTGTAAAATCAAATAAATTATTAGCTCCCGCTTGAAGCATAAATTTATCTCCGATATATTTTGAAATTGATAAGTTTGTCAAAAAGTAACCATCTACAAATGTGTCATATTTGTCCAGTATCTGATTACCATTGGTGTCAAACATCCCATATTTGCTTCTATAAAAAACGCGTAAGTTGATGTCGGTCTTAATTTTAGGAATAGTGTAAGCAAACTTAACATTGGCCGTATGTTTTGACCTGTTAAACAATCCAAAATAATCAGATTTTTTAATCTGAATGGTCTGCAAATCTGAGTTGCGGATGTATTGGTAATTTTCGAAATTATCTAGAACAGATTTGTCTTTTGCTGTTAAAAACTGATACCCAAATGATACTGATAATTGTTTTGTAAAATCATAAGTTGAATTAAACTCTAGACCATAAGTAAAGATTTTACTAATATTAAAATAACTGAAGACATTCTGACCATTATTTTTTTGAGCAACAACACGAGTATCAATTAAATTCTCTATTGAATTATAGAAAGCATTGACGTCCAATCTTAATTTATTTTTCTTATAAAAAGTTCCAAAATTGACATTAATTGAGCTTTCTGGCTTCAACGGCTCACCAAAACTTACCCCGTCAACTCTTGACAAAAGCTGTCCCTGTTCTTCAAGTTGATCTAAGCGATCTTCTGCAACGTTGTATCCTAAAACCGTATATCCAACTGATGGATTTGTAAAGTCAAAATACAATTGGCGAAAATCTGGCGCTTTATATCCATAGCCTACGGAAGACTTAAGAGAAAAGTTTTCATTAACCTTATAGTTGACTGCTAGTTTCGGACTAAACTGTGAAGCATATTCACTATGATTGTCATATCTAAATCCAGCAAGAACATTCCATTTTTCTGTCGGATTGTAATCGTATTGAAGATAAAGATATTGCGAATTAAAATTGACTTGTTTCTCAAAATAAGTCCTGTCTAGCGTCTCATAATTTAATCCAACTCCACCAGTTAGTTTATCATTTTTCAGAGAAATTGTTGTTCGAAGTTCTGGTCGAATTAACCATTGATTGTAATAGGCACTTTCAAAAACGATATTATTCTGGTCTTTTAAAAATGAATCATTTTGATAGTTTGTAGCATAAAATTCATATTCAGAATATACTTTCGAACTCCATTTATGTTCAAATTTTAATTGCGAATTCCATTCTTTCTCTTTGGCGTCCCCCGTATAGTTTTCAGAATCTATAATTGCTCTATTATCCATTTTCATATCATAAAAACGGTTATTCACAATTAATTTTAGATTCTCTGAAAAGTCGTAATATATCTTAGGCTGAATAGTAAAATTGTAAAATGGTTCTAGATTCTTTAACGGTGTACTTTTATCTAAATCATAACCTTGTGTAGAATAAAAATTAGCAAAAAGATTAGCTGAGAATTTCTTCTTTTTCCACAGCAAATTTGTATTGGCATCACTGGTGTTAAAAGTTGCATATCGATAAGAAAGACTACCTGTAAACATATCTTTTTTTGGTCTTTTTGTAATTACGTTTATCACTCCTCCCATTGCTTCAGAACCATATAATGCAGAAGAAGCGCCTTTAACAATTTCGATTCTTTCTATATTCCCTACTGAAACCCTTGATAAATCTAAAACACCAGAACTTCTGCCTACTAATGGTACACCGTCAATTAAAATCATGGTATAAGCGGCATCCAATCCCTGCATTTGAATTCCTTCAAAACCACTTTCGTCTGGAATTAAAATAATACCGGTCTGTTCGCTTAAAATTTCATTTAATCTTGTAACGCCTGACTTCATAATAGCTTCAGATGTAATAATTGTCATGGGTAAAGGCAATGACGAAAGCA
Organism: Flavobacterium anhuiense; assembly: GCF_001705175.1. Lineage (NCBI taxonomy): Bacteria > Pseudomonadati > Bacteroidota > Flavobacteriia > Flavobacteriales > Flavobacteriaceae > Flavobacterium > Flavobacterium anhuiense. The sequence continues at coordinate 2,573,216 of NZ_CP016907.1, read as the reverse complement.
CTCTTTCCGTTCTAGTTGCAGTAGTAACTTTAACTTCTGATAATTCATTTGTTTCGACACTATCTTTTTGAACCTCTTGAGAAACAGAAATTTGACAAAAAAGCACAACAGTAAAAAGAGTTATTTTAAAATTCATTATTTTTATTCAGTCTTAATAATCGATGCAAATATATAACTATTTTTAATTGTTCTAAATAAAATTTATATATTTGCGAAAATTTAAACAAAACAATAAGTTATGATTTCAAAAAGCCTTTTTTTGTCAGCCGCTATGGCTTTAACATGTGGTCTTGGTTTTAGTCAGGACAAAAAACAACAAGACATAAAATCTATTAAATCAATGTGTGGTTGTTATGAGGTAAAGTTTAACTTCACAGAAACTTTCTCATATCCAAAAGATTCTCTTACTTATAAACCTTCTGAAACGAAACACGAATCTGCCTTGGAATGGGTAGAGTTATTAGAAGACACTCCTAACAAAATTGTGATGCAGCACTTATTGATTGTAAGCGACGATATGATTATCAAACACTGGAGACAAGATTGGCTATACGAAAACACAGACTTATATACTTTTGATAAAGGCAATTCTTGGAAATACAAGAAATTAGACAAAAAAGCCGTTAAAGGTCAGTGGACTCAAAAAGTATATCAGGTAGATGATAGCCCAAGATATGAGGGATCTTCAACTTGGGTACATGTTGACGGACAAGATTATTGGGCAAACGTTGCTGATGCTCCACTTCCAAGAAGAGAGCAAACAAAACGTAACGATTATAATGTTTTGAAAAGAAGAAACATACACGAAATCACTGCTACGGGATGGAATCACGAACAAGACAATGATAAATTAGTTCGCGACGATACTGGGAAAGATGTTTTACTAGCTCAAGAAAAAGGATTTGATGTTTACACTAAAGTTCCAGATGTAAAATGCATTGCTGCTCAAAAATGGTGGAAAGAAAATAATGCATTATGGAAAAACGTTCGCGATAAATGGCAAACTCTTTTTGACAGACATCAAGACTTAAACTTAGAAGCTAAAGTGGACAGAAAAGCTCTTTATTCTCTTTTATTTGATTTAAAACCAGATACTGCAAAAGCAGAAACAGATAAAATCATTGACAAATTTGTTAAGTAATTAGAATTAGTTGTTGTAAAAAAGCCTGAAGTTTTGAAACTTCAGGCTTTTTTTACTTTCAATTTTATTATAATGGGTTTTGAACTATTAGTGGGTTTGCATCTATTTCTGCTTTTGGAATCAACCATTGCCATCTTTTATCTGAAGAAACAGCAGTTAAAACTCCATTTGTAATACCTATATCATGATTTGAACCAGTTCTGTCAAGAGGAGAATCTGTGCGTTTTAAATCGTAGAATCTAAAGCCTTCTCCCCACAACTCAATCCTTCTTTGAAGTAAAATTTCATCAACTAATGCTTGTCCAGAATTTGTTGATAATGTATATGAAGGATTTCTTGTTTTTTCAAATTCAAAAAGTATGCTAGCCGCATCTGCATTTCCAAGCCTTGCTTTTGCTTCTGCTTCTATTAAATACATTTCTGCAACACGCATATATGGGACATCACATCTGCTATCTCCAGTACTTATAGCTAAAAATTTTTGGCTGGTATAAGGGAATTTCGCAAAATTCGAAGGAAGTGCTAATGCAGTATGTTTTCCAGTTTTATCAAATATAGCAGAACGAACATCTGTAGAAGGAATCATATTATATAGCTTACTGTTAATTGCCTTTGGACAAGAACGAATTACTGTTGAACTAAAATTCCTAGACATATAAGCTCCGAAGTTTGCAAAATATGTTGTTTGTACTTCATTAATATGGCTTCCCCACATCCATTCTCTGTTATTAAAATCATTAAAACCCAAAGTATATTCTGCCATTGGCATTAAGGTCTTACCGGCTCTAGCTTTATTTGCATATTCGGCCGCAATTGACCAATTCCCCTGCGTCAAAGCTACTCTGGCTTTTAAGCCTTGAGCCACTTTCAAATCTAAATGTGAATTATTCGGTTTTGTGTAACCTATTAATAAAACATTCGCCTCATCTAAATCTTTATTTATTTGAGCATAAACTTCTTCAACTGTTGAGCGTGGAAATTTATCATTTCCTACAGTCAAGACAATTGGCACACCAAGCTGAGAATTTGTTTCACCATTTACATATCTTTTACCAAATAACTGTACCAATTGATAGTGACAAAATGCTCGGTAAAGCAAAGCTTGTCCTTTTACAATTTTCTTATCAGCATCGGAACCAATTGCAGCATCTGCCGCATTTATTATTGTATTCGCATTTCTAATAATTCTATAATAAGTCCTATATGCAAAACGGAGTTCTGTCGAATTTTCATTGTTCATTGCGCTCCAATTATACACTGTCAAAAACCATCCATTAGTAATTGGAAAAACTACATCGTCACCTGCAATATCAATTTGTTCCATTAAACCTCCTAAACCTCCTTGACTCTGATCCTCATAACTAACATATAAAGATCTATGAATGCCATTCAAAAGTGTCATTAAATTCTCAGTTGTTTTTGTTGCTCCTTCGTAGTCAACAAATTCAGTTGGCTTTTTATCTAAAAAATCATCAGAGCATGAGCCTAAAAAAGTTAGCACTATAAATGCGAATAATACTTTTATATAATTTGATTTCATAATATTAAAAATTTAAATTCACTCCTAACGAAATTACTCTTGATGGTATATATCTATTTTGAGTTGTTCCATTAAAAGTTTGAGTTGGATCCATTCCTTGACGCTTTGTAAACAGCATTAAATTTTCTCCATTTATATATACTGAAGCATTATCTATTTCGAATTTTGATATAAACTCTGAAGGCATCTTATATGATAAATTGACTTGTCTTAATGATAAATAATCAGAACCTATTAGCCATCTATCAGAAGCTGCACTTGCTGGAGTATTTCTATTGACATCCAATCGAGGCACATCAGTTATGTCACCAGGCTTCTGCCATCTTCTAAAAATGTCTGTACTTAAAGCAGACCCATAATTATTACCAGTATGCATTAAAACAGCATAATTAGTGTCATACATTTGTCCTCCTATTTGATATGAGCATATTACATCTAATTGCAGTCCTTTATATTTAAATGTATTTCCAAAACTTCCAAACAAATCTGGAATAGCTGAACCCGCATAATGGTATAATGCTTTATTTTGATCTGTAGTCACATTTACACTATTTACAATTCTTATTGAAGTATCACTTGAATTTACAAATTTTGGATCTGCTACAAATAAGGCATATCCGTCCGAAGGATCAACACCATACCAATCTCTTAACCAATAATCATAAATTGAATGTCCTACTGAAAGTTTTTTACTTCCGTTAATAATTTCTCCTTGAGGAAGTTCTGTAATTTTATTATTAATTGTTGACGCATTGACATTTAAGTTCCAAGAAAAATCATTTGTTTTAATGATAACACCATCTAATGAAATTTCAATCCCCTTGTTGACCATAGAACCAATATTTTCTACTCTATTGTCTAGACCCGAAGACAAAGGATTAGGAACTGAAAAAATTAACCCGTCAGTATTTCTATTATAATACTCCACACTTCCCTTTAATCTGTTTTTGAACAGACCAAACTCTACAGCAATATCTTTTTGGGTATTAACTTCCCATTTTAAATCTGGCGCAGCTGCAGCATAAGTTACAATACCGCCTTCACTTCCATTATCATAACCTAAACTATAAGTAGGCTGGCTAACATAGTAATTTAAACCATTAATTTTTGAGCCCGCATCATTAGTATCGCCAATTATATGAGAATCATTTCCAACTTGTCCGATCGAAGCTCTAAATTTCAAATCATCAAGCCAAGTATAATTCTTTAAGAAATTTTCTTTAGAAATCACCCACGCACCGCCTAAAGACCAGAAGTTACCCCAACGATTATTCTCCGCAAATTTTGAGGATCCATCTCTTCTTAATGATGCTGAAAAAATATACTTATTCATGTAATCATAACCGGCTCTTGAGAAGTATGATTCTGTTGCATAATTTCTTGTAAAAGAAGTCAAACCTGTAGTTGTTGCATAGTTAACATATTCAATAATATCCGGCGTTACTTGACCTGTTTTACTGCTACTGGTCCAATTTGTTTCATAATCGAAACTTTCATGCCCTAGTAATATATTGAATGAATGTTCTCCTATTTTCTTAGAGTAGTTCAAAAGCTGGTTATAAGTAATTCCAGTTAGAACTTTATCCTCTTTTGCCATTAATCCAGTTGGCGCTCCATCCCCAATTTCAGTATTGTAAGAATAAGTTCTATTTCGATATGTTTTGTCAATAGAAGCATTTGTTGTGAACTTTAAATCTTTAGTAAATGAAATTTCAAAAAAAATTCTTGCTGAAAGCGCTAATCCTTTTACTACATCAGTATCATTTAAAGTTTCATAAACAACGTTGCGCCCATTTGATGCTCCTGAACCTCTAACAGTCGAATAAATTCGATCGCCATTTGCGTCAAGCACATAATCGCCATTTGTCGTATGATCAAAAACAGGATAAATCGGTCCCATTGTTCTTATAGTTCTAAATGGATTTTTGAATGAACTGGTATTTTCAACTCCATCAGTTCCTAATTTCGAATTAGTCAAAGTTCCTGATATATTCACACCTGTTTTAAACCATTCTTTTAAACTTGTATTTAAATTTAGTCTTCCCGTTGTTCTTTCAAAACCTGATTTCTGAATGTATCCTTCTTCGTCCAAATAACCTAAAGAGGCAAAGTAGTTTGATTTTTCAGATTTTCCTTGATAAGAGAAATCTACATTTTTACGAACTCCGGCTCTTTCCAATTGTTTTGCCCAATCAAGATCTTGAGGATACATTAACTTTGCATTAGGATTTAATTTGCCATCGGTTCCAACTATGCTTCCACTAGGAACATCAAATGGGTTGGTAACTAATACAACTGGTACTCTAGCAGACGCATAAAGATTTGCTGCATCTATTTCTGATTGATTGCCCATAGGGCGACTATTTCTAATTGCTTCCCATTCTAAAGGATAATAATCAAAAGCATTTACCCTTTTATAATCTTTAATAGATCGAGAGGTCATTCCAGTACTTACATTAAGGGAAAATTTATCCTTTTGCGACTTTCCTGATTTTGTGGTAATAATAATTACGCCGTTCGCTGCTTTTGAACCATATAAAGATGTTGAAGAAGCGTCTTTTAAAACACTTAAACTTTCAATATCACTTGAATTTAAATTACTTATATCCCCTGCATATGGAACACCGTCTACTATATACAAAGGAGTATTTGATCCATTAATTGAACTAAAACCACGGATTCTAATTTCTGGAGCTGCACCAGGCTGTCCAGCAGAACTTTGAATTTGGACACCAGATGTCGCTCCTTCTAAAGAAGAAAGAGCATTTGTTAAAGGCCTGTTCTCCAATTGCTCTGATTTTATTTGAGTAGCAGACCCTACATAAGATGTCTTTTTTGCTGTACCATAAGCAACTACTACAACCTCATCCAACTCTTTTCCGTCTTCTTGCATCTTAGCATTTAGAACAGAACCAGATCCAACAGTCAAATTAACATCTTTGAATCCCATGTATGAAAAAGTCAAAATATCTCCAGTTTTAGCATTTATTATATACTTTCCATCAAAATCTGATTGTACTCCAGTTTTTGTGCCTTTGACCATTACATTTACTCCTGGAATTGGACCATTTGCATCCGAAACCACTCCTGTAATTTTTTTCTCCTGAGCAATGCTTGACTGCAGAATCAGAATGAAAAAAAGCATTATAAGTCCTTTTAATTTTTGTTTCATTATTTTGTTTTTTTAATTAGAGAGGGCGAACTTAAAAAATTAAAATAATTTTAACAAGAATCAATTTACTTTTAACATTATAATTTGAAATATTAATACTACAAATTACATACTAAATAACTTATGCGATATTAAAAAAGTTTTTTATGATAGCTTATTGGAGGAGGAAATTAATTACTGAACTTTAATTAAGAATAAAAACCATCCAGTATATAGATGGTTTTTTCATTCTTTTCATCTCAACTAAAAGCGTACTAATTCAAAATAGCTAAAAATGAATATTTGAAGAATATAAATTGACTTGGAATTTATCACTTGCATTGTAACACTTGCATTGTAACACTTGCATTGTAACACTTGCAAAGCCAGTGCAAAATTATCTAAGAATGAAACTACAGAAATGCCGGTAAAGCCAAAAAAGCAATAAAAAAAGCCAATAGTTTAAAACTACCGGCTTTTCTTCCTTAACTAGGTCTATATTTTTTTTACATTCTCTCTGGAACTTCAATTCCTAGCAAATGAAATGCCGATTTAATTACTTCGGCTACTTTTTGAGACAGCTGTACTCTGAATATTTTTTTCGTTAAATCTACTTCTCCTAATATATGCACTGATTGATAAAAAGAATTGTATTCTTTTACTAAATCGTAAGTATAATTCGCAATTAATGCCGGACTATGATTTTGAGCCGCATTCTGAATTACTTCTGGGAAAAGCTCGATTTGTTTTACCAATTCTTTTTCCTTCTCGTGCAATTCTTCAATTTCAATTTTATTAGAAAAATCAAAATCGGCTTTACGGATTATGGACTGAATTCTCGCGTATGTGTATTGGATAAACGGTCCTGTATTTCCAGCAAAATCTACAGATTCTTCTGGGTTGAACAAAATACGTTTTTTAGGGTCTACTTTTAAAATGTAATATTTCAAAGCTCCTAAACCAATTGTTTTATATAGTTTAGCTTTTTCCTCATCAGAATAGCTGTCTAGTTTTCCTAAATCTTCTGAAATCTGTTTTGCTGTATCGGTCATATCTTGCATCAAATCATCAGCATCTACAACAGTTCCTTCACGGCTTTTCATTTTTCCAGAAGGCAAATCTACCATTCCGTATGATAAGTGATATAAACTTGAAGCCCAGTCAAATCCTAATTTTTTAAGAATTAAGAATAACACTTTAAAGTGATAATCCTGCTCATTTCCAACAGTGTAAACCATTCCTCCAACATCTGGCATATCTTTTACACGCTGAATTGCTGTTCCGATATCTTGCGTCATGTAAACCGCTGTTCCGTCAGAACGCAAAACAATTTTACGGTCAAGTCCTTCGTCTGTCAGATCAATCCAAACAGAGCCATCTGGATCTTTTTCAAAAACTCCTTTATCTAAACCTACCTGAACAACATCTTTCCCTAATAGATATGTATTGCTTTCGTAGTAATATTTATCAAAATCAACTCCAAGATTCGTATAAGTTGTAGCAAAACCATCATAAACCCATTCGTTCATTTTTTTCCAAAGTGCAATCACTTTTTCGTCGCCAGCTTCCCATTTCTTAAGCATATCTTGCGCTTCGATAATAATTGGAGCTTGCTTTTTGGCTTCCTCTTCTGTTTTTCCAGTTTCGATTAAACCGTTAATTTCGTTTTTGTATGCTTTATCAAACTCTACATAATATTTACCAACCAATTTATCTCCTTTTAAACCAGAAGTCTCAGGAGTTTCTCCGTTTCCGAATTTCTCCCAAGCCAACATCGATTTACAGATATGGATTCCTCTATCATTAATAATTTGCGTTTTGTATACTTTTTTACCTGAGGCTTTTAAAATCTCTGCAACAGAATATCCTAACAAATTGTTACGAACGTGTCCTAAGTGCAAAGGTTTGTTAGTGTTTGGAGAAGAATATTCTACCATAACTGCTTTTTCATCTGGATTTGGAGCCACAAATCCGAATTGTTTTTGGTCTTTTATTCCGTTAAAGAAATTCACATAATAACTGTCTGAAATCACAATATTCAAAAAACCAGAAACTACATTAAAACGGGCAACTTCAGAAACATTTTCAACTAGATAATTTCCAATTTTATTTCCCAATTCAGCTGGATTGCTTTTAATCACTTTCAGTAAAGGAAAAATTACCATTGTAATATCTCCTTCAAACTCTTTTCTAGTCGTTTGAAATTCGATTTTATCAACAGTAACATCAAATAATGCTTGTATTGCTTTTTGTATAGAAGGTGTAAGAATTTGTTGTAATGACATGTAAACTTATTTTAAAGTGAGCAAAGATACTGCTTATTCATCAATTAGAGAAAATCAAAAACATATTAAATTAAAGAAAAGAGTTGCAATTTGACAAAAAAGAGCATTTTTTAATTGTTAAAATTATCAAAAAACCAAAACCCTAATCTCTTACAAAACAGCCAATGAGAAAAAAAATATATTTTTTTCTAGAATTTCTTGTAACATATCAACCGTAAAAGAGTCTTAATAGAGACTTTAATTTTTTGAAGTCAGGAAAAAACAAAAAAAAGAAAAACTAACAAAACGAAATCATCATCAATCAAATCAAAAAATAATCAGTAAAAAAATCATGAAATTAAAATTCTTTCTGTTTGCGTTATTAGGAATAATCGCAACTGCACAGGCCCAGAATACTGGAAGTGTTTCTGGAAAAATTACAGAAAAGTCAAACAACGCACCCATTTCTTATGCAACAGTTTCACTAAAAGAAAATGGAAAAGTAGTTTCTGGCGTAAACACAGACGATAACGGGGACTTTTCATTTAAGAATATTGCTTTAAAAAGTTATACGATCGAAATTCAATATATAGGATTTAGAAAATATATCGGTTCTGTGCTTTTGAGCGAAAACAAAAAAACGGCAACTGTAAATGTTGCTCTTGAAGAAGAAGCGACACAACTTAAAGGTGTAAATATCGTTGCTGAACGTTCGACTATTGAACAAAAAATCGATAGAAAAGTGGTGAATGTTGGTAAAGATCTAACTACCGCTGGAGCTTCCGCATCAGATATTATGAATAATATTCCTTCTGTGAATGTAGATCAGGATGGAAAACTTTCGCTTCGCGGAAATGATAATGTTCGTGTATTAATTGACGGACGTCCAACGAATATTGATCCTGCTCAATTATTGAAACAAATTCCTTCAACTTCTATCAAGAAAATTGAATTAATCACTAACCCAAGCGCCAAGTATAATCCAGAAGGAATGTCTGGAATCATTAATATTATTTTGCATAAAAATGCAAACACTGGTTTTAACGGAAGCTACAGTGGCGGTATTACTTTTGGTGAAACGGCAAAATACAATCAGTCTTTAGATTTAAACTATAAAACTGGAAAAGTAAACTTCTTCGGAAACGTGGGACAAAACTTTGGAAAATATCATAATAAAGGTTTTATCCAAAGATTTGATCAAGATATTACTCAAAATATAGATGTACTAAATGATAATGATTCCTACTTATACAAAATTGGAATGGATTATTTAATCGATGATCACAATACTTTATCTATCTATACTAATCAGAATAAATCTACAGGAAAAGGTTATGTAGATACTGATATTGATTACAATAATGTAACTGGTTCTGATATTTCGAATATCTTTCAAAAATCAAGATATTGGGGGCCAGATCAGGTTGGAACGTACAATTTAGCATACAAGCACATCTTCAAAAAAGAGGGTCACACTTTAGATTTTGAAGCCAACTACAGTGACAATAAAGAAACTCAAAATGCTTCTTTTGATACTGAAACGACAAAAACAGACAATACTGCAGGGAATGTCTTCTATGAAGATTATTTGAAAGGAACCCGAAAATTAAGCACAATAAACGTAGATTATGTTAATCCGTTAAACGAAAAAACAACGCTTGAAGCTGGTGCGGAAGCAAGAATTACAAGAACAGAAAATGATTATATTACTGGAAATCCTTTGCTACCTGTTGCAGATCAAATGTCTCACTATACTTATGACACAGATATTTATTCTGCTTATGTAACATTTGGGCAAAAATTCAAAAAACTAAGCTATCAAGTAGGTGCACGTTTTGAAAGCTATAAAGTTCAAGCCAACTTAAATTATGGTAAAGATAAATTTGATGACGATTACATTACTTTGTATCCATCAGCTTATTTAACATACAATATCACTGAGAAAAATACTTTACAGTTAAGCTACAGCCGTCGTGTTGACCGTCCGAGTTTAGAGCAGACAAAACCTATTCGTGAATTTGCTACTCCATTGGTGACTTCAATAGGAAATCCTGATTTAAGACCTCAGTTTACCAATTCTGTCGAGTTAAATTATACTAAAACCCTTGAAAAAGGAAGTTTTACAGCGGGTGTTTTTGTGAGAAGCATTAATGATCAAATTAGCAGAATTTTATATCCAGACCCTACGGATACAAGCGGGCAAAAACAGATCATGAGTTTTACAAATTTTGATCATAATACAGCTTACGGATTTGAAATGTCATTCAATTATAAAATCACAAAATGGTGGGATATTCAGCCATCGATTGATTTTTCTAGTATTGATCAATCAGGAGTTATATATGGTTTTATTCCAGAAAAAAATGAAATTGGGCCTAAAAACAAAACAGTTACTGTTTCTGCATTTAATGGACGTATGAACTCTAACTTTAAAGTAAACAAACGTTTAAGCTTCTTAGCTTTCGGATTCTACAGAGGCGCTACAGACGGACTTCAAAACAATAGCCACGAAATGTACAAAATGGATATTGGTACGCGCTACACATTGTTAGACAACAAAATGAATTTAAGTGTTCGTTTCAATGACGTTTTCAATACAATGAAATATGCTTTCGATACTGAGAATCCATATCCACAAGCTGGTCAGTTTAAATGGGAAAGCCAAACGGTTTACTTTGGTCTGACTTACAACTTTGGTGGTGGAAAAATCAAAAATTTACAGCGTAAACAAAGAGATGACAATACTAACAAAGGCGGGGGCGGAATGTTCTAACCTTGTCTGAGAAGATTTTTTAAATAATTTTTGAATAATTTCTTGTAGAAAAAAAGTCTGGAGCTTGCCAACTCCAGACTTTTTTTGTTTTTTAATTCTGCTAAAAATACTTTTGAAAATAATTTTTCACGCAGATTTAAAAAGATTAAAGCAGATTTACACAGAGCAAATTAAGTATCTTGGTAATATCACCCAACAAATTTTAATCTATAAAAAATTGCGTAATTCTTTTATTTCTTCGGGATTGGCAATTTCAGAATTATCTGTGATCGCAGAAGAATGATAAAAAGTTAAATCTAATTTTTCTTGGAGTAATTTTATATTTGAAGATCGCAAGCCGCCACCAGGCATAATTTCTATTCTATCTCCTGCCAATTCCTGAAGTCTAGCCAAAGCCTGAATGCCTTCTTCGACATTTACACCTTGACCAGAAGTTAAAATTGTTTTGAAACCACAGTCAATGATAGATTCAAGCGATTTTTCGGGATTTTTTACCACATCAAAAGCACGGTGAAAAGTACAAGATAATGGGTGCGCCAAATGTACTAATTCTTTATTTTGCTTTTTATTTATTTTTCCGTTTTCTTTTAAGATTCCAAAAACAAAACCGTCGACCCCCAGCTTTTTATAATGCTTAATGTCTTGCTTCATTTCGGTAAGCTCTTCATCCGAATAAACAAAATCACCACCTCGAGGTCTTATAATGACATGCATTTTTATATTTAAACTTTCACGGACTTTCACTACCAAAATAGAATTTGGAGTGGTTCCTCCCAGTTTCATGTTTTCACATAGCTCAATTCTGTCCGCGCCATTTGCTTGAGCAATTAATGCCGATTCATAATTAAAACAAGCTATTTCCAGTTGATTTTTTTTCATTTTGATTTCGATAGTTTTTCTCTAAATGAAACCTTACAGGTTTGAGTACGCAATTTATAAAAAAACCTGCTCCGAATAAAAAGCAGGTTTTAAAAAAATATAAATGTAAGATGATTATTTTACCATTTGATAATAGCACTAGCCCAAGTAAATCCACTACCGAAAGCTGCTAAAACTACAGTATCTCCAGATTTGATCTTTCCTTGTTCCCAAGCTTCTGTCAGAGCAATCGGAATAGATGCTGCTGTTGTATTTCCGTATTTCTGAATGTTGTTGTGAACTTGGTCGTCTGTTAATTTAAATTTGTTTTGAATGAATTGTGAAATTCTCAAATTTGCTTGATGTGGAATCAGCATATCAATGTCTGAAACTTGCAGCCCATTTGCTTCTAATCCTTCATTGATTACTTCTGCAAAACGAACTACTGCATTTTTGAACACAAACTGTCCATTCATATATGGATAATAACTTTCGTCATTTGGATCATTGTCTGCAATAATATCTGTTACCCAACGCGCACCCATTCCTGGCGCTTGCAAAGCTAACTCTTCAGCATGTTCTCCTTCTGAATGTAAATGAGTTGATAAAATTCCTTTTGTTAAGTCTTCTTCACGGCTCAAAACTGCCGCTCCTGCTCCATCTCCAAAAATTACCGAAACACCGCGTCCGCGAGTAGTCATGTCTAATCCTGTAGAGTGAACCTCAGAACCAATTACCAAAATATTTTTATACATTCCGGTTTTAATATATTGGTCTGCAACAGAAAGTGCATAAACAAAACCAGAACATTGGTTTCTAACATCTAATGCTCCAACTGTTCTTAAACCTAAATCTCTTTGAACCAAAACACCTGGTCCTGGAAAATAATAATCTGGACTTAATGTAGCAAAAACTACAAAATCAATATCTTCTTTGGCAACACCAGAACGCTCTATTGCAATTTTAGCTGCTTTTACTCCCATTGAAGTCGTGGTGTCTTCTCCACGAATGATGTGTCTTCTTTCCTGAATTCCAGTTCTTTCCTGAATCCATTCATCATTGGTATCCATTATCTTAGACAAATCATCGTTAGTCACCACATTGGAAGGAACATAATATCCTAAACCAGCTATTTTTGAATGATACATAATCAATTATTATTTATTAAAAATTTGGATTGCAAATTTACGCATACTTTAAAATATACGTATACAAAATACTATTTTTTTCGTTATTAGCAATTTAATATATTCTAATTATACAACCACTTATAATCATTTACTTCTTGAAAAGACAGCATTCAGACGCAAACATTGAAAAAAATTAAAAATCACGCATTAGATGTAACAACATAAAAGTATTTTAGACAAACATTTTGAATACTATTACAAACTCCTAAAATTTAAACTATGAAATTAAAGATTACGCTGTTTTTATTTCTAAATATAAGTTTTTTCTCTTTTGCTCAAGAGAATCTAACTTATCAAAAACCTTCTAAATCTATTTTAGATTTGGCAGATTACCAAAGAGCGCCTTCTGTATCTATGGATACCAAAAAAGAAAACATGCTTTTAATGTATCGCAGTACCTATAAAACACTAGACGACCTCAATCAAGACGAAGTTCGTTTAGCAGGCTTAAGAATTAATCCCGTTACTAATATCTCAAGTACTGTAACTTATCTAAACAACTTAAAACTAAGAAAAATAAGCGGTAAGGAAGAAATTCAGGTAAAAGGCCTGCCTGAAAATCCAAAAATAACAAACATTCTTTGGTCGCCAAACGACAAAAAAATCCTATTCTCCCATACTACAAATTCTGGGGTTGAACTTTGGGTTTTGGATGTGGCAACAGCACAAGCTACAAAACTTACAGAGGCTAGAGTAAATGCAAATCTTGGAAATCCGTTTAGCTGGTTTTTGGATAGTGAAACTATATTAGTAAAAATGCTTCCTAAAAATAGACAGCCACTTTTGGATTCTAAAAAAGATCTCCCAACAGGCCCGATTATTTCTAACACTTCAGGAGAAAAATCACAAAACAGAACCTATCCTGATATGTTGAAAAACAAAAATGACGAAGCTAATTTTGAAAACTGCATCACTTCTGAATTATATAAAATAAAACTAAATGGCGACGCTGTTTTATATAAAGAAGCGGCTATGTTTGCCGGAGAAAGAATCTCGCCAGATGGCAATTACATCATGCTGACAACCATTCAAAAACCATTTTCTTATGTAGTTCCATTAAATAGATTTCCGTCTAAAACCATTGTTTATGATTTAAGCGGAAGAGAAATTAAAACGGTAAATGAGGTTCCTTTAAATGAAATTATGCCTAAAGGTTTTATGGCTGTCCGAAAAGGAAAAAGAGAAATGGCTTGGAGAAACGACAAACCTGCAACTTTATCTTATGTTGTGGCTTTAGATGAAGGTGATCCAGCAAATAAAGTTGATTTTAGAGATGAAGTTTTTCTTTGGGAAGCTCCTTTCGACAAAGAAGCTTATTCATTAGCAAAAACACCGCAGCGTTTTAGCGACATTATTTGGGGTAATGATAATCTAGCCGTTCTTTCTGAAGAATGGTACGACACGAGAAACACCAAAACATTTTTGATAAATCCATCAAATCCAAGTCAGCAGCCAAAATTGATTACCGATAGAAATTCCCAAGATGTTTATTCAGATCCAGGAGTTTTCGAAACAAGAAAAAATGCCTACAATAAATATGTTTTAGCTATCGAAAAAAATAATCTGTACAGAATTGGTGAAGGTTATACTAAAGACGGACAATTCCCTTTTGTTGACGAATTCAATCTGGAAACTTTAAAATCAAAACGTATTTATACTTCTCCATACAAAGACAAAAAAGAAGATATTTTAGAAATTGAAGATTTTAAATCTGGAAAAATATTAGTTCAGATTCAGTCAAAGACAGAATATCCTAATTATTATTTCAGAAATATTAAAAAACAAAACAGCTTAACACAAGTTACTGATTTCAAAAATCCGTTTGAAAGCATTAAAAATGTTAGCAAAGAAGTAATTAAGTACAAACGTAAAGACGGTTTGGAACTTTCAGGAACCTTATATCTTCCTGCTGGTTACGATAAAGCTAAAAAAGAAAAATTGCCGCTACTGATTTGGGCTTATCCTGCAGAATATAAAGATCGAAATAGCGCTTCGCAATCGACTCAAAATTCTAACGAATTCACATTCCCTTATTATGGATCGTTTGTATACTGGGTTACAAAAGGATATGTTGTTTTAGACGATGCCGCTTTCCCAATTATTGGCGAAGGAACAACAGAACCAAACGACAACTTTATTTCGCAATTGGTAGATAATGCAGCGGCGGCTATTGACGCGGTTGACGCTTTGGGTTATATTAATCGTAAAAAAGTAGCTGTTGGCGGACACTCTTACGGAGCATTTATGACAGCAAATTTATTGACGCATTCCAATCTTTTTGCCTGCGGAATTGCGAGAAGTGGGGCTTACAATAGAACTTTAACCCCATTCGGATTCCAATCTGAGCAAAGAAACTACTGGGAGGCTCCAGAAGTTTACAATGCAATGTCTCCATTTATGAATGCAGAAAAAATGAAGACTCCAATTTTATTGGTGCACGGAGAAGCTGATAATAACCCTGGAACTTTTACTTTGCAGACGGAACGTTATTTTCAAGCATTAAAAGGTTTAGGAGCGCCTGCAAGAATGGTTATTCTTCCAAAAGAATCTCATGGCTATGTTGCTAAAGAAAATATTCTTCATTTGCTTTGGGAGCAAGATCAGTTTTTAGAAAAGTATTTGAAAAACTAAATTCCTAATTTAATTCCAACAGTAAACCCGACAGGTTTCAGAAACCTGTCGGGTTTATTATTTTAACAATTAGAAATTATCTAATTTTCTAATTGAGACATTCCCTAGTTATAAATAATTTAAAGCTAAAAACACTTCTTGTTCGAGCGGTAAATCTATTTCGCTTTCAAAGAAAATCAATTGCCTCTTATAAACCGTTTCAATCAAATAATGGCTTCCTCTAAAATAAGTTCTCCTAATTTTCACCATCAGTTTTGACTCTGAAACCATTTTAAATTGGTGTGGATAAACTAATGTTTTATGAGTTTCGTCTTCATATGACAATAATAAATGAGTCGGAATTTCATTCACTTCACCAAACAAAGAAGCGACATATTTAATTTTCGGGTCTTCATATATTTTTGCAGGATCATCCTTAACTAGCACTTCTCCGTTTCGCATCACTATGGCCTGATCTGCAAAAGACAAAGCATCGGTACTGTCATGCGTTGCAATAATGCAGGTAATTCCTTTTTGCTTTAAATAACGGAACAAGTTACGGCGTAAAGCATTTTTTCTAAAAGCATCAATCTGACTGAATGGCTCATCTAATAAAATGACCTCTGGTTCTAAAGCCAAAACTCTTACCAAAGCCACTCTTTGCTGCTGTCCTCCACTCAAGAATTTTGTTTTCACATTGGAAAACTGCTCCATTTCTACCATTTCCAATAATTCTTGAACACGAAGTTTTTTCATGTTTGCAAAACCATTTGATAGAAACTTACCGACGTTTTCTGCAACAGTCTCGTATGGAGACAAATCAAAATCCTGAGCCAGATATTTCATGTAAGGCATTCCTGGAATCAAATTAAACTTTGGTCCCAAAACTGGTTTATCCCCATAAAAAATCTTTCCCTCGTCTAGATCATAAAGTCCATATATAAGCTTGAGCAGCGTACTTTTTCCGCAGCCACTCTCACCAATAATGGCAATGTTCTGGCCTTTTTCAATAGAAAAAGAGATGTTTTTTATAACGGGACTTTCGGTGTACGAAAAAGATATATTTTGTATGTCGAGCATGAGTTGTAATATGAGACGTCAAATTTACAATGTTTAATTTCTAAAGTCAAAAAAAAGCTGCTTCAATTATGAAACAGTATTTAAGATAGTTTATTATCTGAAAACTATTTAAAAAATTAACATTAAAACTTTATTTGTAATCCTTTTTTTACTTTAATTTGTCTCTATTAATAATTTAAGATCGTGAAAAAACTACTATCATTAGCATTACTTCTTTTTTTATCAAATTCTATTCAGGCTGCTTGGTATACTTCTTTTGAAGAAGCTCAAAAAGAAGCCTTAGTATCTGGCAAACTAATCATTGTTGACTTTACCGCAAAATGGTGTGGGCCATGTAAAGAAATGGATTTAAACTCTTGGAATGATACGCAGGTTCAAAATGTTCTTCAAAATTATGTTCCGCTTAAAATTGACGTCGACCAGAATAATGATTTTGCTCTCAAATATCAAATCAGAGCACTACCTAATATGATAGTTATGGACGTAAACGGCAAAGTCTTACATCACTTTTTTGGCTATCAAACACCTGCAAAATTAAAAAACGAGTTATCGCAATTCAGTTTATCTACAGAATATCTCACAACAGAATTATCAAATTTTTATTCCTCAAAAAAATATACCACAGCTATACGAGCTGCTCAAAAATACTATACATACTCTTTATTGGTAGATAAAAATATAAAAGGAAAAATAATTCAAGTTGGATCCGATTATTTAAAAGACGCAAAAGAAGAATTAAAGAAAAGTGACGAGGATTACCTTGAAAAAAAACAAAAACTGGAGCTTATTTCATTATACGAACTTGCCTATCATTTTGATTTTGACAAACTGAACAAAAAGATTTCAAAAATAAACCCAGAATTCATCGCACAATCTAATGCTTATCAATATTGGTTCTTAAAATACCTATCCGTTAAAAGCAATTTAGAAGATGCAGCCATTGTAGAACAATTTTTAAGAGAAAATGATTTAGAAAATGTTATTGAAAACTGCAATCAGCTTTATGCTTTTTATGAAAAATCAAAATAAAACCTAATATATATTTACTACCAAACCAAACAAAAAATGAAACGCCTAAAAATTTATTTCTTAATCACCATTACATTGCTAATTAATTCCTGTGGAGTTAATGAAGAAGTTGGAAACCAGTCCAGCTCTAAGAGTTCAATCTATTCTCAGAAAGTAACGTTAAATGAATTACTTGAAAAGTTAAAAAATAGAGATCCAGAATTGGCATTATTTATAGAAAACAATCCTGTTTCTAATCTTAAAACAAACTCTGGAAATACAGACTATTATTTTGACACTAAAAATATAGCTTCTATAAAGAATGACAAAAATGATGTTGCTTAAAGTATTCCGCTATATATAAATTCCGAAAAGCGCTCTAACATCTTAAATACTTTATCTGTAGAAATAACAGATACCAATATTGATGTAAAATTAGTGACTATCGAAGGCATGGATAATGGAACTATAAGATATTCTGCCTCTCCATTCCACGCTTATCGAGCTAATTATACTCCAAGTATAACAGCTAGAATTGACTGTTACTGTGTAACTGTATATAGTGATTGCACTTGCCATACCACACATGCAGATGGTGGGTGCGATCACCCAAATGTTTTTACAAGCTGTGGCTGTTCTGGAGATGGATATAGTGATCCTGAGCCTAGCCCAACAACACCTGCAACTAAATCTAGCTGGACAGGAGGTTCTGGTGGCGGAACATCTTATGGTAATACAGGCGAAGGAATCTATATTGCACTGCAAAAAATGTTTAAGCCTGATTATCAATTTTCAGCTTTAGAAAAATATACTATAATAAACAATTATCAATATAGCAAAGCATTGATAGATTTTTTGAACAATGAAGGTTTTACACCTGCAAATAAAGCTTTTACATTACAAATGCTGTACAACATTGAGGACGGACAATTTACTATAGTAAAACAGCTCAATAACTCTATACAAAATTTTATATATTCACAAAAGTCTCCGGTGAATGTCGATTTAAGCGCTATTCTTAATGATTTAAATTTACCTGAAAACCAAAAATTTAATACTGTATATAAAACTTTAACCGAGTCTCCAGAATTTAAAAATTTATTTTTGAATATATTCCAAAACAGTACAAGATATAACGTTAAGTTCCAAACGGGAAATATAGCAGGAGGAGCTAATGGCGATACCAAAACCAATTTATTAGACCCTACAAACAATATAATTACTATCGATGCCAATTTTATAAAAAATAATAGTAAATTGGTTGTAGCAAAAACTATTTTACATGAATGCATACATGCCTTTTTGAATGTGAAATTATGCGATGGCCAGCTTGGAAATATCCCTAATATTAATAATGAGGATTTTTATAACATTGTAAACAAAAGTTACGATGGTTTTAATAATGATCAGGCGCAACATAACTTTATCTATAATTATATGATACCAACTATGGAAAAAGTTCTTGCGGAGATAAAAGATAAGTTAATATCACCCGCTGAATCAACTTTTTTGCAAGAGCTTGTTTTCCATCCCGAATCCCCAACTATAGATGTAAAATTCAATTGGAATGATTTTTATAAAAATTTAGTTCTAGGAGGATTACAGGATTGTGAGTTTTTTAAAAACGAAATAGCAACATTTATTAAAGATCCACAAACAGGCGAAATAAAATCTATAAATGTAATAGATCAAGTTAAATTAAATTACTATAACCAATATAAAACCCGTATAGATGGTCTTAGCAAAAATTAAAAAAAAATATTTATTTATAATTGTTTTTTGTTTTTCGATAAATAATAGTTTCTCTCAAAGTCTCGAAAAAATTCAAAGCACAGATACTTTATATATCTATTTCAAAAATGACAATGTGAACCAAATAAGGGCAAGAAATAATGTTGTTAACAGAGATAATTATGACTATTATTTTTATTTTTCAATTGAAACAACTGCAGTAAGGCAGTATTATGTACTATTTAATCATTATTTGATAACTCCTGAAGTTAAATGGGAAAAAAAATCCTTTTTAAAAGAAAGAAAAGATCTAATAGTTGATTATAAATTCCTTAAAAATTTGGGCTATTTTAAAAGCGAGAAATTGCTTCTGCAGAAGAAAAAAATATATATTATTGATCACTCAAATTTTTGCAAATCAAAAGTAAAACTGGTCGAAGCAAAAATAACAGAGCGCACCTATCCTATAGAATAAAGATGTCAATATAATTGGAATCAATTTTTTAAAGAAGTTTAGTGAGGAATATATTGTTTGTGAATTGCTTTCAAAGCCTAAAGTATTTTACATTCTTGATTTTACTGAAAAGAAAAAAGGAAATGTAAATTTATATCGCGTATTTCTACTAAATTATTGTCCGATAGGTGAATAAAATATTTTACATTACTATAAAATCAAATGAGAAATATCTTTTTTATAATTCTATTCTTATCATTTTCTGCTTACAGCCAGAATTTAGAAAAAATAAAAAAATCTGATACTTTATACATATTTTTCAAGAAAGATAAAAACAATCAACATGTCAATGAAGAAATAACTTCAAATACAAAAATGAGATATTATAACTACTACTACATCTTTGGATATCATGGTAGTTATCAAATTTTAATGACCTTTACCCACCATTATTTTATAAGTCCTGAAGAAAAAAAAGAAAAAAGATCATTTCTACGAAAAAACAAAGATCTTATTATTACTTACGATTTTTTAACCAAATACAATTTAGCTGAAGCAACAGATTTAATTGGTCATAAAAAGAAGGTGTTTTTAATAGATGATGACGACATTGGATGGTTTACGATAAAATTAAAAGAAGTCAAAGTCATGGGAACTTTACCTCAAAGCATTGAATAGAAACAAATGAAGAATTTCTCTTTTATAATTCTATTTTTCTCATTTTCTATTTACAGTCAAGATATTGATAGTTTAAAAAAATTAGACACAATATATATCCCTTATCATGGAAAAGAAAATGAAAAAAAACACAATATTCAAACAAGAATAATTCCAACTGATTTTAGAGAAAAATCTTTTAATTTTCAACTCAAAAATATTTTTTTATCATTTTTTCATGTAGAATTTAAAGGATGGGAAAAGAAAGATACTAACATTAAATCTCAAAGAAAAATAGTAAATAAAGCATTCTTGAAAAGGATTAGAAATAAAATAATCATGCCTGAGTTAATAAACCAATATAATAATGAAGAGATAAATTGCGAAATTTTAGCACAAAACAAAGTATTTTACATTCTTGATTTTACAGAAAAAAAAAGAAAGACAATACTGTATGAAGTAGTTTATATGGGATATTGCCCTGCAATCGAATAATCGTTTTTACTAATTAATAAGTAACCCGATTTGACAAATATCTGCCAAGATTAAAAACTAAAACGTTATGAAAAAACTATTCTATCTTTTCTTTCTGTTATATACTGAGTTACTTTTATCTCAAATCAACACAATAAATAAACTAGAAATAATTCCTAAAGAAATTGATTTTAAAGGCTCTGTGAAAAAAATTACAATCAAAAATTTTTATTTAAATGACAAAGATACCGTCAAAGCTATTTCAGAAATTGATTTTTCTAAAAAAGGAAAAATAAAATCATTAAAGAAGAATAATGATTTACATTATAATTACTGGCAAATAATTGAATTTGATAATTTGGAAAGGATAAAAAGCATTTCCAAGAATGACGGTTCAAAAATAGTTGATATTACCAATCAATATTTTAGTAAAAAAAGAGAACTTCCTGATTCCACAATCATAAATCCTAATAAAAAGTACAGAGAAAAATTTATCAATATATTCAGTAATGATCAAGTTGTCAAACATGAACATTATATAAATGACACTTTACAAGAATATAGACTTTATAAATACAACAATGACAATAAAATCAGTGAAGACTTATATTTTGCTCAAAACAACGATTCTGCCGAAACTATGACGTCCGATAAATCAAATAATTCTTTTCAATTATCTTTTTACCCAGAAGGAAAAACTTTGTACGAGTATAAAACTATTCTAGACACTACTATCATCATAAAAATTCTAACTGAATATTCACGTAAAGAAGTTTTAAAACAAATAAAAAATAAGTTTTCCGACGTGAAAATCACTGAAATATATAATAACAATAAATTAGATCAATTAGAAATACTAAGTATTGTAAAAGATTCCATATCAAAATTACATTATAGATATAATGATAAAAAAGAGATTGAAAGTTATTATAATACGTTCACAAACCCTAAAACCATTATCACAAAATGGACAACTCATAAAAATGAAAAGGAAAGTATACTCACCACAAATATCGAAACTACAAATGATAGGTTTAATAATTGGATAAGAAAAACATACAGTATGCACAATATTATAAATCACATAATAGAGCGAAAAATTGAATACTATGATGATTAAAAGAATATATTTCGATATTAAAAAATAGTTTATTCTGATTGTTATACGATCAATTATTAAAAAAAAAGCTGCTTCAATTATTTGAAACAGCTTTTCTGATAATTTATTTTATTAGAAACTATTTTCCAGCTTCTGCTTTAGCATCGTTAACCATTTTGTCATTTGCTGTAATGGCAAATTCAACACGACGGTTTTGAGCTCTTCCTTCTGGAGTATCGTTTGTTGCAATCGGATCAGCGATTCCTAAACCTGAAGTTTTGAAACGGCTTGCTTTTAATCCTTTAGAAACTAAATAAGCCTGAACAGAAGCTGCTCTTTGACCTGAAAGCGTTAAGTTATATTCTGGTTTTCCTGTATTATCAGTATATCCAAAAATTTCAATATTAGTATCTCCGTAATCAGTAAATACTGGAACTAATTTGTCTAAGTTAGCTTTTGCCTGAGCTGTCAAAGTTGATTTGTTAGTATCAAAACGAACCGCATTTTCATTTAATGTCAAGTGGATTCCTTCACCAACTCTTTCAACATTAGCACCTGGTAAAGCTTGATCAATTTCACGAGCTTGTTTATCCATTTTGTTTCCAATCAAAGCTCCAGTTCCACCACCTACAGCAGCTCCAATTGCAGCTCCTAAAGCAGCGTTTCCGCCTTTACCTAAATTATTTCCTAAAATACCACCAATAACACCACCTGCTACAGCACCAATTCCAGCTCCTTTTTGTGTATTATTTGCATTTTTTACTGAATCGCAGCTTGTAAAAAAGCTAGCTAACACTAGTAAACTACTTAATCCTAAAACCGTTATCTTTCTCATTTTTTATACTTTAAAATATTAATTAGCTCTTTGAAATTGGTAAGTCACATCTTTTACTTGACCTCCAACATTAATGTTATCGATTAACTGAAAAGAGTTATCAGTCACACCAGCTACTTTTAGCAGATATCCTTCTTTAACGTTTTTAGATTTTGTTCCTGGATTTACAATTTTAAGAACAAAAAGCCCTTGATTGTTGATACTCCAAACAATTGGCGAATTAAAAGCTGTACAACTAGGAGAATTTAAAGCCATTGTACCTTTATTGTTGTTAGAAATAAAACTCCAAGAACTTCCGATAAAACACTTAGAATCAGCCAAATCAAAAGAAGTTACTTTGATATAATCTGAACCAGGATAAGACACATTGGTAAGCACCCAATTTCCTTTTAACGCTACTTGAGTCGGTCTGTCTAGTTTTGTTGAAAGTGTAGTAGCCTCAGAGGACGAAGCTGTTGTCGACGAAGATGATTTACACGCAAAAAACAAAGCGGCAATCATACATATAAAAATACTCTTCTTCATTTTGTACAATTTTTTTAGATTAATAACTTGCCTTTTTAACAATTATTGTACCACAAATATACGATTCGTTGAGATAATTTTCGTTTTAGAATCTATTTATTTTCTTTCAAAATTAACATTTCCGACATTTTGTCACCCAAAATACAATTGGTATTCTATTTGAATAAATGAAAATCATCAAATTAAATCAAAAAATAAAAAATATGGCAACAGGTAAAATTAATGTTTCAGTAGAAAACATTTTTCCTTTAATTAAAAAGTTCTTGTACAGCGACCATGAAATTTTCTTGCGTGAGCTTGTTTCTAATGGTACTGATGCTACTTTAAAATTAAAACACCTTATCAGCATTGGCGAAGCTAAAGTTGAGTACGGAAACCCGATTATCGAAGTAAAAGTGGACAAAGAAGGTAAAAAAATCCACATTATCGATCAAGGTTTAGGTATGACTGCTGATGAAGTTGAAAAATACATTAATCAAGTAGCGTTTTCTGGTGCTGAGGAATTTTTGGACAAATACAAAGATTCTGCTAAAGATTCTGGAATTATCGGACATTTTGGTCTTGGTTTCTATTCAGCGTTTATGGTAGCTGAAAAAGTTGAAATCATTACAAAATCGTACAAAGATGAGCCAGCTGCACACTGGACATGTGACGGAAGTCCTGAGTTTACTTTAGGGCCTGCTGACAAAACTTCACGCGGAACTGAAATCATTCTTCACATTGCTGAAGATTCTCTTGAGTTCTTAGACGATTCTAAAATCAGCGGTTTATTAAACAAATACAACAAATTCATGCCTATTCCGATTAAATTCGGAACAAGAACTGAAACACTTCCAAAACCAGAAGATGCTCCAGAAGATTACGTTAATGAAACTGTTGAAACTGACAACATCATTAACAACCCTAATCCAGCTTGGACAAAACAGCCTTCTGAATTATCTGATGAAGATTACAAAAACTTCTACAGAGAATTGTATCCAATGCAGTTTGAAGAGCCATTATTCAACATTCACTTAAATGTAGATTATCCGTTTAACTTAACTGGTATTTTGTATTTCCCTAAATTGGGTACAGATATGCAGATCCAGAAAGATAAAATTCAGTTGTACCAAAATCAAGTTTACGTTACTGACAACGTAGAAGGAATTGTTCCTGAATTCTTGACGATGTTAAAAGGTGTAATCGATTCTCCAGATATTCCGTTAAACGTTTCTCGTTCTGGTTTACAGGCAGATGGAGCGGTTAAGAAAATTTCTAACTACATTACTCGTAAAGTAGCTGATAAATTAAAAGCTTTATTCAACGAAAACCGTGCTGATTTCGAGCAAAAATGGAATGACATTAAAATCGTTTTAGAATACGGAATGCTTTCTGAAGAGAAGTTCTACGAAAAAGCAGGTGCATTTGTTCTGTACCCAACGGTAGACGACACTTACTTCACTTTGGATGAACTAAAGGAAAAACTAAAAGAAAACCAAACCGACAAGGATGGTAAACTAGTTATTCTTTATGCAGGAAACAAAGATGCACAGCATTCTTATATCCAGGCAGCAAAAGATAAAGGTTACGAAGTATTGCTTTTAGATTCTCCGATTATCTCACACTTAATTCAGAAAATCGAAAACGACAATAAAGACTTGACTTTTGTTCGTGTCGATTCTGACCACATCGATAACTTGATCAAAAAAGAAGAAAATGCTATTTCTAAATTATCTGATGACGAAAAAGCAGCTTTAAAAACTTCTTTAGAAGCATACATTCCTAAAGCATACAGCGTTCAGCTAGAAGCTATGGATTCTCAAGCTGCTCCGTTTATCATCACGCAGCCTGAATTTATGCGAAGAATGAAAGAAATGAGCCAAACTGGCGGCGGAATGTTCGGAATGGGTAATATGCCAGAAATGTACAATTTGGTTGTAAACACAAA
Source organism: Flavobacterium anhuiense (assembly GCF_001705175.1). Taxonomy (NCBI): domain Bacteria; kingdom Pseudomonadati; phylum Bacteroidota; class Flavobacteriia; order Flavobacteriales; family Flavobacteriaceae; genus Flavobacterium; species Flavobacterium anhuiense. The sequence goes on along the minus strand of NZ_CP016907.1, from coordinate 2,547,899 downwards.
TTCTGACTTAGCGTCAAGCATTTTAAATACTGAAGACAAAACACACCAAGAACATTTAGTGAAACAAGCTCTAGACTTAGCTAAATTATCTCAAAACCTTCTAAAAGGTGAAGCACTTACTGCTTTTGTTAAGAGAAGTTTTGAAATGATTAAATAATCATTCGAAAATAATATTTCTGAAATCCTGCAAATTAAGTTTTGCAGGATTTTTTTTTGATCGAAAATCGCTCTTAAAAAAGGGTCATTTTCCCCTTTCCTCAAAAATAAACATCACATATATTTGATTACCAGAATATTAAATAAAAAAATCTAAAATTCTAGAAATCATGGACAAGAGAAAGTTTACAGAAAACGGAGAAGTTCTAGCAATTATAAAAGATTTAAAAGAACAGATTAAAGGCAAAAAATTTTCTGATATTATAGATGATAATAACTGCCAATATGTTGATCTTGTACAAGAAGGCGGAGGCGTCCTCGGAATTGCATTGGTCGGCTATGTATATGTTTTGGAGCAAATGGGAATTCGGTTTTTAAGTCTGGCAGGAACCTCAGCAGGAAGCATCAATACCATGCTGATGGCTGCTGCAGGAACATGTGATATTCAAAAATCAGAATGGATCCTGGAATGTTTATGCAACAAAAATTTATATGATTTTGTTGATGGCGATCATGACGCCCGCGAATTTATCGACGCTTTGCTAAGTGACGCCGGAAATCTGAAATTAATAATGAAAGGCTGTCAGGTTGTGGATAATTTTAAAGACGATTTAGGATTAAATCCCGGAAACAATTTTCATCAATGGATGACGAATCTTCTTTCGCAAAAAGGAATAAAAAACTATGCCGATTTGAGAGCTTTAAGAGAAAAAGGCGTTTCTGACAAAAACAAGTTATATCGAATTAATCTGCCAAATCACGGAGATAAAATAGAATATACCCGAGTGGATCATTGGAGCCAAATGGCAATAATAACTGCTGATATTACCACCGAAAGCAAAATCATTTTCCCTAAAATGATTGATTTGTTTTATTCGAATCCAGATGTTCAGAATCCAGCCGATTTCGTCCGAGCTTCTATGTCTATTCCTTTATTTTTCACTCCTTTTAAAATTACAAACATTCCAAGTGGAATTGACGCTTGGAACAAGTGGAACGATGCAACTTGCCTAAGAACATCAGTACCATCTGAAGTTATGTTTATGGATGGCGGTATTATTTCAAATTTCCCAATTGACATTTTTCACGAAAATATGAATGTGCCCGCTTCTCCAACTTTTGGAATTAAATTGGGTTACGACAAAAACGAAATCAATAAAAATGAAAAATTTTCCAACCTAATAAGTTCATTGTTTGACACTGCACGCTATGGATATGATTATGAGTTCCTGCAAAAAAATCCAGATTTTAAAAACTTAATCGGATACATTGACACTGGAAGCCACAATTGGCTAAACTTCAATCTGACTGACGATGCAAAAATCGACCTTTTTATAAGAGGAGCTCAAAATGCGGCCGTTTTTCTAAACCGTTTTAATTGGGAAGAATACAAAAAAATCAGAAAAGCCAAAAGCAATTACTACAAGTCCGTTTAAAATTATTTCTAATAATACTAAACATAATTTTTTCTTCAAAAAGACGTTATACAATCCTGTAAATAACCATTACAGGATTTTTTAATTGTAATTTATTTTTTTGTTACATTTGAACGCCTTATTAATCTCATCCAAAAACAAAACCATTATGAAAAAAACTGCTATTTTATTAACAGCTATTTGTGCTACAGCACTTTTATACGTTTCTTGTTCAAGCGATAATCACGAAGAAACCACTTCAACAAGCCTTACAAACATTGGGGCTTCAGTGGCGGTAGACACTTCAAACGAAATGGATCTTAACACAGGTCTTTTAATCAGCACAAGCACCTCAACAACAGGAAAAACTGCTGAGACGCCTACTGGAATTTGCGCATCGATTACCATTTCATCCCCAAATGGAACTGAATATCCAAAAATTTTTCTAGCAGATTTCGGAACAGTGGGCTGTACAGATAATAACAATCTTACACGCAAAGGAAAACTAAAAGTTACGCTTTCTGGACCAATCACTACAACTGGAAGCAAAATGACAATTGAAAGAATTGACTATTCTATAAAAGGCATCAAACTTGAAGGAACTATTGAATACACCAATACTACAACTGTTGCAACTGTACCGCAATGGACTAGAAAAGTGACTAACGGCAAGTTGACAGATTTGCAAGGAGGTGTTTATACCAATTCAGGAATCTATACCACTAAACAAACAGCTGGCGTAGATACACCACTTGTCTTATCTGATAACGTATATGAAATCACAGAAGGAACTCATACAGTAACGGCTTCAAATGGAGAAACGCTTACTTTGACTGTAAAAGAACCATTGATTAAAAAATATTCTTGCCTATTTATCTCTAAAGGACAACTAAAAGTTCAAGGAGGCATTTTAAACGGCGTGGTAGATTACGGAAATAACGACTGTGACGCGCTTTACACTTATACACACGAAAACGGCTCTTCATTCAATCTTTCGATGTAAGACCTTTTCCTATACGACTTTAAAATCCCAATTTAGAAATAGATTGGGATTTATTTTTTTTATAAAAATAAAACGGCTGTCTCTTTACATTTAAACTATTTTCTTTATTTTGCACCAAAATCTCAAAAACCAATGAAAAAAACATTAATTGCTTTTGTTACTCTTGCAGTATTAGCATCTTGCAGCAAAAAAGAAACTGCTGCCGATAACCTACACATTACAGGAAACATTAAAGGCCTAAAAACCGGAACTTTATATATCCAAAGAATTGTTGACACTTCTCTTGTTGCCATCGACAGCATCAAAATTGACGGAAACTCGGCTTTTGAAAGAGACATTAAATTAGAATCTCCAGAAATGTTATACCTATATTTAGATCGTGGTGTAACAAACTCATTAGACAATAACATTTTATTCTTTGCTGAACCAGGAAATATCAATATTGACACCAACTTAGATAATTTCATCGCTGGCGCAAAAATTACTGGATCAAAAAACCAAGAATTATATGAAGAATATCAAAAAATAAATTCTCGTTTTAGAGATGAGAATTTGTCTATGGTTGAAGCAAAATTCAAAGCTTTAAAAAGAAAAGACCAAAAAGCTCTTGACAGTCTTGACGCAAAACAGCAATCAAATATCAAAAGAAAATATTTGTATGCAACAAACTTTGCTATCAACAATAAAGATCACGAAGTAGCACCTTACATTGCTTTAGCAGAAATTTACGATATCAATTTGAAGTTTCTGGACACGATTCAAAAATCGATGACTCCAAAAGTAGCACAATCGCTTTACGGAAAAAAGCTTACTAAATATGTAGCTGACATCAAAAAAGAAGAACAAAAAGCTCCTGCAGCCGCTAAAGCTGAAACGGCAACAACTGAAGCACAAAAATAATTTTTTCGTTTACAAGACATTAAAAGCTCTGAGAAATTCAGGGCTTTTTTATGCTCTAAATTGAAATTTCAAACATAAAAAATGCAAAAACCCACACTATTCAAAAAAGCCTCTTAAAAACAACAAAAGCGCCCAAATATTCAACTCTTGCATTTACCACCCATTGAAAAAACTTTTATAAGTTTAAAACTTGAAAGGTGATATTTGAAATTTAAAAATTGGAATTTATTTTCTTTTTGGAACAAAAAAAAACCACCACATTTCTGTGATGGTTTTTGAGCCGATAGAGGGACTCGAACCCACGACCTGCTGATTACAAATCAGCTGCTCTAGCCAGCTGAGCTACATCGGCCTATTTTGCGAGTGCAAAGATAGAAATGTTTTTTAATATTCCAAAAAAAATTTCACACCTCTCTCTATAATTAAAAAAACCACCACATTTCTGTGATGGTTTCCGTTTTTTGAGCCGATAGAGGGACTCGAACCCACGACCTGCTGATTACAAATCAGCTGCTCTAGCCAGCTGAGCTACATCGGCGTCATTACGGGTGCAAATATAAAGCGGTTTTTCAATTTCCCAAAATATTTTTGCACTTTTTTACGCTTTTTTTTTGCTTATAGTGCGTTGATTTTTTCAATCAATTGATTAGCAGCTTGTTCTAATTCAACATTAATTTGTTTGAAATGTGCTTTTTTATTTTCAACGTTTTTAGCGTTCACTTTTGTAATCAAAGTATCAAATACAGCAATAGCTTCATCAACCAAAGCATTCGTTTCTGGAGTTGGATTTCCTGTTGTTGACATCTCAAACAAGTAAACCGCCTCAATAATATCTCCTAATACAAAGTTGATGTCTTTCTTTAAATTCTTAACGTTTGCCATTTTTCTTTTTATTTTAATTTGCGTCTGCAAAAGTACATATTATCTTTAAATTTAATGCTAAGAAATGTAAATTTCTAAAATTGAAGCTTTTCCGCTCAAATTAAATGCATTTATAGCAGCTGGAACCAAAACTGTATCGCCTTTTTTGTAAGCCTGTTTGAATCCGTCATATTCAATTTCAAAATCACCTTCAATACACATATATACCGTAAATGTTTCTCCATTTTTAGCAACTTCCAATTTATTTTCTAACGGAAGAAAATTGGTTGTAAAATAAGGACAGTCTACAACTGTATTTGAAGTATTTACTTTAGTCTCGTATTTTTTCTGCGTATCTACTTTATTATAGTTAATGGCATCTAGTGCCAGATCTACATGCAATTCTCTTTTGTTGCCTTGCGCATCTACACGGTCAAAATCGTATAATCTATACGTGATATCAGATGTTTGCTGAATTTCGGCAACTACTAATCCTGCTCCAATTGCATGAACTGTTCCCGTTTCTAAGAAGAAAACATCTCCCGATTTTGCTTTCACATCGTCTAAGATTGAAACCAAAGTATTATCATGCAAATGTTTCAAATACTCTTCTTTGCTAGAATCTTCTTTAAAACCAACAATAATCCTAGCATCGGCATCGGCTTGCATTACGTACCACATTTCTGTTTTACCAAATGAATTGTGACGCTCTTTTGCCAACTTATCGTTTGGATGCACTTGAATAGAAAGATCTTCTCTTGCATCTAAATATTTAAAAAGAAGCGGAAATTGTTTTCCAAATCTTTCGTAAACTTTAGTTCCTAAAATAGCGCCTGGTGTTTCATCAATTAAATCCATTAAAGATTTTCCTTTTAAAACTCCATTTGCAACCACACTTACATCTCCTTGTACAGTAGATAATTCCCAGCTTTCGCCCGTAATTTTAGAAACGATTGGTTTGTTTAAAATTGTTTTTAGCTTTTCTCCTCCCCAGATTCTTTCTTTCAAAATCGGTTCAAATTGCAAAGGGTATAAATTTTGACTCATGTTTTTAGGCTAATATATTTGTTTAATTAATTTTATTCTGATACTATTTTGGTATTTTATGATACTAATTCCTGTACGGCTTCTAAGGCTTTAGGTATATGTTTGGCTGCGTTTGCGCTATCAAATATCGAAATTACCAAACCATTTTTATCGATTATATAGGTAACACGCCCTGGCAAAAGTCCGAACAGATTATTGCGGACACCAAAAAGTTTTCTTAATCTTTTATCTTGATCTGAAAGCAAAATAAAAGGCAATTTATGTTTAGCCGCAAATTTATGGTGAGACTTCACACTATCGCTGCTAATACCAATTACCTCGGCCCCCAAATCTTTAAAATCTTCATATTGATCCCGAAAACTGCAAGCTTCGGTGGTACATCCTGGCGTATTATCTTTTGGGTAAAAATAAATCACCAGCGGCTTTCTTCCTAAAACGCTTTGGCTTTCAAAAAGGTCACCATTGTTGTCTTTCGCAGTAAAATTCGGAACTATATCTCCTATTTTTAATGACATTTTTTTATTCTCCTTTATAAGTTACAAAATTGCGTTCCGTTTCGTTCAGCACAACTTCAAGATCAAAGTCGGCATGAATTCGTTGTCTAATTTTATTCCATATCACAACAGCTATATTCTCTGCAGTTGGATTCAAATCTGCAAATTCTGGAACGTCCAGATTGAGATTTTTGTGATCAAACGGAATTTCTACTTCTTCTCGTATAATATCCGCTAATACTTTCACATCGAGGACAAAACCAGTTTCCGGGTCGATTTTTCCTGTAACACTTACTGTTAAACCATAATTATGACCATGAAAGTTAGGATTGTTGCATTTTCCAAAAACAGCATCGTTTTTTTCAAATGACCAATCCTTTCGATGCAGTCGATGTGCAGCATTAAAATGTGCTTTTCTTGATATGGTTACTCTCATTTATGTTTCTGGTTAGTTGGCTATAATTTATGGTCTTCGAGATAATGATCAAATTCATCAAAAATTATCTTAAACCATACGGTATAAATTTCGGGCTGTTTTTCAATATCTGCTTTCACATCTTCAATACTCATCCATTTCCAGTCTTCCACTTCATCTGGATTTATGTTTGGTTCTTCATTATAATAACCAATCATAACATGATCCAGTTCGTGTTCTGTCAAACCATTGTCAAAAGGTGCTTTGTAGATAAAATGAAATAATTCTTTCAATTCAGCTTTAAACCCCATTTCTTCAAACAATCTTCGGCTTCCCGCTTCAATATTGGTTTCGCCTTCTCTCTGATGACTGCAGCAAGTGTTTGTCCACAGCAAAGGAGAATGGTATTTATGATGAGCACGCTGTTGCAGCATAATTTCGTTTTTACTATTCAAAATAAAAACCGAAAAGGCACGGTGCAAAAGCGCTTTTTCATGTGCTTCTAATTTTGGCATTAAGCCAATCTGTTCATCGTTCTGATTAACTAGTATTACGTTTTCTTCTATCATAAGGCTTCTTAAGCAAACAAAAATACGAAAAAAGAAATGGCTTAAAAATGCTAATTCAGCTTGGCAAAAATTAAGGTTTTGACTCAATTCCTATTTCATTGATTTACAACGCTGTAATTTATACTAAATTTTAAAAGCAGTTAAAATTAAGACATAAAAACTACATTGCGTTGTTTTACGTAACTAATAAAAAGTTAAAACACACTTAAAAAAATCTCAATAATAACACACCTTGTATTTTGAAGCTAATTCTCAACGTATCTTTGATGTACAGATTAATCACCCAAGAACTTATGAAATCTAAAAATCTAATTTTCAGCCTCTGCTTTTTACTCCCGCTCTTTGTTTTACAAGCCTGTGGACAAAACACAAAAAAACAATCTGCAAACACAGTTGTTATGGAAAATAAAATCAGCAAACCCGGAAATCCTTATTATTCTAATACTGACACGAAGAAATTAAACGTGAGCAATGCCGAATGGAAAAAGGTTTTACCAGAAGATGTCTATGCCGTAATGCGTGAAGCTGACACAGAAAGACCTTTTACTGGAAAATATTGGAACACCGATGAAAAAGGAACCTATTACTGCGCTTCTTGTGGCAACTTGCTTTTTAGATCTACAGCAAAATTCTCTAGCAGCTGCGGATGGCCAAGTTTCTATGAACAAGAAAACAAAAAAAGCATTGTTTTTAAAGAAGATAATTCTCTTGGAATGGAAAGAATTGAAACGCTTTGCGGACGTTGTGGTGGACATTTAGGACACATATTTGATGATGGTCCTGCCCCAACGGGAAAACGCTACTGCATGAACTCGATTGCTCTTGATTTTATTCCAGATAATAAATAATTTAAAAATGAAAAATATACTTTTAATATGTCTTTTTGCGCTTTCACTAAATGGCATTTCCCAAAATAAAAAAGCCAATCTAGAAACAATTACGCTAGGCGGAGGCTGTTACTGGTGCGTTGAAGCCGTTTACGAAAATCTAGATGGAGTAAAATCTGTTGTTTCTGGATTTTCTGGCGGAAAAACTGTAAATCCAACTTACGAAGAGGTTTGTACTGGAGAAACTGGTCATGCCGAAGTCGTGCAGATTACATACGATAAAAACATAACTGACATAAACGAAATCTTTAAAGTGTTTTTTACCGTGCACGATCCGACAACTTTAAATCGTCAGGGAGCAGATGTTGGCACGCAGTACCGTTCTGTTATTTTCTATAAAAATGACGAACAGAAAAAAGCCGCTCAAAGCATTATTGCTGAACTAAACAAAGCGAAGGTTTACAACAATCCGATTGTGACGAAATTGGAACCTTTTAAAGTTTTTTACAAAGCCGAAGATTATCATCAGAATTATTATGCTAACAATAAAAATCAGCCGTATTGCAAAATGGTAATTCAGCCTAAACTAGAAAAGTTTGAAAAGGTTTTTAAAGACAAACTCAAAAAGAAACAGTAAACGAAAACAAAAAAGGGGAAATGAATAATCATTTCCCCTTTTCTTATATTGTCATTTAAACTATTGTTTTGCTACTTTTTTAAATCGCATCATCGGTACGTCTCCCTGAATTAAATTTAATTTGCCGTCTTTATCAATAGAATAACTTGTAATTTGTCTAATTTGTTTTAGGAATACTTGCTCACCTCCACCCTCACAAAACATCATTGTAGTTGGTCCTTCTTCTCCAAAAGTCAAAGACTTTCCTTTTAAAGTATAAGACGCGCTATAACCGTTGCATCCATTATTGCCATATACTTTTGTTTCTTTTTCATCAAAAGTAAGCTGTGGTTTTTTATTTGGGTATAATCCTTCAAAAGCAATTCTTGGTCCTGAGATATATTCCAACTCCCAAGTTGTTCCAAACAAATCGCCTGCATTAGAAGCAGATTTTGATGCAGAACATGAAGCAATTAATAACGTTAAAACTGAAAGGACTGCAAATGTGTATTTTTTCATAAAAGTGGATTTTAAAGATTTATAATTTGTTTTTTGAAGTGTAACATAATTCTATAAAAATTCTTTTCTCAATATTCATGCCCAGTTACAGGTTTATCGAAGTTTTATTTTGAGGATAACCCGCAATTTTCTGTATCTAAGTTACTACAATTTATTTAAAGTTTTATCGCTCAAATGTTTAAAATAAAACAAGCGACATTATTTTTTTTGTAATTTGCATCGATCAAAAAACGAAAAATCATCAATAAAAAACCAAAAAATGAAACAATTTCTATTCTTGTTTGTATTCGCCTTGACTGCGCCATTTGCTCATTCGCAAGAAAACCTTCCAACAGATTACCTCACAAAAGAATTTCATCAAGGACGGCGTGAAGCTTTTAGAGCTTTAATGCCTGCTAATTCAGTTGCTGTTGTTTTTTCTTATCCTGAAAGAGTTTTTTCAAAAGATATTAATTACAACTATCACGGAAATCCTGATTTATATTATCTGGCGGGATATAAAGAACCAGACGCCATTTTATTGCTTTTTAAAGAACCACAGGGAACAGAAAAATATACTGAAGTGCTTTTTGTACGAGAAAGAAATGCTGCGCGCGAAATGTGGACAGGAAGACGTTTAGGGATTGAAGGCGCAAAATCTAAGTTAGGTTTTACAACCGTTTACAACGGAAAAGATTTTAATGCGTTTGCAATTGATTTTTCAAAATTTGATAAAATCATTTATGACAAGTTTCCAACAGATGTTACAGAAAGTAATCATCCAGACAATTTGTTTGCATTGCTGAAATCGTTTAAATCTAAAGCCGGAATTATAACAGAAAATGAAGCTTCGATAGATTTGTTTAACAATATCACAAATTCTCTTCGCGAAATCAAAACACCAGAAGAACTTGTTTTAATGCGCAAAACAGTAAAACTTTCCTGCGTTGCCCACAATGAAGTGATGAAAGCGGTTGGCCCTGATATGAGCGAAAATGAAGCTGACGGAATTCATGCATATATTCACAGGCACTATGGCGCCGAAGGCGAAGGCTATCCTCCAATTGTTGGTGCTGGTGCAAACGGATGTATTTTGCATTACGGAGAAAACAATGCTACAAAAATTGACAATCAATTATTATTAATGGATGTTGGTTCTGAATATCACGGTTATTCTGCAGATGTTACCAGAACAATTCCTGCTAACGGGAAATTTACCGAAGAGCAAAAAGCAATTTATCAGATAGTTTATGACGCTCAAGAGGAAGTTTTTAAACTTTGTAAAGAAGGAACTCCAATTCAGGATTTGAACAAAAAGGCAAAAGAAGTTATTGCCGCTGGATTAATTAAATTAGGAATTATTACAGATCCAAAAGATGCTCGAATATATTATCCGCACGGCTGCTCACACTTTCTTGGCCTAGATGTTCATGACAAAGGAAACTATATGGGAACTCTAAAAGAAAATATGATTCTAACTGTTGAGCCTGGAATTTACATTCCTGCAAACAGCAAATGCGATAAAAAATGGTGGAATATCGGCGTTCGAATCGAAGATGATATTTTAATGCTAAAAAATTCATACGAAAACCTTTCTGCAGAGTCACCAAGAAAATGGCAGGACATTGAGGCTTTAGCTAAACAGAAAAGCACTTTTAATGAAATGAAATTTCCTAAAATTTAATTTCTATTCTTTGCTACTCCGATAGCTATCGGGAGTGGCAAAGAAAAAATAAACCAAAGCCTCCAATTATTTTGAGGCTTTTTCTTTTTGGATTTTTCACGAACTTTGCTTTCTTAAAATATTAAAAAAATGAAAGCACTTACCTTTTCTTCTTTTGGAGAATCAGATGTTTTAGAATATATAGAAATCCCTAATCCGCAACTAAAACAAGATGAGATTTTAGTCGAGATGAAAGCCATCGGATTAAACTTTGCTGATGTTTACCGTCGAAAAGGGAATTATCATTTAAAAGGAAATCCTCCTTTTATTGCCGGTTATGAAGGCGCAGGAATTGTGGTCGATGCTAACAATCATCAAGAATTTAAAGTAGGTGATCGTGTCGCTTTTGCCGATGTTCCATTTGCCAATGCAGAATTGGTTGCCGTTAATGTAAATCACATTATTCCATTATCCGAAAAAATCTCTTTTGAAACTGCAGCTTCTGTTTTGCTTCAAGGCTTAACCGCTCATTATTTGGCTACAGACAGTCATAAAACTGCAAAGGGAGAAACTGTTTTAATACATGCAGTTGCTGGCGGAGTTGGACAGATTTTAACACAGATCAGTAAACTTTTGGGTGCGACAGTTATTGGATTAACCTCATCTGCAGAAAAAGCGAAAATCGGTTTTGAGCAAGGTGCAGATCATGTTTTTCTTTATAATGAAGATTGGAAATCGCAAGTTTTTAAAGTGGTTCCAAACGGTGTCGATGCTGTTTACGACAGTATTGGAAGCACTTTAATGGAAAGTTTTGAAGTCACTAAAGAATGCGGACAAGTTGTTTTCTTCGGAATGGCAGGCGGCAATCCAGCACCTGTAGATCCGAGAATGCTTATGGACAGCTCTAAAACTTTGACTGGAGGCGATTTGTGGAGTTATTTAAATTCTAAAGAAGAACGAATCAAAAGAGCGACTCAGTTATTCAATTGGATTACCGAAGGAAAAATCAAACTTTCAGAACCAACATCTTTCAAATTATCAGAAGGAAAACTAGCGCACGATTTCCTAGAAAGCAGAAAAAGCACAGGGAAAATTATTTTGATACCGTAAAAATGTTTTTGCCACAAATTCACGAATTTTATTTTAAAAACTTTACGAATAGATTTTAAGATAAAACTCGTGAATTCGTGGCTATCTATTACAATTGAGTAACTTCAATTTTTGTAATTTCAGATAATTCCAGAATTCTTTCTACTTCGTCTTTATTTGCCACAAAAAACAAATAATTGTCTCCATAGGTTTCGTAAGTCATTAGCTCTAGATTTAATTTTTCTAATTCCGACTGAATGTAAGGAAAAAGATCATGGCTATAAGTTTCTTCTGGATAATCGAACTTAAAATCTTCACCAATCAATTCAGAAATGAAATATTCAGCATCTTCGGGATCGAATTTCCAGTCACTGTTCCAAGCATTGATATTCTCAAAGAAATCAAAATGCCCCTCAACAATCGCGTGATATTCTTCACTGCCTTTTAGATAGTTTTTAAAAAGTATTTCTGACTGCTTTTTAAGTTCTTCTTCTTCAATATTTTCTCTAGAAACTAAATTGATAAATTCCTCAAAGGATTGTATGGTAGCTTCTTCTCTTTCTACTAAATTTTCAGACGAAGGAAGTTCAATTGTTTCTGGAATTTCAATATTTAAATATTGGCAGATTCCTTGTAAAACCACTTTAAGGTCCCTAACGCCAATTGTCTCACTTTCATTCTTTGGATTATTCACATCAATAACTTCGCTCTCCAGTAACCCTCTTGTATAATCGAAGAAATGTTTCCCTGAATACAACATCCTAAAGTCATTTACTTCCAAACTATTCGTACAGCAAAAAAAGATTACAAAGTTTTTTATAGAACGTTTAAAAAACTTTTTCTCCTCTGCAGTTGGCTCCGAATAAAACTGAATATGAATAAAATCATATTGTAAGTCATCTTGCATTGCTTCTTCTGACAGGCCTCCAATATTCAGTTTTTTATAAAGTTCGTTCAGAACTTCATACGCATTATTAAACCCCGCTTTTTTAATTTCTGCTCTTCCTTCTTGGTGATCTAATGAGGATGGTATAGAATATAAATTTACAGTAACATTTTCATGAAGTCCTTTTACTTTGAATTCTAAACTATTAGATTCATGATACAAATGACTATAAATAGAATCAATCACATCAAAGGAAATAATCGATTTTGCATCATTATTTCTATTAAATAAATTGGAAAAAAAACCCGCCATTATATTATTATTTTTTATGCAAATATAGTAGTATTTTTCTGTAAAGAATTATTCGTTAGAATATTTAAAACTCTGATTCATTTTATCGAAAGGAATTACTTCATTAACAATCGATTCTAATTCGAAATCAGTCAGTAATCCTCTCGCAGATTCTACTATTTTTGGTGAAACATGTATTTCATAGTCAATGATGTTTCTTTTTAAAATGTTGGACAGGATGTCATTTTGCTGCTCAGTCAGATATTTTTTGTGCGATTTAAATACCGATTCTATATCTTCCCTAAATTCCTCGTCAGTAAGTCCATTATAAACATCTTGTTTTGACATATCGATCAATAAAACTTTGAAGATAAAATCCTGAAGGTTTTTAGCCAGGTAATTGACTTCGTTGGAGTCGTGCCAGACAAAAACAATCGGCACATCGCCATTGTTTTCTTCGTTTAAAAAGAAACAATAATGATCTCCACCTCCACTTTTGGCAAACGGAATAAATTTAAATTCTGGATTGATATTTCGATAATCCTCTGGATCTCTGAGCTCTTCTATTTCTTCGGCAACCGATTTCAAATTCAGCGATTCAAAATCATAAGAATGCAAAAGCAGAGGCGGATTATCTTTTAAGGTTGGATAAACTTCGGCATACCAATTTGGACCATATTCTCCGACGTCCAACATACCATCAGCGTCTAATTGCTTGTATAAAAGCGGAAAATTGAATCCGTATTTTTTTTCTATTTCTTGTATTGTCATCTTTGGGGCAAATTCTATTACAATCAAACCACTAAGATAACAATCTTTTTACTACACCAAGAAACCTGAAGTCAATTATTTCAAGGACTCCGCAATCATCAAGGCACATTTTTCTCCGTCAATGGCTGCAGAGATAATTCCTCCGGCATAACCCGCACCTTCTCCACATGGATATAATCCTTTGATTTGCAAATGTTCTAATGTCATCGGATCTCTCGGAATTCTAACTGGCGATGAAGTTCTGCTTTCTGGCGCATGCAAAATAGCTTCATTAGTTAAATAACCACGCATTGATTTTCCGAACTCTTGAAATCCCTGACGCATAATCTGAGTCAAAAATCCTGGAAAAACCTGTCCCAATTCAACCGAAGTAGTTCCTGGCACATAAGAAGTTTTCGGAATATCTGCTGAAACTTTACTCTTAGTGAAATCAATCATTCTTTGAGCTGGAACTTTTTGGGTTTGCCCAGCCAAATGCCAAGCTTTTTGTTCGATACTTTTTTGAAATTCCATCCCCGCCAAAGCTCCAAATTTTGCAAAAGGCTTAAAATCTTCCAATTTTAATTCGACAACAATTCCTGAATTTGCAGTTGATTGATCACGTTTAGAAGGAGACCAACCATTTGTAACCACTTCTCCTGGACTAGTAGCACAAGGCGCAATTACACCTCCAGGACACATACAGAATGAATACATTCCGCGGCCGTTAACTTGTTTTACGATAGAATATGGCGCTGGAGGTAAATGTTCTCCACGGAAATCACAACTGTATTGAATGCTGTCTATTAATTCCTGTGAATGTTCTGCGCGAACTCCCAAAGCAAAAGGTTTTGCTTCAATTAAAATTTTCTTTTTATCTAATAATTCAAAAATATCACGAGCCGAATGTCCCGTTGCCAAGATTAATTTATTGGCGTGAATTTTATCTCCGTTTTGCGTTACAATTCCCTCAACTTCATTATTCTTTACCAAAATATCAGCTACACGGGTTTCAAACAAAACTTGCCCCCCGAATTCTCGGATTTTATTTCTGATATCTTCAATAATTTTAGGAAGCTTATTGGTTCCAATATGCGGATGTGCTTCTACCAAAATATCTTCAGAAGCTCCAAAAGCCACTAAAAGTTCTAGAATTCGAGTTACATCTCCACGCTTTTTTGAACGGGTATATAATTTTCCATCAGAATACGTTCCTGCTCCACCTTCTCCAAAACAATAATTAGAATCCTCGTTTACGATATGCTCGCGGTTTATCGCTTTCAAGTCACGACGACGGCCTCGAACATCTTTTCCGCGTTCTAAAACAATTGGCTTTAAACCTAATTCGATTAATTGCAATGCCGCAAAAAGTCCGGCTGGGCCTGCTCCGACAACAATAACTTCCTGCGCATTGGAAACATCCTTATATATAGGAAGTTCAATTTTAGTTTCCTGAAAGGGTTCGCCTTTTAAATAAATAAGAACTTTCAAATTAATTTTAATTGCTTTCTGACGTGCATCAATAGAGCGTTTTAAAATTGAAACGTGCTGAATTTCTTGAGCAGAAACTTTAATCTGCTTTGACAAATGGTCTTTTAGCAATGATTCGTTTGCAGCAATTTCGGGTGTAACTTGAAGTAAAAGTTCTTTAGGCATTTTTGTATATTTATTCTATTAGCTTTTCTTTCTATGAAAAGAACATGCAAAAGTACTATTTTGAACTGACTTTATATAATTAACCGCAAAGTGCGCTAAGTTTTTTTAAAGGTATGGCTGCAGAAAAACACAAAGTTCGCAAAGCTTTGTGTTGATATAGCTTTTCGAACTTTGTGTTTATTCTCAAAGAAAAATTAATCTTATCGCACTTTGCGGTTAGTTAAGCAGCAAATTTACTCTTCCTAAAATCTTACTATTTATTTTTAGCCACAGATTAATTGGATTAAAAAGATTTCTTCAAGAATGGTTACACGCATTGCGGTTTGTTTTCTACGAAAAAAAGCTCAGAATCTTAGCTTCTCAGAATCTTTAATAAAGACTTTGTACCTTTGTCGCTCTGTCACTTTGAAACTTAAAAAAATGTCAAGAAAAATAAAACTAATCTGGGATTTTCGCGGACCAGCTTCGGCTAAAACTGCTGAACACCACGAAATTCATCTAAAAGAATATATCGCAATAGAAAAATTGCCCTTAAATATTACGGGATATAAAGTCATAGACGAAATGTACGCCATTGCTTTTATGGTTGTAACAGACGAAAATATGATTCAAGTAAGAGATGCTTTGAAACCGCATCGTGGGGAACTCTACGAGTAGTTTTCAGTTTTCGGTCACAGTTTACAGTTTTGCACTGAGACTAATTTTAAGTCGCAGTTTACTGAGACCGTAAACTGCGACTGTAAACTATTTAATTCGCTACTTCGCTAATAAACTTTATACGCATTAAACGCAATTCATCAATATCGTAATCGCCATCAAATTCTTTTAGTGCGTCTTCGATTTTATCAGATTCAGATTCCATGAAATAATCATGAATTTCTTCCTGTTGATCGTCGTCCAAAATATCATCTAACCAATATTTGATGTTCAGTTTTGTTCC
Organism: Flavobacterium anhuiense; assembly: GCF_001705175.1. Classification (NCBI taxonomy): domain Bacteria; kingdom Pseudomonadati; phylum Bacteroidota; class Flavobacteriia; order Flavobacteriales; family Flavobacteriaceae; genus Flavobacterium; species Flavobacterium anhuiense. The sequence continues at coordinate 2,531,823 of NZ_CP016907.1, read as the reverse complement.
AGAATAAACAATCTGTTCCATTTCTTTGATCAAAGCATCCATCGTTAAACCTTTCGCGGAAGCAATATCACTTAATGGAAGTTTTCTATCAATATTCTGAATGATGTATAATTTGTTAGCAGAATTCACTCCTGTAGATTTAACAACTAAATCGTCTGGACGAATAATATCATTATCCTCAACATATCGGCTGATTAAAGCTACAAATTCGCTTCCGTATTTTTTAGCTTTCCCTTCACCAACACCATGAATATTATATAATTCCTGAATTGTTATCGGATATTTTAAAGCCATATCTTCGATTGAAGGATCTTGGAAAACTACGAATGGAGGAACTCCCAGTTTTTTAGCTACTTTTTTACGAAGTTCGCGAAGCATTCCAGTTAAAACTTCGTCTGCTGTTCCAGAAGATTTTCCTCCTGTAACAATTGTTTCATCATCGGCTTCAGTGTATTCATGGTCTTCAGACATCATAAACGAAACTGGCTTTTTGATAAAATCTAAACCTTCCTTTGTAATTTTTATTACGCCATAAGTCTCAATGTCTTTTGACAAAAGCCCTGTTACCAAAACTTGTCTCAACAATGCCATCCAGTATTTTTCGTCGTGGTCTGAACCAGAACCAAAATAAGGCTGTGTATCTGTTTTATGCGCTTTAATAACCGCATTGATACGGCCAATTAAAGTAAATACAATTTCTTTTGATTTGTAAATATGTTTGGTATCGCGAACAATTTCAAGCAATTTAACTACTTGATCTTTGGCTTCAACTTTATGTTTCGGGTTGCGAACATTGTCGTCCATATCGGCTCCTTCGCCAGTTTCACTGTCAAATTCTTCACCGAAATAATGAAGAAGGAATTTTCTACGCGACATTGAAGTTTCGGCGTATGCCACCACTTCTTGCAAAAGTGCAAAACCAATTTCTTGTTCGGCAACTGGTTTTCCAGACATAAATTTCTCTAGCTTTTCTACATCTTTATAAGAGTAATACGCTAGACAATGACCCTCTCCACCGTCACGTCCTGCGCGACCGGTTTCTTGGTAATAACTTTCAAGAGATTTCGGAATATCATGGTGAATTACAAAACGAACGTCTGGTTTATCGATTCCCATTCCGAAAGCTATTGTTGCTACAACGACATCAACATCTTCCATCAAAAACATATCTTGATGTTTGGCACGGGTTTTGGCATCTAAACCTGCATGATAAGGAACAGCACTGATTCCGTTTACTTGTAAAACTTCGGCAATCGATTCTACTTTTTTACGGCTTAAGCAGTAAATAATCCCAGATTTGCCTTTATGCTGTTTGATAAATCGAATAATATCCGACTCAATATTTTTTGTTTTGGTACGAACTTCATAATACAAGTTCGGTCTGTTGAACGATGCTTTAAAAGTATTGGCATCGGCCATGTCAAGGTTTTTCAGAATATCTTCCTGAACCTTTGGTGTTGCGGTTGCGGTAAGTCCAATAATTGGCACTTTACCCAGCTGCTTAATTATATTTCGCAGATTTCTATACTCTGGCCTAAAATCGTGTCCCCATTCTGAGATACAGTGCGCCTCATCAATGGCCACAAAAGAAATAGGCACGCTTTGTAAAAAAGCAACATATTCTTCTTTTGTTAATGATTCAGGGGCAACATACAAAAGTTTGGTCAATCCAGATGTAATATCTTTTTTAACCTGAGCAATTTCTGTTTTAGTTAGAGAGGAGTTTAATACATGTGCAATTCCATTTTCAGACGAAAGGCTTCGAATTGCATCAACCTGATTTTTCATCAAAGCAATTAATGGAGAAACAACAATTGCTGTTCCTTCTTGAATTAAAGCCGGTAATTGGTAGCAAAGAGACTTTCCTCCACCGGTCGGCATAATTACGAATGTATTCTTTCCGTCTAAAATGCTCGTAATGACTTGCTCCTGCAAGCCTTTAAATTGGCTAAAGCCGAAATACTTCTTTAATTCTTTATGTATTTCAATTTCATTTGAATTCATTCTCTATATTAATGGTATTTTGTATAAATTTGCAACACATAAAGATACAACTTTCTTTTATACATACAAATTTTAAATATTCTGTTTTGATCACAAAAGAAAATATATTGGCGATCGCCAAGAAAACAATACTCTCTGAAAGTGAAGCAATTACAAAACTAATTGATTTTTTGGACGAAAATTTTTACGAAGCTGTCCAACGCATATACGAATCTAAAGGCCGTCTAATCGTTACAGGAATTGGAAAAAGCGCAATCATTGCTCAAAAAATGGTGGCTACTTTTAACTCCACCGGAACTCCTTCTATGTTTTTGCACGCCGCAGAAGCTATTCACGGAGATTTAGGAATGATACAAAACGATGATGTTATTATTTGTATTTCAAAAAGCGGGAATAGTCCAGAAATTAAAGTCCTCGTACCCTTATTAAAAAGATTCGGAAATACTTTGATTGCCATTACAGGAAACACAACTTCATTCTTAGCAAAAGGCTCTGATTTGGTTTTAAATACAACTGTTGACACAGAAGCTTGTCCTATCAATTTAGCTCCAACAAACAGTACGACTGCACAACTTGTAATGGGCGACGCTTTAGCAGTTTGTTTAATGGAAATGCGTGATTTCAAACCAGAAGATTTTGCGGTTTATCATCCTGGAGGTGCTTTAGGAAAAAAATTACTGCTTCGCGTAAAAGATATGATCGAGCATTCATTAAAACCAGCTGTTACTCCGGACACTTCTATCAAAAAAGCAATTTTCGAAATCTCTGAAAAAAGATTAGGAGTTACTGCAGTAATTGAAGACAATAAAATTGTTGGAATTATTACCGATGGAGACATCCGAAGAATGCTAAACGACGTAGATACTATTGCAGATTTAACCGCAAAAGATATTATGTCAAAAAATCCAAAAGTAGTTTCGTCTGAAACTATGGCTGTGGATGCTTTAAATATTCTAGAAGACTTTTCAATCACTCAATTGATTGTTGCGGATAATGGAGAATACAAAGGAGTTTTACATTTACATGACATTTTAAAAGAAGGAATCGTATAATGGCAAAGAAAAATCTTGGCGAGATGTCATTTTTAGATCATCTTGAGGAATTAAGATGGTTATTGGTTAGAAGTACACTTGCAACAATTATAATGGCAATTGTTACTTATTTTATTAGTGATTATTTATTTGATCAAATTATTTTGGGTCCAATTAGACCAACATTCTTCACGTATGTTTGGTTTTGTGACTTATCTCATTCATTAGGATTTGCTGACAGCATCTGTATTACAGAACTGAATTTCATTATTCAGAATACCGAAATGGAAGGTCAAGTAAACATCTTTGTTTGGATGTGTCTTCTAGCTGGTTTTATTTTGAGTTTCCCTTACATATTGTGGGAAATCTGGAAGTTTATCAGCCCAGCACTTTATGAGAAAGAAAGAAAAAATGCAAAATTATTCATCTTTGTTTCTTCTTTACTTTTCTTTTTAGGAGTATTATTTGGGTATTTTGTTGTAATTCCGATGTCGATAAACTTCGTTGCAACATTCTCTGTAAGTGATGTCGTAAAAAACCAATTCACGCTGGAATCTTATATGGGAATGGTAAAAACAAGTATTTTGGGAAGTGCCATCTTTTTTGAACTCCCAATTGCCATTTATTTCTTAACAAAACTAGGATTAGTTACTCCTGAATTCTTAAGAAAATATTGGAAATACGCTGTAATATTGATTTTGATCATCGCTGCTATTGTAACACCACCTGATGTTGTGAGCCAGACTATTGTTGCAATTCCAATGTTAATTATTTACGAGGTTAGTATCCTAATTTCGAAGATTGTCTATAAAAATAAATTAAAAGAAAATGTCTGATATAGTTCAAGAATTTAACGACTATCGTTCTAGAATGAACGAAAAACTGCTTGCTGACAACAACAAAATTGTAAAGCGAATTTTTAATCTTGACACTAATGCATATGCAGAAGGTGCTCTTGACGTAAAAACAAAAGAACTTTTAGGTTTGGTAGCCTCTACAGTTTTAAGATGTGACGACTGTGTAAAATACCATTTAGAAACAAGCTATAAAGAAGGTGTTTCTAAAGAAGAAATGATGGAAGCAATGGGAATTGCCACTCTTGTTGGAGGAACAATTGTTATTCCTCATTTAAGAAGAGCTTACGAATTCTGGGAAGCACTTGAAGAGCAGGGCAAATAATTAGAGAATAAAGATAATTAGCCAATTAGATAATTTTCATACGATATGTTAATTCGTTTAATTGATTAATTTATTTTATCTTATTTTGCCAACAGAGATAATAATTATCTCATTATCAAATTGACACATTATCTAATTAAGATATTATCTAATTAAAAAAATGAAGCTAAGAGCCGATAATTTAATCAAAACCTATAAAGGACGTAGTGTTGTAAAAGGAATTTCTGTTGAAGTAAATCAAGGAGAAATTGTGGGGCTTTTAGGGCCAAATGGAGCTGGAAAAACAACGTCATTCTATATGATTGTAGGATTGGTAAAACCAAATCAAGGAAATATTTTTCTTGATGATTTAAATATTACCGACTATCCAATGTACAAACGTGCTCAGCAGGGAATTGGTTATTTGGCACAAGAAGCTTCTGTTTTTAGAAAATTAAGTATTGAAGACAATATCTTGAGCGTTTTACAATTAACGAAACTTTCTAAAGAAGCTCAAATTGCTAAAATGGAAAGCTTAATTGAAGAATTCAGCTTAGAACATATTCGCACAAACCGAGGCGATTTACTTTCTGGAGGTGAGCGTCGTCGTACCGAAATCGCGCGTGCATTGGCAACTGACCCTAAATTTATTTTATTGGATGAGCCTTTTGCAGGAGTTGACCCAGTTGCGGTTGAAGATATTCAGCGAATTGTAGCGCAATTAAAAAATAAAAACATCGGAATCTTAATTACCGATCACAACGTTCAGGAAACTTTAGCCATTACAGATAAAACGTACTTAATGTTTGAAGGAGGAATTCTTAAAGCTGGAGTTCCAGAAGAATTGGTAGAAGACGAAATGGTTCGTCGTGTTTATCTTGGACAAAACTTCGAGCTTCGTAAAAAGAAATTGGAGTTTTAGAAAAAAGTATTCAGTCGCAGTCTCAGTTTACAGTCTCAATAGAAACTGAAAACTGTGACCGTCACTGCAAACTAATTTAAAATGAAATCAGAAAAACCAACTCAGGAAGATTACGATAATTGGCACAAAGATCCAAAGAATTGGTATTTCTTCAATACCTGTTATTATAACCCTAAAGATAAAAGATTGCTTCCTCCTAAAAAGATTCAATGGATGGGTTATACTATAAATTTTGCCAATCCGTATTCTGTAATGCTTCTGTTACCTTTTATAATAATTGTTATTTTGGTTTTATCAAATACTCTCTGTTAACTGAAGGCTTTTATTCCACTGTAATAAAATGCAATTGTTCTAAATCGCCGTTGTAAATATTAACATCAACGCGATGTTTGATTCCTGGCAGAGAAGCTTTTTCTGTAAACTGCCAAAACAACCAGTCATCTTCGATTTTTTCTCTGTAGAAATTATAATTCGCAATCCAGAACAAATAATCTCCGAATTCTTCTTTTAAAAAATCTGAATAATATCTTTCTCCTGAATAAATTATTGGACGAACTTGGTAATGTTTCTCCACTTTATTCAACCAACGTTTCAAGCCTTTTTTCAAACTGTCCAAAGGCTGATTTTTAGGTAATTTTTCAATATCTAAAACAGGCGGAAGATCTCCTTTCTGCAATTTTACTGTTTTAATGAAAAGATCTGCCTGTTCAATAGAATTTTCGTTTGGGCGATAATAATGATAGGCGCCACGCATGATTTTATTTTCTTTTGCACCTTCCCAATTTCTTTTAAATTGCCTATCTACACGATCGTTTCCTGCTGTTGCACGGATAAAAACAAACTGGACAGGATATTTTTCGTCCAAGATTTCGACTTCTTCCCAATCTACCTTTCCTTGAAATTCAGAAACATCAATTCCAATTACTTTTCCTTTATGATTTTCGAGAACTCGAATGTTTCGCACATCAGAAAGATGTTTATCAACCTCATCTTCTTCTAAAACTTTTTCTGTTCTAAAACCTAAATAATAAGCAAGCCCTTTGCGATAATGATAAATTATCCCAATGAATAAAAGTCCGAAAAAAATCAATAAAAGTCCTCGAAAAAGTCTGCTTAGAAAAGATCTTCCAGCTGGTTTTCTTGAATATGTTTTACGATAAGTCGTTTTTCTTGCCATTAAACAGAATTACTTTTTCAAAAAAAGATTATTAATGATCGACAGCAATACATAAAAAGCAATAATCAACGGAATTGCCATATATTGAAGCAACGCAATCATTAGTACAGAAATGATCAAAAATACAATTTGAAGTGCATTTTCTTTCAAACTGAATTTTTTAATTTTTAAAGCAAACAACGGAATTTCAGCATTTAAAATATAAGCACTGCACAGCGTTATCACCAATAAAACCCATTGATTGGTTAAGATTTCTAAAACCATCAAAGAATCTGAAAACGAAATAACTAAAGGAAGACTCAAAATAAACAAAGCATTTGCAGGTGTAGGCAATCCGATAAAAGAATCCGTCTGGCGTGTATCGATATTAAAATTAGCCAAACGATAACAAGATCCTAAAGTGATAATAAATCCTAAAAACGGAATTGCTGGATGCGATCCTAACTCGTGTGCGCTGTTGGTAAACATGCTGTACATCACATATCCAGGCGTTACGCCGCTTGTCACCATATCTGCCAAAGAATCCAACTGCAACCCAAGCGGACTTGACACTTTAAATAATCTGGCAAAAAAACCATCAAAGAAATCAAAAAAGATTCCTAAGCAAACCATATAAAAAGCCATTAAATAATCGTTCTGAGAAACATAAACAATTGCGACACAACCGCAGAAAAGATTTATTAATGTAATTAGATTTGGGATATGCTTTTTGATATTCATAGCTTAAAAATTTGATAATGGCTGAGAACAAATTTAGTATAATAACTGGATGCAAAACGAGTTTTTTCGAGAGTTTTTTATTTCGAAGCGCGACTTTGGGAATATTTAAGCAAAGGAACTTATTAGATGAGTAAAATATTATATTTTTGATAAAAATTTTTAAAACAGGCCTCGATCTGCAAAAACATATCAGTTGAAGAAATATTTAGTGTTTTTATTCTTTTGGAGTTGTACTTTTCAGTATGCACAAACCGTTCGAAAATATTCGAATGAATTTATGAATATTGGGGTCGATGCTGCTGCTCTTGGAATGGCAAGTGCTGTAACTGCCTCTTCAAATGACGTAAATGCAGTTTACTGGAATCCAGCAGGTTTGACGCATCTCGAAGATCATCAAATCGCTTTAATGCATGCCAGCTACTTTGCCAATATTGCGCAATACGATTACATTGGTTACGCAAGTCCAATTGACGACAGAAGTGCTTGGGGAATTTCGATGATTCGTTTTGGAGTAGACGACATTATGGACACTACACAGTTAATCGATAATCAAGGAAATATTGATTACAACAGAATCAGCCTCTTCTCTACAGCAGATTATGGTTTTACTTTTTCTTATGCAAGAAAACTGCCTGTTGACGGATTTCAATACGGTGTAAACGCAAAAGTAATTCGAAGAGTGATTGGAAAATTTGCCAATTCTTGGGGTTTTGGATTTGATATTGGACTTCAATTTGAAAGAAATGATTGGAAATTTGGTTTAATGCTTCGCGACATCACTACAACTTACAACGTCTGGAATATTGATGAAGAAGAATATGAAAAAATCGCCAATGCAATTCCGGGAGAAAATAATACTTTGCCAGAAAGCACAGAGATAACATTGCCAAAAGCACAATTGGGAGTTTCGAAAAGATTTGATTTTCATAACGAATGCAGTCTTGTGACCTCAGCTAATTTAAATATGCGTTTTGAACAAACAAATGACATTATTTCTTCAAAAGCTATAAGTATAGACCCAGCTCTAGGGTTTGAGTTTGGCTATACCGATTTAGTTTTTGTGCGCGCTGGAGCAGGAAACTTTCAGAATGTAACGCAGCTAGATAACACCGAAAAAGTAAATTTTCAGCCTAATATTGGTTTGGGATTTAGATATAAAGGCATACAAATTGATTACGCTTTGACTGATTTAGGAAACCAAAGTACCGCATTATATTCTAATATTTTTTCGTTAAAAGTAGATTTGGGTATCTTTAGATAATTAGAAACCATAAAACATTTAAAATTTTAAATCATGAAAACTGTCATGTTCAAAAAAGCACTTTTTATTTTATTATTCTTAGCAAGTTTTATTGGTTTCAGCCAAAGTTTACCTTTATCTAAAGACGCCAAAATAAGCATTTTGACTTGCGGACTTGGAAATGAGACTTATTCTTATTTTGGACATACCGCTGTTCGTGTATTTGATCCATCAAATAATATTGATATCGTTTATAATTATGGCGCATTTGATTTTAGAACCCCTAATTTCGTTGCCAAATTCGCGAAAGGTGATTTACAATATTTTATTATTACTCATCCTTTTTCTGATTTTATAAGTGAATATAGCAATGATAAACGAAGTGTTTATGAACAAGAACTTCTCATTGGTCTTCCTTTAAAACAAAAAATATTTGACAATCTGAATCATTCTTTATTTTCTGAAGAAAGATATTATACTTATAAATTTATTGATAAAAATTGCACCTCGATGGTTGTTGATGTTATTAATAAATCACTAAATCAAAATGCAATAACTAAAAAAGGAGACACAGACAAGACCTATCGTTCTATCCTATTTCCTTATTTTGACGGGCATTTTTATGATCAATTAGGAACTAGCATTATTTTCGGAACTAAAGTTGATCAAATGGGAACCAGAATTTTCCTTCCATTTGAATTGAAAAACAGTTTAGATAAAACCACTTTCCAGAATAAACCTCTTGTAGCTAAAAGCAAAACGCTACTAGAATTTACGAAAGAAACACCGAAATCTTGGTGGAATAACATTTACACATATCTCTTTATTCTGCTTTTTGTAATCTTTGCTAGAAACAAAACAGTCGATAAAATCTATTTTTTGATTTTATCCTTAATGGGGATATTCTTTGTAATAATGGGATTTTATTCATTCCACCAAGAGTTGGCGATGAATTATAACGTACTGCTTTTTAGTCCGCTTTTATTGGTTTTAGTTTTGTTTTCAATTTTCAAAAACAAACTATGGACGTATCGATTTTCGCTGATCAACTTTGTCCTTTTAGTGATTTACTTTTTATTTTTAATCAATAAGGCACATTTCTTTATCACTTTACCGTTGATCATTACAAGCGGAGTGGTTTTAGTGCGAACAGCTATTCGCAACAAAAAACCAATTCCGATTATAATCTAAAATTTTTTATTGACCTCTGTAGAATAAAACCGTCGTAATGGTTTTGAAAGTAATGCTTAGGTCGAGAAATATACTTCTGTGTTTGATATAATACAAATCGTACTGAAGTTTAACTAAACTTTCGTCGATTGATTCCCCATAAGAATAATTAACCTGCGCCCATCCCGTAAGTCCAGGTTTAATTACGTGACGCGTTTCATAAAAAGGCATTACAGCGGCAATTTCTTCAACAAAAAATGGTCGCTCAGGTCTTGGGCCAATTACGCCCATATCTCCTTTTAAGACATTAATAAATTGAGGAAGTTCATCAATTCTAGACTTCCGCATAAATTTACCAAATGGAGTAACTCTTTTGTCATTATGAGTCGCAAAAACAGCTCCGTTTGCCTCTGAATTCTCGGTCATAGTTCTAAACTTGTAAATCTCGAAAACTACTCCATTTTTCCCTACTCTTTCTTGAGTGTAAAAAAGGCTTCCTTTATTGGCAAATAGATTGCAGAGAAAAATTATCGGAATAAAAACTAGACTGATTAAAAGCCCCAGAATAGAAAACATGAGTTCGATAAGACGAACCAAAGACAAGTACAGTTTATTACTATTACTTCTGCTAAAGGGGAAAAATCTATAAAAATCTCTTTCTATGTGATGAACAGGAATCCGCTGTGTTTTGCTTTCGTAAACTTGTGTGTATTCGCGTATGATATATCCTTTTTCTAATAAATGAAGCAGCTGGTGATATAGATCGGAAGTGATACCATCTGTTTTCTGAGAAGCAATTACAATTTCTGAGACATAATGTGTAGAGACGAAACGTTCTAAATCTTCTTTCTTTATTTCGTTTACATAATGAAAATCTAAATTTTCATCTGCAACAGAATCGGAATTAACGAAACCAATAATTTTGTAATGCGGATCAACGCTTTCCAATCCTAAGACTAATTTTTCAACTTCACTTTGATCACAAATCAAAACAACATTTTGCGAAAAACGATGAGAGGCTAGAAAATAGCAATAGAACAAACGCCAAAGCAACAATGTAATTAGTATTGTAAAATAAAATATTACTATTACTAATCTTTGTTTGGGCAATACAGGCGAAAGAACGGGCGTAAACAAATAAGCCAAAACAGTGGCTGTTGCGGTAAAAACGACATTTTGCAGAATCTGCAGATGATTGCTTGCTACCTGTAGATTATAGATTTCAAATATTACACCAAAGACAAAAAGATAGCTGACTAGTAAAAGTATGCTAAGCGAGCTACTTAAATCAAAGGCGAAATAATGATAATCAAAGATTGCGCTTAATAAATATAAAGCAAATAGAATAAAAACAGCATCGAAGGAAAGGAGTAAGATCTTCCTCTCCGAGATTTCGAAATGCATTTTCTTTTTTGATAACATCTCTTGTAGGTTTTAATTTGGTTAGGGCAAAGCAAATGTATCGCAAAAAATATAACTAATCTATTAATTTTCTGTTTCTTCAGGAATTTTTATTTGCACTGAAAGTAGGCATAGTGCGTATACGAAAGCTGGTGCGGCTATTCTCATGGCTGCATGGTTAATAGTCAGTATCCAAAATATAAAAAATGATAGAAAATATAAATGTTGCTTGTTATTTATATAACTCACGATTGGCGTAAAAAAAAGAATTAAAAATGCAAGCACGCCAAATACTCCATGTTCTGCACCTAGCCTTGTAATTTCACTGTGTGAAGCTACTTCCTGTCCTAATTCTTCAACTCTCTCATATTTACTCATTCCTGCTCCTACACCAAAAATAGGATTATTCAAAAACAAATTTATTTCTGCATTCATAACTTCTTCTCTACCACCTAAATGATCTTTTTTATCTCTCCCACGAGCATCTTTATTGGCATATCGTTTCTCAATAAGTCCATTTGTTTGTAAGGAACTATAAGTCCATATTCCAATAGACATTAAACCCGTTAAAGCAAAAACGACAATAAATTTACTCTTTCCTCTTGCATTAGAGAGATAATAAACAACGGCAAAAAGACAAATAATCATGGCTATTGCGGTAAAAACCCCTCCTCTTGAAAAAGTTACAATACCCCTATAACTTATAAAGATAAGTAGGCCTCCATTAATAAAAATATCCTTTTTAGTTTTTGAAAATAAAATTAATTGTGAAAAAAAAACAAATATGCCTAATCCCAATATTGTAGAAACTTGATTAGGACCAAATCCTCCAGAAGTTTCAAAATTTGATTGAGTACCTGTGACCACCTCTTTTATGCTCGGCGTATATAAAAACAGATAAATAGTAGTTGTTATTATAGGAAAACCAATTGATTTTAACACATTCTGGAGATCATTAAATACAATCTTTCTATTGATCATATAAGTTGCGCATATAGCTAAACAAAAAGGGCCAGATAAATTAAAAACTAGAATTTTTCTAATATCGATATCAAAACTGGCTGTTTCTGTAGTAATTAAAACAGCAGGTAATAGTAGTATTAAAAAAAATGAGAATATGAATGCGCTTTTAGAAAAGTTTTTAAAAATTATGCCACAAAGCATAAAAAAGACGACCAAATACTTCACATACTCATTGTTAAAATTTCCGCCTGTCATACGTAAAAAAACCTCAGCTCCTACTAGATAAGCACTTACATATAATACTTCATTGTTCTTGTTTTTATTTTTAAAAACAAAAAAAGCCCCAATAACAGGAATCAGAAAAGCATAAATTTTGGACAAAAAAGGAAGTGCAAAAACAACAAATGCTATTACAATATGCAGAATGATTAATGATGTATAATTAAATTTTGTATTTTTCATTTAATAAATAACGGTTTATCACGCAAAAGTAGTCAAAGATTCCAACCATGCGATGTACCCATTCAAAATTGATTTTTCACTAAAATTCTGCTCAACGAGGGAAAAGAGCTTTTTCCCTATTATTTTTCTCGTTTCTTCTTGTTCTATCAAATATTCAACAGCTTTTACAAATTGTTCCAAATTATTTGATTCTATCAACAAACCTTCTTGCTGAGACTGTATAATTTTTTTTACCTCGCCAACATCTGTTGCAACAACTGGTAAGCTCGACAATCCATATTCCAAAACAGCTAAAGGAAGTCCCTCTGAGCGAGAAGTCAAGACAGCAATTTCAGATTGTTTGAGTAAATTTTGTGTATTATTCATCTCGCCATAGAAAAATACTGTTTCGGTAAGCTGAAGATCATTTACTTTTTTTACAAGATTTTTACTATAGTCGTCATAAAAATCTTTACCAATTAAATGAAATGACCATTCTGGAAATTTTTGATGAAGCATTTGCGCTCCATTTATCAATAGTTCATGATTTTTTTGCGGACGCAAATTGGCAACGCAAATTATTCTTTTACCCTCAATCCCTTTTAGTTTAAAATTACTTGACGAATCTATTGATTCAAGTATAAAATTAGGGAAGTAAGTAACATTTGGACAATGTAAATAATCTAAAGCCCATTTTTTCAGATAATCATTTACTGAAATAATTCCTAGAAATAAAAATGATGCTATTTTCAATATCAAATTTTTTCTCGAATCTAAATCTTGAGAAATACCGAAATGATCATGCCATATAATTTTAATCTTTGGAATAAAAATTTTAGCTAAAGCAGCAATAAAAAATGATGAACTATGTGCATGAATTATTTCTACTTTATTTCCTTTTAGATAGCTAATTATTCTAGAAAGAGCTTTTGGATCAATACTAGATTTTTTTTTCAAAAATAAATATGCCACTTTTTCATCTAAATAATCTAAAAGCAAACCTTCTTTACGAGTTGCTATTAGACCCGAAAATTCAACTTTCTCCGAAAGTGCATTGGCATAATTTATTGCCATTCTTTCTGCTCCTCCAGTTTCTAAGGAATCTATTATTTGTACGATTCTCATACTTGCAACATTGCTTTAATTTCTTTTTCGAAAACATCAGTTGTATATTTTTGTGACCAAATCACAGCTAATTTGCTTTTATTCGTAAACACTCCATCATTTTCAATTATTTTCATAATTTCATTCAAATCGTTCTCTAAATTCATTTCCAACATAATACCTCTATCTCCAAAATCCAACATAGATGGAACGCAAGAAACTTTAGTAGCAATAGGAACACATCCCCAAAACATTCCTTCTGCAATTGCTTTAGGCCAACCTTCACTTTTTGATGGCAATACAACGAAATGACTTTCTTTATACGCCTTTTTTAAAGTTTCTCTATTTTGATTCCCTTTTAAGAAAATATATTTCTCTAAATTGTTAGTCTGAATATAGTTTTCAAGAGAACTTCTTTTTACACCATCTCCATATAAATCTAATGTGACATTGCAACCTTTTTTAATCAAGCCTTCAATCAATTTTATTGCATACAAAGGTCTTTTCCCATCCACTAAGCTTCCAACAAAAAGAAACTTAAAGCATAAATTAGTGTTGGTTTTAGCGATTATCTCTTTTTCAGAATCAGAGTAAGTAGCTGTAAAAAATGATTTAATATTTTTAGATTGATTTTTCCAATCACCATAAACTAAAACTTTCATATTTTTAGTCAAGAAAGTATTTTTTAACAAATATTTCTGTAATCTATATGTCCAAGGTTGTTTGCTATTTGGATCCCAATTACCCGCATATTTAGCAGTTTTTATTTTATTTGGAAATAGAATTTGAACAAAACAAGCGACTAATCCCATATTACCTGGGCATCTTAAATGAATATGATCGGCTTTTTTCATTGCCAGATATATTTTCCAGAAAATAATAGGCAATTTAAAAATTGATATTATTCTACTTTTTAATGATGTAAAACTAAAATCTGGAACATTTTTAAAGTTTACATTATCGCACTGATAAGATAGATCAATAGGCAAAATATTTCCATTTTTTAATGGAGCAACAATTGTTACTTTATTTACATATTTCAACCAAATATTCATTTCTCCAATATATGGACCATAACCAAAATATTGATTGTCTTTATGAATATGATTGACATGGGTTATTATTAAAAAATTCATTCTAGTTTCTTTCTAATAATCTTAAAATAACTTTTTGAGGCGCTAAATATTTTTCAAAATATTCTCGGCTTTCCAATTCTAAACTATTTTTAAAGGTTGGATCATCTATCAATTTCTTAATGTTTTTTTGCAAGTCGTCTTTATTTCCAATATACAAAACATGCTTTTCATTCTCTAAAACTGCCGGCAATTCATTATAATGGTGAGTTGTAATAATTGCTTTCCCAAGAGCTAAAAATTCTCCTAATTTCCAGCCGTGGCAAGAAAGAACAGCTGGCGTATTGAATACAAATGCAGAGTTTTTAATTTTTTCGATATAAATATTAAGTGGAATTTTTTTTGAATAAACTAATTTATCGAAACCTAAATTGTCTCCATTAGTTCTAGCTGCAAAGCCTCCTTCAAAAATAAGATTCGAATTGTTTTTACATGTTTCAATAAATAAAGCCCTATTCTCATTCGTTTCATTTTCTTTTTTCCAAATTGAGTTCATAAAAAAAATTTCATTCAAAGAAGATTTTACATGCTTGTATTTTTTCAATTCTAGCCTTTTATATTGTCTCCAATAATTTGCTACAAACTCTTTTTTATTTGTAATGTTCTTTCTGAACCTAATAAAATTGAGACTTAAAAAATACAATGTTTCACTTAAATTCCAGATTTTAACCCCAAAACTTGGACCAATAGGAACAATTTTTTTATTATGATTAGCTGAAAACTCCTTAGTGTTATAATTTATTTTTCCGTAAACATTGCACCATTCAAGCTCTGCAGTGCCAATTTCACTAGAATCTCTTGAGTCTATAATTATTTTTTTTGATAGATTTCCTTCTTCAATAATTACCGCAAATGTGCCTTGACTAAATGCTGGAAACTTTGATACATTAAATTCAAAATTCTTACAAACCTCACTTAGCCCTTGAATATAATATGCATCATAGAATATATTACAAAGTCCATAAATGTAAATTTTTGTTTTCATTTTATCTTTTAGGTTTATTTAAAATTAAACTAAAGCATCCGACAACTCGTCCTATTGCTTCTGTAAAAGTGGCTTTTTTTTCAGCTCCATTAATAACATTTGTAAATCGTATCAAAATCAATAAAAATGTGATCACATTCCATTTCAAACGATCTTTCAAAATTGGATTAGGATTTTTTGTTCGCCAAACATACCATCCATTTCTAACTACCATTTTGCCATAGTGAAACTGGTTTGGCCTACCAGCAGGATCATGATAGTGGTTCAGCTTTGCTTCTGTATTAAGGTACAATTTTCCTTTTTTTGCCAATCTTAAACAAAAATCCGCATCTTCGTACAAACCGTAACCCTCAAAATAAGTTGAAAATGAAAACTCTTCAAATACTGATTTTTTGAAAGATGAAACGCCACCCATTAATTGTTCTGATTCATAAATCTTTCCGCTTGGAGGTAAAAAACCAACACTTCTTCCATGTGAAAAATTAGGTGAAAATCCTGGAGGAGTATTACTGTCTAAATTCAGTTTTTTTCTTAGTACAAAACGACTTCCATCCTTTCGTTTCCATCCATCAAAATAGAATTCATTAATCTTGAACTTATAATTTTCAGGAATTATGTCCCATTTTATTTCATTAACAATATAGCCTCCTACTCCTAATGCTTCAGGAAATAAAAGATATGTGTTTAATAAATTTTGAAAATAATTAGATTCCAGAACAATGTCATCATCCAAAAAACATACAATATCGCTGGTAGGATCTAATTTGGAAATTCCAAAATTACGCTGTTTCGTTAACCCTCTTTCTTTATCAGAAACTAAAAAATATTTTAAATTTTTGAATTCCTTATTATCTAGAGCAACTTTAGTTCTGTCATTAAGTGAACCGTCAATAATTAAAATTTCATTTGGATAAAAAACTTGATTTTGAACCGAAATTAGTAATTTTAATAACGGCTCAGGACGCATATAAGTACAGATAATTAGAGAAAACTTCATTTACTTTCTAAATATTTATTACTAATTTGAACAAAATAATCGACTCTGTTTAATCTTTCCAATACTAATTTTCGATTATTAGTTTGTATTTCTTCAAGTTCAAATTCTGTTTTAGAAGAATGAAAGTTTAGTAAGTCTTGAATTATCGAATCTTCTAAAACAATAACACAATGTTTGTTCCAGTCAATTAAATCTTCTAATGGTAGCCTTACATCTGTATTAATTAAAACAGGAATTCTACCCATTATTAATGCTTCATAAAATCGAACAGAAAAATTTCCATTTCCGCGCAGGCAAAAAGTATATAAATTATCCTGAATGTTTTTAAAAAACTCTAATGTTGTTTTCTCTTTATTTTCATTTCTAGCTCTATATTTATCTCTAAAAATAAAATCACTTTGAATTCTTTTATCTTTTTGGAGTTTATAGAGAAGTTTATATCTTTTTCTTCCAGCTGGATAAAAAGGATGATAATCTTCTGGATATCGATATCCCAAATTAATAATAACTCTTTTTAAATAGAGAATAAACTCTTTAATGAACTTAAAAAGAGAGCCGTTTGCATTGCCTACAAAACCAATACTTGGCCTTTCTTTTTTGGGAAGCACAAAAAAATCGTCTTTTAAAATTTTATTATATGGATCATTCACAAAGGAAGGCATTATGGAAGTATTAGTTGGTAACTTCGAATTAAAACCTCCCATTCTAAAAGTCAAAACATTTTCATTCTTAAAAGTAAATCCAAAATCACCAGCTGTATAAATCCAAATTGGCACTTTATTTTGTGACATTTTCGCAATCCAATTATGAAAAAAATTGCTTTTATCTTTTTTCAAAAAAGAAACAATGTCTACAGGAAAAATGGCAACGTCAGCTTCAGAAAGAGAATCTACAAAAATAAAATTTGACCTTGTGCCATTATTTGGCAGGTATACCATATCAAATAATAGTGGAAATATTATTCTTCTATTATCTTCTGTCAAGAAAAGATGTTCTGTATATATCTTCACCATACTCTAGCAGATATTTTAATTCGTTATGCTTTTAAACTTGCCCTCTCCTATTATAGCAGCATATTTTGAAAAACTACTGTAATACATTTGATCAATTGCTACTAAAAATACATGCTCACTTCCTGCTAAATAGTAAAAATCAAGAAATGTTTTAGAATGATAATCAAGATCAGAATTATTATTTTCTATATGTTTTGGGACTCCTGCCAAAGTCTTATAATTAGTTGTGGCTCTAACATGATTTAAAAAAAAATCACTATCAGAAAATATGTATGCTACTTTGTCAGGGTATTGGTTGGCTTTATCATTAATCGCTTTTATAACTTTTTGAATTAAATTCAACTTTTCATTTTCATTCAAAATCATTTTTGTTGAATCTGAAAAATCTCCCATTAAAGTAGTGAATCTAGTATGGAATGCTATCCTTGGTTCAGAACTAAGAATATTTAATTTTTCTTGTAGATAATTTGAGGTTTTAAATAGGTGGTCATAATTATTTTTCCAAATAAATTTTATCTCCTGCTCATTTTTAGCTGGGTATAACTTGGCTAAATAATCGACATTGCAATAAACAAAAAAAGTTTTTGCTTTAGATTTCTCAAAAATTTGAAGAGGTTTTCTTTTAAAATCGTTAATTAAATAAACAATTTTAGAGGAAAAAACATTGTATTTAACTTCTTTTTCATTGATAATCCAATCACTTGCGTTTGGCTCTAAAAAATTTGTTAATTCAAATGGATGTGTGAAGAAAATTTTAAATTCAAAATCTAAAATTTTAGAAATCTCATACAAAGAAATTATCCCTTTTAACCGATCTACTAATCCGCCATGTGTTAAATTACCATCAAAACAGATTATAATCTTTGTTTTTTCTTGTTTGCTAGAAAAAACAAATTTTTTAGAATAATATTTTAGTAAAATCAATTGTTTGTAAAAACGCGCAATTTTCTTTCTGAGTAACTTCATATAATTTTCAACTTCTTTAAATTTTTCTAGTTTTAAAATAAACTATTGCATTCTTATAATTTTTTACTCCAATCGACACTTAAATTCCATCCTTTTTTAAATGAAACATAAAAATCAGCCCAATTAAAAAGAGATTCTTTTCTTATGGCTTTTATGAACAGCCTCAGTTTATAACCGTTAATTTGTTTTTGATTCAAATATTTCTGTTTTGTATACATAATTGTTGGAGATGGCTTTGGCTGATATTTTTCGCCTGTCCAAGGAAAATGAGGTTTGATTCTAAATCCACCGAAAGGAGCTTTCAAATGTAAAATAGCTGGATCAGGGAAATAGATTACATCAAAACCTTGTTGTCTTAGTTGCATTCCGAAATCAAAATCTTCACCGTAACCAAATTCTAAGGCCATTGAAAAAGAAACATTAGCTAAACAGCTTGATTTTACAAAACTATTTCCAGAACCAAAAATTCCTGTTTGGTGAATATCTTTAAATAGTAATTTTTCATTTTTTTGTAAATATGATGTTGTTGCAACAAAGGTCCCAAATTGTTCAATTTTATTAAAGATATTGCCAATTAAATTTTCATCAAACCTATTATCGTCATCATTTAAAAAGACCCATTCGCTCGAAACTTGGCTCAGAGCAACATTTCGTGCATTACAAGCTCCTGTTAGATGAGTAAAGATATGTTTAATAGCAAACGGCCATTTTTCAGAATTTAAATAATCTAATTCACTTTGACTTCCTTCTATAGGATTTTGCTCTACAATTATAACATTTTGTGGTAAATGAGTCTGTTTTGCTAAATCTTGCAATACATCATACAAACAATCTTTTCGTCCAATCGTTGGAATAATAACATCAATAGTTTTAGATTCCACAATTTTTAATTTTGATTGAACTGATATTTCAGATAAATCAAAATTGATTTTATTTCGTTTTTTAAATCGCAACGAAAACAATAAAGGGGCTATTGGAAAGCGTTTTTCAAAAATTAAGAAATTAAAAAACAGTATGAATATCCAGCGTGTACGATAATGTTGTTTTGCAAACTGAAACAAAGTGTAAATATTTGCTTTTTTTACTGGAATTGAGATTGTTTTATCAATAACAAGTCTTGGTTCTGAATAGCAAAACAGTCCTTTTATAGATGCTATTTTTGCAATACTATGTAAGAAATAATCAAAGTTATTTACAAACTTAATTTTATTTTCAAATTGCAAAAGCGCTTTTGAGCTAATTCCCCCCACTGCACTGCTGGTTAACCAAGTTGGGTAACTAACCTTTTTATTAACATTTAAAAATGCAGACTCGTCAATATATCCAATACCATTTGAAAAGTATTCTTCAATATCCTTATTGAAAGATGCCATGATTCTATCATGATGAAAAATTGTATCTATAGCCTCCCAATTTATATTAGATTCTACAGTAATATGACTCCAGATTATTCTATCTGTTGGGAATTTTTTCGCAAATGTCATTAAAGTTGAGGCAATATTTAAAGAAGATTCAAATGAAATAGCTTCTCCATCTTTGCAAACTTTTACAACTTTATTATTTTTATGACAAACAACTACCATTAAATTTTCTTATTAATTATCTTTTTATAAAACTCTACATTTTCTTTCACCAATTGATTGATATCAAAATGAGATTCTACTTTAATTCTAGCTTTTTCTCCAATTTCCTGACAAAGTGAATTGTCTTTTAGTAATTGAATAATTCGATTTGAATAAAGATCATGATTTGAAGGATAAACCAAATAACCACTTTCTTCATCTACAATAAGCTCTTGTGCCCAGCCAATATTACTATTTACAACAGCTTTTTGCATGGCCATTGATTCTATTGTAACCATTCCTAAAGTTTCTGCAAAAGTTGGAAACACACACACATTTGCTTTCTTTATATAAGTTTGAACTTCATTGTACGGAATTTTACCCAAATAGTTTACATTCTTCAAGTCCTCTTCAGTGAACAAATCTTTCATTAGTTCCCATGTTGATTTTGACCCTGTTTTTATATCGAACGAATCTGTACCAATTAAAACTAATTTAACGTCTGGAATATCATTACGAACTTTGCTAAAAATTTCAGGCAGTTCTAAAACTCCTTTCTTTCTAATCAGAGTTCCAATATATAAAATCAGTTTTTTTTCAAATTCTTTAGGAAATTCATTTTTAAAATTTTCAAGATCCAAACCGTTATGAATAGTTATGATTTCTTTTCCTTTTATATTAAAAAGTTTTTTTGAAACCTCTCCTGTAAATTTTGTTGGTGAAATAAAAGCTTTTGCTTGATTTATAGCTAATTTTTCAAACCAAAAATTCTTACGCTTCTGCTTTCTATTTTCTAAATGACAAAAATAAGTATCACTTCCGTGAAAACGAATTACTAGAGGTGCATCTAAGTTCATAAAAGCCGTAATTCCTGTCCAGTCAGGAGCTTCAAGTAATTCAATCTTTTCTTTTTCAATAACTGAATTGATATAATTCTGTATATATTTTCGATGAAAAAACCAACCAAAAAGTTTATATTTTTTATTTTGAATTAAATGAATCGTAACGCCATTTTCTTCCAAAATCTCTTGTTTTTTCTGACCATAAACAAAAACAGTAACTTTAATATTCTCATTACTTAATGCTGTAGTAAGATTTTTTATACTAGTTCCTATTCCAGCTGCGTAAGCAACTTGGGGGTGAGGAAATTCAGGTGTTAAAAAAGCTATATGCATATTTAATTGTTTTTGAAAAAACAGTTTTTTATTTTAATTATCACTTTCTGTCTTTAGAATAATTTTTTTGGGCTAAATTCTGCAATGGGATTTCAATTAAACGATAAGTTAAAGTTGAAATAAGAATTGAAAAAGACAAGATTAGTATAAATCGTAAGGATAAATTAATTAAGCCGTTATTGCAGAAATCAATTAAATAAGACCTAGCTAACCATACTATAACTATAAAATGTATTATGTAAATACTAAAACTTATTTTGCCAATATATGGTATAATTGGTTTAGATAAAAAATTAAGTTTTCCTTTACTCAAAACAAGAGCAAAAACTACGAAGATTATACCAAAAATTATATGATTTAAATATAGAAAATCGAATTTTGATCCAATTTGCAATGGAAGTAAAATGACAAAAAAAGCAAGATTTTTAGTCTTAACCAATTTTATATTATTAGGGTTTTCAATTAGAAAATATAAAATTATACCTAATGCAAAAATTGGTAATTGACTTGGAAAATAATAGAAAATGAATTCTCCCCATAAATAGGAATTTGAAATAAAATTTCCATACTGGAGAAACTCCTGTAATACCAATTTGAATAATAAAGTAAAATTTAAAAACATAACACCAGAATTGATGCTTTCTATTTTTTTAAACAAGAAAGCAAACAGTACATAAAAAAACATTTCGACTGTTATGGACCATCCTCCTGGAACAAGACTATTAATCCAAGGACTTAAACCATGACAATAAAAAAAGTTAGAAATCACATTGCCAATAGTAATATTGGGTTGACTTGCCTGCCAATAAGATAGATTGTACATTATCCTAATATATAATATATAATGCCTAAATAATAAATTGGCGCAATTCTAAAAAATCGTCTGATGAAGAAGTTTTTAACTGGACTTTTTTCAATTTTATTTCTTTTTTTATACGATCGAAACAAAGTAAAAGCACTGGCAATAAAGAAAATCTGCACTCCTCTTTCTCCAAAACCTAGAAATACAGATAAAAGATGAGGTAATTTAACCAATTCTTGCTGAGCAGTATGGGTAATTACTACCATTAAAATGGCTATACCTCTAATAACATCGATGTAATCTAACTTTTCTAACTTAATTACATTCATAACTAAAAAAATCGTTTAAAATTTTTGCCGTAAAAACTTTCGCTCCCATATCATTCATATGACCACATGACGAAAAATATTTATCTTCTGCCACTATGTTCTCGTAATTGTAAATTTCAGGATACAGCTGATTTACTTTTTTGAAGTAATTGTTAACTATAGCCTTTTCACACATAGGTGTCATAATTGCAATGAGATTAATATTATTCACTTTACAGATTTTTTTAATTTCTTCATAATATCTATTCCTGTGTGGTTGAAAATCTAAAACTTCAGTATTTAAATTTCCATTATTTTCAGGCAACGGACCATATCCTCCATTATCAATTTCATTGCTTTTTTTATTTAAAACAGAAAAAAGCATTTCTCTAAAACCAATTTTTGAGTCAAATCTCAGATATCTATAAAACGGGATATAATAAAAACTATTAAAATCATCCAATTCTTTAAAATGCTCCCTAATTACATAAGATTCATTAAAATAAGGCAAAAATTTTAAAAATGTTCCGTCTGACTTACTTTCAGATTTTAGTGTGACATCAACGTCAACTATTACATTTTTTATTTTATTCTTTTTTTCTAAAAGTAATTTCAGAACCAAATCAGATTCAAATAGTTTAGAGCCTTGCATTCCGAAATTAAATGTTTTTAATCCTTTATCTGTAAACATTTTTGTCACGAAATGATTATTTGCTCTAGACGAGCCCAATATTACAACATCATAATTTATTGGTGGCGAATTATAGATAAAGCTAATTTTACTTCTTTTATTTGATTGACGAAAAGCATATGAATAAACTTTGTCCATTATAAACATCAAAACAAAAGTTAGTACTAAAATTTTGAATACATAAAGTAAAAAATTCTTCATTGCCTTATATTCGTTATTTCCCAAAAAAATCTTTGATAATTCTTGCTGTAAATAATCGAGCTCCGGCATTTGTCATATGCCCGCATGAAGAAAAGTATTTATTCTCTACAATTATATTTTCGTAATTGTGAATTTCTGGATATAGTTTTTTCACTTTATCAAAGTAATTCATTCCAACTACATTTTCACACATTGGCGTCATAACAGAAATAAAATTGATATTATTTTTTTTACAGATATTTTTTATTTCTTCGTAATATTTATTGTGTGGCAAAGGATTTAAATTGACAATATTGTTTTTCATATTGCCATTTTTGTGTTTATCCAATGGATAATATCCTAAGTTATCCAAAGCATTTGTTTTTTCATTTACTTCTATTTTGTAAACTTCTCTAAAACCAATTTTAGAATCAAACTTTACATATCTGTAAAAAGGGATATAATACAATTCGTTAAAGTTTTCTTCTGTCGCAAAATGATCTTTTATAACTTTTGAGCAATGAATATAAGGTAGAAATTTTGTTGCAACTCCTTCAGATTCTTGGTCATTTGAAAGATTTAAATCGGCTTCAAGAATTATATTTTTGATTTCATATTTTCTTTCTATCATCAATTTTAACATTAAAGATGCTTCAAATAGATGTCCTCCACTCATTCCGTAATTAAACGTTTTTAATCCTTTATCTTCAAACATTTGCGAAACAAAGTGATTGTTGGCTCTTGAAGAACCTAAAATTACTACGTCGTATTTTTTTGCTGTAGAATTAAAAACAGTTTCTATTTTTCCACGATTTTTTGATTGCATAAAAACATAAGTATACAATCCGTCCAAGAGAACCGCTATCAAAACTGTTAAAAGAAAAATTCCTAATATGTCTAATAAAAACTTCTTCATTAAAACTGGAAATAAATAAATTCTTTATAATCAGAATAAGTTCCGAAAGCAATAATTGCCATAATCGCCAGTGCCATTTTTAGCCAACTTCTTTTTCCTGAAATTGGTTCTACTTTAGTTTTATTATTCCATTCTACTAAAACAAACAGACCAATCATCAATAGTAATTCATAATTATATCGTTCGTTATCTAAATACTGAGGGATAAACTCGCCATTTGTGAATATTCTTTTTAAATACAAAACTGCATCTGTAATAGTTCTTGCTCTAAAAAACACCCAAGCAATACAGGTCAATAAAAATGTGGTTAGAATACTAAACAATACTTTCACAGAATCTAGATTCCATTTTAAAATTATGGAATCCATATTGTTTCTATTACTATTTGAAAGTAATAATGGAAGGAAATAAACAGCATTTATAAATCCCCAAACAATGTATGTCCAATTGGCACCATGCCAAAATCCGCTAACGATAAAAATGATGAATGTATTTCGGATTTTCATCCAAAGTCCGCCTTTGCTTCCACCAAGAGGAATATATAAATAATCTCTAAACCAAGACGAAAGCGAAATATGCCAACGACGCCAAAACTCAGCTATATCTCTTGAAAAATAGGGGTAATTGAAGTTTCGCAATAAATCTAAACCAAATAATTTAGAAACTCCAAGCGCTATATCTGAGTAACCCGAAAAATCGCCATAAATCTGAAAAGCAAAATAAATTGCTCCCATAATTAATGAAAAAGAATTCATAGATGGATAATGATCAAAAATAGCATTTGCATATACAGCACAAGTATCTGCAATGACGACTTTTTTCACTAATCCCCAAACAATTTGATAAACTCCTTCTTTTGCTTTTTCAAGATTAAATTCGCGTTTTTCTTTTAGTTCCGGCAGTAAATGTGTTGCTCTTTCTATTGGTCCTGCAACTAGAAGTGGAAAGTAGCTTACAAAAAGAGAATAATCAATAAAGTTATATTCAGCTTTTATTCTTTTATAATAAATATCAATTACATAAGATAATCCGTGGAAAGTATAGAATGAAATTCCTACTGGAAGAATAACATTTAGCAAAAATGGACTTACTTTAAATCCAAAAGAAGTGAACATTTCTGCAAATGAAGACGCAAAGAAATTATAGTATTTAAAAATTCCTAAAAAGCCTAAATTGACTGAAATACTAAGCCAGAACCAAAACTTCCTTCCTTTTTCAGAGTTGCTTTTTTCGATTTGAATTCCTGTAAAATAATCTAGAAATGTAGAGAAAACCAATAAGAATAAAAATCTCCAATCCCAGCAAGAATAGAAATAATAACTTGCAACGATTAATAAGGCATTTTGTGTGCTTTTGGTTTTATTAAAAACAAACCAATACAGAAAAAAAACAATCGGCAAAAAGATGGCAAATGCCAAAGAGTTAAAAAACATATATTAATTTAAAATTTCTTTAATTTTTATTGCCAATTCTTTTGAGAAAATATCGGCTCCTGTTGCATTTAGATGATAGGTATCATAATAATATTCATCATGATTAGATATCTCATTGACACGCATATCAATAAACTGAAAGTTTTTATTATTACTTTCAATTCTATTTAATTCATCGATTAGAATTTTTCCTTTTTCAGGAAAAAGCAAAGAACATCTTAATTTATGTTCTGGTGCCCAAACAAAAATAACTTTTGCATCTTTATCTAATCTTCGAAAATAAAAATAAACCATTTCTTTAATTTCATTTCTAAAGTCGATCTCATTAAAATCGTACTTATCTTTTTTTATTCTTTCAAGATTATGATAGTCTATTTTAAAAATCCTATCCTGTGGTGAAAAACCATTGATAGTCTTGTCATTCTTTGTAACTGAACTTGAAAAATTAGCAATTATACCTTTTTTAAGTAGCTGAAAGTTCTGGTTATACTTCAACAATGGGATATAGGGCAAATATTTATATTTATCATCATATTTAGTTACAAACGAATTAATTATTTCATTGTTTATAAAAGGGGTAAACTGCCATTCATCTGGTAACTCGGTATTTTTTAAAAAGTGGGATAGATCTATATTCTGAATTATCACTGTAGGTTTTCTATTTTTTTTTAGATAGATATCAAATTTAGATTGCTGCAAATTGCAACCACCAGCATTAAAACCAATATTAAAACAACTTAAATTTAATAGTTCACCTATATTTTTTGCATTATACATGAAGTAACCTCTAGATGAACCATTTATAATTACGTCACTATTAATTTTGCCCTCTATTATATTTTGCCAATCATTAATCTTAGTCCCTTTTAATTTTTTTAAACCATTATCTGAGAAATATTGAAGCCCAAAACAAACAATTAAAGCAATAAATAAAATTTCTAGGAGATATTTTAAGAAAGATTTCATCTACAAATGGATATTAAAATTGGAAATAAATAAAGTTATTTTTAATATTAAATTCTCCCAAAAGTAGAATCAATACAATTGCTGCCAATATTTTAACCTTGGAAAGCTTACCATTTAAAGGACACTCTATTTTTCTGTTATTCCATTCTAGTAAGACCAAATAAAGTAAAACAAATGTGGTTGTAAAACTTATTTGTCCCTTTAGATTTTGAAAATCAATATTAAATGCGAAGATTCTTTGAATGTAATTAAAAGCTGTAAAAATATTTTCTGCTCTAAAAAAAATCCATGCAAAGCAAGTTAGACCAAAAGTAAATAAAATGTTAAGCAAAGTTTTTAGTGACGAAAAGCGAAATTTAATATCTACTTCATCCGTATTATTTCTATTTTTTCTTAATAATAGTAATGGTAAAAAGTAGATTGCATTTATAAATCCCCACATTAAGTATGTCCAATTGGCCCCATGCCAAAATCCGCTAACGATAAAAATGATGAATGTATTTCGGATTTTCATCCAAAGTCCACCTTTACTTCCTCCAAGCGGAATGTAAAGATAATCTCGAAACCAAGAGGAAAGTGAAATATGCCAGCGGCGCCAAAACTCAGCTATATCTCTTGAAAAATAAGGGTAATTAAAATTCCTTAATAAATCTATTCCAAAAAGTTTAGAAACTCCAAGCGCAATATCTGAGTAGCCAGAAAAATCACCATAAATCTGAAATGCAAAATAAATTGTCCCTAAAATAAGAGATAAGGAGTCCATCGAATTATAGTGATCAAAAATCGCATTGGCATAAATCGCACAAGTATCAGCTATGACTACTTTTTTAAAAAGTCCCCAGATAATTTGACTAAATCCTTCTTTAGCTTTTTCAAAATTAAATTCTCTTTTTATTTTAACCTGTGGCAGTAAATGAGTAGCTCTTTCAATTGGTCCTGCAACTAAAAGTGGAAAATAGCTCACAAACAGAGAATAGTCAATAAAGTTATATTCGGCTTTTATTCTTTTATAATAAATATCAATTACATAAGATAATCCGTGGAAAGTATAGAATGAAATTCCTACTGGAAGAATAACATTTAGCAAAAATGGACTTACTTTAAATCCAAAAGAAGTGAACATTTCTGCAAATGAAGACGCAAAGAAATTATAGTATTTAAAAATTCCTAAAAAGCCTAAATTGACTGAAATACTAAGCCAGAACCAAAATTTACGCCTTCGATCTGAATTACTTTTTTCAATTTGAATTCCTGTAAAATAATCTAGAAATGTAGAGAAAACTAATAAGAATAAGAATCTCCAATCCCAGCAAGAATAAAAATAATAACTTGCAATGATTAATAAGGCATTTTGTGTGCTTTTGGTTTTATTAAAAACAAACCAATACAGAAAAAAAACAATTGGCAAAAAGATGGCAAATGCCAAAGAGTTAAAAAACATAAATAATTATTTCTTTAAAAGACTATTTATACTTTCCCAGATTTTTTCAGATGCTTCAGTAGGATTTGGTCCAACGATAATCTCGAACCATTTTTTACTCTCTTTTACACTTGAAGTTTTTCCGTCAATAATGTCTTTAACAATAGCTGTTAAATCCTTTTTATTTCTGACCCATAAAGCCGCTTCTTCAGAAGGTTTCGATCTAAAATGGATGTATTTATAGTTTTGCCCAATATCACGGATTCCTTTTTTTAATTGTGGCTGTTCGTAATCAAAAAACAGACAAGATTTATCATGGGCAGAAAAATCAAAAACCATAGAAGAAGCAATGTTACCTACAAATTCTGTGTATTCACAAATGTTTGTCTGTAATGCAAAATCTTCTTTTGTGGGCATAATCTCATTCCAGCTTTGCCCAACAGGACTCCATAATGGATCTATGTTTACAATTACATCCTTATATTTATTTAAAACCTCATCATAACGATCGGTAAAATCGACAGGACATTTTCTATAAATGATGCCTAAAGAATATCCGTTTTGATTTAATTCTCTTACCGATAATGCTAAATCTTCTAAATAATATTGATCTAAAGGAGAAGTCACAATATCATCTCCAGAATAACAAATGTATTTTGTATTAAGATTTAGATTATGTGCTGCAAAAAATTCTTCTTTTGATTGTAAAAGAGTTTTATCAAAATGGCTTTCAAATTGAGGAGTTCCAGTAACAAAAATCTGTTCCTCTTTTACATACGGACAGTACATTAAAACCTCTTTTTTCATGTGTTCACTCCACACAAAATAGTAATCTGTTTCGACTAAAGTTGTTGCTTTTGGAAGATTATCCCATGAAAAAATAAAAGTACCTGTTGGAATTCCTAAATCCTGTGCAGCCAAAATAGAAGCAATCGCTTGAGTTGGACGCTGATTGGTACAGAACACAAAATCAGGTTTGTGTTCTTCCAACTGTTTTTTGCTTTCTTTGTATTTACTTGTTGTACGTTCTCCTTTTTTTATTTGCTCACGAACAAACTTGATTCCTTTTTGATTAGACCCAAAAGTTGTCAGAGCATCAACCATAAAACTTTTTACAGCATTATTTATCCCCTTATAAGATTGTGGAAAATTATAAGTGTTGTAAACTACTTCATTAAATTTTTTATCAAAAAAATTCAATTCCATTCTTTTGCGTGCACGACTATAAACTATAGTTAAAGGACGCACTGACTTTTCCTGAATCTTTAATTCTTTAAAACCTAACTTCTCTGTAATAGAAAATGGTGTGTTGTTCCAATACGTGATATCAAAACCATTCTTCTCACCAATTTCTTTGAAAGAAGTTAAGGCAAAATTACGAAGTCCTACTCCGTCTGGTAAAAAGATAAATATGTTTTTTTTCATTTCAAGTAAAATAGAATCTAATGCGAAAATTTTTTACATTTTCATTCTAACTTCTGTTAAAAGTTAAGGCAATAATTAGTTTCAATAGAAATCCTTATAAACTTATACTTTTTTATTTTTTAGTTTATCTCTTTGAACTTGTTCGATTGGCAAAATATCAGCAGATTTAAAAGTTAAAGCTTGATAAACTGCATTTAAATCTCTTGTAAGTTTACGTAAACCCATTGGCTCTAAAGAAGCCGCATGATCGGTACCTTTCCAAGTTCTGTCAAGAGTGTAATGCCTTTCAATAATATTAGCTCCTAAAGTATAAGCAGCCATATCTACAGCAATTCCTAAGTGATGCCCTGAAAAACCGATGTGTTTTACCAAGTGACCGTATTTTTGTCTTAAAATATTAATATCCAAAAGGCAAACATCTTCAAAAGGAACTGGATAACCAGATGTACAATTGTATAAAACTAAATCTTGGTTTCTACCTTTTTTAGTAAAAAATTCAACCAGAGTATCTGTTTCTCCTTTAGTAGTCATTCCTGTTGAAATATGAATTTCTCCTGAATAATTTTCGCTCAACCATTCTAGCATTTCGAAGTTATTATTACAAGCAGAAGGAATTTTAATAAAATCTGGATTTAAGGATGCGATCTCTTTTGCTGAAGTCGTATCCCAAACAGATGTTGAATAAGTAATTCCGATTTCATCGCAATACGCTTTTAGTTCTTTATGCTGTTCAACATTGAATTCTAAAAACTCTCTGTGCGCACCATAAGTCTCTCCATACGAATTAGAAAAATTTGGGTGTGGCGCATTATATTGCTCTTCTGTAAGAAGCTCTTTATTATTACGTTTTTGGAATTTTACTGCATCTGCGTTTCCGAAGATTTTTGCAATCTTAATTAATTCTTTTGCTATTTCCATTTCACCTTTATGATTGCATCCAATTTCGGCAATCACGTAAGGTTTTTTAAATTCCTTCATAACGTTTATTGTACTTTAATAAAATTTCACAAGTTTCTCGTATTGCTCCGGCTCCTGATTTATGAGTTAAAACATAATCTGCATTTGCCTTAACGATATCTGTCGCATCAGCAGGAGTAAATGACCAACCAACACTGCAAATATTTGCTAAATCATTTACGTCATCGCCCACATACGAGACGGCGCCAAAACTACTATTTCTCTCTGAAAGAAAATGTGTTAAAAAGGAAAATTTATCTTTAACTCCTAAAAAAGTGTGTTTAATCTGCAATTTCTTCATTCTCTGCGCAACTAATTCAGAATTTTCTGAGGTCATTACGATCACTTCAACGTTATTTTGCCTTAAAATTTCCAATCCCATTCCGTCACGCATATCAAATTTTTTAGCCATTTCTCCATTTGCATCGTAATAAACACATCCATCTGTGAAAACTCCATCTACATCTAAAACTAAATAATCTATTCGTTTATGCACTTTCATTTTTTTCTGACGATCTCCTAATAATTTTTCGATAATTTCCCAATCAGATAAACTATCGATTTCTACCAAAGATTCCTCTGGCATTTTTACTAAACCAATTGAACCGCTTACTCTGTTTTTTGAGTTTAGAAAAGCTTCTTTTGTAGTAACATATACTGCTCCGTTTTCAATTAGCAATCCTTCAAAATCTTGGCGTCTCGGTCTTTTAAAAACATCATAATTACTTGGAGTTCCGTCTGCGTTCCAGATAAAACGATGCGTATTCACGACAGTTAAAGCTGATTCTTTTTTATTAACAAGAACTTCATTTAGCACTGCATTAATATCCTGAGATTTTGTCATCGGAGAAGTTGCTTGCAATAAGCATAACAAGTCAAAATCATTCTTTATAAGTTCTGCAAATTCTAGCATAGCGCTTTCTGTCGATGCTGTATCTGAAGCATTCTCATCATTTCTTAAAAGTGTTTTTACTTTTGAAGTCCAAAAATATTCTCTTTTAATATAATCTATAATTTCCTGATCGTCTGTAAAAACATATACTTCATCTAATTCAGAAAAAATTGCTTCGGTTAAAACCCATGAAAAAAGTGGTCGTCCGAGCATCTTTTTTTTGTTCTTTCCTGAAATTCCTTTAGAGTTCTTACGAAGTGGAATTATGGCGGTTTTTTTCATCATATTGTTATTTATTCAAATTTATGAATTTACTTAATTCACTGGTAAACAGCTTCGCGCCTCTTATATTAAGATGCGATTCATCGTGAAAATACTCTATCTTTTTATATCTAAAATCTGTAGTGTCATAAACAAAAAGTCGATTTTCTGGCAATGAAATGTCTTTTATCCTATTTTCGAGTGTCGAATTATAAACTCTAAAATTAGGAGCAAAACAATAAATTAATTTTATATTGTTTTCTTTACAAATCCTCTGAAACTCAAGAAATGCTTTCTTTTTATCTTTAAGTTCTTCCTTAATTGGATAACAAACTTTTTTGTCATCAAATTTAAAATTATTCTTCCCAGATTCTATTGAAAAAGGCATCGATCCGCATTCTAAAATTGGACTCTCTTTAGTCACTCCTTTTTTTCTAAAATTAAAACTATTCCGGTTTAACCTTGCTAGGCAGAAAATTTTTGAAAATTTACTTTTGTCATCCAGCCTAATCAATTCATCATTTATATAATTATACTTCTCTAAAGGATACATTTTATCGTATCTATAATCGAATGTTTTAACATATAAAAACTCGTATGGGTTATCCAAAGAAAGAACAATTGTTTTAGGTTTGTTATTGAATTCTAATAGTGTTTTCAATAAAAACAAATGAAATTGAATATTCGAACCAGCATACGAAATATTATAAGCTGTTTTTCCAGTTTCTTTCTCAATTTGATTTGCAATAATATTGTAAGCCCCTCTTGAAGATCCCATTACAATTAATTCTTTATTAATCTTGCCATTTAGCAAAAGCTCAAGTCTATGGTCTTCTTCTAGCTTAGGCGCTATGAATAAAAAAATATAAAATAGTTTATCTAACGCAAAAAAGATTAAACTAAATATTAAAACTCTTAGTAAAAATCTTTTCATACTAAAATTGAAAATAAATAAATTCTTGTTCTCTAGCTCCAAAAATAAAAAGAAACACTATAATTATAATATACATAGACCATCTAAAGAAAGTGTTATATTGAAATTCTAAATTTTCGAGTGCATATTTCTTTCTTCTTCCTAACCATTCTATAATGATAAAAAGTAATATCAATAAAATTAAATATGTCGGTCTTTCTGTTGGAAGAGAAAAAAATGACTTAGAAAAAATATCTGATATAAATTGTAATGCATGTTTTACATTATTTGCCCTAAAGAAAATCCAAGCCAAAACTGTAAATGTAAATGTTGTAACCATCATTACAAACTCTTTTATACTTGGCAACTTGTTTTCTAAGGCAACTATTTCTATATGACTTCTGTTCTTATTTAAAAGTAATAAGGGTAAGAAATAAATAGCATTCAATAGGCCCCATATTATAAAAGTCCAATTTGCCCCATGCCAAAATCCGCTGACTAAAAAAACTACAAAAGTATTCCTAACTTGAACCCACCTTCCTCCTTTACTTCCTCCAAGCGGGATGTATAAATAGTCTTTAAACCACGATGATAGTGAAATATGCCAACGACGCCAAAATTCAGCAATATCTCTAGAAAAATATGGAAAAGAAAAATTTTGAAGAAGTTCTATTCCAAACAATCTCGACACTCCTAAAGCAATATCTGAATAACCTGAAAAATCACCATAAATTTGAAAAGCGAAAAATATAGCTCCAATTGCTAAAGTGCTTCCTGAATATTCAGTCGAATTATTAAAAATCAAACTAGCTTGAATTGCGCAATTGTCAGCAATCACAATTTTTTTGAACAATCCCCAAAGTATTTGTCTTAATCCATCTACAGCTTGCTCGTAGTTGAAGTTTCTTTTCTTTTTTATCTGAGGCAATAAATGTGTTGCCCGTTCTATTGGTCCTGCCACTAATAATGGAAAATAAGAAACAAATAAAGCATAATCAATGAAGTTTTTCTCTGCTTTGATTCTATTTTTATAAATATCAATAACATAGGACAAGCCATGGAAGGTGTAAAAAGAAATTCCGATTGGTAAAATTACTTGTAGCGACCAAATATTAACTTGAAAACCAAAAATTGAAATTAAATCTTTTAATGATTCAGCAAAAAAATTAAAATATTTAAAAACACCTAAGAAACCAAGATTAACAATTATACTTAACCAAAACCAAAACTTTTTTTGATGCTGACTCTTTGCCTTTTCTATTTGAATTCCAGAAAAGAAGTCTAATAATGTTGAAAAAATCAGCAGAAAAAGAAAACGCCAATCCCAACAGGAATAAAAAAAGTAACTTGATACTAAAAGTAATATGTTTTGAAGTTTCAGACTTTTATTTGTCACAAACCAGTAAAAAACAAAAACTACTGGTAGAAATAAAGCAAAGTTTAAAGAGTTAAAAAGCATTCTTAAATTATGTATTTCATATTAGCTTGGTTAATAAAATTAATATTGAACTCCTTTCAACAATTTCATTCTTTGTAATGTTTGGTTTGAAACAGGTTTTCTGAACTTTAAAACCTTGAAAAAATTATTAGTCGCCGTAAAAACGGCTTTAAAAAATAACGAAAAGCACTTCTTGTCTGTTAATGCATACTTTTTAAAGTTATGCAATAACAGCTTTGCTATTTTTAATATTGGTTTAGGGTAATATACCAGATAATAATAAATTGTATTTTTAAGTTGTTTCTCAAATCTAAAATAATTTCTTCCTTGGGCTAGACGCTTTTTTTTATCAATTCTATGATTAACTACAATTTCATTATCATAAAGAATTTCGTATCCTAAATCAAGAACCTCAATTGATAAGCATGACTCTTCGCCATAAATATCAATCCAAGAAGGAAATCCTCTTGTTTCATCATAAACACTTTTTTTAACTGCAAATCCGCATCCAATAAAATCAGTAGTTTTATGTTGTGTCACTTTTGTTTGCCTGCTTCTAAATGCTTCTTCATCTGTAGAAAATAAGCCTCTTACTTCCTGAAAAGCGATTATTCCGACATCAGGAAATTGCAAAAATGTATTTTCGATTTTATTTACAAAATTTTCGCTAATCGGATGCGCATCATCGTCAAGTCCTACCAATATATTTCCTTCTGCTTTTTTATAAAGAAAATTTCTAGCTGGTGAAGCTCCTACACTTTTTTCGTTCCATGACCATTTAACCCAGTTATATTTAGAAATTAATTTATGTGTTTCTTCACATCCGTCAATAAATACTAGCACTTCATGCTGCATAAGATCTAAAATTCCTAATAACTTATTAAGGGTTAATTCAAGTTCTTGAGCTCTATTTTTAGTTACAATTAATGTAGAGAGTTTCATTATTTATATTAATTTTTATTAAAAAGCACTTTCTCATACAATTTAACAATGCTTTTTTGGAGATGCTTTCTATTATAGTTTTCAGCAATAAAATTGGTATTGTATTCTTGAGCAGAAGTTCTCAACTCAATATTTTTAATTGCATTTTCAATTAATTTAGCAATTGCTAAATTATCTAAAGGTTGCTCAATTATAAAACCGTTTATACCATTTTTTATGACTTCTTCCGTGACGTTGCCTGGATTTGATTGGATAGGAAATGCTCCCATTCCCATTGATTCCAATAAAACATTGGGCATTCCGTCAGAAATACTATTTCCAACATGGATAATACTTTCCCCCATTATTTTCAATAGTTCTGCATTAGAAATAAACTTGTTTCTACTCAATATTTTAATGTCCAGAGAATTTAAAAAAGAGGATTCTTCAATTCGTTTTTTAACTTTCAAATCGGCGCTATAGACAACGATTTTTAAATCCTTCAACAAATTTGAAGAAACAAGTTCTAACGATTCAATTACTTTTATTGCTTTTCCCACACCATCTTCATAGCCTTTTATTAGAATAATGTTTCGGTCTGCGGTTTCTTTAATAAACTCTTTTTCAAAATAAATTCCTCCGTTACCTGGAAAAACTCCTAAAAAAGTATTTTTAAATCCATTTTCGCCAGCAATTTTATAATCTCTCTTACAGTCTGTGATTAAAAAATCTACTCTTGTCAAAAAAGATTCAACTTCATTTTTAGAAAGTCCAAGTTCTTGATAAGCATACATATCACTCCCCCATGAGGAATATATAAATTTTATATTATCCTTCTTTTCTAAAATATCTAATATTGGCATTCCAGCTAGCTTCATTTCAAAACAATGAACTATATCTGGCTTTAAATCTTCAATTATTTTTTCGAAAACAACTTTGGTATCTCGCTCCCGAATTTTTTGAATCATCTTATATAAACGAGGCATCTTACTCTTTAGACCTTGTCGAAATGGAAAGTTAAAGCGCTGTTTCCAACCTTTTATCTGATGAACCCAGTTTATTCTTTCAACCTTTGGACCTCCATCAGTAATATCAAACCAGTATATTTCATGACCAGAATCTTTCAATTGGTTTACCCATTGAAAAAAGTGATGATTGGGTATGGCAACCATTAAAATTTTCATCAAATAATAATTATAATTTTAATAATGGTTTAAAGCGCGTGTCACCACGTTTTATAAATTTAAAAATGAGATAAAAAAATGAATTCGAAAAAATTGCATTTTTAATTTGATGGAATAAAGCAATCTTTCATGTTTAATAAAATCGATACATTTTTGACAACCTTCATATTTTTGTTGAGCCAGTCCCATTCTAAAGAAACCTAAAGTCATTTTTAAAATACATAATCTAACAGATTTTGAAGAAGTTAATTTTAATACTGTTCTTTTGGCTTCAAGATAGGACTCTAATCCGTAATCAATATTGCTGTAAAATGAGTTTGTAGATGAGCTTAAACCCATTCTATAAAGAATCAAAATTTCATTTATAATTGAAATTTTCTTTGGCTCAAATAATGCTCTCGCATACAAATCGTAATCTTCAAGAATATGCAAATCTTCTCTAATTGGCAAGTAAGGCTGTAATGATTCTTTTTTCCACATTGGAGCCACCATCATCATAGGAAAAGCACCTGAAACAAAATCTTCAAATAGATTCTGGTAGCTTATATTAGGGACTGTATCTAACAAAAATTCCTGTTTATCAAATTCCTGTTCAAATTCTTTTAATTTACAAACCACTAAATCTGAATCTTTAATGCTATTTATTTTAAGATTTAAATGATCTTGATGCATAATATCATCGCTATCAAAAAACTGTATATAGCTTCCTAAAGCTTTTTCGAAGGCAAAATTTCTACAAGAGCTAGGCCCTTTTGTTATATTATTAGGCCTAACAAAAAATTTAAATCTGTTGTCTTCTTCCTGATATTTTTTAAGAATTTCTACCGTATTATCAGTACTCCCATCATCTATGATAATACACTCCCATAAAGTATAAGTTTGATTCTTTATTGAATCTAATGTTTCGGCAATCAAATTTGCTCTATTAAAAATAGGCATGATTATGGAAATAATTGGCTCCATTATCTTATTATCTGCATTTATATTCTAGACTATTTTTATTTTTCTTTAGTACCAAAATGTTTTTAATTTCTCTTTTGAAATACCTTTTTTTCTTAAAGCATAATTGTAAAATTGTTTACTATAAAAAAGTTTTCTAAAGATCTTCTCTGTAAACAAATAACTAATAGGTCCTCTGGACAATTCTTTTAAATGTAAGTTTTCTACTTTTTTTTCTGTTATCTCCTTTAAATCATTAAATTTTTCGACCATCCAAGATTCTAGATGATTTCCTAAATGATAAGCTAAGTTTTCGTTTGTTGATAGCCTGTATCCGCCCATTTTTACTACGGGTAGATCTAAATAAAGGTACTCACTGTCTCCTCCTAATTTATAAACACTGTTTGTTTTTGGTATCACATCAAAAACTTCGCGTTTATAAGTTGCCACAAAATGAGAACATCCTAATACTGCAATAGTGCCATTTTTTGCTTTCAATGTACAAATTGAATCTTTAAATCTATCTTCTAGAGAAGACCATCCTAAACTTTGAGCAAATTTCTCCATAGCATCAGGATTTTTTACTGTTCTAAAATAGAGTTTTTTAGAGAAAAAATATTTAAACCAAATATTGGCTGTCAAATTTAATTGTTTTCTAAAAACAGGTACTGGGCAAACTGCTCCAGCTTGAGGAAAAGCTTTAAAAACTTCTAATATTTCAGTTTCCCAATTATTGCAAAATAGGACATCTCCGTCGGTAATAGTGATCAAACGTTCTGGAGCTGTACGCAATGCTTTTAAAATGCTATTTATTTTTCCAACGTTATTTTTCTCTATTATAAGTTCATCAATCAAATTGTCTCTTTGCAATTGAAGTAGCTTTGTATTTATAGCATCACAACAACCATCACTTATCACTGAAATCTTAATTTTTGTAATCGAAGTTTTTTGAATTGATAAAAGACAATAAGTGAAAATTATAAAAGCATCTTTATAATAACTTTCTTCATCAGGTATATACAATGGAATTATTACTCTGTGATGTGAATCCAATTCAGGTAATATTACATCTTTTGAAAGATTTTCTCCTTTTCTCATGATACGTCCATTACTTTTTCTATTACTCCTAAGTATCGTGCATTAATATTTTCTTTCGAAAAACGTGAAATATATCTGTCTCTAATTTCAATTGATAATTTTTCAGCCTGATCTGCATTAATATTTTTGATTTTCACCATTTCTTCATATAAATCTTCTACTGTATTATCAAACCATGAAATATTAATTCCGTCGAATCGCTCCTCCATTGCACCTGTTTTCGCTGACAAAATTAATCTTGCACTTGCCATAGCTTCGATACCTGTTAAAGGACCTGTTTCAAAATCGTAATGTGAAATTATGATACAATCTGCCTGTTTAAAAAAATCAGCTGTTTTATGATTTCGTATAAATCCTGTAAAAATAACATTGACATTGTTTTTTGCTAGATTTTTCAGATTATCGTATTCAGATCCTTCACCAATAATAATTAATTTATCGTTGTCGGAAATCTTTAAAAAAGCTTTTATAAGGACATCGATATTCTTTTCCTTTTCTAAACGTGCGATGGTTAAAAATGTTTTTACCTTATTTTTTACTACCGAAATTTTCAATAATTCTTCTTCATTAAAAGCACATTGATCAATTACTGTATAGTTATGCGTATTTATTTTAAGACCATTTGCATTACTTTCTGAATGATGAATATATAAATCAACATAATTTAAATAATCATAATTCTGATAATTTAAAATTTTGCCTGTTGTTCTAAAAACAAATTTGATTTTATTATCATGACAAATTTCTATAACTTCTTTTACGTAATTCGATGATAACTGGCCAAAAAAAACAACCAAATTATATTTAGGAATCAGGGTATTTAAAACCTCTAAAACTTTACCATCATAACTACAATGCTTTTTTGCCCATTCGTTATTGGCATAATCTGAAACTGATCCCTTACAATTGTTCTTTAAATAACTAATAAAGGCTAGAAATTTAATCCACAAAAAGTTTTTAAATACTTTGCTTTTTAAAGAAAAAACGGGAAGACTTTTACTGAAATCTAAAACCTGACTATTTTTTGAAATAGTCACTGTAGAACATACCTCAACTTCATGTTTTGATGATAGGACATTAGAAACAAAACCTACTTCTAGCTCTCTTCCTCCAAAATCTGTAATTGGGCCTATTATAAGTATTTTTGATTTCAATTCTTCTTATTTTAGTAACATTCTTTTTAGATCTAAAACTAAGTTAAAACCTAGTTTAGATTTAAATCCAAACATTAGCGTTTTATAAATTATAAATAAAATTCGATACCCATTCACGACTTTAGAATAACGTATTAAATTTAAATATGCTTTATACAAATAAAGTTTTACTTCGAATATATGTAGAGCTTTCAAATTCTGATAAATAAGTTCCCAACTCACCAGAAGTTTGTCTAATTCTGATTTTTTAAATAAAGAACTGGTATTTTCATCATGAATTCTATACCCTGCATAAGTTTCAGAAACCATTATTATTTCAGGATTTCCTTTCAATATGCCTGATAAAAAAACAGCATCATCATTAGGACTGTCTATCCATTGAATATTACCAATTAAAACTTTAGGAATTAACCACGATCCTGTGGCAATAAAACCTCCATTAACTGATAATTTCCGAATTAATTTTCGGGCATCTATTTTCTCTTCTTCAAATATGTTATTATATGGAAAATTATAACTTTCATTTAATTCATTTTTAAACTTTTTCCATTTTGTGATAGAAATTATTTCTTTACTGTTTGCACTTTTTAACAATGAAACTTGGGTTTCAATTTTTTTTAAATATAACAAATCGTCATAGTCTAAAAATTGAATATATTTTCCTTTAGCAGCTAATAATCCTTCATTTCTCGCATTATGTCGACCAGGTTTTGTTTTTAAATAAATAAGTCTTGGATCATTTATATTTAAAAAATCCTTACAAGTTTGAATTTCCAATTCGCCATTGCAGGCTATAATTACTTCAATATGGCTATATGATTGCAATAATGCACTTTCTACACAACTTTTAAAATAATCTATAGTTTTGTGAACGGGAATTATTATCGAGACTAACATTATTTAATATAAATCATTCTTATTATTAAAAATTGTAAAACCCAAAAAAGTATTTAAAAAGACATCAATAACAAATTTTTTGCTTTTAAGTTTTCGCCTGTAATCGTTTCTAGTGTGTTCTAAATCATTGTTTAATTCTATTGAGGAGCCTAATTGGTTTACAAAAAAATCAGCGTGTTTGATGTTTAGGTATTTATACAAATACTTTTCTTTATCAGGATCCAGACTTTTTATCATTGAACTGGATTTTATTCTATAATAAAACCCATGGTAATCAATACGTTTTACATTTCCATCATTCTTAAGCATTGAAATCCAAAATTCCCAATCTTCAAGTCCGTAAATCATATTAGTATCATATCCTCCTGCCAATTCCCATTCTTTCTTTTTATACAATGCAGTACAAAAAATCATATTTTTTTTACTTAGATTATATAATGAAAATGGCTTCAATATCCAATCTCCAACCTCATCACCAAATTTTTCTGCTTTACAGTAAACTACTTTTAATGAAGAATCCTTTTGAAATTCGTATAAAGCTAATTTTAAATAATTGTGTCCAATTTTATCATCTGCATCTAAAGGCAAAATAAATTCTCCTTTGGCGACAGTTATCCCTGCATTTCTTGCACTACTTAGTCCGCCGTTATTCTTGCTTACATATTTAAAACGGAAATCTTTATCTAACCATTTCTGGGCAATTTCATTGATATTATCGTTACTTCCATCATTTACTATAATACATTCCCAATTTTCATATGTTTGATTAAGCACTGAAGTAAGCGCTTCACTTAAATATTGAGCTTGATTATAACAGGGAACTATGATGGAAATCTTATACATTCAATAAATAAATTAAAGATCTCTTAGTAATCTTTGTTGGTAACATGAGATTTAATAATAAATAAATAAAACTTATTTTAGACTTTGATAAATATTTTGTGTTCCTTTTAATCCAAATAGCCATTTCTGATTTTGTAAAAAGATTTCTTTTATAAATAAGTTTAAACCTTAATTTTAGCTCCTCTTCAATATCTTTTTTATAATTTGGAAAAAGTTGTAACAAATCAAAAAAAGCATTTGGAATTTTGTTTAAAGCTAATTTATCAGCTGATGTTGCTGAACTTTCATGAACTCTATATTTTGCTAATATATGGTCTGAAGAATAAAACACACAATTAGACATAAGCAATTT
Source organism: Flavobacterium anhuiense (assembly GCF_001705175.1). Taxonomy (NCBI): domain Bacteria; kingdom Pseudomonadati; phylum Bacteroidota; class Flavobacteriia; order Flavobacteriales; family Flavobacteriaceae; genus Flavobacterium; species Flavobacterium anhuiense. Next base: position 2,490,671 of record NZ_CP016907.1, on the reverse strand, counting down.
TAGCCACAGATGATAATCTTCTACGTTCTGAATATCTAAAATTTCAGAAAAGCCTCCAACATTAATTACCTTTTCTTTTTTTACCAAGACGGTCAAGATCGGAATTCTATTTTCCTTTAAAAATAATTTTAAAGAAGTTTTATCATAAAAAACTGAGGTAGGAATGTTCATTTTTTTAGAAATATCAGATACTTCATTATCATTAAAAAAATAAGAATCAGCAAAAACTAAGTCGGCATTTCTCTTTTGTATCTCTAAAATCTGAACATCTAATTTTTCAGGTAGCCATATGTCATCTGCATCAAGAAATGCAAGATATATTCCCTTTGATTTTGAAATACCAAGATTCCTTGCCTTTCCTTGTCTACCATTTTTCTGATATATATATATTATTCTTTTGTCCTTTAATGATGCTTCTTTTACTATTTCTTCAGTTTTGTCATTTGAACCATCATTAATTATAATTAATTCCCAATTATTATATGTTTGATGAATAACCGAGTTTATTGCATCCGCAATATAACTTTCAGCATTATATGCAGGCATTATTACTGAAATTAATGCTTTATCTTCCATTAAATAATTTTATCTTATAATCTCTTAGTTTAAAAGCTAATCTTAATATCTTACTATCTTTAATTGTGGTTAGCAAACTAAAATAATTATTTTCTGTTTCAAATAAATAATGAGGAATCGTACTATCCCAAACTTTCTTCATTTCAATTTTATATTCTTCCATTCTCAAACTACTAATACCTGTTAGGTCATACTTAACAATAGGAAATAGTATAGGAAGAAATGTTTTCCCATTTATGTATAATTTTAAATAATAATGATAATCAGCTGCTAATTTATACTCCTCATTATATCCATGAAAATTTTGCAATGTCTCCGATAAAAAGAAGCAAGCTTGATGATTGATTACCATATATTGCAAATAAGATAATCGTAATTTAGATGGATAAATTACCGTTTTTTCTTTTAATACATCATCGATTTTAATTTGACCATAAAATACATCTGCATTATTGTTAATAATTATATCACTGCATAACTTCAATGTATTTAATGAAAGAAAGCAGTCCCCACTATTCATAAATGAAATATATTTTCCACTAGCAATCTTAATTCCCTTATTCATAGCATTATAAATACCTGAATCATTCTCACTTATCCAATAATCAATTTTATTCTTTTTATTTTCAATGTATTCTACGCTACCATCAGTCGATCCTCCATCGATAATTATATACTCAAAATCCTGCCAAGTCTGATTGATAACACTTTCAACTGTCTTTTTTAGACCTTCAAGGTTATTATAGTTAATAGTTATAATTGATATTAGTGCCATTTCAAATAAATTTATTTAAAAACTCATCTACTTCAAAAAAGTATTTCTCCACTAAACTCAAATCTTCCTTTGAAAAATCCCACCACTTAATTTTCAAAAGTTGCTCAATCTTAGCATCATCAAATCTATATTTTATTATTTTGACCGGATTTCCAACTGCAATTGCATACGCAGGGATGTCTTTAGATATAATTGCGCCAGCACCTATTACAGCACCATCGCCAATTTTTACACCATCTAGGATAGTGACATTCATTCCTATAAAAACATCGTTACCAATTACAATATTTTTTGTTTCTTTAATTTTATCAACTTCACTTAATGTGGTACCATTTTGTTTTTGTGTTGAGTAAAACATAGGATGTGTTGATAAGCCGTTAGTAGGATGTATTCCCCAGCCAGAAAGTAAATTTGGGCCTATTGAACAAAACTTGCCTATTGTAGTATTATTAAGAATCACATTATTTGCGATATATGTGTATTCTCCAACATTTGAATTCACAAGTTTGTAAGGTGTATATAACTTAACATTCTCATCTAAAATACTATTGTGAATCTGTTCTTTTTCTTTTAATTCTATATCATTAAAGAGTAATTTATAAATATTTGAATTAACTCCATAGACAGCTATTATAGTTTTTTTTATAACAAAATCTAAAAAGGAAATAATTTTATTTTTAATTACTTTTTTCATTTACCTCTATTTAATTTTTCCCACAAAAACAATTCTGTTTTCTTCTAATTGTTCTTCAATGATCAAACTGAAAGACTTTATAAACTCATCTCTAAACCATTCAATAGTGTACCATTCAGGCAATACTTGTTTTATTTTTGTTTCAATACTCCATAGCCCTAGAGGCATAAATTCTACTATCACATATTTATTGGAAAACATAATAAGTCTTTCAAAAATTGCTGCTAAAGAAAATTTACCAGTTAATATTAAATGATGTGTTACAGCCAAAGAAACAGCCAAATCGGACTTTAGCCTTTTAGAAGTTCCTAATAAATCAGGTGTAAACATGAAATTTAATAAAAGAGGCGTAACATTATTAACATTTAATTTCTTACTATTTAAATATGCTTCATTTATAGCATTTTCATCATAATCAACTAAAATAATTTTTTTTAGATTCATTTCTTTAGACAATAAAAAAGAAAAATAACCTTCATTACCTGCTAAATCGATAACTGTTTCAACATCTCTCAATTCATTGATAATTTCTAATAACCTTTTAAATCTATAAGAGTAATTAACATTTTCAATATCATTGTAAAACTTACCATGGTAACCTTTCCATTGACTATCTACGATAGATTTTGAAAGTAAATCTATATTGTTCTTTATTTCCTTTTTTGGAAAGTTATCTGTTAGTCTATTTACTTTTAGATCATATCTAAAAAGTTTACTTTTTTTATTAAAAATAATTTTTAATATCTTGTTTGTAGCTTTTACAAGAAAGCTTACAATGGTAATATGTTTTCTTGATGAAAATAATACCTTTTTTCTAAAAGAAAAATTGTATCTATCAACTAATAGTAATTTATACAATCCTGATTCTTCTATATTTTGATAAGGAATTGTGAACATTCTATGAAAATTACTTTCCAATAATTTTCTAACAATCAGAAGTTCATTTTTACTCCAAAATAATAGCGGGATAAAAAACGAATTTAAAAATTCCTCGTAAGCAATCCAATGATTTTTAGATCTGATTACATCTATACTTCCAATATCTACAAAAACAGGCTTATTGTTATTAAATAAGACATTTAAGGTATGAGCATCCTTTAATTCGTACCCATATTTATTACAAATGTCATTAATTTCTAACACCATTAAGGCAGCATCCTTAAACATTTGAAAGGTCCATTCATGTTGCAAACTTTCAACTAGTCGTTCATGTTCTAAAATAAGTTGTTTACTTTCTGGAAATTCGTCTGATACAAAGGTTTGAGGTATTAACTCTTTTTTGGCTAACTCTTTAAACATATCTGAGTTAAGCAATTCCAAACAAGTATTTTGTTTTTCTTTTGATATCTGTCTGAAAACTCTATTATTATAAAAAAAAACTCTGCCAAAATCATCTATCATTGACTTATGAGAGTATTGAATATTATCCATTTAATTTATTTTAACTGTGACCACTTATGTTTATAATATACTCTTGATAATTCTGAATCTTGTAAATTTTTACCAGTATTAAAATAATCTGCGTTTTCTATAGTAAACTCAAAAGCGTTCGTTAAATAATCGATTAAAACATTCTCGCTGAAAACTGCTATATTCAAATAATAATTATCAGGTTTAATATTTAAAGATTCCTCCAATTCACAAGAGATTTCTGATTCACTTTTATCAAGGCAAATAGCGAAATTTAATAAATTGGTATCAAATCTTAAATATCCTTCATCCATGAAATTATATATTCCAATAACAATTCTCACATTTTTTAAGCTGTCTTGTTTAAGCTGTTTTAACAATAAATTAATTGTAATCTTTTCTCCAAGAAAAAAGGTGTTCTTCTTTTCACCACTTGAAATCAGATTTAGACCTGAAACTCGATATTCTCCTGTTCCTTTTCTATTAAAATCTAAAAGTTTAGTGGTTATTTTTTGCGTTAAAGTTTGGTACTTTTTTAAACTTTCATCAATTCCTCCTTTAAAAATTACCTTTCCATGTTCCAAGACAATACCCTTAGTACATAAACTTTTTACAGCGGCCATATTATGACTAACAAATAATACCGTCCTACCTTCTCCTTTAGATATATCCTGCATTTTCCCAATTGCCTTTTTCTGAAATTCAGCATCTCCAACTGCCAAAACCTCATCAATTACTAAAATTTCAGGTTCTAAAAAAGCAGCCACAGCAAACGCTAAGCGAACTGTCATTCCAGAGCTATATCGTTTTACTGGCGTGTCAATATAACGTTCGCAACCAGAGAACTCAATAATTTCATCTATTTTTGAAGCGATTTCCTTTTTAGTCATTCCTAAAATAGCGCCATTTAAATAGATATTTTCACGTCCTGTCATCTCACCATGAAAACCAGTTCCAACTTCAAGAAGCGATGCAATTCGCCCACGAGATTTAATACTTCCTGTAGTTGGTGCAGTAACCTTAGATAATATTTTTAAAAGTGTAGACTTACCTGCACCATTTTTTCCTATAATCCCTAAAACTTCTCCACGTTCAACTTCAAAATTAATATCCTGTAAAGCCCACACATACTCTGAAGTTCCTTTAGTTGAGCGATCATTTACATCTCCTATTTTTAAATATGGATTTTCTTTTCCACGAATCTTATACCACCAGCGATTTAAATCGTGTTTTATTGTTCCTGTTCCGACTTCACCTAAACGATATTGTTTTGAAATATTTTCGGCTTTTAATATTATATCTTTCATTTATACGGTATCTATAAAGCTTTTTTCTGTTCTATTAAAAACCAATAATCCAGCAAAAAAAACAGCTAATGTGAGTGCCATTGTATATACTAAACCTAAAATTGATATACTTCCAATATTTAAGAGCATATAACGAGAAGTTTCTATAACATACGCTAATGGATTGTATTCTACAATCCATCCGAATTTTGGCAATTTGGCTTTTATTAACTCCATAGGATACATTACAGCAGAGATATACATCAGTAATTGTATTCCAAAACCAAGTAAATTATTTAAATCTCTATACTTTGTAACCATAGATGAAATCAACATTCCTAAACCAAGTCCCAAAATTCCCATAAAAGCAATTAATATAGGAAAGAATAATAAAGAGCTATTTAAACTTAAATCTGCTCCTTGCCAATAAAAGAAAATATAAAAGATAACAAATATGAAAAACTGGATTCCAAATTTGATCAAATTTGAAATTACTATTGACAATGGAGTTATGATTCTTGGAAAATAAACTTTTCCAAATATTGCCGCATTAGATCTAAAAGTATCCGAAGTTCCAGTCAAGCAAGATGTGAAGTAGTTCCATACCATGATTCCTGCTAGATTAAATAAGAATGGAGGAATGGCTCCTGTATCGATACCAGCAACCTTATTAAAGATAATCGTAAAAGTGATCGATGTAAATAAAGGTTGAATTAAATACCATAGTGGTCCTAAAACAGTTTGTTTATAAACTGTGATTATATCTCTTTTTACAAACAGAAATAATAAATCTCTATATCTCCAGACTTCTCTAAGGTTAAGTGAAAAGAATTTGTTTTTGGGTGTTATTTCAAACAGCCATTCATTAGAATTTGGGGTAGGGTTCATTTTTAATTACATCAATTTGTAATAGGTTGTATATACAAAAACGTTTTAAATTAACAAGATTTTTAAACTTTTTCGAAATTCTCTAAAATAGAAAAAGGCGTTTTAAAAAAAACACCTTCTTAATATTAAAATTTTGCCCAAATGTAAAATTATTTATCGAGAACTTCAAAAGTAGAATTCATACTTTTAAATTCTGGAACAATTTTTTTCATCTTTGCTACTATATCATCATTTTCGTAAAAATCAGCAATGCCAATTAATTCATCAACATCATTATGAAGGGTTTCGTACTCATCTTGAATCTCTTGTGCAATCATGATCTTATTATGATATGTTGGAAGAGTTTTAGAAGTATCATTCAATAATTCTTCATAAAGTTTTTCTCCAGGTCTTAGACCAACAATTTTAATTTTAATTTCTTTATCTGGTATAAAACCGGCCAATTTAATCATTTTTCGTGCTAAATCAATAATTCTAACGGGTTTACCCATATCAAAAATATAGATTTCTCCACCATTACCCATCGCACCTGCTTCCAATACCAATTGGCAAGCTTCTGGGATTGTCATGAAATAACGAATAATATCTTGATGTGTAATGGTTACTGGCCCTCCTTCTGCAATTTGTTTCGTAAATAAAGGAACAACGGATCCATTTGATCCTAGAACATTTCCAAAACGAGTCGTAATAAATTTCGTGCCTCCTTCAACATTCTCTCTTTGATTTTTTAAGAACAAAGATTGAACATATTTTTCAGCAATGCGTTTACTTGCGCCCATTACGTTACTTGGATTCACAGCCTTATCTGTAGAAACCATTACAAATTTCTTCACTCGATACTTACAAGCTAAATCTGCAAGGTTTTTAGTTCCTTTTATGTTAGTTTGAATTGCCTGAGCAGGGTTTTCTTCCATTAAAGGCACATGCTTATATGCAGCAGCATGAAAAACAACATGTGGATTATAATTTTTAAATACTTTCTCAAGTGCTTTCTTGCTTCGTACATCTGCAATTACAGCAACAATTTTTGTGCTGAAATTCATTGCTTGCGTTTCTAAGCACAAATTATGCAATGGAGTCTCAGCATGATCCAAAACAATAACATTTTTCGGATTGAAATTCAGAACCTGTCTTACAATCTCGCTTCCAATTGAACCAGCAGCGCCAGTAATTAAAATTGTTTTGTCTTTTAATTGTTTAGAAATTGATTTACTATCTAGAACTATAGGTTTTCTTTCCAATAAATCTTCAATCTGTATATTTTTTACTTTTTGAGAAATTTCTTTTTGGTTTTCCCAATCAGATATTAGTGGAACGGTATATACTCTGTAGTTAAACTCTAAACACTGATCAACAATAATAAGTTGCTCGTCTTTAGTCAAGCTTTTGTCAGCAATAATTACACCTTCTGCAGCGACAGAGCGCATAAGAGCTGGAAGCTTTTTTCTTAAAATTAAGATAGGCAGATCAAGCATACGTTTAGACGCATTCTGATTATTCTTATCTACAAATCCAACAATTTTAAATCGTGAAGGAGTTTCAAATTTTAAAGCATTAGCTACTGAAATTGCATTTGCATCTGTACCATAAATAACTGTTCGCACGAGCTTTGTTGTAGCTTTTTCTGAAAAATACATTTCAAAAGTCTGTTTTACAATTACACGATATAAAAACAAACCACAAAAAGACAAAACTAAATTAATAAAAAGGGCAGTATTTAGAAAAGCTTTATGTCCTGTGTACAATTCAAATACTAAATTCACAAATAAGAAAAACACTAAAACTGACATCTGTGAAAAAAGCAGTTTTATGGCATCTATGTAGGAAGAGTGCCTAATAATTCCAGAATATGTTCTAAAAAGCCAAAAGAAAAATATATTGACCGTTATTAAACTGGCTACAAAATAAAAATCGTGCGATGTTATAATATATCCTATTGCGGTTCCATCAAAGAGCAAATAAGTAAATGAAAATGAAAAAAACAAAACCATTACATCAATTGCAACAATAATCCATCTCGGCAAATAACTCAAATTATTGATATTTGCTCTAAGATTTCTTGGAGAAAAAGTTCGATACAACAAAGAGGTTATATTATTTGGTTTTTCTGTATTCAATTTATCATTTTTTAAGTCAGTAAAATTTGAACTTTATACAAAAATACAAATTAAAGGTTTTAAATAATTACTTAATAGGTGTAAATTAAATTTTAACACCTCTTTTCTTTTGTTTCAAAAACTCCAATAGGTAAGTTCCATAACCTGATTTAAGTAGTGGCTGAGCCAATTCCTCAAGTTGAACATCATCAATAAATCCTTGTCGCCAAGCAATTTCTTCGATACATCCTACTTTTAACCCCTGTCTTTCTTCAAGAACTTGTACAAATTGTCCAGCTTGCATCAAACTGTTAAAAGTTCCTGTATCCAGCCAAGCTGTTCCTCTGCTTAATATACCTACTTTTAATTTCCCTTTTTCAAGATATACTTTGTTAACATCTGTAATTTCGTATTCACCACGAGCACTTGGTTTTATATTTTTTGCTATATCTACTACAGAGTTATCGTAGAAATATAATCCAGGCACAGCATAATTTGATTTAGGCTTCAATGGCTTTTCTTCGATAGAAATAGCATTTTTATTTTCATCAAATTCAACCACTCCATATCTTTCAGGATCGGAAACATGGTATGCAAAAACAACTCCTCCTTCTGGATCAGCATTATCTTTTAAAAGTTGTTGCATATTAGTTCCAAAGAAAATATTGTCTCCTAGTACTAAAGCCACCTTATCTTTCCCGATAAATTCTTCGCCAATTACAAAAGCTTGAGCTAAACCATTTGGATCTGGCTGTTCGGCATAACTGAACTTACATCCTATTGCATTTCCGTCTCCTAAAAGCTTTTTAAAATGTGGTAAATCATGTGGAGTAGATATAATTAAAATCTCATTGATTCCGGCCATCATCAAAGTTGACAATGGATAATAAATCATGGGTTTATCATAAACAGGCATTAATTGCTTGCTTACAGCTAATGTCAATGGGTGCAATCTTGTGCCAGAACCTCCAGCTAATATAATACCTTTCATAAAAATTAATTTTAGATTTAGATTTTAGATTTCTCAAGTTCTCTAAAAGATCTTAGGTTTTTAAACAAATATTTTTTTTAAACTTTCTTTATAATGAGGAACATCTACATTATAAATTTTCTTTATTTTTTCCTTATTTAATAATGAAAAGCTTGGTCTTTTTGCTGGAGTTGGATAAGATAATGATGGAATTCCTCCTACTTTACAATTATAATTCCCTAACTCTTTAATGCTTAAGGCAAATTCATGCCAACTAATTTCGCCTTCATTTGAATAATTATAAATTCCTGGGATCCATTTTGAAGATTCGATGATATCAATCATTGCTTGTGCAAGATCAGCAGCATAAGTTGGCGAACCAATCTGGTCATTTACAACATTAATTTCATCTTTTTCCTGCATTAATCTTTGCATCGTTTTAACAAAGTTATTTCCAAACTTACTGTAAACCCAAGAAGTTCTAATTATAATCGATTCACGATTTTCTTTTAAGCAAGCGATTTCGCCAGTCAATTTACTCTCTCCATAAACATTTATAGGGCTAGTTTTAGCTTCTTCATTTAAAGCAACGGACGAAGAACCATCAAATACATAATCTGTTGAAATATGAATTAATTTGACATCATGTTCTGCACAATATTTTGCAATTAATTTTACCGCTTCGTGATTTATTCTAAAAGCTAAATCCCTTTCAGATTCAGCTTTATCAACAGCAGTATAAGCTCCACAATTAAATATAATATCAGGGCAAATTTCTTCTAATTGAGATTGAAGCATTTCTAAATTATCTAATGACGCTTTCGTTCTATCAGCAAATATCCATTCGTACTGACAATAAGAAGGTGCTAAAACTGAAAGTTCAGATCCCAATTGCCCTGTTGCACCAGTTACTAGAATTTTTCTCATTAAAATAAGCTATTACAATTTTCAATAAAAGGCAAAATTTGGTCTTTTTCTGAAACTATTGCTTCATCTAAATTCATTCCCCAATCAATATTCAAAGATGGATCATCATATTTGATTCCGCCTTCAGAAGCTTTATTATAAAATTGGTCACACTTATACATAACCGAAGCTGTTTCGCTAATAACAGAAAATCCGTGAGCAAACCCTTGTGGTACCAATAATTGTTTTTTATTCTCTGCTGATAATAAAATGCTAAACGCTTTTCCATATGTAGGAGAATCTTTTCTTAAATCTACGGCAACATCAATAATTTCTCCTTCTAAAACGCGAACTAGTTTTGTCTGTGCGAAAGGAGGGTTTTGATAATGTAAGCCTCTTAATGTACCTTTTTTTGAAAATGACTGATTATCCTGAACAAATTCAATATTAATTTCTAAATCTTCAAATTTAGTTTTACTATAAGATTCAAAAAAGTAACCTCTTTCGTCTCCAAATACTGTTGGTTCTACAACTACTAAGTCTTTTATAAATGTTTCTTCGATTTTCATTTTAAAATTTTATATTCGTTTAAAGAAATTTATAATAACTTCTTTTATTCTCCTTTTGTCTTTATCAGTTAAATTCGATCCTGATGGCAAACATAATCCTTTTTCAAATAGGTTTTCTGCAATTTTATTTCCATAATACGGATATTTTTCAAAAACTGGCTGAAGATGCATTGGTTTCCATAACGGTCTACTCTCTATGTTAGCTTCGTCAAAAGCAAACCTTAAACTTTCTCTTTCTTTTTTTGTTTCTAATAATATTGTATTTAACCAATAATTAGAAAAAAAATCATCACTTAAAGTTTCAAAGAGTTGTACATTTTTAATATCCTTAAAAATGCCTCTATAAAATAAATGATTGTCTTGTCGAAGATTAATATTCTTTTCTAAAATTTTCATTTGCCCAAGACCAATTCCAGCACAAATATTACTCATCCTATAATTATAGCCTATTTCACTATGCTGATAATGTACAGCCTTATCTTTTGATTGAGTTGCATAGAAAATGGCTTTTCCCTTTATACTTTTTGAATTTGTAATTAATGCTCCTCCACTGGAAGTGGTAATAATTTTGTTCCCATTAAAAGATAAAATCCCAAAGGTTCCGAAACCACCACATTTTTTTCCTTTATAACTACTTCCGAGAGCTTCTGCACTGTCTTCAATAATTGGTATTTCATATTTATCAGCAATTGCATGTATTTCATCTACTTTATAAGGCATACCATATAAATGAACTGCTATAATTGCTTTTGGTTTTTTTCCCTTTTTTATTCTGTCTTTTATAGCTATTTCAAGATTCTCAGGACAAATATTCCAAGTATCGGCTTCACTATCTACAAATATAGGATCTGCATTCTGATATAAAATTGGATTAGCTGAAGCCGAAAAAGTCATGCTTTGGCAAATTACCTCATCACCAGCTTTAACACCTAACAAAATTAGAGCTAAATGTATTACAGAAGTTCCTGAATTTGATGCAACTACAAATTTTTCATGTTTAAAATAATTCTGAAGTTCATCTTCAAATTCATCAACATTGGGTCCCCCAGAAGTGATCCAATTCGATTTTAGAGCTCTCTTAATATACTCTTGCTCATAACCACTTTCTTGAGATAATGACAAGTAAATTCTATTATCTTTCATTATTTGAATAACCAATAACTTGGTGGATAGCGAACATCGTCATCGCTTACATTTGCTAAAGGCAATGTAGAAAAGGATATTAATTTTGAATTTTCTTCTAGAGATTCTACTGCATTTGCATAACCGGCCGGTATGTGAACAATTTTGCTATCAGATTCTGTAACTAAAACAGTCTCAATAGCCAAATCTTTTGAAGGATTCTCCCAATTGTCAATTTTTATAAAATGAATTTTAAAAGAACCTGAAAGACAATAAAAATTTTTAGTATCTAATTTATGTCCTTGCCAAGCCCGAATAGGATTTTCCTTAGAATTACTTATAATGTAAAACCTTTCAATATCTGTAAAGCTAAAATCATTCACATATGAAATACTTCCCCGATGATCTGAAAATTTTCCTCCCTCAATTATTTTAGGCTCCATGATTCAAACGTAAATTATTTTTGTTTAACAAATAAAACTTTAAGGAGTAAAGCAACATTAATGGTAAAATTACAATTATGAATATAATTGCATCTTGAACTTTTTGATAAAGAAAAATCACTAAAAAGGAAATTCCCGTCTGAATTAAAGCATATAAAAGAGATACTAATCGATGTTGGATTTTATATTCATTACTTAACACTTGATACAAATGCAATCTATGCGCTTCAAAAATGTTTTGTTTAAGGTAAAGTCTATGTAAGATTGTACAAACCGAATCAACCCCATATACTGCTAAAAACAATAGCCAAATAATAGATTCCGTTACAAGAATTAGTTTTACAACCAAATAAATTATCCAAAAAGCTACGGCAATACTTCCAACATCTCCAGCAAAACATTTTGCTTTTTTTCTATAATTAAAAAACAGAAAAATTAGACTAGCAATCATTGCGTACTTTATAAACATTCCATCAATGAAAAGCTGAATTTTTGTATTGACATACAATAATGATCCCATTACAACTAAAGTATAAAGACCAGTAATTCCATTAATTCCATCCATAAAATTATAAGCATTTATTAGCCCAATGGCCAGTATGTAAGAAATTACAACCCCAAAAACAAGCATTAAATGAAATAAATTTAAATCATAAAAAATCAGAGTAATTGAAAGAAAATGAACTGCAATTCTAATTTTATTTGATAAACTTTGAATATCATCCCAAAAACTAACTAAACTGACAAAAGTTATACCAGTAAAGAAAAAATAATTACTTTGGATATGCTGCGTAAAATAAAGTAAGGCAGAAAACCAAAAAATGATCCCACCTCCTCTTAATGTTATTTCTGTATGAGAACTTCTTTGATTTGGTTTATCAATTATATTAAAATGATCAGCTACTTTAAAATAAAGTAGCATTATGATCATTAAAACAATCCCTAGAATCGTATATTCCATTTTATGAAATTATTCCCAGTTAGTATCTTTTATTTCGTCATAAACTTTTTGGATACCTTCTTCTAAACTTGTTTTAGCTTTCCAGCCAAAACCGTTCAGCTTTGAAACGTCCATCAATTTACGAGGTGTACCATCGGGTTTAGAAGTATCTGTAAGAATTCCACCTTCATAACCAACTATTTTTTTAACCAAAACTGCCAAATCCAAAATCGAAATATCCTCTCCTACTCCAATATTTACAAGCCCTTCTTCGTTGTAATTTTCCATTAAATAAAAACAAGCTTCTGCAAGATCATCGGCATGTAAAAATTCTCTTTTCGGGCTACCTGTTCCCCAAATTGTTACAGACTCATCATTATTTCGTTTTGCAGTGATGAATTTTCTTAACATTGCGGGAAGAACATGGGAGTTCTTCAAATCGTAATTATCGTTAGGGCCATATAAATTAGTAGGCATAACAGAAATGAAATTACATCCAAATTGATCTCTGTAAGCATCACACATTTTAATTCCTGCAATTTTTGCAATTGCATAAGGTTCATTTGTCGGTTCTAATTCCCCTGTTAGCATGTATTCCTCTTTTAAAGGTTGAGGAGCCATTTTAGGATAAATGCATGAAGATCCTAAAAACATTAATTTTTTTACGTCATTTAAATAGGATTGATGTATAACGTTATTTTGTATCATCAAATTTTCGTAAATAAAATCTCCTTTGTAAGTATTATTCGCGATAATTCCTCCAACTTTTGCCGCGGCTAAAAAAACATAATCTGGCTTTTCTTCAGCAAAGAAATCTGCAACAGCTTGCTGATTTCTCAAGTCCAATTCTGAAGAGCTTTTCAAAACAAAATTTGTAAACCCTTCAGTTTTTAATTTTCTCAAAATAGCCGACCCGACCATGCCGCGATGCCCTGCTATATATATTTTATCGGTTTTGTTCATATTTTAAATTTCTAAATAGAAAGAAATATCCTGTGTTATGTTAATTAATATCTTACAGCTGATCTTACTTCTTTTATCATTTTCTCTTTCTGTACATACTGAAGATCAGATGCTATCATCTCCTTAACCAATCCAGCTAGATCATATTTCGGAACCCATCCCAATTTAGTTTTAGATTTCGTAGGATCTCCAATAAGTAGGTCAACTTCTGTAGGACGGAAATATTCAGGATCAACAGCAATAATTTGCTTCCCAGCTTCAATTTGATAAGCAGGATTACTGCAAGAAGCAACATACCCTTTTTCATTTACTCCTTCTCCTCTAAAGTCTATCTCAATACCAAGCTCGGCAAATGACATTTTCACAAAATCACGTACATAAGTGGTTTCTCCCATTGCGATCACATAATCTTCCGCAACATCTTGCTGTAAAATACGCCACATAGCTTCTACGTAATCTTTAGCATGTCCCCAGTCGCGCTGTGCATCTAGATTTCCTAAATATAAGCATTCTTGTTCACCTAAAGCAATTGCAGCGGCAGCCATTGTAATTTTACGAGTCACAAAAGTTTCTCCTCGACGTGGAGATTCATGGTTGAACAAAATTCCGTTACATGCATACATGTTGTATGCCTCACGATAGTTTTTAGTAATCCAAAAACCATAAATCTTTGCTACTCCATATGGAGAACGTGGATAGAAAGGCGAATTTTCATCATATAGCCCTTTTTCGTTCTTATTCTCCGCTAAACCTCCATATAACTCAGATGTTGATGCCTGATAAATACGAGTTTTCTTTTCTAACCCTAAAATACGTACAGCTTCCAAAATTCTTAATGTACCAATACCATCAACATTTGCAACATATTCTGGTGAATCAAATGAGACTTTTACATGACTCATCGCTCCTAAATTATAGATTTCATCTGGTTGTACCTCTTGAACAATCCTAATAACATTTGTAGAATCTGTCAAATCCCCATAATGTAACTTAAAGTTCACATGAGCTTCGTGTTGATCTTGGTAGATATGATCAATACGCTGCGTATTAAAAGAAGAGGCTCTTCTTTTAACACCATGTACCATGTAACCTTTTTCTAGTAGTAATTCGGCAAGGTATGAACCGTCTTGTCCGGTAATTCCCGTTATAAGTGCAATTTTCATTTTATTTATTTTTTACTTATTTTTTAATATTCACAAAGCAATTACTTTTAAATATTATTATCTTTTAAATAATTTATTACTGATTGTGGCTGCCAGTTTAAAACTTTTCTTGCTTTACTATCATCAAAGGTTAGATCTGATGTAATTTTTTTTAGCTTTAAAGAATTAATTGGTGATTTGCGACCTAAGCTATCTCCTAATTTACCAATAAAATTTGCTAAACAACTTGGTAAACTCAAAGGAGTTTTTTTATTTTTAATTTTACAAATTGCCTCACTTAATTCACTAAAACTAGGATGAAATCCATCAGTAAGATTGTAGATTCCTCCAACAAATGAGGCTTTCATTATAAATGAAGCTACGTCCCTTTTTAAAACCATACTTTTTCGAGCTAAACCTCCTCCAATATTAAAATAATATCCTTTTTCAATAGCCTTTAACATTGCACCTAAATTACCTGGTGGATTCTCACCTACTAGGAGTGGCAATCTTAAAATTGTCCCAATAACATTATTCTTTGCGCACCAATCAATTATTATTTTTTCAGCTTCAATTTTACTTATCCCATAAGGATCAATTGCTGCAAGTGGGTAATTTTCATCAATTTTCAAACCATATTCCAGACCATAAACTGCAACACTGCTAATTAAAACTAAATATTTTGGCAACTCTACATTATTCTCAAGACCTCTTAATAAATTTAAAGTTCCTTCCACATTTACATCAAAGAATGCCTTTTTCTCTTCTGCATTTTTTGGAATCATATGCGCTTTTCCTGCACAATGTACTACTAAATCAATTTTTTTAAAAAAAACAGGTATCATTTTCGAGAGATCAGCATTTATATCTGCATTTTCACGAGATATAGTAATTATGTCATTTTCATTACATAATTCTTTATATATAGATTTACCCAAAAAACCGTTCGCTCCTGTAATTAATATATTCATGACCAAATAGTTGATTCTTTTTCAAACAGCTCCTCGAGCCATCCTCTCAAAGACATTGAATAGTACATTTTCTCTTCAATTGGTTTAAATTCGGTACTAAAAAAATCCTGATCTATTTTTGGATTATCTCTGTTTATTATGTAAATATTATTAGTATTATAAAAAGGATAAGACGTTATATTTGGATTAGTTGTAAGGAGTTTTCTTGCTGAACCTAATGTTTCAAATGTTCGCATTGTTAGTCCATCTTGACCGGGGTGATTAATATCAAGTATCGCTTTACTGTTTTTATAAATCTCAATAATTTCATTATGAGACAAACTCTTAAAACTTATTTTATCTTTATCAAATTTCATAAACTCCTTATCTGTCATTTTTTTTAAAGCAAAAAGTATTTTACTAGGTGAATAATAAAAATTAAACATTTTTAATTTATTATTATCACACCACTTGCTAACAATTTGACTAAGGCTATAGCGATCTGAATGAGCTGTACCTATAAAAGAGATATCATATTGACCAGATGATTTTTGGGCACCTATTTTTGAATAATCAGATGCAAAAAAAAGTGGTCTAAAACTTAAATCATATTTTTTTGAATCATTTTTATCAAAAGTGAATTTTTTATCAAAATAAACTAAATTCTCTAATCCGTTTGGATTATTTTTAAATGAATCATAAGTATAATAGATAAGCTTTATGTTTGGGTTATTCTTTTTTAGAAAATTCAAGAAAAAAGATGGAGTAGATTCTCCTTTTATTAGCAAGAAATAATCATACTGGTTATCTTTAATCTTATCAATTATAGCATTAAAATATCGATTAATTGTTTTTTTGTAAAAATCTTTTTTCATCCTTATTACAGCCTTACTATAGAAAGAATTAGATGGCCTTTCATCAAATAAATCAACATTTGCCCCCATTGAAATAAGTTCTTCCTTAATTAATTTTTCGTAATTAAAAAATTTCACTGAAAAAACAAGTATATTACTTCCTGCAATCATTTCACTATTTAATTTTATTTTTATTAACTATTTAAAGAGTCCCTTAGCTTTCATTTCACTAATTGATTTCTCATAGTTATCATTCTCTACTTGTTGAGTATTTACCCAATTAGTAAATTTCTCAAGTCCTTGTTCAAAATTAAATTTAGGCTCAAATCCTAGTTTTGATTTTATTTTAGTTAAATCTGCAAAATTGTGGCGAATATCTCCTAAGCGATAATTACCACTTATATTTATTGCAACTTCTTGATTATAATTCTTTATTAATCCAGTTGCAACAGATATAACATCAGTTCCAACACCAGTTCCCACATTAAAAACTTCTCCATTAGCCTCTTCTTTTTCAATACCCAAAATAGTTGCATTCACAACATCATCAATAAAAACGAAGTCACGCGTTTCCTTTCCATCTTCAAAAATATTTATACCGTTCCCATTTTTTATTTGAGTTGAAAATATTGAAAGAATACCAGTGTAAGGATTTTTTAGCGATTGACCAGGTCCATAAACATTTTGATAACGGAAAGCAACGGGAGCGATACCCAATGTTGGACAGACAGTCATAATCATTTGTTCTTGATTTTGTTTTGTAATGCCATATACAGAAGAAGGATGAATTTTTGATTCTTCATCTGTAGCTGCTAGTTTCAAATTTTTACAATTATCAAACTTAACTTCAAAATCTCCTCTATCCATAAACTCAGCAGTTCTGTGTTTTGGATATACGCTCTGACCATTTTCATTTAGATATTTACCTTCACCATAAATAGATCTTGAAGATGCTATAACCACTTTCTTTACCTGATGCTTTTCGTTTGCCAATAAATCTAATAAAATAGCAGTCCCATTAATATTAACATCTACATACTTTTGAATTTCGTACATAGATTGACCTGTACCTGTTTCTGCAGCTAAATGAACTATTATATCTTGGTCTTTTATAGCATTTTGCCAATCTGTTTTTGATGTAACAGTTCCTTTAATAAATTTTACTTTATCTTTAATACTTTTATACAATGGCGAACTTAATTCTGGATTCTCACCATGAACTTGTGTTGATAAATTATCTAAAATTGTAACAATATAATCTTTATCAATTAATTTTAGTGCTAAATTACTACCTATAAATCCGGCTCCGCCGGTAATTAATATATTTTTCATTTTCTAGTAAGTTTTAACCCATTTTTGGGTATCAAAATTAAATTTTTTAATTGGTTTAGCTGGAGATCCAACAGCAATAACATATGGTGGTAAATCTTTAGATACAACTGAATTAGCGCCTACTATAGTTCCTTTTCCTATAGTAACACCCGGCAGTACAGACACGAATTCCCCTAACCAAACATTGTTTTCAATTATAACAGGCTTTGTAAAAAGCGGCCTGTTTGATGGAACAGTGTCAGGATTGCTATCATACTCATCACCTGCATAGCTTCCATGAGAGCAATCTGATATGTAAACTTTACTTGCAATTAATACATTATTTCCGATTTCTACTTTGTCAATTGCTGTAATATGAACGTAATCATTAATTTGCACATTTTCACCAATGAACATACATGGTACATTCTTTTCTGAATATGTTTCTAATCGGCAATTGAATCCCGAAGAAAATCCATTACCGAATACAATATTTCTTTTATTCCGCACATCAAATGGTAATCTAATAATTTTTGCTTTCCTAAAAAATATTTTCGTATATAAAAATGATATTCCAATTCTCATCAAACCTAAAAAATCGTATCTCATAATAATTTATCTATTTTTACAATTAACCACCTCCTAGCAAATTTTATTACTGAAAATATGACCGCTAAAGAATACGTCGGAAAACTAATGTATTGATTTTGATAAGCAAATTTTAAATTTTTTAATTCTCCTTTTTCCATTTCGATTAAGTTAGCACTTAATCCACTTACTCCGAAACCTCTCTTGCCATTACTAAAATTGATAATTTTTTTATTTAGGAAAAAACAATTAAATTTATTTGCTATCCTCATGAAATAATTACCTTCTTCTGCATATTTTTGATTCTCATCAAAAAATCCAATTTCCCTTAGAACATCAGATTTCATAATTACTGTTGATGGCTGGAAATAATTTTTAAAGATCAATTGTCTTAAGTTTATTTTTATTAATTCTCCATCAGTTTTATTCTTCATATATAGACCTTCAAAAGCAGAACCAAGAAAATCTATTTTATTGTTCAATAAAAGCTTTACCTGTATATGCAATTTTTCAGGAAACCACTCATCATCTGAGTCTAAAAATGCTATAAAATCACCATTTACTGACTTTAAGCCCGAATTTCTTGCAGACGAAACTCCTCCATTTGGTTTGTCAATAATTAAAAAACTTATAGTACTTTCTAGCTTTGATTCTTTGTATTTTTTTAAGATTTTAAGGGTATCGTCTTTGGAACCATCATTTACTACTATTAATTCTATATTTTTATAAGTCTGATTGTATACAGAATCAAGCGCTCGAATAATTGTGTTTGCAGCATTATATGCTGGAATTATTACCGAGACTAAATTATTATTTTCTTTCATTAAAAAATTTGTAAAAATTAGAATTAATTTTTTCAAAACTATAATTATCTAAAAATATTTTCCGAATATTTTTAAAATTAGTGAGTTTAAACTCTTCAATAAATTCTATGTGTTCAACGGCTTCTTCAGATTCAAAACCGATACAATTACTATCAATTTCATAACCCTCAAAAGCTTCTTTTGTACCTAATATAGGTTTATTATACATTAGTGCTTCAGCAACTTTGGTCTTCATACCAGAACCATGAAAAATTGGAGCAACAACTAAATCAGACATATAATAGTATGAGGTTAGATCAGTTACGCGACCAATTAACTTTATACGTGGATCAATTTGTTTAAATTTATGCGTTTCAAAACCATTACCAACCACATAAAATTCAACTTCTCTTTTTATGTTCTTTAGTACGTTATTTACAAACCAATCAACTGCATAAATATTAGGTGGGAAATATGATCCTACAAATAATAATTTTAACACATTTGTTTTATTCCTATTGAGCATATATTTTTCTTCATTGTAAACATCTACAAATGAAGTTGGCAATAACAAATCTGCCCGTTTGCCATATAAATCATTGATTCCATCAGAATCCCTTTGATTTAAAGTAATTATGACATCTGAAAATTTTATTAATTGCTTTTCTGCTTTTTTTATTAGAATTAGTGTAAAATAATGTTGAAACCTTTTAGAAACTTTAATCAATTCTTTGAAATAATCATATTCAACATTATGAAAGAAAGCAATCACATACACATTTGGAAAATTAATCTTTATTTCTTTTGCTACATTTCCTAATAGTGATGTGTCAACAAAGACAGTGTCTATTTGATTTGATTTGATTTGTTGAATAATATCTTTCAGATCAAAATCATTAACCAAATTAAAATCAAACAAAATTGAATGAATGTTTTGTTTGATGTTTTTTAAAGTTAAAGAAATTGAATATTTAAACATTTGACTACTGTTTCTTTCCATTAATTGATAATTCCGATCTGAAATAACAGAAGATCCAGAACTTTCAAGATTTAAGGTATTAATAAGTAGTGTTTTTCCTAAAAACATAATTTATATGGAGTGTAAAATGTCCAAAACGCCATAATAGTAGAATAGAATTTTGCAAAAGTATACATTACTATAATTATGTATACACAAATTCTCAAATATCTTTGGTTAGGTATAGTGACAAATAGTGGTAAAATCATGAATTCTGCAACATCAAAATAAGCAGACATCCTATTTAAAACTTGAATTATTGGTGTAAATATTAGATAGATTAAACTACCAACAACATAAATATTTAGTAATATCTTAAAATTTTTATTAAGAGCTAATTTTTCATAGAAAAACAATGCTGGTAGCAATACAAAACATCTTCTAATAAGACCAAGAATATAAGATACTTTCGGATCGATAGCGCTTCCTGTCGAGCTATTTCCTATTTCCTGTATTTCCTGATAAGTTGTTAGCCGCTCAGCGAAATGTCCATCGCCACCCATAACATAAGAAAACAAAAAGTTATTACTCCCGCTTAATGTAATTGCTAATCCAAAACAAAAACCAATAAAAATCAATAAAATTAATTGTTTGCGCTCAATTCTAAAATAAATCAGTGGAATTGCCAACAAGAAAATAATCGCCGACGAATGAAAATAGAAAGCGATTAAAGTTGTTATTAAAAATGGTATTAATTTTTTATTAATAACGAACATTATCCCCAATACTCCAAATGACAGAGCCATTGATTGTCTTGTGGAAGAAACATCCCCTAGCTGATTTGCATAGTACATTAAAATAGTTAAAAAAATGAACTTATATTCTGATATTTTGCAAAACCCATATAACTTAATCGATACAGCTAAAAGTGAAAAAATTAGCAATAAAAAAGTATAGGAATTAAAAAACTGTTTTACGCTAAACGCAAGCAGTGCATATAAATATTCAAAATCTGAACTTATAAAATCATTATAACTATTATTGTTATTAAAAAAATTAAAATAACTATCCCAATCAGTACCAGTTTCCCAACGTAATCCCCCTACAAGGATTAAAACCATACCTATAACGCAAACAAAAAATAACTTGTTTAATTTCGAAACAGGATAAAAATCAAAAACACCAAATAAAAGGATAAAAAAAAATAAAAAAAAATATATCAAATTGGCTTTTTTTTTAATATTATTTATTGACATTTCAATAAATAACTGATGTTATATACTTAGAACGACAATTTAATCTCTGATTTTTGACCCATCCAAATAATTTCCATCAATTAAATAAACATGGTTTTCTACCTTAGAATAAATTCGTAATAATCTCACAAGCATAAAAAATCTTTCTGCACCTAAAACTTTAAATGCATAGTAAAAAATTTTATTTATTACTGTAAGTTTTCTATTAACTCCCTCAAAATTATTAACTGATTTTTTATCTGCCCCACTCATCTTCTCGTTTAAAACATTCCCTGCTTTAAGTGCTTGATAAAATTGCCCTTTAGCATCAAATGGATTCGATTTTATTTGTCCGTCCTCAAATAAACGTCTAAATAATTTTCTATATGTTTTAGAAACTGGCTTACCATCAGAAAATTTCCCATAAGTATAAGTCAATTTTATAAAACTCAAAAATGAACTTTCTTTTAACACTTTACTATACTCATTTAAGATTTGCTCTACATCAGGATAAATTTTTAAGCCCGCAATATTTCCTTGTGCTATTTCATTATTTACTAAAGATGAATAATTAAATCCTGAAAAATGAACAAATGTTAATGGTGTTAATTCACTTGAATTATTTTTATTTATCCTATTTCTAACATAGTACAAATTTTTATTCATAATTACTTCACGTTCGTAAAAATTCCATGGCGCGAAATTTAATCCCAAATCGAAAGAAATTAATAGCTCGGAAGAAAAAAGAGAAGGCAAAAAATCCATCCATTTTTGATCCGTAAAATAGCTTTCCATTTTATTCTGAAAACATCTGTCTTCTAACCTTTTTTCCCACCAGTTTAACATTTTCATTGAAACATCATTTCTCTTAAGGCCTAAAAAACCAAGATTAAACATTCCAGTATACATCAAACCACTTTCTGGCAGATCTCCAGTGTAGTTCTCTTCAATTGTTGTAATGTGTGGAGTTACAATAATTGAGTGAGATTCCAGACCAGAAAAAATAGAATTAAGACTATTGAATACTAAAATATCGGGATCAAAATAAATACAAGTATCTGGCTGAAATTTGTCAAACAAATATTTAAAACAAGAAGGTTTTATTGAAGTACAAAACTCAGTCAAATCATACTTAAAAGCCATTTGATTCCATTTATCATCAGAAAATCCAACAACATTTCTAGTAACAAAAACATTTTTTGGCAAATCTGTAATTGCATCATCTAGGTTAATTTCATCTGCGATGAATATATAAAAATCAACTTCAGGATTGTGGCTTTTAATAGATTTTTCTAAAACCTGTGCCAAGCCTATATAGTTTTTAGCACATATTGTAAATGCAATATTTTTCATTTAATTATCTGAAATTTTAGTCCAATTAGCTGGATAGATATCACTTACTTTGTCGCTATTTAAAAATTTGGTTGGCGACAATACTGTATTATTATTATTTTTATTAAGCCAAGCACCCCACCAGCTAAAACTGCTGTTAGCTATAATATTATGTTTACAACTGCTCATCAAAAACATATCTCTCCAAGAATTTATGCCACTATTATGTGTAACATAGGTAACTCTTTCTAAGTTAAAATTTTCTTTTACCCAGCCAATATCATTAGAAAAGATATAATAATGTGGGGTTTTAACTTTTTCATTCATTAAATCAATTGCTTTTTCAAAGTATTCTTTAGTGCAAACTTTTCCAAATAAATTAATATTTGCCGCATTTAAATAATCACCTCTTCTTACGTGTATGGAAACTGATTCATAATTTGCCATTTCTTGCACAAGGCTTGTTGTTATCTCGTCAACATCTTTACTAAAACTAAAACTATCTAATATTTCATCCTTCGAATCTATAAAATATTTTTCGTTATGCCATCCGCCAAAATAAAATGTTATTCCTTTGGAGGGTTTTAGATATTCTGAATTGAAATTATAATCATAGTCCTCATTTATTACAGAACATCCCATTTGAGTTAATAGTTTTTTGAGTGGAACTGTGATTAATTTGAACCTATCGGCAATTAAAATTCTAAATAAAAAATATAATGATTTGTTTATAAGTGTATTTTTCCAAGTAATATTAAAAATAGAGTTTATTTCTAATCCATTGTGATCCTTACAAAAAGAAATTAAATAAGTTGATGGATTAATCTTTTTCTTCTGCAAATAGAAGGCATACTGAGACATTTGGTTTCCTAAACCATTAAATATAACTATAACGTCCATAAATTATTAAAAAATTTTAAGCAAATCATTTTTTCCACCAAATTTTCTTCTCTAGTCACAAAAAAGAAGTCAATCAATAAAATAGCTATAACTTCCAGTTAACAAAAAAATCATGGGAATATCTGGAATAAAATCCTTTCTTATCGAATTATCAAATTTTAGATTTTTTTTCTTTGATAGAAACTCATTAGACGAGTAGAATACAAATTAATATACGAAAAAATGCTTATTAATATTGTTTCATAAAATGACAAATAACTTTCGGTATGTTTAGATATATTACTTCCTACAATTTCTATGTCATAATTTTCCATTAATCTCTTTTTACTCTTAGCTCCCAAATTCTCAAATTCCTTAGAATCCGTTTTTATGACATCTTCTAAAAGCTGATCAAAGGTGAAATACTTAAAATTTTCTCTTAAGACTTCGCCTATTACTGTATGATTATCATGAAAATAACCCACGGCTAAATTTGAATTTTGATATGCAACTGCAGTTATTGCAATTTTATTATTATTTGCAACATCTAATACTGTAGTTCCCATTCCCACATACACATCACAAGCTTTAATATAATCACTAATTTTGTGATATGGAATTTCTTCTACAATATTGATTTTTGCTTTTTTAGAATCTGATAGAAAGGAAATTGCATTTTCCACCTCTTTCTTTCCTTTACCATGTCCTATAATTGTCAAGGATATAGATGGATATTTTTCACAAATATTTCCAAATGAATTAATCAATCCTAAAACATAAGCTTTAAAAGGGAATTCAAACCTCGTTATAGTTAAGATATTAAATATTTCATTCTTTTTTTCTACGATATTATTTTTATTTATGAAAATTGGCAGTCTATATATTACAAAATCTAAAGTTTTTTTCAGATTATAATGTTCGATACATTTTTCTACACAAGTTTCATCCATGAAAACTAAAACTTTTTTTCTCAACAACATCATAATCATTGTCTTAGCTAAAAAAGTAATTTTCTTAGGTCCGTAAAATGTCGAATTGGGATGTACTATGTATAAGGTATGTTTAAAATTAACACCATACCTAGTTTTATTGATAAGAGTAAAACATTTTAAGAATTCGGGCAGAAATTGAGTTATCACAAGTGGCTTTTCGTCATTTTCAAATTCTAATTTTTTAAGACCTGATGAAAAGTTTTTTGTTTTCTTATCATATAAGTAATGCTCAAATGATACTTTTTTAGAATCTTCACTAATACTTTCATGTATTGGATTTTCCGTCAAAAGTATCGTTCTATAATTTTGAGAATGATAAAATTCTAACAAACGCAATATTAATGTTTCTGTTCCGCCCATGCTAAAATTAAAGCAGTAAAAAACAATTGTTTTTTTATGATTACTCATTAATTTTAATTTTATTAAACAGAATTTTTCGAAAAAGCACAACCATTGCTAAAAAATAAATAAAGTAGCTTAGGGCATAAGCTTGAGTAATTCCTACCACTCCAGCAAACCTCATAAAAGCATAAGCCAATATTAGGAAAAGAGATGTAAATAACACCTCCGAAATAATAAATTCCTTTGTCATTGTTTTAGCAATCATTAAAAACGCTAATAACCAACTACAAATTTTAAAAAAATCACCTAATAATTGCCATAAAAATAGATCTTGCATTTCTAAGAAATCTTTTGAAAATAAAATCTTAATAATTAAAAATCTACAAATGTAAACACTAGTGAATAAAACTAATAGAAAAGTAACTATAATCTTAAACGCCTTAAAAATTTCCTTTTTTAGTTCTTGTGTATCCACAATTTCCGCCAATCTTGGCAGATAATAAACACTAAATGAAGTCGTAATTATCATCAAATACATATTTGATATCCGGTTCATTGCTTCCCACCATCCTGCTTCAACCACCGAAATATTGGCCATTATGTTTCCTCTCAATAAAAGCTGCGCAACTGGCGCTGTTGCTGCTGTAACTAGAGTCATTAAAGAATATTTAAAGTATCTATTAAAAGACACTTTATCAATTTTTAGTAAAAAATATTCTTTTTTAGCCCATGGAAGTTTTCTAATCATCCATAAAGAAATAAAAAACATAAAGCTTTGAAAGGTTACGGCACTAATCAACGCTCCTTTCAATTCCCAAATAAAAACAAGAATTAAAGTAAAGACTAATCCAAACAAACTACCAATAATGTTTACATAAACGTAAAGCTTAAATTCCTTGTAACCATTTAAAATTGAAGCTATTAAACCATTTAAAGCATATAAAAAAACAGTTAAACCAAAAATAATAAAGACATATCCATAACTTGAATCCAACATTATCAATTTACTAAGATAATTACTTAGGATGATCATCAAAATTCCACTAAAGAAAGCACAAAGAAGTGTTATTCTAAGAGCTGTCGAAAGCAACTTTTTAATATCCTCAACTGAATCATTAAATTCTGCAACATATTTTGTAACACCGTTGTTTATTCCTGCTGCTGCAATAATCATAACTATAGTAGCAAAACTATTTAATTGACCAAGTAAAGCAATTCCACTTGGTCCTATAATGGTGGCAATTACCTTAACACTAATTAAACTAGTCAACATCTTTACCAGAGTTGAAATAGCAGTAAATGAAAAGACTTTAAATATATCAGCATTTAAAATCTTTAATTTTTGTCTTAAGCCTTTTACCATTTATTTATTATTGCAATAATTTCCGCAACATCTTCTGGTGATAAAACAGGACTTATAGGTAAACTTAAGACATGATCATGGATATTTTCGGAAATTGGGAAACTTAAATCGTTCCATTCCTTATAAGCTAATTGCTTGTGTGGTGGTATAGGGTAATGAATAACGGTTTGCACACCATTTTGTGCTAAGTAATCTTGGAGACCTGCTCTATTTTCAGTTCTAATCACAAATAAATGCCATACATGCGCAGCACTATTTTTAACATTTGGCAATATAATAGCTGGATTTTTTATTTCTCTTAGATATGTCTCTGCTATTTTTCTCTTATATTCAGTTTCTTCGTCAAGTTTTTCAAGTTTTACAGATAGAAGTGCTGCCTGTAATTCATCTAATCTACTATTTATTCCCTTGAATTTATTTTGATATTTCACATGAGATCCATAATTTAATAATGCTCTCAATGTCTCCGCTAATTTAGAATCTGATGTTGTAATTGCTCCAGCGTCTCCTAAAGCCCCCAAATTTTTGCCAGGGTAGAAACTAAACCCTGCTGCATCACCTAAATTACCCGCTTTTCTTCCTATAAGATCAGTTGCTCCATGAGACTGTGCACAATCTTCTATTACTTTAAGATTATGTTTTTTAGCAATTTCTGTAATTGCGTCCATATCACATAACTGACCATATAAATGGACGGGCAAAATTGCTACAGTTTTATTAGTAATTAAACTTTCTATTCTAGCAGGATCAATATTATATGTATTAATATCAGGCTCTACCAAAATGGGATTAAGATTATTTGCTGAAATTGCCAGAATACTAGCTATGTATGTATTGGAAGGAACTAAGATTTCATCTCCATCTTTAAAAACCCCCAGTTCTTTATATGCTTTAATAATTAAAATAAGTGCATCTAGGCCATTAGCAACACCTATGCAATACTTTACACCACAGTAATTGGCAAATTCTTCTTCAAATTTTGTCAACTCTTTTCCCATGATATACCAACCAGAGTCTAATACTCTCTCGAAAGCAGTTACTAAATCTTCTCTATGGTTTTGATTGATCTGGTAAAGATCTAAAAATTTTATCATTTTTTTACTGGTTTAAATCCTTCTAAATAATATCGTTCTCCTGTGTTTTTATCCTTTAAATTCATGTCCAGCAAAATGCTTTCTTCGGTTATAAATCCTCGTTGTATTGCTGGGTTACCGTACCAAACTGTATAAGGCGCAATAGATTTAGTTAAAACACTTCCTGCTCCGACAAAAGCCATTTCTCCGATTTCAATCCCTGCTACAATAGTCGAATTAGCTCCTATCGAACTACCTGTTTTCAATATTGTTTGCTTAAATTCCTTAGGATAAACTTTTGAACGCGGTATTAGATCATTTGTAAAAGTTACATTTGGACCGACAAATACATTATCCTCGATCCTTACACCGTCCCAAATTTGAACACCTGATTTTATTGTGACATTATTACCTATTATAACATCATTTTCTATAAAACAATTGCAATTTATATTACAATTATCTCCAATTTTGGCATTAGATAATATTACGGTAAATTGCCATACATATGTATCATTTCCTATATCACTAGACTGAACATCTGCTAAGGCATGTATTTTATTTTTACTCATTAACATATTTAATATAATCATCGTAATTTCTTAAATAGTCTGCTTCAGAATAAGTATGTGAAGCTAAAACCAAGCAAATTGATCCTGAAGAAAAATTTATTTCAGATGCCCAGATTCCTGGAGGTATATGCAATCCTATATCTGGTCTATTTAATAAAATTTGTCTTTTTGTAATCCCATCATCCAATAATACTTCAAAGCTTCCACTCGTAGCTACTAAAAATTGATGACATTCTTTGTGAGCATGAGCTCCTCTTGATTCACCACCTGGTATATCATATAGATAGAAAATTCGCTTAATACCGAATGGTATTTCAACATCATTATTAACTGAGGTAATATGTCCATTCCTATCGCCCTTTTGCATTAAGTACAACACATTACAATCAAAAACAGTTTTTTTATTTTCCTTCATTATTTTTTAATTCTTCAAAATCTCTAATATAATCATCCGTTGAAAAACATTCACTTGAAACGTGCAAAGCCAATGAATTTGTAGAAAAATTTTCCATATGCCTCCATGTTTTTGCAGGCAAATACAATCCATAATAACTTCTATTTAAGGAGAACTTTTCAATTGTACCGTCCAAATTTGTGATTATAACATCAAAACTACCACTAAGAGCAATAATGATTTCATGTTGACTTTTATAAGCGTGCCCTCCTCTAACTTCACCACCTGGCACATCATAAGTCCAGAAAGTTCTTTTTACTTCAAAAGGGATTTGAGTATCATATTGCAAAAATGTCAAATTTCCTCTTGGATCTTGAATTTTTGGAAAATCTAAAATTATAGGTTTCATAATTAATAGGTTCTTTTATAAATCTAAAATCAGTTTCAATAATCTTCTAAAAATTAAAAATATAATTGTCAAAAAACCTGCTAGTATTCCTCCAATTAAAATTCCTTTTGTTTTTCCAAAACGTTCTTTTGCCAGGGGAAGAATTGGTCGATCAATTACTTGTATTAAAGGTGTTTCCTTTCGAAGAGTTACTTTTGCCAACTCAGATTGTTTTACCAATTCTGAAAGAATTGCGGTATTAGCCTGAACATCGACCTGTCTGCGGGCAGAAGGCGTTCTTCGAACATTTAATGCTGGATTTAAACCAAAAGTATTATCATTAGCAATAGCTACTCCAGTTATTGCTCCATTTAATTCAGATCTGACAGAATCAACTTGTCTTTCTAATATTGCCATATTGATTCTGGCTTTTTTACTTTTTGTTTCAACATAAAAAGTTCCTACCTGTTTGGCCAAAGACTCACAAAAATATTTTGCAAATAACTCATTTGTAGAAATAACATCGATAGTAATTATGCTAATCTTTTTATCTCTCTGCCCCACAGATAATTCTCCGTGAGATAGATTATTATACATTTTTCCTAGTATGCTATCCTGAACACGAGTAAATTTGCTACGATTAGAATTTGGTAAAAATTCAACAGATTTAAGTTTTGGGTTTTCTTTCCAGCTATCACGCCATCCGTTAATCTCAAGATACATTTCAGCTAAAGAAACATTCTTTCCATTTAGGTCAACAGGAGATAAAAGTGTTTTCTCTACCATCGATCTTGATTTAAAAAGTTCCGTCAGATTTGAACCTGTAAAGATCCCACCTCCACTACCACCTAAATCTAAACCAAAAGAACTTGCTAAGCCAAGTGCTCCTCCCATTCCGCCAACTTTTTCATCTTCTAATGCAAAAGACAAGCTAGCTGTGTAAATTGGCTTTTTAAATATTGAATAAGTAAGGCCTAAAATCGCACCAGCAAAACCCACTAATACTATTATTTTCCACTTGGAAAATAAATAACTAGACCAGTCCTTTATTTTCAGAACTAACTCTTTTAAGGAAATCTCATCTTTTTGAATAGGTTTATCCATTAAATTAAACTATTATTTATTTAAAAGCTGTTACAATTAGCAATGCTAGACTAGCAAAAGCAGTTCCTAAACCAGCCCATTCCCCTGCACTCATTTTCTTTTTTTCTGGTTTTTCTGGGACCACAATTTGAGAATCTGGTTCTACTTTTGGATAAGATTTGAAGAACAAAAATGATTTTGTTACATCTGCTTTGCCGTTTGGATAAATAATATATGCTTTTCTTTTCCAACCCTTACTATCTACACCCCCAACAGAATTTAAATAATATTTAAATCCTTTACCATTTCTATAAGGAATTTCAGAAGTCAACAATACATTACCAGTAACTTTTACACCCTCGTTGTATAAAGCAACTTCTATTTCATCTCCAGGAAATAATGTAACATTTGAATAATGATTTTTGTTTTTAACTATCTTTTCCCAATCTACAGGAATAGTTGCAAACTTCAAATCATCTTTTAGCTTTTTAGTAAGTTTCCCTTTTAAAGTATCATTCTTATTTAAATTTAAATCAACTCTTTCTAAAGTTTCAATTTGTTCTTCTTTTATTGGTCGCTTGATTTTCATTCCATCAAGATTAGCAATAGAAGTTAAACCACCTGCTCTCATTACAACGTTATAAACGGTTTCTTTTTTATTGGCCAAAACATATTTGCCCGGATACGCAACTGCGCCGCTAACAGTAACCATTTGGGGCTTTTCGTATACTGCCATTCTACGAATATTAATGACATCAAAAGGTTTCAAAACAAAATTCTTAATTTGCTCGTTATTATCAGCCGTTATCTCTAATTCTATTAATTCGATACGCTTTGGATCTGCATCATCAATAGCGTCAGATTTTATCATTCGTGCTATTTCCACTCTTTTTGATGCTGAACCTGTTAATCCTCCAACTTGAACAACTAAGTCATTTAAAGTAAGATTTTCAAAATATTCGTACTCCCCGGGATTTTTTACTTCACCGTCTATCGTAACTTTATATTCTTCTCTAAAATCTAAAATAGAATATACAGTCACTATATCTTCTCTTTTTAATTCAATATCTGCATTTAAATCTCCCGATAATGCTGCGCCTAAATCTACATTAACAATCTCTGTTGTCAGATCAGTCTTTAAACGAATAATCCTTGCTCTTTTACTATAAGCATCTTCTTTTAATCCTTCTGCTCTTGTTACAAGATCTGAAATTCTCATTCCCTCTGTAAAAGAATAATAATCTGGTCTAAAAACAGCACCTTCAATCTTGATACGATTTTCAAATCGATTTAGAATCGTAGTAATTCTAAAAACATCTCCAGATTGAGGTTGATAGGAATTATACTCGCTTTCGTTTATATCGTGGACTTTGAATTCTTTTCCTGTCTTTTGTAATACGTTTACCGATGCTGTATATGCAAATTCATTAAACCCAGAAGCAAAATTTAACAAGTCAGAAAATTTTTCACCTTTTTTCATCTCAAAAATACCAGGACGCTTAACTTCTCCTTCAACGGTAACTCTTTGACTATAGGCAGGAATTCTAATTACATCATTTTCTTTTAAGGCAACATTATCAGATTGATCTCCTTTAACTAAAAATCTATAAATATCGATATTCTTGTAAACCTTATTATTTCTTATTAATTCAATATTTCTATAACTTCCATTTTTTCCAGGTCCACCAGCTAAATGTAATGCATTGTAAACAGTTGCTAAAGAAGAAATAGAATAATTGCCTGGCTGCTTACCTCCAACAATTGTTACTTTTATTGTACGTATTTTTCCTAAACTAATACTCACTTGAGATTGTCCAGAACGGACCGTACTATATACTTTTGCAATAGCGGCCTTAATTTTTTGAGTTGCGGCCTCAATAGACATTCCAGAGACAAAGATTTGTCCTACATAGTCTATACTTACTTTTCCTTCTACGCTTACGGGAATATTGGCATTATATTCTTGAACTCCATAAACACTTACTTGTAGTTCATCACCAGGGCCAAGAACATAATTCATAGGAGTAGCCAAATTCAAATCTGGCTCAAAATTTAAAGTAGGATTATCAAATAGCTCTGAACCAAAAATTAATGCATTTAATGAATCTTTTACTTTATCATTTTTTATCTCGCCTTGTTTCCTTCCAAACTCTGAAGTTTTCTCCCCTGTTTTTGATTTACTATCCTTGTTTTTATCTTTAGCGCTATCCTTAGCATTCTTCTTTTCATACTCATTAAGTTTAACTCTAAGTTTATTAAACTCTGTTTGACTCATACCTTTTGATAAAGCCATGGATTCAACTTGATCAATAGTTGTATTATTGCTTTTTAACTGAGCACTAATTTTTGCTAAATCATCATCAGATAAATAATCTACTTTTAATGTACTTAAATCTTTAGATTTCATTATATCTTGCGCTGCTACATTAAACGTAGTCAATGCAAAAAATAAAGTAAGAACGTATAATATTTTTTTCATATTAAATGAGAAATTAATTTAAAATATATTTATTCCGAATATATCTTTATGAGTATTGTTTTTGATAATAATCTTTGTAAGCTCCTGAAGTAACATTTTTAAGCCACTCTTGATTATTTAGATACCAATTGATAGTTTTTTCTAATCCTTCTTCAAAAGTGACTGAAGGTTTCCATCCAAGTTCTTTGTTAATTTTTGAAGCATCTATGGCGTAACGCAGATCGTGACCTGGCCTGTCTTTAACATAGGTAATTAGTTTTTCAGAAGTACCTGCCTCTCTTTCTAATTTTCCATCCATTATTTTACATAACAACTTAACCAGATCTATATTTTTCCATTCATTAAATCCACCGATATTATAGGTTTCGTGATTCTTTCCTTCATGAAAAACTAAATCAATTGCTATCGCGTGATCTTCTACAAACAGCCAATCTCTAGTATAATTACCGTCGCCATATACTGGAAGAGATTTGTTATTTATAATATTATTAATAAAAAGAGGAATTAGTTTTTCAGGAAAATGATATGATCCATAATTGTTTGAACAATTAGTTAAAACATATGGAAGCCCATAAGTTTCACCATAAGCCCTGACAAAATGATCTGAACTGGCTTTTGAAGCCGAATATGGAGAATTTGGATCATAAGGAGTTTCTTCAGTAAACAATCCTGTTGCTCCTAATGAGCCATAGACTTCATCAGTACTTATATGATAAAATCTTTTACCTTCAAAATTACCTTTCCATTGATTCTTAGCTGCATTTAATAAATTCATTGTTCCAATAACATTGGTTTTAACAAATGCAAGTGGGTCTTCAATAGAGCGATCGACATGTGACTCTGCCGCTAAATGTAGAACCCCATCAAATTTATGAAGCTCGAAAAGTTCATTTATAAAATTCTCATCAACAATATCACCCTTAACAAAAATGTAATTCTCTTTATTCTCAATATCTTTTATATTCTCAAGATTTCCAGCATATGTCAAAGCATCTAAATTAAAAACTTGATATTCTGGATATTTATTTACAAAACGTCTTACTACATGTGAACCAATAAAACCAGCTCCGCCAGTTATTAGAATTTTTTTCATTTTTTAAATGCTTTTATTAATTTAATAAATCTGAATTTTGTTTTTCCAACTCGTTATATATATCTTTTACATCTTGCGAATTTTCTTTTTGCAAAATTAGATTGGCAGTTTCAGTATAAACAAAAATAGTGTTTTTCAAACCTAAAAAAGTTGTATGCTTATCACATCCAATAACCATATTACCATCTGAATCTGTCGAGTGTCCTTTTGAGAATAAATAATCATATACTGATTCAAACGATCCTAGATCTGACCACGAGAACGAAGCAGGAACAACTTTAATTTTTTTGCTACGTTCCATTACCGCATAGTCAATACTTATAGAAGGAATCTCCATAGATAAATCTAAATCTAAAAAGTCTGCTTTTCTTGTTTCCCAAACTTTTTTTGCCTTTTCATATACATCAGGTTGAAATTTTTTCAACTCTTCTAAAAGAACACTTGCTTTAAAGCAAAACATTCCACTATTCCATAAGAAATTGCCTTTTGCTATAAATTCTTTTGCTGTAGTTTCATTTGGCTTTTCACGGAAAGAAATTACATTGTCATCTTCTGCTTCAATATATCCGTATCCGGTTTCCGGTTTAGTTGGAATAACACCAAATGTTACAATAAATCCATCATTAGCTTTTTTTACTGCCTCGCTTATAGCTTGATTATAATTCTCCATCTGATCTATAATATGATCTGAAGGAGTGATTATTAAAATGTCATCAGGTTCAGATGCAAATGCGGCGAAAGCAATTGCTGCAGCAGTATTTCTAGGTGTTGCCTCAATAATATTTATATAAGAAGTACTCGTTTTTTCCATTACTTTCCCACTTAATTGATGATTATCAATATTTCCAACCACCATTACTTTGTTTGCCAAATGACTGTTGCGTTCAACTGTCATTTCAAACAAAGACTTTCCATCAAATATTTCAAGATATTGTTTTGGTCTACTTTTACGAGACAATGGCCACAAACGACTTCCAACTCCTCCAGTAAGGATAACATGCGTAATAGTTTTATCTGAATTCATATATTATAAATAAAAAAAAGAAGCTAAAATCTACAGCCTATTGTCAGCTAAAGATCCTAAGACTCCTTTTACGTCATAAATTAAACTTTTTTCTTTCTGCAAATTTGAAAAATCTAATTCTAAAAACTCCGCATGCGAAACTCCTAGAACAATAGCATCAAATTTATTATCAGGAACAGAGTCTAATGTTACTAAATTATATTCTTTTTTTACATCCTGCACATCTGCTAGTGGATCAAATATTGTTACTACAATTCCATAATCTTTTAATGCTTTAACAACATCGACTATCTTAGTGTTTCGAACATCTGGACAATTCTCTTTGAATGTAATGCCTAGCATTAACAATTCTGCTCCATTAACAGAAATACCTCTTTTGATCATTAACTTTACTATTTGCGAAGCGACATATTCTCCCATACTGTCGTTTAGACGTCTTCCTGCTAATATAATTTCAGGATGATATCCAAATTCTTGCGCTCTTTGTGCTAAATAGTAAGGATCTACACCAATGCAATGCCCACCAACAAGACCTGGTTTAAACGGCAAAAAATTCCATTTTGTTGCCGCCGCTGTCAAGACTTCTTGCGTATCAATATTCATTAGATTGAAAATCTTCGCCAATTCATTAACAAAAGCGATATTAATATCTCTCTGAGAATTTTCAATAACCTTAGCTGCTTCTGCAACTTTTATAGTTGGTGCTAAATGAGTTCCAGCAGTAATTACAGACTTATATAAAGCATCAACTTTTAACCCAATTTCCGGCGTTGACCCAGAAGTAACTTTCAGAATTTTTTCAACTGTATGTTCCTTATCTCCTGGATTTATTCTTTCTGGCGAATATCCTGCAAAAAAGTCTTCATTAAATTTTAATCCAGAAACCTGCTCAAGAACTGGCACACATTGCTCTTCTGTTACTCCAGGATAAACAGTTGATTCATAAATAACGATATCTCCTTTTTTTAGAACTTTACCAACAGTTTCGCTAGATTTATAAAGAGGAGTTAAATCCGGCCTATTATTTTTATCAACTGGAGTAGGTACAGTAACTATATAATAATTGCAATTCTGAATATCATCTATCGAAGTCGTACAATATAGACCTGCTTCTTCATCAGGATTCGTAATTAATACTTTTTGTAAAACATCATCTTCAACCTCTAAAGTTGTATCGGTTCCCGATTTCAAAGAATTGACTCTAGATTCATTTATATCAAAACCAATTACTGAATATTTTGTTGCAAATAATCGAGCTAATGGTAATCCTACATACCCTAAGCCAATAACTGCAATTTTAATATTTTTATCTAATTCCATTTTCTTTATTTCTTTAGGCTATCAAAAATTCACGGCTTCGCCATTCCAAGTCACAATATCTGACTCAGATGCCTAAATTAATCATTTTCGCGCAAATATAGTATAATAAGTCTAGTTATTCAATACGGTTTCCCGTAATACTCACCAACAAATTGTTAAATAAAATGCACTTAACCACAATCTATTATTAATCAGGCTGTAAATAATTCCTTCATAAAAAAACAGAAGAAAAAATCTAAAAAAGACTTCTCTTCTGTTAATTTTTATTTGATAACGTTGTTATTTATATTTTATTTTTAGAACACATCCTAAAGTTTCCAAGATTAAAGTATAATAATTATTAGAAACTTCTTGAACAATGGCATTTTGATTAATAAACGCACCTGACTCTAATTTGATTTTATCTCCTACTTGAAGCGCGGAAACAGTCACGTCACTAATATTTGTTGCTTTAAGACTATTTTTTACCGCTTCGATTTCCTGATCTTTTACAATTGCGGGCCTCCCTAACCAAAACAAATATCTAACCACTCCAGCAACTTGAAAAACTAAATTCCTTTCTGAATCTTCCAACTGAACAAAAACATAAGAATTAAAAAGTGGCACTTCGATCTTTTTCTTTCTATCAGACCATTGTTTAACCTGAATAATAACTGGACAATAACATTCAATTCCTAATTGATTGAGTTTGTCTGCAACTTTTTTCTCCCATTTAGGTTTTGTATAAACTACGTACCAATTCATCATTTTATTTATAACGAAGCAAACCTTACTACTTCACATTTTCACATCTTTTTACTTCACCATCATACAAACTTACGAACCTATCCCATTGTAAACAAAACCGATTGATTCTAATTCTTTAGCATTTAAAATGTTTCTTCCGTCAAAAACAAAAGCGGGCTTATGCATAGAATCGTAAATCTTTTTCCAGTCATAAGTAGTAAATTCATCCCATTCTGTTAAGATTGCAATTGCATGAGCATCCTTACAAGCCTCATAAGCATTATCAAAGACATTCAACGCTTTTACGTTTTCTTCATTTGCTCTTGTTTCTAAATAGTTAAGATCGTTTAACATCTTATTTTCAGAAACTTTTGGATCGTAAACAGAAATATTGGCTTGCTCATTTATTAAGTCGTCAGCCACATAAATCGCGGCAGATTCTCTTGTATCGTTTGTATCTTTTTTAAAAGCCCAGCCTAAAAAAGTAATTTTTTTATCGGCTACTGTATTGTATAATGTTTGAACGATTTTATTTGAGAATCTTCTTTTTTGATGATCGTTCATAATAATGACTTGTTCCCAATAATCGGCAACTTCATTTAATCCATATGATTTTGCTATATAAACTAAATTCAGAATATCTTTTTGAAAGCAAGAACCACCAAATCCAACAGAAGCTTTTAAGAATTTAGGACCGATTCTGCTATCCATTCCTATTGCCCTCGCCACTTCATTGACATCTGCACCAGTTTTTTCACATAATTCAGACATCGCATTAATAGATGAAATTCGTTGCGCTAAAAATGCATTTGCAGTCAATTTAGACAACTCTGACGACCAAACATTTGTTGTTAAAATCTTTTCTTTGCTTACCCAATTTGCATAAACGTCTACCAAAGCATTAATCGCTTCCTCACCATCAGGAGTAGTATCTCCTCCGATTAAAATTCGATCTGGATTTAACAAATCTGTAACAGCAGTACCTTCTGCTAAAAATTCTGGATTAGACAAAATTTGAAACTGAACACCGTTTCCTGTATTATCTAATATACTTTTAATAGCTTCGGCAGTTCTAACTGGCAAGGTTGATTTCTCTACAACTATTTTATTTTGTTTTGCTACTCTTGCTATTTGCCTTGCGCATAACTCAATATATTTTAAATCTGCAGCCATTCCTTTGCCTTTACCATAAGTTTTGGTTGGCGTATTTACCGAGATAAATATCATTTGTGCATCATCTATTGCCTTATCAACATCTGTAGAAAAAAATAGATTTCTACCTCTAGCCTCCGCTACAATTTCAGAGAGACCTGGCTCATATATTGGAATATTTTCAGGATTTGGATCATTCCAATCCGCTATTCTTTGTTCGTTTAAATCAACAACTGTAACTTGAATGTGTGGACATTTTTGAGCTATAACCGCCATAGTTGGCCCACCAACATATCCTGCACCAATGCAGCAAATTTTTGTAATTTTCATTTGATCTATTTTATCTTGATCTGTTTATTTTAAATTATTCCAATACCATCCCACAGCTTCTTTCAATCCATCTTGCAAAGAATATTTTGGATTATACCCTAATATCTTTTTTGCTTTTTCAATGCTCGCCAATGAATGCGGAATATCTCCTGCTCTGTTTTCTCCATAAATAACCTGAACATCCTTTATTTTCGGATCAAACTCTGATAAATATTCTTTTAAATATTTAACCAAATCATTTAATGTATTTCTATCACCAAATGCAGTATTGTAAACTGAATTAATGGCTTCTGGATTTTTAGAAGTCATTGCCAATTCATTCATCTGAATAACATTATCGATATAAGTAAAATCACGAGAGTAATTTCCATCTCCATTAATCACAGGACTTTGATGATTCATAAACTGTTTTACAAATTTTGGTATTACTGCAGCATACGCTCCGTTAGGGTCTTGTTTTCTTCCAAAAACATTAAAATAACGAAGGCCAATTGTTTCTAAACCATAGGTTTTACTAAAAATTTCCGCATACAGCTCATTTACATACTTAGTAATGGCATAAGGAGACAATGGTTTTCCTATAACATCTTCTACTTTTGGCAGTCCTTGAGAATCTCCATAGGTTGAAGAGCTAGCAGCATATACAAATCGTTTTATTTTAGCATCACGAGCTGCTGTAAGCATATTTAAAAATCCAGAAACATTTACTTCATTGGTCGTTATTGGGTCTTTTATTGACCTTGGAACAGAACCTAAAGCAGCTTGATGTAAAACATAATCTGCTCCATCTACTGCTAAATTACAATCAGCTAAATTTCGAATATCACCTTCAATTAACTTAAAATCAGGATTGCTTAAAAAATTTTTCAAATTATGACGATGCCCTGTGGAAAAATTATCCAAACAGACAACTTTATAGCCTAAACCTAAAAAATACTCGGTCAAATTTGAACCTATAAATCCAGCTCCTCCCGTAATTAAAATAGTATCTTTTGTTTTATTTTCCATTTATCCAACTTTTAGCTTTTTCTAATTCGATTCATGAATGTTTTCCAAAATCCAACTTTGACTTCTTCTTCGTGGTAACCATTCGAATAAGCTCCATAGCCGTAACCATAACCGTAACCAGTACCATATTTAGCTTTATTTTCATAACCATTCAATACAATACTCACATTGCTTAACTCGCCTCGTTTCAGTCTAGTATTCAACAACGTTATCATATCTTTCTTAGTATAATTTTGCCTTACGATATACAATGTCACATCTGCAAATTGAACTAACTCTAGTGAATCTGCCACTAAACCAACAGGAGGAGTATCTAAAACTATATAATCATATTTCAATTTTAATTCATCAATCAATTCCTTCATTCCATCACTTAAAATTAATTCTGAAGGATTTGGCGGAATTGGTCCAGAAAGAATTACATCCAAATTCGGCACTTGTGTGGAATTAGTAATTTCTTCTAAACTATTTTGTTTTATTAAATAATTGACAACACCCAAAGGTGATTTTATTTGAAATTCATCTGCTAATCTAGGCTTCCGTAAGTCTAGACCAACAATTACTGTTTTCTTTTCGCTTAAAGCAAAAACTGTAGCAATATTTATAGAACAAAATGTCTTTCCTTCACCACTAATTGAAGAAGTAATCATTAATGTTTTTGATCCGTTGACTTGCTGCTTTTTATACAAGAACTGAAGAGAAGAACGAATGCCCCTAAAAGCTTCTGAAAGTGCTGATTTTGGTTTGTCAAAAACTGCTAAACTTCCAGAATCCTTATTAACCCCAATTACACCAAGCAACGGAATTTGAGTCAATTTGCTAATATCCTCAGTATTCTGAATTGAATTATTAATGAAAAAAATCA
Organism: Flavobacterium anhuiense; assembly: GCF_001705175.1. NCBI lineage: Bacteria > Pseudomonadati > Bacteroidota > Flavobacteriia > Flavobacteriales > Flavobacteriaceae > Flavobacterium > Flavobacterium anhuiense. The sequence continues at coordinate 2,450,777 of NZ_CP016907.1, read as the reverse complement.
CCAGGACAAACAGTAAAGGAATTAAAATTCCTAAAAATAAAGCCATTACATAATTTACAGAAGTCTTAGGACCTATCAAACCTCCTCCAATATCTTTTGCTGGATCAATAAAATGAATGTCTGACAAGTTAGACGCTCTGACAATTTCTGCTTCATTTCTTTTTTGAAGAAATTCTGTATAGATGTTATCATTTAAATCATATTTCCTTTTGATTTTCAATAACTCTTGCTGTTCAGCCGGAAGTCTTTTTACTGTACTTTCAGCTTGACCAATTTTTGCGTTTATCAAAGATAAGTCATATAACAAAGAAGCTTTTGCCGTAACAATATTCTCTTGGAGAACATTTTTTACTGCCGCCATTTGATTATCAAAATCTTTAAATATTTTTTCACTTTTTACAGCATAAGCCATTTCTGATCTTTGAGTAGAAAGTGCAATAAGTTTAGAAACATTCGCTATTATATTTGGATCTTCAATTCCCGCAACAGAAGGAGCAGGCAATCTCGAATAATCGACACTGCCGTTTAAATATGTTTTTAACGAATTGTAATAAGCTATTTTTCTCGTTAACTGATCCTTTTGAACATCAAAATCCATTATTTTATCTGAAACTCTGGAACCGCCGTCTTCTATTTCATAAATATTTTTATCCTTTTGAAAAGATTTTAGTTCGTTACCAGTCTGCTTAAGCTGAGATTCCATTGCCACAAGAGTACTATCAATAAACCTAATAGTATTTGTGGCAAATTGATTTTTGCCATCGAGCTGAATTTTGATAAGCATTTTTACAGTAGAATTCAAATAATCCACCATTCTGGTTTTATTTGTTCCCTGCATTGACAAAGTCAACAGTGACCCACCGCTTTTACCAGAGTCTACATTTATCCCTTTATATCGAGATACCGTCCCGTCAAAATCATTAAATCTGACAAAATATTCTTTACCCTTGTAAAAACCTGGATTATCATTGATTTGTAGCTTCCAATTCAAAAACGGGAGATTTACGGTTTCCCCAACTTTGTATTTTTTTATGAAGGTTACAGGCTGTACAGAAGTATTGCTATAAGAATTATTGCTATATGTAATCAATGAAACGGAGTTGCTTTCAAATGGAATCTGAATTTGATATTCGTTTTCATTTAAAAACTTTATATTAATTAATGAATTTACAATCTGCCCTTTTGTCTTATCAATATCGATATAAAATGGAACAGCACCGTAAGAGTCTATTAAATTGTATTTTCCTTGCTCTAAATAGTCAATATAAAACTGAAGCTTATCTACAACCAATTCATTATGGGATCTTGACTGAAGAATTGTAGAAATTCCATTTACTTGATCAGAGATTCCTCCCCAATTAAAAACTAAACTGGTATTTGAAGTAAAAAAGGGATTGCTTTCTTCTTTAATAGAAATCATGGTCTGCATTCCGTAAATTTTTTCTTTACGAATATTTACCTGATAAGCAATCGTGAATGCAATAATCAAACTTGCCAGAAACCATTTCCAGTAGCTAGCAATTTTCAACAGAAATCCTTTAAAATCAAAATGAGAATGATTTTCAAAAATGGCAAAATCTTTAATGTCTAACATTTTAAAAATCTATTTTATTTTATAATTAGGTAAACTGTTGTAGCTAAAGATAACAATGTAATGATTGTTCCAATAGATTGTATTCCTGTTTGACCGGTTCCCCAAGTTTTTTGTCTCAATGGTTTTACATAAATATAATCATTCGGCTGTAAATAATAATAAGGTGATTTCATTACATTCACATCAGTAAGGTCAATATTATGCATTTGCACACCTGTTGGAGTCTGACGAATTACTGTTACTTCTTTTCTATTGCCCACAGTAGTAATATCACCTGCATTTGCAACAGCCTCCAAAATAGTTACATTCTCTTTAAACAATGTTTTTGTTCCTGTATTTCCAACTTCTCCGTTAATGGTATATCTAAAACCTGCCAATTTAACAGTGACAAAAATATTAGCCTCACTTTTAAAATATTCTTCTAGTAATTTCTTTTCAATTTTTACGCGAACTTCTTCAAGAGTATAACCAATCACATTTACTTCTCCGAGAATTGGCATTCTAATATTTCCATGGTCATCAACTGTAAAACCGTCAAAGTATAACCCTGCTTCAGACTTAGTTTGACTAGATTGATTTTCTGTAGTATTAAAAATAGAAACTAGCTTAGAATCAATTGCTTTTATATTAATACTTAAAACATCATTGACTTGTAATCTATATGGTTTTGATTCGACTGCAGCAATTGCTGTCTGTTCTACAGAATCATTTTTATCCTGAAGATAAACCAAATCTTTAATCGGAATACATGAGGTAAATAATGTTGAGATTAATAAGAATAGAAAAAAACTTTTTTTTGTCATTCGTTCAATTTTATCGCAAATATTTTTTCCGTTACTATCAAGAAAACTACTTGCTATTTGGGGTTTAGTTAATTGTTTTTAAATGTTTTTTCAAAAGGTACGCGATGTAAAATACTTCTTCCTAATGTAATTTCGTCTGCATATTCTAATTCGTCTCCAACCGATATTCCTCTCGCGATTGTTGAAATTATAATATCAGAATCTGCAATTTGCTTATAGATGTAAAAATTGGTTGTATCTCCTTCCATAGTTGAGCTTAATGCAAAAATAATCTCCGCTACATTTCCAGATTTTACTTTTGTCACCAAACTAGAAATATTCAACTGATTGGGGCCAACTCCTTCAATTGGAGAAATTTTTCCGCCAAGGACATGATATATTCCTTTAAACTGTCCAGTATTTTCTATTGCCATCACATCTCTAATATCTTCGACAATACATATTGTCTGGTGATTTCTAATTGGATTAGCGCAAATTTCACAAATTTTAGTATCAGAAATATTATGGCAGCTTTCACAAAATTTAATATCCTCTCGCATATTTAATAATGCTTGCGATAAAAAGGCCGTTTGTTCCTTTGGTTGTTTTAACAAATGAAGAACCAATCGAAGTGCTGTACGTTTACCAATACCTGGCAATTGCGACATTTCGTTTACTGCTTTTTCAATTAATTTTGATGAAAATTCCATGACGACAAATGTAATACTTTTAATGGTTTAGCCTACACTACAGCCATTAAATTCAAGCCTTAACGATATTTAAAAATTATTACGAAACCCCTTTCTTTTCTATCCAAAATAAATGCATTTTTCAAAAACCTATTTCTAAGATATTTAAAAAGTTTAATATTGATTTGTAGCTAACAAAACTAAGGTGCAAGCAACTTCTACATCAATACTATTAGACTCTAACAATTGATAGAATTCTGGGTTTTCTGTTCCTGGATTAAAAATTACACGTTTAGGATGCGATTCTATAATATAATTATAATAATCTCTTTGACGAACAGGATTTAGATACAAAGTAATGGTATCGATATTTTTAACTGGCATTGCCTTAGTCTGAATTTTCACTCCTGCAACCTCTCCTGCTTTTTGTCCAATTGCTAATACTGAATGCCCTTTACCAACCAACATATTAACAGCTCTAAAAGAGTAACGTTCTGGATTTGTAGATGCTCCTATAACTAATGTTTTTTTACTTTTCATAGTTTTTATTTAGACTGCAAAAGTAATCAAAAAAGAATGATTAAGTCCTACATCTTTGATTCAGAATCGATAACCAATAAAAACATAATCATAACATATTTTCATGCAAAAGCATCAAAAAATAACTACATTTACTCCACTAACCAATATCATATGGAATTATTCATTTATCTATTTGCCGCATTGTTTTCGGTATTAAATCCAATAGGAACAGTACCCATTTTCGTCGGATTAACACAACATGATTCTCAAAAAGAAAGATCTAGAATTTCTCTTTGGACTGCTATTAATGTTTTTATTATATTATTGGTTTCTTATTTTATTGGCCAATATGTTCTAACTTTTTTCGGCATTAGTATAGACGCCCTAAGAATAGCTGGCGGAATTGTAATTGTTAACTCTGGATTTTCTTTACTCTCTGGTAAATTCAATAAAAAACGAGGGATCAACAAAAAAATTGAAAATGAGGCACAACACAGAAATGATATTGCACTTACACCATTAGCAATACCAATGCTTGCAGGCCCTGGATCAATGTCTCTTTTAATCGCTTTTTATCAGGAACATCATCAAATAAACGAAATCATAATTTCGTCATTAGCCATTTTTGCTATTGCTGTAGCTATTTTTGCTATTTTAAAAAGTGCACATTATTTAGCTAGAATTTTAGGAGCATCAGGAATTGTTGCTATTTCAAGAATTGTTGGTTTTATAGTTATTTCTATCGGCATTCAATACATTGTAAGTGCCATCGTTAATATTATTAAAGGAAATTTCTAGCTCAAATCATATTCTAAAAAAGAAAGGGATAAAATCTTAATGACTTTTATCCCTTTCTTTTTTACTAAATATTTTCTTTTAACTTCTTGGCAAGAAAACTTCTGCCATCATACATCTGGCGCTTCCTCCTCCACAAGCTTCGATTGTATCTAAACTTGAACTTAAAATTTCTGCATGATTTTCTAATTGGGCAATTTGTTTTAGAGTCAAGCTTTGATGTGCAGAAGCACTCATTACAATATATCTCTTATCATCTTTCCCACGAACTTCAAGCATATTTCCAGCAAAATTATTTACCTGATCTTCTGTAATTAAAATAATCTCTTTCTTATCTTCTTTTAGATTATCCAAAACCATTTTGCGTTCTTTTTTATCATCAATAGAATCTGCGCAAATAACTGCAAAAGTTTCGCCCAAACACATCATCACGTTAGTGTGATAAATCAGTTTACGCTCACCATCAACAGTTTGAAAAGCTTCAAAAATTACAGGAGCATAGTCAAAATCTTCACAGAATTCTATAAACAATTCTTCATCGGCTCTTGGAGATAATGCGCAATACGCTTTTCCGTTTGAACGATCCAATAACAAGCTTCCAGTCCCTTCTAAGAAAATACCATCTTCTTCTGCAGAAGTATAATCCATGATATTAGAAATTTCAAATCCTTTTTCTTCCAAAGTATCTAAAATATCTTCTCGACGTTCTTGACGACGATTTTCAGCAAACATTGGATAAAGAGCTACATCTCCATTTTCATGAAATGAAACCCAATTGTTTGGAAAAACACTATCTGGAGTATCAGTCTCTAAATTGTCATCAATAACAGTTACATCAACACCAACCGCTCTTAGCTTTTCTACAAAAGCATCAAATTCCTGCTGCGCTTTAGCATTAACAGTATCTGGCAAAAGTCCATTCAATACTTTCTGGTAATAATTATTCACTGCCGTCTGTTCATTCATTCTGAACGCAACTGGGCGAATCATCACGATAGCATTAGTAGTTTGTTTCATTTTTTATATTTTTTTGTTTTAAATTTCAATGTCAAATTCTGGAAAAACTTGAAACCTGAAACTTGAAACAATTATTTAATCCCTAATTAATGGCAAAGTTGAACATCTCAACAGACCTTCTTGTTTTGAAATTTCGGCATACGGAATTTCTTCAACAGTAAAGCCATTTTCACGAAGCCAGTTGTTCAATCTCGTAAAATTCTTCTCCGAAACCACTATATTTTCATCGATCGAAAATACGTTTGAGAACATATTATACATTTCGTTTCTCTCAATATGAAATAGATTTTCTTTTCCGAAAAGCTTCACTAGATAAAGATAATCTGCTTCTTCTCTAAAACCTCTTTTATAGATTATCCCTTTATCTTTTCCTACTGGCTGAAAACAGCAGTCTAAATGCAATGCATTATCTCTTGCTTCTAATTTTGATTTTACTAAATCAAATTCCTTTACAATCTTATTAGGGAACAGAGATTTAATATAATTTACACCATGCATATTGGTTCTTGCGGTAATGTAATCTTTATAATCGCTTCCCTTATAAGTTCCTATAAAAATATGATCATTCCAAAGCATAACATCTCCACCTTCTATATGAACTTCTTCTGGAGGACGAACTACTTTTAACGGATCAATCTGATCAATTACATATTGAATAGCATCCAATTCGCGTTCTCTATCTGGCAGAATATTAGATTTTACAAAAACATCGTCAATTACAAATCCAATATCACGAGCAAAAATTTGATTGTAATTTTCAATCATTTCTGGACGATAAACAGTTACATCATATTTCTGAAAAACAGCATTAAAAGCCTCCATTTCAGCAACCATATCTTTTTCTACAGGATAAGTTCCTGCCTTAATATGTTCCAATGATTTAGGGTCATAAGCCTCTTCTATAGTTGGAGTTGGACCATTATGAACAGCAGAACCCAGAACTACAGCACGAAGCCGAGACGTTTCGTTCTTTACATTTAATTGCAACATAACTTTATTATATTTTGAGCAAATATAAAAAAAGCTTCACAGTAAAGTGAAGCTTTCGTTTTTTATTTATTAGACTTAAATTCTCTTAAAGGATGCCCTGTATAAATTTGTCTTGGTCTTCCGATTGGCTCTTTATTTTCACGCATTTCTTTCCATTGCGCAATCCAGCCTGGTAGTCTTCCAATTGCAAACATAACAGTAAACATATCTGTTGGAATTCCTAAAGCTCTGTAGATAATTCCAGAATAGAAGTCAACGTTTGGATATAAGTTTCTTGACTTGAAGTATTCATCTTCAAGAGCCGCTTTTTCTAATTTTCTAGCAATATCTAAAATCGGATCTTCAACACCTAAAGTTTCTAATACTTCTGTCGCTGCTTTTTTGATGATTTTAGCTCTTGGATCAAAGTTTTTGTAAACTCTATGTCCGAATCCCATTAAACGGAAAGGATCATTTTTATCTTTCGCTTTCGCTAAAAACTTATCTGTATCTCCACCATCTTTGTTTATTTCTTCTAACATTTCAAGCACAGCTTGGTTTGCTCCACCGTGAAGTGGCCCCCATAAAGCAGAAACCCCTGCAGAAACTGAAGCAAATAAACCAGCATGAGAAGAACCTACCATTCTAACTGTAGAAGTAGAACAGTTTTGTTCGTGATCAGCATGTAGAATAAATAACTTATCTAAAGCATTTACGATTACTGGATTTGCAGTGTAAGGTCCTGTAGGCAATTTAAACATTAATTGCATGAAGCTTTCTACATATCCTTTTGTGTTATCATAGTAATTTAAAGGATAACCCATAGATTTTCTATAAGTCCATGTGGCGATCACTAAAAATTTTGCCATTGTTTTACAAATAGCTTCGTACATTTCTTTTTCGTTATCAACGTTAACCGCTTTAGGATTAAAAGCTGTTAAAGCGCTTGTTAAAGCAGATAACACTCCCATTGGATGAGCTGTTTTAGGGAAGCCGTCAATAATATTTTTCATTTCTTCGTTTACCAAAGAATGTTTTTTAATACCATTTTCAAAATCTTCTAATTGTGCAGCAGTAGGTAATTCACCAAAAATCAAAAGATATGAAACTTCTAGGAAGCTTGCCTTTTCAGCAAGATCTTCGATAGAATATCCTCTGTAACGTAAAATTCCTTCTTCTCCATCTAGGAAAGTGATTTCACTTGTACAAGATCCTGAATTCTTATAACCTGGATCTAGTGTAATATAACCTGTTAAATCACGTAATTTGTTAATATCGATAGCTGATTCGTTTTCACTCCCTGTGATTACTGGAAGCTCAACCTTTTTACCATCTATTTCTAATGTAGCTATTTTTGACATAATATACTGGAAATAATTCTTTAAATAATAATTTATCAAATCTAATGAATTTAAGACTAATTAAAAAAAGAATACTGCTATGAATTTGTTAAAAGTCCAAAAAAAAACCATCCGCCGCGGCGGATGGTTTTTTCCAATATATAATTTGCAGAATTATTTGATTTTAAAAGCATTTAAACCAGGGAAATAAGCTGTACTTCCTAGTTCTTCTTCAATTCTCAATAATTGGTTGTATTTAGCCATACGATCTGAACGAGAAGCAGAACCTGTTTTAATTTGACCACAGTTTAAAGCTACCGCTAAGTCTGCAATTGTATTATCTTCAGTTTCTCCAGAACGGTGAGACATTACAGATGTATATCCAGCGTTTTTCGCCATGTTTACAGCAGCAATTGTTTCAGTTAAAGTACCAATTTGGTTTACTTTTACTAAAATTGAGTTTGCAATTCCTTTTTCAATACCAGTTGATAAACGAGCAACATTAGTAACGAATAAATCATCACCTACTAACTGTACTTTATCTCCAATCTTTTCAGTTAAAGCTTTCCATCCATCCCAGTCATCTTCGTACATACCGTCTTCGATAGAGATAATTGGATATTTAGCCGCAAGTTCAGCTAAGTATTCAGCTTGTTCAGCAGAAGTTCTGATTTTTCCAGTTTCACCTTCAAATTTAGTGTAATCGTATTTACCATTTACATAAAACTCAGAAGCAGCACAATCAAGAGCAATCATAATTTCGTCACCGAAAGAATATCCTGCTTTTTCAACTGCAAGTTTAATAGTATCTAAAGCGTCTTCAGTTCCTCCAGCCAAATTTGGAGCAAAACCTCCTTCGTCACCTACTGCAGTACTTAAACCTCTGTCGTGTAGTACTTTTTTCAAGTTGTGGAAAATTTCAGTTCCCATTTGCATAGCATGTGTAAAAGAAGTTGCTTTTACTGGGAAAATCATAAACTCTTGGAATGCGATCGGCGCATCAGAGTGAGAACCTCCGTTGATGATGTTCATCATTGGAACTGGTAATGTATTAGCAGAAACACCACCTACGTATCTGTATAACGGCAATCCAAGCTCGTTAGCAGCAGCTTTTGCAGCAGCTAAAGAAACACCTAAAATAGCGTTTGCACCTAATTTAGATTTGTTTGGAGTACCATCTAAATCAATCATTAATTGGTCAATTGTGTTTTGTTCGAAAACAGAAGTTCCAACTAATTCTTCAGCAATAATAGTATTTACATTATTCACTGCATTCAAAACACCTTTACCCAGATAAGCTTTACCTCCATCACGTAATTCAACAGCTTCGTGCTCTCCAGTTGATGCTCCAGATGGAACAGCAGCTCTACCTAAAACTCCATTTTCAGTTACTACATCAACTTCAATAGTAGGATTACCTCTAGAATCAAGAATTTGTCTTGCGTGAACTTTAATTATAATACTCATTATTTTTGTTTTTTATTAATAAATTATATTTTTTTTTCGAAATTATAAAAATATTTAATACTATAAACGAGCTTTACTCATTAAACCCGTTTATTTATTAACTACATCGTTTTAGACTTTGCTAGTTTTAATATTCTCCACAAATTGATCAAATAAATAAGAAGAATCATGTGGTCCTGGACTAGCTTCTGGGTGATATTGGACTGAAAAACAATTCTTATTTTTCATTCTCATTCCAGCAACAGTATCATCATTTAGGTGTATATGTGTAAGCTCTAATTCTGGATGACCTTCTAAAGCTTCTCTTTTTACAGCAAATCCATGATTTTGAGAAGTAATCTCTCCTTTACCAGTAAGAAGATTTTTTACAGGATGATTAATACCTCGGTGTCCACCAAACATTTTGTAAGTCTGAACCCCATTTGCTAAGGCAATAATCTGATGTCCTAAACAAATTCCAAACAAAGGCTTATCATCTGCAATGATTTTTTTAGCAACATCTATTACTCCATGTAACGGATCTGGGTCACCAGGTCCATTCGACAAGAAATAACCATCTGGATTAAATGCGCTTAATTCTTCATAAGTTGTGTCATAAGGAAAAACCTTAATATAACAATCTCTCTTTGCAAAGTTTCTTAGAATATTCTTTTTAATCCCCAAATCAAGCGCTGAGATTTTATATGTAGCATTTTCATCTCCAACAAAATAAGGTTCTTTCGTAGACACTTTTGATGCCAGCTCAAGACCTTCCATATTTGGAACATCTGCTAATTCTTTTTTAAGATCTTCAATTGAAGTTCCATCTGTACAAATAACAGCATTCATTGCACCATTATCGCGAATGTAACTTACAAGAGCGCGAGTATCAACATCAGAAATACAAATAAGATTTTGTTTTGTAAAATAATCCTCCAGACTTCCTGAAGCACCTTCCCTAGAATAATTAAAACTAAAGTTTTTACAAACTAAACCAGCAATTTTCACGCTGTCTGATTCAACTTCTAAATCATTTATACCGTAATTCCCGATATGCGGATTAGTAGTAACCATAATTTGACCAAAATACGAAGGATCTGTAAAAATCTCTTGATATCCTGTCATTCCAGTATTAAAACAAACTTCACCAAAAGTTTTACCGCTAATACCGATAGACTTTCCGTGAAAAATTGTTCCATCACTTAGTAATAAAATGGCGCTTTGTCGTGTTGTGTATTTCATTATTTAATTTGTATTGTTTTTTTAATCAAGTTATAAAACCTAATCAAGGTTTTAAGTGTAATTAGAATTTTGCAAATTTACTTCTTTAAAATAGCCCTTCCAAGATTTTTTAAAACTTTCACTCGTAAAAATAAAACCTATCATTTTAAATAAGTTACATTTTTGCAGTTTCAAAAAAAATCAAAAAAAAAGGATAAACTAAAAATTAGTTTATCCTTTATCTTTATAGAATGATTACTTTCATAATTATTCAGAAGCTTCAGTAGTCGTTTCTGATTCAGCAGCAGGGGCTTCAGGAGCAGCAGTTTCAGCTTTTTTAGCTTTACCACCACGACGGCTTTTCGCTTTTTTAACTTCTTTTTTACCTCCGTTGTAAAGTTCATTGAAGTCAACAAGTTCGATCATCGCCATATCAGCGTTATCTCCCAAACGATTTCCAACTTTAATGATACGTGTGTATCCACCTGGACGGTCACCTACTTTAGCAGCAACATCTCTGAACAAATCAGTTACAGCGTATTTGTTACGTAAGTAAGCAAAAACAATACGACGATTGTGAGTCGTATCCTCTTTTGATTTTGTGATTAAAGGCTCAACAAATTGTTTAAGCGCTTTAGCTTTAGCAACAGTAGTGTTAATACGTTTGTGCTCAATAAGAGAACAAGCCATATTAGCTAACATAGCTTTTCTATGTCCAGTCTGTCTGCTTAAGTGGTTGAATTTTTTTCCGTGTCTCATGACGTGTTTTTTTTATCTTCATCTTGCTACAATCCACCATGGAGAGCAAAATATGAAGTAAATTATTCTTTATCTAATTTGTATTTCGCTAAATCCATTCCGAAAGTTAAATTCTTCACTGCAACAAGTTCATCAAGTTCAGTTAAAGATTTTTTACCAAAATTACGGAATTTCATTAGGTCATTTTTATTGAACGATACTAAATCACCAAGTGTATCAACTTCAGCCGCTTTCAAGCAATTTAATGCTCTCACAGATAAATCCATATCAACAAGCTTAGTTTTAAGCAATTGTCTCATATGCAATGACTCTTCATCATACGATTCTGTTTGTGCAATTTCGTCAGCCTCAAGTGTAATTCTTTCGTCAGAGAATAACATGAAATGGTGAATTAAAACTTTAGCAGCTTCAGTAAGAGCATCTTTAGGATTGATAGATCCATCAGTTTTGATTTCAAAAACTAATTTTTCGTAATCTGTTTTTTGCTCTACACGGAAATTTTCGATTGCATATTTTACATTTTTTACCGGAGTAAAAATAGAATCTGTAAAAATCGTTCCAATTGCAGCATTCTGTTTTTTGTTCTCTTCAGCAGGCACGTATCCTCTACCTTTTTCGATAGTTAAATCGAAATTCAATTTGATTTTAGAATCTAAGTTACAGATAACAAGGTCTGGATTTAGAACTTGGAAACCTGAAATAAATTTCTGAAAATCACCTGCTGTTAATTGATCTTTACCAGAAACAGAAATAGTAACTGATTCATTATCGATATCTTCGATCTGACGTTTGAAACGTACTTGTTTTAGATTAAGGATAATTTCGGTAACATCTTCAACAACACCTGAAATAGTAGAAAACTCATGATCTACACCTTCGATACGAACAGATGTAATTGCATAACCTTCTAATGCTGAAAGCAAAACTCTTCTAAGTGCATTACCAACTGTCAATCCGTAACCAGGTTCCAAAGGTCTAAATTCAAATTTACCTTCAAAATCGGTTGAATCGATCATGATAACTTTATCGGGCTTTTGAAAATTAAATATTGCCATAAATTTCGACTAAGTCAATTATTATTTGTTGTACAACTCTACGATTAATTGTTCTTTAATGTTTTCTGGAATTTGAAGTCTTGCAGGTACAGAAACGAAAGTTCCTTCTTTAAGATCATTGTTCCAAGTAATCCATTCATAAACATGACTTGAATTTGATAAAGAACGTTCGATAGCTTCTAAAGATTTAGATTTTTCACGAACTGCAACTTTATCACCAGGCTTAAGGTGGTAAGAAGGAATATTAACTACCTCTCCATTTACAGTAATGTGTCTGTGAGAAACGATTTGACGCGCACCTCTTCTAGATGGAGCAATTCCCATTCTAAAAACAACATTATCTAATCTTGCTTCGCATAATTGTAATAGAACTTCACCAGTTACTCCTTTAGTCGCTGATGCTTTTTCGAATAAATTTCTGAATTGTTTTTCTAAAATTCCATAAGAATATTTAGCTTTTTGCTTTTCCATTAACTGAACAGCGTACTCAGATTTTTTTCCTCTTTTTTTAGCCATCCCGTGTTGTCCAGGTGGGTAATTTCTTTTTTCGAAAGATTTATCATCTCCGAAGATTGCTTCGCCAAATTTACGAGCGATTTTGGTTTTAGGACCAGTATATCTTGCCATTTTAAAAAAAATTTTAAGGTAGAAATTATGAATTCAGGTCTAATCCTTCGATAATTTATGTTCTACCTTGATTATACTATAAAAATAAAAAATTAAACTCTACGTCTTTTTGGAGGACGACATCCGTTGTGTGGCATTGGAGTAACATCAATAATTTCAGTAACTTCGATTCCACCGTTATGAATAGAACGGATAGCAGACTCACGTCCGTTACCTGGTCCTTTTACATAAACCTTCACTTTTTTAAGTCCTGCCTCAAGTGCTACTTTAGTGCAATCTTCTGCTGCCATTTGAGCTGCATAAGGAGTGTTCTTTTTAGAACCTCTGAAACCCATTTTACCAGCTGAAGACCAAGAGATAACTTCACCTTTCTTATTAGTCAAAGAAATAATAATGTTATTAAAAGTGGCAGAAATATGAGCCTCACCCGTTGATTCAACGATAACTTTACGTTTTTTTGCAGTTGCTTTAGCCATATTACTTATTATTTAGTTGCTTTTTTCTTGTTAGCAACAGTTTTTCTTTTACCTTTTCTTGTTCTTGAGTTGTTTTTAGTTCTTTGTCCTCTTAATGGAAGACCAGATCTGTGACGAATTCCTCTGTAACATCCAATATCCATTAAACGTTTAATGTTTAAAGAAATTTCAGAACGTAATTCTCCTTCAATTTTGTAAAATGAAACAGCTTCACGAATTGCTCCGATTTCATCATCATTCCAATCTTGAACTTTTTTATCTTGGCTAACTTGAGCTTTTTCTAAAATCTCAATAGCTCTACTTTTTCCTAATCCGAAGATATAGGTAAGTGCAATAACACCTCTTTTGTTTTTTGGGATATCTACCCCTGCTATTCTTGCCATAATTATCCTTGTCTTTGTTTAAATCTAGGATTCTTTTTGTTTATTACGTACAGTCTCCCTTTTCTACGCACGATAATGCACTCGGCACTTCTCTTTTTTACTGATGCTCTAACTTTCATAGTGAATATCCTTTAATATCGATAAGTAATTCTTGCTTTTGACAAATCGTAAGGACTCATTTCTAGTTTCACTTTATCACCAGGTAATAATTTGATGTAATGCATTCGCATTTTACCAGAAATATGAGCAATTACAATATGTCCATTTTCTAACTCTACACGGAACATAGCATTTGACAATGCTTCTATAATTGATCCGTCTTGTTCTATTGCTGATTGTTTTGCCATAAATATATTAAGCTACCGCTTTTCTATTTTTACCAGTCTTCATTAAACCATCATAATGTTTGTTTAACAAGTATGAATTGATCTGTTGAATAGTATCTATTGCAACACCAACCATAATTATTAATGAGGTACCTCCAAAAAACATTGCCCAAGATTGTTGTACATCCATAATACTTACAACAATAGCTGGGAACACAGCAATCAAAGCAAGGAATAAAGATCCTGGGAAAGTTATTAAAGACATCACTTTATCAAGGAAATCAGAAGTTTCTGCTCCTGGACGTACGCCTGGGATAAAACCACCGCTTCTTTTTAAATCATCAGCCATTTTGTTAGTAGGAACGGTGATTGCAGTATAAAAGAATGTAAATACAATAATTAAAGTTGCAAAAACAAAATTATACCAGAAACCAAACATATTACTAAATGCACCAACAATAGATTGTGATGTATCTGATTTAGACAATCCAGCCACAGCTGCAGGGATAAACATAATTGCCTGAGCAAAGATGATTGGCATAACTCCAGAAGCATTAAGCTTTAGAGGAATCCATTGTCTATTACCTCCTGCCAAATCTTGTTCGTAATCTCCAGTTGTAGTACGACGAGCATACTGTACTGGGATTTTACGTACCGCCATTGTAAGCAATACACAAGAAATGATAACTAACAGCCACACAATAATTTCAATAACTAATAACATTGGACCTCCATTGTTATTGGTAACACGAGTTGTAAACTCTTGGATAAAAGCTTGTGGTAAACGAGCTAAAATACCAACCATAATTAACAATGAAATACCATTTCCAATACCTTTATCTGTAATTTTTTCCCCAAGCCACATAGCAAAAATTGTACCAGTAACTAAGATAATAACAGACGAGAACAAAAATTCAGGTGAATTAAAGCCTAGCAAAAATGCATTACTAGGCAATGTTCTGTATAAATTATAGATATAAGTTGGACCTTGAACCAATGTGATAGCGATTGTCAACCAACGAGTGATTTGATTAATCTTTTTTCTACCACTTTCCCCATCATTTTGAAGTTTTTGTAAATATGGAATCGCAATTCCCATCAACTGAACAACAATAGACGCAGAAATATAAGGCATGATACCTAAAGCAAAAACTGAAGCTTTAGAGAAAGCACCCCCGGTGAACATGTCTAGAATAGATCCTAGACCATTTTTAGTTTGTCCCGCTAAACCAGTCAATTGCGTTGCGTCAATTCCAGGAAGCGTAACGTGTGCTCCAAAACGATATACTAAAAGTAATCCTAAAGTAATTAAGATTCTATTCTTTAGTTCTTCGATTTTCCAAACATTACTTATTGATTCAATAAATTTCTTCATCTTAATAGATAAGTTATATAGTTACAGCTTCTCCACCAGCAGCTTCAATAGCAGCTTTTGCAGTAGCAGTAAATTTGTGGGCAGTTACTTTTAATTTTGCTTTCAATTCTCCTCTACCTAAAATCTTAACGATTTCATTTTTAGAAGCTAGACGATTTGCTACGAAATCTGCCATTGAAACAGAATCAGTAATTACACCGTTATCAACTAATAATTGAAGAGTATCTAAATTAACACCTTCGTATTCTTTACGATTGATGTTTTTGAAACCAAACTTAGGTACACGTCTTTGAAGTGGCATTTGTCCTCCTTCAAAACCAATCTTTTTAGAATAACCAGAACGAGATTTTGCTCCTTTGTGTCCACGTGCAGCAGTACCACCTTTTCCAGAACCTTCTCCTCTACCTAATCTTTTATTTTGATTGTGTGTAGATCCTTCAGCAGGTTGTAAGTTACTTAAATTCATAACAGTATTTGTTATTTAGCTTCTTCAACAGAAACTAAGTGTTTAACTTTGTTTATCATCCCAAGGATAGCAGGATTTGACTCATGCTCCACAACTTGTCCAATTTTGCGTAGACCTAAAGCCTCCAACCCTCTCTTTTGAGAAAGAGGACAGTTGATTTTGCTTCTTACTTGTTTTACTAATAATTTAGCCATAATTTCCTTGAATTAACCTTTAAAAACTTTCTCTAAAGAAACCCCTCTTTGTTTTGCAACAGTGTGAGCGCTTCTCATTTGCAATAAAGCATCAAAAGTTGCTTTTACTACGTTATGTGGATTTGATGATCCTTGAGATTTAGACAATACATCGTGAATACCTACTGACTCAAGAACTGAACGAACAGCTCCACCAGCAATAACTCCAGTACCATGAGATGCTGGAATTAAGAATACACGTGCACCACCAAATTTACCTTTTTGTTCGTGAGGAACAGATTGTCCATTTAAAGGAATTCTAACTAAGTTTTTCTTAGCATCTTCTACTGCTTTCGCAATTGCTTCAGAAACGTCTTTAGATTTTCCTAATCCGTGACCAACTACTCCATTTTCATCACCTACAACTACAATAGCAGAAAAACCAAAAGCTCTACCTCCTTTTGTAACTTTAGTAACACGATTAACACTAACTAGACGATCTTTTAACTCAAGACCACTAGGTTTTACCAATTCTACATTTTTGTATTTAGACATAATATATTAGAATTTAAGTCCAGCGGCTCTTGCGCCTTCTGCTAATGATTTAATACGACCGTGATATAAATATCCACCTCTATCAAAAGTGATGGTATCAATCCCAGCTTTTAACGCTTTCTCTGCAACTAGTTTTCCAACAGCAGCAGCTACTTCAACGTTAGTACCTTTTCCTATTTCTTTTTCTCTAGAAGATGCAGCTAAGATAGTAACTCCATTTACATCATCAATAATTTGAGCGTAAATTTCTTTATTACTTCTAAAAACAGAAAGTCTAGGTCTTGCAGCAGTACCACTAACCGATTTTCTAATTCTGAATTTAATTCTCTGTCTTCTTTCAGATTTTGTTAATGACATAATCTTATATTTTAAGCTGATTTACCTGCTTTTCTTCTTAATACTTCACCCACAAATTTAACACCTTTTCCTTTGTATGGCTCAGGCTTACGGAAACTTCTGATTTTCGCAGCAACTTGACCTAAAAGTTGTTTATCAAATGATGTTAATTTTACGATAGGGTTCTTACCTTTTTCAGATATTGTTTCTAAAGATACTTCTGGAGCAATTTCTAAAACAATATTGTGAGAATATCCAAGAGCTAAATCTAATTTTTGACCTTGGTTTGAAGCTCTATAACCAACCCCAACTAATTCAAGTTCTTTTGTAAAACCTTCAGATACACCTACAATCATGTTATTGATTAAAGCTCTGTATAATCCGTGTTTTGCTCTTTGGTCTTTATAATCAGACGATCTTTCAACTGAAATCTGATCGCCTTCAACTTTTACAGTTACGTCCGAGAACTCCTGAGTTAGTTGACCTTTCTTTCCTTTTACTGTAACAACACCTTCGTTAACTTCAACAGTTACACCAGCAGGGATTACAATTGGACTTTTACCTATTCTTGACATCTTATTTAGTCTTTAAAAATTAGTATACGTAACAAATTACTTCACCACCTACATTTAATTGCTTCGCTTGTTTTCCAGTCATCAAACCTTTTGATGTAGAAACGATAGCAATTCCTAATCCATTAAGGATTCTTGGTAATTTGGCAGCACCTGCATATTTACGTAAACCAGGTTTACTAATTCTTTGGATATCTTTAATTACAGGCTCTTTAGTATCTTTATCATACTTTAAAGCAATTTTGATAGAACCTTGAACTGTGTTCTGCTCAAATTTGTAACTTAAGATGTAACCTTGATCAAATAAGATCTTAGTTATCTCTTTTTTAAGATTAGAAGCTGGAATTTCAACAACTTTGTGGTTTGCAGCCACAGCGTTACGAACTCTAGTCAAATAATCTGCAATAGGATCTGTATACATATGTATTTGATTGCGATTATGGTTTTCAGGAAGCACCCCGCTTCCTGAACCTTTAATCAATTTATAAACTTTTTTAAATTACCAGCTTGCTTTTTTCACACCTGGAATTAATCCATTGTTAGCCATTTCACGGAAAGTTACACGTGAAATACCGAATTGACGGATATAACCTCTTGGTCTTCCAGTCAATTTACAACGGTTATGCAAACGAACAGGTGAAGCGTTTTTTGGTAATCTTTGTAAACCTTCATAGTCTCCAGCTTCTAATAAAGCTTTTCTCTTTTCAGCATACTTAGCTACCGTTTTCTCTCTTTTCACCTCGCGGGCTTTCATTGATTCTTTAGCCATGTCTTAATTCTTTTTAAAAGGTAATCCTAATTCAGCCAATAATGACTTCGCTTCCTTGTCAGTTTTTGCAGTAGTAACAAATGTAATATCCATTCCTGAAATTTTGTTTACTTTGTCAATATCAATTTCTGGGAAAATGATTTGCTCTAAAACTCCAAGATTGTAGTTACCTCTTCCGTCAAAACCAGTAGCTTTAATACCGTTGAAATCTCTTACACGTGGTAAAGCAGAAGTAATAAGTCTATCTAAAAACTCATACATTCTTTCTCCACGTAAAGTTACTTTTGCTCCAATAGGCATCCCTTTTCTTAATTTGAAAGACGCAACGTCTTTCTTAGAAATTGTAGATACTGCTTTTTGTCCAGTGATCTTTGTTAACTCATCAACTGCATAGTCAATAAGTTTTTTATCAGATACAGCTGCACCAACTCCACGGCTCAAAACGATTTTTTCAAGTTTAGGAACTTGCATTACGTTTGTATATCCGAACTCTTCTTTAAGAGCAGAGATTACTCTACTCTTATATTCTTCTTTTAGTCTAGGTGTATATGCCATTACTATAGTACTTGATTAGATTTTTTTGAAAATCTTACTTTCTTATCTCCTTCTACTCTAATACCTACTCTAGTTGTTTCCTTAGTTTTAGGATCAATTAAAGCAATGTTAGAAATTTGAATAGAAGCCTCTTTCTTAACGATACCACCTTGAGGGTTTTTAGCACTTGGTTTAGTGTGTTTTGAAACCAAGTTAACACCTTCAACTATCGCTTTGTTTTTTTCACGGTAAACACGTAAAACTTTACCTTCAGCACCTTTATGGTCTCCAGCAATAACTCTTACGATATCTCCTGATTTTATTTTTAGCTTTATCATCTTAAAACGAATTAAAGCACTTCTGGTGCTAATGATACAATTTTCATGAATTGTTTTTCACGAAGTTCTCTTGCTACCGGACCAAAAACACGAGTTCCTCTCATTTCCCCTGCAGCATTCAAAAGAACACATGCATTGTCATCGAAACGGATATAAGAACCATCAGCTCTTCTCACTTCTTTTTTAGTACGCACAACAACTGCAGTTGAAACAGCTCCTTTTTTCACGTTTCCGTTTGGAGTTGCATCTTTGATAGAAACTACAATTTTGTCACCAACAGAGGCATATCTTCTTTTAGTACCTCCTAAAACACGAATAGTTAAAACTTCTTTAGCTCCCGTGTTATCTGCTACTTTTAGTCTTGATTCTTGTTGTACCATAATTATTTAGCTCTTTCTAAGATTTCAACTAATCTCCAACATTTTGTTTTACTTAAAGGACGCGTTTCGCTAATTCTTACAGTATCACCAATGTTACAGTCGTTTTTTTCGTCGTGTGCAACATATTTTTTTGTTTTCAACACGAACTTACCGTATAATGGGTGTTTTACTTTTCTTACTTCAGAAATAACGATAGATTTATCCATCTTATTTGAAGTAACAACACCTATTCTTTCTTTTCTTAAATTTCTTTTTTCTTCCATCTTTCAGCAGAATACAATTATTGTAACTCTCTTTTAGTTAACTCTGTAGCTAGTCTTGCAACTGTTCTTCTAACGCTTCTGATTTGAAGTGGGTTAGCAATTGGAGAAATAGCGTGAGCCATTTTTAGGTCAGCATATACTTTCTTAGTTTGACTAAGCTTTTCTTGCAACTCCGCTGCAGAAAGATCTTTTATTTCTGATTGTTTCATAATAAATATAAATTATGCTTCGAAATCTCTAGCAACGACGAACTTAGTTTTTACTGGAAGTTTTTGAGCTGCAAGACGTAAAGCCTCTTTTGCAACTGACAATGGAACCCCTCCAACTTCAAACATAATTCTTCCTGGTTTAACAACAGCAGCCCAATACTCAACTGCTCCTTTACCTTTACCCATACGTACTTCAAGAGGTTTCTTAGTGATAGGTTTGTCTGGGAAAATTTTAATCCATAATTGTCCTTCTCTCTTCATGTAACGAGTTGCAGCGATACGTGCAGCTTCGATTTGACGAGATGTTAAGAACATTCCATCTTCATGTACAGATTTAATACCAAACATTCCATTTGAAAGTTCATGCCCTCTTTGAGAGTTACCCTTCATTCTACCTTTTTGTACCTTACGGTATTTTGTTCTTTTAGGCTGTAACATTTTTCTTTAGTTTAAAAATTTACTTTCTTTTACGAGCGTCTGGTTTTCCACCTTTGTTAAAGTTAGATTTGCCTCTAGGAGCATCTCCACCTTTTCCACCACCTGTACCAGATTGTTTTTTGTCCATTCCAGCAAGTGGAGAAAGTTCTCTCTTACCGTAAACTTCACCTTTCATGATCCATACTTTGATACCCATTCTACCATAAGTAGTGTGAGCTTCAGCCAAAGCATAATCAATGTCAGCTCTGAAAGTTGATAGAGGAATTCTACCTTCTTTGAAACCTTCTGAACGCGCCATTTCAGCACCATTTAAACGACCAGAAATCAAAACTTTGATACCTTCAGCGTTCATACGCATAGAAGCAGCAATAGCCATTTTGATTGCACGTCTGTAAGAAATACGGCTTTCGATTTGACGAGCGATGCTTGTAGCCACAAGATAAGCATCTAGCTCAGGTCTTTTAATTTCAAAGATGTTAATTTGAACCTCTTTGTCAGTAACTTTCTTAAGTTCTTCTTTTAACTTGTCTACCTCTTGTCCGCCTTTTCCGATAATAATACCAGGTCTAGCAGTAGTGATAGTAACGGTTACAAGTTTCAAAGTTCTCTCGATGATTACTTTTGATACACTAGCTTTTGATAAACGAGCATGGATATACTTTCTGATTTTGTGATCTTCAGCTAATTTATCGCCGTAATCATTTCCACCATACCAGTTTGAGTCCCATCCTCTGATGATACCAAGTCTATTTCCAATTGGATTTGTCTTTTGTCCCATGCTGCTTAAGAATTGCTTTGTGTGTTATTGATAGCTCCAAGCACGATTGTTACGTGATTAGAACGTTTTCTTATTCTGTGTGCACGACCTTGTGGAGCTGGACGAAGTCTTTTTAACATCATTCCACCATCTACTCTGATCTCTTTAACAAATAATCCAGCCTCTTCTAAGTTACCTTCACTATTTTTTTGCTCCCAGTTATTGATTGCAGATAATAATAGTTTTTCTAATTTTCTTGAAGCTTCTTTAGAACTGAATCTTAAAATGTTAAGTGCTCTTTCTACCTTCTGACCTCTTACCAAGTCCGCTACTAAGCGCATTTTTCTAGGTGAAGTAGGGCAGTTATTCAATTTTGCGAAAGCGATAGACTTATTAGCCTCTTTTCTCGCATCTGCTGTTTCTCTTTTACGAACTCCCATTGCTTCTTTTATTTTTTACCTTTATTTTTTGCTCCAGCATGACCTCTAAAAGATCTAGTTGGTGAAAACTCTCCTAATTTGTGACCTACCATGTTTTCTGTTACGTAAACTGGTACAAATTGACGACCGTTATGAACTGCGATAGTTTGTCCAACGAAATCTGGTGTAATCATTGAAGCTCTAGACCAAGTCTTAACAACTGCATTTTTACCACTTTCTACGTTTTCTTGAACTTTCTTGTCTAATTTATAATGAACGAAAGGTCCTTTTTTTAATGAACGTGCCATATCTTATTATTTCTTTCTACGTTCTACGATATACTTGTTACTCGGGTTTTTCTTAGAACGAGTTCTGTAACCTTTAGCTGGCAATCCGTTTCTTGAACGTGGGTGCCCTCCAGAAGAACGTCCTTCACCACCTCCCATAGGGTGATCAACAGGGTTCATCGCTACTGGTCTAGTTCTAGGTCTTCTTCCTAACCATCTTGTTCTACCTGCTTTACCAGATACAACTAATTGGTGGTCAGAGTTAGAAACAGCTCCAATTGTAGCTGAACAAGTTAACAAGATTAATCTTGTCTCACCTGATGGCATTTTAATTGTTGCATATTTCCCGTCTCTTGCCATTAACTGAGCAAAAGTTCCAGCTGAACGAGCGATAACGGCTCCTTGTCCTGGACGTAACTCAATACAAGATATAACAGTTCCAAGAGGAATTCTGCTTAAAGGTAAAGTATTACCAATCTCTGGTTGAGATTCTGGTCCAGAAACTAATTTCTGACCAACTTTCAATCCATTTTGAGCGATAATATAAGTTTTCTCTCCATCAGCATAAGCTAATAAAGCAATAAATGCAGTACGATTTGGATCGTATTCGATTGATTTCACTGTAGCTGGAATTCCATCTTTAGTTCTTTTGAAATCGATGATACGATATCTCTGCTTGTGACCACCACCCGTATAACGCATGGTCATCTTTCCTTGACTATTTCTACCTCCTGAGTTTTTTATCGGCGCTATCAAAGAGCGTTCCGGCTTATCAGTTGTAATAGCGTCATAACCATTCACAACTCTAAATCGCTGACCCGGGGTAATAGGTTTTAATTTTCTTACTGACATTTTTCTATCTTAGATATTGTTGTAAAAATCAATTGTTTCTCCTTCTTGTACTTGAACAATTGCTTTTTTGTATGCATTTGTCTTTCCACTGATTAAACCACTTTTAGTGTATTTAGTAGATCTATCTGGTCTCACATTCATTGTGTTAACAGAAACGATAGTCACTCCATAAGCAGCCTCTACAGCTTTCTTAATCTCAACTTTGTTTGCTTTTTTGTTAACAACGAATCCGAAGCGGTTTAGAACTTCACTTTCTTTGGTTACTTTTTCCGTTACTATAGGTCTAATTATGATGCTCATATTCCTATTATTTACTTAAATTTTCTTCAATTAACTCTAAAGAACCTTCCAAAAGCACTAAATTATTAGCGTTTAATATTGCGTAAGTGCTTAATTCTGAGCTAGTTACGACATTTGAAGCCTTTAAATTACGTGACGACAAATATACGTTTTTATTTGACTCACCCAACACAAATAAAGATTTTTTATTCTCTAACCCTAAAGCTTTCAAAACGTTAATGAAATTTTTAGTGTTTGGCGCTTCGAAATTAAAATCTTCTACAACTACGATATTTGACTCTTTTGCTTTGATTGAGAAAGCAGATTTTCTAGCCAATCTTTTCAAACCTTTATTCAATTTGAATGAATAACTTCTTGGTCTTGGTCCGAAAACTGTTCCACCACCTTTAAACAAAGGACTCTTAACACTTCCTGCACGAGCAGTACCAGTTCCTTTTTGTTTTTTAATCTTACGCGTACTTCCTGTTACTTCAGCTCTTTCTTTAGCCTTGTGAGTACCCTGTCTCTGATTAGCAAGATATTGCTTAACATCAAGATATACTGCGTGATTGTTTGGTTCAATTGCGAATACTGAATCAGAAAGTTGAACTTTTCTTCCAGTATCTTTTCCGTTGAAATCTAATACTTTTACTTCCATTACTTCTGAATGATTACATAAGAGTTTTTGTGTCCAGGAACACATCCTTTAACAACAAGTAGATTCTTCTCAGCAACTACTTTTAAAACTCTAAGGTTTTGAACTTTTACATTTTCTCCTCCCATTCTTCCAGCCATACGCATTCCTTTGAATACTCTAGATGGATAAGAAGAAGCTCCTACAGAACCTGGCGCTCTTAAACGGTTGTGCTGACCATGAGTAGCTTGTCCAACCCCACCAAAACCGTGACGTTTAACAACACCTTGGAAACCTTTACCTTTTGAGACACCTTGTACATCTACAAATTCTCCTTCTTCAAAAATAGTAACATCAATAAGATCTCCTAATTTTTGTTCAGTTGCAAAATCTTGGAATTCAACGACTTTTTTCTTAGCAACAGTTCCAGCTTTTTTAAAGTGACCTAAAGCCGCTTTAGTAGAATGTTTCTCGTTTTTGTCATCGAAACCAAGTTGTAACGCTTCATACCCGTCAACCTCATTGGTTCTGACTTGGGTAACAACGCATGGCCCAGCTTCGATTACTGTACAAGGAATATTTTTCCCGTTTTCGTCGAAGATACTAGTCATGCCGATTTTCTTACCAATTAACCCAGACATAAATATTAATTATTAATTACTAAAATTCCCTTCAATTTGAAAATAACAGAAATTTCCAAACAGGGAGTGCAAAAGTAGATATTAAAATTGAATAAACCAAACAGTTACAAAAATTAAATCGCTCATTATCAAAATCCAAGCACTAAAACAACAAGAAAACAAACTTCATCAACACCAAAATTCAAGCACTTCTTTTTATAGCAATAACATTTTCCATTTAAAAATTAAACAATAAAATCACAACTAAAAAAACTCGCACTACCCTAAAACAAAGGGATTTAGAATATTTAGAACATTAAAAAAATATTTAATTTTATTCTTTTTCAAATTAAAAACAACTTTTAAAAACAAAAAAAAGCGAGACAAAAAATGTCTCGCTTTTTATATAAAAAAATATAAAAAAAATTATACTTTAATCTCAACTTCAACTCCACTTGGCAATTCAAGTTTCATTAAAGCATCAATAGTTTTAGATGAAGATGAATAAATATCAATCAATCTCTTGTATGACATTACTTCAAATTGCTCTCTCGCTTTTTTGTTAACGTGCGGAGAACGCAATACAGTGAAAAGTTTTTTGTGAGTTGGCAACGGAATTGGACCTGTTACAACTGCCCCAGTAGTTTTTACTGTTTTCACGATCTTTTCAGCAGATTTATCCACTAACATATGATCGTAAGATTTTAGTTTTATTCTGATTTTTTGACTCATTTTCTTAAAATTAAGCGTTACCTTTTGCTTTTTTGATTACCTCTTCTGAAATATTAGAAGGTGTTTCTGCATAATGAGAAAACTCCATTGTAGATGTCGCTCTACCAGATGATAATGTTCTTAATGTTGTAACATAACCAAACATCTCAGCTAACGGCACATCTGCCTTAATAGTTTTCGCTCCGTTTCTATCACCCATATCATTAACTTGACCTCTACGACGGTTCAAGTCACCTACGATATCACCCATGTTTTCTTCTGGAGTGATAACTTCGATTTTCATGATAGGCTCTAAGATAACAGCTCCAGCAGCTTTACCAGACTCTTTATAACCCATTCTTGCAGCTAACTCAAAAGAAAGAGCATCAGAATCCACAGGGTGGAAAGATCCATCTAATAAAGTCACTTTTAAACTATCAACAGCATATCCAGCTAAAGGTCCAGTTTTCATAGCTTCACGGAAACCTTTTTCAACTGCAGGAATATACTCTTTAGGAACGTTACCTCCTTTTACTTCATTCACAAACTGTAATCCAACAGGTACTTTTCCATCAACTTCATCAGCAGGCTCGATTCTAAATACGATATCACCGAATTTACCACGACCTCCAGATTGTTTTTTGTAAGTTTCTCTGTGTTGAGCAGATCTTGTAAACGCCTCTTTATACTCTACTTGTGGCTCACCTTGATTAACCTCTACTTTAAATTCACGTTTCATACGGTCAACTAAGATATCTAAGTGAAGCTCACCCATACCTGAAATAATAGTTTGACCAGAAGCCTCGTCAGTTCTAACCGTAAACGTTGGATCTTCTTCAGCCAATTTAGCTAAAGCCATACCCATTTTATCAACGTCAGCTTTAGTTTTTGGTTCGATAGCGATACCAATTACAGGATCTGGGAATTTCATAGATTCCAAGATAATTGGATGCTTTTCATCAGATAAAGTATCTCCAGTTTTAATATCTTTAAATCCTACAGCAGCTCCAATATCTCCAGCCTCAATAAATTCGATTGGATTTTGTTTGTTAGCATGCATTTGGTAAATACGAGAAATTCTTTCTTTATTACCAGAACGAGTATTTAAAACATAAGAACCTGCATCTAAACGTCCAGAATACGCACGGAAGAAAGCTAAACGACCTACGAATGGATCAGTAGCAATTTTAAATGCTAAAGCAGCAAACGGCTCTTTTACATCTGGCTTACGCAAGATTTTAGTTTGATCTTCTTCCAATAAATCAGCATCATCAGGATGAATTCCCTCAATACCTTCTTTATCTAAAGGAGATGGTAAATATTTACAAACTGCATCTAACATGAATTGAACCCCTTTGTTTTTGAAAGAAGAACCAGCAAGCATAGGAATGATCGCCATATCAATAGTAGCCGCTCTTAATGCATTGTTGATTTCCTCCTCCGTAATAGAGTTTTCATCCTCCATGTACTTATCTAAAAGATTTTCATCATAAGTAGCAATCTCTTCGATAAGGATAGAACGATAGTGCTTTACATCATCAACCATATCAGCAGGAATGTCAACAATATCAAAAGTAGCTCCTTGAGTTTCATCATGCCATACGATAGCCTGATTTTTAACCAAGTCAACAATACCTTTAAAATCAGCTTCATCTCCAATAGGCAAAGTAATTGCAACCGCATTCGATTTCAACATGTCCTTAACCTGTCCGCATACATTTAAAAAGTTCGCACCTTGACGGTCCATTTTGTTCACGAATCCCATACGAGGAACTCTATACTGATCAGCAAGTCTCCAGTTAGTTTCTGATTGAGGCTCAACACCATCAACAGCACTAAATAAGAACACTAAACCGTCTAATACACGTAAAGAACGGTTAACCTCTACAGTAAAGTCAACGTGTCCAGGAGTATCAATAATATTAAAGTGGTACGCTTTTGATTCTGGCAAAACTTTACCTTGCTCAGTTGGAAAGTTCCAAGTACAAGTTGTAGCAGCAGAAGTAATTGTAATACCTCTTTCTTGCTCTTGCGCCATCCAGTCCATTGTTGCAGCACCATCGTGAACCTCACCAATTTTGTGTGATTTTCCAGTATAAAAAAGAATACGCTCAGTTGTTGTAGTTTTACCAGCATCAATGTGAGCAGCGATCCCGATATTTCTTGTATATTTTAAATCTCTAGCCATTTCTTTACGAATTAAAATCTAAAGTGAGAGAATGCTTTATTAGCTTCTGCCATTTTGTGAGTATCCATTCTTTTCTTAACCGCAGCACCTTCTTCTTTAGCAGCAGCTAAACACTCAGCAGCTAAACGTTGCGCCATAGATTTTTCATTTCTTCTTCTTGAATAAAGTATTAACCACTTCATTGCCATAGAAATTTTTCTATCTGGACGAATCTGCATTGGAATTTGGAATGTAGCTCCACCAACTCTACGGCTACGTACTTCTACGTGAGGCATAACGTTAGTTAAAGCATCTTTCCAGATCTCTAATGAAGTTTTCTCATCATTTTGCTTTTTAGTTTCAATGATATCAATAGCATCATAAAATACTTTAAAAGCTGTAGATTTCTTACCATCCCACATTAAGTTATTCACAAAACGTGTTACTAATTGGTCATTAAACCTTGGATCCGGTAAAAGTGGTCTTTTCTTTGCCGCTCTTTTTCTCATGTCTTTTTCTTAAAAGTTTTTAAATTACTTTTTTGCTTCTTTTGGGCGTTTAGCACCGTACTTAGATCTTCTTTGCGTTCTTCCTGCAACACCTGACGTATCAAGCGCTCCACGAACGATGTGATATCTAACACCTGGTAAATCTTTTACCCTTCCACCTCGCACTAATACTATCGAGTGCTCTTGTAGATTATGTCCTTCTCCTGGGATGTAAGCATTCACCTCATTACCATTTGTCAAACGCACACGCGCAACTTTACGCATTGCAGAGTTTGGTTTTTTTGGTGTAGTAGTGTAAACACGCGTACAAACCCCTCTTCTTTGAGGACAAGAATCTAAAGCAACCGATTTACTCTTCTTAGTGATCTGAGTTCTTCCTGTTCTTACTAATTGTTGAATTGTTGGCATAATTAATACTAAAAATTATTATGTTTATTAAATTCCCGCTTTTTACGGGGTTGCAAATGTATAAAATAATTTTCACTATACAAACGTTAAATCATTAATTTTCAACAACATTATTTATATCTATGATTTAACAAAGAAACATTAGATATTTGCTTTACATTTAACTAACAAAACAATTGCATTTGAAACAATTATATTACATACTCATTTTACTATTATCCGTAAATTGTTTCGCACAGTCATTTTATTTGAATATAAATGGAATTAACAAAAAACAAAGCCTAACAATCGATTCTATTCCATATGCAAAAAAACACGTAAACATAAAATCATTAAATGACGAACTTTTTTCAGTAACAAACAAACTCTCAAAACAAGGCTATATAGATTCTAAAATATTAGAAACCAAAAAGATAAATGACAGCACTTATACAGCATTTATAGACTTAAAAACCAAAATCAAAGAAGTACATGTATATATAGGTATAAATAGTTTTTTTAATGAATATAAGAAAAACACAAAAGACAGCATAATTATCCCTTTTACAGAGCTTGAAAACTTCCTTAATAAAGAAATTTCAAACAATGAAAAAGCAGGTTTTGCATTTTCCAAAATCAATCTAGCAAATATCAAAAAAAAGAATTCCATAATTTACGCTGACTTAAATCTTAATTCCGAAAAAAAAAGAACACTAAATTCCATTATTGTAAATTACACAGATCTCTCTTTAAAAGACTACTTCCCAAAAGGAGCATTAAAACAATTAAATAAAAAATACACCAACAGAATATTCAACCAAGAAACTGTAAAAAGACTTTATGAAGATATAAACAGTTTTGAATTTGTTTCTCAAACTAAATACCCCGAAATTTTATTCACCAAAGACTCGACAAAAGTCTACACTTATATTGAAAAAAGAAAAGCAAATACTTTTGATGGCTATGTTGGATTTTCAAACGACGACAGTAAAAAAATACGCCTTAATGGCTATTTAGACATTTCCTTAATTAACATACTCCACGCAGGAGAGCAATTTTCATTATACTGGAAAAGCGACGGCAATAAACAAACGACATTTAATACAAAACTGGAAATCCCATACATTTTCAAAAGCCCGTTAGGAATAAAAGCCCAACTAAATATTTTTAAACAGGATAGCACATTTCAAAACACAAAAACAGAAATAAATCTAGGCTATTTCCTTAACTATAACTCTAAAGTATATGCAGGCTACCAATCAACAGAATCAAGTGATATCCAAAACACCAATAGCGCAACAATCAGTGATTTCAAAAACTCATATTTCACCACCACTTTAGAACATAAAAAAAATGACAACTCCAACTATGTGTTTCCAAGAAAATCATATGCAAACCTGTTATTTGGCTATGGAAAAAGAACAACAAACAACACTACCGAAATCAAAGAAACAACCAATCAATTTTTCGCTAATCTAAACCTATCTTACAATTTCGAATTAAATAAGAAAAACTTTATTTACATCAACCCACAAATCTTATATCTAAAGAGTGACAATTACATCACAAACGAACTTTTTAGATTTGGAGGATTAAATTCAATTCGAGGTTTCTCAGAAAATAGTCTTCAAGGAAATATTGCAAATCTATTTATTACCGAATACAGATATTTACTTAGCTCAAATTTATACGCACACACCATACTCGATTATGGAATTTACCAAGATCGAACTTCAATAAAAAATAGCGAAAGATTCAACAGTTTAATTAGTATTGGTGTAAGTTTAGGACTACTAACAAAAAATGGGTTATTAAAGATAATAATAGCTAATGGTAGCACAAATGAAGACAAAATAAAATTTTATAACAGTATCCTTACAATCTGTTACAATGTTAAATTTTAGGATTTTACAAAAAATCATTAACAAAATATTAGGATTTTTAACAAGTATTTACGAATATTACATGACTAATCCAAAATATTTGACGATATGAAATCAAAACAAAACAGATTCTTAGTGTTTTTACTAGCACTAATGGCGCAGCTAACCTTTGCGCAAGAAAGAACTGTTTCAGGTATTGTTACCGATGATGCAAATATGCCTCTACCAGGCGTAAGCGTATTAATAAAAGGAGCAAAAACTGGAACACAAACCGATTTTGATGGAAAATATTCCATCAAAGCATCACCAAATCAAGTCTTAGTTTTTAGCTATATCGGAATGAAATCACAAGAATTTCCAGCTAGCTCAACAAAAGTCAATGCTAAACTTTCCAGTGACGCACAACAATTAGAAGGAGTTGTAGTTACAGCTTTAGGATTATCGCGAGAGAAAAAATCTCTCGGTTATGCCACTCAAGAAGTTAAAGGAGAAAATCTAGCCGCGGTTAAAAGCGATAACTTCGTAAATGCCATATCAGGAAAAGTCTCTGGAGTACAAGTAAAAAGAACAACAAATTTTGGAGGCTCTACCAACATTGTTATTAGAGGAAATTCTTCTCTAACAGGAAACAACCAAGCGCTATTTGTAATTGATGGGGTACCAGTAAGCAACAACAATTCAAACACAAGAGACCAAGAACAATCTGGAGCAGGTTATGACTACGGAAGCGCCGCATCAGATATCAACCCGGAAGACATTGAATCTATCAACGTCCTAAAAGGTTCTGCCGCCAGTGCCCTTTATGGATCTAGAGCGGCTAATGGTGTTGTTGTTATAACAACAAAAAAAGGAAACAAAAAAGCAAAAGGCTATTCAATTACTGTTAATTCAGGCGTAACAATTGGTTCTGTCGACAAAAGTACTTTCATAAAATATCAAAAGCAATATGGTGCAGGATATGGACCTTATTATGGCCCCGATGAAGATTCGTACTTAGATCATATCGACATAAATGGAGACGGAATTTTAGACAATGTAACTCCGCTAACTGAAGACGCTTCGTATGGGCAAGCTTTTGATCCAAATTTATTAGTTTATCAATGGGATGCATTTTACCCTGAGTCGCCAAATTACATGAAAGCGACACCGTGGGTAGCCGCAAAAAATGGTCCAATTACATTTTTTCAAAAACCAGTCGCTCTTACAAATTCAATTTCAATCGATAAGGGTTTAGACAATGGCTATTTGAGATTAGGAGCTAATAATCTTGATCAAACTGGCTTATTACCAAACAGCAGCTTAAAGAGAAACACTTTTACATTAAACGCATCTACCCTAATCAACGACAGATTAACTGTAGCAGGATATGGAAACTTTACAAAAACAAGCACAATTGGTAGAAACAGCACGGGATACAACGACAATATCGCTGGTAATTTTAGACAATGGTGGCAAACCAACGTTGACATAAAAAGCCTAAGACAAGCTTATGAACTTACAGGACGGAATGTAACGTGGAACCCTAATTCCTACACTAATCCAACTCCAATATTTTGGGACAATCCATATTTTCAACGTTACGAAAATTACGAATCAGACAGCAGAAGCAGATTCATCGGAAATGTTTCGTTAAACTACAAAATTGCAAAGTGGTTAGATGCTTTTGGCCGAATTTCTGTTGACACATATGATGAACTACAAGAAGAAAGAAGAGCCATTGGAAGTGTCCCTGTTGATTTTGGTATTGGAACTGGAGGTGGCGATGGGTCTCTTAATAGAAACCCAGCTTCATCAGGTTACTCACGAAAAAACATAGGCTTCAGTGAATACAACTATGACTTTATGTTAAACTACAACACAGACATTACGCAAAAACTAAATCTAAAGGGTGTTGTCGGTGTAAATATTCGAAGAAGTTATTATAACTCAATATTCGCAGCAACAAACGGTGGACTTGCCATACCAAAATTATATTCCCTACAAAATACTGTTAGTCCTCTATTAGCTCCCATTGAAAGAGATGAAGCTATAGGAGTAGACGGTATTTACGGAAGCGCATCTTTTGGGTATGAAGATTATTTATTCCTTGAGGGAACAATCAGAAGAGACCATTCATCAACCCTTCCAGAAGCAAACAGCACCTACTACTACCCTTCTGTTTCTTCTAGTTTTGTATTCTCTAAATTTATAGAAGCAGATTGGCTTTCTTTCGGAAAAGTAAGACTTAATTACGCAGAAGTAGGAAATAGCCCTGGGTTTGATAGAGTTCTAGACACCTATGCAGTCAACACTGCTTTTGGAGCAGCATCTGCATCTGTAAAGGACACCAAAAACAACCCTAATCTAAAACCAGAACGCACAAAAAGCTACGAAGCAGGTTTAGAACTTTCTTTCTTTAAAAAGAGATTGGGATTTGATTTCTCTTACTACAAATCAAATTCAATTGATCAAATAATCCCATTAAGACTTACTGCATCTACAGGATACCTGTACGAATTAATTAATGCAGGAGAAATTGAAAATAAAGGGATCGAAATAACCTTAAATGGTACGCCAATAAAAACAGACAATTTTTCATGGGAGGTTAATTTAAACTTTGCCAGAAATAGAAACAAAGTTTTAAACCTATTGGAAGGTATTGACAACCTGCAATTAGGATCTTTTCAAGGCGGTGTGACAATAAATGCTGCTGTGGGCCAACCATATGGCGTAATATATGGTACAAAATATACTTATTTAAATGGAGAGCGAGTTGTTGACCCAAGCAATGGCCAATATATCAAAACTTCAACTTCTGACAATCCTATTGGAAATGCAAATCCCGATTATACAGGAGGCCTAAACAACAAATTCACCTACAAAAGCTTTTCGTTTGAATTTTTAATAGACATGCAAAAAGGCGGACAAATATTCTCATTAGATCGCTATTATGGCTTAGCAACAGGTTTGCCAGACGACACCGCATATTTAAATGAATTAGGGAATCCAATCAGAAACCCATTGACCTCGGGAGCTGATAGTGGAGGCTTTATAAACCCAGGAGTAAATCCTGACGGCAAAGTAAACACAACTAGAATTGAGGCAAGCCGATTTGGAGCTCAAGGCTACAGAAGAGGTCTGCCTGACGAGGCATTTGTATATGACGCAAGTTATATAAAACTAAGACAGACATCAATTGCATATTCACTACCAGAAAAGGTATTAAAAAACACATTCATAAACGGAATGACTTTTAGTATTGTTGGAACAAATCTTTGGATTATCCATAAGAATTTACCCGATGCGGATCCTGAATCAGGATTAGGAGCTGGTAACTTACAAGGTTACTCAACAGGATCTCTACCATCAACAAGAGATGTTAGCTTCAACATTAAATTCCAATTTTAAATCTAGAAATCATGAAAAAAATATTTATAATCATACTCACTGCGGCAGTATTCTCGTCCTGTTCTGATGATATAGAAAAATTAAATGTCAACGT
This sequence comes from Flavobacterium anhuiense, assembly GCF_001705175.1. Lineage (NCBI taxonomy): Bacteria > Pseudomonadati > Bacteroidota > Flavobacteriia > Flavobacteriales > Flavobacteriaceae > Flavobacterium > Flavobacterium anhuiense. The sequence goes on along the minus strand of NZ_CP016907.1, from coordinate 2,417,382 downwards.
AAAAGATCCATCCAATGTACCTGGAGAAGCGTTATTTACGAGTGCGCAAAAAAGTTTGGTAGACCAAATGACAAATACAAATGTCAACAATAACATCATTAGATTAATTAACCAGTATTTTACTGAAACTGTTTATACAGATGAAAGCAACTACGACTTAGTTACAAGGACGATTCCAGAACAACACTGGCAATTTTTATATAAGGATGTATTAAAAGATTTAGATCAAAGTGCCAAAAACATTACTAATACACCACTTGGTTTAACAGAAAACCCTTTAGACAAACAAAACAAACTTGCAATTATAGAAGTCTTAAATGTTTATACTTATGCAATATTAGTTGAAACGTTCGGAAACATTCCATATTCTCAAGCTATAAATCTTAAATACAAAACACCAAAGTACGATGACGGCCTAACAATCTACAAAGATTTAATCACAAGATTAAACAATGCAATAGCTAAATTAGACACTGGAGGCAAAAGCTTTGGAGACAATGATAGGATTTATGGGGGAGATATATCAAAATGGATCAAGTTTGCAAACACTCTAAAATTAAGGATGGGCATAACTATTTCTGATATCCCATCCGAAAATGCATTAGCACAAGCAACCGTATCAAGTGCAGCACCATTTGTATTCACATCAAATCTTGATAATGCTGACCTAAAATACCTTACAGCTACACCAAATACTAACCCATTATATGTTGATCTTGTTGCGAGTGGCCGTTCGGATTTTGTTCCAACTAGTACAATAATAGACAAAATGAACAATTTAAAAGATCCAAGGAGAGCAAAATACTTTGATAACAACATGGACGACCCATCAACCCCAGAAATAGAATATATAGGAGGAGAAAATGGCGCTAGCAATTCATTTGCACAAAAAACACACATTACACCAACAATTCAAGCTCCAGACTTTCCAGGAACAATTTTAGACTATGCTGAAGCGGAATTTCTTTTAGCAGAAGCAGCGGAAAGATCTTTATACGGAACTCCTGCAGATGCTGAAACACATTATAATACCGCAATAACCGCTTCCATTTTAGACTGGGGAGGAACACAATCTGATGCTACGACTTACCTAGCAAATCCGGATGTTGCTTACTCAACTGCCGCAGGAACATGGAAAGAAAAAATAGGAACACAAAGTTGGATAGCATTTTACAATAACTCATTTGAGGGTTGGTCGTTCTATAGAAGATTAGATTTTCCTGTTTTAATCGCCCCACCCGATGCCGTGTCTGGTTTTCCAATGCGATATACTTATCCAATTATTGAGCAATCGTTAAATAAAGCAAGCTATACAGAAGCAAGCGCTGCAATTGGTGGTGATGCTGTGGAAACCAAATTATTTTGGGATAAATTTTAACTTATATTTTTCAATTAACAATAAACGGTTACAGATATTCTGTAACCGTTTATTGTTTTTAAAACTAAATTAACCCTAATTTTACATTTGACCCACTTGAGCCAGAATCTCAAACAAAAAAGTTGCAAACCATCCAAAAAGAAAACCACATTTTCAATTCTTCCAACAATCAAAAGACTTGCTTAATATTCAAAATAACAACAAACACAAATCACTTTATACATCTCTTAATGACTAGTATTAAAGATTCTCGCTCTTTTTAACAAAATTTAGCAGTAAATCTCATTGTTTTTATTGAGACAAAAGTTATAAAAAAAACATTTAAACACCCTCAATCGATAAATTTAACATTTGTAGGTTTGACGAAATTTTTAATTATTATCAAATTTAACACTAAAAATTACGGATTTGCAATTTTAAGCTACTTTTAATCAGCAAAACAGCAAAATCACATCCTAAAATCATTATTTAACTAAAAAAAAAGCTTTTTAAATTAGGTAGATTAACAAATTATTAAGATTTTTGTCGGACTAATTCAAAATATTTAAAAATGAAACTAAAGTTCAATGGATTCTTAGTACTTTTATTAGTACTAGTTGCGCAACTTTCTTTTGCGCAAGAAAGAGCTGTTTCGGGAACAGTTTCTGACAATGCAGGAATGCCTTTACCAGGTGTTAGTGTATTAGTTAAAGGAACTAAGACAGGAACGCAAACAGACTTTGATGGTAAATTTTCGATCAAAGCTTCTTCAAGCCAAATTTTGGTATTTAGCTACATTGGAATGAAAACCCAAGAAGTAGCTGCAAGTTCATCTACTGTAAACGTTAAAATGGCGGATGCAGGGGCACAAGAACTTGAAGGTGTAGTTGTTACTGCTTTTGGTATTAAAAGAGAGAAAAAAGCTCTTGGTTACGCGACTACGACTTTAAAAGCAGAAGCTCTTACTCAAGTAGTTAACACAAACCCTTTTGAGACCCTTTCTGGTAAAATTGCTGGGGTTGATATTACTGCTCCATCTCAACCAGGAGCTTCTACAAAAGTTGTAATTCGTGGTTTCAACACAATTACTCAACCAGGTGGTCCCCTTTATGTTGTTGATGGAACACCAATCAATAACAGCTACAGTGGATCAACATCTTCTACTAGATCTTATGATGCTGGAAACGGTATTACAGACCTTGACCCAAATAACATCGAAAGCATGACAGTTCTTAAAGGAGCGGCGGCATCTGCGTTATATGGATCTAGAGCTGGTGGAGGTGTAATCATCATTACAACCAAAAAAGGAAAAGCAAATACAGGTATCAAAGTTGATATGTTAGCTTCAACAGAATTTAGTGAAGTAGCTAGAGTTCCACATTTACAAAATCAATTTGGACAAGGATGGAACGGAGCTGGATATTCTGGAACAAATTCTTACAGTAATGAGAATGGATCTTGGGGACCTGCGTTTAATGGCGAGGTTAGACCATGGGGAACTGTGTACAACGGGACACAGCAAATTAAGCCATATGTTGGATTAAATGATAACGTTAGAGATTTCTATGACACTGGTATATTGTCTACACAATCTGTAAACTTAAGTGGAGGTGGAGATACATCTGATTTCTCTTTAGTATTTTCTAATGTAAACAGTGATGGAGTTGTTCCTACTGATACAGACTTATACAAAAAGCAATCTTTAGGTTTCAATGGCGGTTTAAAAGGAAAAAAATTCACTTTAAGAACTGCATTAAACTATGTTTATAAAGACCAAAGTGTCGTTAACACTGGACAAGGTGATGATGCAGGACAAGGATCTACATTACAACAAGATTTATTACAGATCCCAAGAGATATAAGTGTGGTAGACTTAAGAGATTACAAAAATAACATCTTTAATACGCCAGACTATTATTTTACCCCTTATGCAACAAATCCATACTTCTCAATTAACGAAAATAGCACAAAAATCTACGGAAACAATATTTTTGGAAATGTTAATTTAAGTTATAAAATCACTGACAAATTAACAGCTACATGGCAAGTTGGTGGTAACTTTAGAACTGAAAGACAAAAAAGCTATGGCGCAATTGTAAACTACTTACCAGGTACTCCACAAGCTGTGGCTGGGGCTAACAAAGTTGTGGGAGGAGTAACAGAGGGAAGATCAGAATTTAGCGAATTTGATACTTTCTTTAACTTAAACTACAACACTAATTTAAGTGAAGACTGGACATTAAATCTTTTGGGTGGTTTCAACTACAACAAAAGAGAATCTGACCAATTGTTCAACACGATTACAAACTTAGGTATCCCAGGATATTACGAGCTTTCTAACTCAGCTGTTAGACCAACAATTACTCAATCAAACTCTATGAGAAAAACTGGAGCGGTTTATGCTTCTGCAGAGATTGCTTTCAAAAACAGATATTTCTTAACAGTTACAGGTAGAGAAGATGTTACATCAACTTTACCAATTGGTAACAATGCATATTTCTACCCTGCATTATCTCTTGGTGCAATCGTAATTGACAATGGAGACACTTTCTTAAAATTAAGAGGTGCAGGTTCTAAAATTGCAAATGACACACAAGCTTATGTTACTGAGAATTCTTATGTTCCTGGATCTGCAGCTGCTAACTTTGGTATTATTGCATCTCCAATTGGCGGAATTAGTTTCTATGAAGCTGCTGCGAGATTAGGAAATGCTGATTTAAAACCAGAAACAACTGTAGAATATGAAGTTGGAGCTGAGGGATCTTTCTTAAAAAACAGAATTAGCTATGATATTGCTTTATATCACAAAACAACATCTGATTTGATCGTTGCTTTACCGTTAGATCCATCTACTGGTTTTACTTCTAAATTTATCAATGCTGCTGAATTAGTAAATAAAGGTATCGAACTTTCTCTTAGTGCAAGTCCAATTAAAAACAACAACTTTACTTGGAATTTAACCTACACTTTCACTAAAAACATGAGTGAAGTTACAAAGTTAGCTGATGGATTCGATAGAATTGATGTGAATTCTGCATACGGAGTTACATACTCTGCAGCAAAAGGAGAACCTCTTGGAACATTCTTTTCTCAAGTACCAAAAACTAATGCTGCTGGCCAATATATCGTAAATCCTTCGACAGGAATGTATGAAGTTAGTGATGACATCCAAAAAATTGGAAATTCACAACGTGATTTCGTAATGGGATTACAAAACAACTTCAAATACAAAAACTTCAATCTAGGATTATCTATGGATTGGAAACAAGGAGGTGAATTCTATTCATACACTAAGAGACTTTCTCACTTCGTAGGTAATGGTATTGAGACTACTTACAATGACAGAAATCCTTTCATTGTACCAAACTCTGTTAATGAGCACGTAGATGCAACAACTGGTGCTGTAACATATACAGAAAACACTACTCCAATTGCTTGGGATAAAGTAACAACATTCTACAATACTTCTAATAACCCAGGTATTGAAAGAACTCACGTAATTGACAAAACATTTGTAAGATTAAGAGAGATAAATTTAAACTACGATTTCCCTTCTGCGCTTAGCAAAAACATGGGATTAAACAAAATCACTTTAGGAGTTTACGCAAGAAACTTGTTTATGTGGACTCCAGGAGAGAATCCTTACACAGATCCTGAAACGGGTACATATGGAACTGGAGTAGCTTCTGATTTTGGAGAGTTCGGTACTAACCCATCACAAAGATCAGTTGGTGGAGTTTTAAAATTATCATTCTAAAAAAAATATAGAAAAAATGAAAAAGATAGTAACATTAATTACAGCTCTTTTCTTATTAGTGTCATGTGATGAAACATTTGACATTAATAGAGATCCAGATGCATTGCCTCCTGGACAAGCAAACAGTACTATTCTTCCTGCAGGTATTGCAGGTCTAGCTGGTGCTCAAGGATCATACTATGCCATAATTGGTGGATTTTGGTCTCAATTTTGGACACAAAACAATACTTCAAACCAATACAAAGATGTTGACTCATACAGTATTGGAACGAATGATTACCAAGCAGGTTATACAGCAATGTATGACGCTTTAAACGATATTAGAGTTGTAAAAGCACAGGCTGCTGCTGAAGGAAACTGGGATTACTATTTAATTGCAACTGTACTTGAAGTTCAAGGATCTCAAGTTTTAACAGATTTGTATGATGCAATTCCTTACACTGAAGCAAATAATGTAAACATTTTGCAACCTAAATTTAATACTGGAAAAGAAGTTTACGACTTAATGATTGCTGATTTAAAATTAGCTTTATCTAAAGATCTAAGCTCTTCTGTAGGTAGTGCACCAGCTGCTGATGATTTTATTTTTGCTGGCAACATGACTAATTGGACTAAATACGGTAATACTTTATTATTGAAATTATACCTAAGACAAACTGAGGTTAATCCAACTTTAGCGCAATCAGGAATTACAACTTTAATTAATTCTGGTGCTCAATTCTTAGATGTTGATGCTGCTATGACTCAATTTGAAGATGCTGCTGACAGAAGTAACCCTTTATATGAATCTGACAGAAGACAATTAAACACTACTCTTAACTTAAGAGCTAGTAAAACTTTATACTCTTACTTATCAACTAATGCTGACCCACGTTTAGGCAAGTACTATGGTGCTGGAAATCCTAATAACCAAGGAGATTTCGAAAATACAGCAACTAATCTTTCATTAGTTACATTAAGCCCAACTACTCCGGTATTCTTTATTAGCAAAGAAGAAAGTAACTTCTTGCAAGCTGAAGCGCTTTCAAGATACTACGGAGGTGCTGGTGCAAAAGCGAAATACGACGCAGGTGTTACTGCTTCATTCACAAGATGGGGAGGAACAGCTACAGCATTCTTAGCAGCAGGAGGAAAATATGAATTCCCTGCAACAGGAACTGCCGCTCAAGTTGAAGCAATTATTACTCAAAAATGGATTGCAAGTTTCCCTGGAAACGGTTACGAATCATTCTTTGAGCAAAGCAGAACAGGATTCCCGAGGGTTTCTAATGTGCCTCAATCAAATGAAGCTTATGTGCCTGGACAATTTGCTGTATCTGTAGAGAATGTTACAGGTGGTAAATTCCCAAAAAGAGTTGTTTTACCAAACAACGTGAAATCAAGAAATCCAAATGCTCCAGCTTTAAAAGCAATCACTGAGCCAGTTTGGTGGGATGTTAACTAATAAAAAATAAACAATGAAAAATATATTCATAAAACTAACAATGGTAGTAATGGGCGGTTTGCTATTTACTTCTTGTGATGCTGATTCAACAGGAGGAGTATCAAAAGTTACAATATATCCTACTATTGAAGTAAACGGTGCAAGTACAGTATTTGTACCAGCTGGCGGAACTTACACAGACCCAGGAGCTGTAGCAAAAGAAGGTACAACTGTAATCAAAACTGAAGTAAGTTTTAACGGAAACTTCAGAGGGGCTAAAACATTAGATGTTAATCAGCCTGATGAATACACTGAAACTTATACTGCAACAAACAAAGACGGTTTTAAAGCAACCGCTACTAGAAAAGTAATTGTATACAAAACTGGAGATTTAGTAAATAGTATTGAAGGTGTTTATCTTTCTACAACTAGAAGAAATGGTACATTATTACCTGCATCACAAGGAAGCTCTGTAGATATGAAATATATTTATATCTGGAAAAACTCTGATGGTACTTATGGTGTATCTGACGCATTCGGAGGATGGTATAGTATAGGAAGAAATATTGGTATAACTTCTGCTACAAGAGGAGGAACAATTGCTGGTAACATCCCTACCAACACATTTACTTTCCCTGGAAACCCTTTAACAAATCAATATTTTGGAGGAGTTGCAAATATTACTGCTTTAACTGTTAATGCAGCTACTAAGACAGTTGTGCTAACTTGTGCTTGGGTTGCGCCACCTGCTACAAACTATAATTTTGTTTCAACATTAACTCAATTGCAAATCTAAAACTATTAAAATGAAAAAATTAAAATTAAACATAACACGTGTACTTGTTGCTATGCTTGTACTTACTTCATTTGTAGCTTGCGACGAAGTTGGTGATACAGATTCAGGGGGAACTTCTGTTGAAGCTATGGCTGGAGACTGGTTCGTAAATGTAACTGATTCTGACGGACATGTTATTGCTGAACACGCTCTGCATTCAACTTACAACACTGCTGCAAATGATAACACAATGTGGATTGATGATCATGAAAATGGTTATGTTATCAAATGTAAAGTTACAGTTGACACAAAAACTGGAACTTTCAATGCTACTTCAGCTGAAAACATCCTTGATGGTTCTAAAGTAACAATTACTGACGGAAAAATCGAAAAAGGTGCAGCAACTTCAAAAGGTGGACACAAGGTAGACAAAATCTCTTTTAGAGCTCATTTTGACTATGATGCTGCTGGATATGATATCCTTTATGAAGGTCACAAGAGAACTGGTTTCTACGAAGACGAATACTAGGATTTTAATTCAATAGTGTAAATATTAAACCATCCCATTAATTTGGGATGGTTTTTTTATATAAACATATTACCTATATTTGTCCAATGGAAAAAGAACATCAAATATTTGGCATTAGAGCCATCATAGAAGCAATTCAGTCAGGAAAAGAAGTAGACAAAGTTTTCATTCAGAAAGACATTTCTGGCGAGCTTATGAAAGATTTAATGAAGGTAATGAAACGTGCAAACGTTAACTTCTCTTATGTGCCTGTAGAAAAACTAAACCGCCTTACTCCAAATAATCACCAAGGTGCCGTAGCAACCATCTCTCCTATTGGATTTATTGATTTGGAACATCTGGTTGAATCTACAATGGAGTCTGGTAAAAAACCTCTTTTTCTTATCTTAGACCAGATATCAGATGCTAGAAATTTTGGCGCAATTATTAGAACAGCCGAATGTACTGGAGTAAACGGAATTATTGTACAAAAAGCAGGTTCGGCTCCAGTAAATGGCGACACCGTTAAAACTTCTGCAGGCGCTGTATTCAATGTACCTATTTGCAAAGTTGAGCATATAAAAGATGCTATATTCTACCTGCAAGGCTCAGGAATCAAAACAGTTGCTGCGACTGAAAAAACTGATCAAAATATTTATGATATATCACTAGCAGAACCATTAGCCATAATTATGGGATCTGAAGATCGAGGAATAAATCCTTCTGTTTTAAAAATAGTGGACGAAAAAGCAAAACTGCCAATGTTTGGATCGATTGGATCTTTAAACGTGTCTGTTGCCTGTGGTGCTTTCCTATACGAAGCTGTTCGACAAAGAACCTAAAAATACATTTAGAGATTAAGATGCGAATGAAATAATTAAATACCTTTAATTAATGCTTTCAAAATCTAATTCAAAATCAAAATTTATCATATTCCGATGCCTGTTTGTGATTTTATTGATTACAAACAGCTACGGACAAAATACTACGTATAATCAGTTTTGGAATGAAATTCAGTTTAACCAGACTTTAAGCAAAAAATGGGCAACTGAGATAGATTTTGCCGCAACTTATAGCAGTACTGAATCGTCACCAAATTTATTCGAAAATACAATCCAGAGATCTATTAGAGGCTGGGGACATTATTACTTTTCTCCAAGATGGAAATTTTCTGCATTTATCGCTTATTTCAATAATAGAGATGTTCCCGAAATTGGCCAATTCGAATCTCCTGAAACACGATTTGCTCTTCAAGGAATTTATTATTTTCATAAAACTGGATACACCTTAAGCACAAGAATGCGCACTGAATTCCGTCATATGAAAAATAAAGATGATGATTATGAAAATGTTTTTCGGTATCGCCAACAAATTAAATACATACAGCCTATTAACAGTAAGTTCTTAAGAAGCGGCGTAATATATGGAATTGCTTCAGATGAAATTTACTTTAAATCTGGAGCGAAAGTTACGGGTGAAAGTTTCTTCGATAGGAATCGATTCAATGTGGGGGCTGGTTATTTATTTACCGATGATTTTCAGGTCGAATTAACTTATTGCAACGAATACCTCCCACGAAACAACGGAAATCAAACCACTAACGCTGCATCCCTTACTATAACTTTCAATAACCTTATTCGAAATCTTCAAAAGAAATTTAAAGAAAGAAAAACTCCAGAGGCAAAAGATGAGGAGTAATCTAGTTTTCTTCTTTCTTTAAAAAGCATTTAAGCTGTTCAACAATTGCATTTTTATGAAGCTTAAAGTTATAGCTTCGCATAAATTCAGTACCCTGCATATTGATTTCTGCACTAACAGCCTCATAATTAGAAAATGCTTCAAGATCTTTATCATCAATCAAATAAAGAACCTGCATTATCGAATCGTTACGTCTATATTGGGTATCATAATGCGCCAACTTGTACGTTTTACTATCTGCAAGATGAATTATTAAATCATCTTTGATTTTTTTTCCTTCTCTTTTTTCAGGAAATGGCGTCGGCTGTAAGGCAACAAAATAGTGTTCTTTATCTGTAACAATATTAATTTTTAACGATTTTGACTTTGTAGTATAAAATACGGCAGGTTCAAAATAGTAAATCATACTTCCGTCTGCCTGTACCCTATTTTTCACTTCACATTGAGCATTGCCTTTTGCATGAACAAAAAAACACAAGAACAAAACCAAAAATTTCATTTTCTTCATAATGCTCAAAAGATTAAATCGTTATCTAACAAATTTAATCTTTTTATTTTAAAGACAGTTACTCATTATCTTTCTTCTTGCTCCTCCTGTTCTTCTTTTTTGATTACAATATAATTTACCGGATGACTAGAAAAAAAATATTCAAAACCTTCTTCATCATGAGAACGGGGTACAAAATTTCCATTTTCATCAAAATGCTTCATAAAAGGATCACTGCTGGGATCAAAATCAGGACGCTGCCAATCGTAAACAATCGGTTTTGCATATTCTGGTGCTTTATAGAATAGAGTGAGAACAAAACCTGTAATAAGTCCCGCCAAATGCCCTTCCCAAGAAATGGATCGATCAACATCTGGAAAAACATACCAAATCATTCCACCATAAAGCAAGATTACGGTTAGAGATAACGCTACGAGTCTATAATATTTAGTCTGAATCCCTTTAAAGAAAATAAAGCTCACGAGAACATAAATCAATCCACTTGCCCCAATATGGAAATTTTCTCGCCCAACAAGCCAAGTAATCAATCCTGAAAATAAAATACCATAACCGATTACACCTAATGTCTGTTTTGGATAAAAAAATCGCATCGCAGCTAATAGTATTACAAGTGGAATGCTATTATTATATAAATGATCTAAATTTTCATGAATAAATGGACTAAATAAAACACCGCGTAAACCAATTAGGTCTCTTGGGTAAATTCCGTATCGATAAAAATCAAAGTCAAAACGAATCTGAAGCCAATACACAATCCATAAAAAAAGGGCAAAAAAAAGCGGAAGTCCAACAACCGAATTTGAAAACTTAAAATTAGTATTGCTCATATTTTTACAAAATAATATTTAACAGAACTCAAAAAACTATCCAAAAAAAATTTACTGATATTTTGTCATATCAAAATAAGAAATTGTCTCAAATTGGAACAATCCTTCTCCACGCGAAGTGTTTTAACTTTTGAATAAATGAAATTTAAATCTTAAAACAGTAATTTTGTAATATGGAAGCACCTTTAGCAGAGCGTATTCGTCCGCAGAAATTAGAAGATTATATCAGCCAGCAGCACTTGGTTGGACCAACTGGATCCTTAACTCAGCAAATTTCAAAAGGAATAATTCCTTCGTTAATTTTCTGGGGACCTCCTGGTACAGGCAAAACAACTTTGGCCCAAATAATTGCTCAAGAATCAAAAAGACCATTTTATATTCTTAGTGCCATAAATTCAGGTGTAAAAGATATTCGCGATGTTATCGATAAAGCAAAACAAAGCGGCGGACTTTTTACTGCTAAAAATCCCATTCTATTTATTGACGAGATTCACAGATTTAGTAAATCACAGCAAGATTCACTTTTAGCCGCTGTAGAAAAAGGCTGGATAACTTTGGTTGGTGCTACAACCGAAAACCCGAGTTTTGAAGTGATTCCTGCATTATTGTCACGTTGTCAAGTTTATATATTAAACGCGTTTACAAAAGCCGATTTAGAAGCTCTTTTAGAGCGAGCAATGAAAACTGACGCCTATTTATTGACAAAAAAGATAAATCTAAAAGAAACAGAGGCTTTACTTCGAATTTCAGGCGGTGACGGAAGAAAACTTCTCAATGTTTTTGAATTGGTTATTAATGCTTCTGCTGGTGATGAAATTACTATAACCAATGATCGCGTTTTAGAACTTGTACAGCAAAATACGGTTCTTTATGACAAAACTGGCGAACAGCATTATGATATTATTTCTGCATTTATAAAATCTATTCGCGGCAGCGATCCAAATGGAGCCGTTTACTGGCTAGCTAGAATGATTGAAGGCGGTGAAGATGTAAAATTTATTGCTAGAAGAATGCTAATTCTCGCAAGTGAAGATATTGGCAATGCCAATCCGACTGCTTTAATAATGGCTAATAATACTTTCCAAGCCGTTACCACTATTGGATATCCAGAAAGCCGAATCATATTAAGCCAATGTGCGATTTATTTGGCCACTTCTCCAAAAAGCAATGCTTCGTATATGGCAATAGGAAATGCACAACAATTGGTAAAACAAACTGGCGATTTACCAGTCCCACTTCATTTGCGAAATGCTCCTACTAAATTAATGAAAGAACTAGGATATGGAGATGAATATAAATATTCGCATAATTATGCCAACAATTTTGCCGAACAAGAATTCTTGCCAGATGCCATAAAAGAAACGGTTCTTTACAATCCCGGAAACAATTCTAGAGAGAACAGTACCCGCGAATTTTTAAAGAACCGTTGGAAAGATAAATACGGTTATTAAACCGTATTTTGCATTTTAGAATTTAACTACAATTTTTTCTGAAACTAATTTATCATTCTGATAAGATTCAAAATACCATTGTCCATCTTCTTTCAAAATCAAAGAACCTTGAACATTATCTTTGGAAGCAATATAAACATTTGGTTGCGATGTTTTAAAAAGCTTCATAACCACTTTTGGTGTTTTATCAATCAATTGGTAACCTGATTCTGTAGGTTGAGCATACAATAAATTTGGATCTTTTAAATCTGGCGAGGGAGCTGCCGGAGTTGCTGCCAATTTTACTGCCGCTGCCGCAGGAGCAACAGAGGCTGTTGCTGCCAAACTTTCTGCAGTAATTTTCTGTGCAACTTTAGCCGAAGCAACAGATTTACCGCTATATTTATAATGCAAAGCATAAACTGATGTAAAAGCATTGTCTAACGCTTCTTTATAGGCAACTTCATATTCTTTTTCTCTACTTTTACCTACCTCCGATGTATAAACCACCTGTCCGTAACAATCCTTAAATTCAACAAAAAGTTTAGTTACCAAAAAAGCATTATCTTTTTTCACGTCAATATACAAAACTTGACAACGATCAGTATAACCATCAGGAAGCTGTTCATTTGAATAAAAAGCCTCAAAACCAGCTTTAACTAAATTTGCCTTGCTCAATGTAGCCAAGCGGTATTGATTATCGGTTTTAATAAAATCATATCTCAAAGGTACAATTACAGCTTTGTAATCATTAATAGATTGCGCAAATCCAACAACTGAACATAAAATTGCTGCGAGTAAAAATTTAATCTTCATCATTATAAATATTTTTTTAGTTCTAATAAATGGTTAATTTGTTTATATTCTCCCGAAACATCAACTTTTTTCTCATTAAAGAAAATAGCATCCAGACCTGCATTTAAAGCTCCATTTACATCAGCTTCAAAGTCGTCTCCAATCATTATACTCTTTTCTTTTGAAGTTTTTGCCAAATTTAAAGCATAGTCAAATATAATGCTATTTGGCTTTTTAACCCCTGCTAATTCCGAATTTGTAATCGTGCTAAAATAACCTCCAAGCGATGCATTATTAATTTTCTTTTCCTGCACATGTGCAAATCCGTTTGTAATAATATGGAGTTTATACTTCGGCTTTAAATATTCCAAAACTTCAATTGCTCCATCAAAAAGATAATTATTATCAGTAAGAAACTCAATATAGTCGTTGGCAATTTCCAAAATATTCTCTTCTGAAATCACATAATTCAAAGCATCAAATGAATACTTTAAACGATTATAACGTAACTCTTGATGCGTAATTTTATCATTCTGATACAATCTCCAACATTCTTGATTGATGGGAATATATTCCTTAATAAAATCTTGAGTAATGATTTCTTGATATTTACTTTTAAAAATTCGATCAAAAGCCATTTCTGAGTTTTTATCAAAATCCCAAAGAGTATGATCTAAATCAAAAAAGATGTCAGTAATATTGGTGTTCATGTATTAAAAAATTCCTTCATCTACAAAACTATAATATTTTGATTCAGTAATAATAACATGGTCTAAAACTTTAACATCTAAAATTTCTCCTGCAGTTTTAATTTTTTTGGTAATTTGTTTATCAGCACTACTTGGAACTAAACTTCCAGAAGGATGATTATGGCACAAAATCAAGCCTGTAGCCCCATTTTCTAAAGCTAATTTAAAAACCAATCGTATATCTACAATTGTTCCCGCGATACCTCCTTTGCTTAATTGTGATTTATAAATTACTTTATTAGAATTATTAAGAAAAAGCACCCAAAATTCTTCATGTGAAAGTTCTCCAATGATGGGTTGCATAATATCAAATACACCTTTACTTGACGTTATTTTTTTGACTTTTAAAACATCTTCTATTCTTTGTCTCCTCCCCAATTCTAAAGCAGAAACAATTGAAACCGCTTTTGCCTCCCCAATCCCTTTAAATTGCATCAATTGAGAAATAGACATTTTTCCCAAAGCAGTTAGATTTTTTGTAGAGGCTAAAATTCGTTGGCTTAATGCAACTGCAGATTCGTTACGACTTCCTGAACCAATTAAAATTGCTAATAATTCAGCGTCACTCAAAGCATCTTTTCCTTTGAGCATTAATTTTTCACGTGGTTTGTCATCATCTGACCAGTTTTTAATAGCGAAATGTCCTACTTCCATAATAACAGTTTAAAGAAGCGAAGATATTAAAAAAGAAGAAAATTCTTTCAATTAACTACAATTAGAAAATGTACCAATTTGATAATTATCTTTTTAAAAAAAAGTGCCAACTGCAAAGCAATTGGCACATTATCAAATTTCCTAATTTTCTAATTAATCAAACCTTTTACCTCATCAAAATTCAAACCTCCATAATTTCCAGAGCTCATTAATAAAAGTGCTGAATTGTCCAAATTCAAATTAAATAGATACTCTTTAAATTCAGCAGGATTAGTATAAATAATTAGATCTTTTCTATTAAATGCAGTAGCAATCTGATCATAAGTTACTTCTTCCAACTGTTTTATTTTTACTGCGTCTGGCGAGTAGAAAACAACAGCAACATCAGCATATTCTAAAGCACCTTCATATTCTCTCAAAAATGCAGCGTTTAAACTGCTGTAAGTGTGCAATTCTAAACAGGCCACCAAAGTTCTGTTCGGATACTGCTCTTTAACTGCTTTTGTTGTCGCAGCCACTTTACTTGGAGAATGTGCAAAATCTTTGTACGCTACTTTACCTTTTCCTTCAGCAATTTTTTCTAAGCGTTTAGAAGCGCCTTTAAAACTTGCAATTGCTTCGTAGAAATCAGCTTCGTCAACGCCCATATTTTGACAAATCCATTTTGCTCCCGCTAAGTTATTTAAGTTGTGCGCTCCAAAAACTTCAATCGGCATATCGCCTTCTGGAGTTTTTAATAAAGTCACGCCATCGCTTACTGAATATTCTGGAGTTGAATATGCAATTTTTCTAATCGGATTTGTTGCTGCCTCAGAAACACGCTTTACTTCTGGATCATTTTCGTTGTAAACCAAAATTCCGCCATTTGTAATTTTTTCGATAAAAATCTCAAACTGCTCGACATAGTTTTCATACGTTGGAAAAACATTGATATGATCCCAAGCAATTCCAGAAATCAAAGCAATATTTGGCTGATACAAATGAAATTTCGGACGTCTGTCAATTGGAGAAGATAAATACTCATCGCCTTCCAAAACCATAAAATCATTTTCTTCAGTTAAATGAACCATAGTGTCGAAGCCTTCCAGCTGCGCCCCTACCATATAATCGACAGCGATATTATGATAATTCATAACATGCAAAATCATCGAAGTAATTGTTGTTTTTCCGTGTGACCCCCCAATTACAACACGGGTTTTATTTTTAGATTGCTCATATAAAAATTCTGGATACGAATAAATTTTCAATCCTAATTCTTGCGCTTTCAACAATTCAGGATTATCTGCTTTTGCATGCATTCCTAAAATAATCGCATCAATATCTGCCGTTATTTTTTCTGGAAACCAACCCAGTTCAGCTGGCAAAATTCCTTTTTTCTCTAATCTTGATTTTGATGGTTCAAAAATAGCATCGTCACTGCCAGTAACTTGATATCCTTTGTTATGCAATGCTAATGCTAAGTTGTGCATTGCACTTCCGCCTATCGCGATGAAATGTGTTTTCATTTAAATTCCAATTATTAAATTCCAAATTCCAATTGTATGCAGAATTTGCATTTTGAGATTTTTATTTTAAGCTTCGAATTTTCGTTTTAAATCCTGTGCTTTTTTTGTGTCTTTTAATTTGTTCAAATATAAATTATATAATTTTTGAAATGTGACTTTTGAATTGCCAATTTCATGTGCTTTTTTGTAATTTTTTTCGGCCGAATCATATCTTTTGAAATATTCATCAATCCGTCCTTTTGACAAATAACCATCAATTGGAGAAAACTGCGCCAATTCATTTGAATATGCAAGTGCTTTTGATTCGCTTCCGCCTAGAATTCCAGGCAATTGCAAATAAATTTCGATTAATGCCCATCTGGCTTGAACATGTTTCGGGTTGAGTTCAATTGCTTTCTCAAAAGCTTCTTTCATATCACCGACCATCCCAAAAGCTTTTATTTTATTCACTTCCAAAGAATGCATTGCCAGACAGCCCCCATATTTAAAAAAATAATCAGCCACAGTTGGCTTCAAATCTTTTAGTTTTTTGAAATATTCTGCGCCCTTCACCCAAGATTTTTGGTGCGCCGAAATTTCACCCAAATACTCCAAAGTTTTTATATCTGACGGATTATTTTTTAAAATTCCCTCGAAAAGCAATTGGGCTTCACTGTATTTTTTTGACTGAAATAATTTTTCTGCTTTTTCAAAATTAGATTGCGACCAACAATACATTGGAACAATTAAAAAGAAAAGTAGCAGCTTTTTCATATATCAAAAATAGGGAAATATATAAAACAAAAACCCGACAAGTTTCAGAACTTGTCGGGTTAATTTTATATAGAAATTGAGATTATTTGGCAATCGTCAATTCGTCAATAATGTTTTTAGCTCCAGCGTATTTGTCGATAATCCAAAGCACATAACGAATATCTACGTTTATTGTTCTTTGTAATTTAGAATCGAAAATAACGTCTCCAGCCATAGCTTCGATGTTACCGTCAAAAGCAATTCCGATTAATTCTCCTTTTCCATTAAGAACTGGTGAACCTGAATTACCTCCAGTAATATCATTATCTGTTAAGAAGTTTACTGGCATGTAACCTGCTTTATCAGCATATTGCCCGTAATCTTTTTTCTTGTTTAATTCTAATAAACGAGCTGGCAAGTCAAATTCCTGATCTCCTGCTTTGTATTTTTTAACCATACTTTCCATTGTAGTATAGTTGTTGATTTTAGCATCGTTACGAGGATCAGCTGGTAAAGCGCGAACTTTTCCGTAAGTCAATCTCAATGTAGAGTTTGCATCTGGATATTTAATTGCGTTTAATTTAGACTCTCTTAAACCTTCAACCAATTTACGGTAAGCTGTTGCAAAACCATCATCAGCTTTTGCTTGGTCGTCTGTTTTAGAACGGTATTTAGTCAATAAATCATTAGAAATAATATACAACGGATCATGTACAATTGCCAATGGTTTTGGATCAGCTAAAAATGCTAATACTTTTTCTTTAGTTGAAAAATAACTTATTTCAGTTGCTTTTGCTACATCAGCAGTAAAGTCACCATTATTAGCCGTTTTCATTTTTGCAATTTCTGGAGCAAGTCCGTACTCAGCAGCTTTAGAAGCATATAAATTCAATTGGGCTGTTAGAACATCTTTTTCTAATGGAGCATAAAAATCTCCATAAATGCTTTCTACCATTGCATTGATTTTAGGAAGCATTTCTGCTTTCTTAGCGTCGTTTTCTTTGTAATAAGCAATCAATGCATTTCCTAAATTAGCTGGTCCTGTGGCATAAGCAGAAGTACGTAAAAGCTGAGTCAAATAATTATCATGGCGCGCTTTTAAGTTTGTTTCTCTGTAATAATCGTTGATAGTCGGAATTACATTCTCGTACTTTTCTTTATTAGCAGGTTTGCTCGCCCACTCATAAAATTTATCTTCTTGTTCTGCTTTTGTATCAACCGTTCCTGCTTTTGTTAAAGCATCGATCATACCTTGACGGTTTTTCCAGTAGTTTGCAGTCGAAGCATATTTAGAAGCATACTGTAAACGAACAGTTGCATCTTTATCCATATACTTTTTCATTACATCCATTCCTGTTTTTGCACCTTCAACCCATGCAGGATAAGCGTATTTAATGTTTTGCTCGATTCCTCCAGCTGGCATCCAACGGTTTGTTCGTCCTGGATAACCTAAGATCATCGCAAAATCATTTTCTTTTACACCTTTTAAACTAACAGGTAAATAATGTTTTGGTTTTAAAGGCACATTGTCTTTTGAGTAAGCAGCAGGATTTCCGTCTTTATCTGCATACACTCTAAACATAGAGAAATCTCCTGTTTGACGAGGCCATTCCCAGTTGTCTGTATCTCCACCAAATTTACCAACGCTTTCAGGAGGAGTTCCAACTAAACGAACGTCTGTGTAATCTTGGTAAACAAAATAGTAATATTCATTTCCTTGAAAAAAAGGACGAACAGAAACTGTGTACTTTCCGTTTTCGCTATTTTCTTTTTCGATCAAAGCGATTTCTTGCTGAATGATTTTATTTCTTTCAGTTTCTGTCATGGTATCATTTACTTTTGACAAGATTCTTTTTGAAACATCATCCATACGAACGAAGAAACGAACAAATAAAGATTTTGGTTTCAATTCTTCAGAACGGCTTTTTGCCCAAAAACCATCTTTCAAATGATTTTGTTCTGCAGTCGAAAGTTCTGCAATCGCGCCGTATCCGCAGTGGTGATTAGTCAATACCAAACCAGTATTTGAAACGATTTCGGCAGTACATCCTCCATTGAATTGTACAATCGCATCTTTTAAACTGTGGTGATTAATACTGTAAATTTCTTCGGCTGTCAATTGCAAGCCCATTTTTTCCATATCTCTATGGTTCAATCTTTCGATAAACATCAAAAACCACATCCCTTCATCGGCTCTCATTGGGAAAGCCATAAGGCACATGGTCAAGAATAAAATTACTTTTTTCATGTTATTTTGTTTAAGTGATGCGAATATAAGCCATTTTGACAATTATCTCAACCTAAACAATCTTAAAATTAAAAATGATACTATATTTTTAGCAGTTTATTACGAATTTAACAGTATAAAACAAAAAAGGTGCTCTGAGAACAGAACACCTTTTTTGAAAAGTTACTATGATACTAAGCAATTAAGATTCTAAGTTTTCTCTTTTGAGCTTAGAATCTTAGAAACTCAGAATCTTATTCATTAAGCATTTTCCAAAGCCTGTCTTTCAAATCTGTTAAACCTTGCTGTGCAACAGACGAAATAAACATATACGGAACATCTTTGAATGAAACATCCAATTCAGCTTTTAGTTCAGCTTTTAATTCATCATCCAGCATATCGCATTTTGAAATCACGACAAGACGCTCTTTGTCCAACATTTCAGGGTTGTATTTAGTCAATTCGTTAACCAAAATATCATATTCTGCTTTAATATCTGCCGTGTCAACAGGAATCAAAAACAATAAAGTTGAGTTACGTTCAATATGACGCAAGAAATAATGCCCAAGACCTTTTCCTTCTGCGGCTCCTTCAATAATTCCAGGAATATCAGCAATTACAAAAGATTGAAAATCTCTGTACGCAACAATTCCTAAATTTGGCTTTAAAGTCGTAAACGGATAATCGGCGATTTTAGGTTTTGCAGAAGTCAAAACAGATAATAAAGTAGATTTTCCAGCATTTGGAAAACCAACTAAACCAACATCTGCCAAAACTTTCAATTCCAAAATCACATCCATTTCTACACCCAACAAACCTGGCTGTGCATAACGAGGTGTCTGGTTTGTAGAACTTCTAAAATGCCAGTTTCCTAAACCTCCTTTTCCTCCTCTTGCCAGAATTTGTTTTTCTCCGTGTTCTGTAATTTCAAAAAGTGTTTCTCCAGTTTCTTTGTCTTTTACAACAGTTCCTAGTGGCACTTCAATGATTTTGTCTTCTCCGTCTGCTCCTGTACTTCTGTCAGAACCTCCATCTCCACCGTGACCTGCTTTAATGTGACGTGCAAACTTTAAATGAAATAATGTCCAGAGTCCTTTATTTCCAACCAAATACACATGTCCTCCGCGACCGCCATCTCCACCGTCCGGACCACCTTTTTCAATAAATTTCTCTCTATGTAAATGCGTAGAACCTTTTCCTCCTTTTCCGGAAGAAACATATATCTTAACGTAATCTACAAAATTTCCTTCTGTCATTTTTTCTTGTTTATGTATAGCTTCATGTTTCAAGTTTCAAGCCAACAGAACGTCAACTAACTTGAAACTTTAAACTTGAAACAAATTTTACTCTTTTAATGCTTTCACAAGCACTTTATCAATCTTAACACCATCCATATCGACAACTTCCAAGATGAATTTCTGCCAAATCAGTTTTTCACCTTCTTTTGGAATATGTGAAAGTTCAGTCATAATCATTCCGCTTACGGTGTTTACTTCGTAATCGTTTGTCAGTTCGTCTAACTCGAAATACGTTAAAAAATCGTGTAACGAATAATGTCCGTCAACCAACCAAGAACCGTCTTCTCTTTCTATAAGCTGGAATTCGTCTTTGTAAAATTCTGAGGCATCTCCAACTAAAGCTTCTAAGATGTCATTCAGCGTAATCATACCTTGAAAAACACCATATTCATCAGAAACTAACGCGTAATGAACTCCCGTTTTCTTAAAATTTTCCAACGCTTTATAAGCCGTTGTCTGCTCCATCAAATAAGGCGCTTCAGTTATAATTGATGAAAAATCAAAATTATCATTTTCAATATTGGCAAATATATTTTTCAGTGTAGCAACTCCAACTATATCATCATAATTATCGTTGTACACCGGATAAACCGCATGAAGATCCTGAACAACCAGCTCTTTAATTTTTTCTTTGTCGGCTTTTAATGGCAACATGTCAACCGACTTGCGGTGCGTCATTAAAGAATTTACTTTTCTATCTCCAATATGAAAAACACGCTCCACAATATCTTGTTCAATTTCTTGAACTTCTCCAACTTCTGTTCCTTCTTTAATAATGGCTTTAATTTCTTCCTCGGTCACTTTTCCGTCAGCAGTTGGCTTGATTTGAAGAACATTCAATAAAAAATCTGTTGATGAAGTCAACAGCCAAATAAATGGTGCCGTAATAATAGAAATCACTTTCATTGGCATTGCAACCATTTTAGCGATAGCTTCTGGATAATTTAATCCGATTCGTTTTGGAAGTAATTCTCCCAAAACCAATGAGAAAAAAGTTAAAACTACAACTACAATCCCCACCGCAATTGAATGTGCGTAAGGTTTTAGAACTGCAATTCCTGCCACAAAAAGTTCAACATCTGCTGTGATTTTGTCACCAGAATAAATACCCGTCAAAATCCCGATTAAGGTAATTCCGATTTGTACTGTAGATAAAAACTTATTTGGGGAGTTGGCTAAATCGAGTGCCGTTTTAGCACTTTTGTTGCCTTTTTTCGCTGCTGTTTCCAACCTGTTTTTACGGGCCGAAATCAAAGCGATCTCTGACATGGAGAAAACTCCGTTTAGTAGAATTAGAAAAAATATTATTAGTATTTCCAATTGATAGGGGGATTCGTTATAAAATAGTCTCGTTATATAATTTGTAACCGTAATCTAAAATAGCCCAGATGGAAGAGAAGAGCCCAGAGCTAAAAAAACTAATTTTTCTTGCCAGAAAACAGCGACCGCAGGAAGCTCGTTTTATGGTATAGAAAAATAGTTTTTTTAGCGAGGACTCGTAACGTACAGCTGGAAAAAGCTTCTACAAATTATCTATAACTGACGTTAAGCGCTCTGTAATTTGTTCGATAGTTCCAATACCGTCTACAGCATGAAACTTACCTTGTTCTTTATAATATCCAATTAGAGGAGCTGTTTTCTCATTGTACTCCTGATATCTCACACGAATTTTTTCTTCGTCCTGATCATCAACTCTCCCGCTTGTTTTTCCTCTCTCTAATAGACGTTTTACCAAAATTTCATCATCAGCTTCTAAAGCGATTGTTGCTGTTACACTTGATCCGATCGTTGGTAAAAATTTATCTAAAGCCTCAGCCTGATTGATTGTTCTTGGGTAACCGTCAAACAAAAATCCTGCTGTATCTGGATGTTTTTTCACCTCATCAATTAACATGGCAGTTGTTACTTCGCAAGGAACCAATTCTCCATTGTCCATAAAAACTCTTGCTTGTTTTCCTAGTTCAGTATCATTTTTTAAATTGAAACGAAAAATATCTCCTGTCGAAAGGTGTGTTAAATTGTATTTCTCTTTTAAAAATTCTGCCTGAGTTCCTTTTCCTGCACCAGGCTTTCCAAATAAAACGATGTTAATCATAATTGAAATGAGTGTTGTTACTTCTGTCTTTCAGAAGTTTTTTAAATGAATATTAGTTGTGTTTTGTTATTCTGCTAATTTGTAAACTTCGGTTAAATTTCTTCCTAAACCATCGTAGTCTAAACCGTAACCTACAATAAATTTATTCGGAATTCGAATTCCGATATAATCTATTTTGATGTCTTTTTTATATGCTTCTGGCTTAAAGAACAATGTCGCAATTTTAAAATGCTTTACATTTTGTGCTTTAAACAAGTGTTTTAATTCTTCGATTGTATTTCCAGTATCAACAATATCTTCTATAACGATGACTGTTCTTCCTGTCAAATCATGGTTAATTCCGATCAATTCTTTAACCGATTCAGAACTTTGTGTTCCTTCATAAGATGCCATTTTGATAAATGAAACCTCACATGGCTTTTTATATTTTTTTAGAAAATCTGACACTACCATAAAAGCGCCATTCAGAACTCCAATAAAAATTGGCGTATCATCTCCAAAATCGTCTTCTACCTGAGCTACCAATTTAGTCAAAGCAAAATCAATTTCTTTAGCCGAAATAAACGGAACAAATTGTTTATCGTGAAGTTGTATCATTATTTTTCTTTTTAAAATAATGGACAAAGATAAAGAATTAGAACTTAACAGCTTCTATCAAAATAAACTGTATCGAGATATTTTTTATGAATGTTAAATATCAGTTAATGTTTACAATTTGTTTTTTGACCCTATTCTAAATTTCAGTAAATTGTTGTGATATAATCATTTAACTTCAAAAAACCGATGAAAAAAACCACAACCCTATTATCTATACCACTACTAGCCTTAATGACTGCCTGCAATGGGCAAGTAAAAAAAGAAGAAAAAGAAGCGCTCGCCAACCAGCCAGGCAATGTTGTAAAAACTGCCATTGGAGATATTACGCTTCCTCCTCCATACGCTACCGAATCTAAAACTAATAACAGTAAAGTAATTGGATGGCCAGCTGGCAAGACACCAAAAGCGCCTGAAGGTTTTACGGTAACCAAATTTGCTGACGGATTCGAAAATCCGCGATGGACTTATATTGCACCAAACCAAGATATTTTTGTAGTTGAAAGTGGAACGAGATCGAGTAAAAATCAAATCACAGTTTTAAGAGATAAAGACAAAGACGGAAAATTTGAAACTCGCGAAGTTTTTATTTCTGGACTCAACAAACCCTTTGGAATGTTAGTTTTAAAAGACTTTTTCTACATTGCCAATACGGATGGATTATACCGCTATCCTTATAAAAACAATCCGCTAAAACTGGAAAGCAAAGGAGAAAAAATACTTGAACTTCCCGCGGGCGGCTACAACAATCACTGGACAAGAAATCTATTGGCAAGTCCTGATGGAAGCAAAATCTATGTTTCGGTAGGTTCTGGAAGTAATAATGGAGAAAACGGAATGGATAAAGAAATCCGCAGGGCAGCAATTCTCGAAATTAATCCTGACGGAACTGGCGAAAAAATCTTTGCTTCTGGACTGAGAAATCCTGTAGGAATGGATTGGAATCCTGTCAATAAAGAATTATGGACAGCAGTCAATGAACGTGATGAACTCGGAGACGATTTAGTTCCTGATTATATTACCAGTGTAAAAAGAGATGGTTTCTACGGTTGGCCATATTCATATTTTGGAAGTATTCCAGATCCAAGAATGAAAGGCCAAAGAAAAGATTTGGTCGAAAAAGCAATTGTTCCAGATGTTCCAGTTGGTTCTCACACTGCTTCACTAGGATTGGCATTTTATACAAAAGAAAAATTTCCGGCAAAATATAAAAACGGAGCTTTTGTTGGACAGCATGGTTCTTGGAACCGTTCTAAAATTTCAGGTTATAAAGTTTTATTCGTTCCTTTTAAAGACGGAAAACCTTCCGGAAAACCAGAAGATTTTTTAACCGGATTTATTTCTGACGAAAACAAAGCCGAAGTTTACGGACGTCCAGTTGCGGTAACGGTTATGAATGACGGATCACTTTTAGTAAATGATGATAGCGGAAATACGATTTGGAAAGTGACAGCGAAATAAAACTCCAAACTAAAAATTCCAAATTCCAACTATAAAAACATTTAAACACATAGAGACATAGTCCCGATTCATCGGGATTGTTTAAAAAGATGTTATTAAGAAAACTAGTTTTCACACATAGTACTATGTGGCTTTTGACAAGTAAAACGCCTTTTTTGCCTCAATCATTGCTATGTTTCTATGTGTTAAAATAAACCGCACTTTAATCCATCTCCTTTTATGCCTTTCAAAAAATATTTTCTTCTTCTTTTTGTTCTTTTTATTTCTAAAAATAGTTCCGCACAAGAAAAAGAAGTTCAAAATATTGATTCAGTCAAAACTCAAAAACTGAACGAAATTTTAATAAGTCCGCTTCATATTAATCGTAATTTGCAAAATAGCCCCGCTTCGATTGGCATTTTATCCGAAAAAGAATTGCTTCGAAACAACACAACAGACATAAGTAATGTCATTAATACTATTCCTGGCGTTTTTATGCAATCGTCTAATATTACCACAACCCGAATTTCGATTCGCGGAATTGGAGCGAGAACTCCATACGGAACCAATAATATCAGAGCTTTTTACGGAAGCATTCCGCTAACATCCGGAAACAGCGAAACCGTGATTGACGATATTGATCTTCAAAACATCAATCAAATTGAAGTTATAAAAGGTCCGCTTTCTAGTATTTATGGCGCTGGATTGGGCGGAGCAATTTTGATTTCGCCAGAAACATTCAATAAATCCAACTATCAAACTGAAGTTAGTTCTGTTTTTGGGTCTTTTGGATTATTGAAAAACAGAGTCGGTTTTAATTTGAATGAAAAAAGTGCTTCTTTAAATCTGAGTTATCATAATTTAAAAACCGACGGCTGGCGCGAAAACAGCGCATACAATCGCGAAGGAATTACGCTCAGTGGTGAATTATTCAGAAAGAAAAACAGCAGACTGACGTATTTTTCCAATTATACTTATTTGAAAGCCTACATTCCGAGTTCGATCAATAAAACCACTTTCGAAAATAATCCGCAAGCTGGAGCACCGACTTGGGTTGCTTCAAAAGGATTCAAAGAATACAAATCGACTTTAGCTGGATTGGCTTATGATTTTAAATTAAATGATCATTTGAATAATTCGACTTCGGTTTTTATCAATTATAAAGACAGCAACGAACCGCGCCCTTTTGATATTTTGCGCCAATATACTTTTGCTTCGGGTGCGAGAACGCAGTTTTCGGGAGATTTTAGTATCGGAAAAATCAAAAATCAATTTATTGCTGGATTAGAATATTTCAGAGATAATTATAGCGGGAATACTTTCGAAAACTTATATCAGCAGAATAATGGAAACGGAAGTTTGCAAGGCGATCAACTTACTGCAACCGACCAGAAAAGGCATTTCTACAATATTTTTTCGCAAATCAGAACTTTGCTTTCCGATAGATTTGAAATTCAAGCCGGTTTAAATTACAACAAAACCAAATTCGAACTTCAGAATGATTTTCCCGCTTCCGCGAATAATCCAAAGGAAGAATATAGTTATGACGGCATTTTTTCGCCACAGCTTTCTTTTTTATTTAAACCGAATGAAATCCGAACTTTTTACTTTTCTGCAAGCCGAGGATTTTCTCTTCCTGCAACCGAAGAAACTTTAACTTCTACAGGAAACATCAATTCTGACATTAAACCCGAAACAGGTTATAATTTTGAATTGGGCGGAAAACTACATTTTTTCAATAAAAAACTTTACACACAAATTGCTATTTACCGAATGGAAATCAAAGATTTATTAGTCGCCAAAAGAATCGGAGATGATCAATACGAAGGTGTAAATGCTGGAAAAACGTTTCATGAAGGAATTGAAATTTCATTAAATCACAATTGGACAATCAATCGAATTTTCAATTTGCATTCTTATGTCGGAGCTTCGATCGGGAATTATGAATTCAAAGATTTTGTTGATAACGGAAATGATTATTCTGGAAACAAATTAACCGGAGTTCCAGCCAATACCGCGAGCGCAGGTTTTAATTTCAATACGAATTCAGGATTTTATTTTTCAGCCGATTTTCAGTTTACAGATAAAATTCCGATGAATGATTCAAATGCCGATTTTTCAGATTCATATTCTTTATTAAATTTAAAAACAGGATATCAATTTGAAATTTTATCGGGATTAAAAGCACATTTAGACGCAGGAATAAATAATGTTACGAACGAAAAATACGCTTCGATGATTTTGACCAACGCTACAGGAGTTGGAAATGCGCAACCAAGATTTTATTATCCAGGATTACCTATAAACTATTACGGAATTATCTCATTAAATTATTTATTTTAGTGGCGTATTAAATTTCAAAGACAATGCTTTCCGAACTGCAGAAAAAACTGGATTATGTTAATGCTTATAGAGAAAACCGCCTCAAAACCGCGCAAGATGTTTTAGAAAACCCTTCACTTTTCAGCGCATTAGTTTCAATTTGCTTTTCACCCGAAGACAAAAACAACCACAAAGCTTGCTGGATTTTAGAATTTGTTTCTTACGAAGAATTGCTTTGGCTCCAGCCTCACCTCGATTTTTTCTGTTCCAATCTGAAAGTTTTAAAAGACGAAAGTGCCATGCGCCCGATTGCAAAAATCGTTCAGCTTTTAGTAAAATCACATTATAAGAAAAGCGAAAACAGCATCAAACTCTCCGAAGAAAATCTTCAAGACTGCATTGAAGCCTCTTTCGATTGGCTGATTAACGATACAAAAGTTGCAACAAAAGCATATTCCATCAGAACCTTATATATTCTAGGAAATTATTACGACTGGATTCACCCCGAACTAAAAGTAACAATCGATAAAGATTTCGGAGACCATTCCGCCGCATACAAAGCCGTCGCCAAAGAAGTTTTGAAGAAAATAAAATAGTTTTTAGTTGCCACGACCCGAGCTATATTGAACAGGCGAAGCAATTACACCAATTTGCACAAATTTTTCTTTAAATCAATTTTAAAATTGATTAGTGAAAATTGGTGTAATTCGTGGCAAACAAAAAAATCCTTTTAATCTGTGGCAGAAAAACTAAATTTTGGCTAAAAAAAGATTAAAAAGTATCTTTGCAAAAACACAACACAAAATGAATTATTTTTCTTCTGATTTTAAATTAGGAATATTAGGTGGCGGACAATTAGGCAAAATGCTTTTGTTCGATACCAGAAAATTTGACATACAAACTTACGTTCTAGATCCGAGTGATGAAGCGCCAAGTAAAATTGCCTGCAACAAGTTTTTTCAAGGCGATTTAATGGATTATGATACTGTTTACAATTTCGGAAAACAAGTCGATGTTTTGACTTTCGAAATCGAATTGGTAAACCTTGAAGCTTTAACGCAATTGGAAAATGAAGGTTTAAAAGTATATCCGTCTCCAAAAACCTTAAAAGGAATTCAGAATAAAGGCGTTCAAAAAGAATTTTACGCTAAAAATAATATCCCAACCGCACCTTTCGAAAGATTTGAAAATTTAGAAAATCTAAAATCTAAAATCAGCGATCTAAAATTACCTTTTGTATGGAAATGCACCGAATTTGGTTATGACGGAAACGGAGTAAAAATAGTTCGTCAGGCATCAGATTTAGATACATTACCAAATGTAGAATGCATTGCCGAAACTATGGTTCCGTTCAAAAATGAATTGGCTGTAATCGTGGTTAGAAATGCGTCAGGAGAAATGAAAACGTATCCGGTGGTCGAAATGGAATTTCACCCAGAAGCCAATCAAGTAGAATATGTAATCTGCCCAGCAAGAATCGACGATAAAGTTGCCGAAAAAGCCAGAGCAATTGCTTTACAAGTTTCAGAGAATTTCAATCACGTTGGCCTTTTAGCAGTCGAAATGTTTCAGACTCAGGACGACGAAATTTTGGTAAACGAGGTAGCTCCTCGCCCACACAATTCTGGACATTATTCTATTGAAGCGAGTTATACTTCACAATTCGAAAATCATTTACGCGCTATCTTAGATCTTCCATTAGGAAACACAGACAGCAAAGTGGCCGGAATTATGGTAAATTTAGTCGGTGCCGAAGGTCATTCTGGAAATGTTGTTTATGAAAACATTGAAACCATTTTAGGATGGAACGGTGTTACACCACATATTTACGGAAAAAAACAAACTCGCCCTTTCAGAAAAATGGGACACGTGACAATCGTAAATGAAAATATGGCTGAAGCAAGAAGAATTGCACAGGAAGTGAAGAATACTATTAAAGTGATCAGTGATCAGTAATTTTTTAGTGGTCAGTTAACAAACTCAAAGCAAAATAAACAAATTTATCAGTTTTAATGGATCTTGTAGAAATATTAATGAATCTTTTAAATTTAGACGACAAATCAAATTTGTTTAAAATTCATTTTGAAAAATTCACAAACAAATACGAATATAAAGGAGAAAGGATAAAAAGTTTCATTCTATTTATTTTACTTGTCTTTAGTTCCTTAGCATTAACAATTTTCATTTTATTTCTAATTTATACAATTCTGCTTAAATTTAGATCATAAACTAACAAAACAAAAACAGAGTTTACAGTTTCTAACAACTTGAAACTTTAAACCTGAAACAAAACAAACAAAAACAAAATGAGCAAAGTAGCCATTATAATGGGAAGCATCTCAGACATGCCAGTTATGCAGGATGCAATCGACATATTAAAACAATTTAATGTTGAAGTTGAATTAGATATCGTTTCGGCACACAGAACGCCGGAAAAATTATTCGATTTCAGCAAAAACGCACACAATCGCGGCATTTCGGTAATTATTGCTGGTGCTGGTGGCGCAGCGCATTTACCTGGAATGGTAGCTTCAATGTCTCCGCTTCCTGTAATTGGAGTTCCAGTAAAATCAAGCAATTCTATTGATGGCTGGGATTCTGTATTGTCAATTCTGCAAATGCCAGGCGGAGTTCCTGTTGCAACAGTAGCTTTAAACGGAGCAAAAAATGCAGGGATTTTAGCAGCGCAAATCATCGGAAGCCATGACAAAAAAGTTTTAGATACTATTATTTCTTATAAAGAAGAATTGAAAGCGGCGGTTAATAAAGCGGCTGAAAGCTTAAAATAGTATTCAGTCTCAGTTTTCAGTCACAGTGAACACTGAAAACTGAGACTGCGACTGAAAACTCAAAAAATAAACTCTTTAGTCTCAATTTCATACTGAAAACTGAGACTGAGACTGAAAACTAAAAATATGAGCGTATTAACACAATATTTCAACACCAAGCATAACACAGCGCCTTTTTCGCAAATTAAAATCGAAGATTACGTTCCTGCTTTTCAGGAAGGAATTGCTTTGGCTAAAGCCGAAATTGATGCAATTGTAAATAATCCAGATGAGCCGACTTTTGAAAATACCATTGTCGCAATGGATTTTTCAGGCGACATTTTAGATCGTCTTTCTAGTATTTTCTTCAATTTGAATTCGGCTGAAACGAATGACGAAATGCAGAAAATTGCTCAGGAAGTTTCGCCTTGGCTTTCAGAATTTGGAAATGATATTCGTTTAAATGCAGAACTTTTTGCACGAGTAAAAACCGTTTACGATCAAAAAGAAAATTTGAACCTCAACCCTGAACAAACAACTTTATTAGATAAAAAATACAAAAGCTTCTCAAGAAACGGAGCGAACTTGCCAGAAGACAAGAAAAATCAACTAAGAGAAATCGACAAAGAATTATCCAAATTGAGTTTGCAGTTTGGCGAAAATGTTTTGGCAGAAACAAACAACTTCGAATTGCATTTAACCGATGAAAAAGACTTGTCAGGTTTACCGGAAGGCGCAATAGAAGCGGCTAGATTATTAGCCAAAAATCAGGAAAAAGAAGGCTGGATCTTTACTTTAGATCATCCAAGTTACGTTCCGTTTTTGACTTATGCCAATAATCGCGAATTACGTAAAAAAATGGCAATTGCTTTTGGAGCAAAAGGTTTCCAGAAGAACGAATTCAACAACGAAGAAATTGTTTTAAAGATTGCTAAACTTCGTCATGAAAGAGCCAATTTATTAGGCTATAAAACACACGCTCATTTTGTTCTGGAAGAAAGAATGGCAGAAAGTCCGGAGAAAGTTTTTTCTTTTTTAAATGATTTATTAGCAAAAGCAAAACCAGCAGCTCAAAAAGAATTTGCTGAATTAACCGCTTTCGCGAAAGAATTAGACGGAATTGAACAATTAGAGAAATGGGACGGCGCATATTATTCTGAAAAATTAAAACAGCAGCTTTTCAATTTAGATGATGAAAAACTGAAACCCTACTTTCAATTAGAAAAAGTTTTAGATGGTGCATTTACCGTTGCAAAAAAATTATACGGTTTAACTTTTACCGAGGTTTTTGATATTGATAAATACCACGAAGAAGTTACAACTTACGAAGTAAAAGATGCTGATGGCAATTTAGTTTCGATTTTCTACGCTGATTTCTTTCCAAGAAAAGGAAAAAGAAATGGCGCATGGATGACTTCATTCAAATCTCAATATGTAAAAGACGGCGTAAATGAAAGACCACATATTTCGAATGTTTGCAACTTCACAAAACCAACCGAGACAAAACCTTCATTATTGACTTTTAATGAAGTTACCACTTTATTTCACGAATTCGGTCACGGTTTACATGGAATGTTAGCAAATACAGTTTACCCAAGTTTATCTGGAACTTCTGTTTATTGGGATTTCGTAGAATTACCAAGTCAGATTATGGAAAACTGGTGTTACGAGCCTGAAGCTTTGGCTTTGTTTGCAAACCATTACGAAACGGGAGAAATCATTCCGATTGAATATGTTCAGAAAATTAAAGAAAGTGCAAGTTTCCAAGAAGGTTTAGCGACTTTACGCCAATTAAGTTTCGGATTATTAGATATGGCTTGGCACGGGCAAGACCCAACTAATATCACAGATTTAAAAGCTTTCGAGACAGAACAATTTGCCAACACACAATTGTATCCTGATGTAAAAGAAAATGCAATGAGTACGGCATTTTCACACATTTTCCAAGGCGGATATTCTTCTGGATATTACAGCTACAAATGGGCAGAAGTTTTAGATGCAGATGCTTTTGAATATTTCCATGAAAATGGAATTTTCAACGAAGATATTGCTAAGAAATTTAAAGATAATGTTCTTTCAAAAGGAGGAACAGAACACCCGATGATTTTGTACAAACGTTTCAGAGGTCAAGAACCTAAACCTGAAGCTTTGTTGAAGAGAGCAGGATTACTTTAGACTTTCTTAGATTTTTAGACTTCTTACACTATTAGATATTTTTTGAAACCGAAGCTTTCCTGCTTCGGTTTTTTTATTTGATTTTTCTTAGAAATAAATTTAGTTATCTTCGTATTTTAAATCATAATCTTACAAATACAAGCCGTGAAAAAATATTTTAAAATAGCACTTTATCTTGCCATTATCGGATTGATTGCCGTTGTTTCTGTAAACTATTATGTAAAAATCTTCAACAAAAACTAAGATTTATTATTCAGCTAAAAAGTTCCCAAAGAATGATGTCGGAATTATTTTTGGTGCAGGAATTAACGGAAATCAGCCAAGCAAATATTTAAAAGATCGTTTGGATGCTGGGATTATGCTTTGGAAAGCCAAACGCATCAATAAAATTTTACTTTCCGGAGATAATGGTCGTGATGAATATGATGAATTAACGGTGATGAAAAATTATTGTTATAATCATGGCGTTGACACTACCAAGATATTTATTGATTATGCGGGTTTTGATACTTACTCGACAATGTATCGTGCCAAACATATTTTCAAAATTAAAAGAGCAACCTTAATTTCTCAGAAATATCATTTAAATCGCGCTATTTATATCGGACAAAAACTAGGAATTAAATGTGTTGGATATTCCGCAAACAAGGGAGAATATTTAGGTTATAAATATGTTTGCTTTAGAGAATATGGTTCTATTTTCAAATCTTTTTTTGATGTTTTACGAAATCGCGAACCTCGCTTTTTAGGAACTCAAATTGATATAAATGGAGAATCCAACTTTTCTAAAGAAGATAAACGATAAAAGTATTGAAGAACATTTTGCTCCGCTGGAGCATTCTAATAAAAAAGGCTGTCTCGAAAGTGAGTCAGCCTTTTTAATTTTACGTTTTAAAAATAAAGAACTTTCATCTTTACTCTTTGTTCTATTTCTATTCTCTTTACTCTTTCTCCAAAACCCTATTGGCCAATTTTCCAACTGTCAATCCTTGAACAACAATAGAAAATAATACCACAATATAAGTTACTTCCAATAAGAGGTTTTTGTATTCGCTCTCTGGCATAGAAAGAACTAATGCGATAGAAACTCCACCACGGATTCCACCCCAAACCAAAACCATTAAAGAGCCTTTGTTGTAAGCCGATTTGATTCCGAAGAATTTAAATATATCGAAGAATTTCCACGGTAAAACTATAGAAGTTAATCTTGAAAAGAGTACTATAAAAATAGCGATGAATCCTGTCAGCAATTGCTTATTTAAATCTGGCAACAATAACAATTCAAAACCAATAAATAAGAACAAAACAGCATTTAAAATTTCATCTATAAGTTCCCAGAATTTCCCTAAATAATCTTTAGTCACTTCACTCATAGCAACTTTTTTGCCATAGTTTCCAATAATCAATCCGGCAACAACCATCGCCAGCGGACTGGAAACGTGTAAACTTTGGGCAATCAAAAATCCTCCCATTACAATAGAAAGCGTTATAAGAACAGAAACTTTATAATCGTCTATTTTCTTCATCACCTTAGATGCTGTAAATCCGAAAGCCGCTCCTAATAAAAGCCCGCCAATTCCTTCTTTAATAAATAACCAAGATATTGAACCGAAAGTAGCATCAAATGTCGGGTCGGTCGCCATTTTTAGAACAACGGCAAACATTACTACTGCTACTCCGTCATTAAATAATGACTCTCCAACAATTTTGGTTTCGATTCTCTTGGGAACTTTAGCTTCTTTTAAAACTCCCAACACCACAATTGGATCTGTAGGAGAAATTAAGGTTCCAAAAACCAAACAAAAAATATACGGAATCGTAATTCCGAAAAACGGTGCGATATAATAAAGCAGAACAGAAATAATCAAAGCTGATAAAACGACACTGACTGTTGAATAAATCATAATGGGAACTTTTTGCTCTTTAAGATCAAACATATTTACGTGCAAAGCTCCTGCGAACAAAAGGAAATTCAACATCGCTCCCATTAGTATTTCATTAAAATCAAATTCTTTTATGAGATCAAAAAAATGCTTTGTTGTTGCAGGAAAATAAGAATCTCCCAAAAGGCGAATTCCAACTGAAACCAGCATAGCAATAATCATAATTCCGATGGTTCCTGGAAGTTTTAAAAATCTTAAATTTAAATAGGCGAAGAAAGATGCTAATACAATCAGCACCGAAAATGTGTAGTATAATTCCATAAAATGTGATTTTTACAAAAATAGCTGCATCATTATTTAATCGGAAATTTCAGTGTTTGAATTAACATAACTTTATAATCTGTTAAATATGTTTCATTTTTTATTGAAAGTTTAAAAACTTTTACATACATTTGATCCATGGAATTCAAAGAAGCAAAAAATAAGTTTGTACAAACCTGGGGAGCATTGGGTTCTCAGTGGGGAATTAATAAGACGATGGCACAGATCCACGCTTTATTAATGGTTTCAAACGAACCTGTTTCGATGGAAGACATTATGGAAGAATTGCAGATTTCTCGTGGTAATGCCAGTATGAACCTAAGAGCTCTTATGGATTGGGGAATTGTGTATAAAGAATTTAAAGCTGGCGAAAGAAAAGAATTTTTCACAGCCGAAAAAGATTTAGACGAATTGGCTGCAAAAATATCCAGAGAAAGAAGCAAAAGAGAAATTAAGCCTGCTCTTAAAATCTTAAAAGAAGTTTCGACAATTGAAGCTAAAGATTCAGCTGAGGAAAAACACTTCGTTGATCAAACCACTAAACTCTATGATTTTGTTTTAAAAGCAGATAATATGTTGGACAAAATGACTGAATTTAATGATAACTGGCTTGGGAAATTGTTTATAAAAATGATGAAATAAAAAAAATTTAATTCAAACTTTCAAATTTTTCTGAAAGTTTAAAAAAAACAGTAACTATGAAAACAACTTTTAAAATAATGGAAATAATCAATATTTGTGCATTAACGTTTTTACTGGCAGGTGCTTATGGAATAGCAATTACAGGAGCATTACAAGTTTTAGCTGCATTTCTATTTCTTATTTTGTTTCCGAAAAACAAATTCATTTACATTTATTTCTCACTCGTAATCTTTTTCTTTTTGATCTGGGATGGAGAATTTACTTGGCTTTTCTTATTACCAGTTGCCTTAATATTCTTTCTAACGTTTATTATCTATAATCAAAAAAAGAAATTATGAATTTTAACATTATTGGATATTTAATCTATCTCGGCATTACAACTTTCATCATTCTAAAAGTTGGAAAAATCTGCTACAAAAACGGAAATATTTACGTTGCAGATTTAATCCCAAATCACGCGGATATTTGTCAAAGAATAAATCAGGTTTTGCTTTTGGCCTATTATCTTTTAAACATAGGCTATTGTGCAATGACTTTAATTTCCTGGAAAAAAATTATCTCTTCTACTCAAGTAATTGAAACGATTTGCACCAAAACAGCTGTCATAATTTTTATTATTTCAATTCTGCATTACCTCAACATTTTAATTATAACTAAATACGTTGAAAAATTAATCCACAACAACTAAAATTCAAATATTATGGAAACTACAAAAATCTTAATCGGATACGGAATTTACTTGCCAGTTGCTTTATTTTTAACTTATTATGTTTCTAAAACACTTTTCAAAAACGGAAAAATCTTTATGTTAGATATATTTAAAGGCCGTGAAGAAATTGCTGAAGCAACAAACAAACTTTTTGAAACGGGATTCTATCTTTTAAATATTGGTTTTGCATTAATGATTTTGGAACTGCAATTAAACCAAGACAGTTATCAGGAATTAATTGAAAGACTAAGCTATAAAATTGGAGGATTTTCTATTTATCTTGGCATTATGTTATTCTTCAATTTGTATTTCTTTTTTAGAGGAAAAAGAAAAGCTAAGGAAGCTCAACGCGAAGAGAGATTAGTTTTTAAAGCTTAACAATGTCAAAACCTAACAGGTTTTAAAAACCTGTTAGGTTTAATAATAAACAACAAAATGAAAAAACTTCTAATCGCAGCTGGAACAGGTTTTCTTGGAAAAGTTTTAGCGAATCATTTCAAAAATAAATTTGATGAGATTGTAATTCTAACAAGAGGAAAATCTCAAACAATTGACGGAATTAAATATGTAAACTGGAATGCAAGAACTTTTACTGGTTGGGAAAAGGAATTGGAAAATGCGACAGTTTTAATTAATCTTGCAGGAAAATCTGTTGATTGTCGTTATACGAAAGGGAATAAAAAAGAAATTCTTTGGTCGAGAATTGAAAGCACGAAAATTCTAAATAAAGCAGTTTTAAAATGTCAAAATCCGCCTAAACATTGGCTGAATTCATCAACAGCAACTATTTATCGTTTTTCTTTAGACAAACAAATGGATGAAGTTGATGGCGAAATTGGAAATGACTTTTCTATAAACGTGGCACTTTCCTGGGAAAAAGCATTCTTTAAAACCGAAACTCCAAATACCTTAAAAACAACTTTGCGGACTTCTATTGTTTTAGGGAAAAATGGTGGCGCTTTTATTCCGTTAAAGACTTTGGCAAAAATTGGTTTTGGAGGAAAACAAGGAAAAGGGAATCAATTTGTAAGTTGGATTCACGAAGATGATTTTGCCCATGCTGTTGATTTTATAATTGAACAAGAAATGTCTGGTATGATCAATATTGTTTCTCCTACTCCAATTCGAAATGTTGATTTTATGCAGAAACTTCGAAAAGCTATTGGTTTTCCTTTTGGAATTCCGTTGAATACATTCTTTCTGAAAATTGGATCTTTCCTCATTCGAACTGAAACGGAATTGGTTTTGAAAAGTAGAAATGTGATTCCTAAAAGACTTTTAGAAAATGGGTTTGAATTTAAGTTTGGGGAGATTGATAAGGCTTTTCGAGATTTAATTTAGAACCTAAATTCAAATAGTTTGTCATTTCGACGAAGGAGAAATCTTCGCAAGTAACTCCGCTCCAATAAGCCAATCTTTGTCGAGCTTCTTGTGGAGATTTCTCCTTCGTCGAAAGATTACGCAAAGAAAAATTTAAGCCAATGACAACCATAAACCTCACAACTAAAATAAAAGCACCAAAACAAATCGTTTTTGATGCTTCAAGAAACATCAATATTCATCAACAGTCAGCAAGTTTTTCAAAAGAAAAAGCAATTGCAGGTGTAACATCTGGGTTAATCAATTTAGATGAAACCGTAACCTGGCGAGGAAAACATTTCGGATTTTATCTCACACACAAAAGCCGAATAACAGCAATGAATCTCTATGATTATTTTGTAGATGAAATGGAAAAAGGCAAATTCAAGTCTTTCAAACATGAACATTTTTTTGAGGAAGAAAATGGTTTTATAATTATGAAAGACAAACTGCAATATGAAACTCCGTTTGGGATTTTCGGAAAATTATTTGATGTTTTGTTTTTGAAAAGACATTTGATAAATTTTCTTTTGGAAAGAAATAAGGTTTTAAAAGAGATTTCGGAAAACAATAATTGATAATTGTTTGGATTTTATTTCACACAGATTTAATCTTCTTTGAAAATGAATCTTCTCATTTTACGTTTTGCGTGAGGGATAGGAGCTAGCTACCGAAGTAGCACGGATAGCCCGACCGCGATAAAACAAGTGGGCGAATAAGCACAAAGTAATTTTGCCCACTTGTTTTATTGGAGCACGCCCAAAATATTTTTATAAAAAAACCACCATCAACCACCAAAAAATTGGAACAGCTTCAACCCAAAAAGAAGTATAATATTTAGATCGGTTTGGATTGGCGAAAATGATAAAAAGCATGAGCATAATAACCATTATCAAATTGATGAAGGCATCATGATAATTAAAAGTTGATACTAAAATCTCTAAAAACCAAAACGGAACTAAAAGCGAAAGCCCTAAAATTTTAGTTCGCTTTACACCGATCGTCTGCGGAACGGTTTGCAAATGCGGATCGTCGTTGGCTAAATCTAAAATTTCGAAAACCAGAATCAGCACAAAAACCAATATAAAACGCTGAATGCATTTAATGAAGAAATCTGTGGTAAACGGAATTTCAGCATTTATTAAAGGCAGGACTAAAGTTGCTCCAACCCAACAAAGTGCGACAATATAAATTTTTACACCTGCCCAGTTTCTAGCATTTTTTCTGTTTGGAAAAAAAGGCAAAGTATAAAGCGCTGTTATGGCAAAAATTCCGACAGAGACTATTTGCGTAATTCTCTTTAAATGGAAAAAATAATAACCGACTAAAACAACCGAAATAAAACTCAAAATAGCAATAATTTTTAGCTGAGTTCCAATCGGATTTTTCTTTACGCGAACCAGCGCATCATATTTTACGAAATTATATCCTACAATTGTTCCAAAAAAAACAAAAAGCGCCATGGGTTCATCATACTGAATATGAAATACATGAAACGTTATTCGCACAAGTGCATAACACGACAAAGCTACATGAATACTGCTATTCAGGTAAAAATCTAAGAAGCGTTTTGATACTATCATACCTCAAATCTAATCTTTTATTAACAAATCATACCATTAGTTAGAAATTTGATAAAAAATGAAGTTAAAAATACCTATTAAATTATTAATAATACTTAATTTTGCGCCACAAAAAACAACACATTTACTTTTAAATGTGATTCGTTCAGCAAAATGGTGTTCGAACACATTAATTTAAAAAACTTAGATAGCTACATGAAAACAGATGCTTTTGCTTTAAGACACATTGGTCCAAGAGAAACCGATCTTCAGCATATGCTGAAAACAATTGGAGTTGACTCAATTGAGCAACTTGTTTACGAAACCCTTCCGGATGATATTCGTTTAAAAGCACCTTTGAATTTAGATCCTGCAATGACAGAATATGAATTTGCAAATCATATTCAAGAATTAGGAAAGAAAAATAAAGTATTCAAATCGTACATTGGTTTGGGTTATCACCCAACTATCGTTCCTGCTCCAATTCAAAGAAATATCTTTGAAAACCCAGGATGGTACACAGCTTACACGCCTTACCAAGCAGAAATTGCACAAGGTCGTTTGGAAGCTATTTTAAATTTCCAGACTACAGTTATCGAATTAACAGGAATGGAAATCGCCAACGCTTCTTTGCTTGATGAAGGAACTGCTGCTGCAGAAGCTATGGCTTTATTATTTGATGTTCGTACAAGAGATCAAAAGAAAAACAATACACACAAATTCTTCGTTTCTGAAGAAATTTTACCACAGACTTTATCTGTTCTTCAAACACGTTCAACTCCAATCGGAATTGAATTAGTTGTTGGAAATCACGAAACATTTGATTTTTCAAATGAGTTCTTCGGAGCGATTTTACAATACCCAGGAAAATATGGTCAAGTAAACGATTATAGTGCTTTTGTTGCTAAAGCAAAAGAAAACGAAATCAAAGTTGCTTTTGCTGCTGATATTTTATCATTAGCAACTTTAACTTCTCCTGGAGAAATGGGAGCTGCTGTGGTAGTTGGAACAACGCAACGTTTTGGTGTACCAATGGGTTACGGTGGTCCTCACGCTGCTTACTTTGCTACTAAGGAAGAATACAAACGTTCTATGCCAGGCCGTATTATTGGGGTTTCTATCGATGCAAATGGAAACCGTGCTTTACGTATGGCTTTGGGAACTCGTGAACAACACATCAAACGTGAAAAAGCGACTTCTAACATTTGTACTGCTCAGGTTTTATTAGCAGTTATGGCTGGAATGTACGCTGTTTACCACGGACCAGAAGGTTTGAAATACATTGCAAACAAAGTTCACGCCTCTGCAGTTACTACTGCTGAAGCTTTAAATAAATTAGGAGTTTACCAAACTAACTCAGCTTACTTTGATACAATCTTAGTAAAAGCTGATGCTCAAAAAGTAAAAGCAGTTGCTGAGAAAAACGAAGTAAACTTCTTCTATCCTGATGCTGAATCAGTTTCGATTTCATTTAACGAAACAACTTCGATTTCTGACATCAACCAAATTATTGCGATTTTTGCTGAGGCTTTAGGAAAAGAAACGGTTTCTGTTTCTGAATTAAGTGAAGCTAGTCAATTACCGGCTTCATTAGAAAGAACATCTTCTTTCTTGACACATGATGTTTTCAACAATCATCATTCAGAAAGCCAATTAATGCGTTACATCAAAAAATTAGAGCGTAAAGATTTATCATTGAATCACTCGATGATTTCATTAGGTTCTTGTACGATGAAATTAAACGCAGCTTCTGAAATGTTACCTCTTTCAATGCCAAACTGGAACAGCATTCACCCGTTTGCACCAGTTGAGCAAGCTGAAGGTTACATTACAATGCTTAAAAAATTAGAGCAGCAATTAAATGTAATCACTGGATTTGCTGGAACAACTTTACAGCCAAACTCTGGAGCTCAAGGAGAATATGCAGGTTTAATGGCGATTCGCGCTTACCACATGTCAAGAAATGAAGGTCACCGTAATGTATGTTTAATTCCTTCATCAGCTCACGGAACAAACCCTGCTTCTGCTGCAATGGCTGGAATGAAAATCATTGTTACGAAAACTACTCCAGAAGGAAACATTGATGTAGAAGATTTAAGAGCAAAAGCTATCGAACACAAAGATGATTTATCTTGTTTAATGGTAACGTACCCTTCTACTCATGGAGTTTACGAATCTTCAATTATCGAAATCACAAAATTAATCCACGAAAACGGCGGATTAGTATATATGGATGGTGCAAACATGAACGCGCAAGTTGGATTAACAAATCCTGCTACAATTGGCGCTGACGTTTGTCACTTAAACTTACACAAAACATTCGCTATTCCTCACGGTGGTGGTGGACCTGGTGTTGGACCAATCTGTGTGAACGAAAAATTAGTTCCGTTCTTGCCAACAAACCCAATATTAAAAGTTGGTGGCGAAAATGCGATCACAGCTATTTCATCTGCACCTTACGGTTCTGCTTTGGTTTGTTTAATCTCTTACGGTTACATCACGATGATGGGAGCTGAAGGACTAAAAAGTGCTACAGAGCATGCGATCTTGAATGCGAACTACATGAAAGCGCGTTTCGAAGGACACTACCCAATTCTTTATACTGGAGAATGCGGAAGAGCGGCTCACGAAATGATTTTAGATTGCCGTGCATTTAAAGAAAACGGAATCGAAGTTGGCGATATCGCTAAACGTTTAATGGATTACGGTTTCCACGCTCCTACAGTTTCTTTCCCTGTGGCAGGAACTTTAATGATTGAGCCAACTGAATCTGAAGATTTAGCTGAGTTAGATCGTTTCTGTGATGCTCTTATCTCAATCAGAAAAGAGATTGAAGCTGCAACAGCTGAAGATACAAACAACGTATTAAAAAATGCACCTCACACTTTAGCAATGTTAACTAATGATGCTTGGGATTTCCCTTATTCAAGAGAAAAAGCAGCTTACCCATTAGACTACATTGCTGACAATAAATTCTGGCCATCTGTTCGTCGTGTAGATGATGCTTATGGTGACAGAAATTTAGTTTGCAGCTGTGCTCCAATCGAAGCTTATATGGAAAGCTAAAATTAGTTTTCTTATAATATTCAAACCCGACAAGTTTTAAAAACCTGTCGGGTTTTGTTTTTGTTTCAGGTTTCGAAAAGCAACTTGAAACCAGAAACCTGAAACTTTTTTAAAACAAAACACCAAAGAAGAAATCTGATTTAAAGAAACATAACTTTTAGCTAATCTTTTGTGAAATTATTTCGAATAAATTAAAATAATACCAAAAAAACTTTACCTTCATAATCGTCTTCAATCGTTTGAAATCTAGGAAATATTAAAAAATCGTTAGAAAAAATACAATATATCAACCGAAAAATAGTTATTTCATAATTATATGCATGCATACTATTTTTTATGATTGTTATCATAATATTATTTATACATTAGCGCTAAATTTATCGGATAATAAAGGGAAAAATGAAAATAAAAATAATTGGTATTGGGAGCTATATTCCTAATTTAGAAGTAAAAAACACAGATTTTGATAAGCATGTTTTTTTAAATGAGGACGGAACTCCTTTTGGTTATCCTAATGAAGTTGTAATTAAAAAATTTAAAGGCATTACTGGAATTGAAAATCGCCGTTATGCTGAACCACAATACAATGCTTCTGATTTAGCTTTCTTTGCTGCTGAAAAAGCAATTGCAAATGCTGCAATTGATGCAGAAACTTTAGACTATATCATCATCGCCCATAATTTTGGAGATGTAAAACCAGGAACTACTCAATCTGATATTTTGCCGAGTTTAGCAACACGTGTTAAGAACAAACTAGGAATCAAAAATCCTAAGTGTGTCGCTTATGATATTATTTTTGGATGTCCAGGATGGATTGAAGGCGTTTTGCAAGCCAATGCTTTCATTAAATCTGGAATGGCAAAAAGAGTGATGGTAATTGGAGCCGAGACCTTATCAAGAGTTGTAGACGATCACGATCGTGACTCTATGATTTATTCTGACGGTGCTGGCGCTTCAATTTTAGAAGCCTCCACAGATGAAGCAGGATTATTGGCTTATGAAAGTGCAACTTACGCAACTGATGAAGCTAATTATCTTTTCTTTGGAAAATCATACAATAAAGATTTAGATCCAGACACGAAATACATTAAAATGTACGGACGCAAAATTTACGAATTTGCTTTAAGCAATGTCCCGTGTGCGATGAAAAGCTGTTTGGATAAAAGCGGTATTGCAATAGACGAAGTTAAAAAAATCCTGATTCATCAAGCAAACGAAAAGATGGACGAAGCGATCATTGAACGTTTCTACAAATTATATGACAAAACAGCACCTAAAGACATTATGCCAATGAGCATTCACGATTTAGGAAACAGTAGTGTTGCAACTGTACCAACTTTATATGATTTAATTCTTCAAGGAAAAGTTGAAGGCCACGAAATCAACAAAGGTGATGTTCTTATTTTTGCTTCTGTGGGAGCGGGAATGAACATTAATGCTTTTGTTTACCGATACTAGTCGCAGTTTGCAGTCGCAGTATTCGGTTTAACTAACTGTAAACTGTGACTGAGACTGAAAACTAAAAAAAGTCCGCATCTTATAGTGCGGACTTTTTTAGTATATTTGCGACCTAATTAACAATTCATGAACGAGAGATTCGTTCGCAATGACTATGTACGAAAAAACGTTTCCGAATAAAAGATTCAAACTTACTTTAGAGTTTTTAAAAAAACACGTTAGCACATCTGAAACCATTTTTGATTTTGGCGTACCAAATCCATTTTCTAAAATAATGGAAGAAAACGGATACAAGGTAAAAAACACTAAAGGAGAAGATTTAGACAACGATCATACTGCTTTACAAACAGAAGAATATACTGTTTTTACAGCTTTTGAAATTTTCGAACATTTACTAAATCCATACACTATTTTGCAAAACGTAAAATGTGATAAATTATTAATTTCAATTCCGTTACGCTTATGGTTTTCGCCAGCATATCGTTCTAAAACCGATATGTGGGACAGACATTACCATGAATTTGAAGATTGGCAATTGGACTGGCTTTTAGAAAAAACGGGATGGAAAATAACAGACCGTCTGCAGTTTACACATCCAGTAAAAAAGCTTGGATTAAGACCATTATTAAGATATTTCACTCCGAGATATTATATCGTTGTTGCGGAAAAGATAAAATAAATTCCAAATTTTAAATTCCAAATTCCAATTTTAACTATATCGTTAAGATTGGAATTTGGAATTTTAGAAGATTGGGATTTATTCTCAAGGTTTGGAATTTGGAATTTAAAAATTGGAATTTAAAATGAAGTACTATATCGTCATTCCCGCACATAACGAGCAAGATTTAATTGGCCTGACCTTACAATCTTTGGTTTCCCAAACTGTTTTGC
Source organism: Flavobacterium anhuiense (assembly GCF_001705175.1). Classification (NCBI taxonomy): domain Bacteria; kingdom Pseudomonadati; phylum Bacteroidota; class Flavobacteriia; order Flavobacteriales; family Flavobacteriaceae; genus Flavobacterium; species Flavobacterium anhuiense. The sequence goes on along the minus strand of NZ_CP016907.1, from coordinate 2,373,854 downwards.
CTTCTAAAGTTGTAGTCGTAAATGATAATTCAACCGATAAAACAGAAGAAGTTGTTTTAAGTTTTGCAGAAGAAAATCCATATATTTCTGTTGTAAACAAAACTTCAGATGCTATTCATTTGCCGGGAAGCAAAGTAATTCAGGCTTTTCAGAAAGGTTTTGAAACTCTGGATTCTGATTATGACATTATTGTAAAAATAGATGGCGATTTAATTTTTCCTCCAAACTACTTCGAAACCATAATCAAACATTTCGAATCTGATCCAAAAATCGGAATGGTCGGCGGATTCTGCTATATTGATAAAAATGGCGAATGGGTTTTAGAAAACCTAACCGATAAAGATCATATTCGAGGAGCTTTAAAAGCGTATCGCAAAGAAACCTTTCTGCAAATTGGCGGTTTAAAACCAGCAATGGGCTGGGATACTGTAGATGAATTACTATGCAAATATTATGATTGGAAAATAGTCACTGATCAATCTTTACATGTAAAACATCTAAAACCGACTGGTGCAAATTACAACAAAACAGCTCGCTATAAACAAGGCGAAGCTTTTTATACTTTGGGTTATGGTTTCTGGATCACGGCAATTGCTTCTGCAAAATTGGCGATGATGAAGAAAAAACCATTTCTGTTTTTAGATTACATTAAAGGATTTATGAAAGCTAAAAGCGCCAAAACACCTTTACTTGTAACTCCTGAACAAGCTAAGTTTATCAGAAATTATCGTTTGCAAAAAATGAAAAAAAAGTTAATTTGATTCGGAAACGTGCCGAAAACTCTTAACTCATAACTCAAAACTCATAACTTCTTTTTACCTTAGCCAATATTTAAAACTTATGATGCTAATTCGTTATTTATCCCAAATAGGAAAATATTTTTTAATGTTGAAAGAAATTTTCAATAAACAGACCAAATGGTCGGTTATGAAAAATTTAATTTTCAAAGAAATAGACGATTTGATTATTGATTCACTTGGAATTGTATGCTTTATTTCTTTCTTCATTGGAGGAGTTGTTGCTATCCAAACGGCATTAAACCTGACTAATCCTTTGATTCCAAAATATCTAATCGGTTTCGCAACACGTCAGTCTGTGGTTTTGGAGTTCGCTCCTACTTTTATTTCAGTAATTATGGCTGGAAAAATGGGATCTTACATTACTTCAAGTATTGGAACAATGCGTGTTACAGAACAAATTGATGCTTTAGAAGTTATGGGAGTAAACTCAGTAAACTATCTTGTTTTCCCAAAAATTATAGCTTTATTAATGTACCCATTTGTAATCGGGATTAGTATGTTTTTAGGAATTTTTGGAGGATGGCTTGCTTGCGCTTACGGCGGATTTTCAACGGGAGCAGATTTTATTATGGGAGCTCAGAAAGATTTCATACCGTTTCATATTACATATGCCTTTATCAAGACTTTAATCTTTGCTATGTTATTGGCAACAATTCCATCTTTTCATGGTTATTATATGAAAGGTGGTGCATTAGAAGTTGGTAAGGCAAGTACAACGTCATTTGTATGGACATCTGTAACTATCATCCTTCTAAATTATATATTAACTCAATTATTATTAGGATAATGATAGAAGTAAAAAATATAGAAAAATCATTTGGTGACAGCAAAGTTTTAAAAGGCGTTTCGACGGTATTTGAAACTGGAAAAACCAACTTGATTATTGGGCAAAGTGGATCTGGAAAAACAGTTTTATTAAAAACATTGTTAGGAATTCACACACCAGACTCAGGAACAATTGAATTTGACGGAAGAGTTTATTCTGACTTAGATAAAGATGAAAAACGCGACTTGAGAACAGAAATCGGAATGGTATTTCAGGGAAGTGCTTTATTTGACTCTATGACTGTTGAAGAAAATGTAGCTTTCCCGTTAAAAATGTTTACCAATAATAGCAAAGGACAAATCAAAGAACGTGTTGATTTTGTTTTAGAAAGGGTAAATCTAGTAGACGCTCATAAAAAATTACCTTCTGAAATTTCTGGAGGTATGCAGAAACGTGTGGCAATTGCACGCGCTATTGTAAACAATCCGAAATATTTGTTTTGCGATGAACCAAACTCAGGTTTAGATCCAAATACTTCGATTTTGATTGATAACTTGATTCAGGAAATTACAAAAGAGTATAATATCACTACCGTAATCAATACGCACGATATGAACTCTGTAATGGAGATTGGCGAAAATATTGTTTTCTTAAAGAAAGGATTAAAAGCTTGGCAGGGAACTAAAGAAGAAATCTTTAGAACCGATAATGAAGCAATCGTAAAATTCGTTTATTCTTCAAACTTATTTAAGAAAGTACGTGAAGCGTATTTGAAAGGATTATAGTCTTTTAAATTCCAATATTTTAAAATCCCAAATTCCAATGGCAGTAAACTTGGATTTTGGGATTTTTTTATTGATTTTTCCAATTATTGGAATTTGGAATTTAAATATTGGAATTTTTCAACGTTATCAATTCAACTTCCGCATTTGGATTAAAAAGATACGTTTTTCCAGAGCTGATTTCTAAACACTCAAAACGTTTTGTCCGAACGGCTATTTTTTTAAAAACTTTACCGTTTTTGATTCTAAAAATACTTCCATAAGGAATTTCAAAAACATAGTTCTTGTCATTGTCTTTGTCATATTGCTTTAAAGCCAAAGAAAGAGTTGTATCTGTATCACTACTTGCTGAAGGATTCTTAAAATGTCTCGCCAACAAAGGCAAAATATGTCCTGGAAATATTTCTGGCCGAATAAACGGAACCATTAAACGCTGAAAAGTGTATTTCCATTCGTTCCCGTGCGGCTTTATATTTCGTCCAAATTTTTCAAAAGCAACCAAATGTGCAATCTCATGAATTAACGTGATTAAAAACCTGTATTTATTCAAACTAGCGTTAACCGTAATTTCATGCTTTCCACTCGGACCGCGTCTATAGTCACCATGACGCGTCTGACGTTCGTTTACAATTTTCAAATGCACCTGATTGGCCACTATCAAATCGAAAACGGGTTTTACCGCATGTTCTGGAATATATTTAGCTAAAGTTTCGCTCAATTTAAAGTTAAATGTTATTGGTTAGATGTTAGACGTTTTTAAATTGGAATTTGGAATTTAAATTTTGGAATTTAACTAATTACGGATTCGTTGATGAAACTTCAAGAACCTTTCCGTTAAAATACTTATTTCCGTTAAGCGTAAAATCATAAATGTAAGTTGCCATTCCTTCTGCTGAAATTGGCGCTTGATAACCAGGGAAAGCTTCGTTTAGCATTTCGGTTTGAACAGAACCCAAAGCCAAAACGTTAAAAGAAATTCCTTTTTCTTTATATTCTTCTGCTAGCAATTCAGTTAAAGTAATTACAGCACCTTTACTGGAACTGTAAGCTGCTAGTCCTGCGAATTTCAAACTTCCGCGAACTCCGCCAATAGAACTAATCGTAACGACATGGCTTCCTTTTTCTAAATACGGAATACAGATACGAGTCAAATTCGCCACTGCAAAAACATTCACTTTATAAATACTTTCAAAATCTGCTTGAGTAGTTTCTGCAAAAGGCTTTAAAAGTAAGGCTCCTGCATTATGAACTACTGCATCTACTTTTTTCCAAGTTGAAGAAAGGAAATTCTCAACTTGATATAAAGCAGTTTCATCTGCCAAATCAACAGATAGACAAGTTACATTTTGATGTTCTAAAAGTGTTTGCGGTATTTTTCTGGAAATGGCCAAAACTTGGTGACCTGCTTCAGCAAATTTCAAGGCCAATTCATAACCAATTCCTCTGCTTGTTCCTGTAACGATAATATTTTTCATGGAGCAAAAATAATCAAATGCTGTAAAACAGCCTCTTATTTATTCATGGTTATTTCTTGCGTAGACGAAACCGCAATTTTGGTCACAGCAGGCAATAATTCTTGTGTGAATCTAGTAATATGTGGAATATCCATCACTTTAAATTCATCTGAAACATGATGATAGAAATCAAAGTTTTCAAAGTCAAAAGTACTTAAAGATTGACATGGTTTGCCAAAAGCTTGAAAGAATGAATAATTATCAGAACGGTAGAACAATTGATATTCTGCCTCTTTTGGCAAAAATCCGATAGTATTTTTTCCTGTGTACTCGTTTATTTTTTGCGCCATATTCGATTTATCAAAACCCGTAATGTAAGCCAGATAATCTCGTTTCATTGGCACACCAATCATTTCGATATTTAATTGCGTATAAAGATTGAAATTTTGTTTTTTCAATTTCTCGACTAAACTTTTAGACCCTAATAATCCTTTTTCTTCTCCTGCGAAGAATACAACTAAAATACTTCTTTTATTCGATTTTGTTTCGCTAAAATACTTTGCCATTGCTGCTACAGAAGTCACACCCGAAGCATCGTCATTAGCTCCGTTATTAATTTTATCGGCTTGATCTTTTTTCTCCAAACCAATATGATCGTAATGTGCGCTCAATACTACAAACTCTTTTTTTAATTGAGGATCTGTTCCTTCAATAACCCCAACAATATTAAAAGCCGGCGTATTAAAATTAGTCAACGTATCTCTGTAAGTTTTAAAATAAGGTTTGATTTTATTTTTCTTTAAAAAGTCTTCCAAGAAAACTGCCGCTTTTTCAATTCCTTTTGTTCCGGTTTCACGACCTTCCAATTCATCAGAAGAAAGGTATTTAAGAAAATCTGAGATTTCATTTTCTTTTACTTTATAGCTGATTTCTATTGGCTTTGAATCTGTTTTTACTTCATTTTCCTTTGTTGTTGAAGTTCCCGATTTACAGGCTAAAAAAATAACTGGAAGCAAAAAGTATAGCTTTCTCATAGTTTTCTGTTTTTAATTGATGATTGATTATAAAATTTATTGGACTATAAACTTATGAAAAGTAATAGAATATTCATAAAAAAACCCTTTCAACTAAAAGCCGAAAGGGTATAAAAAAAATTCTAAGATTATTTATCCAGCAATAACCGCTCTAGAAATTACAATTTTCTGAATTTCAGAAGTTCCTTCGTATATCTGAGTAATTTTTGCATCGCGCATTAAACGCTCTACATGATATTCTTTTACATATCCGTTACCTCCGTGAATCTGAACAGCCTCAACTGTTGTATCCATTGCAACTTGCGAAGCAAAAAGCTTAGCCATTGCACCGCTTACATCATAACTCTTATGCTGATCTTTATCCCAAGCTGCTTTCATACATAAATGACGTGCTGCTTCGATATTAACCGCCATGTCTGCTAACTTAAAAGCAATTGCTTGGTGGTTGCAGATTTCAGTTCCAAAGGCTTTACGCTCTTTAGAATATTTTAGAGCCAATTCATACGCTCCAGAAGCAATTCCTAAAGCTTGAGATGCAATACCAATTCTACCTCCAGCAAGTGTTTTCATGGCAAATTTAAATCCAAAACCATCCTCACCGATTCTGTTTTCTTTTGGAACTTTCACATCAGTAAACATTAAAGAGTGCGTGTCAGAACCGCGAATTCCCATTTTTTGTTCCTTTGGACCAACTGAGAAACCTGGCATATCTTTCGTCATAATCAAAGCGTTAATTCCTTTGTGCTTTAATTCTGGATGAGTTTGTGCAATTACCAAATATACAGATGCAGTATTTCCATTTGTAATCCAGTTTTTTGTACCATTAACTAAATAATGATCTCCCATATCGATTGCAGTCGTTTTTTGCGAAGTTGCATCACTTCCAGCTTCCGGTTCACTTAAGCAAAATGCACCGTGAATTTCTCCCGAAGCAAGACCTGGCAGATATTTTTGTTTTTGCTCTTCAGTTCCATACTCTTGCAATCCCCAGCAAACCAATGAATTGTTTACCGACATTACAACCGAAGCAGAAGCATCAACTTTAGAAATTTCCTCCATTGCAATCACATAAGAAACAGCGTCGAGACCGCTTCCTCCATATTTAGGATCAACCATCATTCCCATAAATCCAAGCTCACCCATTTTTTTGATTTGCTCAGTTGGAAAAATTTGTTTTTCGTCACGTTCAATAACTCCCGGCAATAATTCATTTTGAGCAAAATCTCTTGCTGCCTGCTGAATCATTAAATGTTCTTCGGTAAGATTAAAATCCATAGTAGTTTACTTTAAATGTTTTTCTCAACCAGATTTCAAAATAGATTTCTATAGTTGATGATTTTTTTATGTTTTTTCGATGCCTTATTTTTTTGTGCAAAGGCTTCCAAAGATAATTTTTTAATGTTTAAATTACAATGCGCGCATATAAAATTAATAGATCAGCAAAGATTACGATAACGTTTTCGTTATTATTTATATTTTTTTTCAAAAGAGCATTAATTTGACAACAATTTCTATAAAATCTCTCATTCAAAAATGAGCTTAAAAAGCATTTTAAAATCAGAAAAATGAATTTTTTTAGTACTCCAAAAATTAAACAATTCTTAAAATCAGTAAAACTACGTAAACCTACTCTTACTAAATTGATTGCTAATGCAATACAAAAATTAAACATGAAAATTTTAGTAAAAAAACATTTTCAATGTGACCTAAAAATTGATAAATTACTATTATTTTTGCCCTAAAAATAAAAAATTGATGAATATGAAAAAGATTTTACTTTTACTGACAATCCTTCTAAGCTTGCAATTTTCTACTGTTTCAGCACAAACTCAAATCGATGTTAATGGTGTTACAGTTCCTAGAAAAATAGAATTTCAAGGCAAGTCATTACAATTAAACGGAGCAGGCGGAAGATCAAAAATGTGGTTAGAAGTTTATGTTCAGGCATTGTATTTATCTCAATTAACTCAAGACCCGCAATTCATTATTGACAGTGACACAGAAATGGCTGTGAGAATCGAAATCACTTCTTCTATGGTTTCTTCTAGCAAATTAACAAAAGCAATGAATACAGGTTTTGAAAAATCTGCTGGTGCAAATTTGGAACAATTGCGCCCTAGAATTGAGCAATTAAAAAGCTTTTTAAGCGATGCCATTACAGAAAAAGATGTTTTCATTTTAGCATACAATCCGTTAGACCAAAATGTTTATGTGAGTAAAAATGAAGTTTTAAAAGGAAAAATTCCTGGATTCGATTTCAAAAAAGCATTATTCGGAATCTGGCTTTCTGACAAACCAGTAGACGAAACTTTGAAAAAACACTTATTAGGACAATAATTCTTAATTTTTTAAATATTCGAAAAGCCGAAAACCAAATAGTTTTCGGCTTTTCTTTTTTGTTTTATAAATTTGATGCAAAATACATTATTCGCATTATTCTATTTTATACATTTACGCAAAATAAACATATCACAACAAAATGAAAGATTTATTACAACAATTTGAAAACAAAGCACCTGAAATTGTTTTCAATTGGAAAGATTCAGAAACAGAAGCCGAAGGGTGGACTGTTATTAATTCACTTCGTGGAGGAGCTGCGGGTGGAGGAACAAGAATGAGAAAAGGCTTAGACATGAACGAAGTTTTATCTCTAGCTAAAACAATGGAAGTTAAATTCTCTGTTTCAGGCCCTGCAATTGGCGGTGCTAAATCTGGAATAAATTTTGATCCGAACGATCCTCGCAAAAAAGGAGTTTTACAACGCTGGTACAAAGCGGTTTCTCCGTTACTAAAAAGCTACTACGGAACTGGAGGAGATTTGAATGTTGATGAGATTCACGAAGTAATTCCAATGACAGAAGAATGTGGCGTTTGGCATCCGCAAGAAGGAGTTTTCAACGGACACTTCAAACCAACAGAAGCAGATAAAATTAATAGAATCGGGCAATTGCGTCAAGGTGTAATTAAGGTTATCGAAAACCCAAAATTCTCACCAGACGTAACTAGGAAATACACAGTTGCTGATATGATTACTGGTTTTGGTGTGGCCGAAGCAGTTCGTCATTTCTATGCAACTTACGGAGGAGACATTAAAGGTAAAAAAGCAATCGTACAAGGTTTCGGAAACGTAGGTTCTGCCGCTGCTTTTTATCTAGCCGAAATGGGCGCAAAAGTAATTGGAATTATCGACCGCGATGGCGGATTAATAAAAGAAGAAGGTTTTTCTTTTGAAGAAATCAGAGCTTTGTTCTTAAATAAAGACGGAAACAAATTAGTTGCTGATAATATGATTCCGTTTGAGGAAATCAATTCTAAAATCTGGACAATTGGCGCTGAGATTTTCACGCCTTGTGCAGCTTCAAGATTGGTAACTCAGGCTCAAATTGACAGTTTAGTCGCAAACGGATTGGAAGTAATTTCATGCGGAGCAAATGTTCCTTTCGCAGACAAAGAAATTTTCTTTGGTTCTATCATGGAAGAAGTAGATAGTAAAGTAAGTTTAATTCCTGACTTTATTTCAAACTGCGGAATGGCGAGAGTTTTTGCTTATTTCATGGAGAAAAAAGTTCAAATGACAGACGAGGCAATTTTTAATGACACTTCAGAAACTATTAAAAATGCAATTGTTAAAGCGCATGCTCTAAGCCCATCTAAAACAAATATCAGTGCAACTGCTTTTGAGATTGCATTGAAACAGTTAGTGTAATATATTTTACACTTTAATATATAACGAGCCAGATTTTTATTTGGCTCGTTTTTTTTGTACCCATAGATTTTAACGCAAAGCACGCTAAGATATTTTAATTCAGAGCGCAAGCAATATCTAAATATTAAGTTCGCAAAGCTGTGTCTATATTAAACTTTGTGAACTTTAACCTAAAGATTTCTCAAATTAAACAGATAAAACTTGCGTTTCTTTGCGTAAACCTTTGTGAACTTTGCGTTATAATAAATTCTAAAAACTCATAACGCGCGGTTAAATTCTCTCTTTCATTCTAAACAATTTTTACTACTTTTAAACGTTTTTAAAATAATACATTTCAAAATTTAGAATTTAAATGAGTTCCTCAATTTCTTCAGATCAAAAGAAATCATTGCTATTCACAACAGCTATTTATGCAGTAATAATTCTATTACTGTTATTTATACGTTTCTGGCCACCATATAATCCAGAAAACAATGTTGCTCTTGCTGATGGCGGAGGTGGCGGTGGAGGCGTAACCATAAATTTTGGAGACAGCGATTTAGGTTCTGGCGCCAATTATAAAAGCGAAGTTCTGGATGTAAAAAACAATGTAAAACAAGCGCCTGCAAAAGCAACTCCAGAAGAGGAATCGATAATTACACAAGAAAATACAACTGCAGATAATGACGTTGTAATTCCGACAAAAGAAAAGCCTAAAAAACCTGTTCCTGTTGAAAAACCGATACAAAAACCTGTACCGGAGAAACCAAAAGTTTCTAATTCGACAAACGATGTATTAGCCAGCATTATGAAGGGTTCGAACAAAGGTGGTGACGGAGACGATAAAGCAGCAGGAAATAAAGGAAAATCAAACGGAAGTCTAAACTCTAACGGTTACTATGGAAGTGGTGGTTCTGGGGGGGGAACTGGAGGCGGAAACGGAACTGGAAATGGTATTGGAACCGGAAGCGGTTATGGAGCTGGAAGCGGCGGCGGTTCTGGTGGAGGATCTGGATATTCATTAAATGGACGAAAAGCACTTTCTAAACCAGCACCTAAATACACTTGCAATGAACAAGGAAGAGTAGTTGTTGAAGTTACAGTTGATCAAAATGGAAAAACCATAAGCGCAACGCCAGGAGTAAAAGGAACAACAAATACAGCAAGCTGTTTATTAGAACAAGCTAAAATCGCAGCATTAAACACCAAATGGTCTGCCGATGCAAATGCCGCTGCAAAACAAGTTGGAAAAATTATTTATAATTTTAGTTTAGATTAATTAGAAAACACGAATTACACAAATTTACACTGTTATCATAGAAAAAGGCTTTCAGAAATCTGAAAGCCTTTTTTATTAAGTTTTATTTCGACACACTCACTTCGCCTCGTTTGTCATTTCGACGAAGGAGAAATCTTCGCGAGAAGCTCTACAAAGATTGGATATTCATTACGGAGTTACTTATGGAGATTTCTCCTTCGTCGAAATGACAAGATTGTGGCACATTCCTTATTGTGATTGCTTCGTTCCTCGCAATGACTACTTCGGACTTGTAGCAATTACAAACTTCAAATTGTTCTTCACCCCTATCTGTAAAACATCTACTAAGTCTTGAACTTGCAGATTAAACGGAATTCGAACTACAACGGTTTGTTCTTTATCTGTTCCTATTTTTGACATTAAACTCGTTTCTAGATTTTCAAAATCTACCTCCTGTTTGTCAATGTAGAACTTTTTATCTTCTGTAACCGATAAACTAATTAGCTGTTTATTGGTTTTTTCATTCGCTTTAGCTTTTGGCAAAGTCATCTTAATCACATTCGGATTTGCCAGTGTTGAAATAATTAAGAAAAACAACAGCAGGAAAAACATGATATCGCTCAAAGATGAAGTCGCAACTTCGGCGTGAAATCTTCTTTTTCTTTTAATAGACATGGCTTATGCTCTTTGAATTATATTGACAAATTCTAAAATCTGTTTCTGAATTTTTAAAGCAAAATTATCAATCTTTCCGTTCAATAAGTGGTATGCACTATAAGCAATAATCCCCACAATTAATCCAGAACCAGAACTGATCATTTTCTCGTATAAACCTCCAGAAATATTTCCGATACTGATATTTTCGGTAACCGAAATGCTATAGAAAATTTTGATAACCCCGGAAATTGTTCCGATGAAACCTAACGTTGGCGCAATACCTGCGATAAGTCCAAGATGGCCTAAATGCCTTTCCATTTCTCCAATTTCAATATCGGCAGCGCGGTCCATGTTGGCTTCAATCTCAGCAATTGGTCTTCCAATTACTAGAACACCTTCTTTCAAGATATTTCCAGCTGCAGTATTATTTCTTTCTACAATTGTTCTTGCCAATTCAATATTTCCAGAATGTAATTTTTCACCAATATCTTGCATTAATCTGCTGTCAATTTTAGATGCTCGGCTAATGTACATATAACGTTCAAAAATCAGGTAGATCGTATAAAACAGTAACAACGCGATTGGAATTAAGAACACTCCCCCCTTCATGATGAAACCAAACATTGAAATTTCATTTTGCGGTGCCGCGATCTTTTCGACCACTACATTTGAAGCATTTGCGATTGTATCTGTTTGTAACTGAATAAAAGTAAACATATATTAATTCTGGTTTTTAATAATTAATTCTAAAAAATATTTGAAATTTGCAATAAAGATAATTTTCGCTGTAATATTAAACTACAAAAATCGAAATTTATTTCAATCAACAACCATTTTATCTAAACAAATGAACTATCAAGAGACTACCAATTGGATGTTTAATCAGCTTCCAATGTACCAATTGCAAGGTGCTTCTGCGTATAAAGAAGATTTAACGAATATCAAATTATTGGCAGCCCATCTTGATAATCCGCAGAATGAGCTAAAGTGCATTCATGTAGCAGGAACAAACGGAAAAGGTTCTACTTCGCACATGCTTTCTTCTGTTCTGCAAGAAGCAGGTTACAAAGTAGGTTTGTATACTTCTCCACACTTAAAAGATTTTAGAGAAAGAATTAAAATCAACGGTAAAGAAATCTCAGAAGATTTTGTTATTGAATTTACTGCAAAACATAAATCTTTTTTTGAAGCTAATGATATGAGTTTCTTCGAAATGTCAGTCGGATTGGCTTTTGATTATTTTGCTGCTGAAAAAGTTGATATTGCGATTATCGAAGTTGGTCTTGGCGGAAGACTAGATGCGACTAATATTATCACGCCTTTGGTTTCGGTAATTACCAATATTGGTTTAGATCATACACAATTTTTAGGAAATACACTGGAAGCGATTGCCGGCGAAAAAGCGGGAATTATTAAACCGAATATTCCTGTAGTTATTGGCGAATATACAGATGAAACTAAACCAGTTTTTTTGGCTAAAGCCGAAGAAAACAACGCACCAATTTATTTTGCTTCAGATTTAATTGACCAAATTTATTTATCTGATTTGATTGGAGATTATCAGTTTCACAACAAAAAAACGGTTCAGCAGACGATATCGATTTTGAATAATGAAACCGATTTTAAAATTTCCATAGAACAATTAAAAGAAGGTTTACTGAATGTTGTAAAAAATACTGGCTTACAAGGCAGATGGCAACAATTGGGAGAAAACCCTAAAATTATTTGCGACACTGCTCACAACAAACACGGATTATCGGTTGTAATGAATCAGCTGAAAAACGAGAAATACGAAAAACTGCATATTGTTTTGGGCGTTGTGAACGATAAAGATTTGGATTCTATTTTGCCGCTTTTCCCAAAAGAAGCTCACTATTATTTCTGCCATCCGAATTCGTCACGAGCTTTGCCGGCTGAAACTTTAAAAAATGCAGCTGAAAAATTCGGTTTAATAGGAGAAAAATACGATTCTGTTGAAATCGCTTTCGTGGAAGCAAAGAAAAACGCCTCAGAAAATGATTTTATTTACGTTGGCGGAAGCACTTTTGTTGTTGCCGAATTGCCTTTGAACTAAAATATACTTTTGATGTAGAAAAAACTTCAAAAAAATCATTTTAATAACAAATTCATAAACAAGGAGATATAAACTATTTTTAAAAAAGTTTTATTTTTTATTCGAATTTCTTTGCAGAACTCAAAAACTAGCGTATATTTGCACTCGCAATCACAAACGATAGCAACCTAGTAAAATAGGGCGATTAGCTCAGCTGGTTCAGAGCACCTCGTTTACACCGAGGGGGTCGGGGGTTCGAACCCCTCATCGCCCACAGAATTTTAAAAACTCCAAAGTCACTTGATTTTGGAGTTTTTTTGTCGTTATAAATTTAAAAACAGTGATTAGACAAGGAAGCTCAGAGCATTCCGATTTTTCATCGGAAGTGGTCGGGGGTTCGAACCCCTCATCGCCCACAGAATTTTAAAAACTCCAAAGTCACTTGATTTTGGAGTTTTTTTTTGCCGTTATAAATTTAAAAACAGGGATTAGACAAGGAAGTTCAGAGCATTCCGATTTTTCATCGGAAGTGGTCGGGGGTTCGAACCCCTCATCGCCCACAGAATTTTAAAAACTCCAAAGTCACTTGATTTTGGAGTTTTTTTTTGCCGTTATAAATTTAAAAACAGGGATTAGACAAGGAAGTTCAGAGCATTCCGATTTTTCATCGGAAGTGGTCGGGGGTTCGAACCCCTCATCGCCCACAGAATTTTAAAAACTCCAAAGTCACTTGATTTTGGAGTTTTTTTTTGCCGTTATAAATTTAAAAACAGGGATTAGACAAGGAAGCTCAGAGCATTCCGATTTTCATCGGAAGTGGTCGGGGGTTCGAACCTTCCGATAAAAAATCGGAACAAGCTATCATCGCCCACCAAGAAACTCCTTAAGAAATTAAGGAGTTTTTTTACTTACCTGATTGAAAGCAAATTATCATTCATTATTTTTTATTTTCTCACATACTTTTTCAAGAAGATTCTTGGTCTGCTTGAAATATTTCATTTTATCATCAATCTCTTTTATTTTGGCTTGAAAAAGCTCGAGTGTTTCTGGTTTCGAATCTGTTGTTTCGAACCAGCTAATTAATATTTTCTTTATTTCCGCCAAAGTAAATCCGACCTCTCTTGCTTCTATAATGATTTCTAGACGCTCAATAGTATTAGCATCGTAGTGTTTATAATTATTAGAAGTCACCTTTTCGTCTGCCAATCCCTTAATCATTCCCAAATTTTCGTAATATCTAATCGTATGAATTGACAATCCTGTTTTTTTTGATAATTCGTTTACTAGCATAATTTTATTTTTGAAAAACTACAAAGTATAGAGTATAGTCTATACTATTTAGATACAAATATACCAATTATTTTTACTTTTAAAATTTCAAAACACGAGAAATGAGATTTCAAATAAAAAACTCCATTATTTTTAGTTAAGCTTTTTTTGAAATTATAAAGAAGCTTTATTTCAATTTCGTCAGCGCTTAGAATTTCTCAGCAAAAACTCACATTAAAAAAGTCTATTGCTAGCTGATGAACTGCTATACATTTCTAAAATTACCTGCAAATGCCTCAACCCCTAAGGTTTTTATTATGCAAAAGCATATTTTTTTTCTTGTAAATTTGTGATTCCTTGTAAAATCAGAATACCGCATTCACAACTATAAAACTCGAAAAAGAATTAAACGCTTTACAAACAATATGGAAATATTAATAATTACAGGCCCTCCATATTCTGGTAAGGGCACGCAATGCGAAATCTTAAAAGACGAACTTCATTTTGAACACATTTCAACTGGAGATAGATGCCGTTTGGAAAAACAAAATGAAACGGAAATTGGAAAAATAATGTCTCAATATGAAGAAAAAGGAGACTTGGTTCCTGACTCAATAATGAAAGATCTTTTTAGCAAAATATTGGATGAAAATATCGCTGCTAAAGGAATCATTTTAGACGGTTATCCAAGAACTGAACCGCAAGTAAATGATTTATTAGAACTCGTTAAATCTAAAAATCTAGAAATTGGAAAAGTAATTAATATTGACGTTCCAAAAGAAGAACTTTTAAAAAGAGCACAGAAAAGAGCCGAAACTTCTAACAGAAAAGATGACAAAGATGTTAATATTCACCTTAAAAGAATTGCAGTTTTTGAAAGTTCAACCAGACCAGCAATCGAATATATGAAGTCCAAAATTAAAGTTTTAACTTTTGACGGAATGGGCACAATTGAAGAAATAACAAAACGAATTAAGGATAATTTGTAAAAGAACATAAACACCAAAAAACTACTTATTTTCTTGGAGAGTTTTTTATTTTTATATTTTCAAGTATTAAAACTTATACTTTTCGAATAGTTCTTCTGAGTTTAAACTAAACTCTTTTACCTTTTCACCACAAAAATTATAAACTATTACTTTTCCTGATTCTTTGCCAACGATACAAATAACCTCATGTATCTCTTTATCAACAATTAACAATCTATGGAATTTCCGAAACAGATACTCATCACCTGTTTCAGTTGATTTCATTACAGCTTTTATTAATATTTCCCCTTTTTCATCTATAATCTCATCAATTCGTTTAACCTTTTTATCATTAGTTTTTCTAAAGAAGAAACGCTTATATCTTGACTTAAACTGAACCTTTTGATGAACTTCTTTTTCTTTACAATTAGGAATCGTAATCTCTATATCTTTTGCCTCAATATTTTGAAATAACACAAGAAAAAGAACAAATGATAGTAGATTTCTTTTTAGCAAACCATAATTCTTTTTTTTAGAATTTTATCGTACAAATTTTTGCTTTCTTTTAGCATTTAAAAAATTCCTAAATGGAATATCATAAACCACCATCACTAAATATGCAAAACCAACTAGCAGAATCACAGAAGTTACGACTATCAAAGTCAATTGTGTTGTATCTGGTTTGTAATTGGTATAATAATTTCCAAACATCCATAAAACCGCATAATGCGTCATATAAAGCGGATACGATATTTGGCCAGAAAAGATACAAGCTTTTTTTAATCCAGGTTTTAAAACACCTCCAGCTCCTAAAGAAATTAGTAACGGAAAATATAATAATACAACCAAAGGTTCCGAAATCCAATTGTATTCTGAAAACGGCATAATAAAAGCTAATAGCAATAAAATAGTCAATCCACCAAAACCGAGCTTGTTTTTAATAATCCAATTGGATCTATAGATAAGCAATCCTGCTAAAAAAGAATATGAAATTCTCGCACATCCATCCCAAAAAGTTTGTCCGCTCCAGCCTCCTAATAAATTGCCCGAATTATATCCGACATAACAGATTGCAATCGCAGACAATATCGTTAACAGCAATAAAAAACTTCTGGCAATTCTGTAAAGCACAAATGCATAAATGATATTGGCAATATATTCCCAAAACAGTGACCATGCTGGCGCATTAAAACTAAACAAATTGAAACCGCGATCTGCAATAACCGGAAACGGAATAAGAAATATAGAACAGATAAATGTCAAAATAATTTTTCCTGTACTATACAATTCCAAATGACCTCCAAACGGATCAAATAAAAATGCCAACAATCCTAATATTGATCCTGCAATAACTAACGGATGCAATCTTACAATTCTCGATATAAAAAAATGACGAAGTCCCATTTTTGCAATGCGATCATCATAAGCATATCCGATTACAAATCCTGAAAGGCAAAAGAAAAAATCAACAGCTAAAAATCCGTGTCCAATAAAGTTCTGACTCGGATCGGTAAAAATCCATTCCATAAAATGAAACACAACAACAGCAAAAGCTGCGATACCTCTTAATCCGTCTAAAATTTCAAAATACTGTTTTGTTTCAAGAATTACTGCAGTTGATTGGCTTGTACTCATTAGATTGTGGTATACTTGTAATTTGGCAATTTTGTTTCGATGCAAGTTCTACAAATAAATATTCAAATCAAAATCAGATTTATTCGATTCAACTGTTAAAATGTTTGAAGTTTCACATTTAAATAACTTTTTACGTTTTTTCACAGAATGCTTTTTTCCTAATTTTGCTGAAAATCAAATTATATCATGAGTTTTAAAGGCTGTCTTCCTCCTCCAGTAAATTAATAATACGTCTTCAGTATTGACACCTGACCGAACATTCTCGGTCTGTTTTCATTTGTCTTTACCTCAATTCAATTATTAATATTCAAAATATATCCTTCAAAAGGACAGACAGCTTCTTATGAAAAAATCTTATTTGATACTGCATTCTGCAGTTTTACTCGCTGGTTTTACTGGCGTTTTCGGAAAACTTATTTCTCTTAATGAAATCACGTTAGTTTGGTATAGAGTATTCCTTGCCTCAATTATACTATTTTTTATTCTAAAAATATATAATCTGAAAATGCTAAAGTCATTCTCTGAAGCACTAAAAATCTCTAAAGCTGGAGTATTAATTACCATTCACTGGATTTTCTTTTATGCCAGCATTAAATATTCTAACATATCAATTGCCGTTGTGTGTTATTGTTTAACTAGTTTTTTTACTGCTTTTTTTGAACCACTTCTCAATAAAAAGAAATTTAATCTGGTTCAAGTTTTATTAAGCATCCTTACCTTATTAGGAATAAGTCTGATTTTCCATTTTGATTCTTCTTACCAACTTGGAATTTTACTTGGAGTAATTTCTTCTGCATTTGCTGCCTTGTATACTATTTATAACGAAAAACTCCTACAATATTATGATAGCAAACTCATTAATTTTTATCAGATGCTTGGCGGAACATTGGTATTAGGCGCAGCTCTGCCATTTTATTTTTATAATTTTCCAGATCAAACCTTTATTCCAAACTTAAGAGACATATTCCATTTATTGATTCTCGCTTCATGCTGTACGGTTGCCCTTTATGTAATGTTTGCAGAATCCCTTAAAAAGATTCCCGCCTTTACCATAAATCTAACATTCAACCTAGAGCCAATTTATTCCATAATATTAGCCTTTTTATTTTTTAATGAAGGGCAATCGGTCAATTTATCTTTTTACATTGGAATAAGTTTAGTGATGACTTCAGTTTTATTTCAGTCTATTATTTCTATTCGAAAGAAAAACACCATTGAACAGCAAATTTCTTAAACATAAAAACAAAAAACTCCTTTTATACAAAGGAGTTTTTCTTTTATTTATATATTTTTAATCATTCAAGCCTTTCCCATCTAGAATTCTTGAAATATTTTTTTCTACTCTAGCTTCTCTAGTTTTAGATTGTTTAGGTTGAGAAAAATGAAGCAAATACGCTCGCTGTCTACCAGGAGTCAAAGCATAAAAAGCTTTTTTAAAATCAACATCAGAATCAAATTTACTCTGAAGTTCTTCAGCAATTTCAAAATCCGAAACTTTTTTAAGTTCTACTTTCTTTCCCGATTTCTCAATTTCAGCAGCTTCAAAAATATACCTTTTCAAAATTTCTTTTTTCGCCAAAATATCCTCAACATTAGTAAATCGAACTTGACGTGCTGCCTGCACATTATCCGACTGTTGAATCAAAATATTATCCGGATCTTTCATTAAAGCGCCTTTGAAAAACAAAAAAGCGCAATATTCTTTAAAATAATGGATTAATACAATATTCGCTTTTTCAAAAGTATAACAAGGAGATCCCCATTTCAATTCTTCAGACAAATGACAATCTAAAACAATTTTTCTCATTTCTTTAATTTCAGCTTTCCATTTCTCAACCTTTTCAAAATAAAAATCAACTTTAGAGTTTGTGCTATATTTTGTCATAATGGATTAGTTTAATAAGTATATAAATTTAGCATTTTATATATTTAAAACTCAAAACCTTTAATAATTCCTCTTTTGGATTGATGAACGAAATTTAAAATCTTGGTCCTTTCAACAGTTTCTTCAAACCTTTCCGCAATTAATTATAAAGCAAATTTGGTATTTCTCCTCTCTTGAAATAAAACCCTATAAATTGATCTAAGTTCATCAATTTTGTAAGAGTCAAACCCTCTTCTTCTTAAACCAATAGTATTTAATCCCGCAAACCTCAAAGGTTCATGTGCAGCAATAATATAAGGCGGAACATCTTTTACTACTCGACTCAAACCGCTAATCATAGCATGTTCACCTATAACCGAAAATTGATGTATTGCAGTTAATCCGCTGATATTTGCCCAATCTTGAACAATTACTTCACCAGCCATGCCAACGCTAAATCCAATAATAGAATTATTACCTATTACACAATCATGGCCGATATGAGCGTTGGACATAATCAGATTAGAATTGCCAATACTTGTTTTACCTTTAGAAACTGTCCCTTTATTAATCGTAACAAATTCTCTAATTATATTGTTATCACCAATTTCTAGAAGTGTATATTCTGCTTTATATTTTAAATCTTGAGGAATTCCGCCCAAAACTGCATTTGAATGAATCTGGCAATTTTCACCTATTCTTGAACCGCTTAAAATTGTTACATGATTTCCTATCTGAACATTATTGCCAATTACAACATCTTCTTCAATAGGTACACCATTTTCAATATTATCTCCAAGAATAGCATTTTTATCAATAAAAGTATCTCTCAATTTTTACATCTTTAATTAGCTACAAAAATTGAAAAACTATAAATACTTTTTATTGATGTAATGTCAAACAATCGAAGCCCGAATCCTACTCAAAGTTTCTTGACTTACGCCAATTAATGAGGCAATGTGCTTCAATTTGGCTTTCTTTATAATTTGAGGAAATGACTCTAAAAGAAATAAGTACTTTTTCTCCGCGGTCATTAATCGAAATAAATGATTAAACTCATTTATGGTAGAAAGATAATATCTAAGCTGTTTAATATGAAACTTTACAAATAACGGATATTCCAATAAAACCTGCTCATCTGAATAAGATAAGGAATAGAGAATTGTTTCTTCGCAAGTTTGAAAACTCTCATAAGATGGCTTTTGCTCAAAAAAACTGCTCATTGAAGTTACAAATTGATTATCGGTATAGATCCACTTCGTAACTTCTTCCCCATCTTCAATATAAAATCTTCTAACCGCTCCTGATTTAATAAAATAGATTTTGTCGCATATCTTTCCTTCTACTATAATAAACTGGCCTTTTTTAAAAGTTTCTTCGACAAAACTTTTTTTAATCGCAAGCCCTGTTTCCACATCTAATTCTTGAAAACTATTTATAATTTGAATTAGCTCTTCCATCTATTTTATTTTCATGATAAATCAAATTTAAAACGAAATTAATATAAAAACTAAACTCGATTAAGAAAATACTATTTTTAGCTTATTACAATAGCTATAAAGAACTATTAATGAAAAATTGACAAGCAATACTTATAATTTAAAATTAATGCAATTAAAAGACAAAAATCAACTACAAGAATAAATAGTTTTATTGGTATGGCGTTTCCCTTTGGGTTGTGTTGTCCGCTGTATCTTTTGCGGGAGGAACGACAGGGAAAAAAGAGGCTCTGCGTGCCCCGCAAAAGGATGCCGCTTCCATCACTAACGCGGCTGGTTGGGGCAGCTTTTTTCAAAATCATATAAAAACAGAAAACCCCGTTTCGTTTAGAAACAGGGTTTTTCAAAAGAAAGGCGACGACATACTCTCCCACATGACTGCAGTACCATCTGCGCTGGCGGGCTTAACTTCTCTGTTCGGGATGGGAAGAGGTGAGCCCCGCCGCAATAACCACCTTAAGGCTATTCGCTGCAAGCAGCTTCCGACTGTTAATTATCAATTGTAAATTATCAATCAGACAATATCTTAACATACTGGGATAAAGAAACAAAGAGTTTTTTTTAGAAAGTTCTCTCCCCCGATCTGCATCGGGGGAAAAGGGTGTGCATAAGCTTACGGATTATTAGTACTGCTCGACTGTGACATTACTGCCTTTACATCTGCAGCCTATCAACGTGGTCATCTTCCACGATCCTTAAAAGAAATCTCATCTTGTGGTGGGTTTCGCGCTTATATGCTTTCAGCGCTTATCCCTTCCAAACGTAGCTACTCTGCGGTGCCCCTGGCGGGACAACAGATACACTAGAGGTTTGTCCAATTCGGTCCTCTCGTACTAGAATCAGATCCACTCAAATTTCTAACGCCCGCAGTAGATAGAGACCGAACTGTCTCACGACGTTCTGAACCCAGCTCGCGTGCCACTTTAATGGGCGAACAGCCCAACCCTTGGGACCTTCTCCAGCCCCAGGATGTGACGAGCCGACATCGAGGTGCCAAACCCCCCCGTCGATATGAGCTCTTGGGGGAGATCAGCCTGTTATCCCCGGCGTACCTTTTATCCTTTGAGCGATGGCCCTTCCATGCGGAACCACCGGATCACTATGCTCTACTTTCGTACCTGATCGACCTGTATGTCTCTCAGTCAAGCTCCCTTATGCCATTGCACTCTGCGCACGGTTACCAAGCGTGCTGAGGGAACCTTTAGAAGCCTCCGTTACTCTTTTGGAGGCGACCACCCCAGTCAAACTACCCACCAAGCACTGTCCCCCGCAATACGGGGTTAGGCCTCAGATAAACAAAGGGTTGTATTTCAACAATGACTCCAAAGCGCCTGGCGACGCCCCTTCACAGTCTCCAACCTATCCTACACATCATTTATCCAAGGTCAATACTAAGCTATAGTAAAGGTGCACAGGGTCTTTTCGTCCCACTGCGGGTAAACGGCATCTTCACCGTTACTACAATTTCACCGAGCTCATGGCTGAGACAGTGTCCAGATCGTTACACCATTCGTGCAGGTCGGAACTTACCCGACAAGGAATTTCGCTACCTTAGGACCGTTATAGTTACGGCCGCCGTTTACTGGGGCTTCAATTCAATGCTTCTCCGAAGATAACATCTCCTCTTAACCTTCCAGCACCGGGCAGGTGTCAGGCCCTATACTTCATCTTGCGATTTTGCAGAGCCCTGTGTTTTTGATAAACAGTCGCCTGGACCTCTTCACTGCGGCCCCGATTGCTCGGGGCGACCTTTCTCCCGAAGTTACAGGTCTATTTTGCCTAATTCCTTAGCCATGAATCTCTCGAGCACCTTAGGATTCTCTCCTCAACTACCTGTGTCGGTTTACGGTACTGGTTCTTACTGCCTGAAGTTTAGAGGTTTTTCTTGGAAGCCCTTAGGCGCGCTATCTCTTTGTCCGAAGACTCCGAGTACTATCGCATTTCGCCATCTTCTACGGATTTGCCTATAGAAGATATAGCTAGGTGCTTTAACGGACTATTCCGTCAGTCCGCGGCGCTTTCATCACTCCGTCACCCCATCACAGCAATAAGAAGTACGGGAATATTAACCCGTTGGCCATCGACTGCCCCTTTCGGGTTCGCCTTAGGTCCAGACTAACCCACAGCTGATTAGCATAGCTGTGGAAACCTTAGTTTTTCGGTGTGCGGGTTTCTCGCCCGCATTATCGTTACTTATGCCTACATTTTCTTTTCTGACCGGTCCAGCATACCTTACGATACACCTTCAGCCCTGTCAGAATGCTCCCCTACCACTTGCACATACATGCAAATCCATAGCTTCGGTAATATGCTTATGCCCGATTATTATCCATGCTCGTCCGCTCGACTAGTGAGCTGTTACGCACTCTTTAAATGAATGGCTGCTTCCAAGCCAACATCCTAGCTGTCTGGGCAGACAAACCTCGTTCTTTCAACTTAGCATATATTTGGGGACCTTAGCTGATGGTCTGGGTTCTTTCCCTCTCGGACTTGGACCTTAGCACCCAAGCCCTCACTGCTGGTAAACATTATATAGCATTCGGAGTTTGTCAGGAATTGGTAGGCGGTGAAGCCCCCGCATCCAATCAGTAGCTCTACCTCTATATAACTATATCCAGCGCTGCACCTAAATGCATTTCGGGGAGTACGAGCTATTTCCGAGTTTGATTGGCCTTTCACCCCTACCCACAGGTCATCCGAAGACTTTTCAACGTCAACCGGTTCGGTCCTCCACTGTGTGTTACCACAGCTTCAACCTGCCCATGGGTAGATCACACGGTTTCGCGTCTAACACTACTGACTAAAGCGCCCTATTCAGACTCGCTTTCGCTGCGGATCCATGGCTTAACCACTTATCCTTGCCAGCAGCGTTAACTCGTAGGCTCATTATGCAAAAGGCACGCCGTCACCCCACGAAAGGGCTCCGACCGCTTGTAGGCGCATGGTTTCAGGATCTATTTCACTCCGTTATTCACGGTTCTTTTCACCTTTCCCTCACGGTACTGGTTCACTATCGGTCTCTCAGGAGTATTTAGCCTTAGCGGATGGTCCCGCCGAATTCAGACAGGGTTTCACGTGCCCCGCCCTACTCAGGATACCGCTATCCATTACATTTGTTGCCCGTACGGGGCTGTCACCCTCTATGGCGCTCCTTTCCAGAAGCTTCCGGTTCCTCATGCATGGAATCTCGCGGTCCTACAACCCCAACTATGCCGTAACATAATTGGTTTGGGCTAATCCGCGTTCGCTCGCCACTACTTACGGAATCACTTTTGTTTTCTTCTCCTCCGCCTACTTAGATGTTTCAGTTCAGCGGGTTTGCCCACCTATCGGTGTGCTATATCTTCAATATAGCGGGTTGCCCCATTCGGATATCTGCGGATCAACCGGTGTGTGCCCGTCCCCGCAGCTTTTCGCAGCTTATCACGTCCTTCATCGCCTCTGAGAGCCTAGGCATCCCCCATGCGCCCTTATTTTGCTTATTGCACCAATCTTGTCCGTTAGAACAAGACCGTTTTGTTTTGTTTTCATCATTGCTGATAAAAACGCTTTCTACTTTCTTATTATTTTCTTATCCCAATATGTCAATGAACTTTTATCTACCGTTTTTACGATAGTTTCGTGGAGAATAACGGAGTCGAACCGTTGACCTCCTGCGTGCAAGGCAGGCGCTCTAGCCAGCTGAGCTAATCCCCCAAATCTAATGATGAATTGTGAATTATGAATTATGAATTAATATTCATAACGCTTCAACTCTAGAATTTCCTTCTCTTCAAGCTTTAAAAAGTAGTCCCGGGCAGACTCGAACTGCCGACCCCTACATTATCAGTGTAGTACTCTAACCAGCTGAGCTACGAGACTCTGTTTTTTTACTTAAAAGTTTATTTCTTTAAATTAACAGCAAGAGTAATGCAATTTCAAGACCCAAAACCTATAGCCAGGCATCTCATTTCCCCAGCGTGCCTTCCGGCTAACACATGGGGCTCTAGAAAGGAGGTGTTCCAGCCGCACCTTCCGGTACGGCTACCTTGTTACGACTTAGCCCTAGTTACCAGTTTTACCCTAGGCAGCTCCTTGCGGTCACCGACTTCAGGCACCCCCAGCTTCCATGGCTTGACGGGCGGTGTGTACAAGGCCCGGGAACGTATTCACCGGATCATGGCTGATATCCGATTACTAGCGATTCCAGCTTCACGGAGTCGAGTTGCAGACTCCGATCCGAACTGTGACCGGCTTTATAGATTCGCTCCCCCTCGCGGGGTGGCTGCTCTCTGTACCGGCCATTGTAGCACGTGTGTAGCCCAAGGCGTAAGGGCCGTGATGATTTGACGTCATCCCCACCTTCCTCACAGTTTGCACTGGCAGTCTTGCTAGAGTTCCCGACATGACTCGCTGGCAACTAACAACAGGGGTTGCGCTCGTTATAGGACTTAACCTGACACCTCACGGCACGAGCTGACGACAACCATGCAGCACCTTGTAGACCGTCTTGCGAAAGGTCTGTTTCCAAACCGGTCAGTCTGCATTTAAGCCTTGGTAAGGTTCCTCGCGTATCATCGAATTAAACCACATGCTCCACCGCTTGTGCGGGCCCCCGTCAATTCCTTTGAGTTTCAAACTTGCGTTCGTACTCCCCAGGTGGGATACTTATCACTTTCGCTTAGCCACTGAACTTGCGCCCAACAGCTAGTATCCATCGTTTACGGCGTGGACTACCAGGGTATCTAATCCTGTTCGCTACCCACGCTTTCGTCCATCAGCGTCAATCCATTGGTAGCAACCTGCCTTCGCAATTGGTATTCCATGTAATCTCTAAGCATTTCACCGCTACACTACATATTCTAGTTGCTTCCCAATAATTCAAGTCCAGCAGTATCAATGGCCGTTCCACCGTTGAGCGATGGGCTTTCACCACTGACTTACAAGACCGCCTACAGACCCTTTAAACCCAATGATTCCGGATAACGCTTGGATCCTCCGTATTACCGCGGCTGCTGGCACGGAGTTAGCCGATCCTTATTCTTACGGTACCGTCAAGCTCCTACACGTAGGAGGGTTTCTTCCCGTACAAAAGCAGTTTACAATCCATAGGACCGTCATCCTGCACGCGGCATGGCTGGTTCAGGCTTGCGCCCATTGACCAATATTCCTCACTGCTGCCTCCCGTAGGAGTCTGGTCCGTGTCTCAGTACCAGTGTGGGGGATCTCCCTCTCAGGACCCCTACCCATCGTAGCCTTGGTAAGCCGTTACCTTACCAACTAGCTAATGGGACGCATGCTCATCTTCCACCGTTGTGACTTTAATCATATCCCGATGCCGGGTCATGATGCTATGAGGTATTAATCCAAATTTCTCTGGGCTATCCCTCTGTGGAAGGCAGATTGCATACGCGTTACGCACCCGTGCGCCGGTCTCAAGGCCCGAAGGCCTCTACCCCTCGACTTGCATGTGTTAAGCCTGCCGCTAGCGTTCATCCTGAGCCAGGATCAAACTCTTCATCGTATATTTTAATATTATATAGTCGATGCTCTATCTATCGGTTCTCTTCGAATCTCTCGATTCCATTACTCTTATTCTATATTGTTTTGAAATCTCTTTCAAAACGGCTGTCAATTCAATATGTCTACGAACGTAATTTTGTTTCCTCCGCTTGTTTCTCAAAGCGGGTGCAAAACTAAAACTTCTTTTTGTTTCTCGCAAGAAAAACTTGAAAAATTTTTGAAGCTTTCTTATCGCTCCAGTTTCTCAACTTTTTCTTCCAATCTTTCAATGAGCTTCCGTGTTTTGCGGGGTGCAAATGTAAAAAGCTTTTTCTTTTCCCGCAAGCTTTTTCCAATCTTTTTTTTCGAAAATCTCTTTTCTCAAATATCTTAAAGCTGCCGGAATGTCTAAGAGCGTTTTTCGCCGTTGCGGGTGCAAAAGTAGAACCTTTTTCCGCTTTTCCAACACTTTTCCCAGACTTTTTTCAATCTTTTTTCAAGTTATTTCTTAACTGTCTCATAACAGACGCTTTACATTTTGGATATTTTTCACCGCGCGTAAGGTTTTTCCTGATTCGGCTGGCATTTTCTTATTTTATCGGGTTTTCCGATATCCGCTTTTAGTGGATCTTCAGCCTTTGGAGAGATTTTCAGGCATTTTTTCATCTTTCCAAAATCTTCCATTTCCCGAAATGCCTCTCCTGAAACCGCATCCATAGCCCCGATAGGAGCGGAAATCCTTTTTATGGCGGGGTTCGCCATAAAAAGATTGCAGCGGATAGCGGGAAACAGCTCCTTATCAACAGCAAAACTGCAATGGTGAAATTCCAAATTGCAAAACTGGATACTCTTCAATCCGCTAAGCATGACAAAACACACTTATATTATATATAGATAAAAAGACAAATCCGACAGGTTTACCTGTCGGATTACATATGCTTAGCTTTATTATCTAATCGAAGCGAATGGCTTTTACTGGAGATATCTTCGTTATTATATATGAAGGAATTAATAATACCAAAAAACAAACAGTAATAGTAAGCAAGTTTAATAGGAGTATATAAATCCAATTTAGATAGACTGGAGCTTGATTGACATAATAATTTTCGGGATTGAGCTGGATTACTCCAAATTGCTGTTGGATTAAAAGAATTGAAATACCTATTAGGTTTCCCCAGAACAACCCTCGTAGAATTAAGTAAAAGGCATTATACAAAAATATTTTACGGACTGACCAGTTATTTGCCCCCATCGACTTTAGAATTCCTATCATCTGCGTTCTTTCTAAAATAAGCACCAAGAGCGCCACTACCATATTAATTGTCGCCACCAAAATCATAACCCCTAAAATGATGACGATATTAAAATCAAACAATTGAAGCCAATCAAAAATATAACTGTATTTTTCTACAATGGTTTTTGTATCGAGATTAGAGGAAGTTGATTCGTAAACTTTATTTCCTACAGCTTTAATTTCATTAAAATCTTTAACAAAAATCTCAAATGCCCCAATTTGATCTTCATTCCATTTATTGATTCTCTGAATATGTCGAATGTCACCAATTATATAAGTAGCATCAAAATCTTGAAAACCTGAATTAAATATAGCAGCAATTTTAAATCGGCGACTATTTGGAAGCTTTCCTTGTTCTTCTTTTATAAAAAAGGTATTGAATTGGTCTCCTATTTTCAAATTTAAACGATCTGCCAAAAATCTTGAAATAATAACATCTTCATTTAATGCTTTAGTAAAATCTGGCAATTTACCTTCTACAATATATTCTTTTATATTGTTCCAATCGTAGTCTGCTCCAACTCCTTTGAAAATGATTCCTTCGAATGCATTTTCTGTTCTAATAATTCCAGCTTTACTTGCGACTGCCTGAATATGGCTAACTTCTGGAACTGATTTAAAATTGGGATAGAAATCTTGTTTCTTCGAAATTGGAACTGTTGTAACTTCTGAATTATTATTATCATAATTAGAAATTATAATCTGACCATTGAATGCCGAAACTTTCTCACGAATCTTTTTCTGCAAACCTATTCCTGTCGCTACCGAAACTATCATCATAATAATCCCGATCGCTATGGCAGAAATAGCAATTTTTATAATGGGCGCCGAAATACTGCTTTTGTAATCTTTTGCAGTAATAAGTCTTTTGGCTATAAAATACTCTAAATTCAAGTTATAAGTTATTTAAATTATTCCTTTCTCAAAAGTACGCCTTAAAAAAGGAAATTTGAGATGTTCTTGTAACAATTGCCAGTTTTGATTTATAAAGGCAATTTCTTTTTCATTTCTTCCACTATATTATATGCTGCTGGACAAATTTCAACGTTTTTCAAAGTTAAGTTTGAAATCTGATAAAATTTGTTTCGATCTGTATGAGGAAACTCTCGACAGGCTTTCGGACGAACATCATAAATCATACAATAGTTTTCATTATCCAAAAAAGTACAGGGAACACTTTTCAAAACATAATCTTTGTCTTCATCAATTCGCAAATACTGATCAATAAATTGTTGTGGCTTTTGTCTAAAATGTTTTGAAATCCTCTCGATATCTGCCAGAGTAAATAATGGCCCCGTTGTTTTACAGCAATTAGCACATTTTAAGCAATCCGTTTTCTTAAATTCAGCATCGTGCAAATCCTGCATAATGTAATCTAAATTTTTTGGCGGTTTCTTTTTAAGCTTATCGAAATACTTTTTATTCTCGTTATGCTTATCTTTGGCTAACTTACTTAAGTTATTTAAAATCTGTTTCAAGTTTAATATTTAAAGTTGATTTGCAAAATTAAACAACTTTGACTTGAAACCTTAAACTTTGAACTAAAACAATGAAAGATCTTTTTGGGAAAGCAATATTTGATTTTTACACCAAAAATTCACCTGAAGATATTATCACCGAAACTTCGATTTCTGAAGAAGACGAAATGAGTGTTGAATATCTTTTCCGCACTTATAATGAGATGCCTAAAATTGAGCAAAAGGCTTTGCAATTGGCTAAAGGAAAAATATTAGATGTAGGATGTGGCGCAGGAAGTCACGCTTTATCATTGCAAAATGAACGCAGTTTAGATGTAACTGCCATTGACATTTCAGAAAAAGCGGTTGAAACCTGTCGTCTTAGAGGTATAAAAAATGCTAAGGTTGAAAATATTCTAGATTTTGAAGGAGAAAAATTTGACACAATCCTGCTTTTAATGAACGGAACAGGGATTTTTGGCCAGCTAAAAAACTGCAACAAATATTTATCTAAATTAAAATCCCTTTTAAATCCTGGTGGACAAATTTTAATTGACAGTTCTGACATCATTTATATGTTTGATGAAGATGAAGACGGTGGCAAATGGATTCCG
Source organism: Flavobacterium anhuiense (assembly GCF_001705175.1). NCBI lineage: Bacteria > Pseudomonadati > Bacteroidota > Flavobacteriia > Flavobacteriales > Flavobacteriaceae > Flavobacterium > Flavobacterium anhuiense. Next base: position 2,345,284 of record NZ_CP016907.1, on the reverse strand, counting down.
TCTGAAAATTATTATTATGGCGAACTCGTTTTTAACATTAGCTATAAAGGAGAAAAAGAAGAACCTTTTGACTGGTTGTATTTGGATTATAATACACTTCAAAATGGAGCAATCGCAAATGGTTTAAACTGTGAGCTTATTCTTGAAGGCGAACATTACGACTATTTAGCCAAACTTTCCATTTAAAACAAACCATAAAACCATGAATGAACTAGATTTAGAAAAATTAAAATATCCGATTGGAAAATTTACAGCTCCAGAGCAATATTCTGCAGAATATATTTCTGAAAAAATCAAAGAAATTGAAAATCTCCCTGAAAAACTCACAAAAGAAACAATTCATTTAACCGACGAACAACTGGATACTCCTTATAGACCTGGCGGATGGACAGTAAGACAAGTTATTCATCATTGTGCCGAAAGCCATATGAATTGTTACGTTCGTCTAAAATGGGCTTTGACAGAAAACAATCCCGTAATTAAGCCTTATGACGAAGTGCTTTGGTCTGAATTAAGCGACAATCTGACAATGCCAATCCAACCAACCCTAGATTTACTGAAAGGACTTCATTTCAGATTGGGCTATATAATGCGTAGTTTATCAGCATCTGATTTAGAAAAAACTTTTATACATCCTTCTGATAATTCAGAAATTAAACTCAAAAGAATGATCGGAATGCTTGGCATGGAAATCATCACTTGGCGCACATTACTACTTTGAAAAATTATAAAAATTGGAAATAATAAAATGTGTTTACTTTTTACACAGCTTGTATACTTCCATAAAACAGAAAATCTCTTCACTTGAAGAGATTTTCTGTTTTATGGAATATTAAGATATTTATGCGTTTGCAATGAAACTCTCCATTTTGGATTATTCATAACATAATCAACAATAAGTGGAGTCATCTCTTCCTTTTTGCTCCATTCTGGCTGAAGGAATAAAATTGCATTATCGTTTACTAATTCTGCTTGTTCTTCGGCAAAAATAAAATCGTGTTTATTGTAAATAATCACCTTTAACTCGTGAGCATTGTCATACACTGTTTGTGTTGGAAGCTTATTTTTTTTTGGTGAAAGACAAATCCAATCCCAAGTTCCTGATAATGGAAATGCACCAGAAGTTTCAATATGCACTTTTAAATTTTTCTCTTTTAAACGTTCTGTCAAAAGCGTCATATCCCAAGACAAAGGTTCTCCGCCAGTTACAACAACTGTATCAGCGTATTTTGCAGCATTTTCAACAATTAAATCTACTTTCGTTGGAGGATGAATCTCGGCATTCCAGCTTTCTTTCACATCGCACCAATGACATCCCACATCACATCCACCAATTCTAATAAAGTAAGCCGCTCTTCCTGTATGCGAACCCTCTCCCTGAATGGTATAAAATTCTTCCATCAAAGGAAGCATTGCTCCTTTATTTACTTCTAATTGTATTTCTTTCGGTAACATTATATTATTTTAAGAGTGCAAAGATAGTCAATAATATACGGAACAAAAAAAACCGATAGTTTATTGAACTACCGGTTTTTATTATTTATAAAAATCTATATTATTTTAAAGATTTTATTGACTGTGTCGCATATGAATTTGCTGGATCTAAAACTAAAGTTTTATTGAAATATTCAACAGCTTTAGCTTTGTCTGTATTAGCATAAGCAGCACCAATACTGTTGTAAGCTTCAATAATTTTCTTTGCTACAGCTGGTTTCGCCACTTCTTCAGGACCTTTTGCTGTAATTTTAGTAACGTACTCTTCGTAGTTTTTAATGATCAAATCATCTTTGTCTAACAAAGAGTTGATTCTTGCTTTATACAAGTAAGCTTCATCGTAATTAGGAGCTGTAGTTAAAATTTTGTCAAAAGCTGCATCTGCTTTTCCTAAAGCTACAGCATCACGGCTTTCTTTTGGTTTACTAGCGTTACCGTAGTATAAAGAAATTCCATAATAAACACTGTCATCTAAGTAATTTTTAGACTCTGGGTTACTTGCTCCAAGCTCAAAGATAGCAGCTGCTTGTGCATATTGTTTTTTACCGAATAATTCTTTTCCAAAGTCTGCAAATTCTTCAACTACTAAAGGCTCCAATTCAACAGCTTTTTTGATATCAGCTAAACCTGCATCAAAAGCAGCTTGATTTATTGTACCATCAGCAGCTGTTCCTTTTTTAATTTTAGCCAATCCTAAGTAGTAGTAATCTCTACCAATAACTTTGTTTCCTGGCGCTTTGATATAATCTTCTATAGATTTAATTGCTACATCAACATTACCATTTTCGTAAGCCGCATAACCTAAATATCTGTAAATTCTAGGATTTACTTTATCTTGAGCAATCATTTTGTTTGCAACAGTTTCTAGCTGTTTGTAATCTTTTACCAAGATTAAGAAATCTGCATGACGCATTTTAGAATCAAGCGAGTAATCTGTCAAACTTAAATACTTCTCGTAGTTTGTAATTGCATTTTGCAAATTAACTTTAGCAGTAGAAGGTTTATTTCTAGCCCATTTGTAATATGTCTCAGCTAATTCTCTGTAAACTGGCCCATAATTAGCATCTAATGCGATAACTTCATTGAATGATTTAATTGCTTCATCATAAGATTTAGCCCCTTTTAATAAGACACCTAACTGCATTTTTGCTCTCAATAAAGTATTGTCAGCAGTAAATGCATCACGGTATGCTTTGTAAGCATCATTTTGATTGTTTGCTCCATAGTAAGCATCTCCAATTGCTAATAATGCTTGTGCATTCTGCGGATCAACTAATAAAGCGCGTTTTAAAACTTCAATAGCATTTTTATAATCTGGATTTTCAGAGTTCATATATGCTCTAGCGATATAAATAAATTCATTTACATCTTTTTTTCTCATGTCTTTAGTAGCTAGAGCAAAATTTGCTTGAGCAGCTGCAGTGTTTTTTGCATCAAGATCTAATTGACCTAAACCAATATAATTTAAGTTTTTCTTATCTGAAGCCTGCAATCCATTATTGTAATAGATTTTTGCAGAGTCAACAACAGATTGGTTTAAATAAACATTACCTAGTACAAAATTAGCTTCACCATCAGATGGTTTTGCTTTAATAATTGATTTAAGTATGTTTTTTGCTTTATCAAATTGTTCAGCATCAATTGCCTTCTTTGCTTGGTTGATGTCTTGCGCTTTTGCCGCAGTGGCCGAGGCAACTAATGCAAGACTAAAAATTTTAAATTTATTCATCTTTATCGTAATTAATTTATTCTTTATCTTTTATAATTTCACTTCTAATTTTCAGCTTACGCCCTGGAGTTTTATATGGCAGTAAACCTGATTTCAATACTATACGCTGTCCAATATCTCCAGCTATGAATGAAGCAAACCCCATTCCAAGCCCTGAATAACCTTGACAATTGATAATAAACAAATCACGTGCCAAAGGGTACTTCTCCTCTCCAAGGTCATTTTGCGTTGGGCTGTAGTATCCACCACCATTAAGGCCTTGCACACTTAAAACATTTATTTTTTTGATTGTTTCTGTCATGTCAGGAGTTGGCTGATACAGCCAATTTACTCCAATAACACCAATCATTCCATCATTTTCAGAAACAAATTTTATTACTTCGTTATTTGTTTTAAAAGAGAAAACGCCAGCTTTTGGAACTTCATTCACCTTGGCTAAATCTTTCATGTAGCGAACAGTACTTGAATTAGGATTATCAAAAACGAGTCCTTTAATCTTACCATCCGGTTTTCCCTGAATAAAATCGATTACACTTTTCAACGCAACAAGAGTATCATTATTGCTTTTGTTTGAAATAAAAGCAACTGCATCACGTGCAAAAGGCGTCACTCTAGGATTAATTTTGCTTTTTTCAAAACGAGTCTTCTCTTCTGGAGTCAGATCTCGAGTTGTGATGACAACTTTAGCTTTTTGATTTAATAAATCATTAATTACTTCAGCTTCTGATTTTGGCTTTACTGTAATTTTTGCATCATAGTAAGTTCCTTCAAAAACAGCAACCTGATCGTCTACGATTTGTTTTACAGTTTCATCAACTGTAATATCAAGTGATCCTTTTAAAATGGTTTCTTTTTCAGCTTCATTTTTGCTTTTTTGGTTGCACATTGCAAACAAAAAGACAAAAACCATCAAACCTAAAGCCTTACTATATTTCAACATAATTATTCTTTTGAATTAATTAATCTTAAAAATCTTATTCCAGAATATACAATTAGTAAACCTCCAAATGCATATCTGTATTTAGGTTCCATATTCAATGGGAGTTTTTCCCAAAACATAATCATTAAACCGAGTACAAGATATATTAAAAAAAAGAGTATTCCTAAAACAAGAAGAAATCGCTCTTTGAGCGATTTCTTCTGAATATTATTAAGCATATCTTTTAACATTATTCTGCAGATTGAATAGTAATAGGAAGAGAGTATAATACCCTAACTTTTTTACCATTTTGCTCGCCGGGAGTCCATTTTGGACATTTCTTAAGAACACGAATTGCTTCTGCTCCTGTTCCGTAACCGATATCTCTTAAAACTTTAATATCTGTTAACGACCCGTCTTTTTCAACTACAAACGTAACGTAAACTTTACCTTTTAAACCTTCTTCTTCTGGAGTTTTGTAGTTGTTTCCTACGAATTTGTAGAATTTATCAATACCTCCTGGGAAATCTGGTTTTACTTCGATACCAGCTGTGTTGTATACAGTGTTATCTTCTTGAACCACCTCTGCTACTGGTCCTTTACCAACTGGCTCATCAACAGTTAAAACTGCATCTGGATCACCTTTGATAGTCTCAGCACCAACTTTTTTGTCTTTTAAATCAACAATTTTTGGTGGGTCTTCAGTTACTTCCTCCGCTTTTGCAACCACAGGCTTAACGAATTTAACCTGATCCACTTTTGGTGGCGGTGGTGGTGGCGGTGGTGTATTTGGTTTAATTTCCTCTTTTTTCTTTGGAGGTAATTTTACCGTTGCAATCTTAATATCTTTGTTCACCTCTTCTTCTGAAGAATCAGGTAAGAAACTTGCAATAAGAGGAGCAGCAACTGCAAAACTGAAAATAAGAGAACCGATAACAAGTGCTTTCACAGTTGTTTTTCCGTTCGATTTTCTCAGCTCGTATGCTCCATATATCTTATTACGACCTTCGAATACGATATCAAGCCACTGATTTTTTATAATATCTAATTTCATTTTTCTTGATTTTTAAGTTGACAAAACTAAGATTGCTCTTATTTTTTATCTATCAATTTCGTTTCCTCTGGTGTAAACTCTGGAACAATCGCATAAGTTTCAACTCCAGTGATAGCCATCTCATCTAAGATATCAACCAGATTACGGTAATTTGATTTCTTAGTTGGTTTAATAATCACAATGATTCCGTTTTTAGGTTTCCCTAAAGCTGCAGAATAAGCTAAAACATTTTTTTTCTGTTTAAGTAATTCTTTACGGATACCATCTTTACCATATGCAATGTCTTTTGGCCCTACTTTCGGTGTCGCTAATAATCCCATATAGTAAACCATTTTATTATCGCCACCTAACATTACTGTCATGGTACGATTTTCGTCTACTTTAGTATCAACTTTTGGTTTATTTGGATCATCCTCTTTATCAGGCAACGACAAATCCATCGATTGTGGTTTTGACAACGAAGTAGTTAACATAAAGAATGTAATCAATAAGAATGCCAAATCCACCATCGCCGTTAAATCGACTTTCGAATTCTGCTTTTTGCTTCTTACTTTACCACCTTTACCACCACCGCCGTCGCCGGTATTTAATTCAGCCATTTAGTGTATATTTTTAAATTAAAAGTCTTTCCCTCTCGTACCTGTAACTAAGTTAAAGGAATTGATTTTCTGATCTTGTAAGATATCCATAATCTTTTTGATTTTTGGATACTCTTCCTTCGCATCTCCCTTAATAGCAATCTGCAATTCTTTGTCATCTAAATCAATTGTAGCTCTTCTAGAAATTAGAAGCCATTCTTTTAATTGATTATCTAATGAGTCCAAAGGAATTCCAGGTTGATTTGCTTTGGTTCTGTCCGCCGCTTTCATATCAATGATCTGCTTTAAACCTGTAACTGGCACACCGAAGTCGTCCATCAATGCAAATTTGGTTTTATCTTCTTCAGAGAAATTAATACCATATTTTGCACCAATTCCTTCAAGAGTTCTTTTACGAATCTCTCTTCCTTTGATGTCAAAAAATACTTTTCCTTTTCCTACTGTAATAATAGCCAAATCTGTATCTGGTAATTTAGTTTGTACAGTAGATGCAGGAGTATCTACAGGAAGTGCCTCTGGCACTTTAGCAGTAGCGGTCAAAATAAAGAACGTTAGCAAAAGGAACGCTACATCACACATCGCAGTCATATCTGTCGATGTAGACTTTTTTTTCATTTTTATTTTAGCCATTATCTTTTATTTTATTTTTTTGATAAATAAATATCAAAAATTAATTATTGTCTTAAACTTCCTCTGAATTTTCTGTAAGTATTAACGATTGTAGTACCAGCCTCATCGATAGAGTAAGTTAAATCGTCAATTTTAGCAGTAAAGAAGTTGTAAGAAACAATTGCTAAGATAGAAGTAGAGATACCTGTAGCAGTGTTGATAAGTGCCTCAGAGATACCTGTTGCAAGAGCAGCTTGGTCAGGAGTACCAGCAGAAGCTAACGCACCAAACGCTTTAATCATACCAGATACAGTTCCTAATAATCCTCCTAATGTACCTAAAGATACTAAAGTAGAGATAATAGTCATGTTTTTCTCTAACATTGGCATTTCTAATGAAGTTGCCTCTTCAATTTCTTTGTGGATTACTTCTGAAGCTTCTTCGCTGTTGAATCCTTCTTTTTTAACATCTTGGTATTTTACTAAAGCTGATTTAATTGCGTTTGCAACTGAACCTTGTTGTTTGTCGCAAGAAGCGATAGCAGCTTCGATGTTTCCTTCTTTAATACTTCCTTGAACACTTTTCATGAATTTGTCAAGGTTAGTTTTTCCAGCAGCTTTACCGATAACAATAAATCTTTCAATAGAAAAAACAACAACCATTAAAAACATACCTAATAATACTGGTACGATGAAACCTCCTTTATATACTTGTCCTAATGTATTGATTGGATGTCCTGTTTCTGGATTACCTCCTTCGAAGTTCGCAGAATCCCCCATGATTACTTTCCAAATAAACACCCCTACTAAGATACACGCTACAATAATGATTCCTGTGATCATTCCTCCGCCATTTGAAGTGCTTTCTTTTTTAACTTTAACGTTTGCCATTTTTTTTAATTTTAATAGTTTTAAATAATTTTTATTTTTTAGTTATATTTAACTTGTAGAGGAGCAAATTTATACGTTTAGTTTAAATAAAAAAACTTTTTTTAATTTAATTGACCGAAATTTAACTTCAAATTAAAAAATATCTCATTAAATTGGTCGCATCATTTTTTAGATAAAACAAAAAAAAGGACGATAATTAGAAAAATTACAACGTTTTAGTAAATATTCAAAGATTCCTTTGATATCTTCTTAAAAAGCTGAGATTTTTTTTTTTATTAATTTTTCAATCAAAAAAAGCTTTTTCTTACTAAAAAAAACCACATAAAAAGCGCCCAAAAACAAAGCAATATTCATAACAATCTAAATTACAAATAAAAACATGAATAAAAAAGAGAATTTTATTGCAGACATAAATACTGGGTACTCATCTAAGGGAGACAGCATCATACTTGGAGGTGCAATTCTTGATGGTGAGCCAATTGCAGAAGCGCATGTCAAAATTCCACTAAAAACTTTAAATCGTCACGGGTTAATTGCTGGCGCAACTGGAACAGGAAAAACGAAAACAATTCAGGTTTTTTCTGAACAGCTTTCTAATGCGGGAATTCCTGTACTGATGATGGATATTAAAGGAGACTTTAGTGGTATTGCAAAAGAAGGTAAAGAAGAAGGTTTTATTACAGAACGTCATGCTAAAATTAATATACCTTATAATGTAGCAGCATTTCCTGTTGAATTGATGTCTTTATCCAAACAGAATGGAGTACGCCTTCGCGCCACTGTTTCTGAGTTTGGACCTGTTTTATTTTCTCGAATTTTAGATTTAAATGATACTCAAGCCGGGGTCGTTGCGGTTATTTTCAAATATTGTGATGATAACAAGATGCCTTTATTGGATTTAAAAGACATTAAAAAAGTAATTAATTATATCACTGAAGAAGGCAAAGACGAAATCGCTGCCAGTTATGGAAAAATTTCGACTGCCACAACTGGAACTATTCTTAGAAAGATTATAGAATTGGAACAGCAAGGCGGTGATTTGTTTTTTGGCGAATTGTCTTTTGAGACTGATGATTTGATGCGAATTGATGAAAACGGAAAAGGTTATGTAAATATCATCCGCTTGACGGATATTCAGGATAAACCAAAATTATTCTCGACTTTTATGTTAAGTCTTTTGGCCGAAATTTATCAGAAGATGCCAGAAAAAGGAGATGCAGATCAGCCTGAATTGGTAATCTTTATTGACGAAGCACATTTAATTTTTAATGAAGCCAGCAAAGCACTTTTAGAGCAGATTGAAACAATCGTAAAATTGATTCGTTCAAAAGGTGTCGGACTTTATTTTGTTACCCAAAATCCAATGGATGTTCCAAGCGGTGTTTTGGCTCAGTTAGGATTAAAGATTCAGCATGCGCTAAGAGCTTTTACAGCAAATGATCGTCAGGCGATTAAAAAAACAGCGGACAACTACCCTACTTCTCCTTATTATAAAACAGACGAATTATTAACGAGTTTAGGAATTGGAGAAGCTTTGGTAACAGCATTAAACGAAAAAGGTATTCCAACTCCTCTTGTAGCGACCATGATGCGTGCACCAATGAGCCGAATGGATGTTTTATCTCAATCTGAAATTGATGAAATAAACGGCAAATCGAAATTAGTTAAGAAATACGCTGAAGAAATTGACCGCGAGAGTGCTTTTGAAATTTTAAACAAAAAACTGACGGAAGCAGCAGAAGCCGCAGCTCAGCAAGAAGAACAAGCTCCTGCCAAATCAACAAAAGCAGGGCCAAGCACTACAGAAGTTGTTACAAAATCTGTTTTGAAAGTAGTAACAAGCGCTACTTTTATAAGAGGTGTTTTTGGGGTTCTGACTAAAATATTTAAGAAATAAAAAAAACTAAACCATCTAAAATATAAAACCCGACAAATTCTTGCAAATCTGTCGGGTTTATTATTTTGTATAAAGTTTATACTTATATTAGGTATAAAACTTAGGCCTGCTCCAATAATGTCAAAATTCTCTTTTCGACTTCTGGACCATCCCAAATGTTTTCGATATTTTCCATTTTAAGAACTTCTTCCATGATTCCGTTTTGATAATCTCCGATTGCTAAAGCTTCGGCATATGGTCGATCACTGAAAGTAACACGGCTATAAAGAGGAATCCACTTGTCTGGATGTTTATCTGAGAAGACTTTTTCTATTTTCTTTTGTAGCAAGAATTTTTCATCTGCTGTTTTGGTACTCATCTCTAAGAAATTTCGATACGAAAGTTCTGCAATGGCATCTGCATTGGGTTTTCTTGAGATTTGATATTCTGTAAATATTTTTTTCCAATCGTCTTGGTACTTTTCAATCATTTCGCTCAAAACGGTGATATCTTCAAATCCAGCATTCATACCTTGTCCGTAAAAAGGAACAATAGCATGACAAGCATCTCCAATCAAAGCAATTTTGTTTTCGTACGTCCAAGGGAAACATTTCATGGTAACCAAAGTACTAGTTGGATTTTTAAAGAAATCATTTGCCAGTTCTGGAATTACTTCAATAGAATCTGGGAAATTTTTCTCGAAGAAATCTTCAACCATTTTACGGTCGGTTAGCGATTCAAAAGAATTTTCTCCTTCAAAAGGCATAAATAAAGTACAGGTAAAACTTCCATCAAGATTAGGGAGCGCAATTAACATGTATTCGCCTCTTGGCCAAATATGAAATGAGTTTTTATCTAATTTATGCGTTCCGTCTGGATTTGCTGGAATATTTAATTCTTTATAGCCCATATTTAAAAATTCCTGAGAATAATTAAACATACTCTGACGCTGCATTCTGTGACGAATTCTAGAAAAAGCCCCATCGGCACCAAAAACCATATCAAACTTTCTTTCTTCCCACTCTCCCCTTTCGCTTTCGCCAATATGAAGCGTTGCATCGTTTAAAGTAACATCCCAAACTTTTTGTTCAAAATGAAATTCGGCTCCTGCTTCTTCAGCAAGATCAATCATTTTTCTGTTTAATGTTCCTCTTGAAATAGAATATATGGATTCTCCTTCTTGTCCGTAATTCTGAAAATTTAGTTTGTCTACCAAATGAATCGCGCGTTTATCCATCGGAATTGCAATTTCTCTAACTGCATCGCCTACACCAACTGCATCCAAAGCTTTCCAGCCACGGTTGGACATTGCTAAATTAATAGAACGGCCAGAAAAATTTATATTTCTAATATCGGGGCTGCGGTCATAGACATGAACAGTGTGACCAGCTCTTTTAAGATAAATTGCCAGAAGCGACCCTACAAGTCCAGAACCAACAACTGCAATTTTTAATGATGTTTGCATCGAGGAAAATCTAATATTGGGTCGTAAAAATAACTAATAATTGTACATGAGCCTTAAAATAAACGAACAAATGTTGTAAATAATCATTTCCTAAGATTTACGTGGTTTCATATCAATTTAAAAATATAACAAAATGTTATTTTATTAAATTTATTTACAAAAATTAAACAATTAGTTTTGTGTTAAATTATTTCCATAAACTAAACTCAAAATTCATGAACAGCGAAATTCTAAAGTCAGACATTATATTAGAGAATGAAAAAGTGCTTTTAGTTCCATTTGAAAGCAAAAGAAACATAGAACTCAAGGAAATTATTTTTGATGATGAAATCTGGAAGTATATGGGAATGTATGTTCGTAACGATGAAGATTTTGAAAACTATATAAAAAGTACATTAAAACAAAAAGCAGACGGAATTTGTTATCCATTTCTTATTATTGACAAAGCCACAAACCGAGTTGCTGGAAGCACGCGTTATGGTTATTTGAATCACGCAAGCCAAAAATGTGAAATTGGGTGGACGTGGTACGGCAAAGATTTTCAGGGAACTGGTTTAAACAAAGCGTGTAAATATGAATTATTGAATTTTGGTTTTGAAAATATTCAATTTCGAAGAATACAATTCAGTGCCGATCTTGAAAATTTAAGATCTCAAAAAGCTATTGAAAAATTAGGCGCCGTAAAAGAAGGCGTTTTTAGAAACAATTATGTCGATTCTGAAGGGAAAAGTAAAGATGATGTTTATTTCAGTATTATTTTGGAAGAATGGCAGAATACTAAACGAGATAATTTTGGAGAGTTTGTTTAAAACAATAACTCAGAAAAACTGTATTTTAGTCTGCGATTTTAAACTATTACATCACAGACTAAAATGCAGTTATACTCCGAACATTATGTAAATTCTAAAACGGAACGATTCGTCAATAAAATTTGGTGTTTGGACAACAGCATTGGCGAAAGCCTGATCGAAAACAAACTTGTTCTGCCAAACGGCTGTTTCAATCTCGCTTTTGTAACTGGAAATTCCATCGAAGTTCATACGAGTAAAGCCAAATATGAGATGAACGAAGGTGTTTACTTTTGTTCGCAAATGACTAATAAAGTTCTGGTCAATATTTATCCGAAAACAAAAGTTACCATCATTCAGTTTCATACATGGACACTTTCGATGTTTCCTAAATATGATTTAAGCAATTTTACCGATTCCATCATCAAAATTAATCCCGAAGAGCTACCTCTTAAAATTCAGATTGGCTCTGATATTGAGATTATATTAAATACAATAAATACTTATTTTGAAGCTTTATCTGATTTGCATTCAGAAAAAAATACCATTGAAAAAATCTGCGAAATCATTAAAAGTCAAGATTCCGAAATTTCGGTTTCAGAAATCAGTACAGCATTAAAAACTTCACATCGATTGCTTCAGATTAAGTTTAAAACGGCAACTGGATTAACAATTAAAAAATATATTCAGATTTTAAAGTTTCGAAAATCTGTTGATCAAATGGTGAATTCTGATTTAGAAAAATTAAAACTGACCGATATTGCGCTTTACAATAAATATTTTGATCAATCCCATTTTATAAGAAAGTTTAAAGATGTAACGAAAACGACTCCCAAAACATTCGATCCTGATTCGTATTTTCTTTCTCATAAAAGATAAGTTTTCGCATTTGTACAATTTTGTGAGTTTTGATTGAATTACTTTTGTTGAATCAATCAAATAATCAATCACAAATGAAATCTAATCAATCTCTTATTCCACTAAAATTTCTTTTAATTGGAATTCTCTTTATCCAAACCCAAGTTGGGTTTTCTCAAGAATCTAAAAATTCCATTTTGTATAAAACCATTATGGCAAAAGACAGTCTTCTCTTTGACATCGGATTTAATGCCTGCGATATAAAACAATTTGAAAACTTATTTAGCGACGAACTTGAATTTTATCATGACAAAGACGGGTTTTCAAATAAAGCAGATTTTTTAAAAAGTTTTAAAAACGGATTATGCGGTTCGCAAGAAACGTATCGGTCAAGAAGAGAATTGGTTGCAGGAAGCACTGAGATTTATCCTTTATACAAAAAAGGTGTTTTGTACGCCGCAATACAAATTGGCATTCATCAGTTTTATGAAACTACTGCCACAAAAGGGCAACCATTATTAAAGAAAAACGAAAAACTTGTAGGCAAAGCCAAATTTACCCATTTGTGGATTTTAGAAAATAATGAGTGGAAATTAAAACGAGCTTTAAGCTATAATCATTCTGCTGTAAACTCGAAGCAATAGACTTAATTTAATCATTATGCTAAAATTATTTATCCTTGTATTATTGTATATAAGCAAAATTCTAACGGCTTAATTTACCTAAAAATATTTGTTAGTTATGAGCATAGACCCGCGTAAAAGTTGCTTTGGTCTGTGCTCTGATTTTTTATATTCTGAAAAAAATAAAAAAAACTGCTTTTTGTTGAAACCAAATCGCAAATCAATCGTCTAAAATTCTAGGACATTTATTTATTCAGTAAAAAAACATATTTTTGATTTAATATACTGAATATCTTTTTGTTGCAAAGTTTCAATCATCAATCAAAAAGCGAATCAATTTCACCAATCTTAAAAAACATAATCAATCCATTATGAAAAAATCAATCAAACTTATTGCACTTTTTGTTGCCTTCCAGTTTACTGCATTCAGCACATTTGCTCAAGATAAAGCGCAGCAAATCGAACAGCTTTTAAACAAATACAATGAATACGGACAATTTAACGGTTCTGCTCTAGTAGCCGAAAACGGAAAGGTAATTTTTAAAAAAGGATTTGGCTCTGCCAACATGGAATGGAATATCCCGAATCAGCCTGATACTAAATTCAGATTGGGTTCAATCAGTAAACAATTTACTGCTCTTTTGATTATAAAACTGGCAGAAGAAGGAAAAATCAAACTAGATGTTCCTATTACTACTTATCTTCCGGATTATCCAAAGGAAAATGGCAATAAAATTACGATTCATCATTTATTGACTCATACCTCTGGAATTCCAAATTATACCAATGCACCAAATTTTCTAAAAGAAAAAGCAAGAAATCCTTATACTCCAGAAGCTTTTGTAAAAACATTTTCTAGTCTTCCGCTAGATTTTGCTCCGGGCGAAAAGTTCAACTATAGCAATTCCGGTTATTTTCTATTGGGCTATATTATCGAAAAAATTACTGGCAAATCGTATGAGCATAATCTTCAAGAAACGATTTTTACACCTCTAAGAATGGTTAATACTGGTTACGATCATAGCGAGGTTATTATAAAAAATAGAGCTGCAGGTTATGAAAAAGAAGGAAAGAAAATTGTCAACGCTCCTTATCTTGACATGAGCATTCCTTACGCCGCTGGGTCTTTGTATTCTACTGTAGAAGATTTGTATTTATGGGATCAAGCACTTTATACTAATAAATTGCTTTCTGAGAAAAGCATGGATTCTTTATTTAAACCTTACATTAAAGCATGGAATGGTTTTTACGGATACGGATGGTCAACTTATGAAGTGCCAAACGGAAACGATAAATTGACTGTTGTGGAGCACGGTGGTGGCATCAACGGATTTAATACTATTATTTCGCGTATTCCTAAAGACAAGAATCTTGTTGTTTTATTGAATAACACTGGCGGAACTGTTTTGGGAGAAATGAATACAGCAATTCGCGCTATTTTATACAACCAGCCTTTTAATCAGCCCAAAAAATCATTGGCTCTTGACTTATTAGATATTTATAATGAAAAAGGTGCAACGGCTGGAACAGAAGCCTACAAAAAGCTAAAAAACGATCCAACCTATGCCATTAAAGAAGGTGACATGAATAGAGTTGGATATCAATTATTGCAAACTGGAAAAAAGAAAGAAGCGATTGAAGTTTTCAAAATCAATGTAGAAGCTTTCCCTAAATCTGGAAATGTTTATGATAGTTTAGGTGAAGCGTATTTAGCTGATGGAGACAAAAAATTAGCCATGGTCAACTATAAAAAATCTGTTGAATTGGATCCTACAAATGAAGGCGGGAAAAAAGTTTTGGAAGAGCTTTCTAAAAAATAAAGGCAAATAATTGTAGATTAAATTCTTATAAATGGCTCCGAAAAAGTAGATATAAAATCTATTTTTTCGGAGCTTTTTTGTTACAACTTGGGACATCCAAATTCGGTGAATTATTTTTTTTTAATGCTATTTTAGCTCACCCAAAATAACTTAATCACCTATGAAAAATCTAAAAAATCACAGTTTCTTAGCTGTATTGGTATGTCTTTTTATTTCTTCTAAATCTTTATCACAAAACAGTCAGCCGCTGATGCCAAGTCAGCAAAATAAGATTATAATTGATAAAATTGTTGAGGCAACTTGCTACAAAAATTATGTGATTGATTTTTGTTTATCTAAAATAAATGAAGCTTCAGCAAAAGAAGGTTGGAACGAACAAAAAGCGATGGAAATTACGCAAAGTATCAATTACAAAAATTTCAGAGATGCCATCTACAATAGTTTTGTAGTTTTTGACGAAGTTGAATTGGAAACTTTATTAAAAGCTTACGAAAAAGACACCGTTTATCAGTCCCAAAATGTAATGACCAATAATAAAG
The DNA here is from genome assembly GCF_001705175.1 of Flavobacterium anhuiense. Classification (NCBI taxonomy): domain Bacteria; kingdom Pseudomonadati; phylum Bacteroidota; class Flavobacteriia; order Flavobacteriales; family Flavobacteriaceae; genus Flavobacterium; species Flavobacterium anhuiense. Next base: position 2,330,021 of record NZ_CP016907.1, on the reverse strand, counting down.
TGCTTATTAATAATCTAAACATTTTTGCTGATGATATTGTGAAGGGGAAATATGTTTCTAAATAAGATGCTAAGGTTCTGAGATACTAAGGTTCTAAGTTTTTTTGTGCGCTTATCTTTGTCAAAGTTTGAAACTTTGACAAAGATTGTAACCTGAAACTTGAAACTTTGAAAGCAAAAACTATTTCTTCGGTTTCAAAACCAATTTCGTTGAAGTCTTTATGATTTCGTCTTTGTTTAGTTTCATTTTTCTGAACTTTCCTTCATTGTACATTTCGGCCTGATCGTCGTAATGTTTGCTAAAAGGATTTCCAGATTGTCCAGTTGGTAAAATGCTCCAGCTGTTTTCTACATCGGCAAAATCGACAATTCTTCTTGTTGAAGGTCCGCCTTTGGTGTAATATTTTCCTTCATCATTAAATCCGAAGAATAAATTATTGATTACTTCATTTGAACCTGGAGAATTAAACGGCCCGACATTAAACAATCCGCGAAGCGCTTTGACTTTTCCTAAAGGATGTTCGTGTTCTACAGTATGTACTTTACCCCAATTCCATTCTGCAATATTTTCTCCTAACTGATTTTGCAAAGCAATAACAGCATCGTGAAATGATTTTGAAACAACGTCTGTTCTCGTTTCCTTCACATTTTTTGTTTTAATATTATCCCACCAAACCGAATTTTCGTTTTTTATTTGGTTCGCAATGACTTGTTTCCCGAGAGAAATTCCTAAAAATAAATTGAAATTGTCTTTGCCCATTTCATCCTCAAATGTATTTTTCAAATACAGATAAATCCATTTGTTGTAAATCGTCGGTGCAACATCTTCAATATTTGTTGTTCCTTTCCAAGATTTTAAAACTCCCAAAACCTCTTTTTCATTATACGAAAGCGATTTATTGTCTAAACTTGCCATCAAATTTTTAACTACCTCAACAGCAACATCAGAAGTATTGTCATAAATCATTTTGCTGATAGCTTCCTTATCCCAATCAGATTTCGCATCTAAAATTCCTGAGATTCTTTTGGCGCGATCTTCTGGCAGATAATATCCTGGATATAAATAGCCATTATCTATAGCTTCCGGCTGATTATTCGCAGAATAAACATATCCCCAAACTGGGTTTTCAGCTGATGGATTTTCTTCAAAATCTAAAAATTTGGTAATATCATCTTTACCGCTTGAACCGTCTAAAATTAAATGTGTATTAACGCCTTCATTATGTCGGTACAATTTCCCGCTCGCCCACCAAGCCACATTTCCTTTGGCGTCTCCGTACATTACATTCAAGCCAGGCGCAGCAATTAAACTCACAGATTTTTTAAAATCAGTAGTGTTTTTAGAGTGAGAAAGACCGTAAGCCGCGTCTAAAATCTGAATCGGTTCTCTTGTGTATGTCCAAGACATTGCAATCGGATTTTTCTTTTCCAAACGATCGATAAAATCATTCATAACTGGACCATGACGTGTAATTTTAACTGCCAAAACAACATCTGAAGAATCTTTAACTTTTATCGTTTTTTTTCTAATTTCATATTTACCGAAACCTATCGGAGTCTGATATTGAGAAGCATCATCAGCTTTATTTTTTTCTTGATAAAAATCGATATCATCATTTTCAAACATCGTTAAACCGTAAGCGTAATCTCTGTTATGAGCCAAAAGCGGAAACGGAGTTCCTGCCAAATAACAGCCGTATAATTCATGTTTTGGCGTTACAATATGCGCTTCATACCAAGTTGCAGGCTGCGAAAACCCAATATGCGGATCATTAGCAAAAATAACTTTTCCTGTTTTCGATTTGTGCGGACCAACAACCCAGCTGTTACTTCCAACAAATGGCGGAATCGGAGATTGATCCAACATGGCGGTTATAGATTTTGAAATCTCGGTATATTCCTCAGTTTTTTCTTTTGAAATTTTAATTCTGGTAGTATTAAATTCTCCTTCAATACCTAAATCTTTCAAATAAGCAACGCCGTATTTATTTTTAATATCTGTCAATAATGGATCTGTTTTCTGAGCCATAGCAAAACTAAAAGACATATAACCAAAAATATTATAAACGTCTTTTATGGTAAACTTCTGCTTTTTTACGCCAACCAAAGTAAATTCTATCGGAGTTACTCCTTCTTCGAGATATTGATTAATTCCGTCCAGATAAGCTTGAGTGAGTTTATAGCTTTCGCTGTTTTTATCCAATTTTGCAATGGCTTTCGCCGAAGCTTCTTCAATTCCGATTCCAGCAAAAAATTTATCATTCTTTAGCGCAACTCCACCAAAAATTTCAGAAAGACGTCCTGGCGCAATTCGTCGTAATAATTCCATTTGCCACAATCTTTCTTGCGCATGCACATAACCAAGTGCCGTCATGGCATCTTTTTCAGAATCTGCATAAATATGAGGCACTCCAAAATCATCAAAATAGACTGTTGTTTCTTTATTAAGATTTTTTAATTCTAATAAACCTTCGTACTTAGGCTTTAAATGAAAAATATAGGCGCACAAACCAATCGCAAGAATTACTATAAGAACCAATAAGGCCAGCAGGATTTTTTTAATTATTCTCATATTCTTAAAAAGGATGAAATTTGTAATAATGTAATTTTTCTAAAAAATCTTATAAGAGACAGCCGTCTTTAAAACTCTAAATTTATGTATTTAAAATTAATACTATAAATGTCAATCTATAAAAAAATAGCGATTGTAGTAATTTCTCTGCTAGTTATTGCAATTCTTGCCAACATCGGGTTGAATTACTGGATAAAAAAACAGCTTCCAATTATTATTCACGAAAAAAATAAAACCGCATATAATATCAATTATGAAAAAATTGAAGTTTCTCTTTTTTCTAGAAATATTAATGCCCAAACTTTGCTTGTAAGTCCGAAAAACGAGCCTAAAGACAGTAAAAATGGGCTTTTTTCAAAAATCGAATCCATCACCATAAAACACTTTAACATTTGGGATTTGGCTTTCCGTGACATCATTCAAGCTGAGAGTATCATTATTAATAAACCACGAATCATTTTATACAAAAAAGGCGAAAAATTAATCAATAACAGTAAAAGCATTGAAAAAGAAATTATTGATCCCTTCCGAAAAATTATAGCAGTTTCTAATATTTACCTCAACGACGGATCTGTTGATGTTGTTTCTCTAGATACAGAAAAACCCATTTTCAGCGTTAAAAAAATCCTTTTAAAACTAGAAGGCATTTTAATTACTGATGCTACTTTGAAAGAAAAAATTCCGATTCGATATGAAAAGTATGCTCTAGTTTGCGACAGTTTGTTTTATAGGCCAAATGGTTTCTATTATATCAATATTGGAAAAATAAGTACCGAAAAGAATTTTTTAAAAATCAATAATTTCTCTAATCTTCCTCAATTTGAACGATATGAATTTGTAAAAAGACTCGACAAAGAAAAAGACATTTACAATTTAAAATTTGATTCGGCTCAGGTTGAAAAAATGGATTGGGGATTTAAAAATAATCGCTTTTATTTCAAAGCCAATTCGCTTGTGATCAATCATTTTGATGCCAATATTTACCGCGGAAAAATGCTAAAAGACGATCCAAGCAAAAAATATCTGTACAATCACTTACTGCGAAATCTAAAATTTCCGCTGCAAATTGACACACTTCAGGTTTTGAAATCAAAATTAGTTTACGAAGAAGAACTTGATGTTGCCAAAGGCCCTGGAGTTTTAACTTTTGATAGGTTCAATCTTCAGGCAACTAATTTGCGAAGCGGTTTTGGCTTAAAAAAAATGGATGATGTAAAAATAAAAGTCAAATGTATTTTTATGAAAAATTCTCCTCTTGATGTCGATTGGAGTTTTAATGTTCTGGACAAAAGTGACGGATTTCATATTCAAGGCGTAATTTCAAATTTTGATGTTCGAGGAATGACGAGATTTACCAAACCGTATATCAATACGACTTTTACTGGAACTTTCAATAAATACCGATTTAATTTCTACGGAAACGATAATGGATCAAAAGGAAATGCTTCTCTAGATTACGATGATCTCAAAGTAAAATTATACAGGAAAAAAAATCATGAAAAAGAAGCCAAACTTAAAACAGCTGTTGCCAATTTATTAGTCAAAAACGATTCGAAAGACAAAGCCAAAACTGCAGAAGTTGAAGTAGAACGGCTTCAAGACAGATCATTCTACAATCTTTTGTGGAGAAGTATTGCGGAATCTTTGAAGAAGATTTTGATTTAGTTTTTTGCCCCGAATTCACGAATTAGCTCAATTTTTTGTGACTATTTAATTCCAATTACACAAATCAAAAGAATAAAATTCGTGAATTTGTGGCTGAAAAACCTTTTCCATAATGCCGAACCTGACATTTATCAGGTTTTAGGAAAATTTATTTTTTTTCATTTGCTTCTATTTTAATCCGAATACAAATGACAAAAAATAATCTGCATACTTTTCATATTCCGGTAATGGGACTTGCCTATACAATTGACAGTCCTATACGAGTAGCGCAGTACGGAATTTCATCTGTTATTGCTCTCGCTGACGATGATCTGATTGAGAAGATGCGTAATTTTTATAGCACTAAATTCAATATTCCTTACGAAGAAATTACTCAAAAATTTCATGACTACCGTGCTGAAAGAATTACCTCTTATTTAAATTTAGTCGATAAGATTGTAAAAGAGAAATTCGAAAATTTCAAAATAGAATTGGCGGAGAGCAAAACAGCTTTAGAAAATTTCATGTCAATGCTGCCGAATACTTCTGATATTAAAAAAGGATTTCAGAATTTACTGGATGACGGAATCGCTTTTAAAGAGAATATTCAAAATTATATTGAAACACATCTTTTTCCTGGAGAAATTGACGTCAATATTATGACGAAATTAGACAAAGATAATTTCATCAAAAACGAACAGCTTCCAATTGAGTTTAATGATGCACATGCGGCTTTAAGGGGTTTTGCAAATAGCAATTTACAATCTTCTGTGGTACTTTCTGCAGGAATGAATCCGAGATTATTTGGGTATTTCGAAAACTTCAAAGATTTTTTCCCAAATGAAAATAATGAACTTAAAAAGAAAATCATTTTAAAAGTAAGCGATTTCAGATCGGCAATGATTCAAGGAAATTTTTTAGCTAAAAAAGGACTTTGGGTTTCAGAATATCGAATCGAATCGGGGCTGAACTGCGGAGGACATGCTTTTGCAACAGACGGACTCTTATTGGGCACTATTTTAGAGGAATTCAAGCAAAAAAAAGAACAATTAATACAATCGGCCCACGATTTAATGATTAAAGCTTTACAGGCAAAAAATCAGCATTTTCCTGAAAATCCTTTAGAATTGAAAATTACAGTTCAAGGTGGTGTTGGAACTGCTGCAGAACATGAGTTTTTATTAGACGAATATAATGTTGATTCTGTTGGTTGGGGTTCTCCATTTTTATTAGTGCCCGAAGCTACTTCTGTCGATAAAGAAACTCGTAATTTATTAATGAATGCCAAAGAAGATGATTTTTATTTAAGTAATATTTCCCCTTTAGGAGTTCCATTCAACACTTTGAAAGGAACAACTAATGAATTTTTAAAACAGAAAAGAATTCAGGAAAATAAAGCTGGAAGTTCTTGTCCAAAGAAATTTTTAGCTTTAAGCAAAGAATACGATCCGCACGGAATTTGTACGGCTTCAAAAAAATATCAGGACATTAAACTAGAAGAACTAGAAGCAAAAAAAGTTTCTCTATCTGCTGATGAATTTGAAAAAAATAAAATCAAAATCACCGAAAAATCGTGTCTTTGTGTTGGTTTGGCTAATGCTTCTTATCTGGAAAATGATATTAAAATAAAAGGTCAAGCTCAAGGAGTAGTAATTTGCCCAGGGCCAAACTTGGCTTATTTTGATCAGGAGGTTTCTTTAAAACAAATGATCCAGCATATCTATCAAGGGAAGTCGATTATTAGAACAAACGATCGTCCGAACCTGTTTATAAAAGAGCTTAAAATGTATATTAGTTACTTTAGAAATGAAATTCAATCTGTTTCTGGCGAACTTACAACGGCTCAGCATAAAAAATGGAATACTTTTAAATCTAATCTGTTAGATGGAATTGAATATTATAAGAATTTATTTGAATCGACAATAGCCTTTAAAGGAGACTTAAATCAACTCGATTCTTGTAAATCAGAATTAGTTGGTATAAAAATTCCCGTTTCAGAGTTGGTTTAAAATGAAAACCCCAAATTATCACTAATTTGGGGTTTGTTTTTTATTTATAGGAAACTATTCGTTCCTCTTATTTTTGCTATCAATAACAGCTCCAGTTCCTGTACCAACTGCAGCTCCGGCTAAACCACCAATAATGGCACCTTCTCCTTTTTTCTTACTGACAATTGCTCCAGTTGCGGCTCCAACTCCGGCACCAATTACAGCGCCTTTAGCAGTTGCACTCCAGCCTTTCTTTTTGGTTGTTGTCGTTGTGGTAGTGGCCGCCGTTCCATCTTTTTGCTGCACTACTACAACCTTTTCTTTCTGAGCTTCAATCTTTTCCTCATTTAATTTTGCCATTTCAGCCTTCATCGAATCGATAACACGCTGTTTGTTAATCTCAACTTTCATTGAATCAATACTGGCTTGTTTGGCTTTATTTATATCTTCTTTATTTTGTTGTTGACAAGAAGTTAAAAATATCACGGTCAATAAAATATATAAGCCTTTCATGATCTTGTAATTTTAAAATTATACACTACAAATTACGAAATATCTGTTATAACGGTTGTTACAGAATTTTTTTGAAAGTTTATAACATTTGAAGATTGATGTCTGTTTCGCGCTGAGTTTATTCCCCAAGCTGAATGAAATTAATCTCGCAAAGGCACTAAGACGCAAAGTTTTTTTTGACAAACAGTACGGTTACTATTTTAGATAAACCTTATTTTCCTAAGATTCCTTTTTTAAGAATCTGTCCAAAATCATACATATCTTCATAAGAACAATATAATGGAACTGGCGCCAGACGAATTACATTTGGTTCACGCCAATCTGTAATGACACCATTTTTCATTAAATAGTCGAATAAAGCTCTTCCTTCTCCGTGAAGAAAAACAGATAATTGCGAAGCTCTTTCTTCTAGATTTGTTGGTGTAATGATTTCGAAAGTACTCTCTACTTCTTTATCAATTTCGTGAAGAATAAATTCTAAATATGAAGTAATGTGATCACGTTTTACAATTAATGCATCCATTCCAACCTCAGCAAACATTTCTACTGAAGCCAAATATGGCGCTAAAGAAAGAACTGGAAGATTACTAATTTGCCATCCGTCAGCTCCGTGAACGGGATCAAAATTTGGCTCCATTTTAAAACGGCGCTCTTTGTTGTGTCCCCACCATCCTGCAAATCTTGGTAAATCTGAATTGTGATGTTTTTCGTGAACAAAACATCCAGAAGCATTTCCTGGACCTGAATTCATATATTTATAACTGCACCAAGCAGCAAAATCTACATTCCAATCATGAAGTTCTAATTTGATATTTCCGGCAGCATGTGCCAAATCCCAACCCACTTTTGCGCCAACTTTTTGTCCCGCAGCAGTTATGGTTTTAATATCAAAAACTTGTCCTGTATAATAATTTACTCCGCCAATTAAAACTAAAGCCAGTTCATCTCCAACTTCTTCAATTTTGCCAAAATATCTTCCAAACGAATATTGTGTTCTCCTTCCCTGCGTTTAATTTCTACAATTGCATCTTCAGGTTTGTATCCGTGAAAATTTACCTGACTTTGAAACATATACTGATCTGACGGAAAAGCTTTTTCTTCGCAGATAATTTTGTAACGTTTTCCTTTTGGCTGATAAAAAGAAACCATCAACAAATGAAGATTCACTGTCAAAGTATTCATTACGGTAACTTCTGACGGAAGCGCTCCAACAATCTTACTCAATGGTTCTGCAAATCTTTCCTGATAATCCCACCAAGGTTTTTCAGCATAAAAATGCCCCTCGACAGCTAATTCTGCCCAATCATTCATTACTTCGTCAATGTATGCTTTGGTACGTTTTGGCTGTAGTCCTAATGAGTTTCCTGTAAAATAGATAACTCGTTTATCGTTTACTTTAGGAAAAATAAATTGCTCTTGATAATGGTTTAATGCATCTTTCGAATCTAGCTCTCGTGCAAATTCGCGTGTATTTTGAAAAGTCATTTTGTTTTTGTTTTGCCTGCTAAAATAACAAATTTTGTTTGGTTTGTTTCAGGTTGATATGCTTTGTGTGTTTTTTTAACGCAAAGTTCGCAAAGTCTTTTTTTATTAAGGCTAACATTTACAAACGCTAAGTTCGCAAAGCTTTGCGTTCTTTTGTTTCTGGTAAACACATACTGAGCAAAAAATCCTTGCTCCCGATAGCTATCGGGATTGCGTTTAAATTTCGCACCGAAAGTCAAACTTGAAACTTTAAACTTGAAACAAATAAAAAACCCGACAGCTTCTAAAAAACTGTCGGGTTCTTATATTGAAAAATTAATTCCTATTAAAGAATTAACATCGCATCTCCGTAAGAATAGAATTTGTATCCTTCTTTGATCGCTTCTTCGTATGCTTTTTTCATTAAATCGTGACCACAGAAAGCAGAAATCATCATTAATAATGTTGATTTTGGCGTGTGGAAGTTTGTAATCATACAGTTTGCAATACTGAAATCGTGAGGAGGGAAAATAAATTTATTTGTCCATCCTTCGTAAGGATTCAACGTATTCGCAGAAGAAACAGAACTTTCAATTGCACGCATAGAAGTTGTTCCTACAGCACAAATACGTTTTTTCTTTGCTTTTCCTTCGTTTACAATATCACAAGCTTTTTGTGTAATGATTAATTCCTCAGAATCCATTTTGTGTTTAGATAAATCTTCAACCTCAACTGGATTAAAAGTTCCTAAACCTACGTGCAAAGTTACCTCAGCAAAATTTACTCCTTTGATTTCTAATTTTTTCAAAAGGTGCTTAGAGAAGTGTAGACCAGCAGTTGGTGCCGCTACAGCTCCTTCTTCTTTTGCGTAGATCGTTTGGTATCTTTCAGCGTCTTCTGGAGTAACATCTCTATTGATGTATTTAGGAATTGGAGTTTCTCCAAGTTCAGTCAATTTGTTTCTGAATTCTTCATAAGAACCATCGTATAAGAAACGTAAAGTTCTTCCACGAGAAGTTGTATTGTCAATTACCTCAGCAACTAACGAATCGTCGTCACCAAAATAAAGTTTGTTACCAATACGGATTTTTCTAGCAGGATCTACTAAAACGTCCCATAAACGTTGCTCTGAATTTAATTCTCTTAATAAGAAAACCTCAATTCTAGCTCCAGTTTTTTCTTTGTTTCCATACAAACGCGCAGGGAAAACTTTTGTATTGTTAAGAATTAAAACGTCTCCGTCATCAAAATAGTTGATCACGTCTTTAAACATTTTATGTTCGATAGTGTTTTTTTTACGGTCAATTACCATTAAGCGAGATTCATCTCTGTTTTCTGCTGGAAATTCAGCCAAAAGTTCTTTCGGTAAATTGAAATTGAAGTGTGATAATTTCATATTTGAATTGTTGATTTTAGAGTGTAGTTTTTAGATTTGTTTATCTAAAATTTTAAATCGGTTGCAAATATACGATTGTGAGATAGGCGTTGTCAAGTGTTTTGGCTTTTATTTTCAAAAGTCCTTGATTTTGTGAGGTTTCTCGAACCATTAAAAATGTGTTTTTTTCTATAAAAAACATTTTCAACATAATATTGTCATTTCGACGTAAGGAGAAATCTTCGCCAGAAACTCGACAAAGATTAGATTTTGATTGCGGAGCTACTTGCGAAGATTTCTCCTTCGTCGAAATGACAAACTTTGCGATTAATATTCAAACTTGGACATAAAAAAACCTCTGGCTGAAACCAGAGGCTATGTTTTAAAACTTTGAGTAAGCTTTTATTTAAATGAACTTATATTACTTACATGGTTCATTTTTTTTACAATTCTGAAATTTGAAAGTTTAAAGCCTTTAAATCGTCCCAAAAATCTGGATACGATTTTGAAACCACTCCTGCATCTTCTATAATAATTGGAACTTTTATTGCCAACGGCGCAAAAGCCATTGCCATTCGGTGATCATTATAGGTTCCGATTTTTACATCGTGATTTATAGTATCAGATTTTACTAGAGTCAAGCTATCATTAGTTACAGAAATATTAGCTCCTAATTTTGTAAGTTCTGTTTTAAGCGCTTCTAATCGGTCTGTTTCTTTAATTTTTAAAGTATGAAGACCTGTCAAATGGCATCCAATACCTAAACCTAAACATGTCACTACAATTGTCTGAGCAATGTCCGGAGTATTATTCAATTCAAAATTTACATCTTGATAATTGAAACCTGCTACTTTTTCCAAAGTCATTTTATTGTTTTGGAAAGTAGTTTTTACTCCCATTTTTTCATACAGCGAAACTAATTCCGAATCTCCCTGAAGGCTGTTTTCTTTATAACTGCTCAAAGTGATTTTTGCTGCATCGGCCAAAGCTACAAGACTAAAGAAATAAGAAGCCGAACTCCAGTCCGATTCTACAACCATTTCTTTTGTTTCAACAGTTTCCTTCGGATAAACTTTAATTACATTGCGTTCAAAACTGGTTTTAATATCTAAATCATTCAACAGAGCCAAAGTCATTTTGATATATGGAATCGAAGTGATTTCTCCTTCTAAAGTCAATTCTAATCCATTTTCTAATTTTGAAGCTACAAGCAAAAGTGCCGAAATATATTGGCTGCTTACATTTGCTGCCAAAGTAACTTTTGAAGCCGTAACTTTTTTTCCTTTGATTCGAATTGGCGGATAACCTTCTTCTTTTTCATAAGAGATTTCAACCCCCAATTGTCTTAAAGTATCAACCAAAATTTTGATTGGGCGTTCCTGCATTCTGCTAGAACCTGTCATAACCACTTCTCTACCTTCGTTTACAGCAAAATAAGCAGTCAGGAAACGCATTGCAGTTCCGGCGTGGTGAATATCTACGATTTCATCATTTCCTACTAATGCTTTCTGCATTACTTCGCTATCGTCTGAGTTTGAAGTATTGGCTAAAGTAATATTTGGGAATAAAGCTTTTAGAAGCAATAAACGGTTCGTTTCACTTTTTGAACCGGTGATATTTAGTTGCGAATCATCAATGGTGAATGGTGAATTCGTGCTTAATTTTAAATTCATTTTTTTAATTGTAAGTTGTGAATTATGAATTATGAATGATTAGAAACATAATTCAGCCCCGCAATTTACCACTCCCCATTCATAATTCAAAATTGAAAACTCATAATTCAAAACTTATGAGTGATATTTCACAATTATTTCAATTTATCATTGTTTTTGTGACGATCTTTATCTCTAACCGATTTTAAATCCATTTTTTTGTCGAAAGCCGCTTGCAAATCGATTCCTGTTTGATTGGCTAAACATAGCACAACAAAAACAACATCTGCCAATTCTTCTCCTAAATCTTTGTTCTTATCGCTTTCTTTTTCAGATTGTTCTCCGTAACGGCGTGCAATAATTCGGGCAACTTCACCTACTTCTTCTGTAAGCTGCGCCATATTAGTCAATTCGTTAAAGTAACGAACTCCGTGTTCTTTTATCCAAGTGTCAACAGCTAATTGTGCATTTTTCAAATCCATCTTCTATATCTTTTTAAGAATTATTTTTTCATTTTGGCTTACGATCATCTTCTGAAAAAACTCTTTTATCATTCCGTAATCCTCAGCTGCAAAAATACTATTGTTGATTTCTTTTTGGCTCACAATTTGAATTTTGTTTTCTGTAACTGAAAAATAAATTCCCTTTTTAAATAAAATAGCAGCTTATTCGCTGCTATTTTTAAGTTGACTTTCTCATTTAATTTTGAAGAAATCTCAGCATTATATTAAATACGTTTTAAAACGATTTTTTCTGTTTGTTTTGCAATCATGCTTTTGTAATATTCTTTAAGCATCTCATATTGTTCTGTTGTTACAATTGCTTCATTAATTTGATGCATAATATTCAACTGCAAAAGATTATCATTCGCAGCAATATTAAATTTAAAACTTCCCAAATTATTTTCCATGTTATAAGCAACAGCCGCTGGCAACGTCTCTACCGCAAAACCTTCAGGAATTTTAATTGTAATGTTGTACTTATCCATAAATGGGAAACCAAAATCCACTGGATATTCTCGCACTTCCTGTTTAAACGGATTTTTATCCTGCGTAAAGAACAGCATTGGATTTACATAAATTTTACCTCCGATAAGTTCACACAAATTGTTTCCTGTAAATGAATATGTTTCAATTGTCGGGGATAAAAGTTCTTTTTCGTTTGTTCTTGAATATTCGCTTACCTCAATTTTGCCACTATTGTTTTCTAACTTTTCGAGATATTCATCTTCTTTCAATTTTTCAAAATTTGCTCGCGTAAGCATTGCATTGTAATCTGTACACTGTCTTCTGGTTTTTCCTTTTACATTCCCTTCTGCATCAATATCGTAATTCATAAAAACAATGTCGTTTGAAACTTTTTTAGGCATCAAATCTATTTCTTCTGAAGAACCATCTTTTCTTATCAATCTTCCCATCCAATTTAATACTCTAAAAGGAAGAACGTTTGGGGTTGAATACTTATCGGATCCATCTAATAGAATATATCCGTTTGGAGTTTCTATTGCTGCTATCACATAATTAAAAGCATTTCTGTTCGGAAATAAAGCAATTCCGTTAGAGCGTGTACTTACCAAAACCGGATTTGCTGTTAACCCTGAATAGCGCAGCATTGCTGTAAGCATTAAATTAATATCGGCAATATTTCCTGTTTTTTCTTTGTAGGCTTTTTTAACTCCACTATCGCATTCATAACCAGTATAACCATTCCATTTTACGTTTGTTTTTACATAATTTAAAATCATCCAAATTCTTTCATTTTGACTGTCTATTCCTGTGAGAAGTTTTTTTAAATCTTCCTCAAAATAACCAGTTTTATTCAATTCCGGACCAAAATCGTCATACTCGTAAATTGTTTTTACAACTGAATTCCAATCTGTTGAATATTCTTTTATCCCACTATTTGGAAAATGCGTTAAAGCTAATTCATGCTCAATACTAGATTTATAATTATCAATATTGTTTACAAAACTTTCGTCTTTTAATGCAGGAAAATCTTCCGCAACATAAGTAATTTCTGTCTCAATATAATCCAAATTTTGTTTGGAAAAATCAGCTTTAGCAAGTCCAACCGCCCTATCTTTATTTGCAATTATAATTGATTTTGGATTTTTTAATGTTGTAAATTTTGGAAAAATATATCCTTTTTGTCTTGGTTTAAAAACATAATATTCTGGATAGGCAACTTTAAATTCAGAATAATTTACAGGAATTGATGTTTGAAAGTCCCAATCACGAATTATCCCTGGATTTGGACATTTTATTGTATATCGAAATTCAATTACAGAACCTTCTTTTACATTTGGCATTGCAATCTTTTTTTGGCCTCTGTACTTAGAGATGATTTCATCAAAAGATCCATCGCTTTTTAATTTGGTTTTTTCTATTTTTCCATTAACCAAATTGTAAGTCACTGCATCTGTAAAAAAAACGCGTTCTTTTAAGTTATTCGTGTTATAATACCACACTTGTTGATTGGCCCATTCATAACCTTCTTTTTTATAAATTTTAATACGAGTTTCTACATCAGTCATCATGTAAAAACCATCGTTTTGATCATATTCCATCCTAGAAATTCCTTTTTTATAAAGGACTGCTGCTACTGCCGAAGTATCTTTTGGATGTGCTTTCTGCTCTAATTCTGCAATAGATACTTTTCCTAATTTAAATTCCTGCGACATTGCTTTTGAAGCAATCAATAAAATTACAGTAAGGCTAAATAATTTAATAATTTTCATTGGTGATTTTTGGTTTATTTTGGTTTATGATTGTTAGTTTTTGGTTAGGACTATTTTGGCATTGTCGTTTCTTGAAACTTGTTCCATAAACAAACGGTATTCATCATATTCTTTGTTAGAATATTTTCCTTTGTTGAGGAACATCGTTCTTTTATAAGTTAATTTGTTATTGTCTTTTTTGATGATTTCAGTTTTGTATTCGCCAAATTTTCCTTTTAGCTCATAATTCTGGGGAAGAAATTCAATACTGTAGCCATCAGGAAGATTGATCTCGATTTCATCTGTATCGAAATAGCCACGCTGAATTTGAAATGGATTTTTGCGGTTTCGCACTCGTTTTATATTTCCTGTAAATTGATTAAAAGCATCAACCACAAAAATCATTTTATTACCCGTCAACGTTCCATAATTTGTTGCGCTTAACTGAACATCTTCAGTAAAACGAATATTCTCTTTATCGTTTGTAAAAGTAATTTTGCCCAATTTTAAGTTGTTGATATTATCCCAATACTCTTTGTAATGTTCTTCTTTTTCGTTTGGCTGCATGGTTTCTACTCGAGATTTAGATGCATATTGGCTTCCTTGTGATGCAATTTTTAATGTTCCTGAGAAATTTCCAGCTCCATCAATTGTGTAAGTTCCTTTTCCATCTTGGATATTTCCTCGATCGTCGTAGATTTTAGTGCGAACAATTTCTCCTCCTTCTGGTTTTACAACCAAAACATCACGATCGTCTGTAAAAGTTCCTTGATAACCAAATGGATCATCCTGACTTGTACATTCTAGCCAGATGTAACTATCTTTATTCGGAATTGCCAAAATCATATGGTTTCCTTGCATCGAAACAAAATCAGACTGAATATCTGCTTTGTAACGATCGCCGTATAAAATGGTATTGTAAGACGGAACATCTACAACCTGCAAAAGTGCTTTTGTATAATTTGACAATGCTTTGCAATCGCCATATCCTAAACGATCGACATCGTTGGCCAGCATAGGTTTCCAGCCGCCAATTCCAACTGCAATGTTTACATATCGGGATTTTTTCTGCACGTAATCGTAAATGATTTTAGCTTTCTTAACAGGATCTTTTTCATCACCAACAAGAGCCTTGATTTTTGCTTTGGTTTCTTCGGGCAAAACAGTAGTTCCCGTTAAGATTTTATCGCCATACCATTTACCGAATGCTTCCCAAGTAGTAGCATTTCCGTCAACTCCTTCTAAATGAAAATTTTCTAATCCCATAATAACTTTAGGAAAAAGATCTGACGGAGAAGGGCTAAGATCTTCTTGTTTTTGAGCAGGAATATGTGTTGCTATATAACTTAAATTGGTATCGGTATCGGCTGTTTTTTTTATTTTGAAATTATCAAATCGGAACTCTTTCTTCTTAAAGCCCAATCCCTTTGGAAAAGTAATATTCAAAATACATTTTTCTATGCTTACGTAATAATTACCAATAAAATACCATTGTGGAATAAATGCTGTATTTGACGTTTCTGTTTCGCACGTAAAAACAATTGTAAAAGGATATGAAATTGGAGTATAATCTAAGTAAAGCACTCGATTATCTGAAAAAAGCGTGCTTCCGCTTACGGCGCTTTGATCCCTAAAATCTTTTCTTTTGATTTTTTTGATTTCATTTCCTAAAGCGTCATAGACTATAGCTTCAATATTCTTCACTGAAGTTGTCTTATCATAATGACTAAAAGCATCAATATCTTTTAAACCTTTTTCGTTTAAAACAGAAACAATTCTTTGAGTTTTAATATTCATACTTCTTTGCGAAGCAATGACAATATCCATCTGGTCTAAGCGAAGAACAGCATTAGCATTTTGTGTTAAACTATCAGGAATAGAAGATATAGGATAAATGCTCTTTTGAGCAGAAATATTGGCGGTAAATAAAATAAAAAATAACGCGCAAAACAGGTTTTTCATTAGTAGGTATTTTCGTCAAATATATATTATTTTCAGAAATCCTTAACAAATGTTTAATAATATTTTATTCCCTGTTTTTGCTATCCATTACGATTGTAACTGGCCCGTCATTTAAAAGACTGACTTTCATATCGGCACCAAAAATTCCAGTTTGCACTTTCTTACCCAATTCTTTTTCCACTGCCTGAACAAAGTTCTCGTACATTGGAATTGCAAAATCTGGTTTGGCTGCTTTTATATATGAAGGACGATTTCCTTTTTTGGTCGATGCATGAAGCGTAAACTGACTTACAACAATAACATCTCCGCCAATATCTTGAACCGAGCAGTTCATAACGTCATTTTCGTCTCCAAAAATTCTCATTTTTATAATTTTTCCAGCAAGCCAATCTATATCTTCCTGAGTATCGGCATCTTCAATTCCGACTAAAACCAATAAACCTTTTTGAATATCTGCTGTTTTTTTATTTTCAACTGTTACAGATGCCTCAGAAACTCTTTGAAGTACAATTTTCATTTATATTATTTTTTTTAGCCACTCCCGATAGCTATCGGGATATGAGGATTAAAAAGATTTTAAATTCTAATGTTAGATGCACTGCAGTACATTTCGACAGTTAGAATCGGTCTTACCTTCTGTTTGGAATTTGGATTTTTAAAATTGGAATTTATTTATTTACTTTCTTGTTTCATCGCTCGCAGCGCGATCTTCTCCATAAGTATCGGTACGATAATGCTCTTCGTCGCCTTCAAGGATTTTAAGATAACTATTGTAGCGTGACCAAGCAATTTCATCTTTTTCTAAAGCTGCTTTTATGGCGCAATGCGGTTCTTCTTTATGTAAACAGTTGTTAAACTTGCACTGATCTTTGAGCTTAAAAAATTCTGGAAAGTAATCGGTGATTTCTGTCGGTTCCATATCGACGATTCCGAAACCTTTAATTCCTGGAGTATCAATAATTCGTGCATCAAAAGACAAGTCGTACATTTCAGCAAAAGTAGTTGTATGCTGTCCTTGTTTGCTCTGTTCTGAAATTACAGAAGTTTTTAAATGAAGACTTGGTTCTAATGCATTAACCAAAGTAGATTTTCCAACACCGGAATGTCCTGAAAACATGCTCACTTTTCCAATCATCATTTCTTTCAGCTTATCAATACCTTTATTTTCTGTCGATGAAATTCGGAGACATTTATATCCTATTTCCTGATAAATATGCTGCAGATAAAGCTGATCGTCTAAAGTTTGCTCCGTTAAAGTATCAATTTTATTAAAAACAAGAACAGCTTCAATTCCATAAGCTTCAGCAGTCACCAAAAAACGGTCTATGAAACTTGTAGTTGTCGGCGGATTATCAATCGTAACCAATAAGAAAACCTGATCAATATTAGAAGCAATAATATGAATCTGCTTTGACAAGTTTACCGATTTACGAACGATATAATTTTTTCTTTCGTGGATATTATGAATCATTCCCGTTACGGCATCCGAAGTTTCCTCTAATTCATAATCAACTATATCGCCTACAGCAATAGGATTGGTACTTTTAATTCCCTTAATTCTAAATTTCCCTTTCATACGGCATTCCACAAAATCTCCTTTTTCAGATTTTACGGTGTACCAGCTTCCTGTAGATTTATATACGGTTCCTGTCATTCTTTTATTTTAGATTTCTGATTTTAGATTTTTAGATTCTAAACCTAAATCTTTGCAAAGATAAATGAATAATTTAAACCATATAAGTAATATATTTGAATATAACTGGGCGAATATTTTCCTAAATAAAAATCCCCACTACTTCTTTCAAAGCTATGGGGATTTAAAAAAACAATCTATTTTTAATATTGTGTTATAAGAAAAACTTAAGATAAATCTTAGCCAAACTTAAATTATCTTATATCACTTATATGGTTTAAGACAAAATTATGCGTTGAAAATTTTCTCTTGATGACCAATACTTTCTTGGTGAATTGCTTTGAATAATTTCAAAACAAACTCTTCAGTAAGACCTTTTTTCTCACCTTCCAAAATCATTTTTCCTAAGATTTCGTTCCAACGGTTGTTTTGAAGAATTGCAACGTTTGCATCTTTTTTCACTTGACCGATTTCATCAGCTACTTTCATACGTTTTCCCAAAAGCTCTAATAAATTAGCATCCAAAACGTCGATGTTAGCTCTTAGTTTTTTCATTTTTTGGCTGTACTCGTCTGTAGTATCATCCGTTTTTCTGATAGTTAAATCTTTGATGATTTGTTTCAAAGCATCTGGAGTAACTTGTTGAGCCGCATCAGACCAAGCGTTGTCTGGATCGATATGCGTTTCGATAATCATACCGTCGTAGTTCAAGTCTAAAGCCTCTTGAGTTACTTCGAAAATCATTTTACGATCTCCAGTAATGTGAGATGGATCGATGATTAATGGTAAATCAGGGAATTTATTTTGCAATTCGATAGCAATCTGCCACTCTGGAATGTTTCTGTATTTTGTTTTTTCGTAAGTAGAGAAACCTCTGTGAATAACACCTAATTTCTCGATTCCAGCCATGTGTAAACGCTCAACACCACCTAACCATAAAGCTAAATCTGGGTTTACTGGGTTTTTCACCAAAACAATTTTATCAGTTCCTTTTAATGTATCTGCAATTTCTTGAACCGCGAAAGGGTTTGCCGTTGTACGTGCACCAACCCATAATACGTCGATATCGTGTTCTAAAGCTAGTTTACAGTGAGCTGCAGTTGCCACTTCAGTACCCATTAATAAACCAGTTTCTGCTTTAGCTTTTTGCAACCATTTTAATCCAATTTCACCAACACCCTCAAATCCTCCTGGACGAGTTCTTGGCTTCCAGATTCCAGCTCTGAATACGCTTACTTTTGAATCTTTTAATTCGTGAGCAATTTTCAAAACTTGATCTTCAGTTTCTGCACTACAAGGTCCAGCTATCACAAGTGGATGATTTAAATTGAAATCTTCTAACCACTTTCTCATTTCTTTTTTATTTTCCATCGTTTTTATAGTTTACTTTTTTATAGTTATTCCGTTTAATATTTCTCTAATTTTATTTACGCCTTCCATTTCTTCAAAAATGGCGTTGTAGTTGTCGTCTGCGAGCAAATCTCTAAACTGAGTTAAATTTGCAATATAACCTTCTAAGGTTTCCAGAACGTATTCTTTGTTTTGTTTAAAAATGGGTGTCCACATTGCAGGTGAACTTTTTGCCAAACGAACGGTGCTTTCAAATCCACTTCCCGCCATATCAAAAATATCTTGTTCGTCTTTTTCTTTATTCATTACTGTTTTTCCGAGCATAAACGAACTGATGTGCGATAAATGCGAAACGTAAGCAATGTGTTTGTCGTGCGAAACGGGATCCATGTATCGGATTCTCATTCCTATTGAAGTGAAAAGATTTAATGCTTTTTCTTGTAATTTAAAAGCAGTCTTTTCGACTTCACAGATAATATTTGTCTTTCCTTGAAACAAACCTCTTATTGCTGCTGATGGACCCGAAAACTCTGTTCCCGCAATTGGGTGCGTCGCAATAAAATTTCTTCTTTTTGGGTGATTGGCAACTGCTT
Source organism: Flavobacterium anhuiense (assembly GCF_001705175.1). Taxonomy (NCBI): domain Bacteria; kingdom Pseudomonadati; phylum Bacteroidota; class Flavobacteriia; order Flavobacteriales; family Flavobacteriaceae; genus Flavobacterium; species Flavobacterium anhuiense. Next base: position 2,310,560 of record NZ_CP016907.1, on the reverse strand, counting down.
CGCAAATTGGTTTTTTAGTAGATCCTACTTCAAAAACAATGGTTTTATCTCCTACAGCATCCAAAACTTTAGGCAAAACTGTCAACGCTACATCTACCGGAACCGAAACAATTACAAAATCTGCTTTTTGCAAATCTTCAAAACTTCCCGCTTCATCAATAACTCCAAGATTAATTGCTTCCTGCGAATGTTTTTCGTTACTGTCGATTCCTAAAATAGTCGCATCAGGATAACGCCCTTTGATGTCTAGCACCATCGAACCGCCTATTAACCCTATTCCTATTACGTATACTTTCATAATTTTTTAAAAATTCCAAGTTTTAAAATTGCTTCGCCTGTTCGCTAACGCTCGGGTCCAAATTCCAATTAAATGGCTTCGACTTCGCTCAGCCTGACAATCTGGATAAAAGTCTTGATTCTTGCTTCTAAAATCTCAATACTCTAAAATCGATCAATCGCTTCTTGTACTTTCTCTTCTTTTACACACAATGAGAATCTGATATATCCTTCGCCGTTGCTTCCAAAAATGGTTCCCGGCGTGATGAAAATATGTTTCTCATATAATATTTCGTCAATGAACTTTTCTGCTGATTCAATTCCCTCTGGCAATTTTGCCCAAACAAAAAGCCCAACTCCTTCTTTATATACTTTACAGTTTAACTTTTCTGCTAGTTTTTCCGTCAATTCTCTTCGTCGTCTGTAAATTTTGTTTTGGTCTTCGAACCAGGATTTATCACATTTTAAAGCGGCGATAGCACCTTTTTGAATTCCGTAATACATGCCGCTATCCATATTGCTTTTTACTTTTAGAACCGCATCGATAATTTCAGGATTTCCTAAAACCATACCGACTCTCCAGCCCGCCATATTGAATGTTTTACTTAACGAATTCAATTCTAAAGCTACATCCTTTGCGCCTTCAACTTGCAATAAACTCATCGGATTATCATTCAAAACAAAACTATACGGATTGTCGTTGATCAATAAAATATTGTGTTTTTTAGCAAAAGCAACCAATTTTTCAAATAACGCTAAACTTCCTCTAGCTCCTGTTGGCATGTGCGGATATCCCAGCCACATTATTTTTACTTTCGAAAGATCTAATTTTTCAAGAGCTTCAAAATCAGGTTCCCATCCGTTTTCTTCTTTCAAGTCATAATAAACTGGAACTGCCTGAACCAAATTGGTTACCGAAGTATAAGTTGGATAACCCGGATTCGGAATCAAAACGTGATCGCCTTCATTTAAAAATGCCAACGAAATATGCATAATTCCTTCTTTTGAACCCATAAGAGGTAAAATCTCATTATTCGGATTCACTTCAACACCAAACTGATCACGATAAAAATCCGCCATCGCTTGTCTCATTTCTGGCAATCCCTGATAGCTTTGATAGCCATGTCCGTTTTCGTCTTGAATTGCTGCAGCGACTGCTTCAATTACTGCTTTTGACGGACTCAAATCAGGGCTTCCAATTCCCATGTTGATGATCGGTTTTCCTTCAGACATCAACTGACGAACTTCTCTTAGTTTTGATGAGAAGTAGTATTCTTCAACTGTGTCTAATCGTTTTGCTGTTGTAATCATGATTTCTATTTATTCTCTTTTAGAGTTTCTTTATTTTTTAATCCCGAAGGATTGGAATTTGGAATTTCTTTAATTGGAATTTCCTTTTTTACGGTCTGGTATTCTTATATTCTCCCAACACTTTAAAATATTCTGCCATAATGTTTAATAATGTTTTGGCTTTTGCAAAATCTTCGTATTTCTCAAATGTTACATCTACGAAGAATGAATATTTCCAAGGTGTTTCGATTTTTGGAAGCGACTGGATTTTTGTCAAATTCAGTTTGCAGTCGCTCATGACATTTAAAACCGCCGCTAAGCTTCCTCTTTTATGATCTAATTCAAATTTTACCGATGCTCTGTTGATTTCGCTTTCTGGCAAAAATGAATTTTGCTTTTTGATGATCACAAAACGCGTCATATTGTTTTTGATCGTTTGAATCGATGATGCAATAATATCCAGATCATACATTTCAGCTGCCGTTTCACTCGCGATTGCCGCAATTCCTGTTAACTGTTTTTCCTGAATTCTTCTCGCTGTTTCCGCTGTATCTTTATCCTCAACCAATTTGATATTTGGATATTGTTTCAAGAAATCCATGCATTGCAAAAGTGCCATTGGATGTGAATGAACTTCTTTTATATCCTCAATTTTTTGACCTTTTAAAGCCATTAAATTCTGTTGAATGTTTAAATAATGCTCTCCGATTATGTGTAAATTATTCTTGTCAATCAATGCGTAATTCGGAATAATTGGCCCTGCAATTGAATTTTCGATTGCCATTACAGCCTGATCCGATTTTCCGGCAATAAGGCTGTCGATCAATTCTTCAAAAGACAAGCATTCATCAATATCCACATTTTCAGAGAAATACTCTTTCACAACCTGATGATGAAATGATCCTTTTATACCTTGTATTGCAATTTTCGTTGTCATATAGTCAAAAAAAAATCCTGATTTGCATCAGGATTGTATATTAGTTTTATTTGTCTTAAAATTTTTCTCAAATAACCATAGCACAATCCTGACTTCTACTAAAGAAGAAATAAAAATTGTTGCTAAAATAAAAACGGTTACTTGCCATTTTGTTTGTGTTATTTTGTAAATTCTCTGCGAATGTATAAATTATTTTTAGTGCACCAAAAAAAAGATTGCATTTTATGAAACAAAAAAGGATTTCTTAACAAATTTGGCAGGTTTTGTATGATAATATAAAAATATCGGCTTAAAATGAGAATATTAAAAAGAGATTCTGAGGTTCTAAGTTACTGAGATGCTAATTTTTTTCGCCACAAATTCACGAATTCGCGCAAATCTCTGTGCAATTGAATCTAATTTCACAGATTTTAAATAAAATCCGTGAATTGCTTCGTCTATTCGCTATCGCTCGGGTCGTGGCTATTTACCAATCAAAACAATCCGGAAACTGATTTATTCATAATCCCAATTTTAGCATAATCAAAATTCATTTTTTCTTTTAATAAAGAGGCATAAACACTTCTGAAATCTATTTCATATTTTAAATCGCCGTTATCTAAGTCTGCTAAATTTGGATTTCTTCCTAAAATGGTTCCTTTGTTGTTTCCTCCTATGATAAACATTGGCGCCGCAGTTCCGTGATCTGTTCCGTTGCCGTTGTCTTTTACGCGTCTTCCAAATTCGGAAAAAACTACGATTGTGACATTCTGCAATAATTGAGCTTGTTTTAAATCGGAATAAAAACTGTATAACGAATCGTTTAAATCGGTTAACTTTCTTTCGTGAATTGCAAGCTGATTGTCGTGCGTATCAAATCCGTTGAGAGAGGTATAATATACTTTTGAATTTAGATTTCCTTTTATCAGTCTTGCAATCCATTCCAAATTTTTCGATAATTCTGTTTTAGGATAACTGATTTCGGTTTTAGATTTTGCCAAAGCTTTCTGGATTTCATCAGAACCTTCGGTAACCGAATTGGCAATTTTTCGAACAAAATCTAAATGTGGATTTTTAGACAAAGTCACATCTTCTTCTTTTGATTTCACTTTAAATCGGTCTGGATCTTTTACGGTTATAAAATTAGGTTCAACACCTTTTAAAGCCAAATTATCAATCGAATCTAAATTTATTCCCGCCGTCGCCTGATGTCCGTTGCATTGCAAATCTAGAAATCTACCGAGCCAGCCTTCATTTATATATTTATTCGAATCGGTTGCGGTCTGCCAGATTTCCTGACTTCTAAAATGAGAACGAATAGGTTCTGGATAACCGACATTCTGAATTACGGTTAAATCTCCGTTTTGCTGTATTTGAGCAAAATCTTTTAACGAAGGATGAAATGCCATTCCTTTATTTTTACCAATAACCAAATCTCTATTTAAAGCAATTTTCGTTCGTAAATCATAATATAATGGATCATCATATGGAATAAAGGTATTTAAACCGTCATTTCCGCCATTCAGCTGTACAAAAACGACACATTGTTCTCCCACAATCAAATTGTTCTGAGAACCAAAAGCGTGTAAAAAATCGGGAAGCACAAGCAATCCGCCTGTAAAAGTTCCTGTGAGTGTTAGAAAATTTCTTCTGTTCATGATTACTGCTTTTTAGATTAATTGATATTCTGGAAGTTTTGCGATGTAATTAAAAAGTCTGACCACAGCAAAATCGGCGTGTGGGTCTTTAGGATCAAAATCGTATTTCAGAAGATTTTCCATATCTTTTTGAGCCGAATCGCTGACATTAAATAATAATCGGTCTGACAATTCTGAAATAATCGTTTTATTATTTCCATCAGAATCAAAAGCGACTTTTACGGCAACTTTTTCATATTCCGATTTTTCTTTTTCAACTCCGTTCATCATCGTTTTCAAAACCTTTCGATTCAGACTTTTTCCACTGCATAATAAATCGGCTGTATTGTTTCTTTGAAGATAAATCTGCGAAGTCAGCCAAGAATTTCCACCATCCCAGCCTTTTACATTCACCTGATTGTACAAATCCATTCCCTGCTGCTTTATAAATGCCATAATTGCGGCATCACTTACATTCTCCATCTGCAATTCGTCGCAAAGCTGTAAAATATAAACCAGCGGATTTTTGATTTTATTTCCAGAATTTTCTTTTTTAAATTCTTCCGTAAAGATTTTAGTCAATAAAGGTTCGATTTCAAATTTTTGCTTTCGAAGATAATCTCCGTAATACACCACTAAATCTTCAGGCGGATTATCACAAATAAACCATTTCAAAATTTTTCGGGTAATGAGGTACGGAATGTTTTTCTGTTCGAAAATAATATCCACTAAATCATCTGCTTTCCAATTTCCTTTTTTTCCGAAGTAAATTTTATCGCTGTTGTCTTCGATATTCTTTCTGTAAACCGCACCTTCATCGCCAATATTCAATCCGGCCAAAGCTTTTGCACCATTTTTAATATCGTCTTCGGTATAATTTCCAATTCCGATTGTGAATAGTTCTAGTAATTCACGGCTTAGATTTTCGTTTACTTTTCCTTTTTTATTATCGCCATTATCGAGGTATCGCACCATTGCGTTTGATTTCAGAATTTGTTTGGTTAATTCTTTGAAATTGCCAAAGGCATTTTCGCGCAAAATCATATTGTGCTGATAAATCCAGTAATTGATTTTTACTTTTTGAGAAGTCGAAACAAAATGATTGTGCCAAAAACAAACCATGTTTTCACGCAATGGAAATTCATCATTTCGCATTTTAGCAATCCACCATTTTTTGAATTCAGCAGTGGCTTGATTTTCTTTTTTCTGAATTTCCTTTTTGGTTTCGGGGTCTGAAGTTTTGATGATTTCTCGAACTTGCTTAAGCTCTAAAGTAGTTTTAGGCTGATCTTGCAGAAAGTCTGGAAGTGCTGTATCAAATTTTGAATTATAAGATTGCTTTAGAAATTTTTCTAAGCCGAGTTTTTCAATTTTTGAAGCTTGTTTTCCTGAAAAACCTAAACGTAAGGACCAAAGACTGCTTTTTTTCATCGTTCAGAAATTATTACAATAAGACTTGAGTTTCTTTTAAAGGTTTAATTTTTAAAAGATGCTAAGTCACTAAGATTCTGAGGCGCTAAGTTTTGAAAGTCTTTGGTATTAATTTAGAACGGGGATTTTTTGGGGATATTGTTTTAACAATATTCAATAATCATAATCAAATATAGCCCGTGGTTTCAACCACGGGAAGCAGATTGGGGAAATATATTGTGTTCCGGTGGTTGAAAGCATGGGCAATATTCAACAAAAAATAGCTAAACCTTCCGTTATTAATATAAAAATTCATCTATGAATTCTTTATCTTCATTAACGTAAAGAAAATAATTAGCAATCTTTTTTTCATCTTTACATAGTTCTAATCTGATTTCAACATACGGAGTAGGAATAAAATCGTGATCTAACAAAATTGAAATAGATTTTGAAACAATCCTATCGAATTGAATCGTTTCATATTCATCTGCACTTATATTGTAAAAATATTCTGCAGCAAGATTATAAAACTCTTTTTCATTATCAAATATTCCTTCTGATAAATCCATTTATTTTAGATTTAGAATTTAATTGACAGCTCTAAATGCCCACCCAAACCAAGTTCTACAATTTTTTGAAGTGTCGAAAATTTAACTTCTTTTACATTATTCTCAATCTTAGAAATATATGATTTTGTTGTCCCTGCTTTTACCGCAAGTTCTTCCTGAGTCATTCCTTTTTGAAGTCTCGCTTCTTGAAGCAAAACTCCAATTTTAAAATTTTCATAACCCGCTTCTAGCTCGTCACGTTTTGGTGTTCCAATTTTTCCATAATGTTGTTCTACAAAATCTTCTAAGCTAACCAAATTTTTATTTTTCGTTTTCATATTCTTTCTTAATTTTCAATGCTTTTTTAATTTCTTTCTTTGGTGTTTTTTGAGTTTTCTTTTGGAACCCATTAGCCAGAACAACTAATCTTCCTTCATCAAAAAAACAAAAGACCCTAAATATATTACTTCCTAGCTGGATTCGAATTTCAAAAAGTCCATCTGTATTTTCAATATGTTTTAAGTATGCTGATGGAATATTTTCAACATACTCAATTACTCTTATCGTCCAGATTATTTTTGCCTTAACTTTTTCTTCTTGTTTATCAAAAAACTTTTTAAAATAGTCTTTAAAGAAAAAAACAGACCTAATCTTTTCATTATTCATAAATTACAAATATATTAAAGTTGTACCAAAGTACAACTTGTTAATCCAAAAAAACATTTAAACAATTAAGCCTCCTCTCCATTTGCTATATTTCGCAACACATCTGTAATAGTTACTGAACTTCTCCCTTCATAGCCTAGTGCAATTGCTATCGCTTCTAAAGCACTTGGATGTTTATCTGATGAACTAACTACTAATCCATTTTCTAAAATTTGATTTCTTTGTATTTGAATCGCTAATGATAAAGTTTCAAAATCTGATAGTTTTGAATATTCCTCTTTTAATTTTATTGCAATTCGATTATAATCTTCAATTTCGATTTTCATTTTTTTTGTATTATTTTTACTATTAAAAAAACAAATGTAAAATAAAAAAAGCAGTTATCGTTAAATAACTGCTTTCTATAACTAAGAAAATCTTTCTTCTTTATTCTATGTTCTTTCTTCTAAGAAAAATTAAGACCCACACATTTCACAATCCTCAGGATCTGCAGCTTGTGCTTTTAAAAGCATTGCTTTGTAATCCTCAACACTGATTGATTCAGTTTCCTGGACTAATGACGGAGCTGTTTCTTGTTTTTTATCGTTGTTTAATGTGAATTTAATCGCATCTACAGCCGCTTTTGTTCTTAGGTAATACATTCCTGTTTTTAAACCAGACTGCCAAGCGTAGAAGTGCATTGACGTTAATTTAGAATAGTTTGCATCTTGCATGAACAGGTTCAAAGATTGAGACTGGTCAATAAAATATCCTCTTTGACGAGACATATCGATAATATCTTTCATCGACATTTCCCAAACTGTTTTGTAAAGATCTTTTAAGTCTTGAGGAATGATATTGATATTTTGAACAGATCCATTATGACGCATAATTTCTTGTTTCAAATCTTCATTCCATAAACCTAATTTCACTAAGTCTTCTAGTAAATGTTTGTTTACTACGATGAACTCTCCAGACAATACACGACGAGTATAGATATTTGAAGTATATGGTTCAAAAGCTTCGTTGTTTCCTAAGATTTGAGAAGTAGAAGCGGTTGGCATTGGTGCCACTAATAAAGAGTTACGAACTCCGTGTTCCATAACTTCTTTTCTTAATGAAGCCCAGTCCCAACGACCAGATAATTCTTCATCTTTTAATCCCCACATGTTGTATTGGAATTCTCCTTTAGACATTGGCGATCCTTCGAAAGTTGAATAAGACCCTTCTTCTTTTGCCATTTCCATAGAAGCAGTTACAGCAGCGAAGTATAAGGTTTCGAAAATCTCTTGGTTTAGCTTTTTAGCCTCATCACTTGTAAACGGCATACGCAACATAATGAAAGCATCTGCTAAACCTTGAACTCCTAATCCAACTGGACGGTGGCGCATGTTTGAGTTTTCAGCTTCTTGTACTGGATAGTAGTTTCTGTCGATTACTTTGTTCAAGTTGCGAGTAACACGTTTTGTAACATTGTAAAGTGATTCGTGGTTGAATTCTCCGTTTTCAACGAACATCGGCAATGAGATTGAAGCTAAGTTACAAACTGCAATTTCATCTTTAGATGTAAACTCCATAATCTCTGTACACAAGTTAGAAGAACGAATTGTTCCTAAATTCTTGTGGTTCGATTTGCGGTTCGCTGCATCTTTGTACAACATATATGGCGTTCCAGTCTCGATTTGAGATTCTAGGATTTTCTCCCATAATTCACGAGCACGGATTGTTTTTCTTCCTTTTCCTTGCGCTTCATATCCTGTATACAATGCTTCGAATTCGTCTCCGTAAACATCATATAAACCTGGACATTCATTTGGACACATTAAAGTCCATGGTCCATCTTCTTGAACACGTTTCATGAATAAATCTGAAGTCCACATTGCGAAGAATAAATCTCTTGCACGCATCTCTTCTTTTCCGTGGTTTTTCTTTAAATCCAAGAAATCGAAAATATCAGCATGCCAAGTTTCGATGTAAATCGCGAAACTTCCTTTACGTTTTCCACCTCCTTGATCTACATAACGTGCTGTGTCGTTGAAAACTCTCAACATCGGAACAATTCCGTTTGATGTTCCGTTTGTACCGCGAATGTAAGATCCAGTCGCACGAACGTTGTGAATAGAAAGTCCGATTCCTCCCGCTGACTGCGAAATTTTAGCTGTTTGTTTCAATGTATCATAAATACCGTCGATACTATCTTCCTGCATTGCCAAAAGGAAACAAGATGACATTTGCGGTTTTGGAGTTCCCGCGTTGAACAACGTTGGCGTTGCGTGCGTAAAGAACTTTTTAGACATTAAATCGTAAGTTTCGATAACCGATTTTAAATCATCTAAGTGAATCCCAACAGAAACACGCATTAACATGTGCTGTGGACGCTCGACGATTTTTCCGTTTATCTTAAGAAGATAAGAACGCTCTAAAGTTTTGAAACCAAAATAGTCGTAATTAAAATCTCTTGTATAAATGATATGAGAATCTAAAAAGGCAGCGTTTTCTTGGATCACTTTGTAAACATCATCAGCAATTAATGGCGCATCTTGACCATTTCTTGGATTTACGTAGTGATACATATCTTTCATCGTTTCTGAGAAAGATTTTTTAGTATTTGAATGCAGGTTAGAAATTGCTACACGAGCTGCTAATTGAGCATAATCAGGATGCGCAATTGTCATAGAAGCCGCCGTTTCTGCTGCAAGATTATCCAATTCAGAAGTCGAAACTCCATCATACAATCCTTCGATAACTCTCATGGCTACCTTAACTGGATCTACGAGCTCGTTTAAGCCGTAACACAATTTTTTGATTCTTTCTGTAATCTTATCAAACATTACGGGCTCTCTATGGCCATCTCTTTTTACTACATACATAAGCTTACCTTTTATGGTTATTGAAAAAATTAAAGTAACTAGAAAACGAATTCCAGTACTTAAACATTGCGTGTTTTTAAATTAATTTTAGAGAATTACCAAATTCTCAATAGTTACTCGTTTCAAATCCGAAAAACGAATTTAAATGCGTCAAAAATTGCTATTGAACCTGCGACTTGGGGAAAGAGGTTCAACCTTTAAAAATAATCTGTAATCTTTTTTTAGTGTCTCTAGAAGATAGACGCTAAAATATTTTTTGTTGTCTAAAAATCTGCATCGAATGAAATTTTTTGAGCATCGCTGTCGTTGTTCATCACACCTGATTTTTGATACTCCGCAACACGTTTTTCAAAGAAATTAGTTTTTCCTTGAAGAGAAATCATGTCCATGAAATCGAATGGATTCGCTGATCCGTAGACACGCTCACAACCTAACTCTACTAAAAGTCTATCGGCAACGAACTCTAAGTACTGTGTCATTAAAGTAGCGTTCATACCGATTAAACTTACCGGAAGAGATTCAGTAATAAATTGTCTTTCGATATCTAAAGCATCGACAATAATTTCTTTGATTCTTTCTTTTGGCACTTTGTTTACCAAATGGTGATTGTGCAAGTGAACAGCAAAATCACAGTGTACGCCTTCGTCACGAGAAATCAATTCATTTGAGAAAGTTAAACCTGGCATTAAACCACGTTTTTTTAACCAATAAATTGAACAGAAGGCTCCTGAGAAAAAGATTCCTTCAACTGCAGCAAAAGCAATAAGCCTTTCAGCAAACGAATCAGACTCGATCCATTTTAAAGCCCATTCTCCTTTTTTAGCAATAGCCGGGAAAACTTCTAAAGCATTAAACAATTCCGTTTTCTCTGCTTCATCTTTAACGTAAGTATCAATTAATAAAGAATACGTTTCGCTGTGAATGTTTTCCATCATAATCTGGAAACCATAGAAAAACTTCGCTTCTGCATATTGAACTTCGTTTACAAAGTTCTCAGCCAAGTTTTCATTTACGATTCCGTCAGAAGCTGCAAAGAATGCTAAAATATGTTTAATGAAATATCTTTCATCGTCATTCAGTTTGTTATTCCAATCTGTCAAATCTTGGTGCAAATCGATTTCTTCAGCAGTCCAGAAACTAGCTTCCATTTTTTTATACCATTCCCAAATATCATGATGTTTGATAGGAAAAATAACGAAACGATTTTTATTTTCTTGTAAGATTGGTTCTACTTGAGACATGACAATTTTTGTTTAATTTTTATACCGAATTTTTTGCTAATTCAATAGACTACAAAGATTATCAATTAACGCCAAAAATGAAAGTCAAACTTATTCACAATTTGCTGTAGTTTTTAACAACGTTAATTTTTTGAAACATTTTTCATACAATAATTAATTTGCTGTAAATGAAACATTTAAAACCAATAATTATACCTGAAAGCCCCGTAAAATATAGACTTTTAAATATAAAAAGCAAGAAATTTTAAATAGTTTAAAAAGTTTTTTTTGAATTAAAACTTTGTTTTTTTGAGTCAAAAAATGAAGAGAAAAAAAGGTATAAATTACACTTTAATTTTTAAGAATTTTTAAGCTCTTCGGCTACCTTTTCTAGTTCCAAATACCAGTCTTCTCCAAAACGGCGAATCAATGCCTCTTTTACAAATTTGTAAACTGGAACTTCTAATTCTTTTCCTAACGAACAAGCATCATCGCAGATATCCCATTTATCATAGTTGACAGCTGCAAATTCTGTGAAGTCTTTTACTCGAATTGGGTATAAATGACAAGAAACTGGTTTTTTCCAATCCACTACACCTTGATTGTAAGCTTGCTCGATTCCGCAAAGTGCCGTTTTTCCGTCAAAAATCACATAAGCGCAATCTTTATTATCAATCAGTGGCGTTTCTAGATCACCATCAGTTCCTTTTACCCAAGTCCCTTGCGCTTCGATTGCTTCGATTCCTTCTTTTCGTAAAAAAGGTTTCACTTTTGGAAAAATTTCTTCTAAGATTTTAGTTTCAGCCTCATTCAAAGGCGCGCCCGCATCTCCATCCACACAACAAGCCCCTTTACAAGCAGACAAGTTGCACACAAATTCTTTTTCCAGAATATCCTCTGAAATAATAGTTTTACCTAACTGAAACATGATATTTATTACTCTAATTTATAAAGTGCAAAGATAGTCAAAGAAAGGAGATAAAATAGGATGAAAATTTAACCGCAAAGTTCGCAAGGATTTGCGCAAAGTTTCGCAAAGTTTATACGCACACATTTCCAATACCCATTTTAATTTGCGAACCTTGCGAATTTAATTTTGCGTGCTTTACGGTTAAACCTATTATAAGTTTTACTAAATGCAAAAGAAAACAATAATTGTTACAAATATCACTTTTTTAACCATTAAAACATGTTTTTATAACAAAAGTGCATTGTATTGAAAAAACACCTAACTTTATTAACTACTTTTGCAGCAGTTTTTTAAACCCTAAAAATCAAAGCGATATGTTAGAAATCGATTTTAAAGAAATCATTACCGTTAGTATGGTGCTTTTTGCCGTAATTGATATTGTTGGCTCGATTCCGATTATTGTGAATTTAAGAGCAAAAGTTGGACACATTGAGTCTGAAAAAGCTTCTATCGTTGCAGGCGCTATCATGATTGTTTTTCTTTTCGTTGGAGAAGGTTTACTGAATTTAATTGGTATCGATGTTCACTCGTTTGCCGTTGCTGGTTCATTTGTTTTGTTTTTTTTGGCTTTAGAAATGATTTTAGGAATCAGAATCTATCGTGATGAAGAACCAGGATCTGCTTCTATTGTACCGCTGGCTTTCCCTCTAATCGCTGGAGCAGGAACAATGACAACCTTGTTATCACTTCGATCTCAGTTTCATACTATTAATATTATCATAGCGATTGTCTTAAATATTATCTTGGTTTACATAGTTTTAAAGTCTTCTAAAAAAATCGAGAATCTACTGGGAGAAAACGGACTTGGAGTGGTTCGCAAGACATTTGGAGTAATACTTTTAGCAATTGCTGTTAAATTATTCGCTGCTAATGTTAAAGGTTTGTTTGTCTAAATTTTATTTTTATAAATTTACCCCATAAAATTTCTAAAATACAACTTTAAGGCAATTTCCCCATAAAGTTATACTTTATTATTTTAGACAAAAACAAAGACAACCTTATGAAAATTTTCACTTCAATCTTAGTGCTTTTGGCATTAGCTTTAATCGTTTTTAATATTACGCTATTAGACTTTAAAAACCCTTTTCAAGGAGATAGTATGGTAGCTTTTATTGGAATCGCCGCTTCATTTTGCGCTGTTTTGATTCTTTTGATTTTTAGAATTTCAAAAAGAATTGAAGAAAAAATGAATGACAACAGATAATATGTTTGATGTTTTAATTATTGGCGGAGGAGTATCTGGCATGTCTTGTGCTCTAGTCTTAGGATCCGCAAAAAACAAAACTTTTGTTACTGACAAAAAAATCGGAATTTTTACTCATCAGAAAAATTCTTCTTTACAAGAGGCAATATTTTATAACGCTTACGGAATTACATCAGGAAAATTAGGTTCTGAGCTTTTAACTGAAAGCACACAGCATTTAGCAACAACTTACCCGCACATTACTCAGATTTCAAATGAAAAAGTAATGAAAATTGAAGGAAGTTATCCAGAATTTACCGTAGTAACCAACAAGAATTCATACCAAACAAAAAATATCGTGGTCGGAATTGGTTCTGCCAATACTTTCGCCATTAAAGGTTTGATGCAATTTGTTGAACCTCACAAAAAAGCGCTTCCAGAAAAACAGCGTATTCAGCTTAAAAACGAAGATCACAAAGTAGCAGACGGCATTTATGTTATCGGAACTTTAGCGGGTTGGAGAAGTCAATTGGCAATTGCAGCCGGAAGTGGCGCTGCTGTAGCGACAGACATTCTTACTTTATGGAACAACGGCACGCAAACTCACGCTCACGATAGTATCCGATAAGATCTCTTTTGAACCATTAAGCCCATAAAGAGAATTAAGTTTTTTGCCTTAATATATTTTAGGGCGAAAGCTACATTAAGAATCAGGCAAAAAAAACCATTAAAAGATTAAAAATAAGCTGTAAAGCTTAATAAACTTAATCTCTTAATGGTTTATTTTTTTATTTATGTTTCTGATTATTTAACCGAAACGATTTCTGTCACTTTAATATGGTTTTCATCTTCAGATTTCCATTTTTCTCCTTTTACAGACACTACATCTCCAATTTTTAATTGTTTGTAATTCTGAGGCCCGCCAACGTTTACAATACTGATTGTTGCAAAGTAAACTTCTTTTGCGTCTGTTGTAATTTTGGCCGTGTAACCATCTTTACCTGCTTCTATACCGTCTACTTTTCCTGAAACTACAGCATTAGCATCATTTTTCATAGTTGTGCAAGAGATTACAAAAGTCATTAGGAGTACTAGAAAACTTAGTCTTTTTAAATTTTTCATATATTATTAGTTTAACCGCGAAGTTCGCGAGGATTTACGAAAGGTTCCCAAAGTTTTATTTTAAGTTACTATTATTTTATTGCATCAAACTTTACGCCAACTGAACACAGCTCCCTGCAATAACTTTTAGATTCTTACCCGATTTTTTCCAAACCCTTAAATATTTGAAAACTCCGCTGATTGCATTTCCGTCATAAGCGCCTTTTAAGGCAACTGTAACTGTAACCACTGCAGAATCATCAATTACGCTGACAATTTGATCTGATGCTTCCAAAGAATTAATTTTTAACTTTCCTGAACGATATGATTCCAAATCAAACTCTTTCGTTATGGTTTGTCCGTCGGGCATATTAAACAATAAATCATCATGAAGAATTGTTTCCAAAGCCATAACATCCGATTTTTTAATTGCAGTCAGGAGTTCTATTTCTGCATCAACAACGGTTTCTATTTTCATGATATAAAGATTGAGGTTATTTCTTTGGAGCTAGAATTGTCTTTATCATGGCATCATCTTTCAAGATTACATCATAATAATACAATTCTCCAAACAGCTGTCGTGCGAATTCAGCTGTAATATGACGGTTTACGAGCGCTTTCGTTTTATCCAATTTCAAATCCAATCCCGTCATTAAAATATAGTTTTTAAATCTTTTGAAATAAAAATCTGAGTTCTTCATTTTTGCCAAAAACTCATTAAAATTATCTCCAGCAAAAGCATTTCTATTTTTATCTAATTCTTCAAAGACAAAATGCCCTACAATTCCAGTCTGTAGCAAATATGCAACATTTTCATTTCCATGCTCTGCTTCCATTGGAACAAAAACATCTGGAACAATTCCGCCACCGCCGTACACTATTTTTCCTTTCGGAGTTTTGAATTTTAAAGAATCGGCCACTTTTATACTGTCTTTTGCATACAATTCTCCAGTAGCAATTCTTGCTTCAGATTCTTTAAAATATTCTTCGTTTCCTTTTTTATACGGTTTTTGAATCGATCTTCCCGTTGGCGTATAATAACGCGCCACAGTCAATCTTACTGCAGATCCGTCGTTAAAGTCCATTTCTCTCTGAACCAAACCTTTACCGAAAGAACGACGTCCAACAATAGTTCCGCGATCATTATCTTGAATGGCTCCTGCTAAGATTTCACTAGCCGAGGCACTATTTTCATTAATTAAAACATAAACTTTCCCTGTTTCAAAACTTCCTGCTTTTGTTGCATACGTTTTCTCAGTAGAACCGTTTTTGCTTTTCGTGAAAACGATTAATTGTCTGTCTTTTAAAAACTCATCGGCAATAGCAATAGCTTCTTCCATATAACCGCCTCCATTATCGCGGAGGTCAATTACAAGCGACTGAATTCCTTTTTGTTTTAATCTCGTTAAACCTGTTTTGAATTCGTTGAAAGTAGTTTCTGCGAAACGGTTAATTTTGATATAGCCAATATTATTACCAATTAACATAGAAGCATCAACGCTTTTAATTGGAATAACATCTCGTTTAACTTTAAACTTCAGTTTCTTCTGTTCAGATTTTCTAAAAACAGTCAATTCGATTTCTGAACCTTGAAGTCCTTTTAATTTAGAAAACAAACTATCTGAAGGCAATTTTCTACCATACAATTTGGTTTTTCCTGCAAACAAAATACGGTCTCCAGATTTTATTCCCGCTTTTGCCGAAGGTCCGTTTTCGACTGGTTTTATAATCGCAACCGAATCTTTATACATATAAAAATTAATTCCGATTCCCACAAAATCACCTTTCATGCTTTCAGCAACCTCAGCCTGTTCGCTTGGCGGAATATAAACTGAATGCGGATCCAATTTAGAAAGAATATTATCGACAGTAAGATTTACAATCGAATCGGTATTGACGCTATCAACATATTCGGTATTGATAAAATCAATAAGTTTATTTAGCTTGGTTTTAGAGTAATTTTTAGCCAAAAGCTGGTCACTTGCAGGAGCGTTCATCACGCTTCCGGCAATTGTTCCAAGAGCAAAAGTCGCTCCTATTACGATTGGCAAATATTTCGAATTAAATTTCATTATTCTTCCAAAACAGGAATATGTTCTACTTCTACCCCTGCTTTTATTAAAAATTGGATTCCAGAATCATCTCGATATCCATCTTTATACACTACTCTTTTTATTCCTGACTGATGTATCAATTTACTGCATTCTTTGCAAGGCGAAAGCGTAATATATAATGTTGCTCCTTCGCAAGATTGCGTTGATCTTGCTACTTTCAGGATTGCATTTGCTTCGGCATGCAGAACATCCCAACGTGTCAATCCGTTTTCATCTTCGCAGCAATTATCAAATCCTGACGGTGTCCCATTGTAACCATCAGAGATGATCATTCTATCTTTTACAATAATAGCGCCAACTTGTTTACGTTTACAGTAAGAAAGCAAGCTCCACTCTTTTGCAATTCGCAGATATGCTTTATCGTATTTATTCAGTTTTTTTACTTCCATTTAATTTATCTGTTCCAAATTGGGCTTTCAATAATCATCGGAATTACAACTCCGATAATAAAAGCCGACATTACAAGTGCCCAGTCGCGTTTTGAAAAACGGAAAACGGTCTGCACTATATATGAAATTACCAGAACAACAAAAACTACTATTAGCTGAGCAGCTTCTATTCCTAAGGCAAACTCTCCTAAAGGTAACAATTTTGAGGTGGCAGAACCTCCTAAAATTGTTTTGAAATAATTAGAAAAACCTAGTCCGTGAATAATTCCAAAGAATAAAGTTATGAAAAATACTAGATTTACGCCATCATTTTTTGAGGTCTTTCCGGCCGTAAACAAATGATAAAGAGCTGTTATCAAGATTGTAATCGGAATCAGGAATTCTACAACATTCACTTTTATGGCAATTATGCCGTAAACAGAAAGAATTAAAGCCAAGGTATGGCCAATTGTAAAAAGCGAAACCAATAAAAAAATTCTTTTCCAGTCTTTAAAAAGATACGGAACAGTTAAGGCGATTAAAAAAAGAACGTGATCGTAAGCATTAATGTCTAAAACGTGTTTTAATCCTATTTGAAAATAAATCCAAAATTGTGACATAGGTATAATGTAATTAAATAATTAGGGGTTGTAAACTTACGATTAATTTTCAAAATTAAAGATTCGGGCTACTAAATCCTGCAATAAAAATAAGTTAAATTTTAGCAGAAATTTAAAATCAATAATTTAAAAATAGGATTATATTTGTTATAATAAAACTTTATCATTATGTCATTTTCAGAATTATTTGATAGCGAATTCAAGCAAAGAAACAAAGGACACTTTTCTGCTATTGTTCGTGTAGCTTTAGCTGATGGGGTGGTTTATCCAGAAGAAAAAGCCTTTTTAGATAAACTTGCTTCTCGCTTAGAAATTACAGAATCGGAATATGAAGAAATTCTTAGCGATCCTTTAAAATATCCGATCAATCCACCTTATTCATATGTTCAACGCTTGGAGCGTTTATATGACCTAACTCGCATGGTGCATGTTGACCATCAGCTTGAAGACAAACAAGAAGTACTTCTAAAAAAGATAAGTGTTGCCCTTGGATTTACACCAAGCAACGTAGATTATATTATTGCAAAAGCATTGTCATTGGTTGACAAAAAAGTAGATGCAGATACTTTTATCTACGAAATGCAGCATATGCATAAATAGTATTCAGTTTTCGGTCTCAGTTTACAGTTTATTTTGATGCCGAAAAAAGAAATTAAAACTCGCATTAAATTATAAACCCGACAAGTTTTTGAAAAACTGTCGGGTTTAATATTTAAAATCCAGACTGAAAACTGCGACTGTGACTGAACACTAAAAACTAACCACTCACTCAGCCGCCATAAATTCCTCGGCTTTTTCTACCATCTTATAGCTTCCGCAAAAGAAAGGTACTCTTTGGTGCAATTCGGTTGGCTGGATTTCCATAATTCTTCCAAAACCATCTGTTGCTTTTCCTCCTGCTTGCTCTGCCAAAAATGCCATCGGATTACATTCGTACAGCAAACGCAACTTCCCTTTTGGCGCTTTCGAACTTGTAGGGTAAATATAAATTCCGCCTTTAATCATATTTCGATGAAAATCGGCTACCAAACTTCCGATATATCTTGAAGTGTACGGTCTGTCTTCTTCTTCGCGCTGGCAGTATTTAATGTAATTTTTTACTCCTTGCGGAAAATGAACATAGTTTCCTTCGTTTACCGAATAAATATTTCCGTTTTCTGGAAATTTCATGTTTGGATGCGAAAGATAAAATGTACCTATCGCTGGATTTAACGTAAAACCATTTACGCCATGTCCTGTCGTATACACAAGCATGGTTGAAGTTCCATAAATTACATAGCCTGCTGCAACTTGATTGATTCCCGGCTGTAAAAAATCCTCGCTAGTTACCGGAGTTCCTATTGGAGTAACTCTTCTGAAAACAGAAAAAATAGTTCCCACAGAAACATTTACATCAATGTTTGAAGATCCGTCTAGCGGATCCATTAAGATCACGTACTTATTATTATGACAGTTGTCGCTCCCCTGAACTGTAATAAAATCGTCGTTTTCTTCTGAAGCAATACCACAGACAATCTCACGGTTTATTAACGTCTGGATAAATACTTCGTTTGCATAGACATCTAATTTTTGCTGGTCTTCACCTTGAATATTCTGTTCGCCTGCCGCGCCCACAATATCTACTAAACCCGCTTGGTTTACTTTATGATTGACCACTTTTGCTGCCAATCGAATAGAGTTGATAATTCGCGAGAGTTCTCCCGACGAATACTGAAATGCTTTTTGGTTCTCAATAATAAACTCTCCCAGTGTTTTATTGCGTTCTTCCATTTCTAAATCGTTATAGTTTTATTTTTAAGTCACAAATATCGCTTATTTTGTGAGAATGATTTAAAAATTATTTTGTTTGTTTGCTACTATTGTATATTTGCTAACAATCTGCAAAAAGCATCCAATAAAATGACGCTTTTTTAGATAATAAATAGTTAAAAATAAGAATATATGAATATTAGGAAAGGAAATCCTGAAGATATGAAATCGGTGTTAGGGCTTATTCAGGAGCTTGCAATATTCGAAAAAGAACCCGATGCGGTTGTTATTACAGAGGAAGATTTAGTGCGCGACGGATTTGGCGAAAAACCATTATTTCACGTTTTTGTTGCAGAGATCGAAAACGAAGAAAAACAAAAAGAAATTGTTGGAATTGCGCTGTATTATTATCGTTATTCTACTTGGAAAGGAAAGACAATTCACCTTGAAGATTTGATTGTAAAAGAAAAAATGCGAGGCACCGGTTTAGGTTCTGCTCTTTATGCTGAAATCATGAAACAAGGAAAAAGAGACGGCGTGCGAAGAGTAGAATGGAATGTTTTGGATTGGAATACTCCAGCCGTAAAATTCTATGAAAATTCTGGCGCAAAAATCCTTGACACTTGGAGGGTAGTGCAGATGGATCAAGCAGGAATTAATTCGTTCTTAGAAAAATTATAAAAATATTATTCGCCACGAATTCACGAATTTTTATTCGTAAAGATTAGAAAAAATAATTCGTGAATTCGTGGCGGAAAAAAAATCTAAAAATCTAAAATTAAAAATGAGAGTATTTAAATTTGGTGGTGCATCGGTAAAGGATGCAGATGGAATTAAAAACGTGTACGACGTTTTACAAAAAGTGGGTTATGAGGATGTAATTCTTGTGGTTTCGGCTATGGGAAAAACAACAAATGCTCTTGAGGTTGTAATCAAGAATTACTTTGAAAAATCGACAGAATTAAACGCTTCTGTTCAGGAAATTAAAAAATATCACAATCAGATCTTATTGGATTTGTTTGAAGATGAAAATCATGCTGTTTTTGCGGCTGTAAATGCTCAGTTTGACGAATTAGAATACTTCTTGGCCCATAATAAATCTCCAAATTACAACTTTGTTTATGATCAGGTGGTAAGTTTTGGTGAATTGATTTCGACTAATATCTTAAGTCATTATATGAATTTCAGAGGAATTCAGACGCAATGGCTTGATGTTCGTAATTTCATTAAAACGAATGCAAACTATAGAGATGCTGAAGTTGACTGGGAAACTACACAGCAAAATATCAGCAAAAATGTTCCAAGAAAACAATTAAACATTACACAAGGTTTCTTGGGTGCAGACGAAAATAATTTTACAACAACTTTGGGCCGTGAAGGTTCTGATTATACTGCCGGAATTTTTGCTTATTGCTTAAATGCAGAAAGCGTAACGATCTGGAAAGATGTTCCTGGAGTTATGAATGCCGATCCGCGTTATTTCGAAAATGCAAGTTTGCTAAACCAGATTTCATATCGTGAAGCTATCGAATTGGCGTTTTACGGAGCAACGGTTATTCACCCAAAAACATTACAGCCATTACAGAAAAAAGAAATTCCATTATACGTAAAATCTTTTATCAACCCATTATTAAAAGGAACTTGCGTTTCTAAAGGCGTTGATTTAGAACCGCAATATCCTTGTTTTATCGTAAAAAGAGAACAGCTTTTAATTTCGCTTTCTTCTATTGATTTCTCTTTCATTATGGAAGAAAACATCAGTGAGATTTTTGGTTTATTCCACGAATTCAAAATCAAAGTAAACTTGATTCAAAACTCAGCAATTAGTTTCTCTGTTTGCGTGGAAGATAAATTTGGAAATTTCCCAGAATTGAATGCTATTCTTTCTAAAAAATTCAAAGTAGAATACAGCGAAAATGTAACCTTATATACAATCCGTCACTTTACAGAAGAGGCAGCGCAAACTGTCGAGGCAAACAAAGAAGTTCTACTAAAACAAGTTAGCCGCGAAACTATGCAGATTGTCACTAAAGAATTAATCTAATATTACTTTATAAAAGGTAATTATTTCAATTCAAATATATTTAGAAAGGCTTCACTTAATTGTGAAGCCTTTTTTATTACGAGAGAATTTTCTCTATTTTATCTATTTTTTTATTAAATTTACTTTTCTTTCTAAAGAATTTAAAATGAGCAAAAAAAGTTTTTTATTGGTTTTCATTATCCTTGGTTTATTATACGTCAGTATATCTTTAAGTCCGTTGCTTACAAAGGATATCAAAGACATTTCTTTTTCAGATTTTAGATTGGTAATTGGTCCATTTTTATCTACAGTTGGAATTCTTATAACCTATACACAACTGAAAAAAGGAAAAGCCAACAAGCAATAAAAGTTTTTCTAGCCAGAAAGAAATAAAAAAATGGAAGTACTAAATCTTTTATCTAAAAACCCGATTGTTGCTATCTCATTGACTATAATCCTTATAACTAAACTATTTCCTCCACAGAATATAAATTCTCTATATGGATATCGAACAGCAACTTCTATGAAAAGCAAATCAAACTGGGACTTTGCTCAAAAATACAGCACAAATCTTTTATTACTTCTATTATCATTCCTACTTTTAGTTCAAATTGTATTGTACCTAACGTATGGAAGTACGTCACTAACTGAATCATCAACATTTATAAGTTTGATATTATGTGTTGTTATTGTTGTATATAAAACAGAAAAGAAGTTAAAAACGAAATCTCTACATTAACTATTGTAATTGCATTAAGATATAAATCAATAAGAGAATAAACAATTCATTGAAATGATAAACAGTCCGAATCATCGCCTAAATGCTTATATCTAAAAGTATTAAGCAATCTACCTCACCCTATTATTCTCCGACTGTTCAATTTCAGTTTTCTTATAAGTCACCTTTTTTGAGTCTCCAAAATTGTAAGTTGCAATTATTTTAAAATAATCAGTACTATAGGTTCGGTGATAATAAATTTGGGTTTGCCCGACATTATAATCACCCGAAACCATAAACTTATGAAAGATGTCGTTTGCGGTAAAATTGAGTTTTAGTGCGTCTTTAAAAAAATTTCTTTCTATTCCTAAAGTTATGGTTGAACGGCCGTTTTCGCTTCCTAATCCGTAGCTGCGGTCGCTTAAATACCAAGCTAAAAATTGCAACTTAAAAAGTTTAGGAATCGTAAATGTATTATTAGTATATAAATAAATCTGAGGTTCTACCGGACTAAAAGCAAATGCGTAATAATTGTCTACCGATTTCTGCCATGTGATGCTGGCTGTATTAACAGAGTTCCACCATTTGAAGTTGAAAGATCTGGAAAGCGAGGTAAAAAAAGTATGCCCTTTTTCAAGATTCAGTGCTCTTAAAATATAACTGTTTGGTGTATCTCCTCGCAAAGCAGCTGCAGAAATAGGATCAATTTTATAAGTGTAACCGACTTTAAAATCGAACTTTTTGTACATCGTGCCTATTTCAAAAGCATGTGTTTTTTCTGGAAGCAGATTTGGATTTCCTTCAATTGTAGTAAAAGGATCCTGATAAATCACATACGGATTTAAAGCCTGATATCTGGGTCTTGTAATTCTGGAAACATAAGAGAAATGTCCTTTCCAATCTTCTGAAAGATCAAAATTCAAAAGTGCGTTTGGAAAAAAATTACCGTACGATTTATCAAATTTCTGAATTCCGTTGGCATTTGTAAACAAATTATAGCTTGTTTTTTCACCGCGTGCACCAAGCGAAAAATTAACTTTTTCGTTTAATGTCATAATATAATTAAAGTAAGCGGCGGCAATTTTTTCATTGTATTCAAAATCACTCGAAAGCTCATCATCGAATTCAAAATTTATTTCGTCATCAGAAATCAAAAAATCTGTTCCTGAGTTTATCGTGGCGTTACTAAACTTTGCTCCTGCTTCGAGTTTTGTCTTTTCATTTATTTTCTTCGAATAATCGGCTTGAACAGCTATTATATTGATTCTGCTTCCAACATTATTCTTTAAAAATCTTTCAGAATCTGTTTGTTCTACCAAACTGTTTTCTTCAATAAAATCTCTTATCGTTTGATTGTAATTTGAAAATTGTGATCCAATAAATAATGTAGAACCTTTAGCCGTTGTCCAATTATAATTCAAATTGACAAACTGATTTAACAAAACATCATTTCGGTCAACATCTGTAGCATAAAAACTTTTTCCTGAATTGTTGGTTATCGAATTCCTGCTTACTGTAATGCCGCCCAAATCGCTCACATTTCCGCTATAAGCCAATGAAATATAATTATTTGTAGAAAAACTATACTGAAGCCCTAATCCGAAATTCGAATAATTATTAAATCTTCTTTTCCAATCGGTTGTCAATTCAGATTTCATAAAATCATCTGGATTTGGTCGGGTTCTGGTCGTATACAGTAGCTCGCGATTTCTTCCTAACTGCAAACCGTAATTAGTTACAAAAGAGAATTTCCCTTTCGAATAATTAAAATCCAAAAGCGTGTTGTAAAGCGTTCCTCCAAATTTAGACACTGTTACGTGTTGATTGACCGTTCCCATTACACCGCTATCCATATTTTGCTTGGTTATAATATTGATCACCGCTTTTCCTTCGGCATCATATCTCGAAGAAGGATTGGAAATAAGTTCAATTTTTTGAATCTGAGAAACTGGAATTGCAGCAAACCGTTCGTAATTAATCAAAACTCCGTTGAGATAAATAATGGCTTCACCTTTCCCGACAACGCTAATTTCTCCGTCGGCGACCACAACATTTGGCACTCTTCCAAGCAATTCGTTTACCGAACTGCTGGTTGCCAGAACAGTTCCGTTTACATTGACATCGAGATTTCCATTAGCTCCATATTTTAATAATGAAGGCTGGCTTTTTACGACAACTTCTGATAGTTGATTAAGATTTTCTTTTACAATAATAGCACCTAAATCTATATTTTCTGTTCCCGAAAAATTCACATTCAAATAGCGATCTGCAAATTCTGCCGAAGTTAGTTTTACCAACACCTCTTTTTGATTTATATCTGATATTTGAAAAACACCATCTAAAAAATCCTGATGCTTTATTATTGTAGAATCTTTGACTGATACTATAGAAGCTGTTCCCATCATTAATTCGTTATTTGAATTGACGACTCTCCCAGAAATTGTCTGAATTGACTGTGCATTGGATTGCGTTACATTGAAAAGAAAACAATAAATGTAAACGGAAATTAAAATTAAAAACCTCATAAATTTTAGCGATTAAGTTTTGACTTTGATAAAACAAAAGTCAGTTCTTAATCGCTTTATAAGGTAATCGAAAGCGAAATCAGGAGTACGGATTTATAAATTAATACTCTATTTATGCCTGCAAAGCCTGAATTTGATAGTTTAAAGGTGTGGTTCCAGTATGTTTTTTAAAAGCCGCAAAAAAGGTTGATTTGGAATTAAATCCCACATCGTAACCAACAGATTCTAATGTCAGTTTATCATTTGAAATTATAATTTCGCAAGCATTTTGAATTCTAAATTCATTTATGAAACTGGTAAAATTCTTTCCGAGATTGTTATTTAAAAACTGAGACAACTGATGGCTGGATATATTTACTTCTTTAGATAAATCTTTTAAACTCAAATTCGGATTTTTATATAATACTTTTTCATTCATGATATTTTCCAATTTTTGGAATAAAATCTCGGCTTCTTCATTGTTCAGTTTTTTATCTTTTTGAATATTAAGCAGAAATAAATCATCTGTTTTCTTTCTGTGCAAAAGAACCAAAATGATCAGGTATAAAATAAAGGTGAAAGCAAGCGCTCCCGTAATACAGGAAACAAACGGAACTCGCGCAAATCCGAGAAAGTAAGCCATAAATATTGAAGCATTTCCCAGAAAAATCATTCCGAACCATCTCTCTGAAGGTGAGGAATCGGTATAATTCTGAGTTACTTTTTGAAGCAATTCTCTGTTTTCAAAACCAGAAATAAAGAAGTATGAAAACCATTGAAGAAAAATAGCTGTTACAAAATAATCATTCCATAAAACTGGATAATTTTGATATGGAAATACAAAACCAATTATTAGAATTACCAAAACCCAAGTGGCTAGATGCCATTTCCATTGTATCAAAATGTTGTTTCGGATGCCTGATTTTAAAACATAATACAAAAGCGGACCAATTAACATACAAGCTGAAAGCCCAATTTGAAGATAGATTTTAGACAGATCATTATTAAAGTAAACCAAAACTGTAACCACAATTCTGGTACTTAAAATAAACAAAAGCGCACCAAGAAAAAGATTAGAAAGATATTTTTTCTTGGTAAAAAATAAAAAATACAGACTTAGAATAAATCCGTTGAAAGCGCCCAAAGCACCAAAAAAGAATAACATTTCTTTGCCTATACTCATATTTTAAGTTTGTAAAGCTTGAAGCTGATAGTTAAGCGGAGTGGTTCCCGTATGTTTTTTGAAGGCCGCGAAAAAAGTAGATTTAGAATTAAAACCAACATCGTAGCCAACGGATTCTAGAGTCAATTTATCTGAAGATGTAATAATTTTACAAGCTTCGCTAATTCTAAATTCGTTTACAAAACTGGTAAAATTCTTTCCCAAATTACTATTTAGAAACTGCGATAATTGATGGCTAGAAATATTAATTTCCTGAGACAAATCTTGAAGTGTCAGATTCGGATTTTTATACAAACTTTTTTCAGACATAACCTTTTCTAGTTTTTCTGACCAGATTAATGCTTCTTCCGAATCTATTTTTTTATTCGAAATCTTTCCATTCAATAAAAATAGATCGTCGGTTTTTTTTCTGTACAAAAGAATTGAAATTCCTAAATATAAAATGAATGAAAAAACAACTGCGCCACTTATATAAGTTGCTGCAGAAGCTCCCATAATGGCCAAAAAGTAAAACAGAAATAAGAGAAAATTACCAAAAAACAACATTCCGAACCACATTTCTGACGAAGTTGTTTTTTCTTTTCTACTCAAGATTTTTCTTAGAACGCCACGAAGTTCAAAACCAGCAAAAACAATATAAACAAACCATTGAAAATAAATGATTCTTATAAAAAAGCCTCCCCAAAATTTCGGATACATTTCATACGGATATAAAATGCCGACAGCTACAATAAAAATTGCCCAAAATGCCAAAATAAATTTCCAGGATTTGGGCATTGTTTGCACTTCATCAATAGCCGATTTAATAAAGTAATACAAAAAAGGTCCGATAAAAAAACAAGCTGTAAGTCCAAACTGCAAGTACATTTTTGGCAGTTCGGGATGAAAATAAACAAATACAGATTTAGCAATTCGGATACTTAAGGCAAACAAGAGCGCTCCAAGGAAATAATTGGTTAAGTATTTTTTCTTGGTAAAAAAGAAGAAATAAACCCCGAGAATAATTCCGTTGAAAGCTCCTAAAGCACTAAAAAAGAATAAAAGTTCTTTGCTAGTATCCATAATGTAAGTTAGTTATATCAAAACAAAGCTAAAAAAAAAGATTGGCTTATTAGGAAAATAATATCCCAATTCTATTTGGCTTATGCAGATTAAGGTTAAAAATACCATAATTTCACATAATACAATTATGATAAGGTGAGTAATTTAGTTTTTTAATTCAATCATTACTACCCAATTATCAAAAATGAAAAAACTTTTTTTTATCACATTTATACTTATTGGCATATTGTATTCATGCAATAAAGACGAGTTTATAGAGAATAAATCAGAGAATAAGATCGACTATTTTACTTTAAACAAATCAATAGATAAGCAAATCAGTACACTAAGAACTTTAACAGTAAAATCTAATGTTGAGGAAAACTATTTAAAGTATTTTAAAACTAAACCAAAATCATTGAATGCTAATAAAAGTGCCCAACATGAAACAACCATTAAAATTACTTTAGACCCTCATTATAATCAAGAAGAGAGTCAGTTTATGCTAAGTTTTTATCAGGATCTTGCAAACTGTTACGATAATAAGATTATTGAACTTTTGAATTCAAAAAGAATCTCGCTTAACAACAGCAATTTTTCATTAGATTTTAAAAATGAAGCTAATTTTATATTTAGTACAATTGAGAAAACCACTAATGAAATAGGCGCAATTTTAAACAAATCTCAAACTAGTAAAACAGGAAAAGCGGCTGGTTTTGGAGATTGCTTTGCAACAAAAGGAAAAGGTATAGGAAGAGCAGTTGCAACTGGAGCTTTAGTAGGTGCAGCTGGAGGAACTGTAGCATTGCCTGGTATAGGAACTGCCAGTGGAGCTATAGGTGGAGCTGTTTTTGGGGCAGCTTAAGGAGCTGTAAGCGGAGGACTAGTGAAACTTACATGGGCTTTTATAGATTGTGCTATGGAACGCTCAACTTTAGAAGCTGAGTATATCTACTTTTCTATAGAGATTTGCTCCAATTGATCCTAATCAATTTAATTTTTATATATTTGAAAACTCTGACAATCTAATAAATACTGTTTTAAACACTTCAGACGAGACATTAATAAGATTTATAGAATAATTATGAAACCAAATAATATAAAAATACTCACTTTTGTATATAACTATATTTTTAGTCCTATTGCTATAATCGTAATGTTTTGGATTATTTTCTTTGAAGGGAATTCATTCCCTTTACAAAAAATAATTGATCACAAATTTGATTTAAAATTATAATTAGCATTATTCTTAGCAATAGCTTTCCTAATATTTTTAAGAAAAGAAATAAAACTCCCAAAGGATAAACAACAAATAACAAGGAAGACTCCTAAATATGGAATCTTCCTTGTTTTACATTTTATTTTCATTTTTCTTCTTCAAATCATTAATTACCTTTTTCAACTCTTTTATTCGTTCTTCATATTGTTCTATGACTTTTTTCGATAATTGAGTAACGGCCCCCGACGAAGATCCATTATTTGTTTTATCATCTATAATTAATAATTCTTCAGGACTAATTACAAAAATTTTAGAGATTTTTAAAATATGAATAGCCCAAGAACCACTTTCTCCATTCTCCATTCTAGCATAGGCTGATTGAGATATATGCAGATAATCTGCCACTTCCTCTTGTGACATGTTTTTACTTTTTCTAAGCATTCTTAATTTATTTCCAACTAAAACATTCATAATCTATATCCTTTTTATAAAACGATAGAGGACAACTTTATAAATATATACTCACAAAAAATCATTTTTTTTCAATAAAAAAATATACAAAATAATTGAAAGCTCCATATGTGGGTAGATTTGTAATTTCTTGATTATAAATACTACTTTTGACTTTTTACAGTTTAGAGTATTTATGTTGAAAAAATTACTGTTTTTGACGGTTTTCTTCTGGTTTTCTGTGCTTCAGGCTCAGGAAACTGAATCGCTGTACAAAACCAAAAAAATAGTAGTTTCAAAAGACACCATTCGTCTAGAAAAAGTGGCCATTAACTCTGGATTTTTCCAAATTCTGAATACTAAAAATGAGCCTATCGATTCGACTTCTTATAAAGTCGATTTTCAAAAAGGCTATTTGCTTTTAAATGAAAATTTCAAATCAGTTTCAGATACTTTGATTGTCAATTATCTTAATTATCCTGATTTCTTGACCAAAGAATACAGTCTTTATAAATCTGATCAGATTGTAAGCGGTGATGTTGGAACAGACAAACTGTACAGAATAGACAACACTTCAAATGCCAAAAAAGTAACGCCTTTTGACGGACTCGAAACTTCTGGAAGCATTACTCGTGGCGTTACGGTCGGCAATAATCAAAGTACGGTTTTAAACTCCAATTTAGACTTGCAGATTACAGGAAAACTTTCCGACAAAGTGAGTTTAAGAGCTTCGCTGCAAGACAATAATATTCCGCTGCAGGATGGTGGTTATTCACAGAAACTTGATCAGTTTGACAATATTTTTATCGAACTTTTTAGTGATGATTGGAACATTCGCGCCGGCGATGTCTTTTTAGAAAACAGAAAAACTCAATTTTTGGGCTTTAATAAAAAGGTTCAAGGACTTTCTGCTAACTTTGATTTTGATACCGAAAAAAGCAAAACCAATGTTTTTGCCTCGGTTGCTTTTGTAAAAGGACAATATGCCAAAAGTACTTTTACGGGTCAAGAAGGAAATCAGGGTCCGTACAAACTAAAAGGACAGAATGGCGAATTGTATGTTTTGGTTATTTCAGGCTCAGAACGTGTGTATGTAAACGGAGTTTTGCTAAAACGTGGCGAAAACAACGATTATGTGATTGATTATAATGCGGGTGAAATTGTCTTTACATCACTTTTTACCATTACTTCAGAAATGCGTATTAATGTTGAATACCAATATTCAGAGCGAAATTACAATCGTCTCGTAACATACGCAGGCGCTACACATGAAAACAAAAACTGGAGCTTTGGTGGTTATTTGTATTCTGAAAATGACATGAAAAATCAGCCTTTACAGCAAAATCTTTCTCCAGAACAAATTCAGATTTTGAGTCAGGCGGGCGATGATGTTAATTTGATGAAAGCGCCTTCTGCCTATGAAGACAGTTATGCCGAGAATAAAATTTTGTACAAAAAAATATTGGTCAATTCGGTTGAAGCTTATGAATATTCAAATAATCCTGCCGATGTTTTGTACAATGTACGATTTAGCCAAGTTGGTTCAAATGCGGGAAATTATATCATTCAAAACAATAATTCTGTTGAGCGAATTTATCAATATGTTGAACCGGTTAACGGAGTTCTGCAAGGAAATTATGAACCCATTGTACAGCTTGTTGCGCCAATGAAACTTCAGGTGGCCACTTTTTTAGGAAAATATAATCCGAACGAAAAAACTTTAGTAGATTTTGAATTGGCCATTAGCAATAATGATCAAAATTTATTTTCTGGAATTGATGATGCCAATAATGAAGGAATTGCTTTTAAAACCAATCTTAAAAAACGTCTCTTTTCTAGAAGCTGGAATTTAGACGCTTTCGCGAATTATCAATTTGTACAGCAAAATTTTAAATCAGTTGAACGTTTGTATAATATTGAGTTTAACCGTGATTGGAATTTAACTGGAACTCTTTATGGCAATCAAAGCCTTTTGGTTACGGGTTTGAATTTTGATTTATTTTCGAAAAAAGAAACTTCAAATATTGGTTTGCTGACTTATCAATTTGAAAAATTAGATTTCAGCGAAAGCTATTCCGGCGCAAGGCATACAACAAACGCTTTATTCAAATTGAAAAATTGGACGATTGAAAACAACGGAAGTTTTCTAAATTCTGACGCCACAACTTCGACTTCAAAGTTCATTAGAAACCAGACCAGGACTAAATATCATTTTGGAAAAAATTGGGTTGGAGGAACTATGCAATTGGAAGACAATCAGCAAAAAGATAAAGTTACCAATCAGTTTTCGGCTGTAAGCCAAAGATTTTTAGAATATGGAGTATTTACTGGACGCGGCGACAGTACTAAGGTGTTTGTTGAAGTCGGTTTTCTACAAAGGCGAAACGATAGTTTGCAAAACGGATTATTACAGCACGTTAATAATTCGCAGACGTATTACTTAAAATCAAAATTGATCCAGAACAAAACAACTGATTTAGCCGTTTATGCAAGTTATCGAAATTTAGATTTTACTGATAAATCTAGACAGAACGAACCTTCATTAAATTCGAGAATTTTATACAATGATCGTTTTTTTAATCAGTTTATGCAGATTGGAACGGCTTACGAAACCAGCTCTGGAACTATTGCACAGCAAGAATTTACATATGTAGAAGTCCCGACAGGTCAAGGTGTTTATACTTGGAATGATTATAACGGCAACGGAATTCAGGAATTGGAAGAATTTGAAGTTGCGGTTTACCAAGATCAGGCGCGATATGTGAGAGTATTTTTGCCGAATCAGATTTACATTAAAATCAATCAAAATAAGTTTTCACAATCTTTAACTTTAAATCCACTGCAATGGCAAAATGAAAAAGGTTTTAAAAAACTGTTGTCTTATTTTTACAATCAGACCTCTTTTATAATGGATCGAAAGGTGAAAAGCGATGGAGAAAAGTTAGAACTCAATCCGTTTGATTCATCAGAAGACAATATTTTAGGATTGAATTCGAGTTTTAGAAATAGTTTATTTTACAATCGAGGTAAGCAGAAACATTCCGTTACTTATTCTTATTTGATTAATAAAGGCAAAAGTCTGCTTTCTGTAGGTTCGCAGCATGTGCAGAATTACTCACATCAAATTCAGTACACACATTTATATCAGAAAAGCTGGCTGTTTAATTTCTTTACCAAAACCATAAAAACCGATTTGGTTTCTAAAGATTTTGTTGAAAAAAACTATGATATTCAAGGCTGGCAACTGGCACCAAAAGTCAGTTATTTATTCTCAAAAAACACCAAATTGGATTTCTTTTACGAGCTACAAAACAAAAAAAATCAGATTGGAAATTTCGAAACTTTAGATCAAAATAGAATCGGAACTTCTTTTTCTTATGCAGGCGAAAAGAAAGTGACGGTGAATGGCGAATTTTCTTTTTATGAAAATAAATTTAACGGAAATGAATTCTCATCAGTAGGTTTTCAGATGCTCGAAGGACTTCAAGCGGGATCAAATTTGGTTTGGAAACTGCTTCTGCAAAAGAACATTACGTCATTTTTGGATGTCAATTTAAATTATCAGGGCAGAAAAAGCGAAACGGGAAATACGATTCATACAGGAAACGTTCAGCTTCGTGCATATTTTTAATGTGTTGCGAAAAAGATGACAATAAATTGTTTAATTTTAATTGAAATTTAAACTTTTAACCTTATGAAAAAATTAGTATTGTTCTGTTTGATGGTTGTTTTCTCTTCTAATTTTTATGCTCAGGAAACAACTGCAAAAACTACGAAAAGTAAAACAGAAGCTTCAGCAAAAAAAGCGAAAGCAAGTGCAGACAAAGCTTCGGCCGACGCAAAAAAGGAAGCAGCAAAATCTACAAAAGCAGCAGATGACGCAAAAGCTGCTTCGACAAAAGCCAAAAAAGAATCTGCTGACGCAGCAAAAAAGACTGCCGACAAAGAAGCTGCAAAAGCTAAAGCTGATGCCAAAAAAGCAACTGTAGAATCTGATAAAGCAAAAAGTACCGCTGACAAAGCAAAAAGCTCTGCTGACAAAACCAAAGCCGATGCCAAGAAAACGACCGCAAAAGCTGACGCTGCTAAAAAAGACGCCACAGCTGCCAAAAAATCGGCCACAAAAACTTTAAAAGAAACTAACGAAAAAGCTCCTGCTGTCCCAGACAAAGTAACTGGCGAGTACAATGGCAAAAAAGTATATACAGGTCCAAGAGGCGGTAAATACTACATTAACAAAAATGGTAATAAAACGTATATTCAAGATTAAGTTTCTAAGATGCTGAGACTCTAAGTTGCTAAGCTTCTAAGATTAACAGATTAAGCCGAACCTATAGTTCGGCTTTCTTGTTTTCTAAACAGAAAATGTTTGAACTTAGAAGCTTAGCAACTCAGAAACTTAACACCTTAAGTTAATAATTTAGTAATACCTCCGAAATAACATAAAAAACATATTTTTCTATCTTCGTTTTTAAAACTGTTAAAAATGAGTATAGATTATTCTGCGAATAAAACTATTTTGGTGGCTCCACTAAATTGGGGACTTGGACATGCTACCCGATGCATACCTATTATCAAGGCGCTACAAGAGAATAATTATATTCCGATTATTGCTTCTGATGGAGTTGCTCTGGCTTTATTACGAAAAGAATTTCCTTATATACAAACTTTAGAACTGCCTTCTTATCATATTGAATATGCTAAAAATGGCAAAAACTTTAAATGGAAGCTGATTAAAAATCTTCCGAAAATGATTACTGCTATTTTGGATGAGAAAAAAATGGTGAATCATTGGATCAAAAAACATGGCATTGACGGTATTATCTCAGACAACAGATTGGGAGTCATCAGTAAAAAAGTGCCTTCGGTTTTTATTACGCACCAATTAAATGTTATGACAGGAAATACGACTTGGTTTACCAGTAAATGTCATCAGCATTTTATTAAAAAATACAATGAATGCTGGGTTCCTGACACCAACGAAAAAATAAACCTAACGGGAGATTTGGGTCATTTAAAAAATAATGAGCTGAATTTAAAATACATCGGTCCGCTGAGCCGCATGAAAAAAAAGGAAACTCCAAAAATATATGATCTAATGATTATATTGTCTGGCCCAGAACCTCAGCGTACTTTTTTGGATGAAAAACTGCAGAAAGAAGCGGCAAAATATCCTGGAAAAGTGGTTTTTGTACAAGGAAAAGTAGAAAAATCACAGGAAAAGTGGCAAGCTGGAAATGTTACTTATTATAATTTCATGAACTCCAAACAGCTCGAACAGACTTTTAATGAAAGTGAATTTGTATTGTGCCGTTCGGGTTATACAACGGTAATGGATTTGGCAAAGCTGGGCAAAAAAGCCTTCTTTATTCCGACACCCGGACAATATGAGCAGGAATATCTGGCGATAAAACTTCAGGAAGAAAATCTTGTACCATATGCGATGCAAGACGATTTTACCATTGAAGATTTATCAAAAGTAAAATCGTTTAAAGGATTGTCTCAATTTGAAAATAATATTGATTGGGATTCTTTATTTAAAGTTTTTGAAGACAAAATTGCTTG
Organism: Flavobacterium anhuiense; assembly: GCF_001705175.1. Lineage (NCBI taxonomy): Bacteria > Pseudomonadati > Bacteroidota > Flavobacteriia > Flavobacteriales > Flavobacteriaceae > Flavobacterium > Flavobacterium anhuiense. The sequence continues at coordinate 2,276,940 of NZ_CP016907.1, read as the reverse complement.
ATTGCACGCGGATTAAACGGATTTTACAAATTGCTTTTCACATAAAAAAACCTCCAATTAAAATTGGAGGTTTTTCATTTTTATAAAATAAATCAGTTTTTATCAGCGTCTTTGTGATAGCAAATCCGTTTAATCCGCGTACTGATTTTAGAAATTAAACTGCACTTGCAATCTTAGAACATTTCCTTGCTGTCTGTTTACAGGCAAGACACTATCTTCAAAAGTTCGGTCGGCTACTACGTATTCTGCTGTAAGTTCAAATGCTTTAATCGGCTGCCATTCTACACCAAATTCGTAATCTCTAACCACATAACTTCTAGCATCTTTTTCGTATTTTTTTCCTCCGTCATAATATTGGAATTTAGCAAAAGGATAAATATGCTGCTTTTTAAGATCCCATTTATAGTTTAATAAAACGTAACCTCCGTTCAAATCGGTTTGGTCAATTCTATTGGTTGCTGGATTGTATCGAGGTCCAGTTCCGATATTGTATTCCGTCTGGATTCCGAATGGTCGTGGATATAAAACGAAAGTCGCTCCAACTCGCTGATCTTTTACGTATTGCGGATCATTGACAACCACTCCTGGCGAAACTTCTCCCGTGAATGCCCATTTACCAGTATAAGCCTGAATTCCAGGTTCTATAATTTGGCTTCCGATAACAAAAGGATATGTTATTCTAGACACAACATTTAAGTCTCTGTTTCCATCTAACTTATTTGCAATCTGACCATTGTAAACTCCTAAAGCAAAAACCCCGAAGTCTCCAGAACCTTTGTAGCCATCTTTAACTAACATTTCAAAACGTTTTCTGATTTCGGCCGGCGCCCAATAAAAGAATATTCCTAAATCACGCTCATTTAAAATTGAAGAGTTGATGGCATCAGCACGGTCTAAAGTTAAACGCTGTGAACTTGACTGCATATTTTCAAATCCGTATGGAATTTTACTCTGCCCGACACGTACCCGATATTCTTTTTTCTTATCAAAAGAAAGATCAAAATACAGGTCACGAATTTGAACAAAGTTCTGAATTCCTGTACTCGGCGAACTCGCAAAATCGGGTTGAAAATAGAAAAATACATTTGGATGCACTTGTCCAGAAAACACTAAACGGGCACGGCGAATAAAAAGCCCGTTGTTTGCTTTTGCATCTGGAGCCGTCGATGTTGTTCCCCAAGATCTATCACATTGCTCACAGGAAACTTTATCATTTGTAGAAAACAAACCGTTATATCTGATTTGCGCATAACCTCTTAAAGAGATTCTATCATACCAATGTTCCTCAACTCCACCTCCAGATTTTGTTTCCGGAAGTTTTGCTTTGTTTATAGAATCTAAAATACGCATTACTTCGTTTTTTACATCCTGTTTATTCAATTCTTGTTTGTTTGTTTCTTGCGCATTGGCTGCACAAGTTAGCAGTAATAAAACTGCCAATAGTTTTCTTTTTATCATTAGTTCTGTAATTCCCTTAATTTCAGGATGCAAAGATGGAGCACCTATGTTAAGAAATCATTAACCAGATGTTACTATAATAAAAATTTAATGTTATGGCCTAAATCGGAATGTTTATTTAGTGTTAAACACCTTTGTTTTAGGGCTTTTAGCAAAACTGACGTTACGATTTTTTAACGTCAGTTTTTGATGTTTTATTTGCTTTTTCGAGCGTAAAAGAGAATTCAGAGCCAATTCCGAACTCACTTTCTACATAAACTTTCTCTTTATGTGCTTCAATAATATGCTTTACAATCGCTAATCCTAAACCAGAACCGCCTTCAGATCTAGTTCCGCTTTTATCCACTCGGTAAAAACGTTCAAAAAGTCTGGGAATGTTTTGTTTTTCAACACCTTCGCCGTTATCGCTAATGCGGATTAAAACTTTTTTCTTAGTTAAGTTTACGACGCCAACTTCAGTCAATCCGCCTTCCTTTCCGTATTTAATTGAATTGACAATCAGATTTTCCAACACTTGCTGAATTCTATCCTTATCTCCTCTAATCATTACTGACTGCACATTTTTACTTTCAAAAGCAAGTTTTATTTTCTTTTTGTCTGCTTTCATTTCGAGCAACTCGAAAACATTTTGAATTAATTCGACAATATCAAAATCAGTCATATTCAAATCCAAATCGCCTGATTCTAATTTAGTAATCATATCCAAATCTTCTACGATATAGATAAGACGCTCTACTCCTTTTTCGGCGCGTTTTAAATATTTTTTTCTAATATTTTTATCGTCCATTGCGCCATCAAGCAAAGTAGAAACGTAACCTTGAACAGTAAATAAAGGTGTTTTCAATTCGTGTGAAACGTTTCCTAAGAACTCTCTTCTATATTGCTCACGAATTTCAAGCATTTCGATTTCGAGTTTTTTATCGGTCGCGAACTTTTTCACTTCGCGCGAAAGAGTTTCCATATCGGTATTAATAGGCTGATTGATTAAGGTTGTTGATTCTAACAACGAAACCTCATCATAGATTTTCTTTACTCTTCTGTAAATAAATCGTTCTACGCGATACTGCAAAACCAAAAATGAGAAAATATAAATTACGATAATGAAGATTATTCCAAACGCAACTTGATGTTTTAATTGATTCTTATAAAATAACGACATCAACATCAGCACAAATGCTGTTGTAAAGAGACTGATATACAATGCCGATTTTATGGCGAATTTATATGTTTTCTTAAAATTAATTTTCATTGATATTAAAACAATTAACCATTAAAGGAATATTTTTCTTCACCATGTAAGTGATACAAGTTCATTTAAAAATAACTTTTTTTGGGAATAAATAATAATTTTGAAAAGCCCATCTTTATCAAAGTCAGGCTTTGACAAAAATGAGCTTTTTTATTTTAAAGTAAACTATAATTTTAAATGAACTTATATCACTTATATAGTTCATTTTCTATAGAGAAATTAAACTTCAAATTTATAGCCTACACCTTTTATAGTTTTAAAAAGATCTTCGCCTATTTTTTCTCGCAGTTTTCTGATGTGAACATCAATTGTTCTTCCTCCAACTACAACTTCATTTCCCCAAACTTTATCCAAGATTTCATCTCTTTTAAAAACTTTCCCTGGTTTTGAAGCTAATAGATAGAACAATTCGAATTCTTTTCTTGGCAAAGCAATTTCTACATTGCCTTTTATGATTTTGTATTCCTCACGATTAATTTCGATTCCGCCTACATTTAAAGTATCCGTAACAACTTCCTGTTCTTTTAACCTTCTTAACAGCGCCTTTACTTTAGAGACCAGTAATTTTGGTTTTATTGGTTTAGTAATATAGTCATCTGCACCGGCATCAAAACCAGCTACTTGAGAATAATCTTCGCTTCTTGCTGTAAGGAATGTTATGATAACATTATTTAACTCTGGAATTTTTCTAATATGCTCGCAAGCCTCCATTCCGTCCATTTCTGCCATCATCACGTCCATAATGATTAGTTCTGGCAGCTCTTTCTGCGCTTTTGCTATAGCATCTTTTCCATTAGAAGCTGTAACAATCTGATAGCCTTCCTGAGCAAGGTTATAGCCAACGATTTCTAAGATATCTGGTTCATCGTCAACTAATAAAATCTTAGTTTGTGTTTTTTTCATAAATAGCAAAAATTGAGATTTTTATATCGAAACTTCTTCATTAAACATTCGATATTTCTTATTTCACAGGGTAAATATACTAACAAAAGAACCTTTAAAAAATGGTGTTAACCGTAATTTAATCTCGTAACAATTTGATAATCTTAACAACACAAAAACATAACAAGTCGGTAACATGGACTTCACAGAGCGGTTCTTTCTTTGCACAAAAATAATAAGACACAAACACAACACTGAAAAAAATGAAATTCAATTTAAGATTTCTCTTTATTGCATTATTTATCTGTACGATTTCGATCGCGCAAAACAAAGGTACGATTTCTGGAGTTCTGACTGACAAGGATATGAACAACGCAGCTCTGCCATTTGCTAATGTTTTAGTTAAAGGTACAAATATTAGCGTAAATACCGACGTAGACGGAAAATATTCGTTAAGCGTAAATCCTGGAAATTATACTTTAATCTTTAGTTTTTTAGGATATGAATCTGTTGAAGCTCCAGTTGCTGTAAAAGCAAATGAAACCGTAACAGTTAATCAAGGCCTTTCGTCTGGAAGTTATACACTTAAAGATGTAGTTGTAAAATCTTCTGCAGGAAACAAACAAAAAGAATCGGCATTATTATTAGATCAAAAAAATGCAGTTCAATTTAAAGCTGCTATTGGTGCTGAAGAAATTGCAAGAAAAGGAGTTAATGACGTTGCTAACGCTGTTGCAAAAGTAAGCGGTGTTTCTAAACAAGATGATTCTGGAAACGTATTCGTTAGAGGATTAGGTGACCGTTATAATGTAACTACTTTAAATGGTCTTCCGTTACCATCAAATAACCCAGCAAACAAAAACATTCTTTTAGAAATTTTCTCTACAAACATTGTAGATAATATCGGAATTAGTAAAACTTTTGAATCTCAAAACTATGCTGACTTTGGAGGAGCTAATATTGACATTAGTGCAAAGAAATTCAGCGGAAAACCATTCATTAACGTTTCAATTGGTACTGGTGCAAATACAAATGTTTTAGGACAAGATCATTTTTACCTTCAAGACGGACCTACTTATGCAGGATTTAAGAAAGTAGGAGTTCCGGATTCTCCACTATTGCCATACAGCTATTCAACAAGCTGGGACAGACAAGAAAGTAAAAATGTATTAAATGCTTTTTACACTTTATCTGGAGGAAAAAGATTTCAAATAAACGACGAAAGTTCAATTGGTGCTTTTGTTACTGGATCTTTCAGTGCAAAAAACAAATTTACTCAAGGTTACAGCCGAGGAGGTATTACTTCTGACGGAGATATTTATTCTGACTTTATCAGAACAGCTTACAAACATAACACTACAACAACAGTTATGGGTACTGCTGATTACAAAATCAACAAAAACCATTCGATCTTCTTTACGTCTTTATTCTTAAACTCTAGTGAGCAAGACTATAGCGAGTATGAAGGAACTAATATTAACTTTGACGGTGGTGGAGATGCTCAACAGCAAATTAGCGGTTTTATCAAACGTGGAACTTTTGAAAGAACTCAATTGGTGGTAAACCAATTAACAGGAAAAAGCAAATTTAACGATCAGTGGAATTTAAACTGGGGAGTTGGATATAGTATTTCTGATAGCGCAATTCCAGATCGTATGCAGAACTCTTTCGTGTACGCGCCTAATGCTATTGATTACACGTTTTTTACGAATTCAAACATTAATAACCATAGATTTTTTCACGACTTGAAAGAAAATGAAATCGCTGCAAATATTGCTCTTTCTTATAACTTCAAAAAAGGAAGTGATGATACTTATAAAGGAAAAGTAACAGTTGGTTACTCAGGAAAATTCAAAGATGTAGATTATGATATGCAGCAATTTTCATTTTTCCCAAACAGAACTTCGATCTCTTTCCCTAAAGAAGACATTCACCATGTAGATAATTATTTAGATCCTGCACATTGGGGGTCTTCTTACTCAAACAGAATTCACCAAACATATAATGGAAATTTAGATATTAATGCTGCATTTGCTAATGTTCAATATTCTTTAACTGAAAGATTAAGCGTAATACTAGGAGCAAGATTAGAGCAATTAAATCAAAATGTTTTCTATATCACAACAACAGTTCCATCTGGAGGAAACTCTGACGATTCTAAATTCAATATTTTACCTAGCTTAATTTCAAAATATACTTTGAATGAAAGACAGAATTTAAAATTCTCTGCAAGTAAGACTTATACTCTTCCTCAATTTAAAGAAAAAGTGCCAATTATTTACGAAGATGTTGCACAAGCATACGAAGGAAATCCAAGATTATATGCTTCAACAAATTACAACTTCGATTTAGGATGGGAATTTTTCCCTAAAGCAAGTGAGTTAATTTCGGTAACTGCTTTTGGTAAAATCATTCAAAACCCAATCAACGAAATGTTCTTGAACTCTTCTTCAAATGATATTTCTTATGCAAATACAGGAGACAAAGGAACTGTAGCTGGGGTTGAAGTTGAATATAGAAAAGATCTTTTTGAAATTGAAAAAAGAGACAACTTAAAAACAAAACTTTCTTTTGACGCAAACGGATCATATTTATACACTAAACAAGATCTGAGCAATGACAAAGTAAACAATGAAAATGATTTTGGAGCTAACTTTACTTTTACGTCAAGTAAATTAACAGGAGCTTCTAATTTCCTTGCCAATGCGAACTTATCATTCTTAAATGAGTTTTCAGAAAACACAGATCTTTCAGCAACAGTATCTTACTCTTATTTCTCAGATAAGTTAGCTGTAATTGGAACTTCAAGAGTTGGAAACATGGTTGATAAAGCCGTAAACAAACTCGACTTTATTGTAAACTCTAGCTTAACTAAAAACTTAAAAATTGGTCTTATTTACAATAACATCTTAAACCCAACTTTTAAGCGTGTACAAGAGCAGGGAGAAGTACCTGGAAAAGAGTCTGTAGGAGACATCACCGTAACTTCTTACAAAGCAGGTTCAGATCTTAGACTTACTTTAAACTATACTTTCTAAAAAAAAGATATTCAATAAATTACAAGAAGCGATTGGATAACCAATCGCTTTTTTTTTTATCCAAAATTGAAATGTAAATTTTATATTAAGACAATGCATTTTTACCCCAGTATACTTAATGGATTGTTAATATCATCTTAACTCAGCAAAAACATATGTTCGTTTACTTTGCCTTGAATAAATAAAACAATAAAACACAACAAAATGAAAAAAAGTTTATTTGCAATGGCTGCAATATTAGGACTTACTTTGACAAGCTGTAGTTCTGATGATAATAACAAAAACACTAACAATAGTTCTTTTGTTTTAAAAGTTGACGATTTAAAAGGAGAAATTAAAGACGGTACAGTAACTTTAGATCCTACTCAAACTTATACTTTAACTGGAGGCTTAGTGGTTAAAGGTGGAGCTACTTTAGTAATTCCTGCTGGAACAGTAATCAAAAGTTCTCCTACTGCTGAAGCAACTTCTTTATATATCGCTGTAGAAAGAAACGCTAAAATTAACATCAATGGGACTGCTGCTAAACCAGTTGTTATGACTTCTGGAAAAGCATCTCCTGCTCAAAGTGACTGGGGTGGATTGATCATTGCTGGTAATGGTAAAGTAAATACTGGAGATAATGGTACTTCTGAAGTAGGTGGTTTAAGCTACGGAGGAAATGACAATGCAGATTCTTCTGGAAACATTAACTTCTTAAAAATTTCTTACACAGGTTCTAAATATACTGCTGAAAAAGAATACAATGGAATTTCTTTCTTCGGAGTAGGTTCTGGAACTATAGTATCTGATATTTACGCTTTCGAAAGTGGTGATGACGGAATTGAGTTCTTTGGAGGAGCTGTAAATGCTTCTAACTTAACAATCATTAACTCTTATGATGATTCATTAGATTTTGCTGACGGGTGGCAAGGTACTGCTACAAACGTATACATTAAAGGTGTTTCTAAAGCTGGTGTTGAAGGGTCTACTAACGCTAAAGATCCAAGTGGAGCTACTCCAATGACAAACGCTAAAATCAACAACATCTCTATCGTTAAAGGTGGGGCTACTTTCTTAGCTGACGAAAAAGCAATCAATTACAAAGAAGGTGGTGGAAAACAAACTTACACTAACGTATATGTTGCTGACGGAATGCCTGCTGCTCTTGCTAAATTATCTGCAGACGCAGGTGTAACTGCAAATCTTGCTGCTGGTAACTTTACTATCACAAACTATACTTTTGGAGCTTCTGTAACTGATTTTACGGGTCCTAAATTAGCTGGAACAACTACAGGAAACCTTGGAGCTGGTAACGGAGCTGAGTTACCAACTTGGGCTAACTGGACTAAATAATAAAAGTTAGATTCTAAAAATAGAAAAGCGGTCTGAAATATTTCAGACCGCTTTTTTTATTTTAGGATTCTTAGAGAGCGTAAAATCACACTTTTTCCTAATCACCTAGAGTCCATAATGTTAAAAACATCCTAAATATTTAGGATGTTTTTTTTTGGCGTCATTTTTGTAATTTTTTTTGTGTATATTTACGGTAATCAAATACATGCGATGGCAAAAAACTACTTTTATATTACTTTCTTATTGGCATTTTTCTTTACTCTTAGCGTCGCGGCGCAAGATAGTAAGCAATTACCAAAACCTCAAGAATCTACTTCTATTGAGGGTCTCAGCTTGTATCCTAACCCAGTGACAAACGGAAAAGTGTACATATCATCTAAAAACGATTTAGAGAAAGAAATTATTGTGTTCGATCTTTTGGGCAAAAAAGTATTGCAGGCGCATTTAGTATCAAAAGAATTAAGTGTTTCAGAACTGCCTCCTGGTGTTTATATCATCAAAATAAGCGAACAGAACGCATCGGCAACACGAAAACTCATTATAAGATAAAAAAAGCTCCTTTGGAGCTTTTTTCGGTTTACAGTCGCAGTCTCAGTTTTCAGTTTATAAACTTTGTCTAACAATGCGACCGAAAACCGTGACTAAACACTTCTTTCAATTATACCTTTTAGTAAAAATCCTCACCGAAACTGAGACTGAAAACTGAGACCGAAAACTAAAAAAAAGTATCTTTGCAAAAAAAAAGTTTTGATCACAGCCAACGATATCTTTACCATTTCAAGTCAGAAACAATTTGAAAAAATAGCACTAAAAGTGTTTCGTTTTCAGCATGAGAACAATAAAGTCTATCGCGATTTTTGTGATTTTTTAAAAATCAACCCACAGCAGGTAAAATCACTGCAGCAAATTCCTTTTTTACCCATTCAGTTTTTCAAAAGTCACAATGTGGTTTCTAATACAGATCCTGCACAAGTAACTTTTACCAGCAGTGGTACAACCGGAATGATTACCAGCAAACATTTAGTGACCGATATTTCCCTATATGAGGAAAGTTACCGCAAAGGATTCTCTCAATTTTACGGCAATATAGAGGATTACGTTGTTTTAGCCCTTTTGCCGTCTTATTTAGAACGAGAAGGCTCTTCGTTAATTTATATGGTTGAAGATCTGATAAAACTCTCTAATCAGCCTGAAAGCGGGTTTTATTTGCACAACCATGAAGACCTAATCAAAAAACTTCTTGAATTGGACGAAGCAGGGCAAAATGTAATCTTAATTGGGGTCACGTATGCTTTGTTAGATTTAATCGAAAAACATCAATTCAATCTTCAAAATACCATTATTATGGAAACTGGAGGAATGAAAGGAAAACGCAAAGAAATGATTCGTGAAGAATTGCACGACATTTTATGCAAAGGTTTTGGCGTTTCTTCTATTCATTCAGAATACGGAATGACCGAACTTTTAGCCCAGGCGTATTCTCTTGGCGAAGGTGTTTTTGAATGTCCTTCTTGGATGCATATTTTAGTTCGTGATCCTGAAGATGCTCTTACTTACGTGAATGATGGAAAAACTGGCGGAATAAATGTTATTGATTTAGCGAATATCAATTCGTGTTCTTTTATAGCTACGCAGGATTTAGGCAAAAAATATTCGAATAACTCTTTTGAGGTATTGGGACGTTTTGATAATTCTGATATTCGTGGCTGTAATTTGATGGTCTTATAAAAAAGATTTTTCACGTAGTAGAATCCAAACACCTTTTCGTAGGAATATACAGAATTTATTAACCCATTGTTAATATAAGAAAAATACTGTTTTCATATTTAAAATATATTTTTATTTCAAATTTTAAATATAATTCTTATGAAAAAAATTACTTTATTACTACTTGTATTCACTCGTATTGTAAGTTGGTCACAAACCTACAAATTTCATACATTACAGGATTTAGGCTCTAATGTTGAAATAGCGATTTCAACTGAATGCACTCAAAACACTTCGCCTGGACCAACTAGAGATTTTAATTTAAGACAAAACTATAAACTAGAAGTTGGTAAAATCTATAAATCCGATTTAATACAAGGATCAACATCAGGATCTCATTACTATAAAGTTTTATATGCCGTTGATTATTCACTTGACAAAGGAAGTGATATAGACGAACCAGCCTCTTTTGAACTGATTCCAGACTTGTGCAATGCATTATCTTGGAAATACATTAGACCTGTTTTATTAGGATCAACCCTAGAACAAGCTCAAAGCAACTATTGCGCAAATTTGACTGCTAACACTACTCGAGAAAGAGTAAATGTAAAAACCCAAAAACCTTTAAATATAGGTGAAGTTTATTTTATGGACTTCGGAAAAGGCGTAAATTACTATTTGATTACAGGAGCAAGTATCGAAGCTGGTGACAGCGAATATCAAATAGACCCAACAAACAGCAATACCATTTTTTCACCTGCAACATTAAATTGTCCTAAACCAGATTTACAAGCTAACGCTGTAGATTGCGGAACTGCAACAATGACTCCTGGAACTACTTTTACAGCAGTTTATTCTCTTAAAAACATTGGCGGTAGAGCATTTTCACCGTCTCACTGCTTAATTTACTTTTCTAAAGGCAATGCAACTCTAAGTGCTGATGATGTATTAATCACGGATATCACTTTAGACCCGCTAAATCCTAATGAAATTAAATACGGAACACCATCGATAACTATTCCTGCAAATATTAGCGGTGGTATTTACTATGCAATTATGCAATTAGTTAATAGTGAAGAGACAAATACTGGAAACAACATAGTTTCGTCTACATCGTCATTCATTATTAACCAGACAACAACACCAACAGGAAAACCAGATTTAGCTGTTGATCCAACTAACACGATTATTTTTAGCAACTGTTTTGATTGCAGTGCCGCTTTAAGTGATTTGGGAAGCAAAAGACACACAATAAACAATCAATCTGGAATTATCAATTTACAATCAATAACGATTAAAAACACGGGAAGTGTTGCCTCAACTCCTTCTACCCTTCAGTTTTATTTATCTTCAGACGGTGTTCTTGATTCTGCTGATATAAAATCTACATCTGGCGCAATCTCAATAGGTGCAATAAACCCTGGCGCTTCAATTTCTGTATCTAGATCAATTTTCTCTTCTGATTTTGGAGGATTAACAGTTACCGGAAATCGAAACATTCTTATTTCAGTTGACGATTCTAAAACAAATACAGAATCAAATGAAAACAACAATATAACACCTATACCTGTAACTTTCGTTAGTCCTTTTGCAAGAACAGCACAATCAAGTTCAGATACTGAAGAAGTTACTCAACCATACTCTATCAATGTTTTCAATTTTGATGGCCAAAAAGTATTGACTAAAGAAGTTAATTCTAAAGAAGAAGAGGATAAATCTCTTGACTCATTAAAAACTGGAATTTACATCATCAAATCAAATGGTGTGACTAGAAAAGTTCTAAAAAACTAAACTTTACTATTATAAAAAGAAAGGCATCCTTTTTTAGGATGCCTTTTTTATTTCAAATTAAAATATTTTGTTTTCGAAATTATACAACTCTAATCACAAAATAGTTTTTCTTTCCGCTTTGTAATAAAACGAATTGATTATTAATTAAATCATTTGCAGTTAAAACAAAATCTTCTTTTATTTTTTCTCTGTTTACAGAAATCGAGTTTGCTGTTAAAGCTCTTCTCGCCTCTCCATTCGATTTAAAGAAACCTGTTTTTTCGTTTAAAACAGTAATAATATCCAATCCGTTTTCTAAATCCGCTTTTGCGATTTCAGCTTGAGGGACTCCGTCAAAAACTTCTAAAAAGGTTGCTTCATCCAATTTTTTCAAATCTTCTGCAGTAGAATTTCCAAACAAAATGTTTGAAGCCTGAATTGCTTTCTCTAATTCTTCTCTATTGTGAACAAAAACAGTAATTTCTTCTGCTAATTTCTTTTGTAAAACTCTTAAATGCGGAGCTGTTTTATGCTCTTCAATTAAAGCATCAATAGTATCTTTATCTAAGAAAGTAAAGATTTTAATGTATTTCTCAGCATCTGCATCTGTTGTGTTTACCCAAAATTGGTAGAATTTGTATACAGAAGTTTTATCAGCATCTAGCCAAACGTTTCCCCCTTCAGATTTTCCGAATTTAGATCCGTCTGCTTTTGTAATCAAAGGCGTTGTTAAGGCGTAAGCTTTAGCATTCTCGCCTCCCATTCTGCGTACTAATTCTGTACCAGTAGTAATGTTACCCCATTGGTCAGAACCACCCATTTGCAGAATACAATTGTTGTTTTTATATAAATGATAGAAATCGTAACCCTGAATTAATTGATATGTAAATTCTGTAAAAGACATTCCCTCACCTTCTCCGCTAAATCTCTTTTTTACAGAATCTTTAGCCATCATATAGTTTACGGTAATTCTTTTTCCAACTTCACGTGCAAAATCGATAAAAGAAAATTCTTTCATCCAATCGTAGTTATTCACCATTACAGGTGCATTTGCTTCGGTTGAATTAAAATCTAAGAAACGAGACAAAACGCTTTTGATTCCGGCTACGTTTTTAGCCAAAGCCTCTTCGTCAAGCAAGTTTCTTTCATCAGATTTACCAGAAGGATCTCCAATCATTCCTGTTGCTCCACCTACTAAAGCGATTGGTCTGTGACCAAAATTCTTTAGGTGAACCAACAAAATAATCTGAACCATACTTCCGATGTGCAGTGAATCTGCAGTTGGATCAAAACCGATATAGGCAGTGGTTGCTTCTTTTAGCAATTGTTCTTCCGTTCCAGGCATACTATCATGGTATAACCCGCGCCATTTTAATTCTTCAACTAGATTCTTCATTTTTTAAATAATTTGCGCAAATGTAATCAATGTCAATGGTAATGACAAAAAAGTCTACTACTAAGGCACAAAGACACGAAGATTCACAAATAGTTTATTGCAAAGTCGCTAAGACGCAAATGTTTTTTCCATCTTATTGCTTTTGTGCTTTTGCAACTTTCCAACAAAAAACAAGAACTTTGCGACTTTGCGACTTTGTGGCAAAAAAACAAAAACTTATCTTTACCACATGATATTAGTAACTGGAGGAACTGGTTTAGTAGGCGCGCATTTATTGCTTCATTTAATCGAAAATGGGGAAAATGTTCGGGCAATTTACAGAACCGAAAAAAATATTCAGAAAACAAAATCGGTTTTTGATTTTTATAAAAAAGCCCACTTGTTTGAAAAAATCAATTGGCTTGAAGCGGATATTCTAGACGTACCTTCACTTGAAACTGCTTTTATCGATATCAAACAAGTGTATCACAGTGCCGCTTTTATTTCGTTTGATCCAAAAGATGAAGAAATCCTTAGAAAAACCAATATCGAAGGAACTGCAAATATGGTCAATTTTGCTATTGCTAAAGATGTAGAAAAATTTTGCTATATCAGTTCTATTGCTGCTTTAGGAGATATTGCTGCTCACGAAACGTATATTACAGAAGAAACAGACTGGAATCCTGAAAAACCACACAGCGATTATGCCATTTCTAAATATGGCGCCGAAATGGAAGTTTGGCGAGGACAACAGGAAGGTTTGAATGTTATTGTTGTAAATCCGGGAGTAATTTTAGGTCCTCCAAAAATGATGGATATTTTTAATGAAGGCAGCAGTGAAATTTATCGAAAAGTTTCAAAAGGCCTTTCGTTCTATACGCTCGGGAGCACTGGCTTCATTTCAGTTGATGATGTAGTCAAAATAACTATTCAATTGATGAAAAGCGAAATTAAAAATGAACGTTTCACGCTTATCTCTGAAAATATTGTTTTTAAAGATCTTTTAAATACGATTTCTGATGTTTTTAAAATAAAAAGACCTCATATTCATGCCAAACCTTTTTTAATGAATCTGTTGTGGATTGCTGACGGAATATTTTCAACTTTATTCTTTAGAAAAAGAAGTATTACCAAAGCAACAGCAAAAGCTTCATACTCAAAAAATCTATATAGTAACGAAAAAATAAAAACCGCTCTAGGAACGGTTTTTACTGATATTCATCTTTATATTAAAAGAGAAGCTTAAATCTCTCTTCTGTGTTTTCTTTGCGCCAATCTAATTGAGTCAATATTAATTTTCGGAATTGTTTTTCGAACTGAATCTTTTGAAACCTCTTTCAATTCTTTTGGTTTATTTTTATCCGCTTTAGCTGCTTTTTTCTCATCAATTTTAGCTAATGAATCCGCAGCTCTTTGATTGACTTCAATTCTTTTATTAACCTGATCGAACATATCTTTATAATTCTCATAATCAGAAGCATAATACATGTTGTTCTGTGCAAATTGAAGACTGTCAACTTTGTATTTTTTCAAAATAAACTTGGTCGGATCATTATCTATCGAATCCAAAGACAATGGTTTCTGATATCTCATGGCTTCCAAAAGAGATAGATCATACATAATATCAATCATTTTTTCCTTCTCAATAAGCTTTGCAGGCTCTTTTACCACATCCTTTTTACAGCTTATAGAAAGAAATAAAACCAATAGTATGACTATAAAATTCTTCATAGTTATTTTTTATCTGTCAAACAATAATCTTTTACCTGGTCTGGTATCTTTTACTTTGAAATTGTTGTAAACCAATTCACCGTTCACAAAAGTATGCGTGATTCTAGATTTGAAGGTATACCCTTCAAACGGAGACCATCCGCATTTGTATAAAATATTTTCTGGCTTTACGCTCCAAGGCAAACTTGGATTAACGATTACTAAATCGGCGTGATAGCCTTCTCTGATAAAACCTCTTTTTTCTATTTTGAAAAGTTTAGCAGGATTGTGGCACATTTTCTCCACGATTTTCTCCACGCTAATTTTTCCTTGATGATGCGCTTCAAACATAGCCACAACTGCATGTTGCACCAACGGACCTCCAGAAGGCGCATTCAGATACGACTGTTGCTTTTCTTCTTTGGTATGAGGCGCGTGATCTGTCGCGATTACGTCAATTCTTCCATCATTCAATGCTTTCCAAAGTTCTGCACGGTCATCAGCAGTTTTAACAGCAGGATTCCATTTTATGAAATTCCCTTTAGTTTTATAATCTTCATCTGTAAACCAAAGGTGGTGTACGCAAACCTCAGCAGTGATTTTTTTCTCTTCTAACGGAATTTTATTCGTAAACAATTCCATTTCTTTCGCAGTCGAAAGATGGAAAATATGCAATCTCGCTCCAGTTCTTTTTGCTAAAGCAACAGCTTTTGAAGAAGAAATATAACAAGCTTCTGCACTTCTGATCAAATTATGCGCCGTAACAGGAACATCGTCTCCGTATTGTTCTTTAAAAGCCGCAAGATTATTTTTAATCGTAGTTTCGTCCTCGCAGTGAACCGCAATTAACATTGGTGTGCTTGAGAATATTTTTTCTAAAACCGCTTCATTATCCACCAGCATATTTCCTGTCGATGAACCTAAGAAAATCTTGATTCCGGCAACATTTTTTGGATTTGTTTTTAAAACTTCTTCCAAATTATCGTTTGTTGCTCCCATCATAAACGAATAATTCGCAAATGATTTTTGAGATGCAATTTGATATTTATCTTCTAATATTTCTTGAGTAACAGCATTTGGAACTGTATTGGGCTGC
Organism: Flavobacterium anhuiense; assembly: GCF_001705175.1. NCBI lineage: Bacteria > Pseudomonadati > Bacteroidota > Flavobacteriia > Flavobacteriales > Flavobacteriaceae > Flavobacterium > Flavobacterium anhuiense. Next base: position 2,261,320 of record NZ_CP016907.1, on the reverse strand, counting down.
TCGATAAAAGAAGTAATTCCACCAGCAACGGCAGCACGAGATTCCGATTCGATATCACCTTTGTGCGTCAATCCCGGCTCTCTAAAATGCACTTGATCGTCTATCGCGCCAGGCATTAAATAATTTCCTTCAGCATCGATGACAATACAATCTGAAGTTTTTAATGAAATGCTGTCTGCAATTTCAACAATCAGATCGTTTTCAATTAAAACATCACCTTCAAAAATTGTCCCTTCGTTTACAATTTTGGCATTTTTTATTAAAATCCTGTTCATTTCGGTTGGTTTATAATGAATTGACTAATTTTCGTAATCTAAGTGAAATCACTCCAAGAATAGCTTCTTTAATAATAGCATTGCTCATTTTAGAAACTCCTTTCGTTCTGTCTGTAAATATAATTGGGACTTCTGTAATTTGAAATTTAGCGCAGTACGTTCTGTACTTCATTTCAATTTGAAACGCGTACCCAACAAACTTTATTTTATTTAAATTGATTTTCTCCAGAACTTCTCTTTTGTAACACACAAAACCTGCAGTGGCGTCGTGAATTTTCATTCCAGTAATAAATTTCACATAAACAGATGCGAAGTAAGACATCAGAACTCGGCTCAATGGCCAGTTCACCACATTTACCCCTTTTACATAACGAGAACCAATGGCAAGATCTGCTCCGCCAAAATGGCAAGCATCGTATAATTTTTCTAAATCATTTGGGTTATGCGAAAAATCGGCATCCATTTCAAAAATAAATTGATAATCGCGTTCCAAAGCCCATTTAAAGCCATGAACATATGCCGTTCCCAATCCTGATTTTTTAGTTCTTTGCTCTAAAAACAGTTTTCCTGGATATTCTTCCTGCAATGCAATGACTTTTTTTGCGGTATGATCAGGAGAATTATCATCTATAATCAGCAGATGAAAAGATTTATGCTGCGAAAGTACAGCCCTAACTATACTTTCTACGTTTTCAATTTCGTTATATGTGGGAATTATGACAATGCTATCATTCATTTTTTCTCGGTAATTTCACCGCAAAAGTAAACTTTTTATAGCATTTGATTCATAATAAATATATAATAAAAGTATTGCATCAAAAAATTACTAATTTTGTAACGCTATGATTGAACAATTACATCCTCGAATTCTTGAAAACAAAGACTGGGCAACACTTTTATTTGTGCTGACCTTTGCTGTTGTTGCCATGACAAAATCGGCTTACGAAACAAGATTTAGTGAATTTAGTAAACTTATTTTTTCTGATAAATATGCTAAAATTTATCGAGACAACAGCCACATGAAAAACAGCTTTACGGTTGGTTTATTTTTTGTACAGGTTGTATCGTTTGCCTTTTTTATTCTGCTTACGATGAATATTTTTGGCTATGCTTCAAAAACCGATTGGCTTTTATTTATCCGAATTGCAACTTTTCTGCTTTATTTCATTTTAGGAAAATATTTAATCGAAAAAATTGTAGCGGCTTCTTTCAACATTGATGATTTCGTAGAGCTTTTTAACTTACAAAAAGTAACCTACAGGACGTATATAGGCGTTTTAATCCTTCCTATTAATGCTGTTTTGTTCTATTACAATAATATTCCGCAGATTATTCCGCTAGCAATCATAGGCATTTCCCTGTGTATTAGCGTATACTCTTACTTTATTTCAATTAAAACGTATCAAAACGTAATAATCGGTAAGTTATTTTATTTTATTTTGTATCTTTGCGCTCTTGAAATAGCCCCTTATTATTTTCTCTATTATTGGATAACAAAAGGGAGTGCTTAGAAAATATTTATAATATGAAAGTGAAAACAATTTTGGTGTCACAGCCTGAACCTAAAGTGGAGAATTCTCCTTACTTTGAGCTCCAACAAAAACACAAAATAAAAATTGATTTCAGACCATTTATTCATGTAGAAGGGGTTAGCGCAAAAGAGATTCGATTACAAAAAATCGATCTTAATCATTACACTGCGATCATTTTAACAAGTAGAAATGCTGTAGATCATTTTTTTAGAGTGGCTGATGAAATGCGTTACAAAGTTCCGGAAGGGTTAAAGTATTTTTGCCAATCTGAGGCTGTTGCGTTTTACCTTCAAAAGTATGTTGTGTACAGAAAACGTAAGATTTACGTTGGAGCAAAAGATTTTGCAGATTTATCTCCGCTGATTAAGAAGTACAAAGACGAGAAGTTTTTACTTCCTGCATCTGACCAATTAAATGCAGATGCTCCTGTTACATTAAACAGTCTAAAAGTAGATTGGGCACAAGCAATTTTCTACAGAACTGTAATGAGTGATTTATCTGATTTAGCAGATGTTTACTATGACGTTTTAGCTTTTTTCAGTCCGACAGGAATTAAATCATTGTTTAAAAATTTCCCAGATTTTAAACAAAACAACACCAGAATCGCCGTATTCGGAAGCACAACGCAGAAAGAGGCTCTAGATCATGGTTTAAGAATTGATATTCTTGCTCCAACTCCTGAAACACCTTCTATGACAATGGCTTTAGAAAAATACGTTGCAGAAGCAAACAAAGGAAAATAATCCTTTTTAAAAATATTCAATTTTTAAAATTCCAAATTCCAAGTCAAGCACTTGAAATTTGGAATTTTTCTTTTTATGGTTTATTAGATACGTCGTCTCCCCCTGATTGAAACCACGGGTTATGTTTGAAATTTGAAATTTGGAATTTGGTTTTTGGTTTTTGGTTTTTGGAATTTCAAAAATTTGGAATTTCCTATTCTAATGCATTTTAACTACATTTGATTTCTATTGATAACCCAAATCTTAAAAATAGTTTCAAATTATAAGTTATGAAAATCAACTCCCTTTTAATTGAAATTGACGGAATCGACAAAGAAATACTCCGCTATCTCATGGACGATGCCCGAAAGCCAATCTTACAAATTGCTAATAAAATAGGAATTTCAGGCGCAGCAATTCACCAGAGATTAAAAAAGCTAGAGCAATCTGGCGTTATTTCCGGATCTAAATTTACCGTAAACCCAAAAGTCCTAGGATATAACACCATGGCCTTTGTTGGTGTTTATTTAGACAAAGCTTCTCGAAACTCTGAAGCTGTAAAAGAACTTAGAAAAATTCCAGAAGTTTTAGAGTGCCACTATACAACAGGAAACTGGTCAGTTTTGATTAAAATTATCTGTCGCGACAACGAACATTTAATGCAACTTTTGAATACAAAAATTCAAGCCATTGAAGGAGTTTCTAGAACTGAAACTTTTATCTCATTAGACCAACAGATTGATAGGCAAATACAGCTTTAGAATTAGAAAATGTGCCAATTTAGTAATTAGATAATTTTACTACATCTGTCACCTATAAAGGCTTCGACTCCGCTCAGCCAGACAAACTAATAAAAACACAAACCCCGAAAGATTTTAAAATCTGTCGGGGTTTACTATAAATTATCTAATGACTAATTATCTCAATTAAAATTAGTTCCTTCTGCTTCCAGAATAAATCGATATATAGTACAGCAACGTTGCAATAGAACCAATTGCCGCTACTACATAAGTTCTTGCTGCCCATTTTAAAGCATCTTTTGCTCCAGCTTGTTCCTCTTGAGTCAACATGTGTTTATTTTCTAACCAAGCTAACGCACGGTTACTTGCATCATATTCTACAGGAAGCGTAATGATCGAAAACAAAGTTGTTGCCGCAAAAATGATAATTCCAATTAATAATAATCCAGGAAAAACTTTAATCATAAGAATTCCAGCAATTAAAATCCATTGTACAAAATTGGAAGCGACGCTTACAATCGGCACAAGCTTAGAACGCATAGTCAGCCATTCGTAACCAATTGCATGCTGAACTGCGTGACCACATTCGTGCGCTGCAACTGCGGCCGCGGCCGCGTTACGGTGGTTATAAACCGCTTCACTTAAATTTACTGTTTTATCTGATGGATTATAATGATCTGTTAACTGACCTGGTGTTGAAATTACGCGAACATCTGTAATTCCGTTATCGGCAAGCATTTTTTCAGCGATTTCGCGGCCGCTCATTCCGTTTCTCAATTGCAATTTCGAATACAACTCAAATTTACTCTTCAGCTGCGAGCTTACCAGCCAGCTGAACAACATTATAGCTCCGGCAAGAATTAAATATCCTGATCCCATTTTTTTCTGTTTTTAGATTGATTTTTAAATTTACAAAACAAACTGCAAATTGCGAACCATTTTAACAAAATGCCATTTTGACATCATTTCAGCACTTTTGACTTAATTCAGCATGTTGTTTTTGAGCAGAAAAGCGATTAACTCTGCCACATTTTTCATTTTATATTTTTGAAGAATATTGCGTCTGTGGGTTTGAACAGTTAAAAAACTCAAAAACAAATCATCGGCAATTTCCTGAGTAGATTTCCCTTGCGAAAGCAACAGAGCAATATCACGCTCTCTTCGGCTCAAACCTGGAATTCTTTCTAAATCTTCAGATAATGGCTGGCTAATTATGGTTTTCACTTCTTCACTAAAGACAATTTCGCCATCAATTGCTTTGTAAATGCATTCTTTAAACTCATCAAAAGAAGCATTTTTGAGTATATATCCGTTTCCTCCATTCTGGATAAATTGCATGACCAAACTTCTTTCAGACTGGCTGCTCATCCCAATAATTACAATTTTCGGATGTTTCTGCTTGATGGTTTTACACAGATCAACTCCATTTATTACAGGTAGAAAAATATCCATCAAAATCAAATCGACTTTATGGTCTTCGATATAATCTAAAAGCGCAATTCCAGATTCAAATTTCTCTACAATTTCTATATTATCTAAATCCGACAGCAAACCTGAAATTCCAGAAATCACAATCGGATGATCGTCTACTATTACCGTTTTATACTTCATAATCATGATTTGAGTTATATTTTTATTTCGATATAAGTTGAAGTTCCTTTGCCAATCAAAGAATCAATTTCCAGTTTTCCATTTAAAAAAGCCACTCGGTTTTTTATATTCCGCAAGCCCATTCCATCTCTTTTTTCTGCATGTTCAACATTAAAACCAATTCCGTTGTCTTCTACCGTAATAAAAAACACATCTTTATTCTGCGAACAGGAAACCAAAATTTGTGATGCTTTGGCATATTTTAAAGCATTGTTCAGAAGTTCTTGAATGATTCTGAAAATCATAATTTTAAAATGTTGCGGCAAAGTTGTCTTTTTATTTAAATACTGAAATTCTATTGCTGTTTCAGCTGTTGAATGTGAAGCGCATAAATCTCGAAGCGCATGCTCAAGTCCAAGTTTCATCAAACTTTCTGGCATTAAATTCTGAGAGATATTACGAAGTTCTTTGATCGAATCATTCAATAAACCATTAATATTCGGAGCATTTTCTTTATTCTCGCGATCGGCAAGATTCAAATGCATTTTAAGCCCCGAAAGCATACTTCCGAGCCCGTCATGTAGATCTCTTGCAATTCTTTTCCTTTCAATTTCTTCCCCTTCAATCAAAGCATTCGAAACCGATAATTTCTGTTGATTTTCTAATGCTTCCAGTTCTTGTTTGTGATTAACTTCTTTTTGGAAACTTATTTTTTTCTGATAATTATTCCAGCTCCATAAAAACAAAACTGCCAAAAACAAAACAAACGAAAGCACCGCAAAAAGCAGCATATTCAAACGGTTGTTATTGACCTGCAAAACCGCTTTTTCATTTTCCGACTGCAGCAGACCAATTTTCTTTTCACTTTCCGCTTTTTTATACTTCGCTTCAAGCTCTACAATTTCGCTTTTCAGTTTCGCATCGTTTAAACTATCATTTATTATATTGTATTTATTCGAATAATAATACGCTTTCGGATATTCTTTAGTCGCATTATACACCTTAGATAGCTCTTTGTAATAATTCTTCTTATCGACAATAAAAGGCGTTTTCTCTATCAAATATTCCAAATTGCTTTTGGCTTTATCATAATTTTTTAGTTTGAAAAGCACTTCATATTCTGCAAATTTTAATCGGTTTACTGCAATGGCATTCTGATGGCTTTCTGCCGATTTTATCCCTTTTTCAAAACTTACCAATGCTTCATTGTGCTTATTTTGCTTGGCATAATAAATCCCTTCCGAATAAAAATAAGAATCATTTAAGTTTGATGTTGGGTATTTTTCTAAAGTTGCATAAGCTTTGTCCAAAATTTCTTTGGCGTCGTAAAAATGTTTCAGTTCAACTAGATTCTCAGCATTTATAATATACGTTTCCATCTTAGACTCTGCTAATGTTGCCGATTTCTTAGTAGCACTTTCAATATATTTCTGAGCTTGATCTAGATATTCTGCTGCTTTTTCGCGTTCATTATTATTCATAAAAATAATCGCGACTGCTTTGTTTAATGCACTGATCAATTCATAATCTCCACTTCTTTTAGCAATCGGAATCGCCTCATTTACCAGCAGTTTCATATAAGCGTTTTCATTATTCTTACGCTGCTGCATTATCCCATAATTCTGAAGTATTACGGCACGAAGTTTATAGGCTTCTTTATTTCGGTATTTTTTCAGTTTTGTATTGGCTTCGAGCAAAGCTTTTTCAAAACCTTCCAAATCGCCTTTTTCTATAAAACTATAGGCGTTATAAAAAATAGAGGCGTCTTTTAGAAAAGGAAATTTAGCTTTAAGCTTATTGGCTTGTTCAAGATATTCTTTAGATTTTTCAGCATCCTGCGCCATTAAAAACAGTTTTGATAATCTAAAACTATTCAAACTTTTGACACTGTCTAACTTTGTATTTTTTGTGATTTTAACAATACTGTCAATATAAACAGTATCATCATCTAATGAAAGAATTACTTGTGAATTGGAAATTGCACTAAAAAATAAAAAAAATAAAAAGGCGTAGAGTTTCTTCATAAATGTGGCATTTACCCAAAGTTATTAAAGCTTAATGACTTTCGAAAAGAAATTGATTGCTTTTACCTGATATCAGGTAAAAAAAAATACACTTTATCAGGTATTGCCGTCCCGTAAGTAAGGGTCTAATTTTGTTATGAATCAGATTATTAATTAAAAGAATATATTATGAAATCAATTTTGAAAACCTTAGCAATCGTAATGACTCTTGCTTTTACAGCAGTTTCTTGCAGCAGTGATAACGACGATAACAACTCAGCTCCAGCATCAAGAGATGTAAAATATGAAATCACTGGTAATTATACTGGACAACTTGATGTAACCTATATGGAAAAAAGTGGTGCTCCGCTTATCGAAGATGTTCCTTCATTACCATGGACTAAAGAATTTACTGCCGATGCAGATTCTGAGGGTGCGTTAGTGCACACAAGCGGTTACGGAGGAGTTGCTGGACAAACTGTGACAGCAAAAGTTTATGTGGGAGGAAAAGTAGTTTCTGAGTTAACAGGAAAAGCAGATAGTGAAGGAATCATTGTTGTACATCCTAAAACATATATTTTTCCCAGATAAATCTTACTTTAAAATTTTAGATTTTTGTTTTTGGTAAAAGAAAGCTTCGCAATTGCGAAGCTTTCTTTTTTTTATGATTCCAACTGATGATTAACTTCTTCAAATTTTTCAATCAGACTATTAATTTTTTCTTGTTGTTTTTTGGTTTGTTTTGGATGGATATACAACCAATTAAACAACATCCATAACAATGTAATTCCATAAGTTAAAATAGCCATCCAAGCTGTCATCCTACTTGCATATTCATACATATACAAACAAATTCCAATAGTTAGCAAAACAAAATACAAAGCCATCAATTTCGTCTGCATGAAGTTTTGTTTCTTTTTAATTACAATCAAATTTTGCAAATACTCCTGATTGGTTTGATTTGCTTCTATATTTTTATAATTGCCTAATAATTTGTTGTAGACCATTAAATAAATCACCATTGCCAAAATCACCAAAACAATTCCGATTTTAGTCGAAATAAATTGCGGCTGATAATAAAACCAAACAAAAGCAATGAAAGCGCTGGTTCCTAAAAGCAGAGTGTTCGTAAGCCATAAACAACGCAGTCCAGTTTTTTTAAACTTATTTATTCGTGCCAGCAAATCGGTTATATCTGGCTGACTTACGGATTGTTTTTTCCATAAATCTTTAAAATCTATATTATTATCGTTGTCCATTTTCTTTAAATTTTTGAGTCAGTTTTTCTTTAATTCTATGAATTTTCACTCTAACATTTGCTTCAGAAAGACCTACAATTTTAGCAATTTCATTTTGTTTGATATCTTCTAACTCTAACGAAATTATAATACGATCGGTTTCTGGAAGCTCAGCGATACATTTATACAAGAATTGAATCTGAGGTTCTATTGAGGTTAGTTTTTCTTCTGAAAGATGAACAGGAAGTTCAGATTTCGGAAAACGTTTTTGCTTTTCTATCTGTCTCAGACAATTGTTGGAAGCAATTCTAAAAATCCAGGTTCCAATAGAAGATTCATTTCTAAACGTTTCCAATTTCTGCCAGACAATTATAAAAGTTTCCTGAGCCAAATCCTGAGCGGCGTCATAATCGTTTACGAAACCCATGCAAAGCCTGAAAATTCGATCCCAATAGGTTTTATATATTTGTTCGAATTCCATCTTATGCTTTTATAAAATTGTTTAACTGCTCCATGTACCAAGCGGTATCGTCGTACATAATAAAATGAAGCCCTTTGTTAGCGTACTTAAAATTAGCTGTTTTCAAATTTGCATATTGTGTTTCAATTGCGGGTTTTAAATTTATAAAATAAGATTCTAATAAAACTAAAGACGGACATTTTACCTGTGCGATTTTCGCTCTTAAATCGGTATTGTAAAAGTCACAATATATTTGCCCAAAAGTATTTCGGTCCGATTTTACGCTCCAGCCAATAACCATCTCCAATTTAGATTGATCTTGCAGAAGTCTCGGCATCATTTGTTTCTGCATATCGTAAAATTGAGTTTCGTTCATTCCCGTCATTTGAGCTACCATTGGCGAACAATCATTATTTTCTTTTGATTTAAAAGAAGGATCGCTCAAAGCCGCCAGACACGGAAGCGCATCGACAACAACAATTTTTCCTATCAATTCTGGATAATCGGCTGCAATGGCAAGTGCCAATCCTCCGCCCATACTATGACCAATTAAGATTGGCTTTTCGATTTTATTGTCTTTTATATAAGCAGCGATTTCGTTTTTCCAGTTTTCAAATGATGGATTCGGCTGTGGTTGTATTCCAGCGAAACCCGACATTGTAAGTGTATAGCAAGTGAAGTCTTTTTCGAATGCGATTTTAGTGTCTTTCCAAACTTCGCCAGAAGAAGCAAATCCCGGAATGAAGATTATAGATTGTTTTCCTTTACCAGTTTTAATTACTTCAAAAGGATATTGTTTTGTTTGTGCAAAAACATTTAGACATAATGCTGAGAATAAGAATGCGATAATTAAGATGATATACTTTTTCATTTGTAATAGTTTTAAGTTGTTAATTAAATCGGATCCATGCTTTTGATACGACAACTATTAAAATGTTACAAAAGTTTTTAAATTTTTAATGAATCCCGACAGCTATCGGGACCAAACTCCAATGTTGGTACGGGTTTTTAACCGCAAAGTGCGCGAAGATTTTTCGGAAGGAACGCTAGATTTTTTGCTCGCAACGGCACAAGGTCGCAAAGTTTTTTCCACAATATTGTCATTTCGACGAAGGAGAAATCTTCGCGAGTAGCTCTACAAAGATTGGCTTATTGGAACGGAGTTACTTACGAAGATTTCTCCTTCGTCGAAATGACAAGATTAAGGAGTTTCTTTGCTTTATTCTGCTTCAGATTGTACAAATCAATTCGTGAAAATTCGTGTAATTCGTGGCAAAAAAATAAGCACAAAAAAAATCCCAAACTCCAATCGTAAAATTGGAATTTAGGATTTTTATATTGAAAATTAATTTGGCTATCCTACCAAATTGATAATTTTTCCAGGAACGATAATCACTTTGTTTGGCGTTCTTCCGTCCAAGTGTTTTTGAGTTCTTTCGTCTTTCAATACGATTTCTTCGATTTGTTCTTTGGTTAAATCCAAAGGCAATTCGATTGTGAAACGCATTTTTCCGTTGAACGAAACTGGATATTCTTTGTTAGTTTCAATTAAATGTTTTTCCTCAAAAATTGGGAACGAAACTTCAGAAATTGAAGTTGTATGTCCTAACTGTAACCATAATTCTTCTGCAATATGCGGCGCATAAGGCGAAACCAAAATAGCCAACGGCTCTAAAATTGCTCTTGAATGACAATTTTGAGAAGACAATTCATTTACACAAATCATAAACTGAGAAACCGAAGTATTGAAAGAGAAATTCTCAATATCTTCTGCTACTTTTTTGATGGTTTTATGCAATGATTTCAAATTGTCTTTTGTTGGTTCGTCGTTGTTTACGATTAATCCATTCTCATCAAAGTACAATTTCCATAATTTTTTCAAGAAACCAAATACTCCAGAAATTCCAGCAGTATTCCAAGGTTTTGCTTGTTCTAAAGGCCCTAAGAACATTTCGTACAAACGCAATGTATCAGCTCCGTATTCTGCGCAGATATCATCTGGAGTAACTACGTTGTACTTCGATTTCGACATTTTTTCGACTTCACGGCCTACAATGTATTTTCCGTTATCATCTAAAATAAATTCTGCATCAGCATAATCTTCTCTCCAAGATTTGAATTTTTCAACATCTAATTCATCGGAAGAATTAACCATTGAAACATCAGCATGCAATTGTGAAGTATTAGTACCACTTACCCAATGAGCTCTATTAAGTTTATAAAAATAATCATTTAAATCCGAAGCTAAATTCTCGTACTTCTTTTTAGAAATTAAAACTATCGAATCTGCTTTATAAGTATGAGAAGTTACATTTACATCTTCAAAAACTTCCGAATTTTTATATTTAAAATGAATTCCCTCATAAACAATTACTGGTTCAATTTCTTTTACATCTATCCCTTTTTCTTGCACTATAATATTGTCTACTCTATAAACAAAAGCACTAGTTCCCAAAATCATTCCCTGATTGATCAGTTTTTTAAATGGTTCTTCAGTTGGAGCAAAACCTTTGTCTTTTAAGAATTTATTCCAGAAACGAGAATACAACAAGTGACCTGTTGCGTGCTCACTTCCTCCAATGTATAAATCTACATTTTCCCAGTAAGCCAAAGCTTCTTTAGACGCAAATTCATTTTCATTGTGCGCATCCATATAACGCATCCAATACCATGAACTTCCTGCCCAACCTGGCATGGTATTCAATTCTAAAGGAAAAATCGAAACATTGTCAACTAAATCTGTATTGACAACTTTGTTTTGTTTAGTATCCCAAGCCCAAACCGCAGCATTTCCTAATGGAGGCAAACCGTCTTCAGTTGGTAAATACTTTTCTACTTCTGGAAGGATAATTGGCAAATGCTGAGTCTCAATCATTTTTGGAAGACCATTCACATAATAAACTGGGAATGGCTCACCCCAATAGCGCTGACGAGAGAAAACTGCATCACGCAAACGGTAATTTGTTTTACCCGTTCCCTGACCGATTTCTTCTAATTTTGCAATTGCTTTTTTAGTTCCTTCTTTATAATTTAATCCGTTTAAGAAATCAGAATTTGCGATTTCAACGTTATCTTTTGATCCATACGCCGCTTCAGAAATATCAACATTTGCGAAGATATTTTTGATTTCAGGCATTCCTTTCTGGCCTTTAAAGAAATTTGCAAATGCGTAATCTCTTTCGTCTCCGCAAGGAACCGCCATAACAGCACCAGTTCCGTAACCAGCCAAAACATAATCACCAATCCAAACTGGAATTGGTTCTTTTGTAAACGGATGTTCAGCATACGCTCCTGTAAATACTCCAGAAATCGTTTTTACATCAGCCATACGCTCACGCTCGGAACGTTTCGCTGTTTTTTCAATATAGGCTTCAACTTCTGCTTTTTGTTCTGGAGTTGTAATTTTAGCAACCAAATCATGTTCTGGGGCCAAAGTCATAAAAGTTACTCCGAAAATTGTATCAGGTCTTGTCGTAAAAACCTCGATTACTTCATTGTGATCTTTCACATTAAAAGTTACCAATGCTCCTACTGATTTTCCAATCCAGTTTCTTTGAGATTCTTTGATAGACTCACTCCAATCAATATCATTTAAGCCTTCAAGCAAGCGTTCGGCATAAGCAGAAATTCGCATGCTCCATTGTGTCATTTTTTTTCTTATAACAGGAAAGCCTCCACGTTCAGAAACTCCGTTTACAATTTCGTCATTTGCCAAAACAGTACCTAAGCCTGGACACCAGTTTACTTCGGTTTCTGCCAAATAGGTTAATCTATATTGTAAAAGGATTTTCTCTTTTTGATCTGCAGAATAAGAATTCCATTCATCAGCCGTAAAAATTGCTACGTTATCATCGCAAACTGCTTCTACTAATGCATTTCCGCTTTCTTCAAAAACAGTCACAAGCTCTGAAATATCAAATGCTTTTCCTTGTTTTCTGCAATACCAAGAATTAAACAATTGGATAAAAATCCATTGTGTATGTTTATAGTAATCCGGATTTGAGGTACGCACTTCACGCGCCCAGTCAAATGAGAATCCGATTTTGTCTAATTGTTTTCTGTATCCAGCAATTTGTTTTCCTTCTTTGTCAACACCACCGTCAATGTTTACACGTGTAGTATCTTCTGGGCGTTGCCCTGTCTGAATTGCATATTGTTCTGCAGGTAATCCGAAACTATCATACCCCATTGGATGCAAAACATTGAATCCTTGATGTCTTTTGAAACGAGAATACACATCTGAAGCAATATAGCCCAGTGGGTGCCCAACGTGTAATCCTGCTCCAGACGGATAAGGAAACATGTCGAGAACATAATGTTTCGGCTTTTCAGAGTTGTTTTTTGCTGCAAAAGTTTGATTTTCTGCCCAATATTTTTGCCATTTGGCTTCAATTTCGTTTGGATTGTACTTCATTTCTAAGTGACTAAGATTCTAAGTTACTAAGGTTCTAAGCTTTTCACTAAATTAATTTAGCCGCAAATTTACATTTATTGCGGATTGTAGCAAAGCTATTTCGGTGACAAACAAATAAAATAATAAATTACTTATATAGGGTTAAGTAAAAACACGCAATATTACCATTAGAAATACGTACTTAATTTATTTTTGCCACAGATTAAAGGATTTACAAAGATTTAAAAATCATTTTTAATCTCTGGCAACTTTCTAACTTACGGACCTCACGCAAGACTTTGCGTCCTATGTGTTAATTTTTCATGCAAGACTTTGCACGAAATAAAAACTTTTATTCTAGATTTAAATCGTACTTTTAAGTATAAAAGTTTGTTATTAACTTTAAATAAAGAAATTGTTTATTATTTTTACCACATAATTTAAGCACAGTATGAGTTCTAACTTTGATAAATTTCAAAAGCGCAGGTTAATTTCCTCTTATTTTTCGGTAGTATTAAGTGTATTCTTGGTTTTATTCCTATTGGGAGTACTGGGATTATTCATTATTAATTCTAAACAATTGGCAGACGATTTTAAAGAAAAAATCGCCATGACGGTTTTCTTCAAAAATGAAGCGAATGATAGTATTATCAAAGAATTTAATACCGAACTTAAAAGAGCACCTTTTGCTAAATCTTTTGTTTATGTAACGAAAGAAAAAGCGGCAAAAGAACATACTGATATTATCGGAGAAGACTTTTTAACCTTTTTGGGAGAAAATCCGTTATTGAATTCATACGACATTCACTTAAAAGCAGACTATGTAGAAAGAGACAGTATCGTTAAGATTGAAAGCAACTTTCGCAAAAATGCTATGATTTCAGATATTGTTTACGACAAACAATTGGTAAATCTTGTAAATGACAATATCAGAAAAGTAAGTATGTGGATCCTGATTATTAGCGGTTTCTTGACAGTAATTGCCGTTTTGCTAATCAATAGTTCATTGCGTTTGTCCATACATTCAAATCGTTTTATTATCAAAACCATGCAAATGGTTGGTGCGACAAAAGCATTTATCCGAAAACCTTTTGTAATGCGAAGCGTAAAATTAGGAATGCTTGGTGCTGGTCTGGCAATTATTGCTTTAATCTCACTATTACTATATGTAGACACTAATTTCCCTGGTTTAGGAATTCTCGAAGACAAAGCTTTAACTGGTTTGGTTTTGGTTGCTGTTTTCGGATTAGGAGTTTTAATTACTTGGGTAAGCACACATTTTGCAACACAGCGTTTCTTGAATTTAAGAACTGACGATCTTTATTAATTTTTGATTGCAGATTTTAGATTGCAGATTTTAGATTTAAAAAATATGCCTTCGATTTCGCTCAGGCTGACAAACACATAAAAATGAAAAACAATAAAAATAAAGAAGAACAACAAGTTCAAAAACAGGAATTCCTTTTTGATGCCATTAATTACAAAATCTTATTAATCGGAATTGCGGTTATAGCACTTGGATTTATTTTAATGTCTGGCGGAGGAAGTAAAGATCCAAATGTTTTTAATGAAGACATTTTCAGCTTTAGACGTATTCGTTTAGCACCAACAACTGTTCTTATCGGTTTTGGCATCACGATTTATTCTATCTTCAAAAAATCTAAATAGACTTTCTTAGACAGCTTAGACTTCTTAGATCTTTAGATTATTAAATTAATCTTTTTAAATCTAAGAAGTCTAAGAAGTCTAAAATCTAACAATCTCAACTACATGAACACATTACAAGCTATTGTTCTTGCCATTATTGAAGGAATTACAGAATTTTTGCCTGTTTCTTCTACAGGACATATGATTATTGCTTCTTCTTTTTTCGGAATCGCACATGACGATTTCACTAAACTTTTTACCATTGTAATTCAGCTTGGCGCTATACTTTCGGTTGTAATTTTATACTTCAAACGTTTCTTTCAAACCTTTGATTTCTATTTTAAACTTTTAGTTGCTTTTATTCCTGCAGCTGTTTTAGGATTATTATTAAGCGATTTTATTGATGGCTTACTAGAAAACCCCGTTACAGTTGCAATTTCACTTCTAATTGGAGGTTTAGTTTTATTGAAAGTAGACGAATGGTTTAACAAACCAAATGATCCAGAAGTTTCAACTGAAATTACATATGCCAAAGCTTTAAAAATTGGTTTATTCCAATGTCTTGCCATGATTCCTGGAGTTTCTCGAAGCGGCGCAAGTATTGTTGGAGGTATGGCTCAAAAACTGACTAGAACTTCTGCAGCAGAATTTTCATTTTTCTTAGCGGTTCCAACTATGTTAGGAGCAACTGCAAAAAAATGTTATGACTATTACAAAGCAGGTTTTGAATTGTCTCACGACCAAGTTAACATGTTGGTTATTGGAAACATCGTTGCTTTTGCTGTAGCATTATTAGCCATAAAAACTTTCATCGGATTTTTGACTAAAAACGGATTCAAAGTTTTTGGTTATTACCGAATCATTGCCGGAATCATTTTATTATTGATTCACTTTTTCATTCATCCGCTTACGATTATATAATGACACCTGAAGAATATTTAGAAGGACAAGTTTTATTGATTGACAAACCATTAAAATGGAGTTCATTTCAAGCTGTCAATAAATTAAAATACCTTTTAATTAATAAAGTCGGACTTCCTAAAAAGTTCAAAATTGGCCATGCAGGAACTTTAGATCCTTTGGCAACAGGTCTTTTATTGATCTGCACTGGAAAATTCACTAAAAAGATTTCTGAACTTCAAGGTCAAGCAAAAGAATATACCGGAACGTTTTATATCGGCGCTACTACTCCATCGTATGATTTGGAAACTGAAATCGATCAGACTTTTCCAACAGACCATATCAATGAAGATTTGATTCATGAAACTGTAAAGCAATTTTTAGGCGAAATCGACCAAAAACCACCAATCTTTTCTGCCATTAAAAAAGATGGTGTTCGTCTATATGAACATGCGCGTGCGGGAGAATCAATAGAAATTGAAAGCAGAAAAACTACTATTCACGAATTTGAAATCACGAGAATTGCATTACCAGAAGTCGATTTTAGAGTAGTTTGTTCTAAAGGAACTTACATTCGTTCTCTTGCTTACGATTTTGGAAAAGCCATGAATTCAGGTTCGCATTTAACTGTTTTACGCCGAACAAAAATTGGTGATTACAATGTAAAAAATGCGATTGACATTACTTTGTTTGAAGAAAGTTTTTAATAGCTAAAAATAAAAAAGCACATTACATTGTTTGAAAAGTAATGTGCCAAGCTCTAAAGAAAAGTAATTTTATTCCATATTCATCTCGATTTAATAGTGAGGCACATTTTTCCCTCCAAACAAAAATTTAGAAAAGAAATCATAAAACCTTTCGAATAACTTTTTCATAATAGTGTATTTTTTAATTGTTAAACATTAAATAAACACCAATAAAAAGAGTAAATCTGAAAGTTATAATAGAAGTGGGTAAGCTTCACTAAGTTACGAAATTCTATTGAAGCCAAAAAGACTTTAAGATAATTTTATCAACCAAGAATACTGTTTATCAACATATTAATCCGATTAAAGGCGATTATATTTGATCTTTTCCATGATTTCGACCAATTCTTCTTGAACAGAAATTCCTTTATCTGCTAAATACCATAATTGAAGATCTGTTTTTATTTTTTCGTCGATAGCGCCAACTTCTCTTTTATGCTTTTCCATTAATTCGGTTGCTCCTTTTGGTCTTGGCCCCCAATCGGCACGCACAATTCCTGCTTCTTTACAAATCACGATTACTTTTGGAATTGCTCTTCCGCCGTTGGTTAAATAATGGCTCATTAAATCGTCATTTTCATCGCGCAATGCAATTCTCAAATCGATTCTTTTATTAGAAGCCAAAGCCATTTTGTTTAAAATTGGAAGAATTTGCGCCGCATCTCCACACCAACCTTCTGAAAGCACCAACCAGATATAATGATTATCTAAGTTTTGAAGTTTCTCTGCAATAGCATCTGAAATAGTGATCGTTTTTTCAAGCCTGTTCATTCTGGCTTCATTTAATTTGGAATAATTGGTAAGACTTTCAGATTGTTCGTTTCCTGTTGATTTTCCTTCGGTTAATAAATCGGTTACGATTTTTCTGTATTCAGCATAAGAATGACTATTGAACAGTGCTTTGGCTACGATGCTTTTCATATTTATTTCATTTTTAGGATACAATAAAAATACAAAATTTAGGAAGACGGAGAAAATGACATTTGTCACATTTAATATTCCTTTTAAATTTTATCCAACAATAATTGTATAGCTTTTAAATGTACATTTAATGCAATGAGCGCAAAGCATTTTAAATGCTAAGCTTTGCGAACTTTACAAATTGCAGTTTTATTTATATAAAAATTCTTAGCGTACTTTGCGGTAAAAACAGATCCTTTAGAACAAATTCCCTTTTTAAGGCTTTAAATGGCTAAAATTGAAGCAAGAATTAATTTTTTGCAAACATTATTTTTAAAAATCAGAATATGTCTATATTTGCACAAATTAACGCAACACACACATGAAATATAAAAGAATTCTTCTTAAACTTAGCGGCGAAGCCCTAATGGGTGATTTACAATACGGTATTGACCCGAAAAGATTAGGCGAATATGCAGATGAAATCAAGCAGATTCACGATAAAGGAGTAGAAATTGCTATTGTTATTGGAGGAGGAAATATTTTTAGAGGCGTTGCCGGAGCAAGCTCAGGAATGGACAGGGTGCAAGGAGATTATATGGGAATGCTTGCAACTGTTATAAACGGAATGGCTTTGCAAGGCGCTCTTGAAGATAAAGGAATGAAAACGCGTCTGCAGACGGCTTTGAAAATGGAATCTATTGCAGAACCATATATCAAAAGAAGAGCTGACCGCCACCTAGAAAAAGGCAGAATTGTAATTTTTGGAGCCGGAACTGGAAATCCATATTTTACAACTGATACTGCAGCAGTTTTAAGAGGTATCGAAATTAATGCTGATGTTATTCTAAAAGGAACTCGCGTTGATGGAGTTTACGACTCTGATCCAGAAAAAAATGCGTCGGCAGTAAAATTTGATTTTATTTCGTTTGACGATGTAATCAAAAAAGGATTAAATGTAATGGATACCACTGCATTTACATTAAGCCAAGAAAACAAATTGCCAATCGTTGTTTTTGATATGAATAAAATCGGAAACCTTTTGAAAATCTGCGAAGGCGAAAACATCGGAACTGTAGTAAATATATAGTCATCAGTAACAGTTTTACAGTCGCACAATAAGACTTAAACTGAAAACTGAGAATGAAAACTGAAAACTAAAAAACAATGACTGAAGAAATAGACTTTATTTTAGAAAGTACTGAGGAATCAATGAATGGTACTATTGCACACTTAGAGAAAGAATTTCTTAATATTCGTGCAGGAAAAGCTTCTCCAGCTATGCTTGGAGGTGTTTTTGTAGATTATTATGGTTCTTCTACACCACTTTCTCAAGTATCTAAAATCAGCGTTCCAGATGCTAGAACAATTACATTACAGCCATTTGAAAAAAATATGCTTTCTGTTATTGAAAAAGCAATCTTAGTCGCTAACATTGGTTTTAACCCAATGAATAATGGAGACGTTATCATCATCAGCGTACCGCCTTTGACAGAAGAGCGTCGCCGTGATTTAGCGAAACAAGCAAAAGCTGAAGCTGAAGATGCTAAAATTGGTATCCGCAATTCTCGTAAAGATGCTAATACTGATATCAAAAAATTGGAAAAAGAAGGAACTTCAGAAGACATCTGTAAATCTGCAGAAGAAGAAGTTCAGAACTTGACAAATGCTTACATTAAAAAAATTGATGAGTTATTGGCTGCAAAAGAAGCTGAAATCATGAAAGTATAAGTAAGTTTTGATTATAAAATAAAAAATCCGTCTGGTTTATTGCACTAGACGGATTTTTTTATTGCTATTTTTGCATACGAAAATTAATTTCTTTTCGTTTTTGAAACTATATCATTCTGTATGAAGCTATTTTGTTTTTTGACTTTGTTTTTTACGCTTACTCTTCAGGCGCAAATTCAAATAAACGGAATCGTAACCGATTCAAACAACAAACCTCTTCCGTTTGCCACCATTACCACCTCAGAAAACAATAACACAATTACAGATGTTGACGGAAAATTTATTTTTAAAATCAGTTCCTCTGCGACATCGCTTACGGTATCTTATATAGGCTTTCAATCCAAAACTATTGCTTTAATCAACAGCAAAACCTTTTATTCGATTTCGCTTTTACAGCAGACTGATGATTTAAAAGAAGTTGTGGTATCAAATGAAAATCCTGCTCTTACCATAATAAAAAAAGTTATTGCCAATAAGGCAACAAACGATCCGCAGAAGAAACTCAATAATTTTGAATATAAAACCTATAACAAACTTATCGTAACCGCCAATCCAGATTCGATTGACGGCCGTATTGACACAACAGCCGCTTATAAAGACTTAAACAAAAGAATCATAAACATTGATTCTTCTGATTATAAGTTTAAAGAAATTGTAAGCAAACAGCATTTATTTCAAACTGAAAAAGTTTCTCAATATCAGTTTGGAAATAACAAATTAAAGGAAACGGTTCTAGGCACAAAAATTGCTGGTTTCAAACAACCGATTTATGAAGTTCTGGCCTTCAACCTCCAATCTATTTCGATTTACGATCCAAAATACGAATTGTTCGAAACCAAGTACGAAAATCCGATTTCCAAAAATGCTCCTTCAAGCTATAATTACAAACTGTTAGATACGGTTACCATTAGAGGCCGAGATGCGTATATGATTTATTTTAAAAACAAATCAAAACACAGAGCTTCTGGACTGGAAGGGGTTTTATATATTGATAAAGAAAATTACGCTGTCGCGAAAGCGGTAATGCGAATTAAAGGCGTTTTGGACATTAGCGGCATCCATGAATTTGAATATATTCCGAAAGAAAAAATCTGGTTTCAGAGCAATACCACTTTTAAAATCGTAAAAGGAAAAAATGACGACGATATTCGTATTCTTGGTGGTACGATTCAATTTGACGGAGATGTTGAAGATAATTACGAACGCAGAAAAAAAGTAGCTTCAGATTTCACCTATCTGCTTTCTGAAAGCAATAGTTTTGATGTTCGTGTAAATACCGACACTCCAATAAAAAATCCTTCGCTTTATATCGAAATCAAAGACGATGCGGCCAAAAAACCTGAAAGTTTCTGGGAAGCTTATCGAAAAGAAAATCTCGATCAAAAAAGCCAAAAAACCTATTTATTGCTCGACAGCCTTTCGGTTCGAAATAGAATTGAAAAACGTTTAGGAATTGGTCGAAAAATTATTAATGGTTTCTATCCGATTGGCCCTGTCGATTTAGATTTGAAAAAGATTATAAGTTATAACAATTATGAAGGCTTTCGTCTTGGTGTGGGAGGTATTACAAATGACCGTTTGTCTAAGTATTTCCGAGTTGAAGGCTACGGCGCTTATGGAACAAAAGATGGTGTTTTTAAATATAGCGTCGGAGGTGGCGTTTTATTAGATAAACATACCAATACTTGGATTAATGGCTATTATACTGACGATGTGCGAGAAATTGCAAGTACTGTTTTTTCTGTTGACAAACGTGTTTTTAAAATTTATGATCCGCGCCCAATAAACATTAGCACCTTTTACGAGTATATAGGATGGCGTACCAATATTCAAACCAAATTTATTCCGAAAACTGAGGCTGTTTTAGAACTTTCAAGAAATTATATTGAACCAAAATTTGATTATCTCTATAACCTAAACGGAAAACTGTATTCTAATTATACCATGACCACAGCAATGCTTTCTATTGTTTGGGCGCCATTTAGCAATTATATGCAAACTTCAACTGGAAGAACTGAAAGCGACAAAAAATTTCCGAGGTTTACTTTCCAATACACACAATCTTTGCCAAATGTTTTTGACAATGATTTTACTTTTAGCAAAATAGATTTTAAGGCCGAATACGAAAAACAGTACCTAAACCGTCAGAAAACAAGTTTACTTTTACAGGGAGGTTTGGCAATGGGAGATGTGCCTATTACGCATTTGTACAATACAGCACCAAACAACTTAACAAAAGAAACTGTTGTTCAGCGTATCACTTTTGCGGGAAGAAATGCTTTTGAAACCATGTTTTTTAACGAGTTCTTCTCGAGCCAATATTTAATGTTTCAAATTAAACATGGTTTTGACCGAATCAAAATTATGAAACAAGTTCGCCCGTCACTGGTTTTAGTTACTAGAATGGCTTGGGGAAACATGGAAAAACCAGAACAGCATGTTGGTCCAGCATACAAAACGCTTGACAAAGGTTATTTTGAATCGGGATTAGAATTGAACCGAATCTTTAAAGGTTTTGGTTTGGGCGGATTCTATCGTTACGGACCAAATCAGTTAATGAGATTTGAGGATAATATTGCAGTTAAGATTTCTTATGTTCTTGACCTGGGAC
The DNA here is from genome assembly GCF_001705175.1 of Flavobacterium anhuiense. NCBI lineage: Bacteria > Pseudomonadati > Bacteroidota > Flavobacteriia > Flavobacteriales > Flavobacteriaceae > Flavobacterium > Flavobacterium anhuiense. The sequence goes on along the minus strand of NZ_CP016907.1, from coordinate 2,239,832 downwards.
TTTAATTTTAAAATTCATTTTTTTTCGCCACGAATTCACAAATTTACCCACTAAAACTTTACAAAAATTTTACCGATGAATTTCACGAATTTCCGTTAGCAATCTGCGTAAATTTGTGCGATTTATCGACAAGTACAGCGTAAAGAAATTCATTAAAATTCGTGAATTCGTGGCTAAAAAAAAATCCCAAACTCCAATAAGTAAAATTGGAATTTGGGATTTTAAAATTTTGGTATTTCAAAAAAATTATGGCTTAAGAATCAAAACTGACGGCGAATTATTAAGCCAAATACTTTGAGATTCTATTAGTTTTTTCCAACTTTCTAGACTGATAATCATCAAGTCCTGACTTTCTAAAAATTCTTTCTTCAATGTTCTGTCGTGCATAATCATGATATGATTTGGTGCAATCTGTTCAATAGAACGTATGGTTTCTTGAATTTCTCTTGTATTTTTCACTTCTCCGCCGGCATCTAAAACGGTAATCTGAGAACCGTTGTTATTGATTAGTTTTTTAGCATAATCAATTAAAAAAGCATCTTCTTTATTAAAAACAGGTATCAAAACTTGATTAACCTCTTCTAGATTTTTTTCGATGAAAATTCCAACTGGCATTTTTGCTTTAGCAATAATATGTCGTGTTCTTTCATCAAATGGAGAATTCTCAAACAATCCTTCTTTTCCTGTAAACTTATCAATCAAACGGTCTGGATTTACAATTCTGGTTGTAAACCCAAGAATTTTTCCAAGCAGCGTTCCGTCAAAAATAGATTGCCCTAAACCAATCAGCAGTAAATCATATTCTCCTTGATTTGCAGTATCAATAATATCCGAATCAATATCATTAGAAACTTTAAACAAACTCACCACATTCTGATTCAAACGTTGCGACTCCTCAATTACAGGAACCAGCATCTTGCGTTCGTGTTCTTTAATATCAAAAGAATGCACTTCGGTACTCAACGACAAATGCATTGCCGTTACAATAGAATTGTCTCCTTGTTTTTTAACTAAGCTATTGGCAATTTGAAGCAATTTTTTTCCCTTTTCTGGAGTTGCAAACGCAAGCAGAATTTTATACTTGCTTTTAGTTCCAATTTCTTCTGGAACTGCCGTAGTTTTATCTTTAAAAATAAATCCGATAAAATCTAATGCCGGACCTGTCATAAAAGTGGTCACCAAAGCCATAATGACCATCATAGTAAAAATCTCTGTCGACAATACCCCTAGATCATAACCAATATTCAAGACCACCAATTCCATCAGACCTCTAGTATTCATCAAAGCACCGATTGACAAACTGTCTTTCCAGTTTTGCCCCATGAATTTTGCTGCCAATGCGCTTCCGAAGAATTTACCAACTACGGCAACTAAAATAATCAGACCGGTAATTTTCCATAATTCAGGATCATTCAATAATCCGATTTGGGTACGTAAACCTGTAAATACGAAAAACAATGGCAATAGCACAATAATCGAAACGTCTTCAACTTTTTCAATAAATATGTTTCTGAATTTGTTGTTTTCTGGCATAATTGCTCCCGCTAAAAAAGCCCCAAACAAAGCGTGAATTCCGATTAATTCTGACGCATAAGCAGAAATTAAAAGCGTAATAAAGAAAATCGCAACAACAGGTTTGTTCAAACTTTCGCGTGTTGCATTCAAATCTCCTACTCTTTTTAAGAATGGGCGAACAATTTTAAGCATTATAATGACATACAAAATCGCCATTCCAATTACATACAATGAGCTTGAAAGTGAACCTGCTTTTACAATGGCAATAACAACTGCCAAGATACACCAAGCCGTAATATCGTCTGCAGCGGCACAAGTAATGGCAATAGTCCCGAGTTTAGTTTTCTGCATGCCACGTTCTTGAACTATTCTAGCTAAAACAGGAAAAGCTGTGATACTCATAGCAATACCCATAAACAATCCGAAAGAAGAAAATTCAACTCCCATTGGAGCATAGATTTCGTAAATAAAATATGCCAATGATAATCCTAAAGCAAACGGAATTACAATACTAGCGTGACTAATGACAACTGCATCATGCGCCTTATTTTTCAGCACTTTTAAATCCAATTCCATTCCGATAACAAACATAAAAAGGATTAAACCAATTTGGCTTAAAAACTGTAGATTGCCTAAAGATTCTTTTGGAAATAAAGCCGCTGAAAACTCCGGAAAATACATTCCGACCAAAGATGGCCCCAACACAATTCCCGCAATCATTTCGCCAATTACAGACGGTTGTCCTATTTTTCTAAAAAACCATCCAAATAAACGTGCAACTAAAATAATGGTAACAATCTGCGCCAATAAAATAGCCAAAGGATGCTGCAGGTTGTCGACCATAGAATGAAGAAAGTCTTTCCAATGGTTGCTTTCAACACTTTTCTTTACAATATTTCGCCCCACTTCTAATGCGGCGCCTTTTGAAATTACCCAATATATCAGCGCTGTAAAACCACCAATAATTGTTACGTAGAATAGAGAGTTCTTAATGTTATTCATAACTCGTTCTTTAGATTTATTGCAGCAAATATCAGAACTGAGTTTTAAGTGAAAAAGCAAATTTCCTGCTAATTTTCAATGTATGTAACAAGTCGGAAAAACTTTGTAATAAGTTATAATTTTACCTTTTTCAAAAAATCAGAACGATACGTTTCACTTAAAATTAAAGCTGTATTTTTATTAGTTTCTTCCAAATGATGAAGCACAATTTCATTATGATTAAAAAACTTTATTGCCTTCACCGCTACAATTTCTTTTTTATTGATTCGGCAGAAATCAGCATCAGGCAATTCGTTTAATAGCGTGTCGAATTTTACATTTTTTAAATTCAAAAAACTGCCATCAGTAAGCAGAACCGTTTTATCGCGACTATCGCTCGCAGCCGTTTTTATGTATTGAATTGTATTAAAATACAATAACGTTTTTCCTTTATCAGTGTTGAGCTGTATAAACTTTTTATCAGAATTTGATTTCTCAAAACGCTCAAAAGCCTTTGTAATGGCTTTTTGCAAACGTTCTAATTTTACAGGTTTTGTAATATAATCTACAGCATCTATATTAAACGCTTCAGCCGCATACTCTTTATAGGCCGTACAAAAAATCACCAATTTGTCCTGCAGTTTTTCTGCCAGATGCAACCCGTCAATTCCGGGCATTTCAATATCCGAAATCAGCAGATCAAAATCTAACTCAGGAATATCAGACAAAAGTTTTTCAGGATTATTAAATGTTTTCACGATTTCCAATTCTGGAATTTGTTCGCAAAGCATTTTAAGATACGTTAATCCTGGAATCTCATCGTCCAGAAGCAAGCATTTCAGTTTTGTATTCAAGTAAATCAATTTTTAGATGAGCAATATAAACATCGTTTTCTATAAACTTATCGAGTTTAAAATTATTTTTATAAATGATGCGAAGACGGTGCTCAAGCGTTGCGTGTCCAAAACCGCTTCGTTCCTTTTTCAACACTTTTTTATCGGAAATTTTATTGGAAACCGTCATAAAAAAAGCATTATTTTTAAACTCAAAAACTACCGAAATAAAAGCATCTGCACTCTGAAGATCAGCATGTTTAAAAGCATTTTCAATTAAATCAATCGAAATTAAAGGCGCCAGCAAAGGCTGATCGTACAATTTATCTTCCTGATTGATATTGGTTTTGACTTTAAGTTCAAAAAGCGGACTAATTTTAATTTTATTGATTTCAATTAAATTCATTGCAAAATCAATTTCTTCTTTGGCCGTTACAAACTTCTTTTTGCTTTCGTAAAGAATATAATCCAAAACATTTGCAAGTTTATCTAAAGCAAAATAAGTCTGATACGCATGCGACTGAATCGAATTTAGAATATTCTTAAACAAATGTGGATTCAGTTTTGATTCCAAATTCTCCAATTGCAAATCGTTGACTTTTGATTCTAAGGCATAAAAACTTTTTTCTGCATCTTCCTTAGCTTTTTTGGTTTGCATCAATTGATAAATCATAAAACAAATGATAACAATTAAAAGCAACAGAATTGCTAAAAAAATAAAAGTAGTTGTATTGTTTTGCTGCATTTGCGTGGTTTTATATTTAAGTCAAATTCACGAATAAAATTACTGAATCCGATTCAATCTGTTGAATCTGCATGAGGCTTTTTCGTTAAGAAAATTATCTAATCTAAATTTTCTTAAAATCGAAATTATTTGCAAATATGAGAAAACGTTATGGTTTACAGCTAAAACAAGGCAAATTATGACAAAAATAGCACTATCAATTTTGTGTTAACGTTAAGTAAAATAGATTCGAATATTTATGATTTCGAGCACTTTTCACTACATTTGCATCCATTTTTAAAGATTTTATGAAAAACACTGTCCAAGTTGGATTTTGGGAAAAATTAGCCCGAATCATACTTAAAAACAGAATTACGATTCTGGTTATACTTTCTGCTTTAACTATTTTCTTTGGTTATCAGTGGAAGAATCTTTCTATGACTTATACTGAAGCTAACTTGCTTCCGAAAAATCATATTGCAAATAAAGATTATCAAAAATTCCTAGACAAATTTGGCGAGGAAGGAAACCTAATAGTTATTGGTTTCAAAGATCCTAAATTCTTTACACCAAAAAATTATGCGGCTTGGACCGAATTAATGAACGGTTTGAAAAAAGCAAAAGAAGTTGATTTGGTTATTTCTTTGAATGATTTAAAGAAACTTGAAAAAGATACTGTAAATCAAAAGTTTGTTTTAGCGCCATTTATTGACGAAAGCAAAGCGCTTGACGCTAATTATTTAAAAAGTGTTCAGTATGATTTGTTTCACAATCTGCCTTTTTACGAAGGTTTGCTGTTTAACAAAGAAAGCGGAAGTGTTCGTTCTGCAATCTACATGAACAAAGCGCTGGTAAACACGGCTGAGAGAAAGACTTTTATCTTAAAAGATTTAGTTCCGAAAATCGATAAATTCGAAAAAACAACCGGAATCGATCTTAAAGTTTCAGGAATGCCATACATCCGTACAATCAATGCGGATAATATGAAAGGCGAAATCGGGCTTTTTATTGGAGCGTCTTTATTGACGGTTTCTTTGATTTTCTTTTTCTTCTTCCGTTCGTTCAGAGCCACTTTTATTTCGATTTGTATTTTAATTGTCGGCGTAACTTGGTCGTTTGGAACTCTTGGATTGTTTGGTTATAAAATCACGATTTTAACAGCAATTATTCCGCCACTAATTATCGTAATCGGAATTACTAACTGTATTTTCCTGATTAATAAATATCAGCAGGAAATTAAACTGCACAACAATCAGGCAAAAGCATTACAGCGTGTGATTTCAAAAATTGGATCTTCGACTTTGATGACCAATTTAACGGCTGCAATTGGTTTTGCAACTTTGATGATTACAGGAAACGAATTACTTTTTGAGTTTGGATTGGTAACTTCTATCAACGTGCTTTCTGTATATACTTTGACACTTTTCATTGTGCCGATTATTTACAGTTTTATGCCATTACCAAAAGCAAAACACTTATATCATTTGGACAAAACTTACATTTCGACACTTTTAAATACGGTTACCGCTATAGTTAAAGGCAAGAAAACAATTGTTTATTGCATTTACGCTGTTCTGTTTCTTGTGAGTTTGAATGGAGTTAGACAAATGAAAGTTTCAGGAAGTTTAATTGGCGAAATGCCAAAAAGCGCTTCTTTCTTTAAAGATATTTTATTTTACGAAAAAGAATTCAACGGTGTAATGCCTCTTGAAATCATGATTGACACCAAAAAGAAAAAAGGTGTTATGAAGCCTTCGACGATTCGTAAAATGGATGAATTGCAGAATACTATTTCTGAAATTCCAGAATTGGCAAAACCTGTTTCGGTTGTAAACTTGGTTAAATATGCAAAACAGGCGTTCTACAACGGAAACCCTGAATATTACCAATTGCCAACTTCTCAGGAACAGACTTTTATTTTGGGTTATGCTAAAAATGCAACCAAAAACAGCAAAGAAAACTTAATGAAAGCGTATGTGGATTCAACTGGACAATATGCCAGAATTACAACTTTCATGAAAGATATTGGAACGGATGAAATGGCAAAAGTAGAAGGAAAATTGCGCAAAAAAATTGATGAGATTTTCCCGAAAGACCGTTATGAAGTTACAATTACAGGAAAAGCTTTAGTTTTCCAAAAAGGAACAACTTATTTGGCGCACAACTTAATCGAGTCATTATTGTTTGCGATTTTGACAATTGCGATTTTGATGCTGTATTTATTCCGTTCGTTCAAAATGGTAGCAGCTTCTTTGATTACGAATATTTTACCGCTTTGTATCACTTCGGGATTAATGGGTTATTTCGGAATTCCGTTAAAACCATCAACAATTCTGGTATTCAGTATCGCTTTCGGAATCTCGGTTGATAATGCAATTCAGTTTATGGCGAAATACAAACATGACTTGATTCAAAATAAAGGAAAAGTAAAAAAATCTGTTTTCAGCGCTTTAAGAGAAACTGGAGTAAGTACGTTCTATACTTCTGTTGTTTTAATTTTAGGTTTTGCGACTTTCACTTTATCAAGCTTCAGCGGAACTATTGCTTTAGGAGGATTAATTTCTTGTACTTTGGTTTTTGCAATGTTTGCTAACTTGGTTGTATTACCTTCATTGGTTTTAACTTTTGAAAAGAAGAAAACGAGAAAAGAGGAATTGGAGAGTTTAGAGAAGTAATTTTTTGCAACGAATTTCACGAATTGACACGAATTTAAAAAACATAAATCTTTGTCAAAGTTTAAAACTTTGACAAAGATTATTAACGCACAGTTTGTCATTCCGAGGAACGAGGAATCGCACTCGGAAATCGACAAAGATTGGCGACTTTCTTTACGGAATTACTAGTGTGATTCCTCGTTCCTCGGAATGACAAAAACAAGAGAAATTGCTTCTTTTGAAACCGATTGCCCTAGCCCTGATAGAAGCGACATCCTTTTTCTTGCTCCTTTAGCAAGAAAAAGATATAGCGGATAGCAGGAAACAGCTTCAAAAATTAATTATTATCGATTATATTTGCAGTTGTTCAAAACGAATATTATTTAATATCAATTATATATAAAAATGAAACACACAAAAGTTAGAGACTTATTAAACAGTACGACAACGTTACAGGAAGTGAATGCAAAAGGTTGGGTGAGAACTTTTAGAAATAATCAGTTCATCGCTTTAAATGACGGTTCTACAATTAATAATATTCAATGTGTTGTTGATTTTGAAAATACACCAGAAGAGACTTTAAAAAGAATCACCACTGGAGCAGCAGTTTCTGTAATTGGAACTTTGGTCGAAAGTAAAGGTGCGGGTCAGAAATATGAAATTCAGGTTTCTAAACTAGAAATACTTGGAGATTCTGATGCTGAGAAATTCCCAATGCAGCCTAAAAAACACTCTTTAGAATTTTTACGTGAAAACGCTCACTTGCGTGTACGTACAAATGCTTTTGGTGCGATTATGCGTGTGCGTTCAGTATTGTCTTATGCAGTTCACAAATATTTTCAAGACAAAGGTTTCGTTTATGTAAACACGCCAATTATCACTGGAGCTGATGCTGAAGGTGCGGGAGAAATGTTCCAAGTAACTTCATTGCCTTTGGATAATCTTCCTAAAAATGAAGAAGGAAACATCGATTTCAAAAAAGATTTCTTCGGAAAACATACCAACTTAACCGTTTCTGGACAGTTAGAAGGAGAAACTTTTGCAATGGCTTTGGGTCAGATTTATACTTTTGGACCAACGTTTAGAGCAGAAAACTCAAACACTTCTCGCCACTTGGCAGAATTCTGGATGATCGAGCCTGAGGTTGCTTTCAACGACTTGGACGACAACATGGATTTGGCTGAAGATTTTATTCAGTATGTAATTAAATATGCTTTAGACAATTGTGGCGATGATTTGAAATTCTTAGAAGGAAGACTTCTTGAAGAAGAAAAATCAAAACCACAGGCCGAAAGAAGCGAAATGAGTTTGTTAGAGAAATTGAACTTCGTTTTAGAAAACAACTTCAAACGCGTTTCTTATACAGAAGCAATTGACATTTTAAGAGATTCAACTCCAAATAAAAAGAAGAAATTCCAATATTTAATCAACGAATGGGGAGCTGACTTACAGTCAGAACACGAGCGTTATTTAGTAGAAAAACACTTTAAATGTCCAGTAATTTTATACGATTACCCAGCAAACATTAAAGCGTTTTACATGCGTTTGAATGACAACACAGAACCTGGAAGAGAAACAGTTCGTGCCATGGACATCCTTTTCCCTGGAATCGGTGAAATCGTTGGTGGTTCTGAAAGAGAAGAGCGTTACGATGTTTTGGTTGAAAAAATGGAAAAACTTGGAATCGACAAAGAAGAATTATACTGGTATTTAGACACCAGAAGATTTGGATCGGCAACTCACGCAGGTTTCGGTTTAGGATTTGAGCGTTTAGTATTGTTTGTAACAGGAATGACAAACATTAGAGACGTAATTCCTTTCCCAAGAACTCCGGGAAGCGCTGAGTTCTAAGAAGATTTAAAAAGTTTCAGGTTTCAGGTTTCAAGTTGAACTTGAACTAAAATAATAATATTTGTTTCAGGTTTCAAGTTTCAAGTTGTGGCATGTTCTGCAACCTGAAACTTGAAACTTGAAACTTTTAACAAAAACAAATGCTAAAGCAATTTTTAAATTTAAAATTATCCCAAAAATTATCTCCGCAGCAAATTCAGCTGATGAAGTTAATTCAATTGCCTACGCAAGCTTTTGAACAGCGTTTATTAGAAGAAATGAACGAAAATCCGGCTCTTGAAGCGGGTAAAGAAGACGATTACGAAGCTGATGAATATGCTAATGACGACTACGATGATTATGATGATAACGAATCTGACAGAATCGAAGCAGACGACATTAACATTGACGAATATCTAAGCGACGATGACACGCCTGATTACAAAACTCAGGTTAATAATTACAGTGATGACGAGGAACGCGAAACTCCTTTTGCGGCTCCGATCAGTTTTCATCAGGATTTAATCAATCAGCTGAATACTTTTATTTTGAATGATGAAGAACGCGAAATCGCCGAATTCCTTGTGGGAAGTATTGATGATATGGGTTACATCCGCAGAAGTATTCCTGACATTGTAGACGATATGGCTTTTACTCAGGGAATTTATACTGATGAAGCAATGGTCGAAAAAATGTTGACCGTAATTCATGAGCTTGAACCTTCTGGAGTTGGGGCGCGTGATTTACAGGAATGTTTATTGCTCCAATTGAAACATAAAACACCAACTGAATATGTTGATTTAGCGATTGACATCATCGAAAATCAGTTTGATGCTTTTACGAAAAAACATTACGATAAACTGTTACAGAAGTATAGCGTTTCTAACGAACAGCTTAAAAAAGCAATTCACGAAATTGAAAGATTAAACCCTAAACCGGGCGGTTCTTTTGCTGGAAACAATAAAGTAACAGAAAACATTGTTCCCGACTTTGCCATTAGAATTGTGGACGGCGAATTGGAATTGACTTTAAACGGAAGAAATGCTCCTTCCCTGCACGTTTCTAAAGATTATCAGGAAATGATGCAGACTTATAAAGAATCTAAAGACAAATCGACTGCACAGAAAGATGCGGTTCAGTTTATCAAGCAAAAATTAGATTCTGCTAAATGGTTTATTGATGCCATTAGACAGCGTCAGGAAACTCTTTTTGTAACAATGAATGCAATCATGCATTATCAAGAAGAATATTTCTTAGATGGCGACGAAACCAAACTTAAACCAATGATCTTAAAAGATATTGCAGATATGGTTGGTTTGGACATTTCGACCATTTCGCGTGTGGCAAACAGCAAATATGTAGAAACGCCATACGGAACCAAACTGATTAAAGAATTCTTCTCTGAAGCGATGAAAAATGATCAGGGAGAAGATGTTTCGACTCTTGAAATCAAAAAAATTCTTCAAAATACGATTGAAGAAGAAGATAAGAGAAAACCGCTTCCAGACGATCAATTGGCTGAAATCTTAAAAGAAAAAGGATACCCAATTGCGAGAAGAACTATTGCTAAATATCGTGAACAATTGGACATTCCGGTGGCGAGAATGAGAAAGAAGATTTAAGGTTTTTTAAACCATATAAGAACTGTAAGTTCATTTAAAATAAACAAACCCGATAGTTTTTAAAGCTATCGGGTTTTGTTTTTAAACCATTTCAATAATGTTAAATGTTTACGTCTTTTCAGGCTGTGCGGAGTCAAAGCTTCGGCTAAATGAGGCTTCAATTCCGCTCAACCTGATAATTGCTTTAAAACAATAAACCCGACAGGTTTCAGAAACCTGTCGGGTTTAATTTATAATACCTCTAAACCTTATTTATACTGATCAGGAAATATTTTTATATCAAACAAAAAAACTTTCTTTTTATCACTGTAGCTATAAATCAGAGTGTAATCATTTTCTCTAAAAACCTGAAGTCCTGTATTTGCTTTTGCAGTGCTTAAAAGACTTTTTCTTATTTCTTCTTGAATTACATTTACCTCAGCAGTTTCTTTAGTCACATTCAATAATGTTAAATTGTATTGAACTGTTTTTTCTCCATGTAAACTTACGCTGTCTAAACGAATCCCTTCCTGAATATTTAAAGGACAGCTTTTATTATATTTTGCAATTAACTCTACTACTTCAGTATTTACTTCATCTTCTTTTTCGCCTAGGTAAAACTGAAAATAAGCTACAAAAGCGGCAGCAATTCCAATTAATATTAACAATAAAACAGTCGATTTTCTCATATTTTAAAATGTTTTTGTCAAGGCTTATATTAAGTAAAATAATCTATTTTTCGTGATTCTTTTTCATCGCTTTAAAATACGCTGCACGGCTAAGTGGCTCGTATTCTTCTGTTTCTCCAAGCATAACCAATTTATCATTATCGGTTTTTCTAAAACTATAATTAGCTAAGTTTCCTGTTCTGGTACAAACCGCATGAACTTTAGTTACATATTCTGCCGTCGCCATAAGTCCCGGCATTGGCCCAAACGGATTTCCTTTAAAATCCATATCTAAACCTGCAACAATGACGCGAATTCCTTGATTTGCCAAATCGTTACAAACCGTAATAATTTCGTCATCAAAAAATTGTGCTTCGTCAATACCGATTACATCACAACCTTGAGCTAAAATTAAAATATTGGCAGCTGCTGGAACTGGAGTTGAACGAATTTCGTTGGCATCATGAGACACCACCATTTCGTCATGATAACGGGTATCAATAGCTGGTTTAAAGATTTCGACTCTTTGTTTGGCAAATTGGGCGCGCTTTAATCTTCGGATCAGCTCTTCGGTTTTACCCGAAAACATTGATCCACAAATAACTTCAATCCAACCAAATTGTTCTTTGTGATTTACTGTATTTTCGAGAAACATTTTGTATTTTTCTACCTTTAAAAATGAATAGTTTTTATTACTTTGTACTGGCAATAAATTGATGTAAAAATGTACTGTTTTACATTTTTTCAAAAGTAGAAAATTTTTACCAAACCTTAGATTCGCGAAAGCGTATTAACAGAAATAAAAAATTATCTTTTGAATTTCCTTGAGAATAGAGACATTCAGACATTAAATACACTAAAATACCTTATTCACTATAATTTTCAACAGTTATGAAAAAAAAATTGGAAGCTGATTTAATTAGCATTGCACATCGAATTTTAAAACTTAAAAATAAATCCGATATCAATCAATTGTACCTTGAAACTCAGAAATTATACGAGAAATTAGCGGTATTAAAATTTGTAGAAGAGAATTTCGACGCTGCAAAACCAACAATCGGGCAAAACGATATTGTAGCCGAATTGGAAACCATTTTTGAAAAAGAAGAAGAGACAATTCCTGCTATAATTGAACTTGAAGCGCCAGCCGAAGAAAAAGTTATCACGCTTGAAGAATCTTACGAACCTGAAATTTCGGAACAAAAACCAACAGAAATTGTTGAAACTGCTGAACCAATCGCTGAAGTCGTAGAACCTGCAATCGAAGAAGCTGTTGAACCAATCGCTGCGGAAATTGAAGAGCCAGTTATCGAAGAAATTGCTGAGCCAATTGCTGAAAAGGCAGAAGAAACCAAAAAACCTACTGATGATCTTTCGTTCACAACTATAAATGAATTGAAACCAATTCCAGATTTCAAACCAGCTTTCGAATTGGAAACAGAACCATTCATTGAAGAAGTGAAAGAAGAACCTAAGAAAGAAACTCCTGCACAGCCAACTATTCAGTTTGAAGATTTCGGAATTAATTATGCCGATGCGCAGTTTGTAAAAGTAGATAGTTTTGAAGCTGTTCCATCAACTCCAACTCCTTCAATAAATGATTTCAAAGAACCTAAAAAAGTAGAAACTGCTATTCTTGAAACTCCTGCACAACCAAAAGCTGTAAGCTTAAATGAGAAACTGGCAAGAGGTTTTCATATTGATCTAAATGATCGAATCGCATTTACTAAAAATCTTTTTGGAAATAGCACAGAAGATTACAGCCGCGTTTTAAACCAATTAATGACTTTTGATTCTTATAGCGAAGCGAAAGATTTTATAGAAAACATGGTAAAACCAGACTATAATAATTGGGAAGGAAAAGACGATTACGCAGAACGTTTTATGGGAATTATTGAAAAGAAATTCTCGTAAAGAAATTTTCACATCTCACATTTTACATTTTACGAATAAACAATTATGTCAAAATTATATATCGTTCCAACGCCAATTGGCAATCTTGAAGACATGACTTTCAGAGCCATTCGGGTTTTGAAAGAAGTCGATTTGATTTTGGCGGAAGATACTCGTACAAGCGGAAAACTATTAAAGCATTTTGAAATTGGCACGCACATGCACAGCCATCATATGCACAATGAGCATAAAACGACCGAAAATTTAATTGCAAGATTAAAAGCAGGCGAAACTATCGCTTTAATTTCGGATGCTGGAACTCCAGCCATTTCAGATCCGGGGTTTCTATTGACTCGCGCTTGCGTCGAAAATAAAATTGAAGTCGAATGTCTTCCAGGAGCAACTGCTTTTGTTCCCGCATTGGTAAACAGCGGGCTACCAAATGATAAATTTGTTTTTGAAGGTTTTCTGCCCGATAAAAAAGGGCGTCAGACTCGTTTTTTGGCTTTAGCCGAAGAAACCCGAACCATGATTTTATACGTTTCTCCACATAAACTCGTTAAAACTCTTAGCGAATTTGTTCAGTATTTTGGAGAAGAAAGACAAGTCTGCGTTTCAAGAGAATTATCAAAATTACATGAAGAAAATGTACGCGGAACAGCAAAAGAAGTTTTAGCACATTTTGAAAAAACAGCTCCGCGTGGCGAAATTGTCGTGGTTGTTGCCGGAAAAACAATTGAAAAAGAAGCCAAAAAGAGTAAATATTCAAAAGACGAAGAAGAATAAAATTATTGTTGGTTCAAATTCCATTTGTTACATCAAGCAGAGTCTAGATGAACATTTGGTTCTCGACTCCGCTCGAACTGACAATAGGAATCAAAAAATATAATTAAAGAATAAATCATGAGCATTCAAGCCTTTTTAGAAAAAGTAAAACAAACTCCAACACAAATCACATTTCCTGAGACTATTGCAGTAATTGAAGAAAATTACAACTTTACTCCAACTGCTTTTCAAAATGGAACACAGCATAATGCAGCGGGCGAAAATTCAGGTTCTTGCAAATTGTTTTCTTTCGCAAAACTGCAAAACTTAAGCAAAGAAGAAACTTTAGCTTGCTTCGGAGCTTTTTATTTTGAAGAAGTTTTAGGCGATCCAAATGGAACAAATCACCAAAACATTAGAAATTTCATCAACTTAGGCTGGGACGGCATTCAGTTTGAAGGAAATGCTTTAGAAGCGAAGTAACATATTTTAGAGTTCAGATTGTAGATTTTAGATTTTTCAAAAACCACCAATCTAACATTCTCAAAACTTTGTCTAAGTTGCCGAAATAACCCGCCGCAGATGAAGCGATAAAAAAGTAAACCATAAATTAGACAAATTCCCACAAATTGAATTAGCGGAAATTTGTGTAATTTGTGGTTAAAAATCCTTTCAAATCTTTTATCCCGATGTTATCGGGAGTGGCAAAAAAAATTACCAATCAGATTAAACGATTTCAGAAATCTACCATCTAAAATCAATAATCTAAAATTTAAAATTTAAAATCAACCCATGCGTTGGACTTTAAAACCAAAACCATCTGAAGAAAAAATTAAACATTTAGCGCAAGCTTTAAATGTAGAAGATTTTGTAGCATCACTGCTAATTCAGCGTGGAATTGAAACGTTTGAAGATGCGAAAAACTTCTTTCGTCCATCTTTAGATCACCTTCACGATCCGTATTTAATGAAAGATATGGACAAAGCCGTTGCACGAATCGAACAAGCCATTCAAAATGAAGAAAACATTTTAGTTTTCGGCGATTATGATGTTGACGGAACAACAGCGGTTTCTTTGGTTTCTTCCTATTTGAAATCACATTATCCAAATATTGCTACTTATATTCCGGATCGGTATGACGAAGGTTATGGAATTTCATATAAAGGAATTGATTACGCAGACGATAACGGAATTTCCCTAATTATCGCTCTTGACTGTGGCATCAAATCCATTGATCATATCGCTTACGCGAAAGCGAAAAACATTGACTTTATTGTTTGTGATCACCACCGCCCTGGAGAAATCCTTCCTGATGCAGTTGCAGTTTTAGATCCAAAAAGAGAAGATTGCTCCTACCCTTACGATGAGTTGTGCGGTTGCGGAGTTGGTTTTAAACTAATTCAGGCTTTAGGTCAGAATCGAAATGAAACGATTGAAGATTTAGTTCCTTATTTAGATTTAGTGGCCACAGCAATTGCAGCCGATATTGTTCCGATAACGGGAGAAAATCGTGTATTGGCTTACTTTGGTTTGAAAGTCATTAATAGCGAACCAAGACCTGGAATTAAAGCTTTAACCCATCAAGTAAAAAAGAAAGTTCTGGATATTACTGATGTTGTTTTTATTATTTCACCAAGAATTAATGCAGCAGGAAGAATCAAACACGGAAACCATGCAGTTGAATTGTTAACTGAATTTAATTTTGAGCAAGCTCAGCAATTCGCTTCGGAAATTGAACAATACAACGCGGACCGAAAAGATTTAGATAAAAAAATTACCAAAGAGGCTTTTCAACAGATTATAGAAAACAAGGAAGAAGAACGCTTTTCTACGGTTGTTTTTCAGGAAGATTGGCACAAAGGCGTAATCGGAATTGTGGCTTCAAGATTGATTGAAACTTATTATCGTCCGACTTTGGTTTTTACAAAAAGTGGTGATAAATATGCCGCTTCTGCCCGATCTGTAAAAGGTTTTGATGTTTATAATGCACTAGATGCCTGTTCAGAACATTTGGAGCAATTTGGAGGACACATGTACGCCGCTGGAATGACCTTGAAAGCCGAAAATTATCAGCTTTTTAAAGAAGCTTTTGAGAAATGCGTGCGAGAAACTATCCATCCTGAAATGAGAACTCCAGAAATTGAAATTGATGCTGAAATTGATTTTTCAGATATCACCCCAAAACTCATTCGAATTTTAAAACAATTTGAACCATTTGGTCCGCAAAACATGACGCCGGTTTTTATGACCAGAAATATAAAAGATACTGGTTACGCGAAAACTTTAGGCGCAGAAGAAGAGCATTTAAGACTTTTCGTTAAACAAAATAATTCCGACGGAATTGCCGCAATTGGCTTTGGACTCGGAAAAAAATTAAATATAGCACAAAATCAAAATCCGTTTCAGCTGGCGTATACCATTGCCGAAAATGAATGGAACGGTACAATTTCAACTCAGCTTATGCTGAAAGACATTAGAACAGATGGAAGAGATTAAATCCAACAAGCCAGATCCGTATCAGGCGCTTCGTTATAAAGAATTCAACGTATTTTTATTATTGCGTTTTGCAATGGTTTTTGCCTGGTCAATGCAGTTTATTGTAATCGAATGGGAAGTTTACAGTTTAACTAAAAACCCACTTTCGTTAGGAATTATTGGCTTAATGGAAGTTATACCTGCCGTTGGGATGGCATTATTCGCAGGACATATTGTTGACCAAAAAGAAAAGAAAGGATTATTGGTAAAATGCATTTTAGGATTCTCGATAATCAGTTTCGGGCTATTTCTACTGACTTGGCCAAAAGTAGTTGTGGGTTGGTCTTCAAATGTAATTTTGTATTCTATTTACGCTTTAGTATTTTTTGGCGGATTGGTTCGTGCTTTTATGGGGCCAACTATTTTCTCGCTTTTATCCTTAATTATTCCTAAAAAAGTATATCCAAATGCTGCAACTTGGAGCAGTTCGGTTTGGCAGATTGGAGCTGTGATGGGGCCCGCATTGGCGGGATTTTCGATCAACTGGATTGGTGTTCACTGGTCAATGTGTATTGTTTTCGGATTCTCGATTCTTTCCTTAATCGCCTTATCGCAAATCAGTGCAAAACCAATTATAAATCCGAAGATTGGAGAATCAATCAAAGACAGTCTAACTGAAGGTTTAACTTTTGTCTTCAAAAATAAAATTGTTCTTGGCGCATTATCTCTTGATATGATTGCCGTGCTTTTTGGGGGCGCGGTAGCGTTATTGCCTGTATTTGCACAAGATATTTTAAAAGTAGGTTCCGAAGGTTTTGGTATCTTAAGAGCTGCGCCTGCTGTTGGAGCTTTTATAACCATGATTGTTTCGGCCTATATTCCTTTATATAAAAATGCAGGTAAAAAACTTTTGGTTGCCATTTTTGTTTTTGGATTATCTATTATCTTATTTGGATTCTCAACTTCATTCTGGCTTTCTGTTTTCGCTTTATTTTTAAGCGGATTAGCCGATGGAATTTCAGTAGTAATTCGCCAGACTATTTTACAGCTTAAAACTCCAGATCATATGCGTGGACGCGTTGGTGCTGTAAATTCAATTTTTGTTGGATCATCTAACGAATTAGGTGCTTTTGAAAGTGGTGCAACCGCAAAACTAATGGGAACTGTTACGTCTGTAATTTTTGGAGGAAGTGTTACACTTTTGACTGTTTTAGGTTTTGGATTTGCATCTCCTACTTTTAGAAATTTAGATCTTCAAAAAGATATGGACGATCATCACAAATTGGAATAAATGAAATCATTATTCTTAACTTTTATTTTATCGATATCTTTTTTTTCAAACGGACAAAGTCTTTACATCAAAACCTACGGAAACGAGAAGAATAAAGCTGTAATTTTTATTCACGGAGGTCCAAGTGGAAACGCTACTTTATTTGAAGGAACAACAGCTCAAAATCTAGCTGATTTAGGTTTTTATGTTATTGCTTATGATCGTCGTGGCGAAGGAAGATCTACAGATCCTGATGCAAAATTTACTTTTGAAGAAGCTTTTCAGGATATAAATTCGATTTATGCAACATATCATTTAAAGAAAGCAATCATATTGGGTCATAGCTTTGGTGGTTTGGTTGCAACACTTTATACCAACAAATATCCTCAAAATGTAACCGCTTTGGTTTTAGCAGGAGCTTTGTTTTCTCAACAGGAAACTTACGATCATATTTTAAATACATTAAAGAAAAAGTACCATAACGATTCTGAACAATTGAAGAAAATTGATATCGTAGAAAATCTAAATAAAAATTCTGCCGAATACAGAAAAGGATGCTACGAACTTGCTGGAGAAAATGGCTTTTTTAAAATGCCAAATCCAACGGCAGAATCTAAAAAACTATATGCCGATTACGAAGCTGGGGAATTTTTCAAAACCAATATTAGAAATAAAAACGCGCCTTTAGTTTTTTATCAAAATGAAAAGCAAAACAATATCGACAGCAGACCTTTTTTAAAAAAAATTAAAGCGGCTGGAGTTCCAATCTATGGAATTTACGGAAAAGATGATGGCATTTTTTCATCGGCACAAATCAATTCTCTAAAGGCTATAACTGAAAAAAATAACTTTGCTTTCCTTGATAATTGCTCCCATTATTTATTTGTTGACCAACAGACAGCTTTTCTTTCCAAGCTAAAATATTGGTTGAAATAATAATTGAATTTCCTAAAAAAGCGAATTCACAAAACCTTACATAAACAGCTAAAAATCAAAACACTAATACTATTTTTTAGCTTTTTTTTATGCTTTTCTTAGTCAAGTATTAGTACAAAGAGTCCGTATCTTTGTGGCCTAAAAAAATTGCCATGAAAGATATCGAACAGATATACCGAAACGATTTTGGAATTTCATTTTATTGGAAAGAAGGCAACGAAATTATATCAGATAAAATCCAGTTGCTTTTTAAACAAATGGGATTTTATTTTTCAGTTCAAGAATTAAATGAATTTCACGATTTAATTGAAGACTGCGTCACAGACCACAATGACTATGATACGCGTGGTGTAAAACGCGCCTTCGATAAATTTTTATTGAAAACTCCCTATGTTGCTATAGATTTAGAAATATCACCAAAGGAATTAGATTCTATAAAAGACTTGGTCGACGGTTCTTTATTTCGACTTAATCTCAACGAATATATTTACGGGTCTGGCAGAAACTAAAACAAACTGATCAGAGTTTTTTTTCAAACTTTTATGATTTTTTTTATTTAGAATTAATATAAATAATATTTATATTTGTTCGAATAAAAGGATTTACGATGAGAGAAATTGAACAAATATATCATAACAACTTTGGCATAGCTTTTTACTGGAAAGATCACAACACTACGATTTCAGACAAAGTGCAATTGGTTTTTAAGGAAACTGGTTTTTATTTTACAGTTCAGGAATTGAATCATTTTTGTGATTTGATTGAAGATAGCATGATTGAAAACGCTTGTTGCGAAGCATGCGAAATGAAATACTCTTGCCATAAGTTTTTATTGAAAACTCCATGCAATTCTATTGATCTGGCTGTAAATATGACCGAATTAAAATCGATAAAAGATTTGGTCGAAGGTTCTTTATTCAGAATTGAACTCGATGAATATGTTTATGGAGTCGGCATGAATTAAGAAGCATTCTAAATATTTTAACAGCATTCTTTCATTATTGAAATATATTTTGATTCAATTCAAAAAAAAGTATATTTACAGGAATGAAAAAAGCTGCATTTCTACTTACCTTATCACTTCTGGCAATTCTCTTTGTCGGATGCAATAGCAAATCAGAAGAATATATTGATCCGCGCGGAACTGATTATGCAGGTTCTGAAAGCTGTGTGCAATGCCACAAAGTGCAATCTGAAATGGCTTTTCGAAGTTCACATTTTAAAGCGACCGCTCCAGCAATTTTAGAAAATGTTTCTGGCGATTTTGATTCTAAAAATCATACTTTCATTTACGATAAAGAGACCAAATTGGTCATGGAAAAACATGGTGACAGCTTGTATCAGGTTGTCTATAAAAACGGCAAAGAAACAGCTAAATATAAATTTGAAATTGTTTTTGGAACCAAACATGCTCAGACTTCTGTTTATTGGAAAAACAACAATACTTACGAACTTCCCGTTTCTTTTTATCACTCCATAAATAATTGGGCAACAAGTCCAGGTTTTCCTGCCGATAAGCCATACTTTGACCGTATGGTGGTAAAAGATTGCTATTCTTGCCACGCCTCAAATGCCAGCAGCCGAAGCGTGAATCAAAATTCTGAACAAAGGAATATGATGTCTATGGACGTTGAAGATATTATTAGAAAGGAAACAATAGTTTACGGAATTGATTGTGAACGTTGCCACGGCCCTGCCAAAAAACATGTTGACTTTCATTTAAAAAATCCAAACGTAAAAGTTGCCAATAGCATTACGAGTTTCAAAACCTTAAACAGACAGCAAAAATTGGATGCTTGCGCTTTATGTCACGCAGGAAATGATGGCATGAAATTGAAATCTCGTTTTGAATTTAAACCTGGTAATAATTTATCCGAATTCTTTCGTGAGACTAAAAGCATCACTGATACCGCAAATTTTGATGTTCACGGCAATCAATATCGATTGATGGCGCAAAGCAAATGTTTTATGAAAAGTGATAAAATGGATTGCATTACTTGCCATAATCCGCATGAAAATGCTTCTAAAAATATAGCTTCGTATTCAAAAATCTGTATGAGCTGCCATCAAGGTTTGAAGCATAAAGAAACTACTTTAAAAACAATGCCTGAGAAGTTATTAGCGAGCAATTGTGTAGAATGCCATATGCCTAAAAAAGCATCTGGAGCAATTAAATTTCAGCTTTCAAACAGCAAACAGCTTTCTGAATATATTCTGCGAACGCATAAAATTGGCATTTATCCGAATGCGAAGTAATTATTTTTCGAATTTTTTAAGCTCGAATTTTTCTCCATCAAAAACACCGTAAGTAAAATATCCAATCCAATCTCCAAGATTCACATATTCGGAGTTTTCTCCAACTGGAATAATCATAGGTAAATGGCGGTGTCCGAAAATAAAGTAATTGTAATATTTGGTTTCTAGCTTGCGTTTCGCATATAAAACCAGCCATTCGTTTTCTTCTCCTAGAAACTTCACATCTTCGTCACCAGAAATCAATTTGTTTTTGACCGATAAATATTGAGCCAAACTCACGCCAACATCTGGATGCAACCAACGGAAAAGCCATTTTGAAAACGGATTGGTAAATACCTTTTTCATTCTTTTGTAACCTTTATCGCCCGGACCTTTTCCGTCGCCATGGCCAATTAAAAAGGTTT
The DNA here is from genome assembly GCF_001705175.1 of Flavobacterium anhuiense. NCBI lineage: Bacteria > Pseudomonadati > Bacteroidota > Flavobacteriia > Flavobacteriales > Flavobacteriaceae > Flavobacterium > Flavobacterium anhuiense. Next base: position 2,219,027 of record NZ_CP016907.1, on the reverse strand, counting down.
TTCCGTTAAAAGTAAATTCTTTATTATCGTGATAAACCGGAATATTTAATTCGGTTTCAAAATAATCATTCATCCACAAATCATGATTTCCAACAAAAAAATAAATCGGAATTCCGCTGTCGCGAATTTCTGCCAGCTTACCTAAAATTCGAACAAAACCTTTCGGAACAACCGTTTTATACTCAAACCAAAAATCAAATAAATCTCCCAATAAAAAAATTGCTTCTGCGTCTTCCTTAACCTCATCAAGCCAAGCCACGAATTTTTTTTCGCGAGGCAAACTCATTTCTGGAGTTGGCGCACCAAAATGCTGATCTGAAGCAAAATATATTTTTTTCATTTAGATTGTTAGATTGTTAGACTTCTTAGAATTTTAGACTTTTGCCACTTTGAGCGAAGTCAAAAAGTTAGAATTTAGAATTTCTTTTTTGGAATTTTAAAGATTATCAGAAGCGTACCATTCTGCGAAAGACGATTCTGTTTCTTGAAGTTTTAATGAAAAAAGAGAAATTCCGGCAGGCAGACGATTTTTAATTCTTTCAGCAAAATCAACCACCATATTTTCGCTTGTTGGCTGATAATCTACCAAAATAACATGATGCCCACGGTTTTTCAATTCATTTGCCAATTCGACATGCGGAGTTGTTTGGTTGAAAACAGTAGCATGATCAAATTGATCGACGATTTCTTCTTTTACAATTTTCTTTAGATCAGAAAAGTCAATCACCATTCCGAACTTTACATTCGATCGGTCTGTAATTGGAGAGCCAATAACCGTTACCGATAATTTATAACTGTGTCCGTGAACGTTCTTGCATTTTCCGTCGTAACCGTACAAAGCGTGACCGGTTTCGAAACTAAATTGTTTTGTAATTCTGATATTACTCATCGATTTTTAATTTTAAGCTTGCAAATTTACAAATTAATTGCCGTTTTTAGCTCTTTTTTTAGCACGAGTATACATCCACAAAGCAATTCCGCCCAAAACCAGAAACGGAATAAAAGATCCAATGACAACCCCAATTTGATAACCACTGTCTGGAGCGTCTTTAATTTTCTCTGCAATGTCAACTTTTTGCATTAGCGAAATAATAGTCATGTTCAATAATTTATGTAGTGAAAATTTGATTTTAAAACTTTTTCAAAGCTATGCTCCTATTTTTCTAAAATCAATGACTTATATCATACCTATTTTTTAAACTGAAGCAAAGCATTTTTAGTGAAATCTGACAAAACCAATTTACCCGTAATGGCAACACGTTCAAACAAAAGAGATTCCCATTGTTCTGTTCCTTCCCAAATAATCTTTTTCATTTCGTAAAGCGCTTCGGGATTATAAGAACTTAATCTTTTAGCAAAATTTTCGACATCTTTATCTAAATTTTCGGAGTCACTTATATTCGAATAAAGACCTTTCTGGAAAGCCCAATCTGCCGATTTCCATTCGTGAGCTGCCAGAGTCATTTGTGTCATTGCCGTTTTTCCTATTTTCCTAGAAACGGCTGGTTCAATAACGAATGGCCCTATTCCAATTGCTAATTCAGACAGTTTTATATCGCTTTGCGGAGTTGCAAAAACATAGTCGCAAGCCGAAATAATTCCGACACCTCCGCCAACAGCTTTTCCTTGTACTCGGCCGATTATAATTTTATTGCAATTTCGCATGGCATTCAGCAAATGTGCAAAACCCGAAAAGAATTCTACGCCTTGTTCTTCATTTTCGACTTTTAAAAGTTCATCAAAAGAAGCTCCTGAACAAAAAGCTTTGTTTCCTTCGCTTTTTAAAATAATAACCGAAACATCTTCATTTCGACTTAAACTATTTATCTCGGCAGTCAAAGCATCTAATAAAGTTCGCGGAAAAGAATTACTGGCTGGATGACCAAATTGAACTATTGCAATCGTATTTTGAAAAGAAGTTTCTAAACTTCCGTTTGTATTTTCTAGACTCATAAAAATTACATTTAAAGGTAAAGTTACGCTTTTGAAAATAATTCATCCGAAACTTCTAGAAATTTGTTTTTTGAGAATTAATTGACTTTATTTGTTAAGACTTTTGGGGATTAGCTCATTTGGCTAGAGCGTCCCGATGAAAATCGGGAAGGCGACAGTTCGAATCTATACTCCGAAATAATCAGGGGGATTAGCTCATTTGGCTAGAGCGTCCCGATGAAAAATCGGGAAGGCGACAGTTCGAATCTATACTCCGAAATAATCAGGGGGATTAGCTCATTTGGCTAGAGCGTCCCGATGAAAAATCGGGAAGGCGACTGTTCGAATCTATGCTCTAAAATAATCAGGGGGATTAGCTCATTTGGCTAGAGCGTCCCGATGAAAAATCGGGAAGGCGACTGTTCGAATCTATGCTCTAAAATAATCAGGGGGATTAGCTCATTTGGCTAGAGCGTCCCGATGAAAAATCGGGAAGGCGACTGTTCGAATCTATACTCTAAAATAATCAGGGGGATTAGCTCATTTGGCTAGAGCGCTACGCTGGCAGCGTAGAGGCGACCGGTTCGAATCCGGTATTCTCCACAAATTTAAACCCGACAGGTTTTAAAACCTGTCGGGTTTAGTATAAATATTTTTTTCGAAGAAGGCTCGAAATACAAACTGTGTATTTAGATTTTTAAAATTTCTATCTATTTCTCATTTGCAGCATCATCTGCATCCACTCTCTTTTTCTCAGCTTTTTTAAAATCGTTGTTTAGCAACTTTTCCAATTTCTTTTTCTCTCGCTGATTTTTTCTGATTGTTAGCACAACAAGAATAATTACCAATATTGCTACAATCGCTATTATATTCCAATTGATATCCATAATTTGAAATTTTAATTAAAGGTAAATAATCAAAATTATCTTTCATGTTATCAAACAGTTAAGCATTTCATTTTTTAATAAAACTTATTTTGATGCAATTATACTATTTGAAAGATATTTCTTCAAAAACCGTTTTCTATTTTTGTGTGAAACAAAATTCCGAACAGGATATTTTTTATAGCTTATCAAACATTTCAAAATGAATCAGAACTTAAAAAACAAAATATTTTCACTCTTAAAGAAACTTATTCTTATTGCAGTTTTTCTTTTCGTTTTTACTTTCGCAGAAATCTACTGGGCAATGGGAAGCTTTTCTGAAAGAATGTCAAGTGGTTGTTTAGATTGTTCTTTTTTTGATGATGCTTATTTAATGTCCGTATTCACAACCGTTTTTCTAACCATTGTTTTTTTGCTGTTTACACTCATAAAAAACAAATATTTACAAATCGGACTTGAATTAGTTTTCTTAATTTCGATTTGGTTTCTCTGGAATTATGGCATTTTCGTTGATCGTGAATCTTCGTGGAGCACATATCTTCTGAATGAAGAAATTATGTACACACTTTCATTTTCCTTCTTCCCTATTCTAGTTTTATCAACTGTTATGCTTTTTGCTTTACATTATATTTTAGGAAAATTATGAGTAAGAGTAAAAAAATGATATTGCGAGTTTATTTCATTATCTGTGCGATTTTTGTGCTAGATTGTCTTTTATATTATTTTAAAGAAATCAGTCTGCGCGGTTATTATAGTGATGTAGTATTATCATGGGTTTGGCTAATAAGCAGTTTTGTAATTATCATTGTTTTTTGGAAAAAACTCATTTCAAAACTTTTTTTAGCAACAATACTGGTAACATTTGCATTGAGCATTATAGCCATGATGCTTCCGTTTTATGCTTTACTGCTATCGAGCACATCTTTAGGTTTGTATCAAAATAAAGATCTCAACGAAAATTACAGAGCGCAAATTGTTGGCTACGGCGTGATGGTCCAACCGTGGTTGGAAGTAATTGAGAAAAAGGGATTATTTGAAAAAAGAATTATCAAATGCATCGATTCTGAGATTATGAATGATAATTTGAATATCAAAATTAGAACAGCAAAAGATATTCTATTTAAAAATGAAACCGATAGCACGCTGACTTTGACCCTCTTTTATGGTGGACCAAACAAAACCATTACTTTCGATAAAAAGACAGGAAATATTGCCGCAATAAAAAGCAATTAAATTTAGAATTAACTTAAAACTATCGATATGCGTCACTTAAAACTATTATTTTTTGCTTCTTTACTAATGCTTTCTTTTAAAGGCATTTGTCAAGATAAAATTTCACAACAAGTACTCGACCGTCTAAAAGCTCAGCAAGCTTGTTGGAACAATGGTGATCTTGAAGGTTACCTTGATTTTTATGCTCCTGTAGATTCGGTTCGTATGATTTACACTGCTGGTGTGGTTTACGGAAAAAACAATATTGCCGATTTCTACAAAAAATATTGGCCAAAAGAAAGAATGGGAAAATTGACTATGACCGATTTTGTTGTGGAACCACTTTCGAAAAAAGATGCTTTTGTAAGCGCAAAATTTAGCGTCGAAGCTCCAAATGGCAAAAATAGTTCTGGTAACTTTTCGGGAATTATGCGAAAGATAAATGGCGTTTGGTATTTGTATGTTGACCATTCAGGATAATTCCTAGACCATAAACTATTATTTTATTCTTATTAACCTTAACGTATTTTACAGAAAGGAATCTGTTTTTTACTCGAAAACAATTTTGTAAATGTTTTTTAAATACCTTTGATATTATGAGCACATCAACAAAATCAAATCATATAGGGCGAAAAATAAGCCGTATTCGTGAACTTCGCGATATGAAGCAAGAAGCTTTGGCGCAAGCTTTAGGAACAAACCAACAAACTATTTCTGCCATAGAAAATAGTGAAACCATCGATGAAGCAAAACTTGCCGAAATAGCAAAAGCGCTTGGTGTAACTCCAGAAGCTATAAAAAGTTTTTCGGAAGAAAATGTGTTTAATTACTTTAATACTTTTCATGATAGCCAAGGAAACTTCAATAGCAATCATTGTACTTTTAATCCTCTTGATAAAGTAGTTGAACTTTATGAGCGTTTGGTTCAAGCAGAAAAAGAGAAAGTTGAATATTTGGAAAAATTGTTGAAGGAGAAATAAGTCTTTCAATTTATTATAACGAAAAAGCCATTTCTGAAAAAACAGAAGTGGCTTTTTTTCTGAATTATATTGTGACTTATTATGTCATAAATAAAACTTTTGGAGTCCAAATTCTGTATTTGCGTATACAATATTTGCATTTCAAATCATCAGCATTTGACACAAATCTTTCTGCTTAAAATTCATCAATGCAATTATAAAAGAGAAAAATATGCCACAATCGTTATACAAAGTATATGTGCATCTAGTGTTTAGCACAAAAAAGCGTAATCCGTTTATTGACGACAATTTAAAAGAGAAATTATGGGCTTATCTTGGAGGAATTTGCAAAGGTTTAGAATGCAATCCCATTCAAGTAGGAGGATATAATGACCATGTTCATATTCTATGTCTGTTATCTAAAAAGATTACACAAATGAAATTGGTTGAAGAAGTAAAAAAACGATCATCAAAATGGGTAAAAACGGTAGATCCGCGTTACTCTAACTTTTATTGGCAGGATGGTTATGGCATTTTTTCTGTTAATCCTTCACAATTAGATATCGTTATAAAGTACATTAAAAACCAAGAAGAACATCATAGAAAAAAGACATTCAAAAAAGAACTTCTAGCCTTTCTAAACAAATATAAGGTTGAATATGACGAACGCTATCTTTGGGATTAGGCTTTCGCCCTTTCAGGGCTGGATTAACTGTATTAATTTGCATTCGTATTCATATTCATATTCATATTCATAACGCGTTGCGTTATGCTAGTGGTTGCGCTCTTTCAGAGCTATCTTTATTATAGGCTGAAAGCCTATCAGCATCAAGATAGTGCTAACGCACTATGAGCACTATGAACTAGAGGCACTACAGAATATATAGCTTAGCCTATCTTAACAAAAACCCCATCCTTATCGACCCATAAAAATATCCCGAATTCGTATCAATTCCAGGATCATTCAATTCTCTTCCGCGATAGAGGAAAGAATAAGATATGTTGAAGTTGTTGTGTCGGTATTTCAAACCAGCTTCGGCGTTGAAGCGAAGCGGTTCCAAATCGAAAGTGATTGGACTTGTATCATTAAACATACTGCCTTCAATCGTCGCATCATAAAACTGATAATTGACACTTGGCGCTGCGTAGAAATAAAACTCTCTAATATTTAGCTGTTCATTTGCACTTACCGAAGCATTATGCATATTAGAATCGTAAATTGGAAGGAGTTTTTTAAATCCAAATCTCGCCATAAATCCTGTAGAAACTCCTGAGAAAATAGTTCCCAGATTGCCTTCTGATTGCCAATGAAGATCGACAAAATCGTTATGTTTTGAAGGAAACATTTTTTTTGAATAAATAACATGCGCCTGCAAACCTAAAGCATTATGAATCTGGTTTTCCCAACCATATACTTTTTTGTAGCCGATCAATTTATGAAAACCCTCTTGCAATTCCTCTCCAAATGCATTTGGCCCAAGAAAGCCAATTTGAAAATCGGTCTTTAAAACTGATTCGCTCTGATAAAAAAAGCTTTTTCCAGCTTCTGCAAAAAGATAACCCGCAAAAGGACGATCGTTTATCGTAACGGCCTCTTTGTTTAGAAAACGTGGATTATAAAGATATTGCCCAATTCTAAATTCGGTAATTTCTTTATTGATTTTCTCACTGTTGTTTTTAGATAAAAATCGATAAAAGAGTTCCAAGCCATTGGTATAATACATATCGTATTTAGACGATGTGTACAAATCGTTGTCAGATATAAAACCTATTTCTGTTGTTTTTCCTTGCCCAAAAGTTAACGTTACAGTCAAAATCAGAAAAGCAAAAAGCGCTTTTTTACTTTTTCTTTTCTTCTTTTCCATTGTAATTGATTTTTCCAACATAACGCATCTCTCGCACAATTCTTTCCTTTCTTCTATTAATGTAGCTTGAAGAACCTGTAGCTTTAAATTTTCTTGGGTTTGGCAATATCGCCGCAATTCCAGCTGCTTGCATTGGAGTCAGACTCGAAGCGTCTCTTCGGTACCAATGTTCTGTAGCTGCATAAGCGCCATAAACACCATCACCCATTTCGATACTGTTCAAATACACTTCCATAATGCGTTCTTTACCCCAGATCAATTCTATTAGAATCGTAAAATAAGCTTCGAGACCTTTACGGAAATAACTTTTCCCTTGCCATAAAAAGACATTTTTGGCCGTCTGTTGCGAAATGGTGCTTCCGCCTCTAATTCGGCGTCCGCGTTCGTTACTTTTATACGCTTTTTGAAGTGCTTTAAAATCAAAACCATTGTGGGTTAAAAAAGTTCCGTCTTCACTTGCAATTACAGCTTTTTGCAAATTCATTGATATTTTATCAATCGGTTCCCAATCGTGGTCAAAATAAACTTCTTTACCAGCCATTTTATTTTCGATGGCACGAATGAGCATTAATGGCGTAAATGGCACTGGAACGTATTTAAAAAATATAACCGACCCAATTGATAATCCAAAAAACCATAAAGCCGCTTTAATAAAAAACCATTTTACTTTTTCGCCAAAAGAACGATTCGATTTTTTGGAAGACGTTTTAGGTTTTTGTTTGCTTGCTGTTGTTTTTTTTGGTACTGGTTTTTTGGTTGCTGCCATTATATTAAATCTGCTAATTCTGTTCCTATTAAACTTCCTATTGCCACTCCCATTCCGCCTAGACGCACTCCGCAGAACACATTTTCAGAAAGCTGGGTCAAGACAGGATTCTTACTATTTCCGACTCCCATAATACCGCTCCAACGATGCGAAATCTGAAAATCCTGATTTGGTAAAATTACATTTTTCAGCAAATCTTCCAATTTATTTTGAATAATTTTCGTCTGTCCAAATTCGGCAGTTGTTTCTCCCTCAAAATCAAGGTTTCTTCCTCCGCCTAATAAAATTCGATCGCCAATATTTCTAAAATAATAATAACCGCGGTCTAAATGAAACGTACCTTTGATGTCTAAATTGTGAATTGGTTCTGTAATAAGCACTTGCGCTCTGGCTGGCTTTACTGCTCCGTTTGTCAAAGAGCTTGCAAAACCATTGGTTGCAAAAAGCAGTTTTTGTGTTTTAAAGCTAAAATCATTTAAAACCACTTCGACATGATTTCCTGCATCAAGATAGGAAGTAACTGTCTGCTGATTTAGAATTAAAATAGTTGAAGAAACAGCTTGCCTTAGCAATTCCTGCATCATATTTCCAGTATCAATCTGCGCTTCAAACGGATTAAAAATTAAATAATCCTGAATATTTTGAAATCCGAATCGGTCTACTTCTTTCGAAAAAACATCGGTCTTGAAAAGTGGTTTTAAAACTTCATTGATAAACGGAATTTTAGAAATGCATTCATTAAATCCAAATTCATCTTCTTTCAAAAACAATTCATATCCGCCATGAGGTTTAAAATCAATGGCCTGATCACCTAATCTTTTTCGAAGCAGCTGAAGTCCTTTCCAACGTTTTTCAATAAGTGCCACAACATCTTCTTCTGAATGCGTTTTTAAGTCATCCATAATTTCAGAAAGACTTCCGAAACAGGCAAAACCGGCATTTTTTGTACTGGCGCCTTGTGGCAACATTCCGCGTTCGAGAACCAGAATTTTAGCAGCAGGAAATCTTTCGCGCAAGCGTAATGCAGTATGAAGACCTACAATTCCGCTACCCACAATTGTGTAATCTACATTCGTGAACCAATTTTTAAGTTCCCAATAGCTTAGTTCCATTTTCAGAGTTTTTTATAAAAATACTGATTTTTTGATAGCTACAAATTCACGAATTATTTTTTGATAATCTTTGAGAATAAAAATTCGTGAATTCGTGGCGAAAAAATTTATCTCAGAATTTTAACAATAATTGGGATTTGGAATTTAACAACTTGGAATTTAAATGTTGTATTTTTAGCGCACAAAAAATAGAATAATTAATTATGAAAAAAGTAGTATTAACAACCTTAATAATGATGAGTTTAAATGCTATCGGACAGAATGTAATGTCACCAGAATTGTTATGGAAATTAGGGAGAGTGACGCCTCTTGGCATTTCTAAAGATGCAAAAAATGTCGTTTTTAAAGTTTCAACGCCTTCTGTGGCCGATAACAAATCGACTTCTAAAATCTACACGATCCCTGTAAACGGAGGAACTGCAACTGAGATTAAAGACACTAAAGAAATTTTAGCTGATAAAAATATTTCGCCTGACGGAAAATTTGTCGTTTACAATGAAGAAGTAAAACTTGAAAGTGTTTTAGGTAAAGATTTTTATCCAAGTCTAACAAAATCTGATGCTCAAATTTATGATGGTTTAGATTATCGTCACTGGGATACTTGGAACGAAGGAAAGTTTAATCACGTTTTTTATAAAGAAAACAAAGACGGAGCAAAAGGAACCGACATCATGAAAGGTGAAACTTTCGATTCTCCACAAAAACCTTTTGGCGGTGACGAAGATTATATCTGGTCGCCAGACAGCAAAAGCATTTTCTATGTTTGCAAGAAAAAAGCGGGAACTGCTTATGCTATTTCTACCAACACAGACATTTATGAGTACAATTTAGAAACTCAAAAAACAATTAATAAAACCGAAGGTAATTTAGGTTATGATACTGCACCGCAATTTTCTCCAACAGGAAATTTATCTTGGCTGCAAATGAAACGTGACGGTTACGAGTCTGATAAAAACGATATTATTGTTGAATTTAAAGGCATCAAAACTAACTTGACAGCAAACTGGGACGGAACTGTAGATAATTTTATCTGGAGTAAAGACGGGAAAACAGTATTTTTTGTGGCGCCAATTGATGGTACAAAACAACTTTTCTCAGTTAATTTTCCTGGTTTGACTAAAATCGCAATCAATGTTCGCCAATTGACAAACGGAGATTTTGATGTGAATGATTTAATTGGTTTCTCTGGAGATGATATTATTGTTACTAGAACAGACATGAATCACGCTGGAGAAATATATTCTTTCAATTTGAAAAAAAATACTTGGAAACAATTATCAAACATCAATACAGAAACGTATAAAACTTTAGCTTTAAGCAAAACCGAAAGACGTTATGTTACTACAACCGACGGCAAAAAAATGCTGGTTTGGGTAATCTTACCTCCAAATTTTGATGCTACTAAAAAATATCCAACTTTATTATTCTGTCAAGGAGGACCACAAAGTCCATTGACACAATCGTATTCTTTCCGTTGGAATTTCTCTTTAATGGCTGCAAAAGGCTATGTAGTAGTTGCTCCAAACCGTCGCGGAATGCCAGGACATGGTGTTGAGTGGAATGAACAAATCAGTAAAGATTGGGGCGGACAAGTTATGGACGATTACCTTTCTGCCATTGATGACGTGGCAAAAGAAAGCTATGTTGACAAAAGCCGTTTGGGTTGCGTTGGAGCTAGTTACGGAGGATATTCTGTATTTTATTTAGCTGGAATCCACAAAAACCGTTTCAAAACTTTCATCGCTCACGATGGTGTTTTCAATACCGTTTCAATGTTAGGAACAACTGAGGAAGTTTTCTTTAATAACTGGGATTTTGGAGGACCATATTGGGAAAAAGATAACGCTGTAGCACAAAAAGCGTATACTACTTTCAACCCTGCAACTTTGGTTCAGAATTGGAATAAGCCAATTTTAATTTTCCAAGGAGGTAAAGATTTCCGTGTTCCAATCGGGCAAGGACAAGAAGCTTTTCAAGCAGCTCAATTAAGAGGAATTAAAAGCCGATTTGTGTATTTCCCAGATGAAAACCACTGGGTTTTAAAACCGCAAAATGCTCAAGTTTGGCAAGGTGAATTCTTCAAATGGTTGGATGAGACTTTATAATTAGCAAAAAACATAATTTGGCAGCCGTAGATTTACATAATCTACGGCTGTTTCTGTTTTTAGACATTAGAATTATGTAAGATATTGACCAATTTACTATTCCGTAAACAGATTTTTTTAGATAAATTGCAATGTTTTTAATCCCCGAAAATCGGACCGAATCCCAAATCTTTCAAGCAAAATATGGAGACCAAAAGAAGTTACACCGCAATCAAAGTTTTATTCAGCTATGTTGCATTATTGGCTTTGGTTGTTACAGTTGGGTGGTTTCTGTATTCTGAAAATGTGGTTTATAACAAGCTTGAAGATAAGATCGCTTTAGAAAAAACCAAAATCCTTAGAGTCAGCCGACTTTATTCGAATGTCTATAAAACTGAGAGCTTAGCCAGACAGACAATTCAGAATAATTCTGAAAAAGATTTTAAAAATTATCTGATCGAAACCGATTCGCTTCGCAAACGTATCGATACTTTAAAACAGATTGTTACGACAGAATACCAGAAAACACTTTTGGATAGTGTCACTTATTTCTTGGCAGAAAAGACAGAAAACATCAAGCAATTAAGAGAAATCAAGAATAAAGCAGACGATGAAACTTCTGTAAATAATGCGATTGATGAAATCACGAAAATGGAGTTTAATCTTAGAAAACTCGAACTTCAGGATTTCACTAAAAACCCTAATCAATTAGGAAGTTACCAGCGAAGTGTTCTGCAGCGTTATGTCGATTATTTAAATTCGAACATTCCTGATGACAGCACTAACACGCTGAGCAAAAAAGCTTCAGATTCTATTTTGGCCAATTCTAAAAAGCTTTTGAGTTCTGTAAAAATAAAAGCCGAAAAAAAGAAAGAATCTTTGAATTTTGAAGAAAACAAATTGCTTCAAAATGAAATCGCCATTTCAGATCAGCTAAGAAAAATACTTCGAATTATTGAGCGAGAGATTATCATCAATTCGATAAAGAACAATTCATTAAAAGAAAAATCATTAAAAAGAGTCAACGAAATTGTTACGGCTTCTGCTGTTATTGGTTTGTTGCTGACGGTCTTTTTCTCAATTTTGATTGTCAGCGATTATTCGAAATCTCAGTTGTACAAAAAACAGCTTGAAATCGCGAATTTTAAAACCAAAAATCTGTTGAAAAGCCGCGAGCAATTAATTTCAACTGTAAGCCACGATCTAAAAACTCCTTTGAGTACCATTGTCGGTTATTCTGAACTTTTAGGCAATTCAGATGTCAATACCAAGCAATCCTATTTCATTAAAAACATTAAAAATTCGTCTGAATATATAACTCAGCTTGTTCAGGATTTATTGGATTTTTCGCAGATTGAAGCAGGAAAAATTTCTATAGAAAAAGTTCCATTTTCATTACCCGAAATTATTGAAGATGTTGCTAGAAACATTCAGACGGTTTACAAACAGAAAGACATCGATCTGATCATCAACGTAGACGAGCAGTTTCAGAAACGCATTGTTGGCGATCCTTTTCGCTTAAAACAGATTCTGACCAACATTATTGGAAATGCTTATAAATTTACCGAAGAAGGTCATATTCGAATTGCCGCTTACGCGAATGACGATCAGTCTTTTACAATTTCGATTCAAGATACTGGAATTGGAATTGAAAAAGCGAATCAGAAATTGGTTTTTGAAGAATTTGCGCAAGCTAATGAGAACATTGAAAAGAAATATGGCGGAACCGGTTTAGGATTATCAATTTGCCAGAAGATCATTTCTATTTTGGGCGGAAGCTTAAGTTTAGAAAGTATTTTTGGAAAAGGAAGCACATTTACTATTCAGTTGCCATTATTATTTGATAGCAGCCAGGGGAATATTATTTTAAACGAAACCAAAAGCAAACTTTCAAAAAAAATCAAAAAACAAACTTTTATTGTTGTAGATGACGATATAAATCTCTTGAATTTGACCAGCGGTGTTTTAAAACAGGAACAGCATCAGGTTTTATCGTTTACTAATCCTGCTAAAGCTCTAGAAGCGCTTCGAAATACGCATTTTGATTTTGTCATTACTGATATTCAAATGCCAGAAATCGACGGATTTTTGTTTTTAGAGAAACTTCGCGAGCTTCCCGAAACTGTATTTAAAAATCAGCCTGTCATTGCACTTACAGGACGTACAGATTTGGATCTTTCGGTATATAAAAATGCTGGTTTTACTACGGTTATAAAGAAACCTTATTCGCCAAAAATTTTATTGGAAACGATTCAGCATATTTTGGATCATGAAGAAATTCCTGTGAATGAATATATTGAGAGCACAACTAATGCTTCTCAAATCTATTCTCTCGAAACTTTGAAAGATTTTTTGGGACAAGACGAATTGGCGTTAAAAGAAGTTTTAAAATCTTTTATTGACACGACAGTAGAAAATTTAGGCTTTTTGAAAATCGCGGTTCAAGAAAAAAATTATGATGAAATAAAATCTATCGCGCACCGTATTGCTCCGATGTTCAAACAAATTCAGGCGAATGAAATTGGTGAACTTTTAAAAGATCTCGAAAAAGAAGATTTAGATACGATTGATATAAAAGCGACTTACTCAGATTTAAATGAGAAAATAAAAGTTCTTTTTGAAGAATTAAAACACGAGATTTAAAAAACTCTTTTTAAAGTAATTTTTTACTCAATATTGTACTGTTTCAATTTATTGTAAAGTGTCTTTCTGGTAATTTTAAGCAATTTTGCCGCTTCCGATTTATTATTTTGTGTTTTTGATAACGCATGAATAATAGTTTCTTTTTCGTTTTCAGATAATGAAAAAACCTCATTTGATGAAGGTTGTTTTTGAATCTGAAAAAACTCTGCCGGAAGCACATCGCTTTCTATAAAATCTCCACGGGTTAAAAGAGTGGCACGTTTTACGCAATTTTGCAATTCTCGTAAATTTCCTGGCCAGTTGTAATTTTGAAAAATAGAAACTACTTCTGGAGAAAATCCGATAACATCTTTATCTAACTGCTGATTAGCTTTTTCAAGGAAATAATCGGCAAAAACCATTAAATCTTCTCCACGGTCTTTTAAAGATGGTGACTGAATAGAAAATTCATTGATTCTATGGTATAAATCTTCTCTGAAATCGCCGTTTTTTACTGCTTCACGCAAATCTTCATTGGTCGCCGTAATAATGCGTATATCGACGTTTATTTCTTTATTGCTGCCAACGGGTTTAATTTTTCTTTCTTGAAGTGCTCTCAACAATTGAATTTGATTCTCGTACGAAAGATTTCCAATTTCGTCCAAGAACAAAGTTCCGCCATTAGCCGCTTCAAAATATCCTTTTTTATCATTGATTGCTCCGGTAAAAGAACCTTTCAAGTGACCGAAAAATTCGCTCGCTGCCAATTCTTTCGGAATTGCTCCGCAATCTACTGCAATAAAATTATTGTCTTTCCGTCTGCTCTGCTGATGAATGCTTTTTGCTATGATTTCCTTTCCTGTTCCACTTTCACCAATAATCAAAACAGACATATCGGTTGGACTAACCAATTGAATATGATCCAGAAGTTTTTTTGAAGCAACAGAAATTCCTCTAACAAATTCATTTTCTGTTGAAACTGGCTTTTTAGATGCTTTTTTCTTTTTCTCTGTAATTTCAGATTGTTCTTCTTCAGCTTTTGGAGCTTGCAATGCATTGGTAATAACCAAAAGAACTTCATCTGGATTAAACGGCTTAGAAATATAATCTGCCGCTCCATTTTTAATGGCTTTAACTGCAGTGTTTACATCAGAATAACCTGTCATCAAAATAACCGGAATATGAGGATGCGAATTTTTAAATTCAGACATCAATCCAATACCATCAGAATCAGGCAAGCGAAGGTCTGTCAAAATCAAATCAAAGGATTCATTTTTAACTGCTTCACGTGCTTCTGAGGCAGAGAACGCTATCGTTACATCGTACGCTTTTTTGATTAGAAATTTTTCTAATAATTTACAAAACGCAATATCATCTTCTATTATTAATATCTTCGGCATCTGCTTTTAGGGACTTTTTGCTAAAATAATATTATTATACTTGTTATTTCATAAAATTATGTAAAATATGTAAAAAAAAAGAGATTGCACGACGCAATCTCTTTTTCACCAAAAACATAAATCTAAATTCACCTAATTATATTTTCAACCAGTTACCATTGACATCTGAATAAACAGTAGCCTTCTGGTCTCCAACTGATATTTCGAGCTTGTACTCTTTTTTTTCGTTTACAAATGCTTTTTCCAGTTTTGCACCCGGATAAGCGGTCTGCAAGGCTGTTTTTACAGCTGCAGGCACAGCATCTACTGTAACTTCTGTATATTCTGACTGAATGGTTACAGTTGCTTTAGTAACTTTAGAAGCAGGCAATACATTTGCATGAATTGACATTATTTCTAAAACAACTATTGCGGATAAGATTAATTTTTTCATGATGCTGATTTTTAATTATTTCTTGATGATATTACCAGAAGCATCTGTAAAAATAGTATACTTCTTATCTCCACTTGAAATTTCAAGTTTGTACTCGTTCTTATCGTTTTTATAAGCTTTTTCCAGCTTAGTGTTTGGAAACGATTTTTCAACTGTAGATTTTACTGCTGCCGGCACTTGGTCTGCAGCCACCTCAGTATATGCATCTTGAAAAATTACTGATTGAGTAATTGAGATTGCTGGAAGAACTGCAGCATTTACTGAAAGACTTCCTAAAACAATCGCTGCTGATAAAACTAACTTTTTCATAATATTTGTGGTTTAAATTATTTTTTAAGAATGTTACCAGAAGCATCTGTATAAACGATCGATTTTTCACCTCGAACCGTTATCTCAATTTTGTACTCCTTTTTATCATTTACCCAAGCTTTTTCAAGCACTACACCAGGATAAGCTTCATCTAAGCCTTTCTTAACAGCTGCCGGAACTCCGTCTACTTCTTTATATCCATCCTGATCATTAACTGTCTGTACTATTGGGTTAGTTACAGCAGTGGTTTCTGCATGCATCGACAAACTGCCTAAGACAATTGCTGCCGATAAGATTAACTTTTTCATAGTTATAGTTTAAGGGTTAGACTTTATTATTTTTTAATCCAAGTTCCGTCTGCGTTAGCAAAAAGATTTCCTGTTTTATCTCCAACAGTTACTTCAAGTTTGTATTCAGATTTTGTGTTTTTAAATGCTTTAGAAAGCACAGCGTCTGGATATGCTTTTTTCAAAGCGTCTGTTACAGCGGTTGGAACTTCTTCCAATTTGATTTCTGTATAATCATCTTGGATAGAGATTGTTTTTACGATTGAATTTGAAATTGGCGAAGTTGAAGCAAATGATGTTAAACCTCCCAAAACGATTGCGGCTGATAAAAATAAATTTTTCATGATAGTTGTTTTTTAATATAGTTAATTTGATCTTAGTATTCTTGATCCGGATTTTCACAAGACCTCATTTTAAGATTATTGTTTAATCCAAGTTCCGTCTGCATTTGCGAAAAGATTTCCAACTTTGTCGCCAACTGTCACATCAAGTTTATACTGTGCTTTTTCGTTTTTGTATGCTTTAGTAATTACTGCTTCAGGATATGCTTTTTTCAAAGCTTCTGTAATAGCGGCTGGTAATTCTTCTAATTTTATTTCTGTGTATTCGTCTTCAATAGAAATCGTTTTTACGATTGTATTGGGTGCTTGTGTAGTTGAAGCGAATGACGTTAAACTTCCTAAAACAATTGCGGCTGATAAAAATAATTTTTTCATAACGTATATATTTAAATTAATAGTTGTTTACGCTTTAAGTAATGAAATTATTATGCCATAAAAGAAAAGAGCCGTGCCAAATACCATAAAAACCTGTATTTAAAGGTTTTAGATCAAATATAACAAAAAATGAGAAAATTAAAAAGGTGTGTAAAAGAGAAAAAAGGTGTGTAATAAGTAAACACTTAAAGTGTAACCTTGAAAGAAATTCCAATTTTTGTAAATTCCAAATTCCAAAGTTTATAGTAAGATTTAAATTCCTAATTTCAAGTTTCCAATTGGAATTTGGAATTTAAATATTGGAATTTATAAAGGCTTATAAAAAAAAGGCTTCCAAATTTGGAAGCCTTTATAATTATTCTGGACTATTCATTTTAAATGTATCCATAAATGCAGTTGTATAATCTCCTGCAATATATTTTGGATCATCCATTAATTGTCTGTGGAAAGGGATTGTAGTTTTCACGCCTTCGATCACGAACTCATCCAAAGCTCTGCGCATTTTGCTAATAGCTTCTTCACGAGATTGTGCAGTTGTAATCAACTTAGCAATCATAGAATCATAGTTTGGCGGAATGCTATATCCTGAGTATACGTGAGTATCTAAACGAACTCCATGTCCTCCTGGCATATGAAGTGTAGTAATTTTTCCTGGAGAAGGACGAAAATCGTTATAAGGATCTTCAGCATTAATACGAACTTCAATAGCGTGTAATTGCGGAAGGTAGTTTTTACCAGAAATCGGAATTCCGGCAGCAACCATAATCTGCTCACGGATCAAATCATAATCAATAACTTGTTCTGTGATTGGGTGCTCCACCTGAATACGAGTATTCATTTCCATAAAGTAGAAGTTTCTGTGTTTATCCACTAAAAATTCTACAGTTCCAGCTCCTTCATATTTAATGAATTCAGCAGCTTTTACAGCAGCTTCTCCCATTCTTGTACGAAGTTCGTCTGTCATGAAAGGTGAAGGGGTTTCTTCAGTAAGTTTTTGGTGACGACGCTGTACAGAACAGTCTCTTTCAGAAAGATGACATGCTTTTCCGTATGCATCTCCAACAACTTGAATTTCGATATGACGTGGCTCTTCAATAAGTTTTTCCATGTACATTCCGTCATTTCCAAACGCTGCAGCAGCTTCTTGACGTGCGCTTTCCCATGCTTTCTGAAGGTCTTCTTCTTTCCAGATGGCACGCATACCTTTTCCACCACCACCAGCAGTAGCTTTCATCATTACTGGGTAGCCAATTTCTTTAGCTACTTTTTTTGCATGTTCGTATGATTCTAATAAACCGTCTGAACCTGGTACACAAGGAACTCCTGCAGCTTTCATTGTCTCTTTTGCAGTAGCTTTATCTCCCATTCGGTCGATCATTTCTGGAGCAGCACCGATAAACTTAATTCCGTGCTCTTGACAGATTTTAGAGAATTTAGCATTCTCAGAAAGAAATCCATAACCTGGATGAATTGCATCTGCGTTTGTAATTTCTGCAGCTGCAATAATATTTGACATTTTCAAATACGATAAGTTACTCGGAGGAGGGCCTATACAAACCGCTTCGTCTGCAAATTTAACATGCAAACTTTCTGCATCGGCTGTAGAGTAAACTGCAACAGTTTTGATTCCCATTTCCTTACATGTACGAATTACACGAAGTGCAATTTCTCCTCTATTCGCAATTAATATTTTTTTAAACATCTTATTTTAATTAGATAATTAGACAATTTGATAATTAGATAATTTTAGATGTCTGTATTAATTCTGACAGATCAATCTAAAATCTAAAATCTAAAATCTAAATTTATTTATGATGGATCTACTAAGAATAAAGGTTGGTCAAATTCAACTGGAGACATATCATCTACAAGAATTTTTACAATTTTACCAGAAACTTCAGATTCGATTTCGTTGAATAATTTCATTGCTTCAATTACGCAAAGAACATCACCTTTAGATACAGTGCTTCCAACTTCTGTGAAAACTGGTTTGTCTGGAGATGGTTTTCTATAGAATGTTCCAATGATTGGAGATTTTATAGTAACATATTTAGAATCGTCAGAAGCAGGTTTCTCTGGAGTTACACTTACAACTGTTGGAGCTGTAACTTGCGGAACTGCCGCTTGAGGTAAAGCTGCTTGAGCAGGTAATTGCTGTACGTAAGTTGCTTCAGTTACATTTGTTTCTAAAGTTGTTCTGATCGTGATTTTTACATCATCCATTTCTAACTTCACTTCTGCAACGCCCGAATTTGCAACAAATTTAATTAGGTTTTGAATTTCTTTTAAATCCATAATGATTCGTTTTTAGTTTTAATTTATTTTTTATCGTAAGCCCATTTCAAATAGATAGATCCCCAAGTGAATCCACCACCAAAAGCGGCAAAGATAACATTATCTCCTTTTTTAAGCTTATCTTCAAAGTCAGCTAATACTAATGGTAAAGTTCCAGAAGTAGTATTACCATATCTCTCGATGTTTACCAGCACTTTAGACTCGTCTAATTCTAATCTTCCTGCTGTAGCATCGATAATACGTTTGTTTGCTTGGTGTGGCACCAACCAATCAACGTCTTGATTTGTCAAATTATTTCTTTGTAAAATCAATTCGCTGGCATCGGCCATATTAGTCACAGCATATTTGAAAACAGTTTTACCGTCCTGCATAATATTGTGCTGTCTATTTTTTATAGTTTCTTCTGAAGGCGGAATCAAAGAACCTCCTGCTGGGATTTTAAGGAAATCTCTTCCAACACCATCACTTCTTAAATACTCATCCTGCAAACCTAAACCTTCATAATTTGGTTCGAAAAGAACTGCACCAGCTCCATCTCCAAAAATAATACAAGTTGCTCTGTCTGTATAGTCTACAATTGATGACATTTTATCAGCACCAATTAAAAGCACTTTTTTGTAACGTCCTGACTGAACATATGCTGCAGCTGTCGACATTCCGTATAAAAAGCTTGAACATGCAGCCTGCAAATCGTATGAAAATGCATTTGTAGCTCCAATTTCTGTCGCAACATAAACTCCTGTAGAAGCCACCATCATATCTGGTGTTGCAGTTGCCATTATAATCATATCAATCTCAAGCGGATCTATATTTGCTTTTGCAATTAAATCCTTTGCTGCTTGAATGGCAAGATAAGATGTACCTTTATCAGCATCTTTAAGAATTCTTCTTTCTTTAATTCCTGTTCGAGCGGTAATCCACTCATCATTGGTATCAACCATTGTTTCTAGCACTTGGTTCGAAAGAACGAAGTCAGGAACATAAGCTCCAACAGCGGTAATTGCGGCTGTGATTGTATTCATTATATTCTATTATTTTCCTTTCAAATTATCATTAATTTGAAAAATTTTTAAAAGGCTTGAAAATTACAAAAAAAAACGTAACGAATTTGTCTATATTTTCCTAAAAAACGAAAATTATAACCAACAAAAAAAACTCTCACTATGTGAGAGTTCTAGTATAATTTACAAAAACGTATTAAGCAACCGCTTCAGATTTATCGATAACAACTTGCCCTCTGTAGTACATTTTACCTTCATGCCAGTAAGCTCTGTGGTATAAATGTGCCTCACCTGTAATAGGACATGTAGCGATTTGAGCTACAGTAGCTTTGTAATGTGTTCTTCTCTTATCTCTTCTTGTTTTCGAGGTTTTTCTCTTAGGATGTGCCATTTTACTATATTATTTATCCGTTAATAGTTTCTTTAATTTTTCCCAACGCGGGTCAATATCTTCTTCTTTGTTACTCTCTTCCTTTTGTTCTTTTACACTTAATTCATTCAGTTTTGTTAAAGCTTCTGTTTGCAGACTTCCATCTTTAACACCTGGATGAACTCTTTTCTGCGGAACAGAAAGTGCGATCATTTCATAAATATATTGTGCTATATCTATTTCATGTTCACCATGTGGTAAAATCAACAACTCTTCATTATCATCATTAAATTCTTCTCCAAAGCGAACAATCAGTTTCATTTTTCCCTTTATAGGTAAATCAAAATCTTCGCCTGTCAGATCACAAGGGACATTTACGGTTCCTTTATGTTTGAATTCTAACTCTAACATATTACTTTTCTTTTCGAAAAGTAAATTGACTTTAATATCTGAACTTTTAAACTCATCGTAATCAAAGTCCTTAAAGAACGTGTTATTTATTTGATACTCAAAATGGTGTTTTCCTAGTTTTAATCCTACGAAAGGAATTAAAAATTCTTTTGTTTTGCTCATTTCAACATCAATTTGATCAATTCAATTCTAAAACTAGATATCTGAATTGGGGTGCAAAGATATAAAATTATTATAAATCTAATAATCTTATTGACCTTTTTTTGTTTATAACTGTTTTTCTTTTATTTTAAGAGGTTTTTGGCTAATCTCCTCATACTGATTACGCGAGCGAAAAATATCGATTGCAAGATAGACTGCTTCTTTAAACGAATTGTAATCTGCCATGTCTTTCCCCGCTATATCATACGCTGTGCCGTGATCTGGAGAGGTTCTTACTTTATTTAAACCTGCTGTATAATTCACTCCTTTCCCAAAAGAAAGCGTCTTAAACGGAATTAATCCTTGATCGTGATACATTGCCACAATAGCATCATATTTTTCATATTGAGAGCTTCCAAAAAAACCATCTGCAGGAAACGGACCAAAAACCATTGTCCCTGAATCGAATATTTTTTTCAGAACTGGTTTTAAAATCAAATCATCCTCTTTCCCGATTACACCACCATCACCAGCATGCGGATTCAATCCTAAAACTGCAATTTTTGGCTTCACTATACTAAAATCTTGAACTAAAGATTTTCTAATAGTTTCTATTTTTTTAGTAATTAGCTCCTCAGTCAAATGAGAAGCCACTTCGTTTAAAGGCACGTGATCTGTAATTAAACCTACCCTTAAATTATCCTGCACCATCATCATTAAAGCATCTCCTTCTAATTCTTGATTTAGATAATCCGTATGTCCAGGAAATTTAAAATCTTCAGACTGTATATTATACTTATTAATCGGAGCTGTTACCAAAACATCTATTTCACCTTCTTTCAACGCTTTTGTTCCAGCTGTAAAAGATTTTATAGCATATTCTCCTATTTTTGGATCATTGACTCCAAAGTTAATATCAACCCCTTCTCTCCAAAGATTCAAAACATTTACCTTTCCTGGTATAATCTGATCCAATTTATCAACTCCGTGAAACTGAACTGTAGATGTAAAGCTTTTTCTAACGAAAGAAAGAATTTTAGCATTTGCAAAAATAACCGGCGTACACAATTCTAACATACGAGAATCTTCGAATGTTTTCAGTATAACTTCGCTTCCAATACCGTTTAAATCTCCAACTGAAATTCCAACAATTATATTTTCTGCTTTTTTATTCATGAGCTCAGTTTATTTATTACTAATTTTGATGTGCAAATTTAGTAAAATAAAACCACAATGTTCACAGGAATTATAGAAACACTCGGCAAAGTTCACGAAATCAAAAAAGACCAAAGCAATCTTCATATAACAGTTGATTCATCCATAACTCACGAATTAAAAATAGATCAGAGCGTTTCGCACAACGGAATATGCCTTACAGTTGTAGCCATTAAAGATTCTCTATATACAGTAACTGCGATTGACGAAACTATTTTAAAAACCAATATCGGCGATTGGCAGGTTGGCGATATCGTTAATTTAGAAAGAGGAATGAAACTCGGAGATCGTCTTGACGGGCATATTGTACAAGGACACGTAGACCAAACTGGAACTTGCATTAAAATTGAAGAAGCAAACGGAAGCTGGAATTATACTTTTGAGTACGACAAAACTCAAAACAATATCACAATCGAAAAAGGTTCGATTACAGTAAATGGTGTTAGCCTTACAGTTGTAAATTCTAAAACAAATGAATTTAGTGTTTCAATTATTCCATACACATATGAACACACTAATTTTAAAGATTTCAAAGTTGGAACAAAAATCAACCTTGAATTTGATGTAGTCGGAAAATATATTTCTAGACTTTATTCTATAAACAAATAACCCTAATTATTTTTTTTTATAAAAAAAGCTTCAATTAAATTGAAGCTTTTTTTGTTCGGTTTTTATATATCATAATAGCTCCTAAAGCCAAACCGCCTACAAGGAGAATATTAACATTTTGATCTATTGGAAAGCCTTCAGGACAAGCTGCACAATCCTCACTACTTTTTTGATTCATACCATCTGTATTACCGGGTTCAGGAAGTGGCTCATTTGCCACAACTAATGAAACATTCAACAACAATAAGGCGATTACTAAAAATGGGGCTTTTAGATTTTTCATAAATTCAAGCTATTGCAATATGCAAGTCTAGATAATTATTGATAAATATTCTTTGGTAGAAATTTCGCACAATGCATTTCTATCTCTAAAATCTTGAACAAAAGTATAAGTTTTTTACAGAAAAGCAACTTTTAAATTAAAAAAGGAGAAACAAATTTTAACATTTTCTTTTTCCAATTCTGCTAATCCTTTTATAAAAGGCTCTAGAAGGGCAATTATTATTATTCACAAGAACCACAGGCCTATAAGAATTTACTGATTTCAAAAAAAAACTTCTCTTCGAAAAAATTTCTAAATCAACTCACATCTAAAAAACAGTTCAAGTTCATTCCTTCTAGAATAAGAATATCAAATTAATATATTTGTACAATCCAATTCAGACGCATCTCAATCGTAATCAAAATGAAAAACAAATATACAGTCGGAAGTTTATATGCAGGCGTGGGCGGTATTTGTTTGGGCTTTGAAAATGCAGGTTTCAAATTAGAATGGGCAAATGAATTTGACAAGAAAGCCTGTGTCACTTATCGAAACAATTTCGAGCATAAACTTATTGAAGGCGACGTAATGCAGCTCGATGTAAAAAAACTCAACAAAATAGATATTCTTACTGCCGGCTTTCCTTGCCAGCCTTTTTCTCTTGCGGGTCACAGAAAAGGCTTTAAAGACAGCAGAGGAAATCATTTTTTTAAAATATTAGATTTTATTGATGAAATGAGACCTAAAGTAGTATTTCTCGAAAATGTCAAAAATCTTAAAGGACACGACAAAGGAAATACCATGAAAGTAATTCAACGTGAAATCAAAAAACGCAATTACACTTTTGACAGCGCCATTTTGAATACTAAAGATTTTGGAAACATTCCTCATAACCGCGAACGGATTTTCATGATCGCGTTTGATAAAGATTTCGTTAAAAAAGGTTTTAAATTTAATTTTCCTGAAAAAGAAGAATTAACCCAAAAAGTTACCGATTTAATCATAAAAGAAAAAGTTGATAAAAAATTCTATTATACAGAAGACAAATACATGTATAACACGCTCAAAGAAGCGGTTGTAAGAGAAGATAGAATTTATCAGTTC
This sequence comes from Flavobacterium anhuiense, assembly GCF_001705175.1. Taxonomy (NCBI): domain Bacteria; kingdom Pseudomonadati; phylum Bacteroidota; class Flavobacteriia; order Flavobacteriales; family Flavobacteriaceae; genus Flavobacterium; species Flavobacterium anhuiense. The sequence goes on along the minus strand of NZ_CP016907.1, from coordinate 2,195,038 downwards.
AGAAGACATTACGTACGAGAAAACAAAAAAGAAGTCTGCCCTACTCTAACTGCCAATATGGGAACTGGAGGACACAACGTTCCCATTATTACAACAGAATTCGGTTTTAGAAAATTAACTCCAAGAGAGTGTTTTCGTTTTCAAGGTTTTCCTGACAGCTATAAATTACCCCAAATTTCTAATTCAAGCCTTTACAAACAAGCAGGAAATTCGGTAAGCATGCCGGTTATAGAGAGACTAGCTTCCGAAATATTCAAATGCATTGAAAAAATCGAAGCCAAACAACTCAAAGCAGAAAGGTTTAAATACTCAAAAGCATAATCGTTCCTTCAATTTTTGCCACACAGACTTCGAGATTTTTCTCAATATCCTTACTCCAAAATCTAAGAACGGTCCAATTTTTATCAATTAGAAAAGAATTGACTTCTTCATCTCGCTGTATATTTCTTTCAATTTTCGGAATCCAATACTCTCGATTCGTTTTAATTCTTAACTGTTCAGTTTTCCAATCTTTTCCGTGAAAAAATTCACTATCCACAAAAATGGCGATTTTATATTTGGCAAAAGTAAGATCAGGCCTTCCAAATATCTTTTTATTGTTCTTTCGATATCTGTAGCCCAATTTCCATAATGCTTTTGCAAGCCTTACTTCACTCTTTGTAGCAGTACTTTTTATGGCCTGCATAGTTTTCCTCCTCTGTTCGGGAGTTAATCTATCCATCTTAAGATTAAATTTGTTTTGGATGGATAAAGTTAAGGGATTTTACAGAAACAGGAATTTAATTATTAAGTATCAAAAATTTCAATTTTCACATCTCAAAAGCGCCAAAAACAAAAAAAGCCTCTACATTTCTGTAAAGGCTTTCTATTTTCTAAATAAGTGGTCCCACCTGGGCTCGAACCAGGGACCACCTGATTATGAGTCAGGTGCTCTAACCAGCTGAGCTATAGGACCGGTTTAGAGGATGCAATATTACTACTATTTTTCATTCACTCCAAATATTTTAAGACATCATTTGAATTTTATTTTAAATCTTTTTTTGAATCTCAAAAACGAAATTGATTTTCAACATCTTATTTAAAAATTAAATGACATTTTTTTATTTAATTTCTTGGCAAAGCTCCACCAAAACTCCATTTGTGTTCTTTGGATGCAGAAAAACAACCAATTTATTGTCGGCTCCTTTCTTTGGAACTTCGTTAATCAAGACAAAACCTTCGTTTTTTAAACGTGCAATTTCAGCTTCGATATCATCAACATCAAATGCAATATGATGAATGCCTTCTCCTTTTTTCTCCAGAAATTTAGCAATCGGACTTTCAGTATTTGTTGCTACCAAGAGTTCGATTTTATTATTTCCGGTTTGAAAAAAAGAAGTTAATACGCCTTCGCTTTCTACTGCTTCCATTTTATAAGACGGAACGCCAAGCATTTTTTCGAACAAAACATTCGCATCATCCATGTTTTTTACAGCAATCCCGATATGTTCTATTTTGTTTACCATTACTTCAATTATTGATTTATATATGTATTAAAATAACCGCATTCTCCAATTACATCCTGATAATATTTCGTATCAGAATAGTCTTTTCTCAACGCTTTGAATGAGTTCCAAGCAATAAAATTAACTTTATCATCTTGAATTTCCCAATAGCTGTTTACGTTATTGTATTTTTTATTGTAATAATCATTTCTTTCACATTTTGAAATCAGATACAAACATTTTGCTTTTTGCTCTTTGTTTGATGCTGCTTCAAAAGCTTTTTGATAATACATTTTCGAAACCGAATTATTTGTAATCATTTCTTTCATTGTATTTCTGAATGAATATGGACTAGAACCATAACCTACAATGTTGTTTTCATAAAAAGTTCTTCCGTTTCCAAAATGAGAAATATTATAAAACGCATTTCCTAGCAAAAGACTATTCGTGTAAACATCTTCTTTCTGCGCCAATTTATCCTGCATTTCTTTTATTGTAGTCAAGAAATCCATGAAAGTATATTTTCTTTTCTGATACGCCGCGTGATCGCAATCATGACAATCTTTTATACTTCCGTTAAACGGATTCCCTAAAAACTTATAATACTGAACCGAATCGGTTTGTTTCATAAACTCGATTGCTTCTGGAATTTTGTTTTTGAATGTCGCCTGAACTGCTTGAAAATTATTTATATCTTTTAGTTTCAAACTATAAATTCCTGCTCCAATATTTTCTATTTCAGTTTTATTTGGTTTTGCCAAAAATGTTTTAATTCCCAATAATTTCTTCTCATCATCATAAAACGAATTTCCATCATTCCAATAACTATAACGAGATTCACCAAAAATTTCAGCCATAACCAAATTGCCGCTTTCTTTATAAAGATTTGACAAATAACTTCTGCTCCATGATGAAGCATTCTGATAACGAAATTCTTGTCCTTTATAATTTTTAGGAAGTTCATAATACAGCCAATTCAAATCGGCTAGAATTGTTTTTTCGTTTTCATCAGTCAGCTTATCTATTTTGCTCAAATTATTTACAAAACGCAATAATCGAATTTGATATTTGGCCAATTCTGTTTTTGGAAGTGTTTTTTCAGCTTTCGTATAATTCTTATCCGCATTAGCATAATCGCCTTTTAGCGTTTGAAGATATCCAATTGCAAGATCCCATAAGTATGGTTTTTCGGTATTTCCAGCAGCAGAAATTTTTGCAATTAAATCAACTTCACTATTGTCAACTTTTGCTTTGTTTTCATTTTTATTCTCTGCAACAGTCTGCGGTGTTGGCGGCTTGCTATAATCTCCGCTGCTCACCTGAAATGAATTGTTTATTTTTTGCTCTAGCGAATTTACCAATCTCGTTCCTAGATAATTTAAATGTTCACTTTTCGGATCTAACTCGTAGATTTTTTCAATCGCCTGTTTTTCATCTTTATAATATCCGTGAATTGCCCAAAGCGCTGCTTTTTCTTTATTGTTTTTTGCCATGGCTAAAGCCTTAGTCCAATCAGATTCGTTTTTTGGTTTGAAACTATAAGCCGTAACCACTCTTAATTCTGGACATTTGTCAAAAACCTGAGCGTATAAATAATTTGAAGTCGCGTATTTTTTCTGCTTATAATTTATTCCGGCAACATACGCCAAAGCACGATAATACAAAGTATTCTTGGCAACAGAACTTTCGGTTTTGTTAAAAAAGTCAATTGCTTTTTGTTTGTCATTACTATAAAAACGCGCCTTCATAGTGAGGAACCAATATCTGTTTTTTAAAAACGGATCAGACAAAGTATTGTATACATTTTCGATTGATTGAATCATTTTGGCATCATTGAAAGTTTTTGCCACAACAGGATCATAACTCCAATAATCTTCGCCAATTGAAACGGTTTCTATTTTTTGAGCCAAATACAAAAATTCAACAAAGTTTTTTACTTTCTCATCTTTCAAATTCAGCTTTTTGCCCCATTTTTGAGAGCTTTTGTTTTCTTTTTTTGTTTTATAAAAAACGTGCAGATCCGTTATTTCTTCTTTGTTTTTAATCGTATTTTTTTCATCAGAATAATATCTCGGCTTTTCATCTCCAATTAAAAAATAATTGACTGTTGTTGTATCGACTTTTCCTTTAAGATAATCTGCCCAATCTGATTTTATATTTTTATTGAAACGCGAATTATGCTGGGTATCAAAACCAATTCCGTAGAAAATTCCACCCGATAAAAACAGAGGCGAGTATGATTTGTCGGCAAAAGTTTCTGGAGTAAAGTTTGAATTATAAGCACCAAAATAATCCCAATCTCCATCTGCGCAGGCATAAATTATTCCACAGGCAAAAAGGAATGCGGCACTAAAACCAAGAAACAACTTGCTTAAAAATATTCTTTTCATAATTATTTAAATTGAATTCGTCTAAATCGTAAAATATAATTTCGTTTGGCTTTTCGACAAGATTGTCTTGCAAATCTTCTGCCATTTCTTTTAAATCTTCTGATTTAATTTCTTCTATTTTCAAAAGATCATTTTCTTCATAAAAAATACCATTTTTATAATTGGAATGTTTTATCTTAAAAAAAATCGGACTTATTTTTTCAAAATTGGAATCTTTCTCTAATGTTGAAATGCTCATTTTAGAACGAAGTCCAGTCACTTTATTGTCTCTAATATGAACGCCCCAAGAATAAATCGGGAATGCAAAGTCAAGATGCAGCGGATATTTCTTCAAACTTTTCAGATATCGCTCTGCCACTTTCTGATCGTAAATAGAATTTAGCGAATCTGGCGCAATCGAACCCATATTGTAATACATCAGAACTCCAGAATCTACATTTGGGATTTTTGTTTTTTTGAAGTATTTCACCTGATGCAGTCGAATTGTGGCTGAAAGTTTCTTTTTTGAAAGTTTTTTAAAAACCTCGATAAACTTCAAATAATTCTCTTTGCTATTCAGTGTCCAATCGCAGTCAATTTGAATTTCCCGACAATCAATTTTGTTTTTGGAATTGATTTGTTCTATAAAATCAAAAGTTTTTTGAGCCAGATTTTCTACATCGATACTGGGTTGCAACATGATTTTATTTTGAATGAAAACCACGGGAACGATTGTATATCCTTTTGGATTTTGTTCGAATCGAACAGGACTTATGGGAATTGGAAGATTTGATTCTGGATGAAGTCCAATATCAAAATACCTAACATAAAGTTTTTGAACATCATTCTCATCCAAAGCCTCTTTCTCTATTTTTGAAAATTTGAACATCGTTTTCCAGTAGTAAAAGGAGATTACGGGTCTTTCGTTTTTAGTGCATGACAACATTAAAAAGAGAAACAAAACTGGAAAAAATCGTTTGAACAAAACTTAGAAAATTACATTTTAGTTCAAAAGTAAGAAATTATATCATTTTAAAATCTTCAAAGCGCTAATTTTTTTAGAAGATTCACAAAAGTCCTAAATCCTAATAAATGGCTAAAAAATTTCAATTAAAGCAAATATAATCGTTATTTTGTGCAATCAAATTGAAAAACCGTTATGTTGAAAAACACTCTTAAATACATTGCTTTTATAATTTTAATATCAATGATAAGCTGCGCCAAAAGAGGCAGCATTACCGGCGGTTTAAAAGATACATTACCCCCTGTTTTAACATCTAGCTTTCCAAAAAATTTCACAACTGATTTTAAAGGAAATACAATCACTTTAAATTTTGACGAATATGTCAAACTTAAAAACACCAATAAACAGCTGATCATTTCTCCCCCTTTAAAAAATGAGCCGTTAATTACGCCTACCAACGTCAGCAAATTTATAAAAATAGAACTTCGAGATACTTTGTTGCCCAATACCACTTATAGCTTAAATTTTGGACAGGCAATTCAGGATAATAACGAGGGGAATGCTTTAAATCAGTTTAAATACATTTTCTCAACAGGATCACATATTGATTCGCTTAAATTGAACGGAAGAATTAAAGATGCTTACGGAAAATATGTTGACAATTTTGTTTCTGTAATGCTATACGAAGTAAATGACAAATTTAAAGATTCTACGATTTACAAAGAATTTCCACGCTATATTACCAACACTTTGGATAGTATGCGTACTTTTCAATTTGAAAATTTGAAAGAAGGAAAATATCTTCTGGTTGCTTTAAAAGACAAAGGATCAAACAATAAATTTAATCCGAAAGATGACAAAATCGGTTTTTTAAAAAACTACATCACAGTTCCGACGGATACTGTTTATGAGTTAGAATTGTTTAAAGAAACGCTTCCTCTAAAAGCTTTCAAACCTATTCAAGCTTCTGGAAACCGCTTGTATCTTCCGTATGAAGGGAAACAGAATTTGAAGAATTTAAAACCAAAAATTACCCTAAAAAATGGTAACGAGGTTTTGGAAACTATTGTCACACAATTTCCTAAAAAAGATTCGCTTCAAGTCTGGTACAAACCAGTTAAAGCCGATTCGTTATCTATGGAAGTTGAAAAAGGAGACTATAAGAAAAGATTTTCTTTTAAAATTAAAGCTTTAAAAAAGACACTTTAAATATTAAAGCGATACAAAATGGCCAGCTTAATTTTAGAGAGCGTTTTACATTGGAAAGTGAAACTCCTTTGGTAAAATTTGATAAATCTAAAATCACATTGGTTAATAAAGATTCTGTTGCTGTACCTTATACCACAGAATACGACGAGTTTGACCAGAAACTGTATATTGATTTCAAAAAAGAACCTTTGGATAAGTATAATTTCACTTTCCTTCCAGGTGCTTTGACCGATTTCTACGAAAAAACAAACGATACTTTATCGTATAAACTTGCTACTAAAGAATATGCTGATTACGGAAATATTATATTGAACCTGAAAAATGTAAAACGTTTTCCTATTATTGTTGAACTGACCAATAAAAAAGGAGACGTTGTTTTGGCCGAAGGATATTCTGAAGGCGCAACTACATTAGAATTCAATTTATTGCAACCAGATGTTTTCACGGTTCGTGTTATTTATGATGACAATAAAAACAAACAATACGATACCGGTAGCTTCTTAGAAAAAAGGTATCCCGAAGAAGTTTTTTACAATCAGGAAGAATTTGATGTCCGCGCCAATTGGGATCGGAACGAAACTATTGACCTGAGCATTCCTTTTAATCCAGAAGTTGAGAAAAAACAGGACGATAAAAAGAGAAAAGACGCAGAAAAGAAACGGAAAGCTTTTTAAAGCTTGATATCAAACTGATCTCTATCGCTTAAAAAATCTAACTTTTTACGCGTTTCATACATGGTGTTTTTGTCTAATTCTACGACAAAGACACCATTTTTTTCTTGTGGCTCTAAAATATAATTCCCTAAGAAATCTATCGCTTGTGAATGACCAATGTGTTCAAAATTATGAGCATCCTTCCCTATCCTGTTTACCCCAATTACATAGGAAAGATTTTCTATTGCCCGGGCTTTTAGCAGAGCATCCCAAGCATTAGTGCGCACTTTTGGCCAATTGGCCACATACAAAATCAGGTCGTAGTTTTCTGCGTTTCGCACAAAAACCGGAAATCTCAAATCGTAGCAAATCTGAAGGCATATTTTCCAGTCTAAATACTCTACAATTACTTTTTGGTTTCCACGCGTATACACTTTGTCTTCGCCTGCAAGAGAAAAGGAATGCCTTTTATCGTAATATTGAATTTCGCCTGACGGAAAAACAAAAATCATACGATTATAATACTTTCCATTTTCGGCAATAACTACACTTCCTGTAATTGCTGTATTTTTTTGTTTTGCTTTAAACTTCATCCATCCAATCGTTTCACCTTGCATGGTTTCAGCAACCTCAGAAGCATTCATGGTAAATCCGGTCGAAAACATTTCAGGAAGTACAATCAAATTTACTTCCGAATCAATTTCATTAATTTTTGAATCGAAATTTTCACGGTTTTTACTGGCATTCTGCCAAAAAAGATCGGTTTGGATTAAAGCAATTTTCATTTTTATAACTGTATGAAAGTCAAAAGCACTTTGAAATTAGATCACAATAAGACTTGGAACAGCACTTTTATAAGGTTGTAATTTTTCGTGAGTTGGTTCTACTTCCGTAATTACATAATTTATTTCAGATAAATTGGCAATTTTCATTTTAAGAACGGTGTTTAATTTCTCCGTAATAGTTAAAACTGCTGTTTTTCTAGAAGCATTAATCATAGCTTTTTTTACCTGAACCGTTTCCCAATCAGAATCAGAATAACCGCCATCTACATCAAGAGCATTTGTTCCTAAGACCAAAAGATCAGCCTTTATGCTAGCTAATTGATGAAAAGCTTCACCACTAACACACATTTGGCTGTAAGAAGAAATACTACCGCCAATCATGATGGTTTTGATATTTGGTTTATCCAGAAGTTGAACAGCCGTTAAAGCAGTAATTGTAAAAACAGTTAGATTAAGATCGTTTGGAATTAATCGGATGAATTCACGAATAGTGGTTCCTCCATCAACAATTAAAACCATTCCGTCATGAAGAAGATCGACTGCTTTTTGCGCAATAACTTGTTTAGCTTCCACAGCATAAGTCTGATTCAACGAAGAATAGTGATACCCTTTGGTCATTGCACCGCCCTTTACTTTGATTATGAGTGAGTCGGCGTCAAGTTCGTTTATATCGCGACGAACAGTATCTTCAGAAACACCTAGTTTAGCCGAAAGAGTTTCAAAACTCACACGCGTATGCAGGTTAATTTCTTTTAGAATATGATTTTTACGTTCTTCTTTACTGTAATTTAAAACTTCATTTTCAGTGCTCATGCCGATTGTATTTTTTGTACTTACAAAAGTAAGAATTTAATGTAGCTCACGAAGCAGTTAAATTCGAAAAAAGTACTTCACAAGCTCATTTTTGATGGCTTAGAGAGAGAATTAATGATAAAACAGCAAAATAGCTCTTCATAACTCAAACAAACAAAAAAACGCTTCCGATATCGGAAGCGTTTTTAATATAGTAATCGGTTTAATTAACCTTTCAAGCTTGCTGCTAAATACTCACGGTTCATACGTGCGATATTTTCAAGTGAAATTCCTTTTGGACATTCGATTTCACAAGCTCCTGTATTCGTACAGTTACCGAAACCTTCTAAATCCATTTGGTGAACCATGTTTAACACACGGTCTGTTGCTTCAACTTTACCTTGTGGCAATAATGCATATTGAGAAACTTTTGCAGAAACGAATAACATTGCTGAAGAGTTTTTACAAGTTGCAACACAAGCTCCACAACCAATACAAGCCGCAGCATCAAATGATTTATCTGCATCTGCTTTTGGAACTGGAATAGTATTCGCATCAATTGTATTTCCTGAAGTGTTTACTGAAATAAATCCTCCAGCGTGCTGAATTCTGTCAAAAGAACTTCTATCAACCACTAAATCTTTAATTACTGGGAAAGCTTTTGCTCTAAATGGCTCGATAAAAATCGTATCACCATCTTTAAACATACGCATGTGCAACTGGCAAGTTGTAACACCTCTATCTGGTCCGTGTGCTTCACCGTTGATGAATAAAGAACACATTCCGCAGATTCCCTCGCGGCAATCGTGGTCAAATGCTACAGGCTCTTCTCCTTTATTGATTAAACCTTCGTTAAGAACGTCTAACATTTCAAGGAAAGACATGTCTGGTTCGATTCCATCGATAGGATATTCTACAATCCCTCCTTTATCTTGAGCGTTTTTTTGACGCCATATTTTTAATGTAAGTTTCATACCTTTTTCGTTTGAAAGTCATAAGTCGAAAGTCGAAAGTCGCTTGGCACATTTTGCCTTTTGACTTTAAGACTTTGGGCTTTCGACCAAATTCTTATTTATAACTTCTTTGAACTAATTTAATGTTTTCGTAATTAAGAGGTTCTTTGTGTAACACTGCATCACTTGGTTTTCCTTTGTATTCCCAAGCTGCAACGTATGCAAAGTTTTCGTCGTCACGAAGTGCTTCCCCTTCTTCTGTCTGATACTCCTCACGGAAGTGACCTCCACAAGATTCGTTACGGTGTAAAGCATCTTTCGCGAACAATTCTCCTAATTCTAAGAAATCGGCAACACGAGTCGCTTTTTCTAATTCCTGATTGAATTCATAAGCGCCACCTGGAACTTTTACATCTCTATAAAACTCTTCACGTAAAGCAGCAATTTCTTCGATTGCCTCAGTTAAACCTTTAGCATTACGAGCCATACCTACTTTATTCCACATAATTTTTCCTAATTTTTTGTGGAAATAATCTACAGAATGTTTACCGTTATTGTTGATGAATTTATTGATTTGATCTACAACTGCTTTTTCAGCTTCAACGAATTCTGGCAGGTCTGTAGAAATTGGTCCCATTTTAATATCTGGAGCTAAATAATCTCCGATAGTATATGGCAATACGAAATATCCATCAGCTAAACCTTGCATTAAAGCAGAAGCTCCAAGTCTATTTGCTCCGTGGTCAGAGAAGTTAGATTCTCCAATTGAGAAACATCCAGGAATTGTAGTCATTAAGTTATAATCAACCCAAGTTCCACCCATTGTGTAGTGAACCGCTGGGTAGATCATCATTGGCGTTACATAAGGATCTTCATCAACAATTTTCAAGTACATTTGGAATAAGTTTCCGTATTTACTTTTTACGATTGCAGTTCCTAATTTAGTAACCAACGCAGCATCATTAGCATCTAAACCTTTTACGTAAGCTTCTTCAGTTCCGTAACGTTTGATAGCTGCTGCGAAATCTAAGTAAACTGCTTCTCCAGTTTTGTTAACTCCAAACCCAGCATCACATCTTTCTTTAGCTGCACGAGACGCAACGTCACGAGGCACTAAGTTACCGAAAGCTGGATATCTTCTTTCTAAGAAGTAATCTCTTTCGTCTTCAGATAAATCATTTGCTTTTTTTCTACCTTCACGGATAGCCTGAGCATCTTCCAATTTTTTAGGCACCCAAATACGACCATCATTACGTAAAGATTCAGACATCAAAGTCAATTTAGACTGATGATCTCCTGAAACCGGAATACATGTTGGGTGAATTTGCGTGTAACAAGGATTTGCGAAAAACGCTCCTTTTTTATGAATTTTCCAAGCTGCTGTTGCGTTACTTCCCATAGCATTTGTAGAAAGGAAAAATACGTTTCCGTATCCTCCTGAACCAATTACTACCGCGTGAGCAGAATGTCTTTCTATTTCTCCAGTGATTAAGTTACGAGCAATAATACCTCTCGCTTTTCCGTCAACAACAACCAAATCAAGCATTTCGTGACGGTTGTACATTTTAATTTTTCCACGACCAATCTGACGGTTCATTGCAGAATAAGCTCCTAACAATAATTGTTGTCCAGTTTGTCCTTGTGCATAAAATGTACGAGAAACCAAAGTTCCTCCAAAAGAACGGTTATCTAAAAGTCCGCCATATTCACGAGCCAACGGAACTCCTTGAGCCACACATTGATCGATAATATTAGCAGAAACTTCAGCTAAACGATAAACGTTTGCTTCACGTGCACGGTAGTCACCTCCCTTTACAGTATCATAGAACAATCTGTAAACTGAGTCACCGTCACCTTTATAGTTTTTTGCTGCGTTGATACCTCCTTGTGCAGCAATAGAGTGCGCACGACGTGGAGAATCTTGGAAGCAGAATGCTTTTACGTTATATCCTAACTCTGCTAGAGTAGCCGCAGCCGAACCTCCAGCCAAACCTGTACCTACTACGATAATATCAAGATTACGTTTGTTGGCAGGGTTTACTAAATTAATATGATCTTTATAATTTGTCCATTTGTCCGCTATAGGACCATTTGGAATTTTTGAATCTAATGCCATTATAATTTTATATTAATTATTGAAATGATGAAATAAAGCGATAATTACGAAAAGTGCTGGAACTACAACTGCAAACCAGTAACCTACTTTCGCTAAAAATCTAGAGTATTTGTTGTACATCCCCACTGATTGAAGAGAAGATGCAAACCCGTGCCATAAGTGGAATCCTAAAAGGATAAATGACACACAGTACAATGCCGTACGGATTGGGTCATGAAATTTGTGAACTAACTCACCATAATACCTTGTAGCATCTGGCGCTGTACCTGCAATATATTTGTAGGTAACTTCAGGAAACCAGAAATCATAAAAGTGCAATCCTAAGAAAGCTAAAATAACCAATCCAGAAATAATCATATTTCTAGAACTCCAAGAAGCGTTTGCAGCTCCGTTGTATTTAGCGTATGCGATTGGTCGTGCCGCGCTGTTTTGAGCCGTAAGAATAAATCCCATTACAAAGTGGAAAATTACCCCAAATGCCAAAATTGGCTGCATTACATACTGAATCAGCGGATTGTATCCCATAAAGTGAGAAGCTTCGTTAAAAACGTCTTCACTAATAATAGAGATAAAATTTAAGGAAACATGCAGCGCTAAAAACGTGATTAAGAATATTCCCGAAAGAGCCATAGCTACTTTCTTTAAAATGGAAGCATTCAATAGTGCAGATTGTGCCATAAGTGTTAAGTAGTTTGTTTTAAAAAATTAGACAAAAATAATTCAATTACAAAAGAACTACAACCATTTCGCTGTTATTTATAATGATTTTAAAATAGCTCAATTCTACGTACTTTTACGTACAAAACCAAAGCTGCTAAAAAATAATTCACTATAGAAAACTTCAAAACATTGCTTTTTAAGCCTTAGGAGAAAAATTTACAGACTAAGTAGATTACCAAAAATTATCATATTGTTATTTTATTCAAAGTTTTGATTTATTTTCTTTAAAAGTGTTCTTTGTCTGAAATTTTGTCTAAGTAAAAAATTGTCATTCCGCAACATAGTTTTACCTTTAGCGCCTCAAAAAATTAATAATGAAAACAGGAATTGATGCTATTTCGTTTGATGTAGCAAACATACATTTACCCATAAAAACTTTGGCAATTGCCAGAAATATTGAACCAGAAAAATTAGAAAAAGGTCTTGGATTACTAAAAATGACTTTTCCAGACGTTCATCAGGACGCGGTTGTTTTTGGAGCTAATGCGTTAACCAAACTTATCATTGATAATAAAATCAATCTAAACGAAATAAGCCGAATCTATGTTGGTACCGAAAGCGGTGTTGACAGTTCTAAACCAATTGCTTCTTATTTAATTAGTTTAATGGAGCAGAAATTTGGAGAAGATTCATTAGCAGAATGCGATGTAGTTGACTTCACTTTCGCTTGTATCGGCGGTGTTGACGCGATGCAGAACTGTCTAGATTTCGTTAAATTAAATCCAAATAAAAAAGCAATTGTAGTCACTTCTGATTTTGCAAAATACGATTTAAATTCTGGCGGAGAATATACTCAAGGTGCTGGAGCTGTTGCCATGTTAATTACTGCAAACCCAAAAATCATTGCTTTTGACGACAATTGGGCAACAAGTACAAAAGGTGTTTTCGATTTCTTTAAACCATACAGAACCATTTCTAAAGAAGAAATTACAAAAAACACCAATAACGATTCTTGGTTTGACAATTTAGAAGCTGAAATTGAAATCCATAAAGATCAGCCGGTTTTTGACGGACAATATTCGAACCAATGTTATATGGATCGTACGCGAAATGCTTACTTTTCATTCAAAAAATTAAAAAATGCAACCGAAACTTTATACAATACTTGGCATAGTATTGTGATGCATTTACCGTATTCTTTCCAAGGGCGACGAATGCTTTCTGAAATTTATACTTTAGACAGTGCCGAAAAAATTATTGCTGATGATATCGCACCTGCAGATTATCAGACAAAAATTAAAGAAGTGGCAAAATCTGAAGATTATAAAAGTTTTGTAACAGAGAAATTACAACCTGCTGAATTGGCTTCTTCTTTAATTGGAAATCTTTACACTGGTTCTATTTTCATGGGATTACTGTCTACTTTGGCCCATTTTTACGATATAAATAAAGAAGTTGCAGGAACTAAATTCGGTTTCTTAGCTTACGGAAGCGGATCGAAATCGAAAGTTTTTGAAGGGACTATTCAGCCAGAATGGAAATCGGCTTTGGAGAATGTGAAACTTTTCGAAAATTTAGCCGAAAGCGTAGAAATTGATTTCAATACCTACGAAAGTCTTCATAAAAAAGAACAAAAACAAAGTGTTAGAACTCCAAAAAACGAATGGGTTTTAGACCGAATCGAAAAAGAAATTCCTGTTTTGATTGGGGCGAGATATTATAAATGGGTCGATTAAAAAATTAATTATCAATTTTTGATCCCGATAGCTATCAGGACTAAATTCCAATAAAAACCGAAGCTATTTGCTTCGGTTTTTTGTTTAATCGTTTTCTTTTACGTCGTAATGCTCTTTTATTTCAAGCAAGATTCTATATGTAGCCCACATATTCCTTTCCTTCTTTCTTCTTGCCCAAAAACCATAAATCCATACTGTAGTTAATTGAGTACTATACAAGCTTTCTCCATTTCTATCAGCATTTTCCTTAATTAGCTGTAAAACTGCTGGTGAAACATACGGCTGAATCTTTCTATAGTAAACCATAGGATGTTTCCCAGAAGGAACCATACTATCGTAAATATTCTCTAGAGCATTCATATCTGGATCTAATTGATCAATATCATAGCAACTTTTAATAAGAGCATCTACTAATAAATTTAAATTGGAGTCGTAATAAACTTTATTGGATATAAAGGCATAAATTAAAGGACGGTAATTTTGAAATGTGTCTTCAAGATCTTTTGAATTATGCCGAACCATTTTAATTATATCAAGAATTCCATAAGAATTATTTGAATTAAGTCCCATTTGAATTGATCTTCTAATTTCCATAAAAGACTGGTCTTTTTTCAGCTTCAAAAAATCCGATAAGAAACCCCTAAGAAAATCTTGTGTTTCATGCCAATTGTAATTCTCAAGTATCCCTTTAGAATAAACTTCCTTCTCTATTTCAGGATAACTAAAATCTTTAATTCCATAATAATCATCTTCATAATCTCTGACTTCATTAAGTTCTTGACGAATAGTCAAACTATCTATTGCAAAACTATCTATAACAGCATAGGCAGCATCAGTCCTCATTACAGTCGTCTCATCTACTTCAGGAATTGTTTCTAAATTTTCTACAACTTCATTTTTAGAATACTTAAGTGTTAATAAATTATCGAATCCGATAAATAATGAACCTCCAAAAACAAGCGCCGAAAGAAAAATCATTAAAACGGAAAGGATTGGACTCACCTCGTTTACAGAATCTTTTATTTTAAGAAAAACAGCAACAAAGAGACTTGCAACAAATACAATTCCTAAAAAAACAGAAAAACGTATTCCAAAATCTCCATAGCCTTTTATACCGATTTCTAAACTCAAAACTACGCTAACAAGAGAACAAAGAAGTACAATTGAACTGAAAACTACATTTACCAAAAAAGAATTACGCCAGAATTTATCTTCGTCGTTGTGAGCGTTATCATCAGAATCGGAATTAATAACTGCCACTATTAATCGTTGAATTATTATTGAAATTCCCAACACGAAAAAAAGAGAAAAACCAATGAGCAGTAAAGCAATTTTTGAAATTACCTCAAAATCAATTCGATCCTGAATAGTATAGAATAAAAAAGCAACTGCAATTAATACGAAAAACTGAACTATTAAAATTATTTTATAAGATTTTATCATTTCCTCTTATGACATTTATTTGTAATACGCTTTAATTTCCTTTAATATTTGCGCAGCTTCTTTTACGCTTCCATCTTTATTTCTTCTTGCCCAAAAACTATAAAACCAAACAATATCAGAACTGTTAGAACAATAAATTTTATTTCGCTTAAGTTCTCTAAGTGCATAAGATGAACAATATTTCTTTAACCCAGGCAAGTATCCTCCAATGTTTGTTTCACTAGAATCTGCTGGATCGATTTCCATAACTCTATAAATTTCATTCAGCTTTTCAGTATCTGTACCTACATCATCATACGCCATTAATAATCCATCTACAATTTCATCCAAATGTTTGCCGTGGTAAGTTTCCTCAGAAAGGACATCATAAAAAATTGATTTATAATTTTCAAATACTGAATAAAGTTCTTTAGGACGATCTTTTAAATTTTCGATATAATTGAGCAGATAAAAATAAGTATCGGGCAGATCTGTATCTGGATCCATTTCATTAGACACGAAACTCCTTACGCTTGAAAATTCATCGCCCCAACCTGTCTTGCCTCCAAATAAGTTTTCTGCTATTGCGTTCCATGAATCTTCAAGTCTAGTTTTATCTATTTCTATTGGCTCCTCAAGTTCTTTGCTTTCTTCATGATTTTCTCTGCCTTCTTCACTTTCTTCGTAACTATCATCATAATCTCCAAGTTGTTCTTCTCCTGCCGGTATTCTTTTTTCGTTTTTAGCCATTTTATAACTTTCAGATGCTTCCTGAAATTTCTCCATAAAAATAATATCACCTGCAATGGAACCACCCAAGATTAAAAAACCAAAAATTAAAATGACAGCACTAAGTGTTTTATTAGTTTTCCAATTGATTCCGGCTGTTAAAAAAAACGAAGCAGTTATCAAACTTATCACAATAACAAGCAAAGCTCTTAAAACTATCGAACCGTAAAAGTGTACCGGCTGATCTATAATAATCGAATCTTCATTAGAAATTACTGCAGAAAAAACAGCAATTGCACAAATAAAAAAAACATTACTATAAAATGCAAACTTCCAAAAATTCTGTTTTCGCTTTATTTTCAAAATCTCTGCTTCACTATTCTGCAGAATATCTTCTTGTTTAGAAAACAAACTAAAAAGTGCAAAAACTAAACCGATACCAAAAATTAGCAGCGGAACCGCATATCCATAATTAAACTCGTATGGATGAAGCTGTCTAATTCTAAGCGTTTTTTGCTCTCTGAAATTGGAAACAATCAAAAGACCAAGTAAAAGAAGGGGAATAAATTGTAGTATTACGGCGTTTCTAAAAAATCTGGTTTTACGATCCATATTAAACTTTTAATGCGGGAATTTACTCAAAACTATCAAAAAAAAAAATTAACTAGAAAAATATTACCAAAAATGATTTTTGATTTGTTTGTGGAATTAATAACTGAATTTATCATTCTTAGGGATAACAAATTTTACGTTTTTCTATCACTAATAAATCGTAAACTTATTATGACTCAAAGTAAAACCCAAATTCTCATAAATGGCCACGTTTTCTACTCGTTTTTTATTTGTGGTTACTTCGATACTTTTCAAAGCATTTTTCTCGGCAAAACTTAAAATCTCATTTATAAATAATCTTCCAACGCCTTGACCACGATATTTTTTGTGAATGAAAAACTCCTGAATTTCACCGACCAATCCACAATGATGGAGGAGATTTTGAGTATGAAAACTAATAAACCCTAAACCTTCTATTTCGTTTTCGGCGATGAGATAAAGATTTTTGGAGTTTGAAATATTTTCATTGAATATCATTTTAAAAACTTCAAAATCTAAAACCTCATTTTCAAGTTCGCAAATGGCTTTATAGACAAAATCCAAATCTTGATTTTCTACTTTTCTAATATTTGCTTTCAAACTCATAACCTTAACTCATATCAGTCAGTTTAATAATCTTATCATCTAAAAACTGAAAAATCGACTTCCCTTTCATTCTCAATTCCTGCCCCGCATTTAATCCGTTTGGGAAATCTATTGCAAGAACGGCGTAATAATCTATTTCAACGATTGCTGTAATTTCATCTTGTATGAATGATGTAATAGTTTGCTTTCTTGCTGAAAAATAATCTTTGGCTTGTTCGGCCTGAGTTTTAAATTCTTGTATTCCATTCAAAGTCAAATTTGTTTCACCATTCTGAATATTTTCAAAAACAATAGATTCGTCAAAATCGGCCACCATTTTATCAATATCAAATTGATTATAGCCTTCAATATAATTTTGGATTATTTTTTCTTTGTTGGTCATGGTATTTTCTATAAAAAAATTACTTTATCAAGATTACACAATTCTAAATTCAAAACCAATTCGATAGTCAGAAAAATTGTATTTTTACTCCACAAAAAAGAACTTGCAACTGCAAACTTGTTTTCTGCATAATCCAAAAATGTAAAAGAATTTTAAATATCTTTGAATCATGAGCACAGCAATAAAACCAAAACATATCGGCAGAAACATTAGCCGAATTAGAGAACTGAGAGATATGAAGCAGGAAGCGCTTGCTATTGCACTTGGCGTTAGTCAGCAGACCATCTCTATTATTGAAGGAACTGAAAACGTTGATGAAGAAAAACTAAAAAAAATTGCTGAAGTTTTAGGTGTTCCAGCTGATGTAATTAGGAACTTTTCTGAAGAAGCAGTTTTTAATATTATGGGGAATAGTTATGACAATGGGTCTTCATCAATAAATCATAATAATTGTACATTTAATCCGCTTGATAAACTTTTGGAAGTTATTGAAAAGAATGAAAAACTTTATGAAAGATTGGTTGAAGCTGAAAAAGAGAAAGTTGCTCTTTTGGAAAAGTTGCTTGATAAGAAATAGAAATTTATTTTTATAAAAGAAAAAACCGAAGTTTTGAAATTTCAAAGCTTCGGTTTTTTTATGCTCACAGTTTTGTCATTCTGAGGAACGAAGAATCACACGCGTAACTCTACAAAGATTAGTGATTTTGATTGCCAAGTTTCTAGTGTGATTCTTCGTTCCTCAGAATGACAAACTTTGTGTTTATCAATCTTTGTAGAGCTACTTGCGGTTCTTCGACTCCGCTTAGGAAGACAAAACAAAACTTATACTTTGTGTACTTTGCAACAAAAAACTTTGCGACTTCGCGTCTTTGCGAGCAAACATCTCCTGCGCACTTTGCTTATCCCGATAGCTATCGGGATTGCGCCCTTTGCGGTTAAAAAAACTTCGTGCCTTAGCGCCTTTGTGGCAAAATCAATAAATAAGAAAACTTTAATAAAATCAACCATACGCCATTCCTGTAAAATCATTAATTTTGAAATTCGAAGTTCAAAAACGAAATAATTATGAAATATCATCAAATAAACAGCGCTCTTTTTGTAAAAAACCGCAGAAAGTTCATGGCTGAAATGAAACCTAACTCTGTAGCAGTATTCAACTCAAATGACATTTACCCAGTTAGTGCCGACAGTACTTTGCCGTTTGCACAGCACAGAGATATTTTTTACCTGAGTGGTGTAGATCAGGAAGAAAGCGTTTTGCTTTTGTTTCCGGATGCGCCTTACGAGCACCAAAGAGAAATGCTTTTCTTGAGAGAAACTAACGAGCATATTGCAGTTTGGGAAGGTGAAAAACTGACTAAAGAACGTGCTTTTCAGGTTTCTGGAATTAGAACGGTTTACTGGTTGCAGGATTTTCATAAAATTTTGAACGAAATGATGACGTATGCCGAAACGATGTACATCAACACCAACGAACATTACCGCGCTACAGTTGAAACTGAAACTCGCGAAGCTCGTTTTGTAAAATGGTGGAAAGAGCGTTATCCAGCGCACAATGTTGCAAAAAGCAACCCAATTTTACAAAGATTGCGTTCTGTGAAAGAAAGCGAAGAAATCGATTTGATCCAGCACGCTTGTGATATCACAGAAAAAGGTTTCCGCAGATTATTAGGGTTCGTAAAACCAAATGTTACCGAATATGAAATCGAAGCTGAATTGGCTCACGAATTCATTCGTAACCGTTCTAAAGGTTTTGCTTACACCCCAATTATCGCTTCTGGAAACAATGCAAATGTTTTACACTATATTGAAAACAACCAGCAATGTAAAGACGGAGATTTGATTTTGTTGGACGTTGCTGCAGAATATGCCAATTATTCAAGCGACATGACGAGAACGATTCCAGTTTCTGGTCGTTTTACAGATCGTCAGAAAGCGGTTTATAATGCTGTTTTGAGAGTAAAAAACGAAGCTACAAAAATGCTTACTCCAGGAACGCTTTGGAAACAATATCATGTTGAAGTAGGTAAAATTATGACTTCTGAATTACTTGGTTTAGGCTTAATTGACAAAGCCGATGTTCAGAACGAAAATCCAGAATGGCCAGCTTACAAAAAATATTTCATGCACGGAACTTCTCACCATTTGGGACTTGACACGCACGATTACGGATTGCTTCACGAACCAATGAAAGCGAATATGGTTTTCACGGTTGAACCAGGAATTTACATTCCAGCAGAAAAATTCGGAATCCGTTTAGAAGATAACGTTGTCGTTCAGGAAAAAGGAGAACCATTCAACTTAATGAGAAATATTCCTATTGAAGTTGACGAGATTGAAAGCCTGATGAATTCATAAATAAAAAAAGCCCTTAATAAATTTATTATAAGGGCTTTCTAATTTTATAAACGTTTATTATCCGATTTTTGAAATCTGAAGATCCAATTGGAATTTTCCGTCAGCTTCATTTCCATTAATTAGATCAAAAAGCTCTAAAGCTCTTCTTGCGTTTTTCTCTTCTTCTCTTTGCTCAGCTACATACCACATCATAAAATCTTCTGTAGCATAATCGTTTTCAGCTCTACATTTTGCTATCACTTTATTGATTGCCTGAGTAACTGCGATTTCGTTTTGCAAAGCAATTTCAAATACTTCTCTAAAAGAAGCAAATTCCTGCTGCACTTCTGGAACAGATGGCGTAATGGCAATCCCTCCCATATCTGTAATATATTTGAAAATTTTCAGAAAGTGTTCTCTTTCTTCTTCGGCTTGTTTGTACAAATACGATGCTGTATTGGCAAAACCATTTCTATCCAACCATGCAGCCATAGCTAGATATTTGTTAGAAGCGTCACTTTCTATTTTTGCCTGTAAATTCAATATATTTTCTACACCTTCAACTAATGAAGTACGTGTTCTTAGTAAATCTTTCATAACCTTAAATTTTTATACGTGTAAATTTACAAAAATTAAAGGAGGCAATTGTAACTGCTTGAAAATTTGGATTTAATCTAAGTAAGAATCTAAATAAGTTCAACATTTGCTACGCTACAAAGCATAGAATGTAATGTGAGAGTAAATTTAGTTCCGTTTAACAAATCTCTTAACTGCACTATTTCGCAAATGGTAAGATTTCTGGAAAAGTTTCTTTTGGTAGTTTCAATTAGCTGAGCATCCGACTGATCAGATAAGTCATAAAGCATATTAAGAATGTCAACACTATTGACCTTTCTTTGAAAAATCAAAAAATCATGGATTTTATAACTTGACACGGTATCAATAAAATTGATAATTATACTATTGGTCAAATCACATTGATAACTATATCCTTTTTCGGTTTCAAATAATACTTTGGTGGTCAAATCACTAACTAATGCCATTCTGATAAATATAATAACGATGCAAAAATATAGAATTTCAAGCAATTAAACACATAATTAAGACTAATTTAAAATAACAAAATTAATTTATGTTTTTAAAAACCACCTTACTACATTAAAAAATGTAACATTCTAGAGCATCATTCGACTAATTTCAAAAACAAATCACTTAGAAATTATGCAAGCACACGAAATAGATTATCAGATTTTTGGAGAAGAAATGCAATATGTGGAAATAGAATTAGATCCGCAGGAAATTGTAATTGCCGAAGCCGGCAGCTTTATGATGATGGAAAACAATATCCAAATGGAAACTATATTTGGAGACGGCTCCCAACAGCAAGGTTCAGGTTTGTTTGGCAAACTTTTAAGTGCTGGCAAAAGAGTTCTTACTGGCGAAAGTTTGTTTATGACAGCATTTTTAAATCAAGGCCATACTAAAAGTAAAGTATCATTTGCATCTCCATATCCTGGAAAAATTCTTCCAATTGATTTAACCCAATTTCAAGGTAAATTTATTTGCCAAAAAAGCTCTTTTTTATGCGCTGCCAAAGGTGTTTCTGTCGGAATAGAATTTTCGCAAAAACTAGGACGCGGCTTATTTGGCGGTGAAGGTTTTATCATGCAAAAAATAGAAGGCGACGGTATGGCATTTGTTCATTCTGGAGGAACAATGGCCAAAAAAGAACTGGCTCACGGCGAAGTTCTAAAAGTAGATACAGGATGCATTATTGGTTTTACCAAAGATGTAGATTATGATATTGAGTTTATTGGCGGAATCAAGAATTCTATTTTTGGTGGCGAAGGATTATTCTATGCTACTTTAAAAGGTCCAGGAACAGTTTACATTCAGTCGTTGCCTTTCTCAAGATTGGCTGACCGAATTATTGCTTCGGCTCCTAGATCAGGCGGAAACAGTCGTGATGAAGGAAGTCTTCTTGGCGGACTTGGAAATCTTTTGGATGGTGATAACCGATTTTAATTAGATGGCTTTCAGAAATGGAAGCCATTTTTTTATTAGTTAACAAACAATATTTTATCATAAATAAATTTATTGCTGGTTTAAAGATTTCCCAATTAAATCAAGACATTTCGGTATTTTGTTTTGGCTTTCTTAACTTTGTGCTTCACAATAAAAAAACTTCATTTTGAAAACGCTTTTATATAAAAATACTACGATTTCCTACTCAGATTCAGGAAAAGGAAATGCAATTGTTTTACTGCACGGCTTTTTGGAGAACAAAAAAATGTGGAAAGAATATGTTGATTTTTTCTCAGAAAAATATCGTGTCATAACAATCGATTTATTAGGTCATGGCGAATCTGAACCTCTAGGTTATGTTCACGAAATGGAAGATAATGCCAATGTGGTAAATGAAGTTTTAAAAAACATAAAAATCGAAACAGCTATAATTGTTGGACATTCAATGGGCGGTTATGTTGCTTTGGCTTTTGCAGAATTGTATCCAGATAAAATCCAGAAATTGGTTTTATTAAATTCAACTTCTAAAGAAGACAGCGAAGAGAGAAAACTAAATAGAACTCGAGCAATAAAAGCCGTAAAACAAAATTATGCAAGTTTTGTAAGCTTAGCAATTGCAAATTTATTTAGCGAAAATAACAGAACACGATTGGCCGAAGAAATTGAAAAAGTAAAAACAGAAGCTTTAAAAACACCTTTACAAGGAATTATAGCTTCTCAGGAAGGTATGAAAATCAGAAAAGACAGAGAATGGATTTTAAAAGAGAATCGTTTCCCAGTTTTATTGATTTTAGGAAAAAAAGATCCTGTTTTAAATTACGAAGAGAATCTTTCTCAAATTGAAGATACAACTGCAGAATTAGTCTCTTTTGAAGATGGACACATGAGTCAAATAGAAAACAAAGAAGAGCTGAAAATTGCTTTGTCACATTTCTTTGAATAGAAGACTAAGCATTAGAGTCGAAAAAGGCCATTTCTAACCGAGGGTTGAAACAGCCTTTTTCTCATTCTTGGGGGCAAAATATCTTTATAACTTTGAAGTAATATCTTTTTTGTATTTAGATAAAGTCGCTCTTGTTAAACCAAGATTTGCTTTAGTAGAATCTACTGCTAAATAGATAAAATATCTTCCATCCTCAGAAACATCAATAATATGAATCTGATCTGTAAGGGTAATTAAAATATCATTAATTTTTTGACTTAATCCTAAAGCTTTAAGTGCATTTAATTTAGCTTTTACAACTTCTAAGTTATAAGCCGAAGCTAATTCTGGATCGAAATCTGGTTTTACTGTTAACGAACAATAAGACATACCTGTTTCTACTTCTGTAACCGAAACAGCTATAAATCCGTTAATATTTTCTTTTAAATCGTTTTGAAAGTTTTGTAAAAAATCTGACATGTTTATTAAAATATTTGGTTTTAAATTAGTTGTTAAAAATAGAATCCATTCTTCTTAGCAATAGTCCCATTTTACTTAAATCTTTAGAAAGCAATGCAATACAATTATCATCCTGATTTTTGCTTGCTACAACAATTCCGTCGTTATTCTTGATCATAACCTGTTTAAGATCTCCATTGTTAACGTCTTCCGACATTTCAAGACACATCTTTAAAATCATTCCGATCATTGCAGCAACGTTACCGTCGTATTCTAAATTAACAGACTCATTTAAAATTCCATCAATATTAAAACTTAGTCCAGATTCTGCACCAGTCTCTTCTACTAGTGTTTGTAAATCAATCATATTTTTTTATTGTCATGTTTTTGGAAGCGTCAAAGATATTTTAATATTGGTAATTGTCCGATAAACACTTGTTAAAAAAAGATGCAGTATAACGTATTGAGCCACTTTTATTTATCACTTAATTATTCCTATTTTTTTTCAGAAAAAATGCAAAAAAAATTAACATAAAAAGTAAACAACATCAAAAACATAACATTTTACTCTATAAAACTCATTTATAAAATTAACATTTGTACTTTATTGCATTTCGCAGAAGTTTTTCTATAGCTTTGCAAAAAAATTTTATAAAATGAAAACTGTTGACGAATTACGCTTTGACTTAAATGTAAAACTGGAAAGGTTTAGAAGGTTTCGTATTGAAAACGGACATATTAATACTACACCTTCTGAAGAAAAATCTAAAAAAGGTTTTTTCAAAAAAATATTCAGCTAAAAGCATCTATAAAATTGCCGAACTTCTAAGATGTATTTCTTAAAAAGTTCGGCTTTCTTATTGATTATCAAATCAAATTTTGTTTAGCCATAAATAAACAACATTCCTTTTAACGAATAATTTATTTAGAATGAGCTATTAAGATATAAACATTTGCCATACTAAATCTTCTCTTCAAAAGGAATATGTACGTCAAAAATCTCTGCTAGCAAATTAGCAATTTCTTCTAAGTACGAATTCAATATCTGTGAAGTAATCAAAACATTTAAATCTTTTTCTTCTTTAAACCCAAACGGCAAAAATCCAGATTTTAAATTTTTGAATGAAATAATTCCGACTTCTATTGGAAGCTCTCCCGCCTCTTTCTCATACATGAAAGCATAAGCTAAAACCTGAATGATTTTATCATTTTTAAGCTCTTGTGTCAATCCTTCCCAAGTTTTGAGAACTACATTAGACTTTTCTACTTTTCCTGTCTTATAATCGATAATTCTAATTTTTCCATCTCGGCGTTCAATACGATCGACATTTCCTTTAATCAAAACAGGAAACGGCAGTTTTGGATGAACAAACTGACGCTCAAAAGTCTGCTCTAAAGCAATAATCTGAATCGCTTCATTATTTTTAACTGATTCTAATTCCATTTTCAGGAAATTGGAAACATTCCGTTTTGCCACTTCAAAAGCCAAGAGGTTTCTTCCTTTTTTGATTTCGCCTTCTTTGTAAACCAATTTAAATTGCTTAAGGACTTCATCATCCAATAGTTTGAAACAATTGAGAAGGTCATTCTCAGAAATAAATTTCCCTATAAATGGTTCATAAAGCGCTTTCAATGTTTCATGAATAATCGTTCCTAAAGTATTCAGAGCTATATTTTCTTCAACCTCTTCTACTTCACGAATTCGTAATATTTTCTGAAAATAAAACTCAATTGGATTCCGGATGTAACTTGTCAATGCAGAAGGAGAAAAGCCGTTAACAGCAATTTCCTTCAACCTCTCCATTACCAATTCAGATTTAGGTACAGAAATCGGTTCGTAAGCTGTATTTGGCAAATCTGGATTATAGATATCAAAAGTGATATTATGCTTTGATTTTTTTTCAACTTCCAATTGCGTAATAAAGCGGCTTCTTTCACCAGCGTCTAATCCGTCGTTTTCTGTATTATAAATCAAATAAATATTTTTTGCCCTTTGCAACAAATGATAGAAGTGATAGGTATAAATCGCGTCTTTTTCTTTGAATGTTGGAAGCCCTAACTCTCTTTTGACATCATATGGAATAAATGAATTTTGAGATTTTCCAGCAGGAAATTTTCCCTCATTCATAGAAGTTATGATTACGGTCTCGAAATCTAAGACACGGCTCTCTAAAACTCCCATAATCTGCAGGCCACGTAACGGTTCTCCTTCAAAAGACACTTCTGCCAGATCTATAATTTGTTTGTAAATCGAATGAAGAGTATCTATATTATCAATATGATGATGTTTCGAATAATAATTTATAAGTTTATTAATCACTTTAAAAACACCGTAAACAAATGCTTTGGCAATTTTTTCTTCTTCATTATCATTACTAAAATGATCTTTAATTGCAATTAATAAAGCTGAAATATTCTTTAGAACAGCTACAGAACCATTTTCCCATTTTTCAAACAACAGATTAAAGAAAATTGATGGTTCAGGATGAAGCTCTAAAATTTTATGATGAGTTATAAAAGTATAGTTATTCTCTTTAATAATTCTTACCAACCTTTGTGCATTAGCATACGGTTCAACCAAAGGATGGGTTAAAATATCGAGCACATCTTTGTAATAAAAAACATAGCTCCCGCCTTTTCGAGAAAGCGCATTGGTATGCATTTTAAATAATTTAGCGACAAAAATCTGGGATGGATTATTCTTTCCTGAATATCCCATTGTAATATTCAATGCTCCAACAGATGCTGGAAGAGAATACAAAACGGGAACCAATAAATTTTCTTCACCAAGCACAACTGCAACTTTATCTAAAGAAGCATCAGGATTTTGATCGATTAAATTCTCAATAATGCTACCCGCTAATTTTGCTTGGCCAATTGTTTTTGGAGTTCCTATAATCTGAATGTTTTTTGACTGCGAAAAATCATCCACAATCCATTCAAAAACATTTGACTTATAATGTTTCCAGCTTTCTTTAAATCGTCTTAAAAAGAGGCCAGCATCATGGTATGGATCATTTAGAAAAGCTTGATCTGCATCCCAATAAATTTTTGCTTGGTCTAATGCTAATAAATGCTGTACGATCTTTTCTTCGGCAGCATTCAACGCATTGAATCCCGCAAAAATAAAAGTCCGATTTCCAATAGTATTAGAAAAATGATTGAGATTATTTACAGCTTCTCTATAAATCAAACCTTGGTATCCAATTGATTTAAACAGCAAATGGCTATATAATGATTCGTAATAAACGGGAAGCAATTTCCAGAAATCAATATAATTTTCTAAAAGTTTTGTTTTTTGATCAACTTCAAGCCCCCATCTTTTTATATCTTCAATATCTTTTAGATAAGACAATACGTGAGAAGGATCTAAAAGATATCTGTCAATTTCATTAAAGTCTTGCAAAAGCGTTTTGGCCCAATTTGCAAATAACTCAAAAGATTGCTGATTCTTTTTTTCTGTAATAGACAAATAAACCTCATAAAATTCAAACAAAAGCTCAATCGAATCTACAGAACGAATTGACGCAACATCCTGAACAAAATCTTCTATACTAGTAATCTGTGGTGCAATTATAGTCTTAGACGTTTCATTTTTAAGCGCTTCAATCAAGAAAACCTTTGCTCTTTTATTTGGAAGAACTATTGTTATCTCAGAAAGTTTCCCAACATAATCCTGAATTACAACAGAAGCAATTTTTTGAAGAAAAGAATCATTTATCATAGTATAAAAATAAAAAAAGCCATTCAATTAAGAATGGCTTTTCATGTTTATTTAGAAACTAAAATTATAGTTTACCTTGGTATTTAGAACCAACGTGTCTAATTTCAGTTCTTCTGTTTTGTGCTTTACCTGCAGCAGTTTTGTTACTTGCAACTGGTTGGCTAGAACCAAATCCTTTAGACTCTAAGTTTTCTGGATTAACACCTCTTTGGATTAAAGCGTCCATTACAGCTTTAGCTCTGTCCTCAGAAAGTTTTTGGTTAACTTTAGCAGAACCTGTACTATCTGTGTGTCCTTCGATAGAGAATTTCGCGTTTGGATAGTTTTTAAGGATTTCTTTAATAGCATCTAATCTAGCTTGAGTTTCTTTATCTCCAGTTTTGAAAGTAGCTTTTCCTGAGTTGAAGTATACCGCTCTAGCTTGAACTTTAAGATCTTCTAACGCCTCAGAAGTTACTTCTGGACATCCTCTGTTACTAGCAGGACCTGCAACTGTAGGACAGTCATCGTCTTTATCAGCAACACCATCTTTATCAGCATCTAAGAATGGGCAACCACCGTTTTCTTTAGGACCAGCAACTGTAGGACATTTATCGTCTTTATCAGCGATTCCGTCACCGTCAGTATCAGGACAACCTTTTAAAGCAGCTAAACCAGCAACATCTGGACAAGCGTCATCTTTATCAGCGATTCCGTCACCGTCAGTGTCAGGACATCCGTTTAATGCAGCTAAACCAAAAACATCTGGACAAGCGTCAGAAGCATCAACGATTCCGTCACCGTCAGTATCAGGACATCCGTTGAATTGTTTTAAACCTGCAACATCTGGACAAGCATCGTCTTTGTCATAGATTCCGTCTCCGTCAGTATCTTTACCTCCGAATTTGAAAACTAAACCTGCAGTGTGTTGGAAGTGAGATGGAGCATCTGGAACACCAGCTGCATCTTGTCTATCACCACTTACAGCCCATTTGTATCTTGTAGCAAGCTCAAGACCAATAGCATCAGTAAACCAGAAAGTTAAACCAGCACCTGGGTTTACAGTTCCGTAGCTACTATCTCCGAAGAAAGTATAACCACCACCAACAGATAACGAAGGATCAATCACTTTAGATTTGATCAATTCTTGGAAGCTGTATTTAATAGTAGCATCAATTCCGTAGTACATTAAGTCACCAGGGTTAGTAACATAGTTACCTCTTCCGTCAACACCTGCATGTGTCCAATCGAAAACAACATATTTATCAATTTTGTTTACAGATCCTTGTAAACCAACTGAGAAACCGCTACCAACATATCTAGACACACCAATGTAAGATAAAGAAGGAAGAATATTCCAGTTGTCTTTTACAGCGAAAGGCTGAGAGAAGTGTTGATCAAAAAACCCATGACCAGCTCCTGAACTTGTTCTAGTATCCACAGCATTAACCCCGAAAGAGATCGCCCATGGATTGTTACTGTCTTGCGCGTGAGAACTTAAACCCATCGCCATCAATACAGCAACTAAAAGTTTGTTAAGATGTTTCATACTTAATTTTTTTAATTACAATTTAGTTAATTACAAGCAAAAGTAACACCAAATTTTTTAAATACAAAATGAAATGTTAAAAAAAACCTACAAAAATTTAACCAAAGTGGTAATTATATAACTTTTAACATTTTACCGACAACTGTAAAGGCATTTATAGCTTTATCCAAGTGTTCTTTTTCATGCGCTGCAGACAATTGAACACGTATTCTCGCCTTATCTTTTGGAACTACAGGAAAGAAAAATCCAATAACGTAAATACCTTGTTTCAAAAGTTCGTTTGCCATTGTCTGAGATAATTTTGCATCATATAACATAACAGGAACAATTGCAGAATCTCCATCAATAATATCGAAACCTGCCTTTTTCATTCCCTCTTTAAAGTAATTGGTATTCCATTCTAATTTGTCACGAAGCGCTGTATCTTTCTCTAATAATTCAAACACTTTAATTGAAGCTCCAACAATTGCAGGTGCCAATGAATTTGAAAACAAGTAAGGTCTAGATTTCTGACGCAATAATTCTATAATTTCTTTTTTGGCAGTGGTATAACCTCCCATAGCTCCTCCTAAAGCTTTTCCAAGAGTCCCTGTAATAATATCAACTCTTCCCATTACTCCTTTTGCTTCAAGCGTTCCTTTTCCTGTAGCCCCTATAAAGCCAGCGGCATGACATTCGTCAACCATTACCATAGCGTCATATTTATCAGCTAAGTCGCAAATTTTATCCAATGGCGCCACTAATCCATCCATAGAAAAAACCCCGTCAGTTACAATTAGCTTGAAACGTGCTCCTGCTTCATTTGCTTTGATTAGCTGCTGCTCTAAATCATCCATATTATTATTTTCATAACGATAACGAGCCGCTTTACACAAGCGAACCCCGTCAATAATGGAAGCGTGATTTAAACTGTCTGAAATAATGGCATCGCCCTCTCCCAATAAAGGCTCAAACACTCCTCCATTAGCATCAAAAGCAGCCGCATATAATATAGTATCTTCTGTACCATAAAAGTCAGAGATCTTTTTTTCTAATGTTTTATGAATATCCTGTGTTCCGCAAATGAAACGCACAGAAGACATTCCGAAACCGTGGGTATCCATTGCATCTTTTGCCGCTTGCACTACTTCTGGATGAGAAGAAAGTCCTAAATAATTATTTGCACAAAAATTCAATACTGTTTCTCCAGTCGAAATTGTGATCTCAGCACCTTGTGGAGAAGTAATAATTCTCTCCTTTTTGAAAATTCCATTTTCCTCAATTGTCTGCAACTCTTTTTGCAAATGCTCTTTTATTTTACCGTACATTTTTTATTTATTTAAAACGTTAAAAATTAACAACTTAACCAAAATAAAGCTTCGTTTTTTCTTTAACATCTGATTAATTTTTTCACAAATTTACTATCTCAATTTCTGCTCCAATATATACTAGAGCTTTTTTTAACACTGTGTATCCTAAATCTTCAATTGCGTCTTGATATTCCTTAATTTGCTGCTGATATTTAGCATTGGACGCCCCAGTTTTATAATCCAGCAAATAAGCCTCTTTGTTTTCCAAAAATACAATTCGATCAGGCTTTAAAATCCTTCCTTCTTTCTGAACAATTGTTTGCTCATTTAGTACAGTATGACTTCCATCAAAACATACATTGAGCTCTGGATGATTTACAATTTCTTTCAAAGTCTGCAGCACCTGATCAACTTGGTCATAAGTTATCAAACCATTTTCTAGGGATTTTGTAACTGCTAAATCAATATCCAATTTATCTTTAACAAAAGCCAAAATCTCGTGCACAATGTTTCCGTAGGAAATCGCCTCTTGTTGATGCGTCCCCCACATTAGGGCTTCCCGTTGGGCAATTTTAATATTTTTCGGATTCAAAACATCTCTCACAATCGGAATGGATTTAACCGTATCAACCATTGAAGAGTTTTTTGACAACCTTACTTTATTTCCAAATTCGTAACTCATTTTTTCTTCATCATAAACTCCTGCATGAATCAAAAATTTAATAAAAAAAGAAGCCATATTATTGGGATATTCACCATCACTTTTAGCTTTTAGCGATTGCGAAATCACGTACAATTGTTCTTCTGCACGAGTTAAAGCAACATAAAGCACATTTATATTATCCAAAAGCTCTTCTTGCTTTTTTAAATTAAAAACTGCCGAAGCACTTTCTCCAAAACTTTCAACCGCACTGCTATTATCAACCAATGCTTTTGGAACTCCTAAATCTATTTCCTCTGTATCAAGCCACAATTTATCTTTTGGTTTTCGATTATAATCTTCATCTGCAAAAGGCATGATTACAACCGGAAATTCTAATCCTTTTGATTTATGGATGGTCATAATTCGAACTGCATTATTCCCCTCCGGCGATGGAATGCTAAACTTATGAGAATTTTTATCCCAGAAAACTAAAAAGTCCGCTACTCCTGCTTGGTTTCTAATATCTCTTTCCAAAACAATATCCAGAAAAAACTGCACATAAGCATTTCCTTCTGATGGAAGAATAAATTTAGAAATGATAATTTCTACCGCTTCATACAATGATTTTTTTCGAACGTCTTCAAAAGAAAAAGAAACATCAAATGTTAAAAGCCATTCTTCGAATTCTTTTTCAAATCTATAACTCATTCCCATCGCAATAAAATCATGAATAGGCATAAGCAAATCTGTAGTTGAAGCCAAAAAATGTAGAAAGTTAGCTTTTGATTCTAAATCTGAACTATTATTTAAATATCTAAGAAGATGAATTATCAAACGAACTTCTGAAGCATTCTGAATCATCAAAGTTTCTGAAGACAAAAGAGGAACTCCCTGTTCTGTCAAATAGTTAGCAATTGCAATTCCTTGATCTCTTTTTCTGGTCAGAATTACAATATCTTTATATTCGAAACCTTGCTTAACTACCTCTTTGATTGTATTTAAAGTGGCTAAAACATACAAATCTGATTTTTCAACCACATCTTCTTCATCAGCAAAATCATTTTTATCAATAATTGGAAGAAACGATATGTTTACATAACCGCCTTTTTTCGAATTGGTGTTTTGGAAACTATGATTCTCATAAAGATTTTTATAATCTTCATTTGAAAATTCGCTAGAAATAAATTTAAAAAAAGCATTATTGAATTCAATAACTTCACTATAGCTTCTATAGTTTGTATCTAAATGTTTGACTTTTTTCTCATGATGAAAAAAAGTAACTTCTTCTTTGCTCAATTCTATAAATTGCTCAGCTTTGCCACCACGCCAACGATAAATAGATTGTTTCGGATCCCCAACTATCATTAAAGTCCCTTTATTTCCTAAATCATCTAAACCCGAAAGTGAATTATCAATCAGTGGAATTAAATTCTGCCATTGCATTTCTGATGTATCTTGAAATTCATCAATAAAGAAATTGCGGTAACGCTCACCCAAACGTTCGTAAATAAAAGGCGCGGGCTGATTCTGAATTTCACGATGAATAATCGCATTGAATTCTGAAATCGACAAGATATTTTGTTCTGACTGAATTTTTGCAAGTTCATTACTTACAGTATTCAGTAAAGAAAGTGGGGTAATATTTTTTAGAAAGGCTTTATAAAAATCTCTTTTTTCGAAATTCTGATAAACTTCTTTCAATATTTGAAGTAATTCAGGAATAATATTTTCAATTAACGCTCGGTCTTTTGCCGTTTTGTTAATGGCAATATCATCAAACTCATGAAAAGTTTTATTTTTCGGATTAAACTTTCCTTCCTTAATACTTTGCAAATGGTTTGGAAAAGTTCCTCTTGAAAATGATTTCGGATCAATTCCGTTTTTATCAATCAATTCAATCGCTTTAATAGCAAGACCTTCATTGATTTCTTCCAACCCTTTGCAAAGCCCCTGCATTTTCTTTTTAATCTCGACAAACTCCCCGATTGTTTTGTTTTGAAAATGCAGAATCTCATTTCGATTATTTTCGTTTAAAACCAATCTTCCCGTGTCGAGAATTTCACGCGAGATATCCCAGCTTTTGTCATCGTCGGTTTTTTCCATTGTAAAATCGATGAGCAATTTGGTCAAGGTTTCGTCTTCACCCGCTTGCGCAATAATGGCATCAACAGCTTCAACCAATAAATTTTCGGTATCCAAAGTGACTTCAAAAGTCATCGGAAGATTCAGGTCGTGCGCAAAAGCACGAATAACTTTATGGGTAAATTTATCAATGGTAGAAATATCAAAAGCAGCATAATTGTGAATCAAGTGCTTAATGATTTGCTGCGATTTAGTTTTAATTTTAATAAGTGAAAGCCTAGTATCTCGTGATAAGTCTTCCATCAAATCAGCCGCTTTTGGAGACGGATCATCTTTTGCGAATTCAGATAGATTTCCAACAATACGGCTTTTCATTTCATGAACCGCTTTGTTGGTAAAAGTAATGGCTAAGATATTTCTATATGCATCGTTTTTTGGAGAAGAAAGAATAATTTTCAAATATTCTTTTACCAAAGTGTATGTCTTTCCTGATCCCGCAGAAGCATCATAAATGGAAAAAGACGGACTTTGCATAGTTTTATTTTTTTGTATTGTAAAAATAATACAAAATATTCAACCCTCAATAATGAAAAATTCCAAATTCCAATATCTTTTTGTTGCGAATGCTATAAATATTGGGATTTGGAATTTTGAAAATTTTGGAATTTTTAAATTTATTAGTGTTTTGGAAAAGCTCTTCTATTGAAAACCAAAAGTATTCCTACACCTGTAGAAATTGCAATATCGGCCACGTTAAAAATAGCATTAAAGAAGGCAAAATGTTTTCCGCCAAATATTGGAAGCCATTCCGGAAGATTCCCTTCCCAGATAGGAAAATAGAACATATCTACAACTAATCCATGAAACCAAGTTCCGTATGGAGCTGGAGAAAAAATTGTCGCAAGATTATGGGTACTGTCATCAAAAATAACTCCGTAAAAAACAGAATCGATAATATTTCCTGCCGCTCCAGCGAAGATTAATGCAATAGCAACTATTAAATAAGTAGAATGACGTTTTTTTATCGAATCAGAAAGCCACCAGCCAATTCCGAAAACAGCAAAAATCCTGAATACAGTTAGAATTAACTTTCCGTACTCACCTGGTATTTTTGTTCCCCAAGCCATTCCTTCATTTTCAATAAAATGAATTCTAAACCAGTCGGCAATCACAACCTCTTCGCCAAGAACGAAATTTGTTTTGACATAAATTTTAGAAAGCTGATCAACAATTAAAACTAGGAATATAAGGAAATACGCTTTTCGTAATGACATTTTATGATTTTTTGATGGGCAAAAATAACAATTAAATCAAAAAAAACGCTCCTAATGGAGCGTTAATTCTTTCGCAACAAACTAAACAAGTTTATATGCTAATCTAAACCTGATAAAGTTTACTTTTTCACAGTAGCTTTTGCTGGCGTTTTTGGACTGTCGGAGAAAAAATCTGAAATGGATTTGAAGATTCCTTTGCTTTCTTTTCCGGCAGCCAACTTCTTAGCTTCACCCTTTTTTACATCTGCTTTAAATTTAACACGCAGTTTTTCAAATTCTTTCATTCTGCGCTCTACATCAGAGTTTACTTCTTTGAATTTCAATACCTTAGCCATAATGTAAGTTTTTCGTAGTAAATAATTTAAATTATTACTGATTTGGTATTACAATGATACATAATTTAATTTATATTTGTTAATAAAAATTAACACTTGTTTATCAAAACATGCAATTAATTTTATAAATCAAATACCAAATGAACTGAATTTAACATTCTTCCCAAAATCCTACAAAATCATGAATGAAATCACAACTACTCTAAACGACTTTCTTGTCAACACCAAATCTACTGCAGCATTAATTTTAAACGGAAAAGGAAAACTTATCACTTCCTTAAATCTTGATTACGGCGATAGCATTGCCGCAATGAGCGCTGCCATTTTATCTATGAGCGAAAAGTTTTTAATAGATTTAGAAAAAGGCTCTTTAAAACAATTATATCTAAAAAGTGCTGAAGGTGTTATTGTTGGAAATAAAATAAGCGGCTCTAACTTTATTGTAGCTTTTTCTAAAGAAGGAAGCAATTTAGCTCTATTAATGCGCTCTACAGAAGAAGTTTCTGCAGAATTAAGCAAAAATTCCCTATTGAAATAACCATAAATTCTATTAACAAATTAACCCTAATTAACTATGAACAATGATTTTTTAAACGTATTTTTAAGCGAAATGAAAAGCAACGTAAACGGCTTTATCGCTGTAGCTGTAACAGAAATTGAATCTGGATTAAGCTTTGGAAATTTAACAATCGACCCTAGTTTTGATCCGGAACTTGCAGCAGCTTATAACCTTGAAGTTGTAAAAGCAAAACTGAATGCAGTAAAAGCCTTAGGCTTAAACCAAGATATTGAAGACATTTTGATTACATTATCTAATCAAATTCATATTATCGATATTTCTCCGAACAAAAA
The DNA here is from genome assembly GCF_001705175.1 of Flavobacterium anhuiense. Lineage (NCBI taxonomy): Bacteria > Pseudomonadati > Bacteroidota > Flavobacteriia > Flavobacteriales > Flavobacteriaceae > Flavobacterium > Flavobacterium anhuiense. The sequence continues at coordinate 2,160,117 of NZ_CP016907.1, read as the reverse complement.
ATTCATGATCTATCTTGCAGCTGATGCTTCAAAAGCAAATTTAGGTATGACTAGAGCTATTTTAAGAAAGCATAAAGCTGATGTTGAAAAAAATCTGGCATAACAATTTTACTTTAAAAAAAAACGCCTCTAACCAAGGCGTTTTTTTGGATCCATTTCTAAAAAATCTTAAGTAGTTTTACCTATTTCATTCTTACAAAAAAAGTGTTTTTAAAATTTAATTTATTTTGATTAATTATAAATAATTTCTTTCAATAGATAATCCCTTTAGCAAAATAGAGGTTTAACAAACATTAAACAATACAAAAAAAACGCTCCTAAAAAGGAGCGTTTTTTCTATTTAAAGATATATTTCTTAAAATTTATCTCTGCAAGTTTTTAGCTTCGATACTCATTGTTGCATGAGGAACGATTTTAAGCCTTTCTTTGCTAATTAATTTACCTGTTACTTTGCAGATACCGTAAGTTTTATTTTCTACACGGAATAAAGCATTTTTTAAGTCACGAATGAATTTCTCCTGTCTGATAGCCAACTGAGAGTTCGCCTCTTTTGACATGGTCTCACTTCCTTCTTCAAAAGCTTTAAAAGTTGGAGAAGTATCGTCAGTTCCGTTATTCAAATCGTTCATATAAGCACTTTTGATCAAATCAAGATCTTCTTGTGCTTTTTTAATTTTTGCTTGGATTATTTCTTTGAACTCTGCTAAATCTGCGTCTGAGTATCTAATAATTTCATCTATCATTTTCTACTATTTTGAAATTAATATAATGGTTCTAATGTCATCAAACTCAATTTCTGTGCCGTTTTCTAACGTGTCAGCAAAAACCAGTTCGTCTGTTAATGTTTCAGACTTAATATAGTCTTCATTTTTTGAAACCGCATCTTCTAAAATACCGTCTCGTTTTATTTGAACTTTAATCTTATCCGTAACCTCAAATCCTGAATCTTTACGGATGTTTTGTATTCTATTAACTAATTCTCTAGCGATACCTTCGTTTTTCAATTCTTCGGTAAGTGTAATGTCAAGCGCGACTGTTATTCCGTTTGAATTAGCAACTAACCATCCTTCGATATCTTGTGATGTAATTTCTACATCTTCTAATGATAAAGTTACACTATTTCCTGCAATAACAATATCTAGCGTTCCCTGCTTGTCCAATTGGTTGATCTGTTCTGCCGAAAAACCTTGTATCTCCTTAGAAATCAAGCCCATGTCTTTCCCAAAACGTGGTCCAAGAGCTTTAAAATTAGGCTTAATTTGTTTTACTAAAATACCAGAAGCATCATCTAAAAGTTCGATTTCTTTCACGTTTACCTCAGCTTTTACAAGGTCAGAAATCGCTTCGATTTCTGCACGCTGATTGTCGTCAAGTACTGGAATCATTACCTTTTGCAGAGGTTGACGAACTTTGATCATCTCTTTTTTACGTAGTGATAAAACTAAAGATGAGATCGTTTGCGCCTTCTGCATTTTGCTTTCCAACGTTTTATTAACAAAGTTTTCGACAAATTTTGGGAATTCAGCCAAGTGAACACTAGCAAAATCCTCGGTTCCCGTAGATGTTGTCAAATCTCTGTATAATTTATCCATAAAAAATGGAGCTACCGGAGCGCTCAATTTGCTTATAGTTAACAAACAAGTGTAAAGCGTTTGGTAAGCTGCAATTTTATCTTTAGCGTATTCTCCTTTCCAGAAACGACGACGGCATAAACGAACGTACCAGTTACTTAAGTTTTCCTGAACGAAGTCAGAAATTGCTCTTGTCGCTTTTGTTGGCTCATAATCTTCGTAGCATTCGTCAACAAATTTGATTAAAGAATGCAATTCAGAAATAATCCATTGATCGATTTCTGGTCTTTCGCTTAACGGAATTTCAGCTTCAGCATATTTAAATCCATCGATGTTAGCATATAACGAAAAGAAAGAATAAGTGTTGTATAAAGTTCCGAAGAATTTACGTTTCACCTCAGCAATTCCTTCAAGGTCAAACTTCAAGTTATCCCACGGATTTGCATTCATAATCATATACCAACGTGTAGCATCTGGGCCGTTTTCTGCAATGGTTTTAAATGGGTCTATCGTATTTCCTTTACTCTTAGACATTTTAATTCCGTTTTTATCCAAAACAAGACCGTTTGAAACTACGTTTTTGTATGCAATTTTATCAAAAACCAAAGTTCCGATAGCGTGTAAGGTATAAAACCATCCACGAGTTTGATCTACTCCTTCAGCAATGAAATTCGCTGGAAAATCTTTGTTCCCGTCAATTTTGTCTTTGTTTTCAAAAGGATAGTGCCATTGTGCATAAGGCATTGCTCCAGAATCGAACCAAACGTCGATTAGATCACTTTCTCGCTTCATTGGTTTTCCAGAAGCAGAAACCAAAGTGATAGCATCAACAACATTTTTATGCAAATCGATTAAATCATAATTTGATTCAGACATGTTTCCGATTTCAAATCCTTTAAACGGATTTTCTTTTTGGAAGCCTGCTTCAATCGATTTTTCGATTGCATTGTACAATTCTTCAACAGAACCGATAATAACTTCTTCTGTTTTATCTTCTGTTCTCCAGATTGGCAAAGGAATACCCCAATATCTAGAACGAGATAAGTTCCAATCGTTGGCATTTTTAAGCCAATTTCCAAAACGTCCTTCACCAGTAGATTTAGGTTTCCAATTGATAGTTTCGTTCAGATCGAACATTCTATCTTTTACGTCGGTTACTTTAATAAACCACGAATCTAACGGATAGTATAATAACGGCTCGTCTGTTCTCCAGCTATGTGGATAACTGTGCACGTATTTTTCAACTTTAAAAGCTTTGTTTTCTTCTTTCAGACGAATAGCGATTTCAACATCTACAGATTTCTCTGGAGCTTGTCCTGCATCGTAATATTCATTTTTAACATATTTACCAGCCAAATCCCCTACATGAGAAGTGAATTTACCTTGTAAGTCAACTAAAGGGACTGCAGTTCCATTTTCGTCTAAAACCAACATTGGCGGAACTTCTGGCTTCGCTTCTTTGGCTACTTTAGCATCATCTGCTCCAAAAGTTGGTGCTGTATGCACAATTCCTGTTCCGTCTTCTGTTGTAACGAAATCTCCCGAAATTACTCTAAACGCATTTTCAGCATTTTGATATGGCAATACGTAAGGCAATAATTGCTCATAACGGATTTCTACTAAATCTGCTCCTTTTGCTTCTGTTAAGATTTTGTATGGCAACTTTTTGTCGCCGTTTTTCACATTATCAAAATCAGCGTCGTCTTCGCTTACGAAATATCCCTTTCCGAATTGTTTTCCAACTAAGTTTTTAGCCAAAATCACATTAATCGGCTCAAAAGTATATTGATTGAAAGTTTTAACTAAAACATAATCGATTTTTGGCCCAACTGTCAAAGCTGTATTTGATGGAAGTGTCCAAGGCGTTGTCGTCCAAGCTAAAATGTGGATGTCTCCAAAACCTTGCAAGAATGAAGGCAAAGTTTCCGGAAGCGTTTTAAACTGCGCTACAATTGTAGTATCAGTCACATCGCGATAAGCTCCAGGCTGGTTTACTTCGTGAGAAGACAAACCTGTCCCTGCTTTTGGAGAGTACGGCTGAATTGTGTATCCTTTGTACAACAAACCTTTATCGTAAATTTGTTTCAAAAGCCACCAAACAGACTCCATGTATTTTGGTTTATAAGTCACATACGGATCTTCCATATCAACCCAATACCCCATTTTTTCGGTCAAATCATTCCATACATCAGTATAACGCATAACGGTTTTTTTACACGCTTCGTTATATTCTTCGATAGAAATGGTCTTGCCAATATCTTCTTTTGTAATTCCTAATTCTTTTTCGGTACCTAATTCAACAGGCAGACCGTGAGTATCCCAGCCAGCTTTTCTTTTTACCTGAAAACCTTTCTGAGTTTTATATCTGCAAAAAATATCTTTAATCGCACGTGCCATTACGTGGTGAATACCAGGTAATCCGTTTGCTGAAGGCGGACCTTCAAAAAATACGAAAGGTTCTGCACCTTCTCGAGTGGTTACACTCTTTTCAAATATATTTTCTTTCTTCCAAAAATCAAGAACTTCAGACGCTACAGTTGGCAAGTCAAGTCCTTTGTATTCAGTAAATTTTGTACTCATTTTATCATTTTCTTAAACGAGGTGCGAAAGTAAGAAATTTTGAACTATTGACCGCCAATTTCCTTAAATTTCACAAACTTTTGTTGAGATAATAGATACAAAAACATAAGAATTGGTTACTTTCTGACATTATTCTCATTTTTCTGAGCATAATAAATCAAAAAACAACCAATTCTTAAAATAACTTCCAACAAGCTAAAGTCTTATTTAAATCCTCCGAAATAAACTTCTTTCATAAAAATTCTATTTCCAAAAACGGGATTTATTTCTACTTTTTCGCGTGTTTCCTGATAAAAAGTTTCGCCATTAAAATCTTCGATTTCATAATTGATCTTATGAGGAATTTTTCCAGAATTTAAAGCTGCTACAGGGCGATAATCTCCAAATAGTTTTCTTTCGAAAAAACTTTTATTGCCATTGTCAAATTCTGTTTTTTCTGTTGAAACTATATTAAAATTTTCTTTATCAATAAAAACATGATAATCAGTTTTGGGAATTGTTCTGTTTCCCGAACTCAATGTTTTTTCAAAATAATTTAAATGATAACACATTTTTCCCTCGTACATTTCTTCACCCAGAACTTCAAAATTATTCCATAAATCGAGTCTTAAGTCGGTTAGAAAGTTTACCAAATCAACATTTTTAGACAAATTGCTGTAATCGTATGATGTTAATTTTGCCCATTTGGCATTGAGTCCAGTTTCACGATCGTCATGACTCCAAGCTTCTGGTCCGTTTACGATTTCATAATAAGCTTCAGGCATTTTTTTCTTAAGAAGATAATGCGATGTTGTTGCCCATTTTTCTTCTGTCTGCGGAATATTTGTCCCTTCAATTGAAATCTTAGAAAATAGATGTGCTTTTTCTACTTTTTTCAATGCTTGGCTTCCTCCCAAATTATCAACTACTTTAGCTAAAATATTTGCATTTAATTGATATGGTATAGAATCAAGCAAATTAAGTCTTTGCGTTTTAATCTTTTCCAGATAAGCTTCACGATTAGATTTTTCGATTTCCCATTCTGCATCTTGCTGCTGAATCTTTTCAAAAAATGCTAATCTTTTTTCTTCTTTCTCTTCCGCTATTTTAAGACCTAATTTTTGAAGATCTGCAAAACGTGTAGTGTGGCTTCTTATTTTTTTATCGACAAAAAAGCCATTATTCACTTTTTTAACTATCGAAGATCCTCTTGAATCCTGCTTATCATTCTCAATAAGCAAATTAGCATACAGTAACGCTTTTTCTTTATTTTCAAGCAAATAATAAGTTTCTGCTAAATTGTTTGTAACTATGAAACGAATATTTTCGTTTGCAGGAGAAAGTGGATATTTTACCAATAGACTTTCCAAATATTGCAAATGAGGCGCCAAAGTTTTTTCGTCTAAACCTTTTTCAAGTGTTACTTTTTGCATCTGAGCTGTAATTTCATTTTCAAATGCCAGCAACTTCTCGTACTCAGGATGCGATTTTGAAGTTACAAATTCAAACTTTATTTTTTCTTCACCGATAGTGTATCTTAATTTATAATTAAGGTAGTTTTGTATTGCTTGAACAGAACTGTAAATTACTGTGTCTAATCCTAATTCCGCAACAGTGTAATTACCGTCTCTTTCTGCTTCTGCAATTTTTTTATTATTCATCTCAACGGCAGCCTTCAAATTGTCTTTTTGACTACCTACAGCGATTAAATAGGATTCCACTGTATTAAAATCTTTGGTCAACAGAAGCTTATCTGCGCATTTCGCCTCCATTTTTATTTTTACACTATAATTGGAAAATGCCTGAAACTTCCATCCGTTTTTCTTTTTATCAAAAATACTGTCAATTTTAGTGGCTTTATATTGCGGAAGTTCAATGGTTAAATAAATTCTTAGTTTTCCGTTCGCAGGATCTTTTATGAAGCCTTCTATATTAAAATAGTTTTTTTTCAATATTGGTTCTTCCTGTATTAACTGCTTATCCATTTGATAGAAAGTGGTCTGAGTTAATGCATTATCAAGAATAGGAAATTCTGGGTAGTTAATTACTGGTATGTAGAATTTCTTTTTTTTAGAGCTTATTTTTTCTTGCGCCTGAATTGAAGCAATTACAAGCAAAGCTATAAGGAGTAGTGTTTTTTTCATAGGCAAAAAAAAGCCATCAAAATCAAATCCTGATGGCCGTATCTTTTTTTATTTTTCTTTTCTATTGAAGATCTGAATTGACTTATCAGAAACATAAAAAATATTCTGAGTCGCAGGATCTACTTCGTAAATTGGCTTGTTGTTGTTGAAGATAATTTTATCAACTTCAACTCCATCAACTTTACTCACTTTTACAAGAATTTTTTCTCCAGAATCTGCTTTTGCAAAGATATAAGAGAAGTCTCTGTTTTGTTTCATTGCATTAAAACGAGAGTTAAATTTAGCCGCTACTACGCCAAGTGCCGCTGCCCCAGCCGCATAAGCTTTTGCTTGATCTTTATTCGTTTTATCTTCTTTCTTTAAAACTGAAGTTCTCATATTTCCATCAGAATCACGGTATGTCATTGTTACTTCAGAACCTTTAAATTCACTCACACCAGCTCCAACTCCTAAACCAATACTTCCAACAATAGCAGCACTTTTTATAAGACGTCTTGTTCCTTCTCCTGGCTGTGAATAAGTAAGGTGATATTTAACTGTACCATCCATATTAACTCCCATAACTTCAAGTGGACCTGAAAGCACAACACCCCAAGGAAACTGCTCGATACTGTTTAATTCTTTTTCTCTTTTGATATTTACTTTAGCAAAAGGCTCTGGCTTGTCGCTAATGCTAGGATCAAATTTGTACAATTTCTCGTCATTATATACTAAGTAAGAATTTGTAGTTTCATCGTAAGTAGGTAAAACTGGACGATTTTTATCAAAATTGATATTACGTTTCCAAAGTTTAACTCCGGTTTTATAATCTACCATGTTTCCGTAAGTTCCTGTAAGGTACATTACTTTTTCGCCAACTTTCCCTAGGTAGTAAATTGGATCTTCTTTATCATCAGAAATTTCGATGAATTTTTTCCAAAGTTTTTCTCCGTCTTTGTTAATCAACATCATTTCATTTTCTGCAACATATAAGAAATCTTGATCGATTGGAATTACTCTTTTCAATCCATCTCCACGAGCGTCTTTTTTCCAAATTTTCTCTCCTGTGTTTAAGTCAAAAAAGTTAAATCCGCTGTAGTGCGCAACTAATATTTTTGTTCCCCAATCTTCAAGATAAACCACTCTCTTTGTTTTGATAGATTCTTTCCAGATACTTTTTCCAGTTTCTGTATTTAATACATTTAAATATTGTTTTGTAGAAAAAGTTCCTGTATTATTTACTACAACAATATTTTTATCATTTTGCGTTAAGAAAAATTTAGAATAATCTTCTTCACCTTTCCAGTTTAACTTTCCAGTAGCTCTGTCAAAAGAATACAATTTTCCGTATAATAAATAGTAAATTACAGATCCATGTACTTTTGCTACGTTTGTATTTACTGATTCTTTAAATGAAAAACTAAACAAAGACTTTGCTTTATCAACAGTTGTATTCCATTTTAATTCTCCAGTTGTCATATCCAATAATGCAATTGCCATATCTCCATCTTTTTTCAAAGTAAGCAGATACTCATTTGTTTCAGGAATAAAATCTGACTGTGTAACCCAGAAAGACTCTTTTGCAGAATTATAAACTACCTTACCTGTATCAGTATTGATAATAAGATATTTACTTTCAAGATAAGCTTCTACATATGGGCTTCCAGGCACATTAGTTAAAGTACTTTTATCCGCAAAAAGTTTTGTAAGATCGGTATCGCCTGCGATATCCAATACTGATCTACCTCCAAAATCTTCTTTAGTTAAAGTCCATACAACTTTTTTAGTTTCAGGATCAAGACCTTTAATAGATGCGCCTTCTTTAAAGACAACAATTCCAGTAACTCCATTCTGCACCAAATCTTGGACAGCATTTTCTGTTGTAACTATTTCATCATATTTTCTTTGGGCAATTGATGAAACCGCTACCGACAGAAGCAAAATAATCGAAAATGTAATTTTCTTCATGGTAGATTTTTTTTTTAAATTATTGGTTTTAGATATTTATGAGAAATTGCTTTTACTAAAAAATGGGATTTTTTTAGTAAAAATTAACTGAGCAAATATATAAAAATAGGAATGCTATTTATGAAAAAATTTCTTTCAAAATATCTAGCGATTTTGGACGCTTAAAACCCTCTAAATGAGAAGAATAAAAATCAATTAAAACCTTTAGCAAAATTTGTCTCTCAATTACATTGAAGATTTTTTGGCTATTATCAAACTTTAGTTCGATAAGTTTTTTTAACAAAGTGGTTTCGTGCTCCGAAAGAGCGGTAGAATTGTGGAAAACCGTAAAAATACCCTCATTCATTTCGAAAAAAGGAAGGTCAATATCTGAAAGATCAGGATAAAATCCGAGGTATTTTGTGATTTCTAAAAGAAGAATTAAGTGAAAGTTAGAAATTTCGTCATGATGATCCAGCCAAGTCAATGCCGTTTCTAAAAACAAGAAAAGCTGTTCGTTTTTTTCTTCTTCCTGAATAGAATAATGGAGCATTTCTGAAAGAAACATTACCATGGTACTTTTTACAATATCGGTATGAATACTCTGAAACGGAACGGCAGTTTTTATTTCTTTAAAATTTTCAAGTGTTCCTTTATTTTTATGAACGGCTTCAATTTCTAAAATCGAAAAAGGCTGAAAATACGCAATCTTCTGACTGGCTTTTCGGCTCGAAAATGCATCGCGCACAAAATAAGATTTTAGTCCGCTGGAAAGCGTAAAGCATTTTACAATCAAGCTTTTTTCTTGAAATTTTAAAGATGAAATTACTATGGCTTTGGTTTTGACGAGCATTTTTAATTTTAGATTGTAGATTTTAGATTTTAGATTTCTATCCAAAACTAAAAACTGTGACTGTTGCAGAAAACTGCGACTGAATACTAACGAATTATCATTACTTTTTTGACTTTCGTTTCTCCTCCGTCTTCTGCAGAAATAAAAACCATATAAACGCCAGAGGCAACTTTATATTTGCCAAAAGCAGTGGTGTCCCACTCGATTGTTCCGCCTTCCGAAGTTGTTTCGTAAACTAAATTGCCTGCAATATCAGTAATTTTGATATTTGCTTTATCGATTAATCCAGCAACTTTTACTGTTCCATTATAATTTGGACGAACTGGGTTTGGATAAACATATACATTACTCAAATCATCGTTTGCATCTGTTGCTATTCCGTTAAACGAGACTAATCCTTTATTGGTTGCAATAAAAACCTCTCCTGTTTTAGCATTTATCTTGATATCGTTTACATAATTGCTCGGCAGCGGAGAATTGTTTATAGTAAAATGATATTTGGTTTCCTGACCATTTGGAGAAACCATAAAAACTCCAGAATCTGCAGTTCCAATCCATTTATTGTTTGCTCCGTCAACTGCTATTGAAGTAATAAACTGTTCATACAATAATTCCTGTGCCAAATCGTCTTCGGTAATAATGATAGGATTTGCTTTTAATTGATTTTCCGACTGAAAACTGGAGACATTAGACAAAACCCTCAACCCTTTTGTTGTTCCAATCCAAAGTTGATTTTTTGTGTCTAATGCTAATGTTCTCACATCGGCTATAGGCAGATTGCCAGCATCAACACCAAAAGTCATTTTTTTGAACGTATTAGTGCTTTCATTAAACCCAACGACGCCACTTTTTAGGGTTCCAATCCACTTTACATTATTTCGGTCTATGGCTATACTCGAATAGTTTTCTTCTTCGGCATTGTCTATAATTGAAGTCATGGCATAACTTCCCCATTGTCCATTTGTTTTTAAAACTTTCAGTCCATTTTTAATTCGGCTGTTTGTTACCCAAAGATTTGCAGATTTATCAAATGCTGTTGCATTAATACGAACATCAATATAATTTGGTCCTTCTGTAGTTATAGTTTCTAAACCGCTATTTTTTTCGTTGTATAAAAAATTAGGAACATCGTTTTCAACTTTTACCAGACCAGAAAAGAATGAACTCGCATAAACTTGTTTTTCATTATTTGGATTAACAAGAACTCTTGTAATTGATTTTGCGTCATAAACTTCAGAATACGGGATGTTCAGCCAACCAGAAGCATTATACCTGCTAATTCCGTAATTATCTAAAGGATAAGGATTATACGAAACATCATAGTCGCCGTAAACTGTCCACAAAACACTAGAACCTGCATCTATTGCAAAAATATTATTTCGAACTGGTCCAGCTGGCGTATTATTCTCAAAAGCGGCTACATTATTAAGAGAAGAAGCAAATAGACCTTTTTCTTTTGTTCCAATAAAAATCTGATTTCCAACAGCCGTTGCACAGCTAAAATTTAAAGTATTGTCTAAGACCTGAGAATTTGAAATTTGTCTATTCAATACCATTTGATTATTGTACACATAAACCGTATTGGCAGTTGTAACAAATAAATTATGATTTTTTGCTCGCGTATCGATTGCTGGCTGAGGCAATTGTAAAAACCCGACAAAAGTATTTGAGTTAAATCTATGAATATATCCGGAATCATTTATCGCAATGACCTCAGTATCTAAAGTTTCTACACTCGACCAATTTCCCGCATTTACAACCGACCATTGATTGTAATCTATAAGATTGGCATTTGTCATATCTGCTTTTCTAATCCCTCTTGATGTTGCAGCAAAAATAAATCCATTAAACAAAGTGGTTTGTTTGACACTTATTTCAGCACCATTATCGCCGATAAAATAAGTATCGCCAAATTGCGAAGTCTTCAAATTGAATTGTACAATTCCAAAATCACATGAAACATAGACCAATCCATTGTCTTCCATAAAATGATTGATCTTTTTTGTATTTGCAGGCAGCTGTTTATTGATTATATCAACTACTTTTAGAATACTTCCATCACTTTCGTTAACTAAAATCATTAAGCCATTTTCGTAGCCGATCAATGTTTTTTTGAATATCTCGCTGTAATAAACCGCAGAAATGGTCTGACCAGATAGTCCATCAACGGTAGTTGTGGTTTTAAGAATATTTGTTGCTGTATTTTTTGAAAATAATGCATTTTCTGAGGCCGCAAATACGCTTGTAGCCGACTCCGAAATATCTTTTATTTCATTAAACGAAAAATATCCCTGCCAAGACAGTTTGCCCTGCGCTCCGCAAAACTGAATGAGAAGTAAAAACAAACTGCAGAAAAATATTTTTTTCATCATTTAATGTATTCGATTAGGACAAATATACTACAAACGAAATTTTATTTAATTTTTAGCACAAATAAAATACCCTCGCTATCTTATCCAGACAATCGAGGGTATTTCTTATAGTAGTAAGTAAATCTTAAACAACACCTTGTGCAAGCATCGCATCGGCAACTTTTACGAATCCAGCAATGTTTGCTCCTTTTACGTAGTTCACATATCCGTCTTCTTCAGCACCGTATTTTTTACATTGGTTATGAATTCCAATCATGATTTCTTTCAATCTCAAGTCTACTTCTTCACTTGTCCAGTTTAGACGAATTGAGTTTTGAGTCATTTCTAATCCAGAAGCGGCAACACCACCAGCGTTCGCAGCTTTTCCTGGCGCGAACAACACTTTATTGTCTAAGAAAAGTTTAATAGCATCTAATGTAGAAGGCATATTTGCAGCTTCAGTTACACATAAAACGCCATTGTCGATTAACTTTTGAGCATCTTCCCCATTCAATTCGTTTTGAGTAGCACATGGAATTGCGATATCGACTTTTACTTCCCAAGGACTTTTTCCTTTATGGAAAACAGCATTTGGATATTTCTCTAAATATCTTTCTGCTTTATTATCGCCAGTAGCTCTCATTTCAAGCATATGATCGATTTTTTCTCCAGAAATTCCTTCTTCATCATAAATGTATCCGTCAGGTCCAGAAATCGTAACTACTTTACCCCCTAATTCATTTACTTTTAAAGCTACTCCCCAAGCTACGTTTCCGAATCCTGAAATAGCTACTCTTTTACCTTTAATCTCGTGTCCGATAGTACGAAGCATTTGATCTGTAAAATAAACTACTCCATATCCTGTAGCTTCTGGTCTGATTAATGAACCTCCGTAAGCTAAACCTTTTCCAGTTAAAACTCCTGTAAATTCATTTCTAATTCTTTTATATTGTCCGAACAAATAACCAATTTCTCTTGCTCCAACACCAATATCTCCTGCTGGAACGTCAAGATCTGGACCAATATGACGGCATAATTCTGTCATGAATGACTGACAGAAACGCATAATTTCTCCATCAGATTTTCCTTCTGGATCAAAATCAGAACCTCCTTTACCTCCACCCATTGGAAGAGTTGTCAAACTGTTCTTGAAAACTTGTTCGAAAGCAAGGAATTTTAAAACTGATAAATTTACTGTATGGTGAAATCTGATTCCTCCTTTATAAGGCCCAATTGCAGAGTTCATTTGAATTCTGAAACCTCTATTGACAATAATTTCTCCTTTATCGTCTACCCATGGAACTCTAAATATTATTGATCTTTCCGGTTCAGCGATTCTTAAAAGGATATTCTTTCCATCATATTTTTTACGCTCAGATATAAACGGAATTACTGTTTCAGCAAATTCTCTAACAGCTTGAAGAAATTCTGGCTCGTTTGGATTTTTTGACTCAATAAGAGCCATAAACTCATTTATTTTTTGTTCCATCTTTGAAATAAATTTTTCAGATAATTTAGATTTAATTTTTACTCTTATAAAAATAAGAAACTATGTTTAAGAAAACGTTTTCGTTTTAACTGACAAAGATATAGCAAATAATGATTCGATGTTACATTTTTCACTTTTTTGAATCGATTTGTGTTTTTTGCAAACATTCCAAAAAAAACACATTTTTCATGTAGGTGTTTACATGCAAATCACCTTTCAAAAGTTAGTAAATTAAGTATTTTGTTACTTATTTTTCAATACAGCAATTTAATATTTTGAATCGATTAGGTTTTTTATATATTTGCCGTGATTTGTAAGCCCCTAAAAAATGCCTAAACACCTATTTATCACATTATTTGCCTTCTTCGGCATTTCAACTGCTGTATCAGCACAAGGATTAGCCCAAGAGATCGGAATCTATGCAGGACCAGTAACTTTACAGTCCGATTTTGGAGAAAGAAACAACTTTGATAATAATGTCGGAAACACAGGTTTTGGCATTGGAGTCATGCACTTTATAAACTTTTCTGCCAATAACAATAGAGAAAATTATTTTACAGAACATTTCAAAGTAAGATCTGATCTGTCTTACAGCAGAACTACCCTAAAACACCATGGACAATGGGTGGAATATAAACCTAACGGATTATTTGCAACGCAGTTAAGAAACATGCATGCCAGCTCAAGCATTGTAAGTTTGGGCACACAGCTAGAATTTTCTCCTTTTATGAAAATTCACGATTTCGAAAACTCAGTTGGTAGCTTCAGTCCGTATGGAGCTTTTGGGGTTCAAGTGAGCTATTATTCAGCTAAAGTTGGATCTCGATTAGGCGATATCACACTTCCTGCTAATACTCCAGGAAAATACTTAACCCCATCTGACGGACGTGCACATGGTTTCTCAACTGAAACTGGCGTAGCTTTAGCTGCTACAGCAGCTGTCGGAGTCCACTATAAACTGACTGACATGAGTGATTTGATGTTTGAAACTCGTTTCCATATGTACAGCTCAGACTGGATTGACGGATTGAACCCAAACAAAGATATTTACAAAGAAAACAAATCTAACGACTGGCAGGTTTGGTTTAACTTTGGATACATCTATTATTTGGAATTCTAAAAAAAATCAAATCCCAAAATATAAAAATCCCAAATTCCAAAGTAATCAAAATTGGAATTTGGGATTTTAGTTTTTATTGGAATTTCTTTTTTTAAGAAAGTGCTTGTTCCAAATCGGCGATTAAATCTTCTGCATCTTCAATACCAACGCTTAATCGAACCAAATCATCAGTAATACCAACTTCTGCTCTTTTATCTGCAGGAATAGATGCGTGTGTCATTAATGCTGGGTGATTTGCCAATGATTCTACTCCACCTAAAGATTCAGCAAGAGTAAATACTTTCAGTTTTTCTAAAAATGAGATAGAATCTTCTTTTTTACCTGATTTAAAATCGAATGAAACCATTCCGCCAAAAGCTTTCATTTGCTTTTTAGCAATTTCGTGAAAAGGATGATTCTTTAAACCTGGATAATAAACCGTTTTAATCTTTGGATGATTGCTTAAATACTCAACCACTTTTTCTCCATTTTCACAATGTCTTTGAACTCTTAAAGCTAAAGTTTTAATTCCTCTTAAAACCAAAAAGCTATCCATTGGTCCAAGAGTTGCTCCAGTTGCAAACTGCTGGAAATGCAATTGATCTCCAAGTGCTGCGTCTTTTACAATTAAAGCACCGGCAATAACATCTGAATGTCCTCCTAAATATTTTGTTGCAGAGTGCATTACAATATCTGCGCCTAAATCTAAAGGTTTTTGTAAATACGGAGTTGCAAAAGTATTATCTACAGCAAGAAGAATTTTTTTCTCTTGAGTAATTTTAGCTATTTCCTGAATATCTGCCAATTTCATTAGCGGATTGGTTGGCGTTTCTACCCAGATCAGTTTCGTATTTTCGTTGATTAAACTTTTCAATTTTTCGATATTCGTCATATCAACAAAATGAAATTTAATACCTGAATCTTTGTAAACACGAGAAAACATTCTGTATGTTCCTCCGTATAAATCATCCATTGCAATGATTTCGTCTCCAGCTTTAAAAGATCTTAAAACACAGTCTGTCGCAGCTAGACCAGAAGAAAATGCCAATCCGCGAGTTCCGTTTTCAATACTTGCCAAAGCGTCTTCTAGGGCAGTACGAGTCGGATTTGAAGCTCTACTATATTCGTAATCTGCCAAAGGTTTTCCTGGGCTTGTTTGCACAAATGTTGAAGTCTGATACACTGGCGGCATAACTGCACCTGTACTTGGATCGTGATGCTGTCCTCCGTGTATTACTTTTGTATTGAATTTCATATAGTTATAAATTTAAATTCCTTAATTCTTTTACAAATTTACCGCTTAATTTATTTTATCGCGACACAACTTCTTACCTTTGTAGATAATTAACACTTTTTGATATGAAAAATTACTTATTTATAATCTTTTTGTGTTTGATTTTTACAAGTTGCAAAAAAGAGCTTTCATTTGAAAATGAAACGTTTGAAGAGAAATCTACTGTCCCGTGCTCAAATGACTGCCCGAAAATCACGATAGAAGTTCCAATTGCTAAAAATATTAAAGTAACATCAGACAGCATCAATAAAAAAGTCTTTGCTGTTATAAAAGAGATTGTATTTTTCGAAGAAGATTCCGTCAAAGTCGATGATTACAAATCGTTGGCAAAATCGTTTATTGCATCATACGAAGAAATGCACCAGAAATTCCCAAATGACACTTTTGGTTGGGAAGCAAAAATTATTGGAAATGTCGAATTTGAATCCGATCAGGTATTAAACCTTAAAATTGATCACTATACTTTTACTGGAGGCGCTCACGGATATCAAGGCTATCGATCATTATTATTTGATAAAAAAACTGGAAAGGCAATTTTCAACAAACAATTATTTAAAAACGAAAATGAGTTTAAAGCTTTCGCCGAAAAAACTTTTAGAGCAAAATATAAAATTCCAGAAAAAGCCAATATTAATGCTACTGGTTTGATGTTTGAAAATGATAAATTTCAACTGCCTCAAAATATCTTTTATACCTCTGCAGGTTTACTTTTATATTACAACTCATACGAAGCTGCATCTTACGCAGATGGTCCAAAAGAACTTTTATTCCCATATGAAGAAGTAAAAAAATATTTGAAATATCATTGATTAAGGAGCTAAGTTACTAAGGTTTTATGCCGTTTGTCTAACACAATCTTTGCCGACATACTGGATATAGTGCACCGCAGTGCGTTTCTACAGAAAAAAACTTAGAACCTTAGCGTCTCAGCAACTTAGAACCTTTTTCTACTGAACATCATATTTCATTTTGCGTAAAACCCGTAAAGATTCCTTAAACGAAGTATAAACCTGTTTATAAGGTTTCAAAAGTAATTTGGCGTCTATCAATTTTTGTCTGGCATCTTCGAAACCATTCAAATAGCAAATCATAAAAGTGGAAGGCAGATTCTCCAGATCTTTCATTTCACGATCAGATAATGATATCTCTTTCTCCAGTTTTCTTAGCAGAGCTATATTAGAATTATAAATGTGATGCAGCATTTTTCTGTTGAATTCTGGTGGCTGAAAAAGCATTTGACGATCAATTTTATAATATCCGTTATCGAAAAAATGAATCGTTTGCTCTTCAAGCGGGTAATAACTCGTTTTGTCATTCAACCCCAAAGGAACATATTCTGTGATGGTGAAAGTATCATCATTATAATCTATCGTGACAACGTCTTGTGCCGAATAAAAAAGTTTAATCTGTTCGTTTATCAATTCAATATCTACACGCGACAAATACGTTTTTTCACGCAGTTTTTTTGGAACTCCAGCCCAGCATATTACAAACAACTCTTTAAAAACATGATACTTTGGCGACATATCCTTATGCCTGAAATTCATAAAATCGATAACGCCGTCTAAAGTATATTGAATGCTGTTTCGAGAACTATTTTCAATCCCGATTACCGTTTCTGTATTTTGATTGCTTTTTTCGATTTCCTCGTGTTCTTCGAGCGGAATCGAATTACTGCCGCGTCTTATGAAAACGCTATTCGCTAAAATGGTATGGATTCCTTTTTTAAAGTAAGAGATTTTACTTTTAGGCTTTATGGTGACAAGACCAACTACTTTGTCTTTTGGAAGGTTTGGAAAAGGGACGTTTTCGTATTGAATTTTCGGCGGATTTTCTAAAAAAGCGTTAACTAGATTCTGAATTCGGCTGTCATCAAAGAAATCATCGCCTACAATTTCATTATCTTGATCTTCTACTCCAACTACGATATAAGAATTATTGTTCGGATTGGAATTGGATAATGCGCAAATGTGCTTTAAAAACTTTCCTTTTCCTTCTCTGGAATGAAGATTCAATTGCCTTTTCTTATCATAAAAACTGCTTTCGTCATTATGAGCGAGGAGATTTTTAATTAAAAGGCGCTTATTAATCATTTTTCTCAGATTATTTAGACTTGCTTAGACTTTTAGACTTCTTAGATTTCAATTATAACCAACTTCGAATCTAAGAAGTCTAAGATAGTCGAAAAATTTTAAGCCAATCTCTTTTTAACAATTGTCGAAGACGCCTGAGCCGTACTCATGACAACCAAATCTGCAATATTTACATGATAAGGTCTTGAAACCACAAAATGAATAATATCGGCAATATCTTCAGCCTGTAATGGATCAAATCCTTTATAAACATTGGCTGCTCTTTCAACGTCACCTTTAAAACGAACTTCGCTGAATTCTGTTGCTACCATTCCTGGATGAATGCCTCCAACTCTAATTCCAAACGGATTCAAATCGATTCGCATTCCTGCTGTAATAGCATCAACAGCATGTTTAGAACCGCAGTATACATTTCCGTTCGGATACACTTCTTTTGCCGCTGTTGAACCAATATTAATGATATGACCAGATTGTCTTTCAACCATCTGCGGAATAATTGCTTTAGAAACGTACAAAAGTCCTTTTACATTAATATCAATCATCGCATCCCAATCATCTAAATCTCCATTTTGAATCGGATCTAAACCATGTGCATTTCCCGCATTATTAATTAAAACGTCAATTGTCGAAAAATCGTTTGGTAAAGAGCCTATTTTTTCTAAAACTTCTTCTTTATTTCGAACGTCAAATGCTAAAGAATGCACTTCTGTAAAAGCACAAAGTTCTTTTTGAAGTTCTTCTAAACGGTCTGTACGCCTTCCGCAAAGCACAACTTTATAATTATTTCTTGCTAAAATCTGAGCAGTTGCTTTTCCAATTCCGCTTGTAGCACCAGTAATTAAAACTGTTTTTTTCATTGTAAACTATTTATTTTTTTGATACACAATAAAGTAATGTATCAAATTTAGGATTCAATTTTTCATGTTTAATACAAACCTAACTGTCTTAAGATTTGATTAATTCAACACAAAAGTACGGCATAAAAGCACTAAATGAATTTCGATCTGCGTTATTAATTTACTAATTTAAAAAAAAGAGACTTATGAAAACAGTAAACCTCAAATTTAGAATTTTCCTCTTGGCTTCATTATCTGCCCTATTTCTAGCAAGCTGCAGCAGTAGTGATAGTAATGATGGCACACAAACTTCAAAAGTTAGTGTACGAATGACAGATGCACCGGGTGATTATGACCAAGTAAACGTTGAAGTTTTAGACGTTAAAATTAAAAGCAATTCTGAAACTGGCGAAGATGGCTGGGTTAGTATAGGAAACATAAAACCTGGAGTATATAATTTACTAGATTTAACTGGCGGTGTAAATGTGCTTTTAGCAGATAATGAAGTGCCTTCAGGCTATCTAGGTCAAATTAGATTAATTCTTGGAGACAAGAACAATGTTGTTAAAGACGGTGTAACCTATCCTTTAAAAACACCAAGTGCGCAACAATCCGGTTTAAAATTAAAAGTTAACCAAACATTGACAGCTGGTGCAACTTATGACTTTTTATTAGATTTTGATGTAGAGCATTCTGTTGTTGTAGAAGCTGGCGGTTCTGGCAACTTCAATTTACATCCTGTAATCAGAGTATCTACAACTGCAACATCAGGAATAATTAAAGGACTAGTAACGCCTTTCTCTTTCCAATCTTTAGTATCTGTTCAAGTGGGAGACACAACTGTTTCAGCATATACAGATGAATCAGGAGCGTTTCAGCTAAATGGTATTCCAGCGGGAACTTATTCTGTAACCATTACGCCAGATGCTAGTTCACAATTGCCTGCTTTAGTTGTTCCTAATGTAGTGGTGGTAAACGGACAAATCACAAACATGAACACTCTGGTATTAAAATAAAAACTCTAAACCATAAAAAAACAGCTATTCTAAAACGCAGAATAGCTGTTTTTTTTATGGTTATTCATTTAAGAATTAAAAATGACTTTTAAATCTGTGAATGTCTTTAATCTGTGAAAAAATATTTTAATTCTTATTTTTCCATTCTTCTAAATTCAACACCATATTGAGTGCTGTCCAAGTTTCTCCATCAACTTCCCTTAAATATTTTTTATCGGGATTTAAAGTAAAGCCAACTTTTTCATAACACTTTTGAGCTCCTATATTAAAATCGAAAACATTCAATTCAATGTTTCTTTCTTTCCTGTTTTCAAAAATATATTCTAACAATAAAGTCATCATTTGCTCGCCAATTCCTTTTCCCCTTTGGTTTTTATCCATAATCAAGATTCGTTCTAATTTTGCAAAACCATCGTAAAAATAAATCTCGCAATGTCCAATAGTGTTTCCATTAGAAACATCTGCAACTCTAAAAGCAATTCTATTTTTATCAGAAAGTGTTTTATCTATTTGGCTTTCCGTTAAGGGAAAAGTGAATTCTGGTCCGCCAAATTGCATTAAATCTTTTGCGTTTTTGACAGAATTAATCAATTCAGAATAATCTTTTTTCTCAAATTTTTCTAGGTGTATCATTTTTCAGAATAGTAAATTAAGGCACATCGTCGCCCATGCTTTCTGTCCAAATAGCAAACCAGTCTTCTTTGTCCATTTCTAATTCAACCGCTTTTGATAAAGATTGAATTCGAGCAACGTTAACCGTTCCTGCAATAGGAATAACTTTTGCCGGATGTTTTAAAATCCATGCTAGTAAAAGTGTATCTGCTCCTAAATGATATTTTTCTAATAAAGTTGAAAACAGTTTTTTCAAACGGCGTGTCTGTTTGGTATCTTCCCTAAAAACAGTTCCAAGCGGATTCCATGACAATGGACGAATTCCGTTAGTCTGCATATAGTCTAAACTGCCGTCAAGCATTGGCTCGTAATGCGTTGCCGAAAATTGCACTTGATTATAGCTAACTTCTGTTTTCTGGCGAATCAATTCTGTTTGCGAACTGGTAAAGTTTGAAAGACCAAAATCAATAATTTTCCCTTCTCCTTTTAACTTCTCAACTGCTTCTGCAATTTCATCAGCCTGCATTAACGGACTTGGTCTGTGGAGCAAGAAAACATCTACATAATCTGTTTTCAAATTCTTCAAAGAAGTTTCTACAGACTTAATGATATAATCTTTAGAATAATCATAATGTTTAATTTTGTTTTCAGGGCGTTTTTCAGCAATCATCTGAATGCCGCACTTGGTAATTAGTTGTAGTTTTTCACGATCAATTTTACTGGCGTGAAAGGCTTTTCCAAAATCGGCTTCGGTCGTATACGAACCGTAAATATCCGCGTGATCAAAAGTCGTAATTTTGTTTTCGATACTTACCTGTATCATGTTTTCCATTTCTTTGGTTGTAAGGTTTTTATCCCAAACTCCCCAATTCATAGTGCCCGAAATTATAGGCGATAAGACTGTTTTGCTCATAATAATTATGCGTTATTTTTGGTAATAATTATGCTTTAATAAAACATAATCATCAAAGTTCTTAAAAATATAAAAATAGATTCACAATTAGTCCTTAAAATTAGGTCATTGGTCGAAGTTTTAACCATTCTTTAACATCTTACTTCTCAAAAAATATTCAATTTGCACTCTCAAAAATTAGGCGTAAAAATCAAGGTTTTAAAAATATTTATATGGAAGAAAATACAACGACTTTAGACATTAGAGCGATAAATGAAAAAATTGAAAGAGAAAGTGCTTTTATAGACCTTCTTACAATGGAAATGAACAAAGTTATTGTGGGTCAGAAACATATGGTCGAGCGTCTATTGATCGGATTACTTGGACAAGGGCATATTTTATTGGAAGGAGTTCCAGGTCTGGCAAAAACTTTAGCCATCAATACGCTTTCTCAAGCGGTTCAGGGTTCTTTCAGCCGTATCCAGTTTACGCCAGATTTACTGCCTGCCGATGTTATCGGAACCATGATTTACAACATTAAAGCAAACGAATTTTCAATTAAAAAAGGACCGATTTTCGCCAATTTCGTACTTGCCGATGAGATTAACCGTGCTCCAGCAAAAGTTCAATCAGCACTTTTGGAGGCAATGCAGGAGAAACAAGTTACAATTGGAGATTCTACATTCAAATTAGATCGTCCTTTCTTGGTATTGGCAACGCAAAACCCAGTGGAGCAAGAAGGTACTTATGCACTTCCTGAAGCGCAAGTTGACCGTTTCATGCTAAAAACTGTTATTGATTACCCAAAAATTGATGAAGAGCGTTTTGTTATTCGTCAAAACTTAAAAGGATCTTTCGAAAAAGTAAATCCTGTAGTTTCTGTAGATC
The DNA here is from genome assembly GCF_001705175.1 of Flavobacterium anhuiense. Classification (NCBI taxonomy): domain Bacteria; kingdom Pseudomonadati; phylum Bacteroidota; class Flavobacteriia; order Flavobacteriales; family Flavobacteriaceae; genus Flavobacterium; species Flavobacterium anhuiense. The sequence goes on along the minus strand of NZ_CP016907.1, from coordinate 2,138,494 downwards.
AGATTTTACGTGCGCAAGAAGCTGTTCGTGAAGTTTATATGGATGAAAAAATCGAAAAATATATCTTGGATATCATTTTTGCTACTCGTTATCCAGAAAAATACAAATTAGCCGATTTAAAACCGCTTATCAGTTTTGGGGCTTCTCCTCGTGGAAGTATCAATTTGGCTAATGCTGCTAAATGTTATGCTTTCATCAAACGTCGCGGTTATGTAATTCCAGAAGACGTTCGTGCAGTTGTTCACGATGTGTTACGCCACAGAGTTGGAATCACTTACGAAGCAGAAGCAGAAAACATTACTTCTGTAGACATTATCAACAAAATCGTTAACGAGATTGAAGTACCTTAAAAAGTTGATGGTTGATAGTTTTTTGTTGATGGTTTATGCGCCATCAACCAACAACCCTAAACCATAAACCAAACAAAAAATGGATACAAAAGAGCTTTTAAAAAAAGTACGGAAAATAGAAATCAAGACCAAAAGATTGAGTAATCACATCTTTTCGGGAGAATACCACTCTTCATTTAAAGGACGAGGAATGACGTTTAGCGAGGTGCGTCAATACCAATACGGAGATGATATTCGTAACATCGATTGGAATGTAACCGCACGCTACAACGAAGCTCATGTTAAAGTATTTGAAGAAGAACGCGAATTAACCATGGTTTTAATGGTCGATATTTCGGGTTCTGAGTCATTTGGTTCTAAAAATCAATTTAAGAAAGACATCGTAACCGAAATTGCGGCAACGATGGCTTTTTCGGCTACACAGAATAATGATAAAATTGGTTTAATACTATTTTCTGACACTGTCGAATTATATATTCCTCCCAAAAAAGGACGTTCGCACGTATTGCGTATCATTCGCGAATTGATTGAATTTGAACCCAAAAGCCATAAAACTGATATTGCTCAGGCATTAAAATTCTTATCTGGAACTCAGAAAAAGAAAGCCATCATTTTTATGATTTCTGATTTCATGTCTGATTCTTACGAACATACTTTAAAAATCGCTTCAAAAAAACATGACATTACAGGTGTTCGTGTGTATGACATTCGCGAAGAAAAAATTCCAAATTTAGGAATGGTAAACATGCTGGATGCCGAAACTGGAAAAATTCAATTGGTTGATACAAGTTCTAAGGCTGTTCGCATGAATTACGAGAAGCATTATCAAGAGAAACTAAATTACTTTAAAGACACTTTTCGTAAATCTGGAGCAGGAATTGTAAATACCAGAGTAGACGAAAATTACGTTACTAAACTATTAGGCTATTTCAAATCACGATAAATATAATTTTAGATTGCAGATTTTAGATTTTAGATTTTTTAAAATTGAGAATTTAAATTCTGATAAATTAATGCCATTAAGCAATCATTTTAGACTAAAATCTGAAATCCAAATCAAATGAAATTTAAACTTTATATATTTTTATTTTTACTTACTTCTACTGTTTTTGCTCAAAAACAGGTAGAAACTAGTATTGATACCACCAAAAACAAAATTGGTGCTGAGTTCAAGCTGACACTTAAAACGGTTGTGACTTCAACAGCAAAAGTTGAATTTCCGAAACTTAAAAATATTGGTCCGTTAGAAGTTATTCAATCGTATCCGATAGATACGGTAAAGAAAGATGCTACTAATTACGAACTCATAAAAAAATATGGTTTAACACAATTTGATTCTGGACATTATACAATTCCAAGCGTTAAGATTTTAATCGATAAAAAACCTTTTTATAGCGACTCTATTAAAGTTGAAGTTGCCAACGTAAAAGTCGACACTTTACAGCAGAAAATGTATGATATCAAAGATATTACTTCGGCTGATGAAGGAACGGGAAATTGGTGGATTTATGTTTTAATTGCTTTAGCTATTATCGGAATTGGAGTTTTCGTTTATTGGTATGTTAAAAAACGCCAGCTCAAAAAAATCGAAGAGGAAGTTTATAAAACGCCTATCGAAAAAGCGACTAGTTTATTAAATAACCTAGAACAGAAAGAACTCGTTCAAAAAGGTGAAATTAAAGAATACTATAGCGAATTGACTGATATCGCCAGAAATTATATTGAAGAAGCCATTCATATTCCAGCAATGGAAAGCACCACTTCTGAATTGATTCAGGCTATCAGAATAGCATCGACTCAAAAGAAAATGACCCTTACAGCAGAAACGGTTGAAAATCTGGAACGCGTTTTACGTCAAGCCGATTTGGTAAAATTTGCGAAATCAAAACCGCTTGATTTTGAAATTACTGAAGATAGAAATAAAATTCAAAAAGTAATTTTAACGCTGGATAATGCTATTCCGACAGAAGTTCCTGAGGATATAGAAGATCAATTATTGAACGAAGCACAAAGACAAAAACAAATTCAGGCACAGCTTAAAAAACAGCGCAATGCAAGAATTGGTTATGCAGTTGGAGCTGTCATACTTTTATTGTTTGCTACAACAACTTTCTTTATTGTTACCAAAGGGTTCAATTACGTAAAAGACAATATAATTGGCCATCCATCTAAAGAATTATTAGAAGGCGAATGGGTAAAAAGTGCTTATGGAAATCCAGCTGTTCTTATTGAAACGCCAAAGGTTTTAAAAAGAATGGATGCTCAAAAAGTACTTCCAAAAGAAGCTATGGCTCTTATCAAAGAAATGCAGCTTTTTGCATATGGAAGCATGATTGACAATTTCTATGTAACGGTTTCTACATCTAAATTCAAACAGCCAACCGATATTGACTTAAGCAAAACCCTTGAAGGCACTCTAAAAATCATTGAAGCTCAAGGCGGACAAAATATTATTGTAAAACAAGAAGATTTTCAAACAAACGAAGGTATTCAGGGAATAAAAGGTTATGGAACAATGACTGTTTTGAATCCGGCAACCAAAACGAGTACAAAAGCATATTATGAATTGTTACTTTTCAAACAGGATCAAGGTTTACAGCAAATCATGATTTTACATGAAGAAGGCGATACTTATGCAAACGAGATTACAACTCGAATCTTAAATTCTGTTGAACTTCAAAGAGCAAACAACTAATGGGCAAGATCACTTTTTTAAATCCAGAATTTCTTTGGTTGTTTCTATTAATTCCTATTGCGATAATATGGTTTTTCTGGAAACGCAATCAGCAGTCAGCTACCTTAAAAATGAGTTCGACGGCAGGTTTCCAAAAGAGCGAATCGTTTTGGACAAAGTTCAAACCTGCTCTTTACGTTTTTAGAATTTTGGCTTTGAGTTCGCTAATTATAGCATTGGCTAGACCAAGAACAGTAGACATCAGCAACCAGACAAAAACCACAAAAGGAATTGATATTGTCATGGCAATTGACGTTTCTGGTTCTATGCTGGCAAAAGATTTAAAGCCAAACCGTATGGAAGCTTTAAAAAGAGTTGCTGCAGATTTCGTTGAAGAAAGACCAAATGATAGAATCGGATTGGTTTTGTATGCTTCTGAAGCATATACCAAAACTCCAGTTACAAGTGACAAGGCAATTGTTCTTGAGGCCATAAAAGGCATTAAATATGATAATGTTTTGCAAGACGGAACAGGAATTGGAATGGGATTGGCAACAGCTGTAAATCGTCTGAAAGACAGTAAAGCAAAAAGCCGCGTTATCATTTTGCTTACCGATGGTGTTAATAATGCTGGTTTTATTGAACCAGAAACAGCATCTGATATTGCAAAACAATACGGAATTAAAGTCTACACAATTGGTCTTGGAACAAACGGAATGGCAGAATCTCCATACGCATACGCTCCAAATGGCGGTTTCTTATTCAAAATGCAGAAAGTTGAAATCGATGAAAAGCTAATGAGAAGCATCGCCAGAAAAACTGATGGAACTTATTTTAGAGCAACAAGCAATGCTAAATTAGCAGAAATATATAACTCAATCAATAAACTGGAAACGACAGAAATTCAGGAATTGAAATTCTACGATTATGACGAAAAATACAGGTTTTTTGTTTTATTTGCAGGCTTTTTATTATTGCTAGAAGTTGGATTAAGAAATACGGTTTACAGAAGCTTCATTTGATTTTTCAAATCAAAAAATTCCAAAAATAAAATTCCAAATAACAAATTGGAATTTGGAATTTTTAAAATTGGAGTTTAAAACAAGTTTGGAATTTGGAATTTATCTCAGCATTATTTGAGATTGGAATTTTAAAAATATTTATGGAATTAGACGAAAAAAAATATTTATATCTCTTAATACTAATCCCGATTGTGGTGTGTATTTTTCTTTTCAACATGTATTGGAAAAGAAGAACACAGCGTGAATTTGGCGATTTGGAAATGGTAAAAAGATTGAGTCCTGAAAAATCAGTTTTTAAACCTGTTTTAAAAATCGTAGTGATTCTTCTGGCACTTACTTGCTTGATTATCGGTTTGGTAAATCCGAAAATCGGAACCAAAATGGAAACCGTAAAACGAGAAGGTATTGATATTGTTTTCGCTGTCGACGTTTCTAAAAGTATGCTGGCAGAAGACGTTGTTCCTAGCCGTTTAGAAAAAAGTAAACAGCTGGTTTCTCAAATTATTAATAATTTAGGAAGTGACAGAATCGGAATCGTTGCTTACGCAGGAAGCGCATTCCCTGTTTTGCCAATTACATCAGATTACAGCGTTGCAAAAATGTTTTTACAAAGCATGAGTCCAGGAATGGTTTCATCTCAAGGAACATCTTTGGACGAAGCGATTAAATTGTCTTCGACTTATTTTGATGAAAAAAGCAAAACCAGCAAATTATTAATCCTAATCTCTGACGGTGAAGATCATTCTGAAGGTGCAGCAGCTGCGGCTGAAGAAGCCAATAAATTAGGAATGAAAATTATCACAATTGGTGTAGGGACAGAAAAAGGAGGAACTATTCCGCTAAAAGAAAATGGCGTGGTAAGAGGCTATCAGAAAGATCAAAACGGAGAAACAGTAATCACCAAATTAAACCAAGAAGGTTTAAAAACAATTGCAAAAGCAACAAAAGGTGGTTACGTTTACGGCGGAAGTACAAAAGAAGTTTTAGAATATGTGAAGAATGCTTTAAACAATATTCAGAAAACAGAATTCGAAGCTACGCAAATGGCAGAATTTCAATCACAGTTTCAATGGTTTATCGGATTTGCATTTTTATTGCTTTTCCTAGACATTTTCTTGTTGGAAAGAAAAACAAGCTGGATCAAAGAATTGGATTTATTTAATGAAAAGAAATAAAAAAGTCAGCCACTAATTACTCGAATTTACACGAATGACAATTATTTAATTTGTGAAATTCAAAAATAATGATAAAAAAAATTAGTGCCAATTAGCGAAATTCGTGGCGAAAAAAAATAAAACTAGAATGAAAAATTTACTTCTTTATATTTTACTAACCGTTTCTTTTGCAGTTACTGCACAAGAAAAAGACAAATCATTGCCTGTTGGGAATGAAGAATATAAGCAGAATAAATTTACTGATGCTGAGGCAAACTATAGAATTTCGGAATCAAAATTTCCTAAGAAATCAGCTGCAGCCTATAATTTAGGGAATACCATTTACAGACAAAATCAGATTTCGGAAGCTAAATACGCTTACGCGAAAGCGATAAAAAATGCCAAAACAAGACCTGAAAAACATAAGGCTTATCATAATCTTGGAAATACTTTCATGAAAGAAAAAGATTATACTCAGGCAGTTGAAGCATACAAACAAGCACTTCGTAATGACCCAACCGATGAAGAAACACGTTACAACTATGCTTACGCTAAACAAAAACTAAAAGAAAATCCTCCGAAAAACGATCAGAACAAGGATAAAAACAAGGACAAAGACAAGGATAAGGATAAAAATAAAGACAAGAACAAAGACAACAATAAAGACAAAAACAAGGATAAAGATAAGAAAGACGACAAAGGCGATCAGGACAAAGACAAAAAAGACGGTAAAAATGATCCTAAGCAAGATGATAAATTTGACAACCAAGGACAGCCAAAACCACAGCCTGGAGGAATATCAAAAGAGCGTGTTCAGAATTTATTAGATGCGGTAAATAATGAAGAAAAGAAAATTCAGGACAAAGTAAATGCTCAGAAAGTAAAAGCAAATCCTAAGAAAACAGAAAAAGACTGGTAGGATTTTGAGTTTAATCGTTTAATTGTTTATTTGTTTAATCAGATATACAGTTAAACGATTAACGGTTAAACAGTTTAACAGCTAAATAAACAACGACTAAAACAAGGAATGAAAAGATATTTAATTCTATTTCTACTCACTTTTCAAGGATTGATGGCTCAGGTGCAATTTGAAGCCAGAGTCAGCAAGAATACACTTGGACTAAACGAAAGACTTCGCATTGATTTCATTATGAATGTTGACGGAGATAATTTCGAACAGCCTTCTTTTGATGGATTTAAAATGGTTGCCGGACCAAGCCAGCAGATTAGCCAGTCTTGGATTAATGGCCGAAGCTCTTTTCAAAAAATATATTCTTATATCATACAGCCTGAGCGAAAAGGATCAATTACAATCAAACAGGCTGCAATAGAATTTAATGGTCAGATTTACAAAACAAATCCAATAAAAGTTACTGTAACCAATGCAGTTGCTCAGGAAAGAGATCCAAATGATAGACCACAAGGATCTGGAAATGAATTGCTCAATCTAGTTGCCGAAATCTCAAAAACAAATCCTTACCTAAACGAACCGATTACAGTCGTTTATAAATTGTATTTTAATAATATTGGCGTTACCGGTTTTAAAGAACTGGCAAAACCGAAATACAATGATTTCTGGAATCAGAACATTGATATCAAACAACTTTCTGTACAACAAGGATCTTATCAAGGGCAACAAGCTTATTATGTAATCTTGAAAAAAGTGATTTTATATCCGCAGAAATCAGGAAGGCTTACTATTGAACCTCTTTCTCTAGATATTGGTGTACAATTGCCAACAAATCGCCGTGATATGTTTGGTCAAATGATCATTACAGAAGACAATAAAGTAGTTTCTGCTGGAGCAAAAACAATTAATGTAAGACCACTTCCTGAAAGCAGCAAACCAGAAGGATTTACTGGTGCTGTCGGAAAATTTAATTTCACTGTTACTCCATCAAAAACCACACTTAAAAATGGTGAAGGTCTTGACTTAATTGTGAGTGCTCAGGGAACTGGAAACATGAAGTTATTTACTCTTCCAAAACCAGTTGTTCCAAACGCATTAGAGATGTACGATCCTGTTCACGATGAACAAGTGACCAATTCGCTGAATGGTATGTCTGGAAGAATCACAGACAAATACACTATTGTTCCTCAATACAGAGGAAAATATGCAATTAAACCAATGCAGTTTTCGTATTTTGATTTGAGTACTGGCACTTATAAAACCATAACTTCAAAAGAAATTATGATTGATGTTTTAGACGGACCAACACCTGCCGAAGCAAATACAGGAACGACAGCTAAAAATGTTGTGGCCAAAGCAGATGAATTCAAGAACATTAAATCTAAAACAGCATTAATTCCGATTGAGAAAAAAGATTTTTATGACTCAAATCTGTATTTAGGATTATTGTTTGCTCCATTTATCATTATTCCGATTATCATTTTAGCTAGAAAGAAAAAAGAAGCTATGGATAATGATGTTACTGGAAACAGAATTAGAATGAACAATAAGCTTGCTAAGAAATATTTATCGCAAGCCAAGAAACATCTTAACAATAAAGAGCCTTTCTATATCGCATTAGAAAAAGCAATGCACAATTTCTTGAAGGCAAAATTGCATATCGAAACTTCAGAAATGAGCAAAGACAATATTAGAGAATTGCTATTGTCTAGAAATGCAAACGCAGAGACGGTTCAGAATTTTATTGCTTTGACTGAAAACTGCGAATTTGCACGTTATGCACCAGCATCGAGCGCTTCGATTCAGCAGGATTATGATAAGGCCGTTATGATTATTTCTGAATTAGAAAAACAGATTGTTTAAACGTAATAAAACAAACCTAACAGGTTTTAAAAACCTGTTAGGTTTAAACAAAATAAGATGAAAAATATACTATATCTCTTTTTATTCATCTCGCAGGTTTTCTTTGCGCAGGGTCGCTTTGAATCGGCTAATGCTTTGTACCAAAAAGGGCAATATAAAGAAGCGGCACAGGTTTATGAGAACATTATAAAAGAAGATAAACTGCAATCTGCCGAATTGTATTTCAATTTAGGAAATTGTTATTACAAACTAAATCAGGTTGCGCCTTCGATTTATAATTATGAGAAAGCTTTGGTTCTTAAACCAAACGATCCAGAGACTTTAAACAATCTAAAATTTGCCAAAAAACTGACTATCGATGAAATCAAAGAAGTTCCTAAAGTAGGTTTTGCAAAACTGATCCAGAACTTTACTTCTATTTTTGATTATAATACTTGGGCTAAGATTTCTGTTGCGCTTGGCTTTGTATTTTTATTGAGTTTTATTGGGTATTACTTTTCAAATGCCACACTCGCAAAAAGAATTTATTTTGTTGGAATGTTTATTATTCTCGTTGCATTTGCGTTAAGCATTTCGGCTGGAATGTCTGAAAAAAGTCATTTTGAAAACGATCGTGTTGCTATTGTATTTTCTGAGTTAAGCCAAGTTCGACGCGAGCCTCAAAAATCTTCAAATGGTATTATCCTATTGCATGAAGGAGCAAAAGTTTATGTGTTAGAAAGTATTGCAGGTTGGAAAAAAATCGAATTGACAGACGGAACTCAAGGCTGGATAGATTCTTCAACTATTAAAGAAGTAAAATAAAGTTTTAAAATATTTAAATATAAAAATCCCAAATTCCAATTTTAAGTTGGAGTTTGGAATTTTTCTTTTTTCGAATTTTAAATTAATTCACCGCATCGACCAATCGTACAAACTCAGATCTATAGCCATCTTCGTCATTTGATAAACCAGATTTTGCCAATCTTTTAATATCCGAACTTGAACTGCTGGCAATATATTTGGAATCTCTGAGTTTTAATCCGAACCAAGAAACGGCAGTTGTAAATTTGAAATCTGCAGAACTGTTTTCCAAGTCTGTTTTCTTATCTGCAATTATATTTACGATTTCAATGCTTTTGTTGCCATCAGGTTTTTTATATCTAAATTTTACTGTAGCCAATTCATCGTTATGGTTTTCAGCTACTTTTGGCGTTTTAGTATATTTTAAATCTGAAGGGACATAATCACTCTCTACACCAACAGGAACTATTTCAAACAAAGCCGTAACCGAATGTCCGCTACCTAACTCGCCCGCATCAATTTTATCATTTTTAAAATCTTCTGCATTAAGTTTTCGGTTTTCATAACCAATCAATCGGTATGCTTGAACATGATTTGGATTAAACTCAATTTGGATTTTTACATCTTTTGCGATAGCAAACATAGAACCTTTAAATTCTTTTCCAAGAAAACGATTCGCTTCCTGAATGTTATCGATATAAGCATAATTTCCATTTCCTTTGTCGGCCAAGATTTCCATTTTACTGTCTTTGTAATTCCCCATCCCAAATCCAAGAACGGTTAAGAAAACTCCAGATTCTCTTTTTTGTTCAATCAATTTCAGCATATCATCATCAGAAGAAGCACCAACATTAAAATCTCCATCAGTCGCTATCACTACTCGATTATTGCCGCCTTTAATAAAATTTTGTTGTGCCAGCTTATAAGCCAATTCGATTCCTTCTCCTCCTGCCGTGCTTCCACCTGCGTGCAAATCGTCAAAAGCATCCATAATTTCATCTTTATTATCTCCCGAAGTTGGCTCTAAAACTACTCCCGCAGATCCTGCATAAACGACAATTGAAACTTTATCAATGCTTCGAAGTTCTTTCACCAAAATTTTCATAGATTCTTTCAGCAAAGGAAGTTTATTTGGTTCATCCATCGAACCCGAAACATCCACTAGAAAAACTAAATTAGAAGCCGGCAAATTTGCCATTGGAACATTCTTTCCCTGCAGACCAATTTTTAGCAATCTGCTATTTTTATTCCACGGACAATCGCTGTATTCTGTATTTATAGAAAACGGATGCTGACCATCTGGCTGCGGATATTTGTATTTAAAAAAGTTGATCATTTCTTCAACACGAACAGCGTCTTTTGGAACTTTCTGCCCTTCGTTTATAAATCTGCGGATATTAGTATACGATGCGTTATCAACATCGATAGAAAAAGTAGAAAGTGGTTCTTTCAGCGGAGATTCAAACGGATTTTCTTCTAATGCCGCATAACTTTCTGTATTGGTTTCAGGAATATAATTTTCCTCTTCAATTAAATCGGTCGTAGCTGCAACTGCAGTAGAATCTGCGGTTTCCACAATCTCATAATCAGCTTTCTTACAGCCGAAAATAGTAAGTACAAGGAATGCCATCATAAAGAAATTAAGATTTCTCATAAAGTAAGTTTTAAAAAAATTAATAAAAGGTTATAGGCTTCAAATAAGGACTAGCATTCCGGATTTACTAGAGGCGATTATTTGCAATTTTTCGAGTATCAAAATCGTGCCAAATTTTTTACAAATATTTTTCTTACGTGAAAATAAAATGAGAAACCCTTATTTTTAAAGGGATTTCGTGTGAATATTTTTTGAATGTGAAGATTTTTTTTGCCACAGATTAAAGGGTTAAAAAGGATTAATCTTTTGGAATCATTTTAATCTGTGCCATTAAATTTTGAACGTTCCGCTGTGAAATTAAAATGTATAAATTTTCTCTGGCGTAACGCAATAATCCAATTTAATATCCGATTCAAAAACGTCATCAATTTGGTTTACCGATTCAAAAAAAGAAAGTCCAATTTTTATGGTTTCGGTTTTGCATTCGGCAAGAAATTTATCGTAAAAACCCTTTCCATAACCAATTCGGTTTCCATAAACATCAAAAGCCAAAAGTGGCACAAAAACCACTTCAACTTTTGAAGATGGAACTTCAATTCCATCAACGGGTTCAGGAATATTGTATTCGTTCTTTTTGATTTTAGTATTATCTGTTAAAAGAAAATGAGTCATTTTTCTGGTTTCAAAATCACTTTTCGAAATCAGGATTTCTTTGTCTTTTCCAGAAAGCAAGTGCAGAATATATTCGGTATTTACTTCTTTATGCTCTTCAATCGGAAGAAAAACATGATAATACGTTTTATTCCAGATCGGCATTTGAATTAATTGATTGGCAATTGCAAGGCTCTTCTCTTCTATTTCATCAAAAGAAAGTGCTTTACGAAGATTTTTATATTCTATGCGAAGTTCTTTTTTACTCGTCGGCATTATCGTCTGGGGTTTTAGATAAATGATAAATGGCATCGCCCTCATAAACAATTGGCGAATGATTGGCATTGATTACATAACCATCATGCGGTGCTTTTACTTTTTGCTCAAACTTCCCAAACGGATCTGTAATAATGGCTAAGATAGTTCCTTTGGTTACAAATTTTCCAACCAAATTAAAATCATGAAGCAGTCCAGAACATTTTGCACGTAGCCAAACCGATTGTTTAATATAAATTGAAGGAGTTAATGCGGGTTCCATAATTTGTTTAGAATCCAACATTCCTAAATAGTGAAGCAAACGTTTGGTTCCTAATACGCCTTGGTTTGCAATTTCGTTATTGATATCTAGTGATTTTCCGCCTTCAAAAAGCAGCATTTTGACATTGGCACTCTCAGAAGTTTTCCTAAAAGAGCCATTTATATTTTTAGAATACAGCGTAAATGGTGCATTAAAAATATCGGCGAGAACTTTCAGTTCAGGATTATTTTCGGTAATTCTAATCTGCGGCGCATTAAAACGGCTTGCTCCACCCGCATGAAAATCGACAGCATAATCTAAAATCGGTAAAATCTCTTCGACAATATGATAGGCAAATCGGCTGGCAAGCGAACCTTTTTTACTTCCGGGAAAAACACGATTCAAGTCACGCCCGTCTGGAAATTCTCTCGATTTGTTGACAAAACCGTACATATTGATTACCGGAATACAGATTATTGTACCGCAAGCCGGTCTGTTTATTTTTTTACTAATGATCTGACGAACAATTTCGACACCGTTAATTTCGTCACCATGTATTCCTGCTGAAAACAATATTGTTGGGCCTTCATGTTTAGAACGGCGCACAATTACAGGAATATTCAACTTAGTTGTAGTATGAAGCCGAGCAATTTCGACATTTATGGTTCTATGTTCTCCTGGCAAAATCGATTCGCCAAAAATGACCAATGGAGCACTATTTTTCATGTGAATTATAAAATCTAAATATAGAAATTATTCTTTTGATTTTGTAAATTTGAAACTAATTCAATGTTAAGCTTGTTTCAGAAATCGGAATGGTTTTTGAAAAGCTTTTCGAACATCTTCAGAAACACAATAGAATGCAAAAACCGTCCTTAGATCTTCAAATTTTAACCTTGCCTGATAATCCGGGCGTATATCAATATTATGATAAAGACGGGAAAATCTTGTATGTCGGAAAAGCTAAAAATTTAAAAAAAAGGGTTTCCTCCTATTTCAATAAAATTCACGATACTGCCAAAACGAACGTATTGGTAAAAAAAATCGTGACTATAAAACATATCGTAGTTCCAACGGAAACCGATGCGCTTTTATTAGAAAACAATTTAATTAAAACGCTTCAGCCGAGATACAACGTTTTATTACGAGATGATAAAACGTATCCGTGGATTTGCATCAAAAAAGAACCATTTTCTAGAATATTTTCTACTCGAAGAATGGTTAAAGACGGCTCTGAATATTTTGGCCCATACACTAATTTCAAAACTGTACATACGATTTTAGATTTAATCAAAGAATTGTATCCGCTTAGAACTTGCAACTACGATTTGAGCGAATCGAATATTAATTCTGGAAAATTTAAAGTTTGTTTAGAATATCACATTGGCAATTGCAAAGGCCCATGCGAAGGTTTGGAACCTTTGGAAGAATACCAAAAACAAGTCAATGCGATTCGAGAAATCTTGAAAGGAAACTTCAAAGAAAGTTTAAAAGATTTCAAGAAACTGATGAACAATTATGCGCAGAACTTGCAGTTTGAAGAAGCGCAGAAAATTAAAGAAAAGATTGAAGTTTTGGAAAATTATCAATCCAGATCTACTATTATAAATCCGAAGATCACCAATATCGATGTTTTCTCGATTGTTTCTGACGAAAGTGCCGCTTATGTCAATTTCCTTCAGATTTCACATGGTTCTATTATTCGTTCGCACACTTTAGAAATGAAGAAAAAACTCGATGAAAGCGATGAAGAATTACTGGAATTGGCAATTGTAGAACTTCGTGAGCGTTTTCAATTATTATCCAAAGAAATTATTGTTCCTTTTGAATTGGATTTAGGCGAAAATATCAAGACAACTGTTCCACAACTTGGGGATAAAAAACAGATTCTGGATTTGTCGATTCGAAATGCCAAATTCTATCGCATCGAACAATTAAAACAATTGCAGATTGTAGATCCAGATCGTCACGTAAACCGAATTATGGCGCAGATGCAGAAAGATCTGCGTCTTCCGTCTGAACCAAGACATATAGAATGTTTTGATAACTCGAACATTCAGGGAACAAATCCAGTTGCGGCTTGCGTCGTTTTTAAAGACGGAAAACCGAGCAAAAAAGATTATCGCCATTTTAATGTCAAAACCGTTGAAGGCCCAAACGACTTTGCTTCGATGACCGAAATTGTGTATCGCCGCTACAAAAGAGTATTGGAAGAAAACGAACCTTTGCCACAATTGATAATAATTGACGGTGGAAAAGGCCAGCTTTCAGCAGCATTAAAAAGTATTGACGATTTAGGCTTACGCGGAAAAGTAGCCATTATCGGAATCGCAAAACGTCTGGAAGAACTTTTCTATCCTGGCGATTCAATTCCGTTATATTTGGACAAAAAATCAGAAACATTAAAAGTTATTCAGCATTTAAGAAATGAGGCGCATAGATTCGGGATTACATTTCATAGAGACAAAAGAAGCAAATCGGCCCTTAATTCTTCTGTTGAAAGTATTCCAGGAATCGGTGAAAAAACCATGACTACCTTAATACAACATTTTAAAAGTGTTAAAAGATTGAAATTAGCTACAGAAAAAGAAATTTCAGCCGTTGTAGGTGTTTCTAAAGCCAAAAAAATTGTCGACTTTTACAAAACCAACTAGAGTTTTTATGCGTTCATTCCAACTGTACATTTCAAAAAATTGGTTCAAAGGAGTTTCCTCGCGCGCATTCTCATTTGTTGTATTGCTGTTATTTTTGTTTTCGCAAGAAGCTTTTTCACAGGAAATTAAAAAAGACAGTATTAAAAGACCCAAAATTGGCTTGGTTTTAAGCGGCGGCGGCGCCAAAGGTTTTGCTCATATCGGAGTTTTAAAAGTTTTGGAAGAAGCCGGAATCAAAATTGATTATATTGGCGGAACCAGTATGGGTTCTGTAATCGGCGGACTTTATGCTTCTGGTTACAACGCTTCACAGATTGATTCGATTTTTAAAAAAACCAATTTTGACGAATTAATTAACGATTACATTCCACGTTCATCCAAAAACTTTTATGGCAAAAAGAATGACGAATTGTATGCCGTTGTTTTGCCATTTAGCAATTTCAGAATCGGCATTCCTGAAGCGCTTTCAAAAGGAATGTACAATTATAATTTATTGAGCAGTTTAACTAGAAACGTGCGCCACGTTCGTGATTTCAACAAACTGCCGACTCCCTTTCTATGTATCGGAACCAATATTGAAACAGGCGAAGAAGTTTTATTAAACAAAGGAAATCTTGTTCAGGCTATGATGGCAAGCGCTGCTTTTCCTTCTTTATTTACTCCAGTAGAAATTGACGGAAATCTTCTTGTTGATGGCGGCGTTGTAAACAATTACCCTATACAAGAAGTTCGCAATCTTGGTGCAGATATTATTATTGGTGTCGACGTTCAGGATGATTTGCTGAAAAGAAAAAACCTGAAAAATGCCACGAGAATTTTGGTTCAGATTACCAATCTGCAATCCATCGAAAAAATGAAAAGTAAGGTAAAAGACACCGATGTTTATATCAAACCTGATATTCGCGATTTTGGTGTTATTTCATTTGACCGAGGAGAAGAAATCATCAGAAAAGGAGAAGAAGCGGCTTTTGCGGTTTATGAAAAACTCAAAACATTGACAGACGAAAACAACTTTTATAAAAAACCAAAATTAAAAGTTGCAACAGATACGCTTCATATTCAAGACATAAATACTGATAAATTAGAAAATTATACCAAAGAATATATTCGCGGTAAACTTCGTTTCAAGCCAGGAAGCACTATAACTTACGACGGTCTTAAAGCTGGAATTAACAACTTAAATGCTACACAAAACTTTAGCACAATCTCCTATTGCCTTCAGCCAAATGGCGATAAAGACAATTTGGATTTGGTTTTAAGAGAAAATCCAACTCAGACGTATCTAAAACTTGGGCTTCATTATGACGGTCTTTACAAAAGTGCTGTTTTATTAAATCTTACTCATAAAAAGACTTTCTTAAAAAATGATGTTACTTCTCTGGATATCATTCTGGGTGATAATTTCAGATATGATTTTAACTATTATGTCGAAAATGGCTTTAACATCAGTTTTGGTTTCCGTTCTAGATTGAATCAATTTAACCGAAATGTAACTACCAGTTTAAGTGGCGTTCTGAAAGAAACACCAAATGTCAATCTCATTAATGTTGACTTTATGGATATAAGCAATCAGGCTTATTTTCAGACTATTTTTGTACAGAAATTTTTAATGGGCGGCGGTCTAGAATATAAATATCTAAAAATCAATTCGCCTACGCTTGCCAATGAAGATAACATAATTGAGAAAAGCAATTATTTTAGCGCTTTTGCTTATTTAAAATACGATTCGTTAGATGAAAAATATTACCCAAGCTCTGGATTATATTTTTCTACAGATGTGCAGACCTATATGGCATCATCGGATTATACCAAACAATTTAAACCTTTTTCCATTGCAAAAGCCGAGGTTTCAATTGTGAGACCGTTATTCAGAAAAGCAACCATAAAATTCGGAGCCGATGCTGGATTTAATATTGGTAGCGACAGTGTTCCGTTTTTTGATTTTATTTTGGGAGGGTATGGCTACAACAAAATAAATAACTTCAATTATTTCTACGGATATGATTTTCTAAGTATTGCCGGCAACAGCTACATTAAATCTGATATTAATATTGATTATGAAATCTTCAAAAAAAACCATATCAATGTATCAGCTAATTTTGCCAACTTAGGAGATGATATTTTTTCTTCTGTTGATTGGGTTTCTATGCCAAAATATACAGGATACGCAATTGGTTATGGTTTAGAAACCATAATTGGACCAATTGAAGTAAAACAATCTTGGTCTCCAGAAATGTCAAAAAGCTTTACGTGGTTCAGTATCGGGTTTCAATTTTAGTAGTATAATCGAGAATACTTCAATAAATTCTGCCTATTTTTTTACATCATAAAATTTAAATCAAAAAAATTAAGTTATTTTATAGTTATAAATAATATAATTTTTATTTTTACTCCGAAAAAATTACGACATTTGTTATAATGAAAACAAATTGGACAGGTTTATTAGAGTATCTTCAATTCCTCATCAAGAGAAATCCTGAGTAATGGCTCTATCGAATTGAAATAATCAGTCAATATCAAAAAATTGAACTGGTTGTTTATCTCTGCAATTCAAATTTTCGAATTATCTAATTTTACTAATTATCTAATTGAAAAAGCCATGCCACTATATCATAAACTTGGGGATTTTCCTCAAAAGCGACACACCCAATTCGAAAAGCCAAATGGAGGTTTTTATTACGAACAATTGTTTGGAACCGAAGGTTTTCACGGACATTCGTCATTGTCTTATCATGTACACAGACCAACGCAGGTTAAAGAAATTTTAAACTCTTATTCGGTTGAACCTAAAATTGCAATCGGAAAAAACATAAAATCATTACTTTTTAAAGGTTTTGAATTGAAACCTGAGAATGATTTTCTAGACAGCCGAAAAGCTATGTTGGTCAATAAAGACTGCATTATTGGTTTGGCTGCGCCGAAAGAATCACTTCGAAATTATTTCTACAAAAATGCCGACGCTGATGAAATGCTTTTCATCCACAGAGGGAAAGGAAAATTAAGAACCATGTTAGGAAATATTCCGTTTGAATATGGCGATTATTTAATTATTCCACGCGGCATTATTTATCAAATCGAATTCGAAACAGAAAATAACCGATTATTTTACGTAGAATCTTATTCTCCTTTTTATACTCCCAAACGTTATAAAAACCAATCTGGCCAGCATTTAGAACATTCTCCGTTTTGCGAGCGTGATTTTATTCTGCCAAGCGAATTGGAAACACATGACGAAAAAGGCGATTTTTTAATTAAAATCAAAAAAGAAGGAATGATTCACGAAGTGGTTTATGCCACACATCCGTTTGACGTTGTAGGCTGGGACGGCTACAATTTCCCGTACGGATTTTCAATTCACAATTTCGAACCTATAACTGGACGTGTTCACCAACCGCCACCAGTACATCAAACTTTTGAAACAGCAGCTTTCGTTGTTTGTTCATTCTGCCCTAGACTTTACGATTATCACCCAAAAGCTATTCCAGCACCATACAATCATAGCAATATAGATTCTGACGAAGTCCTATATTATGTCGATGGTGATTTTATGAGCCGTAATAATATTGAGCAAGGGCATATCACTTTACACCCAAAAGGAATTCCACACGGTCCAGCGCCAGGCGCAATGGAACGAAGTATTGGTCACAAAGAAACTCAAGAATTAGCCGTTATGGTAGATACTTTCCGCCCGTTAATGGTTACTGAAGAAGCTATGGGGCTTGATGATGGACAATACTACAAATCTTGGACAGAATAACTAAACTTATTTAACCGCAAAGTTCGCAAAGGATTTTTCGCAAAGTTCACAAAGATTCTAAGTAAATTTTACCAAACCAAGTTCGCAAAGCTTTGCGTTCTTAGCGATTTTATAAAATCTAAATCAAAAAAATCTTTGCGCTCTTTGCAGTAAAAAAAAATCAAACACAACACTAACACTTCGGTTTTCGATCAATTAAACGATTAACCGATTAAACAAATAAACAAAATGAGCAAAGAAGTAAAATCAGTAGAATACGGATTAGAGAAAATATTTGAAGGAGCACAAGATTTCCTTCCATTATTAGGAACAGATTATGTAGAATTTTATGTAGGGAATGCAAAACAAGCTGCACATTATTATAAATCTGCATTTGGATATCAATCATTGGCTTATGCCGGATTAGAAACTGGAGTAAGAGACAGAGCATCTTATGTTTTAAAACAAGACAAAATCAGAATTGTTTTAACAACGCCATTAACAGCGGATTCTCCAATTAACGAACATTTGAAAAAACATGGTGACGGAGTAAAAGTTGCTGCCCTTTGGGTTGAAGATGCAACAAAATCTTACGAAGAAACGATGAAACGTGGAGCACGCTCTTTTATGGAACCAACTGTAGAAGAAGATGAATTTGGTCAAGTGGTACGTTCTGGAATTTACACTTACGGAGAAACCGTTCACATTTTCGTTGAAAGAAAAAATTACAACGGAGTTTTCTTGCCAGGTTATAGAGAATGGAAATCTGACTTTAACCCAGAACCAACGGGATTAAAATACATTGACCACATGGTTGGAAATGTAGGTTGGAACGAAATGAATACTTGGGTAAAATTCTACGAAGAAGTTATGGGATTCGTGAATTTCTTATCTTTTGACGACAAGCAAATCACTACAGAATATTCTGCTCTGATGAGTAAAGTAATGTCAAACGGAAACGGAAGAATTAAATTCCCAATCAACGAACCAGCTGAAGGAAAGAAAAAATCTCAAATCGAAGAATATTTAGATTTCTATGGTGGACCTGGAATTCAGCATATCGCTATTGCTACAGACGATATCATTAAAACAGTATCACAACTGAGAGCACGCGGCGTTGAGTTTTTATCGGCCCCTCCTCATACTTATTACGAAGCAATCCCAGAAAGATTAGGTGTTCATATGGATATGATGAAAGAAGATTTAAATGAAATCGAAAAATTGGCGATCATGGTTGATGCCGATGAAGATGGTTACTTATTACAGATTTTTACCAAGCCAGTTCAAGACAGACCTACACTTTTCTTCGAAATTATCCAGAGAATGGGTGCAAAAGGATTTGGTGCAGGTAACTTTAAAGCTCTGTTTGAGTCAATTGAGAGAGAACAAGAATTGAGAGGAACTTTGTAAAAACGCATTTTTTTTGCATTTAAACGCGGATTTCTCTAAAAAAAGATGTTTTTTTTGCAAATGTTATGTTAAACTTGACTTTGGCTATTTGAAATCTGAACTTTCTATCTATCTTTGCACTCGCAAATCAGGAAGGGGTGGTTTCCTTCCGAATTGATATAAATTTCATAATTTATAGTTTTTTGGTTAGTTAATAGCATAAAAACTCAGTCATCTTTGACTGAGTTTTTTTGTTTTGGTACATTTGGAATAGAATTTGCATTTGTCTACCTTTATAATAAAACGTAAAGAATGTACTATGAAAAAGCTCATCCTCACTATATTATCACTAACAATACTGTCTTTCGCGCCTCAAAAAGAAGACGCTTTCGATACTGGAGAATATTTTAAATTTAGAATACATTATGGAATTGTAAATGCTGGATACGCCACTCTTGAAGTTAAAGATGCCACAATCAATAATAAAAAGGTATACCACTCTGTTGGAAAAGGTTACACAACTGGAATGTCAAAATTTTTCTTCAAAGTAGAAGATTTGTATGAAAGTTATTTTGACAAAGAAACAGGAAAACCATACCGATATGTTAGAAAAATTGATGAAGGGGGTTATACCAAAAATCAAGAAGGTTTTTTCAATCAAAATGAAAATAGAGTTTTAGTAAAAGACTATAAGCGTAAATCTGAAAAAACAATCGTTGTTACAGAAAGCGTTCAAGATATTGTTTCTGCATTTTATTACCTGAGAAACCATCCCAACATTGACAAACTTAAATCAGGCGAATCCATTACAATCGATATGTTTTTTGACGATGAAATCACAAAATTTAAGTTAAAATATATAGGTCGTCAAGATATTACGACTAAATTTGGAACCGTTTCTACAATGGTCTTCAAACCGTCGGTACAGACTGGAAGAGTATTCAAAGAAAAAGAGAGCTTAACACTCTGGATAACAGACGACGTGAACAAAGTTCCGATTAGAATTAAAGCAGATTTGGCCGTAGGATCTCTTAAAGCCGATCTCGATGAATATAAAGGACTGAAAAGTCCACTTAAAGCAAAAAAATAATGAACCCTACAGATCATTCTGAAGCAATTTTAAAAGAAATTGACCTTAAATTTCAAGCCATAAATCAAAAAACTGATGTTCAGTTAGAAGGATTGCTTTGGGCCAAACCAATTACTTATTGGGATTACATTCAAACAGACGCTCTATTAAATTTACAAATACAACGCACCACACTTCCTGACGAAATGGTTTTTATCATGTACCATCAGGTAAATGAATTAATTTTTAAAATGATATTGTGGGAAATTGATCAGATTGCCGAAACGGAAAACATTCAGGTTGATTTTTTCAGCGAAAGATTATCAAGAATTACAAGATACTTTGATATGCTTACCAATTCGTTCAGCATTATGGAAAACGGAATGGAAGTAGATCAATACATGAAATTTAGAAACACGCTCACTCCTGCAAGCGGATTTCAAAGTGCACAATACAGAATGATCGAATTTGCTTCGACAGACGTTATCAATTTGACAGACCGCAGATACAAAGCAAACTTTGATGAAAATACCGATTTGGAAACCAGCTTTGAACACCTTTATTGGCAAGCAGCCGGAAAAGATTATCACACTGGCGAAAAATCATATTTGTTAAATGAATTTGAAAAGAAATACAAAGAACAGTTTTTGAGACAAATGGCTTCTTTCAAAACAAAAAACCTTTGGCAAAAATTCATCCAATTACCAATTCAAGATCAGCAAAATCCAGAACTAATCGCTGCAATGCGCCATTACGATAAAACGGTAAACATTACTTGGGTAATGCAGCATCTTAACACTGCAAGAAAATACATCTTAGAAAGCGGAAAAGGCAATGGAGAAGCTACAGGAGGAAGCGACTGGCAAAAATATATGCACCCAAAATACCAAAGACGCATCTTTTTTCCTAAATTGTGGACCGAAGAAGAATTGTCCAATTGGGGAAATGAAACTGAAGTTTAATTTCACCACAAAAAATTTATAAAGTTTGAAAAAAGCAGTCGTAATTTTAATTGTCTTGTTTTCTATTTTTTCATGTAAAAAAGAAGAAGAAAAAGTAGAAGCAAAAATTACTAAACCAGCAACCAAAAAAATAGAATTCGGTTTTAATTACGCAGACTTTAATGTTGTTAATGACACTATTTCAAAAGGAGATTCTTTTGGCTCAATTATGCAAAGCCAAAACATTGGAGACAAAAAAGTAAATGAAATTGTAGAACAGGTAAAAGATTCTTTCAATGTCAGAAACATTCGTTACGGAAAACCTTTCACTTTACTTCGTTCTAAAAACAAAACCAATAATCTTCAAGTTTTTATTTATCAGCCAGATGCTTTAAGTTATTATGTTGTCGATTTACGAGATAGCATTGCAAAAGCATATAAAAAAATAAAACCAGTTACTTTAAAACGAAAAATGATTGGTGGCGTTTTAAAAAGCTCTCTTTCCGAAACTTTAGGAAATGAAAGTGTTGAAACCGCTTTGGCTAGCAGAATTACAAAAGTATTTTCTTGGTCTATTGACTTCTTCAAACTAAAAAAAGGCGATCGCTACGGATTAATTTTCACAGAGCGATTCATTAACGGAAAAACCTATGATGGCGTTGAAGATCTTGAAGCTGCATTTTTTGAATATAAAGGAAAAATAATTTATGCTTTTCCTTTTGAAAAAGATACCACTTCTGGAAAGATTGAATATTATGACGATGAGGGAAAAACACTTAAAAACTTCTTCCTAAAAACGCCAATTAAATTCAGCCGAATCACTTCAAGATTCACCATGAACAGATACCATCCTGTACAGCATACTTGGAAAGCACATAAAGGAACCGATTATGCAGCTCCAACTGGAACGCCAATTTCAACCACCGCATCAGGAGTTGTAGAAGCTACCGGATATACTGCAGGAAACGGAAACTTTGTAAAAGTAAAACATAACGGAACCTACTCTACTCAATATTTACATATGTCTAAAATCCTAGTTCGTCGCGGACAACGCGTTACGCAAGGACAGACAATTGGCTTGGTTGGAAGTACAGGTTTAGCTTCTGGTCCACACGTTTGCTATCGTTTCTGGAAAAATGGCGTACAAGTAGATGCGCTTCGATTAAATCTTCCAACAGGAGAATCTTTGACTGGGAATGACAGAACTCGCTTTATGACACAGATTGAGCCTCTAAAAAGAGAATTGGACAGTATTGGTAATTTGTAAATAATCTTTTTGAATCGAAAATCATGAAAAATGAACGCCTCAAAACCATGTATCATGAAACTTTTTCTGGTTTAAAACTATTTTACAGAGATACAAATCTTCCTGAAAATTTAATTTTGAATTATAAAGTCGGACAGATCATTCAAGAAAAAGGTTTTACTGATATGAGTTCGATTGGTGGAGGAATTTCAGGAAATCTAAGATATTTGATTGCTAGTGCGCATGCCAAAGATTTGTCAAAATTTAATCCAGATTCGGCAAAAATTGGACATTATCTTTTAGACTCGATTGCTTATTTCAAAGTATTGGACATTCAGAAAATCGGTGATAAAACACAAATTTTTCTTCTGAATATTCCAGACAATTCGATTTCACTTTTCAAAAATTCATCTTCAAACTTAGAAGAAGAAATTATCGAAAAAGCTCAAAAACGCTTTCGCGAAAAAATTGATCTTGACTTAATTCCAGAATTACAAACTGAGAACTGGAAAGAAAGAACCAAATTTCCGCTTGGAATGGATGAAAACGGTCAATTATTTTTTGATGATTCTAAAATTAAAACAGAATCGCCAAAAAGAATTGATGTTGATGTTTCTAAAAAAATTATAGAAATCAATAAAAAGCCTTGGTGGCGCTTTTGGTAAAAGTATTTCACCAAAACATTTCTTAAACCTTATTCATGCAAAACTCCTCTCTAATACTTTTATCTCTATTCGCTATTGGGTGTTCCAATCCAAAGGTTTTTGTTTTAAATGAAAAAGAAGAAAGCAGATATTTTGTTCAGAGACTAGTTAGCACATCCTTCGAAAAAGATTTAATTGGAGAATCGCCTTTGGTTGTAATTAACGGAACTTCATTTAAATACAACAAAAAACAAGACACTATCTTATTGCCACTAAAAAAGCTCGATATTATCACTTTAGACTTCTTAAACAAAAACAGCAGTCGTATCATTTACAATGAAAAAGAAAATGATGGCGCGATAATCATAACTTCAAATATTCAAAAGTAAACTCATAAAACGTTTTCGTAACTAATTGTTATATAATCGCAAACCGTCACCCTTTTAAAAGTTATTTCAGTATTTTTGTGTTTCAGAAAACAAACTCAATTATAGATAAAAATGGCTTTAAACACAACAAACCCGACTGGGACTGAAGCGTGGAAAAATCTACAGAACCACTATAACGCAATTCACGAAACCACAATACAAGAATTGTTTCAACAAGATAGTGCACGTGCTGAAAAATTCAACTTGCAATGGAATGATTTTTTAGTAGATTACTCAAAAAATAATATTAGTCAGGAAACGGTTTCTCTTTTATTAGAATTAGCAAACTCAATCGAATTGAAAGATGCAATTGCACAATATTTTGGAGGAGAATTAATCAATCAGACAGAAAATCGTGCCGTTTTACACACAGCGCTACGAGCTCCAGAATCGGCGGTTATTAAAGTAGACGGAGAAAATGTAATTCCTGAAGTATTTGAAGTAAAAAATAAAATCAAAAATTTTACTGAAGAAGTTATTTCTGGACAAAGAAAAGGATATACTGGAAAAACTTTTACAGATGTTGTAAATATCGGAATTGGTGGTTCTGACCTTGGTCCTGTTATGGCTGTTGAAGCTTTACAGTTTTACAAAAATCACTTAAACACTCATTTCGTTTCGAATGTTGACGGGGACCATGTAAACGAAATCATCAAAAAACTAAATCCAGAAACAACACTTTTTGTAATTGTTTCTAAAACTTTTACTACTCAAGAAACACTTTCAAATTCTGAGACAATTAAAGAATGGTTTTTAAAATCGGCTTCTCAAGAAGATATCGCTAAACATTTCGTAGCAGTTTCTACAAACATTCAAAAAGTAACAGAATTCGGAATTAATCCAAGTAACGTTTTCCCAATGTGGGACTGGGTTGGAGGAAGATTTTCTCTTTGGAGCGCTGTTGGTTTAAGCATTGCATTGGCAGTTGGTTTTGACAACTACAATGACTTACTGAAAGGAGCAAATGAAATGGATGAGCATTTCAAATCAGCAGAATTTGATGAAAACATTCCAGTTATTTTAGCTTTGTTAAGTGTTTGGTACAATAATTTTTATGGTGCCGAAAGTGAAGCTTTGATTCCGTACACGCAATATTTATCAAAATTAGCTCCGTATTTACAACAAGCTTTTATGGAAAGTAACGGGAAAAGCGTTGGCCGTGACGGAAAACCTGTTAACTACCAAACTGGAACAATTATTTGGGGAGAACCAGGGACAAACTCACAACACGCTTTCTTCCAATTGATTCACCAAGGAACAAAAAGAATCCCAACAGACTTCATCGGATTCGTAAAACCACTTTACGGAAACGAAGATCATCATAATAAATTAATGTCTAACTTTTTTGCTCAGACTGAAGCTTTAATGAACGGAAAAACAGAAGCACAAGTTCAGGCAGAATTTGACAAGCAAGGATTAGCGGCTGAAAAAGCTTCTTATTTATTGCCTTTTAAAGTTTTTACTGGAAACAAACCAACGAATACTATTTTAATTCAAAAACTTACACCAAAAAGTTTAGGTTCTTTAATTGCATTATATGAACATAAAATTTTTGTTCAAGGAGTTATTTGGAACATTTTCAGTTTTGACCAATGGGGAGTTGAGTTAGGTAAACAATTGGCAAATTCTATCTTAGACGAGATCAATTCTAAGACCGTTAAGAATCACGATAGTTCAACTTCATTTTTGTTAAATCATTTCTTAAAAAATAAATAGAATACTTTTTTTTAAATATTCTCTAACTTTTGAAACGTCCTAATTTCTAGTAAAATTAGGACGTTTTTTACATAAAAGACCGACAAAAAGCAGAATTATCCGCTAATTTGCCTATTCCCACTCACGGCACTACTAGAATAATTACATTTTTAACAAAAAAGCATTGCATAAATTCAAGAAAACAATATTTTTTTTAATGAAAAAAGAAAAATTCATTTTAATACGCAGCACAAAAGACAAAACTGTTTTTTCTTAACATTTCGATAACATTATCTGAGTTATTTGTTATAATTTTGCCAAAAACAATAAACTCAATAACAAAATGAAGAAAATGAAAAATTGGTTACTGACTGGACTATTTTTTATGATAGTTTCGACCGTATTTTCTCAAGGAAAAGTTACTGGTAAAATTACCGACGGAACAGGCGGGTTACCAGGAGCAAATGTAGTGATCAAAGGATCTACTATAGCAACTTCAACAGATTTTGATGGTAAATTTACACTTACATCACCATCAAGTACAGGAGAGATTGTAATCTCTTTTTTAGGTTATGACAACCAAACTGTAAAATTTACAGTAGCAAATGGTGCAACTACAAACTTAGGAACTATCACTTTAGCTTCAAATTCTAACGAATTGAGCGAGATTGTTGTAAAAAGTACAGTTGTAGATATTGCAAAAGACAGAAAAACACCAGTAGCTGTTTCTACAATTAAAGCTGCTGAAATTCAAGAAAAACTTGGAACTCAAGAGTTTCCAGAGATTTTAAGAAACACACCTTCTGTTTACGTTACTAAATCAGGTGGTGGTTTTGGAGACGCTAGAATTAATATTCGTGGTTTCAACCAAAATAACATCGCGGTTATGATTAACGGTATGCCAGTTAACGACATGGAAAATGGTTCTGTTTACTGGAGCAACTGGGCAGGTTTATCAGATGTAACATCTGCAATGCAGGTACAAAGAGGTTTGGGTTCTTCTAAATTAGCTACACCATCTGTAGGGGGAACAATCAACATTGTAACTAGATCTTCAGACAAAAAAGAAGGAGGATCTTTCTCTTCTGGATTTGGTAATGCAAGAAACTTTAAAATTCAAGGTTCTTACAACACAGGAAAATTATCAAACGGGCTTTCTGCTTCTGTTTTATTATCTCAAACAATGGGAGACGGATACGTAAATGGCACTCCATTTGAAGGCTCTAACTACTTTATAGCTTTAGGATATACTACTAAAAATGATAAGCACGACTTCCAATTAACAGTAACAGGAGCGCCACAATGGCACAACCAAAGATCCACTGTGTCCACAATCGCTACTTATCAAAAGTATGGCTCTCTTACTGATCCAAACATCAGATATAACGCTGACGCTGGATACTTAAATGGAGAAGAATATAATATCAGAAAAAACTACTACCACAAACCAGTAGCTTCTCTTAACTGGGATTATAAAATCAACGAAACTACAAAACTTTCTTCAGTTCTTTACGCTTCTATGGGACGTGGAGCTGGCGCTAGCGCAACAGGAGGTATTGGTGGAAACTTATACAACAGTTCTGCTTTCTTATTACCAAACGGAATGGTTGATTACAACAAAATCCAAGCTTGGAACAATGGTACAGGAAGTGTTTTCTTTAATGGAGCAAACAGAACAAGAACACAAATTGGTGGTGTTTACCAAAACAGTTCATCAACTGGTAGAACAGGTGCTGGAACTGCCGCATCTCCTTATGTTTACAATACTACTTCAGGTATTTCTCAAACTTCATCTATCAACTCTCATGACTGGTTTGGTGCGTTAATTAACTTAAACAAAAAACTATCTAACACTTTAACATTAGATTTTGGTATCGATGCTAGAACATATACAGGATACCACTTTACAGTAGTTAATGATAGATTAGGTGGTGACGAGTTTTTTGATAATAACGTTGCAAGTTTAAAACCAGCAGGAAGACACCTTACAGAAACTTATGCTACAAAAGTTCAATGGAATGTTTTTGATGATAGACAATACGAAAAAATTTCATTTAATAGTACTGGAAAAGTAAGATGGTATGGAGCATTTACTCAATTAGAGTACTCTAAAGATAACTTAACTGCGTTCGTTCAGGGAGCCATCTCTCAACAAGGGTTCAAAAGAGAAGATGATTTCGTTTACTTACCAACAGATCCATTGGCATCTACAGATTACGAAAACATCTTAGGTGGTAACGTTAAAGGTGGAGCTAACTACAACATTAACGAAAAACACAATGTTTATGTTAATGCTGGTTACTATTCAAGACAACCATTCTTTAACTCAGTTTATCCAAACAACAGATCTACTGTAAACCCTAACCTTACAAACGAAAAAATTATCGGATTTGAGGCTGGATACGGTTTCCGTTCAAGATTTTTCAACGCAACTCTTAACTTGTACAACACAACTTGGAATGACAGATACTTAAAAGGTAATGCATTACCAACTGACGCAAGTACATACACAGAATATGTTGGTCTTAATGAAGTACACTCTGGAGCTGAAATTGAAGCTTATTCTAATATTACTGACAAATTTAAAGTTAATGCTATGTTCTCTTACGGTATTTGGGAGTACAAAGGAAACGCAACTGTTAACGCTTATTATCAAGCAGACAACTCTCCAGTAACTGGATATACTGCAACTCCTGTATACATGGATAAAGTAAAAGTTGGAGACGCAGCTCAATTAACCGCTTCCTTAGGAGCTTCTTACGAAGTTTTAACAAGAGTAACTGTTGATGCTAATTACAACTACAATGACAAATTGTATGCTGGATTAAGCCCAATTAACTTCTCAGATCCAAACAACAAAGGTGCTTTACAATTGCCTTCTTACGGATTATTTGATGCAGGTTTCTCATACAAAATGTTAGTAGGTGAAAACAAAGATAAATCTGTTAACTTCAGATTAAACATCAACAACTTATTTGATAAAATTTACATTGCTGAGTCAAGAACAAACATTTTTGCTGATGACAACGTAAGTTCAACAAATGCAGCTTTAGGAACTTATGCTTCTAACAATAGATTATATCAAGGCGTAGCTGATGCTAACCAGGTATTCTTTGGTTTTGGAAGAACTTGGAACTTTAGTTTACGTTACGATTTCTAAAATTTAGAATCTAAATAAATAATAAAAACGGCATTGACTTTTAAGTTTAATGCCGTTTTTTTATAGCCTTTTTTGTTATATTTGTTTTGAACAAAAAACACAGTTTATGTATAATTTTCTACAAAAATTCCACTCTGGCTGGGCATACTTAGCATTGCTTCTTTTAGTTGTTGCAGTGGTTAATGCCATCATTGGAGTAACTTCAAAAAAAGAGTTTACAGCTAAAGATCGTAAAATCGCTTTATTTGCTTTAATTGGTACACACACTCAATTATTGATTGGTTTAATCTTATATTTTGTCTCTCCTCTTGGAAAAGACGCTTTCGGACAAATGTCTAATGCAGAATTAAGATTAACTTCATTAGAGCACCCTCTAATTAATATTATTGCTATCATCCTAATTACTATCGGATGGTCTAAACATAAAAAATTAGTTAATAGCGAAGCTAAATTTAAAACCTTTGCTATTTTTTATACATTAGGATTATTGCTTATTTTAAGCAGAATTCCGTGGAACCTTTGGTTCTAAAAAATACCAAATAAAAGCCCTTTATGAGGGCTTTTTTTATCTCGGCATATTATTTGTACAAACTCCCCCCAAGTCTGAAAAAAAATAACCCATGAGAAATAAAACAAACATTTTATTCGCCACAATCGCTTTAACCCTAATTAGCGGCTTTACTTACATGATAAGCCAGACCAAACCTACAACAGAACCTAAAATTATTCAAGATACTGTTAAGAATGTAAAACCTGTTATTGTTCCTTTGCCGGACTCAGTTTTTACAGACAAAGGTTTAAAACTTAGACCATACAAAAAAAACGCTCATGCCTCCTACTATGCAGATCGTTTTAATGGAAAAAGGACTGCTAACGGAAGTCGATTTAACAACAACAATTATACTGCTGCTCACAAAAAACTTCCTTTTGGAACTAGAGTAAAAGTAACAAATGAAGCCAATGGTAAATTTGTAATAGTAAAAATTACCGATCGTGGTCCATTTGTCAAAACTCGCGAAATTGATCTGTCTAAAAGAGCTTTTATGGATATTACAAAAAATAAAGGTGCCGGAGCAATGAAGGTTACCATCGAAACCATAATCGAATAAAAAAAATATCCCGCTTAAAGCGGGATATTTTTTTTAAACTAATTTTCTTAGCGCCATTACAACTCCAGTATGAAGTCCTTCATGATAATTATTAAAATCTAAAGCACCTTGAATATGACGAAGTGTAAATCCCATACTTGTAGTGTATTCATGATAATCAACAAATAAACCGCTTTCAAAATCATTCTTCGTTTTTTCTAATGTTGTTGAAAGCAAGATTCTGATCTCATCAACCTCAGCTTGAGAAACATCTCCTTCTGGTTTGGTTCCTTTTCTGTATTTATTAATGAACTCTTCAGAAACCATTGTTGGAAGACCAGATAATTTATAAACCAAAAGCTGCTGTGAAGAAACGCAATGGCCAATATTCCAAATAATATTATTGCTGAAACCATCTGGAATTTTGTTTAATTGCTCTAATGAATGATTATCTAAAATTTTCAAAAGAACTTCTCTTATTGTTTTTTGTACATCAAAAACTGAACTCATAATTTTATTTTTTTTCTAAAATTAGTCATTTTTAAGTTTCAAATGGATTTTCTTTGCATTCTAACAAATCCATAAAAAAATGAACAAAATATATTATTTATCGTCTTGTGATACCTGCAGAAAAATCATCAAAAGTTTACCTGAAAACAATTTAGTTTTTCAAGATATTAAACAAGATCCAATTACTGAAGAACAATTGGAAGAAATGCACAAACTTTCTGGAAGCTACGAAGCATTATTTAGCAAAAAAGCACAGTTATACAAGTCAATGGGACTTAAAGACCAATCTTTAACAGAAGCCGATTTCAAAAAATACATTTTGGAACATTACACTTTCTTAAGCCGTCCCGTTTTTATTATAGATGGTAAAATTTACATCAGCAATAGCCAAAAAAATGTAGCCGAAGTGATAAATGCTTTGAGCTAAAAAGCTATTTTCTTTTCTGTTAAACTGAAAACTGTGACTGAACACTAATTTCCAACCAAATAGAGCAAACTTTTATTTATCTTTGCGCCTTTATACTCAATTATATGATACAATCTATGACAGGGTTTGGCAAAGCTTCTTTGCAATTGCCTACAAAAAAAATTACCGTTGAAGTAAAATCCCTAAACAGTAAAGGTTTAGATTTGAATGTAAGAATGCCATCAGTTTACCGCGAATTGGAACTTGGTTTACGAACTCTCATTTCGACCAAACTGGAAAGAGGTAAAATTGATTTTGCAATTTATGTAGAAAGCACTGCTGAGCAGACTTCAACCAAAGTAAATGTACCTGTTGTAAAAAATTATATCGCACAATTAAAAGAAGTAAATCCCGATGCTGACGAAACTGAATTAATGAAAATGGCTGTTCGTATGCCAGATACATTAAAAACAGAACGCGAAGAAATTGATGAAAATGATTGGGAGCAAATTCAGGTAATTATTGACGAAGCACTTCAAAACATCTTAAATTTCAGAAAAGATGAAGGAGAAGCACTTGAAAAAGAATTCAATTTCCGAATTGGAAACATTCGCCAATATATGAATGATACATTGGCACTTGATCCAGAGCGTATACAAGCTATAAAAGATCGTTTGCAAACTGCAATTTCAGAATTGCAAGTTAATGTTGATGAAAATCGTTTTGAGCAGGAATTAATCTATTATTTAGAAAAATTAGATATTACAGAAGAGAAAGTACGTTTAGGAAATCATTTAGATTACTTTTTGGAAACTTTAAATGGTTCTGAAGCCAACGGAAGAAAACTTGGTTTTATCACTCAGGAAATGGGGCGTGAAATCAATACCATGGGTTCTAAATCGAATCATGCTCAAATGCAGAAATTGGTCGTGATGATGAAAGATGAATTAGAGAAAATCAAGGAGCAAGTATTGAATGTTCTGTAAAACCCATAAGCTTAAGCTATAAGCAATAAGCTAAAAACAAAATCAATTAAAGCCTAAGGCCTTCTGCCTAAAGCTTAAAGCATACACAATGAACAAAGGAAAATTAATTGTTTTTTCGGCACCCTCAGGCTCAGGAAAAACAACTATCGTAAAACATTTATTAGGACAAGAAGATTTAAATCTTGAATTTTCGATTTCGGCAGCATCGCGTGCACCACGCGGTGAAGAAGTACACGGAAAGGATTATTATTTCATTTCGCTAGAAGAATTCAAAAAGCACATTAAAGCTGAGGATTTCTTAGAATGGGAAGAAGTTTACCGCGACAACTTCTATGGCACTTTAAAATCGGAGATTGAAAGAATCTGGGCTCTTGGAAAAAATGTCATTTTTGACATTGACGTGGTTGGCGGTCTTCGCATTAAACATAAATTCCCAGAAGAAACTTTAGCTGTTTTTGTTAAACCTCCAAGTGTTGACGAATTAAAACGCCGATTAAAACAACGTTCTACAGAAAGTGAAGACAAAATTAATATGCGTATTGCAAAAGCTTCGGTTGAATTGGCAACTGCTCCTCAATTTGATACCATTATTAAAAACTACGATTTAGATACTGCTAAAGAAGAAGCATATCAATTAGTGAAAGAGTTCGTAAATAAGTAATTTTATTACGCAAAGATTCGCAAAGACAAACACGGAGATTCGCAAAAGGTTTTTAAACTTTGCGAATCTTTGTGCTATCTTAGCGACTCTATGCGAAACTATACAAAATGAAAATAGGTCTTTACTTCGGAACATATAACCCTATACATGTTGGTCATTTGATCATTGCTAATCATATGGCTGAGTTTGCCGATTTAGATCAGATCTGGATGGTTGTTACGCCACATAATCCGTTAAAAAAGAAAGCGACTTTATTAGACGATCAGCAACGACTTCAAATGGTTTATCTGGCAACAGAAGATTATCCGAAAATAAAACCATCGGATATTGAGTTTAAATTGCCTCAGCCAAGCTATACAGTGATTACACTCGCTCATTTACAAGAGAAATATCCAAATCATGAATTTTCATTAATTATGGGCGAAGACAATTTGAAAACGCTGCATAAATGGAGAAACTATGAAGTGATTCTGGAAAATCATGATATTTACGTATATCCGAGACTCGAGGCCAAGGGACGAACAGGCGAAGCAATTTCTGACGAACCTGAAAATCTCGAATTAAAATCGCATCTAAAAATTCATGTAATTGATGCGCCGATTGTGGAGATTTCTTCTACTTTTATTCGCAACAGCATTAAAGAGGGGAAAAATATTCAGCCTTTATTGCCTCCAAAGGTTTGGGAATATATCGATCATAATAATTTTTATAGGAAATAGATGCTTTTCTCCGCTTCGATTTTTATTCCTGAGAAACACAAATTCTTCAATTTAACTCGTTCAGAAAAACTATCTTATTATTCAATCGGAACAGTTACATTATATGCTTTATTATTATCACTAATTGAGCGTTATACTAATTATAAATCATCTGAATATTTTTATTACCCAATTGCAATTCTCTTTTTAATTCATATTGCAGGAATCTTAATTAGATTAACCGAATTCGAAAATCTTAATGGCCGTTTAGAAGGGAAAATTTCATTTGAAGAAGATTTCTTAATGATAAATGAAATTAAACACAACTATTCGGAATTAGAAAATTTAGTTGTTTATGGAAATTCTTTTTATGGAGAAAGAACAAAAAATTACAGATATGGCCCCATGTATGGGAATGGGGTCGAAAATTTAATCTCATTTACTCACAACGGAATTAAAACAGAAAAATACTTTCAGTTAAATTCAGAACGTCATCTTGATGAATTACAAGAGATTCTAATTCATATTTTAACCACTGAAAAACTTCCTTATAGAAGAGAATATCTAAATTTTATAAATGATGAACATCGTTCATTTTTACTTTTCGAATTATTAGTTGGAAAATTAATCCGAGAAAAACGAATGGAATGCAAGGAAGGAATTAATTTAATCGGTCTTAATTCTAAAGATGCTATAGAATTTAGAATTAAGTATTGTTCTTAAAATAAAAAAGCCTGAATTTTATATCTATTCAGGCTTTCATTTTATTCAGCGGTTAGAGTTATTTCACTTCAGTTCCCTCAAACTTTACTCTAGGATCATTTACATTTACCAATTCGTCTAGTTCATAAATATTCTTATAACCGTATCCGTAGAGATTGATATGCGTCGGAATGTTTAGCGCCAACATAACTGGTTTTCTATTGGATAATATTTGTGTTTCTAGAGAAGCGGCAGGTTTAGCCATTTTAGAAGCAAAATCTATCGGATCTCCATTAAAATTATTATTGCAGTAAATCAATATTTTTGTATTGGTATCAGGAATTAACTTTAAAAGATTCTCCTGTGTGAAATCGGTAAAATCTAGATGAATGGCTCCTTTAAGATGCTTTCTGTTAAAACGGAAATCAGAACGTGTGTCTAAGATAACCGTATTCTCGCCTTTTGCCATTTCCAAAAAAACATCTAAACTAACCAAACGTTCAGCACGGTTCTTTTCTAAATCTAGAACAAGATTTTTAAAATCATCATAATCGACCAATGCTTTAGGATAATTCTCTTTGTTTGCCATTTTTTTTGATTTATTTGATACCTGCGAAATAACATTATTGGTTATAAAACAGCATCCGACTAAAGCAATAAGTGTTGTGATTTTCATAGTTTATTCTTTTAAGATGTTATTAATCTGTTTTTATAACTCAAATTTATATTACGCATCAATCATTATATCTGCACTTACTCTTGCTCTAATTTCACTTAGCGATTGATCAACCAAAAGTTTTCCATCTCTAAAAACTTCTTTCAATTCACCCTGTTTTTCTTCTTCCCAAGAAACATTATCAGTTAAGTGATACTTTCCGTCAATTAAATCAATTTTCATTAATCCTTTAGCTGATTTTTTCGTTCCGTCATCTGTAATTGGATCTTTGAAGATTGCTCTTCCCTCTCCGTTTACTTCTCCGTAAGTCGCTTTCATTGCAAATCCGAAAGTATCTCTAGTGTTGTATTGATAAGTGAAAGATCCAATTCCAAGAACAACATTTGTAGAAGCAAATCCTTTTTCTTTTAATCTTTCGCAAATTTGAGTGGCTCTTGCTACGGTAATACTGTCTCCGTAAATCGCTCCGATTTGTGGAACCAATTCTTTGAATCCTTTAGCATTTGTTGTACCGCCAAAAACATCCCAAAGCAATTCGATAACTCCTTTTTTCTCCTGTTCTGTTTTTCCGTTTGGATTTCCGCAGATAATATCAACTGGATCACCACTATCAGGACGAATTACAACTTTACCTTCTCTTGAAACAATATCTTCTCTCAATCTTGGCAAATAATCGGTTAAAACTTTCCATAAATCCCAAGTATCAGAAACAATAGAAACAATTCCTTTTGGATATACTTCTGTAATTAATCTTTTGAAAGTTTCATACTCGCCTTCAGTCGTTCCCATACACATTACAGAATGCTCTGTCGCAGCTACTGAACCCGCCACTAATTCTTGATCTGAATCGGCTTTGTAATATTCTTCCAAGAAATCAATCGCTGGAATAGTATCAGATCCTGTGAAACTCAACAAGTGTCCAGATGCTGAAGTTAAAGCCGCTTCAATTCCGCCCATTCCTCTCATTGAGAAATCGTGTGCCTGCCAGTCTACAAATTCTGGAACAGATGAAGTCAGAACTGCATATTTATCTAAAACTTTTCTATACTCTTTTGCAATTGTAGCAGAGTTACAAGGAAGCCAGATCACTGCAGAAAGCAAAGTTTCGAAATAATTCGTCAGCCAGAAAAATTCTGGAATTGTATTATACATCGTAAACATTGGCACTCTCAACGGCACGCTTGCTCCTTCTGGCAAAGCTTTAAAGACCATCGGAATATATCCTAAATCGTGTAAATCTTCGATATGTTTAATTCCAACTTGGTTTTCACCTAAATAGTTATTGATTCTGCGAGCATATTTTGCCACAACTTCTTCTTTTGATTTTTTAAAGAAATACTCTTCAAAATCATGAATAATATATTTTTTGATGAAATACTGCAATCCGAAAAACACAACCTCATCCAGTCCTTCAATTCTTGATTTACGAGGCGTCCAGTTAGAATATACTAATGTTGTTCCGTTTGGGTATTGTCTTCTGTGGTCAACTTTGTAACCGTCGGTTAATAATAGTGGGTTCATATATTTTCTATTTATATTTTTTGTGATAATCGTTCTGCTAAATCTTTAATATCATTGGATCGAACTAAATTGTCAATCCATTTTTGTGGCATATTTTCAATTCCGTAATAAATTCCTGCTATTCCGCCCGCAATTGCGCCTGTTGTATCAGTATCTTCGCCTAAATTAACGGCTTTCAAAACAGTTTCTTCATAAGAATCGGAATTTAAAAAACACCAAAAGCTCGCTTCTAAACTATGAAGAACATAACCCGAGGAATGAATTTCGTTTTCTGGATATGCAGAAATATCATTTTTCAAAATCCTTTCAAACAATCCAATTTCAATCGGATTAAATTCTTTGCTTTCTAGAAATTTTGCAACAACATTTTGCATTTCTTTATAAGCTTCGAATTTATCTTTATCTTTTAGAATCTCCAAACAATACACAACATAAATAAAACAGGCAAATACCGATCTGAAATGTGCGTGTGTTATTGATGAAACTTCTTTTACTTTTTTATAAATAACTTCAATATCTTTTTCTTTCTGAAGATAATAAACTAATGGCAAAATACGCATTAAAGATCCGTTTCCGTTATCGCTTTCAGAAAATCCTCCGCATAATTCTGGCTGATGGCCTTTCACTATATTTTGAATCGCATGAGTAGTCGCTATTCCAATATCAAAAACTCGTCCATGAGGTGTCCACAAATCTGCTGAATACCATTTCACAAAATTCTTAGCGATATCATTTAAATCATAATCTGTACACAAACTTTCTGCTAGACAAAAAGCAAGTGAGCTATCATCACTCCAGGTGCCAATTGGCTGATGATGTGTTCCAAAACCAAACATTTCAGTAACTGGATTTTGTTTTAAATAAGATCTAGACTGAAATTCAACTGGAACTCCAACTGCATCACCAACTGCCAATCCAAACAAACCTGATTCTATTTTATTTTTCATTTTTACTTATTTCTTCCTTTTTCATTAGGATAAAATGTCCGTACGACGTCACTTTGCCAAAAGATTTTTGTTCCAACATCCAGACAAGTTAATTTACCATAAAAACCCGCTCCAGTATCAATATTCCAGACATTGCAACCTTGCATCGGAATTTCGACATTATAATGAAGTGTTGGTGTGTGACCAATATAAATTTCATTAAAAAGCAGTAATCGTTTTGGATATGTAAGTGAATCTTTCTGGATTCTTTTGTCCATAGTCAAAGCCATTTCCCACAACGTTCTATCCCACGAATAATTGGTTTTGTAATGTTCTTTTTCTGGACCATGCATAGATGAAAAACCAGCGTGAATGAAAAGATTGTTATGCTCATCTACGAAATAATCTTTCATTTGATTAAAAAATTCGAGATGTTTCTGTTTTTCTGAAAAATCAATATTCTGATAACTTTCTATTGTCGATTTTCCTCCATGCAAAAACCAAATATCATTTATGACATCATTTTCTAACCATTCTTGACACCAAGCATCATGATTTCCTTTTATAAAAATGCATTCCTGTTTTTGAGATAAATCAATAAGAAAATCAATCAATTGTTTCGATTCGCTCCAACCGTCAACATAATCTCCCAGAAAAACAAATAGGTCGTTTTCTGAATAACCTGTCCTTTCCAATAACTGAATTAATGCTTTTAATCCGCCGTGAATATCTCCAAAAACTAAAGTTTTTTTCATGATTTAAATTCGATATACTTTGCCGGAACTTCATCTGTCAACCAAACATTGTTTTCAGACAAATAAAATTTAAATCCGTCTCTGTGCATAGCACCGCTTCTAACGGTTAAAATCTGCGGAACTCCTCTTCTACTTCCTACTTTGGTTGCCGTTTCTTTGTCTTTAGAAAGATGAACATGCTGGCGGTTCATTTTTTTCAAGCCTTCTTTCTGAATGCTTTCCATGAATTTTCCAACGGTTCCGTGATACAGATATTCTGAAGGTTCTGTTTCTCTTAAATTCAATTCAACCGTAATTGAATGTCCTTGGCTCGCGCGAATTTTGGTTTTATCTTCATTGTAAGCAAAACGCTTTTTATCGTTATTTTCTACTACATAATCTAAAAGTTCGGCGTCGAGACGATTCCCTTTTTTAGTACATTTTTCTATTAATTCATTGACATCTGCCCAACCGTTTTCGTCTAATTTTAATCCGATTTTTTCTGGCGAATGTCTGAGCACCAAGCTTAAAAACTTACTGACGCTCTTTCCTATATTTTCATACATGATTTCCAGAAATTTTTAATTTTTTATTCAATTCTGCATCTCGAAAAACAAGAGGCTTTTCAGTAGGAATCAATAATTTTTCCAATTCTCTTTTTTGAACAAATTCATATTGTTCTTTTACAAAATCAGAAATATCTTCGATTAATAAAATATCCTCTTTGGAGTAAGATCTTGTAAATTCATCTCTTAAACCAATCTGAATAGCTCTTCTTTCTAATTTCCCTCCATACGGATCGTGATCTGGATCCCACTGTAAACGCACTGAAGATGTTTTTACTTCTGTTTGCCATTCCTCATAAGTCATCTTTAAATCCGCATTATAAGAAGAATAAACTGCATTTTGAAGGTATTCCTCAAATGCTTCTCTTTTGAGGTGAATTGCCAAAACGACTTCCTGACCTTCTTTTGTTCCCCAACCGTTTCGATACATCATCCAGAGAAAATTGGGTTTAATCCACGTCATTCGATCAAGGCTAAAAGCGCCACCGAAAAACTGATTTGTAACAGCAAACTCGCCTATTTCATTTCTGTACGACTGATATACTATTATTTTTTCATCGTCGTATTGAGCCATTATATGATGACCTGATTTTGGCCATTCTTTTATTTGCTCGCTATATTTTTTTAATTCTATTTTCATTTTATTAGAACACAATACCTTGATTGTGTTTATTTTTAATTATTCTTCTGTTGATCAAACGTTCCTACGGAACGTAAACTCAATCAAATCTGCATTTTTCTACCTATGAAATGTTCCGACGGAACATCTACAAAAGGCTTTTGTAAATCTTGTAATTTTCATCATCAAAACAGACAAATGTTACTTTTTCTATTACTGCTGATTTTTCAAAATCTTTTACTGTTTTTACTGCTATTTCTGCTGCCTTATCTTTTGGAAAATGATAAATTCCAGTACTTATATTTGGAAAAGCAATAGATTTAATTCCATGTTGAATGGCGAGATTCAAACTATTCGTGTAGCAATCAGCTAATAATTTAGATTTTTCTTCTTTATCTCCATTCCAAACCGGACCAACTGTATGAATCACATATTTTGAAGGCAGATTTCCAGCCGTTGTGATAACTGCTTCACCAGTTTTACAACTACCT
This sequence comes from Flavobacterium anhuiense, assembly GCF_001705175.1. Classification (NCBI taxonomy): domain Bacteria; kingdom Pseudomonadati; phylum Bacteroidota; class Flavobacteriia; order Flavobacteriales; family Flavobacteriaceae; genus Flavobacterium; species Flavobacterium anhuiense. The sequence goes on along the minus strand of NZ_CP016907.1, from coordinate 2,099,430 downwards.
TGCTTATTACGAATCTGAATACATGCTTCTAAAATTGCCTTTCCTCCTTTTCTGTGAATCGCTCCATCAACTCCACCTCCACCCAATAAAGAAGTATTGGCCGCATTGACAATTGCATCAACCTCAATTTCTGTTATATCTGCTTTTAGAAGTTCTATTTTCATTTCTCAAAATTTATCTCAATTCATCCCTAACCTCCATCAAAGCAAAACCTAAAAGATTCAAGCCTTTCCACTTTTCCGGATTTAAAGCATCTGTATGATCGCTTGCCATTCCGATTCCCCAAATTGGATCTACAGGACTTGCTTCTACAATAATCCTGTCGTTTGTATTTAACAGAAAAGTTTTCAAATCTGGATTTTGACTGAACTTGTGAAAGTTTCCTTCTTTTACAATTTCAAATCGGTTTTCCAACCAGATTCTGTCATCGTAATTTCTCACTTTACGGCCTAATTTTTTGGCTTCAGCAGGTGAATTACATTTTATGATCTTTTCTAAAATCTCCTGATCTTTAAATAATTCTGCCTTTTTTGCCATCATCCAATGTTCGGATGTTTTGTAAGTCACACCTTCCACTTCAAAAGAACTTAACCACCATTGACTGAAGCAAGTTTTGGTGATCGTTCCGTCTTTACTTGGCTGATGACCCCAAAAAAGTAAAAATTTACTTTCTGGAGCTATGTTATCTATATTGTATTTCATTTTTGTTAGTGTTTTTTGTTTCAAGTTTAAAGTTTTTCGCTCAACTTGAAACAGTTAGCTTTTTTTGCGTTTCAGATTTATGCTACACAGAGAACTTGAAACCTGAAAACTTGAAACATTTAAACTAAAGTTTCCAGCTTGATCACCTTAACGCTTTCACCTTCAAAATCTTTAAAAGAGTTTGTGGTAAAAATTCCGTCGAAGCAGTTTAAAACTTCAAAACCTTTATTGAAAATTCCGTGGCTTACGGCTAAATATAATTTTCCGGCATTTTTCTTTTTTAATTCCTCTGCTAATCCTACGAAAGTTCCTCCTCCATCGCAGATATCGTCTACAATTAAACAATCCATTCCTTGTAAATCATCTTCGTAAACTTTAAAACCAGATAGTTTTCCAGTTTTTACATCACGGCTTTTGCTGCATTCTACAACCTCAACACCACCTAAAAACTCAGATACTTTGTAGATTTTCTTTAAAGCGCCACCGTCTGGAGAAATAAGTTTTACATAATTTCCTATATTTCCTAAAACTGCTTTTATAAAAGTATAGTTTGGAATCACCGTGCTATTATTCAATAAAGCGGGAGTAACCTCTGAATGTGCATCAAAAACATAAACTTTGTTCAATTGCATCGCATTGATAATATCAGCATATACTTTTACAGACAAAGGTTCGCCTGGAATCATAACACGATCTTGTCTCGCAGCTGGAAAGTAAGGAATAAAAAGATCGATAATCTTAACATCCATTCTGCGTAACGCATCAACAGTAACGCATAATAAACCTAAATCGTTGAATGAATTTAATCTATGTGTAATGGTTACTTTTTTATTGGCATCAAAATCTGGTGCGATTTTAATATGAGGTTCACCTCCAGAAAATGTAAAACTTTGAAATTTGATTTCTTCCTGATTTTGAAATGGAGCGAATTTTGGGTCGAGATTTAGTATCATAGCTTTTTAGTTTGCGTTAATTATACGCAAATGTAAAATTTAATTTTGAATAAACAATTTGTTTTGTGTAAAAATTACGCAAACTTTATTTCGAAGTGAAACCCTTTTTGAATTAACTCATTATATTTCAACTTATTGAACTTAAAAAGTTTTGCTGGACGACCTGTTTTAATAGGTGAAAATTTTTCAGTTTCTTCTAAAATACCGTAACTGAGTATTTTTTTTCTGAAATTTCGACGGTCAATTTCCTTTTCTAAAATAGTGCAGTAAAGGTTTTCAAGATCTGAAAACAAAAATTCTTCTGCAAGTAAATCGAAACCAATTGGTTCGTATGTTAATTTGGCTTTGAGCCTTTCTATTCCTTTTTTTAAGATTAAATTATGGTCAAAGGCCAAAGACGGAATCTCATCTATTTTAAACCATTGCACTCTTTCGGCATCAGTATCTGCTTTAATTTCCAAATTTGAAGCATCTACTAAAGCATAATACGCTACTGAAATAACACGGTTTCTGGAATCTCTATGAATGTCATCTCCAAAAGTGTACAATTGTTCCATGAAAGTGAGCTGTACATTTGTTTCTTCATGCAATTCTCGGATTACAGCATCGTTTAAAGATTCATCATTTTGCACTAGACCGCCTGGTAATGCCCAATATTTTTCGGAAGAGCCAAATTGCTGTTCAATCAAAAGCACATATAAACCATTGTTTTTGTATCCAAAAACAATCGCATCAACAGCAATTCTAATATTTTGTAATTTTTCCATAATCTAAACTATCAAACAAATATAACGAATGAGAGCCAATTTTATAATCTAATGCAAAAGCTTAAATTATAAAATTGGCTCTCAAATATGATCGTTTATTATTTCTAGTTTATTGTCACAGTTCGTTTTGGACTAGATGTACATTCTGAACCGTCTTTTTTAATTGTCACCTCTGCTGTAGCCGTATATTCGCCAGCTGCGGCATAAGTATGAGTAACTGTTGCACCTGTACCCGAAGTTCCATCTCCAAAATTCCATTTTACACCACTTAGAGTTCCTGTACCACTATACTCAACAGAATAATTCATTAATTTCGGATTAGAAGGATCTGTAGAATTATGCAATTTGATATAAATTGCTTCGGCAAAACAATCTATAACATCATCTGCGTCACTTTTACTGCAGGAATTGGACATAAAAAATACAACGCCAAATATTAAACACGATACAATCTTTCTCATAATTTGTCCTTTTAGAAATTTACTTTTCTCAAAGTTAGTCTTTTTCAGACTAAAAAAAGCATTAAAAAGTCTGAATTTCCATCTATTTCTTAAGACTAATTCTATAACCTATTACCAAAAAACAGTTTCAATTCTTTCTCAATAATATCAAAAAACGACTTTACATTATTATTCTTTGGCGCTAACAAATACACAAACTCTTCTGGCACGTGAAAACTATTCCAAACTAACTGCAGCTTATTCTCCTTAATATAATTTCTTGCATTGCAATTCCAAGTTGCAGCAACTCCTTCATTTTTGGCTAAAAGTCTCAACATTTCAGATTCTGAAGGAATAATGTAATTAGGAACCATCGACGGTCTTTTTTTATTAAAAGCATGGAGCCAGAATAGTTTTATATGCGGAATGCGCGCATCGTGGCTGTACCATTTCTGTGCATTCAGCCATTGTTCTATTTCGGTGTAATTATCTCCTTTTAGTCTCTGACGGAATTCAGTAATATCCAAAGTTGTTGGGGCAACCAGAATCAGTTTAATTTTTCCGACGATTTCATAAGTGGTATCAAAAGTGTCAAATCTTTTGGTTGTAATGGCAAAGTCAAGTTTTTTAGCATCTACTAAAGCAAAAAGCTCATCGTTTTCTGCAAAAGTAAAATCGATTAAATCAAACTTTGAAATTAAGAGATTGCCAACACAGTCAAAAAGATGTTTTGAGATTCCGACAGAAATTAATCGATTAGCATCTTCTGCTTTAGCCCTAAAACTTGTTTCGACACTTTCGAGCCTGTCTAGAGCGTCTATAATCAAATTATTCAGTAACTTAGCGTATTCGGTTGGTTCTACGCCTTTTGATTTTCGGTTAAATAATTTATTGCCAACATGCGCCTCTAACATAGAGATCTGCTGACTAACCGCAGGCTGACTCATAAATAATTCCTTCGCAGCCACTGAAAAATTACCGTTTTTGTAAACTGCCTTAAAAGTTCTGTACCATTCAAGATTTACCATGATATAAATTTGTTTATAACAAACATAGTTTATTTTATTTTTACTGATATCACATTCGCCGTAAATTTGTTCAAAATTTAATATTTATGAAAAAAATAGCACTATTCGCAATAACTGCATTCACAGCTGTAAGCATTTCAGCTGAAGCTCAAAAATCAAACAAAAAGAGTATGAAAAAAGTATTATTTGTTGTAACCAGCAATGATAAACTGGGCAATACAGGAGAAAAAACAGGATTCTGGTCAGAAGAATTTGCTGCACCGTATTACGAATTATTAGATCAAGGAGTAGAAATCACAATTGCTTCTCCGCTTGGAGGCCAGCCGCCGATTGATCCAAAAAGTGCCGATCCAGCTTCGGCAACTGAAGACACTAAACGTTTTGATGCCGATAAGGTTTTACAGGAAAAACTAAAAAACACTTTAAAACTTTCAACCGTTAACCAAAAAGATTACGACGCTGTATTTTATCCAGGAGGCCATGGTCCGCTTTGGGATTTAGTTGAAGATAAAAGTTCTATCGCTTTAATCGAATCTTTCTATACACACAAAAAACCTGTTGCATTTGTTTGTCATGCTCCAGCCGTTTTGAAAAACGTAAAAGTAAACGGCGAATATTTAGTAAAAGGCAAAAAAGTTACTGGATTTACCAATTCTGAAGAAGAAGCAGTTGGTTTAACAAAAGTAGTTCCGTTTTTACTAGAAGATGCATTATCATCAAATGGAGCGATCTTTTCTAAAGGAGAAAACTGGCAGCCTTATGCAGTTGCCGACGGACTTCTGATTACAGGCCAAAATCCTGCATCGTCTAAATTGGTAGCGGCAAAATTATTACAAGAGTTAAAATAAAAATACTAAGATTTTAAGTTGCTAAGATCCTGAGTTTTTTTCTTAGCAACTTAAAAATCAATTCCTTACTCATCAATAATAAAAAATTAAATAAACAACGAGCTAAATCTACTAAATAAGTCCAAAACTTAGGTTCTTAGTAGCTTAGCATCTTAGAAACTCTAAAAAAATGCTAAACTTTGAATTATACAATCCGACAAATTTAGTTTTCGGAAAAGGGCAAATTGAAAAACTTTGTACTTTAGTGCCAAAAGATGCTAAAATCCTTTTGGCTTATGGAGGTGGAAGTATTTTTAAAAACGGAATTTACGACCAAGTAATCCATAATTTGAAAGGTTTTGAAATCGTAGAATTTGGCGGAATCGAACCAAATCCGAGATTTGAAACTCTAATGAAAGCGGTTGATGTTATAAAAGCAAAGAAAATCGATTTCATTTTGGCTGTTGGCGGCGGATCTGTGATCGATGGTGTGAAATTTATTTCAGGCGCAGTTCATTTTGAAGGAAATCCGATTGATATTCTTCAAAAAAGAATTTTAATCAAAGAAAATGCAATGCCGTTTGGAACTGTTTTGACGTTACCAGCAACAGGAAGCGAAATGAATTCAGGTTATGTGGTAACGATTGAAGCGACTCAGGAAAAATTATCTTCTGGCGGAAGTGCTTTATTTCCTAAATTCTCTATTTGTGACCCGACTGTAATTTCTTCTTTACCAAAAAGACAAATCGAAAATGGTGTCGTAGATGCCTACACGCACGTTATGGAGCAATATTTAACGTATCCGACAGATGCATTTCTTCAGGATAGAATTGCCGAAGGAATTTTACAAACGTTAATTGAAGTTGGTCCTGGCGTTGTACAAAACCCAACCGATTATACTTTGGCTTCCAATTTTATGTGGAGCTGTACCATGGCTTTAAATGGATTAATCCAAAAAGGTGTTCCAAGCGACTGGGCAACGCACATGATTGGCCACGAATTGACAGCGCTTTACGAAATTGATCACGCCAGAACTTTAGCGGTTATTGGTCCGAATTTATATAAAGTTATGTTCGAAACTAAAAAAGCAAAACTGGCGCAATACGGAAGAAGGATTTTTAATCTAACAGGTTCTGATGAGGAAGTAGCAAAAGAAGCCATCAACAAAACGGTTGAGTTTTTCCATACAATGGGAATGGACACTAAACTTTCTCAATACACGGAAGACTATTCTAATACAGCAGATTTTATCGTGAAACGTTTTGACGAAAGAGGCTGGAAAGGTTTAGGAGAAAAACAATTAGTAACTTTAGATAAAGTAAGATCTATTGTAGAACTTTCTTATTAGTCGCAGTATTCAGTGTCAGTTTACGTTTTGCATATAACTGAAAACTGGCACTGCGGCTGAAAACTAAAAATAAAAAAGGCGTTCTTAACAAGTTTAGGAACGCCTTTTTAAAATACTAAAACAAAACTAACTAACTCAATTTTTTTTAAATTCATTAAAATTCTAATTTATAAAATGTTATAACGCTTGCCTGAATGGTTTTATTGTTTGACTATTAAAAAAAATATTTCGTGATAAAACTTCTTGAAAGCCATTGCAATTAAAGAGCTCTTTCAAAATTTCTTAAAGCAGATTTTGCTTTATTAGCACATTATTAAGTACTTTTGTTTCAAATTAATAAAATAATGAGCGAAAAGTTAAAATTTGCAGTAATTGGAGGAGGAAGCTGGGCAACGGCAATTGCCAAAATGTTATGTGTGAATCTTTCAGAAATTGCGTGGTATATGCGTAATGAGTCTGCAATTGAACATCTTCAGAAATATAAACACAATCCTAACTATTTAAGTTCTGTTGAATTTGACACCAACAAACTTAAACTGACAAGCAATATAAACGAAGCGATAGAATATGCAGATTACATCATTTTTGCCATTCCATCAGCTTTCTTAGATGCCGAGTTAAAAAATATGACGGTTTCTTTAGCAGATAAAATCATTTTTTCTGCTATTAAAGGTATCGTTCCAGAAACGAGTTTAATTGTCGGCGAGCATTTCCACATTCAATACGACATTCCATACTACAACATTGGAGTTATTACAGGACCTTGCCACGCCGAAGAAGTTGCCCTAGAAAGACTTTCTTATTTAACAATTGCGTGTGGTGATCCAGAAAAAGCTTGTATTGTGGCAAAATCACTTTCTGGAAATTACATCAAAGCCAAAATTTCAGACGATATTATCGGAACTGAATATGCTGCAATGCTAAAAAATATTTATTCTATTGCTGCTGGAATTGCACATGGTTTAGGTTATGGCGATAACTTCCAGTCGGTTTTAATGAGTAATGCAATTCGTGAAATGAAGAAATTCATTAGAAAAGTGCATAAAATGAAGCGTAACATTAACGATTCGGCTTATTTGGGCGATTTGTTGGTTACAGGATATTCGGTTTTCTCTAGAAATAGAATGTTCGGAAATATGATCGGAAAAGGCTACACCGTAAAAAGTGCCATGATGGAAATGAGTATGGTTGCCGAAGGGTATTACGCAACAAAAAGTGCTTACAAACTAAATCAGGGTTATGGTGCTAAAACACCAATTATCGACGCTGTTTACGCCGTTTTATATGAAGGGAAAGATGCCAAAACGGTTTTCAAGAAATTGACGGAGTCTTTGGATTAGATTTTTAGTGAAAAGAGACGAGTGAAAAGAAGAAAGAAGCAAGAGTAAAGACTTTTGCTTGAGATAAAAAAAGAGCCAAACTGAATTTCAGTCTTGGCTCTTTCTTCTTTATTCTATTTAAGTCTTAATATAGTCTTTTCTCTTGCTTCTTGCTTCTTTAAAACTCTACTTCACCATCACCCCTTCAACAAACAAAATCGGCACTTCTTCCGTATTGTTTTCGTCAAGCGAATTGGCTTTAAAAATAAACTTCTTATCGTACAAAGTATTTCCGATGAAGAAAGTTACCATAAACTCATTATTTAGCGCTAAAAGGCTCTTTTCTACCAGTTCTATCTTTACCACAGAAACCGAAGGAACCTCAACAAATGCATGACGCAAGATCGAAGTTTTTTTCATTTCGCCATCAATAGTTCCAAATGCTTTTGAAACTACCATTACGCTGTCTAAGTTAAAATCACTGTCGTTAACTAAATAAGCGTACCACACTTTTTCCATAAAATCGTCACTCCATTCCTGCACTGCGGCAAGAAACACGTTTTCTACTTCTGGAATTATTATATCTTTTTTCATCTATTAAATTTTAAAAACCTTTGTCAAAGCCTAAAGCTTCAACAAAGGTTTGTTTATTGTAAAGGTAATTTATAACGTAAAGCCCTAGCCCTGATGGAAGCGGCATCCTTTTGTTTTTTTCTTTAAAAAACAAAAGATACAGCGGACAGCAGGAAACAGCTCCTAAATATTAGCTTTAAATTGCTCTAAGAAACGAACATCATTTTCGTAGAACATACGGATATCTCCAATTTGGTATAAAAGCATTGCAATACGCTCTACTCCCATTCCGAAAGCAAATCCGTTGTATTCATCTGGATTGATATCACAGTTTTTCAAAACGTTTGGATCAACCATTCCGCAACCTCCAATTTCTAACCAGCCTGTTCCTTTTGTGATACGGTAATCGGTTTCTGTTTTTAGTCCCCAATAAATATCAATTTCGGCACTTGGCTCTGTAAATGGGAAATATGACGGACGAAGACGAATCTTAGATTTTCCGAACATTTCTTTAGTAAAATATAGCAAAGTCTGTTTTAAATCGGCGAAAGAAACATCTTTGTCAATGTATAATCCTTCCACTTGATGGAAAATACAGTGCGAACGTGATGAAATTGCTTCGTTACGGAAAACACGTCCCGGAGAAATGGTACGAATTGGCGGTTTATGATTTTCCATATAACGCACCTGAACCGATGATGTATGCGTACGTAACAACACATCAGGATTAGTCTGAATGAAAAACGTATCCTGCATATCACGCGCCGGATGATATTCTGGCAAGTTCAATGCTGTAAAATTATGCCAATCGTCTTCAATTTCTGGTCCTTCAGAAACGTTGAATCCAATATTAGCAAAAATATCTATAATCTGATTTTTAACGATAGAAATTGGGTGGCGCGAACCAATAATTACTGGTTCTGCAGCACGTGTTAAATCGCCAAAAATTCCTTTTGATTCTTCTTTGCTTTCAAGCTCTTCCTGAATAACTTTTACTTTTTCTTCAGCAACAGCTTTCAAGGTATTCATTACAACTCCAAAATCTTTTTTCTGGTCGTTTGGGATATTTCTAAACTCATTAAAAAGTTCTCTTACTAAACCTTTAGTACCTAAATATTTAATACGGAATTGTTCTAACGATTCTTTATTTTTCTCATTAAAGGCTTTAGCTTCCTCTATGTGCTGTTTTATCTTATCTATCATTTTCCTTCGATAATTGAGAGTACAAATTTAGTGTTTTTAGTTGAAAATGTGCGGTCACAGTCGCAGTTTTAGGTTTTCCGTAAATTATTTTATCAGATTTAACTTTTCTTCAACTTGTTTAATCTTTAGATGCCAATAATCTAGACCTTCCTGATTGGTTACTGTTTCCTTTCTAAAATTCGAAGAAATGCGATTTAATTCATGCCAGTTTTTATTCGAATCCCTTTCTTTTTCCTGTTTTGTAGCAGGTTCAATTCTGGTGCGCCAAAAATCCATATTTTTAAAATAGGTCTTTTTTATGTCTTCAAAATACTCGACTAATTTTTCTTTTGAATTCGGAATATAGCCTGGGCCGCTGCAGCCGCAAGAATGAAAGGTAATGCCAACGGAAAATAAACTTTTAATATGTTCCCACTTTTTGACATCATCTTTTCTAGGCGATTCAAAATCCAGTCCCATGTTCGCCATTAATTCTCCACATTGCGGACATTTGGCTTCAAAAACCGATGCTTCTCCTTTTTTTATATCCACCATCAATCTTCTTTTAAATGTCTTCCGACAATTAAAACAAGCATAATGAGGTTTATAAGATGTCATTGCGTATCTGCACATTTTTTTTAATTTTAGTCTCAGTTTTCAGTGACAGTTTACAGTCTCAAACACTGTAAACTGCGACTGTAAACCAAAAAAACTACTCAATAAGTTTTCTTTCCAAAAAATAATTTACAATCGCTTCTTTCATTAAAACCGATTGTTCACCTGCTTTTAACGGCGGTAATTGTTCTTTTATTTTGTAGTGTGGCCAGCCTTCATTATCAAAAAAATCAAATTCGTAATAACCATAAGGTTCCAATAATCGGCAAATGGCAATATGCATTAGGTTTAATTTTTCGTCTTTCTTAAATTGACGATGCACCTTTCCGAGTTCCTGAACTCCAATTAGGTAAATTATAGCATCCAAATCAAGATCTTCACCTTGTGAAAATTGATTGGAAAGTATATCAACGAGCTTTTCCCATCGCTCTTTTAACTGTATATCTCTAGACATTGTGTGATTTTAGATTGTTGATTTTAGATGTTGGATTACTGATTAAAATCTATTCTGAGGGGGCAGAATCGTAATCTGAACTCTAAATTTTGATTTGCAAAGATACAGAGTTCAAACTCAATGTGCCTAAAAATTTTAAACACATAAAATTACAACTGCTATAAAAACCTTTGAACCTTTTGCCACTATGAGCCTTTGGACCTAAAAAAGATATATCTTTGCGCCTCATTAAACACCAAACCCAAACATGAGTTTTTTTGATATTATTGTAGCCGCGCTTTTAGGATACAGTTTGTATAAAGGCATTAAAAATGGACTTTTTGTAGAAGTTGCTTCTTTTATTTCCCTGTTATTAGGAATTTATCTTGCCATTAAATTTTCTTCATTAATGACAGGAATGATTTCAAAGCACGTTTCTTGGAATCCGACTAATATTCAAATTACGGCTTTTATCCTGACCTTTATTTTGGTTGTAATTGGAGTTTACTTTTTAGCAAAAATTCTAACCGGAATTGCCGATTTTGCCATGTTAGGCTGGATGAATAAACTGGGAGGCGGATTTTTTAGGGTTTTAAAAACCATTCTAATTCTGAGTATTTTTATTGCTTTGTTTGAGAAAATAAACTTCAATAATACATTCGCTAAAAAAGAAACTTTAGACAATTCTATTTTTTATAATCCAGTAAAAAAAGTTGCAGCTTTTGTTTATCCGTCGATTGAAAAATGGTACGAAACGTTTAAAAAAGAGCATTCTAAGAAACCAGAAGAAAAAGAGCAGGCAAAAAAATAATTATAACGTTTAGAAATTAAATCCTGTCAATGCAAAAGAGCTCCAGCGGTGCGAAATTCACTTCGTTCCACTGGAGCTTTATTTTGCAAATTTTTATTATTCGCCTGTATACTTCTTAATAAGAACTGATTACTAATTATGAAGTACTTAGGACTTATTTACTCACTTTATATTTCTCATTCGCAGTTAGCATCTCCCAATTATCGGTTCTGAAAGGCGAAGCCGGAAATTTTTCTTTATTGAAAAGATTGATCGCCGTATCATCATCTGCCCAACCATAATGCACTGCTACAGGATTTTGCACCTGATCGCTCGAGACAATTACTTTGTTGTCCTTAATTATCGCTTTCGCGGAATGAAAAACTTTATCAGCACCTGCAATTTCGAAACCTTTTAACTCTACATTGTTTGGTGTTGATAATCCGCTGCCGATATTATCAAAAGTCAATACGATTTGGTTTCCTTTTATTTCTTGAGATTTATAAGTTGGTCCGCTATGAACTTGTTTTTTGCCGTAAATATTATTCATGGCAATAGCTGCCAAACGTAATCCAATATCTTGTTTGTTAGTTGGGTGAATGTCTTTGGCGTTTCCAATATCTGTGGTTACGGCCATTCCTGTGTTCGGCACTTTTAGTGTTTCAGACTGTGCTTCGCGAAGTTCTGCCCATCGGCTACCTTTCTCACTATTGCCCCCAAATTCGTCAAAAGTGGATAATTGAACGAAATAAAACGGGAAGTTTCCTTGTTTGAATTTTGTTCTCCAATCAGTGATCATTAACGGAAATGATTTTTTGTATTCTGCTGCTCTCCAAACATTGGCTTCTCCCTGATACCATAAAACGCCTTGAATCCCGTAAGGAACTAGCGGATTTACCATGGCATTGTATAATAATGACGGATAACTGTTTGGTGATAAAGCTGTTTTTACAACAATAACTCTGAATTTCCATTTTCCGTCAAGCGGAATACTTTTACTGCCAATATTAAGTTTTAGATCTTGTGCTTCACCATAAATTCCTCCACCTCCGCTGTTGTCAACAATTCGGACAGCAATTACATTTTTTCCTTCTTTTAAAACATTTCCAGGAACAGAATACACTCTTTTTAAATCGTATTGCGTGTTTCGGCCAATTTCGATTCCGTTTACATACGTAATATCCTCATCGTCAATTTTAGCTAAACTTAAAACGGCGTTGTTTTTAAGATCATCGGCTGTGAGTGTAATTGTTTTTCGCATCCAAACTACGCCATCCAAATCTCCTAAAGGCTGATTTTCCCATAAACTTGGCGTATTGAGTTCGCCCCAAGAATTATCATTAAAAGAAAGTTCTTTAAATGAATCTTCGTTATCAGAGCTAACAGGATTTCCTTGAATTTTTTCAACTCTTTCTTTCATCTTTCTGGCATATAATTTTGAAATAGAGTCTACATTTAGAGTCGGAACATCGGCAATCATGGCTTTAAAATCAGGACTTTTTTCAAAAGCCTCACGACTTGTCCAAGTTTCAACATTAGTTCCACCCCAAGAAGTATTAATAATTCCAATTGGGATTTTTAATTCAGCATATAATTTTCTCGCGAAATAATATCCAACTGCTGTAAAGTTGCCTACATTTTTTTTGTTGGCTTCTTCCCATTTTCCTTGTTTTAAATCGTCTTTCGGAGTGCCGCTTAAATCCTGTGCCACACCAAAATGACGGATCATTGGATAATTAGCATCTGCAATTTCTTTTTCGCCATTCATGCTTTTGAAAACCTGAAATTCCATATTCGATTGCCCGCTGCAAATCCAAACTTCTCCAACCAAAACATTTTTGATTGTGATTTTATTTTTCCCGATAATGGTCAATTCGAAAGGTCCGCCGGCTTTTTCAGCGCTTAAATTTACTGTCCATTTTCCGTTTTTATCGGCTGTTGTTTTCTTAACTTGTTTGTTGAAATGAATTTCTACGCTTTCATTTGCATCTGCAAAGCCCCAAATCGGAATTTGCTTGTCTCTTTGAAGCACCATTCCGTCAGAGAATATTAAAGGCATTCTGATATTAGCATTTGCTAAAACACTAATTAACAAGAAAATAAATATTACGGTCTTTTTCATTTTTTAAATTTAAATATTTTTGAATCCTATAAGTTTAAGTTAACTGATAAGTTTTTAAAACCAACGCCAGCTTTTTACTGGCTGGCGTTGATGGTTTAGTTATAACAATGACAGTTTTATTTAACTGTTACTTGGATTTCTTTTTTAATATCTCTTGAAGAAGTTCCCAATTTGATAGTATATTTTCCTGGTTCAACTGTCCATTTTTTAGACGCAACATCATAATAAGCCAATTCTTTTACCGGTACTTTGATGGTTACTTTTGCTGAACTTCCAGCTTTTACCTCTGCTTTTTTGAAACCTTTTAATTCTTGTGCAGCACGAGTAATTTTAGAATCCAATTTTGATGTGTATAATTGAACGACCTCTTTTCCGTCTACTTTTCCTGTGTTTTTAACGTCGACTGTTACTTCTATTACATCGTTTTGAGCATAAGAAGTTTTGTCTGTTTTTGCATTATCAAGCGCAAAAGTGGTGTAGGACAATCCGTAACCGAAAGGATAAAGTGGCGCTACATTTTTAGTATCAAACCAACGGTATCCAATCAAAAGTCCTTCAGCATAATTAACCGCTTTGTCTCCGGGAAAACTGTTGGTGGCATGCGCAGGAGAATCTTTTAAAGCAACTGGCATTGTCCAAGGCAGTTTTCCTGACGGATTTACTTTTCCTAAGATCACATCTGCCAAAGCATTTCCTCCCTCAGAACCATTAAACCAGCTCCAAACCAAAGCAGAAGATTTTTTGCTTACTTCATTAATATCAAATGGAGCACCCGCAACCATTACCACAATAGTTTTTGGATTTACAGCCAAAACTTTTTTGATTAATTCTTCTTGTCCGAAAGGTAAATGCAAATCTCTACGATCTGAAGCTTCTGTTTCGTAATCGCGGTTTGAACCTGCAAAAATGATTGCAACATCAGAGTTTTTAGCCGCATCAACAGCTTCCTGAACTTTTGCAGGATCTAATTGATCGATTGTAACTGGCCCATTAGCCGTAATATTCCCTAAATTTCCTCTGTTTTTTTTATCGTAACGTTCTAAATATCCTTCCGCATAATTGATTTTAACTGAAGAAGGCAATCTGTTTTTAAGACCTTCTAAAGGCGTAACTTCTCTTTTCGTTTTAACTCCTGCTCCAAATCCGCCAAGAGCGTTTTTCTTTGTAGCATTATTTCCAATAACGGCAATAGATTTTACTCCGTCTAGTTGTAATGGTAAAGCGTTGTTTTCGTTTTTCAACAATACAATTGCTTCAGCAGCAATTTTGTAAGCGTCTTGGTAATGTGCTTCGGTTGCGATGCTTCCTTTTGCACGCTCGCCTCCGCCCATTGCTTTCACTTGGAATAAGACTCTTAAAATACGTTTTACATGCAGATCAATTTCTTTCTCTGAAACTTCTCCAGATTTTACGGCTGCAATTAATTTATCGGCTAAGAAAAATTCATTGAAAGGTTTTGGCGTTCCCATTTCAATATCTAAACCATTTTTCAAACTTTTTGCTGTAGAATGTACCGCAGCCCAATCTGAAACTACAACACCTTTAAATCCCCATTCGTCACGAAGGATTTTATTCAGCATATAATCGTTTTCACATAAATATTCACCTCTAAATTTATTGTAAGCGCCCATAATGCTATAGGCCTTTGCTTCTTTTACCGAAGCTTCAAAAGCTGGAAGATAAATTTCGCGAAGTGTACGCTCGTCAATTTGTACATCAACAAAATCACGATTTGTTTCCTGATTGTTTGCTGCGTAATGTTTTACGCAAGCCATTACATCTTTTTCTTGTAAACCAACAATCAAAGGCACTGCGATTTTTTTATTCAAAAATGGGTCTTCAGACATGTATTCGTATGTTCTTCCTCCAAGCGGTGTTCTCACCATATTAATCGCTGGAGAAAGCAGCATGTCTTTATCTCTTGCACGTAACTCTTCTCCTAAACTGGTTCCAAAAGTATGTGCCATTTCTGCGTTCCATGTTGCAGCCAAAGCGCCACCTGCTGGATAATATGTTGCAAAGTCATTTGTCCATCCTGCTGGAGCCCAATTGTCGCGTGAGATTTCTTCGCGAACTCCCAACGGACCATCGGCCATTTTTAATTCTGGAATTCCTAAACGTTTTACGCCTGCATTGGCGAACATGCTGTTTCCGTGAAGCATTCCCACTTTTTCTTCTAATGTCATCTGCGAAATCAGTTTGTCGATTTCTGCATCATGATCTGTGCTTATTTCTTTTCCAACGTATTCTTCGGTCTGCGCCGAATTTGAAGCTAAAGTTTGTGCATCATTTTTACAAGAAGTAAAAAATGCAAAAACCAAAGCCGATGAAAGGAACATCATTTTGTTTTTCATAGATAGTTAGGTGTTTTGAATTTAAAGATTTTGATTCCTCACACATAGCCTTCAAATCCAGTTAATAATTATATTATTTGTGGTTTTATCTAAATTATTGTTTCATTAATTGTATGAAAATATTTTAACACATAGAACTAGGTATTAAAGCTAGCTTTTTCTGTAATCTTTAAAGAGAATAAAAATCTATGTTTCTATGTGTTTAAATTAAAATTTGTTATTGTTTAATTAAATTCAGCATAACGACATCATTTTCATTGATTTTAAATTCCTTGCTAAAAGTTCCTTTTCCGTCAATCGTAATTTTTTCTGTCGAAATTGGCACCCCGTTATTTTTCTTTTTTATCGAATTGACTTGCTCACGTGTTAACTGACTTGGTTTATTCATCGTTAGATAATCCGCGTAAGCGTCATTTACCTTATACCCCACTTTGTAAATTTCTAAGATATATTTTCCTTTCTGCATTCCGTTCACTTCAACTTTGACTTTTCCTTTTTCTTTTGATTGAAGGTCTTTTATGTAATAGGTTTGATTCAGCTCTTTATCGCCAGGATGAGTATTGGTAAAATCCCAAAGCAAAACTTGCACATCACCTTTTGTATTTTTAGAAACCCAAGAAGCTTTATCTGAATTCTGAAGTTCTGTTTCTCCCAATTTATTCATTAAATAATAAGAAAAATAGGCCGGCTTTTTAATTCCTTGCGTATTCAATAATCCGAAACCGCCGTGAAAAGGCGTAAATCTTGGCCCCGCTTCTTCAAAGATATCGGTAAAAACCCAATAGGACATGGAGTTTGCAGCATTTCCAACTTGTTTTATTTTTTGCAGAATATAAGCAGCCGAATGATAACTGTCATGAATTGGATCTGCTGGCGTATACGATGAACTCCATTCTGTATAATGCAATTCTAAATTTGGTTTAGCCGATTCTGTAATTTGTTTTCGTGAATTTATAATTTCTCCGCTTACGCTAAATTCATCTTTACTTAATATGGTTCCAGAAGTTCCGAATTCATCCAAATAGCCGTGCTTCACTCCGTATGCATGTGTTGAAATAAAATCAATCGGAAGATTATTCTTGGCACAAAAATCAATGGTTTCGGGAACCCAAGCTGCACCTGCTGTTGCTGGACCGCCCACTTTATACGCTGGATTTACTGCTTTTACACCTCGAGCAGCGTAATCATATAATTTGAAATATTCTGTTTGTGTTCCTGTCCAAAAACCTGGTGATAAATTCGGCTCATTCCATACTTCAAAATACCAAGTTTTTACTTCTTCATCTCCGTAACGATCTTTAAAATGCTGCGTTAAATTTCTAATTAAATCTTCCCATTTTTTATAATCTTTTGGAGGCGTTACATTTCCCTTCCACCAAAAAATAGTTTCTTTTCCGCTTGCCAATGCATTCGGCATAAAACCTAATTCTACAAATGGTTTCATTTTGAGACTTACAATATAATCAAATAAAACGTCAACATATTGGTAATTGTATTCTGGATTTCCTTTTTCGTCTTCACGATAAACGGCCATATCATCAGACAATAAACCATGAAAGCGGATGTACTTAAAATCGCATTCTTTTTTAACCAATGCCAGTTGCTGCTGCCAATCGGCACGAAGTCCTTCATTTGCCCTTCCTGCGCCAATGCATTCTTTGAACATTGTGTTTAATTTTCCGGCAGTTTTATTGAAATCTACTTTTATGGTTCGGCTTTCATTTTGTGCGAACGAATCAATTGAAGAAATTAAAACGGCTATTATTATTAAAAGTTTTTTCATCTGAAAATGGTTTTCTTTTTATTATCCTAACAGGTCTCCAAAAACCTGTTAGGTATCTTTTGCAATCCTAATATCTCAAAACTAATTATAATCTCACTTTAAATTAAATACCTAACAGGTTTTGGAAACCTGTTAGGATATTAAAACCAATAATTATATTTTTTTGAATCTAACAGCTCCACCACCTGCACCGCCTAATTTCAATTGTAACTTATCTGAAGCTTTTACGGTTTTCTTCGAAATTGCCACTGCTTCTGGATTATGAGTCTGATCTGTTCCTTCGGCATCCACATAAATTTGTGCTTCGTATGTTGCATTTGGATCTAAGAATGATAATGAAACTTCTACATTTCTTGGTTTTTCATTGGTCAAAGTTCCTAAATACCAGTCGGCGCTATTTCTGTCTTTTCTTGCTGTTGTGATGTATTCACCAATTTTTCCTTCTAGAATTTTTGTGTCTTCCCAATCTGTTGGAACATCTTTTAGGAATTGCAAAGCTGGTTTCCCTTCGTAGTTTTCAGGAAGATCAGCTAACATTTGAATCGGAGAATAAATCGTAACGTACAATGCCAATTGCTGCCCCACAGTTCCCTGAATTCTTTTTCCTGGATAGCCTTGTTTTACCTCAACATCGAAAATTCCAGGAGTGAAATCCATTGGTCCAGAAAGCAATCTTGTAAATGGAATAATACTTAAATGATTTGGCGGATTTCCTTCACTCCAAGCGTTATACTCTTGTCCGCGCGCTGCTTCTCTCGAAACCATGTTCGGATAAGTTCTTCTTTCTCCAGTATCTTTAATTGATTCGTGGTATAAAACCGCTAAATCGTATTGCGCTGCTTTTTCTAAAATGTATCTGAAATAGTTCACTCCAAATTGTCCGAAATGCATTTGTTTCATATTCAATTTAGAACCAACATGACCAATTTTCACGGTATGAATACCTAGCTTTTTGTATAAGGCAAAACCTTCGTCAACTTCTTTTAAGTAGTTAATTAAGTTCGAACCTGTTTCGTGATAACCGATTAATTCGATATTCTTTTTCTTTCCGTATTCAACCACTTTTTCTAAGTCGAAATTGTCTGCGCTTTTCGTGAAGCTGAACATGTGCATACGGTTTTCATACCAACCCGGAGTCCATCCTTTATTCCATCCTTCGATTAATAAATGGTGAAAACCTTCTTTTGCTGTAAAATCAATATATTCTTCAGCATGTTTGGTTGTCGCACCTTGTTTGTCGCTTTCCCAGAAAGTATATTTCCCAATGTGCATTCCCCACCAAATTCCTAAATATTTATAAGGCTTGAAATAGCTATTTGTGTTTTTTAATTTATTTGGTTCGTTTAAGTTTAAAACCAAATAAGAAGTAATTAATTCCCCTGGATTTTCTCCAATTTGAATAGTTCTCCAAGAAGAAGTAAACGAATCTTTCACACGAACTTTTACGCCATCTGCCCAAGGCACTAAATCTGATTTTAATTCTGTTCCCTTTGTGTTGACCAAAGTCATGCTTGCAAAATCATACAAGTTTGCTTCGTGGAAACTTAAAGCTAATCCGCTTTTGCTTTCGATTGTTAATGGAGTTAAAACCGTATCAAGTGTACTTACTGGAGCATCTTTGAAAAGATATTCGTCACGGTTTTCTCTATTGGCTGGAATCCACCAAGCTTTTCCGTCTTCTTTTAAGTTGAAAGTCGTTTTTTCATCCATGATGAAAATGCTGTCTTTTACATTTTGTTTTGGATAAACGTATCTAAAAGCCACTCCGTCATCAAAAGCACGAAACTGAATTTGTAATTTTCTTTTGTTTCCTGTTTTTTGCTGTAAATCGACTATCAATTGATTGTAGTGATTTCTGATGTTTTTCTTTTCTCCCCAAACTTGTTCCCAAGTTTCATCAAAAGTCGAAGTTTTGGCTCCTTTGATTTCGAAATTTGAACTTAAGCCTTCATTTCCTTTCAACACAAATCCCATATCAGACGGAGAAATCACTTCTGTTTTTCCGTGAGAAACGGCATATTTTGGGGCGTTTTTTACAAGCTCAAATTTGATTTTGTTTTTTCCGTTTGGCGATGCCAATTCGTAAGCGTTCTTCGTTTTTTGACTGTAGCCGATTGTCATTGAAAAGAGTACGGCTGGGAGAATAAGATAGTTTTTCATGTTTTTTGGTATTATGTTTTTTGCCACTGATTTAAAGGAATTTTTTTCTTTTCTCTCGCAGATTTAGCAGATTGTGCAGATCTATTTTTTTAATTGTTTCAATCTGCATTTCCTATACTGATGAAAAAATCAAAAAAATCTGCTTGATCTGCTAAATCTGCGAGAGAAATAACCTCTCAATCTGTGGCTATATTTTTTTTCGCCACGAATTACACAAATTAACACAAATTCAATTCGTGGAAATTCGTGCAATTCGTGGCAGATTTATTTTATTTTGCCCACTCGGTTTTAAAAGTGGTTTTTCCGTTTAATGGATTTGCTGCTACATCGAAATTGTTTCCGTTTTTGTTCACTTTTATTTCTTGTACAGCATCACCTTCTGGTAAAAATACTTTGGCTGTTGCCGAAGTGGTTTTGTCGCTTGCAAATACTTTTAATGTTAGTTTGCTCCAATCCATATCTTTTGTAGATTGTGCTAAACCGATGTGTGGAATTGCAGTTCCGTCTTTTACTAAAACTACAATTGGCACTTCACCCGCTTTTATTTTATGCCAGCCCGATTGGTACACTTTTTTAGTTTGATAATCAATCCACGTTCCTTCTGGAAGGTAAACATCTCTTTCTTCAACTTCTTCAAAAAGCGGTGCAACCAACATACTTGAACCAAATAAATATTCATTATCTACTAACCAAGCTCCTGGATCATTTGGATATTCTACAAAAAGAGCACGCATCATTGGTAAACCTTTTTGAGAACTTTCTTTTGCTTGAGCGTAGATATATGGCATTAATTCGTAACGCATATTATCTGCTTTTCTAAATCCTTCCAAGAATTCTTTGCTGTACAACCAAGGTTCACGAGGCGGCTCTCCGTGGCTTCTTACGTGTGAAGTGAACATTCCGAATGGCGCCCATCTTCTGTAAATGTTTTCAGGTGATTTAGTTGCAAATCCTCCAACATCATGACTCCAGAAACTAAATCCTGAAAGACCTAAAGAAAGTCCGCCACGTAATTCTGCCGACATTGCTCCGTTTGTAGTTTCAGAATCTCCTCCCCAATGCAAAGGATAACGCTGACTTCCTGCCCAAGTACTTCTCGCCCAGATCAAAGTGTACCCTTTTTCTTTTTGAGTAATTTCAGCAACTGCTTTGTTATATCTCAACGGGTATAAATTGTGTTCATAGAAACCCGTTCTTCCTGAATGGTAAATTCCGTCTGGCGGAGCTGCTTCCCCAAAATCTACTTTGAAAACCGCTACTCCATCATCAAACAACTTTTTCAATTTCCCTTGGTACCAAGAAATAGTTTCTGGATTCGAGAAGTCTAAAACAGCATCTTCATAAGGAAGATTTCCTTTTCTATCTCTTACGGCCAAGTTTTTATCCATAATTTCTGGAAACAAAGTATTCTTTGGCGTGAAATAAGGCAACTGCCAAAGACAAACTTGGAAACCATCTTTTTTTAAATCAGACATCATTTTTGTAGCGTCTGGGAAACGAGATTTTGCAAACTCGTAGTTGTTTCTCCAATCTACATCAAACCAGCCTGTATCAAAGTGAATAACATCGGTTGGGATTTTGTATTTACGTAAATCTCTGGCAACATCACGTCCTTCTTTTTCTGAGAAATACGTGATTCGGCTCATCCAGAAACCGAAAGACCAAAGTGGTGGCATTGCTGCTTTTCCTGTCAGATTTGTGTATTGATCTAAAATGTCTTTTGGTTCTCCAATGAAGAAAAACAAATCGGCTTCGTCATCTCCAATGTACATTTCGTTGGCACTTGAAAAGTATTTTCCAAAATCAACAGTAATTGGTGTTGAATGGTGCATGAAAACGCCATAACCGCGGCTGCTCATGTAAAACGGAATCGGTTTGTACATCGTTTCATTTTGGATTCCGTTGGCGTCATCTGTCCATAAAACTACTTTTGAACCGCGTTTGTTGAATTGTGTGAATGATTCACCGCAACCAAATATTTTTTCGTCTGGTTCTAAACTGAACGCAGCGCCCATACTTCTTGAGTAATCGCTGTTTCTGCGAACGTAAGAAAACGGAAGTGTTGGTGTATAGGTGTTTTTAAAATCAGTATCATGAAGTGTACTTGTCAGCAATTTCCCTTTTTCATCGTAAATTTTTACGTGCCAAGGTTTTGTCAAAATTTCAACTTTTCCGTGTTTACTGGTATAACTGTGACCGCCTTCGATTTTAGCATATTTCCACAATTCGGGATGATTTGGCGCAGCTCCATCAACCAACATCAATGATTCTTTTTGCGGATGAAATTGAGGTCCAGAAGTGGTTTTGATACGAAGGGTTCTGTCTGAAACAAACTGAATTTCGAATGGCAAAACAGGAGATTCTGCGTATTCTGTTGTTGGAAACTCGTTCGCTTTTTCTACATCCGGTTTCATCATCATGTTGTTGAAAGCCTGACGTGTTTTATAATTGTATCTCAAATATTTGATGGTTCCTTTTCCCGTTGCAGGATCAAAAGAAGCCAATTCGTCTGCGAAATAAAAAGTATTCAGATAGTTCTGAAAATCTTTACTGATATCTATTGGTGCATTCAGTACATCTGCATTCTGAATTTGAGCTGAGGCTTTTGGCACAGCTAGAAATCCCAAAACAAAAGCAGAAACTAATGCGGTTAATTGTGAGTTTTTCATGGGTTACTTTTTATTTTTTTTGCCACTCCCGATATCTATCGGGATAAAAGGATTCGAAAGGATTTTTTCTTTTTTCTTTTCTCTCGCAGATTTAGCAGATCGTGCAGATTTAAATCTTTTTAATCCTTTTAATCTGTGGCTATAATTAAAATTTCAAAAATTATTCTGTCGTAATTACAATTGTCGATTGTTTTAGTCCATTCGCTTTAGCGGTTAATTCTAATCTTCCTGATTTATCTCCCGATTGAACAATCACCAAACATTTTCCAGCCAAAGCTGTATGTTTATTTGCTTTGTACGATTCGTGGCTAACTGGATCTCCGCTACAAACGCCTACAATTTTTCCGTTTCCTTTTAAAGAGAAATTAATTTCGTTATTAGCATTTGGAGCGATCGTTCCATTAGCATCCAAAATATCGACTGTAATAAATGACAAATCATTTTTATCGGCTTTGATGGTACTTCTATCCGCAGTTAATTTTAATTGCGAAGGGTTTCCAGCGGTTTTAATTTCTTTTTCTAACACTACTTTTCCATCTTTACGAGAAATGGCTTTTAAAGTTCCCGCTTCAAAAGGAATTCTCCACATTACGTGCAAATCATCTCTTTTTTTACTTCGTTTTCCAACTGATTTTCCGTTTACGAAAAGTTCCACTTCATCTGCATTATTATAGTATGCCCAAACGTCAACCGTTTGTCCAGCTTTCCAATTCCAATGAGGGAAAACGTGAAGAACCGTTTTATTTGTCCATTCACTTTGGTACATATAATACACGTCTTTCGGAAAACCAGCTAAATCTACAATTCCGAAATACGAACTTACCGATGGCCATTCGTATGGAGTTGGTTCTCCGATGTAATCAAAACCTGTCCAAACGTACATTCCAGCCAAGAAATCATGTTTTTTAATGATTTTCCAAGTTGCTTCGTGCGTAGATCCCCAAGGCGTCTGTACCTGATCGTAAGCTGAAACCGTATTTCCAGGATTTCCTTCCGTAAATTTAAGATCCCATCTTATTGGCCATTTTTTGATAGTATCTGAAACAGCGTCATAATAACCTCTTGTCTGCAAACCTGAAGTAGTTTCAGTTGCAATGAAAGGAGTTTTTGGGAAGTTCTTTAGATGATGTTCAAATGTCTGGTGCGCATAATTGTATCCGATTAAATCTAAAACTCCAGATCCAGCAAGCGGATTAATCGAAACATCTTTTTTCTCAAATTGTAAAGTCACAGCATCAATATTCATATTTACAGGTGGATTCATTCCAGCTGTAAGCGGACGCGTTTTATCATTTAAACGTACTATTGCCGCTAATTCTTTAGCAATCTCGATACCTTTTTCATTCCATTGTTCTGGAATTTCGTTTCCGATACTCCACATAAAAATACTTGCATGATTTCTGTCGCGCATCAATTGATCGATTAAGTCTTGTTTGTGCCATTTGTCCCAATCATTAGCATAATCATATTTGGTTTTATTTTGTTTCCACATATCGAAAGCTTCATCCATGACAATGAAACCCATTTTATCGCAAAGATCAAGTAGTTCTGGAGCTGGAGGATTATGAGAAGTCCTGATTCCGTTCACGCCCATTTCTTTTAGGATTTCCAATTGACGTTCAATAGCGCGCGTATTGATTGCAGATCCTAACGGCCCTAAATCATGGTGCATGCAAACCCCTTTTATTTTGACTTGTTTTCCATTCAGAATAAAACCTTTATTCAAATCGAATTTAAAATCTCTGATTCCGAAAGAGGTTTTGTATTGGTCAATGATTTTATCATCAACTAAAATTTCAGTAACTGCTGTATACAATTCCGGATTTTCAACTGACCATAAAATCGGATTTTCAACTTCTGCAGATTGATTCAGAATTTGATTGTCGTTGGCATTGATGGTTATATCTTGAGTAACCGATGTTACTTTTTTATCTTCTTTAAAAATAGTGGTCGTTACCGTTGCTTTCTTGCTTTCTTTGTATTGATTTTTAATTGTAGTTTCAATGCTTACCGAAGCTTTTTCAGCCGTAACTTTTGGAGTTGTAATGTATGTTCCCCATTGTCCAACGTGAAGTTTGTCTGTGGTTTCGATCCAGACATTTCTAAAAATTCCTGAACCTGAATACCAACGTGAATTAGGTTGTTTTGAATTGTCAACCTTAACAATTATTTCGTTGTTTTTCTCTCCGTAATTTAAATATGGTGACATGTTATATTGAAAACCAATATATCCGTTTGGACGTTTTCCTAAATAATGTCCGTTTACCCAAACTTCGCTGTTTCTGTAAACACCGTCAAAAGTGATTGAAGTTATTTTTGTGCTGTCTTCTGCAGCTACTTTAAATGTTTTTTTGTACCAGCCTAAACCTCCATTTAGAGATCCTCCGCCATAACCCCCAGGACTTTTTTCATCAAATTTTCCTTCAATGCTCCAATCGTGAGGAACGTCTAAAGTTCTCCATTTGGTAGAAGTTCCAATAGTGTCTTTATCAACAATGCTGTCATTAAGATGAAAACTCCAATCTGCATTAAAAGAAACTTTTCGGTTTACAAATGCATCTTCTTTTTTAGTGCAGGAATTCAAGAAAAAAACTCCAGCTGCAACTGCCCATAAACTTATATTTTTTATGTTTTTTCTAATATGCATGGTACTTTTATTTTTTTGGAATTTGAAGATAGAAATAAAAAATGGTTTCGTTTATTTCTTCCTAAAACAATTTAAGTCTCAGTCTTAAAGAACATTACAAAATGCTTTTAGGACTGAGACTTCAAAACTAACTAACTTACGATTTCGGCTTGTAGTGGAATACAATTAAACAGACTCCTTCACCAGTTCTGCTCTGGTCACGCACTACTGCTAATCTTAAAGATGTAGCCGTAAGCTCAACCACCTTGACGCTGATCCAGTTGCTGCAGTCACCATAATAGTCTCCACCATAAAGCATTTGAACCCCACCATTAAAAACTAATTTATTATTTGCAATATCAAATGAATAGGTTCCTTTTTTCGTAGTTTGATTGCTGTTTGCAATCGCTGTTTGAGTAACAGATGTATTGTAATTTCCATTTAAATCAAAATACATTTCTCCCCAGTTTTTATTAGTCATTACCCAAGAGTTACTTGCATAATCTGGAAACCAATTCCAATAGTCACTACCTTTTGGATTATAAGGATAATCTAAACCTGCCCATCCCACTGGATCTGTAAAATCTAAAACCCAAGTTTTTCCGTCAACACCATTGGTTAACATTTGCCATTTTGGATCTCTAAAATAACTTTCGTCATTCTCAGGGACGTTTACAGTTACAGGGACAGCTTCTACAGAACCTCCTCTTGTGTAAGCGGTATAGTAAATTGTATATTTTCCTGCAAAAGGCAAAATCACTTGATCACTGCTTTTGTTAGAATGTCCCAGTTCATTTCCCGATGCATCTACATATTTCCAAAATGGAATTACCGTTGGATCATCACTTTTAAAGTTTACAAGATTTTTATTTGTAGCATCTTGCGTTACAGAAAACTTAAGTGTTTCTGATGTCAAAGTAACTGCTGGAAGGCTTTCGCGATCCTCGATTGCCTCGCAAGAAAATAACAGCGAACCCATTGTAACAGCTGCTATTAAAATATATAATATACGTTTCATAGTCTTTTGTTTAAATTAATTCCAGCCTGGATTTTGAGTTATTGTACCATTTGAAAGAATGATCTGCGATTGCGGTAATGGAAACCAACCTTGAGTCTCTGTTCTAAAAGTTACATTAAACTGAGAATCTCCAGTGTTGTTATCAATAGCTGCTTTTGTAACCGTCATTCCTTGTCTTATTAAGTCAAAATAACGAAGTCCTTCAAGCGCTAATTCTAACTGACGCTCTTTCATGATATTTTCTAAACTGACTGTTTTTCTGTGAGTAGTATTTTTAAAAGCACGATCACGTACTCTATCATAATCTGCCTGCGCTAAAGCAGGGTTTGATTGTAAATTCAACTCAGCTGCCATTAGCAATACATCTGAGAAACGAATAATAGCATAATCTTGGTAGTTGTCAATTTGAAAATTTCCTCCGTTTGCCTCTACGACAGCTGTTCCTGCTGCATTGGTAATTGGACAATATTTTTTCCAAGAATATCCTGTGTACTGACGCTGCTCTCTAGCTTGCGGATCAAAATTTAAATTTTCACCTGCATAATCAATAAATGATGCTGCTTTTCTGGTATCTCCAGCTTCATAAGAATCAACCAACTTAGGATTCACTGTTGCTCCTCCCCATCCTGTTGCATATTTTCCAATTGAACCTCCACGTGGTGCAATGTTTACTTGGAAACGGTTTCCTTCGTGAAGATCCCAGTTTCCTTTTCCTGATCCGTTAAAACGAACAGCCCAAACCATTTCTGTATTATCTTCTCCAGCAAAGTTTTCGAAAGAAGCTGCTAACCAAAGATTAGCAAAATCAGCCACTAAACCGTGTCCGCTGTTATTAACTGCATCGTTAATATAAGCTGTTGCTTCTGCTTTAGAAACTACTCCAGCTAAATCTGCTTTGCCATATGTTCCTGTATAGAATAAGAATGTTCTAGCCAAATATGCTTCTGCAGCCCATTTTGTAATGCGTCCATAATTAGCATTTCCTGCTTGTGAGTAGTTTTCTGGCCCTAAATTGTCTGCTGCAAATTTTAAATCACTTGCAATTAAAGCATATGTAACTTCTGGAGCTTGTCTTGGCAATTCGAACTCACTTGTTGTTACAGTATGATCAAGAGGAATGATATCTCCAAACATTTTAGCCGCTGTAAAATGAAAGTGCGCTCTTAAGAAACGTGCCTCAGCTTCGTAGCGAGTTTTCAAAGCCGTATCTGATCCCCAATTTACTTTGCCTAAATTTTCTAATAAAATGTTAGCTCTGTAAATTCCTAAATAAGCATTTGACCAAACATCTTTGTTCATGTCTTTGTCCGAAACGTACGAGAAACGATCCCATTCGATATCGGTTTGAGCATCGGCAATACCATAACCTCCAAAGCAATCATCAGAAGCTTGTTCGCTAATTAATAATGGTCCGCCATAAGCTTCACGCTGTAAAACATCATAAACTGCTATAAGACCTTCAAAAGCATCAGATGGTGTTTTATAAAAATTCTCTGTTACCTTATCTGTGTATGGTTCATTTTCCAAGAAATCCTGCGAACAAGCTCCTAAAGTAAGTAAGCTTGAAAGCGCAAATAATTTTATATATGTTTTCATGATTTTCAAATTTTAAAAGTTAACATTCAGACCCATTAAATAGGTTCTTGGCTGTGGATAATATCCAACATCAATTCCTTTAGCCCAAGATTGATTTACGTTTCCGAAACCAATTTCTGGATCCATTCCTTTGTACTTTGTGAATGTGTAAATGTTATTTCCTGCCACGTACAATCTGAATTTAGAGAAGAACTTTAATCTATCTGTCAACTTCGTTAAATCACATCCGATTGTAGCGTTTTTAATTCTGAAGAAATCTGAATCCTGAATATATAAATCTGAGAATTTAGTATAGTTCCCGTTTGCATCAGTTCCGTAAGTTACTCTTGGAATTCTGTTCGAAGTTCCTTCAGTTGTCCATCTGTTCAACACATCTGTAGTGTTGTTTGTGTAAGCACGTGTATAATCGTGAACTCCAAAAACGTTTTGCCCGCCAGCAATACCGTAAGTATTAACAGATAAATCAAAAGCTTTGTATGATAATTCTAAATTAACACCGTAATTAATATCAGGGTTTGGATCTCCTACTTTAGTCTTATCATTGGCATCAATTTTTCCGTCACCATTTAAGTCTACGAAACGAACGTCTCCCGGCTGTGCATTTGGCTGAACACCCGCTGCAACTTCTGTAGCATTTTGGAAAATTCCGTCTGTTTTTAATCCGTAGAAATAACCCATTGGTTTTCCAACCTCAACACGGTTCATCTCGTCTAAACCTTGGAATAGTACATTTGATTCTCCGTGAATGATTCCTTCGTTGTTTGCAATTCTCAACACTTCATTTTGGTTGCGAGAAAGGTTTGCATTAATAGCAAAATTCCAGTCTTTTCCAAAATGTGTGCGATAAGCCAAACCAATTTCAAAACCTTTATTGCTTACGTCACCACCATTAATATAAGGGGCAGTGGCTCCTGCATAAGCTGGTATAGAGGCCAATACTAACCAATCTTTGGTTTTCTTGTCGTAGTAATCAAAAGTTAAAGTAAAGTTGGTAAACAAGGTAGCATCAAAACCTAAATCTAACTGCTCAGAAGTTTCCCATTTTAAGTTACGGTTTGCTAACTGATCTGGGCTTGAACCTACTAAAAGAGTTTCATCACCAGTTCCGAAATGATATGTTTTATCTGTTGAGTTTACTACAGACATGTAAGCAAATCTTCTTGCAAATTGGTCGTTACCATTTTGTCCCCAGCTCGCTCTTAATTTGAAAGTATTTAAAACCTTGTTTTCTTTGAAGAAAGCTTCCTTATCTAAATTCCAACCTGCAGAGAATGATGGGAAAATAGCATATTTATTATCTGGACCAAATTCTGACGAACCGTCACGACGAACTGTTGCAGAGAATAAATACTTATTGTTATAATCGTACAATAAACGTCCGAAGTAAGACTGGATTGCATAATCTCTGCGGTTTCCTTTTACAACATTTGATGTAGGATCCTTTGCATTGTCTAGATATGCGTGCTCGAAATCATCAAAAATTAAGTTTCTTCCTTGCCCTTCCATATAATCAGACGTATTCTTTTTTGCAGAAGTACCTACTAAAACATCAAAATTATGAGAAGTAGCAAGATTGAATTTGTATTGAAGTGTATTCTCAAAAATCCATCCTAACGATTTTGTTGCACTTTGAGTTACGCTCGAAACCGTATTGTTGTCATTTGAAGAAAGTGAATAAACAGGTCTGAAAGCACGGTAATTGCTATCTGTCATATCAACCCCATAACTAGTTCTGAAAGTAAAATTCTTTGCAAATTTTAATTCGGCAAAAATATTACCTACATAACGATTCGTCTTAGTCTGATTAAAGTTGTTGTAATATAAAGATCCAACCGGATTGCTAATATCTTGAGAAATAATAGAACGAGCAAAATCTCCGTTCTCGTCATATGGCTGATCAATTGGGGCTGCATTTAAGAAACTTCTAATCGCATTGCTGTAGATGCCATCGTCGGCAACACCGCTTGATTTGATGTTTGATAAAGTGAAATTTTCTCCGATTTTTAAGTACCCTTTAATTACTTCTGAAGTAGAGTTTGCTGTAAAAGTAATACGGTCATATTGAGATTGATTGGTAGATCCTCCAATCATACCTTCTTGTCCGTAGTACGATAAACCTGTTGCAATCGTAGATTTTTCGTCACCACCTGTAATCAAAAGCGAATGATTTTGTTTCATTGCGCCTTCATTAAATAAATCTTTCTGCCAATCGTGATCAGGAAATCCTGCGATTTGCTCTTTAGTATATAATGGAGAATATCCAGAATTTACACGAGCTTCGTTCATGATTGTAGTATATTCTTGCGTATTCATCAAATCCAGTTTTTTAGCAATCTGCTGAAAACCTGTATAAGAACTGAAAGACACATTCATTTTACCATCTTTACCTTTTTTGGTTGTAACCAAGATAACTCCATTTGCAGCTCTTGCTCCGTAAATAGAAGCTGCCGAAGCATCTTTTAAAATATCAACCCTTTCAATAACAGATGGATCAAGATATCCAATTCCGTTATCTACTACTACACCATCAACCACATAAAGAGGATCGCTATTTCCAGCTGTACCTGCTCCACGAATATTTACCACCATATTCGCTCCAGGCTGACCAGAAGATGAAGTTACAGAAACCCCAGAAGCCTGACCTTGTAAAGCATTTACAACATCAAGACTCGCAACTTGCTGAATGTCTTTTCCTGACACCAATGAAGTCGCAGCAGTATTAACTTTCTTCTTTTGAGTACCGTAACCGATCACTACAATTTCTTTAAGTTCTGCAGTTTCTGGCTGCAAAACCGCATTGATTACTTTTTGAGTTCCAACCGTAATATTCTGCGATTTGAAACCTACAAAAGTGATTACTAAAACATCTCCTGTTTTAGCCTCCACTTTATATTTTCCATCAAAATCGGTAACAGTACTCGATTTTGTTCCCTGTACTTGTACAGTTGCTCCTGGAACTCCAAATCCGTCTTCGGAAGAGGTAATTGTCCCGCTTACAGTTTTGGATTCTTGAGCAAATCCAAACTGCATCATAAATACGCTAAGCAGCACCGCCATAAAATATGGAAGCTTTGTTGTTTTAATACAATTTTTGCTTTTCATAATAAGAATTGATTAAGTTTAAGTTATAGTTAGTGTTTTTTTACCCTAGGAGAAATCTGGAAAAACTTCCCAAGCAGGTCATGCCGAAAAAGAGGGCCTGAATCTCTTTTCCAACATGTAGTACTTGTAGACTATAAGCAACTTCAAAATCGATTCTTTTGGCAAATTTGATAATGATAATTTCATCAAAAAAGCTATTTAAATCCATTTCTAAAAAAACATTTGTGGTAAGTTTAAGTTAAGTGTAGTTTTGCCTTTTTTTACTTATAGTCAATCTGAATTTATCTTATGGTAAATTTGACTACAAGTGTAAAACAAATTTTCTATATTAACAATATTTTAGGGTTATTTTTTTTTGATTCTGATTAATTGTAATTCATTTTTATGAATGTTGTAAAACCTGAAGGGGAATTGAAATAAAAAATATAGAAAAATCAATGTTTTCATAAAATTGACCGTCAGTCATTTAGAAGTTTAATAGAATTCAAAAGCTTTTTTTACACATTCTTAAACATTTGATTTTCAATTTTTTGTTTCATTCAAAAAATATAAGGCTTTCAAAAAGGCTAATAATGATTTTATTTATTTAATTTGTCAAAATTTATCTCATATATGGTTGAAAATGTAGACGACAAAACTGCTTATAAAAATGAAAACAGCGCGATGAATGCCATCACGATTGACTGTGTCATTTTTGGTTTTGACAAAGGCAGTCTCGAAGTGCTTTTAGTGCAGCATGCTGAAGGTATTAGTAAAGGAAAATGGGGGCTTCCAGGAGGATGGATTTATAAAAAAGAAAGCACAGACAATGCGGCTCATCGTTTATTGAATGAGCTTACAGGTCTTGATAATATTTATCTGGAACAGCTGAAAGCATTTGGAGATCCAGATCGTTTTCCGCTGAGACGTGTCATTACAATTGGTTATTATGCCCTTGTAAAAAGAGAAGATTATAATATTAAAGCAGGTTTTACGGCTTCTGATGCGCAATGGTATAAAATCAATGAAATTCCAGATTTGATTTACGACCATAATGAGATTTTAGATTACAGTTTAAAACACCTTCGAAACAGGGTTCGTCAAGCCCCAATTGGATTTAATTTGCTTCCTGAAA
Organism: Flavobacterium anhuiense; assembly: GCF_001705175.1. NCBI lineage: Bacteria > Pseudomonadati > Bacteroidota > Flavobacteriia > Flavobacteriales > Flavobacteriaceae > Flavobacterium > Flavobacterium anhuiense. Next base: position 2,067,909 of record NZ_CP016907.1, on the reverse strand, counting down.
AATTCACTTTATTGCAATTGATGCAACTTTATGAAGAAATTTTAGGAATCGAAATGGATAAGCCCAATTTCAGACGAAAAATTCTGCACATGAAACTCTTGGTGGCATTAGACGAAAAACAGCAAGATGTTTCACATAGAGCAGCTCAGCTATACAAATTTGATCCAGAAATTTATGATCAATTAACTGAAAAGGGATTTAATTTTGTATTCTAATTTTCAATAAACAATAATTACGACAACAATACATTGGCAGAAATAACTAATCATCATCACAAACCAGCCGTAGAGGGAATCACAATTGACTGTGTTTTCTTCGGATTTAACAAAGAGAGCCTCGAAGTTCTCTTGGTTCAGCACGCTCAAGGTGAAAGTAAAGGCAAATGGGGGCTTCTTGGCGGATGGCTTCAGCTGGATGAAAGTGCCGATGATGCTGCGCAACGTATTTTGCAAGAACTTACAGGACTTGAAAATATTTATCTAGAACAGCTAAAAGCATTCACAAATCCAAAACGTGTTCCAGAAAGACGTGTTGTAACGATTGGCTATTACACTTTGGTGAATCGTGAAGATTATAATATTAAAGCCAGTTTGAGAGTTATCGAAGCCAAATGGTATAAAATAAAAGATATTCCTGAGTTGATCTTTGACCACAATGAAATTTTAAATTTCAGTTTATTACAGCTCAGAAACCGTGTGCGTCAGGCTCCAATTGGTTTTAATCTTCTTCCAGAAAAATTTACTTTATTGCAGCTCATGCATTTGTACGAAGAAATTCTTGGAATTGAATTGGATAAATCTAATTTCAGACGAAAAATTCTTCACATGAAACTGCTCACAGCATTAGATGAAAAACAAAAAGACGTTTCGCACAGAGCTGCTAAACTTTATAAATTTGATGATGAGATGTACAAAAAATTAACTGAAAAAGGATTTAATTTTGAATTTTAACGCCAATTTTAATTCACATCTTTCAACTATCGAAGATCAGCATTCCAGAATCCAAAACTTTGCGCTATCTTTGCGCCTTAATAACATGCTTTAAAGTAATTGCTTTGAGGCAGATTATTCCCAAAAAAAGACTTAAAATCGATTAGAGAACCGATATATAAAAATGAAGAAGATACGTAATTTTTGCATTATTGCACACATTGACCACGGTAAGAGTACATTAGCAGACCGATTACTAAGTGCTACACAAACCGTTTCTGCTCGTGAAGAAAAAGCACAATTGCTTGACAACATGGACTTGGAACGCGAGCGTGGAATTACCATTAAGAGTCATGCCATTCAGATGGAATACAAATACAAAGGCGAGGAATATATCTTAAACCTAATTGATACTCCTGGCCACGTAGACTTTTCGTATGAAGTTTCTAGATCTATCGCTGCCTGTGAAGGCGCTTTATTGATTGTTGATGCGGCACAAAGTATTCAAGCACAAACGATTTCAAACTTATATTTAGCGCTTGAGAACGACTTAGAAATCATTCCGGTTTTAAATAAAGTTGATTTACCAAGTGCAAACCCTGAAGAAGTTAGTGATGATATTATCGATTTACTTGGTTGTAAATTGGAAGATATTATCCATGCTTCAGGAAAAACAGGTTTTGGCGTTGAAAATATTTTAGCAGCCATTATCGAAAAAATCCCTGCTCCAAAGGGAGATCCAGAAGAACCATTGCAAGCTTTAATTTTTGACTCAGTTTACAATCCGTTCCGTGGAATTGAAGTAATCTTTAGAGTTGTAAATGGGGAAATCAAAAAAGGCCAGAAAATTAAATTCATGGCAACAGATAATGAATATTTTGCTGACGAAATTGGAACTTTAAAATTAAACCAAGTTCCTAAAAATGTAGTTTCGGCAGGAGACGTTGGATATTTGATTTCTGGAATTAAAGAAGCTCGTGAAGTAAAAGTTGGTGATACGATTACAGATGCAAAAGTTCCGACAACGAATATGGTTGCTGGTTTTGAGGATGTAAAACCAATGGTATTCGCAGGTATTTATCCTGTTGATACAGAAGATTACGAGGATTTGCGTTCTTCAATGGAAAAATTACAGTTAAATGACGCTTCATTAGTATTTACTCCTGAAAGTTCTGCGGCATTAGGATTCGGTTTCCGTTGCGGATTCTTAGGAATGCTTCACATGGAAATTATCCAAGAACGTTTAGAACGTGAGTTTGATATGACTGTAATTACTACGGTTCCTAACGTTTCGTACTTAGCGTATACTAAGAAACATCCAGAAACGCCAATCGTTGTAAACAATCCATCAGATTTACCAGAGCCGTCAAAATTGGATAGAGTTGAAGAGCCTTTTATTAAAGCTACCATCATTACAAAAGCCGATTTCGTTGGAAACGTAATGAGTTTATGTATTGAAAAACGTGGTTTAATCACCAACCAAACGTATTTAACAACAGAACGTGTTGAGTTGAATTTTGATATGCCATTGGCCGAAATTGTATTCGATTTCTACGATCGTTTAAAAACAGTTTCTAAAGGTTACGCTTCTTTTGATTATTCTCCAATTGGAATGAGAACTTCGAAATTGGTTAAACTTGACGTTCTTTTGAATGCTCAAACCGTTGATGCGCTTTCTGCATTGATTCACGAAGATAACGCTTACAACATCGGTAAAAAAATGACCGAAAAACTGCGTGAACTTATCCCAAGACAGCAATTCGACATTCCGATTCAAGCGGCAATTGGAGCTAAGATTATCGCTCGTGAAACTATTAAAGCACTTCGTAAAGACGTTACTGCAAAATGTTACGGTGGAGATATTTCGCGTAAGCGTAAACTTCTTGAAAAACAGAAAAAAGGTAAAAAACGTATGCGTCAAGTAGGAAACGTTGAGATTCCGCAAGAAGCATTTATGGCTGTTTTAAAATTGAATGACTAGATTTTCTTTTTAGATAAAAAGAGTAAAGAACAAAGAATATAGATTAGACCCGATGACTTGTGTTATCGGGTTTTTTATTGTTCAAAGTTTAAAAATTACAACGTCAAAACTTACAAATACGACAGATTATTAACTCGAAAAATCCAATATTAACTCATTCGAACAAATCGAAAGCCTTTTTAACACAGAAAATGTATTTTTAATCTTACAACTTTAACATTACAAGACTATGAAAACCAAATTTTCTGTTATTTTAGCACTATTCACATTCTGTTTTGCAAATGCTCAACAAGACCAAGTTGATTCAGAAATGAATTCTGCAAAAGGCATCACTTTTCAAAAAGGTGATATGTTTTTAGAAGGATCTATCAAAATTAGTACAGGCGGCGACGCAGACTATTATGGCTTTAGCCCAAAGTTTGGCTATTTGCTAAATGATAAATTTGCTGTTGGAGCTAAACTAAACTACTCAAGTAACAAAGTAGAAACTACTCAAGTAAAAACGAATGTTTTTGGAGTTGGAGCTTTTGCTCGTTACTATTTCTTAGAATTAGATAAAAAACGTTTTAAAACGTATGCCGAACTTGGTTTAGGGTATGGAAGAAACAAAACCGAAATACCACAAGTTGGCAGCGATACAGACAATAGCTTAACAGCTGATATTAATGTCGGTTTGAACTATTTTGTAACCAAAAATATTGCCGTTACTTTTGTCCTTGCAAATGTTTTGGCTTACAACAGCGTTTCTCCAGAAAATGGCCCATCGTCTGATACTTTTCAATTAAACATCAACTTATTTGAAAATATTTTCGACCAGCCTCAATTTGGAGTTTTGTATAGATTTTAATTTTTTTTTTTCGATTTATGATAGAAAGCTGTTTCAATTTGGAACAGCTTTTTTTTATTCTCTTTAGTTTTTACATTTGTATCTTTGAATCTTTGCATCAGCAAAAAGACTTAAAATCTCAGTAACTCAGAACCTTAGAATCTTAAAAAACAAATGCTCGACGAAACCCCAAAGCGATTTGACCGAATTGTTGCTATTCTCATACAATTGCAATCTAAAAAGATTGTCAAAGCACAAGAATTAGCCGATCGTTTTGAATGCAGTTTGAGGACAATCTATCGAGACATCAGAACTCTGGAAGCCTCTGGCGTTCCAATTTATAGTGAAGCTGGAGTTGGTTATGCTCTGATGGATGGTTATCGTCTTCCTCCCGTGATGTTTACTCGCGAAGAAGTCAGCAGTTTTATTGCTGCTGAAAAACTGATGAAGAAGTTTACCGATCCTTCTTTGGGAACACATTATGCTTCGGCGATGTACAAATTGAAATCGGTTTTGAGAAGTAATGACAAAGATTATCTTTCAAACATCGAATCTAGAATTGTAATGCAGGATGCAGAACCAATGTTTAATGATAATTCGCCAAATACTCTATCGGTTTTGTTTGAAAGTATTGCTGAGAAGAAACAGATTTCACTTTCTTATAAAACCTTTGGGAAAGATGAATTAACTGAGCGTAATTTGGAACCAGTTGGCATTTTTCATGATAATAACAATTGGTATTTTCTTGGTTTCTGTCACTTGAGAAAAGATTACAGACAGTTTAGGGCAGACAGAATTCAAAACCTAAAAAAAACAGATTTAGATTTTACAATCGAACACGATTCTTTGGAAACGTATTTGAACAAAACAGAAACAGTTCCAACTACAAAAGTCCGCCTTCTGGTAGAAAAGAAAATTGCCCGTTATCTAGCTTTCGATAGAAAATATCATGGTTTTGTTTCTGAAAAAGAAGTTGGAGATAAATTAGAAATGACTTTTCTCTGCCGTGATATCGAAAATGGTTTTCCTCGCTGGTTTTTAATGTTTGGCGATTATGCTGAAATTTTGGAACCTGAAATATTAAAAACTAAAGTTTTAAATTTAATCGAAATCAATAAAAAAAGACTATTATAAAAAACTCCCAAAAGAATTTGAAATTCTCTTGGGAGTTTTTTTATTGGGCCTTAATTACATTATAAAAATTGTAATCGGTGTTGGAAGCATCTGTAATTCCGATATTTCTTCCCATGGTTACAATTTGTCCTCTGTGATAAGTTCCGTGATTTATAACCTGCAGCAGATAATCTGAAACAGGCAATTCGCACTCAAACCACGGATTGGTAATTTTAACTTCTTTCATCAAATCTTCTTCTGACAATGAATTGATAAGATGTTTCAATCTTGTAGATGAATTGAGCAATCCTTCAAATATTTCATCTTTTGACAATTCGTTTTCAGGCTTTTTTTCTATCATATCATTTTCAGAGATTACAGAAAACCAATATTCTTCTGTAGACCAGATATGATCCAACGTTTTCATGATAGTCGGAAAACTTGATTGAACTTCTGCATAAAGCAATTCATCAGCTTTTGGCGAAAGCCAGTTTACAAATTGCTGGTTTACCCATAAATTGTAATCTGCAAAATTGGACATTATCTTTTTTAAACTCATAGCAGTGGTTTTTAGAATGTGATATTAAGATAGTAAAAAATTATCAATTATCTTTCCCAGAAAAATGGCGGTTCGATATTTAAAGCTCTTAAATACACATAAGCTTGTCCACGGTGATGCACTTCATTATCGATAAAGTATAAGATATTCTGAATTACAGGAAATTCATATTGCCCAAAAAGATTAAAGGTTTCGCTAAAATCTTCAACTGATAATTGTTCCCAATATTTATTGATTTCTTCTGTAGCTTCATCCCATTTTTCAAGATATTGCGCTTTAAAGATCAGTTTTTCTGTTCCTTCTGAAAATGGTGCAGTTTCTTTCGTTACAATTCCTTTTAAACCTGGAACCGCAATAGCCAAAAGCTCATCCACTAATTTTGAGAAAGGTCTCATCCCTCCAATTGAAAATTCGAAGAAATCTTTCTCTGGGAAAATCTCAATTAAACGACGTGTAAGTGCTCTGTGCCCTTGCCAGTGTTTCAATAAATCTTCTGAAGTAATAACTTGTGCTTCTAATGTTTTCATGGTTTTAAAGTTTAAATATTTTTAATACTTCAAAAGTAAAATGGGCTGGTGACAACAGTTTGTCAGCAGCAAAAAAATATTTTAAAAAAATATTATTCAGCACATTTTAGACGCACCGCAATGCGTTTAACACATCGGAAATCTACACCCAAATTTATACACAAGGGAGATGCACTGCGGTGTGTCTCTACGGAAAATTCGTTTATAAAAAACTTTGCAACTCTGAACCTTTGTGTCTTTGTTACTTAAAAAGAAAAATCCTTTGTACCTTTGCGCCTTAATAACTTTGGAACTTAACAGAAATGATTGAAGATAAAAATCAGCAGAGAACTAGTATAGCTCAATTGGGCGAATTTGGTTTAATTGACCATTTAACTAAACATTTTGACATTACTCAGGAATCTACTTTAAAAAGTATTGGCGATGACGCAGCTGTTCTTGATTTTAAAGATAAAAAAGTAGTAGTTTCAACCGATTTATTAATTGAAGGAGTTCATTTTGATTTGGCTTACATGCCACTGAAACATTTAGGATACAAAGCCGTTGTAGTAAACGTTTCTGACATTTGCGCGATGAATGCAAAACCGACTCAAATTACGGTTTCGGTTGCCGTTTCTAATCGTTTTCCGCTTGAAGCTCTAGAAGAGTTGTTTGCAGGAATTACACTTGCCGCAAAAGAATATAAAGTGGATGTTATTGGTGGAGATACAACCTCATCTCAAAAAGGATTAATCATCAGCATAACTGCCATTGGAGAAGCTGATGAAAATGAATTGGTTTATAGAAATGGAGCTAAAAAAACTGATTTATTAGTTGTAACCGGTGATCTTGGCGCTGCGTATATGGGATTGCAGGTTTTAGAACGTGAAAAACAAGTTTTTCAGGTTAATCCGAACAATCAGCCCGATTTAGATCCTTATACTTATTTGGTAGAACGCCAATTGAAACCTGAAGCGCGAAAAGATGTTCGCACCTTGCTTCATGCTTTAGATATAAAACCAAACGCAATGATTGATATCTCAGACGGATTATCTTCTGAGATTATGCATATCTGCAAACAATCTAAAGTAGGTTGTAATTTATATGAAGACAAACTGCCTTTGGATCCTCAGTTTATTTCTACTTGCGAAGAATTTAATATCGACAGTACAACGGTTGCCATAAATGGTGGAGAAGATTATGAACTTTTATTTACGATTGATATTAATGATTTCGACAAAATAAAGGGAAATCCGAATTTCTCTGTTATCGGACATATGACGGAAGAAAATGAAGGAATCCATCTTGTAACCCGTGCGAATACAAAAATTGCCTTAAAAGCTCGCGGATGGGATGCTTTGAGCGAGTAATTTAAGTATTCAGTCTCAGTATTCAGTAACAATAAAAAACACCTAATAGGTTTAAAATCCATTAGGTGTTTTTTTGTGTCATTATATTTCACTTTAAAACTCTAAAATCTGAAATCTAAAATTTTAAAAAAGCCCTTTGCTTTTCGCTTCTTTTACCAAGTCGTGATCAGAACCGCTTTTTATTTTTAGCAATTCCATTAAATGTTTTTTTCGTTTCACGATGGCATTTAAAGAAATTGGAATATTTTGCAACACTTCATGAATTGGGGTTCCTTTATCTAAATGAATTAATATCTGTTTATCGTATTGATCAATTTCAATTGCATTATGCGTTGATTGATTCAGCATCTTTACAACCGACTGGCTGTAATATTTTTCATTTTTCATTACTTTATCAAAAGCCAAAAGCAATTCGTCAAAAGTAAGGTCGTTTTTAATGATCAATCCGTTGGGCTGAATGGTTCTGATAATGGTTTTAATTTTCAGCAATTCGGTATACATCGTCAACAGAATAATCTTGCATGAAGGCATCTTTTTCAAAATCAGCTTAGCTAGATCTTCACCAGAAAAAATCTCTTTTTCCTCATAAGGAGGCATGCTAATATCCAAAAAAGCGATATCAAAATCAGTATTGTTATTATTTTCAATTATATCATAACCGGATCTACAATCGTGTGCCTGCGAAATTAAAAAATCATATTGTTTTGGATTATAACGAGTTATAGCATTCTTATACCCTTCAATAATAAATGGATGGTCATCTACTATTAAAATATTCTTTTTAACTAATTGTGGAGCTGAGGCTGGTAAATCAAATGTCATTATGAAGGTTATTATTTGGCTCTAATGGGACTTTTATGGTGAGAATTGTTCCTTCTCCTTTGGCAGATTTTATCGTAACTGTTCCCTTACACTCTGTGGCTCTATATTCTATATTATTAAGACCAATTCCGTTTTTAGTTTTATTGGTATTAAATCCAATTCCGTCATCCTCGATGGTTAAAACTAAATTATCATTTTCGTTTTTAAACTCTACTCTAATAATATCAGCCTTAGCATATTTGTTACAATTCTGGAGCCCTTCTTGAACTATTCTATACAAATTGATTTTTACGATGTTGCTTATTAAATCCCATTTAATTTCAGGATCAAAAACAGTAATCAATTTAGAACTATACGTATTCTTCTGATCTTCAAATAGTTTATTCAAAATAGAAACAAAATTATTAATTAATTCTGATTTTTCTCTATTTAAGTCATGCGAAATTTCCCGAATATCCTGTTCAACATTTTTCAATTCGTCAAGATATTTTTTTCTTTTAGAAATAGCCTCAGATTCATCTAACTTATCCAAACTATCCAAACTTATCCTAATACCGAACATACGCCCTAAAACACCATCGTGTAACTCTTGGGCAACTTTCTTCTTTTCTTTTATTCGCGTAAGCTCAATTTCATTCTGTTGCGAAATCATTAGATTATAAATATCTTCGTTTGCAATCTGTTGTTGTTGTTTAAAAAGTAGTTCTCGATTTTTGGCCTGCTGTGTTTTGTAAACATAAAAAAACAATCCGAGTAATGTACAAATACTAAATACATAAATCAAGGTTTTATTTTTTTCCTGAAGACTAGAATTTTGATCTTTAATTTCGTTGGTTTCATATTCGATGCGAGAGAATTTTTCTCCCATTTTACGTTCTGCTTTTAACATTTTTTCGTTAAGAGCAATATATTCTTTCGAATATTGAGAAGCATTTTTGGGATCAACTGCTGCGATTTGTTTGAGAGCTTCTAAAGTATTTACAATCCTTGTAGATGTACGCGATAATGTCAGAGCTTGTTTTGAAAATTGAATCGCTCTAAAGGTATCTTTTTTTAAGGCATAATACTCTGACAAGTGTATTTTACTTGATACCATTCCAGAATTAAGATCAAGGCTATCTCTAATTTTTAGAGATTCATAAAAAAGCTCAGGCATCTTATTAGGATCATTTAGTTTCAACTTAGCATATCCTAAATTATCAAGTAAAATTGCATATAAACTTGATCTATCTACAAAAAGATTTTTTTCTTGGAGTCCCCTTTCAAAAAAAACTTTGGCACGTTTATAATTCCCCATGCGCATATATATGTAGCCCAAGTTATTTAAAGATGCTGCTTTATATTGAAAATCTGAGGGGATTTTTTTGTCATCCAATATATTCAAGGCTTTATTCTGAAACTCTAAAGCTTTGGCAAACTCTTCTCTTTCATTATACAAAATACCTAACAAATTATAGCTTTCATAAAGCAATTCATTGACATCTTTCTTTAATTTTAAAATACTCAAAGCTTTAAAGACGGTTATTTCACTTTCAAAAAAATCACCTTCGTTGTATTGCAGATTCGCTTTATTTAAAAAAGTCTTAACCAAATTTAATTGATCATTAATTCTCTGATATGTTTTTTCGGCTTTATAATAATTCAAAAAAGCACTATCAGAAATAGATTGCGACAAATAGTAATCACCTAAATATATATAGGCTTTTGCCATATGTACCGAATCCTTTGATACCCGAGCCCTTTCTAAAATTAATTTAGTTGTTTTAAGATAGGCTTTCCAATCGCTCATATTGTAATATCGATTAGCAACCTTAAAAAGATTTACTTTATTAAGCGAATCATCTTTTTGTTCTAAAATAATACTTAATGCTTTCTGAGCGTATTTTTGTTTAATGTGTAAAGGCAGATTATCCTCATTTGCTAAAGTAAGATAAGCAGGAAGGCTGTCTTTAGAAGAAGTCATCTCTAAGTTTCCTGCTTTCTTGGTACATGCCAATATAACAAAGAATAAAAACAGCAGTATTTTTTTTAGTTTCTTCAATTGTGCCTTTGAATTTTATCAAAAATAGTAAAACTATAGACACAAAAAAAGCTGTCAAAAATTGACAGCTTTAATTTTATATATTTCTTTATTTCTTTTAATCTACTTTTTTATCGTGTCCGAAAGCTTGATTAACACTTGCAAAGTTTGCATTGCTATTTTTTTGGAATGATTCAGCAGCTCCATGAAAATCGTGTTTTTTAATAACTCCACCTGCTGCACCACCACCAGTTGTCGTCGTACCATCTACTGGTAAAACTTTAATAGAATCGTTTGCTGCTAAATATGTTGGAACTTCTGTTGACGCAAAAGAAGTTGCTACTACTACTAAAGAAAATAATCCGATTGTTAAAGCTGTTTTTTTCATGACCTGAGGTTTTAATGTTTGTATTAATTTTTGGAGATGATCCGCCGTTTGCTTGCGAATCAGAGTGTAAAACTAATACCAGAATGAAAAAAAATTTATACAAAAAATTAGGTTTGTGGTAAATCGTACCCAATTGATAGTCAATGAGTAGCAAATTAATGTAATTGTCTAATTTTTAGACTTCTAGGTAATTTCCTGCAGCAAAATCGGCAATAATCTGCTCAACATTTGCTTTATAGGTTTTAGAAAAAGGAATCTTTTTTGTGGAGTTTTTTATGTAACAGATTGAGTTTCCGCTATGAATCCTCGAAATATAGTTTCGATTAATTACATAACTATTGTGAATACGGATAAAAGGATACGTCAAAACACTCTCAAAATGTTTTAAAGTTTTGAAGGCCGTAATCATTTCGCCAGTGTTTAAATAAATATCCGTAGAATTATTGTCGGCTTGAAAATAACAAATATCGTCAGCATTTAAATATCGATAATCACCATAAGATTTTATGCAAATGGTTAATGGTCTTTGGATATTTTGAGGAATCGTTACGTTATTTACATTGTCAATTACAATTGAAGTCTGTTCTTCAGTTGAACCTACTGTTTTTACCTCAAAATTTGCTTTTTTAAGCTTCAAAACGGTTTTTAGCAAATCAATATGTACAATAGGTTTTAAAAGATAATCAAACACGCCGTATTGAATAGCATCAAACGCTTTATCTTTCTTATTTGTAGTAATAATAATTTTTGGGATCTCCTGAAAGAAACGGTGCAATTCGCTAACGAAAGTCAGAGACAAATGACTTGAAAGATTTTCAGGTTCGATTTCTAGAAAAATCAAATCGGGTTTGTGTTCTAAAACCAAGTTTAAACCGTCCTGGAAATTTGATGCCGATCCCGCAAAAGATAATTCTGAAAAACCTGAAGCGGTTGTTTGGGTTTTCAAAATACTCTCAGCAACATCATCAATTATAATATACGAATACTTTTTCAATTTCGGGTCTTGTTGGTTTTCTCACTGCGCAATCATAATAAAAAAAACACTTTTGATTTGCTATATGAAGAAAAAAATTGCTCTTTGCAGTAATATAAATTTAAAATTACGGATTTAAATATTTTAAACATCTCATTGTTAGTACATTAATCCAAAATGTTAATACATAAGGATGAAATGCAAAAAAAGCCGATAAAATACTTATTTAAAAAAAGAAATCCCAAACTCTCCCGAAGCTTTGGGACAGAATTTGGGATTTCTATAATAAACTGTAAAGATTACATCTTCATTAACCAGTTTTTCATCGAAACTTCATTTTCGATAATACCTCTTAATTCAGTAATTTTTACACGATCTTGTTTCATGGTATCTCTATGACGAATCGTTACCGTTTCGTCTTCAAGCGTTTGATGATCTACTGTGATACAGAAAGGCGTTCCTAAAGCATCTTGTCTTCTGTAACGGCGTCCTACAGCATCTTTTTCATCGTAAGCCACATTGAAATCCCATTTCAAATCTTCTATGATTTTTCTTGAAACTTCTGGCAAACCATCTTTTTTAACTAATGGCAATACTGCCGCTTTAGTTGGCGCTAAAACTGCCGGTAATTTTAGAACTGTTCTTGTAGAACCGTCTTCTAATGTTTCTTCTTTTAATGAAGTAGCAAATACAGCCAAGAACATACGATCTAAACCAACAGAAGTTTCTACTACGTAAGGAACGTAGTTTTCATTTAATTCAGGATCAAAATATTGTAATTTTCTTCCGGAATATTCTTCGTGTGCTTTTAAGTCGAAATCTGTACGAGAGTGAATTCCTTCCAATTCTTTAAATCCAAATGGGAAATTAAATTCGATATCAGCCGCTGCATTTGCGTAGTGCGCTAATTTCTCGTGATCATGAAAACGATAATTTTCCTGTCCTAACCCTAAAGATAAGTGCCATTTTAAACGAGTTGCTTTCCAGTGCTCGTACCATTGCATTTCTTCTCCTGGACGAACAAAGAATTGCATTTCCATTTGTTCGAACTCACGCATACGGAAAATAAATTGTCTTGCCACAATTTCATTTCTGAACGCTTTACCCGTTTGAGCGATTCCGAACGGAACTTTCATACGGCCCGATTTCTGAACGTTTAAGAAGTTCACAAAAATACCTTGAGCCGTTTCTGGACGTAAATATAAATCCATTGCATTTTCTGCAGATGCCCCCAATTTAGTTCCGAACATCAAGTTGAATTGTTTTACTTCTGTCCAGTTTTTAGAACCAGTTTCAGGATCAGCAATTTCAAGTTCTTCGATTAAAGCTTTAACGTCAGCTAAATCTCCAGCTCCCAAAGAACGTCCTAAACGCTCTCTGATTTCTTTTTCTTTAGCTAAATATTCAATTACACGAGAGTTTGTAGTAACAAACTCTTGTTCGTTGAATGCATCGCCAAAACGAGCTTTTGCTTTTTCGATTTCTTTTTGAGCTTTTTGGTGAATTTTTTCAGCAAAATCTTCAACCAAAACGTCAGCTCTATATCTCTTTTTAGAATCTTTATTATCAATTAATGGATCATTGAAAGCATCAACGTGACCAGAAGCTTTCCAAGTTGTTGGATGCATCAATATCGCAGCATCAAGGCCGACAATATTTTCATTCATCTGAACCATTGATTTCCACCAATATTCACGGATATTCTTTTTTAATTCGACACCGTTTTGTGCGTAATCATATACAGCACTTAAACCATCGTAAACTTCGCTTGACGGAAAAATAAATCCGTACTCTTTTGCGTGCGAAACCACATTCTTAAATATATCTTCTTGTTTTGCCATAGTGATGCAAAAATATAAAAACTAGCTATATAAAAAAGAAAAATTATAAAGATTGAAGCTTTGATTTTGTTACTTTTGTAAATAAAATCTCTCTTTTTGTGATTAATTATCTAATAAATCTATTTTTCCCTAAAGTCTGCAGCGGATGCCATTCACTTTTGCTTCAAAATGAAACCGTTTTCTGCACCGTCTGCCGACATGAAATGCCTCTAACACAATATCATTTAAATCCTAAAAACGAAGCTGTCAAAAAGTTTTACGGTAAAATTGACATTCAATTTGCATCAGCTTTTTTGTATTTCAATAAAAAAGGAATCGTTCAAGAATTAATTCATAATTTAAAATACAAAGGTCATCAGGAAATTGGAACCGTTTTAGGAAATTGGTATGCAGAAGATCTAAAGGAACTTCAATTAGAAATTCCTTTTGATGCTGTAATTCCCGTTCCGCTGCATAAAAGAAAATTTAAGGAACGAGGTTATAATCAGGTTACAACTTTTGGAAAAGCAATTGCATTGGGTTTTGAAATTCCTTTTGCAGAAAATATTCTAATCCGAAAATTATATACCAAAACGCAATCCAAGAAAAACCTTTTGGGAAGATCTGAAAATATTGAAAACATTTTTGATGTCAAATTCACCGAATCTGATCACAACAAACATTTTTTAATTGTTGACGATGTGCTTACAACAGGTGCAACACTTGAAGCATGCTCAAAAGCGTTACTAAAAATACCTCGCGCTAAGATTAGCATACTCTGTATGGCAATGGCGCATTAACCTTTAAAACTCAAAAATTAATTCACCAATATTTTTTTTACTTCTTTTCTGTTACCATCAGTAACTGTTACAAAATAAAGACCTGAAGGCACATCTGGCAACTGAATATCTTGAATAAAATATCCTGAACCTTGGAAAGTTCTATTGTAAACATATTTTCCATTAATATCATTTACGTAAACTTTAATCTCGCTCACCGAATCTCTATCAAATTGCACTGTAAAAGTTCCTTTGTTTGGATTTGGGTATGCAACGAAATCAGCATTCTCAAAATCGTCATTTCCTAATGTATAGGTTTTAGAACAGATATTTACTGACGCAGAATTTATTGTTCCAAGAGCTCCCACAGTATCATCAAGAACTCTAAAAGTCCAATTTCCTTGTGGATTTTCCCCATTAAAAGCACTTAGAGCAGTTGAAGGGATCACAATCTGGCTAGTAGTTGTATTACAGTTCAAAGCAGCTCCGCTATCATCAAACTGCAAAGCAAAAGTTGAATTTGTACTTCCGCAGTTTTTATTAAACAAAGTCACCACTGTGCCGCTCGGGCTTATGATTTGCATAGTCAAATCTGAAAATCTCGCATGCGTTACATTTACTGAAACATTGACATCTGAAATAGTTCCAGATGAAGTAGGCACAGAAACTGTTTTATTCACATTTACATTATCGCCTGTTGAATAACCACCACCAAAATTATATGACGCGCAAGAGGTCGAAACCTTATATCCTAAAGCAAATGGTTTGGAATTTATAGCATAATAAATATTGCCAACTGGCTCTACCAAAAGTCTGCAATTTGTAGAAGCGTCAATTTCTGGAACCAATATCGTTTCAGAACCATCATTTGGAGTATTAGTAGCTAAGATTATTGGAAATGTTAATCCGCCATCTACTGATAATTTGATATTTACATTTGACGAACCTGGTAGTGTATTAGTGTTATTTACACTCCAATTAATTGTTTGTGCAGACCCTTTTGCCCACCCGAGATTATCATCAGCTTGTGAAGTTACTGCAAATGGTCCAGCCGCTGCACTGACAGTCACAACCATTGCATCTGTATTTGTCTGTCCTTTTCCTGCTGCCGCATTGTCTCTTCCTGTCAAAGTAAAATTCATTGTCTTTGCAATAGAAGAAACAGACTCCCAAGTTGTCGTTAACTGATTATTTAATACAGAACTTAAAGCTGGCATGTAGCGAACTGGTGATGCTGTCGGAGAAAAAGACCTAAACATTGGTCCATCTGGTTTTGTTGCAGAGGCAAAACTATTACCAGCAAAAGCTGTTGTTGCACTATCAAATTGCTCCCATGTATACGTTATTGAATTTCCTTCAGGATCTGAACCTGTTCCTGTTAAAATAAATGGCGTATTGATTGGAATCGTATAATCTAATCCTGCATTTATTACAGGCGGATTATTATCAGCTATAGGTATAGACACGGGACAAGTTTTTCCTGCTAGATTATTCTGTATTTGACTAATACTGGCGTAAGAAAAATAATCATCTGAATGATCTTGTATATTATAACCTTGTGTTACACCTGCATATCCCATAATAGTTGAACCGCTTCCAGGTTCATAACATGCTCCATAACCTTCATTTTGGAAAGAAAAAGTATGTGTGCCTCCAAGCTGATGTCCCATTTCGTGTGCCACAAAATCTATATCAAAATTATCACCTTGCGGTTTTGCATCTGCTGGAGATGTAAACGCACTACCTTTTCCTATTGGTTGGCTTGGAGTTGGACTATCACATATACAACCTATACAACCCGCATTTCCTCCTCCGCCAGAAGCTCCAAACAAATGACCTATGTCATAATTGGCCTCACCTATAACATTGGTTAATGTGGTCTGCACTTCCTTAGCCCAAGGCCCACCATCTGCTGCACCTACCGATGCAATCGAGTAAGGATCTGTAGAAGCATTTGTATAAATAACAGCATCATTGTTTGCAATTAAAATTAATTGTACAGCAAGATCTCGATTAAAAATACCATTTACTCTAGTTAAAGTGGCATTCATTCCGGCTAAAGCTCCTGCTTTTGTTCCGCCAAAATAAGCTGTGTATTCCCCTGTACAAGATAATGCCAATCGAAGTGTTTTAAATTGTTTGGCATTAGAAGCTGTTTTTGCGGTTGTTGCCGTTTTATTGACAGAAACAAGATTGGTTGTTTTACAGTCCAACAACATTTTTGATGTTGCGTTGTCTGTCGATTTAAACAAAACATATTCAGATTTATTTTCTGGGTTTTGCTCAATATATTCAGTTGGTTTTGCTGTTCTAAAAACCATGGTCTGTACGCCAATTGGAGCAACACTAAAATGTATTTTAGCATTTTTATCATCTATTCCTCGACCTTCATAAGATCTGATTTCTGGATATTTTGCTTGTAATTCGGGATCAAAATTAGAAGATTCCCAAATAGAAAAACGTTCCAAAATGCCATCAGTATTCGGAATAGTGATTTCTGACGTTGTGTTTTTTGCTGTTTTATTGGATGCCGAAGCTAACTTTGAGCTGAGAAGACTTGTATTTAATTTATAGTATAATTTATTGGAACTTGTGCCATCAGCTCTTCGTGAAAGCGATGAATTAGTTACTTTCTGCCATAAAACGTCTTGTGCTTTAATTGCTACAGAACAGAAAATTAAAAGTATACAAAGTAGTTGTTTTTTCATACTATTAAAATATAATAATCAAAATTACTTTAATTAATTTGAAATTATATTATCTACACGACAATTATTGTTTTTAATCGACGAGTCGGCATATTTTACAAAAAGATATATTATCTGTTAAAAATCGATTTGGCATTGTATTAAATTTAAAAGAGAATAGTATAAATTTGCAGCATCTTAAATAATTTGTTTTGAAGCTCTTTCATTCTATAAACGATTTTCAGTCAACCAAGAAAACAATTTTAACTCTTGGTACCTTTGATGGCGTGCATATTGGTCATAAAAAAATTCTGGAACGAATTACTCAGAATACTGAAAATGGAAAATATGAAAGCCTAGTTCTGACCTTTTTTCCGCACCCGCGAATGGTTCTTCAGGAAAAGTCTGAAATAAGATTACTTAATACCATTGATGAAAAAATAAAACTTTTGGAAGCAACTGGAATAGAAAATCTAGTTGTTCATCCTTTTAACGAAAGTTTTTCAAGATTAACCGCTGAGGAATTCGTTCGTACCATTTTAGTAGAGAAATTTCAGATTCAAAAAATTATTATTGGACATGATCATCGTTTTGGCCGCAATAGAACAGCAAATATTGACGATTTAATTGCTTTTGGAATCGAATATGGATTTGAGGTAGAGCAAATTTCGGCTGAAGAAATTCAAGATGTTTCAGTTAGTTCAACCAAAATCAGAAAAGCTTTAAATGAAGGCAACATGGCTTTGGCCAATGAATATTTAGGTTATAGCTATTTCTTGAACGGAACCATTGTAAAAGGAAAACAGCTTGGACGTACCATTGGTTTTCCTACTGCAAATATCCATATTGAAGAAGATTATAAACTAATACCAAAAATTGGTGTTTATGTTGTGAGAGCTGTTGTAAACAATGAAACTGTTTTCGGCATGATGAATATTGGTTTTAATCCGACGGTCAATGGCGAAAAACAGACTATTGAAGTTCATTTGTTTAACTTTGACAAAGACATTTACGATCAGAACATTGAGGTTTCTTTATTGCATTATATTCGCGAAGAGCAAAAATTTAGCTCAGTAGATGCCTTGAAAGCGCAACTTGATCAAGATAAAATCAATTCTCTGGCTTTTATAAACTCTTCATTAAAGGATCAGACTGCATAGTTTTTACCGTTTTTAAATCATCGTAGTTATTTTTTTAGTAAATTTGATAGAACACTGTTTTTCAAATATTTACTATTAACTTCTAAAAAATAACCACTATGAAATTACCTAAAGAAATTACCAACGGGTTTTTGATTTTCCTCGGAATTGGCATTTATTTTTTATTAATGAATGTACTAGGTTTAGCAGATTTGTTTTATTTGAGAACACTTAACGTTTTCTTTATATTCTACGGTGTTAACAGGACAATGCAGATGAATCTTCATGAAGGGGAAACCAACTTTGTTTCTAATGCTGTTTCTGCGATGGCGACTTCTGTAGTTGGTGTCGCACTAAGTATTTTTGGCTTATTGGTTTATAGTTACGCCCGAGGTGGAGATGCCTACGTCAGAACTTTATCTGAGACATTTATGTTCGGAGGAAATCCATCAGTGCCAACTTACTGCATCTGCTTATTATTTGAAGGAATCGCTTCTTCTGTAATAGTAACTTTAATGATGATGCTGTATTGGAATAACAAATACGCAGCAGATTAATTTTTAATTTGTTGCAACCAAATTTAACGGCATACCTTTTTAAATGCACTTTTTGTGTATCGATCAAATCAAAAAATTTAGCCAAAAGAGATCTTAAATCTCAAGAAATATTTTTAAATTGCTTATAGCAGAGAGTTATAAGCAATTTTTTTATTTGAAAAATGAAGTTAAAACAAATTGAAAGGGTTAAAAAAATCTCAAAAGAAGATTTTGTTTCCCAATATGTAAAAAAACAAATTCCTGTTGTTATCGAAGAATTGACCGAAGATTGGCCAGCTTATAACAAATGGAGATTATCTTATATTAAAGAAATCGCAGGAGATTCCGTTGTTCCTTTGTATGATGACAGACCTGTAAATCACGAAGATGGTTTTAATGAAGCGCATACTACAATGAAAATGAGTGATTATATCGACTTATTGGAAGAAAAGCCTACTAATTACCGTATTTTTCTTTACAATCTAATGAAAGAAGTTCCTTCATTAAAAAACGACTTCTTATGGCCTGATATAGGCTTAAAATTAGTGAAGCAAATGCCGATGCTATTTTTCGGAGGCGAAAATTCGAGAGTTTTTATGCATTATGATATTGACTATTCAAACATCCTTCATTTCCATTTTCACGGGGAAAAGCAATGTATGATTTTTGCTCCAAGCCAATCGAAATTTATGTATAAAGTGCCTCATGCGTTAATTTCAAGAGAAGACATTGACTTTGATAATCCGGATTACGAAAAATTTCCAGCGCTTAAAAATGTTGAAGGTTATATCACAAATCTTAAACATGGCGAGATGCTCTATATGCCTGAAGGATATTGGCACTATATGAAATATCTAACGCCAGGATTTTCGATGAGCCTTCGCTCCTTTCCAAAAAACATTGTCAATTTATCCAAAGCGGCTTATAATGTTTTTATTATGCGTCACTTTGATATTATGATGCGAAAAATTCAAGGTCAAAAATGGATTGACTATAAAAACGAAAGGGCTCTTAAAGACACGCATCAGAATTTACAGCGTACCCTTTAATAAAAAAGCGGTTGAGAATTTAAAGACTCAACCGCTTTTTATTTATCTGAATACTATTTTTCTTGACGCTGTTTTTCCATTTTCTAAAGTTATCTTAACCAATAGAATTTGCGGTCCTGATTGAAAATTATTTATAATCCAATCTTTATTTCCAATTTCCTTTTTATGATATAACAATTTACCGCCTACATCATAAATAGAGACTTCTTGAAGATTTTCCTGTTCAGAAATAGATTGCAGTTTGATGTTTTTATCCTTAACAGAAACAACAATTTTTTGGTTTTGATTTTCAAAATCCTCATTTCCAAGTGCTTTATCATCATCACTATTTGTATAACGTAAAACAAAACGATTCAGAAAAGTTCCCGGTGCTGACCTAAACGTATAGCCTCCTGTTTTAAGATTATGAATCGTATTTGTTACATTGTCTTGCAGATAAATATTCTGATTACTTAAATTTCCATCTGTATGATCTATAGCAATTGTAAAATTACCTTCTGGAATAGTGGACTTATACCCTAAAGGGATTGTATCGCTCACAACAAAAGGCAACGCTCTTCCTTGAATAACCAATTTTTTCCCTTCATTAATGCTATAAAAATCAACATAAGGATTTGCATTCAGTGTGACTGCATCATAATTATAATCAAAAGAATTTGTTGCTCCCGTTACATATCCGATTAGTAATTGTTTAAAAGCTCCTTCTGTATTTGTAAAATTTAACCATACACGATGTTTTTCAATTAGAGCTGTATTTGCAGATTTAAAAAACTGGCTATTATTACTAGCCACTCTCATTGAGTTTGTATATACAGGATTCTGTCCTGTTCTGGATTTAGCAAAAAAACCTTGTCCTGCAGCAATATATCCTGCTGGTTCGCTTTGATTTCCTGGAGACGTTGCTCCAGTTCCCTCCATTGTTCCTATCTCTGTGAGTCCCGATAAATTATAATAAGCAAAATCACTACCCGTATAAGTATAGGTATTAGTGCCTGGAATTAAAGTAGGAGGACTATTATGTGTCCAAAAATACAATGTGCCGTAAAGGCGATCTGCATTATCATGAATAAATTGATCCGCATAAATTGCTGAAGGATATGGATTCCCTAGCAAAACTAATTTTTCAGCTGTAACTGGCGGACCAATAATCGTTCCGTTATTTGGCGTCCCCACAAATTGTCCACCGAAAATTTGAGTCGAATTCAAATCATAAAATTGAGGAGATCTAATACTGTAGCCGTTTCCTTTCACCATTTCTTCTGCTCCATTACTAATTAGTATCCATTTTTCCGTCGCAGAATTGAATTTATGATATTTATCCCAAAGTGTATTTGGCGATAAATCATGCAATGTAAAAGCTGGCACACGAGTTACCGGTGAAGACCAATACGTAACATCGTAACGTCTTACTGGCGTTGTATTTCTTTTATAGACAATATTTCCTGTATTATCTATATCGTTAATTTGAACTAAACTTGAATTGTTTTCAAAAGTTAAAATTCCATTACCAAGTACACTGACTTCATTTGTTACAGTGATTGTATTTGTACCCTGCACAATAAGAGATCCATTGTTCTGAACCGTTAATCTGCTGACAAAAAAGCTGGCATTAGTTCCCGAAATAATTGGATCAACTCCTACGTCTGGAATATCTACACAATCAGAAGCAATAGGAACGCCTGCTGGTGTCCAGTTTGCTGGATTTCCCCAATTGGCATCAACACTTCCATTCCACGCTTTAGTGACAAAAGCATTTATCATGATTGGTGTTGCTTCTGATTCACAACCTGATGCATTATTTCGTACTTGTACATTATACCCTCCAGAAGAAAGTCCTGTAAATACCCCAGAAGTATTGCTAAAATCTATTCCATCAATACTGTAAGTGTATCCCGTTCCAGATGCAGGTGATGTGACTGTAATAACACCTGTATTATTTATACAAGTTGGGAATTGAGTCACTGAAGCTGTAGGCGCAATCGGAAGTGGGTTTACAACTAAAGAAACGCTTTGAGTTGCTGAACATCCGTTTGAAGTTGTAATAGTCATTATACCGTTATAAGTCCCCGAAGCGGTATTTGCAGGTACAATCACATTTATAATATTTCCAGATCCAGAACTAAAAGGAAATGGCGTAGCACCTTGGTCTGTTAAAGTAATCCAGTCAATCGCATAACTAGTTGGAGATCCAGTTGTAGCATTATAAGCTAATGTAGTCGTCTGCTCTGACGGGCTTTGACAAACCGAAGCAAAGGCCCCTGCTGTACTAATGGTTGGAAGCGTATTAATGGTCAAAGAAATTGCTTGTGTTGTCAAACATCCATTTGATGTGGAAATTGTCATTACACCAGTATAAGTTCCTGCAGCTGTTCCAGCTGGAACATTAATATTATCAATATTTCCTCCTCCTGAATCAAAAGAAAAAGTGGTCGTTGCTTGATCATTTAATGTTACCCAATCTATAGAATAGTTTATTGGCGAACCGGTTGTAGCAGAATAAGGTAAAGAAGCAATTTGTGCAGATGCATCTTGACAAATTGAAATCAAATTTCCAGGTGTTGTAATTGTTGGAATCTCATTGATAGTTACTGTAAAAACATTATCTACAGACAAACAGCCATTTGCATTCATTACGGTTAACGTTCCTGTATAAGTTCCAGGAGCTGTTCCAGCTGGAATTGCAATACTAATTGGACTCGCTGTTAAAGCTTCATCAGTAACTGTCGCAAAACTATTTGTCGGACTGGCATTCCAAGTGATGCTGTAAGTTGTTGGCGAATTCGTAACTGCTATATACGGCAATGCCGTACTCTGTGTAACTGAACTTTCACATACTGATGCAGTAGCTCCTAATGTTATAGTTGGCAAAGGATTCACAGTAACTGTAAAATTATTCGCCGTTGATACGCATCCACTCGCATTGCTTACCGTCAATGTTCCTGTATAAGTTCCTGCGGCAGTTCCTGCAGGAACAGCAATACTAATCGGACTAGTTGTTAACGTCGCATTTGTAACTGCTAAGAAACTGTTTGTCGGACTGGCATTCCAAGTGATGCTATAATTCGTTGGTGAATTTGTTGTCGCGGTATAACTCAAGTTTGCCGTTTGAGCTGAAGCATTGAAGCAAACCGGTGTTGCTGTGCCAAGTGTGATAGTTGGCACCGCGTTTACAGTAACCGTAAAATTAGCTGCTGTAGACACACACCCATTTGCATTGCTTACCGTTAATGTCCCTGTATAAATTCCTGCTGCTGTATTGGCAGGTATTGGAATCGTAATAGGACCTGCAGGCAAGCTTGAATTTGTAACTGGTGCAAAAGTATTTGTCGGACTGGCATTCCAAGTGATGCTGTAATTTGTTGGCGAGTTTGTGGAAGCACTGTATGGCAGTGTCGTACTCTGTGGATTGGAACTTGCACATACCGCGGTCGTGGCTCCCAATGTTATTGCTGGCAATGGATTGACGATAACGGTAAAATTGGTTGCCGTTGATATGCATCCATTTGTATTACTTACCGTTATTGTTCCTGTATATGCCCCTGGCGCTGTGTTTGCAGGTATTGGAATGTTAATTGGGCTTGTTGGCAAGCTTGCATTTGTAACTGGCGCAAAAGTATTAGTTGGGCTCGAATTCCAAATGATGCTGTAATTTGTCGGCGAATTCGTAACCGCTGTATAAGGCAATGTCGTACTCTGTGCAACAGAATTTGTACATACCGCGGTAGTTGCACCTAATGTAATCGTTGGCAATGCGTTTACCGTTACTGTAAAATTAGTTGCCGTCGATACGCACCCGTTTGCATTGCTTACCGTTAATGTTCCTGTATACATTCCTGCTGCTGTATTGGCAGGTATGGGAATATTGATTGGACTTGCTGGAAGAGATGCATTTGAAACTGCTGTAAAAGTATTTGTTGGACTCGCATTCCAAGTGATGCTATAGTTAGTTGGTGCATTTGTAACTGCCGTATAAGGCAATGTTGTACTCTGTGCGCTCGAACTTATACATACTGCCGTAGTGGCGCTTAATGATATTGTCGGCAATGGATTTACGGTGACTGTAAAATTAGTTCCCGTAGAAGTACATCCTGCTGAATTTTTCACAGTAATAGTTCCCGTATATGTTCCAGCAGCAGTTCCGGCAGGAACTGCAATACTGATTGGACTAGCGGTTAACGTGGCATTTGTAACTGCTGCAAAACTATTCGTTGGACTGGAATTCCAAGTGATGCTATAGGTATTGGGAGAGTTTGTTGTCGCAGTATAATTCAGATTGGTAGTTTGGGCTGATGCACTAAAACAGACTGGCGTTGTCCCGGTTAATGTAATAGTTGGAGGTCCGCTTACTGTAACCGTAAAATTACTTGCTGTCGATACACATCCATTTGCATTTCTTACCGTTAATGTCCCCGTATATGTTCCAGCAGCTGTATTAGCAGGTATTGCAATACTAATCGGGCTTGCAGGCAGAGATGCATTTGTAACTGCGACAAAAGCATTCGTTGGACTGGCATTCCAAATAATACTGTATGTAGTTGGCGAATTTGTAACCGCTGTATAAGGCAATGGAGTATTCTGTGCGCTTGAACTTGTACATACCGCTGTGGTTGCTCCTAATGTAATCGTTGGCAATGCGTTTACCGTTACTGTAAAATTAGTTGCCGTCGATACGCACCCGTTTGCATTGCTTACCGTTAATGTTCCTGTATACGTTCCTGCTGCTGTATTGGCAGGTATTGGAATATTGATTGGACTTGCTGGAAGAGATGCATTTGAAACTGCTGTAAAAGTATTTGTTGGACTCGCATTCCAAGTGATGCTATAATTAGTTGGTGCATTTGTAACTGCCGTATAAGGCAATGTTGTACTCTGTGCGCTCGAACTTATACACACTGGCGTAGTGGCGCTTAATGATATTGTCGGCAATGGATTTACGGTGACTGTAAAATTAGTTCCCGTAGAAGTACATCCTGCTGAATTTTTCACAGTAATAGTTCCCGTATATGTTCCAGCAGCAGTTCCGGCAGGAACTGCAATACTGATTGGACTAGCGGTTAACGTGGCATTTGTAACTGCTGCAAAACTATTCGTTGGACTGGCATTCCAAGTGATGCTATACGTATTGGGAGAGTTTGTTGTCGCAGTATAATTCAGATTGGTAGTTTGGGCTGATGCATTAAAACAGACTGGCGTTGTCCCGGTTAATGTAATAGTTGGAGGTCCGCTTACTGTAACCGTAAAATTACTTGCTGTAGAGGTACATCCTGCAGCATTTCTTACCGTTAATGTCCCCGTATATGTTCCAGCAGCTGTATTAGCTGGTATTGCAATACTAATCGGGCTTGCAGGCAGAGATGCATTTGTAACTGCTGCAAAAGTATTCGTTGGACTGGCATTCCAAGTAACACTGTATGTAGTTGGCGAATTTGTTGTCGCAGTATAAGGCAATGGAGTATTCTGTGCGCTTGAACTTGTACATACCGCTGTGGCCGCTCCTAATGTAATCGTTGGTATTGCATTTACCGTTACTGTAAAATTAGTTGCGGTTGATACGCAAGTTCCATTATTAACTATTAATGATCCTGTATATGTTCCCGCAGCAGTTCCAGCAGGAACAGCAATAGTTATTGGACTTGCTGGTAAAGTCGCATTCGTAACTGGCAAGAAACTATTTGTAGGGCTTGCGTTCCAAGTAATACTATAATTTGTTGGTGAGTTTGTAGTTGCTGTATAGGGTAATGTTGTATTTTGCGCACTGGCACTGGCACATACTGCAACAGCTGATCCTAAGGTTATTGTTGGTGGAGCGCTAACTATTATAGTCACAGCATTACTTCCACTTATAGATGAAGTACAGTCTGCTGAAGCTAAAGAAGTAACTGTAATAGTACTATTTCCTGTGCCAATCAGCCCTGCCGCAGTAAAACTTCCAGATCCTGCAGTTGTCACAGTCATCGTTGCTGTTTGTCCTACATTATTTGGTCGGCTTACATTATAAGTTACGGTATAAGTACCCGTTGGCAGACTTGCTGCTGTACCTGTTAGCAGTACATCTGTAGTGGTTCCTGTGCAAATATTTGGAGCCGATATTCCAGTGAAACTATATGTTTTACAAGTATAAGTAATGGTAGCCTGCCCTCTTGCACCACTTCCTCCATTAGCTGGGTTATTAGAACTCATTGCCCCCCCACCTCCGCCTCCATTGGTCGTACCATTATTTCCAACACGATCTGTCAATATCACAGAATTAAAAGCCGCTCCTCCAGCACCAGCTCCAGTGACTGTACCATAACCACCTGCATTTCCACCACCACCAGAAGAAAGAAGTGCGCTTAATGCTGCACTAGATCCTGCTGTCCCATTTGTTCCAACTGCTGTTGCTAGATTTCCAATGGCTCCAACACCACCATTTCCACCAGTTGGAGTAGAAGTCGTAGTCGTATTCCCATTTCCTCCCTGCCCTCCAGGAGCATTTAAAAAAGCTGTAAATCCATTTATATAGGTTGACCCTCCAGCAGCACCATTACCAGCCCCTCCTGTAGCAGTTGCTCCAACGACAACATTTAAACTTGATACCGTTGTTGTATTGAGAGTTCCTCTTGCGTATGCACCACCGCCACCACCACCGCCACTTCGTCCTACTAGCGGTGTAACCTGTGCGCCACCTCCAGCACCTCCGGCACCCCATGCTTCAACGGTAACAACATCCATACCCGCAGGAAGAAGTAAAGTACCGCTTGCGGTAAATGTATGGGTTCTGGTTTGTGCTTCTAAAAAAGAGCTATAAAAAATTGTTAGAATTAAAATTGGAAGAAACTTTAATTTTTTGTGAAGATAATCTAATGTAAAAAAACTGAAAGAACTCAGCGTAGAAAGTAAATCTTTTTTCATCTTGTGGTATTTTAGTAATTGAAAAATAAATTCAAACTCAAAACAAGATTAATTGTAAAATCAAGTAGTAAAGTAATACTCTTTTACAATAAACTTAAGGCGGATAAAAGAAAGTCGTTGAAGCTGTATTTTGAACAAGCAAATTTAATGGCAAGGCTTATAAAAAGTATTTTATCGATTTAATATGCATTTAATCGACAAAACCTTATTACAAGGTACGATTTTGTTTACAGAAAAATTAATCTGATAATATTAAACTCAAATTTTAACACTCAGAAATCAAAAAAGATATAAAACAATAAAAAATTGTTAAATCAATAAATAAATCACTAACAATCAATAACTTAAGCTCAATTCAAGAAAAAACCTTTTTTCTAATTTTTAAAAAATAACTTTTTTTGAAGTTGATTTGCCATTTTGGAAATTAACTTTTACTAATAAAATTTGATGAGGGGAAAGCAAATTTTGAACAGATACCTTTTTAGTTTCAAGCTTATCTTTTTTGTACAATTCATTTCCAGAAATGTCGAATATTGTGATCTTTTTAATGTTTTCATTAAATGACTCAATATTTATGATTTGGTTTTTGACATATATGAAAGTACTTTTAGAATCGTCCTTGAAAGTTCCATTTCCTAAAGCTTTGTTAGAATAAACTATTGAAAATCGATTGTTAAAAGTTCCTGCTTCCGAATCAAATTGATATGGTCCTTCAGAAAGATTATGAAATTTATTTAAGCTTTTATCTACTAATAAAATATCAATTTCATTAAATAATGCATCCTGATGATCAATCTCCAATTTTAGCGTAGTTTTAACGGTTGTTTTATATCCCAAATTAAAAGAGTCACTCTCTATCCATGGCATTGCTTTTCCTTGAATTACTAGTTTTTTATCTTCTAAAGTGCTATAAAAGTCAATTTCTTGATTTGAACCGAAAGATACGGCATCATAATAATCTATCGCATTCGAAGCTTCTCGGGCGTAACCCAATAAAATTTGTTTTAAGGCATTTTTTTCATTATAAAGATTCAGCCAAAATCGAAGCTTTTCATTTTCTGTTTCTGCTTTAGAACTAATACTAGGTCTAAAAAATGAACTGTTACGAGCTTTAATCCGCATACTATTATTAAATTCAATAAAACCTTCTTCTTTACTTTGCACAAAAAAGCCCTGTCCTGAAGCTATTGTTCCGTCTGGAGTTGTGGTATAGTTTTCCGAATTTAAAGAAGAACTTATTCCAACGCCACCTAAAAGATTATACACAACGCAATCATCTGCCGAATACTTACCGTCAGAAGGAGGTGTACTATGTGTCCAAAAATAAAGAGCTCCATATATTTTTGAAGCATTTGCTTTTATAAAAAGATCTGCGCTTATTGCAGAGGGATACGGGTTTCCGATTAGATAAAAACCATCTACTACTTTAAATTCCGCGTCTATTTTACCATTATTCGGAATACCTTTAAAAGTTCCTTCAAATACCTGCCGCTCCGTAATAGAATAATTTTGTGGAGCTCTGATACAATAACCTTGCCCAGGGACCATGGTCATTGTTCCATTGTAATTTATAATCCAACGAGAAATTGGATCATGCCAGTAATATTTATCTGCAAGAGTGTTGGGCGAAAAATCTTTCATTGTCTGCCTATCAACGGGTGAAGACCAATAGGTCATATCATAGCGAATTACTGGTTTTGTTTTTCTTATTAAATGAATAATCCCAGTATTTACTATATCGTCATCTGATTGATATAAACTTGCTGCATCTTTTAAGACCAAAGTTCCAGAACCAGTATACGCAAAATCTATTGTAAGAGTATTATTTGCCAACAAGGTGACAGTCTTACCTTGATCGATATTGCAACCACAAATTGTAGTGGTGCTTAATTGTGGAAAATTTTCTTTAAAATACACATCTTTTCCCGCTGAAGGAGGACCATTTGACCATGATATTCCATTCCAAACTGTGGTATTTACGCAAAGTTTTAAACGTGCAATTCTATGCTTAGAAATACCAGAAACAGAATTAAAATTACCTCCAACAAGCAATTTATAATCCTCAGTAAATTTCATATCAAAAAGAGTATTATTTAGAGTCGCAGTAAAGGAATTATCGATAACGCCTGATGGCATTAATCTAATAAGTCTGGAAGATACCACATTTTTATATGTTCCTGAAAAAGCACCTCCAATCAAAATCCGGTCATCTGGTTGCACTAAAATAGAACGAATATCTCCTTTACTAAAACCTGTTCCAGATTCAAACGTCACATCAAGACTCCCATCGGTATTTAACCTAACTATTCTCTTTTGAGAAATTCCATCAAAGTTTAAAAAAGAGCCGCCAACAATAATCTTTTGATTTGATTGGAGTGCCATTGCATAGACATATTTATCAAATCCGTTTCGAATATTAAAACTGGAGTCAATACTTCCGTCAGGATTTAAACGAACTATACCGGAAAAAGGCTGGGCATTAAATGTCTTAAAGTGCCCGCCTAAAAGAATTTTTCCATCGGATTGTACTACTATTGCTTCAATAGTGCCATCGGCTCCCAAGCCAATATTAAAATTATTATCTTTTGTTCCATCTGGAAGAAGTCTCACAACACGACTATTGTTTAAAGTCGATCCATTGTATTTGGTAAATGCTCCTGCAACGATAATTTTTTGGTCGGTCTGAACAGCAAGTGCGTATACCTGTCCATTAAAACCTTCTCCAATGTTAAATGAATTATCAGTTTCTCCATTTGATAAAATTCTAATAATCCTATTAGTAAGTATATCATTGTATTTGGTGAAATTACCACCAATCACTATTTTCCCATCAGCTTGCAACACTGTTGTTTTTACCAAGTAGTTTGCTCCAGTTTTTCCTGTATTAAAAGAGGTATCGATAGAACCATCTTCTAAAAGGCAAGTTATCTTTGAAACCGCTGTTCCGTTAAATTTATTAAAATTACCTCCAACGATTATTTTCTGATTTGGAAGTGGCAAAATGTTCAAGACAGAATTATCGAAGCCAATACCTGAAGACAAATATGCAATATCGTGTTCTCCATCACTATTAATTTTAGCTAACCTACCTTGATTTTGTCCGTTAAAAACAGAAAAAGAGCCTCCTATAAACCAAGAACCTTCTTCATCGCACTCTAAGCTTAAAACAGAAGCGGAGGCTGGTCCTGAACCAATATCAAAATTAGTTTTTAAGGTTCCGTCTGAATTAAGAAAAACTACTCTATTAACTTCGGAGCCATTATAAAAGCCAGTAAAAGAGCCTCCTATCATTAAATCTCCATTCGAATCAATTTTAATTGTCTGAACTCCTTCTTTGCTGAAACCTAAGCCAACTTGAAAACTTTCATCTTTTGTTCCGTCAGCATTCAAATGAATAAAACGATTGGCCACAATATCGTTAAAAACGGTAAAATTGCCTCCTATAACCATTTTACCATCCGTTTGCAGTGCAATCGCATTAACATCATCGTTGAAGCCAGTCCCGCAATTAAAAGTGGAATCGAAACTTCCGTTACTATTTAAACGTACAATTCTGTTTGCTGGAGTTCCATTAAATGTGATAAAATTTCCAGTAAGAATTATTCTTTCATCAGTTGTAATCTTAACATGAGTTATATTTAATGTTGAGCCAGAGCCAGTCAAAAGAGAAGAATCAAGTGTTCCGTTGGGAAACAAACGAGCCACTCGATTTACTGTACTATTCGCATATTTTGTAAAACTTCCAACAATTATTATTTTCCCATCGGACTGCATCGCTATATCATAAACAATTCCTGTTGTCGCTCCTATCGAAGTATTAAAAGTGGGATCATAAGATCCGTCAGAGTTTAAGCGAATCAGTCTTCCAGCACTAATTCCGTTGTAGGCTGTGAAACTTCCTCCCAAAATAATTTTACCATCTGACTGCAAATAGGAAGCATAGATTTTGCCATTAAAACCCGTTCCTGTATTAAAACTTTCGTCGATTGAACCGTTGGGATTTAAACGAGTAAGATAAGAAATGGGGGATCCATTCAAACTCAGGTAATCTCCGCCAACAATTAAATTGCCATCCCTTTGTAAAAGAAGAGCTCGGACAGTCCCATCGAAACCATCTCCATACTGTCCGTCATCAAATACATTAAATGAATGGTCAACTTTTCCCTGCTGTGCGAGAATGCCTGAAAAGGGTAATAATAAAAAGAAGATTAGGCAATAGAATAAAGTTCTAATCAAAACTATGCAATTAAAGTTAATATTGTAAGAATTAGGCTAAAATTACAAGACTATCATAAGATGTACAATACCAAGATTTAGGGATATTTTTGCACATAAAAAAGCCCATTCCTTTTAAGGAATGGGCTTCTAATTATTTTGGTTTTATTATTTACAGATTAGAAAAAATAACTTTCTTAGTAAAAGTGTGTCCGTTTTCTAGAGTTATTTTTACCAATAGCACTTGATCACTAGAATGCAAGTTTTTAATTTGTAATTGTGAAGCATTCACCTTGCTATTACTATATAATAACTCCGCACCAATGTTGTAAACATTTACTCCTTTTATTATTTCTTTAGATGAAGTAATATTTATTGCTTTGTCTTTAACTGAAACTAAAACTGTATTCTCAAGATTTTCAAATTCACCTGTTCCTAAAGTTTTATTGGTATAACGTAGAGAAAAACGTGTTGTATTTGTTTCTGCTGCACTAAAGAAAGTATAATTTTCTTTTCTTAAATCTATTACTTTACCCGTTACTTTATCTTCTAAGTATACAGGTTGAGTAGTAAAGAATCCGTCTGCATGATCAATAGAAATTGTGAAGTTACGATCTCCCTTATCATCAACACCGCTCTTGTATCCTAAAGGAATTATCTCTGTATTATCAAAAGGAAGTCCGCGACCTTGAACGGTTAGTTTTTTGCTTTCGTTAAGCGTGTAAAAATCAATATAAGAGTTGCTTCCCATTGTAACAGCATCATAATCCACATCTATAGCGTTTGTCGCACCCTCAATGTAACCAATTAATATCTGTTTGAAAGCGCCTTGAGAATTAGCAATATTCAGCCAAAGACGATTCTTTTCAATTTTACTAGTTTTAGCTGTCTTATAAAACTGTGTATTCTCTGAACTTCCCTTACGGAACTCGTTTTTAAATTTTACTGTTGTTCCTGGTGGTATTGCAAAAAAAGCTTGACCTGCGCCAATATAACCTTTAAATTCATCTGCACCAGTAACAATCTCATTGTTTACTCTTACCGAACCTGTTCCGTTATAAACAACAAAATCTGAACTTAGATACTTAAATGTGTTAGTTCCCGGAGCAAGTTGTGGAGGCTGATTATGAGTCCAAAAATATAACGAACCTAATTTATCTTTATTCTCTAGCATTAACTCATCTGCATCTACTGGAGAAGGATAAGGATTACCAATCAAATTCAATTTATTTGCCACCACAGAGAATGAAACATCACCATTATTTGGAACCCCAACAAAAACACCTTCAAATATTTGAGGAGTAACCAGATCAAAATATTGTGGTCCTCTGATACTATAACCTTGTCCCATTTCCATCACTTTTCCACCATAGTTACTAAGAACCCATTTTGTCGTAGTTGCATTCCAATAATGATATTTATCAAATAAGGTATTTGGAGAAAATTTATACATAGTAAGACTTGCATCTGTTACCGGAGTTGCCCAATAAACAACATCATAGCGGCGCATACTGACTTTTCTTTTATACGAAATAGTACCGGTATTTAGAGCGCTTGGGCCTTGTAATAAGCTTGATCCACTTTCAAATGTTAATTTACCATTACTTGTAATTCCGTTGGTAACAGTTAAAGTCATTTCAGATGGAATAATTACATCTGACCCAGCCGTAATAGTTAAGGAACAAACTATTATGTTAGGTTTAGCAGCAGAAAAAGGCTGACTTGGCACAACTGATGAAATTGTAACACTTTTACTTCCATCTGGCTCGCCATTAGACCATACTGAACCATTCCATGTTGTATTTGAACTAATGTCATTTATGGCAACAGTAGCCGAACTTGAAGTACAACCTGTAGTACTATTTGTAATAGTAAAATTGTAGGTTCCTGCTATTAAATCTTGAATAGCGTAAGTAGATGCCGTGCCTGAATATGTTTTAGAAACGGTTCCTGTTTGGTTAATTGTCCAATTTCCTGATAAACCTGTTAGTGTAATACTTCCAAAACTGCCACAAGATACATCGTTGTTTTTCGTGATTGTTGGAGCTGCGTGGACTTGTTTTACAGTTATGGTTCCTGTAGCTGAAATATTTCCACAACCATTTGTCAAAGTTACTGTATAATTAAATGGGCTACCAACTTCCGTTGTAGGCGTTCCGCTAATCGTTACAACATTTCCTGCCCAAGCCCCTGTAACTCCAGCAGGCAGACCTGAAAAAGTTGCACCTGTCGCTCCAGTTGTAGCATAGGTAATGTTGGAAATTGCAGTATTAGCGCAGACTGTTTGCGAATCTGTTCCTGCAGCCGAACTTAATGCTATAGTATTATTTGGATTTACTGTTATTGTTCCTGAAGCCGTAACCGTTCCGCATCCTCCCGTTAAAGTAATTGTATAAGTATATGGACTTGCCGAACTAACGGTCGGAGTACCGCTAATTGTGACAACATTTGCCGTCCAGCCCCCTGTAACTCCAGATGGCAGACCTGAGAAAGTTGCACCTGTTGCTCCTATCGTGTTATAGCTAATATTTGTAATCGGTGTATTAATACATTTTGTCTGTGTATCTGTACCTGCAGCTGAACTTAGTGAAATCGTATTGTTCGGACTGACAGTAACAGCCAACGTAAAAGGCACTCCTGTACAGCTACCTGTAATTGGAGTAACAGTGTAAGTTGCTGTTTGAGCTGTTGATGTAGTATTTATTAATGTTCCTGTTATAGAAGATACCGCAACCGTATTTGATGCCCCGCCAGTTAAACCTGCAGTAACAGTTGGTGCTGTCCATGTGTATGTTGTACTACCTGGAATTGTTCCATTTGTACCGTTTGTTGGTGTTACCGTGAAAGCCGCTCCAGTACATGCTGAATATGTCATTGGAGTAATTGTTGCTGATGTGACATCTACCATAACTGGTGTTGATGCAACGGTAGTATTAGCCCCACAAGTTACTAAAGCACGATAATATGTTTTTACTGTTTGAGAAGTGGTAAATGTTGAATTTGATCCTGTTGTATCAAGAAAATCAATTGACAAATCATCTATACTATGTCTATCATTTTCACCTCCAGTACGTGCAGAAAACTTAAATTTCCATGATGATTTGTCTGCAGCGCTATAACCTGGCAAGAAAAGATCTGAGACTACAGTTACACCTGCAATCACAAGAGATAATTTTGCATTGGCATCAACTCTTAAAACAACATCTCGATAAGATGCATTTCTTAAGGCAACTGCATTAATAGCAGAAGTAAAATATCTAACATTATTGTATAAGACCCTTACACGTCCACCGCTCGTAACACCTTCATTATCATAAGTGTCAAATTGAATTATAATACCATCGCCTTCACCATTTTCTCCTCCTCCAGCACCTGCCACTACATTACTGCCATAACTAAAACTCATACCATCTGCTCCTGCTCCTCCCGTAGTTGTACCCCAAATTCTATATTTAAAACTAGCTGTAAAAGCATTGATGTTACTATTTGTTGGCTTACTAATAAAGAATCCACTATTATGTCCACTAAGGCTAGTGTCGGTTAAGATCAACTCAGTTCCGTTAATAATACAGTCACCACCTGCAAGTGTAATATCGCCACTTGTT
This sequence comes from Flavobacterium anhuiense, assembly GCF_001705175.1. Lineage (NCBI taxonomy): Bacteria > Pseudomonadati > Bacteroidota > Flavobacteriia > Flavobacteriales > Flavobacteriaceae > Flavobacterium > Flavobacterium anhuiense. The sequence continues at coordinate 2,033,701 of NZ_CP016907.1, read as the reverse complement.
GTGTTTGCTGCTTGTGGGGTAGAAAAGTTACTATAGAAATAATTAGTCGATGTTGGTGTTGCATTTGTCCAATTGGTACCATCTGTAGACTTTTGCCAAACATAATTTGAACCATCAATAAATGTATTTCCTAAAGACAATGTAAAAGGTGAACTAGGACAAACTGATGAAGATGATGAAACAGTGGTACTTGAAGTTGGATTTCCTGAACAAGAATTTAGAAGAGTAACTGTGTATTCCTCAATCTGTCCTGCACTACCACTTGCAACACAAGGACCACCAGAATAACCTCCCATTCTTGCTACGATTCGCATTTTAATATTTCCTGCTACTGCTGTTGACGGAATTTGTAAATAAACAGATGTTATAGCACCATCTGCTCCTGTTGAGTTATTAATAGTTCCTATTGTATAACTTTCATTCGAGTCTGTGAAAACACCATTGTTATTCCAATCAAAATAGGCTGTATAATAACCGTTTGTATATCCCGTTGTATTTCCTTTTACTGTTAATGCATAGAACTGATCCTTAACTAATGTCGTAGGCGTATCTGAAGTAAAGTCTTCATAAGCTGGGCTTGATGTAAGATTTGAACTCGTTTTGTCTAACGTATTTAGTATAACCTCTGTAATTGGATTTACACTAGCAAAATAAGCACAGGTAACATTCAATATTCCAGTTGCTGAATTACCAAAATAAGTAACATTTTTATTGAATGCTGAAGAAGCTGTACTACCCCAAGAAGAAGCTGTAGACGCAGTTGTTGACCCATAAGTTAGAGAAGCTGCAGTATGATTTTGAGTGCCTAAATTTGCGCTTGCTCCTGAGTTAATAACCAAAGCATTTGCAATAGTAGTTGCAGCCCCAAAGCTTTTCGTGCTTCCCGTCAATGTTAAATTATAGAAGTTTGGAACGTTGAAAGATTGAGCTGCTGATCCATTTAATGTTACTGTTCCTACTCTTGGAGTGAATGCCCCATTATTAGTAAAACTTCCTCCTATATTTAGTGCGTAATTAGTCGTTGATACATCTAAAGTAGTTCCTGAACCCACAGTTAGATTACTACTAACTGTTGTGGCCGCACCCATCGTTTTAGTCCCACTTCCAGAAGTAGTTAAATTTCTATAAGTAGTTCCTAATACTGCTTGATTATTAGTTCCACTATAATTTACTGTCGCTCCAGTACCATCTAGTGTTGTTGTAAAGACACCATTGTTACCTGTTGTTCCAAATGGAGTCATTCCATTTAAATATAAAATAGGGTTTGAATTACCCAGAACAATCGATGCCACAGAAGCACTATTATTTGTAGTTGTTGGATTAATTGCCCCATCAATTGTTACAACTCCACTTGTTTGAGTAAATGTTGAATTATTTTCACTACTTCCGTTTCTTGTACTTATAATATTCAGATTTCCTGAAATTACAAAATTTGAAATTGTAGAAGTAAGAGTTGTGGTTCTATCGCTAGATGGGTTAATACTTGACAGTCCAATAGAAAGAGTAGTACATTGTATAGTACCAAGTCCCGAAATTGTCGCAATACGGTTTCCATTTGCAATAGATTCTAATGTTATTCCATTTGTTACTAACAAATTAAAACTACTATTTATAGTCAAAGTAGCACTTGCACCATTGAAAGTAATCGACGCACATTGTGCTGCTCCTGTAACTGTAACAGTATGTCCATTTTGAATAAAAACTGTATCTCCTGATCCAGGGACTGTTGTACCTGCTCCTCCTGTAGGTGTAGAAGACCAAGTTGATGCAGTGCTCCACGGACCTGATGTTCTTGAATAAAAATTAGCCGCATCTGCAAAAGAAACCACAAAAAACATCCCAACACAAAGCAATCCTAAACTTGGTGTGCTTAACCTTTTGGGAAAAGATTTAGAGGAAATAAAAAATAAAAACGAGTAAAGTAATTTTCTCATCATATGTTAGTAGGTATTTGTTTTAAATTTGTTTTTGGTTGCTTAAAAGCAAAAAAGGCAATTCCTTTCAAAAAATGAATGGTCTTTTGGTATTATATTGGAATTCAAAATGTTAAATATTGGCTCTTTAGCCGATATCCAAAAATGTTAAAATTCCGTACAAAAATATTTAAATTAGCCTAATACACAAGGTTATAATTTATTTCTTTTTGTAAAATATTAACAAATTTCAGAATTAATTTATAACTATTTGACCAATATTTGATTTAAACGTTAAAATGCATGAAAAAGCCGATGAATAACACTTTTACTATCAAAGAAGCTTTACAAAAGTTAGAGCATTTTTGTGCTTATCAAGAACGTTGTCATGACGAAGTGGTTGATAAGTTATACAGCCTAAAAATGACTCGTGATGAGATTGACAGTATTGTCGTACAGCTGATTGAGGGAAATTTTCTAAACGAAACCCGTTTTGCCTGCAGCTTTGCTAGAGGCAAACATCGAATTAAGCATTGGGGAAAAATCAGGATTACCAACGAACTCAAAGCAAGAAATATTTCTTCAACAAATATTACTTTGGCTTTGAAAGAAATTTCGACCGAAGAATATTTTGAGACTTTTGAAAATCTAGCAGAAAGATGCTGGAATAATATCTTAGAAACCAATCTTCTTAAAAAACGTAAAAAGTTCTGCGACTATATGTTACGAAGAGGTTACGAAAGTAATCTAGTGTATGAAAAAGTTAAGGAACTGGAAGAAAACTAAATTCCCTTTTATCTTAAAAAAGTGCCTTTTTATCCTTTTCCAAGCTATTTTGTTTTTTTGTCAAAAAGTCATCAAAAAATCCCCCTTTCAAACCAAACAACTTTTGGTTATAAAATATTCCATTTTTGCAGAATTTATAGCAAACTAGACGTTTTTCAGTCTAAAACTTCAAAAAACTGTTTAAAAAAAATAAAATTAACACAATTATTCCTTCAATAATATTGGGAATTTTATAAGAATAATTGTCTAACATTAAAATTTTTAATGTGCTTCATCGAGTATTTTTTTAGTTCATCGATTATATCGGGGTTCTTAAAACCACGCCAATATTCAGCTCGTAAATGTATATACCTTTGTTTGGTTCGGAAGTCCTATGCCAGCATAACAAATTGATAAAAAACATTTAGCATGAAAAAAACTCTACTTTTATTCTTATTATTGCCTTTTTTTGGATTTGCTCAAACTGCTTTAGTAAAATGGGACGCAGCAAATTCTAGCAATAGATATGCTCCTGTTCCAATAGGAACAATTAACGGTTCTGATTTATCAGCAACTGTAACCAATACATATACACCTAACAATGCCGCAAACACTTTTTTTGCCAGTAGTGGCTGGCCAACGCCTCTAAACAAAGGTGGTCAATATGATCTGACAAAATATGTACAATTTGCTTTGGGACCTAAAACAGGAAACAAGGTAAATTTAACCACATTCTCTTTTGAATGTAAATCTCCAGGTTCTCAAAAATATACAATTAAATATTCCAAACAATCTGATTTCTCATCTGGTGTTTATAATCTTCTTACAGCAACATCAGTTACAAGTGATTGGATACAATACACATTGAATTTTTCTGAAGAAATAAACCCTGTATTACCTACTGAAAAAGTTTATATTAGAATTTATGCTTATTACACTAATAACGACTTCCAAATCAGAACTGGAAGCGGAAATATTGTACCTACCATCAACGGTGAAGTATTAAGCTTTGATGCCACTAAAATATTAGCTATCAACGATTACGTTACCACTACAAAAGATGTAGCAGTTAATATAAATCCGCTAAGCAATGACGTAAACAAAGCCAACGTAACCACATTGGTTATTTCTACACCTCCGTCAGCAGCTGAAGGAACTGCGATAATTAATCCTGATAAAACTATAACTTTTAATCCTGCTGCTGGATTTCTTGGCACTTCTGTTTTCAACTACACCATCTCAAATGCAACAGAAACATCTACAGGAACCATAAAAGTAACAGTAAATCAAGACACAACAGACTTTCTATCACTTTGGGATGGAGCCGATGACACTTTTAATCCCGTAACCAAACAATATGTGGACCCAAACTCTCCAATTACAAAGGCAGGTACTAACATAAGTTTAGATTATATATTTCAAAACCCAAATAATGCATTTTTTCAAACTAACGGCTGGCCTACTCCTTCTTATAACCCTAATATTGTAGATAAGGCAGATGAAACTAAATACATTCAATTTAAAATCGCACCCGATTCTAAACACAAATTAAATCTTAAACAATTTAATTTTACTTACCGAGGAAAGAATCAAAAGTTTCTTGTAAAATATTCTAAGAATCCAGATTTTACGAATGGTGCTCAGACATTAATACCAGAAAGTAATGCTGCCTCATCATGGACGTCGTTAACTAATAATATCGCATCAGGTCTAAACACCTTATCGCCTGGAGAAACCCTGTACATTAGATTTTATGTTTATGCTAGTAACAATACTTTTGAAATTAAAAATGGTAATGGAAGTCCAGAAGGTCCAGTAATCACAGGAACAATCGAAGATGTTTTTACCTTAACAGCAAAGAATGATATTGTTTCAACTCCATCAAATCAAGCTGTAACAATCCCTATTTTAGATAATGATGTTATTGGCGGCTATCCTTTAGAAGCCATAACGGTAACACAACCAACTAATGGCACTGTAACTGTAAACGGCCTTAACAATATCACCTTTACACCTGCAGCAAATTTTACTGGATCTGCAACATTTACATACACTCTTAAAAATACTAATTCTAATTATTCTTCTGCTACTGTAACTGTTAATGCTACTGCACCTGTTTGCAATGTTGTTGGAGATCAAATTAAATATGGAGACAATAAATGGATAGGTTATGTTTACAAAACTACAAACCTCCCATCAACAGGTGATCCTGTAGATCCGAATCCTGAAACACCTACAACTCTTCCAATTTCAAACATGACCTATATAGGGCAGGTTGAAGAAAATAAACTATTTAACCGTGATGTTGTACAAGGAGCGGTTACGGGATTAAATCCGCAGTTATGCGAATCGCCAACAAATTACTTCTTTGTCCGTTATAAAATGAAGACCAAAGTTGATGTAACAGGCACTTACAATATTACCGTTGGAGGCGATGATTACTATCGTTTGTATTTAACTACAGCTTCTGGTACTACCAAAATAATTAATCAATGGTCTGGTGTAAATTATTCACAAAAGGCAGTAAATATGCAATTGACTGCTGGCGTTGAGTATACTTTTGACTTGGAATATTATGAAAAAACAACCGATTCTAGAATACAGTTTTCAATGGGCTTAATAGCAGGAAATAATACTGCACCTTATGCTTTTGGAGATAATTTGTGGAAAGTTTACGGATTTACTACCGCTGATAGTGGCAATAATTTTACAATCCCACAAAACAGCTATGCTGGATATTACAGTGTAAATCCTGTAAATATTAATACAACAGATTCATTTGCTCTTGCAGAATCACCTTCTTTTGACCCAACTAAATCGGGCTGGCAAGGTGCTCCTGTTCCGCAAGATTACTTCACTCTGGTATATAAAAGACAAGGATTTCCTTGTGGAACCTATCAAATACAAATTACAAACTGCGATGATCAAGTGCAAATTTTCATTGATGATGAAAACGCTACCACTCCAGTTTACACTTCGCCAGGAAACATTAATGATAATGCGCCTGTAAACAACGCATTATCTAGTCCAAGAGTTTTAGGCAAAAATTCTAAAGTTGAAATTCGTCTAAAAGATTACAAACAAAGTGCAAGACTGAATTTGAATTTTATTAAAATTGAAACAAATTACAACGGTGCGGCTACCCCAAATGGAAGCTCTTTAGTAATCAATTCAAATACACAATTAACATCTGATCTTACAGTATGCTCTTGTAAAATAAACGATAAAGTTACATTAACAGTTCCAAAAGATATAACCTTAACCGTTGATGAGGACATAAATATTCTTGGAGAAGGAAAACTACTGATTTTAGATGGAGGATCATTGCTTCAAACTTCAACAGCCAAAAATATGCTTACGGGAAGTGCAAAAGCTTTTGAAATACAAAGAACAACCAATGTAGTACGTTACGATGTAACATATTGGTCATCACCCGTAATCGGTTTGTCTATGCATGATTTGTCTCCAGAAACTTTGTATGACAAATATCATTATTGGAATGCAACTACCACAAAATGGGTTCCTAGCTACTATGGTCAAAAAGTTATGGAAGCAGGATACGGATACAGTATTAGAGCGCCACAAACATATGATTTGGCAACTCCAAGCAATTTTACTGCGAAATTCACAGGAGTTCCAAACAATGGAAACATCCAAATCTCAATTGTAAGCGGAAAATTAAATTTATTAGGTAACCCTTACCCATCTTCTATTGATGCTGAAAAGTTCATTCTAGACAATGGAGATGTTGGACCTTTATATTTTTGGTCACATAATACTCCCCCGAAAAAAATCGAGGGAACAAACACATTTACTTATGATAGCGCCGATTTTGCTGTTTTCACATTAATGGGACAAACACAACCATCTCCAAAAGGACAGGTTCCTAACGGTTATATTGCTACTGGACAAGGATTTTTTACTCAGCCAAATGTAAGCTCTATTTTATTTACAAACGAACAAAGAGTTAAAGCCAAAAACACTACATTCTTTAAGACGACTGAAAAAACAGGCCAAATCGAAAAAAATCGTTTATGGCTAAACTTAACAAATTCTCAAGGCGCGTTTAAGCAAATGCTTATTGGATATGCAACTGGAGCAACCAATAATTTAGATTATAATTATGACGCCACAACAATGGGAAGTAACTCCTATATTGATTTTTATAGTATCAGCGAAGCTAAAAAATTAACCGTTCAAGGCCGTGCCTTGCCCTTTGATAATTCTGACTTTGTCCCTATTGGTTATAAAAGTACTGTTGAAGGCAATCTTACAATTTCAATTGATCACGCTGACGGATTCTTTAATACTCAGGCTGTTTATCTAGAAGACAAAACAACAGGTATTATAACTGACTTGCGCACTTCTAATTATATTTTTAAAACAGCTATTGGAACCTTTACAGATCGTTTTGTCCTTCGCTATACGAAGAAAACATTAGGCACTGATGATTTTGAGAATTTAAAAGATGGAGTTTTAGTTTCTGTAAAATCAAAAGCAGTAAATGTAAATAGCGGAACTGAAAACATTAAAGAAGTACAAATCTATACCATTGGAGGTCAAATGCTTTATAATAAAACTAAAGTTGACACAAAAGAATTAGAGATTAAAAACTTATATTCTGGCAATCAAGTTTTATTAGTAAAAGTGATTCTAGAAAATAACAGTGTAGTCACAAAGAAAATCATATATAACTAAAAACAAGAAACCCATCTTTACGATGGGTTTCTTGTTTTATTCTATTTAAACGAACTTAAATCCTTGCACACAATCAAAAAACAAAATCTCTAACCAATTCCAAAACTTGGTTAATTTCTTCTTGCGAATTATAACTGTGAATACAAAAACGAAGACGTTCCTGTCCTTCTGGAACAATCGGAGAAAGAATAGAATGAACATCAAATCCTCTATCCTGAAGTTGCTGTGATAACTCGTTCACATTATTATTTCCTAGAATAATAGCAGAATGTATTGAAGATTTACTGTGAACAAACATTGGCTTTAGTCCTAACAAATTTTTCTGCTGATTAAAAAATATAATATTCTGACGAAGCTTTTCAATAGCAGCTTTTTCTATTTCCAATTGCTGGTATGCAGTAAAAATTGTCGCAACAGTATGAGGAGACAAAGCAGTTGAATGTATAAAACTTCGAGCAAAATTGACCAGATAATCTCTTAGCTCTATACTTCCTAAAATTGCCGCACCTTGACATCCCAGAGCTTTTCCAAAAGTTACAATTCTAGCAAAAATTTTATGATGCAAATTTAGATACTGACTTAAACCTTCTCCTTTTTCTCCAAAAACTCCCAAAGCATGAGCTTCATCAACAACCAAATAACAATTGTGTTTTTGAGCAAGCAGTACTAAATCTTCTAAATTTGGACTATCACCATCCATAGAAAAGACCGTTTCAGTTACAATGTAAATTATTCTTTCTGGAAGTTTAAGAATATACTTTTCCAAATCTTCAAAATCATTGTGAACAAAGGAATATGATTTTGCTTTAGACATTGCAATTCCATCTTTTATAGAAACATGACACAATTCATCATACAAAACAAAATCGTTTTCTTGCGGTACAGCGCTAAAAAATCCCAAATTGGCATCATAACCCGAATTGAAAATTAAAGCTGATTCTACCTCATGAAATTGCGCCATAAAACTCTCTGCAATTTGATATAACGAATGGTTTCCTGTAGTCAATCTTGAGCCTGTATCTCCGTTTTGAAAAATCTCATTTTCTAATAAATAAGCATGAGAATGCTTGTAAATAATTTCTGATTTAGAAAATCCTATATAATCATTAGAAGAGAAATCAATCAGATTATTAAATACAGGCAATTTTCTAAACAGATTTTCTTGTTTACATCTTTCTATTTTACGTTTAAGATTTTCATGCAATTCCATAAAAACAAAGTTAGGCAATTCCTATTAGAATAAAATAAACGGCAGATTATAAGGAATCCGCCGTTTTTCTAAATTTAAATAGCACTTATAAAAGGCGATTGTCTAATGTAATTTGACTCGACCATTTCTTTTACCAAAAACTTCGAAATGTCCAACGCTGTAATTTTATCTCCCAAACAATCTTCGAGATTTACAGAGATTTCATTACTCTCATCAGAAAAAACAATTAACGGAACACGAACTTGTGTCCAATCAATCTTACTGCTGCTTAAAAGATCATAAGTGAATTGTCGGTCTTTCTGGATTTCAGGAAAATTAGTTTTCATCCAGTCCGTCGCCATAATTGTTTTGAGGCTCTTTTTATCAAATGGGGTATCGATATTTAGTCCTGCTAAAAGCAAATATCTTTGAATTCCATATGCATCCATAGCATTCAAAACATTTTTTGTCGCCCCACTTGCCACCATCGGTTCTCCCATTCTCTGACCGATAGTATTTATTACAGCTTGACAATCTCCGAGTAATAAACTTACAGATTCCTCACTAAGAGCATCTCCCTTAATGATTTCTATTTTTGAATTTTGAATGGTAAAATTGTCCGGATTTCTTAATAGAAGTTTTATACTAAATCCGTTTTTCAATAACTGTTTTACAAGGTATTTTCCTGTTCTTCCACCGCCGCCAAGAACAGCAACTTTTGATATATCTTTCATATATATTCTTTATAAAATTTGACATAAAAAATTATGTTTCATCATGAATGATGAAACATAGTGCAAAAGCTTACTGAGCTTTTACAATTGATCAAATATTTTATAAAGAGATTTTGATACTTCAAAAGTAAGAAAATAAAAAAAGCCAGACAATACTGTCTGGCTTTTCAGCTTATTTTGAAATTGTATTAATCAACTAATACAATTATCTTATTGTTTTTCATTTCGATTGTTCCTGACTTAATTCCTAAAGTATAAGTTTGGTCATTGACTCTCGTAAACTTATCAGCAGCCTCTTTAGAAAAACTGAAGCTTGGAGCTGCAATTTTAATTGTTCCCTCTTCTAAGATTGAAACAATTGGGGCGTGATGATTTAAAATCTGAAAGCTTCCATTAACTCCCGGTAAGCTAACTGATGTTACCTCTCCTGAAAATAATTTCGCTTCTGGTGATACTATTTCTAAAATCATGTCTTTTTTTAGTTAATAGTTGATGGTTGATGGTTGATGGTTGCTTTCTAACAACTTACAACTCACAACTGACAACCAAATTATTATGCTTCAGCTAACATTTTCTCTCCAGCTTCGATTGCGTCTTGAATAGAACCTTTCAAGTTGAAAGCGGCTTCTGGAAGGTGATCTAACTCACCGTCGATGATCATGTTAAATCCTTTGATAGTATCTTTAATATCAACCAATACACCTGGGATACCTGTAAATTGCTCTGCTACGTGGAATGGCTGAGACAAGAAACGTTGTACACGACGTGCTCTTGCTACTGCAAGTTTATCTTCTTCAGATAACTCTTCCATACCAAGGATAGCGATGATATCTTGCAATTGTTTGTATTTTTGAAGAATTTCTTTTACTCTTTGTGCGCAGTTGTAGTGCTCATCTCCTAAGATATGTGGAGTTAAAATTCTTGAAGTAGAATCTAACGGGTCAACCGCAGGATAGATACCTAACTCAGCAATTTTACGAGACAATACAGTTGTTGCATCTAAGTGCGCGAAAGTTGTAGCTGGCGCAGGGTCAGTTAAGTCATCCGCAGGAACGTAAACCGCTTGTACAGATGTAATAGATCCTTTGTTTGTAGATGTAATACGTTCTTGCATTGCACCCATCTCAGTTGCTAATGTTGGTTGGTAACCTACCGCAGATGGCATACGTCCTAAAAGTGCTGATACCTCAGAACCTGCTTGTGTAAAACGGAAGATATTATCAACGAAGAATAATACATCTTTTCCTTGGTCTGATCCAGCTCCATCACGGAAATACTCAGCGATAGATAATCCTGAAAGTGCCACACGTGCACGAGCTCCAGGTGGCTCATTCATTTGTCCGAAAACGAAAGTAGCTTTAGACTCTCTCATTCCTGGCATATCTACTTTAGATAAATCCCATCCTCCATTTTCCATAGAGTGCATGAAATCTTCACCGTATTTAATAATTCCTGACTCTAACATCTCACGAAGCAAGTCATTTCCTTCACGTGTTCTTTCACCTACTCCAGCGAATACTGAAAGTCCACCGTGACCTTTTGCGATATTGTTGATCAACTCCTGAATCAATACTGTTTTACCTACTCCAGCACCACCGAACAATCCAATTTTACCTCCTTTTGCGTAAGGCTCGATCAAATCGATTACTTTGATACCTGTAAATAAAACTTCAGATGAAGTTGATAAATCTTCAAATTTTGGTGCTGGTCTGTGGATTGGTAAACCATTCTCTCCAGATTTTGGCAAATCACCTAAACCGTCAATTGCATCTCCAACAACATTAAATAATCTTCCATATACGTCTGGACCGATTGGCATTTGGATTGGACTTCCTGTTCCAACTACCTCATATCCTCTAGACAAACCGTCTGTAGAGTCCATAGAGATTGTACGAACAGTGTTTTCTCCAATGTGAGATTGTACTTCTAGAACTAAGATAGTTCCGTCTTTTTTAGTGACTTCTAGTGAATCATAAATTTTTGGAAGTTCAACATCTTTACCGTTGAAAACTACGTCAACTACTGGTCCAATGATTTGAGCAACTTTTCCTATTACTTTTGACATTACTTATGTATTTATTAAATAGCTATTTAGGTTTATCGAAAATACCTCTTTTTTCAGAGCGCAAAGATAATTTTTTAAAATATAAAATCAATTTTTTTTTCATAAAAAATAGCATGATTTTGTTTGATTCATAAAACTTGCTTAAAAAATAACTAAAACGGCATTTTTTTAATAAAAGAAAAAACCGCTGCATTCTTAAAAATGAGCGGTTTTTAAAACTAAAAAAAATGTTTTTTTTTATGGAAGCGTTGCTGGATATTGAATTGGGTATTGTGCCAAATCAACATGACGAAGCGTTGAACCATACTTTTCATTTATTGCATCAATAAAGATATTTGCAATTAACCCATAACCTCTTGCACTTGGATGAACACCATCCAAAGAAAATGCTCCTCCAGTTACATAAGTAGATGACATTACGAAATTTCCAAATCGAACACCTCCGCTTGATAACTGTGTCATTGTACTTACTGTATTTACAAATGCCAAACCTTTTTCGTCAGCAATTGCTTTTATAGCTATATTATAGGCATCAGTTGCTTTTTTCACTTCGTTAACTTCGTCTTTTGTCAAAACCCAGTTGTCTGCTAAAGGCACAGAAAGCCCATTAACTTTTGTTGGATCTCCACCCACGGTTGTTCCAATAAATGTTCTTGCAGATAACACAACCAAATCTTCTTTCGTAGCTTGTCTATAAGACGGAATCCCATATGCCGAAAGATTAGTAAGATAGCTATCCACAACAACCACTGCATTATTTCCCGTCTTGAAGTTTATAGTTCTGCGTGCTGCCTCATCTGCCGATAAAAGCTTTTTTTCAACCATTTGCTGCAAACCTCCATTATAAGCTGCGTAGCCCGCATTTAATTGAGTAGCCAAAGCCGCAGTAAGCGGAGCTGGATTATAAGGAACAGTTGTAAAATATGGCAAAGTTGTAATATAAGGTAAATTTGCAACAACTCCTTTTGCACCATTAGCCGTTAAAGCCGTAACCAAGTTAGAATAAATAGTTTTAAACACTGTTGGGTCTGTAATATCATTACTTCCGTAAGTCGCGGGATTCATATTTCCAGTCTGATCTTTACCAATACCACCAGAAGTAGCATAACTCAAAACATCATTACCTCCTATAAAAAGAGAAAAGAAAGTTGGAGCCTGAGCTACAGCATCTGCCAAAACAGTAGTAGTGGCCGAACTAGAAAATCTTGCAAAATAAGGATTCGCAGCTCCTGTAGCTACACCCGCTACGTTTCCGTAACCAGGCGCAACCAAATGATAGCTTTTTGCACCTGGAACACCCATATTATTAAATGTGCCCGTTAAATGCGATGTTATCTCTGTTGTTGGTTTGCCAGAAACATTTACTGGAGCTTGTCCATTAAAATAAAGTCTTGTTCCTGCCACAACATTGCCTCCTAACAACAAACCTCCGATGTTATCATTCATAAGTGGCTGCGTAAAAGCACCACCGCCTGCCGCTACAAATTGTTGTGCCAAAATATTCACATATGAATTCTCTTGTCCTTTTTTAAACAATGCATTATCACTATAGCCAGCGGCAAAAGAATCACCAAGTGCCACATATTTAGTTAAAACCGCAGATCCGGGAGTTACAGGAACTTCTTCTGGAGCATTATTATCGTCATTATTACAAGCTGCCATAAAGGTTAATGAAACCAGCAACAGCATTTTTATATTTTTTTTCATGTTAGTACTTTTTAAATTATTACCTCTTCATTTTTCAAATAGTTCCAAAGAAGAAACTATTCCAAATTCACATAAATAATTACTATTACGGATTAATTGTCCATGAAGCAAACCACATTTGACCAATCATACCTGCTCCAATAACCTGAAGATAATCTGACCCGAAAAGATTTGTTGCTCCAACCTTAATAACTGATTTCCATTTTGGAATAGCATAATTCACTTGAGCATCCAAAACTGTATTTTCAGGAATCATACCATCTCCAAAAGAAGACTCCCATAAGTACTCAGAATTCCATCTCACATTAACATTGAAACCTAAATTTTTAATCACTTTTGCATTTCCTAAAGAAGCTTTGATTCTATGTTTTGGAGTATTGAACCCAGCAACGAAATCTGGATCATCTGCCTGATTGAAGTCAAACTGAGCATAATTATAATTCACACCTACTTCAAAATCTTTATACACTTTTTTAGACAATCCAGCACCAAAACCAAAAGAAGAAATTCGAGCAGTTGTATTGGTATAAACCTGATACACTCTTCTATCACCAAAAGCAAGTGCTTGATAAGTTTGCTGTACAGCAGGATTTGCTGGATCTGTCCCTACGGTTCCATAATAAGGAGAAATAACTCTAGCCGTATTCATGAAATCATTATAAATATTATAGTAAGCATTCAAATCTACAGACAAGTCATTCTGAACCACTGTACGATATCCAGCTTCAAAAGCTTGAACTTGTTCTGGCTTTACCAAACCAATATCTGCTACTTGAAGATCTCCAGGATTAGCAGATGCTGCAAAAGCTTGAACAGAAGCTACTGTATAAGCATTATGATAAGCATTTTGCCCTGACATTCCAATCGTTGCGGGCTGTCCTGCCGCTTGTCCTGCCGCACTTACATTTACTGTTTCCTGAAAACGGTCTAAGTTCTCTGGAGCCGAACCGATTAACGCAAATGGCCCTAAATCTAAACCAATATATTGATCTTGTGTAGTTGGGTTACGAAAACCTGTTTGATAAGACAATCTGAAGTTATGATTTTTTGATGCTCCAGCAGAATACACAAATGAAATTCTTGGCGAAATATTTCCATCAAAATTCTGACTCTTATCATAACGTAAAGATCCTGTAAACTTCAATCTGTCGTCTAAGAATTTTTTCTGCAATTGAGCATAAGCTCCATATTCTTTATATTCGATCGGACCATCATAATCTGTAAAAATAGTCCCTTCAGAATCCATTACATATTTTCTCCACGAACCTCCGACTTGAACTTCAGCCCATTTAATGATATCTCTAAAATTATAATTCACATCTGAGTGATATAATTTTGAATGATCAATAAACTTAGCTCCCTGTGTTAAATCTGGATTTTGTATTACAGTTGACAAAGCACTATTAAACTGCGCACTGCCTGGCTCGAATCTTGGAGAACCTGTTGGCTTTGGAATAAATGATATTTGCGCAGGCAAAACATTATAATCAGCAAAGTTTCTTGCAATCTGAGCAGACTCGTTTGCATTGGTTCCCATAACTGCACCTGCATACTGATACGCTGTAGCATAATTTGTAAACCATTCTTGATCTGATTTTGCTGCACGGTTAACATTCCAAGCCGCAAATCTCATATCATAAGAATTTCCAGCATCTTCGCTTGTAAAATATATTCTACCAAAAAAGTTTTTTCCTTTTACTTCAAACTTTCCTTGCTGCATTAAGAAATCTTTCAAAGCATATCTATTTGCTCCTTGATAAATTGTACTTCCAGTACCAATTTTATATTGAAGTATAAATTCTGTATCATCTGCCCAAGGCTTAATATGAGCGCTAAAATCAGCTTTCATACTTTGAACCTTATTGTCGGTTAAGTCTTGCTCACGATATCCTGTCCTACTAACCTGGCCTACATTTGGAATAAAAGTAGTCACCTCGTCACCATAAATATTCAAACCGTCATAATTCTGATTCATTGCATGTCCAACAGAACCTCCTGTCATACTTCTAGTGTCATTTGCAATCCACTCAGAAGCTTCCATGTAAGTGAAATTAGCTTTCATTGCAAA
Organism: Flavobacterium anhuiense; assembly: GCF_001705175.1. Lineage (NCBI taxonomy): Bacteria > Pseudomonadati > Bacteroidota > Flavobacteriia > Flavobacteriales > Flavobacteriaceae > Flavobacterium > Flavobacterium anhuiense. Next base: position 2,018,562 of record NZ_CP016907.1, on the reverse strand, counting down.
ATGTTTCGTAAAAGCTTTTGCCGCTCTAATTCCAAAATCATTATAATCATTTGTTCCTGCAGCATCTTGGCTTGTTTGTCCATATTTGTAGTAAACACTTATTCCTTCATTTGTAAAAGGGCTTTTACTTGTCATAAACATGATTCCATTGAAAGCATTTGCACCATAAAGGGCTGAAGACGCACCAGGTAAAAGCTCCACACTAGCAACGTCAATATCTGACACTCCAATAAGATTTCCTAAAACGAAGTTCAATGCCGGAGACGAGTTATCCATTCCATCTACCAACTGCATGAAACGGGTATTGGCCACTGTAGCAAAACCACGAGTATTTATAGATTTAAAAGAAATACTACTTGTATTAAAGTTTACCTCTTTCAAATTCTCTAAACCATCATAAAAAGTTGGAGCTGTTGTATTTTTTATTTCCTGAAGTCCCATACGCTCAATTGTAACAGGAGATTCAATTACCCTTTCTGGCGTCCTTGAAGCAGAAACCACGATTTCATCCAATTTCGTTTCTTCATCTTTAAGCACCACAATCAATTTTTGATTTGCCGCTGTCACATTAATCGTTTTTGACTCAAACCCGATAGCTGAAACTTTAACAGAAAAAGGGAGTTTGGTATTTGTTGTCAATTTAAATGTTCCGTCGAAATCAGTGGACGCGCCACTATTATCACCGACCACAACAACATTGGCACCAGGAATAGATTGCTTGTTACTGTCAGTAACCGAACCTGTGATTGTATTCTGCGCAAAGGATACTCCGCTGAATAACAACATAATTAGCAAATAGACTCTCATTAGGGTTAGTTTTATTGTTAGTATATATAGCCAAAATACATAAATATTTTAATATATATAAAAATATGTTAAATAAAATTGATATTTATCACACTTTTGCATAATATTTTAACTATTCACTAATTCATTTTATTAAAATAAAAACAAATAAAACCTACAGAAAAATCAGTTTACTATGCATACATATAAATTTTTATCAAAAAACTGAAAAATTCACAAAAATACATGTCTTCAAAAAAATTTTTGACAATAAAAAAAAGCGAGACCTAAATCTCGCTTTTTTAACATATTTAATATTTTAAAATAGAATCTATTCTACCGTAACCGACTTCGCTAAGTTACGAGGCTGGTCAACATTACAACCTCTCATAACAGCTATGTAATAAGAAAGTAATTGCAATGGAATTGTTGTAACCAATGGCGATAATGCATCTGAAGTTTCTGGAATTTCTATTACATAATCTGCCAATTCGCGAACTTGAATATCTCCTTTTGTAACTACAGCAATAATTTTACCGCTTCTTGATTTGATCTCCTGAATATTACTTACAATTTTATCGTAATGTCCTTGTTTTGGAGCAATAACAATAACAGGCATAAACTCATCAATTAAAGCAATCGGACCGTGCTTCATTTCGGCAGCCGGATAACCTTCTGCATGGATATATGAAATCTCTTTTAGTTTCAATGCACCTTCTAAAGCAACAGGGAAATTATACCCCCTACCTAAATAAAGACAGTTTGGCGAATCTTTAAAGGCAGCAGCAATTTCTTTCGCCTTATCATTTGTTTCTAGCGCTTCAGAAACTTTATCTGGAATGATTTCCAATTCTTGAAGATACGTATGGAAATCAGTATTTGACAACGTTCCTTTTGCTTTTCCTAAACGTAAAGCAATCATCGTTAGAACTGTAATCTGAGTAGTAAATGCTTTTGTAGAAGCCACTCCAATTTCTGGTCCTGCGTGTGTATAAGCACCAGCATGGCTTTCTCTAGAAATAGAAGAACCCACTACGTTGCAAACTCCAAACACAAATGCTCCATTTTCTTTAGCTAATTTAATAGCAGCCATAGTATCTGCAGTTTCACCAGATTGTGAAATTGCAATAACTACGTCATCTTTATTGATAATTGGGTTTCTGTATCTAAACTCAGAAGCATATTCTACCTCTACAGGAATACGTGTAAATTCCTCAAAGATATATTCTGCCACTAAACCTGCATGCCATGAAGTTCCGCACGCTACGATTAGAATACGTTTTGCATTTAAGAATTTCTCCAGATTATCTTCAACCCCAGCCATCTGAACAATTCCTTCATTTGCATGAAGTCTTCCTCTGTAAGTATCTTTAATTACACTTGGCTGCTCGTAGATTTCTTTAAGCATGAAATGATCATACCCACCTTTTTCAATCTGCTCCAAGTTCATTTGAAGTTCTTGAATATACGGATCTACTAAAGAGTCATCTTGGATTTTTCTGATTTTAATTGGCTTATGCAATCTGATATTAGCCATTTCGCCATCTTCTAAATAAACTGCATTAGAAGTATATTCAATAAATGGTGAAGCATCGGAAGCAACAAAATATTCTCCTTCTCCAACTCCAATTGCCAACGGACTTCCTAATCTTGCCGCTACAAGTTCGTTTGGATTCTTTTTATCAAAAACAGCAATTGCATACGCACCAACAACTTGATTCAATGCAATCTGAACCGCTTTCCCTAATTTAATATTTTCTTTCTTTTGAACCTCTTCTATTAAATTAACTAAAACTTCAGTATCCGTATCCGATTTAAAAGTATAACCTCTTTTGATAAGCTCCTCTTTCAAAGGTGCATAATTCTCAATAATTCCGTTATGGATGATTGCCAAATCTCCAGAATTAGAAAGATGAGGATGAGAATTCACGTCATTTGGAACCCCGTGAGTTGCCCAACGCGTGTGTCCAATTCCAATAGTTCCGTTTGTTGTAAAACCTTCATTGGCTTTAGCTTCAAGATCGGAAACCTTTCCTTTTGTTTTGCAAACTTTAATGCCCGACTCTTCGTCATATAGCATAACACCGGCACTATCATATCCTCTGTACTCAAGACGCTTCAAGCCCTTAATTACAATTGGATATGCGTCTCTATGACCGATATATCCAACAATTCCACACATATATATTTATTAATTTGGTTTCGTGTAGTATACTTCAAGTTTCAATCTTTTATCTTCCGGAATAGAGGCTTTTCCGCCATATAAGATTGTACCCAAAGGATTCATAACTGATGTTCTCGGCACTGCCGACATGATATCATTTTTATTCTTCAACGCATTAAACGCAATTGTTGACGAGCTTTGAGAAACCACCAGTCCTAAATCAACATTTTTAGCCGTCGCATCTTTAATCAAGTTACGAATATGGCCTGTGATTCTAATTTTATAATTTTTCCCTCTTTTATCAGATCCGACAGTAATAAGCCCTCCATAAGTCGAAGAAGCATCTGTAGAATAATCTGCTAAAACGGCATTATTTGTCAAATCATACAAATACACTCTATTTGGCTCTTCTGTACCAGCCATTTTATCGGCATCAATATAGAATACTAAATTAGCTTCGTTAACCTTCCAATTCTTTACCACAGCATTACTCCTCATTTCATCCAATTGATCCGGAACACCATTTGCTCCGCTTACCGGCTCACCTTTAGAATTATAACTCAATACATCCGTCGGATTAAAAAGCCTTACAACAGCTAGAGATCCTTGCCCGCCTTTTAAATAAAGCTTTTCATCCCCATCCGTTTTATTTACATTTGTAGTTATAGCGCTCGCAAAATCTGGATTTCGGACATCTTCAAGAAAATTGGCCGTACTACTGGTCGCTGACGAAAGGCCCTTTAAATTCAAAACAATTGTCTTTTCTTCTGTAGCATTGGCATCGTCTGTTGTAGACTCTGTTTTTGCTTTGTATTTAATTGTAACCTTACCTTCGCTAAAATTCATCAAGGCCATATTAGCAGGATTTGATCCAGATCTTTCAACATTAAAATACAAACCTCTAAAATACTCCTGAAAAACATCCTCTGCAGAAAGTTTCGTGGTAGCCGCGTTTAATATCTTACTTTGGAAAAAATCCTTATTAAGCTGTAGCGTCATTTGAGGTTTTTTCCTTTCAGTTGTTTCTTTTTTAGTATCAGGATCAATTGTTTTTATAACAATTTCTTTTGCATCAAAAAAGAACTCATCATTTTGCAAGATATCTCCATCGTTTAATCTTGCTCCTACTTTTTTATTATTAAATTCAGCATTTTGATCTGTATAATAAAACTGCGGCAATTGACTACCTCCACTAAAGTAACTAGTTCTCATCTGGATTCCAGACTCGTAAACGCTTAACTTCAACTTTCCATTTTTATCTCCATAAATAGAATCTAGTTCATATGTACTATTCCCTTCGTTATCTGTAGCCGTTACATGACTGTAATACGGAATTTCAAGTACAGCACTTTCAATTACAGGAGACTCTCCAATTGTTGGAGAATAAGAAACAAGACCAACCTGAGTTACGAAATTAGCAGTTGTAGTTCCAAAAAGTGGATTATCAAAAATACCAAGAGCATTTGGCGTCATACTATTCGACTGAATAGGAGTAACTTCTTGATTAAAAGCTAAAACATCATATTTTTCGGATTCAAGCCCAAAGTGATCATCTCCAACCAAACCATCACCAATCGCATTAAAATCTTTGTCGCAAGAATATAGAAAAACAGCCATTACAGCCAAAAGAGATTTCTTAAAAAAAGAAGTTTTATACATGTCTAATAATAAAATTAAAATTTAAAGTCCAAATGTTCTGTAGAAATTTGTATAAGCGTCAGCAAATCCATCTTTCCCGGCGAAAGGTAAAAAAGGTTTTCCTGAAGATTCTATAAATTTTGTTAAACTTGGAGAAACATTTTCTGATGCAATAATTACACCGTCAGAATGTAAGATGCTAGCTTTTAAAACATTCTCGTAATTTGGAGTTTCTAAATCTGATACAGCTTCATGAGGAACACCGTCAAATTTAACTTTATTGATCATTTCTAAATCTAAATTTTCATCAAACGATTGTCCGTAAACAGAAGTGATGATTTTAGTTTCAGAAAACAATGCTTCATGTTTATAATAATGCTTCATATAAATTGGCAGCATTGCTGCTAGCCAGCCATGAACATGTATAATATCTGGAACCCAGTTCAATTTTTTAACCGTCTCTACAACACCTTTTGCAAAGAAAATGGCTCTTTCATCATTATCAGGATACAAAGCACCTTCTTCGTCAGTAAAAGTAGCTTTACGTTTGAAATATTCATCATTATCAATAAAATAGACCTGGATTCTTTCTTTCGGAATCGATGCTACTTTAATAATCAATGGCATGTCTAAGTCATTCACTACCAAATTCATCCCTGAAAGTCTAATCACTTCATGCAATTGGTGTCTTCTCTCATTGATATTCCCATATCTTGGCATGAAAATTCTTATCTGACCGCCTTGGTCATTAATCATTTTCGGAACGTCATAAGACATTAAAGAAACCTCATTTTCAGCCAAATAAGGCACGACTTCAGATGATACGTATAATATCCTCTTATCTTTCATAATAGTATTTTACTTAATTTTGGTAATAAAAACGTCGCAAAATTACAAAATTTTATGCAGTTTATAACTAATATATTATGTTTGCACTAAATTTTAATAATACCTCAATGCATATTTTCTACAGTAAAGCAGCGTTGATAGCCTATCTTAAAACTATCAAAACCGCAAATTCAACTATCGGATTTGTACCAACAATGGGCGCTTTACACCAAGGACATTTGGCTTTAATGCAACGTTCGCTAAAAGAAAACGACGACACAGTAGTGAGCATTTTTGTCAATCCAACACAGTTTAACAACCCGGAAGATTTAGCAAAATATCCTAGGACACTAGAAGAAGATGTTAAGAAAATGCGTACATTAAGTGACAAAATCATTTTATACGCTCCTTCTGTTGATGATATTTATGAAGGAAATACCGTTTCGCAGACTTTCGATTTTGACGGATTAGAAAACCAGATGGAAGGAAAATTCAGACCTGGTCATTTTAATGGGGTTGGAACAATCGTGAAAAGACTTTTTGAAATTGTAACCCCAACAAATGCTTATTTTGGAGAAAAAGATTTTCAGCAACTTCAAATTGTTAAAAAATTAGTCGAAAAAACAGGATTACCGGTAAACATTGTGGGATGTCCTATTTTTAGAGAAGAAAATGAGCTAGCAATGAGTTCACGTAATGAACGTTTAACATCTCAGGAAAGAAAAGACGCTTCAATTATCTACAAAACCTTGACTGAAGCAAAAGAGATTTTTCAAAATAATAGCCCGCAAGAAACAATCGAATTTGTGGAAAATTCTTTCAAAGGCAACAAAGAGTTTGAACTGGAATATTTTGTTATTGCTGACGAATCTACACTTTTACCTATCAATCAAAAAGAGAATGACAAAAAATATCGCGCATTTATAGCGGTATTTGTTAATTCTATAAGACTGATAGACACCATTTCATTAAATTAATCTAACTTTGCATCATGCAAATTCAAGTTATAAAATCAAAAATTCATCGTGTTAAAGTAACTGGAGCCGATTTAAATTATATTGGCAGCATTACTATTGATGAAACGCTACTAGAAGCTTCAAATATTATTGAAGGCGAAAAAGTATCTATTGTTAACATTAATAATGGCGAACGTTTTGAAACTTACGCTATTAAGGGTGAGAAAAATTCAGGCGAAATCACTTTGAATGGTCCAGCTGCAAGAAAAGTTCAGAAAGATGACATCATCATTATCATTTCTTACGCAACATTGGACTTTGAAGAAGCGAAAACCTTCAAACCGTGGATTATTTTCCCTAATGAAAATGACAATTCTTTAACCTAAACCAATTCTTTCTTTTTAAGAATTTACTTTCTTTGTCAAAAGCTATTTTTGCACAAGGTATTCTTCTTTTGTCTCAATCCAAAAAAGATTCTGACGCTAAAACACTGTGCTTCAATTTTTACCCCATTTAAGAAAGAAGCAAATAAAATAGTATATTGCTACACTATTTTCCAATACTTTTTAATTTACTGAAATGCCACAAATCATGAAAAAAGTTTACCTACTGACACTTTTGATTTCGTTCTCGTCGTTTGCCCAAAAAACGTTCGATAATATTAAATCAGAAAAACTGGGAGAAGAACGTAGAATTACGATTGGACTTCCTGCTTCTTATGAAGCAAACAAAGACAAAAAATATCCTGTTCTTTATTTATTGGATGGAGATTACTTATTTGATCCGTTTTCTGGAGCCATAAGTTATGGTACTTATTGGGACGATATTCCAGAAATGATTATCATCGGAATTCATCAAAACAAAGATGAAGAACGCTACGATGACACAACAATTGATCAAAACGAAGGTCTTCCTTTTGAAAAAGGAGCAAAATTTTTCGAATTTATCGGAGCAGAATTAATTCCATACATTGAAAAAAAATACCGTACCTCGCCTTTCAGACTTATTGCAGGTCATGATGTAACCGCGAGTTTTGCTAATTTTTATTTGTATAAAGAAATTCCGCTTTTTAATGCCTACATCTGTCTAAGCCCAGAACTTGCCCCAAAAATGGAAGTGCGTATTGCTGAGAAGTTTGCCAAAATAAAAAGCCCAATTTTCTATTACCTTTCTGCTGGAGAAGGCGATATTAAGAAAATTAAAGAACCGATAGATAAATTAAACAGTAATATTAAAATTGCCAATAATCCGTTAGTGAATTATAAATACGATGTATTCAAAGGTGCAACACATTATACAGAAGTTTTGCATTCTATACCAAGTGCATTGTACCAGATCTTTGAAGTATACCGACCTATAAATTCTGCCGAATACAACGACAAAATTGCGGTTCTTCAAACAGGTTATGCAGAATATTTAGAAAAAAAATATGCAACAATGTCTGAAGTTTTAGGAGTTCAAATTCCAGTTCGAATGAGCGATTTTAAAGTAATGGAAAATCTTATTTTAAAGAGAAACGCTTATGATGAATTGGGAAAAATGGCTGAAATTGGAAATGTAAATTATCCAAAAGCCATGTTAGGAGAATATGAATTAGGTTTGATGTACGAAAAAATGGGCGATCCTAAACATGCTTCAAAAAAATACCAAAACGCTTCGCAAATGGAGCCAATTGGTGATTTGAACAAAGACTTGATGTATGAGAAAATTGACGAAATGAATACACTTGCTAAAAAAAGTAAATAATGTCAAAAGTTAAAACTTCCTTTTTCTGCCAAAACTGCGGAACCCAATATGCCAAATGGCAAGGGCAATGCAACGCGTGCAAAGAATGGAATACGATTGCTGAAGAAATTATCCAGAAACAGGATAAAGTAGCTTGGAAAAGCGAGCCTACTCCAACAAGCAAAGCACCAAAGCCTTTAAAAATTAACGAAATTGATTCCAAACAGGAAGTCCGAATGGACACAACCGACAGCGAATTGAATCGTGTTTTGGGTGGCGGACTTGTTCCTGGATCTTTAACACTTTTAGGTGGTGAACCCGGCATCGGAAAAAGTACACTTTTGCTTCAAGTTTCGTTAAAACTACCTTATAAGACATTATACGTTTCTGGAGAAGAAAGCCAGAAACAGATAAAAATGCGTGCAGAAAGAATTACGCCAAACAGCGACAACTGCTATATTCTTACTGAAACCAAAACGCAAAACATCTTCAAACAGATTGAAACCATTGAGCCTGAAGTAGTCATTATCGACTCGATTCAGACCTTACATACCGATTATATCGAATCTACAGCGGGAAGCATTTCCCAGATTCGCGAAACCACGGCAGAGTTGATCAAATTTGCTAAAGAAAGCAACATTCCAGTAATTTTAATTGGCCATATTACCAAAGACGGAAATATCGCAGGGCCAAAAATTTTAGAACATATGGTTGACACCGTTCTTCAATTTGAAGGAGATAGAAATCATATCTATAGAATTTTGCGTTCGCTTAAAAACCGTTTTGGTTCAACTTCCGAACTTGGTATTTATGAAATGCTGGGAAGCGGTTTACGCGAAGTAAGCAATCCTTCTGAAATTCTGATTTCCCATAAAGACGAAGAACTTTCGGGAACTGCAATTGCAACAACTCTAGAAGGCATGCGGCCGTTGATGATTGAAATACAATCTTTGGTTAGCACCGCAGTTTACGGAACTCCTCAGCGAAGCACAACAGGTTACAATGCCAAAAGGCTAAACATGATTTTGGCTGTTTTAGAAAAAAGAGCTGGATTCCGTTTAGGCGCAAAAGATGTTTTCCTGAATGTTACCGGAGGAATTTCTGTTGATGATCCTGCAATTGACTTGGCCGTTGTTGCCGCAATTTTATCTTCTAACGAAGACATTCCGGTTGGAAAAGGTTTCTGTTTTGCTGGCGAAGTTGGTTTATCTGGTGAAATCCGTCCTGTAAATCGTGTGGATCAGCGCATTCAGGAAGCCGAAAAATTAGGTTTCGATACTATCTTTGTTTCTAAATACAATAAAATAGCTTTAAAGAACACGGGAATTAAAATTGAACTTGTTGCAAAAATTGAAGATGTTGCCAGCATTCTTTTTGGCTGATTTCAAATACCTCTCCTTCTATGAATTTTCCAAAACAAAAAATATACAAGGTATTAAAAATACTAGGAATAGTAATTTTAGTGCTTTGCATTGGACTGTATTATTTTCGTAATTCACTTTTAAAACAGGCCATTGCAAAAGTTACCCACAAAATGGCTGTTCAATACAACAGTAATTTTTCTGTAGAATCAGCTTCTTTTGATGGTTTATCGACCATAAAATTGACAGATGTTGTTCTGGCTCCAATAAATGCAGATACTCTTGTCAAAATAAAAAATGTTGAAACCAGCATTAGCTTAAGTAATTTATTAATTGGAGATGTTCAAGTTGGAACTCTAAAAGTCGACAATGGCTATATTCAATTAGTAAAAAAAGGCAAAAAAAGAAACTTTGATGCTTTCTTAAAAAGAGACCGCGAAGAAACAGAATCTAACGAAAAACGCAAATATGCTTCGTTTGCTTATAGAATCATTTCTAAAGTCTTAAACTTGGTTCCAACTGATATGGATTTGAAAAACTTCAAATTCAAAATCGATGATAACGGAAAACAAACCAATTTTGATGTAGATAAACTAGTTTTAAGCAATAAACAACTCGAAACCAATCTTCATGTTCAAGCAAAAGATTTTGATCAACGTTGGAATATTAAAGGTTTTGCAGACCCGAGAAATAAAAAAGCAGATATTCGCTTTTTCAATTTGGACACAGGAGCTATTCGTGTTCCGTATTTGGATCAGCGTTATAACTTAAAAGCAAGTTTTGATTCTATTCGATTGAATGTTCAAAACATTGATAAAAGCGGAAGCGAATTGCATATTGATGGCTACACCTCAATTGCCAATCTTAAAATCAATCATCCAAAAATTGCGAGTAAAGATGTTATAATAAAAAATGCCCGTTTTGATTATCGCTTCTTATTGGGAGACAGTTTCATTTCGATTGACAGTACTTCGACAATGCAGTTGAACAAAATCAAAGTTCGTCCTTATATTTCTTATGATACTGAAAAAGATACCATTTATACTTTGAAAGTAAACATTCCGAAAATGAAAGCGCAGGATTTCATTGTTTCACTTCCTGATGGTTTATTTACGCATTTTCAAGGAATGCAGGCAACTGGAAATTTCGATTACAAACTGGATTTCAAATTCAACAAAAACAAACCAAATACACTTGTTTTTGACAGTAAGCTGAACAAAGAAGATTTACGAATCACTAAATATGGCGAAGCCGATTTAAACAAACTAAATGGCGAATTTGTCTATCGTGCCATTATTCAAAACGTATTGCAAAGACCTATTTTGGTCGGAAATGCGAATCCAAATTACACTCCTTTGGATCAAATTTCACCTTATTTAAGAAAATGTGTTTTAACGACAGAAGATCCTTCTTTCTTCTCACATCGCGGATTCATTAACGAAGCTTTCAAACAATCAATTCTGAAAAACATCAGAACGAAGAAATTCTCTCGTGGAGCCAGCACGATTAGTATGCAGTTGATTAAAAATGTTTTTCTGACCAGAGAAAAAACGCTTTCGCGAAAGCTTGAAGAAATTTTATTGGTTTACATTTTAGAAAACAACCGAATTGTAAGCAAGGAAAGAATGCTAGAAGTATATTTCAACATTATTGAATGGGGACCAAATGTGTACGGAATTGGAGAAGCAAGTCATTTTTATTTCCAAAAAAGCCCAGCCGACTTGAATGTAGATGAATGTTTGTACTTGGCAACGATTATTCCGAAACCAAGAAAATTCATGTATCAATTTAATGATGAAGGAAACTTAAAAGATTACGCCATTAAAAACCAGAAATTCTTAAAGAATTTGATGTTTAGAAGAGGACTTTTAGTTCCTGAAGATACCATTGGAATTTTACCTGTTTACATTTCTGGAAATGCTCGTTCGTTAATCAAAATAAAAGTTCCAGATTCGACAGCAATCAAAGCAGATTCTTTGGCTGTTGATGATGAATTTGATTTGTAATTTTCTGCCACTAAGGCACTAAGGCGCAAAGTTTTTTAAGCCTGTGAAATTTGCTCGCAAAGCCGCAGAGTCGCTAAGTTTAATCTATTAAATTCAATAGCGTCCAGCTTTAGCTGGATGAAAATATAACGCAAATCAAAGGGCTTTAGCCAAACTTTATCAGTTTGGCTAAAGCCCTTTTCTATTTCAATCATATTCCCCTGCTTAAGCTAGGGGCTATTCAAAAAACTTTGGGACTCTGCGACTTTGCGAGATTAAAAAACCTTAGCGCCTTAGCGCCTTCGTGGCAAAAAATCACCTTCGCACAAAAAACTTTAAGGCGCAGGATCAGGAATTATAGCCTGAACCGCATCAATTTCTGCTAAGATTTGCTTAGAAAGCGTAACATCAATTGTATCGATATTTTCTTTTAATTGTTCTAAAGTTGTAGCTCCGATAATAGCGCTTGTCAAAAATGGCTGTTGCAATACAAAGCCCATTGCCAATTGCGTTAACGTTAAACCATGTTTTTTCGCGATTTCCTGATACAATTTAGTCGCTTCAGTACATTGGTCGCTATTGTAACGTTTGTATTGCGGAAAAAGGTTAATTCTAGCTTTCGGGTGACTTTCTCCAGTCAAGAATTTTCCAGTCAAAACTCCGAAGGCTAAAGGAGAATATCCTAACAATCCAACATTTTCATATTTTGAAACTTCTGCCGAATTCACTTCAAATAAACGATTCAATAAAGAATACGGATTCTGAACAGTTTTAATTCTTGGCAGATTGTTGTATTTGCTTTCTTCCAGAAGACGCATCATTCCCCAAGCATTTTCATTAGAAACTCCAATGTGTTTGATTTTACCTTCTTTGATTAATACGTCAAAAGTTTCCAAAATTTCTCTGAAATTATCTTCCCAAACATCATCGTGTCCGTGAAAAGCGCGTGTTCCAAAATTATTTGTTTTTCTTTCCGGCCAATGCATTTGATACAAATCAATATAATCTGTCTGAAGTCGTTTTAAACTTTGCTCAACAGCAAACTTGATGCTCGTTGGCGAAAAATCCAGTTTCTCGCGCATATATCCAAAATTCGGATTTGGTCCAGCAATTTTAGAAGCCAAAATCACTTTATCGCGATTTCCAGATTTTTTAAACCAAGTTCCAATAATTTTTTCAGTGCTCCCGTAAGTTGCTTCACTCGCTGGAACCGAATACATTTCGGCTGTGTCAAAGAAATTAACCCCTCTTTCAAGAGCATAATCCATTTGTTCGTGTCCTTCAGCTTCTGTATTCTGCTGCCCGAAAGTCATCGTTCCAAGGCATATTTTACTAACTTTTATATCGGTATTAGGTAATGTAGTGTATTTCATTTTTTTTAAGATACTGAGTTGCTAAGATTCTAAGGTTCTAAATTTTTTTTCTTTATAATTATTAGCTTCAAAGATACAACAGGATTTTTCAAATGAGAATTTCACAATAGTTAAAAAAGAATAAGAATCTTTTACTAGTGTACTAAGTTGCTAAGATTCTAAGTTTTCTTATTACCAATAAAAAAGGATTCAAGTAAAACTTGAATCCTTTTTTGAATCTTAGGCCCTTAGTATCTCAGAACCTTAGCAACTTAATTAATACTATTAAGCATCTCCGCAATCTCGTCTAATCTTGGAGTCAAGATAATTTCGATTCTACGGTTTTTAGCTTTTCCTTCTGGAGTTGCGTTGCTTGCTAGTGGAGAAAACTCGCTACGTCCTGCTGCAGTTAATTTTTGTTTATTGATTTTAGGATTCTCGCTTAAAATCGCAACGATTGCAGTTGCTCTTTTTGTCGATAAATCCCAGTTATTTGCAATTGGTCCAGAACCAGCGTACGGATCATCGTCTGTATGTCCTTCAATCAAAACAGAAAGATCTGGATTATCACCTAAAACTTTTCCAAGTTCTACAACTGCTTTTCTACCTTCGGCGCCAACAGCCCAGCTTCCTGAATTGAAAAGCAATTTGTTTTCCATAGAAACATATACTTTTCCATTTTTATGTTCCACTGTCAAACCTTTACCTTCAAAACCAGTTAAAGCTTTAGATAAAGTTTCTTTCAGTTTACGCATTGCTTCTTCTTTTGCTGCAATCATATCTTCAAGTTCTTTCAAACGATTAGCCGTTTTATCCAAACGAGCTTGCTCATCTGCAAGAGCTTTTCCTTTTGCTTCCAACTGCGCTAATAATTCACGGTTTTTAGCCATGTTTTTCTCTAATGCATCATTGCTGTTTTTTTCCAATGCATTATAAGAATCCTGAAGCACTTTGTATTTCTTTTGCTCGGCAGCAAGATCAGCTTTTTGTTTTGCCAAATCATCATTAGCATTTGCTAAATCTTTAGTCAATTTATCACGATCGGTTTCTAACTGATTCTTCGCTTTCTTTAAACTTTCGTTTTCATCAGCAATAGAACGGTTTTCTTTTTTCAAATCAGAATATTTGGTTTCAAGATCATTGTAAATTTTCTTAGAAACACATGAAGTCGTGGACAAGGCTAATGCTAGTAATCCGATGGAGGCTTTTTTAATCATCTCTTTAATTGGTTTTTATTTTGGGCGTTTAATAATTTTTAAATTTCAAAATTCAATGCCAATTGCAATTTTAAAACTTAAACTTTTCAGCAAGAACAATACCAAAAATTAATCTATCTCAACTAAAATCGGGCAATGATCTGAATGCATAGCATCTGGAAGTATAACAGCTCTTTTTAACCTGTGCTCTAAAACATTGCTTACCAAATTATAATCAATACGCCAACCTTTGTTATTTCCTCTTGCTCCAGCACGGTAACTCCACCAAGAATAATGATGCGGTTCTTTGTTGAAATGACGGAAACTATCGATAAAGCCAGATTTCATGAAGGCATCCAACCAAGCGCGTTCTGCAGGAAGAAATCCTGAAACCGTTTTATTGCGAACCGGATCATGAATGTCTATCGCTTCGTGACAGATGTTATAATCTCCGCAGATAATCAGATTGGGAACCGTAAGTTTTAATTCATTAATATAATTTTGAAAATCATCCATAAACATAAATTTATGATCTAGCCTTTCAATGTTTGTTCCAGATGGAAGATATAAACTCATTACCGAAACATCATCAAAATCTGCACGAAGATTTCTTCCCTCAAAATCCATGTGATGAATTCCTGTTCCGTAAACAATATTATTCGGTTTTGTTTTAGAAAGAATTGCTACTCCGCTGTACCCTTTTTTGGTTGCAGGATAGTAATATTGAAACGGATAACCTGCTGCAGTAATATCATCTACCGGAATTTGATCCTGTGTAGCTTTTATTTCCTGAAGACATATTACGTCAGGATTTGCTTGTTGCAGCCATTCGATAAAGCCTTTGTTTATTGCCGCTCTAATTCCGTTTACATTATAAGAAATAATTTTCATCAGTGATTTTTTTAGGATTCCAAATGTAATAAAAAAGTGCAAAGTTTATCTTGGAAACAATGAAAAGTAGACTTTTTTGTTATCTTTGTTCGCTGTTCTAATAAATTAAAAGTAGTACATGGGTTTAGTTACCGCGAAAGAAGTTGCAAAGGCAATAAATGTTGAAAAGTACGGAGTTTTCGGTACCTTTTCTGGCTGGATTCTTATGAAGGTTCTTAAGATCTCGACCCTTAATAAAATTTACGATCGTAATAAACATTTGGAAGACCTTGACTTTTTGAATGGAATTTTGGACGAAATGGAAATTAAGTTCGAAATCCCTGAAGAAGATTTAAAACGTCTGCCAAAAGATGGTGCGTATATAACCATTTCTAATCATCCGCTTGGAGGAATTGATGGAATTTTGCTTTTGAAATTGATGCTTGAAAGAGAGCCAAATTTCAAAATCATTGCCAATTTCTTATTACATAGAATTGTTCCGATGAAAAAATACATTATGCCGGTTAATCCTTTTGAAAATCACAAGGATGCAAAATCGAGCGTAATTGGTATTAAAGAAACATTACGTCATTTGAGCGACGGAAAACCTTTAGGAATTTTTCCTGCGGGTGAAGTTTCAACTTACAAAGACGGTAAATTAGTAGTGGACAAACCTTGGGAAGAAGGTGCTATTAAACTAATCAGAAAAGCCAAAGTTCCGGTTGTTCCTATTTACTTTCATGCCAAAAACAGTAAATTATTCTACTGGCTTTCTAAAATTGATGATACTTTACGTACTGCAAAATTACCTTCTGAACTTTTAACACAAAAAGACCGCGTTATTAAAGTGCGTATTGGAAAACCGATTTCTGTAAGTGAACAAAATGAAATTGAATCTTTTGAAGAATACTCAGAATTCTTAAGAAAGAAAACCTATATGCTGGCTAATCCGTTTGAGAAAGACACCAAACTGATTGACACCGCGAGCCTTAAAATACCTAAAGCGCCTAAAAAAATTGTTACGCCTGCAAGCGAATCAAAATTGATTGATGAAGTTCAGGCATTACGTGATAGTGACAGCAGGTTTTTACAAAGCAAAAATTATGAAGTTTTCTTTGCAAGCGCAAAGGAAATTCCGAATATTTTACACGAAATTGGACGTTTACGCGAAATTACTTTCCGTGAAGTTGGTGAAGGAACAAACGAATCTATTGATATTGACGAATACGATCAATATTATCACCATATGTTTTTATGGGATGATGAAACCAAAAAAATCGCCGGTGCCTATCGTATGGGATTAGGTTCTGAAATCTATCCAAAATACGGTATTGAAGGTTTTTATCTGACCGATCTTTTTAGATTTGAACCAGAATTACATGATATGATGCACAAATCGATCGAAATGGGTCGTGCGTTTATCGTAAAAGAATATCAGCAAAAACCAATGCCTTTATTCTTGTTATGGAAAGGTATTATCCATACTACTTTGCGTCATCCTGAACACAAATATTTGGTTGGCGGAGTAAGTATCAGTAATCAGTTTTCAGATTTCTCTAAATCATTGATGATTGAGTTTATGAAATCGAATTATTACGATCCGTATATTGCGCAATACATTCACCCTAAGAAAGCGTACAAAGTAAAACTGAAAGACGCTGACAAAGATTTTATTTTTGACGAAGCAGAATCTGATTTGAATAAGTTTGACAAAATCATTGATGAATTGGAACCAGGAAACTTACGTCTGCCTGTTTTAATTAAGAAATACATCAAACAAAACGCCAGAGTAGTAGCTTTCAACGTTGATCCGTTATTCAATAATGCAATTGATGGTTTAATGTACATTAGAATTGCAGATATTCCAGAAAGCACGATGAAACCTGTAATTGAAGAGTTTCAAATCGAATTAGAAAAGAAATTATCTGAGAAAGAAGATTAATAAAACTTAAAAAGCCGTTTCAAAAAATTGAAACGGCTTTTTTTATTCAAACGAGAAAAATTATTCTTTCCCTATTTCATTAATTTCTTCTAATTGATTTTTAGGATCAGCACCATATTGATTTGGCCCTTTTTCACCCTCGATACAGCATAAGTATAGATTGTAAAATGGGATTAAAATAAACCATCCGCTTTTACCCACATCATGCATTCTTCTAACTCCTACTGCAATTCCAGGAAGTAAAACCGCTAAACTGTAAACATTAGCAATTATTACTAAACTTGGAGAAATTAATCCTGCAACAAAACCAAGAACAAAACTAATGATGATATTCAACAAAAAGAACATCCAATATTCTTGTCTTCTAGCTCTTCCACTAAAATTTGCGTAGTTCTCAAAAACTACCTTTTTGTACATTTCTAACATAACAAATCTTTTAAAATTTCCCTACTCTTAAGGATTTTCGGTTTCTCCTTTACTTTTTAACTAAGCGCAAGGTTACCCACTATTGATTTAATTTTCAGGACATAAAAGTCAAAATTGTATTAGAAAACGACATTTTTAAGCATAAAAAAATCCCATTCATTTCTGAATGGGATTTAGAGATAAATATATTTTCTTTTAAAACCAGCCTTTATAACCAATTTGGTACGTTTGATAAAATTCTTCATCGTCTCTGGTCAAATATATAATTCCTTCGATAACTCCAATTATACCGCCAATTCCAAAAGCCAAACCTAGAAGAAGCTGAATTATTCCTTCTTTGGTGTAACCCAAATAAAACTTATGGATTCCTAGATATCCTAATAAAATAGCTAGAATCCCAGCTAGCACTTTTTTATTTTCCTGTCCGTAACGCGGATTGTTCCAATCTTCTCTCTTTGTATTTTCCATGATCTTAATTTTTTAGTATTCTTAAAACTGTACTTAAACAAACAAATCTGATTGTTGCAAAATCAGATTATTGGATTTTAAAACCAAATTGACTGATGCAAGATATCATCAAAAGAGTTGTTTCTCACAAATAAAATCAATCTTATAAGATGATAAACGCCTAGAAAAATAGCCAATCCATAAGCCAACTTTCTGTTGTATAAAAGTGCGTTAAAATATTCTTTTTTGGTAATTAATTCTGTAGTCAAAACAACAATCGTTACAGCACAAAAAGCAATAACAAAAGGACCCAAAATATGATAAGAAATTGATTTGTATAGATCTCCCTGATAAAAATAGACTAAGGATTTGGTAATTCCGCATCCTGGACACGGAAAACCTGTCAGCATCTTAAAAGGGCATAATGACTGATCGGTTTCTAAATGATCATTATGATTATGAAGCATTAAAAAAAACGGAACTATCAGTGTAATTGCTGCACCGATAATTCCGTAAATTTTACGTCTTGTTTGGGTATTATTTATATAATCTGTTGATATCACCTTGTACAATCATTGCCGCCGCAATAGGAAAAAAGAATCCTAAAACAATTAATAAAGTAGATTGGTCTTTTTGAAGTTCACCAGTTTTCTCATACACTTTTGGCAAAGCATCTTTACCAGCCAAGTAGTAGAAATAAATATTAACTGGCATACAACAACCTGCAAAAATTGCAACTGGCTGTGAAATAACTTCTCTTTTTGCCACAGCATTAAAAACCTCAGCTACTTTAATATTCCAATAAATTAAATACAATCCGCAAGTTAAAAATCCAAATAGTAAAACCATGATAGGATCTACTTTAAATACTGGGATTTGTTCTTCAAAATTATTCGATGTTTCTTGTAATTCCATCTTCGTTTAAAAAATTTATTAATTCCTACTCTTCGGATTTTCGGCTTTCTCCAAACTTCAAAAACAAATCTATTTAGACTCATTCTTTTAAAATTCGGAAACAATATTATTAAAAATTAACAAATAAAACTAATCTCACTAAATAAAATTTACAGGAAAAAACTCGTTATTAAATTCTAAAGGGTTGCAGCCTAGTTTTTGCCATACACAGCTTTAATTTTGTCAACAATTACCTGTGCTAGACGTTCATGGCTTTCAAAAGTCCAACCCGCAATATGAGGCGTCAGCAAGACATTTTTAGCTTCCATAAGATATTGAAGCGCTTCCGGCGTATTGTTTTCTTGAAATAAAGTTTCAAAAGAAAGTTTTTCATATTCCAAAACATCCAAACCAGCTCCTAATACTTTTTTCTCTTTCATTGCTTCAACTAAATCGGCTGTAACGATGTTTTTACCACGCGAAGTGTTTATAATCCAAAACGGCTTTTTAAACGCATTTATAAAGCTTTTGTTGATCATTTTATCTGTTTCTGGTGTCCAAGGAAGGTGAAGGCTTAAAACATCTACTTTTTCGCGTAATTCTTCCAATGAAACCTGTTTCGCATTTTCGTCGCCAACATTATCTAAAATGTCGTAGCATAAAACCTCTGTTTCAAAACCTCTTAATTTTTTGGCAAAAGCTTTTCCCATATTTCCATAACCGATAATCCCAACTGTTTTTAAATCCAATTCATGACCACGATTGCTTTCACGATTCCAATGCCCCGCTTTTACTTCAGTATCAGCTTGATTTAAATTATTAAACAATGACAAAATCATTCCCAACGAATGTTCTGCAACAGCGTTGCGATTTCCCTCTGGAGCAGCAATTAGATTAATTCCTTTTGCTGAAGCATATTCACAATCAATGCTTTCCAGGCCGGCACCAACTCTTGCAATAAATTGCAAATTTGTTGCAGCGTCCAAAAAAGTCTTATCAATCTTGAATCGGCTTCGAATTACGATTCCGTTATAATCTTGAATTTTTGCTTCGATTTCTTCTTTTGAAGATTTAAAATCGGCGTGGTTTTCAAAACCAGCTTCTTCTAATTGATTCCAAAGAATTGGATTATTGCTGTCGATATGAAGAATTTTTATGCTCATTTTAATTGAATTTTTATGCAAACAAAAATACGGTTAATTTAATCTCGCAAAGACACAAAGCCGCAAAGTTTTACCAGTGATAATAAACTTTGAACCTCTGAATCTTTGCGCCTTTGCTCCTAAACTTTTTATTGCTCGGATTTTTTTTTAACTTTGAAAGAATAAGGATTTCGCAATCCATCATATAAATCTTCAGAAAATCTTCCCTAATGAAACTTACCAAGACTTTTAAAGCCTTTTTTGAAAACGAAAAATCGGGAGGAATCATCTTGCTCTTTGTCACGATTTTATCTCTTTATCTCGCTAACTCTTCTGTTCAAGTTCCATACGTTGCTTTTTGGGAAAAAGAAATTGCAGGACATTCTATAACCGACTGGATCAACGACGGATTGATGACTATTTTCTTCCTCTTGATCGGATTGGAGTTGGAACGCGAGATTTATCATGGCGAATTATCTAATATTAAAAATGCTTCTCTTCCAATTATGGCGGCTTTTGGAGGAATGCTAGTTCCTGCAGCGATTTTCTTGGCTTTAAATTACGGAACAACCACACAAAATGGAGCCGGAATTCCTATGGCTACCGATATTGCTTTTGCCATCGGAATTTTGTCGCTTCTTGGAAACAAAGTGCCTGCTTCCTTAAAAGTCTTTTTAACCGCTTTGGCTGTTATTGACGATTTAGGAGCCATAATAGTTATTGCCGTTTTTTACACCACATCAATTTCTTTTTTGAATCTTGGAATCGCACTTGGAATCTGGGGTTTATTATTCATCTTAAACCGAATGAAAATCCACAATCTGATTCCGTATTTAGTTGGCGGAGCCATAATGTGGTATTTTATGCTTAATTCAGGCGTTCATGCAACCATTACAGGAGTAATTTTAGCATTTGTAATTCCGTTTGGCGATGGCGGAGAAAAAACCTCATCGTATCGATTACAGCACTTTTTACATCAGCCCGTTGCTTTTTTTATCCTTCCATTGTTTGCAGTAGCCAATACGGCCTTAACAATCACTGAAAACTGGCATGAAGGCCTTAATCACGTTAACACATACGGAATCATTCTCGGACTTGTAGTGGGCAAACCGCTAGGAATTTTGCTTTTCTCGTCTGTTGGCGTAACATCTGGTTTGTGCATGTTGCCTAAAAACTTAAAATGGGCACATATTTTAGGCGCAGGAATGCTAGGCGGAATTGGTTTCACCATGTCAATATTTATTACGGTTCTTGCTTTCAAAAATCCTGAAATCATTGTTTTTTCTAAAATAGCGATTCTTATTGCTTCATTTTTAGCAGGTTTAACAGGTTTTTTATATTTAAAATATATTCTCAACAAAAAGACCAACAAAGGATGATCAATAATTACAAACCGAAATATCTTCTATATCTTTCTATTTTTGGATCGATTATCGTATCGTGCAATAAGAAAACCGAAACTATATCAGATAAAAAACCCGAAAGAATAATTTCCTTTAGCAATAAAAAACCAGTCGTATCTGCGAAAGATTCTATTTCTGGAACTTATATTTCTAAAGCTGAAGATTGCAATATCTCATTGACTATCTCGAAAGATAAAAAAGACTATAAATATACTTTTACGACTCAAAACAGAAGTTTAAAAGGAAAAGCTATTTTTTCTAAAAGTAGTTCTGGCGAAAAATATATTTCTTTAGAAGGAATTCAATGGGACGAATACGAAGGCGATATTAGCAATGAAGATGATACTGATTCTGATAATTCTAAAGATTTAGAAATCCCCGTTGGAATAGATGCTTTGTATGTAAAAGACACTTTGACAATTCAGAATTACGGAAATGCGATGAATTCGTATACGAAGATTTCTGAGTGTGGATTAAAGTATATTCAGCTTATTAAAGCAAATTCCAAAAAGTAAAAATTTCAAATTCCAAGATATTCGATAATATTTGTCATTCTTAGGAACTAAGAATAACAAAACTGTGGTTAGATTTATAAAACAAAAAAATTCCAAACACCAGCTTTAAAATTGGAATTTGGAATTTAAATATTGAAATTTAAAATATTAGAATTTCTTTAAAACCTAACCTTTGATTTGTTTCAAAGAAGTCTTGATTCCTTTGATTAATGATGAACTGAAGCCATTATGCTCCATTTCATTTAAACCGACAATTGTACAGCCTTGCGGTGTTGTTACACGGTCAATTAATTGTTCTGGGTGCACTCGTTCTTCTAAAAGCATTTTAGCCGCTCCTTTTACCGTTTGAGCTGCAATTGCTAAAGCGGTATTAGAATCAAATCCTATTTCGATTCCTGCTTGCATAGACGCACGAATATAACGTAATGCATATGCTGTTCCGCAAGCACCTAAAACTGTCGCTGCATCCATTAATTTTTCATCGATTACAGGAGCCGTTCCTAAATCTTGGAATAAGTCAACAACTGGCGACGCATTTGATGCATATTTTTCAGGGAAAGAAATACAAGTTGCCGATTCTCCAAACTGAGCCGCAATATTTGGCATAATGCGCACTACAGGATACTCATAATTGGTTTTAGACTGAAGCATATCCAAAGACAATCCGCTTACTGCAGAAGCAATTGTTTTGTTTTGGATAACTGGCAGAATTTCGGCCAAAACAGTATCAACCTGATACGGTTTTATGGTTAAGATTACAACATCGGCTTCCTGAATGTTGTGTTTATTATCGTTAGAAACTGTAATTCCATATTCTGATAAATATTGAATACTTGCAGTGTTTCTTCTAGTGACAGTAACTTGGTTGTTTTTCGAGAATTTGGCAATTCCCAAGGCAATAGAAACCCCAAGGTTTCCTCCTCCAATAATGTGTACTTTCATTTTGGTTTGGCTTTAATTTATTTCTGGTTGGTAAACAGCATTTTCCGCCTGCAAATTACGCAGATTTTAGAGATTTTAAATCACTGCAAAAGGCTAATTTGTGGCAAAAATCTAGAATCCAAGAATCAGATTTGCAACTCCAAAGTATAACATGATTCCGAATACGTCGTTGGTCGTTGTAATAAACGGACCAGTTGCAATCGCGGGATCAATTTTGTTTTTGTTAAGAAAAAGTGGCACTAAAGTTCCTAAAGTTGCGGCAAAAAGAATTACCACAATCATCGAAATTGAAATCGCAAATCCTACCAAATATTGCTGATACATTATAGAATGATATCCTAATAAAAGCAATGAAATAATACTTCCTGAAATCATCGAAACGGTAATTTCTTTAGTGAAATAACCTCGGCTGAAATCTTTTAAAGTTCCATTGGCCAAACCTTGCACCACGATTGCTGAAGCTTGAACACCAATATTACCTGCAGTCGCAGAAAGTAAAGGCACAAATATGATTAAGGTAGAATATTTTTGAAAAGTTCCTTCATTTCCTTTCAATACAAAAGAAGCCACAATTTCGATTACCATTCCGATCAAAAGCCAAGGCAAACGCGCTTTGGTTAATTCGTAAACACTGTCATTCGATTCAACGTCTTGCGTAATACCCGCCGCTAACTGGTAATCTTTATCAGCTTCTTCCTTGATTACGTCTACGATGTCGTCGATGGTAATTCTTCCGACCAATCGGCCCAACTCGTCAACAACCGGAATAGCCTCTAAGTCGTACTTCTGCATGATACGAGCTACCTCAACATCTTCAGTATCAACTTTTACAAAATTTAATTTTCGGATATAAACGTCACCAATTTGAGTTTTGGTCGAAGAAGTCAATAAATCTTTTAGTGATAATCTTCCTTTTAATCGGTTTTCATCGTCAACTACGTAGATGGAATGCACTCTAGAAACATTCTCTGCCTGAATACGCATTTCTTTCACACAGGTTAAGACAGTCCAGTTTTCATTCACTTTTACAAGCTCCTTTCCCATCAAACCACCAGCCGTGTTTTCGTCGTAGCGCAAAAGATCAACAATGTCTTTGGCGTGTTCAACGTCGACAAGCTCAGAGATTACTTCTGCTTTTATTTCCTGCGAAAGTTCGGCGATAATGTCGGCAGCGTCATTGGTTTCAAGCTCATCAAGCTCTTCAGCAATTTCCTTTGGCGAAAGTCTGCTTAAGATGTTTTCGCGCAAATCTTCTTCTAGTTCTAGAAGAATTTCGGCTGTTTTATCACTATCTAAAACCTTGAAGATATAAGTTGCCTCATCGAAATCTAATTCGTCTAAAATTTCGGCAATATCCGCATGGTGCAGATCATTAAGCAAAACTTCCAGTTCACTGTCGTTTTTCTTATTGATCAGCTCCTCTAACTGATGTATAAATTCTTTACTAACTTTGAACTCCATTGGCTTCTATTTTTAGAGTTAGTTCAATAAATTCATCTACGCTTAACTGCTCCGGACGTTTATCAAAGATAGTGTCTTCTCGCAAATTGTCTGATAAATTTAATGTTTTCAAACTGTTACGTAATGTTTTTCGTCTCTGCTGAAAAGCGGTTTTTACAACTGTAAAAAATAACTTTTCGCTGCAAGGAAGACTATAATCTTCCTTTCGGGTCATTCTCATCACACCCGATTTCACCTTGGGCGGAGGAATAAAAACGTTTTCATTAACCGTAAACAGGTACTCTGTATCATAGAAAGCCTGAGCTAAAACTGATAGTATTCCGTAGGTTTTTGAGCCTTTCTTTTCGCAGATGCGCTCGGCTACTTCTTTTTGGAACATTCCAGAAAACTCTGGAATCTGATCTCTAAGTTCTAATGTTCTAAAAACAATCTGAGAAGAAATATTGTACGGAAAGTTGCCTATTATGGCAAACTGTTTATTTTGGTAAACTTCATTAATATTATATTTCAGGAAATCCTGAGAAATAATCTTGTCTTTTAATTTTGGATAATTGGCATCCAAGTAGGCTACAGACTCGGTATCGATTTCTATAACATGTGTATTAATTGGCTTTTCAAGTAAATACTTAGTAAGCACGCCCATCCCTGGTCCTATTTCTAAAACCTCATCGTATCCTTTAAGAGTCAAAGTATCTGCAATTGCTTTTGCGATACTTTCGTCTTTAAGGAAGTGCTGTCCTAAATGTTTTTTGGCTTTTACTTTTTCCATTTCATTTCTTGTTTGCCACGAGGCTGCAAAAGTATTCTTTTTTGTTGCAAAGGCACTAAGCTTCTTTATTTTTTTTTGCCACATCCCGATAACTATCGGAACAAAGACACAAAGTATTATTTTTTGTTTATTTCACGTAGTTGTTGAACATCGAATAAATCTTTTGCTCGATTTGCTTTAATTTTACTTGTAATCAAATCTTCCAAGGACAAAACATTCCATTTTAAAAATGTTTTTCCATTTACAGTAACTTCCTCACTATCATTATAAGCCTCTTCAAAGCTTTTATTCACTGAAAACTTTGTTATAAGCTCTAAATCTAAATCAACAGGAGAAAATTTGATTGATATATTTTGTTGTTGCTGCTTTACATTTTCAGGAAAATCATCAATTTCATACCCCATTTCGTTAAAGACAAACAATAATTTTTTAAAATTTTCCTCAGTAGTTTCTATCCAAAAATCAACATCTGCAGAGTGTCTCTGATACCCATGAAAATTCACAGCACCACCTCCAACCATAAGCATTCGAACATTATGCTTAGCAGCTAATGATATAAACTCATCAATATTCTGATCCCAAAGCTTTGACATTTATTGTGATTTTATAACAATTACGAAATTATCCTTGTTTTTATCTACTTTACTTTTCACCGGAAATCTGCTTATTCGTTCGCTCAAGCGTAAAAAGCTATAAAATCTTTCAGTTTTTGATAGCTTCAGAAAATCTTCTTGCTGCTGTTTATTACTTTCTTCTTTTGTTTGAAATCGAATCTCCATAATATTTCTTTTAATGAAAACTAAAAAACAAAAATTATTAATGTTCAGAAATAACTTCCAATTCTGTTCTGAAAGAAAGCATTTTATCTGCAAATAAACCTAAAGCTTCTCTGTGGAATTCAGGTTCATCTTCGATATAAAACTTCTCTAAAGTTTCTTTGCTGTCTGTTATATATTGTACAGAATAGGTTATTCCGCCCATTTCTTCTTCAACCAAAACTTTTACAATTCGTGCTGAAGAAAATTTATTAGTCGCCAGAATTTCTGGTATATGTTTTTCCTGCATCCATTTCAACCATTGGTCGTGAACGCTTTCGTGTATATTGGTGGTAACGTTGTAAATAATCATTTTTCTTTTAGACTTTCTTAGACTTCTTAGACTTCTTAGATTTTTAGACTTTCCGATTTTTCATCTAAGAAGTCTAAAGATCTAACAATCTAAAAATCTTATTTATAAATTCTTATCCCCTCTCAACTCTCGGTATTTTTTCCTGGCATCGACAAAGTAAATACTGTCTTGATGGTTAAAAATTACCTTTTCATATAAAGGCTTTGCTTTTTCTACATCTTTAAGCTCATCATTATAGATTTCGGCTGAGAAAAATAGCGCTTCATCCACATAAATTCCGTCGCTGTGATTATCAATGATCTGCTGATATTGGCTTAAAGCCGAAGCAAAATCCTTCTGGCTTTCGTAAACTTTTCCTAAACGCAATAACGTTACCGCTTCAATTTCTTGACCTTTATAGGTTTTCAGGATATTCTGAAACTGCGCAATTGCTTCCTGTTTTTTATTCTGATAGATTAAAAAATCTCCTTTTGCAAATGCTTTCAAAGCGACTTGTGTCGAATCAGCTGCTGTATTATCATTAATTAAAAGAAAATATTCTAAAGCATCATTGGCAATCAATTGCGTGTTTGCCGCTTTTAATTCTTTAAATTGTTTATTCGCCCATTCAAAATCGCCTTTGTAATAACTTGTTTTTGCGGCTTTCAAACTCGCTTCATGCGCCATGACATCATTCTTTAAATCCAATTGAATTTGCGAATAATAAATCAGCGCCTGATTGTATTTTTCTTCCAAAAGCAGAATATCGGCCAGCTCCATTTTAGCATCGGCTTTCTGATATTCGTTTAGATTCAGTTCTAAAGCTTTTTTGATCACTGCCTTTCCTTCTTCTGTTTTTTTCAAATTAAAAGCCAAAAAATGTGCTTGAATAATTTGCAAAGATAAGGTAAAAGGACTGATTTCGTAAGTTGCCAGCAATTGCTTTAATTCCTGGTCGATAACTGGATAATCTTTTTCTTGAGCTTTGTCGATCTTAATTTGCATCAAATAGGCATTTGACTGAATCAACAAACCCAAATCTTTTGTGTTTTGGAGAATGAAGTTCAGAATTTCTTCTGCTGTATCGTTGTCTCCTTCGTCCATGGCAAACTGACTCAAATTGACAATGCTCATCAATGATTCTGGTTCTCGCTTGTAAATGGCTTTTTCCTGAATAAACGCTTTTCCAAATTCTTTCTGCTGTACATAAAACCAGCTTAAATAATGATTCCAGAAAACGTCCTGATCTTTTTGAGTTTTAAGAATTAATGCTTTTCGCATGGCATCCTTAAAAGCCGTATTATCGGTTTCACCATTCATGAATCGAGACAATTGTGTCTGAATTAGATTGGTGTTCTGCGGGTTTGTAAAAGATTCCGTCAATAATAAATCGATCATCAAATCGGTTTTTCCCAACTGACCGTAAAGCATTCCGATTTGAAAATTGAAATTGAAATTGGGTTGAACCTGCATTGCCGTCTGATACGATTTTAAAGCATATTCCAACAATACTTTTTTCTCAAACGAACTTGCAATTCCGTAAACATCATTTGGATTTACTTTTATCTTTTCAATTGCCTGTTCGTAGTAATTTTTAGCTTTCGAATCGTTTTTCTGCAACTGGAAATTATATCCCAATTCAACCAAGAAAACACCTTGTTTATATCGGTTGTAACGATCTTGAATAGCTTTTTCTGCATTGGCGAACTGTTGCAACTGCTGATAGCAATCGACTGTTCTTAAAAAATACTGGGTATTCGATGGCGCACTTCTCAAAAGCTCTTCATAACTAATTTTTGCTTTATCAAAATCTCCTTTGTCGTAGTAATATTGAGCCAATTGCTCGTTTTGGCCAAACGCAAAACCAGAACACAACAAAACGATATACATCAATATGTTTTTCATACTTTTTAAGTTTTCAGTCGCAGTCGCAGTCGCGGTTTTCAGTCTTGTTAAAACTGTAAACTGTCACTGTCCACTGAGACTTTCTTGGTTTTCCAGAAAATCAAACCTAAGCCAATTAAAATAAACGGAACACTCAAAATCTGTCCCATATTAATCAGCATACTATTCTCGAAAGCTTCTTGATTTTCTTTGAAAAATTCAATTATAAAACGAGCTGTAAATAATAAAGTTAAGAAAGTTCCAAAGATTAATCCCTGTGCGTTTCTGATTTTTTCTGATTTGTACATATAAAACAGAATCACGAAAATCAATATATAAGCAAATGCCTCATACAATTGCGTTGGATGTCTCGGAATCAAATCGTCTCTTTGGAAAACAACTCCCCAATTTCCGTTGGTTGGTTTTCCATAGATTTCAGAATTCATAAAATTCCCCATTCTGATAAAGGCACCTGTTATAGGAACTGCAACTGCCATTTTATCTAGAAGTCCCAAGAATTGCACTTTATATTTACGGCAGTACAGAATCATAGCCGTTATAACTCCAATCGAACCTCCGTGGCTTGCCAAACCTTGATAACCCACAAACTGATAAACGCCTTTAATCTTCTGGATTGGTAAAAGAATTTCTATAGGATGTTTGAAGAAATAATCAGGTTCGTAAAAGAAACAATGTCCAAGTCTGGCACCCAAAACGGTTCCGACAATAACATAAATCAATAAGGAATCAAGATTGTCTAGAGAAAGGTTTTCTTTTTTGTAGATGTTTCTAACAATATAAAAACCTAAAAGAAGCCCGCAGGCAAAAAGAGCTCCGTAATATTTTAACGGAAAACTATCTGTGATCCAGAAAATAACAGGATCTACGTTCCAATTTAATATTCCGTTTTTCATAAGTGGTAATTTTTAGTCGCAGTTTCAGTCACAGTTCACAGTCGAAACTGAAAACTGAGACTGAGACTGTCAACTAAATTAATTTATAATATCAAATCCGCAGTAAGGACGTAAAACTTCTGGTATTACGATTCCTTCTGGAGTTTGGTAATTTTCAATAATTCCAGCTAAAACACGCGGAAGCGCCAATGAACTTCCGTTAAGTGTATGTGCCAATTGATTTTTTCCGTCTTTGTCTTTGAAACGTAATTTCAAGCGGTTTGCTTGGAAAGTTTCAAAGTTAGAAACAGAACTGATTTCTAACCAGCGGTCTTGTGCGGTAGAAAACACTTCAAAATCATAAGTCAAAGCAGATGTGAATCCCATATCTCCTCCGCAAAGACGTAAAACTCTATAAGGCAATTTCAATTCTTTCAAAATACCTTTTACATGCTCTACCATTCCGTCAAGAGCTGCATAAGAATTATCAGGATGTTCGATACGAACAATTTCTACTTTATCAAATTGGTGCAAACGGTTTAATCCGCGAACGTGTGCTCCGTAAGAACCTGCTTCTCGACGGAAACATGGCGTATAAGCTGTTTGTAAAACAGGCAATTCGCTTTCGTTTAAGATTACATCGCGGAACAAGTTGGTTACCGGAACCTCAGCAGTTGGAATCAAATACAAATCGTCGATTCCAGCGTGATACATTTGTCCTTCCTTGTCAGGCAATTGCCCCGTTCCATATCCTGAAGCTTCGTTTACCAAATGTGGCACCTGAACTTCGTTGTATCCTGCAGCTGTATTTTTGTCTAAGAAATAATTGATCAAGGCGCGTTGAAGCTTTGCTCCTTTTCCTTTATAAACAGGAAATCCAGCTCCAGTGATTTTTACACCCAATTCGAAATCGATAATATCATATTTCTTCACCAATTCCCAGTGAGGCTGTGCACCTTCGTGCAAAGCCGGAATATCTCCTTCTTGGAAAACATTCAAATTGTCGTCTGGAGTTTTTCCTTCAGGAACAATATCTGCCGGAAGGTTTGGTAAAGTATATAATTTATTGGTTAACTCAACAGCCAAAGCTTCTGCTTTTTCGCTCAGTTCTTTGCTTTTTTCTTTTAGTGAAACTGTTTTTTCTTTTAAGATCGCCGCTTTAGCTTTCTCGCCAGCTTTCATCAATTCACCAATATCTTTGGACAATTTATTAGATTCTGATAAAGTATTGTCTAATTCCACCTGTGCAGCACGACGATTTTCGTCTAATTGAACCACCTCTTCAACAACGCTTTTAGCATCGATATTTCGCTTTGCTAAAGCTTTGATTACTTTCTCTTGATTTTCTCTAATAAATGCAATTTGTAACATAGCTTGATTTTTATAACTATTGTATTTTTTATAACGGAAGCAAATTTAAGGAAATGTTTGTTAACAATAGGTCAAAGTTTTGCAGTAAAACCGAAATCTCCTATAAACAGCAAAAGCACTATAAAAGTGCCTTTGAATGTTATTTAGAAATTGAAGATTTTACTCTAAAAAACGATGTCTATCATCTCTGTGAAAAGCGTACTCTCTTCCGTTATATTTGATTTTTTCTAATTCTTTTTTAATTTTCAAGTCACTTTTTTCTTCAATACCATTTTCCAAATCATTTTCTATAGCTTCTTCATAATAAAAGTTTTTAGATATGATCAAGTCAAAATAACCATTGGTCTTATGATCCGAAAGACTCATTCCGGTTTCTAATGTTTCTATTTGAAAAGTTCCACTTCCGTTAGAATCACCATTGGTCAATCGAATTGGATATTCGTATAAAAACCTTTTTATCTCCTTATCGGCCAAAGTTATTAATGTAAATTTCTTCTCCGAATACAAAACAATTCGGCTGCTCGCATTGGCTTCTGTATAAAAAGCAATTGCTGGAGTAGTTTCGTTTAGAAAAACCAAATCTTTCAGAATATGCGATTTTGAAAACTGAATGGCTTCATTATCATAATAACCTAAATTATCATCAAACTCTTCAGCAATTATACTTCCGTCCTCTCGATTTACAAATAAGTATTTACGCTGAAAATAATTTCCCAGCTCTTCATCATCATCGTTGGTTTTAAATGCTTTTTTTTCATGCGAAACGGTTGTCAGGACAAAAAAAGCAGTTTGATCGTCATAATTGATAGAACTTGTCTCACTAATTTTAATATCCGAATATTTGATTTTTAAATTTGATGCCACTTTTGAGAGCAGATTCAGATTCATTTCTTTTGAATCTTCGATCTCATCCAGATTTTTAAAAATGAGTTTTCTTAGTGGCTTTTTATTGTGACCAAGATGTGCTTGCGTCTCCGAAAGTAGTTCCTGATACTGAGTTTCAGCATCGTTTTTAACTTTTTCATCTTTCCCGCAGGAAAATAAAAACATCAAAACGGTACTCAAAAGAATCGTTTTTTTCATAGGCTTTGATTTGTTAGAAATTAGGGCATTCCAAATATATAATTTTCTTACAAACCTTAGTAGAAAAATTAAAATTTAATCTCTCTTAATTTCGTGACCTACAAATTCTTCCAGTGTTTTAAACATTTCTTCTACCGAAAGCACTTCTGTATCGGGATGCGATTTTAAAAACGCCGCATTCAGTTCAGCAAGGTTTTCATCCAGTTCAAAATAAGCGTTGTTATTCAGCAAATCCTTGAAAGCGTTTGGGGCATCATATTTTTCTTTTAGAAATTTACCTAATTTAATATTGCTTTGTAAACGCAGTTTTCGGCATTGTTCTTTAAACAATTCCAAATGCTTTTCGGCACCAATCAAAGCTAAACCCTCTTCAATTAATTCATTCAACTCTTTATTCCAACCCGAATCATAAACGAACTTCGAAAAATTTCCTTCTGCATATTTCGAAGCGTAAAAATCTAAGTAGTAACTCATCAATGCATCTTCGTGAATTAAATCATCGTCTATTTTTTCTTCGCGCATTAAATTGATTACCGAAATATTAGAATTGACAACATCTTGAGGATTTTCGCTATTTGCCGCCGTTTCTGAAATAATGATTTTACCAAATTCCATTTGAATTTTTATTTAAAAGATTGTTTTGCAAAGTTGGGAGAAATAATTTGAATGTTTCTTTTCAAACGTATTTATTTTGACTTGTTTAATTTCCAAAACACCTATAAAACGATTTTTTTCACATGAAATACAATTTTTCCAACTTTTCTTCGTTTGTCCTTACAATCTTTAATGCAAACTGACGTTATTAATATAAATTAATTAAAGTTTGTCAAAAATTGACTACCTTTAAGCAACCATTTATAAAAAAGAACATCTGTTTAAGAAATAAGACTTTACACCAAAGTTCTCCGAGCTAAAACCAAAACCATGAAACAGATTTTACTAATACTTAGCATCCTGCTTTTGCTGGTCAGCTGTGATAATGATGAATTGCCACAGTCTGATGTTCCATTTGCATTAGTAGGCAAAGGAGATTCTTTTTCTAATAGTCAAAGCATTGCGCAAAGACATTTGGTTATTAAAGATGCTAAAACCTGGAATAATTTCAAGAAAGAAATGAATATTACTAGCGATGTAGCAAAAGGTTTTAAAGAAACAAATATTGATTTTAGCCAGTATCAAGTTATCGCTGTAATTGATAAAACGCAACCCAACGACGGACATTCGATCGATATTGTAGAAATGACCGAAAACCGCAATACCATAATTGTAAAAGTCGAAAAGCTCAAAAATGGAAATCTTACTAAGAAATCATCCAGACCTTATGACATTGTGAAAACAGCTAAAACAGACAAAAAAGTGGTTTTTGAGCAATAATCTCTGATATTTTATAATCACCTCATTTTCCATTAATTTTATAATGGTTAGAAAAGCTGTTGTTTTGAATTTTTTTAAACCGTAATTTTATGGCATTCAGAATCGACTAAGTTTCAAAACCAGAAAATATGATCCAAAGAAAAGTATTAGAATATTACGTTTTAGATGTATTCTCAAATGAGAGCTACAAAGGAAATCCGCTTTCTGTCGTTTTTACAGATGGAAATCTAAAACTAGAAACGTATCAGAATATTTCTCGGGAATTTCGCTATTCTGAAACCTCATTTGTCTATTATTCTACAAGAGAAAAAGCGCTCGTGGTTCGTTCGTTTACACCAACCGGAATTGAAATCGATGGTGCAGGCCATAATTTATTGGGCGCAGTCTGTGGAGCACTTTTAAAAGGAATTCCAATTTTTGACGAACAAAATGAAAGTGAGCCTTTTGTAATTATGAACCATTCGGCAATTCCGCTAACAGTCAGTTTTGATCCTGAAACTCTTTCTCCAATTGTGCAAATGCATCAAAAATCGGCAGTTATCAAACAAGAAATTCCAACCTATCGAATTGCGGTAGCACTAGGTTTAAAAATTGAAGATCTCGACGTAAATGCTTTTGTGCCAACAATAGTTAAAACAGAAGTCGCTCACGCCATGGTTCCTATAAAAAACAGTGAAATATTAAATAGTTTTGTTCCTGACAATAAGCTTTTAATCGAAATCTCAAAAGAATATGATTTTGAAGGTTTTTATTGTTTCACCCCAGCCGAAGAAGGTCTAGATCAGATAGTCGAAACAAGATTTTTCAATCCGATCATTGGTATAAATGAAGATCCAGCAACAGGAACGGCGGCCGGACCACTAATTGGTTTTTTAACACAAAAGAAATTCACTAAATCGGATAAGGAGTATAAAATTCTTCAAGGCGTAAAATTAAAACAGCCATCAATAATTGAAGTTATGAATCGCGAAGAAGATATTTTAGTCGGCGGTTCTTCGATAATAACGATGAAGGGAGAACTTTACCTATAAAAAAAGCTGCATTTTGAAAATGCAGCTTTTTTTATATTCAAAACTAAATTAAAGAATTAGTTCGTTTTCATTGGAGGTAAATCAAACGCTTTTGAATCGTGTTCAAAGCTATTACGGTGCGCTCCATCGCAAAATGGTTTATTTGCAGAATGTCCGCAACGGCAAAGTCCAAGTGCAGTTCTTCCTTGTAAACCGTAAAGTGCTCCTTCTGGATCCATGATTTCAAAATCTCCTTCAATTTTGATTGATCCGTTTTTATTGATGATTAATTTAGTCTTGCTCATAAATTTGTTTTTTTTCGGATGCAAAGATTGCGAAATATATTTTGAAGATTTTGTTTGCAATGCTAGTTTAAACTGGTTCTATTTTATATGAGTTTTGCCACGAAGATACGAGGAGGTTTTTCGCAAAGATTCATTATGTTATCAGGTTGAGCGGAGTCGAAGCCCGCAAAGATTTTTTATTACTCTAATTATTACCCATAAAGTTTCATTTCGACGAAGGAGAAATCTTCGCGAGAAACTCTACAAAGATTGGCAACATTCTGTACGGAGCTACTTACGAAGATTTCTCCTTCGTCGAAATGACAAGATTGCCGAAAAACTTTGCGTCTCTCCTCCCGATAGCTATCGGGATCGCAAGAACCAAATTCAAAAAAATCTTAGCGAATCCCAGCGTTTTTTCTTCGTGCAATTCTGTGAAAATAAAAGCGAATCTCGGCGTAATATTAAAATCTCAATTCTATTGCTTATTTTTGCACTCAATAAAATTGAATTATGATACAAGATCCAAAGAGATATACAATCACGGCGGCATTACCTTACACCAACGGACCTATTCATATTGGTCACTTGGCTGGGGTTTACGTGCCTGCAGATATATATTCGAGATATTTAAGATTGCAAGGAAAAGATGTGGCATTTATCTGCGGAAGCGATGAACATGGAGTTGCAATTTCGATGAAAGCCAAAAAAGAGGGAATTACACCGCAGGAAGTTATTGATAAATATGACGGAATCATCCGTAAATCGTTTGCAGATTTCGGAATTTCATTCAACAATTATTCTAGAACTTCGGCAAAAATTCATCATGATACAGCTTCTGAATTCTTTAGAACTTTGTATGATAAAGGCGATTTTATTGAAGAAGTTACCGAGCAATTGTACGATGCAAAAGCAAATCAGTTTCTAGCAGACCGTTTTGTGGTTGGAACTTGCCCAAAATGTGGTAATGACGGAGCTTACGGAGATCAATGTGAAAATTGCGGTTCGACTTTGAACGCAACTGATTTGATTAACCCGAAATCGACAATTACAGGTGAGACTCCGGTTTTAAAATCAACTAAGCACTGGTTTTTACCTTTGGATCGTTATGATGCTTTTTTACGCGAATGGATTTTGGAAGGTCATAAAAACGATTGGAAAACCAATGTTTACGGACAAGTAAAATCTTGGATCGACGCAGGATTAGAGCCTCGTGCTGTAACTCGTGACTTGGATTGGGGAATTGACGTTCCTGTTGAAGGTGCCGAAGGCAAAAAGTTATACGTTTGGTTTGATGCACCTATCGGTTACATTTCTTCTACCAAAGAATGGGCTGCACGCGAAGGAAAAGATTGGGAACCGTATTGGAAAGATCAAGACACCAAATTGGTTCACTTTATCGGAAAAGATAATATTGTTTTCCACTGTATCATTTTCCCAGCGATGTTAAAAGCTGAAGGAAGCTATATTTTACCAGACAACGTTCCTGCAAATGAGTTTTTGAACTTAGAAGGAAACAAACTTTCAACTTCTAAAAACTGGGCGGTTTGGTTACATGAATATTTAGAAGAGTTTCCAGATAAGCAGGATGTTTTACGTTATGCATTGACATCTAACGCTCCTGAAACAAAAGACAACGACTTTACTTGGAAAGATTTCCAAGCTAGAAATAACAACGAATTGGTTGCCGTTTTCGGAAACTTCGTAAATCGTGTTGTCGTTTTAACGAATAAATATTACGACGGAATTATTCCAACTCCAAACGAATTTTCTGAAGTTGACGAACAAACTTTAGCAGAATTAAAAGCGTATCCAGCTGTGATTTCAAGTTCAGTGGAACGTTACAGATTCCGTGAAGCTTTGGGCGAATTGATGAATGTGGCTCGTTTAGGAAATAAATATTTAGCGGACGAAGAGCCTTGGAAAGTAATGAAAGACAATCCAGAGCGTGTAAAGACTCAAATGTATGTAGCATTGCAAATCGCTGCTGCGTTGAGCGTTTTGGCTGAACCGTTTTTACCTTTCACGGCTGCGAAACTTTCTAAAATCTTGAATTTATCTGACCTTAAAGAACACTTTGCAGGTTTCAGCAAGTTCTTGAAAGAGAAAGATCGCGATGCAAAAGACATCATTATCGACAAAACATTAGGTTGGAATGACATTTCTGAAAACTCAGATTTATTGCCTGCAGGACACAAAATTGGCGAAGCCGAATTGCTTTTCGCTAAAATTGAAGACGAAGAAATACAAAAACAAATAGACAAATTGGAAGCGACAAAAACCGCAAATATTGCTGAAAACAAACAAGCAGAACCACAAAAAGATTTAATTCAGTTTGAGGATTTCGCGAAAATGGATATTCGTATCGGAACTATTTTAGAAGCTGAAAAAATGCCAAAAGCAAACAAACTTTTGGTTCTTAAAGTGGATACAGGAATTGATGTTCGTACGATTGTTTCAGGAATTGCTGAGAGTTTTTCGCCAGAAGAAATCATCGGAAAACGAGTTTCTGTATTAGCAAACCTTGCTCCAAGAGCTTTACGCGGTGTTGAAAGCCAAGGAATGATCTTAATGACAACAAATGCAGAAGGAAAACTAGTTTTTGTAAATCCAGATGCTGATGCGCCAAATGGAGCGACTGTAAACTAATTATTTATGTATTTATAAATTGCGTGAGTCGATTAAAATTTAATTGATTCACGCAATTTTCTTTTTTAAACTATACACCAAAAAACTTAAAAAAATAAACTAAAAATGAAACTCACCAAACCAAGATTAGCTCTAATCTGCGGTATACTTTGCATATCGATTTTCCCGATATTGGTAAAATTACGTTTAACACCAGGATTGATTTCGGCTTTTTACCGAATGTTTTTTGCTGTGGTGTTGCTTTTACCTTATGTCATTTTCAGCGGAAACTTTAAACTTCCAAAATTAAAGTTTGCTCTTTTGGCAATACTTTGCGGTGTTTTATTCTCATCTGATGTTGCGGTTTGGAATATCGCCATTCAGGAATCAAGTGCGACTCAAGCTTCGTTGCTTACCAATTTATCTCCAGTTTGGGTTGGAGTTGGTTCTTTCTTTTTTCTGAAAGCGAAACCTGCAACGAATTTCTGGATCGGAACATTAGTCGCTTTATTCGGAATGGTCACTTTGGTTGGTTTTGAGTTTTTTATCGATTTAAACTTTGATAAAGCATTTCTATTTGCTGTTTTGTCCGGCATTTTGTATTCCATTTATCTTTTGGTCAGCAAAAATGTGCTTTCAGAAGTCGATGTTCTTTCGTTTATGACCATCAGTTTATTTGCTTCAAGCATCTATTTAGGAATTTTATGTTACGCATTAGGCGAACCTTTTACAGGGTTTTCAAATGCTGGCTGGTTTGTACTCGTGCTTCAAGCTGTTATTTGTCAATTGTGCGCTTGGCTTTCGATAAGTTATGCCACTCAGCACATGCGCGCAACGAGAGTTTCATTAAGTTTATTGAGTCAAGCTGTAATTACCTCAATTTTAGCTTGGTTGTTTTTGGAAGAACAAATAACTTTACAGATGGTTTTGGGCGGAATCATTCTGCTTTTCGGAATCCGAATTACTTTTTACGATAAAACAATTTCATTGAAAGGGCTTTTTTCTAAAGATTAAATAAAAGGTTTCACGCAGATTACACAGATTTAAGCAGATTCTAAAAAATCATTTTAATTCTTAATAATCTATGGCAAAAAACTCTCGCAGATTCAGCAGATTGAGCAGATTTATTTTTTTAAACATGAATAATCATTTAATCTGTGGCTAAAAAATTTGTGCAATTTGCGTAATTTGTGGTTAAAAAAGTCTCGCGCAGATTGAGTAGATAATTTTTTAAATCCCAATATCCCGAAAGCTATCGGGAGTGGCAAAAAAATTAGTGTAATTCGTGAATTGCTTCGCCTGTTCGCTATCGCTCGGGTCGTGGCAAAAAACAAACCTGAAACAAAAAAACACTTGAAACAAAAAACACCATGTTACATAAAACTAAAATACCAAACCTAAAAGTAATCGCATTTGATGCCGATGACACTTTGTTTGTAAACGAACCTTATTTCCAGGAAACCGAACATAAATTTTGTGCTTTGATGGAAGATTACCTTTCGCATCAGGGCATTTCGCAAGAATTATTTAAAATAGAAATTGCCAATCTGCCTTTGTACGGTTACGGAATCAAAGGATATATTCTTTCGATGATTGAAGCCGCGATGAACATTTCGAACAATACCATTCCGATTGAAGTCATTGAAAAGATTATTCAATACGGAAAAGAATTACTCGAAAAACCAATTGAGCTTTTAGATGGAATTGAAGAAACCCTTGAAGCTTTGAAAGGCAAATACAAATTGGTGGTAGCAACAAAAGGCGATTTAAAAGACCAGCACAGTAAATTGCACCGTTCTGGTTTGGGACACTATTTTCACCACATCGAAGTAATGTCAGACAAACAAGAAATTGATTATCAAAAACTTTTAGGCCGTTTAGATATTGAGCCGCACGAATTTTTGATGATTGGAAATTCATTAAAATCAGATGTTCTGCCTGTTTTAGGAATTGGCGGTTATGCCGTTCACATTCCGTTTCACACTACTTGGGAACACGAAAAAATTAATCACACTATAGAACACGAGCATTTTAGTTCATTTGAAACTATTGCAGAAGTGGTTCCGAATTTATTATAATGAAAACACTTTTTGACCTAGAAAATTGGAATAGAAAAGAGCATTTTGCCCATTTTAAACAAATGGATGAACCTTTTTTTGGCGCAACGGTAGAAATTGATTGTACAAAAGCGTATCAAACCGCAAAAAGCATCAATGCTTCTTTTTTTATTTTTTATTTGCATAAAACTTTGGCCACAGTAAATGCCATTGAAAATTTTAGATACCGAATTTCTGGAGATCAGATTTACATCAACGACCGAGTAGATGCCTCTGCAACTATTGGTCGGGAAGATGGTACTTTTGGGTTTTCTTTAATTGAATATCACCCAGATTTTAAAACATTCGAGCAAATCGCATTAACCGAAATCGAGCGCATTCAAAATACAACCGGACTTTTCACTAGATCTTTTGATGATGATAATCTGATTCATTTCTCAGCAATTCCGTGGCTGAATTTCAGTTCGATCACCCATGCTCGCAGTTTTACATACCCAGACAGCTGTCCTAAAATTTCGTTTGGAAAAATGATGATTTCTGAGACGGGAAAAAGAACGATGTCAATGGCAGTTTATGTTCATCATGGTTTAATGGATGGAATGCACGTTGGTCAATTTGTAGATCTTTTTCAAGAGCTTATGAATCAATAATAAGCGGAATAATTTTTGTGCTTAAAAAACATATGAAACGAATTTTTCTTTTTTTGTTTTTAATATCCAGTACTGTTGTGTTAAGTCAGACAGTGCTAACTTCTTATGCAATAGATTTAAAAAACAAAGTGGGACAATCCGAAGTCATGACTGGCGAAAATACGGCTACTCAAGATGTATTTGTTTTTACAGCAAGCGCAGACAGCCTTTCTATATTAAAATATAATAGCGCTTTATTCTTACGAGATAAATTCGTTACCTCTCGCCAGTATACTGAAAACAGATCTTTGATGGGCTACAGCTTTAGCGAAGACGGAAATCCGACTTTGTATTGGTTTTCGGGAGAAGAAAAAACAATCATTTTGATTAAATATTATCTGGAAAACAAAACTTCTAGAGCATTAAAATTTCAAATTCCGCTTGAAGAGAATTATCTCTTAACGCAATATCAAAAAGACAACAATTTCTATTTATTGATGCAAAGCAAAACAAAACAGGCCTTGACTGCTTTTGTTTTTAAAAACGGAAAGGCAGAGGAACGGTTTTTAGATTTTAGCTCTTTCAAATTCATAGACAGAAAAACTCTTCCTAGAACATTCAACCAGATTCTGAGTGAAAATCCGATCGAGAAAATGGATTCTGGCGAGTACAATCCGTTATATAAAGTAAGTGCCAAAAGCAAACTTTACACGCTTCCGAACCGTTTGATTCTAACTTTAGACCAAAGTTTTAGAAAAACACAATTGTTTGACATTAATTTAGAAAATCAGGAAATAATAGAGAAGACGTTTATGAAACCTGTTGGAGAGAAAAATCCAAAGACGTCTAACTCTTATTACCATGAAAACAAATTATACCAGATCAATGTTAACGCTGACGAACTTTTGTTTGACATAAAAGATTATGAATCTGGTGAATCTATAAAATCATTTGCAGTTACAAAGAAAGATACGATTCGTTTTGGCAATTCTCCTTTGCTCATGCAGATTGAGGATCGTCAACCGAAGCAATTAAAAAATACAGCAAAGTTTTTAAAGACATTATCTTCTCTTGATGCCGGACTTTCGGTTTATAAAAATCAAAAAAATCTATTTATCACTTTAGGAGGTTCGGGAAGTAATTTAAAATCGATTTCTATGAACGGTTTTAACTTTAATGACCCTTTTGGCGATTTTCCTTCAAACAGTTATTACAATATTGAGACAAACTATTCTGTTTTTTTAGAAAGTATTTGGACCAAAAAGTTAGAATTAACTCAAGCAACACATGAGCCTTTTGCCGCTGATAAAGTCTACTATTTTTTAGATTCCCATAAAGAAGCTGTACTTTCAAGTACACTTAAGTTAAATAATTACACCCTTTTAAGTTACTACGACATTGTTGCCAAACAAATAGTTCTTCGCAAATTTATTGACGGGCTTGACTAAAAAATTCGTTATCAACAACTTATCTAAAACCCAGCATTTATGGGTCATTCCTTATTCTTTAATTTTCTGCTAATAGTCTTATTTTAATACTTTTTTGGCTTCTAAAGAAAGTTTTTACCTACAATTTATTGTTGTTTTGGGCAAAAATTTAAAATTAAAAAATAATGAAAAAAGTTGTAATGACTCTTGCATTTGCCCTAGCGTTAACTGGAGTACATGCGCAAACAGAAAACAATAACGGTTATAATAAATGGTCTATAGATTTAGGCGCAGGTTTTAATAAACCGCAACGACCATTTAGCGATGGATATTCTACAAATACTGTAAGTCCATGGACTGGAGATTTAGGGGTTCGCTACATGTTAAACAACAAATTTGGTTTGAAAGCTGATTTTGGATATAACAGTTTTACTGCAAAAGGCAGCTCTATCGATTTTGATTCAAAATACTACAGAGTAGATTTACAAGCTGTAGCCAACTTAGGCCGCATCATGAATTTTGAAACTTGGACAAACACTATTGGTTTATTAGGACATGCTGGTTTTGGTTATTCTCAATTAAGAAGCGATAACTTTAGAGGAGCAGATGAAATGGGCAACTTTATTGCTGGTGTAACTGGACAAATAAGGTTATCAAACAGAGTGGCTTTAACGGGTGACTTCTCAACTATTTTAAACGCATCACAGGACCGTACTTTTGACGGATCATATGTTGGAGGCAACAGAGGCTTTTCTGGATTGATTTTTAACGGAACTGTTGGTCTAAATGTTTACTTAGGTAAAAATACAAAACATGCTGACTGGACGGTAATTTCTAATGAAGACAGTGACATTTCTGCTTTAGAAAGTAAAGTTGCAGACCTTGAATCACAAATCAAAAACAGACCCACTCAAAAAGAAGTTATTGTAGAAAAACAAGTAAGTGCTCCACAACCTGCTGATAATGATTTAATCAAAAGAATGATTAATGATAAATATTACAGTGTGTATTTTGATTTCAATAAAACAACTCCAATTGAAAACTCAACTGCTGCGATCGATGTGGTTTTAAATTACTTAAGAAAAAATCCTTCTGCTTCTCTTGATCTTGTTGGTTATGCTGATCAGGTTGGAAAAGCTGAGTACAACGAAAAACTATCTAATGCTAGAGCAACAAACGTAAAAACTATTTTTGAAAAAGCTGGAATTGCTTCTTCTCGTTTAAATGTTATTGCAAATGGTGCGGATACATCAATCCAAAAAGATTCTGATGAAGCTAGAAGATTAGCAAGAAGAGTTACTTTTATCGTAAAATAATTTCTTTTTAATAGACTTGATTAAAAGTCCTTAAGAAAAAATCTTAAGGACTTTTTTTTATTTCCAATTTAAAAAAGCAGAAATATCTCATAAAATTTGGAATAAAATTTGATTAAATCTATTTATGAAAAAACCACTACTCATTTCTCTATTATTTTCTAAAAGTGTTCTGTTTAGTCAAACAGTATTAAATTCGTTGCCACTATCTCTAAATAATCTAGAAAAAACTCAAATTCTAAATATTGAGGACAAAGAAAACAAAGACATTTACGCTTTTGCTTGGGACAATCAGAACATAAATATTTTGAAATACAATAAGTCTTTGTTTCTAACCAATCAATTTACAGATTTAATAAAAAAAGAAGCCAATAGAAATTTAATGGGCGCTACAATCAGTGCGGGACAAAAACCTACACTATATTGGATTTCGGGAAATAATAAAAACGTTCTAATTACTACTTACAATTTAGATTGTAAAATATCTGAATCCTTAAATTTTGATTTTCCTAAAAATCATAATTACATTATAAGCTCTTTTCAAGAGAATAATGCCTTATACATTCTTGCCAAAGAAAAAGAATACGAACATCTTCTGCTTTACAAATTTGAAAATCAGAAGTGTGAAATTAAAATGCTTGATTTCTCTCCTTTCACTTTTAAAAATAAAGAAAACGTAAATATTTCTTTCAATGCACTTATTCAGTATTTTCCAATTAAGAAAATAGAACCTGATATTCTTAATTCTCTTGATCTTACATCATCAATATGCAAGATGTATGTGCTTGAAAATCGTATTATTTTGACATTTGATGATCGCGTACAACGAACGCAAGTTTTTGAAGTTAATTTAAACACTGGCATTATGAAAGAAAGAACTTTTGATAGTCCTGCTTCGAAAAATCCACTGGCAACAGCAAATTCATTTTATAATAATAAAAAGCTATTTCAAATCGCAGCCAATGAAGATGAA
The DNA here is from genome assembly GCF_001705175.1 of Flavobacterium anhuiense. Taxonomy (NCBI): domain Bacteria; kingdom Pseudomonadati; phylum Bacteroidota; class Flavobacteriia; order Flavobacteriales; family Flavobacteriaceae; genus Flavobacterium; species Flavobacterium anhuiense. The sequence goes on along the minus strand of NZ_CP016907.1, from coordinate 1,975,727 downwards.
TTATTGTTTGAAGTAAAAGATTTTGACTCTAAAAACATCATAAAGAAATATTCTTTTTCAAAAAATGATAGTATTCCTTTTAAAAATTCTCCTTTCTTTGTTCAAATCAACAACAAAAAACCGAAGCAGCTAAAAAACACTGCAAAATTTCTTAAAGATTTAGAAGGACTTACTGCTGGTATTTCTATAATTAAAAATAAACAAAACACTTTTGTTACTTTTAGCGGTTTTGGAGAATCTCAAGATTACTATTTCAAAGCTGATTCTCCCGATCAATTTGGGCTTCGCGAATATTATTCATTAACAAAAATGGTCTATTTTGATGCCACATTAAATGAAAATTTAGATTTTATAAGCGACAAACAATCACAACCTTTGGCAAGCGAGAATTTGTTTTATTATTTAAATTTCAATAAAACTATAAACTTATATGATGCATTAGAATTAAAGAATTATTACATTTTAAGTTACTATGATGATGCCTCTAAGCAATTTATTATGCGAAAATTTACGGATGGTTTTATGATGGGAGACAATAGAAATTCAATTATAAATAAATCGATTTTTTCCAATCCTGCTACTTTCGGCAAAATCAATTCGCACTAATTTTACATAGAATTAGCCAAAAAGCCTAATGTTTTCGAGGATTCTAAAAAGTGTAATGAATAATTTTTCTTAATTTTACAAAAAAGACACTTATTATGTTAGCAAAAAATATTGAATCGGCTTTAAACAAGCAAATCCGCATAGAAGCAGAATCTTCACAAACCTATCTTTCTATGGCTTGTTGGGCTGAAGTGCAAGGATTAGAGGGAATTTCTCAATTTATGTACACACAGTCAGACGAAGAGCGTGCGCACATGCTTAAGTTGGTTAAGTACGTAAACGAACGCGGAGGACATGCTCAGGTAACAGATCTTAAAGCGCCAAAAACAACTTATACTACTTTTAAAGAAATGTTTGAAGAGCTTTATAATCATGAACTTTTTGTTTCTAAATCTATCAACGAATTGGTTCATATTACTTTTGAAGAAAGAGATTATGCAACGCACAATTTCTTGCAATGGTACGTTTCTGAACAAATTGAAGAAGAAGCTACAGCTAAATCTATTTTAGATAAAATCAACTTAATTGGTGACGATAAAGGCGGACTGTATTTGTTTGATCGTGATATCCAGCAATTAACAGTTACGAGTTCAATCGCTATCAATCCTAAATAAAAAAGTTAAAGTTTATTTAGAATATTTAAAAATAACTTTTTTGGTTTATATTTGTCTCTGTTTTTAAAATTCAGAGGAAAAGTGAGCAAGAAAGAAAAAGACAAGGACAAAAAAAAGGATAAAAAGAAAAAGAAAAACAAAGATATCCTTGATAAAATTAAGAAGATTGAGAATTGTAAATCTTCTTGCTGTGAGAAATATAAAAAGAGCGAAAAGAAACGCTGCTCACGCTGTCCTATGTTCGATTTATTCAAAAAAACTGCTTAACGCGATATAGAAAAACCCATCAGATTTCTCTGGTGGGTTTTTTAGTTTTAAATTGCAGTCTATTTTTGATTTTTAAGATCCATTATGAAAAACGGCGTAACAATTCCCAAATCTAGTCTTGACTTTTTGGTTCAGCTAAAAGAAAACAATAATAAACCATGGTTTGAAGAGCATAAACAGCAATATTTGATAGAACTTAATCATATTGAGAATTTTGCAGGCGCTTTACTAAAAGAACTTTCCAAAACTGATGTTTTAGAAAATACTTCTGGTAAAAAAAGTGTTTACAGAATCTATCGAGATATTCGTTTTTCTAAAGATAAAACTCCTTTTAAGACATTTTGGGGCGGAAGTTATACGCGGGCAACTGCTGCAAGACGCGGCGGTTATTATTTTCATCTGGAAAAAGGAAATAGTTTTTTTGCGGGCGGATTTTGGGGACCAAATGCTGCTGACTTAAAACGAATAAGAACTGAATTTGCTCAAGATCCCGAAACCTTTCAGGAAATTCTGAATTCTCAATCTTTCAAAAGCAATTTTGGCACTTTGCAAGGTGAACAACTTAAAACAAAACCAAAAGGTTTTGATGTGGATCATCCGGCTATTGATTTGCTTCGTTTCAAACAATTTTTGGTCATAAAACGTTTTACTGACGAAGAAGTATTAAGTCCGCAATTTTTAGAACTTGCTTTAGATGCTTTCAAAAATATGAGACCCTTTTTCGATTACATGAGCGAAGTTCTTACAACTGATGCAAATGGCGTTTCTATTTTATAAAAACAATTTACTATAAATTATAAACCCGACAGATTTTTCAAACCAATCGGGTTTAACCAACGATATTCTCTTAAAACGCTATTTACTCAGCAATAAAATTTCATTTACAACCACTTCGGTTATATAACGTTTTTCTCCGTTTTTATCATCGTAGCTTCTGTGTGTCAATTTTCCTTCGACAGCAACTTCTTTCCCTTTCACAACAAACTTTTCGATAATTTCTGCTGTTTTTCCCCAAGCTGTTATTCTATGCCATTCGGTTTGTTCTACTTTTTCTCCTTTTTCATTTTTGTAATAATCCTTTGTTGCAATCGTGATGTGTGCAAGCTTTCTTCCGTTTTCTAATGTTTTAACTTCTGGATCGTTTCCTACATTCCCAATTAATTGTACTCTGTTTTTCATGGCGTATATTATTTAAGTGTTATTATTAATGTGAACTGTTTTTCAAATTCAACATGGCAAAGATGCGAACTCTCAGCATTGACAGTCAGTTATTAACTATTTACTATCGAGTGTAACTATTTGTAAGCGTTTGTAAATGGAATTTGTTTTTTGTATATTTGAGATAAATCTTACGATATGCAGGCAAAAATTAAAAAAGTAGAGTTAAGAAACCTTGAAATTGAGGACTATAGACAATTAAAGAAATCAATGATTGAATCGTATCCAGAAATGGCCGATTCGTATTGGGGATCTGACGACATAGAAAGACTTCTCTCTATTTTTCCGGAAGGACAGCTGGTGATTTTGGTTGACGGAAAAGTGGTCGGGTCTGCCCTATCTCTTATTGTTGATGAAAAGTTGGTAGAAAAAAGACATAATTATCAACAGATTAGTGGAAACTATACCTTCTCTACTCACAATCCGAATGCGGAAATTTTATACGGAATAGATGTTTTTATTCACCCAAATTATAGAGGCTTGCGTTTAGGACGCCGATTATACGATGCCAGAAAAGAACTTTGCGAACAGCTGAATTTAAAAGCGATTGTTTTTGCAGGAAGAATCCCGAATTATAGAGAACACGCCAAAAAACTCTCTCCCAAAGCGTATATAGAAAAAGTACGCACCAAAGAACTGTACGATCCGGTTCTTTCTTTTCAGCTGAGCAATGATTTCCACGTTTTAAGAATCCTTAAAAATTATTTGGAAGGAGATGAAGAATCGAAAGAGTTTGCTGTTTTGCTGGAATGGAACAATATTTACTATGATGACAGTCCAAAACTGATTAACGTTAAGAAGGAAATTATTCGTTTAGGATTGATTCAGTGGCAGATGCGCCCGTTGAATAATGTCGAAGCGCTTTTTGAGCAAGCAGAATTTTTCATTGATGCCGTTTCGGGTTATGGTTCTGATTTTGCTTTGTTTCCAGAATTGTTTACAGCACCTTTAATGGCCGATTATAATCATTTATCTGAAGCCGAAGCTATTCGCGAATTGGCACGCCACACCGATCCAATTCGCAAGCGTTTCCAAGAATTTGCCATTTCATACAACATCAACATTATTACAGGAAGTATGCCTTATGTCGAAGGCGGAAATCTCTACAATGTTGGTTTCTTATGCAAAAGAGATGGAACTTCAGAAATGTATACCAAAATCCATATTACGCCTAATGAAGTTATTCATTGGGGAATGAAAGGCGGATCTCAATTTAAAACCTTTGATACTGATTGCGGTAAGATCGGAATTCTAATCTGTTATGATGTTGAGTTTCCAGAACTTTCTAGACTTTTGGCAGATGAAGGAATGGATATTTTGTTTGTGCCGTTTTTGACCGATACCCAAAATGGTTATACTCGTGTAAAACATTGTTCGCAAGCGCGCGCCATCGAAAATGAGTGTTATGTAGCCATAGCAGGTTGCGTTGGAAATCTTCCGAAAGTAAACAATATGGATATTCAATATGCACAATCATCTGTATTTACGCCATCCGATTTTGCTTTCCCAAGTAACGGAATCAAAGCAGAAGCAACACCAAATACAGAAATGACGCTTATTGTTGATGTTGATTTAACATTGCTAAAGGAGCTTCATGAACATGGAAGTGTAAAAACATTAAAAGACAGAAGATCTGACCTTTACGAAATTAAAAAATTGAATTCATGAAAACATGCCTCGAATGCTCAGCCAAAATTTTCGGCCGAGAAGACAAAAAATTCTGCTCCGACAGCTGTCGCAATGCCTACAATAACAAAATAAATAAAGATAGCACGAATTTCATGCGAAATATAAACAACAAGTTACGCAAAAATTACCGTATTTTGGCAGAGTTAAATGTGGATGGAAAATCTAAAGCTTCTCGAGACAAATTACTAACAAAAGGATTTGATTTTGAGTTCTTTACAAACATTTTACAGACCAAGACAGGAAATACATATTATTTCTTGTACGATCAAGGCTATCGTTCCTTGGACAACGATTATTTTATGCTTGTTAAAAAAGAAATATAGTTAGTATTAATTTACCATGAGAAAAAACCCCACCTCAATTCTAGCCATAGTCTGCGTTTTAGCTTTACTTGGCATTATATACGCCACGATGATGCCACAAGGAATCTCTAAGGACGACGAAGCGCTTGCTGAATTTTCGACCGAAAGAGCCTTAAATCAAGTTGAGATTATAGCACAGAAACCACATTATGTCGGATCTACGAATCACGAACTTGTTGCAAATTATCTTAAACTAGAATTAAACAGAATCGGATTAGAAACGAGTGTTCAGGAAGGTTTTACTCTAAATGATAAAGGTCTTTTGGTAAAGTCAAAAAATATTCTGGCTCGCATTAAAGGAACAAACAATACAAAAGCACTTTTACTTCTTTCTCATTATGACAGTGCGCCACATTCTTTCTCAAAAGGTGCAAGCGACGATGCTTCTGGTGTCGCAACAATTTTAGAAGGCGTACGTGCCTTTTTATACTCCAAACATCCTCAAAAAAACGATATTATCATACTATTTTCTGATGCAGAAGAATTAGGATTAAACGGTGCTGCTTTATTTGTAAACAAACATCCTTGGGCAAAAGACGTTGGTTTGGTTTTAAACTTTGAAGCAAGAGGATCTTCTGGTCCAAGCTATATGCTGATGGAAACCAATAAAGGAAATCAGGCTTTGGTTCAGGAATTTACTAAAGCTAAGCCCTCTCATCCTGTTTCAAATTCTTTGATGTACAGCATTTATAAAATGCTTCCAAATGATACAGATTTGACTGTTTTTAGAGAACAAGGAAACATTCAAGGATTCAATTTTGCTTTTATCGACGGGCATTTTAATTATCACACCCAGCAAGATGATGTTCAGCATTTAAACAAAACTACATTGGCGCATCAAGGCACTTACATCATGCCTTTGCTGAAATACTTTACCAACATTGATTTAAACCAGACAGAATCTACAGAAGATGATGTTTATTTCAGTGCTCCTTTTACTTTCATTAGCTATCCGTTTACATGGGTAATGCCAATGACACTGATTGCTTTTGGGTTATTGGTCTTATTTATTTTTGTCGGAAAAGTAAAAAGAATTATCACTTTCACAGAAATATTCAAAGGTTTTGTTCCGCTTTTAGGATCCATTATAATTGCTGGATTGGTCACATTTTTAGGATGGAAACTTATTCTCGAAATTTATCCGCAGTACTCTGATCTTTTAAATGGATTTACTTATAACGGACACGCTTATATTGGTGCTTTTGTTACTTTGAGCATAGCTATTTGCTTTGCTTTCTACCATCATTTCTCTGAAGCAAAAACTACGATGAACCATTTTGTGGCTCCGTTGCTACTTTGGATTATCATTAACGCGTTTTTAGCCAACAGCTTAACGGGTGCTGGATTCTTAATTATTCCTGTTTATTTCGGAATATTGCTATTCGGAATATTTGTGTTTACACAACATTATAGTTTGGGAATGAATCTACTTTTCAGTATTCCTGCCTTAGCAATTGTTGCGCCTTTTATTGTAATGTTCCCAATTGGCCTTGGACTTAAAATATTATACGGAAGTGCTGTTTTGACTGTTCTATTATTCGGATTGCTGTTGCCAATATTTGGAGCATTTGCTAAAAAAGGAGCTTGGATTGTGGTTTTCTTTATCACTTCAATTGCATTTTTCATTTATGCAGGATATCATTCAGGCTATGAATATGGAAAAGCTAAATCAAATAGCTTACTATATGTTTACAACGCCGATAACAATTCTGCTGCCTGGACAACTTATGATACGAATTTGGATGAATGGACGAAATCGTATTTAGGCGAGAAAAATCAAAAAGCAGTTGGATTGAATACGCTTCCGCTGACCAGCAAATACAATACAACATTTACTTACAGCGCAATAGCACCGGTAGTTGACGTTCCAAAACCTACAATTCAGTTTTTAAGAGACAGCGTTATTGGAAATAATAGATACTTGAAAATTAAGATTACTCCAAACAGAAAAGTAAATCGTTATGACATTTTTGCCAATCCAAAAATGACTTTTTACAACTTTAAGGCAAATGGAGTTGCTACTTCAGGAGAAAAAACTAATCGTCTTGAACGTGAAGGTTCAAAAATATTATGTTACTATGTTGTAGGCAATGAACCACTTGAAATGGAATTCTATATCAACAAATCTTCTGTTTTTGATATGGATTTAATTGAAAGTTCGTTCGATTTAATGAGCAATCCGCTATTAAATGTTAAGCCAAGAGAAAATTGGATGATGCCAACACCATTTGTATTAAACGATGCTGTTATGATTCAGCAGAAAATTAAACGATATACACCACCAGTAAAACCAATTGAAACTGCTCCTGTGGTAGACAGTTTAGCGATTTCAAAAGACAGCATAAAACCAGCTGTAACACCAGAATAGAACAATCCCTATAAATAGCAAAAAAGCAGACTTTAATTTTGATAAAGTCTGCTTTTTTATTTTTAGCATGCGCATTCAATTTTCAAACCTTGTTTTTCGCCTTTTGTTCCTTCTGTTGCATACCCATCAATCTTCCACCATTCTAGTCCGCCAATTAATTCTTTTACTTTAAATCCGAGTTTGGTCAAATTTAGTGCGCCTTTTGTAGAAGCATTGCATCCAATTCCTGTACAATAAGTAACGTAAAGCACTTCTTTATCCAAATGTTTTGTGGTTTCTGCATTCATTTCGCGATGCGGAATATTAATCGCATTCGGAATATGTTCTTCATCGTAACCAAAAGCTCTTCTAGCATCGATTACAATAATTTTTTCGCCATTGTTTAAAGCTTCAAATAAATCGGATGGATCCATTTCATAAGCTAACTTGTTTTCATAATGTTTAATTTGTGCTTCCATTTTAATTGTGTTTTATTGATTTTGTTTTCCAAAAGTAGAAGATGATTTCATGCCATAAAAACGAAAAGATTTCATCAACAGCATTACTTTTTTTCATACAAAAGCCAGTTTAAAATTTTGTTTCTTTGTGTATTAATTCTTCAAAAATGGAAATACGCCACTTAAAATTGATAAAAGCAATTGTAGAAGAAGGAAGCATTACGAAAGCGATCGATAAACTTCATTTGACACAATCGGCTTTAAGCCATCAGCTCAAAGAAGCCGAATATCAATTGGGTACTGCTATTTTTTTGAGAGTCAACAAAAAATTAGTTCTCACAAAAGCAGGCGAAAAAGTATATAACGTTGCCAATGAAATCCTTACTAAACTTGCTGAAACTGAAACTCAGATCAAACAAATGGTTTTTGGCGAATCTGGCGAAATCAGGATTAGTACCGAATGTTTTTCGAGTTATCACTGGCTCCCATCGGTTTTAAAGCAGTTCCATCTTTTATATCCCAATGTCGAATTAAAAATTGTAGCCGAAGCGACACACATTCCGTTGCAGAAATTATTGGAAAATACCATTGACATTGCCATAGTAAGCGATACCATTAAAGACAGTCATATAAAATACACCGAGCTTTTTCAAGACGAAATGGTAATGGTCGTTTCCGAAAATCATGCTTGGGCAGATAAAAAATATGTAGTTGCAGAAGATTTCATCAACGAACATCTGATTATTCATTCGCTTCCGCTTGAAACCGTTACTATTCATCAGTTTCTTTTGGCTCCAGCCAAAGTAAATCCGAAGAAAATAACTCCGATGCCTTTAACAGAAGCTTCTCTGGAAATGGTAAAAGCCGACATGGGCGTTATGTCTATGGCAAAATGGGCACTGCAGCCACATTTAAAAAACAATCCTATTAAAGCTGTAAAAATTGGAAAGAGTGGTTTGAAACGAAAACACTTTATTGCTATGCGAGCCAAAGAGAATTATCCTGATTATTTTCATCATTTTATCAGCTTTTTACAAAACGAAATCAACTTACAATGGAATATTCAATAAGAAACTGCGAAATAACAGATTTACCCAAATTGCTCATTTTACTTCAAAAACATGCAGAATTTGAAAAGGCCGAATTCTCCCCAGAAGGAAAAGGAGAAGGTTTGAAGAATGCTTTATTTGGCGAGAATCCTAAATTATTCTGCTTGGTCGTTGCCGCAAATGAAACTATTGTTGGTTATACATCCTATACTTTTGATTTTTCTACTTGGAACGCACAAACATTTCTATACATGGACTGTTTATTTTTGGAAGAAGAAACAAGAGGTTTTGGGATTGGTGAAATTTTAATCGAAAAATTAAAAGAAATCGGAAAACAAAACAATTGCGTTAATATTCAATGGCAAACACCCGAATTCAATACAAGAGCCATTAAGTTCTATAACCGAATGGGTGCAAAAGGAAAAGACAAAGTCCGATTTACGTTAACTTTGTAAATCTTTTTTGTTTTCACGCAGATTTGGCAGATTGAGCAGATTGAGCAGATTCAATTTGAAATGATTATCTGCAAGATCTTCTTAAATCATTTTTAAATCTGCGTGAAAAAAACTTTGCAACTCTGCAACTTTGTAACTTTGCATCTTAAAAAGAAAAAATGACAAAAATAAGCATACTTGGCTGCGGCTGGCTTGGACTTCCTTTAGCAAAAGCATTAATTGCAAAAGGCAATTCAGTAAATGGATCAACAACTTCACAAGACAAACTTTCTATTTTGAAAGATGCGAGAATAAATCCGTTTCTTGTCATCCTGAGCGAAGTCGAAGGAAACTTTGAAAGCGATGGAATTTCTGAGAACATTGATTCTTTTTTAGCTGAAAGCGAAATCTTAATTATAGATATTCCGCCAAAACTAAGAACAGTTGACCCAAGTTCTGAGAAGAAAGTTTTTGTTGAAAAAATCAAAAACCTAATTCCGTTTATAGAAAAATCAACAATTCAGAAAGTGCTCTTTGTAAGTTCAACTTCTGTTTACGGCGATAACAATGGTCTTGTAACAGAAAAAACGATTCCGAACCCAGATACCGAGAGTGGCAAACAATTACTTTTAGCTGAAAAATTGCTGCAAGAAAATCAAAACTTTGAAGCCACAATCCTACGTTTTGGTGGATTAATTGGTGAAGATCGCCATCCTGTTAAGTTTTTAGCTGGAAAAGAAAATATCGAAAATCCAGATGCTCCTGTCAATCTAATTCATCAGAATGACTGCATTGGCATTATCGAAGCCATCATAAATCAATCTAATTGGAATGAGGTTTTTAATGCTGCTGCGCCTTTTCATCCAATAAGAGAGGAATATTATACTCAAAAAGCTGCCCAAATGAATTTGCCTTTACCAAATTTTAGCTCTGAAAAATCGAATATTAAAAAGGCCATTTCAAGTAAAAAGATTGAAAACAGTCTAAACTATCAATTCAAGCTGGAGAATTATTAAAAAAACTTTGCGAACTTCGCGATAAACTTTTGCGCCTTTGCGGTTAAAAATTATGGAAACAGTTTACATCAGTTCACCTTTAGGAATCACCAAAATTATTGGAGATGAAAACGGTATTTCGGTAATTTCTGTTTCTGATGTTGGAACAAATGAAGTTTCTAAGGAAATTCCAAAGGTTTTACAAGATGCCGTTTTACAGTTAAATGAATATTTTGAAGGCAAAAGAACCGATTTTGACTTAAAACTGAATCCGCAAGGAACCGAATTTCAGCAGAAAGTCTGGAAATCACTTCTAGAAATTCCATACGGCAAAACGGTAAGCTACATGGATCAGACCAAAAAATTGGGCGATGTAAAAGCAATTCGTGCCGTCGCCTCAGCAAATGGCAAAAATCCACTTTGGATTGTTGTGCCTTGCCATCGCGTCATTGGAACAAATGGATCTTTGACCGGTTACGCTGGCGGATTGTCACGTAAAAAATGGCTTTTGGAACATGAAAGCCCGTCTGCACAGCAAAGCTTATTCTAAATCTCACCAAAAAGAAGGATAATTCATTCATTTATTATTTTGCAACAGATTAAAAATTTAAATTTGTGTACATTTATACAGAATAAAAATTAGTTCGATTCGTGAATTGCTTCGCCTGTTCGCTATCGGTCGGGTCGTGGCAAAACCACTATAAATGATTATGATTGAAAAAATTAATCTCAACAATATTCTCTTTCTCGATATAGAAACTGTTCCTGAAGAAGAAAACTTTAGTTCGCTTGACGCGGAAATGCAGTCGCTTTGGGATTTAAAAACGCAATATCAGCGAAAAGATGAGTTTACACCAGAAGAATTTTACGAACGCGCCGGAATCTGGGCCGAGTTCGGAAAGATAATCTGCATCTCGGTAGGCTTTTTTACAATCAAAGGAGACGTTCGAAATTTTAGAGTAACTTCATTTTTTGGTGAAGAGAAGAAAATCCTAAAGGACTTTTCGAATCTGATCAACAATCATTTTAATCAGCCTCAACATTTGTTGTGCGGACATAATTCTAAAGAATTTGATATTCCTTTTATTGCTCGAAGAATGATTATCAACCAAATGCCCATTCCCGACAAGTTGAATTTATTCGGCAAAAAACCTTGGGAAATTCCGCATTTAGATACTTTAGAGTTATGGAAGTTTGGCGATTACAAGCATTTTACTTCTTTAAAATTGCTAACGAAGATTCTTGGTGTTCCTTCGCCAAAAGGCGATATTGACGGAAGTCAAGTTGCTCATGTCTATTACGTCGAAAAAGATATTGACAGAATTATTACGTATTGCGAAAAAGACACGATTGCTGTAGCTCAGATTTTCTTGCGTTTACGTCGAGAAGATTTACTGATTGAAGATGAGATTATTCATGTGTAACTTTAAAGTTGCTAAGATGCTAAGTTTTTTAGCTACGCTGTTTAAATGAACTCAAATAACTTATATGTTTTAAAATGATTCATTCCGAAATTTCACATCATCGCATGGCTTCTCAGAAGCTTTATCAGGAAAATCAATGTTCTCCTCAGGAAATAGTATATCATTTTAGCGCTATGCAGGCTCAGGATTATGCCATGGCAAAATGGGCAATTGGTTCACGTTGCAATGCCTCTGAAAAAGAAATTGAGGAAGCCGTTAATTCGGGAAAAATTATTCGAACGCACATTCTTCGTCCTACCTGGCATTTTGTTTCTGCAGATGATATTTATTGGATGCTTGATCTTTCTGCTCCGCAAATAAAAAAGCTGGCCATTTCAGGTGCTAAAAAATTTGGAGTGGATGAAAAAAAGCTCATTCAGATCAATAATACTATTGAAAAACTACTGGCGGGAAACAATCATTTGACTCGCGATGAAATTATGCAGGAGCTTAATATCAAAAAAACATCCAAAGAAGATTTTTTAGGTGCAGCCATTATGATGAATGCAGAATTGGATGGTTTGGTTTGTAATGGCAGAATGAAAGGCAAACAAATTACGTATGCTTTGCTCGAAGAAAGAGTTGATCGGCCAAAAACCAAATTGACTAAAGAAGAAGGATTAGCAAAACTTGCTCAGAGATATTTTGAAAGTCATGGTCCGGCAACTTTACTTGATTTTTCGTGGTGGTCTGGTTTTGCACCAACAATTTGCCAAAAAGCAATTAACGCAATTGAGTTGCAATTAAATCATATTACTATTGAAAATCAGACTTTTTGGTTTTCTAAAAACCGTTCTATAGAAGAAAATTTTCGCGAAAGCGTACATTTTCTACCAGCATTTGACGAAATTTTGATTTCATACAAAACACGCGAAGCTTCATTTTCTGGAGATCATCAATCCAAAACTTTTACCAATAATGGCATTTTTAAACCCATCATTTTAGAAAACGGAAAAGTAATTGGAATTTGGAAACGAACCATTAAAAAAGATCATGTAAAAATTGAAACAGAGTTTTTTAATGAAACTGAAAATTCAAAAAAGGCAATTCTGTTTGAAGGAATTAAAGCTTTTGAAACTTATTTGGAAACCAAAGTTGTGATTGGATAATTAATTTTTCAAAATAGATAATTAGATTTCGCCCCGCTGGGGCTTTTCAATTATAGCCTGAATGATTTCTATAAATATTTTGCTCTTCCAGAGCTTTTTCATTTGTATATAATTTTGTTTGTAACGTTTAATAGCTCTAGAAGAGCGAAATATCTATAGCAAATGAAATTTTCCTATTTCAAAAAACCCCAGCGGGGCGACATATCAACTCAAATTCCTACCTCATTACACAAAATATTTATGCATTTTATTGCTAAATAATTACATTTACAAAAAAATGTAATTATGGTATTGAGCAGATTTTGGTTAGTTATTTTTATTTCTTCGATTCTTTTTATTGTAGTCAGTTTATTTACTGCCAATACTTATACCATTGATTCTGTTTTGAATGGAAAAAAAGATGATCCTATTTTAGTGTCTGAAAAATACATCGAAGAGCTTCCGGCTTTCTTAAAAGACAGTATTCAAAAAGCTCCAGATCAAACCATGATCATCAATCGTGATACGCTAAATGCTGACACAACGTATGTTTACAAAAACAAAACCGTAAAAATTTACAGCGGTCTTCAAAAATCTGACGGATTGCTGCCAACTTGCAAAAGCACTTTAGTCGATTTAATTTTGCCTCTTATTGCCTATTTGGCTTTTTTCTGCGGATTAATGGAACTTTTAATCGTTTCTGGAGCTTCTGGAAACTTGGCAAAAGCCTTGAGTCCTGTATTTGTAAAAGTTTTTCCAAGCATTCCTAAAAACCATCCTTCGATATCTTACATGACCTTAAACTTTGCTGCCAATTTCTTGGGATTGGATTCGGCCGCAACACCTTTTGGATTAAAAGCAATGGAAAGTTTACAGGAAATAAACCCTGAAAAAGATAAAGCCAGCGACGCACAAATCATGTTTATGTGTCTTCACGCTTCTGGATTAACCTTAATCGCAACTTCAATTATCGGTTATCGCGCTGCCGCAAATGCCAGTAATCCTGCTGATGTGATGCTGCCGTGTATCATTACGTCGTTTATCGGAACCATTGCAGCTTTTTTAATTGTCGGAGTCAAACAGAAAATCAATTTCAAAAGTGCTTCACTTTTAATTGGTTTAATGGGATTAATTGCTGCAATTGTTGGTTTATTGATGTATGTGAATCATTTAGATTTAATTGGAAAAAACTATTTTACCTCTAACCTTTCTGGATTAATTTTATTGGCGATTATAGTGTTTACGCTAATTTTTTCTTTCAAACATGAGAAAAAATTCAGAGAAGCAGACACTACCGTGTTCGATACTTTTGTTGTTGGCGCCAATAACGGAGTTAAAACTGGAGTTACAATTTTTCCATATGTTTTAGGAATGTTAGTTGCAATTTCGCTTTTTAGAAACAGCGGTTTATTTGAAATCATTAGTGATGCGATCGGATTTATCTTTTCGAATCTTGGCGTAAGCAAAGAAATTACAAATGCGCTTCCTGTTGCCATGTTGCGTCCGTTTAGCTCCGCAGGTTCGAGAGGTTTCTTAATCGATTCGATGAATACATTCGGAGCCGATTCTTTGACCGCTAGATTGAGCAGTATCTTCCAATGCAGCGCCGAAAGTACATTTTATGTTATTGCGGTTTACTTTGGTTCTGTAAACATAAAAAACACTCGTTATGCATTAGGCACAATGCTATTGGTGGATTTAATCTGTGTTATTACGGCGATTTTTGTAGCAACTTGGTTTTTCTAAGACAAGCAAAAGCATCAAAATAAACGCTTCTTATTTTTCTTAAAGATCTTTAAAACAACAAATAAAGATTGTTGTTTTAAAGTTTTGATATAAGTCAACCCCATGAATCAGACGCATTATCCTACATTATTTTTTGATTTTTTATAAAAAACCTCTTATAATTTTATACTTTAGCCTTCTAACATAAATAAAACAATTAAATATTCCCCCAAATATGTTTAAATGGTTTTTAAGTAAAAAAAAGGAATCTAAGAGTTCCGAAAAATTCGAATGCGCTGAAGAGCCAAAACCTACAGAAAAGACTGTATCAGTACAAAACAAATTCGACACAAACAAAATGGACTGGCTCATTAATGACTCGCTTCTTGCGTTTATGCCTCGCGAATTATTTATGCACTATTCTGATGCTAACACCGCACCAGATCCTCAAGACCCTTCCTGGCAAAATCAAGGGCTGTATTTTTGGAAAGAAAAGGAAGCTTTTGAAAACAAATCTCTCCCAGAGTTTTTTGAAACTATGGACCAGAAATTATTTATCATCAATGAAGTTCCAGACTATATTTCACTGGTTTCAGGAAAAGCGATGCCTTGGTTTGGAATGCCTGGAGGTGGAGAAAAATTCTTTTTCAGATATGATGAGACTACGCCCGTAACTTTAGAAGAAGCCCACAAACTCAATATTATCAATTATGTTGAAATTGTGGAATTAAATCAGGACAACTTGAGTGTTTTAAACGACAGGGACAATTATTGCTTTTTAATTGATCCTTACGAAGTGAAATACGAAGACCAGCTTTTTTATCTTAATGGCGAAAAAATATCGCTAGCAGAACTTTATCAAAAAAAGAAACTTTTAGTTCTATCTGTTGAATAAAATCACTTTTGAATTATAATTATGAAAATCCACACTCTTTTCTTCCTGCTCGTTTTAATAGGATGCCAAAAAACAAAACCTACAGATGCTACTGCCCCAATTGCAGAAATCATGGAACCGCAAGAAACATTGGAAGTTACAAATGATGAAAAGATCATTAAAACTGACACTGTTTCTATTTATTCTGACGGGACAGAATCGTCTACAGATTACATTCTGGCTCATTTAGTAGATCAGCAGGCAGATAAGGACAGTATTGTTACTGTAAAATACCGATTGGATTTTTATCAGAATAAAACCAAAACCGCATCTTCAAAAATTGCTATCAAAGGTTTTGAAAAAGGTTCTGAATGGATGGCGTCTTATGGATTGACATCTGAAACTTCTAAAAATTCTCCTTTTATACAACTTACCGTTGGCTATCCCGCTTGTGGCTATTCCCATGACAACTATCTGTATTATCTTAAAAACAAAGGTCTACAGCTAGTTCACCAATGGAGTACAATGTCTGATAGCGGCTGGGGAAGTTGGGTTGAAATAGAAAATCCTTCTGCAAATTCTGACCCAAAATCTTTTTATTGCAAAACTGTTGCATTTGTGCCTGCAGATGAAGATGAAAACCTAGACATGGGAATCCTTTCGCACTCTGACTCAATATCTTTCGAATTAAAGAACAACAAATGGAAGAAGATTCTGTTATCTGCAAAAGACAAACCGTACTTCGAAAAAAAGATGACGTTTGATCAATTTAATAGCACCGACTAAAAATCATAAAACTGCTCAAGAGTTCTTATTCAAATTCTTTCTTAGGTAAATAATTTCTAAATTTGTAAAAAAACAAAACTAATGATTGATTTTATATACCAAGATCCTTATCCGATCTTAAAAGATGATACGCAGTACCGCAAAATCACTTCTGATTATGTAAAAGTTGAAAAATTTGGAGAACGTGAAGTTTTAACCGTTGACCCAAAAGGTTTAGAGTTATTGGCAGAAGAAGCTTTGACAGATGTTTCATTTATGTTGAGAACTTCTCATTTGCAAAAACTAAGAAAAATTCTTGATGATCCAGAAGCTACTGACAACGATCGATTTGTAGCTTACAATTTACTCCAAAATGCATCTGTTGCAGCTGAAGGTCAGTTACCAAGCTGTCAGGATACAGGAACTGCAATCGTTATGGCGAAAAAAGGAGAAAGCATCTTTACAGGTGTTGACGATGCAGAATGGTTAAGCCGCGGTATTTTCAATACGTATCAAAAAAGAAATTTACGTTATTCTCAGATTGTTCCGATTTCGATGTTTGAAGAAAAGAATTCAGGATCAAATCTTCCTGCACAAATTGATATTTATGCTAAAAAAGGAGCTTCTTACGAATTTTTGTTTATGGCAAAAGGTGGAGGATCTGCAAACAAAACGTATTTATATCAGCAGACAAAATCTTTATTGAATGAAAAATCACTTGACGAATTCATTCGCACTAAAATCAAAGATTTAGGAACTTCTGCTTGTCCTCCATACCACTTGGCTTTAGTTATTGGCGGAACTTCTGCTGAAGCCAACTTAAGCGCTGTTAAAAAGGCTTCTGCTGGATATTACGACAATCTTCCAACATCTGGAAATATGGCTGGTCAGGCTTTTCGTGATCACGAATGGGAAGAAAGAGTTCAAAAAATCTGCCAAGAAAGTGCCATCGGTGCTCAGTTTGGAGGAAAATATTTCACACATGACGTTCGTGTAATCCGTTTGCCTCGTCACGCCGCTTCTTGTCCGGTTGGACTTGGAGTTTCTTGCTCTGCAGATAGAAACATCAAAGGGAAAATCACTAAAGACGGAATCTTTGTTGAACAGTTAGAAACAAATCCAAAACAATTTTTGCCAGAAACAGCTCCTCATTTAGAAGCTCCTGTAGAAATTGATTTAGATCAGCCAATGGCAGATATTTTAGCAAAACTATCTCAATATCCTGTTAAAACGCGTTTAAAATTAAACGGAACTGTAATTGTTGCTAGAGATATTGCTCACGCAAAAATCAAAGAATTACTAGATGCTGGAAAACCAATGCCTGATTATTTCAAGAATCACCCAGTATATTATGCTGGTCCAGCAAAAACCCCAGAAGGAATGGCTTCAGGAAGCTTCGGACCAACAACTGCGGGTCGTATGGACGTTTATGTGGATGAATTCCAGAAAAATGGCGGAAGTATGATTATGCTTGCAAAAGGAAACCGAACTAAACAAGTGACTGATGCCTGCAACAAATACGGAGGATTCTACTTAGGTTCGATTGGAGGTCCTGCTGCTATTTTGGCTCAAGATAACATCTTAAAAGTTGAAGTTGTTGACTTTGAAGAGTTAGGAATGGAAGCTGTACGTAAAATCACGGTTAAAGATTTTCCTGCATTTATCATTACAGACGATAAAGGAAATGATTTCTTTGCAAACTTGTAAAAGTGTTCTGCCACAAAGACACTAAGACACAAAGTTTTTTTATAATAAAAGCCACCTATTGGTGGCTTTATTTTTTCTTCTTTTTCAAAACATCTTTGCGTCTTTGAGCCTTCGTGGCCAATTAAGCGCTTAAATCTTGTTTTTCAAAAGCTATAAAATGTGATATTTCTCCTTTCAAGTTATACACTGGCGAAGCATCAATTTTACATTTATAAGTCTGTCCATTTTTTCTATAATTTTCAAGCGTTTTTGCAAAAGGTATCTGTTTTTTAACCGCTTCCCTGATTTCCTTTAAATCTTTTTGGGAAGTTGCTGGACCTTGAAACATCTTCGGCGTCTTTCCTAAAACTTCCTCCTCTTTGTAACCTGTCATTCTTTTTAGGCCGCTAGAAGCGAAAACTATTTTCAGATTTAGATCAGTCACCAAAACCACTTCTTGTTTAATTCTCTCTTGAATATTGAGCTTTTTCTCATCCCAGACAAATTCATCTGAAATCTTACTGACTCTCTCCAAATCACTGCTTAACGCTTTTAGCTCATTTAGATATTCATAATGAAAATCCCAAGATAAGATTGGAACTGAATTTCGCTGCACTAGATCATCAGAATTTTTATTTTTCATATTAAAACAATTCAGAAGATGAATAGATCTTTTTCCCCAAAGATACAAGAAAAATCCTGTTATAAAAAGACATGAATCTTAATATACGATTAAAAATCATTATCAAAATGTAAATTTTAATTGAACCGCAACTGCTTTTTTTACTTCGGTATTCAAATTACTTAATGAAATTCCAAGCAATCTAACAGAATCCTTCATTTTTTCCTGGTACAATAGTTCTTCGACATTTTCCATAATCAAACTTTTATCAGAAATAAAATAAGGCAAAGTCTTGCTTCTTGTCTGTTGCGAGAAATCGCTGTATTTAATCTTGAGCGTAATGGTTTTCCCTGAAACATTATACCTCTTTAGACGCTTTTCTAACGAACTTGCAATTCGTTCCAATTGTTCCATCATGAAAATTTCAGAAGACAAATTCACATCAAAAGTATGCTCTGCCGCAACAGATTTAGCAATCCGAGAAGATTTTACTTCACTGTTATGAATTCCTCGAACAACATGGTAATAAAACGCTCCAGATTTACCGAAGTGTTTCTCTAAAAACTCCAAAGACTTGCTTTTCAAATCGGTTCCCGTAAAAATTCCGAGTTGGTACATTTTTTCCGTAGTGACCTTTCCAACTCCATAAAATTTACGGATTGGAAGATCTTCCAGAAAAGCTTCCACTTCATCAGGGTTTACGGTTTTTTGTCCGTTTGGTTTGTTATAATCGCTGGCAATTTTGGCCACAAATTTATTGACTGAAATACCTGCTGATGCCGTTAGTCCGACTTCATTAAAAATTCTGGTTCTAATTTCCTGCGCTAGAAGACTTGCGCTCGGATTTCCTTTTTTGTTTTTAGTAACATCTAAATAAGCTTCGTCAAGCGAAAGAGGTTCTACTAGGTCAGTGTATTCATGAAAAATTTTATGAATTTTGGATGAAATCTCTTTATAGCGGTCAAATCTTGGTCTGACGAAGATAATTTCTGGACAGTATTTTTTGGCTAAAACTCCACTGATGGCACTCCGAACTCCAAATTTTCTAGCTTCGTAACTTGCAGCAGAAACCACACCGCGATTCTCTGAACCGCCAACCGCAACGGGTTTTCCTCTTAACTCTGGATTGTCCATCTGCTCTACCGATGCATAAAAGGCATCCATATCAATGTGAATTATTTTACGATATGTTGGTGTTTCAGACATATTGCAAATTTAAAAAGGAAAAACAATAAAAAAACGCTGTAAGTAGTTATAAATCATATCAATTTTTAAAGAATGCGAATTCGATGAGCCCAAACCAATTATTCTTTCTATTTTTGTTCTTCTACTCGAAAAATTAAATAATGCGAACATTTGTTATAGGTGACATTCATGGCGGATTACTTGCACTTGAACAAGTACTCGAGAGAGCCAAAGTTACTACTGAAGATACTCTCATTTTTTTGGGCGATTATGTTGACGGCTGGAGCCAGTCTGTTGAAGTAATTGACTATTTGATTGATTTAAAAAGCAAACAAAATATCATCTGCATAAGAGGAAACCATGACCAGCTTGCTTTAGACTGGTTAGAAGAAAGGCACGATGATTTTGATGAAGAAATGTGGTACAAACATGGTGGCAAAGCTACTGTTGAAGGCTACGCGAAAATTTCTGAAGAGAAAAAAAGAGCTCATATCGAATTTCTAGAAAATCTGCAGGATTATTATCTTGATGATCAAAACCGTTTGTTTGTTCATGCGGGCTTTACCAATTTGAATGGTGTAAAATGGGAATATTTTTCAAAACTATTTTATTGGGACAGAACACTTTGGGAGACTGCTCTTTCATTAGACCCTAAATTAAAAGAAGACGACCTACACTATCCCAAAAGATTTACCGTTTATAAGGAAGTTTATATTGGCCACACTCCTGTTACCCGAATCGGCGAAACGGTTCCTGTAAATAAAGCGTGTGTCTGGAACGTGGATACAGGCGCTGCATTTAGAGGTCCGCTTACAATTTTAGATGTCGACACCAAGGAGTACTGGCAAAGCGAGCCATTAAACGAACTCTATTTTAACGAAAAAGGTAGGAATTAATTTGTTTAAAAGTTACATTTGCTGCCCAAATAATTAATATTAAATTTTTATGAAAAAGGTTATTACACTTTTGTTTTTAGTGACATTCGGATTTGTTAATGCTCAAGAAGCTTTCAAAGGAAAGGGAGATATTAAAGTAAACGTAGGAGCTAATTTACAAGATGGTGGTTCTGGAATTCAAGGTTCTGTTGATTTTGGTTTAGGAGAAAATTTCTCTTTTGGTTTTGTTGCTAACTATATACTAGGATTTGACAACTTCAATGGTTACTACCACGGAAGTGCAGATCTTTATCACGATGTTGAACCAGATTTCTCAGATCGTTTTGATGCAAAAGCAAGAATCAATGCTAACTTATCTAGTGTAATTGGCGTAAAAGAATTGGACGTTTACCCTGGATTAAGCTTAGGCTTACATAATTTCGGCGGACACGTTGGCGGTCGTTATTTCTTTACTGACGGATTTGGTGTTTTCACAGAAATCGGATTCCCAATTGCAAAATATGGTTCAAACAATGATCCTTTTTATCATTTGAATAATCAAGCTACTTTTAGTTTAGGAGCTTCTTTTAACTTATAATATTTTTTGCCGCAAAGGCACTAAGTCACAAAGTTTTTTAAGATAAAAACCGCCTTATTGGGCGGTTTTTTTGTTTTTCTCTTTTACAAAATACTTCGAGTCTTTGTGCCTTTGCAGCAATTTCTCCTAAATTAACATTTCAGGAATTTCCCCTTCAATAATCAAATCGGCTTCGGTTGAGGCGATGATGTGTTCGACAGACACGCCTGGCGCTCGTTCTAAGAGCTTAAAACCTTTTTCGGTTACTTCTAGAACTGCAAGCTCAGTAACAACCTTTTTAACGCATCCTACGCCCGTTAATGGCAAAGTGCATCTTTTTAAGATTTTGGACTCTCCTGCTTTGTTTACATGCATCATGGCAACGATGATATTTTCGGCAGAAGCAACAAGATCCATTGCTCCACCCATTCCTTTTACCATTTTACCTGGAATTTTCCAATTGGCGATGTCTCCGTTTTCAGAAACTTCCATGGCTCCAAGAATCGTCAAATCAACTTTCTGGCTACGAATCATTCCAAAACTAAACGCCGAATCAAAGAAACTTGCACCTGGAAGCGTTGTAATGGTTTGTTTTCCTGCATTGATAATATCGGCATCTTCTTCTCCTTCAAAAGGGAAAGGTCCCATTCCGAGAACGCCGTTTTCACTTTGAAATTCAACTGCAATATCCTCTCTAACATAATTCGCTACCAAAGTTGGAATACCGATTCCAAGATTTACAAAATAACGGTCTTTTACCTCTTTTGCAATTCGTTTTGCTATATCTTCTTTACTAAGTGCCATAATAATGTGTCAATTAGAGAATTTGATAATTAGATAATTCTTTACACGATGTATTAAACTATCTAATTGTCACATTTTCTCATTATCTAATTTCTAGTTCTTACTGTACGTTGTTCAATTCTCTTTTCAAACTTTTCTCCTTGAAAGATACGCTGCACCATAATTCCTGGAATATGAATCTGATTTGGATCTAAAGAACCTACTGGAACCAATTCTTCCACTTCGGCAATTGTTATTTTTCCTGCGCCCGCCATACAAGCATTAAAGTTTCTTGCTGTTCCTTTAAAAATAAGGTTTCCAGCTTCGTCGCCTTTCCAAGCTTTTACAATGGCAAAATCGGCTTTGAAAGCTTCTTCCATGATGTGCATTTTTCCGTTGAATTCACGTGCTTCTTTTCCCTCTGCTACTTCCGTTCCGTAACCAGCTGGTGTAAAGAATGCCGGAATTCCTGCCTGAGCCGCACGGCAACGTTCTGCAAGAGTTCCTTGTGGGGTTAATTCAACTTCTAATTCTCCAGAAAGCATCTGACGTTCGAACTCGGCATTTTCTCCAACATAAGAAGAAATCATTTTTTTGATCTGCTTTTTTTGCAATAGTAATCCCAAACCAAAGTCATCAACTCCAGCATTATTAGAAATACAAGTTAAATCTGAAATTGATGTATTGACTAATGCTGCAATTGTATTTTCAGGAATACCGCACAATCCGAAACCACCAAACATGATGGTCATGCCGTCTTTAATTCCTTCAATAGCTTCCTGAACGCTATTTACTTTTTTTGTTATCATAACAAACTATCTTTATTGCTGAATATTTTTGATAAAAATAAGATTTTTAGATTAAATTATAACGATTTCGTAAAAATAAAACCGAAATAAAAATCCCTTTACTAATCTTCTAAAAGAATCGTAAAGGGATTGAAATATAATTAGATGCACTTTATTGCAACAATGTTACAATTCAAATTCATCAGTATTTTGTTCCGTTTGTGTAGTATCTTTTACTACAGCTGGTCTTTGATAGCAATCTACTTTGATAGAGAGGTTTGCTGGACGCTCAAATTCAGATTTTGAAATCTGAAGATTTTTATCGGCATAACACTTTTTCATGAAATAACCCCAAACTGGTAAAGCTGCTGTAGCTCCTTGTCCGTAAGTCAAACTTTTGAAACGCGCTGAACGATCTTCACATCCAACCCAAACTCCAGTTACTAAGTTAGGGACCATTCCCATAAACCATCCATCAGATTGATTTTGCGTTGTCCCTGTTTTACCTGCAATAGGGTTTGTAAACATATATGGGTAACCTGTCCAACGGTTATCTCCGCTTCCTCCGCCTTGTGTACGCAAACGTACACCAGAACCACTTTCTGTTACCCCTTGAAGCAATTTAATTACTGCAAAAGCAATATCTTTATTTAAAACGTCATGAGACTCTGGAATTGGCTCGTAGATAACCTCACCACTTTTGTTCTCAATTCTGCTTAAAAACTGTGGTTTTACATACACTCCTTGGTTAGCAAATGTGCTATACGCCGCAACCATATCTTCAACTGTAATATCAACTGCACCTAGTGCAATTGAAGGCTGAACTGGAATTTCTGTTTTAACTCCTAATTTTTTAGTCAATTCTACAACAGCTTCTGGACTTGTTCTGTCAATTAATTTAGCTGAAACTGTATTGATAGAAGCCGCCAAAGCTTGTTTTAAAGTTACCATCCCTCTGTATCTGTAATCAGAGTTTCTTGGCTCCCAATCTTCTGTTACGTGGTGACGTCCTTTATGAATCATAAACGGTCCGTCCAAAATAGAATCACAAGGAGACATATTCAGTTCTTCGATTGCCGTTGCATAAACGAAAGGCTTAAAAGTAGAACCTACTTGTCTCGCTCCCTGTCCTACGTGATCGTATTGGAAATATTTGTAGTTAATTCCACCAACCCAAGCTTTAATTGCTCCAGTTTGAGGTTCCATTGACATTAAACCAGATTGCAAAAAGTGTTTATAATAACGAATAGAATCTAATGGCGTCATTACAGTATCTCTTTCTCCCTTCCAAGTAAAGACACGCATTTTTGTTTTTACTTTGAATGAAGCAATGATATCATCTTCGCTTTTATCCATTTCTTTCATCTGAGCCCAGCGAACAGAATTCTTCATCGCCTGCATCATGATTCTGTCTGTTTCAGCTTGTGTAATATTTACGAAAGGAGCGTTTTTATTGTTTTTTTGATCAATAAAAAACTGTTGTTGAAGGTTTTGCATGTGAGCAGCAACCGCTTCTTCAGCATAAGTTTGCATTCTAGAATCTATCGTCGTGTAAATTTTAAGACCGTCTTTGTAAATGTCGTAATCAGATCCGTCTGGCTTTTTATTTTCTGCAACCCATTTCTTCATGTAATCACGAAGATATTCTCTAAAATAAGTCGCTATACCTTCACGGTGGCTTTCCAATTTAAATTTCAACGTAATTGGCAATGCTTGAAGTCTTTCTTTTTCAGCTTCTGAAATCATTTTTGCTTTTGCCATTTGAGATAAAACCACATTACGACGGTTTTTTACTCCTTGTGGATTACGAACTGGATTATAAAGACCTGAGTTTTTGAACATTCCAACCAAAATAGCCGATTCGTCTATGGTCAAATCTTTTGGATCTTTAGAAAAATAAGTTTGCGCTGCAGAACTTACTCCAACAGAATAATTTCCGAAGTCATAAACGTTGCAGTACATTGCCAGAATCTCATTCTTTGTATATTGCCTTTCTAGACGAATAGCGATAATCCATTCCTTTATTTTTTGTACAATCCTGAAAGGCAAAAACTTAGAACCTTCACCATGAAACAACTGTTTTGCAAGCTGTTGTGTTAAGGTACTCGCTCCTCCGTTTGTTCCTAAACTAAAAACGGCTCTCAAAGTTCCGCGTCCGTCAATTCCTGAATGTTCGTAGAAACGTGCATCTTCAGTGGCAACAAGCGCTTCAACTAAATTTTTAGGCAAATCAGAATATTTAAGCTGAGATCTATTGGTTTTAAAATATTTACCTAACACTACGCCGTCAGAAGAGATAATTTCAGTAGCAAGGTTTGAATCTGGATTTTCTAAATCTTCAAACGAAGGCATAGATCCAAATAAACCCCAAGAGGCAAATAAAAAGAAGGCCAAAACTCCTAAAAGCGAGTATGCAAAAACCCTCCAGAATTTCTTTTTGTAATAATTAATATCCTTGTTAGATTGATTGTTTTTTTTAGCAGCCATAACTATTTTCTAATCTTTTTGTTCTATTCTAAAACCAACGTCTGTAATTCCTTGTAAAGCTTCAACACCAGGAATTTTACCTGATTGTCTGACGGCTTGTTTGATGTGAACTTTGTATTTTCCTCTAAACTTTACATCTTCTTTGTAATACAGTTTACTTTCTTTTATATCTGAAAATCCGTTTCCTAATAATGTTCCGTCCGGCTCAGCCATTTGGTATTCTAAAGTATCCACTTTTGTAAATCCGTTTGGCATTTCCATCGAAACAATCAAAAACAAATTATTAAACGGATAATTGTTGTTATCTCGTATGTTTACAAAAGCATTGTATATTTTTGTAGAATCTAAAACCGGCAGATCAAAGGTTATAATACTGTCTTTATGCCAAGCACTTCCAACAGATTTATACTCATCGAATACTCTTTTTTTGTCGCAAGAAAAAAGAAGTATCGCTACCAACAGAAGAATTCCGCTATTTTTTATTCTCATTTTTAGTATTCGTTATTGGTTTTCTAGGTTCAGCAGGTTTATTTTCATTTGAATTCTGCTTATTCGGATTGTTTTTATTCGAATTATGCTTCTTCTTATTCTTGTTTGGATTGTTTGGCTTATTTCCATTGCCATTAGGGCTTCCATTATTCGGATTATTATTTCCTGCTGGCTTAGCGTTATTCGCATTTTTTTCCTGCTGTGGTTTTGCTGGAGCTGCAACACCAGCCGCCTCTGCATTTTGTTTACGCTTGCGATTTGGTTTTTTCTTTCTTTTTGGCTGGTCAAAACGAGTCAAGCTCTCTTGTCCCATTGCGTTATTGAAGTCTTTTTCTGGTTCTGAAGTAACCTCAATAGCAAAATCTTCTAAAGAAGAAACTTTATTCTTCAGCTTGTTTTCAGCAATAATTTCTTTAACCTGATCAATTTTCAAAACGTGCCAGTTTGCAAAGTTGTTGGTATAAGCAAACCACATTAATCCTTTAAAAATATCCTGTTTTTGACAAACTGCATCACCTTTTTCGGTAATCAATTTGGTATCATAATCTGGAAAATCTTTTAAAGCATCCATGTAAGTGTCTAACTCATAGTTTAGACAGCATTTCAGCTTTCCGCATTGTCCCGCTAATTTCTGCGGATTCAATGATAACTGCTGATAACGCGCTGCAGAAGTATTCACGCTTCTAAAATCTGTTAACCAAGTCGAACAGCAAAGCTCACGTCCGCAAGAACCAACTCCGCCTAAACGCGCCGCTTCCTGACGGAAGCCCACTTGTTTCATTTCTACTCTGGTGCTGAATTCTTTAGCAAAATCTTTAATCAGCATTCTAAAATCGACACGGTCATTTGCTGTGTAGTAAAAAGTCGCTTTTGATCCGTCTCCTTGAAATTCGATATCCGAAATTTTCATTTCCAATTTATGCTGAATCGCCAATTCACGCGCACGAACTTTCATTGGTTCTTCGCGATCGCGGGCAACAGACCAGATATCGATATCTTTTTGAGATGCTTTTCTGTAAATTTTCGGAACGTCATTACTTTCGTAATTCACTCCTTTTTTCTTCATTTGAATCTTTACCAATTCTCCTGTAAGAGTCACAATTCCAATATCATGTCCTGGCGAAGCAACAGTTGCTACAATATCGCCAATACTTAAAGTTAATTTCTCTGAATTTCTAAAAAATTCCTTGCGTCCGTTCTTAAAACGAACCTCAACACAATCAAAAATCGCCTCTCCATTAGACGGACTCATGTTAGAAAGCCAGTCAAAAACCGTCAATTTGTTGCAGCTATCGGTGCCGCAAGTCCCATTATTTTTACAACCTTTTGGTGTGCCACCGTCTGAGGTTGAACAACTTGTACATGCCATAATTATATATGTAGTGCTGCCAAAATGCAGCTTAAGTTCATAAACGTTTGATCGGTAAAGATAGTATTTTTTTTATTTTGCTTTTTATGGATAAAAACTAAAGCGCTGTTAAATAAAAAAACGTGTTTTTTTGTACGCAAAATATTCCCAAATTAGCTTTTGTACTTTCTCTTTTTCAAAATATTTTTCTCAAAAACCCTTTTCTGTCCGTTTTATCACTTAAAACAAATTTTTAACTTTTTATCCTGAAATATATTTCCCATTTTTATGTTTTATCTTACAGCATGATTTGAGAAAGCCCTATTTTCGGTAGATTCAAATCTTAATTTTCATTTTTAAAAATCGATCAGAATGCAAACACAAAACCAGATTGAAAATTTCCTTTTTCAGGGAAAATTTGACGAGGCCAGAGAATGTCTAAATAACGGAGAAAAATTTAACGAGCAATATCTAAAAAACAATTTTTCGCAGATTGCTGCCAAAATTATAGATGCCAAAGAAATTGACTTCATTGAAAAACTAATAAAAGCCGGATTTATTGAGACTGACATTTACGAATTGGACAGTTTTGATCAATCTATTTTCAAACCATTGACTTTATATTTAAAAGATGACGAAGATTCGATTGCTTTCTTCAAGGAATTGATGTCGAAAATGGATAACATCAACGATGAAATAAGCGACGAAACTCTTCTCGGATATTTTGTTGAAAAAGGAGCTTCGCCAAAAACAGTTAAAGTTTTAGTTGATGATTTTGGAGCTAACACTCAGTATAAGAACAATGCAGGAGAAAATTTTATCTACACGATTTTGAATGCTTATGGTCTAGATCCTGAAAAAGTAAAAGAATATATATCTATACTTTTAGAAAATGGCGTTGACATTAACGAAAAAAATATTGTGGGCACAACACCATTAATCTGCGCCGTTAAAAGAAACAGAAAAGAACTTCTGCCATTTTTATTAGAAAATGGTGCAGATCCTAATGAAACTGATAATCAAGAAAACAGCGCTTTTTATTATGCTGCAGCTGAACAGTTTTCTTTTCCGATGTACGAACTTTTGGCAGAATCATCATCAGCCAATTTTAATAATATCAATAAAAATGGAAAAACTTTACTCACAGAGTTTATCCGAATGATGTCTGATTCTGAATATGATTTGAATTCATTACAAAGATTATTGTCAGATGGAGCAGATTTAAATCACTGTGCTGAATATTACGGAAATCCAAAATCGGGTATAGATTATATTGTCGAAAAAAAATCGGGTATTTTAAAATCAGTACTTGACAGCGGATCTGTTAACGTTAACGAACAAGACAATCAAGGAAACACCATTTTGCATAAAGTTTGCGCCTTTAATGTCAATTATGATGCAGAAATGGCAAAAGAAACTTATAGAAAAGTAAAACTTTTATTAGATCAAGGAGCTGACATTTCGATTACAAACGATAAAGACGAAACTGCCTTGATGCTAGCTTCTGAAGACAACCTGAAGATTAAAACAGTTGAACTTTTAATGAAACAATAAAACGATCATTACTTAAAATTACTCAAACATGTCAATGTCATTTATAGTTGCCTGCGAAAACGGTAACCGAAAAATAGCCGAATTGTTGCTTCAAAATAAAGAAGTAGATGTAAAATATACCGACGAACAAGGTAGAACAGCTCTTCATTATGCCGCACACCGCGGTTATCTCGACATCGTGAAAATTCTAATCGAGGAAGGTGCCGATATTAACTACGAAGATCATCAGGGAGAAACGCCTTTGTATTTTGCCTGTCTTCAAAAACAAAAACAAACGGCGCTGCATCTTTTAGAAAACGGAGCAGAAATCACGAAGAATGATAAATACGGAAATAGTCTGCTACATTTAGTGGTTCAGACGGCTCAAATTGAAATTGCAACAAAGTTGCTTCAAGCAGGAGTCGATGTTAATTTACTGAATAACAATGGAGAAACTCCGCTATTATTGGCTTCGGCAAAATTAAATAGAGAAATTATTCAATTGCTTTTAGACAATGGAGCCGATATTAATGTGACCGATAAACAGGGAAATACGCCTCTTATTTATGCTTGTTATACTAAATCGATTCCGATGGTGACTTTGCTTCTGGATAATGGCGCTGATATCAACCACGCCAATCATTCTGGTGAAAATGCACTTTTAATTGCTTGTTATGAAACAAACAGAACGCTAGCTAAATTATTGATTGAAAGAGATGCAGATGTATTTACTTCAAGCAATACTGGACATTCTCCTATTTGGTACGCTTGCGCAAATAATCAAAAGGAAATCGTGGCTTTGTTTCTAGAAAACGGAGTTGATGTGAATTACAGTAAACCAGTCGCTGGCGACACTTCTTCAATGAATGATTATTTGGATTGGATTGTAAGTGCCACAAATATTTCAAACGAATCGAGTTTTACTTTAAACAGTTCATACAATTATGGTGGAGAAAGTCTGCTGCATGTCGCAACCAAAAAAGGGAACTTAAGCATGGTTAAATTGCTTATCGAAGCTGGAGCAAACATCAATATTCAAGATGAATCTGGAAATACGCCACTTCATTATAGCGCTGCAAACGGAAAGAAAGATGTTGTAAAATATTTATTAGATAACAAAGCCGATGCGTCAATCGTAAATGTAAAAGAACAAAAAGCGATAGATTATTCGAATGTAAAAGGCTTTAATGAAATTACAGAACTGATTTTGAAATACGCTCCATCAGGAACTGTTGTAAATCCAATCAATACTCCACAACAATCCGAAACACCAAAAGCTGAACCCTCAAATTTGATGGAAGCAAAGAAAAAGGCACTATTAGATTTGAAAGAACTTCTAGGTGCCGGAATTTTAACATCAGAAGAATTTGATGCTGAGAAAAGTAAAATTTTAAAAGGATAAATTTAAATAAACATAAAATGAAAAAAATCTTAAATGCCACAACCCTATTTTTAGTATTAATTGCCGGAAGCTTAGTTTCTACCTCATGCACCAACCTTTCACCAGAAAAAACATTTGAAATCGCCGCTTTAAATTCGAATTTATTATCTCGTTTTGGAAGCAAAGAAATCAGTGAAAAACTGCAATCTGAAGCACAAGTTTATGATGAAAATCAAAAAAAGATGGTTCCTTCAACTTATTACGATTCTTTTAAATATGATATAACAAATTTAGAAACTCGATTAAAAAATATTCAGGACATACCAGAAGATGAAGACAATAAGGAACTTCTTCAAGCATCAAAAGATTTATTTATTTATGCAATTGCGAAACAAAAAGAAGGCTATTTGCCAATTGCCAAACTGAAAGATGAAAAAGCTTCTCCCGAACAAATTGAAAAAGCAATTGCAGATTTTGATGCTTCAACTCAAAAAGATATTGATACGAAGTTTACTAAATTGATGAATGTGGCGCAAGCGTATGTCGACAAGCATAATATAAATGCTAAAATTGGAATTTAATATTTTCAGGTAAAACTTAAACTCATCAAGAAATAATAACAAGAAAACATTAGATATTATTTCTTGATGAATTATAAAGCTAAAATCCCAAACAACAAAAGATGATAAAAAATTACTTATACATTACGGCAACAGTTTTTCTGTTGTTTACAATCATCAGCTGTAAAGATTCTAAAACTGTAGTCAAAGAATCAAATACAGAAGTCACTGAATTAAAAGAAATTCCAGAAGTGCAAGAATCTGTCATCGATATCAAAAAAGATATTTCAGATTTTATACCTAAAAACTATGTCCCTTTCGATACAATTAAAGGCGATTTTAATAAAGATGGACTGGAAGATTGCATCTTGATTATTAAAGGGACAGATAAAAGCAAAATAGTTACAGACGAATATCGCGGTGAATTAGACCGAAATCGCAGAGGAATTATAGCATTATTAAACAAAAATGGCGGTTATGAATTAGCCGTTAAAAACTACGACTGTTTTTCTTCCGAAAATGAGGATGGCGGTGTTTATTACGCCCCAGAACTTTACATTGAAGTAGAAAACGCCAAATTATATATAAATTATGCTCATGGCAGATATGGCTATTGGAAATATACTTTCAGGTATCAAAACTCAGATTTCGAACTTATAGGTTATGATGCCAGCAGCAATCATGGACCAGTTATTCTTACTGGAACCAGTATCAATTTCCTGACCCGAAAAAAGATTGTAAATCAGAACGTCAACGAAAATACATATGATGGTGACGAAATTTTTGAAAAAACGGAAACTAAAATTGCCCGAATCAAACTCCTAAAACTATCTGAAATCAAAGATTTTGATGAACTGCATCTTTACGATGAATAATAAAACCCTTTTGTATTACTACAAATAGAGGGTATGTTTTAAAAACATATTTCTCAAGTCTCTTTAACCGTAATAATCTTCACAGGACAAGCTTTTGCCGCCAATTCACAGCTTTCTACAATAGCATGATTAGGAGATTTTAAAGTAAAAAATCCTTTCGCATTTTGCGAATGGATGAGAACCGATTTCCCGTCTTTTTTTGACATTTGAAAATGAACTGGATCCATTTCAACGCAATAGTTACAGCCAATGCATTTATCTCTTTGTAAAGTTACAATAACCATTACGTCTCAACAATTTTATATAATTTGTCCGACATTCTGATTCTAAACGGAAGTTTGAAACTGCAGTAATCTCCTTTTGTGGCTTTTTCTCCCGGAGTATCATTTACAAACATTTCATTAATAATCATTTCCTGAGCTCCTGTGCTAGGTCCTGTGACTAAGATTTTATCTCCGATTTTAATATCATACGCTTCAATCTTAAATTGACCGATTTCAGCTTTCGGAAAATAATGCAATCCCCTACCCACATAAACCTTCTTTTGTGTTGCTGCCGATCCTGGAATATCGCTCCATTCGCCTAATTCCTGACCTAAATAATAACCTGACCAAAATCCACGGTTGTAAACTGTTTCTAAAGCTTTTATCCATTCAGTGGTTTTTTCTTTTGAGAAAGTTCCATTGTAATACGCATCAATTGCTTCACGATACGTTTTGGTTACTGTTGCCACATACTCTGGCGCACGGCCTCGTCCTTCTATTTTTAAAACCTTCACTCCAGAATCGATCACCTGATCTAAGAAATCCAATGTACATAAATCTTTAGGCGACATCATATATTCGTTATCCAATTCGATTTCAAAACCTGTTTCTTGATCGATAACTGTATATTTTTTTCGGCAGTTTTGCTTGCACGCACCGCGATTCGCAGAGGAATTATGCGAGTGCAAACTCAAATAACATTTTCCCGAAACGGCCATACACAAAGCTCCGTGACCAAAAATTTCGATTTCTACTAAATTTCCGTTCGGGCCCTTTATCTGCTCTTTCTCTATTTGATCTGTGATATTCTTTACTTGACGCAAACTCAATTCACGACTTAAAACCATTGTGTCGGCAAATAAACTGTAGAATTTAATGGTTTCAATATTCGTTACATTCAATTGGGTTGAAATATGAACTTCCATACCAATCGATCTTGCCATAGCAATTACGGCTTGATCTGATGCAATGACAGCTGTAATATTGGCTTCTTTGGCTTTTGTCAATAATGTTTTTACGACTGATAAATCGTGATCGTAAATAATAGTGTTTAAAGTAAGGTAGCTTCGGATGCTTTTGGCTTCACACCGATTGGCAATTTCTTTTAAATCATCTATTGTAAAGTTAACCGTTGAACGCGCACGCATATTAAGCTGTTCAACTCCAAAATATACTGAATCACAACCATTATCTAAAGCAGCCTGAAGGGATTCAAAATCTCCTGCCGGAGACATGAGTTCGATTTTATTATTTGTTGTCATTTTATTACTATGATATGTTTCTAGAATCTAGTTATCTAAAAAATTGACAAAAATAATGAGGGTATAAATTGATTTATATGATTTATATCATAGTCTATATTTTAAAAATTATTTGCAGGATATTATTAAAAAAGCCCACGATTGAAACAGTGGGCTTTGTTCTATATTATCAAAATTTACGCAAATGACGTAACACTCATGCTAAATTTAATCTAAAATCTTATAAATTTTATCTGACAATCTAATTCTGAAAGGAACCTCAAAAGTAACCTTATCACCAATTTTAGCAGATTGAGTTTCTGTACCGTTTACGATGATTTTATCTAAAACCAATTCCTGATCGCCTGTAGTCGGACCTGAAACAAGGATTTTGTCACCGCTATTTAATTCGTGATTTTCTACTGTGAATTGTCCAACTTGAGCTTTTACATAATAATGCTCTGCTTTTCCAAGAAGAACTTTCTTCACTTTTATTTTCTGACGAATATCAGCCTGCTTTTGCGCTGTCGCCAAAGCTGTTTCTGGCAAGTCACCCGAATGTTTGAATTTCAGATTTTCAGATTTTCCTTTTCTGAACACTTTGTTTCCAACTTGTTTCCCAGTTCTTAAACGAACTTGGTCAACTAATGGCATATGGATAATCTCTAAACATTCTGTAGAACAGCAGTTTTCCATTGCAGCTTTACAATCGTCGCATTGAATAAACAATAAATGACAACCGTCGTTTTCACAGTTGGTGTGATTATCGCAAGGTTTTCCGCATTGGTGGCATTGCGAAATAATATCATCTGTAATTCTTTCGCCCAGACGATTATCAAATACGAAGTTTTTACCTATGAATTTGCTTTCTAAACCTTCTTCTTTCAATTGTTTAGCGTAATTAATAATACCGCCTTCTAACTGATAAACGTTTTTGAAGCCTTGGTGTTTGAAATAAGCGCTCGCTTTTTCACAACGAATACCACCTGTGCAGTACATTACAAGATTTTTATCTTCTTTGTAATCTTTAAGCTGTTCGTTGATAATGGGTAAACTCTCTCTGAAAGTTTCCACATCTGGCGTAATAGCACCTTTAAAATGTCCGACTTCACTTTCGTAGTGATTTCTAAAATCAACCACAATTGTGTTTGGATCATCAAGGATTTCGTTAAATTCTTTGGCTTTTAAGTGAACACCAATATTAGTAACATCAAAAGTATCATCATTTAAACCGTCAGCAACGATTTTATGACGCACTTTTATGGTCAATTTTAAAAAAGAGTGATCGTCTTGTTCTACGGCAACATTCAATCGTATGCCTTTCATGAAATCGTAAGCTTCAAGCGTTTCTCTAAAAGCTTCAAAATTTTCTGCAGGAACACTCATCTGAGCATTAATTCCTTCATGGGCAACGTAAATTCTCCCCAGTGCATCTAGTGCGTTCCAGGCAATGAATAAATCGTTACGAAATTTTTGTGGATCTTGAATTTTGGCATACGCATAGAAAGACAACGTAAGACGTTGTTTACCCGCATCATCGATCATGATGGCTCTCTCTTCTGCGCTTAAAGTGTTATACAGTTGCATGCTATAAACAGTTTTAAGTTAAGAATATATTTTTTTTTAGATTTTCCTTAAAATCTGCGGCAAATTTAGAGTTTATTTTGAGATTAAAAATGTTCTTGCACCAATTATCTGATTTTTTTAACATCTTTTGGCTCCTTATAAATTGATTTTACAACCTATATCAATCCGATTGGTGTTCTTTGCAGAACGTTGTACCAAATATTATTTACCTAAACAAAAACGCCGAAATCAATCTTTATAGCTGTATAAGGTTACTCTTTTTCTTCTAACAATGCTTTTTTTACCTCATTCAATTCTGCTATTTTTTCGGGACTTACTTTAGGATATTCTAAATCCATTTCGTCTAAAGCATGAATAATTGCAGAAGCAATTGCAATTCGGGCATACGCTTTATTGTCCGCGGGAATAACATACCAAGGTGATTTCTTAGTTGATGTATTTCTGATTAATTCTTCATAAGCATGCATATATTCGTCCCAATAACCGCGCTCTTTGGCATCAGCTGCACTAAATTTCCAATTTTTATCAGGATTGTCAACCCTTTCTATAAATCTTCTTTTTTGTTCTTCTTTAGAAACATTTAGAAA
The DNA here is from genome assembly GCF_001705175.1 of Flavobacterium anhuiense. Taxonomy (NCBI): domain Bacteria; kingdom Pseudomonadati; phylum Bacteroidota; class Flavobacteriia; order Flavobacteriales; family Flavobacteriaceae; genus Flavobacterium; species Flavobacterium anhuiense. Next base: position 1,940,906 of record NZ_CP016907.1, on the reverse strand, counting down.
AAATTTAATGACAATGGTTCCGTTCCTAGTAAGATATTTTTCGAAATTTCGAATATCCTCAAAACGGTTTTCCCAAATATCTTTGGTAATCAGTTTTTCAGGGATTTTTTGCCCTCTTAATATCTGTTCATGAACGCGAACTACAAGAACTTCTTCATAATAAGAGCGGTTAAAGATTCCTATTCGGCCTCTTTCTGGCAAATGTTTTTGACAGCGCCATAAATAATCATGATCTAATTCTTCTGAACTTGGTCCTTTAAAAGAAGAAACTTGACAGCCCTGCGGATTTATACCCGACATCACATGTTTGATTGCACCATCTTTTCCTGCCGCATCCATAGCTTGAAAGATGATAAGAACCGACCATTTATCCTGCGCATACAAAATATCTTGCATGGCGGCGAGAGCCTTAACTCCCATTTTTAGTGTTTTCTGAATCAATGCTTTGTCTTCATCTCCAGAATAAGATGTCGGTTTATCTTTTAATGTAAAATCTTTATCGTCGCCAACACAATATTGGTCAGAAAATTTTTTAGCTCGATGCAATAATTCCTTTTTTGTTATTTTTTTTAAATCATTGTCATCTCCATCGGTTTTTTTATGTTTTTTCTTGTTATTTTTTGACATAATTACAAAAGTTTTTGAATTATTTTTACTAATACATGAAATAAATTATTCCTACAAAAATGCAGTTTATCGATATAATGTTGCATTTTATCCGTTTGAACATTATTAACTGAAAATCAGATAAATAAAATTTTAACTAAAATTAACAAAATTCACACAATATTTATCCATTTAACCAAAAAAACACTAACTTAGCTAATGCAGTTTACTGGTTTTTAATTAGTTGTGTTTAATGAATTTTATCTAAAAGAATTTAACAATGAACAAAATCTACTCCTCAGCAATTTTACTTAGTCTTTTTATTTTTTCTTGCAAAAAAGAGACACCCCCAAGTCCAAAACCATTAGAAATTTCAGTCACTTCTGTTTTACAGCAAGATGTAAAATTAGAATCTGAATATACGGGGCAGACTTTTGGTCAATCAGATATACAAATTAACCCGCGAGTTGATGGTATTATCGAAAGTATGAACTTCAAAGAAGGAAGTTTTGTTAAAAAAGGACAAGTGCTTTACACAATTGACCCTTTACCTTACAAAGCTAAACTTAACGAAGCTCAGGGAATTGCAGCAGAATCACAGGCGCGTTTATCTAAAACAAAATCAGATTTAGATATGATAACGCCTTTAGCAAAGATGAATGCTGTCAGCCAACGCGAACTGGTCTCGGCAAAAGCGGCGTATAATGCTTCATTAGCTCAAATAAAAGCTTCAGACGCTTCGGTACAAAATGCGAAGATCGAATTAGGCTATTGTCAAATTTTAGCTCCAATTTCAGGATTAATCGGCATTTCCAAAGTTCGCGTAGGCGATTATGTAAGACCTGGTGCAATGTCTATTCTAAATACTATTTCAGACTTAGGAGATGTAAGGGTACGATTTACTATTAGCGAACAAGAATTTCTGCGTCTTTTTAGAGAGTTCAACAAACCTAATTCGGCCTTAAAAGGCTCGGGAGCAACTGTAACTATAAAATTATCTGACGGTTCTACTTATCCAGAAACAGGAAAAGTAAGTTTTGCCGACAGACAGATTGATCCTTCTACTGGAGCAATCACATTTGAAGCAACGTTTCCTAATCCAGATAAATTACTTCGTCCTGGACAATATGTAAAAGTCGCGCTTCTTACAGACATTCGTAAGGAAGCAATCGTAATTCCGCAGCGTGCTGTTATCGAAGTCCAAGGAATCTACCAAGTTTATGTAGTCGGTAATGATAATAAAGTTCAGATGCAGATTGTTAAACCTGGTCCAGCCGTTAAAAATGGATACATTATTGAAGAAGGGTTAAAACCAGGCGATAAGATAGCCATGGGAGGTACTTCTTTATTAAAGAATGGAAGTGTTATTACTCCAAAAATCGTTCAATGGCAATTGGGCGATCCAGAAACTGTAGCTGCAAAGTAATCTAAATCAAATACTATTATGGGAGAATTTTTCGTTCGAAGACCGATTGTTGCCATTGTAATTAGTATTATTATTGTGATACTTGGATTACTGGCATTACAAAAAACACCTATTTCGCAATATCCGGATATTAACCCGCCTGTTGTAAAAATTACCACTTCTTTTACTGGAGCAAATGCGCTGAATGTGGAACAGGCAGTGGCAACTCCTATTGAGCAAAAAGTAAATGGTGTTGAAAATATGCTGTATATGAAATCGATCAACACTTCTGATGGTGCTTGTACTATTGAAGTTACTTTCGATGTGGGAACTAATCTGGATAATGCCAATATGCTTACGCAAAACAGGCAAAACCAGTCCGCTCCATTTATGCCTTCTAGTGTTAAACAACAGGGAGTCGTAGTAAAAAAGTCCCTATCATTCCCGATGATGTTATTTACCATTACGTCTAACAATCCAAAATATGACGCCAAGTTTTTAAATAACTACGCCAGTATAAATGTCGTTGATCAATTGGCTCGTATAAAAGGAGTTGGAGAAGTAGCTCTCTTTGGAGGAAGCGATTACTCCATGCGTATTTGGTTAAAGGCAGATATGATGAGTAAGCTCGGCGTGACTGTTGAAGATGTCAAAAATGCACTGAATGCACAAAACATGATTAGTCCAGGAGGAAAATTTGGGGCTGAACCAGCACCTCCTAATACTGAATTTACATACGGCGTAACACTTCAAGACCGATTAGTTACTGAAAAAGAATTTGGAAATATTGTAGTTCGAAGTAAAGATGATGGAGCGCAAGTTTTATTGGGCGATATTGCCCGCATCGAATTAGGAACTGAAAATTACAGTTCAACAGCCAGAAGAAACAGCTCTCCAAGTGCCGTTGTAGCTTTATACCAAATGCCTGGAAGTAATGCGCTTGATGTGGCAGAAACTGCAAAATCCACTATGAAGCAATTGTCTGAAAGATTTCCGCAAGACGTTGTATACCAAGAATCCTTAGATACTACACTGGCCATTACCGCTGGGGTTGATGATATTGTTCATACTCTTTTTGAAGCTATTATATTGGTTATTCTAGTGGTATTTATATTCCTGCAAAACTGGCGCGCTACTTTAATTCCATTAATTACAGTTCCTGTTTCGCTGATTGGTACTATAGCGGTTTTCCCAATGCTAGGATTTTCGATCAATACACTCTCTCTTTTAGGATTAGTATTGGCAATTGGTATCGTAGTCGATGATGCGATTGTGGTTGTTGAAGCCGTAATACATCATATCGAACATGGAAAAACCCCTCGAGAGGCTACCGTTCAGGCAATGAAAGAAGTTTCGGGACCCGTAATTGCCATTGCATTAATTTTGTGTGCCGTTTTTATTCCAGTAGCGATGACGCCTGGAATTACGGGGCGTTTTTATCAGCAATTTGCCATAACCATTGCCGTCTCGGTCGCCTTTTCGGCATTTAGTGCTTTATCTTTAAGTCCCGCACTCTGTGCCATGCTTTTAAAACCAACAAAACCTCTTGACCAACAAAAGGGATGGCTTGCTAAATTCTTTTCATGGTTTAATAGGGTTTTCGAAAATGTTACAGGAAAATATATTGGCGGGGCAACATTTTTTGCCAAAAAAGCAATGCGTATTGTTGTTTTACTCGCTGTGATCCTCGCTTCAATTGTACTTTTAGGCAAAAAGATTCCGCTAGGATTTATTCCTGAGGAAGATCAAGGTTATGTTTTAGTAAATATTGCTTTACCACCTGCATCATCATTACAGCGTACCGATGAAATATCAAGAAAAGTAGACAGTTTTCTTAAAGAAGAGAAATCTATTCTGTCTTATACAACCATAAACGGATTTAGTATGCTTACAAACTCCTATCAGCCTAATAATGCTTTCATCTTTATTTCGTTAAAACCTTGGGAAGAAAGAGCTGAAACGGCTAAACAGTTTGTAGACCGATTCAATAAAAAACTGGCCACTCAAATTACGACCGCAACCTGTTTTTCATTTGGTCCGCCCGCAATTCAAGGTTTAGGTGCTTCTGCTGGATTTAGCTTAATGTTACAAGATCGAGGGGGAAATACACCTCAATATTTAGCAGAACAAACACAAAAATTTATTGCTGCAGCACAGCAGCGTCCTGAAATAAAACGAATTTACACCACCTTTAATGCTGGCACTCCACAAATTAAACTGGATATCGACAACGACAAGGCGATGAAATTAGGAATACCCGTTTCTAAAGTAACCGAAGCGCTTGGAGCATTTTTAGGAGGAAGTTATGTAAATGACTTTAACCGCTTCGGGCGTCAATACAAAGTTTATGTGCAAGGAGAAGCTGTCAATCGTGTTAAACCAGAAGACCTAAACATGATTTACGTGAAAAACAATAAAGGTGACATGCTTCCAGTTTCGACACTGGTTACAGCAACTAAAGTTTCTGGTCCCGATTTCACGAATCGTTTGAACTTATTCCGATCTGCTGAGATTGGAGGAAGCCCGAACGATGGTTATAGTAGTGCACAAGCTTTAACTGCATTGGAGGAAGTCGCCAAAGAGATCTTACCAGCAGATATGAGCTACGATTATATTAACTTATCGTATCAAGAAAAACATTCGCCTGGAGGATCATCAGTGTTTATTATGGCGTTGGTCTTCGTGTTTTTAATCCTAGCCGCGCAATACGAAAGCTGGAAGTTGCCATTTAGTGTACTTCTTGGAGCTCCTTTTGCAGTATTTGGAGCATTTTTAGGGCTTCTTTTAGCAAGATTTGGAAGTGACGCTTATGTCAATAACGTTTTTGCGCAAATCGGACTTGTTTTACTTATCGGATTGGTAGCGAAAAATGCCATTCTTATAGTTGAGTTTGCCAAAGAAGAATATGAAAAAGGAAAACCCCTTTACGAATCGGCAATGTACGCGGCAAGACTTCGTTTTCGCCCGATTCTGATGACCGCTTTTGCATTCATTCTTGGAGTTGTTCCGTTATTGACTGCTACAGGTGCAGGTTCTCAAGCCCGTATTGTAATGGGAATGGCTGTATTTAGCGGCATGTTGATCGCCACCGTTTTAGGTGTATTAATTGTACCGGGTCTATTTGTTATGATTGAAAAAATTGGACACAAGAAAGAAGAAACACTCGCAACAGGAGAAAACAATGTAGAATCAAATACTACAGACCATGAGTAAGAAATATAAAATAATCGTTATTGTATTAGTTCTTTCCTTATTTCCGGTGGGATGTATGGTTGGTCCAAAATATAAAAAACCTGAGCAGTTAAAATCAGATTCTTATAGAAACGAAAGAAATTTAGACAGTCTCGCTTCGGTAACCAATTTAAAATGGTTCGATCTGTTTAATGATGATGTTTTAAAAGGTCTTATTCAAAAAGGTCTTGAGAATAACTATGATCTAAAAATTGCAGTTTCAAGAATTGAGCAGTTTCGTGCCCAATTAGGTTATACCAAAGCCGATTTATTTCCAGCTTTCCAATATGGAGCTACAATAAACAGTAATGAAAAATATATAACTCCATCTACAGCTGGCGTAACTATGTCTTGGGAACTTGACTTCTGGGGAAAATTTCGCCATGAAAATAATGCTGTCAAAAATGAACTTCTAGCCACAGAAGAAGCTCGTAAAGTAATATTGTCTGATATTGTGGCCAATATTGCAATAGCCTATTTTCAAATGCGAAACTTTGATGATCAGCTGGAAATAACAAAGCATACGCTTGAAACAAGACAAAAATATTATGAAATTATAAGCGAAAGATTTGCGAAAGGCTATATCTCTGAAGTTGACAAAGTGCAGATTGAACAGCAGGTTGCCATTGCCGAAGCAGCAATTCCTAACATTGAAAGACAGATAACGTATCAGGAAAATGCCATTGCACTGCTTACAGGACAGCTTCCTACTGAAATTCCGAGAGGGAAAAGCAATACTGAGTTGCAGATTGTCAGTAAAATCCCGTTGTCAATTCCGTCTGCATTATTAGAAAATAGACCCGACGTAAAAGCTGCCGAATTAAGATATGCGGCTGCCAATGAAAGAATTGGCGTAGCTCAAGCAATGCGTTTTCCATCTATTAATCTTGCAGCAATTGCCGGATTTGCCAGTGCCGATTTGAGTAATCTATTTCTAGGAAGTTCGTATTTGCAAAATGCTTCTGGAGGAATTGCTGGACCAATATTCGCTTTCGGAAAAAACAAAAGAAGAGTTGAGATAAACAGACAACAGGCAGAACAGTACAAATTCCTTTATCAGAAAACGTATATCGATGCTGTTTCAGAAGTAGAACAATCCATACAAAATGTCAGAACTTATCAAGAAGAATGGAAAGCACGCAACAGACAGGTTCAGGCCGCTTTAATAAACTACAAACTATCTCATGAAAGATATGACAGCGGTTACGTTTCTTACTTAGAAGTTTTAGATGTAGAAACCAATCTTTTTAACGCGCAATTAAGCTTAGCACAATTATCTGAAAGACAATTAAGTTCAATGGTTGAATTGTACAAAGCACTTGGCGGGGGATGGAATTTATAAGGTTCTGAGATTCTAAGATTCAAGTTGCTAAGGTTCTAAGTTTTTTAAACTAAACATATAAAAACAAAAAGAGGCTGTCTCAAAAAGACAGCCTCTTTGGTTTTTCAAATCTTTGTCACTTCAATTCTAAACTTAGTATCTCAGAATCTTAGCAACTTAGTATCTTTAAAATTAACAAAACTCGTTAAACGCATCCTGTAAATTCTCAGCAATTAATTCAGCTGGGCGTCCTTCGATGTGGTGACGCTCTAACATGTGAACCAATTCTCCGTTTTTAAACAAAGCCATAGATGGCGAAGATGGAGGAAATGGGAACATATGTTGTCTTGCAGCATCAACAGCTTCTTTGTCAACACCTGCAAAAACAGTAATTAAATGATCTGGTTTTTTAGCTCCTTCCAAACTCATTTTTGCTCCTGGACGTGCATTTCTTGCAGCGCACCCGCAAACAGAGTTTACAACAACTAAAGTGGTACCTTCAGCTTTGATAGCATTCTCAACAGCTTCAGCACTATGTAAATCTTGAAAACCAGCAGCTGTCAATTCAGCTTCCATTGGTTTTACCATTTCTAGTGGATACATATTCTTGTTTTTTTAAATTGTACTTTTTGAACTGCAAAGTTACAAAGTTTACTCGCAACTAGTTACTAAGAAGTATAAAGTTTTGTTATAGTTTGATTGTTATTATCTTAATTTCTTTTGATACGGATAAGTTTCATAAACTGTATTGTCTTCATTAATTGAAAATCCTTTTTTAGCATCTTGTTTTCCCTCTTCAATCAAAGCCATTATTTCCTCTTTTGGTTTACCTTTTTTATACCAACAGATTGCTTTATAATATTTTACATCTGAAAATTGAGGATATATTTTTAATGCTTTGTCAAAAATTACAATAGCCTCATCTAACTTTTGAAGTTCATACTTTGCAATTCCTTGATAAAAATATGCCGTAGGATGTTCTAATTGATTTCTATTTTTGTAAATGTCATTCACATAATCATCAAAAAGCTTTTCTGCTTTTTCGTATTCATTTAATTGCAAGTAGCATAGTCCAATGTAAAAACGATATGTATGATCCATAACATAGCTGTTTCCATACAATTTAATGCATTCTTCAAAATCTGTTATGGCACTTTTATATGTTTTGGCAAAAATACATTTTATAAACCCTCGATACGGGAGCCATTCCTGTTTATTGTACAGAACTGCTTTATCCAAATAAAGCATTCCAACTTCGTATTTTTTACATTTAAAATACGGCATGGCTTTTAACTGCCAGAGTTGAGCAATTGTGCTGTCTTTTTTTAAACCTTCGTCAAGGCATGCCTGCCATTTGGCCATTTCAATATTGTAGTCATGTTTTTCCGCACAATCGGTTACAGATTCTTTCAAAATTGCGTCCTGAGCTTTATCAAAAGAAACTTGCGAAAAAGATAAAAGAGTAAAAAAGAAACTAAATAATAGAGTAATATTTTTCAATTGTTACGTTTTTAGTTAGATTTATTTGAAAGAAAAATCACTCTAAATAACGCTTTAATAAATGGAATTTTGGGACACTTTAAAATAACTTTAACATCTTCAGAAAAAGTCGTTTCTTCATCTAAAAATTTGAAAATCAATTCAGGATTTCCTTTTTTAAACAAAGAAGAAAAGATAGAACTTCCCAATTCATTTTTTCTATAGAGAATATCTAAAAGCAGTAAATCATAAAACCAAAACTTAGATTTTTTATGAAAGTTTTTCATTTGGAAATCTTTTTGCTGAATAAACTCAACTAAGGCTGATGATTTTTTGTCAGAACTCTTAAACGTATACCCCGTACTCGCTTTTGTCCAGCCTCCTGCCGTGCCAATATTCAAAACACGTTTGGTATTTCTTTCCCAAAAAGGATAACAGGTCATTGGAATGCTTCCCTCCTCTTTTTCGAGAATTTGATATTGTCTTGCGCCGAGTTTCTTCAGATAAATTTGAATCTCATTTTCGTACTCTTCTTTCGAGAGCAATTTTTCCGAAAACAAAGTATATTCAACCAAAGCCTCTGTTTTTGAAGTTGGCAGAACATACATAAATCTTGTATTTCCTTTTTGCTCAACCGAAAAATCCATGAAAGTTACTTCTTCGGGATTGAAAACTTCTTCTTCCGTTTTTACAAACCAGCCTACAAAATGCTGTTGTAAAACGGGATATTTGTTTTGCCCTTCGGCGAATGCCTTAGTATAAATGCTATTGAAAAGATATTGGCAAGTGTATCGGTTTTGCTCTGTTCCAACAAAAACATGCGTTTCAAGTTCGTTAATGTCAGTTACTTTTTCATTTAAAAAAGTAATATTCGGATGTTTTGAAGTTACTTCGAAAACGAAATTATAAAAGTCTAAACCGTTGATTTTATTATAAGAATATGGTTTTAGATCCAAATCGCGTCTGAAATTTTCATTGGCAAAAAATGCTAAATCCCATTTTTTTGAAACCACCGAATTCCAAATACTTTCCTCCTTTTCCCAAAAACACCAAGTTCTATCATTGATTTTCTTCACATCTTGATCTAATAATAAAATCGATTTATCGGAGAATTTCCCAGACAGAATCATTTTATAAATCGTCATCAAGGATGCGAGTCCTGTTCCTGTAAAAATGTAATCGAAATGTGGAATTTGTGAAGAGTTCATTTTCAAAAATAAGAAAATTTATTTTTCCAATTTTTCCAAAAGAATTTTAAACTCTTTTGTGCTCAAATAAATATTATACTGAAAAATGATTTCGTTTTTCTCATTCAAAACGCACAAAGTCGGATAGGCGATTTGATTATTAATTGTTCCCAGCTGCAATGCCAGTTCATGAACTCCAACATTATTCCCTGAAGGCAGGTATTTGAAAGTGTGATTATTGAATTTAATATCTCTTTTTTCCTCTGCATTAAAATCAATAAAATAAAAATCGGAGTTTAGTTTTTCTATAATTTCTTGATCTTTAAAAGTTGTGGCTTTCATTCGTTGGCAAAACTGACACCAATCAGTATGGATGAAAACAATGGTTTTCCGTTTTTGGATTTGCTGTAAGCTGTCTACTTCTTCAAAAGTGCTACTTTTTAATTGGCAGAATCCTGTTGAAGTTATTCCGAAGAAGAAAATAAGTAGAACTAGCTTTTTCATTTTTTTTGTTTTTTAGCCACGAATTCACGAATTATTTCAAAAATTATCTGTAATGCAAAACAACAGAAAGAAAAATTACACAAATTTATTTTGATAAATTCGTGTAATTTTATTTGGTTGAATCTCAATAAAATAATTCGTGAATTCGTGGCTAATAATCGCTATTAAAATTACCTAAAAGTATATCGCAATCCCAAAAATCCTCGAATAGTTTGGTTTTGTCCATAAACATAAGTCGTGTCAAATGTCAAACCGTACGGATTATCAGGCGTAACTAGAACTTTTCCATTAGAATCATATTGCACATTTTTATCAAAAGGATCATTAGTTCTCGAAATCAAAAACGGATTATTTTGCTTCGGAGTAAAGTTCAGCAGATTTTTGATTCCGCCATAAACTTCAAAATCTTTCCATCCCGAATACGTAAACTGAATATTCTGAATGCTATACCAAGGAGAATTAGGACTTCTCGGATCGGTCTCGCTAAGCAGAGGCAATTTCATCGGGCTGTAAACATTTCCTGTATAATCCATTGATAAATTCCAAGGCTGAATTTTATACGAAATGCTCCATGTTCCAGTGAAATTCTCAGTTAGATAAGGTCTTTCAGAAATTCCATTTTCGACATTTTTATTATCCAAAACCGTTGCTCCGACAATAAATTTTAATCCCGACGGAAAATTAAGATCGATATTCGTGCTGATTCCTTGACTCAAAGCGTAACCATCAATATTGTCGTAGATAATTTCGTTTGGGTTGGTCTCATAATCTGAAATGATCTTATTGCTGAATCTTGTATAGAAAGCTGTGGTTTCGATTCCCATAAAGGTCCCGTTTCCGAAATTAATTTTCTGAATATAATTCAAATTCACATTTACAGATTGTTCTGGTTTCAAATCGTTTTTAATAATAACATCTCTTGAACCTGTTAACGCCGCGTGATCTTCGGTAAACAAATTCACAACACGAAACCCAGTTCCTGCATTTAATCTAAAAATGGTGTTTTCGTTTGCTTTAAATCTGTACGCAAATCGCGGTGTGAAAATAGATCCATGAATAGAATTGTAATCATAGCGCATTCCTAGCAAAACTTGGCTTTTTGGAGAAAATGTAATTTCGTCTTGAACAAAAATCCCAGGAAGCCAAGTGTTTTCAGCCTCTTTTGTTGCAGGCGTATTATCGTCATAGTATGTGTATCGGCTTGCAATTCCCGCCAGCAAATCGTTACGTCCAATTTTTTTATCCCAAGTCAGCTGTAAAAATCCAATTTTCTGATTGGCAATATAAGATGTCGTACCATAACGGCTATCTTGATAATGCACATTTCCAGAAAAAGAAAGCATTAGTTTTTCTTCAAAAGGCAATTGATAACTTCCAATCAACTCAGCTCTTTTGGTATAAATGCTTTCACCATAAATTTCATCTCCGCCACGATATTTTTTCTCCCAACGAATATCTCCACCCCAACGATCTTCATACATTCCGCGTGCAGCGATCGTAAAAAGGCGATTATGGTTTCGTCGAAAACTCCATTTATTAAAAACAGAAATTCGTTCAGAAAGCGTAACATCAGTAAAATTGTCGTGATCCTTATCAATAACTTGATCGTAATTGAAATAATTAACACCAATAAGCGAAATTGCTTTTTTTCCGGCATTAAACTTCATTCCTAAATCAAGATTGCTTTCAAAATAAGAAGTCGTAAAATAATCGGCAGAAAAGACGGGAGCGTTAGTCGGGTTTTTAGTAATGATATTGATTAAACCTCCAACCGCTTCACTTCCGTAAAGAGACGAAGCCGGACCTTTTACAATTTCGATTCGTTCTACCAGAGAATTCGGAATTCCAGACAAGCCATAAACAGTAGAAAGACTGCTCACAATCGGCATTCCGTCAATCATTACTAAAGTATACGGCCCTTCGAGACCATTTATGTGAATATCTCCCGTATTACAAACACCACAATTGAGCTGCGGACGAACTCCATTTATATTCTGAAGTGCATCATAAATACTTGGCGTTGGATTTTTCTTGAAGAAAACTGGCGAATAAACCTCAACCGGAACGGCGCTTTCTAATCGTTTTACAGGTTTTAAGGTTCCAGAAACTACCACTTCGTTCAATTCATTCTGATCTTCTTCTAATTCAAAATCAAGATTCAAATTTTCATTTTCTAAAACAGAAATTCTTTGAGTTACTGGTTTGAATCCCGTCGAGGTTACATTTATTTTATAGTTCCCTTTCGGAATATTTTCTAGTTTATAAAATCCTAGAGAATCGGTTTGGGTTTTAAAGTTTGTATTTAATAAACTAACATTAATTTCCTGACCTACAGGAATTGATGATTCCACTTTTCCTGAGATATTTTGCGAGTATAGGCTTATAGCTGAAAGTATTAATATTGTCAAAAATAAATATTTCATTCTTTTAAAATTAAATTTAGACAAAACTAAAAATTAAATTTGACAAATAATTATTCTAAAACAAAATTTTTCAAACTGATTGAATTCAATATGTTACATTTCTATTTTTAAGAATCGTAAGCATTTTTGTTTAATCTCGCAAAGACGCTAAGTCGCAAATCTTTTTTTTTAACTTGGCGGTTTTGCGACTTTGCGAGAGAATTTTACAAATGCATTAAAAATCCTCGTCGATAAGTTCTTTGTTAATGACCGCTCCAGCGAAAGAACCGGTCGAAACAGCAATCGCCACAGATCGCATTGGAGTTGTGCAATCTCCACTTGCAAAAACGCCTGGAATATTTGTTTTCTGCATCGCATCTACTTTCAGCAATCCTTGTTCGTTACTATCACATTCCAAAGTTTCAGGAATTGAACAATGTTGTTCAAAAGGTGGTCTTGCGTAAATTGCTTTTACCTCAACTTTTTCTCCGTTCTTAAAAATGATATTTTTAATATATCCATCCTTATGATCAAAAGAATCTATTTCTTCTTCTAGAATTAAAACACCATGATTTTTAAGCGTTTGTGTTTGTTCTAAAGTTAATTCCGATTTTCCGTTGGTGCATAATCTCAAGTCCTTTGTCCAATTGGAAATCAGTTTTGCATATTCATAGCCCATTTCACCATTGGCTATAATGGCCGTTTTTTCATTTTTAACTTCATAGCCATGACAATATGGACAATGCAAAACCGAAATTCCCCAACAGGCGGCAAAACATTCAATTTCTGGCAGCAAATCTTTAACTCCAGTGGCAAACAAAACTTTCCTTGAAGTAAAAACAACTCCTGATTCCGTTTCAATTTCGAAACCACTTTCTGTTTTAAGTGCTTTTACCGCAAGTCCGTTATAAAATTGAACTGTTTTATAAATGTCTACTTGCAATTTGGCTTTCACCGAAATAACCGCTGGCTTTTCGCCATCTTGTGTAATAAAATTATGCGAGTGCGGTGTTTGCCTGTTACAAGGCAGACCGCTGTCAATGACTAAAACCTGACGTAAAGAACGTCCTAAGCTCATTGCTGCAGACAATCCGCTGTAGCTGCCTCCAATGATAATCACTTCAAAATGCTTCTGTTCCATATTTCTATTTTTAATGATTTTGATTTCTATGTAATTTGTAGTTGATTAAGTGCCCGATGATCATTCCGATTCCTCCGAAATAAATCAAGTCGAGATGGATGTCTAACAAAAGTTCTGTCAAAACACTAATCCAAATCAGCGCCATTGAAACAACTAAAATAGACGATACCAAAAGAGATGATTTTTTTATAATTTTGAGAATTGCAAATAAACCAATCGAGGCAAATAGTAAATCTATAAAAGGATTGTGACTCAGCCCTAAAGGCAGAATCGTTAAAAGAGGAAAAATCAAACAATGAACCAGACAGATGGTTGCGCTAGAAATTCCTAAAATATCGTAAAAGGATGTGCTTATTTTCTTCATTTCGTGTACATTTGCTTAATGCAATTTTGTTGCAAATATATACAATTTTATTAATTGCAACATTGTTGCGTTTAATTTTTAACTTCATAAAAAATGAAAACCACACGTAATACCGCAGCAAAAACGGCTGTTTTAGAGGTGTTTGAGAAATCTAAAACGGCTCTTTCACACACCGAAATTCACAAACAATTAAATGATTTGTGCGATCGCGTTACCATTTACAGAATTTTGGATCGTTTGATTAATGAAGATGTTATTCATAAAATTTCAAATCTAGATGGAACAGTAAAGTATGCCAAATGCAATCATTCGCATCAGCGCGTACACATTCATAATCATGCGCATTTTAGCTGTGAGAATTGTCATGAGATCACTTGTCTTGAAAATGTAAAACCGAGTTACATTATGCCGCACAATTACAAAGTCAACGAAATCAACTTTACATTGTCAGGATTATGCCCGAATTGTTTAAATTCTAACATTTAAGTTTTAGACTCGTCTAAAAATATTGTTTCGCGAATATAATTTTTCTCTATATTTGTGAAAACAATACTTTTACAATGACCAAATCTTTAGAAGAAGTCCACGAATCAGTTTCTACACAAAATAAAAAAAAGGGTTTTAGAAAAATTTTAGCCTTTCTAGGCCCAGCTTATTTGGTAAGCGTTGGCTACATGGATCCAGGAAACTGGGCAACCGATATTGCCGGCGGAAGTCAATTCGGATACACTTTAGTCTGGGTTTTATTGATGAGCAACTTAATGGCTTTGCTTTTGCAAAGTTTAAGCGCGCGCCTCGGAATCGTAACACAGCGCGATCTTGCGCAGGCCTCTCGAGAAACCTATTCCAAATACATCAACTACATTTTATATTTCTTAGCCGAAATTGCCATTGCAGCCTGCGATTTGGCAGAAGTTCTCGGAATGGCAATCGGAATTAATCTGCTTTTCGGAATTCCGTTACTCGAAGCTGTTCTAATTACCGTTTTAGATACCTTTTTACTGCTTTTCCTGATCAATAAAGGAATTCGTAAGATGGAAGCCTTCATTATTGCTTTAGTGGCGATAATTGGGTTCTCTTTTATTTTCGAAATGATTTTTGCAGAACCTGAAGTGCACAAAGTTTTAGCTGGGCTTATTCCTTCGATTCCAAACTCTGCAGCTTTATACATCGCAATCGGAATTATCGGAGCAACTGTAATGCCTCACAATTTGTATTTGCATTCGTCTTTAGTACAGACCAGAAAATTTGATAGAACGCCTGCTGGAATCAAACAAGCTTTAAAATACAATTTAATCGATTCGACAATTGCTTTAAATCTAGCTTTCTTCGTAAATGCCGCCATTTTAATTCTTGCCGCCGCTACTTTTCATAAAAATGGGATGTTTGAAGTTGCTGAAATTCAAGATGCGCACCAATTTCTAGAACCGCTTTTAGGAACGAAATGGGCACCGATCTTATTTGCTGTCGCCTTAATCGCTGCGGGCCAAAGTTCAACGGTAACGGGAACACTTGCCGGGCAGATTGTAATGGAAGGTTATCTTCATTTCAGAATTCAGCCTTGGGTTCGTAGAATTATAACCCGTTTGATTGCCATTATTCCCGCTGTAATCGTAATTTTAATTTATGGCGAAAGCGTAACGGGGAAATTGCTAATTCTAAGTCAGGTTATTTTGAGTTTACAATTAGGGTTTGCTATTATTCCGTTGATTCACTTTGTGAGTGACAAATCTAAAATGAAAGGTTTTCATATTTCTAGAACCACTCAGGTCGTTTCTTGGATTATTGCCTCCATAATTGTTTCTCTAAATGCCAAATTGGTTTATGACGAAATCACTTCTTGGCTAGCCAGCTCAAATCATCCGATGGTGCTTTGGTTTACGGTTGTGCCGCTAGCTTTCGGATTCTTAGCTTTATTGTTATACATCGTTTTCAAACCATTTATTGCCAAATTCAAATCAAAAGCTATAAATCATTCGCCTCATAACCTAAAACTGAAGTTTTCGCCAAGAGAAAGCAAGAGCATAAAAAACATTGCTGTCTCTGTAGATTTTTCAAGTGCCGACGAAGCGGCGCTGAATAAAGCTTTCGAATTGGGTGGCATTGACACGGAATATACCCTCATTCACATCGTAGAAACGGTCGGTGCGTTAATGTATGGAGTGCATATACATGATTACGAAACTACGATCGATGAGAAATTATTGCTGAAATACAAAGACATGCTTTCAGAAAAAGGATTCAAGATCAAAACAGAACTTGGTTTTGGAAAACCAGACAAAATAATTCCGAAAATCATAAACGATGGACAATTCGACATTCTCGTTATGGGAACCCACGGTCACACTGGACTAAAAGATATACTTTTCGGTACAACAGTAGATAAATTGAGACATAAAATTTCGATACCTTTGTTGATTGTTAAATAGAGTTGCTAAGATACTAAGGCTCTAAGATTCTAAGTTTTTTATAAAAGCTTCAACAGAAACTTAGCATCTTAGCATCTCAGAACCTTAGAATCTTTAAAAAAATGACTTTTTCAGAAGAAAACTACCTTAAATCAATCTATCATCTGACTGCTGCATTAGAAACAGAAGTCAGCACGAATGCAATTGCAGAAATTATGGAAACGAAAGCTTCCTCTGTAACCGATATGCTTAAAAAACTGGCAGAGAAAGATTTGGTGAATTATAAAAAATATCAAGGAGTTTCTTTGACTGAAAATGGAAAACTGGCTGCCAAAATGATTGTGAGAAAACATCGTTTATGGGAAGTATTCTTGGTTGAAAAATTGAATTTCAGCTGGGATGAAGTACACGATATTGCAGAACAATTAGAACATATTAAATCGGAGCAATTGATTAATCGTTTGGATGATTTTCTTGGAAATCCTACGGAAGATCCTCATGGTGACCCGATTCCCGATGCAAACGGACGAATTATTAAAATCGAAAAACAGCTTTTATCTGAACTAGAAGAAAATCAAATTGGGGTTTGTGTTGGCGTAAAAGACACTTCATCGGAGTTTTTGAAATATCTAGACAAACAAGGAATTGCTTTGGGTTCTAAAATTGAATTCCTTTCTAAAGAATCTTTCGATTTGTCAGTTAAAATTAAAGTGAATGATAGAGAATTGTCTATTTCAAACAAAATTGCTTCTAATTTGTTTGTAAAGCTGGTTTAAAGTACTGTTCCGCAGAGATTCACGAGATTTACCGCAGAGACACGCTAAGATTTATTTGTTTGTCAGGCTGAGCGAAGTCGAAGCCCGACAATTACTTCTTTAATTTAAATTATTTAAACAATTCCCTTTTCAATCATTTCCAACATAACTGGCGAAGCATTTTTAAAAGTCGGCGCTTGCTCGATAATACTTCCTGCGTTCTTTTTATTTACTTTGAAAGTAACATCATCATTTGTTGTAAACAAAAGTGCTGTGAGAAAAGGATTTTTGATGTGTGAACCTAAAATTAACAAAGCTTCATCTAAAGAATGAATACTCTCGATTTCTTCTGTTTTGTATCGAAAAGTCAACGAAATTGAGAATGTATTATCTTCGTTGAGAACCAATCTGAAATAGACGTTTTTAAGTTCTGTATCGCCCATGGTTTTGGCTAAAGTCAATTTAGCGAAAGTTCCGCTTTGGATGCTTTCCTTAACTCGTTCACAAAAAAGGGCAAATATTGGTTCGTACATTTTTTTTTTAAGTTTCTAAGGTTCTGAGATGCTATCCCGATAGCTATCGGGACTAAGTTTTTACAATCTTTGTCTTTTAACCGCAAAGGTCGCGAAGATTTACGCAATGTTCGCTAAGTTTTTTTATTTTCTTTGTGTGCTTTGCGTAATCCCTTGCGAACTTTGCGGTTAAGAAAAAACTATTTTCCTGTAAATTCAGCTTTACGTTTTTCTAAGAATGCTGTTGTTCCTTCTTTGAAATCTTGAGTTCCGAAACATTCTCCAAATGATTTTATTTCAGTATCAAAACCATTTTTGCCATCTTTAAAATTAGCATTGATCGCTTTTATCGCTTTTCCAATAGCAAATGGAGCATTTTTAATGATCTTCTGAGCAATTACATTCGTAAATGACAAAAGCTCTTCTTGAGGCACAACGTGATTTACTAAACCATAATCTTTTGCTTGTTCAGCAGTAATCATTGCGGCAGTCATAATCAATTCCATTGCACGGCCTTTTCCAATTAATTGTGGTAAACGTTGCGTTCCTCCGTAACCTGGAATCAATCCTAAAGTAACTTCTGGAAGTCCCATTTTTGCATTATCAGAAGCAATTCTAAAATGACAAGCCATTGCCAATTCTAGTCCGCCGCCAAGAGCAAAACCATTCACGGCAGCAATTACTGGTTTTTTAAGATTTTCAATAAAGTCAAATAAAGATTCCTGACCTTCAGCTGCTAATTGTGCGCCTTCAACGACAGTATAATTGGCGAATTCCGAAATATCTGCTCCAGCTACAAAAGCTTTTTCTCCGCTTCCGGTTAAAACAACAACACGAACATCTTCATTTTTAGCTAATAACTGGATAGCATTACTCAGATCACTAATTGTTGCTTTATTTAAGGCATTCAATTTTGTAGGTCTGTTAATTGTAATTGTAGCAACTTTTTCTTGGATTGAAATTAAGATATTTTCGTAATTCATGACGCTATATTTTATGAGTTGGTGATAGGTAGAGAAACTGTAAACGTAGTTCCTTTTCCGTAAGTTGATTCAAAGGTAATTGTTCCTTTGTAATTTTCGATAATGTTTTTGATAATTCCGAGTCCCAGTCCCATACCACTGGTTTTGGTTGTGAATTTAGGTTCGAAAATTCTTCCTATATCTTGTTTTTGGATTCCAATTCCGTTGTCTTTTACTGCGATTTCAACATTGTTCTCTCTTCTCTTTACAGATACGACTATTGATTTCTGAAACTGACTTTCTGAAATGGCCTGTGTTGCATTTTTAACCAAATTGGTAATGACACGAATCAACTGTGTACGATCCATTTTAGAAATGATTTCTTCTTCTTCTTTTTCAAAAGAAATATAATCTTCGTTGAAAATATCTAAAGCCAATTCGACAACCTCAACCACATTCAAAGTTTCATTTTGCTGAGCAGGCATCGAAGCAAAGTTAGAAAATGCCGAAGCCACAGCTGTCATAGTATCTATTTGCTGAATTAAAGTTTCGGAGTAATCATTCATTTTTTGTTTTACATCAGGCGCGGAAGGATCAAATTTTCGCTGGAAACTCTGAACGGTCAAACGCATCGGCGTAAGCGGATTTTTGATTTCGTGTGCCACTTGTTTTGCCATTTCGCGCCAAGCTTCTTCACGTTCGCTTTGCGCCAGTTTGATGGCACTTTTCTCTAGTTTATCCACCATTCCGTTATAAGCTTTGATCAAGAAATTAACTTCTTTACTGTTGGCTTCCAGAACAATTTTTTCGTTTTTCTGATCTAGATTGGTTTCTTCCAAACGATCAGAAATCGTTTTTAATGATTTTGTGATATACGTTGAAAGAAAATAAGCTAAAGCAAAAGCCACAATCAGCATAAAAGAATACACCTGACTCAAACGAATCAAGAAAGTATTCAATTCGTTATCATAATAACCGTCGTCTTCCAAATACGGAAGATTTAAAATTCCGAGCGGTTTGAATTTTTCGTCTTTAATTAAACTGTACGAAGATCTGTTTTTAACTCCGTCAATCGTTTTGATATCTACAAAACGCTTTTCAATCGAAGAGCGAACTAATTTCAAAATATATTCCGGAATTGGTGGTGGCGCTTTATCAACAGCGAAAGATTCCTTCGAAGATTTCAGTAATTTCCCGTCAAGACTATAAATATTGATTTCAATTTTGTGAATCTGAGCCAGTTCATGGATTTTATCTTTAAAGATTAAATCTAAATTCTGGGTTTTGAGCGGATAAGTGGTAGTTGCAAGCACATAATTGATGTGCTCTTTTACCGCATTTTCTTTTCGTTCTAAACGTTCCTGATGGTATTCTTTGGCTTCAGTCTTAAATTGAATAATCGAAATCGAAGCCAATAAAAAAGATGCTACAACAATCAATACAATCATCGACAGGAATATCCTGGTACGAAGCGAAAGCATTGACATTTTGAAGTTTAGCATTTTTTTAGTATTCAGTCTTAGTCTCAGTCTCAGTCTCAGCAAAACTGAAAACTGTCACTGAGACTGAAAACTATTTCTTTTCTCTAATTCTTTTATAAAACCTGAACCCCAGCATAATTAAAACCGAGAATAAAATAATTCCGATTACGCCGAAAATCCAGTTGATGGCACTTTTTAAAACTACTAAAAACACAACTGCAAATAGAATAATCGTAGCGCCTTCATTCCACAAACGCATAAAATTATTGGAATATTTTACCTCATCTCTTTGTAATTGTTTAAAAATCTGATGACATTTTCCGTGATATAAATATAAAAGGAAAACGAAACATAATTTTACGTGCATCCAAGATTGTATAAGCCAAACGTGTCCTGCATTTGTAAAAAACAGCATCCAAAAAGCAAAGATACTTGCCAAAACTGCCGATGGCCATGTAATAATGTACCACAAACGATAGGCCATAATTTTGTATTGCGCCTGCAGAATCTCTTTTTCAGGAGATGGTTTTTCACTAGCTTCAATTTGGTACACAAACAAACGCACAATATAAAACAAACCCGCAAACCAGGTTATTACAAAAATAAGATGCAGTGATTTTAAGTAATTGTAGTATTCCATTTATTTTTTAAATGTAGATTTTTTAAAAAGATCAATCATTTCTTTACCATCATCTTCATCTTCATAAACAATCGAATTGACAAAGATCTTATCATTAAAACCTCGAGAAAAAATCACTAGCGTTACTATTTTTTTTCCTTCCTCAGTGATCTCTATTTTAGCTTTTCTAAATGGTAAGCCTGAAATATTTTCAGTACTTACTGAGTAATCTCCCATTTTGCCTTTTGGATAAATTTTACCAATATCCTTTAAAAGAAGAAAATCTTTTAATTTCATATTCAGATCAAGTGATCGAACATCATTTCCAAAAAAATCATTATAATTTACAGAAAAATAATTGGCTTCATCTTTCTTAAAAACCACAATTGAATGTTTCTTTTTCGCTAAGGCCGTATCTCCTTTAATATTTGCTTTCTCCTTTAAATTTACTTTTTCATAATCATTGGGAACAGAAATCTGCCAATTGAATGTTTTATCGTAAAAATCTACGACAGAGTTGCTTTTTTTACAACTTGCAAACGTTATCAAAACAAAAAATATAACGAAAATACTTTTTAATTTATTCATTTAATATTTATTTAGCCCAATCATTAATCCAGTTAGCAACCGTCTGGCACCATTCCTCGTCATCATTTAAACATGGAATTGCTAAGAATTCTTCTCCTCCATTTGCTTCAAAATCTTCTTTGGCACGCATGGCGATTTCCTCTAAAGTTTCTAAACAATCTGAAACGAAAGCTGGTGTTACAACTGCTAATTTCTTGATTCCTTTTGCTGGCATGTTATCGATTTCAACATCTGTGTAAGGTTCTAACCATTTATCGCCAGCTAAACGAGATTGGAAAGTTAAACTGTATTTATCTTCTGGAAGACCTAATAACTTAACGACTTGTCTTGTAGTTTCATAACATTGGTGACGATAACAGAATTCATGTGCCGGCGATGGCGTGTTACAGCATGAACCGTCAATTTTACAATGCGATTTTGTTACATCGGTTTTGCGGATGTGACGCTCTGGAATTCCATGATACGAAAACAATAAATGGTCATATTCAAATCCAACTAAATGTTTCTGAATAGAATCTGCTAAGTTTTTGATATAATCCTGTTTGTTATAAAATGCCGGAACATCAGTAAATTTCATGTGAGGGAACTTCTTCTTGCGAATTTCTTCTGCTTTAACCAAAATAGTCAAAGTTGAAGCCATTGCATATTGCGGATATAATGGAAAAAGCAGTACATCTGTCACTCCTTTATCACTCAATTCTTGAAGTCCTTTTTCGATTGTCATACTTCCGTAACGCATTGCAAGCGACACCGGGACATTTACTAAAGGCTGTACTTTTTTCTGCATTCTTTCTGAAAGAACCACCAATGGAGATCCTTCTTCCCACCAGATTTTTGAATAAGCATGCGCCGATTCTTCTGGCCTTTTTCTTAAAATAATCCCGCGAACTAATAATGCTCTTAATAAATACGGAACATCAATCACATATTTATCCATTAAAAATTCATCTAAGTACGGTTTTACATCTTTTGGAGTTGGACTGTCTGGAGATCCTAAGTTTACTAATAATACGCCTTTCATTATGTTTTTTTGCTTTTAAGCTTTTATTTGTTTTTAAAATTTCAGCAAAAGTAAACGCTGTACTTTATTCGAAATATGATATTTATTACTTTTTAATTATTGTAGAATATCTAAAATCAATTTCTCTCGCAGATTCGGGAGATATATCAGATTTTAATTTGTGCTAATTCGTGAAATTCGTGTTTAAACATTCGCATTAATCGACATCAAATATTTTTTTGGTGTTGTTCCGAATTTCTTTTTAAATGCGGCAATAAAGTGGCTTCCAGTGCTGTAACCAATTTTCAATCCAACTTCATTTACGTTATAAGAACCGCTATCTAAAAGTTTTCTAGCGAAATCCATTTTGTAATCAAAAAGAAAACCATAAACCGTATCGCCGTAAATTTGTTTGAAACCCATTTTTAGTTTTTTCAAATTCAGACCAATTTCGTCAGCCAATTCTTGTAACCCTGGTGGCTCTGCCATATTAGCAATTACGATTTCTTTGGCTTTTCGGATTTTCAGAACGTTTTCTTCATCAATCAAAAACGGACATTGTTCTGCATTTGGATCTTCAGTTCTGTTGAAATACAAGCTCAGCAACTCGTATCCTTTTCCTTTATAATAAAGGTTTTTTATGGACGGATGAAGATTGTAATGAAACAGCTGACTCAAAACTATCGCCATCGACGGACTGATATTTCCTTCGTTATAATATTTTTTATCCTTATTATCTGGACTTAAAAACGTAATATAATCGGCTTCGGCAGAAAATAAGGCATGAAATTTCTTGATGGAAACAATTACCGAAATCACCCAAGAATTTGGAGCCAATTCTAAATTCAGCGGTAATTCTTTCTGAGGATTGTACAAAAGAAGTGATTTTTCTTCTTTTAGCTCCAAAGCATAATTGCCCTGATTGAATAAGAATTTGGCATTTCCTTTTATTCCGAAGTGAAACTGAATGAGTCCCGTACCTATTTCATGTTGCGCATAAAAAGGCTCTGAACTATCGTTCTGAAACCTAATTAGCGTAAAGTCATCTTCAATTTTTATTTCTTCCTCCATTTTGATTACTTATTCATGATTTTACTGAAACGATAATTTGCGTTTCCAAAATTAAATCTTTTTGATGGGTTTATCGTTTACTTGCTTCCAAATTTATAATTTCTTTATTCTTTCAAAGTCTTTTCCTTCATTTTGTGTTCAATTTTCTTCACGGGCTCCCAACATCGAAATTTGGTTTTTAAAATGGTAATTTACTGATTTTCAACTTACTTCTTGTTAAAACTAAACATAAATTATTTCTTACAGTATTTATAACTGTTCTAAATTGAAGATTTGTTACTGTTTGATAAAACCAATTATAAAAACCTCCCGTAAATGATTCTTAAAAAACTAAATCAACAAATAAATAAGAGTTTTTATGAAAATTAATAAAATAGTAAAAAAGGGACTTTGGGCAGTTGCAATAACAGGCGTGTTGTTTTTTGCCATTTTAATCTTCCACATTATTACAGCAAAACCAGCCGTTTACGAAAGTCCAAATCTTCAGGTAAGCAGAATTGATTTTAAAGAAAACATAGATCCTGCCTACGCGAAAAAGATTTGCGCAGATTTAAGATCCATAAAAGGATTAACCTCTGACTCGATTATCGTAAAAAGAAATGTAGTGGTATACTTTCACAACAATAAAATTACTAATTCAAAAAAAGTATATGACGAATTAATGAGCAAAGGAAATTACGATGCCCAACGTTACATTTTGCCTGCTGGCTTAGCAAACAAGGAAGTTTGTCCCGTAGATCAAAATAGCTACAGCTACAAATTGTCAAAAAAAATTAATCAATTTTTTAATTAACCTTTAAATATTTATTATGAGAAATTTTTCTAAAATTACACTTGGCGCATTAATTATTGCATTGGCCTCATTAACTTCCTGCAGCAACGACGATGATAAAACTCCCGCAGAAAAACCAACTATCTATGAGAGATTAGGAGGTTCTGTTATGGTTTCTGATCCAGATAATTCAGGGCAGATGATCGAAAAGGGGCGTTTAAGCTTTCGTAAAGTTGTAAATTCTACCATAGGATTAATTGTAGCAGATATCCAGTCTAATGCTTCAGGTAATTTACAGGCTCATTTTGCTCCTCTTCTGGCAGAAACAGGAAGCACACAAGCTACCAATATTGCTAAGTTATCGGATAATCTTACTGATTTCTTCTCTTTTAATACAGGAGGAAAAAATACTGTAAATACTTATTCAGGTTTAAGCATGTCGGCTGCACACGATCCTGCAAGAAACCCTAGAATGGGAACTAAATCTAGCAATGCAGATTATACAAAGTTTGTAGGCTATGTTGGTGCTGCGGCAAATGCAAACGGAGTTGCTTCTAATACAGAACTTTATACAGACATCGTAGCTGTTTTGGAGTCATTAAGAACTCCAATTGTTCAAAAATAATTTCCTTCCCAAAAAGCGCTATGTTAAATTTAATATAGCGCTTTTTATTCAATCTTATTTTACTACGAAAATAACGCCATTCAGATCGTCAAGAATTTGAAAAAATTCGTGCATCAGTTTTTGAACCCTTAGCGATATTTTTTTTCAAGCAAATTTTATCCATTTGCCTACATTTATTTAGAATGACTCTAAACAAAACATTTCAAACGACTTGATTTTGCTATAAAAGTGCTGATTTCTAAATAAAAAGACAAGTTTAGAATCAAAAAAACATACAGCGACATAAAAAGTACTTTTAGCGTTATTTTTATCGATGGTATAGTAATAATTTTGTTGCACTTTTATGAAAGTGAATTTATGGAAAACAATAACGTACCGAAACACCTTTATTTTTACTCAGTTGGTCTGAGTTATAAAAAAGCTGATGCTGAGGTCAGAGGTCAATTTAGTTTGGATGCCGTTGCAAAGACGCGATTGCTGGAACAAGCTAAAAACGAAGGAATAGAAAGTTTAATAGTTACTTCAACTTGCAACAGAACCGAAATCTACGGTTTTGCTGAACATCCATTTCAATTAATAAAACTTATCTGCGACAACAGCAATGGTTCTGTTGATGCTTTTCAAAAAGTAGGTTTCGTTTATAAAAATCAAGAAGCGATTAATCATATCTTTCGTGTTGGAACTGGTTTAGACAGCCAGATTTTAGGCGATTTCGAAATTATATCTCAAATAAAAACCAGTTTTACGCATTCAAAATCTATGGGATTAGCCAATGCTTTTATGGAAAGGCTGGTTAATGCAGTTATTCAGGCGAGCAAGAGAATCAAAACAGAAACAGAAATCAGTTCTGGAGCAACCTCAGTTTCTTTTGCCTCTGTACAATATATTTTGAAGAATGTTGAAGATATCAGCAACAAAAACATTTTACTTTTTGGAACTGGTAAAATCGGAAGAAATACTTGCGAGAATTTAGTAAAACATACTAAAAATGAGCACATCACTTTAATTAACAGAACGAAAGATAAAGCAGAGAAATTAGCAGGAAAATTAAATTTGATTGTTAAAGATTACTCTGAGTTACATTTAGAACTTCAAAAAGCCGATGTTGTCGTTGTTGCAACAGGCGCTCAAAATCCAACGGTTGACAAAGCCATTCTGAATCTTAAAAAACCTTTATTGATTTTGGATTTGTCTATTCCAAAAAACGTGAATGAAAACGTAGAAGAATTAGAAGGCGTTACTTTGATCCATATGGATTATTTGTCTCAATTGACAGATGAAACTCTAGAAAACAGAAAATTACACATTCCGGCGGCTGAAGCGATCATCGAAGAAATCAAAGAAGAATTTGTTACTTGGATGAAAGGAAGAAAATTTGCTCCAACAATTAATGCATTAAAAGAAAAATTAAATGCGATTAAAGTTTCGGAATTAGATTTTCAAAGCAAAAAAATCGCCGATTTTAATGAAGCACAAGCCGAAATCATCAGTAATAGAATCATCCAGAAAATCACTACTCATTTTGCAAATCATTTAAAAGACGACGATACGATGGTCGATGAAAGCATCGAATGGATCGAAAAAGTCTTCAAAATAAAAGCATCTTAGTTTTTAATTTAAACCATTAAGATATAAAGGAAATTAAGACCAATCTTTGTCAAAAGAATTAAGTCATGCTATAACACAAAGCTTAATAATCTTAAAATTCAACACAAAAAGCTTAATTCTCTTAATGTCCTTAATGGTAAAAAGAAAAAAGTTCTATGACAAAAAAAGAGGTTACGCAATTGGCTTATGAAATTACAGGTTTTGCCATTAAAGTGCATAAAGCTTTGGGACCTGGACTTTTAGAAAGCATCTATGAAAAGTGCCTCAAATATGAATTAGAACGAAACGGATATGATGTAAAGCAGCAATTATCTGTTAAGATTGATTATTACGATCTTGAATTTGAATCTGATTTAAGAATAGATTTAATTGTAAATGATTGCGTCGTTGTTGAATTAAAAGCAATAGAAAATTTATTACCGATTCACGAAGCACAATTATTAACATATATGAAATTGTTACAAAGACCTCAAGGTTTACTAATAAATTTCAACACAACAAATATCACGAAATCAATGAAACCTCTTGTGAACGATCATTTTGCAAGATTAATAGATTAAATTAAACCATTAAGATATTAAGAAAGTTAAACTTATTTTTCTTGACAAAGATTGACTTAATTCTCTTAATGCCCTTAATGGTAAAAAACAAAACATGGCAGAAAAAACAATCAGAATAGGAACGCGTGACAGCGAATTAGCACTTTGGCAAGCGCACACTGTAGAAAAAAAACTAAACGATTTAGGTTATAAAACCTCAATAGTTGCGGTAAAATCTCAGGGAGATATTATTCTTGATAAGCCACTTTACGAATTAGGAATCACTGGAATTTTCACAAAAACCTTAGACATTGCCATGATCAATGGCGATATTGACATTGCTGTGCATTCTATGAAAGATGTCCCGACGGCTTTGCCTAAAGGAATTGTTCAGGGAGCAGTTTTGCCAAGAGCCAATGTCTTAGATATTTTAGTTCATAAAGGAAATCCTGATTTTGCAAATCCAAGTACTATTGCGACTGGAAGTTTACGTCGTCAGGCACAATGGTTCAATAAGTATCCAAATCATACAGTAGTTGATTTACGCGGGAACGTGAATACACGCATGCAAAAACTACAAGATAATAATTGGGATGGAGCTGTTTTTGCCGCTGCAGGTTTGGAGCGCATCAACTTAAAACCTGAAAATTACATCAATCTAGATTGGATGATTCCAGCGCCAGCTCAAGGCGCAATGCTAGTTGTGGCAATGGAAAATGACAATTATACATTGGATGCACTATCGCAATTAAATGACATAGAAACTGAAATCTGTACTCATATCGAACGTCAGTTTTTAAGAACACTTGAAGGCGGATGTACTGCGCCAATTGGGGCGTTAGTAAAATATAATGAAGATGAAGATACACTACATTTTCAAGGTGTTTTACTTTCTATCGATGGAAAACAGAAAATTGAAATCGACAAAACGGTAGATATTTCAGAATGGAAAAAACTAGGTTTCAATTCGGCTCAGGAGATTTTGAATAATGGAGGAACGGAATTAATGCAGAAAATCAAAGAATCTCTAAAGAAATAATGGCAAATACAATTCAGATACTATCTACTAAAATATTATCTCCTCTTTATAAACAAGAGCTCATGAAATATGGCGTCGAGTTAGTCGAAGCCGATTTCATCAAAACCGAAAACAAACCTTTCGAATTAAAAGACCTCAAAGAGAGCCTTATTTTTACAAGCCAAAACGCCGTTCACAGCGTTTTATCAAATCCAAAATCTGAAGAATTAAAAAAGAAAAATGTGTATTGCGTTGGACTAAAAACTAAAAGTCTTTTAGAAGAAAACGGCTTTAATGTTATTGCCTACACAGGTTATGCTTCCGATTTAGCAGAAATTATCACTTTGATTTACGGAAATGAGAGTTATACCTTTTTCAGTGGCAATTTAAGAAGAGACACTTTGCCAGAAGCTTTAAAAGAAAACGGAATTAAATTCAATGAAATTCAGGTTTACGAAACAACGCTTCAACCTCAGAAAATAAAAGCAAATCCTGAAGCGATTTTGTTTTTTAGTCCGTCTGGAGTTAAAAGTTATCTGAAACATAATACAATAAATAAGCAAATCTGTTTCTGCATCGGTGATACGACTGCAGAAGCTTTATCAAAAATCACTAAAAATATTATCATCGCAGATCAGCCAACAATCGAGGACGTGATCGAAGATGTAATTCACGAATACAAATAAAAACCTTTGCAACTTTGTCACTTTACGACTTTGCACCTAAAATAAAAAACATGTTAAAAAACGACCTATTTTTAAGAGCATTAAAAGGAGAAACAGTTCAACGCCCACCAGTATGGATGATGCGTCAAGCAGGAAGATATTTGCCAGAATTTAGAAAACTTCGTGATAAGTATGATTTCTTTACACGTTGCGAAACTCCTGAATTAGCTGCTGAAATTACAGTGCAGCCAATTCGCAGAATTGCTCCAGATGCTGCTATATTATTTTCGGATATTTTGGTAGTGCCACGCGCAATGGGAATTCATGTTGAATTGAAAGATAATTTGGGTCCGATTATTCCAAATCCAATTCGTACAATGGAACAAGTAAATCAGGTTTTTGTTCCGGATGTAAATGAAACTTTAGGTTACGTTTTTGACGCTGTAAAATTGACTAAAGAAATGCTGAACGATGAAGTGCCATTAATTGGTTTCGCAGGTTCGCCTTGGACTATTTTCTGCTATGCTGTTGAAGGAAAAGGTTCTAAAAGTTTTGACACTGCAAAAGGATTCTGTTTTTCAAATCCAGTTGCAGCGCATACATTATTGCAAAAAATTACCGATACAACTATTTTATATTTAAAGGAAAAAGTAAAATCAGGAGTAAATGCCGTTCAGATTTTTGATTCTTGGGGAGGAATGCTTTCTCCTGCTGATTATCAGGAATTTTCATGGAAATATATTAACCAAATTGTTGACGCTCTAGCGGACATTACTCCAGTTATTGTTTTCGGAAAAGGATGCTGGTTTGCTCTTGGCGAAATGGGTAAAAGCCGTGCTTCTGCATTAGGTGTTGATTGGACTTGTACGGCTAGAAACGCTCGTTATTTGTCTGGCGGAAACATTACTTTGCAAGGAAACTTCGATCCATCAAGATTACTTTCTCCAATTCCGACTATCAAAAAAATGGTTCATGAAATGATCGACGAGTTCGGAAAAGATAAATACATTGTAAATTTAGGTCACGGAATTTTACCAAATATCCCTGTAGATCACGCAAAAGCGTTTATTGACGCGGTTAAGGAATACGGAAATTAATTTAGTTGATGGTTTTTGGTTGATGGTTGATGGAACGTTCCAAACTATCAACCAAAAACCAACAACCAACAACTTAAAACCATGCTCAACAAAGGTTTAAGAGATGAAGAGAAAATCAGAATTGATAACGTTCTTAAAACGTTACGAACTCTTGTTTATGTTCCTTATCCTTTAAACAATTTGGAAAAAGCTAACATTGAAGATCAGTTAAAAGAAATTGGGCTAAACCTCGAAACTTTATCCAGTCAAACAAATGAAGATCTGATTACATTATTAATACGTCTTCATTTTGATTGGGAACATTTAGAGCAATTCGGGGATATTTTAATAGAATTCTCTAAAAAAGAAAATTATAATTTCACTGACAAAGCTTTAGCTATTTATCAATATATTCAGGCAGAAAGCAAAGTTTTTTCGTTTGGAATTAATGCTAAAATCGCTTCTTTAAAAAACAAATAGCAATGAGTTTTACAGATTGGAAAACAGACCGAATTGAAGATATTCTTCCTGAAGAATTTTATAAACTGATTGATAAGAATAAAAATCACATTGCAAAAACTTTCCCTGTAACCCTGGCTAATTCTGATTCGCTAGAAAAAACACAAAATTTTATATCAGTTAATAAAGACAAAGAAAGAAATGGTGAAGGATATTATTTCTTCGCTCGCGATATAAAAACAACTAATCTAATTGGTTATTTATGTGTGAAAACAATTGATTACCACATTTCAAAATGCGAATTAGGTTATTTTATTGACGAAGATTACCAAGGAAAAGGAATTACATCCAAAATGGTTTCTGATGCACTCGACTTCTGTTTCAATGAATTAAAAATGAATAAAGTTTTCATCTGTACATCAGAAATTAATCTTGCAAGTCAGAGAATTGCATTAAAACACAATTTTAAACAAGAAGGAATTTTAAGGGATGAATTTAGAAACGGCGACGGCACTTTGCAAAACTCCGTTTACTTCGGACTACTTAAATCAGAATATATTAAATCATGAAAGATAAATTTTACGCCTACATACAAAATTTACAAGACCAAATCTGCGCTGGATTAGAAGCTGTTGACGGAACGACAAAATTCCGTGAAGATCTATGGAAACGTCCAGAGGGCGGCGGCGGAAGAACTCGCGTTATTGAAAACGGTGCGGTTTTCGAAAAAGGCGGTGTAAACATTTCTGCCGTTCACGGAAAACTTCCAGAGACGATGCAGAAAATGTTTGGCGTGAGCGAAGCCGATTTCTTTGCCTGCGGATTGAGTTTGGTTTTACATCCAAAAAACCCAATGACACCAACGGTTCACGCAAACTGGCGATATTTTGAAATGTATGATGAATCTGGAAAAGTAATCGAACAATGGTTTGGAGGCGGACAGGATTTAACGCCCTACTATTTGTTTGAAGAAGATGCAAAACACTTTCACCAAACTTGTAAAACGGCTTGCGATAAACACAATCCAGAATTTTATCCGAAATATAAAAAACAATGCGATGCCTATTTCTGGAATGCGCATAGAAATGAAGCACGCGGACTTGGCGGTTTGTTTTTTGATTATTGCAAAGCAAATGAGCAAATGTCAATGGAAAACTGGTACGATTTCGTAACCGAAGTGGGAAATAGTTTCCTTGAAGCTTATGTCCCAATTGTAGAAAGAAGAAAAAACCTTTCTTATACTCCTGAACAAAGAACCTGGCAAGAAATCCGTCGTGGCCGTTATGTTGAATTCAATTTGGTTCATGATAAAGGCACTTTATTCGGATTAAAAACCAATGGAAGAATCGAGAGTATTTTAATGAGTTTGCCACCGCATGTACAATGGGTTTACGATCATCATCCAGAAACAGGAAGCGAAGAAGAGAAATTGATCAATGTGTTGGCAAATCCGCGCGAGTGGATTTCGTAACCTAAAATTTAATTAACACATAGAAACATAGATTTAAAGACCTATCTTAGAGGTGATTTTAGAAAATTGTATTTTTTCACATAGCTAGATGTGTGGATTATTTAAATTAAACGTCTTTTAAAATTGTCTAAAACTATGTTTCTATGCGTTTAAAACTCATTTCCGCCACATTTTTTACCAGTATTTTTGGATGTTTTGCCCAAAACGACACTTTGCAAAACCCGTATTTCAAATCATACCGTGATAAAATTACTGCCAGCGTTTATTATTTAGACACTTCCAATAGTTTTCAGATTGCTTCAGACAATACAGATCCAAAAATATACGTTAATCTAATTCCGAATCGTAGAGAACAGATTGGCTTCAATCTAAACTATAAAATTATAGACATTGGTTTTGGTTTTGCGCCTAAATTCCTAAGCCAGAATAAAGGCGATTCTCATTCTAAGCACTTTAATTTCAATACCCGTTTTTATTTAAAAAAATGGATGCAGTCGTTTACTTTTATCAACCAAAAAGGATTTTACATTAGCGATGATAACATTACGGCTCAGTTGCCTAATATGCGCACTACAAAAATTGGCGGATCGACCTCTTATGTTTTCAATGATAAATTCTCTTTTAAAACGTTGGTAAGCCAAAACGAATGGCAGACGAAAAGTTCTGGTAGTTTCATCCCGTCTTTTTCTTTCTATTATACCAATCTTGATTTAAATACTCCAGACTCATCTCATAGCGATATCTATGTATTTACATTGGCTCCTTCCTATTTTTACAATTTTGTAATCAGCAATCGGGTTCTAATTGGAGCTGGACTTGCTTTGGGTGCTGGAATAAATGATATTGATGGCGATACCTCAGCTTTGTACCAAGCCGATTTCAACTTAAAGCTTGCATACAATAATGACCGTTTTTTTGGTTTTGCAAGTCTCAACACAATTAGTTTTGCACAAGACGAGAAAGTCGATCCAAGGCTGAATGATAACATCGCTACTGTAAAGCTCTCTGTCGGTTACCGATTTGATCCTCCAAAAAAAGTAAAAGAAGTTTACGATAAGGTTAATGAAAAGATAGGTCTTTGAGAATTCTCTAATCTCATAATCAATAAGTTCCAAAAATTGCTTAAATTACATGGATTTATAAAAAACTAAAATTCATTATTATGGCAAATGTGAACCAGGAACAATTAAATCTCATGCATTCTGGCAAAGGATTTATCGCCGCCTTAGACCAAAGCGGCGGAAGCACACCAAAAGCATTGGCACAATATGGTGTACAAGAAAATCAATATTCAAATGACGAAGAAATGTACACTCTTGTGCATGAAATGAGAACTAGAATTATTAAAAGTCCAGCTTTTGACAGCCAATATATTCTCGGTGCTATTTTGTTTGAAAATACAATGGACCGTAAAATCGACGGACAATGGACAGCTGATTATTTATGGGAGAAAAAACATATTATTCCTTTTCTGAAAGTAGATAAAGGGCTTGCAGATCTTGCAAATGGCGTACAATTAATGAAACCCATTTCTGGTTTAGACGAATTGCTAGATCGTGCTGTAGAACGAAACATTTTTGGAACTAAAATGCGTTCTGTAATAAAAGAATCCAATTCTCAAGGAATACAAGATGTCGTTGCCCAGCAATTCGAAGTAGGAAAACAAATTTTCAATAAAGGATTAATTCCAATTATAGAACCTGAAGTTGACATTTACAGTCCTGATAAAGAAAAATCGGAGCAGATTCTGAAAGAAGAAATTCAAAAACAGCTGAATCTATTGGATAAAGATATAAAAGTAATGCTGAAACTTTCGATTCCGACTGTCAACGATTTTTACCGTGAACTTATTTCAGATCCGCATGTGGTTCGTGTCGTAGCCCTTTCTGGCGGTTATTCTCGCGAAGAAGCAAATCAAAAACTCTCACAAAACCACGGACTGATTGCCAGTTTTTCAAGAGCATTATCTGAGGGACTTACTGCCAGTCAATCTGATCAAGATTTTAATGCTGAATTACAAGAAACTATCAAAGGCATTTATCAGGCTTCAATTACTTAGCAAACTGAAATAACCAAACGTTCCTACGGAACGTAAATAAATGGTACCGTCAATTTTTTCTACCGACGAAACATTCCTACGGAATGAATTATTTTTAAATAAAAAAATCCCTGAGACATACTCAGGGATTTCCTTTTTCAATTATTTAGAAGTCATTTCTTCGGCTAAATCTAAAGTCTGCAAAATGATGTTTTTATCAGACTTAAAAGAGTTTAGTTTAAAAACGAATTTCAGTTTATTGTCAATTAACTTTTTAGGTGATTCTATCGATACATCCGAAAATTGGGATGAAATTTTAGTCATTCGATCCAATTCTGAATCTTTTGCTTTCTTACCAAATGTTTTCACAGTTTGTGCAATATCCAGCTTTCCAGAAATATAGTTTTTACTCAAATCTTTCTTTGCCTCTTTAGCAAAAGAACCTTTTCCTGAACCAAAATAATCTTTTGTATTAGCAACAACTACTACATCTTTTTCCTTCATGATAAAAATATCGCCATATTCTTGAGTGCCAACTACAGTGTATGAATTTCCATTTGGAACTAGCACTTTTTTACGAACTCCCAATTGCAATAATTTATCTCCAAAAGTTGGATGCGTAGAAGTAAAAATCACAGAAAACAGCGGAATATCCTTTTTCACTTTTTCTTCGGTTATTTTTTCTTCATAATTTTCATCATAATCATACTTTTTGGTCATAACCTCAACTTCTTTCGTATCGTATAAAAAAGCGCTCAAATCGCCATCAAAAAGCTTTGCTGTGGCTTCTTCATCAACGATTGTCGAAATCAGATCTGTGATGAGTGTAATATCTTCTTTAGCAAATTTTGGATTTTGAAATAATTCAGTCATTAACGATGGGAAATTTTCAAGTGCCGCTTTTGTATTGGCGTGATACGAAACGTAACCTAAAGGTTTTTCCGAAGGGAAATAATTAAAGATATTTTTGTTGATTTTTCTATCGCTTATTTTACTTACAACACTGGCAATCTCCGCAGCATATTCAACTACTTCTTCAATTCGGGCATTATCATTATCAAAATAAAAATCCAAATTGATGCCTTTTATAAAATTTCCAAAGTTCTTCTGCATTGGCAAGTATTTATCATAACCTCCAAATAGTGCCAAAGGATAATTATACAACGAATAAAAACTCGACATGAATCCGCCATAATTTACCCAAGACGAAATATCTGCCGAAGCATTAATTTTCGAAAAACTTGGCGTAGTAAAACCATTTTCAAATAAACCTTTTATAATTTCTCTTTGCTGTTCTGCTAGTTTTTTATCAAATTCTGTCTGCTCTGCGGTATATTCTTCATACGGATTTCCATCGTATAAATAATCTTGTTCAGCTGTTTCTGCTGATCCAGCTGGAACATCTGCTACCATAGGTTCATCACGCATTACAGAAGGTTCTGCTATTTTTGGCGGATTTGGCGCTTGTGGAACGTCATACACTTGCGGTGCCTCTACTGCAGTTTCTTCATACGTTTCTGTTGCCACAATCGAATCGTTTAAAATTGGAGGTCCCCCAGGAGAATCATAAAACTTAGTAGGAAGTCTTTTTGTCAATTCAAATATGACCAAATAATTATCATTCCATACAAATGATCTTTTAACGCCACTTGGTGTAAAAACAGCATATTTTCCAAATTCTTCAATTGTACTATTTTTTCCATTTGCACCTTGTTTTTCAATCAGATACTGTCTTACTGCTTCTTTGTTTTTTATCGGAATGGTAACCTGATAAAACGGAACACTATCTAAGAAATTTCCATGAATTGTAATTTTTTGATCTAACTGAATGATCGAAGTATATTGGCGAAGATCAAAATCAGGTTTTTTGCTAATGTATTTCGTCAATATCGGATGATTCAATACTTCGTTTATGCTCACTTTTTTAGAAAGCTGATTTCCGTTAAACTGTACAAAATAATCGTATTTGTCTGGACTCGTTTGTCCAAAAGTAAAATACGTGGCAAATAGAAAAATTAGGGTGTAAAAATGCTTCATAAAATCAAGGCGTTAATTGGATGGTATTATTCATTAAGGTCGATTTCTTAAATACGCTGTACATACTTTGTTTTAAAAAAACGGTCTTTTTATTTTTTGAAATTTTGCTGTTTGTATTCTCAACAGCCATAATATCTTTATCGAAAGTGTAGATAGAAATAATGCTGGCTTCTTCCAGATCTTTCTTTTTCTTTGGGTCGTTTATCACTTTTTCAGGAATTGGATACGAGGCAATTCTTTCAAAAGTTTTGTCGCTTCCGCTAAAGTGAATCTGGTCGCGCTGATTGTTTATCGTATTTACAACAGCATTTAATGCTTTCAGATTCGCATAATTGAGTTTGATAATGAAAACGTAATTCTGAAAATCTGTTTTGGTTGTTACATTCGAAATCCCGTCAATTTTTACAGCTTTCGCCTTAAAATCTTCGAGTTTCTGTGTAATTTCCTGTTCGTTTGGAATTTTTACGCCATCAACTTCTTCTAGCCAAATGGCAGATTTGGTTTTGAACCAAGATTTAGAAAAGTCGATCATCAGCGTATATTCACCACTTTGATCATCGTGATGTTTGATTCTTTCTGTAATCTCAAAACAGCTTGTTAAAAGCAGACAGCAAAATAAAGCGAGAATTTTCTTCATTTTACAAATTTAGATGGAATATTCTGAATAACCATGCTTTAGTTCAAACAATAAAATCAAAATTTTTAGATAATATTAACGGATTCTAAAGCAAGCTAAACTCCTTATTCTGTTCCTTTTTCTTTAACTTTGCGCCACTTATCAAAAGTGAGGTAAACTTCAAAAAAATAAAAAACAACTTCAATTTTAGAATAAGGATTTATCAATCTGTTTTCAAATTCAGGTTAAAATCTGAAATCTAAAATCTAAAATCTAAATTTATATGTTCCCATTACAAAGAGGCAGAAGATTAAGAGTAAATGAATCGATTCGTTCTTTAGTACGCGAAACCAGTTTAAGTCCATCGGATTTTATGTTTCCAATGTTTATTGCTGAAGGAGAAAATGTAAAAGTCGAAATTCCATCAATGCCGGGAATTTTCAGAAGATCTATAGATTTAACAGTTGAAGAAGTAAAAGAACTTTATGATTTAGGAATTCGCGCCGTTAACATTTATGTAAAAGTTAGCGAGAATCTAAAAGATAATACTGGTAAAGAAGCTTGGAATCCTGACGGATTAATGCAGCAAGCTATTCGTGCCATCAAAGCGGCTTGTCCAGAAATGATTGTTATGCCAGATGTGGCTTTAGATCCATATTCTATCTACGGTCATGACGGAATTATTACAAATGGCGATGTAGAAAACGACAGCACAGTCGATGCTTTAGTAAAAATGGCTGTTTCACACGCACAAGCTGGTGCCGATTTTGTTGCGCCAAGCGACATGATGGACGGACGCGTATTACGCCTTCGCGAAGGTTTAGATGCTGCCGGATTTCAGAATGTTGGAATCATGAGTTATTCAGCAAAATATGCTTCGGCTTTTTACGGTCCGTTTAGAGATGCTTTAGATTCTGCTCCAAAAGAAGCTGATGTTGTGGTTCCAAAAGACAAAAAAACATACCAAATGGATTATGCCAACCGCATCGAAGCCATTAAAGAAGCTTTGTCTGACGTAGAAGAAGGTGCGGATATGGTTATGGTAAAACCAGGAATTGCTTATTTGGATATTGTTCGCGAAATAAAAAATACAGTTCATGTTCCCGTAACCGTTTATCAGGTTTCTGGAGAATATGCTATGATTAAAGCTGCATCTGAAAGAGGATGGCTTGATCACGATAAAATTATGATGGAACAATTAATGTGTATCAAACGTTCAGGCGCTAATCTTATTTCGACTTACTTCGCAAAAGAAGCTGCAATACTATTAAAGAAATAAGATGAAAAAGGTTTTATTTTTAGCTGCCGTTTTAGCATTTGCTTCTTGCAAAAAAGAAACTTCTGAGCCAACAAACGCAACAACCGAATCTGTTTCTGAAGGAGAATCGGCGAAAGCCAAAAGTCCAGAAGAACTAGGAAAACAGCTTTTTGAAGGAGCTGGAAATTGTTTTGCTTGTCATCAGCCAGATCAAAAAGTAGTTGGACCGAGCATTAAGGAAATTGCCAAAATCTATAAAGATCAAAAAGGCGATATTATTACTTTCCTTAAAGGAAATGCAGAACCAATTGTTGACCCGAGTCAGTTTGAGGTTATGAAAACCAATTTTGCCATAACAAAAGAAATGTCCGACGAGGAATTAAAAGCAATTGAAGCTTACATTTACAGTCAGTTAAAATAATCACATGATGTTCCGTAGGAACATCTTTGATTCTCTCAAAATAATAACGCAAAAGGGCGGTTCCGAAAGTCGGAACCGCCCTTTTTTATCATTAAAACGGATTACCAGATTTTAACTCGTTTTTCTGGTTCAACATACATTTTATCTCCTTTCTTAATATCAAACGCTTTGTAAAAAGCATCAACATTCTGAATCGGCACATACGCTCTGTACATTCCAGGAGAGTGCGGATCTGTTTTAACTTGGTTTTTGATCGCTTCGTCTCTTGATTTAGTTCTCCAAACGGTAGCCCAAGAAATAAAGAAACGCTGTTCTGGTGTAAATCCGTCAATTAAACCTGGATTTCCATGTTGTTTTAAATATAATTGCAGACCGTCAAATGCCGCGTTGATTCCGCCTAAATCTCCAATATTTTCACCCAATGTAAAATGACCATCAACATGAACTCCTGGCAATGGCTCAAGAGCACTGTATTGATTTGCTAAATCATTTCCTAAAGCTGTAAATTGTTTTAAATCATCTTCTGTCCACCAATCTACTAAATTTCCTTCGGCATTGTAACGCGCTCCAGAATCATCAAATCCGTGAGAAATCTCGTGTCCGATTACAGCGCCAATTCCACCATAGTTAACTGCTTCGTCAGCTTGGTAATTGTAAAACGGGGGCTGTAAGATAGCTGCTGGGAATACAATTTCGTTATAAGATGGATTATAATACGCATTTACTGTTTGCGGAGACATATGCCATTCTGTTTTATCAACCGGTTTAGACAATTTATCTATGCTTTTCTTAAATCTCCATTGCGCTAAGTTTTTAGTATTTTCAAAATAGCTTCCTCCTTCTGCAATGCTTTTAATTTCTAAAGCCGAATAATCTTTCCATTTATCAGGATATCCCACTTTAATCGTGATTTTGTTCAGCTTTTCGATTGCTTTTGCCTTAGTGTCTTTAGACATCCAGCTCAAATTATTAATACGATTTTGGTAAGCCGTAATAACATTATGAATCATATCAATCGCTTTGGTTTTAGCTTCAGCTGGAAAAACTTTTTCTACATAAAGTTTTCCAAGAGCTTCACCAACATTTCCGTTAACCACATTAAGCGCTCTTTCCTCAGCCGGAAGCTGTTTTATTGCGCCTCTTAATGTTTTGCTGTAAAAATCGAAATTGGCATTGTCAATTTGTGTTGTAAGCTTGCCCGCAGCGCCGTTGATCAAGTCCCATTTTAGGTATTCTTTCCATTGTGCCACTTTATTTTCTTTGAAAACAGTTTCTAAAGCTGTCATAT
This sequence comes from Flavobacterium anhuiense, assembly GCF_001705175.1. Taxonomy (NCBI): domain Bacteria; kingdom Pseudomonadati; phylum Bacteroidota; class Flavobacteriia; order Flavobacteriales; family Flavobacteriaceae; genus Flavobacterium; species Flavobacterium anhuiense. The sequence continues at coordinate 1,901,979 of NZ_CP016907.1, read as the reverse complement.
ATTTAGGCTCAGAAACAATTACGCTCTCAAGTTTAGTAATTCCTAAACCAGCAAAATATTCGTTCCATTTGATAGCTGGAGTTAATTTTTGAAGTTCAGCAATTGTCATTGGGTTGTATTGCAAACGGCTGTCTCTTCTTTCAACTCTGTTTAACCTTGGTTTTGACAATTCTGTTTCAAGAGCTAGAACCTCAGCAGCACTTTGTTTTGCTTTTTCTGGAGATTCTCCAATAAACTGAAGCATTCTGGCAACATGCAATTCATACTTAGCACGTTTTTCTTTAGAATCTTTATCCTCAGAAGTATAATAATCTTTATCTGGAAGTCCTAATTGGCTTGGTCCTAAATTTACAGAGTTTTTAGAACTGTCTTTATCATCAGCACCAATGTAAATTCCGAAAAAGCCCGCATTTCCTTCTTTTTCCATTTCAACCAAATATTTCTGAACGTCAGCAATGTTTTTAATTGCATCAATTTTTTTCAGATATGGTTTTAAAGGTTCGATTCCCTTCTTATTTCTTCCGATAGAATCTAAATAGGTGTTAAATAAATTAACTGCTTTGCCCTGATCTGTATTAGACTTATACTTCGGATTTTTTGAAGCTTCTTTTAAAACTTCCATCACATCCTTGTCTGTTCTTTTAATCAGTTCATTAAAACTTCCCCACGTAGTGCGGTCACTTGGAATTTCTGTTTTTTCAAGCCAAGCTCCATTTACATATTTGAAAAAATCTTGACTTGGGCTGATTTTCGTATCCATATATGATACATTAATACCTGGTTCTTTTGGCGCTTGTGCTTGAGCTGCGGTTATGGCAAACATTGCAGATATAACACCAAACACAGGTTTGGCTAATTGTTTTTTCATAAAAGTTTATAGTTTAATGGAAAATACAAACATATTGTTATTATTTCTAAAATTGTGTTAAAATTCAAACAGGAAATCCATTTATAAAAATAAATTTCACAAATGAGAGCTTATAACGATTTTTATTAGTCTGCAATTTGATGTCAAAAGTTACAAAAGCCTGTTAAAAAAATTACGTTCTAAAGTTTTTAAAACCTCCTTTTCGTATTTTTGCGCCAAATTATTTTTATGAAATCGCTTTTATACAAATACCGCAAATTCTTTATTGTTTTAATAGTATTTTCGGTGGTTACGATATCTTTGTTTTACTCTGCATTGAAACCTAAAAAAACGCTTCCGATTTATAATCCAGCCGATGTAAATCCTGAATTGGTTGACAGTACAATTCAGTATAAAAGCAAATACCACACAATTGCCGATTTTTCTTTCATCAATCAGAATGGCGATACTATTACCCAGAAAAATTATGAAGGAAAAATTTACGTTGCCGATTTCTTCTTTACAACCTGCGGATCAATCTGCCCGAAAATGTCAACCAATTTAGTTGATGTTCAAAAAGCAGTTTTAAACAATCCAAAAGTGATGCTGCTATCGCATACCGTTTTTCCTGAAGTAGATAGCGTTTCTGTTTTAAAAGCTTACGCTATTAAATATGGTGTTGTAGACAGCAAATGGAATCTGGTTACAGGCGATAAAAAAGAAATCTACAAGATGGCCAGAAAATCGTATTTGGCTGTAAAAATGGGAAGACCAGATCAGCTTTATGATATGGTGCATACGGAGAATTTTGTTTTGGTCGATCAAAAGCGCCGCGTTAGAGGTTTTTATGACGGAACGAATAAAGAAGACATAAAACGTCTTTTAGAAGATATCGAATTCCTCTCTCAAGAGTAAAAACCCTTATTTTTAGAAACATTTAGCATTTGTGGAAGTGTTAAATACCTTGAAATAAAGAATAATTGCCTACTTTTGCAATCTAAATTCAATCTAAATAAGCTTGCAAAATACAATACACACTCTGAAAAAAGGCGAAAAAGCCATTATCAAAGATTTTGATATCGATCTTATTCCACTTAAATTATTAGAAATGGGTTGTCTTCCTGGCAGTTTAGTTGAATTGTTGCAGGTGGCTCCTTTTGGTGATCCTTTATATTTAGATATTAACGGCTCTCATGTTGCAATCCGAATTGAAACCGCTCGTGAAATTGAAGTTGAACTTATCAAAACCAATTTGTAATGAGTGTTCAGAATATCAATGTTGCCCTTATCGGAAATCCAAATACCGGAAAAACCTCTGTTTTTAATCAATTAACTGGTCTTAACCAACAAGTTGGAAATTATCCTGGAATTACGGTTGAGAAAAAAATGGGCTTTTGCAAGCTGCCTAATAACATAAAAGCCAATATTCTAGATTTACCGGGAACGTACAGCTTGAACGCCAGTTCGATGGACGAAAGCGTTGTTATTGAGCTTTTGCTAAATAAAAATGACAAGCTATATCCAGACGTTGCTGTTGTTGTAACTGACGTTGAAAATTTAAAAAGAAATTTACTGATTTACACTCAGATAAAAGACCTTGAAATCCCAACGATTTTGGTTATCAATATGTCGGATCGTATGGAGCGCAAAGGTATTTCTTTGGATATTCCATATTTAGAAGAAAAATTAAAAACAAAAATTGCTTTAGTTAGTTCGCGTAAAGGTTTAGGAATTGAAGAATTAAAAGAACTGATTGTTTGTTATAAAACTATCCCGCACGAACCTTGTTTGAATGCTTCTGTAATTGATGAAGAATATTTCAAAAAACTGCAACATGCTTTTCCAAATCAATTATTGTACAAATTATGGCTTGTAATTACTCAGGATGTCAATTTTTTGAATTTAGAACGAAATGAAATTCGAAGCACTTTTACAAAATCGCATTCAGAATTAAAGCGCTTACAGCAGAAAGAAACCATAAAAAGATATCAGTTTATCAATGATGTTTTAAAAGAAGGTTTAAAGATTGACGCTTCGATGGCTAAAGATGTCCGTGCCAAATTGGACCGTGTCTTAACTCATAAAGTTTTTGGTTACGTTATTTTCTTTGCCATTTTATTTTTGATTTTCCAATCCATTTTCAGCTGGTCCACTATTCCGATGGATTTCATTGACAGCACTTTTGCCTCTTTGAGCAGCTGGGTTGCGGCAGAACTTCCAAGCGGCATTTTGACCGATTTGCTTTCTCAGGGAATTATTCCGGGTATTGGAGGCGTTATCATTTTCATTCCCCAGATTGCTTTCTTGTTTTTATTTATTTCTATTTTGGAGGAAAGCGGTTATATGAGCCGTGTGGTTTTCTTGATGGATAAAATCATGCGCCGATTCGGACTTTCTGGAAAAAGTGTTGTGCCCTTAATTTCGGGAACTGCTTGCGCGATTCCAGCAATTATGGCTACAAGAAATATCGAAAACTGGAAAGAACGATTAATCACTATTTTGGTAACGCCTTTCACAACTTGTTCGGCAAGATTGCCTGTTTATGCGATTATTATATCATTGGTCATTCCGAGCAAAAGAGTTTTTGGAGTGCTAAATCTTCAAGGATTAACTCTGATGTCCCTTTATGTATTAGGATTCTTTATGGCCATTTTATCAGCTTACATTTTAAATAAGGTTTTAAAATTAGAATCAAAAACCTATTTTGTTGTTGAAATGCCAAGTTATAAAATGCCGCTTTTCAAAAACGTCGGAATCAATGTGGTAGAAAAAACAAAAGCATTTGTTCTTGGTGCAGGTAAAATCATCTTAGCAATATCAGTCATTTTATGGTTCTTGGCTTCTTATGGGCCAGGAAAAGAATTTAATGAAGCTGAAAATATAGTTAAAGAAAGGTTTGCCAACACAACTTTGGATGAAACGCAATTTGAAAATGAAGTTAATTCTCAAAAATTAGAGAACTCTTATATCGGTTTAATGGGAAGAGCAATTGAACCGGTAATTCAGCCTTTGGGTTACGACTGGAAAATCGGAATTGCGTTAATCAGTTCGTTTGCAGCACGTGAAGTTTTCGTTGGAACATTAGCAACCATTTATAGTGTTGGAGATACAGATAACGAATCGACTATAAAAAGCAAAATGCAGGCAGAAGTTCGTCCAGATACGGGAGAAAAAGTATTTGACTTTGCAACTGGAATCTCTTTACTGCTGTTTTATGCTTTTGCCATGCAATGTGCCAGCACATTGGCGATTACCAAAAAAGAAACCAATTCATGGAAATGGCCAGCAATGCAGCTAGTCTTCATGAGCGGTCTCGCATATTTTACCGCATTAATTGCGTATCAACTTTTAAAATAAAAAGTTATGTTTCAAGAAATAATAGCCTTTGCCATATTAGGATTTGCAGTTGCTTTTTTGATCAAAAAGTTCTTCTTTAAATCGAAAAAGAAAAAAGACTGTGGAGGAGGAACCGATTGTGGTTGTTCTTAATTTTAGGTTCTAAGATACTAAGACTAAAAGCTTCAAATAGATTTAATTTCTATTTGAAGTTTTTTTTTTATGATAAAAAATGTCTTATTCTGTTATTTTAAAAACCAAAATCACCTTTTTAGTATATTTTCTAAAACTATTTTTGTTTCCTAAATTTTATTTAAGATGACACCGGAAGATAGAATGGAAATAGTACGAGATAATAGAGTGGCTCGATTACTGTGGTTCGCGATAGGTTTTTTCTGCGCGACAATCATTACTTATTTCATAATGAAAACCAATCATTAGTTTTTTCTCTGCTGTTTTAATTATACTTTTATCCTATTAAAACAGCAAAAAAGACTTCCAATGAACCCAAAAACTCCTTTACTTTTCTTTCTATTTTTATGTTTTGCTCAAAGCGGAATTTCCCAAACAAAAATAGATGCCAAACAAGATTCAAATACTACTTTCCAAACTTCAGATGGAGTTCCTTTGTTTTTGAAAGTCAATGGAAAAGGCGAAGTCTGTATTTTTGTACACGGAGGCCCTGGAGCATGGAGCAAATCTTTTGAAGAATTTGGCGGAAATGCCTTAGAAGACAAACTAACCATGTGTTATTATGATCAAAGAGGTTGCGGTAGATCTGGATCTCCTGCAGACAATAATTACAGCATGGACAGAATGATTGATGACATCGAAGAAATTCGAACTCACCTTAAAACGGATAAGATATTTGTAATTGGACATTCTTTCGGAGGAATTTTAGCCACTAAATATGCTGAAAAATATCCTCAACATGTAAAAGGTTTAATTCTGCTGAATGCTACACTTGATATCAACGATTCGCTTCTCAATCAAATTGCTTTCATGGGCAAAATTTTAGGAAAAGATTTCCCTGTACAAGGCAAAGATTCCATATTAAACACTTTTTTTGAAGCTAAACAGGAAACTAAAAAAGCAGATCTAGAGTATAAAATGCTGTCTGACAATAGAGCAAATGTTGAAAAACTGGACAGTATTGATAATAGCGAAAAAAGGAACGCTTCATTTGCACAAAATGCATTAAGTGGCCCGCTGTATTTTAATGATTTTACAAAAGAAACTGCTTCTATCAAAGTTCCAACGCTTATAATCTCAGGAACAAAAGACAACAATATTGGCCCTGAGCATTATCGTTTGTTTAAATTTCCAAATCAAGAAGTTAAGATTATTAACGGTGGGCATATTTTGTATTACGAACAGAATAAAGAGTTTAAGAATACCATTCAAAAATTTGTTCAGAAAGTTAAATAAGAAAAGATGAAAGACGCTAGAAGAAAGACTTATGACTAGAGCGGAAGACGACAGATACTAAAAGAAAAATTGTCTTATTATAACGGTTTAAAGACTTTTCTTGGTATAATCATTACCCTCTAGAAAATTACTTTTGAAATGTATAAAATTCATTCAAAATGACAAGATTTGAAAAAAGGGAAATGGTTAGAAATAACAGCATCACGAAGTTATTATGGTTTTCAATTGGATTTTTATGCGCTTTTATAATTATGTGTCTCTTAAAATCGAGATTATAAATCCGTATAAACTTCTATAAAGAAATCATCACCAAATAAAAAACGGCTCTAGATTAGAGACGTTTTTCTTTTTTATATCTAAATGAAATTTATTTCACTCCTTCCCATTCTGCATAAAATTGAGCAAGAAAAGTTTCCATGAAACGATGTCTTTCAGCAGCGATTTCTTTTCCTTTAGCTGTGTTCATTTTATCCTTTAAAAGTAAGAGCTTTTCGTAGAAATGATTAATAGTTGGAGCGTTGTTCTTTTTATACTCCTCTTTTGTCATATTAGTTACAGGTTCTATTTCTGGATTGTATAAAGCTCGGTTCTTAAATCCGCCATAATTAAAAGCTCTTGCAACACCAATTGCACCAATCGCATCGAGACGATCGGCATCTTGAACAACATTCAATTCGACAGAAGAGAATTTCTTTTCAAAATTTCCGCCTTTATAAGAGATATTTTCAATGATCTTGACAACATGGTCAATTATATCCTCAGAAACATTTTCGACTTCTAAAAACGCTCTTGCTGTTTTTGGCCCAATAGTTTCATCTCCGTTATGAAATTTACTATCGGCTATATCGTGCAATAAAGCGCCCAATTCTACAATCGTAAGATCACATTCTGTCTCTTTTGCAATCAGCAACGCGTTTTTGTAAACACGCTCGATATGAAACCAATCATGACCGCCTTCGGCATCGTTTAGTTTTTCTTTTACAAAAGCAATAGTTTTAATAATTAATGCTGAGTCACTCATTTAGAGGTTTTTACGTTTTATAAAAAATGTTGATTGCCAAAGATTTTAAATCTCCAACAATCAACAAATATGTTTTAAAGCAACAATGTTGCTTTTTAAATTTCAATCTAAAAATTCCAAATTCCAATCTAAAAATCTGAAATCTACTTTCTAAAATCTAAAATTTAAAGTCTCGCTGGTTCAACCCATTTAAAGATATGCGATTCTTTAGGGATTACTATTCTTTCTGAGATCTTCGCCATACGAGCTGGCAATTTCATTAAGAAGTCTCGTGCTTTTTCTGCTTCATCAGACAGATTGGTAATTTTATCGATTTCCCATTTGTTGATCAATTTCTGCATGATTTCAACATAATCATTTGCAGTATAAACACCAATACGCTGAGCTGAATCAGAAAACTGCTCGAAAGCACTACTGATTTTTTGACCAGATTCTCTTAAAAAATGAGCCGGCATAACGATTTTCTGCTTCATCATGTATTGAAAAGCCAGCATCATTTCGCTCGGATCTACTTGGAAAATTCTAGTTACAAATTCGCTATAGGCATGGTGGTGACGCATTTCGTCTCCTGCAATCATTTTGCACATTTTAGACAACTTGTTATCGCCAAATTTCTTAGCCATTTGCGCTACTCTGTTGTGCGAAACATAAGTTGCTAATTCCTGAAAACTAGTATATACAAAGTTCTTGTACGGGTCAGTTCCAGTTCCAATATCAAAACCGTCGTTGATCAAATGCTGTGTAGTCATTTCGATTTCACGCATGTTTACACGACCAGACAAATACAAGTATTTATTTAAAAGATCTCCATGACGGTTTTCTTCTCCAGTCCACTGTCGTACCCATTTGGCCCAACCGTTTCCTTGACCTTCTTGTTGTTGATCAATTCCTTCTACATCCATTAACCATGACTCATATGTAGGCAATGCTTCCTCAGTGATGGTATCACCAACAAGCGTAACCCAGAAATCGTACGGAAGTTCTTTGGCAATCTCGCGTAATTCTTTTACCTCTTCAAAGAAATTTTCTCCTTGAGAATCTGGTAAGAAATCCGATGGCTGCCAAATTTTTTCCACTGGAATTAAATACTGTTCGACGAAGCTATCCACGTTTTTTTCCAAAAACTGCATTACTTCTAATCTAATGTTTTTTATAGACATTACTTATTATAGATTTGGGTTTTTCATTTTAGCTCGGACTAAAACTTAAACCTGTTTATATTCATTTATTCCTTCCTTAACTGCTTTTTCAGTAATCTCCATCAGCTCTTCAAATTTGTAATCTTTAACAGCTAAAGGTTTGTGAGCTGTAAACTTCAGATGATTTCCTAAACCAACAGGAAAAAAACCAAACTTTACCATTTTCCAAGAATTATTGATGCTTACTGGTACAACATATGCAGATGGTGCATATTTGCATAAGATTTTTAAACCGCTTTGCGCAAATTCTTTTGGTATTCCTGTCTTACTTCTTGTTCCTTCCGGAAAGATTACGGCAGATCTTGTGTTTTTTTCGATATATTCAGACAAGCCTTTGATAACTGGTATCGCTTGTTTAGGGTCTTTTCGGTCAATTAAGACAGATCCTCCGTATTTCAAATTAAAAGAAACACTCGGAATTCCGCTTCCTAACTCCTTCTTACTTACAAATTTACAATGAAAACGTCTAAAATACCAAATCATTGCCACGATATCGTACATACTTTGGTGATTTGCCACAAAAATGATTGGCGCACCCTTCGGAACCGTGTCTACACCTTCAACTGTATATCTTGTTCCAACAAGATTTGTACATTTTAAAAGGGAGAAATTTAAATAATCAACACTTTTTTTGTGAGCCTGGTAGCCAAAAACATTTAAACAAATCCACTGAATTGGATGAAAAACAGCCAAACATAAACCAAATAATAAATAGTAAATTACCGATATTGGATAAGAAATAATTTTTTCCATGCTTCAAAAATTAATGCGCAAAAGTAGTAAATATATTTTTAGACTTATTAAAATTGAAAACAATAACTGTTTTTATGGTTTAATTGTACCTTTGCACTAGAATTTGCAAATCTTTTCTGAATTAAATGAACTTTACTTACCCTAAAAACGAGCGTTTAAAAAGCAAAACGACAATTGGTTTACTATTTTCTGAAGGAAAATCGGTGTCCAAATATCCGCTTCGTTTGGTTTACCGTCAAGTGGAGGCAAATTCAGAAGAACAAACTAAGATTGGCGTTTCGGTTTCTAAGAAATATTTCAAGAAGGCCGTTGATCGTAATTACTTCAAAAGGGTTTTGAGAGAAACTTATCGTTTGAACAAACATTTACTTTTGGATAACTTGGATCAGCCTTACTCGATAATGCTTTTTTATCAGACCAAAGACCGTTTATCTTACCAAGAAATCAATACTAAAATGATTCAGTTGTTTGAGAAATTCACAGCTCAGATAAACAAAACCCAAGATTCTGATACGAAAACAGAAGCGTAAATTTCAAAAGGTAAGATTATTATTCAAGTTAGACAAAAAAATCGTAGTTTTAGCTCTAAATTGAAATTTTATGCGTCAACTTTTCTTTTTATCTGTTTTATTTTTAGCGCTTTTTGGTTGTAGTAAATCTGAAGCTGAGAGTAATGATGTTGCAGTAAGCGCCGTTATGGTTCCGCCACCGCCACCTGCTGGAGCGAGTGAGTCTAATAGAAAAGATCAAGATTTAAATAAATCATCAAAAACTAAGATTCCGCAGAAAATAATCAAGCAGGGATCGCTTCGATTTGAAACAGATAATTTAGAAAACACTTATAATCAAATTCAAAAAGCGGTTTCAGACAACAAGGCAAGAATCATAAACGATTCTGAAGGGAAGGATTACAACAGTGTTTACAGAAGCCTTACTGTAAAAGTACCTAGTCAGAATTTTGATCGTTTTATCAATAATGTTTCAAAAGGTGTTTCTTATTTTGAAGTTAAAAATATATCCGCAGAAGACGTAACTGAACAATTTATTGATTTAACTTCAAGATTACATACGAAGAAAAAACTAGAAGAACGCTATTTGCAAATCTTACAGAAAGCGACTAAAGTAAGCGAGATATTAGAAATTGAAAAACAAATTTCAGCTATCCGAGAAGAAATAGAATCCAAAGAAGGTCAGCTTAAATATTTAGAAAGCCGTGTTTCTGAGAGCACAGTCACAATTGACTTTTACAAAACAATAGCTGAAAAAGAAGGCATTAAAATATCCTATGGATCAAAAATCTGGAACGCACTTAAATCAGGATTCTACAGTTTATCCGATTTTTTAATTTCGTTAATCAGCGTTTGGCCGTTTGTTATCCTGTTTTGTGTATTTGCCTATTTTATTAGAAGAAGATTAAAAAGAAGAAAAAAAGAATAATCATGTATCCGTATTTCAAAAAGAAATTTATTATACCAGTCGCTGCGGCGGGAATGTTGTTTGTTGGAACCAGTTTTAGAGAAGATTTTTTTGAAATTGCCAAACAGATCGAAATTTTTACAACTTTGTTTAAAGCTGTAAACACCAATTATGTCGACGAAACCAATCCAGGCGATTTGATGGATAAAGCCATCAAAAGCATGTTAGGAAGTTTAGACCCATATACGGTTTATTTTAACGAGCAAGATGTTGTAAACTTTAAAATCAACAATACTGGAGAATATACGGGGATTGGCGCTTTGATTTCTAGAAAAAATGACCGTTTAATTGTTCGTGAACCTTATAAAAATTATCCAGCCGATAAAGCTGGACTAAAAGCTGGCGATGAAATTATCCAAATTGGTGATGTTTTGATTGCTGATTTCAAGGATGATGCTTCTCAATTATTGAAAGGAACAAAAAACACTAAAATCAATATCAAATATCTTCGTCAGGGAAAACCAAATACTACGGTTTTGGTTTTGGATGAAGTGGATATTAAATCTGTTCCATTTTACGGAAAAATTGATGATAAAACAGGTTATATCGTTTTGGCACATTTTAGCAGAAAAGCTTCTGCAGAAGTAAAGGATGCTCTTGAAAAATTAAAGGCCGATGGCGCCAAACAAATTGTTTTGGATTTAAGAGGAAATCCTGGAGGTTTACTAAATGAGGCTATTGATATCTGTAATTTATTTGTTCCGAAGAATGAAGTAATTGTTACGACTAAATCACGAATTGAAAAACATAACAATACTTATAAAACACAGAAAGAACCAGTTGACACTGAAATTCCGTTAGCCATTTTAGTAAACGGAAGAAGTGCTTCGGCTTCTGAAATTGTTTCTGGTGCTTTGCAGGATTTAGACCGTGCCGTTATTTTAGGAAGCAGAAGTTTCGGAAAAGGTTTAGTACAGCGTTCGGTTGATTTAACCTACGGAACTCAGCTGAAAGTAACTATTTCTAGATATTATACGCCTTCTGGAAGATGTATTCAGGCTTTGGATTATGCTCATAAAGATAAAAATGGCGTGGCTCAGAAAACTGATGCTAAAAATTATAATGCTTTTAAAACCAGAAAAGGAAGAACAGTTTATGATGGCGGAGGAGTTTTGCCTGATATCGAATTGGAAGAGGCAAAAACCAGTGCCATTGCAACAGCTTTAATTAAAAACGACGGTGTATTTGATTATGCTACAACATATTATTACAAAAATCCAAATTTAGGAGATAAGATTCCAACTTTGACAGATGCAGATTACACTGCTTTCAAACAATATCTAAAAACGAATAAAATCACTTTTGACACAGATACTGAAATCGCGTTGAAAAATACTTTAGCTGCAGCTAAAAAAGAAAAAATAGACGAGACCATTACTGCCGAATATCAGCAATTGTTAACTGCTTTAGAAAAAAGCGAAACTACTTTACTGGATAAAAACCAAAAAGAAATCAAAAACATGATTTTGGAAGAGTTGATCAAGAGATATCAATATCAAGAAGGTTTATATCAGTATTATCTAAAAAACAATTCAGAAATTAAAAGAGCAGTTAGCGTATTAAATAATCCTACAGAATATAAAACGATATTAAAAATGTAGTGAATGAAGATAACTCTAGCCCTGACTCTTTTTTCATTTTATACAGTAACGGCACAGCAAAAACCTGTTGAAACTATTTATTTTGAATTTGACAGGTATGATCTGACAGATAGACAAATTACTGTTGTTTCAAACTTTATAAAAAACATAGACACGGCAAACGTTGAGTCTATACAGATTTATGGCTATTGTGACGATCGCGGCAATGATGAGTATAACTTTAGATTATCAAATAATCGCGCCAATACGATTCAGAATCTATTGATTAAGAAAGGATTCAATCAGAGTAAAATTATAATTCTTGAAGGAAAAGGACGTGTTGTCGTAAAACCGGATACGGTAGAAAATCTGTACGAGACACGTTTGCGAAATCGGCGGGTTGACTTAATTGTTGTTAAGAAAAATAGTTTTGGGAAAGGAGTTCACACTTCATTCAAAGACAATTTAAAAGTGGGCGATAAAGTATATTTAGAGTCTATTTTATTTGATATTGGAAGTGCTAAACTTACTAGCAATTCTAAAAAAGAACTGGATAAAATTGCAGCCATACTTCAAAATCATAGAAATCTTAATTTTGAAATAAGAGGTCATGTTTGCTGCACTCCAGAAATTTACAGCGATGGAATTGACAGAGATACCAAAGAAAGAAGACTTTCCTGGAACCGCGCCAAAACTGTTTTCCACTATTTAATGTCCAAAAAAATATCAAAAAGCCGCATGACATATGTTGGGTGTGGCAATCGATATCCGTTGGGAAGAGGCGATAATTACGATCGGCGAGTGGAATTTGTGATTACGAAAATTTAGTTTTTACTAAGCTTCTAAGATGCTGAGTTACTAAGATTCTAAGATTTTTTGCTTATTGGAAAAATCATTGCGGATTTACTTCCTTTTTAATTATTCTCTCACCATTTCTATGTGCGGAATATCATCTTCTAAATACATTTCGCTAGTTTGAACAAAACCGTGGCTTTCGTAGAATTTCTTCAAATACAATTGTGCGCCAATCGTGATTTTATCTTGTCCAAAATTGGATTTAATTCCAGCTATTGCTTCGCGCATTAATTCGTGTCCCCATTTTCTATCTCTATAATTGGCGTCTACAACTACTCTTCCGATAGAAGCATTATCAAAACTAATTCCGGCATCAAATAAACGTGAATACGCGACAATTTTACCTTCAAACTCTCCAATTAGATGCAAAGCCTTCTTGTCTTTCCCGTCAAGATCCAAATAAACGCAATTTTGCTCTACTACAAAGATTTCACTTCTCAGTTTGAGCAAATCATATAACTCGTGAACAGTTAATGCCTCAAAAGGCTTTATTTTCCATTTTAATTCCATTTCTGCTGTTGTTTTTGCTGCGAAGGCTCGAAGACGCTAAATTATATTATTTTTTTAGCTTCGCTAAAGTTTTTTTAGAAATTGCAAAGGCACAAAATTGTATCTCATTGAAATAAAACTTTGTGCCTTTCTGCCTATGTTTCTGTGAACCTAGAAAATAAAACTACTTTTTCGTCATCACGATTTCCATGCTTTTATATTCGGTTCCGTTTTTTGTATCGTACATTTCCATTTTTCGGGTTTTAGCATCTACGATCGTGTACACTTCTCTATACTTGGTGTTTTTTGCGGTTACTGGATCGGCCATTTCTCCGAAATATTCTATACTCTTGGTACTTTCGTTATACTTTCCTCTACTGGTCATCATACCAGTTCCCATATTATCTATAAATGTGGAAATGTATTCTTTACTAGCATTATTATAACCAACCGTTCCTTTACCTTCAAACGGCTGTCCCATCATCGTTCCTTTATAAGTTGCTTCTTGAAAGCGTCCGCCTAAGATCATTTTGATCTCTGCGACAGAAGTTTCTTTTTCGGGTTTTGCATTGGCATCCGACCAGAATGTCATATCGCAATTCCATGTTCCAACTTCATCAGCAAGTATTTTATGCGGATTGCCTGGCGTTGCATATTCCTGCCAAGCTTTCATCTGCGCCGCAGAATCTAATGGTGCTTCGGCAACAGGTTCTTCCGTTTTAACAGAATCTGTTGCTGCTGGAGTTGTCGATTCTACCTTCACTTCTTTTTTACAAGAAATAAAACACAGGGTTATTATTGCTAAGGTTGCGGTTAATTTTTTCATAACTATTTGTTTTTATGTTTGTTATGAATAAAAGTACGAAAAATTTTGTTTGTTTTATTTTGTTCCAGGTTTCATGTTTCAAGTTGATATACTTTGGCTTTTTAACCGCGAAGTTCGCAAAGGATTTGCGCAGAGGACGCTAAGATGATAAGAAGTTGAAGTTCTCTGAGAAATGCGCACAATTAATCGTCAAGACGTTGAAACTTGAAACCCCAAACTTGAAACTTGAAACAAAAAACTCCTATCGTTTGTCGATTCTCACTGTTTTTATTATCGCTTCGAGTTCTAACATTAAATCGCGTTCTTGATGTGAGGGTGAATATGAGAATCCTTCGATAACCAAAACACGGTTAAAGGTTTCATCAATAATAGCATAGTTGATAAAAGGTCCGGTCATGAAATCATTTTTCAATTCCCATGTTCCTTTTGTTTCGAATGCGTTTTTATTGTCTAAAGTTACTTTTGAAAAATAGGGTGCGTATGCTTCACTGGTAATCATTTGGGTGTTAGGTTCGCGACCTTGTATATATTTCCCAATCGAATCCCGCATTTTGACAATTGCATTGACAACATCTTTTTTCTTCTTGAAATTATAAAGCGGAATCTGGTAAATTAATAAACTAGTATTGCCACTTATAATTTCTTTCTTAAGCCAGATGAATTTCTTTTTGTGCAACATATATTCATATCCTGTCGGAATCTGAATATTAATATGAAATTTATTTTTTATGATCGCTTTATTTAACAGTGAGGTACTGTTGTCATCCTGAATTTTCTCAATTTCAGCTTCATGAATAATTTTAATTATTTGCGGGGCGTTTAACTCAATACTACAAATAATATCATCTACAGATTTCCCGTATATACGGAATGTATTGTGAGGTAATGTTTTACTTCGAATGATTTCGAATTTATCTACAGGTGCTTTTTTGACCACAATAATGCTTCGGCTATCGGTCACAAAACCTTCAAGCAATCTGGCTGGATATTGATTTATGGTAAAAAGCGGTTCTTCTTGGGTAAGTCCAAGGACCGGAGAGGCAAATTTATTTCTGATGCTATCGCCCACTTCTCCATACCACAATTGGTCATCGATAATGACCGAAATGGTATTCGTTTTTCCAGAAACTGTTTCATTTTGCTTTTCACTTTTGAAACAAGAAGTCAGGAAAAATGGAATTAATAGCAATAAAAAATGGGTTTTATTCATTTTTTTAATTTATGAAATAAAACCCAAATTTAATAAGATTATTCTATTATCCGTTTATTTTAAGTTTCATTCCCGGTTTAATATCTTCATCTTTAATGCCATTCCATTTTTTAATATCTGAAATTGTTACTCCAGGATATTTTTTAGAAATGCTATATAAAGAATCTCCTTTTTTAACGTAATAATCTTCACTAACGTTTTTAGAAGGTGCTTTTTTCTTGAATGAATCAACCGAGTTTGATGCAATTGCTGTTGAAGCCGGCTCTTCTATAACGACCGCAGCTTTAGAAATAATCAATGTTTTTCCTAAACCAATGTTATTTGAAGTTAAATTATTAAGTTCTTTTAACTCCGCAATAGTCGTACCGAATTTTTTTGCAATGCTTCCTAAATTATCTCCAGCCACCACAACATAGTCCATATCTACAGCTGTTTTCTCTTTATTTTCTGCAGATGCAATTGCTTGTTCTTTATCTACAACAGCAGGAAGAGTTTTAACAGGAGCCTCTTCTTCTGCTTTAATTTTTAGGCTTCGTCCAATTGCTACAGCATTTGTTTTTAAGTTATTCCATTTTTTAATATCTGAAATACTTACATCATACTTTGCGGCAATTGCACCTAAATTATCTCCTTTTCTGACTTTATAAAATTCAAAATCTCCATTATCAACCGGAGGTGGTTTTACAGCTGCTGGTTTCGCTTTTGGCGTATATTTAACTGCCAATCGAGATGAAGTGGTTCTAAACTCTGCATCATGTTTTACGTAAGCATAAATCTGTTCTTCGTTGGAAACAAATGTTGCGATTTTATCTTTTGGAAGTCTGATAAAATGCTGTTCTCCCTGATAAAACGGAATAACTCCCATTTTGTATGACGGATTTAAAAGCTGAATTTGAGATTGTGGCATGTCTAACAAATCGGCAAGCTGTTTGAAAGACATTTGATTTTTGACCGCTACTGTATCCGTTTCAAAATTTTTAACCACAGCTCTTTCTGGATTAATGCCATGTTCTTTATGGTATTCAAAAAGGTACATTGTAGCTAAGAAAGCAGGAACATAACCTTGAGTTTCTTTTGGAAGATAATTACGAATGTCCCAGTATTTTGTTTTTCCGCCAGAACGACGAATTGCTTTTGTCACATTTCCTGGACCTGAGTTGTAAGAAGCTAACACCAGCTCCCAGTCACCAAAGATATTGAACATTTTGGTCATGTATTCTGATGCTGCGGCTGTAGCTTTAAGAGGGTCGCTTCTTTCATCAATATAAGAATCGATTTTCAAAGCGTATTGTTTTCCGGTTCCGTACATAAACTGCCAAAGACCCGTAGCGCCCATTTTAGAAACTGCTTTAGGATTTAAAGCAGATTCTACAACGGCTAAATATTTTATTTCCAAAGGAACATTTTGTTTGGCAAAAGCATCCTCGAAAATTGGAAAATAATATTCTGATAAAGCCATTAATCGAGAAAACGATTTTTTACGGTTCTTAAGAAATGACTTTATTATATTTTCTAAACCTTGATTGTATTCAATTTCAAAAGGTGATTTCTGATTCATAGCCGCCAAACGCTGTTTTAGCAGTTCGGTTGGGAGTTCTTCATCAACAGTAACATCTTTATTAATGGTTTGAATGTCTTTAGTCAGATCATCATAAATATCCAGACTTACTAATTCGTTCATCCATAAACTATCTACTTTTGCTGCAAGATCGTTTTTTTTGAATGTGCTCTTAATAGAATCTAAATATGAAAGCTTAACCTCTGGCTTCAGTTCCAAATCTGTTTTTGCCGTTTCCTGTGCACACACAGCTAACGAGAAGAAAGCCGAAACCACAATCGAAAATTTCCTTACAATCATATAACATTATTTTAAAATTCTGTAATTCAAACAATTACAAGAGTTGTATTTTTGCAAATCTAAGCCCTTTATTGAAGAAAACTGTTTAAAAAAATGTTAATTGTGATTTTTTAGTCTAAAATCGCTGCGATTCCAGGTAAAATTCTTCCTTCTAACATTTCAAGCATAGCCCCGCCACCAGTGGAAACGTAGCTCATTTTATCTTCAAATCCGAACTGTTTTACTGCTGCAACAGAATCTCCACCACCAACTAATGAAAATGCTCCATTTGCTGTAGCTTCTGCGATATAATCTCCTAATGCGATTGTTCCTTTAGAGAAAGTTTCCATTTCGAAAACTCCTAATGGACCATTCCAAAGAATTGTTTTAGAATCTAAAATTACTTTTTTGAAGTTTTCTAAAGATTTTGGACCTGCATCTAAACCTTGCCATCCGTCAGGAATTGCCGTTACATCTACAACCTGAGTATTTGCACTGTTTGAGAAATCGTCTGCTGCAATAACATCAACAGGAATATGTACCTGAACTCCTTTCTCTTTAGCTAATCTTAAAATATCAAGAGCTAAATCTAATTTGTCATCTTCGCAGATAGACTCACCGATTTTTCCGCCTTGAGCTTTAATAAAAGTAAAAGTCATACCTCCTCCAATAATCATGTGATCTACTTTATCTAAGATATTTTCGATAACGGTGATTTTAGAAGAAACTTTTGAACCACCAAGAACAGCAGTTACAGGTTTTTCACTGTTTTTAAGAACTTTATTTAAACTGTCAATTTCTTTTGCCAATAATGTTCCGAAACATTTATCGTTTGGAAAAAATTGTGCGATAATTGTAGTAGATGCATGTGCTCTGTGAGCAGTACCAAATGCATCGTTTACATAAATATCTCCAAGAGAAGCCAATTCTTTAGCGAAAGCTACATCTCCAGCTTCTTCTTCAGCGTGGAAACGTAAATTTTCTAATAAAAGAACTTCGCCTGGCTTTAAATCTTTTGCTGCAGTTTGAGCTGGTTCTCCAACGCAGTTTTCAGCAAATTTAACTTGAACTCCTAAAATCTCAGAAGCTGTTTTTAAGATATGTTTTAGAGAATATTTCTCTTCTGCTCCTTTTGGTCTTCCTAAGTGCGACATTAAAATCACACTTCCGCCTTGTTTTAAAATTGTATCGATTGTTGGTTTTGCAGCCTCAATACGTGTCGTATCTGTTACATTAAAATTTTCATCCAATGGCACATTGAAGTCAACACGGATAACTGCTTTTTTATTTTTAAAATCGAAATCGTTTAAAGTTTTCATCTGCTAATTTTTTTAATTTTTTGAAAGAATAACAAATATAGAACTTTTAGCGAAGTCTAAATTTCAAAAAAGCAAAAATAATCCAGTAATAAAAACGAAAACGTTGTAAATTATGAAAACAAACAAAATAATTCTTAAAGATGATAAAAATTATTTGTCTAATCGTGAACCGGACTTTGTGTACAAGGACAGTTACTGATTGATTGCAAGAAGTCAAATCCGATTGTGATGGAATGTGTTCCTGTGTTATACGCTCCAAGACCATTAAACATCAACTGGTAAGAGTATGCAAAATAGAATTTAGATTTCATAAAACCAGCCATTGGTCCCATTGCCAAAGGTTTTGGGAACTGGTCATTTAAGAAACGGTAAGAAACTCCGATCCAATAGTAATCTTCGTAGCGATTGTAACGTCTGTATTTGAAGTTTAAATCGGTTGTAGAACGCTGGTCACTTGCAAAGTACTGCAAGAATACCGATGGTTCGTATTCGATACGTCTATTTTCTCCGTCTCTAAAAGTGAATCCTGAGTAAACCTGAAAGTTAGAGAGTAGATCTGGTTCTACTCCTCTATACTTATCAGTGTTTTTCTTTAAAACGTTGTTGGCGTTAAAACTAAAGTAAAATCCTTTGTTACGGTACAATGCACTAATATCAAAGTTGTTGTTTGAGTTATAACGATTGTCTGTAATTGAAGGGTCTAATGCTACTGGAACACCATTTACGTCTCCGGTAAAATTACCCGTTTCGATTCTAAAACTATTAAAGTTGTACGATATACCAAAAGATAAATATTGCTCTGAACGATAATCTAAAATCAAGTGGTGCGCAAAAGAAACTTTGGCCCCGGTTTGTCTTGTATTACCATTGCTATCATTATACAATGAAATACCTACTCCAGAACGATCTAGAACACGAAAATCGGCGTACAATGATTGGTTGTCTGGTGCATCTTTAATTCCGACCCACTGTGTTAAACCATTGGCTCTAATACGGAGATTATCTCCAATACCTGCATACGCAGGAGAAAGAATAAAAGGGTTATCAGCTAAATACTGGGTAAACACTGGTAGGTTTAACTCTTGGCTGTAACTTGTTGTTACAGCCATGAGTACTAAGGATAAAATAAACTTTTTCATTGTAATAATTTTTTTAGATAACATCATTGGGGCTATAATTTTGTTATCTGTATAATGTGAAATGTCCAACAAATTCTCTCGGATCTTTTGGATCATTCAGTTTAAGAACATACCAGTAATCTCCTGTTGGTAATTCGTCTCCATGATATCTTCCGTCCCATTTTCCATTAACACGGTATTTCGCTACTACTCTACCATATCTGTCATAAATATCGAATGTTAACTCTTTGTATGCTAACGCACCACAATCTGGACCAATGGTATCATTTTGTCCGTCACCATTTGGTGTAAAGTAGTTTGGCATACAGAAGTCATAGAATGTACCATGAACTGTTATTGTTTTCTCACAACCATTTTTATCTCTTACGATAACTACATAATCTCCCGTTTTGTAGATTCTATAGCTATTAGATGATGAGAATGGTTCACCATTGAAGCTGTACTCATAAGGAGCAACACCTCCAGAAGCTTGTACAACAATTGTGTTGATGTCTTTGCTTTGGTTTGTGATGTCGATTAAACCAAGTTCCGCAACTGCATTAACAGTAAAGATTGGAGTTGGTACCTCACAACCATTAGTATGTCTTGCAACGATGAAGTGATCACCAGCAGGAACATTTGTAAAGATGTTGCTTGGCTGGAATACTCCATTGTTATCTAATGAATAATCAACATCTGCTGGGTTCGTAATTGAAGCATCAATTGTTACAACTACCATGTTGGCTTGTGTATTGTTAACGCAATCATATGTTACCTCAGCAGTTGGATTAAGAATTACTGCGTTTGGCATGTTTTCTACAAACTCAATTATACAACCTTCTGCATCTTTCACATATACTGTATGTGTTCCTCCAGCTAGATTAGTGAAATCAAATATTGTCTGAGTAGCTGTACCCTGAGTAAATGGTCCTTTTTCATTATCTAAACTTACGCTATAAGGTAATGTACCACCTTTAACTTCAATACTGAATGCACCATCTTTATCTCCATCACACACTTCAGGAATCATAGAGTTTGGAACTTCTGTTACAATAACCGGATTAGGTTGTGTAATTTCAACATCTTGTCTCACATAACAACCGTTTTCATCTTGGGCAATTACTGTGTAAGTTCCTGGAGCAAGTCTATCAAATGTTGTAATGAAATCAAACTGATTTAAATCTGGTGAGATTGCATATTTAATAACTCCTGTTCCTCCGCTCGCTGTAATTACGATTTTACCATTATTTTCACCAAAACATGAAACATTCGTCGGTGTAAATGTTGCTATCAATGCAGCTGCAGGTTCAGTTATTACAGCATTAACAGAAGTACTACTACAATCTCCGCTGTCTACTTTTACTTTATAAGTTCCTATTAAAAGATTTTCAAATCTTCCGTTGCTTTGAGGCCCTTGAATTGGGTTTCCAGATGCATCCTGTAAAGTATAACTATAGTTTCCTAAACCTCCTTTTGCTTCTGCAACAATTACTCCTGTAGCTTCACCAGTACATTTTACAATTGCATTTGTAATATCTAAATCTACTGTCAAAGGAACCAAAGGATCTATTTTGATTTCATTAGAAACAAAACTTACACAGTTATTAGTATCTCTCACATAGTATTGGTAAGTTCCTACTGGTACAGAGAATGTAACAGATGAATTAAATGTACCCAAATTTGTTGCAAAATTAGGATCTGTACTATAGCTATATGGACCTACACCTCCTGTTGCGCTTAATGTAAGCATCGATTGTACGTTACAAGTTTGTGAAGAAGCCAAAATTAAGTTAGGAATAACTTCTGTTGGTTCTGTAATAACAATACTTGCAGATGTTGCCTCACAATTAAATCCGTCTGTTACTTTTATTGAATAAGTACCCGCACCTAGTCCATCAAAAATATTCGATGATTGCGGACCTGAAGATATAGTTTGTGTTCCAATCACAGTGTTTAATGTGTACATGTAATTGCTTCCTTGTCCTCCTGTTGGAACTGAAACTGTTATTGTCGCAGTTTTATCACCAAAACATGATAATAATGTTGCGCTCGGAGTAGCAGTAAACGTTATTGGAGATGGAACTACCAATGTTGCAGTTGTTGTAGCAATACAACCTTTACCATCTTTTACATTTATCGTATATGTACCTGCAGATAATCCTGTGAAAGTATATTGAGTAGAATAATCTACCACAATTGCACCATTTAGAACTAACTGATATTGGTAATTATTATCCCATCCGCCATTTGCAGAAGCATATATTTCACCGTCATTATTACCTGGGTTACAAGTAATATCTGCTTGAGTTGTTGTCACCGCTAATTGCGCTGAAGGTTGCTCAATTGTAAATAATGTTGTAACTGTACAGTAAGGATTTCCGATTAAGGTCGCACTAACTGTATACTGACCAGCAGTTAAATTAGAAATTGTAGTTACAGCTCCTGTTGTAGTTCCTGTACTAGAAACTGGCCCTGTGATTACATAACTAAAAGCACCTGCCTCGTCTGATGGAGTTGGCTGTCTGTCAACAAAAGTTAATGTTACCTGACCGTCAGCTGCTCCATAGCAAATTTGTGCACTTGCTGGTACAGCTTTAATTTCAAAAGTATTTGGATCATTAACGTAGTGAACCTCTTTAATTGTACAATTTGTATCAAGATTTGTTACACTTATGATATAATTTCCAATTGATAAATTAGTAAAGATACCCGTTGCATTATTTGGATTACCTGCTACTGCATTTCCAGATGCATCCGTAATAGCATATTGCAGATTTGCTGGTGTTCCTCCAGTTGTGGCAACTGTAACAGCAATATCTTCATTATTTGTACAAGTTATTGCATTTGTAACACTAATTGTAATATCATCTAAACTAATAAATGGATTAATTACATACGTTCCAGCATTAGAACCAATACATCCGTTATTATCATAAACATTAACTGTATATGATCCACCTAAATAATCGGTTTCTGTGTAAACATTTCTATCACCTTTATAAACTACTGCACCATTTCTAATGAATTCGTAGATATAAGTTCCTGAACCGCCTGTAACACCACTAATTGTAATTGTTGCAAAATTGCTAGTATTATCAGAAGTACATCCGTACTGAGCAATTGCTGGGTTAGGAACTACAATTAATGCCGGTTCGATAACCTGAACAAGTTTAAAATCAGAACATCCTCTTCCAGAAGTAACTGTAACAGTATAGCTTCCTGCTTCAAGATTTTCGAATACGTTCTCTGGTTGTGCTGGTCTATTTACAGCAACTCCTAAAACAGTCGTTCCTGTTAATGTATAAGTGTAAATTGGATTATCATTAACCCCTGCACTTGGAGCATCTAAAGTAGCTGTAATAGTACCGTTGTTTCCTCCGTTACAAGTTACAGGTGTAGATGTTGCATCAAATCCTGTTACTAGAGTTGCAGGCTCTAATCTAAATGTTACATCTTTTGTACAAGTTGTTGTCAAATCAGTCACCACAATTGTATGTGAACCCACTGATAAACCAGCGAATATAGCCGGAGTAGTTGTTACAGTAGTTGTTCCGTCAATTGTATAACTATAATTACCTGTACCACCAGTAGCTGTTGCACTAACGCTTCCGTCTCTATCAGCACAAGTTGGTAGGGCTACAATAGTATTTGTAATATCCAACGGTGCTAAAATAGTTACCGCCGCGTTGAATACAAATTCACATCCGAATTTATCTCTTACCGTTAGATCATATGTTTTAGGAACACTTACCGTAAATGTAAGTCCTGATTGGAATCCTGAACCAATGCTATATTGGAATGGTCCCATACCTGTTCCTGGTGTAATTACGATATCGTAAGTTCCTGTAGCACTTGGACATTGAGATACAGCTACTGCTGTAAATCCTGATGGAAGTGGGTCAATAATGACATTCACTCTATATGGAGAAGAAATACATCCATTAGCATCTTGTGCATAAACATCCCATGCAGGTACAGTTGCATCTAACTCTCTTGTAGCTAATGCGTCAAATGCTCCAGCAGGGTCACCAGCATGAACGAATGAATAGACATAACCTGGAGTTCCTCCACTAGCTTGAACTGTTACTATTGCTCCTGTCTTACAGTTTGCATTTACATTATCTACTAAATTAACTGTAACTACCGTTGGTTGTTTCACTTCTACCATTGAAGTTGCTGTACAACCTGTTGCATTGTCTGTAATGTTAATCGTGTACTGACCAAAAGCAAGACCTGTTAAAGGAATGGTTGTCGCTGTTGTTGATGTTGATGGAACAAAATTAGTACCATCTTTATCTATTGTATATGTATAACTTCCAGCAAAATCTGAAACTGTGAAAGTTACTTGACCGTCATTTGTTGTATTACAAGTCATATCAGCAATAGTCTGACCATTTACAACAATATTTGTAACTGGTGCAATTGGTAATAATTCTTCGTAAGTACATCCGTTAGAATCTGTTACTCTGAACATATAATCTCCAGGAACTAAACCTGTAAAGGTAGCTGCTACTGTATTATCTGCAGTATTCACTGGAGCATAAGCTGCTGGAGCTCCGTTAAATGAAATAATCTCGAATGTTAAAGCCCCTACACCATTTGTCGCAGTTACATCAACTGTACTAGTTGTAGCACGGCAAGTCACAACAGATGCACTGAATGTTAAATCTGTCGGTTTGTTTAGTGGTACAATTGGTACTGTTACTGGAGCAGTTTCACAACCATTAGCATCTCTCACGGTGTAAGTTATAGAAGGAATTGATCCATCATTAACTACTGAGAAAGTATTAGCTGTGTCATAACCTTGACCATTGAAATTATATCTATAGTCAGTAGTACCGCCTGTTGCAGTTACAACTATGGAAGTAGTTGTACTACATGTTGTATTTGGAGTAATTGCATGGATAGCTGTTAATTCAGTTGGCTCACTAATTACAAATGTTGCTGGCGCCGAAGCACAGTTTTTAGAATCAGTTGCTACTACAGTGTATGTTCCTGCAATCAATCCTGTGTAAGTTCCTGTTGCATCTCCAGTCGTATTAACGATTGGTCCTGTCAATACAAATGTATAAGGAAGACGACCACCTGTTGGAACAACAGTTAAACTTCCGTCATTAAATGTATAACAGCTTACATTGATTTGTGATTGAGCAAGTGTCGGAATTACTGTTGGGTTAACTGTTACAGTAGTAGTTGTTACAGAACATGCTGGCGCGTTACTATCTGTAATTACAAAATAGTAATCACCGTCTGTTGACACAGAAGCTGTAAAGTTTCCGGCAACACCTGTTACTGGTCCCGTAGCAGCTCCATTATGATACATTTGATATGTATAAGGTCCTACACCTCCACTGATTTCAACATCAATAGTTGCATCAATTGGAGCAGCGCAATATAGATCTTTAGTTACCGAAGCACTTGCGATTAATTGTGGTTGAACGATATAGTCTACTTCATCTGTACATCCGTTATCGTCAGTTAAAATAATTTTATAAGTTCCCGCAGCTGTAAACGTAGCTGTAGTTCCTGTAATTGCTAAGCCATTAACTGTAAATGATTTTACACCATTGTAAGTTGTGGATAAAGCATTTAAATCTACTGTTAAGTTTGCACCAACAAAACATTGTTGAGCTGGTAAATTAAGATTTGGAGCTGCATTGTATGTAACAGGAACTGTTATTGGTCCTGCAATACAAAGATTTGCATCTTGTACATAAACATCCCAAGAAAGATCTGTTAAGTTAGTATCCACAGTTAAAACTGAACTTGTTCCAAATACTGTTGGCGTAGGATCTCCTATTTTAACCACAGCATAAGTATAAGCTGATGTTCCACCCGTAACATTTGTAACTGTTATTTCAGACTCGTCATCAGAACAGAATACTTTGCTTGCTGTCGCAGTAAATGCGATTGGAGCCGGCATTGTAATAGTGACATCTGCAGATTTTGAACAAGTCGTTGTAATATCACTAACAGTAACTGTAT
The DNA here is from genome assembly GCF_001705175.1 of Flavobacterium anhuiense. NCBI lineage: Bacteria > Pseudomonadati > Bacteroidota > Flavobacteriia > Flavobacteriales > Flavobacteriaceae > Flavobacterium > Flavobacterium anhuiense. The sequence continues at coordinate 1,876,700 of NZ_CP016907.1, read as the reverse complement.
AAGTTCCTGCTTCAAGACCTGTTAATGTAATAACATCTGCCGCAACAGTTGGAGCATTGTAAGATAAACCAACCGGATTAGTAGTTACTACAATATTATAGTTTCCGCTTGCGCTAAAATCTGAAACTGTGAAAGTAGCTGTACCGTTATTATCCGTTCCGTTTGCAGTGTTACAACTCACATTAGTTGACGATGTAGCAACAATATCAATTGGAATAACTGGCTCAACTTTGTAAGGTCTTTCAATTGAACAACCATTATTGTCAGTTACTTTAAATAAATAAGTATTAGGAGCTAATCCAGTGAAAACTGCATTGTTTCCGTTATCTAATGTTATTGGCGAAATAATTTCATATTTCGCATAAGGAGTATATCCTCCTGTTACAGTCAAAGTAACATCAGCCACATTTGTCGGGCATATTGGGGCTGTCGTTAATGCAAATGTAATATCAGTTAATGGTTGATATGCTGGAACAACAACGCTACCATTAAATGGACATCCATTAGCATCTATAACATAATAATTTACTGTTTGAGCAGATGTACTAACTGGTACCTGAGTTGTGTTATCAGTATAGTATGTTGCACCTCCGTCAAAATTAAATCTGTATGGTGATGTTCCTCCAGTTGCTGTAATTGTTACAACCGCAGGCTGAGTAGCATTGCTTGCATTACATCCATAAGCTGTAATTGCAGGAGTAGCATCTAAAATTGCTGGCTGACCAACAGTATACGGTTTTGTTAAAGTACAACCTCTACCAGATGTAACTGTAATATCATACACTCCTTGTGGCAAATTAGAGAATACATTACCTGTTTGTACATATCCAACTGGCATTGGCGAAATTGCATATGTATAAGTTGGATTATCATTTGAAGGCAATAAATTAACTTCAATTTTTCCATTAGTTCCGTTAAAACAAGAAACATCAGTTACGACAGCATCAAATGTTACAGGAGTACCTGCTGGTAATGTTACTTCTGCTGTTGTAGTACAAAGATTTCCGTTATCGGTCATTGTAATAGTATATGTATCTGCTCTAAGTCCAGAAATTGTATTTCCTGAAATTACAATACTTGGATGCATTGGCAAAATGCTATAACTATATGAGTTCGTTCCTCCAGATGGAGTTAATGTTACTACACCGTTGTTAACCACACAACTTGGCAATGCCGTAATTGCTGGAGTTAATTTTAATGGCGCATTAATATTGATAGTCTCAGTATCTGTACAATCATTTCCATCTTTAATGGTAATTGTATGAGATCCTGAACTTAAATTAGTAACTGTATATGGCAATCCTGGAATGCTTACAAATACTCCAGTATCCACTTTAATTGAATATGGTCCTACTCCTGCAGCAGTTTCAGTAACAACAACTCCAAAGGCACCTTCAGCCGCACAGTTATTAGCTACACTTAAGCTAATTTCTGGGCTTGGATCTTTAGCAATTGTTACGCTTAATGGGAATTCACAATCTTGAGCATCTTTAACAATAATATTCCAGTTTACATCAGCACCTGTTGGTCCTGGATCTAAACTTAATACGTTTCCAGAAGCAAAAACTGATGGAGTAGCTGGAGCAACTGCTGAAGCAAATGTGTAAGGTCCTGTACCTCCAGTAACTCTAATAGTTACTTGAGCTGGATCATCACAGTTTGCATTAACATTACTTGTTATACTCGCGTCAAGCGGTTGAGCTGGCTGTGTAATTTGGAAAACTTCAGTAGTAGAACATAATGTTCCATCAAACTCTTTAACATAAAGAGAATAATTTCCTGGTTTTAATCCTGTAAGAGTTCCGTTATACGCTGCACCTGTTAAACCAGTAGCTGATCCGTTAACTGGTGGTACAATTGCTAAATTTGTTAAGTTATCTCTAACTTCAAAATCTAATCTTGTCGCATTATAGTTAGATACAGTGAAATTAATAATTCCATTAGCAGCACCATTACATGTTACATTAGTAGTAGTTAAAGGATTAATCTCAAGATTAGAGATTTTTGGAGTTTTCATCTCATAGTAAGATGGACATCCATTAGCATCCACAACTTCAAAAACGTAATTTGTATTCTGATCTAAGTGTGTAAATGTATAAGAAGTTGCAGGAGTTACACCAGAAGTTGTTCCTACACCATAAATTGTATATGTAAATGGAGCAACACCTGTTCCACCAAATACACCAACTTCTACAGAAATACCGTCAGCACAAGTAGCACCAACTACCGTTCCGTTTAATGTTAGATATGGAGGTGGTTGAATTCTTAATTTACCGCTTTTAAATTCACACCCATTTGCATCAACAACATTTAAATAGTAGTCACCAAAATTTAATCCTGGGAAATTATGAGCGATTGCAGCATTTGCAGCATTTGCAGTGAAAGTAGCAATCTCTGTCATTGCATTATTATACAAATGATAAACATAAGGAGCTGTTCCACCAGATGCAACATTTACATCAAGGCTACCTGGAGTAGTAGAGTTACAAGTAATTCCGTGAATAACAATATTCATTGCTATTGGAGGAGGGTTATTTAAGGTAATACTATTACGGTACTCACATCCTTTAGCATCTCTTACAACATAGTTATAAGTTCCTGAAGCTAAACCACCATAAATAGCTAAATTACCAAAAGTAACTCCATTATCTATACTATATTGAAATGGCGATTGTCCCGCTGGATTTGTAAAACGTATTGTACCATCAGTAGAACCGTTACATGTTGGGTCAACTTTTACGATAGTAACACCGACTGGCACATAATCGCTTACTGTTGCTGTTTTTGTTTGTACTGGACAGCCATTAGCATCGGTAATTTCAAATTGGTATACACCAGCAGTTGATGTAGTGTAAATAAATGAAGTTCCAGCAAAAGCAATCGGCGCACCAGTATAAGCACCTGCACCAACTTTAACTCTATAACCAAATGGCGCTGCGCCACCAGTTACAGAAACTGCGATTGTAGCATCTGTTGGAGAAGAACAAGTTAAGTCTTTTGTTAAAATAGCCTCAGCTATCATGGCAGCATTAACTGTAACTGTTGTTGTATTAGTACAGTTATTTGCATCTTTTACAGTGATAGTATAAGTACCTGCTGATACTGTAAAAGTATTTGCTGGACTTGGTGTTACACCTGTATTAATCGAATAAGTATACGGAGCAACTCCATTTGAACCTACAGCTACAATTTGGAATGTATTTCCTGAAGCTGTACATTGATTTGCAACAGAAGCAGTCACATTTGGAGCAGTGTCTGTTACTAAAGTTAATGGTAAAGTTACCGTACACTCATTTGAATCTTTAATCCAAGCGTACCAAGTAAGCGCTGGATTTAAATTAGCTGAATTTGCTGTATCGTAAGTTCCTGGAACTGTACTGCTATTACTGAATGAGTATTGGTATGCAGGTGTTCCTCCAGCAGCTGTAATAGTTACTTTAGCTGTTGAAATATTACAATTTGCATTAACATAAGCTACCGTTCCAGAAAGTGGCGCAGCTGGCTGAGAAATTGTAATAGTAGCTGTTGTAACATCACAACGTGTAGTCTCATCTGTAAATACAACAGTATATGTTCCTGGAGCTAAATTAGAAATTGTAAATACAGGAGCTGTTTGACCAGTAACTGGCGTTCCACTATTTAGTGAATAGCTATAAGTACCCGTAAATCCGCTTACATTATAACGAATTGATCCTGTTGAACCACCATTACAGTAAACATCATTTACTTTAGTTGCCGAAGCAATCATAAGTTTTGCCGGAGGAATATTTAATGGGAATGTATCGTAACATCCGCTAGCATCTGTTACTTTGAATACATAATTTCCAGGCGTTAAATTACTAAATGAAGCTGTTGTATTTGATGGCGCCGAAGTTGGACCAGAAACAATTTCGTATACGAATGGTGCAATACCCGTTAATGCTTTAAGTGTAATTGTTGCTGTACTTGTAGTATTAGCAACAGGAGCACAATAAATTAGACTCGCATTAACAGAAACAATTACTGGAGGGTTAAGTTTGTTTACAACAATAGATTTTGTTGGCATTATACATCCGTTCGCATCTTTAACAGCATAGTAAATAGTTTGATCATTACCATTATCTACAACTGTCAAGGTATTAGACGATGTAAATGATCCATTGTTAAAACTATATGTATATGGAGCCGTTCCAGCTGTTGGAGCGGTAGGAATATTAATAGTCACTAATGCAGATTGTTTTGCATTATTAGTATCACACTTGAAACTTGTTGCTGTAGCATTTGTATCTAATACTGTCGGTTGAGAAATTGTAACCGAAGTTGCAGCAGAAGTACAGCCCAATGCATCTGTAACTAAGATATCATAAGTTCCTGCTGTTAAACCAGTAGTTGTAGCTGTAGTCGAAACTGAAGTCCCACCTCTTGTTACACTATAAGTAAAAGGAGCTTTTCCTGATGTTGGTGTAATCGTAATTGATCCTGTATTATTTCCATTACATAAAACGTCAACTTTAGCAGTTGTAATTGTTAATGTAGTTGGTTTTAATGTAACTGTAATGTCAGCAGTTTCTGCATAACAAACTGGATTTGCAGAATCACTTACTCTAAATTTATAAGTTCCTGCAGCTGTTGCCACGTAAGGACTTGTAGTTGCAGTGTATGCTCCTCCATTAAATGAAACCTGATAGCTACGAGTTCCTGTACCGCCAGAAGATGATAAACTAATTGTGGTATTTGGCGTACAAGTTGCATCTGGTACAATTGTCGGAGTAATAGTTAATTGAGGTGCTACAACATAAGTAGTCTGAGCATCACAACCAAAACCATCTCTTAAATGTAAAGTGTAAGTTCCAGGAGTTAAGCTAAAGTTAGGTGACTGCTGGTAGAAAATTCCATCTTTACTGAAAGTTGGAGTTCCTATATAAGTACCTGTTATTGTAATATTAATTGGTGAACCTGTATAACATTGTGATGCAGGCGTATCAATTGTTGGAACATTTTCTGGTAAAATTGTAATTGTTCTTTTTGCAGTACAACCATTATTATCTTTAACATAAACATCCCATACTAAATCAGCTCCAGAATTTGTATCTACTGTTAAAATAGCACTATTCCCATAAGCTGATGATGGTACCGTTGATGGGCTTTTCGCGAAAGCGTAAGTATAGTTTGGAGTACCGCCTGTCGCAGTAACTGTTATTTGCGAATTATCATTGTTACAGTTTATATTAGATGCGGTTGCAGTAAAACTAACCAACGAACTTGGCTGAGCTAGTGTAACCGAGAATGTAGACTGGCATTTTGTTAATCTATCTATTGCTGTAATTGTATATGTACCTGCTGGCTGAGGAGCAGTAACGTTTATTACTGTCGTTGTTTCAGAAACATTCTTTTGTTCCTGAATAATTGTTCCTCCGCCATTTGTTATAACATAATCATAACCTCTATTTTTAACGCCGTTTACTATAAACTGAAGCGTTCCTGTTCCGCCGTAACATTGAATATTAGTCAAAACTGAACCAGTAGCTACAATATCTGGAGCCCCTTTTACAGTGTAAGGTACTGTGAAAGAACAGCCAGATTTAATATCTGTTGCTTGAAAAACATAATTACCAGGTGCTAACGATTTAAATTCACCATCAGAATTTGAAGCACTATTATATCCAGCAGGTCCAGAAATTATCTGAAAACGAATTGGAGCAGAAATATCTGTTTTTACTGCGGCAATGTTTACGTGACCTCCAGGAGGAGTTGTAGAACAATCGTATCCACTATCTGTTATGGTAATGCCTGTAATTCTGTCTAAGTTATTAATTGTTACTGATAATGGTCCGAATTGACAATTATTGGCATCTCTAATATATGCTGTAACCACACCTCCTGTAGAAATAGAAAATGTATTTGTACTGGTAAAATTGGTTGTACCATTGAAACTATAAGTATAAGCACCTGTTCCTCCAGCACCATTAACAGTAACAACTGCAGGTGTAGTGCCTGTACCATTACACTGAAGTTCTGTAGCGCTTATTGTTCCTGATAAAGCAGTTGGCTGAGTTAATCGTATTGTACCAATAGCAGAAGTACAACCTTTACTATCTCTAACCAAATAGGTATAATCAATATTTGGGCTTAAATTAGTATATAAAGATGTTGATGACCAACCTGCATTATTAAAGTTGTATTGATATCCACCTGAACCGCCTGCACCTACTAATTGCACACTACCATTTGTCAAACCATTACATGTAATTTGGGTTGAGTAAACGGTAACTGTAGGATTTGCAATAGGATCTACTACAACTGCATCAGTAAATACAATACATCCTTTTGAGTCTGTTACTCTGAAAACATAACTTCCTGCAGAAGATGCTGTATAAACATTAGATGGAATAGTTGTATAAGTAGTACTTCCGTTTACTGCTACAGCATAAGTGTATGGACTTGTACCGCCAGTAACTGTAATTGTTATTTCTGCATTATTTGTAATACAGTCTAATGGTTTGGTAATTTTTCCTTCTGCTTTTAATTCGTTAGCAATAACAATATTAGATATTGCAGGAGCAGTACAACCATTAGCATCTGTTACAACAATTGAGTGTGTTCCAGGGCCAACATTTGTGAACGTATTCGAAAGCTGACCTGGCGCTCCATCTAAACTATATGAATAAGGTGTTTTACCACCAGAAGCCGTTACTACTAGAGTTGCACGATTAGTTGTATCATAACACAAATCTGAGCTACTTGCTAATGTTGCTGTAGGAATTTGCGGAGCGACAACTGACACAACACTTGAAGCTGGAGAAGAACAAGAACTTGCATCTTGTACTACAACCACGTAATTACCTGTAGCTACATTTGTAAATACATTATTATTTTGGAAACCAACTACAACAGTTCCATCAGTACGACGAAGCTCATATTTATAATTTGGAGTCCCACCACTTGCTGTAGCAGTAATCGAAGCCCCCATAGTACAAGTTGGCTGAACCGTTACGTTTGCAGTAGTTGTAAGAGCAACTGGAGCTGTAATTGTTTTAGTGAAAGAGCTTGAACATGTTCCAGCATCATCACTTTTCACAATAATTCTATAGGTGCCAGCAGTTAATCCTGTAATTACAAGAGGAGAAACTGTAGCTGTGTTCCAAGTTGTACCATTATTTAAAGAGTACTTGTATCCTGTAGTTGTATTGAAATTTGCAACGTCAATAGAGATACGTCCATCTGAACTATTACTACATGATAAATTATCAATAACAGGCTCAGATACTGTAAAAGCTTTATTACTATCAATTACAATTGGGAAATCTTTTTGAGTAATACATGACTTTGGAATTTGGCGAACCCAAATATCATCAATAACTATATCATTTCCTGCATAATCTGTGCTTCCTGAACGAATTCTAAATGTCAAATTGGTGTTGTTTCCTGGATTTAATGAGATGTTAATAGGCACCCATTTAGTTCTGTTTGGATCGTTAGCCGCCTCCGCAATTTTACCAGTATCTTGAGTGGCTACAACCTGTCCCGCTGAATTGACTAATTCAAATCTAACGATAGGAGCTGCACCACTGACACCCGTATTTAATAAGTTGGCAACATATAAATCGACCATTACTGGCTGATTTGGTATAACATCAATAATTGGTTTACTATATAAAATCCCGTAAGGCCCTGCTGCAGAACCAATATTTACTAATAAATATCTTCCATTTGCATCAGCTCCATTTGAAGTGTGATCTTTAAAGTGGTACCAAGCAGTATCATTTCTCCAGAAGAAACTTGTTACAGAATATTGGTTATCTTCTACAGAACGAGTTGGCGTTCCATTTAATGAACAAGTATAAGGAGGGTTAACTCTCTGGTCATTGAAACAGTATGCTGATGCAATACCAGGAGCGGTTGTTGTACCTCCTGAACCAAAATCTTCAATTAATAAATTACTGTAAGTCGGTACTGACGTTAAATTATATTTTACTGAAATTGTATGAGATCCTGAAGGAACATTAACAAAGACATTTGGAGGAGTATTGGTATTCTTTACATTATCTAAATAATACTCATAAGCGTAGTTATTACCTCCGCCGCTTGTTACAGTAACCGTACTAGTTGCTGTTCCGTTACAGTTAAAAACTGGTGGGGCAACAGATATAGTTGGATCGGCAGGTTTTGGATCTAAGACTACACCTGGCATGCTATAGATACAGCCTTTTGAATCTTTAATATAAAGTGTATATGTTCCTGGTGCAACATAAGCTTCATTTGAAGTTCCATAATTTGCACCACCATCAAAACTATAAGTATATGGAGGTGTTCCTCCTTGTGGGTTTGTAATTCTTACTTTACCAAATCCGTTTCCAGAAGGGTCACATCCTGCTAATTCAGAAACACCCGCTGATGCAGATAAAGCATTTGCTGGTTGAGTAATTGTAATTGGAGTTGCTGGGTCAGTACAAGTTACGCCTGACATTGTATAACGTACAACAACATTGTAAGTACCTGCAGTAACATTTGGAAATACTGGATTATTACTAAATGTTGCACCATTATCTATACTATATTGCAAAGTATATCCATTAGCATTAGTAACATTTACATTTATTTGCGAAGTGCCACCGCTACAGTTAATTTCAGTTGCTGTAACAGTATAAGTAGGTTTTGGATTTGCATTTACTGTAATAGATGTTGTTCCGCTACAGTTGTTTGCATCAACTACTCTAATATCATATGTACCTGGACCAGTTACGGCAATTTCATTTGATAATTGGAATGTAGAAGAACCATTTATAAAATGGTAATATGGCGCAGTTCCACCTGTTGTTGTCACAACAATTTTACCATTTGAGCACGCTGTTAATGGAACCGTTAATGCCGCTGTTGGATTTAAACCTGCTGGAACTGGATTTATTGTTACATCAACAGTTTTATCACAAGATGGAGCTGGAGTAGATCCAACTGCTCCATTAGTAACTCTAATCCTATAATCTCCAGATGATAAATTTGCAAATGTATAATCTGAATTTAAAGTTGGACCGAAACTATTAACTAAAGTTCCACCACTCGTATAAATATAATAGTAATATTGAGGATCAATATTTTGTGCCCCAACTTTGATGCTTCCTTTATCATTTTTACATGTTGGTTGCGTTACAGTCGTTGAAATACTAAGATCTCTACTTCTAATTAAAATACCTGGAACAGTAAAAATACAAGGATTAGTTGTCACACCAATTTGTCTAATGTGAACGGTATAGGAATTTGGACTTGTAATCGGAAATACATTACTAGTCTGATACGCACCTGGAGTTCCATTTGGATCTGTGCTAATAGCATATTCGTATCCTGCAGGAACACCTCCGATTGTAATACTTCCAGGAGCCCCACAAATAATATCTTTATGAGTTTCTGTTGGTGTTAATGAGTTGCTATATACATTAAAGTAAAAGCGGTTGAAACACCCTCCCGCATAATTTAATGTTAAGCGGAATTGTCCAGCTTGATTTGCATTATAAGTAGATCCTGTTTTTACTGTAGTCCAAGTACAAGAAGTGCTTTCGTTGGCACAATTTTGATTCGTAACTGCCGTACAGCTTGATTCATTTAATTTCTCCCAAACAATACTATTTGCATCTGAAATATTTAATGTAATTGCTCTAGAAGCATTTCCTCCACATAAAAAGATATTAGGAAGTTTTTTTCCATCATTAGAACATGTTACTACCTGATCTGCAAAAGGTATTACAGGATTTTCTACTGTACTACCAAATCTGGTAACAACAAATGATTGATAAATTGATCTACAAGGAGCTGCTGCCAAATTGTACACGTAATAAGTACCAGGATTTTTTACATTTAGTGTTTGTCCTTTTCCTATCAGTTGTGTGCGGGCTTCATCACTGTACCATGTATAATCAGTATAACCGTTTGCTGCAGTCAAGTTAATGCTTTCACCGCAAAGTGTTACATTGTCGGTATATTTACATCCATCAACTCCTACTAAAAAGTTAGTTGCTTTTGGAATTAAGATACATCCTGTATTCGTATTAACACTCGGATCATCAGAAATTGTAAAAGCTGTATTTTGTGTCCCTTTGTAAGTTGCATATGCAGAGTTGTCAATACTATTAGAACAAGCCTCACTCAACATATGACAATCTGGAACAACCTGAACTTTAAAGCTAATCACTTTTTCTGGATCTCCAACTTTAACCACATTATTATCAACCTTAAAAACAATATTTCTTGTAGCTGCATTGTAGCTTTGAACAGTTACTCCTGATGGTAATGAAACAATATCTGCAGGATAATTAAAAATAATATTTATAGGCAATTGGTCTCTAATGGTAAACGAAGTAGCATTATCATTTCCTGTATTCTTAAAACCAATTTCATAATTCAATTGTTGGCCTAATGTTACATTTTGCCCACCAATATTAACTCCTTGAGCATTCTTTACAATTTTGGTTAAGACAATCTTTGGTTCGATAATCTCAACGTTAAAAGCATTAAAAAACAATCCGTAACCATCCCCACTTGTGGTAAGTTTTAATGTCGCAGAGGTATCATTATTTTTAATGACACTTCCTCCTGGATTTTGTCTATTCGCTGGGTTCGGAACATTCAAAATACCTGCCTCAAAACCTAAAGTATTTCCACTGGCCGGATTTCTATTTGTAAACGGTCCATTAGTATCGTTAATAGTACTGTTAAAAAAGTTATCTACCGGACGTTCTGCTGTAGAAATATCGGTATTATTGATAGAATACCTATCACCCGGTAAGTTAACGTCTCCTTCTAAAGCTGCGAATGCTAATTTTGCTTTTACAGTTCCTGTCGGAATCGTTTTAAACCCAGAAATAGTATAGGTAACAGCATTGCTATTTGCCTGAATCCATCTGAAACCATCAAAAGTAGTAATATATTTAGCTGAAGATTTTGGATCCTCATATACCACAAATAAATTCCATCCTGCAGAAAAACCTCCATTAATGTTCCCTTGTGCTGAAATAATATTTGCTACAGTATACTCTCCCTCAGGATTTGCCAAACCTTGTACTAATGAAGTTAAATCATAATAGTAAGCATAAGGTATTTGAGAACCATTTGAATTAGAAGGATAATAATCATAAATTAACTGCCCACTGATATCAGTATAAGCTGCCTGATTAGGAAGCTTAATTTTAATAGAACCTAAATTACTTCTATTAACCGTTTTATTATCTATAGATCCTTGGCTGTAAATACCTGCCCAATAAAGTCCTGCGTAGACAATTTTATAACATTCCCTGCTTCCGCTAGGAATACTTAACGTAGCAGAACTAGAACTAAATGTACTGTTGTCATTATCAACATCAACATAATACATCTGAAGGTCATTATTATTCCGATTATAGACATTGTACGCGTCATTTGCTCTTTCGTCATCCCTATTGTTATCTCTATTCAAAATATTATTACCGATCAAAAGCATATCACCTTTTAAACTCGTATCGAAACGAGGGGTAAAGTTCTTTTGAGCGTGAATAACAAAACTTTGAATACAAAGCAATACAGCTAAAACTAATTTTAAAGTAGTAGGTTTCTTCATGTTTCTATGGTTTCAGTTTAACGACTATTTTTAAAGGGGCATTTAAAAACAGCATATACTCTTTATTTAAAATTTACTTTATGTTGATTTTCTTTTTTCAAAGAAGCCACATCAATCTAATATTTTTCTAATTTTCCACTTTTACAATAGCCATTTTGCCATTGTATGGTTTATTTCCTTTAGCTTCCAATGCTTTGGTAGCTTCTTGCAAACCGTCGAATTTTTCATAATAAATATAATATTTACTCGTAGCTAGGTTGTAAAAGAAATTAATATCTGAACGTCCTGCAGCAACAGCTTTAGTTAAGAACTCATCGCGTTTCTCTACACTACTATGAACTGCAATAATCATATAATATCCACTATCAGAATTTTTAATATTCTTAATAATCTGCATGTTTGACTGCTCTTCACCAAAGTCAAAATCACTTGCTTTTAAAGGTGTGCTGCTCAGCTTGGTTGTTTCTTTTATTCTCTTAAGAGCCGCAACGTCCTGTGCATATCTTCCTTCATCATTCTCATAAGCTGCACGCTTAATTCTACGTTTACGCTCAATTTCAGTCTCTGTTTTAATGCGCTCTAAATCGGCAATTAAAGCTGCTCCTTCTCTTTCCATTTTCAACTGAGCCGCTTTCAACTCATTAATCTTTTCAAGATATGCTCTATTCAAAGGATCATCTTTAGGGAACTTTTTAAGCCTTTCGTTATAAAGATTTGTCAGTTTTGCAATCTCATTCTTCATACTGTTATTTGCATCAGCAATCTGAACTTTTAATGACTCTATCTGACTGTTTTCTGCCGCTACACTCTTAAATGGTTTTGGCTCTTTATAAATACCTTTTTCACTTAAATCGTTTTCCTCTTTTAAATCATTCAAATCTTTTTGCTTATTCGCAACTGTAGCTTTAAATTGATCTAATAAATCTGTTTGTACTTTACTTGTACCTTCAACCGATTGAGTCAAATTTTCAATAGCTTTTCCAGTATCATCCTTCGCTTTGGCTGCTAACGCTGCTGCTTCTGCATCAGCTTTTGCTTTCTCAGCTGCTAATCTTGCTTGACGCTCTTCTTCCTCTTTCAAGCGTCTTATTTCTTCTTCAGCTTTCAACTTCTCTGTAGCTTCAGCGTCAGCTTTAGCTTTTGCTTCTGCCAGAAGTCTTGCTTGTTCAGCTTCCATATCGGCTTTCGCTTTTGCATCAGCCGCCAATTTCGCTTGAAGTGCTTCTGCATCAGCTTTTGCTTTGGCATCTGCTGCTAATTTAGCCTGACGAGCTTCTTCTTCCAATCTTGCTTTTTCTTCAGCAGCTTGTTTTGCTTTTAATGCCTCTGCATCTGCTTTCGCTTTGGCATCTGCTGCTAATTTTGCCTGACGAGCTTCTTCTTCCAATCTTGCTTTCTCTTCAGCAACTTGTTTGGCTTTCAATGCCTCTGCATCGGCTTTCGCTTTGGCATCTGCTGCTAACTTAGCTTGACGTGCCTCTTCTTCTTGTAACTTTTTCGCTTCGGCTTCTGCTTTCGCTTTTGCAGTAGCTTCTGCATCAGCTTTTACTTTTGCATCAGCTAATAATTTTGCTTGTAAAGCTTCCATATCAGCTTTCGCTTTGGCATCAGCTGCAAGTTTCGCTTGAAGAGCTTCGGCATCGGCTTTAGCCCTAGCTTCGGCTGCTAATTTAGCTTGACGTGCTTCTTCTTCTACTCTTGCTTTTTCCTCTGCAGCTTGTTTGGCTTGTAATGCCTCTGCATCCGCTTTCGCTTTTGCTTCAGCTGCTAATCTTGCTTTTTCTGCCTCTGCGTCAGCTTTGGCTTTTGCTTCAGCCGCTAATTTCGCCTGACGTGCTTCTTCTTCTACTCTTGCTTTTTCTTCTGCAGCCTGTTTAGCCTGTAATGCTTCTGCATCCGCTTTCGCTTTAGCCTCAGCTGCCAATCTTGCTTTTTCTGCTTCTGCGTCAGCTTTGGCTTTTGCTTCAGCTGCTAATTTCGCCTGACGTGCTTCTGCATCCGCTTTGGCTTTTGCCTCTGCTGCTAATTTTGCCTGACGTGCATTTTCTTCCTCTTGTAATTTTTTCGCTTCTGCTTCGGCTTTTGCTTTTGCTGTAGCTTCTGCATCGGCCTTTACTCTAGCATCTGCAATTAATTTAGCTTGCAAAGCTTCCATATCAGCTTTTGCTTTTGCATCAGCTGCTAGTCTTGCTTGTTCTGCTTCTGCATCGGCTTTTGCTTTTGCTTCAGCTGCTAATCTTACTTTTTCTGCTTCTGCATCGGCTTTGGCTTTTGCTTCGGCTTCTAATTTTGCTTTTGCCGCTGCTTCTGCGTCAGCTTTGGCTTTCGCATCTGCTACAAGTTTAGCTTGAAGTGCTTCTGCATCGGCTTTTGCTTTTGCTTCAGCTGCTAATTGTGCTTGTCTAGCTTCTTCTGCTTGTTTTATTTTTAATGCTTCTGCATCAGCTTTTGCTTTTAATTCTGCCGCTATAATTGCTTGTCTCGCTTCTTCGTCAGCTTTTACCTTTGCTTCTGCCGCTAACTTTTCTTTAAGCGCTGCCTCTTCTGCGGCTTTTGCTTTTGCGTCTGCCGCCAATTTAGCTTTATTAGCTGCATCAATTGATGCTTTTGTTTTAGCTTCGGCTGCAGTTTTAGCTTTTGCTTCGGCCGCTAACCTTGCTTGCAATGCATCTGAATCAGCTTTTGCTTTTGCATCTGCCGCTAATATTGACTGCATATCGGCAGCCTCTGCTTTTGCTTTTGCATCTGCTTTACGTTTTGCTTCGGCAGCGTCAGCTTTTGCTTTATTGTCTGCAATTAATTTTAATCTCGCAGCTTCTGCATCAGCTTTTGCTTTTTCTGCAGCGGCTAATCTCGCTTGTCTAGCCGCTTCAGCGTCGGCTTTTGCCTTTTCAGCAGCTGCTAGTCTCATTTTTGCTGCAGCTTCTGAATTTGCTCTTGCTCTTTCTATAGCAAGCTGTGCAGCTGTTTTTTGTTGTGTCGGCGCTGCTGCATTCGCCGCTGCAGCTTTTGCTTTTGCAGCTTCTGCGTCGGCTTTTGCTTTATCTGCTGCTGCAACTTTTGCTTGTAAAGCCTCGGCATCCGCCTTAGCTTTAGCATCAGCAGCTAATTTTATTTTTAATGCTTCTGCATCAGCTTGTGCTTTATCTGCAGCTAGCTGTTCTGGAGTTTTTTGTGCAATTGCTCCAGATTTATTTGCTGCGGCTTGTGCTCTTGCGGCTGCTGCGGCATCTACTCTTGCTTTATTATCAGCCGCTAGTTTTATTCTGCGTTCTTCTGCATCTGCTCTAGCTTTATCAGCAGCTAATTGTGCCTGTGTTTTTTGTGTTTCTGCTAAAGCTTTGTTTGCGGCTGCAGTTTGTGCTCTTGCTGCAGCTGCAGCATCTGCTTTGGCTTTTTCCTCTGCTGCTAATCTTATTTTAACTGCCTCAGCATCAGCCTTAGCTTTATTGTCGGCTTCTAGTTTTGCTTTTGCAGCGGCTTCAGCATCTGCTTTTGCTTTATTGTCGGCTTCTAATTTGGCTTTCGCTTTTGCCTCCGCATCTGCCTTAACTTTTTCTGCAGCAGCAAGTCTTGCTTGTTTTGCTTCTGCATCAGCTTTTGCTTTTGCTTCGGCCGCTAATCTGTTCTTTTCAGCAATTTCTGCTCTATTTACCTGAGTTGCCTCCGATTGTGGTTTAGCTGGAACTGGTTTTGATTTTGACGGATCCACAAGAGATCCTTCATCGTCATCTCCATAATAGTAATTTCTGTTTTTGAATTTATAGGCAATTGCAAATTCATGAGAACCGCCTAGATTAGAGAAATTGCCCATTCCTCTTTCGTAATTATATTCGATAGCAATACTCGGAGTAATGTTAACTCCCAGACCTGCAGAAACTCCATATAATGTATTATATCCAGCCTGTGCCCAAACTCCTTGCTGAAGTGCCAGCATAGCAAGTCCAGAAATGACTGTTTTATCTTTTTTGATTTCTGTTCTAACAATTCCAGAGAATTTACTTCTATCAAAAAAACCATAACTGTCAATATAGCCAGTATACATGGCGTGTAGCTGAATAGCTCTTTCTGGATCTTCTTTTACCATTCCAGATCCGAAATTATAAAGCACTAAATTGTTAACTGCTAATCCGAAATCTAAAAATTCTGTACCATAATTAATCCCAGGATTTACTGTGAGCAATGTGCTTTTTGGAAAATCTCCTGTTAAAATTGTAGAATCATCTGATATGATTTTTCCAGTATTGATACCACTTTGATAAATTCCGACATTTAAACCAAAAGTCAAATTGCTTGCTTCTTCTAGAACAATGTTATGAGCGAAGTTGGCAACTCCACCAAAAACAGTCATTAATCCGTAATTCTGTTGAAATAGACCAACAGCAAATGCTTCGTTTTCTCTAAATCGCCCAGAATAATTGGCTAAATACGTCTGTGGAGCATTTTCAAACTGCACCCATTGTCTCTTATTATAAAAGCTTGCGTATGGGTTTGATTCTCTAACAAAACTGAATGTTGGGTTAATTAAGTATCTATTAAACTTTAACGAATTTCTAATGGGTAATGAAAACGAAACAACTCCATCCTCAGAAGCGTCTTGAGAATAGAGTACATTTGATAAACCGTAAAATAACGTGATGAATAGTAAAAGTTTCTTCATATTATTTTATAACAGTTATTGATCCTTTTTTTTCACCTGCATCGCCTTGAATGACATAGTAATAAACGGGATTAACATTTTTAAAATCTATATTGTTTTGAGGCCAATCGCCTTGGTAATTCACTACATCCAAAACCATTTCTCCGTTTGAACTAATGATCATTACCTTTGTATTTGCATTTTTATATTCATCTGGAATATTCCAATACGGATTCATTCCGCTTAATTTTATAATATTAGGAATAACACTTGTTGGACCAGATTCGCCATTTATTCTAAATGAAAACTCTCTGCTCGCTACACAGCCAGACACTTGAGAAATCTTTACTTTATAATTCCCTTTAACTGAAATAACAAAAGAACTTCCTGTCTCTCCCGAAATTAAATTGTCGTTTAAGTACCATTCAAAAGTAGGAGCAGAAGCGTCTGTTGTAACGTTAACCGTTATAGTTTCGCCTTCGCTTAATTTGTATCCATCCTGGGCATCAATGCTTGCTTGAAAACCATTGCTTTGAAGATTGATAGATCCTGTGGCTTTACATCCGCCAAAATCGACTTCTACAGTATAAACACCAGATTCATTTGTAGAATACGTACGGCTTGTAGCTCCCGCGATAGTAACACCATCTTTCTTCCATAAATAACTATTCCCTGAAGTGGCCGTTAAAACTGTTCCCGTACCATTAGCGCAAAAAGGGTTTCCTAGACTAGAATTGATCGTTACTCCAGATCCACTACTAGATGACGTTACATTAACACGGTTAGAGCTAAAGTTAACGTCAGAGCATTGGCCATAATCGATTTCTGCATAATATTTTCCTGTACTATTAACAACTATCTCCTTAGACGATTGTCCTGTAATAAGGACATCATCTTTATACCATTTATATTTGATATTAGGAATGTCAATTGGAGATGGGGCGTCTGCACTAACAGAAAGCGTTAAACTTCCTCCAGAACATAACATTGCTGTATCACTCTTATTATTGATAAAGAAAGATGACTCGTATGTTTTGAAGTATGCAGGAAAAGAAGTATTCCCTAAAGAGTTTTTAAATCTTGTACTAGTAACGCCTGTTGAGCTTTTTACTCGTAGGCTATAAGTGTCAGAACCAATTAAATTTGTCGGAACTGCATACTTAATTGTTTTTTGGGTTGCAGAAACATCAATAGTTTGAAGGAGAGTGGTTGCAACTGGAGAAGTAAAATTTCCCGCAGCGTCTGAAAGCTCAACTACGAAGGTAGTACCTGCGGGAAAATCTATATAACTAAAAGTAGCATAAAATTCGTTAAACGAATTACCAGCACAAAGCTTCTCTAATCCATCAAATGTTTGAGGAACTATGGTTTGGGCATAGGAATTCGATCTAGCAAATAGTAGAATGCTAAATAATATTAAAACTTTAAAAAAAGATAAAGTAATTTTTTGAATCATATAGTGCGTGTTCTTGCTAGATCTATACGCTCAAAAAACAAGATATCTATAACTGTTTCAGAGAAATCATACTTGTAATTTTCAATTACCTCTTTTGCAATAATTGAAGTTGCTGCAAGTGTTGAGTTCTCCTCACAATCATTAGATACAGTATTTGACTCAGCCGCTATAGTAAGGCCATCCTTGGGGGTGGACATCCCTACTATAGACTGATTTAAATTACTTGATTTGCCGTTTTCTACAACAGCATTATTAGTGTTGTTTTGGTTATTATTAGCCAAAGTTAAACCACACTCAGAAACAGCAGCCTTAGTAGGGTTTTCTGCTGTATTCTGTGCATATAGAGTTAACGATATAGGCGAAACCAAAAATATTATATATAAAAAATATTTTTTCGTAGATACCATTATGTCTTGATCTTTATTTGAGCCCTTAAGACGATACATAAATTGTGTCTGGGGACTTAATTAATAAAATTTACGCGTGGGAAATAAAAATCGAAACTATTTATCTATTACCGCTAGAAGCTGTGATTTTTCCTAATTGTAGTCTGAAATCTGGTTTTTTAGGATTGAAGATATCAATGAATGTTTCTTTGTTGTCACTTTGAGAGTAAACGTTAAAGAATACACTGTTTCCATACCAGCTTTCTAAATCTTCGTTATTAGAATTGTATTCAGTAAAGATGTTTCCTTTACATAAGTTAAAATACATTTCCTCAAATTTGATTTTTTTAAGGTTGGCATCATTGATTTCAGTTTTGCTATCTAATAATACTGCAGGGTTGAATCCAGAGATTACACTTCTTTTCATTTCAAGAGAAGCATTTTCAGCTACATATACAGCCTCTTTTACTAAACCTGCTTGAATGTCAGCATTAATGTTTTCACTGTCGTTAACCATTGTAATATTGCTCGCAACAACTAAAGTTTGTTTTTTAGTGAAGTCTGTTTCACTTTTCTTCTCAAAAGATCTTACCTCCATACAACGAGATCCGTCTTTAGTGCTTGAGAAGTAAGAAGATCTAACTGCTAAAGAGTTGAAGAAACGACACTGAACTCCTTGAGAGAATTTAAAGTCATCATTAACTGATTTATAAGAAACAAATTTTGTAACATTTAAATCACCACCTAAGATTCCGAAAGAATCTCCGCCAGCGTAACTAACCATTACATTTTCAAGTACGGTCTTGTTTCCAACACCAGCAAGAGTTAAAGCGTTGAAAGTATCAGCTCCTTTTACTTTTTTACCAGCGAACTCGATTCTAACAAATCTTAAAATTCCTGAGTTAGAAGCTACATTGTCTCCACCATAAGTAGTCATTGTAGGATCAAGATCTAAGTTATAAGAACCTACATTTCCAAATTTATTGATTGGCGCATCTCCAAGGATTACTATTCCACCCCAGTCTCCCGCTTTTTTCATGCTGCGGTTTGAAGTAAATACAATTGGATCTGTTTCTAAACCATCAGCCACTAATTGTGCTCCTTTTGTGATTACCAATGTTCCTTTTGTTTCGAAATCACCAATAATTACAGTTCCAGGTTCGATAGTTAAAACAGCATTGTTTGTAACATAAACGTTTCCTTGCAGAACGTAGATATTTTTTTTCAGCAATTTAGTATTAACAGAAATGTTTCCTGCCAAAATTTGGTTTGCTTCTCCATAGTCAACTTTATTAGGCTTAAACTCGGTCCAGTTATTTAACCAATTAGTGTAGCCCATAATTCCTTTCTCTTGTTGAGCATTCATACTCGCAACCGTCAAAAGAACGCAGATTAATTGAGTAATTTTTTTCATGATAAGGGGGTATTACGGTTAATAATAAATTTGGGTATGCGCAAATGTAAAAACTCCTCTCGGGTTTTCTGAGATTTCAGAACCCTCGAGAGTGAGTTTCTTTTATTTTGTTTCTTGAAACGCCTAGCTGGTATTCACTTAGACTTTTCAAAAAAGATTTTAAAAAATGCTTTATTACATTTCGTTCAAATCGTTGAACTCGTGTAATGATTTCAATGTACTTTCGTAGAACAAAATTGCAGCAATTAGATTTCCTTTATCAGAGTAAGGCATCATTTTTCGTTGGAATTCTACAGTTGTATCCAAAAATGTCGATGTACCTACTGCCTGAGCATCTAATACTTTTTTGTGTTCGTTATCGTCTGGAATACCAAGGTCAGCCATAGTAACTCCAGGTTTTGTAACCAAAGCAATGTAAGGGAGAGTTTTAACTAATACTTTAATACGCTCGATGTATAATTCCAAAAGTTCACCCTTTTGCATACCACTTAATTCTTTTTGATCATGGTATTTTCGGATAAGAGCAGTTGTACTGATAATACTTCTCGGTGCGTTTTTAGCTTGTGCAGAAACAGCCGCAGTAGTTAAGATAAAAAAAGCACTAAATAGAATAATTTTCCCTTTCATAGATTCTTATTTTATAATTGGTTGTTGATAAAAACAAAAATATATAAATTAACTTAAATTACAACCGTAATGATTTTTTTTTTCAAAAAATTTCCTTAAAAAAAACTTAAAAACTAACGTTATGTCGAGAAAATGTGCGTTTTAACGGGCATTTTGTTAAAAATGTTAATCAAAAATACGTAAGATATTAACTATAAAAAATATAAAATTAACTCTATAAATAATCAAAAAAACACCTTCGATTACCGAAATTGGAAAAAAAATATTAACAAAAACATCTTGATATTTACTCACTTGAAGATATTTATTAACAAAATTCTGTCGAAAGTGATCCAAAAAAAATCAAAAAATCATTCGAAAACTTCGAACCTAAATTTGAAAATTGGAACGAATAAATAATCTTACTTCTGAAATTTTTGCCTACACATTTTCTTCTATCTTTGCGTCATGCAATTTTCTCAAATTTTAGGTCAAGATTACATCAAAAGCCACTTGATAAAAAGTGCTGCTTCTGGTAGAATTCCTCATGCTCAATTATTCGTTGGCCCAGAAGGAAGCGGCACATTAATAACTGCCATTGCTTATGCCCAATATATTTTATGTGGCAATACCGGTAATGAAAATTCAAACGGAAATGATTCTTGCAATCTAAAGTTTGATAACATCTCTCATCCCGATCTGCATTTTATTTACCCAACCGTTACAACCGAAGACGTAAAAACAAAACCAAAAAGTTTAGATTTTATTCAGGATTGGCGAAGCTTTATTCAAGAAATGCCTTACGGCGGTTTGTTCGATTGGTACAAAATTCTCGGTGTTCAAAACAAACAAGGGGAAATTCGTGTAGAAGATGCACAAGAAGTTTTAAAATCGCTTTCGCTAAAATCTTACGAGGGCGGCTATAAGATTATGATTATCTGGATGGCTGATAAAATGAATATCGCAGCCTCCAACAAACTTTTGAAACTTCTCGAAGAACCATCAGACAAAACGATGTTTATTCTCATTTCTGAAAATGAAGAAGATATTATACAAACCATCCGTTCAAGATGCCAAGTGATCCACTTTAGCGGGCTTCCAGAAAAAGTTATTGCCGACGCTTTAGTTAGCCAAGAAAACATAGATGCGGGATTAGCCAAAAAAATTGCGCATCAAGCTCAAGGGAACTTTAATAAAGCATTGCACTTGTTAAAAGAAGATGATGACGATCTTCCGTTCGAACAATGGTTTGTCAACTGGGTTCGTGCTGCTTTTAGGGCAAAAGGAAATGCCGCAGCCATTCAGGATTTAATTTCTTGGAGCGAACAGATTGCTGCGCTGGGACGCGAAAGCCAGAAAAAATTTATTCAATATTGTATTGAAATGTTTCGACAAGCTCTTATGCTAAATTATCAGGCACAAGATTTAGTTTATATCGAACCAAAAGTGGATAAATTTAAATTAGAGAATTTTGCTCCTTTCGTAAACGGAAATAATATTCACGAAATATTCAAAGAACTTTCAGATGCTATGTATCATATTGAAAGAAATGGAAATGCAAAAATTATCCTTACCGATTTATCGATCAAATTGACTCGTTTAATTCATAAAAAATAATTCATAATGAACAATGTTGCCTCAATTTTGCTTTTGGCTTTTCTAGCTTTAACTTTTCTACAATCCGGTTACGAAAAGATTTTTTACTGGAAAGATAATGTCACCTGGCTAAAAGAACATTTTGCCAAAACGCCTTTAAAAAATCAAGTTCCGCTTGCCCTTTTACATTTATTGATTTTAGAATTGATTTCTGGAATTTTATGTGTTGTGGGCGCAATTCAATTGTTTACAAATAATGGCAGAGAATTTGGTTTTTATGGAGCTATCTTTTCTTGTATCTGTTTACTAATGATGCTTTTCGGACAAAGACTTGCAAAAGATTACGATGGTGCGAGAACCATTGTTATATATTTTATACCAGCTGTAATGGCTGTTTATTGGTTGAATTAATTCAACTAAAGTTTAAAAAAAAGCCTCAGATTTTATAGATTGAAAATCTATGTGAATTGTAATCCCGATGGGTTTTCGGGAGTGGCATTAAAAAAAATTATTATAAAAAATGAATCCAAAACATCCTTCAGAATCCCTAACTATTTTAACTGATTTAGTTTTACCGAGCGAAACAAATCCTTTAAACAATCTTTTTGGCGGTGAGTTATTAGCCAGAATGGATCGTGCGGCAAGTATTGCGGCCCGCAGGCATTCTCGCCGAATCGTAGTAACGGCATCTGTAAATCACGTTGCTTTTAACAGAGCCATTTCGCTTGGAAGCGTTGTAACCGTAGAAGCAAAGGTTTCTAGATCATTCAAAAGTTCAATGGAAGTTTTTATTGACGTGTGGGTAGAAGACCGCGAATCTGGAAACAGAACTAAAGCCAACGAAGCAATTTATACTTTCGTTGCCGTAGACGACACCGGAAGACCAGTTGAAGTTCCAGCAATTGTACCTGAAACCGAATTAGAAATTCAGCGATTTGATGCTGCGCTTCGTCGTAAACAATTGAGTTTACTGCTGGCCGGAAAAATAAAACCAACCGACGCGACTGAATTAAAGGCTTTATTTGTATAGAACAATTTTGTGACAATTTGGAACAATCAAACTTCAAAAAAAGAAGTAATTTTACAAATTATAAAACTGATTAATAAAAATATAGAAGATTTTTCTTATATTTATCCAAAAAGACAAAATAATAATTTAGATATTAAAAAAAATGAGTTCAGAGAAAGAAGCCAAATTAAAAGCACTACAATTAACGCTTGATAAACTTGATAAAACCTACGGAAAAGGAACCGTAATGAAAATGGGCGACAGAGCCATTGTAGAGGTAGAAACGATTTCTTCTGGCTCACTAGGTGTAGACTTAGCTCTTGGAGTAAACGGATATCCAAAAGGAAGAATTATTGAAATATATGGTCCAGAATCTTCTGGAAAAACAACTTTGACGCTTCACGCCATTGCAGAAGCTCAAAAAGCAGGTGGTATTGCTGCTTTTATCGATGCCGAACATGCTTTTGATAGAAATTACGCAGAGAAATTAAATGTTGATATTGAGAACTTAATCATCTCTCAGCCAGACAACGGAGAACAAGCTTTAGAAATTGCTGAAAACCTTATTCGTTCTGGAGCTATAGACATCGTTGTAATTGACTCTGTTGCGGCTTTAACTCCAAAAAGTGAGATTGAAGGCGAAATGGGAGATTCAAAAATGGGTCTTCATGCACGTTTGATGTCTCAAGCTTTAAGAAAACTTACTGGAACTATCAGCAAAACAAATTGTACAGTTTTCTTCATCAACCAGCTTCGTGAAAAAATCGGTGTTATGTTCGGAAATCCAGAAACTACAACCGGGGGTAACGCACTTAAATTTTACGCTTCTGTACGTTTAGATATTCGTCGTTCTGCTCAAATTAAGGATGGTGAAAACGTAATTGGTAACAGAACTAAAGTTAAAATTGTTAAAAACAAAGTAGCACCGCCATTTAAAACTGCCGAGTTTGACATTATGTACGGAGAAGGAGTTTCTAAAACTGGTGAAATCTTAGACCTAGCTGTTGAATTTGACATTGTTAAAAAAGCAGGATCTTGGTTTAGCTACGGCGACACAAAACTAGGACAAGGACGTGATGCTGTTAAAACTTTAATTAAGGATAATCCAGAACTTGCTGAAGAACTAGAAGTTAAGATTAAAGAACACATGAAAGAATTGGCTAATGCCTAAAAAATAAGTCTAAAAAAGACACTTTAAAAGCCGAGTGATTACACAAAAATCACTCGGCTTTTTTATTATGAAAAAAAATTAAATTTCTACGCAACCTTTTTACTAAACCGCCATCTATTAGAAAAAAGCAGTTTGTAATTGGTACTGCCATATATCAATTGGAGTTTTTTTTAGAATTTACGTTGATTGGTTATTTGAGTAAAAAAATCCGTTAGTTGTTTAAACTAGCGGGTTTTTATCAAAAAATTCTGTTTTAATTAAAATTCTAACGCAACCTTTTTAAATTTTCTGTATCTATAATAATGTGAAATTAACTTGAGTTAATAACCAAACTCTTTATTATCAACCATTAATATTTTTAATCATGAAAGAAAAAATAGAATTGTTGTACAATAAAAACCGAAGAAAAACCAAATTAAAATTTAAGAAAGTATTGCGTTTTATTTCAGAAAAGATAATTCACAGATAATAACTTTTGAATAAAAATAGGGGTTTTTAATTCAAAGAAAATCCGGCAGATAAATTAATCTGCCGGATTTTGTATTTTACATAATGTTTTTATGTTTATTTCTGAAAATCGATCAAACCATTGTAAATCATATTTCTAACTTGGTCTCGTAACTCTTTTCGGTTATCGCTTGTCAAACCTTTTGTTTCTACAAACGGCAAAATTCGAGCTCGCATTTTACCAGGACTTCCGCTCATAAACGTATATGAAAAACGCTCCTTATTGTCCGGAAAAACAATTGGCACAATCGGAATCTGATGATCTATTGCCAATCTAAATGCACCATCTTTAAACTCATCCAGCAAAATGCTTTCGTCATCTGGAACTCCCCCTTCCGGAAAAATACAAATACTCAAACCTTGGTTAAGACGATTTTGAGCTCTTTTAAATACTTCATTTTTGCTTTTAGAAGAACTTCTGTCAACCAAAATACAAGTGCGTTTGTAAAAAAATCCAAAAAGCGGAATCTTCACCAATTCTTTCTTTCCAACAAAAACGAACGGATTTTTTACAAGTGCCAGCATCAGCATAATATCAGTCATTGAGGTATGATTAGCCACAATCATATAACTTTTCCCTTTAATGAGCTTCTGTTCGCGTTTTACGGTGTAATAGAAACCCATTCCGAAAAGGATAAATTTAGCCCAAATGCGGGCCATTTTAAAGAAATACGGATATCCTTTCTCAGAGAGGATAGAAATAAGCAAAAAAGGCAACATAATGAGTATTGGAATCGCCATCAAGACATAAAACCAAACTCTCCAAAGAATCCAAAAAGCAATTTTAAATATTTTCATAGCTTCAAATGTAAGAAAACAGAAATGAATTCTAAACAAGATTTTTTTTCTAGTGTAAGGCTTCTTTTAACGCAAAGCTCACAAAGTATTTTCGCAAAGTTTTTAAAGCAATAAATGTGAAAATTTGCTTTGCTATAAGTTCGCAAAGCTTTATCTATAAATTATTAGCAACTCTTCTAATACCATTTTTTAATAAACTTTCACTGAAATTTATGAGCAAGCCAAGTTTAAAATTTCCTACTCTTAAATAGGTTAATGTTTGTGCTAAATGATTAACAGTTAATGATTCAACACTTTTGATTTCAATTAGGAATTTGTTCTCTACAAGCAAATCAATCCGATATCCGCAATCAAGTTGAACTTCTTCAAAAACTAATGGCAAAGCTTTCTCTTTTTCTACAAGAAGTCCTCTTTGTTTAATTTTATAAAACAAACATTCCTTATAAACATTTTCCAATAAACCTGGTCCGAGTTTTTTATGGACATCTATAGCAAGGCCAATTATAATATTTGATATTTCGTTTTCTGTCATATTCAAAAATCAAATTTATAAATATTTTCCTATTTTTCAATTCTAACAATAATACTTACGCATAAAAGATTATTTTGCTTAAGATGAAGCTTTGTGAACTTACAGCAAAGCGGTTCTTTCAGAAATAAGCTTATTTCCTTTGCGAAAAACCTTTGCGCACTTTGCGTTAAAAAACATACAGTAAATTGGTAAAACTTTAACCAAAATCCTTATGAACTTTGCGGTTATAAAAAACTTCCCGAACTTTGCAATTAAGAAAAAAACGAGAATGGCAAAAATACTTACTGGTGTTCAAAGTACAGGAACACCGCATTTAGGAAATTTATTAGGAGCAATTATTCCGGCAATCGAATTATCAAATGATCCAGCAAATGAATCTTATTTGTTTATTGCCGATTTGCATTCAATTACTCAGATTAAAGATGGAAAGACTTTAAGAGAAAATACTTATAGCACAGCTGCGGCTTGGCTTGCTTGTGGTTTAAATCCTGAAAAAGTTACATTTTACAGACAATCTGATGTGGTTCAGACTACTGAATTGACTTGGTACTTAAGCTGTTTTTTTCCGTTTCAAAGATTGACTTTAGCTCATTCTTTCAAAGATAAAGCTGATCGTTTAGACGATGTTAACGCGGGACTTTTCACCTATCCGATGTTGATGGCGGCCGATATTTTATTGTACGATGCTGAATTTGTTCCTGTTGGAAAAGATCAATTGCAGCATTTAGAAATTACTCGTGATGTAGCATCACGTTTTAACCACCAAATGGGTGAAACATTTGTTCTTCCTGAAGCAAAAATTCAGGAAAACATTATGCTGATTCCTGGAACAAATGGCGGAAAAATGAGTAAATCTGCCAATAATATAATAAACATTTTCTTGGACGATAAAGCTTTACGCAAACAAGTAATGAGTATCGAAACTGACAGTACCCCGCTTGAAGCGCCAAAAAATCCAGATACTTGTAATGCATTTGCAATTTATTCTCTTTTAGCAAACGAAGAGCAGACTGCTCAAATGAGAGCAAATTATTTAGGTGGGAACTACGGTTATGGTCATGCCAAACAAGCTTTGTTTGAATTGATTACAGAAAAATTCAAAACTGAAAGAGAAAAATACAATTACTATATCAACAACCTTGAAGAAGTAGACGCTTTATTGAAAAAGGGCGCTGCAAAAGCTTCTGTAATTGCTGATGGTGTTTTAGCAAAAGTTAGAGAAGTTTTAGGATTTGAAAAATAATTCAAAAACTATCTTTTAAAGAAACGCTGATCATTTTAAATTTGGTCAGCGTTTTTCTTTTAACATTGATTTTAATTATTTTTTTGTAACTTCATGTATATTAATCATTTAAAAACAAAAAATGGATAAGTATATTGAAGATTATAACGTTCCGCCATATCTATTTCAAGTCTTGAATATACTATTCGGCTTAGTGGTGATTTATATTCTATATCGATTGTACAAACATTTTACAAGAAAATAATATATAGGATTTTCTGCGTTAAATTGATTCAAAAAGTTTTCCCGGAAGTGGTCTAATAACGCCTTTTAATTCCATACCAATCAAAATCCCAGACAGCTTGAAAATTGGGATTTCGCATTCAATTGAAATGATATCTAATAATTCTTTCCCATTTTTTTGAAGAAAATCATAAACCTTTTGTTCTTGAGGTTCTAAATCAATAAAAAGCTGTTTCTGAATATTTTTCGGCTTTTCTTTAATATCCCAATTCAGCATATAGATTAAATCTGCAGCACTTGTTAATAGATTAGCTTTCTGCGTTTTAATCAAATTATTACAACCTTGACTGTACTTATCTGTCACCCTTCCAGGCACAGCAAAGACATCACGATTATACTCGTTGGCCATATTTGCAGTAATTAACGAACCGCCTTTATCGGCAGATTCTATGACAATTGTTGCTTCTGTCATTCCAGCCACGATGCGATTTCGACGAACAAACTTCTCTTTATCAGGATTCGAATCGCTCCAAAACTCCGTTATAAATCCACCATTCTCTTCCATTTTTGCCATGTATTTTTTATGCGTTCGCGGATAAATCTGATTCAATCCATGAGCCAGCACGGCAACAGTTTGCAAGTCATGATCCATCGATGCCTGATGTGCTACAATATCAACTCCATAAGCAAAACCACTAACGATAACAGGATCTAACGGAGCTAAATCTTCTATGAGTTTTTTACAGAAATCTGTTCCGTAAGAGGTAATCTGTCTAGTGCCAACAATACTAATTAATCTTTTTTTCTTGAAATCAAGATTACCCGCGGTAAAAATTAGAATTGGAGCATCGAAACAATGCTTAAGTCTTTCTGGATAGTTTTCATCCTGGAAAAAAGAAACCTGAATATTGCTGTTTTTTATAAATGACAATTCCTTGTCGGCTTTTTCGAAAATAGTTTTATCCTTAAGATTCTTAATCAAAACAGATCCGATTCCGTCAACAGCTGCCAAATCAGAATTCTTAGCTTTAAAAATGGCAGAAGCATCGCCAAACGAATTAAGCAATTTCTTGCCCATTATATCTCCCACTCCATCAACCTTTAATAAGGCAAGTAAACTAAATAATTCCTGATCGGTCATTGCATATAACATTATGTAAAATAGAAAAAATAAACCTACTTCTTTTGGAGGGCAAATATCTATAAAACAAAGTAATTTATTAATAAAATTTAAAAATAAATTATAGAAACATTTCTTAAAGTGCGTAATAGTTAGTGTAATTAATTGAAAACGAATTGTATAAAAATAATTCTGAATTGTTAATAAAAATTGTGAATAAAATTTTGATAACTATACGCGTTGGCTAACTTTGTTAACATGAAAATCGAAGTATATATCTCACAGTTATTGTATCGTTATCAGTGTGTAACGGTTCCAGGATTTGGTGCATTTTTAACCGAAACACATTCGGCGCAGCTAAATGAAAGCACTAATTCGTTTTTTCCTCCAAAAAAAACCATTTCTTTCAACAGCCGTATAAAAAACAATGACGGATTATTGGCAAATCATATTGCACAAGCAGAAAAAACATCTTATGGTTTTGCTGTAAGCGCAATTGCATTTGAGGTTTTGAACTGGAAAAAAACATTGGAAGAAGAAGGCGTAATTCTTTTAAAAAACATTGGAGAACTACGTTTAAATTCTGAAAGCAATATTGTTTTTAAACCAAACGACCAAACCAATTATCTGGCAACTTCTTTTGGATTAAGCCCTTTCGTTTCTCCGATGGTGAAAAAAGAGGCTTTTGAGAAAAAAATCGAAAAGATTGCGGCAAAAGAAAAAGATGCTGTTTTATTATACGAAAACGAAGAAGAAACTAAATCTTCAAACCCGTTCTTGCGTTATGCAGCAATTCTAGTTCTGGGACTTGGAATTACAGGAAGCATTGGTTACCCATTATATCAAAATCAAATCGATAACCAAACACTTGTTGTAGAACAAGCGGTTCAGAAAAAAGTACAGAACAAAATTCAAGAAGCAACTTTCTTCATTAAAAGTCCGCTTCCAGCTGTGACACTTTCTGTTGATTCTGCTAAAGTTGAAACTGTTGAAACAACAATGCCTTATCATATTATGGCTGGTGCTTTCAGAAGTGAAGCTAATGCTAGAAAAGCTTACAATCAACTCATTAAAGACGGTTTCAAAGCTAGAATGCTGAAAGAAAACAAACATGGCTTATTTCCTGTTTTGTACGGAAGTTACGCTACTATGAAAGAAGCTGAACAAGCTCAAAAAGAAATACAAAAAGGCGAAAATCCACAAGCCTGGATTCTAGTCGAAAATCTATAAATCAAAAAAAATCCCGTTTCAAAAGAACGGGATTTTTTTGTATCTCTCTTATCCTTCACTGTTTATCGTGAAACAATTTTTGCATCCTGAGATAAAATTTCTTTTTCTGACTGATAAACAATCAGCATCGCAGGAGCTGAACCTTTTTCACCCAAAACAATGAAATGACATTCATATCTGAAATTACCTTTTTTAAATTCGTAATGATGATTCCCACCAGTTCCATCAGCATGAAAAGTTCCTTTTTCAATTACTAGATCTGGTTTGTCAGTCATCTTCTGGTTCAGAGACCATGATGCATATCGATAGTTATCATTTCCCAAATCATCAATTCGAATTCTGAATTTAGAGGTTTCAAGAATTGCGACAGGTTCTTTAAAATTTGATAGTGACGGATTTACATTTTTTTTCTGTTCTGAAATCTTTGAATTTTTCAATTTCAATTCTTCCTCAGACTGGTGATTTATACTGATGATTCTTCCATCCGTATCGATCCACAAATCACCTTGATTAAGCATAATTCCCCTCCAGCCCACTTCTGACCAATCTTTTGCTGGATTTGATTTTACAATTTTTTCAATCAAAACTTTATCAAAAATTTGATTGTATCTTTTTATAAAATCAGCTTTGTCTTTTACTGGCGGAATTGGATATTCACGTTTGAACGGAAATTTTACTCGATTTGCAATTGCTTCTTTATCGTTGCTTTTTACCTCAAGAATAAATTTCGAAATGAATTTTTGGTATTCTGGTTTCAAATCTTGCGCATTCAGAAACGAAGAACTAAAAACCAAAATTGTTAGCAATAATTTAAACATTTTCATATCAGAAATAATTTAATATGTTAGTAATTAGAATTTTGAAAAAATGAAAACACTGTTTCACGTAGGACGCTCCAAAAAATCAATTTATGCTCGCTTTGAACATTTTCAATTCGTCCCATGTAAATTCATCTCCATATTTTTCTTTCAAAGGACTCAAAGATTCTTCCTGATAAAACTGAAACGCCTCACGCAAAGCCAAAATTTTATCATAAGGCAAAACATCAGTGATTTCAATTTTCTTCGCTTGAATAAGTCTAATCAAATGCCCTTCGATTGTTTGAACATTCAATTTACGCATTCTCGCAATATCTTCAACCGAATTTTTCTCCATCCACAAATCATATGTTTCTTCGACTGTCGTTTTTTTAGCCGTTTTAAGCTCATTTTTTTCCGCTTTAGCTGATTTGTATCGAACAACAGGCTCTTCTGTTCTAAAAATGTCTGCATTTGTCGTTTTAAGCTCTTCTCGGATTCTTTCCGCCTTGTTGATTTTATAATTTTTAATATTTGGCGACGAAAGCTTTTCTTTACTGATTTCTTCACCGGCCACAACAACTTCAATCAATAACTTGGCTTTCATCAATCTCAAAACGGCTTTTGTCTGGAGATCTTCTAAAAAATTAAGTTCTTCATAGAACTCTTTTACTTTTTTAAATTTTTGAATTTCAGCCATTTTATAAATTAGATCATCAACCAATTTGTCCATTGGTTTGAAAAAATAATCGTAGGCCGCTTCTACCCTTTCTTTCACAAAAAACAGATCGACCGTTTCTTTAATGAAAATTTTATTGAGTTGAGAAATGAATTTCTGCGAAGGATCTAAAAGCTGCTCCATAATTTCCATCCGTTTATGAGCCCAAACCGCATGTTTCGTTTTTTCGGAACCTGCCGCATTTTCGTTATAACTGAAACGATGATTTCGCCATTCTTGCGCCAATTCACCCCAATTAAAACTGTTAACCAAATAGTTATGAATAAAATTTTTGGTTTCGAAATGAAGAGAATTTTGTAAATCCTGTTCTGTTGCCCGATTCAAAGCATAATCCATCACATCTTGATCATTCGAAATACCATTCATCTGCATCGGAGAAAGCAAAATAAGCCCATTTAAGGAACGCAAACGCGAAAGTGCTACATAGGCTTGCCCGGGCAGAAAAACTTGCGATACATCGAGCGCTGCTTTGTCAAAAGTTAAACCTTGGCTTTTGTGTACCGTAATCGCCCACGCCAGCTTGATCGGGTAATGCGCAAAAGTTCCTAAAACCTCCTCTTCAATATCTTTGGTTTGTTCGTTGACTTTGTAGCGGATATTTTTCCATTCGTACTTTTCAACTTCCAATGTCATGTTCTCTTCTGGAAAGTGAACAAAGATTTCTTCATCAGAAAGCGATTTGATTATGCCCATTTTTCCGTTAAAATATCTTTTCTCAAAAGACAAATCGTTTTTGACGAACATGATCTGCGCGCCAACTTTCAATTTCAGTTCTTCTTCAACTGGAAATATCTTTTCAGGAAAATCGCCCACTACAAATGGCGTATAAATGTACTCTTTTCCATATAAATCATTGATTGACTGCGAGTTGATAGAATCAGCTTTGGCATTATGGGTTGTTAGAGTGATATAACCTTTGTTCTCTTTAAAGTCAAAATCTGGCTTAACATACTGATTTAGAATAGTTATGTCCTCTGGAGTGATCTGGTTATTTCTTAAATTGTTCAAAACCGAAATAAAAGCATCGTCTGTCTGTCGGTAAATTTTTGACAATTCGATATAAATTGGCGGATATGTTTGGAGAACATGTGAATGAAAAAAGAACTTTCCGCGATAATAGTTTTTCAGCGTTCGCCATTCTTCATCGCGAATAACCGGCGGCAACTGAAGCAAGTCTCCAATAAACAAAACCTGGACTCCACCAAACGGATGAGTATTTCTACGAACGGTCTGCATCATGAAATCGACTGCATCAAGCAAATCGGCGCGAAGCATACTGACTTCATCAATAACCAGAAGCTCCATGTTTTTGATTACATTTCGCTTGACGTTATTCATTTTGAAATGACGACGCAACGATTCTTTGTTTTCAAACTTTACCGTTTCCGTAAACTGCGCGCTCACATCATATGATGGAATAAACGCAGAAAACGGAAGTTGAAACATGGAATGAATGGTTACGCCACCAGCATTCAGAGCTGCAATTCCCGTAGGTGCAACGACCACCGTATTTTTATGCGTGGTCGCGATAATTTCGCGTAAAAGCGTGGTTTTTCCAGTACCTGCTTTTCCCGTAAGGAAAATAGATTTCTGAGTCTGATTGATGAATTGTAAAGTATAAGCTGCCGCTTCTGAAACGTTCTGCATTGGGCTTGTATTAAAGAAATAAAATTACCGCATTTTTATAAAAAGAAAAAACCTAAATCTTAGTGGATTTAGGTTTTCAGTAATTTAGTTAGTTTGGTAGTTTTTTATTTTTTTGCTTCGCCTTCTTTTGTTTCAGCTGCTGGTTTTGCATCTGCTTTTGGCTCTGCTTTGTATTTATCATTTAAAGCTTTGATAATTTCTTTTGTGATATCGTATTTCTCTTCAGCATACAAAATTGTTGCAGCATCTCCTGTTCCGTAGATGTAAGAGTAACCGTTTTTCTTTCCGTAATCTTTAATGAATTTTTTAACTCCACTAACAAGAGAATCCATTTCAACACCACTTTCTTGTTGTAACTGTTGAGCTAATGCTTGTTGTGCATAACCTAACTGCTGCTCTCTTTTTTGCAATTCAGCACCTCTTTGCTGTGCCCAAGCTTGACCGTTTGCTTGTGCCTGACTTTGAAAATTAGCAGCGTCTTGTTTAAAACGTGAAATCTCAGCTTGTAATTGTCTCCCTTTTTCTTCCGCTTGAGCTTTGTACTTTGCCTCTAAATCTTTTGCCTCAGTGTATTCTTTCATCAAAACCGAAGTATCCACGTAAGCTGTTTTTACTTCCTTTACCTCTGCTGTTTTGTTACAAGAAACTGCGAAAACTGAAAGTGCGATAATAACTAATGCTTTTTTCATTTTTAATAATTCTATTTTTTTAAGTATTGAAGACAAAAATATAAAAAAATCAATAGCATCAACATAAAGTTTAAAAAATGCGTAAATTTTATGATATTGTTTTTATTTATAGTAAAAAATATAGCCATAAACCAATGTTATCGCTATATTTTGGATGTTTTTTGTCTTGTTTTTGGATTAGCTAAAAAAGCCATCTTGTCTTTTAGAGACAAAACGGCTTTAGAATGATTCTTTAATTTTTACTTGTTTTTCAAAACGTAAATATGAGATGAGTATTCCTTTGAGCTTCTTGCCTTCCAGTTTGATTTTAAACCTATGAAGAAAGCTTTGATATAATTCATCTTTCCGGTTTTGTATTTTTCTGATAAAAGGCTCACATAAAACGAATCGAACTTCATTGGAAGTATTTTTTCTAATTTCATATCTACTCTTTCAAAAAGCAATTGGATTGATTTTTTCGAAAAATGCCAAAAATGAATTGGCACATCATAAGCAGCCCAAAAAGTTTCATAATGCCCGGCATCAAATGATTTGTAGTTTGGAACCGCAACAATTAATGTTCCAGTTGGTTTTAATAAACGCTTTAATTCTTGGATCTGATGTTCTAAATTTGGAACGTGTTCCAAAACATGCCACATGGTAATTACATCCAAAGAATTACTTTCTAAAGCGCTAATTTCTTCTACAAATGAAATTCCTTTTTCTTTAGCAATATTTTTAGCACGATCGCTCGGTTCTACTCCAATTGTTTCCCAACCGTCATTTTTTGCTGTTAAAAGGAAATCACCTGTTCCAGCTCCAATATCCAAAAGTTTTCCTTTTTTCGGTTGCTGGCTATTGATTAAATTCAATTTATTCTTAAGTGCAATATTTTTTACGAAATGATAGGCTTTTTCAAATAACGAACGTTTATTGTCTGTATGCGAAATATAATCTTCGCTTTCGTAATATTTACCTAAATTTTGAAGTTCAGGCTGTGGAGAAGTAATTAGCATATCTAATTCTTCATCGTAATACAAATCAAAAATTTCTTTTGAAACAGAATGGTCTTTTACCGTAAGAAAGTGTTTTTTATTTAAAACGTTCATTTTTTAATTTTATAGATATTGGGTTTAATTTATAGCAAATCCTAAAAACGAAATTTATCGCTTTTAGGATTTTTGTTTTTTCTTTTATTCTTCTAAAACTCTTTGTGATTTCTTCAAAATTGATAATTCAATACAATTACAAATCTACTTTATTCATCCTCTATGCAAAATAATATCCTTTTCAATTCTGATTTTCTTTCCATCTGAAACGGCTAATAATTCAAATTATTTCAAAAAAATCATTCTTGTTTCAGCAAAAGGTTTCACGTGGAACAGAAACAATTTTAGATTTCAGACTTTAGATTCTAGATTTATTCTCGATTCTGAAATAAAAACCTAAAAGCAATATAGTTTCACGTGGAACATTTAAAAGTTTTTAGTCACAGTAAAAACTGGAAGCTTAAAACTGAGACTGCAAACTTTTTTATCTTCCCATATAAATCAAAAGCACGGAAATATCACTTGGTGATACCCCGCTTATTCTTGAAGCTTGAGAAATGGTTACAGGACGAATCTTGCTTAATTTCTGTTTGGCTTCAATAGACATTGATTTTATTTTGTTATAATCAAAATTGTCTGGAATTTTTACTTCTTCCAGGCGATTCAACTTATCTGCATTATTTCTTTCTTTTTCGATATAACCAGAATATTTTACTTGAATTACGGCTTGCTCTACAATTTCTTCATCCAAATCATTCTCTTCGATGTAAGCCGAAACTTTTTCAAACTTCAACATATCTTCCAATTCAATTTGCGGACGAGAAAAGATTTTAAACATTTTATCTCCCTGCGAAATCGGTGCAGATTCTTTTGCTTCCAAAATCGGGTTAGTTTCTGCAATTGTAACACTTGTTTCTTTAAAAAATTGAACCATCTTTTCAGACTCGTTCAATTTCTTTTCCATTCTTCGCAAACGATCTTCAGAAGCTAGACCAATTTCATATGACATTGGAGTCAATCTGAAATCGGCATTATCTTGACGCAACAAAGTTCTATACTCTGCTCTTGAGGTAAACATTCGATATGGTTCTTCCGTTCCTTTCGTAATCAAGTCATCAATTAGAACTCCAATGTATGCTTCATCACGTTTTAAAATCAATGGATCTTTTTCATGCACTTTCAAGTGTGCATTAATACCTGCCATCAAACCTTGAGAAGCTGCTTCTTCATATCCGGTTGTTCCGTTAATTTGTCCAGCGAAATATAGTCCTTCAACTAACTTCGTTTCCAAAGTATGTTTCAATTGAGTTGGAGGAAAGAAATCATATTCGATTGCATAACCAGGTCTAAAAAATTTTACATTTTCAAAACCTGCTACAGAACGAAGCGCTTTGAATTGGATATCCTCTGGAAGAGAAGTTGAAAATCCATTTACGTAAACTTCACATGTATTCCATCCTTCTGGTTCAACAAATAATTGGTGACGCTCTTTATCTGCAAAACGATTTATTTTATCTTCAATCGATGGACAGTATCTTGGTCCTAAACTTTTGATTCTTCCATTGAACATTGGAGAGCGATCAAAACCTTCTCTCAAAATATCGTGAACATTCAAAGACGTATATGTCATGTAACAAGAACGCTGATGCGTTAACGGAGAAGTCATATCTGAATAAGAAAACTTATCTGGCTTTGCATCTCCTTTTTCTTCATTCATTTTAGAATAATCTAAAGAACGTCCATCTACTCGAGGTGGCGTTCCCGTTTTCATTCTTCCAGCTTCAAAACCTGCTTTAATCAAATCTTCGGTAATTCCGGTTGCAGCACTTTCTCCTGCTCTACCACCTCCGAATTGTTTTTCTCCGATATGAATCAAACCATTTAAAAAAGTACCGTTTGTCAAAACCACAGATTTGGAACGAATCTCCACACCAAGCGAAGTTCTAATTCCTTTTATCTTTCCGTCTTCGATAATCAACCCTTTTACCATCTCTTGATAAAAATCAAGATTTGGAGTAGCCTCCAACATCATTCGCCATTCTTCTGCAAAACGCATTCTGTCACTTTGAACTCTCGGCGACCACATTGCAGGTCCTTTCGATTTATTCAACATCTTAAATTGAATTGCCGTACGATCTGAAACAATTCCTGAATATCCACCAAGTGCATCAATTTCACGAACGATCTGTCCTTTCGCAATTCCACCCATCGCAGGATTACATGACATCTGTGCAATGTTTTGCAAACTCATTGTAACCAATAAAGTTTTCGACCCCAAATTTGCAGCCGCAGCCGCAGCTTCAGAACCAGCATGGCCAGCACCAACCACAATAACATCGTATTCTTCTAAAAACATTTTGTTTTATTATTCTCCAAAAACCGCTAACGCGGTTTCTAGAATTACTTTTATATTTTTCTTGTTCCACGTGGAACGTATATTTTTTTTGTTTCAAGTTTGAGGTTTCAAGTTCCAAGTTCAAACTAGGATCTTCAAACTAGGATCTTCAAACTGGAATCTTCAAAACTTCAAACTTCAAACTTCAAACTTCAAACTGAAAACTTCAAACTTCAAACTGAAATCTTCAAACTGAAATCTTCAAACTGAAATCTTCAAACTGAAATCTTCAAACTGAAATCTTCAAACTGAAATCTTTAAACTAAAATCTTTAAACTGAAATCTTCAAAAATATTTCGCTTGAAACATTTTAAAAAACTTCCATTCTAAACTTCCATTCTAAACTTCCATTCTAAACTTCCATTCTAAACTTCCATTCTAAACTTCCATTCTAAACTTCCATTCTAAACTTCCATTCTAAACTTCCATTCTAAACTTCCATTCTAAACTTCCATTCTAAACTTCCATTCTAAACTTCTATTCTAAACTTCAAAGACCATTTTAAAATCATGTTCCACGTGAAACATCTTATTCTTTTTCTTTTAAACTCAAACTTAAAAAATCGTTCCACGTGGAACGATTTAATCTTTTATTCAAATTCTTTACTTTAACGTTCCACGTGGAACGTTATAAAATTCTTTTACTTTCTTCTAATATGTTTCATGTGGAACGTTATAAAATTTAAAATCTAAAACGTTTCACGTGGAACATAGATTATTTTTTTTTTTTTTTTAAGATGTTTAACTACTGTTCCACGTGAAACATCTTCATCTTCTCCTCTTCCTTAGCCCTCATTAATTGAGCATCTTCATCTGTCTTATCTTTATATCCACAGTAATGTAGTATACCATGAGACAGCACTCTTTTAAGTTCTTCGGCAAATGAAACTTTGAAGTCTTTTGCATTGTCTGCAACACGTTCTACAGAAACAAAAATATCGCCATTTAACTCGTTACCAACTGTATAATCAAAACTGATAATATCAGTAAGAGTATCATGATCTAGATATTCAACATTGATTTTATGAAGATATTCATCGTCACAAAATATGTAGTTTATCTCGCCTTCATTCTTTCCTTCAGAAACAATTACAGCACTTAACCAGTCACTAAAAGCCTGCTCGTCTCCTAAAGTAAAATCTGTTTCGTAATTAAAATTTATCATTTTGTATTAAAGTATTCTTGAACTTTTTGATTAAAATTCGAGCGCAAAGGTAGTGATTGTCTGTTTAATATCTCCACACTGTTTAAATATTCCAATAGTGAACTTGGTAAAGCATTGGAACGATTTGTAAACTCTGCCTTATTTGTTTCAGATTGTCTTTGTGTATCTTGTCCTTGTTGCTGAACTGCATTGTTCAATTTCCATAATTCTTGCTGGATATTAAGAATACGTTGCAGGTTCTCATTCTTAAATCCTTTATTCAAAATCTGCTTTTCAGATTGTTTCATTTGATCAATAATAGATCTGCCTTGAGTATCTAAACCTTTCTTCGCTAATTCTTTTTGAAGTGCTTCACGAAGCTTAACTTGCTCTTTGTATATTTCCATTATTGCTTCTGCGTCGCCTTCTCCATCTTTTCCTTCATTACCGTTCTTCTCCCCTTTTCCATTCTTTCCATCTTTACCAGAATTGCCTTTATCGCCACTTTTATTTCCTTGCCCTTCCTTGCCCTGACCATCTTTACCCTGTCCGTTTTGTCCTTGTCCAGACTTCCCATCTT
Organism: Flavobacterium anhuiense; assembly: GCF_001705175.1. Classification (NCBI taxonomy): domain Bacteria; kingdom Pseudomonadati; phylum Bacteroidota; class Flavobacteriia; order Flavobacteriales; family Flavobacteriaceae; genus Flavobacterium; species Flavobacterium anhuiense. The sequence goes on along the minus strand of NZ_CP016907.1, from coordinate 1,838,190 downwards.
TACCCTCTCCAGGTTTATCTCCGGGTTGCTGTCCAGGTTTCATTCCTTCTTTCATTTTATCAGCAAGACCTTTTTGTTTCTGAATAATATCTGGTAACTGCATTCCTTGTCCGTCTACTGGTTTAGGTTTTCCAGCTCCCGGTTTAGGCATAGACATCTGCATGTTATTCAATAAATCACTTAAGAAATCCGCTAACTTATTGGCAGATGAAACTGCATATTGCTGGTGTGAAACTCCTCTTGGAATTTGAACATCGGTTAAGGTTTCTATAGCCTTGTCCATGTTGTATTGTACATTCCCAATTTCTTTGGTTACATCTTCAGCTACCTTTGGATTACGTAATGAAAGGGCAAACAAACTATCATCAACATGTCTGAACTGCTGTTTCAAATTCTGTTGAATCTTGATATTCTTTGTAAAGGTTGAAGAACCTAATTTCATTGCTTTAAACTGTTTCATCACATCCTCTTGTGATAAAGAATAAGCCAAAAGATTATCTAGAATCTGACGAAGCATTGCAACATCTTCTTCTAATTGTTCTTGTTCTCCACCTTCCATTTCGCTCTGCATTTCCTGAGTCATAGACTTCATTTTCTTAGCCGCACTTTTCTGTTTTGGCTTAGCTCCAGAAGTATTCTTTTTACTCAATTCCTCAGAAGCTTTATTCAAATCATTGTCTACATCTTTCTCTTTTGAAGCATCAGACGGAATATCTAAAGGTTTTTTTAAAGTCTTATTTTCCTCTTTCAAATCTTTTAAATCTTCTTGAATCTTATCAAAAGATTTATTGATTTCATCCTGCTTCTCTTTAGTATTTTCTTTCTCTTTATTTGATAACTGTTCCTGTTGTTCTGACAGTTTATTTAATTTCTCTGCAACTTGTTCTGCTTTCTTTGAAACATAAAAACGTTTGGTTAGCTCGACCAATTGTTCTAAATTACGAGATTGGTTTTTACTGATTTGTTTGAACTTTTCCATCTTATCAAACAGTTCTTCACTGTTTAATTTATCGTTTAAGTTCTTTAATTCGTCTAATAATTTCTGATTCTTTTCTAAATCTTTCTGTGCATTATCTAAACGCTTTTGTAAATCTTCGGCAATTTTATCCTTCTTATCCTCTTTGAATTTATTTAAATTCTGATTCATTTTCTCAGAAAATTGTTTCATCATTTCGTCTTGTTGTTTCTGACGTTTGATAAAATCGTTAATCTTCTGCTGATCTTTAAACTCTAAATTATCTTTTTCCTTTCCTGTATTCTGAAGCTTATCCATTTCTGAAATCTGCTTCGTTTGATTCTTCAAAGATTTAGATAAACTATTGATGTTTTGATTTTGCTGTTGTAATTCCTGATCCTGAATTTCATCTGTTGTTGCTACACGATCTGAAAACGTAGAAGACTTTGTAGACTTAAATCCGTGTGGTGCATCGTTATCAAAAACTTCAAAATAGTATTCGTATGAAACTCCTTCTTCTACTGGAAGGTTACTCGGAAAATTAAAAACAAACTGATCAAATACTCCAGACTTTACAGGAATGTTTCCACGCTTAGCAGACTGTGGTTTGTTACGTTCGTAGTATACAATTTGTAATTTCGAAAGTCCGTAATCGTCACCCAATCTTCCTAGAATATAGTTCTTATCAAGCTTCAAACTGTCTGGCGCAGGACCTACATTGATGGTTGGAAACTGATCTTTGATCACAGACAGCTGATAATCTAGTTTTTCGTAGTTTTTAACCTTATCATTTGACGTAAGTATTTGATATTCGGTATTTTGACTTATATTTTTAGCCAATTTAAACTCATTTTCGGCCTTATTGAACTTAAATACTTCATTATCTCTTTTCCATACTACTTCTTGGGTAGATTTCGTATTCATTTTCCAAGTTACAGTGGTTCCTTCAGGTACAATTGCGTTTCCAGTTCCTTGAATTGTCTCTGATTTTTTCTTTAGATAAGAAGGAAAATTTAAAACCATTTCGAAGTTTGCAATCGATGGAACTGTGATCACTTTCAATTCATATTCTTCAGAAATAACCGAATTTCCTTCAAAAGAAAATTGAATATTCTCAACTGGTTTCTCTACTTTAAATTCAAACTTTCCAGGTTGAGAAGATTCCATAAAATAGCTTTCATCACCAATATGAATCATCACATTTTCTGGAACAACGTTTCCAACAGATTCCATTTTGATCACGAAATCTTTGTTTTGTTCTGCTTGCAAATTAGAATTCAAAACCACAAATTTAAATGGAGCTGGTGGTAAAAATGCAGAATTGAAATGCACTACTCTATTCAAACTTTGAGAAATTACATTGCTATTTCCAGAAATATAAAACACAGCAAAAAGCAAAATTGGAACTAAAGCTAATGGCAAATATTTTTTATTTGCTTTAAAATTAATCGCATTTCCAAATGGAATTGGTTGCAAAGAATTTGCTTTTTGTTCTATTGAAGCTAAAACCAATTCTGAACTTTCAGCATTATTTTCAGAAGACAATTGCAAAAAGTTAGTCAGTTTATCACTTACTTCTGTGAAATGATTTCCAATAATTTTTGAAGCTTGAGTATAATCAATTCCTTTTTGAAGTTTAAATAATTTAAACAATGGAAACAGAATTAAACGGACTAAAAGGAAAACTTCAACTGCAATAAATATCCAAAATAGAAACGTTCTTCCTATAGGTTTTAGCCAAAGAAAATACTCTACAAAAAGCGTAAATAGAAAATACAATAAACCAAAACCGGTAAAAAGTAATATCCCTTTTATCAATTCGTTGGTATAATATTTCTTAATGAAAGCTTCTAACTTTTGATATATAGCAGATGATGTTTTCAAAATAAATCTGTTTTAATTATAACCTATAAAAGTAGTAATTATAAAGATTCAAATTCTAAAAAATTAAATTCCAAATTCTAAGGATTCACCTAGTTTGGAATTTGGAATTTTTAAAAATTTGAATTTATTGAAAGTCGTATCTTTGCAACAAAATTTTAAACAAATGTCAAAGCAAGTTCGTGTGCGTTTTGCACCAAGTCCGACTGGACCGTTACATATTGGCGGAGTTCGTACTGCCCTATTTAATTATTTATTTGCAAAGAAACATAACGGTGTTTTTTATCTGAGAATTGAAGATACAGATCAAACTCGTTTTGTTCCAGGCGCAGAGGCTTACATTATGGAAGCTCTTGAATGGTTAGGAATTGCTCCTGAGGAAACGGTTGGAAAAAATGAAAAATTTGGTCCATACAGACAAAGCGAACGTAAAGATTTATATCAGCAATATGCAGATCAGCTGATCAATTCTGGTTGGGCATATTATGCTTTTGATACTCCGGAAGCTTTGGATGCACATAGAAAACAACACGAAGCTGAAGGAAAAACATTTATTTACAATCATCATAATCGTGAAAAGTTAGATACTTCTTTGGTAATTTCTGCTGACGAAGTTGCTAAAAGAATTGCAAATGGAGAACATTATGTAATCCGTTTTAAAACTCCGGTTGATGAAACTTTACATTTGAAAGATATCATTCGTGGAGATGTGAAGTTTGAAACGAATCTTTTGGATGATAAAGTTTTGTTCAAAAGTGACGGAATGCCAACGTACCATTTAGCTAATATTGTAGATGATCATTTGATGGAAACTTCACATGTAATTCGTGGTGAAGAATGGTTGCCTTCTATGCCACTTCACGTTTTATTATACAAAGCATTTGGTTGGGAAGCTCCAGAATTTGCACATTTACCTTTGATTTTGAAACCAGTTGGAAATGGAAAATTATCAAAAAGAGACGGAGATAAAATGGGATTTCCAGTATTTCCATTAGAATGGAAAACTCAAGAAGGTGTTTCATCTGGTTATAGAGAAAAGGGATTTTTCCCGGAAGCAGTTGTAAACTTCCTTGCTCTTTTAGGATGGAATGACGGAACTGATAAAGAATTATTTTCTTTAGAAGAATTAGCTCAATCTTTTGACTTGAACAGAGTTCACAAAGCTGGAGCTAAATTTGATCCAGAAAAAAACAAATGGTTTAACCACCAATATTTAGTAAAACAAAATGATGCAGATTTAGCGAAAACCTTCTCTCCTATTTTAGAAGAAAAAGGCTTCTCGACTCCGCTCGAAGTGACAACTCGCATTGTTTCACTTGTAAAAGAAAGAGCAAACTTTGTATCAGAATTTTGGGATTTAACTGATTTCTTTTTCCAATCTCCAACATCATACGATGAAAAAGCAAGCAAAAACTGGAAAGAAGAAACTCCAACTTTAATGCAGGAATTGATTTCTGTTTTAGAAAATATTGAAGATTTTACTTCTGCAAATATTGAAGCAATCGTAAAAGATTGGTTAACTAAAAACGAAATCGGAATGGGTAAAGTAATGCAACCTTTCCGTCTAAGTTTGGTTGGTGCTCTTAAAGGTCCTCACCTTTTTGACATTGTTGAAATCATTGGAAAAGAAGAAACTATTTCTAGAATCCAGAAAGCAATTTCAACTTTATAAAAAAAATTTACCATTAAGATATTAAGAAAATTAAACCCAACTTAATGGTAAAAAAAGGAAAGTTTTTTAAGTTCATAAAGCTTAATTGTCTTGACAAAGTTTTGACTTAATTATCTTAATACCTTAATGGTTTAAAAAAAGCAAACGCTAAGTAACATTTAAAAAATGTTGTTAGCGTTTTTTTAATGCTTAAAAAATTTAATTTAGAAGAATTTTCGTAATTTACCAAAATTCATAAATTAAACTAAATAACCATGAGTACAGCATTTATTATCTTTTTAGTATTGGCATTCTTCATTTTTATGTCGTCTTTCTTTACTGTAAAACAGCAATCGTCTGTTATTATCGAGCGATTTGGAAAATTTCAGAGTGTTAGAAATTCAGGATTACAACTTAAAATTCCGTTGGTTGATAGATTGGCCGGGCGTGTAAATCTTAAAATTCAGCAATTGGATGTTATCATTGAAACTAAAACTAGAGACAACGTTTTTATTAAAATGAAAGTTTCGGTTCAGTTCAAAGTAATACAAGAAAAAGTATACGAAGCATTTTATAAACTAGAATATCCACACGATCAAATTACTTCTTATGTATTTGATGTGGTGCGTGCTGAAGTTCCGAAACTAAAATTGGATGATGTTTTTGAAAGAAAAGATGATATTGCAGTTGCAGTAAAACGCGAATTGAACGAAGCAATGTCTGCATACGGATATGATATCATCAATACTTTGGTTACTGATATTGATCCAGACATTCAAGTAAAAAATGCAATGAATAGAATCAATGCTGCAGATAGAGAAAAAACTGCTGCAGAATTTGAAGCTGAAAGTTCAAGAATTAGAATCGTTGCAAAAGCAAAAGCCGAAGCAGAAAGTAAACGTTTACAAGGTCAAGGTATTGCAGATCAACGTCGTGAAATTGCAAGAGGTCTTGTAGAAAGTGTTGAAGTTTTAAACCAAGTTGGAATTAATTCTCAAGAAGCTTCCGCCCTAATTGTAGTTACTCAGCATTATGACACTTTACAATCTATCGGATCTGATACAAACTCAAACTTAATTCTTCTTCCAAATTCTCCACAAGCCGGAAGTGATATGTTGAACAATATGGTTGCTTCCTTTACAGCTTCTAACCAAGTTGGCGAAATGATGAAAAAAGGAAATAAGAAAATTGAAAAACCAAAACAAACGCCAAGACAATCTGGTTACGAAGATGACATTCAACCAGATGTTCAACAATAATTGAAAAACAAAAAGAGGCTTAATCGCCTCTTTTTCTATTTATAAACCAATTGATAATAAATGGTAAAACGGATTGCAAAATTTCTGGAAATGATTTTTTGACATAACCTGTGTAAGATGAAATAAAACCATTTACAATATTTTGTGGAGTAATGCTTTCTTTTGTTTTCTGAAAACTTAAAACCAATTTCTGATAATTGATTTCTTTTTCCAATTTCAAAATTTCCAGATCTCTTTCAATCTCAGCATACGAAGAGTATTTTTTTCTTTCCATAATTAATCATTAAAAAAGATTTCTGAAAATTTCTCCAAGATTGGCCCTTCTACTACTTTATCTTTTACAAAGAAAAGTAAAATAGTCAGCACCAAATAGATCCCTCCTACTGTCAAAAATCCGAGAGCATTACTTCCAAACAAAGAACCAAAAGCATACGCTGCGGCAAAAGATCCAAAAATCATAACCATACTGAAACATAATAAAATCAAAGTAAACTTAAAGATCAAAGTTGTAGATTTCATTGCAACCTTAAAACCCCAAAGTTTATAATAAGCTAAATGACTTTCAATATATTCTTTAGCCTGATCTTGAACTTTTTCAGTGTTTTCTTTTAATTCTTCAAAAGCCATAAATTCTATTTTTTTAAATAAAAAAGCACAAAACTGTCTTATAAAAATAAGCAAGTAATGTGCTTTATAAAAATATTATTTCTGAAGTTTAGCGTTATGTGCTTTTAGTTCAGCAAGTTTACTTTCTAAAAAAGTGATCACTTCTTCTGTTTTGTAACTCATATTCGAAAGTAAATCATCATACGTTCCGTCTAAGTTTTTCTTTGCGTGAGCAAACTTTTCACGTAAAACTTCTGAACTTGCATCAAAAGAATCTTTCAAATTATGCCTTGCATCATCTAAACCTTCTTTAATTTTTGCTCGAGTTTTAGATCCTTTATCAGGTGCAAATAAAATTCCGATCGCCGCTCCTGCAGCTGCTGCAGCTAAAATTGCTGCTGCTGTATTTAAATTCTTAGACATGGTAGTTACAATTTAAAATTATTAATAAAGATACTCTTTTTTAAAATGATAAAACTTTGATTATTTGTAATTTACAAAAAATTAACAATCTTATTAATACATATAAGCCACAGCTTCGTACTTACCATCTGCTTTTTCGACAATGCTAACAAAAGGATAACCATTTGAAGCCGATTTAGATTTGATTCTCATAGCAGTCTGTTTCTGATTTGCAATTGGCGGTTCACCTTTTGTCCTTGTTGAGACTCCTGTAAAACTAGCTGCCTGTTTCAGTCCTATTGTTTTTTCTTGTGGAAGAACAGTTACCATTTTGTAATCGTCTTTAGAATCAACTACTATTTTATCAGAAATTTTCTGAGTTTGTTTTGTTTGCTTGTTTGTAATTGATGAAACAGCATGTTTGCTAATTTTGATTTGTTCAGAACTTCCATTTAAAGAATAATAAACAAAACCATTTTCGTTTTTAATAAAATTTACATCAAGCTGTTCTCCATTGTGTTTTGTAATTTGATGTGTTTGTGAAATTGCTACGTTTGCAAATAATAGTGCTACTGCGAAATATAAAATTTTCATGATAAATTAGATTTAAATTAAAAATTGTCAGAATTGAAATTTAAAAACTAAACTTTCACTCAAATTCAACATTATGGAATTTTGTTATTACAATATAATTTGAAAAATATCTTTTACGGGAAATATTATCAAAATTGCATCATAATAAAAATGAGAACATAAAATTGTCTTTTTGGGAAATCAGTTTTGAAAATCCATTGTCATAAAAATTACGAGTTTCTAAAAACAATACATTTTCAACTTAGATTCTTTACGGCAAATTTTAATTTTTTACAAAAATCATCTCTGACTTTTGGTATTGAGTTAAAAATAGCAACTTTATAAACAATTGTGTGTTAACAAGCCGTTAAACTGACTAAAATAACAGTAAAAATTAAAATAAAGGCTTTAGATAAACAATAATTCAAAAAATGAGTTATCTATCAAATCACTTTAAAAAACGTCTTAAAATCAATTTATAAAGGTTAAAATCAATTTATAAAAACTATTATTTTTATATTTAACATCACTTTTATAAATAATAATTAAAAACTAAAAATTTTAAAAAAAAATAATAAAAATTTATAATTATCAAAGACTTAAAAAAATAACAAAAAACTATAGTTTTAACTTCTATAGTCAGTTTTACAAATAATAATTATAATCTAAATTTTTAGTTATAATAATAATCAAAACTTATAATTACAAAAATTGAATTTAAAAACTTAAAAAATAGGAAAAAACTTTAATTTCAGTTTTTTGAGAAAAAAACTAGAACTGAAAAACAAAAAAATTAAAATAAAGAATTTTAAGGGATGAAAAACAAAAAAAGGTCTTCTCTATTCAACTATTTTTTATGCTTGCTTAAAGATAATTTATGAAAGTCATTTTTAATCTAAAAAATAAATTAAAATTATAAAAATAATAGATTTTATAAATAATAAGTACATATAATTAAACATATAAATAACATTAATAAAAACTATATTATAAAGTTTGATGCGAAAAATTAGGAGCTAAAAAAGACAAAAATCAAAATAAAGCTTCTAGGTAGATAAAAATTAAAAAAATGAATTCCTTATCCGACATTTTTTTATTTTCTTTTAAAATCAATTTATGAAAGTCGTTTTTAATTTATAAAAATTATAAAATTATTATTTTCAATAGTTATTCTATATAATAAAAAAAAGCGCTTATAAAAGCGCTTTTCATAAATTTAGTTGATATTATTTCTTCACCATTTCAGAAAGAATTTCAATTTCTCTTTCAGAAGCATTTTTTGGTGGATTTGAATATAATTTTAAAATTTCGTCAGAAAATTGATTTCTCAAATCTTCACTTTCAATATCTCTTAAATTTAAAAGTGCTTTTGATCTCACATAAGTCGATTCACTTTTTAAAGACATTGAATATAATTTCTTAATATCTTCTTCTTCAAAATCTGTTGATTTCCAGTTTGAATATTTCAAAATAAACTGAGAAAACAACAGCGAAGCCTTATTATTGTTGATATTTTTCTTCAAAGAATTTTGTAAAAGAGAAAAACTAGAGATGTTTTTAATGTTATCGCCTATCGCACTTTCAATTGCAATTCTTTCAGCTTTAGTTTCAACTTTAAAATATTTGTTGATTTCTTTTAAAGAGTTATTTATGCTGTTTTCTTCTTTTTTACCCTTTTCTTCCCAAGCATCTTTCAATCCAACAGTCTTGTTAAATACTAATTTTGAAGGAGTTGAATCTTTATCAACAGTAAAATATCCTAAACGTTGAAACTGGAATTTATCTTCATTTTGAGCAGTTGATAAACTTGGTTCAACATATCCAGTTACAATTTCTAATGAATTTGGATTCACAAAATCTAAGAAATTCTTTTCTTTATAACTGTCTGGAGCTTCATCTGTAAACAAACGATCGTACAAACGAACTTCTGCTTCCAATGCATGTTTGATTGAAACCCAATGTAATGTTCCAGATACTTTTCTTTGGCTTGCTTCTGTTCCGCTTCCGCTTAAAGAATCAGTATCATAAGTAACATGAATTTCGGTTATATTTCCGTTTTCATCTTTTATAACAGATTCACCTTTAATGATATATGCATTTTTAAGACGAACTTCTTTTCCTAAAGTCAAACGAAAAAATTTAGCAGAAGCTTCTTCTAAAAAGTCTTCTCTTTCAATGTATAATTCACGAGAAAAAGGCACTTTTCTGAAACCAGCACTTTCATCTTCCTGGTTATTTTCAGCTTCCAACCACTCCTCTTTTCCTTCTGGATAATTAGTAATTACCAATTTTATAGGATCTAAAACAGCCATTACACGAGGTGCAATTTTATTCAAATCTTCACGAATACAGAATTCTAAAACCGATACATTTATTAAATTATCACGTTTTGCAATACCAATTGTATTAGCAAAATTACGTAAAGAAGCAGCTGTATAACCACGTCTTCTTAATCCAGAAATAGTTGGCATTCTTGGATCATCCCAGCCGTTAACATGCTTTTCTTTAACTAGTTGCTGTAATTTTCTTTTACTAACAACAGTGTGTGATAAGTTACGTCTTGCAAACTCTCTTTGTTTTGGACGCAGTTTATTTTCATCAAAAATTTGATCTAAAAACCAATCGTATAATTCACGGTGAGGCAAAAATTCAAGTGTACAAAATGAGTGAGAAATTTGCTCTAAATAATCACTTTGTCCGTGTGCCCAATCGTACATTGGGTAGATTTTCCAAGCATCTCCAGTTCTATGGTGATGTTTGTGTAAAATTCTGTACATAATTGGATCACGCATTAACATGTTGGTTGATTTCATGTCAATTTTTGCACGAAGAATATGTGTACCAGCCTCAAATTCACCGTTTTTCATTCTTTCGAATAAATCTAAGTTTTCTTCAACAGAACGATTTCTGTATGGACTGTCAGTTCCTGGAGTTGTTGGAGTTCCTTTTTGGATCGCCATTTCTTCAGAAGATTGACTGTCAACATACGCTTTATCTTTTTTAATTAATAAAACTGCCCAATCGTATAATTGTTGGAAATAATCTGATGCATAACATTCTTCAGCCCATTTGTAACCTAGCCATTCTACATCTTTTTTAATAGCATCAACAAATTCCTGTTCTTCTTTTTCAGGGTTTGTATCATCAAAACGTAAATTCACAGGAGATTGATAATCAATTCCTAAACCAAAATTTAACGCAATAGAACTCGCGTGCCCAATGTGTAAATAACCATTAGGTTCTGGTGGAAAACGAAAGCGAAGTTTAGTATTTGAAAGACCTGATTTTACGTCTTCCTCTATGATTTGTTCAATAAAATTGAGTGATTTCTCTTCTGATGCCATTATTTTATAGTAATTTTAGCAAAGATAAAAAAAAGGTTTCAGGTTTCAGGTTTAAAGTTATTTAACTAGCGCAAAACCTGAAACTTTAAACGTGAAACAACATAAAAATGGGAGTTATAAAACTGAAAAATATCCGTACTTTTTCTTACCACGGATGTTTAATTGAAGAAGGAAAAATTGGATCTGATTACACAGTAGATTTAAAAATTAAAACCAATTTACAGAAATCAGCAGAAACAGATCATCTTTTAGACACTGTTGACTATGTACATTTGAACAAAATTGTGACGGAAGAAATGGCAATTCGTTCGCATTTATTAGAACATGTAGCCAAAAGAATCAATCTTAGAGTATTGGCAGAGATAGAAACTGTAGAAAAAACAACAGTTTGGGTTTCTAAAATTAATCCGCCTATTGGTGGTGATGTTGAGTCAGTTACTATAAAAATGACGGAAATTAGAAAGTAATGTTTAAAATTAAAATCCTAAAATTTTAAAATAGTTACTATGAAACTTTTGAAATTTAAAGATTTTAGTTACTTTTGCCAACCGTTCAAGTAATGGCGTCGTGGCCGAGCGGCTAGGCTGGGCTCTGCAAAAGCTCCTACTCCGGTTCGAATCCGGACGATGCCTCAAAACCTTCAAAGCAATTTGAAGGTTTTTTTTATGTCTAATTTTTAGAAAAAATTAATTAAATATATTGGTTCGAATCCGAACAATTTCTCAAAAAGAGATACAGAAATGTGTCTCTTTTTTTTATGCTTAATTTTACCACAATCTTGTCATTTCGACGTAAAGAGAAATCTTCACAAATAACTCCGTAACAATTTGTCCAATCTTTGTAGAGCTTCTCGTGAAGATTTCTCTTTACGTCGAAATGACAAACTGTTGTCAACTTTGTCAAAGTTTCAAACTTTGACAAAGTTCAAAACTAACAGTTATAAACACAAAAAAACCTCTGAAATTCAGAGGTTTAATTTATAGTTTTGAGTTATCAACAACTACTTCTTTTCTATTCTTTCGAAAGCATTTTTAACCATTTCTTTTTCTTTTGGAAACCATCCTTGAATTACTAACGCAAATCCGAAAATCATTAAAACAACGCTAATTCCTTTTTTAATTTTAAGAATATTATTCGGAGTCATTTTTGATTTTAACTGTTTGGCTAATAAAATCTTAGCACAATCAATTAATAAGTAAGTGATGATTACAGCAGTAAAAAATGTCATCATTCTTGAAGTCTGCATATCTAATTTTGGCCCAACAGAAATAATTACAGCAAGCCAAAAACCAAGAACACCAATGTTGATAACGTTCAATAAAAAACCTTTTACAAACAAACTGCCATAATTTCTTTTCAGAATATCACGGTCGATCTCTTCATCGTTTATTTTTTCTTCTTTCTTTAGCTTTACAAACGAAATAATACCATAAGTAAGCATAATTATTCCTCCAAAAATAAAAAGTGCTGGATCGTCTTTTAAACTAGAAATCAATCTATAACTTCCTAGATAAGCTATAGCAATAAAGAAAATATCGCCCAATACTACCCCTAAATCAAAAACAAGTGCAGCTCTAAATCCTTTTGTAATACTGGTTTCTAATAAAACAAAAAATACAGGACCTACCATAAAACTAAGAACAAGTCCCCAAGGAAGTCCCGCTAGAATATCGTTAATCATCAATTACTACTTGTTATTTTACTTCTTCTATTTTACCGCCAAAAACTGTTTTCTGGTTTATTTGCTTTGGTTTTCCATAAATGTAAATAGAGCCTCCTGCGCTCACTTTTGCATCAACAAGGGTTGAAGCATTAACATCGGCTTTTCCGCCCGCAGAAACGCTTACAGTAGTTTGAGACGTGCTAAGTTTACTTGCTAGTAAATATCCTCCTGCCCCTAAACTTGCATCTTGGTTGGCAGCTTTACCTGTTAATGTAATTTTACCTCCAGAAACTGAGCTTACTTTTAGCTTATCAACATCCAAATCAACGTTAATAATACCGCCTTCCTGAGCACTAACTTTAAAAGAAGTTGCTTTTATAGCTTCACTGCTTTTTACTTCTGCTCCTTCATTAACATCAATCAATTCGATGTGTTTGTAATACAAAGTTACTTCAAGATCATTTCCTGACAGCAATTTTGGAAAAGGCATTCTTAGCTTTAAAATACCGTTTTTGTTCACAGCTTCTAATTCTGCTTCTCTAGTACCTTTTATAACAATTTTATTTTCAGATCCTTGAACTAGTTTTACACTTAATTTATCAAATACTTTCACGGTATCAAAATCACCTAACTCTTTGGTAACTTGACCAAAAGACATTTGTACAAATAAAATTGCTGCTCCTATAATTAGCTTTTTCATACTTTTATTTTTAAATTAATATTTATTCTGCTCGTCTTAAAAAATGAAAATCCAATTGTTTTTTCACTAAGTCGGCATTTTTAACTTTCACATAAATTTCGTCTCCTAACTGCAGTAAACGATTTGAAGTTGCTCCAACCAATGCATATTGCCTTTCGTCAAAAGTATAGTAATCCTCTTTTATCTCTCTGATTCTTACCATTCCTTCACATTTGTTAGAAACGATTTCAACATAAATTCCCCATTCGGTCACACCAGAAATAACACCAAGGAATTCTTCTTCCTGATGATCTTGCATGTATTTAACCTGCATGTATTTGATACTGTCACGCTCAGCATTTGTTGCTAAGTTTTCCATGTTTGAACAATGCAGACATTTGGTTTCGTAAGCTTCTTCATCCACAGAAGCACCTCCATCCAAATAATATTGCAGCAAACGGTGTACCATTACGTCTGGATAACGACGAATTGGCGATGTAAAATGGCTATAATAATCAAAAGCTAAACCGTAATGTCCAATATTATCGGTCGAATATTTGGCTTTACTCATACTTCTAATAGCAAGAGTATCAATAAGATTTTGTTCTTTCTTACCGCTAACTTCTTCCATTAAAGCATTTATAGATTTTGCTATATCACCTTTTGTTCTAAAATCAATTTTATAACCAAACTTAGCAATTACAGTCTGCATTGCAATTAACTTATCTTCATTTGGTTCGTCGTGAATACGGTAAACAAAGGTTTTCTTCTGTTTTCCAATGTATTCTGCTACTTTTCTATTAGCCAAAAGCATAAATTCTTCAATCAAATGATTGGCATCTTTTGATATTTTAAAATATACTCCTTCTGGTTCTCCTTCTTCGTTAAGATTAAATTTCACTTCGACTTTATCAAAAGAAATAGCGCCTTGCTGCATTCTTTTCTTTCTCAAAATTTTAGCCAATTCATCTAGTTTTAAAGTCGCTTCAACAATTTCATCGGATACAACATAAGATTCTCCAGTAATAGAAACATCAACTGGAATTGTATTATTTCCTTTTGTTTCAATAATATGCTGAGCCTCTTCATAAGCAAAACGCTGATCGGAATAAATTACAGTTCTTCCAAACCATTGGCTGATAACCTGCGCCGTTGGAGAAACTTCAAATATTGCTGAGAACGTATATTTCTCCTCATTCGGACGAAGCGAACAAGCAAAGTTAGACAATACTTCTGGAAGCATTGGCACTACCCTATCTACCAAATAAACCGAAGTGGCTCTTTGATACGCTTCATCATCAAGGATGGTTCCCTCTTCCAAATAATACGAAACATCGGCGATATGAATTCCAATTTCGAAGTTTCCATTTTCTAACTTTTTGAAAGACAAGGCATCATCAAAATCCTTGGCATCTTTTGGATCTATCGTAAACGTAAGCGTATCACGCATATCGCGACGTTTTGCAATCTCAGATTCCTGAATTGATGTATCCAATTTTTGTGCAAAAACCTCTACTTCTACCGGAAAATCTGCTGGCAAACCATATTCAGCCAAAATAGCATGAATTTCAGTATTATGCTCTCCAGGTTTTCCTAAAACTCGAATTACAGATCCAAACGGACTATCTGCTCTTTTTGGCCAATCTTCAATCTTCACTAAAACTACATCTCCATTTTCGGCTTCACCAATTTTATCTTTTGGAATAAAAATATCGGTATACATTTTAGGATTTGCAGTAGAAACAAAAGCAAAATTAGGCTGCATATCTATTACACCTACAAACTCTGTTTTATCTCTTTCAAGAACTTCAATTACCTCACCTTCAGGTCTTTTTCCTTTTCTTCTGTTATAAACGTAAACTTTTACTTTGTCTTTATCTAAAGCACGATTCAAATTATTGGTCGGAATAAAAACATCTTCTTCAAACTCGTCACAAATAAAATATGCCGTTTTTCTGCTCGTCATATCTATCGTTCCTTCGTAGTAATCCTGGCTGATTGCTTTTACTAAGTATTTTCCAGGTTCTGTTTCTATGATTTTCTTCTGAGCCGCCAGAATCTTTAGATCTTTTATAATCTGATTTCTGCTTTTGGTATCATCAAGTTCTAGCTTTGCTCCTATCTGTTTGTAATTGAATGGCTTATTAGCGTTTTGCGATAAAATCTTCAGGATTTTCCCAGAGAAATCTTTCTCTTTTTTTATCGGCTTTCTAATTTTCTTACTCATATATCTTTTCTAATAAGGTTTAAAATTACGAATAAGAAATCAGATTACAGATTTTAACAAATAGAATTATTAAAATTATAACTTTTCGTACATTTACAAAAAGACCTAATATGGAAAGCTTTAAAACGATCGCCGTATTCAATTATCTGCACGAAACCGTAGTTCTCAAACACTTACTGGAACAAGAAGGAATCCCTTATTTTTTCGAAAATGAAATGACGCTCTCAGTCGTTCCCTTATACTCGGCTGCTCTGGGCGGAATCAAACTCAAAGTCCATCCAAACGATTTCGAAGAAGTCCAGCAAATTCTAGACAATCTCAACAATCCGCTTAAAATCGTCTGAAACAAAAATTCAAAAATCAATTTCAAATCAGAATAAAATTCAAACTAAAATCAAATTTTTTCAATTTCAACTTTTTTAGTTTTCAACATATATTAAATACAACAAAAAAGAATTTTTAAAATTTAAAAAAATTTGGTTGTTATTATAGCTTGTTAATATGTCGAATAATTTTTTTTTTGAAGCCATTGAAATCTCGTTTTACTTATTTATTCTGAGTTATCAACATAGTTATTTTTGGTTAAATGATTAATTTATAAGACTTTTTGTATTTTAATTAACAACGGTTGACAACCAAAATTGAATTGATTTTGTAGATAAGTTGATATGTTGATTTCTGTTGAAAATGGTATTTTTGATATTGATAACTTTTCCAAAAATTCACGAAACTTTTCTTGCATATTTAATTTCAGTTTTGGATTATGAAATTTTTGAAAACAACCAAAAAAAACTTCTAATTTTCTTTTCGAACTTATTAACATTTTCTGTTAACTTAAAGTTAATTGAATATCAAGCAATTACAAACTCCTATTAACACCTCAAAATTTTAACAAATATTCTGTTTATTCTTCATTGATTGTGAGATAGTTATAGAGTTATAAAAATTGTTAATAACCTATAAGGTTTTGACAGTAAGATAGTTATGATTCTTATTTTTCTATCACTAATTTGACGAATGACGCGAATTTATATTGGAATGTTTATATAGTATTTGAAAGAAAAAAATTTGTGAAAATTAGTGTAATTCGTGGCAACCATTTATTAATTGAGTAAATTTGCATAACACAACTTAATAGTATAGAAAAATGAAAATTTCGATAGGAAACGACCACGCAGGACCAGAATATAAAAAAGCAATTGTTGAAATGCTTAAAGCTAGGGGATATGAAGTAACTAACTACGGTACAGATACTGATGCTTCTGTAGATTATCCAGATTTTGGACATCCAGTTGCCAATGATGTATCTGAAGGAAAAGCTGATTTTGGAATAGTAATCTGCGGAAGCGGAAACGGAATCGCAATGACTGTTAATAAACACCCGAAAGTGAGAGCTGGTTTATGCTGGACTAAAGAAATCGCGTATTTGACGCGTTTACACAATGATGCCAATATTGTGAGTATTCCAGCAAGGTTTACCTCTATTCATCAAGCTGTTGAAATCGTTGAAACATTCCTTGATACCGCTTTTGAAGGCGGAAGACACCAAAATAGAGTGAATAAAATTGCTTGCGCATAAAAAATCAAAAAAATTCGGTGCTTCGCACCTATTCATAAACCACACCGGGCCGATTTTTAATTTGCTCGGTTTTTTATTTTAAGTGTTTATTATTCAGTATTTTAAAATGTAATTTTTTAGTTATCAACAATGTTAATATCTACTTTTTATAATTTACATAAGCAAGTATAAGAGCCACTTGAATTAGTAAAATCACAGCAAACTTTACAATAAATGAAGTTTTACTCGTTTTATGTCTAAATAATAACATCGCTGTTAATAACCCTGGCGATCCACCGGTTAGAGCCATGAGAAACAAGGTTTTTTCGGGAATACGTCGGTTATTTTTTCGGGCTTGAGATTTGTCATATCCCGCGAAAATAAAAACGAGAATGTTTATAAATAAAAAATATAGTAATAAAACTTCCATTGGCTTAAAATTAAAAACAAAGATATTATTTTAGCCGAATGATTTACTATTTTGCAGAAACGCTTTAACAAGTAAATTATATCATTTTTAAGTAAGAAAATCATTTCATTAAAAGTATGACTAATATTCAATTCATTGCCAAGTCTGTTCAGGCACCCGCAGTCAGTATTCAAAACACAGTTAAATTATTAGAAGAGGACTGTACGATTCCGTTTATTTCGCGATATAGAAAAGACGCAACCGGAAATCTAGATGAAACTGTAATTGAGCAGATTGCAAAACTTCAAAAAGATTATGATACACTTATTAAACGTAAAGAAGCCGTTTTAAAATCTATTGAAGAGCAAAAAGCGCTTACGCCAGATTTGAAGAAAAAAATTGAAGACAGTTTTGATTTACAAGAAATAGAAGATTTTTACCTTCCATACAAAAAGAAGAAAAAAACAAAAGCCGATGTAGCGCGCGAATTTGGTCTTGAACCTTTGGCTAAATTGATTATATCTGAAAGTGATGTTGATATCGATTTTATTTCGACTCAGTATATTAATGAAAATGTTATTAATGAAGAAGCCGCTATTCAAGGCGCAAGAGATATTGTAGCCGAGTGGATTAACGAAAATATTTATGTTCGTAAACAATTAAGAAGATTGTTTCAGCGAAAAGCGACTATTGCTACAAAAGTGGTTAAAAAGAAAGCCGAAGAAGAAGGAGCACAGAAATTCAGCCAGTATTTTGATTGGGAAGAACCGTTGACAAAAGCGCCAGCGCACCGTTTATTAGCAATGTTGCGTGCAGAAAATGAAGGTTTTATCAAAATGAAAATTGATGTTGATATCGACGACGCATATGATGTAATTGACGAAATCATCATTAAAAAACAAAATAATACAACAGCTCATTTGCAATTAGCGATTGAGGACAGTTATAAACGTTTACTGAATCCAGCAATTGGAAATGAAACGTTGCAAGAAGCAAAAGCCAAGGCAGATGCGAATTCAATTCAGGTTTTTGCTAACAATTTAAGTCAGTTGTTATTGGCTCCGCCGTTGGGAGAAAAGCGTATTTTAGCAATCGATCCAGGATTTAGAAGCGGTTGTAAAGTAGTTTGTCTGGACGAAAAAGGGGATTTATTATACAACGAAACGATTTATCCACACGCGCCTCAAAACGAGGAAACAATGGCGATAAAAAAAATCCGTTCGATGGTAAATGCTTATCAAATTGATGCCATTTCTATTGGAAACGGAACGGCTTCTCGCGAAACAGAATTTTTTATCAAAAAAATCGCGTTTGACAAACCAGTTCAAGTTTTTGTGGTTTCTGAGGCGGGAGCTTCGGTATATTCTGCTTCAAAAATTGCGAGAGAAGAATTTCCAAATTATGATGTAACAGTTCGTGGTTCAGTTTCTATTGGGCGACGCCTTTCAGATCCGTTGGCCGAATTGGTAAAAATTGATCCTAAAGCAATTGGAGTAGGACAATATCAGCATGATGTTGATCAGACTAAATTGAAAGAAGAATTAGACAGCACGGTAATTCGTTGCGTAAACTCGGTTGGAATTAATATCAACACAGCAAGTAAACACTTATTAAGTTATGTAAGTGGAATCGGGGAGAAGCTGGCAGAAAACATTGTACAATACCGCTCTGAAAACGGACCTTTTGAAGACAGAAAACAGCTGAAAAAAGTGCCTCGTCTTGGAGATAAAGCATATCAGCAAGGAGCAGCGTTTATTAGAATTACAAATGCTAAAAATCCGCTGGATAATTCGGCCGTGCACCCAGAGGCTTATCCTGTTGTTGAAAAGATGGCTAAGGATTTGAATATTTCTTTGAATGAATTAATTGCCAATAAAGAGAAAACAGCGCTTATTAAGCCCGAAAAGTATGTTACGCCTGAAATTGGTTTATTGACGCTGAAAGACATCATAAAAGAGCTTGAAAAGCCAGGATTGGACCCAAGAAAGTCGGCCAAGGTGTTTGAATTTGATGCAAACGTAAAATCAATCAAAGATTTGAAAACCGGAATGATATTACCGGGAATTGTTAATAACATAACCAACTTTGGCTGTTTTGTTGACATCGGAATCAAAGAAAGCGGTTTAGTTCACATTTCTCAGTTAAAAGCTGGGTTTGTAAGCGATGTAAACGAAGTTGTGAAATTACATCAGCATGTCGATGTGAAAGTGACTGAGGTTGATGAAGATAGAAAGAGAATTCAGTTGACGATGATACTTTAAATTTCAAAAATAAAGTTCCAAATTCCAATTGGAACAAACAAAAAAATCCCAGACTACATTGTAATCTGGGATTTTAATTTTTTCGAATTTCTTATTTTGTTTCTTCCTCTTGTTTTTTAGAAGCAGCAGGTTGATCGTCTTTAGCAGCGTTTTTAAATTCCTTAATTCCACTTCCTAAACCTTTCATTAATTCTGGAATTTTTTTACCTCCAAAAAGTAATATCACAATACCTACGATAACAAGGATTTCTGTAAGACCTAATCTTCCCATGACTAATATATTTAATGCCGAAGCAAATTATTTTTCTTAATTATTCCGCAAAGGTATATAGAAATATACGAAATAGAAGTATTTTTAGTTTAAAATATTCGTATTAGACCGCGTTAAATATTTTATAAAATCGTAAATTATAGCTCTTCAAGTAATTTTTCGAATAAATATCATGTTGATTAATTATTATATTTGCTAGCATAAAGAAGGATAATGACTCAAAAAAAGAAAAAGAATTTTAGAAAAAAACTGTTCATTAAAAACCGGTTAGTAATTTTAAATGAAGACACTTTTGAAGAAATATTTTCTTTTAGGCTTACTTTAATGAATGTCTTTGTAACGTTTACTTTAGGAGGAATATTTCTAATTTTGGTTACTACTTTTATCATTGCTTTTACGCCCCTTCGCGAATTTATCCCTGGATATTCTTCTACAGAATTGAAACGAAATGCTACTAAACTGGCCATTAAATCAGATTCTTTAGAAACGGCTTTGAGACAAAATGAAGCTTATATAAAAGGGATTCAGAAAGTCTTAAAAGGCGAATTAGAATATTCAAAATTTAATAAAGATTCAATATTATCAGAATCTGTTGAAGATGCTTCAGATTTAAATATGAAAGCATCTGATGCTGAAATAAAACTGAGAGAAGATGTAGCCGAAACAGAAAAAGAACTGAAGGCTAAATCTCAAGACAAAAAGAAAAGTGATAAAAAATAATACCACTGAAAATGTCAATTAAGTCAATTGCGGCAAAAATATTTGCCAGAAAAATATATAAACAAACACTAAAATGGGCTCAAAAACCTGTTGAAACGCAACAAAAGATTTTTAAAAATCTGATTGAAAATGCACAAAACACCGAATTTGGAAAAGATCATCATTTTAATCAGATAAAAACTTTTGAAGATTTTCAGAAACGAGTTCCTGTAAGGGATTACGAAGATTTAAAACCTTATGTTGATAAGGTTGTAAAAGGAGAATCAGATATTTTATGGAAAGGGAAACCATTATATTTTGCCAAAACTTCGGGAACGACTTCGGGGGCGAAATTTATTCCGCTTACCAAAGAATCAATGCCTTATCATATAGAAGCGGCCAGAAATGCCATTCTACATTATATTAACGAAACTGGAAAAGCCGATTTTGTTGACGGGAAAATGATTTTTTTACAAGGAAGTCCCATCTTGACTGAGAAATACGGAATTAAATTCGGCCGTCTTTCCGGAATTGTAGCACATTTTGTTCCTAAATACCTCCAGAAAAACAGAATGCCATCTTGGGAAACCAATTGTATAGAAGACTGGGAAACCAAAGTAGATGCTATTGTAGACGAAACAATAAAAGAAGATATGTCGGTTATCTCGGGAATTCCGTCTTGGGTACAGATGTATTTTGAACGTTTACAGCAAAAAAGTGGCGGTAAAAAGATTAGTGAGATATTTAAAAACTTTAATCTGTTTATCTACGGCGGTGTCAATTACGAACCTTACCGTGCTAAATTTGAGCAGATGATAGGTAAAAAAGTAGATAGTATCGAATTGTTTCCTGCCTCTGAAGGATTTTTTGCGTACCAAGATTCGCAGAAAGAAAAAGGAATGTTACTACTTTTGAATTCTGGAATTTTCTACGAGTTCATAAAAGCAGATGAATTTTTTAATGAAAATCCGAAAGTCTACACCATTGGTGAAGTTGAGGTAGGAGTGAACTATGTTTTGATTATTTCTACCAATGCGGGACTTTGGCGTTATAATATTGGTGACACCGTCCAGTTTACATCTTTGGCTCCTTATCGTGTTATAGTTTCTGGACGTATCAAACATTATATTTCTGCTTTCGGAGAACACGTTATTGCCAATGAAGTCGAAAATGCGATGAAAGAAGCTGTAAATGCGACAAATATTGTAATAAACGAGTTTACAGTAGCACCGCAAATTACGCCTGCCAGCGGTTTACCCTACCATGAATGGCTGATTGAGTTTGAAAAAGAACCTGAAAATATGGAAGCTTTTGCTGAAACGATTGATAATTCAATGCGTAAGCAGAATATTTATTACGACGATTTAATTACTGGAAATGTTTTAAGAAAAGTAGTCATTACAAAGGTTTCTAAAAACGGATTTCAAGATTACATGAAATCGCAAGGGAAATTGGGCGGACAGAATAAAATTCCGAGATTATCAAATAATAGGGATATTGCGGATAATCTTACAAAATGAAATAATATTTCCAAGATTAAGCAGTTATTTATTCAGATGAATTAGGATGGATAAGTAAATGAAAATTAAATGAGTCAAGGAAAGTTTCAAAATAAATATCGTATTTCTTCAATTAGAGCTCAATGGTGGGATTATGGTTGGAGTGGAGCCTATTTTATAACAATTTGTACACAAAACAGAGAACATTATTTTGGAGAAATTCAAAATAATAAAATGATTTTATCGCATGTCGGAATTATTGCCGATTTATTGTGGCATCAAATTCCAAAGCACCACAAAAATGTTGAATTGGGTGATTTTGTGGTTATGCCAAATCATATTCACGGAATTTTGATTATCGATAAACAATTGGATAATGTAAATGTTGATAATATGGATAATGTAGAGACAGGGCATGCCCTGTCTCTACCATCAATACAAATGTTACAAACGTCGTCGCCTGTCGAATTTCAAAAACCAGGTTTAAAACGTTTTCAAAACATTGGAAAAAACACCATTTCGTCAATTGTTGGATCATATAAATCTGCTGTAACAAAACACGCCAATAGATTGGGATACACGCATCAATGGCAAAAATTATTTTATGACAATATCATTAGAGACAATAATCAATATCAAAGAATTTCTGATTACATTGTTTCAAATCCAGAAAATTGGGCAAAGGATAAATTTAAAACAGATGGTAAATCCTAATTTGAAATAAACGTTATAATTAAATCACATTTTTAGTTTTCGATTGAAATAATATTAATATTTCCTACTTTCGTTTATCGAAATATTTACATCTTCTTTAAAAATGAAGATGATTTTTAAAATACAAAAGACATGAAAGAAACTAAACATATATCAAGATCTAGAGCGCAAGAATCTTCTGCAGCGATAGAAAAAATGTACATTACAATGCGCCATTTATTCAACCGTGGTTTTTACAAACCAATGGGGGTTTCTGGCGACAGCTTACGCGAATCATTATTGGCTTTGCGTCCAGAGATTTATGGAAATATAGCCGAAGAAAAAGTAGAATTAAACGGACTTCTATATGTAATTGAGCGTCTTCCAATCGGAATTGAACAGTGCCGTTTTATTAATTTAACTTCAGACGAAGGATATTCTAAATCGCATTTCCAGCCAATCGTTCCTCCTAAAAGAAGAAGAAACTGCTACAGAATCGACGAAGAACAGATGAACGTTGAGATTACTCGCGGACGTTCTGACATTTATGATATCTTAACACATTTGACTTTCATTTTTATTGAATCTCATAAAATTAAAAATAGAGTTTTAATTGATGATGGAGGAGAAGTTTCGCGTGATTGGCAGAAACTGGAACAAGCTGTTATGCAAACCAAAAAGCTTACTTTGGTAGAAAAAGAAAAAGCAATTTCTCACGTAGCAAATATTTTGGCTAGAACATTTGAAGAAGTTTTAGATATTTACGATTCATTTGGTTCTGAAACTGCACCGGATCGTTTCCTGCATGTAATTTATTGGTTAGGAAAACTTGCGATTGAAGAAATTGTTGAAAACAACAAGCGTACCATCACTTTTAGTCCAGTTTTGCGCGAAAGATTAGGACACCATATTCACGGAGAAATTTGGGCAACAAATATTAAAGAAGTTCTAAAAGCAAACGATTTGCTAAAAAGACCAATTCATGTAATTAGTGCGAATATGCACAGTGTGATGAATTCGATTTTTGCAACGCCGTTGTTAAAAACAAAATATAAAGGAAAAACAGATTTCTTTATTTATGAAGAATTAAGCGGTTCAGGATCAAAAGAAATTAGAGCTCAAGTAGAAGATTTAGCTTTAAAGAACGGAATGATTTCGCTGCCAGATTGTTCAGGAACCAATATTGACGTTCAGATTTTTGATACAGCCAAAATTGACTGGTCAAAAACAGCTTTTTCACATGCTAATGTAGGCGAAGAAAAACCAGTTCTAATTGTAATGGACTATGCTTTTGGTGAGCAGGCTTATGAAACTATTGACGAGCTTTTGAAACCATTCAAGAAAGAAACTTTATTGAATGTAAAATCGGTTTCGATTATGGGAAAAGCTGGAATTTTAGAAGGCGGAAAAGGAGATATCATGATTCCAACAGCACATATCAATGAAGGAACAGCTGATAATTATTTCTTCGAAAATGAATTGACAGGCGCCATGTTTGAAGGAAATGATATTGATATTTACGAAGGAGCAATGGTGACAGTTCTTGGAACTTCATTGCAAAACAGAGATTTATTGAAATTCTTCCACGAATCAACTTGGGGAGTAATTGGACTTGAAATGGAAGGATCTTATTACCAAAAAGCGATTCAATCAGCATCTAAAATTAGAAAAAGTGTTCCGCATGATATCAAAGTTCGCTATGCTTATTATGCTTCAGATAATCCTCTGGAAACCGGAAGTACACTAGCTTCAGGCGGATTGGGAACTACTGGTGTAAAACCAACCTATTTGATTACTATTAAAATTTTAGAGCAGATTTTCAACATAAAATAAATCGTAAATGAGTACAAAAGTACCGCAGAATTCAAATGACCCAGAGATTGATTTGGTGCAGATTTCTAAAAAAATCAATATTTTTTTTGGGAGAATAAATACTTCGATTTTTAGAAGCATTCAATTCTTTATTAGAAATTGGGTAATTATCTTGATTTTAGTTGCTATTGGATTTGCTTTGGGAGTAGTTTTGGATAACGTTCAAAAAACGTATAAGCACGAGATCATTGTTACACCCAATTTTAAAAGTACAGACTATCTATATGCTAAGATTGATTTAATCAATTCAAAAATTAATGAAAGAGATACCAATTTTTTAAAAAATGTAGTAGGTATTCAACAGCCTAAAATCTTAAAAAGTATTGAAATAAAACCAATTGCAGATGTTTATAATTTCATTACTAATAAACCGGAAAATTTTCAATTAATAAAATTGATGGCTGAAGATGGTGATATAAAAAAGATTTTGGAAGACAATATAACCAGCAAAAATTATACAAACCAATTGATAATTTTATCAACCAGTCAAAAATCATCAGATAAGAAGTTAATTCAGCCGCTTTTAAAATACTTTAACAAATCTGAATATTATTCTAAAATTCAAAAAGAAACCTATTTTAATGTTGTTTCAAAACTCAAAGAAATAGACTCTATTATTAAACAAATTGATGGTGTTTTAAGTAATTTTTCTCAAACAACAACAGGTTCTCTTAAGAATGATAAATTGGTGTATTACAATGAAAACACGCAATTAAACGATATTATTAAAACAAAAGACGCTTTACTAAATGAACAGTCTTTTCATAGGATTGAATTAATAGGTTTTGATAAAATTGTTAAAGAAAACAGTGTTTCAATTAATATTGAAAACAAAAAAAAATTCTTTCTTAAATTCAATTTTTTACTTCCATTAATTTTTTATTGTTGTTTGTATTCTGGATCAAATCCAGAAGTTTTTATAGAAAGCAACAGTTACTTATTGATAAAAAAATTAAATAAATATTTTTAAAAGTTAATTTTAATAAATGAAAGCAAAATTTCTTAGTTTTCTAACTATTTCACTATCATTAATAATTGGATCTTGTCAAAATTCCTTTAAAACAGAAACGCAGGAACAAAAAGATAATTATTCGATTGAAATAGAAGGGCTTTTTCAAAAAAATGACAAATTGGAAGTTTATTATTTAATAGAGGGAAAAGATTGGAGTAATGAAAATTCTATTTCACAGGCAATTTATGCATCTAATAAAATGCAAAAAATAGTTTTAGATTTACCTCAAGATGTCACACCAAAAAATCTTAGAGTAGATTTAGGAGTAAATCCAAGTCAATCTTATGTTACTATAAAAAATATTGTAATAAAATTTAAAGATAAATCGCTTGATGGAGGAAACGAAATTTTTCTAGACTGGTTTACGCCCAATGAATTTGTAACTTGGGACATGAATTATTATGGATATAAATTAAGCTCGGTAAATGGTTCTTATGATCCATATTTGTTGGGGAATGATTTATTAATGGATAAAATGGCTAATGAATTGAAGCAATAGTTCAATAGCTGTATGACAGAAACATTATTTTATTAATGAAGCCGCATCTATAAGGAGAATCGATTATGAAGTTGATTGATAAAAAAAATAAAAATTTGATAGCTTCTTTTGTAAAAAACTTTCAGTTTAGAATTTTTGGTCTGGCTATATCTTTTTTAATTGTTTTATTAATTAATAGATTTTTCGGAGTTGCCACGTATGGTGCATATGCGTTAGTAGTTACAATTACTCAGATTTGTACGTTATTTATAACTTTTGGAATTCCCAACACGCTTATTAAAGTTATTGGAAATAAAAATTATAATTACCTAGAAGCGAAAAATTTATTATTGAAAGGATGTAAAATAGTGCTTTTATTTGCGATATTTCCGATGATTTTCTTTTATTTCGGATCGCATTTTTTGGCAGATACCGTTTTTAAAAACACAGACCTTTACATCTATTTTTTAATAATTGCTTTATCTATACCATTTTTTGTGGTCCACGAAATTTTTGTTTATTTTTTTGTTGCAACAAAGAAGTTTTTCAATTTCAACCTGTTTTTTTTTGTTATTCCAAACATACTTTTAATTGGATTTTTATCACTATTCCATTTTTTAGGTAAAGACAGTTATTTCACCATTTTAGCTTTTTCACTATCTATATTTTTCACTGTTCTTATTGAAATTATTACAATTTTTAAATGGAAATCAGACAAAAATTTGGAAGTTCAGTCCACGGGAGAGTTACTAAAAACGGCTTCGCCTTTATTTTTCAGCGGTTTTTTAATATATCTATTAAACGCTACAAGTGTTGTTATATTAGGCTTAATGGTAAATGAGAAGGATCTCGGAATCTATAATGTGGCTTTTAAAATAGCCAATTTAGGATTGCTTATAATTGTTTCGATTAGTACAATAACTACTCCTAAAATTGCACGGTTATTTGGTGAAAATAACCATGAGGAATTAAAAATAACGATTCAAAACGCAACAAAACTGATATCAATTCTAACAATTCCATTGGTTTTAGTAGTCATAATTTTTAATCAGTTAATTTTATCTTTTTTTAGTTCTGAAGCCGTTGCAGCTGGAAACATATTAATTATTTTAATTTTGGGTGTTCTAGTCAATGCGATGTCAGGAAATGGTGATCAGATACTAAATATGACCAATAATCAGCATATTTTAAGAAACATTACGTTAATTTGTTTCGTTTCTAATGTTATGGCAAATGTTGTACTCATTTCCTATTATGGAATTCTTGGAGCCGCACTTGCAGGATTATTTACAAACTTACTGCTCAATTTTTTATGTGTTTATTATATAAAGAAAAAATTGGGTTTCTATACCTTATTTTAGATGGAGCAATTAATCTCAGTTATTATTGTAAATTATAATGGTATTCAATATTTAGAAAATTGTCTCAATTCTTTGTATACTTATTTAAGAGATTTGTCTTTTGAAATAATAGTAGTTGATAATTGCTCAAGTGATGACAGTATTAGTTTTATTAAAGAAAAATTTCCCAATGTAATTATTATTGAAAATCAAACAAATTTAGGTTTTGGTAAAGCAAATAACATTGGGGTTTCTTTTGCTAAAGGAGAAACCATTTTGCTGTTAAATAATGATACTATTCTTTTAAACAATCTTAAATCAGCTGTTGAGGTTTTGTACTCAAAAAACAATATTGGTATTGTCTCCATCAACATGCTTAATAAAGAACAACAGTATATTAGTGCTGTAGGTAAATTTCCTTCTCCTTTAAAATTGTTAAAAATTTCGTTTTTAGCTGATAAAAGAAAAGAGTTTGTTCATGGCAAATTTAATTTGAGCAAAACGTATGAAGTAGATTGGGTAACGGGTTCCTTTATGTTATTAAGAAAGAAAGATTACCTAGATTTGCATGGTTTTGATAAAGATTACTTTATGTATGTTGAGGATGTAGATTTATGTAAAAGAATGCATAATATTGGAAAAATATGCATTTTTATACCATCAATTGATTATATTCATTTTGTTGGACATAATAAGACCAGAAATCGAAACCTGATGCAAGGTTACCAAGTTTATTCTTCCAAACATTTTTCTGGAGTACAAAAACAGTTCGCATTATTAATGATTTCGATCAATATTCTTATAAAAAGAATTGCAAAAAATATTTAATGAAAATAAGGCAAGTCATACTTTTTTTATTTCTGATAGTAGTGTTTTCACAACTTTATCTTTCTTCATTTAGAATAAATTTTGTTATTCAATTTATTGTTCTATTCGTAATGTTGTTGCTAAATGAATTTAAAATAAGCCTGAAAATTTTAAGTTTACTTACACCGTTATTTTTGATTTTTACCATTGGGTTTTTAGGTTTTTTTGGAAATCATTTCGAGTTTATTCATTTAGTAAAAGACATAACGCATTTCTTAAAACCTATTTTAGGACTAACCTTAGGTTATCTTTTCTTTCAAAAAATAGAATTTAAAGCATTTGTAAAAACAATCATTCTTACAGGCTTTTTTATGGCCCTTTTTCATATTTGTTTAGTTTTATCGAACAGCAAGCTGTCTATTGAGAATATGAATGAACTTCGAAATGATTTTGGAAAAGATAACTTTCTAGAATGTTTTAGTTTATTGTTTTTGTGTTTTTATGCTAAATTTTTTGATGATAAAATATTCAAAAAAAGAATTGCCCATTATATAATTTTCTTTACGCTTTTGGTATCTTGTATTTTATATTTTTCAAGAACAATGCTTGCCGTTGTTGTTCTAGCAGTTTTAACCATTTATGGCTACACAAAGATCAACTCAAGAAACATAAAAATTTTTCTTGGTTTAGTTTCAATTGTTGGCGTATTATATATTTACTTGTTTTCGGTTAAATTAGATCGAAACGCAAAAGGTTTGGAAGCCTTTTTATATAAGGTAAAGATTGCACCCGAAGAAATGTTTAAAACAAAAATCGATAGGGAAAATCATAAGGAATTATGGGATCATTGGCGTGGATACGAAGCTAAAAGAGCTTTGAAATTAATGGAAGAAAATCCTTTAAGTTATATTGTTGGTACTGGTTTTGGTTCGTTAATTGATCTAAAATTTAAAGCCCCTCTCGACCAAGAAGGAATGAGATATATATCAGAAACACACAACGGATACATTTATATTTTTTACAAAACTGGGATTATTGGGTTAATTTTATTATTATATTTTTTATCTCGTTTTTATCGATATACTTATTTTGCATATCAATTTGTTCCAGTTTTTATTGGAGTGATAGGTTTGTCATTTTTCTTCACAACCTTAACAATTACAGGTATATATAATACAAGAGATGTAATTGTTTTAATTTTGGGCGGGTTATTGGTATTTTCTTCAAGACCAAATGTCTTCAAACAAGATTCTTAATATGGAAGAGAAAATAAAAATATTTGTAGACTGTCATATTTTTGATAAAAATTTTGAAGGAACAAGAACCTATATTACTGGTTTGTATCAAGAACTAATAAAAGATAATAGTAAAACGTTTTATTTTGCCGCAAAAAATACCGCAATTCTTGAAGAAGTTTTTGGTACTGCTGAGAATGTTAAATATCTTGAACTAGCACATAAAAATAAATTTTATCGTTTACTGGTTGATATTCCTAAGCTTATCAAGGCAAATAATATTCAATATGCCCATTTTCAATATATTGTGCCGCCAATAAAATATTGTAAATATATAAACACAATTCACGATTTATTGTTTTTAGAATACCCACAATATTTTCCGTGGATGTATAGAGTTAAAAATAAATTTCTATTTAAGTGGAGTGTAAAACATTCCGATATAATATTGACTGTTTCAGAATATTCAAAACAACAAATTCAAAGACTCTTTAATATCGATAATGTTGTGATTACTCCTAATGCCGTTAATGATGTTTTTTTTGCAGAATATAACAAAGAAACAATTAAATTAAGCGTTGCTAAAAAATACAAAATAGAAGATTATTTTATTTATATAAGTAGATGGGAACCTCGAAAGAATCATAATTTTTTATTAGAAGTATTTGTTGAGAACAATTACTATCGAGATTTTTTTCTGGTTTTGGTGGGGAAAAGAGATTTAATAAATAAGAAGTTTAATAATTTATATAATTCGTTACCCGAATCAATTAAAAATAAGATAATTATTCTAGAAAATCTTAGTTTTGATGATCTTCAATTGCTTGTAAAAGGTGCCGAAGTTTCCATTTATCCTTCAATTGCTGAAGGATTTGGTATTCCGATTTTAGAAGCCGCCGCCGCTGGAATTCCCTCACTATATTCTAATAGAACAGCAATGAAAGATTTTAGTTTCCTGCATGATAATGAATTTGACCCTTTTGACAAGAACGATTTGAATGAAAAAATAAAAATAAATTTGAATAAAGGTAAAAAAATGAATAATGTGGAAATAATAAAAGAGAAATATAATTGGAAGTACTCTGCTTTGCTATTTCTAGAAGAATTAAATAATAACAGCTCCAAAACTAAATGAAAATAGCAATTCTTGGTACGAGGGGAATTCCAAATAATTATGGCGGATTTGAGCAATTTGCAGAAATTTTTGCTGTTTATTTAGCAGAAAAAAATCATGAAATTTATGTTTACAGTCCTCATAATCACATTTATCAACACAAAAAATTTAAAGGCGTTCACATTATTCACCAGTATGATCCTGAGTATAAGATTGGAACGGCTGGGCAGTTTTTATATGATTTGAATTGTATATTAGATTCAAGAAAAAGAAATTTTGACATTATCCTTCAATTAGGTTATACAAGTAGTTCTATTTGGTCTTCTCTTTTACCTAAAAAAACAATTATCATTACTAATATGGACGGATTGGAATGGAGAAGGAGCAAGTATTCAAAAAAAATTCAAGAGTTCCTTAAAATTGCAGAAAAAATTGCGGTAAAAAAAAGTCATTATTTAATAGCTGATTCGATTGGAATTAAGAACTATATAAAAGAAAAATACGATAAAGAGGCTCATTATATTGCTTATGGTGCAGAACCTTTTGAAAACGAAAATGAAAACCTAATCAAACAATATAAAGTTGACAAGTATGATTATAATCTAATTATTGCAAGATTAGAACCCGAGAATAATATAGAGACAATTTTAGAGGGCATTGTTCAAAGTAATAACAAAAAAACAGTTTTGATAATTGGAAATACCGATAATAATTTTGGAAAAAAGCTTAAACGTAAATTTCAAAATAATCAAAATTTAAGATTTATTGGAGCCATTTACAACAAAGAACATTTGGATAACTTAAGATTTTTTTCAAACATTTATTTTCATGGGCACTCAGTTGGAGGAACCAATCCATCGTTACTTGAAGCAATGGCGGCCAAAGCTATGATTGTGGCTCATAAAAATGAGTTTAATTATAGCATTTTAGAGAATAGAGCACTTTACTTTTCAAATGCCTCAGACATTAATCAAATCTTGAAAAAAATTAAAAGAGAAGATTATGAACAAATAATTCAAGATAACTTCAGTATGATTATTAATGAATTTAATTGGAATAAAATAAATGAATCATATCTCAGATTATTTGAAAAAAGCCTTCAATAAAATGACTGATTTATCGAAGAATAAAAGTTTGCTAGCTTATTTGATAGCTGCAATGTTTATTACGCTTCCATTAAAACATAATATTGGAAGTTTAACTTGTATAGTTTTTTTATTGGTCTCCTTTCTCAAAGCAAAAAAAACAGATTTTTCATTATCTGGAGTTTTACTGCTTCCAATACTGTTGTATGTTTTGATGTTAATATCTTCAATTTGGTCGATAGAAAGTAAACTGACAATAAAGGGATTACAAAAAGAAATATTGTTTTTAGTGATCCCTTTAGCATTTAGCACATTTCCAAAAATGAATAGAAATGTTGTAGATAAGGCTATTGAGTGGTTCAGTTTTACTATGATTGGATTTTCTATTTTCTATTTTCTAAAGGCAATTGTAAAATTCATAAATACAGGAGACAAGGGCGTTTTCTTTTATCATGAATTAGTCAGTTTAGAACTAAATGCAATTTACATGGCTGTTTTTGGTTCTTTAGCCATGTTTTTTTTTCTTGTTAAAAAAGAAAAATCAATTATTGATAAAATAGGATTTTGGATTCTTATTGTCTTTATATTTTTGTTGTCATCCAAGAATATCATTATCGTAGATTTGATGATGATAATAGTTTATTATTCGTTTTTTTCTTCAGTTTCTAGGGGAACTAAGAAAATAATGCTTTTGGCGGTTATAATTATCTCTATAAGTTCTGTGCTTTTTATTAAGCCGGTTAGAAATAGATTTATGATTGAATTTGAAACAATATTTGTAGATAGTTCTTTAAATAATGCGACAGAAGAAAATCAAGGACCAATTTATAATATAAGTTTAAAGCAAGCTTGGAGTCAGGATCAATTCCAGCAGAACGATTTTTTCCCAGGAGCAGCTTTTCGATTGTTTCAGATTAGAATTTTTAAAGAAATGGTTCAGGAAGAATCTATTTTTTTTACAGGATTTGGATTAGATGCTGCTCAATATAAAATTAGAGAGAAAATAAAGCAGCATAATTTACACGTAAGTTATGGAGAATTGAATTTTCATAATGAATATATTCAAATATTTGCAGAGTTGGGAGTAGTTGGTTTTTTGATAGTTTTAAGTATGTTATTTTTTACATTGAAAAAGGGAATTATAAATAAAGATTTTGTTCATATTGCTTTTGCGGTAACAATGATAGTCTTATTTTTGACCGAATCTTTTTTGAGTCGACAAAGAGGAATAATTTTCTTTATAGTTTTTTACTGCATGTTTAATTCAGTAAATTATTATAATGAACAGAAAATATTAAAATGAAAAGAATACTTATCACTGGAGCAGCAGGATTTTTAGGATCACATTTATGTGACAGATTTATTAAAGAAGGTTACTTTGTAATTGGAATGGATAATTTGATTACAGGAGATCTTAAAAATATTGAACATTTATTTAAACTGGAAAATTTCGAGTTTTATCACCATGATATTACTAAGTTTGTTCATGTTCCAGGCGATTTAGATTATATATTACACTTCGCTTCGCCAGCAAGTCCGATTGATTATTTAAAAATTCCAATTCAAACTTTAAAAGTGGGATCTTTGGGAACCCATAATCTACTTGGATTGGCGAGAGTAAAAAAAGCCAGAATTTTGATTGCATCAACTTCTGAAGTTTATGGAGACCCTTTAGTACATCCACAAACTGAGGAATACTATGGGAATGTAAATACAATAGGTCCACGTGGAGTTTATGATGAAGCAAAACGTTTTCAGGAGTCAATCACGATGGCATATCATACTTTTCATGGAGTAGAAACTAGAATCGTTCGTATTTTTAATACCTACGGGCCAAGAATGCGATTAAACGACGGACGTGTAATTCCAGCGTTTATTGGTCAGGCTTTACGTGGTGAAGACCTAACGATTTTTGGAGACGGAATGCAGACGCGTTCTTTCTGTTATGTTGATGACCAAGTTGAAGGGATTTACAGATTGCTACACTCAGATTATGTATATCCAGTAAATATTGGAAACCCTGACGAAATCACAATCAAAGATTTTGCAGAAGAAATTATAAAACTGACAGGAACAAATCAGAAAGTAGTTTATCATCCGCTGCCAATAAACGATCCATTACAGCGTCAGCCAGATACAACAAAAGCAAAAGAATTGTTGGGCTGGGAAGCCAAAGTAAGCAGAGCAGAAGGAATGAAAATTACTTATGAGTATTTCAAATCATTATCTCCTGAAGAACTGGCAAAAGAAGAACACAAAGACTTTTCAAGCTATATAAAATAAATTAAGATTCTGAAAGAATAATAAATCTAATGAACGATTTAGTATCTATTTTAACACCAACATACAATACTGAAAAGTTCATTAGAGCAACTTTAGAATCAGTTCAAAATCAGACCTACCAAAACTGGGAAATGATTCTAGTAGATGATGCCTCTACAGACAAAACCGTTTCTATTATAGAAGAATTTGCTCAAAATGACAGTAGAGTTAAACTCTTTAAATTACCAGAAAATCGCGGAAACGGTTTTGCAAGAAACGCCGCTTTAGAAAAAGCCACAGGAAAATATATTGCCTATTTAGACGCAGATGATTTATGGTTTTCTGAAAAATTGGAAAAGCAGATCCAGTTTTTAAAAATGAATAATCAGCCTTTTACTTTTAGTTATTATGATTCTATTGATGAAGAAGGAAATAATTTAAGCAGAAGGGTTGAGTCACCAAATCCTTTAACTTATAAGGAATTGTTTTTCTGCAATTACGTAGGCAATTTGACCGCCATTTATGATGCAGATTATTTCGGAAAAATCATTCTGGAAACTACACAAAAACGCCAAGATTGGAGAATTTGGTTAACAATTTTAAAGCAAATTAAAATAGCAAAACCAGTTCCAGAACCTTTGGCCTTTTACAGAATTAGAAAAAACTCTGTTTCTTCTTCAAAATTTAAACTAATAAAACACAATTTTGGTGTTTATAGAGAATTTCATGGATATAATCTTGTTTTTTCTGTTTTGCTGATGATGAGGTTTTTATTTACTCAATTGATTATAAAACGAAAATATATTAAGAAAATTTAAATTAAACTTGATACCACAATTTGTGACATCAAGTTTGGAATATTATTTAAGATCACAAATTGTTACCTTAAAGAACTATTTTTTATAGCCAATCTTTACTCTTTCTGATTCATTTTCTTTTTTCTCAGTCAATTCATCTAAATAAGAAAATACTAATTCAATGTTTTTGTCATGATTCTCTAACTTCTTCTGAATCTGTAAAATATCAACTTTAATTTCTGTTGTATCCAAAAGCATTTGTCTCACTTTCGTAAAGATTCTCATAATTTGAATATTGGTTTGAATGGCTTTGTCGCTTTTTAAAATGCTTGAAAGCATTAAAATTCCATGTTCAGTAAAGGCATAAGGAAGATATTTTAAGTTGGAACCTCTTCCATTCTTCAAGGTCACAATTTGTGACCTTGAAGAATCATATTCTATTTTAGTAAGTTCAAACATAAAATCTTCTGGAAACCTTGAAACATTCCTTTTGACAGATTGTTTCAAAACTTTAGTTTCAATTCCATAAAGTGCGGCAAGATCACGATCAAGCATGACTTTTTGCCCGCGAATAAAATATATTTTGTTAGAAATTGTTTCCTCAGAAAGTAGAGAATGATTATCCATAAGTTTTTCAATTAAAAAAAACAAATGTAAGATTTTATTTATATTTATAAATAAGATTTAAACTGTTTTAGTTTTCCGCGATTGGTTCTTTTTAAAATAGTTTTTCTTGTAAAAGTGAAGTTTAAATTCGGTTCTAAATATAAATTGATTGCTTGTTTTATTTTCTCAATTTGTTCTGAAATTAATTCTTTTTCAGCGACATATTCAATTTCAAAAGTATCTAATTTGGTTTGTTTGATGATAAATTCTTTTACGTTTCCATCGTCTTCAATAATGCTTTTGGTTACATAATAAAACGTCAAACCTGGAGATTTTTTACCGCTTGGAAGAATTGCAACATCGTTGGTTCTTCCAATTAATTTTTTAAGAATTGGTTTCTGAGGAGTGCTTTTTTCGTCCAAAATTCCAATGTCGCCAATTTCGTATCTTATAAAAGGATTTGCTTTATTGAATAAAGAAGTAATCACAATTTTTCCTTCCGTTCCATGTGGAACAGGATTATTATTTTCATCTAAAATCTCGACAAAAAGTGTTTCTGAGTTTATCTGCCACTCTCCTTTAGGATTTTCAAAAGCAATTAAATCTAGCTCAGAAGCGCCGTATTCGCTTATAATTGGAATTCCAAATTGTTTTTCCAAAAGTCTTTTATCCGTTTCAAAAAGCATTTCTGAAGTAACAAAACAAGCTTTTAGTGTTGGACATATTTCTTTTAAAATGATATTTTTCTGTTCTAAAAATTTAGCAAAAAGAACAATTGAACTTGTATATCCGTTGATATAATCGAATTTTTTAGTTCTGAATTTTTTTAGAAATTTTTCTAAAACAGCATCAGACAAATCAAAAACGGGGAAACGAAAACGATGTGTCAAAAAATCTTTAAAACGTTCTTTTTGATATCCAATAAAATCCATCGGAATTCCGTAAAAGCGTGCTTGATACGAATGATTAAAATCAATTCCAAACCAGCCGAAACGCATTATATTGGAAGCCCAAGTCAAAGCATGAGAATATTTGTCTTTAGCAAAAACAAAAGGAGTTCCACTCGATCCGGATGTTTTGTTGAGATAAATGTTTTTTTTCGAATACCCTTTTGAAAGTCTTTCTTCAAGAGGTTTTTGGAGATTCTGTTTGTTCAAAATCGGAAGATCATTCCAGTTTTCAATCTTTTTGTTTCCAAGCAAATCACGATAAAAAGAATTGTTATTTAAATGAAAATCAACAATTTCTTTCTTTTTCTTTTCAATAAACGAAGTGCACTCTTCTTCAGAAAAGTGAACAATTTTATCCAATTCGGCTTTGGCTTCCTTAATTGGAAAACCATTTAGTTTGAGTGAAAGATCAAAAAGGCGAATCATTTTTCGGGATAATTTTCGTCAAAAATAATATTTAGCAATTAGTAACAATCAAGAATCACGAAGTTTTTAAGATTTAATTATTTTTTACGTTCAAAAGCAATTATTTTTGCACCACAACTAAAATACAACAACACATGACAATTTTACTATTGGGATCAGGCGGAAGAGAGCATGCATTTGCATGGAAGATGACACAGAGTCCGCTTTGCGAAAAACTTTTTGTAGTGCCTGGAAATGCCGGAACTGCTGCAATTGCTGAAAACGTTGCAATATCTCCAACTGATTTTGAAGCAGTAAAAGCATTAGTGCTTAAAGAAAATATAAGTTTGGTAGTCGTAGGGCCAGAAGATCCTTTGGTAAAAGGTGTTTACGATTATTTTAAAAATGACGAAAGTTTAAAACATATTCCAGTTATCGGGCCATCAAAATTGGGCGCACAATTAGAAGGGAGTAAAGAATTTGCCAAAGAATTCTTGATGAAACATAATATCCCGACTGCAGCATATGATAGTTTTACTGCTGAAACGGTTGAAGAAGGATGTAAATTTCTAGAAACATTACAACCTCCTTATGTTTTAAAAGCAGACGGATTAGCCGCTGGAAAAGGTGTTTTGATTATTCAGGATCTTGAAGAAGCAAAAACAGAATTAAGAAACATGCTAGTTCACGCTAAATTTGGAACAGCGAGTTCAAAAGTAGTTATTGAAGAGTTCTTGGACGGAATCGAATTGAGCTGTTTCGTTTTAACAGATGGGAAAAGCTATAAAATTCTTCCAACAGCAAAAGATTACAAACGTATTGGAGAAGGAGATACGGGTTTAAATACAGGCGGAATGGGAGCGGTTTCTCCAGTTCCTTATGTAGATGCAGTTTTGATGGAAAAAATTGAAACACGCATCGTAAAGCCAACGATAGAAGGTTTTCAAAAAGACGGAATCGAGTACAAAGGATTTGTTTTTATCGGCTTGATCAATGTAAAAGGTGAACCAATCGTTATTGAATACAATGTGAGAATGGGTGATCCTGAAACTGAAGTTGTGGTTCCGAGATTAAAATCAGATCTAGTTGAATTGTTCTTGTCTGTTGCAGATCAAAAATTAGGAGACTTTAATTTAGAAGTTGATCCACGAAGCGCAACAACTGTAATGGTTGTTTCTGGCGGATATCCTGAAGATTTTGAAAAAGGAAAAGTAATTTCTGGTTTAGAAAATATTACAGATTCTATAGTTTTTCATGCGGGAACAAAATTAGATGGCCAAAATATCGTTACTAATGGAGGACGTGTAATTGCTGTAACATCTTATGGAGACGATTTCCAACAGGCCATAAAAAAATCTTACCAAAACATAGATAAACTAAGCTTTGATAAGATGTATTTTAGAAAAGATATTGGCTTCGATCTAATTT
Source organism: Flavobacterium anhuiense (assembly GCF_001705175.1). Lineage (NCBI taxonomy): Bacteria > Pseudomonadati > Bacteroidota > Flavobacteriia > Flavobacteriales > Flavobacteriaceae > Flavobacterium > Flavobacterium anhuiense. Next base: position 1,800,169 of record NZ_CP016907.1, on the reverse strand, counting down.
AAAAAATAAATAGAACCAGCCCTTTTTAATTAAAGGGTTTGGTTTTTATTTTAAAAATGAGTGAGCTGTTGTATCTTGGTTTTCTGTTCCGGCATCATCAAAAATACGTAATTGTTTAATCCAATAACCAATTGCGCACGCACAGATGATCATGAAAATCCAGTTAATAGTGTTTGCACCAAACCATGTAATTAATTCCAAACGACGTAAAAAGTCAAGAGGAGCAAACAAAATGTTAACGAATAGGTATTGAATTCCTTCGAAAAAAGCTGTCATAATTTTAAAAATTATATGTTATTTATTGTTGTGTAATGCCTTGAAGATAAAATTCGGTAAACCAAATCTTTTTTCAACTTGTTAGGTTTTTCCTTTTAAACAAGTAGTATCTTTACAATCACAAAAGTATAAAATATCCTTATGATAACAAGTGTTTTTAAAAAATCTACGCCATTAAATTATTCATTGGTTGTAATTTTAATACTGGTTTTCTTTTTTATGTTCCAAATTAAAGACCCTTCTTGGGTTACTTCTTATTTTTTGGCTTTTCAAAAAGTGAGTTTATTATGCTTTATTTTGGCTTCTTTTTTTATGATTAATTTCATTGTAAAAAAGAATGGACTCAGTAAAGACAATGGTTATGCGATACTTTTTTACTTGTTGTTTGTTCTATTTTTCCCAACCATATTTAATGACTCAAATGTTATCTACGCCAATTTTTTTATTTTATTGGCACTTCGACGATTGATTTCGCTCCAATCTCTCAAAGCATCAAAAGAAAAAATATTTGATGCAGCATTTTGGATTTTTATAGCTTCTTTATTTCAATTTTGGAGTATTCTCTTCTTAATATTGGTTTATATTTCTATTATTTTTCACGTTTCAAGAGATTATAGAAACTGGGTTTTGCCATTTATCGCACTTTTGGCAGTAACAATTTTATTCTACATGACATCTTTAATTTTAAATTTTGATGCCGTAGCTTTCATTCAGGAAAGAGCAGTAATCGATTTTAGAATTGATTATTTTAAGAATAATTATGAAAATGCAGCACTTTCAATATACACTGCTGTCGCTTTATTTTTTGTTACTTCGATGCTAATGACATTGTCAAATAGACCACAAATTGTCCATTCTTCGTATAAGAAAATAGTAGCTTGCTTTTTTATAGCAGCCATTGTTTACATCATTTCGCCAAATAAAAGCAACGATTTGCTATTGTTTAGTATTGCACCATTAAGCATTATGGCAACGAGCCACGTAGAATACATGCAACAGAAACTGAATAACGAAATTGTTTATTACACTCTGATTGTGTGTAGTTTATTTACGTTTTTCTCTCAGCTATAATTTACTACCGTAAGCAAGATCACCAGCGTCGCCAAGACCTGGAACAATGTAGTTTTTCGCGTTTAGTTTCTCATCTAAAGAAGCAACCCAGAGATGGCAATTTTCGGGAAGATTTTTTTCTAGATAAGCAATTCCTTCTGGAGCAGCAATAACAACAACAATATGTATTTCTGCTGGAATAGCGTTTTCGACCAATTTTTGGTGAACTGCAACAATTGATTGTCCCGTAGCCAGCATCGGATCTAGAAGCAAAACGGTTTTATTATTTAAGTCTGAAATAGCTTGATATTCAACTCGAATTTCAAATTCGTCGTCATTATTTGGGTGGAATCTGCAAGCAGAAACAAAGCTGTTTTCTGCATGATCAAAATAATTTAAAAAGCCATTATGAAGTGGTAATCCAGCACGTAATATAGGGCATAAAACTAAATCCGTATCAATTTCTGTAGTTTTTTTAATTCCTAAAGGAGTTTGGATTTCAACATTTTTATAAGGCAAAATTTTGCTCAATTCATAAGCCATAATTTCACCAATGCGTTCAATATTTCTACGAAAACGCATGCTGTCATTTTGAACATTTACATTTCTAATTTGACCTAAGAAATGATTTAAAACGCTGTTATTTTCAGAGATATAATGAATTTTCATGATGAAATTGTAATTTATTTAGAGATAAAATGATGAAACGAAAAATAATTTCTTTTCTTCGCAGCATAAAAGTATAAAAAGTATCTTTGTATCTATAAAAAAATAAAGACATGTTTTCAAAATTAGCATATTCTGTTTTCGAGCAAAGTATCAAAGATTATCACCAGTTTGATAATGTAGATCAGCCGATCAATAATCCTTATCCAAAAGATAAGTTCGAGCATTTGTTATATCTAAAAAATTGGATTGACACCGTTCAGTGGCATTTTGAAGATATTATTCGTGACCCAAATATTGATCCTGTTGCGGCTTTAACATTAAAAAGAAGAATTGATGCATCAAATCAGGAACGTACTGATATGGTGGAATATATTGATAGTTACTTTTTACAAAAATACAGCAATGTAAAAGTAAAAGACGGGGCAAAAATCAATTCTGAAAGTCCTGCGTGGGCTTTTGACAGATTGTCGATTTTGGCTTTAAAAATTTATCACATGCATGAAGAAGCAAATCGTGCAGAAGCTTCTCAGGAACATAGAGATAAATGCCAAGAAAAATTGAATGTGCTTTTAGAGCAAAGGACAGATTTATCTACAGCAATTGAAGAATTATTGACAGATATCGAAAACGGTGATAAATTCATGAAAGTGTACAAACAAATGAAAATGTACAACGATGATGAATTGAACCCAGTTTTATATCAAAATAAGAAATAATTTGGCAGCGTTGTCCAACAACAAAATCAAACATATAGCCGTCATGAGACTATCCGCAATGGGAGATGTCGCCATGACGGTTCCTGTTTTACGGGCTTTTGTAAAACAATATCCAACGGTAAAACTGACCGTTATTTCTCGTCCGTTTTTCAAACCTTTTTTTGATGGGATTCCGAATCTTGAATTTTTTGCTTTTGATGAAAAAGAAAGACATAAAGGATTTCCAGGACTTTTACGATTGTTTAAAGATGTAAAAAAATTGAAGATTGATGCTTTTGCGGATCTTCATAATGTTTTACGATCTAAAGTGGTGAGTTTGCTTTTCGCTTTAAGCGGAAAAAAAAGAGCAACCGTTGATAAAGGGAGAGAAGGAAAAAAAGAATTAACCCGAGCCGAAAATAAGGTTTTCAAACAATTGCCAACCATGTTCGAAAGACATGCAAAAGTGTTTTCAGCTCTTGGTTTTCCTTTAGATTTATCGAAACCAGTATTTCCTGAAAAGGCAGTTTTAAGTTCTGATATTTTAGACATTATCAGAAATGAAAATCAAAAACTAATAGGAATTGCGCCTTTTGCACAATATGATTCTAAAGTTTATCCTTTGGATTTAATGAAAGAAGTAATTGCAAAATTGGCTGAAAATCCATCCTATAAAATTTTGCTTTTTGGCGGAGGAAAAAAAGAAATCGAAATTTTAGATTCAATTTCTGAGCCTTTTGAAAATGTAATCAATATGGCTGGAAAAATCAAATTTCAGCAGGAATTACAATTGATAAGCAATCTTGATGTGATGCTTTCTATGGATTCTGGGAACGCACATATTGCAGCAATGCTTGGCGTAAAAGTCGTTACACTTTGGGGCGCGACACATCCTTATGCAGGATTTTTGCCTTTTAATCAAAGTTTAGAAAATGCACTGACTTCAGACCGAAATCAATATCCAAAATTGCCAACATCAGTTTATGGCAATAAAGTTGTTGAAGGTTATGAGGATGCTATGAGGACAATTTTACCACAACAGGTCGTTGAAAAGGTTATAGAGCAGCTTTCATAAGGATTAGAAAATAAACTAGAAGGCGTCACTTTTTATAAGCTTCGGAGAAGCGAAATATTTATAGTAAAATATGCGTCTACAATATTAAAGCTCCAGCGGAGCGACATGTTTTTTATAATAATGTCGCTCCGCTGGAGCTTTTTTCTTTTGTTTTTATTGTGATCCTATAAATATTTTACCCCGCTGGGGTATTTGCTATGAACAATGTTTTAAGCAATATTTTTGTTTAAATATCTTTCATCAGAATCGAGGAAAGAATATCCTATTGTTTTTTTTCTTTTTTTGTTTACTATAATGGAAACAAAGTTATTTTTGTCCTCAGTTGACAAAAGAATATGTTCGAATTTTTGTGATGAATCTCTGTAAACTTTATAAATTAAGTCATTATCTTTTATTTTTTTAGATAAAACTTTAGCCGATTTAAGTTTGCTTACATAAGGCCAGATATTAAAAATATTCGAATCGGTCTTTTGGACTTCTTCCATTTTTTCGGTCAAAGTTGAATTGTATTTTTCTCTTTCAAGTAACTTCGGGCCTTTTTTGTTTTTCATTTTTATAATAACTGCCAGAACGCAAAGCGAAGCAGTTACAATCAGCATAATAAGTAAAGATAGATGAAAGTGGTGAACGTGAGCTGTCATGATATTTAATGTTAAATGTTTGACAAGTTTGATTAGCTCTGCAAATTCTCAAATCATGAGATTGCCATTGCTATAATTTTACCCCTAATTTAATGAAAATTCAGCAATATTTCGATAAAATTTTGCTTTTATTTCAATTAGAGCCAAATCTTCTCATCACGACAGCGACGGTAAATATAGCTTTTTAGATTTGCTATGGTTTCTTGGTAATTTGGTGCATCATAACCATAGCGTTCATGTTCCATTTGCTCTTTTTCAATGGCATCACATCCTTTTATAACCTCTTTAATCATATCGAGTAAAGCAAGTTCTTTATTATCGGTTTTTTGAAATTTAAGTTCAACAATATCATCCTGAAGTTCTTCACAATAATCAACAAGCTTCATAACTTCTGGTTCATCCAGAAGATATTCCTTATTTCTAAAAATTTCTCGCACCGATTTCATTTATAAATACTTAATAGTAAAAATTCCAAATTCCAAATAGGACAAATTTAAAAATAAAAAAATCCAAATTCCGTTTTAGTTTGGAATTTGGATTTTATATTTTGGAATTTATCAAATATTATACGTCGTCGTAATCAACATAAATAGTTTCTGAAGTTGGATGCGCTTGACAAGTTAAAATTAATCCTTCTGCAATTTCGCCGTCTGTCAAAATAGAATTTTTTGTCATTTCGGCAGTTCCTTTTGTAACGCGTCCTAAACAGCTGCTGCAGATTCCGCCTTGGCAAGAATAAGGAGCATCAACGCCTTGTTTTAGAGCAGCATCAAGAATAGTTTGTTTTTTAGACATTTCGAAAGTAGTTTCTTCATCGTCTACCAAAACAGTAATTTTTGTATGTCCTTCTTGAGAACCTTGAATTGCATGTTCTTCAGAAGAAGAAGTAAACAACTCAAATTTGATAGCAGATTCTTTTACATTTTTCTCTTTCAAAACATTAGAAACAGTATTGATCATGTCTTCTGGTCCGCAAAGGAAAAACTTATCAAATTGAAGTTCTTTGTGTTTGTTGTTTAAAACAAAATTCACAGCCGATTTTTCAATTCTTCCAAATAAAGCGTTTTCAGCTTTTGCTTGGCTGTATACATAATGCACAAAAAATCTGCCTACATATTGCAATTGCAAATCGTGAAGTTCTTGATGAAAAATTGTGCTTTCAGGAGTTTTGTTTCCGTAAACCAATACAAATGAACTCTTAGGCTCATTTTTAAGAACCGATTTTATGATAGAAAGAACTGGAGTAATTCCGCTTCCAGCAGCAAACGCCGCATAGTTTCTTTGTCTTTCAGCATCTGGCTCAAAAGTAAATTTACCTTCTGGCTGACCCACTTCAAGAACATCTCCCGCTTTTAATTTAGTATTGGCAAACTGAGAAAAAAGACCATTTTTTACTGCTTTTACAGCAATCCTTAACTCGCCGCTGTCTGGTGCCGAGCAAATAGAATAAGCTCGTCTAATTTCTTGGTTGTCAAGAGTTAGTTTTAAATTTATATATTGTCCAGCTATAAATTTATAGTCTGATTTTAGTTCTTCAGGAACATTAAAAAGAATAGAAACAGCATCTGCAGTTTCGCGTTTAACCTCTTTAATTATAAGTTTTAAGAATGAAGGCATGATAGAATTTTTATGCAAAAGTAGCAAACCACTATTAAAAGTTTAGCACGAAATTATTTTTTTTAACTTTTTTTGTAACGTTTTCCTACTTTTGGTCTCTTACTACAAAAATACTAAACCATAAACCATGATTAAGAAGTTTATTTATTTAGAATGGAAGGCTTTTATTAGGTCGGCATCTTTTGGTAAAAATCTGGCAATGAAAATTATAATAGGTTTTCTGATGATCTATTTTTCATTAGTTTTTGTCGCAATGGGCGTTGGCGCATTTTATGTTCTTAAAGATATGAATTTGGAACCATTGGCTACAATAAACAAATTTTTAATTTATTATTTCCTCTTTGATTTGGTGATTAGATTATTACTTCAATCAATACCGGTTTTAAACATCAAACCATTATTGGTATTGCCTTTTAAGAAGCCAGTAATTGTTCATTTTTCATTAGGAAAAACAGCTTTGTCGTTTTTCAATTGGGTTCACGCTTTGTTTTTTGTGCCTTTTTCAGTTGTCTTAATTTTGGAGGGATACGATGTTGTGGGAATCTTTTTTTGGTATGTAGGAGCGATGGCTTTTATTTATATCAACAATTTTTTGAATATTATTTTAAGCAACATCGAAAAATTGTTTGTTGTATTTGTGGTACTAATTTTGGCTTTGGCGGGAGCACAATACTACCAGTTTTTTGATATCACAACATTTACAACTCCGTTCTTTCAGAGCTTTTACGATATTGAAGGGGTATTTTTAATTCCTGTTCTGATCTTAGGCGGTTTATATGCTTTCACTTTCAAATATTTTAAAAACAATTTATATCTGGATGCAGGACTTTCTGTAAAAGAAGATGTTGCAACAACAGAAAATTTTTCGTGGCTTAATCAATTTGGGACTTTGGGAACTTTCTTGAAAAATGATATTAAACTCATTAAAAGAAACAAAAGATCTAAAACAACGATTTTCATGAGCGTTCTCTTTTTGTTCTACGGATTTCTCTTTTTCGGAAACTCTCATCAGCCCCCTGTAATGCACATTTTTGCTGGCATCTTTGTTTCGGGCGGATTTTTGTTTGTATTTGGACAGTTTGTACCAAGCTGGGATAGTTCGTATTATCAATTAATGATGACACAAAATATTCCGTATCGAGGTTACATTACTTCAAAATGGTGGCTCATTGTTATTGTAACTTTTCTTTCTACCATATTGGCTTCCTTTTATCTGTTTTTAGGATGGGAAATTTATCTCACAATTGTAGTTGGAGCAATTTATAACATTGGGGTCAATTCTCATTTAGTGCTCCTGGGCGGTGCATTTACCAAAACGCCAATAGATTTAAGTAATGCCGGAGGTGCTTTTGGAGATAAAAAAGCTTTCAACGTAAATGCAATGTTATTGACGCTTCCAAAAATTTTACTGCCTTTGGGGCTTTATGCAATTGGACTTTATTTGAATAATAAAAATCTTGGTTTAGCATTGGTTGCCGGAGCTGGAGTCTTAGGATTTGTGTTCAAAGAAAAAGTGTTTTCATTAATAGAAAGAAGATACAAAATTGAAAAATACAGTACAATAAGTGCTTATAAACAAAAGAGTTAATTTGATAATTAGAGAATTTGGCAATTAGAAAATCCAAATAAAAAAGACAATTTTTTAATCTAAAATCAACAATCTAAAATCTACAATTACATCATGATACGAGTAAATCAACTTTCAAAAAAATATAACGGAACTACAGTTTTAAACATTAGCAATTTAGAAATCCCAAAAGGACAGAGCTTTGGCTTGGTGGGGAATAACGGAGCAGGAAAAACAACATTTTTCAGTTTGCTTCTGGATCTTATTCAGCCTTCAACAGGGTACATAAAAAGTAATAATATTCAGGTAAATACAAGTGAAAACTGGAAATCTTTTACAGGATCATTTTTAGATGAAAATTTCCTTATCGGATATTTGACTCCAGAAGAATATTTCTATTTCATCGGAGATTTACGCAATCAAAACAAAGCAGATATTGATGCACTTTTAGCGAAACATGAAGAGTTTTTTAATGGTGAAATTTTAAAGAATAAAAAATACCTTCGTGATCTGTCTAAAGGAAATCAGAAAAAAGTGGGAATTATTGCGACGCTTATTGGAAACCCAGAAGTAGTCATTTTAGACGAGCCTTTTGCAAATTTGGATCCAACTACAGTAAGCCGATTAAAAAAAATTATCAAAGAATTAGCCGACGATCCAAATGTAACCGTTTTGGTTTCAAGCCACGATTTACAGCATACGGTAGAGGTTTGTGATAGAATAGTTGCGCTTAACAAAGGTGAGATTGTCAAAGATATTCAGACCTCAAAAGAGACCTTACAAGAACTAGAATTATTTTTTGCCGTGTAAGAATTTCTATATTTCAAAAAGAAGCGTATTTTTACATGTGATTATACTAAAATTAGTTTTTAGTAGTTATGTGTTTTAAACTCTTTTCTATTGAAAAAGAATACTCTTAAATATAGTTTTATTCCCATTTTTTTATTCTTTTTGATAGCTTGTTCTACCAAAAAAAATACCTTTTTGGCTCGAAGTTCTCACTCGATTGGGACTAAATATAATATTCTTTATAACGGAGGAATTGGACTTGATAAAGGGTTAAAATCTATTCAGGCCAATAACGAAGATAATTTTTGGAAACAGCTGCCAATTGAGAAAATGCAGTTTGATGAAAATTTTTCTGAAGGCGAAAAAGCTAAAAATCCTGATTTTGAAAAAGCAGAGACTAAAGCTACAAAAGCCATTCAGAAACACTCCATGAATATTGGCGGAAGAGAAAGAAACTGGCAGATGGATGAAGCGTATCTAATGCTTGGAAAAGCAAGATATTACGACCAGCGTTTTATCCCGGCAATTGAGGCATTTAATTATATTTTATATAAATACCCAGAAAGCAATAACATTTATACTGCAAAAATCTGGCGAGAAAAAACCAATATGCGTTTAGGCAATGATGCAATTGCGCTTAAAAACATCAAAATTTTACTTAAAAAAACAGATTTAGATAAACAGACTTATGCTGATGCCAATGCACTTTTGGCAGAAGCTTTTTTAAATCTGGAACAAAAAGACAGCGCTGTTTCTAGACTTAGAGTTGCTGAACAATTTACAAAAAGCAACGAAGAACGGGCAAGATATCGTTTTATTCTTGGCCAGATGTATCAAGCAGAAGGAAAACGTGACAGTGCCATTTACTTCTATGATGCCGTTATTGATTTAAACAGAAAGGCAGATCGTAAGTATATGATGCACGCTTACGCGAAAAAAGCACAGATGTTTGATTATGGAAAAGATAATGATACAATTTTCTTAAAGACATTTAATAAATTGGTGACTGATCGTGAAAATCGCCCTTACTATGATGTTCTTTTTTATGAAATGGGAGTTTATTATGATAAAAAGAAAGATCAGGAAAATGCCTTGAAATTTTACAATAAATCTTTAGGAAGAAAATCTAAAGACCCATATTTGATGGCTTCGGCTTATAGAAATATTGGAAATATGTATTTTAAAGATACAGATTACTCAATGGCAGCCAAATACTATGACAGTACTTTGGTAAAACTGGATCCTAAAACCAGAGAATTCGCTTTTATAGAAAAAAACAGAAAAAATCTTGATGACGTAATTAAATACGAAGCTATTGCAAAACGCAACGATAGTATTATTAAGGTATTCAACCTGCCACCAAACGAAAAGAAAGATTATTTCGAAAACTATATCGCCGAGCTTAAAAAGAAAGATGAAGCAAAACGTCTTTTAGAAGAAAAAGAAAAAGAGCGATTGGCCAATATTGATAGAAATTCTCAAGCAGATTTTTCAGGAAACGGAGCTGTTAATCCGAATTCTTTAGGTAAACCAGTAGAACCAGAAGGAATTGGCATGCCTCCAGGCGGAAATGATAATGCAAGTACCTTTTATTTTTACAACCCAACAACGGTTGCTTATGGAAAACTGCAGTTTAAAAAAATGTGGGGAAGCAGAACATTGGGCGGAAATTGGAGATTGGCAGGAGTAAAATCTGCAAACGATGCGGCAATGAACGACACTATTAATACGAAAGAAGTTGCCAATGCGCTAAAAGACACTATTGTTCCTGAAAAATATACTGTGGCATATTATGTAGAACAGCTTCCAACTTCGCAAGCTGCGATGGATAGTATTGGTAAAGAACGTAATTTTTCATACTATCAATTAGGACTTATATATAAGGAGAAGTTTAAAGAATATAATTTGGCTAGTGACAAACTAGAACAGTTACTTAAAAATAACCCTGAAGAAAAATACGTATTGCCATCGATGTATAATTTGTACAAAATTTATCAGATTACAAATCCGGCAAAAGCAGAAGCTATAAAAGCAGAAATTTCTACGAAATATCCAGATTCGAGATATGCCCATATTTTAAACAATAAAGAAGACGATCCAAATTCAAGTCCCGATAAAGAATATCAAAAATGGTATAAACTTTTTGAAGAAGAGAAATTCGACGAGGTCTTAGCCAATATTGACAACCTTATTAATCAATATTCGGGAGACGATATTGTGTCGAAATACGAATTGTTAAAAGCCAATACTTTAGGAAAAGTAAATGGTTTAGAAGCTTATAAAAAAGGACTTGAGAATGTGGCAGACAATTATCCGAATAGTGAAGAAGGTAAAAATGCCAGAGAAATTCTTGAGAAACAAGTACCTGTTTTAGAAAAACTTAGTTTTACAACAACTGATACTAAAAACTGGAAAATATTGTATCGTGTTGCTAACAACGATACCAAAACCGTTAAAAGAATTGAAGAAGCTATCCGAGTATTTTTATTAGTTGAAAATTACGAAAGATTGACAACATCTTTGGATAAATACAATAAAACAGAAAGTTTTGTAGTTATTCATGGTTTAAAATCTGAGGCTTACGCAAATGATATTGCTGGAGTTTTCAGAGAAGATAAAAAATATAAAATCCCAGATCAGGCTATAATAATATCAAATGATAATTACAAAATCGTTCAGATCAAAAAAAATTTAGACGCATACCTGACCCCGAAAACCCCTTAAATCTTAACCGCCATGTTTGAAAAAGTAAAGAAAAACGGAACTGAACAATTAGGAAGAACAAATAGAATTGTTGAAGGAACATCAATCGTAGGAGATATAGTCTCAAAAGCCGATTTTAGATTAGACGGCGAATTGATAGGAAACTTTACTTCGCAAGGCAAAATAGTGATTGGGGCCAAAGGAGCTGTTAAAGGAGAAATAATTTGTAACAATGCTGATATTGAAGGAGAATTTCACGGGAAGATAAAAGTTCTAGAAACCCTTAATATTAAATCGACTGCTCAAATACACGGAGAAGTGGCAGTAGGAAAACTTTCGATAGAACCAGGAGCGGACTTCACAGCAACCTGTACCATGCTTGCCCATTCGAATCCTGTAATCATGCTAGAAGATGGAAAAGGAGCCGAATAATAATAGGAGAAATAAATGGCTCGCATTTATTAATATTCCATTTCAAATGGGAGTCATTATTTTTGTTTTCTCTTATTTCGGGACTTGGCTTGACGAAGAACATCCGAGCCCGAAAGTGTATTATAATACCATTTTTGTACTAGTCGGAGTTGGAGTTGCATTATATAATGTAATCCGACAAGTAAATGATATCAATAAAACAAAGTAGTTTGTATATAAAATGACTTGAGATAAAAGTTGCATCTTTGCACTAAAATTATTTCAAATGCTTTCAAAAAATTACAAACCGATTTTTTATTTGTTATGCCTTGCTTTAGGAACTTATATTCTACATAAAGCCGTTTTTTTCTTTAGTGAAATTAATGCGGACAAATTTCATTACAGTTTAGAATTACTGTACATATCTTTTTTCGCAATTTCATCTTTATTATACCTTATATTATTAGTAGTAAAAAAGAAGAATTTTGAAATCGTTGGAATGACATTTCTATTTGGAACTTTTACACAAATGTTATTAGCCTATTTAGTTCTGCAGCCAATTTTAAAAAATCAAACTGGGGAAACCAATATTGAAAAAGTCAGTTTTTTTATAACATTTGTGCTGTTTTTGTTATTTCAGACGCTTTTAACTGTCCGATTATTAAATGAAAAGCCTTAAAATAACAATTCTTTAAAACAAGGTTTAAAAATAATTTTTCATATCCTTTTGAATATTAATAAAAAATGTACCTTTGCACCAAATTTTAGAAACGTAAAAAAATAAGATTTTCCACGATATGGTGATTTCAAACAAACCACTCAGCTTTATTCTTGCTGCTTTTGTAGCTTCTCTACCGATTATGGGTTTTGCAAATCCAGAGAATGACTCGACGCATGTTCAAACTGAAACTGCTCATGAAGAGAAAGTAGTTTCACATAATGCTCACCAAGAAGGAGAGCATGTTGCTCTTGACCCAAAGGCAAAAGTGGATGCTTTTATTGATCACCACTTACAAGATTCTCATGACTTTGTTTTCTTTTCAGATGAAAAAGAAAATAAACACTACGGTTTCTCATTACCAGTTATCCTTATTGATGGAGGTTTAAAAGTTTTCTCTTCTTCAAAATTACACCACGGAGAAGAAGTTGCAGAAGTTGATGGTAGCTACTACAAATTAGTTCACGGTAAAATTTACAAAACAGATGCTGCCGGAACAATCAACTTTGATGAGCACGGTCATCCATCAAACGAAAAACCATTAGATTTTTCAATTACTAAAAATGTTGTTTCAATGCTTTTCGTATCAGTATTATTGTTCTTCATGTTTACTGGTTTAGCAAAATCATACAAAAAAGGACCAATCCCAACAGGATTTGGTAGAGTTTTAGAACCACTTGTAATTTTCATCAGAGATGAAATTGCAGTTCCTAATATTGGAGAGAAAAAATACCGTAAATATATGGGTTACCTATTAACTGTATTTTTCTTTGTTTGGGTTTTAAACTTATTAGGAATGACTCCACTAGGAATCAACGTAACAGGAAACATTGCTATTACAGTTTGTTTAGCGGCCTTTACATTTATCATTACTCAATTTAGTGCAAACAAAGATTATTGGGGACACATCTTCTGGATGCCAGGAGTGCCAGTTCCAATGAAAATTATCTTAGCTCCAATTGAGGTTTTAGGAACATTAACAAAACCATTCGCATTATTAATTCGTTTGTACGCAAACATTACTGCAGGTCACGTAGTAATTATGAGTTTAATTGCAATGATCTTTGTTGGAAAAAATTTAGCAGCAGATTTGCCAATCTCATTAGGATTAACTTTGTTTATCTCTGTTATTGAAGTTTTAGTTGCATTTTTACAAGCGTTTATCTTCACAATGTTATCATCATTGTTTATTGGTATGGCTGTTCAAGATCATGATCACGCTCACCACCACGAAGACGAAACTGCTATTATTTAATTTTAGAAGTTTAATTTTATATATATAAATAGTTATGGGAACAATTCCAACTTTAGTAGGTGCTGGTTTAGTAGTAATCGGTGCAGGTTTAGGTTTAGGTAAAATCGGTGGATCTGCTATGGACGCTATTGCTCGTCAGCCAGAAGCTGCTGGTAAAATTCAAACTGCGATGATTATTATCGCGGCTTTATTAGAAGGTTTAGCATTCGCTGCTTTAATCTTAGGAAAATAATAAAGAAAGAAATAACAGCATCTTTAACGGTTGGTTAAAGATGTTGTTACTTTTAAAAAAGAAATTAAATATTTAATATAGTTATATAAAATGGATAAGTTAATTAACGATTTTTCATTCGGATTATTCTTCTGGCAAGCTTTAATCTTGGTAATATTGATTTTACTTTTAGTAAAATTTGCTTGGAAACCAATTATGGAATCTATTACTGCAAGAGAAGAAGGTATTAAAAATGCATTGCTTTCTGCTGAAAACGCAAAGAGAGAAATGGAAAATTTACAAGCTGACAATCAAAGAATTTTGAATGAAGCTCGTGCTGAACGTGACGCGATGTTGAAAGAAGCTCGCGAAATGAAAGAGAAAATGATTGCTGATTCTAAAAACGAAGCTCAAGAAGCTGGTCAAAAAATGATTGACCAAGCTAAAGCAGCTATCGAAAGCGAAAAAAATGCTGCAATGGCGGAATTGAAATCTCAAGTTTCTTCTCTATCATTGAGTATTGCTGAAAAATTATTGAAAGAAGAATTATCTAACAAAGAATCTCAAACTAAATTGGTTGAGAAAATGTTAGGTGACGTAAAGTTAAACTAAGATTATGGCAAGTACAAGAGCAGCAATTCGTTATGCAAAAGCAATTCTAGACTTAGCAAACTCTAAAGGTGTTGCCGAAGCTGTCAATAACGATATGAAATCAATTGCAACTGCAATTGAGACTAATCAAGAATTGAGTACATTTATTCAAAACCCAACAACAACTGTTGAAGTTAAAGAAGGTGCTCTTTTAGAAGTTTTTGCAAATGTAAATGGAGTAACTAAAGGTTTGTTCCGTTTATTATTCGAAAACAAAAGATTTGAAATTCTAGATGCAATTGCAGTAGAATACAATAAATTATTTGATGAAAATAATGGCGTTCAAGTAGCAAAAGTTACAACAGCTATTCCAATGGACGCTGCTTTAGAAGCTAAAGTTTTGGCTAAAATTGCAACTTTATCAGATAAAAAAATTACAATTGAAAATATAGTAGATCCTTCAATCATTGGCGGATTTATTTTGAGAATAGGAGATAATCAGTACAACGCTTCTGTTGCATACAGATTACAAGTATTAAAAAGAGAGTTAAGTAATTAGTTTTATAACACAAAAAGTGTCTAAATTATAAATTAAGATGGCGGAAATCAAACCTGCTGAAATTTCAGCAATATTAAGAAAGCAAGTAGAAGGTTTTGAATCTGGTGCTACGCTAGAGGAAGTAGGATCAGTACTTCAAGTTGGAGACGGTATTGCTCGTGTTTACGGGCTATCTAATGTACAATATGGAGAGTTAGTGGAATTTGATAACGGTATGGAAGGTATCGTATTGAATCTTGAGGAGGATAATGTTGGGGTTGTATTATTAGGACCATCAACAGGAATTAAAGAAGGATCTACAGCAAAAAGAACTCAACGTATTGCTTCTCTTAAAGTTGGTGAGCAAATGGTAGGACGTGTAGTTAACACTCTTGGTTTTCCAATTGATGGAAAAGGACCAATCGGTGGTGACTTATACGAAATGCCTTTAGAAAGAAAAGCTCCTGGAGTTATCTTCCGTCAGCCAGTAACTGAGCCATTACAAACAGGTGTAAAAGCAGTTGATGCTATGATCCCAGTTGGTCGTGGACAACGTGAGCTTGTTATTGGTGACCGTCAAACAGGTAAATCAACTGTTTGTATCGATACAATCTTAAACCAAAAAGAATTTTACGATGCAGGAAAACCTGTATTCTGTATATATGTTGCAATTGGACAAAAAGCTTCAACTGTAGCAGGAATCGCGAAAATGTTAGAAGAAAAAGGAGCAATGGCTTATACAGTTATCGTTGCTGCTAATGCTTCTGACCCAGCTCCAATGCAAGTTTATGCTCCATTCGCTGGTGCTGCTATTGGAGAGTACTTCAGAGATTCAGGTCGTCCAGCTCTTATCGTTTATGATGACTTGTCTAAACAAGCTGTTGCTTACCGTGAGGTTTCTCTTTTATTAAGAAGACCACCGGGACGTGAGGCTTACCCTGGAGACGTTTTCTACTTACACTCTCGTTTATTAGAGCGTGCTTGTAAAGTAATCGCTGATGATGGTATCGCTAAAAACATGAACGATTTACCAGATTCTATCAAATCTATCGTAAAAGGTGGCGGTTCATTAACTGCTTTACCAATTATCGAAACTCAAGCTGGTGACGTTTCTGCATATATCCCAACAAACGTAATCTCTATTACAGATGGTCAGATTTTCCTTGATGGAGATTTGTTCAACTCTGGGGTTCGTCCTGCAATTAACGTAGGTATCTCTGTATCTCGTGTTGGAGGTAATGCTCAAATTAAGTCAATGAAAAAAGTTTCTGGGACTTTAAAATTAGACCAAGCTCAATTCCGTGAATTAGAAGCTTTCGCTAAATTTGGTTCTGACTTAGATTCTGTTACTTTAAACGTAATTGAAAAAGGTAAAAGAAACGTTGAGATTTTGAAACAAGGTTTAAATGATCCTTATACAGTTGAAAACCAAGTAGCTATTATCTATGCTGGTTCTAAAAACTTATTAAGAAATGTTCCTGTTAATAAAGTAAAAGAATTCGAAGCAGATTTCTTAGCGTACTTAAACAGCAAACATAAAGATACACTTAACGCTTTGAAAGCTGGTAAATTAGATGACGCTATTACTGACGTTATTGAAAAAGCAGCAAAAGAAATTTCAGCAAAATATAACTAATTATTAGTTGACGGTTGTTGGTTGATTGTTTTGGAATTATCCAAGTAACTATCAACCAACAACTAACAACCAACAACTACAATAGATGGCAAATTTAAAGGAAATCCGTAATAGAATTACTTCCGTTTCATCGACGATGCAGATTACATCGGCTATGAAAATGGTTTCTGCTGCAAAGCTTAAGAAAGCACAAGATGCAATCACTGCAATGCGTCCTTATGCCGAGAAATTAACAGAGTTATTGCAAGATCTTTCTGCTACACTAGAAGGTGAAGTAGGAGGAGATTACACTACACAACGTGAAGTAAAAAAAGTATTGTTAGTAGCTGTAACTTCAAACAGAGGTTTATGTGGAGCTTTCAATTCAAATATTATTAAAGAGATTAAAAATCGTACTGATTTTTATGCTGGAAAGCAAGTTGATGTTTTTGCTATTGGTAAAAAAGGAAGTGATGCTTTAAGCAAAACTCATAAAGTTCACGGTCATCATAATGCAATTTTTGATCATTTGACATTTGAAAATGTTGCTGGAATTGCAGATGATTTGACACAAAAGTTTTTAACTGGAGAATATGACAGAATTGAATTAGTTTACAATCAGTTTAAAAATGCTGCAACTCAAATTGTTCAAGTAGAACAGTTTTTACCGTTAGCTCCTATTAATACTGATAAAGCTGCAACTTCTGGAGATTATATTTTTGAACCAGGAAAAGAAGAAATTGTACTGGCTTTAATCCCTAAGTCTTTAAAAACACAATTATACAAAGGTATCCGCGATTCATTCGCTTCTGAGCATGGCGCTCGTATGACTGCAATGCACAAAGCGACAGATAACGCAACAGCTTTAAGAAACCAATTAAAATTAACTTATAACAAAGCTCGTCAGGCTGCGATTACAAGTGAGATTTTGGAAATTGTTGGTGGAGCAGAAGCTTTAAATGGATAATCTATTACATAATAAATAAAAAGAAAGCCAGCATTAGCTGGCTTTTCTTTTTTATTGGAAGTTTTATTCTTTTTTAAAAATACTTTTATAAAATGGTGATTCTCAAATTATAGTTAAGTTGAGAATCACTACCATTTTATAAAAATAGACAGATTAACTCTGTGTGCTTTGTCTTTCATGGGAACAAACTAGCTTTATTAATCCCAATGCTCTGTTTTTTTAAGGGTTACAATACAGCAGAATCAATCCCTTGTGCTTTGTCTTTTATGGGAACAAACAAGCTTTATTAGTCCCAGTGCTCTGTTTTTATTAGGGTTACAATACAGCTGAATCAATCCCTTATGCTTTGTCTTTTATGGGAACAAACAAGCTTTATCAGTCCCAGTGCTTTCTTTTTTTAAAGGGTTGTACTAGCTTTCTCATTCCCTTTGTAACAAATTTAAATAAAGACTGTTAAAAAAATGTTACATAATTTTCACCTCTGTTTTATATATTTCACATGTTGTGTTAAAAAAGCGTATATAATTATCTAAAGATAAGTAATTTAAGAATATATTGTAACACTTTTCTTCTTTTTTTTGTTAAGTTTAATTTATTTTTCAAATATGTAGTCTATTTTATTAGTCTATATTTTAATTATTTTTGAATCCTATTTCTTTTAAACAATGGCTTTACAAATAAAAGAGCTTACTACTATCGATGAGATGGCAGCTCAAATCAATACGATTCGATTTTTATATCCCAATATCTCTCTTGAAAAATATAAATCATTTCTTTCTGAAATGCTTCCGCATAATTATATTCAAATTGCAGTTTTTGAAGATGATATCTGTCTTGGATTAACTGGCTGTTGGTCGGCTACAAAACTTTGGACAGGAAAATATCTTGAGATTGACAATTTTGTTGTTAATCCAGAATATCGATCTAAAGGAATCGGGAAAATGCTTACCGATTATGTTGATAAAAAAGCTATCGAATTAAATTGCAGCAGTATCGTTTTGGACGCATTTACTGGAAATTTTGGTGCTCATCGATTTTATTATAATCAGGGTTACGCTCCGCGAGGATTTCATTTTGTAAAAATTTTGGACGAAAAGAAATTAACGGTTTAAAAACAATCAGAAGTTTTCTTTATTGCATCAACAAAAGCACCCATTAAACAAAAGAAATGGTTATTTTTGTCTTACAAACATTATTAGAATTATATTTTGGGATTATATAAAAATCTATTCAAACAAACGGCAATTTACGGACTGGCTACAGTTTTACCAAGAATGCTGAGTTTTTTATTAGTGAGATTATATACTGGAATTTTGCCTACAGCAGAGTATGGTGAAGTTTCTATTGTATTGTCTTGGATGGTTTTCTTTAACGTGGTGCTTTCTTACGGAATGGAAACTGCATTTTTTAGATTCTATAGTGCCGAAGAGGATAAGAAAAATGTAATCGCAACATCTACCATTTCAATATTTTGGACTTCTATAATTTTTCTTTTCGCCGGATTGATTTTTAGAAATACATTGGCAAATCTAGCAGAAGTAGATGTCCAGTATATTACCTATACTATTTGGATTTTAGTTTTAGATGCATTGGTTTTAATTCCATTCTCAAAACTTAGAGCCAATCAGAGACCAATGGTTTATGCGGCCATCAAGATTGGAAATGTTGTGATAAACTTATTGTTGAATATATTTTTCTTGATATATCTTCCAAAATTGGCAGAGGCAAGTCCGAATTCTATTTGGGATAATTTATATGTTCAAAATTTCCAAATTGCCTACATTTTCATTGCAAACCTTTTGGCAAGTTTAGCCACATTTATTGTACTTTCTCCAAATTATCTTTCGCTTGGACGAAAATTCGATCCTGTTCTTTGGAAAAAAATGATGAAATACGGGCTTCCAATTTTGGTTGCTGGATTGGCTTTTGCTGTCAACGAACATTTCGATAAAATCTTGTTGGGTTATTTACTTCCTGAAAATTTAGCAAAATCTGAAGTTGGAGCCTATTCAGCGTGTTACAAATTAGGATTATTTATGGTTCTTTTTGCGACAGCTTTCAGATTAGGAATTGAGCCTTTCTTTTTTAGCCACGCAAAAAATGAAAACGCACCGCAGACTTATGCCGTTATTACCAAGTATTTTGTGATTTTAGGATCGTTGATTTTATTGGGTGTCATTGTTTTTGCGGACGTTTTAAAATATTTGTTATTAGACAACAAATCATATTGGGAAGCAATGAAAGTCGTGCCACTCATTATTTTGGCAAATTTCTTTTTGGGCATTTACAACAATTTATCGGTTTGGTATAAACTTACTGATAAAACACAAATTGGAGCATACATATCTATTGTGGGCGCCATCGTAACTTTGATTTTAAATTATCTCTTAATTCCGAAATATAGCTATTACGGATCTGCTATTGCAACTATTTCGGCTTATGGAAGCATGATGCTTATTTCTTATGTTTTAGGAAATAAATATTATCCGATTCCTTATGATATGAACAAGATTGGTGCTTATTTAGGCGTTTCCATATTATTTTCAATAATATCATTTTACGGATTTAGAGAAAAATATTATGTTGGAATTCCACTGCTTTTAGCTTTTATGTATCTCGTATATCATTTTGAAAAAGATACCATAAAAGGAATAATGAAGAGAAAATAAGACGTTTTAAGAAAATTATATTCAAAAATGAAAATTCAAATTATCAATAAATCACAGCACGATTTACCAAATTACGAAACGATTGCTTCTGCAGGAATGGATCTTCGTGCCAATATTATAGAACCTATCACGTTAAAACCTTTAGAAAGAACCATTGTAAAAACAGGACTTTTTATCGAGTTGCCGATTGGTTATGAAGCACAAGTAAGACCAAGAAGTGGCTTGGCTGCAAAAAAAGGTGTAACGGTTTTAAATTCGCCAGGAACTGTTGATGCAGATTACAGAGGAGAAATCGGAGTAATTTTAGTAAATTTATCTAATGACGATTTTGTAATCGAAAATGGAGAACGAATCGCGCAGTTGATTATTGCAAAACACGAAAGAGCTGAATGGATTGAAGTTGAAACACTTTCTGAGACATCAAGAGGTGAAGGAGGCTTTGGGAGCACTGGAGTGAAATAAAAAAGGATGACCAAACCCAACGAAGATTTTAATCTTCACATAAAATCAAGTAAATAATGAAAATAATTGTGCCAATGGCAGGCCGCGGATCAAGATTGAGGCCTCATACATTAACGGTTCCAAAGCCGTTAATTCCAGTTGCAGGGAAATCTATCGTACACCGTTTAGTAGAAGATATTGTAAAAATATTAAAAGAACCAATTGAAGAAGTTGCTTTTATTTTAGGAGATGAAGCTTTCTTTGGAGATGACGTTGTAGCAAGTTTAGAAGATCTAGCAAAAGGATTAGGAGCAAAAGCTTCAATCTATCGTCAAGATCAGCCACTAGGAACTGGACACGCTATTATGTGTGCCAAAGAATCTCTTTCTGGTCCAGCTGTAATTGCTTATGCAGATACTTTAATTAGAGCAGATTTTGAATTAGATCCAGAAGCAGATGCTGTAATTTGGGTTAAACAAGTTGATCAGCCAGAGGCTTTTGGTGTGGTAAAACTAAACCAAAATAATGAAATTATAGAATTGGTTGAAAAACCAAAAGAGTTTGTTAGTGACTTGGCCGTTATCGGAATTTATTATTTTAAAGAAGTTGGAATTTTAAGAAATGAACTTCAAAATGTTTTAGATAATAATATTCAGAATGGTGGAGAATACCAGATTAACGATGGTATTAAAGCGATGATGGCAAACGGAAAAGTTTTCAAAACAGGAAGTGTTGATGAGTGGATGGACTGTGGTAACAAAGATGTTACAGTTGAAACAAACACAAGAATGTTAGGTTTTCTTCATAATGATGGAGAGCATTTAGTAGATTATGGTGTGACTTTAGAAAATTCAACTATTATTCCTCCTTGTTATATTGGAGAGAATGTTGTTCTGAAAAACACGACAATCGGTCCAAATGTTTCTCTTGGAAAAGGATGCCACGTGTCAGACAGTACAATCAAAAATAGTTTGATTCAAACTTATTCTCAAATTAAAAATGCTGCTTTAGATAATGCAATGATCGGAAACCATGTAAGTTACGATGGCAAATTTACTAGTATCAGCATTGGCGATTACGCTGTTTTAGAATAAAATAAAAATTAAGAAAGTTTCGTTTTGTTTAAAATGTAATTTTTAGAAATGATTAAAAAAAGAGTTTTCACAATATTGGTTTTTGCTTTATTAGGCACACCATTTTCGGTTTTTGCACAGACAGAACCCGAGGATATTGCTATGGCAACAGACGAATATCAAGACTCATTTTATGAATCATTAAAACAAAAAGGAATTGAAAATTATGATAAAGCTATTGTATCATTGGAGAAATGTATTAAACTTAAACCCAATGATGCAGTTGCTTATTTTGAGTTAGGAAAAAACTATTTTGCGCTGAAAGAATATCAAAATGCACAGACTGCTTTTGAAAAAGCGGCACAGCTTGATCCTAAAAATAAATGGTTCTGGCTCGGAATTTACGATGTAAGTTACGAGACAAAAAACTATCCTTTGGCGATTGAAATTATTCAAAAAATAATTGTTTTTGACGAAGAATATAAAGATGATTTAATTTCGTTATACATGATTACCAATCAGTATGACAAGGCATTGACCGCGATTAATGAAATGAACGATAAGTTCGGAAAATCTTCTGATCGCGAAATTTATAAAGCTCAGATTTTATCTCAAGGAAAATATCAGAATGCTGAAATTGATAATCTAATTCAACAGATTAAAAAAGATCCGAAAGAAGAATCCAATTATTTGAATCTTATTTTATTGTATTCAAAAAACAATGAAAATGAGAAATCGCTTGAAGTAGCAAAACAGTTGGCTAAAGAAATTCCAAATTCAGAATGGGGACAGGTAAGTTTGTTCAAAACCTACTTGGATGCCAATCAGGCAGATAAAGCTATAAAATCGATGAATGTGATTTTAGCAAGTTCAAAAATCGATTCAAAAATCAAACATAGAACTTTGAATGAATTTTTGATTTATGTAAATAAAAATCCACAGTATGCTGCCGATTTAGAAAAAGCTATTTCTTATTTTGATAACGATAAAGAGGTTGACGTTGCCAAAGAAATTGGAAAATTTTATCATAGCAAGGGACAATTTGAAAATGCGATTAAATATTACGAAAAAGATTTAAAAGCGAATTCAGATACAGATCTTGAAACCAATATGCTATTGTTGGAAGCCTATGCACAAGCAAAACAATACGAGCCAATGACCAAAAGAGCCATGATGCTGATTGAAGTTTATCCGAGTCAGGCTCAATTTTACTATTATGCTGGTTTGGGGAGCAATCAGCAGAAACAATTTAAAAATGCAAAAACCGTCTTAGAAATGGGTCTTGATTATGTAGTGGATGACGTAAAATTAGAATCAAATTTTAATATTCAGTTAGGAGAGGCATACAATGGATTGGGAGATGCAAAGAAAAAAGAGGAATACTTTTTGAAGGCAAATGAATTATTAAAAAAGAAAAATAAAATTTAGATGAAAAAATATATATCAATACTAGTATTGTCTATTGCCGTAATTTCATGCAAATCAAAAGCAGTAGCAGTGCAAGGAAATACAAGCCAGACCATTGTAGAGAAAGAAGACAAAAAAGTAATCGAAAAACATTACAACAATAAGTTAGATTTTTCTACTTTGTATATAAAAGCGAGTGCAAAATACGCTGATGAAAAACAAAGCCAAAATGTTACGGCTGAAATTAGAATCGAAAAAGACAAACAGATTTTAATAAGTGTGCGTTTCTTAGGAATTACAATGGCTAAAGCGTTAATAACTCCTGATGCAGTAAGTTATTATGAGAAAATAAACAGTACTTATTACGAAGGAGATTTTACAAGTTTAAGCAAATGGCTTGGAACAGATTTAGATTATTCTAAAGTTCAAAATCTATTGGTTGGAGAAGCTTTTGACGATTTAAGAAAAGGAAAATATACGCAGACAATCGTAGAAAATCTTTTTAGACTTGACGAAGAAAAAGATGCTAATTTAAAAAAGACTTTTTTCTTAGATGGAGAAAAATATTTAATTCAGAAAGAAGAGATTTCGCAACCGTCTGAAAACAGAACATTGCAAATTGCTTATTCCGACACTAAAACTTTTGATCAGGGAATATTACCGACAAGTATAGAAATCAATGCCGTTCAGCCAAAAGGCAAAACAAGTATTAATTTAAATTACAACAACATTTCATTTAATGAAGAGCTTTCTTTTCCGTATAGTGTTCCAAGCGGTTATAAAAAAGTTACAATTAAGTAAATTTGCAAAAATAAAAACAGAAACATGCCAAAATTTCTCCTAAGTCTAGTTTTAATTTGTGCCACTACATTTGTATGGGCGCAGGATTCTCAGCAAGAAAAACTGGAGCAGCGTAAAGCTCAAATTCAGCAGGAAATCAGAGATAACGAAAAGATGTTGCAATCTGTTCGAAAAAAAGAGAAATCTGCTGTGAACGAATATTTAATCCAAGCGAATAAAATCAAACTTAAAGAGAAATTAATCAATACAACAGCAAAACAAGAAAGGCTGATTAGTAACGACATGTACATTAATCAAGTTCAGGTAAATAAACTTAAAAAAGAATTAAAAGTTCTAAAAGAAGATTATGCTGAGATGATTCTAAAATCGTACAAAAGTCGTTCTGAACAGAGTCGTGCCATGTTCATTTTATCTTCTGAAAGTTTTTTACAAGCTTACAAAAGAGCACAATATCTAAAGCAATATACTGCTTTTAGAAAAAACCAAGGTCTTGAAATTCAGTCAAAAACGGCTCAATTGGTAGAATTTAATGCTAAACTGGACGGGCAAAGACAAGTAAAAAAGAAGATAATTGCTGAAAATCAAAAAGAGAAAGTTACTCTAGAAGCAGAGAAAAAAGAACAGCAGAAATTGGTTAATGCGCTTAAAAAAGATAAAAATAAAATTGCCGCAGATATTAGATCAAAACAAAGTGAAGCAAAAAGAATTGACAGACAGATTGATCGTTTAATTCGTGAAGCAATTGCCGAAGCAAACAGAAAAGCAGCTGCAGAACGAGCAAAAGCAAATCCAGGTTCTAGCGAAGCAAAAGCACCGGTTTCTTCTTCAAAAATTGCATTGACACCAGAAGATAAAATTCTGGCGGCTGACTTTAAAGCAAACAGAGGAAGATTGCCTTGGCCAGTAGAAAAAGGATTTATTTCGCTTGGTTATGGAGATCAGCCACACCCGTTGCATCCATCAATCACTGTTCATAATTCTGGAGTTGAGATTACTACCGAAGATGGCGCAAGCGCTAGAGCAGTATTTGCTGGAGAAGTTTCTAAGGTTATTGTATTATCACCAGTAAATAAAGCAGTTGTAATTCAGCACGGAGACTACTTTACAGTATATCAAAACTTAAGTTCGGTTTCGGTAAGCCAAGGAGATAAAGTGACAACTAAACAGACTATCGGAAGAGTTAGAACAAGTGGAGATACAGGAAAAACAATCATTAAATTCCTGATTCTACAAAACACATCAAACAATAATCCAGAAGGATGGCTGCAAAGCAGATAAAAATTTAAGGGAGCTGAAAGCTCCCTTTTTTAATCGTATTGTTCTAAGAAGTACCTCACAACATCTGTTGTTGTTACGATACCTTTAAGTTCGCTATTGTCAACAACAGGAAGAGCATGGAAATCTTCTTTTACAAAAATTTCGGCTAAATCTCTTATTATAGTATCAGACGAAACTGTTTTTGGTTTTGAAGTCATTACTTGAGGAACGGTTAACATTTCTAATATGGCTTCATCAGCATTGTCTTGACCTTCAAACAAAGCGCCAAAAGTCAATCGGTTAATATCTGTTCGGCTGATAATTCCAATTACTTCTTTGCCTCTTACAATTGGAATGTGACGAATTGTATTTGCTTTTAATTTTTCGACCACTGTTTTAAGATCATCTTTTTCGTTTGCAGTCACAACAGTTTTTGTCATAATGTGGCTAATTGGTTCTCTTTTTTTCATGATAGATTAGTTTTATATTTATATCAAATATGTAGAATAATTCCCTCAAACGCTATGACCTTTATCAGCTTTTAAAAGAATTAAAAGAACATGTAATACGACTAAATTTTAGTATTTTTGCAGTATGGAAACAAATAGACAGAAAAAAATAGGCGGTGTTCTTCAGAAAGATCTGGTTGACATTTTGCAAGGTGAAGTGAGAAAAAACGGAATTACGAACTTGGTAATTTCAGTATCCAAAGTAAGTGTAACTACAGATTTATCTATAGCGACAGTATATTTAAGCATTTTTCCGCAAGAAAAAGCCAAAGAAACTTTAGAAGCCATAAAAACAAATTCAAATTTAATCAAACATGATTTGGCACAGCGTGTACGTTTGCAATTGCGCCGTGTTCCAAATTTGGTATTCTTTATAGATGATTCTCTAGATTATATAGAGAAAATTGACAATGCACTTGCAGGAAAAGAAAACCCAATAGAAAACCGTGATCTTTTAGAAAAGAGAAGAAAGTCATAATTTGAATTTCCCTTTATACATAGCCAAACGTTATATTTTTAGCAGCAGTAAAAACAATGCTATCAATATCATCAACCGTATTGCCAGCATGGGAATCATTGTTGGTACAATGGCTTTGTTTGTTGTTTTATCTGTTTTCAGCGGATTAAAGGTTTTTAGTCTTTCGTTTACAAACGAAATCGATCCTGATTTGAAATTGACAAGTACCTATGGAAAATCATTTTTAATTACACCCGATCAGGAAAAACAAATCAAAAAAATAGAGGGTGTTGCTTCTTACACCAAAATCATAGAAGAGCGTGTTTTGTTTTTATTCAAAGACAAACAGCAAGTTACGTATTTAAAAGGGGTTGACAGTTTATATCCAGTTGTTAACGATATCAAGAAAAAACTTTTTAATGGTCAATGGCTAAAACCGGATAGTTTTCAGGTTGTAATTGGCTATGGTTTGGCTCAAAATTTTTCCATGGGAATTTTAGATTTTGAAAATCCACTTCAAATTTTTGCTCCAAAGCCAGGAAAAGGCGGAATCGAAAATCCCGAAGAGGCTTTCAATAAAACCGATGTTCTACCAGTTGGGATTTACTCCATTAGCGAAGATTTAGATTCAAAATATGTATTTGCAGATTTAGGTTTAGTGCAAGAATTGCTAATGTACAAGCACAATCAAATCTCGGGATTAGAATTTAAATTAAAAGAAAACGCAGATGAAAGCGCTGTAAAATCAAAACTTAATTCTATTTTTAAAAATAAGATCACTTTAAAAAATAGAGCGCAGTTAAACGAGTCTTTGTATAAAATGCTCAATACCGAAAACATTGCGGTTTATCTGATTTTTACTCTCGTTATCATTGTAGCACTTTTTAATTTGATTGGCGCCTTGATTATGATGATTTTAGAAAAGAAAGGAAATCTTAAAACCCTTTTCAATTTGGGCTCTGACATTGGCGATCTTCGCAAAATATTTTTGCTTCAAGGTACTTTATTAAGTGTTTTTGGTGGCTTGATCGGACTTGTTTTAGGTATTATTCTCGTGATATTACAGCAGAAATTTGAACTTATCATGATTACGCCAACCTTGGCCTATCCAGTTGTTTTTACAGTTGAAAATGTTATCATTGTAATGACGACAATTATCTCTTTAGGGTTTATTGCTTCGCTAATTGCAAGCAGCCGAGTGAGTAAAAAATTACTAGATTAATTTCTCCTTTAAAAATATTACTTATATTTACCGCCTTGAAAATCTACAGCATATGATTGTTTCTGCCTAATCCTATTTTATTTTTTAGAATAATTAGGATACTTACGTTTTACTTTTTAGTTCAGATTGAAAATTACATCTGGACCAATTTTATCATTTATCCTAAATAATCATGACAGAAACAACTATAAAGAAAAGCTTCTTTTCTAAAATTTTTACCACTTTAAAACAAGCCTTAAAAGGCGATGATTCATTTGATTATACTTCTGGAAGTATAAAAAAAGCTGTAATTCTATTAGCCATTCCGATGGTTTTGGAAATGATGATGGAATCGGTTTTTGCTTTGGTCGATTTATATTTCGTCGGACATTTGGAACACAGCAGTTTTGCTATTCAGACTGTCGG
This sequence comes from Flavobacterium anhuiense, assembly GCF_001705175.1. NCBI lineage: Bacteria > Pseudomonadati > Bacteroidota > Flavobacteriia > Flavobacteriales > Flavobacteriaceae > Flavobacterium > Flavobacterium anhuiense. Next base: position 1,772,540 of record NZ_CP016907.1, on the reverse strand, counting down.
TTTGACCGAATCGGTATTGACTGTAATTTATTCACTTGCGATCGGAATGAGCATGGCCGCAACAGCAGTTGTAGCAAGACGTATTGGAGAAAAAGATCCAGTTGCCGCTGCAAAAGCGGGAATGCAAGCCATTATTGTAGCTTTTGTTATTAATAGTGTAATGAGCATTCTCGGAATTATATACGCAAAAGATATTTTGATTCTAATGGGATCTTCAATAGAATCTGCCGAACATGGTTTCCGATTTACGCAAATTATGATTGGTTCGAGTTTGTGTATTATGCTTTTGTTCTTGATAAACGGAATTTTTCGTGGAGCTGGAAATGCTGCAATTGCAATGAAAAGTCTTTGGATTGCCAATATTTGCAATATCATTTTATGTCCGATTTTAATTAACGGTTTTGGACCAGTTCCTGCTTTCGGATTGGTAGGCGCTGCTCTGGCAACAACAATTGGAAGAAGTATCGGGGTTTTATATCAAGTCTATCATTTGTTTTTTGGCAATAGCATTTTAAAAATTAAAATACCATATTTCGCTCCAGATTTTACACAGATAAAAGCTTTAGTAAAAATTGCGGCACCTGGAATTTTACAATTTGTAATTGCTTCTTGCAGCTGGATTTTCTTAGCACAATTAGTCGCAACAACAGGAGGCGATCATGGTTCGGCAGGATATCAGACTGCTTTGAGAATTATGATGTTTTTTATTCTTCCTGCGTGGGGATTGAGCAATGCCGCCGCAACTTTGGTTGGTCAAAATCTAGGAGCCAAACAAATTGAACGTGCAGAAAAATCGGTTTATACAACCGCAAGATATAATGTAATTTTTATGGCTTCGATTATGATTATTACTTTGGTTTTTGGACAATATATTATTTCGTTTTTCACGAATGATCAGCAGGTCAAAACCATTGCGATTGAAGCTTTGCAGATCATGAGCATAGGATTTATTTTCTACGGAATTGGAATGGTTTTAATCAATACTTTTAATGGAGCAGGAGATACCTGGACACCAACTGGAATTAACTTCTTTGGTTTTTGGCTGTTCCAAATTCCATTAGCTTTTGTTCTTGCAAAACATTTTAATATGGGACCAACAGGAGTTTTTATTGCCATTCCTGTTGCAGAAACCGCAATTACTTTAACTGGAATTGTTTTCTATAAAAGAGGAAAGTGGAAGAGGGTACAAGTTTAGTTTGTAAATAAAAGTTTTGTTAAGTTAAATAATTTTTTGTAAGAAAAATACTTTAATTTTGTATTGTAAAATTTGTTTTTTATGATTAAAATTAATTTAGAAGATACGTTTGAAGCCACATATGTAAGTCCCAATTTTGACCAATATATTTTTGAATCGCAATTAAAGGATAATACAATAACTCCACTTAAAGTTAAGTTTACAAACATAGCTGAATCATTACTACCTAATGTTTATAATTTGGCTTTTGGTCCATTTGATGCAAATGGAAAAATAAATGATTCTGTAAATCTTAAACATAAGGATAGTAATAAAGTGTTTTCGACAATCATTTTGTTTTCGATAACTTTTTTAAAAAACAATCCTCATATCTCAATTGGCATTGATGGTTCAGATGATTTACGAGCAAATCTATATCATAGAATGTTTAGATATAATTATAAAAACTTGAAAGATTTTCTGGTAATTATTGGAGTAGATTGGTATGTAAGATTACTTCGAAACGGAACAATTGAACTAGATAATAATGGATTGGCATTTTTTAAACCAAAACCTGAACCTTTTGATTTTCAAAGAAAAACTAATGATCTTTATAGATATTATATGTTTAGTTTAAATCAATAATGTTTAAATTTGCTTTATGAAAGATTCTATTCAAAATAAGATTAATAAAATTCAGGAAATTGCTTTAGCTTCTGCTTCGGAGAAAAATATTGCAAACAGCAGAGATGTTATGGAATCAAATAATAACGATAACCTAACTAAATCAATTCGAAATGAGAAAGAAGCAAAATTATTTTTTTCTGAACTAAAATCAGCTATTGATTTAGCCAAAAGAAATGCATTAGAATAATTTTGGTTAAAATGTATATAAAAAAAGACCTTCAAAGTTGAAGGTCTTTTTTATGTTTTAAACAAATTCATATCCTGCATAAACTTCCTCGATTTCTTTCATAATAGCGAATAAATCTTCAGGAGCATCTGTGGTAACTAGTTTTTGTTTGAATTCTTTAAACGAATGAATCCCTTTGAAATAATTAGTATAATGACGACGCATTTCTACAATTCCTAAGCGTTCGCCTTTCCATTCCATAGACCATTTTAAATGATTTCTTGCCGCTTCAACACGATCAATAACCGTTGGTGCAGGTAAGTGTTCTCCTGTTTTGAAATAGTGTTTGATTTCGTTAAAAATCCATGGATAACCAATAGCGGCACGGCCAATCATGATACCGTCAATTCCGTATTCGTTTTTATATTGTAATGCTTTTTCTGGGCTGTCGATATCGCCATTTCCGAAAATTGGCATTGTAATTCTTGGGTTGTTTTTGACACGAGCAATATGCGACCAGTCAGAATGGCCTTTGTACATTTGTGCACGAGTTCTGGCGTGAATTGTTAAGGCCTGAACACCAATGTCTTGAAGTCTTTCTGCAACTTCATCAATGTTGATAGAGTTTTCGTCCCAACCTAAACGGGTTTTTACCGTAACAGGCAAATCAGTTCCTTTGATAACCGCTTTGGTCAAACGAACCATCAAATCGACATCTTTTAAAACTCCAGCTCCAGCGCCACGGCAAACAACTTTTTTTACCGGACAACCAAAGTTGATGTCTACTAAATCAGGTTTTACAGTCGAAACAATTTTAGATGACATTTCCATTGCCTCTTCATCACCACCAAAAATCTGAATTCCAACAGGACGTTCGTAATCAAAAATATCCAGCTTCATGCGGCTTTTTATAGCGTCACGAATTAATCCTTCCGATGAAATAAATTCAGAGTACATCATGTCTGCTCCGTGTGTTTTGCATAACCTGCGAAACGGCGGATCGCTAACATCTTCCATCGGTGCTAGTAATAAAGGAAATTCGGGTAATTCTATGTTGCCAATCTTGACCATCTTCGTAATTTTTTGCAAAATTACAATATTTAGTTCAATTTGTGCCAAATTGAGATTCAAAGGTTCAAAGGGACAAAGGAAGAAAGGATTTTTATGATTTATTATCCAAAATTTGGGTCTTTACAAGTTTGTTATTCTTCCAACTTTCAATTTTTGATATGCTTCCATTTTCATTATAAAAATATTGTTTTTTTAATGGATTATTGTCTTTAAAAAGTCCTTCATACTTAACATTTCCGTTTTCATAATATTCTCTATAAATACCCAATTTATTTCCATTTATGGTATGTTTTTCAAGTTTAAGAAAACCATTAGAATAATATTCTTTAAAAGTCTCATCTTCTTTTTCAGGATTTCCCTCTATTGTTTGATTACTTTTTAAATCTCCATTGTCATAAAATTCGAAAGAATTTATTTTCTTAAAATTTTCATTTTTCCCAAATTTATATTCATAACTTGAAGTTTTAATAACGATACCAGATGAATTAAAATCTTGTGAATACATTAAATGTCCTTCGTTATAAAATTCTATACTTTCAAGTTTTCCATTAATGTCATATGAAAATTGATTGCCTTGAATTATTCCACAATGAAAATTAGAACATAAACTTAATTTTCCATTTTCATAATAGGTTTTCCAAACACCCTGTTTTTTTCCAAATTTAATTGTATCTAAATTGCTTTCAACACCACAACCAACGATGTAAATGCCTTTATGATTAGTTTTGTATTCACAATTTTTATAGACTCCTTCAATTTTTAAGATTCCAGTATTATAATATTCCTTGTAAATACTATCAAATGTATTTGCCGTTATATAGCCTTCAATTTTAATTTTTCCATTTTCGTGATTAACAATATATTTTTTTTGCGAATATATTTTCACAAAAAATAATAAAATTATAATTATAGTTAATTTTGAAAATTTCACTTTAGAATGTTTATAATTAGATAGTTAGGTGCTTTGATAAATTAATAGTTTATGATTAGAATTCTGTCATTTCGATAAAGGAGAAATGATAATAGAAATCGGTTTAAATTGGATAATGAAATCTTTGTTGCTCTGAATCTAATTTAACGATAATCAAAAAATCGAATTGGTTTTCGGCTCATTGGATTAAAGACCAACGGATTTAAAACTTCTTTTGAAGCAAATTCTATTTTTGGCGTAACTCTTAATTTGGCTCTAAAATGATCTTTTATTTCCTGTAAAAATTCTGGGGTTTGATTTTTAACGGCAATTTTAATTAGGATTTCATCAGTACCTAAATCGTTGGTAGAGATTTCGATTAAATGATTTTCGATATTGTCAAAACTGCTCAAAACATCGTTCATCGCTGGCGGATAAAGTGTCGTTCCTTTATATTTGATCATTTGTTTTTTGCGTCCAACAACTGGGCCAACACGTAAAGTATTTCTTCCGCAAGCGCAAGGCTCGTCATGAAACTGAACCATATCGCCTGTTTTGAAACGCAGTAAAGGCATCGCCTCAATTCCTAAAGTAGTAAAAGTAAGTTCTCCAGTTTCACCATTTTTTACAGGCTGATTATTTTCGTCTAAAACTTCTACAATGATCAATTCTGGATGATGATGTCCGCCTTTTCCATGTTCGCATTCTGTAAAAGCAGTACTCATTTCAGTAGAGGCATAAGTCGAAAACAACTTAATATTCCATTTATCTGTAATTTTTTTTGATAAAATATTCATTGAAAAATCCTGTTCTCTCAAAGATTCTCCAATGCAGATGGCACCTTTTATGCTCGAATTGTTATAATCGATTCCGTGCATTTCGGCGTATTCAATTAATTTCAAAAGGAATGAAGGAACAGTAATCAAATAACTAGGATTGTATTTTAAAATAGAATCCCACTGCATTTCTGGAATTCCGGCTCCAACTCGAATTACGCCAACTTTCAGTTTTCTTAAACCTAGAAAATAAGCCAAACCAGCCATAAATTTTCTGTCAATTGTAGTCATTAATTGCACCACATCGCCTTCTGCAATTCCGGCACAGGCAAAAGAAATCGCTTCATTATAAGCCAAACGATCCAAATCAGAATCGGTTAGGCCAAAAGTAACAGGATCTCCTAAAGTTCCCGATGTTGAGGCGTAATCGATAATTTTATGTTGTGGAACACACAAAAAATCATCATTATATTGCTGTAAATCTTCTTTGGTGGTAACAGGTAAATGCTGTAAATCTTCCAGCGTTTTTACTTTCGAAATATCAATATTCTGTCCCGCAAAAAGTCTTTTATAAAAAGGAGAATTTTCGCCGATATAAGCTAAAAGTTCGGCTAATTTTTTTTCTTGAAAAATTTTAATCTCTTCTAAAGAATCTTTTTCTATTGCTGGAATCATTGTACTTTTCTTTTGACTTTTTTTAAATATTTTTCAATCTCTTCTTTTTGGGGAACTGTAGTGATTTCGTGGCTTAAAGCTTTTTCAAAATTAAGCTTTGCCTGAAGAAATTCCTTTTTTTGGTAAAAGTACAATCCTACCTTATAATATACAACCCAATAAGTAGGGTTTAGTGCTTGATAATCTTCAAGAAATTCTGGAGAAACAGTTTCTTTCTTTTTTAAAATCGAGTCCATTTTATGATCTTCTATTTTGAATTCTTTAAAATTCTGAAAGGCAGTTGTTTCTAAGAAAGGATCTTTGGCAATGTTTAAATTTTCCTTTTGAAAAGATTTTACTGTATTTTTGTTTTCTCCAAAAATCTCATTTAAATCATAGCAGACAAACTCGCCCAATTGATAGGGATTTGCCGAAACCCAAACCAATTTTTCTTTTGGTTTAAATATAATTCCGTGATGGGCAAGCAATTGATTGAGCGCTTTTTCATTTCCATATCCTAAAGAAATGTCCTTTAAGCCTTCTTTGTTTCGAAGGATTTCCGAAGCAATTTCAGGATTTACTTTTGGATTTTCAGATAGCAATTCCTTCATTCTTTCGTAACGATATTCAGAATGGCTGTTGGCAATCTGTTCCAGATTTCTTTTATCTTCCTTAAAAGCTTCACCTTGAAAATGATTTGAACAAATTAATTGATCGCTATTTGAAACATTATAAACGTCCATTTTATTTGGCGAAACTTCAATTAAAATCGCTTTGTTGTCATTGGCACTTCCGACCATAATCGATTCAGAGACAAATACTTTTCTTTTTTTTGCGATTGCAACAGCCTCGTCTATATTTTTAGCATGCTGTAAAATTTCGCGGGTCAAGATTGAAATCGGGGTTTTCGCGCTAAGTGGAATTTTAGATTTCGAAGCATTTATCGTTACGGTCAACCCCTCATAATTCATTCCAGAAACGGCGCCAATCATTCCGGGCCAAGTGACCATCATAAACGGATAACCTTCTTCTGGTTTTATAAAGGCCACGATTTTATTTTCCGCGAAAGCGTCATTCACATAAAAATCAAAATTTCGAGCAAGAATTAAATTTCCATCTTCCGATTTTTCATTCCAAGCAGCAAAAGAAGAACAGCCAACCAGAGCCAAATCTTGCAAAGCGTGCCCAATATCGTGCGCTGCATGCAGATACAAACTGCGCTGATATTGAGGTGCGATATTATCAAAATCATTCGAAGTATATTGCGAAACGCCATAAATCTCCGTTTGATATTCGTCGGGAACATTCAAATACAATTTTCGATTGTACCATTTCAGAAACTGGCGAAGCAGTTTTTGCTGAAATTTTGACGGAATTAAATCGGTAATTTTAGAGAAAAAAATGCGCTGCTGTTTGTGCAAAAGCGAATCAGTCAAAGCACCAGTAGAAAGTCCAATTTCGAGAGGATCACCTTCTACATATAATTCCCAAAGGCCTTGTTTATTTTTTAAAAGCGAATTTTTTCCAGAAAGAAAAATGCTGTCTGATAATTTTTGTACAATGGGTTTTGTATTGTTGAAAGCGGTAATATCAGGCGTGTGTTTTTTTGATTTTGAAGTACCGCAGGAAATCAGCAAACTAAAAAAACCGACGAAGAAAATATATAGGATGCGGTTTTTCATAATAATTTATTCAGATGCTTTTTTTATTTTTTCCAGCAGATATTCTTTTCCTACAATTTCAGAGCAAGTTATGACCGCTCCAACTGTAACACCCAAGACACCGTGCATATTAATACTTTGGCCTGTAAGATAAAGATTTTCTATTTTAGTTTTGTTCGGAATCAAAGTTTTCATTGGATTATTTGAATCTTTAACATATCCGTACATATTTCCACCGTCTCCACCAATGTAATCGCGGTAAGAAAGTGGCGTAGAAGTATGAACCGATTTGATGCAATCTTTTATGCCTGGGAATTTTTTTTCGATTTCTTTTAAAAGCTTTTCGGCTTTTTTGGCTTTGAATTCGTCATAACTTTCTCCGCGATCATTTTCTTCGAAAGTAGTGTTGAAAGTGTTTTCCCAAGCTTTGACATCATCATATTTCATATAGGTCAAAAATGTCATTCCGTCTGCCCATTCCTCATCTTTTTTCGACGGATTCATACATGCCATAAAGGTTTTGGGCCATGAATTTTCGTCGTATTCGTGTGCGGCCCAAACATCATTTGCACTTTTAAAATGGTAATAATTATGATTGATGTATTTGAAAGTTTTAGGTTTAAAAACAATGTATAAACTAAAAGCAGAAAGTACATTTTCGAGATTTTGAATTCTATTGAAAAATGGTTTTCTGAAATTTTCCTGGCCGGCCATTTTTAAAGTCGTTTTCGGTTCGATATTCGAAATAAAAAACGTTCCCGAAACCTTGGTTCCGTCTTTCATTTGTATCGAATTTACCTTTTGGTCTTCAACTTCAATTTTTGTAACTTCTTTATGTTTAAAAAATTCACCGCCAAATTTTTTAAGTTGTTTCAGTAATTGTTTGGTAATTTGGCTTCCGCCATTTATACAGCGCCAAGAACTTTCTATGTAGGAATTGACAATAAGGGCATGAACATAAAAAGGCGATTTATCAGGAATTCCCGCATAGAGAAAATTAGAACCTGCCAAAATTGCTTTTAGCTTTTCATTTTCAGTAAAAGAATCGATGGTTTCTTTCGCGTTAAGCATTAAAATTTCATCGTCATATTTTCCTTGAGATTCCAGATTGTAAAGCGGAAATGTTTTGCAAACCGCTTTTATTTTCTGGCAATAACGTTCTAGATTTTCTTTTTCTTCAGGAAATAAATTGGTTAGCTGTTGAATGAAATTTTCGAAACCTTGCGCATGCGGATATTCGGTTTTATCGTCATCAAAAGAAATCATATCAAAACCATTTTCGTCCATTTTTTTCAGATTCAAATGATCCATTATTCCAATATATTTGAAATATTGATGGAGATTTTGGCCTTCGCCTAAACCTCCGATGTAATGAATTCCCGTATCAAAAATGGTTTTATCTCTTACAAAAGTCTGCAGATTTCCTCCATATTGATTGTTTTTTTCGAGTACACAAACGCTGTAGCCTTCTTTTGCCAGAATAACGGCAGAAACCAATCCGCCTAAACCGCTGCCAATTATAACTACATCGTATTGTTTTTTCATTATTTTTTCTTTAAAACTAATAAAGCATTTTCTTCAGAAACAATTTCAAAATCCTCAAACTGATTTCTTAAATGGGAACAATTCACTAAAATTATAGAAGTAGCTTTCGAAATTATTTTCCCGATTTGATCCTGATAATCTTCGTCTGAAACTAAAAGAATATCGTAATGATTTTCAAGTGCCGATTCTAAATTGTCGAGATAAAATATTTTTCTCTTTGTAACAATATAATTCGTTTTGGCAACCAGCAATTTTTCTTTATCATTTATAAAAGAAAATATTTTTCGCTGTGGTTCCTGTAAAGCCAGTAAAACATCCAATTGCCCAAAATCATTTGCTAAATGTAGGATTTTTGCTTTTGGCTGAATGTATTTGTTTAAGCTGTAATACCTTTCTAGGTTTTGTTTTAAATCCTTTTTCACGCTATTTCCAACCTCGATTTCTTTATAATCGTAGCTGTTAATAAGCATTTTTTTGAAATAATCAGGACCTTCAAGTTCTTGTCTTATTTTGCGGTATTCAGCTTTAAAGAAAGTGCTTATTTGCTTGGTTCTTTCAACATAATTGGCTCCAAATGAAAGATTATCAGGCGTGATTCTTTCTAAAATGGTAACCGTCAATTTTCCGTGATGAATGACAAAATCGCCTTTCGGAATCAATTCTGATGCGCCATGAATAACAATAGGAATAATATCTATTTTAAATTCTTCGGCAAGGAAGAATGCTCCTTTATGGAATCGTTTTACCACATTATTTTCTGATCGCGTTCCTTCTGGAAAAACCATCAAAGAATATCCTTCGTTTACTTTTTTACGCAAATGTTCGACTCCGCCTTCAAGACCTTCAGAAACAGGATAAAAACCTGCTTTTCTCACAACACCGCCAAAAATAGGAGAGTTGTAAACCCAGTCGCTTACCAAGAAAATGATTTTTGGACTTAACATTCCGATGGCTAAAATGTCCAGAAAAGAAGAATGATTGGCAATAATTACGGCAGGTTTTTCAAAAGTTTCGTTGAAATTATTAACGACTTTTTTGCGAATAAACGGATTTGAATACAAAACCGATTTCATGAATTTTGAAATCACATATCGGAAAGTTTTCATTTTTGATTTTTTGCTGAAAGGCAAAATCGGCATAATCGTAAAGCTGAAAATCGACATTACGATTCCGCCCAAACCATAATACGCAAAGGAAATTACGCCATGAACAAAAGTTCGCAATTGAAATGGCGGATTTCCTTTTTTCGGGCGATTGGATAAAAACAGTTTGAATAAAATCGGATAGAATATAAAAGTAATGATCAGTGCTGCAAAGACCCCGATTAATGAAACTAGTGAAATTGAAGTAAGCGCAGGATGTTTGGCAAAAATCATCGCGCCGATTCCTAAAATGGTTGTGATTACCGCCAGAATAATTGAGGTTCTATAAATGGCAATTTCGTTGACTCCATTGGTGTATTCTTTTTGCAACGCACTGGTCATGAAAATACTAAAATCGACTCCGTGACCAAAAATTAAGGTGCAGACAATCATACTGAAAATGTTCATCTGAATGCCAAAAATGCCCATAATTCCGGCAGTTACAATTCCCGTTAATGCAATCGGAATACAGCTGATAATTACTAATTCAATTCTTCGGAAAAAGAAAAACAGAATTAAAATGACAGCAACAAAAGAATAATTTACCAGTGAATTAAAATCGGTTTTTAGATTGCTGAAAAATGTTTCGTTCATCTGCTGACGGTCAATTGCAATTACGTTTTCTTTTGCAGAGGCCAATTTTACAAAAGCATCTCGTTGTTCTGGTGATACTTTTACTAAAGTTGAAATGGTATAAAAGCCATTTTTTTCGGTTATAAATTCTTGTAATTGAAGTGCTTTAATTTTTAAAAATTCATCTGCCGAAACAGGCTTGAAGTCAAAATCTAAATGATCAAAAAATAAATTGTAAGTTGTGGGTTTAAAGCCAAGTTTTGAACCTTCAGCAATTAATTCTGATTGTATGAATTGTTTTTTTTGCGGTGTCCAAAACGAATTCCACTTTTCAATTTTTTCGATTTGTTCTTTTTGAGCAAGCACAATGCCGCCAACAGAACTGAAATTTAAAATTCTCTCCTGATTTTTTTCTTTGGATAAATCGTCAAAAAGTTTGCTGTTATGCTGCAAAGCTTCTTCAATAGTTTTTCCGTAAGAAGCAACATAAATCGTTTTGGAAGTTAAACTCGTACTTTCTTCCAACTGTTTTTCGGCCGCTTTAATTTCTTTCGGAATAAAATTCAGCTGTGATAAATCGTTATTAAAACCAACATCATTATAAGTGAAACAGCAAATTATGGTAATGATAACACAAAGTGCGATTAAGATTTTATTATTGTGAAAAGAAAAATGAGCCATTTTATCGATCACATTCTTTTTATGATCTGCAGGATTTTCTTTTGGTTTGTATAAATGCGGAACAATTAAAAGCGAAAAAACAGCAGAAGCCATAACGATAACGGCGGCAAAAATTCCGAGATCATTTAGCGCATCCGATTTTACAAAAAGCAGACATAAAAAAGCAACGGCAGTTGTAGAACTGCTCATAATGACAGGCATTGTAATGTCTTTGTACAAAGTTTTTACATCGCTGTTATGTTTGTAATGTGTGAGAATATGAATGGAATAATCAATCGTAATTCCGAGTAAAATTGAACCGATTCCTAATGAAATTGCTGAGATTTGTTCTCTAACGAAGTATAGGAACGCAACCGCAAACAAACCTCCAAAAACTGTCGGCAAAAATATAATCAGCGGAATTAACAGTTTTCGATAAAATAAAATTAGGATTAGCATTAAGGTAAACATCGCAATTGAAGTCGTGAGAATAATATCTCCCTTAATTTGTTTAGCATTGGCAACGGCAATTAAAGCAGAACCAAAATAACTGACAGAAGTTTTTCCTTTAAACTGTGTATTTAGATTTTCCTGAATTGATTTTAGTTTTTCAGCAAAAATGGTATTCTTTTCTGTCTCGCTAGATGGAATATTCGAAGTGATAAAAAGCAGTAGTTTCTTTTTATCCTTGGTCATAACAAAACCATTTTCTAGAGTAAAATCGTCTCCAATATTTAATTGCTGTAATTTTTTTAAAGCAATAAAAGAAATCCCAAACGGATCTTGAAGAATAAAATCTTTGGTAATAAATCCAGACGGAGAAATAATCGATTTGTAATTTCCTTGAACGGTTGCTGCAATACTGTCTTTTTGGAGTTTCTTTTCTATAGCATCATAATCTTTGTCATTTAGAAAAAGCGGCAAATTATTGTAAACAAAATCAATAGTTTCTTGAATGTTTTCTTCGTCAATTTTTCCCTGAATTCCCGTTATGTAAGGTTTGCAGGACTTAGAAACGCTGTCTGAAAAAATGGTTGCCATTTCCTTCAAATCATCTGCAGAACCATTTTTATCTAAGCTAAAAATTACGGTGGTTTTATCGGCAAAGTTTAATTGTTTTAAAACTTTGGCGGTAACATCGGTTTTGTCGTTTGTTGGAATAAGTTTGGTAATGTCTTCTTCAAACTTTAATCTTGAAGCGAAAAATCCAAAAACCAAAAGCATCAAAATAGCCAATAGCATCGAAAGAGATTTTCTTCGATTAACAAACAAATGAATGGCGTAGAAATATTGATGCATGATTATCGCTTAAGTTTTTTAAGCCACGAATTTCACGAATTTTCACGAATTAATTTGTGCTAATTTGTGAAATTCGAAGGAAACATAGCTTAAATATTTGTTTTGTTTTTAGAACTAAAAGCCGTTAAAAGCAAATAACTTATAAAGCCAACTGATAGTGCTGAAACGGTTGCTAAAATAAGACTTCCTACGATATATTGCGTAGCATTTTTTTGAATATCATCAAGAGTTATTGAACTGTCCAAAACCAGTGGCGTTTCGCTGCTGACAAAAATACTCCCAACTTGAAGCGAAGCATAAATAATAAACGGTATAAAAGGCGGAAAACTTACGTTTGAAGTGAGATAAGCAATGACTTTGTTAAGTCTGAACAAAGCTGCAAACGTAAAAAGCAATACGGTTTGAAATCCCCAAAAAGGAGAAAGTCCGATAAAAATACCAAGCGCAATTGCAGCTGATTTTTTAAAATTAGAATCGTTGCTTTCTAAAATATCATCTAGAAAGAATTTTTTAAAACCTTTTTTTTTTGCTCTTCTAAAAAAGTCTCTTGGTTTTATATACAGCAAGGCATTGGTTACCAAAACCGTATTTAAAATGCTAATTCGGGTAAAATCTTGAAACGGACGAAAATGCGAAACTCTTTCAGCAGGATCATACAAAACCTGAATCGGAATGTTTTTTACCACAATTCCTTTCCATGCTGAACGCACAATAACTTCGATTTCAAATTCAAATTTATTAGTGAAAAAACGTTTTGGAAGCAATCGAAGCGGATATAATCTAAATCCAGACTGTGTATCGTCTAGCTTGATTCCAGTTTCAAACTTGAACCAAAAGTTCGAAAACTTGTTTCCGAAACTGCTTTTCTTCGGAACATTTTCCTGTGTCATATTTCGGCTTCCAATCAAGAGAGCGTTTGGCTCGTCTTGTATTGCTTTCAAGAAAACAGGAATATCAGCGGCAAAATGTTGTCCGTCAGAATCGATTGTAATGGCATATTCAAAACCCATTTCCAACGCTTTTCTAAATCCATTTCTTAGCGCTCGTCCTTTTCCTAAATTTTTAGGATGATGAATTTGAGTCACTTGCGAATACGATTTTAAAATTTCGCTAGTAGAATCAGTCGAACCGTCATTGACAATGATAATATTTGTGGTGAAATCTAAAATAGAATCCAGTACTTTTTTCAGTGTTTTTTGGTTATTGTAAGTAGGCACAATAACGCAAAAGTGAATCGAACTAAGTAATTCTTGCTGTGATTTCATGTGGTATTTTTTGAGCTTACTTTACAAATTGTTTCTCTTTTTCAGAGAAACTTTCAGATTGTAAAACAAAGTCTTTAAGATAATCTTTCAAAGCGGCACCTTGTGATGCATAATACGTTGTTATGAATTTTTTATCTTCTTTGATATTTTTCTTATAACCCGTAATAGCAGGAACATCTTGCTGAACGCTTAATCGGATCATTCGCATTTCAATATTACTTGGGTCACTTTTTATCGTTGCTTCAAGCAATTTTGCACCTTCTTTAAAACGATCCATTTTTTGCCTTAATTTCTTTTCAAATTTAGAATCTACTAAAATTGAAGCTGCTTTGTAAGCTACTAAAATTTTATCATCGTTATTTGAAACTCCAGAAAGTTTTGCGACAAAATCTTTGGCATTGCTTTCTGATTTTGCTACATCAGCATACATTTTGCGGATCGAAGCCAAATCTGGCGTTCCAGCAAAACTAACCCATAAAAGGAATGTCAATAATAGTTTCATAATTATATTTTTTTGTACACATTACTCAATTTAAGAGCTGTTGTGTCGTTAAAGTAAGTCGTGTTTTTCACTTTTACTAAACCGTCTTCAGTTGTTGTAACATCAAGCTCCAATCTTAATTCTGGTGTAACTTCAGGATTAATAAGTGCCATAAATTTTACATTTGCCAAAGACTGAATCATCAATGAACTTTTGGTAATCGATTCTGTAAGTTCTTTGATAATCTGAATCATGCAAACACCAGGCATAATTGGATTTCCAGGGAAATGCCCTTTAAAAACCTCATGTTTTTCATTGACTAAAATGGTAACAATATATTTTGAATCAGATATTTTTTCTTCTGATAGTATTTTATAAAAATCTTGTAAAATCATATTTTTTATTTTCCAAATGAGTAGGAAACTCCTAACTGAAAATTAATATTTGTGTTATAATCTCCAAATAAATAATAATTATTGGAGTCATTTTGATAATAATCGCTGCTTAAAACATCGAGCAAACCTTTTTTAAATCGAGCTTCAAATGTTAATCCAGAAGGCAGAGCATAAGCAACACCCAAAACCAAACCAAGATCATTTTGTGCTTTTCTAACCGCAAGATTATCATTTAATAAAATATCTAAAGTTGGTCCCGCTTGAAACTGAATTCCTTGTGGCAGAGTAAATTTATTGATTACAGAAAGTGACAAATAATTGATATCCAAATCTAAATATTCTATCTTATTGGTTTGACTAGCTTCGTCATAATAATTTCGCGCAACATTATTAGAACCTTGTCTGCTATAATTAATTTCTGGCTGTAGCGAGTAAATTTTTGTAATCTTAATATCAGTAAAACCACCAGCATAAAAATCAGTTTTATAATCGGCATGCATTTCAGAAATGGTCGAAAAACTAAATCCTGCTCTTAAACCAGGTTTCGCCGATACTTGAGCCTGAATATTTAAAACCGTAAAAAAAACAGCAAAAAAGAAGAATATTCTTTTATTCATTTTTATTTAGTTTTAAACGTATAACTAATACCAAGCTGGAAAACCTGATTTAAAATTACTTGATCATAATAATAACCATCGTCGATTCCATCGTAACCATAAATATCAATTAACCCTTGTTTGAATCGAGCTTCAAAAGTTAAGCCATTTGGCAAAGTATAACCAACACCTCCAACAAATGAAAGATCGTAATCTTCAGGTTTAGTGTTTATATAGTTATCACTAACTTTTAAATCTAAAGATGGCCCTGCTAACAGATGAAAACCGCCACCGTTAAAGTTAAATTTTGCAACCGCTCCAAGTGTTATATAATTCAACTCATACTTTTCAGAATAATAACGACCATTTTCAAAGTATCTTCCTTCATCACCTTGTCTTGAATAATTTAATTCTGGCTGAACCGAAAAAAATCTATTGAATTTAATATTTACCAATCCACCAACATAAAAATCAGTTTTAGAACTGTTATCATCAATATTGCTTAGTGTTGATATATTCAAACCGCCTCTAAGTCCAGGGCTAACTTTTACCTGCGCTTCTGCCTGGATTCCGATTAATAAAACAAATGCAAGTACAACAAAATTTCTCATTTTTAATTGATTTAAAGTTTATGGTTTGTTTAATTTTCTATTCTGATTTGAAATAATTCAGCTCAATTTTCAGTTTAATATTCTGATGGATGATTTGGATCTTCTCAGCAAAAATATTGTTTTCTGAATTGAAAAGTAGTGTAAATTTTTCTTTTGTTTTAGAAGCATGAACTATCTTTTCTAATTTCTGATCTTTTTTGGAGATAAAAATATAATTGTCCCGTTTTCCATCTGCCGATTTGTAAATGTCATTTGAAGAGTTTTCAAATTGTTCCTGAATCGGATATTCTTTCTTTAAAAGCAGTCTAAAATCTTCTTTTAAAGTGTTGATCAATATTTTTCTATCTAATTCTGAAACAATAGAATTGATTTTAAAATCGGTTTCTGAAATTTCAAAATCCATCAATTTATTTCCGAATTCGGTAGTAAAAACAATTCGGTGTGTCGTGTCGTTTATTTTCTTGGCAATGAAAATTCCAGACAATTCATTTCCGTAAACACTGATATTGGTTTTATAAACATAATCGGTTTTTGAATCTGTGAAATACGGAACTGTATAAGATGTTTTATCTAATTTTTTAGGCGTATAATTTTTTGTGACCGAGCCGCAAGAAATTAAAACAATTGTCAGAAAGCAATTAATTAGTAAAAACTGAATCGTCGATTTTTGCATTGATCACTTTATTTTTAAGTACAATTCTAGTATAATCTTCAGATGATTCTAACAATTTTACCTGAACAACAGTTGCTTCTTCTTTATCAAAAGTCAGTTCAATTTGTTTGATATATTTTTTCAGCGTCGCGTCTTTCGGAATGAATTTCGCCAGATTCTGACCTTTCAATTTAAAATACGAAATCGTAAATTCTTTGTCATCAAACATATTTCCGCTTACGCTTCCCACAATTAATTTATTGATTCGAGCGAATATTTTACTGTTTCCGATATCAACGGCGCTTTTCTTTCCTTCGTCATTAATTAAAATTTTTCCGTTTTTGAAAGTAATGCTGTAGTTGTACGGTTTTTTATATTGCCATTGAAGTAAAGCTGGTTCTTTAAAAACCATTTTTCCTGAAGTTTCAATGTCTTTCGATAAAAAATCTAAATGCTTGTACTGAACAAAATCAGTAGTTAAGGTTTTGATTTTTTTCGCCACAACATTCACGTCTTGCTTAAAAGACGCGATTTCGGCATCGGTCATTTTTTGTTCTTGCGCGAACAAATTGCTAGATATAAATAGAATGAGTAATGCTATTTTAGTTTTCATATTTTTTCAAAAATGTGCTTATTATTCTGCCACGAATTACACCAATTTTCACGAATTTTAATTTAATAAAATTCGTTTTTATCCGCGTCTTCGCGAAAGCGAATTTGTTTCATCCGCGTTCAATTTTCATAAGCTTTAAGATTCAAAAGTTCTTCAATCGAAACGACTTGATAATTATTTTGCTGTAAAAATTGCAAAAACTGTTCCAGTACTAAAACCGAATGCTTGCCCGTGTCGTGCAAAAGTACGATTCCGCCGGGAGAAATATGTTTAATTAAGCGATTGAAAATTAATTCCTGATTTTGGGTTCCTCCATCAAGAGAACGGATATTCCAACCAATTGTTTTATGTCCCGTTACTTTTAAAGCCCTTCTGATTGAAGGCGTCGTAACTCCATAAGGCGGACGAAAGAAGTTGATTTTTCTGGAAGTGAATTTTTCCAGAAGCATATCTGTCCTTTTAATTTCTTCGGTTATTTTTTTAGCATTATAAAAATCAAAAAATTTAGAATGCGAGTACGAATGATTTCCAACTAAATGACCTTCGGAAATTACTTTTTGAAGGATTTCAGGATGCATTTCAATGTTTTTTCCAATGCAGAAAAAAGTCGCTTTGGCATTGTATTTTTTCAGAAGCGCTAAAACGTCCAAAGTATAAATGCTCGGACCGTCATCAAAAGTAAGCGCGATTTTTTTTTCTGTTTCGAACGGATTACTGCAAAATGCTTTTACATGATAATTGGAAGAAATTCGTGCAGAACCAAAAGCATTTATTCCAATCCAAATTAGAATTATAACAATAAACCACAGAAAATGAATTGCGATGTAAAGATTCAGAAGAAACAATAAAAGCAATAAAAAGATAAAAAACAGCGATATGTTTTTGTGCGTTATCATTTTGACAGCAGCGTAAAACTATGGTTTTTTCCGTTTAATTGATTGTATAATAAAATTGTTTTGTAATCTGATTTTTGGATCGCATTTACTTTTACAATTTCTGGAATTTCCTGATTTTTCAAAATTTTAGCAGCCATCCAAAAAGCAAAAGCAGAAGCTGTATCATATTCGCCACTCAAATGTTTGTAATATAAAACAGGAGTTTGGGCAAACGAATTTTCGGCAAGATTTCTATAATAATTCTCAAAATCAGCATTTCCGTCAAAACCTAAAATTACCGCATCAACGTCTGAAATTTCTAAATTATTTGACTTTAAGAAAGAAACAGCAGCTGCTTCAACCTCATTTTCTTCCAAAGTATTTATAATGGAAACATCAAGAAGTTCAGCATAAGTGTTTTCTTTTTTCTCGTTTTCTAAAACAAAAAAACTCGCGCCCTCACCATAAACTGCTCCGCTTGTAGTTGAGTTCAAAACATCATAAGGAGCCGAATTGTCTTTTTTAATACGTCCATTTAATTTGAAAAGTGCAGTAGTATAATCTCCATTTTCATCAACACCGCCCACTAAAATTGAATTGGCTTCATCTTCTTCAATCTGCATTTTAGCATCAATCAATGCCGATTCAAAAGAAACCGCACCATTCACGTAAGTAAAATTATAACCTTTACATTGCTGTAAAAGAGCAATCTGCGCTCCAACTGTGTTGTGGGTTGATTGAATAAAAGAAGTTGGAGTCAAAAACTCTTCATTATTATCTAAAATGCTTTTCAGGAATTTTTCAGAATCTTCAATACATCCTAAACCAGTTCCTGTAATAATCGCATCAACGCTTTCAACATTCGCATCTTTCATGGCCAAAGCCGAAGCTACAATTCCGTTTTTTACACCTTTTGCCATGCGTCGGCTGGCTGCTGGCGAAATATAATCTTTGTACGCTGGCGGAACAATTGCCAGTACATTTTCGTCGTGATTAACATTGGCCTCTTCCAAAAAAACAGTATCAAATGTTTTTTGAGTCGAAATACAGCCTACTCCATTTATATATGTTTTTTTTGTCATTAGCTTTTTGAAAATATAAGAGTTGAACAGTTTCCTCCAAAACCAAAAGAGTTGGATAAAACGTGATCAATGTTTTTATTTTTTAATGAGGTTTGCGGTTTCAAATCAAATTCTTCCATCGGAGTTTCAAAATTTAAGTTTGGATAAACCACATTATTTTGAATAGCCAAAACGCTGTAAACGGCTTCAATCGCAGCAGCAGCCGCTAAAGTATGTCCTGTAAAAGGTTTTGTAGAACTAAAATCTGGAACTTTTTCGTTTTCATAAATTCGAAGTAAAGCTCTTCCCTCAGACAAATCGTTGTTCGGAGTTGCAGTTCCGTGAACGTTAATGTAATCAATTTCAGAAGGTTTTAAACCCGAAACATCAAACGCTTTTTTCATCGCCAAATAAGCGCCGTCTCCATTTTCTGAAGAAGCAGTTTGGTGAAAAGCGTCGTTTGCATTTCCGTAACCCGAAACTCTTGCCAGCACTTTTTTGTTTTGCTTTTCTACAATTTCATCCGATTCTAAAATCAAAAATGCAGCAGCTTCCCCAAGATTTAATCCTTTTCTTGTATTGTCAAAAGGTTTATTGTAATCGTCAGATAAAATCATCAGAGTTTTGAATCCGTTGATGGTGAATTTTGCCAAAGCATCGGCACCGCCAACAATGACACGGTCTAATTTCCCCGTTTTGATTAATCTCGCACCTAACATAATCGAATTGGCAGCAGAAGAACAAGCCGTAGAAATAGTCGTAACCATTCCTTTTAAACCTAATTCTTCAGCAATTTTTTCGGCAACATCTCCGCCGTCATGACAAGTGATATATTTAACCAGTTCTGGCTTTTCGAAATAATCGTAATAATGTCTTTCCGTCATATCCATTCCGCCCACGCTCGTAGCTGAGATAAGTCCGGTTCTAAATTCATTTATATCGGTAATGCCAGCATCTTCAACAGCTTGTTTTGCTGCCAAAGTGCCAATCATAGCAGTTCTGGAGAAGTTATTATTCTCATTTAATTTCAGTTCATCGATAAGCTCTTCGTTGGTTTTTTTGATTTCGCCAACTTTAATTATATCTGCGTGAACAGTCGAAATATTTTGAATACGAGAAATACCGATTTTGTTTTCGGTCAGTGAAATATAATTTTCCTCAACCGAATTGCCAATCGCAGAGATAATTCCCATTCCCGTTATTGCAACACCTTTCATTTTTAGACTTCTTAGATTGTTAGAATTTTAGACTTCTTAGATTTTTTTAGACTGGCTTAGAGTTTTAGATATTAGACTTCTTAGATTTTTGGAAAACATTGTCTAAGAAGTCTAAAAATCTAAGTGAGTCTAAGAAGTCTTACTTCGTTCTGTTAGCGCTGATATACGCTGCCATAGTTTCGATTGACTGGAAAATAGCTTTTCCTTCTTTCGGATCAACCAATTTAATTCCGTAATCTTTATCTAAAATCACGATCAATTCAAGTGCATCAATCGAGTCTAAACCTAAACCGTCTCCAAACAATGGATCGTTATCAGCAATATCTTCAACTGCGATATCTTCAAGGTTTAAAGTCGTTATGATTTTATTTTTTAATTCTTCTTTTAATGCTTCCATGATTATTTATTGTATAATGTATTGATTGTTTCGTTTGTATATTTTGTGTTTTCGTCTGCACTTACGATGCAAAGAAACGCTTTATAACTCTCATTAAAAAATTCTACCCAGCCACACAAAACAGAATCTGCTTTATTTGTGTTTAACAAAATCTCCGAATAGTTCGACAAAAATTCGGCATTGAAAGCATCAAATATAAAAAAAGAATTTTCACTTTTCAGCTGATGGCGTATACTTATTTCGCCCAAACAAATATTTGGCAGCGTATAAACAAAGACCGCTGGACTCGGATAATAGTTTTCTTTGTCTGAAATAGATTCCTGATATTTTACATCGGTATCCAAACTCGACGATTTATTGGCCAAAACCAAAGCGATATTATTTTCCTGTTCTGTTGAGGTTATCGGACTCAAAAGCAATTCTGATCCTAAAAAAGCCAGTTTGCTCAAAGCATCCATTTTGAAAAACTTTGGATACTGCATTTCAAAATTGCGATACGCTTGTTTCGAGAAATCTGCAAAATCTGTTGGTTCAATTTTAAACACAGAAATTCCGTTCAAAACAATTTCGTTGTTTTGAATGGTGATGTAGGATTGTATGTAGGATATGTTTTGAGTCATTTGTTTAATGAGAACTTTTCATTAATTGTTTTTTTATCTTTTCTACGATCTCTTTCTCAAATTCCTTTTTAATTTTTTGATTTTCGAAATAACCGAAATCATTATTGATAGATTTCCAATTTGAATTTTTATCTTGTACACTTACAAATGCAAATGTTGTGTTATTATCTCCATTTGATCGTAACCATGTTAACAACATTCGGTTATGAAAATTAAAATAAATATGATTCCAATGATCTGCTGGGTTAGTGTCTTCCCAGCCTTTTCCGACTTTTAAATTTATATTTTCTCTTTTAATTATTTCGATTGCTTCTACTACTTTTTGCTCGGAATAATTAAATTCATAATGCTCGGCATAAGGATAGCTTCCTGGGGCAAATGCATTTGCTAACTTATAAAGGAGAAAAATAGCCAGTAAAAAACCACCAAATTTTAATATATTTTTCTTAGATTTTTGAATCATTTTAAGGATTAATTTTTATGAAACCCAAGTTTGAATAATTTTATTTACTTTCCATTTCCCAGCCTTATTTTCAATTAAAACAAGAAAACCTCTTCCGCAGTTTCCTCCGCCACATGAAGCACCAGCTGACAAAATTCCTGTTTTTTTTGTTTTATCAAATTGAATTCTAGATATAAAAATAGTTCCAACAGGTATCAAAGAATTACTTTTATCATTTAAGTTCCATTCTTTTTCATGAAGATATTTAGAAGTATTTTCAAAACGAAACTTTTTATTATTCTTAAAAGGTTTTAAATCAAATTTAAATTCTTCGTCTTCTTTTAAAGTGTCATAAGTAAAGTTTGAAAGATTAACTTCTTTAGAAATCATTTCTGTTTCGAAAGAACTAATCTTTCCAACACGATCATATACGCCTAATAAAATTCTTTTTTTGTCGTTTTTTATACTGTCTGTATAACGCCAATATTTCTTTAATTCGGCAGCATGTCCTGTAGTATCTATTTTATTTGTTTTAGAATTAAATAATGGAGGTGGTGGTCCAAGCATCATTCTTCGATCCATATAAATTGAATCCACAATTTCGACAAAAACACTATTTAAAACCTCTTTTTCAAATTCAGATTTAGGTACTTCTTTCTTCTTACATCCAAAAGATGAAAGAAGAACTAGAGTTATAAATATGAATTTTGATAGTTTCATGTTATTTCACTTTCTCAAAAACCACCGCCGTATTACAACCTCCAAATCCCGAAGCTGTTTTCAAAAAAAATTCAATATTAGCCTCTTCATTTTTCCCAATCACGTTGATAGCTTCACTAACTCCAATTTCATCGAAACCTTTTGATTCAAAAAGTTTATTTTGATTGGCAGATTCTATTGCAATTACCGTTTCTAATAATCCCGAAGCGCCTAAAGTATGACCGTAATATCCTTTTAAACTATTTACTGGAACATTTTGTAAATCTAAACGATTTAAAGCAATCGCTTCCATTTCGTCATTGTAAGGCGTTGCAGTTCCGTGAGCTGAAATATAGTCTAATTTGTTGGCTTCAATTTGAGCTTCTTTCAAAGCATTCTGAATACTTCTAAACAAACCTTCTCCCGTTCTTGATGGACCCGAAATATGATTGGCATCGTTTATCGAACTGTCGCCAATTACTTTTATTTTAGCAGTTGCCAGATTCGCCGAAACTAAAACAGCTGCTGTTGCTTCACCTAAACTTACTCCGGTTCTATTTTTAGAATACGGTTTGCAAGGCAGTTCGCTCATCGCTTGAAAAGCATTAAAACCAGACAAAACAAATTCTGAAACTTCGTCGCCCGCCACCACAAAAACATTGTCGTAAAGTTCAGATTGAATCATTCTTTTGGCAACTGAAACCGCTAAAATTCCAGAAACGCAGGCATTTGAAACTACAATGGGTTGTGTCTGGAATCCGAAGAAATCGGCAACGTTTTTAGCTAAAACATCCAAATGTGCGTTGTTGAAACTTTCTTCAGAATCATTTGCTAGAGCGGTTACATTTCCTTTTGTGGTAGAAAGTATAAAAGCTGTTTTTGAATTTAACGCTACTCCAGAATTTTTGATGATTGGCTCTAAAGCCAAAATCATCATTTTCTCTAAACGCGAATATTTGGTTTCAGTGCTGATTTTTGAAAAAGCACTGTTTATTTTTTCATCAGAAATAATCGAAGCATAAAACGGATTCGGCATCAAAGAAACATCATTATGAAGCTGAATTCCAGAATCACCATTAAGAATGGCGCTAATATTAGATTCAACATCAAAACCTAAAGGGGTGATGCAGTTAGTTTCGTTAATATATATTTCTCTTAACATTTTATGATTCTAATTTCGTGAAAGTTTTGCTCGCAGATTTGGCAGATTAAGCAGATTCTGATTTTAATTTTTTCTAATTCGTGATCCCGATAGCTATCGGGAGTGGCTAAAACTTTATTTTAATAACCCCACTTTTCGTTTCCATTCCTCATAAAAAGGAGGATTCGTCAGCATTAAATTCCCTTCTTTATCTAAAAAAACCTGAGTCGTTTCTCCTGTGCAGGCAACTTCTCCTTTATCGTCAATAATTTTAAAACGGTAAATCATTTTTGCTGCTGGAGTGTCAACAACCGTTGTTTCAATTGTTACTACATCTCCGTAACGCAAAGACAATTTATGTTCGCAGGTTGATTTTACAATTGGAGTTGTATAGCCTGTTGCTGCAATATCCAGATAAGTAAGTCCATGCTGACGCCCAAAAGCTTCTCGTCCATCTTCAAAATACGTGATATAATTGCCATGCCAAACAATTCCAAGCGGGTCCGTTTCGTTAAAACGAATCCTAATTTCATGTGTAACGGTCAAGTCTGTAGCTTCTTTAAACTGCTCTTTTCTTTTTATCATAAAATAATGCGATGGAAGTGGTAATAATGAAAAACAAAAATAATAAACTTATTCTTGGTATGATTTCGACGAAAGAAACGTTACGCAATAAAACATCGTAAAAAGCTTCTAATCCCCAGTTCATTGGAGATGATTTTGCGATATACTGCATAATTTTCGGCATAGCAAAAACAGGAACCCAAACACCACCAATCGCGGCTAAAATAATCACACTTGTCGCGCCAAAAGGAGCAGATTGTTCTTGCGTGCTGGCAACAGTTCCTAATAAAATTCCGAATCCGATTGCAGCAAAACCTGAAAATAATGCCACAACACTAGTAAGCAAGAAATGACCTTCGATATTTAAAGAAGGCAATCCGATTGATGGAAATAAGAAAACCGCAACGGCAACCATCATGTAAAACTGAATCATACAAATGATAGAGTAGGTGATAGTTTTTCCAATAATCACCACTAAATTAGAAACCGGATTGGTTCTTAATCGAACAAAAGTCCCTTGCGATTTTTCTTTTACAATATTGATAGATAACGGAATTACAATAAAAAAGATCGCAAAAAGTGTCCAAGCGGGAACATTATGCTGAACCGAATTTGGTCGAACTTCTTTGTTGTTGATTCTCGGAATTATTTCTTTGAAAGTGATAAAATTCTTTTGCTCAAAATCGATCGTTTCTTCTCCTAATTGTTTTTGAAAAGTTGAATAAATCGATTTGGTTTCAATCTGCGAAATCATTTTGTCAATCGAACTCATAACCGCATTTTTGAAACTCATCTGAACGGCTGGATCAAAATACAGTTTTACTTCTTTTTCTTTAATAACGCGTTGAGGTTCGGTGGTTGAGGTACTATCGCTCAAACCTAAATTACTCACAATTTTCTCTACATTTTGATTTACTTTTTCTTGCAAATCAGAACTTAAATTTTCTGGAATTACAATTGCCAGTTGAAATTTTCCTTTGTATACATTTTCCTTTGCAATTTCTTCGGTAATCGGTTTATTGTCAATTTGTGTTACAACGGTAAAATATTTGCTTTTTTCTAAATTTTCAAAAACGGTTTTAGAAACAGATCCGTGGTCTTTATCGACCAAAAGAATCTGAAGTTTAGAATCGGTTACTGCTTTAAAAGTGCTGTCTTGGATTAAGGTTACGGCAATTACCAAAACCAAAGGCATGACAAATAAAATAATCAATCCGCCTAAATCTCTTTTTAGCAAAAGGAATTCTTTTACTACCGACATCCAAATTTTATATATCATCTCTCAACGCTTTACCAGTTAATGAAATAAAAACATCTTCAAGATTTCGAGCATCTTTTGTCGATTCAATTAATGCTGACGGAGTTGCTTGCGCATAAATCTGCCCTTGATCTAAAATAGCAATTTGAGAACAGAAATCTTCGGCTTCAGCCAAATGATGTGAGGTATAAATAATAGTCGTTCCGTTTTGGTTCAACACTTTTAAATAATCAATAATAGCAGTTTTAGAATGTACATCGACACCCACTGTTGGTTCATCCAAAAACAAAACTTTCGGATTATGAAGAATTCCCGCAATCAGATTGACGCGGCGTTTCATTCCGCCTGAAAAAGTTTGAACTTGTTTATCGGCAAATTTCAATAAACCCAAAAGATCAAGCGTTTCGATAACTTTGTCTTTCAAATCGGAACCTTTTAGACCGTACATGCTTCCAAAATAGTGCAGATTTTCTCTGGCTGTCAAAGTCGGGTACAAAGCATATTCTTGAGGAACAACGCCTATGATTTTTTTAATTTTTGAGGAATGATGCTGATAATCTAAACCATCAATGGTAAAATGCCCCGAAGTTGGTTTTACCAATCCGCAGAGCATGGAAATCAAAGTGGTTTTTCCCGCACCGTTTGGACCGAGCAAACCAAAAATCTGACCTTCATTTATATTTAGCGAAACATTGTTCAAAGAATACATTTCTGCATTTTTGTACTTTTTCGAAAGGGATTCTATTTGAATGATAGACTGCAAAATAGTGTTTTAGCTGATCGCTTTTTTTAATTTTTTGAAAAAGATTTCTTCTCTATTGGCAATGTCCAAAAGTTCATCGGCAATAGTGTTGTAGGCATCTTCTTTGGCACTTCTATTTTTGTAGATTCGTGAAGCTTCAACAGCAAAATCACGCCATGAATCTCCAATTTGAGTCATTTCTTTAGAAAGTGTTTTTAATTCTCCATTATTCAAAATAACTGAAGCTTCTTGTAAAAATGCCGCATAAATAAAACGGAAACCGCCTCCACCAGTTCCAATTTCTTCTTGCATACGAACCATTTGCGCCAAATAATGATTGGCTTTTCTAACTCCGTGTTTTTTAGGCCATTTACGAATTTGGCGAGAAACCATTTTGATACCGCGAACACCAACAATTGGCATTGGCGCAAGCATATCTCGGCATGTATTTTTGATCCCTTTTATGATAGCGCTTTTTAAATCAACTTCTTTTGGGATTTGAATCGGATAGTACATTTGTCCGCGAGGCGCAAAAGCTCCTTTGGCAAAACGTACTTTATTCATGTCTTCGTAAGTTAAAGTCGTAACGGTTTCCATTACAGGGTCGCTTACTAAATACTCTGTTTCGGTTTTTCCGTAAACGACTAAATTGTGCGCGTTGAAATGAAAACGATATTCGTCTGGAAAATAACTTAAATTGTATACGCCAACTTGTAATCCGGTTGGGATATTATTTTTTAAATTTTCGTCTAATGCTTTATTGGCATTTGCTATAGAAGAAAATTTTTGTCTTTTTATTTTTAAATTTAAACGGGTTGCAACTTTATTGAAAATCTGTCCAGGCAAAGTTCTATAGCTGATTGCTGGCGCATGATTCACTTTTATAAAAGGCAGATATACAAAAAACAATCCAGAGCCAATACCAAAAACCATCGGTTCGCTAATGTTTAGTCCGCTGTTTTTTAGCAGATTTGACGCTACTCCATTCTCGCAATGAGCAGACTGATGATGTGTGAAAGTTAATTCCATTTATTTGGTAATGCTGTTTTTTAATTCTTCGATTGATACGCCAAAAGCATCAGCATATTTTTTCAGGATTTTATCGTTTAGTTTGGCAAAAACACTAGGTTTAAAATGTCTTTTTACACGCCATTTCCAAAATCCCACATAACTTGATAATATGTTAAGATCCATTTTATTGGCTTCCATAAAATACACAATCGGACTTGCTTCGCCATTCAAAACCTGCTGTTTGGCATCGGCAATTCGCTCGTTTATTTCATCAATAGAATTTGAAAGCGCTATTGTTTTAGGTTCCCAGCCTGTACTTAAAGTTGTGGTATAATTACCGTTTTCATCTGTTGCGTACAAAAGTTCTTTAACGTTGTTTTTCGTTAAATTGCTTTGATCCTGAGGTACTTTATCTTTTTCCATTTTGCTAATTTAATTTATTAGAAACATATAGATTAAAACTATACATAAACTAATTATTAAAAATCCAAGATTTGCGAAAGCTAAAATTCGCTTTTTCTTCACGAATAAATAAATCATTTCTATAAACAATCCCAGATAAAACATTTGTGTTATTAGAAATGCGATTATAAATAATCCTAATCCACCGTCGACATGCCTGTGTTTCGTTTCGTCGCAATATTTATGAGGGTCAAAAGAAAAATGCCAAAACGCGAAAACCAAACCAAGCAAAAGGATCAGAATTCCGATTCGGATTACAAGATGTAAAATAATTTTCTTTGTATTATCCAACCGAAATTGTTTTTTGAATAAACAAGTTAATTTCGCATTCTAAGAGTATCTGGTCTTCAGCAGAACTTTGACAGCTCATTGTACATAAAGTATAATCGTCGCCAGTAAATTTCGAAACTAAATCAGCTTTGGTTATAATAGTCTCACCGACTTTTGGAAGCGCATGAATTTTTACATTTTTCAAAGCACTGATAAATCCGATTACGTTTACGTTTTCATTTTCAAGTCCGTTGTCGTCAAAAAAGTATTTTTTTCCAACAATTGCCGAACAAGTCTGAGCGGTGTTTTCGATTAAACCTGCTTCAATAAAAATATTGTTTTGAACGAAAATATTGTCTTCTTCAACAAGAAAAACAGTTTCTACTGAACTTGAATCAATATTCAAAATCAAATCCACCATAAGCATTGGCGCTCGGTGCGGTAAATAATTTTGTATGTCGACAGCAGTAGCTTTCATTATAGTTTTATTTTGCCAAAACAGTTTTCATTTGTCCTCTGGCAATTTCTTCATTGTTTAAAGTCGTCACAATATCAACCAAAGTAATTCCAGCAAATTCTTGCAGAATTGTTACTTCAGATTGAATATTGTCGTTTGTCTTTGGAAGCTCTTTAATCTCAATTTCTTTAATAGAACCAATGTAGCCCGTTGGAGCAATTTCGTTTCTTAAAAAATATTGATATCCAGTATGCAACGCTACAGACTGTGCCATATGTTCTATTAGTCCGGCTTCAAGAAAAACATCATTTGATACGAAAATATTATCGTGCTTAATTTCTAAACCAGAAACCAAAGAAGTTTCAGAATAAGAATGCATGGTATCTACCATCACAAAAGGAAACTTTTGCGGCAATAAATTTTCTACCATTTCTTTTTCTAGAAGTGCCATTGTTTCCATTAGCAAACCGTTAAATATGCATAAGCAAAAGAGAATCTTCCGCTTTCTGGAACAGATAATAAAATTTTATCTCCTTTTTTCAAATTTCCTGAATTCATTAATTCTTCAAGAGCCAGGTAAATAGAAGCAGAGCCAACATTTCCAACTCTAGAAAGATTCATGAACCATTTGTCATCGCTCATTCCGATACCTTTTTCGTTTAATCCTTTCTTCAGTCCTTCCACAAAAAAGTTAGAAGAAACGTGAGGAATAAAGTAATTGATATCTTCCGATTTAATATTGTTTTTATCCATTGCCTCTTTCATGCTTTCTGCACCTTTAGACAGGATAAATTCGTCTAATAATTTAACGTCTTGTTTTATTGAGAAAACAGATTCGTTCAGCCATTGTTCTGGAGAATAATCGCTCCAGCCTTTAATTTCTCCATTTTCCAATTTATCACCTCCAGCGTACATGCACGTTTCCAATTCGTACGCATACGAAAAAGCTTCCATCCATTCGATTTTTAGCGAAATCGGTCCTCTTGGTTTATTTTCTAATAAAAAAGCTCCAGCACCATCAGATAACATCCAGCGAAGGAAATCTTTTTTGAAGGCAATGATTGGCTGTTCTTCAAGGCTTTTTAAATTGTCAGCCTCGTGATTATATTTTTGAGCATTTAGCCAGGTAGAAACTTTTTCAGATCCTGTGCAGATTGCATTTTTAGAATTTCCGGATCTAATAGAAAGAAAACCAAATTTAAGAGAGTTCATTCCAGCACAGCAAACCCCCGTTGAAGAGTTTAATTCTACCGATTTGTTTTTTAGCAGACCATGAACCATCGCAGCATGCGAAGGCAGAAAAATGTCGGGAGTTGAGGTCCCACATGAAAGTACTTCTAAATCCTGAGGCGTAAAATTTTCGTCGAATAACGGTAAAATAGCATTTCTTGTTAATTCGGCATTACTATGAGTGCTCTTTCCTTCTTTGTCAACAGCGTAATATCGGCTTGTAATTTTATTGTTGCGCAAAATAATACGTCTTGCTTTTGAAGCAGTATCATTGATAAGGCCTAAGTAGGCTTCCATTTCGTCATTTGAAACGGCTTCGTTTGGCAAATACTTTGCAGCTTTTGTAATATATACTTCAAACATAATCTAAATTTCGTCTTCTAAACTCCCTGATAATATTGAGTTTCCTTTTTTATTTTTTTGAACTTAAGCGGATAGGTAATAAGGTGCAATATATACACTATTGGTGAAATTAACCATATCGCAAGGAATAAATAAATATTAAATACTTTAAGCAGCTGTTTTCGCTTTTTTTGATTTTTATAAATGATGTTTGACCATTTATTAAAAATTTTATTGGCCGTTTTGTCAACAGTCACTAAATAGGAACTTATTTTTACAGCGCCAGCCTCGACCAATTTTGGCTGTAATTGTGTTAAATTATCTTTTTGCAAAGAATCAAGCATGATTTCTCCAAACTGACTCGATTCTTGTATGTCTTTTTCTGAAACTCCCGGAAGCGGAAAAATACCTAAATATTTTTTCTTTACTCCAGAAAACATCCATTCTACAATGGTTATAACGCTGATTAAATTTCCAACGCGGTCTACCAAAGCTACATTTCCAACCAAATTGGCATTGGCTTTTCTTAGCAGAACTTTGATTTTTTCCTGAGCCATTATCCACATGTTTCTTGAACCGCTTATGGTGATAACTGGCGTATTGTTCAAAATTTTCTTGGCATCGTCACTTTTCAAAAATGAATTGATTGGAATTGAAGGCGATAAATACCAAACCTGATAATGAAATAAAATTAAGTCAAACTTTGTGTTTAAGATTTCTTCTGGAACAGGTTTTAATGCAGTCGGAATCTGTAAAAACGATTCTGGAAACGCATCAAAAAATGATTCTTTGTTCCAAGGAAACGGAAACGGTTTCTCCAATTGTATTTCGTGAAAAGTAAGATTTATTTCTTCTGAATTTAGAAACGGTTTTGCAATATTTCTTGCAATAGATTCCAATTGTCCAGATTGAGAATAATAAATTACGAGAACATTTTTCATTAGGTCTTTTGGCTTTGGTGGTTCGCAAAAGTAAGTAAATTTATTTAAACGAATTTTCTTAATTCGACCAACGTTTTTTATTAGCCACGAATTCACAAATTATTCAAAATGCTGGAATGCTGAATGATTTTGTATAAATTATGAATGATATTTTATTTCACGAATGATGATTCGTGCAAAAGTTTTGATTTTTACAAAAACAGATTAATGAAAATTGGTGAAATTCAGGATTAAAATTTCGACACAAATGATTAGCGAAAATTCGTGAATTCGTGGCGGAAAAAATTTAAGACTCCTTTATATCGTTCCAAAAATCAAAATAATTGAACCATTGTAAAGGGTATTGATGAAGGATGCTCTCTACGCTTTTTACATATTCTTTCAAAAGCGCTTTTTCGTCACGGTGTTTTACTTCGGCTTCTCTTGCGTACAAATGATAATGAAGATTTGGTTCTTTCATTACATAAACAAAAACTACAGGAACTTTTAATCTTGAAGCAATTAGAAATGGACCTGCAGGGAAATTGGCCTCTTTGCCTAAAAGATTCTCGGAAAGTGATTTTGTTCCTTCAAAATAACGGTCACCTGTAAAGCAGATCAGTTCGTTTTTGGCCAAAGCAGCATTGATCTCAAAAATATGAGAAAGATCTTCTTTGATGATAATAAATTTTACGGTAGGTTTTTTAGAAACGCTTTCCAGATAATTTTTAATGGCAGAATGTTCTAAATCTGTTGTAACAAGATTGATTTGGAAATCAAGATCGATTTCTCCAAAAAAATGTTCTGCAATTTCAAAATTACCAACATGAGCGCTAATTAAAACACCGCCTTTTTTCTCGGCAAGTAATTTTTTTAGTGTTTCTATTCCATCAAATTCGTACGTGAATTTGTTGCGCATTCCTGCCGAAATAGAAATTTTGTCAATAATGGTTTGCCCAAAAGTATAATAGCTTTTGAAAACCATCTTTTTAGATTTGAAATAGGAATACTGAAGTCTTTCTTTAAAATAATAAAAAATGGCTCTGTTGCTTTTTTTTAGAAATAAAAAATAATAAGAAGCAACAAAGTAAAGTAGGACATAAGCAGCTTTTACACCCGCTTTTTGAATTAAAAAAACGAATATTTTATAACCTAAAACAGTTCCTTTGGATTTACCATCCCATTGACTCATTTAAGCTGATTTGGCTTTGATTTTAGTTTCGATTAAGTCATAAAAACTTTGAAAATCAGAAATTCCAACAAAATCTGCTTCAACTAGTTTTACACCAAAGTTTGCCTCTATTGAAACGACTAAGTCAACATAATCCAGACTGTCTAACCCAAGTGTATCTTTTAAATTAGCATTTGGTTCAATGTCGTCATTATCAACTTCAAATTCATCAACTAAAAAACCATTAATTTTTGCTATAATCTCTTCTTTATTCATTGTTCAATTTAAACTTTTTAACCACCAACGCAGAGTTGGTTCCTCCGAAACCGAAAGAATTGGACAAAAATATGTCAAATTTTTTGTTTAACGTAGTTTTAACTAAATTTAATTTTGACGCATCTTCGTCTGGGTTTTCCAAATTGATGTTTGGTGCAATGAAATCGTGCTGCATCATTAAGATAGAATAAATGATTTCGCTTGCTCCAGCCATCCAGCATTCGTGGCCTGTCATAGATTTTGTAGAGCTTACCGGAGGATTTTTTTCTCCAAAAACTTCAAAAATGGCTTTTGCTTCATTTGCATCTCCAACAGGAGTTGAGGTGGCATGAGCATTTATATATTCAACATCTGAAGCTTCTAATTTTGCATCGTCAAGTGCGCGTTTCATTGCTGTCGCAGGCCCTTCGACGTTTGGAGTTGAGATGTGTCCTCCGTTTGAAGAAAATCCGTAACCGCCAATTTCTGCGATAATATTGGCACCGCGCGCAATTGCAGATTCGTAACTTTCAAGAATTAAAGTGGCTCCTCCGCCACTCGGGATAAGTCCATCACGACCAGCATCAAAAGGTCTTGACGCTTTTGTTGGATCTCCTTCTCTGTTAGAAAAAACACCTAATCCGTCAAAACTGCTCATTGCGTATTTATTGATTTCTTGAGCTCCGCCAGTAATTACAATGTCTTGAAAACCGCTTTTAATTAAAAAATAAGCCAAACCAATAGAGTGAGAACCGCTTGCACAGGCCGCACTAACGGTAAGATTGATGCCGCGAAGTTTAAAAATCGTTGAAAGATTCATCGTAACGGTAGAATTCATCGATTTGAAAATGGCTCCAGAACCAATTAGAGCAGTATCTTTTTTTTCGCGTATAATATCTGTTGCATCAATAATAGCTTTAGAAACACTATCGTTTCCGTACATAATACCTACTTCGTGAGTATCAAAAAAAGCGTCATCAATATTCGCATTTTTCAATGCTTCTATAGTGGCCATATAAGCATATTCGGTTTCTTCGCCGATGCTCATACGTTGTCTTCTTGTCAATAAATTTTTAAGATCGGTTTTCGGAACCATTCCTGTCAAGGCCGATTGAAAACCAAATTCTTTTCGTTCAGAATCAAACTGAATACCAGATTTTCCTTCATACAACGAATCTTTTACTTCGTCTAAAGAAGTTCCGATACAAGAATAAATTCCCATTCCAGTAATTACAACTCTTCTATTCATCGTCTTTCAAAAGTAATTTTTTATCCTTAAAGTGTAATTTATATGTTTAACAATCTTAAAATAATCTCGCAAACATACCATTCTTAAGAATATATTCCGCCGTTTATGTTGATAATTTCTCCTGTAATATAGCTTGCTTTTTTAGAAATCAAAAAGCTTACCAAATCTGCTACTTCTTCTGCTTCCCCAAAACGATTTACCGGAATTAATTTTAATAATTCTTTTTCGTCCAGTTGGCTCGTCATATCGGTTCTAATAAAGCCAGGAGCAACAGCATTTACAGTAATATTTCTTTTGGCAACTTCTTGCGCTAGGGCCTTAGTTGCTGCTACGATCGCACCTTTTGCCGCAGAATAATTGGCTTGTCCTGCAGTTCCTTTTACTCCAGAAACCGAAACCATATTTACGATTCGGCCATATTTATTGCGTAACATTTTTTGAATAAAAAATTGCGTAACATTAAAGAAACCGTTAACACTTGTGTTCATAACGCCGTTCCAGTCTTCTGGTGTCATCCACATAAAAAGACCATCTTTGGTAATTCCGGCATTGTTTACAATGGCTTCAACCAATTTTTCAGGATTGGCTTCCTGCCAAGCTGTTAAAACATTTTGTACTTCTTCAAAATTAGAAACATCAAATCCTAAGATTTCGCCTGTTGCACCTAATTTTTGTACTTCTTGCAATGTTTCTTCGGCAGCCGTTTTATTTGAATGATAGTTAATCAGAATATGATAATCGGATTCTACGGCTAGTTTTTTACAAATCGCACTTCCAATTCCTCTCGAACCGCCTGTTACTAATACACATTTCATTTAATGTTGGTTTTATTTTTATTCGTCATAAATGAAACCGCGTTATAGAATGCGATTTCATTTATGCAAATTTCTAATTTATTTGGAGATAAATATTATTTCTTTTTTTTCGCTGCTGGTTTTTTAGCTATTGGTTTAGTTTCTTCTTTTGGTTTTTCGGCTGGAGCTGCAGCAGGCTGAGGTTTTTCTGCACTTTTAGAGAATAGTTCCGCATTTTCAAACCATTGGTTGGCCAAAACTGTTCCGTCAGGTTTAAGAAATCCCCATTTCCCTTCGTTTTTTACTCTGGCTACACCACCAATAAATCCTTTGTCTTGTTGTGTAAACATGGCAATAATAGCATTTGTAGTGATCCCATATTGAGTTGGAATTACCAGTTTTCCAGATTCATTAATGAATCCCCAGTTACTTTCTTTTACTGGTGCTAAACCGTTTGTGCTGAAAACTTCAGCATCGTTGTAAGTTGGTTCAATTACAAATTTCCCCTGTGGGTTAATGAATCCCCATTTTTTTCCAACTAAAACTGGAGCTAAATTTTTTGAGAAAGCTTTTCCTTTATCATAAATAGGAAGAATTGCCCAATTTCCTTTTAAATCTATATATCCGATTTTTCCGTTTTTCTTAGCGTAAGTCAAATCTTGAGTTTCAAAATCCCAGATTTTTTCAGCTCCGTCAACCGGGATAAATTTTCCGCCGCTTACCAAGCCGAAAGTTTTGTCTTTTCTTGCCCAAGTTGTTCCTTTAAAATAGTTTCCAACTTCGGCATAAATAGGTTCAACCAATTCTTTTCCGTTAGTATCAATAATTCCCCAGTTTTTGTTTAATTCAACTCTGGCGTACCCATTTTCAAATGGTTTGATCTGGTCGTATTTTGGTTCTAAAACCACTCCCATTTTATTGTTGATTAGCCCAACTTTATTATTTTGTCTGATAAAAGCAACGCCGTCATTAAAATCAAATAATTTTTCTGAAGCAGGTGCTTTTTGAATTTCTCCTTTTGTATTAATGTAAACCCAGTCTTTGTCTTTTTGTACAACTGCAATTCCGTTGTTAAAATCTTTAGCATCTTTAAAATCGGCTGGAATTACCCAGCTTCCTTTTGCATCGATAAATCCCCATTTTCCGCCATTTTCTACAGCTGCTAAACCTTCAGAAAAACTTCTGGCAGATTTATATTGAGGCTCTATTTTAAAAGATCCGTCTTTAGACAGATATCCAATTTTAGCATTTTTCTTAACTAATGCTAATTCTTGGCTATTAACAAATTGAATGCAGGATAGCAATAAAAAAACAAGTGACTTTTTCATGGTTTTAAGATTCAATATTAATACTGTAAATTAAAGATTTTTAACTGTTTTAAACCTTTGGATGAAATTACAAATTAACCAAGATTTAATTTAACACATAGAAACATAGTTTTTTGTCAATAAAAGGCGTTTCACTTTTTTGAAATAAACATAGCTATATGTGAAAACTAGTTTTTTCTTTTACCTTTTTTCTTTTATTTAAAACTAAAATCTATTGTTTCTATGTGTTTAAAAATAATTATAACCAGCAGTTAACTGTTGATCAAATAATCTTTTACTTTTTGAACAAAAGGATACATTACTTGATCTTCTTTAAATTCTGGAATTATATTTCTGATATCGTCGTACCATTTTTTAGTCGTAGACGAGATTTGATCTTTTTGTTTCAAATAATCAATTGCCTGAACAATAGTGATTAATTCGATTGCTAAAACTTCAAAAGAATTTTCGATAACTTTTGAGGTAATTACCGCCGCATTGGTTCCCATACTCACAATGTCTTGGTTGTCATTGTTGTTTGGAATACTGTGCACATACATTGGGTTAGATAATGTTTGGCATTCTGCAGTGGTTGAAGTGGCAACGAACTGAACACCCTGCATTCCGAAATTAAAACCTAATGTTCCTAAGTTTACGAATGGAGGAAGAATTTCGTTGATTTTAGAATTCAATAAATAATTCAATTGGCGTTCTGCCAACATCGTTAATTTCGTAATAACGATTTTCAGTTTATCCATTTCAAGCGAAATGTAATCTCCGTGGAAATTTCCGCCGTGGTAAACGTGTTTGTTTTTCACGTCGATGATTGGATTATCGTTTGCCGAGTTAAATTCGTCTTCTAAAATAGAAGCGACATTATTAATAGTTTCTAAAACTGGCCCAAGAATTTGAGGAACGCATCTTAATGAATAATATTCCTGAACTTTTTCTTTGAAGATTTCTTCGGTGTTTTCGCCAGAATATAAATGGTCTTCTCTTTTACGGATCAAAGTACTGTCAGAAAGATTCTGTCTCATTCTTTCAGCAACTTCCTGCTGTCCTTTATGACGTTTGGTTTGGTTTAATTCTTCTGAGAAATGATCGTCATAAGCTTGAACTAATTCGTTAATTGCACAAGAAGCTTTTAACGACCAGTCTAATAATTTTTTTGCATAATGAACATTTACTACTCCAATTCCTGTCATTACAGAAGTTCCGTTGATTAACGCCAGACCTTCTCTAATTTCTACTTGAATGGGTTTTAAACCTTCAATTTCAAAAACTTCTGCAGTTGCTCGTCTTTCGCCTTTATAAAAAACTTCGCCTTCGCCAATTAAAACCAAAGCTAAGTGTGATAATTGCACTAAATCTCCGCTGGCACCAACACCGCCGTGTTCAAAAATTAAAGGCGTAATATCTCTATTGATTAATTCTGCCATTAAATGAATAACAGAAGAATGAACTCCTGAGTTCCCTAAAGAAAGTGTATTTAACCTTGCCAAAATTGCTGCTTTTGCGCACTCAGCGTTTAAAGGTTTTCCAGTTCCAGAAGAATGGCTTCTGATTAAATTATATTGCAATTGAATTTGGTCTGACTCCTTAATTCTGTATTGAGCCATTGGACCAAATCCTGTATTTACT
Organism: Flavobacterium anhuiense; assembly: GCF_001705175.1. NCBI lineage: Bacteria > Pseudomonadati > Bacteroidota > Flavobacteriia > Flavobacteriales > Flavobacteriaceae > Flavobacterium > Flavobacterium anhuiense. The sequence continues at coordinate 1,735,484 of NZ_CP016907.1, read as the reverse complement.
CCGTAGATTACTTTATTTCCTGAGAATTCTTTTAAGAAATTAAAACTTTCGTTTACTCGATTTAAGACCACATCGCTTATGGCAACTTTGTTTTTTCCAAAGATTATGGCTTCAAATTCTGCTAAACTTAGATATTCATTTATTGTATTCATCAAATCGATTTTGGTTGCGCTAATTTAATTTTATTTATCAAAATAAATGTAGTTATTTTGATGATGGCAAATGTAGGCTAATTAATGATAATAATTCTAATATGACAAAGGAGTTTGTTGATGTTTTAGTGATTGGTGCGGGACCGTCTGGATGTGTTTCGGCATCGTACCTTTTTAAAAACAACGTAAAGGTTAAAGTTGTAGAAAAAACAAAGTTTCCAAGACTTGTAGTAGGCGAGAGTCTTATTCCGCGTGTAATGGACCATTTTGCTGAAGCAGAATTGTTTGACGCCCTAGATGCGATGAACTTCGAAAAAAAATTAGGAGCTCGTTTTATCAGAGGAGAAGAAATATGCAATTTTGATTTCAGCGTAAAATTTGGCGAAGGATGGGACTGGACTTGGCAGGTTCCAAGAGCTGATTTTGACAATACAATGGCTCAGGAAATTATAAGAAAAGGAATTGATTTAGAATTTGAAACAGAAGTTCTGGAAGTTTCTTTTGAAGGGAAAAATTCAAAAACTATTGTAAAAGATAAAGATGGAAATTTAAAAGAAATTCACGCTAAATTTATCATCGACTCGAGCGGATACGGACGAGTATTGCCAAGGCTTTTAGATTTGGATACGCCTTCAAAATTAGATCCGCATTCTTCTATTTTTACCCATGTTAAAGATATTAATAGAGAAGAAGGGGTAGAGGGAACTCAAATTTCGTTTGATATTCTGGAAACCGAAGTTTGGCTTTGGGTAATTCCATTTTCTAACGGAAATACAAGTTTGGGTGTTGTCGGGCCAACAGATTTCATCAATTCGCTTTCTGAAAATAAAGATAATGCTGAGGCTTTACGAAATGCCATTCAGAAATCAGATTATTATATTAAAAGATTTGCTGGAACAGAATTTTTGTTTGAACCGGTTAAATTAGAAAACTACTCAAGAGCTGTAAAAAGAATGTATGGTGACGGTTTTGCTTTAACAGGAAACAGTTCAGAATTCTTAGATCCAGTTTTCTCTTCGGGTGTAGCTTTTGCAACCGAATCTGGAATGTTGGCAGCAAAATTATACTTAAAAGAATCACAAGGAATTCCTGTTGATTGGGAAGTTGAATTTACACAATACATGAAACGCGGAATTGCTGTTTTCACCACTTACGTGCAAGAATGGTATACAGGAAATCTGCAGACATTATTCTTCCATCAGCCAGAAAATCCAGAAGTTAAAGAAAAAATATGTGCCGTTTTAGCTGGTTATGTGTGGAACGAAGAAAATTCGTTTGTCAAAAAACATGATCACGTAATTGCCAATATGGCGTATTTGCTAAATATGCAAAAAGAACAAAGCTCTGAATAATCAGAGCTTTTTTTTTATTTATATGCTTTTTTCACTATAAGTTTTGACAGTGTTTTTGCTGTTTTTGCGAATCCTTCACCAATTCGGGTTTCATTATTAAAATTGCTTCCCCATTGGTCTCCTGGAGCTTCTTCACTGTTAATTTCTAACAATACATTTGATTTGTTAGCCGTTTCAACAAACTTCAAATTGGTTGTTACTTTTGCTGGCTGCTTCATAATTCCTGCGTCCCAGCCTGGATAGATCCAAACAGCCTGTACAATTAAAGTATAAGGGGTATTTATTCCTTCTTGAAAATTTAAGTCTTTCTTTTCTTTAGTCAAAACAATGTTTGCAATTTCCAAAAATTTTGGAGTCCATATTTGATCTTTTGCCACAATCCATCTTTTTTCCCAAAGATTCCCGTTTCCTTTTGCTTTTTCGTCTAAATCAGCTTTGTGTTCTTTTACATATTGCGCCTCAGATTTTTTCTCTTTCATCATAGTAAAATTACTATAATCAAATATGGTATTGATTTCTTTCTGATCTTTTAAAAAGTCAAAATTTCCTTGAACAATATTAATGTCTTGGGCAAACATAGCTCCTGAAATAAGGAAACATGCAATAATTAGTTTTTTCATTTTTTTTGGTTAATTAGGTTTGATTTTTATGCGACTAAAATAATCAAAAGGATGAATATATAATTTATTTTATATTAAAGTTTTAATCTCATTTTGCTTCAAAACAAAAAAGGATTCCAAAGTTGAAATCCTTTTTTTATCATTTGAAGAAAGTTAGAAGTTATAATCCAAAAATCTTATCCATTACAACCCATTTTTGTCCTGGTTTTGCCCATGGTAGAGCTTGCTGAAATTTCCACATTAAAGTTTCCCATTCCTGAACTTTTTCGTTTGCAGCATCAGCCTGATCTTTCTTTTCGAAAGTAAAATCGGCATCAGCCTCGATAATCATGAACAATCGGTTTCCAGTGCAATAAATATCAAGGACTTCAATTCCAGAATCTTGAATGCTTTTCTTGATTTCTGGCCAGACATTTTCATGCAGTTCTTTGTATTCTGCAATTAAATTGGCATCATCTTTTAGGTCTAAAGCCAGATAGAATTTTTGAGTTGCCATAATCTAAATTTATCCTTGGTAAGCTACAGCAGTTTGTTTGCTTGTACCTAAACCTTCAATTCCTAATTCGATTACGTCACCTGCTTTAATGTAAATTGGATCTGGTTTGATTCCTAATCCAACCCCTGGAGGCGTTCCTGTACTAATTACATCGCCAGGAAGCAATGTCATAAATTGACTTAAATAATGCACTAAAAATGGAATTTTAAAAATTAAGTTTGAAGTGTTACTGTTTTGGAATGTTTTTCCGTTTACAGTAAGCCACATTTTTAGGTTATTAACATCATCAACTTCATCTGGAGTTGCCATAATTGGCCCAAGAGGAGCAAAGGTATCAGAACCTTTTCCTTTTGCCCATTGCCCGCCACGCTCAATTTGGAATGCTCTTTCGCTGTAATCATTTAAAAGGCAATATCCTGCAATATAATTAGGCGCATCTTCTTCAGAAACGTAGCTTGCTTTTTTACCTACAACAAATGCCAATTCCACTTCCCAGTCTGTTTTTTCGCTGTTTTTCGGGATGATCAAATTGTCATTTGGCCCGCATAAAGAAGTGGTTGATTTGAAGAAAATAATTGGCTCTTCTGGAATTGCAGCGCCAGTTTCTTCGCAGTGATCGACATAATTTAATCCGATGCAGATAATTTTTGACGGACGCGCCACTGGCGAACCTAAACGAACTGAATCGCTTACTTCTGGTAAAGAAGGATTATTTTTTAAGGCTTCTTCTAATTTTGCTAAACCGTCGTTTTCAAAAAAAGCTTCGTTGTAATCTGTTACAATAGACGAAACATCGTATCTTTTATCATTTAGTAAAACTCCTGGTTTTTCTTTTCCTTCTTCTCCGAATCTAATAAGTTTCATAATCTTTTATTTTTTAGTAATGTTTTTTTTTAGCCACGAATTCACGAATTATAAAAATTACAATTCGTGAAATTCTTAGCTTAATTTTTTAAGCAGATTTCACAGATTTTTTTTAATCATTTTAATTCGTGAATTCGTGGCTATTTCCTTTTTTAGTTGTTTAATTTTATAAATCCGCCATCAATTGGGTAATCAGAACCTGTGATGAAAGACGATTCGTCGCTGCATAAGAATAAGGCTAAAGTGGCGATTTCTTCTGGTTTTCCCATACGGCCGATTGGCTGTGATTGAGATAACTTTTCGAAAATTTCTTCTTCTTTTCCAGGATAATTTTTAGCGATAAATCCATCTACGAAAGGCGTGTGCACTCTCGCAGGAGAAATAGAATTACATCTGATTTTATCGTTTAAATAATCTTTAGCAACTGATAAAGTCATCGCCATAACAGCACCTTTTGCAGTAGAATAAGCAAAACGATCTGGAATACCAACCCAGCTTGCAATAGAGGCTAAATTCAAAATGACTCCTCCGCCAGAATTTCTTAGCGCCGGAATCGAAGCGTGAAGACAGTTGTAAACACCTTTTACGTTTACATTCATGATACGGTCAAAATCAGATTCAGAAGTTGTGTCTACTTTTCCAACGTGTGCGATTCCAGCATTGTTTACCAGAATATGAATATTTCCGATTTTCTCAAAAGTTGATTTAACTTGTTCGTGATTTGAAACGTCGCAAGCGTGCGCAAAAACAGTTCCTCCAGCAGATTTGATTTCTTCAACCGTTTCTTTTGCGCTTTCTTCCGTCAATTCTAAAATGTGAACTTCAGCTCCTTGTTTAGCAAATAAAACAGAAATCGCTCTTCCAATTCCGCTTCCTCCGCCTGTGATAATTGCTTTTTTATTTTGTAATGAAAACATTTATATAATTTTTTTAAGTTATTTTAATTGAGTCTTTTACAAAGATACGCCGCGTTTCCACGGAATAAAATCGTCTTGGTTTAATTGAACCGCTTTCGGAATAATTTCGCCGCTTGCCGCTTTGATGCAGTATTCCAAAATTTCCTCGCCCATTTCTTCAATAGATTTTTCACCACTGATAATTGGTCCGCAGTCAATATCGATAATATCTTTCATTCTTGTTGCCAAAACAGAATTCGTTGCCACTTTAATTACAGGACAAACTGGATTTCCTGTCGGTGTTCCCAATCCCGTTGTAAACAAAATTAAAGTTGCTCCAGAAGCTGCTTTTCCAGTTGTCGCTTCTACGTCATTTCCTGGCGTGCAAACCAAACTTAATCCTGGTTTTGTAACCAATTCAGTATAATCTAAAACATCAACTACAGGAGAAGTTCCGCCTTTTTTGGCTGCTCCAGCACTTTTGATGGCATCCGTAATTAATCCGTCTTTGATATTTCCTGGTGACGGATTCATATGAAAACCAGAACCTACTTTATGTGCCAGTTCATCATAAGATTCCATTAAATTGATGAATTTTCTAGCTTTATCTTCGGTAACACATCTGTCGATTAAATTCTGCTCTGCACCGCATAATTCTGGGAATTCTGCCAAAAGAATTTTTCCGCCTAAAGCTACGACTAAATCTGAAGTGTAGCCCACAGCAGGATTTGCAGAAACACCGCTGAAACCGTCGCTTCCTCCGCATTTTACACCGATACATAAATCGCTTAATGGCGCATCGGTTCTTTCGTATTGGTTAATTTCGATTAAACCTTCAAAAGTTTTTTTGATGGCATTGGTAATTAGAACTTCTTCGCTTTCTGTCTGTTGCTGTTCAAAAATAAATAATGGTTTATCGAAATCTGGGTTTTGTCTTTTGACATCATTTACAAAATCCTGAACTTGCAAATGCTGGCATCCTAAACTCAAAAGTGTGATTCCGCCAACGTTCGGGTGGTTTGCATAAGAAGCCAATAAGGCGCTCAAAGTAGAAGCATCCTGACGCGTTCCGCCACAGCCGCCTTGGTGATTTAAGAATTTGATTCCGTCTACATTTTCAAAAACACGTTTGTTTTTTGGAGTTGGATTCAATTCAATATGAATATCGTTAATGTCATTTCCGTTCAAATAACTTTCCAGCAGTTCATGCGTAAATTGATTGTATTTATCCGTTACAGCATAACCTAATTGTTTGTGTAAGGCTTCTTTAATAACATCCAAATTTCTGTTTTCACAAAAAACAGTTGGGATAAAAAGCCAGTAATTGGCCGTTCCAACGCGTCCGTCTTTTCTTTTGTAACCTTTAAAAGTTCTATTTTCGAATTTTGAAACATCAGGAGCATTCCATTCGTATGAAGCATTTCTGTAAGCGTAAGGATCTGCGGCGTGTTTTAAGTTCTCGGTCGTCATTAAACTTCCTTTTGCCACATCATTTTGCACTTTTCCAACCAAAACGCCATACATGTTTACTTCTTCTCCTTGCTTCATGTCCTGCATGTAGAATTTATGTTTGGCTTTGATGAGGTCTTGCAAAACGTAAGTTTCGTTTTCAAAATGAATCGAATCGCCTTTTTGAAGATCGGTTAAGGCAACCAATACATTATCATCTGGATGCAGTTTTACAACCAGTTTTTTTGTGTTATTCTCAGACATTGTGTTGTTGTTTTTTTTCTTTTTTTGATGTCACTGCTTTCATTTTATAACATTTTAATCTTCTGATTTTGTATAGAATTCGGGCAGTTAACGAAAAATAAAATTAGCCTTTTTACCTATTCATTAATAGTCTAATATTATCCGTATCTAATCTTTAATTATCTTTGCAGTATGAAATTGGAACAAACCAAAATAGCGTCTTATCTCAACACAAAAGTTTCGGTGCTCAATCGCATTGAACCGTTTTTTCAGGCGCCGTTTCATTCGCATCCGGAATTGGAATTGGTTTATGTGAAAGAGAGTTATGGAAAACGTATTATCGGAAATTCGGTAATGCCGTTTGAGCCTGGTGATATGGTTTTTTTAGGTTCTGATATTCCGCATGTTTGGCTGAATGATGAGAAATATTATCAGGGAATTGAGGATTTAAGAGCCAATTCGATTGTCGTATATTTTCATAAAGATATTTTCGGACCAACTTTTTATGAATTAAAAGAAACCCAAAAAATCAACGAACTTTTTGTTCAGGCGGGAAAAGGAATTTCGATTATCGGAAAAACCAATAAACAGATTGCTAAAAAACTGGAGAAATTAGTTTCAAAAAAAGACTTCGAAGTTATTATCGGACTTTTTGAGATTTTGTCTATTCTTTCGGAAAGTCAGGATAAGATTTACATCAACGACGAAATTTATTCGTTAATGCAGAAAGATTCGAAAGTAGATCGTCTTTCAGAGGTTTTTCAATATGTCAATAAGAATTATAAAAAGAATATTTCCTTAGAAGAAATTGCCGCTGTCGCGAATATGACGCGGACTTCTTTCTGCAGAATGTTTAGAGTAAAAACCAAGAAAAATTTTGTGGATTATCTGCACGAAATACGAATTTCGAATGCCTGTAAATTGTTGCTAGAAACTGATAAAAGCATGTCTGAAATTGCATACGCATGTGGATATAAAACAGCTTCAAACTTTAATAAACTCTTCAAAAAGGTTAAAGGAATTACACCTTCTGATTTTAAGAATAGTGCTATATAATTTTGCTCAATCCTTAAAAAAAATAGCCACGAATTCACGAATTAAAATGATGAAGTATATGTGTGTGAAATTAGCTTGAATTTCACGAATTATGATTTATAAAAATTCGTGAATTCGTGGCGAAAAAAATTGCGAAAAAACTAAATAGATCTATCTAAATGTGTGTAACCGCCATCAACATAAATGATTTGTCCCGTTGTATGGCTTGATTTTTCTGAAAGAAGGAAAACCACCATATTGGCGATTTCTTCAGCTGTTGTCATTCTGTTTTCTAACGGAATATTTTTGGTAATTGCAGCTAGTTTTTCTTCTTTATTTTCAAAAGTATTAATCCACGTTTCGTAAAGTGGTGTGTAACATTCTGCTACAATTACGGCATTTACGCGGATGCGGTATTTCAATAATTCAACAGCCCATTCTCTAGTTAACGCATTTCTTCCACCATTCGAAGCGGCATAAGCTGAGGTTCCGCCTTGACCCGTTTCGGCAGTTTTAGAACCGATGTTCACAATGGCGCCTTTCGATTCTTTCAAATACGGAAGTGCATGCTGTGCCATCAAATAATAATGCACTAAGTTTTTGTGAAGCGAAGCGGCAAAATCTTCATAATTTCCGTTTTCTAATCCAACACCGTCATTAACTCCGGCATTGTTTACAAGTCCGTCAATTCTTCCGAATTTTGCGATTACAGCTTCAACGGCTTTTTTGCAATCTTCAGGTTTTGTTAAATCGGCAGCAACTTGATGCGCTTCCTTTCCGATGGCTTTTAATTCTTCTACGGCTTTGATGTTATCATTTTCGTTACGTCCAACGATAAACGGAATAGCGTTTTCCTCGGCTAAAACCTTAACGATTCCTAAACCGATTCCTTTTGCTCCTCCCGTAACGATAATGATTTTTTGGGTTAATGATAACTGCATGATTTTATTTTATTATAATTTATTGCTAACATTTTTAAACACAATAGAAACATAGTTTTAATTTGCCTAAAAAGGCATTTCATTTTTTTTAAAGCACATAGCTATGTGTTCAAATCTAGATTTGTTTTTTGCTCTTTCTTATGGGCTAAAAATCTATGCTTCTATGTGTTAAAACATTTTTAAAAATTTACAGCTGTTGTTCATGACAAACAACAGCTGTAAAAATAGAGAGAATAGAACTGATAATTTATTACCAGAACTTAACATAAAGCGCAGCAATAATCAATAGCGTAATAACGATTAAGACTGTTGTCTGCGGTTTTACTTTAAACATTTCAGAATCAATTTCGAATGCTTTAGGGTTTACTTTTGGACCAGCAAAACTTATTAAGATCATTGCAATCATTGTGAATAAGAATGATAATCCCATACAGATGTGGAACGGAATTTCGAAAGCTCCTTTTCCATTAGGGTAAGCTGTGTATAAAAGTGTATCGTTTCCAAATAAAGCTGGAGCGTATTCGTTAAATAAAACAGATAATAAGAATCCTAAGATTACACCCACGATTGCCGCTGTTCCAGTAGTTCTTTTCCAGAACATACCCAAGAAGAACATGGCAAAAACTCCAGGGCTGATGAATCCAGTGTATTTTTGGATATAGGTAAATCCTCCAACGCCACCAATTCCTAAAACGTCATTCCATGTAAATAAAACGGCCAAAAGCATAGCAACAAAAACGGCAAGACGACCGATGTTTACCTGCTGTTTTTCGCCAGCATTTTTTTGAATGTATTTTTTATGAACGTCTAATGTATAGATTGTAGAAATACTGTTTACTTTTCCTGCCAAAGAAGCTACGATTGCAGCAGTAAGAGCAGCAACTGAAAGTCCTTTTAATCCGGTTGGAAGGAATGTTAATATAGCAGAATATGCCTCATCTTTTACTCCTCCCTCCAATTGAGGTAAGTGTCCGCTTGTGTATAAAACGTAAGCAGCAATACCAGGAAGCATTACAATAAGCGGCATTAATAATTTAAGCATACCAGCAAACAAAATTCCTGTACGAGCTGTTTGTAAATCTGCTCCAAGTGCTCTCTGCGTAATGTATTGGTTACATCCCCAGTAATTTAAGTTGATAATCCAGATACCAGCAGCATAAGATAACAATCCAGGGAAAGTTAAATATTTATCGATTTCAAGTTGAGAAGATGTTGCAGTTGGTTTCGGAATAATCATTTTGAAATGTTCGGGAGCCTGCTGCATTAAAACTTTAAAACCGGCAATTGCATTTTGACCAACACCAAAAGCTTCCGCAACTGTTGTTAAGGCAATATAAGAAGTCACCAAACCTCCGATAATTAAAACGGCAACTTGGATAACGTCTGTATACGCTACAACCTTCATTCCTCCAAGCGAAATAAACAAAGCAAAAATAGCCAATCCAAGCATAATTACGTGAAGGTATTCTCCACCAGCAAGTTTGTTAATCGCAACTGCTCCTAAATATAAAATAGAAGTAAGGTTTACAAAAACATATAAAAACAGCCAGAATACTGCCATGATAAGCGCAGTAGATTCGTTGTAACGTGTTTTTAAGAACTGTGGCATCGTGTAAATCTTGTTTTTAAGATATACAGGAATAAACCATACAGCCACGATAATTAGGGCAACGGCAGCAAGCCATTCATAAGCAGCGACAGCGATTCCTAAGAAGAAACCTTCACCGCTCATTCCGATGAATTGTTCTGCCGAAATATTAGAAGCAATAAGAGAAGCTCCAATTGCCCACCAAGTTAAATTTCCTTCAGCCAAAAAGTAAGCTTTAGCATCATGTTCGTCCTGTTTACGTTTGCGGTAAACGGTGTAACCGTAGACAGAGACTACGATAAAATAAATAATAAAAACCGCATAGTCAGCGAAAGCGAGGTTTTGGTTCATTGTTAGTAGTATTTTAAATAATTATTATAGGTTGTTTGTTTATGTGGTTTTAAATTTGCTTTTATGTTGTTAAATCTTGTTTAAAATGCAAGATGTGTTTTATTTCTGTTATTTTTTTGCGAAAATAAAAGCAGAAGCCAAATGTAAAATAAAAATTTAGAAATCAGTCATCAGTAAATGTGTTTTTTACATTTATTTGATAATTATTATGTTAAATTTTTATTCTTGGCTTTATTACAACGAGAAGGCTATTATACTTTTACAGTTCTTTTGTAATGTACATCCGAAAGTTGTCTCAAAATTTCAGCACTTTTTTCTGGTGTAATGTCTCTTTGCGATTCCCCTAGCATTTCGTATCCAACCATAAACTTTTTTACGGTTGCAGATCTTAATAACGGCGGATAAAAATGCATGTGGAAATGCCATTCTGGATGCAGTAAACCGTCTGTTGGCGATTGGTGAATTCCTGATGAATATGGAAAAGAAGTATTAAATAAATTGTCGTACTTCGTAGTTAACTGTTTTAAGATTTTCGCGAAAGCGGTGCTTTCTTCAGCAGTAAAATTGGTGATTTTGTTTACGGCTCTTTTACTTACAATCATTGTTTCGTAAGGCCAGATTGCCCAAAAAGGAACTAGCGCAACAAAATGATCATTTTCGATTACGATTCTTTCGCCAGCTTTCAATTCAGCTTTAACATAATCCTCCAATAAAGTTCTCTCGTTTTTATCGTAATATGATTTTAAGCTGTTTTGTGTTTTTTCAACTTGAGTAGGAAGAGAAGATTGAGCCCAAATTTGTCCGTGCGGATGCGGATTGCTGCAGCCCATAACACTTCCTTTGTTTTCAAAAATCTGAACGTGGTTGATATATTTAATGCTTCCTAAATCGGTATATTCTTTCTGCCAAGTTTTGATGATGTTTTCAATATCGGCAATTTCCATTTCTGGAAGAGTCAGGTCATGTCTTGGAGAAAAGCAAACTACTCTAGAAATACCCTGTTCTGGCTTTGCCTTAAAAAAAGTATGTTTAATATCATCTTCAAAAATGATTTCGTCCTGTTTCATAGCGGCAAAATCATTTTCAAAAACAAAACTGTTTTCGTATTGCGGATTATTCATTCCGTTAGCACGAACATTTCCTGGACACAAATAGCAAGTTGGGTCATATTTAGGAAGTTCTTCTGTAGAAATGGTTTCATTTTGTCCTTGCCAAGGGCGTTTTGCACGATGTGGCGATACTAATACCCATTCGTTAATTAATGGATTGAAGCGTCTGTGCGGATCTTCGTTAATGTCAAAATTTTTCATTGTAGTGTGTGTGGTTTTAAAGTAGCGTTGTTCCGTTTGATATTTTTACATCATAGAATTTTAATTCAATTCCAAATGTATCTAAATAAAGCTTTGAAAACTTACGCTTAACCTCATTTTCATGTCCTTTTTTAACTAAATTGATAGTGCAGCCGCCAAAACCGCCCCCCATAAGTCGGGAACCAATAATGGCATCATCTTCTTTTGCTGTATCAACAAGCATGTCTAATTCTTCGCAGCTTACTTCATATTCTTGCGACAATCCGTAATGTGTTTCAAAAAGCAATTCTCCTAAAAGTTCAATATTTCCTTGGTCTAAAGCTTTGCAAGCTTTGATAACGCGATTGATTTCTTTTACTACAAAATGAACTCTGGCAAAAACTTTTTCAGTCATTTTATCTTTAAGGCTCAAAACCTGTTCTTCTGTAGCATTTCTAAAAGTTTTTACTTCTGGAAAATGACTTTTTATGATCGATAAACCTTCTTCACATTCAATTCTTCTGGTATTATATTCTGATGTAAAGAGCGAATGTTTTACATTAGAATCAAATAAAATCAAAGAATAGTCTTTAAAGTCGGCATTATGATATTCAAATTCTAAAGTGTTGCAATCTAATTGGATTACTTTATTTTCAAGACCATGAACGCTCGAAAACTGATCCATAATTCCGCAGTTGATTCCAACCCAATGTTCTGCTTTTTGTCCTAATAGTGAAATGTCTTTTTTTTCAATTTTTAAATCGAAAAGAGATTTGATTCCGAAAATCATTCCGCATTCTAAAGCTGCCGAAGAAGATAATCCAGAACCAACCGGAATATTACTGCTGAAAACACAATTGAAACCTTCAAAAGAAAATCCGTTATCTTGCAATTGTTTGATAACGCCACGGATGTAATTGGTCCAAACGACATCGCTTAGCTTTACTTCTTGAGTCAAATCGATTTCAAACTCTTCGTTTAAATCAATAGCAATTACTTTAGATGTTTTTGTGTTGTTTTTTGCAAAAGCAAAGCAAATTACTTTATCAATTGCAGCAGGTAAAACATAACCGTCATTGTAATCAATATGCTCTCCAATGATGTTGATTCTGCCAGGAGAAAGTACCGTTTTCTCTGGAGAAGACCCGAAAGATTTCTCAAAAAAAGCAACAGTATTTTGTATTAAAATATCATTCATTATAGTTGTGTAATTGGTATATTGTATAAATAGTTAGTTTAAGGTTTCAAATTTGTAAAGTGTCTTTTGAGAATATTGTTCTCCTTTTTTAAGAACAGCATTTGGGAAATGAGGATGATTTGGCGCATCTGGAAAATTCTGCGTTTCAAAACAGATTCCGCTTTGAGCATTGTAATCAACATTTTCTTTTCCTTTCAGTTTTCCGAAACAATTTCCGCCTACATATATGTGTACACTTGGCTGATCGGTGTACACGTTCATTCTCAATTTATTTTTTAAACTGATTAATTGCGCTACAATTTCAGTTTTAGAATTTACCACAAAAGAATTGTCAATTGGAAACAGACATTTTTTTGGAGTTCTAAAATCAAAATCATGATTTGTTAAATCAGTATAATTTCCGGTCGGAATATTATCTGGATTTGTTTCCAGCATTTTAGCCGATTTGATAAACATTTGCTGTTCTAGAACATTTCCGTCGTGACCGTCAAGGTTAAAATAACTGTGATGCGTCAAATTGATAATGGTATCCTCGGTTGAGGTTGCTTTATATTCTAGTTTTAATTCATTTTCTTCTGTCAGAGTATACGTTAAATAAACAGTCATTTCGCCAGGAAAATTTTCATCTAAATGCTCGCTCAATAGTCCAAAAGTAATGGAAGGATTTTCACCAGTTTTTGCATCAGTTACATTCCAGACTTTTCTCCCAAACCCCATTTCTCCACCATGCAGTGAATTGCCGTTATTGTTACTGCAGAGTTGAAATTTTTTATCGTTAAGGCTAAAAGTAGCATTGTGAATTCGTCCAGCATAACGGCCAACCGTTGTTCCAAAATACGGTGCGCTTGGCAAATTGTAAGATTCTAAATATGCTTCTAAATTATCAAAGCCTAAAACAATATCTGTAAGTTTTTCATTGATCGGAATCTGGATGGAAGTAACCGTTGCGCCATAATTGATAATTTGAACTTTCATTCCATTTTTGTTAACCAAATCAAAAGAATAAATTTCTTCCTGATTGGGCATTAAACCAAACAATTTGCAATTATGAATCTCTTTTAAATGCGATATGTGTTTTATTTTCATATAATTTTTAGCAAAAATGAAATCCAAAAGTAGAAACATTTTCTATATTTGCATACCAGTACCTACCAGTTTTTAATTATAAATAGTCAAAACGACTTTATCGTAGAGCATGATTTCAATTCAAAATAATATTGGTCTGCCAAAATATAAGCAGATAATTCTTTCAATCGAAAAAGCAATTGAAGAAGAGAATTTAATTAAAGGAGATAGGCTTCCATCTGTCAATAAAGTCTGTTTGGCTTTTTCCTTGTCTCGAGACACGGTCTTATTGGCGTATGACGAATTAAAGAAAAGAGGAATAATTTATGCCATTCCGGGCAAAGGATATTATGTTAAAAGTGTTGAAATCACTATAACTCAGAAGATTTTCTTGCTTTTTGATGAATTGAATATTTTTAAAGAAGATATTTATAATTCGTTTTTAAAAAACATTGGAAAAAATGTGCAGGTTGATATTTTCTTTCATCATTTTAATGTTCAGGTTTTCAAAAAACTCATAAATGACAGTAATGGAAATTATACAAAATATATTATCATGCCGACCAACCTAACCGATATTGTCGACTCGATAAAAACCCTACCAGTAAACGATGTAATTATATTGGATCAGACCAATCCAGAGTTAAAAATGTTCCCAGCGATTTACCAGAACCACCAAAAAGATATTTACGAAGGGTTAATGAAAGGTAAATCTCGATTGTCAAAATATAAGAAACTAATTTTAATTTTCCCTGGATTTAGAGAGCCTCCAGGAATGAAACTGGGTTTTGAATCTTTTTGCCAAGCCTACAGTTTTGATTATGAAATTATTTCAGATTTCAGTGATCAGTCTATTGCTTTGGGAGATTTATATATTATTCCGCACGACCGTGATTTGCTTTTGGTGATAGAAAATGCAATGAGCAGAAACTTGAAATTAGGAGAAGACTTCGGAATTATATCGTACAATGAAACGCCATTGAAAAAAATTGCGGCAAACGGAATTACGACAATTTCGACCAATTTTGAATTAATGGGAAAAATTCTGGCCGATATGGTTTTGCAGGGAATAAAAGAGCAGATTGAAAACAAATCTGCTCTTATACTCAGGAATTCTTTATAGGAAATGCCAATTATAAATTGAGCACAAAATTATTTAGTAGTTTTTCTTCGTATTTCTCTTTGTTAAAAGTGTACAGATAAGAACCTTTTCGAGAAGACTGCATGTCTTTTTCGTCTAATTTATTTAGAATTTCAAGAGAATTAATTTTACTGATGAAATTTCTTTTGTCGAGTTCTTTGCTCAAAATAGCTTCATACAATTCTAAAAGCTGACGCATGGTGAATTTCTCAGGAAGCAATTCGAAACCAATTGGTTTGATGGAAGTTTTGTAGCGCAGTCTCTTAATGGCATTTTTGACCATTTCGTTATGGTCAAAAATTAAGTTTGGCGCATCATTAATAGGAAACCATTCTGCGTGATAATTTTTAATTAGTTCTGCATTATGGTTTTCGATATTAATCAAAGCAAAATAAGAAACCGAAATGGTTCTTTCTACCGGGTCACGATCAATTTCGCTGTAAGCATACAGCTGCTCCATATAAATATCGTTGAGACCAGTATAGGTATTTAAAATTCGGGTTGCAGCAGCATCTAAAACTTCATCACGCTTTAGAAATCCTCCAATCAAGGACCATTTTCCTTTTTCAGGCTCAAAATCTCTTTGAATTAAAAGGATTTTCAGACCCTCATTGTCAAATCCGAAAATGATGCAGTCCACCGCCAGTAAAACTTTATCAGCAGAACTATAACTGTTTAGCATATATAATTAATTTGGATAGGTAAATATATAAACTTCTTAAAACGTATCATAAATTATTAATGTCAATTTTACACTTAATACTAAGGCTGCAAAAAAAAGAATTTCTGACAATCAATTTTAATAAGATCATGATGAAAGGAAGTTCTTTTATATTTCGTCCTCAGTTTTATATCAAAATGACAAGTCAAAGGTAGAAACATTTTTAAAAGAGAATTGATCTAAGGATTATTATTTCGCGTTCAAGATTCAAAATTTTTTAAATTTTGTTACAAATACCACTGTCAAAAGGTTTTTTGTCGATTTTTTTTGGTTTTTACATTTTCATATTCTAAAGAATTCTGTATTTATGTTGGTTTTTAAGATCTAATTGCGAAATCCATTTTTTGCAACCAGTTGTTTTGATGTTTTTATTTTTTTATGTGGCTTTTTTTTATTTAAATTTACAAATGTTAAACAAACACTTATAATTTAAAAACCAAAAGCATTGAAAAATAAGCTATGTCTTATTTCTAAAACCAAAAAACTAAAAAACCATGAAAAAGCTATCACTGATATTGTTTACTGCGCTTTGCGTTCAAAACATATCTGCACAGAAAGAGTCCGTAATTATTTCAGTAAAAAATGATGCTTCGGCGCCAACTATAAATAGAAATATATATGGTCACTTCGCAGAACATTTGGGACATTGTATTTACGGAGGATTTTTTGTTGGAGATACGTCTAAAATTCCAAATACCAATGGAGTCAGAAATGATATTGTAAAAGCACTAAAAGATTTAAAAATTCCAAATTTAAGATGGCCAGGCGGATGTTTTGCCGATACATACCACTGGAAAGATGGAATAGGTCCGAAAGAACAGCGCCCAACGATTGTAAACCAATGGTGGGGAGGTGTTACGGAAGACAATAGTTTCGGGACACACGATTTTTTAAATATGTGCGAATTGCTTGGAGCAGAACCGTATTTATCTGGAAATGTTGGAAGCGGAACAGTTCAGGAATTGGCTGACTGGGTGCAGTACACCAATTTCGGAGGAAAAAGCCCTATGAGTGACCTTCGCAAGAAAAATGGAAGAACCGAGCCTTGGAAAGTAAAATACTGGGGAATAGGAAATGAAGCTTGGGGATGCGGAGGAAATATGACTGCAGATTATTATGCAAACGAATATAAAAAGTTTGCCACTTTTATGTCTGATTGGGGAAATACAGGCGGAATTACAAGAATTGCGTCTGGAGCCAACAGTTCCGATTATAATTGGACAGAAGTTTTAATGAAAAACATTCCTTTAAATATGCTTGGCGGTGTCGGTGTTCATCATTATGCGGTAATCAATTGGGAGAAAAAAGGTTCAGATGTTGATTTTACCGAAAAAGAATATTTTTTAACGATGCAGTCTGCCTTGAAAATGGAAGAATTAGTGACAAAACATGCTGCCGTTATGGATAAATATGATCCAGAAAAAAAAGTAGCCATGATTGTTGACGAATGGGGAGGCTGGTACGATGTTCAAAAAGGAACAAACCCAGGATTTTTATATCAGCAGAATACCATGAGAGATGCTGTCTTGGCTGGAGCAACATTAAATATTTTCAATAATCATGCAGATCGTGTTCGTATGGCAAACTTAGCCCAATGTGTTAATGTGCTTCAAGCTGTAATCTTAACAGACAAAGCAAAAATGATCACGACGCCAACCTATCATGTCATGAAAATGTACAGTGTGCATCAGGATGCTAAATTATTGCCAATAGATTTTAAATCGCCTTCTTATGTTTTTGAGGGACAAAGTATCCCAGCAGTTTCGGCTTCAGCTTCAAAAGATCAGAACGGTTCTGTTCATATTTCGCTGGTAAATATTGACCCAGTAAATAAAAACAAAATAGAAATTGATGTAAAAGATCTAGGTGTAAAAGGTTTTTCAGGAAGTGTAATCACTGCTTCAAAACTTCAGGATTATAACTCTTTCGAAAATCCAAATAAAATTGTTCCTGTTGCTTTTAAAGGTTTTGAAAATAAAAAAGGGAAACTTGAAATAACATTGCCTCCTTATTCTGTGTTGGTTTTAGAAGGAAAGTAATTGATGAAAATCTTAAAATCTGTTCGGAAAAAAGAACGGATTTTACAGCTTAAGCAAACAAAATGCAATTTTTAAAACAATTGACTTTTGTTTTAGGATGAAATAATCGCAATATTATAAATGTGTCATTGACATTTATTTTCTGATTTAGGGCTAAAATGCTGTTTTAATGCATTTATAGCAAAAATTAATTATGCATTTTCAATTAAGTGTTTTTTGTACACTTATAAAATATTTATGTCTATATTTGTCAATATTTTAAAATAAAATACGAATGAAAAATTATGTAATAGGATTGGACTACGGAACAGATTCTGTTCGCGCGGTGCTGATTGATACTGAGAATGGACAGGAGCTGGCATCGAATGTTTCTCATTACAAAAGATGGAAAAACAAACAATATTGTGACGCCTCTATAAATCAGTTTCGCCAGCATCCTTTAGATCATATCGAAGGATTGGAAATTACGATACAGAATGTTGTCAAAGAAAGTAAAGTCGATCCGTCATTGGTTCGTGGAATCTGTATTGATACAACAGGATCTTCTCCTGTTCCGGTTACAAAAGACGGAACACCATTAGCCCTGACAAAAGGTTTTGAGGAAAATCCAAACGCGATGATGGTATTATGGAAAGATCACACTGCGATAAACGAAGCAAACGAAATCAACGAATTGGCAGTAAGCTGGGGCGGAGAAGACGTTACAAAATACGTTGGGGGAATTTATTCGTCTGAGTGGTTTTGGGCAAAAATCCTTCACATTGCAAGACAAGATGAAGCCGTTCGAAATGCAGCGCACACTTGGATGGAACACTGCGATTTAATGACGTACTTGCTAATTGAAGATAAAGATTTAAAAACCTTCAAAAGAAGCCGTTGCGCAGCGGGTCACAAAGCCATGTGGCACACAGACTGGAACGGATTACCACCGGTTGAATTCTTAGAAAAATTACATCCGTATTTGGCACAGCTTCGTGGCAATTTATACGATGAAACATACACTTCAGATTTAGTTGCCGGAAAATTAAGCCAAGAATGGGCAGACCGTTTAGGACTTTCTACAGAAACAGTTGTAGCTGTTGGAACTTTCGACGCGCATTCAGGTGCAGTTGGAGCTAAAATTGAAGAAAATACTTTAGTTCGTGTTATGGGAACTTCAACTTGCGATATCCTAGTGGGTTCTTATGATGAAGTGGGAACAAAAACCGTTCGCGGAATCTGCGGACAAGTTGATGGTTCTGTTATTCCAGGATTTATCGGTTTAGAAGCGGGACAATCTGCTTTTGGTGATTTATTAGCTTGGTACAAAGAATTATTAATGTGGCCGACAGAACATTTATTAGCTTCTTCATCAACTTTAAATGATGCGCAAAAAGAACAATTAAGAGAAGAATTCAGCGATAAATTAATTGTGGAATTAACAAAAGAAGCAGAGAAAATCCCAGTTTCAGAAAGTCTTCCAATTGCTTTAGACTGGATTAATGGAAGAAGAACTCCAGATGCGAACCAAGAAGTAAAAAGTGCTATCTCTAACCTTTCTTTAGGAACAAAAGCACCACATATTTTCAAAGCTTTAGTAAACGCAATTTGTTTTGGAGCGAAGAAAATTGTAGATCGTTTTGAAGAAGAAGGTGTAAAAATCGACAGCGTTATCGGAATTGGCGGTGTTGCTCGTAAATCGCCTTTCATTATGCAGACTTTGGCAAATGTTTTAAACAAGCCAATTAAAATTGCGGCTTCAGACCAAACTCCAGCTTTAGGTGCGGCAATTTACGCAGCCGTTGCAGCCGGAATTTATCCAAACGTAATCGAAGCAAGCCAAAAAATCGGAAGTGATTTTGATGGAGAATATTTCCCTCAGACAGACAAAGTTGAAGCCTATCACAAACTGCTTTTAGGGTACGAAAAACTAAGTGCTTTTGCAGATCCAAACCTTAAAATATCGCAACATGAGCTCTCTTTATAAAGATTTAAAACAAGAGTGTTATGAAGCCAACATGCAACTAAATGCATTGAATTTGGTGGTATACACTTTTGGAAACGTAAGTGCCGTTGACCGAAAAAATGGTGTTTTTGCTATAAAACCAAGCGGTGTCCCTTACGAAGATTTAAAACCGGAAGATATCGTAATTGTCGATTTTGACAATAATGTTATAGAAGGAAATCTGCGTCCGTCGTCAGATACCAAAACGCACGCGTATTTATACAAGAATTGGCCAAATATTGGCGGAGTGGCTCACACGCATGCAACGTACTCGGTTGCATGGGCACAAGCACAACAAGATATTCCAATTTTCGGAACCACACATGCCGATCATTTAACGGCAGATATTCCGTGTGCGCCCCCGATGGCAGATCATTTAATTGAAGGAAATTACGAGCACAATACCGGAATTCAGATTTTGGATTGTTTCAAAGAAAAAAATCTTTCTTATGAAGAAGTAGAAATGATCCTTATTGGAAATCACGGTCCCTTTGCCTGGGGAAAAAACGCAGCAAAAGCAGTTTACAATAGTAAGGTTTTAGAGGTCGTGGCAGAAATGGCTTATCTGACTTTGCAAATCAACCCAAATGCACCAAGATTAAAAGATTCATTAATAAAGAAACATTACAACCGTAAACACGGAAAAGATTCGTATTACGGACAATAGTGATTTTAGATTTTAGAGTGCAGATTTTAGATTAAAGAAAATAGAATAAAGAAAATAGAATAAAGAACATAGAGAAAAGACTTTCGTTAATCGTGAATTTTTAGATAAAGAAAAACGATTTGACGGTTAAACAAATAAACGATTAAACAAAATGATTGATATATCTCAAAAAGAAGTATGGTTTGTAGTAGGCAGCCAAGAATTATACGGTGAAGAAACGCTTAGAAAAGTAGCAGAACATTCGCAAATTATTGCAAAAGGGTTAGATGCTTCGACTAGTATTCCTGTAAAAGTGGTTTACAAAGATGTGGTAAAATCTCCATCTCAGATTTTAGATGTATGTTTGGCAGCGAACTCAGCTAAAAACTGTATCGGAATTATTGCTTGGATGCACACTTTCTCACCGGCAAAAATGTGGATTGGCGGATTAAATATCCTTAAAAAACCATTATGCCATTTACACACGCAATACAATGCTGAAATTCCGTGGGGAAGCATCGATATGGATTTCATGAACTTGAACCAATCGGCTCACGGAGATCGTGAATTCGGTTTCATTATGTCTCGTTTACGTAAAAAACGTAAAGTTGTGGTTGGGCACTGGGAAGACGAGAGAGTTCAGAAAAAATTAGGCATTTGGTCAAGAGTTGCTTTAGGGTGGGATGAACTTCAAAATCTAAAAGTTGCCCGCATTGGAGACAATATGCGTGAAGTTGCCGTAACAGAAGGTGATAAAGTTGAGGCACAAATTCGTTTTGGCGTTTCGGTAAATGGATACGATTCTTCAGACGTTACGAAACATATCGATAAAGTAACAGACAAACAATTAAACGATTTATTAGCAGTTTATGAATCTTCTTATAACTTGACAGATTCTTTAAAAGAAGGCGGCGCTCAAAGAAGTTCTTTGGTTGAAGCGGCAAAAATCGAATTAGGTTTAAGAGCTTTCCTTGAAGAAGGAGGATTTGGAGCTTTTACAGATACATTCGAAAATCTTGGTGCTTGGAAACAATTGCCAGGAATTGCAACACAAAGATTAATGGCCGATGGTTATGGTTTTGGTGGAGAAGGAGATTGGAAAACAGCTGCAATGGTTAGAGCTTTAAAAGTAATGAATATTGGTCTTGAAGGAGGGACTTCTTTCATGGAAGATTACACTTACCACTTCACACCACAAAAATCGTATGTTTTAGGATCTCACATGTTAGAAATCTGTCCATCAATTGCTGACGGGAAACCTTCTTGCGAAGTGCATCCTTTAGGAATTGGCGGAAAAGAAGATCCAGCTCGTTTGGTATTTAATTCACCTGCAGGAGATGCCATCAATGTTTCTTTGGTTGATATGGGAACTCGTTTCCGTTTAATTGTAAACGAAGTTGAAGCAGTAAAACCAATGGCAGAATTACCAAAACTTCCAGTTGCACGCGTTCTTTGGGATTGCAAACCAAATCTTGAAGTTGCGGCAACAGCTTGGATTTTGGCTGGTGGAGCGCACCACACGGTTTACAGCCAGTCTTTAACAACAGAATATATGGAAGATTTTGCCGATATTGCCGGAATCGAATTGTTGGTTATTGATGAAAAAACTACGATAAGAGAGTTTAAAGATAAAATCAATGCCAACGAAGCATACTATCATTTGTTTCAGCACGGACTTTAAATTAGTCAAAAGTCTAATGTCATAAAGTCTTAAAGATTTAGTTACTTTGAGGAATTGACTTTAAGACTTTCGACTTTGAGACTTTACTAACTTAAAAAACTATCATTTATGAATGTATTAAAACGTTCCCTTTTTATACTAAGCATGCTAGGTATTGCTATAGTTACAGTTCAATGCAAAAGCGATAAAAAAATGGATAACACTACAGTTTCTTCAGATAAAAAAGGAGAAGTTACAATTGAAAAATCAGAATACGGAACAACAGCCAAAGGCGAAAAAGTGGAGAGCTATAAACTGAAAAACCAAAATGGGATGGAAGTGGACATCATCACTTTTGGAGGAAGAATTACCGATTTGAAAGTGCCCAATAAAGCTGGCGTTTCAGAAAATGTTGTACTAGGATTTAATTCTTTGGCACAATATGAAAAAGAAAATCCATTTTTTGGAGCTTTGATTGGAAGATTCGGAAACCGTATTGCTAAAGGAAAATTTACTTTAGACGGAAAAGAATATCAGTTAGCTATCAACAATGCTCCAAATGCTTTACACGGCGGCCCGCAAGGATTCTTCAATGTAGTTTGGAAAGCCGATGAGGTTAAATCTGGTGAAACGGCTTCTTTAAAATTATCTTATGTAAGTAAAGATATGGAAGAAGGTTATCCGGGAACTTTGAAAGTTTTTGTGACTTACACATTGACAAAAGATAATCAGTTGGAAGTTTTATACGAAGCAACAACTGATAAGAAAACAGTTGTAAACTTAACACAGCATTCTTATTTCAATTTATCTGGAGATTTCACCAAAACCATCTTAGATCATGAATTGACTTTAAATGCAGATAAAATTGTTCCAGTTGATGCTGATTTAATTCCGACAGGAAAATTAGAAGATGTTGCTGGTACACCTTTCGATTTCAGAACGCCAAAATTAATTGGAAAAGATATCAATGCTAAAAATGACCAGTTAGAAAAAGGAAAAGGTTACGACCATTGCTGGGTATTGAACAATCCTGAAAAAGGAAAAACAATCATTGCAAAAGTATACCACGCAGCAAGCGGAAGAGTTATGGAAATGACAACAGACGAACCTGGAATTCAGTTTTACTCTGGAAATTTCCTTGATGGAACATTGCCAATGCCCAACGGAGGAACTTTTGCACACAGAACAGGATTATGTTTAGAAACAGAACATTATCCAGATTCTCCAAACCAAAAAAACTTCCCAACAACGGTTCTAAACCCAGGAGAAAATTATAAAACGAAAACAACCTTTAAGTTTTCAGTTCAAAAATAAATTTTAGAATTTAATTAATTTAGTAATTTTTTAAAACCTCGAAGGTATTTGCTTTCGAGGTTTTTTTATAAAAATTTTATAAGTAAAGACATTAATGTTTATTTTTGAAAAATAATTTTTTTCTTACATTTTTAAAATCAATAAATACAGCAAGATGAAATATCTTTTTTTAATTATAATTTTAGTCTACTCATTTAATTCTAGCGCCCAAACTATTGAGAAAGATTCAGTTTCTGGACTATATCAAACACAGGGTATTTTAGAGTTTGAAAATCTTAAAGCAGATTTAATATTTTCGAAGGCTAAAGAATGGATTACTTTAAATTATAGATCGGCAAATGATGTAATTCAGCTTGCAGATAAAGAAAGTTTGAAAATCATTAATAAGGGCAATTTTAAATCTGACATGTTTATGAAAGAAGGTTCAATTTTTCATACTTTAATCTTAGAATTTAAAGATGGAAAGTTACGATATACTTATACTGATTTTTCATATTATAGTAAAGGATCAGGTGAGTTAAGTTTTGAAAGTAAAAATTTAGCGTTCAAAAAATCTTTAATTAAATCTACAGAAAAGGACATAAAAGAATCAATTGAAAAGTTAAAAAAATATATACAAAATTCCAATAAAAAAGATGATTGGTAAAAGTAAAATTGTTTAATTGAGAAAAATGACTTTCAAACATACATTCAAAGCAAAATTAAACTGGAATTCCAGACAAAATCAAGAAGAATCGTCTAAAAGATTCTATAGCAAAACCCATCAAATTAAAATTGAAGGAAAACCAGTTTTAGATGTTTCAGCGGCAAAAGCCTTCAAAGGTGATCCAGAATTATACAATCCCGAAGATTTATTGTTGAGCAGTTTAGTTTCCTGCCATATGATGTCCTATTTATACGTCTGTTCTCAAAACGGAATAGAAGTTTTAGAATATTCAGACAATGCCGAAGCTACTTTAGAAGTAAATCCAGACGGAAGCGGACGTTTTACAGAAGTTCGATTACATCCAAAAGTAAAAATTTCAAATTCAGATCAAATTGAATTGGCTTTAGAGTTGCATCAGAAAGCAAATCAATTGTGTTTTATTGCTAATTCCTGCAATTTTCCTGTTTTGCATGAGGCTTTTGTGAAATAAATTTATTAATAACGGTAATGTTTTAATAAAATAGAGTGCTTAAAAATAGTCTTTATATTAGTTTCGTTTTTCCGTTTTTTTCAACAGTACCATTGTTTTAATTTTAAAACTCTACTCTTTTTAATTAGATAAAAGTCGCTGATAATAATTTCTAATAGGAGTATAATAAATTTAGATGCTAAATTGCTTTTGTTGTACGTAAAAAATACGTACATTTGCAAAAGCTAATACGAAATCTGTCTTCTTAAATGAAGAACGGTTATAAAGTCTAGTACAAATGTCATTAATTAACTCAAAGCATAGCGTAATAATAGAAATACGATTTTAGTATAAAAAGGAGGAAAGACAAGGCAAAAGACAATAGAAATGCGACAAGCAAAACCAATGAATGAATAAACACTAAATTACTTTACAATTAAATTTTATAAACATTAAAATAAAAAATACGAAACAGATAATAAATTAGAACCAATTTAAAAATCAAATTTAAAAACACATTAACAAATTTATATTATGTCACACACAATCAACGATCGTATAGATGTTCGTATTAGCAAAGAGCAAAAGGAGTTGATTAAGTATGCATCAGTATTGCGAGGATTTAAAAATTTAACTGAATTTGTAGTTTATTGCGCAAATGCGGAAGCAACTAAGATCATTAAAGAAAATGAAATTGTCTTGCAAAGCTTTAGGGACAAACAAATATTTTTAGATACAATTTTAAATCCACCACTTGCTAATGATAATCTTAAGAGGGCTCAAATGAACCATTTTAAATTTATTGAAGCTAATGAAACTGACGATTGAAATCCTAAAAAAGGATCATGAAAAAAAAACATTTAATTGTGGAAATGAACTGCTAGATACTTATTTGCATAAGCAGTCAGGACAAGACGCAAGAAAAAATCTTTCTGTATGTTATGTGCTTACAGATAAAGATATAGACGAAAAAAAAGTATTAGGTTATTACACATTATCTAATAATTCTGTGCCATGGGATGATTGGCCGGAAGAGTTGGCAAAAAAAATTCCAAAATCTTACGCAATACCAACAGTTTTATTAGGCAGGTTGGCAGTTGACTTAAATGAGCAGGGAAAAGATTTTGGAGAGATATTGTTATACAGTGCGCTAAAAAAATGTTTTGAGTCTTCAAAACAAATAGGGATTGCAGGCGTAATAGTTGATCCTATTGATGCTAAAGCAGTGACATTTTATGAAAGGTATGGTTTTGTAATGATGCCAGATGTAAATAAAATGTTTATTACGATTGACACACTAGAGGATCTTTTCTCTCAAAAGTCATCAAAAAGCTAAGCTTAAAAATATTAGCTTAAGTAATTAAAAAAGACATCATAATGATGTCTTTTTTAATTAAGAATATAGATAAAAAAGAAAAAACCTCTTCCGTTAAGAAGAGGTTTTTAAGTACCCGGAGCCGGAGTCGAACCGGCACGGTTTCCCACAGGTGTTTGAGACCAGCGCGTCTACCAATTCCGCCATCCGGGCGTAGCAGACGAAAAAATAAATGATAAATCAATTATTTTAACGCAATAGAATGAAGTCATAAATGGCGCCATTCCTTTAACACGGTGCAAATGTAAAAAATAATTTTAAACCAACTACTAAAAATACTTAAATTTTTACTTTCAGTGTTCAATAAATTTTATAAATTTGCAGCTCGTTAAAACGAAGCACACACAACTAACTACATCCGAGACATTTATACGCTTTCTGCTTTATTTAAATAATAAAGTTGAATTGTAGAAAAGTAACGGAATAAAACAACAAATTACAATGTCGCACCTAGAACCAGAAGCTAAAATTTTTGCTTGTTCACAAAGTGTTTATCTTGCAGAAAAAATTGCAAAAGATTACGGGATTCCGTTAGGAAAAGTAACGATGTCAACGTATAGTGACGGAGAATTTCAGCCGTCTTACGAAGAATCAATTAGAGGTTTACGAGTATTTATCGTATGCTCAACTTTTCCAAGTGCAGATAATCTGATGGAATTGTTGTTAATGATTGATGCGGCAAAACGTGCATCAGCAAGACATATTACAGCTGTTATGCCTTATTTTGGTTGGGCAAGACAAGACAGAAAAGACAAACCAAGAGTTCCGATTGGAGCTAAATTAGTGGCAAACCTACTAACAGCTGCAGGAGCAACAAGAATCATGACAATGGATTTGCACGCAGATCAGATTCAAGGATTCTTTGAAAAACCGGTAGATCATTTATTTGCCTCTACTATCTTTTTACCATACGTAGAAAGTTTAAATTTAGAAAATCTAACCATTGCATCTCCAGATATGGGAGGTTCAAAAAGAGCATATGCTTACTCTAAGTTTTTAGAATCAGATGTAGTAATCTGTTACAAACAAAGAAAAGCAGCCAACGTTATCGATACTATGGAGCTTATTGGTGAAGTAAAAGGACGTAACGTAATCTTAGTAGACGACATGATCGATACAGGAGGAACTTTAGCGAAAGCGGCAGACCTAATGATCGAAAAAGGAGCGCTAAGTGTAAGAGCAATTTGTACGCATGCTATTTTATCTGGCGGAGCGTATGAGAAAATTGAAAACTCAAAACTAACAGAATTAATCGTAACAGATTCAATTCCGTTAAAGAGAGAATCAAAGAAAATAAAAGTGGTAAGCTGCGCACCTCTATTTGCTGAGGTAATGCAAATGGTTCACCATAACAATTCCATCAGTGGAAAATTTATAATGTAGTCATTGCGAGGAACGAAGCAATCTCACTACACTAAAAATTAGAATATTTATTTAATAACTATATTTTTTTACAATGAAATCGATTACAATTAAAGGATCAGAAAGAGAAAGCGTGGGCAAAGTGTCAACTAAAGCCTTACGTAATGCTGGACAGGTACCTTGCGTTTTATACGGAGGAAACCAGGCAGTACACTTCTCTGCAGACGTTACTGCATTCAAAAACTTGGTTTACACTCCAAACGCTCACACAGTTGTGATCGAACTTGGAAAAGGAAAATCATTCAATGCAATTTTGCAAGATATCCAAGTTCACCCAGTAACTGACAAAATTTTACACATCGACTTCTTCCAATTATTTGATGATAAAGAAATCACAATGGAAGTTCCTGTGAAAATCGTTGGTACATCTAAAGGTGTTCTTGCGGGAGGTGTTTTACGTTTAAACCAACGTAAATTAAAAGTTAAAGCTTTACCAGCAAATCTTCCTGATTTTGTTGAAGCTGACATCACTCCACTTGAAATGGGTAACAAATTATACGTTACTAAAGTTGGAAAACCAGAGTACAAAATTATGCACCCAGACAACACTGTAGTTTGTCAAGTGAGAATCTCTCGTGCTGCTATGAAAGCTGCTCAAGAGGCTGCAAAAGCTGCAAAAGCTCCTGCAAAAGGAAAGAAAAAATAATTTTTTTTCAAACTATACAAAAAGCCTCAATCTTTCGATTGGGGCTTTTTTTTGGCTTCTAAGTTTCTAAGATGCTAAGATTCTAAGGTTTTTGCTATGTAACGCTTCGACTCCGCTCAGCTTGACAAATATTGAACATGTCAGGCTGAGCGGAGCCGAAGCCAACTCAAAGTATGGAATTTAGGTTGTCGACCTTCTTTTTGTGGTCCTTCGACTTCGCTCTGGATGACAAGAAGGACAAGAAATCTTAGTGTCCTTTGCGTAAGCCCTTGCGAACTTTGCGGTTAAGCCACGGCCAGTAAGAAATTATTAATTGCCGCATTTTCAAATTATCTAATTATCCAATTGCCGCATTCTCTAATTAATCTTACTTTTGCAATTATGATAAAATGGATAACAAAACTGTTTTCATCAACATCAAAAGAAGAGAACAAAGAAGACAATATGAAGAAATATTTAATCGTAGGATTAGGAAATATCGGAGCTGAATACGTAAACACCAGACACAATATCGGATTTAAAGTGCTTGATTTTTTCGCTAAAAAAGAAGGGCTTTCATTCGAAACCGTAAAATTGGGTGCATTGGCTGAATATAAATTTAAAGGAAGAACCTTTTTTCTTTTAAAGCCAAACACTTACATGAATCTTAGCGGTAAAGCAGTAAAATACTGGATGGATAAGGAAAATATTCCGTTAGAGAACATTCTGGTTATTACAGATGATTTGAACCTTTCATTTGGCACAATCCGCATCAAACCAAAAGGAAGCGATGGCGGCCACAACGGACTTAAAAATATCAATTTAGTTCTTAATACGCAAAACTATACCCGCTATAGATTTGGTATCAGCGACCAATTTAAAAAAGGACAGCAGGTAGATTATGTTTTAGGAGAATGGAATGCCGAAGAAGAAGCAAAATTGCCAGAGCGTTTAGAAACTTCTGCTGAAATTATAAAAACTTTCGGAACTGCTGGTTTAGAAAATACAATGACTACATTTAATGGAAAATAAAGATTTTCAGGTGTTTATATCCTAAAAATGTAAATTATCAGTGAATTTAATTTAATTATAACGAAATAGTATTTTCAATTCCAAAGTTAAATGTCTAAATTTGGAATAAATTATTATAAACCATAAAAATCATAATACCATGGCTTTTGAATTACCACAATTACCTTATGCATACGATGCATTAGAACCACATATTGATGCACGTACAATGGAAATCCATCATACAAAGCACCACAACGCATATACTACAAATCTTAACGCTGCTATTGCTGGAACAGATTTAGAAGGAAAAACTATCGAAAATATCTTAATCAACTTAGACAAATCTAACGCAGCAGTTCGTAACAATGGTGGAGGTTTTTACAATCACAATTTATTCTGGACTGTAATGTCTCCAAACGGAGGAGGATTGCCAACAGGTGATTTATTAGCTGCAATTGAGTCTTCTTTCGGATCATTCGAAGAATTTAAAGCAAAATTTGCTAAAGCTGGTGCTACGCAATTCGGTTCTGGATGGGCTTGGCTAACAGTTCAAAAAGGAGGAAAGTTAGAAGTTGTAGGTACTCCAAATCAAGATAATCCATTAATGCCAGAAGTTGCTGGTCACGGTGGAACTCCGATCTTAGGGATGGATGTTTGGGAGCACGCTTACTACTTAAACTATCAAAACAGAAGACCAGATTATATCGAAGCTTTCTTCAATGTAATTAACTGGACAGAAGTTGCTAGAAGATTTGCTTTAGAAAAATAAGAGAATAGAGTAAAGAATATAGAGAAAAGACGAGTGCCAAAAGGTGCTCGTCTTTTTTTATCTATACATTTCGTATATAATCTTTACTCTATTTTCTTTTATTTATTCTCAAAAAAAGAGAAAATAAAAAAGGCGGAAAGAAGTTCCGCCTTTTTTGCCCCAAATCTACCATAAACTTAACCTACTAATGTTATGGTTTTGTAAAGGTATGGGAGATATTTTTTTGAAGGAAACATTTCAGATAAAAGGCATTAATATCCGATAAAACGCTTATAATGGCTGTTTGTTAAAGTTATGGGATATATTTCAATAAAAAAGGCGGAAGGAAGTTCCGCCTTTTTTGCCCCAAATCTACCATAAACTAACCTACTAATGTTATGGTCCAGTAAAGGTATGGCGGGAATTTTTATAAAGAAAAAAATTTAGATGAAATGCAATTATACTCGATAAAAAGACATTAATACTTTGATTGTCAATTTGTTAATAATTGACAATAAAAAAGGCGGAAGTTACTCCACCTTTTTTGCCCCAAATCTACCATAAACTAACCTACTAACGTTATGGTCTAGTAAATGTATGACAGTTATTTTTTCGAGTAAAAATTTTTAGATGAAAGGGAAGTAAATCCGATGAAGAGATATAATCGGCTGTTTATAAATAGGTTGAGTTTATTTCAATAAAAAAGGTGGAATTGCTTCCACCCTTTTTGCCCCAAATCTACCATAAACTTAACCTACTAATGTTATGGTATCTCAAAAGTATCATAGCTTTTCAATTTCACCAAAGAAATGGGATGAACGGCAAAAAAAACCGATGAAATGCACTATTTAACCTTTTATTAGTATTTTATTAATACGCTCGAGCGTCTTTTCCTTCATAAAAATTCATGAAAGCACGATTTACAACTCTGTTTCCGCCAGGAGTTGGGTAATCTCCCGTAAAGTACCAATCGCCTAAATTTTTAGGGCATGCTCTGTGTAAATCTTCTACTGTTTGGAAGATGATTTTTACCTCTGCATTTATTTCTGGTGAGCTTAGCATTTCTGCAATTTTATCTGAGATTTCTTCGTCAGTAAATTGATCATATATTGCTGTAACATAATTCACAACATCTTTATCTGCGAAATTTTCTTGAGCTTTACATTTGGCATAAACTTCGTCTACAATATGATAAAGGTTTCTTTCTTTTAATAAAGCAAGTGCTGCTCTAAAAGCAACTAAACCTTCTAGTTTTGCCATATCGATTCCGTAACAATCAGGGTAACGAATTTGAGGTGCAGATGAAACAATTACAATACGCTTTGGTTTTAAACGATCCATCATTTTGATGATGCTCATTTTCAATGTAGTACCACGAACAATACTGTCGTCAATAATTACTAAGTTATCTTCTGGTTTAATTACGCCATAAGTAACATCGTAGACGTGAGCCACCAAATCGTCACGGCTGCTATCTTCTGTGATGAAAGTTCTAAGTTTAGCATCTTTAATAGCCACTTTCTCTGTGCGTATCTTTACAGATAAAAGCTCCTGAAGTGTTTCCGCAGTTAATGTGTTTCTATTTTCTAGAATGTAATTATTTTTTCTCTGATTTAAGAAATCCTGAGCAGCTTCAACTAAACCATAGAATGATGTTTCGGCTGTATTTGGAATATATGAGAAAACAGTGTTGTCTGTGTCGCTATCAATTGCTTTAAGAACAGCAGGTAAAATAAATTTTCCTAAATTTTTACGTTCTTGATAAATTTCAGCATCACTTCCTCTTGAAAAATAGATTCTTTCGAAAGAACAAGCTTTTAAAGTAGTTGGTTCCAAGATTTGGTTCATGGTAACATTACCATTTTTCTTGATAATCAATGCATTTCCTGGATTGATTTCCTGAACACTTTCAAAAGGAACATTAAATACAGTTTGAATAACTGGTCTTTCAGAAGCGACAACTACAACTTCGTCATCTTGATAATAATAAGCTGGACGAATTCCTGCAGGATCTCTAAAAACAAATGCGTCACCGTGACCTAGTAAACCAGCCATAGCATAACCTCCGTCTAAATTTTTAGCTGAACGAGCTAAGATTTTAGCAATATCCAAACGTTCTGCAATTACTGGAGAAGCTTCTCTTTTTGAGTAGCCTTCAGCTTTACAATCTTGGTATAACTGCATTACTTCTTTGTCTAAGAAGTGACCGATTTTTTCCATTACCGTAACGGTATCAGCCATTTCTTTTGGGTGCTGGCCAAGTTCAACCAAGTTTTCGAAAAGTTCTTTAACATTTGTCATGTTAAAGTTTCCTGCCAAAATCAGGTTACGGTGCATCCAGTTGCTTTGACGCAGGAATGGGTGAACGCTTTCGATGCTGTTTTTTCCAAAAGTTCCGTAACGAACGTGACCTAAAAACAATTCTCCAACATAAGGAATATTTGCTTTTAGCTCTTTCATGTTGTCTCCCAATTCTGGATGTACTTTTAACTCCTCGCTGATTCTTTCATTGATTTGTTTAAAAACATCTTGTATAGGTTGTGCATGATTAGAACGAACTCTACTAATGTAGCGCTGTCCTGGATCGACATCAAATTTAATGCTTGCAAAACCAGCTCCGTCTTGTCCACGGTTATGCTGTTTTTCCATCATTAAATACATCTTCTGGATTCCGTAGAAAGCAGTTCCGTATTTTTCTTTATAATATTCAAGCGGTTTAAGTAGTCTAACTAAAGCTATCCCACATTCGTGTTTTAAAGCGTCGCTCATTGTTTTTTGTTATTTGTGTGTTGTTGTAAGTTGTGTGTA
Organism: Flavobacterium anhuiense; assembly: GCF_001705175.1. Classification (NCBI taxonomy): domain Bacteria; kingdom Pseudomonadati; phylum Bacteroidota; class Flavobacteriia; order Flavobacteriales; family Flavobacteriaceae; genus Flavobacterium; species Flavobacterium anhuiense. The sequence continues at coordinate 1,703,333 of NZ_CP016907.1, read as the reverse complement.
TTCGTAATAAAAAAGCCCCGTTTTATCGAGGCTCTTAGGCATTATATTTCTATGTCAAACTGAGTTAACGACTTAAATTGCTGTAATCGAATCGCTACCTCGGCTTTGCTTAATGATTCCATTCTTTCAGTTCCAAACTTCTCAACGCAGAACGAAGCTAAATTTGAACCGTAAATAATTGCATTCTTCATGTTGTTAAACGAAATGTTTTCGCTTTGTGCAATAAATCCAGAGAAACCACCTGCGAAAGTGTCTCCAGCTCCTGTTGGATCAAAAACATCTTCTAATGGTAAAGCCGGTGCAAAGAAAACTTCTCTATTGTGGAATAAAAGTGCTCCGTGTTCTCCTTTTTTGATCACCACATATTTTGGTCCCATGTCTTGGATTTTAGCGGCAGCTTTTACTAATGAATATTCTCCAGAAAGTTGTCTTGCTTCTTCGTCATTGATTGTAATAACATCTACACGTTTAATAACGTCTAATAATTCTGGAAGAGCGCAGTCCATCCAAAAGTTCATAGTGTCTAAAACTACTAATTTTGGTTTTTTCTCCATTTGATCTAGAACACTGCTTTGTACTAATGGGTGTAAGTTTCCTAACATTACAACATCAGCATCTTTGTAGTTTTGAGGAACTTTTGGCTGAAAATCAGCTAAAACGTTCAACTCAGTTACAAGAGTATCTCTAGAATTTAAATCGTTGTGGTATAAACCGCTCCAGAAAAAAGTCTTTCCTCCTTTTACAATTTCGATACCAGAGATATCAATATTTTTTGAAGTTAAAAGATCTAAATGTTCTTGAGGGAAATCGTCGCCAACTACAGAAACAATGGCCGATTGCAAGTTAAAAAATGACGCTGATAATCCGATGTACGTTGCAGCACCACCTAATATTTTATCTGTTTTTCCGAAAGGAGTTTCAATAGCGTCGAAAGCAACTGTTCCAACAATCAATAGTTTATTCATTTTATGAATTTCGAATTAGGGTGCAAAGATACTTCATAAGTTACAATCTTGCAACGGTTTAGGTTCTCAAAATTTTCTTAAAAAAATGACATCGATTTTGGAGTGAAAATACTGTAAATGAATTGGTTAAAAACTGTTTTTAATGAAGCTTAAAATAGATTTTTCAGAATTAATCTGCAAGTTTTTTGAAAATAATTGCGAATATTTTACAGGTTATATTTCTTATCAAAATAATTCTTCAAAATACCGACTTGAACCAAGATCATAATTGGAACAATCAAAATGGCATATAAGATGTTTTTAGAAAAATGAATTCTAGAAAACGCTGTTGAGATTCTATCAGAATATAATTTCCCGATTACGTCAATTTTAAAATCATTATTCGAAACAGAAAACAGAGAAACATAAATCACTAATGCCGCCACAGCTAAGCCAATCGAAATCCAGATTGGTTTAGAAATTAAAGGTTTGTATGCTTTGAGTTTTTTCTCTTCTAGTATATGAACTTCAGCCATTATTTTTGAAGTGAAATCTACTGATGGTGACTGCAGTTTTTCTTCAGCCATCATTTTCTCAATAAGTTGTTCTATATTTTTATCGCTCTCTTTCATAACATTCTATTATTTCTGGTTCTAACTGCTGTCTCAAAATTACGGCTAATTTCTGTCGACTCCTAAATAATTTCACTTTTGCATTATTGGCCGATATATTCATAATCTTTCCAATTTCTTCTAAATTCTGATCGTCAAAATAAAATAAGGTTAAAAGGAAATTTTCATCACTTGGCATTAAATTCAAACATTTCTGAATGGTCTGCTTTCGTTCATTTTCTTCTAATGCGCTTAAAGCATTGTCCATTGTTTTGATTAAATGAGACGAAAAATCATCAATAGAAATATTCAAATCTTCTTTTTTGTTTTTCTTTAAACGGTCTAGACAAGTATTATAGGCAATTTTATAAATCCAAGTTGAGAACTTAGATTCTCCTTTAAATTTTGTCAGCGAACTATAAATTTTTATAAAAGTATCTTGTGCAACTTCTTCTGCTTCTTCCCGATTTTTAATCATTTTTAGAGCCAGCGTAAAGATCATATCTTTATAACGATCCACAAGAACGGCAAAAGCACTGGTCTCGCCCTTCAGGATTTTATCGATATAATGTTGATCAGTTAATGTGCTCATAATTATATAGGACGACAGAATGTTAATTTAGGTTACAAGAAATTTGAAAATAAATTCCAAAAGCAAATCCCAAATTCCAATCTAATCACTATCAGAGTTAAAATTCAAATTATACTTATTATATAATAGTATAAGCTTTGTCAAAGTTTTAAACTTTGACAAAGTTTCTCAGAATCAAAATTAATTGATAATCAGTTAGTTTTGGAATTTGGAATTTAAAATTTGAAATTTTTTACCAAAAGTTGTAACCTCATTTTAAAAACCCTCGTCATATGAGGTATATCAATCAATTAAAAACATAAAATATCATGGACGAAAAAATTTTAATTCCAATCAGTCTTTTCTTAATGATCTTCGGAATCGTTTATTTAATTTATTCAACAAGAAACAGAGAGCGTCTGGCTCTAATAGAAAAAGGGGTAGATGCCAGTATCTTTTTGCAAGGAAAGGGAAGTGGAGTTCCAGCTTGGAAAATCTTTGTAGTAAATCTAGCATTCTTATTAATAGGAAGCGGTGTTGGAATTTTTCTTGCGTTATTAATCACCACTTATACATCTCTTAATGATGGTGCGGTTTATCCTTCAATTATTTTTATAATGTCAGGAATCGGACTTTTGACAGGATTTAAAACTGCAAAAGACCTAGATAAAGAGTAAAAATTGAAATTAGTAATTTGAGTATAACGTATCGAGAATTTAGGTTTTCGATACGTTATCTTTTTTATAGCAACTTAGAATCGATGTTTTCGTAATAAGAATCGATTGAAAGTTTGGGTTGCATAGATGCCATTACGGCCAGTTGATCACAGCGTTCGTTTTGCGGATGGTTGTTATGTCCCTTAATCCATTTAAAATCGACTTGATGTTTGCGGTAGACGATTAAAAAGCGTTTCCAAAGATCTGCATTTTTTCTTCCAGCAAAACCTTTTTTCTCCCAGCCAAGCACCCATTTCTTTTCAACAGAATCGACAACATATTTAGAGTCCGAAACCACAAGGACTTTCATGTTGGGTTTTTTCAGTTTTTCTAACCCCACAATTACAGCCAAAAGTTCCATCCTATTATTAGTAGTAAGACGAAAACCTTCGTAGAATTCTTTTTTGTGCGGAGTGCCCACCAGTTCCATCACGACTCCATAACCGCCATTTCCTGGATTTCCCTTTGCCGCGCCATCGGTATATATATGTACTTCGTGATTCATTTTATTTTAGACTGCTTAGATTTTAGATTTTTAGACTATTAGATTTTCTTTTTTAGACATTAAACATCTTTAGATTTTAGACTGCTTAGATTTTTTAAAATGCTTTAGATTAAAATCTAAGTAGTCTTATGTCTAAGAAGTCTAATAGTCTAAATTTCTAATAATCTATGTATGATTTCTGGAAAATGTTTTTGTTCCAGCTCATGAATCTTTTCTGCAACTGTTTCTGGAGTGTCTTCATCTGTCAAAGCCACATTTGCCTGAAAGATGATTGCGCCTTCATCGTAGTTTTCGTTAACATAATGAATAGATATTCCAGTTTCTTTTTCCTTATTATTTATAATTGCTCTATGGATGTGCATTCCATACATTCCTTTGCCCCCATAATTAGGTAAAAGTGCAGGATGGATATTGATTATTTTATTTGGATATTGTTCAATTATGTTTTCTGGGAATTTGAGTAGAAAACCAGCCAAAACTATCAAATCCGGGTCGATTTTTTGTATTTTTTGTAGCACTTTTCTTTCTAAAAGTTCGTTTTTTTCGAAGATTTCGACTGGAATTTGATGATTTTTTGCTCTTTCAATCACTTTTGCCGAAGCATTATTTGTAAAGACCGAAACGACCTTTGCAATTTCAGTGTTCGAAAAATATTTTATAATGTTCTCTGCGTTAGTTCCTGATCCTGAGGCAAAAACGATAATTTTTTTCATAAAGTTGTGTGTTTTGAGAGTGCAAAAAACGGAATAAAAATCGAAAATAAATAGCTTTAAAAGACCTTTCTTGAAATTAATTTTATAAATTAGTGTCACATTTATAAACTAAATAGTTGTTTTAAAATAAAGTTTTTTATTTTTGCCAACAAATTAAATTCTAAAATTAAAGATTATGTCAGACATTGCATCAAGAGTAAAAGCGATTATCGTAGACAAATTAGGTGTTGACGAAAACGAAGTTGTAACAGAAGCAAGCTTCACTAATGATTTAGGAGCTGACTCACTAGACACTGTTGAGCTTATTATGGAATTCGAAAAAGAATTTGATATTCAAATTCCAGACGATCAAGCAGAAAACATTGCTACTGTTGGTCAAGCTATTTCTTATATCGAAGAAGCAAAAAAATAATAATACCACACCCGAATTCTAAAAAATCTCAAAATTTGAATATCCAAATCCCAAAATTGGAATTTGTTTTTTAAAGAATTGGAATTTCTAGAAATCGGGTGTTATTATTTTTTAAATTTAAATTTCGATTGATTTTTCAATCAAAAAGATATATTTATATTGTAATTCCCATGGCTCTTAAATAACTATAAGTTAAGAAAGCGTGGGTTTTATTTGTTTAAAGTACAAAACACATATTTATGGCATTAAGGCGAGTTGTTGTAACAGGATTAGGTGCACTTACTCCTATTGGGAATAATATCCAAGAATATTGGAATGCACTTGTGAATGGAGTTAGCGGAGCCGCTCCAATCACATATTATGATACCGAGAAACACAAAACGAAATTTGCCTGCGAAGTAAAAAACTTCAATATTGAAGATTACATGGATCGCAAGGAATCTCGTAGATTAGATAAATTTGCACAATACGCAATTGCTGCCAGTGATGAAGCTATTAAAGATGCTGGAATCACAAATGATAACGTAAACAAACAAAGAGTTGGTGTTATCTGGGGAGCAGGAATTGGAGGTTTAGAGACTTTCCAAGATGAAGTATTGTATTATGCAAAAGGTGATGGAACTCCAAAGTTCAATCCTTTCTTTATTCCTAAAATGATTGCCGATATTGCTCCTGCACATATTTCTATGCGTAACGGGTATATGGGACCAAATTATACTACGGTTTCTGCTTGTGCATCTTCTGCAAATGCATTAATCGATGCCTTCAATTACATTCGTTTAGGAATGTGCGATGTTATTGTTTCTGGTGGTTCTGAAGCTGCTGTTACAATTGCAGGTATGGGAGGATTTAGCTCAATGCACGCTTTATCTACAAGAAACGAAAGCCCAGAAACAGCTTCTAGGCCTTTTGATGCAACCAGAGATGGTTTCGTTTTAGGTGAAGGAGCAGGAGCTTTAGTTCTTGAAGAGTATGAACATGCTAAAGCAAGAGGGGCAAAAATCTATTGCGAAATTGGCGGTGGCGGTATGTCGTCTGATGCTTACCACTTAACTGCACCACATCCGGAAGGAATTGGAGTTATCGCAGTAATGGAAAACACATTGAGAGATGCTGGAATGACTCCCGATCAAGTGGATCATATCAATACTCACGGAACTTCTACGCCATTAGGAGACGTTGCTGAGTTAAAAGCAATTAGTGCTGTTTTTGGTGATCATGCTAAAAACATCAATATTAACTCTACAAAATCTATGACAGGACACTTATTGGGTGCAGCTGGAGCTATTGAGGCTATTGCTTCTATCTTGGCAATGCAGCACGGAATTGTTCCTCCAACGATTAACCATACAGTTGTTGACGAAAACATTGATCCATCTTTAAATCTTACTCTAAACAAACCTCAAAAAAGAGAAGTAAATGTTGCTATGAGTAATACATTTGGTTTTGGTGGACACAATGCTTGCGTATTGTTTAAAAAACTAGCTGATTAATTTTCTGTATATGAATATTATCAAAAAAATATTTTCGAAATCCCGTTCTCAAGAAGACGGGATTTTTTTTGACACTATTCAGAAAATTCTTGGTTTTCAGCCTTCTAACGTAGATTTTTATAGACGGGCATTTACCCATCGTTCGTCTAATAAACTAGATCAAAATGGGCATCCTATTAATTATGAACGTTTAGAATTTTTAGGAGACGCTATGTTAAGTGCCGTGATTGCTGCACATTTATTTAATAAAGCTCCAAATGGAGATGAAGGTTATTTAACCAAAATGCGTTCGAAAATAGTGAGTCGTGAACATTTGAACGAATTAGGTAAAGACTTAAATTTAGTGCAGTTTGTAGAGAGCAAAGTGCCGATTCAGCATTTTGGAGAAAACATTCACGGTAATATTTTTGAATCCCTAATAGGTGCTATTTATTTAGACAAAGGCTATACTTTTTGCGAGAAATTCATCCAAAAAAGAGTAGTGACGCCTTATGTAGATATTGCGCGACTAGAAGGAAAAGTGATAAGTTATAAAAGCCTTGTTATCGAATGGTGCCAGAAAGAAAAAAGAGTTTTTCATTATGACATTTTTGAAGATAACGGTATAGACGGACAGCGTCTATTTGGTGTTAAATTGAGTATTGATGATAAAGTTGTCGCAAGAGCGCGAGCAACTTCAAAAAAGAAAGCAGAAGAAAAAGCATCGCAGAGAGCTTATTTTGCGTTTCAAGAAAAAATTGACAAGAAATAGCTGCAAAAATGTTGTAACTCTCACAAGGCTACATCGTTTTCGTTTATAATTTAACAAAACAAGCATGTCATAACTGTTGATGCTCCGTTTAGAAATAGTATATTTACAACTTGATTTTTCAAGACATGGCTATTCATAAATTGGATTTAGACGAATTTGACGAAATTGATTATTATTTAATGGCAATTCATACTTCATTAGAAGATTATAGATTAGCCTATTTTATCAATAAAATCCTTCCGATCAACTTAAGTAAGAGCAAAAACGAGATCCATGCTCAGACTAAGGAAGGTGAAGCAAATTTTTCGAGATTCTATTATTATGATGAAGAAAAAGCTGTTTCCTGGAATTTAATTCAGAATAAAAATGAAATCATTTCTGTGAGTACAAATGATTTCCAGAATTTGTTTTCTAATGAAACAAGTGAGGTTTCGACAACAATTCATTTACTTCCTGAATTCAAAAAAGTCGATTTTTTCTTGAAAATTGATAATGGCGAAGAGGCGCTTAATTTTTCAGAAATTCAACAAAAATTAAACACAATAGAAAGTATTGTGGCTATTTATGCCGTTGATACAGACAAAATAAAATCAAAAAACAATCTAATTTTTTAAAAAAAATGCTAACAAACAAGAAAACCAAAATTGTTGCTACACTTGGCCCCGCTTGTAGTACAAGAGAGATCATTAAAGATATGATCGATGCAGGTGTTAATGTGTTTAGAATCAATTTTTCGCATGCAGATTACGAAGGAGTAAAAGAAAGAATTAATATCATTAGAGGCTTAAACGAAGAGTTTGGTTACACGACAGCAATTTTAGGAGATTTGCAAGGACCAAAACTTAGAGTTGGTGTAATGGAAGAAGGTACTGTTGTAAACGATGGAGATGAAATCACTTTTACAACTGCCGAAGATATTATCGGAACATCAAAAAGAGTGTTCATGAAATATCAGAATTTCCCAAATGATGTTAACCCAGGAGAACGAATCTTGCTTGATGACGGTAAACTTATTTTTGAAATTGTTTCTACAGATAAAAAAACTGAAGTTGTTGCTAAAGTTATTCAAGGCGGAGAATTAAAATCTAAAAAAGGAGTTAATCTTCCAAATACAAAAATCTCTTTACCAGCTTTAACAGAGAAAGATATTGCAGATGCTATTTTTGCAATCGAACAAAAAGTAGACTGGATCGCACTTTCATTTGTGAAAACTCCTCGCGATTTGCAAGATTTACAAGAATTAATTGCTAAGCATTCTGAATATAAAATTCCAATCATTGCTAAAATTGAAATGCCAGAAGCTCTTGAGAACATGGATAAAATTGTAGCATACTGCGACGGTTTAATGGTGGCTCGTGGAGATCTTGGTGTTGAGCTTCCAGCTCACGAAGTTCCATTGGTTCAAAAAGATTTGATCAGAAGAGCTAAAACGGCTAGAATTCCAGTTATCGTTGCTACTCAAATGATGGAAACAATGATTACAAGTTTAACTCCAACGAGAGCAGAGGTAAATGACGTTGCTAACTCAGTAATGGATGGTGCAGATGCTGTAATGTTGTCTGGAGAAACTGCTACAGGAAACTATCCAGTACAAGTTATTCAAAGAATGGCACAAATTTGCGAAGCTGTAGAAAACTCTCCGCTTATTCAAGTGCCTCAAAATACACCGCAAATTAAAACGAAACGTTTTGTTACTAAAACGGTTTGCCACCAAGCGGCTTTATTAGCAAATGAAATCGAAGCTAAAGCAATTTGTACCTTGACAAATAGCGGTTACACAGCTTTCCAAATTTCAGCTTGGAGACCATCAACAGCTCATATTTTAGTATTTACTTCAAACAGAAGAATCTTAACACAATTGAATTTATTATGGGGAGTTAAATCTTTCTACTATGATAATGAAGAAAGTACAGACGATACTGTAACAGATGTGAATCAAATTGCAGTTGACAAAGGTTATGCACAAAAAGGTGATTATTTAATTAACCTTGCTGCAATGCCAATTAAAGATAAAGGGATGGTTAATACGATGAGAGTTTCTGAAATCGAATAACAACTTCTTCAAATAATTTTAAAAAGACCGCTTAATTTTTTTAAGCGGTTTTTTGTTTTTAAAGAGTCTTTAAAAAATTAAAACTGATTTCGCTATTTATATTTTGTCTTTAGTGAAAATTTGGATCTATAATTTTTTTAATAATCTGATAAAATTTGAGACAAAAAAAAGAATTTTTTGTTTCATTTTACTAAAAATTTAAAAATCGTCTATTCAAAAAAAATCTTTTGACGATTAATAACTTCTTTTTTGCCGTTTTTCAATAAAAACATAACTGATTAATTTTCTGGCGGTTTGATGTGTTTCATCTTCTAAAATGAAACATTTTGTTGCAGATTCTCCAATTTTCTTGTTTCATTTTATAAAATGAAACAAGCTCATGCCGAATAAATACGATTGTTCGCTCTTTTATTAGTTAATTTTGAGATACTTAAGAAAAAGTTAAAATATCATGTTTCAAATTTTTAATATAAAATGAATTTGAAACATATCGAAAAGATGCAACATTGATGTAAAAGCGTTTTTTTGGAAATTACTATTTCCCATTTATTTTTTTGGATTTTCAAACTCATACATAAGAATTACTAACGAATTTTTTTTATCATGAAACAAATCGAATTAAAATGCGGATTTATAAATGCCATAAAGTTATTTGCAATACTATTTTTATCTGGTGTTTCTGTTACTGCACAAAGTAAGAAACCCAATATTTTGGTGCTTTGGGGCGATGATATTGGAACAACTAATATTAGTGCTTATAGTGATGGCCTTATGGGGTATACCACTCCTAATATAGACAAGTTGGCCAATGAAGGATTGCGTTTTTTACACTATTATGGAGAACAAAGCTGTACAGCAGGGCGTGCGGCCTTTTTAACAGGACAGCATGGTCTTCGTACAGGACTTACAAAAGTGGGATATCCGGGTGCGCCAATGGGCATGAGCCAGCTAGATCCTTCAATTGGTGGAATCATGAAAAGTTTGGGTTATGCAACCGGACAATTTGGTAAAAATCACGTGGGAGATCGTAATGAAAATCTTCCAACAGTAAATGGTTTTGATGAATTTTTCGGGAATCTGTATCACTTAAATGCCGAAGAAGAACCAGAATTACCAGATTATCCTAAAGATCCAGAATATCTGAAAAAATTTGGTCCTAGAGGCGTTCTGAAATGTACAGCTACAAATGTCGATGATGCAACAACAGATCCTCGTTTTGGAAGAGTAGGCAAACAAAAAATTGAAGATACAGGAGCACTTACTAAAAAAAGAATGGAAACGATAGATGATGAGACTTCAGCAGCAGCAATTGATTATATCAAGAGACAAAGTGCAGCTGGAAAACCATTTTTCTGCTGGTTCAACGCTACTCGTATGCATCTTCGTACGCACGTTAGAAAAGAGCATAGAGGGAGATATACTCACGGAGACAGTGAATATATTGATGGTATGATCGAACATGACGAAACTATTGGAAGTATCTTAAAAGCATTGGATGATTTAGGAATTGCTGATAATACAATTGTAATCTATTCAACAGACAATGGCCCTCATATGAACACATGGCCTGATGGGGCAATGACTCCATTCCGTTCAGAAAAAAACACTAACTGGGAAGGAGCTTTCCGTGTACCTTGTATCGTGAGATGGCCAGGGCATATCAAACCAGGAATCACTAACGAATTGATGAGTCACAACGATTGGATTCCAACTTTGGCTTCTATTGCAGGAGAACCAGATATAGTTAACAAACTTTTAAAAGGATATAGTGCTAACGGTAAAAATTATAAAGTGCATTTAGATGGTTATGACCAAAGTAGTTTTTTACTAGGAAAAACACAAAAAAGCGCCAGAGACAAATTCTTCTATACAGATGATGATGGTCTTTTGGTTGGTTTAAGAGAAGGAGATTATAAATATGTTTTTGCAGAACAGCGTATGCAAGGAACATTGGGAGTTTGGGGTGAGCCTTTTACTAAATTGCGTTTACAGAAAATATTCAATCTATACCAAGACCCATTTGAGAGAGCCGATATAACCTCAAATACATATTGGGATTGGGTAATGAATCATGTACAGATGGTATATGGCGCTATATATGATGTGACGGTATTTGCAGAAACCTTTAAAGAATATCCTCCAAGATCAATCCCGCCAAGTTTCTCTGCTTATACTATCATGGAAGACGCAATAAAAGATATAAAAGCGAGGGAATATGTTGAGAAAAACATTTTACCAAAAGTGAAAGAAGAAGAGGCAGCTTCAAAAAAGAAAAAATAAATTAATCAAAAAGAGATTCAGATAAATAAGATCTGAATCTCTTAATAAAATAAACACCATGAGAAAAAATATATACATTTTGTCTCTCGCAGTTTTGTTTTGCTTTTCCTGTAAAAAATCAGATACAATAACTTCTCCAAACACAGAGAGTAAAAAAACGGAAACTATTGCAAGCGGAGACCCTTTGCCAAGCTGGAATGACGGAGCCTTAAAAAGCGATATAATTGCTTATGTTGAAAAAGTAACAAAAGAAGGAAGTCCAGATTTTATTCCAGAAGAATATAGAATTGCGACTTTTGATAACGATGGAACTTTATGGGCTGAAAAGCCTTATGTACAGGAACTTTTTGCTTTTTATAAAGTGCAGAAAATGGTAGAAGCCAAACCAGAATTAGCCCAAAAACAGCCTTTTAAAGCGGTAATAGAAAAAGACAAAACCTTTTTTGAAAAGGGGGGCGATAAAGCACTTATAGAACTGGTTGCGGCAACTCATACCGGGATGACCGAAGATGAATTTGAAGCTTCAGTTAATGATTTCTTTAAAAGCGCAAAATATCCTGGTAAAAATGTTCCAGTGAAACAAATACGTTATCAGCCGCAATTGGAATTACTAAATTATTTACGCGCAAACGGATTTAAAACGTACATCGTTACTGGCGGAACAATAGAGGTGGTAAGAGCAATATCTCAAGATTTTTACGGAATTCCAAAAGATCAAGTGGTGGGAACTTCTTTTAAATACAAATATGATGAAGCTAAAAATGTCGTACAGAGAGAAACAGCTTTAGACCATTTTAATGATAAAGAAGGAAAACCAGTAGGCATTCAGCTGCATATTGGTAAGCGACCTGTTTTTGCCTGCGGTAATGAAGGCGGAGCAGGAGATATTGCGATGCTTACCTATTCGCAGGGAAATAAATATCCGTCATTTCAACTGCTTGTAAATCATAATGATTCAATAAGAGAATACAAATATCAAGAAAAGGATAATGCTTCATTAAATGCCGCTGCAAAAAACAAATGGCATGTGGTAGATATGCAGAAAGACTGGAAAAAAGTTTTTGCAGACAATTAGATTGAGTTAGTTAAAATTGAAGTGAAACAGTTTATTGGTTGGCTGTTTCATTTTGATTTTAAAATGTTTACAAAATTTTAAAAGAACGCCTATGGAGTTTCATAAATTTATTAGATTACTATTGGGTACAATCTCTTTCGTTGTAAGCTATAGTTCTTATGCTCAAGAAGAACATAAACCAGGAAATAGTCCTCAGGAACTGGCTGATAAATTGGCAAATCCAGTGGCGAGTTTAATTAGTGTGCCACTTCAGAATAATTTGAATTATGGAATCGGACCATACAATGGCGTCAAATATACGGTTAATATTCAGCCCGTTATTCCATTTAAATTGAGTGACAACCTAAACTTAATAAGCCGATGGATTTTGCCGGTTGTAGATCAGCGAAATATAACTGGATTAAATACACACGAATTTGGTTTGAGCGATGCCACAGTGACAGCATTTTTTGCTCCAAAAACTGAAAAAATAATCTATGGAGTAGGACCAGCATTTTTAGTACCAACGGCTACAGATAAATTATTAGGAACAGAAAAATTTGGTGTCGGACCAAGCGTTTTAGTAATGCATCAGGGCAAAGGCCTTTCAGTTGGTTTTATTGCCAATCAGATCTGGTCTGTAGCTGGAGCCTCTGACCGTGCCGATTTTAATCAGTTTTACACCCAGATATTTCTTTCGCACAGTTATAAAAGTGGTGCCAACTGGGGCGTAAATGCCGAAATTACCCAAAACTGGGAAGGAAATACTACTTTAATCTCTTTAAACCCAATGATGGGGGGTATTACCAAATTTGGTGACCAAGTGGTACAGTTTTCAGTTCAACCACTTATTCCAATTGTCGGACATCAGTCCATAAAACCCGATTGGGGCTTGAGAGCTGTAATTTCTTTTGTGTTTCCTGGATCATAATATTTTATCAAGAATGGCTGATGTACTTAAAAATACAGACGAAATTAAGTTTGATCCTATTGCATCAAAGGCGCAGCGTTATGAAAAAGGCGCTTCGATTAGAAAAAAAATGCCTTTAGCAAAACATCAGGAATGGAATTCTTTTAAAAATAGAAAAGATCCTGTAGATATTTTAATTCAAACCAGTGTGGGAAGAGTTGAAAGTCTGGTGCCAATTCGGTATAGCAGAATGATGGAATCGCCTTTTGCATTTTATAGAGGAGCTGCCGCGATTATGGCAGCCGACTTAGCTCATACTGCTGTATCGGGAATAAATTTACAGCTCTGCGGTGATTGCCATTTAATGAATTTCGGCGGATTTGCAACTCCAGAACGCAAATTGGTTTTTGATATAAATGATTTTGACGAAACCTTTCCTGGACCGTGGGAATGGGATGTAAAAAGACTGGCAGCCAGTTTTGTGATTGCAGGAAGATGGCGAAAATTCTCCAATAAAAATTGTAAAGAGTTTGCCTGGCATGTTGCTGATAGTTATAAGCGCCATATGTTGGATTACAGTAAATTATCGGCGCTTCAAATTTGGTATGCAGATATCGATTTGGCAGAGCTCATAGAATTAGGGCATGATAAGGAACTAAAAGAGTTTGAACAAAAGAGAATAAAAAAAGCTTCAGAATATACCGCTCACGAAAAGGAGTTTGCAAAAATGACATATTTTGATGGAGCCAGAGCACGCATAAAAGATGATCCGCCTTTAATATTTCACCCGAGCGGAGATCTCGAAAAACTGGTTGCTAAAGAAGGAGAAATTGTTCATAAAAGATATATAGAATCTCTTTCAGAAGAAAAGCAGATTTTGCTAAGCAGGTATAAACTTCATGATATTGTCATAAAAGTGGTAGGTGTAGGAAGTGTTGGAACACTTTGCGGGATCAGTTTGCTAATGTCTGCTACAGGCGAACCTATTTTTTTGCAGTTCAAAGAAGCCAGAAAAAGTGTGCTCGAAGAAAATGTAAAAATTAAAGGAAAATATATCCATCAGGGAGAACGTATTGTGATGGGACAAAAGCTTATGCAGTCTGCATCAGATATGTTTTTAGGCTGGACAAACGATAGTAAAGATAGATTCTTCTATATCAGACAGCTTAGAGATGCCAAAATAAAGCCGGTTCTAGAAGTTATGAAACCCAAAAACATGGCAGAATATGCCAAAGCTTGCGGATGGGCACTTGCAAGAGCTCATGCGCGTTCGGGAGACCCTTCCATGATTTCAGGGTATATTGGAGAATCAGACGAATTTGCCGATGCTATTTCGGAATTTTCGCTTTTATATGCTAATCAAAATGAATTGGATTATAATAAAATGCTAGAAGCAATAAAACATGGTAAACTTCCTATAGCGGGTGAAATTTAGGGTAGCCAAAGAGTAAAATTTGGCAAAAAAAAAAATGTGAAAATCTTGCATACAACACCTCAGAAAAAGGATAAAGTAAGATTTTATTTATTTAATACTGTTAATTAAATAAAATGATTTATCTTTGATAGTGGTCTAAGTAACTGTTTAATAGGTACTTGTGTATTTTTTACAATTATTTAGATGCTTTCCTCTTCGTTCAAGATTTTTATGACTTTAATACATTCGAGTTAAACTGATTTAATTATTAATTTAATAAATACCACAACATGAATATTAAAAGAACAAGTCTTCGTATAATCCCAATCTTATTTTTGGGTTTGTTTTACAGCTGCTCTCCAACTGTAAAAGTTACAACTGATTATGATCATGCTGCGAACTTCAGCGAATACAAAACTTTTGCGGTGTATGATTTAAAAGCACAGCAAGGCCAAGTAAATCAGTTAAATGTTGATCGTGTTGCAAAAGCAATCCGAAATGAAATGCTCGCAAAAGGATTTACAGAATCTAGCAATCCTGATTTAAAAGTAAATGCGGTTTCGATATTAAAAAACAAAACCCAAGTGACAGCCGATACTAATTTTTATGGCTATGGCGGAATGTATCGTCCATACGGATATTGGGGCGGCGGTGCCATGATGGGCGGCGGTACCACAACATTCAACAGCTATGATTATGTTGACGGCTCGTTGGTAATAGATATCGTATCTACAAAAACCGATAAACTGGTTTGGCAAGGAATCGGAAATGCCGAAATTGACAGCAAACCAGATAATCCAGAACAATTCATCAACGATGCAATCAAAAAAATATTAGCTGGTTTCCCTCCCGGAGCAGTTAAAAAATAATTGATACATAATTGTACTTGCCGAAAGTACGGCAAGTACAATTATTTCTACTTCTCCATACGCCCCCATCGTATTCTATTTTTAAGATTTTAAGAAAAAATAATACCCACGCAAATTAAACTTAAAAAAATGATCGATATATTACTCTCACTTTTCTTTTTTATTGCCACAATTGCAGGTTTGGCAACTTCAATTATGGTTTTGTTTTCCAAAAAAAACTATTCAAAAAGTTTCTTTTTAGGAATGTTTTTATTGAGTTTGGCGGTAGTAAGTATCTACAATTTTTATCTGTCGGCCAACTTATTTAAAAATTTCCCAGATCTATTTACTATCACAAAAGCGTTTATATTTTTAACCGCTCCATGCTCTTTTTTATATGTTAGAAACATTTTATCATTAAATAAAAGTTTTAGAAAATACGATTGGCTGCATTTTATGCCTTTTGTGATCTATTTCTTTTTAACGCTAATTGTTTATGTTGGAAGCCATACCAATATAAAAGCGGTCGATTATATTGCAGAATTAATCAAAAATCCATTTTCTGTTTTAACCCTGACGATTTGGCTTTTCTATGTCTTTTTTCAAACCATGTTGATTTTAAACTATGATCTGAAAAAATTTAGAGGAAACCAATTTCATCAAATTAAAGTAATTAACTGGATTAGAGTGTATAATCTCATGATTCTGTTTTTATTTTCGGCGCTTTTTGTTCATCACTTCCTATTAAGAAAAATAGATGCAACAGACCTTTCTTGTTATGTGCTTATTTCCTCTGTATTGTTTTTTACGGTCGGCTGGCTTTATTTCAGACCTCATATTTTTCATGATCAAGAAGAAACCTTCGATTTTGTTGTTGATAATACAATAGAGGTAAAAACAAAAGAAACTAAGAATACAATTCCGATAACAAACGAACTGACGCTCGAAAAAAGAGAAGAATATCTTTTAAAGCTAGATCATGTTTTGAACTCTCAGCATCTATTCTTAAAAAAAGATTTTGTAATCAGAGATTTGTCAGATGAAACCGGAATATCTGTGCACCATTTATCCAATTTGATTAATTCTGAATTTGGGCTTCACTTTCAGGATTACGTTAACCTCAAAAGGATAGAGTATTTTAAAGACAAAATAAACGATCCAGAATGGAAAGATTTGTCTTTAGAAGGCATGGCTTGGGGTTCTGGTTTTAAATCTCGAACTACTTGTTTTAGGGCATTTATAAAACACACCGGAAAATCTCCTTCAGAATACTTTAAAACCATTCGAATAAATCCGGAGCATACAAACGCGTATTACTTTAAATAGTCGTACTTCGGAATACATGAGTTTAATACTAGCGGTAGTTTCTATTTTTTTTAAGAGGTGAGTTTGAATATAAACGATAACATTCTATGGAAAACAAAAAAACAATACACAAAAAAGTCCTGTTTTTACTTTGGATAGTAGTATCGTTTAATGTTTTAAATGCACAGAAGCATCATACCGTTATGAAAGATTCTTTAGATGGCGCTTTCGATTTGAGCGACTTTCTAATTTATGCCAACGGATTCATAGTCGTGCCCACCATTATTACAGAACCCGCCGTTGGAGGATTTGGAGGTGCTGTTGCGCCAGTTTTCCTAAAAAAACGTGCTCCTGTTGTGGATGAAAACGGTAAAAAACGATTTATAAATCCAGACATTACGGGAGGAATCGGAATGTATACGGCCAATAAAAGCTGGTTGGCAGGAGCTTTTCGTTCGGCAACATTGGTAAAGCCAAAAATATTGTATCGTGCTTTTGCAGCTTACGGCGATATGAATTTATCATTTTATGCCAATAATCTTCCGAATCGGAAAGACGAAGAATTTAAACTCAATTTTAAATCGACTATTTTTTACACGCAATGGCTCAAACAATTTAATAATGCAAAATGGAGCGCAGGACCGCAGTACTTATTTTTAAATTCTAAAATAAATCTGCCCGATTTTAATCTTCCGCCGCCATTTGTTGATCCAAAAGATATTAAAAGCACGATAAGTCAGCTTGGCGCCGCGCTTCAGTTTGACGGACGTGACAACATATTTACGCCAGATAAAGGAATAAGAATCCAAACCGATTTTTTCTGGTCTGATAAAGCATTGGGGAGCGATTATCAGGCATGGCGTATCAATTTATCGGCAATTGGATATTATCCGTTGGCGAAAACTCTAATTGGCGGACTAAGGATTGAAGGGGAGCAGGCGTTGGGAAGTCCGCCTTTTTATTTAAAACCAGGAATTAATATGCGAGGAATTCCCGCAGCCAGATATATGGGAAACACCAGTATTGTGAGCGAGTTAGAATTTCGATGGGATTTGTACCGAAGATGGAGTCTCATGGGCTATGGAGGTCTCGCAAGCGCTTTTAACGATTGGGATCAAGCTTTTGCCAAACCCGTTGTGTACAGTTACGGAACAGGTTTTAGATATCTCATTGCCAGAAAATTTAAACTCCGTATGGGAGTAGACGTTGCCAAAGGGCCAGAAGAATGGGCTTACTATATCGTTTTTGGTAGCAACTGGATGCGATAAATAAAGAAACAGAAAAAACTTGTAAGAAGTTGTTTGTAAAATAAAAAACCTCGATGCTCCTGTATCGAGGTTTTTTGTGTTAAATATCTTAATAATCAGGCCCATTAAGAAAATATTAACAACTAAACATTACACAAATTGTATAATATTTAATTGTTTTGTAACAAATTGGAAACATTTGAGACTAATTTTAGTAAATCTTAAACATAACTTATGAATACATTTTCATTCAAATCAGTGTTTGCCGCTTCAATATTTTTGGCTGGAACTGCAGGCTGTTTTGCGCAAGACATTTTAGTAAATTCACTTAAACTAAATGCTAGCGACAAAAGTAAAGAGAACTTCAAATTTACAGAAGTAATTAACCTAGGAACAACATCGGTAAAATCTCAAGGATCATCTGGAACTTGCTGGAGCTACTCAACAAACTCATTCTTAGAGTCAGAAATGATTCGTTTAGGAAAACAGCCTGTTGAGCTTTCTCAAATTTATTCTGCAAGAAACGTGTATGTAGAAAAAGGTATTAACTATGTTCGTATGCACGGAGCCATTACGCTTGGAGATGGAGGAGCTCTTCACGATGTAATTAATATGTACAAAAAATACGGAACTGTGCCAAGAGAAGTTTATACAGGATTAAACTACGGAACAGACAAAAACAAATTTGCCGAAATGAGCGCTCTTATCGAAGGTGTTTTGGCAGCAGTGGTGAAAAACCCGAACGGAGAATTGACTCCAAACTGGCAAAAAGCATATTCTGCTGTTATTGATTCTTACTTAGGAAAAGTGCCAGAAAACTTTACATACAAAGGAAAAAACTATACGCCACAATCTTTTGCTAAAGAAGTAGTAGGAATTAACCCAGATGATTATGTAGAAATGTCATCTTTTACAAATGCGCCTTACTACCAAAAAACAACTATGATGGTGCCAGACAACTGGTCATTGGATCAAGTTTACAACGTAAAATTGAACGATATGACAGACGTTATCGACAATGCGCTTAAAAAAGGATATACTGTAGCTTGGGCAACAGATGTTAGCGAGAAAAGCTTTAGCTGGAAAAACGGTGTAGCTTACGTAGCAACTAAAAAATTCGACGACATGACGGCTGAAGAAAAAGCAGACATGTTTAACGGACCAAAAGCTGAACCAGAAATTACTCCAGAAATGCGTCAGGCTGCGTTTGATAACTACACAACAACAGACGACCACGGAATGCACATTATTGGTCTTGCAAAAGATCAAACTGGAAAAGAATACTATATCGTAAAAAATTCTTGGGGAGAAACAAACGACTACAAAGGTTTCTTGTTTGTAACTAAGAACTTCGTAAAATATAAAACTACTGCATTACTAGTAAACAAAGGAGGTATTCCTGCTGAAATTGCTAAGAAATTAGGGGTTTAATTATCCTGATAGTTTTACAGAAAACAGAAAAGCGCCGTAATCATTAAGATTGCGGTGCTTTTTTTGTTTCAGCTTAAAATTTGATATCTGAATATTCTAATGAAATTTTAGATAGATTTCAGTATGAAATCCCTTTATTTAATGAAAAATGGAATAGATTTGTCATGAAAAAATATTTTTTTTTAATTCATGTAAAAACAATTGATAAAATTTTAAAAGATTTATCTTTAGATAATTATATTTTGCATAATCGATTAGTTTTTAAATAAGAACTAGATTTATATAATTTAAAGTACAAAAGAACAATAATATGCTACATAACAATCCTGCACTAAAGTCATTAATTAATAGTCTTTGGACTGTACTGTGGGGAGGTGGAATTGCAAACCCGCTATCTGCAATAGAACAAATCACTTATTTGTTATTCATGAAAAGATTAGATGAGATAGAAAAACAAAGAGAAAGTGAAGCAACTAAAGAAGGAAAAAAATATTTGTCAAAATTTTCAGGAACATACACCCCTGAATTTATTCTAAATGAAACTGAGTCTGAAAAAAAATCAAAGAAAAAAATTCAGAGACCAAAAACAGAATTAAGATGGAGTAATTTTAGTAAGTTAGAATCAAATGAAGATTTATTGAAGCATACACGTTATAACGTTTTTCAATTTATTAAAACTTTGAATAGTGAGGACTCAACTTTCACAAAGTATATGTCTAATGCGGTTTTTATTATTGAAAAACCCTCTCTTTTGGCCGATGCAGTCAATAAAATTGATGAAATTTTTGTTGAAATTGAAAAAGATGCTAAAGAAGGTGGACATAATTTTCAAGACATTCAAGGTGATGTATATGAAATGCTTCTAAGTGAAATAGCTCAGGCAGGTAAAAATGGTCAATTTAGAACACCAAGACATATCATAAAATTAATGGCTGAACTTGTCAAACCAAAACTAGGAGATAAAATAGCAGATCCAGCTTGTGGAACTTCTGGTTTTTTACTAGGTGCTTTTCAATATATATTAACCGATTTAGCAAAAAAAGATAAAGATGTAAAAATTGAAAAAGATGAAGATGGTTTTGAAATTGGTGCATTCTCATCATTGCTAAATACTAAAACTAAATCTATTATTGATAAAAGTTTTTATGGATTTGACATTGATATTACTATGGTTCGTCTAGGATTGATGAATCTCATTATGCATGGAATCGATAATCCAAAAATAGATTATAAAGATTCTTTAAGTAAATCATATAGTGAGTTGAATTGTTATGATATTATCCTTGCAAATCCACCTTTTACTGGAAAATTAGATAAAGATGATTTAAACCCTAATTTAAGAGTTGATACCTCATCAAGTGAATTGTTGTTTTTAGATAGAATTTCTTCAATGCTTAAAACAGGAGGAAAAGCTGCTGTTATTATACCTGAAGGCGTTTTATTTAGTAGTTTAAATGCTCAAAAAAAGACCAGAGAAATTATACTCAAAGATAACAATTTAGAGGCTGTAATTTCTTTACCAAGTGGAACTTTTAAACCTTATACAGGTGTAAAAACTGCAATTTTAGTTTTTACAAAAATCGAGCAAGATAGTAAAGAATGGAATACTCAAAATGTTTGGTTTTATGAACTTAACAGTGACGGATATTCTCTTGATGATAATAGAAGACGATTAAAAGATTTTCCTTTACCGGAAACTGTCAATAATTTCGAAAAAAGGAATAAAATAAAAATGAAGGATCGAAAAAGTCATTTTTATGTTCCGATTTCTGAAATACAAGAAAACGATTTAGATTTAAGCTATAATCGTTACAAAGAATATGTTTATGTAGAACAAACATATGATCCTCCAAAAGAAATTCTAGCTAAGTTAATTTTGCTTGAGGATGATATATTAAAAGAATTGAAAGAATTAAATAATTTAATAGGATGATCACAAAGAAGTTTATATCATTATTTGATTTCTTACCCAATTCAAAAATTAAGGCAGGAGATGGATTAGATGAAGGAAACTTTTCTTTTTTCACTTCAAGCTCAATACTCAAAAAAAAAATTAATAAAGCTCAATATTTTGATGAAGCATTAATTTTTGGCACGGGAGGAAGTGCAAGTGTTCATTATAGTAAAGAACCTTTTTCAACTTCTACTGATTGTATTGTTGCAAAAAGCACATATGGAGAACATGAAATAAATATTAAATATGTTTATTATTATTTAACTGGAAATATACATCTAATAGAAAGAGGCTTTAAAGGCGCGGGTTTAAAACATATATCTAAGAAATATATTGAAAATATAGAAATTCCTATTGTTTCTATTGAAAGTCAGAATAAAATTGTTGCCGTATTAGATAAAGCTAATTCAATAATAAAAAAAAGAGAAGATAGCATTAAAGTACTTGATGAATTAACAAGAGCGAAATTTTTAGAAATGTTTCAAAATGAATTAGTTAACTTTAAAAAAAGCAAAACTAATTTGAATGACATAGTGTCAATTAACTCAGGATTGACCAAAGGTAGAAAAACTAAAGAAAAAGAAACCATAGACGTACCTTATCTACGTGTGGCTAATGCACAAGATGGATATTTTGATTTAAAAGAAATAAAATATATTAGTGCTACAGAAAGAGAAATTAGCAATTATAACATTCTAAAAGGAGATTTACTAATAACAGAAGGAGGAGATCCTGATAAATTAGGCAGAGGATCTGTATGGGAACTAGAAGAAAATAAATATATATATCAAAATCATCTTTATAGGCTTAGAATCAAAGATTTAACAAAATATTCATCATATTGGCTAATGTATTTAATTAGTAGTGAGTTTGGCAAATATTATTTTTTAAGACAAGCAAAACAAACAACAGGCATCGCTACCGTTAATAAAAAACAAGTGAGTCAATTCCCAATTCCAAAAAGCTCTTTTAGTCGACAAAAAGAATTTGAAAAATATTTTTTAAACATTAAAAAAATAAATCGTTACATGTAAAATCAATTGAAAATTTGAAAGAATTATTTAATTCTCTTATTCAAAAGGCTTTTAATGATCAACTAAATTTTAATATTGATTTTGAATTAGATGCATTAATTAATGAAATTGATTTACAAAAAAAGGAAAATGATATACAAGATATAACTGGAGATATTGCTTATCTACAAAAATTGATTGATAGACTAAACAATCAAGATTTTAAAGAAAAAGAACTTTACGATAAAGCAAAATCGATAGCATTTCAACTGATGAATGAAAGTGAGGAGAAAAGAAGAGTAATACAAGTAATTGATGAGAAAACATCAAGCATAAGGCTAGCTCTAATATGAAATTACTTAAATTTGAAATAGGAGAACTACCAAAAGAGAAGCAATTTAGAAGCCTACATTCTGGTTTCAAAATTGACTTTCATAATCTTTATACTACAGACGGTTTTGATGAAATAGACGAAAAAGGAGTTTCTACAATGGATTCATTTAATCCTTTTTGTTTAGCTGGACTAAATGGTAGTGGCAAATCTAATGTATTAGAGGCACTAGCCAATATATTTTTTCATTTAGAATCTTGCGTTGCAAAATTCAAACCTAAAAATTTTGAAAAGCATTTTAGAGCAGAAGATTGCAATCCAGATGCTTTTACATTAGAATATTTAATTGGGCAGCATAATGGGCATCCATATTCATTAGATTATTATGAAAAAATAAGTATTGTAAAAGAGGTAGGTAAAAGACCTGAAATGTACAGACAATCTTATCCTTTTACAAAAAAAGAAAAAAGGAAATCAATTTCTCTAAGTCCGAGATTTGACAAACAATTTCCGCAAGCAGCTGAAGGCAAAAATTACTTGCCTGATATTGTAGTTGGCTACTCTTCGGGAGAAAATGAAATATTAAGTCTTCCTTTTAGGAAAAGTCGTTTAATAAATTATGATAAATATAGAGAAGACTATATTAGAGGTTATAAATATGAAGAACCTGAGAATAGTTTAATCTATATTGATAGTGATATGAGTCAAGCAGTTTTGCTATCTTGTCTTCTATATGAAGATGAAATGACTTTAAAACCAATTAGAGAAGAACTGGGGATTTTAGGATTAAAAAGCTTTCGAATGAATTTAAATCTACAATCTTTATATGTGGACGACGAAAGAACAGAAGCTGTTCCTATTTTACAACATATTCCTAAAATTATTGATAATTTAAAAAAATGCGCCTCATTTTATCAAGAATTTGAACCTAGCCGATCTGAATCTCGAGAAGGTCTATTTTCTACTTTAATACTGGATTTTCATGTTGATGAAAATATAAAACAAATTTTTAGAAAATATTTTCCGACTTCATTTGAACTATTCCGTTTCTTTCAAGTGCTATATGAGCTTAATGCAAATTCAATATCAATAGAATCCAAAGAAGAAGTTTATAAATCAAAAGGGTTCTATACTGATTGGAAAATCCCTCCGCAAACACCAAAAGGGAATGTCTTCTTCTTTGAAGACTTTTATATAATAAAAAATATTCAAGGAGAAATCACTCCTAAAGAATTGTTATTACGAGAGTTTTCAGATGGAGAACATCAGTTCTTACATACTTTAGGCATTTGTTTAATGCTTAAAGAGAGGAGAAGCTTGCTCCTCCTTGACGAACCAGAAACCCACTTTAATCCAAGCTGGAGGGCAAAATTCATTAAGATTTTACAAGATAGTATAACTGCTGGGAATAACATAAATGAAAATAATGATAAATTCAATATTCATGCATTGAAAGATATATTATTGACTTCACATTCTCCCTTTATTATCTCTGATTGCATGCCGGACAATGTAATATTTTTTAAGAAAGATCATGACTTCCTTGAAGCAAAAAAAGCTTCTCAATTGGGCTTCAAAACTTATGGTTCCAGCGTTGATTATATTCTTAAAAATTTCTTTAAAACAAATCTTATATCTAATAAATCACTTGAAGAACTAAAAGATGTTATAGATAATGGTACTATCAAAGAACTCCAATTTGCAATAGAAAAATTTGGGGAATCAAGTACAAAACAATTTTTATATAAAAAAATATATGAAAAATTAGATTTAAAGGATGATAGTATCGATTGAAAAAACTAATAGCAGATTAGGTCTCATTCAAAATATCCCTAAAAAATTCTTTTCCCTATTAGAAGAATCACAGGATTTTGGAGATCATCTATTCCCAAATTGGGCTATAGATGTATTTGCTCCAACTGATTTAAAAAATAAATTTGAAGAAATTTTTAATATATACAAGGCAATAAATAATTCAAACTCGAGATCAAGGATTATTGAAGCATTTACGAACACAAATAAAATTGAAGATCTGTGTAATAACAACTTGGGAGTACCAATGATTATTATCACTGATTTACCTCTTACAATAAGAGGCAGCTTAGATCGTCTATTTTCTTACTTATATAATACCGCAATTAATTATCATGGTTTTCAAACTTATGTTGATGATACATTAAGAAAAACTATCGATAGGTTTATAATTAAAAATAAAGTAGTTGTATGTCCATTTTGTGGATTGGAGAGTTTTATTAATATTGAAGGACAGGCTAGATTATCTCTAGATCATTGGTTATGCAAGGATTTCTTCCCAATGGCATCTGTAAATTTAAATAATTTAGTCCCAATAGGCCAAGGTTGTAATCAGAGACCAGCTAAAGGAAATAAAAACATTCTTGTTAACGAAATAAATAATTCAAGACTTAATAAATCATACTATCCTTATTCATTACATGGTGGTTTTAAAGTTATTTTTAATTTCATTAATGAACCTAATGGCAACGATTTAAAAGACGATGATTGGAGTTTAATTATAGGAGCTATAGATCCTTTAGAGGATGATATTTTCCAAAACTGGAATTCGATTATGAATATTGAAATCAGATATAATGATTATTTCAAAAAAGATGTCTTTCCACTATGGGAATCAGACTATAAAGAGCATATATTAGATCCTGATAACGATTTAAATCATGCTCAAAATATTACTGAATTAAAATCTAATTTTAAAAACTGGAAATCTACTTTTAAAATTAAAGGAAGACCTGGGGCATTAATTTACAGAGCCTTCATTGATTATTTAATCGAAAGAGCTAGTGATGCATATCTGCATGGATTACTAAGAAATTTAAGAGTATAATTAACCTATTTCCCCTTCATCAACTTCTCCAAATACTCCACTTTATCCTTTTCAGCTTGAACTAAACGCTCATAAAGTTCTACAATTTTATCAATAGGGTTGAAAGTGCAGTTGTAATTTAGCCCAGCATTTACAATGTCATTATTGGTATAAGTATTTCCAATAACATTTAAAACTGCTTCATCGGAAAAATTTTTAATTGCTTCAGCTGAAACTCCAAGAGCTTCTGCAATGACATTTAGTTTTTCGTCATCTATCGTTTCGCTTCCTTCAATATTAGAAATCGTCTGTTGGCTCATGCCAATAGCAATGGCAAGTGCTTCTTGTTTCATTCCTCTAAGCTCACGAATGCGGCTTATGTTTCTCCCGATATGTTTTGGTTTTGTTGCTGTGCTCATACATCAAAGATATTAAAAATCCTTAAAAATTAAGATATTGGTAAAAGACTATCTTTTTTGGTGAATTACCAAACCCAATGTTTTGTTAGAATGTATTCTATCGTTTATTTAGCTGAGGTAAAAATACAATTTTTCGTACAATAATTTTTCGTAACCAAAATCATAAATAAACGCCATGAAAACAGAAAATGAAAGCAATGCCAATGAGAACCAAATAATAGAATCGGTAGCCAGATTGATATCAGATATTGGTTTCGACGGAGAATATAAAAATCATCCAGAATACTTAACCGAGATTTTTGAGCATCTTCTAGAAACAGAATCAGGAGACAGCCGTTCGTTGCGAATTAAAATGTTAAGCTGCATTAGAACCAGTAAAATGTTGGCAAAAGCGCTAGAACCATTTTCAGACGAAGAAGTGCAAAAAGCCTGCGTTAAAATGATAAAGGTGTAAAAAGAAGTACTTTATCGGCTTTCTAAGTAATTCATGGTCAGAATAAAAGCTAAGTAAAAGAAAATCAGTATCTTTAGTCTGAGTTTTTTAATAGGAGCATTAATTTTATTCAAAAAATCATGAAAAAGTATGAAGCAATTTTATGTACACTTGCGTTCGTATTTTCTCTCGGCTGTTTTGCTCAGAGCACAAACAGTGCCTCTGCTTCTCCAGCACCTGGAAAAACGACATTATTGACGGATAGTCTCCCTACAGATGATATGGTAATTCAATCGTATTATGTAGAAGAAAGAATAAATAAACTTTTTGGAGGTAGAATTATTACCTACCAAGTTTCAAAATTGGACATGGTCGATACTTACGATCTGGGTCCTAATAATACAAGAACCGTAATTCCGAATTACGTAAAAAGAAAACCTAAAGTTGCTCCAAATACAATAGAAACCAAAACGCTTGTTGCAAGTGCGAATACTTCTGTAGCGCCTGTTAAGGTTGAAGTTACAGCTCCTGCGCCTTCAACTTCAAAATATATAACCGTTAATATGGTGGACACTTATGAAAAAGTGATTGATAAAGGGTATAAATCTGTCGATATGCTTAAAAAAGTAGCCGACCGTTTTTATTTTGAAGGCAATCTAACCGCAGCAGCTGGCTATTACACCCAATTATTTGACCAAGCCAAAGATTTGGATGTTATTTATTATTATAGATATGCTCAGTCTTTAAAAGCAATAAATGAAGATGAAAAAGCAAATACTTTGATGAAAAGATTCAAGAGTGAAACTTTGAGTATGAAATAGGGTTTTTCTTTGTGTGTTTTTTTAACCGCAGAGAACGCAAAGATTTTACGCAAAGTTCGCTAAGGTTATTTTTATTTTGAGATAAATCTAAAGATTAAGTTCGCAAAGCTTTGTTTATAAAGCTCTGCGAGCTTTTTTTGTGTGAGGTTTTTTTACCGCAAAGGGCGCTAAGGTTTACGCAAAGTTCGCTAAGATTATTTTTGAGTTAAATCTAAAGATTAAGTTCGCAAAGCTTTGTATAAGACTTTGCGAATTTTTTGTTTTATCTACAGTTTGTCATCCTGAGGAACGAAGGATCACACTCGCATATCGACAAAGATTGGTAACCTTTGCGATCTCCTTTATAGATTCTTATTTAAGTCTCGAAAAAAAAAAACTCTTCGTGTCCTCTGCTTAAAAGCTTTGCGAGCTTTGCGTAAAAACCTTGCGCCCTTTGCGGTTAAATAAACAATCCTAATATTGGAATTTGGAATTTTAAAACTTTGGAATTTGAACAAAAAAAAGACCATCATTTCTGATAGTCTTTTCTGCTCCCCCTCTTGGGCTCGAACCAAGGACCCTCTGATTAACAGTCAGATGCTCTAACCAACTGAGCTAAGGAGGAATCACCTTAAAAGGTTAATATGTTTGCTAAAAAAAGTTGCTCCCCCTCTTGGGCTCGAACCAAGGACCCTCTGATTAACAGTCAGATGCTCTAACCAACTGAGCTAAGGAGGAAAGTGTTGCTCTTTTTAGCGAGTGCAAATATAAAACTATTTTTAGTTTCTCAAAAACATTTCCACTCTTTTTTTGACTTTTTTTTACTTGCCTACAATGGCCTTGTAAATGTCGTTACCATTAGCAAATAGTAGCAGTGAAATAAGTAAAACAAAACCAACCATTTGCGCATTCTCTAGGAATTTGTCGCTTGGTTTTTTGCCGCTAATAATTTCATACAATAAAAACATTACGTGTCCACCATCAAGAGCCGGAATTGGCAATAAATTCATAACGCCAAGCATAATTGACAATAAAGCTGTGATTGACCAGAAAACTTCCCAGCTCCAAGAACTAGGGAAAATGTTGTAAATAGCCGCAAAACCGCCCACTTGTTTGTAAGCTTTAGTTTCTGGGTTAAAAATCATTTTCAATTGTTTTCCGTAACCTACTAATTGATCTTTTCCTTTTTCAAGACCAATCGGAATAGATTCGAAGAAACCATATTCTTTAGTGCTTATTTTATAGTATCCTAATTTCTCCAATGATTTCATGTCTAAACCACCAGCAAAAACACCTAAAGTTCCTTCTGGAGAAACTTTCACGGTAAGTGGTGTTTCTTTTAAATCGCGTAAAACAACTGCAGAAATTGATTTTCCTTTATTAGCTGCTAAGATTGCTTTTGCTTCATCAAAATATTTAACTTTTTGTCCGTTAAGAGAAAGAATCAAATCTTTTGCTTTCAAATTTTGGTTTGGCGATTCTTCTCCAACTTTTCCGATAGCAAAAGGTCTGCGGATATCGATTAGCATTCCTTTTTCTGTTTTAGAAAGCTGATCCACAAAATCTGTTGGCATTGTAATAGTTTGCTGTTTTCCGTCTCTTTCGATCAGAATATGTTTAGCCATGATCACATTCATGTTCATGTCGCTGTCAAAATTCTCTACAGCTTTACCATCTATAGAAATAATTTTATCACCCGTTTTAAAACCAGCTTTAAGCATAGCAGGATTTTCAATTGCCACACCATCTTTTAAGTCAGCATTTGCAATATAAGTATCTCCGTAAGCAAATGCCATTCCGATATAGATAATAAAAGCCAAGATAAAGTTTACGGTAACACCGCCAAGCATAATAATTAAACGTTGCCAAGCCGGTTTAGTACGAAATTCCCAAGGCTGAGGAGGCAGAGCCATTTGTTCCTTGTCCATACTTTCGTCAATCATTCCAGAAATTTTCACATAACCACCCAGCGGCAGCCATCCGATACCATATTCTGTTTCTCCGATTTTCTTTTTGAAAAGTGAATATTTAACATCAAAAAATAAATAAAATTTTTCGACTCTAGTTTTAAACAATTTAGCAGGGATAAAATGCCCTAATTCATGAAGAATAATAAGTAAAGATAAACTCAATAGAAATTGAGACAGTTTGATAACTATATCCATTTGTTGTTTTTAATTCGTATTTAACGCACAAAAGTAGCGTTTTCTATTTTAATATAAGTATGCAAGATAGTGTTTAAGATTTTAAATGTTTGTTAATAATTATATTAGTTTTTATTAAACAAAAATGTAAATCTCAATTCTTATTCTACTAGAATTAGTAACTCATTTAGTTAAAATGTTACAATTTGTCTTATTCTGATATTTTTAAAGCTTATTGGGTAGTGTTTTTTAAAACAGCAATTCTAATTTTATCTCAACGAAAACGTTCTCGAGAAAAATGATTTTGTTGAAATTTATTAATTAACCATTTAAATTTTAAAGTTATGAATTTAGAAGAATTGAATTTAGTTGAGCTAAATACTCAGGAAGAACTCGAAGTTGAAGGGGGAATTTTCCTATTACTTCAAAATCCCTTAGTAATTGCGTTCGCAGTTGGAATGTATAACCAATATCAAAGCCATAACCACTAAATTAAGCAAATTATGTTGATAGAAATAGAGATTAACGAATTAAAAGAATTAACTTTTGAAGAGAAAGAAAATATTGATGGGGGTATTTTTCAAACTGTTTTAGCTTGCTGTGCTTTAATGGGAGCTGCATATGCTGCTGGTCAGGCAGCTGGGGACTTTTTATGGTATGCTACTCATTAATAGTTTATTAACCAACACACGGGATTGTTTCTCGTGTGTTAAAAAAGTAAAAAATGAAAAAAAAGGAACTGTTTATTGAAAATCTTCTTTTGGGCAAAAAGAATAAAAAACTATTGACTATAATTTATATATCCATTTTGCTTTGTTTCATGTCTTATTTTGCTGGAAAAATTTTGGGCGACACTTTGTATTTTGCAACTCATTAAAAACAAAAAAAACTTGGCAATAAATCCCCAAGTTTTTTTAAGTATTGCGCAAAGATTTAGATTTAATTAACCAAAACAGGATTGTTTGCAATAAATATGATAGAAGGCATAATCTTTAAAATTGAATTATGAGAGATAAATTAATTGTGCGAATATGTTTTCTCGCGCTTTTTGTAGCTGTTTTATGCTATTCTTTAGGGCATGAATGTGCCAAATACGATTTAAGGCATAGTAGCAAAACAAAATAATCCCATCAGAAATTGAAATTTTTTTTTTGATTAATGAACTGAATTAGTAGAGTTGTTGATGATTGAACAACGGGAGATTAAAGGTAGTATTGAAATTGAATCAATTGTATCATACTGTTGCTAGAATATGGTCTTTTAGGTTTGCAAATGATTACTTTAAAATTATTAATGAAAACAAAAAATAGAACCTATTTTATAATACTATATGCAGTGATAATTTTTTTATCTATTAGTATTTACATATTTGAAAAAGGAATGGCTTTTGGAAAAACACTAGCACATTAAAATAAATGAGGGATAGAATTGAAAATCCCTCATTTTACATAAATATTGATATGAAGATCAAAACTTTTATTGGGACAAAAGATAATTTTTTTTTAACCCTTGTTTATGTGTTTTTTAATTTTAGTTTTTGCGCTATACTTTTTTGGTAGAGTTTGTGGAGAAGCTTTATTTTATTTTACTCATTAGTAATTCTAAAAAAAATAAAAGAAGATGCCTCTCTTAAAATTGCTTTATTAATAGGTGCAATGTTATTTTTTTGTTGTATTGGGCAGGTTATGCGTGTGGCAAACTTGCATATTATATATGCCATTAACTCTTTAAAGTATTCTCTTTCCAACAAATAGTTGAAAAAGAATATTCTTTCCATATTTAAAAAGTATGAATTTCAGTTCAGATCCAATAAACACACTTGAAAATCTTATAGCAAGAAATAAAACAAAAAGCTTTTCAATTTATTTGATAATTCTTCTTGCTGTTATCATTTTATTGGGGTCATTACCCATAATTAAATTAGATATAAGCAGTCAAAGTAGAGGAATAATTCGCAGTAAAACAGATAATGTTCCAGTTGCAACAATTGTTAACGGTAAGATCAATTGGATAGGCTTAAGAAATAATGCTTTTGTAAAAAAAGGAGACACATTAATAAAAATCTCTAAAGAAAATCTGGAAAGCGAAAAAAGAACTCAAGATGTATTGTTGAGTTCGGTTTCTTTATTGCTAAGCGATATTAATAACTTACTGCACAATCAAACAAAAAATTTGCTTACTTCTACAGCACGTGAAGATTTATTAAAATTTCAATCAGGAAAGAACGAACTGCAAAGCAAAATTTCGCAATCGCAAAATAATTATGACCGCAATAAAATTCTTTTTCATAAAGATATTATTGCTAAGGCAGATTTTGAAAAACTTGAATACGAATTACGGTTAAACAAACAAGCCTTGCAAAGTTTTGTAAGCCAACAAAAAGCAGCTTGGGAAAATCAGAAAAGAGATTTAGAAGAACGATTAAAAAATCTTAATGGAACTGTTGCTAAAATAAAAGTTGAATCGAATAATTATTTTGTTTTGGCTCCTATTTCGGGAACTATAGAAAACTTTTCAGGCATTCAAAAAGGATCTTTTATAAATGCATCACAATCTATTGCAACAATTTCTTCTCCAGATCACCTTATTGTTGAGAATAATGTTTCTCCAAATGATATTGGTTTAATTAAGAAAAATCAAAAAGTAAAATTCCAGTTAGATGCTTTCAATTATAACCAATGGGGTTTGTTGGAAGGGAAAGTGATTGATATTGACCATAATATAACAATACAGGGAGAACAGGCTTTTTTTAAAGTGCGTTGTACGTTAGATTCTAAAACTTTACATCTAAAATCAGGTTACAAAACTGATGTTTCAAAAGGAATGACCTTAACTACAAGATATATAATTACACGCCGAAGTTTATTCGATTTGCTATTTGATAAAATAGACAATTGGCTAAACCCAAAACAATTATCAGCTAAAAAATAAATGGCTTCAATAAAAATAAAACAACATGATATTAAAGATTGTGGTGCTGCTTGTCTGGCTTCTATCGGAAATCATTTCAAAGTTAATCTTCCCATAGCGAGAATACGTCAGTATGCCAATACAGATAAACGCGGTACAAATGTTCTTGGAATAACTGAAGCAGCTGAGAAAATGGGATTTACAGCAAAAGGCGTAAAAGGAGGTTTAGATGCCTTAGATAAAATTCCGCTTCCAGCCATTGCCCATATTATAACAAAAGAGCAGTATCAACATTATTTAGTTATTTACAAAGTTGAAAAATCTGCAATTACGGTTATGGATCCAGGTTTTGGTAAAATGGAGACATACACTTTTGAAGAATTTCAAAAAATCTGGACAGGCGTTTTAATTCTTTTTGCACCAAATGAAGATTTTAAAACATTAGATGAAAAAACTTCACCTTTAAAAAGGTTTTGGAATTTAATTCAGCCACATAAAACTATTTTAATTCAGGCATTATTTGGCGCTATTTTATTTACAGTTTTAGGATTGGCAATGTCTATTTATATCCAAAAAATAACAGATTACGTTTTGGTAGATGGCAATAGAAATCTACTTAATTTATTAAGTGTTTCTATGATTGCAATTATTTTGCTTCAAGCATATATTGGCTCAAAGAAAAGCATTTTTGTGATGAAAACAGGCCAGTTAATAGATGCTAAATTGATCTTAGGCTATTATAAACATCTGCTTCATTTGCCTCAACGATTTTTCGATACCATGCAGATCGGAGAAATTACATCAAGAATAAATGATGCAGTAAAAATACGATCCTTTATAAATGAAACCGCAATCGAAATGATTGTAAATGTTTTTATTGTCATCTTTTCTTTTGCATTAATGTTTACCTATTATTGGAAATTGGCTTTGGTCATTGTTTTAGTTATTCCGTTTTATGTTTTAATTTATTTTCTGCTAAACAAATTCAACAAAAAGGTTGAAAGGAACATAATGGAGAATGCTGCAGAACTGCAGACACAATTGGTTGAAAGCATTACGCATGTTAGAACTGTTAAAGAATTTGGGATTGAAGAATTTTCAAATTTAAAAACCGAAAATAAATTTGTAAAACTATTATTCATAACTTATAAATCTGGTTTAAATGGCATTTTTGCTACAACTTCAACACAGTTTTTAGCATCTATATTTACTGTAATCTTGATGTGGATTGGTTCGGGTTATGTGATTGATAGAGCAATTACTCCTGGGGAATTGTTTTCCTTTTATGCGTTAATCGGTTATTTTACTTCGCCTGTTGCATCCTTAATTAATATGAATAAAACAGCGCAAAACGCTCTGATTGCTGCTGACAGGCTTTTTGAAATTATGGATTTAGAAAGAGAGGAAACAGAAAACAAGATTGAATTAACAAAAGAAAATTTGGGAGATATAGAATTTGAAAATGTTTCTTTTCGATATGGATCTCGCATCGAAGTTTTTAAAAATTTTAATGCTGTATTTAAGAAAAATCAAACGACAGCTATTGTAGGTGAAAGCGGTAGTGGGAAAACTACTTTGATTTCGCTTTTGCAAAACCTTTACCCAATAAAAGAAGGTAAAATTAATATTGGAGATTTTGATCTTAAACATGTCCATTATAAGAGTTTAAGAAAAATTATTGGTGTTATTCCCCAACAGCTTAATTTGTTTTCTGGAAATATTATAGAAAATATCGCTTTAGGGGAATCGTTTCCAAATATTCAGAGAATTTTAGAGCTTTCAAAACAACTTGGCATTCATGAGTTTGTCGAAAAATTGCCAAACGGATTTGAAACACAAATTGGCGAAAACGGAGCAATGCTTTCGGGTGGACAAAAGCAAAGAATTGCGATTGCACGTGCATTGTACAAAAATCCTGAAATATTATTAATGGATGAGGCAACAGCGTCATTAGACACGAACTCTGAACAAATTGTAAAAGAAGTCATTGATAATTTTAAATCGCAAGGGAAAACGATAATTGTTATTGCGCATCGTTTAAGCACAATAGCAAATGCGGATAGTATATTGGTTATGAAAAATGGATTAATTGTAGAGTCAGGAAACCATTTTGACTTATTGGAACAGAAAACGGAATATTATAATTTATGGAATAAGCAGAATTTGGTTTAAATGTTTGTTAATTAATAAACATTTCGATTTCTCGTTTTAACAAGATGCCGTAACTTTACTTTTCGAACACTGCCTCACTCAATTGGTAGTATAAAATCATTAAAAGTTACAAGTATATGGCAACGAAATTATTTTCTCCCTTTACCATAAAAAATATCACCTTAAAAAATAGAATTGCGATTTCGCCAATGTGCCAGTATTCTGCAATTGACGGATTTGCAAACGATTGGCATCTGGTTCATTTAGGAAGCCGTGCCAGCGGAGGTGCCGGACTTATTATTCAGGAAGCAACGGCGGTTTCTCCAGAAGCTAGAATTTCTCCTTCCGATCTTGGAATCTGGAAAGATGAACATATCGAAAAACTAAAACAAATTAATGCCTTTATTGTTTCTCAAAATTCTATTCCCGGAATTCAATTAGCGCATGCAGGAAGAAAAGCAAGCGTTTCGGCTCCGTGGCTTGGAAATAAAAAGTTAGATTTCGCTAAAGGCGGATGGCAGACTGTAGCGCCAAGCGCGATTCCATATCATGAAAATGAACCATTTCTTCCGGAAGCATTGGACAAAAACGGAATTCAAAAAGTGATCTCCGATTTTAAAACCGCGACAAAAAGAGTGGTTGAAGCAGGATATAAGGTTGTAGAAATCCATGCGGCTCATGGTTATTTATTGCATCAGTTTTTATCCCCTCTGACAAACGTAAGAACAGACGAATATGGAGGAAGTTTCGAAAACAGAATCCGTTTTACATTAGAAATTGTAGAAGCGGTTCAATCAGAATGGCCTTCAGATTTGCCATTGTTTGTTAGAATTTCGGCAACCGACTGGGCAGAAAACGGATGGAATCCAGAAGAATCTGTTCAGCTTTCTAAAATATTAAAAGAAAAGGGTGTAGATTTAATTGATGTTTCGTCAGGCGGATTGGTTTCGCATCAAAAAATAACATTAGGACCAGGTTATCAAGTTCCTTTTGCTGAAAAAGTGAAAGCTGAAGCAGATATCGCAACAGGAGCAGTCGGATTAATTACAGAAGCCAAACAAGCCGAAGAAATTTTAAATAAAAATCAAGCCGATTTGATTTTATTCGCCAGAGAATCTTTGAGAAATCCGAACTTGCCTTTAGATTTTGCCGCAACATTAAACGACGATATTCAATGGCCAAAACAATACGAAAGAGCTAAACTTTAAAAATTTTATGCGTACCGATTTGTGTTAATTCGTGCAATTCGTGGCAAACAAAAAAACTATACCAATGCAGAAGATAAAAACAGCACTATTATCATACGGAATGTCGGGGAAAGTTTTCCACGCTCCATTTTTAGATATTCATGAAGGATTTGAACTATTAGGTTCTTGGGAAAGAAGCAAAAAATTAATTCAAGAAGATTATCCATACGTAAAAAGTTACGCTTCGCTAGACGAATTATTAAGCGACGATGTCGATTTGGTAATTGTAAATACGCCAGTCGGGACGCATTACGAATATGCTAAAAAAGTGCTTTTGGCAGGAAAACATGCTGTGGTAGAAAAAGCATTTACAACAACGGCCGCAGAAGCAAAAGAATTGGCAAAAATTGCAAAAGAAAAGGGTTTAAAATTGGCTGTCTTCCAGAACAGAAGATGGGACAGCGATTTTAAAACCGTGAAAAAAGTAATTGATGACGGCGTTTTGGGAGATTTGGTCGAAGCCGAATTTCATTTCGACAGATACAATCCGTTGCTAAGCCCAAAAGCACATAAAGAAACGGCCAATGACGGAGCTGGAGTTCTAAAAGATTTAGGTCCGCATATTATAGATCAGGCAATAAGTCTGTTTGGATGTCCAAAAGCTGTTTTTGGCGACATTCGCGTAACCAGAGAAAACTCTGTTGTAGACGATTGGATCGATTTGACTTTGTTTTATTCTAATTTCAGAGTCCGTTTAAAAGCAGGATTTTTTGTTAGAGAAGCGAATCCAGCGTATACACTTCACGGAAAAAAAGGTTCATTTTTAAAACCTCGTGGAGATGTGCAGGAAGACGAATTGAAAATTGGCAAAAAGCCAAATTTAGATTCTTGGGGAACAGAAGACGAAAGTTTGCAGGGACTTTTGCATACCGAAATAGACGGTAAAATTGTGAGAGAAAAAATTCCTACGCTTCAAGGCAATTATTTCAGTTTCTTTGATGGCGTTTACGACTCGATTGCAAATGATAAAAAAGAACCCGTTACCGCAGATGAAGGCGTAAAAGTAATGCAGGTTATAGAAGCCGCGATTGCAAGTAATGCCCAGCAAAAGGTAATAGGCATATCATAAAACGTTCCGTAGGAATGTCTGATTGGTAGAATGCACAGCAAAAGGTGATAAGCATATATTAAAAACATTCCATTAGGAATGTCTCGTCGGTAAATTTTTCGTTCCGTAGGAACGTTTGATACATTAAATTGTTAAAATGACACCAAAATCAAACGTTCCTACGGAACGTAAATGTGATGGGATATTATTTTTTTCTACCGACGAAATGTTCCTACGGAACAACGAAATGTAAATAGAACGGGATATCTCAAAAATTGAGAATCCCTTTTTTTGTTTACATAAAAAAATGAAACAAATTATAATTCTAGTAAACCCGAAAAATCGTAATTTTAATAATAAGAATTCAATTAAAAACCTCTGAATTTATAAACAATAACGTTGTATATTGTAGATAATCTTAGGCTTTATGCACTTTGACGAGCGTTTTTAGTATTTTTGACAACATTCCAATAAAAATCAATATGCTGATAAACATTAATCCATTATCGCTTTTTCAGACCAAAGCAAAAATCAAGAAAGTATTTAGAGAAGCCAAAGCTTCCTATTTAAATCGCATTCGTTTTGCTGTTGGAATGTTTTATTTCGGAATGGGTTTGAGTTTTGCCACATGGGCGAGTAGAATTCCAGATATCAAAACAGCTTTGCATTTAACAGAAGGTGATTTGGGTTCTATACTTTTTGCGCTTCCGGTTGGGCAATTGGTTATTATGCCTTTTTCGGGCAAAATGGTTACTAAATTTGGAAGCCATCGCATTTTGATTTTCTCCTTAATAATGTATGTTTTGTGCCTTATTAATTTAGGTTTGGCAACAACATCATTACAATTATCCCTCGGATTATTTTTATTTGGTCTTTTTGGAAACTTAGCCAATATTGCTGTAAACACACAAGGTGTTTATACCGAAGTGTTGTTTAAAAAAACAATTATGTCTTCGTTTCACGGAATGTGGAGTTTTGCCGGATTTACAGGCGCACTGGTTGGTTTAGGAATGCTGGCTTTAAAATTAAGTCCGCTGCATCATTTTATTATTGTAGCCGGAATTGTTTTATTGATGGTGGCATTTAACTTTAAATTTTTGGTTAGAGCCAAAGAAAAAAAGAAACCCAAAGAAGAAGGCAAAAAACTATTTGTAAAACCAGACACGGCTCTGCTTTGGCTAGGTGTTATCGGATTTTGCAGTATGGCCAGCGAAGGTGTTATGTTTGACTGGAGCGGAGTTTATTTTAAAGATATTGTAAAAGCTCCAGGACCATTGGTTGTTTTAGGGTATACTTCTTTTATGATTATGATGGCCAGCGGAAGATTTCTTGGCGACGGATTAATCAATAAATTTGGACGCGAACGTGTCATGCAGATTAGCGGTGTTATGATTTCGGCTGGACTTTTTACAGCGGTTTTTCTTCCTTATATCATCCCGTGTACCATTGCTTTTATGTTTGTAGGTTTGGGCGTTGCAACGATTGTTCCTACTGTTTACAGCATTGCAGGTAAAAACCCGACAGTTCCAGCGGGCGAAGCTTTAACGATTGTTTCGAGCGTAAGTTTCTTAGGTTTCTTAATGGGGCCGCCAGTAATTGGTCACATTGCACAAAGTTTTGGACTGCAGTTTTCTTTTGCCTTTATCGGAATTTTTGGCGTTCTGATTGCTTTTATGGTTTCTAAAATTAGGACATAGGCTTAATATAATTGTCTTTTAAGATTTATTATTTTTAGCTATTATTTACTTAAATTGAAATAAAATTGAAAGAATTTACTTATGTTTAAATAATTTGTTTATTTTTGAATTTCTAACTTAGACGTTAAAGTTAGAAGTTTCTCTTTTTCCAAAAACCAATTTTATCTTTTGAATTAAGGAGTGTCAATCCTAAGAATATTTAAAAGTTAATAACAGGTTTTAATGATAAAAAATTACGCAGTTTTCTTTATTTTTTGGTTCTTTAATTTTGCTTTTTCACAACAAGAAATAACAGTAACAGGAATTGTTATTGATGCCCGAACGCAGAATCCGCTCGAAAATGTAGTGGTGACGATACAGAACACAGCTGTGATGCAGCTTACTTCAAAATCGGGAAAATTTGAACTTCATATATTTCCCAAAAAAGAACAATTACTTTTACTAAGAAGCCAAGGATACAAAGATTTTCTTTTGAAAGTAAAGTCCAATGCTGGACAGAATATTAATCTCGGAATATTACAGTTAGAAGACACTTATTCAGATGAGGTTCCTGCTGCATTAATCACTTTATCAGATAGCGATTTCTCAGAGGATAATAGTTCGTCTGAAATGACTTCGGGACTTTTGCAATCATCAAGAGATGCTTTTATGCAGGCGGCAGCTTTCAATTGGGGACAAGCTCGATTTCGCATGCGTGGTTTAGACAGCGAAAATGCAATCACGATGCTTAACGGAATGGCAATGAACAAAATCTACGATGGCAGACCGCAATGGAGCAATTGGGGAGGTTTAAACAATGTGCTTAGAAATCAGGAATTCTCGGTTGGAACTGCAGCTTCCAATTATACTTTTGGAGGTATTTTAGGCACACAGCAGATTTTTACACGCGCTTCTTTGTATAGAAAAGGAGCGTCGCTCACGTTTTCTGGAAGCAATACCACTTATTTATGGCGAGCAAACGGAACTTATGCCTCAGGAATGAATGCTTCTGGGTGGGCTTTTGTGGTATCAGCTGGAAAACGCTGGGCCGATGAAGGATATTTTGAAGGCACAAATTTCGATGCCAATTCTTTTTTTCTTAGTGTTGAAAAGAAATTAAACAGCAGGAATTCAATCAATTTTACAGGATTTTATACGCCAAATTCACGAGGAAAGAACTCAGCGAATACTAGTGAAGTAACCGATTTAATGAGCGAAAAATACAACTCATATTGGGGATTTCAGAACGGTGAAAAGAGAAATGCAAGAACAAAAAATGTAGAAGAGCCACTGTTTATGCTCAATCACTATTTTAAAATTGATGATAAAACCAATCTGAATTCAGGTATAATGTATCAGTTCGGAAAAGTTGGAAATAGCAATATCGATTACCAAAATGCTGATAGCCCGGACCCTGTTTATTATAAAAAAATGCCAAGTTATTTTAGTTCGCTTTATGCTAAAGATCAAGGAGAGTTTTCGGGTGAATTTACCCCAGATTATGAAAATGCAGAAAAAAGCAAAATAGCATTTTTAGCAAATCCCCAGATTAATTGGAACGAAATGTATTTTGCCAATCAAAAAATAGAACAGAGTAGTTATGTGCCTGCGCAGAGCCATTACGTGCTTTATGA
The DNA here is from genome assembly GCF_001705175.1 of Flavobacterium anhuiense. Taxonomy (NCBI): domain Bacteria; kingdom Pseudomonadati; phylum Bacteroidota; class Flavobacteriia; order Flavobacteriales; family Flavobacteriaceae; genus Flavobacterium; species Flavobacterium anhuiense. The sequence continues at coordinate 1,663,476 of NZ_CP016907.1, read as the reverse complement.
AGACAGAACAGATGATCGAACTTTGGCAGTAAACTCAAATCTGAATACACAGATAACTTCTAATATTTCTTTTGATGGAGGGTTTATTTTTAAGAAATTAAAATCACATAATTTTCAGTATTTATTGGATCTTCTTGGCGGAGCCTATTTTGAAGATATAGATCCGTTTTACAAAGGAAATCTTTCGCAATCAGATTTGCTGCATCCAAATCGTCAAGTCGTAAAAGGAGATATTTACGGATACAATTACAATTTATTGGCTAATACTTTAGATGTTTTTACGCAGTTTAAATTTAGTTATAATAAAACAGAATTCTTCTTGACACAATCTTATTCGATGACAGATTATCAGAGAGAAGGATTGTATCAAAACGGATTGTATCCGACAAATTCTTTAGGAAAAAGTGAGAAAGTAAATTTTGAGAATTTCGGTTTCAAAGGCGGTTTCACTTATAAAATTTCAGGAAAACAATTGTTGTTTTTTAATGCTGCACATTTTACAAGAGCGCCTTCTCTGCGGAATACTTTTTCAAATTCACGTTTGAATAATAATGTCGTAGACGGAATTGAAAGTGAAAATATCAGCAGTGCTGAGGCTAATTATGTATATCGTTCAGCAAAACTCAAATTACGCTTAACAGCCTATTATACAGCAATTAAAAATACTTCCAGAACTTCTTATTTCTATGCTGAAGGTATTTTTGACAATGGTTCTGGTTATGATTCGACAAATGCATTTGTCAGCCAGACTCTGACCAATTTAGATAAGAAAAATACGGGAGCAGAATTAAGTTTTGAATATCAAATTTGGCCAACATTAAAAACAACTTTATCGGCAGCATTTGGAAATTACGTCTATAGCAGCAATCCAAATGTAATGATTGTAAACGATGCCAATAGAGCAAAAGAAGGAGCGCAAACTACTTTTGATTTTGGCCCCGCTTATTTAAAAAATTATAAACAGTCAGGAACTCCTCAGCAAGCCTATTCATTTGGAGTAGAATATCGCGATCCGAAGTTTTGGTGGGTTGGTGGCAATATCAATTATTTGGCAGAGAGTTATATAGATGTTTCGCCAATTTCTAGAACATCTCAATTTTACATCAATCCGGCAAATGGTTTTCCTTTTCCTGAGGCAACTTCCGAAAGAGGGAAAGAATTGCTAAAACAAGAAAAATTTCAACCTGTCATGTTGCTGAATTTTAACGGAGGCAAATCTTGGCGTATTCATAAAAAATATGTAGGACTTTTTGCCAGTGTCAATAATGTTTTGGATTTAATGTACAAAACAGGCGGTTTTGAACAGGCAAGAAATGCCAATTTTAGAGCATTGAATCAAGATGTTTCAAGCGGAACACCATCTTTTGGACCAAGATATTATTATGGTTATGGACGAACTTATTTTCTAAATCTTACAATCGGTTTATAAAACAGAAAACCTTATTTCTCATGAAAAAAATTATTTTATTGTTTGCATTATCCCTAATTAGTTGCACTAAAGAAGTTGAAACTCCAAAATTAGCTTGCACTCAGCCCAATCTTCCTGTAAATAAAAGTGTAGAAAAAGTCTATGAGCTTTCGGGTACAACAGCGAAACAATATTTGTATGACGACATTATTGAAGCTTACGTAGTTTCGAGCGACGAAGGAGGCAATTTTTTTAAGACTATTTCATTGCAGACCAAAGAAACTGAAAAAGCGCCAGCAATTGGTTTCAGCGTGCCTATTGATGCCACAAATACTTATATAGATTTCCGAGTGGGAAATAAAGTGTTTGTAAAACTTAAAAATCAATTTACAGATTTGTATTACGGCGGTTTAAGAATTGGAAGTTTGTATGTGAGTAATGCTGGTGATCCGACAATTGGCAGAATTTCCCAAAACGAATATAAAAATGTATTAAACGCTTCGTGCACAAATATAGACGAGAACCAGTTGGTTAAATCACTTTCTGTGGAAGAAGCGCTTTCAGATTCTAAGCTAAATACTTTGATAGAATTAAAAGATGTGGAATTTACCGAAGCCGCATTAGGACGCCATTATTTTGAAGAATCTAATAATGTTGGAGGTTCAACAAACTGGTATTTGAGAGACAAAACAGGAAATCAGATTATTTTTAGAACCAGTAGTTATTCAAAATTTGCAGATCATGCTGTACCGGAAGGAAGCGGAAAAGTGAAAGGAATTCTAACCAAATTTGGTACAGATTACCAGTTTATGGTTCGATACGAAAGTGATATTGTGATGAATGGAAAAAGAAATACTCCATTTTTTTCAGAAGATTTTCAGTCTGTTAAAAACAATGTCAATTTTGCACTTCCGGGATGGAGCAACATTGTAGAGAAAGCAACAAAACTCTGGAAAAGTATGGTATATTCTGGTAATGGCTATGCAGAATTCAATACAACAAGCACAACTGCAGCCGAGAACGTGGCTTGGCTTGTTTCGCCTAAAATAAATCTAACGGGATATAAAAATGCAGTGCTTTCTTTTAGAAGTGCGCAACACGATTTGAAAATTGATTCTCCGTTAAATACATTAGAGGTTTACGTTTCAACTAATTTTGATGGCGCAAGCGTGACCAAAGCAAAATGGACAAAATTGGAAGCAAAAGTTCCAACACTTTCGACTCCTTCGCGTGAGTTTATCAGTTCTGGAGGAATCGATCTTTCGGCTTATTCTGGAAACATAAATATTGCCTTTAAATACATCGGATCAGGAAAAGACAAAACATTAAATGGTGCTTTTATGGTTGACGATATTAAGATATTTGGAGAAAAATAAGGCGTGAATTTTATTTTTATAAATAATGTATTGATTTTTAGTGTTTTGTTTAAAAGTTTGTAGTTTTTGTATTTCAAATAGTTAAAATCTAAATGAATTTTGTACTTTGGTCATCCCAAATCAATACAAATACCACATGAAAACCTACTTTATTGCCATCTTATGGATGGTGTTTCCTTTCTTGATGCACAGTCAAGACAACGTTAAGCTAAAGCAGATCAACATTGTAAAAACAAATTACCAAAACTCTAAAGACGGAGAAATTGTTAACAAAACAATGGTTTTTAAAGACGGTAAGCTTCAAACAATAACCACTTCAGATGTTGTACAGCATTTTTATTACAACAAAAACGGATTGCTGGATATGACTGTAAAAGATAAGGTAGGAAGCGACTGGAAAGAAGTAATCAACTATACTTATAACGCCGACAACAATATTACCAAATTTGTAAAAAAATACCAGGAAGGTCCAAATTACATTACCAAGACTGTTTCATTTGTGTATGAAGGAGCAAGAGTAAAAGTAACAACAAAAAAGAGCACCAATCATCAGAATTTAGTAGATGATATTGAATATCTTGTTGAAAACGGAATTATTGTAAGACGTACGTCACGCGATAGAAACAAGGCCATCATTGGAAAACTAGAATACGTTTATGTAAACGATAATGTGTCAAGACATAAAGGATTGGTTGGAGATAAAATCTCTAAATCATTTACTTATGATGATAAAAAATCGGTTGATCAGTTAATCGTTCAAAGTCTTTTTGGAGATAATTACAAAGTAATTGTACCTATGATTTCATATCACGAAGAAGAATTTGAGTTTGAATCAATTTCTTATAATAATGAAGTTAATTTCAGTCCATCATCTACAGCATTAGTTGCAATAAGCAGAAAATACAAATACAACAAATTAAACTATCCGATTTCTTGCTCTCAGATAGAAGAAAACGGAATTGTGAAAACGGAAAAAACGTTTATTTACGAATAAGGGTTTTAAACTTAGACCATTCATTTGAAAAGTGGAACTTTAGTTGAGTTTATCTTAACGGGTTCCATTTTTTTTGTAATGTATTCTTTTAAATATAAATGTAAAAACAAAATTGTATAATTGATTGTAGCTGACAAATGATTAAATTTGCACCTTATTCAAGACTATGTTAGAAAAAGAAGTTATAAATTTTGAGAGAACAGTAATTGTTGGTATTGTCACTCAGAATCAAAGTGAAGAAAAACTAAATGAATATTTAGACGAATTGGAGTTTCTGACTTTTACCGCAGGAGGTGAAGTTATTAAACGCTTTTCGCAAAAAATGGAACGCCCTAATCCGAAGACTTTTGTGGGTACAGGGAAAATTGATGACATCAATCTTTTTGTAAAAGAAAACAAAATATCGACTGTAATTTTTGATGATGAATTAACGCCATCTCAGCAGAAAAATATATCAAGAATTATTGACTGTAAAATTCTAGACCGAACAAACTTAATTCTAGACATTTTTGCGCAAAGAGCCGAAACTTCATATGCAAGAACTCAGGTAGAATTGGCACAATGTCAATATTTACTTCCGAGACTTTCTGGTTTATGGACACACCTTGAACGTCAAAAAGGGGGTATTGGTATGCGTGGGCCTGGAGAAACAGAGATTGAAACCGATAGACGTATTGTGCGTGACCGAATTTCGTTATTGAAAGATAAAATCAAAACAATCGACAAACAAATGAGTATTCAGCGAAGCAATCGCGGAGCAATGGTCCGTGTAGCTCTTGTTGGATATACCAATGTCGGAAAATCGACTTTGATGAATGCAATTGGTAAAAGTGATGTTTTTGTTGAGAATAAATTGTTTGCAACTTTAGATACAACAGTTAGAAAAGTGGTGATTAAAAACCTTCCTTTTTTACTTTCTGATACGGTAGGATTTATTCGAAAACTGCCAACACAATTGGTTGATTCTTTTAAAAGTACCTTAGATGAGGTTCGTGAAGCGGATTTATTGCTTCATGTGGTAGATATTTCGCATCCAGATTTTGAAGATCATATCGAGTCTGTAAATAAGACTTTACAGGAAATAAAAAGCAACGACAAACCAACTATTATGGTTTTTAATAAAATCGATGCCTACAAACATCTTACTATCGATGAAGATGATTTGATTACAGAAAGAACCAGAAAACACTGGACACTTGACGAGTGGAAACAAACTTGGATGAGTAATGTTGGGCAGGATAAAGCGTTGTTTATTTCTGCCAGAAACAAAGAGAATTTCGAAGAATTTAGAGAAACAGTTTATGAAGCGGTTCGCCAGATTCATATTACGCGTTTTCCTTACAACAATTTCTTGTATCCAGATTATAAGGATGCAGTTGAAAAGGATGAAGAAGAATAAAGGAACGGCTTTTGAGATATCAAAAGCCGTTTTTTTGTTTTGTTGCAGATTAAAAATTTTAATGAATTTAATCTAATAATTCCTTAATCTGCGGTATTCATATTTTTTTGAATCTATTTGTTGAAATCTTGCTCATGCAATAATTAAAACCCAAAATTAACGCCTAGACCAAATACTTCTCTAGTTTGAAGTCCGGCAAATGCATTATCATCATAAATAGCCTGAAATGATAAATTAGCAGATAGAAACTTGTTGATTTTCATTATAACATTTAGGGAATAATTTATATCGACATTTTGTGGGTCTTCGAGATAATTGGAATAAAGGTTAAGTGTGTTTTCGGCAGTCACGTTTGTCATGATTGCCAATTTATAATAAACTGAAGCATAAAAACCAAGCTCATAACGTATGCTTTTGCCTTCATCAACGCCAAAATAACTGCCGTCTACATATGGCAGTCCTGTAAATCTATCAATTCCAGTTGTATAGGCACTGTCTACGAAAGTGAATTTTGAAGTTAGCGGAGCAAAATTTATTTTAAGATTGTCATCTTTTGTCCAGTAAATACCTGGCCCTGTGGTAAGATATCCAGGAGACATAAATTTGGTTTGTTCAGTCCTTATTTGCTTTCCATTGGCATCTTGATCATAAATGTAGCCAGTTGAAAATTGTGTTCTAAAATTTAAGAAGTATGAATAATACCATTCTCCAAAGGCTCTTTTTCCGAGAATAGAATTGAATTCTAAACGGTCATCTGTTTTTTTTGTGAAGTCATCATTTTTGGTTTGAAGAAGACCGTACGATGCTAAAATTTTGTTGTCCCAAGTTAAATCGTCCTTTTTGTAATTGAAATCATAATTGATTCCTAATGTTCCAGAAAAGCTATCTTCTCCACCTGCAATCCAGTTGTTAAAACTCGATTGGTTTAATAAAAGGGAAACAGTTCCTTTTGTTTTCCACCCTTCTCCTTCTATAGTATCGTTAATTTTTTTTACTGCTTTTTCAGTATTTTGAATTAACTCTTTTTCTGAATTTTGGGCTTGTACAAATGTGAAATTTACTAAAATGAAAAGTAATAGGGTTAGCTTTCTCATGGTCTTTAGTTTAGAAGTGTATTACCAAATATACTAAAAACCAATGGAAAGTTAAGGTTTGCTGTAGTGTTATTGCAGGTTATTTCTTAGACTCTTTGTATAAAGGCACTGCCGAACATGCTTCGCCGTACATAATACTGCGGGCAAATGGCTGTAAATAATTTGTAGCTAAAATGTAAGCGCGCATAGGAACTGGCTTTCTAGAACAGCCTTTTACAATGACCGGTTTGCCTTTGTAAACAGAGTAATCTATTTTGCTTAAAAGCTCTTCATAAAGGCTTGCGTCAAGATCTTCTATAGTTCCGTTTACTACTTTTTTAGCAAAAGGAGCCAGATGAACACCAACTAAAATTAATGCCCAAGCCGGAATAATCGCATCTGTACTGCAGTTTACAGCTACATATTGATCCTGATATTGTGACCAATCGTGATTTTTAAGATGTTCTCTAAAGTCCTTTTCTTTCAATAAAAATCCTTCCAAAAGCCATTGCGAAATGTCAATCTGCACTCGCATTCCTTTTGGGTAATAATCCTCAAGATCAAAAACTTCTAAAGCACTATTGGCAACTTTATTGATGATTTCTTCCATTTTTTTTAGTTTTCAGTCACAGTCACAGTAGCAGTTTTTAACTGAGACTGTGACTGTAAACTGTATACTTTTTTAAAGCATTCCTAATTCTAATTTAGCTTCTTCGCTCATTAAATCTTTGCTCCAAGGCGGATCAAAAGTAATTTCAACATCAACATCTTTAATGTTTTCGATTGCTTTTACTTTTTCTTCTACTTCTCTTGGCAAACTTTCTGCAACCGGGCAGTTTGGTGAAGTCAGCGTCATAAGGATTTTTACTTCGTAATCTGTATTTACCATTACGTCGTAAATTAATCCTAATTCGTAAATATCTACTGGAATCTCAGGATCGTAAATGCCTTTTAAAACTCTTACGATTGATTCTCCTAATTCGTTTGTATCAATTTCTTGTTCCATTTTGTGTATTTGTTTTACCATTAAGAGATTAAGAAAATTAAGTTTTACAGTTTACTTAATTCCCTTCTAATTACTTAGAAAATTAAGCATAAAGCTTTATGAACCTTAATGCCTTAATGGTTTAAAATTTCTTAATTTTTGTTTTTAGCGTCAAAAGCCAAAGCGTACATTTTGATGTTTTTGATCATCGAAACCAAACCGTTGGCACGAGTTGCAGATAAATGTTCTTTTAGGCCGATTTCGTCTATAAAATCAGTATCAGCTTCCAGAATATCTTTTGCTTTTTGATTAGAGAAAGCACGAATTAAAATCGCAATTATTCCTTTCGTTAAAATAGCATCACTGTCTGCTGTAAAAACGATTTTATCGTCTTGTTCTTCACCCTGCAGCCAAACTTTTGATTGGCAGCCTTTGATTAAATTATTATCGGTTTTGTATTCTTCTTTAATTAACGGAAGACTTTTTCCTAGTTCGATAATGTATTCATAACGCTGCATCCAATCGTCGAACATTGAAAATTCGTCTATTATTTCGTCTTGTATTTCTTTTATCGTCATAATTATTCTTTAGCAAAATCAACTAATAAGTTTACTAGTTTCTCGATTTCTTTTGGCGGAAAACCATTGTCAAAACCTGCAGTTTCGTATGTTTTTCCGTCTTTAGTTATTTTTAAATTTCCTATTGCGGCACCGTCATACGTGCGTTTGTCTGTTGGTGCTTTTAAGGAAGAAAGACTTTCTAAATTTACTTTTGAATAGGCATCAACAATTTTATTCCATTTTGCATCATCAATATTGCTTTTAACAGCTTCGGCGTTGCGTTCTTTAACAACAGAAACCGATTTATTTTGGACTACAATACTTTTGTAATAGCCTCTCGACATTGCAGAATATTCAATTTGTGTAGATTTCATATCTGCTTTTTTTTGACTGCAGCATCCCGTAGCAATAAAAAGCGTCAGGAGTAATAATGATACTATTCGCATATAATTTGTTTTTGTTAGCTTAACATAGTTTGTGCTTTCTTAACTGCACCAACCATTTGATCGATTTCCTCTTTAGTATTATAGAAAGAAAACGAAGCACGAATTGTCCCCGGAATACAAAAGAAATTCATAATGGGTTGTGCGCAATGATGTCCAGTTCTAACGGCAATTCCTAATTTATCTATAATAGAACCAACATCATACGGATGGATTCCATCAATATTAAACGAAACTACAGACGCTTTATTTTTGGTGTTTCCGTAAATTCGAATACCTTCAATTTCGTTAAGACGTTTTGTAGCGTGTTCTAAAAGTTCGTGTTCGTAAGCCTGAATGTTTTCGAAACCAACACTGTTTAAATAATCAATAGCAGTTCCTAAAACAATTCCACCAGCTATGTTTGGCGTTCCCGCTTCAAATTTATGAGGTAAATCTGCGTAAGTTGTTTTTTCGAAAGTCACCTCTTTGATCATTTCGCCACCACCTTGATAAGGAGGAAGTTTGTTCAGCCAAGCTTCTTTTCCGTACAAAATTCCAGTTCCTGTTGGACCGCACATTTTATGGCCAGAAAAAGCATAAAAATCACAGTCTAATTCCTGAACATCTGGTTTTAAATGCGGAACTGCCTGCGCGCCGTCAATTAAAACTGCGGCGCCAATTGCATGCGCTTTGTCAATAATATATTTGATTGGATTGATTACACCCAACGCATTTGAAATATGATTTACAGTAACAATTTTCGTTTTATCTGAAAGCAGTTTATCAAATTCCTCAATAATTAATTCTCCATTTTCATCAATTGGAATTACTTTCAAAATAGCACCTGTTTTTTCGCATAACATCTGCCAAGGCACAATATTACTGTGATGTTCCAAAGAAGAAACAACCACTTCATCACCTGGTTTTAAGATCGAAGCAAATCCGTTTGCAACTAAATTAATACCATGTGTTGTTCCTGAAGTAAAAAGCACTTCATGGGCATGTTTTGCGTTGATGTGATCTTTTACTTTTCCGCGCGCAACCTCATAAGCATCAGTTGCTAACTGGCTTAAAGTGTGAACGCCACGGTGAATGTTGGCATTAATTTCGTTATAATATTTTACTTCAGCATCAATTACAACTTGTGGTTTTTGCGAAGTAGCTCCGTTGTCGAAATATACTAATGGCTTTCCGTTTACAGTTTGTGAAAGTATCGGGAAATCAGCTCTTATTTTTTGAATATCTAGCATGTCTTATTTAGAAAAAATCTATTTACAAAAGTACTAAAACTAAATTTGTTTATACAGTAATTCTATAATTTCCTTTTATGGCGCCATTGTTACAGGAGCAAATACTGATTCTGCAAAAAATGATTTGCTTTTCTGAATTATCCGAAACAGATTTCTAATTTGAGTTCTAAAATCGTGAACATAAATTATTTATATTGCAATAAAAATACTAACTCATCATGAAAAAATTTCTAAAAGTACTTTTGCTTGTATTGGTTCTTGCTTTTTTGTATTTCGGATTTACAACTTATCCGAAACTTGATTTAATTTCGGGTTTTTCGGCCAAAAGTGTTGCGTCAGGTCATTTTATTGACAATCGTCCGTTGGATTTAATTCAGAAAACCGACAATGATATCAATTTGGTTGATTTGGCTAAAAACTCAATCGATGATGCTGGGAAATTTGCGATTTCTTCTGTTTACGGATTGAAAGAACGAAAAGCAATTTACCGAGAAGGCTTAGGAGCGACTTTGATTAATGATGATTTTGATATTACAAAACCATATCTGCTTCCAAAAAGAACAAAATTAGAAAATAACCTTCCTTTTCCATACGGAAACAACGAACCAAAAGATTCTACTTTCGCGAATATTGATTATTCCAAATTGAAAAAAGCGGTTGATGATGCTTTTGATAAAACGGGAGGAAGAATTAAAAGAACTCGTGCAGTTGTGGTTTTATACAAAGATTATTTGATTGCCGAAAAGTATGATACAGGATTTAACAAAGACAGTAAAATTTTAGGTTGGTCGATGACCAAAAGTATTACAAGTTCTGCTTTTGGAGTTTTAGCTAAACAAGGGAAAATTGACATCTATAAACCTGCACCAGTTGTGGAATGGCAAAATGATGAACGAAAAAACATTACGCTTAACGATTTGCTTCACATGAATTCTGGTTTAGAATGGGAAGAGAATTACAGCACAATTTGCGATGCAACAAAAATGCTTTTTCAAGCCGAAGATATGGGAAAAGTACAATTGGAAAAACCTGCTCAATTTAAACCAAATACTCATTGGAATTATTCTTCAGGAACAACCAATTTATTGTCACTGATTTTAAGAAGGCATTTTAAAACACAGCAAGAATATCTAGATTTTTGGTACAGTGCCGTAATCGACAAAATCGGAATGAATTCGATGATTGTTGAACAAGATATGTCTGGAACTTTTGTAGGATCTTCATACGGATGGGCAACACCGCGCGATTGGTCAAAATTTGGATTATTATACCTAAGAAAAGGAAACTGGAACGGAGAGCAAATCCTTGATGAAAGCTGGGTAAAATATACAGCAACTCCAACCAATACTTCTGAAGGAAAATACGGAGCACAATTCTGGTTAAACGCAGGAGGAAAATTCCCAGATGTTCCTCGTGATATGTTTTATTGTAGTGGTTATCAAGGTCAAATGGTGGCGATTATTCCATCAAAAGATATGGTGATTGTGAGAATGGGAGTGAGGGAAGAAGAACCAGGATTTGATTTTAATGGGTTTTTGAAGGGGATAATTTCTTCGGTAAAAAAATAAATTATGAAGAAACTATTTCATCCTATTGTTTTATTAATAATCGGTTTTGTTTTAAATGGAATTGCTTGGTCTACCAATATTGGTCATCCATTAAATACGATCTGTTTGTTACTTGGATTGGGATTGTTTTTCTTAGGTATTATATTATCAATAATAAGAATTAGAGGATGATATTTAACCGCAAAGACACTAAGTAAAAAAGCGCAAAGTTCGCAAAGATTAAAACTAAACCTTGCGAACTTTGCGTAAATCTTTGCGAACCTTGCGGTTAAACAATACTACAAATCAAATCCTAAATTTACGCCTAATTTCATGGCAATGATTTTAGTAATTCTTTGTTTTAATTCTGGTATTTTGATGCTTTCGATAACGGCATTTGAGAATGCGTACATCAATAAAGCTTTAGCTTCTTTTTTCGGGATTCCGCGAGACTGCATGTAGAACATTGCTGTTTCATCAAGCTGTCCAACAGTACATCCGTGAGAACATTTTACATCATCAGCAAAAATTTCCAATTGTGGTTTTGCATTGATTGTAGCTTTGTCGCTCAATAAAATGTTGTTGCTTTTTTGGAAAGCATTTGTTTTTTGAGCTTCTTTTTCAACCAAAACTTTTCCGTTGAAAACTCCTGTCGAACGATCAGAGAAAATTCCTTTATAATCTTGGAAACTTTCGCAGTTCGGCGTTGCGTGGTTTACCAAAGTATAATGGTCAACGTGTTGTTTGTCATTTAAGATAGAAATTCCGTTAAGTGTACTTGTCAATCTTTCTCCGAAATGGTAAAAGTTTAAGTTGTTACGAGTTAAATTTCCTCCAAATGAGAAAGTATGAACAGAGGCATGGCTTTCTTGCTGCTGAGAAACGTAAGTATTGTCAATTAAATTCGCTTCGTTATTATCGTTTTGAATTTTGTAATAATCAACAATCGCGCGTTTTTGGGCAAAAATCTCTGTAACAGAGTTTGTTAAAACCGGATTTTCGTTCAAACTTTGGTGGCGCTCAATAATTTGAACATGTGAATTTTCACCCACAATAACCAAATTTCTTGGCTGAACCATTAAAGCGGCTTCATTTCCGGTTGAGAAATACATGATCTCAATTGGTTTGTCCGCTACTTTTTTCTTTGGGATATTGATAAATGCACCTTCAATTGCAAAAGCCGTATTCAATGAAGTCAAGCTGTCATCTTTACTCGCAATTTGATTAAAGTAGGTATCAATAACCATTTTATATTTTGGTTTGGTCAATGCCGAAGACATTAAGCAAACATCGATTCCATCGTGGGTTGTAGAAGACAAATGCGAACTGAAAACCCCATCGATAAATACTAATTTGTAAGTGTCAATTTCGTGTAAAAAGTATTTTTTTACTTGGTTAAATTCGATTGCATTTTCCTGCTTTGGAAAAACCGTAAAGTCATTTTTTAAGATGGCATTTAGCGATGTATATTTCCAAGCTTCTTCTTTTTTGGTTGGGAAACCTTTATTTTCGAAGTTTTTTAAGGCATTTGTGCGTATGTCATGTAAATCTGAATGTACATCGACACGCTCTTCAAAAGCCATAAAAGACGATACTAATTTTTCTTTTAAATCCATTTTCTTAGTTGTAAGTTATGAGTTATGAGTTATGAGTTTTTGCAAACTGCAAACTATAACTCTAAACTAGTTTTCTGCCTTGATCCAATCGTAACCCTTTTCCTCTAGCTCATACGCTAGCTCTTTTCCTCCAGATTTTACGATTCTACCGTTATAAAGAACGTGAACGAAATCAGGAACGATATAATCTAACAAACGCTGGTAGTGTGTAATTACGATAATAGCGTTTTTGTCGCTTTTTAATTTGTTTACACCATTTGCAACAATTCTTAAAGCATCGATATCAAGACCAGAATCGGTTTCGTCAAGGATAGCTAATTTTGGCTCTAACATTGCCATTTGGAAAATCTCGTTTCTTTTTTTCTCTCCTCCAGAAAATCCTTCGTTAAGAGAACGAGAAAGAAATTTACGGTCGATTTCTAATAATTCAGATTTCTCACGAATTACTTTCAACATTTCGTTAGCAGGCATTTCTTCTTGTCCGTTTGCTTTACGAGTTTCGTTGATAGCAGTTTTCATAAAGTTAGTTACGCTAACTCCAGGAATTTCTACTGGATATTGAAAAGAAAGGAAAACTCCTTTGTGCGCTCTTTCTTCAGGAGCTAAATCAGCAAGATCTTCTCCATCAAGAATTACTTCACCATCTGTAACTTCATAGTTTTCGTTTCCTGCAATTACAGCAGAAAGTGTACTTTTTCCAGAACCGTTTGGTCCCATAATAGCGTGAACTTCTCCAGCTTTTACTTCTATATTAATTCCTTTAAGGATTTCTTTATCACCAATTGCGGCGTGAAGGTTTTTTATTGATAACATCTTTTTTTTGTTTAAAGTTTCAAGTTTCAAGTTCTCAGTTGTGCTAAAAAACGAAACTTTGAAAAATCTTTTATTTTAATATGATATAAAATTCTTTTTTAATGGTTAAAAACTCGGTTCTTAACCTACAGATCCTTCTAAAGAAATCTCTAATAATTTTTGTGCTTCAACAGCAAATTCCATTGGAAGTTTGTTTAAGACATCTTTACTGAAACCGTTTACAATTAAGGCAATCGCTTTTTCAGTCGGAATACCTCTTTGGTTGCAATAGAAAACTTGATCTTCTCCAATTTTACTGGTTGTAGCTTCGTGCTCGATCTTTGCAGTTGGATTTTTACTTTCGATATAAGGGAAAGTATGTGCACCGCAATTGTTACCCATTAACAATGAGTCACATTGAGAAAAATTTCTTGCGTTTTCTGCTCTTGGTGAAATTTGAACTAAACCACGGTAGCTGTTTTGAGATTTTCCAGCTGAGATACCTTTAGAAATAATAGTCGATTTAGTGTTTTTTCCTAAATGGATCATTTTTGTTCCAGTATCAGCTTGTTGGAAATTATTAGTTACAGCAATAGAATAAAATTCTCCTACAGAATTATCTCCTTTCAATACACAAGAAGGATATTTCCAAGTTACAGCAGAACCTGTTTCAACCTGTGTCCAAGAAATTTTAGCGTTTGTTTCGCACAAACCTCTTTTGGTTACAAAGTTGTAAACTCCACCTTTTCCTTCTTTGTTTCCAGGGAACCAGTTTTGAACTGTAGAATATTTAATTTCAGCATCATCCAAAGCGATTAATTCAACCACAGCAGCGTGCAATTGATTTTCGTCACGGCTTGGAGCAGTACATCCTTCAAGGTAAGAAACGTAGCTTCCTTCATCTGCAATAACTAGAGTTCTTTCGAATTGTCCGGTTCCTGCCTGATTGATTCTGAAATAAGTTGAAAGTTCCATTGGACATTTTACGCCTTTTGGAATATAACAGAAACTCCCGTCAGAGAAAACCGCTGAGTTTAACGCTGCGTAAAAGTTGTCTTTTTGAGGTACAACAGTCCCTAAATATTTTTTTACTAATTCTGGATGCTCTTTTATCGCTTCAGAAATTGGACAGAAAATAATTCCTTTTTCCGCTAAAGTTTTTTTGAACGTTGTAGCAACAGAAACAGAATCGACTACAATATCCATTGCGATATTGTTCATTTTTTTCTGTTCGTCGATAGAAATTCCTAACTTTTTGTACATCTCTAATAATTCTGGATCAACATCGTCTAGAGTTTTATTAGGATCTACTTGTTTTGGAGCTGAATAATATGAAATTGCCTGAAAATCTGGTTTTTCATAACTTACGTTTGCCCATTCTGGCTCGATCATTTCTTTCCAAGCGCGGAAAGCTTCAATACGCCATTCGGTCATCCATTCAGGTTCTTCTTTTTTAAGAGAAATAGCTCTTACAATCTCTTCGTTTAAGCCAATAGGGAAAGTTTCAGATTCTATATTGGTATAAAATCCGTACTCATATTCTTTAGTTTCCAGTTCGATCTTTAAATCGTCTTCGGTGTATTTGCTCATTATTTTTGTTGTTGTCTAATGTTTTGAAGTCTAAATTCGAAAAGTCAATCAAAGTCTTTATGACTTGAGAACTTTCAGCTTTTGACTAAAGAGAAAATGATTCTCCGCATCCGCAAGTTCTGCTCGCGTTAGGATTATTGAAAACAAATCCTTTTCCGTTTAATCCGCCAGAAAATTCCAAGATTGTTCCAGCTAAATAAAGGAATGATTTTTTTTCAACAGCAATAGATATATCGTTGTCTACAAATATTTTGTCGTCGTCGTTTTTGGTTTTATCAAATTTTAACTCATAAGATAAACCAGAGCATCCGCCGCTTTTAACACCAACTCTTACGTAGTCGTGCGCAGCATCAAAACCGTCGTCTTTCATTAAGTCGATGATTTTCTTTTTGGCAGTATCAGAAACTTTTATCATGGTTCTTAGATGTTTGTTTTTAATGACTTTTTATTTCTGTATAAAAAATATTACAGATTTAAAGTGCTAATTTTCAATGTTAAATAGAAATTGTCTGCAAAGATACGACTTAAAAACCTTTTTCCATAACGGTTCACATTATTATAACAAATGAGAAAATAGATAATACTTATTTTGACAAAATCGATCTTAAAAACAGTTCTAAAATTTAAAAAGAAATCCTTTTTTAGAATTAAGCTGCAAATATCGCTCCTAAATGTTAAAAAACAAGTATTTCTACTGATTAAAGCCATTTTTTATTCAATTATTTTTGCAAAAAATTTGGAGTAATTATGAAAAAACAAAATGAAATAAAGTGGTTTAAACCCATGTTTGCTATAATTTTTGTTTTAGGAGTAGGTGCTGTGGTCTGGGTTTTTAGCAGTGAACCTGATAAGAATAATAGCGAAGTAAAAGAGGAAAGTATTGCCAATACCATCTCATTTGAAAGTAAGGAAACAAGTGAGCAAAAGAATATTTTGGATTCTCTAAATACATTAAAAAATGCATACGATCAGGCTATTTTAGAAAAAACAGCTTTATCTAAAGAATTAGAGTTAGAGCGTAAAAATGTTGAGAACTTAGTCGCAATTATTAAAGCTTCTAATAATCCATCGGCGGAGCAGATTAGAGTTTATAGAAATCAGCTTTCAGATTTGAATGCGTCATTAGAAAACAGAGTTCAGGAAATTAAAAAACTGAAATCTCAAAATAAAAATTTATTGACCGAAATCGAAACCCAGAATGTTGTCATGTATAAACAAAAGTTAGAAAATGACACTTTGGTTTCTAAACAAAAAAAGTTAGAATCGACTTTAAAGGACGCTTCAAAATTGTATTTAAGCAATTTTAAAGCAGTTGCGCTTCGTGAAAAAAGTTCTGGAGCCGAATTGGAAACAACGAAAGCAAAGAATACAAAAAAACTTAAAATTAGTTTTACTGTTAACGGAAATGCCGTTGCAAAAACAGGAAAAAGAGTTTTTTATGTTCAAGTTTTAGATCAGAAAAACACTGTTTTGGGTGATAATAAGCTAATTGAGTTTGGTAATGATAAAGCACTTGTTTACAGTTTTATAGTAAGTACAGATTTTCAAGGCAAATCGGTAAATGCATACGGAATTTTGAATGCTGACCAGTTTAAGAAGGGAACTTATTTTGTGAATTACTTTGATAAGCAGGAAATAATGGGAAGCACTTCGGTAACTTTAGAATAAAAGTTTTTTTGACTTTAAAATTTAGCAAAAGGAGTTTGAATTTTCTAGCTTTGTTCTTTTAGAAAATTATTCTCATGAAACTTTACCCTATAGAATCCGGAAATTTTAAGTTAGATGGAGGCGCTATGTTTGGTGTTGTTCCGAAGACAATCTGGAACAAGACAAATCCTGCCGATGCTAATAATTTAATTGATATTGCTGCTCGATGTTTATTGATTGAAGATGGAAATCGTCTTATTTTAATTGACACCGGAATGGGCGATAAGCAATCTGAAAAGTTTTTTGGGTATTATTCGCTTTGGGGTTCGCATTCTTTAGATAAGTCTTTGGCAAAATATGGTTTTAATCGAGATGATATTACCGATGTTTTTATGACGCATCTTCATTTTGATCATTGCGGAGGAAGTGTTCAATGGAATGCTGACAGAACAGGTTATGAGCCAGCTTTTAAAAATGCTAAATTTTGGACAAACGAAAATCATTGGGAATGGGCAACAAAACCTAATGCGAGAGAAAAAGCTTCTTTTTTGTCTGAAAATATTCTGCCAATGCAAGAAAGCGGTCAATTACATTTTATTGAGAGACCTGAATCTGATTTTGGCTTTTCGAAAGAATTAAATTTCGACATCTATTATGTCGATGGCCACACCGAAAAACAGATGATTCCTTATATCAAATATCAAGATAAAACGATTGTTTTTTGTGCCGATTTATTAGCAACAGCGGGACATATTCCGTTGCCGTATGTTATGGGTTACGATACGCGACCTTTGCTGACAATGCCGGAGAAATCAAAATTCTTGAATTTGGCAGCAGATCAAAATCATTATTTGTTTTTAGAACACGATGCCCACAATCAAATAATTACTGTTGAACATACCGAAAAAGGTGTTCGATTGAAAGATGTTTTTACTTGCGAAGAGATTTTGTAGCAAAATCAAATAAAAAATCCCGTTTTCAACATTCTGAAAACGGGATTTTTAAATCAAATTAAATTCTAAACCTATTCTATTATTACTTTTTTCGCAGAAGCAGCATCTCCAGTGATTAGATACACATAATAAACTCCTCTAGGCAAGCCAGATAAATCGATCGTATTATTTGTATTTGCATTGTTTAAAGTGAAAGATTTTACCAATTGCCCTAAAGAGTTGTAAACTGTTGCTTTGTCTAAAGCGATATTGCTAATGTTTATTTCTCCTTTTGTCGGGTTAGGATATACAATGACTTGACTAAATTCAGATTTGTCAATCCCTAGACTTTTACAAGTATTAGAATACGTGGTAGTCGATTCTTTGATGTTCGACCAATTTGCATTTGAATAATTCTCATCATCAACTTGTATACAGCTTAGAGAGGTAAGTCCTAAGAAAGTGGTATACAATGCAGCAGCAGATTTCTTTCCAGTATTTGATGGCAGAATAAAATTAGCATTGTTTCCGTTTCGAAGATTTAAGTAAACCAAAGGGTTATTAACAACATAAACAATTCTAAGTCTAGTATTTTTGGATAAATCTAATGTCGTAAGCTGATTTGAAGAAGCATTCAACGTTTCCAAAAGTAAATTGTTGCTTACATCAAGAGAGGTAATTTGGTTATTGCTTATATCTAAAGTTGTTAATGAAGTAAAATATTCAATACCCGTCAGATTTTTAATATTGCTATTTGAAAGGTCTAAACTTGTTATCGAAGTTGCATCGGCAACTGTGATTTTTCCATTAGGACCATCGGTATCAATTCCTAAATCAATTAACCTCTGTTCAAAATTAGTGTCAAGAAGCGCTACATATTCTACTGCGCAAGTGGTATTGTAAGTGGCCCAAGAATCTTTAGCATTCATCCAGTTTTTATTCGCATAAGCTACATCATCAACTTGAATACAGGTTAATTTCTGGTTGTTTTTCAAGTTATCAACCATAGTGGTATTGATAAATTTGGTATTGTTTCCGTTTTTTAAATTAAGATTAATTAATTGATTAGAAGCACATTTTAGATAGTCTAAAGCAGTGTTTTTTGAAATATCAAGAGACGTTAATAAATTAGAATTGCAATTTAAACCGCTTAATAAAAGATTATTAGAAGTATCTAAACGAGTAATTTTATTAGAATCACATTCGATTCTGACCAGATTAGTGTTTTTTGAAGTATTTAAAACGTTTAGTTTGTTGCTGTTACAATACAAACCGTTTAGTAAAATATTTTTAGAAATATCTAATTCTGTCAATTGATTATGATCGCAGATTAAATCTTCAAGAGCTTTATTTTGAGAAAGATCAAGGGTAGTTAATAAATTGGAACTACAGGTTAAGTGCACTAAAGCAGTATTTTTTGAAACGTTTAAATCTTTTACCTTATTTCCAGTCATATATAACCATCGTAAAGCTGTATTTTTAGAAACATTTATACTGTCTAGTTGGTTGTTGTGAAAGTAGAGACTTTTTAAAGCTATATTTTTAGAAACATCTAAAGCTGTTAACTGATTATCGCCTATAGATAAATCTTCTAAAGCAATATTATTAGAAAGATCGATGCTGGTAATTTGATTTCCATCGCAAAAAAGAGTTTTTATAGACTTAAAATCTTCAATTCCAGATAAACTGGTAATTGATTTGTTCATAATAAACAATTCAGTTACCGAAGCTACTTTTGAGGTAAGAACTCTTCCGTCTGGAGTTCCAGAATCAGTTCCTTTAGCGATTAGAGCTTTTTCAAAATTCAAATCAGGAATTAAAGTATAGCCGTCATTACAGTTCGCATTAAAGTTTGCAGTGAGATCTTTTTTGCTTGACCAGTTTGCATTAGCGTAAGCCACGTCATCAACCTGTATGCAAGTTAAACTTGGGTTATTGGTAAAATTTAGATAGACAAGTTTATTATTGTTTCCATTTTTTAAATTTAGACTCGTTAATTGATTGGAATTAGGATATAATCCAACTAACGAAGTATTTACGCTAACATCTAAAGTGGTTAGTTGGTTTTTTGAACAATTTACAAATTCTAAAGCTTTATTTTTGCTTAGATTCAAATTTGTTAATTGATTAGATTGACAATACAATTCTGTTAGAGTAGTAATTTGGGAAACATCCAATGAGGTTAATTTATTTTCGCGGCAATCCAGCAAATTTAAAGCTGTATTATTACTTACATCTAAACGAGTTAATTGACTTGTATTACAGCCTAAAAATGTTAACGCAGTATTTGAGCTTACATCTAAAGAAGTATATTGGTTTGAACCCGAGTCCAATTTTGTTAGCGCCGTATTTGCTTTAACATTTAAAGATGTTAATTGATTCGAATAGCAGATCAAATTAAGCAAAGCAATATTATTACTTACGTCTAAAGAGGTTATTCTATTGGTATTACAATCTAGAGTAGTTAGAGCGGTATTTTTACTTACATTTAATGTTGTTAATGAATTTTGACTGCAATTCAAATCAGTTAATGCTACGAAGTCTTGTATTCCTGTTAAATCTGAAATATTACTTTTGCTAACATCTAAAGAAGTTAAGGTGTTAATGTTAGATGTATGGATTTTTCCATCAAGTGGAAATCTATCTATTCCTAAATTGATTAATTTTTGTTCAAAATTTGGATCTGGAATTAAAGTATAAGCAGGTTGCTCTCCAGGGGTATACAAAGCTGAAATTTCTTCTGGAGTCAAAACACGATTCCAGATACCAATATCATCGATTTCTCCTTTAAAATACTCATTAGTTGTATCTCCTGAAATTCGTCTTCCTATTCTAAAAAGATTGTTCGTAGTATTTAAGGCAACATTTTTTTCTGAAACAAATACACCATTTACATATAATGATACTTTGGTTCCGTTATAGGTAATTGCAAAAAAATACCAGTCATTACTTAAGTAATTAAAGTTGTTTACATAAAAATCATCACCTATGGCATTTGGCCCGGTTGAAGTTTCAAGATAACCTTTCGAGTAAACAGTAAGTCCAAATCTTTGAAATCTTGATAACGCACCATAATTAAAAATACAGACATCTCCATTTTCTCCTGGATTTGGAGTATTTGTTTTAAACCAGCCAGAAATTGTTCTTGCGGCATTGCCTTGAGGAATACTGGCAATAGTAGCATCAATATAACTGCCAGTTCCGTTAAAACTATAGGCACTATTGCTGTTTCCAAACCTATCAGTTGTTAAAACAGCACCTGCAACAGATCCATTTGAGTTATTTCCACTAACGTCATTTGCGTTGCCACTAAAAGGAAAGTAAGCGATCAAGCCATTTGTAGGTATTTTGTCTTCAATTTGAATTGGCTTAATAGTTATACTTATTGCTAATCTTGAAGAGCTTTCACATCCGTTGATTGTTTGCGATGCATAATATGTACCTGTTTGTAAAACAGTTGATGAACTTAAAACATTCGACGATATAGGATCAGCATACCACTTAATGTTTGTGCCGCTGGCTACTAAATTGGCAACAGTTGCTCCTTCATCAAATATTTGTGAATTTGCAATTGGCGGCGCTGTATTATTGTTGCTAATTGTTATACTACTCAAAAAAATACACCCATTAGCATCTCTTACAAGGACATCATAATTTCCGGCAGATAAACCAGTAAATATATTTGAAGATTGATAAAAAGGGGACGAAATAGAATATTGATAAGGTTTTGTTCCTCCATTTGCGATAATGGTGATACTTCCGTTATTGCCATTACAAGCATCAACGCTTGTTGCAGTAAAAAAGATAGGATTGGGTTCAGTAATGGTAAACGCAATTATAGTTGTTAATGAAGACGCATCTGTTGCTTTGCATGTATATGTGCCAGGCGCTAAATCTTTTACTGAAGAACCTGTTCCTCCGTTAGACCATAAATAAGTGTAAGGAGCGGTTCCTCCTCCTACAATAGCAGTTGCAGAACCATTGTGCATGCCTAAACAAGTCACATTTACCACATTTATATTAAGACTCAACATATCGGAGCAAGGAACAATTACAGGGACATTTTTATTAACAGTTGTACCATCACCTAATTGTCCATCTGCATTATCTCCAAAAGTCCACATAACACCATCAGTACTTACTGCAGTTGTGTAGTACCAGCCTGCGGTTACTGCCTGCCAGCTTTTTCCACTTCCTATTTGTACTGGTGTAAGGCTGTTTGAATATGTGCCATTTCCTAATTCGTTATGCGAATTATATCCCCAGGTCCATAAAGAGCCATCAGTTTTTATTGCAATTGAATGATCTCCCGCCGCGCCTAAAGTTTTCCAATCTGTGGATGTTCCTATTTTTGTCGGAATAGAGCTATTTATAGTTGTACCGTTTCCTAACTCGCCATAGGTATTCTGTCCCCAAGCCCATAAAGATCCGTCTGTTTTTATAGCAAGGGTATGACTCCCTCCTCCACAGATTGTCTTCCAGTCAGTATCTGTTCCTACTTTTTTTGGAGAATAACTCTTAGTTACTGTACCATCTCCTAGCTGTCCATCATCATTTCCTCCCCAAGTCCATAAACTGCCATCTGTTTTTAAGGCAATTGTGTGAAAATACCCTACCGTTATCGTTTTCCAATCTTTATCTGTTCCAACCTGTGTAGGGATGCTGGGATCTGAACTGTTACCATTGCCTAATTGTCCAAAATAATTATCTCCCCAAGCCCATAAAGTTCCATCTTTTTTTAAGGCTACTGTATATTGATTTCCTGCAGTAATTGTTTGCCAATCAGTAGCAGACCCTATGCGTGTGGGAATACTTTTGTTTACGCTGGTACCGTCTCCTAATTGCCCATATTTATTGTTGCCCCAAGCCCACAAAGAGCCATCTTTTTTTAAAGCAACTGTATGATTAGTTCCGGTAACTACTGTTTTCCAATCAGTATCTTTTCCGATTTTTTTCGGCGAAGAATTGTTTAGTAAAGTGCCATCTCCTGATTGCCCATCTTTATTGCTGCCCCAGCTCCACAAACTATTATCTGTTTGTAGAGCAGCATTATAGCTGTATCCAGAAGTTACTGTTTGCCAACATTGGGCATTTATTTGTAAAAAAGAGAGAATTAAAATTAAAAGTAAAATTTTCCTCATAGAGTAAATATTTGGGTTAATTAATTGGTGAGACGAATTTAAATTGAAAAATCTGCTAAAAACAGCAACAAATCGTTTGTTTTGATAAGTCTGTTCATAGATTTTGTCAGAGTAATTGTGCAATATTCGTTTTAGATTTTTTTACCGAAAGGCATAACGAATAAATTATGTTGTGAAAAATCCCACTTTCAATGAATCACAATGAATTTTTTTGTTTTAACCAATTGCAATATTGTTGGTTGAAGCGCAACTTCGAATGGTTTTGAACTAATATTGCAACAATAAGAGTAGTTTTATCTTCCATAAAATATGATTAAGAGTTAGGCCGCACAAGTATAAGCGATTTATAGGAGTAAACCTTACGTAAAGCCGTAAAGACTATATTTTTTATTGATTTTTTACGGTTCAAACCATTATAAGTATATTTTTGAATGAATACAATTACATCTATAATGATTTGATAGGTAAATGTTTGCGAATATTATAGATTTCAGTATTTTTCGTCAAAAATTCATAACACATTGTTAACAGTTAGTTTTTTGTAACAAAAAAGCATAATTTAGACCCATCTTTTAACTTTACTTATATTTATAGATACATGAGTCATATAAAACCTCTTAAATTATCTGCTTTTGCATTGCTTGTTTTAGCAGGATGCAGCGCTACAGTTCAAGCGCAGGTTTCTACTTCAAAGGAGTTTATTACAGCGCCGGCGGCGGTTGTGAAAAAAGCGCCTCTTAGCGAAAATGAATTAAAAAGATGGAGCCATCTAGATTTAATAAAAGATTCTATTCCAGGAATGAGTGTTGACAAAGCTTATGCTGAATTACTGCAAGGTAAAAAAGGGCAGAAAGTAATTGTAGGAGTTGTAGATTCTGGTGTCGATATCGAGCATGAAGATTTGCAGGGAATGATCTGGACGAATAAAAAAGAAATTCCGGGAAACGGAATCGATGATGATAAAAACGGATTTATCGATGACATTCACGGATGGAACTTCCTTGGAGATGCTGTTCACGAAAACCTAGAAATGACACGTATCGTAAAAAAAGCTGATGATGGTTCTCCAGAATACAAAGCAGCTTTGGCGCAATATACAGAGAAATATGAAAAAGCGTTAAAAGATAAACAGCAAGTAGATTTTTTACTTGAGGTTCACAATACCATTAAAAAAGAGCTTAATAAGTCAACATACAAAATAGAAGACTTAAGCGCTATTACTTCAACAGACCCTAAAGTGGCAAGAAGTAAAGCAATTATGACTCAGATTTTTACAAATGCAGGTCCAACTTTTGATCCAGAAGCTGATTTCGGAGAATATAAAGAACAAGTTGACGACCAATTAAACTACAACTTGAACAAAGAATACGACGGAAGAAAAATTGTTGGCGATAATCCTGAAGATATTAAAAACAACCGTTATGGTAATAATGTAGTTTTTGGTCCAGATAAAGAAAAAGCATTGCACGGAACTCACGTTGCAGGAATTATTGCTCAGGTTAGAGGAAATAATTTAGGTGGAGACGGAGTAGCAAACAATGTTGAAATTTTGACTGTTAGAGCCGTTCCAGACGGAGATGAGTATGATAAAGATATTGCTTTGGCAATTCGTTATGCAGTAGACAATGGAGCAAAAGTAATCAACGGAAGTTTTGGAAAAAGCTTTTCTCCACACAAACAATGGGTTTATGATGCTATTGCCTATGCAGCTAAAAAAGACGTTTTAATTGTTCATGCAGCAGGTAACGATGGTTATAATATTGATGAAGCAAAAAACATCAATTATCCGAACGATTCTAAAGACAACGTAAAAGAGTTTGCAGACAATTTAATTACAATTGGAGCGATTAATAAATCGTATGGAGAAAATGTTGTGGCTCCATTCTCAAACTTCGGGAAAATCAATGTAGACGTTTTTGCTCCAGGTGAAGAAATCTATGCAACTGTTCCGAACAATAAATACAAATACTTGCAAGGAACATCAATGGCATCTCCAAATGCGGCAGGTGTTGCAGCATTGATTCGTTCATATTATCCAAAATTAAAAGCAGCTCAAGTTAAAAAGATTTTAATGGATTCTGGAGTAGCGCTTCCTTCAATGGTTGTTTTGGGTGAAAGCGAAAATCCAGGTGAAAGCCCAAAAGCAGTTTCTTCTGTAGAATCATCAAAAACAGCTAAGATGGTAAACGCTTATAATGCTTTATTAATGGCTGAAAAGATGTCTAAAAAATAAACAATAATACACTATTAATCCAATGGAAGGGCGAAAGCTCTTCCATTTTCTATTACATATTAACATGCGAAAAATTATTTTACTTTCTTTCCTTAGCCTAGGGTTTAATTCGGCTTTTGCACAAAGCGCTCCATATTGGCAGCAGCACGCTGACTATAAAATGGAGGTTTCGATGGATGTAAAAAACTATCAGTACAAAGGAAAACAAGAATTGGTTTATACCAACAACTCTTCTGATACTCTAAAAAAGGTATTCTATCATTTATATCCAAATGCTTTTCAACCAGGAAGCGAAATGGATGCGCGTCTTCATTTTATTAAAGATCCAGACGGAAGAATGGTAAACAAAGTAAAACAAGCTGATGGAAAAGAAGTAAAACAAAGCCGTATTGAAACTTTAAAGCCAAATGAAGTTGGTTACTTAAAAATCGCAAACTTCAAACAAGATGGTGTTACGGCTCAAACCAGAGTTTCAGGAACTATCTTAGAAGTGACTTTGGCAAAACCAATCCTTCCAAATTCTAAAACGACTTTTACATTAGATTTTGACGGACAAGTTCCAGTTCAGATTCGTCGTTCAGGAAGAAATAATTCTGAAGGAGTAGAACTTTCTATGTCACAATGGTATCCAAAATTAGCTGAATTTGATTTTGAAGGATGGCATGCAGATCCGTACATCGCAAGAGAATTTCATGGCGTTTGGGGTAATTTTGATGTAAAAATTACAATCGATAAAGATTACACAATTGGTGGTTCAGGATATTTGCAAGACAAAAATTCAATTGGTCACGGTTACCAAGATGCAGGTGTAACGGTTGCATATCCTAAAAAAGCTAAAACACTTACATGGCATTTTATTGCGCCCAATGTTCACGATTTTACATGGGCTGCTGACAAGGAATATACACATGATATTGTAAAAGGACCAAATGATGTTGATTTGCATTTCTTCTACAAGAACAACGAAAAAACAACGGCAAACTGGAAACAATTAGAGCCTTTAATGGTTAAGGTAATGGAATATTACAACCAAAGAGTTGGAGCTTATCCATACAAACAATATTCATTTATTCAAGGTGGAGACGGTGGAATGGAGTACGCAATGTGTACTTTAATGTTAGGAAACGGAACCCTTGAAGGAATTCTAGGAACTGCAACGCACGAATTAGGACACTCTTGGTTCCAACACATTCTGGCTTCAAACGAATCAAAACACCCTTGGATGGATGAAGGTTTTACAACTTACATCGAAGACAGTGCTTTGAATGAATTAAAAGGAGACAAAAAAGAAGTAAACCCTTTTGTTGGAAATTATAAAGCATATTACAGTTTGGTAAATTCTGGAAAAGAACAGCCACAGACAACTCACGGAGATCGTTATGACGAAAACCGTCCGTACAGTATTTCTTCTTACATCAAAGGAAGTCTTTTCCTTTCTCAGTTAGAATATGTAATCGGAAAAGAGAATGTTGATGCAACTTTAAAAAGATATTTCAACGATTTCAAATTCAAACACCCAACTCCAAACGACATCAAAAGAACAGCTGAAAGAGTTTCCGGAGCTGAGTTAGATTGGTATTTGATTGATTGGACACAAACAACCAACACGATCGATTACGGAATTAAAGATGTTGCTGATAATGCAGGAAAAACAACAATTTCTTTAGAAAGAATTGGAAGAATGCCAATGCCAATCGATTTAAAAGTAGAATACACTGACGGAACATCTGAGACATTTTATATTCCGTTAAGAATGATGAATTTTGTTAAACCAAATCCAAATCCGAACGAAAAAAGAACAGTTCTAGAAGATTGGGCTTGGGCACAACAAAACTATAGTTTTACAATTGACAAAAACAAAACGTCAATCAAAAAAATCACTATTGATCCAAGCGGATTAATGGCTGACGTAAAACAAACGAACAATGTTTTTGAAGTAAAATAGTATTCAAATTAGAATATAAAAAAATCCCGTTTAGAATTTCTAAACGGGATTTTTGTTTTTTATGGTAATTGAAATTTAACTCAAATGCTCCAGCATATCTTTTGTCATAGTTTCCAAATCAAATTTATGATTCCATCCCCAATCTTTTCTTGCTTCAGCATCATCAATACTTGCTGGCCAGCTGTCAGCAATTTTCTGACGGAAATCTGGATTATAAGTAATTTCAAATTCAGGAATATGTTTTTTGATTTCAGCAGCAATTTCAGTTGGAGTAAAACTCATAGCCGCCAAATTATATGAAGAATGTATTTTGATTTCTTCTGCTGGTGCTTTCATGATATTAATAGTTGCATCAATGGCATCATCCATATACATCATTGGCATTTTAGTTTCAGAAGACAAAAAGCACTCGTATTTTTTATCGGCAATAGCCTTGTAGAAAATATCAACAGCATAATCTGTAGTTCCGCCGCCTGGAGGAGTAGACCAGCTGATTAGGCCTGGATAACGAATACTGCGAACATCAACGCCATAAACATTATGGTAATATTCGCACCATCTTTCGCCAGATTGTTTACTGATTCCGTAAACCGTAGAAGGTTCCATTATAGTGTATTGAGGCGTATTTTCTTTTGGAGTCGTTGGACCAAAAACTGCAATACTTGAAGGCCAGAAAATCTTCTGGATTTTTTTTGCTTTCGCTAAATTCAAAACATGAAAAAGCGAATTCATATTTAAATCCCATGCAAAAGCAGGATTCTTTTCGGCAGTTGCAGATAAAAGTGCTGCCATCAGATAAACATCTGTAATTTTATGCACTTCAACCAAATGCTCAATCTGATTAAAATCTAAAGCATTGACCACTTCAAAAGGGCCTGAATTAACAACATCAGTATTTAATTTTCTAATATCAGAAGCGATGACATTATCAGTTCCGTATAATTTACGCAGTTTTTGCGTCAGTTCTGTTCCAATCTGACCGCAGGCGCCAATGATCAATATTTTAGGATTCATTTTTTGATGATTTTTTAGAGACACAAATATAACGTTTTCGCAATTACTTGCGCTTTTTTAAAGGGTAAATTATAAATTCAATAATTAAAAAGTTTGTTTGTTATATTATTCTCTTTTAAGAGTGTGTCTTTGTGCCTTTTTGTAAATCCGTGAAAAAGCGCTATTTTATTGGAAAAACCATCAAATGAAATATTTCAAATTATCATCCGAATTACCATTAAAAGACAAAAAAATAACCTTGATTTATAGAATCTTTAGCAAAAAACAGAATTCATAATTGTAAATTTACTTCGTAACTTTGCAGCCTAACTATATTTTATCAATGAAATACCAAATATCTCTTTTTCTGCTTTTGACAACTGTGTTATTTTCTTGCCAAAATGAAAATGAAAAACGCCTTGCAGAAAATGCAAAAGAAGCGAAAAAGAAAGAAGCTATTTTTAATAATATAAATAAAGGCTGGACTTTTCTAGATGAGCCAATCAATGAAATCTCAGAATCGCAATTGAATTCTTGGACAGAGTGGCGTGAATTTATAAAAGAAATCGGAGAAAAGCCTAGAAAGACAATTGGTGCATTTCAGAAAAAATCCGCAGCTATTTCTAAAAAGGCGATGGCTTTAAACAATAATATTCCGGCTCAGTTTAACCAGCCTCAGATTAAAAGCCGTATTTCTATTTTGATTACCAAAATCAGAATGCTGGATTTGTTCATCCATTTAAATAACATTCCAGACGATAAAGTGGTTTTTTTAATACAAGAAATCAACAAAGAACTGATTTCGCTGGAGAGACAAATGGATAAAATTGTCGAAAAAGCCAAAATCCCGAAAGAAGAAGGAGAAGAAGATTTCCTTAGAATGTTAGACACAACACGCGCGATTCCGAATTCGGCACCGCCAATAGATCCAAATATACCAAAAGTTGAGTAAAAACGCCTTATATACTACATACGATAATCTGCCAAAAGCAGAGCAGATTGCCAAAAGTTTACTGGAAGGAAATCAGGTAAAAATGAATATCAGCGGATTGTTGGGATCTGCTGTTTCATTTATTATCCGTTCCGTTTTTAGGAAAACAGAACTGCCTTTTTTGATTGTTTTAGACAACAAAGAAGAAGCTGCGTATTACCTAAACGATTTGGAACAAATGATTGGAGAACAAGATGTATTGTTTTATCCAGCTTCATTTCGACGTCCGTATCAAATTGACGAAACCGATAATGCCAATGTTCTGCTTCGCGCTGAGGTTTTAAACCGAATCAATTCTAGAAAAAAACCGGCTGTAATTGTTACCTATCCAGAAGCGCTTTTTGAAAAAGTAGTTACCAGAAGAGAACTAGATAAAAACACTTTAAAAGTGGCTTTAAATGATAAAATTTCAATTGATTTTATCAACGAAGTTTTATTCGAATATGAATTCAAAAGGGTAGATTTTATCACAGAACCTGGAGAATTTTCAGTTCGCGGTGGAATTGTCGATGTGTTTTCTTTTTCAAATGATCATCCGTATCGAATTGAGTTTTTTGGAAATGAAGTAGACAGCATCAGAACTTTTGATGTTGAAACACAATTATCGGTAGAAACACATAAAAAAATCACGATTATCCCGAATGT
This sequence comes from Flavobacterium anhuiense, assembly GCF_001705175.1. NCBI lineage: Bacteria > Pseudomonadati > Bacteroidota > Flavobacteriia > Flavobacteriales > Flavobacteriaceae > Flavobacterium > Flavobacterium anhuiense. The sequence goes on along the minus strand of NZ_CP016907.1, from coordinate 1,633,934 downwards.
CGAGAATAAACTTTTTCAGGAAAATCGTGAAAGTTTCTTAGACTATATTGCAGAGAAAACCGTTCTTTTCATTCAAAATACCGAAGGGCTTTTTAGTCAATTAGATAAACAATTTGCAAGAGCAGAAGAAGCTTTTGAGAAATTGTCGAAAGAGATAAAACATGCCACGCCAGAGCAATTGTTTTTAAATCAAGCGTCATTTATAAAACGAGCATTGGATTTTTCGGTTGTAGAATTGGCTTCAAGACCAGTTTTTAAAACCACTAAAAAATTCGAATTCCATATTCAGCCTCAGCCTTCTTTCAACAAACAATTTGATTTATTGCTGAATAATTTGAGCGATAATCATTTTAACGGATATGTGAATTATCTGTTTTGTTCAAATGAAACGCAGGCGAAACGTTTTCACGATATTTTTGAAAGCTTAGACGAAGCCAATTCAGAAAATATCAGAAAGCAATATCATACCATTGTCTTGCCTTTATACCAAGGTTTTATTGATGAAGAAAATCAGATAACGGCTTATACCGATCATCAGATTTTTGAGCGTTATCATAAATTCAACATCAAAAATGGATATTCTAAAAAGCAAAATATCACTTTAAAAGAATTAACTGCGCTTTCTGTAGGAGATTATGTAACGCATATCGATCATGGAATTGGAAAATTTGGCGGACTGCAGAAAATTCAAGTTGAAGGCAAAACGCAAGAAGCGATAAAACTGGTTTATGCCGATAATGATATTGTGTATGTGAGCATTCACTCGCTCCATAAAATCTCGAAATACAATGGAAAGGACGGAACGCCACCGAAAATCTATAAACTTGGATCGAACGCTTGGAAGGTTTTAAAACAGAAAACCAAAGCGCGTGTCAAACATATTGCGTTCAACTTGATTCAGCTGTATGCGAAACGCCGTTTGGAAAAAGGTTTTCAGTTTGCGCCAGACAGTTATCTTCAAAACGAATTGGAAAGTTCGTTTATTTATGAAGATACTCCAGATCAAATGAAATCAACGGCAGAAGTGAAAGCCGATATGGAAAGCGATCGCCCAATGGATCGTTTGGTTTGTGGTGATGTTGGTTTTGGAAAAACAGAGGTTGCCATTCGTGCGGCTTTTAAAGCCGTTGACAATAGCAAACAAGTTGCCGTTTTGGTTCCGACAACCATTTTGGCGTATCAGCATTATAGAACTTTTTCTGAGCGATTGAAAGATATGCCAGTTTCAATTGGTTACTTGAACCGATTTAGAACGGCGAAACAAAAAGCGCAGACTTTAAAAGATTTAGCCGAAGGAAAACTAGATATCGTAATTGGAACGCATCAGTTAGTAAACAAAAATGTGGTTTTTAAAGATCTTGGTTTATTGATTGTTGATGAGGAACAAAAATTTGGAGTAAACGTAAAAGATAAATTAAAAACTATTGCCGCAAATGTCGATACATTGACTTTGACAGCAACGCCAATTCCAAGAACTTTACAGTTTTCATTGATGGCTGCTCGAGATTTATCGGTAATTACAACGCCTCCACCAAATCGTTATCCGATTGAAACGAATGTGGTTGGTTTTAATGAAGAAATTATTCGTGACGCGATTTCGTATGAAATTCAGAGAAACGGACAAGTTTTCTTTATCAATAATAGAATTGAAAATATAAAAGAAGTGGCAGGAATGATTCAGCGTTTGGTTCCAAATGCAAGGGTCGGTATTGGTCACGGGCAAATGGACGGAGCAAAACTCGAAGAATTGATGTTAGGTTTCATGAATGGAGATTTTGATGTTTTGGTGGCAACCACAATCATCGAAAGCGGTTTGGACGTACCAAATGCGAATACAATTTTCATCAATAATGCGAACAATTTTGGACTTTCAGATTTGCATCAAATGCGAGGTCGAGTAGGAAGAAGCAACAAAAAGGCATTTTGTTATTTCATCTGTCCGCCATATTCATCGATGACCGAAGATGCCAGAAAACGTATTCAGGCATTAGAGCAATTCAGCGAATTGGGAAGCGGTTTCAACATTGCCATGAAAGATCTTGAAATTCGTGGTGCAGGAGATTTATTAGGAGGTGAACAAAGTGGTTTCATCAATGAAATTGGTTTTGATACGTATCAGAAAATCATGAACGAAGCGATCGAAGAATTGAAGGAAAACGAATTCAAAGAATTGTATCCAGAGGAAAATGATATTGACACAAAAGAATATGTAAAAGACATTCAAATCGATGCCGATTTTGAGCTTTTATTCCCAGATGAATATATCAATAACGTTTCGGAACGTTTGGTTTTATACAACGAATTGGGCGCTATAAAAGACGAAGCTGGTCTACAGGAATTTGAGAAAAAACTAATTGACCGTTTCGGTCCATTGCCAAAACAAGCTGTTGCATTGTTAAACAGCATCAGAATCAAATGGATTGCAACGAAAGTTGGAATCGAGAAATTGGTCTTGAAACAAGGTAAAATGATTGGCTATTTTGTATCTGATCAGCAATCTGATTATTATCAATCGGTGAAGTTTAGAAATGTCTTGAACTTCGTTCAAAAACATGCGACGCTTTGCAAAATGAAAGAAAAACAAACCGTAAACGGATTACGTTTATTATTGACTTTTGAAAATGTGAAGTCAATTAAACGAGCTTTCGAGTTGATGGAGTTGTTTGAGGAGTAAAATAAAGTTTGCCACGAATTACACGAATTTCCACTAATCTTAAATGTAATTCGTGAAAATTCGTGTAATTCGTGGCAAACGTATATAAAAAATTAAGCTTTCTTTATCTTTTATTTAAGAAAAATCTTAGAACTAAAAAGTTTTCTTTGAGTCAAATTTTCAAAGACAACTTTATATGCAGAACCAGCTTATTCTTCTATTTTTATTTTTAGGATTCACTACAATCTTCGCTCAAGGAAAAGATAAAATCGTTTTAAAAGATTCTTTAAAATCGGAAACGATTGACCCGCTTCGTCCAGCAAAAGCAGCATTTTATTCGGCTGTTTTACCAGGTTTAGGACAAATTTACAATAAGAAATATTGGAAGATTCCTTTAGTTTACGGGGCAATTGGCACGTGCACTTATTTTTATATTGATAATCAGAAAAAATATAATCTATACAGAGACGAATATAAAAATAGGCTTGAAGGTAAAAAAAGCGATTCTGAATTTTTAGCACGTTTATCAGAAAGCCAATTGACAACTGCTCAAAAAGAATATCAACGATACAGAGATTTATCAGCTCTATTTATAGTCGGATTTTATGTTTTAAATATTATAGACGCAAATATAGATGCTGCTTTATCACAATTTAATGTTGATGAAAGGTTGGCATTTAAACCTGCTGTTATAAAAAATGATATCACATTGAATACTAATTTTGGGTTTGCTCTAAATTACTCTTTTTGATATTTGTAAAAAAAAAAATCACTCCGAAGAGTGATTTAATGGCATTATTGTGGTTTTGGTTAGATAATTGTATCGTCAATTTGAAAAAAGTAGTGTTGATTTTAATTCTAACAAGCCACTTTCTTTCAAAACAATTTAATTCAATATTAGTTCGGCCGTACAGTCAAAAATCTCTCTTGTTTTTTGATGTGTTAGCAAATATATAAAAATATTATTCGTAATAAATTATATTTAAAAAAACTTAATTCGGATTTTTTGTTAGTTTTTTATATAAAAGACGTAAAATGCAGTGTAAAGTGGCCTTTTGCAAGTAAGTGTCATATTGACGCTTTTGCAGAAATAAAATTTATTTTAGGACTGTCTTTTGAGAATATTCTTATTTGATAAAAATGGAATTATACTTAGGCGTTATTTTACTCAAAGAAAAATCCTTTCATCTTTCATTAAAAAGATAAAAGGATTTTGTTATAAGAAGAATCAAACGATTCTTAATATCTTATTTAATTTAGTTTTTCAAGTCTTTAATTACTTTAAACGCTACATCAACTTGATCTTCTCCAACTAAAATGGTAAACTCATTTGAAGTCGAAATTACCTCGTTAATGATAATTCCTTCCCAAGCCAAACGTTGGAAAATGAAATAGTAAATACCAGGAACAACAATGTTTTCTTTAGGTAATTTTACAGTGATAGAAGCTAAATTATCTAATTTCTGAATTAATTTTTCTCTCATAAAGTGTTTTTCAACTAAATGATTTACACTGCTGCTTACTACAATATTGGTTTCATTTACTCCACGAGATGAGGTATAAAAAATATCCGATAAAGCGTTAATATCCGAAATTAAATCTGCTTGTTTGTTTAAGACAGTTTCAGATGCTGCGAAAGTGTAATCTGTAAGTTCAGAACGAACGGTGATTTCACCTATATTTTTTATTACTTTATTGATTTTGTGGTTCAGTTTAAAATCTAGTTCTTCCGTCAGTCGTTTTAAAGACATTACTACAGCGCCTTGTTTTACTTCTTTTCCAAACTCACTTTCTAATTCGGTCATAATATTTCGCGAAAGTGATGTTAGGTTAATAATTCCGAGAGACAGGGCATTTAATAAAAATGGTTTTGTTTTAATGTAGTTTTCTACAATAGAAGAAACAGTTTTCATAATTCTTTTTTTTTTTTTTGGTAACAGTTGAGTTGGTTTGTTAATTTAACATTGCGATGTTATAATTCTTTGCAAATATAAATAAAAAAACAAATTGTTACAATTATAACAATAAAAAATTATGTTAAAAGTGATAAAAAGCGTCAGTAAGATGTTCAATTGCAAATGATTCCCCATTTTTATGGACCGCAATGATGTCAAAACGGATTTCTAAATCTTCCTGAAAATCCTTTTCCCTATCGTTTATGTAGGCATTTACTGCTTTAATGAGTAATTGAATCTTTTTTTGCTTGACAAAATCTTGTGGAGAACCAAAATCTAAACTCGAACGGGTCTTAACTTCAATAATGGCTAAAATGGAATCTTTTTGCGCAATAATATCTATTTCTGCTTTTTGGATAACAAAGTTTCGTTCTACAATAGAATATCCGTTTTCTTCAAGATATGCAGCCGCGAGATCTTCGCCTAATTTTCCTAAATCATTATGTTCTGCCATGGGTTTTGTTTTTTTGTTTCAGGTTTCAAGTTTCAAGTTTTTTGCATGCAAAGACGCGAAGGCACAAAGAGTATTAAAAACTTTGCAACTTCGCGTCTTTGCGAGATTTTATGTGGTATTATTTTTTAAAAGTAACTGTACTTCCAGAAGCAGTAACTTCCATCGTAACGATATTTCCCATAATGAGAGCTCTGTTGTCTCTAATGTGTCCTGCTGGGAAATTAAAAATAACCGGAATATTGTATTTTTTGGTTACGTCATCTATAATTTCCAAAGCATTTTTCCCCCACGGCACTTCATTGTCTTTCATGCTCGTCATGCCTCCAATGATAATTCCTTTAAGGTTTTCAATGCACCCGTTGCGTTTTAAATTCATCATCATACGGTCGATATGATACAGATATTCATCTAAGTCTTCAATAAATAAAATTTTATCCTTGCAGTCAATTGCAGATGGAGATCCTAATAAACTATATAGGATAGATAAATTACCTCCAACCAATTCACCCGTTGCACTTCCTAAACGGTTCATTGGAGATGGGCTGATTGAGTAAGAAATTGGTTCGTTAAACAAAGCTGATTTTAATGAGCTTACAGCATCTGGAGTTGCTCTGGGAACTGTTACTGGCATAATACCATGTATAGATTTATAACCCATTGTATTCAAATGATTATGGAGAACGGTTACATCACTAAAACCAATGACCCATTTTGGATGCTGTTTGAATTTAGTAAAATCTAATAAATCTAACATTCTAACAGTGCCATATCCGCCTCGAACGCACCAAATTGCTTTAATATTTGGATTGTCTAATTGTTTTTGGAAATCGGCAGCTCTCTGTTCATCTGTTCCTGCCAATTGATGATAATCCAAACCAATTGTTGATCCGATTACAGCTTCTAAACCCCAGCTGTGTAATAAATCTATTGTTGGTTTTAAATTGTCATCGATATTTTTTCTTGCTGTTGCCAAAAGTGCTACAGTATCTCCTTTTTGTAAATAAGGCGGTGTTATCATGTTTTGTTGAGATTGACAGTTGAATGATTCTAAAGCAAAAATAAGAAATGCGAGTTGAAACAGAATATTTGGCTTCTTAGTATTTAAAAGGTTTTTCATAATCATCATTTGCTTCTTTTCATTTGTATGAAAAAACAAATATAGAAATTTTAGATTTTAAATTTATTCGAAATTTCTTACAATTAAATAAAAAAGAGTAATATTGGAATGTTTTTTAAAATACTAAATAATGCACTTTTTCAGAGCCTTTTTAATAGTTCTATTTTTTTCAATTCAAACGCAATCTCAATCCAAAAAGTATAAAATACACACAGTGGCTTTTTACAATTTCGAAAACCTGTATGATACTGTAGATGATATATTTACAAACGATGATGAATGGACGCCAAATGGAGCACAGCATTGGACAACAGAAAAATATCAGCAAAAATTAAAAAACCTAGCAAGAGTTTTATCTGAAATTGGAGCGCCAGAAAATTCAAATGCGCCCACTTTAATTGGTGGAGCAGAAATCGAAAACCGAGGTGTTTTAGAAGATCTAATAAAAGAGCCGAAACTACAATCGTTAGATTTAGGAATTATTCATTTTGATTCTCCAGATAAACGCGGTATTGATGTGGCGTTGCTTTATCAGAAAAAATATTTCAGACCGACTTCTTATTCGAATATTCCATTGATTATTTATAAAAAAGAAATTCCTCAAAAAGAAGAAACAGAAGTTGTAGACGATGAAATTGAAGCTAAAAAAGAAAGCAAAAATCGTGTTTTTACAAGAGACCAGCTTTTGGTTTCTGGATTTTTAGAAAATGAAGAAATACATATTATCGTTAATCACTGGCCATCCAGATCGGGTGGAGAAAAGGCTACGAGTTTATTCCGCGAAGCTGCAGGAAAATTAAACCGAAAAATTATCGATTCATTACAACGTATTAATCCGCAGGCAAAAGTATTAACAATGGGAGATTTTAATGACGGACCATTTAATAAAAGTATAAAAGTTGGATTAGGAGCAAAGAGCTTAAAAACAGAAGTTGCGGAATTTGATGTTTTTAATCCGTTTGAAGAACTTGCCAATAAAGGTTTAGGAACTATTGCGTATCGTGACTCTTGGAATATTTTTGACCAGATTATCATGACAGCTTCTTTGGTCAAATCGGATTTTTCGAGTTTTAATTTTTGGAAAGCAGGTATTTTCAGCAGACCTTATCTTATTCAAAATTCAGGTGCATATAAAGGTTATCCATTACGAAATACACTTAGTGAAGCAGGTTTTAGTGATCATCTTCCAGTTTATGTGTATTTGATAAAAGAATTTAAATAAGTACTCAGTCTCAGTCGCAGTATTCAGCCACAGTAAAACTGAAAAACTGCGACTGAGACTGAATACTTTTCACTACCTTAGCTTTTTCATAAATTTTGAATAAAAATGGCTATAGCAAAACCTTTCAACTTAACTAAATGGATTGACGAAAACCGTCATTTATTAAAACCGCCAGTTGGAAATAAAAATCTTTACGTAGATTCTGGAGATTATATTGTAATGATTGTGGCGGGACCAAATGCAAGAAAAGATTATCATTATAACGAAACAGAAGAGCTTTTTTATCAGCTAGAAGGAAATATTAAGGTTGTCATTCAGGAAGATGGCCAGCGTAAAGAAATGGAATTAAATGCGGGCGATATGTATCTACATCCAGCAAAAGTCCCTCATTCTCCTGTTCGTTCAGAAGGCTCTATCGGACTTGTAATTGAGCGTAAACGTGCCGGACAAGGTTTTACAGATGGTTTGCTTTGGCATTGTGACAATTGCAATCATAAATTGTACGAAGTGTATTTTGAACTTCATAATATCGAGAAAGATTTTCTGTCTCATTTTGAACATTTCTACAATTCAGAGGAATTAAGAACTTGTAAAAATTGCGGAACTGTTATGGAAACTGATTCTAGGTTTGTAGCGAAGAAATAAAAAAACAAACCCGACAAATTTTAAACTTGTCGGGTTTGTTTTTGATTTATAATTCTAATTTTTTCCCTTGCTCAGGATAGATAATCTTCAAGCCTAAATCATTTTGAGCTTTTAACTGCTCTTTTATTTTAGCAATACTCTTTGCAGGCGGTTTCAAATGTGTGATGATAATTTTAAAGTTTTCAAGAGAACCTTTTCCTGCTAAATCCTCTAGGACATGAAGTTCTTTCATTAAATAATTTGGGGTTAAATGACCAAATAAAAATTTGTCAGGCTGTTCGTTAGGAAACGAAACTTCAATAAAAATTCCTTTTAATTGCTTTTCTTTTACCAATGGAGCAACTGCTGTCCATAAATCGCGAAGATTATTGCTTTTTTCTACTTCATCAGGGCCTGTGTCTCCTAAATATAATGCATAGTCATTCTCATTTTTAATTAAGAAAGCAGTACTCTCAAACGGATTAACATGGCTAAGAGAAAAAGCTTTAACTGTCATTTTGGTATTAGTTAAAGAAGTTTCTTCTCCCAGATTCAAAGTTTGAAAATGGTATTTTTTTAAAGGAAAACCAGGGCCTGCATCTCCAAAATTAGCCCAAGTCTGATCATTGAAATAATGGTTTTCCATCATTTCGATACATTTATTGGTAGCGTAAACCGTTTTAGAAGAATCGGCGGGAGAATTTATAATCAATCCCGAAACATGATCTAAATGGGCGTGGGAAATCAAATATCCTTTGATATATTTTCTTAGAACTTCGCTTGTAGAAACTTTAAACGTTTTCTTTTCTATGGCTTTTTCTATTCCAGCATTTACAGTTCCAGCGTCGAGACAGATATAATCGGTTGTGTTTGATGGAGCTATTAAATAAGCGGAAAGATTTTTTTCGTCAATTCCGCCTTTTATTCCTAAAGGAACTACTTGAAATGAGGATTTTGCTTTTTGAGAAAATATATTGGTTGTTACTAAAAGAAAACAAAGGAGAAGCCTAATGTAAGAGTTCATATTTTTAATTTTAAGTAATGCAAATTTCATTAAATAAATTCAATATTGAAGTTTTTGTTTCTGTTAATACTATAAAATAAACTTAAATTTACTTTCATTTATGAATTAACTTCAATGGGAAATTAATTCGAAAACAATATCTTTACATAAAAATATAACAATTTTAACCAAAAAAGTTACAATGACAACAATAGCATCGCAATTTGGAATGAAGGAAGCTCTTGAAAAATTGGGCATCAAGACAATAAATGAAGGAACATCAACAGGAATTAATAATTTTTCATCTGGAGAAATTCTAGAAAGTTATTCGCCAGTTGACGGAAAATTAATTGCTTCGGTAAAAATGTCAACAGCAGAAGATTATGAAAAAGCAATCCAGAGTGCTGCAGAAGCGTTTAAAACTTTTAGATTAATTCCTGCGCCACAGCGTGGTGAAATTGTACGTCAGTTTGGAGAAAAATTGAGACAAAATAAAGAAGCTCTTGGGAAACTGGTTTCTTACGAAATGGGAAAATCATTTCAAGAGGGTCTTGGAGAAGTTCAGGAAATGATTGATATCTGTGATTTTGCAGTTGGTTTATCTCGTCAGCTTCACGGATTAACAATGCATTCTGAAAGACCAGGACACCGTATGTATGAGCAATATCATCCGTTGGGAATTGTTGGAATCATTTCGGCCTTTAATTTTCCAGTTGCAGTTTGGTCTTGGAATACTGCTTTAGCTTGGATTTCTGGAGATGTCTGTGTTTGGAAACCTTCTGAAAAAACACCTCTTTGCGGTATTGCTTGCCAGAATATTATAGCTCAGGTTATTAAAGAAAACAATCTTCCAGAAGGAATTTCATGTTTGATAAACGGTGATTATAAAATAGGAGAGTTATTGACTGCTGATACTCGAATTCCGCTTATTTCTGCGACAGGTTCAACCAGAATGGGAAAAATTGTTGCTCAGACTGTGGCAGGAAGATTAGGCAAATCATTATTAGAACTTGGAGGAAACAATGCTATTATTGTGACTCCTGATGCCGATATTAAAATGACCGTTATCGGAGCTGTTTTCGGAGCTGTTGGAACGGCTGGACAACGTTGTACTTCAACTAGAAGACTGATTATTCATGAGAGTATTTATGATAAAGTAAAAGATGCATTGGTGGCAGCTTACAAACAGTTAAGAATCGGAAATCCTCTTGACGAAAACAATCATGTTGGTCCCCTAATTGACACTCACGCAGTGGAAATGTATGCAGCGGCTTTAAATAAAGTTGTAGCCGAAGGCGGAAAAATTTTAGTTGAAGGAGGAGTGCTTTCTGGACAAGGTTATGAAAGTGGCTGTTATGTTAAACCTGCGATTGCTGAAGCTGAAAATTCATTTGATATTGTTCAGCATGAAACTTTTGCACCTGTTTTATATTTAATTAAATATTCAGGCGAAGTAGAGAATGCAATCGAAATTCAGAATGGTGTTGCGCAAGGATTGTCTTCTGCAATTATGACGAATAATTTGCGTGAAGCAGAAAGATTTTTATCTGCTACAGGTTCAGACTGTGGAATTGCAAACGTAAATATCGGAACTTCTGGAGCAGAAATTGGCGGAGCTTTTGGTGGTGAAAAAGAAACAGGAGGCGGACGTGAATCAGGGTCTGATGCTTGGAAAATTTATATGAGACGTCAAACTAATACAATCAATTATACTACAAATCTTCCATTAGCGCAGGGAATTAAATTTGATTTGTAATTGTGTTATTATATAAAAGAAGAAGGCTTCCAAATTTGGAAGCCTTTTTCGTTAAGTTAGTTTTACTTTTTTATTAGTGTTTGATTAAATGATCCGTCGACAGTATAAATTTTAGCTAGGTAAGTGCCAGGAATTAAACCGCTTGTATCGATACTAGTAGAGTTCCCGGAATTAATTACCAGATTTCCAGAGATATTGTAGATAAGTACTTTTTGCACTTTTTGTTCTGGATCAGATAAGTATAATGTGCTCGAAACAGGATTTGGGTATAAAATTATTTGTGTTTCTGTACTTTCTTTTGCAGTATTTTCAGTTGCAGTGGCCATTCTTAAAGTGCTGCCACTATAAACTGTACTAATGTAATATAGGTTGGCTACAGAACCTTTTGTGATAGTGTGAGAACCTGCACCGATTGATGCAGTTACAATACCTGAAGATGCTGTGTATGAAACGTTGTCTACTTTAATAGTTCCTGTAAAACTTGAATCGAAAACCAAAGTCAAGGTAGATGCACTAGCTGTTGTATATGTTATGGAGGTACTTGTTTCAATTTTTAGACGCTCAGTAAGAGTTAATCCATTGTAGGTTACAGAACCTGGTGTTGAATTCATATTTCCTGTAATAGAGTAGAATGTACTTGTCTTTCCAGAAGTTGTAAAGTTATGAATTTCAGATCCGCCAGTAGAACCTGTTGTTACCGTAATAGTTCCTGATGTCGTTACAGGAGTTCCCGCAGTTCCTGAAGTTGTTACAGAGTATGAAACATTTGCAGTTGGAGTTCCTGTAATAGTTATGGTTTTTGCAGTTGTATTTTTTACAAAAGATAAACCAGAAGCTGGTAATCCTGTTACAGTTGCATCTGTAGCGTTTCCGCCCCAAGTAAACACGATTGAAGCGATAGCAGTTCCAGAAGAAACAGTCTGACTATTATTTCCTGTTGAAGTTAAAGTTTGGTTTCCAGCAGCAGTAACTGTTACAGTTCCTGAGCCAGTGGCTGGAGAACCACTAGTTCCAGAAGTTGCAATTGAGTATGAAACTGTTGCAGTTGGCGTACCTGAAATGGTGATAGTTTTTGCTGTAGTATTCTTTACAAAAGTCAATCCCGAAGCAGGTAATCCTGTAACAGTTGCGTCGGTTGCATCTCCTCCCCATGTAAATACGATAGAAGAAATTGCTGTACCGCTTGCAACAGTTTGATTGTTGTTTGAAGCAGAAGTCAAAGTTAAAGTCTGCGTTCCAGCAGGCGGATTTCCTTCTCCTTGTACAGCAACTAAAGTTCCAGTATAGTTTGTAAGAGCAGTTTTTAATGCTGTAATAACTAAAGAAGAAGTATCATCTGTAGCATTGTTGAATGTCCATTTTAAATCTCCTCCAGAAACACGTCCTGCATATTGAGTAGCTTTAGCTTTAGCTGTTGCTGGACTATCAATTACTAAATTTTTTACATATAAATTCGCATCGGTATCAAAGTTGTTGTAAACATTAGCGCCCGATTTAGATTTTACTGCACTGCTTACCACTTCGCCCCTTGTAGCAGCCACATAAGCATCAAAATCTGTTGTAGAGCTTATTTTTCCAGAGATATTATACAACGGATTCGGATCATTATAAGCTACAAAACGCATATTATTTGTTCCGTTAGAAGCATCAAAAGTATTGTTGAAAGCTTTGATGCTTCCTCCAGCTTCACCAGAGAATGTTCCCATTGTTCCAGCGTTATTTACTTGATTGGCTTCATCCCAAATATCAGAACCTTGTAAAGAAGTCAGCATTGGGTGTTTGCTATTTCTAAAATAATTTCCTTCCATGAAAAGCGATGATCCAAGAGTTGATCCTGCTCCATATTTAGAAACTCCATCATAATAATTGTTATAAATATGCGCTGAATAATAACGTACACGAGGATGACGAGAATCTGAGTGATCAAACCAGTTATGGTGATACGTGATGTACAGTCCTGAAGTTGTTCCTTCGCTTAAACCTAAAAGGCTTGCTTTTCCATTGTCCCAAAAGTGGTTGTAAGATAATGTGATATAGGTCGAAGTTTTATTGTCAAGTGCACCGTCACCTTTTATCTGGTCAGCATCGCTTCCTGCATTTCCATAGAATAAATCGCAGTTATGAACCCAAACATGGTCATTGTCCTGCTGCATTCCTACGTTATCCCCTGCAGTGCTGTTGCAGTTCATAAATCCGAGATTACTTACTTCTATGTTTGAAGCAGATTTCAATCTAACTCCCCATCCATTTGCAACTGCATCGTCTCCAATACCTTCAAAAGTAACGTAACTTGAAGCATTGTTTGCGTTTTCGATAACCACGTCGCCACCTTCCATAACGGTCATATCGGTAATATTTCCAATTAAACGAATGATAAAAGGACGTGTATCTTTTCCTTTTTTAATCGCGTAAAGAATATTTTGAAGACCAATGCAAGGATTTGCACTAGCCCCAGTAATATTCATCGAAATGGTATTTTTGGTGTTTTGCGTAATGTAAAGAATTACGGCATTGTCTTTTGGAGTTCCGTCTGCTTTGTACCCTCCTGGAACACGTCCGCCTTCAAATGCAAATCCATTTCTGTCGTGTGCCGACACTGTAAGGCTTCCTGTCGTTGCTCCTGTTCCTTCAGTACCATTTACTACAGGTTTTACTTTTACAGTATAGGTTCCAGCTTTAAGTCCAGGAATATCAGCGCGAAAATAGGAGCCATAACTTCTAATTAGCTGGTCATCTATTTTTTGGTCTGTAAATCCGTTACCCGTATAATACACATTATAGGTCTGGGCACCGCTGACTGGTTGCCATTTTACAAAAGCAGATTCCAGCCAGCCAGAAGCTTCATTAATCTGAATGGTTTGAGCCCATAATTGAACTGTCATAAGAAAGACAGCTACGAAAAGTAGGTTTTTTTTCATAAGGTTTGTTTAAGATAGTTAATAAAATAAGTAAGTGGTTTTACTTACGATTCCAAGTGGTTTAATTGTAATCGATTACACAAAATTATATATTAATTTTTAATAGTATAATTTTTTTACTAAAAAAAAGAGGATAGTTAAATTTTTTAGCTTTTAAAATGTTAAAAATGTAATAAATTGCATTAATTGTAATTTATTGCATATTCTAAATCAGATGAAGAATGCTGAATTTTTCTCGCTTTATACAATTTTAAACCTTAAGCAAAAAGAAGGAGTGGGAATCTGTAATTTTTTTTTATTACATAAATTACATTTTCATTTTTTGTAAGAAATAGATTCTTTTAGTGTTTTAAATAAAAGATTATTCTTAAAGTTTTAATTTTTAGAATCAGAAAAATAATTGGGTTGAAATAAAAAAAGCCTTTCTGATTTTACTCAAAAAGGCTTTTGGATTATTTAAATGAGACTGTTAGTCCCTACTAGAAATTTTTGTTAAAAGTCTTAGGAATTCGATATACAACCAAACCAAAGTAATCATCAATCCCATTGCTCCATACCATTCCATAAATTTTGGCATTTTTTCTCTTGCTCCTTTTTCAATTAAATCAAAATCCAAGAAAAGATTAAGAGCAGCAATGATGATAACAAAAACACTGATACCGATGCTCATCATAGAATTTCCGTAATGAACAGGTGTCCAGCTTGAAAACATTGATACAACCCAAGAAATTAAATAATATGTTGCAATTGCTAATGTAGCCGCAACGACAACAGATTTGAATTGTTCTGTAACTTTAACGATTCTAAATTTATACAAACCAAGACAAACCAAGAAAGTAACAAGAGTTGCACCAACTGCATTAATTACGATTCCAGGAAATTTTAATTCAAATATTGCAGAAATACCTCCTATGAATAATCCTTCAAATAGGGCATATCCTGGAGCTAGGTAAGGAGATAATTGCGGTTTAAACGAAGAAACTAATACTAAAATGAAACCAACAATAGCACCGCCAATTGTAGGCAATATCGGATTTATTCCGTTAAAAGTCATCCACCATGTTACCATAGCAGCACCACACAAAATAAGGAATAAGATTGCTGTTTTGTTGATAGTTCCAGACACCGTCATTTCTTGATTGTAGTCAATAATCTGAGCTTGGTGTACTTCTGTTCTTGGTTCAGCGTTTGATGAAAAACGCTTACTGTTTAAAAATGGATTTTTTGAATTAAAGTTCATATTTTAATACATTTAATTGAACTCAAATATATGGAGATTTTTTGAAGTGCAATTATTGGAAAGAATTTTTTAACATGAATTTCTGTTCTTATGTAAGGCATAAAAAAAATCCATTAAAAATTAATTTAATGGATTTTCGAGTATTTTAAATCAAGAGGTTATCTTATTTCAATAAGTCTAAAACTAATGATGGGAATAAACCTAATGCAATGTTTAAAGCAATTGATACCACAGCTGTAGCATAAATAAGGAATGGTTTTCCTGTTCTTTCTTGATTAGGTTCTTTAGAATACATTGCAATAATAAGTTTAAAATAATATCCAACACTTATAATTGAGTTGATTACTGCAACGATTACTAAACCAATATATCCTGCTTGAATGGTTTGGTCGAATAAGAATAACTTGGCAAAGAATCCAGAGAAAATTGGAATTCCTGCCATTGACAATAATGAAGCTGTAAGGATTGCTGCTAATAGCGGATTTGTTTTTCCTAAACCATGGAAGTTTGTAATATCTTCATTATCATGATCTCTGCAAACATATAAGATTACACTGAAAGCCGCGATCCCTGCCAATGCATATGCGGTAGTATAATACAATAGAACTCCAGCAGAAGCAGAAACCGTTAATAATGTCATTAACATGAAACCTGCATGAGAAATTCCAGAGAAAGCAAGCATACGTTTTACGTTTACTTGTCGTAATGCCATGATATTACCAACAGACATTGAAGCAATAGAAATGATAACTACAATAACTTCAAACGTATGTAAAAGATCTTGATTGTCGAGTGAAGCAATTACATTCATGCCAGAGATTAGCTTAAATAGAGTTGCAATAGCTACTACTTTTGCCAAAGTACTCATCAAGGCAGTTGTTAGAGCTGGAGAACCTTCGTAAACGTCTGGAGCCCAGAAGTGGAAAGGAACAGCTGCCACTTTAAATAACATTCCGATAATCATTAAAATCAATCCAATAGGAAACCAGATCGGTAATTCTGCAGATAAAGCGCTTTCGTGGATTTCACTGATATCAAAAGTTCCCATTGCTCCGTAAATCAAGCAGATTCCGAATAAAATAATTCCAGAAGCAAAAGATCCCATTAAGAAATATTTCATACCTGCTTCGTTACTCTTTATATTCAAACGGTCACTTGCCGCTAAAACATATAAAGCAATAGATAGAATTTCGATTCCTAAGAAGAACATTGCTAAGTTTCCAAAAGAAACCATTGCTACAGCTCCAGCTAGTAAGAAAACTTTAATAGCAACATAATCAGAAATTTTCGTTGGGTGATTATGGTAAAAATTATGGCTTAATGCTACAAGGAAAATAGTCAAAACGATAAACAATGATGAAAAAGCTGTAGAAAACTTACTCACTGCTATCATGTTGTTGTAATAACTTTGTTCTGCTCCAAATTCACAGTAATTAAGTGCCAATACCCCTAATAAACCCAAAATGGTAATAGGAACGATCGCCTTTCTTAAATTAAGAATTTCAAACAATAGGCAGAAAATACCCAATCCTGTTATAGCTATTAATGTATTCATTTTTATCTTTTTGATTTAGGATTTCAATTTTTAAGCTTAAATCCTAATTTATTTTTTGTTTAAAATATTAGTTCTTATTGATAACTTGTAAAATGTTTTCCAAGCTTGGTGTAATCAAATCTGTGATTGGTTTTGGATAGAAACCAAAGAATAATAAAACTGCAATGATTACAGCAAATGAAATTCCTTCGTTAAGCGTAACATCTGCAAAAGCTTTAGAATTAGTTTCTCCTAACATTACATGCTGGAACATTCTTAACATATAGTAAGCTCCTAGAATAATAGTATTACCGCCAAGAATAGCAAACCAGATGTTGATTTGAGATAAACTGTATAATACTGTAAACTCTCCAACAAAGTTAAATGTGCTTGGTAATGCAACAGAAGCCAATACTAAGATTAAAAACATTGAAGTGAATCTTGGAGATTGTGCACGGATTCCTCCCATTTCGCCAATTTCTCTCGTTTCGTATCTTCTAAAAATTACTTCAGCAGCAAAGAACAATCCTACCACAACAAAACCGTGAGCGATCATTTGCATAACTGATCCTCTAAAACCGTCAAGAGTCAAAGTGTAAGATCCAGCGGCAATTAATCCAACGTGAGCAAGAGAAGAATAAGCTAATAATTTCTTTAAATCTTTTTGTCTTAAAGCTACGATAGAGCCGTAAATAACTCCAGCAATTCCTAAAGCAATAAAAATATGCATATATTCTTTAGCCGCGATTGGTGCAAGTGGCAATTGCCAACGTAGAACACTGTACAATCCCATTTTTAGCATGATACCAGATAGAAGCATTGTTCCAACTGTTGGTGCTTTTTGGTACACATTTGCTTGCCAAGTATGGAAAGGAATAATTGGAATTTTAATAGCATAAGCTAAGAAGAAAGCCAAGAAAACCCAGAATTGCTCGCAAGCAGATAAGTTTACTTTGTATAAATCTTCAATTAAGAAAGAACCAGCTTTTGTGTATAAGTAAATAAAAGCAGTTAACATGAATAATGAACCAGCAAGTGTGTAAATAAAGAATTTAACCACTGCTTTTCTGCGTTCTTCAGCATCGCCATTACCCCAGATCAAAGCAATAAAGTAGATTGGAATAAGTGCTAGCTCCCAGAAGATATAGTATAAAAGACCGTCAGCTGCTAAGAAAGTTCCTGCCATAGCAAAAGCCATAAACAAGATTAATCCATAAAAGCCTTTTGGATTTTTATATTCATTTCCGAAAGAAGAAAATATAATAATCGGAGTTAATGCTGCGGTTAATAAAACCATTGCAAGCCCAAGTCCATCGCCATTTAAAGCGAAAGAAATTTTTGGCTGATTGATCCAGCTGTTGATTACGCTGATATTTTCGCCAGCATTATAATTATTCAATAATACAATTGAACATCCTAAAGCTGCTAAACTAAATAATAAAGCAACTTTTGAAGCTAGTTTGTCACCAGAAAAATAAGTGGCAAATGCACCAATTAAAAGTATAATTAATATAGTAGAAACGTTCATAGTAATAATATTATTGAGCTAAAAATATATAGGAAACAATTGCGCAAAGTCCTAAAACAAAAACAAATAGATATAATCCTATACTTCCGGTTTGTAATTTTTTTCCTTGGAAAGCAATTTCGTTTGCTATTTTACCTAATCCAAAAACAAGAGCAGATAATCCTGTCTCGATATAGTCTCTAAAGAATTTAGATAAACTATTAATTGGCTGAACAAATACTGCATCGTAAACTTCGTCTACATAATATTTGTTATATAAAACTTTGCTTAAACCAGTAATGTTTTCATCAGATTCTGGAACATTATCTTGTTTAAAGTATTTAACGTAAGCAATCAAGATTCCTAATAATCCGCCAAGAACTGCAACACCCATTAAAGTGTATTCAGTAGTTCCTAAGTGGTGTTCTTCACCAGCTACTTTCGTGAAAAGAGGAGCTAAGTAATGATTTAGCCAGCTGTTTCCAGGTAAACTGATCAATCCTCCAAAAGTCGCCAAAAAAGCTAAGATGATAAGTGGAATAGTAATTAATGAACCACTTTCGTGTAAATGATGTTTTTGTTCTTCAGTTCCTCTAAATTCTTTAAAGAAAGTCAAGAACATTAAACGGAACATATAGAAAGCTGTCATGATTGAAGCAATCGATCCAACAACGTATAATGAAATACTGTGGTGGAATGCTGTCAATAAAATTTCGTCTTTAGAGAAGAATCCAGAAAAGAATGGAACTCCAGAAATTGCTAATGAAGAAATTAACATAGTCCAGAATGTGATTGGCATTGCTTTACGCAAACCTCCCATATTACGCATATCTTGCTCTCCGTGTAATCCGTGAATTACAGATCCAGATCCTAAGAATAAACAAGCTTTGAAGAAAGCGTGAGTGATTACGTGGAAAACAGCTACTTCATAAGCTCCAAATCCTAATGCTAAAAACATTAATCCTAATTGAGAAACTGTAGAGTAAGCCAATACTTTTTTGATATCGTTTTGAACTAATCCAATTGTAGCAGCAACCAATGAAGTGATTGCTCCGATAATTGCAATAACAGATTGAACATCTGTTGCAAGGTCAAAAACAAAGTTTAATCTTGTTACCATAAAAATACCAGCGGTAACCATTGTTGCCGCGTGGATTAATGCAGAAACTGGAGTTGGACCAGCCATCGCATCAGGTAACCAAGTGTATAACGGGATTTGAGCAGATTTACCACAAGCTCCAATAAATAAACATAAAGCAGCTAAAGAAAGTAATGGTAAATTTAAGTTAGTCGCTCCTGCAATTGCAGTTTTTAAAGTTGCATAATCTAATGTAGAGAACATCGATCCGATGATGAACATTCCGATTAATAAACCTAAATCTCCAATTCTGTTCATGATGAAAGCTTTTTTTGCAGCATCATTGTAATCTTGGTTTTTATGCCAAAATCCAATTAATAGGTAAGAGCAAAGTCCAACACCTTCCCATCCGATGAAAAGAACTAATAAGTTGCTTCCAATTACAAGCGTAATCATGAAGAATACGAATAGATTTAAATAGGCAAAGAATTTGTGCATATTTTCATCATCGTGCATGTAACTGATAGAGTATAAATGAATCAAAGATCCAATTCCAGTTACAAAAAGTAACCAAAGAATAGATAATTGATCTAATAAAAATCCTAGATTGATTTTTAAGTTGCTAATTTGTATCCAATCAAATAAAGTAACTTCAATTCCTTTTCCAGTTGAAGTTATTTGATTAAAAAGTAAAAGAGAAACTACAAAAGAAATTGCTACGGCAATAGTTCCGATTGCACCAGAAACTGTTTTTCCTAAGCTTTTTCCAAAAAAGACATTTACTAGAAAACCTAGTAAAGGAGTTAAAACTAAAATTAAAGCTAAATTGGTATCCATTTCTGATTATCCTTTTAAATTTTTTAAATTATCGATACTGATTGATCCGATATTTCTAAAGATAGAAACTAAAATGGCCAATCCTACCGCAACTTCGGCTGCAGCAACCGCCATCGAGAAGAACACAAAAACTTGTCCCTGCGCATCTTGATGATAAGTTGAAAAAGCAACAAATAAAAGGTTTACCGCATTCAACATAATTTCGATAGACATGAAAACGATAATAGCATTTCGTCTGTACAATACACCAAAAATACCAATACAGAAAAGTACAACACTCAAAAAGATGTAGTTTTCAATACCTATTTGATTTAATATATTACCCATTATTTATTTAATTTTTCTTTTTTAGACAATAGAACTGTTCCAATCATAGCAACCAAAAGCAAGATCGAAGCAAATTCAAAAGGAACCATATACTCGTCCAATAAGATTTTACCTAAAACTTTAATTGATTGGAAATCTTCTCCAGTAGAATCGTATTCACCAACAATTGGTTTTGAGTTAATAAAGATTGCAATTAAAACAATCAATATTAAACAGAAGGACACAATAGCACCTAAACGTGTAATTCTAGGACGGTGAACTTCTCGCTGTTCGTTCAGGTTCATCAACATGATGGTAAACAGGAACAGAATCATAATAGCTCCGGAGTAGACTATTATATGAACAACAGCTAAGAACTGAGAATTTAATAGTAAATAATGACCAGCAATAGAAAAGAAACAAATCACTAAGTAAATAGCCGAGTGAATCGGGTTTCTACTGAAAATAGTCAAGAAAGCAGTAATAACGGTAATAAACGCTAAAAAGCAAAAGATAACTTGAATAGTTGTTGCGTGTGCAAAATCAGGAATATGTATCATTTAGTTCGCGTTTTTAAGTTGAGCATTTTTCAAAGCCATTTCTAAAGGCATTACTAATTTATCTTTCCCGAAAATGAAATCTTCTCTGTTGTAACTAGCAGGAACTAACACTTTAGACTCAGTTAAGTAAATAGCGTCTTTTGGACAAGCTTCCTCACATAAACCACAGAAAATACAACGAAGCATATTGATTTCGTAGATCTCAGCGTATTTCTCTTCTCTATATAAGTGTTTTTCATCAGGTTTACGTTCTGCAGCTTTCATAGTGATTGCTTCAGCAGGACATGATAATGCACATAATCCGCAAGCAGTACAGTTTTCGCGACCTTGCTCATCGCGTTTCAACATGTGCTGACCACGGTAAACCGGACTCATTTCACGAACCTGTTCTGGGTAATGAATGGTAACTTTTTTTCTGAAAAGGTGTTTGACAGTAATGATTAAACCTTTTACAATCGCCACAAGATACAATCGCTCAACAAAAGACATCTCCTTATTTGAGACCACCTTTTTTCTACCCGATAATGATATAGTTTCTATTGACATTTTTACTATTATAGTTTATGATTTACAATTTGATATTCAATCAAATTCAAAATCTATTTTGTTTTTATTTGAAGCTTATTACGGTTCTTAGAATCCTAAAGCTGCTGCAATATCGTGTCTTAAAATAACAACACCTGTAATCATGATATTAATAATCGAAAGCGGAATTAAAATTCTCCAGCCTAAGTTCATTAATTGGTCATATCTAAATCTTGGAATTGTCCAACGCACCCACATATAAAAGAATATGAAGAAACATATTTTAACGAACAATGCCGCGATCCCTAATAAGTTAGCTGCATTTACTCCTACATTTTCTACCATCCATTGCATTCCTGGGTAGTTGTATCCGCCAAAGAATAAAACAGAAATAATAGTAGAAGATATAAACATACTTGCGTATTCAGCAAATAAATAGAATCCCATTTTCATTGATGAATATTCTGTATGGTAACCTCCAATTAATTCGTTTTCACATTCTGCTAAATCGAAAGGAGTTCTGTTGGTTTCTGCAAATGAACAGATTAAGAAAATTAAGAATGATAATGGCTGATAAAAAACATTCCAGTTCATTCCTTGTTGCTGTAATGAGATTTCTTTTAAGCTCATTGTTCCTGTCATCATCAATAAAGCAATTATTGATAATCCCATTGCAATCTCGTAAGAAACCATTTGAGAAGCTGCGCGGATAGCTCCCATCAAAGAGAACTTATTGTTAGAAGCCCATCCACCAATCATAATGCCGTAAACTCCAACAGAAAGAACTCCAAAAATGTATAATAAAGCAATATTTACATCGGTAGCTTGAAGAATAATGTCTCTTCCAAAAAGATGCAAGCGATCTCCCCACGGAATTACAGCACTTGTCATCAAGGCTGTACTCATTGCAATTGCCGGACCTACAACGAATAAAAATTTATTTGGCGTATTTGGGAAAAACTCTTCTTTTGAGAATAATTTCATACCATCAGCAAGTGGCTGTAATAAACCTCCCCATCCAGCTCGGTTTGGTCCAACACGGTCTTGCAAAAAAGCAGCAACTTTACGTTCTGCCCAAGTAGAATACATTGCCATAATCATTGTTACCGCAAAAACGACAACAATAACAACACTCTTTTCTATAATAAATGCACTTTCCATTTCTTATTGTTTTTGGTCTTTATCAGTTAATGGAATTGCTGCCATACTAATCTTTTTACGGTCGATATCTCTACCTAAAAGAATGTTCTTTTCTGTATCGATTTGAACTTTCTCTAATTTTTGAGTGTAATTGTTTTGGTTGATTACAGAGTCTTTTTCAAACTCTCTTGGTCCTTCAATTACCCAGTCATTAACATCTTTGTGATCAAAACGACAGCTGTTGCAAATAAATTCTTCAACTTCATGGTACTCGTCTTTACGACCCGTTACACGCTGAATTTCTCCTCCAAACATCCAAACTGTAGTTTTACCACAACACCCTGGAGTAGTACATTCTCTGTGCGCGTTATAAGGTTTGTTAAACCAAACTCTTGATTTAAAACGGAAAGTTTTATCTGTTAAAGCTCCAACCGGACAAACATCAATCATGTTTCCAGAGAACTCATTATCGATAGCTTTAGAAATACCAGTTGAGATATTAGCGTGATCACCACGATCTAATACTCCGTGAACTCTGTTGTCTGTCAATTGATCTGCAACTTGTACACATCTTTGGCATAAAATGCAACGGTTCATGTGAAGTTGGATATTTGGACCAATATCTTCTGGTTCAAATGTTCTCTTTTCTTCAATGTAACGTGATTTCGGATTTCCGTGCTCAAAACTTAAATTCTGTAAATCACATTCTCCCGCCTGATCACAAATAGGGCAGTCTAATGGGTGGTTGATCAATAAAAACTCTGTTACAGATTTACGCGCTTCGGTAACTCTGGCAGAAGATTTACTGTTTACTTCCATTCCGTCCATACATCCTGTTACACAAGATGCCATTAATTTTGGCATTGGTCTTGGGTCAGCTTCACTACCTTTAGAAACTTCAACTAAACAACAACGACATTTTCCACCGCTGCCTTTTAATTTTGAGTAATAGCACATGGCTGGCGGCACCAAATCTCCACCAATCATACGTGCAGCCTGCAGGATCGTTGTTCCTGGTTCTACGTCTATACTTTGACCGTCTATGGTTACTTTCATCTCTTATTTTGTTTTTTTAGTTTCAGGTTTCAGGTTTCAGGTTTTCACTTGAAACTAAAAAAACTTGAAACTTTAAACTATTTTATACTGTTTGTTTGCCAACTAAATGCTTAACTTGTGAGAAAGGCTCGGCAACAAAGTGATCTCTATTTTTAATTTTTTCTGGGAAACGAACATGATATTCGAACTCATCTCTAAAGTGACGAATTGCAGCTGCTACTGGCCAAGAAGCGGCATCACCAAGCGGACAAATTGTGTTTCCTTCAATTTTACTTTGAATGCTCCACAATAATTCGATATCTTCTTCACGGCCTTGACCGTTTTCGATTCTCCATAAGATTTTTTCTAACCATCCTGTTCCTTCGCGGCAAGGCGT
The DNA here is from genome assembly GCF_001705175.1 of Flavobacterium anhuiense. Classification (NCBI taxonomy): domain Bacteria; kingdom Pseudomonadati; phylum Bacteroidota; class Flavobacteriia; order Flavobacteriales; family Flavobacteriaceae; genus Flavobacterium; species Flavobacterium anhuiense. The sequence continues at coordinate 1,610,073 of NZ_CP016907.1, read as the reverse complement.
GCATTGTCCGCAAGATTCGTGGTGGTAGAAACGGGCAAAGTTCCAAGTGTTTCTAACGATACAAGCTGTGTCATTATACACGATAAATCCTCCAGAACCTAACATAGATCCAGTAGCAAAACCACCATCACTAAGAGATTCGTAAGTCATTAAACGATCTTCTCCGTTTGCTGTTTTAAAAATTAAATCAGCAGGTAAGATTGGCACAGATGAACCTCCAGGTACAAATGCTTTTAAAGGGCGATCAGAAGACATTCCTCCTAAATATTCGTCAGAATTCATGAACTCATCTACGCTTAAACCTAATTCTATTTCGTAAACACCAGGATTTTTAATGTGTCCAGAAGCCGAAATTAATTTAGTTCCTGTAGAACGTCCAATTCCAATTTTAGCATAATCATCTCCAGAATTGTTTACAATCCAAGGCACAGTTGCAATAGTTTCAACGTTGTTTACAACAGTTGGATTTGCCCAAAGACCAGAAACGGCTGGGAAAGGTGGTTTAATACGAGGATTTCCTCTTTTACCTTCCAATGATTCGATCAATGCTGTTTCTTCTCCACAGATATATGCTCCAGCTCCACAATGTACGTGAAGTTCTAAGTCATAACCTGAACCTAATATATTTTTTCCTAACCAACCGGCAGCTTTTGCTTCGGCGATTGCTCTTTCTAAGATTTTGAAAACCCACATATATTCTCCACGTATGTAGATATATGATAGGTTAGCGCCCAAAGCGTAGCTTGAAGTTATCATTCCTTCGATCAATAGGTGAGGAATAAATTCCATCAAATAGCGATCTTTGAATGTTCCAGGCTCAGATTCGTCGGCATTACACACTAAGTGTCTTGGTCTTCCTGATTTTTTGTCAATAAAGCTCCATTTCATTCCAGCAGGGAAACCTGCACCACCACGACCACGTAATCCTGATTTTTTTACTTCTTCAGTAACTTCATCTGGAGTAAGTGTTTTTAAAGCTTTTTCTACAGAAGCATAACCGCCATTTTGGCGATACACTTCGTAGGTTTTAATTCCAGGAATATTGATTTTATCTAATAATATTTTTTGTGACATCTTATTTATCGTGTAATATTATTTTATCCTCTCTACAATCAGCAATGATCTGATCGATTTTCTCTTCTGTCAGTTTTTCTTTGTAGAAATCTCCCAATTGCATCATTGGAGCGTATCCGCAAGCACCTAAACATTCTACACCGGCAATAGTGAACATTCCGTCTGGAGTTGTTTCACCCATTTTAATGCCCAATTTTTCAGAAGTATAATCCATTAAATCTTCGGCACCACGTAAGCAGCAACAAGAAGTCTGGCAGAATTCAAACATGTACTTACCAATTGGCTTCTGGTTGAACATCGTATAGAAAGTAACCACTTCATAAACCTCGATTGGTTTTATCTGAAGAATCTCGGCAACTTTATCTTGCAGTTCAATACTTAGCCAGTTGTTGTGTGCATCCTGAACTTCGTGCAAAACAGGCAATAAAGCCGATTTTTGTTTGCCCTCAGGATAATGACTGATTAATTCATTGATGCGGTTCATCAATGACTCAGTCATGTTTATTTCTTGTTTGTAATGTTTTCTTTCCATTTTATTCTTGTTTTGCCACAAAGGCGCAAAGGCACAAATTTTTTAATTCAAATTCTTCCCAATAGCTATCGGAACTAAAATCTAAATTTTTTAGGCGTCTAATTCTCCTGCAATTACGTTCAAACTTGAAAGAATGATAATTGCATCAGAAAGCATGGCACCTTTAATCATTTCTGGGAATGCTTGATAATAAATAAAGCAAGGTCTTCTGAAATGTAATCTATATGGAGTTCTACTTCCGTCTGTTATTAAATAGAAACCGATTTCTCCATTTCCTCCTTCTACTGGATGGTAGATTTCTGCAACTGGTACAGGAACTTCTCCCATTACAATTTTAAAGTGATAAATTAAAGATTCCATAGAAGTGTAAACATCTTCTTTTGGAGGAAGGTAGTAATCTGGAACTTCAGCGTGGTATTCGTTTCCTGGAGGCATTTTTTCTAATGCCTGACGAATAATGCTTAAACTTTCCCAAACTTCCGCATTACGAACACAGAAACGATCATAAGTGTCTCCTGATTTTCCAACAGGAACAATAAAATCGAAATCTTCGTAAGATGAGTAAGGTTGTGCAACACGTACGTCGTAATCGACTCCAGCAGCACGTAAATTTGGACCTGTAAATCCGTAAGCCATTGCTTTTTCAGCAGTGATTGCACCAACGTTTACAGTTCTATCAAGGAAAATTCTATTTCTCTCGAATAAATTTTGGAATTCTTGCCAAACAGGTGGGAATTCTTCTAGGAATTTGTCTAGTTTTTTGAAAACTTCTGGAGACCAGTCTCTTTCAAAACCACCAATTCTTCCCATATTTGTAGTCAAACGAGCTCCACAAATTTCTTCGTAGATTTCGTAGATTTTCTCTCTAAATTGAAAAACGTATAAGAAACCAGTATACGCACCAGTATCTACACCCAAAATCCCGTTACAAATAATGTGGTCTGTAATACGAGCCAGCTCCATAACGATAACTCTTAAATACTGAGCTCTTTTAGGAACTTCAATACCTAATAGTTTTTCTACTGTCATCCACCATCCCATATTATTAATAGGAGATGAACAATAGTTCATACGGTCTGTAAGTGGTGTAATTTGATAAAAAGGACGATTTTCGGCAATTTTTTCGAATGCTCTGTGGATGTAGCCAATCGTTGGCTCAGCCTCAAGAATTTTTTCACCATCCATCAGCAGGATATTTTGGAAAATACCGTGTGTGGCAGGGTGTGTAGGACCTAAATTCAGTACAGAAAGTTCGCTTCCGTCGTCGTTTAATCTGTCCTTAATTATTTTAGCATAACGATGCTCTGGTGGTAATAATAGTTCTGACATTTTATAATGTTGAATTATTTTTTAGCAATTTGATGTTGTTCTTCCAAAGAATCTGTCGTCCTTGTCAGTTCTTCCGCTGTCTTCCAGTGGGAATTCTTTTCTCATTGGGTGAGACTGCATTTCGTCCATATTTAAAATACGTTTCAATTGAGGGTGTCCTATAAAGTTAACTCCAAAGAAATCGTAAGTTTCTCTTTCCATCCAGTTTGAACTCAAGAAAATATTGGTAATCGATTTGATTTCTGGTTTTTCACCATTTAAGAAAACTTTGATTTTTAATCGTTTGTTTTCATACCAGTTGTGTAAATGGTAAACAACCGCAAACTGACGTTCTGTTTCGTTATCTGGATAGTGAATTCCGCATAAATCTGTTAAGAAATGAAAACGTAATTCTGGATCGTTTTTAAGGAATAGAATCAAGGCTGTAATTTTATCAGCCGAAGCTTCTAAAGAAAAAATATCTCTTTCTTGCTGAAAGTTAAAAACATCATTATTAAATGTTTCTACAAGTTTGTCTTGAATCAGGGTGTTTTCTAAGGCCATCTTATGAGATATTATATGAAGCTAATAATTCTTGGTATTCTGGAGAGCTTCTTCGTCTCACCGATTCGCTTTTTACCAATTCCTGAAGTCTCATAACTCCATCAACAATTTGTTCTGGTCTTGGCGGGCATCCTGGCACATAAACGTCAACAGGAATAACTTTATCAATTCCTTGAAGAACAGAATACGTGTCGAAAACACCTCCTGAAGAAGCGCAGGCTCCAACAGCAATTACCCAGCGAGGTTCAGACATTTGCTCGTATACTTGTCTTAAAATTGGCGCCATTTTTTTAGAAATAGTTCCCATTACTAAAAGCATATCTGCCTGTCTTGGCGAGAAGCTCACACGCTCAGAACCAAATCGAGCTAAGTCATAGTGAGATGCCATTGTTGCCATGAACTCGATACCACAGCATGAAGTCGCGAAAGGAAGCGGCCATAATGAGTTGGCTCTTGCTAAACCAACAACATCATTAAGTTTTGTCGCGAAGAAACCTTCGCCAACAACTCCTTCTGGCGGTGCAACCATATTTACTTTTGAATCGCTCATTTTATTTTAGATTTCTGATTTTAGATTTTAGATTTTGTAATTCTAAAAAAGTAAAATCAATTTTTTAAATCAGTACTTTAAATTTTGAGTTCAAATTTTATATCTCAGAATTAGATAATCTTAAATCTCAGATCTAAAATCTTAAATCGTTATTCCCACTCTAATGCTTTCTTTTTGATGATGTAAAAGAACCCAACCAAAAGCAAAGACATGAAAACTAACATTTTTAACATTCCTTCAATTCCTAAGTCTTTGAAGTTTACTGCCCACGGATAAAGGAAAATAACCTCTACATCGAACAATACAAACAAAATGGCAACTAAGAAGTATTTTACAGAAAAAGGAATACGGGCATTACCAACAGATTCGATACCGCATTCGAAGTTTTGATCTTTAACTTCAGAGGATCTTTTTGGTCCTAATTTCCCAGAAATGATGATTGTTCCTACCACAAAGCCAACAGCTAGAATAAACTGCATTAAAATAGGAATGTAACTGTATTGATCAGATTGCATAAACTTTGATTTTATACTTAAAAAATGAGCCACAAAGATAACTTGGAAGTCTGTAAAACACAAGTTAAAAAAGGATTTAAGTAGGGTGCCAAACGGCGTTTATGTCTAATTTTTATTCATTATAAATAACAAGGTGGTATTTTAATATTTTTTTAAGATTTGGGGTAAAAAAAACGTCCCGATATTTTCGGGACGTCTTCTGAGACCATTCAGAGGCAAAAAAAAATAATTGCTATATTTTTCTTAGATCACTGCTACTTTAGCAGCAACTTTCCCTTTTCTTCCTTCTTCTTCTTCGTAGCTTACACGGTCACCTTCGCGTAATTCTTCCGCGTTAATTCCTGAAGCGTGAACGAAGATGTCCTTTCCTGTTTCTTCGTCTGTAATGAACCCATAACCTTTAGATTCATTGAAAAATTTTACTGTACCTGTACGCATTGTAATTGTAATAATAATTTATAATAAAACAAATGTAACATATAAAATCATACAAAAGACAAATACGTGTTAATTTTTTGTAAAAATTATTGATTTACAGTGTTTTTACGCGGTTTATTGCATCAATTTGTTTATAAAATAGCATAATTTGCGAATCATTAATTGTAAGAATATAAAAATATTAAAATTGTAAGAATATGATAATTTAAAAAAATTATCATTTAAGATTTTTCTTAACATTTTGTTAAAATAAAAAAGCCGCTGAATTTTCAGCGGCTTTTTTATTTTTTATGATTATTTTACTGCTTTTAAGCAATATCAACTTTTATACGAAGTTCTTTCAATTGTGCATCGTCAATTGCTGCAGGGGCATCGATCATGACGTCGCGTCCAGAATTATTTTTAGGGAATGCAATGAAATCTCTAATGGTTTCTTGTCCTCCTAAGATAGCAACAAGTCTGTCTAAACCAAAAGCAAGCCCTCCATGAGGCGGTGCTCCAAATTGAAAAGCATCCATTAAGAATCCGAATTGCGCTTTTGCTTCTTCTTCAGTAAATCCTAAATATTTGAACATTAATTGTTGTGTCGCTTTATCGTGAATACGAATAGATCCACCTCCAATTTCATTACCATTCAAAACCATATCGTATGCATTTGCACGAACTTTTCCTGGTTCTGTTTCCAATAAAGCCATGTCTTCTGGTTTTGGCGAAGTAAAAGGGTGGTGCATAGCATGGTAACGGCCGCTTTCTTCGTCTAACTCTAACAATGGAAAATCTACAACCCATAATGGAGCAAATTCTTCAGGATTACGCAATCCTAAACGAGTTGCCAATTCCATACGAAGTGCAGATAATTGTGCGCGAGTTTTATTTGCTGGACCAGAAAGAACAAAAATCATATCACCAGGATTTGCTTCCGTTGCTTTTGCCCAATTTGTTAAATCATCCTGATCGTAGAATTTATCTACAGATGATTTGTAAGTTCCGTCTTCGTTACATTTTACGTAAACCATTCCAGACGCTCCAACTTGAGGACGTTTAACCCAGTCAATTAATCCATCTATTTCTTTACGAGTGTAATTTCCAGCTCCAGGAACAGCGATTCCGACAACTAATTCGGCTGCATTAAAAACAGGGAATTCTTTATGCTGTGCAAATTCGTTCAATTCTCCAAATTTCATTCCGAAACGAATGTCCGGTTTATCGTTTCCGTATGTTTTCATGGCATAGTCGTATGTGATTCTTGGGAATTTATCTACTTCAATGCCTTTAATTTCTTTTAATAAATGTCTTGTCAAGCCTTCAAAAATATTCAAGATATCTTCTTGTTCTACGAATGCCATTTCGCAGTCAATCTGAGTAAACTCTGGCTGACGGTCTGCACGTAAATCTTCGTCACGGAAACATTTCACGATTTGGAAATATTTATCCATTCCACCCACCATCAATAATTGTTTGAAAGTCTGTGGAGATTGTGGCAAAGCGTAAAACTGACCTTCGTTCATACGGCTTGGCACAACGAAATCTCTTGCTCCTTCTGGAGTAGATTTAATTAAGTAAGGCGTTTCAACTTCGCAGAAATCCAGATCAGAAAGATATTTGCGAACTTCCATTGCCACTTTATGACGGAATAACAAACTGTTTTTTACAGGATTTCTTCTAATATCCAAATAACGATATTTCATTCTGATGTCTTCTCCACCGTCAGTTTCATCTTCGATTGTAAATGGAGGAGTAAGAGCAGTATTCAAAATTGTTAATTCAGAAACTAAAATTTCGATTTCACCAGTTGGAATATTTTTGTTTTTGGCTTCACGCTCAATAACAGTTCCTCTTACCTGAATTACAAATTCACGACCCAAAGTTTTGGCCAATTCAAAAACAGTTTTATCGGTACGACTTTCGTCGAAAATAAGTTGTGTGATTCCATAACGGTCGCGTAAATCGACCCAATTCATAAATCCTTTATCACGTGATTTTTGAACCCAGCCCGCAAGTGTAACTTCGGTATTAATATTTGAAGCGTTTAATTCGCCACAATTATGACTTCTATACATAATCAAAATTTTAGACTGCAAAAGTAAACACAAAATTCAAATTAATATAGTAAAGTGATAAGTTGATTCAGAATAATTTTAAATATTTTGTTAATTCTAAAAATCCGAAGCTTTAATTTCTTTAGTTTTGATTCATCTAAAAACTAATATTAATACCTATGAAAAAACTTTTTGTTGCAGGTTTGGTAATTTTCAATGCACTTTATATTGTTGCCCAAAGCAAAAATTCAATTAAGTTCACAGCTAAAATTGCCAATAGAAATAGTGATACTTTAGTGATTAAAGGAAGAGATAATTTCAGGCAAGTAATTCCAATTGATAAAAAAGAAATTTTTGCTGCTACTTTTGATGCTCCTCAAGGATTCTATGTTTTTTCTGATGGAACAGAATCGTCTAATTTATATTTAAAGCCAAATTCTGAACTTAATTTAACCATGAATGCCAAAGAATTTGATGAAACGATTGTATATAAAGGTAAAGGTGTGGATGAAAGTAATTTTTTGGCACAACAGGCTTTAAAAGACGAAAGCTTTCAGAAAGATGCTTTTGCTAAAGAATCAGGCGAATTTACTGCTTTGCTTGATAGTAAATTAAAAGCAGATACAGAGAGTTTAGAAAAAGGAAATTTTGCTCCAGAATTTAAAACAGCTCTAAAACGCAGTTTTGAAAGTTTCCACCAATATGCAGCCGAAGAGTATGAAAGAGTTTCTAAAGCAAATAAAATGGTAGGAAAACCGTCTCCTGGATTTGACTACGAAAATTTTAAAGGAGGAAAAACAAAGCTTTCTGATTTAAAAGGAAAATATGTTTATATCGATCTTTGGGCTACTTGGTGTGCGCCTTGCAGAGCTGAGATCCCGTATTTGCAAAAAATTGAAGAGAAATACCATGGAAAAAATATTGAATTTGTAAGCATCTCTATTGACAAAGCAAAAGACAATGAAAAATGGAAAAAGTTTGTAACCGATAAAAAATTGGGAGGCGTTCAATTGTTTGCAGATAAAGATTGGGAATCTGAGTTTGTTGTGAATTATGGTGTGACAGGAATTCCGCGATTTATCTTAATAGACCCACAAGGAAATATTGTGAAATCTGATGCATCAAGACCATCTGATCCTGAACTAGATAAACAACTTAGCGCATTATTGAACTAATTTATTTACGAAATTTACAACGTTATCGTAAAACTCAAATATTTCTAGACTACCAGTAAAACCAGTGCCTTAGCGCTGGTTTTTTTATTTTATGCATTTTTCCAATGTTAAGTTTTTATTCTATGTTACCAAATTGTTAAGCAAAAGTTTTTTTAATGTAAACAATTAACTATATTTGATAAAGATTTCTTAACATTAAATACCTAAAGATATGAAAAAGAGTGTAATTTTAGCTGCAATATTGTTCTCTGGAATTGTAGTTGCACAAGAAGGAAAGCCTGAATTAGAAGCTGCTGGGAATAAGGTAAAAGCAACGTATTACTATGACAATGGTAAAGTGCAGCAAGAAGGCTTTTTTAAAGACGGTAAATTAGACGGTGTCTGGGTATCTTATGACGAAAATGGAAATAAAAAAGCCGTTGGAGAATACACAGACGGAGTTAAAACAGGAAAATGGATTTACTTTAATGAAAACAGTTTAAGCGAAGTTGCTTATGTAGACAACAAAGTAAGCTCAGTTAAAAGTTTACAGAAAAATGCTTTAGCAAACAGAAATTAGTCATAATTTCAAAAATCAATTATAAAAAGACCGTTTCGTTTTTAATGAGACGGTTTTTTTATGCTTTACTTTTTTTAGATTTTCTACTTCTTCCAAACCAAATTATGAATCCGCTGACAGGAAGTGCGGCAGCAATTAAACTCACAATAAAAGCTATTATTTTTCCTGGAAGATCTAAAACTTGTCCCGTGTGTATTCCGTAATTCATTTCGACAACTTGCAGTCCGAGGCTTTTTTCATCAAAAGTTTGGCTTTGGATTAATTTTCCGCTTGACGGATGAAAATAATAATTACTCTGCTGATCATAGCGTAACGTATGCGGATAAGCACCTGTGCTGACAATATCGCCTTTTTTCTGCGGAATCATTATAAAAAACATTTCTGCTTTTGGCTGCAGTTTCTGAGTTTGAACAAATGCTTTGTCAATTGCTGTAACCGAATTTGCTTTGAAAGAGGTCGTGTCAATTATAGGTGTTTTTGTTTCAACACCCTTGTCTCCTCCAAAATTGAAAGATTTATAAATTTCGTCGCCAACCCATTCATAGGTAAAAGTAAGTCCGGTTATGGCTAAAATTAAGGCTATTATAGAAATGTAAAAACCTGTAGTATTATGCCAGTCGTAATTGACGCGTCGCCATTTTGCTGACCATTTTATGGTAAAACTTCTTTTAATGTCACTTTTTCGTTTTGGGCACCATTGTATGATTCCTGAAATGAGCAATAAAATAAAAATGATGGTCGCTCCGCCAATAATATGCTTTCCGATATAATGGGGTAGAAGGAGATACAAATGAATGTATTCTACAATAATGAAAAAGTCAGTTTCTGGATTTTCAGATTTCAGATATTTCCCATTATACGGATTGAAATATAAGTAGAGACTTCCCTCATCAGAATAAGTATAAACAATCGCCGATCTGTTTTTTCCATAATAAGCGATCATTGTGGCTTTGTTATTAGGAACGACTTCTTTTGCTTTTTCCTGCAGTTGAGATGGTGGCACAAAAGGTTTGTTTTGGGGTTCAACCAAACGCCATTCTTTTCTGGTAATGTCTTTTATTTCATCATGAAAACAGAAAATGCAACCTGTAATACAGACTATAAAAACAATAACCCCAGAAATTAATCCGAGCCATTTATGTATAAAACGTATTTTGGTTTTGAATCCCATTTGTTGATTAAAAGTGTAAAAGTATGCTCAAAATCTATATACGGCAAATAATTCCAAAGCATTTTGTTTGTAAAGGTAAGTGTTAGCAAAAGAAAAATCTCGCAAAGTCGCAAAGTCGGAAAGATTTTGTTTCCCGCAGATTCTGCAGATTGAGCAGATTTTTTTAATATTTTTTTCTGCAGAATCTGCAGAATCTGCGAGACAATCATTCCAATTTTCTAATCTGTAGCTTTGAATAAAAACTTAGCGCCTTCGTGCCTTTGTGGCAAAAGTCATGATTAAGAAACTGCTTTTTTAGGTTTTAAATGATACGCTGTGTATAAAGAAATTCCAGCAAGGAAAATCCAAAAAACATCTATGAAGAAAATCTGAAATTTATTATCCATAAAAGAATTCCAAAACCAATTTCCAGAAACAATTCCATTTGTAATTGGAATTAAGAATCCTAAAATGCTTCCTGAAATCAGAGAGAATTTGTTGGTGAAAGCGTCATTTTTTTTAATGATAAAGAAAATAGTCAGCAAGAGCCAACCTCCAAAATAAAGCGCATATAAATTAGACTGGCTTAAAGGATAGAAAATTTTGCTTCCTATAAATGCCAAAGCTGTAATTGGATACATGCTTAAACAAATCGCCAAGTAAATACGAACAACAGCAGCGTTGAAACGTCTTTTCTTTTCTGGCATATTGTTTTTCTGTCGGGCAACAAGCCAAATCATAACTCCAGAGATAATGACAAAACAAGTTATAATTCCTAAAAGGAAACTAACAATTTTTAAAGCATATCCGCCATAATCTCCAAAATGTATTCGGTACAAAACATTTTTTACAACATCTAAATAACTAGTATGAGCAATTGGATCTTTTTTGGCAATTTCTTTTGCGTCAGAAACTCTGTATACTACTTTTCCAATTCCTGTAAATTTTTTATGGCTTAAAAGTTCGCCCTCAACCAAAACGTGCATATTGGCATCTCCATAATTTTGGATGAAAACACGAGTAATTTCAAAATCATCCCAGTTCTTTTTAGTTTTGGCAACCAGTGCATTAATATTAAATGGATTTGCCAATTTTTTATTTTCAAAGGTATAATCTGGATCAGTATATTCGAGTTCTTTATATAATTTATCTTGATCTCCCTTGTAAAGAGCCATTACAGCTGGAGCTACAATCAAAAGTTTAATCATAAAAAATGCTCCGGTAACCGCATATACAAATTGAAATGGCAGGCCAATCATTCCTAAAGCCGTGTGCGCATCTGTCCAAAGCGTTTTTAATTTTTCTTTCGGACGGAACATGTAAAAGTTAGAAACAATTTTATTCCAATGCAATAAAACTCCTGTTATGATAGCAAACAAAAAGAACAAAGCCGTAAATCCAGACAAATAATACCCTGCAGGATAAGGAATTTGTGCTAAAAAATGAAGACGGTATAAAAGTTCGCCTAATGAATAAGACTCTTCGTAAGTGTAGGTTTTGTAATTTTTATTGTCTAGATAAAAGAACTCTCCCGCTTGCTGTTTTTTTGGAGCTAAGGTATCTTTAGTCCCTTCCATATATACAGCAACTCTATTTTCTACAGACGGTTTAGAAATGGTAAGATTTCTTCCGTACAAAACATATTTTTTGTCAAGATGCTGAAGTGCATCATTGTAATCTAATTGAATTTCTCTTGTGATTGCTGTAGATTCACTTCTTTCCCAATTGATGATTTCATCTCTAAAAAAAGAAAAAGATCCAGCGAAGAAAATTACAAAAAGAACTACGCTGATAACGATTCCGCTGACAGTATGCGTGTGAAAATAGATATTGTAATGACGGTTATTCATAAATATTATTGTGCCGTATTATAGGTTTGACCGAGATAAATGAAAAGACAAAAAAGTAGAGATAGCAAAATGTAAACTCCCCAGATTTTCCAGCCGTTTTTCGCTAAGAAAGCAATAATCATTAATGCCACCCAAAGAATAAAACCGCTGAAAGCCATTGTGATTAACACATCTTTTCGGCTAAACCAAGCCGCTAAAGCCAAATGAAAAGTAACAGAAACAAAGTATCCTCCTAAAATTGCAGCAGTAATTTTGGAAAAACGAGGCCAAAAAGAAGGATTTAGATATTTTGGATTTGCTGGCATATTTTAAAGTGGATTTTAGTTGTAATAAAGTTCAGTTACAGCAACAAAAATGAGTAAGGCCAAAAGTAACTTGCTGTTTATTTTTTTAAAGGCGTAAGGATAATGATTAAACTTCCCACAGTCATTAGCTGAATGAAAAACATCAAAGTGCCACAACCCAATGATTGTGTAAAAAGCCATATTGCATAAGCAGAAAGCAAAAGCATTAATCCAATAATTTTGGTTTGCTTTGGATTTTTCTGCATCCATTTTTCAAAACCTAAATCATACGACAACACTGCTCTTTTAGAAGTATAATACAGTGTGTAAAAAGCTAAGAAAACGATAAGACTGGCAATTGTAATCATAATCATTAAAATTTAAAACACCTTCCGATAAAGGAAGGTGTTTTGTTGTTTATTAGAATCTATAAGCGAAACTTGCCGCAACACTTCTCATATTTCTTGGATGTATAGTTGACCATCCATCATAAGTATCAACATTTGCTATGTTGTCTAGTTTAAGAGTCAATGTGAATTTTTCTGTTCCGTAGAAAATAGAGGAATTTAAAACAGTGTAAGATGGTATTGTAAACTGACCAACGCCGTTTCTGTTCATTATTAAGTTTTTGTCAGCATAATTTCCTCCAAAACCTAAACCAAATCCTTGTAAATCTCCTTCTAAGAATTTATAGCTTGCCCAGAAGTTTGCAGAGTTTCTTGGTCCAGAGCTTTCTGGTCTGCGTCCTACGAAAGAAGGATCTCCAGCATTTAAGACTGCATCTACGTAGCTATAACCTGCCACAATGTTTAAACCAGCAACTGGACTTGCTACGATTTCTGCTTCAAAACCTTTGTTTCTTTGAGCTCCGTCTTGATAAGAAGTTTGAGTGTTGATAGAACCGTTAGATCCATATACTGTGTACACTTGATCTTTTACTTGAATATCATAGTAGCTGAATGTTGCATATACTTTGTCTTTAAGAACATTTAATTTTGTTCCAATTTCAAATTGATTAGCGTGTTCTGGTTTAAAAGTTCTCGGGCTAGAACTTCCGTCGGGTAAAATATCACTTGTTGGAGCAGAGTTTGCAAAGCCGTCCATATAGTTTGCAAAAATCGAAACCTTATCAATAATTGGTTGGTACACTAAACCAAATTTTGGAGAAAAAGCAGTTTGGTTGTAATCATCTGCTTTTGTTGTAACATCTCCAGCTGTCATAAAACGGTCTACACGTAAACTTCCCATTGCAGAAAGAGAAGGAGTAATGTTGATAACATCAGAAACATAAGCACTAAAAACTTCTTGTTTTGTTTTATTGTTATTTGCTGCAGCTTCTGCTAAAAGTTTATCTGAACCAGCTTTTGTCAAATTACCATTGTCACCAGTTGTAATATACTTGTCTGGATCTGTAATGCCGAATACGTATTGGTTTACAGTTGCTAAATCCATATTTCCAATATAAACTCTTCCGTTTGCCACATAGCCTGATCCGTTATCGATTTGTCCTCTATTGAAGTAGTCTAAACCAGCAACGATGCGATTTCTTAAACTTCCAATTTTGAAATCTCCAATGAAATTCTGTTGAATATCTGTTGTTAAAGTTGTAGAGTTTTGGTAATTCATAGAACGTCCTAAAACAATTCCTTCAGTAATTTCAGGAATAAATCTTGTTCCTTCATATAAATAAGTATAATATCCTTCAGATTTTGATGAACCTCTAGAAACTACTGTTTGAGAAGTCCATTGGTCAGAGATTTTATAGTTCATTTGTCCTTGAAGACTGTAAGATGGCGTTTGAATTGCAAGTTCGTTACTTGTGTAAGAACGTTTGTTGTCGTAACCCAATTCGTCAATATTGTGAACTCTTAATGCAGCGCCTCTATCCAAGAAAAGCATAGTTGGGTTTGTTGCTTCGTTTTTCATGAATTCAGTATTGATGAAAAATGAAAGTCTGTCATTTACTTCATAAGATAATGAAGGAGCAAAGAAGAAAGATTTTCTATATCCGGCATCTTGAAAGCTGTTTTCGCTGTGATAAGCTGTGTTAAGACGGAAGTTAATTTTGTGTTCTTCGTCTAATGGAGTATTTACATCAGCAGTCACGCGGTTTAATCCGTAGCTTCCAGCTGTATATGTTACTTCTCCGCCAAAACGGTCGTAAGGTTTTTTAGTAGTCATATTGATTAAGCCACCATAAGAAATAAGGCTGCTTCCGAATAAAGTTCCAGAAGGTCCTTTAATTACTTCAATTTTATCGATGTTTGCAGGATCTAAACTTCCGTTTGTTAAGCCTGGTAATCCATTAATCATTGTTGGCTGTACAGCAAATCCTCTTAAAGAGAAATATCCTGCTCCATCACCTCCACGACCTGTAGAAGCCCATAACGGATTTAATCCTGGAGCATTTTTAAGAGCATCATCAAGGTTTGTAACTACTTGCTCTTTTAAAAGTTCGCTTGTAATCGTAGTATATACTTGTGGATTTTCAAGATTTTTAAGAGGTAATCTTGATACTTGCTGTGTTTCTTTACGAGCAAGAGGGTTTTTTCTGCCGTTTCCGTTAATTACAATTTCACTTAACTGCTCAGAGTTTGAGGTAATACTGAAATTTTCAATTAATTCGTCTCCGCTATTAAGCGTAATGCTTTTTTCTTTAGATGTAAATCCAACTGCTGAGACTCTAATAATGTAAGTTCCAGGTTTTAGGTTCTTTATTTCATAGTTACCTTTGGTGTCTGTGTTTGTTCCGATTTTTGTTCCTTTTAAAGCAACAGATATGTTATCTGCTGTTCCACTATCCGAACTAATCTGACCTTTTATTGTCGCTTTTTCTTGTGCAAAAACAGATGTTCCTGTAAGTAGAGCCAAGCATAAAGTTAAGAGCGAAATCGTAAATTTTAATTTCATTTTTATTTAGAATTAATTTTGATAGTGCAAATTTAATTGCTGGAGAGCAATCAAGCAAGTTGTTTTTATTTATTCTAAATAAAATATTTTTTAAAGGATAAAATTTTCAATAATTCAAAAAATTAACATCTTAAGCTAATCTTAAGCTAATTTTAAGCAAAAAAAGCCTATTCTAATGAAAGAACAGGCTTTTGTATTGTCGAAAATTATTTAAAAATTACAATTCTAAAGCACGTTTAGCGTCGCCATTCATTAATAATTCTAATGGGTTTTCTAAAGCTTCTTTTACAGCCACTAAGAAACCAACCGACTCACGTCCGTCGATGATTCTGTGGTCGTAAGAAAGAGCTACATACATCATTGGGTGAATTTCAACTTTTCCGTTTACAGCAATCGGACGCTCGATGATGTTGTGCATTCCTAAGATTCCTGATTGAGGAGGGTTGATGATTGGAGTAGACAACATACTTCCAAAAACACCACCGTTAGTGATTGTAAAAGTTCCTCCAGTCATATCGTCAACTGTAATTTGACCATCACGAGCTCTTAAAGCTAATCTTTTGATTTCAGCTTCAATTCCACGGAAAGTTAAATTCTCAGCATTACGAACAACAGGAACCATTAATCCTTTTGGTCCAGAAACAGCGATAGAGATATCACAGAAATCGTATCCTACTTTGTAATCTCCATCGATCATAGAGTTTACATCTGGATATAATTGAAGTGCTCTTGTAACTGCTTTTGTAAAGAATGACATGAAACCTAAACCTAAACCACCGTGTTTAGCTTTGAAAGCATCTTTGTATTCATTACGAATATTGTTGATTGGAGTCATGTTTACTTCGTTGAAAGTAGTAAGCATAGCTGTTTCATTTTTAGCTGAAACTAGTCTTTCTGCTACTTTACGACGTAACATAGATAATTTTGTACGCTCAGTTCCACGGTTTCCTCCAGTTGGAGTTCCCATTGAAGCTACAGCTGTTGCATTTACTGCATCGTCTTTAGTAATTCTGCCACCTTTACCAGTTCCTGTTACAGAAGCTGGAGCAATATTTTTCTCGTCTAATATTTTTCTTGCTGCTGGAGATGGAGTTCCTGCTGCATAGCTTGTAGCAGCTGGAGCTTGAACTGGCTCAGCTTTTGGAGCTTCTGCTTTTACTTCAGCCTTAGGAGCCTCAGCTTTTGGAGCTTCTGCTGCTGGAGCTGCAGATCCGCTTCCTGCTGGTTTAGCAGCATCTGTATCAATTAAACAAACTACAGCACCTACTGCAACTGTATCACCTTCTTCAGCTTTTAGTGTAATTACACCGCTCATTTCAGCAGGCAATTCAAGAGTAGCTTTATCTGAATCAACTTCAGCAATAGCCTGATCTTTCTCTACATAATCTCCGTCTTTTACTAACCAAGTTGCAATTTCAACTTCTTTTATTGATTCCCCTGGTGATGGGACTTTCATTTCTAAAATCATCTTGTTTTTGTTTAAGGTTTTTATCGTTTCAAGTTTCATGTTTCAGGATGTTAGACTTGAAACTTGGAACATGAAACTTGAAACAATTATTTTTTAATTATCTAAATAAATTTTTATCGAATACCATTCTAATTGCATCAGCATGACGGCGTTTAGCACGTGTATAACTTCCTGATGCTGGAGCAGAATATGCTTTTAATGAAGCCAATCTCCATTTTACTAGATCAAAGTTCATTAACATATAGCTGTAAGCTCCCATGTTTTTAGGTTCTTCCTGAGCCCAAACATAGTCATCTGCATTTGGATATTGTGCGATGATTTCCTTGAGCTGCTCAACAGGGAAAGGAAATAATTGCTCGATACGAACAACAGCAACGTCTTTTCTTCCGTTGTTTTCTCTTTCTGCAGTAATATCATAGTAGAATTTACCCGTAACGAAAACTAATGTTTTAACATCTTTTTTGTTAACTGTAGTATCGTCAATAGTTTCTTGGAAACTTCCATTTGCTAAATCTTCTACTGGAGATACGCATCTTGGATCACGTAGTAAACTTTTTGGAGTAAATACTACAAGCGGTTTACGGAAATTTGTTTTTAATTGTCTTCTTAATAAGTGGAAGAAGTTAGCAGGCGTTGTACAATCTGCAACATACATATTATGTCTTGCACAAAGCTGTAAATAACGCTCCATTCTTGCAGAAGAGTGCTCAGCACCTTGTCCTTCGTATCCGTGAGGCAATAAAAGAACAATACCATTTTGGTTGTTCCATTTATCTTCACCACAAGAAATGTATTGGTCAATCATAATTTGAGCTCCGTTAGAGAAATCTCCAAATTGTGCTTCCCAGATTGTCAAAGCTTTTGGACTTGCCAATGCATATCCGTAATCAAAACCTAAAACTCCGTACTCAGATAAGTGAGAGTTGTAAACATTAAAGTTTCCTTTTTTGTCCTCTAAGCTGTTGATTAAGATTACTTCTTCTTCAGAATCTTCAACTTTAACTACAGCGTGACGGTGAGAGAAAGTTCCCCTTTCTACGTCTTGTCCAGAAATACGAACATCAAAACCTTCTTGCAATAAAGATCCGTATGCTAAATGCTCAGCCATACCCCAATCTAAAAGATTAGTTTCGAAGAACATTGTTTTTCTGTCGTTGATTAATTTTTGAATTTTACTGATGAATTTTTTGTCTTCAGGCAAATTAGAAAGTGCATTTGCAATTTGAGTTAATTTTTCTTTTGGATAAGAAGTATCAACTTTTTGAAGCATTTGCGTGTCTGTAACCTGAACAAAACCTTCCCATTCATTTTTCATGAATGGAGTAATGATAGTCAAATCTTTTTTACGAGAAGCTTCTAAATTCTCCTCCAATTGAGATTTGTATTGTTTTTCTAAAGCATTTACATAAGAAGCATCGATTACACCGTCAGAAAGTAATTTTTCTGCGTAGATGTCTCTTGGATTTTTATGTTTAGCAATGATTTTGTATAAAACAGGCTGAGTAAAACGTGGCTCATCACCTTCGTTATGTCCGTATTTTCTATATCCTAATAAATCGATAAATACGTCACGTCCAAACTGCATTCTGTAATCTAATGCAAAAGATACCGCGTGAACAACAGCTTCTGCATCGTCAGCATTTACGTGTAATACTGGAGAAAGCGTTACTTTGGCAACGTCTGTACAGTAAGTAGATGAGCGAGCATCTAAATAGTTTGTTGTAAAACCAACTTGGTTGTTGATTACGATATGAATTGTACCGCCAGTTTTGTATCCGTCCAATAAAGACATTTGAATGATTTCATACAAAATGCCCTGACCAGCGATAGCCGCATCACCGTGAACAGCAATTGGCAATACTTTTGAAATATTTTCTGGGAAATGTCTTTCTTGTTTTGCTCTTGTGATACCTTCAATTACCGCTCCAACAGTTTCTAAGTGAGAAGGGTTTGGCGCTAAATTGATATTGATGCTTTTTCCAGATCTTGTTTTTCTGTCTGCCGTAAGACCTAAGTGGTATTTTACGTCACCGTCAAAATACTCTTGATCGTAGTCTTTTCCATCAAACTCACCAAAAATATCTTGAGTAGATTTTCCGAAGATATTTGCCAAAACGTTCAAACGACCACGGTGAGCCATTCCCATTACGAATTGTTCAACACCTTTTTCTGCAGCTTGCTCAATTAAAGCGTCAAGAGCTGGGATGATAGATTCTCCACCTTCTAATGAGAAACGTTTTTGTCCAACATATTTAGTGTGAAGGAAGTTCTCAAAAGAAACGGCTTCGTTTAATTTATTTAAGATTATTTTCTTTTCCTCTGTAGAGAAATTAGGCTGATTTGTATTTACAGCTAATTTGTCCTGAATCCATTTTACAACATTAGGATTTCTAATGTACATATACTCAATACCGATATGCTGGCAGTAAATAGTTTTTAGACGATTTACGATATCTTGCAATGAAGAAGGCGCCATTCCGATTGTTTGAGCAGCGTCAAAAACAGTTGAAAGATCTGCTGTAGATAATCCGAAGTTTTCAATATCCAAAGTTGGAGATGAAGTTCTACGATCACGAACAGGATTTGTTTTCGTGAATAAATGCCCGCGCGTACGGTATCCGTCAATTAATTTAAGAACGTTAAATTCTTTCTTTAGTTTTTCAGAAATCTGACTGTAATCTGTGTTATCGCTAGTCACGTACTCAACGATCGTTTGCACTGGATTTTCGTCATTATAAGTCGTTTGCCCAAAGTCAAAACCTTGAAAGAAACTTCTCCAGCTAGGCTCAACGCTGTCTGGGTTAACTAAATATTGATCGTATAATTGTGCAAAAAACTCAGTATGCGCTGCGTTTAAAAATGAAAACCTATCCATAATATGAGTGAATATACTTTTTTGTTATATAGAAAGGCAAAAGTACAACAATCGCATTTATTTAAATCTTTTTTTTACGTACTTTTACGTAAAAATTTGTTAAAATAAACGTTAACTATGAATAAAATTCAATTTTCAATCGATTGCAGATATTTTTTTGTGATTTTGGCTGTCTTATTTTCAAGTTATAGTATTGCACAACAAAAATATGTCATTGACAATAGTAACCATTTTTGGGATAAAGTTCAATTTGGGGGTGGTTTAGGTCTCGGATTTGGTTCAGGATATACCAATATCTCGGTAATGCCAAGTGCCATTTACAATGTTAACGAAATTGTAGCAGTTGGAGCGGGTCTTCAATTTGGCTATTTATATCAAAAAAATTATTACGAATCTTTCGTTTGGGGAGGAAGTCTTATCGGTTTGGTAAATCCAATTCCCGAAATCCAATTATCAGCTGAATTGGAGCAGGTTAGGGTTGATACTGACTATGAAGAGAATTATTATCATCCAGGTTTTTCCGATTCTTATTGGAACACAGCTTTATATCTAGGAGCAGGTTATAGAACAAAAAATGTAACAATTGGAGCACGTTACGATGTTTTGTATGATCCCAATAAAAGTCTTTACGGCTCAGGATTTATGCCTTTTGTGAGAGTGTATTTCTAAGTTGCTATCCCGATTGCTATCGGGACTGAGATGCTAAGATTCTAAGTCTTCAATTTGTAAAAAAAAATATTTAAGTGGACCAAGCTTTATTTTCTAAAATAACCTTGCAATATTTAAAAGAGAATTATCCTGATTTTGTAGGAAATATTGATTTTAAAAAAGATCAATCTTTTGATTGTTTTATTAAAAGTATCCAAGGAAACAGATTTTTGTGGGTAGCGACTTATGATTTGGAAATAACCATTGGTTTTGAAAATCATAATAAAGAATGTGATTGGCATTTTCACATTGGAGCTTCAGGAGGAAATAGCCTAAATGAAGAGCTAGAGCTATTGACTAAAGAACTAAATAAAATTTTAAATAACGAACAGGTTTTTATTTTGGAAGATGGTAAATATATTCCATTAGATAAAAATGATGAGATAGATGTAAAAGAAGATGAAAAGTTATATGTATGGGATGAGATATAAGTATTGAAAAAACTTAGAACCTTATTTATAATAATTTCGAAACCAAACCTTTTGCCATTCTCTTTTTAAAATTAAGAAAGCAACTTGTTCAGCAAGAATGACTAAATCAGAACCATCTAATTGTTTGATTTCATTTTCGGGAACGTCAATGATATAAAGGAGATTTAAATATTCAGCAAATTTATACTGAATCATTCTATAGACTTTTTCGTGAAGCTGAATTTTTAATTCATCTGGAGAAATGCTCATTGGAAAATCAATTCCTTCATTCGCTAAATTAAAATCTTTATTAAGCTGTTCAATAAGACTCAGATATAAAGTCTCTGCTTGCGCCTGCGCTAATAATGATTCGGTATTTGTTGGTGCTACAAACATATGATTTTAGATTTGAGATTACTGATTTATGATTGTAGAATTTGTTATTGAAATTGATTTTTGAATTGCTAGTTTTTAAACTTTACGTCCCATTAAATTTTCTCCGAAAGTTCTCAAAACGTTTTTCTTCTCATTGCTTATTTCCATTTTTTCTAACGTTTCAAAAGCTTTAAAAGTGTACATTTCGATTGCTTCCTGAGTGGCTTTTGATGCTCCGGATTCGTTGAAAATGGCTTTAGCGGTTGCTATTTTTTCTGTATTATCTTCCAGTTGAAGCGTGAATAATTTTTCTAATTCAGAAGCTTTTTCATCAGAAGAAAATTCTAAAGCCTTCAGATATAAATACGTTTTTTTGTTTTCTATAATATCTCCTCCAACCTGTTTTCCGAATGTTTCTGGGTCGCCAAAAGCATCTAGATAATCGTCTTGAAGTTGGAAAGCCAAACCTAAATTTAATCCAAAATCATAAATTAAATCAGCTTCTTTTTCAGAAGTTTTAGCAACAATGGCACCCATTTTCATGGCAGCCGCCACCAAAACAGCTGTTTTGTATTCAATCATTTTAAGGTATTGAGGAATCGTAACATCTTTGCGAGTTTCAAAATCTACATCCCATTGCTGTCCCTCGCAAACTTCAAGAGCTGTTTTGCTAAATAATTTGGCCAAGTTTCTAAAAACACTTGGTTCGTATTGTTCGAAATATTGATATGCCAAAATAAGCATGGCATCTCCAGAAAGAATTCCTGTATTTAAATCCCATTTTTCGTGCACGGTAATTTGTCCTCTTCTCAAAGGGGCATCATCCATAATATCATCATGAACCAACGAAAAGTTATGAAAAACTTCAACTGCCATTGCTGCCGGAAGTGCCGTCTGGTACTCAGTATCAAAAACTTCTGCGGCCATTAATGTTAAAACTGGACGGATACGTTTTCCGCCAAGTCCTAAAATGTATTCTATAGGTTCGTAAAGATTTTTAGGCTCTTTATGTATGTTTTGGCTTTGTAGATAATTAATGAAAAAATCCTGGTACTGACTTATATCGTGCATAATGAATTCTGATTTCGAGCCCCAAAGATACAATTCAAATATTAATTTCTGGAGATGAAATGTTAAAAGCGTATAGATCATTAAAAAGGGCTTTTAACCTTTCTCATTTCTAATATGTTAAAAAAAAATCAAAAAACTTGGAAACTTTTTTGGTATTCAAAGTTTCCTGTCTATATTTGCAGCGATAAAATGGAAACCGAGAACACTGTAAAAGTTTCCATGAAAAGTTTTAATGATTCGTAAAATCAATTAAATCAAGTATTTATGAAAACAAAATGGACCTTAGATTCTAGCCAGTCAGATGTTTTATTGAAAATGAGACGATCAAGAACTGCTTATTTGGGAGGAGATGCAAATAAATTTGATGGGTATGTGAATATTGAAGATAATGAAATTGAAGATGCTTCTGTCGAATTCTCATTAGACATCAATAACAAAAATGAAAGTTTCCAATCTATAGATGCTTATTTACAGCTTCAGGATTTTTTTGAAGAAGATGAGCATCCGATCATCAGTTTCAAATCGACATCGTTTCAAAAAGTAAATCAGAACATCAATTTTTTCAAAGGAGATTTAACTATAAAAGATATCACTAGAGTAGTTGAATTAGACGCTGAATTTCTAGGAGAAAATATTTATAATGGCGAAAAGAAGGTAGCTTTTGAAATCAAAGGAAATATCAAACGTGAGGACTTTGGTTTAGATTACAGTTCTTTCAACCATGCTTCGGGAGGTGCTTTAGGTAAAGATATTAAACTTATAGCAAATTTAGAATTTAGCATATAAATCTTACCAAATCAATAATTTGATGTAAAATTATTACAAATAATAAGGAAACTATTTTTTTAATTTTAGTTTCCAAAGTATATTTGTGATGCAATCGAGAATTTAAAATGAAAGAGAAGATTATAGCAAAAGCAAGTGAATTATTTTTGAAGCTTGGTTTTAAGAGTGTTACGATGGATGATATTGCAGGTGAAATGTGTATTTCAAAAAAAACGATTTACAAATATTTCTGCAATAAGGAAGTTTTGATTGAAGAAAGTACCTCAATGGTTCATAGACAAGTTCACGAAATTATGGATACCATTATAGCGAAGAATTATAATGCTATTCACGAGAATTTTGAGATCAGAGAAATGTTCCGCGACATGTTTAAAAATAATACAGACACGTCTCCAATTTATCAGTTAAAAAAACATTACCCTGAGATTTACCAAAATATCCTTTCTTTTGAAATCGATCAGTGTACACAGTGTTTTAGAGATAACATCGAAAAAGGAATTCGCGAAGGGCTTTACAGAAGTGATTTGAATGTGGAGGTTTATGTTAAGTTTTACTATACACTAGTTTTTCATATAAACGAAAATACGGTTTCTGAAAGCGAAGCACAAAGAATCGAGCTTGAGGCATTAGAATATCATACTCGTGCAATGGCTACTGAAAAAGGAGTCGAAGAATTAGAAAAACAGCTAAAAAGAATAAATAATTAATCCAAATATATTCAATCGTCATTATTCTGAACGAGGACGGAAAATGACGATACTATCTCAAAATTTAAAAATAAATATTTAACTACTTATGAAAAGAATCCTTCTTATATTTTTGTGCACCATTGGCTTCTCTGTCAACGCACAAACCACTTTAACCCTGAAAGACGCGGTCAATTATGCGCTTCAAAATAAGGCCGATGCTAAAAAAGCAAAACTTCAGGTAGAAAATAGTGAGTATCAGATTCAGGAAATACGTTCGAGAGCCTTACCGCAAATTAGTGCAAACGGGAATTTAACATATAATCCGGTAATTCAGACAACAGTTATTGATGGAGCAGCATTTGGCGCACCAGGAACTACGATTCAGGCAGCATTTGGCCAAAAATGGACATCAACTGCGGGGATTTCTTTGACTCAGGCATTATTTGATCAGTCTGTTTTTACAGGTTTAAGAGCAGCAAAAACGACTCGTGAGTTTTATCAAATAAATGATCAGTTAACTGAAGAACAAGTTATTGAGAGAGTTGCAAATAACTATTATTCAGTTTATGTGCAAAGAGAAAGACTTATCCTTTTAGATAGCAACTATGTAAATACACAAAAAGTTCGTGATATTGTTCAAGGGCAGTTTAATAACGGTTTGGCTAAAAAAATTGATTTAGACCGTATTATCGTAAAACTGTCTAACATTGATACAGATCGTCAGCAGGTTAAAAATCAAATTGAGTTACAGGAAAATGCATTGAAGTTTTACATGGGTATGCCTATCGAAACTCAAATCGTGATGCCAAAAGAAGAATTTGAAGTTGTGCCAGCTGCTTTAACACAAGAACCAAATATTGAAAACAGAACAGAATATTTGCTTTTGAAAAAACAAGAAGAACTTTTAGTATTCAATAAAAAAGCTGTTGAAGCAGGTTATTATCCTACACTTTCATTATCTGCAGGTTACAATTATATCGGCCAAGGACCTGAAATGCCTTGGTTTGCAAAACCAGAAAAAGGTGTGTATTGGTCAGATTTCTCAGCTATTGCTTTAAACTTACACGTGCCAATCTTTACAGGTTTTGGAACACGTGCAAAAGTTAGACAAGCTGATGTTCAAATCAGAGAACTTCAGGAAGATATTAAAGACACTAAACTTTCTCTTGATTTAGATTATAGAAATGCAATGACACAGATTAATAATAATCTTGTAACAATTGAAAATCAGAGAGAGAATATGCGTTTAGCGTTAGAAATTCTAAGCAATACCAAAAATAATTACCTTCAAGGTTTAGCATCTTTAACCGATTTGCTAGACGCAGAAAACGCATCACTTGAAGCTCAAAACAACTTTACAAGAGCGGTTTTAAATTATAAAATTGCCGAAATATCTCTAATCAAATCAAAAGGCGAACTTAAATCTCTTACTAAATAACAAATTATTACAATGAAGAAAATAATTATAACAGTCGTAATCATAATTGTAGCTTTTTTTGGAGTGAGCTACATTTTAAATAAGAACAAAGCAGAAAACGAAGCGAAAACTGCAATTGTAGCAGAAAAAAATGCAGCAGTTTCTGTAAAAGTAGCAACAGTAAAAACAGAAGATGTTAATTTGGCTTTTACTGCTAATGGAAACTTTGTGCCAATTCAGGAATTGACTTTCTCTGCTGAAAAATCTGGAAAAGTAATTAGTGTTTTAGTAAAAGAAGGTGACTATGTAAAAGTAGGACAAACTCTTTTAACAGTGAGAGGAGACGTCATCAACGTAAATGCTCAGGCAGCTGAAGCAGCTTACCAAAATGCAAAATCTGATTATGCTAGATATGAAAACGCTTTTAAAACTGGCGGTGTTACAAAACAGCAATTAGATCAGGCAAAATTGGCTTTAACAAATGCTCAATCAAACTATACTCAAGCAAAAATCAATGTTGGAGATACAAGAGTAAAAGCGCCAATAAATGGATACATCAACAAAAAATATATTGAGCCAGGTTCTATTTTAGCTGGAATGCCAGCAACAGCATTATTTGACATCGTAAATGTTTCTAAATTAAAATTGAATGTTACTGTAAACGAAACTCAAGTAGCAAGTTTAAAATTAGGAAGCACAGTAAATATTACTGCAAGCGTTTACCCTGACAAAACTTTCTCAGGAAAAATTACTTTCATCGCTGCAAAAGCAGATGCGTCTTTAAATTTCCCTGTTGAAATTGAAATTACAAACAATGCAAGCAATGACTTAAAAGCCGGTATGTACGGAACTGCAACTTTCGGTTCTACAAACCAAAAACAAAACTTAAAAGTAGTTCCTAGAAATGCATTTGTTGGTAGTGTGAGCAGTAACGAAATCTTTGTTGTAGAAAACGGTGTTGCTAAATTAAGAAAAGTAGTTGCTGGAAGAATTTTAGGAGATAAAGTTGAAATTATCAGCGGTTTAAATGACGGAGAAACTGTAATTGTTACAGGTCAAATCAACCTACAAGACGGAAATACAGTAGAAATTATTAAATAATTATTTGGTTATAAGCATTAAGCGATAGGCTATAAGCAATTTAAAAGCTTAAAGCCTACTGCCTACAGCTTAAAGCATAAAGAAAAAATATATGAAATTAGCCGAAATATCCATAAAACGTCCGTCGTTAGTAATTGTATTGTTTACGATTCTGACACTAGGTGGATTGTTCAGTTACAGCCAATTAGGCTACGAGCTGATCCCAAAATTCGAAACCAACGTAATTACGGTTTCAACTGTTTATCCTGGAGCTTCTCCAAGTGAGGTTGAAAATACAGTAACAAAGAAAATTGAAGATGCGATTGCGTCTTTGGAAAATATCAAGAAAATCGACTCGAAATCTTACGAGAGTCTTTCGATTGTATCGATCACATTGACTTCAAACGCGAATGTTGATATTTCGATGAATGATGCACAGCGTAAAATCAATGCCATTTTAAGTGATCTTCCAGATGATGCAGATCCACCATCATTGACTAAATTCTCTTTGAGTGATTTACCAATTATGACGCTTGGTGCGAATGGTAAAATGGACGAAGCAGCTTTCTACGATTTGATCGATAAAAAGATTGCTCCAGTTTTATCTCGTGTGCAAGGGGTTGCTCAGGTAAACATTATTGGTGGTCAAGAGCGTGAGATTCAGGTAAACCTTGACGCAGTAAAAATGCAAGGTTACGGGCTTTCTGTTCCGCAAGTGCAGCAGACCATTTTGAGTTCAAATTTGGATTTCCCTACAGGTAACATCCAGACTCGTAACCAAAAAATCTTAATCCGTTTAGCGGGTAAATATAAAAGTGTTGAAGAATTGAGAAACTTAGTAGTTTCTTCTCAAAACGGAATCCAAATTCGTTTAGGAGAAATTGCAGATGTTCAGGATACTCAAAAAATTGCAGAAAAAATTGCGCGTGTAGATCAAAGAAGCGCGATTGTACTTCAAATTGTAAAACAATCAGATGCTAATGCCGTTGCGGTAAGTGAGCAGTTGATTAAAACAATTAAAACTTTAGAGAACGACTATAAATCGGCTCAATTAAAATTAGAAGTAGCAAAAGACAGTACAGTCTTTACTCTTGAAGCAGCCGATTCTGTTGTGCATGACTTGTTAATTGCGGTTATTCTGGTAGCATTCGTAATGTTGTTCTTCTTGCACAGTATTCGAAACTCATTGATCGTAATGGTATCTATTCCAGCATCTTTGATCGCTACATTTATCGGAATCTATTTATTAGGTTACACGCTTAACTTAATGTCTTTACTTGGTTTATCTCTTGTGGTTGGTATTCTTGTGGACGACGCGATTGTGGTATTGGAAAACATTTACCGACACATGGAGATGGGTAAAAGTCGAATTCGTGCCGCTTATGACGGAACAGCCGAAATCGGTGCAACTGTAACTTCGATTACTTTAGTAATTGTGGTGGTGTTCTTACCGATTGCAATGAGTACAGGATTAGTGTCAAACATTATTACACAATTCTGTGTTACGGTAATTATTTCCACAATGTTCTCATTATTGGCTTCATTTACAATTATTCCATGGTTATCATCACGTTTCGGAAAATTGGAGCACATTGAAGGTAAAAATCTTTTTGGAAGAATTATCCTTGGATTTGAAAGCTACTTAACTCGTTTTACTGACTGGGTATCGAACTTATTAAATTGGTGTTTAGATCACTATATTAAAACAATGGTTGCCATTGTGGTAATGTTCTTTGGAACGATCTTCTGGTTAATGGGAGGCGGATACATTGGAGGAGAGTTCTTTGCATCATCTGATAGTGGAGAGTTCTTGGTTCAAATTGAGATGCCAAAAGATGCTTCATTAGAGCAGACAAACTTTATGACGCAAAAAGCAGAAGCTTTCTTAAAAGGAGAGAAATATGTTTTCAGCCAGATTACAACAGTTGGTCAAACCAGTGAAGGTTTAGGAGCAGCTCAAGCAACAGCTTACAAAGCAGAGATTGACGTTAAAATGATCGATCAAAAAGATCGTACAGATGACGCCAACGTATACGCAGCAAAAGTGAAGCGTAAATTGGAAAAAGTTTTAGTTGGAGCAAAAGTAAAAACAGTTCCTGTAGGTATCTTAGGTACTGCTGAAGATGCTACTTTAGGTTTGATCGTAACTGGTCCAAACGTAGAAAGTGCCATGAAATTTGCTAAACTTGCCGAAGCTGAATTGCGTACAATTCCTGGAACAACTGAGATTAAATTAACAGTTGAGGATGGAAACCCTGAGATCAACGTTCAAGTTGACAGAGATAAAATGGCTGCGTTAGGATTAACACTTCAAACAGTTGGTTTAACCATGCAGACTGCTTACAGTGGTAACACAGATGGTAAATTTAGAGCTGGTGAATACGAGTATGACATCAATATTAAATACAACGAATTTGATAGAAAAAACATCACAGACGTTAGTAATTTGATTTTCATCAACAATGCTGGTCAGCAGATTAAATTAAACCAATTCGCGACAATTACAGAAGGTTCTGGACCAAGTAAATTAGAGCGTAGAGATAAAACTGCTTCTGTAACTGTCCAAGGTCAGAACGTTGGGGTGCCAGCGGGAACAATTGTTCAGCAATGGCAGGCAAAATTAGATAAATTGCAAAAACCAACCGGAGTTAACTATATCTGGGGTGGTGACCAAGAAAACCAATCGGAAGGATTTGGTACTTTAGGAATCGCATTATTAGCCGCTATTATTTTGGTTTACCTTGTAATGGTTGGATTGTATGACAGTTTCGTTCACCCGTTTGTCGTATTATTTGCTATCCCGCTTTCGTTCATTGGGGTTTTATTTGCACTGGCATTAACAAACAATACCTTAAATATCTTTACCATCTTGGGGGTAATTATGTTGATCGGTCTGGTGTGTAAGAATGCGATCATGCTTGTAGATTATACCAATCAGCGTAGAGCGGCTGGAGAATCTATCAGAAATGCCTTGATTCAAGCCAACCACGCTCGTTTACGTCCGATCTTGATGACAACAATTGCGATGGTATTTGGTATGTTCCCAATTGCATTGGCATCTGGAGCGGGAGCTGAGTGGAAAAACGGATTGGCATGGGTAATTATTGGAGGTTTGATTTCTTCATTATTCCTTACGTTAATTGTAGTTCCTGTAATCTATGATATTATGGAGAAAATCATTAGAAAATTCTCTAAAGGTGAAAAAATCGACTACGAAGCAGAAATGCATGCCGATTATACACCAACAGAATTAAGCGAAGATGGTTTTAATCCTAAACATACTCATTAATAGTTTTAATTTTTGATAGTGAAATTCCGAGCCCGAATTCGGAATTTCACAATGAAAAATCCCAGATTCCTTCAATTGGAATTTGGGATTTTTTTGATTGATTCTTTTAAATATTTCACCCAGATTCAATAGATTTTACCAGATTAATTGTAAAAGATCAGCGTGTATCTGCTTAAATCTTTTTTAAATCTGCGTGAAAAAATACACCAATTTTAATAATTCAATACTAAGTCCTTCAAATCGGAATTTTAGATTTTTTTCATTGTGAATTAAAAAGATGATATAAAAAATGTCAGCTTTTTCGTTTATTTGCATCACCTTACAAAAATTATTATGCTACAAAAAGATAAGTCAGCAGCAATTGGTTTTATTTTCATAACCATGTTAATAGACATTACAGGATGGGGAATTATTATTCCTGTAATACCAAAATTAATCGAAGAATTGATTCACGGAGACATCAGCGAAGCTGCAAAAATTGGCGGTTGGTTGACTTTCGCGTATGCGATAACCCAGTTTGTATTTGCTCCCGTTATTGGAAATTTAAGTGATAAATTTGGAAGAAGACCAATTATCTTAATTTCCCTTTTCGGATTTTCTTTAGACTATCTTTTATTGGCATTTTCGCCAACTATTATCTGGCTTTTTGTTGGAAGAATTATTGCGGGTATAACAGGCGCGAGTATTACAACTGCTTCCGCTTATATTGCCGATGTTAGTACAGCTGAAAACAGAGCTAAAAACTTCGGATTAGTAGGCGCCGCTTTCGGATTAGGATTTATAATCGGACCTGTTATTGGCGGACTTTTAGGTCAATATGGCTCGAGAGTCCCTTTTTATGCTGCCGCAGTTTTGTGTATGCTGAATTTCCTTTACGGATTTTTCATTTTACCTGAATCACTTAAAAAAGAAAACCGCAGACCATTCGATTGGAAACGTGCCAATCCAATCGGAGCTATTTTAGGATTAAGAAAACACCCAACATTAATCGGATTAATCGTTGCCATTTTTTTACTATATGTGGGTTCTCATGCGGTGCAAAGCAATTGGAGTTTCTTCACCATCTATCAATTTAATTGGGACGAAAGAATGATCGGAATTTCATTGGGAATAATCGGTTTATTGGTTGGAGTTGTTCAAGGAGGATTAGTTCGTTACATCAATCCAAAGATCGGAAATGAAAAAAGCATTTACATTGGTTTAGCTTTATATACAATCGGAATGCTATTATTTGCTTTTGCAACAGAAAGCTGGATGATGTTTGTGTTTTTAATTCCGTATTGCCTTGGCGGAATTGCTGGTCCAGCATTGCAATCTGTTGTAGCAAGTAAAGTAGCACCAAGCGAACAAGGAGAAATTCAAGGAACTTTAACCAGTTTAATGAGTGCTTCTTCAATTATTGGTCCGCCAATGATGGCCAATACATTTTATTTTTTCACGCACGACGATGCGCCGTTTAAATTTGCTGGAGCGCCTTTTATTTTAGGAGGAGTTTTAATGTTGTTGAGTACAGTTGTAGCTTATTTTTCGTTGAAAAAACATGCGGTTCCGAAAACACAAATTGATAATCAAGAAATAGTATAAAGCTAAAAAGTCTTCATTTTAATGAAGACTTTTTTATTTGGAATTTAGATTTTTTTGATTGGAATTTCTATTTCAAATATAAATAATGATTAAAATAGTCAATAATCGCTTTTCCTTCCAATAGAACATCAGCGCCAATAATGCCATGAACAGCTTTTGCTTTAAAAGATTCTAAAGCCTCATTTACGTGTGAAAGATCAAAAATTACGATGCTGAAATCTTTGCTTTTCCAGCTTCCTAACTGCAATTTATTTTGAGACGAAATCTGTGTTGTCATTCCAGTTCCGCCTGCTCCAGAAGCTTTT
Organism: Flavobacterium anhuiense; assembly: GCF_001705175.1. Taxonomy (NCBI): domain Bacteria; kingdom Pseudomonadati; phylum Bacteroidota; class Flavobacteriia; order Flavobacteriales; family Flavobacteriaceae; genus Flavobacterium; species Flavobacterium anhuiense. Next base: position 1,579,068 of record NZ_CP016907.1, on the reverse strand, counting down.
GTTTTAGAGTTCTTAGCAGAAAGTTCGAAGCGTTCAATACACTCAAAGCCTACGCAGGTATTGGATGCGCCAGTGTCTAAAATGAAATTTCCAGAAATGCCGTTTATTTTGGCTTTTATCTGCAAATGCTGGGTTTTGGTGATTTTAAACTTTATTTTTTTGTACTTCTCAATTTTGAGAATTTCGTGAAGATTTTCCATTCCTGTAATGATTGAAAACCAAAAATAAGCCAATTATCGCCAAAAAACTAATGATATACAACATATAATTGGTTTGCTTTTCAGGCTTTTCAAGAGTGCCATAATACACAAAAGCACTCCAATAATAAGGTGACTTTTTTGCATTTGGAACGTTTTCATCTTTTAAAAACTCCCTTTTTGCATTTGCCGTTGCCTGTGCAAAAGACGAATTATGTTTTACCTCTTTATAAAAATAATCCATGAAAACAGAAGTTGTATAATCGTTTACATTCCACAAAGAAAATAATAGATTTTGTGCTCCCGCAAACTGAAAACCTCTTGCTACGCTCAGAGCGCCTTCGCCTTTATAGAGTTTTCCAATTCCGGTTTCACAAGCGCTCAGAACCACCAAATCAGGATTGAGCTGTAAATTATACAATTCAGAAAATAAAACTTCTTGATCGTAGAATTTGATACTTGCCGGAGTTTCCAGATCGCCCGAAGAGGCATGCGTGCTGAGATGTATAATCGATTTTCCTATTGCGCTGTTTTTAAAGTTTGAGAAATCAGCATTTTTATTCTCAAAAAACTGTCCGTCAAAATTATGTTTTATAGATTGCAATTCATTTTTCGAAAAAGGAAGTTCGTAATTGGTTTTTTCGAAAATTGGAAAAAGGCCTAAAATATTCTTTTTGCCATTTGAAAGCGGATTTGTGTTCAAATATAATTCTGCAGAATTGTTATAAGAAACATCAAACTTATCCAGCAGATAATGCATTTTTGTAAAATTGGTTGTGTTTGAGGTTTCGCTTATTAAAGCTTCAAAAGGCAGAAAAGACAGAATTCCATCTGGAACAAGAATCAAATTTTTATGTTTTTCAACTTTTGGAATTTGAAGTTTCTGATAGATTTTATTTCCAAGTGCATTATACTTTTTAGGATTGTTAGCAATTGCAGATGGATCTTTAAAAAAGTCAATGAATGAAAGCAATTCCTTATCAGCTGTTTCAATTTTGTGCAGTGTGATTTTTTTGTTTTCGAGAATGAAATTATAGATGCAATGACTTCCAAAAAAATATTCCAGTAATACCGCATTGTCTTTTTTCAGTTTGTCGTATAACTTAGCCAAGTCCAATTCAGCACTCTTTTTCTGATCGGTTTTGTTTTGCTTTGTTTTCAAAAGCAGCATCAATTCATTCTGTTTTTTAACGGCTTCATTTATTTTAGAAATATTAGCCGCTTCTAATTTTTGCTGTTCTTTCAGAATGGCGGTATTCCAATTTTGAAGCTGTTGCAAAATCAGTTTTTCTTCTCTTGAAATCGTTTCAATATTTTTAAGATGCTTTTTTAAAACAACCGATTTTGTTTGTTCAGACAATAGAAAAGCACTTTCGATATAATTCATTTTTCGTTCTCTTTCAAACAATGAAAGATAAATTTCAATGCATTTTTCTGTTCTGTTTCGGTTTCTTACTTGTGTTATAATTTTAGAATTTTCATAAACCAAAAGCGACTGAATCATTTCTTCGATTTTAAAAGAAAGCTCATAACTTTTTAAGGCATTTTTTGGCTGATTTTCGGCTAAATAAATTAAGGCTTGCAAATCTAAAGCATCTAATAAAACCGTTTCCGCATAAAGCGAATTTTCATTTGGGAGCCTATTTTTGGAAGCCGAATAACTGGGAAGAAGTGTTTTAAAAACTATTTCTAGATTTTGCTGAGCATCAACTATATTGCCTTCAGAAAAAGAAATAAAAGCGGCTTCATAATAAAATTGTCCTATTTTTCGAGGTTCCCGTTTCGGATTTTTATTGAATTCTGTTTTCGCCTTTTCGAAAAATTCGGAAGCTTTTTTAAAATCGTTTTGATCTACTTTTAACTGAGCCAAATTTCGATATGCATTTGCTAAAGTTTCGGTTTGCGATTTGTCATTTTTTAAAAGAGAAACCGCTTTCAAAAATGAAGTTTCAGCTTCAGCCTTTTTAGAAGATAAAACATAGTTTGTTCCCAAATTATTCAATAATAGACCTTTTTCAACAGCAGAAAGTTTTTCGATCTGGATTGTTTTTTCAATCAATTCTATCGCTTTATAAACGTTACCAGTATTTTGATAAACATTTGAAAGATTAAGAATGGCGGCCGTTTTTTGGCTCTTGTTTTTCTCCTGGCTGGCAATAAAATAATATTGTTTTATCGTATTTTCGGCATTTTCATAATCGCCCAAAACGGTATATAAATTGCCCAAAGGTTTCAGGCAGAATTCAATTATATCATAATTTTTAAGTTTGTTTTTCTGATAAATCATCCAAGCTTTTTCGTAGCTTTTCACCGCATCTAAATTCTGTCCAAACTGATTTTCATAATACGCTTTATTGCAATTTAAAATGACAATTGCCAACAATTCATCTTTGGTTTTGGTCTTGGCACTTTTAAAGAAATCACTTTCTATGTTTCTTAAATTCTGCAACGCTTCCGCGGAAGGATTCGCGGTAAAACTGTCAACAGCATTATATATTTTATCCTCCTGACTTTGTCCGAAAACATTCAGACACAGGAAAAGGAAAATAAAACCATATAAGTGATGTAAGTTCATATTATATTGTTTTTGCCACGAATTTCACGAATTTTCACAAATCGAAACTCAAAATAGCATTACTTAAATTTAGTGGAAATTAGTGAAAATTCGTGGCAAAATATTCTTTGCGTATCTCTGCGTAACCTTAGTGCATCTCTGCGGTATAACCTCTAAAACTTCCAAATTCCATACACCTGAAAATAATTAAAATTCTGTTCAAAATTAATCACATAGCGCGCGCCCAAACTAGGTCCGATTCTAGCAAAACCAGCTGTTAAGTCAAATAAAAGCCCTGTTTTAAAGCCTGAGAAATTGTTTTTTATCGTATTAGAACTTGTTGTCGAACTGATCAAAAAGTTTTCTTTATCGCCTTCAAAAGTATCGACCGTGATCGTTTGATTCTGTTCTGAATACACATTTACATTCGCCTGAATTCCCGCTCCAACTCCAATGTAGTTATTGATATTATATCGAATTAAAACAGGAATTTCCCAATTGACATTTTTATTTTCGGTTGCCGTCGTTGTGCGTACCAATTGTCTGGTTCCGTTGGCATTTGTATTAAATTCTTCCAAAACGTTTACTTTGCTGTCATATTGGTTTAAAGCATTTTCCCATTCTACCTGCCAATAAAAACGATACGATTTAAAAGGCGAAAGCGTCGCGCCCACAAAATAGCTCGTCGATTTATCTAGATCTGGGTAAAAATTATAACCTGCTTTGGCGCCAATCGAAATTCCGGGCAGGAATCGAGTAGTGGCATAGTTGGTAATAATAGGTTCGTTTTTATCAAAAATAATGGCAGTTCGGCTTTTGGTTTTTACCTTATGAAAATCTTCACCAAACTTCATGGAATATTTAACAAAACCTTTTGTAGAATCTTTTTCGTGTACATTTTTCTGTTCGCTTCCTGGAAGATAAATGTTTTTAAAAGTAAAAATGATTTGTTTCTGTTTGATAATCGTATCGAGACAGCTTACGGTTGGCTCTTCTCCTTTTGGACAAATCGGACATTCGGGATACATGCTTTCAATCTGAAAAGTTTTTTTGTCAAACATGTCGGGAACATCGGTTTCCAAACGGATCTTTCTTGCAGGACCTTCACCATTATTCTGAAAACGGGTTTTAAAATTTACTCGTTTGAAACGCACTAATCTGTAATTCATGAAACTTCCGTTAGAACCCATTTTGTTTGGATCGTGAGAAGTTACAATTTCCATTTCCAGATTTTTCACTTTATGGTTTTTATAACTTCTATTCGGTACAAAAATTCCTCGCATCGTAACTGTTGCACTGGTATCTTTTATCATTTCGGGAGTTGTTTTGAAAGTGTAAAAAACATTTCGAGTTTCTCCCGGATTCGCATCATCAAATTCTAAAATAGAAACATTGTGATAGGTTTTATTGGCATCTGAAAGTGAAGCTTCCAAATCTTCTTCAGTTGTGGTATTTCTATATTTTTTGGTTTTGAAATTCCCTTCGGCGGAAGCCAAAAAAGTATTCGAGTCATTTAAATCATCAGTCGAAGCAACAAGATTTTCTTTCACTTCACGTTCGCCCGCATACGTTCTGAAATCACTTAATTCGAAATTATTGTGTTTGAATTGCTTTTCATTATAAAATAAATAAAGCTTTCCGCTAGAAACATAATTTTCAAGATTCTGATAACTTACCACAACTACCATTTCTTGTTCTGGAATTGGATCACAGTTTTTAATAATCGCAAAACCATTCTGATCGGCAATAGAAGTAATGTCTTTATAATTGGTGTCTGTAATATCGTTTATGGCCACTTTCTTTGGGCGAGTTGCCGGAGGTTTTCCGTTGTCATAATTATTCGTTACAGCAAGTCTTGCCGTGTAAGTTCCTTTGTTTTTATAAACATGTTTAGGTTCGGCTTCTTTGCTGTAATGGCCGTCTCCTAATTCCCATAAATAAGAATAACTTGGTTTTGGAGCACCCGCAATCGGAATCAAAGGCGGAGTTTCTGGTTTAAAACTAACCTGATTTCCGTTTTGAATAAAACCTATATTGGCTCTTCGTGTTATGGTGTCTTTCACTTTGGTTTGTCCTATTGAAAAAATAGAAAATAGAATAAAGAAAATAGACAGTTGTGGTTTCATAACTAGATAGTTTTGAGGTTTAAAAATTTCTGAATGAAATCTCAAACAAGATTAAATGTAAAAAAAAGTGATGAGCAAATCACCACTTTTTCTCAAAAAAAGCATTTAGAAGTTACTGTATGGCATTAATTGCAGCAACTAGTTGAGCTTCTGTACCGACTGTTGTTTCGGCTAAATTAAATTCGTAAACCGCATTTGCAGAAATTGTCACGCCTTTTATCGCATAGCGCCAGTTTCCGTTATCTTCTGTTGCAAAAATGATATGGCAAGCTAAACCAATCGGAATTTGTCCATAATGTTCGCTAAACAATCCTTCAGCTGTATAAGTGTCCAATTGAGCAAGTGCATTTTTGCCTTCTCCATCGTAAGAAAGAAAAACGGCACTGTTTGTATTGTTGTATCCGTCTGGAACATCAACTAAAAGAGTTGTTTTTGGTCTTGGATCGTGGTAAAAACGATCTACGTTGGTCCAACCGAATTTACCGAAAGTCACATAATAATTGTTTAATTCACCTTGTACACCGCCTTTTCCATCAGTTCCATCAGCATTTGCTTTTGCTTCCCTCCAAGCCAAATTGCCATCTTCCTCGATAACTCCAGTCCACAAAGTCATTAAGTTATCAAAACCATTTGTCAGTGCCGTCGGAACAATCATGTTCATACTGCAAGAAGTTTGCAATTCGACTCCTCCCTGAGTTGCTTTGATGAAGAATTCTCCTCCAGAAATTAAAAGATTTTTCTTCCCGTCTGCGGTAATTCCCATAGTTGGTTTGTTGGTAACCAGCATATTTCCTTTATCAAAAAGTTCGATGTATTCAATATCGACTTGCCCAGTTACAGGATTTCCGTTTTTGGTTAAACAATCTCCGTTAATGTAAAGCTTTACACCCTTTGCTGAAGTTAATGTAACAATGCCGTTTCCTGCGGTCATAGTAAAATTTTGCGTGTTTCTTTTTACTCCTTTTTCGCTAATGCTTTTAAACGCTTCAGAAGTTGGAGGCGAAATTTTGATATCTTCTCCGTCGCTATTGTCGCAGCTTGCGAACGTTGTCATCGCTATTATTAAAAGTCCGATTTTTTTAAAATTTGTTTTCATAATTTCTAGTTTTTATAAATCTGGCTTGATTGTTTCAAGTAGTTTTCAGATTTGGTTAATTAATTTTAATGTTATATCAACTCGGGTTAGATTTTGTTACCCTCTTTTTCAAAAAATATTTTAAAGGGCTTTTATGTGCTTATATCAATTGACGTCAAAATTTGTTACCTCAGTTTTATTTAAATAGAAATGCATTTGTCTTCAAAAAGATTTCCATCTTCGTCAACAGCGACCAAAATGTCTTTTTTGCGGGAGAATTTTAGAATAAGATAAATCCAGACAATTAGCCAGATGCCAAAAGTGAATACGCTTAGAAACAAATGAAAAGTATGATTTATGTTTTTCTTTTCTTTAGACAAAACCACATAAGGCAGTTTTTCATTTTGTTCTGTAATTACAAAACCGTTACGTGTTTTAGCAGCGATTATTTCGTAAAACCGATCTAGATTTTTTTCATTGATATATTGGTAACTTTCCATTTCTTTTAATTTTTTAAAGGTTTTTAAAAGACTTTTGTTTCGATATATACAATTGATTGTAATATTGTTACCTCTTATTTTTGAAAATTTTTAAGATTCTTTTTTTAAATTAGCTGTAAAATGCTTTTTTATGGATCAAAATAAAATTCATCCTGATCAAAAATATATCGACGGACTTGCTGCAAACGATTCACTAGTTATCGAAATGATATATAAAAAATTTGCGCCCAAAGTAGTTCAGTTTATCACCAATAATTCTGGAGATAAAGATCAGGCGCAGGATGTGATTCAGGAAATTATGATTTTGCTTTTTAATCAGGCGAAAGCCAAGAAACTTCAGCTCACTTGTCCGTTTGACGCCTATTTTTTCTTGCTCTGCAAAAGACGCTGGCTAAACGAATTGAAAAATTCTGCCAATAAAGGGGTAACAATTTATGAGAATGTGGTATCTATCAATGAATCTGCTCACGAATTGATTGCACAGGCAGAAGAATTTGATGAAAAACAGAAGCTTTTCGAAACCATGTTCCAAAAATTGGGAGAGAAATGCCAAGAAGTTTTGAAACTCAGTTTTTCTCTAAAATCAATGGAAGAAGTAGCCCAAAAACTCAATGTGACTTACGGTTATGTCCGAAAAAAGAAATCGTTGTGTGTAGGCCAGCTGACGCAGTGGATTCAAGAAGCGAAAAATTTTAACTCTTTAAAAAACAATTAATCATGAACGAAGAACGCTATATATTATTTGACCAATATCTTCAAGGCGAACTGACCGTTGATGAAAAAAACAATTTTGAGAAACAATTATCTGAGGATGCTGAATTAGCTTCGGAGTTTGAAAGTTTCAAAGAAATGCATTTTCAGTTGGAGAATAAATTCGGACAAGAACAGGAAAGAGAAATCTTTAAAGGAAACTTGACCAGAATTTCAGATAAATATTTTAATAAAAAGGAAAATAAAGTAGCTTCACTTAAACCGTGGTATTTTGCGGCAGCGGCATCTATAATTATTATGTTCGGGCTGTTTTTCTTTGATTACAAGCATTATCCAAATTTTGAAGATTATAATCATCCAGAAAGTGCTTATTTTACAGAAAGAGGCGTTTCTGAAGCCATTTTAAAACAAGCAGAGAATAATTTCAACGGAAAAAGATATGAAACAGCGATTCCGATTTTTGAAATGATTTTAAAAGAAAACAATTCAGACGAGATTAAATATTTCTATGCCGTTTCATTATTGCAAGTTGGCAAATACGTAAAAGCAGAAAATATATTTAAAGAATTGGAAGCCGGAAATTCTGTTTATAAAGAAAAAGCAAAATGGAATCTAGCTTTATCTAAATTAAAACAAGGAAAATATGATGACTGTAAAGCCATTTTACAGACAATTTCACAAGACTATGAAGATTATGATGAAGTTGAACAGCTTTTAGAAGAATTGGATTAAATTCTAATTATTTAAGAAAAAATTTACCTCTTTACGGGAAACCTCAATCGAATTTGGAATTTTAGTTCTAAATTCGATTTTCTTTTTACAAGAACTTGTTCCAAAAACAATTTAAGTTAACCAGAAAAGCTAAATGAAAAAAGTTGTAATAATTTTTCTTCTTGTTTTTTCTCAGACCATTTTTGGTTTGGGTAGCATTACCCAGACCGAAAAATTGGCTGCAACTTGCAAAGTTTGGGGATTTTTAAAATATTATCATCCAAAAATTGCCAGCGGAGAATTGAATTGGGACAATCAGCTTTTAGAAAAATTGCCTTTAATTGAAAAAGCACAAACTAAAGAAGAGTTTTCTTTAATTTTAGAAAATTGGATTGATGATTTGGGAACTGTAAAAGAAGTTGCTCCGATTGTTCTGTCAAAAGATGTTAAATTCTTTGACAAAAATTTCGATTTAAGCTGGTTTAATGACAAATTGTTTTCTAAAAAACTTTCAAAAAAATTAAAATTTATTGAAGAAAATAGATTTCAAAGCAATGAGGAATTTGGGCCAAGTTTTGACTGTTTTAAAAATTTAAAAAATTATTTTAATCTAGATTATACTGATAAAAACACAAAGCTTTTGATGCTTTATGCATATTGGAATGTGGTAGAATATTATTTCCCGTATAAATATGTAATGGATCAGAGATGGGATAAAACTTTAAATGAAATTTTACCTTCTGTTGTTCAGTCGAATACTCCAGAAGATTTTTATAAAGTATTACGAAAAACAGCGGCAAAACTCGATGACAGTCATGTAGAGTTTCATATATATCCTTCTTCAGCAACAGCCAAAAAGAGCTTTTATTATTTTCCTGCGACTGGTAAAGTAATAGATAAAAAATTGGTAATTACCGAGATTTTGGGAGATAGTCTGGCAGAAGCTGACAACATCAAAATAGGAACTGTAATTACTAAAATAAACAATAGGAGCATCAGAGAAATTATCGAAGAGAAAAGAGATATGATTTCTGCTTCAAACGAAGCCGCTTTTCTGGACAAAGTTCTACGCTCAATTTTAGTAAGCGAATCTGAAAAGGTAAATGTAGAATTTATGAACGATGGAAAATGCGAGACAAAAGAAATGACTTGGTTTAATTATCATGATTCACACCGAAATGAATTTAAAAAAGGAGCTCAGAAAAAGAAAGATAAATTCAAACTTTTGGATCATAATATCGGTTATGTAAACATGGGCGTTATTAAACCTAAAAATGTTCCTGATATGATTGATGCTCTCAAATTGACAAAAGCAATTGTTTTTGATATGAGAAATTATCCAAACGGAACTTTTGAAGAGATTGCTGCATTTTTGAATTCGAAGGAAAAAGAATTTTGCCAGTACACAATGCCTTATTTAAACTATCCTGGACGTTATGAATGGACAGAGGGAAGAAAATGTGGAACCGAAAATAAAGAAAATTATAAAGGGAAAGTCATTGTATTGCTTAATGAAGATTCTATAAGCCAGTCAGAATGGACAGCAATGTGTTTTCAAACAGCGGGAAATACCACAATAATAGGAAGTCAGACTGCAGGAGCAGACGGAAACGTTTTTGAATTTGATTTTAGCGGGTTTCATACAGGCTTTTCAGGAATTGGAGTTTATTATCCAGATGGAAGAGAAACCCAACGTGTAGGAATTGTACCCGATATTGAGGTAAAACCAACAATAAAAGGGATAAAAGAAGGCAGAGATGAAGTTTTGGAACGCGCTTTGCTATATATAGAAACAGGAAAATAAACCCAGTTTGTCGTACTGAGTAACGAGGGATCGCACTAGCTGATCGAGAGAAAAAATGGGGGTTTTCTCCTCGAAGCTTCTTGTGAGGTCCTTCGTTCCTTAGAATGATAAAAAATAGGTTGTTATTGTTCTAGCCTTTGTCAAAGTGTACAACTTTTGACAAAGGTTTTTTTTTCACCCTGAGTGAAGTCGAAGGATCGCATTGAGAATCCATAAAGATTAGCGATTAGGGCTTCGACTCCGCTCAGCGTGACAAAAATAAAATCCGTGACATTTCGTGTTTTCACAAAGTGAATTCGTTTCATCCGCGTACCTCAATCGCAACAGAATTGCTATTCTTTTAATATTGTCGTAATTTTGGCACTTTAAAATTACAGCCTTGAATTCAACACCCATTATTACCGATACCCACACGCATTTATATTCTGAAGAATTTGATCAGGATCGTGACGAAATGATTCAGCGCGCTATTGATGCGGGAATTACACGTTTTTTTATTCCTGCAATCGATGCTGCAGCAACACAATCGATGTACGATTTAGAAAAAAATTATCCTGAAAATATATTTCTAATGATGGGTTTGCATCCCACTTACGTGAAAGATAATTATTTGGAAGAATTAGCTCATGTGGAAACAGAATTGTCTAAAAGAAAATTCTACGCAGTTGGCGAAATCGGAATCGATTTGTATTGGGATAAAACACATCTAAAAGAGCAGCAAATTGCTTTTAAAAGACAAATTCAGCTGGCAAAACAGTATAAATTACCCATTGTAATTCATTGCAGAGAAGCGTTTGATGAGATTTTTGAAGTATTAGAAGAAGAAAAATCTGAAGATTTGTTTGGGATTTTTCATTGTTTTTCCGGAACTTTAGAACAAGCAGAGCGCGCCATTTCTTATAATATGAAATTGGGAATTGGTGGAGTTGTTACTTTTAAGAACGGGAAAATTGATCAGTTTTTAAATCAAATCGATTTAAAACATATCGTTTTAGAGACCGATTCACCGTACTTAGCGCCCATTCCATATAGAGGAAAAAGAAATGAAAGCAGTTATTTGGTCAACGTTATAGCTAAATTAAGTGATGTGTATGGCGTTTCTACAGAAGAAATTGCAGCAATCACAACCCAAAACTCAAAAGACGTTTTTGGGATTTAACCTGAGCCTTACAAAACTTTAAATTTTTTTTTGTTCTTTTGCCCACTTTAAACAATTATAAATAATGCAGAAATTTGATGCCATTCGACCGTTTTATGATTCCGAAATAAATGAAGCACTTCATGCGGTGGTCAATCATCCTATGATGAAAACCATGATGAACTTTACTTTTCCGGATGTAGAAGATGAGGTTTGGAAGGAACAATTGAAGAAAACCCATTCTATACGAGATTTTCAATGCAACTTTATTTATAACACGATCCAAAAAGTTTTAGAAAAAAGCTCTGAAGGTCTTACCACATCAGGTTTTGAAAAACTGGAACCCAATACTTCTTATCTATTTATCTCAAATCACAGAGATATTCTTTTGGATACAACCTTGCTAAATGTCTGTTTGTTTGAACATGGTTTAGTAATGACAGCTTCGGCAATTGGAGACAATTTAGTAAAGAAAGCTTTTTTGGCAACTTTGGCAAAATTAAATAGAAACTTCTTGGTTCTAAGAGGTTTGTCTCCAAGAGAAATGCTTCAAAGTTCAAAATTGTTGTCTGAATATATGGGACAATTGCTGCTTCGCGAAAACCGTTCGGTTTGGATTGCTCAAAGAGAAGGAAGAACGAAAGATGGAAATGACGAAACCAATCCAGGAGTTTTAAAAATGATTGGAATGGCTTCTGATGAAGAAGATTTGATGAATTATTTTAAGAAATTAAAAATCGTTCCTGTCTCTATTTCATACGAATACGATCCGACAGATGTTTTAAAGATGCCGCAATTAATGGCAGAAGCAAACAACGAAGTGTACGTAAAAGATAAAAACGAAGATTTCATGAATATCATTAGCGGTATCATGGGAACTAAAAAGAGAATACACATTTCTGTCGGAGATGTTTTAGATAGTGAAATCGATCACATTGTGGCAGAAAATGATAATGTAAACAAACAGGTTCAAGCGTTGGCGCAGGCTATTGATGATGTAATCTTGAAAAATTATCAATTATGGCCAACAAATTTTATTGCTTACGATATTTTAAACGAAACAGACAAATTTGCTCATAAATATAAAGAGAGCGAAAAACAGCTTTTTGAGCGCCGTTTAGAAATGCGTATCGGAAGTGATAATCCTGTGACAAGACAAGGATTTTTAGCTATGTATGCCAATCCTGTTGTCAACAAATTAAAATACCAAGATGTCATCTAAAGCAAAAATATTATTGGTTTATACCGGAGGAACCATCGGTATGAGCAAAGATTTTGAAACTGGAGCACTGAAAGCCTTCAATTTTGGTAAATTAATTCAGAAAATACCAGAAATCAAGCAATTGGATTGCGAAATCGAGTCGATTTCCTTCGAACATCCAATAGATTCTTCAAATATGAATCCTCAAATGTGGACCAAAATCGCCACAATCATTGAGGAAAATTATAATTCTTACGACGGATTTGTTGTCCTTCACGGATCTGATACCATGTCGTATTCGGCTTCGGCATTGAGTTTTATGCTGGAGAATTTGTCAAAACCAGTTGTGTTTACAGGTTCGCAATTGCCAATTGGGGATTTGCGCACCGACGCCAAAGAAAATCTGATAACAGCAATTCAAATTGCTTCTCTTCAGGAAAATGGAAAGCCAGTTATTACAGAAGTCTGCTTATATTTTGAATACAAATTATACCGCGGAAACCGAACTTCTAAAGTAAATGCTGAACATTTCAGGGCCTTTACAGCACCAAATTATCCTGAATTGGTAGAATCTGGTGTTCATTTAACATTAAACAGACATTTATTTCTTCCTGTAAATAAAGATGCAAAACTTATTGTTCATAAGAATTTAGACAATCACGTTGCCATCATCAAAATGTTCCCAGGAATGAGTGAAATTGTTCTGGCTTCCATCCTTGCAACTAAAGGTTTGAGAGGAATTATTCTCGAAACTTACGGTTCTGGAAATGCACCAACTGAAGATTGGTTTTTAAACTTAATCGAAAAAGCCATCAAATCTGGAATACATATCGTAAACGTAACGCAATGTTCAGGCGGAAGTGTAAACATGGGACAATACGAAACTAGTACAGCTTTGAAATCGTTAGGAGTTATTTCTGGAAAAGACATTACAACGGAGGCAGCAATTACAAAATTAATGTATTTGCTTGGACATAATATTCCGCAAAACGAGTTTAAAGATATTTTTGAAACTGCACTTCGCGGGGAAATATCATAGTTTAAATTGCAATATTTTAAAAATCCCAAATTCCAAAATCTAAAGTTGGAATTTGGGATTTTTTTATTGAAATTTTCGCTTAACCACAGTTTGTGGAAAATTGGAATTTGAGATTTCATTTTAAAATTTGGAATTTTTATAAGTTACCGGGCAAGTCTCCAATTCATCAGAAGCTTTGTGTTTTTTGTAATAGATATAAATCAAAACAGAAAGAATACAGATTATTCCCTGAATAGCAACTGTGGCTCTTACGCCAAGCGAGTGCGAAACATAACCAATAATTAAACTTCCCACAGGAATCATTCCCTGATACGCCATCATATAATAACTGATACTTCTAGAGCGCATACTCACAATACTATGCGTCTGAATATAAATGTTGATAGATGAAGTTTGTCCCATCATTCCGATTCCGCTCAGAGTCATACAGATTAGCGCAATTGTAATGCTATTAGAAACGGCTAGGATAATAATGCTAAACCCAAGTAAGAGACTGGCCGCAATCATTAATTTTCCCATATTTTCAGCCGATTTTAAATTAGCAAGATAAATAGCAGATAAAATTGAGCCGACTCCGGCTGCGCTTTCAAACCAGCTGAAAGTTTCGGCGTTTCCGCTAAAAATGTCTTTCGCAAAAACAGGCATCAAGGTATTAAAAGAAATTACAAACAAACTGCTGGAAGTTAGCATTAAGAGCATTCTTGCCATTTCGCTTTCTTTTTTTACGTAATCAAGCCCTTCTATAAGATCGTCCAGCATTTTAAGCTTGTTTTCTGCTTTAATATGCGGTGTAATTTTCATTAGCATTAGCGAAATTAAAACGGGCACATAACTCACAAAGTTTCCAATAAAACAGATGTCTTCTCCATATTGATGCAGAATAATTCCCGCAAGCGCAGGCCCCGCGATTCGGGCAAAATTGTTCATAGTCGAGTTAAGTGCAACTGCGTTTGGAAGGTCTTCTTTATTATCAACAATGTCAATCATCATAGTTTGGCGGCAAGTCATATCAAAAGCATTGATAATTCCTTGAACAAGGCTGAGTGCCAGAATAAAATTGATATTATAAATTTTGAGATAAATAAGTAGCGCTAAAGTTCCTGCCTGAAGCATTGCCAAAGACTGCAATACCATCATAGCGCGGTGTCTGTCATAACGCCCGATAATACTTCCGGCAAGAGGTGCCAGAAACAGAGACGGTATCATACTTAAAAAAGTCGCTAATCCCAATAAAAATACCGATCCTGTTATACTATAAACCATCCAGCTTACGGCTGTTTTCTGCATCCAGGTTCCGATAACTGAAACAGATTGTCCGTAAAAGAATAACTTGAAATTTTTAGATTTTAAGGCTTTAAACATGATCTTTATTATTTGATTACAAAGTTCGGAATTATGATTTCATTAGAAAAATTAATAATTTTACTTATAATAAGTATTAAAACTTATCAATATGGAAATCTATCAATTGCAGTATTTTATTAAAACCGCTGAAGTTTTGCATTTTACAAAAGCGGCAGAGTTGTGTTTTGTAACGCAATCAGGACTTTCGCAGCAAATTAAAAAGCTAGAAGAAGAGCTCGGAATGCCATTGTTTAAGCGAATTGGAAAAAAAGTGCAGTTGACAGAAGCAGGAGCCGTTTTTCTGATTCATGCTAAAAAAGTGGTCGAAAATCTAGAAAACGGTAAACAGGCGATTGAGGATTTAAACGAAATGATTGGCGGAGAACTCCGAATTGGCGTAACCTATATTTTTGGATTATTGATTCTGCCTGTTGTTAATGCATTTGCCAAAAGATACCAGAATTTGAGAATAATTGTAGAATATGGTACAACAGAAGCTTTAGAGCAAAAACTGATTAATAACGAATTGGATTTGGTTTTGGTAATTTCGTCTCACGAAATTGGTCCTCCAATTCAGAAAGTGCCCTTGTTTACTTCAAATATGGTTATGGCAGTTTCAAAAAATCATGCTTTGGCTGAAATAGACAAAATACCATTTAAAAAAATAGCTGAAGTACCTTTGATCCTTCCGGGAAAAGGTTCTAATTCGCGCGAATACGTAGAGTTGCTGTTTGTAAAACATAACATGAAACCAAAAATTTCGATCGAATTAAATTCGATTCATGCTTTACTGCAAATGGTAGAAAATAGCGATTGGGCAACTATTGTAGCTGAAAAAGCTTTGAAAGGTTGGGAACATAGCCTTAAAGCAATACAAATTACGGGAGTTTCGACCAAAAGAGATTCATATATGTTGACAATGGGGGGTTACCAGAAAAAGGCCGTAAAACTATTTATGGAAGAATTTAGAAAGAGCATCTGAAGTAACTTTGATTTTACTTTTGTAAAGTCAGATTTTTTTGTGTTATTTGCAGACCAAAATAGAGAGGTGTCCGAGTGGTTTAAGGAGCTAGCCTGGAAAGCTAGTATATGGGTAACTGTATCGAGGGTTCGAATCCCTTCTTCTCTGCAAATTTTAATTAAAATAATACCAAACCTCGAAATGTATATTTCGAGGTTTTTTTATTAATGTCTCTATTACCAAATTATAAATTACTATATCAAACGTCCAAAAAAACTTATTGAATAAAAACTTTGGGCAATTTCGATTTTATAATATTTGCATGAGTAAATCAGCGGAATTAGTTTCAGGATTATATATTGCGAACACCTTTCGAAAAATCTGTCGAACAATGTCTCAAAAATTTAAAAATAAATATCGAATTCCATCTTCGCGATTGCAAAATTGGGATTATGGTGTAAATGGTGCTTATTTTATAACTATTTGTACTAACAATAGGGAATGTTATTTTGGAGATATTATTGATTCTAAATTAGAGGCATCGGAATTAGGAATATTGGCAGAAAAATATTGGTTAGATATTCCAGAACATTTTCCGTATGTCGAATTGGGTAATTTTGTGATTATGCCAAATCACGTTCATGGGATTTTAATTATCGATAAAAACGCATCGATTTCCGTAGAGACGCGATTAATCGCGTCTCCACCCGAAACAATATATAAAACAGGTGGTTTTGCTGGGGATAAAAACCCTATGCTACACGATAATATTTCGAAAATTATAAGATGGTATAAAGGAAGATGTTCTTTTGAGATGAAAAAAATACATGCAGATTTTGGTTGGCAACCGCGTTTTCATGATTATATCATTAGAAATGAAAAATCTTTTGAAACCATACAAAATTATATAGAAAACAATCCGTTGAATTGGAATAAAGACAAATTTTATGGAAAATAATACAAAAACAATCCGAAATAACGGTAGAGACGCGATTAATCGCGTCTCTATCTATTAGAAAGATTAATCGCGTCTCTACTTATTAGAAAGATTATTCGATTAAAAATAGAATCAGTTTTGAATATATTGATTTAGAACAAAAAGTTTGATGATTATAATCAAAAAATCTTGATTTATCATATTTTGCTAATAATCAAAAAAAAATCATAAACACATAGTCCTAAAAAGTTATTTTCAAAATACGGTTTCCCGCATTTTTTTATTCTAGAAATATTTTATATTTGGCTCCTGTGTAATATAAATAACTTAATGGATTTACCTCCTTATTCGCCAGGATTGCATAAACTGGTTACTCTACATGTAGACGAAATTTCTAAGCTTACCAATAGCAAAGGTTTTGTTGCAGTTACCGATTCCATTTTAGAAAAATACGAACTTGAGAAGGTTGGAGTTGTAGTGCATGACTTCGAGAACGAAAGTTTTACAATCTCGTACTGCCTAAAAGAATCACATATTTGTATACACACTTGGCCAGAATACAATCAGTTGACTTTGGACGTTTATTTGTGCAATTATCTTCAGGATAACTCGCATAAAGTGCGTGCCGTTATGGCCGATTATGTTGCCTATTTTGAAGCAGAAATTATTAAGGATTTTGAAATTAACCGATAAGATATGAAGATTCCTTGTTACGATTGTAATGTAGAAACCGAATTAGAGGTTGGTTTTGAAGTAGTCAATTTTGTTTGCCCTAAATGTCAGAGTTTATACGCTCGTGATAAGGAGGGGCAATTTAGAAGAAGATCTCAGTATAAAAACGTACTCAGAGATTATCCATTGGAAATTGGCGATGTTGGGTTTTTGAAGGGTAGCGAATACAAAGTCACAGGTTTGCTGAGAAAAAAAGTGCATCCTGATTTTACTTGGACAGAGTTTATTCTGCAGAACGGAGCTAAAGAGTTTCTATATCTTTCTGTTTCAAACGGGCATTGGATGATGCTTACCGAAATGGAAAATATTGCAGAATTAAGAGGAGGAGTTACAGTTTTAGACCATGATGGTATAGATTACGATTTGTTTGAACATTCGGATGCTGAAATCATAGACGCGCAAGGTTTTTTTGATTTTGCACTTCCTCAAAACAAATTAATTCATTTGGCAGAATTTATAAATCCGCCAAACATCATCTCTATAGAAAGGATGAACAATGTGCAATCAGCATTTCATGGCGAGTATGTGAAAAAAAGCGTCATTCAGAAAGCCTTTCCGAAAAGAACAATGCCGTATCAGTTTGGCGTAAACATGATTCAACCGTCTCGTTTTGACCTTCGCAATACTGCCATTATTTTCTGTCTTTTTGCTTTATTGATTATAACTGCAAACTGGTATATTTATAAAGATCAGGTTGAACAAAACGTTTTTAATAGTAAAATTAAGTTCAGCGAATTTGATAATAAAGAAATTACCACTCCATCTTTTGTGCTCAAAGGCGCTTCGGCTCCTATGACGATTAGCGTTTCGACTGAGGTTAATAATTCATGGGCCAATATAAATGTCGCTTTAATTAATGAAGATAATGGCGATGAAATTTATGCTAATAAAGACATCGAATACTATCATGGTTACTCTGACGGAGAATCTTGGACAGAAGGAAGCCAGTATGAAAAGTTTAATATCTGTGGTGTAAAAGGAGGAAAATACCATCTTTTGATTACACCAATGAAAGCTCCAGAAGATTCTTCTAATAGCGAAATGAATGTTAATGTGGTCTGGAATCAGCCTTCAAGTCGAAATTTAGGTTTAGTTATTCTAGGTATGGTTATAATTTATTTCATCATACGATATTTTAAAAATCAATTTGAAAAAGAGAGATGGGCAGACAGTTCCTACTCAACTTATGAATAATATGAAAAAAATTTCAGATTTCTTTGCCAATAATTGGGCGCCATTAGTAATTGGATTCTTTTGCTTTGGGGTTTACATCTATTTTGCTCTTGCAGGAAACAGAATCTGTGATTGCGAAACTACAGAAAATTATAAATCAACAACGAGCGGAAGCCGTTCATCATACAATCATTTTTATCACAAATAAAAAAAACTATCAAATATGGAATTATTTCACGCACAGCCAATAGTAAACTCAATTCTTTATTCTTTTTTAGGAATTGTAATCTTATTAATCGGGTATTATATTATCGAAAAATTGACTCCAGAGAATACTTGGAAAGAAGTTGTAGAAAAAAATAATGTTGCTGTTGCCATTGTTTTGGCAGCATTTATCATCGGGATTTCCATGATTATTAGTGCCGCAATTCATGGGTAAAAAGTTTCTTAGATTTGAATTTCTTTTACTCTTTGCCGTATTTATAATTGCCACTTGCGGACTTATTTATGAGTTGGTTGCAGGAACTTTGGCCAGTTATTTATTAGGCGATTCGGTAAAACAGTTTTCATTTATTATCGGCGTATATCTATTTTCTATGGGTATAGGCTCTTTTTTTTCAAAGTTTTTCAATAAGAATCTGCTTAATACTTTTGTAGAAATCGAAATTTTGGTCGGACTTATCGGTGGTCTAAGCTCAGTAATTTTGTTTCTGCTGTTTGAAAATGTGGGTTCTTTTCAATTCATTTTATATTTATTTGTTTTCGTAACCGGATTTTTGGTCGGATTGGAGATTCCACTATTAATGAATATTTTAAAAGATAGAGTCGAATTTAAAGATCTGGTTTCGAATGTTTTTACCTTTGATTATATCGGAGCGCTTTTAGCTTCTATTTTATTTCCGTTGGTTCTGGTGCCAAAATTGGGCATCATGGGAACTTCTCTTTTCTTCGGAATGATCAATGTGAGCATTGCTATTGCCTTATGTTTTTTATTGAAAAGAGAATTGAAGAAACCTTCTTTATTAAGAGCAAAAGCCGTTTTATCTTTTGTATTATTATTGGTTGTTTTTATTTTTTCCAATGATATTCTCGCGTATTCAGAAGGGAAATTATACGGAGAAAATATCATTTATACGAATTCGACACCGTATCAGCGTATCGTTTTAACACATAATAAGAGCGATTACAGGCTTTATTTGAATAATAACCTACAATTTAGTTCTGCTGACGAATATCGTTATCACGAGGCTTTAGTTCATCCCGCAATGTCGATGGCTAAAAGCGTCAAAAACGTTTTGGTTTTGGGTGGTGGAGATGGTCTCGCGGTTCGTGAAATTCTGAGATACAAAGACGTTCAAAAAGTGACTTTGGTAGATTTGGACGAAGGAATGACAAAACTGTTCAAAACCAATTCGGTATTGACGAATTTCAATCAGAATTCGTTGAATAATCCTAAAGTTACCGTAATCAATACCGACGCTTATATTTGGGCGAAAAACAATAAAGAAAAATACGATGTGGCGATAATCGATTTTCCAGATCCATCCAATTATAGTTTGGGGAAATTGTATTCGCTGAATTTTTATCAAACCATAAATACCATTTTAAAACCTGATGCTACAGTTGTGATACAAACTACATCGCCATATTTTGCGCCAAAATCTTTTTGGTGTATTAATAAAACGGTCATGCAGGTTTTTCCGCAAGTTGATGCCTATCACGCTTATGTGCCATCTTTTGGAGAATGGGGTTATACGATTGCCATAAACGGTTTTGGAACAACTTTTAATACCGTAAACCGAAAAGCAGACGGATTGAAATTTTACAATTATCAATTCGATCGATTCAATTATTTTACAAACGATATGATTTCAAACCAAATTGAAATCAATCGTTTAGACAACCAGATTTTAGTACGCTATTTTGATGAAGAGTGGGGAAAACTGCAATAAATCCAGAAGGAGCTTTATAAAAGTAGTTGGCGCGGCTTTAATTGCAGTTCCGTTTCTGCAGTTTTGTTCGGATAAAATTGCGGCGATGATGATTCGTTTATCTGGAACTAAACACTTGCTTGGTCATCGTTTGTGGATTAAAGATTTTCCTAAACCAACGAAACAAATCCAGATTCCGTATCTAATTGTCGGCGGAGGAATTTCGGGTTTAAGTGCAGCGCGCCAATTTCATAAAAAAGGAATTTCAGATTTTTTGATAGTAGAATTAGAAAATCATTTGGGCGGAAATTCTTCTAATGGAGAAAATAAATATTCCAAATATCCTTTGGGAGCGCATTATTTGCCTTTGCCTAATTTCCAAGATAAAGAACTGCTTCGTTTTCTAGAAGAAGAAAAAATAATTTTAGGTTATAGTGAAAAAGGTTTTCCAATTTTTGATGAATTGCAATTGACTTTTGCGCCAGACGAACGTTTGTTCTATAAAAATAACTGGCAGGAAGGCGTCGTTCCAAAAGAAGGAAATTTGATTTCTGATGATGTAGAGTTTGACAAATTCTTCAAAAAAATGGATGCGTTTAGAATCGCCAAAGGAGAAGACCAGAAATATTTATTTGATATTCCGCTTTATCTTTCTTCATCTGATATCAAAACAAGAGCTTTGGATAAAATTACCATGAAACAGTGGTGCAAAGACAATCATTTTACGTCTGAGCCTTTGTTCAATTATATCGATTATTGCTGTAAAGATGATTTTGGTTTAGGAATCGAATATGTTTCGGCTTGGGCGGGAATCCATTATTTTGCCGGAAGAAAACAAGATTCGACACCCGAAAAACACGACAGCGTTTTAACGTGGTCAGAAGGAAATTCGCGTTTAGCCAATCATTTGAAAAAATATACGAAAGACAAAACGCTCAAAAATCATTTGGTTTATGAAGTCAAAGTAGAGAACAATAAAGTGATTGCAAAAGCTTTTGATGATGTAAGTAAAACCTCGGTTGAAATAATTGCTGATAAAGTGATTATGAGTTCTCCGCAGTTTGTGAATCAATATTTGATTGAAGACAGAAAAGCGTTTACTGAATATTTTCATTACACGCCTTGGCTTTTGGCAACGCTGATTGTAAATGATTTATCAGATGATTTTAGTTTTCCGCTTTCTTGGGACAATGTAATTTATGATGCAAAAGGTTTGGGATATGTTTACGATCAGCATCAGACCGTGAATCAGGTTCAGGACAAAAAAGTGATTACATATTATTATAGTTTTTCGTCTGCCGATTTAAAGAAAACCAGAAAAGAGCTGTATAAAAAAGACAAAGAATATTGGAAACAGTTTGTTTTGAATGACTTAAAAGTGGGGCATCCAGATATTGAAGAATGTACAGAAGATATAGAAGTGTTTCTTTTGGGGCACGGAATGATTTCGCCTGCTCCAGGCTTTATTTTTGGAGAAGCGAAAAAACAAGCCAAGCAAAACATTCAAAATAAAATATATTTTGCTCATAGCGATTTATCAGGAATTTCGATTTTTGAAGAAGCTTTTCATCAGGGAATTAATGTTGTAAATGAAATTATAGATGGAACAACCGTGGATTCATAAAGCCAAAACCGATTTAGCTTTTATAATTGGTCCGTCATTTTTTGTTTTGGCGATCATTTTCATTTTTCAGGATTATATTGCTCAGATTGAAGAATATTATTCTTTTTATACTTGGCTTTTCCTGATTGTGTTTATTGATGTTGCACACGTTTATGCAACTTTATTCAAAACTTATTTTGTTGCAGATGAATTTCAGAAACAAAAAAGAAGATTGATTCTGTTGCCGCTTTTTTGTTTCGTAACCGGAATTGTGCTTTTCTCTTTCGGAAGTTTAGTTTTTTGGTCTTTTTTGGCTTACGTAGCTGTTTTTCATTTTATAAGACAGCAATATGGTTTTATGAGATTGTACGCCAGAAAAGAAACGAAGACCAAAATCTCGATTTGGATTGATAATCTTGCGATTTATGCTTCAACTGGATACCCGATGCTATATTGGTTTTTTTCGTCTAAGCGAAAATTCAACTGGTTTGTAGAAAATGAATTTTTTAGGTTTGAAAATCAAAGAATTCTAGAAATCCTGTTTTGGGTTTATATTGGGATTTTGATTCTGTATGTGGTTTATACGGCTGTAAAATCAATTCAGAACCGATTTTTTAATATTCCAAAAAACAGCATTATTCTGGGAACTGCTTTGTCCTGGTATTTTGGAATTGTGTATTTTAATGACGATTTGATTTTTACTTTGTTAAATGTCGTATCGCATGGAATTCCGTATATGGCTTTGGTTTATTTTAAAGAAATTGACGGAAAATCGGAAACAGAATTGGGGCGTTTATCTTTTTTAAAACAGTATAAAGGTCTTTTAATTTACATTGGAATTTTGCTTTTGATTGCTTTTTCGGAAGAATTTCTTTGGGAATTTTTTGTTTGGAATGAAAATATCAGCATCACAAATTTTGATTTTTCAAGCTGGCAGATTTTGTTAGTTCCTTTATTGACCGTACCACAGTTTACACATTATTTATTGGATGGTTTTATTTGGAAAACCAAAACTAAATCTAGAGTTTAATTTCAAACAAACTAAAAGAACCTTCTTTATAATGTTCTGGTAATTCGTTTGTCCATTCGATAGTGCTTATTCCTTTGTAAGTGAAGCCACAGCTGCTGTAATATTTATTTATTCTTTCATTTCCGCTGTGTGTGTCAAGCCTAATATATTCTTTACCTTTTTGTTTGGCATATTCTTTAGCCCATTCAATAATTTTTTTGACATAAGATCGTCCTCTAAATTTTGGATTGGTAGCAATGCGATGAAGGTAAATAGCAGGATCTTTACTGGCTTCCTTCCAAATAATTAAATCATTAAAAGTAATCACAAATGTACAAGCAATTTCGATTCCTTCTTTGATTATGTAATGGCGATTTTCAGCAATTTCTTTTTCTATTAATGCTCTTTCAAAACCTCTCCAGCTTTTATTGTTTACTGTCTTTTGATATGATGTAGCTTGATTGTAAATATCGAAAACGGCATCGATATCTTGTATTGTAGTTTTAAAAATAATCATTACGTAGTGCTTGTATTTTAAGAATTTATCCAGGCAAAATTAAGTATATTTTCTTAAAGCGGATAACTTCTAATCTAGCCCCGATAGAAACGATATCCTTTTGTTCTGGGGTTCAGAACAAAAGATATAGTGGATAGCGGGACTAAATTTGTTTTGAAAATGAATGTTCTGCTTCAAGAAATTAAAAAACTAATTCTGTAAAGCGATTTTGACTTTCGGCATCATTCTGTCTACAAACATTTTGTAAGCTGTTTGGGAAGGATGTAAACCGTCTGAGGCAACAAGATTTGGATTGCTTAACCCCATACGCGTAATATCTGTAATCGAAACAAAAGCAACCTGACTGTTATTGCAATAGTTTTCTGCAAAAGAATTGTATTGATCTATTTCTGCAGAAATTGTGGCACTTTGTTGTCCAAATAAACTTTGTCCATAGGGCGTGTAAGCATAATCAGGAATAGAAATGACAACAACATTTTTTCGATCACCTTTGGCCAGCATAATAGCTTTGTTGACCAATTCAGGAAATTCTTTTTCATAAACAGAAAAGCTTTTGTGCTGATATTGATTGTTAACTCCAATTAAAAGTGTAACCAAATCATAATTGGATTCTGGTTTTTGCGATTCGATTGCTGAAAGCAAATTAGATGTTGTCCAGCCAGTTGTTGCAATTATTTTTAATGAAATTGTACTAGAGTACATGGCGTTTAAACTTGCTTTGAGCTGTTCTGGAAAACGACATGTTTCGCAAACGCTCTGACCAATAGTATAACTGTCGCCTAATGCCAAATAATTTACAGAACTCGAAATTGGAGGATTTGTAGTGGGTGGATTTACAATTGGAGGAATTGTTGTAATAGGAGATGAGGGCTCATCTGAACTGCAGCTCAAAAGAAATCCTGAGAGTATAACAATAATTATTTGTTTAAAATCTGGTTTCATAATTTGTTTAAATTAAAATGGCTTTAAACAAGTAGTTACGTTAAATAAGTTGTTACGGTTTTGTGGTTTCCTTATAAATATTTCTTTCCATGGTGATATTTAATCTTTCAAACATTTCAGAGATATTAAAACCTTCTTTTTTATAGTAAGCTTGCACGGCCTCTTTGGCACTTTTCAAGACTGTTTCATTTTTCCAGACAGCAATCGTTAGGTAAATTAAATTTCCATTTTCGTCAATGCGTTCGTACGCATTGTCATTTACAAAGCCGTTTAAATGTTTTATGAAGTTTCGGTTAATGCATACTCGTTCTAAAAATTCTTGTTTTGATTTTTCGGGAACAATAAATTTATCGATAAAAATTTGTTGCATGTTTTCTGATTTTTTAAGTTCAATTTGTGAATTGATTGTTGTTGATTGAGCATTTGTTCTATAGTTGAATAATATCAAAAAGACAATTCCGATTAAAATATTTGTTTTCATAACTCCTGTTTTTATTGATGTAAAATTCAGAATTGTGAAAACTTAATCCTTGTAAAAAATCATTGATTTACCAAAAAGAAGGAAAATTGAAAAACTCACTTGGAGTTTGTCCTGTAAACAACTTGAAATCTTTATTAAAATGGGGCTGGTCAAAATATCCGGCATCAATAGCCAGATCGATGAGGTTTTGATTTTTTTGTTTGTGATCGATAATTGATTTTATGCGAACAACATAGCAAAATTGTTTCGGAGAAGATCCAATTGTTTTTCGGAACCTTTTTTCAAATGCGTCTTGACTGATAAAAAGCGCATCAGCAAGCTCTTTTATTTTAACGATGCCTTTTTTTGATTGTATGATAGTAATGGCAGCAGAGATTAGATCGTCGGGTTTGTAATTGTGCAGTCTTGATAAAAGAAACTGTTCTATAACTGCAATTTTTTGATTGTTGGTTTTGGCTTCCATTAAAAGTTCTTCGATAATGGCAATTTTTTGCTGTGGAATAAAGTTGTCGAGCGAAACACTTTCTTCGAATAATTCATGAAGCGGTTCTTTAAAAAAAGCTTTAGCTCCAGCTTCTTTAAACTGAATGATAAGAGTTGCCGTATCTTTTGCGTAATTAATTAATCGTACTGATTTGCGAATACCTGAAATTGTAGAAACGGGCAGTTTTTCGTGCTGATTTTCTTTAATATAATTAACATAGCCTTTGCAGCGAAAAGCAATTGCTAGAGAGGTGCTGGGTAAAACCCGGTTTACCAATTCGTCTTCGCTTTCGATAATTCTGTAAGTCTTAATAAAAGGCCTTAACTGTTCTGTTGGAATGAAATCGATAATGTTCATTTGAAAGTGTTTTCAACAGGCTGAATGTCAAAGGTATGAAAAAACAAAATTCCAATAACTTATCTGTCATTAAACAGTTTCAGTTATTGGAATTTTTAAGAAATAAGCTATGTTACATAACTTATAGTAATTTTAAACCATTTCGGCTTTCATCAAAATTTCTTCCTCGATAGCATTCCAAAGTCCGATGCGTTTTTCTAGAGCAAGAATCGAAACTTCTTCAACTTCTTTCCATTTTTGAGAATCGTTTTCACACAGTTCTGTAATCATTTGCATAGCCATTGGCCCATGTTCATCGGCATCCAATTCGATATGTCTTTCAAAATAGTATAGTAATTTTGCTAAATCGGTTTCCGGAAGGTTTTTCTGGAAGTTTTTCAAAATTTCAGTAAACATACTCGGAATCAAATCTTCTCTTCCAAAAGTAAATGCTGCTGCAATTTCGTGTGGTTTTCCTTCTTCGATAACTCTAAAAGTAAAATCTAAAAAGGCTTTTACATTGGGATGCAGTGAGCTTTGTTTGATTGCTACGAATATATTATGAAGAGAGGTCACCTCTGATAAGAATTTTAAAACTCCTGTTGTATCTGCGCCACAGTCTTCCATAGCTTCAAGATACATTTCGTAGTGGCTTTGTCTTCTTCCATCAATACTTAAATCACTCTCTTCTGCAAGAACAATTTCATTAATCAAATAACGTGTTTCTGGATTTTTGGTAGCAAACCAAGGTGTTGTTGTACAAGTAAGTTTGGCCTGTAAGGCTTTTAAAAGTGACATAAAATCCCAAACAGCAAAAACGTGAGTTTCTAGAAAGCTATGAAGATCATTTATATTTTGAATCTTATTGTATAAAGAGTGGTTTAATAGTTGGTCTTTTTGAGGTTGAATGCTTTTGTTTATCGTTTCGATATTCATTTTTGAAAAAATTTTGATGCAAAGATAAAAAGCTTCTCCGTCAAGAAGAAGCTTTTTAGATTGATTTTATGTATATTTTAATAATTAGTGTTTATTTAAATGCTGGAATTCCAGTCACATCCATTCCCGTTATCAATAAATGTATGTCGTGAGTTCCTTCATACGTAATAACACTTTCAAGGTTCATCATGTGACGCATGATGGAGTATTCGCCAGTAATCCCCATGCCTCCCAGCATTTGTCTTGCTTCTCTAGCGATGGTAATGGCCATATTTACGTTGTTGCGTTTTGCCATCGAAATTTGAGCAGAAGTTGCTCTACCTTCATTTCTTAAAACACCTAAACGCCAAGTTAATAGTTGTGCTTTTGTGATTTCGGTAATCATTTCTGCCAGTTTTTTCTGCTGTAACTGAGTTCCTCCAATCGGTTTTCCGAACTGAATTCTTTCTTTTGAATATCTTAAAGCTGTATCATAACAATCCATTGCAGCTCCGATTGCTCCCCATGCGATTCCGTAACGCGCAGAATCTAAACAGCCAAGAGGGGCGCCAAGACCAGATTTATTTGGTAGAAGATTTTCTTTTGGAACTTTTACATTATCAAAAATTAATTCTCCAGTCGCAGAAGCACGTAATGACCATTTATTATGCGTTTCTGGCGTTGTAAAGCCTTCCATTCCTCGTTCTACAATTAAACCGTGAATTCTTCCTTCTTCATTTTTAGCCCAAACAATCGCAATATCAGCAAAAGGGGCATTAGAAATCCACATTTTGGCACCATTTAAAAGATAATGATCTCCCATATCTTTAAAATTGGTAATCATACTTCCTGGGTCGGAGCCATGATCTGGTTCAGTTAATCCGAAACAGCCTATATATTCTCCAGTAGCAAGCTTTGGAAGATATTTCATTCTTTGTTCTTCGTTTCCATATTTCCAGATTGGATACATTACTAGTGAAGATTGAACAGATGAGGTAGATCTTACACCAGAATCACCTCTTTCTATTTCCTGCATAATTAAACCATAAGAAATTTGGTCTAATCCTGCTCCGCCATATTCTACAGGAATATAAGGTCCGAAACCACCGATTTCTCCAAGACCTTTAATAATTTGTTTAGGAAATTCTGCTTTTTGCGCGTATTCTTCTATAATAGGAGAAACTTCTTTTTTAACCCAAGCACGAGCAGATTCGCGAACTAATTTATGTTCGTCAGATAGTAAATCGTCTAAGTTAAAATAATCTGGAGATTGAAATAGGTCTGGTTTCATGATTTTTAAATTTAGCAAAGCAAATTTACATAATAAAAATATAACAAATACATGTTAAAATGTTATATTTATTTATAGCAAAAATAATATTAATAGGAATTTGGCAAATAAATTGTAGTTTATTGATAATTTATAGACTATTTTTGAATTCCAAAAACAAACTAAATGAGGCTGATCATCTCTTTTTTCTTTTTACTATTAATCTATTCCAGTGGGGTTGCTCAAACTACAGGAGAACTCACGGAACAAAAGTACTTAGAATTACAGGATAAAATCCGTTTTAGCATGAATGGTAATTTTGATCAAGGACTTGAATATGCAGCTGAATTAAAAAAATCTAATAATGATGAGCACAAAGCTTTTGCTTATGGTGCAGGATCTTATCTATATCAATTGAAAGGCAATAAAGTTAAATGTGATGAATGGTTTGCCAAGGCGATAGCTCATTATAATAAACTCCCAGAATCTGTTCAAAAAATAAATCTTAGAGCTTATTTATATAATTATAGAGGATTGACAGAGTGGAAACGACGAAATTTCAGTAATGCTCTTAGTAATTATCAAGAAGGAATTAAGCTTTCTATTAAAACTAATGATGTTATTCAGACTGTAAAATTTAAAAGCAATATTGCTTTAGTTAATGAAGCTGTAGGTAATTATGAACTTGCTGTAAAAAACCTTAGACAAAACAGTGATTTTTTAGATAAAAATGAAAGTCTTTATGAGAAAGACCAATTTCAAAATAGTAAAAGTAATATTTATACCAATTTAGGAAATGTGTATGAAGGCTACTATATGAAGAATCGAAGTAAATTAGTTTTACTCGACTCGGCCGAATACTATTACAAAAGAGCAATAACCTATTCACAAAACTATATAGATAATAAAATGACAGCTACTTTAAGTCTAGGAAATATCTATTTGTTGAAAAAGGATTTTAAAAATGCAGAGAGAGCTTATTTTGATATTTCGATGTATGCGAAACAAAATAATGATGAAAGCTATTATAAGACTGCAAATTACAATTTGGGTGATCTCTATTATTCTCAAAAAAAATACGATAAAGCCTTAGTTTTCTTGAAAAAAGTCGATTCTCTTTATTTAAAGGAAAACAAAATAGATATGAGTTATTTTCAATCTAATTATATCCAAGCCAAAATTTATAATATTCAAAACGAACCTGAATTAGCTTTCAAGCATTCTAAAATTTATTTAGACTCTTATGAAAAATATCAGGGACAACTGCGAGAAGAAGCTTTAGAGGTTAATTACAAACTCGGCACTGCTAATCTGAGCGATGAGATGTTGAGTATTCAGCAGAAGTATAAATATGAGGTTTTATGGAATAAAGCCCTAAAAGTTATCTATGTTGTTTTAGTTGTTGGAATTGTGTTTTTTTTAATTAAAAATATTAGAGATAAGAATAAAGCGCAGAAAAAAATGAATGCTTTAATTGAAGAGTTTAAAGCTAATCTCGAGAAAAAGGAAATTGAAAAAGCAGCATTAGAAAAAAGTACAGTTTTAGAAGAGTTTGTAGAGCAAGAAGATCCTCAGTTTAAAAAGGAAAATGCAAATCTAAGTATTGATGAGGCGAAAGAAAATAAAATTGTAGAAAAATTGCTTGCGCTAGAAGAAAAACTCGAATATCTAAATGCCGATTTTACGCTTTCATATGCGGCCAAAAAAATCAAAACCAATACAACTTATTTATCTTATGTAGTGAATAAGAGATTCGGAAAATCTTTTAGTGAATATTCTAATGAGTTGAAAATTAATTATGTTATTAATCAGATGATTACCAATCATTTGTATAGAAAATATTCAACTCAGGCAATTGCAGAAAGTGTTGGTTTTAAAAATGCAGTTTCATTTGCAAAATCGTTTCGCAAAAGAACTGGAGTATCTCCAGCTCAATTTGCGAACAATATTTAAAGCTTGAATTATTAGCCATTTCCTCCTCCGTTAGTTTTAATAGGATAGCTCACAACAGGCGGATCAACAGATTCGTTCTCGCCTCCTCGAATAATTCTTTGAGTTTTTAAGTCTATTTTATCTACTTCGAAATCTTTGAATGTCATTATTTTCGTTTTCATGATTAAATTTTTAGTTTGTTTGTATTATTATAAATGAGAATCAGCCATTTCCTCCTCCGTTAGTTTTAATAGGATAGCTCACAACAGGCGGATCAACAGATTCGTTCTCGCCTCCTCGAATAATTCTTTGAGTTTTTAAGTCTATTTTATCTACTTCAAAATCTTTAAATGTCATCTTTTTCGTTTTCATGATTTAAGTTTTTAGTTTCGTTTATATTATTATATGAGAATCAGCCATTTCCTCCATCTTTAGTTTTTAGAGGATCACTTGTAGAAGATTGGTGGAGTCAGTGCCACCTCTGAATTTATTTATGAGATAAAACTTGTTGGATAAGATTTTTTTTGATTTTTACCAGGAACTTTTGCTTCAGATTTGGGCTTTTACAGATTTTTTTTCATTTATTTTTTCTTCCAAACACATCTGTTTTTATGAGCCCATTTTTCATGTTTTTTAATGTTTAGATTATTGCTTTTCCAAAACTAGATAAAAAGCAAAACCGTTAATCGAAAATGGACTTTCTAAGCTTTTTATTCAAAAAACAAACATGTAAATAATTGTAAATCAATACATTAAAAAGAATACTATACTTGGTATAATTTATAAATTGTATGTGGTATAATTAATAAAATGTATGTGTTTATGCGATTTTTATCAATAAAATCCCCAATCTTTGCAGTGTAAAATGATTTAAAAACGATCAAAAGCGATGTTAAAACTTGTCCAAAAATTTCTGCAAATCAACCGCTACTCAGATATCAAAAATGAGTTTAAGGATCTGTTTTTGTCTCATCCAAATTATCCGAGTTTGTTTGCCATTACAGACTCGTTTGATTTGCTTTCTGTAGAGAATGCTGCTGTAAGAGTTTCGAAAGAACAGATTGAAGATTTGCCATCAAATTTTTTGGCATATTTTAAAGATGAATTGACACTAGTTGAAAAGATTAAAAGCGGTGTTAGAATCACAACCTCAAAAAAAGGAAGCCAAAAATTATCTTATGATAAATTCCTTTTAGATTGGAATGGAGTAATTGTGGCCATTGAACCAAACAATGTTGTAGCAAGAGATAATCTAAAAATAGAATATAACTGGCTAAAATATTTTCTGCCTCTTGCGCTTGTAGCAGGGTTGTCTTTGTTCTATAATCGTTTTGATTGGTTTAGCGCTTCATTTTTGGTGACATCAGTTCTTGGTTTAATCGTAAGTATCTTTATAGTTCAAGAGAAGTGGGGAGTTAAAAATACTGTAATTTCAAAATTCTGTAATTTAAGTACTAATTCTTCTTGTCACTCGGTAATAAGCTTTAATGATGATATAGCAAATAAATGGTTGAGTTTTTCAGATTTGCCATTGCTTTTCTTTAGTTCAAGTATTATAGCAATATTGGTTCAGCCTTTAAGTTCAGCGATTTTTGTTGGATTCTTAAGTTTATTAGCTATTCCAATAATAGTTTGCTCGATATGGATTCAAAAATTTGAGATTCAAAAATGGTGTATAATGTGTTTAGCAATATCATTTTTAATATTGGCACAGAGCATTGTTTGGTTTTCTTCAGATCTTTTTACATTGAGTTTCAGCTTTAATGAAATTTTTCCTTATGTATTCTCTTTGTTGCTTTTAATACCAATCTGGGCGGCAGTTAAAGTGATGATTAGAAAAATGCTTGATAATGAAAACTCGCTCAAAGAACTTAAGAAATTCAAAAGAAACTATTCCTTATTGAATTTCTTATCTAAAAAAGTAAAATATAACAAAGGGTTTGAAGACTTAAGAGGTTTGACATTTGGAAATAGAAATGCAGGAGTTAGACTTTCTGTAATTCTTAGCCCAAGTTGCGGACACTGTTATAAAACTTTTCAAGAAGCTTTTGACTTGGTATTAAAGTTTCCAGATAAAATATTTTTGAACGTTCTTTTTAATATTAATCCAGAAAATAACGACAACCCTTACAAAGCAGTTGTAGAAAGGCTTTTAACTATTAACAGAACAACACCTGGAAAAACAGTTGAAGCGATTTCAGATTGGTACATTAAAAGAATGACTCACAAAAAGTGGTTAAAAAAATGGAATGTTGATTCTGTAAGCATGATGATAAATCAGGAAATTCAGAAGCAATATGATTGGTGCTCGATGAACAATTTTAATTATACACCAATTAAGATTGTAAACGAAAGGTTATTTCCAAATGAATATGAATTGAACGAATTGAAATATTTCTTAAATGATTATGTAGAAGAAGTTCAAGTGTTAGAAAAAATAGCCTAAGAAACAGAAATTTAGACTGTTAAAATAGAAATTAGTTAACCCCAACTTTAAACCTGCAGTGATGTTAAAGAATATTTTAAAATTGAAGGGTGCAGTAGAATTGACTGCAAGTGAACTGAAAACAATGAATAGAGATCATACTCCTATTTGTGAAGATGGATTTAAAGCTAAAAGATGTACAGAATTTGGTACTGTGCCAGCATACTGGAACTGCATACCAAATAATTATGTCGGAAGTTGCTAAAGAGGATTTTTTTAAGCATCAAGTTATTGCAAATTTGAGGCTTAAACCAAAAAATGTAAATAGCCAGTTATGTTAGAAAAGATTTTAAAAAGTAAGGAAACAAGAAAGCTGACAAAAAAAGAGCAGAAAAACATCTTGGGCAATGAATATTCAGAAGATATCAATTGCCATGATACTGTTGTTGAGAAATATTAAATAGTTAGACAGAACAAACTGTTGTACTAGATAAAAAAGGTATTGATTATGTTAAAGAAAATTTTAAGTCTTGAAGGTGCTCAGTCCATTAACAAAAATGAACAGAAAACCATGAAAGGAGGAATTCCAGAATGTTGGGTTCAAGCCTTAGAAGCAGGATGTTTTTTAATACCGTCAGGCGAAACTTGTCCGCTAAATACATCATCAGGTATTTGTGATACAAGTCGTCTTTGTTGTTGATTTTTAACTTTTTTAAAAGTAATACGATATAGCCTTATTTAGAATTTAGTCATGTTTTTTTTAATGTATAGGCGCTCGATCGTGGAACATTGAGCATATTCTCAGTATTGATGATTGGTACTGAGATTCTTAGGAGTTGGTCGCAAGGTTATTTTTATTTGGTTAGGGTAACCGCGGCCATGTCCTAAAGAAATTGTGTTGCTAAAAAATTTGTTTTTAAATACTGAAACAGAGAAGATTTAGGTCTTCTCTGTTTTTTTATGGATTAACAAGAAATTTTTTTCTTAATTTGGTCTGGAATAAATCATAATAAATTGAAAAAATTCGCTCATTATAAACAGGCAGATAACAAAGATTGCGGACCGACATGTTTAAAAATTATTGCTAAATATTACGGTAAAACAATCAACATTCAGGAGTTGAGAAATATTAGCGAAACAACTCGTGAAGGAAGTAATTTGCTTTTTTTAAGTGATGCTGCTGAAAAAATTGGATTTAGAACTTTAGGGGTAAAACTCTCTGTAAAAAGAATCGAAGAAGCTCCACTGCCATGTATTTTGCATTGGAACGATAATCACTATGTTGTACTTTATAAAATAAAGAAAAGCAAATATTATATCTCAGACCCAGCTTTTGGTCTTTTGGAATACAGTAAAGATGAATTTGTAAAGTTCTGGATTGGAAATAATGCTCATGATGAGATAAAAGAAGGAATATCATTATTGATTGAACCGACTCCAAAATTTTTTCAATCTAATTTTGATAAAGAAGAAGATTCAGGGTTGGGATTCAGATTCCTTTCTCAATACCTCTTTCAATACAAATCATTTCTTATTCAGCTTGCTATAGGGCTTTTTGCGGGTAGTTTATTACAGTTGATATTTCCATTTTTAACCCAAAGCATTGTCGATGTCGGAATCCAGAATCAGAATATTCATTTCATTTATCTGATCCTATTTGCTCAGCTGTTCCTTTTTGCTGGGAGAACAGGTTTAGAACTCATAAGAAGCTGGATACTGCTTCATCTCTCCACCCGCATTAATATTTCATTAATTTCTGATTTCTTTATCAAGTTAATGAATCTTCCGATTTCTTTTTTTGATGTAAGGATGACAGGAGATATCATGCAGCGAATTAATGATCATCGTAGAATCGAAAAAATACTTACAACATCCTCTTTAAATGTGCTATTTTCTGTTATCAATATGTTTGTATTGGGGGCAGTTCTGGCTTATTTTAATCTCAAGATATTTCTGGTGTTTTTTGTTGGAAGCCTTCTTTATTTTGGCTGGATAAGTATGTTTTTAAAACGAAGAGAAATTTTGGATTACAAACGTTTTGCTGAAGTTTCTGTAGAGCAAAGCAAGGTAATGGAGCTGATAAACGGAATGCAGGAAATTAAGCTCCATAATGCAGAAAAACAGAAACGCTGGGGTTGGGAATATGTTCAGGCAAGATTGTTTAGAGTTTCTATAAAAGGTCTGGTTTTAGAGCAGTCGCAAAGCATTGGTTCGTCAGTAATAAATGAACTGAAAAATATTTTCATTACGTTTTTATCTGCAAAATTAGTTATTGATGGTTCTATAACGCTGGGGATGATGCTGGCCATTAATTCGATTGTAGGCAGTTTGAATGGGCCAATTACACAGCTGATCCAATTTGTGAGAGAGCTTCAAGATGCTAAAATTTCATTGGCAAGATTATCAGAAATTCACGAAAAAGAAGACGAAACGCAAGAAGAAGAGCATCAGTCCATTGATGTGCCGTATGATTCAGATATCGAATTAAAAAGTGTTACTTATAGGTATTTAGGTTCAGATGTTCCTGTTTTAGATAACTTAAGTTTAAAGATTCCAGCTAATAAAGTGACAGCAATAGTGGGAGTAAGCGGAAGCGGAAAAACAACTTTGATGAAACTCTTGCTGAAGTTTTACAATCCAGACAAAGGCGAAGTCAGTATTGGGAGTGCTCAATTGAAAAATATTTCACAGAAAGCATGGAGATCTAATATTGGAGCGGTTATGCAGGAGGGGTATATTTTCACTGATACAATTGCAAATAATATTGCAGTTGGGGCTGATAAAATCGACAAAGAACGATTGCTTTATGCATCTGATGTCGCAAATATTACACAATATGTAAGCGAGCTCCCATTGGGCTATAACACCAAAATTGGAGCAGAAGGATTGGGAATGAGCACCGGGCAAAAACAGCGATTGCTGATTGCCAGAGCAGTATATAAAAATCCTGAAATTTTGTTTTTCGATGAAGCAACATCTGCCCTTGACGCCAACAATGAAAAAGAAATTATGCAGAAGCTTGATATTTTCTTTAAAAACAAAACCGTAATTGTAATTGCGCATCGATTAAGCACAGTTATGAATGCAGACCAGATTGTGGTTTTGGATAAAGGTAAAATTATTGAAATAGGGAACCATACCACACTGGTAGAACAAAGAGGAAATTATTTTGAATTGGTTAAAAATCAATTGCAGTTAGGAAATTAGTCATGGCAGAAAACAACGATACATTTGAATTAAGAAGTGAAGAGGTTCAGGATATCCTGACCAAAGTTCCACATTGGATGATACGATGGGGAACCGTTCTGATATTTGCTATTATCATCATGCTGTTTTTTGTTTCTTGGTTCGTCAAATATCCAGATACTGTAAAAACAGAAATTGTAATTACAACTAATATTCCGCCAGAAAAAATAGTATCAAAGTCTTCTGGACGAATTGAAGCGATTTTAGTAAAAGATAAAACAGAGGTGGATAAAAATAGCACGCTGGCCATTATTGAAAATACGGCGAATTATAAAGATGTTTTTCTGCTGAAAAAAATTGTGGACAGTTATGATATAAGCAGTTCAACAAAAGAGTTTCCTTTTAATCTCCTGCAAAATAAACAGCTCGGCGAAATAGAAAGTGCTTTCGCAGGTTTTCAGAAAGATTATCAGGCTCAGGAACTAAATAAAGACCTTCATCCTTATCAGGTGGAAAGCAGAGCACAGCAGTCTGAAAAAATCCAGATAACCCAAAGAATAGAAATCCTGCAGCAGCAGAAAACAATTAACGAACATGAGCTAGAACTTCAGAAAAATGAAGTGGCACGCTTTGAGACTTTATTTAATAAAGGAATTATTTCTGCCCAAGAAATGGAAGCTAAAAAACTGAGTTTTCTTCAGGCACAGAAAAATTATAGAAGCTTATTGTCGTCGATTTCCCAATTAAGGTCTTCTTTGATTGACAACACAAAATCAAGTCAGAATTCGCAGATAAACAGCACTAGAGAAGAAGTTAATCTTGGACGTAACGTGTCGCAGTCGTTTTATCAGCTGAAAAAAGTGATTAGGGACTGGGAGTTGGCTTATGCATTAAAATCTTCCATCAGCGGTAAAGTAACTTTTCTGCAGGTGTGGAATGAAAATCAGACCATAAATGTTGGAGATAATGTATTTTCTATAATCCCAGATGCTAAGAACAGCTTTATAGGAAAGGTAAAAGCGCCAGCTTTAAATTCAGGAAAAATAAAAGTGGGGCAGCGTGTCAATATCCGTTTGGCGAATTACCCAGATAGGGAGTTTGGCGTTTTGAAAGGCGAAATCAAAAATATTTCATTGGTGCCCGATAAGGATGGCAATCTTCTTATAGATGTTGCGCTTCCAAATGGACTGAAAACATCGTATAATAAACAGATTACATTTCAGCAGGAAATGAAAGGAAGTGCAGAAATTGTAACCGAAGATTTGAGATTGATTGAAAGAATTCTGTATCAGTTTAAAAGTATATTTGAACAGGTTTAAAATTTAAGATAAAAATCTTTAGTCAGCTCAATATATTCTGGAGTGTAAACATGGCGATCGATTTCAATCACTAATTCATCTATTTCAATTTCAGAAACTTTATTTCTGCTAAAAGCCAATAAACTGCGTTTAATTTCTGATTTTGGAGTTCCTTTTACTCGAGTAATTTTTAGAGGATATAACTCGGCTTCTTTCGCCAGAGCAATAAATTTTTCTTCTTCTTTGAAAGGAATAATTAAAGCAAGTATTCCGTTTTCTGAAAGTAATAAATCGGCAGCTTCAACAATTTCTTCAAAAGGCATTGCATCCTGAAAACGTGCTAGATCACGCTGTTCATTTTCGGATTTATAATCTTCAGAATAAAAAGGAGGATTCGAAACTATCAAATCGTATTCATCTTCTGGTTCATCAATAAATTCATCCAGGCCAGCATGAAAACAAAATAATCTATCGGCCCAAGGAGAAGCTTCAAAATTTTCTACAGCCTGTTCATAAGCATCTTCATCGATTTCTAGAGCGTCAATTTGTTCTGCTTTTGAACGCTGTGCTAGCATCAGAGCAATAATTCCTGTTCCCGCACCAATATCCAAAACACTAAATGGATTATTAGAAATAGGAGTCCAAGCACCCAATAAAACGCCATCGGTGCCAACTTTCATAGCGGTTCTGTCTTGCTTAATAGAAAATTGCTTAAACTGAAACATAAATTAAAATTCTAAATTTTTTAAATTCCAAATTCCAATGAAGTGGATAATTTTGTTGAGCTGCAAAAATAAGATTAAATATTAATTTATTGTTTTGAAGTTTTACTAATTATTGCGGATAAAATTTTTCTTAATTCTTCCACCTCGAATAGTAAAGACTCTGAAGTTGACTTTTGATCTGGGTTTAAATCATTTAGCAATTGAAGCCAAAATTTAGATTCTTTTGCTTCTTTACGGGCAATTTTTAATCTGAAAATTAAATCTTTATCACCTAATTTTTCATTTGCTTCAATATAATTCGCACCAACAGAACCAGAGGATCTTATAAGTTGTTTTCCATCTTCAATATTTGAAATGTTTTTGGGTAAAGTACGAATATAGATTCTGCATTCTTTTGCGAACAAAAAGATCCTCTCTTCTAAATTGTATGGTTTCATTTAGCTAAATTCCAATTTATAAAGTGTGAATATATAAAGGAATTATTAATTAGTAAGTTTTTTCTTTCAAAAAAAGTAAAACATCCCTATTTAAAAAATTTGAAATTCAACTCCACTAAAGCTTTGGAATTTGGAATTTAAAAAAAATGAGATTTGACCTTATTAAGGTTTGGAATTTGGATTTTTAATATTGGAATTTAACCTAAAGGTACATCTCAATAAGACCTTCAGGAAGATTCATGATAACTTTTTTGTTCTCACGATCGATTTTTACAAGAAATTGATCAATCATAGGAACTAAGATTTCGACTTCACCATTTAAAACTTCAAAAAGAGGCTGTGCAGTTGAATCATTAATAGAAGTTATTTTTCCGAAAACGCCTAAACGTTTGTCTTCAATTTCGAAACCAATAACTTCGTGGAAGTAAAATTTGTTGCCAGTAAGTTTTGGCAACATGGTTAATGGAAGATAAATGGGACTACCTACTAGGGCATCTGCATCTTCTTCGGTATTTACATCTTCAAAACGAACTCTAAGAAAGTCGTTTTTGTGCAATGAGCTAGTTTCAATAAAAAAAGGAACCAAGTGTTTGTTGTTTTCAACAAACACTGATTCCAGATTTTCGTATAACTCAGGTTCATCTGTGTCTAAATAGACTAAGACTTCCCCCTTGAAACTAAATTTTTTAGCGATTTTACCTAAATAAAAACAATCTTCTTTACGCATTATCGCTAAGTAAAATTATGCTTCAGTTGTTTCGTTATTCTCTTCAGCAGCAGGAGCTTCTTCAGTAGCTTCAGCAACTTCTTCTGTAGCCTCAGCAGCTTGTGCAGCGGCAGCAGCTTCAGCTTGTGCAGCGGCAGCATCAGCAACACGTTTCGCGTTAACTTCTTGCTCAGCTTTTAAAGCTTTTGCTTTAGCATCAGCTTTAGCTTTAGATAAACCATCTTTTTTAGCATCAACTTTACCAGCTTTTGCTTCTAACCAAGCAGTTAATTTAGCATCTGCTTGCTCTTGTGTTAAAGCACCTTTACGAACTCCTCCATCAAGGTGGTGTTTCAATAAAGCACCTTTGTAAGAAAGGATAGCTCTAGCAGTATCAGTTGGTTGAGCACCATTGTGTAACCATTTAACTGCGCTGTCAAGGTTTAACTCAACAGTTGCTGGGTTAGTGTTTGGATTGTAAGTACCGATTTTCTCTAAGTATCTACCATCTCTTTTTGAGCGTGCATCTGCAGCTACTACCCAGTAAAAAGGTTTTCCTTTTTTACCGTGTCTTTGTAATCTAATTTTTACTGACATAATCTAGTGATTAAATTTTGAGGTACTCGACCTCTGTTAATTAAGGGCGCAAAGATATAATTTTTTTATGAAAAATGCGTTTTAAAAGAGATTAAATCTATTTGAATTGTTTTTTTAGCATTTTTTTGACTTTTTAATTTAAGTATTTAGCTCTTAATGCGATACTTTTGCATCAAATTCATTCTAAATATGAAAAAATACTTTTATTTTTTATCACTTTTACTTCTGCTTGTATCTTGTACCGAGGATATAAAATTTAATAATCCAGCTTTTCAGACCTTAAAAGATAATACTTTTTGGAGAGCCCAAGTTTATGAGGCTGGAATCGAAACGAATGATTTTTTTGTTATTGAGGGGTCTTTGGGCTACGAGCAAATCAAACTTCAGCTTCCTGAACCGTCTAAGAAAACATATGTTTTAGGTATAAATGATGATGTAAAAGCCATTTATAAGGATACTTATAAAGGGCAGGAAGCAGAATTTAGCACTGGAACAGGCAAAGGAACAGGAGAAATTATCGTTACAGAATACAATACTATTGATAACACTATTTCAGGAACGTTTAAATTTACAGCGGTTAATAGTGATCAAAATGCTGAAAAACAAACTATGCATTTTTCGGAAGGTGTTTTTTATAAAATTCCAGTGACACAGGGGCCTAACTTTGTTCCAGTCAACAATTAATTTCCTAATTTGAGCCTGATCAAATCAGAATAAAAACTTAAATAAATCCATAACATAGTAGATTAGATATAAATAAGACTACATTTGCTTCTTATTATAAATAAATATCTATGAATATTTTCGTTGGGAGCCTTCCATTCAGTATTGAGGAAGCAGATTTAAGAGAGTCTTTTGAGGCTTATGGAACAGTTGACTCTGTTAAAATTATTACTGATAAATTTACTGGAAGAAGTAAAGGCTTTGGTTTTGTTGAAATGCCAAATGATAGTGAAGCACAGAAAGCTATCGATGAATTGAACGGTGCTGTTGTTTCAGGTCGTACAATCGTTGTAAATAAGTCTGAGCCAAAACCAGAGGGCGAAAGAAGAAGTTTTAATAACAACCGCGGAGGAAACGATCGTGGTGGTTACGGAAACAACCGTGGCGGAGATCGCGGAAACAGAAGAGAATATTAATGTTTTTTTTCTAAAATATAAAAGGGATAAACTTATGTTTATCCCTTTTTTTGTTGCTTTTGTTTCAAGTTTCAAGTTGGAAAAACCTGAAACTTGAAACAAATAAACCTGAAACAAAATTATACATTCGCAGCTAACCAGTCACCAACTTCTTTAGTGCCATAAGCTTTTGCTCCATTCGCTAAATCTTCGGTAACTACACCCGCTTCTAAAGCTTTATTTACTGCGTCTCTCATTGCTTTACCTTCTTCCATTAATCCGAAGTTTTCGAACATCATAGCAGCAGATAAAATAGTAGCCATTGGGTTTGCAATGTTTAATCCTGTAGCTTGTGGATAAGAACCGTGAATAGGTTCAAATAAAGATACTTCAGCTCCCATAGATGCAGAAGGCATTAATCCCATTGAACCAGAAATTACAGAAGCTTCGTCTGTTAAGATATCTCCAAATAAGTTTTCAGTAATCAATACATCATAAGAATTTGGCCATTGAACCAAACGCATAGCAACAGCATCAACAAATTCGTAGCTCACTTCAACCTCTGGATAGTCTTTTTCCATTGCTTGAACTGTTTCTCTCCATAAACGTGAAGTTTCCAAAACGTTTGCTTTGTCAACGCAGCATAATTTTTTAGAACGTGTCATGGCTAATTCGAAACCTTTTTTAGCTAAACGCTGTACTTCGGCTCTAGTGTAAACACAGTTGTCATAAGCTGTATCTCCGTTGTCTTTTCTTCCTTTTTCACCAAAGTAAATTCCTCCAGTTAATTCTCTTAAGAAAACCAAATCAGTTCCTTCGATTCTTTCTCTTTTTAGCGGCGATTTGTCTAATAAAGATGGGAATGTAAAAGTTGGTCTTACGTTTGCGAACAAACCTAATGCTTTACGCATTTTTAATAAACCTTGCTCTGGACGTACTGGCGCAGAAGGATCGTTATCGTATTTTGGGTGTCCGATTGCTCCGAAAAGAACCGCATCAGCATTTTTACAAATTTCGTGAGTTGCATCTGGATAAGGTTCTCCTACGGCATCAATTGCTGCAGCTCCAGTTAAAGCAGGTTTCCAAGTGATTTCATGTCCAAATTTTTTCGCAACAGCATCAGATACTTTTACAGCTTCATTGATTACTTCTGGTCCGATTCCGTCTCCGGCTAAAAGGGCTATGTTTAATTTCATTCTATATTTTTTTAAAAGGTTCTAAGGTTCTGAGTTGCTAAGGTTCTAAGGTTTTTTCTCTTAAGTGGCTTAGTTTGTTTTTTAAGTTCTAAGGTTCTGAGTTGCTAAGGTTCTAAGGTCAAATAAAAATCTTAGAACCTCAGAACCTTAGTCTCTTAGCACCTTAAGTAATTATATTCAACATTTTTTGCGTTGCAATAATCGCTGCAACAGTTTGATCTGAGTCTAATCCGCGGGTTTTGAATTCTTTTCCGTTGTTGACCCATGTGATAATGGTTTCGCACAACGCATCAGAACTACTTCCTGGCGGGATTCTCACGGCATAATCGATCAATTTAGGAAGTGTTAATTTTTTGCTTTTGTAAATCTTGGATAAAGCATTCATAAAAGCATCGAACTGACCGTCTCCTTGGGCATTTTCTTCGATTATTTCTCCGTTTAAATTTAAAGATAAAGTCGTAGAGGGACGCATTCCTTTAGAATGTACCAGCATATACGAGTTTATCGTGATTTTTTCTTCGTAAGTGTGACTATCCAAAACATCTGAAATGATGTATGGAAGATCTTCTTTCGTTACGGTTTCTTTTTTGTCGCCCAATTCGATAATTCTTTGGGTAACCAATTTCAAATCTTCGTTGTTGAGTTTTAAGCCTAATTCCTGAAGGTTTTTTTCGATATTGGCTTTTCCAGAAGTTTTTCCGAGGGCGTATTTTCGTTTTCTTCCAAAACGTTCCGGAAGAAGATCATTGAAATAAAGATTGTTTTTATTGTCTCCATCAGCGTGGATTCCAGCTGTCTGCGTAAAAACATTGTCGCCGACAATTGGTTTGTTTGCAGGAATTCTGTAGCCTGTAAATGTTTCAACCAATTTGCTTACAGAATACAATGAAGTTTCTTTTACGTTGATGTCTACTTGTGGCAGATAATCGTTGATTACGGCAACAGTACTTTCAAGCGGTGCATTTCCGGCGCGTTCTCCCATTCCGTTTACCGTTACGTGAAGTCCGTTGATTCCAGCTTTTATGGCTTCCATAACATTGGCAACGCTTAAGTCGTAGTCGTTGTGTGCGTGGAAATCAAAATGAATCTGCGGATATTTTGCTTTAATATTTGAAATGAATTCAAAAGCCAAAGACGGAATTAAAACGCCTAAAGTATCAGGAAGTAAAATTCTTTTGACTGGCTGAGTTGATAAAAACTCCAAAAATTGAAAAACATATTCAGGAGAATTTCGCATTCCGTTGCTCCAGTCTTCTAGGTAAACATTGGTTTCAATGTTGTTTTCTTTGGCTAAAGCAATGATTTGAGCGATTTCAGAAAAATGTTGTTCTGGAGTTTTTTTTAATTGATGCGTTAAGTGATTCATTGAGCCTTTGGTCAACAAATTCTGCACTTTAGCACCCGCTTTTTTCATCCAGTCGATCGAAACACCTCCATCAACAAACGTAAGGACTTCAATTCTGTTGCTATATCCTTTTTCTTCAGCCCAAGAAGTAATGCCTTTTACGGCCTGAAATTCTCCTTCGCTTACTCGCGCAGAAGCAATTTCGATTCTATCAATATTTAATTCCTCCAACAACAATTGCGCAATGGTTAGTTTTTCTGCAGCAGAAAATGATACTCCTGAAGTTTGTTCACCATCACGAAGTGTCGTATCCATTATTTCAATTTTTCTTTTTTCCATATTGATATTCTATAATTCTGATGTGATTTGACGCAGATTTTACGGATTCGCTTTCACGAAGACGTGGATAAAAACGGATTTTTTATTATTGAATAAAATAAAATCTGCCTTAATCCGTGCTTTTGCGATAGCAAATCAGTTTCATCCGCGTTCTATATTCTAGAAAGACCCGAGAGGTTTTGAAGCCTGTCGGGTCTAATAGACTGAATGATATTTCTATTAGTACGGAAGTTTATCGGCGAAAGCCTTAATATCTTCCTTCATATCTTGTAAGTAATCAATGTCGTCAAAACCATTAATTAAATTGTTCTTTTTGTAACCGTTAATAGCAAATGATTCTTGCTCGCCAGTTGATAACAAAGTAATGGTTTGGTTTGGAAGATTGATTTCTAATTCTGTTTTAGGATCAGCTTCAATAGCTTTGAAAATGTTTTCTAAAAACTCAGGGCTGATTTGAACTGGCAGTACACCAATATTCAAACAGTTTCCTTTGAAGATATCAGCAAAGAAACTAGAAACTACAGCACGGAATCCGTAATCATAAACTGCCCAAGCAGCGTGCTCTCTTGAAGATCCAGAACCGAAGTTTTTTCCTCCAACCAAGATTTTTCCGCTGTAAGTTGGATTGTTTAAAACGAAATCTGCTTTTGGAGTATCATCTCCGTTGTATCTCCAGTCTCTAAAAAGATTGTCTCCAAAGCCTTCGCGTTTTGTAGCTTTTAAGAAACGAGCTGGGATGATTTGATCTGTATCGACGTTCTCAATTGGCAGTGGCACTGCACTGCTTGTAAGTATATTAAATTTATCGTATGCCATTTTAATTTTAGATTTTGG
Source organism: Flavobacterium anhuiense (assembly GCF_001705175.1). Classification (NCBI taxonomy): domain Bacteria; kingdom Pseudomonadati; phylum Bacteroidota; class Flavobacteriia; order Flavobacteriales; family Flavobacteriaceae; genus Flavobacterium; species Flavobacterium anhuiense. The sequence goes on along the minus strand of NZ_CP016907.1, from coordinate 1,535,239 downwards.
ATTTTAGATTTTAGATTTCTTAAAATGAGAATCTATAATAAATCTAAAAGCAATTTTATTGAATTTTTGAAATTGTTTTTGCAATTGTCATTGACTAGAACAGTTCTCTTGGATCTGTCAATTTTCCTGTAACAGCAGCAGCTGCGGCCATAATTGGACTTGCAAGAAGTGTTCTTGAACCAGGACCTTGACGACCTTCAAAGTTTCTGTTTGAAGTACTTACTGCATATTTTCCAGCAGGAACTTTATCATCGTTCATTGCTAAACAAGCAGAACAACCCGGCTGACGTAATACGAAACCAGCTTCTGTCAAAATATCTAAAATTCCTTCTTCCTTAATCTGCGCTTCCACAACGTGAGAACCCGGAACTAACCAAGCCGTAACATTATCTGCTTTTTTTCTTCCTTTTACAATTTCAGCAAAAGCTCTAAAATCTTCAATACGTCCGTTTGTACAGCTTCCTAAGAAAACATAATCGATTTGTTTTCCAATCATAACGTCGTCTTCGTTGAAGCCCATATAAGCTAAAGATTTTTTGTAAGTTTCCTCGCCGCCTTCAACTTCTTTTGCACTTGGGATATGTTTTGTGATACCAATTCCCATTCCTGGGTTTGTACCATAAGTAATCATTGGTTCGATGTCTTCCGCTTTGATATTTAGTTCGGCATCAAATACAGCATCTGGATCTGTTTTTAAAGTTTTCCAGTATTCAACAGCTTTTGTCCAAGCTTCTCCTTTTGGAGCGTATAATCTTCCTTCTAAGAAATCGAAAGTGGTTTGGTCAGGAGCAATCATTCCTCCACGAGCACCCATTTCGATACTTAAGTTACAAACTGTCATACGGCCTTCCATAGTCATGTTTTCAAAAACATCACCAGCGTATTCAACAAAGTAACCAGTTCCTCCAGAAGTAGTTAATTTAGAGATAATATAAAGCGCAACGTCTTTTGGACCAACACCTTTACTAAGTTGCCCGTTTACGTTGATGCGCATTTTCTTTGGTTTAGGCTGCATAATACATTGAGTAGAAAGCACCATTTCAACCTCAGATGTTCCGATACCGAAAGCGATAGCTCCAAAAGCACCGTGAGTAGACGTATGCGAATCTCCACATACAATAGTAGCACCTGGCAAAGTAATTCCGTTTTCAGGACCCACTACGTGTACAATTCCATTTTTTTGGTGGCCTAATCCCCAGTGCGAAATTCCGTATTCGTTTGCATTGTCTTCAAGAGCTTTAAGCTGGTTTGCAGAAAGCGGATCCTGAACTGGTAAATGTTGGTTTATGGTTGGTGTATTGTGGTCGGCAGTTGCAAAAGTACGTTCTGGGTATAATACATTAACGCCTCTTGATTTTAATCCTAAAAAAGCAACAGGACTCGTAACTTCATGAATGAAATGGCGGTCAATAAAAAACACATCTGGCCCATCTTCAATTTTACGCACAACATGTGAATCCCATACTTTGTCAAATAATGTCTTACTCATTTTTTATTTTTTTAAATTGTAATTTCTATAACCACAGCAATTTCCTGTTCATTATAATAGCAAAACAAAAGTAAAAAAAGATAAAAAAGCGTCAATTTCGATATTTCATTATATACGATACCCAAACTAATTTACAAATTGCCAAATGGCTTTTGCAACTAAAATTTGACAGAAAAATGATAAAGAAACTGATTTAGATTTTCTTTTTCGGCTTTAATTTTTCTTGTTTATTTTATGTTTTAATAGTTTGCAAATTTATCTCAAAATCAATATAAAATATAAGAATTTGATTGAAAAAATCTAACAAATTGCATAAAAATAGTAATAATTGTTAGTTTTAAAAATTTTGCTTAAAGAGCGCTTTTTGAGTTTTTTAAAGCTTTTAAAAGAGTTTTTTTGACATTATTTAGATTCAATAAAACATCAAAAACTACGACATCCAAGAAGTGTATTTTTATGAAATTTTATGTTTTTTTGAAGCAAAAACTGATTTTTTTAAAGTAGTATTTCTGAAAGTTAATTCAGTGAATTTTTAAATTCTAATGGAGTAAGACTGGTTTTCTTTTTGAATAATTTGCTGAACGATTGCGGATATTCAAAACCTAATTGATAGGCAATTTCTGCTACAGAAAGATTTGTCGTAATCAGAAAATCTTTTGATTTTTCAATTAATTTCGAATGAATATGTTGTTGTGCGTTTAAACCAGTCAAATTGCGAAGCATGTCGCTTAAATAATGACTTGAAACATTAACTTGTGAAGCTAGAAATTCTACTGTTGGCAATCCTTTTTTCAAGGTTTCTGCGTTGCTGATGTAGTTGTCCAGAGTCTCTTCAACTTTTAATAATAAATCGTGACTGATAGTTTTTCTGGTAATGAATTGGCGTTTGTAAAAACGATTGCTGTAATTCAGCAAAACATCAATATAAGAAACAATTACATCCTGACTCATTTCATCTATTGTGGTATTGAGTTCGTTGTCGATACTTTGTAATAATCCAATAATAATTGTTTTTTCACTGTCGGAAAGATGCAGTGCTTCATTGGTGTCATAAGAGAAGAAACCATATTTTTTGATGCTTTTTCCCAAAGGATAATTTCGAATAAAATCAGGATGAAATAATAGGGTATAACCTCCATATTCAACTCCTTCTTCATTTTCAGTAAAAATTAATTGAGTTGGAGAAGCAAACATGAGTCCGCCTTCATTGAAATCATAATAGCCTTGACCGTAGCCCATTTTTCCGTTGGTAGAAAACTTGTAGGATATCTTGTAAAAATCGAGCAAAAAGGCGTGATTCGCTAAATTTTCATTTATGACCAATTGTGTGTTATCTACCAAACTCACCATCGGATGAAGTGGCTTTGGGAGTTGAAATAGATCATGAAACTGCGATATAGAAGAGATTTTTGCTGGATTATTGTTTTTCTTTTCCATGATATAAAAGTATGAAAATTTAAAAGACTAATACCGTTCGGCTTCTTGAAACCTGAACGGTATTAGTTTGAAATGAATTATTCTCCAAAAAATTGTTTGCCAAATTCAGAACGAAAAACTTCGTCTCCAACTTCTAGTCTTTGTTTGTAAAATGCTTTTGCATCTTCTCCGGCAACATATCTTAATTGGTTTTTTCCGTCAGTTGTAGCTTCGTAAACAACATCAGCAATTTGTTCAGGAGTTGAGGCCATTTCAAACATAACGTCAACGCTTCCAAACATTTTATTGGTCATTGCTTCGTATTCTGGAAGAGTGCTTGTGTCAAGTGAACCATGCAAAAATTCAGTTTTGATTGCTCCAGGAGAAACTGTTTTAATGTTTATTCCAAACGGATTTAGTTCGTAAGCCATACTTTCGCTCCAGCCTTCTAATCCCCATTTTGTTGCATGATAAATTGATCCTAAAGGAAAAGCAATCAATCCGCCAATAGAAGTTGTAGAGATAAACAAACCGCTTTTTCTTTCTCTGAAATACGGTATAAAAGCATTTGTAACGCGAATTACTCCCAATAAATTAGTGTTTAGCTGTTTTGTAATTTGATCATCCGTAAGGCTTTCCAAAGGGCCTATTAATCCATAACCAGCATTGTTAAAAACAATATCTATATCGCTAATTTCAAGCGCTTTTTGAACTGTATTTTGAATTTGATCAAAATTGGTAACGTCTAAAGGTAAAAGCGTTACGTTTGGTAATTGAGAAAGTTCTGTTTCTTTTTCAGGTGTTCTCATGGTTGCGATTACGTTCCATCCTTTTTCGTGGAATAATTTTGCTGTTGCTTTTCCTAAACCTGATGATGCTCCTGTGATAAAAATTGTTTTCATGATTTTTATTTTTTAATTGTTATAATTTGATGAAGCAAAGTTCAGGATACACTGCAATTTAAAAGTGTTCATTTTGGTGCAATGAGTATCCAAAATGAATAATTGGACTTTTTTAAGAAAAAAAATGAATGAAATTTGGCCGTTTTTACATTTGAAGAACAACGATGTTAATTGTGCTTTTTGTTAACAACTTTAGCTTCTTTATTTCTGTAAAAAAAGCGTAAATTTGAATTCCTCCGATTTTTCATTCCGCATTTTATTATGTTTCATGTTGTCAATGGTTTACAACATGAAAGGTGTGGGATTTGGAGCTTTAAAACTTGACTTTTATAATTCTATGTACTTAATATTCGATACCGAAACAACCGGATTACCAAAACGCTGGGACGCCCCAATTACCGATTCTGACAACTGGCCTCGCTGTATACAAATCGCGTGGCAGCTTCATGATGAAATGGGACAGCTTGTTGAACATCAGGATTATTTGGTAAAACCAGAAGGATTTAACATTCCGTATGATGCTGAACGTATCCACGGAATTTCGACTGAATTGGCTGAAGCCGATGGAATCACTTTGGCCGAAGTTTTAGAGAAATTCAATATTGCTTTAAGTAAAACTAAATTCATTGTTGGACAGAATTTAGGTTTCGACGTGAATATTATGGGTGCAGAATTCCATAGAATGGGAGTAGATTCTACTATGGCTTCAATCCCTGTTTTGGATACTTGTACCGAAGTTACAGCTTCATTGTTACAGCTTCCGGGAGGTCGTGGAGGAAAATTCAAACTTCCAACTTTGACCGAATTGCATGAATATTTATTCAATGTTCCTTTCGCGGAAGCGCACAACGCAACTGCCGACGTTGAGGCAACTACGCGTTGTTTCTTAGAATTGGTTAGAAGAGAAGTTTTTACTAAAGAAGAGCTTGACGTTCCGAAAGAATATTTCAAAGATTTTCAGGAAAGAAATCCAGAGCCATTTAAGTTAATTGGTTTAAAACACATCAACTTAAAAGCGGCTTCTGATAAAATCAGGGAACAGCTTAAAGCTTTAGCTGCAGAAGGGCAGCAAAATGTTGTTTCAGAAGAAGACAAAGCCGATTTTAAAGCAGCAAAATTTGCGCATTTACATAACCATACACAGTTTTCGGTACTTCAATCGACTATAGGAATAGGTAATATTGTGGCTGCTACCGCTAAAAATGGAATGCCGGCTGTTGCTATGACCGATACTGGAAATATGATGGGAGCTTTCCACTTTGTGAGTGCTGTCATGAACCACAACAAAGGGGCTTCCGCAAAAAACAAAGCTTTGGTTGAAGCAGGAGAAGAACCGACGGAAACCGAAATTAAACCAATTGTTGGCTGCGAATTTAATATTTGCGACAACCATTTAGATAAAAGTAAAAAAGACAATGGTTACCAAGTTGTGTTATTGGCTAAAAATAAAGCCGGATATCACAATTTGGCGAAAATGGCTTCGATTGCCTATACAGATGGTTTTTATTATGTTCCGAGAATAGATCGCACGATTGTAGAACAATACAAAGGTGATATCATGGTTTTGTCTGGGAATTTGTATGGAGAAATTCCGAGTAAGATCTTGAACATCGGTGAAAACCAAGCTGAAGAAGCTTTGATTTGGTGGAAAGAACAATTTGGTGAAGATTTCTATCTAGAAGTAATGCGCCACAATCAGGAAGATGAAAATCGTGTCAACAAAACCCTGATTGAGTTTTCTAAAAAACACGATGTAAAATTAATTGCAACTAATAATACTTATTATTTAAATAAAGAAGATGCCAATGCTCACGATATTTTACTCTGTGTAAAAGATGGTGAAAAGCAGGCAACGCCTATTGGACGTGGACGAGGATACCGTTACGGACTTCCAAATCAGGAATATTATTTCAAGTCGCAAGACGAGATGAAAAAACTCTTTGCCGATTTGCCAGAAGCCATTATCAATATTCAGGAAATTATTGATAAGGTCGAAGGATATTCATTATATCGAGACGTATTGCTTCCGAAATTCGAAATTCCAGATGAATTTGTTGATCCTGAAGACGAAAAAGACAATGGTGTTCGCGGTGAAAATGCTTATTTGCGACACCTTACTATGGAAGGTGCCAAAAGAAGATACGGCGAAATCACCGAATCAATTCAGGAACGTCTGGATTTTGAGTTGATGACAATTTCAAATTCTGGTTATCCTGGGTATTTCTTGATTGTACAGGATTTCATCGCCGAGGCAAGAAAAATGGACGTTTCGGTAGGGCCTGGACGTGGTTCTGCAGCGGGTTCTGCCGTTGCATACTGTCTCGGAATTACCAATATTGACCCGATTAAATACGATTTGCTTTTTGAGCGTTTCCTAAATCCTGACCGTGTATCGATGCCCGATATTGATATTGACTTTGATGACGAGGGTCGTGGGCGTGTAATGGAATACGTAATCAACAAATACGGTCAAAAACAGGTGGCACAGATTATCACGTATGGTAAAATGGCGACCAAATCGGCAATTCGTGATACAGCTCGTGTACTGGATTTGCCATTATTTGAAGCCGATAGAATCGCAAAACTGATTCCGGGAATGATGCCGTCAAAATGGAATTTGGCGCGTTTTATTTCAGAAAGTGAAGAAGAGATTAAAAAAGCCCTTCGTTCGGACGAATTTGACAATGTAAAAGAATTAATCGCCATTGCAAATGAAGATGATTTGGCAGGAGAAACCATTCAGCAGGCAAAAATCTTGGAAGGATCTATGCGTAACACGGGAATTCACGCCTGCGGGGTAATTATTACGCCATCGGATATTACGAATTATGTTCCCGTAACAACCGCAAAAGATTCCGATTTATATGTAACGCAGTTTGACAACTCGGTTGCAGAAAGTGCCGGATTGCTGAAAATGGACTTCTTGGGTCTGAAGACCCTTACGCTGATAAAAGATACCGTAAAACTGGTAAAATATAGAACGGGAATTGAATTGAATCCAGATACTTTCCCAATCGATGATGAAGAAACGTATGCGCTTTTCCAAAGAGGTGAAACTGTTGGAATCTTCCAATACGAGTCGCCTGGGATGCAGAAATACATGAAAGACCTGAAGCCAACGGTTTTTGGAGATTTAATTGCCATGAACGCCTTATATCGTCCAGGACCTTTGGAGTATATTCCGTCTTTCGTTCGAAGAAAAAACGGCGACGAAGAAATTAAATACGACTTAGATGCCTGTGCGGAATATTTATCTGAAACGTACGGAATTACCGTTTACCAAGAGCAGGTAATGCTTTTGTCTCAGTCTTTGGCAGGATTTACAAAGGGTGAGGCCGACGTCTTGCGTAAAGCGATGGGTAAGAAACAAAAAGACGTACTAGACAAAATGAAGCCGAAGTTTGTTGAACAAGCTGCAGCAAAAGGCCACGATGCCAAAATTTTGGAGAAAATCTGGAAAGACTGGGAAGCCTTTGCGAGTTACGCCTTCAACAAATCGCACTCGACTTGTTATGCGTGGATTGCATACCAAACAGCTTATTTGAAAGCGCATTATCCTGCCGAATATATGGCAGCGGTACTTTCCAATAACATGAATGATATCAAACAGGTTTCGTTCTTTATGGAGGAATGTAAACGTATGGGATTGCAGGTTTTAGGACCGTGCGTAAATGAGTCATACTATAAATTTACAGTAAACGATGATTACGCGGTTCGTTTCGGAATGGGGGCTATTAAAGGCGTGGGAGCAGGAGCTGTAGAAACGATCGTAGAAAACAGAAAAGATGGGAGATATAAATCGATTTTTGATTTAGCGAAGCGAATTGATCTGCGTGCAGCCAACAAAAAAGCGATTGAGAATTTAGCTTTAGCAGGTGGTTTTGATTCATTTGAAGGAACGACAAGAGCGCAGTATTTCCATGACGATGGAGACGGAATCACATTCTATGAAAAAGCAATGCGCTACGGATCTAAGTTTCAGGAAAACGAAAATTCATCTCAGGTAAGTTTGTTTGGCGAAACCAGCGAAGTGCAAATCGCAGAGCCTGTTGTGCCACCTTGCGAAGACTGGAGTACAATGGAAAAACTGGCTAAAGAGAAAGAAGTTGTCGGAATCTATATTTCTGGACATCCGCTTGATGATTTTAGATTCGAAATGAAATATTTCTGTAATGCCCGTTTAGAAGCATTAAAAAGTATGAACGAGTATGTGGGGAAAAATCTAATGTTTGCTGGAATTATTAATAACGTCCAACATCGTGTGGCTAAAAACGGAAAAGGTTGGGCAGCTTTCAACTTAGAAGGTTATGATGAGAGCTATGAGTTTAAGATTTTTGGAGAAGAATATTTGAAATTCCGCCATTTCTTAATTCAGAACAATTTTGCTTTTATAAAAATATTGATTAAAGATGGATGGGTAAATCACGATACTGGTAAAAAATCGGATCCTAGAATGCAGTTTGTGGAGATTCGCCAATTGCAGGATATTTTGGAAGCTTTCGCTAAAAAACTAATTGTACTATTGAATATCAAAGATCTGCATCCGGAGTTTATTCATAAATTAAGTCATTTGTTTGCTGAAAATAAAGGAGAGAATTCAGTGACTTTTGAAATTATGGAATTAGAAAAAATAAAGCGTCTAGTTGAGGTAGAAACGCCAACCGATTTTGAAGCCGATGATGCCGTTTTTGAAGATGAGAATGAAAATGAAGATGCGGCACTCGAAAGTACAAAAGTGCAAGAGGTAAATGAAGTTGAAGAAATAAAAGTAGTAACCAAATTAACGATGCCTAGCCGCCGTGTGAAGGTTAGAATCTCAACTGAATTATTGCAGGAACTGGAGAAAATGCAGATTAATTTTAAATTGAACTAAAAAATTAACAGTTAAAATTTAAACAGATGTTAGTTTTTTGTGTTAAAAATATGCATGCATAATACTTTTTTAGTAATATTGCGCCAAATTACAACGTTTTCGTTCCAAGTCTAACTTTACAAACTGTACGAATGTGTTAAAATATTCTATGTTTGTACTAATCAATAAATCAAAATTATGAAAAAGAACCTATTTTTATTAGGATTATTAGTTTGCTCAATGGCGACAGTGGCGCAGACAGAAAAAGCAGAAAAACCAGAAAGCTGGTATTTTAAATTAGGAGGATCATATTTTATTCAAACGGCTGCAACAGAATTTCCAACTGTTTCAGGAGCCTTGCCTAATACAGATGTTTATGCAGCAGACGGTACGACTTTAATCTCTAGAGAAACAAATCATGGTTCTTTTGGTGAAGGTTTTCGTAACGGTTTAACTGCAGGATATCGTTTTACTCCACGTTTAGGAGTAGAGGTAGGTTTTAATTATTTTAGCAGTGCCAGTAAAACTATGGTTGAAACAACAAATAGATTAGTAGCTGCAGGACCAACTTTTGCAACAGGTAAAGCAGAAGGAAAAATTAGAGCTTTTGATGTAGCTCCTGCATTGGTTTTGTTCTTGGGTCAAACACATGGATTTGAGCCTTATACAAAAGTAGGGGTTATTGTTCCAATTCATGGAGATTTAACAATTGAAACAAACAGAACATATACTAATCCAGCTGGAGTAGTTAACAGTTATACTAAAGATGTGGTAAAGCCTAATCCTACAGTTGGATTTATGGCAGCATTAGGGACATCTTATAAATTAGGCAGCCATATTTCGATTTTTGCTGAATTAGAGTACCGCAATTTTACAGTTCATGGGAAAACTAAAGAAACAGAAGTGTATACTGAAAATGGTGTAGATAAATTAAATACTCCAACATCTTTCCGTCCTGACGCATCTTATTCTGCAAGTCATACAAAATATGTAGAGCAAATTAACACTACTTCGAATAGTAAAGTTACGAATGCAGCAGGTTTTGATAATACAAAAGCAACAGACGATATTAGTTCTTACGTTGGTATCTCAGGTCTTGGATTGACTTTTGGACTTAAATACAGTCTATAATTTTCCAATTTTTTTATAGTTTATAGTTTACAAAAAGAGGATATTCGAAAGAATATCCTCTTTTTTATGCTCATTTTTTGTCATTTCGATTTCTATGACAAACAGTGCGAACTATTTCGAATTCTCTCTAAACTCCTTCAAAACCTGATCAATAACCCAAGTGGTTCTTGCGCCAGAAGTTCCTTTAGATGGAGAAGCGCCTTCATTCCCTAATAATTCAGCAATAACAGTTTCAATAAATGGCTGCTGAATGTGAAGCGGGTTTTCTATAGTGAGACTTTCTTTTTCTCCATTTGCATATTGAATATGAAGCGGATCGTTTCCGAAAGTAGAGAATGAAATTTTCCCTTTGTCACCCACAATTTCAGTATTGTCGTAACGTTCAAAACTCGCGAAATTCCAAATGCCAGATCCGTGAATTCCATTTTCAAATAAAAATGACATCGAAACCGCATCTTCGGCAGGATAAGCCAGTAACTGAGAAGTCGCATGTCCGCGAACTGATTTTATCGGACCTAAAACAAAATCAAGAAAATCTAAAGTATGACAAGCCAAATCAACAAAGATTCCGCCACCAGAAATATGCGGTAAAACGGTCCAAGGAAGATTGATTTCGTCATCATAACGTGCTTCAAAAGGATGGTATAAAACACAGTTTACATGTCTGATAGTTCCTAATTTTCCCTGATCGATAATTTCTTTTATTTTTAAAAAACGTGGTAAAGCTCTTCTGTAATAAGCTACAAATAAAGGGACATTGTGTTCTTTACAAGCGCAGATCATTTCGTTACATTCCTCAAAAGTCAGAGCCATTGGTTTTTCTACATAAACTGGTTTGCCAGCTTTTGCACATAAAAGGGTATATTCTTTATGAGAAGAAGGAGGAGTGGCAATATAAACGGCATCAACTTCTGGATCATTTATTAAATCTTCAGCGTTAGAATACCATTTCGGAACGTTATGACGTTTTGCGTAATCTTCAGCAAGAGCCGCATCTCTTCGCATAACCGCAACTAAAGCTGAATTTGGGGCTTTCTGAAAAGCAGGTCCGCTTTTTACTTCGGTCACATTACCACAGCCAATAATTCCCCATTTTATAATTTCCATTGTGTAAGTTTTAAGTTTTTCAAATTTAAGAGAAATGGATTGTTTAAAAAAGGTCTGCCACGAATTCACGAATTATTTTAATCTACACGTTTAAAATTGTTTATTAAATTGCACAAATTTATTTCACGCTCCCGATAGCTATCGGGATAAAATGATTTAAGCAGATTAATACAGATTTTTATTTTAATAGCTCTATCTGCAAAATCTACGAGAGGAAGAAAAAAAGAAAATTCGTGTAATTCAAGGCAAAGAAAAAGCCACGATATTCAGAAAATAATTCGTGAATTCGTGGCTTAAAAAATTTCAGCTTAAAGTCTTACTTTTTCGGTAAAGCTTTAAAACCCATATTGTAAAGCGTGAAAGCTTGAATATCTACACTCTCTTGAATAGTAGCGGCAACAGATTTTCCTGCGCCATGTCCAGCTTTTACATCAATTCTAATTAAAACTGGGTTTTCTCCTGTTTGTTTTTCCTGTAATTCAGATGCAAATTTAAAACTGTGTGCAGGAACTACACGATCATCATGATCTCCAGTAGTAACCATTGTTGCTGGATAATGAGTTCCTTTTTTAACGTTGTGAACAGGTGAATATCCTTTTAAGTATTCGAACATTTCTTTGCTGTCTTGAGCAGTTCCGTAATCAAAAGCCCAACCTGCACCTGCTGTAAAGGCATTGTAACGAAGCATATCCATAACTCCAACCGCAGGCAATGCTACTTTCATTAAATCTGGACGCTGCGTCATAGTGGCACCAACTAATAATCCTCCATTAGATCCTCCACGAATAGCTAAATAATCAGATGAGGTATATTTTTGAGCAATTAAATACTCCGCAGCAGCGATAAAGTCATCGAATACATTTTGCTTTTGAAGTTTTGTACCCGCATCGTGCCATTTTTTTCCGTATTCACCGCCACCTCTTAAGTTAGCAACTGCATAAACTCCGCCGTTTTCCATCCAAACCGCATTAGCAATACTGAAACTTGGCGTCAAACTAATATTGAATCCACCATAACCGTAAAGGATTGTTGGGTTTTTACCGTCTAATTTTGTTCCTTTTTTATATGTAATAATCATCGGAACTTTTGTACCGTCTTTTGAAGTATAGAAAACTTGTTTTGACTCATAATCTTCGCTTTTGAAATCTACTTTTGGTTTTTGGTAGATTTCAGACTTGCCAGATTTTGGTTCAAAAGAGTAAATACTTCCAGGTGTAGTGTAATTCGTAAAGCTGTAATACAAAATCTTTTCGTTCTTTTTTCCGCTAAAACCACCTGCAGTTCCGACAGCTGGAAGTTTGATTTCACGAACTAGTTTTCCATTGTAATCATATTGCTGTACAAATGAAACAGCATCTTTAGTATAGTTTGCAAAGAAATATCCAGCGCCAGTTGATGGAGATAGAATATCTTTGGTTTCTTTAATAAAATCTTTCCAGTTTTCAGGTTTTGGATTTGCAGCATCTACCGTTACAACACGTTTATTAGGAGCATTAAAATCTGTTTCAATAAACAATTTGCTTCCTTGGTTGTCAATGATACCACTGTCACTATCAAAGTTGTCAACGATTGTAACGATTGGACTGTTGGCCTTAGTTAAGTCTTTAATGTACAATTCATTTCCGTACGTAGAATTGGCAGCTGTAATCACTAAATAACGATTATCTTCAGTAACATATCCGCCAACATATCTTCTTTTTTTGTCAGCTCCAAAAATTACTTTGTCGTCTTTTTGAGAAGTTCCTAGTTTGTGGAAATATAATTTGTGCTGATCTGTTTTAGCAGATAATTCACTTCCTTTTGGTTTGTCATAACTAGAATAGTAAAAACCTTCATTTCCGTGCCAAGAGATACCGCTGAATTTTATATCAACCAAAGTATCTTCTAAAACTTTCTTAGAAAGTGCATCAATGATGATAACTTTTCTCCAGTCGCTTCCTCCTTCAGAGATTGCATAAGCAGCTTTGCTTCCATCTTCAGAAAAATCAAGTCCGCCAAGAGAAGTGGTTCCATCTTTAGAGAAAGTATTCGGATCTAAGAAAATCTCTTCTTTTCCGCTTTCATCTTTTCTATAAACAACAGATTGATTTTGAAGTCCGTTGTTTTTAGAGTAATAAGTAAATTTTCCTTCTTTGAATGGAGCTCCAATTTTTTCGTAGTTCCAAAGTTTTTCCATTCGTTTTTTAAGTTCTTCACGAAACGGAATTTTATCTAAATAAGCATAAGTAACTTCATTTTGAGCTTTTACCCAAGCACCGGTTTCGGCAGATTTATCATCTTCTAACCAACGGTACGGATCGCTTACTTTGGTGTCAAAATAAACATCAACAGTTTCTCCTTTTTTAGTTTGCGGATATTGCATTTTACCTTGTCCAAACGAAATTCCAGCGGTTGTAATTGCCATTAATAAAAATGTTTTTTTCATAGTTAGTTTTTATCTGTTGTAACAAAAATAGCACTTTCTGTGAGATTGTTGTGTTATTAACCGCAAAGAACACAAAGAGTTTTTCGCAAAGTTCGCAGAGTTTATAAAAGCTTTTGCGCGCTCTCCGTTTTTCATTGCGTTCTTTGCGGTTAAACAAATCTTATAAATTGAAATTTACGCCCAAAACGATATTTCTTCCAATATTCGGAATACCATCTGTTTTTAATCTAGAAAGGTGCGCAATATATTTTTTATCAAATAAATTGTTTCCGTTTAGGGTAATATCGAAAGCCGTTTTTCCTAGTTTGACAGTTCCGCCAAAACCTAAATTTACCAAAGTATACCCTTTAGAAGCCGTTTCGAAACCACTTACATTATCTTGGCTAAAAGTTGAAGAAACATTTAACGAAGCAAAACCTTCGCTTAGCCAGTTTTTGATGTTAAATTCAGTTCTCAAAGTATTATTCCAATTGTTTGCAGGAATTAGAGGCAGATAATCTTTGTTTTCTTTTTTACCAGTAACGGTTTCAAAACTAGTTTCAAAATGCAGCCAATCTAACGGATGCGGGTGAAAATGCAGACCTACTTCACCACCATACAATTGAGCATTATCTTGAACGTATGCAAAAACGTCATTGTCATCTAGAACTTCTCCAGTTGGCGAAGTATAGATGTAGTTGTTTACGTGATTGTAAAATCCGTTTACGAAAAATTCAAAGTGTGAGTTTTTGTATTCTAAGTTTAAATCGGTCTGAACGTTTTGTTCTGTTTTCAGATTTGCATTTCCAATTTCGTAACGGTTTGTTCCTTCATGAACACCATTTGAAGTTAATTCAGCTAAGTTTGGAGCTCTAAATCCTGTCGCAACATTCAGACGGAAAGTTAAAGGTTCTGCAAATTTGGTTTTGTATCCCAAAGAAGCATTAAAACTGTCAAAAGATCGGTCTAAAGCTTGAAAATAGCCTTCTTCGCCTTCAATTCCGTGAGCGATTGAAGTAATATTTCGGTTGTCAAAACGCAGTCCTGCTTGAATAACGCTATTGTCCCATTCGTAATTTGCAGTTCCAAAAACACCAAAATCATTGGTTGTGGCGTCTGGAATTAAGTATTCTTCACCAGAATTTTTATTGGTTTGGTGCATTCCCTGAACTCCCAGAATAGTTTCAATTTTTCCAAACTTAGGAAAATGATATTTTGCGTTATAGTTGAAAGTATTCAATTTCATATGTAGAGAAGCTTCATTGCTGTCTTCAAATTCGCTTCTGTCATTAGCAATATATCCTAAATCAACATCCAGTTTTGAATTTTCAAAAAAGATTACATTGTTTAAACTCAATAAATGATTGAAAATCCCCTGTCGCGGAAATTGAGTGTCTTTGCTTGAAGATTGTTCTGCAATTCCGTCTTCAGGAATTCCAATATCCAGTTTGTTGTAGTTGTATCTTAAAACACTTGAAAAACTTGAATTACTGTAACCGATTCCAGTTTTAAAATCAGTTTCGTTATAACGTGAGTTTGTAACGCGATCGCCACCTGAAATTTTATAATCAGAATGTGTGTTGTAGCTTCCTCTAGCTAAGAATTTCCAGTTATCAGTAGAAGTTTTTAATCCAATTGATGAATTGCTCCCTTGTGTATTGGTAAAATATTTTTGGCTGAAATTAGCTTTAAAATCGCCCGCATCAGCAAACTTTTCTGGATTAAAGTACAAAACTCCACCTAAAGCATCAGAACCGTATAATAAAGAAGCAGGGCCTTTGATAACTTCAACGCTTTCAATTCCCGCATCATTTAAACCTAAACCATGCTCGTCTCCAAACTGTTGATTTTCGATACGAACACCTTGTGAATACACTAAAACACGATTACCGCTAAGTCCGCGAATTACAGGTTTTCCGATAGAAGTTCCCGTTGAAATCTGAGAAACTCCCGGGATTGTCGCCAAACCTTCAATCAAAGTTGAAGTTCCTTTCTGCTGTAATGTTTTAATGCTTTCGTGCTCAATTTTCATTACGTTTTGCGATTGCAGTTTGTTAAAAGGAGTCGAAACCACTACTTCATCCATTTCTAAAATAGACTCTTCAAGAGTAATGTCTAATGTGTTTTGCTTAAGCAATTTTGCAATAGTTTTATTTTGATTCGCATATCCAACATATGTAAAAGCAATGCGAAGGCTTCCGTTTGGAAGATTATTCAATTCGTATTTTCCGTTTGCATCTGTCGTTGTCCCTTTATGTAATTCTGGAGCATAAACAGAAACTCCTGGCAATGGATTATTTTGATTATCGGTTACAGTTCCTGAAACCGAATTTTGAGCAGTCAGTACGCCCGAAAACCCTAAAATAAGGGCAATTATAAATTTTTTCATTTGAAAATGATGCTATAGTTAAATGGATTTTTTTCTTCGAATCGAAACCAAAAACGAACAATAAAGCATTCTGATCCTAATTGATAAAATAGGATTAGGAAACTCAATGTTTTTTGAATTTGAATTAAAAGAAATGTAATTTTTTTCGAATAATCGAAACTTAAGAAACTATAGCGGCAGGTGGACCTCGTAAGAAATACGAAGTGTTTGAAATAGAAAAAATCTTCTCTGAAAATGGGAAGAAATAAGGCGTTTCTTTATCAAATGCATGAAATTCAAAAGAGAAATTTTGCGGAAGAATAAAAGATTCAAACGCAAAATGGCAAACAAAACAAATGTCATAATCATGATGCTGATGCGTTATTTCTCCGCTCGGATCATTGTAATTATGATGACATTGTTTTTCTGAAAGTTGTTTTACGATATGCTCATAACTGTGTATCGACTGAAACAATATCGAGAACAATATCGTTACAGCAAATGATAGACTTAATATGAGCTGTTTTTTCTTCATACTCTGCAAAGGTATAAAAGATAAAAACAAAATTGATTAATTTTTTATTTCAGAGAATGGATTTATTGAAAATAATGCAGCAATTAATTTTATTCGCAGTCAAAATGAGAATATTTTTACTTTGTATCTTTACTGCAGAAAGCATTATGTTATATTTGTATGTGAAATAAATGGGCGTATAAAAACGTTTGTTTATAATTATCTCTTTAAAAAAACCAGACCACGATATGCGAATTATTTTTAGCTGCTTATTTTTACTCACTTTTTTTAACTCTTTTGCACAAGAAGAAGTTAAACCTGAGATAAAACCAGTTATAAAAATAGACTCTCTGTATCGAGAAGACCAATTTTATTTTTCGGTTACCTATAATATGTTTACCGATATTCCAATCAATTTTAAGCAGAATAAATTTTCTCTTGGACTTTCAGGAGGTTTCTTGCGTGACATGCCCGTTAATAAATCCAGAACCGTTGCTATCGCTGCG
This sequence comes from Flavobacterium anhuiense, assembly GCF_001705175.1. Lineage (NCBI taxonomy): Bacteria > Pseudomonadati > Bacteroidota > Flavobacteriia > Flavobacteriales > Flavobacteriaceae > Flavobacterium > Flavobacterium anhuiense. Next base: position 1,518,550 of record NZ_CP016907.1, on the reverse strand, counting down.
GGTTTAGGTTTAAGTTATCAAAATTATTATCAAAATCTGACCATTTCCGAGGACGGTTCAGGATCTATAATATATGGAGTTAACGATTATGGCGAATTTGTTTCTAATCGGTATAGACAATATTCTGTAGATCTTCCAATTGAGTTTAGATGGCGTAATTCTACTTATGAAAGCACTAAGTTCTGGCGTATTTATGGCGGCGTAAAACTGAGTTATATTTTTTCGAGCGCATCTACTCTTGATGATGGTGAAAAAACATATAAAATCAACAATAATGCTGATATTAATAAATTTCAGTACGGACCCTATCTTGCCGCAGGATACAATACTTGGAATTTGTATGTGTATTATGGTTTAAGTCCATTGTTTAAGTCAGCAACGACTTTGAATGGCGAAAAGATCAATATGAAAACCTTAAACGCGGGACTTATTTTTTATATTTTATAACCATAGATATAAAAATAAAAGCTGTGGCATTATTCCAATAAACAATCCGATTAGTATTTCTCTTGAAGTATGAGCATTCATTTCTAAACGCGATGAAGCCACAATCCCTGACAATAAAATAAGCAAAGCTGGCCAATACGGATTATGTAGCTGAAGATGAATGTTTAATCCGATAATAAAAATCGTTAATCCTGAGATAGCCACCATGTGCAAACTTGCTTTTGTCTTAAAAAGCACACACACCAATGCTAAAATAGTGCTGAATAAAGCGGCAAGAAAAAAGAAATGAAGCTCAGGATAACGCGTTATTACGATACTTCTTTTTACGAGCAAAATATATAAAAAACACTGCAAAATGAGCGGAATCGTTCGTTCTGAAGTCTGACTCAACATTATTGATTTTACATGGCCAGTCGATTTTAACAATAAATAAAATAAGACAGGAACAATTACATTAATGACCAAAATCTGTATTAAAACGAAATATTTTTCCTGCGTACTAAAAATATCGTCTTTATAAAATAAGTAAAACAAAGTAGCGTATAGCGATATAAAAATCGGATGTAATATATAGGAGAATATGGGAAGTACTTTTTTCAAAACATGGAAATTTGTGGTGTAAAAACAAATATACTCAATAAATGTTTTCTGCCACGAATTACACGAATTTTAGCAATTCATTTACAAAATCCTTTAATCTATAGCCATAGTTTTAAGAAAGATGCAAATAGAATAATTAGTGAAAATTTGGGAAATTAGTGGCAAACCTTTTTTAAATTTGAAAAAAAGAAATTTCTAAATGAGCATAAATATAAAAAGCCTGATTTCAGTGTTAAATGCCAAATGGACTGGCTCAAATGCTGCTATTTTAATAGATCATATTTCAATTGACAGCCGTTCGCTTCAAAACGGATCGCAAACCTTATTTTTTGCTTTGGCCGGTGTTAATAACGATGCTCATTCTTTTATTCCCGATTTAATAGAAAACAATGTTCGGAATTTTGTTGTTCAATATATTCCAGAGGGTTACGCTGATAAAGCTAATTTTTTGGTAGTCGAAAATACGCTTCTTGCACTTCAGGGATTTGCAGCCTATTACAGAAGTCTTTTCCATTTTCCGGTTATTGGATTAACAGGAAGCAACGGTAAAACCATTGTAAAAGAATGGCTTAATTTTTTATTAAGTCCTGACTATAATATTATTAGAAGTCCAAAAAGTTATAATTCTCAAGTTGGAGTTCCTCTTTCGGTAATTGGAATTAATGAAAAACATAATTTAGGCATTTTCGAAGCTGGAATTTCGACAGTTAATGAAATGGTTAAACTGGAGAAAATCATTAAACCAACAATAGGTGTACTCACCAATATTGGAAGTGCGCATGATGAAGGCTTTTTGAATTTAGTACAAAAGATTGATGAAAAATTGCTTTTGTTTAAAGACTGTTCGATCATTATTTATCAAAAAACAGAGGTTGTAGAATCATGCCTGACTCAGTTTGCCGCAGAATATATGATTCATCCGCGAAAGCTTTTTTCATGGAGTTTTACAGATAAAAAAGCTGATGTTTTTATTGAAAAACGAGAATATAAAAACGACCATACTTTTATTCAATACCATTATCAAAATGAAACTTTCAATTTAGAAGTTCCGTTTAACGATTCAGCTTCTATAGAAAATACAATTTCATGTTTATTGGTTTTACTGCATCTTAATTACGATCAGGAGACAATCCAAAGTCGAATCCAGATGCTGTACCCAATTCGAATGCGTTTGGAAGTGAAAAACGGAATTAATAATTGCAGTATTATTGACGATAGTTACAGTTCCGATTTTCAGTCGCTTAAAATTGCTTTAGATTTCTTGGAAAGCCAGAAGAAAAAAGGAGCTTCAAAAACAGTCATTCTATCAGATATTTTTCAGAGCGGGTTTACAAATGAAGAATTATATTCTAAAGTAGCTCAGTTAATTTCAGACAATAAAATTAATCGTATAATTGGTATTGGACCAATAATATCTTCTTTTGCAGCTAAGTTTCCAAATAGTACTATGTTTGAAAACACAAGCAATTTTATTGCTGCAATCGATGATTTTAATTTCCACAATGAAACGATTTTAATAAAAGGAGCAAGATCTTTTGAATTTGAAGAAATCGTTTCGTTGCTAGAAGAGAAAACCCATGAAACCATTCTAGAGATAAATTTAGATGCCATCAGCCATAATTTTAATTACTATAAATCGAAATTGGCACCAGGTATCAAAATGATGGTTATGGTAAAAGCATTTGGCTACGGAAATGGAGGTTTAGAAATTGCTAAACTTTTGGAGCATCATAAAGTTGATTATTTGGGTGTGGCTTTCGCCGACGAAGGAATATCGCTAAAAAATGGCGGCATAAAAGTGCCAATTATGGTTTTGAATCCAGAATCGACGAGTTTTCCATCTATGATTCAGTATCAGCTAGAACCTGAAATTTATAGCTTGAAAGGACTGAATGCCTTTTTAAAAATTGCTCGTGAAAAGAATTTAAAAGATTATCCAATTCATATCAAAATGGATACGGGAATGCATCGTTTAGGTTTTGAAAATAATACAATCGATGAGCTGATTGCGACTTTAAAGGGCAATTCGACAGTTCGTGTTCAGAGTATTTTATCGCATTTGGCGACAAGTGACGAATCAAAACATTTTGATTTTGTAAGACAGCAGATTGCTTTGTTCGAAAAACTTTCTTCAAAATTGATATCAGAATTAAATATCAATCCAATTCGACATATTTTGAATACTTCGGGAATTAGCAATTTTCCTGATGCACAATACAGTATGGTTCGTTTAGGAATTGGTTTGTATGGTGTTTCAAACGATCCTGCAGAACAGAAATATTTGGAAAATGTTGGAACTCTGAAATCTATAATTTCTCAAATTAGGACCATTCCTGCAGGCGACAGCGTAGGTTACGGACGTCGTTTTATGGCAGACCGAGAAACCAAAATTGCGACGATCCCAATTGGTTACGCAGATGGAATTTCGAGATTATGGGGAAATGAAGTTGGGTATGTAACCATTAAAAATCAAAAAGCAAAAATTGTAGGCAGTGTCTGCATGGATATGCTGATGGTTAATGTAAGTCATATAGATTGCAAAGAAGGCGATTCGGTAATTATTTTTGGCGAAAGTCCGACTGTGATAGAGATGGCTGTAGCCTTAAAAACAATTCCATATGAGATCATGACGAGTATTTCGCAGCGCGTTAAGAGGGTATTTTTTAGATAATAGTATTTAGACCATATAAGATATATAAGTCCATCTTTGTCCAAATGTACTTCTTTTTTTAGCGTACTATGCATTTCAATTGCGTGACGCTTATAATTTCTATTATAACTTATGGTTCAAAAGAGGATGCCGAATGTGTTTTTTTCAATAAAATTGCGTATTTTCGATATTCATTTATTAAAAACTAAACAAATCAGATATGGGATTTTTTTCAGAATTTAAGGCATTTGCAATGAAAGGCAACGTAGTTGATCTTGCTGTTGCAGTAATTATTGGAGCAGCTTTTGGTAAAATTGTAAGCTCATTTATTGAGGATGTAATTACGCCGCTGGTATTAAAACCTGCTTTAGATGCAGCTCATTTGTCAAAAATTGAAGATTTAACTGCTTTCGGAGGAGTTAAATACGGTATGTTTCTTTCAGCAGTAATTAACTTTATCATTGTTGCTTTTGTTTTGTTCTTGATTATTAAAGCACTAAACAGTCTTAAAAAGAAAGAGGAGCCAGCACCTAATCAGCCTGCTGCACCAACCCAAGAAGAATTGCTTACAGAAATTAGAGATTTATTGAAAAATAAATAAAAATATAATACCGCTACACTAAGTCTAACTTAACCGCCTTCTAAAGAGGCGGTTTTTTTACAAAATGTTACAAATTAAACATTTTGTTATTTTTTGTGAATCACCTTGTCATGACTTTTATTATACTTACTTTTGTGTTACAAATTAGATTAATTGATTATTTAAAAATATAAAAATGAGAATTGCAGTTGTAGGCGCTACTGGAATGGTAGGCGAAGTAATGCTTAAAGTTTTAGCAGAAAGAAATTTTCCTGTTACAGAATTAATTCCTGTTGCATCAGAAAGATCAGTAGGAAAAGAAATCGAATACAAAGGAACCAAATATAAAGTAGTAGGATTACAAACGGCTGTTGATATGAAAGCGGATATCGCTGTTTTCTCTGCTGGAGGAGATACTTCATTAGAATGGGCTCCTAAATTTGCTGCTGCCGGAACAACTGTTATCGACAACTCTTCTGCATGGAGAATGGATCCTACTAAAAAATTGGTAGTTCCAGAAATCAATGCTGATGTTTTAACTAAAGAAGATAAAATTATTGCAAACCCAAACTGTTCTACTATTCAAATGGTAATGACTTTGGCTCCTTTGCACAAAAAATACAACATTAAAAGAATTATCGTTTCTACTTACCAATCTATTACAGGAACTGGTGTAAAAGCAGTTAAACAATTAGAAAACGAGTACGCAGGAATTCAGGGAGATATGGCTTACAAATATCCAATCCACAGAAATGCAATTCCACACTGCGATAGTTTTGAAGAAAACGGGTACACTAAAGAGGAAATGAAATTAGTTCGCGAAACTCAAAAAATCTTAGGTGATAATACCATCAGAGTTACAGCTACTGCAGTTCGTGTGCCAGTTGTAGGCGGACACAGTGAGGCTGTGAACGTTGAGTTTACAAATGATTTTGATGTAAATGAAGTTCGTGAAATTCTGCACCATACAGATGGAGTTGTGGTTCAAGATAATTTAGATACTTTTACTTATCCAATGCCATTATATGCAGAAGGTAAAAATGAGGTGTTTGTTGGAAGAATTCGTCGTGACGAAAGCCAGCCAAATACTTTAAACATGTGGATTGTTGCTGACAATTTAAGAAAAGGAGCTGCAACAAACACCATCCAAATCGCTGAATACTTAATTAAAGCAGGTTTGGTATAATCGGGAGATTAAATTAAATTGTTATAAAGGAAAAACCGTAATTGCAGCAATGTAATTACGGTTTTTTTGTGAGAAATAGTTTTAATAAATAGGTAACTTAGCGGTTAAAATTTAAACTCTATGAATTTCGATAACTATAAAATAATCCCTAATTATAACACCAATAAAACAGATCTTTTTACAGCCGATGAAGAAGATATACTGGCTTGTGAGAAAACATTAAACATAACTTTTGATGAAGATTATAAAGAGTATGTTCAAAAATATGGAAGCGGTATTCTTGGAGGTACTTATGTACGGATTTATCTTCCTGAAACTATTGTTTTAACCTTGGAAGAATGGAGAAACCGTATTACTCAATATTGGTTTTGGGATGAAGGAAAAGAAGTTTTAACCAAGGAAGAAGTGCTGAAATCTATCCGAATTGGAGATACTTTTGATGGCGATGAAATTATATTTCTAAATAATCAATATTATATTCTGCCTAGATATAGCGAAATGATTTATAAAGCAGGAAATACATTGGAAGAAACCATTTCTTGGCTGTGTTCCTCTGGAATCTTAACAGAAGCTTTTTCTGAAAGAGAATTTGAGCCTTTTGATCCAAGTGGTCTGTTAAATTCCAATTAAAAAAATTCCAAATTCAAAGCAGAAGATGCTTTAGAATTTGGAATTTATAGTATTGTAAATTTGTTTTTTTAGTATTCTGGTGCCAACTCTAACTCCAATCCTTCTAAATCTTCAGTAATTGGAATCTGACAGCCTAAACGGCTATTAGACTTCACATAAAATGCTTCCGAAAGCATGGCTTCTTCATCGTCACCCATTTCTGGTAATGCAACATCATTTAGAACGTAACACTGGCAAGAAGCGCACATGGCCATTCCTCCGCAGGTTCCTTCAACAGGAAGTTCGTATGCTTTGCATAACTCCATTATATTCATTGCCATATCGGTTGGAGCTTGTAATTCGTGTACAACTCCTTCTCGATCTTTAATCTTTATTAATACATCCATTTTAATTATTGGAATTTTTACTGGAGAACTTGAAAACGTGTCCAAATTCTTTATTAATTTTTAACTTTTCTCTTTTAAGCTAAAAGCATATTCCTTTTGATTGCCGTCTTTAAGACGCATTTTTACACCAATAATATTACCTCCTTTTTCTAATATTGTTACTAAAGAGATAACGGAATAATAATCCTTGTCAGACTGGAAAATTAGGGCTCCTTCATAAGTAGAGTTCAAAATTCCTTGTTTGTCTGTTTGCGCACTAATTTTTCGTGGATGCGAAAAATCGGCAGAACTATAGGTTGCTTTATTTGCAAACTTTGCTTTTCCACCACAAAGATCATATAAGAAATCATAATTGCCAATTCTTAAAGCGCCTTCTTCAGTTTTTCCATTCGTAGAAAAAATAATTTGTCCAGAATATTGGAAATCTGACCATTCTTCAGATTCATTTACCCAAGCTTTGTCAGCAAAAAGTGTTTGACCCTGTTGTGCATTTACTGCGCTTATAAAAAATAATAAAAAAAGAGCGTAAAAGTTTCTCATAGTTTAAGATTTAAGGGTTAATGTTGACAAATTTAAGTTAAAAATGTAACAATTCCTTAACTGAAACTCTTAAATCTTTGCGTTGTTTTTTATGAATGTGACAAAAAACGTCTTTTTTTTAGTGTTATATTGTCATTTTCTTAATCAAATAACAAAACACTTATTATTCTTGTTAAACTTTAAAGGTTCAATTCTTATAAAAAGACGATGTTTTGTTACATTACATTTACCACAGTTTCGATCTGCGGAGCATATTTTTTTATTGTAGTTTCAACACCCGCTTTTAGGGTCATTTGATTAACGCTGCAGCTAATGCAAGCTCCTTCCAAACGAACTTTTACATGTTTGTCATCTTCAATAGAGATTAATGAAATATCTCCACCGTCAGATTTTAAGAATGGTCTTATCTCATCTAAGGCCAATAAAACATTGCTTGTTATTTCTTCTGTTGTCATAATATTAATGTGTCAATTAGAAAATGTGCCAATTAGAAAATTTTTTAAAATTAGCTAATTATCTCATTATCTCAATTATCTAATTCTTTTTAACTGCAGAACAGCCTGCCATTGTTGTAATTTTGATTGCTTCTGTTGCAGGCAAGCTTTCGTTTCTGTTCACGGTTTCTTGTACAACATTTCTAGTAATTCCTTCAAATACTTTTTCTATTGGAGACGCAGTCTGCAATGCTGCTGGACGACCGTAATCTCCTGCTTCACGAATAGATTGTACAATTGGAACTTCTCCTAAAAATGGAACGCCTAAATCTTCGGCAAGGTTTTTAGCGCCTTCTTGTCCAAAAATGTAGTATTTGTTTTCTGGCAATTCTTCTGGTGTAAAATATGCCATGTTTTCAATAATTCCTAAAACAGGAACATTGATGTTGTCTTGCATAAACATCGCCACACCTTTTTTAGCATCTGCAAGTGCCACCGCTTGCGGAGTACTTACTACAACAGCTCCAGTAATTGGAAGCGATTGCATGATAGAAAGGTGGATATCTCCAGTTCCAGGAGGCAAATCAAGAAGCATGAAATCTAATTCTCCCCAATCTGCATCAAAAATCATTTGGTTTAATGCTTTTGCGGCCATTGGCCCTCTCCAGATTACAGCTTGGCTTGGAGCTGTAAAAAATCCGATTGAAAGCATTTTGATTTCGTAGCTTTCAATTGGTTTCATTTTTGATTTTCCGTCAACTGTTACAGAAACAGGTTTCGCATTTTCAACATCAAACATAATTGGCATTGAAGGTCCGTAAATATCGGCATCCAAAACACCAACTTTAAAACCCATTTTGGCAAGCGTAACAGCCAAGTTTGCAGTTACGGTAGATTTTCCTACTCCTCCTTTACCAGAAGCAACTGCAATAATATTTTTGATTCCAGGAATCGCACGGCCTTTAATTTCCGGTTTTTCTGGAGCTTCAACTTTAATGTTTACTTTTACTTTTGCATCAGGAGATATTAAATCATGAATTGTTTTTCTAATATCATCTTCCGCTCTTTTTTTGATGTGCATAGCAGGTGTATGCAATACAAGGTCTACAACAGCTTCGTCTCCAAATGTAATTACATTGGTTACGGCACCGCTTTCAACCATATTTTTTCCTTCTCCAGCAATAGTGATGGTCTCTAAAGCTTTTAGAATTTCTTTTCTATCTAGTTTCATTGTAATGGGCTTTTTTTTATTCTCCAAAATCAATCTTATAAGATTATATTTATTTAAACTGATTTCAGGGTGCAAAGATAACAGATTAAGTTCGGAAATTAAGCGTTTTTGAATTGTAATTATTGATATTGAGATTATTCAAAATTATTCAAAAGTAATTTTTATAAAAAATGATAAAACTGATTTGATGATTTGAGAAAAACTTTTTCGATTTAGCTGAATATTTTTATATAAGTTTTTCTTCCGTTTAAATAAAATTCTCACAAAACTTCATTATATTTGATAGCCCAAATCGATGATTGTCAGATATGAAAAAAATATGTGAAAACTAAGGTTTTTTGAGCAATTTATTGGGTTTTCGGTATTTTTTTTAAAGTTGTTTCTACCAATTTAAAACTTTAAAAATATGCGAAATTTTACTTCTTCTTTAATTATTGTTACAGTCAGTTTTTTTGCATTTTCATTCAATTCATTTTCCAATAGTGCCAAAAGCAAGGCTGATATAACAAATTCAAAAGCTGTTTCTGTCATTACTCTTGACGCAGCTTCGATTAATGCCTTTTTTAAAAGATATCCTAAACTTAAAAAATATCAGAAAGATGTTGAGGGTATTTACAAAGCCAAAGATTATAAATCTATTTGGTATGATGATAAAAGTATAACAGAATTCGGCTCATTATTATATCAGAAAGTAAATGTTCTGAAAGATCAGGGAATTGAAGAGAAAATGCCCTATAAAGAACAAATTGATGAGGCTTTTAACGAGAGCGCTTCCAGTAAACCATCACAGCTAGATACCGAATTACTGCTGACAAGCATGTATGTATTTTATGCCAGTAATGTATATTCTGGAGTTGATCCTGCGACATTGAAAAAAATAGGCTGGTACCTTCCTGCAAAATCTATTTCGTATACTCACATTCTAGATTCATTAATGGTAGATTCTGATCGATTGGATAAAGATGATAATCTTTTATTTAGCCAATACTACAGATTGAAAGATGCACTAAAAAAATACCGCAAAATAGAAACCGATAACCTATGGCAGAAAATTACGATTTACAGTGCTACTTTTAAAGATTTAAGACCAGATGATACAGCTATTGCCATAAAACAAATTAGAAATCGCTTATTTGTGGTCGGAGATTTAAAACAAGATTCTGGAAGCGATATTTATGATGAAGAATTGATGGCAGGAGTTTTAAATTATAAAAAGAGATACAATCTAAAAATTAATTATGCTCTAACGAGAGATATTATCAATCAGATGAATGAGCCAATCAGCAAAAGAATCAGAACGATTATGCTGAATATGGAAAGATGCAGATGGATTCCGACTAAATTGGCCAAGGCTGAAGAGTATGTTATGGTTAATATTCCTTCATTCAGGCTTTTTTATGTTAAGGACGGAAAATATGATTTGGTTTCGGATATTTTTGTTGGCAACAGACTTAGTGAGACTGTAATTTTTAGCGGCAATATGGATCGAATTGTTTTTAGTCCGTATTGGTATGTGCCAACGAGTATTATTCAAAACGAATTAAAACTTCAAATTGCAAATGATAAAAATTATTTGGCAGATCATAATATGGAATGGAATGGAGGGAAAGTGAGACAAAAACCTGGACCAAAGAATTCTCTTGGATTAGTAAAATTTATGTTCCCCAATCCAAACGATATTTATATGCACGATACGCCAGCAAAAAGTTTGTTCGAATTTGAAAAGCGCACTTTTAGCCATGGCTGTATAAATGTTAAAGAAGCCAAACAGCTTGCACTGCATATTCTAAAAGACGATCCAGACTGGCCTGTAGATAAAATTGACAGTGCTATGAGCGGAGAAAAAGAAACAACTTGTATGCTAAAACGCAAAATTCCAGTTTATATAGGTTATTTTACCTGTTGGGTTCAGGACAACGGAGAAGTCAACTTTTTTCCAGATGTCTATGATCGAGATCAGAGTTTAGACAAGCTAATTTATAATGATGCCGTAACCATGAGAGATTAAACATAAAAGCCCGACGGATTTTACTGAAATCTGTCGGGCTTCTTTAAAAAAAATGGTCTACAAGCTTATTCGTATTTTAAATATTTTAAGACATCTATTTTGGTTACCTGAAATGCTTTTGTTAAAACGATTACTAAAGTTAAAATCAAAAGAGAAATCAAGGCAATTGCAAAAGGTACTGTCGAAATTCCAATTCTAAAAGCGAAATCTTCAAGCCATTTCTGTAATAATATATAAGCAGGAACAATTCCGATTCCAAATCCTATTAAACAGAAAACAATATATTGTTTCGATAATTCTTTTAAGAGGATATCTGTTTCGGCTCCTAATGTTTTTCGAATGGCGATTTCTTTCAATCTTCTCTCCATCGAAAATGATGCCAAAGCAAACAATCCAAATACAGCAATTACAATTACAACCAAATTTAAGATGAAAAACAGATTTTTCTGCTTTACTTGCTCCGCGTAAGTCTTCGCAAATCCTTTGTTAACAAATTCGTAATCAAACGGATAATCTGGATTGACATTCTTCTCCCAATATGATTTCAATTTTTCTAACGTTTCTGTTAAATTATTAGGAGAAACCTTTACAAGCACATTATTAAAATTATTCCATTTTAAAGTTTGTAAGTTTATGAATACCATTGGAGGGACTTTGTCCTGAAGGCCAGTGATATTAAAATCTTTAACAACCCCTACAATTTTAAATTTCAAATTACCTTTATCATTTCCCCATCCAGATGTTATAATAGTATTTATTGGGTCTTTAAGATTAAGTGTTTTTACTAAGGTTTCATTCATAAGCATGCTGCTTATGGTATCTGAAGCATATTGAGGAGACAAATCACGCCCTTTTACAATTTTGATTTTCATCATATCAAGGAAACCAAAATCCATTTCCACATTTCTTGGCTGTACAAAAATGCCATTGTGCTTAAAGCCAGAGCTAGAATTGGTGCTTCCTCCAAAAGATCCTGCAAAAGCAGAAACACCTAAAACGCCGGGTATTTTTTTGATTTCTTGTTTGGTGGCTAAATATTGGTCTGTTCGTTTAGATCTATCAAGGTTATTAAATGGAATAGAAATTACCTGATCTCCGCTGAAACCTAAATCTTTTTCCATCATATAATTAACTTGAGAATTGACAATTAATGCGCCAATAATAAAGAATGCAGCGATTCCGAATTGAAAAATAAGCATAGAATTTCGAATCCAGATACCACTTTTACTTCTTGAAAAATTCCCTTTCAAAACTTTTAAAGTCTCAAAATTTGAAATATAAATGGCAGGGAAAATACCTGCAAAAATGATTACTAATCCAAATATTAAAATAAGCTGCAGGTAGAATTCACTGCCATTTATAGTTAGTGTTTTGTTCAGGAAGTTGTTGTAGTAAGGCAATGATAGTTCTACAATAGCCAAAGCAAATAAAATGGCTAATGTTACGATTATGGCAGTTTCAAAAATAAACTGAGCAATAATCTGGTTTTTAGAGGCGCCTACGATTTTGCGTACTCCAACTTCTTTGGCGCGTTTTATTGCCGATGCTGTCGCCAAATTGATATAGTTTACCAATGATAAAACTAAAATCAAAACAGATAAACCTAGCATAATATAAAGCAATTTTAAATTGCCATAACCTTCTGGAAAATTTTTCCCTCCTGAACTTTTTGTACCGTGCAAACGAGATGTTTTCAGTTGGTCTATAATTACTTTTACTTCACCATTTTCTTTAATATATTGTTCGACAGTTTGCCCGCTTTCTTTAGCATCTTTTACCGTTCTGTTTATATAAACTACATTCTGCATTTTCTTTAAAACAAGAGCAGGATCAACTCCATCTTTAATTTTGACCATTAAGCCATAATTAAAATTCCCCCAGCTATTTAAATCTCCTTCTCTTTTTACACCGCTAAAAACGTAAGTTGGCTCAATTGATGAAGGTTTAATTAATCGGTAAACCGACTTAACAGTGTAAATGTTATTATTGTATGAAATAGATTTTCCAATAGGATCTTCATTCTTAAAAAGCAATTCGGCTTGTTCAGTAGAAATGGCTACACTATTTTTTTCTTTTAGGATATTCTGTTTGGCACCTTTTACGATTTCGAAAGGGAAAAAGTCGAAGAAATTTTCATCAGAAACCATAATGTTTTTAGTCAACAGTTTTTGATCTTTATATTTGATCACTTCTTCGTCGTACCAGTTGTTCATAAAGCATATTTCCTCAATTTCTGGTATGCTTGCTTTGGAAGTTTCTCCAAAAGGAATCGAATTGGAAGCCCAAATGTCTCCCGAGCCAATTTTGTTAAGAACCAAATAAGAGTTTTCTTTTTCCGGATTCCATTGGTCGTAAGAATGCTCATTATTCCAGTAAAGAATGGCAAAAATAATTGAAGCAATTCCGATGCTTAATCCCAGAACATTTAAAAACGAAAACAGTTTGCTTTGTTTTAAATGATATATAAATATTTTAAACCAGTTAAAAATCATTTTGATATATATTTTTATAGTTGATATGGCAGTTTTTTTCGAAACCTTTCGGTTTTAAATCATAGTAAATATTTTGCACACTAATTCTACCAGAACTACAAGTGCAGTAACAATAATTTTAATCATCACTTTATTATTTAGCGTCCATAAAAACATCAACATTTCGTTGGTTTAACTTTTCAGAAAATATAACTCCGTCTTTCATATGAATGGTTCTCTGCGAAAAAGAAGCATCATAATCAGAGTGGGTAACCATCAAAATAGTAGCGCCTTTAGCATGTAGATCGGTTAAAAGCTCCATTACCTCATTGCCGTTTTTACTGTCTAAGTTTCCGGTCGGCTCATCGGCCAAAATAATTTTCGGATCATTTACCAAAGCTCTTGCAACGGCAACTCTCTGCTGCTGACCTCCAGAAAGCTGTTGCGGGAAATGCTTCAAACGATGAGAGATATTAAGTTTCTCAGCAATAGCCTCAATTTTTTGTTTTCTTTCAGAAGCTTTTACATTGTTATAAAGCAAAGGCAGTTCGATATTATCGTAAACAGAAAGCTCATCGATTAGGTTGAAATTTTGAAAAATGAAACCAATGTTTTCTTTTCTCACCTGCGCTCTTCCTTTTTCTTTCAAACCAATCATTTCTTGATTTAGTAATTTGTAGCTTCCGCCACTAGCGCCGTCAAGAAGACCGATTATGTTTAATAAAGTCGATTTTCCACAGCCCGAAGGCCCCATGATAGTTAGAAAATCACCTTTTTTTATTTCTAAATTGATACCGCTCAAAGCAGCAGTTTCTATTTCTTCTGTTCTAAAAACTTTGGTTAAATTCTGAATTGTGATCATAATTTTTTAAGGTTTTGAAATGTTATTAAAATCGTTTTTTGATTGATGATTGATCTTTTATAATTGTGAATTGTGAATTGTGAATTGTAAAACTGCGACTGTCTACTGTGACTGCAACTCAAGAGAAAGCTCTTCAATATCTATATAATCGGTATAAGAAGAAGTGACTACAGATTCGCCTTCTTTTAAGCCTTCTAAAACTTCGTAGTAAGAAGGATTCTCGCGTCCTAATTTGATATTTCTTCTTACGGCTTTATTTCCGTTTACTACAAAAATCCATTTTCCGGCTGCTTCTTGATTAAAAGCGCCTCTCGGAATAACTAAAGTTTTGTTCTTTTCAGATAAAATCAATTTTACGCCAAAGCTAAGTCCATCCTGAAGCACAATATTTTCTTTCGATGCAAAAGCCAATTCTACGGTAAATCTTCCGCCTTTAACTTCTGGAATTACTTTAGTAACAATAACTTCAAGATTTTTGCCTTTAAATTCCACTTGTCCTTTTAATCCTTCTCTAAGTTTTTCCAAATAAAATTCGTCAACTTCGGCAGTCAATTTGTATCCTTTATTAGAATCAATTTTTCCGATACTTGCGCCTGCCTGAAAAGTCTTCCCTAGAACAGGTTCAAAAGAAGTCAGTCGACCTGTTTCTGGCGCTGTGATTAAAAAGTTCTTTTTGTTATTTCTAAGAATATCCAAACTCTTTTCCATAGTCTGGATCGAACGGTTTATTTGAGAAATCTGAACCTGATTGCTTTGTTTTTCTTTTTGAATGCTCTGCTGAATTGTTTTTTTACGTTCTTCTTGAAAACGAAGGCTTTCTTTAAAAGTATTCCAGTCATTTTTAGAAATTACATCTTTCTCGTACAGCTTTGCATTCATATCGTACAATCTTTTGGCATCGTTGTAATCATGTTCAATTAAAACTAAATCTTTGTTTAAGTTTAATTCCTGATTTCGGATGTTTAATTTCCCCGTATTCAAATTGTTGATTTGCTCAATAATAGCAGTTTCCTGAGTCAGATAATTCAATTCTGTGTTCGGATTATACAAACGAGCCAGAGATTGCCCTTTGGTGACCATTGCGCCATTTTCTACAAAAATCTCTTTTACAGAACCACCTTCGGTAACGTTTACCAGCATAACATTCAAAGGTTCTACTTTTGCCTGAAAAACGACAAAATCTTCAAAAAAAGCTTTTTCCGCTTTTTGAATTACCAATTCGTCTGCTTTTACATTTAAAGTTCTTTTGGTGTTAAAAGCGAAAACCGAGATGGTAAGCAAAACTAAAAAAACAGCAATTGCTATTGCGAGATATCTAAATTTTTTATTTTTACGAGGAATTATCGTGTCCATTTTTTTAAATATTTTACTGATAATCAATAGGTAAATACTGTGCCATAGAATTTATTATTTGTAAAGTATTGATTTTAAAGAGGCTTCAGAAAACACTTCAAAAAAGCAGTGTCCGATAATGAACAGTTGACCGTTCGTAAGCGGACAGAAAAAAGACCACATGAGAAAAAAACTAGCCCAAATATTAGTTGTCGACGATCAGGAAGAAATTCTTTTTTCTGCAAAAATGATTCTTAAAAAGCATTTCGAAACCATTTTTACAACCAATAGTCCCAAAAAAATCATTTCAATTTTAAGCGAAAATGACATAAATGTGGTTTTGCTGGATATGAATTACCGAATTGGTTTTGAAGACGGGCGCGAAGGAATTCATTGGCTGAAAGAAATTAAAGAGCTTTCTCCACAAACTATTGTGATTTTAATGACCGCTTTTGGAAAAATTGAAACTGCTGTAGAAGGCATTAAAATTGGAGCTTTTGATTATGTTCTAAAGCCTTGGAACAACGAAAAACTGTTAGAAGTTATTGATAAAGCAGTTATCGAAAGCAGAAAAAACAGTAAAAAAACAACTTCAGAAAAATTAGAAAAGACCGAGAAAAAATATTTTGTCGGGACTTCGGCAAAAATAAAGCAAGCGTATTCTATAGCCGAAAAAGTGGCCCGAACAGATGCCAATGTTTTGATTTTGGGCGAAAACGGAACAGGAAAGTATGTTTTTGCAGAATATATTCATCAGCATTCAGAAAGAAGAAACCAGCCTTTTGTGCATGTAGATTTGGGTTCGTTAAGTGATAATTTATTTGAAAGCGAACTTTTCGGTTACGCAAAAGGTGCTTTTACAGATGCTAAAATCGATACTCCAGGCCGTTTCGAGAATGCTTCAAACGGAACTATTTTTTTAGACGAAATTGGGAATATTCCGCTACATCTTCAAGCTAAATTATTGCATGTTTTGCAAACCAAAACCGTAACGCGTTTGGGCGAAAGCAAGCCAAGACCATTGAATGTTCGCGTAATCGCAGCTACAAACAGTGATATAAAAACTGAGGTAAAGAATAAAACGTTCCGTGAAGATTTATTGTACAGAATAAATACAATGGAAATAAATCTTCCATCTCTTCGCGAAAGAAAAGATGACATTGTACCAATGGCAAACTTTATTCTGGAACAGATTGCTGAAAAATACAATCAGGAAAACTGGCATTTTGAGGAAAATGCGGCACCATATCTGGAAAAATATCCGTGGAAAGGAAATGTCCGCGAAATGGAAAACAAAATCGAACGCGCTTTGATTTTGGCTGAAAACAATACCATTTCGGTAATGGATTTAGATATTTTGGATTTTGAGGAAATTCAAGAAAATGATGAAAATCCATTATCGGAAATGGAAAAAGGCGCCATTGAAAAAGCATTGTTCAAACACAACGGGAACATCAGTAAAACGGCTGAAGAACTTGGTTTGTCGCGCGCTGCATTATACAGAAGAATAGAAAAATACGATTTGAAGAATTAGAGAAAAAGAAGCAAGAGTTAAGATTTTTACTTTATCTTAAATTTTAGTTTCACGCAGATTTTGCAAATTTAGCAGATAAAAAAAACTTTAATCTTTTTATCCCGATAGCTATCGGGAGTGGCAAACAAAAAAACTAAATGAAAAACTGGAAATTTTATAACGCGTTGTTCGTAAGAGTAGTGTTTGTCATGGCACTCTTTCTTTGCAGTGCTTTATTGTTTTATAAAGGATTTCGATTCAATGGTATTTTGGCTGGAGTTTTCGTTTTGATTTTCCTTTTCGAAATGTATTTTTTCGTCAAAAATCAGTTGCTGTTTTATGATAAAACCATACACTCAATTTTGCATGATGACTTTTCTGCCCATTTTCCGGAAGAGCATAAAAGAGATAATTTCAACAGTCTCTACCAATTGTATGATACATTAAAGACACAGAGACAAGAACAGACTTCCAAAGAAATAATCTATCGTTCGATTTTGAACAGTATAGATACTGCAGCCTTAATTTTAGAGAAAGAAAACGATTCTTGGTCTGTTTTTATAATGAATGACTGTTTTTCAAATCTCTTCAAAGTGCCAAAAGTAAGCCATTGGCAATATCTTAAAAACTATATTCCGAGTTTGTGCAGTGAGATTGAAAAGGTTGGTTTTACAGAACTTAAGACTGCTATTTCTATCAAAATTGAAGATCAAGACCTTCAGACTTTTATGCTTCAGACTTCGCATACTCAAACGTATAATAAAGAGTATTTTATCATTTTGCTAGATAGCATTCAGCGAGTGATCGAGAAAAAAGAAAAAGAAGCATGGATTAATTTAATGAAGATTATTTCGCATGAATTAATGAATTCTTTAACGCCGATTCGTGCGCTTTCGCAGAATTTGCTTCATATTGTAGATCAGGAAGAATTAGAAGAAGATGATTTTGAAGACATCAAAAGCAGTATTTCAACCATTATCAATAGAAGTGATCATTTGCAGTTTTTCGTGGAGAATTATCGTAAACTGGCAATGCTGCCAACGCCAAACAAGCAAATGACGCCAATTAATGCTTTATTTGAAGATTGTTTACGAATTATGAGTCCGATCTTGAAAGACGAAGGAATCGAATTGATAAATGAAATACACAGTTCACGTTCTATTATGATTGATAAAAATCAGATGGAGCAAGTGATTATCAATTTGATTACCAATAGTATTCATGCATTAAAAGAAAAAACAGAAAAGAAACTACTAATTTCGAGTTATACTGAAAACAATCGCTTTTTTATTGTGATTGCCGATAATGGAAAAGGGGTTGATGCTGAGATTCGAGATAAAGTTTTTCTTCCGTTTTTTACCACTAGAAAAGATGGAGCGGGAATTGGATTAACGCTTTCTAAAAATATTATAGAAGCACATGGAGGTTATCTAAGCTATCAAACGGATGAAGATAAAACAAGTTTTGTGATTTGTTTGATTTAGTAGGTTTGCCGCAAAGGCGCAAAGTTTTTGGTTCCCGCAGATTTTGCAGATTCGGCAGATTTTGAATTTTAAAAAAAAAGAAAATCGGCTAGATCTGCGAGAGAAAAATAAAAATATAAATTCTTTCTTCTAAAATGAACTTATATCACTTATATGGTATAAATGATTTTTACGATTCGACTTCCGGTTTCCAGAAATGCTTTTCAAAATCTACAATCTGATTGTTGACTACTTTAATTCCTTCATTTTCTAAAAGTTGCTGCATTAAATTGGTTCCGTCAAAATGATGCTTTCCTGTTAGTAGTCCTTTTTGGTTTACAACTCGGTGCGCAGGAACATCGTCCATATTATGGCAGGCATTCATTGCCCAGCCCACCATTCTTGCTGAGCGGGCAGCACCTAAAGCTTTTGCAATAGCGCCATAAGAAGTAACTTTTCCAAATGGGATTTGTCTGACGATTACATACACTCTTTCGAAAAAATTTTCTTCAGTCATTTTAAAATATTTTTACCATTCCGATATGAAGTTAATAAAAATAAAAACTTAATTTTTCTTAATCTCTTAATGGTTAGGTTTATTTATCCGAAGTAGTAATTCAAGATATTAAAAAGTGTCGCAAGTGCAACCAATCCTGTGATAGTTCCGATAATGGTATTCATGTTTCGCATGAAATAATCGGTTTTCTTTTCTATTTTTCCAAAGAAAGCAATATAACTATATAAAATTGCAAAAGCTCCAAGAACCGAGCCCAATACAAAGGTTAGAATAATAGTGTTTTCGAATACGAAAAGATGATATGAAGCAAGCGTTACACTTATTACAACATAATACGGGATAGGAAAGAAGTTTAATCCCGAAAGCAGCATTCCGAGAAAGAAACTGCTTTTTTTGCTGGTCTTCTTTAGTTTCGTTTTTTTCTTTGCTATTGGATCTTTTGCAAAAAAGAAAAAATAAATGGTTAAGATCGAAAAAATGATAAAACCAGCTTCACGCAATAATATTACAACATCTGGGCGATTGTCTATCACACGAGCAAACAATACCGCAATGTAAGCCTGAAAAAAAATAATTAAAACCGCACCAATTACAAACGACAGAGCATTCTTTTTTCCTTCTTTCATTTTTATTTTGGCAGCCGTCATATTGAGCAATCCTGGCGGAATAGTTCCAATGGCAGCGGCAATAAAGCCCGAAAGTAAAGGAGTAAGGTAGGTCATTTAGCTATTAAAATGGGTTAGATAAAGGTTTCAAAATTAAAGTTAGTCTTTAATTTTGAAACGAATATACGTAATTGCCTTATTAATTTCTAAATATTGTTTTTCGTAGAAAGTCTGAATAGAAGTCACAACTTCAGGGCTTCCTTCGTTTTTATATACGTTATGGTTGGCATACAAAACCTCGTGACCTTCGCCATGAAGCAATCCAAGAGTGTAGCCGTGCATAAATTCGCTATCGGTTTTAAGGTTTACGACACCGTCTTTTTTCAGGATTTTTTTGTACAATTTCAAAAACTCAGAATTCGTCATTCTATGTTTGGTTCTTTTGTATTTGATTTGCGGATCTGGGAAAGTAATCCAGATTTCGTCAACTTCGCCTTCAGCAAAAATATGATTGATCAATTCGATTTGCGTGCGAACGAAAGCTACATTATGAAGACCGTTTTCTACAGCAGTTTTAGCACCACGCCAGAAACGAGCACCTTTAATGTCAATTCCGATAAAATTTTTGTCAGGATATCTTTCTGCTAATCCAACAGAATATTCTCCCTTTCCACATCCTAATTCTAAAACTAATGGATTATCATTTTTAAAGAAATCAGAATTCCATTTTCCTTTTAAAGGCATTAAATCACCTACAACTTCTTCTCTGGTTGGTTGAAAAACGTTTTGAAATGTTTCGTTTTCTCTGAATCTTTTTAGTTTATTTTTACTTCCCACTTTTACAAAAATTTTCGGCAAAATTAAGGAATATAAACGAATGAAAATAGCGTAATTAGGTTTAAAAAGTTTTCCGCCACGAATTCACGAATTTTATTTTAAAAATAATTCGTGAATTCGTGGCGGAAAAAATAATATTAACCGTAATGAGGTTCTGTAATTGGTTTTAATTTTGGATCAAGTGATTCATCATGTTGAGATAAATCCAATCCGATGTGTTCTGATTCTTCTGAAACTCTCAGAGGAATAATGAAATTGGTTACTTTGAACAAGAAATAAGCTCCGAAGAAAGTAAAAATCGAAACTAAAACCAACGCCATCATGTGATGTCCGAAAACATTCCATCCGCCGTGAAGTAAGCTTGCATCTTCGCCGTGAGCGAAAATAGCAGTTAGAATCATTCCCATAATTCCGCCAACACCGTGACAAGCAAAAACATCAAGTGTATCGTCGAATTTTTTAGAATATTTACAGTTTACAGCTGTATTAGAAACCAAAGCCGTAATAAAACCGAAGAACATACTTTCTGGCACCGAAACAAATCCGGCAGCTGGTGTAATGGCAACAAGACCCACAACAGCTCCAATACATGCTCCAAGAGCAGAAACTTTTCTTCCATTCATTCTATCAAAGAAAATCCAAGTTAACATGGCTGCAGCCGATGAAGTTGTCGTGGTTGCAAAAGCCATAGCTGCAGTTCCATTGGCAGCAAGAGCAGATCCAGCGTTGAATCCGAACCAGCCGAACCAAAGCATTCCCGTTCCTAATAATACAAACGGAATATTGGTTGGAATATGCTGGCTATTTTTTCTTTTTCCTAAAACAATAACGCCTGCCAAAGCTGCAAAACCAGAACTCATGTGCACCACAGTTCCTCCTGCAAAATCTTTAACACCAAAATAGCTTCCTAAAACACCTGTTGGGTACCAAACTGCGTGACATAAAGGAGCATAAATGAATATCGTGAATAAACTAATGAAAACTAAATAAGAAATAAAACGAACACGCTCAGCAAACGAACCCGTAATGATTGCAGGGCAAATGATGGCAAATTTCATCTGAAACAAAGCAAAAAGCATAAACGGAATCGTATTGGCCAATTGTTTATGAGGCAGAACACCAACATAATCCATAAAAGCAAAAGTAGTCGGATTTCCGAAAAAGCTATAAAAATGATCTCCAGAACCAAAACCAACCGGTTCTCCAAAAGCCAAACTAAAAGCTACGACAACCCATAAAAGTGTAACGACACCCAAACAGATAAAACTTTGTAGCATGGTCGAAATAACGTTTTTCTTGCCAACCATTCCACCATAGAAGAAAGACAATCCTGGTGTCATAATTAAAACTAAACAGCTCGAAGTAAGCATCCAAGCAACATCAGCAGGAACGATATGATCTATAGTTCCGAATTCTGATAAAACATAATTATTTTCTGTAACTGTTGGCCAAAATGCCCCTATCGTACATACGACGCTTATCATGATAAAGGAGATAATCCAGCGTTTTTCTATTTTCATTTTTAAAATACTTTGTTTAACCCTATTTTTTTTGGGGTCAAAGTTAGAAAAAAATAAAGATTCTTGTTTTAAAGGCTGTTAAAATAGAGGTATGGGTTTTATTTTGATCAATTTTGTAAAATACAGCTCATTTTTTTGACAGTATCTTATTCTAAAGTTACAAAAAAGCGCTGTTTTTGCCGAATTAATTAAAATTAATCTGCTAACATCGCTTCTAATATGCTCAAAAAGTTACGTTTATAATAAGAAAACCGTAAAATGTTTTATTTTTTCTGAAGTTTCGCAATCAAAGCGTCTTCAATTGGCGCTTTTATCTTAGTTACAGCATCAACTTCGTCATTCGGAATCGTCATGGATAAAACATAATGTTGAATTTTCCATTCGTTCCCCACTTTTATTAAGACTCCAGAACCGCGACAGATTTTCATTTGCGTGTCTAGTAATTCATCAAACCAAGCAATTTTTCCGCTTTTACCAAAAAAGATATGACGCTCTAAGGCTTTAAAATTCCAAGTTGTTCCTTTATCAAAAAATGGTTTTGCCCAGATAGCAAATTCTTTTTTAGTCCAATTTTCAGTTGCATCAGTTCCAATGTAGATTGCATCGTCTGCCAATACATTAAAGTAAGCATCATATTTTACCTCGCCCGCAGCTTTATGCCACGCGTCAAGAGTTTGATTGATTTTGTTTTTGTCGGTTTGTGCATTTGCAAAAGTTGCAGCGAATACAAGAAGTAAAAGTATTTTTTTCATGAGATATGTTATTTGACTTTAAAGGTATAATTTTTTTGAACCATATAAGTGATATAAGAAAACTAAAAAAAAACCAATTATTGCCACAAAGGCACCAAAGCGCAAAGTTTATTTTAGGATGCCTAATGACTATGTACCTTTGTACCTCATTAAATTATCATTAACAATATTCATGTCATTTAATCTCTCAAAAAACCACTATATTTGATTCATCAATACAAATACCCCAGTCATGAAGGCAAAATTACTTATAAGTTCACTCGCTGTAACTTCTCTATTGTTCGTTTCCTGTAAAAAGGAATTAGAACCGCAAGAAAGTACAGCAACTTCCGAATTAGTAAGATTAGGACTTGCAAAAGATACAACTAAACCTGCTGCGCCAGTGGTGCAAAATCCTGCAGCAAATCCAAATACAGTTTTAAGCGATACCAAAGGAATTAATCCTGCGCACGGACAGCCGGGCCACCGTTGCGATATTGCAGTTGGAGCGCCTTTAAATTCTGCGCCGACACAGCAAGTTCAAGCAACTCAAGGACAAACCGTACAGATAAATCCGAATCAGCAGAAAATGGTTACGACTACAACTGCCGCGCCAGTTAAAGTGGCAAAAGGAATGAATCCGCCACACGGACAGCCAGGACATCGATGTGATATTCCTGTTGGAGCGCCTCTAAACTCGCCTAAAGCGACAGCAACTCCGACAACCACAAATACGGCTCAAAGCGGAACAGTTACTCAAAACTTTAGCGTTACTCCTCCAGCATCAAACCCAGTTCCAGCGTTGTTAAGCACAGAAGGAAATGAGGCGACAGTTGCAGAAGGAATGAATCCACCACATGGAAAACCAGGTCACCGTTGCGATATTGCAGTTGGAGCTCCTCTTCCTAAATAATAGAAAAGTGACAAAGGTGCAAAGTAGCAAAGGTTCTAAGTTTTTTCCTTTGTCACTTTGTCACTTTGCACCTTTGTCATTCTTTAAATATAAGTGATATAAGAGAATTTAAGATTTTCACACAAAAAAAAGCGAAGTACTAAAAGTGCTTCGCTTTTTTTGTGATATAAAATTTTCCAGTAAACTTAAAATGAACTTATATCACTTATATGGTTTAAAATATTAATGTGTTTTTATTTTTTCGAAAGTCGTAGTCAACGATTTTTTCACTTTGGCCAATGCACCGCTGAAAGCTTTTTCGAGTGTTTCGGCATGTTCTGTAACCGTAATTGGCTGTAGTTTTACAGGACGAACTTCAATCACACATTTTTTGTCATGCAAGCTAAACTTTTCCCCGTTTTCGTCTCCAAAGTGAACTTCTACACGAGTAATTTTATCTTGAAAACGATCTAAGCTTTTCTCTATTTCTCCAGAAAAATAACTTTCTAATCTTGCACTTCCTTCAATGTTTTTGTCGGTGTTGATTTGTACTTTCATAACAAATAAAATTTAATGATTCATTCTCAAACTTATCCATTTTGGCGGAAAAAGGCAAGTGAGTTAAGGAAATATTATGAATTATCTGAGATTTATTTTTTCAATTTTGTAATTTCGATTGGCAGAAAATATACTTATAGTATCTTATTTTTAAAATAAAGAAAAAACCTACAATTAATTTTTGTTTTTCATATATTTGGAGTTCCTAAATGCAAAATATATGAATACAAAAAAAACTTCTTGCCCGTATGGTATGGTGGCGATATTGGAAACAATCGCAACGCTCTTTGCAGCGTAGGACACCTAAGCTATGCGGGTTTTATAATTCCTAAATGCAAAATTATGAGTACAAACACCCTTTCCAAAGAAACCGAATTGAGGTTAACAGAATTCTTCAACAATTCAATTGATTCCAAAAGTATGGCAAAAACCATTAGGCAAGTAAATTTCCTAATTGCGTTAAATGCCATACGAGAAGATGGATTTATGAAAACTGAAACCGTAAATATTGAAGATGGTTTCTTTTGGCTAAATGAATTAGCAGAAATTCTTGATCCTTATCTGGGGATTGAGTAAGAAATGAGAAAAAGCCACTTGAGAAAGTGGCTTTTTTTATGAAACTTATTTATTGAAAATTGTATCTAAATGATGTTCTAAAAATTCTTTCCTCGGTAAATATTTTTGGGCTTTAAGTATTTCTTGATTTTCAATAGGAGCAAAATATTTCTGAAAGTATTCGGTATCTTTTTTCTTTTTTAAT
This sequence comes from Flavobacterium anhuiense, assembly GCF_001705175.1. Classification (NCBI taxonomy): domain Bacteria; kingdom Pseudomonadati; phylum Bacteroidota; class Flavobacteriia; order Flavobacteriales; family Flavobacteriaceae; genus Flavobacterium; species Flavobacterium anhuiense. Next base: position 1,493,797 of record NZ_CP016907.1, on the reverse strand, counting down.
GAATCAGAAAATATGATTTTAAGATCTGTATTAATTCCGATTAAACCCTTGTCAAAGGCTTTGTCATAAAGCGCTGAGAAACAAATACCATTTTCAGGCTCTAAACGATATTTTTCATCTGCTGACCAAGGTACAATATGACTAGCAAACAATAATTCTGGAATATCAATTCGGGTGATTGCACATTTGTGTGCATAGTTTGCTAGAACTATTTTTCTAAAAACGCATTGATTTACTCTAGTTTTTACTTCACGAAGAACAGTTTCTCCCTTTAAATCTTTTAAATCTTCAAGAATATCTTTGTATTTGCTTCGAAGAGGAGTATTTTCTTTTTGAGCTAAGATTTCTTCGCTTTGAAACAATAATTCTTCTTTATTTTCGAAAAATTCATCCCAAATCGGTTGAACTTGATTCATTGCATTTTTTAAACCTACTACACCCCTTTCTTGGTGAAAGGGATCAATGCTTGCAAAATTTGCTAATCTCATTGATATTGAACCTGGCGTTCTGTCAATAAGGTTTCCTAATTGAATTACATCTGGATTCTGATCATGAATTTTCCCATATTCAATTTTGAGATATAAATTAAATGCAAGGATTAATTCTTCACGAGACCATAGTCTACGTGTTGGTTTAAGTTGTGGCATTTTTTGGATAATTTGTTCTTCAGTAAATATAAAGAATAAATTATTAAGTAAGTTTTGTCATTCCGAGGAACGAGGAATCACACTAGTATTTCCGCAAAGAAATTCTCCAATCTTTGTCGAGTTTCGAGTGTGATTCCTCGTTCCTCGGAATGACAAAAATGTGAAATTGCTCAAAGAAATGAAATCACCCCTTATCCTTCTTCCCCCACTTAACCTTCATTTTTCCCTCATTATCATAAGCAATCAAATGCAGGACAATGCCCTTTTCGCGAACGGCTTTTCGTTCTTCTTTGGTGGCGAGTTTGGCGTCGTTTTTAGAATTTCTTAGCGGAACGGTAAGCGCGAGATTGGTGCCTCTGCCGAAAGAATAAACACCTTCTGCATCCATGTTAAGAACGCTGGAACTTATGGTGAGTTTATTGACATCGATTTGCTCTCCGCGAAGATTGAGCGAGCCTGATAAATCGCTGAAAGTAATATTCTCAACATCGCGAAGCGGAAAAGCAAATTTGCCGACTTTCATAATCGGTTCAAAATTGATTAAGGCACCTTGGTTGACATTAAAATCGAGTTTTCCTTTCATAGAATTCATGATCAAATCGCCTGTGCTGCTCATTAAACCAGCAACATTGGCATTGCTAGTTAATCGCCCTCGGATGTTTTTCGGACTGAAAGATTTGATTCCGAAGTTATTGAAAGACCTTAAAAAACTTGCAATATCTACACGGTTTACCTGCGCGTTTGAAGTAAAAACATAACGATTTCCGCTTGGCTCAACAGAACCGCTAAAGTTTATGCTTCCGCCAGAAGTATTTAATGTTCCGTTTTTAAGCAGGATTTTAGAATTTAGCATTTGCAGTGTAGCCTGCGTATGGGTTGCCGTCAGTGCGCCATACGTGATTTTATCGGCTTTGAGATTAATTACAGCGGTACATTTTTCGATTACCGATCTTAATTGGTTCGTAAAATTGACATTTTGCTTAACGGTTTTTTTTACTGCCACTTTTTGTTTCGGCGAATTTTGCAAAACGCCCAAAAACTGTTTTACGTCAATATTTGGACAATAGATATTCCAATTTACAACCATTTTTTCTGGTGCGTCGTAATAGAGATTCAAGAAATTATCGATTTTTCCGTCAATACGAATAATGTTCTTTTTGTGTTTGTAGGCTATTTTTTTAATGTAAAGCGCCTCTTGTGTAAAGGACAGTTGCACCGCAGTTTTTTCGGCATGAATTCTTTTCGGAAGATAATCGAATGTTGCATCAGCAATATCAACATCGCCTGTAAATTTGGGTTTATTGATGTACAAATCGACAATATCAAACTGAAATTTCAAATTGGCTTTGGCATGACCGCTTTCAAAATGAAGAATTTTTTCATTCGTCATTCCGTTGAGTTTCGAAATGTCAAAATCGGCATTTACAACTCCGGTGGCAATTGGTTTTTCAAGATTATTAATTACGGCTTGCGCAATTTTTAACGGAATGCTTTCGTATTCGGCTTTAAAATGGGTGAGAATAATAGCGGAATTTGGATCGCTGGACTCCTTTTCGGGTTTAAAAGTGTTAGTAAAAATTCCTTTAAAAGTGCAATTGGTAAACAAACCGTCAGGAATCGTTAATTCGTTATCGCGAACATCTGCTTGAACCACAATTTTCGGATCGCCCTCGACATTCAAATCGCCTTTGATGTCGCAGTTTACCTTAATCGGTTTTTTGATGTCGAATTGGTTGAGTTTCGAGCTAATGTTTGCTGATAATAAATCGGAAGCATTTCGCCATAAAATATCCGTTCCGATATTGATTCCAAAAAGCGAATTGTTTTTTCCGATATTAAAGAAAGCGATAATATTAAAAACATCAGAACCAATTTTAAGTCCTTTGGTTTTAATATCTATTTTCTGATTGGCTTCGGCATACGAAATGTCAAAATTGCCTTCGAGAACTTTTTCTTTGGCAAAACTTCCGTGAACGGTATTAAAGGCAAGACTATTAATTTTAGTTTTCAAAAACAAATTGGTCTGCCAGCTGTCATCTTCATAATTTACTTTTGAATCTAAACTCGCCACATCAAAATCAAACAATTTATGTCCCAAATGATTGTCAATAATAACATGAACTTTGTTGAGGTTTACTTCATCAATCGTAGTTTCGGGCTTTTCTTTATCGGTTTGAGGCTTTTTCTTTTTGGGTTTAAAAATATTGGCATTAGAATAACCGTTTTCGGCTTTGTAGATATAAATATCAGCGTCGTTGATTAAGATTTTATGAATATTGATTTCGTGTTTCAATAAACTCAAAATATTCAAACGCGCTTCAATTTCTTTTGCTCTCAGCAAAGTATGTTTGTGGCTTTGCCATTGATTGTCTTTTATTTCGACATCATTCAGCGCCAATGTGAAGTTTGGGAAACCCGTTAGAAACTTATAATGAAAATCGCCAATATGAAATTTGCCATTTATATTTTCGTTGATTTTGGTATTGACTTTGGCAATAATTTCGGCTTTATTTCGGTTGAAATATATTGACAAACCCCCGCAGGCAAGTAGAAGAATCGCGATTAGGCCAAGAATAAAATATCCAAAACGTTTGGCATATTTTTTAAAAGAATCAGATTGCAGAAAGGATTTTGTTTTGGATAAAGTTTCTTTCATGTTAATCGTATTTTTGGATATACTAAAGATACTAAAAAAATGCTAAAAAGTTTATTGGTTTGATTTTCAGGTAAATAAATTGTAAATTTAGCGTTATACAGTTTATAATTATTGACAATACATTTATAATGAAAACTAATTTAGTAATGGTGTTTGATTTATTTTAAATTTTTAAATTTGTACTGTAGTTTGAAAGTTAATATTTCGAACCTAATTTTAATCTTAATATATTATGGCATTAGCAATAACAGATGCTACTTTTGATGAAGTAGTTTTAAAATCAGATAAACCAGTAATGGTGGATTTTTGGGCAGCATGGTGTGGTCCTTGTAGAATGGTTGGTCCAATCATTGACCAATTAAGCGAAGAGTACGCTGGTAAAGTAGTTGTTGGTAAAGTAGATGTAGATGCTAACCAAGAATTTGCTGCAAAATATGGTGTGCGTAACATACCAACCGTTTTGGTGTTTCAAAATGGTGAAGTAGTAGGAAAACAAGTAGGAGTAGCTCCGAAACAGGCCTACGCAGATAGTTTAGACGCTTTATTGTAATCTTAGATTACGATTAATATAAAAAAGGTCCGACGAAAGTTGGACCTTTTTTATGTGTTGAATTTTTTAAACACATAGAAACATAGATTTTATGCTCATAAAAGAGTTTAGAGAAAACTAGTTTTTACACATAGCTATGTGGTTTTAAATAAGTGAAACGTCTCTATACTCAAAGATAAGCTATGTTTCTATGTGTTAAAATAATTGCAATAGTTGTTCGAAAATTAATTAGTGGCTGTGAGTTTCGCTGTTTTCATAACCCAAAACCGTAATCATATAAGGCGTACTAGAAACTTTAGTCTTTTTAATTTCCAATGTAGTAAGGTTTACTCGCACTAATTCTCCAGTGGTTGGCGAAGTAATGTAAGCAAAACGGTCTGTAACTGCCATTTGAGGTTTTAATGTAGCATCTGTAGCTGTTTCTGCAGTTGCTTTAGTTTCTTTTACCGCTTGCAAACTGCTGATATCATAAAGTTTAAATTCTCCAGAATGCAATAAAACAGCCAGTTTTTTACGATCGTAACTTGTTTTGCATTGCATAATGGTTGTGTTCTGAATAATTGGTTTTACAGTATTAGCCACAACATCAATTAAATATGCGCCTTTTGCGGCTGTATAGCCAATGAATTTTCCAGCAGAAGCCGTTTCTAAAATAGTTCCAAACCAAGCCGTTCCAAAATCTTCTGGATGATTGATCAATTTTTGATTTCCGTTGCTTTCTACAACCAAAATGCCGCTTGACGAACCAAAAACAGCATACACACCGTCTGAGGCATTTCCGTGAATTCCTTTTGTTTGAATTTTAGCATCAAAAAGCGTTTTTCCGGTATTGTCGATGATTTTTACTTTTTCAGGAAGCGTTCCCGTAACCGAATTATCTTTTACCGTAATGGCATAAGTTCCGTTTGTAAAAGTCGCCATTGCACCGTGATGTGCCAATAAACCTGAATTTATCGTTTTGAATGTTGCACCAGCTTTGTTTACATCGGCTTCTTTACCAACAGAAAGCGTTCCGTCGCCGTCGTTAAAAGTTAGGATTTCGCCAATTTTACTTTTAAAATGCGTTGGTTTTAATGCGCTTGTGGCTAAAATTCCAAATTTCGGAACATCATCAACATCAATGTGATCGCCGTGTAATTCCAATCCGCTGTCAAAAGTTTCTACGAAATTATTGTCTCTGTGAACAATTCCTGCATAACGTCCAGATTCTGTTGTGTACAAAGAAGATTTAGCAAATTTTGCCGTAAAAGAACTGATTTTATCTTCATGCGGATCAAAAAGCGTTAGTTCCGTAGTTTTTTCGTCAGAAAGTAAAACTCGAACAAAAGTATGTTCTTCTGAAGTGTCATAGTCATGATCGTGATCGTCGTGGTTGTCATCGTCGTTGCTGCACGAAACCGCAAAAAGCGAAACTGCAAATAAAAATAGTAGTTTGTAAAACTTGTTTTTCATTGTAATGAAGGATTTAAAATTTGTAAATAATTGAGTTTTGAATGGTTTGCTTATCGCGAAAAGGAAAACGGAATTTTCATAGAAACAATGATGTTTCTTCCCGCTTCCGGAAGCTCGATAAGACGGTAAAAGCTGGTGTGATTTAAATATTTTGTATTGAATAAATTCTGGATCTGAATATTGATGGAGATGTCTTGGTTTCCTGATTTTACTTTTGAGCCAAAAGCCACATTAAAAACATGACTTTCAGCCGTTTTTTTCTCAGGCGGAACAATATTGTTTTGCTGTGCCGTAAAACGATAATCAACAGAGAAATAAGGTTCTTTTAAAAAGCTAATTTGCGGTTCATAATTCAATCCCAACAAAACAGAAGGCGGAGGCGAGAATGGAAGCGTATAGCCTTTTTTGCTTCCTGATTTTTGTTCTGAATAAAGATATTCGGCACTAATTTCTGCACTTAAAGATTTTAGGAAATAATAGCGCGTCTGGAATTCCGCACCATAGCGAAAGACTTTACTTTGCTCGTATTCAAAAACCTGATTTCCTGCTCCATAATAAATATCATGAGCTGAGGTTGGATTCAGATAAATGAAATTTGGAAAATAGTTCACAAACGGTGTCAGCTGAAAAGACCAGTTTTGCTGATTCCATTCGATTCCCAAATCCAATTGATACGAACGTTCAGCATCCAGATTTGGATTTCCTTTTTCGAATCTGAAATAATGATAATTTACGCCGTTTGAAGCCAGTTCTTTAGCAATTGGCATTCTAAAACTAGAACCCAAATTAGCTTTCAAAGTCAAATTTCCTGGATTGTAATTTACCCCAGTCGACCACGTAAAGCTGTCAAAAGTTTTAGTCAAATCTTGAGAACGCTGTAAATATTCCATTTGCGTCTGATTGTTTTCAGATACAGGACTTTGAAACCAATCGTAATACGATTTCATTCTAATTTTTCCGTAATCGTAACGAATAGCGCCGTGCAGAAACCATTTTTCATTCAGTTCAATTTTATCGTAAGCAAATAACCCAGCGTTGAATTGCATGAAAGCAGGAATTAAAAAACTCCATCCGCCAATGACATTTTCCTGTCCAGCAATATTGGTTCCGACAGTAATTTGATGGCGATTCAATCGGAATTCATCTTTAGCAGAAAATGACCAAACATCTTTATCATATTGGCGTTCCAAATCTTGAGGAGCGTACATGTCTTCGGGATAAATTGCCGGCATATAACCATGATTCACATAATGGCTATATTCTCTTCTAAAGTTATTCTGAAAACCAATTTGCGTCTCAAAAGCATGATTTCCCAATTGAAAAGAAGTCGTATTGCTCACTTTCAAATGATTGACTTGCTGATACGGCATCAAAATATCACGGCTCGATTTATCGTGCAATTCCAGATCAACATTTCGAGGTTCGAGTCCATGCGCATTCGCGAAAAATCCGCTTTTGGTATGCACATTGCTGAAATAGAAAACCGATTTAAAATGCTCGCCCGAATAACCCGTGCTCAAATGAAAATCAAGTTCTTTCCCAGCCGTATTTCGCAAATGATTTTTGTACAACGGAACAGCATAACTGTATACATGAACCACATCGGTTGGAACGCGATAATCGCCATAATCCATTGTGGTGACACGGGAATCAAAGAACCAGTTTTTGTTTCTTCCGAATAAATTAATAGAACTTCCAAATTGTGCATTGTTGCTTTTTCCGGTAAGGTCAACGCTTCCGCCAAAAGTATTTTGAGACGGAAGAGGAAGCGGTTTAATATTTATCGCACCGCCAACAGCATCAGATCCGTAAATAAATGAAGAAGGGCCTTTTATAATTTCTACCCGATTGACAGCATATTGATCGATTTCCAATCCGTGATCGGCGCCCCACTGCTGGCCTTCGTGTTTCAATCCGTTTTCGACCACAATAACCTGATTGAAACTCAAACCTCGAATAAGCGGTTTCGAACCTCCAGAACCAATCGAAATAGTTTTAACGCCTGGCAATTTCTGCAAAGACTGCATCAAACTTCCGCCAAGATTACGCTGAATAAAGCTATTGTTTACTGTTTCAACATTTAGCGATTCTTCTTTTTTGCGTTTCTGAACGGTATTATTGCTGATTAAAACTTCCTCTAGCTCTTTAATTTCTGATTTTTTTTCCGAGGGCTGATTTTGAGAAAAAGCTTCAACTGAAACCAATAAACCGATGAGTAAAAAACAATATTTCCAATACATGGATAGGGCATTCTTCATTAATCTGATCTTATAAAATTTTAATACTTAAGCCTTTCAGCGTTTGCCAGCCCTCCTTGTCCGTCAAGCGGATCATAAAATGATAATCTCCCGGATCAACATCGGCAGGAATGGTGATTTGTGCTGTTGCTTCGTAACTTTTCATTCCATTTGGAATAGTGTAATTGTTAATGAAAAGCATAGGTTTTACAGGGCTTTTTACAGCTTCGGTTTCGCAGGTATTTACTTCTGTACTATGCGTATGATGGTCGAAATTGTGGTGAATGTCCAAACTGTAAGAACCCAATTCGACATTATCATTAAAAGTGGCTTTGAAAGTAAAGGTCTTTCCGCGTTCAATCGTGCTGCATTGAATAGGAAAAGCATTTGCCCCAGTGATGTCAATCACAGGATATTCGGTGTCGATTTCGGCATTATCGCTTGAACAAGATGTTATAAAGGCAAGTGTCAAAACACCTAAAAGAAGCTTTAGTTTTTTCATATTTTTTGATTTACAATCGTTAGGTTTTTCTTCACTTCCAGCTTACTTCCGTTTTGATCGTTTACGATAATGATGAAGTCGTATTTTCCTTCTGCGGCATCTTCTGGAATGTCAAAATGTTTGTGAACCGTTGCATTTTTTGCGCCCGCATATTGTGTCCACGTAATTTCGTGTGACCACACTTTAGAATATGTTTCGGTGTTTTTTTGCACAATTTTTACCTGTACATTTTCGATTTTATCAGCGGCAGTCACTTCTGCATTAAAATGGAAATCTGCGCCAATAGTCGCTGTTTCGCTGTTGCTAAGACCCAATTCGATTTTGTCAATCTTAGGAATTGCTTGTTCTTGTTCTGAATCGTCGTTACTGCAGCCTGTAAAAGCAATTGCCGCAAAAAGCGAAGCCAGAATGAGTTTTGTTGTTTTCATTTTTTCTGATTTGATTTTGATCATTTTATAAAGGTATTTGGGTTATATAAGAAGCCTATTGCAAAGTTTATAAGTCCCAGAGGGACAAAATATTGGTAGAAATATATTTGCCATTTTTGGGTAAGTCCCAGCGGGACGAAATATTTGTAAAAAAGAATTTAGGACCTATGCAAAAGCCTCAGCGAGGCGACATATATCTTTTCTCTAGTCAAACAGCACACTAGTAACTAAAAGCTGAATTAAGTTTAGTTCTAATATGTTAATCGATAAAAATTTGGAAGTTTTTGTGTAGAAAAAGTTATTTCAATATCAATATCAATATCAATATCAATATCAATATCAATATCAATATCAATATCAATATCAATATCAATACATTTCGTTATATTCTTAAAATGAATAAAATAGCTGTTGAATGTATTAAGATTTTGTAATCATAAAAACAACTAAATAGCCGAATTGCAAAACAATGAGAAACACAAAAAAATACTAAAATGTAAAAGGTGGGGCTCGAAGTGAGAAAAGAGCGCCCTTAAAAAATGCAAAATGCGGTTTGCTGTAAAAACTAATGTGTTTAACGACAGGATTATTCTTGAAAAACTGAAAAGCATGAAATTCAAATGTGCCAACAGCGCTAAACTTAAAATCGCAAATTGAACATTTATGAAACGAATGCAGTTTGGCCTTGAATTGTGGCTTTTCTGAAACTGAAAATTCTATTTTCTCTTTCTGCGAATGAGTGTCCAAAATATGCTCATACGAATGGACAGCCGGAAAAAGTATTGCGAACAATACAATCAAAGGCATGAAGAGATTTATAAATTTAAGCTTCTTTTTCATTCGTTAAAATTACTTCTGATATTTTCACCCAGAATTAATGCAATAGTGTTGCAAATATAGAAATCTTATTTTTAAATGCAATGTTGTTGCGATAATTGTTTGTAAAAAATCAATGCTTTTGCTAATTTTAGCAAATCTTATATTCCTTAAAAATGAAAATTTTCTACAGCTTTCTTTGTTTTTTTATATTGATTTTCAATAGTTTTTCTCAGGTAAAAGAAAATGAATTATTAGAAAATGGTGTTTTAGAACAGCTGGCGAAATTTCGTAAAAAGCAGATTTCAGATCTTCAATACATTTTGTCTTTCGAAATTCCGAATCAGAAATCAGAAAATATAAATTCTAGTTTGATTGTAAATTTGAGTTTATCTGACTTAAGCCAGCCTTTGATTTTTGATTTTAAAGAGAAAACTTCCAACATAAAAACAGTTGAAGCAAACGGAAAAAAGCTTTCTATTATTCATGAAAATGGACATATTGTAATTCCGGTTTCGGCTTTGGTTTCAGGAAAAAATACATTTTCAATTTCATTTATTGCAGGTAATTTATCTTTAAACAGAAATGACGATTTTTTGTATACTTTGTTAGTTCCAGATCGCGCGAGTACTTTATTTCCTTGTTTGGATCAGCCCGATTTAAAAGCGACTTATAAACTGAGTCTTTCTGTACCAAAAGATTGGTCTGTTTTGGCTGGAGCTGATGTTGTAGAAAAACTCGAAAAAGGAGATTTCACAGCTTATACTTTTGGAGAATCAGATAAAATGAGTACGTATTTATTCTCTTTTGTAGCAGGAAAATTCAAAAGCACTACACAGAAACCAGGTTTAGAAATGACGATGTTGTATCGTGAAAATAGTCCAGAGAAATTTCGCGTAAGCGCTGATACTATTTTCAATCTACATCAGCAATCTTTGGACTTTTTAGAAAAATATACCAATTATAAATTTCCTTTTCAAAAGCTGGATTTCGCTTCGATTCCTGTTTTTCAGTATGGCGGAATGGAACATGTTGGTGCAATTCAGTATAGAGAATCGACTTTGTTTTTGGACAATAGCGCAACTGACACGGAGAAATTAAACCGTGCCAAATTAATCGCACATGAAACCTCACACATGTGGTTTGGAGATTTGGTTACGATGAAATGGTTTGACGATGTTTGGATGAAAGAGGTTTTTGCCAACTTCATGGCCGATAAAATCATGAATCCGATTTTCCCGAAAGTCAATCATAATCTGCAGTTTTTCACCGCGCATTATCCTAGCGCTTACGCGGAAGATCGATCTTTGGGAACACATCCAATCAAACAGCATTTAGCAAACTTAAAAAATGCAGGTTCGCTTTACGGAGCCATTATTTACAACAAAGCGCCAATCATGATGCGCCAATTGGAAGCTTCAATGGGGGCAGCAGCTTTTCAGAAAGGAATTCAAAAATATATTCAGAAATACGCCAATGATAACGCCGACTGGAATAATCTCGTAGAACTTCTAGATGCTGAAACTCCCCTTGATATGAAAAAATGGAGCGATGTCTGGGTTAACAAATCGGGGAGAGCAATCTTTACAGATAAAGTTGAATACGATTCTAAAAACCGAATTAAAAGTTTTGAAATTCAGCAAAAAGCAGAAGACCAATCAGAGAATATCTGGCCTCAGATTTTTCAGATTGGGTTGGTTTATGCTAAAGAGGTAAAAGTTTTATCAGTTAATATTAATGATAAAAATACTGTCGTAAAAGAAGCCATCGGACTTGAAAAACCAATTGCTGTTGTTTACAATTATAATGGTTTTGGATACGGCGTTTTTCCGCTTGACGGGAATAATTTAAATTATATTTCTTCTTTGAAAGATGAAATGGCTAGAGCTTCGAGTTATAGTAATCTTTATGAAAATACTTTGATTGGAAATGTTTCGCCAGAAAAAGCTTTTGAATGCTTTTTAAAAGGAATTCAATCGGAAGAAAACGAGTTGGTTCTTCGAATTGCAACAGGAAATTTAAATACAATTTATTGGCGCTTTCTGACTGAAAAACAGCAAAATAAAGTTCAGAAACAGCTTGAAGGCGTTTTAAATGATCGTTTACAGGCCAATTTATCTGCAAATATCAAAAAGACATTGTTCGGATTATTCAGTTCAATTGCCTATTCCAATTCTGCAAAAGCCAGTTTATATAAGGTTTGGAATAGAGAAATTTCGATTCCGAATTTGAAATTAAATGAAGACGATTATACCAATATGGCTATGAATCTGGCGATTTTCAAACATCCACTGGCTGATGGAATCTTGGAGAAAACAAGAACTTCATTTACAAATCCTGATAAACAAAAACGTTTTGAATTCTTGCTTCCTTCTTTATCGAAAGATGAGTCGGTTCGAAATGCTTTTATGGAATCTTTAAAAGACGATGCAAATCGTGAGAAAGAATCTTGGGTTTCTGTAGGTTTAGCCAATATAAATCATCCGCTTCGTCAGGAAAGTGCGCAAAAGTATATTAGATTTTCATTAGATTTGGTTGATGAAATTCAGCGTACGGGAGATATTTTCTTCCCGAAAGATTGGCTGGACAATACGATTGGGAAGTATTCTTCGAAATTTGCTTTTGATGAAGTACAGCGATTCTTAAAAGAAAATCCTAATTTTAGTCCGATCTTGAAACGCAAATTATTCATGGCGACAGATTTGCTTTATAAAGCACAAAACATAAAAAAAGAAACCGAATGAAAATTGAATCGGAAATAGAGAAAGTCTCCAGTTTTCAGCACCTCGAAATGCTGGCGAATCAGGTTGTGGAAGGTTTTATATCGGGAATGCACAAGAGTCCGTTTCATGGATTTTCGGCTGAATTTGCTGAGCATAAAGTTTATAACGCAGGCGAAAGCACCAAACATATAGACTGGAAATTATTCGCCAAAACCGATCGTTTGTATACGAAACGTTTTGAGGAAGAAACCAATTTACGCTGTCATTTGATTGTAGATAATTCGTCATCAATGCATTATCCGGAATTGAAATCGAATCAGCCATTTTATGAAAAGAAGATTGGATTTGCAGTTCTGGCTTCGGCGGTTTTGATGAATATTTTAAAGAAACAGCGCGATGCCGTTGGTTTAAGTGTTTTCTCAGATAAATACGAATATTACGCACCGGAAAAAGGAAGCGATCGCCATCATAGAATGCTTTTAAACAAACTGGAAGAATTATTGGTTCAACCAAAAGTCAAAAAAACAACCGATACGATTACATATTTGCATCAAATTGCGGAAAAAATGCATCGCCGTTCGATGATTATTTTGTTTACCGATATGTTTCAGACAGAAGATGATGAGAAATTATTCAACGCATTACAACATTTAAAACATAACAAACATAAAGTAGTTTTATTTCATGTGGTTGATAATGAAACCGAATTGAAGTTTGATTTTGATAATACGCCTAGAAAATTCATAGATTTAGAATCGGGAGATGAGGTTTCTATTTTTGCTGATAACGTAAAAGAGCAATACGAAAAAAGGGTAGAGGCGTACTTTAAAAATTTGGCTTTAACCTGCGCAAAGAACCAAATTAAGTACGTTCCGGTAAATGTGGGCGACAATTTTGAAAAAATATTGACTACATATTTGGTTGAAAAACAAAACTTTGGATAATATATTAAAAAATAATTTCATTTTTTTTATAAAAACGCTTGCAGAAATGAAATTCTGTTATATCTTTGCAACCGCAATAACGCAGAGGTTTGGTAGTTCAGTTGGTTAGAATACATGCCTGTCACGCATGGGGTCGCGGGTTCGAGTCCCGTCCAGACCGCAATATTGGGAGAAGCCTTTCTTAACAGAAAGGCTTTTTTGCCCAAAAACGGTATCTAAGATTAGTTGTGTTGTTTTGCTACGACTTTGTAACTCGTAGCTGGTTTAGTAGTTAGACCAATGAAAAGCTTTCCACTTTTGTGGATGGCTTTTTTGATTTAAGACACTTTTGTTTTTAACCGCAAAGAATGCTAAGATACGCAATCCCGATAGCTATCGGGAGCAAAGATATTTTTTAAAGAATGCAAAGTCGCAATGCTTAGAATTGATTAAGCTTTGCGATTTTTTTTGCTTGATTCTGATTTCAACGAACAGTTTATCATTTCGACGAAGGAGAAATCTCCGCAAGTAATTCCACAAAGATTTTTCATTTATATATTAAAATATAGCCCGTGGTTTCAACCATGGGGACACAATCTATATCAATCAATACGTTTCCGTGGTTGAAACCACGGGCTATGTTTAAAAACGGGCTAAATGATGTTACGCGAAAAAACTTTGCTCCCGATAGCTATCGGGATTGCGTAAATCTTAGCGCTCTTTGCGGTTAAGTAAAAGAAAGTTCCTACTTTTTTATTAAAACGTGAATTTTTAAAATATTGGAGTTTAACCAATTAAAAATTTCTCAAATTTTATTCGTAAAAACGCTTGCAGAAACGAAATTCTGTTGTATTTTTGCACTCGCAATAACGCAGGGTTTGGTAGTTCAGTTGGTTAGAATACATGCCTGTCACGCATGGGGTCGCGGGTTCGAGTCCCGTCCAGACCGCCTAAGTTGTTAAAAGCCTTTCTTCACGGAAAGGCTTTTTTGTTTTTAAATTTTACCGCAATCCCGATAGTTATCGGGAGCTAAGATTTTACGCAAAGTTCGCAAAGGTTTTATTTAATCTTTGCGAACTTTGTGCTTTTACCTTGTGTGCTTTGTGGTTAAATTTCTTCCTATCTTTATATTATGGAACACTCCGGTCAGAAACTCGATAAATACTACATTAAGAAAGTAGATGCTGATAAAAAGAGCATTTACTGCCACCACGATTTGATGGGTGAATTGTTTATTCCGCCACACAGACACCAGAAAGCACAGCTCTTATACGCTGAAGGCGATGTTGTTTTTGTAACTACAGAAACCAAAACTTATTTTTTGCCAGCAAGGCATTTTATATGGATTCCGAGTGGAGTGGAGCATAGTATCGAGCCGAAATCGGAAAGTGTTACAATGCGAAATCTGTATTTTCCTGTTGAAAAAGAAGAAGATGACTTTTATAAAATAGAAGGAATTTATCCAGTAAACAATTTGTTGTTGCAAATGATGCTTTTTACCAATAGATGGAATGGAGATCTTAAAAAAGGGACTCCAAATTTTACCATTGCCAAAGCGATAAAAGCAATTCTTCCTCAAATTTGCACTAATAATTTACCCTTAGAATTGCCACAACCCAAAGACAAACGTCTTGGAAAAATTCTGCGCCATATCGAAAACAATCTTGGAGAAACGATTCTGTTTGCCGATGTAGCTCATGAATTTGGCTTTAGCGAACGCTCTTTGTATCGTTTGTTTCAAAAAGATCTCAAAATGTCCTTTATTCAATATTATACCATTAGAAGAATCTTAAAAGCAATCGAACTTTTATTAGAAAGGAAACTTTCAGTAAAAGAGGTAGCCGAAGAAGTTGGTTACAATAGCGTTCCAACTTTCAGTAATACTTTCTTCAAGATTTTAGGTCAAAGACCTTCCGATTACTTAAATGGTGAAGAGATTTTAGAAAGTAAATAGTTTTTATTTCACGCAGATTTTAATAGATTTTAGCTGATTTAGCAGATTCTTTTTTATTCCATGCGTAAAAAAAAGTCTCGCAGATTCCGCAGATTTCAGAGATTTTTAAATGCTTTATAATCTGCACAATCTGACAAATTTGCAAGAGTAAAAAGAAAAATCTGCGCGTATCTGCTAAAATCTATTAAAATCTGCGTGAAATATCACAATCCAAATCTATTTTGTAATAAATTGTTTTTCAGTGTTTTAATATAACGTTTTCGGGAAATGGAATTTTAACATTTGTCCGAAATGAATATGTTCTTGGCTTTTTAGAATTATCAGTCACGAGAAAAATGAAGGAACTTTGCAGCATCAAATATTAATATATTTATGTGCCGCAAAACAACAAATTCTACAGACGATTGTTTTCCCAGAATGCTGCTGTTAATCTTAATGATATTAGCATTCAATGGCTTACAAGCGCAGGAAGTCCACACGGTTTCATTACAAGAAGCTTTGAAACTGGCCAAAGAAAACAACAAAAAAATCCTTAGATCTCAATTGGAGGTCACGCTCGCAGAGCAAAATATTAAAGAAAGAAAAGAACTCCGACTGCCAGACGTACAGTTAAATGGCATGTACTCTCGCATCACGAATATTACTGAATTCAAAGGAAGCGGGTTTTTGAAAGACAAAGAAGTTACGCCAGCAATTCCTGAAATTTACGAGGTAAATACAACCTTTAAAATGCCAATTTATGCTGGAAATAAGATTAATAATGCCATCAAAATTGCGAATCAGGAAAACGAAATTGCTAAAATAAAAACCGAAAAGGCCGAAAATGATATCGAGCTTGAAGTGGTGGCAAACTATCTGGCGATTTATAAAATGATGGAACTTCAGAAAATATTCGAAGAAAACATCAAAGAAGAAAAAAGCCGACTGAAAGAAGTGCAATCGCTTCAAAAACATGGAACGGTTACGAAAAACGAAGTTATTCGTGCCGAATTACAGCTTTCAGATCGCGAATTGAATGCGTTAACTAACTCCAAAAACATTAAAATCGCACTTCACGATCTGAAAACGCTGATCCAGATTCCGGAAAACGAAGAAATTGCAATCGACACTACGTCAAGTCTTGATGAAATGAACGGTCTAGATCCGTATGATTTTTATATGACTAAAGCTTTGCAGAACGAAGAAATGCGTATTGCAAGCCAAGAGTTAAACATCAGCAAAACGGAACTGAAATTGGTTAAAGGAAATTATCTGCCAAGTGTTCATTTCTTTGGAAACTACGGTTTTTATTATCCAAACTACAAATTCTTTCCGCCAAATCCGTATTTGTACACTTTGGGACAAGTGGGGATCGAAGCCACTTTTGACCTTTCGTCTTTGTATAAAAATAAGACCAAAATGGAGCAGGCCAACACCAAAATCAAATGGCAGGAAATGCAGAATGAAATTGTAAAAGAGGAAATTCAGGATAAGCTGTATAAAGAGCACACGCAATATCAGGAAATCCTTGAAAAGTTTGTGGTGGTTGACAAAGCTTTGGATTTAGCCGAAGAAAACTATCGAATCGTAAAGCTGAAATACTTAAACCAATTGGTTTTAATTACCGAAATGGTTGATGCCGATAATGCCTTGCTTCAGGCGAAATACAACAAAATTTCTACGCGATTGGATGCGGTTTTAAAACATTATGAACTGCTTCATACGGCGGGAATGCTTCCGCAAAGCTAGATGGTGAGAGATTAGGCTAAAGCCTTAAGAAAAAAGAGGCAAGAAGCAAGACTTGATAAAAGAAAGAGGCAAGAGAAAAGACATTTTAGAAAAGAACTAAGTTAAAGAGAAAAGAAAGATATGGTTAAGATTAAAAATGAAACTAGAAGAAATAAAACGTTTCATATACTAATAACGATTATTGCGTGCACGCTGGTAATAAGTGGTGTTATTTTGGGAATTTGGTTTTATGTATTTAACCGAAATCACGAAGAAACGAATGATGCTCAGGTGGAGCAATATGTAACGCCAATTATGTCGAGAATTACAGGTTATGTGCAGGAAGTTCGTTTTAACGAAAATCAGTTTGTGCATAAAGGCGATACTTTGGTTGTAATTGATAACAGAGAATACCAATCGAAATTGAATGTGGCTCTTGCCGATGTTCAGAATGCGAAACAAAATAGCGTTGTGGCTGAGAAAAATGCCATAAATACAGCAAGCGCAACAGCGATTAACGAAGCGCAGTTAGAAGCTGCAAAATCGAATCTTTGGAAAACCAAATTGGAATACGAAAGATACAAAGCTTTGGTAAGCGAAGAGGCAGCAACTTCTCAGCAATTAGAAAAAGTAAAAGCAGATTACGAGTCAGCACAGGCGCATTTTCAGGAAATGAAAAACAGAATTCATTCATCGGCTTTAAGCACTTCTGTTGCCGAAGCAAACGTTCCTACAACACAAACGAATATTGCTTCAAAACAAGCTGTAGCTGATAACGCGGCTTTATTTCTTTCGTACACTATAATTACAGCGCCTTATGACGGTTGGGTTGGAAAACGAACTCTACAGCCAGGACAATTGGTAAAAGAAGGTCAGTCTTTATTGTCAATTGTAAGTAAAGAAAAATGGATTACGGCCAATTTTAAAGAAACGCAATTGCAATATTTAAAAGTTGGACAGGATGTTGAAATAAAAGCCGATGCTTTGAGCGATAAGACTTTTACAGGAACAATTGCGTCTTTATCGCCAGCGAGCGGGGCAAGATTTTCATTGCTTCCTCCAGATAATGCAACGGGTAACTTCGTAAAAATCGAACAAAGAATTCCGGTTAGAATTCAGTTGAAAGACAGCGACAAACAAACTGACTTTTTAAGAGCGGGAATGAATATTACTGTGATCGCAGCACACTAAAATGGAAGATAAAAGTATATTTAAATTATGGGTTCCAAAATGGGCAATCATTACAATTTTGTTTGTTTGCCTCTTGCATTCCATGATTTTATTGGGAGTTTATACGTCAAACGTAACGTATGCGGCAAGTTTTCTGGACATCGAGCCCGAAGATTTGCAGTTTGCAATGTGTGTTACGTACGGAACTCTGCTGGCTACAATTCTCATAGAAAGCCGATTTTCGAGTTTTTTCCCTGCCAAAAATTACCTCATAGGAGTTTATTCCTTAATTGGAGTTACGATTGTGGCGTCGGGTTATGTCGATAATTTTGCGGTTTTTCTATTGCTGAGAGTTGCCGAAGGAATCTTAATGGCGCTTCCTGCCATTACCATCAGACAATTGCTTATTGAGCAGTTTGATTCTAAAAACGCCATTATAATTGGTTTTTCCTTTTATTATGGTTCTCTACTGTTGTCAACGCCTTTTATTATGAATATTGCGGTTTGGTTTCTGGATCATTACGACTGGAAATACATGCTGTATGTTTCTGGCGGATTACAGGTTTTAAATGTCTTTTTAATCTTGGTTACTTTTCGTGGGCACCGAATCACAAAGAAAATCCCGTTGTATCAAATCGACTGGATGAGCTATTTTTTGGTTTTAACAGCTATTCTTTGCGGTGCCTACTTTTTTGTGTATGCCGAGAAAAAATATTGGTTCGAATCTTCCCAAATGGTTTTAATGCTTATTATGGCACTCATTACGGGAGGTTTGTTCATCTTCAAAGAGCTTTTGGTTAAAAGGCCAACTTTTGATTTTGAAGTTTTTAAATACGCCAATCTGAGAATTGGGTTTTTATTGTTTTTCCTTTTTTACATCAGCAGAGCAACGTTGAGTCTTTGCCATTCGGCTATGTATTCGATTTGGAATTGGGATCCGTCGCGTGTTGCGGGCGTGCAGTACATTAACGGATTGGGAAATGTAATCGGACTTATTTTAGCCGCTTTTTTTCTAATGAAATCTGTCTCAACTAAAATCATCTTTATAATTGGTTTTACGCTTATAGCGCTGTTTCATTTTTGGTTTACGTTTCTATTTGTGCCCGATGTGGCTTTGTCAGATATTATTGTTCCCTATGTTTTGCAGGGAATCGGAGTGGGGTTTTTATTTGTTCCGTTAATTCTCTTTACCACTTCTTCGGTTCCTGCAAATATGGCGGTTTCTTCGGGAATTGTCGGCGTTTCGGGACGTTTCTGGGGAAGTACAATTGGGTTTTGCGTGATGCAGAATGCAACAGTATTTTTAAATAAAAAGCACTTTTTTAAACTAAGCCAATTCGTAACCGGCGAAAATCCCGAAGCGCAGCAAACCATCGCCAGCACCACGCAGAGTTTTATTGCCAAAGGATATTCGGCAGATAATGCCAATGTTTTAGCCATGAAAAAGATTTTTGGAAGTATTGCCAAACAATCGACTCTATTGGCCGATATGGAAATTTATACCATTGTTGGATATTGTCTTTTGGTTCTGATAATTCTTATTGCGTGCAATCAGCATTTGAGACAGACGATGACTTTGGTGAAAAGCAAGATTTGGATTGGGTAAAACCCAAATTCCAATTTTTTTAAATTCCAAATTCCAAAAATAATCTAATCTCGCAAAGTCGCAGAGTCGCAAAGTTTTTGTTTTTTGCAACAGATTATAAGATTAAAAGGATTTTGTTTCACGCAGATTTTGCAGATTTTTGCAGATTTAATTTTTGAAATTTTAGAGATAAATAATCTGTGCACATCCGCTTAAATCTTTTTTAATCTGCGTGAAACAAAAAAACTGAGTGAATCTCTGCGAGAAACCTCCGCGAATCTCCGCGGAAAAACCCTTATCTTGCATCCGTTTAAAAAACAGATAAAATATATGAGCCAGCAATGTGTAATTTTTGATATGGACGGCGTGATTTCACACACAAATCCGCATCATGTGATCGCTTTTGAAAAATTTTTCGATAAATATAATATTCCGTACACTCAGGAAGAATTTGAAGAACATATGTATGGAAAACACAATAGTTATATCATGACGCATTTCTTCAAACGTCCGATTGCGGGAGAAGAATTGATAAAACTGGAAGATGAAAAAGAAGGGATGTTCCGTGAGATTTACAAAGACAAAGTCGAAACGATTCCGCATTATATGGATTTTTTAAACGAATTAAAATCTCGTGGTTTCAAAACCGCAGTTGCAACATCGGCGCCTCGCGCGAACTTGGATTTAATTGCCAACTTCCTAAAACTAGGCGAAAAAATGGATTCGATGATGTCATCAGAAGATGTTACGTTTCATAAACCAAATCCCGAAGTATATTTAAAATCGGCAGAACGTGTTGGTGTTTCTCCGTCAGATTGTGTGGTTTTCGAAGATTCTTTTTCGGGTATTACAGCAGGATTAAATGCCGGAATGAAAGTCGTAGGCGTTTTGAGTACGCATACAAAAGAACAGCTTCCGCCATGCGATTTTTATATTAATGATTATAGTGAAGTAAATGTGGATAAGATTTTAGAATTATTAGGGAAATAAATTCCAATTTTTTAAAATCCCAAATTCCAAGTGATACGAGACCTTTGTCAAAGTTTTAAACTTTGACAAAGGTTTTTTTTCATATTGTAACCAAAATCTTGTCATTTCGACGAAGGAGACTCGAGCGATAGCGAATAGGCGAAGCAAATCTCCGTAAGTAACTCCGCAACGAAAAGCCAATCTGTGTCGAATCCCGCGTGAGATTCCTCGTTCCTCGGAATGACAAACTAGATGTTTGAAATTGTAAACCTAATACTTCTCCTCCAAAAAAGCCATCCAGCCTTTTTCAAATTCCTCTTGCGTTACGTTCAATGTTTTTTCGATGTTGCCGAAAGACGCAATCAGTTTGGGTAGAATGTCTTTTCCCCATTTTTGAGTCATATATTCGATTATGGTGTAGCCAATGTTGTAAATCTGATTGCCGTGATTAAGATCTTCTAAAGTCAGGTTTTTGCTTTTGGCGTATTTTACGCTTAGCGAATTAACTTCTCCTGCTTCAAAAATACTGATCGATTCCCAGAGCCAGCGAGGATATTCGGCTTTGAACTTTTTATCAAATTCCTTATCAAAAGTCAGTCGGTCTTGGGTGATGATGGTGTCTTTTGCTTTATAGATTAATATGTTGAGCTGAACGCAATGTGTAAACTCATGCAAAGCCGTTTTGAGAGGATCGTCTGGAAAAATAGAATTAAACCAATTCGTCCATACAAAATGAAATTCGTTTGGACCACGACTTGTGCCTTTTGTATTTTCTGTTAAACCTGTCGCTTCATTAAACTTGAATTGCGAACCGTAAACAAAAACCTTTATCGCGTCGTGTTCTACATCTTTTAAATTTTCTCTTATATTAGAATAGTTTTCCTCAAGGTGTTTGCTGACTTTTTCAGCTTCACTTTTATAAATTCCGGTATAGGAAACGATAAAATGCTCCGATTTAAGAGTTCGTGTTTCGTGTTGAACGGTAAAGCTTCGAACCGTTCTCGCAAAATAAAAAACAGCAATAATTGCTAAAAAAAGGACTAATAATCTGTATTTTCTCATGTGTTCTAAATGTTTTTTGAGATTTAAAAACAAGCGAAATTTTGAGAATTAGGTTTTTGGTTTTTTAAAAGTAAGAATATTTAAATACTAAAGCGTAAAATAATTAAAGAAATTTCTGAATCGCTTTTTGTTTTGTCGCTCCCGATAGTTGTCGGTATATTAAAAATTAAAAGGTGTACTTATCACATTGTTTCCTGTTTTAACGGAAGTTTTTAGGGTAAAAAAATTGTAATTTTATTAATTATTTTTACTTTTGTTCAAAATATGAACATTGTTCATATTTTGTAATAGCGTTTACAATATGAACAGAAAAGAAATACAAGAGCAGAGAATGAAAGATTATTTCATTCAGGCTACCAAAGAAATTTTAAAAGGAGAAGGCATTCAGGCTTTAAGCGTAAGAAGTATAGCCGAAAAAGCGGGATATTCGTTTGCTACACTTTACAATTATTTTAAAGATGTAAAAGAACTGATTTTTCTTTGTGTGAAAGATTTTCAGCAGGAATGTCAGGAATATGTTGAAGATAAAACAAAAGATACAGAAAGAGGGGAAAAGAAAATTATTGCAACTGCGATTTCCTACGCCGAATATTTTGTGCAGTATCCAAGTGTTTTTGAAATCTTTTTTATCGAAAAACTCCCTAATTCGGCTGAAAATGCCAGAATATCAGAATTAATTTCCTCTTTTCTTGAAAAACTCTGTCAAGAAGAATTTCAATATTGCATTGATCAAAAGAGTTTTACAGCCGAAGAAGTTCAGGAAATAGCAAAAGAGCTTAATTTTTTAATTACGGGGATTTTACTGCTGTATTTAAACCGAAATTATCCGTCTGATTATGGTGATTTTACTAAAAATTTAAAATCACAAATAGAAAAAACAATGAAAAAATAATCGCATGAAAACCAAAAAAGAACTTAGAGACGAATACAAGGAAATGAAGTTCAAGAAAGGTGTTTTTCAAATACGAAATACCGTAAACAAAAAAGTATATATAGATAGCAGTGCTGATCTTGATGCTATTTTTAAACGCCAAAAATTTCAGCTTAACTGCGGGAATCATCCTGTGGCAGAACTTCAAAAAGACTGGAAAGAACTTGGAGAAGACAAATTCGAATTTGAAATCCTGAGCGAAATAAAAGAAAATGATACAGCCGTAAAATCTGACCCAAAAGATTTGAAACTTTTAGAGCAAATGTTTTTGGATGAAATAAAACCTTTTGATGAAAAAGGATATAATAAAAAGAAAAAATAGCCTGTTAAGGCATGAAGTTTTATGAATTGCCTCCCGCTTTAGCTGGAGGTTTTTTTTATGTCTGAAAAGGAAAAGGCTTTAGCCGAAAATATTTCTATCTCATCCAGCCTTCAATTTTATAATTTTTAGAAAATAATTTCCTTTCTTTTTCTTTATTATCAGGTTTAAACCAAACTTCAAATCTTGCGGCATATGGTTTTCCCCAATCTCCTTCGTAAATTATGAAGTCGCCAACCGTACCAAATTTTTTTATGTCGTGAGAAGGATTGAAAACTTTAATAGAACTTCTTCTTTTTAATTGCTTAACAGATAGAGCTTCATTTTGGGTGATTTCAAAAGCTTTTAAATAAATGGTTCCTTTTTCGATTTGACCAATCCAAAAATCATATTCATAAAGTCCAGGCTGAAACGAATTGTAAAGCTGAAATTCTGTTTTTGTTACAACTTTATTTGTTATGCTATCAGGTCTTTGCGATTCGAATTTTGCATAATAGTCAAGGTCAACTGGATTATTAATCGGTATGTTTTTCGGAATTGTTAAATTATCCGCCCAAGTATCAGGAGTGTTTTGTTCTATAAAAAATAGAATAATCATGTAAAATGAAAATGCAAAAATTGTTCCGCCCAATAAAAAGAATGTTCCTATGCTTTTGAGCCATTTCTTTTGAAGTAATTGATAAAAAGCTGAAATCAGTAGAAACAACAGTCCTAATCCAAATACTGTAAAGCAAATGTTTTCAAAGATTGGATTTTTAAAAAAATTAGAAGCGACTAAAAGAAAAATAGAAATTATCCAAAATAATATTGGTCTTCGCCAATCATTAAAAAAGTATAAAAAATATTTTTTTATAGCCATCTTTTTTAATAAATGTTTCTATTTCAAAGGAAAATCAAGCAACTCTTTAGGTTCAATATCTAAAGCATTGGCAATTTTTACGAGAGTTCTTACTGTAGTATTTATTTCGGCTCTCTCAATTCTACCAATCTGATTTTTTTTGATATCACAATCATCAGCCAAAGCCTGCTGCGATAAGCCTTTTTTTTCACGCAATTGTCTTACGTGAGTCCCAAGATTTGCAATAAAGATTTCCTCTGAAATATCCATATTTCAAAATTCCTAAGATTTATTTTTGGCTTGGTCACATTTATGTGGTCAAAAGTATTATATTTGGAGTGTTTAAAAAATAAGACAATGGCTACAAGTGATTTATCAAAAGAAACAGAAAAAAGACTCTTAGATTTTTTTAATAATGTTATTGATGCTAAAGATTTGGCAAAAGCAATACGTCAATTAAATTATGCAATTGCATTAGTTATTATGAAAGATGATGAAAGAGGATATGTTTATGCCCAAAGAGAAAACCTAGAAAAAGGTTTTTATTGGCTGAATGAATTAGCCGAAATTTTGCATCCGTATTTGGAAGTGGAGTAATTAAGAAAACTATAAAAGTTCATTTTGACGAAAGGAGAAACCAAAAGCAAAACCGACAAAAAATTCCAGAGTGATTTCCGCAATTTTTTTCATAGTGTACAACCTGTTGGTCATGCTGAAAAGCTCCTTTCGTCAAGGTGATGTGAAAAATTTCCTAAATATAAATGTATTGAAGAAAGGAATGTGATAAAGAGGAGTAAGGTTATTTTTCAGAATAAGGACCGAAAAACTTACCTCCATTAAAATGAACCATATGATCAGGATTGTCCGCTGTCCATACTTCTGTTTCCCATCCTATATCCGTAATATTTTTTCGAAAATCATTTTTTGAAGTAAAAGCGGTGATAAATATTAAATCGGCAGTACAATCTTTTAAAGATTTCTTCAGCTCAAGAATTCGTTCTTCACTCATAGGGCCTGATGTAAAAAATGCTTCAATCAAAAAAATCCAATTTTTATCCTCGTTATAAGCAACGATGTCAGGTAGAGAATCGTGGTTTAATTCGAAAAAACCTAAATCTTTTAAAATATCATCTTCTCTAATTAAAAATTTATCCGTTGCATCACCAATGTATAAAACTTTGCAACCTGCCCCAAAGCGAGGTAAAAACTCTTCGATGATTTCTCTTTGTAATTGATTATGTCCGCCACGCGAAAAATCTAAGATTTGTCCTGTTGGTAATGTTACTCTAACTTTAGGCAGGTCTCTTTTACGTTGTAGAATTTCTGTAAGTGTTGGACGATTCTTGTTGAATAATTTTAATTTAATTTCCCATTCATTGGTTCCGTAATAATTGACTAAAGATTTAAATTCGCCACTTAAAGTGTAGCCTCGTGTAGGGTCATTTTGAGCGGCGCTGGGATTATTAGCACTATTTAAAATTAGATCCCCTAATACTAATAGTTTTAAATGCTTACGTCTAATATCGTCATAAGAGCCTGGAGAGATGTTTTCTTCAAAATTTTCATTAATAAATTTTATGATTTCTCTTGTTTTTAAACTCCTGTATTCATTTTGTCCTTTCGCTTCCTTCCATGATTTAGTCACTCCGGCAACAGCTAAAAAACTCATAGCCATACTTTCTAATCCGCGTGCTCTTTTACCAGAAAAAGGAACTCCAACGGATTGAAGTATATCAAGAGCTTCATTAATTAAGGTTTTAATGTTTTCTGATTTTGAAGAATTTGGAAGGTGATCAATCATAAGTTTTCTTAATCTATATCGTGCTTAATTCTAGGTTAACTGTTTTGTAATAGCATTCTTTAATTGCTAGAGCCATTTTGTAAGCTAATAAAGGAGGTACTGCATTTCCAATTTGGTTAAATATACTTGTTTCTTTTCCTGAAAATTCAAAACTATCTGGAAAACTTTGTAATCTAGCAGCTTCACGTATAAGAATTCTGCGTCGTCTTCCATCTTCTAGTTTTATTCTATGCATATCTCCAGTTGCCGAAGATAGATTTCTGCAAGTTAATGTTCTTGCCGGACGATCAGAATACAGGTCTCTAGGATTAACACATTTAGATGCTTTTTCATATTTGGCTATATACGCATCTTGAGCTTCATTTAAAAACTTGCTTTCTGGGGGAGTTGTTTTCATAATGTCATGGATTGCATCCCAGACAGTAGCTTTAGTATTTTCTTCTTTAGGAAAATTAAATTCTGAATTATGACCTATTAAAAAAAAACGTTCTCTATTTTGCGGCACTCCAAAATTAACAGCATTCAAAAGTTTAAAATCAACAGTGTAACCTAAACTTTTTAATTCTTCAATGATAATTTCTAAGTACCATTTATTAGCATATAAAAGACCTCTAACATTTTCAAACAGAAAAACCTTTGGTTTTACTTTTCTTATGGCATCAATGAAAAAAGGAAAGCCATTTCTGGAGTCATTGACCCCGTTTTGATTTCCTCCAACGCTAAAGGGTTGACAAGGAGGTCCACCAATTATAATATCAGCTTTCGGATATTCGAAATCAAGGTTTAATTTTTCAACTTTGCACGTGCCCTTTAAGTTGTTATTGTATGTTGTTGCCGCATCAAGGTTCATTTCATAACCAATAGTAGAAAATCCGGCAGCTTCAAATCCTAACGATAAGCCGCCACAACCTGCAAAAAGATCAAGTACTACTGCTTTTTCAGTAATCTTCGGAATTAAAAGTTTGTTGATTGATTTGATGTATTGCATAAGATTTTTTAGACAGGATGGTTATGCAAATATAGGATTTAATTTTTGTCTTAGAA
Source organism: Flavobacterium anhuiense (assembly GCF_001705175.1). NCBI lineage: Bacteria > Pseudomonadati > Bacteroidota > Flavobacteriia > Flavobacteriales > Flavobacteriaceae > Flavobacterium > Flavobacterium anhuiense. The sequence goes on along the minus strand of NZ_CP016907.1, from coordinate 1,467,483 downwards.
TTGTGATCTAATCCTTTTTTAAATGGATTACGTAAATTATGATGTTAAATATCGCGTATTAAAGTCATCATAAAAATGCTTGTTTATGACTAGTTGTTGGTTTTTGAAAAAAACAAAATGCAGTAAAGCAAAAAAGCTTCTGAAAAAGATATTCAGAAGCTTTTTTTAGTGCGGATAATAGGACTCGAACCTACACGCCTTGCGGCACCAGATCCTAAGTCTGGCACGTCTACCAATTTCGCCATATCCGCGGTAATTGTGGGTGCAAAGATAGGCATACTTTTGAATTATCAAAGCATTTTTTCAAAATTTTTTTTAATTCTCTTTTTTGTACTTTTGGGTTTCTATAAAAATTATTTAAATGGAAAATATTAAGTCCTACGTTCAACAACATAAAGATCGGTTTATCAACGAATTGATCGAATTATTAAAAATTCCGTCGGTTTCTGCCGACACTGCATATTCTCAAGATGTTATTGACACAGCAGAGGCTGTAAAAGAAAGTTTATCAAAAGCAGGGTGCGATTATGTTGAAACTTGCGACACTCCAGGTTACCCAATTATCTACGGAGAGAAAATAATAGATCCAAATCTTCCAACGGTTTTAGTTTACGGTCACTACGACGTACAACCGCCAGATCCATTAGAATTATGGACTTCACCACCTTTTGAACCGGTTATTAAAACTACAGATATTCACCCAGAAGGCGCAATCTTCGCCCGTGGAGCGTGTGACGACAAAGGTCAGATGTACATGCACGTAAAAGCGCTTGAATTAATGGTGCAAAGCAATACGTTGCCTTGTAACGTAAAATTCATGATCGAAGGAGAAGAAGAAGTAGGTTCTGCAAGTTTGGCTTGGTTCGTAGAACGTAATCAGGAAAAACTGAAAAACGACGTAATCTTGATTTCAGATACAGGAATGATCTCCAACCAACAGCCGTCTATCACGACAGGTTTAAGAGGTTTGAGTTATGTTGAAGTAGAAGTTACAGGTCCGAATCGCGATTTGCATTCAGGTTTATACGGTGGAGCTGTGGCAAACCCAATTAATATTCTGGCAAAAATGATTGCTTCGCTTCACGACGAAAACAATCATATTACAATTCCAGGTTTCTACGATAAAGTAGAAGAATTATCTGCAGAAGAAAGAGCAGAAATGGCAAAAGCGCCTTTCAGCTTAGAAAAATATAAAAATGCTTTAAACATTGCTGATGTTTACGGCGAAAAAGGATATGTAACCAACGAAAGAAACTCTATCCGTCCGACTTTAGACGTAAACGGAATCTGGGGCGGTTATACTGGTGAAGGTGCTAAAACGGTTATTGCGAGCAAAGCTTTTGCTAAAATCTCGATGCGTTTGGTTCCAAATCAGGATTGGGAAGAGATTACAGAACTTTTCACAAAACATTTCACAAGTCTTGCTCCGGCTGGAGTTACAGTAAAAGTAACGCCTCACCACGGTGGTCAGGGTTATGTAACGCCAATTGACAGCATTGGTTATCAGGCAGCGAACAAAGCGTATACAGAAACGTTTGGAGTTCCTGCAATTCCGGTTCGTTCTGGAGGAAGTATTCCGATTGTGGCTTTGTTTGAAAAAGAATTAAAAAGTAAAACCATCTTAATGGGATTTGGTTTGGACAGCGATGCTATTCACTCGCCAAATGAGCATTTCGGAATCTTTAATTACTTGAAAGGTATTGAGACTATTCCGTTGTTTTACAAGTATTTTGTGGAGCTTTCTAAATAAGTTTTTTTTAACCGCAAAGAGCGCAAAGGTTCTTTAAAAATAAGATTATAAAAGTTCGCAAAGCTTCATCTCGTAGCTTTGCGAACTTTGTGTTTTTATGTGCAAGCCTAAAATAAAATCCTTGCGTTCTTTGCGGTTAAATTATACGCTGAGATTTTTCGACAGGATAATATCAGAACAATTTAAATTGAACTAAACAATTATATTTGTCTGCAAAAGACAGAAATTACAGATATGAAAAAAATACTAAGTCAAGGTTTTATATTGATAATGATTTTGTTTAGCGCCAAAAGTATGGCTCAGGATCTTACATCACAAAAAAGCGATCAGTCAAATGATGATATTTTTGTTGCTGTTCATATCGAAGCTGATTACCCAGGCGGAATTTATAGATTTCGTGATTTTGTAAAAACCAATTTTAAGATTCCTAAAAAGGCTGTGAGAAAAAAAGTGAAGGGAGAAATTTCGATGCAGTTTGTAGTGGAAAAAGATGGCTCTTTGTCAGATATCAAGGTTTTGAAGAATCTGGGTTTTGGTTTAGATGAAGAAGCTTTGCGTGTTGTTCAGCTTTCGCCAAAATGGAAATATGCTTCTTTAAATGGAAAAAAAGTTAAAAGTTTAAAAACCTTTTCAATTTATATTGATACAGAAAATGAAGAAAGTAAGCGCATTTATTTTGAAAAGAAGTAATATACATAGTAAGTAAGTTTAGAATCCGTTCAGAAATGAGCGGATTTTTTTGTTTCCAATATTTTGAACTTTTTAAAATTTAAAAGAAAAACCTTTGTCACTTTGTCTCTCTGAACCTTTGTAACTAAAAAAAAAGACTTCTTTTTCTTGCATATTTAAAATTTAACTCTACATTTGTAGAAACAAATCTATAATTGTAGAACAATGAAGAATTTGAAAACCCTTTTTTTACTATTGTTTTGCGGATTAATGCTTTTGAGTTGTAAAAGCAAACCGATCAATCAGAAAATTGACAAGAAAAAAGAAGGTGTTTGGATTGATAGTTATTCGCAAGATGGAACGAATTACAAATCGTATGAATATTATAAAAATGATCTTCCGGTTAAAAAATGGAGAACGTACATTAACGGAAAAATCTACAAAACAGAAAAATATAAAAACGGAATCTGTATCGTAAAAAGTTATTACGAAAACGGAAAACTGGAATCGAAAGGGAAAACAAAATTAGAAACGAATTCGGTTGAAACGCATTGGTTTTATTTTGGAGAATGGAAGTTTTATTCGGACAAAGGAAAATTAAAGGAAATCAAAAATTACGATCAAGGACAATTGATTTCGGAACAAAATATTAAATAAACTAACCAACCCCTAAACCATGAAAAAAATAATCACGCTTTGCTTTATTATGCTGCCCTGTCTTTTTATGCAAGCTCAAACGTATAAAGAGTGGGTTCATAAAGCAGATTCTTGCTACACGGCAAAAAATTATAAGTTGTCTGTTTCATATTATGATAAAGCGTTTAAAATAGAACAGAAATCTTGGTCTGATTTATATAATGCTAGCTGTTCGGCTTCTATGGCTGGGCAGCATAAAAAAGCATTTAAATGGCTGAATCTCTCTATTGATAACGGATATGAGAATATGGCTCATATAAAAATTGATGAAGATTTAAAGCACTTGCATTCAGAAAAACAGTGGAATAAAACAATTGAAAAACTGCAAAAGAAATTGGATGTTATTGGAGCAAATTACGATAAGGCGCTAGAAAAACAACTTGCAGAAATTTATACCGAAGATCAGGAAATTCGTGGAGAGTTTATGAATGTTTACAGAGCTACAAAACCTGATAAAAAGAAAATTGACAGTATTGGAAAGATTATGGAAAGAAAAGACAGTATCAACCTCATTAAGGTGATGAAAATACTGGATGAAAGAGGCTGGTTGGGAAAAAATGTGGTAGGAACACAGGGAAATCAGACTTTGTTTCTGGTTATTCAGCATGCCGATTTACAATATCAGCAAAAATATCTGCCTATGATGAGAGAGGCCGTTAAAAATGGCAATGCCAATCCAGGAAATCTAGCGTATTTAGAAGATCGAGTAGCTTTGAGAGAGGGAAAAAAACAAATTTATGGCAGTCAGAGTTCGAAGAATAAAAAGACTGGTAAAATATGCATAGCGCCAATGATAGATCCAGATAATGTAGACAAAAGACGTGCAGAGGTCGGACTTGGCACAATGGCCGAATATGCAACAAAATTGAATATTGAATGGAATTTGGAGGAATATAAAAAGGAATTGGCTGAAACAGAAAAACTTGAAAACACGAAACCATGATACAATTATCAAATGCAGAAGAACAGTTAATGGAGCATTTATGGAAGCTTGAAAAAGCTTTTATGAAAGATTTACTAGAATCGTATCCAGAACCAAAACCGGCCACAACAACGGTTGCAACTTTATTGAAAAGGATGATTGACAAGAAGTTTGTGGCGTATAACGAATTTGGAAATTCGAGAGAATATTATCCGCTGGTAAAGAAAACAGACTATTTTGCCAAACATGTGAAAGGACTAATTAGTAATTTCTTTAATAATTCGGCTTCGCAATTTGCTTCGTTTTTTACAACCGAAACCAATTTATCGGCTTCAGAATTGGAAGATCTTAAAAAAATAATCGATTCAGAAATTCAAAAAAAGAAAAAATGATAACGTATCTTTTAAAATCGGGTTTGCTGCTTGCTGTATTTTATATTGTTTATAAAATTCTTTTGGAAAACGAAAAAATGTTTCATTTTAATCGTATTTATCTTCTCGCGAGTATAGTTTTTAGTTTGACAATTCCGTTGCAATTGTTTTCACTTGGATCTGTTTTTTCAAACGGAAACCAAAAGATTCAATTAAATCAAATTATGATTGTAACCAGTAAAGCGGTTTTAGATAAGATAAATTACAGTCAAATTCTGATTTATTTTTTAGCTGTAGTTTATGGAGTAGTTACAACAATTTTGGTTGTTCGATTTATTCGAAATTTATTCTCCTTTTATTTCAGAATGAAAAAGAGTAAGGTGGAAATTGTAAAAGGAGGAAAAGTGGTTTTGACAAAAGAAAAAGTATTGCCTCATTCATTCTGGAATATCATTTTTATTAATCAGGAAGATTTTGAAAATGATATGATTCCGGAAGAATTAATTGTTCATGAAAAAGCACATCTAAAACAAAAACATACGGTTGATATTCTTTTTGTCGAGGTTTTGAAAATTGTGTTTTGGTTTAATCCTTTATATCTATTGTATGAAAAAGCAATAAAACTCAATCATGAATTTTTAGCGGATGAAGCGGTGAATAAAAAATTTGGAGAAGTCCGAAATTATCAGAATCTGCTTTTAGATTTTGTCTCTCATAAAAATACTCTTCCGTTGGCGAGTAATCTCAATTATTTAATAACCAAAAAACGTTTGCTTATGATGGCTAAAGAAAAGTCTCCGATTAGAATGATTTTGAAAGTAGGTTCTGTAACCACTGTCTATGTTCTGTTGCTATTTGTATTTAATACCGAAGTAATTGCACAATCCAGTATTAATGCAAAAAATCAAAATGATTATAAAATAAGTTACGACACTACAAGTGTAAAAGAACCACAATTTCCGGGAGGAATAGAAAAATTTTACATGTTTGTTGGCCAAAACTTTAAAATGCCTACAGAATTTGCGAAACAAAAGATGGAGGGGAAAATTTTTATGGAGTTTATGGTGGAAAAGGATGGAAGTCTGTCTGAATTTAAAATAGTGAAAGATTTAGGTTATGGGGTTGGAGATGAGGCCGTAAGAGTTTTAAAGCTTTCTCCAAAATGGATTCCCGCAACTGAAAACGGAAAACCAGTCAGAGTTACTTATAATTTACCAATTACGATTCAGGCACCCAAATAAGAAAGTCGTTGCTTCTTTGTTGCTTCAAAAAAAATCCGCTTCTTGATGGGAGAAGCGGATAAAATTAAAAACTAATTAAAAAAAATTCTAAAATAAACATGCAGATCCAGACTAGAACAAATCTGGATTGTATCCAAAATAAGGTACATTTTGTTCGTTAAAAATTACCCCATATTCTTCTAACTCCTTCAAAATTGGTTCGTAAACTTCCTTTTTAATCGGAAGCTGAACGCCTGGAGTTGTGATTTTTCCGTTCAAGATTAACAAAGTGGCAATCGCAACCGGAAGTCCGACTGTTTTTGCCATTGCAGTATACGTTTGGTCTTCGCCAATACAAACCATTTTAGAATCGATTTGCTTCTTTTCGCCATTCAGTTCGTAACCAAATTTATGATACATCACGATCATATCTTTGTCCTCAGGTTCAAGAGCCCAGCTGTCGGTCAAGATTTTTTCTAAAATTTGTGCTGGAGTAGCATTTGGCAGATTTACTTTTTTGTTTGGGTTAAATAAATCCAGTTCCAAAAGCTTGTCCCACATAATATCGTCCTGATCGATTTTTAAGATCAATCGAGTTTTAATTTCGACAGAATCTGTCGGATGATACGGAAGAAAAGAATTGATAAACTGACGATAACTCATATTTTCTGACCCTTCTAAAATATAGCTATCATCAGTCATTCCAAGCTGTACAAACATATTCCAAGCGCGAGAATACCCCACTCTTCTAATTGTACCTCTATATAAAGTAAGAATATCATCTAAACCATAAACCGAACGATATTTAAGAGAATCGCGGTTAGAATACGCTTCAAACTTTCCGTAACCTTCTACTTCTAGAAATTCGGTTCTGCGAAACAAAGCGCTATATGGAATGTATTTATAAGTCCCTTCTTGAATAAACTTTGCAGCACCGCCTTGACCCGCCAAAACTACATTTCTTGGCGCCCAAGTAAATTTGTAGTTCCATAAATTATTGTCCGATTCAGGAGCTACAAGTCCACCGCAGAAAGATTCAAACAAAAGCATTTTACCGCCTTTCGATCTGATTTCGTCAATGACTTTCATGGCGCTCATATGATCGATTCCTGGATCAAGACCAATTTCGTTCATGAAAATCAGATTGTTTTTGATGGCTTCTTCGTTTAAAGCCTGCATAGCGTCACTTATATAAGATGCCGTAACAAGATGTTTTTTGAATTCAAGGCAGTCTTTTGCAATTTCAATATGCAGATGCGCAGGAAGCATCGAAATAACTATTGATGCATTTTCAATAGCTTTTTTTCTTTCGTCGGCATTAAAAATATCTAAGGCAAGCGGAGTGGCATTTGGATGATCTTGTGTTTTTGCTTTCGCAAGATTCAATGAAAGGTCAGCTACCGTTAAATGCAGTTTTTCTTCATTAGATTTTGATAATAAATAGCGAATCAAAGAAGATGCAGATCTTCCTGCTCCAAATATTAAAATGTTTCTCATGTCTTAAATATTTAACACAAATATATTTAAATGTTATAAGTATAACAATTCAAATTAAAGAAAATAAAATTATTTTTTTCGCAAAACCCAAAAAATAATCTGATTTTGTTCTAAATAATCTAGAAACAAAGACGGTTTTTCAGTTCGTTTGAAGTATTTTTGTTAGAAATTTCAAAAGAGATATATTATGAAAAGAAGAATCATTTTAACTGGAGCTTTTATTGGTATGTTGGCTATTATTTTGGGTGCTTTTGGTGCTCATTTATTGAAAAAATATCTGTCGGTTGACCAATTAAATACTTTTGAAGTTGGTGTTCGTTACCAAATGTACCACGCTCTTTTTCTTCTTTTTTTATCAACGCAAAAAGACCTTGCAGAAAAGACCTTAAAAACGATCTATAATTTGGTAGTGGCTGGCGTTTTGCTTTTCAGCGGTTCAATCTATTTATTGGCGACAAAAGACTACACTTTGTTTGAATCTAAAATTATCGTATTCGCAACACCTTTGGGTGGTTTCTTATTAATTATTGCTTGGACGCTATTATTCTTTACGATTTTGAAGAGAAAATCATAAAATCCCGAAAAAAAAATTCTGTCTAAGAATTAATCTTTAATTTTGTCACATAAATAACATATAACTTTATTTGTGTGACTTTTTTGTATTTTCTCTTGTTAAACAAAAATAATATAACAAAATCACTTAATAAGTTGTAATTAAACAAATTAGAAGCGGTTATTTTTTTCTTTTTGTAATTTTTAAAGTGAAATTTCTCTTTTTTCGTATAAATCAAAGTGAAATTTAAGTATTTTGAAAGAAATAAAAATTAATCTGTAATTTTGCTTTAAACAAAAAATCACACACAACTTAAAAATTTATGGACACTAATACAGTTTTCGCGCAATCGATTTCGTTAAAAGAGTTAGGAATTGAAAATGCAAAAGTTCGTTATCAACTATCTGCAGATGAATTACATGCGATTACTTTGCAGTCAGGTCAAGGTGTTGAGAATTCTACCGGAGCGTTAGCGATTAATACAGGCGAATTTACAGGTCGTTCTCCACAAGATCGTTTTATCGTAAAAGACGATATTACTAAAGATCAAGTTTGGTGGGGAAATGTAAATATCCCATTTGAGCCCCAAGCTTTTGAAAAGCTTTATAATAAGGTAACAGCATTTTTATCAAACAAAGAAGTTTTTGTTCGCGATTCTTATGTGTGCTCTGATCCAAATTATAGATTGAATGTTCGTGTTGTAACAGAAACAGCTTGGTCAAATTTGTTTTGCTACAATATGTTCTTACGCCCAGAAGCTTCAGAACTGGCAAACTTTACTCCAGAATGGACAGTAGTTTGTGCTCCAAGTTTTATGGCAGATCCTGCTGTAGACGGAACACGCCAGTCTAATTTTGCTATTTTAGATTTTACTAAAAAAATTGCTTTAATTGGTGGAACAGGTTATACAGGAGAAATGAAAAAAGGAATTTTTTCTGCATTAAACTTTATTCTTCCAGTTTTCAAAAATACACTTCCAATGCACTGTAGCGCCAATGTTGGTGAAGCAGGAGACACAGCAATCTTCTTCGGATTGTCTGGTACAGGAAAAACAACTTTATCTGCAGATCCAGAACGTAAATTAATCGGAGACGATGAGCACGGCTGGACAAATGAAAACACTGTTTTCAATTTTGAAGGCGGATGCTATGCAAAAGTTATTAATTTAACAGAAGAAAATGAACCAGACATTTTTAGAGCAATCAAAAAAGGAGCGCTTTTAGAAAATGTGGTTTTCAAAGCAGGAACAAACGTTGTTGATTTTGATGATGTTTCTATCACACAAAACACTCGTGTAAGTTACCCAATTACGCATATTGATAATGTACAGCCAGGTTTGGTTGGACATAATCCAAAAAATATATTTTTCTTAACGGCGGATTCTTTCGGAATTCTGCCTCCAATCTCAAGATTGACTCCAGGTCAGGCGGCTTACCACTTTATTTCTGGATATACAGCAAAAGTTGCTGGAACAGAAGCGGGTGTAACTGAGCCTCAACCAAACTTCTCTGCTTGTTTTGGAGCGCCATTTATGCCTTTGCACCCAACTCGCTATGCTGAAATGTTAAGCAAGAAAATGAAAGATGCGGGAGTAAAAGTTTGGTTAATTAACACAGGATGGACTGGTGGAGCTTACGGAACAGGAAGCCGTATGAAGTTGAAATATACTCGTGCTATGATTACTGCTGCATTAAAAGGAGAATTGAATGATGTAGCGTTTAAAAATCATGAAGTATTTGGAATTGAAATTCCTCAAGATTGTCCAAATGTTCCAAACGAGATTTTGAATCCTAGAAATACTTGGGAAGACAAAGATTTATACGATAAAAAAGCGCTAGAATTAGCTCACAAATTTAAAGCTAATTTTGCCAAATTTGAAGAGTTTGCCAATGCTGAAATCTTAGCAGGCGCACCAATTACAGAATAAAAGGAATTATTTGATTCAAAATAAAAAAGCTGTTCAGAAATGAACAGCTTTTTTTTAGTTGGTTTCCAATCGCAGTAAAAAAAATAGACACTGAACACGGGACTGCGACTGAAAACCTTGAAACTTTTATTTTTTAGCTTCGTCTATACGTTTCTGGATTAAATCCCAAGCATAATAATGGAAAGTCATTCCGTTGCTCATCGCTACGAAAAGTCCGTTTTTGTATTTTGGACCTAAGTTTACGCTTGTAACATCTGCACCATCACATTCGATTGTAGAAGTTGGAACTTCTGCCAATAAAGGATGATTGTTCGGGTTTCCGTTGGCGCCTTCTCTTGGATAAACCATAAAAGAATTTGCCTGCTGATTTGATACTAAAATATATCCTGTAGAATCTGTCTTTTTGTAAATGGCAATTCCTTCGTGATCTGCTTTAAAATCTTTCTGACCGAAGAATGCCAATTCTTTATTATCATTTAAAGCTGGATCTGCTTTGTATTTTCTAATTCCAGCTTGTTCATCGCAATAGTAAACAAAACCTAATTCGTTATCTACAGCAATTGCTTCAATTTCTTTTTTGCCACTGTAAGTTCCAAATTTGCGAACCACTTTCGCAGCAGCGAATTTTCCATTTCCAGAAAGTTCATATTGCCATAAATAACTTCCAGAAGGGCCTGTTTTTCTTCCTACAATAGCAAAAATCTTCCCATCGCTTGGGCGAGTGTATAAAGCAACTCCCATTGGATCGCGTTGCGTTTCTCCTTCAAAAACAGGAATTCCGCCGTTATCAATTGGCGCTAAATCAGGTAAACTGAAGATCCTGATTTTATTTTCTTCACGTTCCGTCGTTACAGCAACATCTACTTTTTTTCCGTTAATACTTAATCCGTAAGCGATATCAACATTGTTTGGACGCTTTAACGGAATTGATTTTTTAAGGATTTTTCCATTTAAATCAAAAGCATACAAACCGCCATCTGTGTCTTTGTCTGTTCCTATAATAATACTTTTTGAAGCATCAGTTGGATTAATCCAGATTGAAGGATCATCTGTATCGTGAGGCAAAGCTTCTGTAACCGCTGTTGGTTTTACGGCATTTGGCTGAATTGGAGCTAAAGTATCTTTTTTGCAAGCTGTAAAGGATAAGCTTAAAAGTAAAAAAGCAATTAAAGATGTATTTTTCATTTGTGTTATATATTTTTAATGCAATTAGACAGAGCGCAAAACTCTGTCTAATTTAAGAATTTTAAAAAAGTGCAGATTACAAGTCTAGTTTCAATCCGAAATTGTAACGTGGCTGGTAATATTCAGCTTGTTTTGTATGTGCAGCCACTCCTTGGTAGTAACGTAATGGCTGATTTGTTAGGTTATTTGCCTCTGCAAAAAAGCGAAGTTTTGGAGTGATTTTATAAGAAGCATTGGCATCTAAGAAAAACTGCTTGTCATAGTAACTGTCTTTGTAAGATTCAGAACCTAATTCATCTAAATAATCAGATGTAAAGTTAGTTGAGATTCTTGCAGAAAAACGTTTGTTTTCCCAAGATAAAGATCCGTTAAACATGTGAGGCGTTGTTCCTGGAAGACTGATATTTTTTCTTTCATTTCCGTCTTCATCAGCAATTCCGCTTGCTTTAGATTTTGTGTAAGTATAGTTTAAGTATACAGCAAAACCTTTTAAGAATTTGCCTGGAAGGAAATCCAACTGACGTTGGAAAGCAACTTCAAACCCGTAAACATCAACATTCTCCCCATTTCTTGATTGTAAAAATGACCAGTTTTCTCCCGCTGGAATTGGATTTACCTGATTAGGGAAATCTGCAGCAAATTTATCAGCAGTATATTGATTGTCACTATAGTTGTAAATAAAATCGTTTAATCTTTTGTAGAAAACACCTCCAGAAATTAAACCAACCGATTTGAAATAGTTCTCTGCCATGAAATCATAATTGTATGAATAAGTAGCATTAAGGTCTGGATTTCCAGCTGTAATTTCTTTGTCGGCAGCAATATTATTTACATAAGGAGCCAATGCGTAATAGTTTGGTCTTGCTAATGCTGTTGTTATGGCAGCTCTTAAAACTAAATCTTTTGTTGCATTATATTGCAATGAAATACTTGGCAATAAATTAGTGTAAGAGTTGGTATTGTTGATTTTACTCTCCAATTCTTCCTCGTCTAATACACGGTTTCCAGTATAATCAATATGAGTATTCTCCACACGGAAACCTAAAACCATTGAAAGTTTATCGTTAAAATCCTGATCCCATCTTACATAAGCAGCAGTAATTCTTTCTTTGGCATTATAGTTTACCGCTAAATATTCTGCTGGATCAGCTTCTTTTTCAAATAAAGTTGCATTGTTTAAGTCTAAACTTCCTAAGAAAGCTGCAGAAGCAAAAGTTCCTGGCACATATTTACTCCCTGGATTAAAATCTTTTCCATCAAAATAAGAGGTTGGAACCTGAGATAATAATTCCATGTCGTCGTTGATTGGAGTATAAGAATAGAACATATTATTTCTTTCTTTTTCTTTTAAACGAAGTCTAAGACCTGTTCTCAATCTTCCTTTTTCACCAGCAATAACAGAGAATGGGAAACGGATATTTACTTTTGCACCGAATTCGCTTTCGCTTGTTTCATCTGTGTTTTCAGTAACAGAATCAAATTTAAATTCGTCAACAGACTCGCCAACAGTTGTCATTAGAGGAAATCTGATGTCTGATAAATCTTCAAACATTTCTAAACCTTTTTGGCGGTATTCGATATAACGCTCACCTGGGCGGTATTCTCTTGCTTTTGCATAGTTAGCAGACCAATCTAAATCTAATGTCGAATTGATTAAATGCTCTCCGCGAATAGAATAGTTTTGTACTCTTTGATCTTCTAATCTTCTGTTTTTATTTCTGTTATTGTCTAAACCCCCTTTTGTCTGACGTTTTACACGGCCTTCAAAACCAACAATTTCTTCACCATTATAAAGAGGTTCGATATCATCGTAAGTGGTTCTAAAACGGTTTTCTCTATCATCTCTCCAGTTGTAGATTGCATTTGCAAAAATGGTGTTGTTGTCATCGAATTTGTAATCTAAAGCAACAGAAGCACTGCGACGGATACGCTGTACATCATATTTTCTAATTTCTGATGCTTGTAAATACTCATTTCCAAAATCATCTTTTACCCATTCGTTTTCGATGTTATCAGAACCATAATCTACATTATTGTATGATCCGCTGAAAACAGCGCCTAATTTATTATCAAAAAAGCGATTTCCATAAACTAAACCAGCAGTATAAGAAGCGTGGTCACGAATTGGCAAATATCCTCCAGCCATTGTTGCAGAAATTCTTTCTCCGTTTGGAGTGGCTCTTGTAATTAAGTTTACAGAACCTCCAATCGCATCAGCATCCATGTCTGAAGTCAATGTTTTATTTACTTCGATAGTTGAAATCATATCAGATGGAATTAAGTCCATTTGTACGTTTCTGTTGTCTCCTTCAGCAGATGGAATACGATCTCCATTTAAAGTAACAGAGTTTAAAGATGGAGCCAAACCTCTAATAATGATGTTACGAGCTTCACCTTGGTCATTCTGCATTGTGATACCTGGAACACGTTTTAAAGCATCTCCCACGTTAGCATCTGGAAAACGTCCCATTTGATCAGAAGAGATTACGTTTCCGATATTTTTGTTGTTTTTCTGTTGGTTCAATGCTTTTGCCTGACCTTTTAAGATGTCTCCAACAACAACTTCTTTTAGTTCGTTTTGAGAAGCTTTAAGCGCAAAGTCAATTACATTGTTCTTTCCTTGCTCCACTTTTATTTCTTGAGTTAAAGCAGTATATCCAATATATTTTACTTCAACTTTGTAAGTTCCTTCATTAATATTTAATAACTCGAAACGGCCGTTATAGTCAGAAACAGTATATTTTTTCTCGCCTACAATTTGAACCATAGCTCCAGGAAGAGGCAGTTTGTCATCGGCGTCTAATATCTTTCCAGATATAATCGCTTTCTGAGCAAAACCTGTAAAGGCGAATAAAAAGAATGCGGTTAATAGATAAAATTTCTTCATTGTGTGTGTTTAGTTTGATTTTCGATTGCGAAGCTAAAACCCCTGTATTACTAAAGCCTTGAAAAAAAATTAACATAGTGTTATGATTGTCCATTGAAATTTGAAATTTATTAATGTTTAAATAACACTAAAGCTGACAAATAATTGATTCACAATTAAAAAGAAAAACAATAATTTGACTGTATTTGAAAATTTGGCGTTAAATTTGCCGTATCAATCACAATCAAAAATCATCAATCATGTTAAAACAATTTTTTATCCTATGCTCAGGAGTCGATAGAGACCTCTTGAAAGACTGTTCAGAAGGCGAACAAACCAAATATGTTGGTATTGGTGCCACAGTTTTCTTTACAGCAGTTATGGCTTTCTTGGCCAGTGCGTATGCGCTTTTTACCGTTTTTGATTCTATTTATCCCGCTTTGATTTTTGGATTTGTATGGAGTTTATTGATTTTTAATTTAGATCGATTTATCGTTTCTACGATTAAAAAAAGAGATCGTTTTCTGGACGAATTCCTGCAAGCAACTCCGCGTATTGCTTTGGCTATTATTATTGCCATCGTAATTTCGAAACCTTTGGAAATTAAAATCTTCGAAAAAGAAATCAATACCGTTTTATTGAAAGAAAAAAATGAAATGGAATTGGCCAATAAAAAACAAATCGGAACGTATTTTAAAACAGATTTAGATAAAAATAAAGCCGAAATAGCTGCTTTAAAAGCTGATATTGTAAAAAAAGAGAAAGAAGTAAACGCTTTATATTCAACTTACATTACAGAAGCAGAAGGAACTGCCGGAACTAAAAAGCTAGGAAAAGGTCCAGTTTATAAAGAAAAACGTGAAAAACACGACGCCGCTCTTAAAGAGTTTGAAACTTTAAAAAAGACAAACGAAGCTAAAATTGCTGAAAAAGAAAAAGCAGGCGTACAGCTTCAAGCCGATTTAGACAAAAAAGTTTCGCAAACCCAACCCATCATTGAAGGTTTCGATGGATTAATGGCGCGAATTAATGCTTTGAATAAACTGCCTTGGCTGCCTTCATTTTTCATTATGCTGTTGTTTTTGGCAATCGAAACTTCACCAATTATTGCCAAATTATTGGCGCCAAAAGGTGAATTCGATTTCAAACAAGAAGAAGCCGAAACTGCAATGAAAGCTACTTTGGCACAAAATAAATACCAACGCGATTTATTAGTGAAAACCAGTGCCGAAATGCACGATAAAGTTTACGCTGACATCTCAGAAGACAAAGGATTATTTGATTTACAGCGAAAAAATGCAAAAGAATTGCTGGAACTGCAATCGCATAAATTTGTAGAAAAACAGAAGGCGACTTTGTAAATGAGTACAAAGTGCAAAGTTTCTAAGTGCAAAGTTTAAATACAAAGCCCGAAATAGAATCTCTATTTCGGGCCTTTTTTATTTTAGATAAAGTCAATAATCTTTGTACTTTGTACTCAGAACTTTGTACTTTTAAACTACATATAACTTAAAATCTCTTTTTTATAAGCATCATATTCTCCTTGCATAATCAAACCATTATCAAGAAGTTTTTTGTAATTCTGTAATTTATCGAAAAGCTCTTCTTTAGATAAATCGCTCAATTTACGTTCTCCTGCTGGCTGAGTCGGAAGCGGTTCATAAGTTTCTGTAACAGCCGGCGCTGCAGGTAAAATTTCTGCAAAGCTTGTTACTTCTTCTGTTTCAACTTCTTCAATTTCCTCTGCTTCTTCTTCAAAAACAGGTTCAGCAGTTTCCTGAATTGGAGTTGCTGTTTGAACAGGATTTTTCAATAAATCCAATTGTTCTTTAGCATAAGTATAAATTTTTCTAGCCTGAATTTTCGGAATATAATCAATAGAAACAGCTAAATCTGTTTTAGTGCCAAATGAAAATTCAGAACCTAAAATGTTCTCTTTTACAAAAGTACTCGCAATATCATCCCAAGTATAATCGGTAAAATCCATAGAAAGACCTAAATTTTTAGGCTTGCAGATAATAATACGCTTGTTAGTTAATACAATGCTGTCTGGAAAAACAGTAATAGCAGGTTTCTTTTGCACTGCGATGTATCCAACTTCTTCGCCTTTCATCAATAAATCGTTAAGTTTCGAAGTGATTTTTTCAATCGCTTTTGGATCTTGTTCTTCGTTTAGAAATTTTTTAAATTGTTCTTTCATTTTTTTAAGGTTCTAAGTTGCTAAGCTACTAAGTCGCTGAGTTTTTCACTGATGCTACAAATGTAATGCCTAATTTTATAATTAGATAATTTCGCTCTGAATTTTCTTTGTTAAGCTTTTGAAAACTAATTCATACGAATGGTCTATGAGCTCTTTTACAAATTTATCTGCTAAGTTTCCGTTGAGATCTACGGTATTCCAATGCACTTTGCTCATGTGATATCCAGGTTGAATTTCGTCATATTCGGCTCTGAGTTCCTGCGCGCGGTCTGGATCGCATTTTAAATTGACCGATTGCTCGTTTTTTTCCCATTGCGATAAAGAAGATAAGGCAAACATTTTGCCGCCAACTTTAAAAACCAAAGTATCTTCATCAAAAGGAAAATGTTCACTGACACCTTTCTTCGAAAGACAATATTCGTAAAACGTTTCTAAATTCATAACTGTTTATTTACCAATTTCACCCAAATGAGTGTATTTAAAGCCTGTTTCATATTTAAGGCCATAACCAAAAACACGATCCATAGCCGAATGCGAAAATAGAATAATTCCTGTTAATTGAATGCTTTCAATACTTAAATAACATCCAATGGCATAAATTAAAAGTGCAACTCCTTTATGATGAAATAAATTATAAGTAAAAGCACCAATTTTATTTCCAAAAACATATCCAATCATCGATAAATCAGGAGCCAAGATCAAAACCAGAAACCACCACCATTCATAGCTTAAGCGGTTAAAAAGAAATATTCCGAGAATAAATAAAGCGGCTTCTTCGAGTTTTAAGACTGTTTTCATTTGACTATTTTTTCCATCATCTTTTCAGGATGATTCAGTTTTGTAAATCCGAATTTCTCATATAAAAAGTGAGCATCGGTTGTTGCCAATCGCCAGATTTTGACTTCTTGGAGTTGAGGCTCATTCACCATCGTTTCGATTAAAATGGACGAATATCCTTTTCCGCGGTGTTCTTTGGTAATAAAAACATCCATTAAATAAGCAAAAACAACATAATCGGTTATAACGCGCGCAAAACCAATTTGTTTGCCATCCAAATAAATTCCGAAACAAACCGAAGCATCAATGGTACGTTGCACTTCTTCTATAGTTCTTCCGGCAGCCCAATAAATATCTTTTAAAAAGTTCTGTATAAACGGAACATCGAGTTTTGTTTTGTCAGTTGATACTGTTATCATTAAGGGATGTTTTTTAACCACAAATTACACAAATTTTCACAAATTATTTTTTAAGATTAAAGTTTACAAATGATTAAATCTGTATAAATCTTTTTATCCCGATAGCTATTGGGAGTGGCAAAATAAAAAAAGAAATTCGCGAAAATTTGTGTAATTTGTGGTTGATTTTAAATTTTGTATAGTATTGGTTTCGATGGACTAGCGTCATTTTCAAACGAAGCGATTTGAAGGTTTAGTATGTAATCTCCGTCTTCAATTTCGTCTGAAACATAAATCATTTCGGTGATTGTGGCACTAAATCTCGCGTCAGGATTTAGATTATGTGTGTCCTTAACATTCCAAAACGCTTTATGAGCCAATAATTTTCCTTCGTCATGTTCTTTATCCACACTTGGCAAATCGATCAATAAATGCTGAATTTCGCTTTCGCGGATGAAAATCGCAGCATCTTCAGACAAATACGGCGGATTCGTATTCGAATATTTTCTTGATTTTTTTTCCAGCTGATTTGGAAGCGTTCTGATAATTAATGCTTCCGTTTTTTCAGTGATTAAACTCGCAATTTGCTCTTTCGTAATCACAAAATCTTCTCCAATTTTTTCAGGTTCAACTGTAATCAATTTAGCAAAAAAGAAAAACTGTTTTAAGGATTGATTGATGCTGTAAAAATCATTTGTAATATGTCCCAAACATTCCGTATGCGTTCCATGTCCATGCGGATTGAAAAAAATATTATTAAAATTCGTAGATGATTTTCCTTCCGAAACTTTTCCAATCCAATCGCCAAAAATGACGGGTTCAATTGAAGGCTTTTCGATGTACCAAGCAATTGGGTTTTCGTCAGTATTTGTTAATGGGATAGAGATATCAATGGGTTTTGATAAGTCTATTTCGAAGTTGTTGATTTTTGCTAACACAAATTTGGGTTTTTATGCCGCAAAGACGCTAAGTCACAAAGTTTAATAATTTTGAGCCTTTGTGCCTTCGTGGCTAATTTTATTCTTCCAAATTTAGATAAAATAAATCTGAAGCAATTCCATCCGTTAAAAATTTTCCTTTAAGTGTTGGTTTTAGGATATTGTTATCAATCGAAAGCAAATCATCATTTAAGAATTTTTGAGATTGTTCTAATAAATAATTCAAATATTCTGAACCATATTCCTTTTCAATTCGATCTAAAGAAACACCCCAAATCGTTCGCAATCCTGTCATAATATATTCATTATAACGATCTGAAGTAGTTAAGACTTCTGTTTCAATTGGAAGTTCGTTGTTTTGAATTGCTTTTAAATACAATGAATTATTTGCAATATTCCAGCCTCTTTTTTCGCCGTCATAACTATGTGCCGATGGTCCGATTCCGATATATTTTTTGCCCAGCCAATAAGCTGAATTGTTTTTAGAGAAATAGTTTTCTTTTCCGAAATTCGATAATTCGTAATGAATAAAACCATTTTTTTGAAGCATTTCAACCAGAATCATAAAATGGTTGGAAGCTACTTCATCTTGAGGTTCAGCAATTTTTCCAGTCTGAATTAATTTGCTTAAAGCTGTTTTCGGTTCAACCGTCAAAGCATAACTCGAAATATGCGGAATACCAAAATCTAAAGCGGTTTGGATATTCTGTCTCCACATTTCGTCACTCATTCCAGGAATTCCATATATCAAATCGAGTGAAATATTATCAAAATATTTTGTCGCTTCTTCCAAACATTTTTTGGCTTCCGTCGAATTATGAGCACGATTCATCATTTTCAAATCCTCTTCATAAAAAGACTGAATTCCGATGCTTAGTCGGTTTATCGGACTTTTGGATAACTCTAAAATACGTTCCGTAGACAAATCATCAGGATTGGCTTCAAGAGTAATTTCTGGATTTTCGATAACTTTATAATTTTTGTAAACTTCAGAAATTAAAAAGTTTATTTCGTCATTACTTAAAACAGAAGGCGTTCCTCCGCCAAAGTATATCGTTTCAATGATATTGTCATTCTGAGCGGAGCCGAAGGGTTTTCGCATACCAATTTCTTTAGCCAAAGCCAAAACCATCTCGTCTTTCTTTTTCATCGAAGTCGAAAAATGAAAGTCGCAGTAATGGCAAGCTTGTTTGCAAAAAGGAATATGGATGTAGATACCGCTCATTTTTTTAGTTTTCAGTCTCAGTTTTCGGTCTCAGTCTCAGCTTGTAAACTGTGACTGTGACTGAAAACTACTTTTTAATTCGATCTTCGTTTTGTTTCACAAAAGCGTCCCAACCCGAATAACTCTTTCCGGCTACGACTTTTCCTGAATTAAAATAATGACAAACTGCAGCCGCCAAACCGTCTGTAGAGTCAAGGTTTTTGGGTAATTCTTTTAAGCCTAAAAGCTGTTGGAGCATTTTGGCAACTTGTTCTTTACTTGCATTTCCGTTTCCGGTAATCGCCATTTTTATCTTTTTAGGCTCATACTCTGTAATAGGAATGCCTCTTGAAAGTCCCGCAGCCATGGCAACGCCTTGCGCGCGACCTAATTTCAGCATAGATTGCACGTTTTTTCCGAAAAAAGGTGCTTCAATCGCAATTTCGTCTGGGCAATGCGTCTCGATTAATTCGATGGTTCTTTCAAAAATGATTCTTAGTTTTTGGTAATGATTATCGTATTTGGAAAGTTGCAATTCGTTTAACTGCAGAAATTCCATTTTTTTATTTGTTACTTTAATCAATCCAAAACCCATAATTGTGGTTCCAGGGTCAATACCTAATATGATGCGTTCTTGTGTCAATTTTTTTTGTTTCAGGTTTGAAGTTTCAAGTTTTTTGAAAATCAAACAATTCATTTTCTCATTTTCAAATTGCCACATTTTCAAATTGATTACTTTTGCGGCATGATTTCAATTCCTCACAAAGCTAAGCAATTCCTAGTTCTTCTGGCCAAACTTTTGATTGTTGGCGGCGCATTTTATTTTATTTACAATCAACTGGCTAACAACGACAAATTAGATTGGCAGAAGTTTATTGTCTTGTTCAAGAAAAACCAGTCGGTTTTAGGGATTTCGTTTATTCTTCTTTTGAGTGTTTTGAATCGTTATTTTGAGATTTTAAAATGGCAGAATCTTGCGCAGGTTATTCATAAAATATCAGTTTACGAAGCCACAAAACAGGTTTTAGCGGCATTAACAGCTGGAATTTTTACGCCAAATGGAGTAGGTGAGTATGCTGGAAAAGCATTGTATTATGCAAAATCTGAAGCCAAGAGAGTTGTTTTTTTAAACCTGATTTGCAACGGAATCCAAATGATTCTAACCATCATTTTTGGAATTTTCGGATTATTATATTTTAACGCTGAATTTAATGTAATTACAACCAAAACAGTCCTGATTCTCTTTGGCGGATTTATGCTGATTTTGATTCTGTTATTCTCCATTAAAAAAATAAAAGTAAAAGGCTATTCGATTGAAAAGCTGGTTCATAAAATCAATGAAATTCCGAAATCGGTTCATCAAAAAAATATCTTTTTGGGAATCTGCCGCTATTTGGTTTTTTCGCATCAATATTACTTTTTGTTTTTAGGTTTTGATGTCGATCTTCCTTATTTGACTTTAATGGCAGCGATAACTTCGGTTTACTTTTTGGCTTCGTCTTTACCAACTTTTCAGTTTTTAGACTTTGCCGTAAAAGGAAGCGTTGCGATATATTTCTTCGGAATTTTGGGTGTAAACGAAT
This sequence comes from Flavobacterium anhuiense, assembly GCF_001705175.1. Classification (NCBI taxonomy): domain Bacteria; kingdom Pseudomonadati; phylum Bacteroidota; class Flavobacteriia; order Flavobacteriales; family Flavobacteriaceae; genus Flavobacterium; species Flavobacterium anhuiense. Next base: position 1,446,727 of record NZ_CP016907.1, on the reverse strand, counting down.
GGATTGTAATTTTCATCAGCACTTTAATGTGGTTTTTGAATGTAGTATTGCCAGTAGTTTTAGGAAGTTATTTTGTGCTGAATTTTAAAACCAGAATAGCAGAATGACATTGATATTATTCAGCATATTAGCAATTTATATTGTTAGCATTTTTTTGCTGATTTATGGTTTTTTTAAAGTGAAGAAATATCAAAAAACAGATTTAAAACCGCAAACGAGTTTTACGATTATAGTTCCGTTTCGAAATGAAAAAGAAAATCTGCCAAATCTTTTAAACAGCATTTCGAACTTAAATTACCCAACAGATTTATTTGAAGTGATTTTGGTTGATGATTCTTCAAATGAAAAGTTTCAGGTTTCAAGTTTCAGGTTTCAAGTTTCGATAATCGATAATATTCGGATTTCAAATTCTCCAAAAAAAGACGCGATTACAACGGCAATGCAACATGTAAAAACCGATTGGGTTATTACCACAGATGCTGATTGCATTGTTCTGAAAAATTGGCTTTTGGCCTTTGATAATTACATTCAGGAGAACAAAGTTTCGATGTTAGCTGGTGCTGTAAGGTATCAATGTGAAAATTCTTTTTTAGATCATTTTCAGCAATTAGACTTGACAAGTTTGCAAGGTGCAACCATTGGAAGTTTCGGAATCAATAAAGGTTTTATGTGCAATGGAGCTAATTTTGCCTATACGAAATCATTATTCGAAAAACTGAATGGCTTTGGAGGAAACGAAAAAATCGCCAGCGGAGATGATGTTTTTTTACTGCAGAAAGCAATTGAAAAATTTCCAAAAGAAGTTCAGTATCTAAAAGCTGACGAAGCAATTGTCGTTACAAAACCAACCGAAAACTGGAAATCATTATTTTATCAAAGAGTGCGCTGGGCGGCCAAAACAACATCATATAAAAGCACTTTTGGTAAATTTCTCGGGTTGATTGTTTTTTTCGGAAATTTGAGTTTTGTTTTTGGATTTTTCTTTCTTCTTTTCGGAATTTGGTCTTATCCGATTTTTGTGCTTTTTGCTTTTTTTAAGTTTGCAATCGATTATGTTTTGCTTTCAATAACGAATCAATTTTTGACTAAAAACAGAATAAAAAGTCTTTTGTTGAGTAGTTTGTTGTATCCGTTTTTTAGCTCAACAATAGCCCTATATAGTTTGTTTGGCTCTTATGAATGGAAAGATCGTCAGTTTAAAAAATAATTTCTTTTGAAATAGAGTGCCTTAGCCCTGATGGGAGCGGCATCTTTTTGCTTTTTTCTTTAAAAAGCAAAAAATATAGCGGACAGCAGGAATCAGCTCCTTATAAAACTTATTTATCGTCTTTTGCTTTTAGAATAACAGGTAGAATAAATTGTGTTTTTACTGGAATACCACGTTTTATAGCCGGATTTACTTTTGGGAAATCGACTAAGCGAGCATGCAGAATGCTGTCGATTTTTATGGTGTCATACGCTACTGAATCTTTAGGAAACTGAGGTTCAAACTTCATGGTTGAATTTGGAAAGACAGTAACTTTCACTTCGATAGTATCCAATTCTGGATATAATATCGATAAAGTATCTACGTTTAGTTTTTCTTGGATAAGGTTTGACATAACTTCAAAAAAACATTGCTGACGAAGTTTTTTATCTGCAATTTTATCACAGTTAGGAACAGAAGGATATTCGTCAACTTCTTTCCAATTGATTGACTTTAGCTCTTTTTGAAGTAATTCTTTTTCAGACGGAACCTGCTTCTCAAAATATTGACAAGAATTGAAAAGAATACAAATAAAAAAAGGGAAAAACTGCCTCAAAGTTTTAAAATTGAATGAATGAACAAAAATACAATTTTTTTTGTGAAGCTTGCCTAGGTTCATGGCATCTTCATACTTTAAAGATACATATTTTAAGGTTTGTACGAAAAAAAATAAAGTAGTAATTTGTAAAAATAAATTGATAAAAATAATATGGATTTACTTTTAGTGCTGTTGGGGTTTATATGCGTAATAGTAGGTGTTTTTGGAAGTTTTCTCCCTGTGTTGCCTGGATTATCAAGCTGTTGGGTTGGGCTGTTGCTCCTGTATCTAACCAAGGCAGTAGAAAACAATTATTGGGTTCTTGGAATCACTTTTGTTTTGATGGTAACGATTACCATTTTAGATTATGTGATTCCATCTAAGGGAACCAAAAAGTTTGGAGGAAGTTCTTATGGAATCTGGGGAACCAATATTGGTTTGATTGTCGGGATTATAGCGCCAATTCCGTTTGGAGTCATCATTGGTCCGTTTGTAGGTGCGCTTATTGGCGAATTATTATTCGACTCTCAAAATCATAAACGTGCGCTAAAAGCGGCTACAGGTTCTGTTCTCGGATTCTTGGCTTCGAGTTTTGTGAACTTCTTTTTTTCAGTAATTTATCTCGGGATTTTTCTGACTATCCTTTGGCAAAATAGAGCGCTTATTTTCTAAATGGTAATTTTGACTTTAAGCTTTTTCTTATATTTTTGATTTTTTGAAAAAAACTCTTAAAATTTTAGAAATAATTTTTGTATCTTATAGGTTACGTCAAGCTTTATATTTGCTCATTTCCTCATTTTTTAGGGCTAAATGCTTGAAAATCGACCACCTAAATTTTTAACTTAATTTTTGGAAATGTTAAAATATTTTATATTTTTATCACGATAATCGATGAAAAGCCTCATTTTATCGGTTATTTTAAATAAGTATAAATAATCATTTTTTAAGTTATGAGTATGACCCCAAACCTACAAATTGAACTTAGACGCTTTATTTCTTCTAATGTTGTCTCCAAGTTAAACAAGTTTTATTTTGAAAATGATGCGCTTTTAATCAAAGGAATAGATGTCTCGATCGGCACAATTCTGATGGGACTCTACAACAAAGCAGAAGAATCTGATTTTTATTCCGAAATTGTCTCGCTAATCCAAGAAGATTCCACTTTTTACCAAGAAGTAGATTTTAATGCAGGCAGAATTTTATCAGTCGACGACTGCTACCGTTTAGAGGGAAATGTATTGCTGAAAGAGTTGTTTTCAAATAAAAAAGGCAGAATTTCAGAAATGGTTTCTAACGAAGTTGGCATAAAAAGCGAAACAGCCAGAGAAATACTAAACTTTTCAGCATTACTTGTAATGTCTTACTTAAGATATAATCTTCAATTAATTGAAAGTTTAAAACTCCTTTTAGAAGATCAAAAAAGAGATATTTTAAACAGCATTCCTCCCGGAATCAAAATCATCCTAGGTTTTTCAAATTACGAAACAGTAGAAGACAAAAACCAATCTATCGGAAGATCTATTTTTACCCTTTTCGGACATAATTTCTTTAGTTTTTAAAAATAAAAAATCCCATTTTCAAGAAGAAAACAGGATTCATTTATGATTTAATTTGAAAAACAATTACATGTTTTTCAAATTGATAATTTCTTGATCGGTCAAAAAGCGCCAATTTCCACGAGGAAGATTCTTTTTGGTCAGTCCGGCAAATGAAACACGGTCAATTCGTAATACATTATAATCAAACGATTCAAAAATAGCACGCACCACCTTTACGTTAGCAGTACGCAATTTAAGGCCAACTTCGCTTTTTGGCTCATTATCGATATAGCTTACTTCTTCAACAAAAACGCGGTGTCCGTCAAGAACAAGACCTTTGCTGATTTTTTCTAAGTCTTCAAATTTTAAGTTTTTGTCTAAAGAAACTTGGTAAATCTTAGACGATTTTTGATTTGGCAACGTAAATTTACGAATCATATCGGTGTCGTTAGTAAACAATAACAAACCAGTTGTATTCTTGTCCATTCTTCCGACAGGAGCAATTTTTGCATTTGTAGAACCACGAACTAGCTCTAGAACGTTACGATATTCCTGGCCTTCGTCAAGCGCAGTCGTAAAGTTTTTAGGCTTATTCAATAAGATATATTCTTTCTTTTCTGGAGTTAGAGTAACGCCGTCAAAATTTACAACATCATTTAATTTTACCAAATACCCCATTTCAGTAACCACCGTTCCGTTAACTTTTACATTTCCAGACTGAATGTAAATATCGGCATCACGACGAGAACAAATACCAGAATTAGAAATGTACTTGTTTAAGCGAATTTCATCTGAAGCTTTTTGTCTCTTAGCCGGCTGATTTTGTTTTCTGAATTTTTCAGCTGCTGCTTCTTGAGCTGCTTTTACTTCAGGTTTTACTTTTTTCGGTCCCTGCGCGCGTTTTGGTAAAGCAGGTTTTGGCTTGTTAGAGTTTGATCGTGAGCTGTTTGGTCTCGATCCGCCTCTTTTATTGTTGCCTTCCTTATTGTTCATAGAATCATTAATTTGTGCAAAGATAGTTTTTTCCTGCTAATAAATCCTAAGTTCAATGTTCTTAGATTAATAGCGCTGATTTTTTAATAAATTAGAAGCGTGATAATTGGCTTCGTTTAAACATTTTGAATATTTTGCAAAGATTCATAAAGTTGGACACAAAGTCTCGCAGAAAAATCTTTGTGTATCTCCGTGGAATATAGCTTAATAATTAGAAATCAATTCCTTTCCATGCCATAAAACACTAGGATTAATCAGTATAATGCAGAAAACGCCAGAAACAATCAGGAATTTTAAAACATTATGGAGCCTTAGAAATTGTTCTTTAGAATTGGATTGCCATAAATAAATCAGGAAGAAAAGCAGGACACCAAAACATATATAAAAATAGATATCCATATAACCCACATCATGTATGTTGACCAAAACATAAACTGGCACAATGGTTAAAAAAGTCAAAGCCGTAATGATTTGTTTTGAAATTTTTTCGCCATACAAAACAGGAATGGTTCTATAATCGGTTACTAAATCGCCTTTCAGATTTTCAAGATCTTTTATCATTTCGCGAATCAATAAAAGTAAAAACAAGAAAACCGCATGAGCAGAGATCACGACAAAATGACTCATATGATTTTCGATTTCTTCAAACGAAATTTTATTGTAGAAGTACAGCAAAATGGCAAAAAATGGAGTGACAGCCAGTAATGCCGACATTAGATTTCCGATAATTGGGTACTTTTTAATTTTATGCGAATAAAACCAAATCATGAAAATATACGCGGAAAAGAATAAAAAAGCGCGCCACGAAACAATAGAAGCCATTAAAACTGCTAAGAAATTCAAGCTGAAATAAACATTCAGTTTTGTTTTCTGGCTTACCAAACGATCTAGCATAGACTTGTTGGGTCTGTTTATTAAGTCTTTCTGGCTGTCGTAAAAATTGTTGATAATATAGCCTGAAGCAATTGTGATAGCCGAAGCAAAAACAATTAGAAACAAATAAAAATCCAACAGAATATCTAGTGCTCTAATTTCTGGCGCCAATATAAAAATTGCCGATAAATATTGTGCTAAAACGATTATTGGAATGTTATAACCTCTCACCACAGAGAACAAACTAACAATTTTCATTATTAAAAGTTTATTTTGTCTGCTCAGCATTTCTTATAGGTTATAGTTTTTATAGTGGTAATTTAAGGCTATTATTTTTTCTAGAGGAATTAAAGCTTGTTTTTTAATAAAACTTTAGAACCGAATCCTAATTTTCTAATGCAGGCCAAAGCTTGTTTTTGAGAAATATCAACATCTGTTATGTCTTTCTTTTCAACAAAAACTACAGATCCACTCCATGGATTTGGCGCATCTGGAATAAAAACGGCAAATTTGTTTTCGTTTATCTCTTCAATTAAAAAAGCAAATTGCAATCCAGCATCTGTTGGTACCAAAATGACTTTTAAATCATCCTTAGATTCAAGTCCCATAATGTTTTCATTCATGTTTTTCATAAATGAATATCCAGGAACAAAGCTCAGAATGCCATCTTCTAATTTCTGAATCAAATTTTTTGCTTTGGCAGTTTTCGCCAATAAACCCGCAACAAAACAAATAAGGATTATGATTATTATTCCAGCAAGTTCTTGAAGAGCAATTCCTAAAACATGTATTCTAGGAAGGTGTTCTGCCAGCGGAAGCGTGATTTTTTGAATAATGCCATAACCTTTTTCTAGAATAACGAGCAGTACAACCAATGGTGCCAAAAAGAGAATTCCTCCTAAAAAAGTTGCTTTAATTATTTTAAAAATACTTTTCATAATAAATAACTTTTTAGGATGAAAACTTATGGGAATTTACTCAAATAATTTCTGGGTTTAAAGCGTTAAAATTGGTAAACAACTTCTAATTTATAGTCTTTTAAAGCTGCTTTTGCACGTTCTAAATCTTTAGTAAATCCAAGGATATAACCGCCGCCTCCAGAACCGCAAAGTTTTAGATAATAATCATTAGAGTCAATTCCGTGTTGCCAGATTCCATGAAACTGTTCCGGAATCATTGGTTTAAAATGATTTAGAACAACTTTAGAAAGCTTTTTGGTATTGGTAAACAAAGATTTCATATCGCCATGCAAGAAGTTTTCTACGCAGGCATCTGTATATTTCACAAACTGATTTTTAAGCATCGCACGGAAACCTTTATCTTTTAAATTTTCCATAAAAATGCTAACCATTGGAGCAGTTTCTCCAACAATTCCTGAATCTAACAAAAATACAGCACCTTTTCCGTCAAAACTTTGGGTTGGAATTCCAGTTGCTTCAATATTGTCTTTTGAATTAATCAGGATTGGAATGCTCAAATAGCTGTTTAGAGGATCTAAACCAGAACTTTTTCCGTGAAAAAAGCTTTCCATTTGAGAGAATATATTTTTTAAGTGCAATAATTTTTCGCGAGTCAGATTCTCTAGAACAGTGATTTTGTTTGTAGCATATTTGTCATAAATAGCCGCAACAAGCGCGCCGCTGCTTCCAACACCATATCCTTGAGGAATACTAGAATCGAAATACATTCCAGTTTCAACATCATTTTTTAAAGTTTCTAAATCAAATGTAACCAATTCTGGCTGTTGTGTATGCAGCACTTCAAGATAAGCCGCAAAACTTCTTAAACTTCTGTTAGAAGCAATAGCTTCTTCTGTAGGTTCTTCGCTTTTTTTCAAAGCGCCATTATAAAAATTATAAGGAATAGAAAGTCCTTTAGAGTCGCGGATAATTCCGTATTCTCCAAAGAGTAATATTTTTGAGTAAAATAAAGGTCCTTTCATAATTGAAAATGGATAATTAACAATTGATAATTATATACTTTTTGAAGTTTTTACAATGCTTGTTAACAATCGTAATAACTCTGTTATTTTAGGTTTAATATTTTGAAAATCCATCTCAGACAGAAATTTCGTTTCATGTAGCAAATCTAGCCAATATTCCGTTTCGTTTGCTTCTTTTAATGAAATTGATAATTTATGAATGAAATCAGCTCTGCTTTGAGCATGTTCAGCTTCTCTAATATTTGCTCCAATTGATGTTCCTGATCGCAACATTTGTTTAGATAAAACAAACTCTTTCTTTTCAGCCAAAACTTTATAAAGATTAACCACTTCAATTGCAAAAGCAAAAGATTTTTCTTTAATAACGTTTTTTTTCTCCATAAATTTAATCAATTATTAATTAACAACTATCAATTGTTAATTAATAATGCACCGCTTCCAATTTTGTCGCAAATGTATTGACTATTCTGACAAAATACAACTAATTCGTCTTGAATAAATTCGAGTACTTTCGTTGCAACGTTTTCAGGATAAAGTACATGCACATTTGCTCCAGCATCAAGCGTAAAACATACTGGAATTTGGGTTTCATTTCTAAATTTCCAAATCGCATTTATGATGTGAAGCGTGTTTGGTTTCATCAAAATAAAATAAGGCATTGAAGTCATCATCATAGCATGTAAAGTCAGTGCTTCACTTTCTACAACTTTAATGAATTCGTCTAAATTTCCACTTTCAAAAATGGCGATTAATTTATCCAGGTTTTCATGTGCTTGAGCAAAACGTCTTTCTGCATACGGATGATTGTGCATTAAATCGTGTCCCACCGTACTCGAAACTTGTTTTTCGCCTTTGTCAACCAATAAAATAGTATCTTGATAATTCTTGAAATTCTCGTGAATTGTGTACGGAAATTCAACACCAAACAAGTCAGTGCTTCCTTTGATATTGGCCTGATTTCCCCAAACTACAACATTTCCTTTTACACTTCTACAAGCACTTCCTGAACCTAAACGAGCCAAAAATGAAGCTTTTTGATAGAAGTAATCATCAGTCATTTCTGGATTCAGTAATTTTTCCAGACTCATAAAATTCATCGCTAATGCAGCCATTCCAGAAGCTGAAGAAGCAATTCCTGAACTGTGCGGAAATGTATTCTGAGTATCAATCGTAAAATGATAATCCTTTAAAAATGGCAGATAAACCTCAACTCTTTCCAAAAACTTCTGAATCTTAGGTTTGAAATCTTCTTTTGGTTTTCCCTCAAAAAGCAAATCAAAAGAAAAACCATTTGCTCCGCTCGGTGGAGTCGAAGCGCCTTTTTTAGAAAAAGCCAATTTCGTAATTGTTTTACAGTTGTTAAGCGTAAAACTTACCGAAGGATTTGCTGGAATCTGGTTCTCTTTTTTCCCCCAGTATTTTACTAAGGCAATGTTGCTTGGAGCGCTCCATTCAAAGTTCCCGTTTTCGATTGTTGAAGTATATTTATTTGGAATAAAATCAGCTGCTGTTAACATGAATTATAAAATTTTGGCAAAGATAACTTTTTCATTTTTCAACATGTAAGTTATTTAAGAAATTATAAGCATGGTTTACTAAAAATGAACTTTGACATGATTGTCATCCCGAGCGGAGTCTAAGGCTTATGAATTGGAAAGGGCTTCGACTCCGCTCAGCCTAACACAGAATTAAATCCTTCAAATGAACTTATTATAACTTATATGGTTTAAATTTTCTTTTGCCTATTTTTGAATTCAAAATTTGATGTCATGAATAAGTTTGTAAAAATCGCTATAGCTTTAGTAATTTGTTTAACAGTAGGATATTCTGCCAGTTTAGTAACAAGACCCAGTATTGAAACTTGGTATGTCATGCTAGAAAAACCAGTTTTTAATCCGCCGAATTGGATTTTTATGCCGGTTTGGACAGTACTATATATTTTAATGGCTGTTGCGGCAGCGTTGGTTTGGGATAGAATAAAAGAAAATACCGAGGAAGTTAAAAAAGCTCTGCTTTTCTTCATTATTCAATTGATTTTAAACTCAATTTGGTCTTATTTATTCTTCGGATTAAAGAACCCGATGTTAGCTTTAATTGAAATTGTGCTTTTATGGCTGATGATTTACGAAACGTATTTGAAATTCATCAAAATCAATAAAACTGCTGGTTATTTATTGATTCCATATTTAGCTTGGGTTGGGTTTGCAACAGTTTTAAATGCCAGTATTTGGTGGTTGAATAAATAAGTTTTGTTTTAAGTTTCAAGTTTTCTTTGTTTCAAGTTAGGCTACTTCAGTTTCTTAAATTCTTCATTTTTGGTAAACAAAAAATCCATTGTATACAGTAAATTTTTCTTTTTTAGAATAATTTCCGATTGCGGATCGGCTGTACAAAAGTCTAGGAAAAGAGCTTTTTCATCGGGATTTAATTTTAAGTCTTTTGTGAAAAAGTCCAACGGGCAAGTTGATTCTACGAATGTTTTGAAATCCAATTCAGGGGTTTTCTTTTTAGGTTTTTCTTTTTCCTTTTTAAATAATCTAATAAGTCCTTCTCCCATTGCGATAAAATTCATTCCGTTTGTAATGGTGCCATCGTAAACGCCGGTATATTTACTTAAATTATTGGAAGCTTTTATTGATGCAATCGAATCTGAAACTTCTGCAGCTGGACCTACGTGGGGGAATTTTATAGTTGTGATTAAGACCTCATCCAATTCTTCAGGTTTCAGAATCATATTTACCACAATATTGTTCTGGTCTATATTTTCTTGAGAAATTTTAAGCCTTTTAAAAAAATAATCTTTAGAGAAAAACAACAGACTGTCTTTTGGACGAACCAGAATCGAAAATTCACCAAGTTCATTTGTTCTTGTACTGGTTTGAGCTGTTTTATTAATTACTTCTACTTTATTAAGCGGAATGTTTTGTGAAAGAACTTTCCCAGTTAATAGTTTTTCGGATTGAGAAAAAGTGAGTTGATAGGTGAAAAAAGAAATTGTGGTAAGTAATTTTACTCTCATATAGGATTAATTAGTTGAGAGTAAAATTATTAGAATAGTCTTAATGAAAACTTACAGAATCTGTAAATTCTTGTTAATAAGCAATGTTGCTTTTTTGGATGAATTTTTCAAGTTCACCGTTATTAAACAAAATAGGACCATGGCCAAAACACAATATTTTGGGTTTTAAAGATGCAAGTTTTAATATTGATTTTCTATTGGTTTCCTTATCAGCGGTAAATAAATGTGGAGGTTCGTGCAATCCGACTTTTGTAGTGAGCAGATTCATATTGGTCATGGCATCGCCAACAATCAAAACGCTGTCTTTCTCCCTAAAAAATGAGATATGACCGCTGGAATGTCCAGGAGTTTCAATAACTGTAAATCCGCCAATTTGATCACCTTCTTTTAAAGTTTCAGAAACAGGAGTTCCTTTACCCGCCCAGAAGTTTTTCTGAAATTTTGAAAAAATATGATTCGGATTTGGGTATTCTGTAAATACATTACCGCTTTCAGCAAACTCTTTTTCTGGTCCACTGCATAAAAGAGGGATTTTCAAGGTTTCGCAGATTATTTTACTGCTTCCCTGATGGTCGGCGTGGGCGTGTGTTAATGCGTGTTTGGCAACGGTTTTGTCTTTAATTGCTTTAAAAATTTTATTTGCAGAAGTTCTGATTCCTGCGTCAATTAAAACATCTTCAATCAAATAACAATTAATGGCATTTCTTGGAAATAGGGGAATTTGATAAACGTCTTTGGCAATATTCTTCATCTTTTTCAATTTTTATTTTGGCAAAGATTCGAATTCCGTTTTTCAACTCACTTGATAAATGTTAAGAAATATCCTGACGGATTCTGCTCAGCGATTCTGGTGTAATTCCGAGAAAAGAGGCGATATAAATTAAAGGTGTTCGCTGGATTATTTTGGCTGGAGCCGAAGCTAAAAAAGTCTGGTATTTTTCTTTGGCAGGAATCATTTGAAGTTTTAAAACTCTGTCTGCCATACAAAGGTAATTTTGTTCAGCAAGAATTCTTCCGACACGTTCCCAATTTGGAATTTCGTTATACAAAAACTGCATTTTTTCAAAAGTGATCGAAAGCACTTTGCAGTCTTCAATGCATTGAATATTCTCAAAAGAAACAGATTGATTTATAAAACTTGAATACGAAGCAATAAAGCCGTCGTCACAGCTTAAGTAAGTCGTGATTTCTTTTCCATCCTTAAGATAATAAACTCGCGCCAATCCTTCAATAATAAAGAAAATCTTGTTGCTGATTTTTCCCATTAACGAAAGGTATTCTTTAGCATTGAATTTTTCATACTCAAAACACGAATCTATCGTTTCGATTTCTTTTTCAGAAAACGAAGCAATTGATAGTATTTGTTTTTTTAAAGAAGGATTCATGATTTTATAAAATAGCAATCAGTTCCGAAGCAGTATTAATAACCGTTTTTGCACCGCTGGCTTTCAATTCTTCTTCGGTTCTGTAACCCCAGGTAACACCAACAGGAAACATATTAGCGTTTACTGCGGTTTTCATATCAATATCAGAATCGCCAACAAAAAGTATTTCTTCTGGTTTTAAATTCCATTTTTTGCTGATCTCAATCGCTTCAAACGGATTTGGTTTTTTAAGTTCTTCTGTGCTTAAACCAACAGCTGTGTCAAATTGTTCAGGAAATAATTCATGAGCAATTTTTTTAGTTAACTCATCGGCTTTATTAGAGAAAACAGCCATTTTAATGTTCTGTGAAGTCAGTTTTTCAAGTAGTTCTACAATTCCGTCATACGGTTTTGTTTTGAGTGTACAGATTTTAGTATATTCATCAACCATACATTCAAAACAACTTTCAATTTCATCATCAGAGCTGTTTGCAGCTGGCAGAGCTTTGCTTACCAGATTTCGTAAACCACTTCCGATGAAATATTGATAAGTGTCATAACTATGTGTAGGATAATTTAGAGCGGTAAGCACTTTATTCATAGCATCTGAAATGTCATGTAATGAATTGACTAAAGTTCCGTCTAAATCAAAAATAATTCCTTTAAATTTCATTCTATTAAATATTTTGAGCCAAAATAAACCCGCTCGTCCAGGCATTTTGAAAATTAAATCCGCCGGTAATAGCATCGATATTGACAATTTCCCCAGCAAAATAAAGGTTTTCATGAATTTTGCTTTCCATGGTTTTGAAATTGATTTCTTTTAAATCGATTCCACCTGCGGTTACAAATTCTTCCTTGAAAGTGCTTTTTCCGTTGACTTTAAATTCGGCTTTTGTGAGTTGTGAAGCCAAATTCTGCAATTGATTTTTAGATAAATCTGCCCATTTCGTTTGCTTCGCCTGTTCGCTATTGCTCGAGTCAGAATCAATTCCCGAAGCCAAAACCAAACTTTCCCATAAACGATTCGGAAAGTCAAAAGGTGATTTTTTAGAAACGGCTTTTTTAGCGTGTTCCTGTTTTAAATCTTTTAGGATTTTTTCAGCATCTTCAAAATCGACATCATTTAGCCAATTCACAAAAATCGTAAACTGATAATTTTTATCATGCAGGATTCGCGCGCCCCAAGCTGAAAGTTTCAGGATTGCTGGACCGCTCATTCCCCAATGCGTAATTAACAAAGGCCCAGTAGATTCTAGTTTAGTATCTTTTACTTTTACCGAAACTTGTGCTGCAACTCCCGGTAATTCTTTAATTCGTGAATCTTTGATATTAAAAGTAAATAGGGAAGGAACAGGACTTACAATGGCATGACCATGTTCCTGAAGCATTTCCCAGATTTTAGGATTGCTTCCTGTTGCCATTACTAATTTTTCAGCAGCATAATTGTCAGTTTGTGTATCAATTTTCCAATGATTTTCTTTTTTGAAAATCGACTGAACGCTTTGACCTGTCAAAACTTTTATACCTAGTTTTTCGGTTGCTTTTAGGAAACAATCTATAATCGTTTGTGACGAATTAGAGACAGGAAACATTCTTCCGTCTTCTTCGATTTTCAATTCTACGCCATGTTTTTCAAACCATTCGATTGTATCGCCGGAACAAAACTGATGGAAAGGCCCGCGAAGTTCTTTTTCTCCACGAGGATAAAACTTCACTAATTCGTTGGGTTCGAAACAAGCGTGCGTTACATTGCATCGTCCGCCTCCGGAAACGCGAACTTTAGAAAGCACTTCTTTTCCTCTTTCTAAAATAGCGATTTTCAGTTTTGGGTTTTTCTCAGCAATATTAATCGCAGAAAAAAAACCGGCAGCGCCCCCGCCAACGATGATTATGTCGAAATTTTTGATCATATTATTTTTTGGTTGCCTCGAATTACACGAATTGGCACTAATTTTTTTAGCTAGATTTTCACAAATTTAAATGCAATAATTAATTTGTGAAAATTTGTGCAATTTGTGGCAAAAAAAATTTTAATCTGTGCTATTTTTAAACTTATATTTTGTCTGGATTATCAGAGATAATTCCGTTTACTTGATAACTTTTTACTTTTTGAATGTCTTCTTCTGAGTTTACTGTCCAAGGTAAAACTAGAAAACCTTTTTCCTGAATTTGATGAACATTTTCTTCATTCAATAAATTAAAATCAGGATGAATGGCTTTTGCTTTTATTTTTTCGGCGAAAGCTAAAGCAGTATCTATGTTTTCTTCTGTTAAAACACCAATTGAGATATTCGGATTTAGTTTTGATGTTTCTTCTAGCATGTTCCAATCAAAACTTGAAATAATAAAATGCTCGTATTTCCAGTCCTTTTCTGAAATATATTCCTCTATTAAGCTGACAACTTTAGGAGCAGTTTCTAAACCTTTTAATTCGATATTGATGAAACATTTTTTATTTACTAAGTCGAAAACCTCGTTTAAAGTTGGAATCTGATATTTTCCATCAATCAAAAATGATTTTAATTCTGCTAAAGTAAAATCATTGACTAAACCTTTTCCGTTAGTGGTTCTATCAATGGTTTCGTCGTGAATTACAATTAAATATCCATCTGAACTCAAATGAACATCGAGTTCAATTCCGTCTGAATTTAGGTCTAATGCTTTTTGAAAAGCTTGTAAAGTATTTTCAGGTTCGTAGGCTTTGGCGCCTCTGTGAGCTATTTTTAGCATTCTACAGTTTTTTTCTTAACCGCAAAGGTCGCAAAGTTTTACGCAAGGTTCGCAAAGTTTTTTATAATCTTTGCGAACCTTGCGATTTTCCCTTGCGACCTTTGCGGTTAAACCTTTAGATCAGTTCGAGTAAAACAATATCAAAATCATTATCTATAATCACTTTTCCATCAATTACTTCAACTTCTTGATTCGAGTAAGTGTCTTTTAGTTTTGTTCCGTTTGGGAAAATATCACCAACAGGAAGTTCTTTTCTACCTTTTGGTAAATCTACTCCCATAACTACTTTATCTGTAAAAGAACCTTTTGTAAACGTTCGCGAAAAAGTATAAGGATATGGATTAATTAGTTTATGAACGCCCGCACCAACAGCAGGATGATTTCGTCTAAACTGCCCTAATTTTTGCCAGTGTAAAAGTGTTTTCTGAATTTCAGGATTGTTCTGAATATCATCCCAATTCATATTTGAACGTAAGGTTGCATCGCCCTGAGTGCCTTCAATAACTAAAGATCTAGCCGATTCATCTCCGTAATAAACCTGAGACATTCCTGGAGAAAGCAGTAATTTATTGGCAGTTTCAATGCTTTTTGTGCGGTTGGCATCAAAAGGCTGTCCGTCGTCATGAGAAGACATATAATTAAGGACAGAATATCCTTTTAAATCATTATTTAATGCATTCGAATATTTAGAAAATAAACCTTCGTAATCGTTTTGAGCTGCATTCCATTTAAACTCAAAATTGATTAGACTATTGAAACCATTCTGAAAATAATTGACTTTTCGATCTCCAAAATCATAATCCTGTCCGCCACTAATTCCGTAACCGTAAACTTCGGCAATCGTATAAAATGGGTTTTGATCTAGAACTTGTAAAGGATGGTGTTTTTTCCAAGTTTCAAAAGCGTAATCGCATTCCTTTTTGAAATCGGCCCAAACGCCTTCTTCTGTATGTTTTACAGTATCGGCGCGGTAACCGTCAATTCCGAATTCCAGAATATAATCGGTCAACCATTTTATAATGTAATATTTTGGACTTCTTGGATAGCCTGTTCTTTTAAAAAATGCATCTAATGAAGCAATTTCTTTTTCATAACGCCCTTCTTTTTTCCATTTTTCGATTAAGAAAGGAGGAAGTTGGACTTCTTGTGTACTTTCTGTTCTAACATCTGGAAGATTTTCAACTAAAGTACACATCGTAGTATTTTCGAAAGATTTGTAATCGCATACCACACCAGTTCTAACCCAATCAGAAGGCCAAACGGGATCTTCTGGAGTTACAGGTCCTGTATGATTGATCACGCCATCCAAAATTATTCTGATTCCTTTTTCGTGTGCTTTTTTTACCAGTTTTGCCAAATCTTCTTTTGTTCCAAAGTTTGGATCTAGAGCTGTCCAGTCTTTTGCCCAATAACCGTGAAAGCCATAACTCAATCCAGTTCCTTCATCAACGCCATCGTGGATTTGCTCAACAATCGGCGTAAGCCAAATGGCATTGATTCCTAGTTTTTCAAAATAACCTGATTCGATTTTTTTAGTGATTCCGATGATGTCACCGCCTTCAAATCCGCGTAGTTTTCCAGGAGTTTTGGTTCGGTTAAAATTGACATCGTTGGAAGTGTCTCCGTTGTAAAAACGATCTGTAAGTAAAAAATAAACATTTGCTCCTTCCCAAACGAAAGGTGTTTTCGAAGTAGTATTCATTGTAACTGATTTTGAGCCAGAACAACCCGTAATTATGAATACTAAAGATAAAAAAAGGAAAGTGTATTTTTTCATTATTTTAGAATATTTTAGGATGGATTGCGTTGAAAAAAATAGCCACGAATTCACGAATTTTATTCTCAAAGATTGTCAAAAGTAATTCGTGAATTTGTGGCGGAAAAATAGTTTCTCGCAGATCTCGCAGATTCGGCAGATTTTCTTTTTTAATTATCTGCTCAATCTGCAAAATCTGCGAGAGAAAAAATATCGTTATTCCAATTCTAAAACCAAGGCCGATTTTGGTTCTAAAGTGATTTCAGTAGCTAAATCAAATGTTTTACCTGTGATAACATCTTTACCTGTTTTATAGTTTTTGATGCTTTCTTTGAAACGATTTGTTTTTACAACTTGCTCTTTTGCATTGTTATTGAAAACTACCATAACCGTTTTTTTATCAGTATATCTGAAATATACATAAGTATTGTTTTCTGGAATGTAATGTGTCATTTTACCGAAATGAACGGCTTCGTTTGTTTTTCTCCAGTTGAATAATTTTGAAGAGAAATCAAAGAAAGCAGTTTGTTGAGCAGTTCTTCCTGCTGCTGTGAAAGCATTGTTTTTGTCGCCAGCCCATCCGCCTGGAAAATCCTGACGGATATCGGCATCTCCGCCTTTACCTTTATCACCGCCCATTCCAATTTCTGAACCGTAATAGATTTGCGGAATTCCACGAACGGTTGCCAATAAAGTCATAGCTAGTTTGTATTTTGGCAAATCATATTTGAACTTTTCGTTCATACGGTCTGTATCGTGATTTTCGGCAAAAACCAAAATGTTATTCGTGTTTGGATATAGAAAATCCATTGCAAAATTGTTGTAGAATTTAATCAATCCGCTGTCCCAGTTTGGTTCATCTTCACTGAAAGCAGAAGTGATTTGGCTTTGAAGCGTAAAATCCATTACACTTGGAAGGTTTGAATTGTAGTTTTCAATTGCACCAATTTTACTGTCTTTCTGCCAAAAAGCTAAATTCGCCTGATTGTGCATCCAGATTTCACCCACAATATTAAAGTTTGGATATTCATCTGTAATAGACTTTGCCCAATTTGCCATTGCCGTTTTATCTGAGTAATTATAAGTATCTACTCTGAATCCGTCAAGATTTGCAAACTCAATCCACCAAATAGCGTTTTGCGTTAAGTATTTTGCTACTAACGGATTTCTAAGATTTAAATCAGGCATTGAAGGAACGAACCATCCATCAATACAAACTTCCTGATCGATTTTTGAAGCATGAATATCGGTTATTACTTCACGTCTGTGGTGAGTTTGTGTGTAGTTTTCAAATTGATTAAGCCATGATTTTGTTGGTAAATCTTTCACCATCCAATGCGTAATTCCCCAATGATTGGTAACATAATCCATAACCAGTTTCATGTTCTTTTTGTGCATTTCTGCCGATAAACGAGCGTAATCGTCATTGGTTCCGTAACGTGGATCTATTTTATAAACATCCGACTGCCCGTAAGTGTGATACGAATGCTGTTTGTCGTTGTCTTCGCATAAAGGCGTGCTCCAAATTGTTGTTGCACCAAGAGAAGAAATATAATCTAAGTTTTTGATGATTCCTTCGATATCTCCACCGTGGCGTCCGCTTGGATCTTGACGGTTTGCTTTTTCAGTTAAAGAAGTATCGCTGTCGTTTTTAGGATTTCCGTTAGCGAAACGATCAGGCATGATTAGGTAAATCAAATCAGATGCATCGTAGCTTTTTCTATCGGCCGAATTGGCTCTTCTTTCTTTTAGCGTATATTTCTGAGTAAAAGCTACTTTGTTTTTGTTTTTGAAAGAAAAAGTTAATTCAGAAGCTTTTATGTCTTTCGTATCGATGGTTACGAAAAGATAGTTTGGGTTTTCTGTTTTCTCTACATTTTTAATCACAACATTATTTGAAACCGAAGCTTCATATTGAGCAATGTTTTTTCCGTAGAACATAATCTGCAGTTCCGAATTTTTCATTCCTGCATACCAAAACGGAGGTTCTACTTTTTGGATTTGTGCTTTCGCGGAAGCGGAAAACAACAAAACCATTAAGACTAATTTATAGATAAATGATGTTTTTTGGGTTTTCATAGTAATAAGAAATTATTCTTCATTGTCAGTTCGAGCGGAGTCGAAAACCTTTGCGGCATCTCGACTCCGCTCGATGTGACAAAAAGATGTTGATTAAAAAAAAGACAAGCAATCATGGGGGAAATTACTTGTCTTTAAAAAATTATTTGTTTTCTATAATGCTTATCGCATATCCTCCTCCAGGAGCAGAAAACTGAGATAATTTTGATTTGCTTGTTACAGCAATTTTCTTGATAGTGTAAGCTTGCGGATTTGTTTTGTAATGCGCATTTTTTGCATCAGCGTAAATTGTTGCAGTGTATTTTTTGCCTTTTTCAAGGAAACTGAAATCGATGTTTGAAGTACGTGGCGTTTCTCCGTTTACATTTCCAACGAACCAGTTATTTGTTCCTTTTGCTTTACGGGCAACTGTGATAAAATCTCCAGGTTCAGCTTCAATATATTTACTTTCTGACCAATCTACAGCTACATCTTTAATGAATTGGAATGCATCTGGAAAACGGTTATAATTCTCTGGAGTGTCAGCAGCCATTTGTAGTGGGCTATACATTGTAACATATAAAGCCAATTGGTTACAGATTGTACTGTTTACATGAGATTTGTTATCAGGACTCATTTTGCTAATATCCATTTCGAAGATTCCCGGAGTATAATCCATTGGGCCACCGATTAAACGAGTGAATGGAAGTACCGTAACGTGATTTGGTTTAGAGCCTCCAAAAGCTTGGTATTCTGTTCCTCTTGCTGCTTCGTTTCCAATTAAGTTTGGATACGTTCTTGCAATTCCCGTAGGGCGAACTGCTTCGTGAGCGTTTACCATAATTTTGTAATCAGCCGCTTTTTCAATTGCATATTGATAGTGGTTTACAATCCATTGGCTGTAGTGGTTTTCACCTCTTGGCAAAATATCGCCTACGTAACCGCTTTTTACAGCATCGTAACCATTGTCTTTCATGAATTGGTATGCTTTGTCCATGTGTCGTTCGTAGTTGCGAACAGAACCAGAAGTTTCGTGGTGCATGATGATTTTTACACCTTTCGATTTTGCGTATTCATGAAGACCTTTTACGTCGAAATCAGGGTAAGGAGTTAAGAAATCAAAAACATAATCTTTTGAGTGGCCAAACCAGTCTTCCCATCCTTGATTCCATCCTTCTACCAAAACAGCGTCAAAACCATTTGCAGCAGCAAAATCGATATATTTTTTCACATTCGCATTGTTTGCTCCGTGAGTTCCGTTTGGTTTTGCTTTTGAAAAGTCAGAAACTCCCAATTGAACTGTTGGGAAGTCATTAGTATATGACCAAGAGCTTTTTCCTGTAATCATTTCCCACCAAACACCAACGTATTTTACTGGTTTAATCCAAGACGTATCGTCAATTTTTGATGGATCGTTTAAATTATAAGTCATTTTAGAAGCTAAGATTTCTCTAGCATCATCGCTTACCATAATCGTTCTCCAAGGAGAGTGATTTGGCGCCTGCATATGACCTTTGTCTCCTTTTGCATCTGGAGTTAACCAAGATTCGAAAACGAAATTTTTATCATCTAAATTCAAGTGCATACAAGAATAGTCAATCAAAGCAGCTTCGTGTAAGTTGATGTAGATTCCGTCAACTGTTTTTAACATCAACGAAGTCTGAACCCCTGTTGGTGAAAATGATTTTTGAGAAACATTTGCTGTATACGCTTTTTGAGATAAACCTCTAATTTCTGATAATTTTGATTTTGTGTAATCATATTCCTGAGTATCGTAATCTCCTGGAATCCAGAAAGCGGTATGATCTCCAGTCATGGCAAATTGTGATCTTTCTTCCTTGATTACAAAGTAAGTAAGATTTTTTTGCGCTGGAAATTCATAACGGAATCCTAAACCGTCATCGAATAAACGGAAACGGATAACGATTTGTCTGTCAGTACTTTTTTGGTTTAAAGTAACCGCCAGCTCATTATAATGATTTCTGATGTGATCTACTTCTCCCCAAACTGGTTTCCAAGTTTCATCAAAAGTTGAAGTTTTCGTGTCAGCAATTGTAAAGTCGTTCAATAAAGATTTTTTGTCATCTTTAAGTTCAAGACCTAGTTTACTGGTTTTAATAACTTCTTTGTTTTTGTATTTTAAATTGTAAACTGGAGTTCCGTCGTTTTGAAGAGAAAATTCCATTACGAACTTTCCTTCGGGTGATTTTAATTGCTGCGCTTTTGCAACAGTGCTGAACGCAAACAAAATTAAACTTGCGAAAAATAAGTTTTTCATGTTTTTTAGATTTTAGATGTATTGTAATTTAATTTATTTGTACAAATTTACTTGCAGTTACAGGTTTTCCGTTAACGATAATTGTTAAATCTTGATCGCCGTCTACAGTAAAAGTTGTTTCGCTATGATTTACAGATACTTTAAGAATTTGGTTTCTGAAATTGATTTTAAACGTATAGCCTTTCCATTCCTTTGGAATTTTTGGAGAGAAATGAAGCTGATTATTTTTCACACGCATTCCTCCAAAACCTTCTACGATACTCATCCAAGTACCAGCCATTGATGTGATATGACAACCTTCTTCCACTTCTTTATTATAATCGTCCAAATCTAAACGAGAAGTTCTTAAATAAAAGGTATATGCCATGTCCATTTTATCTAAAGCAGCAGCTTGAATCGAGTGTACACAAGGCGAAAGCGAACTTTCGTGAACTGTAAATGATTCGTAAAATTCAAAATTGCGTTTTAATTCTTCTTTCGAAAAATGATCTTCGAAGAAATAAAAACCTTGTAAAACGTCGGCTTGTTTAATGTATGGTGAGCGTAATACGCGATCCCAAGACCATTTTTGGTTGATAGGACGCTGTGATTTATCTAAATCTTTTACCGGAACTAATTCTTTATCTAAGAAACCGTCTTGCTGTAAGTAGATTCCAAGCTCTTCAGAAATAGGGAAATACATGTCATCTGCCACTTTTTTCCATTCTTTGATTTCTTCTGCAGAAAGATTTACTTTCTCCATTACTCTTTTATGATCTGCAGGATATTCTGAAGCTACTTTTTCGATTTGCTCCGCAGCAAAATCAATACACCATTTTGCAATATAATTGGTGTAGAAATTATTATTGATGTTGTTTTCGTATTCGTTTGGACCAGTAACTCCCAGAATTACGTACTGATTTTTATCTTTTGAAAAAGAAGCTCTTTGATGCCAGAAACGCGCAATTCCGATTAAAACCTCTAAGCCTTTTTCGGGAATATAAGAGTAATCGCCCGTATAACGGTTATAGTTGTAAATCGCAAAAGCAATCGCACCGTTTCTATGGATTTCTTCGTGTGTGATTTCCCATTCGTTGTGGCATTCTTCACCGTTCATGGTAACCATTGGGTATAAAGCAGCACCGTTTTTGAAACCTAAATTGTCTTTAGCATTTTCAATCGCTTTGTCTAATTGATTGTAACGGTATGTCAATAAGTTTCTCGCCACCTGCTGATCTTTTGTCGCCATGTAAAACGGTATGCAATAAGCTTCAGTGTCCCAATACGTAGATCCCCCGTATTTTTCTCCAGTAAATCCTTTTGGACCAATGTTTAAACGAGAATCTTTTCCTGAATACGTTTGGTTTAATTGGAAAATATTGAAACGAATTCCCTGTTGCGCTTTTACATCACCTTCAATAGTAATATCTGACATTTCCCAAACTTTTGCCCAAGCATCGATTTGGTTTTGAAGCAAGGTTTCGTAACCTAAAGCAACAGCAGATTTGATTACTTTTTCGGCTCCAGCCAAAGTATTTTCGTGGTTTAAAGAAACCGTATATCCACCAATTTTTTGGATTGATGAGGTTTGTCCTTTTGCGATAATAGTTCCGTAAGTGTACTGAACTTTATCTACCGTAGAATCGATTGTTGAAGGTGAAATATTTGCATTTTCTCCGTTAGCAAAAATCGTATTGTGCATGAAAGTTGTAACTTTAAAATGCGTTTTGAAAGTCTGAGCCGTTACAAACGCTTCGTTGGTTCCTTTTTTAACCTCCAAAGGCTCCCAGAATTTTTCTTCCCAGTTGGCATCTTCATTGGTTACACCAGCGTCGATATATGGTTTGTAAACAATTTTTACATCTTTGTTTAAAGGTGTAATATCGTATTTGATGACTCCGGCTTCGTCTAAATCTAATGAAAGAAAACGACGGATGTTTACCGCGATTTCGGTTCCATTTTTCAGAACAGCTTCAAAAGAACGATTGTACCATCCTTCTTTCATATTCAATTCTCTGCGGAAGTTTCTAACCTCTGTACACGTGTTCAAATCAAGATTTTCTTCGTTGATTTCAATGTCAATTCCAATCCAGTTTGGAGCATTTAGAACTTTAGCGAAATATTTTGGGTAACCGTTTTTCCACCAGCCCACTTTTGTCTTGTCCGGGTAATAGATTCCAGCAATATAACTTCCTTGAAAAGTTTTGCCAGAATATGTTTCTTCAAAATTCGCACGTTGTCCCATAGCACCGTTTCCGATACTAAAAAGACTTTCGGACGATTTTACGCGCTCTGCGTCAAATCCTTCCTCGATAATTGACCAATTGTCTGGTTTTATATAATCTTGATTCATTTGTTTAATTTGATAATGAGTTAATTAGAAAATGAGATAACTGTACGATTCAGAAATTATCTAATTGGCACATTTTCTAATTGATTAATTTTTCTATAAAGTCTGCTGTGATTTGGGTAAAATCTTTAAAAATATAGTCAGCTTCATGTAAAATTGTTTCCTCACCAATTCCCACACTTACCATTTCTCCTATGTTTGCTGCCTGAATTCCAGCAACAGAATCTTCAAATACGATTGAATTTTTTGGATCAATGTTTAATAATTGAGCCGCTTTTAAGAAAACTTCAGGATCTGGCTTTGCATTGCTCACATCATTTCCATCAACAATAACATCGAAGTAAGACAGAACGCCTGTTTTTTCTAAGATTGGTCTTGCATTTTTACTGGCAGAACCCAGTGCAATTCCTTGATTTTTATCTTTTAATAGTTTTAGAATTTTTAAAACTCCTGGAAGAACCTCACTTTCATCCATGTCAACTAAATAAGATAGGTAATCTTCATTTTTTTGAATTAACCATTGATCTTTTTGTTCTTGAGTAGCTTGAACATTTCCTAACCCAAGTATAATGTCTAGCGAACGAACGCGGCTAACACCTTTTAGAAGTTCGTTATCTTCGTGCGTAAAATTGATATTTAACGATTTGGCAATTTTTTGCCAAGCCAAAAAGTGGTATTTAGCGGTATCAACGATCACTCCGTCAAGATCGAATATGAATGCTTTTTTGCTCATTGTATGGAAAATTCTTAATTATGATTTTTGAGTAAAGTCGTCTACGTCTTTTACTTTAGAAACTAACGCAGCAGCAATTAGAAAGCTAACTCCGCTTGTAACTAAGGCATAAATAGCGTCTCCATTGTAAAGGTATTTTACGATTGGACCACCAATTAGAGCGTTTACAATTTGAGGAATAACAACAAAGAAGTTGAAGATTCCCATATAAACTCCCATTTTTTTAGGTGTTATAGAACCCGCAAGAATCGCGTAAGGCATTGCTAGGATACTCGCCCAAGCAATTCCGATTAAGATCATTGGCAGTACAACCCAGTCTTCATTTGGCATGAAATAAATAGAGATTAAACCGATTCCTCCAATAACCAATGAAAGAGAATGTGTTGCTTTTCTTCCAATTTTTTTAGCGATATAAGGCAAGAAAAACAAAGCGACAATGGCAGAAACTAAGTTGTAAACGCCAAACAGAATTCCGACCCAGTCACCAGCATCTTGATATTGCTGGCTTGAAGTATCTTCTAATGGCAACCCGTAAATGTGGTGTGCTATTGCTGGCGTGGTAAAAACCCACATACCAAATAATCCGAACCAAGAGAAAAACTGCACCCAGCTTAATTGGCGCATTGTAACAGGCATCTTTGCAAAATCGGTAAAGATGTCTGTAATTTTTGACTTTTCTTCAGAATCGGAAATCGCATCATTTTGAGGATCTTCAAATTTTGCCAATTCTTCTGGCGAATATTCTTTGGTTGTAAATAGCGTAACTAAGATTGAACCAATTAAAACTGCCGCGCCAATTATAAATGACAAGGTTAAGTTTAATGGAACGCTTCCAGGAACTGTGCTATTAGGTACGCCAAAATATTTCGTAAGAATGTATGGCAATGCAGAACCAATTACGGCTCCAAAACCAATTAAAGAAGTTTGGATGCTAAATCCTGCAGTACGCTGATCTGTTCTTAAATTGTCTCCAACAAGTGCTCTGAAAGGCTCCATCGCAATGTTGAAAGAGGCATCCATAATCATTAGCATTCCAGCTCCAACCCATAAGGCCGGTAAAACAGAAATGAAAATGTTAGCTTGCGGCATTAGAATTAATCCTACCGAAGCTAAAATGGCCCCCACTAAAAAGAAAGGTTTTCGTCTGCCGAATCTTCCCCAGGTTTTATCGCTGTAATGACCAATAATGGGTTGCACTATTAATCCCATAAGGGGAGCAATAATCCAGAACCACGAAAGTTCATGTACGTCGGCACCAAAAATTTGAAGAATTCTGCTGGCATTTGCATTCTGAAGTGCAAACCCCATTTGGATTCCCAAGAACCCGAAACTCATGTTCCAGATTTCCCAGAAACTTAATTTACGCTTTTCCATTATCGTAATTTGTGAAAATTATACGATAAGCGCTTTGCTTATCAAAACTTTGTTTCTTTCGAAGTAAAACTAAAAGCCTTGACGGGCGTAAAATTATAAATTATTTTTTTATATATGCTAATAAAAAAGCCATAAATATTCTTTATGGCTTTAGAAAGTATTGATTTTAAGAAATTTAGTCAGTGGATTCTCTTTTTATGAGATGAGTTTCTATAACTTCTGTAATGTAATTTTCAGTGTGCTCTTCATCCTCATTTTCTTCGGCTTCTATTCTTTCTATAAGCATTTTGGCTGCTTTATTCCCCATTTTTTCTCCGCTCTGGCTAACAGTAGTTATGGTTGGAGTAGAATATTTTGAAATAATTCCGTCTGTAAAAGCAATTACGGCTAAATCCTCGGGAACTTTCAACCCCATTTTATTTGCAGTTTTGATAATAGTTACTGCGAAAAGTTCATTTACCGCGAAAACAGCATCAAAAGCTCTGGCGTGCAGCAGCTCAGAAATGGTTATTTCGCAAGTATCGACATCTTCAATTTTTATGATTAAATCTTCATTAAAAGGCAGTCCGTTATCTAATAAAGCTTTTTCGTAACCGTCTGTTCTCAGTTTTCCAACACTTACATAATCAACAGTTGTTACGAGTGCAATTTTTTTTCGTCCGCTGTCAATTAAGCTCTGAACGGCTTCATAAGCTGCAGATTTATCATCAATAATTACTTTATCGCATAAAATATCATTGGTAACGCGGTCAAACATGACAACCGGCATTCCTTGATTGATCACTTCTGTGATGTGGTGAAAGTCGCCTTTATATTGGGTTTCTTTAGAAAGAGACATGATAAAACCGTCGATACTTCCATTGGCTAACATCTCCATATTTAGAACCTCTTTATCAAAAGAATCATCAGATACGCATATGACAACACTGTAGCCATATTCGTTCGCAACCTGTTCAATTCCGTTGATTACAGTAGAGAAAAAGTAGTGTACGATTTCAGGAATAATGATCCCAATACTTTTCGTTTTTCGGTTTTTTAAACTAAGGGCAATATTGTTGGGTTTGTAGTTATAAAACTTAGCAAAAGCCTGCACTTTTAGCCTTGTTTCTTCTCCAATTTCAAGGCTGTTTCTAAGTGATTTTGAGACAGTTGAAATAGAAACATCCAGTTCTTTTGCAATCTGTTTTAGGGTTATTTTTCGTTTCATGTAGTTAATTGAAAAAAATCTATTTAATAATAAAGGTATCTGAAATTTTTATAATTGACAATTTTAACGCTAAAAGATTACAAAATATAGAAAGTTTTCAACACTACCACGTTTTCGTAAAGCAATAAAAAATGTCTCTGGTTGAGCATGTTAATAAATTCATAATTTTGAAATTCGAAGTAAAATTAAAAACTTAACTAACATTCAAAAACTCAAAACTAATTTAAACAAAAAGTATGAAAACAATTTACAAAAAGTTGTTATTTTTATTCCTATTGTTGCCTTTTACAGTGTTGGCTCAGAACACTTTAAAAGGGACTGTTGTTGACAAAGCAACAGGTCAGCCAATACCGGGGGTAAATGTAAATGTACAAGGTGCTCCAAGCGGCGCATCAACAGGATTTGATGGAAATTACCAACTGTCAAATGTTAAAAATGGTAATAAAATCGTTGTTTCTTTTATCGGTTATAAAACAGAAACAATTGAGTACACAGGTCAAAAAACACTTAACGTTTCTTTAGAAGAAGATACCAATCAGCTTAAAGAGGTTGTAGTGCAAGTAGGATATGGAACTGTTAAGAAAAAAGATGCAACAGGATCTGTTTCTCAAATTTCAGCAAAAGATTTTAATAAAGGAATTAACGTAACTCCAGAAACATTAATCAGTGGACGTATTGCTGGTGTGAATGTTGTTGGTGGAGGAGCTCCAGGAGCAAAAGCAGATATTAGAATTCGTGGTGGGTCTTCATTAAGTGCATCGAATGAGCCTTTAATTGTATTAGATGGGCTTCCTTTAACTAATGACGTTCCTAATGGAGCTACTAGTATTTTATCTACAATTGATCCAAATGATATTGAGTCATTTACGGTATTGAAAGATGCTTCAGCGGCTGCAATCTACGGATCTCGAGCAGCTAGCGGTGTAATCGTTATTACTACAAAAAAAGGATCAAAAGGAGGAGTGAAAGTTAATTTTAGTTCTCAAGTTGGTATAAATACTGTTGCAAATCAAGTAGATGTTTTAAATGCAGATCAATTTCGTGCGTTAGTTAACGAAAAAGGTTCTCCTGCTCAAAAAGCATTGTTAGGAACAGCAAATACAAATTGGCAGGATGAAATATTCCATACAGCTTTAACAACTAACAATAATATCTCTGTTAGTGGGGCTTTGTTTGATAAATTGCCTGTACGTTTATCTGTTGGAAATGTTGATAATCCTGGAATTCTTAGAAATACTTCTTTTGAAAGAACTACGACATCGATATCGTTAAATCCTGTTTTATTTGATAATCATTTGAAAATTGATATTAACGGAAACTTAGCTTTTGGAAAAAATCAATTTCAAGATGAAAATGCTGTTATTGGAAGTGCTATCGGGTTTGATCCAACACAATCAGTTTATGAAGAAGGATCTCGTTATGGAGGATATTTTGAATGGTTAGAAGCTAATGGGAATGTGCCATTATTACCGGCAAGAAACCCGGTTGCAAGATTAAATCAAGATAATAGAAGAGCTACTTCGACTAGAAAATGGGGGAATGTTAGATTGGATTACAAATTTCACTTCTTTGAAGATTTAAGAGCCGTTGTTGAAGCTGGTATTGATAGATTTGACAGTAATGGAAATACTACGGTAAGTACAGAAAGTATCTTAGGATATCAGCCAAAACCATTTAACGGTCCTGATTATGTAAATTATGGAAACTATTCTAAGTACACAGATATGCTTCAAAATAAGAACTTAAATGCTTACTTTAATTATGTTAAGGATTTAGGCAAGTTTAAAGTTGATGCAACAGCTGGTTACAATTACCAATTATTCCAGAGAGAAAGATATCAATCAGGAGAATTAAGACAGCCAAATCCTAACACAGATGTCATTACAAGTCCAGATATTAATTTACAATCGTATTTCGGCCGTGTTAACTTAGGATATGATAGTAGATATTTAGCAACTGTAAATTATAGAAGAGATGGAAGTTCTCGTTTTTCTGAAAAATACAGATGGGGTAATTTTGGTGGAGTTGCTTTAGCTTGGAATGTGGCTGAAGAAGCTTTTTTGAAAGATAATGAAACCTTGTCAAGTCTTAAGCTAAGATTTGGTTATGGAACAACTGGTCAGCAAGATATTTCTGCAGCATATGATTACTTAAGAAGAGTGACTCTTGGAACAATTAATACTCAGTATATTTTCGGTGGTAAAGTCTATTCAACTGCAAGACCAGAAGGTTATAATGAAAATATTAAATGGGAGGAATTAGCAGAGATGAACATTGGTATTGATTTCGGATTTTTAAATGATAAAATTACAGGATCTGTAAACTATTTTGATAAAAAATCAAGCGATTTGTTAGCTGATGTTGTCGTGCCTGATGGAGCAAATATTAGAAATCAAGGTACTTATAATATTGGTAGTGTTAGAACAAAAGGGGTTGAGTTTAGCATTCAATCAGATGTTATTAAAAATGATAATTTAACTTGGAATGTTGCTTTTAATACTACTTATATAGATCAGAAAATTGACAATTTAGGTACTACAGTTCCTGGTTTTCAAGGATATTTAACTGGTGATAATATTGCAGGGGGGTCAGGAAATCAGATACAAGTTAACTCTGTAGGTTATGCTCCAAGATCATTCCTGGTTTATGAGCAACTATATGATGCAAATAAAAAGCCTATAGCAGGTGCTTATGTAGATAGAAATGGTGACGGAAAAATTGATGCTTCAGATCGTTACAGATTCCATAAGCCTACAGCAGATTACACATTTGGTTTATTCTCTACTTTAAATTATAAAAAGTTTGATTTTACAATGAACTGGAGAGCAAGTTTAGGAAATTATATTTTCGATAACGTAAGCTCAAACTTAGGATATTCTGATGCTGCTTTAAGAAGAGATACAGATTTATCAAATGTTAGCGCAGATTATTTGAATACTGGTTTTAGATATGAAGATAATGGTACACAACGTTATTTGTCTAATTATTATATTAAGGATGCTTCTTTTATCAAATTAGATAATATTACTTTAGGTTACACTTTCGATAAAAATTTATTAAAAGCTGCTTCTTTAAGATTTACAGCGGGAGTTCAAAATGTATTTGTGTTAACAAAATACAATGGTTTAGATCCAGAGAGATTCAATGGAATTGATAATAATGTATATCCAAGAGCTAGAACTTTCTTGTTTGGTGTGAATGCAAGTTTCTAGTAGATTATTGAAAAATAAATTTAAAAAAATATAAAATGAAAATATCATTTAAATATATATCTTATTTTTTCCTACTTGTTTTAGGATTGAATATGACGCTTACGTCATGTACGGACGATTTGAATGTTACTCCGACTGATGATGATGAGTTTTTGTCAGAGCAATTCTTTCAGGATCCAGCATCATATAAACAAGTTTTAGCGAAATTATATGCAGGTCTTTATGTAGGAGGAAATGATGGTGATGGCCAGCCAGATATCTCTGGAATTGGAGGAGATTTTAGCAGTTATTTGCGTTTGCTTTTTGTGACACAAGAGTTCACCACAGACGAGGCTATTATTGCATGGGCAGACGGAACATTGCCTACATTAAATTCTCAAACATGGTCTCCTGCAAATGAATTTTTGGCAGGAACATATTCGAGAGCATTCTATGAAATTAGTGTTGCCAATGAGTTTTTAAGACAAACAACAGAAGAAAAGCTAAATGCAAGAGGAGTTGATGCAAGCTTAAAAGCCGATATCGCTAAATTTAGAGCTGAAGCTCGTTTTTTAAGAGCTTTTTCTTATGTTAATTTAATGGATTTGTTCGGAAATGTGCCAATTACAACAGAAGCAGATCCTGTAGGATTCTTCTATCCAGTACAAAAAACAAGAGCTGAAGTTTTCGCTTTTGTTGAAGCTGAATTAAAAGATCTAGACAATAGTTTAGTAGCTTCAAGAACAAATGAATATGGAAGAGTTGATAAAACTGCAGCTAAATTTTTATTAGCTCAAATCTATCTAAACTCTAAAGTTTATACTGGTACAGACAGATTCAATGATGCTGGAACTTTATGTGCTGATATTATTAATAATTCAGGATATACATTTGCAAATGTCCCTTATAGCTACTTATTCTCTGCTGATAATGACGTAAATGGAGCTCAAAATGAATTTATTTTTCCAGTTATAAGTGATGGTAATGCCATTAGAGCAACAGGAGGAGGAATGAGTTTTATTCTTCATGCATCTATTGGAGGTAGTATGGATGCTGCCTCGAGAGGTATGGATGGTGGATGGCAGGGAATCAGAACTCGTAGAGAGTTTGTAAATATTTTCCCTGATGAAACTGCAACTGGAGATAAAAGAGGAACTTTTTATACAAATGGGCAATCAAAAGATATTAATAATGTTGGAACATTTACTGATGGTTATGCGGTAACGAAATATATTAATAAAAAGTCTGACGGATCTGCTGCACAAAGAAACGATATTCCTGATACAGATTTTCCAATGTTCAGATTGTCTGATGTTTACTTGATGTATGCTGAGGCAGCTGTAAGAGGAGCCTCATCTGCTAATATAGGAACAGCAGTTGGTTATATTAATCAGCTTCGTACAAGAGCAAATGCTGCAAATATTACTGCATCTCAATTAAATCTTGATTTTATTTTGGATGAAAGAGGAAGAGAATTGTTCTGGGAATGTCATAGAAGAACGGATTTAATTCGTTTTGGTAAATTCACGGGAGGATCAAAAATTTGGCAATGGAAAGGTGGTTCTATAAACGGAATTGCAACTGAATCTTATAGAGATTTAATGCCAATTCCTTCTAGAATTATACAGGCAAACCCAACTTTAAAACAAAATCCAGGATACTAACTAACCTTATAAAAAATATTAAAAATGAAAAATATATATAAAATTTTAATTGCTTTCATCGGTGTTTTAGCAGTTTCATGTAATGCTGATGATGTAGAAGACAGACCAGTAATCGAAGCAGCAACAGCTCCTGTTCTGTTGAACCCTAAATCTGATTTTACGATCGTTCTTTCAAAAGAGACTGAAAATGAGGTTGCAACAACTGTTGTGTGGGATAATGCTGCATATACTGGAATGCAAACTGTAGTAAATTATACTGTTGAGATAGCTAAAGCAGGAACAAAATTTGCAGCCCCTATCACTGTAACAAATACAACAGAAAAATTTGTAGCCTTAACGGTGTCTGAATTAAATTCAGCGTTAGTAAATGGTGGTTTTGTTGAGAAAGAGGCAAATAAAGTTGATATTCGTATCAAAGCTGTTGTTGGTGCTTCAGGACTTCCTCAATATTCTAACTTTTATACAATTACAGCTACGCCATATCACGTGCCATTAGCAAGTTCTCACTGGTTAGTTGGCGCGGCTACTCCAGGAGGTTGGACATGGGCTGGTGATGCTGAAACTGAATTCCCATTAGTAGTTGGCACAACAAATGTTTATAAAGTAACTATTGTTCTTAAAAGTGGAGAAGCTTTTAGAGAATTCTTAGGTAATAACTTTACAAGCGATGGTAACTGGGATCAAAGCCATAATTATACTTATTATTCAAACTTAGGTTATACAATAGATGACGAATTGGTAAATGCTGGTGATGGCGATAGTAACTTCAAATATACTGGACCAACTGGACCAAGAGTTTTAACTATTGACAATGGTGCGAAAAAAATAACATTAGACTAAAGTTTAAATGTAATTATAAAAAGGGCTATCTCCAGATAGCCCTTTTTTAATCTAACTAACCACACAAAACCACGAGATTATGAGAAAAATTTTACTATCAATATTTTTATTGATGGCAGTAACCGTTTTTGCCCAGCCTCAAACAGTTACTTATTCAATAAATCCCTCCACTTTTGAAGAAACAACTTCGATTACTATTTCAATCGCGGGTGCAAGCATAAACGAAGGTACTTGGAGCGTTACAGGCAATGCTTTATATCTTTGGTCATGGTCGTATGATGTAAATGATACTAATCAATCGGATAGTCCGTCCAACGGGACTTGGACTTCATCCAACGAAGCAAGTAAATTTACCTATAACGCAGGAACTGATACTTATACTAAAACAATTACACCTGCTACATATTTTGCAAGAAACGGAATAGGACGAATTGGTTTTTTGGTTAAGGCTAAAGACGGAACAGGAGATAAAAAATCGCAAGATATTTTGGTTGAAGTCGGATCTTTCCAAGTTACTTTGACTTCTCCGGTTGAAAATAGCACTTCGATCATCAATTCTGGCTCAAATTTTACTATTAGTGCAACAAACACAGGAGGAGCAGGTAGTTATACTTTAAAAGCTAATGGAACAATAATTAATACAAACGCCAGCACTTCAAGTTATTCCTATACACATACCAATATTACAGGAAATCAGAGTTACGAATTAATTGCAACTCAAGGAGCGACTACAGTTTCTAAGAAATTTGCGGTAGTTGTAAATCCAAATACTGTTTCTGAGGCGATGCCCGCAGGTTTGGTTGACGGGATTAATTACAATGCTTCAGACGCTACTAAAGCGACTTTGGTCTTAGATGCGCCTTTAAAAGATTTTGTATATGTGGCTGGAAGTTTTAACAATTGGCAGCCTACATCAGCTTATGCCATGAAAAAAGATCCATCTTCGGGAAAATTTTGGTTGGAAATAACTGGCTTGGTTTCGGGGCAAAACAATATGTATCAATATTGGGTTGTCGATACAACGCCACTTGCGAATTCGCCAGCAATGGTAAAAACAGCAGATCCGTATTCTACTTTAGTGTTATCTCCTTACGATGATCCTTCAATTCCTGCTTCAAAATATCCAAATATGCCAGTTTATCCGACAGGACAAAATTTTGAGGTTACAGTCTTAAAAACAGGACAGACTCCTTACAATTGGCAGGTAACAAATTTTGAAAAACCAGCAAAAGAGAAATTAGTTGTTTATGAAGTTTTAGTTCGCGATTTCGATGCATCAAGAAGCTATCAAAGTTTAATTGATAGA
This sequence comes from Flavobacterium anhuiense, assembly GCF_001705175.1. NCBI lineage: Bacteria > Pseudomonadati > Bacteroidota > Flavobacteriia > Flavobacteriales > Flavobacteriaceae > Flavobacterium > Flavobacterium anhuiense. The sequence continues at coordinate 1,413,745 of NZ_CP016907.1, read as the reverse complement.
ATAGATTATTTTAAAAATCTAAAAATTAATGCTATCGAGTTAATGCCGGTAATGGAGTTTGAAGGAAATGAAAGTTGGGGTTATAATACTTCGTTTCATATGGCTTTAGATAAGTTTTACGGAACGTCAGATAAGTTAAAAGAGTTTATTGATTTATGCCACCAGAATGGAATTGCGGTAATCCTCGACGTAGCTTTAAATCATGCTTTCGGAAGAAATCCGATGGTAAGAATGTGGATGAATGATCCTGATGGAGATGGTTTTGGTTCGCCAACTGCAGAAAATCCATATTTCAATACAGTAGCAAAACATAGTTATAACGTTGGTGAAGATTTTAATCATCAATCTTTAAAAACACAGTATTATGTAAATCGTGTTATCAAACAATGGATTGAAGAATATAAAATTGATGGTTTCCGTTGGGATTTGACCAAAGGATTTACGCAATCATGTACGTCAAGCGATAATGCTTGTACCGATTCGTACCAACAAGATCGTGTTGATATTCTGAAAAAATACGCTGATTTTTCTTGGGCAATAGATCCAACGCATTATACTATTTTTGAGCACTTAGGGTCTGATGCTGAAGAACAGCAATGGGCAAATTACAGAGTAACAGAAACACCAAGCAAGGGTGTAATGATGTGGGGAAAAATGACAAAAGAGTATAATCAATTGTCTATGGGATATGTTTCTGAAAGTAATATTTTTAGAATGAATAGTGCAAACCGCGGCTTCGCAGCAAACCGTTTGATGGGTTATGCAGAAAGTCATGATGAAGAACGTTTGATGTATAAAAATGTGCAGTATGGCGCTTCAAACGGAAGTTATAATGTAAAAACATTAAATACGGCATTATCTAGAATGTCTGCTATTGGAGCAGTTTCTTTGCTGATTCCTGGTCCAAAAATGATCTGGCATTTTGGAGAACTGGGAATGGACGATTCTATTTTTAGCTGTAATAACGGAACTGTAAATGATGAATCGTCTGCGACTCCGGGAGATTGTAAATTGGATACAAAACCACAGCCACAATGGACAGAAAATTGGTTGGGCGATGCTAATCGAAACAAGATTTACAACGATTGGGCTAAGATGATTACCCTTAAAAAAACAGAACCAGTATTTTTAGGAACAGCAACAATGGCCAATGCGACTACTTTACTAGTAAATATCAAAATTACAAATAGCAATTTGACTTCGGCTCAGCTTAAAGATGTTGTGATTTTGGCCAATTTTGATACAACAGCACAAAATATGATTCCAGGATTTCAATATACTGGAGCGTGGTACAACTTAATGGATAATTCAACGATTAATGTTGCCGATGTAAATACTCCAATAAATCTTGCTCCAGGAGAATATCGAATTTATGGCAATAAACAAGCAAATTTGGCAATAGAAGATTTTGAAAAAGGAAATCAAGTTGCTTTATATCCAAATCCTGTTGCCGATTATTTTACTTTAGGGTTTAAAACTTTAAAAGTAGATATCTATTCTATTACGGGGCAATTAGTAAAAACATTTAATACAAACGGAAATACAGAATATCAATTCTCAGTAAGTAGTTTAGCTTCTGGGTTGTATCTCGTAAAGACGTTTGATGAGAATAATAAAGTTCGCGTTGTGAAGTTAATTAAAAATTAGGTTTGGTTAGTAATGAAAAGGGCTGTCTAGAAATGGACAGCCTTTTTTGCTTAAAGTAGTTTTTTGTAATATAAATATGTTTTTTGAGGTGATTAAATAAGTCGATGGAGTTCTATGATTTAACCGTAATTGTTTTTACTTATTTTTTCTTTTTAGGATCATTATACTCCCCAATTAAAGAATAATATCCAAATGTTCCTAAGCCCATAACAATAAGCGGCGTCAGTATAAATAGAATAATTGCACCAAATACCAAATCGTCTTGTTGGTCTGAAAGAAGTTTAGGCAAACCAAATTCAAACACGCAAAAATAGGCAGCCGCCGCAGCCAAAGCAATCCATAACGCCCCTAAAACTTGTTTAATCGCATTCATTTTTTTTTAAATTTTAAAGGTGAGTAATTTTGTTTTTGTTTTCAATATAAATCATTCCAATAACAAAGCAGATTCCAGCAATAATTATAGGATACCATAATCCGTCCAAATAAAAATCGGCTTTGCCTGCTGTTTTGGCGTGTGATACAAAGTAAGTTGATATGGCAGGAAGCAATCCGCCAAAAATTCCATTTCCAACATGATAAGGAAGTGACATAGAAGTATATCTGATTTTAGTTGGAAACATTTCGACTAAAAATGCCGCAATCGGACCGTAAACCATGGTTACAAATAATACTTGAATAAAAACTAGGAAAGTCAATGTCCATTTATCGCTTGAATTGATTACTATTGATACGTTAGTTTGAGTGTCTTTTTTGTCCAGATACGTTTTTTTCTCCACAACGGATGTTCCGTCTGTGTATTTTTTTTCCGTAATTGTAATAGAGCTTCCGTTAGTCTTGTTTTCAGTTGTAATTCTTGGAGTTTCAAGAATCTCCGTTTTCTTGCTTACATCCGTTGTGTCATACATCATCTTATAAATTGGTCTATAAGAAAAAATAGCCAGTAGCATTCCCAGCATCATAATGTATTTGCGTCCGACTTTATCGCTTAACCATCCAAAAACAATAAAAAATGGAGTTCCAATTAAAAGCGCAATTCCTAATAATTCATCAACTTGCGAAGAATCAATATTCATCACCGTTTTCATGAAACTCATTGCATAGAATTGTCCAGTGTACCAAACAACGCCTTGTCCCATTGTGGCTCCAAATAATGCTAAAAGAACAAATTTTAAATTGTAGCGGTTTCCAAAACTTTCCTTCAACGGATTTGCACTTGTTGTTCCTTCTTTTTTAGCTTTCGCGAAAACAGGAGATTCATCCATGTTTTTTCTGATTAAATAAGAAACTCCAACCATAGCAATCGAAACCCAGAAAGGAACGCGCCATCCCCATAAATCAAAAGCTTCTGCAGAAAGCACACTTTTCGTGGCCAGAATAACCATTAGCGAAATAAATAAACCAACAGTCGCAGTAGTCTGAATCCAAGAAGTCCAATATCCTTTTTCTCCTGCTGGTGCATGTTCGGCCACATAAGTAGCAGCGCCGCCATATTCTCCCCCAAGAGCAAGGCCTTGAAGCAGGCGTAAAATCAAAACTAATATTGGAGCTAGAAAACCAATTGTTTCATAACTTGGAATACATCCTATTAAAAAGGTTGAACCGCCCATTAATAATAAGGTAGCCATAAAAGTATATTTTCGTCCAATAATATCTCCAAGCCTTCCAAAGAATAAAGCTCCAAATGGACGAACTACAAATCCGGCAGCAAACGTGGCTAAAGTAGATAGAAACGCTGCGGTTGGATTATCGCTAGGGAAAAATTTTGTTGAAATAACGACAGCCAAACTGCCAAAAATGTAAAAATCGTACCATTCAATCATGGTGCCCATAGAAGAGGCCGAAATTACTTTCCAAATGCCCTTAGTAGAAGTTTTACTCATAAAAACTGCTTTGAGATCTTATTAATGAATGAAATATAAAAATACAGTTTTACGAATATATAAGATTATTTTTTATTCGGTCAATACTTTTTTAACAAAAACTATTTATTTGTTGACAATTGATTTCGAAGTGAAAAAGGATTTAACCGCAAAGAGCGCAAAGATTTACGCAAAGGTTCACAAAGTTATTTTTAAACTTTGCGAACCTTGCGCTTTTTTTCTTTGCGCTCTTTGCGGTTAGATAAAACAGAAAAGTATAAAAAACAAAAAACCCGAATATTTCTATTCGGGTTTTGTGGTACCTCCAGGGATCGAACCAGGGACACATGGATTTTCAGTCCATTGCTCTACCATCTGAGCTAAGGTACCGTGCTTGTTGCGGGTGCAAATATATAATCATTTTTGGTTTGTGCAAAACATTTTTTAGAAAAAATCAATTCGTATCTTCGCAAAAGCAAAAAAGAAAATATGATTTTAACGGTTGATGTCGGAAACACCAGAATTAAAGCGTCTGTCTTTGAGGATAATACTGCTCTCGAAAATTTTGTTTTTGAAAAAAACGAACTCGAAAAAAAAATTGAAAAAATTTTAGAAAAATATCCAAAATGCTCCGATTTGGTCGTTGCTTCAGTCGGAAGTATCGAAAAACAATCCTTTTTAACTTTCGAAAATAGACTTAAAGTTCATTTTTTTACTCACGAAGATGTTTTTCCGTTTCACAATAAATATGCAACTCCAAAAACTTTGGGAATAGACCGAATGATTTTGGCAGCAGGGGCGACATTGCAATTTCCAAAACAAAACCGTTTGGTTATAGACGCAGGAACTTGCATTACTTACGATTTTATCGACGAAAATGATAATTATTTGGGAGGAGCCATTTCTCCAGGACTTCGTTTGCGATATGAATCACTGCATAATTTTACTGCTAGGCTGCCGTTATTAAGCTTAGAAGCTCCCGATTCTTATATAGGAAACTCTACCGCGCAAGCCATACATTCTGGCGTTGTGAATGGTTTCGTCTATGAGATTGACGGTTTTATCGATGAATATCGCAAAGAGTTTTCAAATTTTATCATAATTTTAACGGGAGGCGATGCAGATTTTTTGGCTAAACGATTAAAAAATACCATATTTGCCAATTCAAATTTCCTTCTGGAGAGTTTGAGCCAAACATATCAATATAAAATCGACAATGATTAAAAAAGTAATACTAAGCGCTTGTTTGCTTATATCGTTCGTTTCATTCGCTCAACAAGGTACTGCTTCACCTTATTCTTTTTTCGGAATAGGAGATGTGAGATTCAAGGGAACTCTTGAAAACAGATCTATGGCAGGAGTTGCAGTAGAGCAAGATACGATTCACTTAAATTTAGAAAATCCAGCAAGTTATGCCAGCTTAATTCAAACAACTTTTACAGTTGGAGGAACATTTGCGACTTCAAATTTAAAAACAACTTCTGCATCAGAAAAAGCACAGCGTTCTACTTTTGATTATTTGGCATTAGGAATTCCAATGGGAAAATTTGGTGCTTCATTCGGTTTGATACCAGTAACTTCAGTAGGATATAAAATTCGTAACGATAATTCTGCAACAGAAGGGGCAACAAGTTCACAGCTTGACGGAAAAGGTGGTGTAAATAAGGTATATTTTGGTTTATCATATAAAATAATGAAAGACTGGAATATTGGGGTAGATGCACAGTATAATTTTGGAAAAATTACCACAACAAGCGTTGAAGCAATTACAGGGGTACAAAACGGAACAGCAGAGGTAAATACTTCTGAGCTTTCGGGTACAGCATTTAGTTTTGGAACGATGTATCAGAAAAAAATATACAAAAAGGTTAGTATGTTTTCTAGTTTAAGTTACACTTTCTCAAGCAACCTGAATTCAGATAATACCAGAGTTATTTCGGTTCAAGGAGATCCAGATCCTTATGTGGTTCCAACAGAGTCAACAAAATTAAAACTGCCAAATAAATTAAGTATTGGATTAGGAGTTGGTGAGGCTAGAAAATGGCTTGTGGGAGCAAATATGACTTTTCAAGGAGACGGACAGTTGGCAAATTATTACAATGCAGCTGAAAACGTAAGATACGAAAGCTACTCTAAATATGCTCTTGGAGGATACTATCTTCCAAATTACTCTTCTTTTACAAGTTATATGAGCAGAATTACCTATAGAGCAGGTTTGAAATATGAAAAAATTGGTTTGATTGTAAATAATGAATCAATTAAAGATATCGGAATGTCATTGGGAGCAGGAATTCCAATTCCGGGATCATTTTCAAATGTAAACTTAGGAATTGAATTTGGTAAACGCGGTACAACTTCTGCAGATTTAGTGCAAGAGAATTACGTTAATTTCAGTGTGAGTTTCTCTTTCAACGACAAATGGTTCGTGAAGAGCAAATACCAATAATCAAAACATATTATCTTTTCGAAGCTCATTACAATTTACTACATTTGGCAAATGAATTTACCAAAAAGATATAGTCTCGTAGCTGTCACAGTTTTTGCTGTGACACTATTTTTTGGATGCGAAAGTAATTTTAAAGAAGTTCAGAAAATTAACTTCTCAGAATTTGTTCCTGCCAGCGATGCCGATACTGTAAATATTAAATATACAGATTCTGGACGCATTACAGGCGTTTTGATAAGTCCGAAAATGCTAGATTATTCAAATCTTGATTTTCCTTTTACAGAATTTCCTAAAGGGATTGATGTTACCTTATACGATAAAAAGCAGAAACGTACCTTTATAAGAGGAAATTATGCAGTTTCGTATAAGAATACAGGAATCATTGATCTGATAGGAAAAGTAAAAATCACTTCAGAAGCTGGACAGGTTTTAGAAACAGAACAATTGTATTTTGACCAGAAAAACGAATGGTTTTACACGGAAAGAAAATTTAAATTGACCGATACAAAAGGAGTTTCCCATGGGCAGGGAATAGATTTTAGCAAAGATTTTAAAGTGATTAATTCGCAACGAATAAGTGGTGAAATTGAATCAAACGAAGAATTATAATATTATGGGTTATTTAAAATATACACAATATGTTTACATCCTTTTTGCAGTTTTCTTTACTTATGATGGTATCGTAAAACTAAATGAGGGTGATGAGAGCTATCCTTTATATTTTGTGATTGCAGGGATGGCTGTTTTTATGTTTTTCTTTAGAAGAAGATTTCTTAACAGGCATAACGACAGAAACAAAAAACAATAAAAAATGGAAATTAGTATTATAATAATCTGTTTAATACTAGCCGCCTTTTTTTCTGGGATGGAAATCGCTTTTACATCCGCCAACAAAATTTATCTCGAAATTGAAAAGAAACAAGACGATTTTTTGTCTCGAATCTTAACAAAACTGACCGAAAATCCATCTAAGTTTATTGCGGCCATGCTTATTGGCAATAATGTGGCTTTGGTGATTTACGGTTTTTTTATGGGCGATCTGATTTTAGGTTGGATGGCTTATTTTGGTCTATTTTTCTCTAATTGGTGGAATATTCTTATCCAAACACTACTTGCAGCATTTGTAGTTTTGCTGACTTCAGAATTTTTTCCGAAGGTGTTTTTTCAGATTTATGCCAATTCTTTAATTAAAATTCTGGCACTTCCCGCTTATTTATTTTACCGATTATTCTATTACATCTCTACATTTTTTATTTGGATCGCAGATTTTGTGCTAAGTAAATTTTTTAGAACAGAAGGAAATCAAATCCATTTGTTTAGCCGTATTGAGCTGGGAAATTATATTACAGAACAAATGAGTACAGTTGAAGAAGATGAAGAGGTGGACTCTGAAATCCAGATTTTTCAGAATGCTTTAGAATTTTCAAATGTAAAGGCGCGCGATATTATGACGCCTCGAACAGAAATTGTAGATATTGATTTGTTTGATACGGTCGAAGATCTGAAGGCTTTGTTTATAGAAACAGGATATTCTAAAATTATTATTAGCCAAAATTCATTAGACGACATTGTAGGCTATGTTCATTCCTTTGATCTGTTTAAAAAACCATCAACGATAAAATCGGTTTTGATGACTGTCGAATTTGTTCCTGAAACAATTTTGATCAAAGATGTATTGAATTTATTGATCAAAAAACGAAAAAACGTTGCAGTAGTTTTGGATGAATATGGAGGAACTTCTGGAATTGTTACCATTGAAGATATTGTAGAAGAACTTTTTGGCGAAATCGAAGACGAGCATGATTTAGACGAAGAATTAATTGAAGAAGAAATAGAAGAGGGCAAATATTTGTTTTCAACCCGATTGGATGTTGAATACTTGAATGAAACCTATAAATTGATGATTCCCGAAGAAGATTCGTATGGCACATTAGGAGGTTTCATTGTCAATCATACTAAAGAAATCCCACAAAAAGGGGATAAGATTGTAATAGATAAGTTTCATTTTTCTATTGTAGAGGCTTCAAATAAGAAAATAGAACTAGTCAAATTGACAATTAAAGAGTGATTTTTTAAATTAATGAAAAAAAATGTTGAAAATAAAACGCTAGTTGTATTGTTATTAACTAGATAATTGTATTTTCGCAAACTGAATATAAAATTAACGATAATAAAATGGCAGTTTTAGCAAAAATTAGACAGCGTTCCGCTTTATTGATAGGAGTTATTGCACTTGCATTATTTGCATTTATAATACAAGATCTATTCACAAGAGGAACATTTGGTCAAAGTTCAAAAGATGTAGGAAGCATCGATGGAAAAGATATTTCATTTGAAGACTTTAGAGTTAAAGTTAGTAATGTTGAAAAAAGTGGGCAAGGTATAACTTCCACTGAAGCTGCAAACAGAGTTTGGGATCAAGAAGTTTCAATCGCTTTATTGTCATCGCAATTTGATAAATTAGGATTGAGAGTTGGTGAAAAACACATTTTAGAGGTTTTAAAATCAGATCCAAATATTGGTAAAAACCCAATGTTCTTAAACGCAGCAGGAATTTTTGATGTTGTTAAGTTCAAAGATTATTTTAAATCAAACCCAGAAGCAGCACAATATATTGCTCAAAAAGAGAAAGATGCTGAATTGAACGCAAAATTTCAAATCTATAATACTTTAATTAAATCAGGACTTTACACAACTGCTAGTGAAGGAAAATTAAAGTATGAAATGGAAACTAACAAAGTAAGTTTTGCTTTTGCTGCAGCTCCTTATTCTTCTATTAAAGATAGTGAAGTAAAAATCTCTGACGATGAGATTGTTGCTTACATGAAGAAAAACGAGAAAAAATTCAAAGCAGATGCAACTCGCGAAATTCAATACGTTTTAGTTGAAGACAAAGCTTCTAAAGAAGATGAGGCTGAAATTAAAGCTAAATTAACTGCATTATTATCAGGAAGTGTTGTTTATAACGCAAAAACTGGTAAAAATGATACATTGCCAGGATTTAAAAACGCTACAAACATTGCTGAATTTGTAAATGCAAATTCTGATGTTCCTTACGATTCTACTTATGTTCCTAAAAATGCATTGCCAGCTGTTGATGCTGACAAATTATTCAGCTTGCCTGCTGGAGCAATCTACGGACCATATGTTTACGGAAGATACTATGCAATTTCTAAATCTCAAGGATTTAAAGCTGGTGTTAATGCAAAAGCTAGCCATATTTTAATTGGTTATGAAGGATCTCAAACTCCAAACCCAAAAGAAAAAAGAACTAAAGAAGAAGCTAAAGCTAAAGCTGAAGAAATTTTAGCACAAGTTCAAGCTAATCCAGATAGTTTTATGATGTTGGCTTTCACAAGTTCTGATGATTCATCTGCTCAGCAAGGTGGTGATTTAGGATATTTTGGGCCAAACCAAATGGTAAAACCTTTCAATGATTTTGTATTCAGCAACGGAATTGGTAAAGTTGGTTTAGTTGAAACTCCTTTCGGATTTCACATTATCAAAATTACAGACAAACAAGACGGAATTCGTTTAGCGACAATTGCTCAAAAAATCGAGCCATCTGAAGCTACTTCTGATAAAGTATTTACATTAGCAACTAAATTTGAAATGGATGCTGCTGAGAAAGACTTCAATGCTGCAGCAAAAGAATTAGGTTTAAAAGTTGCTCAGCCAGTTAATGCTAAAGCTATGGATGAAGCGTTTGGACCATTAGGAAACCAACGTAACATTGTAAGATGGGCTTTTGATAAAGAAACAGATAAAGGAGATGTAAAACGTTTTGAAATTGCAAACGTAGGGCACGTTATCGCACAATATAAAGGTGAAAACAAATCTGGTTTAGTTTCTGTTGATATGGCAAGACCGTATGTAGAGCCAATCTTGAAAAATAAGAAAAAGGCTGAATTGTTAAAGGCTAAAATGCAAGGTTCAAGCCTTGAGGCTATCGCTAAAGCAGCAGGAGTTGCTGTTCAGCAAGCTACTGATGTAACTCTAGATAATCCAGTTTTACCTGGAGGAGTTGGACAAGAGCCAAGAGTGGTAGGTAATGCATTTGCTTTAACAGCAAACAAAATCTCTGCTCCAATTGAAGGAAATACAGGTGTATATGTAGTTAAAAACATTAAAACTGTAAAAGCTCCTGCAATTGCTAATCATGCTGCTTATGTAGAGAAAGTAAAAGCTCAAAGCGCATCTGATGTGAACAGAGTATTGCCAGCTTTGAAAAACAACGCTAAAATTGAAGATAACAGATTACAATTTAATTACTAATTAAACAGTAATCGAGCTTATAAAGGCCCGAAACGCTTTAAGTGTTTCGGGTTTTTCTTTTTAGAATCTAGCAGTAATTATATTTTGTAATTTTTTACTGTTAATTTTCTGAAAGTATATAGGAATTATCGAAATTTAATTTAAAAAACTTGTGATTTTCAAAATATTACAGTTAATTTGCTCGATTTTTAACTTTAACATATTTTTGGCTTTTGCCACACAATAAAATAAATTATCCAATAAACAAAAAGCTTAATAATAAATCATTTAATGTTTTTTACTTTTAAATTTTTTAGAAGGAAGCCAAGAGTATATACCAAAATAGAAAGTCATATTTATGGTATTATTACAGAGCTTTTAAAAGTGAGCAGCACCGACATCAATGTTGATGAATTGGGTGGAAAGTATTATTTGAGTAACGAAGAACAGCATTTTAAAGTTACTATTTTGAGTAATGATTATGTAATCAGGCTAACCAATACGCATGATTCTGTAGCTGAAAAATACGATAAGGTTTTTGTTGAAGATGTGCTAAAAGCCGTAAAAGAAGAAAAACACCGACGTATGGAAGTGGTTTACGATTCAATTACCAATAGCATCGAAAAAATGGCAGAGCGCTTGCATAATAGACTTATAGAATCAAACGAGCAGGAGAGCAAATCGGTTCGTCGTTTGGAAACAAAACACGTTAAAACTAAAAAAGCAAATTATTAGTTGTATTTGCTTTATAGAATCATTTCTTCATAAGTCAAAATGGTCTCATATCCTTTATTAAAGAAATATTCTTTCGGATTTTCTTTAGAAACCACTAGAATAAAATCTCCGCCCCAAGCTCCAAGACTCTTTATTACGCCATTGAAATCTGGAAAAACAGCCTCTTTTATAGTCTGCATTTCTAAAACATTACTAAGATGAATTTCGTGTTTCTGTATCGCAGCGGCAAACTCTTTTAATGTTTTGGCATGAAGTATCGCGTTTGTGATTTTGTTGTTTTGAGCGACACTTTCTGATAAATGGCTATTTTTATGATTGTTGTATGAATATATAGCAGCTTTGCTGTTTTGTTTTTTATTCAGATAAACAAAATAAAGATGTTCTTTAAAATCGGGATTAAATTCAACTTGCTGTACAAAATTATCTTTTATTCGGTATAAAACTGGAGTGTTGTTTTGTGCACATGCAATATCGTAACCGCTTCCGCCAAAACTGTTTTTCAGTAAAGTATAGGCGTTAATTCCAGTCCATTGAGCAATGTTATTGATAAGAGTGGAAGAAGTTCCTAATCCCCAATTTCTTGGAAAACTTAAGTGCGTGCTTACCTTATATCCACTAGCACTATCAATAAATTTTGGATTTAAAATATAAGCTTCATGCAGAATATTGACTAGAGTTGATTTTACGCTATCAATTTGCGGATCTGAACCTTTTATAATTTCATCAAACGAGATTGTTTCTTCAAACCATAAGTGTTTGTCGTAATCATAACTTTTCCATTCGATCTGTTTGTTGTCTAAATCTTCAATGACCAAATCTTGGCCAAATTTTGTAGGCAATGCAAAAGCATCTGCTCCGTCTAAAACGAGATATTCACCAGCGATAAAAAGTTTTCCGTTACTATAAAAGGTTGTAGGCATACTTGTTTTTATTATAAATTCCAAATCTGAAATTCCAAATTCCAAGAACTAACATTGGAATTTGGAATTAAAATATTGGATTTTCTTAACTAGGTTATTTTCTTAAATTCTCAATAAATTCTACCACAGCGCTATGAGAAACGGCTGTTTTTTTGAAATGCGTTTTAATTAAATGACGCTCTTCATCGGTAGCTTCAAATTGATTGATGATATTATTAAGGTGCATTTTCATATGTCCTTCCTGAATTCCTGTTGTGGTTAAGGAGCGTAATGCAGCAAAATTTTGTGCCAATCCTGCCACGGCTACGATTTCCATTAATTCTGGAGCAGAAGGTTTTTCTAAAATTTCAAGACACAATTTTACTAAAGGATGCAAAGAGGTTAAGCCTCCAACAGTACCAACGGCTAAAGGAATTTCAAGCCAAAAAGTGAAAATTCCGTTTTCAATTTTGGCATGTGATAAACTTGCGTATTGTCCATTTTTGGCAGCATAAGCATGTACGCCAGCTTCTACAGCTCTAAAATCATTTCCTGTTGCCAAAATAACAGCATCTACACCATTCATAATGCCTTTATTATGTGTAACCGCTCTAAAAGGTTCAACTTCTGCGATCTGCACTGCTTGAACAAAACGTTCTGCAAATTCTTGCGGATTGGTAATATGTTTTTCTGCTAAATCTTCTATTGGGCAAGAAACTTCGGCTCTAACAAGACAGTGCGGTACATAGTTAGAGAGAATGCTCATAATAACTTCCAGCTTTTCACCATTTTGGCATAAGTCAGAATTCTGAGCTTCTTCTTTTAAAGTAGAAGCAAACTGCTCCAAACAAGAATTGATAAAATTGGCTCCCATGCTGTCTTTGGTTTCAAAAGTAGCATGAAGCTGATAGTAATTTTCTAGTAAACTTCTTTTGTCTTTTAATTTAATATCAAGAATACCGCCACCACGTTGCTGCATATTTTTGGTTATGCTTTGCGTTTCTGAGAAGAATTTAGGTTTTATCTGTTCAAAAAAGTTGTTCAGTTTTTCTGCATCTCCGCTATAAGTAAAATGAACCTGGCCAATTTTTTCGGTATTGATTATAGTGGCTTTAAATCCTCCTCTAGTGGACCAGTATTTTGCTGCTTTAGAAGCTGCTGCAACCACAGAACTTTCTTCAATAGCCATCGGAATGGTTTTGTATTTTCCGTTGATCAAAAAGTTAGGAGCAACTCCAAGTGGGATATAAAGATTTGTGATCGTATTTTCTATAAATTCATCATGAAGCTGCTGAAGCTTTTCGTCTGAATTCCAGTAATTTCTTATAATATTTTGTGCCTCTTCTGGATTTGAAAAGTATTCATTTGCAATCCAGTCAATTTTTTCTTTTTTGGATAATTTAGAAAATCCGGCAACAGCGTTGTTCATTCTCAATGTATTAAATAATATTGTTGCGGCAAAGATACTATTTTAAGAGTTTTGATTGCAATCTATTTCAGACATGAAAGTGCGCAATCGTTATTTTTTTTAACATTTAACACTTAAAATGTGTATTATGTTTATTTTTTTTACTAAAATTGGGCTCTTTTTATATTTAAAATAATTCTAATGAATACAAGTAAATTTACTGCAGTATTTTTATTTTTAACTGCGGTTGTTTTTGGACAGCAGAAAATAACTGTCGAAAATGTTTTTAGCGGTACTTTCCGGGCTAAAGGAATGGATGAACTGCAATCGCTGAAAAATACAAATCAATATACTGTTTTAAATGTTGACCAGGCGAGCAGAAGTATGCAGATTGATTTATACGATTTTGCAACCCTAAAAAAAGTATCGAATCTTATTGATACTAAAAACTACAAAGAACTTGTCGACGGAATTGATAGCTATACCTTTGATGCTTCTGAAAAAAAGATCTTAATTGCTTGTAATTCTTCTAAAATCTTCCGTCACTCCTTCACTGCTGATTACTACCTTTACGATATCGCAGCAAAATCTCTGATTAAACTTGTTGATTTCCAAATTCAAGAGCCAACTTTCTCACCTGATGGAACTAAAATCGCTTATGCAAGAGAAAACAACTTATATGTGTACGATGTAGCTTCAAAAAAATCTACTCCGATTACTACTGACGGAAAGAAAAATGCGGTTATAAATGGTATTACTGATTGGGTTTACGAAGAAGAATTTGCTTTTGTGCGTGCATTCGACTGGAGTAAAGACAGTAAAAAAGTAGCGTATATTCGTTTTGACGAAAGCCAAGTTCCTGAGTTTTCAATGTCAATCTTCCATAAAGATTTATACCCTAAAATTGAAACTTTTAAATATCCTAAAGCAGGTGAAAAAAACTCAGAAGTTTCATTGCATATCTATGATGTCGCTGCTGGAGCAACTAAAAAAGTAGATTTAGGGAAATATAATGATTTCTACATTGCAAGAATGCAATGGACAAATGATGCAAATGTACTTTCTGCACAGGTTTTAAACCGTCATCAAGATAATTTAGATTTATTGTTTGTTGATGGTAATACAGCGACTGCAAAAGTAGTTTTAAATGAAAAAGATAAAGCTTACGTTGATATTACTGATAACTTGACTTTCTTAAAAGATAACAGTTTTATCTGGACAAGCGAAAAAGATGGTTTTAATCATATTTATGTGTATGATAAAAACGGAAAACTTAAAAATCAAGTTACAAAAGGAAACTGGGAAGTTGTTTCATACTACGGTTTCGACGAAAAAACAAAAACTATTTTCTACCAATCTACAGAAAATGGTTCTATCAACAGAGATCTTTATAGAATTGGTTTAGATGGAAAAAATAAAGTGCGTTTGTCTTCAAAAACAGGAACAAGTGCAGCGACTTTCAGTCCGAATTTCCAATATTTTATTACAACTTTCTCAAGTAATACACAGCCTACAACTTATACTTTAAACGAGGCTAAAACAGGAAAAGAAATTCAGGTTATCGAAAATAATCAGGCGCTTGCTGATAAATTGAAAGCGTATGATCTTCCTTCAAAAGAATACTTTGTTTTAAAAACAGCTAAAGGAAACGAATTGAATGCATGGATTTTAAAACCAAAAGATTTTGATCCTTCAAAAAAATATCCTGTTTTCATGTTCCAATACTCTGGTCCAGGATCTCAACAGGTAGCTAACCAGTGGAATAATTCTAATGATTATTGGTTCGCTTCATTAACTCAGCAAGGTTACATTGTAGCTTGTGTTGACGGAAGAGGAACAGGTTACAAAGGAGCCGATTTCAAAAAAGTAACTCAAAAAGAATTAGGAAAATACGAAGTTGAAGACCAGATTGATGCGGCAAAAGTAATAGGTGCTTATCCTTATGTGGATGCTTCAAGAATCGGAATCTTCGGATGGAGCTATGGTGGATTTATGGCTTCGAACTGTATTTTCCAAGGAAACGATGTTTTCAAAATGGCAATTGCTGTTGCGCCAGTTACAAACTGGAGATTTTATGACAGTGTTTACACAGAAAGATATATGCAGACTCCGCAGGAAAATGCAAGCGGATACGATCAAAACTCTCCTATAAATCACGTTGGTAAATTGAAAGGAAAGTTCTTATTGATTCATGGTTCTGCAGATGACAATGTTCATGTTCAGAATACAATGCAAATGATGGAAGCTTTAATTCAGGCAAATAAACAATTTGATTCTCAAATTTATCCAGATAAAGATCATGGTATTTATGGCGGAAAAACGAGAGTTCAGCTTTATACCAAAATGACCAACTTTATTAAAGAAAATTTATAATCTAAAAACATTAAACCTAATTAAATAGAATAGTATGGGAGAAACTCAAGTAAAAACAGCGCATCCAAAAGGTCTTTGGGTATTATTTGGAACGGAGATGTGGGAGCGATTCAATTTTTATGGAATGCGCGCTTTATTGACCTTATTTCTTGTGAATTCATTATTGATGAAGGAAGAAGAAGCATCATTAATTTATGGAGGTTTTCTTGGACTTTGTTATTTGACACCAATGTTGGGCGGTTTTGTTGCTGACCGTTACTTAGGAAACAGAAATTGTATCCTATTAGGAGGATTATTAATGGCGATAGGGCAAATGCTTTTGTTTACCAGCGGAAGTGTTTTCGAATCTAATTTAGGCTTGGCAAAAATCATTATGTACTCCGCGTTAGGAGTAATTGTTTTTGGTAACGGATTCTTTAAACCAAATATTTCTAGTATGGTTGGAAGTTTGTATCCAAAACAAGAGAAAACAAAACTTGATAGTGCTTTTACTATTTTCTATATGGGAATTAACATTGGAGCATTTTTAGGTCAGTCTATCTGTCCTTTATTAGGAGATGTTAAAGATGCAGGAGGAATTAGAGATATCCATGCTTTCAGATGGGGGTTCATGGCGGCTTCTGTGGCTATGTTATTAGGTACAATTCTTTTTTACTTCTTAAAAAATAAATATGTGGTTTCTCCAGAAGGAAAACCATTAGGAGGGCTTCCTTCTAAAAATGATGCTTCGGATTTTGAAGAAGGAGAAGCGCAAAAAGCAAACTTTTCTACAAAAGCTCTTATTGGTGCAGGAATTGCATTTGTTGCTTTAGGATTCTTTTTCCATTACGTTGTAGGTCAGAACTTGATTTATACTTTGATTTATTCAAGTGGTTTGGCTTTAGCAGGATTAATTATTTCTGACACCTCTTTAACTAAAGTTGAAAGAGATAGAATTATTGTAATTTATATCGTGTCGTTCTTTATTATTTTCTTTTGGGCGGCATTTGAGCAAGCAGGTTCATCATTAACTTTTATTGCAGATAACCAAACAGACAGACATTTCTTTGGCTGGGCAATGCCGCCATCGATGGTTCAAATTTTTAACGGAATGTTTGTTGTGGTTTTAGCAGTTCCTTTCAGTGTTCTTTGGGATACTTTAAGAGCTAAAGGAAAAGAGCCAATTTCTCCAGTAAAATTAGCAGCGGGATTAGTAATCATCTCTATCAGTTTCTTTATGATTGCAACTCAGGTTTCTTATATCGGAACTTCAGGGCTTTTATTAGTTAAATGGCTTATCTTATTATATTTCTTAAATACATGTGCTGAATTGTGTTTATCTCCAATTGGTTTATCATTGGTAGGTAAATTATCTCCAAAACGTTTTGCATCATTATTATATGGAGTATTCTTTTTGTCTAATGCGTCTGGATATGCGTTAGGAGGAACTTTAGGTTCTATTTTACCAGCAACTGGTGATAAATTTGCAAAAGCAAAAGAACTTGGAATAGATCTTCAGGCAGTTTTAGATAAAAAAATAACGCTTTCAGCAGACCAATTGGCTTTATTGGATCAACATCAGATTAGTGCGCAAAATCCAATATTTGCAGGATTTGAAATCCATAATTTATATGAATTCTTTATGGTATTTGTTGTCTTGACTGGTATTGCAGCGATTTTATTGTTTGCTTTAACACCACTATTGAAGAAATTAATGCACGGTGTTAGATAATTAGAATGGAAAACAATATTACTTTAGAAGAAATTCAAAATTTTAAAGGCAAGTACCCAAAGCAATTGTGGTACTTGTTTTTGGTTGAAATGTGGGAACGTTTCTGTTTCTACGGAATGAGAGGGGTTTTAGCAGTTTTCATGGTAGATCAATTAGGTTTGGTTGAAGGGAAAGCAAATTTGCAATATGGGGCGATTCAGGCTTTTGTATATGCATTTACTTTTATCGGTGGAATTTTTGCTGATAAAATTTTAGGGTTTAAAAAATCACTTCTTTTTGGAGGAATCGTGATGATTTTGGGGAATTTGCTTATTGCGGCAAATCCACATGATTTCTTTTATTACGGAATAACACTTTCTATTATTGGAACCGGTTTTTTTAAACCAAACGTTTCTTCAATGGTAGGCGAATTGTATCATGAGAGCGACGGTCGTCGTGACGCAGGTTACGGACTGTTTTATGCAGGAATTAATATTGGAGGAATGCTTGGAGGGGCGATTCCTATTTATTTAGGGAAAAACTATTCTTGGAGTCTTTGCTTCCTTTCTGCAGCAATTGTTATGATAATTGGAGTTGTAACTTTTCTTTTAACGAAAAAGCACTTAGCGCCGATTGGAAATTCCCCATTAGAAAATCAGACATCTAAAAAACGTAATCTTTCTGAAATAGCCGTTTATGTAGGTTCTTTTGCTGTAATTCCATTAGTGTATATAATGGTTATTAATTCTGATTTTACAGAGTATTTTATGTATACAATCGGGGTTCTGGCATTGGGATATTTTTTGTATGAATTGATAATGATAAAAGAGAGAAAGCAACAACTTAAGTTTTTTGCTGCCTTTATCTTTATTTTTGCATATTTTATGTTTATGGCAATCTCTGAACAGTCAGGAGGTTCATTGTCGTTATTTGCGAAAGATAATTTGACCAATAAATTATTGTTCTTTAATATCGATCCAAATGTGGTAAATAATAGTATAAATTCATTGTATGTTATTATTTTTAGTCCATTATTAGGATTTTTGTGGATCTATATGTCTAAACGAAAAATAGAGCCTAATACCGTTATTAAATTTGGTTTGTCATTTATTTTATTAGCGGCAGGGTTCTTTATTTTTTATGCTGCTCGATATTTTGTAAACCAAGACGGATTAAGTTCGTTGGATGTATTTGCTTTAGGATATCTTTTGTATACACTAGGGGAATTATGTATTGGTCCAATCGGAATGTCTGTGATAACAAAATTATCGCCTAAAAGATTGTTCGGAATGATGATGGGATTATGGTTTCTTTCAAGTGCATTTGGCCAATTTGCTGCAGGAAAATTAGGAGCTGAAATGTCTGATGCCAACACTGGAACTACATTAATGTCTAAACTTATTGCTTACACGGATGGATATTATCAATTAGCTTTATATGCACTTGTTGCTGGGATTGCATTTATTGTGCTAACTCCGTTGATTAGAAAATTAATGCAAGAAGTTAAATAATTATATTGTAATTAGTTTTTGCATAAATTTGTATAAAATTTCTCATTATGAAAAAAATAGTACTTATTGCTTTGTTTTTAATTGGTGCTGCAAATCTTCAGGCACAAGAATTAAAATGGTATACAGATGTTAGAGAAGCAATTACTGTAAGTAATAAAGAACAAAAGCCAATGTTGATGTTTTTTACTGGTAGTGATTGGTGCGGATGGTGTATTCGTTTGCAAAATGAAGTTTTAAAGACAGCAGAATTTAAAAAATGGGCAACAGATAATGTTGTTTTAGTTGAGTTGGATTATCCTAGATCTGTTCCTCAGACACCAGAACTTAAAAGCCAGAATAATGAATTGCAGCAAGCTTTTGGGATTCAAGGTTTTCCAACTATATTCTTTACTAGTGCAGAAACAAAAGATGGTAGAGTTAACTTTAAAGGTCTTGGTAAAACAGGATATGTGGCCGGCGGACCATCAGCTTGGTTAACTGTTGCAGAAGGAATAGTGCATCCGAAGAAAATGTAAATTTTAATTTTAAAAATAATGAAAGGTCTCTTACTCTGTAAGGGACCTTTTTTATTTAGTAGGAAAAACGCTTTGTAAAAGTTGCTTTAAATTGAGTATTTATTATTTTATTGCATGTAAAAAAACACATAATATATTTTTTATATTAATATAATTTGGATAATTAAAATATAATGTTAATTTCGTCTTGCTAATCTAACCAAAAACCAATTTATATGACTAAAAAACTACTTGCCCTAGTGTTTTTTATAGGTTCATTTATGATGCAAGCACAAAATTTAGCATGGAGAACAAACATGACAGATGCTATTGCTATAAGTAATGAACAGAAAAAACCAATGCTGATTTTATTCACTGCCTCAGGTGTAGCAGAAAATCTTCAAAACGAAATCTTCAAAACACCCGATTTTGCTGTTTGGTCACGAGACAATGTGGTCCTAGTAAAATTAGATTTATCTGATATGAACGCTTCAGATAGTGATCGTGAACAGAATGTAAAATTGAAAAATGCATTTGGAGTGCAGGATCTTCCTGAAGTATGTTTTGCAATGGCATCAGTAAGAAAAAACAAAACTACATTTAGCGCTTTAGGAAAAATAGCCTACAAACCTGGAGGAGCGAAAGCTTGGATTGCAGAATCAAATGCAATTTTGCATCCAGTAGAATAGTAAACGATTTCATTCGACTTTTATTTTAATTTTTTTTAGTCCCCTTTCTGTTTTACAGAGAGGGGATTTTTTTTTCTAAATCGAAACAGAGAATTTGATTATTTTTATTAGTGTTTATTTAACATTTATTAAAAAATCAGCCATTTATTGTTAATTTGATTTTAATGCTTATAACTTGGTTTTTAATTCATTAAAAATTTTTATTGAATTCTTTTTTTGTGTTATTTTAGTTTTATTAACATAACCAAACCCTAAATTATATGCCTAAAAAATTACTCATCCTGCTATTATTTTTAAGTCCATTTTGTATGAATTCTCAAAATATAATTTGGAAAACCGACATTAATGATGCTGTAGCCGTAAGTGCAGAAAAAAGAAAACCGTTATTGATTTTTTTTACTGCTCAAGGCGTAAGTCCTCAACTTCAAAATGAAATTTTTGCTACCCGAGATTTTGAAGAATGGTCGCGAAATGTCATATTGGTAAAACTAGACCTTTCAGATTCTTCAGCTTCTGATGCTGTTAAAGAACAAAACCTAATGTTGAAGAATGCTTTCGGTATAGAAGATATTCCTCAAGTGTGCTTTTCTGAAGTAACGGTCAGAAAAGGAAAGACAAACTTTAATAAGTTAGGACTTATTGGCTATACAGGGTCTGGCGTTAAAAGTTGGATTTCTGAATCCAATTCAATTTTAAATCCAGAATAAAATTATAATTGATAGTATCCCTTTTCTTTTGTTGAATGAAAAGGGATATTTTTTTTAAGACAGCTGTTTCTCCAGTATTTCTGAATTGAATTGGAATTCGAACCGTCAGCTATCACGATTTTTGGATGAATATGCAGTAACAGTCGATCTAGATTTATTCTCGAGGTTTGGGTAATAATTAGAATGTCTGGCTGAATTTTTTCTGAGAAAGCTTTAGTACTATCAATTATTAAAATTTTAGTATTTTTAAAGTAAAGCACATTTTTAATCTCTTTGATTTTAGACAAAGTAATTGAATTTCCAACGAGATAAGAATTTATATTTCTTTTATTCATGTTTTTATCTATAGTATCTCTACTATAGAGTACTATGTTTCTTCCTAAGCGCTCAGAAATAAGCGTGTTGTTTTTTTCATTGTAAACGATTAACTCCTCTTCGGTTTCAGTTTCGGCCTTAGTAAAAATGAAAGCAAGTTGGATTGAGATAATTGAAACCAGCACTAAAGTCAATTTATTAAAGCTTGGTTTTTTAATCCAGACTACCGTACAAATTATGAAGAATGAGAATGCCCACAAGTGATATAAATTAAAGCTGATGTCTCGAATAACAAATGAGTCGACAGAAGCAACTGCATGAATCATGAAATTTAGCAAATAAATGCTTTTCTCAAAAATCATTATCATAAATAATGGCGGACTTGTAAAAATAGCGATAATCATAACTACAATTCCTGCAATCATAATGAATGATAAGATAGGTAATATAATAATGTTTGTGACAAAAAATAAACCGGGAAATTGATGGAAATAGTAAAGGCATAAAGGCAAAGTGCCAATTTGTGCAGCAAAAGAAACGGTGAGAGCTTCCCAAATGTAAATGATTATCTTGTATTTCGGTTTATAGATGTTTTTTAAAATGGGATGTAGCCAAAGTATAAAAAATAATGCGATGTAACTTAATTGAAAACCGACATCAAATAAGAAATAGGGTTCAAAAAGTAAAATCAATAAAATAGAAACTAGTAAAGTATGATAGATATTGCCGTTTTGGCGTAAATGACTTCCAATTGCAACAAAAGAGAACATAACTACGGATCTCAAAACGGAAGGAGATAAACCAGAAATTATGGCAAAACCTGTTAAAGAAATTAGAATTGAAGTCAGTTTTAAAAAAGAGCCTTTTCTTGTGTTGGGAATAGGTTTTAAAATGAAAGTGATGAAAAGCATTATAAAGCCCACATGAAGCCCCGAAACAGATAAAATATGCGTAGCTCCAGAATATTGATAATCTTGGATAATATCTTGTGAAATCTCTTGCTGCTGCCCTAAAATTAAAGCCAAAGCAACATTCATTTCAGCTGTATTAAATTTTGATTTTTCAAGATTGGAAATTATTCTGGAATGCAATTGTGCGCAATAATACCAAATGTCTTTTTGAATCGTTTTGCTGACCGAAATTTCTTTTTTCTGGCAATAGATCTGAGCGTAGATTTGTTTGTCTGCTAAATATTTGCTGTAATCAAACTGATTCGGATTTTTACTGGGTTTGTTTTGCTTTAAAATGGTTTGAATTTTAATACTACTCCCTACAATTAATGGGTTTCGAATGCTGTCTTTCTGAACGTTTACAATTATTTTTCCCGAATAAGCTTTTCCTGATATTGTTTTCACAAGACCAATGTAACGATCACTATAATCGTTGCTCTTTAATTTTTCTCTTAAAGTTAATGTGATAAATTCGGGATTTTTGAAAGCTATTTTACAATGCGTGTAATTGCTTTTTTGAAGACTTTGTGTGTGGCATAAAAGTGTCAATGCTCCAATAAAGAAAGACAAAACATAACAGGTGTTTCCAAATAAAATAGATTTATTATTATGCTTTAAATTCCAAAAGAAAGCACCACAAAATGCTATAAAGCTAACTGAAACCCAAAAGGCAATAATCGAAATAGAAAAATGCAGGTAATAAGAAGCGATTATGCCAAGAATAAACGCAAGTGTGATTTTTACTAACGGAAAATCTAATACTTTCATGGCATAAAAGTATTAAATATTTGTAAGAAAAATAATAAATAAAATGAATTTTTAAGGAATGACTCTATTTACCTGTTCGAAAGAATTCTTGTAGTAAGGCTCTTTGGTAGAAGAAATAATAACTCCTTTTGAGGTTGACGAATGTACAAATTTTACTTCATCAGAATTGGCTTCTGTAATTAATCCGACATGGTTAATTTGTCTGCTTTTATTGGTTTTAAAGAAGATTAGATCGCCTTTTCGGGCATCGTTTAATGGAATTACTTTTCCAATTTTTGCTTGCTCATAAGAACTTCTCGGAAGTTGTATATTTTCACTTTCAAATGTAGTATAAACCAATCCGGAACAATCAAATCCGTTTTTTGTAGTTCCTCCAGCTTTGTAGCGCACGCCAATATTGTCTGTTGCTTTTTCAATTAAATTATTTACCAACGATCTGTTTTCTTTTTTAGATTCGTTTTTGTTTGCAACAGAAGAAGTTGATTTACAAGAAGTAAAAGCAATTGCTAAAAGCAGAAAAAGGAGTATTCTTTTCAAAATAGATTAATTAGTTTGTTTTAAATCGGCAACAATGAGTTTCGCTGTATTCTTACTTGCGCCAACTCCGCCTAATTTTTGTTCTAATATATCGTAATTTTGCAGCACTTTATTGCGATAGTCAGGCTCTAATAATTTTTGGAGCTCTTCTTTAATTCGTTTTTTATTACAATCTTCCTGAATTAATTCCGTCACAACTTCCTGATCCATAATCAAATTGACAAGAGAAATATATTTTAAAGTGATAATGCGTTTTGCAATCTGATATGAAACTTCACTTCCTTTATAGCAAACAACTTCAGGGACTTTAAAAAGAGCTGTTTCAAGAGTCGCCGTTCCAGAAGTTACCAAAGCGGCTGTCGAAGAACGAAGCAAATCGTACGTTTTATTGGAAACAAATGCAATGTTTTTATTTTTTAAGAATTGCTGATAAAATTCGTATTCCTGACTTGGAGCTCCAGCAATAACAAATTCGTAATCCTGAAAATCATCAACAACGCTCAGCATTACACTCAGCATTTTGGTAATTTCTTGTTTGCGGCTTCCAGGTAAAACTGCAATGATTGGTTTTTCGCCTAGATTATTTTCTTTTCTAAATAAAGCTTCATCAAAGGCTGGCTGATTCTGAATCGCATCGATAAGCGGATGCCCAACGAAATCTACAGGGAAATGATGTTTGTCTTCGTAAAAGCTTTTCTCAAAAGGCAATATTACGTACATCTTATCGACGTCTTGCTTGATCGCTTTAATTCGGTTTTCTTTCCAAGCCCAAATTTGAGGAGAAATATAATAATGTGTTTTATAGCCTAATTCTTTTGCCCATTTTGCAATACGCATATTAAAACCCGGGTAATCAATAAAAATGATCACATCTGGTTTAAACTCCGTGATGTCTTTTTTGCAGATTTTAATATTGTTTAAAATGGTTTTTAAATTGAAAACCACTTCAATAAAGCCCATAAAAGCCAAGTCGCGATAATGTTTTACCAGAGTTCCACCTGCTTTTTGCATTAAATCTCCGCCCCAAAATCTAATTTCTGCTTCGGGATCTTCAACATATAATGCCTTCATTAAATTTGAACCATGTAAATCTCCAGAGGCTTCTCCTGCAATTATGTAATACTTCATGTTGGTTTTTTTGTAAATGTGCTAAGTTGTAAATCCGCGAAAGCGCTAACCTCGCAAAGATAAGATTTAAATAACTAATGTCGAAATTGCCAATACAATCACGGCTAAAATCACACCTCGAGCCATGTATTCTTTGTTTCTTTTTAAAAGAATAGCAAATACACCAAGGTCTAAAAGTGTTCCTATGGTAATTATTTTTCCGAGATATCCGTATTCTCGAATCATTTTAAATCCTGATGAAATGTCAAATGTGGTAAAAAATGTAATGAACAGATAGCTTCCCAGAAGAGCCGTAAAAATTCCGATTAAAAAACCGATTAGTATTTCTTTAGTCATTTAATTTCCAAGTATTAAGTTGCTGAATAGAGTGATGGGCAGTCAAGTCAAATTGTACCGGAACCACTGAAATATATCCGTTTGCCAAAGCCCATTCGTCGGTATCTTCGCCTTTGTCTTCGTTTACAAATTTGCCCGCAAGCCAGTAATAATCTTTTCCGAAGGGAGTTTGTCTTTTGTCAAATTTCTGCGCATAATAAGCTTTCGCTTGACGACAAACTTTAATTCCTTTAATTTCAGATTCTTTTAATTTTGGAAAGTTGACGTTTAAAACTACTCCCGGAGGTAGTTTATTAGCCAGAGTTTCTAAAGCAATTTTTTTTACAAAAGATTTGATCGGCTCAAAATCAGCGTTCCAATCAAAATCTAAAAGAGAAAATCCTATAGCCTGAATGCCTTCTATTCCAGCTTCGACAGCTGCACTCATGGTTCCAGAATAAATGACATTGATAGAAGAATTTGATCCATGGTTGATTCCTGAAACGCATAAATCTGGTTTGCGTTTTAAGATTTCGTTTACTGCCAATTTAACGCAATCCACAGGAGTTCCAGAACAGCTGTATTCTGCAATTGTGTCATCGTCTTTCGAAATTTTATCTATAAATAAGGTATTGTTGACTGTGATGGCGTGCCCCATTGCGCTTTGAGGTTTGTCTGGCGCAACAACGATGACATCGCCTATGGTTTCCATAACGCTAATAAGGGCTCTAATTCCGGGAGCCAAAATACCATCATCGTTAGTCACTAATATTAGTGGTTTCTCAGCTTTCATTTAATAAATATTATGTGTAGATTTAACAATTGTAGGATTTTAAGAACAAAATTAATCACAATTATTTGCGATAAGTCACAAATAGTGTAAAATTTGTCAACTAAGGTAAAGAACTTTTTTGCGAATTAAACATTTTTATATCTTTAACAAAAAATTATCGAAGCGTTAGCTCTCGTGGCATAGTTTTTAACGTAACTTAGATAAAAAAATTGATGAATGCTATTATAAAGTTTATGAAAAGAAATTATAAGATACTCATAGCCGTATTGTGCTTATCGCTTACCTTGTTTGCATTTAAGATGAATGCCGATAGGACAATCGACCCAGATCCAAATAGAGACAAGACACTTTTAGAATTATTAGCATTTGTTATTGAAAAAGGGCATTATAGTCCAGCAGAAATAAATGATGAATTTTCAAAAGGCATTTTTAAGGATTATATTGACGCTCTAGACCCTTCAAAAAGATTTTTCCTTCAGTCAGATATTGACGAGTTCAAGCAATATGAATTAATGCTTGATGATCAATTTTTGAATAAAGATATTACTTTCTTTAACCTTACTTATACCAGGTTGATGAAGCGTATGGAGGAAAGTAAAAAACGTTATAAAACGATTTTAGCTCAGCCTTTTAATTATAATGTTGACGAGACTTTTAATGCAGATTATGAGCACATTCCGTATGCAAAAAACTTAACGGAGCTTAATGAAAGATGGAGAAAACAAATTAAATTATCGACTCTTTCTTCTTTAGTGACCAAACAAAAAATTGAAGAAGAAAAGAAGAAAAAAGACCCAGCTTACAAAGAGAAATCTTTTGAAACTTTAGAAAAAGAAACTCGCGAAAGCTCTTTAAAATCGCTAGATGATAATTTTGGTGTAATTAAAGATTTGAATAGAGAATACTGGTTTTCTGTGTATTTGAATTCGATTATGGCTCGTTTTGACCCGCATACAAGTTATTTTGCACCAGAAGAAAAAGATCGTTTTGATGTAAATATTAGTGGAAAACTAGAAGGTATTGGAGCTCGTTTGACTAAGAAAAATGATTTTACTCAAATTGACGAGTTAATTTCTGGAGGTCCAGCTTGGAAAGGAAAACAGCTTGAGGCTGGTGATTTAATCTTGAAAGTTGCTCAAGGAAATGAGGAGCCTGTGGATGTTGTGGGTATGCGTTTGGATGATGTCGTGAAAAAAATTAAAGGTCATAAAGGAACTGAAGTAAAACTGACAGTTAAAAAAGTTGATGGTTCTATTAAAGTAATTTCTATCATTCGTGATGTTGTTGAAATTGAAGAAACGTATGCAAAATCTAGTGTTGTTGAGAAAAACGGCTTGAAATATGGAGTAATTTATCTTCCTAAATTCTATATCGACTTTGAAAATAAAGACGGACGTGATGCAGGAAAAGATATTGCTCGTGAAGTAGAAAGATTGAAAAAAGAAAACATCAACGGAATTGTACTTGACGTTCGTGATGATGGTGGAGGATCTCTTTCTACAGTTGTTGATATTGCTGGTTTATTTATCGAAGACGGACCAATTGTTCAGGTGAAATCTGCTGGTAAAAAGAAAGAAGTTTTATATGATAAAGATAAAAAAATCGAATGGGATGGTCCATTGGTTATCATGGTAAACAGTTTTTCTGCTTCGGCGTCTGAAATTTTAGCTGCTGCCATTCAAGATTACAAACGTGGTGTAATTATCGGAAGCAAACAAACTTATGGAAAAGGAACTGTACAAAATGTACTTGATTTAAATCAATTTGTGCGTAACGCAAATTATGGAGATCTTGGAGCATTGAAAATTACAGGGCAGAAGTTTTATAGAATTAATGGTGGTTCTACTCAGCTAGAAGGAGTTCATAGTGATGTTGTAATGCCAGATCGTTATGCTTACTTGAAAATGGGTGAGAGAGATATTGATAATGCAATGCCTTGGGATAAAATTGATCCAGCTGATTATAGTACTTGGACTTCTAATGAAAACTTTACTAAAGCTATCAATAACAGTAGAAACAGAATTGCACAAAATCCTCAATTCAAATTAATTGATGATAATGCAAAATGGATCGATGTCAAGAATAAAGAAAATGTTTATAGTTTGAATATTAAGAGTTTTAAAGAGACTCAGGAACAAGTTGAAAACGAAGGAAAAAAATATAAACCAATTTCTGATTACAAAAACAATCTGATTTTTAAATCGCTTCCTTATGAAGAAGAAGAAATGAAAGCTGACGCTTCTTTAAAAGAGAAAAGAGAAGCATGGCATCAAGCATTATCTAAAGATGTTTATGTAGAAGAAGCTTTAAATGTATTGGATGATTTGCAAACGAAAAGTTTGGTAAAAAATACAGTTAATCCTAAAATGAAAAAGGATAAACTAGTGAAGTCTTAAGTTCGAATAGAATTTAATTTGTTTAAAAACGCTCTATAAATTTTGAATTTATGGAGCGTTTTTTTGTAAGTTTAGCTTTTAAAAATAAAAATATGAAAGGTTGTTTTGGTTTGATTTTACTAGGTTTTGCATTACTGTCATGTAAAAAAGAAAATGTAAAAAATACTCAAGAAATAAATAGTAATGAAATTGTTTCTTTTAAAGGAAATTCTACTTATGGAGATTCTCTATATACCACTGCTTATCTCCCGACTTCAACAACCAAACAGATTGTAAAGCATCAATATTATACGCTTTCTTACAATGAAAAGTTTGAGCAGGCAGAGTGGGTAGCTTACGAATTGAAAAAGGAATATTTAAAAAATAATGATTATAAACGTCCCTATTTTATAGAAGATCCAAAAGTAACTACAGGTTCTGCAGATTGGAGAAATTATAAAAAATCAGGTTACGATAAAGGTCATCTTTGTCCTGCAGGGGATATGGAGTTCAGCAAAGATGCTTATAATGACACTTTTTATACTTCGAATATTTCTCCTCAGAAAAGAGATTTTAATGCCGGAATTTGGAATAGGATAGAGCAGAAGACTCGCTATTGGGCAGGAAAATACAACGATATTTATGTGGTAACTGGCGGGATTGCAAAAGATTCGGATAAAAAAATAGGAACAGAAAAAGTGGCTGTTCCTAAATATTTCTATAAAATTGTTTTGGCTAAAACAGGGAAAGAGCATAAAGCAATTGCTTTCTTGGTTCCAAACGAAAAAAGTGATCAATCGATTTATGATTTTGTAGTTCCAATTGAAACTTTGGAGAAAATGACTGGAATTGATTTCTTTCCGAATCTTAAAAACCTAAAAAGCAGTAAGAACTTTTAAATCTGCAATTGTTTCTGTTGGGTTTTCAGCCTTAAAAACAAAACTTCCAGCAACTAAAACGTCTGCGCCCGCTTCTACTAATTGTTTTGCATTTTTGCTGGTCACACCACCATCAATTTCGATTAGTGTTGAAGCATTTTTACGTGTTATAAGCGCTTTTAGTTTTTTTACTTTATCATAAGTATTTTCGATGAATGATTGTCCACCAAACCCAGGATTTACACTCATAATGCAAACTACATCAATATCGTTTATAATATCTTCCAATAAATCTACATTGGTATGCGGATTCATGGCTACGCCTGCTTTCATTCCTTCAGCTTTAATAGCTTGCAGTGTTCTGTGTAAATGTATGCAAGCTTCATAATGAACAGTCAATCCATTTGCGCCTAAATCAGCAAAAGTTTTAATGTAACGGTCAGGATCGATAATCATTAAATGGACATCGATATATTTTTTGGCATGTTTTGAAATGGCTTCTAAAACTGGCATTCCAAAAGAAATGTTTGGTACAAAAACTCCATCCATAATATCGATATGAAACCAATCAGCCTGACTGTTGTTGATCATTTCGACATCGCGTTGCAGATTGCCAAAATCGGCAGCAAGGACTGAAGGGGCAATAAATGTATTTTTCATTGTAGTGTTGTGTGTTGTTTTATTACAAAGATAAAGTTTAAACGCAAAGCACGCTAAGAATTACGCAAAGTTCGCAAAATTATTTAAGGATGAGAAGTTCGCAAAGCTTTGTGTTTTCTGAATTCTATTAAAAATATATCTTAAAAAAACTTAGCGAACTTTGCGTAATTCTTAGCGTGCTTTGCGGTAAAAAACGTTCAAAGAAAAAATAAAAAACTCCGGTAATCAGCCGGAGTTTCAATCATCAATCAAAAAACGAACAGTCAATCAAACTGTTGTTTGCGGTACAAAGGTTTCATGTTTTATGTTTCAAGTTACAAAGCAACCTGAAACTTTAAACTTGAAACAAATATTGTCTTATCCTAAGTAAGTTTTAAGGATTTTACTTCTAGAAGTGTGTTTCAATCTACGGATTGCTTTTTCTTTAATTTGACGAACACGCTCACGAGTAAGGTCGAAAGTTTCTCCAATTTCTTCAAGAGTCATCGGGTGTTGGTCGCCAAGACCGAAATATAAACGAACAACATCTGCCTCTCTTGGAGTTAATGTTTCTAAAGAACGTTCGATTTCAGTACGAAGAGATTCGTGAATTAATTCTCTGTCTGGATTTGGAGATTCGCCAGAACGTAATACGTCATAAAGGTTAGAATCTTCTCCTTCCACAAGTGGAGCATCCATTGATAGGTGACGTCCAGAGTTTTTCATAGACTCTTTTACGTCGTTTACAGTCATGTCAAGTTCTTTTGCAATTTCCTCAGCAGAAGGCGGACGCTCGTTAGATTGTTCTAATAATGCGTACATTTTGTTGATTTTATTGATAGAACCAATTTTATTTAATGGTAAACGTACAATACGAGATTGTTCAGCTAAAGCTTGAAGAATCGATTGACGAATCCACCATACAGCGTAAGAAATGAATTTAAAACCACGAGTTTCATCAAAACGTTGAGCGGCTTTAATTAAACCTAAGTTTCCTTCATTAATTAAGTCAGGAAGAGTTAATCCTTGATTTTGATATTGTTTAGCCACAGATACTACGAAACGTAGGTTGGCTTTTGTTAGTTTTTCTAAAGCTCTTTGATCACCAGCCTTTATTCTTTGTGCTAATTCTACCTCTTCATCAGCGGTAATTAGGTCAACTTTTCCAATTTCTTGTAGATATTTATCTAACGATGCAGTTTCACGATTAGTTACCTGCTTGGTGATTTTAAGTTGTCTCATGTTGTTGTCTCCCTATTTTTTAAAGTGTACAAATGGTTATACGTAAGGAGTATCGAAAAAGTTACAAAATTTTTTATTTTTTTAAAATTTATATGTAGCCCCAGATTGAATTGACAAACTATAAGGTTTTGGCGCGCTGTAATCTTTAAAAGTTTTTAAATAATATTTAAAAATCGGATTTAGATCCAATTGAAATTTATCATTTAATTTATAATAAAACCCCATTCCTAAATTAAATGATAAATTCATTTTATTTAAGTTTTTAGTGGAGCCAATTTCTTTGGTTTTCAAATTATTTGAAGAAAGATAAAGCTGATTTACATCAGAAAACAATACGCTGAATCCGCTAAAAGCTTCGATTCCATATGGAGTTCCATCTTTTTTAATGGCATAATTGAATTCTAAAGGAATTTCATAATAGGATATTTTTTGTACTAGCTGAATATCCTCATCATTACCCATAACTTCATAAATATCGTTATTAGCCAAAACCATATTCTCATAATTAATTTCCGATTGATTATTTAGATGATTAGATATTTTCAAATTTATTTTAGAAATACCAGCTTTGAAACCATATTTTCCATGCATAGTTTTGAAGTAAACCCCGTAATGAGAAGTTATCGGATGGCTTTTTGATACATCATTTAAAGATTCATTTATTGTTGATTTTCCTGATGATGAACCAAAAATTGCTGGGCCGTAAAAAACAGAAACTGAAAATTCAGGTTCGTTTTCACTTTTTTGTTCAGGATATTCTCTCTTAACATATTCTCTTTTAGGAGTTGTATTTTTTTTCTGTTTAGAAATAATGCTGTCTTGTTTAATTGTTTTCGGATTGTCTGAATCTTCTAAATTTTCTTTGCTGGTTTTTGTATTGCTTTCTTCTGAACCTTCAGTTTTTATTGGCTGATTTTGTTTGGAAATAATAGAATCATCCTCTCTTTTTTGAATTACATGTTTCTTGTTTTTAATTTTATTTTGTGAAATGTTATTTTTAGAAATACTATTTTTTGGTTTTTTTGAAGTAGTTTTAGAGCTTGTTTTTTCAGAAATTATAGGTGCCTTTTTGATAAGAGTATCTGATTTCTTTAGTTTCCTTTCTGATTTTTCCAAAAGAGAATTAGATTTTTTAGAAGTTGTAACAGTTTTATTTTTTCTAATTATTACTTTATATTTTTTCACCACTTCATATTCTTCATATTCGTCTGTAGTGGCCACCAATTTTGAAGATTGTTTGATTAGTTTTTCTGTCCTGTTTTTTTTAATAGTTGTTTTGGTTTCACTTGAGTTTTCAACTGTTTTTTTTGCGATTGGTTTCGTTGTATAAATTGTTTTGTTTACAGAATCTTGCAATGTATTGTTTTTAATTACCAAAGGTTGTTTTGGATCATTTGTTGTCTCTAATTTATTGATAACGGCTTTATCTTTTTCAATATCTAATGGTTTATTTTGATTTGGCTTTACTTCTAAAATGAAAACTGAGCTTGCAAGCCCCATTAATACTAAACTTGGAATAAGCCAGAATAAAAGGCGTCTTTTTCTTTTTTTATTTAAATCACTTTCAATTGAGGCCCATAAATTATTGCTCGGACTTTTGTCCAAAAGCTCTAATTTGTCTTTAAATATTTTACCTATTTCTTTTCTATTTTCCATGGCTTCCTTTATAATTATGGAATGACTTTTTTGAAGTGATCTTTTCCTTTAGAATTGATTTTGCCCTATGCAAATTCGATTTTGATGTGCTTTCGCTTATAGAAAGCATTTCGGCAATTTCTTTGTGGCTGTATTCATCAAGTTCATAGAGGTTAAAAATCAGCCGATATTGATGTGGTAACTCTTGTATTAATGACAATAAATAATCAATAGGATAATCCATTTCAGTATCAGTTATCATTATCTCAGGAATATTATCATCTTTAATTGATGTGAGGAAAAAGGATTTTTTATATCTGCTGATTGCCTTATTTATTAAAATCCGTTTCATCCATCCTTCAAAACTTCCTGTTGCTTTAAAGTTTTTAATATTGGTGTATATCTCAATAAAAGCATCGTGGAGATTGTCTTCAGCTTCAGAATCATTTTGGCAGTATTTTAGACTGATCAAAAAAAGACTTTTATAATAGAGATTATAAAGTTCTTCTTGTGATTTTCGGTTTTGCTTAATGCAGCCTTTTATGATTTGGTCTAAATTCAAAAATGAAACGTTTTATATTGTTTTAAATATAAGAATCAAAATCCTTTTAGATAAACTAAAAATATCTTATAACTCTAGCTTTGGTATTGCTTTTTCCAGGAATTTTTGATGTAAAAGTTTTTTCTCCTGTTTTAAAATTAATTGTCGCAACTGTGT
Source organism: Flavobacterium anhuiense (assembly GCF_001705175.1). Taxonomy (NCBI): domain Bacteria; kingdom Pseudomonadati; phylum Bacteroidota; class Flavobacteriia; order Flavobacteriales; family Flavobacteriaceae; genus Flavobacterium; species Flavobacterium anhuiense. The sequence continues at coordinate 1,380,740 of NZ_CP016907.1, read as the reverse complement.
TTTGATCAATTTCTGTAGAACTCCAATAAATTGACTCTGTAAGGTTGCCTAAGTTTTTTATATGTAGGTTTTTATATATTAGTTCTAATTCATTATATGATGGTAAAAACCAATCATTATAAATACCTTGATTAAATAGTAGAGCATCTTTAGCCAAAAGAGTTCCGTTATTTAAATTGCTGCAAACCATTGGATTTGCGTAATAATTGGTTAAATTATCATGATAAATTACAATTTGTGCTGTATTGTAATAACCACTTCCAATTTCGTTATTTCTCGCTTTTGATATAGATGAAGCCACGCACCCCCATTCTAAATCTTTTAAATCTTTTGTTGCAACCTCTATATAACGCCACCCAAAACTATACTGACCTTTGTCATAAAAAACAATTCCATTTGCTGGTCCAGCACTGCCAATTTTGTATGGATATTTAGTCTCATAGAGGAGTTCTAGTTTTATTTTTTTATTCAAAATTTTTATGGTCATGTTTGTGCCTCCCATTTCAACTTCGCCATCAATGCTCCAAGATTTAGCTAATTCAGATTCGCCATCCAGCTTTATATTTAGATGTAATTTATCATCGACAAATAAGAAGAACCATGTTCCGTTGTATTCTTGATTATTAAAATAAAAAACTAAAGTTCCATCTGAGCTTATCAAAAATCGACCACTTAAATAAGTGTTTTCATTGATTTGAGAGTAAGATACTCTCCAATAATAATCTAATGGTTTATCCAGAGGCGGAGCAATAATTCCGTTACAATATACTATAATGTCTTCTCTAGTGCAGTTTTTGAGAGCAATGTCCAGTTCAGAATTGTTATTTACAGAATATACGGTACTATCTGCTAAAGTTGTTGAAATAGGATAGCTTATGCTTAAAGATTGATCAGAAGAAAGATTCTCTAAAATTTTACTGAATTGATTATCGCTCATTATATATTGTACGCCAATAGGATTCCTATTGCTGTCATAAACCTTTAAGGCTAAAGGATAAATAAATTCTACACATGGAGGTGTTTCTCCTTCTTCAAGTGCCTTGTCAGAAGTTGTGTTTTCTAATGTATTGTATAATTCGGAATCTTTTTTAATTAATTTTCCAAATTCTCCAGTTTCTAGATTAGTTGCTTCATGTGGATTATCTTGAAACTCACATCCGTAAACAATAAAAATGAATAGTAGAAGTGCTGTGGCTATTTTCGAAAAGTTTTCCATTGTATCTGACTTTTTAAATTCGGTTCTAAATAATAGTCACAAGAAGTTAAAAAGGTTGCGTACAAATTCAATAAAAAAATTAAGCCTTGACTCAAAAAATAATTTGATCAAGGCTTAGAATTGTTATAAATGAAGAATAATTATTTTACCGCAATATTTTTAGAAACATAAATTGGCTGTCCATTGTCAGTAAAGCCTTCTAAAATGACTTCAAAATTTCCTTTAAGGTCAGAAGTATAAAACGACAAATTATCTTCTCCCGTGCTAAGTTTTATATCTGGTTTCCATAACAATTGATATCTGTAATCTGGAATTCGTTGTAATTTATTTCCAGCGGCATAATCTGGATTGTTGTATACTTTCTGAGGATTTGGACGTTGAATTTCCATAGTTTTTAAATACTTTTTCGCATAATTCTCTGAAAATTCATTGTTTTTAGTTTCGAAACTAATCAAGCCTCCATAGAGATTTGGACCATAAACGTAAGGTTCAGAAATTAGACTTACTCTGTTTACATTCCCCATATTGTATTCAAAAAGATCACTTGGATCCTGAATTAACAAACCATCAACAAGTACCATCGGCGGGCCATACATTTCGAGGTCTTTTTGGTCATTTCTAATATGAAGTTCATATTTTCCGTTATTTCTTCTGTAATAAAGTTCAACAAGAACTTCTACAATATTTTCTTTTAAAGTTGGAAATCGAGTGTAATCGTCTAAAACATATGATTTTTCAATTGTAGTAAAAAAAGGATTCATAACGGCCTCTGTAACCAAACTATCTTTTTTAATTTGATAATAAGCATTTTGAATTTGACTTGCTGTAGACCTTTCTTCAATGTCTTTTTTAAGTTCTGGCGATAAATTAAGTTTTGAAGTGAATCGTAAAGAAGATGTATCAAATTTTGGAAAAGCATCTAAATTAATTGTATAATCAGCTCTTTTCTCATCAATTACTTGTAAAATCGCATTAGAGAAATTAGGAAATTGATCCATTAAAAACGCAAATTTTCCTTGAGAATTTGTCTTTACAATTTTTAAGACATATTCTTTTCCAGGTAGAGATAAAGCAATCGATTTGTTACCCAGATTTTGATTACTGCTTGATGTTATATAACCTGTAATAAGTTCTGACCTTACTTCGGGAATATAAGTAAACGTGTTTGGTATAAAATTAACATAAATTTCTCTAGATTTCATAGCAAATTCTGCTGGAGTAAGCTGTTTTAAAGTTGGAATTTGATCTGTTTTTCTAATAGAAACCGAGTAATTTCCCTTCTCAATAGTTTTAGTTAAGGACTTTACTTTTAAATTGACTTTTTCTCTAGTGTAATAGCTTTCTTTGTCAAATTCAAGATCAATTCTTTTGTCATTTACTGCATTCGTATTTATAGTTTGAACAGTTGTTGCAGTATTTTGCGAGTTAACAAGGTCAAATGTGATATTGTCATTCGGTTCTTGAGTTTGAAACGGATTAATAATAAAAATATCTATTTCATGCTTTTGTGAATTAGGATTGTTTAGCATCCATTTTGTATAAGCAACGACTTTGTAATTTCCAGTTTTTAAAGTTGTTGGAATAAAATATTCTCCAGTTCCAATTCCGTTATCAAGGTAAATTTTATTCTTTTGAAGCGATTTTTTCTCGCTGTCAATTAATTCAACATAAGCAATTTTACTGATTTGGCTGATTGTATTGTTTAAAGGATTTAAGCAATATAATTTAAAATACAAGGTTTCTCCAGTCAAAAAACTAGTTGTGTTCGAATAAAGAAAAATAGTTTCTTGCGTTGAAATGGTTGGTATGCCATTTTTGTTTTGTGAATTTTGACCATAGATAAATAGGCTTTGAATAAATAAAATCATCAAAAGCATCCAATTTTTAATTCTGCCTAGAATATTACTCTGATTATATATTGAAAAGTGTTTCATGAACGTGATAAAAGATTAATCTACCCAAAAAGGAGGAACGATATTAGATGAAAAAGAAGTGCAGTCTCCACATGCAGCTTTAACCATAGAATATGATGTGCCACTAGAAGATAAGTGAACTAAATAACGGCTTAAAATACCGGAACGTAGTTGAGCTCCACTACATGGCGGATCTCCAATACAGTCTACAAATTGTCTTACTTCGCAATCACTTTCATAATAGGGAGGAAGTGGTTCGCCAGGAAATAAATCAGAATAATTAAAAAATAATCTTTCAGATGAAACAGCAGAAACTTCAAAAAAGCCAATTACTTTTTCAGACGGATTTTCTACAGATTGAATGTTCCCGTAGAAAAAACCAGGTTGTTTTGGGGAAAGGACACCTCCTGAACTTGATAAATCTTTTAAGGTTTTGTAGTAAGTATACGCAGCTAAATTTTGAATATATTGTTTTACAAAAATACTATAGCGATACGAGATGATATAGTTTTGATTGCTGATAAATCGTATAGGGAAATTTACTCTGTCTTCGCTAAGGCTATTAGTATTGTTCAAAATTATTTCATTGGATTTTTTTGAGGAGAAACAGGTTTTGGTTTCTTTTGTTCTAAGGCTTACAAGGATGTCTTCTCTTGCCGGTTCTGCAGGTGTTCCTAATTCGGGGTTTGCTGGAACGGCAGGGACATTTACAATAGATGTTTCAAAAGGACTCCATAATGGAGCTTCAATTTTATATGTTTCTACGTATTCATATCGATAGTATTTTGAAGTATTGTTTGGGTCATAGCCATTTACCTTTATCTGCACGCCTTTTTGTCCATTTACATTTGCAACAGTTGCTGTTAGGTTGTCAATTTTGGTCTCTGTTGTCAAAACTTGTTCGTCAGAAGTGTAATTTTTTCCTGTATTGGTTCTGATTTTTAATTGATATTTTCTTCCAGGTTCAGCTTTAAATGGTGTTATGGAAGCATATAGAGTATCTTTTTCTTCAAACTGATATTGATTTCCTTGGTCGTCGGTAATAAATACGTTTGCTCCTTTTTCCAATTTGGGGCCGCTTTCTTCTAATTCATAGACTTTGGAAAGTTTAATGGTTTGATTTTTAAGTTCATTTGTAATAGTTCCCTCAACAACGAGAGCACTTTCAAAATCTGTATTCTGAAAAACGTATTGTTCTGTACAGCTGCTCACTGTAAATGCCAAAATTAAGAAAAGAGAGATTTTATATGTGAAATTTTTCATGATTTTAGAACTTGAAATTATAAGTAATACTTGGAATTGGAATAGAAAAAATAGATGTTTTGTACGCTTTTATTTGTCCTTCTTTTGTAACAAAAAACACAGAATAAGGGTTGTTACGTCCTAAAACATTATATACAGAGATATTCCAAAAACTATGCGCTAACTTTTTGATTTTGTGATTTCCTTCTATATTCAAACCAATGTCAAGTCTGAAATAATCTGGAATTCTAAATTTATTACGATCGCTATATAGAGTATATTGTTCGTTTCCATAATCGTATTTTCCTATTGGATAGGTAATTGGTCTCCCTGTTTGATATGTGAAATTACTTGAAAAGCTGTAACGCTTTGTAATCTTATAGTTTAAAACAGCACTAAAATCGTGCGGCTTATCAAAGTTTGAAGCAAAATATTTTCCATCGTTTACTTTTTCTTCATTAAACTGGCTATCTAATTTTATCAAAGATCTTGAATAAGTATATCCAAGCCATCCATTAAGTTTTCCAACTTGTTTTTTAACTAAAAACTCTACACCATAGGCTTTTCCTTCTCCTTGTAAAAGTTCAGTTTCGATGTTTTCATTTAACAACAGTTCAGCACCTACTTTATAGTCTAATATGTTTTTAGACTTTTTGTAATATCCTTCTAAACTTAATTCGATATCACCTCCTTTTAGATTTTTGTAAAGTCCTAAAGAGACTTGCTGGGCACTCTCTGGTTTAACATTTAAATCAGAAAGTTTCCAGATATCAGTTGGAGATTGTGTTGTATTGTTAGATAATAAATGAATGTATTGGTAAGTTTTGTCGTAACTCGCCCTTATAGAAAAATCATCTGCAAGGAAATATCTTGCTGCAACTCTAGGCTCTAGCCCACCATACCTTTTAATTACCTCGTTATTGCCATAAGTTTTTGTTTCAATTACAGTTGCATCACTAATAGGAGCATTGTCTTGATAAATTCTCTGTGTGGATTTTCCTAAAGCAGCAAAAGTCGAATAACGTAAACCAAAGTCAATGAGGAATTTATCGTTTATTTTAAAATTGTCGCCAATGTACGCTGCAGATTCTAAGCCTTTTTCTGTTTCAACATCAATGGGAACCAAAGTAGTTTCAGGATTTGTCGGACTTAGATATCCAGGATCAACAGTGTATAATTTTGTCGAAAGACCATAGGTAAATTTGTGCTTTTCGCTGTATAAATAATTCATTTTGATCATTGCCTGAGTTTCATTGATTTTATAGCCAAAATCAAAATTATTCACGCCTTCAGACTGATAGTCAATATTGAATTTGTATTCACTGTTAGTAAAAATCATAGAACCTTTATTTTTCTCGTTGAAAGTATGGTTCCATTTTAAAGTTGCTAATCTGTTACTGTACTTATATAGTGAATCTGAAGATACGCTAAATTTGTCATGGCTATAATAAAGAGTGGACTCAATGTCGTTATTGTTGTTCATTTTATGATTATATTTCAAAATAAAATCGTAAAAAGAAGCTTGACTATTTTTTAGATTTTCATCGTCCAGGCTTTTTAAAATCCAGTCAGAATATGTGGCTCTTCCTCCAACAACTAAACTTGATTTTTCCTTTACTATAGGAGTAGAAAGCATTAAATTGCTGGTTACAGGACCAATACCACCTTCTCCTTGAAATTCGTTTACGCTTCCAGTTTTAGAAGTGATGTCAAAAACAGAAGATAATCTTCCCCCAAATTCGGCAGGAATACTTCCTTTGTAAATATCAACCTTTTTAGTCGTGTAAGGATTTAAAGCTGTAAAAAATCCAAAGAAATGTGATGGATTGTACAAGGTTGCGTGATCTAGCAAGAATAAGTTTTGATCTTCTTTGCCACCTCTAACATTATAGCCAGCAGAACCTTCTCCGGCAGTTTTTATTCCGGGCATTGTCAAAGCAACTTTAAGAATGTCACGCTCACCAAGTACCAAAGGAACATTTTTAATTCCTTCGGCATCAATAGTAGTTATACCAGTAATTGCCGCTTTTGCAGTTTTGTTTTTGTTTGTTTTAATTAAAACTTCATCGAGCTGATTTATATCTTCGGTCAATGAAAAGTTTAGTGTTCCATCGTTATAGACCATAATGTTTTTTCTAACCTTGTTGTAAGAGAATGTTTCTGTTTCTATAACATTCAATCCTCCGGGAACCTGTAAGCTGTAAAAGCCTTTTTTGTCTGTAGTAGCAATAAACTCTGTGTTTGGAATTTTAACTAAAACATTAGCAATTCCAGCATTATTTTTTCCGCCACGAATAAAACCAGAAACCGTATAGGTTTTCTTTTTTTCTTTTTTTGTTTCTTTACCAATTAGTACAATATCTCGTATGTTTTTATTTGGGTTTCTTGAATTGGTTTTTTTAATTGAATCATATTGCTGATAAAAAATGGGACTGGTTATTTGCCCATTTTCATCTCTTTCAAGGGGGATTCCAAAATAATCATCTGGTAATTGGCTGTAGATGATACTGTTGTTCGTAATAATAACTTTGTTCTCGGAAATGTAAAAGTTGAAGCTCGTGTTCTTCAAAACATCTTCTAGAACTTCACCAATTTTAACTTCTTTATACTGTTGTGATATTGAAGTGCTGTCATTTTCAAGCCATTTTTCGTCAAAATAAAATTTGAAATAAGATACTTTCTCGATGTCTTGAATAGCAGTTTTTATATTTGCATTTTTAAATTCAACTGATATTTTGTCGCTGATTACTTGAGAATATATTATGTGTTGAAAGGCGATTAAAAATAGAATAAGAGTAATTTTTTTCATTTAATTAGAACTTTTTTTTAAAAGACCATTGATTTGTTTTGTTAGATTTTCCATGAATTTCATCTTGTCGGAGCGCTCTAATTTTTTGTCAGTATTGTAAATGTTGCTGATTTCTTTTTTATAGTCAGGGAAGATTTTCTTAAAATCTTTTTCCGATTCTACTTTGTAGAAATAGTTGTTATATTCTAAGAAATAATTGATTTTATAAATAAAATTGTAATAGACACCATCAGACTGGAATACCTTTACTTTTTCTTTAGAATGTTTAATATAAAGAGAAACGTTATCGCCAGAGTAACTTTCTTCATAAAAACCTTTAACAATCACAGAGGTTTTGCCTTCATTAGGTTTTATGTTTACGAACTTTTTGTTTTTAATAAAGAAATAATCAACTTTTTCACTGATCAAATTAATCGGTAAGTTTTCTGACGAACCATTTTGCTTGTAAACAACTTGATCGGTTAGAATGTCATATTTAAGATTGACATTAGAATAAATCTGTTTCTCAAAACTGATATCGCCAATATTAAATTCTTCAGTATAATATCTGCTTTTTCCTGCGATTGGACGAAAAGGTTCGCTATGAACTATTCCGTTATTGATATTTAAATTGTCTTTTCCGACCGTTTCGTCGAAGAAATCGTATAGTGAGGATTTTTCAGCAGATTGAGAGTGCGTATACGATATGTTTAATAAGCTTGCAAATATCGAGAGATAAATGGTTTTTTTTTGATAATTTTTCAAAGGAAACGTAATTTTTGTTTTTGGATTGATTGATTTTCAAAAGTATTAAAAAAATGTTATAAAAATCACGTTATAGTGTTAAAATGTAATAAAAGTGTTATGAAATTACCTTAAAACAGGTAAAAAGTATACTTATGATATATTTTATAATAAGATTGATTAGTTAAACCCTCATTTTTATGATTTCTTTAAACTGAAAAACCCCAATTCAATAAAGAATTGGGGTTTTCTATAAATAAACCTTTAGTAAACTAAGATCTGATTACTCTTTTTTCTCCTCACGCGGAGGTCTTGGAACAAGTGCTTTTTTAGACACTTTTTCTTTTTTAGTTTTAGGATCAACTCCTAAGTATTTCACTTGGAAAACATCGCCCATTTTGACTACGTCGGCAACATTTTCTGTACGTTCCCAAGCTAGCTCAGATACGTGAAGCAATACTTCATTTCCAGGTGCAGCAGTATATTCCACTACAGCTCCAAAATCAAGCATTTTAATTACCTTCACTTCGTATGCTTCTCCAACTTGAGGTTTGAAAGTTAGGGCATCAATTTTAGCCAATACTGTTTTGATTCCTTCTGGATCAGTTCCTAAGATTTCAACAACCCCTTGCTCGTCAACTTCGTTGATTACAATAGTAGTTCCTGTAGCTTTTTGTAATTCTTGAATTACTTTTCCTCCAGGTCCGATTAACGCTCCAATAAAGTTTCCAGGAATAGTTCTTGTGATGATCTTCGGTGCATGATCTTTAACTTCTGGTCTTGGAGAAGCAATTGTTTCTGTTAATTTCCCTAAAATATGCAAACGTCCATCACGAGCCTGTGCTAAAGCTTGTTCCATAATGTCATAACGCAATCCTTCGATTTTGATATCCATTTGGCAAGCCGTGATGCCGTCAGCAGTTCCAGTTACTTTAAAGTCCATATCTCCTAGGTGATCTTCGTCTCCTAAGATATCAGATAATACAGCAAATTTCTCACCATCGGTAATTAATCCCATAGCGATACCAGAAACTGGTTTTGTCATTTGAACTCCAGCATCCATAAGAGCCATTGTTCCAGCGCAAACTGTTGCCATAGAAGAAGAACCGTTAGATTCTAATACTTCAGAAACAACACGAATAGTGTAAGGACAATCTGCAGGAATCATGTTTTTAAGAGCTCTTTGAGCTAAGTTACCGTGACCAACTTCTCTTCTTGAAGTTCCTCTTAATGGTTTTGCTTCACCAGTAGAGAAAGGAGGGAAGTTATAGTGTAAGTAGAATTTCTCTTCGCCTTGTTCAGATGGAGAATCGATTTGGTTAGCTTCTTTAGAAGTTCCTAAAGTTACCGTTGCCAAAGCTTGAGTTTCTCCACGTGTAAATAAAGAAGATCCATGTACAGATGGCAAATAATCAGTCTCGCACCAAATTGGTCTGATTTCTGTTGTTTTTCTACCGTCTAGACGAATTCCTTTTTCAAGAATTACATTACGAACAGCTTCTTTATTTGTTTTGTAGAAATATTTTCCAACTAAACCAGCAAGATCTGCATTTTCAGCGTATTCTTCTTCAGTAAATAAAGCTTTTGCTTCTTCTTTTACAGCTGCAAATTTTTCACCTCTTTCTGCTTTTCCAGAAGCTTCTTGTGCAATTGCATAGCATTTATCGTAAGCGGCAGCTTTTACTTTTGCGTAAACAGCTTCGTCTTCAACTTCACCTTCGTAAGTTCTGTATTCTTGAGAGCTTAATTTTGCTCTTAATTTTTGTTGAGCAACAATTTGAACTTTAATAGCTTCGTGTGCAAATTTAATTGCTTCAACCATTTCAGCTTCTGAAATTTCTTTCATCTCACCTTCAACCATGGCAACAGAATCCATAGAAGCTCCAATCATCATGTCGATATCAGATTTTTCTAATTCTTCTCGGCTTGGGTTGATTACTAACTTTCCGTCGATACGAGCAACACGCACTTCAGAAATTAAGTTGTAAAATGGAATGTCAGAAACAGCTAATGCTGCAGATGCTGCTAAACCAGCTAATGCATCTGGCATAACATTATCATCATGAGACATTAATTGGATCATAACCTGAGTTTCGGCATGGTAATCATCTGGGAAAAGCGGACGCAATACACGGTCTACTAATCTCATTGTTAATACCTCACTGTCGCTTGGTCTAGCTTCTCTTTTGAAAAATCCTCCTGGGAAACGTCCTGCAGCAGCAAATTTTTCGCGGTAATCTACCGTTAATGGTAAAAAGTCAACACCTGGGTTAGATGTTCTTGCAGAAACTGCAGTTGCTAAAAGCATACAGTTTCCTAAACGTACAACAACTGAACCATCGGCTTGTTTTGCTAATTTACCAGTTTCGATTGAGATGCTTCTTCCATCTCCTAAATCGATAATTTCTTGTGAAACTTGTGGAATCATAAATTTTCCTTTTTGATTATACAATGGGTTTTAGTTGTGTTGTAGTTGTTGTTGTGTGTAGTTGTTGTTATCTAAAACCCAATGAAAAACCAAACTTTTTTTCTTGTAATCTGCTTATTATAAACAGCTGTAATGTAAAAACAAAAAGAGGCACTCTCGCACCTCTTTTCTATATTGATTATTTTCTGATATTCAATACTTTGATAATCTCACGATATCTGTTGATATCTTTCTTTTTCAAGTAGTCCAACAAAGCTCTTCTTTTACCTACTAATAGTACAAGAGAACGCTCAGTGTTGTAATCGTGACGATTTTTTTTCAAGTGTTCAGTTAAGTGAGAAATTCTGTAAGTGAACAACGCGATTTGACCTTCTGCACTTCCTGTGTTTGTTGCACCACCATGTTGTGCGAAGATTTCTTCTTTCTTTTCTTTAGTTAAATACATTCCAATATTGTTTTAAATGATTTTTATGTATGTCATACAACTTTTGTAAGACGGGTGCAAAATTAGATTAAAAAAACAGAAAAATCAAAAAAAATAAAAGAATCTAAAAAATGGATATAAGATTTTTGTTTTTAAATATTTAGATCCACTTTTTTTCTGCTTAATTTAAGTCGTTTTCTATTTTAACTTCTGATTTTTTTTACCAGATAGCTTTTCGCTCAAAGACGAATAAGAAAATTTGACATTGTTTGCATCAGTACTTACGCCCGAAATTAAAACTCCTTGATCATAATTGTCAACAAACGTAATCTTTCGTAAAATGTCATTCCCTTCCCAGTAACCTTGTTTCAATCCGCCTTTGATTGTTCCTTTTTGAGTAACAAACTGATCTGTTTCTTCGTAATCTCCATTTCCATTCGTAACGGTTTGATTTTTATTTACATCCCAGCAATTTAGAATCAAAGTCTGGAGCTTTTTTGTTTTCGGATCCCAAATGTTCTGTTTTTCGCATTTTTTACTCTGATCTTCGTACCAGCTAATTTCTTTGCCAGTTTTATGGTCTTCAGAATAATTTATAACAGATTCTTTTGCACCATTTTTATAATAGTAAATAAATTCCCCGTCTTTTTTTAGAACATCTCGATCTAAGGTCGATCCCGTCATTTTCTTTCTTCCATTTTTGTAGAAGTCAGTCACAACATAACGGATGCTTTTCTGAGAATAATTGGTAATTACTCTTGTGTAAGCATGATTTTCGGGTGTACATTCACGATTTAAGGAGTCTAAAAAGATTTTTTTAGACATCATGCTAATTTGCGCAGACAGATTAACTGAAATTATCAGAAGCAATAAGAGTAAGATGTTTCTTTTCATTCAGTCTATTTTTATCTTAAAAATAGTTCTTCTAGAATAATTTAGCAACTTCTTGATTTACAAATTCTAAAAATCTTTCGTCAGCTTCTGTAAACGGATCAATTACATGGCTGTCAATGTCGATTTGGCCAATATTTACTCCATTAACAAAAAGTGGCACTACGATTTCAGACTTAACTGTTAAACTGCAGGCAATATAATTGTCTTGAGCTTTAACATCTGGCACTACAAAATTGGCATTGCTTTCTGCAACCTGACCACAAATTCCTTTTCCAAACGGAATAACAGTGTGATCTGTTTCTGCACCAACGTAAGGGCCTAAATGTAAAGTTTTAGTGTCGTGATTTGCAAAATAAAAACCAACCCAATTGTAATACTCTACATTTTCGTTTAAAAGTTTACAGACTGCTAATAATTTTTCGTCTCTATTTTTTTGACTGTCAGTAATAATACTGCTTATTTGTGGTTGTAATTCTTGAAATGTCATGATATTAAATTTTATACAAAAGTATTTAAAGCTGAACTCAAAAAATATATAAATTTGAAAAAAAAATCTCTTGAAAAAATATTTAGTACAGTTTAAGCCATTCCTGATTTTTATAAGCATTTTTTTTCTGACATATATTGTCCTTACATTGCTTTACAAATTTTATTTAAATAGTTATCAAGCAGAAGATCTTGATGCTATAACGATGGTTTCTGGAAGAAACTCAGAGCAATTGTTAAGGCTCTTAAACTATGACGCAATTATTCAGAAAAGCTCGCAAAATCCTTGGCAAGAGATTATTTTAAACGGAAGATTTATAGCGAGAATAGTTGAAGGATGTAATGCTGTAAGTGTAATGATTCTTTTTGTATCTTTTGTTGCTGCTTTTTCAGGAAATTTAAAAAAGACATTATTATTTATATTCTTTGGACTAATATCTATTTATATCCTGAATGTTATTAGGATTTCACTTTTGATAGTGCTTATCTATCAATTTCCGCAATATAGCCATTTCCTGCATGGAACATTTTTTCCTTTGATGATTTACGGATATGTTTTTGTTTTATGGATTTTCTGGATTAATAGATTTTCAAAGTATGCTAAGTAAATTAAAAGAGAAGAAATTTAAAATCTTTGCGGCAATTGCTGTAGTAATAGGTTTTGCTTTGATAAGAACATTTGAGCGAAAACTGTTTTATGATCCTTTTTCGGTATATTTTAATGCCGATTTTCAGTCTATTCCTTATCCGCCAGTAGAGAATCTTAAGCTTTTTGCGGGACTTTTTTTTCGTTATTTTTTAAATTCAATTTTGTCTTTGGCTTTGATTTACGCTTTATTTCAGGATCGTGATATTCTTAAATTTAGTCTTCTGATTTATAGTGTGTTTTTAGTTGTTTTTCTATTGATGTTTTACATCATACTCGAATATTTTCCAGATGGAAGCTGGCTTCTGTTTTATGTTAGGCGATTTTTAATTCAGCCTATTTTGATATTATTATTTATTCCGGGATTTTATTATCAGCTTCAAAAAACTAAAAAATAACATTTGTTTTAGTTTTTTTTCGATAGTTTTTAAATAGCTTTGCAGTATGAATTTGAAAAAGTGCACGGGTCTGTTTTTAGCGCTCCTTCTATTGATTTCCAATATAGGGTTTGCTTTTGATGTGCACTATTGTGGTGGAGAAATTGCTTCGGTTTCTTTAAAAACTACAGCAGAACCTGTTGTTGAGAAGAAATGCTGTGGTTCTAAAGAGAAAAAGAATTCTTGCTGCAAAGATAAAGTTGTTCATTTCGAAAAAAAATCAGACAACGCAACTATCAAATTTTTCTTTTTTCAATTTGCTTTCCCAGCAGTTGCACAAGATTACAAACCTCTAGTTTTTTTAGAAGTTCCAACTTTTAAAAAGAAAGAAGTTCTTTCGTATTATGCTGATGCGAATGCACCTCCTTTATTTAAATTATACCATCAGTATATTTTCTATTCCTGATTTTAATGTTAAGATGCAATGCAAGTCCTAGTCAAGGCTTTGTATTTACATTTTGATAGTTTTTGTTTTTGCAAAAACATCAAGAATGTAATTCTATTTCAACATTAAAATCAATTTTTTATGCAAAAAAATATAATGCTTTTTGCAATGATTTTGCTTTCTTTTTCTGCTTTTTCACAAGAAGATCTTCAAGAAGTAAAAATCACTAAAAAGCAAAAAGGAATTAAAAAATCCTTTACAGTAACAGCCAACACTTCTGTAATTACCAGCAAAGAATTACTTAAAGCAGCTTGTTGTAATTTGGCTGAAAGTTTTGAAACCAATCCGTCAATCGATGTTAATTTTTCTGATGCTTTAACAGGCACTAAGCAAATTAAAATGCTGGGTCTGACTAGTCCATATTTAATGATTACAGAAGAAAATATTCCATCTGTTCGAGGAGCGTCTCAAGCCTATGGTTTATCCTTTACGCCTGGAACTTGGATTGAAAGTGTCCAAATTACGAAAGGAGCGGGAAGCGTTATAAATGGTTACGAAAGCATTTCTGGCCAGATTAATACAGAGCTTTTAAAGCCATTAAATGATATTCCTTTCTTCTTGAATGCTTACGGATCGACAGATTCTCGTTTTGAATTAAACACCCATTTCAATAAAAAATTATCAGACAAATGGGCGACTAGCTTATTTGTTCACGGAAATGCGCGTGTAGCCAAAAACGATATGAACAAAGACGGTTTTCTCGATAATCCGTTAGGAAAACAAATCAATGTTTTAAACCGTTATCAATATTATAATCCAGAAAGTGGTTTGGTGAGTTTTATCAATTTCAGATATATGAATGATAAAAAACAAACCGGAGAAGTAAATTTTGATAAAGATCGTGATCGTGGCACAACCAATTATTGGGGTTCAGAAATTAATACTGAACGCTTTGATGTTTCGACAAAAATTGGATATGTATTTAAAGATATGCCATATCAAAGTATTGGCTTTCAAAATGCTTTTAATAGCCATAAACAAGACTCTTATTATGGTTTAAATCAATATGATATCAAACAGAATAGTTTTTATTCTAATTTGATTTTCAATTCGATTATCAATAATACGATGCATAAATTTTCAACAGGTCTGAATTTTACTTATGACCAATATCAGGAATTTGTAAACTTAGCAGATGTCAGCAGAATTGATAACTCGGTTGGTGCTTTCTTTGAATATACTTATGACAATACAGATAATTTTAGTCTGATTTTAGGTGGAAGAGTTGATAACCATAATCGATTGGGAGTTTTTGTTACGCCAAGGTTGCACATGAGATATAATCCATGGAAAAATGGTGTAATTCGTTTTTCTGCTGGAAGAGGAAAACGTTCTGCAAACATTTTTGCTGAAAATCAACAGCTTTTTGCTAGTTCTAGAACTTTTTCAATTTTAGATTCCAACGGAAAAGTATACGGCTTAAACCCAGAAATTGCATGGAATTATGGAGTGAGTTTTTCTCAGAAATTCCGTCTTTTCAACAGAAATGCCGATGCCGGCTTTGATCTTTATAGAACAGATTTCCAAAATCAGGCCATTGTAGATGTGATGCAAAGTCCGCAGCAAGTGTTGTTTTATGATTTGAAAGGAAGTTCTTTTGCAAACAGTCTTCAGGTTGAGTTCAATTACGAATTAATCCATAATTTGAATTTAAGAACAGCTTATAAATATTATGACATTCAAACCGATTATCTAAGAGGAACTTTCCAACGCCCGCTTCAGGCAAAACATCGTTTCTTAGGAAATTTAGAATATGAAACAACGATGAATAATGACAAGCAATGGAGGTTTGATTTTACTTATAATTGGTCAGGAAAACAACAATTGCCTTATACAGCTTCAAATCCTGCGGAAGATCAGTTTCCTGATTTTTCACCTGCTTATGCTGTAATGAATGCGCAAGTGACCCGAGTTTTTTCTCCAGTTTTTGAAGTGTATGTTGGGGGAGAAAATATTGGAAATTATAGACAAGAAAAAGCAATTTTAGGGGCAAATGATCCTTTTGGACCTAATTTTGATGCGTCTATTGCATATGCTCCAATTTTCGGACAGATGTATTATGCAGGGCTTAGATTTAAAATTAAATAGCAATTTCAATAAATAATAAAATTAAATACAATGAATAAAATAGTTTTAATAGCAATGATGGTTTTTTTAGGTTTTTCAGCTCAGGCTCAAACTAAAAAAAATAAGAATTTAAAATACACAACAGAAGTAAACGGTAACTGTGAACAATGTAAGAAGCGAATTGAAAAAGCGGCTTACGGTGTTCCAGGAGTAAAAACAGCAAGCTGGGATGTAAACTCTCATCAGCTTTCGGTTATTTTAAACGAAGAGAAATGTTCTCCTACAGATTTGAATAAAGCAATTGCAAAGGCGGGTCATGATACTAAGGAAGTTAAAGCAACAACCGAAGATTATGAAAACCTTCACAGCTGTTGCAAGTATGTAAGAGAATAAGAAATAGAGGAGCCCAAACAATTAGTTTGGGCTTTTTTTAATAGTTAATTTATGTTTAAAATACCGCATTTTATTGTGGTTAAGGTAAATTATTGTTACTTTCACGAACTATAAAAAATAACCAATCACATTTATGAATAATTTTGAATGGACTCAGTTACTAAACCCTGAATTTTATATTACTTTAAGCGTCGGAGGTTTTCAGATTGGGTTGTTTATCGTTCTGTTTATAGTTTTTGCTGAGACAGGACTTTTTGCAGGCTTTTTTCTGCCTGGAGATAGTTTACTTTTCTTAGCAGGTATTTACAGTCGTGATCTAATTGAAAATGTAGCTTACATCCCAAATGACTTTATAAATGTATTTCTGCTTGCTACAGCAGTTGCTGTAATGGGAGTTTTAGGGAATATGACTGGTTATTGGTTTGGTGCAAAAAGTGGTTATTATTTATTCAAAAAAGAAGATACATTCTGGTTTAAGAAAAAGTACTTGCTTCAATCAAAAGATTTTTTTGAAAAATATGGGGGTAAAGCAATTATTTATGCTCGTTTCTTACCAATTTTTAGAACGTTTGCTCCAATTGTTGCCGGAATCGTTTCGATGGACAAAAAGAAATTTATGTTTTATAATATTCTAAGTTCTTTTCTTTGGTCGTTTATTTTAATTTTCGCTGGACATTATTTATACGGCGTTTTCTTAAAACAAGGCATAGATTTGAAGAAACACATTGAATATATCATTATTATAATCATCATTATTTCAACATTCCCAGTTCTGCTGAAACTTTTGAAAAAGAGACCGCACGAAGAGATATAATCAAATAAAAAACAAAAAAATCCGAAGTTTTTCAGCTTCGGATTTTTTTATGCTTTGTCATTAAGCTTATTGCCAATAATATTTCTAATTGTATAGATAATTAATTTTCTTCAGCATTAAAAGAAATAATAAAGCAAAATATAAAATCAAAAAGCTGTAATTAGTTTTTTTAAAACTTAATTACAGCTTTTAAATTATTTATAGGTTAATTAAAAGATATCTTTAATTGGATTTGAATTTTAAGGATTGAGAATATTTGTATTCTACCATTCATTCACCTTATTGGCATCCATTTTAAGGAAAATAAACAATAAAATAGTGAATCCCCAGAGTCCAGAACCTCCATATGAAAAGAAAGGTAGAGGAACCCCAATTGTTGGGAAAATTCCAATTACCATCGCAATGTTAACAAAGAAATGGATAAAGAGAATTGCGGCAACACAATATCCGTATACACGGCTGAATTTGGTTTTCTGTCTTTCTGCTAAATAAATAATTCTAAGAAGCAGGCCTGTGAACAGTAAAATAACGACCAATGAACCTACAAAACCCCATTCTTCACCAACAGTTGTAAAGATATAATCGGTGTGCTGCTCCGGTACAAACCCTCCTTTGGTTTGCGTGCCTTCAAGAAAACCTTTTCCAAGCCATCCTCCAGAACCAATTGCAATTTCAGATTGGTTGGTATTGTATCCAATACCTTTCATATCTACAGTTTTGCCTAATAAAATATTGAAACGGTCTCTGTGGTGTTGTTTAAAAACATTGTCAAATACATAATCAACAGAGAAAACAAATCCTGAGATTAGAACTAATAAGATACCGCTCAAAATGATATTTCTATCTACGACTCTTCCTTTAAAGTGTATAATTGCTAACACAACAAAAGCCATTGCAATTACTGCATATGGTTCTAAAACTAAAGTAAGAACGAAAAGAACAATGGTTATAAATGCGGTCCAGACATACCAAGAAGGCAAACCTTCTCTATATAAAACAAGTATGAACGCACTATAAATTAAAGCACTTCCAGGATCTGGTTGTGGCAAAATCAATATTACAGGCAATAGCATAATGGCCAAAGCTTGGATTTGTCTGTTGGTTTCTTTTAAGTTAATTTGCGTGTCGCTCAAGTATTTGGCTAATGCAAGAGAAGTTGCAGCTTTTGCAAACTCTGATGGCTGTAAAGTGAAACTTCCAATGGCATACCAGCAACGCTGTCCTGCTATAGTTTTCCCGAAAAGGAATAATCCTGCAAGAGACAATAAGGAAACTCCAAAGATGATACTTGCATATTTTTCGTAAAATTTACCATCAACAAAAAGCACAACAAATATCAATGGAATAGTACAACAGATAAATATCAGTTGTTTTTGATACGTTCCATCGGTAGATAACAAAGAAGACGAGTAAATATTAAGCCAACCTAAAGTTACCAGCGCAATGTAGATAAAGACACTTATCCAATCAATATTATTTTTTACACTTTGATTTTTCATTTGAAATAATCTTTCTTAGTTTTTCTTTGTTGTGTCTACGGCTGTTTTTTTAACTTCAGTTTTTGGCGCTGTTGCGGCCGGTGCTTTTGGTTTTACAATTTTTGCTTGCAAAACAGAATCTTTTGGAACAGATTCGATTTTAAGAGCATCGCTTATTCCGCCTACTTTAGCATATTCTGAAAGTAAGCTTTTGTTTAATACTCTTACTTCTAGATCGGTTCTTGTAATTTTCTTTCTTAGATATTTCTCAATCATTAAACTCGCAATCGGACCTGCAACTGTTGCTCCGAAACCTCCATTTTCAATCATAACGGCGATAGCAATTTTTGGATTGTCTTTTGGGGCAAAAGCAACAAATATAGAGTGGTCTTTAAGCTGTGTTCTTTTGCCGTTTATTTTGGCAAAGTTCTCAGCAGTACCTGTTTTTCCACAAATATCTATTCCTTCAACTCTAAGAGCATAAGCTGTACCTTTATTATATACATCAAATAATCCGCTGATGACTGGCGGGAAATATTTTTGATCAATCGTGGTCACGTGTTTTGTAGTGAACTTTTCGTCTATTTTTTCTCCCTCAATTTTTTTAATGATGTGAGGTGTGTAATAATATCCTTGATTAGCAACTGTAGCCATCATATTTGCCAATTGAATAGGCGTCATTAAAACCTCTCCCTGTCCAATTGCATTTGATACAATAGTAGAGCTTCTCCAACCTCCGTTAGGATAAATTCTTTTATACGTTTTTGAAGTTGGAATATTTCCTCTTTTACCAGTTGGCAAATCATAACCCATGAACTGGCCTAATCCAAAACTTTTTACATGGCTGCTCCAAACATCAACAGCGTGGCCAGGGTCTTTGTACTTGTTGATGGTAAGCATATAGGCTTGTCCAAAATAGGTATTGCAAGAATTGTAAATTCCATTATGTAATTGGTGTGGCCCAAAACCGTGACACTTCATAAAACGTCCTCCACCATAACTAAATCCGTGATGACACATAAAAGTAGTCTGCTCATTTACTACACCTTCTTGAAGTGCAACTAAACCAGTCAGGATTTTGAATGGAGAACCTGGAGGATACTCTGCTAAAAGTCCTCTGTCGTATAAAGGTTTTGCAATAGAATCGTGATATAAAAGTGTATAATTTTTAGATCTCTGACGTCCTACTAAAATACCTGGATCATAAGAAGGAGCGGTAACCAATGCTAGAATTTCTCCAGATTTAGGTTCAATAGCAACAATTCCTCCTCGTTTATTAATCATTAATTCTTCTCCATATTTTTGAAGTTCAGCATCGATCGTTAAATTAATGTCTTCTCCAGCAACGGCGATGGTATCGTATTTTCCTTCTTTATAAGGACCAATTTCTCGGTTGTATTTGTCTTTTTGAATATATTTTACTCCCTTTATACCGCGTAAAATTTCTTCATAGCTTTCTTCTACACCTTGCTTTCCAATTAAATCTCCACTGTTATAGTAAGGATTTTTAGCAATTTGTTTTTCATTTACTTGAGTTATAAAACCAAATATATTGGCACCGTAATCAACCTCATAATCGCGAAGTGATCTTTTCTGAAAATAAAAACCATCATATTTTCTGATTTTTTCCTGAAAAGCAGCAAATTCATTTTTATTCAGCTGTGATAAAAAAACAGAAGGAAGTCTTGGACTGTAAACTTTTGCTTTTTCAATACGCTTATGGTATTCCTCTTGTGTAATATTCAGAAGAGCACAAAATTCGGCAATATTTAGGTCTTTTTTTATGTCTCTTGGAATAACCATGATGTCATAAGAAGCCTGATTCGCAACCAGAAGTTTTCCGTTACGATCATAAATATAACCTCTTTCAGGGTAGTCATATACTTTTTTTATTGCATTATTTTCTGATTTCAGCTTAAAAGAATCATCAATAATCTGCAGGTAAAAAATCCTAATCACTAGCAAAGACGCTGCAATAATAATTATAGTGGGCAGCAAGACTTTTCTCATCGTTTATTGGGCTTAATAAGATAAATTATTATTATTGAGGTGATTATAGTAAAGATAGAACTAAATAAGGTTCGGAGCAAAATGTCCCAGATAAATTTGAATTGAAATGCTTCCAGAACAAATAGTACAATGTGATGCATTAAGACCGAAACCAATATGAATGAAAATCGTTCGGGTGTTAAAGATTCGTTTAGTTTAATAGTTTGATATTCATAACTTAAACCAAAAGAAAATTTAAAAATGTAAGGTCTGTAATAGGCTAAAATAACACAAGCAGTGGCGTGTATTCCGCCAGAGTTACAGAACATATCCATGATCAGACCTAAGAAAAAGCTTGAAATAATTAATCCAGCTTTATTGCTGTTTACTGGGTAAAGAATAATATACAAGATATAAGGGAACGGACTTATATATCCTAAGAAATTCATATTGTTGAAGATAACAATCTGAATTGCCAGTAACATAATAAATCGAAAAATATTGACTAACAGAGCGCTATTCATTTTTTTCTTTGTTTTCTAAATTAATAAGTTCCTCTCTGTCTTTGCTTTTGATAATATAGACGTGCCCTAAGTTTGTCATGTCGTTAAATAGCTTAACTTTTATAACATAAAAACTGGTTTGTTCTTCTTTATAAACCGTTTCAACAGTACCAATATTGATTCCTTCAGGGAAAATCACTGATTGTCCTCCTGTTACAATGGTATCTCCTTTTTTAACTGAAGCTAGCCTCGGAACATCTCTTAGCTGCACGAATCCTGTGCTTTTTCCATCCCATGTTAAAGAACCAAAATGGTTTGATTTTTTTAACTTGGCATTAATTCTAGATTTCATGTTCAGAATGCTCACAACAGTAGAATATCTTGGAGATGTATCATCTATAACACCCACAATCCCCAAACTATTTATTACTCCCATATCTGGTTTAACGCCTTCGTTAGATCCAGAATTTAAAGTAAGGAAGTTTTCGTGTGTACTGTATGTGTTATGAATTACTTTTGATACAATGATATCAGCAGGTTTTACCCCTTTAATGGTGTCAGGTAAAGGTATTTTTGATGTGTCTTCTTTGTTGAATAAAAGACTTTTTAATCTTGCGTTCTCAAGTACAAGTTCGTCGTTTTCAGCTCTTAAATTCATGTATTCATTAACACGATTGATTTTTTCATAAACACCTCCGCTTAAGAAATTTGCAGAGCTGATTATTTTACTTCTGTGGTAAGAATGAGATTGAATCGTGAGTCCTAACGAAATACCTAAAAGCAGCAAAAACAGCAATCGATTACTGTTTCTTATAATGAAATTAAATATTTGCTGCATTTCTTGTCTGGTTATTTTGTTTCAGGATATGCTTAAAGGTTTCAGTTTTTACAAGGGTCAAATAATAGAAATTTGACCCTTATAAAAGTAAATTGATTGTTATTTTGAATCTTATTTGATTAAGATGCTTTTGAATTTTGCAATGTTTTTAAGAGCCATTCCTGTACCGCGAACAACAGCTCTCAAAGGATCTTCAGCAATATAAACTGGTAAATCTGTTTTTTGGGAGATACGTTTGTCAAGACCTCTTAACATAGATCCTCCACCAGCTAAATAGATACCCGTATTGTAGATATCTGCCGCTAACTCAGGGGGAGTCTGAGATAATGTTTCCATTACCGCATCTTCAATACGCTGAATAGATTTGTCTAATGCTTTTGCAATTTCACGGTAAGAAACATCTACTTGTTTTGGTTTACCAGTAAGCAAATCTCTACCTTGAACTGACATGTCTTCTGGCGGACCATCTAAATCTTCGATTGCCGCACCAATTTGAATTTTAATTTTTTCGGCAGTACTTTCTCCAACAAATAAGTTGTGCTGTGTACGCATGTAATACACGATATCGTTTGTGAAAACGTCACCTGCGATTTTTACAGATTTGTCACATACAATTCCGCCTAATGCGATAACAGCAATTTCTGTTGTACCACCTCCGATATCGACAATCATGTTTCCTTTTGGTTGCATAATGTCAATACCAATACCAATTGCCGCCGCCATTGGTTCATGAATCAAATAAACTTCTTTTCCGTTTACTCTCTCACAAGATTCCTTCACCGCTCTCATCTCCACTTCAGTAATACCAGAAGGAATACATACAACCATACGTAAAGCTGGAGTAAACATTCTTTTTTTCAATGCAGGAATACTTTTAATGAACATATTGATCATTTTTTCCGAAGCATCAAAATCAGCGATTACACCATCTTTCAAAGGCCTTATAGTTTTGATGTTTTCATGTGTTTTACCTTGCATCATGTTGGCTTCTTTACCAACAGCAATGATTTTGCCTGATACTCTATCACGTGCAACGATAGATGGACTATCAATGACAACTTTATCATTATGAATGATTAAAGTGTTTGCGGTTCCAAGGTCTATCGCAATATCCTCGGTCATGAAATCAAAAAATCCCATAAGTTTTTTAGGGGTTTAAAATGTTATAAATTATTTATCGAACAAAGTTAAACAAATTAATGTTTAAAATGACGAGTTCCTGTAAATACCATTGCAAGATTATTTTCATTGCAATAATTTATACTTAATTCGTCTTTTATCGAACCTCCTGGCTGAATTACAGCAGTTATTCCTGCTTTTTTAGCTAATTCTACACAATCCGGAAATGGGAAAAATGCATCACTTGCCATCGAAGCTCCATTTAGATCAAATCCAAAAGCTTTTGCTTTGTCAACTGCTTGAATTAAAGCGTCAACTCTTGAAGTCTGACCTGTACCTGATGAAATCAATGTTCCGTTTTTAGCAAATACAATTGTGTTTGATTTTGTATTCTTGCAGATTTTAGAAGCAAAGATCAAATCTTCGATTTCTTGAGCAGTAGGTTCTGTAATGGTAACGGTTTTTAAATGCTCTTTATTATCCGTAATATTATTTCTGTCCTGAATTAACAATCCGTTAAGACAAGTTCTTACTTGACGAGCTGGTAATTCAACGTCGTTTTGTACTAATATGATTCTGTTTTTCTTCTCTTGTAAAACTGTAACTGCCTCATCATCATACGTTGGAGCGATTACAACTTCACAGAATAGTTTGTTGATTTCCTGTGCAGTTTCCAAATCAATTTTTGTATTAGAAATTAACACTCCTCCAAAAGCTGAAGTAGGATCACAAGCCAAAGCTGCTAAATAAGCTTCGCTGATCGTTTTTCTTGAAGCCAATCCGCAAGCGTTGTTATGTTTTAAAATGGCGAACGTAGGTCCGTCATTCTTAAATTCGGCAATTAAATTTACCGCAGCATCAACATCTAGTAAATTGTTGTATGATAATTCTTTTCCGTGAAGTTTTTTGAACATTGCATCAAAATCTCCGAAGAAAAATCCTTTTTGGTGAGGATTTTCACCATATCTTAAAACTTGACCATTTGCAATGCTTTCTTTGTAAATAGTCTCGTCTGTATTGAAATAGTTAAAAATAGCTCCATCATAATGAGATGAAACATGAAATGCTTTAGTAGCAAACAATCTTCTGTTTTCTAGAGTTGTTGCTCCGTCTTGCTCAGTAATCAAATCCAAAAGTAAGCTGTACTCGTTAACAGAAGCAACAATTACAGTGTCTTTGAAATTTTTTGCACCAGCACGAATTAATGAAATACCCCCGATATCAATTTTTTCAATAATATCTTGTTCGCTAGCTCCAGAAGCAACAGTTTTTTCAAAAGGATACAAATCAACAATTACTAAATCGATTTGAGGAATATCAAATTCCTTCATTTGCTGCACATCGCTTTCGTTGTCTTGACGATTCAAGATACCACCAAAAATTTTTGGATGTAGAGTTTTTACTCTTCCGCCAAGAATTTCTGGGAAAGAAGTAATGTCTTCAACAGGAACTACTGGAATGCCAAGGTTTTTGATGAAATCTTCAGTTCCTCCAGTTGAATAAAGTGTTACATTTTGCTCGTGTAATTTTCTAACAATTGGTTCTAATCCATCTTTAGAAAAAACAGAAATTAATGCCGATTGTATTTTTTTAGTTGTGCTCATTGTGTAGTTATGATTTTGAGACTGCAAAAGTAGTTTTTTTATATATTATATTAAAAAAAATTAGTGTAACAAAATGCTAAAAAAATCTACTGATGAGTAAGTTAACTTTTATTAGGTTTTTGAATTTAAATTATTGAATTTTACTTTATTGAAAAATACAAAAATATGATCGTTTATCTAAGATTATTAAAAGAAAGTCTGAGCTTTGCCATCAATGCTTTGCGAAATAATAAATTACGCACTCTGTTGTCGCTTTTAGGTGTTACGATTGGTATTTTTTCGATTATCGCTGTTTTGGCTGCCGTTGACTCTTTAGATAAAAAAATCTCTAAAGATTTGAGCAGCTTAGATAAAAATACAATTTATTTAATGAAATATTGCTTTGGGCCATCTGAAATTCCGCAATGGAAGAGAGAGCAGTTTCCAAATGTAAAATATGACGAGTACATTGGCCTAAAAAACTCAATGAATAATACTGATCAAGTCGGATACCAGCTTTTTGTAAACAGGGAAAGTTTAAAATACGATTCTAAAACAGTCAGCGATGTAAATATTATTCCGTCGTCAAGCGAAATGGTTGATATTGATGGGTTGAGTTTTGATAAAGGAAGATTTTATAATGAATCTGAATCGAATTCTGGAACTCCTGTTATTGTTCTTGGATATGATATCGCTGAAGGACTTTTTGGATCAAGCGATCCAATCGGGAAAAATATTCGTCTATATGGGCAACGTTTCACCGTAATTGGTGTAATTGCCAAACAAGGAGCCGGTTTTTTTGGAGACAGCAATGATACTTCGGTTTATCTTCCTGCTAATTTTTTAAGAAGAATGTATGGAGATAGCGATTCTATGACTCCAGTTATTGTGTTGAAACCAGTGAAAGGTGTCGATATGGATGCTTATAAAGCAGAAATTGCGCAAAAACTACGAGCAATTCGCGGAATGAAAGCGGGAGAAATGGATAATTTCTTTATCAATGTCCTTTCTGGATTTACCGATTTTATTGATGGAATTTTAGGTCAGATGAATTTTGTCGGCTGGATCATCAGCGGATTTTCTCTTCTGGTTGGAGGTTTCGGAATTGCCAATATTATGTTTGTTTCGGTTAAAGAAAGAACAAATCTTATCGGAATTCAAAAATCATTAGGAGCAAAAAATAAATTTATCTTATTCCAATTTTTGTTTGAAGCTATCATTCTGTCAGTTATTGGTGGAATCATTGGGCTTCTGATGGTTTGGGGAATTGCACTTGTTTTGACAAAAATGCTAGATTTTGAATTTGTTTTAAGTCTTGGAAATATTATTTTAGGAACAAGTTTGGCAGCCTTTATTGGACTAATTTCTGGTATCCTTCCAGCAGTTTCGGCGGCAAATTTAGATCCTGTTGAAGCTATTCGAACTGGAATGTAAATGTTGCTTTTGTATTATTTTACTGTAAATTTTGATGGCTCGAAATAATTAGATATTTTTGATAGAACCAAGAACTAAATCCTTAACACAATGAGCTTTAATCTTAGATCTGTCGATACTGTTGAGTCTATTTCTAGAGAAGATTTCAAGAAGAATTATTTGGATAAAAAAAAGCCCTTGATTATAAAAGGACTCACAAATGATTGGCCTGCAAAGGAGAAATGGTCGACAGAATATTTTAAGGAGATTGCTGGTGATATTGAGGTAAAATTAGTCGATAATTCTAAAGCAGATCCTTCAAAAGTAATTAATGCTTCTATTGCCACTATGAAATTTGGCGATTACTTGGATCTCATAAAAAGAGAGCCTACACAATTGCGTATCTTTTTCTTCAATCTTTTCAAGCATAGACCAGAATTGGTTAATGATGTAAAAGTCCCAAAAGAATTAATGGGAGGCTTTATAGAAAGTATGCCAGCCATGTTTTTTGGAGGTTCTAAAGCCGTTACATTTTTGCATTACGATATAGATTTGCCTCATCTTTTTCATACCCATTTTGGAGGGAGAAAGCACATCATATTGTTTGATTATAAATGGAAAAAAAGACTCTATTGCATTCCTAATACTACTTATGCTTTAGAAGACTATGATGTTGCTAATCCTGATTTTGAAAAATTCCCAGCTCTAAAAGGAGTAGAAGGATATGAAGTTTTCTTGGAACATGGCGATACTTTATTCATGCCAACGGGAATGTGGCATTGGATGCGTTATATAGATGGTTCTTTTTCTCTTACGCTTCGAGCGTGGGACGCATCTTGGTCTCGAAAAATAGCCAGCGTTTGGAGTTTATTTATGCACGGAGCAGTAGATAGTGGTATAAAAGTAGTTTTTAGAGAACGTTATGCTGTATGGCGTGAGAAACTGGCTTTTAAAATTGCTGAGAAAGAATTAAAGAAGGATTTGAGAAAGGCTAGCTAAGAAAAATTCCTTAGGAGAAATATTGGTAGCAACGGAATTTATTCCGTTGAATGTTTGATATGTCCATGTTTAATATAAAAAAATCCCAAGAAATAATTTCTTGGGATTTTCTATTTTAAATAGTTTTAAAACTATTTTCTAATATCATTATTTTGAATCAAATCGATATATAAGTTGATCTTATCTTTCAATTCTTTTCTTGGCGTGATAAAGTCTAAGAAACCGTGCTCTAATAAGAACTCAGCAGTTTGGAAACCTTCTGGCAAATCTTTTCCTGTAGTGTCACGTACAACACGTGGACCAGCAAAACCAATCAAAGCGCCTGGCTCAGAGATGTTGATGTCTCCTAACATAGCGTAAGATGCAGTTGTTCCTCCTGTTGTCGGGTCTGTACAAAGAGAGATGTAGGGTAATTTAGCTTCAGCTAATTGAGCTAATTTTACAGAAGTTTTTGCTAATTGCATTAAAGAATAAGCAGCTTCCATCATACGAGCTCCACCAGATTTAGAAATCATTACAAAAGGAAGTTTGTTTTTAATGGCGTGATCAATACCTCTCGCGATTTTCTCACCCACAACAGCTCCCATAGATCCACCGATGAATGCAAAATCCATACAGCAGATTACAAGTTCTCTTCCTTTAGATTTTCCAACTCCCGTACGTACAGCGTCTTTAAGATGAGTTTTTTCCATTACGTCTTTCAATCTGTCTGCATATTTCTTTGTATCAACAAAGTGCAAAGGATCTTTAGAAGTCATGTTTTTATCTAACTCAACAAATTCGTTGTTGTCGAATAAAATTTCAAAATAGGTTGCGCTTCCAATTCGAACATGAAAATCATCTTCAGGGCTAACGAACAAATTTCTCGCCAATTCGTCAGCATCAATAATTTTTCCAGTAGGAGATTTGTACCACAATCCTTTCGGAACGTCCATCTTATCTTCAGTAGCGGTCGTAATCCCTTTTTCTTGTCTTTTAAACCAAGCCATTTTTTTAATTTTAGAATGTAGATTTTAAATTTTAGATTTTTCAATCTGAATTCAAAATTTAAATTTCAGGCTTCATTAGAAATCTGAAATCTAAATTCAAAAATCTAAAATTTAAAGTGTGTTTACGTTATTTAAATCAGCAAAAGCTTGTTCAAGTCTCGCGTTGAATGTCACTTCGCTTTCACGAACCCATTTTCTTGGATCGTAGTATTTTTTGTTTGGAGCATCTGGACCTTCTGGGTTACCAATTTGAGTTTTTAAGTACTCAATATTGTTTACCATATAATCACGGATTCCTTCAGTGTATGCAAATTGTAAATCTGTATCAATGTTCATTTTGATAACTCCGTAACCGATAGCTTCTCTAATTTCTTCAAGTGTAGAGCCTGAACCTCCGTGGAAAACGAAATCAACTGGGTTGTGTCCAGTGTTGAATTTGCTTTGTACGAAATCTTGAGAATTTTTTAAGATTTTTGGAGTTAATTTTACGTTTCCTGGTTTGTAAACACCGTGAACGTTTCCGAAAGCAGCAGCAATTGTAAATTTAGGGCTTACTTTAGATAATTCTTCGTAAGCGTAAGCTACTTCTTCTGGTTGAGTGTATAATTTTGAGCTATCTACGTCTGAGTTGTCAACGCCATCTTCTTCACCACCTGTAATACCAAGCTCGATTTCCAATGTCATTCCCATTTTGCTCATTCTAGCTAAATATTCTTTGCAGATTTCGATGTTCTCTTCGATTGGCTCCTCAGACAAATCGATCATGTGAGAACTGAATAATGGTTTTCCTGTTTCTGCGAAGTGTTTTTCAGAAGCATCTAATAAACCATCGATCCAAGGTAAAAGTTTTTTTGCACAGTGGTCAGTGTGTAAGATTACAGTTGCACCGTAAGCTTCTGCCAAAGTATGAATATGTTTTGCTCCTGCGATTCCTCCCGCGATTGCTGCTTTTTCACCTGCATTTGATAATCCTTTTCCAGCGTTGAATTGCGCTCCACCGTTAGAAAATTGAATGATAACTGGCGCGTTAAGTTTCGCTGCAGTTTCAAGAACTCCATTAATTGTGCTTGATCCAGTAACGTTTACTGCTGGAAGAGCAAAACCCTTCTCTTTCGCATAATTAAAGATCTCTTGTACTTGATCTCCTGTAGCTACTCCTGGTTTAATGTTGTGTGCCATTTTAATTTTTTTTATAGTTGTTTTTAGTTTTTAGGTTGCAAAAATAAGAATTAATTAGCATTAGAACGGATAATTTATACCAAAATTTAAAACCGAGTGTCCAAAATTGTATTCTTTAAACCATCGGTCTCCCTTCTCATGTGCCGGATTATAAGTCTTAAAGCCTAAATCTAAACGTATCACAAAAAAGCTCAAATCGTATCTCAAACCAAATCCTGTTCCTAAAGCAATTTCTTCTAAATCGTTTAAGTTGTCAAATCTTGCTTTTGGATCTATCACATTATCGAGCACATTCCAGATATTTCCGGCGTCTGCAAAGAGAGCTCCTTTCACATCTCCAAAAATTTTGAAACGAAATTCTGCGCTAGCGGCAAATTTCATATTAGCCTCGTTAAAGTCGTTTACGGCATTGGTGCTTCCAGGTCCTAAAGCATAAGGTTGCCAAGCTCTGTTGTCATTGGAACCTCCGCCATAATAACTTCGCGAAAACGGAATGTAGTTTGAATTTCCAAACGGAATTGCAATTCCAAAGAAACTTCTAACTGCCAAAACTTTCTCTTTTCCAAAATCCCAGTGTTTGATATAGTCAAATTCGGTTTTTATATATTCTGAATATTCTAGATTAAAAATCTCGTAGTTTCCTTTAGAATTCTTAGGTAAATTTCCAATCTCTGAAATAGCTGATAATAAAGTTCCTGCCGATTCAATTTTAGTTCTAAACTGATAGAAATTATTGTCGGCCAGATCTTTTTTGGTTGTTTTGGTAAAAGAAAAACTGGTTGCCAGAATAAAATCATTTTCGGTCAAACGAACTCTTCTTTCTTCAATGCTTTCAACTTCCTGATATTGCGAATTGCCTGGAGTCAAGGCTGTTTTTCCAGTCAATACATCATTTGTAAAACCAGTGGTTCCTTGGGGTATCGTAAGATCTTTTCGAGCTTGTTCCTCAGGTGTATCTCCCCAGTTGTTGACATTGGTATTGTAATCTTTCCCGATATAATTTAAATCATCATAAGAAGAAGTGTATACATTAAAGTAATTGTCTGGATTTAAATTACGGACAAACTGTGCATTCAACAATTCGAATTTTGCTGTATTATGACGTTTTGGTGTCCAGTTGTACGAGATACCTCCTGTAAAGTTTTCTTTGTCCAAACCAATATTTCGCTGCTTGGAAAAACCAGAAGTAATAGAGGTGTAGGGAATCATGCTTTTAGGAATGATTTTTTCTGTTCCAAAAGGGAGTAGAATTCTCGGAAAGTTCAATTTCATATCCAGACCATATTCAGAAACATTAAAGAAATTATTGTTCGGATTGGCCATATCTCTAGATGATCCCACATTTAAACGGGCAGAAATTTCAAGGGTCTCAGCGCGGTTAAATACATTTCGAATAGTTTCCGAAACACTGGCTCCAATTCCAAAGTCCTGAATGTTAGAATGCGTTAAGTCAAGAGTGGCTCCAAAACTGTATTTTTTTCTCGGAGTCAAATAAACATTGGCAATAAGAGATTGAGCTGTAGAATCTCTTTTGTCCACTTCATATTGTATTGACGGATAGTTGAAAATCCTTAAGTTATTCAAATATCGAGACGAAAGAGTTGTTCTAAAATCAGCAAAAGTACTTCCTTTTGTGATGAAAATCGCATCGGTAATCGCACGCGGTTTATATTTTAAAGTCTTGTAGCTATATAAATTAAAGTTGTTGTACGTTACACTATCTGTTGGTTTTTTCTTGGCATTTGCAGCAGAATAATCAGTGTAAATGTTTACATCGCTAATTTTATACAATTTAAAAGGCTCTGTACGGCTTGAATCTCTTTCTTGAATGGTATTATTGTTTATGATTAAAGTCACATCAGCTTTTGCTTTTTTGCCAATGGTATCAATATCAAAAGTTACATAGGTTGGCTGAAAGTAGTAAGCGCCGTGATTTCTAAAGTAGGTTGTGATGCGGTTTTTTTCTTCTTCAAAATCTGTGGTTTTGTATTGATTTCCAGATTTTAATAAAGAGGGCTCGTTATTAGTTCTGTATAATGAATCTAATGCAGGAGTCATTATTTTGGTTCTAATAGTATCTAACTTGTAAGCCGGTCCTGTGGTAATGTTATAATTAATGGCAGCTCTCTTTTTTCCAACCGTATCAATAGTATAATCGGTTTGAACATTAAAAAAACCATTATTGAAATAATAGTATTTTAATCGAAGCAATGATTTTTTAGTTTTAGAAGTATCAATTATTACTGGCGGTTCACCAGTGCTTTTTAGAAATTCATGAATTCCTTTATAATAGAAAGATTGCCCTAGACGGTCCACTTGTTTTGCAGAAAATATCTTAGACATACGCTCATATTTTCCTGGATTGTTTTTAAATTTTGCCTGATAAGTAGAATCTGGATTTAAATTGGCTAAATTGTATAAATTTAATCGAAGTTTATAGCCTAATAATTTACCATTTGGTTTTTGGTACATCTGATTTGAAGCTATCTCATCGTTTGTCGATTTTCCGTTAACTAGAATATTATTTTTTACAAGAAGGTTTTTTCCATCGGGAACTCTTTTTACGGCATTACAAGCGCAAATTAATATTGCAATTAGAAGAAATGCTATTATTTTTGTGGAATTATTTTTCAAGTGTTTTTTAATATTTAATTCAAAAGTACATTATTTTATGGTTAGTAAAAACCAAATAAAACTAATATCAGGCTTGCATCAAAAAAAGCAGCGTTTTGCTAATCAATTATTTTTTGCTGAAGGAGTAAAAGTAATTCAAGAATTGCTGCAATCCAATTTTGAATTAGAACATTTATACACCACGTTGAATGATTTTCAAACGGTTCATGCATCAAAACGCACTCTTATTAATGAACAAGAACTGAAAAAAATAAGTGCTTTGTCGACTCCAAATTCTTGTTTGGCAGTTTTTAAAATTCCAGCCGAAAAAGAAATAATCGATTCAGGCTTGATTTTAGCTTTAGACGACATTAGAGACCCAGGAAATCTAGGCACTATTTTACGTCTATGCGATTGGTTTGGCATTAAGCAGATTATCTGTTCTAAAGAAACAGTGGATATATATAATCCGAAAGTGGTACAAGCTACAATGGGATCTATTACCAGAGTAAATGTAAACTATGTTGATTTAAAACTTTTTCTTGCTCAAACTAAACTGCCGGTTTTTGGAACTTTTATGGACGGAGAAAATATTTACCAATCAAAACTGCCTCAGGACGGAATCATTATTATGGGTAATGAAGCCAACGGAATTTCAGAAGAGATTGAAAAAATCATAACCAGCCGTCTCACAATTCCTAGATTTGGAGAGCTACAAAAAACGGAAAGTCTAAATGTAGCTACTGCAACAGCAATTATTCTTAGTGAATTTAAACGAAATAGTTGAGATTTTGTTTTAATGAAAAGTGAAATTTATTAAAAGTGCTCTAGATTTCATCGAATCAATGTTTCCTGTCCATGGACTGTCTGGAGTATTATCTCTAATAAGCTCATCCGTTATGCCGAACATTCCTCTAACAGAAGGAGAGAAAATAAAGTATTCTGTAAAAATATCAATTCCTAAACCTAATTCATAAGCGGCTGTCCATTGTTTTACTCTAAATTTTTGCTCGAAGTTGTCGTCTTTAGATTTGGAGTTACTCGATAAATTTAAAGTTGTAGACATTCCGCCAACTAAATAAGGACGTATGTTTCCTGTACGTTTAGCAGAAAATTTCAATAATAAAGGAAAGTGAATATAAGTGCTGTTTACTTCTCTTAAATAATCACTTTCTTTGTTGCTTATGCCTGGGAAATAAAGATCACGTTTCGTATAATACAAACCTGGTTCAAAACGCAGATTAATATATTCCTGAAGCCTTAAATCAGCCACAACCCCTACGTTAAAACCAGTTGTTTTTTTAACTTGAATATCTTCCTGCACAGGAGTTTTGTAATCAAATTTAAAGTCAAAACTATTAAAGCCTAAATAATAGCCAAAGTAGATACGCTGCTTTTGCCAGTTTTCAAGATTAATAATAGGATCTTTGCTAAACATATTTTTAGCAAATTGCGAATGTCCTTTTGTCGTTAAGACCAATAAAAATAAGATTACAACTTTTTTCATACTATTTTTTAGATGCAGAATAAATTGTTGCGACACCAAAAGTTTGAGGCATTGCCACAACATCTATAAACCCAGTTTTTCTTAAAATATTGTTTAAGGCCTCTCCATAAGGAAAAGCAGCAGCCGATTCAGACAAATAGCCATAAGCGTCATTATCTTTAGAAAACAATTTTCCGATTAATGGAAGTATGTTTTTGCTGTAGAAATTGTAGCCTTGTTTATAAGGGAATTTATCTGGGACAGAAGTTTCTAATATAACAAATACACCATTTGGTTTTAAAACTCTTAAGATTTCTGCAAAACCTTTTTCTAGGTTTTCAAAATTTCTTACGCCAAAACCAACTGTGATCGCATCGAAATAATTGTCTTCAAACGGCATGTTTTCAGAATCGCCTAAAACTAGTTCAATGACATTTGAAAGTTTCTTTTCTTCCACTTTCTTTTTTCCTACTTCTAGCATTCCGGCAGAAATATCTAGTCCAATAATTTTTTCAGCATTAGTTTGCGCAAGCAAAATGGCCAAGTCGCCAGTTCCAGTTGCGATATCAAGAATAACTTTTGGTTTTTTGTCTGATACTATTTTTAATACTTTTTTACGCCATTTAACATCGATTCCAAAAGAAATTACACGATTCAAATTGTCGTAATTCCCAGAAATGGTATCAAACATTTGGGTTACTTGCTCTTTTTTACCTAAAGAAGAGTCTTTATACGGAGTTATTTTTTCAGACATTTTTTTTATTTAGGCAAATATAAACAATCTAGTTTAACTGTAATTGAGTTTTTTAATTGTAAAATAAATGTTTTGGAAGATTTATTTTAAAACTGATTATAGAGGTTTTTTGCCATCCCTAAATCTTGGTATTTTGCCAAAATCCCTAAATCTTGGTATTGTCTAATAGCGCTATTATGAGCAACTTTGTTCAAGTAAAAATGATTAAAGTTTTAATGATTGATACTGTCGCTATGACTTAAACAGATGATTACTTTTTTTGTGCTGGTAATTCATTTGTTCATGAAAGAGTTTTGTAAGTATTGTTCTTGGGGGGAAATACTATATTTAAGCGCAAAGTACGTTCTTAGGATTAAATTTGTTTTTGGAAATTTTAATTTTCTGCCTTTAATATCTTAGTGGTATTTGTTATTAGAGGCGTTTGAGACTTAGGTCTCAAATAACATTAAATGTTATTCAGTTTTACAAATGTTTCTCGACATTTGTGATTTTTTTAAACAAAAATTTTTTCTTGAGCAAGTCAAGCTTCAAAAATCAATTATTTAAAAACATCCTCCCTAAAAAGAGGATGTTTTTTATTTATTTCCTAATGTAAGTTTCGTAAGTATAATCATAAAGGTGTTTTTCATCTTTATAATTTTCTTCAGATTCTACCAAAACCCATTCGCTTTTATTGATTTTAGGAAAAAAAGCATCTGCATCAAAAGAATGATGAACTTTGGTCAATTCAATAATATCAGTAAATGGAAGAGCAAGATTGTAAATTTCACCACCGCCTATAACATAACTGTCATCGTTTTCAGGACACAGGGCGATCGCTTTTTCAATGCTATCAACTACAATGCATCCTTCTGGTTTATAATTTTCTTGACGAGAAATTACAATATGAACACGGTCTGGTAGCGGTTTCGGAAAACTTTCAAAGGTTTTTCTTCCCATAATGATATGATGGCCAGTAGTAAGCGATTTAAATCTTTTAAAATCATTTGGCAAATGCCATACTAATTCATTGTTTTTTCCAAGCGCATTATTTTCGGCCGCAGCCGCTATCATTATAATCATGGTATGCTTAACTAAATTTTATTTTCATTCTCTTCGTTGATAGAAGATTCAAGTTGACTGATTCTTTTTTGCTGTAAAGCAACTAATCGGTCGATTTGTTCTCTTTCCCATTTTTTATTCATAAAACGGTCGGTTATGTACACTTTTATAAAATGAAGAATAAAAAGGAAAAGCCAGATGGTAATACCCCAGATACACCAATTTTGGTTTGTGCCTTGTCCGAAACCAAAAAATCTATTGGCAATAAATAAAAATAAGCTTCCAAACAGGAAAAGTACAAAATGAAAATATAAGACCTTTTTTTGTCTTAATCGGCGTCTAGCATATTCGTATTGTTCGTGCACTTCTTTTTCCATAAGATAAAAATGAGATTATAAAGTTAAAATTTATTTTCGAAAGACAATATTTTGGGTATATAATATTTGCTTTTTAATGACTCAATAATTTGAAAAACAAAATTTTAACTGCTTTAAATTACCAATAAAGCGAAAAAAATATGCTGTTTTTGGCATTATCATAAATCGGCTCTGACGGTAGTTAGTGTTTCGTTGAATTTAACTAATTTTAGGTGTATAAATCTAAA
Organism: Flavobacterium anhuiense; assembly: GCF_001705175.1. NCBI lineage: Bacteria > Pseudomonadati > Bacteroidota > Flavobacteriia > Flavobacteriales > Flavobacteriaceae > Flavobacterium > Flavobacterium anhuiense. Next base: position 1,345,215 of record NZ_CP016907.1, on the reverse strand, counting down.
AACGAAATAGTTATGTCTTTGAAAAAACAATTTATCAAAACGAAGCCGGTTGTTAAAGTTACATTTTCAATAGATGCCAAAGATGCTGATTCGGCAGCGGTGGTTGGAGATTTTAATAACTGGAATGCCTCAGAAGGAACTTTAAGCAAGTTGAAAAATGGAACGTTTAAAGCAACTTACGATTTGGTGAAAGATGCGATTTACGAATTTAAGTATGTAATCGACGGAACTTATGTTAATGATCCTGAAGCCGATTTTTACAAATGGAATGACTATGCCGGGAGTGAAAATGGAGTTTTAGTTGTATAAAAAAATCCGCTTAAATTTTTAAGCGGATTTTTTTATTTTTATACAGCAACACTTCCTTTAATGGCAGGATGCGGATCGTAATCTACAAGTGTAAAATCATTATAATCAAAATCAAAAATGTTTTTAATCTCAGGATTTAAAATCATTTTTGGTAATGGTCTTGGTTCACGCGTTAATTGCAGTTCCAATTGCTCAAAATGATTATTGTAAATATGTGCGTCACCAAAAGTGTGAATAAATTCACCTGGTTCTAAGTCGCATACTTGTGCAATCATCATAGTCAGCAATGCATAAGAAGCAATGTTAAAAGGAACTCCTAAAAAGATATCGGCACTTCGCTGATACAATTGGCATGAAAGTTTTCCTTTTGTTTCACCTTTTTCAGGATCTGGACTTGCTACGTAAAATTGAAAAAATGCGTGGCAAGGAGGCAATGCTGCTTTATTATTGGCTACATTTTCTTCAAAAGATTTTTTAGTGTCTGGCAGAACCGAAGGATTCCATGCAGAAACCAACATTCTTCGGCTGTTTGGGTTTGTTTTTAATTCGGTTATTAATTCAGAAATTTGATCAATTTCTTCGCTGTTCCAGTTACGCCACTGGTGTCCGTATACAGGACCCAAATCGCCATTAGAATCTGCCCATTCATCCCAAATTTTCACTCCGTTTTCCTGAAGGTATTTGATATTTGTATCGCCTTTTAAAAACCAAAGCAATTCGTAAATGATGGATTTTAAATGTAGTTTTTTGGTTGTAACCATTGGGAAACCTTCACTTAAATCAAAACGCATTTGGTAGCCAAAAACGCTTTTAGTTCCTGTTCCGGTACGGTCTCCTTTTTGATTGCCGTTTTCTAAAACGTGTTTTACTAAATCTAAGTATTGTTTCATGATTGTTTATTCGGTTATTCGTTTAACTGTTTAATCGATAACGAATAAACAAATCAACGATTAAACATATTTTTTATCTTCTAGAGATTTCGTCTCTAATTTTTGCTGCTTTTTCGTAATCTTCCTGAGAAACGGCTTGGTCTAAAAGCTCGTTTAATTCTTGTAAAGAATGTTTTGCGTAAACGTCTCCAGATTGGTTGCTTTCTTCTTCATGCCCGAAAGTTTCTGGGTTTGAAAGAACATCATCTATTTCTTGAGCGCCAGAATCTGTTTCTGCAGTATTCGATTTTAAATAAATTCCAGCTTTATCTAAAATGTTTTTATAAGTAAAAATAGGAGCGTTGAAACGAAGCGCCAAAGCGATAGCGTCAGAAGTTCGTGCATCGATAATTTCTTCGATTTTATCTCTTTCGCAGATCAAACTTGAATAAAAAACACCGTCGACTAATTTATGAATGATAACTTGTTTTACCACGATATCAAATCTTTCGGCAAAATTTTTAAATAAATCGTGTGTTAACGGGCGTGGCGGTTTTATTTCTTTCTCTAAAGCAATAGCGATTGACTGGGCTTCAAAAGCGCCAATAACAATAGGTAATTTTCTTTCGCCGTCGACTTCATTCAAAATTAAGGCATAAGCGCCATTTTGAGTTTGACTGTATGAAATTCCTTTTATGGATAATTTTACTAGACTCATATATATTTGTAAAAAAGGCACTTAGTACCTTATTTTAATACTATTTTGGGTTGGAAAATAAAGCTGCAATTTTAATCAAAAAATATGGAACAAAAAAGCTGCCTATAAACAAAGATACAACATCTTGTTTTTAGGCAGCAATATTTTTAAAGAGAATTCTTTGTATTAAGAATGCTGAGCTTTAAAAGCTTTTAATTTCTCTGTTAATTGTGGTACAATTTCAAAAGCATCTCCAACAACACCATAGTCAGCAACTTTAAAGAAAGGAGCTTCTGGGTCGTTATTGATCACTACTTTTACTTTAGAAGAGTTAATACCAGCAATGTGCTGAATAGCTCCAGAAATACCTATAGCAATATATAAGTTTGTTGCAACTGGTTTTCCTGTTTGTCCAACGTGCTCGCTGTGAGGTCTCCATCCTAAATCTGAAACTGGTTTAGAGCAAGCCGTTGCAGCGCCAAGAACAGCAGCAAGATCTTCTACTAATCCCCAATTTTCTGGGCCTTTTAATCCGCGTCCGCCAGAAACTACGATATCTGCATCAGCGATAGAAACTTTTCCAGAAACTTTTTCTACAGATTCTACTTTTACTCCAAAGTCATTATCTCCAACAGTTGGGTTGAAATCTTCTGCAGCGGCAGCTCCTGCACTTTCAAAAAGTCCGTAAGAGTTTTTAGCTAAACCAAGAACTTTTACATCTGTATCGATTTGTGTAATGTTGAAAGCTTTGTTTGAAAAAGCATTTCTTTTTACTTGAAATGGAGAAGTGCTAACTGGCAATCCAACTACATTTGAAGCAAAACCAGCATTTAAAGCCACAGCAACTAGCGGTGAAAGATAAATGCTATCTGTTGTAGAAGAAAGCAAAACTACTTTTGTTCCTTCTTTTTCAGCAGCTTGTTTAATTACATCAGCGTAAGCTTTTGCATTAAAACCAGCTAATTTGTCATTGCTTACTTTTAAAACTTTATCAACTCCGTATTTGCCTAACTCGCTTACATCGCTGATGTTTACTGTTAAAGCAGTAACAGTTGTTCCTAATGATTCGGCTACTTTCTTAGCATAAGAAGCTAATTCGAAAGCCACTTTTTTAAATTTTCCTTCTGCAGATTCTGCATATATTAATATTGACATAATTTTTTTGTTTTGAAGTTTAAAGTTTCAGGTTTCAAGTTCTCAAACTGAAAACCGCGACTGAAAACTGATTACTAGATTACTTTCGCTTCGTTGTGTAATAAATTGATTAATTCATCTAAATTATCTGCAGAAACTAATTTTACTGCTGATTTTGGAGCTGGTTTTTCAAATTTCACCGCTTTTGTATTTACAGCTGCATCAACCGGCTCAAGAATAGTAAGAGCTTTTGTTCTTGCAGTCATAATTCCTCTCATGTTCGGGATACGTAAATCTTTCTCTTCAACAAGACCTTTTTGACCTCCAATAATTAAAGGAAGAGTAGTGCTCACGGTTTCTTTTCCACCATCAATTTCACGAACTGCTTTTACATTGTTTCCGTCAACAGTTAAAGCTGTACAAGAGTTTAGGAAGTTGTATCCTAAGATTCCGGCAATCATTCCAGGGACCATTCCACCGTTATAATCTAAAGATTCTTTACCAGCAATTACAAGATCGTAACCACCGTTTTTAATTACTTCCGCCAATTGTTTTGCTACGAAGAAACCATCTGTAGGATTTGCGTTAACGCGAATAGCTTCGTTTGCTCCAATAGCCAATGCTTTACGTAAAGTTGGTTCAGTATCAGGACCTCCGACATTTACAACCGTTACATTAGCACCTTGTTGTTCTTGAAACCATATAGCGCGTGTAAGACCAAATTCGTCGTTAGGATTAATGACATATTGTACACCATTAGTGTCAAATTCTGAGTCACCGTTGGTAAAGTTAATTTTTGAAGTAGTATCAGGCACATGGCTGATGCAAACTAGTATTTTCATAAGTATATATTTTGAATTTATAATATGCTTTTACAAATTTAGAATTTAATTTGGAATAATTATACTATGCATGCATAATATTTTTTAAAACTATTACGATTTCGCAGATTGTTCAGTTTTGGATGATTTTCATCGGAATCTAAAAATAAAATAATATTCATTTTGTCTGATTGTTAGGAATTTTGCAATAACCGATAGCTGGAAAGCAAATTAAATTTGTCTTAGAAATACTAATTTTTGATTTTTTACGTTAGGATGAATGAATTTTGAAGAAACAAGAATTAAACAAATAGATAGAAGTTTGTCTGAAAAATATTTTAGAAAGAATTAAGTGTTGATAATACGCTATTATATCGATTTCGTAATTATCACAATAAAGTTTAAAAAGTTAAAACCTGAGAACAGATAGAAGTTCATGCGATTTTAAATTCAATTTTTGCTTTTAAGTTATTTAAAATATTTATTTTTGCTCTTCAGAAAATTCAACATACAATATAAAATATGAGAACAATACAATTTAGAGAGGCCATTTGTGAAGCAATGAGCGAAGAAATGCGTCGCGATGAATCCATATATTTAATGGGAGAAGAGGTTGCAGAATACAATGGAGCTTACAAAGCTTCTAAAGGAATGCTAGCTGAGTTTGGTGAAAAAAGAGTAATTGATACTCCGATTGCTGAGCTTGGATTTTCAGGAATTGCAGTAGGTTCTGCAATGAATGGAAACCGTCCTATTGTAGAATATATGACATTCAACTTCTGTTTAGTTGGTATTGATCAAATTATTAATAATGCTGCTAAAATGCGTCAAATGACAGGAGGACAATTTAATGTGCCTATCGTTTTCCGCGGACCAACAGCTTCTGCTGGTCAATTAGGAGCTACTCACTCTCAAGCTTTAGAAAACTGGTTTGCTAATACTCCAGGTCTTAAAGTTGTGGTTCCTTCAACTCCTTATGATGCAAAAGGACTTTTAAAATCAGCTATCCGTGATAACGATCCAGTTATTTTCATGGAATCTGAGCAGATGTACGGAGACAAAGGTGAAGTGCCAGACGGAGAATATACAATTCCTCTAGGTGTTGCCGATGTTAAACGTGAAGGAACAGATGTAACAATTGTTTCTTTTGGAAAAATCATCAAAGAAGCTTTTATCGCTGCTGATGAATTAGCAAAAGAAGGAATCTCTTGTGAGATTATCGATTTAAGAACAGTTCGTCCAATGGACAAAGACGCCATCTTAAAATCGGTTAAAAAAACAAACCGTTTAGTAATTCTTGAGGAAGCTTGGCCAGTTGCCAGCCTTTCTTCTGAGATTTCTTATATCGTTCAAGAGCAAGCTTTTGACTTCCTTGATGCGCCAATTCAACGTATTACAACTGCTGATACTCCTGCACCTTATTCTCCAGTATTGTTAAAAGACTGGTTGCCAAATGCAGGTGATGTAGTAAAAGCGGTTAAAAAAGTATTATACAAATAATACAAATACAAAATACTCATAAAACTTCATCAGGCAGAATGGATTGGTGAAGTTTTTTTTTACTTTATAATGAACAAATTAACTCTACTTCTCTTATATATTGTATTTGCATTTGCGAATGTTGTTACTGCACAAACTAAGGTGAGTGGAGTTGTTTTGGACAAATCCAACCAGCCAATACCTTTTGCTAATGTAGTTTTTAAAGGTTCTAATATTGGAATCGTTTCTAATGAAGACGGCCGTTTTTATTTAGAATCGCCAAATACTTATACCGCACTTATAGTTACTTCGGCAGGATTTTCGGATAAAGAAGTTCCTTTAGAAAAAGCAGTCAATTACAATTTTAAGATTGTTTTGGGCGAAGCTGAAGCATTGAATGAAGTTGTAATTTACACTGGGAAAACTTCCAAAAAAAATAATCCAGCCTTGGATATTTTGAGAAAAATATGGGAAAGAAAACGTAAAAACGGATTATACCTATTTAATCAATATCAAATGCAGAAGTACGAAAAAGTAGAATTTGACATGAACACTATTGATAGTGCATTCATGAAAAACAAGCTTTTTAAAGGAATGGAGTTTATCTTTAATCACGTTGATACTTCTGACGTTACAGGGAAAACCTATTTGCCGATCTTCATCAACGAATCGGTTTATGATGTTTATGGAGATAATAAATTAAAGAAAGTAAAAGAAAATCTTACGGGAAATAAAATGTCTGGTTTTAACGGAAATCAGCAGATTTTATCTTTTGTAAAAGACCTTTATTCTGATTACAATATTTACGACAACCACCTAAAGTTTTTTGATAAAAGTTTCACAAGTCCGTTGTCAAGAACAGGAATTGATGTTTACAATTACGTTCTAAAAGACAGTGCTTATATCGATAAAAAATGGTGTTACAATATTGTTTTTTACCCAAGACGTAAAAACGAATTGACGTTTAAAGGAGATTTTTGGGTAAATGATACCACTTTTGCCATCAAAAAAATTAATATGGGCGTTACAAAAAGTGCCAATATTAACTGGGTAAAAGATATTTATATCGAACAGGAATTTGAAGTAGAAAATGATTCTGTTTTCCTTTTGACGCGTGATTATATGATGTCTGATTTTGCTTTAAACAAAAAAGAAAAATCAAAAGGAGTTTACGGTAAAAGAACGACTTTATACCGCAATCATAAATTCAATATTCAGAAGCCAGAGAAATTCTATAAAGAAGAAGTCAATTTTATTGATAATGCCGTTTACGAACGACCGCCAGAATTCTGGGAGGAAAATCGTTTCGAAAAACTAAATAAAGACGAACAGGGAATTTATAAAATGCTTGATACATTGCAAACTGTCAAGCGATTTAAACAATTGTATAACCTTGTCTCCATTTTAGGAAGCGGTTATATTGAATTTAAGAATTTCGATTACGGACCTATATTTTCAACTTTTGGATATAATGAAGTCGAAGGTATAAGGCTAAGAGTGGGTGGAAGAACCTATTTCGGTCCAAACGATCCTTGGCGTATTCAAGCTTACACGGCTTACGGATTTGATGATAATAAATTCAAATACGGCGTTTCTGGAAAATGGATGCTTGACAAGAAAAATAGATTAATAATTTCTGGGGGAAATAGGCGTGACATTGAGCAGATTGGAGCGAGTTTAACCACAACAAACGACGTTCTAGGACGAAGTTTCGCCTCTTCAGCTCTGTTTACGACGGGAAGCAATGGAAAACTGACCAATATTAATCTAAGTAACATTTCTATAGAAATGGAGCCTAAAAAGAATTTTATTGTCTCAGCAGGGCTTTCGTATCGAACATTAGAATCGGCTTCCAAAACATTTAGTTTAGATTATTACACTACTTTGCCAACTCCTGAAAATCCTGCCGGTGTTGTGGAAAGTATGGTAAAACAGTCAGAAGCCAATATTCAGTTTGAGTTTATGCCAAACAGAAAAACCATTGGTTATGGAGTAGAAAGAGATTTAGTAGATAGTCCCTACAGTCATTTCTTTGTCAATTTCAGTTATGGATTGAAAGGTGTTTTTGACAGTGATTTTGCTTACGAAAAAATTCAGGTTTTCTACAGACAGCCCATTATTATTGGACCTTTAGGAAGAACAAATATTACAGTTGAAACAGGAAAAACATTCGGAACAATTCCGTTAGGTTTAATGAGTGTAATTCCGGGTAACCAGACTTATTTTACGATTGAGAATACATTCAGTAACTTAAATTTCTACGAGTTCGTTACCGATCAATATACAACCCTGCAGTGGAATCATGATTTTGGAGGTAGATTATTTGCTAGAATTCCATTCATGAGAAAGCTGAACTGGAGAGAATTTATAGGAATTAGAGCGGTTCATGGAACTATTTCTGATGCCAACCGCGCTATTAATGCTTCGGGATTGCCATACAATGCTCCTGAAAAAGTATACTGGGAATATAATGCAGGAATTGGAAATATCTTTAAAGTTTTCCGTCTTGATTTCTCTTGGAGAGGAAATTACCTAGATATGCCAGATGCACATAAATTTGCAATTAAAGGATCATTTGGATTTTATTTCTAGTTTTAAAAAGTTACAAAGGTTCAAAGTTACAGAGTTACAGAGTCGCAGAGGTTTAAAATCTTTGCGACTTTTTTGTTTCACGCAGATTTTGCAGATCGAGCAGATTTTTTATCCGCTTAATCTGCAAAATCCGCGAGAGAAAGAAAACTTAGCAACTTGGCGTTTTCGCGAGATTATTTTTTACTTATTTTTGAGATTAGACATAAAAGAATCATCATGCAAGAAGCCATTGACTTTCTAACCAATAAAAATCCAATATTTCTACAAATTATTGAAAAATATGGATTACCGCCAATTCCGAGACGCCCGCCTGGATTTGAAACTTTGGTTTTATTAATTCTCGAGCAGCAGGTTTCTATAGATTCGGCGAAAGCCACGTTCTTAAAAATTAAAGCTTTTACAACTTGTAATCCTGAAAATATGGTTCTTCTTTCTGACGAAGAATTTAGAAGCCTTGGAGTAAGCCGTCAGAAAACAAAGTACATTAAGATTTTAGCAGAAGCAGTTTTAAACAAAGAGTTGGATATTGAAAGTTTAGCTTCAAAATCTGCAAAACAAGTTCGCGAAGAGCTTATTAAATTAAAAGGAATCGGAAACTGGACAATAGATATTTATTTAATGTTCTGTCTTGAAGAACCCGATTTAATTCCATTAGGCGATATAGCTGTCATAAATACAATCAAAGAATTATTAAATATCCATGACAAACAAGAAATGGAAATTCATGCAGAACAATGGAGCCCGTTTCGTTCTTATGCAACCTATTTGCTCTGGCATTATTACTTAAAAAAAAGAAATAGAACAATTAGCTATTAAATGCTTGTTTTTTAAACTCTAATGAAGATAATTTAACCTTGTTTTTTATTGTAAAACTAGATTCTTTAGTTATTTTTGCAACCGAAATTATAGAAACAATAAAAAACAAAAATGACCGCAGACAAATTAACGACTTTCGATGTATTGATCGAAATACCAAGAGGAAGCAGAAATAAATATGAGTACGATTTTGAAATTAAAAGAATGCGTTTCGACAGAATGTTATTCTCTTCTATGATGTACCCAGCAGATTACGGATTTATTCCAGAAACTTTAGCTTTAGATGGCGATCCTCTTGATGTATTAGTTTTGGTAAACGAACCAACTTTTCCTGGATGTGTAATGGAGGTTAAACCAATTGGTGTTTTCCACATGGCAGATGACAAAGGACCAGACGAAAAAATTATTTGTGTACCAGTTTCAGATCCAATCTGGAATTCATTAAACGATCTTTCTGATATTAATCCACACTTATTAAAAGAAATCGAGCACTTTTTCCAAGTTTACAAAGATCTTGAGCATAAAAAAGTAGACGTAGAAGGATGGGGAGACGTAAAAGAAGCTTACGATATCATCGCAGAGTGCACAAAACGTTTTGATGACATTGAAAATAAACCGGCTGGATTATTTAGTATTAAATAATTTTAACCTTATTCTATTATAAAAAAAGCAATACTGCCGTCAGGAGTATTGCTTTTTTGTTTAAATTCGTTCAGTTAGATTGTTGACTATTAACCAAAACCAATAAAATATTATGAATGCATTTATGATTTACCTGCCAATTATAATGGCAGTTTTAGGATTACTTTTCATGGGAATAAAAAGGACTTGGGTTTTAAAACAAGACGCTGGAGACGGTAAGATGAAAGAGATTTCAGATTACATCTACGAAGGAGCCTTAGCCTTCCTAAAAGCCGAATACAAACTATTAAGCATCTTTGTAATCATTGCCAGTTTAGCTTTGGCAGGAATTACTTTTATTCCGGGAGTAAAAACACATTTATTAATCGTAATAGCATTTATTTTTGGTGCATTTTTCTCTGCTTTAGCAGGAAATATGGGAATGAAAATAGCAACCAAAACAAACGTTAGAACTACTCAGGCAGCTCGTACGAGTCTTCCGCAAGCATTAAAAGTTTCTTTTGGCGGAGGAACTGTAATGGGGTTAGGTGTAGCGGGTTTAGCTGTTTTAGGTTTAACATCCTTTTTTATCATTTTCTTTCATTTGTTTTCTGGAGGAGTTTGGAAAGACACCGATACTATGACGGTTGTTTTAGAAACTCTTGCAGGATTTTCACTTGGAGCCGAATCTATCGCTTTATTTGCAAGAGTAGGTGGTGGAATCTACACAAAAGCGGCCGATGTTGGAGCCGATTTAGTGGGTAAAGTTGAAGCGGGAATTCCGGAAGATGATCCTCGTAACCCAGCAACAATTGCAGATAATGTGGGAGATAACGTAGGAGACGTTGCAGGTATGGGAGCCGATTTATTTGGATCTTATGTTGCCACTGTTCTAGCGGCAATGGTTCTAGGAAACTATGTGATAAAAGATATGGGCGGAAGTATTAATGATGCTTTCGGCGGAATTGGACCAATTTTGCTTCCAATGGCAATTGCCGGTTTCGGAATTTTATTTTCGATTATCGGAACAACATTAGTAAAAATATCAGATGATAATGCTAAAGAAGCACAAGTGCAGAAAGCATTAAATATAGGAAACTGGGTTTCTATCGTTTTAACAGCTGTAGCTTGCTTCTTTTTGGTACAGCACATGTTGCCAGAAACTATGCAAATGACTTTCTTTGGAGAAGGTTCTAAAGCTATTTCGTCAATGCGTGTTTTCTACGCCACTTTAGTCGGATTAGTAGTTGGCGGAGCTATTTCATCAGTAACAGAATATTATACAGGATTAGGAACAAAACCAGTATTGGCTATAGTTCAAAAATCATCTACAGGTGCAGGGACAAACGTAATTGCAGGTTTGGCAACCGGAATGATTTCTACTTTTCCAACCGTATTGTTATTTGCCATCGCAATTTGGATTTCGTATGTTCTAGCAGGATTTTATGGAGTTGCTTTAGCTGCTTCAGCAATGATGGCTACAACGGCTATGCAATTGGCAATTGATGCTTTCGGACCAATTTCTGATAACGCTGGAGGGATTGCTGAAATGAGCGAATTGCCAAAAGAAGTTCGTACTAGAACCGATATTTTAGATTCAGTTGGAAATACAACAGCAGCAACAGGAAAAGGATTTGCTATTGCTTCTGCGGCCTTAACTTCATTGGCCTTATTTGCAGCTTATGTAACCTTCACAGGAATCGACGGAATTAATATCTTTAAAGCACCGGTTTTAGCGATGTTATTTGTCGGTGGAATGATTCCGGTAGTTTTCTCAGCTTTAGCAATGAATTCTGTTGGAAAAGCAGCAATGGATATGGTGTACGAAGTTCGTCGCCAGTTTAAAGAAATTGCTGGAATTATGGAAGGGACAGGAAAGCCAGAATATGGAAAATGTGTTGAAATTTCTACAAAAGCCGCTTTACGTGAGATGATGCTTCCAGGAGTTTTAACGATTGGTTTTCCGATTGCAATTGTTCTAATTGGAAAATTAGTTTATTCAGATAACAATCAATTAATTGCTGAAATGTTAGGAGGATATATGGCTGGAGTTACAGTTTCTGGAGTACTTTGGGCTGTTTTCCAAAACAATGCCGGTGGCGCTTGGGATAATGCTAAAAAATCTTTTGAGGCAGGAGTTATGATTAATGGCGAAATGACTTATAAAGGTTCTGATGCACATAAAGCCGCGGTAACAGGAGATACAGTTGGAGATCCGTTTAAGGATACTTCTGGGCCATCAATGAATATTTTAATCAAATTAACTTGTTTGATTGGATTGGTAATTGCTCCAATTTTGGGTGAAGGCCATTCTCCGTCAGATATTGCTGGAAAAGCGTCTTGCTGTGCTAAAACTGAAATGCATGCAGGAATGTCTAAATGCGGCGATATGTCTGGAATGACGAAGGAAGAATGTATTAAAATGTGTAAAGAAAAAGGTTGTTCTGAAGAAGAAACAGCTAAATGTTTAGCTCATTTTGATGCAAACGGAAAATACTCTCATGCAGAAAGTCAATCAGTTCGTGTTGAGGTTAAAAATATCAACGGAAAAACTACTGGAACTGTTACCAAAACAGTGGACGGAAAAACTACAACTGAAGTTTTTGAAGGTACTGAGGAAGAAGTTTTAGCAAAAGTAGAAGCTGCGAAATAATAGCTTTGTCAAAGTTTTAAAAATAGAAAATGCCTCTAAATTTAGAGGCATTTTTTATTGATTCAAAGCATATTCTTTAATCAACGTTGAAGCTGGAATATGTAGAGCTTCGGTTAAAACTCTTATTTGTTTTATTGTTAATGCTCTTTTGCGATTAAACAATTCAGATACTCTTGAGCGGCTATTCAAAATAATTCCTAAGTCGGCATCACTTAATCCATTTTGCTCCATCATAAATTTAATGGCTTCAATAGGGTCGGGTTCAGGAATAGGATAATGAATTTGTTCGTATTTTTCTATTAGTGTCACCAGAATATCCAACTCATCTCCTTCAGCAGTATCTGGTTTGGCATCAAAAAGAAGATTAACTCTTTCTAATGCTAAACTATAGTCATGTTCTGTTTTTATTGGTTTTATATTCATAGTTTACAAATTTTTAATATCTTTTAAATCGTCATATTCATTATGTGTTCCAACAAAAAGAATATAAACGATTTGAGTTTCATAATTGATTTTTACAATCAAACGATAATGATTTCCACAAATATTGAAGATTACTTTATTATTACCAACAAAATCAGCAGTCCCAAAAAAAGATTTTATAGCGTTAGAATTAGAAAAACTATTTTTATCAAAAACCTGATACCAGGATAATAATTGCTGTTTTGAATTTGGAAATCTTTCCCAAAAATTTTGCAGGGTTCTTTTCGCTATTATTCTCATAACTTACATTGCAAATATATTTATTTTTTCCCAAATAGGGAAATCTTATTAAAGCAAAACAAATGTAAGAAAATATATAATAAAAAATGCCTCTAATTTTAGAGGCGGTTATTTTTTGTGCAAATTAGGAACTTCTGTTTTAAAACAATCCGTTCAATTCAGCATCAATTCTACTAATGATATCTCCTAGATCTTCGGGATTGTCAACAAAATTGATATTGTCCACATCAATAATTAAAAGTTTTCCTTTAGTATAAGTTTGAATCCAAGCTTCATATCTTTCATTCAAACGGCTTAAATAATCGATAGAAATAGAGTTTTCGTATTCGCGCCCGCGTTTGTGAATCTGTCCAACTAAATTCGGAATCGAACTTCTTAAATAAATCAATAAATCTGGAGCTTTAACCAACGATTCCATCAATTCGAATAAAGACGTGTAATTTTCAAAATCACGGCTTGTCATTAATCCCATTGCATATAAGTTGGGAGCGAAAATATGCGCATCTTCATAAATCGTTCTGTCTTGAATGATTTTTTTTCCGCTTTCGCGAATTTGCTGCACTTGACGGAAACGGCTATTTAGGAAATAAATCTGAAGGTTAAACGACCAGCGCTCCATCTGATGGTAGAAATCATCCAAATACGGATTATCAACTACATCTTCATAATGAGGTTCCCATTTGAAATGTTTTGCCAATAATTTGGTCAAAGTTGTTTTTCCTGCGCCTATGTTTCCTGCTATTGCTATGTGCATTACGGTGTTACGATTTTATAATTTGATATATCTGTAGCTGTAAAAATAGATAAAATTTGGTCTTTGTAATAAAAATTGTCAAAGGTTTTTTCTAAAATTTTAATCTCAGAAAGTACTTCAGGATTTAATTTGTTGAACCCTTTAAAATACAATAAATTATCCTTGCTGAAAAGATATTGTGAAGTATTAACTATTGCGATTCTATCAAAATCAGCAATCTTTCCCAATGATGTTATCTTTCCGAAAATATCGCAAGCGTAAAAATTGTTTTTCTTGTCAATCCAATAGAAAGTATTAAAATCAGTTTGATAATATTGTATTGGTTCTGTAAGTGGAATTGAAACGGTTTTGTATTCATTTTTTAAATAATCAAAAAGACCAATTTGCTGGTTTAAGGTATTGTAAATCCATAACTGATTTTGTGTGGACATTCCAATGGCACTCACCACAATTGGAGAGGCATTCTGCGAAAAATTAATTTCGCTCATTTTATTTAATTGATTGTCCAATAGAACAACACTATTGAAATCTTCATAAAACAAAACAATCTTTAGCGGATTCTGAAGATCGACTTTTGTGATTTTTCCCAAGGAAACATTCTTATATTCAAAGATTTCTTTTCCTTTAATCTTGCTAAAAACATTATTCTTTATCTGGTATGAATAACCAAACGTATCGTATCCTAAAAAAGTATCTGAGGTATTTTTATACTGCGAAATCAAGGTTGGATTTATACTCCATTCCTGAGCAGAAAGCGCCTGAAAAGTGCAGAAAAGAAATACAGCAAATAAAATTTTTTGCACTATTTTAAGCATGAGAAATTATTTTACAAGAGTACCAAATTACAAAAACTCTTCTTATAAATTTTAAATTTATGCCTTAAACCTTTTTGAAATCTAATAGTCTAAAAAATAAGCGGTTCTGTCTATGCCTTAATGCCGTTTATATATTTAGTTTTTTGAATTTTAAAATAAATAATACATTTGAATGTAAGTTTTGTCGGATTTACTCACTTAAAGAAAATGAAATGAAAAAGATATTTTTTTATATGACTTTGATGCTTGTTTCTACCCAAATTCAGGCGCAAAAAGATTTCCAGGGAATGGCTGTTTACGAGTCAAAAACACAAGCGCCAAAGTTTGAGGGGATGCGCGGTAATAGAGATATTACGCCAGAAATGCAGAAAAATATGGAAGAGCGTATGAAAAAAATGCTCGAAAAAACATTCATTTTAAATTTTGATAAAGCAGCATCAATTTATAAAGAAGAAGAAAAATTAGAAACGCCTGGCCAACAGCAAGGAGGTTTTCGAGTTATGTTTGGTTCGCTTACTGGCGGTGGAGGTACTTTTTATAAGGATGTAAAGGCAAAAACGTATACTGTCGATAAAGAATTTATGGGCAAGGAATTTCTTGTTGTAGATTCTCTTCCAAAATTAGAATGGAAATTAGAACAAGAAACCAAGCAAATTGGCGGTTACAATTGCTTCAAAGCGACAGCTGTAAAACAGGCAAGTAAAACCGATTTTAGAAACTTCAGACCTAAAAAAAATGATGACAAAAAGGATGAAGAGAAAAAGACTTCTGGAGATACCAAAACGAATTTTGCAGATAATTTCGAAATGCCAAAAGAAATTGTCGTGACAGCCTGGTATACGCCAGAAATTCCTATCAATCAAGGGCCAGAAAATTATTGGGGACTTCCAGGATTAATTTTAGAAATCAATGATGGAACAACGACTATTTTATGTTCAAAAATTGTTTTGAATGCTAAAGATAAAGTGGAAATAAAACCTTCTAAAAAAGGAAAAGTAGTTTCTCAGAAAGAATATGACGAAACGGTAATTAAAAAAATGGAAGAATTTAGAGAGATGAACCGCGGCCGTGCTGGCGGACCTCCTCCTATGGGAAGATAATATCTTTAAAATTCCAATTTTTCAAAATCCAAAATCCAAATTGCTTCGCCTGTTCGCTATCGCTCGGGTCCAAACTTTCAATATTCTTATAATGAATAAGACACTCTTTGTATTTGCCTTACTTTTTACTTCGATATGCTTTTCTCAAAGCGTCCGTTTTGACGGTTTGATTCAGGATGAGCAGAAAAATCCGTTGGAAATGGCCAATATTATGGCTATCAATAATGGGACAAAAGCAATGGATTCCTATGGAATAACCAATGATAAAGGAAAGTTTCAATTGACTTTGAAACCAAATACAGCTTATACTATTAAAATAAGTTATTTAGGGATGAAGTCTAAAGAAATCGCAGTGTCTACGAAGTCTGAAAACATGACCCAGAATATTGTTTTGGATGGCGCTGGAATAGAATTGGAAGGCGTAGAAATTGTTCGCGAAATGCCAGTTTCTATAAAAGGCGACACAATTGTTTATAATGCTGATTCTTTTAAATCTGGAACAGAAAAAAAGCTTGAAGATGTCTTAAAGAAACTTCCAGGAGTTGAGGTAAATGCCGATGGAGAAATTGAAGTTGAAGGGAAAAAAGTCAGCAAATTGATGGTTGAGGGAAAAGATTTTTTTGACGGAGATACCAAATTGGGCGTCAAAAATATTCCAGCCGATGCAATTGATAAAGTTCAGGTTTTAAGAAATTATAACGAAATAAGCCAATTAAAAGGTCTAGAAAATGATCAGGAAAATGTGGCGATGAACATTAAACTGAAAGAAGGAAAAAAGAACTTTTGGTTTGGAGATGTGACCGCAGGAATTGGAGTTGCAGAATTGGACAGCCGATATATTATTAATCCAAAACTGTTCTATTACAGCCCAAAATACAGTATCAATTTAATTACCAATTTTAATAATATTGGTGAATTGCCTCTTACGGCTCAAGATTATTTTAAGTTCACTGGAGGATTTAAAAATATGATGAAAAAAGGCGGAAGCAGTTTTAATGTTTCTTCAAATGATTTGGGAATTTCGTTATTGCGTAATAATCGTGCAAAAGAAATTGAAACCAAATTTGGCGCAACAAACTTTGCTTATTCAGCTACAAAATCGTGGAATATAAGCGGTTTTGGAATTCTTTCGACTTCAAAAACCGACTTAGAAACTAAATCGCAAACAACAATTTTAGAATCTGGAGATCAGCAGAAAAGTAACGAAAATACCAATCAGAAAAATAATTTGGGACTTTTTAAATTAAGCTCAACTTATAAGCCAAGCGACAAATTTCAGTTTGATTATGATATTTTAACCAAGCTTACTAAACAAGAAGAATACTCAGATTTGTTTAGAGAACAGATTGTTCAAAACGTTGCGACTTCAGAAGATATTTTTACAACAAAAAAACAAGATCCTACTTCGATTAATCAGAATTTGAGTTTGTATTATACGCAAAGCACTAAAAATATCTTTGCTTTTGAAATGCAGCATTTATATCAGGACGAAAATCCTTTTTATAATGCTAATTTGCAAACACTTCCTTTTGATTTATCGGGATATATTTCGGGACAAAACAGAAATGATTATAATCAAGACCGATTTGTGAAAACCAATAAATTGGATGCAAAACTGGATTATTATTATATGGTTACACCAAAAAGTAATTTCAATATTACTTTAGGAAATACGTATTCGTATCAGAACTTTAATTCTCACATTTTTCAAATGTTAGATGATGGAACTAGAAACGATTTGAATAATGCTCAAAATAATAATGATGTAGATTATCGTTTTAGTGATGCTTTTTTAGGTTTTCATTATAAAATCCTCACAGGAAAATTTACGTTCACACCCGGAGTAAGCTTTCATACGTATCAAATGACAAACGGACAATTAGGAACCAATTATTCTCAGAATTTCACGAAAGTGCTTCCGGATTTCTTTGCTTTGTATCAAATCAAAAAATCAGAAACATTAACGTATAATTTTTCTCTAACAAACGATTTTACAGATATCAATCAGTTGGCTTCGGGTTATGTTTTGTCTAATTATAGCAGTTTGTTTCGCGGAAATCGTTTCTTAGAAAATGCGACTTCACAAGTGCATTCGTTACGTTATTTCAAGTATAATATGTTCAATTTTGAGAACATTTTTGCCAATGCAACTTACACCAGAAAAGTTGATGCGATTAAAACAAAAGCAGATTTTGACGGAATTAACCAATCATCAGTTCCTTACAACTCCAATTTAGCTGATGAGACTTTTACGGGAATGGGAAATTACGGGCGTTCGTTTTTAAAGAATTATAAAGCTTCTGCAAATGCTAGTTTTAATTGGTCGAAATTCAATAATATTCAGAACAATCAATTGTCAACAACAGAAAGTTTCAGCCAAAGCTATACCGTTCGAGCTTCAACAAATTATAAAAATCTTCCAAATATTGAATTTGGCTACAATCTTTTGATAAATAAATATAGTGGTTCAACCTTTTACACTGATAAACCATTTGCAAGATTAGATTATTATTTCTTGGATAGTTTCTCTTTTGTTTCAGAATACGAATTCTACCATTATTATAATGGCGATAAAACTGTTGATAATGAGTATGATTTTTTAAGCGCCAGTTTAATTTATCAAAAAAAGAATAGCAAGTGGGAATATAAAGTTTCGGCAACCAATTTGTTGAACACAAAATATCTTAATGATGACAGCTTCTCGCAATTCTCTACAAGAGTTTCGCAATACACTGTGCAGCCGCGTTATATCATATTTTCAATGAAATACAATTTGTAGTATTTTAATTGCAAATATTGTGACTTTTTGTGATTTGTTTAAAGAAGAATCAGATATCTTTGCGCTATATTATTAACAACAAAATATGTAGTTATGCGCAATTTTATTTGGAGTTTGTCACTCCTGTTTGCCGGAATTTCTATCTCTTTCGCCCAAACCAATGGAATAGAAAAAGGAACTTATTTATCTACAAATAAAGGAGGAAAAATCAAATTAAATTTACTGGATGATAATAAGTATGAATTGGTTTTTTATTCGGGAGGATATGAAATTAAAGGCGATTCTTTGGTTTTCTTAAAAAGTAAAAATACCGTAGATAATAGATTTGATCTTTCTTTTGCTAAAGATAAAAAAGCAAAAAAAATTAAGATTAAGTTTTTGAATCCGTCTTATTATTCCTTTTACATAGGAACTCAAAAAGGAACAGAAGCAGTTCAATACCAGAGACTTTCAGATATAAAAACGAAGGTAGATCCTGAATATATCAAAACAGATTTAGATTTTGAAATAGAAAAAACGGATTTCCTTTATTTGGTTTACGAAGATTATAACGGAAAAAGTGATGTCAATAAATATGCATTGCCAAAAGATGTTTCAGAGATAACAATCAATTATGATCTTGCTGTTTTGAATGATCTAAATCTTGCAGGATCTTTTGATAAGAATACAAAAGAATTAAAAATTTCTGATCAAGCAGGAAAAGATCCTTTAGTGTTTGTGAACGAAAAAGATGAGAAGCCGGCTAAAGCTCCAACAGTAGTCCCGATAGAAACACAGTCTGTTACAAACTGGACTTATCCGGGGAAAGATCCTGATTACGGTTCTTATGGAAGCGCAGTAGTAGATAGTATATATAATAGTCTGCCAGTTGATACAACTGCGGTACCAGCAGCAGCATATCCTCTTGATCCTCCAGCTTCTTATAGCAAATATGATTTTAAGCTAAAAATAGAAGGCAATCTCAAAAAGGCAATAGAATCTACCAAAACAGCTAGCAATAAATTTTTAGTTGTTGTGGTTGACAGCAAGAATAAAACGACAAAAGAAACTTTTGATGCTTTTATAAAAGAGCAAGAAACGCAGACAGGCTATAATATGTATGATTCGTATAATGCACTTTATGATACATACAATTATTATTTGGCTGGAGCCGATGATAAAAAATGGCTGAAAAACAATAAAATAATTAATGATCCAAGCGTATTGGTTTTAAACGGAAATGGCGATGTACTTGCTGTTGCAAAATCAGATTTAACAACACAGCAATATCAGTTTAGCTATTATGGCGATTTTTATAGAAAACTTCAAAAAGCAAATGCTTTCCTTTCTATAGATAAAGTTTTAAAGAACAAAAAAGCCTCAGAGGCAGATTTAATTAATGCTTTTAATAAAGCCGCATTGTTAGAAATATTTTACGATTCAGATTATTCAGTAAGCGACCCTAATTCTACTGATTTTGTAATTACAAAAACGGCTTTAGACCAAAAAGAAGCAGCTCAAACATGGAAAAAATTGATTGAAGCGCACCAAAAAGACAAGGCTGTAAATATGTATTTGGCTGAGACTATTATAAAAGAAATCAAAAATCAAGGATTTACAAAACAGCTTTTTAATCAGGAAAGAATTCTCAATGACACTGATTTTCTAGCGATAGATTATTTGCTAAAACATTCTGATGATATTGAGAATAATAAAGTTGCTTTCAATAATAATGCGCCAGAAGTTCATAATATAGGAAGTGCTGTTTCTGAAATTTCTAATGCATTACAGCAAAATCTGTACGCTTCTCAGGATGGACTTACAGGTGAAATGAATAAGGAGAAAATCAATTCTGTTTACAAAAAGATCATAGCATCTGGAAAAGGAAATTTTGATGCCTACAGAAATTATTTTTATTATTTAAGCCAGCTTGAAGATCAAGATGGGTCTAATACGACTTACTTGAAAGAGTTCAGCTCTTATTTTGATAACACATTAGCTGGACCAAGCCCAATAGAAAAATTAGATGCTATTTTTGGAGGTTTAGATTCTAGCTCAAGTTATTCTTATGATGGATGGAGTTCGTTTAAACTTTACCACTCAGATATTTGCAATAACGCGGCATGGGCAGTTGTATTAAAACCACAGAACTCAAACTTTATAAAGAACGCTGTTAAATGGTCTGAATATAGCTTGGTGATATCTAAAAACAATCCGTATTATTTAGACACTTTAGCACAATTGTATTATAAAGATGGACAGACACAAAAAGCTATCGAAACACAGGTTTTAGCAGTAAAGTTTATTACTAGTGACGTTGATGAAGAAACTGCAAATCAAATGAAGGAAGTTTTAACTAAAATGAGTAACGGAACATATTAATAAAACTAGCATATAAAATAAAAGCCGATTTCTATTTTTAGAAATCGGCTTTTTTATGTTCGGCTAATCTAAGATGTCTGATAATCTAAGATGTCTGATAATCTAAGTTAGTCTATAGATCTGAATTACAATCCAAATGCAGCTTTTACTTGGTCAACAAAATCAAGTTTTTCCCATGTAAACAACTCAACAGTAACTGTTTTTTCGTTTCCGCCTGGAGCAGAGAAAGTTTTAGTAACAGTTTCTGGTTTACGTCCCATATGTCCGTAAGCAGCAGTTTCGCTATAGATTGGGTTTCTTAATTTCAAACGTTGTTCGATGAAGTAAGGACGCATATCGAAGATAGCTTCTACTTTTTTAGCGATTTCACCGTTAGTTAAGTTTACTTTAGAAGTTCCGTAAGTTTCAATAAAAATTCCCATTGGCTCAGCAACACCAATTGCGTAAGAAACCTGAACTAAGATTTCGTCAGCAACACCGGCAGCAACTAGGTTTTTAGCAATATGACGAGTTGCATAAGCAGCACTTCTATCTACTTTACTTGGATCTTTTCCAGAGAATGCACCACCACCGTGAGCACCTTTTCCGCCGTAAGTATCAACGATGATTTTTCTTCCTGTCAAACCAGTATCTCCGTGAGGTCCTCCAATAACGAATTTTCCTGTTGGGTTGATATGGTAGTTAATTTTATCGTTAAATAAGTGAGCGTGCTCTGGGTTTTTAGCGATAATTCTAGGAATCAAGATTTCGATAATATCTTTTTTGATTTTAGCCAACATTTCAGCTTCTGTATCAAAATCATCGTGTTGAGTTGAAATTACAATCGCATCAATACGAGTTGGTTTATTATCGTCGCTATATTCTAAAGTAACCTGAGATTTAGCATCTGGGCGTAAATACGTGATTTCTTTGTTTTCGCGTCTTAAGATTGCTAACTCTTGTAATAATTTATGAGATAGATCAAGTGCCAATGGCATGAAGTTTTCAGTTTCGTTTGTAGCGTAACCAAACATCATTCCTTGGTCTCCAGCACCTTGTTCTTCTGGCTTAGCTCTGTCAACACCTTGGTTAATATCTGCAGATTGCTCGTGAATAGCTGAAAGAATTCCACAAGAATTCGCTTCAAACATATATTCACTTTTAGTGTATCCAATTCTTTTGATTACATCGCGAGCGATTTGCTGAACATCAAGATAAGTATTCGATTTTACTTCACCTGCTAAAATCACCTGACCTGTTGTAACTAATGTTTCACAAGCTACTTTTGAGTCAGCGTCAAATGCCAAAAAGTTGTCAATTAATGCATCCGAAATTTGATCTGCAACTTTGTCTGGATGCCCTTCACTAACAGATTCTGACGTAAATAAATAAGCCATAATAATGTAATAATAATATATTAGTTTTTTTAAAAATTAAGCAGAGAAAGTAATTGCTAAAAAGGGCTAAAGGAGGGTTCCTGCTTTAGCATTTTTTACTGCTGAAATGAATCTTTCAGCATTCATAACGAAACCATTTCATTATGAAGAGGTTGCAATCAGTTCAAATTTTTCCTCTATTTCGGGTGCAAAGGTATGAAACCATTTTGATTTGCAAATTAAAGTTCAACTTTTTTTATTTTTTCTAGCAGAAATTTAACAATAACATACTATTTTGATAGGGTAATAGAAAATATTTTGTTTTTTGTTTGGTCGATTAAAAAATAGTTCGCAACTTTGCCCCGTTAAAACAAAAGAAACAAATGAAATTTACAGTTTGCAATATGATGTCTTGTAAGATGCCGGAATTCTCCGCAGAGACACTATTGTAAAATATTTTTCAAAATATATAAATAGAACCTCTGCCGAACCGCAGAGGTTTTTTTATTCAAAAAATAAAAGCTGTAAGATTTTTTTTAAGCCAAAAACACTAATTAATCAGTAAAGAAGAAATGAAGAAAAATGTACTAATCGTTTTAGGTCTTGTGACATTTTCAGGACTTTATGCTCAGGACAATATAAAAGAGCAAGATAGTTTAAAAAACAACGAACTGTCTGAAGTTACTATTATTGGATCAAGAAGTAAAAACAGAGTTAAAACAGATGTGCCAGTTCCGGTTGATGTTTTTAACGTATCCGAAATAACAAAAGGAGCACCGCAAACGAGCGTAACTCAGATTTTAAATTATGTTGCTCCATCATTTACGAGTAACCCAACATCTACAGCAGATGCAACAGACCACGTTGATCCCGCACAATTAAGAGGATTAGGACCAGATCAGGTCTTAATTTTAGTAAACGGAAAAAGAAGACATACCAGTGCTTTGGTAAACATAAACGGATCGCCGGGAAGAGGATCTGTCGGGACAGATTTAAATGCAATTCCATCTTTTGCTATTGAAAGAATCGAAGTTTTAAGAGACGGAGCTGCAGCACAATATGGTTCTGATGCAATTGCAGGAGTTATTAATATTGTTCTGAAAAAGAATGCTAATTATCTAACAGGGGGAATTCAGTATGGAGCCAATCTATCTTCAGGATCAAATAATTTTGAAGGAGGAGCAGACGGACAAACTGCCCAAATCGATTTAAACTACGGAACTTCATTAGGCAAGCCAGGAAGTTTCTTAAATATTACAGGAACTGCGGTAACTAGACAAGCAACAAGTCGAGCAGGAATTAGAAGCAATGCCATTTTTAATGCTTACAATGCGGTCGAAAATAGAGCGGCGCAAGATGGAGTAGAGATTAACTCGCTATTTAGCAACATTAATACGACTACAAATTCAGCTCAGATTTTGTCTTCTCTAAAACAGTATGCGCCACAAGTAAGTTATTTTACAACGGCACAGCAAAACGCTATTGCATCAGCATCGACAATTGCACAGATGCAGACGGCTTTAAATTTTGATGTTACTAATAATGAACTGGCTTATAGAGGTCAGCAGAGAAGTGATTATAATATGAGTGTTGGGCAGTCAGAATTGGCTGCAGGACAATTGTATTTTAATGCAAAATATCCTTTGAGCGAAATCACTTCATTATATTCTTTTGGAGGTGTTTCTTATAGAGGCGGTAAATCGTATGCGTTTAACAGATTGCCAAACGGTTCTGGAACTTTTACGCAAGTGTATGAAAATGGATTCTTGCCAGAAATTGAATCGAAAATTTTAGATGCTTCTGGAGCAGTTGGTGTAACTACGCAATTATTTGGGTTTGATACCGATTTAAGCACCAATTTAGGAACGAACTCCTTTAATTATGATGTAAATAATACGATCAATGCAACTTTAGGAACAAACTCTCCGTTTAGTTTTGATGCAGGAAAAGTTTCGTTTTTACAAAGTACAACCAATTTGGATTTTAGTAAAAAACTAGATGTTCTTTCTGGGTTGAATGTTGCTTTTGGAGGTGAATTTAGATATGAAAACTACCAAATTAAGGCCGGTGAAGAAGCTTCTTACGGATTATATGATGTAAACGGAAATTTAGTTTCAGGAATTCTGCCAAGCAATTCACCATTAATTGTAACTGACTTTTTTGGAAACAAACGTGGAGCAGGAGCGCAAGGATTTTCAGGATTCCAGCCTTCAGATGCTAAAGAAAAAGATAGACAAAGTGGTGCGGCTTATGTTGATTTAGAATTGAATGCTACAGAAAAATGGCTTATAAATGGAGCAGCGCGTTATGAAAACTATTCAGATTTTGGAAACACGGTTACGTTTAAATTGGCTTCTCTCTTAAAATTGAATGAAAATATCAATTGGAGAATTTCTGGACAAACAGGTTTTAGAGCGCCATCTTTACAGCAAAGATATTTTGAGTCTAGTTCAACACAGTTTATAAACGGTGCTCCTTACCAAGTAGGATATTTTACAAACGATTCGCAAGCGGCAAAAAGCATTGGAATTGAAAGTTTAAAACCAGAAAAATCAAAAAGCATCAGTACAGGATTTACATTCAAAATTCCTGAAGCTAACATAACCATTGCAACTGATGCTTATTTTACAAGAATCAACGATAGAATTGTACTATCTGGACAATATTCAAGACCAACAGATGCACAGATTGCGGCGGCAACTTCGCCAGAACAGGCAGAGGCATTGACTTTATTTCAACAGGCATTTGACTTGAAAGGAGTAGAAAGGGCTTCATTCTGGACAAACGGAATCGATTCTGAAACAAAAGGAATTGATTTGGTAATTTCTCAGAAATATGATGTAATTCAAGATTTCACAATTAGAAATGATTTTGCATTTAGTTTTAATGAAACCAAAAGAGTGGGAGATTTGCATATTCCGCAATCAATCGTTAATGCTGGAGGAGAACCTTACATTTATTCTTTCTTTCCAGAATCAAGCCGAGTATATTTAGAAGAAGCGATTCCGAAATTGAAAGCCAATTTGATGACAACTTTCAATATTAAAAAACTGGATATTTATTTAAGAAACAGCTATTTCGGAAAAGTTACCGATCCAGGAGCAACAGATGTTAATCTAGACGGATTTTCTTCTGTATACGAACATCCAGAATACAGCGCAAAATTGGTTACCGATTTATCTTTGGGATATCAGATCAACGAACATTTGAGAGCAACAATTGGAGTTAATAATATAGGAGATGTTTATCCAGACAGAAATAATCCTGCAACTCCAGCCTTTACAAATACAACTCCAACTTTATCGCCAGCGCCAAGTACAGATTTGACAAATGCGAATCAGTTTGCCTATTCAAGAGCAGTTTCTCAATTTGGATTAAACGGAAGATTTGGTTTTGCTCGTTTAAGCTTTAAATTTTAATTAAAATAATTTCTTTCAAGCCTTTTAAATAAAGGTTTGAAAGAAATTTAAAAAAAAAATAATATAAAACTTCAATTTTAATTTGGTCGTTAAAAAAATACTTATTACATTTACTCTATCGAATTAGTCGAGTTTAAAAAATAGTCAAATTCAATTTTTAAATAAAATGAAAACAATAGCAAAAAAAAATATGATGTGTTGTGAGATGATGCAAATGTGCATCCCAATTTGCTGTTGCCAAAAGTGAAAGAGACAATCTTTGTTATAGTTAAACTATAAGCCCTTTTGGTCGCCATCCGAAAGGGCTTTTTTTATTTCCAACATTTTAAATTTAAAATCATGAATACGCTAGATATAAATACAATCGCATTTCAATACTTATTAAGAAATAATAATACGGAAGAACCATCAGCTGAAACTCTAAAATATGATCCTGCGCTACAGATAAAAACGCAGAAATCATTATTGTTTCATCTATATGATCTTGAAGAAGAAGCTGAAGATATTTTAGCTTAAATCAATAACAATATCAATTATAATATATAAACGTATTAACAATACCTAAAAAACTAAGAAATCATGAGTACACAAAAATTTGCAACAAACGCATTACACGCAGGACACGATGTAACAAAAAATGCAGGAACTAGAGCCGTGCCTATTTACCAGACATCATCATACGTATTTAACAATGCAGATCATGCGGCCAATTTATTTGGTCTTGCCGAAGCCGGATTCATATATACAAGATTAAACAACCCAACAAATGATATTCTAGAACAGCGCTTGGCAGCACTAGAAGGCGGAATTGGAGCTGTTGTGACGGCTTCTGGAGCATCTGCAATTTCAACAACTTTATTGACTTTGCTAAAAGCAGGAGATCATATCGTAGCGTCAAACAGTTTATACGGCGGAACGTATAATCTTTTAAAAGTTACACTGCCAAGATTAGGAATCACAACCACATTTGTAGATCCGTCAAAGCCTGAAAATTTTACAAAAGCAGCAAAAGAAAATACAAGAGCTTTCTTTGTTGAATCTCTTGGGAATCCAAAATTGGATGTATTAGATTTAAAAGCAATTTCGGCAGAAGCCAAAGCATTCAAAGTGCCATTTATAGTAGATAATACAGTTGCGACACCTTATTTATTAAACCCAATTAAATATGGTGCCGATATTGTAATTCATTCCTTAACTAAATATATCGCAGGAAACGGAACTTCATTAGGAGGTGTTATCATTGATGCTGGAAACTTTGATTGGGCAAACGGAAAATTCCCTGAATTTACTGAGCCATCTGCAGGATACCACGGATTAGTATATCATGAAGCTTTAGGAAATGCGGCTTTTATAGCAAAAGCTCGAATTGAAGGTTTACGTGATTTTGGTGCTGCTTTAAGTCCATTTAACGCTTTTCAGATTATTCAGGGACTAGAAACACTTCCAATCCGAATCAAAAAACATAGTGAAAATGCTTTGGCTTTGGCTGAATGGCTAGAAAAACAAGATGAGGTAGTCTGGGTAAATTATCCAGGTTTAAAATCGAATAAATATTATGATTTGGCTAAAGAATATCTTCCAGAAGGACAAAGCGGAATTATCACTTTCGGATTAAGAGGAGGTTTTGATGCGGCTAAAAAAGTGGTAGATGACACGAAGTTATTCTCTTTATTAGCCAATATCGGTGACACAAAATCACTGATTATACATCCTGCAAGCACTACACACCAGCAGTTGACAGAATCGGAGCAAATAGAAACAGGGGTTTCTAAAGATTTAATTCGTCTATCTGTGGGAATTGAAGATATCGAAGATTTAATTGCAGATCTGCAAACTGTTTTTGAGAGCGTTTCGCTTTCTCAATTCAGCATCAATAAAAATTAGGTTTTTTTGTTTTTTGTTTGAAAGATTGCCTTTAGCCTATGTGCTAAAGGTAATTTTTTATGAAAAGCATCTTTATAAAATTTAAACCATATAAGGAATATAAGTGCATTTTCTAGAGACGCACCACATGCGTCTGCTTTTTGCTGCAAAACATGAAATAAACTTACATCACTTATATGGTTTCAAAAATTAAAAAATAGAAATTATGTCAAAGCTTAAAATAAACATTATCCTTTTCGGAATTGGTAATATCGGAAGTACTTTGATTAATCAGATTATTGAAAGTCAGGATTTTTTTCTCGAGAGCAAAAATGTCGATTTTCATTTTCCAATTATAACCAATTCGACGGTTGCTTTTTTTGAGAAAGAAGGCGTGGGTTATTCTTGGGAAACCAATTTTAGACAATTGGCAGTTCCTTTTAAGGTAGAAGATATTGTCGAATTTGCACAAGAAAACGAATTTGAAAACTTAATAGCTGTCGATGCAACAGCTAGCGATGAATTGGTGAAACATTATAATACGTTAATCAAAAACGGATTTAATATTGTAGCAGTAAATAAAAAGGCCAATACGCTCCCAATAGACTTATATAAAGAGTTAAGGGCAGATCTTAAAAAGTACGACAAAGAATTTTTGTATGAAACATCGGTTGAAGCTGGAATTCCTGTTTTGCAGACCTTAAGAGATTTGTATTATTCGGGAGAAAAAATCACAAAGATTCGAGGCGTTTTTTCCGATAATCTGAGTTACGTCTTTAATAGATTTTCATCTGAAGATGTTTCGTTTTCATCTGTTTTAAAAGATGCGAGTCTTTTAGGTTTGATGAAATCAAATTTTAAAGAAGATTTGTCTGGAAATGATACTGCAAGAAAACTTCTAATATTGGCCAGAGAAATAGGAAAAGATTTTGATCTCTCAGATATTAATATAAAACCTTTTATAACCGAAGAGCATTTGGAAAAAAATGGAGTGCTCGATAAAGAGGCTGTAGATAAATCATTTAAAATTGCCAAAATCACTCAAGCAGAAAATCATGTACTCCGTTATGTAGGAGAGTTTGATGTAGAAAAAGGCACATTAGAAGCCAAATTAATTTCGGAACCAATAGCCTCTCCAATCGGGCAGTTGAAAGGTTCCGACACTATTTTTGAAATTTATACCAAATCTTACTCCGATATTCCAATCGTAATTCAAAGTGCTCCGCCATGTAAACAAGCAATTTCGAGAGGAATTATAACTGATATCCTAAAAATAGTGGAACGAATTAGGACTAAGGAAGCAGTCTGGCTATAATTTTTTAGCCGAAAAAGAAAAAGGTTCTTTGATAAACTGATTTGTCAAATGGAATTATTAAGAAAAACGAGTTTGTTTTGTAAGTTTTTTACCTGTATTATTTCGTTTTCGTTTTTGTAAGATGTTTTTTGACGTTAAAAAATTGATTTTTAACGATTTTTGTAATTAAATTCTTGAATTTAATTTGTGTAATAAAAAAAATAATTGCATATTTGTTATACCCAAAAACTACTAGAAATCAAATGAACTTAAAAGTCAACAAAATGTTTTGTGCCATTTCGGTTAAGACCGAGGCTGGGGTGTCTATTGCTTAAAAAATTGTAAGAATACAATAATAATATAGTAAGAGCCTCCCGAGAAATTTTGGGAGGCTTTTTAATTTAATACAAATGCAGAATTTAAATAAACAATATAAATCACAGATGAATAAATCCTTACAGATGAACAAGATGTTTTCTGTCGCGCTTATTTGCGCATACGTCTGTTGATACTAAAAGTATACGTGAGTGTAAAAACTTAAACCCTTTTGGTATCTGAAAAATCCAAAAGGGTTTTTTTATTCCAGAAAGCGATTTAACAA
Organism: Flavobacterium anhuiense; assembly: GCF_001705175.1. Lineage (NCBI taxonomy): Bacteria > Pseudomonadati > Bacteroidota > Flavobacteriia > Flavobacteriales > Flavobacteriaceae > Flavobacterium > Flavobacterium anhuiense. Next base: position 1,316,160 of record NZ_CP016907.1, on the reverse strand, counting down.
AAAGATAAACGAGAAATAAAGATTATAAAACACAACTTAACTAAAACTTAATATCATGAGCACATTGAACTACTTAGCAGAAAAAATTTCAAATTTGAAAAACAGAAGGACGAGAAAAAATAATCCGCCGCCAACAAACGAATTGGCTCATCCAAGATTCGGAATAACTGAGTCTGGAATCGCAGAGGAAGGTAAGGCAACTGGAAAAAAAGCGCCGAACTCTTTATTGTTTTTGATGTATTCAAAAGAAAATGAAACGCTTTTTATCTAAACAGAAAAGCATCATAAATTTAGGGTAAAACCTGCTTAATTTTACTGGGCATTTTTGTTCGGTAAATTTTTGCGTATAATAGTTTTTGCTAAAGTAAGTTTCAGAAATTTAACAAACACTTTTAGATAAAATTTGTTTGTTAGAGAAATTAGTAGTTAATTTGCACCGTTAAGTTCAAACACGTATTGAAATGTTATAAAGAAAGGACGAGGGATTAGACCCGATGAAGCCTTAGCAACCCTTCGGTAAAACGAAGAAGGTGCTACATTCTACCACGCCAAACGTGGAAAGATAACAACAAGATTTTTTCTAGTTAAACCTAGTTTTTCTTTCTAATATTTCCATATACAAATCAGATAATACAATAGATTTGAAATTGGAAAATATACCAAACCCTATTATAATTAAAGATTTCATCACAGAAAGTGGTGCAGCTTACCGTTCTATACCTTTGCACTTTACATTGGCAGGACAGCCTTTGCATAGTGCGCCAATTGTATTGGTTAATCACGCCTTAACAGGAAATGCGCAAGTAACTGGAGAAAACGGCTGGTGGAATGACTTAATTGGCGAAGGTAAAACCATAGATACTGCTGTTTATACCATTTTAGCCTTTGATGTTCCTGGAAATGGAAGCAATTCTTTTTTAATTGAAAATTATCTTGACTTTACAGCCAGAGATGTCGCGAGAATCTTTATTGAAGCTGTAAAAGCTTTACATATTGAAAAGCTTTTTGCAGTTATCGGAGGCTCTGTAGGAGGAGGAATTGCTTGGGAAATCTTAGCTTTAGAACCTAATATAACAGAAAACCTTATTCCGATCGCGAGTGACTGGAAATCTACCGACTGGCTTATTGCCAATTGTTTTCTTCAAGAACAAATTCTAAACAATTCTTCAAAACCAATCGAAGATGCCAGAATTCATGCCATGCTTTGTTATCGTTCGCCAGAATCATTCAAAGAGAAATTCCAAAGAACAATCAATCAAGATCTTTTGATTTTTAATATCGAAAGCTGGTTGGCTCATCATGGTAAAAAATTGCAGAAAAGATTCCAATTGTCTTCTTATAAATTAATGAATCAATTGCTTAAAACAATTGATATTACTAGAAATAGTGAAAGTTTTGAAAACTTGTTGTCCAAAACAAAAGCCTCAATTCATATTATCGGAATCAATTCAGATTTGTTTTTTACGGCAAAAGAAAACGTAGAAACCTATGAAGAATTGAAGAAGTTTAAAGACAATGTTTTCTACAGCGAAATTGATTCGGTTCACGGACATGACGCTTTTTTAATCGAGTACAAACAATTAGATCATTTACTTGCCGACATTTTTAAGGCAGAAACAATAAAGAAATAAAAATGAAAGTATTAAAATTTGGAGGTAAATCATTAGCAAACGGAGAAGGACTTAACAAAGTTGTTTCAATCATTTCAGATAAAGTAAATCAAGGCGAAAAAATTGCCGTTGTCGTTTCTGCACGTGGAAATGCGACAGATGAGCTTGAATTTATCTTAAGCATTGCTGCTAAAAATGGCAGTTATAAAGAATTATTAGAGAATTTTAAAAAATATCAAATATCAGATTATCCGCAAGTTGATTTGTCTGAAGAGTTTAATGTTTTAGATAAACTTTTTGAAGGTGTTAGCTTAATTGGCGATTACAGCAAAAAAATCAAAGATCAGATTTTGTCAAAAGGCGAATTGCTTTCGGCTAAATTATTGACGGCTATTTTACTAGAAAAAGGAATTCCAGCCAATTTTGTAGATACAAGAGAATTATTGAAAACAGATTCTAAATTTGGTGATGCACAGCCATTAGAACAGCTTTCAAAGAAAAACGTAGTCAATTATTTTAAAGAACATAACGGAGAAACGGTTAATATAGTTACAGGTTTCATTGGATCTAATAACAACAACGACACAACTACTTTAGGTAGAAATGGCAGTAACTATACCGCTTCGTTAATCGCAAATTATTTAAATGCTGAAGAATTGCAGAACTTCACGCACGTAGACGGAATCTACACTGCAAATCCTGATTTGGTTGCAGATGCTAAGAAAATCGAATATTTATCGTTTAATGAAGCAAATGAGCTGGCAAATTTTGGAGCTACAATTTTGCATGCTAAAACGATTATTCCATTATTAGAAAAAAATATTCCGTTACGAATTTTAAATACTTTCAACCACGAAAATCGCGGAACTTTAATTACTTCAGATTCTTCAAAAGAAGGAATTAAAACACTTTCTGTTTTAGAAAATGTTTCTCTTGTAAATCTTGAAGGACGAGGATTGCTTGGAAAAGCTGGAGTTGACGCTCGAATTTTTAAAGTAATGGGAGATAATAATATCAGTGTAAGCATCATTTCTCAAGGTTCTTCAGAAAGAGGAATTGGACTTGTGGTTGCAACTGATAAAGCAACAACAGCAGTTGTAGAATTAGAAAAAGAATTCGAAAATGACTTTTATTCTAAAGATGTAAATCAGATTACGGTTACAGACAATGTATCTGTAATTTCGATTATCGGACAGGATTTGAGCACTTTCCACAAACCATATACTGCTTTAATTAAAAATAAAATCGTCCCGATTTTGTTCAACAACACCGTAACAGGTAAAAACGTAAGTTTGGTTGTTAAAAAAGAGGAATTAAACAAAGCTTTAAATGTAATTCACGGAGAGATTTTTGGAGTTTCAAAGAAAATCAACATTGCAATTTTCGGTCACGGATTAGTTGGAGGAACTTTAATCAACCAGATTTTAGAGTCGGCTGCTGCAATTGAAAAACGTAAAGATATTAAGCTGAATGTTTTTGCTATAGCGAATTCTAAAAAATTGCTTTTAAATAAATATGGAGTTAATGGCAATTGGAAAAATGAAATTGAAACTAAAGGAGAAGCTTATACCATTAAAGATATTATTGCTTACGCTAATGAACATCATTTAGAAAACTTAATTGCAATTGACAATACAGCAAGCGCGACTTTCGTTGAAAATTATATTCCGTTAGTAGAAAGCAGTTTCGATTTGATTTCTTCTAATAAAGTGGCTAATACTTTGACTTACGGTTTTTACAAAGAATTGAGAAAAGCTTTGGCAGAAAACCAAAAGAATTATTTATACGAAACTAACGTTGGTGCAGGTTTACCGTTAATTGATACAATCAAATTATTGCACCTTTCAGGAGAAAATATCACAAAAATAAAAGGAGTTTTCTCTGGAACATTAAGTTATTTATTCAATAATTTCTCTGCGAAAGATGCGCCTTTCAGCGAAATTTTGCAGGAAGCAATTGATAACGGATATACAGAACCAGATCCGCGTGAGGATTTATGCGGAAATGACGTTGGTAGAAAATTATTAATTTTAGCTAGAGAATTAGATTTGCAAAATGAATTCGAAGAAATCTCAATTCAAAACCTAATTCCAGAGCACTTACGTGAAGGAAGCGCTGCCGATTTCTTGACGAAATTAAAAGAATTCGATCCAATTTATGCTAAAATAAAAGCAGATCAACAACCAAATCACGTTTTAAGATATATTGGTGAATTATCTGGTGATTTGCAGAATGACAAAGGAAATCTAGAAGTTAAATTGGTTTCAGTGCCAAAAGATACTGCATTAGGAGGATTAAAAGGTTCTGATTCTTTCTTCGAAATTTACACAGAATCTTACGGAGATCGTCCAATCGTTATTCAAGGAGCTGGTGCAGGTTCTGCAGTAACGGCGAGAGGAGTTTTCGGAGATATTTTGAGATTGTCTGATAAAGGGTAAATACGATTTTAGATTGCAGATTTTAGATTTTAGATTGAAATCTGAAACGACACAAAAACAAAAAAATAACAACACAATGAAAGTAACTTTAAACAGAGTAAATGACGCATTTCATTTTAAAGTAAAAAATGAACGCGGACACGTAGTTGACGTTGACAGCAGAGCCGAATTTGGCGGAAGCGATTTAGGTGCAAGCCCAATGGAATTGGTATTAATGGGCGTTGCGGGTTGCAGCGCTATTGATATGATTTCTATCTTGAAAAAACAGCGTCAGGAAATCAATTCTTTTAATGCTGAGGTTGAAGGAACTCGTGTACAAATCGAAGAAGCAAAACCTTTTAAAGAAATCGACGTGGTTTTCTATTTAGAAGGAGAAATCAACCCTGAAAAAGCGAAAAAAGCAGCGCAGCTTTCTTTTGAGAAATACTGCTCAGCGGCCAAAACAGTCGAACCAACAGCAACAATTAGCTACAAAGTTGTCTTGAATAACGAAGCTTTGTAAATTAGATAAATTGTCAATTTGGGAATTAGAAAATGCTCAGATTGCACATAAATAATTGACTTGTTTAAGTTTAGATTTCAGTTTTAAAACTTGAAACCTGAAACTTGACACGAGGCTGGAAGCTGAACTGGCGAAGCAAACAAAAAAAACAAAAAAACAACACAATGAATACAGAAGAATTTGGTTTTGAAACACAAGCCATTAGAACACAATTAGAAAGATCTCAATATTTAGAACATTCGGTGCCTTTGTACCTTTCGTCAAGCTTCGTTTTTGAAGATGCGGAAGATATGAGAGCTTCTTTTACCGAAGAAAAAGAGAGAAATATTTACAGCCGTTTTAGCAATCCAAACACATCAGAGTTTGTAGACAAGATCTGCAAAATGGAAGGTGCCGATTCTGGTTATGCTTTCGCAACTGGAATGGCAGCAGTATATTCTACTTTTGCCGCTTTGTTAAACTCTGGAGATCATATTGTTTCTGCAAGCAGTGTTTTCGGCTCGACTCACGCTTTATTTATGACTTATTTTCCAAAATGGAATATCGAAACTTCTTATTTCGAAATCAATAAACCTGAGACAATTGAGAGTTTTATTAAACCAAACACCAAAATATTATATGCCGAATCCCCAACAAATCCTGGAGTAGATGTTATCGATTTAGAATTGCTTGGAAATATCGCTAAAAAACACAACTTGATTCTAATTATCGACAACTGTTTTGCAACACCATATTTACAGCAGCCAATTAAATTTGGAGCACATTTGGTTATCCATTCAGCAACAAAATTAATCGATGGACAAGGAAGAGTTTTAGGTGGGGTTACAGTTGGAGATGCAGAATTAATTAGACAGATTTATTTATTCTCTAGAAATACTGGGCCAGCTTTAGCGCCGTTTAATGCCTGGGTTTTGTCAAAAAGTTTAGAAACTTTGGCTGTTCGAGTAGACAGACATTGCGAAAATGCTTTAAAAGTAGCTGAATTTTTAGAAAGCCATCCAAATGTAAACAGTGTAAAATATCCGTTCTTGAAATCTCATCCGCAATACGAAATTGCTAAAAAACAGATGAAAGCAGGTGGAAACATCATCGCATTTGAAATTAAAGGCGGAATCGAAGCAGGAAGAAAATTCTTGAACAGCATTAAACTTTGCTCATTATCTGCAAATATTGGCGATACAAGAACCATTGTTACGCACCCGGCTTCTACAACACACAGCAAATTATCCGAAGAAGATCAGTTGGCGGTTGGAATCACACAAGGTTTAGTTCGTGTTTCTGTTGGTTTAGAAACGGTTGAAGATGTAATTGCTGATTTAAAACAAGCACTTTCTTAATTAAAGGTTTTTAGATTCCTGAATTATATTAATGACGATTTTTAACTGTAAATTTATTACTGTTAAAAATCGTCGTTCTTTTTAATGGTTGTTGATGTAAAAAGTATATTTTTGTTGTGAATCAACAAACTGTCATAAATAATAATAACCAATTATCACATGATCAATTCTACTTACATTCTTCATAAGAATTTGCTTGCTTCAGACAGAAGGCGTTTTGAAAGTGTTATTGTTGATTTTGTCTTTGTTTTTATTTCAATTTTTGTTTCGGGTCTTATAATTGTGATAATTGGAAATACTTTTAATTGGGATATATACTCTTATTGGAATCAATTTATTACAGATTATACATACTTGGCATTTTTCACTTATTTAATGCTTAATTATTTATTTATGGAAAGTTTTTTTGGAGCTACTATGGGTAAATTTGCTACTGGTATAAAAGTCGTAACAGAGAACGGTGTGAAACCAAATTTTATTAAAATTCTTCTCCGAACTTTATGTCGTTTAATTCCTTTCGATGTTTTATCATTTTTAGGAAAATCGGGAAGGTTTTGGCATGACTCTTTTTCTAAAACCTATGTTGTAAATAAAAAAGCCTTAGAGAGTGATATGGAGATTTTTAATTTTTCAAATTCAATAGGCGTTAATGCTGAATATTAAATCAAAAATGCCTTAATAAAACCAATCATGAGCAACTCTACTTACATTCTTGATGATAAATTATTAGCTTCTAGTGGAGCACGTTTTTTAAATTATATTCTAGATCTATTATTTTTTTTCATTGTCTTTATGATGATTATTTTTTTTCTAGGCATTTTAATTGGCTTAGGATTTACAGATTTGGGAATTTGGATGGACAATTTGGGAGATTTTGGATGGAATATTATTGCAATTGTTATTTCGCTTACGTATTATCTGGTAATGGAAGGACTGTTTGCAAGATCGATTGCAAAATTTATCACTGGAACTGTAGTAGTTGATGAAAATGGACAAAAACCTGATTTTGCCACTATTTTTAAGAGAAGCTTATGCCGTTTTATTCCGTTTGATGCACTCACTTTCTTAGGAGGATCAAGAGGATGGCATGATTCTCTTTCTCACACTTATGTAGTTAACAAAAAAGCTTTGGAAGAAGAAATGAGAATGTTTCAAGAATTCAATTTAATTGGAATTAACGAAGTAATTTGATAGAATTAGTAGAATTTAACTATCTAACTATTATTTTTCTCATTTAAAAAGCCTATTTTTGTTGCAGAATAATATGGAATTGTTCATTTTAGGAAAATCTAAAATCAAGATTCTATAATCTAAAATCTAAAATAGTGCTTTCAAAGAAAACAAAATACGGAATTAAAGCTTTAACTTATTTAGCTAGACGTGAGAATAATGAGCCTGTACAAATTGCAGAAATTGCAAAAAGCGAGCATATTTCAATTAAATTTTTAGAAAGTATTTTGTTGCTTCTGAGAAATTCTGGTTTTCTGGGGGCTAAAAAAGGAAAAGGCGGAGGCTATTATCTGATAAAAGATCCAAAAGATATCAGTATGGCAAAGGTTTATCGAATTTTGGAGGGGCCAATTGCATTGCTTCCATGTGCAAGTCATAATTTCTACGAAAGATGCGATGATTGCGATGATGAATCAACTTGCGCAGCACGCCGATTAATGACTGAAGTTCGAGATAATACACTTAAAATATTAGAAAGCAATTCTTTGGCAGATATTGCTTTTTAATTTTTCACTATATAAGGAATATAAGTTCAGCAAAAAAACTTTACACAAAGTCTAAAATTAACTTATATTTCTTATATGGTTTAAAAGCTTATTTAAAATATTAATTTATACCCAGCCAAGAAGAGCATTACCGCAATGGCATTTCTAAGAAACTGATCTGGCACTTTCCCGCTAAGCATACTTCCCATATAAATCCCTGGAAGCGATCCCATTAGTAATTGTCCTAGTAAGCTTAAATCTAGATTTCCCATAGAAGCATGTCCGATTCCGGCAACTAAAGTTAACGGAACAGCATGTGCGATTTCAGTTCCAACCAATCGAGGTGTTGGTAATAGAGGATATAAGAAAAATAAAGTTACGGTTCCTAATGCGCCTGCTCCAATAGAGGTTAAGGTTACAGTTGCTCCTAATAAAACGCCAATTCCAATAGTCAGCATATTTTGTGTAGTACTTTCGCTGTGGAATTTATCGCCAGCATGTTTTTGAGAAAATTTCAAAAGCCTTTTTTTGAATATAATGGCCACAGAGGTAAATAGTAATGCCCAGCCCAAACTATATTTAATGACGCGATTTATAGTTTCGATGTCGGTTTTAATGCTGTTTAAAATCCACAAAGTCAGCAATGCAGCGGGAACACTCCCTAAAGTCAGCCAGCCTGTAATTTTCCAGTTGATGTTGCCTTTTTTATTGTGTACAAATATTCCTCCGGCTTTGGTAAAAGCGGCATAAAGTAAATCGGTTCCTACTGCTGTTGTTGGGGGGATATTAAAGTATAATAAAATGGGGGTCATTAAAGAACCGCCGCCAACTCCAGTTAATCCTACAATGAAACCAACAGTTAATCCGGCAATTACAAGACCTATTTGAAAATCCATGCTAAAAAATTTGGCGCTAAAATACAATATTTTTATAATAATCCTATCGATTTTATAGAGATTAAAAAATGTATTTAACAAACAAATGTTTTTGACTCATAAATTGTTGGAATATCTTGAAATACGGCCTTATTTGTGAAATTATACTACAAAATTCTTAAAACTCTATTTTAGAACATAATAAATGAAGGTTTTAGGGTTTAAAAAAATAATAATATTGCTTTGTAATTTAGAAATAAGTAGTATTTTTGCAAAGTAATCTACTAACCCGATAGGGTAATAGGTTTGAAACAAATTTAAACATGTTAAATATGGAGAAAGAACTGAAAATAAATAGTGCTGATTCTTTTAAGGAAAAGCTTTGGATTGGAATTCCTGTTGTTTTACTAGTAGGTTTATTATCTGTTTTAATATATAATCATCACGCAGAATTTACGTGGGATGGATTTGTGAATGGTTTTAATGCGGAGTTTTTAGTGTTTTTGGCCATTGGAGTTTTTGCTCAATTGGTTGATGGTACTTTAGGAATGGGTTACGGAGCAACTTCAACGTCATTTTTATTGGCTTACGGAGTGCCGCCAGTTGTAAGTAGTACAGCAGTTCACGTTTCAGAAATGTTTACAACGGGAGCATCGGCACTTTCTCACCATCGTTTCGGAAACATTAATAAAAAGCTGGTAAAACATTTATTGATTCCCGGAGTTTTAGGCTCGATTACAGGAGCTTATTTATTGTCTGATGTAATTGATGGCGACGTTATTAAGCCTTTTATTGCAGTTTATATGATGATTTTAGCAATTGTTATTATCAGAAAGGCTTTGAAAAAGAGTATAGTAAAAAAGAAAACTAAAAAATTGGGCGCTTTAGCTGTTTTTGGCGGATTTATGGATTCTGTTGGAGGCGGAGGTTGGGGGCCAATCGTAACTTCTACTTTATTAGGAAGAGGAAGAAACCCAAGATATACAATTGGTTCAGTAAACGCTGCTGAATTTGCGATTTCATTTGCAAGCGGCATCACCTTTATGCTTTTTGGAGGAATCCACGGCTGGCAGGTGATCATCGGATTGATTTTAGGAGGAGTCGTTTCAGCGCCTTTGGCAGCTTATTTAGTAAATAAAATCAAAAGAAAACCAATGATGGTTGCCGTTGGGATTCTAATTATAATATTGAGTTTAAAAACATTATCTAAATTATTGTAAAGATAATTTTAGAAAGGAAAAGATTTATGAGTGCGATTATTGTACAAGAATTATTAGAGAAAACTAAAAATCTTTCGCTTGACGAAACCTTAGTTTTTTTAGCAAAAGAATTTCCGGGAAAAGTCATTTTTTCGACTTCTTTCGGTCAGGAAGATCAGGTAATTACCGATTTTATTGCAAAAAGTAACACAGATATTAAGGTATTTACTTTAGATACAGGAAGATTATTTCAGGAAACGTATGATGTTTTTCATAAAACATTAAAAAAATACAAAAGACCAATCGAAGTTTATTTTCCAGAAGCAGCTTCAGTAGAAAATCTGCTTCAGACTAAAGGGCCAAACAGCTTTTACGATTCAGTTGAAAACAGAAAAGAATGCTGTTTTATTCGAAAAGTGGTTCCGTTGAGAAAAGCTTTGGCAGGAAATTCAGTTTGGATTACAGGATTAAGAGCCGAACAATCAGAAAACAGACAAGATTTAAGTTTGTTTGAATACGACGGAAATTTCGAAATCATCAAATTCAATCCTTTGCTAAAATGGACTTTAGAAGAAGTTGAAATATATCTTTCAGAAAATAATGTTCCTCAAAATGCATTGCACAAACAAGGTTTCGTAAGTATTGGATGCGCGCCTTGTACCAGAGCGATTTTTCCTGGAGAAGACATTAGAGCCGGAAGATGGTGGTGGGAATCAAGCCATAAAGAGTGCGGGTTGCATAGTGCTAAGAAAGAGTAGGTAAGACTTTTAGAAGCAAGAAGAAAGAGGCGAGACTTTCTTTTAGAGAATAGAATATAGATTATAGAATAAAGAGTGGAGATTTTTAGATCAGGCAAACTTGAAACTTTAAACATGAAACCTGAAACAAATTTTCACAACAAAAATATCAAACAAAAAAACAATGAGTTCAGTATTAAAAACAAACGCTTTAGAGAGTGAAGCGATATACATTTTCAGAGAAGTAATTTCACAGTTTGACAAACCGGTTTTACTTTTCTCAGGAGGAAAAGATTCTATTACGTTAGTGCGTTTGGCGCAAAAAGCATTTTTCCCTGCTAAGATTCCGTTTCCTCTTTTGCACGTTGATACGGGACACAATTTTCCTGAGACAATCGCTTTCAGAGATAAATTGGTAGAAGAATTAGGTTTAGAGTTGATCGTTCGTAATGTTCAGGATGCTATTGATGAAGGAAAAGTAGTTGAAGAAACTGGAAAATATTCTAGTAGAAACAGTTTGCAGACAACAACACTTTTAGATGCAATTGAAGAATTTAAGTTTGATGCTTGTATTGGCGGTGCGCGTCGTGATGAAGAGAAAGCGAGAGCTAAAGAACGTATTTTCTCTGTTCGTGATGATTTCGGACAATGGGATGAGAAAAATCAAAGACCTGAATTGTTTGATATTTTAAATGGAAAAATTGAAAATGGACAAAACGTTCGTGTTTTCCCAATTTCAAACTGGACAGAATTAGATGTTTGGAGTTATATCGAGAAAGAAAAAATCGAGATTCCATCAATCTATTTCTCACATAAAAGAAAAGTTTTTTTGAGAGACGGTTTAATCTGGTCGCATTCTCCTTTTGTGTACCAAGAAGAAGACGAACAAATCGAAGAAAGAATTGTTCGCTTCAGAACCGTTGGAGATATGAGCTGTACAGCAGCTGTTGAATCTTATGCAGCAACAATCGAAGAGGTTGTGGGCGAAATCAGATCATCAACCATTTCTGAAAGAGGAGCCAGAATCGATGATAAACGTTCTGAAGCTGCAATGGAGAAAAGAAAACAACAAGGATACTTTTAATGCAATTAAAAATTGAGAATTAAAAATTAAAAGTTAGAATCAAGAAAACAAAAACATACAGATTTAAGTTTCGATAGAACATGAAACCTGAAACTTTAAACCTGAAACAAAAATATTAGAATGGACGTTTTAAAAATAGCAACAGCAGGAAGTGTAGATGACGGAAAAAGTACTTTGATCGGGAGATTATTGTACGATACAAAATCATTGACCACTGATAAAATAGAAGCAATCGAAAAAAGCAGTAAACAAAAAGGATACGATTACCTTGATTTTTCTTTGGCAACTGACGGATTAGTGGCAGAAAGAGAGCAAGGAATCACGATTGATGTTGCACACATTTATTTTTCGACTGCAAAGAAAAGTTACATTATCGCCGATACTCCAGGTCATGTAGAATATACAAGAAACATGGTTACAGGAGCTTCGACTTCTCAGGTTTCTATCATTTTGATTGATGCGAGAAAAGGTGTAATTGAGCAAACATACCGTCACTTTTTCATCAATAATTTATTGAGAGTAAAAGAAGTAATTGTTGCCATCAACAAAATGGATTTAGTTGATTATTCAGAAGACGTTTTCAATAAAATCAAAGCTGATTTTGAGGCTTTAAATGCAAAAAGTACTTTCAAAGAGCAAAACGTAAGCTATATTCCGTTAAGCGCGATCAATGGTGGAAACGTGGTTGATAAATCAGAAAATATGCCTTGGTACGAAGGACAAACGGTTTTAGAGCATTTAGAAGGATTGCATTCTCATGATGTTTACGAAGCAGGAAAAGCGCGTTTCCCAGTTCAGACCGTTATTCGTCCAAAAACTGAAGAATACCACGATTTTAGAGGTTACGCAGGAAAATTGTACGGAAACTCAATTAAAGTTGGAGATGCTGTAACAGTTCTTCCATCGTTAACAGAATCAAAAGTATCTAAAATTCACTTTTTCGATAAGCAATTTGATGAAGCTACAGCAGGTTCTTCAATTACAATCGAATTAGAAAATGATATCAATGTAACGAGAGGTGATATGATTGTAAAATCAGATGAGCTCCCAAAAATTGAAAAAGATATTACGACAACAGTTTGCTGGATGGACAGCAAAAAACTCGTTCCAGGAACAAAATACTTGGTACAACATAATACAAACAGAGTTTTAGCAAAAGTAGAAAGCATTAAAAATACTATTGCAACAGATTATTCAGGAACAACTCCGGCAACACAATTAGCAATTAACGAAATCGGAGAAGTGAGCATCAAATTAAGCAAACCGTTATATTTTGATCCGTACAACGAAAACAAATCAAACGGAGCTTTCATCTTAATTGATACAGCAACAAACACAACAGCAGGAGTAGGGTTTATTCGATAATTGATCGTAAATGGTTTTGGTTGATAGTTATCTGCCAGCAAACCAACAACCAGCAACTGACAACCAAAAACTAAAAAGAAATGGAAAGTTTTAGAACAGAAATAGAAAATCCGGTAGTTCAGAAGGAGATTATCGAATTAGAAAAAAAGATTCACTTATTCCGCGGAGGAAAAATTGATGATGAGCGTTTTCGTAGTCTTCGTTTGGCTCGTGGAATCTACGGTCAGCGTCAGGAAGGTGTTCAGATGATTCGCATCAAACTGCCTTATGGTAAAGTAACCAGCGAGCAGTTGAGAAGAATTACACAGGTTTCAGATAAATATTCAACAGGCCGTCTGCATATTACAACACGTCAGGATATTCAGATTCACTATGTGAGTTTGGACAGAACGCCTGAACTTTGGTCAGAATTAGCAAAAGATGATATCACTCTGCGCGAAGCGTGTGGTAACACAGTTAGAAATATTACAGGAAGTGAATTGGCAGGAGTTGACGTAAACGAACCATTTGACGTTACGCCTTATGCACACGGAATGTTCCAATACTTATTAAGAAACCCAATCTGTCAGGAAATGGGACGTAAGTTCAAAATTGCGTTCTCTTCTTCAGACGAAGATACGGCTTTGAGCTATTTGCACGATTTAGGATTTATACCGAAAATTAAAGACGGACAAAAAGGTTTCAAAATCATGTTTGGAGGAGGTTTAGGATCTCAGCCAGCACATGCAGAATTGCTTTCAGAGTTTGTTCCAGTTAACCAAATTATACCAACGGCAGAAGGAATCATCCGTATTTTTGACAGATATGGAGAACGTGCTAAAAGAATGAAAGCACGTATGAAATTCTTAATCAAAGAAATCGGGAAAGATGCCTTTTTAGAGTTGGTTGAAAATGAGAAAAAAGCGATTGCTTTTGAAACATATGAAATCGACACCACTGCTTTTGAAGGGCCAATTGCAGAACCAGTTTTAGAAGTTCCGCAAGTTACAATTGAAGATACAGAAGCGTATGAAGCGTGGAAAAAATCGAATGTAATTAAGCAAAAGCAAGAAGGTTATTACGCTATTGGAATCAAAGTTTTATTGGGAGATTTTTACACTGATAAAGCAAGATTATTAGCCGATTTAATTAAAAATTACGCAGCAAACGAATTACGTTTTTCATTGCGTCAAAATATTGTAATACGTCACGTAAAAGAAGAGAATCTTCCTTTCTTTTATCAAGAATTAGCCAAACTTGACTTTGTTCATTTAGGATATAATTCAGTTGGAGATATTACGGCATGTCCGGGTACAGATACTTGCAATTTGGGGATTGCAAGTAGTACCGGTATTGCAGAAGAATTAGAAAGAGTTTTAAAAACAGAATATCCTCAGTATTTAAACAACCGTGAAATCGAGATTAAAATTTCAGGCTGTATGAATGCTTGCGGGCAGCATAATATGTCTGCAATTGGATTCCAAGGAATGTCTATCAACTCAGGAAAATTAGTAGCTCCAGCTTTACAAGTTTTGTTAGGAGGAGGAAGATTAGGAAACGGAGAAGGACGTTTTGCCGATAAAGTAATTAAAATTCCTAGCCGTAGAGGGCCAGAAGCATTACGCACTATTTTAAATGATTTTGATGCTAATGGAAATGGAGAAAAATTTCTGAATTATTACGATTCCAAAGGAGAAAAATACTTCTACGAAATTTTAAAACCATTATCTGATGTTACCAATTTAACGGAAGCTGATTTTGTAGATTGGGGTAACGCGGACAATTACGTAAAAGCAGTTGGAGTTGGAGAATGTGCCGGAGTTGTGATCGATTTAGTAGCTACATTATTGTTTGAAGCTAAAGAAAAATTGATTTTGGCTCAGGAATCTTTCGATGAGAAAAAATGGTCAGATGCGATTTACCATGCTTACGCCGGATTTGTAAACGGTGCAAAAGCTTTACTATTGGCAGAAAACCAAAAAACAAATAATCACGCAGGAATCGTGGATTTGTTTGATACTGTTTTTATTGATACTAATAAAATCGAATTAAACTCAACTTTTAAAGACTTGGTTTACCAAATCAATAAAAACGAACCATCTGAAGCTTTCGCTAAAGATTACATTGCACAAGCAACAGTTTTCTTTGATAAAATCGAAACTTTCAGAGCACAGGAATTAGCAAATGCATAATATAAAACCCAAAATAACTTTAGTCGGTGCAGGTCCGGGCGATCCCGATTTACTGACGCTCAAAGCTGTAAAAGCATTGGCTGAAGCTAATGTGGTTTTATATGACGCTTTGGCCAACGAAGAAATTCTAGATTACGCGCCAAAAAATGCCATCCGAATTTTTGTTGGAAAAAGAATTGGGAATCATGCTTATACGCAAGATCAAATCAATCAATTGATTGTAGATAATGCACTAACATACGGAAACGTGGTGAGATTAAAAGGTGGAGATCCATTTATTTTCGGAAGAGGCGGAGAAGAAGTTGATTTTGCAGAAAGTTTCGGAATCGAAACAATCGTGGTTCCCGGAATATCATCAGTAGTTGCTGTTCCTGCAAGCCAAGGAATTTCAATTACAAAAAGAGGAGTTTCAGAAAGCTTTTGGGTAATTACGGGAACAACTTCTGATAGAAAATTATCATCAGATGTAGCTTTAGCAGCACAATCCTCTGCCACAGTAGTGATTTTGATGGGAATGCACAAATTGTCTCAAATTACCGATTTGTTTCAAAAAGAAGATAAAGGAAACTTACCCGTTGCAATCATCCAAAACGGAACAACAGCTGAAGAAAAAGTTGGCGTAGGCACAGTCGATTCGATTTTAGAAGTTGTAAAACAAAAAGAATTAGGTTCACCAGCGATTATTGTTTTAGGCGAAGTTGTCCGTGAAAGCAATAAGCTAAAAGGATTTTACGAAGAATTTCTATCAAAAGAAACCATTCGTTAAAATTGCATGTTCCTCAGGAACATTTGATTGACAACCGATTTTGTAGCGTCAGGTTTTAACCCGAAGTTTGCATTATTAATTGTTCCGTTAGGAACAACATATTGGTAACATGGAACAAAACGAATTATATCCAATATTTCTAAAGCTTCACAATTTAAATGTATTGATTGTTGGTGGAGGAAATGTAGGTCTGGAAAAGCTTTCTTTCTTGCTCAAGTCAAGTCCGAATGCAAATGTTGAGGTAGTGGCAAAAGAATTTCATTTAGAAATAAAAGTTCTGGCCGAAAAACATCCTTCGATAACATTAACAAGATCGAAGTTTAAAAAGAAAATGCTCAAAAAACGTCACATGGTAATTGCCTGTACAGACGATTTGAAAGTGAATAAAAGAGTTTACGATTTAGCGAGAAAGCGCTATTTGATTTGCAATATCGCCGATACGCCAGATTTATGCGATTATTATCTGGGCGGAATCGTAACAAAAGGAAATGTCAAAATCGCCATTTCAACAAACGGAAAATCGCCGACGACAGCCAAAAGACTTCGGGAGTTTTTCGAAGAAGTAATTCCAGAAGATATCAATCAAATGGTTGAGAATCTGAATGAATACCGAAAAACCTTAAAAGGCAATTTTGAAGAAAAGGTTAAAAGAATGAACGAGATTACCTCTTCATTAAAAAATAGAGAGTAAAAAGTTTCGGAAAGAAATTAATGATAAAAATCATTGAAAGTACAAGGATTTATTCGTTTCTTTGCGTTATTAAGAATGATTATAAACAACAACATAATGATTAAAACAGATATACTTATAATTGGAGCAGGACCAACAGGTTTATTTGCCGTTTTTGAGGCAGGATTGTTAAAATTAAAATGCCACATTTTAGATGCGCTTCCACAAGCAGGAGGGCAACTATCAGAGTTATATCCAAAAAAGCCAATTTATGATATTCCTGGATTCCCAGAAGTTTTAGCCGGAGACTTAATCGACGGATTAATGGAGCAAATCAAGCAATTTGAGCCAGGTTTTACTTTAGGAGAACGTGCAGAAACAATCGATAAGCAAGAAGACGGAACTTTCATTGTAACATCAAATAAAGGAACTAAATTTCATGCGCCAGTTATCGCAATCGCGGGAGGTTTAGGAAGTTTCGAACCTCGTAAGCCACTTATTGAAGATATCGAGTTTTATGAAGATAAAGGAGTAAAATACTTCATTAAAAATCCTGAGAAATTCAGAGATAAAAGAGTTGTAATTGCAGGAGGAGGAGATTCAGCACTAGACTGGAGTATCTTCTTAGCAAATGTAGCTTCAGAAGTAACTTTGATCCACAGAAGAAACGAATTCAGAGGAGCTTTAGATTCTGTTGAAAAAGTACAGGAATTAAAATCAGCTGGAAAAATCAAATTAATCACTCCAGCAGAAGTTGTTGGAATCAACGGTGCAGAGCACGTAGAATCTTTGGACATCGAAGAAAATGGAGCACACCGTAAAATCGAAACGGATTATTTTATTCCACTTTTCGGATTAACACCAAAATTAGGTCCAATCGGTGACTGGGGATTAGAAATCGAGAAAAATGCTATCAAAGTAAACAATGCATTAGATTACCAAACTAACATTCCGGGAATCTTCGCAATTGGAGACGTAAATACATACCCAGGAAAATTAAAGTTAATCCTTTGCGGTTTCCACGAAGCCACTTTAATGTGTCAGGCCGCTTACCAAATCATCAATCCAGGTAAAAAATATGTATTGAAATATACAACAGTTTCTGGAGTTGATGGTTTCGACGGAACTCGTAAAGAAGCGCCAAAAGCTGTTGTGAAAGCGATTGTTTAATCTGAGGTGCTGAGGTTAAGATTTTTATATAGAAAGCTCAAACTTTATAGTTTGGGCTTTTTCTTTTTTAAAATGTAATGACTTAATCTATATCTTTAATCAAAAATTTATTTAAGGTGTAAATGAGAAACATAATACTTCTGATCTTAGTTTTTTCGAGTTTTGCAACAGGATGCCAAAAAACAAAAAAAGAACCAGTTAAAGCTAAAGTAAACATTTCTGAAAAAAAGGATACAACATGTCTGCCTCATTTGTATGACGATCCAAAACTTGAAAAAGAAAAAGTTCTTATTTATGCAGAAGAAGGTATTGATTCAGTATTAATTTCCAGAAATGAATTGAACAAAATTGAAAAGCTTTTTCCTGTATTTAAAGCCGAATTTCCTTCAGATCCAAATGAATCATATGCCGGTAAAGTATGGGAAAATTATATTAATCAGGATGGAAAAGAAGAATCTATTACATTTGGCAGTGAAGTTGGCAGAGATGATTTTTGTTTAATTTATGCCTATTATTTAAAGCAAAAAAATGGAGAAGCAAAATTCAAACTAGAAAGAGAAAAATTAATTAAATTATATAGAGCAATAAACGGACTTTATGAAGGATTAAATTATGGAGGAACTTATTTTGGCCATCAACATAAAAGATTAAATGCATCTGTAGAATATTCAATTTATAAATTAAAATTAAGGAAAGAATATTATGAAAAGAAATACAATTTTAAAAAGCAAAAAGATTTGTATATCAAAGCGTTGATGCAATATGTTTCAGATGAAGAAAGTCAGGATCCATACAATCAAGATGATCCTAGAGATGGCAAGGGAGAAGGAAGTAAAAGAGGAAAACGACTTCAAGAGAAAATCGATATTTTAGAAAAATTGATTACCAATTATTTCTATTTAAATCAGGTTCAAAATTTCGAAATAACATATTACAAATAATAAACTATGGAGGATTGGTTTGAAAATCTATCGAAAGAAGAAAGAGAAGAAATCGAAACTGGACTTATTCAGGCAGAAAATAATGAAGTCATAGAACATGAAGAAGTGATGAAAGTGTTCTTTAAAATATAAAACCGAAAAGGAATAAGTTTTAATGGAGAAACCTTAGAACCTTAGCATCTTAGTCCCTCAGAACCTTAAAAAAAAAAACATTTGCAAATCGAAACCCTATTTCATACCTTTGCACTGTTCTTAAAATTATTGTTAGTTATCACGAAAGGCGGAGGGACAGACCCAATGAAACCTTAGCAACCCTTTACCATAAAGAAGGTGCTAAATTCTACTTTTTACTAATTTTCAAGTATTAAAGATAGATAACACAAATACATTACAAGTATTTCTCAAAACTTTTCCAGACAACGTACAATATTTACCGAAGCAATTCAGTAGAAGGAGCGAATCATTGGCGCATTTTTGCAGTCAGTAGTTCCCGCTTTCGCCTATATCTCTCCATTTCATTGCGAGGATACCGGCTCAATCGGGGCTAATGAGCCAGCAATAGTGCACTTTTGGAAATAAAGTGAAAAAAGTATCCGAAGCAAAGCTAACAGGTTTTTTAAAACCTGTTAGGTTTAAACTTCACAATCATAATAAAAAAACTTAGCATCTTAGAACCTTAGTATCTCAGAAGCTAAAAAAAGAAGCCATGGCAATAACAATTCAAGAAGCAATAAAAAAAAATATCCTAATCCTTGACGGAGCAATGGGAACAATGTTGCAACGCTATAATTTCTCAGAAGAAGATTTCAGAGGAGAGCGTTTCAAAGATTTCCCATATCCGTTAAAAGGAAACAACGATTTACTATCTCTAACACAACCACAAGCAATCCGCGATGTACATGCCGCTTATTTTCAAGCAGGTGCTGACATTGTAGAAACCAATACCTTCTCCGGAACGACAATCGGTATGGCCGATTATCACATGGAAGATTTGGTTTACGAGTTAAACTACGAATCGGCAAAACTTGCACGCGAGGTTGCCGATGAGTTTACCGCAAAAAATCCAGAAAAACCACGTTTCGTAGCCGGTTCAATTGGCCCGACAAACCGTACAGCAAGTATGTCACCAGACGTAAACGATCCAGGTTACAGAGCTGTAACGTTCGACGATTTACGAATTGCGTACAAACAACAAGCAGAAGCTTTAATGGATGGTGGCTGTGATTTACTTTTAGTAGAAACCATCTTCGATACATTAAATGCAAAAGCGGCACTTTTTGCAATCGAAGAAGTAAAAGAAGAACGCAATCTTGATATTCCAATCATGGTTTCTGGAACAATTACCGATGCTTCAGGACGAACACTTTCGGGACAAACTGTTGAAGCGTTTTTGATTTCAGTTTCACATATTCCGTTATTAAGTGTAGGATTCAATTGCGCTCTTGGAGCCGATTTGTTGAAACCGTATTTGAAAACATTAGCACATAATACAAGCTTTAATGTTTCAGCGCATCCAAACGCAGGATTGCCAAATGCTTTCGGACAGTACGATGAAACGCCAGAACAAACACAAGCATTCATTAAAGAATATTTAGAGGATAATTTAATCAATATCATTGGCGGTTGTTGCGGAACAACTCCGGACCATATCCGATTAATGGCTGAGGTGGCGAAGGATTATAAGCCGAGAGTTGCGCCGGTCTTATCGTAATGATTTGGTAAATTTTAAAAATAATTTTTATAAAATTAAGTATGGAATTTCTGCTACATAGAGTTGTTCTAGATTCTTCATACGAAGAATTAATTCGAGCTTTTGCAGATTTTGAATTTTCTGAGGAATCTTATTATTGCGAAGGAAAAATAAAACAACAAAGTTCTGGATATTGCAAATATGGCGAAGTGAAAATTATTTTAGAAAATAAGGGAAATTGGGGCGGAGCTAAAACATTTAGTTGGGAAGTTGCAGATGATGAAATTCCAGTAGAATATCTAGATGTAATTGTTACAACGATAAAAACTATAGTTTACGATAGTAAAAAATCTTTCAAATTTAGAATTGTTGGTGGTTCTTATCATGTAGTTGATTCACATAGGAAAAGTTTTGAAATGGCAACTTTTAGAGCAATTTCAAATTTAGTAGGTTTTGATAAAACAAAAGTTCAATAGGAACGAAAAATATAATATAAAATTGAAAAATTCGGTAAACATAAACGTTTTATGAAACCGAGTTTGCGTGAGGGATAGAAGAGATCTCGTCTTTTGACGAGACGAGGACTTGTAACGGATAGCCCGGTTCGCCGCGGCGAATCATGCCCAAAATATTAAAAAGATTACAGGTTTAAAGACCTAAAAAAAATAGAATAAAAAACTTAGAACCTTAGTATCTCAGGATCTTAGTAACTTTAAAAAAAATGACAGAAAAAAGAAGAGACCTTGTATTATCAGGATTAGAACCGTTGATTATTACGCCAGAAAGTGTTTTCGTGAATGTTGGCGAGCGTACGAATGTAACAGGTTCAAGAAAATTCCTAAGATTAATCAAGGAAGAG
The DNA here is from genome assembly GCF_001705175.1 of Flavobacterium anhuiense. Lineage (NCBI taxonomy): Bacteria > Pseudomonadati > Bacteroidota > Flavobacteriia > Flavobacteriales > Flavobacteriaceae > Flavobacterium > Flavobacterium anhuiense. The sequence goes on along the minus strand of NZ_CP016907.1, from coordinate 1,295,031 downwards.
AAATATGACGAGGCACTTGATATTGCAAGACAGCAGGTAGAAGGAGGGGCACAGATCATCGATATTAATATGGATGAAGGAATGCTTGACGGTGTTACTGCAATGACTAAATTTTTGAATTTAATTGCTGCAGAACCAGACATTTCGAGAGTGCCGATTATGATCGACAGCTCGAAATGGGAAATCATTGAAGCAGGTCTGAAAGTAGTACAAGGAAAAAGCGTTGTAAACTCGATTTCGTTAAAAGAAGGAGAAGAAGCCTTTATTCATCATGCCAAATTAATCAAACGTTATGGTGCTGCTGCTATCGTAATGGCTTTTGATGAAGTAGGTCAGGCCGATAATTACGATCGTCGAGTGGAAATTTGTGCGCGTTCGTATGATATTTTGGTGAACAAAGTAAATTTCCCTCCACAGGATATTATTTTCGATTTGAATATTTTCCCAGTTGCAACGGGAATGGAAGAACATAGATTGAACGCGTTGGATTTCTTTAGAGGAACAAAATGGGTTCGTGAAAACTTGCCGCATGCACATATCAGCGGTGGAGTAAGTAACGTTTCGTTCTCTTTTAGAGGAAATGACGTTGTTCGTGAAGCGATGCACTCGGTGTTCTTATACCATGCCATTAAAAACGGAATGACTATGGGAATCGTAAATCCAGAAATGCTGACAATTTACGATGATATTCCGAAAGACTTATTAGAATACGTTGAAGACGTAATTCTGGACAGACGCGACGATGCAACCGAAAGACTTTTGGATTTTGCTGAAAGTGTAAAAGGTGAAGCAAAAACAGATGAAAAAGCCGTTCAGGAATGGCGTTTAGGATCGGTTCAGGATCGTATTACACATTCATTGGTAAAAGGAATCGATACTTTTATTGAAGAAGATGTAGAAGAAGCTCGTTTGGCTGCCACAAAACCAATTGAAGTTATCGAAATCAATTTGATGGCCGGAATGAATGTGGTTGGAGATTTATTCGGAAGTGGAAAAATGTTCCTTCCTCAGGTAGTTAAGTCGGCTCGTGTAATGAAAAAGGCAGTTGCTTATTTATTGCCTTTTATTGAAGCAAGCAAACAAGCCGGAGATAAACAAGGAAACGGAAAAATCCTGATGGCAACCGTAAAAGGAGACGTTCATGATATTGGAAAAAACATCGTTTCGGTAGTTTTGGCTTGTAACAATTATGAGATTGTAGATCTTGGTGTTATGGTTCCTCCAGAGAAAATTATTTCGGCTGCAATCGAACATAATGTTGATATCATTGGATTAAGCGGACTGATCACGCCTTCGCTTGACGAAATGGTGTATTTGGCCAAAGAATTAGACAAACAAGATATTAAAATACCAATTATGATTGGTGGGGCAACGACTTCGCGTGCGCATACAGCCGTGAAAATTGCGCCACAATACAGAGAAACCGTAATTCACGTAAACGATGCTTCGAGAGCCGTTACTGTTGCTGGAAATCTTTTGGATCATAATAGAAAAATATATGCAGCAGATATTCGTGCAGAATACGATTCGTTTAGAGAAACGTTTTTAAATCGTTCAAGAGACAAAAACTTCCTGACGATTGAAGATGCCCGCAAAAACAAAATGCAATTGGATTGGTCTGAATATACGCCGACTAAACCAAAAGTAATCGGCGCACAAACCATTGAAGTAGAATTGGATGTTTTGGTTCCGTATATAGATTGGACGCCATTTTTCCAGACTTGGGAATTGTATGGTAAATACCCAGCGATTTTAACCGATGAGGTTGTGGGAGAACAAGCTACTTCTGTTTTTAAAGATGCTCAGGCAATGCTGGAAGTTATTTTGGCTGAGAAAAAACTAAAAGCCAAAGGTATTTACGGAATTTTCCCTGCGAATCAGGTAAATGACGATGATATCGAATTGCGCGATGAAAACGGAAAAGTATTAGAGAAATTCTTAACGCTTCGTCAGCAGTCGCAAAAAACAAAAGGTGCTCCAAATATTGCTTTGGCCGATTTTATTCTGCCAAAAGAAAGTGGAATAGAAGATTATATGGGAGCGTTTTGCGTAACCACAGGTTTTGGTGTTGATGAATGGGCTGCTGAATACGAAAAGAATTTAGACGATTATAATTCAATTATGGTGAAAGCGCTTGCGGATCGTTTTGCTGAGGCTTTCGCCGAATATCTTCACGAGCGAGTGCGTAAAGATTTCTGGGGTTATGATAGCGAAGAATCTTTAACCAACGAAGAATTGATTAAAGAAAGTTATAAAGGAATCCGTCCGGCTCCGGGTTACCCAGCTTGTCCAGATCACTTGGAGAAGCCAACGATTTGGAAACTTTTGGATGTTGAAAAACAAATTGGAGTGAAACTAACAGAAAGTATGGCGATGTGGCCAGCTTCATCAGTTTCAGGATATTATTTTGGAAATCCGAAAAGCCGCTATTTCGGACTCGGAAAAATAAAAGAAGATCAGGTGACAGATTACGCCAAACGCCGAAATGTACCGCTTGATTACGCAATGAAATGGTTAAACCCTAATATAGCAGACTAGAATAGTTGATGGTTGATGGTTTTTGGTTGATAGATTTGAACGTAAAATGCCAACAACTATCAACCATCAGCAAACAACTATAAAAGAATGGAATACAGTAAATTGGAAGTTTGGATGGAAGCGCGGAAGTTGGTGAATTTGTTGTATGATTTTTCAAAATTGTTTCCAAAAGAAGAATTATTTGGATTGACAAATCAAATGAAGAGAGCAGCAATCTCAATACCTTCAAATATAGCAGAAGGTTGTGGAAGGCAAACTTCAAAAGAAACAATACATTTTCTTCATATATCTAGAGGATCATTATATGAATTAGAAACTCAATTTTATATAGCATTAGATCAAAAATATATTGAAGAAAATAATTTTAACATAGCGCTTAGTCAGATTCAGATTTGTAAAAAGTTATTAAACGGTTTTATTAACTACTATAAAAAATTAATATAGTTGAGATTGTAATTGTTGAGTTCCGAAAGAACCATCAACTATCAACCAAAAACTATCAACTAAAAACTAATGAAAGTAACAGAACATATAGAAAAAGCCAAAGGAAAAACATTATTCTCATTTGAAATTATTCCGCCTCAAAAGGGGAAAAGCATTCAGGAATTATACGATAATATTGATCCGTTGATGGAGTTTAATCCGCCGTTTATTGATGTAACCACATCTCGTGAAGAGTACATTTACATTGATCGCGGTAACGGACTTTTGGATAAAAAACTGACTCGTATGCGTCCGGGAACGCTTGGAATTTGCGCTTCTATAAAACATAAATACAATGTTGATACGGTGCCGCATTTGCTTTGCGGTGGTTTTACTAAGGAAGAAACCGAATACATGCTAGTTGACTGTCATTATTTAGGAATCAATAACGTTATGGCGCTTCGTGGCGATGCAATGAAACATGAACAATCTTTTACACCAAAAGACGGTGGAAATCATTATGCAGTTGATTTGGTAAAACAAATCAAAGATTTAAACTGCGGACAATATCTGCATGAGGTAATTGATACTGATAATAAAGCCGATTTCTGTATTGGAGTTGCAGGTTATCCAGAAAAGCACTTAGAATCTCCTTCTTTACAATCAGACTTAAAAAGATTAAAAGAAAAGGTAGACGCAGGAGCTGATTACGTAGTAACACAAATGTTTTTTGACAATGCTAAATATTTTGCTTTCGTAGAAAAAGCAAGAGAAATGGGTATCACAATTCCAATTATTCCTGGAATTAAACCAATTGCTGTTCAAAGACATTTACAAGTTTTACCGCAGATTTTCAGAATCGATTTACCAGAAGATTTAATTGATGCTGTAGACAAATGCAAAAACAACGCTGAAATCAAACAAGTCGGAATCGAATGGGCAGTTCAGCAGTCATTAGAATTAAAAGCCGCCGGAGTTCCGTTTTTACATTATTATTCAATGGGTAAATCTGAGAATATACGCCAGATTGCAAGTCAGGTTTTTTAATTGCACACGCATAGAACTTTGTCAAAGTTTAAAACTTTGACAAAGTTGTTGAGGTCTATTTGTCGTTCCTCGCAATGACCAACAGGCTTGGAATTTTGTATTTTTAAATTTTGGAATTTAACTTTTACAGTCATGAAGCAAGAAGAATTACAAGCCATAGCCTCTCAATTGAAACATCCATCGGGAGAAAAAGGAATTGAAATGGCCAATATGATGAACGAAACGAACATCAATATGACCAAACATTCCATCCAAAATCTAAATATTTCAAACGAAAACAGAATTTTGGAATTAGGCCACGGAAACGCAGGTCACGTAGAATTTCTGTTTGAACAAGCCGAAAAACCAAAATATTACGGACTGGAAATGTCGGAACTGATGTTTCAGGAAGCACGCCAGATCAATAGAAATTTTGTTTCTCAAAAACAGGCTTTTTTTTCAATTTATGACGGAAATACGATTCCATTTGAAGATGGATCATTCGATAAAATTTTCACTGTAAATACGATTTATTTTTGGCAAAAGCCTGAAGAATTGCTTTCAGAAATTTACAGAGTTTTAAAATCGAACGGTACTTTCTGTTTGACATTTGCCGAAGAAGATTTTATGAAAACATTGCCTTTTACACAATACGAATTTGAATTGTACAGTACACAAAAAGCGCAGGAATTAATCAAAAAATCAGAATTTAAAATCGTTTATACAGAAACACAGACCGAAAAAGTAAAAAGCAAAACCGGAGAATTGGTTGACAGGGCTTTTACGACTATTGTTTTGGAGAAATAAATGAAATTTTTAAAAGCATAGAAACATAGATTTTTTTAATTTTAACTGAGAAGAATTAAAAGAAAAAAAATTTTTTCACACATAGTCTATGTTTGTTTAAACAAATGAAAAGAGAACTATGTTTCTATGTGTTTGGAAATATAAAGCTTGCTGAATTCTAAATCCTTTTATCATTATGGAAGTTAAGAAAATCAATTTTTTGCAGAGTTACAGCAGTATTTTATGGCTTCTTGGCGGAATCATAATCGGGAGCATTTTCGGGTTAGTATTTGGAGAAGATGTTTTGATTATAAAACCCCTTGGCGATATATTTCTGAATTTACTTTTCACAGCTATTATTCCGCTTATCTTTTTCACGATTGGTTCTTCGGTCGCTAATCTGGAAAGAACAGAAAAGCTTGGAAAACTGTTTGTCATAATGTTATTGGTTTTTCTCGCTACCATTTTGATTTCGGCAATTGTGATGATTTGCGCGGTTTATCTTTTTCCAATTCATGAAGATATTGCGATTGCAAAAGTTCCCTTGGAAGAAGTAGGATCGGGATCAGCAGGAGATCAAATTGCGAAACTGCTTACGGCCAATGATTTCTTCGAATTATTGTCTCGAAAAAGTATGTTGGCACTGATTATTTTCTCTTTTTTAGTCGGATTTGCCACATTACAATCAGGAGAAAAAGGAAATTCCTTCAAAAGTTTTCTAGATTCAGGAAACGAAGTAATGAAACAGCTTTTGAATATTATCATGAAATTGGCGCCTATTGGTTTAGGAGCTTATTTTGCTTATCAGGTTGGTGTTTTCGGACCACAATTGCTAGGAGTTTATGCAAAACCTATGGCAGTTTATTATGCGGCTTGTGTCTTCTATTTCTTTGTTTTTTTCAGTTTATATGCGCTTGTTGCTGGCGGAAAGAGAGCTTTTAAAGTTTTTTGGAGCAACAATATAATGCCTTCTTTAACAGCGGTAGGAACCTGCAGTAGTATCGCAACGATTCCAGCCAATTTAGCTGCAGCAGAAAAAATGGAAATTCCAGCACATGTTAGAAACTTAGTGATTCCGCTTGGAGCGCCTTTGCATAAAGACGGTTCGAGCATGTCATCTATCTTAAAAATAACTTTTTTATTTGCCATGTTTGGTAAAGATTTTTCAGACCCTATGACGATTCTTTTGGCACTCGGAATTACAGTTATCGTTTCGATTGTCGAAGGAGGAATCCCGAACGGAGGTTATATTGGTGAAATTTTAGCGATAACAGTTTATGGTTTTCCTATGGAACAAGCTTTGCCAGTTGCCATGATTCTAGGGACACTGGTAGATCCAATTGCTACTTTATTAAATGCAAACGGAGATGTAATCTGCTCGATGATGGTTTCGAGATTCTCAGAGAAAACGAAGTGGTAGCTTTTCTTTAAAAACACACAATTTTTTATTAATCTTTCTCATCCGCGCAATCTGTGCGACATAACTAATACAACAAACTTATGAATTCAATATTACAGCATGATCTCAATAATTTTGAGAATATTTTAGAAAAAACAAAACAGCAGGGAATTGATTTTCTCAATAATATCGAAAATATTCCCACATCGAATACTTATTCGATTGATCCTAAAACAGTCTTAAACGAATTGGGTTTGGGATCTATTGAAGCTTTAAAAGAATTTAATGAAAGATTGGCTCCTTTGATAGTTTCTTCGCCAGGTCCAAGATATTGGGGATTTGTAACAGGAGGTTCAACACCAGCCTCTATAGTAGGAGACTGGCTGGCATCGGTTTACGATCAAAACACGCAGTCAGTTACATCCCAAGGCGGGAATTCAGCTTTAATAGAATTTGAAACTATTAATTTATTATTGCAATTATTAGAGCTTCCTGATTCATTTTTAGGCGGATTCGTTACAGGCGCGACGATGTCAAATTTCACTTCTCTTGGAGTTGCCCGACAATGGTTTGGGAAACAGTCAGGGAAAGATTTTGCTAAAAACGGAGTTTCAGAACCAATCAATATCTTAACAGCGACACCCCATTCTTCTTCTATAAAATGTTTGTCGCTTTTAGGAATTGGAAGCCAGAATTATACGGTTGTAAAAACAATTGAAGGGAACCGTGAGGCTTTGGATATTGTTGATTTAGAAGAAAAAATCAAAGCTTTAAACGGAAAACCTTTTATCCTTATTTCGAGTGCAGGAACGGTAAATACTGCCGATTTTGATGATTTTGAAGCCATTGCAACACTAAAAGAAAAATACAATTTCTGGTGGCATATTGATGGTGCTTTTGGCGGATTTGCTGCTGTTTCGGAAAAATACAAACACTATGTAAAAGGCTGGGAGGGCGCTGACAGTATTACTATTGATTGTCATAAATGGCTGAATGTGCCATATGAAAGTGCTTTTTATTTGATTAAAAAAGAACACATTAATCTTCAGATTGAAACTTTTCAGAATTCAAATGCGCCTTATTTAGGAAATGCACTGGAGAACTTTAATTATCTAAATGTGCTTCCCGAAAATTCACGCCGCTTGCGTGCACTCCCTGTGTGGTTTTCGCTTAAGGCTTACGGAAAAGAAGGTTTTAGAAATCTTATTGAAGATAGCACAGCATTGGCTTTGCATTTTGGAAATGCTTTAATAGAAAATGATTTTGAACTTTTAGCACCAATTCGTTTGAATAATGTCTGCTTTACGTTGAAAGGAGAACACAATCAGGAAAAAGTGAGCCAGTTTTTATCTGTATTGAATGATACAGGAAAAGTATTTATGACGCCTACAGTTTATCAAAACAGAAAAGGTATTCGCGCTTCTTTTGTAAATTGGAGAACTACAGAAGATGATGTGAAACTTGTAATTGAGGAAATGCGAGAAGTGCTTTCAAAAATATAAACCTTATAAAAGTAGAAGAGCCTGTTTGAAGGAACAGGCTCTTGACTAACACAAAAAAAAACAAAAAACAAGGTATTTAAAGAACGAAATTAAATTTGTTATAAATGCATTACCACTATTGAGCTATACATGACATTTAAATTTGATTTGCCAAATATAATATTATTTATAACAAGTCTAAATAAAAATAGTAAATATTTATTGAAAAATCCTTAATTTGGTAGAGAAGAGGGTATAGTAAGGAATAAAAAAGCGGTTTGTTTTATAAAACAAACCGCTTTTCTAACTGAAGATCGTGACTGTGACTGAAAACTTACTTAGTAATTTCTCTAAAAACAGCTTCCAGATTTTTATTTTTCTGATTCAATTGTAAAGTTTTTAATCCATTTTCGTTGGCAAAGTCAAAGATGGCAGGACGCATATCTTTGTCTGTAACAAAAGTTAGTTCCCATGTCATGTCATGTGTATTTATGTACGAGGAAATATTTTCTAGTTTAGCCAAAAGCTGTTCTTCAACTTTGTAATCAAACTCTACTTCAATAACTTGCTCTTTGTCGGCAGTTACCAAATGGTCTAATTTATTGTCTGCAACAATTTGTCCTTTGTCTATAATTATGACACGATCGCAAATTGCTTCGACTTCCTGCATAATGTGTGTGGATAAAAAAACTGTTTTATTTTTTCCCGCATTTTTGATCACATTACGAATTTCCATTAACTGATTCGGATCCAGCCCGGTAGTTGGTTCGTCCAAAATTAAAACTTCTGGATCGTGAAGCAAAGCATTTGCCAATCCGACGCGCTGACGGTATCCTTTAGAAAGCTGTCCAATCTTTTTATGGCTTTCTGGTGTCAGTCCTGTCAGTTGAATTACTTCTTCGATTCTTGATTTTGGCACGTTATAAACATCGGCATTAAATGCCAAATACTCACGAACATACAAGTCCAAATACAACGGATTATGTTCTGGTAAGTACCCAATCGAGCGTTGCACCTCTTTTGCGTTTGTCATGACATCGTGACCATTTACAAGGGCTGAGCCACTATCGGCAAGTAAATAAGTGGTCAAAATTTTCATCAACGTAGATTTTCCAGCTCCGTTTGGACCAAGAAATCCTACGATTTCTCCTTTCTCAATTTTAAAAGAGATTTCATTTAAAGCTTTTTGCTCTCCGTAACTTTTTGATATGCTGTTTACTTCTATCGACATGACTTTTTATTTGCTACAAAAGTAAACAGAAATAATCTCGATTGCTAAAATTTTATCTTTTAAAGTAATCATAAAAAAAATGGGCAGCCCTGCATTCACGGCATTGTTATTGTTAAGGGAATGCTAAAATTAAAATAAAACCCAAATTATGAAAAAAATGTTAGTGATGGCTGCTTTAGCTATCTGCAGTTTTGCAAACGCACAAAAAGGAACAGTATTAGTAGGTGGAAACATCTCTTATTCTTCTGAAACAAGAGATTTTGGTAATGCAGAAAGAAAATCAAATGAATTTGCTTTTTCTCCAAAAGTAGGTTACCAATTTCACGAAAACTGGACAGTTGGAGGTGAGTTTACAGTTGCTTCTTCAAAAGATGATCAAGGTGTAAATGAATACAAAACAAACAGTTCTAAATTTGGTGCATTTGTACGTTACACAATGCCATTAAGCCAAACTTTCTCAGTATTCGCAGATTTAGGAGCTGGTTTCCAAAATCAAACTGAAAAAGATTACGTTGGATCAAACTACACAAAATATAAAGCAGATGGAATGTATATTGGTGTAACTCCAGCTCTTTTTATTAACATGAAAAATGGTTTCGGTCTTAACTTCAGCATTGGTGGTTTAGGTTACGAAACATTAAATTATGATAACAACGGTCCAGATGTTAGCAGATTTAATTTCAATTTTGGTAAAACAGCAAGCATTGGAATCTCTAAAAACTTCTAATCTTTAGTTTTTATATTCAATTTCAGAAAGCGCTCCAAATGGGGCGCTTTTTTTATAACCATTTCTTAGTGTTATTTTAATTTTTAATCTGTTTGAAATGAGTGTTTTTTAATTAATCGTTAAGAAAATTATTGCGATTCGATGTTGGTATTTTAATTGTTTGCTGTATGAAATCTTAATAAATACCATATATGAAAAAAATGCTACTTATTCTTGCATTAGCTATAGTTAGCTTTGCAAATGCCCAAAAGGGAACAATTTTAGTTGGTGGAAATTTTAGTTATAACTCTGAAAAAAATGAGCGCGAAATTTCGCCGACCAAAACAGATGCACTTGCTTTTTCTCCAAAAGTAGGGTATCAATTTCATGAGAACTGGACAGTTGGAGCTGAGCTTTCTTTAACGTATTCAAAATCTAGTATTGAAGATGGAGAAGGAAAATACACTGCATATAAAGCAGGTGCGTTTGTACGTTACACAGTTCCGTTAAACGAAACTTTTTCAGTTTTTTCAGATTTAGGCATCGGTTATCAAAATCAGAAAAATAAATATTATGATAATGGATCACTTACTTCTACCAATGGGGGTAACGGGATTTACACTGGTATAACTCCTGCGCTTTTTATCAATATGAAAAAAGGTTTTGGTTTAAACTTTAGTATTGGTGGTTTAGGATATGAAACATTAAGCTATGATCTTGATGATGAAGGATATGATTCTGATTATAGCAAATTCTTCGTCAATTTTGGAAAAACAGTAAACATCGGAATTTCTAAAAACTTTTAATTTTTGATTTCTTATAATATGAAAGCACTCCAACTTGGAGTGCTTTTTTTGTTTGGTGATATTATGGAAAACTAAAATTCGTGGCAAAGAAAACATTTAATCTTCTAATCAAATTAATCTGAGCCATATTTTATCCTAAAAATAAAATGTATTTTTGAAGTCTCGATGATTAATCTAAAATCATCAATCTAATATCTAAAATTCAACAATGAACTGGGAACAACTTTTATCATTAAAACGTCAGGGAGATACAAGCAAAAGATTACGCGTAGAACAAGATGATACTCGTTTAGGATTTGAGGTAGATTATGACCGAATTATATTTTCTTCCGCTTTTAGAAGTTTACAAGATAAAACACAAGTTATTCCGCTTTCTAAGACAGATTTCGTGCATACGCGTTTAACGCATAGTTTGGAAGTTTCTGTTGTTGGACGTTCGCTTGGGCGTTTGGTTGGAAAAAAAATCATTGAAAAGTATCCTTATCTAAAAGAAGTTCACGGTTATCACATGAATGATTTTGGAGCAATTGTTGCCGCAGCGTCATTGGCGCATGATATTGGGAATCCGCCTTTTGGACATTCTGGAGAAAAAGCAATTGGTGAATATTTTTCTATTGGAAATGGTCAGAAATATAGAAACCAGCTTACCGATAAACAATGGCAGGATTTGATTGATTTTGAAGGCAATGCTAACGGATTTTCTGTATTAACAGCAAGTCGCCCCGGAATTGAGGGAGGACTTCGTATTTCGTATGCAACCTTAGGCGCATTTATGAAGTATCCAAAAGAAAGTCTTCCAAAAAAACCGACCAATAATATTGCCGATAAAAAGTACGGATTCTTTCAGTCGGATAAATTATTCTTTGAAGAAGTGGCCAAAGATATGGGAATGATTGCCAATAAATCTGGTGAAGATATTGGTTTTGAAAGACATCCATTGGCTTATTTGGTCGAAGCAGCAGATGATATCTGTTACACAATTATCGATTTTGAGGACGGAATCAATTTAGGTTTGGTTTCTGAAGATTTTGCCTTAGAGTATTTGATTAATTTGGTAAAAGACAATATTGGAGTTTCTAAATATAAATCTTTAACTACAAAAGAAGATCGCATTAGTTATTTGCGAGCTTTGGCAATTGGTACTTTAATTAATGATGCGGTAAATGTTTTTGTTGAAAATGAAGAAGCAATTTTGGCTGGAAACTTCCCGTATGCATTAACAGATAAAAGCAAGTACAAAGCACAAATGAATGATATTATCAAACTTAGTGTTGATAAAATCTATCAGAGCCGTGAAGTGATTGAAAAAGAAATTGTCGGTTATCAAATCATTCAAACATTATTGGATAAATTCATAACAGCATTCAATAATAAATATGAAGGAACGGCTTCAAACTACGATAAACTGATTTTGAAAATGTTGCCAGAGAAACATCATTTAGAGAAAACCAATCTATACGAACGTTTATTGCATATCTGTCATTATGTTTCGCTTCTTACAGATGGAAATGCACTTGAATTGTATGAAACCATTCAAGGACAGAAAAAACGTTAATTGATTTTCATTTAAAATAAAAAATGCCTCTTCCAAGATTTCATGAAAGAGGCATTTTTTTAATTCTTATTTTATTTATTTGAAAGCGTAAACCAAACCAACGCCAAGAACTTGTCTTAGCTGCATTCTTGGTCCGTCATTTACCTGAGTCGTTGCTCCTGTAGTTGGGTCAACCACATCTTTTTTTGTTTTAATATCGTCGTCATAAATTAAGTGAACGCCTATATTTGCTTTTACATATGCGTTGACAACAAGATCAAGGCGTGTATCATAATCAATATCGACATTTCCGAATTTGTTTAGGTAATCGGTATACAAGCTTAATCTGTTTTCATAAAAAACGTTTTTATAGATTTCGTTTTTCATATAAGCTGTAAAAAGTATACCAAATTCGGCTTTTACTTTTTGGCCTTCTTCAATTAATATCTGTTGTGTAGGATCTAGCGGGTCTGGCGCATAAACCGCTTTTTTAACCCCGAAAGAACCTTGATTGGCAAGATATTGATCAAGTACTAAAGTAGTTTTTAATGTAATAGGAGAGAAGTAAAATACTCTGTTTTTTTCTTTATTTGAATTCTCTGCTCCGGCTCCCAGAAAGATATAAGCTGGCGCAAAAGGTCTAGAGATCGCGACATCTCGGTTTGGATAATTATAACCGTCTGTAAATTGTGTGTTGAAGTTTAATTTAGAAGAGTAATACCAGTTTGAAGCCGTATCTTTTCTAAAACCATAAGTTGAGTTGAACTGAAAAGCATCGTCTGTTTTTCTTAACTCAATTCCGTCTTGTTTGTTTAAACCATATTTTACGATAAGCTCGTTTACCCATTTATGATTTTTCTTTGTGTAAGTTCTATTAAATTCACCTTTAAATAAACCTGAAATAGAACTTGTTCCCCCAGCACTCCAGTTTACAAAAGCAATTTCGGAAATGTCAAACCCTAATTGATTTTTTTTGCTCCAGTTGGATGGCGGTTTAGGTGCTTGATTTGGGCTTAAAGTGGTTTGTATAATCTGGGCAAAGTTATTAGAAGTACACAAAAGCAATAATAGCAAAAGGGTAGAACGCAATAATTTCATTTAGGTAATTTTTTTTTGGTTTCGCAAAATAATTATTTTGAACCGTTAGAAAAAAGATTTATTAAACTTTTAACGTCAATTTTACACAATTCTTGCAGTTGATTTACGGTTCCATGTTCGATAAACTCGTCTGGAACACCCAAAATTTTAATAGAATTCTTAAAATTATGTGATGCTGCAAACTCTAAAACTGCGCTTCCAAAACCACCATTTTTAACCCCGTCTTCAATAGTAATTATACGTTCAAAAGTTGAAAAAATGGTTTTTAATGTATTGATGTCTAGTGGTTTAATAAAACTAAAGTTATAGTGGGCAATTTCGTTGGAATGGGTTGATTCTTTTAGCGCTTCTATAACATTATTTCCAATTGTTCCGGCCGATAGCACAGCAACTTTCGTACCATCTTTCAAGCATTTTGCTTCGTTCCAATTTATTTTTTTGTAATGTCCGAAATTTTCTACTTCCCAATTTGGTAAGACTCCACGACCTCTTGGATATCGAATCGCAATAGGATGATCTATTCCAAATTGAACCGTATATAGAATGTTTTGCAGTTCAATTTCGTTCAGCGGAGCGTAGATCACCATATTCGGGATTGAACGCAGATAAGCGATATCAAAAACACCATGATGTGTTGCACCATCTTCACCGACTAATCCGGCACGATCCAAACAAAAAATTACAGGTAAATTTTGCAACGCTACATCATGAATAACCTGATCGTAAGCGCGCTGTAAAAATGTGGAGTAAATATTGCAATATACAATCATACCCTGAGTGGCCATTCCTGCTGCAAGCGTTACTGCATGCTGTTCGGCAATGCCTACATCAAAAGCACGTTCTGGGAATTCGTCCATCATAAATTTTAATGAACTTCCAGATGGCATTGCAGGTGTGATTCCGATTATTTTTTCATTTTTTCTGGCTAAATCTAAAATAGTCAAGCCAAAAACATCTTGAAATTTGGGCGGAAGATTTTCTTCAGATTTTAAATGAATTTCTCCAGTCGAGGCATCAAATTTTCCAGGCGCATGATATTTTACCTGATTTTCTTCTGCCTGCTGCAATCCTTTTCCTTTGGTAGTTACAATATGAAGGAATTTTGGACCTTTTATCTTTTTAAGGCGATTTAATTCTTTGATCAATTTAGGAAGATCATGACCGTCTATTGGCCCTGAATAATCAAAATTCAAAGATTTAATAATATTATTTTGTCGCGGATTTTTTCCGTTTTTAACCGAGGTAAGATATTTTTTCAAAGCACCAACGCTCGGATCAATTCCGATGGCGTTATCGTTTAGAATCACTAAAATATTGGCATCTGTAACTCCAGCATGATTTAAACCTTCAAAAGCCATTCCGCTGGCAATAGAAGCATCGCCGATTACTGCAATATGTTCTTTATCGAAATCGCCTTTTAATTTAGAAGCAATCGCCATTCCGAGTGCTGCAGAAATCGAAGTGGAAGAATGTCCAACACCAAAGGTATCGTAAACACTTTCGCTTCTTTTCGGAAAACCCGAAACTCCTCCAATCTGTCTATTGGTATGAAAAATTTCTCTTCTTTCGGTCAGGATTTTATGTCCGTACGCCTGATGCCCAACATCCCAAACCAATAAATCATCTGGTGTATTAAAAACATAATGCAAAGCAATTGTAAGTTCTACAACGCCCAAACTTGCTCCTAAATGACCTTCTTTTACAGAAACAATATCAATAATAAACTGACGAAGTTCTTGAGCAACTTGAGCAAGCTGTTCTTCTTTTAAAAGACGCAAATCGGCAGGATTGTATATGTTAGAAAGTAAATCGCTTTTCATTGTATGGTAAAAAGCAAATTTACGGTTTTAAATTTAATTTTCTTGCCGAGTCTACTTCAATAAAATAGGAACAGAATATTGCATTCTGACTTTTTTTCCATTTGATTCTCCCGGCTGCCATTTCGGGCATAAACTTAAAACTCTGATAATTTCTTTTTCTAAAGGTTCTTCAACTGCTGGAGAACATTCAAGAAATGAAACACTTCCGTTTTTTTCTACAGCAAATGCAAGCGTAAAATTAAGTTTCCAGTAATTTACATTTTCTGGCTTTTTATATTCTTTCATGAAGAAAGTATGAAATTGGTCGATACCGCCTGGGAACTCAGCGTTAGAACTTGAAAAGGGTTTTAGGGATGATGCTGGATCATCTTTTTTTACTTTATCAGGTTCAGAAGATTTATCTTTGGTAGATTCTCCAGATACTGTTAGTATATTTTTCTTTAATGTAGCTTGTTCAACTTTTAGTGTAGGCGATTGCGTTTGTTCTAATTTCTTTCTGCTTATAGTAGTATCTACAGTTTGTGATTTTGTTGCTGAAATATTTGTGACAACTTCAACATTTTTAATTTCTTGTTTTTTATCTTCTTTGTTTTGACAGCCGAAAAAAAGTGCAGTTATAACCGCAGACAGCATTGGCAAAAACAATTTGCAGTTTGTCTGAACAGTTATTTTATGTTTTCTTTCCATATTCTATTATCACGATTTAAAAGTAATAAAAAATAAGTTCTAAAATCCTATTTTTGCATCTATGGAAAATCCTTTTACTGACGAATATTTCATGAAAAAAGCTTTGCAGGAAGCAGAAGCAGCTTTTGAAAAAGGCGAAATTCCTGTTGGTGCTGTTATAGTTGTAGCCGATAAAGTTATTGCAAGAAGTCATAATTTGACAGAATTGCTAAATGATGTTACGGCTCATGCCGAAATGCAGTCCATTACCGCAGCGGCAAACTTTCTTGGCGGAAAATATTTAAAAGACTGTACGCTTTATGTAACACTCGAGCCTTGCCAAATGTGTGCAGGAGCTTTGTATTGGAGCCAGATTTCTAAAATCGTTTTTGGTGCGCGAGATGAACAACGCGGTTTTATTAATATGGGAACAAAACTGCATCCTAAAACTACTGTTGTTTCTGGTGTAATGGCAAACGAAGCTGCCGATTTAATGAAACGTTTCTTTCTCGAAAGACGTAAATAATACTAAATAACATGACAGATTTTTCAGTAATAAAAAAGCTATTTCATATTGCAGAGCCAAATGGTTTTACAAACGATGAAATTCAAGTCGTAAAAGATATATTCAGACAGCTTCCTAAAGTTTTTGTTGATTATTATGCTGAATTAGGTAAAATTCAAAACTTAAATCATACACAGGATTTGTTGATTGTTCCAGAACGTTTTCAATACTATAAAAACGATGATTATTTGATATTTTATTCTGAAAATCAAAAGGCATGCGTTTGGGGAATTCACAAAGAGGATTTGTCAAAATCTAATCCTCCAGTTTACATGAGTTATGATGAAAAAGAATGGAGTCTGGAAACAGAAACATTAACAGATTTTTTCACTGCAATGGCGTATTTACAAGCAAGTTTTGCATTAGATTTTACTTGTGATACATTTTATGAAATCGAACCAAATGAATTAGATTTCATTACTCAGAATTTTTCAAATAAAGGAGTTTTTTTCAGGCAATGGCTTGAAGGAATAAAATTCTATGGAAATTATTCAGATGATGTAATTGTTGTCATAAATGGCAATCAAATGCATTATTCCTCAAATACCGAAGTACACTTTCTTGAAATGGATAAAGTTTTGTCAAAATTAGGTTCTGAGCTTTGAGAGCAATGATAAAACTTCAACAAAAGTTAAATAATCATTATTAGAGAATTTTCTTCTTAAATAAATCAAGAAATAATTTACTTTTATCGTGATTTAATTTGTATTTTTCTGTTGCATCTTATAGCAGTAAAATCTATTAAATTTTGAATTTGTTAACCATTTAACTCTCAATAAAAGTGAAGGCAAAAGGATTATTTCTCGTATTTTTAGTGGTTTTTATATTTGAATCCTGTGGACGCAAATCAGCTGCAGATTTCAATTCTGATTTTTCGTTATTCAAAGATTACATTACTAGTTTTACTGGCGGTATCGTTTCTGCAGATTCTGATATCCGTGTGGTTTTGGCTTTCGATAAAAACGATTGGAAACCTAATCAGGAATTAGACAGCGATTTGTTTGATATTTCGCCCAGTGTAAGCGGAAAAGTGATTGCACTTTCGACAAATACTTTGGCTTTTATTCCAGAGAAAAAACTTAAAATGGGAACAGAATATCAGGTTACTTTAAACTTAGATAAACTGACTGCGATTCCAAAAGAGAAAGAAAAGGAACTTTCGAAATTCAATTTTACAGTCAAAACAGTAAAACAGGATTTTACCATTAATACAGGCGATATTCAGTCGTACAGCAAAGAATATCAATATTTAAACTGCGTTTTAAAAACAGCTGATAATATTGATTTGGAAACCGCTCAAAAACTGGTTGAAGCCAAACACAATGGAAATAATCTTAAAATTAAATTTGAGAAAGTATCTGGTCCGGCAAAAGAATTCCGTTTTATAATTGATAGTATTCAGCGTCAAACAGAAGCTTCAAACTTGGAAATTATTTATGATGGAAGTGATTTCGATATTGATCAGAAAGGACAAATTGATTTCCCGATTACAAGCATCAATGAATTTAAAGTTATAAAAGTTGAAGTTCCAGACGGAAACAATCAGCAGGTTTTAATTAATTTCTCAGAACCTTTAGAAAAAGGACAGGATTTTGCTGGATTGGTTTCGATTCAAAACACTAATAATCTGAAATTTTCTACACAAGGGAATTTACTTAAAGTATATTTTACGAATCAAAACGCGCCTAAAAAAGAAGAACCCGTAGCAGTAGTTGCAGAAGAGCCAGCTGCCGTCGCTGTAGATTCGGCTGCTGTTGTGGTTGATTCAGCCGCAGTTGCTGTAGATTCAGCTGCCACAGTTGCAGAAGAAGTAGTTGAATATGTGCCAGACGAAGAGCCAGAACAAGTTGTAACGGGTGAATTATTGTTGGAAGTTTTTCAGGGAATAGAAAGCCAGTACGGTAAAAAACTGGAAAACAATTATAGTGAGAAAATCTCTTTTGATCAGATCAAACCAAATGTTCGTTTTGTAAAAAATGGAACGATTCTGCCAAGTTCAAACAATTTAAAATTAAATTTCGAAGCTGTAAACTTAAGCGCTGTTGATGTAAAAGTGTATAAGATTTACAAAAATAATATCTTGCAGTTTCTTCAATACAACGAATTAAATGGAGGGCAAAACCTAAAGAAAGTAGCACAGCCAATTGCCAAAACTACGCTGAATTTAAGGGAAAGCACGCTCGTAAATCTCTCTAAATGGAATACATATGCCTTAGATTTATCTAAAATTATCAAGCCAGAACCAGGCGCAATTTACAGAGTTGAATTTGTTTATAAAAAGAAATATTCGCTTTATAAATGCGAAACATCAGAAGGAAATGACGACGAAGCGGAGGAGGAAGAAGTAGATGAAAACGACGTGAATTACAGCGGAAACTCTTACGACGATTATTACTATTATGATGATTACGATTGGAGAGAAAGCCAAGATCCTTGTACAGGCTCTTACTATTACAATGCAAGAATTGCAACTAATATTTTAGCTTCAGATTTAGGAGTTATTGCAAAAAGAGGCGAAAATAAATCGTATCTATTTGCTGTAAACAATATCGTTACAACTGAGCCAGTTTCAAACGCAAGAGTAGATTTATACAACTTCCAACAACAAAAAATTGCAACAGAAGCAACAAGCAGCGAAGGTATTGCATCTTTCCAATTGGATAAATTTGCCTATTTCGCAATTGTAACTTTAGGCGATCAGTCGACTTACGTAAAGCTGGATGACGGACTTTCGTTATCAGTAAGTAATTTTGATGTTTCAGGTGAGACTTTACAAAAAGGCTTAAAAGGATTTATTTACGGAGAAAGAGGCGTTTGGCGTCCAGGAGATAATTTGTATTTGTCATTTATTTTGAATGATGCCGCTAATAAACTTCCGAAATCGCATCCAATCAAATTCAGATTAAACGATCCGAATGGTAAAACAGTTTATCAAACCGTTCAAAAAACAAATGATTTAAATCATTATGCCTTTATAGTGCCAACAAATCAGGATGCGCCAACAGGAAACTGGGAAGCGATGGTGAGCGTTGGTGGAGCTAAATTCTATAAGAGCATTAAGATTGAAACGATTAAACCAAATCGTTTAAAAATCAAAAATACCTTTAGCAGAAAAACACTTTCGGCTTCTTATCCAAACACGGATAATCTTGAAGTAACGTGGCTTCACGGCGCAATTGCCAAGAATTTGAATGTAGAGATGCAGGCGAAATTCTCTCAGCAGGCAACTACTTTTAAAGGTTATGAAAAATATACTTTTGATGATTTGGCACGTCAATTCAGTACAGAAGAAATCAATGTTTTCTCTGGGAAATTAAACGAAAATGGAAAAGCATCAGTAAACATTCAGCCAAGATTGCAAGGTCAGGCACCGGGAATGCTTCGCGCTTCATTCATTACAAAAGTATATGAAGAAGGCGGAGATTTTAGTACGGATGTGATGTCAACAACTTATTCTCCGTACAAAACTTATGTTGGACTTAAAACGCCAGAACTGAACAAGTACAGCATGCTTGAAACGCGAGCAAACAATCGTTTTGATGTAGTTACAGTTGATGAAAACGGAAGACCAAAATCAGTTCGTAATCTTGAAGTAAGAGTTTATAAAGTAGACTGGAGATGGTGGTGGGATTCTTCAAGCGATAATTTGTCCAATTATAATTCGTCAAATGCAACGACTTCATACAAAACCTTTGTAATCAATACAGATTCAAGCGGAAAAGGAAGTTTCCAGTTTGCTTTAACAGATGAGGAATGGGGGCGTTACTTAATTCGTATTGAAGACGGAGAAAGCGGACATGCAACTTCTTTAACGGTAAATATCGATTGGCCAATCTGGTCTGGAAAAACACGCAACAGAGACGCTTCTACAGCGAATATGTTGGTTTTTTCTACAGATAAAAAGAATTATGCTGTTGGAGAAAAAGCACAGATTTCGTTCCCTTCAAGTGAAGGCGGACGTGCTTTAATTTCTGTAGAAAACGGTTCAAGAGTAGTGCAGACTATTTGGGCTGAGACTAAAAAAGGAGAAACTAAAGTTGAGGTTCCAATTACAGGAGCAATGGCGCCCAATGTATATTTCAACATTACATTATTACAGCCTCACGCTTCTACTAAAAACGATTCGCCAATTCGTATGTACGGAATTGTGCCAATTGAAGTTGTAGATAAAAATACCATTTTGGCACCAACACTTAATATGCCAGATGTATTAAGACCAGAACAGCCATTTACAGTAAAAGTAGGGGAGAAATCAGGTAAAGAAATGACGTATACAATTGCCGTTGTAGATGAAGGCCTTCTAGATTTAACTCGTTTTAAAACACCAAATGCTTGGGATAGTTTCTATGTTCGTGAAGCACTTGGAGTAAAAACTTGGGACGTTTACGATGATGTAATTGGCGCTTATGGCGGAAAAATAAACCAGATTTTCAGTATTGGTGGTGATCAGGATTTAGGAGGCGGAAAAGCTAAAAAAGCCAACCGTTTTAAACCTGTAGTGCTGTATTACGGGCCATTCAAATTAGGAAAAGGCGAAACAAAATCACATCAGTTAAAATTGCCAAAATACATTGGTTCAGTTCGAACAATGGTTGTGGCGGGAGATGCAAATACAAGCGCTTACGGAAGCGTTGAAAAAGCAACACAAGTTAAGAGTCCGTTGATGGTTTTAGCTTCGCTGCCAAGAAAAATTTCGCCATCAGAAAAAGTGACATTGCCTGTGACGGTTTTTGCAACTGAAAAAAAGATTAAAAACGTAACAGTTCAGGTAAAAACAAGCAACGGATTGAAAGTTGCGGGAAGTGCGGTTCAAAAACTAAATTTTGCACAGCCTGATGAAAAAATGGCGTATTTTAATTTGGTTGTTGGTTCTGCGACTGGAATTGCAAAAGTTCAGGTAATCGCAACTTCTGGAAGCGAGAAATCAGTTTATGATGTTGAAATCGATATGACGAACCCGAATCCGGTTACGAGTACTTTTACAGATGTTGTTTTAACGCCAAATAGCACTAAAACAATTTCATGGAAAACTTTCGGAATTGCAGGAAGTAACAAAGCAAGATTAGAAGTTTCGTCTATGCCATCTATGAATCTGAACGGAAGATTACAGTTCTTAATTCAGTATCCTCATGGCTGTGTAGAACAGACTACTTCGTCAGTTTTCCCACAATTGTATTTGGGTGATGTGGCTGATATTGATGCGAAACGCAAAGATCTGATTCAGAAAAATATTGCTGCAGGAATTGCGAGATTGGGTAATTTCCAATTATCAAATGGCGGAATGCCGTATTGGCAAGGAAATGCAATTGCAGACGATTGGGGAACTTCTTACGCAGGACATTTCTTGATTGAAGCAGAGAAAAAAGGATATGTACTGCCAATAAACTTTAAATCGAAATGGTTAGGTTATCAGCAGAAAGAAGCAAAACAATGGCGATTTGAACCAAAATACGGAAATGACTTAGCGCAAGCATATCGTTTGTACACTTTAGCTTTAGCAGGAAATGCAGATTTATCATCAATGAATAGACTTCGAGAGACAAAAGGAATTTCGAATGAAAGTATGCTTCGTTTGGCTGCGGCTTATGTTTTGGCAGGACAAAAATCTGCTGGACAGAGTTTATTTTTAAGAACGAGTATCGACGGAAGTTCAGATGGCTACAGTTATTACTATTATGGTTCAAGCGAAAGAAATAGAGCAATGGCTTTAGAAACCATGCTTTTATTAGACCAAAAGCAGAAAGCATTTGTAACGGCCACAAAACTAGCCAAAGAAATGTCAGCTAACCAATGGATGAGTACCCAGACAACGGCTTATTGTTTATATGCAATGTCAAAATTTGCTGTGAGTAATGGTCCAAAAGGAATCAATATTCAGTTTAGTAAAAACGGAAAAGGAGAGACGATAAATACAGGTAAATCGGTTGCAGATCGCAGTTTGTCTGTTGCTTCTGGTACAAACAGTATTGCCTTGAAAAACAATAAGGCGAATACAGTTTATGTTCGTGTATTGAATACTGGAATATTGCCAATAGGACAAGAAAATGCGGTTCAAAGTGATGTCACTGCTTCTATTGTTTTTAAGAATAGAAAAGGAAGCGTAATCAATGTTTCAAAAATTAATCAAGGAACTGAATTTGTTGCGGAGGTTACAATTAAAAACCAAAGAGGAGAAAGTGTTCAAAACGTAGCGTTATCGCAAATTCTGCCTTCTGGATTCGAAATTGTTAATACTCGTTTCACAGATTATGGAGATGCTGTAAATAATATTGCTGATTATATCGACATTCGTGACGACAGAACGAATTTCTATTTCGGAATGAAAGCGAGAGAAACCAAAGTTTTCAAAATTCTATTGAACGCATCGTATTTAGGAAATTATTATTTACCTGGATTGCAATGCGAAGCGATGTATGATAATACGTTCTTAGCTAGAACAAAAGGATTCTGGGTTGAGGTTGTGAAGTAAAGTTGTTAGCCACGAATTCACAAATTAATTTGTCATAATTTAAATTCGTGGCGAATAAAAAAAACTTTTAATCCGCGTAATCTGTGGCAAAAAAACTTTGTGAGCTTTGAGAAAAAAAGTCTCCCGCAGATTTTGCAGATCAAACAGATAAAATAAATCTGCTCAATCTGCGAGAGAAAAATTTTGCGTCCCGATAGCTATCGGGATTGCGTAAATCTTTGCGCCTTTGCGGTGAAAAAAAAATAAGTATTGAAAAATAAATTAAAAGCATTCCTCCAGCGAATTATAAACTGGATTGAAAAAAATAAACTAAAATCAGCAATTGCATTTCTGCTTTTGCTGATTTACTATTTTTCAATACCTCGAACTTTATTCAAAGAACCGTATTCAACCGTAATAGAAAGCAGAGAAGGCGAACTTCTAGGAGCTAAAATTGCTCGTGACGGACAATGGCGGTTTCCTGCACAGGATAGCGTTCCTGACAAATTCAAGAAATGTATCGTTTATTTTGAAGACGAATATTTCTATAAACATCCGGGATTTAATCCAGGTGCGATGATAAATGCTTTTAAACAAAATAGAAAAGCAGGAAAAGTAGTCAGAGGAGGAAGTACGTTGACGCAACAAGTAATCAGACTTTCTCGAAAAGGAAAAAACAGAACCTATTTCGAAAAAATAATAGAAATTATTCTCGCTACAAGATTAGAATTAGGTTATTCTAAAAATGAAATTCTTGAAATGTATGCAGCGCATGCACCATTTGGAGGGAATGTTGTTGGATTAGAAATGGCTTCATGGCGTTACTTTGGCGTACAATCCAATCAATTATCTTGGGCGGAAAATGCAGTTTTAGCCGTTTTGCCCAATGCGCCAAGTTTAATTTATCCAGGAAAGAATCAGATAAAATTATTAAACAAACGAAACCGGCTTCTGCTAAAACTTCATCAGGAAGGCATAATCGACAAGCAGACGTATGAACTTTCTGTAGAAGAGCCTCTTCCTCAAAAACCGTATGATCTTCCTCAAATTGCGCCTCATTTATTGCAGAGAGTGGCAAAAGATGAAGAAGGAACAAGGGTAAAAACTACAATTGATTATGCTTTGCAGAATAGAGTTAATCAAATTGCACGATATTATTATAATCAGTACAAACAAAATGAAGTTCATAATCTGGCCATTTTGGTAATTGATGTGCAGAATAGAAATGTAATGAGCTATGTTGGAAATTCTCCAACGGATAAAGACCATCAAAAAGATGTTGATATTATTGATGCGCCAAGAAGTACAGGAAGTATTTTAAAACCGCTTTTGTATGGCGCAATGCTTGACGATGGCGAATTGTTGCCGAATACTTTAGTGGCGGATATTCCAACGCAGATTTCGGGATATACGCCTCAGAATTTTAATTTAACGTTTGACGGAGCTGTGCCTGCACATCGTGCTTTGTCCCGTTCGTTAAATATTCCCGCAGTTTTAATGCTTCAGGAATTTACTGTAAATAAATTTTACGAAGAGCTTCAAAAGTTTAAATTAAAGAATATTAATAAAACGCCTGATCATTATGGTTTGTCGCTAATTTTAGGAGGTGCCGAAAGCAACTTATGGGATTTATGCCGAACATACGCCAATTTATCTTCAACGTTAAATTATTACACAAAGCATCAAGCGAAATACAGAACTAACGAATTTACAGAACTCAACTATAAAAACGATTTTAAGCCTGATCTTGGCTCAGAAACTGATCAGAAGAATATTTTGGGTGCAGGATCAATTTGGTTGACTTACAACGCAATGGAAGAGGTTAATAGACCCGAAGGAGACGAAGCTTGGAAGTTTTACGACAGTTCGCTTAAAATTGCATGGAAAACGGGAACAAGTTTCGGAAACCGAGATGCTTGGGCAATTGGAACCAATTCCAGATATGTGGTCGGAATTTGGGTTGGGAATGCGACAGGTGAGGGAAGGCCAACTTTGACGGGAGTAACCAGTGCGGCTCCAATTTTATTCGATGTTTTTAATTTGCTGCCAAGACAAAGATGGTTTGATACGCCTTATAATGATTTGGCCGAAGTTGAGGTTTGCCGTTTAAGTGGCTATCTGGCAAAGGATAATTGCCCGAAAATTAAGCAATGGGTTACTAAAAAAGGAAAATCGACTAAAGTTTGTCCTTATCACAGAACAATTCATTTAGACAAAACAGAGCAGTTTCAGGTAAACAGCAGTTGCGAGAGTATCGATAATATTGTAACTAAAAACTGGTTTGTATTGCCTCCTGTTATGGCATGGTATTACAAAAGCCAGCATATCGAATATTTGCCTTTACCGCCATTCAAAGAAGGATGCGAAGGAACGCAAACTACTACAATGGATTTTATTTATCCAAAGGCGAATAGTAAAATCTATTTGACAAAAGATTTTAATAGTAATGTACAGCCTGTGATTTTAAAAGTGGCTTATTCCGAAAAAGATAAAGAATTGTTTTGGTATGTAGATGATGTTTATAAAGCAACAACAAAAACATTTCATGAATTGCCAATTGCTCCAACAACGGGAACACATTATATTACAGTTGTGGATGCCAGCGGAAATGAAATTAGAAGAAAAATTGAAATTGTGAGGGAATAGGTTTATTGTATGATGTTGAGTTTCGTGTACACGTTTTTGTTTTTAGAAATTCGAAACGAGATTGAAGCAGTAAATCCTTCATAAGTTGGAATCTTTTCCTTGTTGTATGCAAACGAATATCCTAAACCTAAATCTATCATGTTAAATACAGTTAAACCGCCTACTGCATAAGCATTTTTTGAGGAACTGCCTGCTTTTACAAATAGAAGATAGTCTGTATTGTATGATAAATGAATATCGGGAAGCCCATAATATTTGCCATTATAGCTGTTTGTAATTCCATATCCCGCACCCAAAAAGAGTTTGTTTTTGTTTTTGCAATCTAGACAGAATTCAAGACCGCCTGTAAAAAGACTCTTATCGGCAATTGAATAATTCAGATATATAATTGGCCATTCTGGAATTTTAAATTTTGAGTTATTGGTGTTTTTCTTGTAATCGAAATTGTTGGAGTCAATCATTTTTCCATCCTTGTTAAACCATTCCGCTCTGCCAAATAATTGTTCCGCTTTATAATCACTTGAATAGCCTTGAAATTGCAATTGATTATTGATTAGATAATAATCCTTAATAATAAAAAGAGAATCGATGTTTTTGATTTTATAACCTATAGCATCTTTTGTTTTTACTTTTAAAGGTTTAATTCGGTAATAAAAAGCTATTTCCTTGTTGCTTGTTTTCCAGTTTTTATCAAAAAAGATTGTGTCATTTTGAGCTGACAATGGAGCAAGTAACATTAAGAAGATTATAGTGATGCAGGTTTTCATTTTTTAAATTATTTAGTAGCCTATAAATTGGCTGTAAGCTTTTCTATTTCTTGTAAATCTTAAATTTAGACTCATCGTAAATCCTTCAAAAGCCGGAGCTTTATCTGAATTATACGGTAAGGAATATCCAAACCCTAAATCTATGAAATTCATTAGTGATAGTCCGCCCATTATATAGCCATTTTTGTGGGTGGTTCCAATTTTTGCAAATAATATGGAGATGTTTTGTGATAAATGCAGATCGGGTAAACCATAATATTGCCCATTGTAACTATTTGTGAGACCGTATCCAATGCCTAAAAATAGTTTATTGTTGGTTTTGCAGTGTAAGCAAAATTCATAACCTGCAGTTAGAAGACTTTTGTCAGTGACGCTATAATTTATATAAGCGATTGGCGGACTGGGCACTCTAAATGTTCCTGGAGCAGGTTTGTTGAAATCTCTTGAGTAAAGAACATTGCCGTCTTCCTTAAACCATTTTGCTTTTCCGACATTATCGTTTCCCTCCACATCTTTTGTGTAACCTTCAAATTGCAATGCATTATTTTTTACATAGTAATCTTTAATAACATAAAGAGAATCTACATATGGTATTTTTCGTCCAATGGCTTTTCTTGTTTTTATTTTAACAGGTTTCAATCGGTAATAAATAGCAGAATCTTTTACAGTAGTTTTCCATTCCGAATTAAAATAAATAGTGTCATTTTGTGCCGATAGTTTGAATGAAAACAAAAAAAGAATAACCAGGTAATGGATGTTTTTTGTTTTGGCTAACGAAAAAAGACATGTAGTAGCTGTCATATAAATCAATTAAAATATGACAAACATAATGTATGGTAGATAATTAGATGGCTGATAGAAGTTTTTTATATGCCATTATAGGACATAAAAATGAGATCCGAAAAAGCATAAAAAAAACCGTCCTGATGCATCGGGACGGTTTGATGTTTTTATTCTGTAATAACATTTCCTTTTTTGTCATAGAAATGGTATTCTAAGTACGTGTAAGCGTCACGAGGTATGATTTTCACCCATTTCTTATGTTCAAAAAACCATTTTGAACGTAATGATGGAAAACCTTTGCTGAGGTATGCAGCCACAAACGGATGTGTATTAAGCACAACCTTGTTGTGGGTTTTTAAAAGTCTTTCTAAATCAGCGGTGATCTTATCAATGATTAAAATTGGAGCTTCAATTTCACCATTATGTTTGTTAGGATCTTCCTCTCTGGTTTTGATATTCACTTCTGGTCTTACTCGCTGTCTTGTAATTTGGACCAAACCAAATTTGCTCGGCGGTAATATTTTATGTTTTGCTTTATCGTCGCTCATTTCTTCTCGCAAGAAGTCGAACAAAACTTTCCTGTTTTCAGGATTAGACATATCGATAAAATCAACTACGATTATTCCGCCCATATCACGCAGACGAAGCTGTCTAGCGATTTCTGCTGCGGCAATCATATTTACTTCCATGGCTGTGTCTTCTTGGTTGGTCGCTTTATTAGAACGGTTTCCGCTGTTTACGTCAATAACGTGAAGAGCCTCGGTGTGTTCAATAATAAGATAAGCACCTTTACTCATGGAAACAGTTCGGCCAAATGAAGTTTTGATTTGTCTCTCTATATTGTATTTCTCAAAAATCGGAGTATCATTTGATTGATAAAACTTAACAATCGATTGTTTTGAAGGTGCAATTTCTTGCAAATATTCCTTCGTTTGGTGGTACAACTCTTCATCATCTATTTGAATACCGCTGAAGGTATCATTAAATACATCTCTTAATATCGAAGAAGCTCTGTTAAGCTCTCCTAATACTTTTGATGGATGATGAGCAGTTGGTAATTTTTTACACATTGCAGACCATCTGCCAAGCAGGTTCTGCAAATCTTTTTCTAATTCGGCTACGTTTTTGCCTTCGGCTACTGTACGAACAATAACACCAAATCCTTTAGGTTTGATCGATAGAACAAGTTTTTTAAGACGATCCTTTTCTTTTTTGTCTTCTATTTTTTGAGAAATAGAAACACGATCAGAAAAAGGAACTAGAACGATAAATCTTCCGGCAAGAGAAAGCTCAGCACTTATTCTTGGGCCTTTGGTTGATATAGGTTCTTTAACTACTTGAACTAAGACAGATTGATTGGCACTTAAAATATCAGTAATGATGCCATCTTTGTCAATCTCTTTCTCAAACTGAAAGGTTTTTAGGGAGAAATCTTTTAATTTACCTGCGCTTACAAGTTTTATGAATTTCAGCTGAGAAGCTAGATTTGGACCCAAATCATGATAATGTAAAAAGGCATCTTTTTCGAAACCTACATTCACAAAAGCAGCATTAAGTCCCGCAACTGGTTTTCTGATTTTTGCAATAAAAATATCACCAACCTGAAAGTTGCTTTTTTCTTCTTCTTTGTGTAATTCAATTAGTTTTCCATCTTTTAATAAGGCAAAATCTACTGCATCAGAACTAGATCTAATGATTAATTCTTTATTCACACTGTAAATTTTTATCCAGACTTTTAGTTTCAGGTTTTAAGTTTCAAGTTTCAAGTTTTACAACTCATAACTTATAACTCATAACTCATAACTGAATTGTAAGGATGGATTAAACAATATTTTAACAGGTATTAACCCGGTGGAGTTAGTTGCCAGTTTTCAGTCTCAGTAAGCAGTTTAAGCTGCAAACTGTATTCTGTGACTGAGACTATCAAACTCCAATTTCAATGAACGTTTAAAAAGAAAAAAGTAGTTTAAAACTACTTTTTCTTTTTGTGGCGGTTAGCTCTCGCTCTTTTCTTACGTTTGTGAGTAGCTACCTTATGTCTCTTTCTTTTTTTACCACTTGGCATATTGTGTCAGATTTATGTTAATTAATATTATTTTGCTTCGTTGTTAGTTTTAACTCCTTCTACAAAAACTTTTGCAGGTTTAAACGCAGGAATGTTGTGTGCTGGAATTTTAATAGTAGTGTTTTTAGAAATGTTTCTTCCAGTTTTTTCAGCTCTAGTTTTAACGATAAAACTACCGAAACCTCTTAAGTATACATTGTCTCCAGTTTCTAAAGAAGTCTTAACTTCTTCCATAAAAGTTTCTACTGTTGCTTGAACGTCTCCTTTTTCAAGACCTAGTTTCTCTGAAATCTTCGCTACGATATCTGCTTTCGTCATTTTCTTTCCTATTTTATTTTATAAATGGTGTACTATTTTTTTGAGTTTGCAAATATAGGAATTAAAAAAATAATTAATCAAGCTAATTCGTTAAATTTTAATTACATAAACATTTACTTTTGCAATCTAAGTATTTTGCAATGAATTTTCATAACATATTGATAAAATGGTATTTACAGAATAAACGCGATTTGCCATGGCGAAAAACCGTCGATCCGTACCAAATTTGGCTCTCAGAAATTATGCTTCAGCAGACGAGAGTTGTGCAAGGAATGCCTTACTTTTTCTCATTTATAAAGGAATTTCCTACTGTAAAACATTTGGCAGATGCTCCAGAAGAGAAGGTTTTGAAACTCTGGCAAGGCTTAGGATATTATTCGCGTGCTCGAAATCTTCATAAAACAGCTCAATATATAAGTAATGATTTAAATGGAATTTTCCCTGATTCTTATAAAGAACTGCTTAAGCTTAAAGGGGTAGGCGAATATACCGCAGCGGCAATAGCTTCTTTTTCTTATAATGAACCTGTTCCTGTCGTTGATGGAAACGTATTTAGAGTATTGGCTCGTTATTTTGATATCGAATCTGATATTGCGGTTCCGGCAACTAAAAAAGAGTTCGCGGCTTTGGCACAAGAATTAATGCCAAAGGATAATCCAGCGCTTTTCAATCAGGCAATAATGGAGTTTGGAGCGTTGCAATGCGTGCCTAAAAGCCCTGATTGTTCTGTTTGCGTTTTTAACGAAAGTTGTGCTGCATTGCAAAAAGGAAAGGTAAATATGCTTCCTGTAAAATCTAAAAAGCTTAAAGTGACCAATCGATATTTTAATTATCTGATTTTGGAAGATGTTTTAGGAAATACATTAATTCAGAAAAGAACCCAAAAAGGAATCTGGCATAATTTATATGAGTTTCCGTTGTTGGAAACGGAATCAATTGTTGGTTTTAACGAAGTTTCCAAAAAAGCAAAAGATGAAATTTTTCCAGAATATACTATTATAAGTATAGAAGATTACAGTAAATCGACCATTGTACATAAGCTTTCGCATCAGCATCTGCATATACAATTCTGGAAAATCAAAGTGCAAGAAAAAATCGAAAACGGAATAGATTCCCAAAAATTAAAAACCTTTCCTTTTCCTATTGCGATATATAATTTTATAGAAAAGCAAGAAATAAATTGCTAAAAAAATGTATCTTTGGTAGAAATACCACCAAAAACTATGAACGGAACATTAAATAAAGTGATGCTTATTGGCCATTTAGGCGATGATGTAAAGATGCATTATTTTGATGGAGGAAACTGCATCGGACGTTTTCAGCTGGCTACAAATGAAGTGTATATCAATAAAACGACCAATGAGAAGATTACCTCTACAGAATGGCATAATTTGGTTGTGCGTAATAAAGCCGCAGAGATTTGCGAAAAATATCTTTCTAAGGGAGATAAAATTTATGTTGAAGGAAGAATAAAATCTCGTCAGTGGCAGACAGAAGATGGAACGACAAAATATACGACCGAAATTCAGGTTACAGAGTTTACTTTTCTGACAACCAAAAAAGAAACTGCTTATACAAAACAAAACCAGGATGTAGAGTCGGCAAAAAATACTAACTTTGATGCTGCTAACGAAGGGCTTCCAATTAATGATTTGCCTTTCTAGAGTGATGTTTAACTAATTTTATGCAATTTGGACCCAGAGCCCAGTTTACTTTTTTCTACCAATCTTGACGCCAATTTAATTATTGGTTTCGTCGGAATATTTATTTTGTTATTTCTTTCAGCAATCGTTTCTGGTGCTGAAGTTGCTCTTTTTTCTTTGTCACAGCAAGATATCGACAATTCTTTAAACGATAATCCTGCAAAAGGAAAAATTATTTCAAATTTATTAGATAAGCCTAAAAAACTTCTAGCAACTTTATTGGTTGCAAATAACTTCTTCAATATCGGAGTAGTGATCCTATTTGCGTATATAGGACAAAATATTTTTGCCAATGTAGGTTCACCAGCTTTTAAATTTACGCTCGAAGTAATTCTGGTTACTTTCTTAATTTTATTATTTGGCGAAGTGCTTCCTAAGGTTTATGCAAGCAGAAATAGCATTCGATTTGCCAAACGTGTCGCTTATCCGCTGGCATTTTTAGATAAAGTGCTTTCTCCGATCAGTTTGCCAATGCGTGCTGTTACGATATATTTTCAAAACAAATTAGGAAAGCAAAAAAGTAATTTTTCTGTCAATCAACTTTCTCAGGCATTGGAACTTACCGATTCGGAAGGGACTTCAACAGAAGAACAGAAAATCCTTGAAGGAATTGTTTCTTTTGGAAATACCGATACAAAGCAGGTAATGAGTCCAAGAATTGATATTTTTGCATTGGAAATATCAGAAACATTCGCAGAAATTTATCCTAAAATAATTGAAACAGGATTTTCGAGAATTCCAGTTTATCGAGATAATATCGATCAAATTGAAGGCGTACTTTTCGTAAAAGATTTATTGCCTCATATTGATAAAGAAGAATTTGATTGGACTTCTTTGATCAGAGAAGCGTTCTTTGTTCCGGAGAATAAAAAACTGGATAATCTATTGAAGGATTTTCAGAGTTTAAAAAGCCATCTTGCAATCGTGGTTGATGAATATGGCGGAACTTCCGGATTGGTTTCTTTAGAAGATGTTATCGAGGAAATAGTGGGTGATATTAGTGATGAATTTGATGATGAAAATCTCAACTTCTCTCAAATTGATGAAAATAATTTTCTTTTTGAAGGAAAAATAAACTTGAAAGATTTCTACAGAATTGTAGATGTTGACGAAGATGTTTTTGAAGCCCATAAAGGGGAAGCAGAAACATTGGCTGGATTTATTCTGGAAATTTTAGGTAATTTCCCGAAAAAAGATCAGAAAGTGCCTTTTGAAAACTGTATTTTCACCGTAGAAACAGTAGACAAAAAGCGTGTAAAACAAATAAAAGTAACGATAAATAAAAATGCTTAATAAAATACTTTCAATAACAGCAATTTTGCTTGCGCTAACGGTTATAAGCTGTAAAAATGATGTTCTGCCTAAACCAGCGAGTTTCCTGCGATTAGATTATCCAGAAGCAAAATATGTGAATTTTGAAAACACTTGTCCGTTCACTTTTCAAATGAACGAGGATGCGATTATCAAAGGAGAAAAAGAATGCGGTTTTGCCATCACGTATCCAAAGATGAAAGCGACCATTTATTTGACGTACAAGCCAGTAAATGGCAATATTGATAAATTACTACGCGACGCTCAAAAACTGACTTACGAGCACGTTATTAAAGCCGATGATATTCTGGAACAGCCGTACTTAAATCCACAGAAAAAGGTTTACGGAATGTTTTATCAAGTAGATGGAAATGCAGCGACAAATTCTCAGTTTTACGTTACCGACAGTACCAAACACTTTTTAATTGGTTCGATGTACTTTTACGCAAAACCAAACTTTGATTCGATTATGCCTGCTGCGAGTTATGTTAAAAATGATATGCAGCGTTTGATGGAAACATTGAAGTGGAAGTAAAAAGCAAACAGATAAAAGTTTACTTTCATTTAATTTGATTGTGTCTTATCATCGTGTTGATATATCCGGGCTATCTGGTTCATTGTAATTTAGGTAATCTGGAAAAAATGTCAACACCGCCATCTCCCATAATTAGAAAATAATTTTCTGACTTTGAGAATCCTAAATATTTATTTCCCTCGTAACTATTTTGTTGCAACTCTAAAAAATATTTTTCTGCAGTCTTGTAATTTAAGAGTGTTGGCACCTTAATGTTCCAAGTAATATCAACAACTTCTATTTTCCATATATTATCTTTTGTTAATAAATTTCCACCACCACCCCTTAATCCAAAAACAAATACAGTTTCAGACTTACTCTGAACAAAAAAAGTCAGATTATCATCAGATATACTTTTTTTAAATGAATTCTCATAATCACTAAATATAATATTCTTTTTAAGAATATCATAAATAAAAATTCCATCTGCATTAATCAGCAAAATATTATCATCTGAAAGCCATCCAATTGCTATTATTCCATTTAGATGAATAGCCGAATGGTACTCCCATTCAGCTGCTTTTTCCACTAAACTTTCGTCTGATAACTCATTAAATACGCTTGCTTCATATTTGTTTTTTAACTCTTGTAATTTCATAATTATGGGTTTATAATTGTACCACTATCCGTCTGTTAGCGCAGATTTGCAATCTGTGCCGACAAAGTTTAGTAAGCGCAACAGTTGAGCGTTTCAAAAATAATATATTAACCCGAACGCTTTTATATTTAATATTCTGTATCGTGTCTCATTGCTGCGGGCACGGATTGCAAATCCGCGCTATCGGGAATATTTTTTCAGCATATTATTCTAGATATTAATATTATTTTTTGTCTTGTATTATAATTATGATTTCCAAATGTAAAAAAGCTGCAAAGTACTTA
Organism: Flavobacterium anhuiense; assembly: GCF_001705175.1. Lineage (NCBI taxonomy): Bacteria > Pseudomonadati > Bacteroidota > Flavobacteriia > Flavobacteriales > Flavobacteriaceae > Flavobacterium > Flavobacterium anhuiense. The sequence continues at coordinate 1,261,455 of NZ_CP016907.1, read as the reverse complement.
TGCAAGAAAAAGCAATAATAGACTGTGCTCTTCTATAATTTTTCTCTTTTGTTTGGCTAAGTTTTTTAATATTAAAGTTCTGTATATAGTTTGTAAATGCTTCGTCAAATAGAAATTTTATAGCATTAAAAAAAATGATTCCATAGCTAATTAAGGTTAAATAAATTATTTTTATTTTTTTTGCGTTGGGCTGTTTTATATACTCATCAAAGTAAAAAAACTTTATTAAAAATAAGAATAGAAAAAAGTAAACGCTTATTAGGAAAAAATTTTTATAACTAAAATAATCATTTAATATTATTTTTTTTAAGATTAGATAATTTACTAAACCGTATACTACGGTTAATATGAAATTTACTGACATTATTTATAAAATTTAATTTAATTGATCATTAAGAAAATTGGCTATTTTTCTAACTGGAATCTCGACATGTATTTCGCCTCGGCCACCAATTCCCTCGCTAGCGCGAGCGTCTCGCTCGTGTATAATTAAAGATTTGATAATTGTTTCAGTTTGTAAATTATCTGTAATTGTATTATAGAACTGACTAGAAAAATGAATTTCAAAAAAATCCCTCTCTCAATTGTAGAAACTATTAAAGTGTTAAAGGCATTAAAAGATTGTTTTTTTGCAATTTCACGGATGAGCAGTTTATTGAAAAAATAGAAAAGGATTAGCATATAACTAAAAAAGAATATACGATTAAATTGAGGCCTTGTTATTTTGAATGTTATAAACTCTAGCTCATGTAATAAAATTATAACTACAAATATTGATGTTATCAAGAAATGAAAAACAGGTTTTAGTTTTGACACTTTATTTAAATACACATAAATATAAATATTTAGTGACAAGAAAAAAAGCATGTAAATATAGTTTAGCATGTAGATTGGAGAACTTTATATTTTCTAATTTTTAACAAATATAAATTAAAAAAAGGCACTCAAATTTGAGCGCCTTTTGAAGTTTGTTAATTTAGAATTTAAGACTTAAAATTTGAAACCTTATATGTTTTACCATCTCCAGTTTCTTGAACCACTTTAGTTAAAGATTCTGGATTTTGAATTGTTTTGTCAAAACTTACCGTTGCTGTTTTCTTGTCAAAATCAACTGTTGCTTTTTCAACTCCGTCTAGGTTTGCTAATTCTTCTTCGATGGTTTTAGCACATCCAACGGCACACGTCATTCCGTCAATTGTAAAGCTTGCAGTTTGAAGATTTTCAGCTGCGATTGGTTTGTGTTCTTTTGGAGCACTTTTTTCTTTATTTACGACTTCAAGGCTTTTGTCTTCTGCTTTTTTACAGCCAACGAACACTAAACCGGTGATTGCTGCAGCGAATAAGATTTTTGAAATTTTCATTATATATTAAATTTTAGATTGCTAATTACTTGTTTGCAAAATTAATAAAAAGAGAGAGGTCAGTTCGTAAAATAATTACAAATTTGCAGTAAAATTCGATTTATGGAAACAAAACAGTTAAAGTGGATTTACTTAGCGATTCTTTCTCTTATTTGGGGAAGCTCTTTTATTCTGATCAAAAAAGGATTGGTTGGTTTAACCGCTGTTCAAGTAGGATCGTTCCGAATCATTTTTGCCGCTTTGTTTTTGCTAATTGTAGGGTTTAATAGTCTAAAAAAGATTTCACGCCGTCAATGGAAATTTGTTGCCATAACTTCGCTTTTCGGAACTTTTATGCCAGCGTATCTTTTTGCTATTGCAGAAACTCAGGTAAATAGTTCTATTGTGGCGATTTTAAATTCGCTAACGCCTTTAAATACTTTGGTTTTAGGAATTATAGCATTTGGAATTCAATTTCAAAAACGACAAGTTTTGGGCGTTTTTGTTGGACTTCTAGGATGTCTGCTTTTGGTTTTAAGTGGAGATTCTGAGAGCGGAACTCAAAATTATCTATATGTTTTATTGGTGGTTATAGCAACGCTTAGCTACGCCATCAACGTCAATCTGATTAAAAAATATCTACACGATTTAAATTCGGTGAGTATCACAACAGGAAATTTTGCGGTTTTGCTTTTGCCTGCATTAATCATTTTAAGCACAACCGATATCAGCCAGAAAATACATTTTGCAGAAACGCAACATTCTATACTTTTTGTGGCAATTTTAGGTATTCTAGGAACAGGAATCGCGAATATTCTCTTCTTTAAATTGATTCAGATGTCATCGCCAGTTTTTGCAACATCAGTGACGTATTTGATTCCGATAGTTGCTTTTTTCTGGGGATTGTTAGATAATGAATTCCTAACGCCAATTCAGTCTGTTGGTGCTTTTATTATTTTGATTGGGGTTTATCTGTCGGCTAAGAAGTGATTTTTGAATTATGAATTATAAATTATGAGTAAGTGGATTGGCTTCGACTCCGCTCAGCCTGACAAACATGATGAAATAAAAAAGCTTTGTCAAAGTTTCGAACTTTGACAAAGCCTTAAAATCTTAGTACCTTAGTATCTTAGCGTCTTATAAAAAATCTTTCTCAGAAACTCCTTCGTTAATCTTAATATCAGACATTTTAATATCCAATTCAAAACCAACATTTTGAACTAAGTTAAAAGGAACTTTAACGCCTTTTACTTCTTTGTAATCGTTGAAATTAGTGATTTGTTCAACTGATTTTCCGCCTTGTTCTCGGACTTTAGATTCAGCTGTTTTTAATCCCGATTTAACGTCGTAATAATATTTTGTTTTGCCGTCTTTAATGACATAGGCATCGCTTCCGTTAATTGGTTCAATTCCTTCTACTTTTAGATCGGTTCTTTTTACAAGCTGCAATTCTTCAAAAGGAGCTGCATTGGCTTTCATTTCAGCTAAATCTTCGCCTTCAAGGTTTTTTCTTTGCCCTTGCTGTTCAACGTAAGCGCCTTTTTCATTAACCACCTGTTTCATTAAATTCATTGTTCCCATAGAAAGCGAAACCATCATTTTTCCTTTTGAATCTAATTTAGATGTAAAAGTTAATGGAGTAGGAGCTTGCGGAATTGTTGTGGAACCATTCATGTATAATGTTTTTACGGCTGTAACTGCTTTTTCTCCGCCAATAGCATTAATGTAGTTTTCAAAAACTGTTTTTGCACTAATGTCTTTTGGTGCTTCTTTTTTTGCTGATGGTTTTTCAACTGGATTTCCGTATTTATCGAAATACGAAATCGGAATCTGAAGTTTTTCTAAACCAGGAATAACATCAGATCCTTTTCCAACAATAACAATTCGCATATTGTCCAATAAAAAGTATTTGTTGGCAACGCGATAAATATCATCAGCAGTTACGTTATTGATGGTTTGAATGTATTTTTCGTAGAAATCAGCAGGAAGTTTTTCTGTTTCAATATTTAAGGCATAACGTGCAACAGCTTGAGGTTTTTCAACCTGCATTACAAATCTTCCTATATAACCTGCTTTTACGTTTCTTAAAACTTCTGGATCAACTCTTTCGGTTCTAATTCTTTTAATTTCTTTTACAAACTGAACAACTGCACTGTCTGTAACAGTATTTCTAACGGCCGAAGACGCTTTGAATTTAGTCACATATTTTCCGCTTCCAATGCTTGAATTTGCGCCGTAAGTCCATGCGTGCTGCTCGCGAAGATTCATGTTTAAATAACTGTTAAAATCGCCTCCTAAAATTTGATTAGCAATAACTGCTGGGAAAAAATCAGGATCGCTCATTCTTAAATTAATAGTATTCACCAATGAAATTTCAGATTGAACGGCATTTGGAACGTCAACAAAATCTATTTGTAAATTTGAAACATTCGTCGGATTTGGATAAGTGTTTTTTGGCGCTGCCTGTTTTTTCCATCCGCTGAATAATTTTTCAATAGCTGTTTTTACCTCTTTAAATTTTACATCGCCAATAACCACCAAATAAGCATTTTCTGGAACAAAGTAAGTATTGTAATTGTTTTGAACATCTGCCAGCGTAACATTTTTTACAGTTTCTTCAGAAAGATATTCTCCTGCTGGATGATTTTTTCCAAAAGCCAAAACATCTACGACTCTATTTGAAATGGCAGGAACGCTTTTTTCGTCGGCTTTTAATCCTTCCAAAAGTTTTGCTTTTTCTTTGTCAAATTCTGTCTGAGTGAAATTTGGCTGTAAGGCTCCTTCTGCCAAAAGTTCTAAAACACGTCCCGAATATTTTGATAATGTACTTGCATAAGCACCTTGAGAAGTGAAATTGATATTAGCTCCGTAAAAATCAATTTCTTCGTTAAAAGCTTCTTTAGTTGTTTTTTTGGTTCCGTTTCCGATTAAGCTGCTAGTTAATTCATCAACCCCTTTTTTATTTCCTTCAGTAAATGGAGCATTATCTAAAGTAAGTGTATAGCTCACTCTTGGCAATTTGTGGTTTTCAACAACCAAAACTTTCATACCGTTTGCTAAAACAAAGGTCTGAGGTTTTTTGATGTTGACTACTGGGGCATTTCCTGGTTTGGGTTGTGGACGATCTTGTGCTTGCATAATTCCAGTTAGGAAAATAAGGATTAAAAAAGTATGTATTTTTTTCATGATTCGATATTCTTAGTTTTGAGATTTGGCTGCTGGAATATAATCTAAAATCAAACGCTGATTCGGGTTCAAATACTTTTTGGCAACTTCTCTAATTTCTTCTCTTGTAATCGAGTGATAAATGTCGATTTCGGTATTGATCAAATTAACGTCTCCATAAAGTAAATAATACGAAGCAAGATTTTCTGCAATTCCTTCCACGCTTGAATTGGCGTTTACATAATTGTTATCGAATTTGTTCTGTAATTTTTGATAATCTTTTTCAGAAATAAGATCGGTTTGGATTTTTACAATTTCCTCATCCATTTCTTTTAAAATATCATTAATGGTGTAGGGAGCCATCGGCAGGCCGTAAAGAATGTATGTTCCGTAATCTTCTTGGCTAAATCCTACTGCGCCAATCTGTAGTGCCATTTTTTTATCGTCAACTATTTTTTTGTAAAGTTTAGAGCTTTTCCCATCACTCAAATAAGAAGAAATTAAGTCTAATACTCTAGCGTCTCTAGTTTTCATTGAAGGCGTTCTGTACGAAGCCACAATCATCGGAATCTGAATGTTCGGATCTTCGTAAGTAGCCTTAATGGTTTGTGTAATTGGCTCTTCAGTAAAAGTTTGCTTTTTAACTTCTTCACCTCTTGGAATTGGTCCGAAATATTTCTGAATCCATTCTTTTGTTTTTGTTTTTTCGAAATCTCCGGCAACCACTAAAACGGCATTGTTTGGTGTGTAGAATTTTTTATTAAAAGCCTGAAATTCTTCCAGAGTTGCCGCGTCCAAATCTTTCATTGAACCGATAGTCGTCCATCTATAAGGGTGATTTTTGAACATGTTTTTCTTAACCTCTGCCAGAATATTTCCATACGGCTGATTGTCGTAACGCATTCTTTTTTCCTCTTTTACAACTTCATTTTGTGTATCTACGCCAACTTTGTTGATGATAGGATGCATTAATCTCTCAGATTCCATCCATAAGCCAAGCTCTAAGCTGTTAGAGGGAAAAACTTCATAATAATACGTTCTATCGTCAGAAGTGTTAGCATTGTTAACTCCACCATTTGCGGTAACGATTTTCATCCATTCCCCGCGTTTTATATTCTGAGTTCCTTCAAATAATAAATGCTCAAAGAAGTGTGCAAAACCTGTTCGGTCCGGACGTTCGTCTTTTGATCCAACATGGTACATTACCGAGGTGATAACAACAGGAGCAGACGGATCATTGTGTAAAATGACATGCAATCCATTGTCTAAATCGTATTCTTCAAAAGCTACTTTTTGGGCATGAGCCACTCCGCCAAGCATTAATGCTGCACTTAACATCATTATTGATTTTTTCATAAAGATTAATAATTTTAAAATATCAACAATAGTAGGTAGACAAGAGTTGATTTTAGTTACATCAAAAATAGTTTTTTTTAGTTATGTATTGCAGAATTGTTTTCAAATAAATGCTATTTTAACAATCTTTTACTTTAAATTAATTTTGTTTTCTGTGCGGAACTGCTTGAAAAACAAGGATTTTTTAGCAGAAAATATTTTTGCTTTTATGGGTTGCATAGTAAATTATTAGTTGTATATTTGCAACCTTAAAATTCAATAAATCAATTTGATATGTATGCAATCGTAGAGATAGCAGGGCAACAATTTAAAGTAAGCAAAGACTTAAAGGTTTATGTTCACCGTTTAGCTAACGAAGAAGGTTCAAAAGTTTCTTTTGACAAAGTTCTTTTGTTAGATGACAATGGAAATGTAACTTTAGGCGCCCCAGCTATAGAAGGTGCTTCAGTAGAAGCTAAAGTGTTACAACACTTAAAAGGAGATAAAGTTATCGTTTTCAAAAAGAAAAGAAGAAAAGGATACAAAAAAAGAAATGGTCACAGACAATATCTTACTCAAATTGTAATTGAAGGTATTACTGCAGCAGGAGGAACAAAAAAAGCAGCAGCTAAAAAAGCAGTTGTAGCAGAAGATGCAGCAGCTACTGAAGAAGTAGAAGCAGCTCCAAAAGCAAAAAAAGCAGCTCCAAAAGCAAAAAAAGAGACTACTAAAGAATAATAACAATATTTAAACTCATACGTCATGGCTCACAAGAAAGGTGTCGGTAGTTCGAAGAATGGTAGAGAATCAGAATCAAAACGTCTAGGCGTTAAGATTTATGGTGGTCAAGCTGCTATTGCTGGAAACATCATCGTTAGACAAAGAGGTTCAAAACACAATCCAGGTGAAAACGTTTACATCAGTAAAGATCACACTTTACATGCTAAAGTTGATGGAGTTGTTAAGTTCCAAAAGAAAAGAGATAACAAATCTTATGTATCTATTATCCCATTCGAGGCATAATAATCATAGATTACTTTTTATAAAAAACCCGTTCTGTAAAGATCGGGTTTTTTATTTTCAACACATTGCGTTAAGTAAAAAACTTACATTTGTAAAATTGGGGATAATTGGATATCTTCAAACTTTTTAAATGTTATAAGTTGAAAAAAATATTCTTATTTGCCCTTTTGTTCTGTATAAGCACTTACGGTAAAGTTGTATCAGATAGTGTTGCTATTCATTTGAGTGTTTTAAGCAATAAGAAGAAAAATGTTCTGTATGAATTTGAAGTTCTAAAAAAGAATGGTTTCAATACAAATAAGTTTTGGAATGCGCATAAAAATGAACTTCCTGATTTAAGTAATAATCTAAGAGATGAGCTAGCAAAAGAGATTTTTCTAAATTCAGATATTGTTTATACTTCGCAAAAAGATTCTGCTGTTCAATTGTGGATGCAGACGCAATTGCTAACCAATTGGATGTTTTATCTTTCTGCATTTATAGCTATTTGTGCTGTTATTGCTTTGTTTAAAAAATATTGGAGTCTACTAATTCGATTTTTGGTGAATCATTTGGCTCCTATAGTAAGGATTTTGTTTTCACCGGTTTTACTGACTCTTGAATTGCTTTTAATTGGAGCAGCTTGTGTAATTTATGGCTGTATTGTTGAAGAATTTGTATTGCGGACCGTAATTATACATCTAGGCTTGTTTTTGTTATGGAGTCAGTCTACGGCTTTGTTTACAAAAGAATACTGGATTAAGAAGTATGCTTATGAAATAGAAAATAATTTTTGGGGCAAAGATTCTTGGGAAACCATAAAAACGATATGTTTTCCGGTTTTTATAGTTACAATTGCACTTTTATATGTGCTGTATAAAGTTCCTGCCGATATTTTTTATAATTACGAAGTAGTTTTGTCTGGAATTGCTGCGGTTTATGCTTTGCCTTTCTGGCGTTCCTTAGAAAAATATATTTATCCTGTTTTATTTCCCTTTTATAAAGAAGATGATAGAGACAGAAGCGTTAATTCTCTTGCGGCTTGCACTGTTGTTACGGTTATTGTCATGATAGTATTGGCACTGCAAGAAAATCTTATTTTTTATAATATTATCTCGGCTCTAATTGGTTTATTGATATTGTCATTTTTAATTTTATCATTAAAAATGAATCATAAATACAGTTTAAGAAACTATTATTTTATACAATTAGTTACGCTTCTGTTTTTTAGCGCCGTTTTTATGTACGGTTTTTATCTTCACTTAAATGAAGTGATCTGGTTTACAATTATAGGATCAACTTTGTTTATAATACTAAAGTACATGGAAGCTTTTTCTTTTGGGAAAAGAGGAAAAGGCTGGGCTTGGAAACTTCTTGGTTTAGCTTTACTATTGTGGCTGATGGGTAAAGGGATTTTGTTTGTTTCAAAGCAAATATTTGCAGCTTAGTTATCTGTAAAAGAAAAACCTTTGTCAGAGTTTTAAACTTTGACAAAGACTATAAAGATTTTTCGTGTGATTGGAATTTGGAATTTAAAACATTTATTCCTCAGTATCCTTAGTTTCTTCCAGATCTTCTGTTTTCTTGCCCACTTTTACTTTCGGATTATCTTGAGTTCCGGTAACCGTTAATGGAATTCCGAAAATGCCAAAAGGAGGCAATCCTAAGCGCATTTTTAAGTTCAGTTTTCCGTCTAGGCTTGTTGTGCCTTCAATTCTTGGTCTAAAGCCTGCAAACTTAAATTTAAAGCGGTCTACCGTTATAATATTGTTCTTAACCGTTGTTTTAATGTCCACTTTAGAAAGATCGGGATTTTTCATCGATTCAGAATTGGTTTGCTTGCTTACGGCATTAAACATTTTCAAACCTCTAACTTTTACATCTTTTACAGAAAGAGTGCCGCCACCAATAAGAGAAGGATAAACAGGATCCATATTTCCGTTTAAACGGCCTTTAAGCTGGTAATCTAATGAAACAATTCCTTGCGCTTTTTCTGCGGCACTTGCCATTTTTCTGAAAACTTCGATTTCATTATACGCTCGTTTTATATCAAAATCGGTTGCTTTGATGGCGTAATCAAAATTGGCTTTTTGTGGCGTTACAGCTTGATAATTGGCATTCATAGATACATTGCATCCAATTAAATTAAAGCCAGTATTCTGCATGGTCAATTTGCCATTTTTCATAGTTAGATTTCCAGTTGCATTTTGAAGATTTAATTTGTCAAAATATACTTTTTGAGCATTGGCAATCAACTGTAAGTTCAAATTGGTTGGAATAATGATAACGCCAGTCTGAGTGTTTTCAGATGGTTTTGCTTCTTTCTTAGGAGCAGAAGTCTGTGTTACAGATGTATTTGGATCTACGCTCGACATGAATTCGTCAACATTTATATATCGAGAAGTAACTTTAAAAGAACCTTTTAAAACGCCTGTATTAGTCATTACGTAATTGAAAACATTCTGTAAATATCCATTCAATTTAAAATCAGATTGCCCGTATGCGGCGAGGAAATTATTGAAAGACATTTTATCCTGATTGATTTTAAAAATTCCTTCTTTGATAATAAATTTCTTTGGGAGGTATTCAGAAGCAATTCCGATATTTCTTAATTCGAGCGTTCCTTTATTGTTTAATTTGCTGTAATTTCCTTTTTCGGCATCGCTTTGCTTTCCTTTTAAAGATACATCAGCTTTTACAAAACCATCAAGATCAAGACCTTTTTGCGAGAAAACTTTGTAAATTCGGCTGATATCCAATTCGCCTTTGGCTTTTACATCATAAGTCAAATCGTCAAAATTGCTTAAGTCGGCCTGTACAAAAACAGGTTTGCCTTCAAAAGTAAATTGAGTTGGCGTTAAGTTTACTTTTAAATCGGCAAATGTTCCTTTCTGGTTTTCTATTTTCGATTTAATTGTAATATTGGTAATAGGATTTGGATAATATGGCGTTTTTAAATATCCATTGTCCAAATTAAGAACTCCATTTGTAACAGGAAAACGTTTGTTTTTTTGATCAAAGATTCCGTTTGCTTTTACATCGCCTGCCAAAGTCCCTTTTAATTCAATATCAGGAATCCCAAGTGCCTTGATTAATTTTTCAAGATCAATTTTAGCTTTAAAATCAGCATTAATATCTGGCGTGTTTATGCCTTTAATCAAGAATTTCGATTTTAAATAATCCTGATTGATGTTTAGCGATAAGTTTTTTGCGTCAACAATTACTAAATCTGGGTTTAGAGAAGGGACAGTTGTTTTGATGTCTAAATTCAAATTTGAAACTGGAAATGCGCTTTTGTTATAATTAACAAAACCGTCAGTTACTTTTACATCCAAATCTAAATCTGGCGCAATGTTTTCAGAAGTAATATATTTTCCTTTTAAAGTTAACAGCAAATCTGTGTTTCCTTTTAAATCTGTCTTAGAAAGCCATGTAATGTATTTTGGAGGCAATGCTGTAAAGACGTCATAAAGTTTGCTGTTATTGGATTTAATAACGAAATCCATATTGTAGCCGTCCTTCAAAATATCGAATTTCCCTTTAAAATCGACCAAAAGCTGATTGATTTTAAGGTTATTTTGCTGGAAAAAGAAAGAAAGCGAGTTGATGTTTACTTTTGTAATCAGATCAGCATCGATCTTTTTGTTCATTAAATATGGTTCGTCTTCGTAGACGATATTTAATTTTTCGATGTTCGCTTTAGAATATAAATCGAAAACAGCTTTGTTTAAATCTCCTTTTCCTAAATAGTTAAATCCGTATGCGTCAAAATGGACTTTAGTCGATTTATCATCATAAACAATTTTACTGTTTAAAATTTCGATTCGTTCTAGTTTTAGCGCTGCATCACTGCTGTCTTTAGCTTTAGAAGCTTGTTCTTGTGATTTGTAGATGTTGTAATTCGCTTCTCCTTCCGGATTTACTTTTACGTTTATAAAAGAATCTGATAAATAAATCTGATCAATTTTTACCGATTTGCTGAAAATCAGACTCGCTACATTTATTCCGAAAGAAACCTCTTTTGCGGTAATGAATTTTTCGTTGGTATATGGAGCCGAACCATTCAAACTTAAGTTGTCTAAGGTCAAGGTAAGTGATGGAAAATGGTGAAAAAATGACACCGAAACATCAGAATAATTCAGTTCAGCACTTAATCTTTCGTTAGCCGTTTTCTTAATTTGTTCTTTAATCTGATCCTCAAAGACGATAGGCGTTAAAAATAATAATCCGATAATTACCGCAAAGGTTATTCCGGTATACTTCGCAATTTTAAAAACGATTGATCTGGATTTATTTTTCTGCATAGCGAATTGTGGTTTTTATATTAAAATAGAATTGAAAAAGAATATAATTTATCCGTGAACGGTTTCACTTTTACCATAATTGGTAATGATAGAACCTTCATATTCAATCCATTCCTTCCATCTTTTATCAATGTCAATATTGTCTTGATATTTTCTGGCAAATCCTAAAAAAGTAGTGTAATGTCCTGCTTCAGAAATCATTAAATCGCGGTAGAATTTAGCCAATTCTTCGTCTTTTATATTTTCCGAAAGCACTTTAAAGCGTTCGCAGCTTCTGGCTTCAATCATTGCCGAAAACAATAATCGGTCACAGAGAGCGTCTCTTCTGCTTCCGTCTTTTTTCATGAATTTGAAAAGTTCATTTACATAATGATCCTTTCTTTCGCGTCCCAAAGTAAGTCCGCGTTGTTTTATAATGTTATGAACCATCTGAAAATGTTCCAGTTCTTCTCTGGCAATTTCAAGCATTTCGGTTACCAATTCTTCGATTTCAGAGTTGTAAGTGACGATACTAATCGCGTTTGAAGCCGCTTTTTGTTCGCACCAGGCGTGATCCGTTAAAATTTCTTCGATATTTGACTCAACGATATTTACCCAGCGAGGGTCTGTAGCTAATTTTAATCCCAACATAATTTCCCAGCATTTAGATTTTGCAAAATTAGTGTTTTTTTGCGACCGAATTTCAGGAAATTGGGTGCAAATCCGCGGAAAAAAGCATTATTTTGTAATGTGAAACAAAGTTTATGAATCAAATAAAAAAACTTTTAATTGTTGGGTTTGTCTGGCCCGAGCCAAAGTCTTCTGCAGCAGGCGGAAGAATGATGCAATTGATTTCTATTTTTAAGGAAAATGGATTTGAAATCACATTTGCAAGTGCGGCTCAGGACAGCGATTTTATGGTTGATTTGTCTGAATTTGGAGTAATAAAAAAAAGCATCGAACTTAATTCTTCAAGTTTTGATGATTTTGTAGCCGAATTAAATCCAGATGTTGTCTTATTTGATCGTTTTATGGTCGAAGAACAGTTTGGTTGGCGAGTTGTTGAAAAATGCCCAAATGCAATCCGAATTTTAGATACTGAAGATTTGCATTGTCTGCGAACCGCAAGGCAAAAAGCTTTTAAAGAAAATCGAGCTTTTGAGCTTCAGGATTTACTGTCTGAAGAAGTAGCAAAACGAGAAATTGCCAGTATTTTACGTTGCGATTTATCTTTGATTATATCAGAATTTGAAATGAATATTCTGAAAGAGGTTTTTAAAATCAATGAGGATTTACTCTTTTATCTTCCTTTTTTGGTTGATGAAATGAACGAAGAAGATTTGCTACAATTGCCTTCTTTTGAAAACCGAAATGATTTTGTTTTTATTGGAAATTTTCTTCACGAGCCCAATTGGAATACCGTTCAATATCTAAAAGAAGCCATTTGGCCTACTATAAAAAAAGATTTTCCAGAAGCAGTTTTGAAGGTTTATGGTGCTTATCCTTCGCAAAAAGTATTGCAGTTGCATCAGCCTAAAAACGGGTTTTTCATTATGGGAAGGGCAGAAGATGCTAATGAAATTGTGAAAAATGCCAAAGTAGTTTTAGCGCCAATTCGTTTTGGAGCAGGTCTGAAAGGAAAATTATTAGAAGCTATGCAATGCGGAACGCCAAGCGCAACAACATCTGTTGGTTCTGAAGCTATGCACGGCGGTCTGCCTTGGAATGGCTGTATTGAAGATGATGCAGTAGAATTTGCTAAAAAAGCTATTGCGCTGTATCAAAATGAAAATCTTTGGAAGCAGTCTCAAAAAACCGGAATCGAAATCATCAATAAATGTTATCAGAAAAGTAATTACTCAAATGAATTAATTTCATTGGTAAATTCTCTTTTGATTGATTCCAAAAGTCATCGTCTTCACAATTTTATGGGAAATCTGCTGCAGCATCATGCGTTTAAAAGTACAATGTATATGTCCAAATGGATTGAAGCGAAGAATAAATAGTCTCAGTTTTCAGGTCTGTGATTACTGATAAACTGCGACTTCAAACTTTAAGCATCCATTTTGCCAAAACCTACTGTTTCACGATACATTTGAGGAGAAACATCGGCATTCGTCTTAAAGAAACGGCTGAAATAATGCTCATCGTCATAGCCTAATTCGTACGCGATTTCTTTTACAGTTTTGTTGGTTAGATAAAGTTCTCTTTTAGCTTCAATAATAATTCTTTCCGAAATTAAATCAGTTAAAGTTTTATTGAAATAATTCTTAGACAATTTCGCTAATGCTTTTGGAGAAATATTCAATAATTCGGCATAATTTCCGGCTGAATGTTTGGTTTTGAAATTCAGTTCTATGGCATCTTTCAAATTTTGAAGAATGAAAGGCTCTTTTGAATCTGGAACCGATTTCATTTCTTCCAATTGCTCTGTTTTTAGCCTTGAAGCCGTAATTAGAAAAATCTTTAAATAAGAAATTAGCAATTCATATTGTGCCAATTCTGCGTTTTGAATTTCAGCTTTCATTTGATCAATAACCATATTAAAAGTTTGCGAAGCTTGTTCTGTAACTTGCACATATGGAGGTTGGTAAATGTTATTGAACAAAACACCATTGCACGAAACCTCTTTTTGATGCATATGAATGCAGTAAAAATCAGGATGAAAATGAATGGCAATTCCTTCAATCGGTTCGCTTACACAAAGCATAAAAGGCTGATACGGAGAAAAGGCGAGAAGTGAGTTTTCTTCAAAATGATGTTCTGCAAAATCAGCTTTTACTTTGCCTTTTCCTTTAGTGACCCAAATCAAAGAATAATAATTGTTGCGCTGTAAATGGTCGAAATGGCTGTTGTCATCAAAAGGGAGAATTTTAAAAGCCAAATTCCCGTTTTGCGGATTGATTAAAGTAAAAACATTTTGAGAACTCATGAGTTTTTGTTTTTTAAAGCATAAAGATAGCCATGAAATAAATCCGTAGCTATCTTTATAAATTGTTTTTTGTTATAGTAAATGTGTAAATCTTGATTAAACTGTTGGGAAGTCTATTTCAGTATTTGCTACATTATTAAAGTAGTTTGTTAAAACGTTTAAAGCTACGTGACCGATAGTTTCTGCAATTTCAGCATCAGAAACTCCAGCATTTTTAGCTTTATTTACATCTTCATCGTTTACTAAACCGCCTTTGCTGATTAATGTTTTAGCCAGTTGTAAAATCGCTTCTGTTTTTGCGTCTTCAGAATTTCCAGATCTTGCTGCTTTTAAAACTGCTGGATCTGCTTTTACTAATTTTTCTCCAATAAAAGTGTGTGCTGCCAAACAGTAATCACAAGAGTTGCTTTCTGAAACTGCTAAAGCGATTAATTCACCAGTTTTCGCGCTTAATTTTCCGTGGCTCAAAGCGCCACTTAAGTTTAGATATCCTTCCAGAACCGCTGGAGAATTCCCCATTGTTCTCATCATGTTTGGTACAACGCCTAATTTTGCTTGAACTGCGTTGAATAAATCTTTAGTTTTTCCTGTTACTTCTTCTGGGTTTAATGCTGTTAATCGTGCCATTTTATTTAATTTTTTAAAGTTGTTATTTGTTGTTGTCTTTTGACATTACAAAGTTGCAACGATTGCAGATTTTAGAACATGGAGAATGTACGCTATGTAATGGACAATTTTCCCTGAGGTTTTTTTAGGAGCTATTTCCCGCTATCCGTTCCAATCTTTTGTGCCGAACCCCGGCACAAAAGGATTTCCACTTCTATCGGGGCTAGGGCTCTCGTTTTTATAAGATTGTTTTCGTTTAGTTTGTCATCCAGATGAAGGAAGGATCGCACTTAGAAATTCTGCAAACAATTCACGCAATCTTGACGAAGGAGAAATCTTCGCAAGTAACTCCGCAACGAAAATCAAATCTCTCGAGCTTCTTGTGAAGATTTCTCCTTCGTCGAAATGACAAATAAGGCGTAAAAAAAAGGCTGTTCCTAAAGAACAGCCTCTTTTTAGAGTTATAATTTTGAAAAAACTATTCCAAAACACTTGCAGCATCTTGAATTGTTGTTGCGTGATAACCAGATTTTGCTTTATCGAAAACTTTTTTAGCCCAAACTTTTCCTTCTGGAGTTTTGACCATTTCTTTATAAAGCATCATGATAGATCCAGTTCTGCTGCTTCCAATTAAGAATTGCTCAATTGCAGGATCAGCAGCTTTGTATTGATGACGAATTGCCTGAACAAACCATTGGCGTTTAATAATGAAATTACCTCCTTTAGTAAAGTTGAATTCTTTGTCAATTGCTTCCATTTCTTTTGCTGTAATATCAGCTGGAAGATGATCTATAAAATGCTGTTTTTCGGCAGTAGTTGTGATTTTTTTGCTTAAACCTGCAACGCCAGTTTCTCTCCAGCTTTTTTGGATGGCATCAATTGCGTCAAATTCTGCTGAACTTACAGGAACGATGTTTGATGGAATTCCTGGTTTGTAAATCCAATTGTCTAATTGGATTTTATCTGCTAAAGCTTTATCTCCTTTGATAAGATTTTCGTTTAAATACTTTACAAAATCTTCTGTTGTGATAGATTGAAAAGCATGAGAATCAAAATAATTTTTGATAAACGGATCAAATTTATCGCGTCCAACGGCATTTTCAATAACTCTTAAAAAAGAGTATCCTTTTACATAAGGAATCATGCTAATTCCGTCGTCAGGATTTCTTCCTGTCAAACTAACTTTTAATCTTGTATCTGGATTTGTATCTCCATATTCAGCAACATTATCAACCAATTCTTTGTTGGTGATAACGTTTTGCATGTCAAATTCTTTTTTTCCGAAGATTGCTTCTCCAATTCTGTGTTCAACATAAGTAGTGAAACCTTCGTTTAACCAAATATCATCCCAAGTGGCATTTGTAACTAAGTTTCCGCTCCAGCTGTGTCCTAATTCGTGTGCTAATAAGCTTGTTAGCGAACGATCTCCAGCAAGCACTCCTGGAGTTAAGAAAGTCAAGTTCGGATTCTCCATTCCGCCATAAGGGAAACTTGGAGGTAAAACCAAAACATCATAACGTCCCCATCTGTATGGTCCGTATAATTTTTCTGCTGCATTTACCATTTTGCCTAGCTCAGCAAATTCATAAGCAGCGCTTTTTAAAACAGATGGTTCTGCATAAACTCCAGTTCTTTTGTCTATTGCCTGAAATTCGATGTCTCCAACTGCAATTGCCATTAAATAAGAAGGAATTGCTTTGTCTTGTTTGAAAGTATAAACTCCAGTCTCATTTTTCTTCTGCGGATTTACAGCGCTCATAACCGCTAATAAATCTTTCGGAACCGTAACTTTTGCATTGTAAGTAAAACGAACTCCTGGCGAATCTTGACATGGAATCCAAGTTCTAGACCAAACGCTTTCGCCTTGAGAGAAAACAAAAGGTTTCTTTTTGTCTGCAGTTTGTTCTGGTTTAAGCCATTGTAGTGCAACACCATCTTTAGTGGTGTTGTAGTAAATGTTTACCTTAGTCGTGTTGGGTTCAATAGTGATATGAAGCGGTTTCCCGTGAAATTCTGTGTCTTTTCCAAGCTCGAATTTAGTTTCTTTTTCTTCGTCGCCTAAAGTTACTTTGGTAATATTTAAAGTGTTTTCGTCGAAAATAATTTCATTTCCTTTACTGATGTTGTCAATTGTCCAAGATGCTTTTCCTGAAATGGTCTGAGTGTCAAAATCAACTTTGATGTCCAAATCAAGATGTTTTGCAACAGCGAGTTCTGGTTTAGAGTAACTGTGTTCGTCTGTAACAGCAGCAGTTTTTTCTGTTTTCTCTTTTTTCTGGCAGGCAATTGCTGTCAGAAATAAAGCGACAAGAATTAGTTTCTTCATTTTGCGAGGTTTTGAATTTGAGGATGAAAATTAAATAAAAAATCCCATTTTGAATAAACAAAATGGGATTTAATTATAAAATTAACAACGATTACGCCAACATTGTAACTGGGCTTTCGATGTATTGTTTTAATGTTTGTAAGAACTGAGCGCCAGTTGCACCGTCAATTGTTCTGTGGTCGCAAGCTAATGATAACATCATTGTGTTTCCAACTACGATTTGACCGTTTTTAACTACTGGTTTCTCAACAATTGCACCTACAGAAAGGATTGCAGAGTTTGGCTGGTTGATAATTGAATTGAATTCAGTGATACCAAACATACCAAGGTTAGATACTGTAAAAGTACTTCCTTCCATTTCTTGTGGTCCCAATTTTTTGTTTTTAGCTCTTCCAGCAAGATCTCTCACTGAACCTCCAATTTGAGATAAACTCATAGCGTCAGTAAATTTCAATACAGGAACAACTAATCCATCTTCAACAGCTACAGCAACACCAATGTTTACGTGGTGGTTGATGATGATAGCATCTTCTTTCCAAGTAGAGTTGATTTTTGGGTGTTTTTTCAATGCTAAAGCACAAGCTTTGATTACCATATCGTTGAAAGATACTTTTGTATCTGGAACGCTGTTGATAGCAGCTCTAGCTTGCATAGCTTCGTCCATACTTACTTCGATCACTAAGTTGTAGTGAGGCGCAGTGAATAAAGATTCAGAAAGACGTTTTGCAATGATTTTACGCATTTGAGAATTTTTGATCTCTTCTGTGTAAACTTCACCAGCAGGAACAAATACTTTTGGAGCAGCAGGAGCAGATGCTTCTTGTTTAGCAGCAGGTGCTGAAGCAGTCGTTTGAGCCTGAGCAGATGGAGTAAAGTTTTCGATATCGCTTTTTACGATTCTTCCGTTTTCTCCAGATCCTTTAACTTGGCTTAATTGAATTCCTTTATCAGAAGCAATTTTTTTAGCTAATGGAGAAGCTAAAATTCTTCCTCCGTTTGAAGTTTCAGCAACAGCTTCTGTAGCTTGCGCAGCAGCAGGAGCAGCTTTTGTTTCTTCAGCAGCAGGAGCACTTGCAGTTGCAGCGCCACCAGCAGTAAAGTTATCAGCAACTCCAGAAATGTCAGTTCCTGCAGGTCCGATGATAGCTAATAAGCTGTCAACAGGAGCAGTGCTTCCTTCTTGAATTCCGATGTATAATAATGTTCCAGCATTGAAAGACTCAAACTCCATAGTAGCTTTGTCAGTTTCAATTTCTGCTAAAATATCTCCTTCAGCTACAGTATCACCAACTTTTTTCAACCAAGTTGCTACTGTACCTTCTGTCATTGTATCACTTAAACGTGGCATAGTTACTACTACAACACCTTTTGGTAATTCAGCTGCAGCTTTTGCAGGAGCAGCAGCTTCAGTTTTTGCTTCAGCAGCAGGAACATCCGCTTTTGGAGCTTCAGCAGCTGGAGCGCCACCACCAGCTAAAAGAGCAGAAATATCTTCTCCTTCTTTACCAATGATTGCTAATAATGAATCAACAGGAGCAGTTTCTCCAGCTTGAATTCCGATATGTAAAAGAGTTCCTTCGTTAAAAGATTCGAACTCCATTGTTGCTTTGTCTGTTTCAATTTCAGCTAAGATATCACCTTCGCTTACTTTGTCGCCTACTTTTTTAAGCCAAGTTGCTACCGTTCCTTCAGTCATAGTATCGCTCAAACGAGGCATAGTTACTTTAATCGCCATGATATTATAATTTATGAGGTGTAAATGGATAGTCTTCCTGTGCGTATACTACATCGTATAATTGTTGTAAGTCTGGATATGGAGATTCTTCAGCAAATTTCGCACATTCTTCAACCAAGTCTTTAACTCTTTGATCAATTACTTCAATTTCTTCTTCTGTAGCATATTTTTGATCCAAGATTACATCAAGAACTTGAGTAATTGGGTCGATTTTTTTGTACTCTTCAACCTCTTCTTTAGAACGGTATAATTGTGCATCAGACATAGAGTGTCCTCTGTAACGGTACGTTTTCATTTCAAGGAAAGTTGGTCCATCTCCGCGACGAGCTCTTTCGATAGCTTCGTGCATTGCTTCAGCAACTTTTACAGGGTTCATTCCGTCAACAGGTCCGCAAGGCATTTCGTAACCTAAACCTAATTTCCAGATGTCAGTGTGGTTTGCAGTTCTTTCTACAGAAGTTCCCATTGCATAACCGTTGTTTTCAACGATAAACACAACTGGAAGTTTCCATAACATTGCCATATTGAAAGCTTCGTGAAGAGAACCTTGTCTAGCAGCTCCGTCACCAAAATAAGTTAAGGTAACACCGCCAGTGTTAAAATATTTGTCTGCGAAAGCAATACCAGCTCCCACAGGAATTTGAGCACCTACGATTCCGTGCCCACCATAAAAACCATGTTCTTTAGAGAAAATGTGCATAGAACCTCCCATACCTTTAGAAGTCCCTGTTGCTTTTCCTAAAAGTTCTGCCATTACGTTTCTAGGATCAACTCCCATACCGATTGGCTGAACGTGGTTTCTGTAAGCAGTGATCATTTTGTCTTTGGTCAAATCCATAGCGTGCAATGCGCCAGCTAATACAGCTTCTTGACCATTATATAGGTGTAGAAAACCTCTAACTTTTTGTTGGATGTATAATGCTGCAAGTTTGTCTTCAAACTTTCTCCAAAGCAGCATGTCCTCATACCACTTTAAATATACCTCTTTTGTAACTTCTTTCATCTGAATTCTTTCTTTTGCTAAAGTTGTTTGTGTTATCGATTATTGTGCCTGTAACGCAAAATAGTTTCCTCCCACAAATTTGCGCCCGAAAGGTCGGGATGCAAAAATAAGACATTACATTTAAGAACTAAAATTAAATGACTACTTTTTGGCTTTTTTTTACAAGAACTTTTTGTCGAACATCAAAGGGAGTAAGTTTTTCAAAGATGAAGATTTGTAAACTTCGCCAATTTCTCCCATAAAATAGATTTCTATAGGAGTGTCTTGTTTTATCTCATATTCTGCTATTGATTGCCGGCAAGATCCGCAAGGCGGAATAGGAGCAGTGGTCTGATTGGTGTCTGAAGCTGCTGTAATTGCCATTTTCAAGATTTTTGCTTCAGGATAAGCGCTTCCCGCATAAAAAATAGCGGTTCGTTCAGCGCAAAGTCCAGAAGGATAAGCCGCATTTTCTTGATTGGAACCTAAAATAACTTTTCCATTATCTAGAAGTAAAGCAGCGCCAACTTTAAACTTTGAATAAGGTGCATAAGCTTTTTTTCTGATTTCTACAGCTTGATTCATTAAATTCTGAATTTCGGCTGGAAGTTCATTTAAATTGTCAAATATTGTAAATGAAGAGGTTATATTGATTTCTTTCATCTGTTTATAAGGGAAAAAAAATCCAAATTCCTAAAATGCCGGAATTTGGATTGAATTATTTTTTATTGTAATCTTTTTTTCTTTAGTAATTGTCGTATTTGTCTCCAAAGTTAAACGTTAAAGAGAAACGAAGCGTGTTTTCTAGTGGATTTTTTATTTTAGATGCAGAGAATAGGTACGAAACATCAATTTTCATGATGTTGTATTTAAATCCTGCTCCTAAAGAGAAAAATTGCTTAGCACCTTTCTCTGGGCTTTCGTGGTAATATCCTAAACGGAAAGCAAATGCATCTTGATACATGTATTCCCCAGCGATACTGTAAGTTACCTCTTTCATTTCTTCTTTAAATCCGCCTGGAGCATCGCCAAAAGATTTGAACATTCCTTCAAACCAGCCAATATCGTTATAATTTCTATAGCCAATATCTGTTGCTTCTTGTTGAGAAATATCTTCTGGATCGTCAAAATCTCCGTCGCCATTTACGTCAACTGGGGTTCCGATTCCTGGAGGGGTCGGAACTAGAAGTTTAGTAAGCTCGGCACTTAAGGTAAGTTTGTTGTAATCGTCAAAAATAAAATCAAATCCTCCTCCTAATCTTAAATTGGCAGGTAAGAAGTTAGAGCTTACATTATCATTGTCGTAACTGATTTTTGGCCCCATATTCTGAAGGTTGATACCAGCTCTCCATCTTCCGTTGAAATCCTGATAAGCAATTTCTTCTGATTGATAAAAAGCGGCTACATCAACAGCAAAAGAGCTTGCAGATGTGGCGTCAACTTCTTCTGAAGCAACTTTTAAATTCGAATTAATAAAACGCGCAGCAACAGCCATAGAGAATTTGTCGCTTAGTTTAAGCGAATATGATCCGTCTAAAGCAAATTCGTTAGGATTAACTTCTCTTACTGCCTCATTCGGATCTCCAGTATATCTTAGCTCGATTCCTCCAAAACCAAAATAACGGAAACTTCCTGCAAACGCGCTTCGTTCGTTGATTTTGTTGTAATACGTAACTTGACCCAATGAAATATCATTGGCAAGATCGGTTAAATAAGGAGTGTAACTGATAGAAAGACCTTGTGCATCTTCAGAAAATGCATACTTAGCAGGATTCCATTGTTGTGAGAAAACGTCTGCAGAAGTGGCAACACCTTGGTCAGCCAAACCTGCTGCTCTAGCATCAGCAGCGACTAATAAAAATGGCACTCCAGTGACTATAGGCCTTGATTCCTGAGCCTTTGAAGTGTAAATGCTAAAAATACAAATTAATAAAAGTGATAGTTTTTTCATTTATTGGATTAGTGTTTTGGTGATGCAAATATATATAATATTATAGGATGACAAGCTTTTCGTATTTTTCTGCTTTTTTATTTGTTAAATTAGATTTTACAGTCAGTTTGTAAATATACACTCCTTTTCCGATTCTATCGCCAAAATCGTCTCTTCCGTCCCATGTTATTTCTCTCGATAAAAATCCTTCTGTCGTAACGGTTTGATTTTTTGTCCAGACTACTTTTCCTGTAATAGTCATTACCTGAACTTGCACATCTAATGGCTCATAAGGTCTATTATGAGAAAACCAAAATTGTGTATAAGTTGAAAATGGATTTGGGTAATTAAGAACGTGTGATAATGTCAAGGAATCGTCTCCGACAACTGTAAATTGAATTTCACTCGTAACGGGATTATTGTAAACATCCCAAGCAGTAAAACTTATGGTATGCAGTCCAGGAGCTAAATTTCGGAACGGAAAACGTAGATTTCCGTTGGTGTAATCGTCTAATTTTGTCTGATAGTAATCGTTCAAAATATAAGGATTACTCACGTCTCCATCTAAAATGGCGACAATATCATGGCCGATTCCGCTTGCTGTATTTATTCCGTTCTCGTCTTCTAAAAATGCCAAAAGAAATGGCGATTCATTTGTAATTCCTCCCGATACAAAAGTTTCATCGTTCATATATAACTTCACTTTTGGACTTATATTGTCCTGTGGTGCATTTTCGTTTATTCCTCCAATTTTAATTGTGTTGTTGTAGCCAGTTTGGTTTTCTAATGATTCGTTCTTTTTCGAATAAAAACTGATTCGGCCATTATCAACAGGAATTCTAATGTCTCTAGGAACGACAAAACTAAATTCAAATTGTCCGTTGGTTACAGATGCATTTCCTCTAAAAATGGTTTCTCCAAGTGTTTTAAATTGCATTGGTGGGCTAAAACCATCATTGTTTAAAGTAGTGTTTGTAATTAATTTGTCAAATATAGCTGTGGCTAATTCTCCATTGTAATTGCTTAAAAGAGTGTTGTTTTCATCTGTGATTTCTCCTGAAATTTTAATTTTTGATAATGATTTTAAATCAGGAATAGTTTGTGAAATCACAATATCGTTTACTTTCGTTAAATTAATTCGTGGTTTTGGAATGGAAAGCATTAAAGCAGGATCGCCTATATAAAAGACAACATTGCTCGAAGAGCTCGGATTTTCATTTTTGGATATTCTTAAAGATTCGGCGATAGTGTTATATTGATTTGAGCCATAAGAAAGAAGATTTTTGCTAATTGTTTTGTTGAATTCTTCAGCATTTGTCTGTCCGATTTCTCTAACAGTGGTCAGCATTGAAATTGCGCCTCCTTTTGGATTCCAATACACATATTCTCCAGCTGTTGGTCTTGTCGGGTCGTCAAAACGGGAAAATTCGCATGTAATGGTAATGAATAGCGGATATTTGTACTGATTTGCAAGGTTTTGCCCGTCAGATTTCTCCCAAATTCTTTCGCTAGCCAGTCCATCTTCGCCACCATGTCCTAAATAATTAAATATAAGAGCGCCTTTTTCAAAAGCATTAAAAAAATCTGTTCTTGCTTTCGGATATCGCGATCCACCAGCGGAAGCTTCCTGTGTATAGGCGTCCAGAAAAATTTTATCAATATTAAAAAAAGGCTTTTCAGTCGCGATTTGATCTGCGAGAGCATTTTGGTTTGCTTGTAAAGTCTGGTCGCCAGATCTATCAGAGTCATCGCTAATTAAAACGATATTGTTTCTCCAATTTCCATAAGATTTTGTGTCATGATATTCTATGACTTTGTTTACCATTTCCTGAGCTTGTGCGTTGTCTGAAACCAGCATTCTTCCTAAAGCAATATCAATCCCAGCAAGAGACGGAATAATAACTCCTTCGTTAACATCCATTAGTCCATAAAAATCATCAGAGGGAAATGAAGCTTCGCCTACAGTATTGCTTATTAGAGATTGATATATAGGTACAATATTGGTGTTGTTTGAAATTCTGTCTTTGTAGTCGTACGAAGCGTCTCCAAATAAATTTAAGTAACGTACTCTCTTGTCTGATGAAGAAGCATTGTCGTAAATATATTTGACACAATTTCTAATAGCGGCAATATCTTGTTTACCTGAAGAAAATTCTTGATAGATGTTTTCTAAAGAAATAACTTTTACGTTTAAGCCGGAGTTTGTTCTATGAAAATTGGCTAATCGCTCGGCTTGAGACGCTAAAGATTTTGGGGTCACAATAACATAATCAATATCTTGAAAAACATTTTGACTGTTTCTAAAAAGTGTTCCTTTTAAATTCTGATTGGCAATTTTTGATTGATTTTCTTTTAATGGAGCATAATAATCAGAAGGATCTATGGCAACGTATTTTCTAACTTCTCCTAAATTAGCTTTAAAGCTAAAAGAAGACTGATTGGCATTTTCAATTTTAGAAACATTATATAGGTCTGAGACGTCCCAGATTTGCGTTATCGGTGATGCATTTCCAATTGTGTAATTGACGATTCCAGCCGCAGAACCAGCCGCATTGTGTTGAAAATGGAATTGCTTGCCAGTGCCTAACAGTTTTCGTTTTGCGGTTAAGTTGATGTAATCCAAATAGCCTTTTGATCCTGGAACACCATTATTATTATAGGTAAGTTTTATTTTGATATTGTCGGCTCCGGTAAATTCGGTATTTGAAGGGAGCTTTCCTGTTGTGTATTTGGTGTCAGAGTTGGCTATTAACGGCGGAAAGCTTATCGAACCTGCATTTTGTCCGTTGGCTGTTATGGCAAAAGAAGTGGTGGTTAATGATGCAGCTGCTGCGCTCACTTCCATTTTTACAGGTACAGAAGTGTCGAGGTTTGGAAAGCTGAAGGAGAATTCCTGTTCTTGGTTAATATCAAATGATTCTCCGAGCCACTGGCGTCCAAGATGCACAATATTGGTTTGATCAATTTCGTGGTATTGATAGTCATCAAACGTGTTTAACTCTAAAGTGCTGTTTCCTGTCGGCTGATTTAGATTTTGAATGCGTTTTCCATCTCCTCCAGAAGCGGTAATATAATAGTAGGATTTGCTATCATATAAATTTAAGTTGGTCTGGCTTTCAGAATTCCAGCTGTCAGTTCCTTCGGCATAAAAAAGAATATAATCTTCGTTGTTAAAAACACCATCGTTTTCGCCAGCTATCTGTATGGCATTTTCTATTAAGTCATTGGGATAATAAGTACTGTTGGCAAGAGGAAGCATTCTTCCGCCATTTCCATAAATTTTTATTCTTCTTGGGTCAACTTTAGAAGCGTCAAATCCTAAACTTTGTAAAAAAGACCTGTCTATTCTGTAAACGCCTGATTTCTGAATATAAAACCGATACCATTCGCCAGAGGCCAAAACAGAATTTATTATTGCTGCCGATTTTTGAAATGAAGAAGTCGATGCAGTTCGTGAGTTTGAATTGCTAATAAAGTAAGAAAAGGATTTTATGCGTTTGTAGCTGTTTCCTTCCTTAATTATAGGAGACAAAGAAAGAAAAGAATATTTTATATCTCTTGCGTTTGTAATTATTACAGATTCATTTGGCTTTTCAGGTATGTTTTCGGGTGTTAAATCTCCTAAATCAGCTCGAGAAATTGATTCGTAAACTATGTTGTTAATTTGTGCTGAACTGCCGTTTGAAATGCCAGACTGATTTAAGTTTTGAAGCAATGTTATGCTTTTTTTTGTAATGTCGAAGCGGAAACTGCTTCCTGAGAAGTATGGAATTATAATTTTGTTTTCGCCATAATTTACCTCTTTCTTATTTTGCCAATCGATTGTTATCGTCCCATTTAACTGTGAGAATGAGAGAATTGGGATTAAAAAAATGTAAATTAGAAATGCTTGCTTCATCTGTTAAAAAGGCGAAATTTAATTAAAAAATAATTAGTAAGTAAAAATATAGTATTTCATGTTATAGTAATAATAAAAAGTATATTTTTGCGTTCGTAACTAAAGGTTATTTTCTGGTAAAAAACAGCTAAATAAAATTATTAGAACAGATGTTGCCAATTAAATGTTAATTATTATATTGCAGCACCTAAATTTATCACCTAAGAATGAGTATGAAAGTAAACAAAATTGTAGTCTTGCAGTTAATGATGTCAATGGTATTGATGTTGGGCACGGCTAGTTGTAGCAAAAAATCGAGTTCCACTCACGCTTCTAGAGCTACTGGCTGGGATGTAGATAGTCAGAATGGAACTGCTGCCAGAAATGCAGGTAAAAAACAACAGGCTGGTCCTGGTTTAGTTTTTGTTGAAGGAGGTACGTTTACTATGGGTAAAGTACAGGATGATGTTATGCACGATTGGAATAACACGCCAACTCAACAACACGTTCAATCATTCTATATGGATGAAACTGAAGTTACGAACGGTATGTACTTAGAATACCTAGAGTGGTTAAAGAAAGTTTTCCCGCCAACAGAAGAAAATTACAAAAACATTTACGAAGGAGCATCTCCTGATACATTAGTTTGGAGAAATCGTTTAGGATACAACGAAACGATGACTAACAACTATTTAAGACACCCATCTTATGCTAACTATCCTGTAGTTGGTGTGAACTGGATTCAAGCAGTTGAATTTAGTAAATGGAGAACAGACCGTGTTAACGAGGCTGTTTTAGAGAAAAACGGATATCTTAAAAAAGGAGCTAAAACAAATGATGTAAATGCTGAAAATGCATTTAATACAGAAGGATACTTAATGTCTCCAAGTACATCACGTGGAGCAAGCGAAGAAATCGTTTTAAAGAAAAATCCAACTGGAAGAAGACCTAAAGCTGGTAAAGACGGTGTTGTGCCAGAAGAGAAAAATGTTTACGCACAACGTTCATCTGGAATTATTTTACCAGAATATAGACTTCCTACAGAAGCTGAGTGGGAATATGCAGCTGCAGCTGACGTTGGACAAAGAGAATACAATATCTACAAAGGACAAAAGAAATATCCTTGGTCTGGAGATTACACACGTTCTAACAAACGTAAAAACAGAGGTGACCAATTGGCTAACTTTAAACAAGGAAACGGTGATTACGGTGGAATTGCAGGCTGGTCAGATGACGGAGCAGATATCACAAATGCTGTGAAAAGTTATGCGCCAAACGATTTCGGTCTATACGATATGGCAGGAAACGTTGCAGAATGGGTAGCTGACGTTTACAGACCTATCATTGATAACGAAGCAAATGATTTCAACTACTATAGAGGTAACCAATATGCTAAAAACAAAATTGGTAAAGATGGTAAAATTGAAATTGTTACAACATCTACAATTAAATATGACACTTTAAGTAACGGTAAAGTTATTGCAAGAAACCTTCCAGGAGAAATTGCTCAAGTACCAGTTGACGAACAAGAAACTTATTTAAGACAAAATTTTAGCCAAAGCGATAACATCAACTACAGAGATGGTGATAAGCAATCTTCTAGATTTTTCGATTTTGGTGATTCAGAGTCTGGGCCAAAAGCAGATCAGGCAATGTACAACTCTCCTAAACACAATGTTACAACAGACAGTTTAGGAAAAATGATTAGAAAATATGATAACTCTAGTAAACGTACAACTTTAATCGATGATAAAGTAAGAGTTTACAAAGGAGGATCTTGGAGAGATAGAGCTTACTGGTTAGATCCAGCTCAAAGAAGATATTTCCCTCAAGATATGGCGACTGACTATATTGGTTTCAGATGTGCAATGTCTAGAGTAGGTTCAAAATCTGAAAAAAGAAAATCTCCTAGAAACTAAGATTTAGGAATTCAAATACTAAAAATTCCAAATTCCAAAAGCTGAATATTCAGTCTGGAATTTGGAATTTTTTTATTGTTTTTTTCTACTTTTATGACTTATTAAAAAATATATAAATGAATATTCAAGACATTCATAACTTGTTTTTACAGTGCAGTTCCCTGTCTATTGATACAAGAAAAATCGAAAAGAATTCAATGTTCTTCGCCATTAGGGGAGAGAATTTTGATGCGAATACATTTGCTAAAGAAGCATTAGATTTAGGTGCTTTATTTGTTGTTATTGACAATGCATCTTATTTTATTGATGATAGGACGATTTTGGTGGAAAACAGTCTGAAAACGCTTCAAGAATTGGCAAAATTTCACAGAACTTATTTGGCTCTACCAATTGTTGCCTTAACGGGTAGCAATGGAAAAACAACTACAAAAGAATTAATCAATGTTGTACTGTCAAAAAAGTTTAAAACAAAAGCGACTGTAGGCAATTTAAACAATCATATAGGCGTGCCATTAACTTTGCTTTCTTTTACCAAAGAAACAGAAATTGGGATTGTAGAAATGGGAGCCAATCACCAAAAAGAAATCGAATTTCTATGCCAGATTGCACAGCCTGATTTTGGCTACATAACCAATTTCGGAAAAGCTCATTTGGAAGGTTTTGGAGGAGTTGAAGGGGTGATTGCTGGTAAAAGTGAAATGTATCAATATCTTGCAGCGTACCAGAAAACTGTTTTTGTAAATCTTGAAGATCCTATTCAGATTGAGAAATCAAGAGGAATAAAATCATTTACTTTCGGGGTAAAAAAGGAAAATGCTAATCTAAATATTCAAAATATTGCTGCTAATCCTTTTGTAGCTATTGACTATGATGATTTTTCTGTAGAATCACATTTGATTGGACTTTATAATGCTAATAATATTAATGCGGCTGCAGCAATTGGAAAATACTTTGATGTAAAAGAGAGCGATATAAAGAGCGCTATTGAAAATTATATCCCGGCCAACAATAGATCTCAAATGATGAAAAAAGGATCAAATGAGATCATTTTAGATGCATATAATGCCAATCCGAGCAGTATGGCTGTTGCCATTACTAATTTCTTACAGTTAGACAAGAAAAATAAGATTATGATTCTTGGAGATATGTTTGAATTGGGAGACGAAAGCCTTTATGAGCATAAGGTTATTGTTGATTCTTTGGCAGATCAAAAACAGGCAC
Organism: Flavobacterium anhuiense; assembly: GCF_001705175.1. Classification (NCBI taxonomy): domain Bacteria; kingdom Pseudomonadati; phylum Bacteroidota; class Flavobacteriia; order Flavobacteriales; family Flavobacteriaceae; genus Flavobacterium; species Flavobacterium anhuiense. The sequence goes on along the minus strand of NZ_CP016907.1, from coordinate 1,232,802 downwards.
AATGCTTCTTAATAGGAAAATCATTTTTTGCCAATAAGATTTCAAATAAAAATATTCAGTTTTTTGAGACATTTGACGCCTTTGCAGAATTTCTAAAAACCTTCAAATTTGATTCCAACATGATATTGATAAAAGGTTCGAGAGGTATGGCCTTAGAGCGAACTTTAGATTATATTTAAAAAAAAGAAAACCATTCAAACTGAATGGTTTTCTTTTTTTATATACTCATTAAAAATCCAATTAGGTTTTCTTTTTTGTTTAATCCCAATTTCTTTCTTAAACGGTAACGGGCTAACTCAACGCCGCCTGTCGAAATATTCATAATTTCTGCTATTTCTTTGGTCGACATATTCATTAATAAATAAGTTGACAAATCCAACTCTCTAGGAGATATAGTTGGATATTGGCCTTTTAAACGCTTTAAGAACTCGAAATGTACGTTTTTAATGTGTTTTTCCAAGTCTTTCCAGCTCTTGTCGGTATTTACTTCTTTTACAATGCTTTTATGCAGTTTGCTGAATTCGGCCTTAGTGGTTTCATCTAGAATTCCAGTATCGATATCTTTTAGTTTATGGATGATTCCATTTAAAACTTTATTCTTTTTTACAACTTGTAGGGAATTGTTTACTAGTTCTTTATCTTTTGCTAAAATTTTGATTTGGAGCTTATCGTTTTTCAGTTTTTCAATTTCTTTTTCCAAATCATGCTGTTCGTGTCTGATTTTCGCTTCCTTTTCAAGATATAATCTTCTCTGTTCGATGGTCTCATAATACCTGTTTTTTCTAATCTTCAGTTTGATTCTGATTGAGATTAGATAAGCGCCAAGTAAAATGAGTACCAAATAAAATAAATAAGCCAAAAAGTGTCTGTACCAAGGAGGCGATACCGTAAATTCGACTTCGGTAATATTCGATTCTATGCCATAACTATTTCTGGCTTTTAGTTTCATTAGATAATTGCCTTCCCTTAAATTCGTGTATTCTTTGATAGCTGTAGACGACCAACCGCGCCAGTTCTCTTCAAAGGGTTCTAATTTGTAGGAGTACATTACATTTTCCTGATTTTCGTACGTTGGCGATGCAAAAGTAAATTTGACACGATTGTGTTTGTACGGTATGCTGTATGATTCCAATTTATTTGTTAGATTTCCAGTCAAAATTGTATCTCCAGGATTCGTAAAGCTTTCAATAAAAGCTTTCGGTTTTGTCATAAAAGTGTTTGGAATAGTCGAATTGTAATGCGCCAAACGATCTGTTAAGCCAATGAAAATGTTTTGTGGATCTATTGCGTTAACCGAAATGTAGTTATTTACCAAATTCCCTGTTAAATTCGAAAATATCGCTTGCTTCTTGGTAAAAGTTCCATTATTATTTTTGACTAATACGCCAAGAGATTCATTAAACGCGTACCAAAGGTTTCCTGCAGAATCCTCAATTAAAGTGTTGATAGTAGGTATGCCCTCAAATAATTTCGTTATTTTTTTATCTTCAAAAAACGTTTCTTGTTCGACAGAATATCTATAAAAATGATTTTTTACTTGGAAATATACTTTACCGTTAATGTTTTGGAGACTGTTTATTCCTTTAAATTTTTCTGAAATGTTGACATGCTTTTTTATGAAATCAAATCTTTTTAAATCTTCGGATAACTTTACTTGATATAAAAAAGGATTTTTTTTCAGCCATAAATAATTTGCGTCAATTTCTACAGAAAAATTATTGGTCGTTTCATCAAATCCTTTTACTTGATGCAGATAGTCATATCCAGTGGCCGATCGTTTAAAAACAGAGAATCCGTTATAGCTTTCTCCTATAATATAATTTTCGTGATCTGGTATTTTTTTAAATCCAAAGTATCCTTTATTGTCTAGTATTTTTGACACCCTGTTGTTTTCGATAATTAATGCCCCACTATTACTGGCGCATATTAAAACATTATTTAAGACTTGAATATTCCAAACTTGAGAAATGGTTCCTTCAACTCTTGAGAATGGACTGTCTTTAAATGAAGCGCCCCAAGGATGGTAAAATAACCCCTGATTGGTAGCTACATACAGGTTTCCGTTATGTGTTGTTGAGGCGTATACTGTACCGATGTTATAACTGTAATCAAAATAGGAAAAGGGCGAATTTTCATTTACAAAGGTAATACCATTATCAAGCCCAAGCCAGATATTGCTCTTTTTGTCAACAAAAGAGGCGAGAATCGTATTGTTCTGAATACCCTTTTGACGATTTAAATGCTGAATTATTTTTCCGTTTAAATCACAGATAATGGCTCCGTCCAATACAGAATTAAGAATTATAAATTTGTTTTTGATTATTGATCCGCCAAGCGAAGTATTTTTCTTGACAAACTCGTTGGCTTCTGTTGCCCACGGTTTAATTATCCCATTTTCAGATATAAACAACCCTTTTTCTAAAGTAGCGTATAATAATTTGTTGTTTGGCAATTGAAAAAGAGACCATATTTCTTTGTCATTAAAAACAGTAGTTCCTTTTATTGCTGTAAGTTTTCTGTTTTTGTATTCAAGTACTCCTAACGTTTTATCTTGAAAATACAAACGGTTATTAACCAAAAAAGAAAATTGGAACTTGTGAGGAGCGGTTAGAGTGGTAACTTTTTCATTTTTAAGAAAAAATACTTTACTAAAAGACTGAAAAATAACTTCTCCATTAAAAATATGAATTCTCCAAATGAGATTTATATTTTCTTTATCTATTGGGCTCAATAGATTGTATAAAGAATGATACTTTAAAATTCCCTTTTCATCATTTTTAAAATAACCAAATTCGTTATTTCCTCCAACAAATATTCTTCCTAAGGCATCAATTTTCAAGCTTCTGATCTCAGATTTGTTAGGTAAAGAGTATTTATGCCAGTTAGAGCCGTCAAATTGGATTAGACCGCTGTTATTTGCGAAATAAATATTTCCATTTTTATCTTGGTCAATACTCCAGTTTTGAGTTCCACCTTTGTACTCTGATCTTTTATAATTTTTTATATCTGGAATTCCGATATTTTTTACCTGAGAAAAACTTTTCGTTTGTAAGAAAAATAACAAAAACAATGCGAAAGATCTAACTACGGATTTCATAAAATTTTAAATATATTTTTATTATAAATGCTTTATTTTGATTTTAAATTGTTGATTTATCAAACAGAATAAATCGAATTTTTTAAATTATTTTTAATTTATAACGTATTACTTACTGCTAAACTACTGTAATATACGTTTTTTTTAATTAACATTTTTGTAACATTTTTTTTTCAAAATTAAATTATTGAAAATTAATTAATTATGTAATAAATGTTGTGTTTTTGTAGTGTGTTAAAATTTAATTTGAAGTGTTTTTGTAAAGAAATTTAATCTAATACTTATTAAAATTTAACATTATAATTGCAATGAATTACTAATTAATTAACCAAAATTTTTAGAAAAATGAAATTAACAAAATTATTTATTTTTTGTATTTCGTCTTTACTGTTTTCTGTTGTCACCTTTGCTCAGGATGTGACCATAAATGGAATCATTAATGATGAAAGTGGATTACCCGTCCCAGGTGCGACGGTTTTAGTAAAGGGAACCAATAAGGCAACTGCGTCTGACTTTGATGGGAAATTTCAGATTAGCGCTCCCTCTAATGGAACTTTGACAATTAGTTTCGTTGGTTTTGAAACTTTAAATGAGGCAATAAACGGAAAAACAAAACTTACTATTGTTCTCAAGGCAGTATCTCAAAGTTTAAATGAAGTTGTGGTTATCGGATACGGAACACAAAAGAAAGCTTTAATTACTGGCGCTTCCTCGAATTTTAAAGGAGAGACACTTCAAGAGTTAAATACAGGATCTGCAATGGAGGCGCTTCAAGGTATTGCGCCAGGTATTAGTATTACTAGAAATAGCGGAGCTCCGGGTGCTGGTACTAAGGTTACCATTCGTGGATTAGGAACCGTAGGAAATTCTGATCCTTTATATATTGTTGATGGTGTAACTGTTGGAAATATTGATTATTTGAGCCCTTCAGATATTGAGTCTATTGATGTTCTTAAAGATGCTGCTTCCGCCGCAATCTATGGGTCTAGAGCAGCAAACGGAGTTGTCTTAGTAACTACTGTAAAAGGTCGCAAAGGAAAACCAGCTAGAATTAGTTATGATTCATTTTTTGGAATTCAAAACACGTATAAAAACGTAGATCCTCTAAATGCACAAGAGTATATGTATATTATGGATGAAGGACGAGTTAATGACGGACTTGCTCCTCATGATTGGAAAGCTATTTTAACAAATAATAGTTGGTTGGAGAATAATTACCCAGGAGCTGGAACTCAATATGGAAATGAAATTTGGGAAAAGCTTCAAAATGGATGGAAAGGAACAAATTGGGTGGATGAAATGTCAAAAAAGAATGCTCCTGTTGTAAATCATGCGCTTAATATCACAGGAGGAAGTGAAGATATTACTTACTCAGTTGGTCTTTCCTACTATGATCAAGATGGTATAATTGGAGGTAATATTGTAGATGCCGGATTCAAAAGGTTAACTGCAAGAATGAATACTCAAATGGTTCTAAAAAAGAATGATAACCATAGTATTATAACCATAGGTGAGAACTTAACTTTTACAAATACTCAAAATAGAGGAGTATCGTCTGGTAATATTTATGGTAACGATTTGCATAATGCCATTGTTCAGAATCCATTGCAACCGGCATATTGGGAGCCTGGTATTGAAAGAAATATTAATGAATTTGGTTTTTCACCAACTTTAGATGGTTTATCTACAAATCAAACAAATCCTTTAGCAGTGTTATTCTATAGAAGTAATTACAACTATCCTAAAGATTATAAAATTGCAGGAAACGCTTTTGTAGAGATTGAACCCATTGCTAATCTTAGATTTAAATCGGTTTTTGGTATAGATTCTTGGTTTGGAAATGGTAGATCTATGAATCCAACATATCATTTAGGAGTATTGTATAATGATAATGTTGATGGAGCTTCTCAATATTCTTATTTTGGAGCTAACTCGACTTGGACTAATACAGTTTCATATCAAAAGCAATTTGGTAATCATAATGTTAATGCTGTTGTCGGAATCGAGCAATTTAAAAATATAGCAAACAATAATTTAAGTGGTTCTCGAAATGGGCTATTATATCCAGGGGATCCAAGATATGCATATATTAACAATACTAAGAGCCCAACTTCTATAGCAGATATCAATACTTCTGGATTTGATTCTGCTGCTGGCGGAGGTGGTATTATGTCTTATTTTGCAAGAGCACAATACGATTACAAAGAAAAATATCTTCTTTCTGCTATCATACGTCGTGACGGATCTTCTAATTTCGGAAATGGATATAAATATGGTAATTTCCCTTCTGTATCTGCGGGTTGGGTTATTTCAAAAGAAGATTTTATGGCAAGCACTTCAAAAGTTCTTAACTTCTTGAAATTAAGAGGAAGCTGGGGGCAAAATGGTAATCAGGCTATTCCTCCATTTATTTATTCTTCTACTATTGCATATGCTTTTCCTGGTTACTTTTTTGGAGATACGAAACCAGTTTCAGGTCCGACATCATATCCTGCTAGAGTTCCAAATCCATATGTTAGCTGGGAAACATCAGAACAGTTAGATTTCGGATTAGATGCAAGCTTATTTGATTCTAGATTAGGAATTACATTCGACTGGTATAATAAGACTACAAGAGATTGGTTAGTTGAAGCTAAACCTCCAGGAACATCTGGTGCAGCACCTCCTTATATTAACGGTGGAGATATTGAAAATAAAGGTTTTGAAATTTCTGTAAGCTGGAAAGATAAAATTGGTGATTTTAAATATGGACTTACTTTAAGTGGAGCTTCTAACAAAAATAAAGTTACTAAGGTTGCAAATGCTGATGGAATAATTCATGGACCAAGCCATGTTTTGTCTCAAGGAACTTCAGAAGTTTCGAGAGCACAGATAGGTTACCCAATTGGATACTTCTATGGATTTAAAACTGCGGGAATTTTGCAGAACCAACAAGAAGTTAATGCTTATGTTGGCCCAACTGGTCAGCCATATTTTGCAGATCAGCGCCCAGGAGACGTTCGTTTTGTAGATTTAAACAATGACGGTGTTATTGATGAAAAAGACAAAACAATGATAGGAGATCCAAATCCAGATTTTCAATTGGGTATTCAGTTAAACTTAGAATATAAAAATGTATACTTAAATACTACAATGTCTGGAAAATATGGAATGCAAATAATGCAGTCTTATAGATCATTCTCTGATATGCCAAAACAAAACTACACGTCAGATGTCTTTAATCGTTGGCACGGAGAAGGAACTTCAAACAAAATGCCTCGCTTAAGTTCAGTTTCTAATAGAAATACAAACGAGATATCTGATATCTATATGCAAAATGCAGATTATCTTAGAATTAATAATTTAACGGTAGGTTATAATTTTAATGAAATATTGAAAGATGTCAAGTTTATAAGTAATCTGAAATTCTACGTAGCAGTAAACAACTTATACACTTTCACTAAATATGATGGTATGGATCCAGATGTTCGTTTTGGACATGATGCAAGTTGGGCTTCTGGAATTGATTTAGGTTTATATCCGCAAGCAAGAACAGTGATGTTTGGACTTAGCGCTGATTTTTAATATTAATACAACGAAAATGAAAAAACTAAAATATATTATAGCGGTTTCTGCAATTTTTATCGCAACAAGTTGTGATGATTATCTGGATCAGGATAATCTTGGAGAAAAAGGCTTGGAGACTTATTATAAGACGCCAACAGATATTGAAGAAGCAATGGCAGGTGTTTACAATGCCATTTACACAGCAAATATCCATAGCGAAGAACAGATTGCAGCCAATTTGATGGACAATATGATGCTTGGTGGCGGTGGTCCCGATGATAAAACAGCCAAATGGGTTGATAATTTTGAAGATCCGGCAGAAGATACCTATCATGATATGTGGAAACAATCTTATAACGGTATTTCGAGAGCTAATGCTATTATAGAGTCAGTTCCAAAAGCAGATTTTTCTAAGTATTTTAAAACTGCTGCTGAAGCAGAAGACTTTAAGAAACAGGCATTAGGAGAAGCATTATTCATGAGAGCTTTCTTTTACTTCAGATTGGCTAAATTTTTTGGTGGAGTGCCACTTATTATGACGTATGATGCAGATAGATATGTAGGTAGATCAACTTATTCTGAGACTTTTGCAGTTATAGCTTCTGATTTAAAAGCTGCTATTGAGACCATGCCTTCAACGCCTTTCACTAGTATTCCAACAGCTAGATATGGACATGCTAACAAATGGGTTGCTGAGGCATACTTAGGGCGTGTTTACTTGTTTTATACAGGATATATGACTAATGTTGAAAAACAATCAACTACAGATTTGCCTCTTCAAGGTGGAGGTAGTATAACAGCAACGCAAGTAGCTTCTTATTTAGATGATTGTATTAAAAATAGTGGGCATAAATTGGTTCCAGATTTTAGAAATCTATGGCCTTATTCTTATGTCAATAAAAGTGCAGGAAACAATGTATTGCCTTGGGCAGCTACTGAGGGGTTGTCATGGGTAGGGCAAGATGGTCTTAGTCCAACATTTGGAACAGGAAATCCAGAAACTATGTTTGTACAGAGATTTTCTTTTGGGGACTGGGGATGGACTAACGGTAATATCTATACCAATAGACTTGTTTTATTTAATTCTATGCGCGGTAATTCATTAGTTCCGTTTGGTGAAGGCTGGGGATGGTGTACTATAAATCCAAAATTATACAGCTCATGGTCAGACCTGGATCCGAGAAAAAGAGGTTCTATTCTTGAAGTTGGAAGAGCAGATCAGGGAACTGCAGGATATGCGAAAGATAAAGGAGATCACGAAACTGGTTATTTTAATAAAAAATATACATCTATTCAGCACGATAATGGTTCAGGATCAAATGTTGGTATGTTTGTTCAATTATATGCATGGGCAAATACAGATATGCAGTTAATGCATGCTCAAGATTTTATTTTTATGCGTTTTGCCGATGTATTGTTAATGCATTCTGAAATTACAAAAACTCCCGATGGTATGAATACTGTAAGAGCTAGAGCAAAATTGGCTCCAGTTGGATATTCTCTGGAGGCTATTAAAGATGAACGTCTTCATGAATTTGCATTTGAAGGTATCCACTGGTTCGATATACTTCGTTGGGGAGATGTTGAAAGCTCATTTAATGATGTAATTCCAGTTCGAAATTCTGGTGTTGAGGCTAATTATAGCGTGAAGTATAGACCTGAAACAAAAGGTTTGGTTCCAATTCCAGAAACAGAAATGAGAATTTTAAATGGAGTTTATGTACAAAATCCAGGTTGGTAATTCAATAACTATTAATAACAAGAAAGATGAAAATTAATAATATAAAATATTTACTAATTGCTGCATTTGTGCTAGTCTTCTCGGCTTGCGATCCCATTGTGGATGAACAGCATTTAAAAAATTCTACTGATGTCGCGGGAGTTGAATTAGTTGCTAAACAAAGCCCTGCAGGAGGAAACAAGATCACATTGAGCATGAATACACCTGGAGTTACAGGTTATTGGGATTATAATTTAGGAAAAGCGCTGACTAACGAAGTAACTATTGTTTATCCAATTCCAGGTAAATCGACTTTTACATTCGTAGGGACTCTAGGAGCAGAATTTTTTACTAAAAAAATCGATGTGCAGGTGGACAGACTTGACACTCCATTAGAGCAGGATTGGTATGATTTAGTAAGTACAAACACTTCGGCTGGTAAAACATGGGTTTTTGATGGTGTTGCTGGCACAGGTGATATGTACTGGTTTATGTCTCCTCCAGATAATCCAGATTCAGCTATGAGTGCATGGTGGAATGCAGGTGATTGCTGTCCTCCGTTAGATGTTAATGGTAAAATGCATTTTGATTTAAATGGAGCAGCAAATTATAATCATTATCAAACTGCTTCTGCAACAGCAGAAAAGGGAAGTTTTGTTTTGGATATTGCTAATAAAAAGCTATTCATCAAGGATTCAAAAATTTTAGGATATGAAGCTGGAAATGCTGCTAACGAGTATACTATTATTACACTTACTGAAGATAAGTTAGTACTGTATGTTCCTAGAAGTTTAAAGGATGCAGGAACTGGTTGGACATTTGTTTACAGACCTGAATAATAATATTTTGTGTTAGTTATTTCGAAAAAGGAAGACTAAAAGATTCCTTTTTCGAATTTCAAACATCTTATGCTTCTTTAATTGTAGAAGCATATTTTAAAATTTAAACTATGGTTAGTTTAAGTTAAGTTTATTGCCTGGGTAGCCCATAATTTCGATTATGGGCTATTTTTTTTGTTCTAGTTGGAATAGTAAATAACTGTGAAATATGCCTATAAAAGAGAATGTAAAGAAGTGAAATCTTTGCTCTAATTCAACTTAGCACTGTATTCGGATACAATTCTATATTTTTTCGTGTAGAGCAATAAAGAATTTGAGAAGTAAGCTCGATCATTTTGCTATCTCTTTCGAATGATTATTAGAAATTGTTTCTTCTCTTGTATTATAAGTTAATCAATCTTCTGAGAGATCTTAAATTTTGGGATATTATAGAAAAGGACCATCACTTCATTATTTTCAGTAAAAAACATCTTTTTTCTTCATTTTTTGAAGTGATTTTTTTCAAATTTTTATTTACAAATTATCTTAAATGTAAAATATTTCTTATAAATTTATTAAAAATAAGATTTTTCTTTCTATAAAAAATATTGTCAATAATGTAAAAAAAGTAGGGTAAAAATATGATATTCTCTATTTTTTGATTTTTGTTAAAATTGAACTTAATGTTGTTGTAATTGTCTATAGTATAGTTGTTTATGGCTTTGTTAGTGCTACTATCACGTTGTAGTTTTGATAATTTTTAATACACTTTTCATAAAGAAATATAGTGTAGTGTTATTTTTTAAAATTAACTTTTCTTTAGTACTATTTTTTGTTTTTTTAATTGTTTAATAATCAAATAATTATGATTTTTTTGATGTGTTTTTATAATATTATTTTTTTTAATTTGATGTGTTTTTGTAGTGACTTCAAGATGTGAAAAGTGAAAATTTAGTTTTAGTATTGCATCAAATTACTAATTAATTAACCAAAATTTTTAGAAAAATGAAATTAACAAAATTACTTGTTTTTTGTATTTCATCTTTGTTATTCTCGGTTATAGCTGTGGCTCAGGATGTCACAGTAAATGGAATAATTAACGATGAAAATGGTATGCCTGTTCCAGGTGCAACAATTTTATTAAAAGGTACTACAAAATCTACTGCGTCAGACTTTGACGGGAAATTCCAGATTCAAGCGCCTTCAAGCGGATCATTAACAATTACGTTTATTGGTTATGCTACAGTAACTGAAGCTATAAACGGAAGAACAAAAATTACAGTTCAATTAAAACCAGAATCACAATCTTTAAATGAGGTTGTTGTTGTTGGATACGGTACTCAAAAGAAATCTGTTGTAACTGGGGCAATTTCTAGTGTAAAATCGGCTGATTTAGAAAAAGTACCAAACGGAAGAGTTGAGCAAGCTTTACAAGGTAGAGTAGCAGGGGTTTCTGTTGCTGCTACTTCTGGACAGCCTGGGGCAAACTCAAAAGTTCGTGTAAGAGGTATCACTACATTTAGAGAAGGTGGAAATGATCCTCTTTGGGTTGTTGATGGTATTGCTGTAGATGCAAACGCAATTGGTTTTATCAACCAAAGTGATATCGAATCTATTGAGGTTCTTAAAGATGCTGCTTCTGCTGCAATCTACGGTACTCGTGCGGCTACAGGGGTTATCTTAGTTACTACTAAAAAAGGTAAATCAGGGAAAATTTCTGTAAACTATAATGGTTTTGCTGGTATATCTGCTCCAGCTAAAAAATTAGATATGTTGAATGCTACTCAGTATGCAACTTTAATGAATGAAAAATCTTTAAATGACGGAGGCGCTATTAAATACACAAATCCTGCAGCATTTGGAAAAGGTACTAATTGGCAAGATGCAATCTTTAATGATTCTGCTTTCAGATACACTCACGAGTTAAGTATTAGTGGTGGTGGTGAAAAATCTACTTTCTATGCTTCTTTCGGAATTCAAGATCAGGAAGGTATTGTTACAACAGATATTTCTAACTACACAAAGAAAAACTTCAGATTAAACTCAACACACAAAATTTCTGATTACTTTACTTTCGGACAAACTTTTGGATATACACACCAAAAAACAAAAGGTATTGGTAATACAAACAGTGAGTTTGGTGGACCTTTAAGCTCTGCAATCAACTTAGATCCGCTTACTCCACTTGTAGTTACTGATCCTACCGAAGCAAATTCAGGATTTTATACTAATCCAAATGTAGTTAGAGATGCAAATGGTAATCCTTATGGAATATCTTCTTTAGTGCAACAAGAGATGACAAATCCTCTTGGATATATTCAAACAAGATTAGGAGGATACAGCTGGTCAGATGACTTTGTAGGGAATGCTTATTTAGAGGCTAATATTACAAGCCACTTAAAATTTAGAACTACACTTGGTGGTAAGTTAGCTTATTGGGGAGATCAAATGTTTACTCCGGTATTCTTCTTAAATCCAAACATGAAAGCTGATAGAAATAACTACAGCCAGAATAATAACAAATCTTTAGCATGGACACTTGAAAATACTTTAAGTTATGCTAACAAATTTGGAGATCACAATGTAAGTGTTTTAGCTGGACAAGGAGCTTATGTTGAAAATATTGGTGGTTCTATTGGAGTAACAATGTTCGGATTGCCAATTACTAGCTATAAAGATGCTTCTTTTAACTTTGATATTCCGCAGTCGGATAGAGTTAATAGAGCAAGTGATTTTACAGAGCATAAATTATCTTCATTGTTCTTACGTGCTAACTATGATTACATGGAAAAATATCTTTTCACGGGTATTATTCGTCGTGATGGATCAACTCGTTTTGGTGAAAACAAAAAATGGGGAGTTTTTCCTTCATTCTCTCTAGGATGGGTGGTTTCAAAAGAAGGCTTCTGGAAAGAAAACAATGTAGTGAATACTTTAAAACTGCGTGGAGGTTATGGAGTTGTAGGTAATGATAATATTGATGACTTCAAATATAGAGCTACAGTTGTTGGAGGTTATAACTATGCTGTGGGAACTTCTGGTGGTATTACTACAGGTTACGGAAACTCTACTCTTCCAAACGCAAACTTAGGATGGGAAGAAACATCTCAGACAACAGTTGGTCTTGATGCAAAATTATTCAATGATTTTTCTCTTACTCTTGATTACTACAAAAAAACAACAAAAGGAATCTTAAGAAACATCGTAATTCCTGGATATGTTGGGGTAGTTGATGCTCCATCTGCAAATATTGCAGATATGGATAACAGCGGTATTGAGGTTGAATTAGGATACAAGAAAAGACTTGGTGAGTTCAATTTAGGAGTTAATGCAAACCTTGCTTACTTGAAAAACGAAATTACATATGTAGGATCATCTACAAATTTCATTGTTGGAGATGCTTCTTTCCAATCTATGGGACCTGTAACAAGAACACAAGTTGGACATTCATTTAATGAGTTTTATGGATTTAAAACAGCAGGAATTTTCCAAAATGATGCAGAAGTTGCTGCATATAAAAATGCATCAGGCGGTTTAATTCAGCCAAATGCTAAACCTGGAGATTTCCGTTGGGTAGATTCTAATGGTGATGGAAAAATTACTGATGATGATAAACAATTCTTAGGAACAAACTTGCCTAAATATACTTTTGGTTTTACAGTAAATTTAGATTACAAAAACTTTGACTTTATGGCATTTACTCAAGGAGCAGCTGGAAGCAAAATTTTCCAAGGTTTAAGAAGGCTAGATGTATTGAATGCTAACTACCAAACAAAAGCTTTAGATCGTTGGAATGGAGAAGGAACTTCAAACGATTATCCAAGATTAACAAATAATGATCCAAATAAAAACTACACTAACATGTCTGATTTTTATCTTGAAAATGGAAATTATCTACGTTTGAAAGTGGTAACTCTTGGGTATACAATGCCAACTAATTTATCATCTAAAATTGGAGCTGATAAAGTTCGTTTTTACCTAACAGGAGAGAACTTAATCACTTTTACAAAATACACTGGATTTGATCCAGAAATTGGAGGTCAGGTTTATGGTGTAGATAAAGGAGTTTATCCGCAAGCAAGATCTATTCTGTTTGGAGCTAACGTTCAATTTTAAAAATTAAAGAATCATGAAAACGATAAAATTTAAATATATATATATAGCTGTGGCATTGGCAGTCTTAGGATCTTGTTCTGAAGATTTTGTGACCATTGACCCACAAGGAAAATTTGATACAAATACGTACTTTTCTAATGAACAGCAATGTTATGCTGCTTTAATTGGAGTTTACGATCCAATGAGAAAAAATACTGGAGGTTTTGAAAATATGGTAGCAATGCTTAATGCAGGCTCTGATGATTTTTATGCTGGAGGTGGTAGTTCTACAGATGGAACTGGAATCCAGAATTTCTCTACACATTCGCTTACTTCAATTACTATCCCAGGAAGTTACTGGAATGACCACTATCAAGGTATTTCTAGAGCAAATATTTTGTTGTCTAAATTGCCTGCAGCTTCAATGAATGATGCTGTTAGAAACAGATTTGCTGCAGAAGCTAAAACATTACGTGCGCTTTACTATTTTAACCTAGTAAGAATGTTTAAAAACATTGCATTAGTTTTAGAGCCATTATCTACAGAAACAATTTATACTCCTGAACAAGTTGCACCAGAAGTAATTTATGCTCAAATAGAGAAAGATTTAACTGAGGCTATTGCAGTTTTACCAAATACTGTTATTAAGGATACTGAAGCAGGAAGATTCAACAAAGGAGCGGCTCAAGCACTTTTAGGAAAAGTGTATTTGTTTGAAGGTAAAAAAACTGAAGCAGCTGCAGTTTTAGCAGAAGTAAATGGTACTCCTGGCGAGACAAACCAATACGGAAATAAATTGTTAGATAATTTTAGCGACTTATGGATTACATCTAATAAATTTAATGCTGAGTCATTAATCGAAGTATCTCACAGTAGTGCAGGTAACTCTGATTGGACATTCTGGGGATCTGGTAGAGACGAAGGAAACTCATTAAACATTATGGTTGGACCTAGAGGTTATTCTAGACCAACAGGTTCTGATGCACCAAATCTTCCTTCAGGATGGGCTTTCAACGTTGCGACTCAGAAATTGTATGATGCAATGCAAGGTGACCCACGTAAAGATGCTACAATTCTTGATTTAAAAGCATTAAAAGCTGCAGGTAAAGCAAATTATATTCCAGCTTACCAAGATACAGGATATTTCTTGAACAAATACCTTCCAAGACAGTCAGATGTTAGTACAGGTGGTGGTAACTCAGAGTTGAACTACAAACAAAACTCTTATGTGATCAGACTTGCAGATACTTACCTAATGGAGGCAGAAGCTTTAGGATCTGGAGCAAGAGCGCAAGCGTTACTTGATGCAGTTAGAAAAAGAGCTGGATTACCTTCAGTTCCTGTAACATTAGTTGCTATTAAGCACGAAAGAAGAATGGAATTAGCAGGTGAAGGACATAGATTCTTTGATTTAGTAAGATGGGGAGATGCAGCAGCTGCATTGTCTGACAGAGGCTTTGATGCTGGAACAGATGAGATTTTCCCAATTCCGTACACAGAACTTAACGGTACTAAATTGAAACAAAATCCTAACTATCAATAAAAGTTGAATTCCGACGAAAATAAAAAGTTAAGTTAAGTTTAAGTTTAAGTTTGGTTGTAAATAGCCCATAATCATTATGAGTATGGGCTATTTTTTAAATCCTTTATAGGTAGAACTCTATTTTGATTTCTTCTAAACTTCAATTTAAAAACATAATAATTGGAAGCGAATGAAAAAAAATAGCCTAAAAATTTTATGCCTTTTGTTTTCTGCTGCAGCATTTGCGCAACAGCCAAAAACAAAAAAAGAGTTTACAACCAACGGCAAAAAAATAACCGTTTATACTACCGCAGAAAACTCAAAGTTGAGATTAACAACTACAGATAATTTGACTTTTTCTGCTGCAAAACAACCCTTAGAAACAGAAACTTCTGTTTTTGTGGAACCATCTAAAAAGTTTCAGACTTTTATGGGAATCGGAGGAGCTATTACAGATGCTAGCGCCGAAATATTTGCTAAACTTTCAAAAGAAAAACAAGCAGAATTTTTAGATGCTTACTACGATAAACAAAAAGGAATAGGCTATTCTTTGCTAAGAACAACAATTCAAAGTTCTGATTTTAGCAGTGGAAGCTATTCTTATATCGAAGAAGGGGACAAAGAGCTGAAGACTTTTTCTATTGATCACGACAAGCAATTTCGTATTCCTTTAATAAAGCAAGCTATACACAAAGCAGGTGGAAAATTGATGACTTACGCTGCTCCTTGGTCGCCAAATGCTTTTATGAAAAGCAATAAAAATGTATTAAAAGGCGGTACTCTGCTTCCTGAATACTATCAGACTTGGGCCAACTTTTATGTAAAATTTATTAAAGCCTACGAAAAAGAAGGAATTCCGATTTGGGGAACTTCGACACAAAATGAGCCAATGGCTGTACAGACTTGGGAATCTTGTATTTATACGGCTGAAGCCGAAAGAGACTTTATCAAAAATTATCTTGGGCCAACTTTGAAAAAAGAAAATCTTGGTGATAAAAAAATAATTGTTTGGGATCATAACCGTGATTTGATGAATTATCGTGCTAACGTAATTTACTCAGATCCTGAAGCATCAAAGTATGTTTGGGGAATGGGATTTCACTGGTACGAGACTTGGTCAGGCGGAGCGCCAATGTTTGATAATGTAGGTAAAGTAAATGAAGCTTATCCAGACAAAAAACTGATGTTTACTGAGGGCTGTATTGAAAAATTTGATGCATCGAAATATCAATTTTGGGGTAATGCAGAACGCTACGGAATTAACATGATCCATGATTTTAATAACGGAACAGTTGCTTGGACTGACTGGAATATTCTTCTAGATCAGAATGGTGGACCAAACCATGTTGGGAATTTCTGTTTTGCACCGATACATGCAGATATTACTACAGGAGAATTAATCTACACGCCATCTTATTATTATATCGGACACTTTTCAAAGTTTATCCGCCTAAATGCTACTCGAGTAAGCACTGCAGTAAGCAAAAGCGCTTTATTGAGTACCTCTTTTTTAAATGCTGATGGAACCATGGCAACTATTGTTATGAATCAATCTGCAAACGACCTCACCTACAATTTGATTATTGGAGATAAAAAGGCAGAAGTAAAAATTCCGCCACACGCTATACAAACACTTGTTTATTAATATTTTGTAGTAAAGTAATGTAGAGGACTAATTTGAATCATCCATTTTAGTCTTCTCTTGCTTTTAATTTTAAAACGATTATTTAAGCAACATGAAAATTACCTCTCAAATATTTCTATCAGCCTTTGTATTAATGCAATTAAGCTGTTTCACCTCAAAAATAACAGCTCAAAAAAATAATAAAATAAAGGTTTACACTACTGCCGAAAATACCAACTTGAAATTATCATTATCAAATGATTTAATTTCAAAAAACAACACTCAACAACAAAAAACATCAAGAGTATCTATTCTAGTAAATACTGATAAAACTGACCAGATATTCCTGGGAATCGGAGGAGCAATTACAGATGCAAGCGCTGAAGTTTTTGCAAAATTATCTCCAAAAAAACAGCAGGAATTCTTAAATGCTTATTACGATAAAAATAAAGGTATCGGGTATACTTTGGCAAGAACAAACATTCACAGCTGTGATTTCAGCAGTGATAGCTATACTTATGTTTCTGAAGGAGACAAAGACTTAAAGACTTTTAATATAGATCACGATCGAAAATATAGAATTCCTTTAATCAAAAAAGCAATTGAAACAGCCGGCGGGAAACTAACGTTATTTGTTAGCCCATGGAGTCCCCCAGCTTTCATGAAAGACAATAATGATATTTTGCACGGCGGCGTTTTATTGCCTGAATTTGCTCCAGCTTGGGCATTGTATTACACCAAATTCATAAAAGAATACGAAAAAGAAGGAATTCCAATTTGGGGGCTAACCGTTCAGAATGAACCAATGGCCAAGCAAAGATGGGAATCTTGCATCTATACTCCAGAAGCAGAAAGAGATTTCCTTAAAAATCATCTTGGTCCAACTTTAGAAAAAGAAGGGCTTGTTTCTAAAAATGTCATTATCTGGGATCATAACCGAGGAGACATGCTAACTAAAAGAGCCAATCTTGTTTTCTCAGATCCTGAAGTTTCTAAATATGCTTGGGGAATTGGATTTCACTGGTATGAAACTTGGAATGGAGGCCCGCCTCAATTTGAATCGGTAGCAAAAGTTCATGAAGCTTTTCCAAACAAAAATCTGCTTTTTACAGAAGGCTGTATCGAAAAATTTGATGCTTCAAAATATCAATTCTGGGGAAATGCAGAGCGTTACGGAATCAATATGATTCATGATTTTAATAACGGAACAGTTGGTTGGACAGACTGGAATATTCTATTGGACCAGAACGGAGGCCCAAATCATGTTGGGAATTTTTGTTTTGCGCCAATCCATGCAGATACAACAAAAGATGAATTAATTTATACTCCAATGTATTATTATATTGGGCATTTCTCAAAATTCATTAGACCAAACGCAAAAAGAGTGCTTGAAACCATAAGCGATAAATCTTTATTGAGTACTTCTTTTAAAAATTCTGACGGACAATTGATTACGATTGTAATGAATCAATCTGGAAAAGAGATTGTTTATTCTTTAGAAAATCAAACAGGAAAAACCACAATTACCATTCCGGCACATGCTATACAGACTATTGTATACTAATTGTCAGACTAACTAAAAAACCACAGAAAATGAAATTTAATTTAAAGAATACCATAAAAGCGTTTTTCGTCATGGCAGTCGTCATGTCTCAGGTTAAATGCTCTTCGTCAAGTGATCCTGTAGAAAATCCGCCTGTGGTAAATCCGCCAGTAGTAGTTGCAAATGATGTTGATTTCTGGTTGACAAAAGGAAATCAAAGTGCATTGTTAGAGAAACAAACAGTAAAATTAGGATTTGGCACAACAGTGAATGCGTATGCTAATATTGAAGTAAATGCCGCTCAAAAATATCAGACCGTTGATGGTTTCGGATATACTTTGACAGGAGGAAGCGTAGACGTTATAAACCAATTAAACGCAACAAAAAGAACTGCTCTTTTACAAGAATTATTCGGGAATGGAGAAAACTCAATTGGAGTAAGTTATATCAGAATCAGTATTGGAGCTTCAGATTTAAATGCAACGCCTTTTACTTATAATGATCTTGCGACAGGAGAAACAGATTTAAATCTAGATAAATTTAGTTTAGAAAAAGATAAAAATCTAATTGCCATGCTAAAAGAAATTCTGGCAATTAATCCTAAAATTTTAATTTTAGCAACACCTTGGTCTGCACCTATTTGGATGAAAGATGTCGCAAGTTTTAAAGGAGGGAAACTGAAAACAGAATATTATGATATTTACGCTAAATATTTTGCAAAATACATTCAGCAGATGAAAGCAGAAGGGATTACAATTGATGCTGTAACTCCTCAAAACGAACCTTTGCATGACGGAAACAATCCGAGTATGTATATGTCTGCTACAGATCAGGCCAATTTTATTAAAAATAGTTTAGGGCCGGCTTTTAAAACAGCAAATCTAAACGTGAAAATCATTGCTTACGATCACAATTGCGATAATCCAAATTATCCAAAAACCATTTTAGCAGATGCAGAGGCTTATCCTTATGTTGATGGATCTGCGTTCCATTTATACGCTGGTGACATCACAGCTTTACTTAATGTTTACAATTCGTATCCAGCCAAAAATGTTTATTTTACAGAGCAATGGACTTCATCACAAGGGCAGTTTGAAGGCGATTTAAAATGGCATCTTCGAAATGTAATTATCGGCTCAATGAGAAATTACAGTAAAAATGCATTAGAGTGGAATCTAGCAAATAATGCAAGTTTTGGTCCTCATACAGATGGAGGATGTGAAATGTGTAAAGGTGCTATAACTATAACTTCAGGCAATAGTTTTGAACGCAATGTAGCGTATTATATAATTGCACATGCTTCAAAATTTGTCCCAATGGGATCTACTAGAATTGAAAGCAATTCTGGCGGAAGTTTGCAAAATGTTGCTTTTATCACGCCTTCTGGTTCTAAAGTCCTGATTGTTGAAAATGATGGTTCTGCAACAGAAACTTTCAACATTAAATTTAATGGAAAATGGGCAACAACTTCGCTTGATGCAGGTTCAGTTGGGACTTATACTTGGAAATAAATTTAGAGCCATTCGTATGAAAAAAATAATTTTAGCAGCACAGCTTCTCATTTCGATTGCTTCTTTCGGACAAGGTTTCTTGCACAGAGATGGACAAAAAATTGTTGATGGTAATGGCAAAAATGTTCTTTTAAGAGGTTTAGGCCTTGGCGGATGGATGGTGCAGGAAGGCTATATGTTGAAGACCCAGCCATTTGCCAGTCCGCAATATCAAATTCGACAAAAAATACAAGATGTAATTGGCGAAGAGGGAACAAAGGAATTCTACGCAGCCTATAAAGAAAACGGAATCACAAAACGAGATATCGATTCTCTAGCAAAATGGGGGTTTAATTCTATTCGTCTTCCAATGCATTACAATCTTTATACTCCACCAATCGAGCAGGAGAAAAACGGTGAAATCACTTGGATCGAAGAAGGTTTTACCATGACAGACAATTTGCTGAAATGGTGTGCAGAAAATAAAATATACCTGATTTTAGATTTGCACGCTGCTCCAGGCGGACAAGGAAACGATGCGGCAATTTCGGACTTTGACACGACAAAACCTGCACTTTGGCAAAGCGAAGCTAATCAGAAAAAAATGATTGCATTATGGAAGAAATTAGCTTCTCGTTACCGAGATAATCCTTGGATTGGCGCTTATGATATTATCAACGAGCCAAACTGGAATTTTACAGGATTAAACAAAAATGGCTGTGACGAAAATTCAAACGGACCTTTAAGAGATTTGATGGTTGCGGTTACAAAAGCCATTCGCGAAGTCGATACCAATCATTTAATTTTTATTGAAGGAAACTGCTGGGGAAATAACTACAACGGAATTTTTCCTCTTTGGGATGACAATCTAGCTTTAAGTTTCCATAAATATTGGAATTATACCGACAAAGCTTCGATTGAACAGATGTTGGGCTACAGAGAAAAATATAATGTGCCAATCTGGATGGGAGAAAGTGGAGAAAATTCTAATGTTTGGTTTAAAGATGCTCTGACTTTGGTTGAAACAAACAATATCGGATGGGCATTTTGGCCGATGAAAAAAATAGACAACATTGCTGGAGTAACTTCTGTTACTAAAATTCCAGAATATGATGTTTTATTGAAATATTGGAAAGACGGCGGACCAAAACCATCTCCAGAATTTGCAAAAAAGACCTTGATGAAAATAGCAGACAATTACAAAATGGAAAACGTAACTGTTAAGCCAGATGTAATAGATGCTATGTTTAGACAAGTGCAGACAGACGATACAAAACCATACAAGAAGAACGCAGTTCCGGGAAAAATTGCGGCAACGCATTATGATTTAGGTACAAACGGAAAAGCATATTCAGATACTGATTTTATAAATTACAGATCGGTAACTGGAAAAGACGAGCAATGGAATCGCGGTAACAGTATGAGAAATGATGGCGTTGATATTTTGCCATGCAAGTATAAAGATTCAAACGGTTATCAAGTTTCATTTATTGAAGATGGAGAATGGATTCAGTACACTGTCGACGCAAAAGAAGGAACTTACAATGTTGCGATTCGTTATTCGAGCGAAAAAGGAGAAGGGAAATTGTATTTAGAGACTGAAGGAGGAGCAAAATCAACAGTGATATCACTTCCTTCAACTGGAGGAAATGATAAATGGAAAACAGTTGTTTTATCTAATGTTGTATTGAGATCAGGTTCAAATAAAGTAAAAGCTGTATTTGAAAAAGGAGGTTTTAATCTGAACTATTTTGACTTTGTTATGAACAAAAACAAAAAGTAGACGAAATAATATTTATCTTGATATTCAATTTATTAACTAAACCATTTAAATAATAAAAAGATGAAAATAATCAATCTCGCCAATAGAGCAGCAGTATTTACTTTAATCCTATTGTTTGTATTTCAGTCTTGCAGCAGTAATAATGATACGACCGATAGTCCTGTCGTAGCTCCTGATAAAATCTCAGTACAAGTTGATGTAATTGGAAAAACTGCCGAAATGCCAAATGGAGACGGAAGCGGAAAAATTAATTTAAAGATCGAAGCTCCTAATGCAAAGTCATATAAGGTTGTGGTAAACAATGAAACAAAAGAGTTTACAACTAGCAATTTTTCATATGAATTTACTCAGCCAGGAACCAAAACCTACATTATTGATGTTACGGCATTTAATGGAATAAAATATACTAATACTTCTACAACAGTAAATATTTTCGTAGCCAGAAAATTAATTTGGTCAGACGAATTTAATACAGATGGAGCTCCTGATTCTTCAAAATGGGGTTACGATTTGGGAACTGGAAATGGCTGGGGAAATAACGAATTAGAATATTATACTGATAGATCTGAGAATGTAAAAATTGAAAATGGACTTTTAAAGATTACAGCAATCAAAGAAAATTATCAAGGAAGCCAATACACTTCGACAAGAATGCTGACAAAAGGTAAATTTTCTTTTAAATACGGAAGAGCAGAAGTTCGCGCAAAATTACCATCTGGTGGCGGGACTTGGCCAGCTTTTTGGCTGTTAGGAGACAATATTGGTACTGTGGGCTGGCCAGCATGCGGAGAAATAGACATTTTAGAATCAGTTGGAAACAATCCAAACGTAATTCATTCTTCACTGCATTCTCCAGGACGTTCAGGAAATACGCCAGATACCAAAACAACAACAGTTCCAAATTCGACAACTGAGTTTCACATTTATGCTGCCGAATGGGATGCCGAAAACATCAAATTTTATGTAGACGATAATTTATTTTACACTTATAAAAACTCAAGTACAACACCGTTCAATCAGAAATTCTTTGTGATTTTAAATTTAGCAATGGGAGGAAATTTCGGAGGAGCCGTAGATCCAAATTTCAAAAGTGCCACTTATGAAATTGATTACGTAAGAGTGTATAATTAACATAACTTTTAAATAGATTTTTTTCTTTAAAGCCTCGTAAACACTAGCTTTACAAGATTAAAATTTTTTAACATGAAAAAGATAAACAAACTTGTTTTTGCAGTGATGCTGCTTTTAGCCGTGAACTCATTTTATGGTCAGAATTTAAAAATTATGACTTATAATATTCGTTTGGATGTTGCTTCAGATGGAGAAAATGCGTGGCCAAAACGAAAGGATTATTTCACAGCTCAGATCGGTTTTTACAGTCCAGAAATTTTTGGAGTTCAGGAAGCAACGCCAAATCAAGTTTTAGATATTGCATCGGCTCTGCCAAATTATAACAGATTTGGATTAGGAAGAGAAGAAGGCGGATTGGGAGAAGCTTGTACGATTTACTATAAAAAAGATCGTTTTAAAGTCGAACAATCTAACACTTTCTGGCTGTCTGAAACTCCAAATGTGGTTTCAAGGGGTTGGGATGCAGCTTGCAATAGAGTTTGTACTTACGGACTTTTTAAAGATTTAAAAACTAAAAAAATATTTTGGGTTTTCAATTTGCATTTGGATCATATGGGTGAAGAAGCAAAGGTAAAAGGCGTACAGCTTGTTCTTTCTAAAATAAAAGAATTGAACACTAAAAATTATCCCGCTTTTTTAATGGGTGATTTCAATTCTGAACCAAACACAACGCAAATTGGCGAAATCAAAAAAGTGATGGATGATACTAAAGATGTTTCAAAAGAAAAACCTTTCGGACCTTCTGGAACTTTCAATGATTTCAAACACGACCAACCCGTAACCTTATTATTAGACTACATTTTTATTTCAAAAAATAGTGGTTTAAAAGTTCAAAAACACGCAGTGTTAAGTGATTCTAAAGATTTAAAATATCCGTCGGATCATTTGCCTGTCTTAATAGAAATAGATTAAAAATGAAAAACATCAACAAAAAACTTCAAATCCTAGTTTTGCTGCCATTAATTGCGATGCAGTTTAACTGTGGATCTTCAAAAAGTGTTACTGCCAATTCTGGAAAAGTAGAATCTTGGATTACTACTACAGATGAAACTTCAAAACTTAAAAAACAAACTGATTTGGTTTTTAGCTCAGAAACAAACTCAAATCAGACAATTGAAGTAAATCCAGCTGAGAAATTTCAAACCATTGAAGGTTTCGGATTCTCGTTAACAGGAGGAAGCGCTCAGGCTATCAAAAAATTAGATAAGGCCAAAAGAGAAGCGTTACTTCAGGAATTATTTTCAAGAAAAGACAATGCAATTGGTCTAAGTTATTTAAGAATAAGTATTGGAGCATCAGATTTGAATGAAAAAGTTTTTTCGTATGATGATATGCCAGAAGGACAAACAGATATGAATTTGGAACACTTTAATCTTGGTCCAGATTTAAACGATGTTATTCCGGTTTTAAAAGAGATTTTAGCCATAAATCCTAAGATTAAAATAATGGGGTCTCCTTGGTCACCTCCAGTGTGGATGAAAGACAACGGAAGTTCTAAAGGCGGAAGCTTACAGCCAAAATATTACGGAGTTTATGCGCAGTATTTTGTAAAATACATTCAAGCAATGAAATCGCACGGAATTGTTATTGACGCCATTACACCTCAAAATGAGCCATTACATCCAGGAAACAATCCAAGTATGTTAATGTTGGCAGAACAGCAGGCAGATTTTATTGGAAATCATTTAGGTCCCGCTTTCGCGAAAGCAGGAATCAAAACCAAAATTATTGTTTATGACCATAACTGCAACAAACCAGAATATCCTTTGACGATTTTAAGAGATCCAAAAGCAAATCCGTTTGTAACAGGATCAGCTTTTCACTTGTACGAAGGAGACATTAGTGCTTTGACAACTGTTCATAATGAATTTCCAAATAAAGATTTGTATTTTACCGAACAATATACAGGATCGGGAACTAACTTTGAAACAGACCTAAAATGGAGCGTGAAAAATGTAGTAATTGGTTCAATGAGAAACTGGAGTAAAAATGCACTTTCATGGGGATTGGCAAATGATGAGTTCTACAAACCTTTTACGCCAGGAGGATGTTCGACTTGTAAAGGAGCTTTGATGATTGATCAAAATCAAAATATCAAAAGAGAAGTTGGATATTATATTATTGGGCATGCTTCTAAATTTGTTCCAGAAGGTTCTGTAAGAATTGGAAGTAATATTGCAGGAAACTTACATAATGTGGCTTTCAAAACTCCATCAGGACAAACCGTTTTAATTGTAGAAAATGATGGCGCTTCGGCAGAAACATTTAATATTAAATACAACCAAAAACAAACTACAACCACACTAAACGCAGGTGCAGTTGCTACTTTCGTTTGGTAAAAACTTAAGCTATGAAAAAAGTAACCACAATTACGCTGTTTATGCTTTCGCTTTTGGCGTCGGCACAACAGCAGACAATAGATCAGAAAGTCAATGATCTGTTGAAAAAAATGACAATTGAAGAAAAAGTCGGCCAGTTGAATCAATATACTGGCGATAATCAGGCTACGGGACCAATTACCATAAATCCAAACAAACAAGCGGAAATAAAAGCAGGTTTAATCGGTTCGATGCTAAATGTTATCGGAACAAAATATACCAGAGGATATCAAGAATTGGCAATGCAGTCAAGACTTAAAATTCCGCTGTTGTTTGGTCAGGATGTTATCCACGGATACAAAACCACTTTTCCGTTACCTTTAGCTGAAGCAGCAAGCTGGGATTTAGCGGCCATTGAATTGGGTGCACGTGTTGCTGCGACCGAAGCAGCAGCAAGTGGAATTCATTGGACATTTGCTCCAATGGTTGATATTGCACGCGATCCTCGTTGGGGACGTGTAATGGAAGGCGCAGGAGAAGACACTTATTTAGGTTCTAAAATTGCTTATGCGAGAGTAAAAGGTTTTCAAGGAAATAAATTAGGAGATTTAAACTCGGTTATGGCTTGCGTAAAACACTTTGCAGCTTATGGAGCAGGTGTTGGAGGAAGAGATTATAACTCTGTTGATATGAGCGAAAGAATGCTTTTAGAAACGTATTTGCCGCCTTTCAAAGCCGCTTTAGACGCTGGAGCGGCGACATTCATGAATTCGTTCAACGATATTAACGGAATTCCTGCAACAGGAAATGCGCATTTGCAAAGAGATATTTTAAAAGGAAAATGGAATTTTCAAGGATTCGTAGTTTCAGACTGGGGATCAATTGGAGAAATGGTTGCTCACGGTTATTCTAAAGATCTTAAAGAAGCTGCATATTCTGCTATTACTGCAGGAAGCGACATGGATATGGAAAGCAATGCATATCGTAAGAATTTAGCAGAATTAGTAAAAGAAGGCAGAGTTTCTATAGATTTGGTTGATGACGCTGTAAGACGTATTCTTCGCAAGAAATTTGAATTAGGATTGTTTGATGATCCTTACAAATATTCAGATCCAAAGAGAGAAGAAAAAGCCTTAGCAAATCCAGAGCATAGAAAAGCGGCTCTTGAAATGGCTGAGAAAAGTATCGTTTTATTAAAGAATGAAAACCAAACTTTACCAATTTCAAAAAGCACGAAAACAATTGCTTTTATCGGACCAATGGTAAAAGAATACAAAGCCAATATGGGATTTTGGGCTGTTGAATTACCAGAAGTAAACTATGATAAATGGGTAGTTTCACAATGGGATGGTTTGCAAAATAAAGTAGGCAAAAACACTAAATTATTGTACGCAAAAGGCTGTGAGGTTACAGGTGACAATAAAGATGGTTTTGCAGAAGCTGTTGCAACAGCCAAACAAGCCGATGTTGTTATTTTGAGTGTTGGTGAAAGACACGATATGAGCGGTGAGGCAAAAAGCCGAAGCGATATTCATTTGCCAGGAGTTCAAGAAGATTTGATAAAAGCAGTTATGGCTACAGGAAAACCAGTTGTAGTTTTAATTAATGCAGGAAGACCTCTTGTTTTCAATTGGACAGCAGACAATGTTCCTGCAATTATGTACACTTGGTGGTTAGGAACTGAAGCTGGAAATGCAATTGCGAATGTTTTATTTGGAGATTACAATCCATCAGGAAAATTGCCAATGACTTTCCCAAGAGAAGTAGGGCAAGTGCCAATTTATTACAATCACTTCAGTACGGGAAGACCTGCAAAAGATGAAAATTCAACTAACTATGTTTCGGCTTATATCGATTTGAAAAATTCTCCAAAATTTTCTTTTGGATACGGTTTGAGCTATACAACGTTTGATTATTCTGGTCTAAAATTATCTTCAAATAAAATAAAAAGCAATGAAACAATTAAAGTTTCTTTCCAATTGAAAAATACTGGAAAAGTTGCTGGAGAAGAAGTAGTTCAATTGTATTTGAAAGATAAATTTGGATCTGTTGTGAGACCAGTTTTAGAATTGAAAGATTTCCAAAAATTGAAATTAAATGCAGGTGAATCTAAAACAATCGAATTTATAATTGACAAAGAAAAACTTTCTTTCTACAATAATAAATTAGAATGGGTTGCTGAACCAGGAGATTTTGAAGTAATGATCGGAGCTTCGTCAGCAGATATAAAATTAAAATCTGATTTTGAATTAGTAAATTAATTCATTGGCTAAAATTAAAAAGTAAAGTTTAACACATAGAAACATAGATTTTTGTGTTGTAAAAAAAGAACAAAAGAAACAGGTTTCTACACATAGACAACTATGTGTGTTTAAATTAGTGAAACGCCTTTTTTTTAAGTCTTCAAACTATGTTTCTATGTGTTAAAAATAATTATATAAATGCATTAAATAAAAAAGCGAGGCTTTAAAAACCTCGCTTTTTCTATATCCAAATTTTATTTAAGACGTTTCTTAAAACTGTATTTCAGCATATTCAACAAGCCTTCTTCAATAATGTCGATTCCAATTCCGAAATTACTGTCAGCAACTTCATGATGTGCATTTCTAAAATCTTCAAAATCTTCAATTGGAATTTCTAGATTGATTAATGGTTTATAATCAATACTTATAGAAGCGCCGTTTTTGGTCACTTTTTTACGGCTTATATAATCAAAATACGGATTTACAATAGTACTTTCTTGAATAGTATATTTTTCCTGGGTGTCTATCTTCTGATCTGTCGTTAAATTGATTTCGTATTTCTCGTTATCAAAATTATGCCAGAACGAAAGGTCATTGTGCATAAAATCACGTGCTGCATTTTTAACCACATTTCGATCAAAATACATTAAAAAACGATTTTTTTCTGCATCGACAAAATACGGATTTTCAATCGAAGTGTTGTACTGAATTGTAAACTCGTTTAGCTTTTTGTCATCGCTTACAATCTCAATTGTTGCATCTTTAAAAATGGTCCTGATATCTGTTCCGTTTCTATCGTTAGAATAATTTAAAGTATAAAACAAGAAATTATTCCAGCTGTCTATTATTTCTCTTTTGTTGGTGTTTTTGAAATATTTACGCATATAATTGGCACGATTTCCTTTGTAAGTCGTAACCAGTTTTAACTTTCCTGTATTATTTTGAGCACTAAAATCTACTTTCTCATTTATGCCATAATAAGAAAATTTATGAGGTTCTTTAATCGCCAATTCCTGATTTGGTTTCACTTCCAAATAATGCATAAAATAGATGTAGCCACGGTTTTCAATTAAACCAAATTCATCTCTCGAAGTGGCATCAACAAAATAAGTTTCGCCTTTGTAATTGATTTTTACAATAACGTGATTAAAAGTCAATAGAGACGGAAGATAATATTTGATGTAATGATCTGAGTTGAAGTTTACCAATACTACAGAAGAATCGACATTGATGTAATCTAAAACGACTTTCAATAAAACCGATTTTGCCTTACAATCCCCCTGCTTATTCTCATAAGTTACTGATGGTTCCTGCGGTTTGTGGCCGTTCATTTCATCAGCATTAAAAATATAGTAAACATGACTCTGAACATAGTCAATAGCAAACTGTAACTTTTCGTCTTGATCTGCAATAGCATCTAGTTTTTCAACAAGATTTGGAGCAAATTCTTTTAGAGAAGCTTTACTGTAGATTTCTTCATAAAATGGAGAAATATAATTAGATAAATCAATCCAATTTCGATCTGTGGCAAAATCAATAAAAGGCGCAATTTCTCTATTAACATCAAACGAATTAATGTAATTTTCTTTTTCGATTACAAATCGCTCTCCTTTTTTCAGGTAATTGATTTCTGGTTCTATGACATTTCCCTCTTCATTTCTGAAAAATGTTTTTTTGTAAGCGATTGTTTCTTTTCTATCATTGATAAATGAAAATTTATATTTTCCATAAGCCCAATATGAACTTGGTGTAACGTATACATATTTAAGAAACTCTTTTCGCATAAAATCGCGATCTGTAAAAACCTTTGTGCGAGAATCTTCAGTAATTAAAACATCATAGAGGCGTAAATCCTTGATGGTAATATTTACTTTTTTGTTGCTGCTCAAAATACCGCCTTCACTTTGATTTTCGCTGTCTAAAACTTTAATTTTGGTATCGGCAATTTTATCAATCAAAACGCCATCTCTCAAAACGCTGATTCGGTGTATAACATACGTCTCATTTTCTTCGACAACAACATCTCTTACCGAAGCGCTTTCTAGGTTTGATGGTTCGTTAAGTGTATAGGCAACGCAGGCATATTCGCTGTTTTCAGTATCACTTGTGTAATAAACTTTATCTAAGAAATAGCAGAAATCACGCCCTTCGTCAACTTGTTTATTAGAGAAATCCGATTCTTTTATATATTCAATAAGTTGATCGTCGTTAATTGTAGGTGCCCAGCTTTCTGGTTTTTGAATTTTGTAGCTTTCTGATTCAATGATGTTTTCCATGTACTTTTTCTATAGGGGTATATTCTTACTTTTAAAAAAGGCTAAAATAATTAATAAATAATGATTTTCTTTCATAATGATGTGAAATTTATAATAAAAAAAAGCCTCACTAAAGAGTGAGGCCACATTATAAATTATAAACAGCACAGGGTTATTTTATAACAGTATTTACAAAATCCATAGCGCCAATTCCTTTATAAGAAGCATACAAAGCTTTATCGAATGCTTCTTGCTTTTCTTTTTTGTTTTTCGCATCAGTTTCAATAATCATCTCATTGAAAATTCTTTCCTGTTCTTCACTGTATTTCAATGAAGCTTCTAAGAGATAGGTTTTAGAAACAAATCCAAAAGAATTTAGAATTTTACTTCTAATCTTTTGATTAAAATTTTTTAAAGGATTGGCATTCATAACTTTCTACATTTAATTTCTACACTCACTTTGAAGATAAATGGTAGTTGGTATTATTTTTTGTTGTTTTTTGTTTTCAATTTTTAACAATCGAAATCATTAATGTGTTATTCTGACGCAATGTACTTATTTTTTTTAAATTTGAATTTAAATTTTCGTTAAAATTGTAATTTCGACACTTCTGATTTAATTGAAAATCACTTTAGTTTTCTAAAATTGAAGTAAATTGCAGAGTTATTAAAAGAAAATTTATAAGATTTTGATGTTAAAAGACATTTTAGATAATAACGAAAACTATCAGCCTGGACTTTCTATTGACTGCGTTATTTTTGGTTTTCACGATAATCAGTTAAAAGTTTTATTGATTAAAGTAGAACGAGCCAATAAATGGTCTTTGCCTGGCGGATTTATTCCTGTTGATCAGGACATAGATGCTGCGGCGATTACAGTGCTGAATAGTAGAACTGGTGTTGATGGAGTGTTTTTAAGGCAATTTGCAACTTTTGGAAAAGTGAATCGAAATGATCAGCATTTTGATAAAAAAACGCTGGAATACTTTCAAATTGAAGAAGAAAAAGCGAAGTGGCTCACCCGACGTTTTGTGACGATTGGCTATTATGCTTTGGTAGATTTTTCTAAAATTCATCCAAATCCGGCAGGCAGATTTGAAGTTGTTGAATGGATTGATCACAAAGAAGTTCCAGAACTTATTCTAGATCATCGTGAAATTTTGGATAAAGCTTTGGACACTTTAAGAATAGAATTGAATTTAATGCCAATTGGTTACAACTTATTGCCAGAGAAATTTACTATTCCAGAATTGCAAAAATTATATGAAACGATTTTGGACAAAAAGCTGGATCGCCGAAATTTTTTGCGCAAAATTACTAATATCGGAATTCTAACAAAACTTGACGAAAAGAAAAGCAATGTAGCGCACAAAGCTCCAAACTTGTATTCTTTTGATAAAGATAAATATGAAGAAGTCTTGAAGAACGGATTAAATCAAGGTTGGTAAATTTAACATAACGTAGACTAACAGGTTTTTAAAACCTGTTAGGTCTGATAAAAAAGCCGATATGATTACATTGAAAACTTTAGAAAATTAGCGTTATCATTTCCTAATGCAACTGAAGAACCTCATTTTGAGAAAACTTCCTTTCGAGTTAAAAAGAAGATTTTTGCCACTTTTGACGAAAAAAATCATCATGCCGTTTTAAAATTAAACGAAATCGATCAATCAGTTTTTTGTGCGTCGAGCGAAAAGATTTTTTATCCAATTCCAAACAAATGGGGGAAACAAGGCTGGACAATTGTCGAACTTTCAAGAGTAAGACCAGAAATGTTTGAAGATGCCTTGATCCGATCTTACGAAACTGTGGCTTCGCAAAAGAAGTAAACTTCTATCTCACAATGGTTCTAAAAGTCAAATTAACTCTTGGTTTCTGAGTACTTTTTGTTGGAGGAAGCCTGTGAAGCCAATGTGTTTGTGTTTCATCTTTCATAACCAGCAAGCTTCCATGTTCTAAAATCAGAGAAATGGTTTCTTTAGATTCTTTATGTTTGAAAGCAAATTTGCGTTCGGCACCATAACTTACCGATCCAATTGCGCCATTTTTCTTTAAATCTTTTTCGGCATCGCTGTGCCAAGCCATTCCTTCTTCTCCAGTGTGATATAAATTCAGAAGGCAAGAATTGAAAGTTTCTCCTGTTTTTTCTTCGATAATTTTTTTTAATTCTAAAAGTTCAGGAGTCCAAGGCAAAGCTTTTTTGGTAATATTCGAATACGTGTATTCAAATTCCTGATCGCCATACCACGCAACTTTTCGTTTGGTCAAAATTAATTTACCAAAGATGACGGCTTCATCATTTTTCCATTCAATTGTATTTAATAAAATATCACGGTAGAAGTCGGCGTCTGTTCTCGAAAATAGTTTTCCGTAATAATTCACCGTTCCATCTTTCGGAAGCAGATTTGTTGTTTCGTCTATTTGCGGATTAAATAAGTCCATTTTTCCATTTTTGATAGTCTGATTTCATACAATGACCACAAGGCCTGAAACCATTTTGTTTGGCATCTTTTTCAGAAGAAAAGAAGACACGATTTTCCGTTTTCATTCTTTTTCCCGAAGAACATTTAGGTGTTCCGTAGATTTTTAATTTTTGGTTGCCACCGAAACAAATTTCGCCATTTTTAATTTTATTTCGAAGTTCTGAATCGGTTATTTTGTTGTGTTGCAGCATTTGTTTTTTTCGTTTTTTTTATCGTAGAGACGCACTGCAGTGCGTTTAAAGTTTTTCCGCCACGAATTCACGAATTATTTTTAAAATCTATGCGGATCGAATTTGTTTAATTTGTGAATTCGTGGCAGAAAAAATATTCACGAAAGGGCATCATGAAAAATAATTCCCAATGTATATCTTTCACCCGAATGGACTTCGCTTACGCCATGTTTCATATTCACGCGATAATAACCTTTCGTGCCTTTTACAGGTCTGAAGTTGGTGGTAAAAATCAAAATATCTCCTTTTTTTGGTTTTAAAACAATCGCTTTAGATTGTGCTCTTGGCGTTTGTTGTGTTAAAACAAATTCACCGCCAGTAAAATCTTCATCAGGTTCATTTAGAAAAAGCACAATTTGAATAGGAAAATAAACATCTCCATACAAATCCTGATGTAAAGTATTAAAACCGCTTTTGCCATATTTCAGAATTAAAACTGTAGCTTTCAGCTGATTATTGGCATGACATTGTTTTAGCAAATCATCATGTTTTGCTGGAAATGTCGTGTCTATATTTAAAGCTTTCATCCATGCATTTGCGATTGGTGCCAATTTGGGATAAATTAAAGTTCGAATGTTTTGGATTAAATCTGGAAGCGGATAATTGAAATATTTGTATTCGCCTAAACCAAATCTATAACGTTCCATTACAACTGTTTTTCTATATAAATTTGGATTGTCATAATCGAATTTTAAGTCTTCGCATTGTTCATTATTAAGCACTTTTGGAATGATTGCGAATCCATTTTCGTGCATAGATTCGGTGATGCTCTCCCAGTTTAGAGATTCTATTTTTGTTTTCATGGTTTTGTTTTTGATAAACCGCCATCAACTCTTATTTCGATTCCGTGAATGTAAGAAGCATCATCTGAAGCTAGAAAAAGTGCTGTTTTGGCAATTTCAGATGGCTCTCCAAAACGTTGAAACGGTAGAGAAGGTGTAACGGCATCGATTGTATTTTGGATATTTTCCTGACTCATACCCGTATTATTGAAAATATTTGTGGCAATGTAACCTGGACTGATTCCGTTTACGCGTATTTTTTTTGAAGTGCATTCAGAGGCAAAAGTTTTGATAAAAGATTGAACAGCAGCTTTTGCAGCTGTATAAATTGACATATTGGACTGGCCGATATCGGTTAAAAAAGTAGTATTTAAAATAATTGAACTTCCTTCTGGCATTAATGGCAAAATCTGCTGTACGGTAAAAAAAGTTCCTTTAACCAGCATATCAAAAACTTCATCAAATTCTTCGATTGTGACATTTTCAATAGAATTGAATTTTCCATATCCAGCATTTACAAACAAAACATCTATTTTATCGGCATGCTTTTTTATCTGATTTTGAAGTTCGAAAATGTCTGATAACTGTCCTGCGTTCGAAACAATTCCGATTGCGTTTTTTCCTAATTCTTCAACGGCCTTATTTACTGTTTTTTCACTGCGTCCGGTTATAATTACTTTTGCTC
Organism: Flavobacterium anhuiense; assembly: GCF_001705175.1. Classification (NCBI taxonomy): domain Bacteria; kingdom Pseudomonadati; phylum Bacteroidota; class Flavobacteriia; order Flavobacteriales; family Flavobacteriaceae; genus Flavobacterium; species Flavobacterium anhuiense. Next base: position 1,199,437 of record NZ_CP016907.1, on the reverse strand, counting down.
CATTATTGATAAATTCCTGAGCAGTTGCAAATCCCATTCCGTTGGTTCCGCCTGTAATAAAAGCGGTTTTGTTTTTTAGTTTTTCCATTTCGTATGATTTTAGAATGCAAAGTTTCTAAAATTGGAAAGGGTAAAAAATCCGAAACTTGCGGTTTTGAGATTTGGGATTTTTCGCCATGACCCGAGTGATAGCGAACGGACGAAGTAATTCACGAATTAAACTAATTCTATGCACATAGATTTTAAAAATAATTCGTGAATTACTTCGTCCGTTCGCTATCACTCGGGTCGTGGCTAAAAAAATTAAAGATTTATGTGTGCACCTTCCCAGCCAATTATGGCTGTTTTTCGGGTATTTCCCCACATATAACCGCCAAAGGTTCCAGAAGACTGAATCACGCGATGGCACGGAATTAAAAACGCAACAGGATTACTTCCAATGGCAGTTCCAACCGCTCTCGATGCATTTGGTTTTTGAATTTGGTGTGCAATCGAACCGTAAGTAGAAAGCTGTCCCATTGGAATTTTAAGTAAAGCTTCCCAAACTTTCAGTTGGAAGTCTGTTCCTTTCAGATGCAGTTTTATTTCTGATAATTTACTCCAATCATTTTGGAAAATGAATAATGCATTTTGCTGCGCTAAATCTAGTTTCTGGGTAAAAGATGCATTCGGAAATTTATCTTTCAATGCAAGAAATCCGGTTAATTCATCTTCGGCGAAAGCCATAAAACAAACGCCTTTTGAAGTCGATGCAACAATAATATTTCCAAACGGACTTTCTGCGTAACTATAATTGATGGCCAAGTTTTTTCCGCCGTTTTTATATTCGGCAGGAGTCATTCCTTCGATGTTTACAAACAAATCATGAAGGCGACTTGTTCCTGATAATCCTGTTTCAAAAGCAGTTTCAGAAACGGTTGCCTGATGTTCTTTGAGTAATTTTTTGGCGTGTTCGATGCTTGTATATTGTAAAAATTTCTTCGGACTAGTTCCTGCCCATTCACTAAAAAGCCTTTGAAAGTGAAACGGACTTAAATGTACTTTTTCTGCCACTTCATCTAGATTAGGCTGATCTTTAAAATTTGCTTTGATATAATCAATTGCTTCTGCAATACGGTTATAATTAATGGTTTCTTGTGTGTTCATTTTTCTTCCATTTTATAAGGCAAAGATCGATTGGTTTTGACAAGTATAAAATCCGAAACTTGCTGAGTTTTTTAACCGCAAACCGCGCAATCCCGATAACTATCGGGATACGCAAAGTTCGCGATGTTTTTAATCTCAAAGACGCAGAGGCACAAAGGTTTTTCTCAATTTTGCCTTCTTGAGCTAAGCCGAAGGATCTCAAATAACTTTACAAAGATTATAAACTTAAAATAAAATTTTGCGATTCTTTGTCTTTGTGAAGTGTTATAACGAATTTACTATAATTCTTTACTTATTTGATTATTTGTCTTAAGGGTTTAGTGATAATCCTACGCTGAAAAATAATCTTACTTTGTCAATATTATTGATCCAAGAAGTATCAAAATGAATCGGACCTAAAATGGACTGATAAGAGATCGCTGCGCCTCCTGATATTACAAGACTGGTTTCTAAATTATCATCCCAATTTCCTTTTGGATTAAAGGCATGGTTTATATAGTCGTTAAAAGTGTCAAAACCGACAGATGCGATATTGAAGTGAGGGGTGAGGTAAATTTTTCCGGTTAAGTTTATTTGAGACCCAAGTTTGAGTCCCATATATTGTGTAACATTAAGTTCGTCCTCATGGAGCCCTGCAAATGAGAAACGGTTGCTGCCAGAATTTGGGATAATGCCACCTATAAAATATTTTGCTGCATAGCCAAGTCCTGAAAATGGAAGATCCTCATTTTTAACTTTATCCTGAAAAATAAAATAAGTATCGAATCCTACAATTCCTGTAATTTTCTTTTTTATGGGTAATCTCTTTTCATAGGTTAGGCCCAATTTGGTGTAGCCATTTGTTGAGCCAGAAACACGTGAAAGGTCTGGATCGTAAAGTGAGACATCAAGATCGGTTAGAAACGATCGTGCCAAATTTGATTTTATAATAGTTCCTTCTGTGGCAAAGAAAACTTTATCCATGTCATTATAAGAATAATGCAAGTTGAATTCAATATTGTTAAAGCTGTAGTTATTGATGCTTAAAGAATTGGGATTGTATTCGCGGTCATATTTTGGTTTTAGATTTGTGTAACTGTAGTTTAGTCCAAAACCGACATAACTTTTTAGAGAATTTAAATTTCTGTTTATCTCATTATTGATTTCAAGAGTGTTGTAAAGTATATTGTCTGATGCTTTGCCATTGATATATATTTCCTGGCGCAATAGAGCCCCATAAGCTTCCGACATCCACCACCATTCTCTATGCTGTCCAAAATTTTTCTGATAATTAATTCTTGCTTTTGGCTGTTCGGCGATATCTACGGTTAAGAGAAGACGCGATGCATCTGCAAGGACATTTCTTCCTGTGTAGTTAAAAATTATTCCAACACCTCTGTAAGTGTCATAGTGGATTGAGGTATTTAATTGGTTTTTAGCACGTTCAAAACCGAATAAGGTGATGCCTAATTTGTCTTCGTCTTTAATGAAATAACTATACGTAATCTCATCAAAAAGATTAGTTCCCATGGCTCTGTTAATGCCTGCTATTAAATCTTTGGTAGTATATTTTACATGTGTTTTAAGGTTTGCCCTTCCTACAACAAGAGGCATATTTTCAGGACTTATTTTTTTGTAAACAATTGTATCGAGAACAAACTCATTTGGCATATCGGGCAGTTTATGAGTTCTCTGCTGAAATCCTTTTAACTTTTCTGATAATGCGATTAAAGCGGGAAGATTTTGATTTGTGGCAATTTTGCCGTCTTTGTAGATTTCATTGCTATTGGTAAAATCGGCAGTAGAAAAACGAAGATTAGGTAAGTGATCAACCAATATTGTACATAAATCGCGATTCGCAGGATTTTTGATGTTACTCGGAAACATACTAGTCTGCATCAATATGGTCATAAGATTGTTAAGCTTATCTACAGGTTCCATTCCGCCTCCGACATCACTTCCAATAATAATATCGGCACCCATTTGTTTGGCGACATCAGTAGGGAAATTATTTAATACTCCTCCATCGACCAAAACTGTTTTTCCGTAAGGCATTGGTTTGAAGATAGCTGGTAACGACATGCTGGCACGCATGGCGTAAGATAAACTTCCTTTGCTTAAAATAACTTCTTTTCCTTCGACTAAGTCTGTAGCCATAGCTCTGAAAGGAATCGGCAGACTGTCAAAATCTTTAACATTGTAAACAGGAAAGGTTAATTCGGAAAGATATTCTCTTAAGTTTTGATCATTTAACAAAGAACCAATGCTGTTAAGTTTTCCGTCTTTAACACCTATTCCAACCAAATACCTTTGAAATTCTCTTTTTTCTTCAGCACTTACGGCTCGTAATGATTGGCCTCCGCCTAAGAGTTTATCCCAATAAATATCTTTAGTGATTTTTTCTATACTGTCACCAGAATATCCCATTGCATATAAACCACCTATAATGCTTCCCATACTGTTTCCAACAATAAGGTCTGGAACAATATGTAGAGAATCTAGTTTTTGTAAAAGAGGAATATGTGCAATTCCTTTTGCGCCTCCACCGCTTAAGACCAATACAACTTTAGGCTTTTTTTCTTGAGAAAAAATAATCTGTGGAAGTGTAAGTAAAAATAAGAAGACGAATAAATAAGATGTTTTTTTCAAGATTACAGTGTTTATGTAGTTGAGAAATAGTAACTTATTTTAATTACTAAAATTAAGGAGTTATTCTTTACAAAGTATATTTTTTATAGAAATCTTTTTTGACCGTTAAAAACAAAACCCGACAAGTTTTAAAACCTGTCGGGTTTGAAATATGTAATTAAAGAAATCTAAAATCTAAAATCAGAAATCTTCAATCTAAAATCAATTAATATCTGTAGTATTCTGGTTTGAATGGACCTTGAACTTCAACGCCAATGTAAGCCGCTTGATCTTCACGTAAAGTTTCTAATTCAACGCCTAATTTAGCTAAGTGTAAAGCAGCAACTTTTTCATCTAAATGTTTTGGTAACATGTAAACTTCATTTTTGTAAGCTGCACTGTTGTTCCATAATTCGATTTGAGCTAAAGTTTGGTTTGTAAATGAATTACTCATTACGAAACTTGGGTGACCTGTAGCACAACCAAGGTTTACTAAACGACCTTCAGCCAAGATAATGATATCTTTTCCAGCGATAGTATATTTGTCAACCTGAGGTTTGATTTCGATTTTAGAAGCACCGTGGTTTTTGTTTAACCAAGCCATGTCGATTTCGTTATCAAAGTGTCCGATGTTACAAACAACAGTTTTGTCTTTCATTTTCTCGAAATGACTTCCAACAACGATATCTTTATTTCCTGTAGTTGTAATGATGATATCAGCATTAGCAATCACAGTATCTAATTTTTTAACTTCGTAACCGTCCATTGCAGCTTGTAAAGCACAAATTGGATCGATTTCAGTAACTGTTACAATAGAACCAGCACCTCTAAAAGAAGCAGCAGTTCCTTTTCCAACATCACCATATCCGCAAACAACTACTCTTTTTCCAGCTAACATTAAGTCAGTTGCACGACGAATAGCGTCTACTGCAGATTCTTTACATCCGTATTTGTTATCAAATTTAGATTTAGTAACAGAGTCGTTAATGTTGATGGCAGGCATTGGTAAAGTTCCAGCTTTTACTCTTTCGTAAAGTCTGTGAACACCAGTGGTAGTTTCTTCAGAAAGACCTTTAATTCCAGGAACCAATTCTGGGTAGCGGTCAATAACCATGTTAGTTAAATCTCCACCATCATCAAGAATCATGTTCAATGGTTTTCTGTCTTCGCCAAAGAATAACGTTTGCTCAATACACCAGTCAAATTCTTCTTCGTTTAAACCTTTCCAAGCGTACACAGAAATTCCAGCAGCAGCAATTGCAGCAGCAGCCTGATCCTGAGTAGAGAAAATGTTACAAGAAGACCAAGTAACTTCTGCACCAAGAGCAATTAAAGTTTCGATCAAAACAGCAGTTTGAATCGTCATGTGCAAACATCCAGCAATACGAGCACCTTTTAATGGTTGTTCGTCTTTGTATTCAGCACGAAGTGCCATCAAACCTGGCATTTCAGCTTCAGCTAGTTCAATTTCTTTTCTTCCCCAAGCCGCTAGAGAAATGTCTTTTACTTTATAAGCCACATAAGGCGTAGTTGTAGTACTCATTTATAGTATATTTGTATATTGTAAAATTTTTGCAAATTTACGTAATAGGTTTTTAATTTTACTAATTTCTGTAAGATTTGTGAAATCTTTAATTTCTTAATCTCTAGAATGTTAATCTAAAAATCGTTTTTAATCGTATAAGTGATGTAAGTTCATTTAAAAAAGATTCGGAAACTATTACCTTTGTTGCGAATTGCTTATATTTACTAATGCATTCTTTAAGCCGCCAGCCATATTTTCTTAAATGGCTTATATGGTTTAAAATTTACCACCAATAATTCATAATTAAAAAGTAATGCCTTTATTTCAGACCATACAATTCAATGCAACTACTAAAATCTTAATTTGGGAAATAACCGAATCTTTTGAGGAATTGTATAACAGAGTAACTTTGAAAGAAAAGACACAGCGTAGATTGGATGGAATGAAGTCGCAGATGCATCAGCGTGCTTTCTTGAGCGTTAGAATGCTGATTCAGGAAATGGGTTTTACAGATAAAGACCTGCATTATGATGAGTTCGGAAAACCGTATTTTGACTGTGATAATCATATCTCAATTACACATTCGTACCATTTTGCAGCGATTATTATAAGCAAAGAAAAGGTTGGAATTGACATGGAATTACAACGAGAGAAAATCCAGAGAATTGCAGACAAGTTTACCGATTATGAATGCAAGTATTTAGAACCGAAATCTACAGAAGAATACATAAAAAAACTTACCGTAATCTGGGGAGCCAAAGAGGCGATCTTTAAAATAAGAAATGAAAAAGGTATAAGTTTTAAAGATCATATTAATGTAAATAACTTCTCTTTAGGAGAAACCCAAACGCAGGCAAGTCTTCATTTTGATGATTTAGTTAAAGATTTTGATGTACATTATCAGGAAGTCAAATCTGATAATTTTGATGGAACTTTTACTTTGGTTTATGCTTTTGAGAAATAGATTTTAGTCTCAGTCTCAGTTTTTAGTTTAAACTTCACTTTCTTTTTGTCTGTGCTGAAACATGCTCATGTATAGAAAAGTACTCATTTTACGGGCGCGTCTTTTTAGTGTTTCAGCGTTTTCTCCTTCAAAATGCTCGTCAATGGTTTGGAACCAATGATTTAACCAGATTCCGAATTCATTTGGTGTAATTTTTTCATCAAAATGAGCATCAACTTCATTATGAACAGCATGCGGATTTCCTTTGTATTTGCGAACGCCAAATAGATTAGTTTCCCAAAAATCAGTCAGTTTTTCGAGATGCGCATCCCAATCAGAAATCATTTCATTAAAATAAAAGCCGATTTCTCGATCGGCTCTTATTTTAGCATAAAACTGATGAACCAAAAAGGAAACATCGGCTCTATTTTCTATTTGTTTTTTCATAGAATAAAACTATTCAAAAGTATAAAGAACAAACTTAAAGATGCACTTAGCATTATAAGATTGAAAACTACTTTGTGTTTCATTTGTGCTAAGATAGATGTATTTGCGAAAACGCAAGCTAAAACAATGATTCCTAGCTGAATCATTTGCGGAATAGAAGTTCCGTTGGCTAAAACATACATGGCTGCAGCGCCTCCTAAACAGCTTTGTCCGATTACTGCCATTGCAGCAGAGCCCATATAATTTCTATTGAAAATGTCGAATGTTGTTTGATATAGTGTCATGATATTCAGTTTTTTATATCAACAAAATTACAGCTACAATAGTACTCCATTTTATGATTAAAATCATAAAACGAGATTTTTTTTATCTGTATACTTTTCGGTTAATAATCTTCAACTCACCTTTTTTTTCCAATGCTTTTATAGTTCTAATAACCGTTTCTACACGTAAACCAGTTAAATCGCCAATTTGTTGTCTGGTAAAATTTATGTGATAACCATTTTTATCTTTTTGAAAATTGAAATAAGCGATTCCGTGATCAATGAGTTTTAATACGCGATGTTCGGGTTCGTGTGTAGAAATTTCTGCTGCCATAACCGATTTATAATACAATCTCTGCGCTAGATTTTCGATTATTTTGATGCTTACTTTTGGGTTATCTTCTAAAAGCTTTATGAAGTTTTCTTTTGGAAGAATAAAAATCTCGGTATTTTCTACAGCAATTGCATTTGCTGGATATTTTTGATTTAAAAATAATGGTGGCTCGCCAAAAGATTGCCCGTTATAAAAAATGCCTTGTATAAATTCACGTCCATCATCATTATAATTGCTCATTTTTACCTCGCCAGAAATAATTTGGTAATAATGCAAGGGCAGATTTCCTTCTTCGAAAATAATATCATTTTTATCAAATGATTTTTTTATAACTCCATACTTTTCTAGTAATTCAACTGTAATCATAATGTGTTATTTATATTGTCAATAGACGTTGAACAAATATAATTCATTCAAAATAGTTCTTCTGCATTAAAAATCTTTTACTTTTACACCCCGTATGCAAGAACAAATTCTCACTATTAGACAACAGATTTTAGAAGCTAAAAGCAATGGCCAAAAATTACTGGCAGTGCTTTTGGATCCTGATAAAATTGTATTGGAAAATATCAATCATTTAATTGAGAAAATTAACCAATCGCCTGCAACTCATATTTTTGTTGGAGGTAGCGTTGTTCAGAATACTATTTTAGAAGAATTAATTACTGCATTAAAACAAAAAACAAATCTACCAGTTATTTTATTTCCTGGCGATCCTTCTCAGATTTCACCAAAAGCCGATGGTATTTTGTTTCTGTCTTTATTGTCTGGCCGAAATCCAGATTATTTGATTGAATATCAAGTTCAAGCCGCCCCAATTCTTAAAAAAACTAATCTTGAAGTTATTTCTACAGGATACATTTTAATAGAAAGCGGTAACGAAACTGCCGTTGCCCGTGTAAGTAAAACAAAACCTTTAAGTCGTGAAAATCTTGATTTGGTTTTGGCGACAGCTCAGGCGGGAGAAATGCTAGGAAATCAACTGATTTATTTAGAAGCGGGAAGCGGTGCAAAACAGTCTGTTCCGACAAAAATGATTGAGCTTGTTGCTCAAAACATTCAAATTCCTGTTATTGTTGGAGGAGGAATTGTAGATTTGCACGGAATTCAAAAAGCATATAAGGCTGGCGCGGATTTGGTTGTTATCGGAACTGCTTTTGAAAATAACAGTCGTTTTTTTGAGTTATAAATGTTAAATACCACATTTAAATGATAGATTTTTTTCTAGATAGTTACAAAAATGCACCTTTATGGCATATTGCTTTAGAGTTTTTGGTTTTTGTATGTGGAATTTTAAGTGTTTGGTTTGCAAAAAAAGAAAATATCTGGGTGTATCCAACAGGATTAATAGCCACTGTAATATCGGTTTATCTTCTTTACGTTGCAGGTTATATCGGAGACATGATTATTAATGCTTATTTTTCAATAATGAGTATTTACGGTTGGTACGTTTGGGCAAAAGGCGGACCAGTTGATGATAATCTGCCAATTACACGTACCAATTTTAATGAAAAAATAATCGGAATCTTACTGTTTATTGTGACTGTTTTTGTAGTTTTCGGGATTTATAGATATTTCGATTACGAAATACATCCCGACAATTATATTGATATGATTTCGTCTGGAATATTTTTCGCGGGAATGTGGTATATGGCCAGAAAAAAAATAGAAAACTGGACACTTTGGATTATTGGTGATATTATTGTTGTGCCTCTCTATGCTTATCGTGGTTTAGGGATGCTGTCACTTCAGTATATAATTTTTACAATTTTGGCTATTTCAGCTTATTTAGAATGGAGAAAGATCTTAGACAGCAAAAAACAACTATCGTAAAAATTGCTTTGTTTGGTCCTGAAAGTACAGGAAAAACAACCTTAGCAAAACAGCTTGCAGACTATTACGAAACCGAATGGGTTCCTGAGTTTGCGCGCGACTATTTACAGCAAAAATGGGAGGAGAATAAGCATATTTGTGTAGCCGATGATATGATGCCAATTGCGTATGGTCAAACTGCATTGGAAAACGAGAAACTGACAAATGCAAATAAATACCTGTTTTGTGATACTAACTTAATGGTAACCAAAGTATTTTCTGAAATGTATTATGGTTTTTGTGACCCACTTTTATATGAAGCGGCACTAAAACACGAATATGATTTGTTTTTCCTGACAGATATTGATGTTCCTTGGGAGAAAGACGATATTCGTGATACCCCAGAAGGAAGAGAGACGGTATTTTCTGTTTTTAAACAAACTTTAATCGATACAAAAAAGCCTTTTATAACCTTATCTGGCGACAAAGAAACACGTTTGGCAAAAGCAACAGCTATTATTGATGAGTTGACGATTGCTAAAGAAAAAGGATTTACATCATCAGATTTCGTTCAAATTTATGATAGGGGAATTCCTTTTGAAAAAATTCTAAAACAGCTGGAAATCCTTGACAATGGAATTACAAAAAGTAATTTAGTTAGTCCGGCCACAACCGCTAATGGAATTTTAAGTTTGTCGGAAAATGAGTTCGAAGAAAAAGCAGTCTTTTTTGATGAACAGAAAGAAAACTTAAAAATTAAAAAGTTTGTTCCTGCTTCTGGAGCGGCAACGAGGATGTTTAAATTTTTGAATGCGTTTTTGAATGATTTTGATATTCAAAAAGAAACTATCAATGCTTATATCAATAGAAAAAAAGATAAGGAACTCGCTATTTTTATCATCGGGATGGATAAGTTTCCTTTCTTCAAAGCTATAGATCAAAAATTAAGAGAAATTTATCCTGATTTTGAAACGCTTGAACGAGATTACAAAAATTACTATTTTATAAAATTATTATTATCTCCTGATTATTTCAACTTTGCTAATAAACCAAAAGCGGTATTGCCTTTTCACTGGTACGAAACGCATATTGCGACTCCAATTGAAGAGCATTTAAATGAATGCATACATTATGCTAGTTCAAATAAGGTGTCTAATTTGCATTTTACTGTGTCAGAAATTCACCAAGATTTGTTTTACAAAGGTGTTGATGAGGTTATAGAAAAAATTGAAGAACCCGCTGGAGTTAAAATTAATATTGGGTATTCTTATCAAAATAAAAGTACAGACTCAATCACTATTGATGAGGAAAACAAATTAGTAAAAGATAAAAATGATAATTTAGTATTTAGACCAGGTGGACATGGTGCTTTGATTGAAAATCTAAATGATCTTGACGCTGATGTGATCTTCATTAAAAATATAGATAATGTCATTCAGAATCATATTGATAAAATTACATTATACAAAAAAGCACTGGCAGGCGTTTTAATCGAAATACAACAAAAAGTTTTTTCTTATTTAAAGGCAATTGACGAAAATGAGATTAAAGAAAATCATTTAGCAGATATTATTTTATTTTTAAAAGAAGAGCTAAATGTTGAGATGAATAATGACTTCGGTAAATTTACTTTTGAAAATAAAATAAGTAAGCTAAAAGAATTATTAGATAGACCAATTCGCATTTGCGGAATGGTAAAAAACGAAGGAGAGCCAGGAGGAGGTCCTTTTTGGGTTATGAATAAAAAAGGAATAAAATCACTTCAAATTGTAGAAACGTCACAAGTTGATTTAGAAGATAAAAAACAAAAAAAGATTTTAGCTGAGGCAACACATTTTAATCCAGTAGATTTAGTTTGTGGCATAAAAAACTACAGAAATGAAAAATTTAATCTGCTTCAATATGTAGATCAAACAGCGGGTTTCATTGTAGAAAAAAGTGTTGATGGAAAATTGGTAAAAAATTACGAATTGCCAGGTCTATGGAACGGTTCAATGGCTAATTGGTTAACTGTTTTTGTATCTGTTCCATTAATTACTTTTAATCCCGTAAAAACGGTAAATGATTTGTTGAAAGCAGCACATCAACCACAATAATATGGATTCAGACAAAATCATATCGGAATTAAACTTTAAAGCCGTTCGAAGCAGTGGTTCTGGCGGACAAAACGTGAATAAAGTTTCGTCTAAGGTTGTTCTGAATTTTGATCTGAATGCTTCTCAAGCCTTGTCTGATGAAGAAAAATTATTGTTGCAACAAAACATTTCAGCAAGATTGACTTCTGAAAATATCTTAATTTTAAATTGCGACGAAGACCGAAGTCAGCTTAAAAACAAAGAAATTGTTACGAAACGATTTCTGGAAATTATCAAAAAAGGATTGTATGTTCCTAAAGTCAGGAAAGCAACAAAAGTCCCGAAAGCAGTAATTAAGAAAAGAATCAAAGACAAAAAGAATCTTTCTGATTTAAAGCAATCAAGAAGAAAACCAAATATAGATTAAATCTTAATTTTAAAATTCCAAATTCCAAAAAAGACCCTTCAAGGCAGCTTTTGGAATTTGGAATTTGATTTTTGTAATTTTTAACATTACATTTGTACTGTCTCAAAGGGGTGCTCTAAATAACGAGCTGAGATCATACCCAAAGAACCTGAGCGAGTAATGTTGCTAAGGGAAAAACGACACTATCGAGCGTGCACACTTTATTTTGTCGGGAAACACATTTATTAATTTAACAAAGAATAATTCCCCCTTTTATTCGTAATTCTTTACGAATGAAAACTATTTTTTTAGGTACTGAGGTACTAAGTTTCAAAGGTTCTAAGGTTCGAAAAATGAGCAGAACCAAGTCTATTTTATTTCTTTCATCTATCTTCTTTTCTCTTTTCTCTTTTGCACAACAGCAAGATTCTACAAAAGTGAATCAGCTTGATGATGTTTTAGTTTCTGCGGTTCGTGTTACTTCAAAAACTCCAGTTAGTTTTAGTAATATGGACAAAAAGGAAATTAAATATAGAAATTTAGGTCAGGACATTCCAGTTCTGATGAACTATCTCCCTTCAGTTGTAACTACTTCAGACGCTGGTAATGGTGTTGGTTATACAGGGATCAGAGTGCGTGGAAGCGACGCTACACGTGTAAACGTAACCATAAACGGAATTCCGTACAATGATGCAGAAAGTCAGGGAACTTTTTGGGTAAATATGCCCGATTTTGCTTCTTCTGTAGAAAGTCTGCAATTGCAGCGTGGTGTGGGAACATCAACAAACGGTGCGGGAGCATTTGGTGCTAGTTTAAATTTATTAACAGACAGTTATGCCAATAAAGCTACTGGCGAAATCTCAAGTTCTGCTGGATCTTTTAATACATTTAAAAATACAGTAAAGTTTAGTACTGGTTTATTGAATGATCATTTTGAAATCGCGGGACGTTTGTCTACCATAAAATCTCATGGATTTATTGATCGAGCAAGTTCAGATTTAAAATCATATTTCTTGCAAGGGACTTACGTTGGGAAAACAACTTTAATTAAAGCATTGGTTTTTGGAGGAACTGAAAAAACGTATCAATCTTGGAACGGAATTGATGGCGAGACTTTAAACACGAATCGTACTTTTAATTCTGCAGGAATGTACACAGATGAAGCGGGAAATGTACGTTTCTATGATAATGAGACGGATAATTACAACCAAGATCATTATCAATTACACTGGAGTGAATCCATTTCTGATAAATGGAGTACAAACCTTGCGCTTCATTATACTAAAGGAAAAGGATACTACGAAAACTATAAAGAAGATTCTGATATGGCCGAGTATGGCTTAAATTCTGTTGGGACAGTTACAGAAACTGATTTAATTCGTCAGAAATGGTTAGATAATGATTTCTACGGAACTACTTTTTCTGCTAAATATGTGACTGAAAAAATAAATGTTATTTTAGGCGGAGGCTGGAATAAATATGAAGGCGATCATTTCGGAAAAGTAATCTGGGCAAGATATGCTTCTCAATCAGAATTAGGAGATCATTATTACGATGATTATTCAACAAAAACAGATGGTAATATTTTCGCTAAAGCAAATTATCAATTCACAGAAAAGTTAAGTTTCTATGGAGATTTGCAATATAGAAGAGTTCGTTACAAAGCCAATAGCGCTGAGACTGGTTTGGTAGATGATACTTTCAATTTCTTCAATCCAAAAGCTGGTTTGAATTATGCTTTCAACGAAAAGAATACTTTATATTTCTCTTACGCGAGAGCAAATCGTGAACCAAATAGAACAGACTACGAAGGTGGAAATGTAAAACCAGAAAAACTGAATGATTTTGAATTGGGTTGGAGATTTAATTCAGAGAAATTCCAATTGAATTCTAATGTGTATTACATGGGATACAAAGACCAGTTGATTTTAACTGGAAGATTAGACGATGTTGGAAATCCGATTCGTGCGAATACTGAAAAAAGTTACCGCTTAGGGTTTGAATTTGATGCTACAATTGCACTTTCTGAGAAATTTACTTTAAGACCTAACTTTACTTTAAGCAGCAACAAAAATGTTGATTTAGCTGTTGATGGTGAATATTATGGAACAACGAAAATTGCCTATTCTCCAGAAGTAATTGCAGGAAACGTAATCGTGTATAAGCCTATAGAAAGATTATATCTATCATTGTTACAAAAATATGTTGGTGAGCAATACATGAACAATATTGAACTTCCAGCAGCAAAATTAGCAGATTACTTTGTAAACGATTTTAATGCGTCTTACGAAATTAAACCAAAGACCATTTTTCAATCTATAACGATTACAGCTTTAGTAAATAATATTTTTGATAAAAAATATGTTTCAAATGGAGCCATGTGGGATATTTATCCGTACTATTATCCGCAAGCAGGAACAAATTTCTTAATTGGTTTGAATTTGAAATTCTAATCAAGGAAGACACAAAAAAGCCTGAAAACTATTTTCAGGCTTTTCTGTTTTTAATTATAAACATGAACAACTGTTCCAGAAGATTCGACGCGATATTGTTTCATTGGATATTCTTTTCCGCCAAGTCCTGTAAATAAGTTGTATTGAGTCTTATCGCAAGAGCAAACAGCGTAAATTCCATCGATTGTCATTGCTGTACAAGAAGTTAAGGCCTGATTTGGGCATGCAGCATCAAAAGCCGTATAAGTTCCTTCACCGGTTTTCATGATAATAATTCCTTTTGCACCATAATTGGCAACATAAACAGGGTTGCTCGGATAGAGTAGTTTGTTGTAAGTCGGAAGATTTGTGTCGAGATAAGCATTTATCGAATAGTTCGGGATGTACGGATTATTATTACTTCGATTATTGTCACTGCAAGCAAATAAAACTGCGGTAAATGCGATAAAGAACCAGATTTTTTTCATTATTTGAATAAGAATTAGTTAAAACAAAAATAATTTATTTAGATTTGAAATCTATATATGATTAACATATAATTATGTACTATTAAAAATTATAGTATATTTGTGGTAAGAAAATCCCGTCGCGATGGGATTTTTTGTATTTATATAAACGATGAAGTTATGAGTAAAGTATCTTATTATACAGCAGAAGGATTAAAAAAATTAAAAGATGAATTGGAGCATTTAAAGAGTGTAATGCGTCCAAAGGCATCTCAAGATATTGCAGATGCAAGAGATAAAGGAGATTTGTCTGAAAATGCAGAATATGATGCAGCAAAGGAAGCGCAAGGTTTATTAGAAATGAGAATTGCTAAACTTGAAGAAGTATATGCAAATGCAAGATTAATAGACGAATCTCAATTAGACGTTTCTAAAGTTTTGGTTTTATCGAATGTAAAAATCAAAAATCAAAGTAACGGAATGGAAATGAAATATACGCTTGTTGCTGAAAGTGAAGCAGATCTAAAAACAGGAAAAATCTCTGTAACATCTCCTATTGGTAAAGGATTGCTAGGAAAATCTGTTGGAGAAGTAGCAGAAATTACAGTTCCAAACGGAGTTTTGAAATTTGAAATTCTTGAAATAACGAGAGACTAAGTCATTGCGAGGAACGAAGCAATCACACTATTAAGATTTTTAAAAGTTTAACTATTTAATCGGTTAAACGAATAAACAGTTAAACGATTAACCCAAAAAACCATGGCATCAATATTCACTAAAATAGTAAACGGAGAAATTCCTGCATATAAAATTGCTGAAGATGAAAACTATTTAGCATTTTTAGATGTAAATCCAAACGCAAAAGGACATACACTTTGTATTCCGAAACAAGAAATCGATAAGATTTTTGATATGGATGAAGAACTGTATTTAGGTTTAATGAAGTTTTCTAAAAAAGTCGCTGCGGCTTTAGAAAAAACAGTTCCATGCAAAAGAATCGGAATTGCCGTTGTTGGATTGGAAGTTCCTCATGCACACGTACATTTGATTCCGTTAAACCATATGGATGAAATGCGTTTTATTGATAAAGTTTCATTTTCAAAAGAAGAGTTTGAAGCTTTAGCAAAAGATATTCAATCAAATTTGTAAAGACTTCGACTTCGCTCAGTCTAACAAAACAAATAATTAAAAGTGCAGTAAATTGATTACTGCACTTTTTTATTTAAAGCAATCTGAAAAGTAGTTCCTTTTCCAATTTCAGAGTGTAAAACTTTAATTTTTCCGTTGTGATAGTCTTCTACAATTCTTTTCGTTAAAGAAAGTCCAAGTCCCCAACCGCGTTTTTTTGTGGTAAAACCAGTTTCAAAAATGGTTTTAAATTGCTTTTTAGGAATTCCAGTTCCAGAATCTTTAATATTAATTTTTACCTGATGTGCATCTTGCTCGATTTGAAGATCTAGAGTTCCTTTTCCTTTCATGGCATCAATAGCATTTTTAACCAAGTTTTCGATTGTCCAGCTATGCAAAGTTGGGTTTGTCATAACCAGAATAGGTTCTTTTGGAGCTTCAAATGAAAATGCAACCTGTTTAGAAAAACGAGATTGTAAATATTCATAAGCTATTTTAGTTTCCTCTACAATGTCATGAAGTTCCAAAACTGGTACCGAACCAATTTTAGAAAAACGATCTGTAATAGTTTGTAGGCGTTCAATATCTTTTTCAATTTCGGTGCTAATCGACGAATCAATATTTTCGGTTTTTAATATTTCTACCCAGCCAATTAGTGAAGATAGAGGAGTTCCAATCTGATGTGCTGTCTCTTTTGCCATTCCTGCCCAAAGTTTGTTTTGGGTCGCCATTTTAGTGCTTTTGTAAAAATTATAAATTAAAGCGATGCATAAGAATATAATAAGTAGAAGAGCAATCGGATAATATTTCAGTTTGTTTAATAATGAAGAATTCCCATAATACAATGTCTGATATTTTCCTGGAGCATATTCAAAAGTGATAGGTTCATTTTCGTTTTTCAGCTTATTTAAAAAAGCAGTTCTTTTTTTCTTGTCGTTAAGAATTTCGTCTGGGACATTCACTGCGCTTACTACTTTATCATACAGCATTATTATACCCGGAATCGAAGTATTATTGTTGAAAATCTGAAGAGGAAGTTCGACATCGGTATTTTCATCAGCGTTCACTATTGTAATTTGCGCCTTCACAAAAAGGTTCATTTTCAAACGCTCTTCATTTTTAAATATTTGGAAGAAAGTATAGGTGTTCCAAAGAATTAAAGAAATGATTATAAAACATACCGAAATAATAATCCAGCGGGTTGTATTTGTTCTTTCAGAAAAAGACATATCAGTTTTTTTGAGGTATAAATATAACGAAATATACACATTTTATATTTTGCCGATACGGAAAGTTTTTTCGCTTTTATCTGTAAAACTATTTCTTCGAATTAAACCATTTCAATACTTTTGTAGCTACTAAAATGAGATTCTGCCTAAATTTTAAAGTATGATCAGTATTAACCCAAAAGAGATTCCAACGGCCAAATTGCAAGGCTATCTCCAGAGTTCAATCGGACCGAGACCTATTGCTTTTGCAAGCACAATTAGCGAAAATGGTATTCCTAATTTATCTCCATTTAGTTTCTTTAATGTGTTTAGTGCTAATCCGCCTATTTTGGTTTTTTCGCCTTCAAGACGTGTTCGCGATAATACAATTAAACACACTTTGATTAATGCCGAAGCAACTCGCGAAGTGGTAATAAATGTTGTTAATTATGATATAGTACAGCAAACTTCATTGGCAAGTACAGAATATGCAGATGGTGTAAACGAATTTATCAAAGCGGGATTAACTCAAATTCCTTCAGATTTGGTGAAACCATATCGCGTAAAAGAGTCACCTGTTCAATTTGAATGCAAGATTACGCAGATTATTCCGTTAGGAATAGAAGGAGGAGCAGGAAATTTGATTTTATGCGAAGTGGTTAAAATTCATATTGACGAATCTATTTTGGATGAAAATGGAGCGATTGATCAGCATAAAATTGATTTAGTTTCGAGGTTGGGAAATAACTGGTATTCAAGATCAAACCAAGGACTTTTTGAAGTAGCGAAACCCTTGACAACATTGGGAGTTGGAGTAGATGCGATACCAAATTTTGTAAAAGAAAGCCCTGTTTTTGACGGGAATGATTTAGGTAAATTAGGCAACATTGAATCCTTGCCTACAAAAGAAGAAGTTAGTATATTTGTGAAAGAAAATTTCGCAGTCAAAGGAGTTTTAAGCTCAGACGACCAGAAAAAAGTACATTTAGAAGCCAAAAAATACCTAGATAATGGCGATGTAGAATCGGCTTGGAAAGTGCTTTTAGCTAAAAAATAAAAGAAATAGAAACAATAATTAATATAGACGAAGATGGAAGTTACAGGAAAAGTAAAAGTGGTTAACCCAGAGCAGCAAGTTAGTGCCTCATTCAAAAAAAGAGAGTTAGTTGTTACTACTGAGGAACAATATCCACAGCATATTTTAATCGAATTTACACAAGATAAATGCGATTTATTGAGTAGCTATAAACAAGGAGATGCGGTAAAAGTTTCTATCAATTTAAGAGGAAGAGAATGGGTTAATCCGCAAGGAGAAACTAGATATTTCAATAGTATTCAAGGTTGGAGAATCGAAAGAATGGGCGCTGATGCTCCTACACAAGCACCGCCAATGCCAACAGCAGAAACTTTTGCTCCAGCAACAAACTTAAACGAAGACGAACCAGACGATTTGCCATTCTAAAAGTTTAAAATTCAATTTACTAAATTCCAAATTCCAATTCATTCTCGTGAATTTGGAATTTGGAATTTTATTTTTGATTTCTTTTGTTTAAGAAACCAAAACTTGCATATAGTTTGGAATTTGGAATTTCAGTATTGGAATTTAAAAATTGATTATTTTTAAAAATGTACTATTTATTCAACGATTTATATTTTCCACCAGTTACAGAAGCTGATGAAGAGGGAATTTTAGCGATAGGAGGAGATCTAAGTCCAGAGCGTTTACTATTGGCTTACAAAAGCGGTATTTTTCCGTGGTTTAATGAAGGAGAACCAATTCTTTGGTGGGCACCAGATCCGCGAATGGTGTTGTTTTTTGACGAATTGGCGATATCCAAAAGCATGCGGAAGATTCTGAATAAGAAGATGTTTAAAGTCACTTATAATAAAAATTTCAAAGAAGTAATTTTAAACTGCCAGCAGATAAAACGAGAAGGACAGGATGGAACTTGGATTTCGGATGAAATGATTGAAGCCTATTGCAAATTGAATGAAGAAGGAGTGGCAAAATCTGTTGAGGTTTGGCAGGATGATGTTTTGGTTGGTGGTCTCTATGGAATTGATTTAGGAAAAGGAAATATATTTTGCGGAGAAAGTATGTTTTCTAAAGTTTCAAATGCCTCGAAAACGGCTTTTATTGCTTTAGCTTTATATTTGAAGAAAGAAAATTACAAGTTATTGGATTGTCAGGTTTATAATCCGCATTTGGAAAGTTTAGGATGCCGCGAAATTGATCGTGATGCGTTTATGTCCATTTTAAAAAGCAAATAGAAAATGAGTGCAGTTTACATAGTAAAAGAAATTTATATTTATCCGGTAAAAAGTTTGGCAGGAATCAGTTTGGAGTCTGCAAAAGCTGAAGAAATGGGATTTGAAAACGATCGCCGTTGGATGCTGATTGACGCAGAAAACCAAATGCTGACACAGAGAGAACATCGAATTATGAGCCAGTTTTATCCGAAGATTTCAGATAAAAAAATTACCATTACTTTTAAGAACCAAAAGCATGAATTTTCTGTTGACGAACATTTAGAAAATGCAATTGAGGTAAATGTTTGGGATGACAAAAGCGAAGTTGTTGAGGTAAATCTTGAAACTTCAAAATGGTTTAGCCAGCATTTAGGTTTTGAATGTAAATTGGTCAAAATACTTAAAAATGGGGCGCGCAAACATGAAAGTTCCAGATTAAAAGAAACATTCAATGTGAGTTTGGCAGATGGTTACCCGTATTTATTAATCGGAACCAAAAGCTTAGATTTTTTGAATGACAAATTGGATGAAAAAATTACCATAAAAAGATTTCGCCCAAACCTAGTAGTAAGCACTGAAAATCCTCATGAAGAAGATGATTTTACCACTTTTACAATTGGAGAAGTTCAGTTTAAAAATATTAAACCCTGCGGAAGATGCGTTATGGTGAACAATGATCCAGAAAATGGGCGTTTAAAAAAAGAACCTCTAAAAACGTTGAGCAAATACAGAAATGTTGATAATTCGGTTTTATTCGGAACTAATATTGTGAGTTTGAATTCGGGAATTATTTCTGTTGGTGATGAAGTTGTTTTTTAGAAATTCAGCTTTGTAAAGTTCCAGTTTAAGGTATTAAAAATTACCAATTCATTTTTCAAGGTTGGCAATTCTAAAATTAATTTTAAAGTTTCGTGCGCCATCATATTCCCGATAATTCCGGGCAATGTTCCTAAAACGCCATTCAAATTACAATTCGGGACATCTTTCGGGTCTGGCATTTCAGGAAATAAATCACGGAGATTTTTACTTCCGTTATGATTGAAAACAGCAATCTGACCTTCAAATTTTAAAATGCTTCCGTAAACCAATGGCTTTTTTAGCTGAACGCAAGTATCATTTACTAAATAACGGGTCGAAAAATTATCAGAACCATCCACAACAATATCATACTGTTGAATGATTTCTGAAGCATTCTCAGCAGTTAATTTTTCATTGATTGCAACAGCTTCAATCAACGGATTTAGTTTTGAAACGACTTCTTTTGCTACGATAGATT
Organism: Flavobacterium anhuiense; assembly: GCF_001705175.1. Lineage (NCBI taxonomy): Bacteria > Pseudomonadati > Bacteroidota > Flavobacteriia > Flavobacteriales > Flavobacteriaceae > Flavobacterium > Flavobacterium anhuiense. The sequence goes on along the minus strand of NZ_CP016907.1, from coordinate 1,179,118 downwards.
TATGCTGTCCGATCTCATTTTCAGTATATAAAATCTGTCGGTGAAGATTGTGAATTTCAATCGTATCAAAATCCATTATTCCGATAAAACCAACTCCAGCGGTTGCAATATATTGTAAAATCGGGCAGCCTAAACCACCGGCGCCAATTACTAAAACTCTAGCTTTTTTTAATTTTTCTTGGCCTTCGTCTCCAATTTCAGGAAGAATGGTTTGTCTGTTGTAACGAAGGAATTCTTTTATGATGCTCATTTTTTTTAATTGTGAATTGTGAATTGTAAAATGTTAAGTCTTCAAACTTGAAACTTGAAACTTGAAACATTTCAACTATAAGCTTTGTCCCAATCTTTCCAAACAGGTTCGTAGCCTGCATTTTTTATGATTTTTGAAATTTCTTCTGCTGAGCGTTCATCGCTGATTTCAAATTGCTCTAAAGATTGCGGATCAACAACATAACCGCCAGGATTTGTCTTAGAACCAGCGCTCATGCTCGTCACGCCAATCGGAATGATATTGTTTCTGAATTTTTCATTTTCCCGAGTTGAAATCGAAATTTCCAAATCTTCATTCCACAATCTGTATGCGCAGATTAATTGCGTCAAATCTTTATCATCCATAATAAAATTCGGTTCAATAATGCCTTCCGCTGGACGCAGACGAGGAAAAGAAACAGAATATTTCGTTTGCCAATATTTCTTCTGCAAATAATCTAAATGCAAAGCATTGAAAAAACTGTCTGTTCGCCAGTCTTCCAAACCTAATAAAACGCCTAAGCCAATTTTATGAATTCCAGCAGTTCCAATGCGGTCAGGAGTTTCCAATCGATAATCAAAATTTGATTTCTTGCCTTTTGTATGATACTTTTTGTAAACTTCCTGATGATACGTTTCCTGATAAACCAAAACCGAATAAACTCCAGCCTCATGCAAACGCTGATAATCTTCTGTAGAAAGTGGCTGAACTTCAACAGAAATAATCGAAAAATCCTCTTTGATTAAGTTAATTGCTTTCAGAAAATAATTGATGTTTACGGTATAATTTGCTTCTCCTGTAACCAATAAAACATGATCAAAACCAGTTTTTTTTAAGGCTTCGACTTCCAGTTTTATTTCAGCGTCAGAAAGTGTTTTTCTTTTGATTTTATTGTCTAAACTAAATCCGCAATATGTGCAGATATTTTGGCATTCGTTGCTGAGATATAGTGGAGCGTACATTTGGATGGTTTTTCCGAAACGTTTCTTGGTAATTTCGTGGCATTTTTGAGCCATTTGTTCTAAATAATTTTGTGCAACAGGCGAAATCAGAATCAAAAAATCATCAAGATTGTATTTGGTTTTAGCCAAAGTTCGTTCGACATCTTTTGATGTGGTTTTGTATATTCTGGATTGGATTTCATCCCAGTTATATTGCTCGAAAATAGATTTGAAAGTATTCATGTTAGTTTAGTTTTACTGCAAAAGTTTTTTAACGCAAAGCGCGCTAAGAATACGCAAAGATCACCAAGCTTTAAGTTATTGTCTTTGACAAAAAGTTCGCAAAGCTTAGCGAACTTTGCGGGAAAACTCTGCGAACTTTGCGTTAGAAAAAAATTACTCATAAAGAAAAGAAGTCAAAGGACTAGAAGCCGAAGCATAATTTTGCTGATGAGCAACTTTAGCTTCAAAAGCTTTTCTTCCAGCAATAACAGCTTCTTTAAAAGCTTCGGCCATTAATTTCGGATTTCCAGCAACAGCAATAGCTGTATTCACCAATACAGCATCAGCGCCAATTTCCATTGCTTTGGCAGCATCAGAAGGAGCTCCAATTCCAGCATCGACAATAACGGGAACCGTACTTTGTTCGATTATGATTTCAAGGAAATCAATCGTTTTTAAGCCTTTGTTACTTCCAATTGGCGATCCTAAAGGCATTACGGCAGAAGTTCCAGCACTTTCTAAATGTTTGCACAAAACAGGGTCAGCGTGAATATACGGAAGCACAATAAATCCCAATTTTGCCAATTCTTCTGTGGCTTTTAAAGTTTCAATCGGATCTGGCATTAAATATTTCGGATCGGGATGAATTTCTAGTTTTACCCAGTTTGTTTCTAGAGCTTCTCGAGCCAATTGTGCCGCAAAAACAGCTTCCTTGGCATTTCTTGCACCCGAAGTATTAGGCAGTAAATTAATGTTTGGATGTTTTAAATGCGATAAGATAACATCAGTATCTGTTTCGAGATCAATGCGTTTTAGTGCAACGGTAACCAATTCGCTTTCTGAAGCTAAAATGGCGCTTTCCATTTCTTCATTTGAACCAAATTTTCCCGTGCCGAGAAACAAACGAGATTTGAAGCTTTTGTCTCCTATATTAAACAATGATGTTTGCATACAATTTTTCTTTTAGTTGTTGAATTAATTTTTCCTTTTCATCACATTCAGTAATGATTCCAGAAACGGCAATTCCGAAAATTCCGGTTTCCATTAACGGACTTACATCACGTAATGTGATGCCACCAATGGCATAAACAGGAATGCTTATTTTATTTTTTTTCAGTTTTTGTAGAATATCATAATAACCTGATAAGCCTAAAATTGGACTCAGTTTTTCTTTTGTGGCAGTAAAGCGAAAAGGACCTAATCCGATATAATTACATCCATTTTTGACGTGATTTTGAATGTCTTCAAAAGTATTAGCCGTTCCTCCGATTACTTTTGAAGGGCCCAGAAAAATTCTAGCTTCGTCGATTTTAGTATCAGTTAAACCTAGATGAATGCCGTCAGCGTCTATTTCTTTAGTGAGTTGCAAATTGTCGTTTACAATAAAATTGGCTGTATATTTTTCGCATAAAGGTTTTACCGCTTCCGCTAAAGTAAAAGCGTCCTTTTGTGTCTGGTTTTTAAAGCGCATTTGCACCCAATTGCACCCTGCGTCCAGCGCTTGATGAATATTGTACAATTGTTTTTCGATAGTTTCGCCCTGCGAGATATATTGAAGTTTGCTATACATAATGATATCCGATTAAAGTTGACGTTGAACTCAGGTAATTTTCGATATAGATTTTAGCATTTTTGCAGGCAGTTTCCATATTTTGATTTAGTGCTAAATTTGAAGCGATTGCAGAAGAAAGCACACAGCCAGAGCCATGTTTTTCCGAACAATTTTTTTCTGTTGGGAATAATTCAATAATCTTATTTTTTATAAACAATTGGTCTTTTCCAACTTCATTTAAATTATGTCCTCCTTTAAGCAGAATAGCAGTCGAAATTTCATTCTCAATCCAAAGATGGTCTTTTATAAAGCCAGGAATCAATTGTTCAATTTCTATATAATTGGGCGTAATCAAATCGATTTTGGATAGTACTTGATTTAAGTTTGAATGATCTTCAATAGTAAGAAAATTAAATGCTGTGGTTGATTTTAAAACTGGATCCCAAACAATTTTTGTGCTTGGTGAAACTAGTTTTATACAGGAAAGAATCCGATTTAAATAAGACAAAGAAGGTATAATTCCGATTTTTACGGCGCTGATTTTATAGCTTTTAAATAAAATTTCAATAGATCGTATCACAAAATTGATATTGACCCATTCAATCTTGTGAAATTCATTTTCTGTCTGAATTGTGTTAGCTGTCGCAATGGCAAAACCAGTAACTTTATGCTGTTCAAATGTTTTGATATCAGCCAAAATCCCAGCACCGCCAGACGGATCTAAACCTGCGATTGTGAGTACGAAAGGGCGATTTTCTGACATAATTTAAATTGTTTTACAGGATTTTCATTGTTCCAAATACTTCCCAAAAGAGCGATATCGTCAAAACCATTTTCAAGTGTTTTTTGAATGTTTTCAGCATCAATTCCGCCCAAAGCAATCACTTTTGTTTTACTGTTGGTTTTTGATTTTAAAGCTTCGAAGAGATCAATTTCTGGATAATAATTTTCTTTAGAAATACTTTTAAAAACAGGACTTAAGAATGCATATTCAAAATCATTTTCTAACGAGTTAAAATCTTCAATCGAATGTGTTGACGTTGATTTAGACCTACAAATTTTTGAAAACCTTGCAGGATCAATAGAATTACTTTTTCTCTCTTTTTTAGAAAAATGAAATCGGTTAATGCCAAAATCTTCTGCTAAATGATGATGATTGTGCAAAACCATTTTATTTCGAAATTCTAGTTTTATCTGATGAATAAATTGAGCCATTTCTACTTCTGAAAAATCAGGTTTCCGAATATGAAGCAAAGACAACCCTTCTTCTAATAAAGAATTCAGCATTTCAATTTCATCTTCAACAAAAAAAGGATTAGAAATTACAATCATATCTTTTTTCTATATTCTTTCCTCTATTTTCTAAAACTCTAAATATAAATCTCTTTACCTTGCTCAATAAATTCCTCTGATTTCTCCTGCATTCCTTTTTCTGCGGCAGCGACATCTCTAATTTCTTGTGATATTTTCATTGAACAGAATTTTGGTCCGCACATCGAGCAGAAATGCGCCACTTTTGCACCATCGGCAGGAAGTGTTTCATCATGAAATTCTCTTGCTGTATCTGGATCTAAAGCCAGATTAAACTGATCTTCCCAACGGAATTCAAAACGCGCTTTACTCAAAGCATTATCACGATATTGCGCTCCTGGATGACCTTTTGCCAAGTCGGCAGCATGAGCCGAAATTTTATACGTGATTACGCCGTCTTTTACGTCTTTTTTGTTTGGCAAGCCAAGATGTTCTTTTGGCGTTACATAGCACAACATCGCACAGCCATACCAGCCAATCATTGCGGCGCCAATCGCAGAAGTAATGTGGTCGTAGCCTGGTGCAATATCTGTGGTTAAGGGACCTAAAGTGTAAAATGGCGCTTCATGACAATGTTCTAATTGTTTGTCCATGTTTTCTTTAATCATGTGCATTGGGACGTGTCCTGGGCCTTCAATGAAAACCTGAACATCATGTTTCCATGCAATTTTAGTCAATTCGCCTAAAGTTTCCAATTCGGCAAACTGTGCAGCATCATTCGCATCTGCAATCGAACCTGGGCGCAAACCATCTCCAAGAGAAAAAGCAACATCGTATTGTTTCATGATTTCACAGATTTCTTCGAAATGTGTGTACAAGAAGTTTTCTTTATGATGAAACAAACACCATTTTGCCATAATCGATCCGCCTCGTGAAACGATTCCTGTAACACGGTTTGCAGTTAAATGAATGTAACGAAGCAAAACCCCAGCATGAATTGTAAAATAGGAAACACCTTGTTCTGCTTGTTCAATTAACGTATCGCGGAAAATTTCCCAAGTTAAATCTTCTGCAATTCCTTTTACTTTTTCTAAAGCCTGATAAATCGGAACAGTCCCAATTGGAACAGGAGAATTACGGATAATCCATTCTCTGGTCTCGTGAATGTTTTTTCCTGTAGATAAATCCATAATCGTATCAGCTCCCCAGCGGCAAGCCCAAACGGCTTTTTCAACTTCTTCTTCAATACTCGAAGTCACGGCACTGTTTCCAATATTGGCATTGATTTTCACTAAGAAATTACGTCCCACAATCATTGGTTCGCTTTCTGGATGGTTGATGTTATTTGGAATAATAGCTCGTCCAGCAGCAACTTCAGAGCGCACAAATTCAGGAGTGATTTTGTTTTTTGGAGTATTAGCGCCAAAGCTATTTCCATTATGCTGGCATTGCATCGCTTTGGTTTGTTCGTTTAAAAGTTCAATACGCTGATTTTCACGAATAGCAATATATTCCATTTCTGGAGTAATAATGCCTTGCTTTGCGTAATGCAATTGTGTTACATTTGCGCCTTTTTTAGCGCGTTTTGGCTGATGCAGATACTCAAAACGAAGATGATTCAGGCTTTCATCTTTCAGTCGACTTTGGCCATAATCTGAAGTAATTTCGTCTAAAATCTCAACATCATTTCGATCTAAAATCCATTGTTCTCTTATACGAGGAAGCCCTTTTCTAACATCAATTTCAACGTTTGGATCTGTGTATGGTCCAGAAGTATCATAAACCGTTACGGGAGGATTTTTTTCTACTCCGCCATTTGAAAGTTTGGTATCGCTCAAGGCAATTTCGCGCATGGCTACTTTTATAGGATGGATTTCACCATCGATATAAACTTTTTTGGAATTCGGAAATGGGGTTCTGGATATTTGTTCTTCTGTAGTCATAGTATTTTTTGTTTCAAGTTTCATGTTTAATCTGATTGGGGTATTTCACGTTGTTAATCGTAGAGGTGCGCTGCAGTGCATCAACACCCAGTATATAATTGGAATTTTTATTTTTTGATTTAGAATTTAAATCTTAACCACCTTGTGTTGCAGAAATAATCAGAATTTCGTCAGTTTCCTGTACGAGGAATTCGTTCCATTTGAGTTTTGGAACAACGGTATTGTTGACAGCAACGGCGATTCCGTTTTGTTTATTCGGAATTTCGAGATCGAGCAATGATTGAACGCTTAGCGATTCAGCATTGAATTTTTTGGTTTGTTGATTGATTTTTAGTTCCATTCCTTTTAAGTTTAGTGTATAGATACACGTTAGGAATGGCTGCAATAACGCACAGAAATGCGTTCAAGAAGTCATCTTACTTTTCCCTACGCTAGTATGAACTAGATCAGGTTCAGAGGGTAAAATCTCAGCCTGCGTGATGCAGACACCCCTAAAGTGTGAAGCAAATATATGTAATTTTTTTTAAGTTTTTAGTCTCGGTCTCAGTTTGCAGTCCTTAAAATATAGTTTCAAGTTTTGAAATACTCAAAATTAGCACTGAAAACTGTGGCTGCGACTGATAACTATTTATTTCTCGTCCAACAATCTTCTACATGATCATTGACCATTCCAGTGGCTTGCATATGAGCGTAAATGACTGTTGAACCTACAAATTTAAAGCCGCGTTTTTTTAAATCTTTGCTTATGGCATCAGAAATTGGAGTTGTGGCTGGAACATCTTTTAGAGTTTTTGGTTTATTATCGATTGGTTTTCCATTAGTAAATTTCCAAATGTACTCAGAGAAGGTCCCAAATTCTTCTTGAATTTTCATAAAAGCCTGAGCGTTTGAAACGGCAGAGTTTATTTTAAGTTTATTGCGAATAATTCCTGTATTCTGCATTAATTCTTCGACTTTATCTTCAGAATAATTGGCGATTTTTTTATAATCAAAATTGTCAAAAGCAGTTTTGAAGTTTTCTCTTTTATTTAAAATAGTAATCCAGCTTAAACCTGCTTGAAAAGTTTCTAGAATTAAAAACTCAAAAATAGTTGGGTCGTCATAAACAGGGGTTCCCCATTCTTCGTCATGATATTTTTTATATAAATCGCTAGCAGAACACCAGCCACATCTTATTGGTTCCATTTTTTTATTCTAAATTATCTTCCAATCTGCCAGCTATATCCTTTTACACTAGGAATATAAGCTGAACGTCCAACTATAACTAAATTATTGTAAACTTTTTTGTTGTATTTAATGCCAATCGCATTTCCAGAAGTATACATTTTATTGGCTTTAAAGACTACTTTCATTTTGCCGTCTTCCAGTTCTGCATCAGAGACTCTTTCGACAAACCAAGTAGACTGCCATTTTACAGCCAATTCATTTTCTGCTGTTTTAGTTACACTTTTTACTAATTTGAGAGCTTCTTCCGGAATTTCAAAGTTCTCAGTTAACTGCTTTTGGGTCATGGTCTGGCCCATTTTACATTTATCTAATATTTTGCGAATATTGACAAAATTTAATAGCTTCTCGTTAACTTCCTTTTTTATAGGAGTTGGTGGAGTGGCTATGTTATTTGTGGTTTGCGAACTTAATGGTTTAAATTCTATTGGGTTTTTGATTGCAAAAGGATCTTTTTGTACAACAGTCTTTTTTGAGTCAAACTCTTTTGGCGCCGTAATGCTTTTTGAAGAAATTTTAGGATTTACTTTTACAGAAGCAGGTGTCAACTTATTGACAGATTGAATGACTTTTTTAGGCTGTTTTTTTTCGTCATTGCCACAGCTGAAAAAGAGATAGGTAACAGAGAATAAAATATAAAAGTAATTTTTTTTCATGACCTAAATATTTTTTTATCCTTTATGTGTAGGATCTTCGTCCAAATATTTTTTAATTAGATGGTGTCCTAAATATATCGCTGGAGTCAATAAAATAGCTATTGCTAATTTAAAAGTATATCCTATTAATCCTGAAGATACAAAGGTGTCAAAATCAATTTTTCCAGGCAACCAAAAAGCAATTCCTAAAACAATAAATGAATCAAATAATTGCGAAATAACAGTAGAACCGGTTGCTCTCAGCCATATTTTCTTCTCGCCAGTTCTGTTTTTAAAAAACCAAAATATCCAAACATCAATAAGCTGCGAAGCCATGAAGGCTATTAAACTCCCAACTATAATCCACATACTTTGCCCAAATACTGCTTGAAACTGATCATCATTTACTGGACTAATTCCTTTTGCAGCGGGAATAGTAATGGCCATAAAAAGGATCAAAAATGCATAAGCAATCAGACATGCGGTTATGAAAGAAAGTTTTTTTACACCCTTTTCACCGAAATATTCATTAATTAAATCGGTGGTTAGAAATACAATTGGCCATGGCAAAATTCCTATACTCATCACAAAAGGTCCAATTTGGATTAATTTACCTCCAATTAACTCAGCCACAACGGCATTGGTTATAAATATTCCTGCTAAAATTACAAAAACAATTTCTTTTCTGGTTCTAAACATTTGATTTTTGGTATTGATGTTTCAAAAATAAACTATTTCTTTAAATCTTTGAAACTATAATTTTTTAGCATATGAAGTTTGCTCTTGATTAGTTAATTTTGAGATTCTGTTGCATTTTTTGCCAGTCAAATTTTGCATAAAATTAATTAATGCATTTGTTATGAAAACACCTATAGAATTAGATAATCCATTGTTAAAAGATTGGTCTGGACCTTATGGAGGCGTTCCAGATTTTACAGCCTACAAAGTTTCAGATTTTAAGCTCGCAATAGAATTTGCTATTAAGGAAAAATTAGAAGAAATTGATGCAATTGCCAATAATCCAGAAGAGGCGACCTTTAAAAATACGATTGAAGCATTGGAACTTTCTGGCGAAAAATTGGATAGAATTCACGCAGTTTATGGTATTTACAGATCCAATTTAAGTACTCCAGAATTTAATGCGATTGATACCGAAATGTCTCCAAAATTGGCAGAGATTAATGATAAACTGTTTCAGAATGAAAAACTGTTCTCTAGAATTGAAAGCTTATACAAATCAGATGAAAAGCAAAATTTAACCAAGGAACAGCAGCGTGTGCTTTGGTTGTATTATACTGATTTTGTTAGGGAAGGAGCAGAGCTAAATGAAGAGAATAAAGAGAAAGTGGCTAAGATCAATCAGGAATTGGCAACACTTTTTACAGCTTTCAGTCAAAAGTTGTTGGCAGAAGAAAACAATCAGTATATAGAATTAAAAACAGAAGATGATTTTGAGGGTTTACCTGAAGAATTTAAAAATGCTGCTATTGCAGAGGCAAAAGAGCGAAATCTGACTGCTTTAGGCTGTATTGGAAACACTAGATCTTCAATTGAACCTTTTCTGACTTTCTCAAACAGAAGAAATTTAAGAGAAAAAGCTTTTGATATTTTCGTTAAACGAGGCGATAATAAGAATGAAAATGATACAAACAAAACACTTGTGTCGATTCTAAAATTAAGGGCTGAAAAGGCAAAGATTTTAGGTTTTAAAAACTTTGCAGAATGGAGTTTATCAAATAAAATGGCTAAAGATCCACAGAAAACGCTCGATTTGATGCGTTCTGTATGGAAACCAGCTGTAGAAAAAGTAAAAAATGATGTTTCAGCCATGCAAAAAATGGTTGATGAAGAAGGCGGAAATTTTAAAATTCAGCCTTGGGACTATCGTTTTTATGCAGAAAAAGTGCGTAAAGCAAAATACGATTTAGATCAAAATGAAATTAAACAGTATTTACAGCTTGAAAACTTGCGCGAAGGAATGTTCTGGACAGCTGGTGAATTGTTTAACTTAGGTTTTAAGCAATTATTTGATGTCCCGGTTTATCATCCTGATGTTCGAGTTTGGGAGGTGAATAATAAAAATACAGGAGAAGCGATAGGACTTTGGTATTTTGATCCTTATGCGCGTACAGGAAAACGTTCAGGGGCATGGATGAATTCGCATAGGGATCAGCAGAAGATAAAAGGGAATGTACTTCCTATTGTGTCGAATAATTGCAATTTTATAAAAGGAAATAGCGAAGAACCTGTTTTGATTTCGTGGGATGATGCAACGACATTATTTCATGAATTTGGCCATGCGCTTCATGGTTTGTGCTCAAATGTTACTTATCCAAGTCTTTCAGGGACTTCTGTTGCCAGAGATTATGTGGAATTTCCATCTCAGCTGTTAGAGCATTGGCTAGCAACGCCTGAGGTTTTAAATAAGTTTGCACTTCATTACAAAACAAATGAACCATTGTCTCAGTCATTGGTGGAAAGAATAGGGAAGGCGGCTAATTTTAATGAAGGATTTGCCACGGTAGAAACGATTTCAAGTTCGTTTGTCGATATGGAATTGCATTTAACGACAGAAACGATTGATCCGCATGCATTTGAAAAGAAAGTTTTAGACGAGATTAATATGCCGTCAGAAATTGTAATGAGACATAGAATTCCGCAGTTTGCTCACATATTCTCAAGCGACGGATATGCGGCTGGCTATTATAGCTATTTATGGGCAGATGTCATTAATGCAGATGCTTATGAGGCTTTTCTGGAAGCAGATGGGCCGTTTGATAAAAGTGTTTCTGAACGTCTTTATAAAACAGTTTTAAGTGTCGGAAATACTATTGATAACGAAGAAATGTATGAGAATTTCAGGGGACATGCCCCAAAATCTGATGCATTAATGCGAGCAAGAAATTTTCCAGTTGAGAATTAGCTTTATATGAAAATAAAAAAGCCCGAATAAATAAAATATTCGGGCTTTTTATATTGAAAATAATATATTAACCTAAAGTAACTCTTTTGAAACCTGTAATTTCAACATTGAATCCTTTAACATAATCACCAACTTTTTTACTATCATCTTTGATGAAGTTTTGATCTAAAAGAGCTTTCTCTTGATCTAAAGTAGTGTTGTCAGAAATGAAACGTTGAACTTTTCCTGGAAGAATTTTGTCCCAGATTTGCTCTGGTTTTCCTTCAGCTTTTAATTCAGCTTTAGCATCTTCTTCAGCTTGTTTAATAACTTCAGGAGTTAACTGAGAAAAAGAAATGTATTTAGGAACATTTTTCAAAGTTTTTCCTAAACGTTTTGCTTCTTCATTGTCTTTTTCGATTACAGCAATACGAGCAGCTAGTTCAGATTCAACGAAAGCAGGATCAAAATCTTTGTAAGATAAAGTATCAGCTCCCATAGAAGCAACTTGCATAGAGATGTCTTTTGTTAAAGTTTCAGCGTTTGCAACTGGAGCAGAAATTGCAGTTAAAGCAGCAATTTTGTTAACGTGAACATAAGATCCAACGTAAGCACCTTCTAAAATTTCAAAACCACCGATTTCGATTTTCTCACCGATAACTCCAGTTTGCTCGATTAATTTCTCAGCAACTGTAATTCCGTTGAAATCAGAAGCTAATAACTCTTCTTTTGTAGAGAAGTTGATAGCTCTTTCTACTAAATCTTTAGCTAAAGCAACGAAAGCTTCGTTTTTACCTACGAAGTCAGTTTCACAGTTTAAAGTGATGATAGCTCCTTTAGTGTTGTCAGCATTGATAAAAGAAACAGCAGCTCCTTCAGCAGACTCACGGTCAGAACGGTTAGCAGCAACTTTTTGTCCTTTTTCTCTAAGGATTTGTATCGCTTTATCGAAATCTCCTTCAGCTTCAACTAAAGCTTTTTTACAGTCCATCATTCCGGCACCTGTAGATTGTCTTAATTTATTTACGTCTGCAGCAGTAATTGTTGACATAATATTTTGAATTTTTAATGTTAAAAGTAAAAAATTCCAGCTTTTAAATCCCAAACTCCAATTTTATTAAATTATCAACATAACGTTTTTAATTTTGTATTTGGAATTTGGAATTTAAAATTTGGAATTTAAAATTTGATTTATTCTTCAGTTTCAGTTGCAGGAGCAGCTTCAGCCTCAACAGCAGGAGCTTCTTCAGCAGCTTCAACTTCTTTTTCAGCACCTCTGTCAGAAAGACCTTCGATTACTGCAGTAGTTACTAAAGATAAAATTTTGTCAATTGATTTAGAAGCGTCATCATTTGCAGGAATCACGTAATCAACCTCTCTTGGGTCAGAATTCGTATCAACCATTGCGAAAACTGGAATGTTTAATTTTTGAGCTTCTTTTATTGCGATGTGTTCAGCTTTGATATCTACTACGAACAATGCTGCAGGTAGTCTAGACATATCAGCAATTGAACCTAAGTTTTTCTCTAATTTAGCACGTAGACGATCAACTTGTAAACGCTCTTTTTTAGATAAAGTGTTGAAAGTACCATCTTTCTTCATTTTATCGATAGAAGACATTTTTTTAACTGCCTTTCTGATAGTTACGAAGTTAGTCAACATACCACCTGGCCATCTTTCAGTGATGTAAGGCATGTTTGCAGCTTTTGCTTTATCAGCAACGATGTCTTTTGCTTGTTTTTTGGTAGCTACGAATAAGATTTTTCTACCTGATGCAGCGATTTTTTTCAAAGCTTCGTTAGCTTCTTCAATTTTAGCTGCAGTTTTATATAGATTGATAATGTGAATACCATTACGCTCCATATAAATGTAAGGAGCCATGTTTGGATCCCATTTTCTAGTCATGTGTCCGAAGTGAACACCTGCTTCTAGTAATTCTTTTACTTCTATTTTGTTTGCCATTTTTGTACTAGTTTACGTTCTGTTGATTAGCAATGTGTGAATGGCGATTTCTCTGGCTTCATACATTTAGATGCTAAACTATATCCTACCTCAATAGGAGAGCAACAATAACTGTGTTTTTTAATTTCAATAAATAATTGATAATGTCTTGTTCCATCTGAACAAGACAGGTAATATTAACGTTTAGAGAATTGGAATCTCTTACGAGCTTTCTTCTGACCGAATTTCTTACGTTCAACCATTCTTGGGTCTCTTGTTAATAAACCTTCTGGTTTAAGGATAGCTCTGTTTTCAGCGTTAACTTCACACATTACACGTGCTAATGCCATTCTTACAGCTTCTGCCTGACCAGTTGTACCACCTCCGTAAACGTTTACTTTTACGTCAAAGTTACTAGCGTTTTCAGTCATAGAAAGCGGTTGTAAAACTTTGTATTGTAAAGTTGCAGTTGGAAAGTAAGTTGCGAATTCTTTTTTGTTTACAGTGATGTTTCCAGTTCCTTCAGAAACGTATACACGTGCAACAGCGGTTTTTCTTCTACCGATTTTGTGAATAACTCCCATTACTTAAGATCATTTAGGTTAACAGTTCTAGGTTTTTGAGCTCCGTGTTTGTGCTCAGATCCTACAACAACATTTAGATTTCTAAAAAGTTCAGCACCTAATTTGTTTTTAGGCAACATACCTTTTACAGCTTTTTCTACTAATGCAGCTGGATTTTTAGCTTGCAATACTTTAGCAGTTAAAGTTCTTTGTCCTCCTGGGTAACCTGTATGACGCATGTAAATTTTGTCATTCATTTTTGTACCTGTAAGGTTAATTTTTTCTGAGTTGATAACAATTACGTTATCTCCACAGTCAACGTGCGGTGTGTAACTTGGCTTGTACTTACCTCTTAAGATCATTGCAACTTTAGAAGCAAGACGTCCTAAGTTATGACCTTCAGCGTCAACAACAATCCACTCTTTAGTTACAGTGGCTTTGCTTGCTGAAACTGTTTTGTAGCTTAATGCGTCCATAATATTATTTTAATTAAACATTCCATCCCCAATAAAGGGGATGCAAAAGTACAATTAATTATTTTAAAACCAAATACCTGAAAAGAATATTTTATCTGCTGAAAATCAGGACTTCAGTTTTTTAATTAAAACATTCAAAAAAGTATTTGAATTATTTGATGGAGAAAGCTTTTGAAATTGTATGTTTTTTGTGCAAAAATATTGTTTATAAGGTATATAGAACAATTTATAATATAGATTTCAGAAAAATCATATCGTTTGCTGGTTTTCTTTGGAAAAGGCTTGATTATTTTAAATACTGATAGGTGTTTTTTGTTTTATTTTAGGTAATTCTACTATATTTGTATTAATTACATAAAATTCAATTGGATGAAAGCTAAAGCAACTCTAAAACAAATTGCGAAGGAACTTGGTGTTTCTGTTTCGACTGTATCTAAAGCGTTGAATGACAGTCCAGAAATTAGTGAACAAACAAAGGTGAAGATTAAAGAGTATGCCAAACTCAAAAATTATAAGCCGAATGTTATTGGTTTGAATCTAAAAAATCGTAAGACAAAAACGATTGGGGTAATTATTCCTAATATTTTAAATTCTTTCTTTGCGAAAGTTTTTAGCGGTATTGAGAAAGTTGCTGATAAAAAAGGATATAATGTAATTACGTGTATCTCTAACGAATCTTTAGAGAAAGAAATCCACACGCTTGAAATGTTAAGCAATGGAACAATTGACGGATTTATTCTTTCGGTTTCAGAAGAAGCTCAAAAACTTCAAGATTACAATCACTTTTCGGAAATTATTAATGACGGAACTCCAATTGTGATGTTTGATCGTATTGCTGATGAAGTTGATTGTGATAAGGTTGTGGTAGACGATTTCGATTCGGCATTAAACTCGACTCAGCATTTAATTAATCTTGGATGTAAAAATATTGCTTTAATATCTTCTGTAGATAATCTAAGTGTTGGAAAACTAAGAGCTGATGGTTATTTAAAAGCTTTAAAAGACAATAATATTCCAGTTAACGAAAAAATTATTCTTCGTACCGATTCTGAAGAAGACATGAAAGCCAAAATAGATGCGCTTTTTGAGAATAAAATTGATGGAATTTTTGCTTTGGACGAAAATGATTCGGTTGCAGCTCTAAGAGTAAGTTTGAAAAAAGGCTACAGAGTTCCAGAAGATATTTCGATCATTGGTTTTGCTGACGGTATTTTAGCTTCAAGACGTTTGTCGCCAAGTTTGACTACAGTAAGTCAGCATGGAGTTGAAATTGGAGAAGTGGCTGCCAAAAGATTAATCGAAAGATTAGAAGAGCCAGAAGGAACAGTCTCAGATTACGAAACAATCGTCATCAAAACAAAATTGAAAGAAAGAGAATCAACTCGAAAAAAATAAAATAAATATATTTTGACAAAAAAAGGACTGTGTGAGCAGTCCTTTTTTTATACGTTATTCTCCTTCGTCGAAATAGACAAGATTGGATGATTTTTTAGTTATAAATCTAAAATCAACAATCTAATCTGAAAACTAAAATATATTAATGCGCTTCTAACCAATCTTTACCCATTCCAAGTTCAACTTCTAAAGGAACCGACATTTTAAAAGCATTTTCCATTTCGTGTTTAATCATAGGCTGGATTTTTTCGAGTTCATCGTTATGAACATCGAACACAAGCTCATCATGCACTTGCAGCAACATTTTAGATTTCCAGTTTTCATTACGAAGTTTTTTATGAATATTAATCATCGCAATTTTAATCACATCGGCAGCGCTTCCTTGAATTGGCGCGTTGACAGCATTTCGTTCTGCGGCGCTTCTTACAACGGCATTAGCAGAATTAATGTCTTTTAAGTATCTACGGCGTCCTAAAATAGTTTGCACATAGCCTTTTTCTCTTGCAAAATCTACTTGATCTGAAATATAAGATTTAAGACGTGGATAAGTTTTGTAATAAGCATCGATCAAAGCAGCACTTTCGCTTCTTGAAAGTGAAGTTTGGCTACTAAGTCCAAAAGCAGAAACACCATAGATAATTCCGAAGTTTACCGTTTTGGCATTGCTTCTTTGTTCGCGGGAAACTTCTTCTAAAGCAACATTAAAAACCTTTGCAGCGGTTGCTCTGTGAATATCTTCTCCGTCTTGAAAAGCTTTAATCATATTTTCTTCGCCACTTAGAGCTGCGATAATTCTTAATTCAATTTGCGAGTAATCGGCAGAGATTAAAGTATAGTTTTCGTCGCGTGCCACAAAAGCTTTACGAATCTGGCGTCCTCTTTCAGTACGAATCGGAATGTTCTGTAAGTTTGGATTGTTAGAACTCAAACGACCAGTTGCCGCAACTGCCTGCATATAATCGGTATGAACGCGTAAGGTCTTTTTGTCAACCTGTTCTGGTAATGCTAATATATAGGTACTTTGCAGCTTTACCATTTGGCGCCAATCTAAAATATCTTTTACAATTGGGTTGTCATTTGCTAAATAAGTCAAAACTTCCTCACCAGTTGCATATTGTCCGGTTTTGGTTTTCTTTTGCTTAGCTCCGCCAATTTTAAGTTTATCGAATAAAATATCTCCTAATTGTTTTGGAGAAGCAAGGTTGAATGTTTCGCCAGCTGTTTCGTATATTTTCTGTTCCAAAGATTTGATTTCAACATCCATTTCTTTAGACATTTGTTTTAAGAAATCAACATCTAAACGAATGCCTTCCATTTCCATATCAGCCAAAACGCTTACTAGTGGAATTTCGATATCATCAAACAGCTTCTTAGTTTCAGTTCTATCTAGTTCAGTTGTAAAGATTTCTTTCAGTTGTAATGTAATGTCGGCATCTTCAGCAGCATATTCTTTAATGTCTTCCAAAGGCACATCACGCATATTAAGCTGATTTTTTCCTTTTTTACCAATTAGAGTTTCAATTGATTTTGGAGAATATTTCAAATAAGTTTCTGCTAAAATATCCATATTATGACGCATATCTGGATTGATCAGATAATGTGCAATCATAGTATCAAAAAGCTTTCCTTTTACAGTAACGCCGTAATTAGAAAGGATTTTTAAATCATATTTTAAATTCTGCCCAATTTTTTCAATGTTTTCATTTTCAAAAAACGGAACAAATTTTTCAATCAAAGCTTTTGCTTCTTCTTGATTTTCAGGAAACGGAACATAAAATGCTTTTCCTTTTTCGTAAGAAAATGACATTCCTACCAATTCTGCGTGCAAAGCATCGATTCCTGTAGTTTCTGTATCGAAACAAACTGCAGACTGTTTTTGCAGATTCTGTAAAAGCAATTTAATTCCTAAATCACCTTGTATGGTCTGATAGGAATGTTCTGTGTTTTCTAAAGTGTTATAGAAAGAAGTTCTTGGAGCCTCTGTATCTTCATCTGCACTAGCACTTCCAAAAAGATCAAATTGATCTTCATTTTTGGCAGGAGTTTTTTTAGCTGGTTTTGCATCTGGAGCAGCATTGGCAGTCTGAGCGCCATCTGTTCTAAATAAATTGTCGAACTGCTCAGCCATTCTTCTGAATTCTAATTCTTGAAAAATAGCATCTGTTTTTTCTATATCTGGACGAGAAAGTTCGTAATCTTCCTCATTAAAAGTAACGTCGCAATCTGTAATAATGGCCGCCAGTTTTTTAGAAAGAATTCCTTTTTCTTTATTCGCTTCAATGTTTTCTTTCATTTTACCTTTTAGCTTGTCTGTATTAGCCAAAAGATTTTCCATAGAACCAAACTCTTTCAGGAATTTTTTAGCTGTTACTTCACCAACACCGGGCAATCCAGGAATGTTATCCACTGCATCGCCCATCATTCCAAGAAAATCAATTACTTGCTCAGGTCTTTCAACTTCAAATTTTGCCAAAACCTCAGGAACTCCCCAAATTTCGATTCCGTTACCCATTCGGGCAGGTTTATACATAAAGATATTTTCAGAAACCAATTGCGCAAAATCTTTATCGGGCGTTACCATAAATACCTGATAGTTTTGTTTTTCGGCTTGTTTGGCAATTGTTCCAATCAAATCATCGGCTTCGCAACCTTCAAGTTCAATAATCGGAATATGCATGGCTCTTAATAGCTCTTGAATATACGGAACAGCAATTTTAATTGCCTCTGGAGTTTCATCTCGGTTTGCTTTGTATTCTACAAACATTTCGGTTCTCACATGGCTTCCCCCTTTATCGAAAGCAACAGCCAAATGATCTGGTTTTTCTCTTTTAATAACATCTAAAAGTGAGTTCATAAAACCCATAATTGCAGATGTATCCATTCCTTTTGAGTTGATTCTCGGGTTTTTTATAAATGCATAATAACCACGAAAAATTAATGCATAAGCATCTAGAAGAAAAAGGCGTTTTTGAGTTGACATATTAAAAATATTAGTCTGTAAAAATAAACAATTGAGGTTGCAAAAATTAATCAAAAAAGAAATTTTTTACCATATAAGGTATATAAGTTCATTTTAGCTGAGATGCGTCTGTAGAGAAGCACCGTAGTGCGTCTTCTATTTCATCTGTAATATTATTTTATAGTGAATATTTAAAATGAACTTATATACCTTATATGGTGAAAATCTGCAAAGCGTTAATATCAAGTTAAAATTTTTTATTCAGGGATTTCTTCATTTTCTCTTCATGTTGCGAAGGTAATTTTGATCTGTAAAATAAAAGGTATTAATTCTTAAATCTTAGAAATCATGAGAAATTTATTAATGGTATTAGTGGCAGTTTTAGGAACAAGTGCAATGGTTCACGCATTTCCTGCAAAAGATGGTAAAGATGCTCCTGCAAAAGAGGTAAAGGCAACAAAACACCCAAAAAACAAATCTGATAAAAAAGTAAAATCAGGAAAAAGTGAAGCTTCAAAAACAGAAACAGCAAAAGTAAATAAAGAAACAAAAAAAGAAGCAAAAAAATAATTTAATATATAAAGTTGGTTAATTTAAAAATTTAAAGATCATGAAAAAATTAGTTTTATTAGCAGTAGCAGTTCTAGGAACAAGTGTAATGGTAAACGCTCAAACAACTCCAGCTCAGGCAGCGCCTGCAAAAGAAGTTAAAGCAACCAAACATCATCATCATAAAGGAAACAAAAAAGCAAAAGCTGAAGCGCCAAAAGAAGAGGCAGCAGCTGTGAAAAAATAAGAATTGCTCTCGTTTTGTTTTCGAAGCATTGTAACGGAGGCAAAAACAGGAATAATGATTATGAGAATGCGATTGAAGAAGCTGATGAAGAAATTTGTCAGCTTTTTTCATTCGTTAATTTTTTAATAATGTACAGCTGGATTTTTGATAATTGATTAATTTTAGTTGTGCTTAAATGCTTTGTTTATGAATGTTTTAATTGTTGAAGATAATAAAGAGCTTGCTGTAGAAATTTACGATTTTTTATGTAATGCAGGTTATATCTGTAAAATTGCCAATAGTTGTGCAGATGCTTTGGAGGAATTTGGAAGCAATGATTATGATGCCATGCTGTTGGATTTGGGTTTGCCTGACGGAGACGGTTTTGAGGTTTTGCAGACAATTCGAAAAACTAAATCAAAAATCGCAGTAATTGTGCTCACCGCCCGAGGAGAATTGGATGATAGGATTAACGGACTTCATCTTGGAGCCGATGATTATTTAACAAAGCCTTTTGCTTTGACAGAATTGGCGGCAAGATTGTTTGCAGTGATTCGTAGGATTCATGGTTTTACCTTAAACAATTTAAGTATTCATGGCTTTTTGCTACAGCTCCAAGATTATAAAGTAAGTTTTAATGAAATTCCTTTAAGTCTTACCAAAAAGGAGTTTGATATTTTCCAGTATTTAGTTCTTAATAAAAACCGTGTCATTACAAGATTGCAATTGACCGAACATATCTGGGGTGATATTTTAGAAGTCAATTCAGATTCTAATTTTATCGATGTCCATGTTCGAAATCTCCGAAAAAAATTAGACAAACATACTTCAATAGATTGGTTTGAAACAGTTCGAAATGTGGGTTATCGTATAAACGAATAAATTTGTTCTTGTGAAAATAAAACATCAATTAGCCATTTTTAATGCCATGACCAGATTGGTGGTCATTTTGATTTTATGGCTAATGCTTCCTATTTTGGTCGAAAATGTGGTATATCACCATATTAATAACACATTGCTGGAGAAAAAGAAAAAATTTATTGAACATCTTAATCAAGAAGAAATAAATGATTTTATAGAAAACCCAGATGACACGACTGAGACTTTTGCTGAATTTTCAACTTTGCATAGTGAGTTTTTGGTGCTGTCTAGGGTTCCTATAAAGCCACATCAGAAAAAATCAACTTTTACGAACGAATATCGTAAGATTGAAAATGAAGAAAGCGAATACAGAATATTACAGCATCATTTTACTTATGAAGGTGTAGATTACCAGCTTGAAATAGGCAGCAGTCTCAGCGAAGTCAACGATTTGACTTTTGTAATCAGACTGTTCATTATAATTGTATTTGTGGTGATTCTATTCATTACTTTTTTGGCTGATACTTTTTTTATTGAATACCTTTTAAAGCCATTTTATAAAATAATTGATACCAAAATTAGGCGTGTAAACGAACCTGAAACGTTTGACCATACTCCGATAAAAGCGGCTTCAAGAGATTTCAGAGAATTGGATTTTGTTTTGAACCAAATGATGGATCGAATTGCGGAGGTTTTTAAAAAAGAAAAACAGTTTATTTCGAATGTTTCGCACGAACTTTTAACACCGATAGCATTGCTCAAAAATAAACTAGAAAACTTGTTGCAGAATGAATCTTTAGATGACAATGCGGTTGATAAAATTGCGGGTTCTTTAAAGACGCTGGATATGCTCAAAAAGATTATCAATAATTTATTGCTGATTTCCAGAATAGATAATAATCAGTATGAATTGAATGAAGCAATTAATCTTCGCGAAATTATTTCTGATCTGCAAGAGGATCTTCAAGATCGTATTGACGATAAAGAAATTCACTTCCAAAATAAAATGGAAAACAATTTTGTTTTTACCGGAAACAAAACTTTAATTCATATCCTGATTTATAATTTGGTAACCAACGCCATAAAATATAATAAACCGCAAGGAAAGATTATTGTTGAAGATGGTTTTGCAGATCATCATTATTTTATTTCGGTAAAGGATTCCGGAATTGGAATGGATGAATCACAGCTTGAGAAAATATTCAGTCGTTTTGCCAGAATCAACTCCGATCAGGAAGGGCAGGGCTTAGGTCTTGCAATTGCTAAGAGTATTGCTTCTTTTCATCATATAGAAATTACTGTTGAATCTGAATTAGGAAAAGGAACTTCTTTTAAATTATGGTTTCAAAATCACAATTAAAAGTTAAACTTTTCTGTAAGACTTTTTCTTCATTTTGTCTTCATTTTCTGGTTATACTTTTGACTTATAAATAATGAAAATAACAAATCATAAAAATTTAAAGTCATGAAAAAATTAGCAATTTTAACAGTAGCAGTTTTAGGAACATTTGCAATGGCAAGCGCACAAACAACTCCAGCACCAGCAAAAACAAAAGAGGTAAAAACTGAAAAACAAGATAAAAAAGCAAACAAAAAAGCTAAAGGAGAGAAAAAAGCAGAAGCTGCAAAAAAAGAAACTCCAAAAGCAAAATAATACGAGATTTTAAATCTTAAAATTAAATAGTTTTAAAGGTTGGTAGATTGAAGCTGAAAGATCACTCTTTCAGCTTTTTTATTTTAACAGCGTTAAATTTTTTATAATAAAAAGAAATAGAATTTTCATTCTTTGTTACTTTGTTTAAAACTATATATTAAATGATTTTTCGTTTTATAATTCTATGTGCTCTTTTATTATTTATTGAGTTCTATTCCTATCAGGCTTTTCGAACTTTAATCAAAACACGCTGGATTTTGATTGGTTATCAGGTTATAAGCTTACTGGTTTTAATTTTTATTATTTATTCTTTTTCGCAGGTAGATCGATCTGTCGGTCAAACTAGGCAATTTATGTTTACCACTGGTTTAATGCTAACGGTTTACGTGCCTAAAATTTTGCTTACGCTAATAATGTTTAGTGAAGATATTTTTAGAATAGGAGCCAGTATCGTAAATTATTTTATTTACAATACTCCACGCAAAGAAATGATGCCTGACAGAAGGAAATTTGTCAGCCAACTGGCGTTAGGTTTGGCAGCGATTCCATTTCTCTCTATTATCTACGGAATTTTTGAAGGCAAATATAATTTCAAAGTAATCAAACAAACTGTGTTTTTTCCAGATCTTCCAGATGCTTTTGATGGATTTAAAATTACTCAGATTTCAGACGTTCATAGCGGAAGTTTTGATAATCCTGAGAAAATAAATTACGCTATTGATTTAATCAATGAACAAGAATCTGACTTGATTTTGTTTACTGGAGATATTGTAAACACGCATGCTAAAGAAATGCATCCATGGTTGGAAACCTTTAGCCGTATTAAAGATTATAAATATGGAAAGTTTGCGGTTTTAGGAAATCACGATTATGGCGAGTATGTGACTTGGCCATCTGAAAAAGAAAAAGACGAAAATTTTAAGGCAATTAAAAATTTGTATGGCCAGATTGGTTTTAAATTAATGCTGAATGAACATACTTACATTCAAAAAGGTGATGATAAAATTGCTCTGATTGGTGTTGAAAACTGGGGAGTGAATTTTAAGAAAGCAGGTGATTTAAATAAAGCTTCTGAAAATGTTCACAAAGACGATTTTAAAGTGTTAATGAGCCATGATCCAAGCCATTGGGATGCTGAAATCAAAGATCACCCAAAGAATTTCCATCTTACGTTTGCAGGCCACACGCACGGTATGCAGTTCGGAATTGAAATCCCAGGCTATTTTAAATGGAGTTTGGCACAATACATTTACAAACAATGGGCAGGATTGTACGAAAATGTTGGAAGATACGTTTATGTTAACCGCGGCTTTGGTTTTCATGCTTATCCAGGACGAGTTGGAATTATGCCCGAAATAACAGTAATTGAACTAAAAAAAGGCCAGAATGTCGGTTAATTCGTTAAAAATGCTACATTTGTATAATATTTATTTCTTTTAGAGATTTAAAAAACTTAATTTTTTGGTTTTATGTCAAAATTTGGAGAACTAATAAATGCCCAAGTTCCAGTGTTAATTGATTTTTACACAGATTGGAATGAATCTTCAGTTTCTATGCATCCTGTCATTAAGGACGTAGCTGCTGCGCTTGGCGATAAAGCCAAAGTAATCAAAATTGATGTAGATAAAAATCAGGAACTAGCAGAAGCACTTCGTATTAAAGGGCTTCCAACTTTAATGATTTACAAAGAAGGCCAAATGATCTGGAGACAATCTGGAGAGCTTGATGCCAATACTATAATCGGAATTGTTCAGGAACAATTTAACGTCTAAATAACTTCTCTTTTGTTGATGTTATTTAGTGGATAATGTCAAACTTATATCCGTTTTCTTTTAAAAAATGCAGTGTTCTAGGCAAAGCAAATCTTAAATTTGGAGAAGCTTTAATACTGTCATGAAAAACAATTACGCTGCCAGATTTTACATTTTTGGTTACATTTTCAAGGCATTTTTCTGGAGTAATGCTTTGATCGAAATCAGCGCTTAAAACATCCCACATTACAATTTTATAGCCCAAACTTCTAAGGATTTTAGATTGCGCTTTTTTAATTTTTCCATAAGGAGGACGGAATAATAAACGGCGAGGAGCTTTTTCTTGCTCATCCAAAATAGCGGCACAATTTTTTACATTTTCGATATATTCATTGGTATGGATTTTCCATCCATTTACATGATTCATCGTATGGTTGCCAATGGAATGTCCGTCTGTAATTAGCTTTTCAAATAAAGCCAGATTCGCTTTAATGTTTTTACCGATGCAGAAAAAAGTAGCTTTTGCATCAAATTTTTTTAATTCAGATAAGACCCAGTCTGTGATTTCTGGAGTAGGGCCATCATCAAAAGTCAAGTATATTTTCTTTTCGTTGTTAGGGATGTCCCAGCAATATTTAGAAAATACCTTTTTTATAAATGCGTTAGTTTTTACCCAATAAAAGCTCATTTTGAATTAAAATTGTATTAGTATGCATAAAATTAAAAAATGCAGCGCTATTTATCAAACAGCGCTGCATTTTTTTAATAAGTAAGATTTTCGTATATTATTTATTCTTTTTCACGTCCAAAACGCTCAAAAACATTCACGTAAGTATTAAATGTTGTTTTGTGCTGGTTGTAAAAAGCAGTGTCTTTATTGTCATCCATTACATGCAATAAGCTTCTGTAACGCTCAATATCTGTAATGATGTCTACAGCCAAATCAGTTTGATCAGAAGGAGTCAATGTACTGTAATAGTTTAGATTCTCTTTATATTTCTGAACCAATTTGTTTAATAGATCTTGTGCTTTGGCTTTTTCTCCAACTTTGTAATAACCATCTGCAAAAGCTTCAACTAATGAATAATATCCATATTTGTCTAAAGGCATTTTGGTCATTGCTAAATTGATTACGTTTTTAGCTTTGTCAATTTTACCTTCTGCAATAAGCTGATTCATTAATCTCGAAAGATTAGTACGGTAAGTAATGCTATTTCTTCTAGTTTCAGGATCGTGATAGATGTTTCCATTGCTATTGCCCCAATCCCATTTCATTACAATATCGTACATTTTATCTGCATCAATTTGTCCCATATCTAATGGTCCGCCATCTTTAGAAGGAGTATTTTTAATTGGAACCAATTTATATACCATTCCGTCCAATTGCAGATAATCTTTTAGCCATAAATAATCTTCATCATCAAAAGCTCCGCCGCTAAAATAAATTGGTCTCTTCCAATTGTTATTAGCTAAAATATCAAGCATCATTAAACGGTTTTTGTATAGTGCGCTTCCTTTGATATCAATGTCTAAGTAAGGAACAATAGAATCGTAATACTTAGGATTCACTACTTTATTTTGAATAATAGTGTTTTTGTCCACATTTACTCTAATCTTGTTTGTTGGGTAGAAATGGATAGTTTGTCCGTTTTGCAATCCAACAGTCGATTTAGGATTTTTAATGAAATCGATAAAATCTTTAATGTTCCAACGAGTATCAATTTTTTGAATATAAGCTGTGTAATCCAAGTTATCTCCCACATATTGGCTATGAACAAAAGAAATAGGCAACGGATTTGATTCATAAGATTTCGCCTTCATCTGGTCAATATACCAGTCTGTCATAAATAAACTCGTATTTACAATCTTCACATCGGTTCTAAAATGCTCAATTTCCTGCGCATACCAAAGAGGGAAGGTGTCATTGTCTCCAATGGTAAATAAGATTGCGTCTTTGTCGCAAGAACTTAAATAAGCTTTTGCCATTGCAACTGCTGTATATCTTCCAGATCTATCGTGATCATCCCAGTTTTGAGAAGCCATTAAAACAGGCGCAGCTAATAAACTTCCAGCAATAATTACCGGTCCAGCAATTTTTGGAGCCAAGTATTTATACAAACTTTCATAGAGCGAATAAACACCAAATCCGATCCAGATGGCAAAGACATAGAATGAACCTACAAGAGCATAATCTCTTTCACGAGGTTCAAAAGGTCTTTCATTCAAATATATTTTTAGTGCAATTCCTGTAAATAAAAATAAAGCTAAAAGTACATAGAAGCTCTTCAAATCTTTGTTTGCATGATACATAATACCAATTAATCCTAAAATAAAAGGTAGGAAATAATAAGCGTTACGACCTTTGTTGTTTAAAACATCTGCTGGAAGGTTGTCTTGTGAGCCTAAATGAACAGAATCTAAAGCTTTGATACCGCTGATCCAGTTTCCGTCCAAATTATCATATTTACCTTGAACATCATTTTGGCGTCCAACAAAATTCCACATCAAATATCTCCAGTACATGTATCCAAACTGGTATTCAAACATAAAACTGAAGTTGTCCGCTGTAGATGGTTTTTCGATAATTAAATATTCTCCGTAGCTTCTTAAGAATTTTATATAACCTTCGTTGTCAATTTGTTTTTGAGCATAAGCTCTTCTAAACTCAGAAACTGTTTTTTCAACTTCATTACGCAATTGAGCTGTAGCTTTGTTGTATTCGTCTTCGCTTAATTGACTAGCGTCGATTCCGTATTTTGCCAAATCTTCATCATAATTATAATTAGGATTGATTCGGAACTTTGGAGGATTTGTAAAGTTGATATAGTTTTGAATGTGTCCCGTTTCTGTACTCCACATTCTTGGCAGGATGGCTTTCTGGTTGTCATCAGAATTTTGTTCTGCATTTTTATAATTATTGGTAATAATATATTTACCTGTTTTATAATCTCTTTCGTAGTTTGGTTTTTTATCTAAATAAGGCGTTTTAGCATCAAGACCAGCAAAAAGTTCAGTGTATTGAGGTCCATAAAATAAAGGATTTACACCATATTGCTCACGATTATAATAAGCTAAAACCTCTGTAGCGTCTGATGGTTTGTTTTCGTTAATAACCGTATTGGCATTTGCACGAACAGGAAGCATTAACCAAGTTGAGAAACCAATCAAAATGAATAAGATACATAATATAATAGTGTTATAGAATATTAAACCTTTTTGTCTAGTGTATTTTAATCCAAAATAGAAAAACGCAATAAATAATAATGCTACAAAGATGGTTCCTGAGTTGAACGGAAGTCCCATGCTGTTTACCATGAAAATTTCGGTTTTTCCGAAAAATGCCATAGTAAGAGGAAGAAGTAATTTGAAAATGAATAATAAAATTCCAATAACAACTACATTGGCAATAAGGAAGTTTTTAATCGTAACTTTTTCGTAGTGTTTGAAATAGTATAAGAATCCAATAGAAGGAATGGTCAAAAGAGCCATGAAGTGAACTCCAAACGAAAGACCAACTACCAATGAAATGATTAAAAGCCATTTATTTCCTTTTGGTTTGTCCATGTCTTGCTCCCAGCGTAAGCCAAGCCAGAAAAGCAATGCGATTAATAAAGAAGCCATTGCGTAAACTTCGGCTTCTACTGCATTAAACCAAAAGCTATCAGAGAAAGTGTAAGCCAAAGCACCTACAAAAGAACTTCCTAAAATTACAATCGAATTATTTTGGTCAATTTCGGTAAAGCGACCTACGATTTTTTTCAAAATCATAGATGATGACCAGAACATAAATAATATGGTAAATGCGCTAGAGAAAACAGACATCATGTTAACCATTAGAGCCACATGTTGAGCATCTATTGCAAACATGGCAAAAAATGCGCCCATCATTTGGAAAAGTGGAGCTCCTGGTGGGTGTCCCACTTCAAGTTTGGCTGCGGTAGCAATATATTCTCCGCAATCCCAAAAGCTCATTGTAGGTTCTACTGTTAAGGTGTAAGTTATTAAAGCGATTGCAAATGCAAACCAACCAATAATTGTATTCCATTTATTGAAATTGAATTGTGCCATATTTAGGTGTTAAAAATTTGAATGTTTTTCTATCCTACAAAGAAAATGTTTTTTTATGTAAAGAAACGAGCATTAACAAAAAATTCTATAAAACAATGCGTAATGAGTAATGCGTTGTCTATGAGGAGTTTTTAATATTGAAGCGGATTTGAATGTGAAGAAAATCAAAAAAAATGATTTTTTTTGGCCAAAAAGTTTGCACAAACTAAATAAAGACTTAAATTTGCACTCGCTTTACAGCACTGCTGGTCTATGGTGTAATGGTAACACTACGGTTTTTGGTGCCGTCTTTCTAGGTTCGAGTCCTAGTAGACCAACAGAAAAAGCCTCTCAGAAATGAGAGGCTTTTTTATTTGAAAAAAGTTTTCTTTAAAATTTGCATAAATTAAATAAAGTTTTAATTTTGCACCCGCTTAACCGCACTGCTGGTCTATGGTGTAATGGTAACACTACGGTTTTTGGTGCCGTCTTTCTAGGTTCGAGTCCTAGTAGACCAACAGAAAAGCCTCTCAGAAATGAGAGGCTTTTTTTTATGCTTTAAAGTTAGGTCTTTTAACGCAAAGCGCGCTAAGTTTTTTTTAGAATATAGAGTTTGTTAGGCTTTATGCGTCTTGTTTTGAATATAGCCAGTGGTTTCAACCACTGGAACGTATTACGAAAGACATATTTTTGGGCAGGCTTATTGCGGATCTATTTATGATTTAAAGAAGAAGGAACAATTCCGAATTTCTTTTTAAATGAAAATGAAAAATGCGAAAGGTCTTCAAAGCCAACGCCAATATATACTTCAGATGGCGGATTTCCTTGGCTGATTAAATAATAAGCTTCCTGAAGTCTTTTGTTTAAAAGCCATTTTCCAGGTGTTTCCTGAAATACTTTTTGAAAATCTCTTTTGAATGTTGCCAAGCTCCTTCCAGTCAGATAGGCGAATCGCTGCATTTGAACATTGAAATGGAAATTTTTATTCATAAAAGCTTCCAAGTCAATTTTTCCAGGTTCATTAAAATCAAATAAAATGTCTTTTAATTCTGGATTCACTTTTAATAAAAGATGAATGGCTTCCTTAATTTTTAAATTGAACAAAGTTTCGTTGTTTTCTTCTTCGACTTCGAGATAAGAAATCAGCGATTCCATGAAGGATTTGTAGAGTGGGTTGGGTGCTAGTGAAAACATGGCTTCTGTATTAGCTTTTTTGTCAGCTTTCAAATTGTACTCTTTGCTAATTTCTTTTAAAATTTCCTGATCCAAAAAAAGAGAAATGGTTTTAAATTCTCCTCCTTCTGGCGGAATCTTGGTAAATTTTGCCAAATGGTTTCTTCTGCTAAAGCGAAAATCTCCCGGTTTTGAATGAAAGGTGTTTTTGCTGTCTGAAGCGATCATTTCGCCAGAAATCTGATAGCTGAAAACATGTTCGGGTATAAAATGCTCGCCTTCTCGACTGCGTGCGTAATAGCACGAGTAAAGGATTTTGGGCTTTGTATTTGGTTTGATGCTCATATTGTAAAAATACTAAAAGATCTGGAAATCTTTAGATTAAAGATTTCCAGATTGATGAAGATTATTTTGGCTGAATCAATGCTCTTGGTTCTAAATAAGCTTCAAGGCCAATTGTTCCAAACTCGCGCCCGATTCCAGATTGTTTAAATCCGCCAAAAGGAGCCATTGGGTCATGGCCAATTCCGTTAATCTGAACACGGCCAGCGTTAATTTGCGAAGCGACATTATATGCTCTTTTTGAATCTGACGAACTTACATAGGCTTGCAAACCATAAGTGGTGTCATTGGCAGTTTCAATGGCTTCTTCTTCTGTTTTGTAAGTAATGACAGATAGAACAGGGCCGAATATTTCTTCTCTTGCTATACGCATCTGATTGTTTACGTTGATAAAAACAGTTGGTTTTACGAAATTCCCGCTTTCAAGTCCTTCTGGTTTTCCCAGTCCGCCAATTAATATTTCTGCGCCTTCGTTAATTCCGGTCTGAATATAGTCTTGAACACGGTTAAATTGTTTTTCGCTAACCATTGGGCCAACTGCAGTGTTTGGATTTTTTGGGTCTCCCACAATGAAGTTTGGAATCGTTTCTTTAATAAGAGATTTTACTTCGTCTAATTTGTTTTCTGGGATTAATAATCTAGTTCCGGCAATACATGCTTGTCCGCTATTCATAAATGCTGCGGCAATGGCAAGCGGAATAGCTTTTGAGAAATCTGCATCATCTAGAATGATATTTGGAGATTTTCCGCCAAGTTCAAGGGTAACTCTTTTCATGGTGTTGATGGCTTCTTTTGCAATAATTTTTCCAACGTTTGTTGATCCTGTAAAAGAAATTTTAGAAATATCTGGATTTCTGCTTATTTCGGCACCAACTATTTCTCCTAATCCATTTACAATATTTACAATTCCCTTTGGAAGTTGTGCATCGTGTAAACATTCGATCATTAATTGAGTCTGTTGAGCGCTCATTTCGCTAGGTTTAATTACGGTTGTGCATCCTGCTGCAATTGCTGTAGATAGCTTGCTGCAAATGAAGCCATTGCTCGAATTCCACGGAATAATAATTCCAACAACGCCTATGGGTGTCATTTGAACTTCAGATTCGCCCATTGTTTTAATAAAGCTGTAAGAGTTGAGGAGATTGATTGCGGAGTCAAAGCTCTTCAGCATGTAATCGTAGCTTACACTGGCAAACTGAAATGTGCCTCCGTATTCTTCTGTCATTATATTAATAAAGTCATCTTTCCTTTTTTCAACAGAAGATTTGATTTTTTCAAGATATTGGATTCTTTCTGAAGGTGTTGTTTTAGAAAAAGTTTTAAAGGCATTTTTCGCTGCTTCGATTGCGTTTTGAGTGTCTTCGGTATTGCCCAAAAGAACTTTTCCTAATTTTTCATTTGTTACTGGGCTAATAAGGTCGAAATATTCAGTTCCTTTTGGAGTAACAAATTCTCCATTGATGTAAATTTTGTCTATTGTTTTCATTTTGTTGTTTTTAATGAATTTTTATTTGACAAATTTCCGCATTAAATGGATTGACCGTTTTGTTGAAAAGCTCAGTTAAACTTTGTTGAGAAGCTCATTTTTTTTGCATAAAAAAAGCTTCTCACTGGAGAAGCTTTAAGGAGAAAAAATAATCATGTTAGATTTTTAAAGTTATAACGGGTTTAACGGCGTGATTGACCAAGCCTTCGCTGATGCTTCCATTAAAGAAGTGTGCAAAACCAGTTCTGCCATGTGTGCACATTCCGATAACATCAGCGTCTATTTTGTTTGAGAAATTGATGATTCCTTTTTCGATATTGGTGTCGTTGTAAATTTGAGTTGTGTAATTGGTGATATTAAATTCCTCTACAAAATCGTTCATTGCTTTTTCGCTAACATGAGTTGGTTTGAAGCTGTTGGGTGTGCAAATAGTGACTAAGTGTAGTTTTGAATCAAATAGTTTGGTGAAATTTAAAAGTTTTTCAAATGGTTTTTTTGCCTCATCTGAAAAATCAGAAGCAAAAACAATGTTGGATGCATTAAAATTTGGAATATTTTTCTTGATGACTAAAACAGGGATTTCTGAGTTTCTAACTACTTTTTCTGTATTTGAGCCTATTAGGAGTTCTTCGACGCCAGAAGATCCATGAGAGCCCATAATAATTAGATCAATGTCGTAATCTTTGCTTATTTGGGTAATACCGCGTATGGGTTTGTCCATTTTTACAATTTCAGTTACCGGAATTCCTTCTAGATAATCTCTAGAGGCAACTTCGTCTAGCGTTTCGTTTGCTTTCTTCATAAAAAGCATGGTTTCAGGAATGCTGGTTCCTCCCAATATAGCGTCGTTTGATTGCTGTGGCAATTCAAGCATATGAAGAAGAATGAGTTCAGAATTGTTCTTTTTTGCAATTTGAGCCGCAACTCTTAGAGCGTCTTCTGCATGTTCTGAGAAGTCGGTAGGTACTAAAATTCGTTTCATGATTTTGAGGGTTAAAAATTATGAATAATTCGCGTTTTAATGCTATAATAAAGATAAGAAATTATTTTAGAGCAATCAATTTATTTGATTTATAAAAAAATCACTATATTTGCACTGTTATTTATTAAAATCTAAATAATGAGGGGACTAAGTGTCCCCTCTTTTTATAAAATTATGACATTTAAAGAAAAAGTAAACGGATTAATTACGGAAGCTCTTCTGGAAAAACCATCAATCTTTTTGGTTGATCTGGCTGTTTCGGATTCTTTTAAGATTAGTGTTGGTTTAGACGGAGATAATGGAGTGGCGCTGCAAGACTGTATAGATATCAGTCGCGCAATCGAGAATAATCTTGATCGTGAAGAACAGGATTTCTCGCTTGAAGTAGCATCGGTTGGAGTCGGAACTCCTCTTAAAATGATAAGACAATACAAGAAAAATGTTGGTAGAACGCTGATTGTTACCACAAATACAGAAAAAATCGAAGCGGAATTGGTAGAAGCTAATGATGTTTTTATAATTTTGTCTTGGAAAGCAAGAGAACCGAAAAAAGTAGGAAAAGGAAAAGAAACAGTTCAAAAAGAGCAACAAATACCTTATACAGAAATTAAAGAGGCAGTTGTTACGGTAACATTTTAATTTTAATTAAAAAATTCGCATGGAAAATTTAGCATTAATCGATTCATTCTCAGAGTTTAAAGATAATAAACTTATTGATCGTGTAACGCTTATGGCAATTTTAGAGGACGTATTTAGAAATGCATTAAAGAAAAAATACGGTTCAGATGAAAATTTCGATATCATTATAAACCCTGATAAAGGTGATATGGAAATCTGGAGAAGAAGAGTAATTGTTGCCGATGAGGATCTTGATTTTGAAAATGAGGAAATTACATTGACTGAAGCAAGAAAAATTGAGGCGGATTTTGAAATTGGTGAAGAAGTTTCTGAAGAAGTAAAATTGATTGATTTAGGAAGAAGAGCTATCTTAGCGCTTCGTCAGAATCTTATATCTAAAATTCACGAACACGATAATACAAACTTATACAAGCAGTTTAAAGATATTATCGGTGATATTTATACAGCTGAAGTACACCACGTACGTCCAAGAGTAGTTATCTTAGTGGATGATGAAGGAAATGAAATTGTGCTTCCAAAGGAAAAACAAATTCCATCAGATTTCTTCCGTAAAGGAGATAATGTTCGTGGAATTATTGAAAGCGTTGAATTAAAAGGGAACAAGCCTCAGATTATTATGTCTAGAACTTCTGAGAAGTTCTTGGAAAAATTATTTGAGCAAGAAATTCCAGAGGTTTTCGACGGACTAATTACAGTGAAAAATGTAGTTCGTATTCCGGGCGAAAAAGCAAAAGTAGCTGTTGATTCTTATGATGATAGAATTGATCCAGTTGGAGCTTGCGTTGGAATGAAAGGTTCTCGTATTCACGGAATTGTTCGTGAGCTTGGAAATGAAAATATTGATGTAATCAATTATACAAACAATATTCAATTATTTATTACAAGAGCATTAAGCCCAGCAAAAGTTTCTTCTATCAAAATTGATGAAGAAAACAAAAGAGCTGAAGTGTTCTTGAAATTAGAAGAAGTTTCAAAAGCAATTGGTAGAGGTGGTCACAACATTAAATTGGCAGGTCAGTTGACAGGTTATGAATTAGATGTTATCCGTGAAGGAGATATCGCTGGAACCGTTGCAGATGAAGATGATGTTGAATTAACAGAGTTTTCAGATGAAATCGAAGAGTGGGTAATTGAAGAGTTTGCAAAAATAGGTTTAGATACTGCAAAAAGTATTTTAAAACACGACGTAGAAGATTTAGTAAGAAGAACAGATTTAGAAGAGGAAACAATTCTAGATGTTATGAAGATACTAAAAGAAGAGTTTGATAGTTAAGCTAAAAGCTTGCATCTGCTCTAACAACACAACGAAAAAGGTAATAATAAAAAGGTTATATGTCTGAAGAGAGAGTAATAAGAATAAACAAGGTTTTAAGGGAATTAAATATTTCGTTAGAAAGAGCTGTGGATTATCTAAAAGATAAAGGAATTGCTATTGATGCAAATCCTAATGCGAAAATTTCTGACACGGAATTTAATATCCTTCAAAGCCAATTTGCGGGCGATAAGGGGAATAAGGAGGCTTCTAAAGAGGTTGGAGAAGAAAAAAGAAAGGAAAAAGAGGCATTACGTGTAGAGCGTGAGAAAGAAATTGAAGACAAACGCAGACAAGAAGAAGAGCGTCTAAAACAGCAAGAAATAATTAAAGCAAGAGCTGTTGTTTCGGGGCCTGTACAAGTTGGTAAAATTGACTTGAATCCAAAAAAACCTGCGGTTACTCCTTCTGAGGAAGCAGCTAAGGTTGAAGAACCAAAAGTTGCTGCTGCTGTGCAGCCAGAAAAACCTGTTCAAAATGAAACAGTGAAATCTGAACCAGTTGTTTCAACTCCTGTTGCTGAAACTAAAAAAGAAGAACCTATTATTACTGAGAAAAAAGAAGTTAAAGCAGAATCTAAAGTTGCGCAGGAGCCAATCGTGTCTACTGATCCAACAACTTCGGAGGAAACTATTACTACTCAATATCAAAAGCTTACTGGAACTACTCTTACAGGTCAGACAATTGATTTATCTCAATTTAATAAACCTAAGAAAAAGAAAGAAGATCCTAAAGCGGCTCAGAATAAACCTGGAACTCCTGGAGTTGGGAATAATAATAACGCCAATAAAAATAAGCGTAAAAGAATTGGTCCAAAACCGGGTGTGCCTGGTGCACCAAAGCCTGTTACGGGTAATGCGCCTGGAACACCGAATCCAAACAAGCCGGCTCAAAATAACAATGGGGTAGGCTTTAATGCTAACAGAAGCCAAAGACCTGGTTTTGTAAAAGGAAACCGTCCTGCGATTGTGGCTAAAGTTGAGCCAACTGAGGAAGAAGTAAAAAACCAAATTAGAGAAACTCTTGAAAAACTTCAAGGTAAAGGAGGAAAATCTAAAGCGGCAAAATATAGAAGAGATAAAAGAGAAACACACCGTCAGAAATCTGATGACGAGCAAAGAGCTCTTGACGAAGGAAGTAAAACAATTAAAGTTACTGAGTTTGTTACTGTAGGTGAAATTGCAATCATGATGGATGTGCCGATTACTAAAGTAATTGGAACTTGTATGTCTCTTGGTATCATGGTTACCATGAACCAACGTCTAGATGCTGAAACATTAACTATTGTAGCAGATGAGTTTGGTTATGATGTTGAATTTATCACAGTAGATATTGAAGAAGCAATAGAAGTTGTAGAAGATAGAGAAGAAGATTTAGTAACAAGAGCGCCAATTGTGACAGTAATGGGTCACGTTGACCACGGTAAAACGTCTTTATTGGATTACATTCGTAAAGAAAATGTTATCGCTGGTGAATCTGGAGGTATTACTCAGCACATTGGAGCGTATGGAGTTACTTTGGATAACGGACAAAAAATTGCATTCTTAGATACTCCAGGTCACGAGGCGTTTACAGCGATGCGTGCACGTGGAGCTCAAGTTACGGATATTGCGATTATCGTAGTTGCGGCGGATGATGATATCATGCCACAAACAAAAGAGGCAATTTCTCACGCACAAGCTGCGGGAGTGCCAATTATATTTGCAATCAATAAAATTGATAAACCAAACGCGAATGTTGACAAAATTAAAGAACGTTTGGCTGGTATGAATTTACTTGTTGAAGATTGGGGTGGAAAAATTCAGTCACATGATATTTCTGCAAAAGTCGGAACGGGAGTTAAAGAATTATTAGAGAAAGTTTTATTAGAAGCTGAAATCTTAGATTTAAAAGCAAATCCAAATAAAGCGGCGCAGGGAACTGTTGTTGAGGCTTACTTAGATAAAGGAAAAGGATACGTTTCTACAATTTTAGTGCAACAAGGTACTTTGAAAATTGGAGATTATATGCTTGCTGGTAAACACCATGGTAAGGTAAAAGCAATGCATGACGAAAGAGGGCATACAGTTTTATCAGCTGGACCTTCAACCCCTGTATCAGTTTTAGGTTTAGACGGAGCTCCAACAGCGGGTGATAAGTTCAACGTATTTGAAGACGAAAAAGAAGCAAAACAAATTGCATCAAAACGTTCTCAATTAATGCGTGAGCAGTCTGTTCGTACTCAAAGACATATTACACTTGATGAAATTGGACGTCGTATCGCTCTTGGTCAGTTTAAAGAATTGAACGTAATTCTTAAAGGAGACGTGGATGGTTCTGTTGAAGCATTATCAGATTCGTTCTCTAAACTTTCTACAGAAGAAGTTCAAATCAATATTATCCATAAAGGTGTTGGTGCGATTACAGAAACAGATGTTAACTTGGCTTCTGCTTCAGATGCAATCATCATCGGATTTAATGTTCGTCCTGCAGGAAATGCTAGGCAGCTTGCGGATAAAGAAGAAATTGATATCCGTTACTATTCTATTATTTATGCGGCAATCGATGACTTGAAAGATGCGATGGAAGGAATGTTAGCGCCAGAAATGAAAGAAGAAGTTTTAGGTAATGCTGAAATTCGTGAGATTTTCAAAATTTCTAAAGTGGGTTCAATTGCTGGATGTATGGTGACAGACGGTAAAATCTTAAGAACTTCTAAAATTAGAGTAATTAGAGATGGGGTTGTTGTTCATACAGGTGAATTAGTTGCCTTGAAACGTTTCAAAGACGATGTGAAAGAAGTGACTAAAGGTTACGATTGTGGTATCCAAATAAAAGGATTTAATGATATCGAAATTAATGATGTTATTGAAGCTTACCACGAAGTAGCAATTAAAAAGAAATTGAAATAAATTCAATTCATATAAAAAAAGTCCCAATGAAAATTGGGACTTTTTTTATTTTAAAATTATGATATTAATGAATGTGGTGTTAGGAAATTAGTCATTGTAATGTGTTTCATTTTATAATATGAAACATAAATGAGAGATTTGGCTACGGTCTGGTTCGTGGAATGTCTGTTTCTTTGTGTAGTAATTTTCTTTTGTTTTTTAGATGAAATGAAATTAAGAAAATAGTTCGTCGAATGAAATATCTATACTGATATGAGGGTAAGTATAAATCATATTGTGAATGCAATTTTTGGCAGGCGTTTTAAATCAGAGAATTCCGTTAGTAATTTTACAAATGTTCAGCAGTTAAGAGAAATAATGCCTGCTTTGCTTGAGGGGTATTTGACTGAAGCGGAAATGCCAAACAGTTTTCTTTTGTTATCGCCTCCTCCCGAACACAACTCCAGTTTTTTTGAGTTAGATTTGGAACATGCAAGAAAAGCATTGGAATCTAAGGACGAAGCACGTTTTTTGCAGGCGGCCATAGATGCAGACTTGTCCTTTCCTTTTGCGGTTAAATCATTTGAATCAATTATAGGTATGCAGA
Organism: Flavobacterium anhuiense; assembly: GCF_001705175.1. NCBI lineage: Bacteria > Pseudomonadati > Bacteroidota > Flavobacteriia > Flavobacteriales > Flavobacteriaceae > Flavobacterium > Flavobacterium anhuiense. The sequence continues at coordinate 1,142,365 of NZ_CP016907.1, read as the reverse complement.
TTAGTGAGTCAAAAACTCCTAAACTTTACGTGCTAATGCGAAGGGTGATGACAGATGCGGGATTGTCTACTTATGCGGCTAAAAATTATTACAAAAGGGAAAGGCCATTTATGGTAAATAATCAAAAGACATGCACTCCCGATCAGGAAAATATATTATATAAAGTTGGTTCGTTTCCTTCTGGTCATGCTGCTGTTGGCTGGGCGTGGTCATTGGTTTTAATTAAGCTTTTCCCTGAAAAAGAAAAAGAGATTTTGAAACGCGGGCATGACTTTGGTGAAAGTCGTATTGTTTGTAATGTACATTGGTATAGTGATGTTAAAATGGGAAGAACTATGGGGCAGGCGACTGTTGAATGTCTTTGGGGTAATTCGGATTTTCTGGCTGACTGGGATAGTGTTAAAAAAGAAATACAGGAGATTTTAGATTCTAATTTAGAATAAAGGCTTAGTGATTTTAAATTTAGAATGATATCTCAAATTTTAGTATTATTTTTGGGTATAAATAATATAAAAATGAAAAGAATTTTAATATACACAAGCTTGTTTTTTATAAGTTTTACGGCATTATCTTTTTCACAAGAAAATGTTGAGAAACCTACGCCGCCAGCAGGAGATGCTTTAGTTGGGGATTATTATGGAACAGATGTTTCTGGAGCTGTGGTAAATAATGCTGTTTCTGTTGAAAAACTTGAAGGGGAATTAAAAACCACAAAAACAATAGAAGGAATTGCAGTAAAAGGTGAAGTAACGGATGTTTGTGCGAAAAAAGGGTGCTGGATAACTCTAAAGACTAAAGATGGTGAATCTTTCTTTGTAAAAATGAAAGATTACGCTTTTTTTGTACCTACTGCATTAAAAGGTAAAAATGTAGTTTTAGAAGGAAATGCTGAAAAGAAAGTAACATCTGTTGAGGAACTTAAGCATTATGCAAAAGATGCTAAGAAAACAAAGGCAGAAATAGATGCGATTAAAATGCCAAAAGAAGAAATACGCTTTTTAGCGAGCGGGATCAAAGTGGTAAATTAGATTTAAAAGTTGTAATTCTAAAATAGAAACAAAAAAAGCGAGATTTTTATATCTCGCTTTTTTTGTTTCTGCTTGCATCATTTTCCAGGTTTAAGCAGGAAAACGCTTTTGTATCTTTTTTTGATTTCTGCTAAATTTCTTTCAGCTTCTATTCTGGTTTTGAAATTCCCAACAATTACTTTATAATTTGGAGTGCTGAAAATAATGGTTCCGTCAATATCAGAATTTTCTTTTTTGAAATCCGATAACGTTTTTTTTGCTTCGTCGCTTTTACCACTAAAGATTTGAATTCTATAGGTGTCGTTTGTATTTATCGACGTGTTAATTTTGCGCTTCTCGTTTAGTAATTGCTCAAATTTAGGATCTTGATTTAGTGTTAAATTTTGGTCTTGAGCATTAATATTGTGTGCTAAAGCAATCGTTGTAATTGTTAATAAAAGGCTTTTTGAAGGACTTAAAATTCTCATAATGTGATGGTTTTTATGCAAAAATACTATTTAAAGTTTGAGTGTAAAATTTTAATATTATTTAGAATTGATATAAATTGATAATTAAGACTATTTTAAGGTTTTGAGAATAGCTCATAAGTCGTATTTTTGTGCAAGTTTTAAAAGAGGGTATAGGTTTTTGCTGGATTTAGTACAGAAAAAATCATACCAAAAATTAGTAGACAATTATTTATACTATATGAAAAAGGTGGGTAACCATAATTCGATCTCAAGAAAATTGCTGCTTGGCTTATCGCTAACGTTAATTTTCTCCCTAACTTCATTTGCTCAAGAAGCTGCTGCTCCGGCGGCGCCTGAGGCTGCTGCGGCTGCTCCAGCTGCAGGAGGCGGTGATCCAGTAAAAGGGAAAGAACTTTTTAATGCAAATTGCGCTGCATGTCACAAATTAGATGCTAAATCAACTGGTCCTGCTTTAAGGGGGGTTGCTTCTAAGCATGATATGGCTTGGATTTACAAGTGGGTGCATAACAGTTCTGACATGATTAAGTCAGGTGATCCTGTTGCTGTTAAACTTTTTGAGGAAAATAACAAAGCTGTTATGACTTCGTTTCCTCAATTGTCTGAAGGAGATATTGATAATATTATAGCGTATACTTCTGAGCCTAAGGCTGAGCCTGCTGCGGCTGCGGGAGGTGCTGCAACTCCTCCTGGAACAAATGTTCAAGATGGCGCTATTTCAAATAACATTATTTTAGGAGCTCTTGCTCTTGTAATGGCTATTTTAGTTGTAATGTTGTTTATGGTAAACAAAGTTTTAACTAAAGTTGCTAATAAAAACGGTATTGAGATTGCTCCAAAAGAAGCAAGACTACCAATCTGGAAAGCTTTCGCTAAAAACCAATTCTTGGTTTTGGTAACTGCAATCTTCTTGCTTTTGGCTAGTGGTTATTTTGTTTACGGATACTTAATGCAAGTAGGTGTAGATCAGAATTATGAGCCAATTCAGCCAATTCACTACTCTCACAAAATTCACGCTGGTGATAATGAAATCAATTGTAAATATTGTCACTCTGCTGCTCGTGTAAGTAAAACAGCTGGTATTCCTTCTTTAAATGTTTGTATGAACTGTCATAAAAATATTTCTGAGGTTGCTGAAACTACTGCTACTCCTGAGTACAGCAAAGCATTCTACGATGCTCAAATCCAAAAATTATATGATGCTGTTGGATGGGATAAGACTAAACAAGCTTATACTGGAAAAACAATGCCTGTAAAATGGGTTCGTATTCACAACTTACCTGACTTTGTTTACTTCAACCACTCGCAACACGTTTCTGTTGCAGGTATTGAATGTCAAACTTGTCATGGACCAGTACAGGAATTTGAAATTATGAAGCAATACTCTAAATTAACAATGGGATGGTGTGTTGATTGCCATAGAAAAACTGATGTTAAGATGGAAGGTAATGCTTACTATGACAAAATTCATGCTGAGCTTTCTAAAAAATACGGTGTAGAGAAATTAACTGCAGCGCAAATGGGAGGTTTAGAGTGTGGTAAATGCCACTATTAATCGATTTATTAAGATTTTAATATATATATACAATGTCATCAAACAAAAAATACTGGAAAAGTGTTGAGGAGCTAGAAAATAGCTCTATTGTTGAGGCGCTTAGAAATAACGAATTTGTTGAAGAAATTCCTACTGATGAGTTTTTAGGTAATGCTGAGGCTTTATCTACTTCAGGAACTTCACGTCGTGACTTTTTAAAGTACGTAGGGTTTAGTACGGCGGCTGTAACATTAGCTGCTTGCGAAGGTCCGGTTCACAAGTCTATCCCTTATGTATTACAACCAGAGCAGATCATTCCTGGTGTTGCTGATTATTATGCAACTACAGTTTTTGATGGATTTGATTTTGCTAATCTTTTGGTGAAAACTCGTGAGGGTCGTCCAATTAAAATTGAAAACAATACAATTGCTGGAGCTAAATTTTCAGCGAATGCTAGAATTCATGCATCTATCTTAGGTTTGTATGATAGCACTCGTTTAAAAGAGCCAAAAGTAGACGGTAAAAATTCTTCTTGGTCAGCTGTTGATTTGAAAATCAAATCTAGTTTAGCAGAGGCAAAAGCTAAAGGCGGTCAAGTTGTATTATTAACTAATACTTTAGCAAGTCCATCTACAGAAAAATTAATTGGTGAGTTTATTGCAAAAAATCCAAACGCTAAGCACGTTGTATATGATGCAGTTTCTTCATCTGAAGCTTTAGATGCTTTTGAAGCTGTTTATGGTCAAAGAGCTTTAGTTGATTACGATTTTTCAAAAGCTTCTTTAATCGTATCTGTTGGAGCTGATTTCTTAGGAGACTGGCAAGGTGGAGGATATGATGCTGGATATGCGCAAGGACGTATTCCTCAAAACGGAAAAATGTCTCGTCACTTTCAGTTTGAATCAAACATGACATTATCTGGAGCAGCTGCTGATAAGCGTGTTCCTATGACTGTAGCTGCTCAAAAGCAAGCTTTAGTTCAAATTTATAATATTGTTGTAGGTGCTTCTGTTCCTGTAGCTTTAGAAGGAAACTTTAAAGCTGAAGTAGTAAAAGCTGCACAACAGCTTAAAGCTGCTGGTTCAAAAGGAGTTTTAGTATCTGGAATTGAAGATAAAAATGCTCAGTTATTAGTTTTAGCTATCAATCAAGTATTGGCTAGTGAAGCTTTTAGTACTGCTGGAGCAAGACAAATTAGAAAAGGTTCTAATGCTGCAGTTGCACAATTAATTAAAGATTTGAATGCAGGAAGTGTTCATACTTTAATTATGAGTGGAGTTAACCCAGTTTATACTTTAGCTGATTCAGCTTCTTTTGTTTCTGGATTGAAAAAAGTTAAAACGTCAGTTGCTTTTTCATTAAAAGAAGACGAAACTGCATCAATTGTTTCAATTGCTGCGCCAGCTCCTCACTATTTAGAGTCTTGGGGGGATCTTGAGCTTACAAGCGGAACATATAGCTTAACTCAGCCTACAATTCGTCCTATCTTCAATACAAAACAATTTCAAGATATTTTATTGTCAGTAAATGGTACTGCTGGTACTTATTATGACTACTTAAAAGCAAATTCTGGAGCTTATACTGCAGGTAGTTCTTGGAATAAAGTATTGCACGATGGTGTAGCTGTTTTAGGAGCTTCAGCATTATCAGGAGGAGCTATTGATGCTGCTACTGCTGCAAATGCGGTTGCAAGATCTAAATCTGCTGGCGATTTTGAATTAGTATTATATACTAAAACAGGATTAGGAGATGGGCAACATGCTAACAACCCATGGTTGCAAGAGTTTCCAGATCCAATCACAAGAGTTTCTTGGGATAACTATGTAACAGTTTCTAATGCAGATGCTAAAAAACTTGGTTTGACTAACGAAATTGTTGCAAATGGAGGTTTAAATGGTAGTTATGCTACTATTACAGTAGACGGAACTAAATTGGAAAACGTTCCAGTTATTGTTCAGCCAGGTCAAGCAGTTGGTACTTTAGGTCTAGCTCTTGGTTACGGACGTAAAGCTGCTCTTAAAGAAGAAATGCAAGTAGGTTTAAACGCTTACGCTTTATATAAAGGTTTCAATAATGTTCAATCTGTGTCTATCGTTAAGGCTGGTGGAGTACACGAATTTGCTTGTGTTCAAGGTCAGAAAACTTTAATGGGTAGAGGGGATATTATTAAAGAAACTACTTTAGAAATATTCAATACTAAAGATGCTGAACATTGGAATGAAAAGCCAATGGTATCTCTAGATCACCAAGAAGTTGAGGCTACTACTGTAGATCTTTGGGAATCATTTGATCGTACAACTGGTCACCACTTCAATCTTTCAATTGACTTAAATGCTTGTACAGGATGTGGAGCCTGCGTTATTGCTTGTCATGCTGAAAACAACGTTCCAGTTGTAGGTAAAGCAGAGGTAAGAAGAAGCCGTGATATGCACTGGTTACGTATCGATAGATACTATTCTTCTGAAAGTACTTTTGAAGGTGATAATGAAAGAAAAGAAGGAATTGCTGGTTTATCTAGTTCATTATCTACATTTAATGAAATGGAAAAAGCAGGAGATAATCCTCAAGTTGCATTCCAACCTGTAATGTGTCAACACTGTAACCACGCACCTTGTGAAACAGTTTGTCCTGTTGCTGCAACTTCTCACGGTCGTGAAGGTCAAAACCATATGGCTTACAACAGATGTGTGGGTACTCGTTACTGTGCAAACAACTGTCCATATAAAGTACGTCGTTTTAACTGGTTCTTATACAACAAAAACAGCGAGTTCGATTATCATATGAACGATGATTTAGGACGTATGGTTCTTAATCCAGACGTTAACGTACGTTCTCGTGGTGTTATGGAGAAATGTTCTATGTGTATCCAAATGACACAAGCAACTAAATTGAAAGCTAAAAACGAAGGCCGTCCAGTTAGAGATGGTGAATTCCAAACAGCTTGTTCTAGTGCTTGTTCTTCAGGAGCGATGATATTTGGTGATGTAAATGATAAAGAAAGTAAAGTTGCTAAATTAGCTGCTGATGAAAGATCATACCACTTATTAGAGCATGTAGGTACAAAACCTAATGTGGTTTACCATGTTAAAGTTAGAAATACTTAGTAAAATTATTAATTAAGAAACAATATAAAGGATTATGTCGTCTCACTACGAAGCACCCATTAGAAAACCTTTAGTTATAGGTGATAAATCTTATCACGATGTAACTGTAGATGTAGCTGCACCTGTTGAGGGGCCTGCAAACAAGCAATGGTGGATTGTATTTTCAATCGCATTAATAGCCTTCCTTTGGGGGTTAGGTTGTATAATTTACACCGTATCTACCGGTATCGGAACATGGGGATTAAATAAAACAGTTGGCTGGGCTTGGGATATTACTAACTTCGTTTGGTGGGTTGGTATTGGTCACGCCGGAACATTAATTTCTGCGGTATTATTACTTTTCCGTCAACGTTGGAGAATGGCCATCAACCGTTCTGCAGAAGCTATGACTATTTTCTCTGTAGTACAAGCTGGTCTTTTCCCAATCATTCACATGGGACGTCCATGGTTAGCATATTGGGTATTACCTATTCCAAACCAATTTGGATCTTTATGGGTAAACTTTAACTCACCTTTACTTTGGGACGTATTCGCGATTTCAACGTATCTTTCAGTATCATTAGTTTTCTGGTGGACTGGTTTATTGCCTGACTTTGCAATGCTTCGTGATAGAGCCATTACTCCTTTTAATAAAAGAGTTTATTCTATCTTAAGTTTTGGATGGAGCGGTAGAGCAAAAGATTGGCAGCGTTTTGAAGAAGTATCTTTAGTATTAGCTGGTTTGGCTACTCCACTTGTACTTTCTGTACACACAATTGTATCTATGGACTTTGCAACTTCTGTAATTCCTGGATGGCATACAACAATTTTCCCTCCATACTTCGTTGCTGGAGCGGTTTTCTCTGGATTCGCGATGGTAAACACATTGCTTATTGTTATGAGAAAAGTATCTAACCTTGAAGCATACATCACATTACAGCATATCGAGTTAATGAACATCATTATCATGATTACTGGATCTATCGTAGGTGTGGCTTACATCACTGAGTTATTTGTAGCTTGGTATTCAGGGGTAGAATATGAGCAATATGCATTCTTAAACAGAGCTACTGGACCTTACTGGTGGGCATATTGGTCAATGATGACATGTAACGTGTTCTCTCCTCAGTTCATGTGGTTCAAAAAATTAAGAACAAGTATCATGTTCTCATTCATCATTTCGATTGTAGTAAACATCGGTATGTGGTTTGAAAGATTCGTAATTATTGTTACTTCTTTACATAGAGATTACCTTCCATCTTCTTGGACAATGTTCTCACCAACATTTGTTGATATTGGAATTTTCATCGGAACAATTGGTTTCTTCTTTGTGTTGTTTTTATTATACTCTAGGACATTCCCTGTAATTGCTCAGGCAGAGGTTAAAACAATTTTGAAAGGAACAGGAGATAATTACATTAGAGAAAGAGCAAACAGTAAAGATTCACATCATGAGTAATAAAGTTATATACGCCATTTATAATGACGATGACGTTTTGATGAATGCAGTAAAGAAAACTAGAGCTGCTCATCATCATATTGAAGAGGTTTTTACTCCATTCCCGGTTCACGGATTGGATAAAGCCATGGGATTAGCACCAACAAGATTAGCAATATGTGCTTTTTTATATGGATGTGTTGGTATTTCTGTTGCAACAACAATGATGGGATACATCATGATTCATGACTGGCCGCAGGATATTGGAGGTAAGCCAAGTTTTAGTTTTATCCAAAATATGCCATCTTTTGTGCCAATTATGTTTGAGATGACTGTATTCTTTGCAGCTCACTTAATGGTAATTACTTTTTATATGAGAAGTAGATTATGGCCTTTTAAACAAGCTGAAAACCCAGATGTTAGAACAACTGATGACCACTTTTTAATGGAGGTTGCTGTAAATGATAACGAAGCTGAATTAGTTTCTTTCTTCGAAGGAACTGGAGCTGTTGAAGTTAAAGTAATAGAAAAGAATTAATTGTAGCTATGAAAAGGATATATAAAATAACACTTTTAGTTGGTATAACTATTTTAGTTTCATCTTGCCACAATAATTCGGCACCGAACTATCAGTATTTCCCAAATATGTATGAGTCTGTTGCTTACGAGCCATATTCAGAAGCAAAAGTATTTAAGGGAGGAAAAGAAGGACAGCTTCCTGTTGCAGGAACTATCAATAGAGGTTTTGAACCTTATGAATATGAAAACTCAACGGCTGGTTATGAATTAGCAAAAGCTAATTTAAAATCTCCATTGACAGAAGAAGAGAAAAACTCTGAAAAAGGGAAAGAACTTTTCGAAATTTACTGTATCAGCTGCCATGGTGCTACTGGTAACGGTAAAGGTAAATTGGTTGAAAGAGAAAAATTTCTTGGAGTACCTAGCTATAAAGACAGAGAGATCACTGAAGGAAGTATTTTTCATGTTGAGACTTATGGTTTAAATGCAATGGGTTCACATGCAAATCAATTAAGTGCTCACGAACGTTGGTTAGTTGCTGACTATGTTCTGAAACTAAAAAGCCAATTATAATTGTTGAACAAACTGATCGTAATAGATATGTATACATTTTCAAGTAAATTAAAAACTTTTTCTATCATCTTAATGGCCGTTGGTTTATTAGGAATTGGGTATGGTTTTTTAAGTGCACCAAAAGATATTCAAGAAGTTGAAAAAATACTAGCTGCAGATGAACATGGTTCGCATGGTGCTGCACATGAAGAAAAAGCGGAGGCATCTCACAAAGAAGCAGGTCATCATGAAGCTGCTGAAGCTGCACAGGACGCTCACAAGGGAGCTGCACATGCTGAAGTTTCTGGTGCAAATGAGCACGAAAAACATTTAGAGCACGTATTACACCAATTGCAAAATAAGCCTTGGTCTGCTGTTTATGTGGCTTGTATTTTCTTTTTACTGCTTTCAATGGGAGTTTTAGCCTTCTATGCTATCCAACAAGTTGCTCAAGCGGGTTGGTCTCCAGTTTTGTTTAGAGTTATGCAAGGTATCACAGCTTATTTACCAGCTGGTTCTGTTATCTTCTTTATCATATTAGTTTTATGCGGATTACACTTCAATCATATCTTTGTATGGTTAGGTGAAGGTGTAACAGATCCTAAAAACGCTAATTATGATGCAATTATTACTGGAAAATCTGGTTATTTAAATTTTCCTTTCTGGATTGTAAGAGCGGCTATCTTTTTATTAGGATGGAACTTATACCGTTATTATTCAAGAAAAAACTGTTTAGCGCAAGATGAGGCAAATGACGATCTTTACTACAAAAAGAACTTCAAAGCTTCAGCAGGATTCTTAGTATTTTTCATTGTTTCTGAATCTATCATGGCTTGGGATTGGATTATGTCTTTTGATCCGCACTGGTTTAGTACATTGTTTGCTTGGTATGTATTTGCTTCTTTCTTTGTAAGTGGTATTACAACTATTGCATTAGTAACAATTTATTTAAAATCTAAAGGATATTTAGAGTATGTAAATACAAGTCATATCCATGATTTAGCTAAGTTCATGTTTGGTATTAGTGTATTTTGGACTTATTTATGGTTCTCTCAATTCATGTTGATTTGGTACGCTAACATTCCAGAAGAGGTAACTTATTTTGTAACAAGAATTCAATTATATAACCTTCCTTTCTTTGGAGCGGTTGTTATGAACTTTGTTTTCCCATTATTAATATTAATCAATACTGACTTCAAACGTCTTAACTGGGTTGTTGTAATGGCTGGTATTGTAATATTATTAGGTCATTATGTTGATTTCTTTAATATGATTATGCCTGGAACAGTAGGAGACAAATGGTTTATTGGAGTTCCTGAAATTGCATCGATTCTTTTCTTCTTAGGTTTATTTATATTTGTTGTATTTACTGCATTAACTAAATCTCCTTTGCTAGCAAAAAGAAATCCTTTCATCGAAGAAAGTAAACATTTTCATTATTAATATTTAAAGAAGTAAACAGATGACAAGTTTGTTGGTAATTATAGTTTTAGTTTTATTAGCAGTTGCATTATGGCAATTGACGAAGATATTTGATCTTACTCAGGTAGGAGCTTCTTCTGATGATTCTCAGGTTGCATCGGATAATGACAATAACGTTCAGGGATATATTATGTTTGGCTTTTTAGCTTTCATTTATATATTTACGATTTATGGTTTACTAAAATGGGGTAATTTGGCACTTCATACTCCTGCTTCTGAGCATGGTAGTTTAGTAGATAATTTAATGAATATTACTTGGGTTTTAATTTTTATAGTTCAAGTAATTACACAAGGTTTGCTATACTGGTTTTCTTTTAAAAATAGAGGGAACAAAGATAGAAAAGCATTGTTCTTTGCTGATAGTAATAAACTAGAAGCAATCTGGAGTATTATTCCTTCAGTTGTTTTAGCTTGTTTAATTCTTTACGGATTATACGCTTGGAATAACATTATGTTCGTTGATAAAGATGAAGATGTAATTGAAATCGAATTATACGCTCAACAATTTAAATGGACTGCAAGATATGCTGGACAAGACAATGTTTTGGGGAAAGCTAACGTACGTTTAATTGAAGGTGTAAATACATTAGGAGTTGACATGTCTGATCCTAATGCTCAAGATGATATTGTAGTTTCAGAACTGCACATCCCTAAAGGTAAAAAAGTTCACTTTAAAATGCGTTCTCAGGATGTATTGCACTCTGCTTACTTCCCTCATTTTAGAGCACAAATGAACTGTGTTCCTGGTATGGTTACTGAATTTGCTTTCGTTCCAACTTATACTACTGCGGAATATAGAGAATTACCATTTATGGTTGAAAAAGTTGCAAACATTAACAAACTTAGAGCTGAAAGAAGCGCTGAGTTAGTTGCAAAAGGAGGTACGGCTTTGGATCCTTACACATTTGATTATTTATTATTATGTAATAAAATTTGTGGAGCTTCTCACTATAACATGCAAATGAAAGTGGTAGTTGATACTCCAGAAGATTACAAAAAATGGTTAAGTGAGAAAACTACTTTAGCTCAAGATATTAAAGCGGCAGCTGCTGCTGAGAAACCAGCTGAAGGAGCTGCACCAACTACAGATACTGCTGCAAAAGTAATTGACACTGTTAAAACGGTTGTTGATACTGTTAAAGCTGCTGTAGCTAAAGTTGCGATGAAATAATATTATTAAGAAAATTTAAAGTACAAATATATGTCAGCAGAAGCGCACGGTCACGATCACGGACACGATCACGAGCACGAACATCATCATAAAGACACGTTCATTACTAAATATATTTTTAGTATTGATCACAAAATGATTGCTAAACAATACTTGATTACTGGTATTGTTATGGGAGTAATTGGGATTGCAATGTCCTTGCTTTTCAGAATGCAGTTAGCGTGGCCAGAAGAGTCTTTCAAAATATTTAATGTTTTATTAGGAGATAAATTTGCACCTGATGGTGTAATGGCAAATGATATTTATCTGGCTTTAGTTACAATTCACGGTACCATCATGGTATTCTTTGTACTGACGGCAGGTTTGAGTGGAACATTCAGTAACTTATTGATTCCTCTTCAAATTGGAGCGAGAGATATGGCATCTGGATTTATGAATATGATTTCATACTGGTTGTTTTTCTTATCAGCAGTTGTAATGTTATGTTCTTTATTTGTTGAAGCTGGACCAGCATCTGCAGGATGGACAATTTACCCTCCTTTAAGTGCTTTACCACAAGCAATTCCTGGATCTGGAACTGGTATGACTTTATGGTTAGTATCTATGGCTATTTTCATTGCATCTTCTTTAATGGGATCTTTGAACTATATCGTTACTGTACTTAACTTAAGAACTAAAGGAATGTCTATGACCAGACTTCCTCTTACAATCTGGACATTTTTCGTAACAGCTATTATTGGTGTTATTTCATTCCCAGTATTATTATCAGCTGCTTTATTATTGATTTTTGATAGAAGTTTTGGTACTTCATTCTTTTTATCTGATATCTATATTGCTGGTGAAGTTTTGCACTATCAAGGAGGTTCTCCAGTATTATTCGAGCACTTATTCTGGTTCTTAGGTCACCCTGAGGTTTATATCGTAATCTTACCAGCGATGGGTCTTGTTTCAGAAATTATGGCTACAAATGCTCGTAAACCAATTTTCGGTTACAGAGCGATGATTATGTCAGTTCTTGCAATTGCATTCTTATCAACTATCGTTTGGGGTCACCACATGTTTATTTCAGGAATGAATCCTTTCTTAGGATCTGTATTTACTTTTACAACTTTATTGATTGCAATTCCATCTGCTGTAAAAGCATTTAACTGGATTACAACTTTATGGAAAGGTAACCTACAATTTAACCCTGCAATGTTATTCTCTATTGGAATGGTTTCTACTTTCATCACTGGAGGTTTAACAGGAATCATTTTAGGAGATAGTACATTAGATATTAACGTTCACGATACTTACTTCGTAATTGCTCACTTTCACTTAGTAATGGGTATCTCTGCACTTTACGGAATGTTTGCTGGTATTTACCACTGGTTCCCTAAAATGTATGGTAGAATGTTAAACAAAAACTTAGGTTACATCCACTTTTGGGTAACTGCAGTTTGTGCTTATGGAGTTTTCTTCCCAATGCACTTTATAGGATTAGCTGGTTTACCAAGACGTTACTATACTAATACAAACTTCCCATTATTTGATGATTTACAAAATGTGAATGTTTTAATTACAACATTTGCTCTTGTAGGAGGTGCGTTCCAATTAGTATTCTTATATAACTTCTTTAGCAGTATTTTCTACGGTAAAAAAGCGACTCAAAACCCATGGAAATCTACTACTTTAGAGTGGACTACTCCAGTTGAGCATATTCACGGAAACTGGCCAGGAGAAATTCCTCACGTATACCGTTGGCCGTATGACTACAGTAACCCTAATCACGATGTAGATTTTGTTCCTCAAAATGTACCAATGAAAGAAGGTGAAGAAGTTTTACACCACTAGAAATAATCAAAGGCTGTCAGAAATGACAGCCTTTTTTGTTTAGTTAAAGTTTTAATCGTTCAGTTTAACTATTTTAGAAACTGATTAGTTTATATATCTTTGTGGGATGAATGAAAATCTAGATCCTACTACTAAAGGATATAACTCAGAAGAGTTAGATCTTGAAAAAAGATTGCGTCCGCTGTCATTTGATGATTTTGCTGGGCAAGATCAAGTTTTGGAAAATTTGAAAGTGTTTGTTGCTGCAGCTAATCAACGTGGTGAAGCGCTTGATCATGCGCTTTTTCATGGTCCTCCAGGTTTAGGAAAAACTACTTTAGCGAATATCTTAGCCAACGAATTGCAGGTAGGCATTAAAATTACTTCTGGTCCAGTATTGGATAAGCCTGGTGATTTGGCTGGTTTGCTGACTAACTTAGACGAAAGAGATGTTTTGTTCATTGATGAAATTCATAGATTAAGTCCAGTTGTTGAGGAGTATTTGTACTCGGCAATGGAGGATTTCAAGATAGATATTATGATTGAATCTGGACCAAATGCAAGGACAGTTCAAATCAATTTGAATCCATTTACTTTGATTGGAGCGACAACGCGATCTGGATTACTAACAGCTCCAATGCGTGCCCGTTTCGGAATATCTTCCAGATTACAATATTATACTACTGAACTTTTAACTACAATTGTTGAGAGGAGTGCGTCTATATTAAAAATGCCTATTGATTTGGAAGCGGCAATTGAAATTGCAGGTAGAAGTCGTGGTACTCCTCGTATTGCAAATGCTTTATTGAGACGAGTACGTGATTTTGCTCAAATTAAAGGAAATGGAAGAATTGATTTAGAAATTTCCAGATACGCTTTAAAAGCGCTTAACGTAGATGCTCACGGTCTGGATGAAATGGATAATAAAATATTACTGACCATAATCAATAAATTCAAGGGAGGTCCAGTTGGACTTTCAACCTTGGCAACGGCCGTTAGTGAAAGTAGCGAAACCATCGAAGAGGTATACGAACCTTTTTTAATTCAAGAAGGATTTATAATGAGAACACCTCGTGGAAGAGAAGTTACGGATAAGGCTTATAAACATCTTGGTAAAGTAAATACAAATACTCAAGGAGAATTGTTTTAATACTGATAGAAATGTCTATAGGTAAAAAATATAATTATCCGCCTAAGCTCTCAATTTTAAGATTTTTTGTTGATGCAGAAGGAGTTCGTAGAAATCCGATACCTTATCATGAAAGATATTTTGAGCGTTTTGGAGATTCTTTTTCTATACGAATTGGAAAATCGAGACACATTATTTTGTCAAGGGACAATGAAGTGGCGCAATATATACTGCAAAAAAATCAGAGGAATTATTATAAATCCAAATTTCAATCTGTTTATCTTTCTAAATATTTAGGCAAAGGTCTTTTAACGGTTGATGGGGAATTTTGGCTGAAACAAAGAAGACTTATTCAACCTGCTTTTCATAAGCAAAAAATGAATCAGTTAGTTGATAACATGAAGCTAACTATAGTGTCTGAGCTAAAAGAAATTGTTACAGATAAAAAAGTTGATCTTTTTCCTATAATGAGTGAAGTAGCATTTAATGTTGTTGCTAAATCATTATTTCAATTTTCTATTGAAGAAGAAAAGCTTAATCGTATAAAATACATTATTGAAGCTGTTCAGAATTTTCTAATCAAAGAAATTAGATTACCCCATAAGGCATGGTGGTTTTCGATTAGTGGCCAAGTAAAAAAACACCTTCAGTTAGCAGAAGAAAACGATGAGATCATAAGAGGTATCATAGACGAAAGAGTTGCTTCTCAAAATGAAGTGAATGATTTGTTGAACATGCTTTTGGAAACCCGTTATGAAGATACTGGCGAAGGTATGTCTGTTGAGCAGCTAATAGATGAGATTAAAATTCTTTTTATAGCTGGACATGAAACAACTGCTAATGCTTTGACTTTTACATTGCAATTGCTAGGAAGTCATTTAGATGTGCAGCAAAAAGTATTTGAAGAAATCCTTAAAGTTGAATCGGAAAGTGAGGATGTTGTAGAGCAACTCCAAAAAATGACTTATATAAATGCAGTTTTGAATGAATCAATGCGTTTGTATCCGCCTGCTTGGATTACAGATCGTCAAAATGTTGACGATGATGTTTTAGGAAAGTTTACTATCAAAAAAGATACGCTCATTGGTGTTTCTTTTTATGAATTACATAGAAATCCGAAATATTGGGAGAATCCAGATCAATTCGACCCAAATCGTTTTTTAGGAGAGCAGAAGAAACATTCTATGCAATATTTTTATCCTTTTGGAGCAGGACCAAGAATGTGCATTGGTGCTGGTTTTGCTATCTATGAAATGTGCTTGGCTATTTCCTATATCATAAAAAAATATAAAGTTGTTTCAGTGCAAAATACAGTCAATTTTAATCCTTTGATTACCTTAAAGCCTGTTGGTGTTGAAGTTGTTTTTTCTGAAAGATGATTAATGCTAAAGAGAAATATTCGAAATTTATTAAAGAAGAAGCCAAAAGACTTGGATTTCTTTCTTGCGGTATTTCGAAAGCAGGTTTTTTGGAGCAAGAAGCTCCTCGACTTGAAAATTGGCTAAAAAATAATCGGAATGGTCAGATGGCGTATATGGAAAACCATTTTGACAAGCGTTTAGATCCGACTTTATTGGTTGATGATGGTAAAAGTGTTGTCTCGCTTTTACTGAATTATTATCCAGATTCTTTTCAAAATGATGAGAGTTTTAAGATTTCTAAATATGCCTACGGACAAGATTATCATTTTGTAATTAAAGATAAGCTGAAAGAACTTCTTCATTCTATTCAAGAAAATATTGGTGAAGTTTCTGGACGTGCTTTTGTTGATTCTGCACCTGTTTTGGATAAAGCTTGGGCGGCCAAAAGCGGTTTGGGCTGGATTGGAAAAAACAGCAATTTAATTACTCAAAAAGTTGGCTCATTTTATTTCATTGCCGAGCTTATTATTGATTTAGAATTAGAATACGATCATGCTGTAACAGATCATTGCGGTTCTTGTACCGCCTGTATCGATGCCTGTCCCACTCAGGCAATTGTAGCTCCTTACATTGTAGATGGAAGTAAGTGCATTTCGTACTATACCATCGAATTAAAAGAAAACCTTCCAGAAGAAATGAAAGGAAAATTTGATGAATGGATGTTTGGCTGTGATACCTGTCAAGATGTTTGTCCATGGAATCGATTTTCAAAACCACATTCAGAACCTTTGTTTAATCCGAATCCAGACTTGCTTTCTTTTACCAAAAAAGACTGGTTAGAAATTACAGAGGAAACTTTCAGAACAGTCTTTAAAAATTCCCCTATCAAAAGAACAAAATTTGACGGTTTAAAACGCAATATCAATTTTTTGAAATAGCATTTAGCTATTGATTGTTTTGTATTTATGTTGTTGATTTTCAGCGTATTCATTTAATGTGCCATTCTTTTTTTGGCTTTATTGTTTCTTACGTTAATTTACTTATTTGTCAACAAATTCTGTAAGAATTTTAAATTGTCATAATTATTTAAGAAAATTCAGCTATTTCATTATCAAATATTTATAAAAATTTGATTTTCAAGCGATGAACAATTGTTAAAAACTGTTGTTTGACGACTTTATGTGCACTTTGTCGAAATAATGATGTAAGGTTTCATTCCTCGATATACTTTCGCGCTTTCCAAATCTACGTAATTTAAAACCAAAGAGACTTTTTTAGTCTTTTTAATACAATGTAATGGTCTACATAATATCCTTTTTTTGTGTAAGTCTTAGAAAAACTTTTTCAAGTTTTTCAAAATCCAATTTGTTTTTTTTCACGTATCTCACACATATGCTAAAAACGATCATCCGTTTTTTAGTGTCCGAAATTTCTGTTCCACAAACACAAATCGTCTATGCGTAACTCTACTTTTTGTAAGTCTGGATTTTCTAGACTAATTTTTCTTATTGTTTTTTTATTACTAACGGTACACAGTGCTTCAGCTCAATTTTATACTAAGCATTACATTGCACCAGCACCTTGGCAATATTTCAGTAAAGCCAATGAAATTGTAATTTCTACAAATTCGCTTACCGAAATTGACATTACAGTCGCGAAAAGTGATGGTACAACAGTGACAACGTTGAAGGCTAAAAAAGGAAATCCAGCAGTTTATAGGTTTTCACTCTTAGCAAGAAATCTTCCTATGAATGCTTTGAATACTGTTCTTAACGGAGCAGGATTAATCGTAACAAGTACTGGGCCTACAGCTGTAAACTTGAGGAATATTGCTTCAGATGATTATAGTAATGATGAAAATAGAGATGCCAATATTAAAGGAAATGCAGCTCTGACAAGTTTTGGAGATGCTGGACTTGGAATAAGATTTAGGGTAGGCTACTATCGAGATGGATCATTGGGATCCTTTAGCACTTTTGGAGATCAAAGACCGATATATAGTATTATGGCTACAGCCAATAACACTACGATAAAAATTAATAATGCTGTTACAACTACACTAAATCAAGGTCAGAGCTATTTGTTTAAAGCTCCGATTGGAACATTAGTGGAGTCATCGAATCCGGCAGTTATGAATACGTCAGCAGCGATAGACATGCCTGGTGGTTGTGGAGATGGTGCTTTTAATCAAATTCCGCCCGAATCAGTATTAGGAACTGAATATTTTCTTGAAAGAGGAACAGGTAATGATACTGCTGAACAAACTACAGTTGTGGCTACAAAAGATGATACTAATATTACAGTGGAGAGTTACTCAACTACAGGAGTTTTAGTAAATAGAACAACTAAGAATTTAGCATTGGCCGGCTCTTTTTACACTTTTGTTAATGGTGTGCAAAATACAAATTTTACAGCTTCGAGAATTGTCGCAGATAAGAGAGTAGCAGTTTATTCAGGTACTGCACAAAATTGCGAAGTTGATATTTCGACAATTGCACCAGTATCAGAATGTGGTGGTTCAGAGTTTGTAGAAACTACCAAATTTAAAAGCTATAACTCATCTAATTTAGATTATTTTGGATATATTTTATTGAGAAGTGCTACTGAGGATGTTACAATTAATGGTGTAAAAACAACCAGCATATCTGGAGTTGGGGCTCGTTATCAGATTGGTTCTACAGGCTGGTACATAATAAATTTTAATAGTGAACAAATTGGAAGACCTGAAGTTCTTTCAATTGAGAGTAAAGCCAAACTTACCGTTTCTATCGTGCAGCAAGCAGGAGGTTTTTCGATGGCTGGTTTTTTCTCGACGTTTGCATCTCTACCAGAAGATCCTACTTTAACTTATATTGAAGGAGGTGGATGTACAAACAATACTGCCAAATTAACAACACAATCAGGTTTTGATCCTTATCAATGGTATTACAATGGCGTGGCAATTAGTGGAGCTAATTCTTCGACATATATTGCAACAAAGACAGGTAATTATTCAGTGTCTTATACATTGGCATGTGGAGCCCAAACCCCTTCTAAAACAGCTGCAGTAACTTTATGTACAGATTTAGGAATTACTAAAACAGTTGATAATGCAACGCCTTGTATTGGATCTAATGTAGAATTTACAGTTAAAGTTAGTAATTTGGGAGGAAACAATGTATCTGGAATCTCAGTAACCGATTTGCTTCCTTCTGGTTATACTTATGTTAGTTCAACACCATCAGTTGGAGTGTATGATTCAACAACAGGGATTTGGACGATTGGTGATGTAGAGGCTCAATCTTCAATGACATTAAAGATTGTTGCAACGGTGAATGCATCTGGAAATTATACCAATACAGCATCATTGCCAAATGGAGTAGATAACAATACAGCAAACAATTCTGCGAGTGCGGCGGTAAATCCAAAATCTGCGAATCTTGTTGTAACTAATCCAGCTTCAGTTTGTGCACCTTCGACTGTTAATTTGACAGCTTCTGCTGTGACAGCAGGAAGTTCTTCAAACCTAACACTTTCTTATTGGACAAACTCAGGTGCAACAACAGCATTATCTTCACCGAATGCTGTTACTGCTTCAGGAACTTATTACATAAAAGCAGTTTCTGCAGATGGATGTACATTTGTAAAACCAGTTATGGTGACAATTAATTCGCAACCATTAACTCCAAAAATTAATGGAAACGCGACATTGTGTGTAACTTCAGCTTCTACAGTTTTAAAGGCAGATAATACTGCCGCTTCATATAATGGAACTTCTTATTTATGGTCAACTGGTGCTACTACACAAAGTATAACGGTTACAACTGATGGAACATATACTCTTCAAATAGTAAATAGTTCAGGTTGCGTTAGTAATAGCTCAGCCCCTGTTACAGTTAATTTTTCGCCTGCACCTGCAACAACTGATCAGACATTTTGTTCTTCAGAGAATAAAACTGTAGGTGATTTGGCTGTAACAGGAAGTGCTATAAAATGGTATAGTAGTAATAGTAGTAATACTGCATTAGCATCAAATTTAGCATTGACTAATAACACAGATTATTATGCAAGTCAAACTTTAAATGGATGCGAAAGCTTAAGAACTAGAATACGAGTAACTGTAAATTCTAAATCCTCGGCTCCAGTTGCTGCTGCGTCACAATCATTTTGTGCTGCAGAGAATAGTAAAGTTCAAAATTTGCAAGCTACAGGAGCTAATCTAAAATGGTACAGTTCATCATCAGGAGGAACAGCACTTGCAATATCACAAGCTTTGAGTAATGGAGACTATTATGTTAGCCAAACAGCAAATAGTTGTGGGGAAAGTGAGAGAACGAAGGTTACCGTTACTATAAATTCTATACCTTCTGCACCAGCGGTTTCTTCTCAAGCATTTTG
Organism: Flavobacterium anhuiense; assembly: GCF_001705175.1. NCBI lineage: Bacteria > Pseudomonadati > Bacteroidota > Flavobacteriia > Flavobacteriales > Flavobacteriaceae > Flavobacterium > Flavobacterium anhuiense. The sequence continues at coordinate 1,122,412 of NZ_CP016907.1, read as the reverse complement.
TGCAAATGATAATAAAAAAGTAAGCGATTTAATGCCTTCAGGAGCTACTTATAAATGGTATAGTGCCGCTACAGGAGGTACCTTATATGCAGGAACTGAAACATTATCATCGGGGAATTATTATGTAAGTCAAACAAATAGTTGCGGTGAGAGTGCAAGAACAGCTGTATCTGTAACAATAAATAATACGACTTCGCCAACAGCTTCAGCTCAAACTTTTTGCTCTGGAGAATTAAAAAAAGTAAGTGATTTATCTCCTTCAGGAGCATCATATAAATGGTATAATGCTAACACAGGCGGGACTTTGTACGGAGGAAATGAAACACTTGTAACAGGAACTTATTATGTAAGCCAAACAGCAAATGGATGTGAAAGTTTAAGAACAGCTGTAAATATAACTGTAAATCAAACTCCGGCGGCACCTGCAGCATCAGCACAGACTTTCTGTTCATCAGAAAATAAAAAAGTAAAAGATTTAGTTGCAACAGGATCTAACTTAAAATGGTATAATGCCAGTACGGGCGGTATACAATATTTAGGGGATGAAACTTTAATTTCAGGGAACTATTACGTAAGCCAAACACTTAATGGCTGTGAAAGCACAAGACTTTTAGTATCAGTTACTGTAAACCCTACACCTGTAGCACCTTCCATTTCAGCAGATGGAGCAACAACTTTCTGTCAAGGAGATAGTATAACTTTGACTTCTACGGGAGGAAGCAGTTATTTATGGTCAACAGGAGCAACAACACAATCAATTACTGTATCAGTTTCAGGAAATTATAGTGTTAAAGTATCTAATGCTTCAGGATGTTATAGTGCATTTTCAACAGCAACAACTGTTACGGTAAATGCTATACCATCAGCACCGACAGCTTCAGCTCAAACATTCTGTTCGTCGGACAATAAAAAAGTAGGCGATCTGTCTCCATCAGGAGCATCATATAAATGGTACAGCGCAAGCACAGGTGGGACTTTGTACACGGGAACAGAAACGCTTTCAACTGGGACCTATTACGTAAACCAGACTTTAAACGGATGCGAGAGTTCAAGAACTTCGGTATCGGTTACGGTAAATGCAACGCCATCTGCACCAACGGCTTCGGCTCAGACGTTCTGTTCAGCGGACAATAAAAAAGTAAGCGATCTGTCTCCATCGGGAGCATCGTATAAATGGTACAGCGCTAATACAGGCGGCACCCTATACACGGGAAGTGAAGCGCTTGCAACGGGAACGTATTACGTAAGCCAAACAATAAACGGATGCGAGAGCTCAAGAACTTCGGTATCGGTTACAGTGAATACTACCCCATCAGCACCGACAGCTTCTGCCCAAACGTTCTGTTCATCAGACAATAAAAAAGTAAGCGATCTGTCTCCATCAGGAGCATCATATAAATGGTACAGCGCCAGCACAGGCGGCACCTTGTACACGGGAACAGAAACGCTTTCAACTGGGACCTATTATGTAAGCCAGACTTTAAACGGATGCGAGAGTTCAAGAACTTCAGTATCGGTTACGGTAAATGCAACGCCATCAGCGCCGACGGCTTCGGCTCAGACGTTCTGTTCAGCGGACAATAAAAAAGTAAGCGATCTGTCTCCATCGGGAGCATCGTATAAATGGTACAGCGCTAATACAGGCGGCACCCTATACACGGGAAGTGAAGCGCTTGCAACGGGAACGTATTACGTAAGCCAAACAATAAACGGATGCGAGAGCTCAAGAACTTCGGTATCGGTTACAGTGAATACTACCCCATCAGCACCGACAGCTTCTGCCCAAACGTTCTGTTCATCAGACAATAAAAAAGTAAGCGATCTGTCTCCATCAGGAGCATCATATAAATGGTACAGCGCCAGCACAGGCGGCACCTTGTACACGGGAACAGAAACGCTTTCAACTGAGACCTATTACGTAAGCCAGACTTTAAACGGATGCGAGAGTTCAAGAACTTCAGTATCGGTTACGGTAAATGCAACGCCATCAGCGCCGACGGCTTCGGCTCAGACGTTCTGTTCGGCGGACAATAAAAAAGTAAGCGATCTGTCTCCATCGGGAGCATCGTATAAATGGTACAGCGCCAATACGGGCGGAACTTTATACGCAGGAACAGAAGCGCTTGCAACGGGAACGTATTACGTAAGCCAGACTTCAAACGGATGCGAGAGCTCAAGAACTTCAGTATCGGTTACGGTAAATGCAACGCCATCAGCACCAACAGCTTCAGCTCAAACATTCTGTTCATCGGACAATAAAAAAGTAGGCGACCTGTCTCCATCAGGAGCATCATATAAATGGTACAGCGCCAGCACAGGCGGCACTCTTTATGCAGGAACAGAAGCGGTTGCGACAGGAACGTATTACGTAAGCCAGACATCAAACGGATGCGAGAGTTCAAGAGCTTCAGTATCGGTTACGGTGAATACTACGCCGTCTACGGCAGTATTAAGTGCTATAACACAGCCAACATGTTTAGATGCGATGGGAAGTTTTACTATTAATAATTACAATTCAACTTATAATTACACAATAACTCCTTCAGCCGGAGTTACAAATAATGCAGGTACAATTACAGCACCTGCAGGAAGTTATACTATTTCTGTATCTTCTAATGGATGTTCTTCTGGCGATGTGAGTTTTGTTATTAAATCAATATTATGTGCTAATGATGATGATTTCGGAACAAAAACTTCGGGATCAGCATCGGCATCTATCGGAAATGTTAAAACAAACGACACTTTAGACGGTGCACCGGTTACGGTAGCCAATACTGTTGTTACGGCGGGCACATCAGGACCATTGAGTGTTGATGCAAACGGAGATGTAACTTTAGCAGCAAATACGCCAAGCGGAACATACAGCATTACCTACGAAATCTGCGAGAAAGATGCAAATCCATCAAACTGTAAAACAGCAGTTGCGGAAGTTAAAGTTGTAAACGGTCTAATTGCGGTTAACGATGATTTTGGTACAAAATCTTCGGGATCAGCATCGGCATCTATCGGAAATGTAAAAATAAATGACACTTTAAATGGTGCATCGGTTACTGCAGCCAATACAGTTGTTACGGCGGGTACATCGGGACCATTGAGTGTTGATGCAAACGGAGATGTAACTCTAGCGGCAAACACGCCAAGCGGAACTTACAGCATCACATATGAAATCTGTGAGAAAAACGCGAATCATGCAAACTGTAAAACAGCAACAGCGGAAGTTAAAGTTGTAAATACAATAGACGCAGTACTAGATGCTATTGATCCAATTAATGGAAATATAGGCGGAACAACGGTATCTGTAATAGGAAATGATACATTAAATGGAAAACAAGCTGCAATTGGAATCAATTCTGGAGAAGTTGCAATAAATATTGTTGGCACTTTACCATCAGGATTGACATTAAATGCAAATGGAACTATTACTGTTGCGCCAAATACGCCAAAAGGAAATTATAATGTAGAGTATAGAATTTGCGAAATAGACGCAGTTCCTGCTAATTGCGATTCAGTAACTATAACCGTACCGGTTACGGCAGGAAATCTTGTGGCAAATGCAGATGAAATTCCGTCAGTTTTAGGATCGAATGCTCCTCAGACATTAGGGAAAAATGTTTTTGACAATGACACTAAAAATGCTCAGCCATTAGATCCAGCAGATGTTACGCTGAAAACTACTGTGGCAGATCCGAAAGGATATCTGACTGTAGATGCCAATGGAAACATTGTTTTAGGAGCTAATCCTCCAGCAGGAACTTATGAATTGACTTATGAAATCTGCGAGAAATTAAATCCGGACAACTGCAGTTCAAATACTGTGAAGGTAACAGTTGGCACGCCGGTAATCGATGCGGTTGAAGATGTAATAACTCCAATAAACGGAAATATCGGAGGAACGACAATTTCATTGACAGCAAATGACAAATTAAACGGAAACCCTATTGCAGTTGGAACAGCAGCTGGAGAAGTTAATTTTGAAATCGTGGGAACGCTTCCGACAGGATTAGCTTTAAATTCAGATTACACGATTACAGTTGCGCCAAACACGCCAAAAGGAAATTACAATGTCGAATATAAAATCTGCGAAAACACTAATCCAGCAAACTGCGATTCAGTAATTATCACCGTACCGGTTACGGCAGGAAACCTTGTGGCAAATGCAGATGAAATTCCGTCAGTTTTAGGATCGAATGCTCCTCAGACATTAGGGAAAAATGTTTTTGACAATGACACTAAAAATGCCCAGCCTTTAAATCCATCGGATGTTACACTGAAAACTACGGTTGCAGATCCAAAAGGATATCTGACTGTTGATGCAAACGGAAACATTGTTTTGGGAGCCAATCCTCCAGCGGGAGATTACGAGCTGACTTATGAAATCTGCGAGAAATTGAACCCGGACAACTGCAGCTCAAATACTGTGAAAGTGACAGTTGGCACTCCAGTAATCGATGCGGTTGAAGATGTAATAACTCCAATAAACGGAAATATCGGAGGAACGACAATTTCATTGACAGCAAATGACAAATTAAACGGAAATCCAATCGTAGTTGGTACAGCAGCTGGAGAAGTTAAATTTGAAATTATCGGAACGCTTCCGACAGGTTTAACGTTAAATTCAGATTACACTATCACTGTTGCGCCAAATACGCCAAAAGGAAACTATAATGTAGAATATAAAATCTGCGAAAACACAAATCCAACAAACTGCGATTCAGTAATTATCACCGTACCGGTTACGGCAGGGAATCTGGTTGCAAATGCAGATGAAATTCCGTCAGTTTTAGGATCGAATGCTCCTCAGACATTAGGCAAAAATGTTTTTGATAATGACACTAAAAATGCTCAGCCATTAGATCCAGCAGATGTTACGCTGAAAACTACGGTTGCAGATCCAAAAGGATATCTGACTGTTGATGCAAACGGAAACATTGTTTTGGGAGCCAATCCTCCAGCGGGAGATTACGAGCTGACTTATGAAATCTGCGAGAAATTGAACCCGGACAACTGCAGCTCAAATACTGTGAAAGTGACAGTTGGCACTCCAGTAATCGATGCGGTTGAAGATGCGGTAGCTTCGATAAACGGAAATATCGGAGGGACAACAATTTCATTGACTGCAAATGATAAATTAAACGGAAGCCCAATCACAGTTGGAACGGCAGCAGGAGAAGTTAAGTTTGAAATTATCGGAACGCTTCCAGCGGGATTAGCTTTAAATTCAGATTATACGATTATAGTTGCGCCAAATACGCCAAAAGGAAACTATAATGTAGAATATAGAATCTGTGAAAACACAAATCCAGCAAACTGCGATTCAGTAATTATCACCGTACCGGTTACGGCAGGGAATCTGGTTGCAAATGCAGATGAAATTCCGTCAGTTTTAGGATCGAATGCTCCTCAGACATTAGGGAAAAATGTTTTTGACAATGACACTAAAAATGCCCAGCCTTTAAATCCATCGGATGTTACTCTGAAAACTACGGTTGCAGATCCAAAAGGATATCTGACTGTAGATGCAAACGGAAACATTGTTTTAGGGGCAAATCCTCCAGCGGGAAATTATGAGCTGACTTATGAAATCTGCGAGAAATTAAATCCGGACAACTGCAGCTCAAATACTGTGAAGGTAACGGTAGGAGCTCCAGTAATCGATGCGGTTGAAGATGCGGTAGCTTCGATAAACGGAAATATCGGAGGAAAAACAATTTCATTAATTGCAAATGATAAATTAAACGGAAGCCCAATCACAGTTGGAACAGCAGCAGGAGAAGTTAAGTTTGAAATTATCGGAACGCTTCCAGCGGGATTAACTTTAAATTCAGATTACACTATCACTGTTGCACCAAATACGCCAGCTGCGGATTATAATGTGGAGTATAAAATCTGTGAAAACACAAATCCAACAAATTGTGATTCTGTAATTACAATAATAAAAGTTACAGGTGGAAATCTTATAGCGAATGAAGATCTTGTGCCGGCAGTTGGAGTAAACGTTCCGCAGAAAGTAATCAACGTTTTTGAGAATGATACTAAAGATGGAAATAAATTAGTGCCATCTGATGTAGATCTTAAAGTAACTCAAGCAGATCCAAAAGGATACTTAACTGTTGATGCAGACGGAAATGTTGTACTAGCACCTAATGCGCCTGCAGGAGAGTATGAATTGACATACAATATATGCGAAAAATTAAATCCAAATAACTGTGATTCAAATGTTGTAAAAGTTACCGTAACAGAACCAAAAATGACAGTAGTTGCAAATAGCTATTGCTCAAACAATGTTCCTTATGTTAATTATACTGTTACGCCAGACAATTTCACGACAAATAACTTATTAACAGTTAAATGGATTGATAGTAATAATAATGTTGTGGCAACTCAGACAAATCTGCCATTAAGCGGAAACATTTTATGGCCGGGAGCTGAGATTGATAGCAAACAAAATGGAACAGATTGGCCAGGATGGATTTTAGATAACGGAATATGGGCAGAAGGAGCAGACGGATTTGAGGCTACCAGAAATGGAGTAAAAATTCAGTTTTCATTAAATCCGACAGTTACAGTTTCTGTGGCTTATCCGCCAGCAACGCCAGATTGTAATGCGCGTCCAACATTTAGCATTAAAGCAAATAATGATGAAGCAGGACCTATAAATGTGAAAAAAGGAGCAAATGCTACGATTAATATTTTTGAAAATGACTTATTAAATGGAGCAAAAATAAAAGCTTCAGATGTTATTTTATCAGTACCGGTTGTGCATCCAAATATTTCATTGAATGCAGACGGTTCAATCAACATCGCTGCAAATACAGCAGATGGAGTTTACGAATTGACTTATCAGATTTGTGAAGCTGCAAATATATCAAATTGCAGTCAAGCAGTAATTAAGATTATAGTAGACAATGTTGTAGATCCAGCTACGCCGACAGATAACAAAATTACTCTGAACAATGATAGTGATGTTAGTGCCGACGGAATTAACGGTTCATTAGAATTTGTAAATGTTTTAGACAATGACTTGATAAACGGTAAGCCAATAAATCCTGCAGATGTTACAATTAAACCTGTAACAGAAAGTCCATATTTTGAATGGAATGCTGACGGAACAGTAAATGTTAAGCCAAACACACCAGGAGGAAATTATCCGTTGACTTATCAGGTTTGTGAAAAAGCTAATGGTACAAATTGTTCAACAGCCGTATTAAATGTTTTTGTTGAAGTGCCAGCTATTTCGGTTATCAAAACAGCGGTTTTCAATGACGAAAATAAGAGCGGTTTTGCAAATGCAGGAGAAACCATTACATACAAATTTACAGTAACCAATACAGGAAATGTGCCTTTAGTTGGAATCACAATAAACGATCCATTGCCAGGAGTTGTAGTTTCAGGACAAGCAATTAATTTGGGTGTAAACGAATCTAATGAAACGAATTTCACAGCGATTTACAAAATCACTCAAGAAGATATTAATCGAGGCAGTGTGAGTAATCAGGCAACCGTAAAAGGAAGCAGTGTAAGAGGAGTTGTAGTTGAAGATCAGTCAGACGATGCAAGCAATAGCGGAGATAGTCCAACAGTCTTGGACTTAAACGGATGTTCTATTAAAGTAATGAATGCTTTCTCTCCAAACGGAGACAGCAAGAATGCGAGATTCTACATCAGAGGAATAGAATGTTATCCAGACAATACGGTTGAAATTTATAACCGTTGGGGAGTTTTGGTTTTCAGTATAGATCAGTATAACAATAATGATAGAGTTTTTGTCGGATATTCTAACGGACGTTCTACAATCAAACAAACAGATGGTCTTCCAGTTGGAACGTATTTCTATATCTTAAAATACAAAGACAACGCTCAGAAGTCTCACCAAGAATCTGGTTACTTATACCTTAATAAATAAAATGGAATACGGCTTAGGTAAAGCTAAGCCGTTCTAAAACTTAATAAATGAAAAAGTTAATTTTAGTTTTTATGTTTTTTTCGATTGTGTCCAATGCGCAGCAAGATGCGCAGTACACGCAATACATGTACAACACAATCGAAGTCAATCCAGCGTATGCAGGTTCAAGAGGAGCTTTAAGCGTTTTTGGTTTATATCGTACACAATGGATTGGACTTGACGGAGCGCCAGAAACGAGCACATTTTCGGTTAATACACCTTTAAAAAATAGCGATTTAGGACTTGGAGTTTCTTTGGTAAATGATAAAATTGGACCAACCGTAGAGAATACTTTATCGGCAGATTTGTCTTATACGATTCCAACTTCAGAATCATGGAATTTGTCTTTTGGTATAAAAGGAACAGCCAATCTTTTCAATATCGATATTAATAAATTGAGCTATGAAGATCAAGATGATCCGCAATTTCAGAATCTAAAAAATAAATTTTCACCAAACGTTGGAGCTGGAATTTATTATCATTCAGACAGAGCTTACATCGGATTATCGGTTCCTAATTTTATAGAAACAAATCGTTATGATTCAAATGACGTGGCTATTTTTAAAGATAAAATCAATTATTATTTAATAGCAGGTTACGTATTTAATTTGGATCGTTTAGAATACATAAAATTCAAACCGGCTTTAATGGCCAAAATGGTAGAAGGAGCACCTTTGCAAGTAGATGTTTCGGGAAACTTCATGTTCAATGATAAATTCGTTTTAGGACTTGCTTACCGTTGGAGTGCCTCTGTTAGTGCTATGGCAGGATTTCAAGTGACAAAAGGAATGTATATAGGTTATGGTTACGATCATGAAACTACACAGTTAAGAAAATACAATTCTGGATCTCATGAGATTTTCTTAAGATTCGAATTCTTCAATAATTACAATAAAATGATATCCCCAAGATTCTTTTAATACAACCTATGAAAGCTATAAAATTAATTTTGATCTTTTTACTGTCTAGTTTTATTTCAAATGTGAATGCACAAAACCCATTCACGAACATGAACATAAAATATGCAGATAAAAAATACGAAGAGTACGCTTACGCGGATGCCATAAAAGTTTACGAGAGTTTGGTAACTGAGCAGACTACCGATCAAGGAATAATTCAGCGTTTGGCAAATTCATATTATTTTAATGGAGAACTAAAAAGCGCATTAAAATGGTATGAGCAATTATTTATAATAAACGAAAACCAAGATGCTGAATATTTATATCGATATGCACAATCATTAAAATCAGCTGGAGATTATCGTAAGTCTGATGAGATTTTACAGAAATTCAATCATAAGGCAAGTGCAGAAAAAAGAGCAGATTTAATCAGAAGTGATAAAAACTATCTAGAAGATATCAAAGAAAACTCAGGCCGATTTCAAATAGCCGATGCAGGAGTCAATTCTAGATATTCAGATTACGGAAGCGTTGTTTACAATAACAAAATTGTTTTTACTTCTGCGCGCGATACGGGCGGAGTTGTGAAATCCAATTTTCAATGGACAAACAGATCGTTTTCTAGATTGTACACAGCCGATTTAATGCCAGACGGAAGCGTTGGAAAACCAGAGCTTTTAGTAAAAAGGAAAAAAGACAATTTCAATGAGTCAAGTCCGATTTTTACAAAAGATGGACGTACGATGTATTTCACGCGAAATAATTTTACAGACGGTAAAAGAAGAAGCAATGATAAAAACGTAACGCTTCTTAAATTGTACAAAGCAGAACTTATCGATAACACATGGCAAAATGTAAAAGAACTTCCGTTCAACAGCGACCAATATAGTACGGCGCATCCAGCTTTAAGTGTGGACGAAAAAACGTTGTATTTCGCATCAGATATGCCGGGAACGTTAGGGCAGTCTGATATTTATAAAGTTGCAATCAATCAAGATGGAACTTTTGGTACGCCAGAAAATTTAGGGCCAGCAATTAATACGGAAGGAAGAGAAACTTTTCCGTTCATTTCTGGAGAAAACGAATTGTATTTTGCTTCTGACGGACGTCCAGGCTTAGGCGGATTGGATATTTTTGCTTCTCGTATAAAAGCAAACGGAACTTTTGATGACGTTTTAAATGTTGGAGAACCTGTAAACAGCAAGCAAGACGATTTTGCTTTTAGCATTGACAGTAAAAGCAGAAGCGGTTATTTTTCTTCAAACAGAGAAAACGGACTAGGTTTAGATGATATTTATAGATTTACAGAAACAAGAAGATTAATCTGCGAACAAAACTTATCTGGAACGGTTACCGATGCAGAAACAAATGAAATCTTAGCAAATACATCTCTGACTTTGTTTAACGAAAAATTTGATCCAGTAGGAACAATCACTACAGACGAAAAAGGAAATTACATTTTTCCTGATTTAAGATGCGGTAAAAAATATACTATTAGAACGGCTAAAAACGATTATAATGCCAAAGAAGTTTTGGTAGCAATCCTTAAAGAAAAAGGAGAAACTACTCAAATGATTGCATTAAATAAAGTATTTAAGCCACTTGCGGCAAAAACTGTAGCGATCAAAAAAACGACAATCAGTCCTGTTAAAGTAGGTTCTATAAGAGTAGGAGTAGATATTGCAAAATTGCTAAACCTGCCTATGAATTTCTTTGATTTGGGTAAAGCAACCATCAAGAAAACATCAGAACCGCAATTAATGAAAGTGGTCAATCTTTTAAATGAATATCCAGCCATGAAACTAGATATTCGTTCGCATACAGACAGCCGTTCTTCTTCAGAAAGCAATCAGATTCTTTCGGAGAAAAGAGCACAGTCAACTAAAAATTGGTTGATTCAAAAAGGAATTAGCGAAGACAGACTAACTGCAAAAGGTTATGGCGAAACGCAATTAGTAAATAAATGTGCTGATGGTGTAAAATGTACAGAAAAACAACACATGCAAAATAGACGAAGCGAGTTTATTATTGTATCGATGTAAAAATCATTTCTTTATAAATTACAAAAAACCTTTTCTAAATTTTAGAAAAGGTTTTTTTGTTTAGAAATAATCCCTACGGGATAATGGATGGGTGGTGTGATTTTTTTTTTTTTTTCTACCGATCAGTCACTCCTAGCGGAGTGGGTTTCGAATTATATATAATGTGTGAAAAAAACACTCCGCTAGGAGTGACTGATTGGTAGAATGCAAATGTTTATCCGTATTTATAATGTCCCGTAGGGACATTTGATTGGTTAATAAAATCAGTGAAATAATGTTTTATTTATGAATTAATACAATTAGAATCGTTCATTACTATTTCATTAATCTCACTTAAAAATTCAAATTCATCCAAAGGAATTAATTGCAATATAGTTTCTAATATTAAACTCACATTTATAGACTGTTTTTTATTATTCTCTAAAAAATTATGAGCGTTTTGATCTAAAGCCAAAATACACATTTTCAGCATGTCGGAAATGAAATAACCCATTTCAGAATAATTTTGAAATTTAATCTGAGCAACATTTGAATCGGTTTTATCATTTGCTGGTTTTAAAGTATGAAAATATAAAGTGGTTAATTTTTTTAGATTATCTAAATTTTTGATTTCGGTCGCTTCCATAATAATGTTTAGTATTTCTATGATGAAATTCAAATGTACGAAAAACTTTAAATAACATACTATAGTATGTTAAAAATAATAAATAGAAAACGCAAATTGTCTGAAATTAAAAGAAGTGGAGCAGTCAGAAGAATTAAAGCGTTTAGGAGCTCGAATTAAAGAGCTTAGAAATGCCAAAGGATTATCACAAGCTAAACTAGGATTGTTGATATTGAAAGATCAACAATCTATACATAAAGTTGAAGCAGGTGAATTTAATCCTACTTATATTTATTTACTTGCACTGGCTAAAGGGTTAGAAATTTCAATAAGTGAATTGCTTGATTTTTAATCTAAAATATTATTTCCTTGATTCCCAGTAGGCTATAGTATCGTTAATGGTCAAAAAATGAAAAAAACTCCGCTAGGAGTTTCTGGTTGGTAAAAGTTAAAAAATCTAATTTTCCTCAAAAAACAATTCTAAACAAATTCATTCTTTACACTATAATTTTGAAAATTTAAATTTTGATGTATTATGTTTAAAATGAATTGGTTATGATTTTAAAAAATCGATTTCGTTGCAGATTGTGTTGGTTTTTGTTTTAACTTTATAAATCTAAAAATTTTTCATTATGACTGTAGATCAAATACTTAAAGCAAAAGGAAGAAATGTTTATTCTATTTTCTCCAATTTAACGGTTTATGATGCGTTAAAAGTTATGGGAGAAAAAAACATTGGGGCAATTTTAGTGATGGATGATAATGTTTTAAAAGGAATATTATCGGAGAGAGATTACGCCCGAAAAATTGTACTGAAAGATAAATCTTCAAAAGAAACTTTTGTTCATGAGATTATGGAAAGTCATGTTTTTACAGTAAAACTTTCAGATAATCTTGAAGATTGTATGGAACTTATGAGCGAAAAAAGAATAAGACACTTGCCTGTTTTAGAAGACGGAAATGTGGTTGGAGTCATTTCAATTAGCGATGTAGTGAAGGCAATTATAGAAATTCAGAAAGACACAATCAACCATTTGAATTCTTATATTTCTCAATAAAGCATACCTAAAAACGATAAAAATTCAAACGAGTCCAATTTCTATTGGACTTTTTTTATTTATTCGAATAGATTTTAGGAAAAGAAAACGCTAAAAAGACGCCATTTTAAAACAAGACTTATATCTTTGTAAGCTAGAATAAAAGCTAAAAACAATGAACAAAGAGAGTAAAAGAAGAGAAGCGTTACTGTATCACGCAGAACCAACTCCAGGAAAAATTCAGGTAGTTCCAACAAAAAAATATGCAACACAGAGAGACTTATCATTGGCCTATTCGCCAGGAGTTGCAGAACCATGCTTAGAAATCGCAGCAAATAAAGAAGACGTTTATAAATATACAGCAAAAGGAAATTTAGTAGCCGTAATTTCAAACGGTACAGCTGTTTTAGGACTTGGAAATATTGGTCCAGAAGCAGGAAAACCTGTAATGGAAGGAAAAGGTTTATTGTTTAAAATTTTCTCAGACATTGATGTTTTTGATATCGAAATTGATACAGAAAATGTTGAAGAATTCATTCAGACTGTAAAAAATATTGCTCCAACTTTTGGAGGTATCAATCTGGAAGATATTAAAGCTCCAGAATCTTTTGAAATCGAAAGAAGATTGATCGAAGAATTGGACATTCCAGTTATGCACGACGATCAGCACGGAACAGCAATTATATCTTCTGCAGCTTTAATCAATGCACTTGAATTAGCAGGTAAAAAAGCTGAAGATGTAAAAATGGTAGTTTCTGGTGCAGGATCTGCTGCAATTGCTTGTACAGATTTATATGTTTCGCTTGGAGTAAAAGTTGAGAACATTTTAATGTACAACAGTAAAGGACTTTTAACAAAAGACAATCCAGCACTTTCAGATTTACAATTAAAATATGCTATCGACGGAGCTAAAATTCCTTTAGACGAGGCCGTAAAAGGTGCAGATGTTTTCATCGGATTATCTTCTGGAGATATTCTTTCACCAGAAATGTTATTGACAATGTCAAACAATCCGATTGTTTTTGCAATGGCAAATCCAAATCCGGAAATCGACTATAATTTGGCTGTAGAAACTCGTAAAGATGTTATTATGGCTACGGGACGTTCAGATTTTCCTAATCAGGTAAATAACGTATTAGGTTTCCCTTATATTTTTAGAGGAGCACTAGACGTAAGAGCGACAAAAATCAACGAAGAAATGAAAATGGCGGCTGTAAAAGCTTTAGCTATTTTGGCAAAAGAACCAGTTCCAGAGCAAGTTAACGTAGCTTATGGTGCAACAAAACTTGGTTTTGGACAAGAATATATCATTCCTAAACCATTCGATCCTAGATTGATTACTGTTGTAGCACCTGCAGTTGCAAGAGCAGCAATGGAATCTGGAGTGGCAAAAAATCCTATTACAGATTGGGCAGCTTACGAAGATGTATTGCGCGAGCGTATGGGTAACGATAACAAAATGGTGCGTTTGATTACAAACCGTGCTAAATTAGATCCGAAAAGAATTGTTTTTGCAGAGGCAGATCAATTAAACGTTTTAAAAGCAGCTCAAATTGTTTACGAAGACGGAATCGGATTCCCAATTTTATTAGGAAACAAAGAAGTGATTTTAGAATTGAAACAAGAATTAGGTTTTGATGCTGATCTTGAAATCATTGATCCTAAAACAGATGAAGAAGTAGAAAGACGTAACCGATTTGCGAAATCATTCTGGGAAACAAGAGGAAGAAGAGGCGTTTCTAAACTGGATGCAGAAAAATTCATGCGTGAAAGAAACTATTTTGCAGCCATGATGGTTAATGAAGGAGAGGCAGATGCATTGGTAACAGGGCACTCAAGAAGTTATCCTTCTGTTGTAAAACCTATGATGCAATTAATTCCAAAAGCACAGAACGCTTCACTTATTGCAACTGCAAACATGATGCTTACATCTCGCGGACCAATGTTCTTGTCTGACACAGCAATCAACATTAATCCATCTGCACAAGATTTGATTAATATTGCGATTATGACGGCAAAAACAGCAAAAATGTTCGGAATTGAGCCAGTTATTGCAATGGTTTCATTCTCAAACTTCGGTTCTTCAACAAGTGAGAGCGCATCAAAAGTGAGAGAAGCTGTAGCTTACTTGCATAAAAATCATCCAGAATTAATTGTTGATGGAGAAATTCAGGCAGATTTTGCTTTGAATCCAGAAATGCTTCAAGAGAAATTCCCATTTTCTAAATTAGCTGGAAAAAAAGTAAATACGTTGGTTTTCCCTAATTTAGAGTCAGCAAATATCACTTATAAATTATTAAAAGAATTGTATAAAGTGAACTCAATTGGGCCTATTATGATGGGTATGGGTAAACCAGTTCACATTTTCCAATTGGGTGCTAGCGTTGAAGAAATGGTGAATATGGCAGCAATTGCCGTTATTGATGCACAAGAAAAAGAAATTAAAAAGAATAAAATAACACAATAAAACGTTCTTACAAGGATTGAACAAATTTGTCGTAGTTTTATGGCATTTTTGTTATATTTGATACTAATAAACTATATTTATGATAGCACATTTGCAGGGGAGATTAGTAGAAAAGAATCCTACAGAGGTTGTAATTGATTGTGGAGGAGTTGGTTATCAGGTGAATATATCGCTGCATACCTTCTCTTTAATTCCAAATTCTGAAAATATAAAATTGTATACGCATCTTCAAATTAAAGAAGATGCGCATACTTTATATGGTTTTGCCGAAAAAACCGAGCGTGAAATTTTCAGGATGCTGATTTCTGTTTCAGGAATCGGAGCTGGAATCGCAAGAACAATGCTTTCGTCTATAGAGCCAAAGCAAATTATAAATGCCATTGCATCTGGAGATGTAGGTATAATTCAGTCTATCAAAGGGATTGGAAACAAAACAGCACAAAGGGTTATACTTGATTTAAAGGAAAAAGTTGTTAAATTGTATGATATAGATGAAGTTTTTGCTGTTCAAAACAATAGAAATCGAGATGAAGCGTTATCTGCTCTAGAAGTTCTAGGTTTTGTGCGAAAAGCTTCTGAAAAAGTGGTAGAAAGAATCGTAAAAGAAGATCCTGAAGCTACTGCTGAAACAATTATCAAAAAGGCTTTAAAAAGCTTATAATTTTCATTTTATATAAAAGAATTCTATGCGTAAAATTTGTATTTTGTTGCTGGTATTGCTCTGCGGTAATGTTTTGCGTGCACAGGTTACACCGGTAACTCAAGATACAACTAAAACTCAGTTTTCAGTAGGTAAGATAGATCTCGAAGATCCTCCAAGTGTACTTTCGGCATATAAGTACGATCCTATTACAGATCGCTATATTTACACCACTTCTGTAGATGGTTTTTCTATCAATTACCCTTTAATTTTAACGCCAAAAGAATACGAAGATTTAGTTCTAAAAGAATCTAGACGAAATTATTTTAGAAAAAAATCGGATGCCATTGATGGCAAAAAAGCTGGTGCCGAAGCTGCCAAAAAAGATTTATTGCCAAGATATTATATCAATTCGAGTTTGTTCGAAAGTATTTTTGGAAGTAACACTATAGATGTAAAACCCACAGGATCAGTAGAAATGGACTTGGGTTTGCGATATACTAAACAAGATAATCCTTCATTTTCTCCAAGAAACAGATCTTCACTCACTTTTGATTTTGATCAAAGGATCAGTATGAGTTTGATGGGTAAAATTGGAACTCGTCTTGAAGTAAATGCCAACTACGATACACAATCAACGTTTGCTTTTCAAAACTTATTTAAACTGGCGTATACGCCTTCAGAAGACGACATTGTTCAGAAAGTTGAGGTAGGTAACGTCAGCATGCCTTTAAACAGTACACTTATTCGAGGCGCGCAAAGTTTATTTGGGGTCAAAGCACAGCTGCAATTTGGTAAGACAACTGTTACTGGAGTTTTCTCAGAACAAAAGTCTCAAACCAAAAGTATAGTCGCAGAAGGTGGCGGAACCGTGCAAAACTTTGATTTATTTGCTTTAGATTATGATAATGACCGACATTTCTTCTTATCACAATACTTTAGAAATAAGTATGATGCTTCGCTAAAAAATTATCCATTAATCGACAGCCGTGTTCAAGTTACAAGGATTGAAGTTTGGGTAACCAATAAGCAAAACAGAATCACAACAGGAAATAACAACTTAAGAAATATTATTGCACTTCAGGATTTAGGAGAAGGCCAGGTTTCTGGAGTTCCAGATGACGAAGTGGTTGTAATTACAGATCCAACAGGTTTCTTTAATAACCCTATAGATTCTCCAACAGACAATACCAATAATAAATACGATCCTGCAGCAATTGGAAAACCGGGAAGCTATTTAAATTCTAACATTAGAGAAATTGTAACAGCAAAATCTGGATTTAATAATGCGAATACAAATGAAGGCACAGATTATTCTGTTCTAGAAAATGCTAGAAAATTAACGACGCAAGAATATACTTTCAATCCACAATTGGGTTATATCTCTTTACAGCAACGCTTGGCCAATGATGAGATTTTGGCAGTTGCATTTGAATATACGGTTGGAGGAAAAGTGTACCAAGTTGGGGAATTTGGTAGTGATGGTGTCGATGGAACGGTAGTTACAGGAAATAATAATGGAAATCAAGCTATTATAACACAGAGTTTGGTTTTGAAAATGCTGAAAAGTAGTTTGACAAACGTACAGAATCCGGTTTGGAACTTGATGATGAAAAATGTCTATCAAATTCCGCAAGCCTACCAAATCAAACAAGAAGATTTCAGACTTAATATTCTTTATACAGATCCATCTCCAATCAATTATATTACGCCGGTTCAAGGAAGCTCTTTCCCTCCAAATCCTGCACCAGATGATAAATTAGATCAAACGCCATTATTGAATGTTTTTAATCTTGACCGTTTAAATTACAATAATGACCCGCAGACCGGAGGAGACGGATTCTTTGATTATGTGCCAGGAGTAACTGTAGATGTACAGAACGCACGAATTATTTTTACGACAAAAGAACCTTTTGGAGAACTTTTATTTAGAAAATTAAACACAGGAACTGGTGAAAATTATAATGATCCAAGTACATACAACCCAAACCAGAGAAAGTATGTGTTTAGAAATATGTATCGAAACACTCAGGCGGGTGCTTTGCAGGATAGCGATAAAAACAAATTCTTATTAAGAGGTAAGTATAAATCTTCTGGAAGTAATGGAATTCCTATTGGCGCCTTCAACGTGCCTCAAGGATCTGTGGTTGTAACAGCTGCAGGACGAGTTTTGGTAGAAGGTATAGATTATAGTGTCGATTATCAATTAGGAAGAGTACAGATATTAGATCCATCACTTCAAGCTTCTAATACTCCAATTGAGGTTTCGTTAGAGAACAATTCAATTTTTGGACAACAGACAAGACGATTCATGGGATTCAATATTGAACATAAAATCTCTGAAAAGTTTGTTGTGGGAGGTACTTTCTTAAAAATGACAGAACGCCCTTTTACTCAAAAATCAAGCTACGGACAAGAATCTGTAAATAATACCATTTTTGGTTTTAATGGAAATTACTCAACAGAAGTTCCGTTTTTAACAAGATTAGCTAATAAACTGCCAAATATAGATACAGATGTTCCTTCTAATCTTTCGATTCGTGGGGAAATTGCATTTTTGAAGCCAGACGCTCCAAAAGCAAGTGATTTCGAAGGCGAGGCTACTATTTATATTGATGATTTTGAAGGAACTCAGACTACGATCGATATGAGATCTGCTTATGCTTGGAGTCTGGCTTCGACACCATTTATTAATTCGGCTAACGATAACACTTTTAACGCTAATTCAAATACACTAGAGTACGGTTACAAACGTGCTAAGTTGTCTTGGTATAGTATTGACCCGATTTTTTATACTTCAAAACCATCTGGAATTTCAAATGATGATTTATCTTTAAATACAACCAGAAGAATTTATAGTAAAGAGCTTTATCCAAATACAGATATTGCACAAGGACAGATTCAGGTGATTAATACTTTGGATTTAACCTATTATCCATCAGATAGAGGGCCATATAATAATAACCCTGATTTTGCTTTAGGTAATCCATCTGCCAATTTTGGTGGAATTATGCGTGCATTAAACTCAACTAACTTTGAGCAGGGGAATGTTGAATATATTCAGTTTTGGGTTCTTGATCCTTATGTTGGTACTGGACAAGCATTGCCAACTAACAACGGAAAAATCTATTTCAATTTAGGTGAAGTTTCCGAAGACGTTTTAAAAGACGGAAGAAAACAATACGAAAATGGTTTAGGACCAGATCAAATTATGGTAAACCCTCAGCCAATTTGGGGAGACGTGCCAGCATCTCAATCCTTGATTTATGCATTTGATACCAATCCAGACAATCGTAAGAATCAAGATGTCGGTTTAGACGGTTTGCCAGATGCAAAAGAAGCATCGATTTATACCAACTATGCAGGAGAAGAAGATCCTGCGGCGGATAACTATAAATACTTCTTAAATACAGAAGGAGGCGTTTTACAGCGATATAAAAGATACAACGGAACAGAAGGAAACTCTGCAGTAAGTGTTGATGATCCGAACCGTGGTTCGACAACTCTTCCAGATGTTGAAGATATTAATCGTGACAATACCATGAGTACAATCAATGCGTATTATGAATACAGTATTGATATGAGACCGGGAATGCAAGTTGGAGAAAATTACATTACGGATATTAGAGACGTTCAAAACGTAGAACTTCCGAATGGAGGTTCAACCAATGCAAGATGGATTCAATTTAAGATTCCAGTTTCTAAACCTCAAAATACCATCGGAAATATTACAGACTTTAGATCGATTCGTTTCATGCGTATGTTTATGACTGGATTTAATGATCAAATGACAGTTCGTTTTGGAGCTTTAGATCTAGTTAGAGGAGAATGGAGAAAATACACAGGGACGTTAGATGCAAACGACACTAATCCTGATGATGATGGAACCCAATTTGATGTTGCGGCTGTAAATATTCAAGAAAACGGTACAAAATGTCCTGTAAACTATGTTATTCCGCCAGGAGTTCAAAGAGAACAATTGTACAATAACAATACAATCATTAACCAAAATGAGCAGTCGTTAGCAGTTAGAATTGGAGGTACAGGATTAGAATATCAAGATTCTAGAGCGGTTTTCAAGAATGTAAGTGTTGATATGCGGCAGTACAAAAAGCTGAAAATGTTCCTTCACGCGGAATCGCTTCCAAATGAAACTCAGCTTTTAGATGATGAAATGATCGGATTTATTCGTTTTGGTAACGACTTTACGCAAAACTTTTATCAGGTAGAGATTCCATTAAAAGTAACAAGAACAGGCGGATCTTGTACCATCAGTGCCGATCAGGTTTGGCTAGAAGAAAATAATATTGATTTAGCTTTGTCTTTATTGACAAGAATGAAGATTTTGGGAATGAATATCGATATCAATTCGCCAAAAAGAGATATAAATGGTATTTATTATCCAGATCGAGATCCAGATGTTAAAGGCGGTGACCAAGACGGTAAATTAACATTGGGTATTAAAGGAAATCCAAACTTTGGTTTAGTTCGAAATTTAATGGTCGGAGTAAAAAGTGCGGCTAATCATAAAGATATTATGGGAGAAGTTTGGTTTAACGAACTTCGTATGTCAGACTTAGAAAACAAGGGTGGTATGGCTGCATTATTGAATGTAGACACCAATATGGCCGACTTAATGACATTGTCTGCGTCTGGTAAAAAGAGCACGATTGGTTTTGGTTCTCTGGAACAGGGAGCAAACGAAAGAGACCGTGAAGATATTCAGCAGTATAACATTGTAACCAATATAAATTTAGGAAAGTTGCTGCCTCCAAAATGGGGTATTAATCTTCCGTTCAATTATGCAATTGGAGAAGAAGTTATTACGCCAGAATACGATCCATTTAATCAGGATATCAAGTTAGATCAATTGATTAAAGAAACTACAGATCCAGCAGAAAAAGAAAATATTAGAACACGTGCAGTTGATTACACTAAGCGTAAAAGCATCAATTTTATTGGAGTACGAAAAGATAGAGCGCCAGAGAAGAAACCTCATGTTTACGATGTAGAAAACTTTACTTTTTCTCAATCATACAATCAGGTGGAAAGACACGATTATGAAGTGGAGAATTATAATGATGAACAGTCTAATACTGCTGTAAACTATGCTTATACTTTCCAGCCAAAAGAGGTGGTGCCGTTTAAGCAAACCCAGTTCATGAAAAAAAGTGATTATTGGAAAATGCTGAGTGACTTTAACTTTAATTATCTTCCTTCAAATGTTTCGTTTAATACTAATATTTTAAGACAAAGCAACCGTCAGCAATATAGACAAGTTGAAGACGTTCAAGGCATCGGACTTGATCCGCTTTATAGAAGAAATTTTGCATTTAATTACCAATATGGATTTGGATTTAATTTGACAAAATCATTAAAACTGAACTATACAGCAGCATCAAACAATATTGTTAGAAATTTCTTGAATGACGATAATACGCCAAAAGAAGATTTTAATATCTGGGATGATTATTTTGACATTGGTATACCAAATCAGCATTTACAGCAATTGGTTTTGAATTATGATATTCCAATTAATAAAATTCCAATATTTAGTTTTGTAAAAGCGACTTATTCTTATACAGCCGATTATAACTGGCAGAGATCATCAACTGCGCTTTCGCAATATGTTGACGAAAATGGAGTGTCTTGGGACTTAGGAAATACAGTTCAAAATGCAAATTCGAACACTTTCTCTACGACATTAAATATGAATACACTGTATAAATATTTAGGTCTAACGCCAGGTTCAAAACCAGCAAAAGCAAAACCTGCTGCGCCGCCAAAGCCAGGTGAGAAAATTGTAAACACGGCTAAACCAGTTACAAGCAGTAACCCGTTTTATGATGGTTTGATAGGAGTGTTGACAAGTATTAAAAACGTTCAGATTAACTATACCAAAAACAGCGGAACAGTTTTACCAGGTTACATTCCTGGTGTAGGTTTCTTTGGTACATCTAAACCTTCTTTGGGATTTGTATTTGGTAGCCAAGATGATGTGCGTTTTGAAGCGGCTAAAAACGGATGGTTGACCAGCTATCAGAATTTTAACCAAAACTTTACGCAGGTAAGCAACAAACTGTTAAAAGTAACGGCAAACGTAGATTTACTGCCAGATTTAAAAATTGATTTGGCCATGGATCGTGCTTATTCTGAAAACTCGTCAGAACAATATAGTGTAGATCCTGCAACAAATGAATATGTGCCGTTGTCTCCATATACTTACGGAATGTTTTCTATTTCGACCGTATTAATTAAAACGGCTTTTTCAACAAGTACAGAAACGGAATCGTCTGCATTTGATGATTTTAGAAGCAATCGTTTGGTTATTGCAAACCGTTTGGCAGAACAGCATTATGGTGGCGGAGAAATTCCTAGATATGGAGATGCAAATAACCCAATTCCGGCAGAAACAGATCCTAATTATAAAATATATGTAGCCAATGAAGGATATCCTATTGGTTTCTCAAAAAGTAATCAGGCTGTCTTATTGCCTTCGTTTATGGCGGCTTATACTGGAGCAGACGCTTCTAAGAGCTCAACGGGTATTTTTAGAAGTTTCCCTATTCCGAACTGGAATGTGAAGTATAATGGATTAATGCGCTATAAATATTTCAAAGATCATTTTAGACGTTTTTCTTTACAGCATAATTATAGAGCATCATATACGATTAGCCAGTTTAGATCTAATTTTGATTATTATGAAAATCCAACGGGCCAAGATGTAAATACGAACTTCTTCAATAAAACCATTATGTCTAATGTCAACTTAGTAGAACAGTTTAGTCCGCTTCTTAGAGTTGATTTTGAGTTGAAGAATTCATTCCGCTTATTGACAGAAGTTAAAAAAGATCGTGCTTTGTCTATGAGTTTTGACAATAATTTATTGACCGAAGTAAGAGGAGTAGAGTACGTTGTAGGAGTAGGATACCGTTTTAAAGACGTAATTATTTCATCAAGATTGGCAGATAATCCAACTGGAATTATTAAAAGTGATATCAACATAAAAGCCGATTTTTCATATAGAAATAACGAAACTCTGGTTCGCTATTTAGATTACGATAATAATCAGCTGGCAGCAGGACAGAATATCTGGACGTTGAAATTGACGGCAGATTATGCATTCAGTAAAAACTTAACAGCAATATTCTATTATGACCATTCGTTTTCGAAAGCAGTTATTTCGACTTCTTTCCCTTTAACGAATATCAGATCAGGTTTCACACTTCGTTATAATTTCGGAAATTAAATTTGAGTTTCTAAACTAGATTTTATTAGAAGATTATTACATTTGTGGCTTAAATTTTAAACAATCAATTTTCAAACACAACTATTATGAGCATACCAGCAAATTTAAAGTACACAAAAGATCACGAATGGGTTAGCATCGAAGGTGATGTTGCAACAGTGGGAATCACTCATTTTGCACAAAAAGAGTTAGGAGATATCGTGTATGTTGAAGTAGAAACTTTAGATCAGACACTTTCAAAAGATGAGGTTTTTGGAACTGTTGAGGCTGTAAAAACAGTTTCTGATTTATTCTTGCCATTAACAGGTGAAATCATTGCTTTTAATGACGATTTAGAAAGTGCTCCTGAGACAGTAAACTCAGATCCTTACGGAGCTGGATGGATGATTAAAATAAAAATTGCTGATGCATCAGAAATAGATTCTTTATTGTCTGATGAAGCTTATAAAAATTTAATCGGTGCCTAAACAACTCTTATTAATTTGGGCAATTATCTGCTCTGGAATCATTACTTATTTTTGTCTTACAGATTCTAGTAATATACCGGCGGTTAATTTTCCAAGTATTGATAAAATTGTTCATTTCTGTTTTCATTTTGGATTTACAATTTCGTGGATTTTATTTTTCAAAAAAGAATTAAAAGGAAAAGATGCAGACGATTATAAAGCGTATTTGATTTCTTTTATATTTTCTGTCTTTTTTGGAATCACAATCGAAATTCTCCAAAGTGCTCTTACAGTTACAAGAGCTTCAGATGTTACAGATGTTTTGGCAAATGCGCTTGGAGCAGTTGTGGCAGTTTTCTCTGCAATAGGATTTAAAAAGCAAATCGATAAAATATAATTATAAAACCCACTTCGGTGGGTTTTTTATTACAAGAAAATCAAGCAGTTAAAAAGCTATGTTTTTTCAATATAAAATGTACTTTTGTGCTGGTTTCCTGCAACTTTAATCATAATGAATGTAAAGCAATATTTGGACTCTACGTATTTAAAAACTGCATCGCAAGCTGGTCTTTCGGAAGCAGAAAATACTATTGTGGTCAAAAATGCAATTGCCGAAGCAATTCATGAAGGTTTCAAGCTGATTATGATTCGCCCGGAATATGTGGCAATGGCAAAAGAAATGATTGTAGAAGCCAATTCCGTTTTGTTAATTGGAACCGTAATCGATTTTCCTGAAGGAAAGTCAAGCCTAGAAGAGAAGATTAAAGAAGCAAATGAAGCCATTGCTAACGGAGCAGATGATTTAGATTTTGTATGTAATTACGAAGCATTCAAAAATGGCGATCTCGATTTAGTAAAAAAAGAAATCCTGATCGGAACACAAATTGGATTAGCAAACGATAAAACAGTAAAATGGATTATTGAAGTTGCAGCCTTAACAGATAAAGAAATTATACAGTTATCTGCCTTAATAAAACATGTTGTAGTATCTAATTTTAAAGAAGATGATTTTGAATCGGTTTTTGTAAAATCTTCTACTGGTTTTTACAAAACAGAAAATGACCTTCCGAATGGCGCAACGGTTCCATCAATAATTATGATGCTCGAAAATGCTTCTCCGCTTTCAATAAAAGCTGCCGGCGGAGTCCGTTCGTTTGAAGAAGCGGCTGAGATGATTCGTTTAGGAGTAAAACGTATCGGAACTTCGGCTGCGAAAGCAATTGCCAACGGAGAAATTTCCCCAAATCAATATTAAATAAATACCCCAATTTTAAGTGAATAAGTTTTTTTTGTCCCTTGTCTTAATTTTTTCATTCTCTATTGTTTTTTCTCAGCAAAATGGCAATTCTTCAGTTCAACCCGGTTTTACGGCAGAAATGTTTCCAGTTTTTCCTAACTGCGAAAATTTAGATAGTAAAAAATTAGAAACCTGTTTTTATAAAGAAGTTCAAGATTTTGTTTTTAACAATTTTCAAGTGCCAGAAAAATTAAAACAGAGCAATTATAAAGGGGCAGTAAAATTACTTTTTGAAGTAAATGCAGAAGGAGAATTTAAAGTAATTTATGTCTCTGCAGAAGCAGAAGAATTGTCTGAAGAAGCTAAAAGGGTTTTTGGGACATTTCCAAAAATAAAACCTTCAACTTACAACGGAAAACCAACGTATTCTAAATATACAATTTCTATCGATATTCCGCTAAAAAGTGCGGCACAGCTTGAAGCAGAAGCTCAGGCGGCGGCAGAAATTTTAAAACCAGCCGAAAAACCAATGACAGAATTGGATAGTATTGTATACAAAAAATACAATAATCCAGAATTTGAAAGTCATTTAAATATTCCTTTTTCGCATAGTTATTATGCTCAGTTTGATGCAGAGATGAATCAAGTTGGAAGCAATAACCATACAGCTTCTAAGCCATATACTTATGCTGAGGTTTCAAAGTATTATAATTTGAGAGCAGTGAATGAATCGTTGCAGAAAAAGACATCGACTTGGTTAGGAAGAAAATGGTGGAATGAAAATTTAGTGCAGATTCAGGGAGAAGACTATTGGTTTGCCTTAAATCCGATTGTAGATTTACAAATGGGTAAAGCTTCAGATTTGGATGCTTCTTACACTTACGTAAATACCAGAGCTCTTAATTTTAGAGGAGGTTTGGGAAAACAGATCAACTTTACGACTACATTTTTTGAAAGCCAAGGAAGATTTGCAGGATATTTTAACGATTATGCTGAATCTATTAAGCCATCAGGAGGAAATCCAGCGATCATTCCAGGAGTTGGAATTGCAAAAAGATTCAAAACAGATGCTTACGATTTTCCTTTAGCGGAAGCGAATATTACTTTCGCACCAGGAAAAATATTTGATTTTCAATTGGGTTACGGAAGAAATTTTATTGGTGACGGTTATCGTTCTTTGTTAGAAAGCGATGGGGCAAGTCCGTATCCATATTTTAAACTGAATACCAAATTCTGGAAAATCAAATACACCAATACGTATATGTGGATGAAAGATGTTCGTCCAGAAGTAACGGCCGAAAAGACTTACGCAACAAAATTCATGGCCAATCACTATTTGAGCTGGAATGTTTCCAATAGAGTAAACTTAGGGTTTTTTGAATCTGTAGTTTGGACAAATACTAATAACAGAGGTTTTGATGCTAATTTTGTGAATCCGATTATCTTCTACAGAGCGGTAGAATTTGGTTCTTCATCTAAAAGTGGAAACGCGCTTTTAGGAATTACTGGTAAATACAAATGGAATAATAGTATAAATCTGTATTCGCAGTTTTTGATTGACGAGTTTTCTGTTTCTGATGTTGGGGCAGGAAATCAAAGCTGGAAAAACAAATTTGGATTTCAGTTTGGAGCAAAATACTTTAATGCATTTAATGTAAAAGATTTGTTAGTGCAGGTTGAGTACAACCGAGTGCGTCCTTATGTATACTCGCACAGTGCCGTTATTACAAATTACGGACACAACAATCAGAGTGTTGGACACCAATGGGGAGGTAATTTTAAAGAACTTATTGCAATTGCAAGATATCATAAAGGGCGCTGGCTTGCCGATGCCAAACTGACTGTTGGCACAAGAGGCTTAGATTTTGATACCGCTACAGACTCATATAACTATGGCGGAAATATTTATAAAAGCTATGATGTAAAACGTCCTTATGATACAGGTGTCAAAATTGGACAAGGAAATAAAACTAATGTTTTTATTGCTGATATTCAAGGAGGATATTTAATTAACCCAATGACAAATTTGAAATTGTTTGGAAGTTTAATCTACAGAAATTTTGACCCGACTCAAGAAACAGCGACAACTTTTAAACAAAGTACCACTTGGTTTAGTATTGGTTTACGTTCAGATATTTTTAACTGGTATTTCGATTACTAGTCTTTTTAATAAGATTTTTCGAAATAATAGTGTTAAAGAATGCTGAGATCTTAATTTGTAAAGGTTTTATTGAAAAAAATCTATTTTTATAGGTTAATATTCTACAATCTAATTTGTACATTTGCACCACTCAAAAAAAAATACACAAAATACAACGGTATTGAACGCTGCAAAAAATACATTATCAATCAAATCAATATTTCTAGATTTTAAGGAGATTACTAAAGCGGGTTTGGCTATTAGTGTTTTGTTCTCTTCTATTGCTGGATATTTATTGGGAGTAGATGCTGATCATCCTTTTAAATGGAGTGTTTTGGCTGTTTTGGCAGTTGGCGGTTATTGTATGGTTGGAGCTTCAAACGCTTTCAATCAAGTAATAGAAAAAGATATCGATTCTTTAATGGATCGTACTAAAAATCGTCCCGTTCCTTCAGGGCGTATGTCTCCTAAAGTGGCTTTGTTAGTGGCGAGCCTGCTTACTATTGTTGGAATTGCGCTTCTTTATACGATAAACGCGAAGTCGGCAATGTTTGCTGCAATTTCTATATTCTTATACACAAGTGTTTATACGCCATTAAAAACAGTAACTTCGTTATCTGTTTTTGTTGGAGCTTTTCCTGGTGCGATTCCGTTCATGTTGGGCTGGGTAGCGGCGACAGGCGAATTTGGTATTGAGGCAGGAACTTTATTTTTAATTCAATTTTTTTGGCAGTTTCCACACTTTTGGTCTATCGGATGGTTTTTATATGAAGACTATGAGAAAGCAGGAATTTTTATGCTTCCGACAGGTAAAAAAGATAAAGGGACAGCATTGCAAATCATATTGTATACAATTTGGCTTATTATAGCTTCGTTATTACCAGTATTAGGTTTTACGGGACAATTGTTTATTTCTCCAATTGCAGCGGTTTTAGTGTTTCTGTTGGGGATTTGGATGCTTTTTTATGCAGTTCGTTTGTATAAGCTGAGAACTCCAAAAGCAGCGAGAACATTAATGCTGGTGAGTGTTTCTTACATCTCACTTCTGCAGATTGTATTTATAGTAGATAAATTTTTAAGATAGTTATGGAAATGACATTAAAAACAAATGAAGAACAAGTAAGAAAATCAAAATCAGCAAAACTGATTCTGCTTTTCGCAATGGTTAGTATGACCATGATGTTTGCTGGTTTGACAAGCGCATTTGTAGTAAGTAAATCAAGAGCAGACTGGTTGAAGAATTTTGAACTTCCTTCTGCTTTCTATTGGAGTACAGCAGTAATTATTGCTTGTAGCGTTACTTTTCACTTGGCAAAAAAAGCTATTCAGAAAGACAATAGAAGCGCAGTTACAGGATTGCTTCTTGGCACTTTAGCTTTAGGGGTTTTATTTGTGGTATTGCAATTCAAAGGATTTGGACAAATCGTTGCTGAAGGGTATTACTTTACAGGAGAAGGTAGTTCGATTACTACAACTTTCCTTTATGTGGTGACAGTTACACACTTGTTGCACTTGGCTGGCGGATTAATTTCACTTTTAATTATAATTTATAATCATTTTAAACAAAAATACAATTCGACTCAAACTCTTGGGATAGAGCTAGGTGCGATGTATTGGCACTTTTTGGATTTATTATGGGTATATTTATTTTTATTTTTATATTTCTTTAAATAAGAAAAAAACGTAAATTTGGGAACTTTTTAACGAATATCTTTTATGGGAGCGACAGTTACTACTGCAAACAACGACGAAAAAACTTGGGGAGGCGGTCACAATGAGCCTTTAGGAGCAAGTTATGGTAAAATGATGATGTGGTTTTTTATCGTATCAGATGCCTTAACATTCTCTGGATTTCTAGGAGCTTATGGTTTTTCTAGATTTAAATTTATCGAAACTTGGCCTTTGGCTGATGAAGTGTTCACTCACTTCCCATTTATGCATGGTGTTGCGGCTCCAATGTATTATGTAGCTTTAATGACTTTTATTTTGATCTTTTCTTCTGTGACAATGGTATTAGCTGTTGATGCAGGACACCAACTGAAAAAGACAAAAGTTGCAATCTATATGTTCTTAACTATTATTGGAGGTTTAATTTTCGTTGGTTCTCAAGCTTGGGAATGGAAAAACTTCATTAAAGGAGAATATGGTGCAGTTGAAACAGTTGGAGGAAGTTTACTTCAATTTGTGGATAAAGATGGTAAAAGAGTAGCTTTAGCTGATTTTGCTGTTAAATTGCCAGAGCAAAGAGAAGCTTTAACAAGAAGCAAATCAACTTGGTTTATGGAAGATGCTCAGACTCTTCCTACTTACACAGTTGCTGAAGTTCAGGCTGGTTTTAAAGCTCATCCTGAAATTTTAATAAGAACAGAAAAACTTACAGATAAAAAGAAAAAGACAATCTTATCAAGAGAAGAATCTGAAAAACATTTAGCTAGTGCTAAATATGTAGTAGAAGGTGCTAACTTGATTAGAAACGAGTACGGTAATAAATTATTTGCTGATTTCTTCTTCTTTATTACAGGTTTCCACGGATTCCACGTATTCTCTGGAGTTATCATCAATATCATTATTTTCTTTAATGTATTATTAGGTACTTACGAGAAGAGAAGAAGCTACGAGATGGTAGAAAAAGTTGGATTATACTGGCACTTCGTAGATTTAGTTTGGGTATTTGTATTTACAGTTTTCTACCTAGTTTAATTTTAGAATTTAATTATTATGTCACACGAGCACGTATCAAATACAAAAAGAATCTGGTTTGTTTTCGGATTGCTTTCAGTAGTAACTACAATTGAAGTTATCTTAGGTATCTACAAACCTGCATCATTAGAATTTACTCATTTTATTGGTTTGAATTTGTTAAACTGGATTTTCTATATCCTTACAATTTTCAAAGCATATTATATTGTATGGGCATTTATGCACATGGAAGGTGAAAAAAGCAGCCTTAGATGGTCTGTAGTTTCTCCTGTTATCTTCCTAGTTTTATATTTATTGTTTATTCTGTTAACAGAAGGACATTATATTTATGGGGTTTTTAAAGATTCTACTATTAAATGGAATTTTTAACATGATATTAATTCGAAAAGAGTCCCGATAACATCGGGATTTTTTTATTTTTGTACCTCAATAATTCTCCGTTAATACAATGAAAAAAAATATAGTTCTCTTTGTACTTTTTGTATTGCCAATTGTAGCGTATTTATTTTTTGCTTCTGGTGTAAATAGTTTTACGACACTTCCTGTAATAACACCTAAAGTGGCTGATTTTGGAAATTGGAATTCATTAAACGGAAAAAAAATCTCCCTTGATAAAAAAATTACAGTATTAGGTTTTTCTGGTACAAACATTCTTGAAAATAGAGGTAATTATTTCAATTTAAACGAAAAAATCTACAAACGTTATAATGGTTTTGAAGATCTTCAGTTTGTAGTGCTGTGTCCAACTGGAACTGAAGCGGAAGCTCAAAAAATTGTTGATGCTTTGTCTCCTTTTACAGATGTTAAAAACTGGAACTTTGTTTTTGCTTCAAAAGAAGATATTCAGAAATTTTATGACGGATTACATTTAAAAGAAAAACTGAATGAGAATCTTGGAACTTCCAATGTTTATATTATTGATAAAGAACGTAATTTAAGAGGAAGAAAGGATCCTAAAGAATACAAAGAAGGCTACGATACTTTTCATCCGTCTGAGTTAAGCAATGAAATGCTGGATGACTTTAAGATTATCCTTTACGAATACCGCGCCGCTTTAAAGAAGAATCATAACGCTACAAAGCAACTTTAATAATCATTTATAATGTTTAAGAACAAATCATATATTGGGATCTCTTTTGTCATTCTGATTTTTGGGATTTACGCCGTACCTAAAATTGTTGATAGAATTAAAAACGGGGACGTAGTAAAAGGAAACCGTTTGGATAATGTTGGAGCAAAATCTTCCAAAGAAGCTAAACTTTTGACAATTGGCCCAGCGCCAAAATTCGAATTGACAAACCAAGATAATGTTAAAGTTTCAAATGAAACCTATAAAGGAAAAGTATATGTTTTGGAATTCTTCTTCACAACTTGCCCATCAATTTGTCCAAAGATGAATATGAGTATGCTGGAGATAGAAAAGACCTTTTTCGGAAATCCGAACTTCGGAATTGTTTCGATTACAATCGATCCAAAACATGATACGCCACAGGTTTTAAAAGATCACGCAAAATTACTTGGGGTAAAGTCTTCTAATTGGAATTTCTTGACTGGAGACAGAAACGTAATTATGGATTTGTCTAATAAAGGCTTTAATCTTTATGCAGGAGAAAATGATAAAGTAAGCGGTGGATTTGAGCATTCTGGTTTGTTTGCTTTAATTGATAAAGATGGAAATATCCGCTGCAGAAAAGATGAATACGGAAATCCGAATATTTATTATGATGGTCTAGATAAAAAAGGAGTAAGAGATATTCAAGAAGACATTAAAATTTTATTAGCAGAATAAAAATGGAAGATAATACTTTAGAGAAAAAATTTAGTAAATTTATTATTGCGGTTTCAATAATAATCCCTGTTGTTGTAGCAATTTTGTTTGGAGTTAAATTAAAAGATTTTGGAGTTAATATAGAGCCCCTATCTTTTTTACCTCCTATTTATGCAACTACAAATGGTATTACAGCTGTAGTACTGGTTTGGGCTGTTTTAGCAATTAAAAAGGGAAACCAAAAATTACACGAAAGATTAATGACTTTTGCAATTGCATTGTCGGTTGCGTTTTTGGTTATGTATGTAGCGTATCATATGACTTCGGATTCTACAAAGTATGGAGGAGAAGGGGCGTTGCGTTACATTTATTTCTTTATTCTTATAACGCATATTTTACTGTCAATTGCCATTATTCCTCTTGTTTTAATTACGTACGTAAGAGCGCTTGCACAACGTTTTGACAGACATAGAAAAATAGCTAAAATCACTTTTCCGCTTTGGTTGTATGTTGCTGTAACGGGAGTAGTGGTTTATTTAATGATTTCGCCTTATTATGTACACTAAAAATAAAATCCAAAAATCAAATTCCAGATTCCAAAGTTTCATTCTTGGGATTTGTATTTTTTTAATTGGAATTTCAGTTAATGCCCAATGTGCGATGTGTCGTGCTGCGTTAGGTGGAGATTCTAATATTAAAAAAGCTGAAGCAGTAAATGATGGGATTGTTTACCTAATGGTGATTCCATATTTACTCGTATTGATAATAGGATATTTGATTTATCGAATGTATTCTAAAAAGAAAAAAGCAGTGTAATTTTACACTGCTTTTTTTTATTTAAGTCCGTTAACTGAGACATTCACTGTTCCGTTTATTTTGATGAAAGCTATAATGGCCTGATTGGTTAGCTGAATTTTATCAAACTGAATATCTTCCATTTTTCCGTTAACAAATACGCCTGGCATTGGCGAGTAATTCTTCAGGTAGCTTGCCATGCTTTTTTTGCCTTCATCCAAATTCGGCTGAATAGAATATCGGCAGCTTTCTTCCATTTTTCTCAAAATGTAGCCTTGTGCAAGCCAGTTTGCTGTGCGCATCAATTTGCTTTTGGTGTCCAAAACATAATCTAATTTTTCAAAGTAAATTTCTTTTGTCTGAGCATTATATGAAGGAAAGCCATTCAGATAAAGTGTTCCGTTGATAGAGCCTAAAACGTCTAGAGCAATTACCATTTTGCCATCTTTATGCCAGATAGAAACATTTTTTACAGTCACTTTTTTACTGCCAGAACCAAATTCCTGACCTGCAAAATTCTTGGTCATAATTTTAGAGGCATCTACATAACTTGAAATGGCGGCAATATTGGCAGAAATCTGATTTGGAATTTTAGCAACAGGTTTCAGAACAATTTTACTAGCGCTATATTTTGATTCTGGCTGTTTGCCAACGATAGTTTCCATGTTGCATTTCATACCCATGTCAAGTAGGAATGAATCGTTTTTAAGTTTGGCATTTGTCGAATATATTTCGATAGGGACAATTCGTAACCAGCTTTCGTAAGTGTCACTCATCTGAAAAGGAGTGCAGATTTTTTCAACCGCTTGAAGAACATTAGGTTTAAAATCCATTGATTTTTCAATTGCTTCGTCTATTTTCTTTTCCAATTTGCTTTTAAAAATAGAAATCGCAGGATTTATCAAATACGTAATTGGCATGTTCTTGCCAAATATGGTCATAGTTGGACTTTCGTTCCAATCTAGAGATTTAAACTCTGTTTTCGTGGTCAGTTTCCAATTGGTTAAAGCCGTTTCGCTGGAAAGTGTTATAACTCCGTTTAAGTTAAATTCTCTCACATCGTACAATTCTACTCCCAGTTTTTTTGTGCCAATTCGGTACTTGATATTCGCTTTAAGCGGTAAAATGGTCTTGATTCTTTTGTCAAGATTTGAAGGATCATTTTGAATTTTAATTGGAGCCTGTTTCCAGATTTTCATTTCGATATCATCGTCTTCGATGTTGTTGTCTTCATAAATTAAACCGTTAAGCAAAGAGTTGGTCTGATTTTCAATATCGCTTAATTTGATGGTTATAGGAAGGTTAATAAAAGAAGGATTGCTGTCATAAATTAACGGACTGGCATCGTCTGGTTCAGGTTTTAATGTTTCTAATTTTTGAGCCGATGAACAGCTCGTTAGTACCGCAAGTACTATAAACATTGAAATAATAGAACTAAGCTTCATTTAAGATGATTTTTATTACGAGGTAAAATTACGAAAACAATCATATTTTATGTAAAAAGTGTAACAATAACAAAAAAATGCAGTCTAATACAAAATAGGTAACAAAAGTATTAACTTTTTATTATCATAAATTACTTAATAAAAACGTTATTATTGTCTAAAAAATTTAACAATACCATGATCGAAATTAAAGATTTACACAAATCCTATAAGATGGGAAGTTCAGAATTACATGTATTAAAAGGCATTAATTTTAATATAGAAGAAGGAGAATTGGTTGCGATTATGGGATCGTCTGGTTCTGGTAAGTCAACACTTCTTAACATCTTGGGAATTTTGGATGAAGCCGATTCTGGAAGTTATATTTTAGATAAAACTCCGATAAAAAAATTAAATGAAACCCTTGCTTCAAAATACCGTAACAAATTTTTAGGTTTTGTTTTCCAATCTTTTAACTTAATCAATTATAAATCTGCATTAGACAACGTTGCAATGCCGCTATACTATCAAGGTGTTAAAAGAAAAGAACGTTACGATATTGCAATGAAATATTTGGAAAAAGTAGGTTTAGGTTCTCACGTTCACCACTTGCCAAACGAACTTTCCGGAGGTCAAAAACAGCGTGTGGCTATTGCAAGAGCATTGGCATCAAACCCGAAAGTCTTGCTTGCCGATGAGCCGACAGGGGCATTAGATACTAAAACCTCTTATGAAGTTATGGAACTTATTCAAGGAATTAATGATGAGGGAAAAACAATTTTGATTGTTACACACGAACCTGATATTGCAGCAATGTGCAAAAGAAATGTAGTCCTAAAAGATGGATTAATTATCGATGATAAAAAAGTAGAACAA
Source organism: Flavobacterium anhuiense (assembly GCF_001705175.1). NCBI lineage: Bacteria > Pseudomonadati > Bacteroidota > Flavobacteriia > Flavobacteriales > Flavobacteriaceae > Flavobacterium > Flavobacterium anhuiense. The sequence goes on along the minus strand of NZ_CP016907.1, from coordinate 1,088,146 downwards.
GTTAGAGCTTCGTCTTATGTTTAATATTGAACGCTGGCAGGAAATATTTGAAGCCATTTCTAAAAACCGTTTAAGAACATTCTTAACAGGTGTTTCTGTGGCTTCAGGAATTTTTATTTTGGTGATCCTGCTTGGGGCAGGTAAAGGTTTGCAAAACGGAATTGAAAAACAATTTGAGCGTGATGCAGCTGGAATTATTGAAGTTTGGTCTGGAACAACAACTAAAGAATACAAAGGATTAAATCCAGGAAGACAGATTCAATTTCGCAATAGCGATTACAATCAATCGGTACAGAAATTTGAAGATAAATTAGATCTGAGAGCTTCAACCAATAATTACTGGGGACAGTCTTTTGCTTACGGGAAGGAATCTGGAAGCTACCAGTTTAGAGGTGTAAATCCAGATTATGGTGGAATAGAAAATTTAACCATAGTTCAAGGTCGCTATATCAATGCTAAGGATTTAGAAAGTAATGCAAAAGTGGCTGTCATTGGAATGAAACTTAAAAACGATTTGCTTAAAGACAAAGAGGCAATAGGGGAAGAAATTCTGATTAACAATATCAACTTTAAAGTAGTTGGAGTTTTTACGGATCCAGGAGGTGAAAGAGAAGAAACTCGTGCTTATCTGCCATTGACTACAGTCCAGAAAACATTTGGCGGAGGCGACAAAATCAGCAATTTGTTTTTTACTTTAAAAAAGACAAAAGATTATGATGAAGCGCTGGCTCAATCGGAAAAGTTTACCCAAGATTTAAAAGATTTATTGAAGAGTAAAAATGTTGTGGCTCCTGAAGATGATGGTGGTGTAGGAGTTTACAATTCAGTTAAAGATGCCAAACAGTTTTACGATTTAAACTTGTATATAAGATTGTTTTTCTGGTGGGTAGGTATTTGTACTATCATTGCAGGAGTGGTTGGAGTAAGTAATATCATGCTTATTATTGTAAAAGAACGAACAAAAGAAATTGGAATTAGAAAAGCATTGGGAGCTTCGCCTTTTTCAATTATCACGATGATTCTTCATGAATCTATCTTTATTACTACCATTGCAGGTTTTGTTGGACTATTGGCTAGTCTTGCATTATTGGAATTTGTTGGGCCAATGGTTCAGAGTGAATATTTCAGAAATCCTGAAGTAGATTTTAGTGTAGCTTTAACTACTTTGGTATTACTTGTTTTTGCAGGAGCAATGGCAGGATTTTTCCCAGCCTACAGAGCAGCCAAAATTAAACCTATTGTAGCACTTAGAGACGAATAATTATGTTTAAAAAAGATAATTGGGACGAGATTTTACAGGCCTTAACCGCCAACCCTTTCAGGACTATCCTGACGGCTTTTGGTGTTTTTTGGGGTATTTTTATCTTGGTAATTTTACTTGCTGCGGGTAATGGCTTGGAAAATGGTATTAAAAAAGGTTTTGATGGAATTGCGACCAATACTATGTTTATGTGGAGCCAGACTACTTCTAAAGCTTATAAAGGTTTGCCAAAAACAAGACGTTATGACTTTAGAAATAGTGATGTAACAGCTTTAAAAGCAGCATTGCCAGATCTATTATATGTTTCGCCAAGAAATCAGCTAGGTGATTTTAACGGAACAAATAACGTTGTAAGAGGTACTAAAACTTCGGCTTTTACAATTTATGGCGATTATCCAGAGCTGATTAAACAGCAACCAATGGATATCATTAAAGGAAGATTTGTAAATCAGCAGGATATTGAGCAAAGAAGAAAAGTCTGTGTAATTGGAAAAGGGGTTATCAGTGAACTTTATGGAAAAGAAGAAGAAGCTGTTGGAACATATATCAAGATTAACAGCATCAATTTTATGGTAGTCGGGGTTTATAAATCCAAACAACAAGGAGGAAATGCAGAGCAGGAACAGAAGAATATTTTTATTCCTTTTACAACTTTTCAGCAAGCCTTTAATTATGGCGATAAAGTAGGGTGGATGGCGCTTACCGCGAAAGATGAAACTTCTATAACCGATTTAAAGCCTAAAATTTTAGAAATTATAAAATCATTGCATTCTATAAATCCAACAGATGATAGGGCAGTTGGAAATTTTGATTTGTACGAGCAGTTTAACAAAGTGCAAAGCTTGTTCAATATTTTAAAAGTAATTGCCTATTTCGTAGGGACATTAGTTTTGATTTCTGGTGTAATCGGAATTTCGAATATCATGTTGATTGTGGTTAAGGAACGTACAAAAGAAATCGGAATCAGAAGAGCTTTAGGCGCAACACCTGGAGCAATTAGAAGTCAAATATTAACAGAGTCTATATTTTTAACTATTATTTCGGGTATGCTCGGAATTGCTGTTGCCACAGGAATTATAGCGGTTTTAAATATGGTATTAGACTCGATGCCTCCAGATCAAAATACTATGTTTGCGAATCCAACTGTAGATTTAGGAGTTGTATTTGTTGCATTAATCATCTTGGTCGGATCTGGTTTGCTTGCCGGATTTATCCCAGCACAGACTGCGATCAATGTAAAACCTGTAGATGCACTAAGAACAGAATAAATTATCAATCAAAATAAATCGATTAAACCCAGAACAAATGAAAAAAGGAGTAACCGTAACCATTTTAATATTTATTGCAATTGTTTTTTTTGGCGCGCTTTACTATTTGTATGCTAAAAACCAAGAATCGCCGATTGTTTTTAAAACGGAAAAAGCAGAAATTAAGACCATCGTAAAAAATACTATTGCGACAGGTAATATTCAGCCTGATGAAGAAGTTCTAATCAAACCAAATATCTCAGGGATTATTGAGGAAGTGTACATCAAAGCGGGTGAAAAAATTAAAGCCGGCGATATGATTGCTAAAATTAGAGTTGTAGCAAACGTTTCGAATGTAAGCAATTCTCAAAACCAGGTTCAGACCGCTAAAATTGCATTAGACAATCAGGAAAAAATCTATAAAAGACAGAAAACATTATTTGAGAAAGATGTGATTTCTGCAAATGATTATGATGCGGCTTTGTTGGCTTACAATCAGGCAAAACAAAATTATTTGGCTGCAAAACAAGGTTTAGATATCGTTAAAACAGGAACAACTTCTTCTTTGGGAAGTTATGCTAATACATTAATTCGTTCTACAGTTAACGGAATGGTATTGGATGTTCCGGTAAAAGTCGGTAACCAAGTTATCGAAAGTAATAACTTCAACGAAGGAACCACAATTGCAAGTGTTGCTGATGTTGGAAGAATGATTTTTATTGGAAAAATCGATGAATCTGAGGTTGGAAAAATTAAAGAAAAAATGCCAATTGAGATTACAATTGGTGCAATCGAAAATAAAAAATTTGATGCAGTTTTAAACTATATTGCCCCAAAAGGAGTTACTGAAAATGGAGCAATCCAGTTTGAAATCAAAGCACAAATGGTTAACAGAGATGATACTTTTATTAGAGCTGGTTTAAGTGCCAATGCTTCAATTATTTTAGAAAAAGCAGAGAAAGTTTTGGCAATTAAAGAGTCTTTAGTTCAATTTGACAAAAAAACACAAAAGCCTTATGTAGAAGTTGAAACTGCTCCACAGAAATTTCAAAGAAGAGATTTGGTTCTTGGGGTAAGCGACGGAATCTACGTTCAAGTTAAAAGCGGTGTAAATGATACAGATAAAATTAAAATCTGGAATCAAGGCTTAATTAACGAAGGAGACAAAGAAAAAAAATAAGCTAATTTGAAGGTTAAGGATCTTTTTGGTTTTAAAAATGTTAAATTTGCGTAGTTCGGTTTACTGCGCCTTCATTAAAAGTATATGAAAATAAATAAATATAATAGTCTGGTTATAGCATTGTTATTCGGTTTCGGATTAACTGGGCAGGCGCAATCAAAGAAATGGACACTAGAAGAGTGTGTGAGATATGCACTTGAAAATAATATCACAGTAAAACTATCTGAATTAGATGTAAAAAATGCTGAGATTGATAAAAGAGGAGCTTTAGGGAACTATCTTCCATCTGTAAACGGGAATGCTTCTCACTCTTGGAACATAGGTTTGAACCAAGATGTTACAACAGGTATTTTACGTAATCAAACTACACAATACTCTTCAGTTGGGATAAATGCAGGAGTTGACATCTACAAAGGTCTGCAGAATCAAAACACAATGAGGAAGGCAAAATTAAGTATCATTGCCTCTCATTATCAGCTATTAAAAATGCAAGAAGATATTTCTTTAAATGTGGCTAGTGCATTTTTGCAAATTTTATCTAATAAAGAAGATTTAAAAGTTAAGAAAGAACAGTTGGCAATCGATGAGAAAAGATTTGCTCGTTCTGAAGAAATGGTAAATGCAGGAACCATTCCGCGTGGAGATTTGTTCGACTTAAAAGCTACCGTTGCAACAGACAAACAAAATATAGCAGTTTCTGAAAACAATTTACTGATTTCTAAATTGAGTTTGGCTCAGCTCTTACAATTAAAAGAATTCGCAGATTTTGATGTAGTTGATGATACTAATGTATCGGATGAAAATAATATTTTAGCGCAAACTCCACTTGAAATCTATAACAAAGCTAAAGAAACGAGAACAGAATTAAAATTAGCTCAAACTAATCTTGAGATTGCTGAAAAAAATGTTGCTATAGCTAAAGGAGCTTATCAGCCAACACTTTCTGGCTTTTATGGATTTAATACAAGAGCTAGTTACAGTGATCAGGTTAAGGTGGATGAAAACGGTAATCCGTACACTGTTGGGCCAGATCCTATATTCAAACAGTTTAGTGATAATAAAGGACATAATTTTGGTTTACAATTAAATGTTCCTATTTTTAATGGTTTCTCAGTTAAAAACAATGTAGAGCGTAATAAAGTAAGTTTAGAAAAATCTAAAATAGATTTAGAACAAAAAAGTTTAGATTTGCAGCGTAACGTTTATACAGCATTTACCGATGCAAGAGGAGCTTTAAATACTTATGAATCGGCTACTGTAACTTTAGAAGCAAGACAGCAAGCTTACAACTATGCAAAAGAAAAGTATGATGTTGGTTTGATGAATTCATTTGACTTTACGCAAGCTCAAACCTTATTGACCAATGCGCAGTCTGATGTTATCAGGACAAAATACGATTACATGTTTAAAATTAAAATATTAGAGTTTTATTTCGGAATTCCAATCGTTCCAATTATTACAAAATAATTTATTATGCAGAAAAAAACAGTTTATTCTTTATTAGGTGCTGCAGTAGTGCTTATTGTGGCTTTGGTTGGTCTTTCTAAGGCTGGAGTAATAGGGAATAAGGACGAAGGAAAAGAGGTAGAAACTGCAAAAGTTACGGCATCAACAATTGTTGAAACAGTTTCTGCAACAGGGAAAATCCAACCCGAAATTGAAGTTAAAATTGCCTCGATGGTTTCGGGCGAGATTATTTCACTTAATGTAAAAGAGGGGCAGGTGGTTAAAAAAGGCGATTTATTGGTAAAAATAAATCCAGATTTATATACTTCAGGATTAGAAAGATCTGTTGCAAATTTAGCTGGAACAAAAGCAAGTCTTACTCAATCTGACGCGAGTTTTAAAGAAGCAAAAGCAAATTATGAGCGTAATAAAATATTGTATGACAAAGGAGTAATCTCAAAATCAGATTGGGATAAAGCGGTTTCTACTTTTGAAGTTGCAAAAGCAACAAAACAAAGCGCCTATTATAATGTTCAAAGTGCTTCGGCATCTGTTACAGAAGCCAGAGATAACTTAGGACGTACAACGATTTATTCTCCTGCTGACGGAACTATTTCTGTATTGAATGTAGAATTGGGAGAAAGAGTTTTAGGAACGCAGCAAATGGCAGGAACTGAGCTTTTGCGTGTTGCCAACCTAAACAATATGGAGGTCGAAGTTGATGTGAATGAAAATGACATTGTAAAAATTAAAATAGGGGATGAAGCAAATGTTGAAGTGGATGCCTATTTGAAGAAGAAATTTAAAGGTGTTGTAACCAGCATTTCTAATTCTGCGAGTACTACCTTAACCTCAGATCAGGTAACTAATTTTAAAGTTAAAGTTCGTATACTTAAAGATTCTTACCAAGATTTGTTAGAAGGAAAGCCAAGCACATACTCTCCTTTCAGACCTGGAATGACGGCTACAGTCGATATTATTACGACAACAAAAACAAATGTTTTGGCAGTGCCAATTAGTTCTGTTGTAGTAAAATCAGATACTACGGCGGTGAAAGATTTTAAGGTTGAAGATCCAAATGAAGATAAAAAAGCAGCTCCAAAAAGCGATAAAAAATTCGAATGTGTTTTTGTAAAAGTTGGAGATAAAGCTAAAATTAGGATCATTAAAACTGGAATTCAGGACGATACTAATATTGAAGTAATGTCGGGATTAAAACCTGGTGATGTTGTTATTACAGGTCCATACACAACAGTTTCTAAAGAACTAAATTCTGGAGACAAGGTAAAGCTTAAGAAAGCTGAAGCTCCAAAGAAATAATATAAAACCACAATAATTTAAAATTTAATACTTTGTCTTTTATTCTCAATATCGAAACGGCTACTAAAAATTGTTCAGTATCTATTGCAAAAGATGGTCAGACCATTGTTTGCAGCGAATTGGCTGATGAAGGATATTCGCATGCCGAAAAACTTCATGTCTTTATTGAAGAAGTAATCGCAAAAGCGGGAATATCGGCGCAGGATTTAAAAGCTGTTGCAGTTAGCCAAGGCCCAGGATCGTATACAGGTTTGAGAATTGGCGTTTCGGCGGCAAAAGGCTTGTGTTATGCTTTAAATATTCCGTTGATTGCTGTTGACACGATGCAGACTTTAGCATCGCAAGCAGGAGTGACAAACGGAAAAATTATACCTATGCTAGATGCGCGCCGTATGGAAGTTTACAGTGCCATTTTTAATTCTGATTTGACTGTCGAAAGAGCTATTAAAGCCGAAATTATTGATGAAAATTCATTTCAGGAATATACAGACAAACTTTACTTTGTTGGCGATTGTGCAGAAAAATGTAAAACGGTTCTGACTAAAGACAACTTTGTGTTTTTAGAAAATATAAAATACCCATCAGCACAAGCTATGAGTAAAATCAGTTTTGATAAGTATCAAAAAAGCGACACTGTAGATGTCGCTTATTTTGAACCTTATTATTTAAAAGATTTTATTATTACTGCTCCTTCAAAAAAGGAATAATATTTTTTATTTCTGTATTGTGTAAGGCTGAATAGCAATTCCTGCCTCATCTAAAGCTGTTTTGCAATTTTCTAATGTTTCAGAAAAAACGGCTCCATAATTGGCGTTTTTTGCCCAAGGACGAACAGCAAAATCTATTGAACTTGCAGAAAGATTTTTTACAAAAACTTCTGGTGCAGGCGTTTTTAATACTTTTGGATTATTGTTCAAAACCGCTAAAAGTACTTCTTTAGCCTTTTTGATGTCAGAATCATACGAAATAGAGAAGGTCAAATCGGCTCTTCTTTCTCCCTGCATAGAGTAATTAATGATGTTTCCGTTAGATAATGCGCCATTCGGAACAAACACCGTCTGGTTATTTCCAGTTAGCATCTTAGTTACAAAAATCTGAATTTCAAGAACAGTTGCAATAACTCCTTGAGCTTCTATAGTGTCTCCAACTTTAAACGGTTTGAAAACGATAATAAGCATTCCGCCGGCAAAATTTGAAAGCGATCCTTGCAATGATAAACCAACAGCAAGACCCATTGCTCCTAAAATAGCTACGAACGAAGAGGTTTCAATTCCTAATTTAGAAATAAAGGTTACAAATAATAAAATCCGTAGCGCCCACAATAAAATATCGGCTAAGAATTTTGTTAATGTAGGATCTAGATTTCGCTGAATCATTACTTTTCGAATGATTCTGTTGATTAATCTGATGGCATATAAACCAACAAATAGAATTAAAAATGCAGAAATAAGTTTTGGCGAATAATCAACTAAAATGTCAATAAATCGACTGATGTATTTACTGACTTGTTCTGGACTAAGATTCATGATTTTAAAATAAAAAACCTTCTCAAAAGAGAAGGTATATTAGCGGTGCAAATATAAAAATATTTACATTATCAGAAAACTGTGTTTATGCTTTCTCAGCAGCTTCGTCGGCTATTTCTTCTGTTTCTGCAACAGATTTTTCGCTTACATCAACAACGGTTTCAGAAATAGTTTCTGGGGTTTCAGAAGCCAGAGAAGCCGTTTTCTCCTTAACAGTATCTACAACGTCATTTATGGCTTCAGATGCTTTATCTGCATACTCGCTTACAGTTTCTTTTGCTTTTTCAGCATATTCTGAAGCGCGGTCAATAATCGGATCCGAAACTTCTTTTACTTTTTCTATTGTTTCTTCTGCAAAAGCTTCAGCTTTCTCAATATACGGAGCGGCAGCTTCTTTTGCTTGTTCAAAAGTCTCTTCGGCATTATTTGCCAATTCAGTTACAGACTCTTTAGTTGAGCCAAATAAATTTTTAAAAAATGAAGATAATCCCATGGTTTTTAATTAATTGGTTAAGAATACAATATTAAACTTTTTTAATGATTTTAATAAAAAATTGATGTAAAATATTGATTGTTAAAAGTATATGAGTTTTTTAAAAAAAATACGATTTCCCTAATTTTTGTCGAAAAATCCCTAAATCTAGGTATTGTGGCACTTAATAAAACCGCTTAAATTGTAAGAATTTATTTAAATATTTTAAACATTTAAAAGTGCTTTATGGGACATTTTTCGGATCAGGTGCATATTTCTATTGGAAGTTTTACGCAAAATATTATTTACTACGATTTAAGGCTGTCGCAGAAAATGGCAGACCATCATTATTTTTCATTTGTCTGGCAATATACGGGCAAGGCCGTCATTAAGCCAGAAGACCAGGCGCAGGCAATGCGAAAATACATTGGAGATGAGGTTATTTTTACTTTCAAAAGCTTAACCGGAATCAGGCTGATGAGCAAAGGAATCATTACCGAGGTATCTTCTATCGACAGGAATGGCAGTCCGGCAGGGCTTCATATTGCAGGAATAAGCCATAGCAAAGTGATTGATGACATGCCTAAATCGAGAACCTATCTGGAAAGGGGAATGGATGACATTGTTCTGGATTTATTGTCTGAAGGTCCGACAGAGTTTTATCAGAGAGATGCTATCAGGTCCACTTATCTGAAAGAATTCAGCTATATGGCGCAGTACAATGAAACCAATTTTGAATTTCTTAAAAGGCTCGCTGCCAGATATGGGCAATGGTTTTATTTTGACGGAATGCGCATGCAGTTCGGACAGCTTAAGAATTCTAAAATCAAACTCATAAACGGAGCTTCTCTGCATAGCTTTAAGATACAGACCAATATGGCCGCGCATAACATTTCATTGGCGGGTTATGATTACAAAAATGCGTCTGGCATTCGGGATGCGTCTGCAAAAACGAATACAGGAAGCAAAGACAGTTTTGCTTCTATAGTAGGCTTTAATCAGGGCACTGTAACACAAGGCGAATTGAGTGTTGGAGCTTACACCAGCAACGCACAGAATAAAGAAGAAATGCAGGAAATGATAGCGCTTCAGACAGCAGGAAGCGATGCAAACAGCGTGTATTACAGCGGAATATCCTATTTTCCGTTAGGATTAGGTCAGATTTTTACCATTGTAAACCAAACTATAGAGCACCATTTGGTTTGCATAGAAGCAACGCACCACTCAGAAGTGCATGGCAACTATACCTGCGAGTTCAAAGCCATTCCTGCAGATGTTTCGGCACCGCATTATACGGACACAAAAGCTTTCGCCAGAGCGGAAACCCAGCCTGCAAAAATAAGGGACAACAGCGATCCGGAAGGGCTTGGCAGGGTAAGAGTAGATTTTTACTGGGCACAAGGAACCAAGTCAAGCCAATGGATAAGAATGATCCAGCCTCATGCAGGAGCTGGAAAAGGCACTTATTTTATCCCAGAAATTGGAGAGGAAGTGCTTGTTGGTTTTGAAGGCGGAAATGCACAAAATCCTTATGTAATGGGAACGCATTACAATGGGAACGAATCTTCTGGTTACAACACACCAAAAAATGACATTAAAGCTGTGCACACCCGTTCTGGAATAAAAATCGTTATGAATGATGCAGAAGGAAGTGTCTTGATTGAGGATCCGAGTGGTAACAAATATTTTATGGATGGTAAAGGTAATACAACTTGCGATGCTCCTAAAAATCTAACACTAAATGCAGGAGAAGATATCAATACAAATGCCGGGCATAATATGAATACTAATGTAGGGCTTCATAAAACTGATAATGTTGGAGGTGACTATACAGAAAGTATTACAGGTTCAAAATTCCTCACTATAGGAATCGATTTTATGACAAAAGTAATAGGTAATCTAACAGAATTTGTAAAAGGGAATAGGGAATCCGAGACAGGAGAACGAAAAGAAATTGCCAAAACAGCTTCGTTAATAAGTTCAGAAGAACATATAAATGTACATGCTTCTAAAAACTTGAATAAATACAGCGGAGAAAATTCAATAAATTCATAACTGATGAGTATTTTAAGAATTGTTGAGGGTGAAATGAAAAACACCACAACGAGCAAAATGGATTTGCGTGCCACAGATGGAGATTATATAATTCACGCTGCAGGAAAAAATCGCTGGGTTGGTGGCGAAAAAGGGATTTTTGAGAAAGATTATAAGCCTTTGCATCCCGAGGACTCTTTAAATAATACTATTAATGTAAGCTTAAATATTTTTTTTGACGGCACTCAGAATAATAAAACCAATACCGATGCTAAAAAAACAGATTCAAAAGATCATGATGCTTATCTAAAAGTAGGGAATAAGAAAGATGACAGTTTTGAAAACGAGTATACCAATGTTGCCAGAGGTTATGATGCTATAAATTCTGCTGCTGCTTTTCAAAAGAGACTTTATATAGAAGGCATTGGTACCGAAGATTTAGAAAGCGATGATGTTTTTCCAGACGTTGCTATAGGTATGGGTTATCGTGGCGTAGTGGCAAAAGTGGTAAAAGCATGTGTAAAAGCACCAGAAATGTTGAAAGAATATAGAGGCAAAGAAATATCTGTTTTAAAATTAAATGTCTATGGGTTTAGCCGTGGTGCAACCGCGGCCAGACATTTTTTGCATATTGCCACTAGTCCTGCTTTTATATATAGCCAGCTTCCAGATAATAAAGTACAGGTATTGGCACCTGGATATTATCAGGGTATGGAGGATAAAAACAACATAATAACTATACCAAATAATCCTCTTTTAAACTGGCATGGCTTTTTTGCCGCTTGTTTATTAAATAATGATTTCAACATAAAAAAAATTGAGATCAATTTTGTGGGGCTTTATGATACTGTGGCTTCTTATGGATTTTATCATGGCAACGACAGTATAGATTTGCATCTAGATGCTGTTAAAAAAGCACGTTTTGTTTTGCAGCTGTCATCTGATGATGAATATCGCGAAAATTTCGATTTAGTCAATATCCAGAGCGCCGGCTTGCATGGCTTAGAACTCACTTTGCCAGGGGTGCACTCAGACATTGGGGGTTCTTATATAAACAATGCCAAAGAAGTTTCGGCTCTTTACTACAAACGGGAATCGCTTTACAACCAAATGATCCATAGCTCAGACAGAGAGATTCAAAAATTAAAAGAAATAGTGATTAGCGAAGGCTGGTATAAAAAACACCAGATTGAAGCTGGGGTTTTGCATAAATCTGCCATTGATGATAAAATAAAAAAAGGATCTGTAGAAGACTCAGAGCGATTTTACGCGGTAGTAGGGACACGAAATCTATATAATACTTACGACCAAATTCCGCTGCAATTAATGTTCCATTTTTCTAAAGATGCTGAAGTAAAATATGATACAAATCTAGAAAAAAGACATACCATCGTTGATGAATTTATAAAATCAGTCAGCAACAGTTTATATAATTATGTAAACGCCTGCAACGGTTTGCGCAATAGCTATATCGAAATGTATAATGGCGGTCTGTACGATAAAAATTCGATAAATGAAGAATATTTATCAAAACTCAAACGAAAATCTTACCTGAATTATATTGACGAAGAGGTATTAAAAAAATTAAGAAATCAATATTTACACTGGTCTGTAAAAGCCAACGAACTGGGGCTGGGCTCCCGTGAGAGCCAGGCACCCGCAAAAGATGGTGCTTTTGAAGGGAGATATAGAAAAAGAGAAATACACAATGGCTAGTAAACATCTAAAAATAATAGTATGCCTTTTAATAGGTATGCAAATAATCAGCTGTCAGATGAAGAATGAAAAAACACCAGAGTGGCATGCCGAAATGTGCCATCCTGCAAATAAATATAGAGTACAAATGGTAAAAGACGAAATTTTTACCCTCGAAGGCATTCGTGCAGGAATGCCATTCGGGAGCTCCTCAGGCAGATGGGGAGATTCAGGCAAAATGTGGACCGAACAGCACGGTACGCCCACAGGGGCAGACCTAACCTATTATGCAGGTTATGATAATACTTTTTACAGGTTAAAAATTGATTTTCCTCTAGAGCGGATGAAAGATCTGGTGAGGCGAAATTATGCTTATCGTGAAGTAAAAAACAAAACAATCGAGGAATATAAATATGAGGGTGATCGTGATTTGCAATACATTATGGATGATGTAGACGCGGCTTACAAATCCTATGATAGAATGTCCAGCCTTATTTTTGGTTTTGCGCCAAAAGGCATGGTGGTGGTTTGGATAAACTATGGCTTGACAGTGATCGAAATAGGCAGATATCAGGCTAAAGTAATAACTGACCCAAAAGAATTAGAATCGGCAAAAAACCGACATCTGGAAACATGGAGGTTTACTCCAGAATATTTTGATGAACTAGCGAAAAAACTATACAATCCAGATGCCAATTGCGAGCTATGGGATATGTTTCGTCTGCGATACAATTGGAAACCCGTAATCGCCTCTGAGAATCCTAATTTCAGATTATTTGAAATAAATACAGAATATTATAATGGCGAAAAAGACCAAATGCTTCGCCCATGGCTGCTGGAAAATAAAATGAGAGACAGGGCACTGCCAAATGTCTTTCAGTTTTTCTGGGAGACCGGAATAGGACAAAAATTTGAAGGCAGGATTTTCTTCAATCAAAATAAGATTTTCAGCCGTTTTAAAGGACTTTCAGGAGATAATGAAATTCAGGTGAAAATTGCCAAAGACAATAGAAGTCTGGAGGTTTTATTAAACAATCAAAAATTGGATGTTGATAGTATTAGAATTTATCCTAATAGTAAACGGGAATTTAATGATTCCTATAAATAACATTTGAAATGCTTATTTGTAAATGAAATACACAATGGCTAATAAATATATAAAAATAATAGTATGCTTTTTATTAGGCATACAGATAAATAGCTGTCAGATGAAAAATGAAAAAATACCCGAGTGGCATGCCGAAATGTGCCACCCTGCAAATGAGTATAGAATTGACATGGTAAAAGACCAAATTTTTACTCTCGAAGGAGCCCGCGCAGGCATGCCTTACGGTGGCTCCTCAGGCAGATGGGGAGATTCTGGAGGAATGTGGACGGAACAGCACGGTACGCCCATAGGGGCAGACCTAACGTACTATGCCGGTTATGATAATACTTTTTACAGGTTAAAAATTGATTTTCCTGTAGAGCGGATGAAAGATTTGGTAAGGAGGAATTATGCCTATCGTGAAGTAAAAAACAAAGCAATCGAGGAATACAAATATGATGGTGATAGTGACTTGCAATACATTATGGATGATACAGATGGGGCTTACAAATCCTATGATAGAATGTCCAGCCTTATTTTTGGATTTGCACCAAAAGGCATGGTAGTGGTTTGGGTAAACTATGGCTTGACAGTGATAGAAATTGGCAGATATCAGGCTAAAGTGATAACTGACCCAAAAGAATTGGAATCGGCAAAGAAAAGGTATTTAGAGATCTGGCGTTTTTCACCTGCCCGCTTTGATGAGTTGGCAAAAGAATTTTCTGTTCCAGATGCCAATTGCGAGCTATGGGATATGTTTCGTCTGCGATACAATTGGAAACCCGTATTCACTTCTGAAAATCCCAATTTCAGATTATTTACAATAATTACAGAGTATTATAATGGAGAAAAAGACCAGATGATGCGTCCCTGGCTGCTGGAAAATAAAATGAGAGACAGGGCACTGCCAAATGTCTTTCAGTTTTTCTGGGAGACCGGAATAGGACAAAAATTTGAAGGCAGGATTTTCTTCAATCAAAATGAGATTTTCAACCGTTTTAAAGGACTTTCAGGAGATAATGAAATTCAGGTGAAAATTGACAAAGACAATAGAAGCCTGGAGGTTTTATTAAACAATCAAAAATTGGAGGTTGATAGTATTAGAATTTATCCTAACAGTAAACGGGAATTTAATGATTCCTATAAATAACATTTGAAATGTTTATTTGTAAATGAAATTCCCTGCTGGCACCAGCGAGACGCTCGCGCCAGCAGATAATCCCATGGTTTTTAATTAATTGGTTAAGAATACAATATTAATTAATTTTATAGAATTACTGTTTTTTTAATGATAAATAATTGAAAGCTAGAGATTAACAATAAAAAAGCGCCTCAAATGAGGCGCTTTTTATAAGTGTTTTAGTGAACTAAGCATTTACAGCTTCCACTTTAATAGCTTCATCATTCAGCATGCTTTTCAGCATATTCTCAATTCCGCTTTTTAAAGTAAATGTAGATGAAGGACATCCGCTGCAAGCACCTTGCAATAATACTTTTACCGTTTTGTCATCTTCATTATAAGATTCAAAAGCAATGTTTCCTCCATCAGCAGCAACCGCTGGTTTTACATATTCTTCTAAGATGTTAATGATTTGTTGTGATGTAACATCCAACTTATCAAAAGCTTCATCTTTTTTTGCTTCAGTTTTCGCTTTAGTTTCGATTAAGCTTTCATCTAAAACAGTTCCTCCGTTTTCAATAAATTGTTTAATGAAAGTTCTCAATTCTAAAGTAATTTCGTCCCAGTTATTGATTTCATATTTTGTAACCGAAATGTAATTTTCATCAATAAAAATTTCTTTCACATAAGGAAATTTGAATAATTCCTGAGCTAAAGGAGAAGAAGCAGTCTGATCAATATTTTTATATTCTACGGCATTGCGAGTAAGCATTCGGCTCACAACAAATTTCAATGCGGATGGATTTGGAGTGGTTTCTCCGTATACCGTAATAGGCTGTTTTTTTGGTTTTGTTTCATCAATTTTAATGATAACGCCACCTTTATCAACAAAAGCGCTGATTTGTTCTGCTACAGCATCTTTTACATCATCCCAATCTACAATGCTGTATCTTTCGATAGCGATAAAATTTCCAGAAATATAAACTGTTTTAACAAACGGCAGATAAAATAATTGCTGAGCTAGCGGAGAAGCTTGCGCTTCATCAATATTTTTGAACTCAAAATTTTGATTTTGAGTGATGAAATCCTCAAATTCAAACTTTAAAATTGTTGGATTTTGAGTCTCTTTTATAGTGATTTTAGTCATGATAATATATTTTTTGCAAATTTACTAAAGTTATTTTCTACTAATGGCTATATTTGATTTTTTAATGAAATAATTAAGACTCTTTTCAAATAAATCGTGTTAAATTGAAAGAGTGAAAAATATATAGTAAGAATTTTGTCTTTATGAAATTAAAAATCAGGGTTTTATTAATTTTTCTCATTACTGTTTTTCACTCTTATTCCCAAGAGGGAATCCCTGTTTATTCTGATTATTTGTCTGATAATTATTACCTTATTCATCCTTCTATGGCTGGTGCAGCCAATTGTGCCAAAGTGCGGTTAACAGCTAGAAAACAATGGTTTGGAGAAGAAGATTCTCCATCGCTTCAAACTTTGAGTTTTAATGGAAGAATAGGAGAGCGTTCTGGAGCTGGGATTATTGTTTTTAATGACAAAAACGGATACCATTCTGAAAAAGGGGTAAAATTGACTTATGCACATCATATTATGTTTTCGAGAGATGAACTGGATTTAAATCAGTTGTCTTTTGGAATTAGCGGAGGCTTGATTCAAAACCAATTAGACGAAACAAAATTTGGCAACACATTTGATCCAATAGTTTTTGGTTCCATTCAGAAAGATTCCTATTTCAATATTGATGTTGGAGCTTCTTATAATTATTTGAATTTCTATGCACATGCAACAGTTCAAGGTCTATTGGAAACGAGGAGAGAGTTATATTCAGATTATGAAAGTGATAACTTGAGGAAGTTTTTATTAAGCGCTGGTTATGTGTTTGGTAAAAATGATAATTGGGCTTGGGAGCCTTCGATCCTTTTTCAGCTGTTTGACCAGACGAAAGAAAAAACACTTGACATAAATATGAAAGCCTATAAAAACATGGATTTTGGAAGTCTGTGGGCTGCTTTATCGTATAGGAGAGGTTTTGATGGAGCACAATATATTTCAGGAAGCGGTGTAGAGTCTCAAAAATTACAATACTTTACACCCATTATTGGGGTTAACTACAAGAACTTTATGTTCGCTTATACGTATTCTCAAGTAATGGGAGATGTTAAGTTTGACACTGGAGGATATCATCAAATTACTTTAGGAATTAATTTATTCTGTAAAAAAGAACGCTACGACTGTAACTGTCCTGCCATTAACTAAATTTATTTTTTATGCTGATTAAATCTGTAAACGGAAAATCGCCTCTTATTCCAGAGGATTGTTATGTGGCCGAAAATGCTACTATTGTTGGAGATGTATCTTTTGGAACATCTTGCAGCGTTTGGTTTAATGCTGTTGTGAGAGGAGATGTTCATTTTATTAAAATTGGAAACAAAGTAAATATTCAAGATGGAGCTGTAATCCACTGTACGTATCAAAAGCACCCAACGATTATAGGAAATAACGTTTCAATTGGTCACAATGCAATAGTTCACGGCTGTACAATTCATGATAATGTTTTAATCGGAATGGGAGCAATTGTAATGGATAATTGCGTGGTAGAAAGCAATGCCATAATTGCTGCTGGAGCTGTAGTAACACAAAATACGGTGGTAACTTCTGGAAGTATTTATGCCGGTGTTCCTGCCAAAAAAGTTAAAGACATCGATCAGTCTGATTTTGCTGGCGAAATTGAACGCATTTCGAATAATTACGTGATGTATTCGAGTTGGTTCAAAAACGAAGAATAGAAATTCAAAATGGAAACCTCAAAATAGAAATTCCAAATTCCAAGAGTTTTTAGCTTTTTGGAATTTGGATTTTTTTTTATTGGAATTTAAAAAATTTAGAGGTTGATTTTTTCAAAGAAAGTATTCTTATAACTTTCGCTAATTGGAATTCTTTTATCGCTTATTAACACTTTGTTTTTCTGAATTGATTTTACATGTTTGATATTAATAATATACGATCTGTGAATTCTCGCAAAACCTTTGCTTGAAAGCAAATTTTCAAGTTTGATTAAACTGATTAATGTCAGTGTAAATTTATTGTCTGTAGTGTAAATTTTGACATAATCTTTAAGGCCTTCAATAAAAAGAATATCGGCAAAATTCAATTTTACGTTTTCATATTCAGCTCTAACAAACATAAAATCCTGTTCAATTTCTGGCGTATTAGTGCTTTCTGTAAGTGCTGGAGTTGCCGCAGGCTGTAAAACTTGCTGAGCACGAACTACCGCTTTTAAAAAACGATGAAACGGAATCGGTTTTACTAAATAATCGACCGCGCCAAGATTAAATCCCTCCACAGCATAATCTGAATAAGCGGTCGTGAAAATAACTAGAGGTTTTTTCTCTATAGTATTTAAAAAGTCAATTCCAGAAAAATGGGGCATCTGAATATCCAGAAAAATCAAATCAACATTATTTTGATTGATAAATGAAACGGCATCGATAGCATTATTGAAAGTGCTGATCAGTTCAAGAGTATCTACTTTTTTGACAAAATCCTCTAATAGTTCTACCGCTAAAGGTTCGTCATCAATAATTACACATTTCATCTTTTCTGGATTAGTTTTTAAAATTTCATTTCGCATTCAAAAGTAGTTTGAAACCAGTAAATTAAGTTTTAAAATTTTCATAAAATACTGGTTTTTACAAATCAAATTAAGCGTTAAGTGTTATCGTTTTTGTGAGTAAAAAATATTTTGATTTTTTGCTCACTGAAATCATTTTTTAATCTATTGCGGTTTTAATTTCATCTAATTTTAAATTCAAATGGACTCGGTAATAGTTATCATCTTGCGTAATGGTCAGTTCGTGTGCGTTTGGATAAAGAAGATCAAGACGGCTTTGAATGTTTACTAATCCAATTCCTGAATTTTCAGGATCTTTCACATAATTTTCAATTGTATTTTCAATCCAAAAATCAAGATTGTAGTCTGTAATCAGAATTTTGATTTTTACGTGAGCTGCACCTTTATAATCGGTTCCGTATTTAAAAGCATTTTCAACAAATGAAATCAATAGTAAAGGCTCAATAAATTTGTTTTTAGTATCGCCATGAACATTGATGACAATGTCTTCAATATTATTTAATCGCAGTTTTTGCAATTCGATATAGTTCTGAATATAATTGACCTCTTTTTCTAAAGCCACCGTTTTATTGTCTGTTTCATACAGCATATAGCGCATTAGTTCAGACAAGGTTACGATGGCATCAGGGACCAAATCAGATTTTTTGTGTGCCAAAGAATAAATACTGTTTAGCGAATTAAATAAAAAATGCGGATTGGTTTGTTTGCGCAAATAAATTAATTCAGTATTTGTTCTATGAGTTTCAGCAATCAGTTTATTTTGCTGATTGTTATAAAATTCAGTTAATGTTCTAATAATTGCAGAAATCGTAATAATCAGGATATAGAAAAATGATGGAGCAATCTTGAAAAAAAATGGCTGTCTCATTTCTATTCTGTGACGCATTCTGCCTCCTCTTGGAAAAAAATGCGGATCACGAATAATGGTGTCAGCATGCATCATGTTTTCCGGCCTTAAATGTCTAAATTCAGGAATAAAATAATTTAACCGTATTACCATAAATAGCGCAATCAGACCAATGGCAAATGCGCCGTACAGCCAATATTTTTTTTGCAGCAAATAATTTGGAACCAAATAAAAATAGTTCAGATAAAACAAGAAAATCCCTGAAAGCCATTGGGCATAAAAATCATTGTCGAGCTTAAACGGACTTTCATAAAACTGAATTAATGAAGTCAGAATAAAGAAAATCCAAATCATGAAATGGAATAATATTTTGTTATAGCCTGTATTTTTAATGGTATCGATCTGCATTTATAATTTTATTTTTAATAAAATTAGTTCATTTTTGGTTACCGTTGGAGATAAGTTTTGTTTGAGTTTTTGCTTTACAAGCTCTGCAACTTTTAGAGCATCACTTTCTGTTTCAAAACTTTTAGTATCGCTTATTACGGGAATAATGGATTGTTTAATTAAAACTTTTTCTTTGTAGGCAATTGAATATCCCCATCCAGAATTTGTTTTAAAAGATGTGGCAGTTAAAGCTTCTTTTTTTGCACACGCAGCAAAAAGTAAAAAAACTGTAAAAACCATTAAATTCTTCTGGACATTACTCCAGAAGAATTGTTTAATATTAGTTATCGTCATCACTTTGTTCGTCTAATGGCTTAAATTCCCAAGCATCATCAAAGTACGTAGAACCAACTCTTCCTAGCATATAGAATCCGCGATTATTTATTGAGAAACCAACAGCATCTGTTCGTGTAGCACCTTCCATTGGAGTTCTTTCTGTCCATAAATCTGTTGACGGATTGTACTCCCAAACTGTTTTGATGTTTTCACCTCCTACAACATATCCTAGACCATTCATAGAAAAACTTGAAGCATTAGAACGTACAATCGCATAATCGTCGTTGTAGCTGTAATCGTCATCAGTATCTTTATCAATATCACGTTTTCTTGTCCAAACATCTGTTGATGGATCAAACTCCCAGAAATCTTCTTGATAAACACCATTATTTACACCAGTTACTAAATATGCTTTGTCTGCAATTGTAAATACAGTTGCATTACGTCTTTTGTTACCGCTAAAACCATTTACTAGAGTCCAAGTATTGGCCTGATCATCGTATTGATAAAAATCTTTCAGATAATTCCCGTCATAACCTGTTCCAAAATACGCTTTACCGCCAACCTGAAAACCTACAGCTGCATAACGTGCCGTTCCTGCAAAATCTGTTTTTTGTGTCCAGCTGTTTGCAGTAGGGTCGTATTGATAAAAGTCTTTCAGCTTGTTTGTTCCGTCATAACCAAGACCTACATAACCTTTTTCGTTTAATGCAAAACTAGAAGCAGAACTTCTTCCGATGCCACCAAAATCAGCTTTCTGTTCCCAATAATCTCCATTTGAATTGTAAACCCAAAGATCTTTTAAATAAACGTCGCCAGTATAACCACCTACTACGTAAGCATAATCTCCGATAACAAAACTTGTAGCACTAGATCTTGCAGGGCCATCAAAGGCTGATTTTTTAATCCAGTTTCCTACCAAATCATCATCGTCATCATCATTGCTGCAGCTTATAAAAAAGAGGCTTGAAAAAAGCGCTGTGAATAAAATTCCTTTTTTTAGATTAATCATAGTGTATTTAATTTATTGTTTGTATTTGATCCCTATTCCTAAAACATAACCGTTTCCGGTATTATAGTCGTAAACCTTATGGTCATTACTATCTAGTAAATTGTATTTTTTGTTGAAATCATAACCAGCTTTAAAATTTAAAAACCAATTGCCGGCAACATTTCTTTCGTATTCTAAAGCCGAAGTCATTTTCGATAAAACAGCTTTTTCAGCATTGTTTCCTGTACTAGATGTTTTATCCAAATGATAAAAATTTCCATTAAAACTATTCGCAAGACTAAATTTGTTTCGATCATTATTAGAATAAGAAATCTTTGAGTCGGGGAATCCAATTTTAAAATCGGTTTTCTCATTCATGTTATAATCAAAAGCAACAATTGGTGTAATCTTGGGCGCTCCAAAAATTGATGTTCTGCCAACTCCGGCAATTACACTCAGTTTTGAACCGATTTGCTGAATGATTTCTAAACTTCCTAAAACAGTAACTTCTGAAAAATCCAATTTGCTTTGAAAATTTGCCGTCGGAATAACAGAAAGTTTCCAATTTGTTCTTTCTGCTATTTCAGATGAATATTCAAATTTGTTTTGAACTTGGTTGAATTTATCCTGATCCGCATAAAAATTATAAGGATTCAATTCGTAATTCACCTTCAAATTAGAATATTCTAAAGTGTTCGCTATTTTGCTTTTTGCTCCTAATTTTTTCTGATAAAAAATAGCAAGGTCTGTTTCGCTAAAATTTATCTTTTCTGTTGGCTCGGTTCTTAAATTAAAAGCGGCGCCAAAATTTTCCTGAGCTTTTAAACCTAAAAATGAAATCAAAAAAAGAGAACAAACTAAAAACCTTACTTTCATTACTTATTTTATTGGCTCAAAATTAGACGGATGAAGTCCTTAAAAAAAAGAAGATATATATATGACGTGTTTTGATAGACAAAATCGCCGTTTTTAGGGTCGAATTAAATTTTGAGAATAGAATTCAGATTATAGATTGTTTTGTACAGTTTGTAGCCATAAAAAGCGCAGTAGTATATGTTATAGTGTGTCGCCAAAGCGTGCAATTTATATTTGCTCAAAAATTAAATTATGCACAAGTTTATTTTGATACTGCTTTTTGTACTTAGCTTATTTTCGTGCGGTACAGATACAGATACTGGAGAATTTACTGTTGGGTCAGATTATTTGGCTTTAAGCAATAAAGTGATCATGATAGATACTGTTACGGTAGAAATGTCAACCATCAATTTTGATTCGCTTGTAACTTCGAACATGAGTAGAATCTTGATAGGAAATTACGATGATCCTATTTTCGGAAAAGTAAAATCAGACAGTTATTTTCAGCTTTCAGGTACTAATTATGCTTTAAATAGTTCGGGTTCCGATACCGAATCGATAAATTATGTTTTCGATTCGATTTCTATGATTCTTAAATATGATAAATATTATTATGGAGATACGACCAAAGTGCAAACATTTGATATTCATCGCTTAATTCAGAAGGTGAAGCCTAATACTGACGACAGCAGTTTTTACAATAATTCTACATTAAGTTATAGTCCCGAAAGCTTGGGAAAAATATCTTTTATACCAAGGCCAACCGAAAAGGACTCTATAAATATTAAAATGAGCAATGAATTTGGAGATGCTCTTTTTCAGAAAATAAAAAAAAGAGAAATTACAGATTTTGACAGCTTTACCGAATATTTGAAAGGGCTGGTTTTAGTTCCAGAAACCTCCAATTCTTCAAGTGTAATTGGATTTAGTGCGGGAAATAGCAAAGTAAGATTGTATTATTCAAAATATATGGGAGATTCAGATCAGGATTCTTTTTTTCTTGATTTTACGATTATAGATCATGCAAAGCAGTTTAATTCTATTTCTTTGAATAAAACGGGGACAATGCTGCAAAATCTTCCCATCTCGAGCAGCAATTTATCAAGTAACCTTACAAATAACCAAGGGTTTATTCAATCTGGAACTGGAGTAGCCTGCAGAGTTGAATTTCCTAATATTAAGCAGTTTAAAAATATTTCAACTAATGGAGCTATTGTAAATGCTGAACTGATTTTGAAGCCAGTAAATAATTCTTATTCTGAGAAATATCCATTGGCAGATTCGCTGGCTGTGTATGTGGGTGATAATTTAAATCGAATAAGCGGAACATTGGTAAATTCTGCTGGAAGCACTGTTTACGGAATATTGAATAAAAAAAGTGATGAGTTTAATGAAAATGTTGGTTATACCATTCCAATAGGGAATTTCCTTCAGAAAGAAATGCTCAAACAATCCGATTCAAGATCATCTCTCATCTTGACATTATCTGGAATTTCTAAATCTGTTGACCGAATTGTTTTGGGTAACCAAAAACATGCAAACAACAAAATTCAGCTGAAAATTTATTACATCTCTTACTAAATGAAAAATAGAATTGTTTTATGGAGCTGCTTCTTTCTAATGTCGCTGACTTCATTTTCTCAAAGTATTTCAAGTTCTCCATATTCGCTTTACGGTGTTGGAAGTTTATATGATTCAGATTTTGGTTATCTGCCTTCCATAGGCGGTTCTGGAATTGCTTTGCCTTCAGATACTTTTATCAATAATCTAAATCCAGCTTCTTTAGGATTTATGTATCAGAATCACTTTCTTTTTGATATTGGCGGAAAAGCTATCGCAACCACATATCAGAGTAGTAATCGCACAGAAAAGCGAAATAATTTTCAATTTTCTCATTTGGCTTTTGCTTTTCCGGTTTCTAAAAATTCTGGTTTTAGTTTAGCGCTTCGTCCATATTCTAGTTCTGTATTTAAAATTTCTAATTTAAAACTTCCAATTGCTGACAGTCAGGAATATTACTATGTAACAGCACAAGGATCAGGAGGTTTAAACAATCTGGATTTTTCATACGGATATCGATTTGGAAAAAAATTAACGGTAGGGGCGACTGGAACAGTGCTTTTTGGAAACACGGTTGATGATCGCGCTTTTTTAATTTCAAATACAATTACTACGATACATAAAAAAACAGATTATAGAGGAGTTCGCGCAACTTTGGGTGCTCAATATAAAATAGATTCTACATTTACAATTGGAACTACAGTTAAAGTTCCAACAAGGATAAATGCTTCCAAAGTGCAAACGGTAACAAGTATTGCAGATGAAGTAGAGACTTCTATAGAAACGGACAAAGCTACAGACGTAGATGATTACTATATGCCTTTAGAAATAGGTTTTGGAGCTAGTAAGCGATTTAAAAATAATCTGAATGTAACTTTAGATTACGAAAGGAGTTTATGGAAAGATACCAACCAGTCTGAGCTTTATGGAAAGTTTGTAAATCAGGATCGTTTTGCGCTGGGGTTTACTTACAGTACCAAAAAGAATGTTAGAAGATATTGGGATAGAGTAGGATATGCGGCAGGTATAAACTTTGACAATGGTTATCTCGAAGTTGACAAACAGCGTGTTAACAGTGCTTCTATTTCTATTGGACTAAATCTGCCAATTGAAAATACGTTTTCGTCACTCAATATTTCTTATTCTTATGGACAGAAAGGGAGAATCGCAAATGATTTAATAAAAGAAAACTACCATAAAATATCACTCAATCTATCGTTAGACGGAATTTGGTTCGTCAAGCGAAAATTCGAATAATAATCTAAAAGTCTTTTTTGATTACTGGATATTTATATTCTAAAATTGATTCTAAAACTTTAGGGTCAGAATTGACATAAAACACTGGATCAATATCTGTACTTTCAGAAAATCCAACTTTATCTTTAAGCAGATTTTTAGTCTGGCGCGCAACAGCTTCTCCTGAATCTATTATTTTAATATGATCTGGGAGAATTTTTTTTATCTGAGGAATCAGATAAGGGTAGTGGCTGCATCCTAAAACCAAGTAATCAATATTAGCTTCAATCATGGGCTGAAGATATGATTCTAACAATTGAGTCATTTCTGGCGAATACAAATTGCCATCTTCAATAAGTTGTACAAGTCCATGCCCAACCTGCTCAATGATTTTTGTGTTATGAAACATCTCAGCAGTTTTATTAAACAGCTCACTATTAAGAGTTCCTTTTGTAGCTAAAATTCCGATAACCTGAGTTTGAGAATTGTTGGCCGCTGGTTTGATAGCAGGTTCAATTCCCACAAACGGAACATCATATTCTGCGCGAAGTTCTACTATAGCATTTGTGGTTGCGGTATTGCAAGCAACAACAATTAGCTTGCAATTATTCTCTAGTAAAAATTCTACATTTTTTTTGCTTAATGCAACAATTTCATCTTTGCTTCTTTGCCCATAAGGAGCATTTTTACTGTCAGCCAGATAAATGGTTTTTTCATTTGGAAGAAGGTCATGAATGGCGCTCCAAATGGAAGTTCCACCAATGCCAGAATCAAAAACACCTATAGGATTATTGTTTATCATAAAGCAAATTTAATATTTTTTAATAAAATTCGTTATTCTAAATTAAGCGAAATCTTGAAATAATACCAAAAATTAGGTTTAATTTTTTGTAAAAAAAAACTGCTCAAATTATATAAATTGAGCAGCTTAATTATCGGAATTTAATTTCTTAGAATCCTAAATCTTTTTTAACATCAGCAGTGATGTTTGGACCATCAGCTAATAATAAAGTAGAACCGTCTAAAACATATTGGAAACCTTTAGCTTTTCCAACTTTTTGGATAGAAGCTCTTACTTTTTCCATTAAAGGTTTTACGATATCTGTTTCTTTTTGTTGTAATTCTTTTTGAGCATTGTCTCTGTAATCAACAATTCTCTTTTGCATATCTTGAACTTCTTTAGAACGCTCACCGTTTACAGCATCTGTTACAGTTGCAGCTTCAGCTTCGTACTTTTTAATTTTCACTTGATATTCGTCAACCATTTTTTTGTATTCAGCATCATATGTACCACTTAATTTTTGCAGTTGATTTTGAGCATCTAGCATAGCAGGCATTTTCGACATGATCTCGCTTACATCAACATGAGCTACCTTCGCTTGTGCGTTCATTGTGTTACTTGCTCCTAAAATAAGAATTGCAGCAATTAGTAAAGTTTTGATTTGTTTCATCATTTTTAAAATATTAATTAATTATTGGTCGTATTTGTTTTTTGCGATTCGGCTTCTTTTGCTTTTTTGGCCGCTTCTCTTTCTTCTAAAATTTTCTTTCTTCTTTCTTCCAATTCCTTTTTACGCTGTTCGTAAAGTAATTGTCTTTCCTCTGCTTTTGTCATTGCTGGCTGTTGAGCGGCAGGTGTTTCTCCAGTTGCTGTTGGCGTTGCAGTTTTAGCAGTTGAGTTTGTTTTGGCAGCATCTGCAGCTGAGGCAGGGACTACTGCTGGAGCTGTTCCAGAAACCGTGCCATTTTTTTTAGCTTCTCTTTCTTCTTGCAACGCTTTTCTTCTGTCGTCGTATTCTTTTCTCTTAGCTTCCTGTTCTAATTTTCTATCCTGAATTAGTTTTTCTCTTGCAGCTCTTTTCTCGTCAAGTGCTTTTTGGCGATCGGCCATTGCTGGATTTTCGTCAATAGCATTTTCCATATTTTCTTTAGCCTCTTGCTCCTTCAATTGCTTTTTGGTCAGCTGTTCACGTTTTTCAGTACGGTTTAAGATTCTTAAAACCTGATCGCTGATGTCAAATCTTTTATTGCTGAAAAGCATAGTTAGATCTGATGATTTATCAAAAACAAAATCATAGTTTTTTGCTTCGGCTATATCTTGTACGGCAGTAAAAACCTGATCTTGTATTGGCTTTGCCAAAGCCGCTTTTTGTCTCATTAGATTTCCATCAGAACCAAATTGCTTCTGCTGATAATCCATCATTTCCTGCTCAAGAAACTTAATTTCTGTTTCTCTTTCTTCTATCAATTCTTTTGTTAGTAAAGCTTTTTCTGTTTTTAAGCTTTCTTTCAAATTATTTATATTTAATTTTTTGGCTTCAACTTCTTGTTTCCACTTTTGAGCTTTTTGCTCTAATTGTGATTTAGCTTCTTTATAATCGGAAACATTTTCTAAAATATATTCCATGTCGATGTAGCCAATTCGAGTAGTCTTTCCTTGTGCCTGACTTGTATTTGCTACAATCAAGGCTAAAAATATAAATAAAAATTGTTTTCTCATAACATAACTTTATTTGATGATTTTTAACCAAACGTTATTTCACTAAAATTGTTGTCCAATGATAAAGTGTGTTTCCCAACCATTAGCTTTTGTTTGTCCTGGAAGAGCATCAAATCCGTAACCAAAGTCAATACCCAATAAACCAAATGCAGGCATGAATACACGTAAACCAGCACCAGCAGAACGGCTTAAGTCAAATGGGTTATAATCTTTGAACGTTGGATATGATGAACCTGCTTCTAAGAACGTTAAGGCATAAATCGAAGCAGATGCTTTTAATGTAATTGGGTAACGCAATTCCATCGAGAACTTGTTGTAAATCGTTGCTCCAATTGCATCTCCATTTGCATTTACAGGAGTCAAAGAGTTGTTTGGATAACCTCTCAACTGAATCGTCTCTCTACCGTCCATTGAGTAGTTTGCCATACCATCACCTCCTAAATAAAAACGCTCAAACGGAATTACACCTCTTTCTTGATTATACGCTCCTAAGAAACCAAACTCTGTTAAGGTTCTTAATACTAGTTTTCCATAAACTTTAGTATACCAGTCTCCTCTAAATTTAACTTTATAATATTCTAACCAGTTATATTTCTTCTGATCGACTTTTGCTACATCTGTATCAGCGCTTGCATAATCAGATCCAACGCTTACATATCCAGTTGTTCCATTTATGGTTTCTGTTTTAACGTAGTCACCATTATTAAGCGGTTTTCCGTCTATACCACTTCCAGATGTTCCTGTATATTGTGTTTTATATTCTTTTTGGTTTTGTAAATCACCATAATCAACTCCATTAAATAATGAATATGGAGGCGTAACTTTTGCTGTAATACTGAATTCAGAACCATATGTCGGGAATATTGGGTTTACCCCTTTATTGCTTCTTGAAAGTCCGATAGTATACGCTAAGTTTCTTGATGCACCATTACCAAAAGTAAACAAACCAGTATTATAATTGTTCAAGTCATAGTGCTGATAACTTACAGATTGTGATAATACGAAGTAGTCATCTGGCACTGTTAATCTTTTTGCTAAACCAACTTGTACTGTAAAAATATTAAAACTTTTGCTTTTATCAACAGTTCTAGTGATGTAATTGTTAAGAAATTGCTTACTGTATGAAATAGATGAACTAAACTGTACCGGTTTTTTTCCTCCAAACCAAGGTTCTGAGAAAGATAAACTATAGGTTTGGAAATAAGTACTTCCTTGTAAACGAAGCGCTACTTTTTGTCCATCTCCCATTGGTAAAGGCTTGTAAGCTTCTTTGTCAAATAATTTTCGAGCAGAGAAGTTGTTGAACGAAAGTCCTAAAGTTCCTATGAAACCTCCGCCGCCATAACCTCCTTGAAGTTCGACTTGGCTAGATCCTTTTTCTACTACGTTGTATTCAATATCAACAGTTCCAGCTCCAGCATCAACGTTTTTGAATTTAGGATCGATTGCCTCAGGATCAAAGAAACCTAATTGACCAATCTCACGGATCGTTCTAACTAATTGTTCTTTACTGTATTTTTCGCCTGGTTTTGTTCTTAACTCACGGTAAATAACGTGGTCATTTGTTTTGTCGTTTCCAACAACTGTAATTTTGTTGAAATAAGCAATAGGACCTTCTGTTACTCTAATCTCAAAATCGATAGTGTCATTAACCGTTTTTACCTCTACAGCATTAATGTTTGAGAACAAATAACCATTGTTTTGGTATAAATTGGTAATGTCTTCTGCGTCTGGTTTTGTCTTATCGGCAATTCTTTTTTCAAGTAAAACTCCGTTATAAGTTTCTCCTTTTTTGATTCCTAAATAACGGCTCAATAGCTGATCTGAATAAACCGTATTACCTAAGAATTTAATATTTCCGAAGTAGTATTTGTTTCCTTCTTCTACGTCAATTTTAATTGCAAGCGTATTTTTTTTCTTATTATATTGTACAGAGTCATAGATGATACGAGCATCGCGGTATCCTTTTTCTTTGTAGGCTGCGATTACTTTTTCTAAGTCAGTTTTATATTTCTCAGGAATAAATTTAGAGGCTTTAAATACGCGAATGAAATTTTTCTGTTTCGTGTCTTTCATTGCAGCTCGCAATTGGTTGTCTGTAAGCTGTTTATTTCCTGTAAAATCAATGCTGCTGATTTTTACTTTGTCTCCTTTATCTATCCTGACAAGCATGTTTACCTGATGCCCGTTGATAGTGTCTGGAGTATTGGTGATAGTAACTTTTGTGTTATAAAACCCTTCTTTTTTGTATTTGTTTTCGATGTAATTTTTGGTCGTTGTAATTAAGTTTTCGTTGACAATTTTGTTTTTTGTCAGGTTGTTATCTTTAATTAAGCCTTCGACTTTACTTTTCTTAACACCAACAATTTTAACCTCGTTTAATTTAGGAAGCTCAACAATATCTAAATCTAAATAAATACTATCATTTTCTACTTTATTAACATAGAAAGCGATTTCGTCAAAAAGGCCCAGTTTACCTAATTTTTTAATTGCGCTACTGATTTCTTCTCCAGGAACAGTGATTTCCTGACCTTTTTGAAGCCCAGAAAAGGTAACAACAGTCTGCTCATTGAAGCTTATTTTACCAACAACAGAAACTTTAGCTAGAATATATTTTTTCCCTTGATCAAAAGGAACTCTTTCTTGTGCTTTAATTTGTGAAAAACTACCCAATAGTAAAAGGGTAAGGACTATTTGTATTTTTTTTTGCAACACTAAAAAATTATTTAATTTGTTCACTGGTTTTTCCAAATCTACGTTCTCTTTTTTGATAACTAATAATAGCCTCATATAAATCTTGGTCTTTAAAGTCTGGCCACAAGACATTAGTAAAATATAATTCTGCATAGGCAATCTGCCACAGCAAAAAATTACTTATTCTATGTTCTCCACTTGTTCGTATTAATAAATCTACGTCAGGTAAATTTTGCGTGTAAAGATGCTCATTTATAATTGAATCGTCAATAGTGTCTATTGAAATTATATTATTTTTAACTTTATCACTAATTGCTTTTACAGCATTCACCAGTTCCTCTCTGGAGCCATAACTTAAAGCGAGGGTAAGGGTTAAACGAGTATTATTTTTAGTTTTTTCCATAACATCCAAAAGTTCTTTTTGGGCTGTTTTTGGTAATTTATCAAGATTTCCAATTGCATTAAGTCTGATATTGTTTTCCTGAAGGGTAACAAGCTCTTTTTTTAATGAATTGATCAATATTTTCATTAATGCCTGTACTTCCAATTTAGGACGATTCCAATTTTCTGTCGAAAAAGCATATAGGGTTAAATATTCAATTCCAAGTCTGGCTGAGGTTTTGATGATTTCTTTTACAGATTTTGTCCCATTTTCATGGCCAAACGCGCGTAAATAGCCTTGTTGTTTTGCCCAGCGTCCATTGCCGTCCATGATAATGGCAAGGTGTTTAGGTAAGTTTGTGTGATCTATTGATTCTATTAAATTCATTTTATTCTGGGCAATAGCAAGGTTTCTGTCCAAAGGTGTACGTTAAAGTAACACCTGAAAAAACATACCAGTCATTATTATTTAAATTTCCAAATTTCATAATATTTGGATTACTTGTATTAGGATTGCTTCCGTCTATATTATCAGTAAAAGTGTAACGCGCCCCGACTTCAGCGGCCAAAATAAAACGTGGCGATATATTTGATTTTATACCTAATATAATAGGTATGGCTATAGAGCTTTGATTTTTTAGTTCGTATACTGTGTTTGGGCTTGTAGTGTATCGGTATAAGTTGCTAAAGAAAAAGTAATTTAATCCTGTAAAAACATAAGGCGTTATTTTTGTATGATAATCGTGGAGATTAAAATCGAAAAAATTGAATTCTAATCCTGCAGATAGCTCTTTAATGTCATTGTCGAAACGATAGCCCCTTTGATTTCTTCCTGTTTCATCAGATTTAAAATCATTTCCAGTAATATTTGATTGTGTGTAAGAAAATCTCCAAGAGTGCCTTGGACTTCTATTCCATTTGTAAAGAATACCAAAAGCTGGTTTTTCAGGTGAGATGTAGGTTGTTTTTCCAACATCGCCTATAAAGTTACTTCCGCCAAAAAAAACACCAATCTCGTTTATTTGAGCATTTAGTGTAATAAGAGGGAAAAAACATAACAATAAATTAAAAATTTTCTTCATTTAATTCAAAATTGCGTGCAAATATAATAATTATCAATACGAATCAAAGTTCCTTTAGTTAAATGTGCTTTTTTTTCATTTTATGATATGATTTTGAGCCATTTAATGATGATTCACTACATGCAGAACGAGAAAATGTGGTATTATCGTATAGTGAAGAATCAGAAAAGAGTTTAATTTCTTTTATCTTCTCCCCAGAGCAATTTATTTCTTAAGGTTTTCAAGAAAGTTTCGCCTGGTATTTCAACCATTTTAATTTTGTAATCTGTTTTTTTTATTTTTAAAATAGACTCGTTTTTTACAGAAGAAATCCTCGAGTCTAAAGAAACCAAATATTGGTCTTCTCTTCCTGTAACACGCAATGTAATTTCGGTATCGTCAGGAATAACAAGCGGTCTAGCGGTTAAATTATGTGGGGCAATTGGTGTAATAACTAAACTCTTTACATCTGGTGTTAAAATTGGCCCGCCACAGCTTAGAGAATAACCAGTTGATCCGGTTGGCGTTGAAATGATTAGTCCGTCGGCCCAGTAAGAATTTAAATATTCGTTGTTCAAGTAAGTTTCAACTGTAATCATCGAAGTCGTGTCTTTTCTACTCACTGTAACTTCGTTCATAGCGAAATTTAGTTCCTTAAAAGCTTCGTTATACGGTTCACATGTTATTCCTAATAAGGTTCTTTCAGAAGTTGTATAGTTTTGGCTAATAACATATTGAAGCAAAATATCGATGTTTTCTTTTTGAACTTTAGCCAAAAAACCTAATCTTCCAGCGTTGATTCCTAATAAAGGAACGCCAGAATTACGAACGAAAGCAGCGGCTCTTAAAATTGTTCCATCACCACCAATACTGATTAACATTTCGAAACTATTGTCTAAAGCAGTACTTGGGGAAAAAGTTTTGTATTCTTTTTTTACAAGCTGTTTTTCATAAAGCATATTCAGAAAATTTTCTTCAATTACCATCTCGATATTATTGGTATTAAAGAAATTGAAAATGTCTTTTATGATAGGTTCGGTACTGTTCTGATAATATTGTCCGTAAATGGCTATTTTCATTCGTTGTTAAATTAGAGAATTGGTCAATGTTTCAATTAGAGAATTAGGAAATGCTAAAATCATCTAATTATCTAATTTTCCCATTGGCACATTCATAACTTATATATTAAGGTACTTGTCTAAGTAATCTGATCGTTCTTTTAAACTGTTAATATAGGTGTCTTCCTGATGTTCTGAAATGATTTCGTAACCATACCTTCTGTAGGTTTGGATGATTTCATTAATTGCCCCTAAACCAATTTTTACAGTAATCTGAACATTCTCTGTATCAGCCTCCGAAACAAAACATCCTAAAATTTTACCATTGTTGCT
Organism: Flavobacterium anhuiense; assembly: GCF_001705175.1. Taxonomy (NCBI): domain Bacteria; kingdom Pseudomonadati; phylum Bacteroidota; class Flavobacteriia; order Flavobacteriales; family Flavobacteriaceae; genus Flavobacterium; species Flavobacterium anhuiense. The sequence goes on along the minus strand of NZ_CP016907.1, from coordinate 1,055,864 downwards.
TTCTACAATTTGAGTCACCTCACTCATAGAATAATCCAAAAGGCCTTTTTGAACAATAATAATCGCGCCTGGCTCTTTTAAAAATGGAGTTTCCTGAAAAAATTTCATGATGTCTTCCATTTCGTAATATCCAATGTAATTATTATTCTCGTCAAGAATTGGAAGAAGGTTGGTGTGGTTTTTGGCAAAAACTTCTAGAACGTCTAGCCAAATCATCGATTTTCTGGCAAAAAAACGTTCTAAAGTATATTTGTAATCAATTGCTTTTTTTTCAATGTCAAATGTTTCAACATCGTCAGAAGAGATGCTTCCAATAAAAACACCATCTTCTAAAATCGGAAAATGAGAAAAATTTACATCGACAAAAAAGTCCTGAATCGACGCTATTGTTTCCTGACTGTCAATTGCCCTGAAATCGTTTGTGATATAGTTTGTAATTTCTGTCATAAATCAATTGAGGATATTTGATGCAAAATAATCAAAAAATACCGAAAACCGCTCTGTTTTACTTTGTATTTTTGTCGTAACAAATATAATGTTACTAGAATTAATATCTATTTATATGACAAAATTAAGTGTAAATATCAATAAAATAGCAACGCTTCGAAATGCCCGCGGCGGAAATGTTCCCGATTTATTAAAAGTAGCGACAGATATTCAGCGTTTTGGAGGGCAGGGAATTACAATTCATCCTCGTCCAGACGAGCGTCATATTCGTTATCAAGATGCACGTGATTTAAAAGCTATTGTTACAACAGAATATAATATTGAAGGAAATCCGCAGCATAATTTTATTGATTTGGTTTTAGAATGCAAACCAGATCAAGTGACATTGGTTCCAGATGCAATTGGAGCGATAACTTCATCTGCAGGATGGGATACCATTAAAAATCAAGATTATTTAACTGAAGTTATTCAGGAATTTCAAAGAAACGGAATTAGAACGTCTATTTTTGTTGATCCGATTTTAGAAATGATTGAAGGTGCAAAGAAAACAGGAACAGATAGAATTGAATTGTATACAGAATCTTTTGCGCATCAATATAGTTTAGGAAACGAAAAAGGAATTGAACCGTACACTAAAGCGGCAGAATTGGCAAATGAATTTGGCCTAGGAATCAATGCTGGACACGATTTAAGTTTAGATAATATCAAGTTTTTCAAACAGAATATTCCAGGTTTATTAGAAGTTTCTATTGGTCATGCTTTAATTTCAGAGGCGCTTTATCTTGGTCTGGATAATACTGTAAATATGTATCTGAATAAATTGAAATAATTCGTTTAAAGGAAAAAAATAAAAATATGCTTTATTCAAAAATAGAAGGCGAAGGAAAACCATTTATCATCATGCATGGCTTTCTGGGAATGTCTGATAACTGGAAAACTCTTGCGGGACAATATGTAGAAGCCGGATTTCAAGTTCATATTTTAGATTTAAGAAACCACGGCCGCAGTTTTCATTCGGATGAATGGAGTTACGAGGCGATGGTTCGAGATGTTTATGAATACTGTCAGGCAAATAATCTAACGCGAATTGATATCCTAGGCCATTCAATGGGAGGAAAAGTAGCGATGCTTTTTGCAACGACTCATCCTGAAATTGTAGACAAATTGATTGTGGCAGATATTGGTCCGAGATTCTACAAACAGCATCACCAAGATATTTTGGCAGGATTAAATGCTGTTGATTTTTCGGTAAAACCAAGTCGAAATGATGTGGAGGCAATTTTATCACAATATGTAACAGATTTTGGAACGCGCCAGTTTTTGCTAAAGAATTTATATTGGAAAGAACCTGGGCAATTGGCTTTCCGATTTAATTTAGAGGTTTTCAATAATAATTTAGATGCTATTGGGAAGCCTTTGGCAGATAATCTGGTTTTTAATAATCCGACATTATTTATTAGAGGAGGAAATTCGGGCTATATTCAAGATCAGGATATTGACGGAATCCGAAAGCATTTTCCAAATTTAAAATTAGAAACGATTCCAAATGCTGGGCATTGGCTTCATGCTGAAAATCCGCAGCTGTTTTTCGAATTGACCACTACGTTTTTAAAAGAGTAGTTCTTTTTGATGAAATTTTATTACTTTTAAATAAATTTTAAACCTCAAGAACCATGAAATTATTACTTAGACTCCTTGTTACTGCTGCTTTAGTTTTGTTGTTGTCTAATATTTTGACTGGAGTGCATGTGGCTAGTTTTGGTACAGCTCTAATTGTTGCAGTAGTTTTAGGATTACTGAATGTTTTTATAAAACCAATTTTAGTGATTTTAACTTTGCCAGTTACATTGGTCACATTAGGTTTGTTTTTGCTGGTGATCAACGCGGTAATTATTTTGCTGTGCACTAATATTGTAGGCGGTTTTGCAGTAAATTCATTTTGGACAGCATTAATATTCAGTATTATTTTGTCTATACTCCAATCCCTTACTTATAAAATATTGGGAGACGATAAATAAAAACAAATCGAGCAGATTAAAACTGCTTCAAATACAATAGATTAAAAACTTGGTTGGGTTGCAAAAATTTTATAATTTTGCAACCCAATTTTATTACGTAAATTAAAGAAGAAGATGGATATTAAAAGAGTAGCAATAGACGCTGTAAACGAGACGATTGTTATGAACGTTGTTCATATGGATTATAAAGGTCAAGTAGCAAAAAGAATCAACGAAAAAATGCCTTTAGCGCAAGTAAAAGGATTTAGAAAAGGACAAGTTCCTAAAGATCTTGTTGAAAAACAATACGGAAAAGCTATTAAGCAAGAAGAGATCAAAAAAGTAGTTGATTTGGCTTTAGAGCGTTATATTCAATCTGAAAGATTAAATCTTTTAGGAACTCCGCTTCCAAAAGTAAACGAAGATTTTAACTGGGATGCAGAAGAATTAACTTTCGAGTACGAAATTGGTTTAGTGCCAAACTTTGAAATTGATTTGGAAGCTAAAAATAATATCGTAAAATACGTTGTTACTGCTGACGATAAATTAATCGACGGACAAGTTGAGCGTATACAAAAACAATTTGGAAAAGCAGTTCCACAAGAAGTATCTGATGCAAAATCTGACTTAACTGGAACTTTCGCAAGCGAAGCAAACGGAATCAATAATACTACTACAATTTCTGTTGATACATTTAGCAAAAAAGCTCAAAAACAATTCATAGGTAAAAAAGTTGGAGATGTTGTTATAGTAAGCACAAAAGGTTTATTTGATGACGATCACCAATTAATGGATTACTTAAAAGTAGGTCACGAAGGTGTTCACGGTTTAGATGTTGAGGTAAACTTCACAATCGAAGCTATCAACGGTTCTGAACCAGCTGAATTGAACCAAGAATTATTTGATAAACTTTTTGGAGAAGGAAAAGTAGCTTCTTTAGAAGATTTAAAAGCTAAAATTAAAGAAGATGCTGAAGCACAATTCGCGCAGCAAGCAGAACAAAAATTATTATTAGATGTTCAGGATTTCTTAATCGAAAACACAAAATTCGATTTACCAGCTAAATTCTTGAAAAAATGGTTGCAAACTGTTGGAGAGAAGAAATTAACTCCAGAAGAAGCTGAGGTAGAATACGCAAGATCTGAAAAAGGTTTACGTTTCCAACTAATTGAAGGAAAAGCTTTAGCTCAAAGCAATATCCAAATTACATTTGAAGATTTGAAAGAGTTTACATCAAACGCAATCAGACAGCAGATGGCTCAATTTGGTCAAACAAACCCAACTGACGAAGAAGTTCAAGGAATCGTAGCTAGAGTTTTATCTAACCAAGATGAAGTGAAAAGACTTTCTGAGCAAGTTGTAGCATCTAAGATGTTGGAAATCTTCAAAGAAAAAGCTAACCCAACTACTAAAGAGGTTACTTACGAAGAATTTATCGCAGCTTCTTACGGTGAATAAATCTAAGTCTGAAAAGTCAAAAGTTTTTAAGTCGAAAGTTAGGAAGTATACTTTTTAAAAATTAAGATTTTATTACAGAAACTGAAAGATAAAAATAATTATATTTGAACGTCAATGGAATTTTTATTCTGTTGACGTTCTTTTTTTGTTTCAGATTTCAAGTTGGTAAATGTTCCTTAGCAAAAAAACTTAGAACCTTAGCGCCTTAGAATCTTAGCATCTTAAAAAAAGAAGACAAATTGGCATCCTTCATAAAAAGGTATGAACTTTGTTTAATTCGTTTTAGTCATTTTCTGACTTTAGACTTTTCAACTTTAAACTAAAAATATGAACTACGGTAAAGAATTCAAAAAATTTGCTACAAAGCACCAAGGGGTAAACGCAATGTATTACGATAAAATCGTAGCGGCAATGACTCCAACCAACATGACTCCATATATTATAGAAGAGCGTCAGCTGAATATTTCTCAATTAGACGTTTTCTCAAGATTAATGATGGACAGAATTATCTTTTTAGGAACTGGTATTGACGATCAGATTGCTAATATCGTTCAGGCTCAGTTGTTATTTTTAGAAAGCGCTGATGCTTCAAAAGATATTCAAATTTATTTAAACTCTCCAGGAGGAAGTGTTTACGCAGGTTTAGGAATTTACGATACTATGCAATACATCAAGCCTGATGTAGCGACAATTTGTACAGGAATGGCAGCTTCTATGGGAGCAGTTTTATTATGTGCTGGAGCTGCAGGAAAACGTTCTGCATTGCCTCATTCAAGAGTTATGATTCACCAGCCGTCTGGAGGAGCGCAAGGTGTTGCAACAGATATGGAAATCAATTTACGTGAGATGTTAAAATTAAAAGATGAGCTTTACAATATTATTTCTCATCATTCTGGTCAGACTTTCGAAAGAGTTCACAAAGACAGTGAACGTGATTACTGGATGAAAGCAGACGAAGCAAAAGAATACGGAATGATTGACGAGGTATTAAGAAGAGGATAATTTTTTAAGCTTTAAATTGTTTAAGGATTCAAGTTCAAATTTGGTGTATAACACAAACCAACTTGAAACTTGGAACCTGAAACTTGAAACAAAAAATAAATATTAAGCTGCAAAGAATTAAGTTTTTAAGTTTTAATTAAATCAAAAAGCTTAGAAACTTAGTATCTTTGCAGCTTAGTAACTTAAATAGAATGGCAAAAGTAGTATTAGAATGTTCGTTTTGTGGAAGAAAGAAGCCAGAAACTAATTTATTAATAGCTGGTATCAATGCACATATTTGTGATAAGTGTATTGAACAGGCACACGGAATTGTTTTAGAAGAATTAAAATCTAGCGGAAGCGCGAAACTAGTTGGGGACTTGATTTTGAAGAAACCAAAAGAAATTAGAGCTTTCCTAGATCAATATGTTATTGGTCAAGATCAGACTAAAAAAGTAATGTCGGTTGCGGTTTACAATCACTACAAACGTTTAATGCAACAGCAATTGGATGATGAAGTTGAGATTGAAAAAAGCAACATCATTATGGTTGGTCAGACAGGAACAGGGAAAACATTAGTGGCAAAAACTATTGCTAAAATGTTAGACGTTCCTTTGGCAATTGTTGATGCAACTGTATTGACAGAAGCTGGATATGTTGGAGAAGACGTTGAAAGTATTTTGACTCGTTTGCTTCAGGCTGCAGATTATGACGTAGCAAAAGCAGAAAGAGGAATCGTATTTATTGATGAAATCGATAAAATCGCTCGTAAAAGTGATAATCCATCTATAACTCGTGACGTTTCTGGAGAAGGTGTTCAACAGGCATTATTGAAGTTATTGGAAGGAACAGTCGTAAACGTACCTCCAAAAGGAGGACGTAAACATCCAGACCAAAAATTCGTTGAGGTGAATACTCAAAATATCTTATTTATTGCTGGTGGTGCTTTTGATGGAGTAGAACGTATTATTTCAAAACGTTTAAACCGTCAGGCAGTTGGTTACTCTACTTCTAAAAACACTGACAATATTGATAAAGATAATTTATTGCAATACATCATACCAAAAGATATCAAAGACTTTGGTTTGATTCCTGAGATTATTGGACGTTTGCCAGTTTTAACGCACATGGATCCTTTGGATAAAGCAACGCTTCGTGCGATTTTAACACAGCCTAAAAATGCATTGATCAAACAATATCAGAAATTATTCTTAATGGATGATGTTGAATTTACGATTACAGACGAGGCTTTAGATTTTATTGTAGATAAAGCTTTAGAGTATAAACTAGGAGCTCGTGGATTGCGTTCATTATGTGAAGCTATCTTGACAGATGCCATGTACGAACTGCCAACATCAGATGATATAAGTTTGACAATCGACAAAGAATATGCAGAACATACGCTAAGCAAAAACTTATTGAAGCGTATGGAAATTGCTTCTTAAAGTAAAAAATAACTTTGACAAAGTTCAATTATAGAACCTGCTCATTTATTTGAGCAGGTTTTTTTATTATTGCACTCTAAATTTTTCGCGATATTCAATAGGTTTCATGCCGACCATTTTATAAAACACTTTTCTAAAAGCTTTAGGATCGTTGTAACCTGTTTTTTCAATAATCTCAGAGATTGAAAGTTGGGTTTGCTCTAGATATTTCTTCGAACTTTCAACTCTAATATTCTGTAAATATTCAATTGGCGGAATTCCTGTCACTTGTTTGAAACGGCGTGTCATGTTTCGAGCACTTGTCGGAATATCTTTCGTGATTTCTTCCAGTTTTTCGATGGAATGGTACTGACTTTCAATTTTTTGCTGTAGCATAGCTACTAAAGAATCATTATGTAAATGATTGGGTCTAAAAGTACTGAAATAGCTTTGTTTGTATCTGTTCAAATCGATAGAAAATATTTTGGCGATTTTAACAGCCATCTCATTACCGCAGAATTTCTGAACCAAAAGAATTAATAAGTGAAAAGTTGAAGTTGATCCTCCGCTGGTGTATAAACTTCCGTCTGCAGTTAGCGTTTCTTCAGGTTTTAGTTTTACCATCGGAAAAGCTTTTGTAAAAGCGCTGCAAGCATCAACATGTGTGGTGGCCAATTTTTCATTTAGTAAACCAGAAGCAGCAAACAAAAAAGCTCCCGTGCAAAAACTCGCCAATTCGGCTCCTGCCTTGTGCTGTTTTTGCAGCCACGGAATAAAACTTTTATTCTTCTTGATCATTTCGCTCATATTGTCGGTAGTAAAGGCGGGAATTAAAATTAAGTCTAGAATACTATCCGAAGTTTCAATGGCATTGCTTTTATATCCAAATACATTTCCTTGATCGGACTGCTCTTGGGATTGAAAAATCATAATTTCGAATGGTTTCTCATCTCCAGACGTAAGTTTATTTGTGGTTTCGAATACTTCTAATATTGCAGCAATGCTCAGTAATTTATAGTCGTGAGGTACGATTAATCCTAGTTTCTTGCTCATGATTTTTGGTCTTTTGGAATTTCAGTATCTTACAAAAATAAGCAAATTGTCTCAAATGCCCCTAAAAATGACTTTTATTGGCATTTTTAAGTAATCTTAAAAAATTAAATTTGTTTTAATTAATTCGTAATTTTATAAAGATGAAAACAAAAATCTTCTTAAATCTTGCTGTAAAAGATTTAAATCGCGCAATATCTTTTTTTAACGAACTCGGCTTTCCAACTAATCCGAAATTTACTAATGACAAAGGAGCTTGTATCGTTATAAGCGAAAGCATCTTTGTAATGCTTTTGGTAAAAGAGTTTTATCAAACATTTACAAAGAAGGAAATTTGTGATTCTACAACAACCAGCGAAGCGCTTATGGCACTTTCTGTAGAAACTCGAGAACAGGTAGATGAAATGATTGAGAAGGCAGTTAAGGCTGGAGGAACAGATTACGAGCAATCTCAAGATTATGGCTGGATGTACCAAAGAACTTTTCTAGATGTAGACGGACATCATTGGGAAGTTTTCTTTATGGATGAAAGTCAGATTCCAGAAAACATGTAATTAAGTAAGAACAAAATCAAACGGAAAATAAATTATTAAAAAACTTAAAAAATGATCACAATTAAAAAGACCGTTAATGCATCTCTTGACAAAGTTTGGAATTTTTGGAACACTCCAGAACATATTACAAAATGGAGCTTTGCTTCTCCTGATTGGCACACGCCTTATGCAGAAGCCGATGTGAGAGAAGGAGGAAGATTCAAATCAACTATGGCTGCAAAAGACGGAAGTATGAGTTTTGACTTTGAAGGCGAATTTACTTTAGTAAAACCAAACCAAGCGCTTTCGTATGTTATGGGAGACGGAAGAAAGGTTGAAATTACTTTTACAGAAACAGCAGAAGGTGTTGAAATAATTGAAAGTTTCGATCCAGAAACACAAAATCCAGAAGAGATGCAGCGCGCTGGCTGGCAGGCAATTTTGGATAATTTTAAAAGTTACATTGAAGCGAATTAGTTTTTAGACTCTAAAGTCTCAAAGTGACAAAGGTTCAAAGATTACAAACTTAAATTAGCTTGCATTACTCATATGGTTTAAAAGAAATAAATATCTAACCCAACAAAAAAAAACAAAAAAATGACAAAACAAATATGGTTGAATCTTCCTGTAAAGGATGTGGCAAAAGCGAAAGATTTTTTCTGGAAAATTGGTTTTTCGTTTAATGAACAACATGATACGCCAAGTTCGACGTGCATGGTTGTAGGTGAAGGACATTTTGTGATAATGCTTTTTGAAGAAATGCTTTTTTCAAGTTTTTCCAAGAACAACATTACCGATACGAATTCAAGTTCGGAAGTCTTGATTTCAATCGACGCAGAAAGCAGGGAAGAAGTTGATGAATTAGCTGAAAAAGTCAAAGAAGCTGGCGGAACCATTTTTGCTCCTCCTGCAGAAAACCAAGGTTGGATGTATGGCTGTGGTTTTGCCGATTTGGATGGTCATCGTTGGAATATTCTATTTATGGATTTTAGTAAATTACCAGGTTAAGATGGAAAAATTAATATTTAATACTGAGATAAAGGCTTCTAAAGAAAAAATTTGGAAAGTCTTATGGGATGATGAAACTTACCGAAAGTGGACAAGCGCTTTTTGTGAAGGAAGTTACGCTGAATCGAATTGGAACGAAGGGGACAAAATTTATTTTCTTGGACCTGGAGGAACAGGGATGAATAGTCTTATTGAGACTAAAATTCCAAACGAATATATGGCTTTTAAACATCTTGGCGAAATCAAAGATTTTAAAGAAGTGCCGCCAAATGAGGAAACGGAAAAATGGAGTGGTTCTATGGAAACATACAGACTGACTCAAAAAGGAGATCTTGTAGATCTTCATGTTGAGGTAGATGTAATCGAAAAACATATTGATTATTTCAAAGATGCCTTTCCAAAAGCGGTAGAATTGATTAAAGAATTGTCAGAGAAGTAAAGTCAGAAGAGAGTGAAAAGAGAATAGAAGAAAGAGAATAGAAGAAAGAGAATTTACAATTTATACTGATAATTAACAATTAAAAACAAAATATCATGGCAACAGCGGTAAATCCATATTTAATGTTTAACGGAACATGCGAAGAAGCATTTCTGTTTTACAAATCAGTTTTTGGCGGAGATTTTCCTTATATCGGAAAATTTAAAGATGCTCCAGCAGAAGAAGGCGAGGTGCTTTCTGAAGAAGCTTTGAATAGAATTATGCACGTATCGCTTCCAATTGGAAATAGTATTTTAATGGGAAGCGACACACATCCAAGATATGGAGATGTCGGTTTTGGAGATAATTTTTCTGTTTCTATTAATGCAGAAAGCAGAGAAGAGGCAGACAAAATCTTCAACGGACTTTCGGCAGGTGGAAAAGTAGAAATGCCGATGAATGACACTTTCTGGGGATCTTATTTCGGAATGTTTAAAGATAAATTCGGCATCAACTGGATGGTGAGTTTTGACAAAAACGAAGGAATGAAATAACATAAAAGTTACGTTATTTTAATAGCGGGACATAATTGTTAAATTACTCAAAAAAGCACATGAAAATGTGCTTTTTTGTTTCAAAAAAACAAAGATTATTCTTTTTTATCATCGAGAGATTGTCGATTTTTGTCGCTTCATAATCAAGAAAGAAAAATGGCAGCAGAAGACAAAGAAATAATCTTACTAAAAGTTTCTGGACACGATAAAATTGGAGTTACAGCAGGATTAACAGCTGTATTGGCGGCATATGATGCCAATATTTTAGATATCGGGCAAGCTGATATTCACGATACGCTTTCTCTAGGAATTTTGTTCGAAATTGCCGCAGGATCATCATCTGCACCTGTTTTAAAAGATCTTTTGTTTAAAGCATACGAATTGGAAATCAAAGTGAAATTTATTCCGATTTCTATAGAAGATTACGAAACTTGGGTAAAATCACAATCAAAACAACGTTATATTATCAATATTTTGGGAGAAAAACTGGCGGCTTCACAATTGTCTGCAGTGACCCAAATATTGTCAGACCAAAATTTAAATATCGATTCGATTATTCGATTAACAGGAAGAACTTCTGTTGTAGAAAAAGAAGAATATCCGCGTTCTTGTATTCAATTGTCTGTAACGGGTGAAATTGTAAACAAGATCATAATGACAGCGAGTTTTATGGAAATTTCCAGAACGCTAAACGTTGATATTTCTTTCCAAGAAGACAATATTTACAGAAGAAACCGCCGTTTGGTTTGCTTCGATATGGATTCGACCTTAATTCAAACCGAAGTAATCGACGAACTTGCGGAATTGAATGGAGTAGGAGATCAAGTTCGTGCTATTACAGAATCGGCTATGAACGGTGAAATTGATTTTAACGAAAGTTTCAAAAAGCGTATGGCTTTATTAGAAGGTCTCAGCGAAGAAGTTTTGCAAAATGTTGCCGTAAATCTGCCAATAACACAAGGAGCACACCGTTTGATGAAAGCTTTAAAATATTATGGCTATAAAACTGCAATTCTTTCAGGAGGATTTACCTATTTCGGAGAATATCTTCAAAAAGAATTAGGAATAGACTACGTTCACGCCAATCAATTAGAAATAAAAGATGGTAAACTGACGGGAAAATATTTAGGAGACATCGTAGATGGCCAGAAAAAAGCCGAATATCTAAAAGCAATCGCAGAAAAAGAAGGAATTCACATCAATCAGACAATCGCAGTTGGAGATGGAGCCAACGACTTGCCAATGCTAAACTTAGCAGGTCTTGGAATCGCTTTCCATGCGAAACCAAAAGTAAAAGAAAGCGCTTCAACATCCATCTCAAGTTTAGGTCTTGATGGTGTTTTATACTTATTAGGATATCACGATAGATATATTGATATGATGTAATTTGCAATCTGTCACCCTGAGCGGAGTCGGAGGGATTTCTTGTAGAAAAGGGCTTCTACTCCGCTCAGCCTGACAAAGTAAATTCATCTATTATTCGACAAAGAAGAAATAGCATTCAGAATTCCATAATCAAAATAAAAAACAAACCTCAGTCTTTGCAATAAAAGGCTGAGGTTTGTTTTTTATGGGCATGTCCCTCCGGGTCGGGCTATCCGTTTCAATCTTTTTATTTTTAAAGAAAAAATAAAAAGGATTTCCACTTCTATCCCTCATGCGGGTTTAGTGGAATTAACGTTTTATTTTCTAGATTCCAATTCATTTTTAATCTCCTTCAAATTCTTAAGATTCAAGAAAAGAATAGGCAATAAGGCAACAGGAATAACATTCATGGCACTAAAACCCTTCATGAAAACGATGAATATATTAAGAATGAACAACATAAAAAGCACAACGCAAAATACGGTATTCACGGTCTTTAGTGTTTTCTGATTTTTAATCAGTTCTTCAGTGGTCATTTCGCTAAATTTTGTGTCTTTCATTTTATATTGTTTTTAGCACATTTCTTTTAATTGTTCTAAATAATCTCTCTGATTCGAAAGTCTGGGAATTTTATGCTGACCCCCCAATTTATCTCTCTCTTTTAGCCAGTCATAGAATAAATTTTCACGGGCAACATTAACTACCAAAGGATTTAAAGTCATATTATTGTAGCGTTTCGCTTCGTAATCAGAATTCAACGTTTGTAAAGTCTCATCAAGCACTTTTTGGAAAAGACCTACATCAGCAGGATTTTTCTTGAATTCGATCATCCATTCGTGCGCGCCTTTTTCTTTGTCCTGCATAAAAATAGGAGCAACTGTGTAATCTATAACTTCAGTTTGAGTCACCTGACAAGCTTTTGCAATAGCTTGATCGGTGTTTTCAACCATTAATTCCTCACCAAAAACATTAATGTGATGCTTCGTTCTTCCTGTAACTCTAATTCTGTACGGATTTAAAGAAGTAAAACGAACTGTATCGCCAATTAAATATCGCCATAAACCAGAATTTGTGGTAATAACAATAGCGTAATTTTTATTTAATTCAACATCTGCCAGACGAACTACTTTTTGGTTTGGAGTTCCAAAAGTGTCCATCGGAATAAATTCGTAGAAGATTCCGTAGTCCAGCATCAGTAGTAAATCGCTCGAATAATTTAGGTCCTGAATCGCAAAAAAGCCTTCTGAAGCATTGTAAATTTCGTAATATTTAAAATCTGAACTAGGTAAAATTTTCTTGTATTGTTCTTTATATGGAGAAAAACTCACACCGCCATGAAAATATACTTCAAGATTTGGCCAAAGTTCCAATAAGTTTTGTTTTCCGGTATTCTCTAAAACTTTATTCATTAAAACCAGCATCCAAGATGGAACCCCTGCAAAACTAGTTACATTTTCATTTTTGGTTTCGTTGATAATAGCTGCAAGTTTGGTTTCCCATTCGCTCATCAATGAAGTTTTGCTGCTTGGGGTACTGCTGAATTCTGCCCAAATTGGCATATTTTCAATTAAAATTGCCGATAAATCTCCAAAGTAAGTATTGTTGTTTTCGTAAATCTGAGAACTTCCTCCCAAACGGAGACTTTTTCCTAAAAACAATTCAGAATCTTCATTATTATTCAAATAAAGACAAAGAAGATCTTTACTGCCTTTATAATGGCAATCTTCCAAAGCCTCATTACTTACCGGAATAAATTTACTTTTAGCATTTGTAGTGCCACTCGATTTGGCAAACCATTTAATAGGGCTTTCCCAAAAAACGTTTTGTTCGCCTAAACGTGTGCGTTCAATAAGTGGCTGCAGTTCTTCATAAGTTGCAATAGGAACTCTTTCTGCAAAGGTCTGATAAGAATTAATACTCGAAAATTCATATTGTTTTCCAATAACTGTATTCTCAGATGCCGTCAATAAGTTGTGCAATAATTCTTCCTGAACTTCATTAGGGTATTTTAAAAAAAGCTCTATTTGATGAATCCTTTGTTTTAGGACCCAAGATGCAAACGAATTGATAATAGATAAAGGCATGAATTTGTTTTTAAGTTAACTGATTTTAGGTTTTAAATCTTACAATCTTTGCAAAACAAAAAACATAAAATTTGAATATCGAGAGACAAATAGTAACTTTGTCTTCATATCAAAAATACTATTTTTTTGTAAAAAACAATTCTATTTGAAGTAAAGATTCCAACTATATAAACGAATTTTAACACAAAAAATTTTAAATCTTTTGATAAATCTAAATCAGCAATTATAAAAAAAAACGAATGCAATATCAAGGCGTACTGACAAAAATGCAAACTGAACTTGGAAGTCCAATTCAATATTATTTGGTGTTCGAAGATAGTTTCTTAAATGTGAATCAATTATTAGACAAAGAAATTGAAATCAATTTTGTAGGCTGTCAATGCTTGAATTGCGGGAAGAAGAAAAAAATATACCGACAAGGTTTTTGTTACGAATGCTTTTATTCAAGTCCAGCTGTTGGAGATTGGATTATGAGGCCAGAATTGAGTACAGCACATTTAGGAATTGCAGACCGAGATTTAGAATACGAATCAAAAGCGCAGTTACAGCCCCACATTGTGTATTTGGCTTCGGCTTGTGAGATAAAAGTGGGTGTAACGCGGAAATCCCAAGTGCCAACTCGTTGGATAGATCAAGGCGCTTCGCAAGCTATTGCAATTGTTGAGGTTCCGAACAGATATTTGGCTGGAATAACAGAGGTGGCGTTAAAAGATCATTATACAGATAAGACGAATTGGAGAAAAATGCTGCAAAATTCTGTTGAGACTTTTGACCTGATTGCAGAAAAAGCCAAAATCGAAAGTTTGATTCCGTCAGAAGTTAAAGATTATTTTTATGCTCAAAAAAATGATGTTTACGAACTTCAATATCCAGTTTTAAGTTATCCTGCAAAAGTGAATAGTTTAAATTTAGATAAAACACCTTCTTTCAGTGGGAAACTAACGGGGATTAAAGGCCAGTATTTGTTATTTGAGAACGGAACAGTATTTAATATCCGCGGTTCTGAAGGTTATGTTGTCACAATTAATGTCTAGGTTTAGTCGGTATTTGTCGATAATTTTTATGTATACGTCTATTAAAATGTTAAATATATTATAATTTATTGTAATTTTAACTCAATTCCAAAAACAAAAAGATGTAAATATTGATACATTTCGTTACAATTTTGTAACAAATGCTTATTGGAAGAATTTATTTTTAGAAAATAAAAGGAGGTAGATTTGAGTTTGCCACTATTTTAAATTTTAATTGAGATTTGTAATCCCCCTAAATTATTCCATAAATGAGTGTTTTAAGCAAAATTAATGTACACAGAAGAAACATAATGCGGAACCTGACAAAGAATGTTGGAAAAGCAAATATACAGGACGATTTTATTTTGGTCGACAAGAGTGAAATCAAAAAAGTTCTTATCTGCAGACCAAATGGAAGGTTAGGTAACCTTTTATTGATTACCCCACTCGTTCAAGAAGTGTCTGAAATGTTTCCAAATTGTAAAATCGATTTATTTGTAAAAGGCACATTAGCTCCCATTATTTTTGAAAAATATGATAGCGTTGACAAAATAATTCATTTGCCTAAAAAGCCATTTAAAAGTTTGGTAGAATACTCAAAAGTTTGGATTTCATTAAAAAAAGCACACTACGATTTAGCTATTAATGTAGATCAAAATTCTTCTTCGGGCCGATTGGCAGTTCAATTTTCAAATGCAAAATACAAGTTTTTTGGAGATTCCATCGATGAGTCTGTAGAACAAAAGAATGATTTTGAACACATTGCAAAATATCCAGTCTATAATTTTCGAAATTTTTTATCAAAACTTAGGTTGCCAACAAACAGCAATAAAATAATTGCGCCTATAGATCTCAAATTGTCTGCTTCTGAAATTACAGAAGGTAGAAAAAAACTAAAAGAAATTACAGACAACGATAAAAAAACGATTTGCATTTTTACTTATGCGACAGGAGCAAAATGTCTTTCGGAAGAGTGGTGGGAAAAATTTTATTCTCAGCTTACTGCAGAATATAAAGATTATAATATTATTGAAATTCTGCCGGTAGAAAATGTATCGCAAATCGGGTTTAAAGCACCATCATTTTATAGTAAAGATATTCGCGAAATAGGATCTGTTATTGCAAATGCAGAGTTGTTTATTGGTGCAGACAGTGGCATTATGCACTTGTCGAGTGCGGTACATACACCAACTATTGGGCTGTTTTCCGTATCAAATTTGAAAAAATATGAGCCGTACGATAATTGCAGCATTGGGATAGATGTAAATCTCTACACGAAAAAGAAATACATAAAAACGATAAATACTATTTTAAATAACGGTAGATTGAATGGTTTGTCAAAAGCGATATAAAAAAAATCCTGTTCAAAATGAACAGGATTTTTTTTAAAGATTCTAAGATTCTAAGATTCTAAGATTCTAAGATTCTAAGATTCTAAGATTCTAAGATTCTAAGATTCTAAGATTCTAAGATTCTAAGATTCTAAGATTCTAAGATTCTAAGATTCTAAGATTCTAAGATTCTAAGATTTTTTAGCTTTAGAATAAACTCAGTATCTTAGAAGCTTAGCATCTCAGCATCTTTCTTTATGGATTCTTCTTCTTAAACAATCCATTCAATAAATCACTTGCTTTTTTAGTTACTTCCTGAGTTTTTTGCTCTTTTTCAGTTTTAGCAGCCTGAGTCGTATCTTTTGCTTTAGTGTTTTTGTTGATCAAATCTGTAAGTGCTGAAGTTCCTTTTTGAGTCAGTTTTTCTTTCTGCTGGTTGACTAATTGCGTAGTCAAATTGCTAACAGCAGCTTTCATATCTGTACTGACTTTAGGATTTGAAAAATTCCCTGTCAAAGAAGCATTAATTGGAATGTTATCTAATTTTGCAGCGTCTGCAGGAGACATTTTCGCAATTAAATTATTAGCTTCAGTTCCTAAATATTTGGCAGGAACATCAAATTTTAGATTGTAATTCATGGTTTGGTCAAAGCCATGAGTTCCGCCAACGCTTACTTTAATGTCTTGGTATTTAATATCAAACGGTTTAACATTTACTTTTCCGTTATCAAAAGTCAATGCCATTTTTAAATCGTTTAGATTCAATTTGTTTAGATCCAGAAACTTCACGTTTGAAGTAAGTGAATTTAAAACTGTTGAATTTTTGGCATTTACCGTAGTAGATAACAGCTGACCTAATAAGTCTCCTGAAATCGATTTTAAATCTGGTGTCAATTCTTTTGCATCCAAATTACCATTCAGTTTGATAGTCGAATTCAGTTTTCCGTTAATGATTCCGGCAATTGGCGCAATTTTTTTCATCATATCCAATTGTGTAAAAGTCTGTGCAATATCAACTTGATTGAAACCCAAATTCATGTCAAAAGTCGGCACTTTTTCTTTTGTAGAAACCGCTCCGTTAAGACCGATAGACCCTCCGAAAATGTTTGTTTTAAAGTTTTCAAGCGTTGCTTTTTCATCTTTAATAAGCAATCTTCCAGAAACATCTTTTAGTTTCAGATTGTCATATAAAACTGTTGTTGCTTTTGCATTTAACGTACAGTTTAAGAAAGCAGGAATCTTCATTGCATCAGCTGGTTTTGCAGGAGTTTTGGTTTCCTCTTTTGCAGGTTCGCCAGCAGTCATGAAATCATCAACAGCTAATTGGTTTGAGCTCATATTGAAGTTTCCTTTCAGTTCTTGTTTTTTAAACATAAAACCATAGAAATTCTCTAAAACTCCGTTAATACTGATATCGCTTTTTCCAGTCGTAGCATCAAACTGCTTTAAGTTAATTTTGCTCGGATTGAATTCGACCAACGCTGTGCTGATGTTCATCGATTTATTGTTTTCATCAGTATATTTAAATCCTGACAAGCTCATTGTACCAGCATTTTTGATGTTTTGGTACTGGCTCTTTTCTACAGAAGCCATATCAAAATTGGTAGTAACATCTGCTTTTAAAATACCCGCCAAAGGTTTATCCATTTTAATTGGATACGCTTTTGAAAGATTAGCTAAGTTGATTGTTCCTTTTAAAGCCGCATCGATAATAGGATTTACAGTAATGTTTTTGATATTCGCTTTAGCGTTGAAAACATCTTGGTCAATTCTAAATGATAGCTTGTCTAGGTTCACATAAGTATCATTTAAAATTCCAGTTTCGTTAATGATTTTCGTATCAATTACAATATTTTGAACCGATTTTGGAAGGTTTGGATATTGGAAAGAAGCATTGTTTGATGCGATTTCAATATTAAATTTAGGTACAGTTGTATCTGTAAGTTCCCCTTTTGCAAAACCATTTACGGTAAAATCTCCAGTTGTTTTTACGCCATCTAAACCAGCAGCGTAAGCCGAAGGAATTAAGCCTAAGAAATTGGTAAAAGATGAAGTAGGAGTTTTAAACTTTAAGTCGTAAATCTGAGCTTTCTCTGCCATTTGAATGAATCCGTCGAATTCTAAAGGCAATTGATTGATTAAAGCTTTATTTTCTTTGAAAGTATATTTGCTTTTCTCTAAATCGATTCCAAGGACAGCGTCTAAAGTTAGTTTCACATTTTTCATGTAATTTATTTTATCCATGTCCAATGAAACTTTTGCAGTAGATTTTGTAGCCAGATCTAATTTTGAATTGGTAAAATCTCCAGTTCCTTCGTGGTTTAAACTGTCAATTACCATTTTAATTTTAGAACCTTGATCGATGTATCTAAAAGTAAAATTCTCAATTTTATAGTTTTGAATTTTCAAGGCAAGAGGTTTGCTTGCTTCGTCTTTGGCATTTTCTTCTTTTTTGTCTTTTAGAGCAATATCAAAGTTTCCGATACCATCTTTATTGAAGATAATATTTACTAATCCGTTTGTAGAACTAATTCCCTGAATGCTTAAAGGTTCATCTTTTCCTTTGAAAAGTTCTTTAATGCTCATTTTTAAATTCAATTCTCCTAATGAAACCAAAGTGTCGCCTTCAAAAGGAGCTTTGTTGATGATGACTAATTTCTCGATTCCAACTGTTGCGTTTGGAAAATTCTTAAACAAACTTAAATCAGCATCTGTAAAACTTACTTTAGCATCAACACTTTCGTTAATGGCTTCGACAATTTTAGCCTTAATCTGGTCTTTAAACAAAAACGGAATGGCAAATAATGCAGCAACAAATACCACAAGGACTATGGCACTTATTTTTAGAACTTTTTTTAGCATATAAATAGATTTGAGGGTTTACATTTTTAAAATCGACTCCTGCAAAAATAGTTTTTTTTACTAGAGTTTGAAGATAAAGTTTTCTTAATTGTGTAGGAATTTTATTAAAATTTGTGAAATAAAAAAATCCGTTGAGAATTATTTTCAAAACGGATTTTTTAGGCTGTTTATTTTATCACTTCTCAATAAAAGAGACAATCTTCTCAACTAAGACTTCAGAAATTGGAAGTGTTTCATTATTATAACTGGCCATATTATCTTCCTGATTGCCATCAATAATTTTCATAATATGGTTCATTTTGTCAATAATCTGCAAATCTGCATTTTTGCTGGCTTGTTTTAGGTTTTCGGCATCTTTTACTGCAATCTGAATGTCTTTGTTTCCTTGTACGATTAATATAGGAATAGTAAGTTTTTGTATTTCGGTCTGCGGATTGTATTTGAACCAAGAAATCAGGTAAGGCTGAACGCTTGGTCTAAAAAGAGAATTCAACATTGGATCTACTTTTTTTACCTCAAATCCGTTTTTTAAGCTGTCAATGATTGGAAAAGTCATGTCATTAAGCTGTTTCATTGACTTCGCTCCAATCTGTGTTTTTAAAATCTGATCTGCTGGTTCGCCTGCGCCTGCAATCGAAATAAACTTATCGGCTTTTGCACTGGCAACCATTCCAATTAAAGAACCTTCGCTGTGTCCAATTATAATTATTTTAGAAAAACGTTTATCTTGTTTTAAATAATTAATCCAGCTTTTGGCATCTTGGATGTAGTTTTCAAAAACTAGACTGCTTTCAGATCCGCCTGCTGCTTTACTTTCCCCAATAGCTCTTTTATCGTAACGCAATGATGCAATTCCGTTTTTGGCCAACGCTTCTGCCAGCATTTTCAACGAATTGTTTTTCATCATCGGATTATTTCCGTTTCTGTCTGTTGGGCCAGAACCCGCAATGATTAAAGCAACTGGGAACTTTTTGGTCAAATCTGGCGTTGTCAGCGTACCAAAAATCTGATCGTTATTTATTTTTAAAATCGCTGGCGTTTCCTTAAACGTGATTTCTTTTTTGGTTTGGGCGTTTAAGAAGCTCCAAAACAAAACCGTTAGAAAAAGAATTACTTTATTCATCTTTTAATCCAATTAATAAATATTGATTCCGTAAGGCAATATGGCTTGTATTCCTTTTTGTTTTTGGAATTTTTTCACCTGTTCAATAAGAAGATAATTTTCTTCTCCAATTTCTTCTTTTATAAACGCTTCTTTCGATTTTGCAAAAGGGAGATTACCCAACAGATCGTTTAAGGTTTTTTCATATTCAGGATAATTCTGAGTGCTGTATTTTTTCACTTTAGCGATTTTTGCAGCTTCAGCAATCGCATCATTCAAGCCGCCGATTTTATCAACCAAACCAATTTTTAAAGCTTCAGTTCCAGACCAAACTCTACCTTGAGCAATAGAATCAACTTGTGCAAAAGACATTTTGCGGCCTTCAGCAACATGGCTTACAAATGTGTTATAAATTTTTTCTACTCCTTCTAAAGTAAACGCTTTGAATTTTTCATCGACAGGTAAAAATGGACTATAGTTTGCAGCATTTTCATGCGTTTTAACTTGCTCAGAATTGATTCCTAATTTGTTAGCCAATGGACTAAAGTTTGGCAACATTCCGAAAACTCCAATAGATCCTGTGATAGTGTTGTTTTCAGCAAAGATTTTATTGGCATTACAAGCGATGTAATAACCGCCAGATGCAGCATAATTCCCCATAGAAACCACAACTGGCTTTACTTTTTTCGTGATTTCTATTTCTCTCCAAATTAAATCAGATGTTAGAGCGCTTCCGCCTGGGCTGTCAATTCTAAGAACGATCGCTTTTACATCGTCATTTTTTCTTGCTTCTTGTAGAGAACGTCTCATCGAACCTTCTCCAATCGTATTTACATCTCCTTCGCCGCTTCCAATTTCGCCTTGAGCGTAAATAATAGCGATCTGATCTGTTGCAGTATTAGCTAAAGCTGTTGTTACGTGATTTTGAGTATAATCTGTGATCGAGATTTTATTGTAATCTTCGTCTTTGTCTACCTTTAAGGCTTTTCTAATCGCATCATGGTAAACGTCTTCATAAGCAACAATATCAACCAAATGCTGTTGTTTGGCCATTTCTGGAGTTCTTGCCAGAAGCCCGTTTGCAATTTCGTTTAGTTTAGGAAGTGGAATATTTCTGCTTTTTGAAATATCAGCCGAAACGGTAGCCCAAATAGAGTTCAAAAGTGCAGTAATCTGTTCTCTGTTGGCATCGCTCATTTTATTTTCTAAGAAAGGCTCAACGGCACTTTTGTATTTTCCGTGGCGAATTACTTCCATGTGGATTCCAGATTTATCTTGAAAATCTTTGAAAAACATAACTTCAGAAGAAAGACCTTTAAAATCTAAATCTCCTGCTGGATTTATATAAATCGTATTAGCAACAGAATTTAAATAATATTCTTTTTGAGAATAAGTATTGGCATAGGCCCAGACAAATTTTCCAGATTTTTTAAAGCTTTCAAGAGCATTTCGTAAATCTTTATATTGAGCAAGACCAAGAGAAGATTCGTCATTTAAAATCGAAATTCCTTTGATGTTATCATCTGTTTTTGCCACTTCGATAGCATTAATAACATCGGTCAGACCAATGCCTTTTTTGTCTGAAAAAACAGTTACCCACGGATCTTTGTATTTTCCTGCGTAATCGTTTTTGATTTCTTTTAAGTTCAATTCAATAACCGAATCAGATTTAACAGAAACCGTGTCGTCTCCGCCAAAAATGGCTCCGATAAAGATTACTCCAAAAAAGAAGAGCATAATAAAAACAAAAATACCAATTACTGTGGCAATTACATTTCCTAAAAACTTCATATGTATATTTTTTTAATAAGTAGCGAAAAAGGGCAAATTGTTACAAATTAGACATCTAAATTTATGATTTGATTTGAGACGTCGTTTCACAAATATATTGGTTAATTCTAAAATAGTTTTAGTTAATTTGCATTAATTATGAAATTACAGCATCAAGTCGTTTTATCGATAGGCAGCAACCAAGGCAGCAGACTAGAAAACATTCAGAAATGTATTGATTTAATACACCAAAATGTGGGAACTGTCATTCAGGTTTCAAAACTTTACGAGACTCCTGCATGGGGTTTTGAGAGTGATGCTTTTTATAATTGCGCACTTCTTTTGCATACCTATTCATCTGCACAAAAAATACTCAATCAAATTTTAAAAGTCGAAAAGGAACTGGGAAGAATCCGCTTGAATCAAGAAGGGTATCAGTCTAGAATTATTGATGTTGATTTGATTGCTTTTGATGCTGAAATAATTGATACAGAAAAACTTCAGGTTCCGCATCCATTAATGCAGAATAGAAATTTTGTTTTACTGCCAATGCAAGATTTAAAGTTAAATTGGAAACATCCGATTTTGCAGAAAACAGTTTCAGAATTGATTGCCATTACTACAGACGACAGTGTATGTACAGTTGTTCAGGATTTGAAAAGTCCGATTGGGGAAATTCCGTTAAACCAATTTAATTATGTTGCTTTTGAAGGCAATATTGGAGCAGGAAAAACTACTTTGGTGCATAAAATTGCAGAGGATTTTAATGGGAAAACAGTTTTAGAAAGATTTGCTGATAATCCGTTTCTTCCAAAGTTTTACAAAGATCAAAGCCGATATGCGTTTCCTTTAGAAATGTCTTTTTTAGCCGATCGCTATCAGCAGTTAGCCGATGATTTGGCGCAATTTGATTTGTTTAAAGATTTTATCGTTGCTGATTACCATATATTTAAATCTCTGATTTTTGCTAAAATAACGCTTGCAGAAGATGAATATCGTTTGTACAGAAATCTATTCGATATTATTTACAAAGAAATGCCAAAGCCAGACTTGTATATTTATTTATATCAAAATACAGATCGCCTTCTTCAAAATATCAAAAAGCGCGGAAGAGTTTATGAACAGAATATTGAAGCTGCTTATTTAGAAAAAATCAATAACGGTTATTTAGAATATATAAAATCCCAAACCGATTTGAATGTTTTAATTATTGATGTTTCTGACCGTGATTTTGTAAAAAACCACGAAGATTATCTTTATATCTTAAATGAAATTAAGAATAAAATAGCTTCTTAAATTTATATTATTCCGAGTTGTTTTCTAAGTTTTGCAGATAATTTTTCCTGAACAAGAAGATAAGACTGCTGAATGTATTTCTCCCATTCTGATTGTTTCATTCTAGTAATGTCATCAATTAAAATCCATTTGTATTTGGCAACATAAGGCGCAGGTTTAAATCCAGGTCTATTGCTCATTTCCTCAAATTCTTCGTCCAAAACTTTAAATGAAGCAGAAGTGGGATTTTGGTCAAGCCCAACAACACAATACATTTTTGAGCCCACAGAGAATACTAGGTCGTGTTCCCATTTAATATCTTCAGTTGTGCCAGTTAGTTTTTGACAGATTTCTCGAATGGTTTCTATATTCATAATTATCTTTTTAATGTAAAATGTCCTCTTAAAACCGGCATTGAATCGTCTACTTTTAAAGCGTACCAATAATCAGATGCGGGAAGCGGAACTTGGTTTAGAGTGCCATCCCAACTCATTTTGAAACGGCTTAATTGAGCTATTAGTTTTCCGTAGCGATCAAAAATTGTAACGACAGCTTGAGGATAATTTTCCATTCCGGTAACCTCCCAAACATCGTTATATGAATCATTGTTTGGCGTAAAAAATGCAGGAAAAGCAAGTACTACAAATTGTTTGATAGTTCCTCCGCATCCATTTTTTTCTCGTGCATAAGCAGTTTGCAATCCGCCAGGAACATCGTAAAAAACAGTAGAGTTTTGATAATTGACACCATCAACAGAATATTCAAAATAATCTTCTTCTTTTACAGGATAAATAATAGCTCTTGTTCCTTCAACATCAACACGTGCAATTTGCGGAATCTTGTGTTCTTCTACTACAATTGTTTTTGTGCTCGAACAGTTTTCAGGACTTGTAACAACAACAGTATAGGTTCCTTCTTTGGTAACCGTAATTTGTTGAGTAGTTTCATTAGCATTTGACCATAAATAATTCATTCCAGGAATTCCCGCATCTAATGTTATGGATTGAAATTGACAAAGAGTCAAAGTCTCATCTGTAACAGTTGGAGGCGTATAGATTACAATGTCTATAGGAGTTCTAGTTGGATTTGTGCATCCATTATTTGAAGCTTCAGCATAATAAGTTGTATTGGATGAAATTGTTGGAGTTGTAAAAGTTGTTCCTTGAAAAACGCTTGTTCCACCAGTTGCCGAAGTATACCAGTTTATAGTTCCAATATTTGAAGTTGCTTTAATCGTTAGAGTTCCTGGACCGCAATTTGTATAAGTGTCTTTTTCGGCTACTGGAATTGCAGGAGTGGGATATACAGTTGCTTTTACTGATTTACGGTTAGATTCGCAACCAGCATCAACATAATAAGTTGTAGTTGCGTTTATTGGTGGTGTAGTGTATGTTGGGCCAGTTGCCAATAAATTTCCTCCAACAGCGGCATCAAACCATCTAATTGTCGTACCAGCAGTTGCAGTCGCATTAAAGGTAAAGCTTCCCGAATCACAAACTGGAGTTGGATCAATAGCTGGAGTTGCTGTAGGGATGGTAATTTTGGTGCTTGTGGCAATTTCTAACGGAGCTTCTCCTGGCATTCCGCCATATTCCACCACATAGCCTTTTGGCTGATAATTACCCGTGGCATCTCCTGTATTTGATAAATCATTCCAAGAACCTCTTATTCCAACACCAGGCTGAGTGATATGGGCATAATCTTCATCACCTTGTTGGTTAGGTTCGCCTGTGTTCCAAAAAGCAAAATTAGGAGTCGAACCATTTGCGTTGCCATTCCAAAAAACAGTTCCAGATTCAGGGCCGGTAACCCATTTCCAGATACCTTCAGTTTCAGCATCGCTTCCTCCAATCCATCCAGTTCCAGAAGCTTGCTCACCAATTAGTTTTGCTTCATCAGCAGATAAAATGGTGGCTAAGTATCCTTGAAGACCATAATAGGTGCTTGATGCGGCTAAATCTCGTGCACTTGTCCAAGTTACACCCACATTTGGGATAAAGAGATAGTAATGTCCAGTAGATGGCAAATAATTGGCTTGTCCAATAGTAATCGAAAATGTTCTTGTTCCATTAGCTGTTGCAGAAGAGTTGGTAAATACAACATCCTTTACTGCTGAAACAAAATCATCATAAGGAATGTCAGCATTAGTTGTTCCCGACAACTTTAGCTTTCCGGAAGTAGCGTCCCAACTGGTTACAATATTAGGATGCAAGGTCGGATTTGTTAGTTCTAATCGGTCAAAGCCATTTGAATATCCAGACGAAATCTGAATATAAAGTACTTGTGTCCCATTTTCGGCTATATCATGATTAATTGTAAAGTCGGTTACAATCTTTATAGATGTTTGTGGGCAGTAAAATTGATCTCCTTGCGCAATAAGTTTTGGAGGGTCAATGGCAAAATCGCTTTTCTTTTGTTTTTTTATTTTTGAATTTACGATAGGTTTTGAAAAGTATATATTCTTTTTGTTAAAAGTTTTTGATTTTTCATTTGCATTAGAAAAATTAAAACTTAAAACGGAAAGTAAAACGGCAAATGCTGTTAATTTGATATTCTTCATTCGCTAAAAATATCAATAAATTGAGAATAAAAAAATAAATTTTTATTCAGGCCAGTTTATTTTTTGAAATAAATCCCAAACGACAATTCCGGCACTTACAGAAATATTAAGAGAGTGTTTTGTTCCCAACTGAGGAATTTCAATGCACCCATCACAGATGGCAACGGCCTCTTGCGATACGCCATAAACTTCATTTCCAAAAACTAAAGCATATTTCTGATTTTTTTCAATTTTGAAATCCTGAAGAAATACCGAGCTTTCAACTTGCTCGATAGCCATTGTTAAAACATTTTCTTTCTTCAAATTTTCAATTACTTCCAAAACATTCTCGTGATGTTCCCATGCAACAGTTTCAGTTGCGCCAAGAGCTGTTTTATGAATTTCTTTGTTTGGAGGAGTGGCAGTAATACCGCATAGAATTATCTTTTCAATCAAAAACGCATCAGCTGTTCTAAATACAGAACCAATATTGTGCAGACTTCGAATATCATCTAAAACCAAGATTAAAGGAGTTTTCTCCGATTTTTTAAAATCTTCAATTGATTTACGGTCAAGTTCGCTGTTTTCGAGTTTTCTCATTGTTTTTGAATTGTAGTCATAAAAAAAGCTTCCAAAGATAAGGAAGCTTTTTCATTATTTTAAATGTTTTTCAGATTAGCTTTTTACTGGATCTGGTAAAACAGTACCTTTAATAGTAAGGATTTTTGTTGGTTGTCCTTCTGCGTTAGAAGTAACAGTTACAGTTTTTGTAAAAGCACCAACTCTGTCAGTAGCATATTTTACACCAATAACACCTTTAGCTCCTGGAGCGATTGGTTCTTTTGGAGTAGTTGGAACAGTACATCCGCAAGATCCTTGAGTGTTTGTAATGATTAATGGTTTAGTTCCGTTGTTAACAAAAACAAACTCACGTTTTCCATCAGCATTGTGCGCGATGGTTCCGTAGTCAATAGTTTCAGTTTCGAAAAGCATTCCTGCTCCTTCAACTTTAGCAACTTTAGCTGCTTTAGCTTTTTTAGTTGTTTGTGCATTTGTAGCCGTGATACCAGCAACAGCCAACATAGCGAATAAAATTATTTTTTTCATCTTTAAGGGTCTTTTTTTAAATGATAAACAAAGCTATATAAAATTCTTAAATCAGTAACTAAAAAAATCTTAAAATATTTTAATTTTTGAAGCTTTCGATATGCCACCAAAAAATCATAAATTCGCTGTCTTAATTTTTCATTTAAAAATATAATAATTTGGCAGCTAAAGAGAAAGTGGTGAAGGAAACACCTTTAATGAAACAGTACAACGAAATCAAGGCTAAATATCCTGATGCATGTCTGCTTTTCAGAGTAGGAGATTTTTATGAAACCTTTGGGGAAGACGCCATTAGAGCTTCAAAAATTTTAGGGATAACCTTAACTAAAAGAGGAGCAGGGTCTGATACCGAAACAGCGCTGGCTGGGTTTCCGCATCATTCTGTAAATACTTATTTGCCAAAACTGGTAAAAGCCGGACTTCGTGTGGCGATCTGTGATCAGCTGGAAGATCCCAAAATGACCAAAACAATCGTAAAAAGAGGTGTGACGGAGCTTGTTACTCCTGGAGTTTCTCTGAATGATGAGGTTTTGCAGTCAAAATCAAACAACTTCTTAGCATCTGTTTATTTTGCTAATAAAAATATCGGAATTTCATTTTTAGATGTTTCTACAGGAGAGTTTTTAACGGCTCAGGGAAATGCAGAATACATTGATAAATTGCTACAAAACTTTAATCCAAGTGAAGTTTTAGTTCCAAAGACTTGTAAGAATGACTTTAAAACTGCTTTCGGAGAAGATTTTCATAGCTTTTTTCTAGAAGATTGGATTTATAAAGAAGACTATGCTTTAGAAACCTTGACGAAGCATTTTCAGACCAATTCTTTAAAAGGATTTGGTGTTGAAGAATTAAAAGAAGGAATTATTGCTTCTGGAGCAATTTTGTATTATTTGTCAGAGACGCAACACAATCGTGTGCAGCATATTACAGCAATTCAGCGTATTGCAGAAGATGCCTACGTTTGGATGGATCGTTTTACGATTAGAAACTTAGAATTATATCACAGTTATAATCCGAACGCAGTGACGCTTTTGGATGTGATTGATAAAACGCTTTCTCCAATGGGAGGACGTTTGCTAAAACGATGGCTGGCTTTACCTTTGAAAGATGCGAACAAGGTAAAAAGCAGACATGAAGTTGTGGCGTATTTAAAATCAAATCCTGAAATCCTTCATAATATCCAATATCAAATCAAGCAGATTTCAGATTTAGAACGTTTGATTTCTAAAATTGCTGCGGGAAAAGTTTCGCCAAGAGAGATAGTGTATTTGAAAGAGTCTTTAGATGCCATTATTCCAATTAAGACTCTTGCGCTTGAAAGTCCGCAGGAAGCGGTAAAAGTAATTGGAGATAGTTTGCACGCTTGCGATTTGCTTCGAGAAAAAATCAAAACGACTTTAAATCAAGATGCGCCAGTTGCCATTTCAAAAGGAAATGCGATAGTAGCAGGAATAAATGAGGAATTAGATGAATTGCGTTCTATTTCAACTTCTGGAAAAGAATTCTTGGAAGGAATCGAAAAACGTGAATCGGAAAGAACAGGAATTTCTTCGCTGAAAATTTCTTTTAATAATGTTTTCGGATATTATATTGAAGTTAGAAATACGCATAAAGATAAAGTTCCAGAAGAATGGATTCGTAAACAAACTTTGGTAAATGCAGAGCGTTATATTACCGAAGAATTAAAAGAATACGAAACCAAAATTTTAGGAGCAGAAGAAAAGATCTATAAAATAGAAAGCGAGCTTTTTGAGCAATTAGTAGCTTGGATTTCTACTTACATCAAACCTGTTCAAATGAATGCGTATTTGGTTGCGCAGTTGGATTGTTTATGTTCGTTTACGCAAATGGCTGTCGAAAATCAATATGTACAGCCTGAAATTGATGATTCATTTGAGTTGGATATCAAAAACGGAAGACACCCCGTAATTGAAAAACAATTGCCTGTTGGTACGCCATATATTGCAAATGATGTTTTCTTAGATAGAGAAATGCAACAGATTATCATGATTACCGGGCCTAACATGTCGGGTAAGTCGGCTATTTTAAGGCAAACGGCATTAATTGTGCTTTTGGCTCAGATGGGAAGTTTTGTTCCTGCTGATAGCGTTAGAATGGGAATTGTAGATAAGATTTTCACCAGAGTAGGAGCTTCAGATAATATTTCGATGGGAGAATCTACTTTTATGGTCGAAATGAATGAAACGGCTTCTATTTTGAATAACCTATCAGATAGAAGTTTGGTGTTGCTAGATGAGATTGGAAGAGGAACCAGTACTTATGATGGAATCTCAATTGCTTGGGCAATTGCAGAATTCTTGCACGAACATCCAGGAAGAGCAAAAACACTTTTTGCAACGCATTATCACGAGCTGAACGAAATGACTGAATCGATGCCGAGAATTCAGAATTTCAATGTGGCAGTAAAAGAATTAAAAGATACTGTTCTTTTTGTTAGAAAGCTGGTGAAAGGAGGAAGTGCGCATAGTTTTGGAATTCACGTGGCAAAAATGGCTGGAATGCCTCAGCTGGTTATTTCGAAGGCTCAGAAACTTTTAAAGAAATTAGAAAAGAATCATTCTAGTGATGCTTTGAATGGAATAAAATCGGCAAATGAAGAAATGCAGATGAGTTTTTTTAATCTTGATGATCCTTTGCTAGAAGAGATAAAAGAAGAGATTTTGAATCTCGATATTAATACCATTACACCGGTAGAAGCATTGATGAAACTGAATGAGATCAAAAGAATGCTGGTTAAAAAATAAAATTCAAAAAATTTTCAATTTTAAACTTTAGGTTATCAGAATGTTATAAAATAAGTCGATTTTTTTTTGAAAAAACGCTTGTGTAATTGAATAAATGTCCTAAATTTGCACTCGCAATACGAAACAAATCAAGTGTTGCGGTTCTTAGTAAAATTTGAAAATGCGAAAATAGCTCAGTTGGTAGAGCGCGACCTTGCCAAGGTCGAGGTCGCGGGTTCGAGCCCCGTTTTTCGCTCTAAAACCATACAATGCTCGGATGGTGAAATTGGTAGACACGCTGGACTTAAAATCCAGTGAACAGCAATGTTCGTGCGGGTTCAAGTCCCGCTCTGAGTACTAAAGCCTCTTCTTTTGAAGAGGCTTTTTTTATTTGCAGACTTGCAGAAAATAAATTTGCGCAGTAAATTTATTTTAGGGAATCTCAGAATCTCAGAATCTCAGAATCTCAGAATCTCAGAATCTCAGAATCTCAGAATCTCAGAATCTCAGAATCTCAGAATCTCAGAATCTCAGAAAAAAATCTAAAATCAATAATCTTTAAAAATCTAAAATTTATAAATGGGTGCTTTTGTAATTAGCAAGCGATTTAATGATGAATATAAGTTTACGTTTACTTCTCGAAAAGGGAAGGTGATTTTTACAAGTTTAAGCTATGAATTGAGGTTTGAATGTGAAGAGGATATTGAGAGGTTTAAAGCGAATATTGATCTTGCGAAATTTTTAAAATTTAAAGGTTCTGGAGGGAAGTATTTTTTTAAATTGATGCTTGGTGATGTTCACTTTGCTACAAGTCGAAAATACAGTACGGAATTGCTTTTGCAAAAAGGGATAAAAGAAATTGTAACATACTCTTCCAAGTCGGAGATTTTGGATTTTTCTTCGAGTGAATCGATTTTTGGTGATGAAGAGCTTGAAGAGGAAATGGAAGAAGCTGCGGAGTAAAAAAAGATATGGGTAATAAAAAAAAGCGTTTGTAAATACAGACGCTTTTTTTTATTGTTGTGGATTAATAGAAATATTAATCACAAAAAAAAACCATCTAAAAAGATGGTTTTAAAATCGTTAGAACTTAGGTTCTAATTATTTTTTTACTTCTTCTACTTTAGCAGCAGCAGAATCAACTTTAGCAGCAGCAGAATCAACAGTTGCAGCAGCAGAATCAACAACAGCAGCAGCTGAATCAACAGCAACAGCAGTAGAATCTACAGCAGGAGCTTCAGCAGCAGCGTCAGCTTTTTTACAAGATACAACAGTTAATACAGCAACAACAGCTAAACTTAAAAATACTTTTTTCATCTTACTTTATTATAAAAGGTTAATTATTAATTCGTGGCAAAGATATAAATTTTTTAATATGTAAAATATTTTTTCACTTTTTTTTTAAAATATTTTCCTTGCTCACGTTTATCTTATTTATCAAAGAATATGCCAAAATTATAATTTTTTCTTAAATTATCTAATTTCTTGGCGAAATAATTTTCGTTGAAGAATCTTTATAAAATTAGGCTGTTTTATTTCTCTAACTAATAGTTTATTTTGTTTTTTAAGACTATTTGCTAGAATCTTTTAAAAGCAAAAAAGGAGATCTTGTTGTTGTTTTTTAGAATTTAGCACTTTTTTCAACTGTAAAAGATTATGAAATGCGTTTCATGATTGTCTCAGTAGCTCCTTTGTTATTTTGAATAAATGACCTGCAGATTTCGCTTTTTTCGGCCAAAAAGTTTTTGTCGTTTAGTAATCGGTCAAAAATTGCTTTAAGTTCAGTATTTGTTGAAATTGGCATGCAGCCGCCAATGCCCACTAAGTCAACTGCTTCTGCGAAATTGGAATAATTTGGTCCAATCACGATCGGGATGCCAAAAGTAGCAGGTTCTAATATATTATGTATTCCAGGATTTCCGAATCCGCCGCCGACATAAGCTATGGTTCCATAACTATAAATCTTAGTAAGGATTCCAATTGTATCAATTATAAAGACATTATAGGTTGAAAGATCTTTGTTTTCTTTTTCTGAGAATAAAACTGTCGGTTTTGTGATTTTTGATAGAAGATCTGATATTTGATCTGGTTTGATATTGTGTGGTGCAATTATAAATTTTACATTATCGGGTGCTTGATTAATGTATTCTGCAATTAAAATTTCATCTTTTGGCCATGAACTTCCAATAACTATCGTAAGCTGGCCGTTTTTAAAATTTTCAACATAATCCAGTCGGTTGTCTCTTTCTAATATAGCGTTTACACGATCAAAACGAGTATCGCCAGAAATAATTACATTCTTAAAACCTAGACTTTCAATTTTTTGTTTTGATTTTTCATTTTGAACAAAGAAATAAGTAAAGGCATTTAGAGCTTTTCTGTAGAAACCGCCATACCATTTAAAAAACATCTGATTGTCTCTGAAAATTCCAGAAATCAAGTAAGTAGGCGTTTTGCTTTTTTCTAGTTCCTTTAAGTAGTTCAGCCAAAATTCATATTTAATGAAAAATGCAAGTTCGGGATGAACTAATTTTAAAAATCTTTTAGCGTTACTTTTGGAATCAAGCGGTAAATAAACGGTAACATCTGCGACAGTGTTATTTTTACGCACTTCATATCCAGAAGGAGAAAAAAAAGTTACAATTATCTTATGTTGAGGATATTTTTCTTTGACTTTTTCTATAACAGGAAGTCCTTGTTCGTATTCTCCGAGAGAGGCTGAATGAAACCAAATCGTTTTGTCCTCTGCTTTGATTTTTTCTTCTAAAATTGAAAACACATTTTTTCGTCCCTCAATAAAAAGCTTAATTTTCGGACTAAATAACGCTATAATTCTTAAGAAAAATCCTGCGATGTAGATGGTTAGATTGTATAAAAAAAGCATGTAATTTTTTTTGCAGCTAAATTACATTTCTTTCGACTATTTTCATTGGTTTGAAGCTATTAATAACTATTTTTGTTCCTCCTTTTAGAGATTTCTGTCTGAAAACAGCGTCTTTAATTTTTAAATACATTCAAAAATGAAAAAAATACAAATGGTTGACTTAAAGAGTCAATACGAAAAAATAAAATCTACTGTAGATGCTTCAATTCAAGAAGTTTTAGATACAAATACTTACATCAACGGACCTTTAGTTCATCAGTTTCAAAAAAATCTTGAGGATTATTTAGGGGTAAAACACGTTATTCCGTGTGCAAATGGTACAGATGCGTTGCAGATTGCCATGATGGGGTTGGATTTAAAGCCAGGTGACGAGGTTATTACGGCCGATTTTACTTTCGCAGCGACGGTTGAGGTGATCGCTTTATTGCAATTAACTCCAGTTTTAGTTGATGTTGATTTGAACAATATGAACATCGATATTGATGCAGTGAAAAAAGCGATCACGCCAAAAACAAAAGCGATTGTTCCGGTTCATTTATTTGGGCGTGCAGCTAATATGGATGCGATCATGGAAATTGCTAAAGAGCATAATCTATATGTAATTGAAGATAATGCTCAGGCAATTGGAGCTGATTATGTTTCTAAATCTGGAGCAAAAAGCAAAGTTGGAACAATCGGTCACGTTGCGGCAACTTCTTTCTTCCCATCTAAAAATTTAGGATGTTATGGAGACGGAGGTGCAATTTTTACAAATGACGATAAATTGGCTCACATCATTCGCGGAATCGTAAATCACGGAATGTATGAGCGTTACCACCATGATGTTGTTGGAGTGAATTCTCGTTTAGATAGTATTCAGGCTGGAGTTTTAAATGCAAAGCTGCCTCTTTTGGATGAATATAATAAAGCGCGTCGTTTGGCGGCAACAAAATATAATGCAGCTTTCGCGGGAAATGCAAAAATCATTACACCAGATTTTGATGCAAACGAAAATGACCACGTGTTCCATCAATATGTGCTGAGAATTTTAAATGCAGATAGAAATGCTTTAATGCAACATTTATTGGATAAAGGAATTCCATGTGCGATTTACTATCCAATTCCGTTGCATTCACAAAAAGCGTATTTAGATCCACGTTATAAAGAGGAGCAATTTCCAGTTACAAACCAATTAGTGCAAGAAGTAATTGCTTTGCCAATGCATACTGAACTTGACGACGAACAAATTAAATTTATTACCGATTCTGTTTTAGAATTTTTGAATAAATAAAAATGAAAAGAGTTGGTCTTTTACTTTTAATGGTATTTTTTCAGTATTCGGTTTTTGCTCAAAAAACGAACGCTAAAGAAGAGAATGCTGTAAAAAGTCAGGTTGAAATATTGCGTCAGGCAATGATTGATGCTGACGGAGCGAAGTTGAAAGCACTGACTTCTGATCAATTAAATTATGTTCATTCTAATGGCAATTTTCAAAATCAAGCTGAATTTATAGAGGGAATAGTTAGCGGAAAATCTGATTTTGTATCTATCGATTTTCAAAACCAAACTATAACAATTCAGAATGATGTTGCTATTGTTCGGCATGTTTTATCGGCTCATACCAAAGATGATGGTATAGATCGAGATATTAAAATAGGAATAATGCTGGTTTGGCAGAAACAAAAAAATAAATGGATTCTTATTGCCAGACAAGCATATAAATTAACTACATAACAAACAACCACAAAATGAAAGTATTAGTAACAGGAGGATTAGGGTTTATCGGTTCCCACACCGTAGTCGAATTGCAAAATGAAGGCTTCGAGGTAGTGATTATTGATAATCTTTCAAACTCTTCAGAAGATGTTTTAAAAGGAATTACAGCGATTACGGGAAAAACGCCGTTATTCGAAAAAATTGATTTAAGAGAAAAAAGCGATGTTCGGGATTTCTTTAAAAAACATAATGATGTTACTGGGGTTATTCATTTTGCAGCTTCAAAAGCTGTTGGCGAAAGTGTTGAACAACCATTGTTGTACTACGAAAACAACATTAGCAGTTTAGTTTATCTTTTACAGGAATTACAGCAAAAACCTGAAGCAAGTTTTATTTTCAGTTCTTCTTGTACAGTTTACGGTCAAGCTGAAAAAATGCCAATTACAGAAGATGCTCCGGTTCAAACTGCCATGTCTCCTTACGGAAATACAAAACAGATTGGAGAAGAAATTATTATAGATACAGCTAAAGTTACCAATATCAGCGCTATTTTATTGCGTTATTTTAATCCAGTTGGAGCGCACGAATCTGTAGAAATTGGAGAATTGCCATTGGGGGTTCCTCAAAACTTAGTTCCATTTATTACACAAACGGGAGTGGGTCTACGTCAGGAATTATCTGTTTTCGGAAATGATTACCCAACGCCAGACGGAACTGCAATTCGCGATTATATTCACGTAGTAGATTTAGCGAAAGCACACGTAATTGCGTTACAGCGTTTGTTGAATAAAAAGAATTTGGCAAAAGTGGAGACTTTCAACTTAGGAACAGGAAAAGGAAGTTCTGTTCTTGAAGTCATTCATAGTTTTGAAAAAGTCAGCGGTAAACAATTGCCTTATAAGATGATGCCTCGTCGTGAAGGTGATATTACTGAGGCTTATGCAAATACAGACAAGGCAAATAATGTCTTAGGATGGAAGGCTGAACTAAGTTTGGACGAAGCGATGGCAAGTGCTTGGAAATGGGAACAAAAAGTGAGGAATAAGTAATTTTTAATAAAATTATAAATTTTTAAAATCCCAGATTATAGCAATATAGTTTGGGATTTTTTTTAGCAATTAATTATCATGAAACAAAGTTTAGATTATAAATTAATATTTGCCCTAGCGGCTGTTGGAATTGTTTGGGGAACTACATTTTTAGGAATTAGAGTTGCCGTTGAAACGATTCCGCCTTGGTTTGTAACTTCAATTCGTCAAGGTCTTGCGGGATTTATTATGATGACCATTTTATTATTCAAAAAAGAATTAAAATGGATTGGCTGGGAGAATTTTAAACAACAGCTTATTGCTTCGGTTTTAATGCTTGTAATTGCAAATGGCTTTACGACAATTGCAGAGCAGAATATCCCTAGCGGATTAGCATCAGTTATAAATGCCTTGACTCCAATTCTTATTTTTTTGGGCAGTATTATGTTTGGATTGCAAAAAATGAGTTTAAAGGGATTTATTGGTGTACTTATTGGGTTTTCAGGAGTAGTGTTTATTTTTAAAGATGGACTCGAATCATTTTTAGATGTTAATTACAGAACTGGAATGATGTTTATGGGATTTGCAATTTTGGCGTGGGCGGCTGGAACAATTTATACCAAAACGCATGCAAATAAATCGAAAAATATAACGCTCAATTTATTTTACCAATTTACAATCGCATCTTGTATTCAGTTGGTCTTGGCTTCAATATTCTCACCAAATCCAGATTTTAATTCTTGGAGTTCAAAAAGTATTTTTGCTGCTTTGTATTTATCAATATTTGGATCTGTAATTGCTTTCTTTTGTTATAATTATGCACTAAAACATGTTACAGCGGTTCAGGTTTCTATTCTGTCCTACATCAATACAATAATTGCGGTTTTCTTGGGCTGGTTGCTTTTAGATGAAGTAATTACGATTGATTTTATTATTGCTACAGCTTTAATTATTCTTGGAGTTTTTATTGTGAATTACAAGAAGAAGGAAAAGAAAGTTTTGTAGTATTCTTTTAGTATGTCATTTCTCCTTCGTCGAAATGACAAAAAGCTCTGAAAAACAAAATTTTTTCAGAGCTTTTTATATGTATAGTTTTTTAACTGAAAACTGAGACCGCGACTGAAAACTAACTACGCATTAGCAACAGCAGCTTCTTTATCAATTTTATTAATCAATCCAGTTAATACTTTTCCTGGACCAACTTCAGTAAACAAAGTTGCGCCATCAGCGATCATTTGCTGTACAGACTGAGTCCATTTTACAGGAGCTGTTAATTGGATGATTAAGTTCTTTTTAATTTCGTTAGCATCAGAAACCGCGTTTGCAGTAACGTTTTGATATACTGGGCAAATTGGAGTAGAGAAAGTAGTTGCTTCGATTGCAGCAGCCAATTCTTCTCTTGCAGGCTCCATCATAGGTGAGTGGAATGCACCTCCAACAGGTAAAATTAAAGCGCGTTTTGCTCCTGCAGCTTTCATAGCTTCACAAGCTTTTTCAACAGCCGAAGTTTCTCCAGAAATTACTAATTGTCCAGGGCAGTTATAGTTAGCCGCAACCACAACTCCGTCGATAGAAGCACAAACTTCTTCTACAACATTATCAGCTAAACCTAAAACAGCTGCCATTGTAGATGGAGTAATTTCGCAAGCTTTCTGCATGGCCAAAGCACGTTGAGAAACTAATTTAAGACCATCTTCAAAAGATAAAGTTCCGTTAGCAACCAAAGCCGAAAATTCTCCTAATGAATGCCCTGCAACCATTTCCGGTTTGAAATCCTCTAAAGTTTTAGCTAAAATAACTGAATGTAAAAATACAGCAGGCTGTGTCACTTTAGTTTCTTTTAGTTCTTCGGCAGTGCCTTCAAACATTATATCTGTAATTCTGAAACCTAATATTTCATTAGCTTTTTTGAATAATTCTTTGGCTAAAGCCGAATTTTCATAAAGGTCTTTACCCATTCCTGTGAACTGTGCACCCTGACCCGGAAATACGTATGCTCTCATTTGTCTAATTTAATTTTTACTTTTTTTTAAAATTGAAAATTAGTTTCAATTGGAAGGCAAAAATAATACTTTTTTATTTCGTATAATCCTTAAACATATAAATCCATGCTAATCTAGAAAATCTCAGGTTAAAAGGAGTAAGTAGAGTGATCGAAACAGCAATAATTGGAAGGATTCTTAAATCGAAATTTTTCTCAAAGAAAAACTGTGCAATACAATACGTTGCAATTCCTTGAGCAACGGTTAGCCCATAATTTACATACATGGCACCAAAGAAATAGCCAGGCTCTTTTTGGAATTTATAATGACAGTGACTGCAGTATTCATTCATTTTTGGAAAACTGAAATTCAGAAAAATATTCTTGTCTGTAAAAACTTTTCCTTTATGACAAACAGGACATTCGTTTTTTAAAATATGAGTTAATGCACTTGACATGATATTATTGATTTTTGTTTATACAAAGGTAATTCAGAGCATTATAAAAGTCTTTTTAGTATCTTCGCTTATTATAGCACAATAGAGACATTTTTTATGAAACGATATCCAATTTATAGTGTTCAGAATTTCAGCTGTAACGATATTCACCGTGATTTTTATGTCAATACTTTTACGGAACACTTAAAAAGTCACAGTTTTGTCGAAGAACCACATCGTCATGATTCGTATTTAATGGTCTTTTTTACTAAAGGTTCGGGATTACATGAAGTCGATTTTGACCAATTTGAAATCAAAAGAGGAAGTCTTTTTGTGCTTCAACCAGGACAAATGCACCATTGGAATTTGTCTGAAGATATTGAAGGTTTTGTAATTATCTTTTCGCAGGAATTGTACAATTTGTATTTCGGACAGAAGAAAATCAACGATTATAATTTTTATCATTCCATTCAAAACCGACCAGAAATGGTTTTTGAAGAAAATGAAATTCCGAAAATCCAGCCTTATTTCGATTTGCTTATTCAGGAAAATAGCCAAGACAATAAATACCAATTAGACAAATTACTGAA
Organism: Flavobacterium anhuiense; assembly: GCF_001705175.1. Taxonomy (NCBI): domain Bacteria; kingdom Pseudomonadati; phylum Bacteroidota; class Flavobacteriia; order Flavobacteriales; family Flavobacteriaceae; genus Flavobacterium; species Flavobacterium anhuiense. The sequence goes on along the minus strand of NZ_CP016907.1, from coordinate 1,018,187 downwards.
TTTGTTGGATTGCATTCATATTGAAGTAGCTAGAAAATATGGAGAAACTTATTCGCATCAAACCCATTCGTACAATATCAAAATCAATAAGTTTGAATCGCTTTTGGAAGAACATTTCAGAACCCAGAAACTGCCTTCATTTTATGCGGAAAAGCTAAATATTACGCTGAAACATTTAAACAGAATCTGCAATGAAATCCTCCAAAAAACAGCGACAGAAGTAATTATGGACAGAGTGATCCTAGAAATCAAAAGAATGCTGATTGACAAACAATTAGCCGTAAACGAAGTCGCATTCAAAGTCGGTTACGAAGATTATTCCTATTTCTCAAGATTCTTCAAAAAACAAACCGGAATGTCACCTACAGAATTTAGAAATACTTCGCGTTGAGTTTTTTATAACCACGAATTACACAAATTTCCACAAATTAATTTTTTGCCACAGATTAAAAAGATTATTTGGATTTTTAATCTGAGGAAATTCTTCGTCTGTGGCAAAAAAAATTAAAAAATAATAATTTGTGGAAATTTGTGTAATTTGTGGCTAAAAAAACAAAAGCCTGCGAGTAAACGCAAGGCTTTTAACCAACCAATTAAATCTAAAACCAAATAGATTAGGCTTGTTTTACAAATTGTAATTCAATGTTTAAACGAACTTCTTCGCCTACTAAAACACCCCCTGTTTCAAGAGCTGAGTTCCAGTTTAAACCCCAATCTTTACGATTAATTTTTCCTTCTATGCTTAAGCCTACTTTTGTATTTCCCCAAGGATCAGTCATGATTCCGCTAAATTCAACTGGAAATTTTACTGTTTTTGAAACACTTTTAATGTTTAAATCTCCAGTTAATTCAAATTCACCATCATTAATTTTTTTGAAAGCAGAAGATTTGAAAGTTAATTTAGGATGATTCTCAGCGTCAAAGAAATCACCGCTTCTTAAATGTCCGTCACGATCTGCATTTGCAGTGTCGATCGAAGCGATATCAGCAGAAAAACTGAAATCTGCATTATCAAAACTTTCTCCTTCTGTGATTGCAGAAGCCTCGTAAGTTCCAAATTTTCCTGAAACATTAGTAAACATCATGTGTTTAACTTTAAAACCAATTTCTGAGTGAGTTGGGTCAATTGACCATTTTGTAGTTGCCATAATTTTATTTTTTTAAATAATTAATTTCATTTTGATAGGACAAAGTTACGATGGCAGTTGTCCTTAAGCACTTAACCTAGATTAAGAAATGTGAAAGACCTAACAGGTTTTTAAAACCCGTTAGGTCTCTTGAGATTATTTTTTATTCATGTAAAATGTCAACGCTCCTGATGGGCATTTATTAACAGTAGTAATAATTTTCTCAGTTGTAGATTTCTCTGGAGTAATCCACGGTTTTTCTTTTGGGCGAAAAACATCTGGATTGTTTTTGACACAATTAGCCGAGTGAATGCATTTTCCAGATTGCCATACAATCGTTACTTCGCCGTTTGTGTATTCTTTAGTGAGGTTATTTGGATTCATGGTTTAAAATTTTAAGAGTTAGTTTAATTTTAAAGTCAGACCAATTTTTTTACTTATAAAGTTAGTCTTCTTTTTTGAAATGAAATAAAAAAAGAAACGACAATAATCTGATTTCCAGATTTATTATCGTTTCAAAGTACAGGTATTAATTGTTATTTGTTTGAATTAATAATTCATCGGAATGTCCATTAATAAAAATTCAGCATCTGTATTGGCTTTAATGTTTAAAGTATCAGTTCCTGAGATTCCAACCGCATCGCGAGAATTTAATTCCTGCCCGTTGATTGTAACATTTCCTTTTAAAACGAAAGCATAAACTCCGTTTCCTTCTTTTTTGATTTTATATTCAGCAGTAACTCCAGAATCGAAATTACCCATGTTGAACCAAGCGTCTTGGTGAATCCAAACTCCTTCATCATCTGCATTTGGTGATAAAACCTGAGACAATTTGTTATGTCTGTCAGCAACATCCAAAGTGATTTGCTGATAACGTGGAGTAACATTTCTTTTGTTCGGAAACAACCAAATCTGTAACAGTTTAGTCTGCTGATCTGCATTCGGATTAAACTCGCTATGCTGAATTCCAGTTCCGGCGCTCATCACCTGAATATCTCCGTTTTTAATTACTTCCGTATTTCCCATACTGTCTTTGTGAGCCAAATCACCTTCTAACGGAATCGTAATAATTTCCATATTATCGTGAGGGTGAGTTCCAAATCCCATTCCGGCAGCAATTGTATCATCATTCAAAACACGAAGCGCTCCAAACTGAATTCTGTCGGGATTGTACCAGCTCGCAAAGCTAAAACTGTGATAAGCGTTCAACCATCCGTGATTTGCATTTCCTCTTGATTCTGCTTTGTGCAATACTATATTTTCCATGATTTTGTCCTTTAGTTATTTTTATGGTACAAAGATACGGTCGATGTAAAGGAAAAGCACTTAATCTAGGTTAAGTTCTTTGAGATGCTAAGTTTTGGAGGTCTGAGGGACTAAGTTTTTAGGAAACAAAGGCACAAAGTTACAGAGAGTTAAAGGTTTTACCTCAAAGTAACCATACGGTTTGTCATTTCGACGAAGGAGAAATCTTCGCAAGTAACTCCGCAATGTGAATCCAATCTTTGTCGAGCTTCTTACGAGGATTTCTCCTTCGTCGAAATGACAAGATTGGGGCGAATTATTAGGCTGAAAATCTGTTGAACTAAATTACTTAATCCTAACCAATTTCCCTTTCCCAACCACTTCATCAAGATAATTTGCAGAAGAACTTTTCTTATCATGCATAAAAAAAGGAATCGTATCTTTTTCGATTTGATCTTTTGAAATGCTGATAATTAAATCAGTATTAATGAAATTATCCAATAATATTACGTTGCCATATGAAATTTTCCCTTTCGGCATGAACTTATTATCAAAAATAAAAACGCTATCCTTAAAAGTAATTTTATCTTTTAGAATATAAGCATTGTCATCTTCAATTAAATAATTATAGCGGCCAGTAAGTTTGTCTGTTTTTTGGTTGAAGTTGATAAAAAACAAGGTTAGTAGTAAGGCAAAATATTTCATAAAGGTCAACTGTATTGATTCATAAACTGCTGCACAACTGCATCTGTATTCTCATGGCGTTTTTTTCTTTCTAAAACAATCGGTGGAGCAGCTCTTTCTAAACAATCTTTTACTGCGCAAGTTTCGCAAGTTACACCAACAATCCGTTTTACCAAAGGTTTTCCATCAATGAGTTTGAATTTCTTTTTCATGGTTGGATTAATCAAAATTCCAACAGAAATACTTCGAATAGTATCATGCAAAAAAGGATCTTTTGTAGCCGATGAAAAAACTAAATATTCGTTTCCGCTGTTGGCATAACTCGAAATTTGAGCATCAAAAAAATGAGGTTTATTTTGTTTAATAGCTTCGTCAATTGTTTTTACCGAAACCCATCTTCTGCAATAATGTTCGTTGGTTTCGTTGGCATGCGGTTCCTGCTGATGTGTAATGTGCAATTCTTTGTTTATCTGATAAAAATCAGAACCTATTTTGTGCGATAATCTTAAAAAGAAAAGGTTTTTCAACTGAAAATCTTTCGGCAATAGATTGGTCAATCGCTGATAAAATGACTCTGGTGAAACTTCAAAACTTTCAATTAATTGAACAAATTCTTCCGGTTTTGGATTTTCATTTTCCAGAAAAGAATTGATTTTATCAACCACTAATTTTCTAGGTAATATTAGAGCGCCTGCAAAATAAGAAGCGTAAAAATTGTTTAAAACCTGATCGAAATTTTCAAACTTAATCCAGCTGAAAGTCAACAGACGATCAGAAATTTTTAAATAATTATAGGCTATTTCTTTAGCTAAAATAAAGGCTTTCTGTGGATCGTCAAGCTCGGTTGAAAGCAGTAAAGTTTTGCTTTTCGGAACGTAAATCGAACGCAAATCGCCTAAAGCTTCCTGATCTGTAAAAGCAATTTCTTTGATGTTGTATTCATATTCTTCTTTTAAAATCGCTTCCAGTTCTTCAACGCTGATTTTAGAATCCAAATTAATCTGAAAAGACTTCGAAAACTCAATTACCTTTTCCTCTAAATCTTCAAAATAATTACTGTGCGCTTCCTGATAAGAACGCAAAGCGGCTAAAAAGAAACTTTCACGGCTTAAATTATAATGTTGTGCAATTTCGATTATTGTACTAATAAACGCATTGACTTTTGCTGGAGCATTCGCAATAATATCAATTAAATCAGCTTCCTGAATCCCGAAAAGCTCTAAAGGAATCTCTTTTAAAATTCCTGATTTTAAGATTTCGCCAATCGGAGCGAGGTTATTATCGAGTTTTAAAGACACCATTTGGTCATAAGTCACGTCCAAATGCTTGCACAAAAGCAAAATTTTATCCGCTTTGGGGTATTTTTTTCCTTTTTCAATTTCATTTAAATATGATTTTGAAAGATTGGTCAGTTTGGCCAAGCCAAAAAGCGACAGGTTTTTTTGCATGCGAACCTGTTTCATTTTGAGCCCAAAGATCAGCTTTATATAGTCTTTTTCGATATCCATAATCCAAATGTAAGTAATCTAAAAATAATCGCCAAAAAAATATTTTTTAAATTTAGCGAACGTTCGCTTGTTTTGTAAAAAACTTTTTTATAACATTGTATCGTTGAAACTTGTTAATTATGAATTAGTTATGATTGAGTAGTTTTTGACGAAATGAAAAGTGTAAACAGAAAATCTGTTTTTTAAAATTTAAAATTAAAATCTGCAGCTATGAAAAACCAATTAGAGATCACTGAAATGGCTATAGAATTCCTAGCCGACAAAAAGTTTGCTTATCCAAAAATCTGGACAGAAGAAGCGACTGCGTTTATTATCGAATTACACAAAAAATTCGAATCGCAAAGAAAATTACTGCTTTTACAGAGAGAACAGAAACAAGTCACTTTTGATCAGGGAATTATGCCGGTTTTTATTCCAGAAACCAAAAGCATCAGAGAAAGTAATTGGACAGCTGGAGAAATTCCAAAAGATTTATTGGACAGAAGAGTGGAAATTACTGGACCGGTAGACCGAAAAATGATTATCAATGCTTTGAATTCGGGTGCCAAAACTTTTATGGCCGATTTTGAAGACAGCACTTCACCAACTTGGCAAAACCTGATGGATGGACAAATGAATTTGATTGATGCCGTTAATAAAACCATCACGTTTACCGATTTGGTGAAACAGAAATCATATCACTTAAATGAAAAAATCGCAACGCTGATTGTTCGTCCAAGAGGTTTGCATCTTCCTGAAAAACATGTTTTGATTGAAGGAAATGAAGTTTCGGGTTCTTTGGTAGATTTTGGTTTGTATGTTTTTCATAATCATAAACGACTTTTGGAAAACAATTCTGGACCCTATTTCTACATTCCGAAATTAGAACATTATCTAGAAGCGAGATGGTGGAATACTGTAATTGATTTTACAGAAGATTATCTGAATCTGAAACGAGGAACTATAAAAGTGACGGTTTTAATTGAAACCATAACGGCAAGTTTTCAGTTGGATGAAATCATTTATGAATTGAAAGAACATATTGTGGGCTTAAACTGCGGACGTTGGGATTATATTTTCTCTTACATTAAAAAGTTTAGAAAAAATCCAAAATTCATTGTTCCAGATCGTGATCAGGTAAATATGACTTCGCCTTTTATGAATGCGTATTCAAATCTGGTAATTCAGAGATGCCATAAAAGAGGAATTCATGCGATTGGTGGAATGGCAGCACAAATTCCAATTAAAAATAATGAAGAAGCCAATGCAATCGCCTTCGCAAAAGTGAGAACCGATAAAGAGCGTGAAGTTCGAAACGGCCATGATGGAACGTGGGTGGCACATCCGGATTTAGTTTCAATAGCTAAAGAGATTTTTGATAAAGGAATGCCGTCTCCAAATCAGATTCATGTAAAACGAGAACATCGAAGAATCACAGAAGCCGATTTGATCGAACCGCCAATTGGATTAATCACAGAAAATGGTGTTCGAAAAAATATCAATGTTGCCGTTTTGTATTTGGCTTCATGGCTAAACGGACAAGGTGCGGCTGCTTTGCATAATTTGATGGAAGATGCCGCAACGGCTGAAATTTCAAGATCGCAATTGTGGCAATGGCTTCAGAATAAAGTGATTTTGGATAATGGGCGAAAATTAGATTTGGCGTATTATCATGAATTGGCTTTAGATGAATTCAGAAAAATAAAGGAAGAATTAGGAGAAGAAAATCATGAAAAACAACAGTTTCCATTAGCTGAAAAATTGCTGGAAAGATTGGTTGTAAATCTGCATTTTGTGGATTTCCTAACGATTCCGTGCTATAAATATTTGTGAAAAATTAAAAATTGAGAATTAAAAATTAAATTTTTCGCCCAGATTTAGCTGATAACGAAGATTTTTAATTCTCAATTCTCAATTTTTAATTTTTAATTGAAAGCTTACTAACCACTTTAACTATACTATTTATGAAAACAACAGAAGACAGAATTCAGGAATTGATTAACGATTGGATTATGAACCCGAGATGGAAAGGTGTGGAGCGCCCTTACACCGCAAGTGAAGTAGTAACGCTACAAGGGTCTTATAAAATTGAGCATTCTATTGCCAAAATGGGTGCGGAGAAATTATGGAGAAAGTTAAAAAGTCAGGATTATGTTGCGGGTTTGGGAGCGTTGACTGGAAATCAGGCGATTCAGGAAGTTGATGCGGGTTTAGAGGCGATTTATTTAAGCGGATGGCAGGTTGCAGCAGATGCAAATCTGGCGGGAGAAATGTATCCTGACCAATCGCTTTACCCTGTAAACAGCGTTCCGATGGTGGTAAAAAAGATCAATAACGCTTTACTGCGTGCCGATCAGATTCAGACTGTAAATAATATTGAAGATAAAAAAGATTATTTAGTTCCGATTGTGGCTGATGCTGAAGCAGGTTTTGGCGGAAACTTAAATGCTTTCGAATTAATGAAATCAATGATTGAAGCCGGAGCTTCTGGAGTGCATTTTGAAGATCAGTTAAGTTCTGCTAAAAAATGCGGACACTTGGGCGGAAAGGTTTTGGTACCAACACAAGAAGCGATTAATAAACTTATTGCTGCGCGACTGGCTTCAGATGTTATGGGAGTTTCGACTTTAATCGTTGCCCGAACAGATGCCGATGCAGCGAATCTATTGACAAGTGATGCAGATCCAAGAGACAGGAAATTTTTAACAGGAGAAAAAACAAGCGAAGGTTTCTTCTATGTTAAAAATGGAATCGAGCAGGGAATTGCTAGAGGTTTGAGCTATGCGCCATACGCCGATTTAATTTGGATGGAAACCAGTAATCCGGATTTAGATTACGCAAGAAAGTTTGCAAAAGCAATGAAAAAAGAATTCCCAGATAAAATGCTGGCATACAATTGTTCTCCATCTTTCAATTGGGCGGCAAAATTATCAGTTGCCGAAATGGAAACGTTTAGAGAAGATTTAGCCGAAATGGGATATGCTTTCCAATTCATCACTTTAGCTGGATTCCATGCTTTAAATACAAGTATGTTTGAATTGTCTAAAGCCTATAAAGAGCGCGGAATGGCAGGTTACTCTGAATTGCAAGAGCGAGAATTCGCTTTACAGAAAAACGGATTCAGAGCGGTAAAACACCAAGCTTTCGTAGGAACTTCATATTTTGATGCGGTTCAAAACACCGTTATGTTAGGAAAGTCAGCTATAACAGCAATGGAGCATTCTACGGAGGTTGAGCAATTTTAAGTTTTTTTAACCATTAAGATATTAAGAAAGTTAAGCTTTATATTCTTAAAAATAAGACAGATTAAGTCTCGCTTAATGAATCTTAATGTCTTAATGGTTTATTTTTACTTCTTCAAAAGGCGAGCTTTCATTTTGCTAAAGAATTCTGGTGTTACGCCAATGAAAGAGGCGATTTGTTTTTGAGGCACTTTGTGAACTAATGTTCCGTATTTTTTTGTGAATTTCTCAAAACGTTCTTCGGCAGGTAAACTCAAATTGTCCATTAATCTTTGTTGATTCGCAACTAATGAGTTTTCAATCAAAATCCTGAAAAAACGTTCCAGCTTCGGAATTTCAAGATACAATTGTTCTTGGTTTTCTTTAGATAAAGAAACAACTTCGGCTTCTTCTAAAACTTCAATAAAAAGCTGTCCTGGCTTTTGTGAAAAATAACTGTACATATCGCTCATCCACCAGCCTTCACATGCGAATGAAAGAACATGTTCAACAATATTATCGTTGATGTTGAAACTCCTTAAAATTCCTGAGTTTACAAAATAAGAATGCTTGCAGACTTCGCCAGCATTTAATAAAAGCGTTTTTGCCTTGTAAGTGTTCGTTTCTAATTTAGATAAAAAAAGCGCCTGTTCTTCTGGTGTTAGAGAAACGTGTTTGGCAATGTTTTCGAGAATTAATGCCATTATTTTTTATCGTCTATTAAAGTAAATGAAGTTGCTTTGAATCTGTCTCCTTTGATCTCTCCTGTAACTAAAGCTTTGCTGATGGCATTGCAGAAACCTTTTTCAGCGTGAGCATCTCCATGATCGTGAATCGTAGTTCCGTCAACGAAATACGATTTTCCGTCAATACGAACGGCTAAATCACAGCTTTTGCCTTTCATTCCGAATTGACATTCTCCGCAAGAAGCTTCAACGACTGTTGGTTTGTCAAATTTCTTTTTATCTTGTGCCTGTACTGCGATCCCAACAAAAAGGAAAGTCGCTAAAAGTATGTTTTTCATAGTTAAGAATTTACAGTTATTAATTTTGCCGTTTCTTTGGCACGCTCTGTTATTTCGTTAATTGGAGTCGAAAGTGAGTCGTGGCTTAAAACTACTCCCATTCTGCGGTAGGGTCTTGAAGTTGGTTTTCCAAAGATTCTGAAATCGGTTTTAGGTAAAGCAGCTACTTTTTCGATTCCAGTAAAAGTTGGATTTGCAGAATCTTCTGATGCTAAAATTACGGCACTTGCTCCAGCTTTTTCTAAAGTGATTTCGAAAATTGGAAGACTTAAAATGGCGCGTAAATGTAATTCAAATTCGTTGAAATTCTGAGTTCCGGCCAAAGTAACCATTCCGGTATCGTGCGGACGCGGAGAAAGTTCAGAGAAATAAACCCCTTCATTAGTTAAGAAAAATTCGACACCAAAAAGTCCTACGCCACCAAGTGCTTCAGTAATTTTTTCGGCCATATCTTGAGCTTCGTATAAATCTTTTTCTGAAACCAAAGCCGGTTGCCAACTTTCCTGATAGTCGCCACGTTCTTGTCTGTGACCAATTGGAGCGCAAAACAAAGTTGGATTGTTATTTTGCGTAATCGTCAAAAGCGTAATTTCTGAATGAAAATCAACAAAAGCTTCTACGATCACTTCAATAACATCACCACGTGAACCCGCAACGGCGTATTGCCACGCTTTTTCGATATCACTTTCGGTTTTGATGGTCGATTGTCCTTTTCCAGAAGAAGACATTAGAGGTTTTACAACACACGGAATCCCAACTTCTTTAACAGCTTTTTGCAATTCTTCTGCTGAGGCTGCGTATTCGTATTTTGCAGTTCTTAGCCCAAGTTCTTTTGCAGCTAAATCACGAATGGCCTTACGATTCATCGTAAAGTTTGCCGCTTTCGCTGAAGGAACAACTGTGATTCCTTGTTTTTCGTAATCGTAAAAACGTTCGGTGCGAATGGCTTCTATTTCGGGAACAATAAAATCAGGTTTGTGTTTGGCTACGATTCGGTCAAGCGCTTCGCCGTCGAGCATATTAATGACTTCAAAATCGTGTGCGACTTGCATGGCTGGCGCATTTTCGTAACTGTCAACTGCGATTATAGTTTGTCCGATTCGTTGTGCGGCAATGACAAATTCTTTGCCTAATTCGCCTGAACCTAGGAGTAGTATTTTCATTTTGGAGTGTTGTAGTGTTTGGTAAACAAAAATAGCTATTTTTAGTTATAATTTAATTTAGTTATGGAAATAGAGTATTTACAGAAATTAAAAGATAATCCAGAAAGATATCCTAAAGATAGAGAGTTCAGATTTGGAATAAAAGGAATTAGCATAGATGAAATTCAAGATCTTGAAAAACTTTATAATAATGGGAATCACTTTCCAAAATGCTTAAGAGAGCTGCTTTTTTTGTCAGGGGAGTACTCTTATACTTTTGATTATGGAATAAGTGATAGTCAAAAAGAAATGCAGGAAATGTTTCGAGAGTATTTGGAAGAAAAAGGAAGAGTGATTTTTAAACCTTATTACATTATAGAGGTATATGATGGCTATCAATTCTTTTTTGTTTATTTAGATGAAGGAGATGATCCGCAAATATATGAAGCTCATCCTGGAAGTTCCTCTGGAGCTTGGATAAGAAGTTTAGGTAGGACAATTAAAGAGTATGTAGAGTTCTATATTGATAATATGAAAAAATATGGAGATAATTTTAACTAAAAGAAAACAACGTAAAAAATTCTCACTCAGATTTTATTATTACATCATGTAACCACACAGTTTGTCATTTTTATGACAAGATTATGGAAATGCATAGATTATTTAACCGCAAAGAACACAATCCCGATAGCTATCGGGAACGCGAAGAACGCAAAGTTATATTTTTATATAAAAAAAAAAGTTCGCAAAGATTAATTTTCAAATCTTTGCGAACCTTGCGTATTCCTTTGCGCTCCTTGTGGTTAAACTCTTTTAATGAAAATGATCTTCTTCAATCTCAAATTCAGCATCTTTTTCCCAGATTTCCATTTCGCAGGGTTTGCAGTTGAATTTTAGTTTATACTCCAATTCTCCCTGTTTCAATACTAATGGTTCTTTTACCTTAACACCTACAATATCTTTTTGGTGTATCGGACATTTTTTCAATTCGTATTTGATGCAATATTTAGTTGTCATTACGCGGGATTTTCCTGGATCCCATTGTAATTCAAAAGCTTTTTCGATTTCGGTAACACCGTGGCGTTCGTAGAATTTACGAGCTGTTTTGTTCGAAACGTTGTACATAAAATCCAGTTTAGTTTCTGGATAAGGATGAGACGTTTTTACCAATTGGTGTTCTTCGCGAACATAATTTGCTAAACGAATTTCTGATAATTGTTCGAAAACATTTCTTCTCATTTCGTTGATTTTTGAAATAGGAAGGAACCAGTTTTCAGAGAACATTACATTAATTTCATCGGCGCTGTAAGGTGTGAAACCTGTTTTTGCCAATTGAACTTTAATATTTTCTTCGATCGATTCCCCTGTTTTCGTTTTTTCTTTCGGATGTTCTAATTTTACTGTACTTACGTTTCCGTCTTCGTCGGTTGCGATTAATTCAAAACCAATTTCGTTTTCGGTAAGCAATAAAGTTGTTCCGATTTTACGGATCGCACTATCTTCTCTTTCTACGATTTTGATGAAAGCAGCATCGTTATTTCTGTATATGAAAGTTCCGTCTTTGATTTCTTTTAAAACGTTTGGATAAACTTTTCCATTTTCGGCTTTGTTTACGTAGATTCCGTCAGCTTCATTATTTTCGTTGATGAAACAAAGTCCGTCGCCGTTGTTTAATAATTCGCCGTTTTCGATTTCGTAAGCACCACCAACAGTTCGGATTAATTTACCAATGTATTGTCCTTTTGATTTTGGGCTTTCCCAAGAACCAATACTATTGTGTCTGTCGTTTACAAAATAATCGGTATAGCCACGATTGAAAGTTCTGTTTAATGCAGAATCAAAAGTATAAGTGCATTTTCCAGAAGAAGCTTTCGTGTATTTATCGCTTCCTTCTAAAAAACTATCTAATTTTTGGCGCAGATAAGACACGTTGTTTTTTACGTAAGCCACGTCTTTTAAGCGCCCTTCAATTTTGAAAGAAACGATTCCTGCTTCGATCAGATTCGGAATCTGATCTGAAACATCTAAATCTTTAATTGAAAGCAAGTGACTGTTTCTGATTAAAGTTTCACCGTTTCCGTCAATTAAGTTATAAGGTAAACGACAGTTTTGTGCGCAAGAGCCACGGTTAGCGCTACGTTCTCCGTTTGCCACACTCATATAGCAGTTTCCGCTAAATGATACGCATAAAGCTCCCGTTACGAAGAATTCTAATTCAACATCAGCGTAATCGTAGATTTCTTTAATTTGATGTAGGTTCAATTCACGCGCTAAAACCACACGTTTGATGCCAGCATCTTTAAGGAATTTTATTTTTTCTTTGTCACGATTGTTGGCTTGCGTGCTGGCGTGAAGTACGATAGGAGGCAAGTCCATTTCCATAATAGCCATATCCTGAATAATCAATGCATCTACACCAATATCGTATAATTCCCAGATCATCGCGCGACAAGTTTCTAATTCGTTGTCGTACAATATGGTATTGATAACTACAAAAACCTGTGCGTTAAATAGGTGCGCATATTTTACAAGTTCAGCAACATCTGCGATAGAGTTGTTGGCGTTTGAACGTGCTCCAAATTGAGGTGCACCAATATATACAGCATCGGCACCACTATTTATGGCTGCCATTCCTCCAATTAAATCTCTAGCAGGAGCTAATATTTCGATTTTCTTCTTCATTTCTAAAACTTTAGACTTTTGTGGTATTCCCGAAAAAAAGTGTGCAAAGGTCTAATAAATTATTTGAGTTTGCTAGTGATGAAGCGATTTTTTTGAATTTGTTAACTTAATATGGAATGAAGATAAATGAAATTTTTAATTTGAGAATTGAGAATATGATTAATCTAATGGAAAATTATATCCGATTGCAAATACTCCAGTCGATTGTTTTGCCGCTGGATGAAAGTATCCTGAAATCCCGATTTCAAAATTATTATGTCTGCCAACTGCCAATCCAATACTGAAAGGAATATGTAATAAAACTGTGCTTTTATTGAAATTAACATTTGGTGTAAAAGTTTCGAATTTGCCCATCGAAGTTCCAATGCCTCCTTCTATAAATGGAGCAACCCATGGAATAGGAGCGCAAAATCGAACTTTTCCTCCCATTAAAAAAGCATTTGTGGTTACTTTATACTGCGGTTGATTTTGTATATTTTGATTTTTGTCAACAGATTCAAAAATGGCACCAGCGTAAGGTCTTACGCTAAACCACGATTTTAGTCCTATAATGTATTCGCCTTGAAGATAAAGTCCACCTCCCATAACATCAACTTCATCTTGACTTCCATAATCTTCAATGTAATAAGAACTGCTAGATCCATAACCTATTGAGGCTTTTATGAAATTGCCAGTTGTTTGTGCTTGTGTTATTGAAGAAAGTAAAATTGCAAATAGTAAAATGATATACCAGCGTAAAGTTAATGTCATATGATTTTTAGTTTTTAATTGGTTGTGACGAATGTAAGATTTATTCTCAGTTTAACAAACAAAAAAACTGCCCAATCCGAAGATCGAGCAGTTCTCAAAAAAAAAGCATGAATCGATCGATTAATTTGCTCTCATTTTAATTTGTGATAAAGTATTTTGAATACTGTTTAGCTGTTTTGAAACAATATATACCTGATCGTGTTCTAGATGATTTTCTTCGAGTGCCATTTTATATTTTTCGATAGCGGCTTCTTCACCAGTGATGCAGGCATTTATGATAGCTTCTGTGTCACCACCGGTAAAGGCAGATTTTATATCAATCCAAGTCCGGTGTAAAGCTCCAAGCGGACCTCCGCCAGAAGTATCTGTCGATTTTCCTAGTTTGTTGATTTGGTTTTGTAACTCAACAATAAATAAAGCTCTTTCGCGAGCGTATTCAAGAAAATCGGTTTTCATTGCTGGATTTTCTACATGTTCCGCTGCATTTGTATATCCTAATTTTCCATCTTCCAGAATTGAAATTAATCCTTCTAAAGTTTTAATGGTTTCTGTTGTGGTTTCTTCTGCATGTGTCATGACCTATAATTTTTAAAAATTAATATGTTACAAAGTTTGTAATTATAACATGCTTATTTTTATAGGATTACATTTTGAGTTTTATAATATTGTGGAATGGGAATTTTGAAACTCTTTTTTTTGTTCGTGACGGATTTCTCGAATTTCACCAATTTTAAATGCTCAAAAGTTTTGTTTTGAAAATGACATTTCTTTGTATGCTTTTTGCGTGAGGGATAGGAGCGATATCCTTTTATGGCGGGGTTCGCCATAAAAGATATAGTGGATAGCCTCCCTATAGCTATCGGGATGGGGACACGCCAAAAAAACAGCTTAAAGTATAAAAGTGATGAAACTTTTGAACCTTAAGCTGTTTTAGTAAAACTTAGAATATGTTTATGCAGTCAAAGCTTCTTTGATTCTGCGTAATGCTTCTTTTAAAATATCGTTGCTTGTTGCGTAAGAGAAACGAATACAGTTTGGATTTCCGAAAGCATCTCCTGTTACGGTTGCAACGTTTGCCTCAGCTAAAAGATACATAGATACGTCGTTTGCATCTTTGATTTCGTGTCCTTTTAAAGTTTTTCCGAAGAAAGAAGAAACGTCTGGGAATACGTAGAATGCTCCTTCTGGAACGTTAATTTTGATGCCTGGGATTTCTTGTAATAATCCAACCACTAAATCTCTACGACCGTGGAAAGCTTGAACCATTTCGTTTAATACGCTTGGATCAGCATCTACAGCAGTAATTGTAGCTCTTTGCGCCACAGAATTTGCGCCAGATGTTACTTGTCCTTGGATCTTTGTACACGCTTTTGCGATAAATTCAGGAGCTCCGATATAACCAATTCTGTATCCTGTCATTGCGAATGCTTTTGCAACTCCGTTTACAGTGATCGTTCTATCTAACATTCCTGGGATTGAACCGATACTGCAGAAAGTTCCTGAGAAATTAATGTGCTCATAAATTTCATCTGAAACTACATAAATATTTGGGTGTTTTTCTAAAACTTTAGCTAAGGCTGTTAATTCTTCTCTGCTGTAAACAGACCCTGAAGGGTTACATGGAGAAGAGAACCACATCATTTTTGTTTTTGGTGTGATTGCAGCTTCTAATTGTTCTGGTGTCATTTTGAAATCGGTTTCGACAGAAGTTGGAACTTCAACTGGAACTCCGCCAGAAAGTTTTACGATTTCGAAATAAGAAACCCAGTATGGTGCCGGTAAAATAACCTCATCACCGTCGTTTAACATTACTTGCGCAATGTTGTATAAAGATTGTTTTGCTCCTGTAGAAACTACAATTTGAGATGGTTTATAATCTAAGTTATTATCTCTTTTGAATTTTCTGCAAATTGCCTCTCTCAATTCAAGGTAACCTTCTACTGGAGAATAAGTGCTATAATTTTCGTTAACTGCTTTAATTACTGCTTCTTTGATAAAATCAGGTGTATTGAAATCTGGTTCACCTAAACTTAAGCTGATAATGTCTTTTCCTTGTGCTTTTAATTCGCGAGCTAAAGCAGCCATTGCTAATGTTTGCGAAGTCGCTAAGTTGTTGATTCTGTCCGAAAGAATATGATTCATTATAAAATTTTTGAATGTCCTTAATTTGCTGTGTTGATTAAGGAAGGTTAATTATTAATAGATTTCTTTTTAGTTCTTAAACTGCTAATTCCGGTTTCATTCCCAATTCGCGTAAATGCTTAAAGTGAGCAATAACAGCACTTCGCATTGTTTTATATTCGTAATAAGGCAAATTGCATTCTTTTGCTGTTTCTTTTACAATTTGAGCAATTTTACCATAATGAATATGACTGATATTTGGGAAAATATGATGTTCAATCTGATGATTTAAACCACCTGTGTACCAATTTACAATTGCGTTTTTTGGAGCAAAATTGGTCGTTGTATATAATTGGTGAACAGCCCAAGTGTTGTCCATTTCTCCTAATTCATTTGGAGTTGGATTTGTTGTATGATCAACAACGTGAGCTAATTGAAATACTATACTTAAGATTAAACCTGCAGTATAATGCATTACAAAAAATCCTAAAAGCACTTTCCACCAAGTGATTCCAATAAGAATTGGAAGAACAATCCAGATCGAAAGATAAATGATTTTAGTAATGATTAAAGTGGTCCAAAGAATTTTTGGGCTTTTTGGCTCTCCATAAGATAATTTTCTTTTAAGGTAGTTACGCATCTGTTTGAAATCGGTTGTAAGTGCCCAATTGAAAGTCAATAATCCATATAAGAAAACAGAATAGTAATGCTGAAAACGGTGAAAACGATGCCATTCAGCATGTTTTGTAAAACGAATAATACGGCCCGCATCTAAATCTTCGTCGTGTCCAGGAATATTGGTATAAGTGTGGTGAAGCACATTATGCTGTACTTGCCAGTTGTATACATTTCCTGCTAGAACGTAAATGGTTCCGCCCATAAATTTATTGATCCAATTTTTAGTCGAATAAGAACCGTGATTTCCGTCGTGCATTACGTTCATTCCGACACCTGCCATTCCAATTCCGATTACGATTGATAAAAGCAACATTACCCAAAACGGCATGTCAAGCGTAAGGATTAAAAAGTACGGAGTTAAAAAAACAGCAAATAGAATAACAGCTTTTAAATGTAATTGCCAGTTTCCGGTTTTTTTGATATTATTTTCTTTAAAGTAATTGTTAACGCGAGAGTTAAGCGTTCTAAAAAACTTTAAATTGTCTTGCCGTGCAAAAGTTGGAGCAGTGTTATTCATAATTAATTTAAATAGATTTCAAAGGTAATTATTATAAATTTTCAATTTGCAAAATTGAGTTAAATATTTCAATCGTAAAGTAGTACTTTTGTTAAAAAATTATAGCAATGGATGAGATATTGAAATATTTTCCCAATTTGACTGATCTTCAAATCGAACAATTTCAAAAATTAGACTTTTTATACCACGATTGGAATGAAAAAATCAATGTGATTTCGCGTAAAGACATTGATTCATTATATACAAAACACATCTTGCATTCATTAGGAATTGCCAAGGTTATGAAATTCGAACCTGGAGCAACAGTTTTAGATGTTGGAACAGGTGGAGGTTTTCCTGGAATTCCATTAGCGATTCTTTTTCCTGAAACCCGTTTTTATTTAATTGATGTTATTGCAAAAAAAATAAGAGTAGTTCAAGGTGTGGTTGATGCATTAGAACTAAAGAACGTAAAAGCAGAACAAAAACGTGCTGAATTGGTAAAAGGAGATTTTGATTTTATTGTTAGCCGTGCCGTTACTAATATGCCAGATTTTGTTTCATGGATTAAAGATAAAATCAAGAAGCAGCACAAACACATGTTAAAAAATGGAATTCTATATTTGAAAGGCGGTGATTTAACCGAAGAGTTAAAGGATTTTCCAAGCGCTACTTTATATGATTTGGATGAATTTTTTGAAGATGAATTTTTTGAAACCAAAAAAGTAGTCCATCTTCCTTTAAAATTTAAACCTTAAACTAAAATAACCCGAGTAGAACTTTCTAAACGGGTTATTTTTTTTTTTGAACACAACTAAAGTTAAAATTATGAAGCTTTTTTTGGAAGATTTAAAAAGCTGTTCGCCTTGTGATCTAAATTATCAATGAAACCATGAATTGCATTCTCTGACGCTTCAACTGAATATTGGAATGTTTCATCAAAGAAAAACTCTCTAGAGATTACCGGCTCATTTGATGAATCGTATACTGCTTCGTCGCTTTCGTCCAAAACATCATTTCTATATGGATTAGGATGAGAATGGGTTAAGTTTATAATAGTTTGGGCAAACCAATGGTCGAAGTTTTTCTTTTTTGGCGTAATATGACGCGCTAACAATACCAATCCGACAAGATCATTTTGTAAAAAGTAAGAACCTTTGCGGTATCGTACATCGATCATTCTCACATTCATTAATGCAATCCATAGAGCGCCGTTTATAGAGCCAGTTGCTGGGATTTCGAATTCGGTGTCAAATAATAAAGGATTGGTCTGTTCGCGATTGTTGATAGAGCACCAAAGTGCTTCAATTCTTTTTTGCGTATCGTTTGTAGCTTGGCTATAACCTGTAAAACGCCAGTAAATCCATTCTAATAACGCAGCGGTCAAGCCAATAGAACCTTTATGATTGATTTGCATTAAAGCATTTTCAAGCTCTTCATTCCCTTCAATAGGGTCTAAAAGTTTGTTTATTTTCTTTTTTGTCCATTTATAATCAATGGCATGTCCAATGCTTTTAGATTCCATAATAACTTTGGGAACATTGTTTAAATTTCTCATACTTATGCTGTTAATTTATTTAGATCTTTTAATGTTGTTTAATATTGAAACAAATTTAGGCTGATGAGTTTTTTTTGAAGGGAACAATAAGTTTTTTAAATATTAAAATAAGACATTTTGTTTTTTTAAAGTCCTGATTTTTAAATAAATAAGAAAAGTATTACAAAAATATTTACAGAAGTCACGTGTAATAAAAATTTTAAGTCCTATTCTGAAAGAAATGACAGATAAAGGTGAAATCAAAATAATAGGAGAAGTAATTTTTCTATAAAAAGAAAACGCGTCTAATTTCTTTGAAAGTAGACGCGTTTTTATATTCTAAATCTGAACTCTAAAATCAGATTATCCTAAGAAAGGGTATCTGTAATCTTCTGGAGTTACAAAAGTTTCTTTAATAGTTCTTGGAGAAGCCCAACGCAATAAGTTTAATGCCGAACCTGCTTTATCATTAGTTCCAGAAGCTCTTGCTCCACCAAATGGCTGCATTCCTACAACAGCTCCAGTTGGTTTGTCATTGATATAGAAGTTACCAGCAGAGTTTTGTAATTTTGTTGTAGCTAGTTCAATAGCGTAACGATCTTGGCTAAATACAGCTCCTGTTAAAGCATACTCAGAAGTAGTGTCCACTAATTCAAGAGTTTCTTCCCATTTAGCATCTTCATAAACATAAATTGTGATAACTGGTCCAAACAACTCAGTTTCCATTGTAGTATATTTTGGATTTGTAGTTACAATAACCGTTGGCTCAATAAAGTATCCAACAGATTTATCATAATTTCCTCCAACGATGATTTCTGCTTCAGCATCTTTTTTAGCTTGATCGATATAACTTGCTAATTTGTCAAAAGAACCTTCGTGAATAACTGCTGTAATGAAGTTTCCAAAATCTTCTGGAGAACCCATTTTCATAGATTTTACATCAGCAATCAATTGTTCTTTTACAGCTGGCCATAAACTTTGTGGAATATAAGCTCTAGAAGCAGCAGAACATTTTTGTCCTTGGAATTCAAAAGCTCCACGAGTAATTCCCGTTACCACTTGTTTTACGTTTGCGCTTGGGTGAGCAATGATAAAATCTTTACCTCCAGTTTCACCAACGATTCTTGGGTACGTTTTGTAATTGTGGATGTTTGCACCAATTTTAGCCCAAATATCTTTAAATACGTGAGTTGATCCTGTAAAGTGAACACCAGCAAAATCGCGGCTAGCCAAAACAGTATCAGTAATCATTAAAGCGTCTCCGAAAACTACGTTGATAACTCCATCAGGAACTCCAGCTTCTTTGAAAACGTCGATAATAACTTTTGCAGAGAATACTTGGCCATCACTTGGTTTCCAAACCACAACGTTACCCATCATTGCAGCACTTGCAGGAAGGTTAGCAGCGATAGCAGTAAAGTTGAATGGAGTAATAGCGTAAACAAAACCTTCTAATGGTCTGTATTCTACACGGTTCCAAACAGAAGAATCTGATTTTGGCTGATCGTTGTAGATTTGAGTCATGAACTCAACATTATAACGTAAGAAGTCAATTAATTCACAAGAAGAATCAATTTCTGCTTGATGGATATTTTTAGACTGCCCAATCATTGTAGCAGCGTTGATACGAGCTCTGTATGGTCCAGCGATAAGTTCAGCAGCTTTTAAGAAAATAGCAGCACGCTGTTCCCATGCCATGTTTGCCCATTTTTTTCTTGCTTCAAGAGCATTGGCAATAGCTTTTTCGATATGTTGTTTTTCAGCTAAATGGTATTTTCCAACAACGTGTTTGTGGTCGTGTGGAGCTGTAATGTTTCTTGTATTTCCAGTTCTAATTTCTTCGCTTCCAATATATAAAGGAACGTCAATTTGAGAATTCCACATTGTGGTATAAGCAGCTTGAACAGCAGCTTTTTCTGGTGAGTTTGGTGCGTAGCTCTTTACAGGCTCGTTTACCGCTTTTGGTACATGAAAAAATCCTTTAAGCATGTTATTTAAATTTGTGAATTAGACAATTTAAAGTTAGACGATTTGTTTTGTTACGAATAATCTAACGCTGCACAAAAGTACAAAGGATAAATTAATAAATTGACAATTTTATGATTAAGATAACGATAAAAGCTATAGATGTAAACTATATCTTAATTTAGTGCAAAAGGAGCACACATTCTAAAAGTAGGAACAATAACTTTGAATGTCTTTGTTGTAGTAAAATTGATCATATTGAAATGACCTTTCATTGCGCCATAAGGAGACGATAATAAACAGCCAGAACTGTACGTGTGGTTTTCTCCAGGTTTTAGAACTGGTTTTTTGCCAATTACACCTTCACCATCTACAACTTCTAAATCATTTAGAGAATCAAAAATTTCCCAATGGCGAGAAGTTAACTGTACAGAATCTTTACTATGATTTTCTATGGTAACTACGTAGCTAAAAGCAAAATGAATCTTGTAGTTTTTGAAGTATGTGCCTTCAAAACTAGTCAAAACAGATATTTTTATGCCTCGTGTAATTTGAGAAACCATACTAACGCCGTATATATGTGAGTGTTATAGAGGCAAAGCTACAAAAAAAAATCGTTTAATCTAAAACCTTAACATTGTTTTAATTGACTATATTGATAGAGTTTGCATTTCCTTTTCCGATTACACGCTGATAACGGTCAGTAGCTTCTTTGTAATAAACCAAGATGGTGTACTCGTTTTCAGTCTGATAAAAGTTTCCGTCAATGGCATTTTCAAAATCAACAACGCCTTTTTTATCGGCAACGGTATACTGAAAATTAGTAAAACCTTGCTTAATCATAATGGCTTTTTCAAAAACTCCTTTGTCGTTATTATAGTCCATTTTATATTCTGGCGAAAGACTGTAGTTATTAAACATGCCAGAAATATAAATGTCTTTGTTCATTCTAAAAGCAGGAGCAGAGAGGCTGAAATAAACCCAAGCATAATCGGCTTCAATATCGTTGTTAGAACCGTTGATGTTCTTTACCACAAAGTTTCCGTTTACATCTTCATAATTAGTATAAATCTGATTTCCTCTTGCGGCGTTAGTATACAGAAACGAATTGTAAATATCATTGTTAGAGCCTACTTTGGCTACATTATTACTAGCCGCCCGTATGTCTTTGTTTTCAAAATATAAAAACTCATTTCCGCCCCAAAATTGGGTTTCTTTGTCGTATTTGTAAACTAGCTGATTGCCAATTGTATACTGAGGAACAATATTTTTTATCTCAGTATGGAAATTTCCGTTTTGCAATAAAAGCACTTTCACATTTTGCAACGGGGTTTGAAATACAATATCATTAGATAAAATAGCAAAATCCAAATTCTGTTTGTAGTCAATATTGCTGAGGTTACGGCTTCTTTTTACTTGAACTCCAACTGTACAATGATTTTCATATAAAATAAATTTTCTCGAAAAAACAACTTCTCGATCTTCATTCAGAATTCGCAACATATAATTTCCCGAAAGCTTCAATAATTGTGTAAACTGATTAGGGAAAGAAAGTCTATAATGTGTATAAACCTGCAGCGTATTGAACGAATTAGAAAAATCGGTAATCCTCTGATTATCCATTCCAAGAATATAGTCCGTTTTTGGAATTTGCGTTGGAATCCAATTATAATCGCAATGAAGAACTTCAAAGTAATAATTGGCTTCATTGCCAAACAAATCATCAAATTGAAAGGTAAATGCAGAGCCTAATTCAAAAATTGGTGGGACATTACTGCCATTTTGAATGAAAGAAGCAGTTTTAATATTATATGGAGGGTCGATTTCTTTTTCCTGAGCTTTCGCTAAAGTGAAAATAAAAAGAAAAATAAAGCTTGTATATAAAAATTTCGGCATCTTTAAACGTTGTAAGATTGTAAATATAACAATTTTATATAACGAAAAAGATGCCGTTCTATTAGATTTAACGATTAATTTCCTAAAATATACTCTAAGTTTCCTTCAATTTCATCATTGATATAACTTTCTTCTAAAAGCGAGTCAGACAATAATTTTTTGTTTTCCTGCAGTTTGATGATTTTTTCTTCAACTGTATTTTTAGAAATAAAACGAATGACATTTACTTTATTCAATTGCCCAATTCTATGCGCACGTGCCACACCTTGTTTTTCGGCAAAAGGATTCCACCAAGGGTCTAAGAATAAAACATAAGAAGCCTTTGTAATATTCAAACCAACTCCACCCGCTTTAAGCGAAATAAAGAATAATAGCGGATTTTCTTTTTCCTGAAACATTTTAACCTGCTGTTCCCTTTTATCTGCAGGCGTTTCACCCGTAATTTCACAGAAATCTATTTTGTTTTCTTTGCACCAATCGGTGTAAAAATTTAAATTGGTAACAAACGAACTGAAAATGATGACTTTCTGTTTTGCTTTTACTAAGTTTTCAAGATAATTGGTAACCGCAATATATTTTCCAGAATCAACTTCAGATTCCTGATCGACCATTTTTGGATGGTTACTCAATTGTCTCAGCTTCATCAAAGTGTTAATGATGTTGATTTTGTCTGGACCAGAACCGTCAGTTTTAAGCAAGAAATTACGAGCTTTAGATTTCTCTTTCTCATATAATTTCTCCTGTTCAGGATCCATGTCGCAGTAATAAATCTGCTCTGTCAATTCTGGCAAATCTTTTAAAACCTGTTCTTTAGTTCGTCTTAAAATATAAGGAGCGATTAGATTTTTTAATTCAGCCAAAACTTCTTCATTTTGCTTTTTCTCAATCGGATTTTTGAAATTTTCCATAAAGAAAGCATAACTTCCTAAAATATCGGGATTGATAAACTGCATTTGCGACCATAAATCGTCAAGCGAATTTTCAATCGGCGTACCACTCAAAGCAATTTTATGACCTGTGCTGATTTTATTTATGGCTTTAAAAATCTTAGAGTTTTTGTTTTTGATGTATTGACTTTCGTCCAAAATCAGATAGCGGAAATCGTATTTTTCTAAAATAGAAATATCTCGATGAATGATGCTGTAGCTTGTAAAAATCAAATCGGTCGAATTGATTCTGCTCGCTAGCATTTTTCTGTCATTACCCACATATTGCATTTTCGAAAAGTGCGGCGTGAATTTGCCAGCTTCATTAAACCAGTTAAAAACCAATGAAGACGGAAGAACAATTAAAGCCTTAAGCGGTTCTCTTTCGACAGTAGTTTCATTGGCAAACAAATCAAAATTGGTGGTTTTGGTTGTGAAGCCTAATTGTTCTTGTACAGAAACCAAAACAGATAAGGTTTGCAACGTTTTTCCAAGTCCCATATCATCAGCCAAACAAGCGCCCATATTGGAGTTGAAATGCCCTAAAAGCCATTTTACACCTTCAATTTGGTACGGTCTTAAAGTTGCTTTTATTAAGTCAGAACCAGTAAATTCAGCTTGATGGATTTGATCTAAATCACTGTCAATTTCTGAAATTCCGTCTAAAGCAGTAAAATTGCTTTTGCGCAATAAAAGGACGCCATTTTCTGTTTTGGCTAATTTTGCCAGCGAACCATATTTGCTGAACCATTCTAGCGGAATCAAAAAGTAGTTTCCGTCTGGCAATGCAAAAAGTCTTTCTTTGCTTTTTATGTTGGGAATAATTTCGCTGAAATTGATTTTATAATTTCCAACGGTAATTATTATTCTAATGTCGAACCAATCTCCAGCTGTTTCTTTTGAAGCAGAAATGGTATAGTTTTCCGTGACAATTTCTTTGCTTTCCAGTTTTAGGTTGTCAATAGTAAAACCTAAATTTTTCAGTTCTTCCTTATGGTCAATAATCAGCTGAATATTGATAAAAGGATCTGTGTTTTCGGCCTCTGAATTTAATCCAAATAACTCGTTTTTGATTTTGGTTAATCCAATCTCATTTAATTTTTCGATATATAAACTTTCTTCAGAACTTCTTTTAAACTGAATGATTTTGGGTTCATTGGCAACACTAAAATCTACAAAAGAATGTGTTTTTTTAGTTTTGCTCGCATCAAATGAATATCCGTTATAATCAAAATAAAGATTAAGATAATAGCAGTTTTTAAAGAAATCATGAATAGGCTGAATCGTGCAGGAAATGATTTTGTCACGAAGTTCAATCTCAAAACCTGTCGCTTCAATATCAATTTTCTTTGCGATTTGAGGAATAAAGCTTTTGAAGTAATCATCAACTAATTTTGATGGTATTTCAATAGATTTTTTCTTTAAAAAAGGCATCAGTTTTTTGGAGTTTAACTCTTTTAGCTGTCCCAGTTTTTTATTGATAATAAGCCATCCTGGTTCGTCTAAAAGGATGTCAACTTTGCTGTCCATTGGAGAGAAAATTGTTTCATTTTCCTTTAAAGATAAAGTATAGGTAATGCCCTCGGAATGTTTGTCAAACTGAATCTGAGGCTCAAAATCAAGCGGGTCGATGCTGACTCTTGAGCGGTAAAAATCTTTTTCAGGTCCAAGATTTAAAGACAGAGGAAATTGTTCTTTTACAATTAAATCGTAAAATGAACTTAAATTGAATTTAAGATGTTGACGAATGGCAAATTCAATTTTTGAATCTTTCTGTAAGTCAGCAATTGTTTTAGCGGACTTAATTTTAGCGCCAAATTTTTTAAAAATAAATTCAGGTTTAAGAGAATCGCAAGCTGTTAATATTCTTTTTGAATTAGAATCTAAATTATCAAAAGTGATTCCGAAACTTTCAAGTACATCAGGACTTGCTTTTTTGTCTAAATATTTGATTTCACTAGTATTCTCAACGATGTAGGCGGTTGGAATATAGACATTCAGATTTTTTTCCAAACTGATGTCAAAACAGAACTGAAATGATTTTGTAGGTTCCAAGATTAGGGATTTGGTTAGGCTTGTAATTTAGGTTTGGGCAAAAAAATAAAAGGAGTTTTCAAATTATTACTATTTTGAAAACTCCTTTTAAATGAACTTATATCACTTATATCGTGAAAAAAATTAGTTTTCCTGTTTAAAGCAAAGCGGAATAATCTCGCCTTTTGCTAGACAGTATTTTTCAACCAATTCTGGTGCAATTTTGTTAGTGTAATCTTCTTCGATCACAATAAAACCAATACTTCTTAATTTATCGAAATAATCGCGTCCGTAAACACGAACGTGATCGTATTGTCCGAAGATTTTAGCGCGTTCTTTCTGATCTGTAATCGAATCATCTGCAAAAGTAACTTCGCGAGATAAATCTTGAGGAATTTGAAGAATCGCCATTCCGCCTGGTTTTAAAACTCTGTATAATTCCTGCATTGCTTTTGTGTCGTCTGGAATGTGTTCTAAAACGTGATTGCACAAAATAACGTCATATTCGTTGTCTTTGAAAGGCAAATTACAAATGTCTGCTTTTACATCGGCCAATGGCGAAAGTAAATCAGTTGTGGTGTAATCTAAGTTTTTCTGTTTGCGGAATCTTTTATAAAAAGCTTGTTCGGGAGCAAAATGCAATACTTTTTTTTTAGGCGCTGTAAAAAAATCAGTTTGATCGTTTAAATATAGCCAAAGTAAACGATGTCTCTCTAAAGAAAGGGTGCTTGGCGAAAGCACATTATTACGTTGTTTTCCGTATCCATAAGGCAGGAACGATTTAAAGCTTTTTCCGTCAATTGGATCTGTAAATTTATCTCCTTTTAAGGAGAAAGCTAAAATTGGTCGCGCCACGTAACTCAAACGAATTAATATTGGACGCGGAATTGTATTAAGGACTAATTTAAAAAGTTTTTTCACAGGTTTGATTCGAGGTTGTATTTATACGATTAACGGAATTTGTCTGAATTCTTCTTCTTCATTGCTCTCAATTCCAAGCGCTTTATAGATGTATTTAAAAGTCGATAATAACTCAGGTTTTCCATCAACTAAGGCAACGTCATGCTCAAAATGCGCACTTGGTTTTCCGTCAGCAGTCAAAATTGTCCAGCCGTCTTTTAGTTGTTTGATATTTCTAGTTCCCATGTTGATCATAGGTTCAATTGCTACAACCATTCCTTCAACAAAAAGCTTTCCGCGTCCGCGTTTTCCGTAATTTGGCATTTCTGGCTCTTCGTGCATTTTTTGCCCAACACCATGTCCAACCAATTCACGAACTACTCCGTAACCGTGAGCTTCAGTATATTTTTGAATCGCATTTCCAACATCTTCTACGCGATTTCCTGCTTTAAATTCTCTAATTCCAACGTAAAGAGATTCTTTAGTTACCTGCAAAAGTTTTTTTACTTCAGGAGCAACTTCTCCAATTTCGAAACTGTAAGCATGGTCTCCGTGGAAACCATTTTTAAAAGCGCCACAGTCAACCGAAATAACATCACCGTTTTTAAGAGGAATATTATTAGGAATACCGTGAACAACCTGAGCGTTTGGACTCATACAAAGCGAATTCGGGAAATCGTACAATCCAAGGAAACTTGGAACTGCACCGTGATCACGAATAAATTCTTCGGCTAATTTGTCAAGATATAATGTTGTAACTCCTTCTTTAATTTCAGAAGCAATCATTCCTAATGTTTTTGATACGATTAAAGCACTTTCGCGCATTAATTCGATTTCCTCTCTAGTTTTCTGGATAATCATATTTTTCCCATTTTCAGTTGGCAAAAGTACAATTTTTAATTAAAATTTTTCGCCACGCATTCACGAATTATCTCAAAACAAAATTTTTAAAAAAGATATTTCACAAATCAATTAATTAATTTTTGAAGAAAATTCGTGAATTGCTTCGGCAGTCACTTCGTTCGAGTAGTGGCTATCAAAACAATCAATAGAGTTAACGTGTTTCAGAAAAAAGCCATAAATTAGTAATACAAACGCTTATAATTATGGAAACTATTATAGATCGAGATATCGCCAAAGTAAAAGCGCTGAAGAAAATGAAGCGAAATGCTTTGGGGCTTTTGGGCGTCGCAGTGTTGTTATTTATAATTGCTATTTACTTTAAAATTCCGATGCTTCAGGCTTTTAGTGAAGCCGCGATGGTGGGCGGAATCGCCGATTGGTTTGCTGTCGTGGCATTATTTCGCCATCCAATGGGAATACCGATTTGGCATACAGCAATTATTCCGACTAAGAAAAATGAAATTGGAGAGAACTTAGGAAATTTTGTATCTGAAGAGTTTTTAGACCGAGAAAAATTAGAAATAAAATTAGACGAATTCAATTTTGCAACTAAAGCTTCAGATTGGCTTTCGAAAGAAGAAAATGCAAATAAAATTGCCAATGCAGTTGCTGTAAATGTAATTCCGGGAATTTTACGAACGATAAAGGATGAAGATGTCAGAAGGTTTATTCAGGTTCAGTTTGCAGCAAAAATTGAAGGAATAAATTTTGGAGATTGGGTGGCTCTGGCATTAGAACCTTTGCAAAAAGGTAATTTGAAAAATCAGATGCTAACGAATCTTTTAGAAGTTATGAGCACCGAATTGACTAATAATAAAGATTTAATTAGACAAAAAGTTAAAGCTTCTACTCCGCTTCTAAGCTTTGGATTGGCTGATAAAAGTATTACAGAAGGGGTTTTTAATGGTTTGCAGGACTTTCTAAATGAAGCTAAAAAGCCAGAAAGTACGGTACGCTTAAAAATTGACGAGTACATTTTTAATTTCTTGGAAAAAGTAAAAAACTCAGAAGAAATGAGGGTTAAAATTAACGATGTGATTTTGGGTTTTGTGGAAAAAAAAGAAGTGCAGGATTATATCAATAGCATTTGGGATGAAATTAAATCGTCGATTATCAATGATTTAAATAAAGGTGATGATTCTTCAATTAAAAATAATATTGCAGGATTGATTCAGACTTTTGGAAATGGAATTAAAGAAGACCCTATTATGATTGACAAAATAAATGGTTTTATTAAAAACGATTTACTTTCGATGCTTTTAAACAACAAAAAAGTAATTGGAGATTTGATTTCGTCAACCGTAAAAAGCTGGGATGGAAAAGAAGTTTCTGAAAAGCTGGAATTAGAAATAGGAAAGGATCTTCAATATATCAGAATCAACGGAACTTTGGTTGGAGGAGTGATTGGACTTGTGATTTATGGCGTTGAGCAGATTTATCATTATTTTATTATTTGAGAAGCGCAATCTTGTCATTTCGACGAAGGAGAAATCTCCACAAGTAGCTCCACAACGAGAAGTCAATCTTTGTAGAGTTTCTCGCGGAGATTTCTCCTTCGTCGAAATGACAAAAACAGGCGTAAAAAAAGAGGCAAATTTTTAAAATTTGCCTCTTTTTTATGAAGAAAAATATTTTCTATAATAATGAATGACAAGTCATTGCATTTGGCTGCTGAATTCCCATCAATTCTAAAATAGTTGGAGCAATGTCGCCTAAAACACCATCTTGAATGCTTTTTAGCTGTTTGTCAACTAAAATAATCGGCACTGGATTTGTTGTGTGAGCTGTGTTTGGAGAACCATCAGGGTTAATCATGGTTTCGCAGTTTCCGTGATCGGCAATTACAATGGTAGTATAATCATTTGCAAGCGCAGCGTCGATTACCTTTTTCGCGCAAGCGTCAACCGCTTCACAAGCTTTAATTGCCGCTTCCATAATTCCTGTGTGACCAACCATATCTCCGTTTGCGAAGTTTAAGCACACAAAATCAACTTCACCTTTATTCAATTCAGGAACAAGAGCGTCAGCCAATTCGTAAGCGCTCATTTCTGGTTTCAAATCATAAGTTGCCACTTTTGGAGAATTTCTTAAGATTCTTTCTTCACCTTCAAAAGGAGTTTCTCTACCTCCAGAGAAGAAGAAAGTTACGTGAGGATATTTCTCAGTTTCAGCGATTCTGATTTGTTTTTTGCCTGCTTTTTCTAAAACCTCACCAAGAGTTTCGGTGATATTATCTTTATTGTAAACTACTTTTACGTTTTGGTACGTTTCGTCGTAGTTTGTCAATGTTACATAATATAGGTTTAGTTTGTGCATGTTCTGCTCATGGAAATCTTGCTGAGAAAGCGCTTCAGTAAGTTCACGTCCTCTGTCAGTTCTAAAGTTAAAGAAGATTACAACATCGCCTTCAACAATAGTGGCAAGAGGTTTTGCATTTTCGTCCACGATAACTACAGGTTCGATAAATTCGTCAGTGACATCTTTTTCGTAGCTAGACAAAACACTTGCAACAGCATTTGTTGATGGAGTTCCAACACCGTTTACAACTAAGTCGTAAGCTAATTTTACTCGTTCCCAACGTTTGTCGCGATCCATTGCGTAGTAACGTCCAACGATAGAAGCGATTTTTACAGGAGTATTTTTAATATATTCTTCTAAATCGTGGATATATTTTGCTCCAGATTTTGGGTCAACATCACGTCCGTCTGTAAAAGCGTGAACATAAACCTGATCTAAACCGTATTCTTGTGAAGCATCAATTAATCCGCGAAGGTGAGAAGTATGTGAGTGAACACCACCATCTGAAACTAATCCTAAAAAGTGTACTTTTTTATTGTTGTCTTTAGCATATGTAAAAGCGTCAATTAAAACCTGCTCTTTTGCTAAAGTTTTGTGTTCTACAGCTAAATTTATTTTGGCTAAATCTTGGTATACAATTCTTCCTGCGCCTAGATTCATGTGTCCAACCTCGCTATTTCCCATTTGCCCTTCCGGAAGACCAACATTTAATCCGTCAGTTCTAAGCTGTGCGCTTGGGTAATTTTTATAAAGACTGTTTATAAAAGGAACATTTGCATTGTCTATTGCAGATACTTTAGGGTCAGGAGATTTTCCCCAACCATCCAAAATCATAAGGATAACTTTTTTGTTCATTGCATTTTTGTTTTCTACAAATATAAGGCATTTCTAAAGTTTGAAACCTGAGGAATGTTACATTTATATTTAATAAAATGAACTATAAAAAAAAATATTGATTTAATTGAAGAAGCCTTTATTTTTTAAAATTAATTCACGCTAAGCTCTTTTTCTGATCTTATTTTTGACAGCATTGTAGTCAATAAAGTATTTTACGCTAACAGAAAAGATATGTTTTAAGGCATCATTGTTTAATAGTCCTGCTACATTGTGTCTGAAGTCTTTATCAATAACTCGTTCAAAATTAGAGGCATTGTTTCTGTATAAAGCAGAAATCTGGCTTCCTGGCGCGAACCACCAAGAATAAGACAAATCGGCGTTCCAAGAATAAAAGCTTGAATTTTTATTGGTAGTATATTGTGGATACGGACTAAGGTCTCCATTCGAATCTAAAGCCAGAATGTCTTTATTATCAGCATAAGACCAATATTGGCGGACAGCGAGATTTATAGTCATGGCGCTATTTATAGCATATTTGCCTCCTAATGTATTAGAATACGTAACAACATTTCGGTTGGCAAAGACAATATCGTTTGGAGTGGCTTTGTTATTATCGCCATCAATTTGATCGATGTAGCCTTTATTGTTGTTTTTTCGAATATAGCTAAAGAAATAAGTCAGTAATAATTTATCGCTGAAACGATATCTTGGGCCAATATCAAATCCGTATGTAATACGATCAGATTCATCAAACACATTAAAAGTTCCATTGAGATCAATTGCAAATTTGTGGTTGTAATTGGTTGAAATACTACCCCAAGTTTCTATTTTTCTCGGAATTGTTACATATCTGTTTTCTGCGCGCGGTTCATAATAATCATTAATTTCTAATGGGTAAAAAGTAATGCCAGTTCCGTAATAATTATTTTTTACTGTTGTTAAATTTAAATTCGCATTAATATTATTGTCTTGTAATTTTCCAGATTCTTTATTGAATTCGGTATACATATTATAGTTAATTCTAAACGTATTGAATTTTTTCGTCGGATTTAGAATTCTGTAATTGGCATTTCCATAAAAGTTGTAATAATTCGTATAGAAATTAATGCCCAGATCATTAGGGTCGTAATCTTTAGTTACAAAATCAGAACCTATGCTATATCTATAATTTCCGCTCGTTTCGGCCAAAGTTATTGTCGAAAAAACACCGCTTTTATCTTTGATGTCATTTATTAAACTGTATTTTACATTTCCGAATAGACTATAAGTATTGGCTTTTGTGTTTAAATCCCAAGCCAGACCTGTTACGTTGGCGTCTCTAGAATGTCCGTTGCGGCTAACATTTGTATTAATAAAAGTAACCGACGAATTTTTCCTGAAACGCTGGTCTAAAACCAAAACATTATAATTGGTGAGCGGTTCTACAATTACACGTCTTGTTTCTCCGCTTTCAGTATTTTTTATGGTAGCAAAAGTTTTTTCTGTAACGGCATTTAAAACACCAATTCCAAGTCCGTTTTTTGTTCTCCCTGATAATTTTAAGGCATTAACCAAATTTACGGCTGCGGGTAATTCTGTAATTTCTTCGTTTTCATTTAATGAAGGATCTATGGATGGAGCGCCTCCAATTCTTCGGGAATAAAATATATTTCCTTTGCTGAACAAATCTGTTCCTTCCGTAAAAAAGGCTCTATTTTCATTAAATTGCTGTTCAAAAGGCCCGAGATTTAAAATCTGATCGTCGTATTTTGTCTGTCCAAAATCTGGAATTAAAATGGCATCAATTGTAAAAGCATCAGTTATACCATATTTAATATCCATTCCTCCTTTAATTGTTCCATATGTTTTTTGTCCGTCGGCGGCATTTAGATAATACGATGCATAAGGCATAAAAAACAGTCGAGTAGGAGGTTTAATGTTTTGAATTCCTTCCAGAGTTCCAGCCTGTTGTGTAAAGGTTCCAATCTTTCTGTCAACAAAATTCCAGGTATATTTATAACGGTCACGTTTAATTTCTCTGAAAAAGTTGATTCCCCAGATTTGTTTATTTTCTCCAGAAAAACGCAGCGCCGAGTACGGAATTTTCATCTCAACAATCCATCCGTTATCTGCTATAGCTGCTTTACTGATCCAGACGGCATCCCAAGAATAATCTTCGCCATTTGCATCGGTCATAATGCAATCGCCTTGAACATCGGCTGCAGATACATAAAACATAAAATCTTGCTGGCCGTCATTAAAACCATTTATAAAAACACCAAATAGATCTGCGGTTCCAAAATTATCTCGCTGAGAGATTTCCTTTAAAATTTTTGAAGGTTCGTCATCATACATCATCGCGCCAATATAAACCGCATCATTATTATATATGACTTTGACTTCAGTGCGTTTTTCATACGGAATAGCTTTTCCGTTGTCTGGTTCGAGCATGATAAAGTCAGTAGCAACTGGTACACTTTCCCATGCAGATTCATCTAGTTTTCCGTCAATAGATATGGTATGTGAAGTTACTTGCGCCTGAATTGACTTTTTTTGGGCATAACTCCACATAGAGAATAGTAGAAAACAGAAGAATGTGATTTTTTTCATTGGTTTTTTTGATGCGGAATAAAGTGCAAATATATTTTTTATAGTAGCAATAGACTCAATTTTGTTCTACTTGTTACAGTTTAGGTTTCTAGATTGTTCATTTTTGTTTTACTTTTTTTAAGAAACGGCTTAAAATCTTGTGATTTTTAACATAAGATAAAATCTTACAGGAAAAGCAAATTTGTGTTAATAATGTTAAAATTTCAGTAAAAAAGCCTTGAAAATCAGGCTTATATTTTGCGAGGCGTGATTTTTTTATATTTTTGCGATACCCAAATTTTTTGTTTAACCTAAAGAAATTCAATGATTTACAAAATTTATCCGTTATTTGTGTTTTTGCTATTGTCTTTTGGAAAAGATTCAAAAAACACAGCCGATCTTAAAAAAAATGCCATTGTAAAGTCGATTGCTAAAGTCGAAAAAGTTACAGTAGATTCTAAAATCGAGAGCGTTTATAACTCATTAAATTCAAACAACTTTAAAATGCCTGAGCTTAAAACTTTCTCAGAAGCTTTAAAAGGATTTTATTTGTTGAAAGAAAGAGGAGTGATCAAGAAAAATATCTTAACCTTAATTGATTTCAGTTTGTCCTCAAACACTAAACGTTTGTGGGTGATTGATCTAACTAGCAATACCATTTTGTTTAATTCTCTTGTGGCTCATGGTAGAAATACTGGTGAAGAATTTGCTTCAGCATTTTCAAATCTCAATTCATCATTTAAAAGCAGTTTAGGTTTTTATGCAACTGGTGAAATTTATCAAGGAAAACATGGTGCTTCATTGCGTTTAGATGGTTTAGAGAATGGCGTAAATGACAATGCTCGTGAAAGAGGCGTTGTAATGCATGGTGCAGATTATGTGTCTGAATCTTTTATCAGAAATCATAAAAGATTGGGCAGAAGCCAAGGCTGTCCAGCAGTTCCAGTTGAATTGACAAACGAAATTATTCAATTAATAAAAGACAAATCGTGTTTGTATATCTACCATCCTTCAAGAAATTTTGCGATGGAAGAAAGGCTAATTTCTTAATTGCTTATATAAATCCGAATCTAAATCATAAATATCAGCTCTAAAAATGAGCTGATTTTTTTTGCTCCATGCTGTCCAATACCACTGGTATAAAGCATATTTTTTGGTAATCTTGAAACTCATCGTTGTTTTACTCGCAATAATAGTGTCAATTCTATCTTGTGGCCAGTTTCCGTCAACATCTAATATATGTTGGGCAAGTTCAAGTGGGTTTTCGACACGAACACATCCAGAACTCATAGAACGGTTGTTGCGTCCAAAAATATTGCGGTGATTGGTATCGTGTAAATAAACACTATGGTGATTTGGAAATAAAATTTTCATTAGTCCTAACGAATTATCATAACCAGGACTTTGTACATAACGATAATTGTTTGGTTTGTTTTCATTCCAAGCCATTGGAGAAACTACCTTTCCAGCAGTATCGTAAATAGTAATGTTTTTATTGGCCAGATAATTTCGGTTTCTTTTCATAGCCGGAACCACATCTTCTTTTAAAATTGTCGGAGGAACGGTCCAAGTCGGATTAAAAACAACCGTTTTTAAAAAAGAAGTAATAATAGGTGTTCTTCTTTTGCTGGTTCCAACCACAATATTTCTAACTAAAGTGGTGTCCTTATTTTCAACAACATTTAAGCTGTAATCTGGAATATTTATAATGAAATAATTTTCGGCCAATTCTGACGGATACCATCTCCAACGCTCTAAATTGGCAATAATCTGTTTTTTTCTATCTTCTTTAGAATAGTTTAAAGCCCGAATAGTTCCAGCTCCGATAACTCCGTCAGAAGCTAAACCGTGCCTTTCTTGGAATCTTTTAACTGCTTCAAAAGTTTTGTGGTTGTAAATATTGTTAAGGCTGTCTTTTCCTGACATATCATTCCAATACAAGAGCCTTTTTTTAATGTTTGTTAAAGCGGGATTGGTATCGTTTAAAACAATTTTATCAGTTGCTTCAATGGTGTTTATATTGTCCTCTGGAAAAGTATTGATGATTTCCAGCGCTTTTAGTAACTCTTTATACGTTTGTGTTTTAGGCTGAATATTTTCGACAATGCTGTCTAATTTATTTTTGTTGAATCCTTTAATTAAAACAGAATTCACATCAAATTCTTTTTCGTCCAAATCCCAATTGGTATACAATTTCTTAGGATCTAGCTTTCCTTTATAGATATGGTTTAGAAATTTTTCAAAATTTAAAGTCAGCAAAATATCATACTTAGCTAAATCTTTATCGTTTAACGAAGCGACTTTACTTTCGAATTTTTTTAGTTGAGATATTTTATAATCTTCTGGTTCTAAGCCTAGTTCTTCAGATTTTTCTAATTGCGATAAAACAAAAGTCCTCTTTTTAAGATTTCCCCATACGGTTTGATTCTCAGATGCGGCGTAAAACTGTTTTAAGGTTTCATTTTTATAAGTTCCTATTAATGCTGTGTCTATTTCAACTGTTCTCTCGTCAGTAAGTATAATCGCTGGCACCTTTTTTTTGACAATAGGTGCGGGTTTCGGGTCTTCTTTTTTACAGCCCAGAAAAAGGCATATTACTACTAATGAGTAAAGTTTTTTCATTTTATAATTTTTTAAACATCACATATGTTCTTCAACATCTTTAATCTCAAATGTTTCACCAAGTATTTGGTATTCATCTTTTGATGGGTTCCAAAACAGCCATCCCTCGAATCTGAGCTTGATTTTGAGCGGCAAATATAGGGTTGATTTTTTCAAATAACGAAATAATTCCTGTTAAATTTTTTATCCTCAAATAAACCAAAATGACGGCTAGATTCTAGATCGTCTCCTTTAAAGACGCAACTTTCTATAGGTTTTCCTTTTCTTGAAATAGTTTGACAAACGGCATAAGTTTCTTTTGATGGAATTTCTCTGGTTGTATCATGATTTTTTGAAAAAATATTGCTTTTATAACTTTTTAATTTTAAATAAGTTATAAAAAAATGTCGATTTTTATTGATTTTTTTTGTCCAAAAGCTTGTTTTGAACTGAACTTTCTTTTTATATTTGCACAACCAATGCGAAAGTAGCTCAGTTGGTAGAGCTCCAGCCTTCCAAGCTGGTTGTCGCGAGTTCGAGCCTCGTCTTTCGCTCTAAAAAGTAAACACGTTTTACTTATGTGAAAATAAATTTTTTGGTTTTTATTTTGTTTTAAAAATTAAATTTTTTAGTTTTGCACCCGGTTAATGCGAAAGTAGCTCAGTTGGTAGAGCTCCAGCCTTCCAAGCTGGTTGTCGCGAGTTCGAGCCTCGTCTTTCGCTCTTCGAAAGCCTCAAACATTGTTTGAGGCTTTTTTGTTTTTGAACAAAATGTAAATTCTAATATTTTTAAATTCCAAATCCCAATTTTCACATTTAGTTACTTTTTTATTTTGGAATTTGGAATTTAAAAATTGGGATTTTATTTCAAATCGCTCAAATCGTTTTCCGGATCTAGTTCTATTGGGGCTTGGTTTTGTCTGAACAAACGAGCTTTTAGATCTCCTTTCAAAGTAATTTTTTCTCCTTTAACTTCTAGCCAGCTTCCTTCTCTTAAGCCTAAAACTGGAATTGAATTGAAAGCATGAAATTCTTTGATTCTTGTTTCGCGAGTTTCTCCCATGTGCTTAGATTGTAAATCGGCATCCAGATAATGCGGATTTAAGTTAAAAGGGATTAATCCTAAAGTTTGAAAACTCGGTGGATAAATAATAGGCATGTCGTTAGTAGTCTGCATTGACAAACCGCAAATATTGCTTCCTGCACTTGAGCCTAGATAAGGAGTGCCGTTTTTTACAGTTTCAGAAAGCAGTTGCATAATATTGTTTTTATAAAGCTGAGTAACCAGTAAAAAAGTATTGCCTCCTCCCGTAAAAATTCCCTCAGCATTTTTTATTGCATCCTGTGGATTCTCAAATTCATGAATTCCTTTAACATTGATATTGATTGTGCTAAAAGCCTCCGAAGCTTTTTGAGTATATTCATCGTGTGAAATACCGCTTGGGCGTGCATAAGGAATGAATAAAATTGTTTTGCAATTTTTAAAATGTGTTTTTAAAGTAGGTAAAAGATATTCTAAGTAGTTGCCTCCGTGCAAAGTAGAAGTGCTTGCAATGATAATGCTTTTCATGATTTTTAAACTCAAATTTTGTTTGTTAAAGGTATTAAAAACTCTGTTTTTGTTTGAATTTTTAATATTTTAATTAACATATTTTTACCATGTCGTTAATATTAAATTTGGAGTGACTTAAGATATTTTTACCGTTTTAAGAATATTTTTAAATTATTTTATTTTGTTTCAGAAAATTACTTGTTTTTTAATTGTTGTGGCAGGTCAGGTTTGCTGGTCGCAAAATCAGGATCGTTCTGTTTTTAATGGTAAAGTGGTTTCGAATACCTCTGATTTGGAAGGTATTTATGTAATCAATGCGCAAACAGAAGAAACTGTGACAACAGATGCTTCTGGATCTTTTTCGATCTTGGCAAAAGCAGATGATGTTTTGGTTTTCTCTTCAATAAGTTTTAAAGAAAAAAGAGTTTTGCTGAAACAAGAAGATTTTTCAAATCTTAATTTTTCTGTCAATCTTACTATGGTGATGTATCAGCTGCAAGAGGTTGTTGTAAAGCGATCTGATAATATTAATGCTGAAAGTTTAGGGATAGTGCCTTTGGGGCAAAAGAAATACACTGCAGCAGAGCGTAAGTTGCAGACAGCGACTGCGCTAAATGCTACAGCAGATGCTGGTATGATGGCTGGAGGTTCTATTTCTGCAGATCCGCTGCTGAATTTTTTCTCGGGAAGAACTGCGATGCTTAAGAAAGAGGTTGCTGTTGAGAAGAAAGAATTTTTTATGAAACTTCTTGAAAACATGTTTAGTCTGGAGCATTTTATCGATCGATTAAAAATTCCGGCAGATTATGTAAAAGGCTTTGAATATTATGCTGTGGAAAATGACAAATTTACTGCCATTTTGAATTCAAAAAATAAAACTTCTACAGAATTTCTTTTAGGAGAATTGGCTGTAAAGTATAAAGAAATGATTGCTGGTGAGAATAAATAGTATTATATCGATTATTGTTCTTTTTTTTGTTCAGATAAGTTTTGGGCAAAAAAATGATGTTAAACTTTTAGTGGGAAAAGTGCAAGAGCAATCTAGTCCTGTTGAAGGAGTAAATATTATAAATAATGCCACTCAAGCAACTGCTGTTTCTGATTCTGATGGTAATTTTTCTATTGCCGTACGGGAAGGAGATGTTTTGGTTTTTTCTGCTGTAAACTTAGATCCTGTAAGGATTAGAATTGCTCAAGAACATTTGGCTAATACTTCTTTAGTTGTAAAAATGACTGCAAAAGAAGTGGAGCTGAAAGAGGTGGTTGTTAATGAAAATGCTAATATAACAGCCGAAAATCTTGGGATTATTCCGTACGGACAAAAAAAATACACGCCAGCAGAACGAAAAGTGTATACTGCGACTTCAACATCTATTGATAAGTTATTGAATAAGATTTCGGGACGAACTGCAATGTTGAAAAAAGAAGTGAATGTAGAGAAAAAAGAAGCTCTTTTTAGAAAACTAGAATATCTTTTCGAGGAGAATTATTATACCGATAGATTGAAAATTCCTGTCGATGATATTAAAGGATTTCAATTATTTTGTGTGGATGATGCTGATTTTGCTGTATCTTTGAATAGTAAAAACAAAACAATGAGTATGTTTTTAATCACAGATCTAGCAAGAAAATATCTAACAATTCTCGAAAATGAAAAATAAATTAGGAGTGCTCGTTGTCTGCTTATTTTGTCAATTTGTATTAGGACAAAACGGTTTCAGGAAACCATTACACGGTCAGGTTGTAAACGATTTTTTAGCCATTGAAAGCGGCTATGTAATGAATATTAATGCGAATGTTAGAACATTTATTGGTTCTGGCGGTTTGTTTGATATCATGGCGCAGCCTAAAGACACTTTGTTGTTTTCTGGCTTGACATTTCAATCAAAAAAAGTGGTTTTGACTGAGAAAGATTGTGCTGAGGTTCTTTTGAAAATAAAGCTTGATTTGGTTAACAATCAGCTTAAAGAAGTTGTGGTTCATAAAGAATTAAAAGTAAAAGCATTGCAAGGCGGTTCTCAGAAATACGTCGATATGCAGTTTGAAGACGATAAACAGTCTACCGCAAAAAACAATGCTATGCTTTCTGATCAAACTATAAAATACGGAACTGATTTTGTTCGCATCTTTAAAGATGTCAAAAAACTTTTGAGCAAAAAAGAGGAAGTAAAAGAGGAGGAAATCACAGATATTGCTTTTGTAGAATATGCTAAAGATAACTTTACAAAAGATTTTTATTCTAAAACACTCAATCTTAAAGATGATGAAGTAGAATTGTTTTTGATGTATTGCTCAAATGATCCGCATTCGAAAGAATTAGTAGATCCAGATCAGAAATTCCAGTTGATGGATTTCATGATTAATAAGAATAAAGAATTTAAGAAAGCTGAGGCTGCCCAAAAATGAAAAAAAGAATAATTTATCCTTTGCTAGGAGTTTTGTTTGTATTGACTTCGGCATTTGCTTTTCATAAATTTTATGTAGGGGTTTTTCAAGTAAATTATGCTGCTGAAAAGAAGATGCTGCAGATTACTTCCCGAATTTTTATTGATGATTTAAATAATGCAATGGAGAAGAAGTATCACAAAAAGACATTTGTTGGTACGAGCAAAGAAACTCCGGCAGATGTTGAATTATTAAAAAAATATCTATCTGAACATTTTTCAATTAAAGTAAATGGACAGCAAAAAGACATAACTTTTTTATCTAAAGAAGTCGAAGCTGATGATGTTTTGGTTTGTTATTCAAGAATTAAGGATATAGATAAATTTAAAACCCTTGAAATTTCAAATACTATTTTGGTTGATTGGAACTCAGAACAGCAAAACATTACACATATTTCAGCATTTGATACCAAAAGAAGTGTTCTTTTTACAGAATCTTCAAGGAAAGAATTGTTAAAATATTAAAGTATTGATAAAATTAATGTTTTAATTACTATTTTCACAGCCTAAAGAAATTACCATTAAATTTTTATGAAAAAACTTTCATTATTATTGCTTTTTCCTGCAATGTTAGTGGCGCAGGATAAACCAGTAACAGCCCCTGCCAAACAACAAGGAAAGTACGACACAAACAAGTTTAGCCAAATGTATGATTTACTGGCGACGCCAAATATGTTTCGTACAGCTTCTGGAGCTCCAGGACCTGCTTATTACCAACAACAAGCAGATTACAAAATCGATGTTGAATTGGACGATAAAAATTCAAAATTAAGCGGTTCCGAAACCATTACCTATACTAATAATTCACCAGATAGTCTGGAATATTTATGGGTGCAATTAGATCAAAATCAAGCGAAAGCAAATACGCAGACTTCATTAGCAGAAAGTGATAAAATTAGTCAAGTTTTACCGCTTGATGGTTTTTCTTCTAAATATTTGAAAAAAGATTTAGAGCGCGGTTTTAATATTGAGCAAGTTAAAGATGCTAAAGGAAGTCCAATGTCTTATACGATCAATGAAACCATGATGCGTATTAATTTGACTTCGCCTTTAAAACCAGGAGAAAAAATTTCGTTCTCTATCAAATGGTGGTATAATATCAATAACTACAGAAAAGAGGGCGGTCGTTCAGGATATGAATTATTCGAGAAAGACGGCAATAAATTATACGTGATTGCTCAATTCTACCCAAGAATGGCAGTTTACAATGATGTTGAAGGATGGCAGAACATGCAGTTTTGGGGAAGCGGAGAGTTTGCTCTTCCTTTCGGAAACTTTGATGTAAACATTACAGTTCCTGCAGATCACGTAATCGACGCAACTGGAGAATTGATGAACAGAAGCGAAGTGTTTACTGCTGAGCAGGTTAAACGTTATGAGCAGGCGCAGAAATCATTTGATAAACCTGTAGTTATTGTAACGCAGGCAGAAGCGGAAGCAGCTGAAAAAGGTTTTTCTGAAAAGAAGAAAACTTGGAAATTTAGCGCTAAAAATGTTCGTGATTTCGGAATTGCTTCTTCAAGAAAATTCATTTACGATGCAATGGCTGTGAAAATTGGAAACAGAACTGTTATGGCAGAGTCTGTTTATCCAAAAGAAGCAAACCCGCTTTGGGGAGAAACTTCTACAATGGTTGTGGCTCATACTTTAAAAAGCTATTCTTCTCATACTTTTGATTATCCTTATCCAAAAGCCGTTTCTGTTTCTGCAGAAGATCAAGGTATGGAATATCCAATGATTTGTTGGAATTATGGACGTCCTGACGAAAATGGAGTAACGAGCAGAGAAGTAAAAAATGGAATGATTGGTGTTATTATCCACGAAGTTGGACACACTTTCTTCCCAATGATTGTAAACTCTGACGAACGTCAATGGACTTGGATGGATGAAGGTTTAAACTCATTTTTAGAATATTTGGCTGAACAGGAATTAGATTCAAATTTCCCTTCAAGAAGAGGGCCTGCAAAAAATATTGTTCCTTATATGAGCGGTGATCAAAAGTTCTTGGAGCCAATTATGTCAAACTCTGAAACAATCCACCAATTCGGGAATAATGCGTACGGAAAACCAGCTACAGGTCTTAATATTTTAAGAGAAGTAGTTATGGGAAGAGAATTATTCGATCATGCATTCAGAACGTATGCAAACAGATGGAAGTTTAAGCATCCAACTCCAGAAGATTTCTTTAGAACAATGGAAGATGCTTCTGCAGTAGATTTAGATTGGTTCTGGAGAGGTTGGTTCTACTCAACAGATTTCGTAGATATCGGAATTAAAGACGTAAAACAATATTACGTTTCAGATACTCCGACTACAGATATTAAAGACGTGAAAGTTAGAAAAGGACGTTTTGGATATGAAAAAGGACCTTTTGTTTACTTAGTCGCTGGAGATAATGCAGAAGTGAGCGATTCTAAGAAAAAGGCTTTAAAAGTGCAAGATTTCAAACCTTTAGCAGATTATGTAGATCAGACTTTTACAGCTGAAGAAAAAGCAAGTATCAAATCTCCTAAGTATTTCTACGAAGTAGAATTTAACAAACCAGGCGGAATGATTATGCCGATTTTAGTTGAGATTACTTACGAAGATGGTTCTATAGATAATTACAAATATCCAGCGCAAATCTGGAGAAAAAGTAATGATACGGCTAGAAAAGTATATGCTACAACAAAAGCAATTAAGAGTATTCAAATTGACCCACAATTGCTAACGGCTGATATTGATGTAACAAATAACTCTTGGCCAAAAGCAGAAACAAAGTCAAAATTTGACTAAATAAATTAAAAACTTATAAAAAGCTCATCAGGTTTATAAATGCTTGATGAGCTTTTTTATTTTAATTAAATGCATTTTCAAG
Organism: Flavobacterium anhuiense; assembly: GCF_001705175.1. NCBI lineage: Bacteria > Pseudomonadati > Bacteroidota > Flavobacteriia > Flavobacteriales > Flavobacteriaceae > Flavobacterium > Flavobacterium anhuiense. Next base: position 976,213 of record NZ_CP016907.1, on the reverse strand, counting down.
GACTTTTTAAGTTAATTTTAAAACTCTAAGCTGCAAAATTTAATATCTTTGCCACTACAAAATTAAAAGTTATGTTTGGTATAGGAGGAGGAGAATTAGTTTTTATACTGTTTATAGTACTAATGCTTTTTGGTTCAGATAAAGTGCCAGAAATTGCACGTACAATGGGTAAAGCTATGGCTCAATTAAAAAATGCAACCAATGATATTAAAAGTGAAATTCAGAAAGGAGCAGAGGCAAATGGTCTTGATTCTAAATCTCTGAATGATATTACTGGAAATATCAATGCAGAAATTAATAATGCAAAATCGAATTTACTTGGAGATACAGGAAATCTTTTAGGAGATACTGCCACTGAAATCGAAAAAGTAAAAGAAGATATTGACACTCTTTCTGGACCTATAAAACGCCAAATGTAATGCTTGAAAAAATACAGGAATTAGATAAAGATCTTTTAATCTTTCTTAACGGATTAGGTTCTGAGACATACGATAAATTATGGCTTATTATTACCAATCAGCTGTATTGGACGCCATTTTTCTTATTGCTATTCTATCTTATTTATAAAAAAATAGGAGGAAAACAAACCCTGTATTTATTACTTTTTGTAGCTGTTTTAATTGCTTTTACAGATCAAACCTGTAATTTGTTCAAACATACTTTTCAGCGGTTACGACCATGTAATGATCCTGAAGTAAACTCCATCATTCGAGTGGTTCAAGTTAGAAAATCATATAGTTTTTTCTCTGGACATGCAGCGAATACCATGGCGGTTGCAACTTTCTTATTTTTGATTTTAAAACGCTATTTCAAATATTTTGGTTTGCTGTTTTTGTGGCCTTTAATCTTTGCTTACAGCCGAATTTATTTAGGATTGCATTATCCAGGTGATATCCTTACAGGATATTTTTTTGGAGCTCTTTTCGGATTTTTACTTTATTTAGTTTATAGAAAACTAAAACCCCAGTATTTTCCGGGATAGTTTTTTTTGAAGATGCTAAGTTGCTAAGGCTCTGAGATGCTAAGATACTGAGATACTAAGGTTTTAAAGATATATTATTATAAATTGCCTCCAGCTTTAACTGGAGGTTTTTTTATGGACAAAATAAAAAGGCTTTAGCCAAATGCACAATTGTATTTTTGGCTAAAGCCTTTTTTTGCTTTTAAAGCGATTATCTCCAACTAAAGTTGGAGGCAAACTCACATAGCTCCAAAAACTTAGAACCTTAGTATCTTAGCAACTCAAATCTTACATAAACTAATTCAAGATTGTTTTTTCACTCCATTCAAATCCATTTGGAAGCTGTTGTTTGCTAAATTCAATATGAATCACTCTTCTGCGTTCGTTGTTTGTAGTTTTATTGGAAGCGTGAAACAATAACGGTTTCATAATCATAATGCCACCTTTTTCGACTTCACAAATTGTTTCTTTTTCTTTTTCGAAATCAAGATTTTCAATTCGCAAAATTCCTTTTGAATGTGAATTATTGATCACTTTTAAAGCGCCATTGTTTTTAGTAGTTTTGTCAATATGAATTCTAATTGTAAAATTGTTTTCTAATATTTCTGTAGGTGGCTGAACTGCAAATTGATTTTGTTTTACCGTCCAGTTTTCAAAATTTTCTATTTCAATTTTTTGATCAACAGAAATCGTTAAATCTTGATGATAGGCTACAAACCAATTTGATTTTTCTGGTTTGTCAAAATAAATTGATTTTGTTATAAAAAAGCCTTTACCGAAAATAGACTCTATAATGTTCTGTAGCTTTTCATTAAAAATAAAAGGAAGAGTTTCTGGAACTTCTTTATGGAATTGTCTAATGGCAAACAAATCTTCAGATTTTCTAAAAGTCGAATTATCAGAATCATTTTTGGTTTTATTGTCAATCAATGAAATTAGATTTTCAATTTCATTTTCTGTAAAAACATTATTAATTATTGAAAATCCTTCGCTATCAATTTGTTTTGAGTGAATCATTATAAAATGTTTAAAATCTGAATAGAACTTTAGAATTTAAAAAATTATAGAACACGACTAACCGTCAATCCATCACGAATTGGCAATAAAACAGTCTCTACTCTAGGATCATCTTTTAAAAGCTGATTGTACTCTAAAAGCACTTTTGTACTGACATCATTTGGATGTACTGGTTCCAGAATTTTTCCGCTCCACAAAACATTATCCGATAAGATAATACCGCCTTTATTCATTTTTGGAACAATCATTTCCCAATAATTGAGGTAATTTTCCTTATCTGCATCAATAAAAACCAAATCAAATTTTAAGTCTAAATCTGGAATAATGTTTACGGCTTCCCCTAAATGCTGAAAAATTTGTTTTCCCCAAGGTGATGCGTCAAAATACTTTCGCTGAAAATCGATTAATTCTTCTTTGATATCAATTGTATGAAGTTGCCCATTGTCTTGCATTCCTTCGCATAAGCATAAAGCTGCGTAACCTGTATAAGTTCCGATTTCAAGGATATTAACTGGACGAATCAGTTTTGAAAGCATGCTTAAAACACGACCTTGAAAATGTCCGCTTAGCATTCTTGGCAAAAGTATTTTCTGGTAAGTTTCTTTATTCAGTTTCGCCAGCAATTCCGGTTCATTTTCAGAATGCTGTTCGATATAATCTTCTAATTCTTGAGATATGAAATGCATGTTGTAGTATCTTGTAATTTGAAGACAAAAATACAAAAATATCTGCTTGCGAATTGGCATAAAAAAACCATCCGTTTTGCGAATGGTTTCTGTTTGGATTACTATGAAATTTTATTTTTTCAAAGCTTCATTTACTTCTTTAGCTGTTTTTACGGTTCCGTCTTTTGCAGCTTTTGCGGCATTTTCTACTTTCTCAGCTCCTTTTTTAGCTGCTGCTTCTACATCATTAGCCGCTTTTTTAGTAGCATCTTTTACATCGTTTGCTGCATTTTCTGTAGCATCTTTTGCTTTAGTAGCAGCGCTTTCTGCTTTACTTACTGCGCTGTCTTTTACTTCTTTAATATCTGTTGTTAAAGAATCAACTTTGTTTCCAAGCGTTAATTCATCTTCTGCAGGTTTGTTTTCTTTTTTCTCGCATGATTGAACAGCGAATGCTAATAAAGCAATTACAGCTAAACTCAAAATTTGTTTTTTCATAATTTCAATTTTTTTTAGGTTGATAAAACTTAAAGGTTAAATGGCTGAAAAATAAAATTACAAATTTTAAAATGATTGAGCTCTTTGTAAGATTATTTTTCTTTTAAGAGCTAGACAATTCTTGTGCCAAAATTTTGAAATTATGATGTTGAGCATTAATTTTTTTAGAAGAAAAATATTAGTTTTTGTATAAACTGAAATTAATAACAATATCGTCTTTTACTTTAATTAATCCAGCCATTTTTACTGGTGGTTCCAAATCGATATCAGAGAATTTCAAACTAAGAGTTCCTTGAATTTTGTCGTCAGTGTTGTATAGTATGAAGTCTTTGTATTTTAGTGTTTTATCAGTTATGAAGAAATTTAACCTGCATTTGTAATTTTTCCCAATTGGCTTAATGTCACTTATGCAAACTGTGCTGTTGGGGAATTTTTTCACTTTTACTGTTCCCTGTAAATCTTTCGTCATTATTTTATTGCCACAATCAAAGTTTGACATTTTGATGTCGGTATTAAAAGTATTTTTTTTAATTGAATTTACGTAAACAGTATCCTTTACAGTAAAAGTGTTTGAGCAATTGTATTTACCCACAGTTGATAGACCTGTGATTTCTATTTTTATTTTATTGATTGCCACAGCTGTATCTTCTGGAAAAAAAGTGGGTTTAGCACTTCCTAAGAAAAAGAAAACTACTAAACCCATAATTAAGATTGAAAATCTTGTTTTCATTTGTTTTTATATTAGAATGCAATTGTTGCTTCGAATACTAAACCTTCAAATTTACCTCCATAAAAGTTGTTTAGATTTCCAGTAGCTGGATCTCCAGTAAATTGTGAATAATCTTTATATTTTTGATTAACGTAGTTTAATTTCGCTAAAATGTTTTTAGTCATGAACCAGCCAGCGCTTGCTTCAAATTTATCTACAGTAACCTTTTTAGCATCGGCATTAGATAATTTTCCAGATACGGTATTGTACTTTCCTCCGATATAGAATTGTTCAGTGTTTCCAAATCTGTAAATAAGCTCTGAAGCATATTGATTAGCAGTACGTTTATCATCACTTCCAGCTTTATCTCCCCCTGAAGCCAATTCGATTGTTCCGAAGAATTCAAGTCCTTTGTATTTTACAAAAGGGTTAATCATATATGTAGTAGCCCAATTTTTGAAATTAGGGTTGAACGTTGCCTCTGGAGTAGATGTTTTACTGAAACTAGTAGGCACATCAGTAGTAGTTGTAGAAATAACAGTACCATTAGCATCGGTCTTCGTAATTGTATTTTTATAAGCGTTATTATTCAATATACCCCAATAACCAAATCCTGATCTGTTAGCTGCATATATGTTTGCGTTGCCAAGGTTTGCATTATGGTAATAAGAACCAGTCAATCTTACTCTTAAATCTTCATTAAGCTGTTTATCATAACCCAATTTAGCTAAGATTGAAGGGCTATGTGTGGTGTTTGTGTTAGGTCCAGTAGTATAAAAAACTTGTTCATTACTTTGATTTAAATTACCGTTTGTAACACCTAACATGCTAACCAATCCATTTCTGTTGTAGTAAACCTCCATACCCATTTCTGTAGTGAAAGAATACATGATGTTGTTTCCAACAAATGCATTTCTGATTGTATTACCATTATCAGAACCTCTAAAGTGAGCGTCACCAAAATTGTTCTCCATTTGTCCAATTTTAATGGTAGCATATTTCATAAAATCAGCTAAGAAATCTTTTTTGATGAAGTCTAGCTTGTCAATTTGTAAGTATCCACCTTTTACATAAGAATCATTGTGATGTCTAGAAGCTAAATAAACATCTAAGTTTACTCTTACTCCATCAAACAATTGAGCTCCAATATACATATCAGCAGCAGGAAGAGTAAAATTGTTTTCAGTATTCATTAAACGATATCCTGTAATTGATCTAGTGGTAGTACCCGTAGCTGTAGTAGTTGTGGTCGTAATGTTATTAGGCTGGTCGTTGAATGAATTTGTTGCTTGGAAATCCATGTTGAATGCACCACCAAGGTCAATACTAAGACCCTTAAATTCTCTAGTATCTTTTTGTACATCGAAAACGTTGATACCGTCTTTTCCTCTCGAGATTTGATTTTGCATGTTTCCAAAACTGACCTGTGCCTGAACAGCAAATGTGCTTATTAATGTGACGAATAGAATATAAATTTTCTTCATGGCGTTTATAAATTAAAGTTTAAATTGAATTTTATAGTTAGGTCTTGACCTGTTCTTATTGTTCCAAGCATTGCTGTTGGAGATTTCATTCCGAAATCTGTAAAAGTGATTTTGTTGGTTCCCTGAAGGTTTAAACCCTCTTTTGTAACCGTTGTTTTTACAGAAGTTTTGTAAACTTTGCTAACTCCAGCAATGGTGTAAGTTCCTGTAAGTTCCCAAGTTGTTTCATTTACTTTTTCAGCAGATTTTAAAACATATTTAATGTTTTTGTTTTTGTCCGTTTTCAAAGTTTCGTAAGCCACTTTATCCATGCTTTTTTTCTCGCTTTTTACACTTTCTGCTAAAAGAGTTACTGTCAAAGCGTCGATGTCTGTTAGTTTTCCGTTAGCAATATTTAAAGTTGCTGTTCCAGTTCCAGAAGTTGATTTCATTTCCCAGTCGTGAAGCGTAGAAGTACCCGCAACAGAAAAAGTTGATTTACTATCTAAAGAGTAAGATTTTTGTGCTGTTGCAAAAGAGCTGATTCCTAAAAATGCTGTTACAACGGCGAAAAGTTTTAATGTATTAGTTTTCATTTTTGTCATGTTTGTATTATAAAAAATAAGTTAATAATAGGCCAGTTTCTCTTTAGTACTAAGAATGTTGTTTTAACTTGAATCAAAGATCCTTCTATAAATCAGCTTTATACATGATAAAAATCATTGTTAAAATTTTATTAAATAGATATTTAATAACTACAACGTTTTCATTTTCTATAGAATTGATCATTTAAGTAAAATGAGAGGTTTAATTTTGTTGAATTGATTTTTTTAACATTTAATTCCAAGACTTAAAATGTTAAAAAAGGATGTTTTTTAACATCAAGATTTAGCTTAAGATGATATTGAAGATTACAGTTAGATCTTTTCCTGCTTTTACAACACCCAAAGCAGCTTTTGGAGGTGTCATTTCAAAATCGCCAAAAGTGATTTGATTTGAACCTTGCAAAATGAAGCTTCCTTTGTTAGTAGTTATTTTTACCTGAGTTTTGTATTCTTTGCTCACTCCTGCAATAGTGTAAATGCCAGTTAGGTTCCAAGTTGTTTCATCAACCTTTTCTGCAGATTTTAAAACATATTCAATGTATTTGTGTGTTTCGGTATCCATGGCTTCATAAGCCACTTTGTCCATGCTTTCCTTGTAGCTTTTTAAACTTTCTGCCAATAAGGAAACAGTCAAACTATTTATTCCAGCTAGTTTAGAATCTTTGACCATTAGATTGGCAGTTCCTGTTCCTTCTGTAGATTTCATTACCCAGTCGTGTACAGTAGAAGTTCCTGCTATTTCAAAAGTTGAATTTGCAGCTACTATATAATTTTTTTGAGCATTTGTTTGTAATGAAATTGTTGTAAAAATTACTGTAAGTAAAAAGGATTGAATTGTTTTCATGTTGATAGGGTATAGGTTAATCATTTAAATAAGGGAGCTTTAAATTCAATTAGTGGTTAGAGAATGAAAACTATCCTTATTTCTTAGACCAAAATTATCGCGCGCGTGAAGAAAAAGAAATGATAAAAATCATGGCTAAAGCTTTATTAAATTGCTATAGTAAAGAGTGTAAAGTCTTGTTATTGCTAAGAATTTAATTTTTATAAAATGAAATTTAGGGCTAACTGTTTGCTTGTTAGTTTGTTGTGTTTCTTTGTAAAAAGTATCGATATTATTTTTTGACCAGCTTTTTTTGAGGTTTAATTAATAATGAATGTAAAAACCAAACAAAAAATGACAAAAGTGATTAACTTTGCAGCATGCAAATGGAGAAAAAAGACATACGAGCCTTATCAAAAGAACAGCTTCGCAATTTTTTTGTTGAAAATGGAGATAAAGCTTTTCGAGGGAATCAGGTTTATGAGTGGTTATGGAGCAAAGGCGCTCACAGTTTTGAAGACATGACAAACGTAGCAAAAGCTACAAGATCTATGCTTGAAAACAATTTTGTAATCAATCATATTAAGGTTGATACCATGCAGAAGAGTAGCGACGGAACCGTAAAAAATGCCGTTCGACTTCATGACGGACTCGTAGTTGAATCGGTTTTAATTCCGACAGAAACAAGAACTACTGCCTGTGTTTCTAGTCAAGTTGGTTGCAGTTTAGATTGTAATTTCTGTGCAACAGCACGATTAAAAAGAATGCGAAATCTAGAACCGGGCGAAATTTACGATCAGGTTCTGGCTATCGATAAAGAAAGCCGTCTGTATTACAATCACCCGCTTTCAAATATTGTTTTTATGGGAATGGGAGAGCCTTTAATGAACTATAATAATGTCATTAAAGCAATTGACATGATTACTTCAGAAGAAGGTTTAGGAATGTCTCCAAAACGAATCATGGTTTCGACTTCTGGAATTCCGAAAATGATCAAAAAAATGGCAGATGACGATGTGAAGTTTAAACTAGCAGTTTCATTGCATTCAGCTATAGACGAAACCCGTGCCCGAATTATGCCTTTCAGTAAAAATTTCCCTTTAAAAGATTTACGAGAAGCATTAGAATATTGGTACAGAAAAACTAAAAGCAAGGTTTCATACGAATATGTAGTTTGGAAAGGAATCAACGACGATAAAGCTTCGGTTGATGCATTGGTGAAATTCTGTAAATATGTGCCTTGTAAAGTCAATTTAATTGAATACAATCCGATTGACGATGGCGAATTTCAGCAAGCTTCAGAAGAATCAATTATGGCTTATATAAAAGCTCTAGAAAATATTGGCGTAGTGGTGAAAGTGAGAAGAAGCCGAGGAAAAGACATTGACGCCGCTTGCGGGCAGCTAGCCAACAAAGAAGCATAAAAATATTTACCAGAATGTACTCCGCTAGGAGTATATTATAGGTAGAAAAAAAATATTGACAATCGTACATATGTCCCATAGGGACATTTCGTAGGTTTTTAAACAAAAAAGCATTAACAACAAGATTTATCATGTTCTTAATGCTTTTTTTGGACAAAAAGGATGCTTATTTTTTCAAATCTATTTCTTCTGTAACTCCGTCTTTTGTCACTGTTGCAAGAGTATCGCATTCTCCGCTTCCATAATCAATAATTGCTGAAGCGCCATTTTTGGTAATAGAAACAATCCCTTTAACTGCAATAGATTTTCTGCACGCGGCATTAAATTCTAAAGGAGTTGTGATTTCTGCTGAAAAAGTATCTCCGTTAGGAAAAGTTGTCGAACCGCTTCCGGTAACAATAAAAATATTATCATCCCAATCAAACCAAGTATCATAACCAGAAGTCATTTCTTTTACCAAACTACCTTTTCTGGTATACACTTTTCCATCATCAAAAGTAATTGTTAAATCTATCGAAGCCGTTGACACTGGGTGAGGCGTTACCAATATATTGGTTTCTTTAATCGTTCTCACAATGCTTTTGCTTCCTTGAAGTTTTCTGCCATTATGATTAAACCCTTCAAATGTATAGCTGATGGTTTGGGTAGAAGAGCTAAAATCGTTTGAAAAAGACACAACCATTTTTCCTTTTACGGTATTTCCGTTATTCAGTGTACATCCTTCAACACCAAAATCTACGGTTTTTGTCCAAGTATTATTGGTTAAAACGGTAGTGATTGTGGCACAGCTTGGAAGGAAACTTTTTATTGGTCCACTAGGTTTTGAATTTATGTTAAGCTGAGCACTAAATTGATCTTCAGCAATATTCGTAACGTCTTCTACAGAGGCATCAATTTTAGCATTAGCTATAATTTCGTCATTTGTAATCGCAGCTGATGATCCGTCATTTGTTTTTTCATCAGAATTACAACTAATGAAAAAAGACAATGTAATTATACATGTTCCAATTAATAAAAATTTTGTTTTCATAAATAAATAGTTTTGGGTTCTTTTTTAGTTAATGAATTCAAATCAGTATTAGTTAGAGCTATTTTTGGAGGGTGTTTTTAGATTATGATGTAAAATATTAAAATCCTAACCTAAAATACACAACGTATTTTTATTTAAAATAGTATATTTGAAACCTAAATGAATATTACGTCTCAAATAAAGCAGCCTATTTTTAACGAGATGGAACTTTTCGAGAAAAAGTTCCATGAATCGATGACTTCGAAGGTGGCATTATTAAACCGAATCACTTATTATATCGTAAACCGCAAGGGAAAACAAATGCGTCCGATGTTTGTTTTTCTTACTGCAAAAATGGTTTCTGGCGGTACTGTAAACGAAAGAACCTATCGCGGTGCTTCGGTAATTGAGCTCATTCACACAGCGACTTTAGTACACGATGACGTGGTTGACGACAGTAATCGCCGTCGCGGATTTTTCTCAATCAATGCGCTTTGGAAAAACAAAATCGCCGTTTTGGTTGGAGATTATTTATTGTCTAAAGGTTTATTACTTTCAATTGATAATGGCGATTTCGATTTGTTGAGAATCATTTCTGTTGCCGTTCGTGAAATGAGCGAAGGAGAATTGCTTCAAATAGAAAAAGCCAGGCGACTTGACATTACTGAAGATGTTTACTACGAAATCATAAGAAAGAAAACCGCAACGCTTATTGCAGCTTGTTGTGCGCTTGGTGCAAAAGCCGTAATAGAAGATGATATTCAGGTAGAAAACATGCGAAAGTTCGGTGAGCTGATCGGAATGGCATTTCAAATCAAAGACGATTTATTTGATTACAGCGAAGAAGCCATAGGAAAACCAACAGGAATCGATATTAAAGAGCAAAAAATGACTTTGCCTTTAATTCATGTTTTAAATACTTGCACTCCGCAAGAAAAAAAGTGGCTAATAAACTCCATCAAAAACCACAACAAAGACAAAAAACGCGTAAAAGAAGTTATTGCCTTTGTAAAAAACAATAATGGTTTGGCTTATGCTGAAAACAAAATGGTGCAATTCCAACAGGAAGCACTTTCTCTTCTAGAAAATTATCCAGATTCTGAGTTCAAAGCGGCACTTACCTTAATGGTAAATTATGTTATTGAAAGAAAAAAATAATCTTTTTAATTAGATAATCAAAAAAAATGTCAATTAGATAATTGGTTTACTTTGTTGTAAATCAGTTAAATATGCTATTGATTGGAATTTGGAATTTATTTTTTTAAAAAAAAATTAGACCTCATGCAACCATTTCAAATCGACAATCGTCTATGCTAATAGAAGTCTGTTTCTAAAACCAAAACCAAACCGAAAAGCTTATTAATGAAAATTATTTCGTTACATCAAGAAGAAACCAAAATCATAAAGTTGGCTGTCGAAAATAATCGTCAGGCACAGCAGCAGATTTACGGTAAATATTCTTCAAAAATGTTGAGCGTTTGTCGACAGTATATAAAAGACATTCAGTTAGCAGAAGATGTAATGATAACGGCTTTCATGAAAGTGTTTACAAATTTGAAAAACTTCGAGCATAAAGGAAGTTTTGAAGGCTGGATTCGAAGGATTATGGTTAACGAATGCATTTCGTATTTAAGAGTTCAGAAAAAAGTAAAATTTGCTGAAGATGAATTTTTTGTTGAAGAAAGCTTTAATGAAATCGATAGTCAATTTACAGTAGAACAGATTCAGTATTTAATTGATGCTTTGCCAGATGGGTACAAAATGGTTTTCAATTTATATGCAATTGAAGGATACAAACACAATGAAATTGCTAAGATGTTAGGCATTAATGAAGGAACATCAAAATCGCAATTATCGCATGCTAGAAAAATGCTGCAAACACAAATTACTATTTTAAAAAGACAAGATAATGGAACCGAATAAATTTGAAAAGGATTTCCGTGAAAAACTAAATCAACGCGAAATTGAACCAAGCAACAACGCCTGGGATCGATTGGATGCGATGTTGAGTGTAGCAGAAGGGAAAAAGCCAAAGAAAAACAGAAAATGGCTGTATATCGCAGCAAGTGTTGTGGGGTTTTTATTGTTTGGAACTTTGTTTTTCAATCAAAATGAAAAATCAGTTGCAACGCCAGAAACAGTAATTGTAGAAAAAGAAACGGAATCCAAAAACGAACGAATTGCAGAGCCTATTGTAAAAAATACTGATTCAGTAAAAACAGAAACTGTAATTGCTGAAAAAACTTCAGAAGAAATAGTAAATAAAGAAGAAAGAACTAATCCCAAAGCTTCGGGACAAATCTCAAATAAAACCATTAAAAATGCATCAAATCAAGTAGCGGAGTCTTCAATCATCATCAAAAACAATCAAGAAAAACAATCAGTTAACAATCAAACTCAAATTGCGGAAACTTCAAAAAAAGAAAATGTTGATCAGCTATTAGAAACAGCCGAAAATAAAGTTATAGCTCAAAATCAGACCAAAAAAGCAAAAGTAAAAATAAATGCCAACGATTTGCTGAATCAAGTAGATGGCGAACTAGAACTTTCTTTTAGAGAAAAAGTAATCACCAAAGTGAACAAAAATCTTCAAGAAGTCAAAGTCGCTTTGTCTAATAGAAATCAACAAGAGTGAGAATTCACAATTCACCATTAATAATTAAAAAATCATCATCAATCAAATATTCAATCAATTTAAAACAATCAATCATGAGAAATTTTACCATTTATCTTATACTTTTCTTCTTTTTAATAGTAAGTAAAGTAGTAGGGCAAGAGACATTTGAATCTGAAGCAAAAAGAATTGCTAATAAAATCGAAAAAATTACCAAAGAGGAAAAGGAAGCTTTAAAAGAAGAGGTTGAAGCTGTAAATGTTCAGTTATCTGAAGGGAAAATTACCCAAGAACAAGCCGACAAGCGCAAAAAAGAACTGGCGGAAGCAAGAGCTGTAATCATTGAGGAAAAGGTGACTCTGGCCCAAAATGAGTTAAATGATTTGGTTCAGAAAAAAGTAGACGGAAAAATAAAAGAAGATTCCGCAAAGGTGTACATGATTCGCTGGAAGTCATATAGCCATCATAAAGATTCTATTCGCAGTGAAAAGAGAACAACATCTCAATTCGTATTTGCAATGGGATTAAATAATATGATGGTCGACGGAAAACTTCAGGACTCAAATTATAAATTTATGGGATCGCATTTTTACGAGTGGGGATTTACATATAATTCAAGACTGATGAAAAATGATAATCTGCTTCATGCCAAATACGGACTTTCGTTAATGTACAACAATATACGTCCAACAAATAACAAAAGTTTTGTGGTAGATAACGAACATACAAATCTGGTTGAAAATCCAGTGCATTTAACTGAGTCTCGTTTTAGAAATGTGTATCTGGTTGCGCCTGTGCACTTAGAATTTGATTTTACAAGACCAATAGAACGCGACGGGAAAACGTATTTTAAAACCCATAAAAGTTTCCGTTTCGGAATTGGTGGTTATGCGGGAATTAACGTAAAATCAAAACAGATTTTAAAATTTGAAGAAGAAGATTTAAAATACAAAACTACTATAAAAGGCGATTACAATGTAAATAATTTTATTTACGGTCTGAGTTCGTATATCGGTTATAGAGAATTGAGTTTATACTTTAAATACGATTTAAACCCATTATTTCAGAATAATCTAGTAAAAGAGAATAACATTTCGTTAGGACTTCGTGTAGATTTGAACTAAAATTACTGGTCGTTTAGTTAGTGAAAAAAGCATCTATTTTTGAGATGCTTTTTTGGTTTAAAATGACTAAAATTCCAACAAGATTTGCGTATTTTTGCTAGCTCTCAACTTTTAAAATTTTAATATACTTTGATTTCACAAAGCACCATTGACGCTGTTTTCGAAACTGCTCGAGTAGAGGAGGTTATTGGCGATTTTGTCAATTTAAAACGTGCAGGAAGTAATTTTAAAGGTTTAAGTCCATTCTCAGATGAGCGTTCGCCTTCGTTCATGGTTTCGCCCGCAAAAGGAATTTGGAAAGATTTTAGTTCTGGAAAAGGAGGAAATTCTGTTGCCTTCCTGATGGAGCATTCTCATTTTACTTATCCAGAAGCCATTCGTTATTTAGCTAAAAAGTACAATATCGAAATTGAAGAAACCGAACAGACAGAAGCAGAAAAAGCCAATACGGATATTCGAGAAAGTATGTATTTGGTTTCCGAATTTGCGGCAAAGTATTTTCAAGATGTTTTGTTGAATTCTGAAGAAGGAAAAGCCATTGGTTTGTCGTATTTCAAAGAAAGAGGATTTACCAACGAGACTATTAAAAAGTTTAATCTGGGATATTCTCCAGAAACTTGGGATGCTTTTACCAAAGAAGCGTTAGGAAAAGGCTATAAATTAGAATTTTTAGAAAGTACAGGTTTAACCATTCCAAGAGAAGACCGTCCTTTTGACCGATTTAAAGGGCGTGTAATGTTCCCGATTCAAAGTATGTCGGGACGTGTTCTAGGTTTTGGAGGGCGTATTTTAACAAATGATAAGAAAGCGGCAAAATATCTCAATTCGCCAGAAAGTGACATTTACCATAAAAGTAAAGTGCTTTACGGAATTTATCATGCAAAACAATCTATAGCCAAACAAAACAATTGTTATTTGGTTGAAGGTTATACTGATGTAATTCAGTTTAATCAGGCTGGAATCGAAAACGTTGTGGCATCCTCTGGAACAGCATTAACTCCAGATCAGATTCGCTTGATCAATCGTCTGACGCGAAATATTACAGTTCTTTTTGATGGAGATGCAGCTGGTTTAAGAGCTTCTATCAGAGGAATCGATTTGATTTTGGAAGAAGGAATGAACGTACGAGTTTGTTCTTTTCCTGACGGAGAAGATCCAGACAGTTTTGCCCGTAAAAATTCGCATGACGATTTAGTTGCCTACTTAGAAAGCAATAGTAAAGATTTTATACAATTTAAGGCTTCGATTCTGATGGGCGAAGCTAAAAATGACCCAATAAAAAAGGCTGAGCTGATTCGTGATATGGTTGGAAGTATTTCAAAAATACCAGACCGCATTCAGCGTGAAGTTTATATTCAGGAATGTGCCCGAATTATGGATATTTCGGAGCAGGTCTTGACGAGTACTTTAGCACAGCTGATTCAGAAAGATATAGCTGACGCCAATAAAAAGCAGAAGCAGGAACAAAGGCCTTTTGAGGTGGTTAGAAATCAGCCTCCGCAAGCGGGGACATTTTCAGGAGGAGATCCAGAAGATCCTAGAACAGGTCCGCCAGAAGGTTATGATTATCCAGGAGATCCAGGATATTATCCGCAAGGGCAAACTCAAAAAGTAGATATTTTATATGGTTTTGAAAGGAAAATCATTGAGATTTTACTATTATATGGCAGTGTTGTAGAGAGTTTTGAGGATGTGTACTTAAAGGCAGACGAAGAAGGGAATGTAAAAGAAGTTTCGGAGAAGAGACAATATAAAGTTTTTGAAAAAATATATTTGAGTCTTCAAGAAGATGAGGTAGAACTGTCGAATACCTTGTTTCAGAATATTTACAATAACATTATTGCTTTTTACAATCAGAATGAGACTTTTAGTTTAGATAAATATTTGATGCATCTTGAGCCTGAATTTGCGCAAGAGGTGACCAATATTTTAATGGAAGATGAAAGGCTGACCATTCATAATTGGGAAGGGCAGAATATTTTTCCAAAACATAAAAGCGAAACCATAGAACAGAATGTTTCTGATACTATATTTTCTATGAGATGGTATTTGGTGTCTGGAATTATCGCAGAATTAAAGAATTCTCTTTTGACCAATCCGCAAGAAGATAATTCAGAAATTTTAAGTATGGTGATCGATTATTCTAAACTGCTGAATAATTTTTCGAAAAAATTAGGCCGAGTAGTGGTGCCTTATCACTAAAAAAGAGAAAAACTCTATCTAATCTGATTAATCAAAAAAGATAGAGTTTTTATAAAGTTTTGATTAGTTTAAATTTTAAGCTAATCGATTTTGTAATTAAATAATTTCTAAAGTCTTAGCTTTGTTTACTAAGTCAACTAAATTAGTAACATTTAATTTTGTTAATAATCTTAGTTTGTAAGTACTGATCGTTTTTTCGTTCAGATTTAAGATTTTAGAGATTTCATTGTTTTTCTTACCATCACTTAAGTAACGTAAAACCTCGATCTCTCGGTTAGAAAGTTTTCTGTACAGACGCTCGCTTTTACTTTGTTTAGCGATAAGTGCCATGTTTTTGCGTACTGTTTCGTTGATGATAATTTTTCCTTCGTGTACTTTAATAATAGAATGACCTAATGTTTCAAGTTTTTCTGTTTTGTGTACATACCCAGAAACTCCTGCTTTAATTGCATTTGGAGCATACATTTGCTCAGCAAGATCACTGAAAATAACAATTTTTGTTTTTGGGAAATTTTTCAGGATTGATTTAATTTCGAAGATACTTGAAAGACCTTCTAATTCTAAATCTAAGATTAGAATATCGATTTCCTTCGTTTGAAGAATATCTCTAACCATTGAAAAATTGCCTACGTTGGCAACAATTGAAATTTGATCGTGGTCTTTGAAATAAGACTTAACGCCAAAGTGCGTCACAGGATGATTGTCTGCTAGACATACTTTAATCATAATTTTTACCTTTTTTAGAATTGTTCATGTTTTTGGAACGGTAAAATTAATAAATAAATTCTGTAATAACTCGCAGAGAATGTTAAAATGTGTTATTTTAACGTTTTTGGTATCAAACAAACTGGAATTGGATCCATTTTATGCTTGTTGCTGGTGTTTAATCGTTTATAAATTTCAAAGACAGATTTTTCTCTCCCTTCAAAGTCAGATGCCGTCTTTCCTGACTCCGCGGCCAACATTGCCCATTCTAGTTCATCATAACTTGCTCCCAATTGGTCTTCATCGGTACGATTATCGCCAAATAATCCATCAGTAGGTGCAGCTGTTAAAATTGATTGCGGAATTTGCAAAAATTCTCCCAAAGCGTATACATCAGATTTCATTAAATCAGCAATCGGACTCAAATCTACGCCGCCATCTCCATATTTTGTGTAAAAACCAACGCCAAAATCTTCTACTTTGTTTCCGGTTCCAGCAACCAATAAACCATGAAGTCCCGCTAAATAATATAAAGATGTCATTCTAAGACGAGCACGAGTATTGGCTAAAGCTAAATTTACTTTTGCAGTATCTTCTGTTGATGGAACAGCGCTTTTGAAAGATTCAAAAACTCCTGTCAAATCAGTTTGAACCTCAGAAACATTCGGGAAACGTCTCTTAAGCTGTTCAATATGTTCTTTCGCTCTATTAACTTGACTTTCTGCCTGATGAATTGGCATTTCGACGCATAAAACATTCAGTCCTGTCTGTGCGCATAAAGTTGAAGTTACTGCAGAATCTACACCTCCCGAGATTCCAATTACAAAACCGTTTACTTTTGCATTAGTAGCGTAATTTTTTAACCACTCTACAATGTGCGTATTTACCTTTTCTGTCTGAATTGTGCTTTTTTTAGCCATAATAGTTTAAGTTTTAAGATGCAGGGATGTATATTTGCAGAATTATTTTGAGTATGCAACTGCTTAAAATTCTGATAACACAAATCTAATTAAAATAAAATGAAAATTTATCGCTTTGCAGTGGTTCTGTGCCTGTTTTTTTTGTCTTGCAACCAAAAAAGTAAGGTTGAAAAAGAAGTAGAAGAAATTCCTGTTGATATTAAAGTAGAACGATTTGATAAGGTGTTTTTTGAAACTAAACCGCAAGATCTTCCAAAAATAAAAAAAGAGTATCCGTATTTCTTTCCTGGTAATGACGATAATGTTTGGATTCAGAAAATGAATGATCCGATCTGGAGAGAAGTTTACGAAGAAGTTCAGAAAAAATACAGCAATTTTGAACCTGTTCGCCAAGAGTTTAATGAGCTTTTTCAGCATGTAAAATATTATTTTCCTAAAACAAGAATTCCGAAGGTAATTACTGTTATTGGAGAAATGGATTATAATGCGAAATCAATTTATGCAGACAGTCTCGTAGTTGTAGCTTTGGAATTATATTTAGGGAAAAACCATAAATTTTATGAGTTTCCAAATTACTTAAAAGAGAACTTTGAAGAAAGACAAATTATGCCAGATGTGGTTTCTAGTTTTTCGTATCGAAATATTCCAAATTCTATAGATAAGAGTTTTGTCGCTCAAATGATTTTTGAAGGGAAGCAGCTTTACGCAAAAGATTTACTGATTCCTGAATATACAGACGCTGAAAAAATAGGTTATACACCAGAGCAAATAAAATGGTGTGAAGAAAATGAAGCCTATATGTGGCGCTATTTTATAGAAAATGAAATGCTTTACAATGAAGATCCGAAATTGAAGGCACGATTTATAGCTCCAGCACCTTTTTCTAAATTCTTTTTGGAAATTGATAACGATTCTCCAGGGCGAGTGGGAGCTTGGATTGGCTGGCAGATGATACGTTCTTACATGAAAAATAATAGTAATGTTTCTTTGGCTGAGTTATTTAAGCTTGAGCCAAAAGAAATCTTCGAAAAATCAAAATATAAACCTAAGAAATAATGGCAAATATAAACTCAGAGATTAAATTTAATATAGAATTGGACGAAAACCGCGTTCCAGAAAAACTAACATGGAGTGCGCAGGACGGTGGAGTTCAAGCTGAAGAAGCAAAAGCAATAATGCTGTCAATTTGGGATAGCAAAGCAAAAGAAACCATGCGTATCGATTTGTGGACAAAAGATATGCCGGTAGATGAAATGAAAATTTTCTTCCACCAGACTTTAGTGGCTATGTCTGACACTTTCAAGCGTGCAACAGATGATGAAAAAATGTCTGATACCATGAAAGATTTCTGCGATTACTTTGCAGAAAAACTAGAACTTACGAAATAGTTAATTTTCAAATATAAGAAATCCCAAATTCCAATTGTAAACTTGGAATTTGGGATTTTTTATTATGAGTTTATTTTTAATTTGGAATTTAAATTTTAAAATCCAGAGTTGTTTTTAAAAACTTCCTGATTCACTTGGTCAATATAAGATAAAAGCTCTTCTTTTCCGATTGATTCTGTAGATGAGGTTACAAAATACTGCGGCATTTCGGCCCAGTTGTTGGCAAACATTTGTTTTTTGTAAGCTGCAATATGCGAATCTATTTTAGTTTTGCCAATTTTATCCGCTTTCGTAAAAATAATGCAGAATGGAATTTCGCTTTCGCCCATATAAGACATAAATTCAATGTCAATATTTTGTGCTTCGTGACGAATGTCAATTAAAACAAAAGCACAGACTAATTGTTCTCTGTTTTCGAAATAATCTGTAATGAACTTCTGGAAAACTGATTTTGTTTTTTTTGAAACCTTAGCGTATCCGTAACCTGGTAAATCGACCAAAAACCAATTGTTGTTGATTTTGAAGTGGTTGATTAATTGTGTTTTTCCTGGTCTTGCAGAAGTTTTTGCTAAGTTTTTATTGTTGGTAAGCATATTGATTAAAGATGACTTACCTACGTTTGATCTTCCTATAAAAGCATATTCTGGCAAAAAATCCTTCGGACATTTTGATGCGTCAGAATTGCTGACAATAAATTCGGCGGTATTAATTTTCATATTCCTTCGTTTTAAAACCTCCTAAAAAATAAATTTTAACGGCTATAATTTCTTTTCAATAAGCCATTTTTCAAGAATTTCATTAAATTCCTGAGGATGCTCCATCATTGCTGCGTGACCGCATTTGTCAATCCAGTATAAAGTTGAATTGGGTAGTAATTTGTCAAATTCTTCTGCTACATTTGGAGGTGTTACAGAGTCGTTTCTTCCCCAAATAATGCAAGTTTCAACGTCCATTTTTGGCAAATCTTTAGCCATATTATGGCGGATTGCACTTTTTGCAATGGTTAAAGTTTTAATTAATTTGATGCGATCGTTAGCCGTTGCGTAAACTTCATCAATCAATTCAGGAGTTGCAATTTTTGGGTCATAGAATACAGCTTCAGCTTTTGTTTTGATGTATTCATAATCGCCTCTTCGTGGGTAACTGTCTCCCATTGCGCTTTCGTAAAGTCCAGAACTTCCTGTGATTACAAGTCCGGCAACTTTTTCTGGATAAAGTTTTGTGTGATACAAAGCAATGTGTCCGCCTAGCGAATTTCCTAGAAGAATAACTTTGTCAAAACCTTTAAAAGTGATAAAGTCTTTTACGTATTTCGCAAAACTTTTTACGTTCGTTTTTAAAATGCTTTGAGTATATATTGGCAAATCTGGGATAACAACTTTATATCCTTTCGTTGGGAAATATTGTGCTACACCATCAAAGTTACTAAGACCTCCCATTAAACCATGCAGAATAACGATCGGAGTTCCTTCTCCAGCTTCAAAATAGCTGTATTTGCCTTCTTTTTTATAGTGTTTGTCCATCTAATCTAATGCCAATTTCAATTTCGACAAATATAGGGTTAATTCAACAAAAATGAATTTTTGATGCCATTTTTTAACTAGATAATTTGAGTAGAATTTGTAAATGGTTAAAAATCAGTAATTAAATGCATATTTCGCAAAATATTCAAATGTTAAGAAACATGCATTATAATCAATTTTTTAAGAAAATTAGCGCATTATTTTTTTGAATGATTAGCGTATTTGAGAATCCGTTAATTAATAGTTAAGGTATTGATTGATTGTTGATTATGAAAAGTGGTAGTAAAGTGGTTAAACTTATTAACAAAGTGGTATAAAGTGGTAAAATGTGGTAATATTTTTTATATTTTTGCTGTATAACATGTTAACTAGTTTTTTTGAACACAATTGTTGGAACATATGAGTGTAAAGTCGATGCTAAAGGAAGGCTAATGATGCCTGCTCCTTTAAAAAAGCAATTGACTGCTTCTCTTCAAGACGGATTTGTTTTGAAGCGCTCTGTTTTTCAGCCGTGTTTAGAGTTGTATCCTATGGTAGAATGGGATGCGATGATGAAAAAAATCAATAAGCTTAATCGCTTTGTAAAAAAGAACAACGATTTCATTAGAAGGTTTACTGCTGGTGTTAAAGTGGTTGAGGTTGATGCATTGGGAAGATTACTTGTACCAAAAGACTTAGTGACTTTTGCAAGCATTTCTAAAGATGTGGTTTTTTCATCTGCAGTTAATATAGTTGAGATTTGGGATAAAGATTTATACGAAAAATCAATAAGCGGCGAAGATATGGATTTTGCAGATTTAGCCGAAGAAGTAATGGGAAATATTAATGACGACGAAGATGGAATATCATAATCCGGTTTTGCTTCATCCAACAGTAGATGGTTTAAATATTAAACCTGATGGTGTGTATGTAGATGTTACGTTTGGAGGCGGTGGTCATTCAAAAGAGATTTTAAGAAGATTGGGGCCAAACGGAAGGCTGTTTGCATTTGATCAAGACGAAGATGCGCTTGCTAATGCATTGCCAGACGAAAGGTTTACTCTTATAAATGAGAATTTTAGATTCATAAAAAGATTTTTACGTTTTCACGGAGTAAAAGCGGTAGACGGAATCTTGGCAGATTTGGGAGTTTCATCACATCAGTTTGATGTTCCTGAAAGAGGCTTTTCAACAAGATTTGATGCCGAGTTAGATATGCGGATGAGTCAAAGAAATGATTTAAATGCTTATCGAGTGGTTAACGAATATGAAGAACAGGATTTACGTCGTGTTTTTTTTGATTATGGGGAGTTGAAAAATGCACCGGTTTTAGCAAGAACAATCGTTGAGGCAAGAAAAGATTATCCAATCAAAACAACCGAAGAGTTGAAAGAAGTTTTGAAAAGATTCTTGCCAGAAAAAGTTCGAAATAAAGTATTGGCTCAGATTTATCAGGCAATCAGAATCGAAGTTAACCAAGAAATGGATGTTCTAAAAGAATTTATAGAGCAGTCATTGGAGATTTTAAAACCAGGAGGAAGATTTTCAGTAATCTCGTATCATTCTTTAGAAGATCGTTTGGTAAAAAGATTTATTAAAAACGGAATGTTTGAAGGAGAACCAGAAAGAGATTTTTACGGAAACTTTTCAGTTCCATTTAAAACTATCGGAAAACTGATTGTTCCAGATGATGAAGAAATTAAGATTAATAATAGAGCAAGAAGTGCCAAATTAAGAGTCGCAGAAAAGCTATAATATATATTAAGGTAGGAAATAATGAAAAGTGGCGTATTTAGCATATTAAAAGCAAGATTCCTGATCCATGAAGATGCAGTAAAAAATTGGCGATTTATTGTCTTTATCATTTTGCTGGCCATTTTGATGATTGCCAATACACAGCGATATGAACAAAAGGTTTTTGAAATCGCCAAATTAAATAATGAAGTAAAAGAATTGAGATCTGAATTTGTTGATCGACGTTCAGAATTGATGAAGTTAAAAATGGAGTCAACCATCTCGGATAAAATGTTAGAAAAACAAATTTTTCCGTCGACGGTTCCTCCAGTAAAAATAGAAGTTACAAAAGAAGAAGAAAAAAGTTTCTTTAAAAGAATATGGCAGTAGACGATAAACATATATCCTACAGAATTTACCTCGTAGCAGTTTTCATCTTTTTGATGGCAATTGCTATTGTTGTTAAATTAACCAATATTCAATGGGTTGAAGGAGATTATTACAGAAAACTGGCTAAACAACGTACGGTGAGAAACTTTGTGATTCCTGCCAATAAAGGAAATATTTACTCTGCTGACGGAAGTTTACTGGCAACATCGATCCCGAATTATGAAATTCGTTTTGATGCCAAAGCGCCAAAAACAGAAACTTTCGAAAAGTATGTAAAACCATTGTCAGATTCTTTGGCAACAGTTTTAGATAAGCCAAGTAGCTATTTTCAGAAAGAACTGCGAAAAGCGCGCGAAAATAAAAACCGTTATTATTTGATAGCTCGTAAGCTGAGCTATACCGAATATGTAAAAATAAAAAGTTTTCCATTATTCAATCTAGGAGCTTTTAAAGGAGGGATTATTGTTGAGCAAGAAACAGTTAGAAAGCATCCGATAGGGAAAATTGCTGAAAGAACGATTGGTTATGATCGAATTGATCCTGCGACTGGAGTAGAGGTAGGGAAAGGAATTGAGTGGGCTTTCAAAAGTTATCTGAACGGAAAAGACGGCAAAATTCTAAAGCAGAAGATTGCAAAAGGGCAGTGGAAACCAATTCGTGATGTTAATGAAGTAGATCCAATTGATGGTTACGATGTGATCTCAACTATAGATGTTTTCATTCAGGATATTGCACATCATGCTTTGTTGAAACAATTAGAAGATTACGAAGCAGATCATGGTTGTGTGGTAGTAATGGAGACACAAACAGGTCATGTAAAAGCAATTTCAAATTTAGGAAGAGCAGAAGACGGATCGTATTATGAAACGACAAATTATGCTATTGCCGAATCTCATGAACCTGGATCAACTTTCAAGCTAGTTGACTTAATGGCGATTTTAGAAGATAAAGTGGCAGATACAAGTACGGTTTATGACAGCCATAACGGTGTAGTCAAATATTATGGAAGATCGGTTCGTGACTCGCATAATGGAGGTTATGGAAAAGTTTCATTAGCACGTGGATTTGAACTTTCGTCAAACACTGTAATGGTTCAAGCGGTTTATGATAATTACAAAAATAACCCTTCAAAGTTTGTTAACCATATCAACAGTTATGGATTAAACAAGACATTGGGATTGCATTTTAAAGGAGAAGGAAGACCATATATTCCTCAGCCAGGAGACAAGCATTGGTCAGGAACTACGCTTCCGTGGATGGCTTTTGGTTATAACGTTTCGGTTACACCAATGCAAACTTTGGCATTGTATAATTCAATTGCAAATGATGGTGTAATGGTAAAACCGCAGTTTGTATCTGAAATTAAGGAATGGAACAAAACCATCAAGAAATTTGATGTTGAAGTTATAAATCCGAGAGTTTGTTCGCCAGAAACATTAAAGAAAGTGAAGGCGGTATTGCTTAATGTGGTAAAGAAAGGGACAGGTTCTAAATTGTATTCGAAGGATTTTTCGATGGCAGGAAAGACAGGAACAGCTCAAATGAATTATGGAGGGAAAGAAGGAAAATCAGCCTTGTATTATGCTTCTTCATTTGTGGGATATTTTCCGGCTGATCACCCGAAATATTCTTGTATTGTGGTAGTTCATAAACCGAATACAGCTAAGAATAATTATTACGGAGCAGACGTTGCAGGACCAGTTTTTAAAAGAATCGCACAAAAGATTTTTACGGATGCACCTTCGACAAATAAAATTAAAAAATTAGATACTAGAATTCCAAAACAGGATGCTAGTTATGATAAATATACGGCTGAGGCTAATAAAAAATTGAATCAGATTCCGAATTTAAAAGGAATGCCAGGAATGGACGCGATTGCTTTGCTGGAAAATTTAGGTTTGAAAGTAAAAGTAAATGGAATAGGGAAAGTAAAAAATCAATCGATTCAAGCTGGAACTAGTATAAGCAAAAACACAACAATTGTATTAGAATTATCGTGAAAGTATTAAAAGACATATTATATAAAGTAGCTATTGAATCTGTAAAAGGGTCAACAGATGTGGCTATTCAGAAAATTGAATTTGATTCACGTAAAGTTGAAACAAATGATGTTTTTGTGGCAATCAGAGGTTCGCTTTCAGATGGACATAATTATATAGAGAAAGCAATCGAGCTTGGAGCAAAAGCAATTATTTGCGATACGCTTCCTGTAAATACGGCTAATGATGTAACGTATATTCAGGTAAAAGATACCAATGCGGCTTTGGCTTTTATGGCGGCTAATTATTTTGGAGATCCTTCTGCAAAACTAAAATTGGTTGGCGTAACAGGTACAAACGGAAAAACGACAATTGCGTCATTGTTATTTCAATTGTTTGAAAAAGCGGGTTTTAAAGTTGGCTTGTTGTCTACTGTCAAAATTGTAGTTGATAAAACCGAATATCCTGCAACGCATACAACGCCAGATTCTCTGACTATTAACCATTATTTAAATGAAATGGTTGAAGCTGGAGTTACACATTGTTTTATGGAGGTAAGTTCGCACGGAATTCACCAGAAACGTACAGAAGCGTTGCATTTTGTAGGTGGAATTTTCACGAATCTTTCGCATGATCATTTAGATTACCACCCAACGTTTGCTGAATATAGAGATGTTAAAAAATCATTTTTCGACTCACTTCCAAAATCAGCTTTTGTGTTATCTAACATCGATGACAAAAATGGTTCGGTAATGTTGCAAAATACAGCTGCTAAAAAACTGACTTATGCTTTAAAATCATATGCAGATTATAGAGCTCAGATTTTGGAAAGCCAATTGTCTGGATTATTATTAAAAATTAATGACAATGAAGTTTGGGTAAAACTGATTGGTACTTTCAACGCATATAATGTTTTGGCTATTTACGGAACTGCGGTAGAGTTAGGGATTGATAGTTTAGAAGCGTTACGATTACTGTCTGATTTAGAGAGTGTTTCGGGTCGTTTTCAATACATTGTTTCAGATGGTGGGATTACGGCTGTTGTAGATTATGCACATACGCCAGATGCATTGGAAAATGTTTTGAAAACGATAAATGATATTCGCACTAAAAACGAACAGTTAATTACTGTAGTAGGCTGCGGAGGAAATCGCGACAGAACAAAACGTCCGATTATGGCAAAAATTGCTTCAGATTTGAGTGATAAAGCGGTTTTGACTTCGGATAATCCAAGAAATGAAGATCCAGAAGTTATTCTGGATGAAATGGAACAGGGAGTTGAGCCACACAACTATAAAAAAATGCTGAGAATTACAGATAGAAAACAGGCAATTAAAACAGCTTGTCAATTGGCTCAAGCAAAAGATATCATTCTAATTGCTGGAAAAGGACACGAAACTTATCAGGAAATAAGCGGTGTTCGTCATCATTTTGATGATATGGAAACGGTAAAAGAAATATTAGAACAACTAAATAAATAAGAAAAAGGAAATTCCAAATCCCAATAAACTTTGGATTTTGGGTTTTAAAAAATTGGAATTTAATTCGAGATTGGAATTTAAAAAAATAAGAAAATATGCTGTACTATTTATTTGAATATTTTGATAAAACATTGGATCTTCCTGGAACAGGAGTTTTCCAGTATATCACATTTAGGTCAGCTTTGGCATTTATGCTTTCGTTGCTTCTGTCTACCATTTACGGTAAAAGAGTAATTAACTTTTTGCGTCGCCAGCAAGTAGGTGAAACAGTTCGAGAGCTAGGTCTTGCAGGTCAGAATGAGAAAGCAGGTACTCCAACAATGGGTGGGCTGATTATCATTTTCGCGACACTAGTTCCTGTTTTGTTATTTGCAAGACTGCACAACATCTACATTGTTTTGCTGATTGTAACAACATTGTGGATGGGAACAATTGGTTTTGTTGATGATTATATCAAAATATTCAAAAAAGATAAGCAAGGTTTAAAAGGAATTTTTAAAGTTATTGGTCAAGTTGGTCTTGGGATTATTGTTGGTGCAGTTCTTTATTTTAATCCTGCCGTTACAGTAAGAACAGATACAGGCCGTACAGATGTATTTAAAACTGCAGCAAATTCGACAGTTATTGTACCTGCAGGAGTTGAAGAAAAGTCTACAGCAACTACAATTCCTTTCGTAAAAAATAACGAATTTGATTATGCCGAAGTATTGTCTTTCATGGGAGATGGATATGAGAAATGGGCTTGGTTGGTATTTATTCCAGTTGTAATTTTTATTATCACCGCAGTTTCAAACGGAGCAAATTTAACAGATGGAATCGATGGACTCGCCGCAGGGACCTCGGCAATTTCCGTCCTCGCGCTCGGGATATTCACATTCGTTTCTGGTAATATCATATTCTCAAATTATCTGAATATTATGTATATCCCCAATTCGGGAGAAATGACAGTCTTTATATCGGCCTTTGTAGGAGCGTTGATTGGATTTCTTTGGTACAACTCATTCCCAGCATCGGTTTTTATGGGAGATACAGGAAGTTTGACTATTGGGGGAATCATTGCAGTCTTGGCAATTGCAGTTCGTAAAGAAATATTGATTGTTTTATTCTGTGGAATTTTCTTGGCAGAAAGTGCTTCAGTAATTATTCAGGTAACTTATTTTAAATATACGAAGAAGCGTTTTGGCGAAGGACGAAGAATTTTCCTGATGTCTCCGCTTCATCATCATTATCAGAAAAAGGGATATCACGAAAGTAAAATCGTGACCCGTTTCTGGATTGTTGCCGTAATGTTAGCCATATTGTCAATCATCACTTTAAAATTAAGATAGATGAGGCTAGTAGTACTTGGAGGAGGAGAAAGCGGAGTAGGAACCGCGATCCTCGGTAAGAAACAAGGATATGATGTTTTTGTGTCCGATTTTGGAAAAATAAAAGAGAGTTATAAAGAAGTTCTTATCATTAATAAAATAGCCTGGGAAGAGGAGCAGCATACAGAAGATTTAATTCTAAATGCAGATGTGGTGATGAAAAGCCCAGGAATTCCAGATAAATCTCCGATAGTAAAAAAGCTGGTTGCAGCGGGAGTAAAGGTGATTTCGGAAATCGAATTTGCAATACCTTACACAGAAGCAATGACCATCGGAATTACGGGAAGTAATGGTAAAACGACCACCACAATGCTCACGCATCACTTGCTTAAATATGCAGGATTAAATGTAGGATTGGGCGGAAATATTGGAAAAAGTTTCGCGTGGCAGGTTGCAGAAAACAAATATGACGCATACGTTCTTGAATTAAGCAGTTTTCAGTTAGACGGAATAATAAATTACAGACCCGATATTGCGATAATAACCAATATTAGTCCAGACCATTTAGATCGATATGAGTATAAATATGAAAATTATATCAATTCGAAGTTCCGAATAACGATGAACCAGACTGAAAACGATTATCTCATTTACGATGCAGATGATGAAGCAAGTACAGAATGGTTAAAAAAGAACAAAACAAAAGCAAAATTAATTCCTTTTTCATTGACGAAAAAATTTGATGAAGGGGCTTCTATAAATAACAACAAAATGGAAATAAAGATCAACCAAGAAGAGTTTACAATGGATACAGAACACATTGCGTTAGAAGGAAAACATAATATGAAAAACGCCATGGCAGCAAGCTCTGTAGCTAAATTGATGCAAATTAGAAATGCAACAATCCGTGAAAGTCTATCTAATTTCCAAGGTGTTGAGCACCGTTTAGAAAAAGTATTGAAAATACAAAACGTTCAATATATCAACGATTCAAAAGCAACAAACGTAAATGCTACTTTCTTTGCTTTGGATAGTATGAATGCGCCAACCGTGTGGATTGTTGGAGGTGTTGATAAAGGAAATGACTACAACGAGTTAATGTCATTAGTACGCGAAAAAGTAAAAGCTATTATCTGCCTTGGAATTGATAACCGCAAAATTATCGATGCTTTTGGAAACGTTGTTGATATTATGGTTGAAGTAAATAATATGAATGATGCAGTAAAAACTGCTCAGAGATTAACAGAAAAAGGCGATGTCGTTTTATTGTCTCCAGCCTGCGCAAGTTTCGATTTATTCGAAAACTACGAAGACCGTGGAAAACAATTCAAACAAGCGGTTCACAATTTGTAATTTTAGATTTTAGAGTTCAGATTTTAGATTGTTCCTAATCTTTGAATTAAAATAAGTTCTTTTTGATTATGACGACAGATGAAATGAAAATGAGGATCAAAAAGTTCTCTTTAATGATAATTGAATTGGCTGAAAAAATGCCAAGTACAAATGTGATTAGATCAATAACTAATCAAATAGTAAGAAGTGGGACATCTGTTGGAGCAAATTATAGAGCAGTTTGTCGAGCCAGAAGCGATAGAGAATTTATTGCTAAAATGAATATAGTCTTAGAAGAAGCAGATGAAACTTTGTTTTGGTTGGAGATTATTAAAGAAAAAATGTGGATTGCAAAAGAAGAATTGGAGACAATGTTAAAGGAAGCAAATGAATTAACAGCCATTTTTGTCAGCAGTTTAAAAACAGTAAATAAAAGAATCAATAAATAAAATCGAAGATTTTGGAAAATAATCTAAAATCTAAAATCAGAAATCTACAATGAAGGAACTGGTAAATAAACTAAAAGGAGATAGAGTAATATGGTCATTCGTGGCCCTATTGGCGTTGTTTTCGTTTATGCCTGTTTTTAGTGCGAGTAGCAATTTAGCCTATATAGGTCATGGGACTGGGAATACATTGGGGTATTTGATAAAACATTTAGCTCATGTTTGTATTGGTTTCTTGATTATTTATTGGGTTCATAAAGTGCCGTACCATTATTTCAGAGCAATTTCAAAAATTGCGCTTCCAGTGGTTTGGTTATTATTACTGTATACTTTATTGAAAGGGACTGTAATTGCGGGAGCAAATGCAAGCCGTTGGATTCAGGTGCCGTTCATAGGAATTACGTTTCAAACTTCGACTTTAGCGGCAAGCGTATTGTTTATTTACGTTGCACGTTATTTGTCGAAAACCAAAGAAGAAAATGAGCCGTTCCAAACCTCGTTTATTCAGCTTTGGATTCCTGTATTTATCACTTTGGCATTAATATTACCAGCCAATTTTTCAACCACAGCGTTGATATTTTCAATGGTAATGATGCTTACGTTCATTGGTAAATATCCTTTAAAATATATTGCTTTTATCATCGGATCGGGAATTGCAATGTTGGCTTTTTTCCTTTTGGTAGCAAAAGCATTTCCAGATTCAAGATTCTTCAGCAGGGTTTCAACGTGGGAAAGTCGTATTATGAACTTTACAACAGATAAGCCAGATGAAGATGATTATCAGATTGAAAAAGCAAAAATTGCAATTGCATCAGGAAGATTAGGCGGATTAGGGCCGGGAAAAAGTGTTCAGAAAAATTTCTTGCCACAATCATCTTCAGATTTTATCTATGCAATTGTAGTAGAAGAGTATGGTTTAGTTGGCGGAGTTGCAATATTGGTTCTTTACTTGTTATTGTTGTTCCGATTTGTTATCGCTTCGCATAAAGCCAATACGTTATTTGGAAAACTAGTCGTCGTCGGTCTCGGATTTCCGATGATATTTCAGGCGATGATTAATATGGCGGTTGCAGTAGAATTATTGCCGGTAACAGGGCAGACGCTTCCGCTAATAAGTTCTGGAGGTAGTTCAATTTGGATGACTTGTTTCTCTCTCGGAATTATCATTAGCGTAACCAAAAAAGAAGAAGAAATTGCTGAAGAACAAGAAGAAAAAGCAAGAAGAAAAGAAGCGCTTCAAAGATTAATAGATAAAGAATTGGCAGAAGATGATTTGCCAGTTGATGAAAAAGAAGAGATTTACGAAGAAGAAGCTTTGTATTCCATTGAAGATAATTCAAGAAATCCGATGAATGCGGTTTTAAACAAATAAGATTAGAATATAAAAAGTTTTTAAAAAGTTGTAATTTTTAGAAAGATGACAAAGTATAAATTCATACTTAGCGGAGGAGGAACAGGAGGGCATATCTATCCTGCAATTGCGATTGCAAATGAATTAAAATTACAATTTCCTGATGCAGAATTTCTTTTTGTAGGTGCCAAAGATAAAATGGAAATGCAAAAGGTGCCTCAGGCAGGTTACGAAATAAAAGGTCTGTGGATCGCAGGATTACAACGAAAATTGACTTTACAAAACTTAATGTTTCCGCTAAAATTGGCAAGCAGTTTATTGGAGTCAAAAAGAATAATTAAAAAGTTCAAGCCAAATGTAGTAATTGGTACGGGAGGTTTCGCCAGCGGACCTTTATTGCAAGCGGCAGGTTCGGCAGGAATACCAACGGTTGTTCAAGAACAAAATTCTTATCCGGGAATTACAAACAAATTGTTGAGCAAAAAAGCAAATGCAATTTGTGTAGCGTATCAAAATTTGGAGCGTTTTTTCCCAAAAGAGAAAATTGTTTTAACTGGAAATCCAGTTCGTCAGGATTTAATTGATATTGAGAGCAAACGTGACGAAGCAGTTGCTTTCTATGGTTTAGATCCGAATAAGAAAACATTGCTGGTTTTAGGTGGAAGTTTAGGAGCAAGAAGAATTAATCAGTTAATCGAAAAAGAATTGCAAAATTTTCTTTCTCAAGATGTACAGGTAATCTGGCAATGCGGGAAATTATATTTTGAAGAATATAAAAAATACAATCAGCCAAATGTAAAAGTGGTTGATTTTATTGAAAGAATGGATTTCGTTTACGCAGCATCAGATGTCATAATTTCACGTGCAGGCGCTTCGTCGGTGTCAGAATTATGCATTGTTGGAAAACCAGTGATTTTTATTCCGTCACCTAATGTAGCTGAGGATCACCAAACTAAAAATGCGCAGGCAATTGTAGATGCAAAAGGTGCGATTTTGTTGAAAGAATCTGAGCTTGACAGCCAGTTTAGCATTGTTTTTGAAGCGCTGCTGAAAGATCACGGAAAACAAAAACAGCTAAGTGATAATATTAAAAAACTGGCCAAACCAAAAGCTACACAAGATATTGTAGCGGAGATTGTGAAGTTAATTAAAAAGTAAAATATAGGCGAGGGCTTAAAGCCTATAGCTTAATGCTTAAAGCAAATAAAAATGAATTTAAATCAAATACAAAACGTTTATTTTATTGGTATCGGCGGTATCGGAATGAGTGCCCTGGCTCGTTATTTCAAGTTTATTGGAAAGAAAGTTTCAGGCTACGATAAAACACCTTCTATGCTGACTAATGAATTGATTGAAAGTGGTATTGATATTCATTTTGAAGATGATATAAACTTAATTCCAAAAGATTATTATGTAGAGAACACATTGGTGATTTATACGCCAGCGGTTCCAAAAACACATTCTGAGTGGAATTATTTTATTGAAAGAAATTACGAGGTTAAAAAACGTGCTGAAGTTTTAGGAATCATTACTAAAGATACTTTCTGCTTTGCAGTTGCTGGAACACACGGAAAAACAACAACATCAAGTATTCTTGGGCATATTTTATTTCAAAGTGGTGCAGATGTAACAGCTTTTATTGGAGGAATTGTAGAAAACTATAATTCAAATCTAATAGGAAGCGGAAAAACTGTGACAGTTGTAGAAGCAGATGAATTTGATAGATCATTCCTGCATTTGCATCCCAATATTGCTTGTGTTACTTCTATGGATGCTGATCATTTGGATATCTATGGAACTAGCGATGCTATTCAGGCTTCGTTTAGAGAATTTGCTGCCAAAGTTGAAGATAAAAATAATCTTTTTATAACCAAAGAATTGCCTTTAGACGGTGTTCAATGTGCTATAAATGAAGATGCTGTATATAAGGCTTATAATGTTCGTATTGAAGATGGGGCTTATGTTTTTGACGTGCAAACGCCGTCAGAAATCATGAAGGATTTACGTTTCGGACTGCCTGGAAAACACAATTTAATGAATGGATTGATGGCTATTGCGATGGCTAAAACTTACGGCACCCCGACCGATTCTATTGCAAAAGCCATTGCTTCATTCAACGGAATTAGAAGACGTTTTTCGTATCAGATTAAGAGCGAAAATTTAGTATATATTGATGATTATGCGCATCATCCGACAGAAATAAATGCTGTTCATCAGGCAGTTAGGGAATTGTATCCAGGGCGTAAAGTTTTGGCAATTTTCCAACCGCATTTATTCAGCAGAACAAGAGATTTTGTTGACGGATTTGCAGAAAGCTTATCGCAGTTTGATGAAGTGTTTTTGATGGATATTTATCCTGCAAGAGAGCTTCCGATGGAAGGAGTGACTTCTGAGTGGCTTTTGGGTAAAATGACAAATTCGAACAAAAAAATTGTTGCAAAAGAAGATTTATTAGGTGAAATCAAAGCCAGTGATGCACCTATTATTGTAACAATTGGAGCTGGTGATCTGGGAGAAATGGTTCCTTCAATTAAAAAGATTTTAAATGAAAATATTTAATTGGACAAATATAAGATTAGTACTTATTTTCGGACTGGTTTTGTTTTTATATTCCTTCGCACAGCATCGAAATGGCGATAGAAAATTGAAAAAATCGATGGTCGTTTTTGTAGGAGAAAATACGCTTTTTGTGAAGCCAGAAACGGTTAATAAATTGTTGATAGAAAATAAAAGAGACGCTTCCAGTATTAGAAAAGATGAAGTAGATTTGAATAAGATAGAGAAAACCCTCGATACGCAAGACATGATTGAGAAGTCAAATGTTTTTGTAAGTATTGATGGAGTTCTAAAAGCAGTAGTAAAACAGAAGACGCCCATAGCAAGAGTTTATGATGGCGGCGCTTCTTTTTATATTGACTATGAGGGTAATAAAATGCCCTTGTCGGACAATTTCACTGCGCGAGTTCCTCTTGTTTCAGGGGCAATAAATGAAAAAAATAACGAAGATTTAGCAGCTTTATTTCGCACAATTTATGACGATGCGTTTTTGAAAAAAAACATCATTGCTATAGAGATTATGCCGAATGGAAGCTTAAAAATGTTTAATCGTAACTATGATTACTTCATAGATTTTGGCAGAACGATGAATGTTGATAAGAAATTTAGAAACTATAAAGCCTTCTTTCAAAAAGCAGTTTTAGATAGTTCGTTATACAAATACAAAAAAATTGACCTTAGGTTTACGGAACAAGTAGTTTGCACTAAATAATAGAAAATGGAAAAAGATAACATTGCAGTAGGTCTAGATATTGGAACAACCAAAATCGTTGCCATGATTGGCAAAAAAAATGAATATGGTAAGTTGGAGATTTTGGGCATTGGCAAATCCAAAAGCTTGGGTGTTGCCAGAGGAGTAGTAAACAACATTACGCAGACGATACAATCGATACAGCAAGCGATTCTCGAAGCAGAAAATAATTCAGGATATAAAATAAAAGATGTGGTTGTGGGTATTGCCGGACAGCACATCAGAAGTATCCAACATACCGATTACATCAGCAGAAACAATCCAGAAGAAGTAATTGGCGAAAAAGATATTCAGCTCCTAATCGATCAGGTGAATAAATTGGCGATGTTACCGGGAGAAGAAATTATTCACGTTTTACCGCAAGAATTCAAAATCGATGGGCAATCTGAAATAAAAGAACCAATCGGAATGTACGGCGGAAGATTAGAATCTAGTTTTCACGTTGTAGTTGGTCAGGCTTCTTCAATCAGAAACGTTGGAAGATGTATCCAGAGTTCAGGAATTGAATTATCTGGATTGACATTAGAACCATTAGCTTCGGCTGATGCTGTTTTAAGCCAAGAAGAAAAAGAAGCTGGTGTTGCGCTTATCGATATCGGGGGCGGAACAACAGATTTGGCTATTTTCAAAGATGGCATCATTCGTCATACTGCAGTAATTCCTTTTGGAGGAAATGTAATTACAGATGATATCAAAGAAGGCTGTTCAATTATTGAAAAACAAGCTGAGCTTTTAAAAATAAAATT
This sequence comes from Flavobacterium anhuiense, assembly GCF_001705175.1. Lineage (NCBI taxonomy): Bacteria > Pseudomonadati > Bacteroidota > Flavobacteriia > Flavobacteriales > Flavobacteriaceae > Flavobacterium > Flavobacterium anhuiense. The sequence continues at coordinate 942,511 of NZ_CP016907.1, read as the reverse complement.
CGGATCTGCTTGGCCAGGAGAAAATAAAGACAATGAGATCGTTTCTATCCCAGGTTTAAGAGGAAGAGAACCAAAAGAGATTTCGCTTAAAAACTTATCTAAAATCATCCATGCAAGAGTTGTGGAAATTGTAGAACAGGTTTTTGCAGAGATTAAAGCTTATGGACATGAAGATCCTCGTAAAAAATTAATCGCTGGAATTGTATTAACAGGTGGAGGTGCACAATTAAAGCACATCAAACAGCTGGTAGAATACATTACAGGAATGGATACTAGAATTGGTTATCCGAACGAGCATTTGGCAGGAAACTCTAGTGAAGAAATCTCTAGCCCGTTATTTGCAACGGCAGTAGGATTAGTAATGAACAGTATAGAAAACAGTTCGCAAAGTGCTGTTAGAATGGAACTGGTTAAAGAACAGCCAAAAGTTGTTTACAGAACTGCTCCTCCAGTACAGCGATACGAAGTTGAAGAAAACTACGTTGAGAAAGTAGAAACCATTGAAGAGCCTAGAGAAACCGTAAGTCAAAAGGTGCCTAAAAATGAATCTACTGAAACCAAAATAAGAAGATCATTTTTTGATCGATATGTCGATAAAATCAAAGAATTTTTAGACAACGCAGAATAATAAAAAGAGAAGGATTATTTCTTGCCCCAAGTCAAGAAGTAAAAAATGTACTTAATAAGAATTTCAAAAAACCAAAAAGATGATGAGCAACTCAGAATTTGGAAGTATTTCATTTGATTTACCAAAAAATCAATCAAATGTAATCAAAGTAATAGGTGTAGGTGGGGGCGGAAGTAACGCAATAAACCACATGTTCAAACAAGGTATTAAAGGCGTAGATTTCATCGTTTGTAATACCGATTCGCAAGCGCTTCAAAATAGTTCAGTACCCAATAAGATTCAGTTAGGAGTTAATTTAACTGAAGGATTAGGAGCAGGAGCAAACCCAGACGTTGGACAGCAGTCGGCTATCGAAAGTATTTCGGATATTGAAAAAATGTTGGATAAAAATACTAAGATGGTATTCATTACTGCTGGTATGGGTGGAGGAACTGGAACTGGTGCAGCTCCGGTAATTGCTCAATTAGCAAAAGAAAGAGAAATATTAACAGTTGGTATCGTGACAATTCCTTTTCAGTTTGAAGGAAAAGTGCGTCAAGAGCAAGCAGTTATTGGAATCGAGAAATTGCGTAAGCAGGTAGATTCTTTAATTGTAATCAACAATAATAAATTAAGAGAAGTATACGGAAATCTTGGTTTTAAAGCAGGATTCTCTAAAGCGGATGAAGTTTTGGCAACTGCCTCTAGAGGTATTGCCGAAGTAATTACGCACCACTATACTCAAAATATCGATTTACGTGATGCAAAAACTGTTTTAGCAAACAGCGGAACTGCGATTATGGGATCTTCTGTAGCAGAAGGCGAAAACAGAGCTAAAGATGCTATTGTTTCAGCATTAGATTCTCCATTGCTAAATGACAATAAAATTACGGGTGCCAAAAACGTATTGTTGCTTATCGTTTCTGGAACCAATGAGATTACTTTGGATGAAATTGGAGAAATCAACGATCATATTCAAGCTGAAGCGGGCTACAATGCCAATATTATCATGGGAGTTGGTGAAGACGAAACTCTTGGTGAAGCCATTGCTGTAACTATTATCGCTACAGGATTTGATGTAGAACAACAAAATGAAATTGTAAATACAGAACCAAAGAAAATCATTCATACGTTAGAAGATGAGCAGAGAAGTGTTCATAATTTAACGAATAAACCACTTGCTTCTTTCGACTTAACTGTTGATACACCGACAGCGAAAGTGGAAGATAAAGTTGTTTTTGATTTGATGGATGATGACGAAACCTTTACTCCAACTGCACAAGCTGTTGCTCCAGCAATCAATCAGGAAGAGTTGGTGGTGATGTCTGAGTTTATCAAAAATCTAGATGTGACTTTCGAAATCGTTTCGCCAATTACAGATATCGATTTTACAATTTCATCTCCTGAAACACCAGTTGTTCAACAAGTACAACAACAGCCAGTGCAGCAGCAAAGAGTTTTTGAAAGAGAAGAACAAACAACATTCTCTTTTGATCTTCCGTTGTTTAAACAAGAGCCAGTAAGAAGAGAGCCAGTTGTTGAAGATAACAGAGTGCTGTTTGAATTGACAAATGAAACTCGTGATATTAAAGTAAACGATCCAGTACAATTTGTTCCTGTAACTGAAGTTTCAGATAACGGAATCATTAAATATTCTCTAGAAGAGTACATGGAAGTTGAAAATGATTTATTGGCTTCTAAACCAGTTGAAAAAGTAGTTGAAGATACAATTCCTGAGGAATTAAACATTACTTTGAAACCAAGAGTAGATTTTGCAAGTCAGCCAGATATTACGACAACTTCTGAAGTTTCTCCTTTAGAATTGACTATTGAAGAAACATTGCGTTTAAGAGCAGAAGAAAGAAGAAAGAAACTAAAAGAATTTAACTACAAATTTCATAACAATGTTTCTAGAATCGATGAGTTGGAAAAAGAGCCAGCTTACAAAAGATTAGGAATAGATTTGTCTAATTCTCAGTCTAATAATACAAATTCTAGAATCTCTGTTGGAACAGACAGTAATAATGATTTACAATTACGTTCAAACAATTCATTTTTGCACGATAACGTAGATTAATTTTTAGAATCATAATATTGGGTAACCCGAAAATTGGATTTAATTTTCGGGTTATTTTTTTTATCTTCGCACAGAATTTCAAAATTTGACTTCCTAAATAGGTTTTTAAAGTGAATCTGATTGTCACCCTGAGCGAAGTCGAAGGGTCAAATTAATACATCAATTAATAAGCGTTAGCTTATTCTAATAAAAATATAAACATGAGTTTACAAACACTAATCATGGACGAAATCAAAAACGCCATGAAAGCAAAAGATACAGTCGCTTTAGAAGCTTTAAGAGCTGTTAAATCTGAATTATTGTTGGCTTCAACGGCTTCAGGATCTAAAGAAGATTTGTCTGAAGAAGATGAGATTAAATTGCTTCAAAGATTGGTTAAAACCCGTAAAGAAAGCGCAAGAATCTTTACAGAGCAAAACCGTCCAGATTTGGCAGAACCAGAATTGGCTCAAGTTGCTGTAATCGAGAAGTTTTTACCAGCGCAATTAAGTGAAGAAGAAGTAGAAGCTGTAGTGGCAAAAATCATTGCTGAAACAGGAGCTTCTGGAATTGCTTCAATGGGAAAAGTAATGGGATTAGCATCTGCTCAATTAGGCGGAACTGCTGAAGGAAAAACCATTTCTACAATTGTGAAAAAATTACTTTCGTAAATATATTTTTAGATTTTAGACTGTAGATTTTAGATTCCAATCAGCAATCTAAAATCTATAATCTAAAATCATAAATAAACTGACCTCGTAGTTCAACTGGATAGAATATCAGATTTCGGCTCTGAGGGTTGGGGGTTCGAACCCCTCCGGGGTCACTATAAAATTTAAAAAGCCTGAGAATATACATTCTCAGGCTTTTTTATGGTTCGAAAACCCTTATTTGATTTTGTGTTTTAGAGAGTTTCCCTTTTTGCAAGTAATTTTGGTTAGAAGCTCACCAAGTTTTTTTGTGTCAATTATTTAAAATTAGCCTAAACATTCTAAGTATAAAACCATTTTCAAATTATGCATAACTCCTTCATTTTGCCAAACTATTGTTGTTCAAGAATATTATTAATCGGGGTTATTTCCGTCTTCAAGCCCTTTTTTAATTAGTTTTTGATTTTCTTTAGTTTTAAGTGCTGGACTTGGATTATTTTCCAAAGTAAGAGCAGTCCAATAGCGAACTGATGAACTCTGATGTTTAAGTAGGGATAGCATTATGTCAATACTTGTATTGTCAGTTCTACCATTCAAAGCCCTTACAAGTTCTCCAAGTGTCTCTGTGTCTTTTGTGTTTTTCAATGCTGTTTGCAAGTTTTCTAAAATTTCATCACTTCCTAATAAAGGTTGTTTAAATGCAAAAAATAATAATTTTCAGGTTTAGTATTGTTCTCGATTATTGAAAGCCATAACTTCAGGTTATCAATGTTTTTTGAATTGAAAAGTGCCTCTAAAATATCTTCATCCATTTTGGTTTTATCCACTAAAGAAATCAAATATTCTCTGTCTTTTTGAGTTGGACTATTTGCGAGAGCTTCTAAAGAAATTCTTTTTGTTTTGTCATTTTCAATGAGAGGTTTGAGTAATTCCAAAAGATTTCCCATTTGTAATTCTTTAACTGTATATATGGCATAACCTTTTAAATTAATATCCCAAGTTGCAACTGCGTTTTTTACAATTTTTTCTGTTTGCAAATCGTTGGATGTTTTAGAAAGACTTTGAATGGCAAGGACTTTTGCCTTATCATTGTCTAAATTTAATTTTCGATAAGCAGTTTGTTTAATTGAGTCTTTGTCCAATTGTATGTACATTGGAAACATATGTGCATCTCCAAAGTTTTCATTTTTTACTAGAAAATCAAATAATTCATCAGTATGGTTCGTTTTCAAACTTAATAAAGCCATTCCTGACCAAATTAAATTTCCTTTTTCTTTTTCTGTTTTTATTTTTACTAAAAGATCGTTTTCCTTGGATTTGTCATTTGTTGATGCAACTAATAAGTAGGCGAGAATTCGATTGTATGAATTTTGGGAATTCAATAAATTATCAATATTTGATTTATAAAGGTTTTCATTTTTAAAATTTAGCATTGAATAATTATTAAAGTCAGTTCCTTTCAAAGACTCAAACAATCGAGTATTATCACTATGGGGAGTTAAAATTAATGGGTATTCCTGAAATAATTTATTTAGTTTTTCTTCAGTTAAATCAGATTTTACAATTTTTTCAAAATCATTTTTGAAGTCAGAAACCGTTTTTTCTTGAGCGAAAACTGATAATGTAAATATTGAAAAAATTATAATGAGTATTTTCTTCATATCAGTAGTGTTAAAAATTGTTTTGCAAAACGCATTGATTCTAAATGTGGTTTTAGTGCTATAAAATTTAGTATTTTATATTAACTGAAAATATGGTATAAAAACATTGATTCAGTTACAAAAGTTTAGGAGATTTATTTTCGTCTAGTTATTAATTGGACTATTTCTTAAAGTATAAGTTACCAGATTTTTTATATTCTCATGGGTATTATTATATTTTTTATCCTCCAATTCAAAGTTCAATTTTTTTAATATTGATACAGAATTAATATTGTCAGAAGATGGAAAAGCAGTTATTGTTTTTGCTTTTATTTTTTGAAACGTATATTCTATAATTTTTTTGATTGCTTCGGACATTATTCCTTTTCCTTGAAATTCACTCAATAGTTCATATCCTATTTCTACAATTTTATTTTCAATATCAAAATTCCATAAACAAACTGAACCAATTAGGTTGTTATTTCCTTTTTCCGTTATGACCCAATAAATACATTCATTTTTCGCTATTAAATTTTGCATTTTAACTATGTATTCTTCTGCATTTTTTAAGCTTGACGAATTGGCTCTTCCAACAAACGCATTTACAATTGCATCAGAATGTAATTTATGAATCAAAACAGCATCCGTGTTTTCAATATTTCTTAATATTAATCTTTCGGTAGTTAGTAAAGGGAAATCTTTAAAATTCAATTCCATTCTGCATTTTTTTGATTATCTTTTATCCATTTTGGATTTCGTCTGATACTAACTAAGTTACAATTACCACATCAGAAATATTAACTCAAGCTGGATAGAAGTGTGATAAACGTGACGGTCTTTATTTTCAAAAATAAGGATTTTTATCTCACTGCTTCTTTCCGGAATTTTTAAAAATATAGTAAACCGAAAACAGAAAGACAATACCATAAATAACAGCCATTGCTGGATTCTCAAATTTTAAACTCTTAAAATCAAATTGCTTATATAAAGTTACGCCTAAAATGATGGCTACTATCCAAAAGACGAATGTAATAGGTTGGTTTTTATTTTCCATATTTAGATTATTGGTTGTTAAATGTTTTTCTGGTTCAGATCTATAGTTTATCCTGTTCAGCTCTTAATAAATCGAAAATACTCTCGCTCTTAAAGTTCTCCATAAATAAATTAATTAGAGGTACGGTTGGGCTTTTGGGATATTTTTTCATGAATCGGTTAAATTCTTGAATGTTTTCTGGATAAATATATTTTTCATCTGTCGCTCTTTCGGCAGTTGGAGTATTGTCTTGACCAACTAAATAATCCATTTGGTAATTTTTGTATTCTTCTTTTACAGATGAAATTAATTTTGAATCAGGATATTTGGTCATAAAATTTTCCCAAGAAATCACTCTGTCACCTAGATCTTTAAAAGAGATTACAAGTCCAGCATCTGCAGAATATAGCGTTTTGTTTTCTTCACTTTTTAAGTACAAATAATCTTTGTAATCGCTCGTTACGTAATCTTTGAAAATTCTATAATAAAAATCATGTAGAGGCTCTATTTCGACATATCCTTCCCCAATTTCCCAAAACTCTAATTGATGCTTATTAAGATTCTCACCCAAAAGCTTTACTGCTTTTTTATCAGCTTCATCTTCATTGTAAAATTTATCCAATATTCCAGATTCTTTTTCGGCTATCTGTCCCAACAAAGTATTGTTTGCTTCAATATACTTTTCGTATAGTGCGTTTCCAGCTTCTTTATTGGGCAATGATTTTAATTTGAGAACAACTTCATTTTTGTTTTTAGAAAATTGCTCTAACAAGTCAGAATTTGATTGTGCAGTTTGTGTAGAACTTTCGACTTTGGTGCTGTCTTTCTTTGTTGTCTCTTTATTTTGAACGCTTTTATTATCTGTTTGTTTACATGAAGAAAGTAAAATTACGCAAGTAATTACTGTGAAGAATTTTCTCATTTTATATGTTGAATTTTTAAACTTTAGAAATGCTTTTTAAATGAAAAGGACAAAAAAGATAAAAATTCTTCCTTGTCCTTTATTTTTTTAGAATTGATTTAGGATTTAAAGAACACTAGAAAGCGGCTTAAATTCGTTCATTCCGCTAAATTCTTTATACTCTGAATATATTTCAATACCAAGAATTTTCCATTTTCTAGTTCCTCCAATCTGATATTCAAAAGTTTTTTCCCTTTCCGTTTTATTGATATTAATATAGAGTGTAGACCATTCTGTACCACCTATAAATCCAGTTCTCTGAATTAATGCTGAACGAGCATTTTCACCATCACAAATTATATTCAATTGAAATTTTGTGCATAAGTCGTCTTCAAGAGTAATTTTTGAAAGATAAGTATTGCGATTTGAAGATTGTTTTTCGATTTCCCTATTTTCAAATTCAAATTTTTTATCTTTTTCTTCATTACTTGGCCTTGTGATAAAAGATAAAGCAAAAAAAGAAAAGAGAATGGCAACCGACAAACCCACTTTTGCACGAATCTCAGCTGCTTTTTTTGCGCAAAAAACAAGAAGTCCTAAAAACAGTATAACGTTTAATATTCCCCAGATTAATTCTAACATGATTTTTATTTTTGGTATATCAAAAGTACATTTTTATTTTAAAAATAAGAGAATACTTATGTTTAATTGTTCGTCAATAATGCAGTATTATTGTGGAAACTAACTGTTTATTTCCTAGAAAACAAATTCTCAACAACCCAAGCAGGGCCAATTAATAAAAACTGAAGATCTTTTAAGAAAGAAGGCTTTTTGCCTTCAATATTATGTCCGTAAAATTGTCCGATCCAAGCAATAACAAAAACGCCTATTGAGAATGCCCACAACGGAACAATTTGCCCGATATAATAATTGATAACCAAACAGATTCCGGAAAATACAGCGATTTTTAGCGCCATAGAAATCGATAATCTGATATAGAAAACCAGAACAAGAAGCAGAACCATGAAAGCCCAGTTTTCAATAATTGGCGCATTTAATTGTAAAATATTTGCGATAATCGTGCTCGGAATACTCATAAGTAAACCTACGATAGAAAAGAAAATGGCAGGTACGCAAATGTAATGTATCGCTTTGTTGGTTGGGTTCTGATGACTTACGGCATATTCTGCAAACCATTGATCTAATGTTCTCATTTTTGTGGTTTTAAGGTTAGATGCATAAATCTAATAAAATTTCTTTTAGGTTGTTTGAGAATCAACTTTCTGGTTGTACTGAAAAACATTATCCCAAAGTTCATCAATTGCAATAAGTGCTTCATTAATCGGAATCACATTCCATTTTCCATTGTTTTCTATTCCTAAACCGATGCTTTTTAATTTTAATAAAGCGTCGTTTACGTCAAAATCCAAATCAGTATTTAGTTTGGTTTTAAACCAAGATTCAATTTGATGGTCCAGTTCTTCGGCTGTTAAAGAATCTTCGCTTTCGTGTAAAAATGTATAAGCCAGAATCGTTTCTTTTAAAGCTTCTTCTTCCGAAGAATTTAATAAGGAATAAAACGCACCGCTATTGTTCCCGACATTTTTGAAATACAAACTGTCAGAAAGTGTTTTAGAATACCTGATTTTCTTATTTATGAAGTTGTTGTATTGACGGAAACAATAGGCTCCTAAAATTCCAAGAGCAATTAAACCTTGATTTAAAGAGGTTTTACTGTTTAACAAATCGATGGTTTCGCCAGTCTGATAAGCATCATACATGTTAATCAAAGCAGGAATTACCTTGGCGCTTAATAACGAAAGTCCACCAAAAACACCTGGAACCCAAAGCAGCAATTTGTCCTTAAGAGACATTTTCGGAATGGCATTCGGGAAAATGGTTTCAAGATCATTTTTAGGAACACGTTTAAAGATTTTCAATGCAATAGACCCTGGATCGATTGGCATTTTGCCTAATTTGACTTTCTTTTTCTTGAAATAATCTGCTTCGCTGTAATTGAGGTAAATCAGCACTCGGTCATAATATTCAATTTCGACTTCTTTGGTCCAGAAAAAGTATTTTTTGACTTTTTCTTTTGCCTTGTGATGCCCACGCGCATAAAGTTCGAAATCTTTAAAAGCATTAAAATCGATAGAAAGATTCAGTCCGATCAAATCAGATTCATGAAAGGCGTCGTTTAAAGCTTCCTGATTAATTCTGTAATAATTGCCGCGTTCGAGAACTTTTAAGAGGGTTTCTTTAAAAACGGGAAAACTGCTTTTATTGATGAACTGTTCGCGTTCCTTTTCGCTTAAATCTGGATCGTAGAGTGCATAATGCTGTTTTAGATTTCGGTTAAGATTAAAAGATTCGTAATGGTAATAGTGTTCGATAATTTCGAACAGCTTCTTAAAATCATCGACCTTTTGCGGATTTTCAGCAAAAGCAGCAATTTGCTGTTCCAGTAAAAATTCTTTATTAAACGGAATATAATGTTCTCTAGTCATGCGGAATTAATTCGTGGCTTTTATGGAACGCAAAAATACTGCCTGAAATTTGATTTTAGGCTTTAATCGTGATGTTTTTTTACCGCAAAGTTCGCAAAGCTTTGTGGTAGCATAGTTTTCCCGCAGATTTTGCAGATTAGGCAGATAAAACAAAATCTCTTAGATCTGCTAATCTGCGAGAGAAAAACTTAGCGAACTTTGCTTGACCCTTTGCGCTCTTTGCGATTAATTTTTTTTAACGCAAAGTACGCTAAGAATTTTTAATGCGAGATTTAATAAAACCGCAAAGTTCGCAAAGCTTTGTGGCAACATAGTTTTTCCGCAGATTTTGCAGATTAGGCAGATAAAACAAAATCTCTTAGATCTGCTAAATCTGCGAGAGAAAAACTTAGCGAACTTTGCGTGACCCTTTGCGCTCTTTGCGGTTAATTTTTTTTAACGCAAAGAGCGCTAAGAATTTTTAATGCGAGACTTAATAAACCGCAAAGTTCGCAAAGCTTTGTGGCAACATAGTCTTCCCGCAGATTTTGCAGATTAGGCAGGTAAAACAAAATCTCTTAGATCTGCTAAATCTGCGAGAGAAAAACTTTGCGTAATCCTTTGCGAACTTTGCGGTAAAATAAACGGCTGAATAGGTAAATAAAAAAAGTGAAATTTCCAATCGGTACCAGCGATTTGAAATCCCACTTTCTGTTCCAAAAAAAAAGTGACAAAAAATTAAAAAGCTCTCTATTAGAAAACCTGTCTAACTAAAAATTATTCGATACAATATTAGAATAAAATAATAGGGTGGCTATAGGTATTTTTACCTGTTTTAAGAAGAATTTCTCTTTAAGCTTTTAAAAGATCAAAGACTACTTTTTTGGTACAATATATTTTACTGAAACAATTTTTACTGATTTTATCAGTCCCAAATCTAAAGAAGTTTCTTGATCAAATGTAAAAATACAGCTAGATTTAGCATCAATTCCATAACATGATGAAGTGGCTTTTGGTGCAAAATTTCCAATAGATTCTGTACCATCAACATTAATAGTAATTAATGGAACCCCCGTAACATTAAAGTCGTTAAGATTATTTAGTTTTATCTCCATTTGAATTCTGCTAGTATTTTTACCAGTATCTGGAGTATAAACGAAATTCAAAATTTCGTATGAGAAATTTTCAAGTTCTTTAGTGTTTTCTTCTATAGGTTCAATCTCGAAATCGCAAGCGACTTCTCTTTCATACGCTGGCATATAAGATGATCCTGATGGTGTTTGAATAGTCTGTGCAGGAATAGTAATCATTTTGGTACAATCTCCAGAAGAACAGCCAAAAAAGATTAGGAAAGTGATTGCAATTAAAATCAGTTTTAAAGTTTTAGTCATGTTTTATTGATTTGAAAAGTTGTTCACGAAATAAGTGAAATTATAACATTTTAGAACGTGTAAAATTGCAGAATTTTAGTTCAGTGCCAATTTCTTTAAGTCGATTACACCCTGAATATATTTTATTAATTCTTCTTTGGTTACAGCAAAAGGAGCTTTTTCTGCCTCGAATTCTAAGTACAAATTAGCAATGTTTTCTGCATCGAGATTTTGAGTATGGTAATGATGCTCTGCGTATTGTATAAGATGATCTACAAAAAGTTCGCGTTGTTTTCCTTTTTCGATTGTTTCAAGATCGCCTTCTTTTATTTTTTCTATTACAGATTCGGGTAAATCGATTGTGAGGTACATGCAATCTACGGCAACTTTAGAAAGCATTTCTTTGCGGACCCTTCCCGTTGCATCGCAATAGGCGCATGGTGCAGGAACCCATTTCAATTGTCGGTTTAAACGTCGGATATCATCCCAATCAACAAATCTTTTTCCAAGACATCTCGGACATTTTATATCGGATCTTCTAAAAAAATTAAAAATGTTCATTGGTTCGTAAGTAGCTTAGTGGTTTGGTTGGCGCGAATTTAAAGAATTAAGTAAGAAAAGTTTCTTAGTTTGATATTTTTTTTAAGAAAATAATTCACAAAATCAAGAATTAAAGCAATTGTTGTAGGTTTTAAAACAAATAAAAATAGTCATTGCCGAAATTTGAAATCCCAATAATTGCTTGCGTTGCGAGATTTTGGTGTTGTAGTGAATTTAGTGCAAAAACGAAGTGGTGAAGCTTTTTTAGTTGTGCGAAAAATGATACTTTTGTTGGATAGAAAGGTATTGTATCGAAATAAAAAACTTTGAAGAATTTTAAATATCTTTGAATTATGAGCACAGCAACAAAACCAAAACATATTGGCAGAAATATCAGCCGAATTAGAGAGTTTAGAGGTATGAAACAAGAAGCATTAGCAATTGCCCTGGGCATGTCAGCAATATGTTTCTACTCTTGAAGGAAGCGAAACCATTGACGACGAAAAACTCAATAAAATTGCTGAAGCTTTAGGGGTTTCTGTAGAGGCTATTAAAAGTTTTAGTGACGAAGGAGTCATTAATTATTTTAATACTTTTAATGAAACTGATTTTAGTAATAGCCAAGGTGCATTCGGTCATCATGATCAATATACTTTTAATCCAATCGAAAAGCTTATTGAAGCTTATGATGAAAATAAGAAACTTTATGAGCGTTTATTAGAATCGGAAAAAGAGAAGATTTCTTATTTGGAAAAGTTGCTTAAAGAGAAATAGGATTTTATAAAATATTATATAAATGGAAAAAGAGACTTTTGTGAAGAAGTCTCTTTTTTTGTTTTTATATTTTTACCCAATATTGCTCTCGCTATTAAGGAAAATTAATCTCTTAATTTAAAATTAACTCCAAAGCTTAGACCACTTCCATAAGTTAACAGCCCTAATGGAGGTTCGGGAACAAAAGATTTTTCGAACCATGGGATTTCAGGAATATATTTTGACGCATCAAATATTTCCATAGGTTTAATTTTTTTATTAACGAGTGGAGCTAATGATATTGTTATTTTAAAGCCAAGGATATATTTTACTATTTTTAAACTTGTAAAATATGGTTCCGCAAAGTATTTAAGATTGTCTACTTTAAATTTTATATCTAAATCGGTATTTGGCATTTTAAAATTATCAGAAAATGAAATTCTTCCTCCTTTACCAAATATTTCGTATTTAACGGTGATTTTATAATCAATCTTAAGATAAACATCATTTACCTTAATTGGATTTGAAATTATTATTACAGGTCTTTTCTCTACTGTAACTAGAAATTTATCTAGCGTTACAGATTTAATTTTTAAAATTTTCTTTGCCTGTTTCTTTAACCAATTACTTGCTTTTTTTGCATATTTTTTAATTCTACCCCAAAGACTTTTTTGCTGCTCAAATGAATAATCACTTGAAAAACTTTCATCAGTAGGATCACGTTCTGTTGGATTAGCAGCTAAAAAGGCATCTATGGCTATTTTTGCTATTTCGTACAACTCTTCATCTTCTTGTATTTCCTCAGTAATTGTTTCATCCCTGTTCTCAGCATATTCAAGTGATTTTAGTGAGGCTTCAAATAAATCAGAAGCTAAAGATTCTTCAGAATCAATTTCAGTTTCTTCCCATGCTCCGGGATTAAAATACCTTGGGTTTAAAACATCTATTTTTAATGGAATTGTAAGACTTGCTACTAGCTTGTTTGCTAATTGTTGGTCTAGACTAAAAAAAATGTCATTTTGATTCATAAACAATATATTTAAAAATAACCTACTCTATAAAGTTTTCGGCATCCCTTTTTTAAAATAGAAATATATTGTTACAAGATTAATGAAATTTTGAAAGTTAGCGTTAAGTATTTGTACGGGTTTTTATTGTTAAATATTTTGTAATTATTTGGTTTTAAGTGTTTTAGTTTATCTCTTTAAAAAAACATTTAAAAGAATCTGATACTTCCTTCCCACAGGAATAGTATTGCCATTAGACATTGTGAGATTTTTGGTCGTAACAGCAGAAATTTTAGTTGTATTTACAATAAAAGATCGGTGAACTTGAACAAAATGTGCACAGTCAATTTCGGCACTTATGCTCGCGAGCGAACCGTAAATGACAATTGGAGATTTTAATTTGCAGTTGTACAATTTCATATAATTGCCTAGACTTTCGATATATAAAATATCAGAAAGAGGCGTTTCAATTACTTGTCCGTTAGAGCGGTAAGAAAGTACTTTTTCGTCGTCGTTGTTTTCTTTTTTAAGATTATTTCCCGAATGATAGGTTTTGGCTTTTTCTATTGCTTTTGAGAATTTATCAAACGAAATGGGTTTCATCAAATAATCAATCGCATCGTTTTGGTAAGCCGAAAGCGCAAAATCAGAATAAGCCGTTGTCACAATCGTAATTGGGCGTTTGGGTTGGAGTTCCATCAATTCTACACCAGAAATTACAGGCATATTAATGTCAAGAAAAATAATATCGTATTGGTTTTCGTTGAGCAGTTTTATGGCTTCCATACCATTAAAAGCGCTTCCGGAATGTTCCAGTTCGTCAAATTTGGAGATGTGCGAAATCAAGGCTTTGTGGGCCGGCGATTCGTCATCAACTATTAGACAGCGGTAGGTAAGTGCCATATATTTAATTTTACGATAAACATATTTTTGTCTTTTTTGCAGCTTAAAGTATGTTTTAAACCATATACTTCCAAACGTCTTTTTAGGTTTTCAATTCCGATTCCCGTGCTCGAAAGCCTTGATTCAGTATCCAAACAGTTGTTTTTTAAAGTGAAAGATACATTTCGGCAATCTACTTTCAAATCCAGATTGATAAAGGGCTCTGCAGTTTCGGCCGAAAACTTCACCGCATTTTCTACCAAAGGCAGAAAGAACAAAGGCGGAATCTCGATTTGATCATGCACGCCTTCAATGTTTTGCGTTACAGCCAGTCTTTCGTTTCTAAAGGTATAATATTCAATATACTTTTTAATAAACGCAATTTCTTCCTGCATTAAGACAAAATCTTTCTTAGAAGCTTCGATTTGATAGCGCAACAAATCTGAAAGATTCAGTATTCGGTCTGGAACTTTTTCTGGTTCTGCTAATGCTTCTCCGTAAAGATTATTCATGGCATTCAATAAAAAATGCGGATTCAATTGCTGTTTTAAAAACGAAAGTTCCGATTTGAAATTCATAATGTCTTTATCGGCCTGACTCATTTTTTTGGTAATCACAATGTGCAGAAAATAGAAAAAACAGCCGTTTATGATCAATGATACAATCTGAAGTGCTTTTAAATTTCCTAACCCAACAAGCGGAAAAAACCAATTCATAAAAAAGTAAAAACCAGTCCAATAGACCGCAAGAAGCGTAAAAAAGATTTTAAATCTTTTGTGAAATAAAAAAGGATTGATGATGCAGATGTTAAAAACCGTAATCCAGACAATGCAAGGGAAATAACCCATGGCAATTTTGCTGAGAATATAAGACCAGCTATGTCCGTTGAGTCTTATTTCGTCGTAAATGCAGGCCAGAATGACCAAATAAACAAGTGTATTTACGATTAAGTTTCGTAGAAAAAAATTCTGGTAGATTTTTGCAATTGTCATAGCGGCAAAAATAATATAATCGTATAGTTTGTAAGCATTTATCAGGAATAATTTATACCAACGCCATTCGTATAAATCATACGCCATTGGTATAAAATTGCTGTTAAAATAAAGGCTTCTCCATTATTTTTGATCTGAGTTTCTATAAATCTTTTTAATAAAAATAAAATGTACCAGTTTAAAGAATTAAAAGATACTGATGGGGTTGTGGAAATTTTTAAAACAAATGTCCAGAAAGAATCTGATCGAGATTATATCCTAGCCTCTATAAAAAATCAGTTTCCAAATTATAAAATTAATTTTGATTTGGAAGATTGTGATAAAATTTTAAGAATTGAAGGTGTTGATTTACAATATGATACTATTGTGGATCATGTATGCGATTTAGGTTATGCCTGCGTGCGATTGGAATAGTTTTGCATTTGTAAAAACAGGTGTAAATACGCTAATATACTTCTGATTTTTGTAAGTATTTTGTGTGATATTCTAATTTCAAAACCAATCTTAAATGCTAAGTTTTATACTTTCTATTTTTATTTTTCTTCTAGAGCAGTTAGCCTGATTTGACTGTTTTTGTTCCAGTGTTTTTCAATAACTTTTTATCGTATAAAAGGTTTACTCTTTTGCGTATTATTTTTCTAATTTTACGCCATGAAAAAAAAGTTCCAACTCTTCGATTTTAGCCAGAAAGTCAATTATAAAAACGAAATTTTAGCAGGTTTGACTGTTGCCATGACTATGATTCCAGAATCGTTGTCGTTTGCTATTTTGGCTGGATTTCCGCCATTAGTTGGCTTATATGCAGCTTTTATTGCCGGATTGGTGACGGCTATTTTTGGAGGAAGACCAGGAATGATTTCGGGCGGAGCAGGAGCAACAGTAATTGTTTTGATTGCCTTGATGAAGTCCCACGGAATAGAATATGTTTTTGCCGCCGTTGCCCTTGGCGGTGTTGTCCAGATCTGCATCGGACTTTTTAAACTAGGAAAATTTATTCGGTTAGTTCCGCAGCCCGTAATGTTTGGTTTTGTAAATGGTTTGGCTGTTGTGATATTTATGTCGCAGTTGGAACAATTTAAAACGGTTGTTAATGGTCAGGTTGCTTGGCTTCAGGGAACTCCTTTATATATTATGTTAGGTCTGGTTGCTTTAACAATTGCGATTGTTTTGGTTTTTCCGAAGATTACAAAAGCAGTTCCAGCATCTTTAGTGGCCATTATGGTTGTTTTTGCAATCGTAATTATTTTTAATGTCAAAACCAAAACTGTAGAAGATATCGCTTCGGTTCAAGGCGGATTTCCTCCGTTTCATATTCCGAATATTCCGTTTTCTTTTGAAACTTTAAAAGTGATATTTCCGTATTCGGTAATTGTTGCAGCGGTTGGTTTGACGGAAGGTTTGCTTACGCTAAATTTAGTCGACGAAATTACCGGAACACGAGGAAACAGCAACAGAGAATGTATAGCGCAGGGAAGTTCGAATATTCTAAATGGTTTTTTCTACGGAATGGGAGGCTGCCCAATGATTGCGCAGA
Organism: Flavobacterium anhuiense; assembly: GCF_001705175.1. Classification (NCBI taxonomy): domain Bacteria; kingdom Pseudomonadati; phylum Bacteroidota; class Flavobacteriia; order Flavobacteriales; family Flavobacteriaceae; genus Flavobacterium; species Flavobacterium anhuiense. The sequence goes on along the minus strand of NZ_CP016907.1, from coordinate 926,060 downwards.
CTTTGGTAAATCTTGGAGCAGGATCAAGAGCCAGACTTGCGGGAATTATTGGCGCTTTGACTATTTTAATGATTATACTTTTTGGAGCTCCCGTAATCGGAAAATTACCAATGGCAGCTTTAGTGGGAGTTATGATGATGGTGGCCATTACCACTTTTGAATGGGCAAGTTTCAAGATTATTAATAAAATGCCCAAACATGATATTTTTGTTGGAATTTTAGTGGCTTTAATTACAATTGTATTGCATAATTTGGCATTGGCGGTTTTAATTGGTGTGATTATTTCGGCTTTGGTTTTTGCTTGGGAAAGTGCTAAAAGAATTCGCGCAAGACAGTATATTGACGAAAACGGAGTAAAGCATTACGAAATTTTTGGGCCGTTATTCTTTGGTTCTACAACTGCTTTTTTAGAAAAATTCGATATCCAAAACGATCCAGATCATATTATAATTGATTTTAAAGAAAGCCGTGTTTCTGATATGTCGGCAATTGAAGCTTTGAATAATATTACTAAAAAGTACAATCAGGTTAATAAAATTGTAGAATTACAGCATTTAAGCGCCGACTGCAGACAATTGCTGAAAAATGCTGATGCAGTTATTAAGGTTAATGTTATTGAAGATCCTACTTATAAAGTAGTGTCTTAATAATGGTTAATTGTAAATTATTAATTGTGAATTAATTCACACATCCTAATATTCTGTAGAGACACACTGCAGTTCGTCTACGCAAAGTATCTCAAAAAGCAAACCCGACAGATTTTAAAAACCTGTCGGGTTTGTTATGTTTATAGGTTTGTCGGGCGGATCGGAGTCGAAGCCCACATGCCAATTGAAGCGTCCTTCTCCCAAAGCCTCGGGATCACTCAGGGTAACAATTAAAACATTATCCGAAATTATCGTATTTTCTAATTGACAAATTTTCTAATTGACAAATTTTCTAATTATAGAATGTTTGATTTTTGTAACTTTGTAAAATGAAACTAACAGAAACTTTAGAGGATTTTTATACAGTAAAAATAAAAGGAATGCCCGAAAATCTAAAAAAAGAGATCGGACATTTTAATGTTTTTAAGCTGGATGATTACATTGGAAGTACTTGTAATCCTTTGCCTTATACGCGAAAAGACTTTTATAAAATCAGTTTAATTATTGGAAAAAATAAAGTGCATTATGCTGATAAAGTTGTTTCGATAGAAGATCAGGCTTTATTCTTTGCCAATCCTCAAATTCCATATAGTTGGGAGCATATCGATGAAAACCAGACTGGGTTTTTCTGCATTTTTACTGATGCTTTTTTTAGCCAGTTTGGGAATTTAAAAGAATATCCGTTGTTTCAGCCAGGCGGGAATCCTGTTGTTCCGGTTTCTGTTGAATTGGCAGAATCTTTAAAAACGATTTATTTAAAAATGTTTGATGAAATCAATTCCGATTATGCTTTTAAATATGATGTGCTTAGAAATCTTGTTTTTGAGATTATTCACCTAGCTTTAAAAACGCAAACTGTAACTGCTTCATTATACAGTAAATCGAACGCTACAATTCGTGTTTCTTCTTTATTTTTAGAATTGTTAGAACGACAATTCCCTGTTGAATCGATTTCTCAGCAGATTAATTTTCGCTCACCTTCGGAATATGCAAATCAGTTAAATGTGCATGTAAACCATTTGAATAAGGCATTAAAAGAAACAACTGGAAAAACAACCTCTCAGATTATTGGAGAGAGAATTGTTCAAGAAGCCATGATTTTATTGAAGCAAACTAATTGGAATATTAATGAAATTGCGTGGTGTTTAGGCTTCGAAGAATTATCTCATTTTATTAATTTTTTCAAGAAAAATGTTCGAGTTTCGCCAAAAAACTATCGTTTAGCGGAAATTGTTTGATTTTTGCAACTTCTTGTTTGATTGCTTCAATATTTGAGAAGTACTTCACTTGTAACTTTGTCCTATAATTATAACGTAAAAAATTAAAATCATGGACAATAAAAAAGTTTGGTTTATCACAGGTGCTTCAAAAGGACTTGGATTAGAATTAGCTAAAAAATTATTAGCAGAAGGTTATAAAGTAGCAGCAACATCAAGAAGTGAAGCTTCTTTAGTTAAAGAATTGGGCGGTTTGTCGGAAAGTTTTCTTCCTTTAGAAATGGACTTGATAGACGAAAAAAGTGTTAAAAATGCAATTGATAAAACCGTAAACCATTTTAAAACAATTGATGTTTTGGTCAATAATGCTGGTTATGGCTTATTAGGCGCATTAGAAGAATTAAGCGACGCAGAATCTAGAAAAAACTACGAAGTAAATGTTTTCGGATTATTAAATGTAATCAGAAATGCAATGCCAATTTTCCGTGCAAATGAAAAGGGGCATATCTTCAATATTTCTTCTGTTGGCGGTTATTATGGAGAATTTCCGGGTTGGGGAATTTACTGTTCTACAAAATTTGCAGTTGCAGGCTTGACAGAATCTTTAGCTGCAGAAATCAAATCATTTGGAGTTCATGCAACAATCGTTTATCCGGGTTATTTTAGAACCGATTTCTTAAAAGATAGTTCATTATTGTTGCCTGAAAATCCAATTGCAGAGTACAAAGAAGTGAGACAATCTGAAAGTGCGCACAAAGAAGATATCAATCAAAATCAGCCGGGCGATCCTGTAAAATTAGCGGAAGCTTTAATCAAAGTGAGTAACGACCAGAATCCGCCATTACACTTATTTTTGGGCGAAGATGCTTATAATATGGCGAATCAAAAAATAGCAAGTGTTCAAGCAGAATTGGAAAGCTGGAAATCAGTTTCTGTTTCAACAGCTTTTTAATTGGAGAATGTGGTAATTTGACAATTAGAAAATTCCAATTAGAAAACTCTAATATTGCAATAAACCCGACATGTTTTAAAACCTGTCGGGTTTGGTTTTCTATAATTAATTCAGTTTTGTCAGGCTAAGCGAAGTAGAAGCCTACATACTAATTGGAGCGACTTTCGACTCCGCTCAGGATTACATTCGATTATGGAATAGATAAATTGAGTTGCCTCCAGCTTTAGCTGGAGGAATAAAAAGTGCATAAGAAAAAGGCTTTAGCCAAACTTGCTAGTTTGGCTAAAGCCTTTCAAGTTGTTTAAATACGTGAACCTCCAGCTAAAGCTGGAGGCAATTCAGTTTGTTAAATTATTCCAATTCAAAAATTATCTAATTGTCTAATTATCAAATTGACACATTATCTAATTTTAGCGAAGCGCATTCTCAACATCGCTTAATTTTCCATCAATTTCACCTACTTGCAAACCTAAAATATGAGCAATTAAAGGATAAACCGAAACATTCTGAAACGTTTTTATTTTTTTATTGACTTTAAACGCAGGACCTTTTGCGTAGAAAATGGCATGCATATCTTTTTCATTATTGTCATAGCCATGCGTTCCGCCATTTATATGAGTGCTTTCTTTGCTTACTAAACTCCAGCCTTTATCGGCTTCAATGACAAAATCATGCACGCGCGGATTTGTTCCGTAGTGTAATCTTTTTGGGACTTCGGTCGATTTCCAGAATTTAATATGAGGAACTTTTTTCAAAGCATTGGCAATTGAATCTTGATAACCAGCTTTTGCCTGTATACTCATAATCGGATTAATTACGTCTTTATAACCCAACCATTCTGGTTTTAGGTAATCTAACACTGCTACTTTTTTATCATTGCTAATAGTGGCCATTCCGTGGTCTGAAACGATAATCAAATTGATTTGTTTTCCAATAGGCAGCTGATCTAGTTTTTTAGATATTTCTCCAATAATGGAATCCATTTTGATTACTGTTTTTTCAGTTTTTGGCGAAAGCGGCCCAAAATTATGGCCTGTATGATCTGGTTCGTCGAAATACAAAGTCACTAAATGTGGGCGCTGTTTTTCTGGTAGCTGTAGCCATTTCATAACTGTATCTATTCTGGCTCCATATGGGACTTTACCATCGTAATTTTTGAAATAGCTCGGATTCCTTTTGTCAATGTCAGAACCTGGCCAAAAGAAAGAAGCACTTTTTACACCTTGCTGTTCAGCCAAATTCCAAATCGGATTTCCACCATAAAATCTTGAATCATTTTTAGCATTGCTTGATAATGAAAAAGACTGATTTAAAGAAGCATCATAAAAAACATTATTAATGATTCCGTGGTGATCTGGATAAAGTCCTGTGACGATAGAATAATGATTTGGGAAAGTTTTACTAGGATAAGACGGTTTCATCGATTTTGCATGAACACCCTCTTTTTCAATTTGCTTCAGATTTGGAAGATTGTACATTTTGCCATAATCCCAACGAAATCCATCCATAGAAACTAAAACTACATAACTGTCTTTGCTGTTTTGGGCTTGTAAAAAAGTTGTAAGAAGTAAAAATGTAAAAGATAAAAGGTGAGTTGTGAATTTTCTCATTTTGCAATTTTAAATAGAACCGCAAAGGTATAGATAACGGATTTTGTAAAGAAAAAGAGAATGTTAAATAAAGGTGATAGCCACGAATTCACATATTATTTTTTTCTAATCTTTGCGTTTGAAAATAGTTATCATTAATTATGGGAATGCTTTGTGTGAAAAAAAATTTGCCACGAATTCACGAATTATTTCTTCAAATCTTTGTGTTTAAAAAATAGTTGTAATTAATTACACGAATGCTTTGTGTAAAATAAGTTTAGAACAGATTTATAATTCTTTTAATCTGTGTAATCTGTGGCAAATAAAAGTATAATGCGTAAAGATTAGAAAAAAATAATTCGTGAATTTGTGGCTATCAAAAAAAAACGCCAGACATTCATCTGGCGTTTTAAGTTTTAAGAAAAGAATGAATTACATCATTCCTGGCATTCCGCCTCCCATTGGCATTCCGCCTCCAGCATTTTCTTCTTTAATATCAATTAATGCACATTCTGTAGTTAAAATCATTCCAGAAACAGATGCAGCGTTTTCAAGAGCCACACGAGTTACTTTTTTAGGATCGATAATTCCTGCAGTAAGCATATCTACATATTCGTCGGTTTTTGCGTTGTATCCGAAATCACCTTTTCCTTCAGAAACTTTAGCCACAACAACAGATCCTTCAAGACCAGCGTTTTCAACAATAGTTCTTAATGGAGCTTCAACAGCGCGAGAAACGATTTGAATTCCTGTAGCTTCGTCAACATTGTCAGCTTTTAAGTCAGCCAAAGCAATTTTCGCTCTTAATAAAGCTACACCACCACCAGCAACGATTCCTTCTTCTACAGCAGCACGAGTTGCGTGTAAGGCGTCATCTACTCTGTCTTTTTTCTCTTTCATTTCAACTTCAGAAGCTGCACCAACATAAAGAACTGCAACACCGCCGGCTAATTTAGCCAAACGCTCTTGTAATTTTTCTTTATCGTAATCAGATGTAGTAGTTTCCATCTGACCTTTAATTTGGTTTACACGATTTTTGATGATATCAGCCTCACCAGCACCGCTTACGATAGTTGTATTGTCTTTATCGATAGAAACTCTTTTTGCGTTTCCTAACATTTCGATAGTTGTGTTTTCTAGCGTATAACCTCTTTCTTCAGAAATTACAGTTCCACCAGTTAAGATTGCGATATCTTCTAACATTGCTTTTCTTCTGTCTCCAAAACCTGGAGCTTTTACAGCAGCAATTTTAAGAGCACCTCTTAATTTGTTTACTACTAAAGTAGAAAGAGCTTCTCCGTCAACATCTTCAGCGATAATCAATAATGGTTTTCCTGATTGTGCAACTGGCTCTAAAACTGGAAGTAATTCTTTTAAAGAAGATACTTTTTTGTCGTATAATAAGATATATGGAGAGTCTAATTCAACTTCCATTTTTTCTGGATTTGTTACGAAGTAAGGAGAAAGGTATCCTCTGTCAAACTGCATACCTTCAACAACGTCAACGAAAGTATCAGTTCCTTTAGCTTCTTCTACAGTGATAACACCTTCTTTTCCAACTTTAGCGAAAGCTGTAGCGATTAATTCACCAATAACTTCGTCATTGTTAGCAGAGATAGAAGCAATTTGCTGAATTTTGTCAGAATCGCTTCCAACCACTTTAGCTTGTTTTGCTAAGTCAGCCACGATAGTTTCAACAGCTTTGTCGATACCGCGTTTCAAATCCATTGGATTTGCACCTGCAGCAACGTTTTTAAGACCTTCTTTTACGATCGCTTGAGCTAAAACTGTAGCAGTTGTAGTTCCGTCTCCAGCTAAATCATTGGTTTTAGAAGCCACTTCTTTCACCATTTGCGCACCCATATTTTCTAGCGCGTCTTTTAATTCGATTTCTTTTGCAACAGAAACACCATCTTTAGTAACAGTCGGTCCTCCAAATGATTTTCCGATGATTACGTTACGACCTTTTGGTCCAAGAGTTACTTTTACAGCATTTGCTAATGCATCAACACCACGTTTTAAACCGTCACGTGCTTCAATATCAAATTTTATGTCTTTTGCCATTTTAATTTTTGTTTAAAGTTTGATTTGTTTCAAGTTAAATGAAGTTCTTAATTTGTAATACTCCGTACTTAATACAATATTTTTAGATAATCGCTAAAATATCATCCTCACGCATGATTAGGTAATCAGTGCCTTCTAGTTTTAACTCTGTTCCTGCATATTTACCATAAAGAACAGTGTCTCCAACTTTTACAGTCATAGTATGATCTTTAGTTCCGTTTCCTACTGCTACAACAGTACCTTTTTGAGGTTTTTCTTTGGCAGTATCTGGAATAAAAATACCTGAGGCAGTTTTGGTTTCAGCTGCAACAGGCTCAATAAGTACGCGGTCTGAAAGCGGTTTAATGTTTAAAGCCATGATTTTTATATTTATTAATAAGTTATACTTTTTTTTCTGTTCTATAAACTTTCAGAAATTGTGCCACGCTAGAAAAGCTGACATTTTTTCTTAAAAAAAATGCCAGCTTTGACAGGCTGGCATTAGATTTTTATATCGAGCTACAATTATTTCGCTGCAGGTGCTGGTGTTGCAGGAGCAGGAGTAGTTCCTTGTGCTGGAGCTGCAGGTGCATTTACAGGAGCTTCAGTTTTGTCAATGATTTTAGATTCAGTATCGCTTAGAGATCCAGAGAAGCTTAAGCTTGAAAGTAAAATTAGCACAATTAAAACAGTAGCCAAAGTCCAAGTACTTTTATCTAAAAAGTCAGTTGTTTTTTGTACTCCACCTAACATCTGCGTTCCGCTGATAGTAGAAGACAATCCGCCTCCTTTAGGGTTTTGTACCATGATAACTACGATCAATAGAAAACAAACTATTGTGATTAAAACTAAAAAAATTGAAAATGTGCTCATTACTTAATTATTGTTATTGTTATTTTGTTGTAAAATCTTAATATCCGATATGCGGTCTGCAAAGAAAGTAATTTTTTCTGGATATTTCAAAATTAATATTTCATATGCCTGAATTGCTTTTGTATATTTCTTTTGTTCCAGATAAACTCTAGCCAAAGTCTCTGTCATTAAATATGAATTGTCCTCTATATTGGTCTCAATTTGAACTGCTGGAGCACTGTTGCCAGGTTTTATTGGAGAAATTTTTGGATTGTTTTCGATAAATTTATCGATAATTTCAGCCTTTTTCTGTCTTTCTTCTTCTTTTGCCGCTTCAATTTTAGCTTTTTCTTCTGGAGAAACTTCGTTTGAGCGGTCAATTGGTTCTGTACGAGATAATTGAAGCCATTCTTGGAATGAATGTTTTTCGTTAAGAGAAAAATCTAAAGGTTTTCCGATTTCTAAATGCTCTGCTGCGGTTTTTGCAGGTTCATTAGGTTCTTCTTCTTCAATTATTTCTTCAATTGGTTCCTCATTTTCTTCCTGAATTTCCTCTTCGTCTTTATCCTCAGATTGCAGAACTTCTAGAATTTCTTCTTTTGGTTCTTCAGGTGTTTTTGTTTCAGCTTCTTTAATCGAAGAAAGTATAGATCGTTCAATGGTATTCATTTTAAATTCCGGAATGATCATTTCTTCGATAACGCTGTCATCTTCATCTTCTTCGACCGAATTTAAAACAGGTTCTTCTATAATACGATCAACTTTTATTTCCTCGGTTTTTGCAGACTGTTGTTCAGCAGTTGCAGCTTCTGATTCCTTAATCGAACTTAAAATAGAATTTTCAATACGATCAAATTTATGTTCTTCAACTGCAATTATAGATTCAGGCTCGGTGACAGAAGGAGTTTCAGAAACTTTTATCGAGCTTAAAATAGAATTTTCAACACGATCAATTTTAGGTTCTTCCTTTATTATTGTTTCTTCTTCTATTTCTTCAACTAAAGCTTTAGTTTCTTCTTCCTCTTTTTCAATATTTGAAATTGAATCTGCAGAATCAACCTTATTTTCGGTTTCGATTACCGGTTTTTCAAAAGTAACCGAATGGGCTTCTTTGATTGCAAGAAAAATAGACGGATCTATTTCTGGAAGTTTTTTAGGCTCTTCTGCTATTACTGGTTTCTCAAAGGTAACCGAATGTGCTTCTTTTATGGCAAGGAAAATAGAAGGGTCAATTTCAGGAACTTTTTTAGGTTCTTCAGTAATTACGGGTTCTTCAGATTTTATTGTCTCCTGAGTTTTTATTGGTTCTTCGATTTTTATAACCGAAGGGTTTTCAATTGAAGAAATTGCAGTTTCTTTAACTGTATCTTGAACAGGCTGTTCCTCAAGTTCTGTCTTTATTTCAATAGCTTTCTGGATTTGCTCAGGCGAAATAATTTCACTGTCAAAAACGGTAATTTCGAGAAGATCTCTCAATTTTTGTTCATAGAAATCATTCTGAATAGAAGTAAAAGCTTCAGAAGTAATAAAATCAAATAAAACAGAACGATCTGCAGTATATGCAGCAGTTACCTTTAAAGCATAATTATACTTAAAACTATTTTGATTGTAAAGTCCTTTTAATCGCAATGCACGTGCACTTTGAAAATACGGAAATTCATTCAAAACACTGCCTAATGCATCCGCTTGCTTTTCTGTAATAGCATCGGGTTTGTTCATTAAGTAGGTATAATCGCTAACGTTCATTCTTTATTTTTTGGTTTAATTGGTTAATTGTTTTATCGTTGATTTGTTTTTAGCTGTTTAATCGATTAAACGATTCAACAAGCAAGTTAAAAACTACCATTTTGCCAATGACTCATTAAAGATGTCTTGTGTGATTCTTTCAAAAATAACTCTAATTGCTTCAGTTAAAACAGAACCTGTCGGTAAGTCTCTTCCAGGAAAATCATAATAGAATTCAAAAGACTTTTCAAAATCATCTGTTTCTTTCTTTTTATTCATAAATCGTACATTGACACGAATCGATAAACGGTTTTGAGCTGCTCCTGCTTGGCCATTTGCATCTACAGCAGTTGCCGTCATAGGCGTTATTCTGTAATCAGTAATTTCTCCTTCATAGACCAAATCACCGCCATTGCTAACCAAGTTTAAGTTCGTTTGGTTCATAATCAAATCCTGTAAAGCCAAGGTGAAAGTCCTATCGATTCCAGGTTCAATTAAATCGGCATTATTCTGAAAAAAGTTGACTTGAAATGTTTTGGCATCGATTCTTCCAGTTCCTGTAAAGTTGTAAACAGAACAGCCACTTAACATAAAAAGGCTTAATAATGCGAAAAGAGAATATATTTTTTTCATAATATTTAAGAGGGAATCCCAATTTTTAAATTCCAAATTCCAATTGAGCCAAATATAGGTAATTGGAATTTGGAATTCGAAATTGTAATTTAATTATTTTTATAAGTCGAATTGCTTGATTTTACGGTATAGAGTTCTTTCGGAAATACCCAATTCATCTGCTGCCGCTTTGCGTTTTCCTTTGTTTTTCTCTAATGATTTTTTGATCATTTCGATTTCTTTTTGTTCCAAACGTAAAACCTCTTCTTCCTCGATAGTTTCAGCAAATAAATAATTATCATCCTGTATCTGATAGTTATCTTCGCGAACAGTAGGTGTTGTCATAACAGCAGTTCTAGGTTCTTCTTCAAAATCAATTTCGCTGTCGTTCTGCTGATTTCCGTATATTTTCTGAATTAGATTTGGATTAATATCTTGCACTTTAGAAGATCCGTTTTTCATCAATTCTAAAGTCAGTTTTTTCAAATCGTTCAGATCGCTTCTCATATCAAAAAGCACCTTATATAATATGTCTCTTTCTGTACTAAAATCGCTTTCTTTTTTGCTGTCGCTGATAACAGAAGGCAAATTGCTTCCTTCAGCTGGCAAATAAGATTGTAAAGTCGCAAGATTGATATCGCGATTGGTTTCTAAAACAGAAATCTGTTCAGCCACATTTCGAAGCTGACGAATATTCCCGCTCCATCTGAATTTTTGCAAAAGCTGAACAGCATCGTCGTCAAGTCTTAAAGGCGGCATTTTATATTTATGAGCAAAATCTGCCACAAATTTCCTGAATAACAAATGAATGTCATCGTTTCTTTCGCGCAAAGGGGGCAAAGTAATTTCGACTGTGCTTAAACGATAGTACAAATCTTCACGGAATTTACCTTTTTCTATAGCATTAAATAAATTCACATTGGTTGCAGCAACAATGCGGACATTGGTTTTTTGAACCTGAGATGAACCTACTTTTATAAATTCACCGTTTTCTAAAACACGAAGTAATCTTACCTGAGTAGTCAGTGGTAATTCACCAACTTCGTCAAGGAAAATTGTTCCGCCGTCTGCCACTTCAAAATAACCTTCACGTGTGCTTGTTGCACCCGTAAAAGCACCTTTTTCGTGCCCAAAAAGTTCACTGTCAATAGTTCCTTCTGGAATTGCACCGCAGTTTACGGCAATATATTTACCATGCTTTCTATGTGAAAGCGAATGTATAATTCTTGGAATATTTTCTTTACCAACACCACTTTCCCCAGTTACCATAACCGAAATATCAGTTGGAGCAACCTGAATGGCTTTTTCGATAGCACGATTTAATTTCGGATCATTTCCAATAATCTCAAATCGTTGTTTTATTGCTTGAACTGTTTCCATATAGTTTTTTGTTTCAAGTTTTTTTGTTTCAGGTTTCAAGTTTTTGATTTGACCTTTAACGTTTAAACTTTTGGCCTATAATTTTTTATCTTTTGCCACAAATTAAAGTGATTAACCAGATTCTTTTAAAATCCGTTAAAAATGTTTATTATTAAATTAACCACAAATTACACAAATTAGCGCAAATTCTGTTTATGAATTTATCAATCTTTTGTGTACTAATGATTTGTTTTGAAAGTTTGTAATTATTCCAACTGGCGTATCTGCAAGTTTCATATAATTTAAAACCTGTGCAAGATGATCATTACAGATTTCTTTTACAGATTTTACTTCTAATATTATGTCATCATAAACCACAAAATCGGCATAAAATTTATGAGGCAAAATAGTTCCCTTATATTCAATTGCAAATTCTTTTTCTCGATGATACGGAATGTTGTTATTTTTAAATTCAATTTCTAATGCATCTTTATATACAATTTCAAGTAATCCGGGTCCTAATAATCTATGTACTTCCATGCATATGCCTACAATTTGATAATTTTGATCTTTCTTGTAGTAATATTCGTTGCCATCAATCATAAAAAAATAATTTGCGGAAATTTGTGTAATTTGCGGTTAAAAATTAATTTATTTCAGAATATCCTACAGCTTCACCTTTCAGTGTTCCAGAAGTACAGCTTGTAATTTTTACGTTTACGAAATCTCCAATTTTGTAATTTTCTTTTGGGAAAACAACCGTAATGCTCTGAGAGTTTCTCCCTGAGAATTCGTCTTTAGATTTTTTAGAAACTTTTTCAACTAAAACTTCAACTGTTTTTCCAACAAATTCCTCGCTTCTAAACCAAGCGTGTTTTTGTTGTAAATCAACAATTTCTTGCAATCTTCTTGCTTTGGTTTCCTCTTCAACATCATCTTTCATTTTTCTTCCAGCCAAAGTTCCAGGGCGCTCAGAATACGAATACATATAACCGAAATTATATTTTACATATTCCATTAAGCTTAACGTATCTTGATGATCTTCTTCTGTCTCTGTTGGGAAACCAGCAATCATGTCCTGCGAAATCGAAGCATCAGGAACAATCGCCCTAATTTTATCAATCAAAGCCATATATTCTTCACGGCTGTGAAGACGATTCATCTCCTTCAAAATTCGGTTACTTCCAGATTGAACCGGCAAGTGAATATGCTTACAGATATTCGGATATTTCGCAATAACATGCAAAATGCTCTCATGCATATCCTGCGGATTTGAAGTCGAAAATCGAATACGCATTTTAGGAAAACCAGCCGCCACCATTTCAAGCAATTGCTCAAAATCTACTGCAGTTGCTTTTTGCATTTCAGAAGCATTTACAAAATCTTTTTTCAATCCGCCGCCGTACCAGAGGTAACTGTCAACGTTTTGGCCAAGAAGCGTAACTTCTTTATAGCCTTTGTTCCACAAATCCTGAATTTCAGCCATAATACTTTGCGGCTCACGGCTACGTTCACGACCGCGCGTAAAAGGCACAACACAAAATGTGCACATATTATCGCAACCACGAGTGATCGAAACCAAAGCTGTAATTCCATTACTCATTAAACGAACAGGGGATATGTCTCCGTAAGTTTCTTCTTTTGATAAGATTACATTTATGGCGTCACGTCCTTCTTCAACTTCTGCCAATAAATTTGGAAGATCTTTGTAAGCATCAGGACCAACAACAAGATCAACTATTTTCTCTTCTTCCAAAAACTGACTTTTCAAACGCTCGGCCATACAGCCTAAGACCCCCACTTTCATTTTCGGATTGGTTCGTTTTACAGCATTATATTTTTCAAGGCGCTTACGAATAGTCTGCTCTGCTTTGTCACGAATAGAACATGTGTTCACCAAAACCAAATCAGCTTCTTCAAGAACTGAAGTTGTGTTATATCCTCCGTCAGACAAAATGGAAGCTACGACTTCGCTGTCCGAAAAATTCATCGCACAGCCGTAACTTTCTATAAAAAGTTTTTTAGTATTCTCAGGTTTATTTTCCAGAACAAGACTTTCACCCTGTTTGCTTTCTTCAATAATCTTTTCCATTGTAAAAATTCAAAGTGCAAAGATAGGGTAATTGAAACGAATGTGACAAGATGTCAGATAAAGAATTAACAATGTTTTAAAAATTTAGATTACAGATTTTAGATTTAGATTGTGGGGTGTTTTGTTAATTTAATTTCTATGGGAAAAAATCTGAAATCTAAAATCTTTAATATTAAATAAAGGAATTTCTCGGTCAGAAATCACTAAAAGTTATACCTATATATATAATCGAGATTATTACAGATAAATCTGCAATTTTAAGTTTCATAATATCAAAATACTTCAAAAATTCAATCGTAAGGTTAATATTTAAAAAAAATAAATACTTTTGTTGCAGAAAAATAGAGCAATGGCAAAGAATTTAGTAATAGTGGAGTCACCTGCAAAGGCGAAAACGATCGAGAAATTTCTTGGGAGTGATTTTCAGGTGGAGTCAAGTTATGGTCACATAGCCGACTTACCATCAAAGGAAATAGGAGTAGATGTAGAAAATGGTTTTAAACCTAAATATGAAGTTTCTCCCGATAAAAAAGCCTTGGTAACGAAACTAAAATCACTTTCTAAGAATGCCGAAACGGTTTGGTTAGCATCCGATGAGGACCGCGAGGGAGAGGCTATTTCATGGCACTTGGCGGAAGAACTAAAGTTGGATACAAAAAAGACTAAACGTATTGTTTTTCATGAGATAACAAAATCTGCGATTCTTAAAGCAATCGATAATCCTAGAGAAATTGATTATAACTTAGTAAATGCACAGCAAGCACGCCGTGTTTTGGATCGTTTAGTAGGTTACGAATTATCTCCAGTTTTATGGAGAAAAATCAAAGGCGGACTTTCAGCAGGTCGTGTACAATCAGTTTCTGTACGTTTGATTGTTGAAAGAGAACGCGAAATACAAAGCTTTAATGCAGTTGCAACTTATTCAATTGTTGCAGAATTTGTAAACGAAGCAGGAAAAGCTTTCAAAGCAAAACTTCCAAAAAACTTTAATACTAAAAAAGAGGCCGAAGATTTCTTAAATCAAAACATCGGTTCTAAATATAAGGTAGCCGATTTAGAAACTAAACCTACCAAAAAATCTCCAACAGCACCTTTTACAACTTCGACACTTCAACAGGAAGCTGCGAGAAAATTGTATTTGCCGGTTGGAATTACCATGCAGTTGGCACAGCGTCTTTACGAAGCGGGGCTTATTACTTATATGAGAACCGATTCTGTGAATCTTTCTAAAGAAGCAATGGATGCAGCACAGGCAGAAATCATCAAATCTTACGGAAAAGAATTTTCTAAACCGAGAGTTTTTGCCAATAAAAACAAAGGAGCTCAAGAAGCGCACGAAGCAATTCGTCCAACAGATATGTCTCGTCATACAGTAAATATCGACCGTGACCAAGCTCGTTTATACGATTTGATCTGGAAAAGAACTTTGGCTTCGCAAATGAGCGATGCACAGCTTGAAAGAACAAATGTGAAGATTGAAGCTGATAATCATGATGAAGTTTTTACAGCTTCTGGAGAAGTATTGCTTTTTGAAGGTTTCTTAAAAGTGTACTTAGAAGGCCATGATGATGATGAGGAAGAGCAAGAAGGAATGCTCCCAGCCTTAAAAGTGAACGAAAAACTGGCTAACAATTATATTACTGCTACAGAACGATATTCAAGACCGCCTGCACGTTATACGGAAGCGTCTTTGGTTAAAAAATTAGAAGAACTTGGAATTGGCCGTCCTTCTACTTATGCGCCAACCATTTCAACAATTATCAATAGAAATTATGTTGAAAAAGGAACTCTTGAAGGTGTTGAGCGTAATTATACACAGCTTACTTTACAGAATAATAAAGTAGGAGAAAAAGTTCTAAAAGAAAATACAGGTTCTGATAAAGGAAAACTAGTTCCAACAGATATCGGAACTATTGTGACTGATTTCTTGGTAAAGAATTTCGGAAACATTTTAGATTATAATTTCACTGCAAAAGTAGAGCAGGATTTCGACGAAATTGCCGAAGGAAATATTGACTGGGCAAAAATGATGCAGGACTTTTACAATCAGTTTCATCCAAATGTAAAAGAAGTTGAGGCAAATGCTGAGCGCGAAAGCGGTGAAAGAATCTTAGGAAAAGATGCAGACGGAAGACAAGTTTCTGTTCGTTTAGGAAAATTTGGGCCAATGGCTCAAATTGGAGAAGCAGATGATGAAGATAAAAAGTTTGCCAGCTTGATGGCAGACCAAAATATAGGAAACATTACACTTGAAGAAGCATTAAATTTATTCTTGCTTCCAAAAAGTTTAGGAGAATATAAAGGAGAAGAAGTTGAAGTAAACAATGGCCGTTACGGACCTTATGTTCGCCATGGAAATGTTTTTATTTCGTTGCCTAAAGGTGAAGATCCACTTAATGTTTCGAAAGAAAGAGCTCAAGAATTGATTGACGAAAAAGCACTTGCTGATGCGCCAATTGCAGTTTATAAAGGAGAAGCTGTTCAAAAAGGAGTGGGGCGTTTTGGACCATTTATTAAATGGAACGGTCTTTTTGTAAACGTAAACAAAAAATACAATTTTGATAATCTTTCTCAAGCAGACGTTGAGGAGTTAATTGAAGAAAAACTTCAGAAAAACATCGATAAAGTTATTCATAACTGGGAAGAAGAAGGAATTGTAGTAGAAAAAGCCCGTTGGGGACGCTCTGTAATTCTAAAAGGAAAAATAAAAATTGAATTAGGAAAAGATGTTGATGCGACAAAATTAACATTGGCACAAGTTCAAGAAATGATTGCGGCTAAAACGCCTGCTAAAAAAGCGCCTGCAAAGAAAACTGCAGCTAAAACAACAACGGCTAAAAAAGCTCCAGCTAAAAAAACAGCTGCTAAAAAGAAATAAGTATATAAATGGAATTTGATTTTCTAGAACCAGTTAATGATGGAATTATAAGATTCGTCGGAGGACTGTCTTCACAAGAGCTTGGAAGTAAAGTTGTTTTTCATACCCAAGATCAGTTTCCTGATATTGCGCAGATTAGTATTGCTATAATTGGTGTGTTGGAAGACCGTACAAACATCAATATGATTAATGAAGTTAATCTTTCTGCTGTACGTAAAAAGCTTTATAGTATGTTTCCAGGAAATTGGGATGCGTCAATTGCAGACTTGGGAGATATACTTGCGGGCGATTCTGTAGAGGATACTTATTTTGCATTAAAGAAAGTTACTTCTACATTAATCAAGAATAAAGTCATTCCTATAGTTCTAGGAGGTTCTCAGGATTTGACCTATGCTTTATATCGTGCTTACGATGACTTAGAGCAGATGGTAAATTTGGTTGCCGTTGATAATAAATTTGATTTTGGTAAAGAAAATGAGTCAGTTTCGGCTAATTCGTATCTTACAAAAATTATTATTGATGAGCCAAATAATCTTTTCAATTACTGTAATATAGGATATCAAACCTATTATAATTCGCAAGAAGAAATCGATCTGATTGAGAAGCTGTTTTTTGATGCTTATCGTTTAGGTGAGATTTCAAATAAAATTACATTGGCAGAGCCGGTTTTCAGAGATGCAGACTTGGTTAGTATAGATTTAAATTCTGTAAAGTCTTCTGCTTCAGGTAATATGGTGACTTTTGAGCCAAACGGATTTAACGGAAAAGAAATTTGTGCTTTGTCTAGATATGCAGGAATTAGTGATAAAGTTTCTGCTTTTGGAGTATTTAATCATAATAGCACACTTGCTGAATCGGTTATTATTGCTCAGATTGTATGGTATTTTATTGAAGGCTATCACTATCGATCAAAAGAATATCCATTTGGAAGTAGAGCAAACTATTTAAAGTATATTGTTCCGTTGGATGATGAAGAATTGATATTCTATAAAAGTGATAAAACAGACCGTTGGTGGATCGAAATTCCATATGAATCAAATGGCAGCAATAAATTGAAAAGAAATACGTTATTACCTTGTTCTTACGAGGAATATTTGTCGGCTTGCAATCAAGAATTGCCAGAAAGATGGTGGAAAGCGCAAAGAAAAAATGCTTTATAGATCAAAAATTTAAGTGAAATCTTAAATTTTTAAAACTTGTAAAAAAAAGTTAAAATTAATTAGTAAGAAAATATGTATAATACATAAAAATTAACGTTTTACATCGATTTTTTAAAGCAGTTTATCGATAAA
The DNA here is from genome assembly GCF_001705175.1 of Flavobacterium anhuiense. Lineage (NCBI taxonomy): Bacteria > Pseudomonadati > Bacteroidota > Flavobacteriia > Flavobacteriales > Flavobacteriaceae > Flavobacterium > Flavobacterium anhuiense. The sequence goes on along the minus strand of NZ_CP016907.1, from coordinate 908,802 downwards.
ATATTTTTTTTTTATTTTATTTAACATTATTTTTGAACGGTAAAATAAATTCGCAAGTAGTATTGTTTTTTAGATAAATAATAAATACGTTTACGGACTTTTAATAATGAATAGATAATCCCAAATTTATATGAAGAAGTTTATTGCATTTGCAGCAATGTTAACACTAGTAATCGGCTGTGGTAAGTCTGGTGACAAAGGTGAATTAGTTGGTGTTACAGGAGGGAAATGGCATCCCGAGAAGCCTTATGGAATGACATTAGTTCCGGGTGGATCTTTTATTATGGGTAAATCAGATGCTGATTTAGCTAACGTAGAAGATGCTCCAACTAAAACTGTAACCGTTCGTTCGTTTTATATGGATGAAACTGAGATTACAAATAGTGAGTATCGTCAATTTGTGGAGTGGGTAAAAGACTCTACAATGAGAGTTCGTTTAGCAATTTTAGCTGACGAAACCGGGCAAAAAGCTACTGATGGAAAAGGTAAAAAAGGCGGAAGCATTGCTGATTACGCTTTTAATGATTCTGATCCAGAAAAAATGACAGCTTATGACAAATACATGTACGACAACTATTATAGTGTTGGTACAAAAGATGATCCATATGCTGGAAGAAAATTAAACAGAAAAGTTAAGTTAATTAAAGATACAAAAGCATATCCAGATGAGTATTACGCTGAAGTAATGGATTCTATGTATTTGCCAATTGAAGAATCATACAATGGTTTAAGAACAATTGACGTAAATAAATTGAAATTCCGTTATTCTTGGATGGATATTCAAGCTGCTGCAAAAGCAAAAGTTGGAAAAAGAAGTGACTTCGTAAAAACTGAGCAGGTAAATGTTTACCCTGATACTGCAGTTTGGATTAAAGATTTCGCTTATTCATATAATGAGCCAATGCATAATGATTACTTCTGGCACAAGGCTTATGGAGATTATCCAGTAGTGGGTGTAACTTGGAAACAAGCTAAAGCATTCTGTGCTTGGAGAACTTTAAACAAAAACAGCTACATTAAATCTAAGAAAAAAGGACGTGACTTAGTAAATGCTTTCAGATTACCTACTGAAGCAGAATGGGAGTATGCAGCTAGAGGAGGTCTGGAGTCTGCAACTTACCCATGGGGAGGTCCTTATACTAAGAGTGATAGAGGTTGTTTCTTAGCAAACTTCAAACCAAGTAGAGGAGATTATGCTGCTGACGAAGCGCTTTATACAGTTGAAGCTAAATCATACGATGTAAACGGTTACGGATTATACAACATGGCAGGAAACGTTTCTGAGTGGACAGATTCTGCATACAATCCAAACGCTTACGAATATGTATCAACAATGAATCCAAACGTTATAGACGGTAAAAACCAAAGAAAAGTGGTTCGTGGAGGTTCTTGGAAAGACGTTGCTTATTTCCTACAGGTAAGTACTCGTGACCACGAATATGCTGATTCAGCAAGAAGCTACATCGGATTCAGAACTGTACAAGATTACATGGGTACTCAAGTTACAGGAAACAGAAAAAAGTAAATTTAAATTAATTCAATATCCAACAAATCTATTTTAAACCTAAAAAAAAAGTATTATGGCATTATTAAGTAAAAAAGCAATGAATTTCGCTTATGGTATGGGAGCGGCAGTGGTAATCGTTGGAGCTTTATTCAAAATTACTCACTTTGAAATTGGACCATTAACAGGTACAGTTATGCTTTCAGTAGGATTGGTGACTGAGGCGTTAATTTTTGCGCTTTCTGCTTTCGAACCAGTTGAAGAAGAACTAGATTGGACTCTAGTTTACCCAGAATTAGCTAATGGACAAGCTAGAGAGAAAAAAGCTAAAGCTGAAACTCCAACTGACGCTCAAGGATTATTATCTCAAAAATTAGACACATTATTAAAAGAAGCTAAAATTGACGGTGAATTAATGTCAAGTTTAGGAAACAGCATCAAAAACTTCGAATCTGCTGCTAAAGGAATTGCTCCAACTGTAGATTCAATCGCGGGACAAAAGAAATATTCAGAAGAATTATCTGTTGCTGCTGCTCAAATGGAATCATTAAACAGTTTATATAAAGTACAATTAGAAAGTGCTTCTAGAAACGCTGAAGCTAACAAAGAAATCGCTGAAAATGCTTCTAAATTAAAAGAGCAAATGGCTTCTATGACTGCAAACATCGCTTCTTTAAACAGCGTTTATGGTGGTATGCTTTCTGCAATGAGTAACAAAGGATAATTAGTTTTTAACTAAATATTAAATTTATTAATAAGAACTAATTAAAGAAAAATGGCAGGAGGAAAATTAACCCCTAGACAGAAGATGATTAACCTGATGTACCTGGTTTTCATCGCAATGTTAGCAATGAACGTATCAAAAGAAGTTATTTCTGCTTTTGGTTTGATGAATGAAAAATTCGAAGGTGCAAACACTAGTTCTACAGAGTCAAATGCTAGTTTATTAAGCTCTTTAGATCAAAAAGCTGCTGAGGCAAAAGGAGAATTTGCTATTGCTGCAGTTACAGCTCACAAAGTTGAAACAATTACAAAAGATTTTTATGATTATATAGCTACTCTAAAAGCTCAGGCAGTTAAAGGTTTCGAAGTTGATAAGGAAACAGGAAAAATGCCTTATGAGTCTATGGATAGAGGAGATAATATCGACGACTGGTTTACAGGAGACGGTTACACTAAAAAAGGTAACGAAATTATTTCTAAAATCGAAAAATATAAAGCTGATATTAAAGCTGCTTTAGGAACAGACAAAAAATACGCAGCAATTATCGCTGAGGTTGAAAAGAAATTTGATGTTTCTGATGTTAAAAACAAAGAGGGAATTAAAGAGAAATACCTAGCGTACCACTTTAAAGGATTCCCTGCAATTGCTACAGCTGCGAAACTTTCAGCTTGGCAGAATGACGTTAAAAAAGTAGAAACTGACGTTTACAATAGTGCTTTAGGTAAAGCTGCAGTTGCTGCTGCTTCTTACAGCAACTACCAAGCAATCGTTGTTTTAGATAAAAATGCTTATTTCCAAGGAGAAAAAGTTACAGGTAAAGTTGTTTTAGGTCGTTATGACGAAAACACTAAACCAACTTCTTTCCAAGGTCCTGGACAAATTGTTAACGGACAAGCTGTTATCTCTTTAACTGCAGGTGGAGTTGGAGAACAAGACATCAATGGACAATTTACTTTCTTAGAGGATGGAAAAAATATTCCATTAAAATTCTCTGGTAAATATGTTGTTGTTCCAAGACCAAACGCAGCTACAATTTCTGCAGACAAAATGAACGTAGTATATAGAGGTGTTGTTAACCCAATCTCTGTATCTTTCGCTGGTGTTGATGCTAACAAAATTGTTGCAAGTGCTCCAGGTTTATCTTCTGCTGGAAAACCAGGAAAATATAACATGAGCCCAGGTCAAGGTACTGAAACTACAATTTCTGTAACTGGTACTTTGCCAAACGGTGACAAAGTAATTGATAAGAAAACATTCAGAATTAAAGGTATTCCTGGTCCAACAGGAACAATTAGAGGTGAGATGGGAGTTGTTAAAGGTCCTAAATCTAACTTAGAGATTGCTACTATTGGAGCTAAACTTCTTGATTTTGATTTTGAAGTTGGTTTAGACGTTGTTGGATTCAATATGAAAATTGCTGGACAGCCTACAGTTGTTGTTACAGGAAACAAAATGAATGCACAATGTAAACAAGTACTTTCAAGAGCAGGTAAAGGAGACCAAGTTACTATTTCTGAAATTAAAACTAAACTTGTTGGAGCTGGTAGTTATTTATTGCCAAGAACTGCTCCTGTAATTTACGAAATACAATAATAAAGTAGTGTAAACTACATTCAATATCTTATAACGATACCACGATGAAAGTAAGAAATTTTTTAATAGCTATTGTTTCTATCGCTGGAGGTTTTGCTTCTAATGCGCAATCTAATTTGCTAAATGCAAAGACTCCTGCTCAGATTGGACTTAAAACTCCTGCTCAATTGATATCTGACAATGATAAGCCTTTGGCTTATGGTTATGTAGATGATAGAGATATCTTGATGGGGAAAACAACATGGGAAATCATTGATTTGAATGAAAAAATCAACTTTCCATTATATTTTCCAGTAGATACAGCTAATATTGGTCCTAACAGACGTTCTCTTTATGACGTTTTAACTAAAGCTATTAAAGGTGGAAAAATTACTGAGGTTTATACTGACAGTTATTTTAACACTAAAAAATCTATGAAGGACATCGAAGGATCTTTATCTCGTATTGATACAACTGATGCAGGTAGAGAGTTAATTAACCAATACCCTGATGACTACAAATCACGCGTTGTGAAGAAAAAAGTAGTTTCTGGTAAAGGTAAAAACAAATCGGTTTCTTACGTAGAAGAAACAGTTGGGCCAACAAGAACGGTTCCTGCTGAATACATCTTGAAACAAGATCTTACTGCCGCTGATGTTAGTCAGTATAAAATTAAAGGATACTGGTATTTTGATAAACGTCAAAGTGAATTGAAATATCGTTTACTAGGAATTTGCCCAGTAACTCCAGACGTTTATACAATGAATAGTGATGAAAAGGATTATATTGAATTGTTTTGGGTATTCTTCCCAAATGCCAGAGAAGCGCTGCATGAGGCAAAAGCTTTCAATGACAACAATTCAGCTCTTCCAATCTCATTTGATCAGATTTTAAATTCAAGACGCTTTAATGCTGTTGTTTACAAAGAGGAAAACCTTTACGGAGACAGAGCAATTAGTGATTACATGAAAGACAACGCTCAAAATCAGTTGTTGGAATCTGAAAGAGTGAAAGAGAAAATTCGCAATTTCGAACAAGATATGTGGAACTACTAAGTTGATACATAGTATAATAATTAAAAAACTCTTACTACATTTGTAGTAAGAGTTTTTTTTATGTCAAAAAGTTAGAAACGATATGATGTAGATTAATATTTAATTTCTTTTTGATTATGTAAGAAAAATAACAATATTTGTAATAAAATTTCGTTTAATGTTCTGTAAAAATTATCATGATGAAAGTAAGAAATTTATTAGTTGCTATTGTTGCTGTTTTCGGAAGTTTGTCTTCTTATGCTCAATCTAATTTGCTTAATGCCAAAACCGCCGATCAGATCGGAATTAAGACGCCAGCTCAAATGATATCGGATAACGATAAACCTCTAGCTTATGGTTATGTTGATGATAGAGATGTTTTGATGGGAAAAATGGTTTGGGAAATAATCGATTTAAATGAAAAAATAAATTTCCCATTATACTTTCCAGTTGATACAGCCAATATAGGTCCAGATAGGAGATCCCTTTATGATGTTTTAACTAAAGGAATCAGAAGCGGTAGAATAACAGAGGTTTATACAGATAGTTATTTTAATACAAAGAAGACTTTAAAAGATATTCAAGGGGCGTTATCTCGTGTTGATACCACAGATGCTGGGCGTGAGCTTATCAATCAATATCCTGATGATTATAGAACACGTGTTGTTAAGAAAAAAGTGGTTACAGGTACAGGAAAGAATAAAAAAGTTACTTATGTTGATCAAACAGTTGGGCCTACAAGAACAGTTCCTGCTGAATATATTTTGAAACAAGATCTTACAGCTGCCGATGTGAGTCAGTATAAGATTAAGGGATTTTGGTATTTTGATAAAAGACAAAGCGATTTAAAATACCGTCTTCTTGGAATTTGCCCAGTAACTCCTGATGTTTATACGATGAATAGTGATGAAAAGGATTATATAGAGTTGTTTTGGGTTTTCTTCCCTAATGCACGTGAAGTCCTACATGAAGGAAAAGCTTTTAATGATAAAAATTCAGCCCTGCCTATTTCATTTGATCAGATTTTAAATTCAAGACGTTTCAATTCTGTAATATATAAGGAAGAGAATGTTTATGGCGACCGCGAAATCAAAGATTATATTAAAGATAATGCGCAAAGTCAATTATTAGAATCAGAAAGAGTAAAAGAGAAGATTCGTAATTTTGAAGAAGATATGTGGAATTACTAAGTTTATAAACTCATTATAAGAAAAACTCTTGCTACCTTTGTAGTAAGAGTTTTTTTATTTTATCTATACTTCACAATGCTTGATTATTTAATTGTCGGATCTGGATTGGCTGGAATTTCTTTTGCCGAAGTCGCCCTTAAGAATAACAAATCAATTTTACTTTTAGATGACAAATCTCAGAATTCTTCGAGAGTTGCCGGCGGTTTGTACAATCCTGTAATTTTAAAACGTTTCAGTGAGGTGTGGAATGCAAAAGAACAGCTCGTATTGATGAACGAGTTTTATGATAAAGTTGAAGAAAAACTAAAAGAGAAATTCAACTTTAAAATGCCTGTTTTAAGAAAGTTCTTTTCTATTGAAGAACAGAATAATTGGTTTGCAGCTTCAGATAAAATTAATTTAGCTCCTTTTTTGTCGACTAAATTAATTTCAAAAAAATATAACAGCATTGATTCTCCATACGATTATGGAGAGGTTTTGCATACTGGTTATGTTGATACAGCTTTGTTGTTGGATAATTACCAAAAATATTTACTTCAGAATGATTTATTGAGAGATGAATCTTTTGATTTTGGTGCTATAGAATTTCTAGACTCAGGAATTCAATATAAAAACATTGAGGCTCGCCATATTATTTTTGCTGAAGGTTTCGGAATGCATAAAAATCCATTTTTTAATTATCTCCCACTAGACGGAACAAAAGGAGAGTTGTTTATCATAAAAGCGCCAGATTTAAATCTTGATATAATTGTAAATACCAGTGTTTTTATCTTGCCTCTTGGAAATAATTTGTTCAAAGTTGGAGCAACTTACAATTGGCATGATAAAACTTCCGAACCAACGGAAGAAGGCAGACAGGAGCTTTTAGAGCGTATAAGAGAAATCATTACTTGCGACTTCGAAATAGTAAAACACTTTGCTGGAGTCCGTCCAACAGTTGCAGACCGAAGACCTTTGATTGGAACGCATGAAGAGCATAAATCTCTGCATATTCTTAACGGATTAGGAACTCGTGGTGTTATGCTTGGTCCAGCAATGGCGAAAGCGCTATATGATCATATCGAAAATAATGTTCCGCTAGATAAAGAAGCTGACATTAAACGATTTCATAAAAGATATTTGAAAGGCCTTACTTTTGGCCAGCCTTAGGATCGTAAGAAACAAACATATTGATATATAAGTTTCTTGAAAGACGCAAAACGAATGGGAATAAAATAACCAACGTTATAATTATTGCTAAAAATGACTGTTCGATTGTGGTGTTAAAAAATACAAATGAAACAATAAAGGCAGCAACACCTACGGCTACGTTTAAAGCATAACTCACATACATCGCGCCATAAAAGAATGAAGGTTCAATCTGGTATTTAAATCCGCAGTGGCTGCAATGATCGTTCATTTTGAGAACTTTACTCAAATGAAGCGGATTTTTGTCTTCATACATGCTTTCTTTTTGGCATTTTGGACAACTTCCCGTTATTATGCTGTTTAGTTTGGAGCCTCTTTTGAACATTTTAAGTAAATTTTATAGTCTTTAATTCACCTCGATTGTATTTGGATACCGTGTGAATGGGAGTAATTATTTAAAAGCAAATATACGGTATTTTCAGGCTTTAAGCTATTTAATTAGGATAAAAACTTACAGCTTATTTTGATTTGATTCGAGTATAATGTTTACTGCTACAATATTTCTTTTTTTTATAAATGGGATTTAAAAGTATATTTTTTAATCCACTAATTTTCGATTTAATTTAAGAAGAAAAGTTCAGAATTAAATAAGGTTTTAAGTTTTTGATTTTTATAAAAGCTATTGTTTTACAGTATAAAAACTTCAATTAAATGTTATACTTTTGCACTTTCAAAATTGTAACACGATAATTAGCTTGTTTGCAATTTATTTATTTAATGAATAATAAAGGTTTTCTAGCCTTTACATTTACAGCAATACATTATGCTTAATATACACAATCTTTCCGTTTCTTTTGGAGGAACCTATTTATTTGAAGAAGTTACTTTTCGTTTGGGTGCTGGCGACCGCGTAGGTCTTGTTGGTAAAAACGGAGCAGGTAAATCTACAATGCTAAAAATGCTAGCAGGCGATTTTAAACCTGATTCGGGAGTAATCTCTCAAGAGAAAGATATCAAAATGGGATTCTTGCGTCAGGATATTGATTTTGAACAGGGAAGAACTGTTTTGGAAGAAGCATACGAAGCTTTTACAGAAATTAAAGTTGTTGAGAAAAAACTCGAAGAAATCAATCACCAGTTGGTGACTAGAACCGATTATGAAAGCGAAGAGTATGCTAAGATTATAGAAGATTTGTCTGATTATACGCATCGTTTTGATCTTCTTGGAGGATATAATTATGTGGGTGATACAGAAAAAATCCTTTTAGGCTTAGGTTTTAAAAGAGAAGTTTTTAATAACCAAACCGAAACTTTTTCTGGCGGATGGAGAATGCGTATTGAGTTGGCAAAACTTTTATTGCAATCGAATGATGTCTTACTTCTGGATGAGCCAACCAACCACTTAGATATAGAAAGTATCATTTGGTTAGAGAATTTCCTTCGCAATTATCCTGGAGTTGTGGTAATCGTTTCTCACGATAAAATGTTTTTGGATAATGTAACCAATAGAACAATCGAAATCTCGCTAGGGAAAGCATACGATTTCAATAAACCGTATTCTCAATATTTAGAATTGCGTCATGAAATTCGTGAAAAGCAATTAGCGACGCAAAAAAATCAGCAGAAAAAGATTGAAGAAACTGAAAAATTAATCGAGAAATTCCGTGCAAAAGCTTCAAAAGCTTCAATGGCGCAATCGCTGATTAAAAAATTAGATAAAGTAGAAAGAATCGAAGTTGACGAAGACGATAATTCTGTTATGAATATCTCTTTTCCAGTTTCTAAAGAGCCAGGAAAAGTAGTTATTGAGGCTGAACATGTAACAAAAGCTTATGGAGACAAAACGATTCTAAAAAATATTAGTTTATTGGTAGAAAGAGGAAGTAAAATTGCCTTTGTTGGTCAAAACGGACAGGGGAAATCTACTTTTATAAAAGCATTAGTAAACGAATTTGAATACGAAGGAAATATCAAATTAGGACACAATGTGCAGTTAGGATATTTTGCTCAAAATCAGGCTGAATATTTAGACGGAGAAATCACCTTGCTTCAAACCATGGAAGATGCTGCGACCGACACAAACCGAATGAAAGTTCGTGATATGTTAGGTTCATTTTTATTCCGTGGAGATGATGTTGAGAAAAAAGTAAAAGTGCTTTCTGGAGGAGAACGTAACCGTTTGGCTCTTTGTAAATTGTTGTTACAGCCAATCAACGTTTTGCTGATGGATGAGCCTACAAACCACTTAGATATTAAATCTAAAAACGTTTTAAAAGCGGCGCTTCAAAAATTCGGCGGAACTTTATTATTGGTTTCACACGACAGGGATTTCCTTCAAGGAATGTCGAACATCGTTTACGAATTTAAAGATCAAAAGATTAAAGAATATTTAGGAGATATCAACTTTTTCTTAGAGCAACGCAATTTGGAAAATATGCGTGAAGTAGAGAAAAAAGATGTTGTGAAAAATACGCCAGCTCCAAAAGAAAAAGAAGCGAGTAAATTATCTTACGAAGATCAGAAGAAAGGAAAAGCGCTTCAGAACAAATTAAGTAAAATTGAAAGTCAGATTCAGCAGTTGGAAAAACAAATCCAGCACGACGATAAGATGTTAGAAACCAATTACGACAAACACATCGAAGATGCTTCCTTTTTTACGGCTTACAATAAAAAGAAACAAGACTTAGAGCAATTATTAATCGACTGGGAAGTAGTTTCAGAAGAGATTGATAGTTTTAATGCTTAGTTTTTTTGTTTCAAGTTTAAGGTTTCAAGTTGCTATCTTGACGAGTAATTTTTACCGCAAAGCACGCTAAGTTTTTTATAGATTCCACTTTATAATGTACAAAGTTCGCAAAGCTTTATCAATAAATAGCGTTGCGAACTTTGCGTTTTTAAAACTTCAAAGATCAAAGAACTTAGCGTGCTTTGCGGTTAAATATTTACTCAGTTCAGCTTAAAACATGAAACATGAAACATGAAACATGAAACAAACTACTTAATAATTCCAATCGATCGAGAATGTTCAATTGCTTTGCTGCTTTCTTTAAAATAGCATACAGAAACATTTAAGCTTTCTAAATTCTTCAAGATTTTTTTTACTTCTTTTTTCTGAGATTTTCCAGTTTGTCTAATATAAACAGCAACTACAGTCACGGGAAATATTTTGCAGATTCTTTCGTAGAGTTTTGGGTCATGCTGAGAGTCATCGCCCATTAAAACATATTTAAGCGTTGGATAGAACTCGACAACATGCTTGATTTTTTCAAATTTATGATCGTGATTTCCTCTTCCACTCATAAAGAAATCGGTAATGCCTCTTTTTATATTTTTTAGCAAAAAAACGGCTTTGGGCAGTTTGTTAATTCTGGTAAATTTGGCAATAAATCGATATAAATTCCATTCGCTGCTGGAGATGTAAAAAAAGGCATTCCCTTCTTCCGGATTGTTTCTTCCTGCTTGGCTCAGAGCCTGATAATGTGCTACAACATCATTGAAGACTTTACGGTCATTGACGTTTTTGAATAATAAAATGTAAATTTTTCGAAAGATATTATTCGTATGCGAAATCAGAAAAGTATCATCTATGTCCGATATGATTCCGAGTTTTCCTTTATGTGGTCTTATAAAACTGCCTTTGCAAGTTGTGGTTTCATGGCGATATTTTAAGCTGACTTCATAAGTCATCCATCCAAAATGTGTTTCTTTTTCTAATGGGATACAGAATTTGAAGTAGCCATCATCTAATGTCTTGGTGTGAATGACTTCGTTATTGTAGTGAAGGTAAACATCAAAATTTTTAATGGTTTTTATTCTAAACAATTTAAGGATAGAAGTGGCATTTTTTAATTTCCTCTTCTCAAAATTGTATTTGTTTTCCCTTTTTAAAACGTGTCCCATTACAATTAACTCTTGCTCATTTGCATAACCTCGATATAATTGTAGAATTGGTTTCATTAATTACGTATATTTATGTAACTGTAATTTACTTAATTTAATTGGTTTTAAAAATAAAATTTTGAAAAAGAATATTCTGTTTGTTGTAAATCCGATTTCTGGAGATTTGGATAAATCTGATTTAATTGATGCTGTAGAAGAGTTTGCGGCAACCAATCATTTTAATTTAGAGGTATATGAAACGACTGGGAAAAATGATTTAAGAGCCATACAATCTTTATACGATGAATTTCAACCAGAACGAATTATTGTTGCTGGAGGAGATGGTACCATAAAAATGGTGGCTGAAGCAATGGAAGAGCATGATGTTATAATCGGAATTTTGCCCGCAGGTTCTGCAAACGGGCTTTCGGTGGACTTAAATCTTCCAGACGGAATAGAGGAGAACCTTAAAATAGCGTTTTTGCATCATTATATCGAAATGGATATGATTTGCATCAACGGCAAAAAAAGTATCCATCTGAGTGATCTTGGCTTGAATGCCAATCTGGTTAAAAACTACGAGCAAAGTGATGTTCGTGGATTTTGGGGATACGCACTCCAGGCTTTCACGACCCTTAAAGAATCAGAAGAGCCTTTTGTGGCAACAATTTCAGCAAATAATAAAACAGTTGAGCATGTAGCGCGAATGATTGTAATTGCCAATTCTCAGAAATACGGAACAGGCGTCATCATCAATCCAAATGGTGCAATGAATGATGGAAGGTTTGAGCTCGTTATTTTAAAAAGTCTTGATTTACTTTTAATTGGAAAAATAATTACCGGAAATATGCCTATTGATTCTGATGATATTGTAATTATCTCAACGGATAAAGCTGAAATTAAAACAGATTATCCCGTTAACTTTCAGATTGATGGAGAATATTGCGGAGCGCAGACTTCATTAGAAATTCATATTTTACATAAACAGATGAAAATTGCTGTGCCTTGATTTGATTGAAGAATTCTTGGTGTGCCAGATATATCGCTCCGCCAGAGCTTTTTATCTTTTTGCTATTTTTTTTCTATAAATATTTTGCTTTTCCAGAGCTTAAAAAAAAGCTCCGTAGGGAGCGAAATATTTATAGAAAATAGTTTGATTCAAAAGTGCCATAAGCTCCAACGGAGCGACATCTTTTATTTAAATGGATTTCTCTCCTGCCATTCTGTTTTGGGTTCCAAATAATTAAAAAATCTAGAAATATTGTGATTGATTAAAGCGTTGCTATGTGTAATTAGACCGTACATTTTTACAGGTTTTGCGCCAACAGAACTTTTAATTTCAAGAGCAGTTCTGGCAAAGACGATTTCACTGAAACCTTTTTTGATAGAATATCCAATCATGTCGTAGAGCATATTTAAGTATAACATTTTTTCGCGCTGAATGCTTTCGTCATAACCCAAAAAGTACGTGTCCATTACTTCACCATTTTTGATTAAAGTATTGAAACCGATTAGTTTTTCATCTAAGAAATAACCGTACAGAAGAAAATTATCGCCCATTATTTCTTTAAAAAAACTAAAATGATTGCGAGCTAGAAAAAAAGTGTTGAAAGGGGCATTTTTAGCAACATGAAAATACAAATCGTAAATAACGTCTTCATATTGTTTAATATCAGAAAGGGACATTTGCTGTTTTACAATTCCCTCCGATTTTTTTCGTGCTCGTTTGTATTGATCGCGATATTTTTTGGATAAAGCATCAATATAATCTTGTTCTGTCTTCCAGTTTTTACTGATTTCAAAAATCATATTAGGTTGAGTGGAAAACGTATAATTATTTTTGAATTCAGTCTGAAGCGGTTCAATTTCTTTTGCCGTAAAATCTTTTATGCTGGTGATGTGCACCTTTTTTCCGCTTTCTTTTAAATCTTTTTTAAGCTGATTAATTGCTTTGTGAAGTGTTTTAATGGCTTTTGATTCTTTGGCGCTTTTGTCAAAAATAAAGGCATTTTGCCCTGTAAGCATATTGTTGCCGACGAATAAAACGTGAGAAGCAAAATTCTTTAAAGCAAAATTACGCACCGAAGTTTTTAAGCATTTGTCGCGTTCTCCAAAAGATTCGAGTTTTTCTGCAAATAAGAACTGTGTTAATGCAATTCCGATTAGTTTTTTCTCTTCAAAAAGACCAACAAAATGACAAGTCATATTTACTGGACATGAATTTTCCAGTACTTCGAGATATTCTCGTGTCAAAAAAATATTATTTGCTGCGAGCGAGTTCCATTCTAAAGGCAGTAATGATGCGCTTTTGTAAATCTGGAAAGAATATGTTGTATTCAAAAGAGTGAGCTAATTTCTTCAAAATTAGATAATATTTGTAATAACTAAACTGCTTTAAGTTATTATTAAGAAAACCCGTTTGAGAATTTTTCAAACGGGTTTTTTATAATTGATGTTAGGCAAATCCGCAGATGATTCCGCCCATAAGCGTTAAGGTAAGAATCCAATAGCCGCTGTGGATAAAAATATATTTCCAAGATTTTCTTTCAAACAAACCATTGATTCCAATTAAAGGAAAAGCAAAAAATAATCCTGACATAAAACCGTGAAGCGCGCCATGTTTAAAAGTTCTGTATGCCATTCCGTAATCTGCCATAAAAGCGGCAAATGAAGGTTTTGCGCTATCAATCAACGGTGGTCCGCCAACCATTCCGACTGCGCCAGACTGATGGATGGTAAGCGACATTAAAGTCATGGTAATCATTAATGAGAAAATATACGTAAGTCCGAAGATTTTAAGCATATTTCCTTTTCTTAGCTCTTCTTGAGTAAAATTATTTTCCTTCATCCAGATAGTTCCGAATACTTTTGGGCTGTACCAGATAAAACCGGTTACGAGTGTGACGATGGCTGCTGTAAACAAAGCAACGAAGTTAATTTGCATAATATGAGGTTTTTAGAATTAGTTAGTCAAATGTAATCAAAAAAAATGCAGGTTTTAGAAAATAATTAAAAGTAATATAAGTCTTACGAATAAAATTTTTTTCAACAGTTTGTCGATATTTAGTATATTATAGCTTTGAATTGCATAATTTTACGCTAATAACAAATCCCCAAATCTGTTATGAAAATTTTAGTAACCCTTTCTTTATTATTTGCTTTTTCGCTAAACGTTTTGGCAGATACCGTTTCGGATAAAGAAAAAGAGGCGCTTATAAAATTGTATCATGCAACAAATGGTTTGCAATGGAAAAACAAATGGGACTTAAGTCTGTCTGTTTCTACTTGGTACGGTGTTAAAGCAGAAAACGGAAAAGTTGTGGCGCTGAATCTGGCAGATAATAATCTGCAGGGAGAATTGCCTGAAGCTCTTTACGATCTTACAAATTTAGAATCGCTGAATCTGGAAAAGAATAAAATTGAAGGAAGTTTGTCTTCGTCAATTTTTAATTTGAAGGAATTAGAATTGCTCAATCTTGGTGAGAATAGATTATCTGGCGTAATTCCGTCTTCCATTTGCCAATTGGTAAAATTGAAAGATTTAGAGCTTTTTATGAATAATATTTCAGGAGAGCTTCCGTCAGAAATTGGAAAGTTGAATCAGTTGGAAATTTTAGCTGTTTTTAACAACGAAATTAATGGAAAACTGCCTGTTTCGATTTATAAAATTTCAGGACTAAAAGTATTGCTGCTGAATAATAATAAATTGTCAGGAAATTTGACAAATGAAATTATTAATTGGAATGTATTGCAAAATTTTAGTTTATTTGACAATGATTTTACAGGCACAATTCCGCAAGAAATTGAAAAGCTTAGCAAGTTGCAAGAATTGAATCTTTCGTACAATAAATTTACAGGCGAAGTTTCAAAAAAGACAGCATTATTAGATGCTTTAAATATGACCATGATAGACGAAAACGGAAATCCGTTTTTATTAGAAATAAACCAAGAAAATAAATTACAATAGTTTACCCAAAAATTAATCGATGCTTATGAATGAATTTTACACTCGTTAAACAAGTTGATTAAATATATTTAGTTAATTGCCAAAACCGTAACCTTGTTACGGTTTTATGGTTTTTAGAGGTTACTTTATCACAAAAAATAACATTTAATTTAGAATTGAATTTTTTAAGTTTGTCCAAAATTTTATAATTTTAATAAAAGTATCCAGAGAACCAAAAACCGATTAATCAGCGGTATTACTAATCACTTAATAAGAAGAAATCATGACATTGCAATATCAGGGAGAACAATACGGAAAACCAACAACTTTTACACTTAGAATTATTGGTAACAACTTATCAAAAAGTAGTTCAAACTACCAAATTGATCTTTTGGTAGGTGACAAAAAACTGCCAACTTTTACAAGTGAAATTCACCAGAGTCTTTCTAATTGTCTGAAAGAAATTTATTTGTTTAGAAAACATAACGGAATTACGTTCAATGAATCATCAGAGAAAATAGTTTCGCTTTATGTTCCTTATGATAAAGTTTTGTACAACTACAATAAATATGCTTTGTTTAGAGCATAAATTTTTCTCAAAAGAGCATAAAAAAGACCATTTGAAAAAATGGTCTTTTTTTATTTTGAAAAGCGAGAAGCTATTATCTAATTATCTTGATAAAAGCACTGTATGGGTTGTCTGTAAGAGAAGTGCGCATATAATATACGTTTTCGTCTTTTTCCTTTAAATCAAATTGAATTAAACCGGCATCGCAATAATAGTAAAGCAAGTTGTCATCGGCAGGAAATTCAATGTTTGAAATAGGCAAAGTGGTTAGTTTTTCTTCAAAAGCAATTTCTCCGTTTGATAAATCCAATTCAAAAAGTTTTTTGTTAAGAGTATACCCCCAAAGATTATCAACTTCTTTAACGATGTATTGGACATTATCACCTTTAAAATCTGTTTTCCAAAGCTGCGTTCCTGTTTTAGAATCAACAGCATAAATAGATGAAACTTCTGGGCCTTGTGCCGCAAAATATAGTTTTTTGTCGTGGCAAACGATGCGTTCTTTTACATTGTTCTGGTTTTCTTCTATTTTAAATTGCCATAAAACATCTAAGCTATTTGGTTTTAAAGCGTATAGCCAATTTTTGTCGCCGGCAATAAAAACACTTTCACCATCTGTAACAGGTTTTCCGGTCATGGTTTCATCAAAACTTTTCTGGTAAAGCAATTTTCCAGTATTAGCTTCAAAACAGTACACATTTGTTCCGCTTTGGGTAAAGATCTTATTGTCGAAAAATAATGGCTCAATATCGCTGTTTGGAGTGTCAAATTTGTAGTTCCAAGCCAAACTTCCATCTTTTAAGTCCAAAGCATATAGATTACTGCTCTGATTTTGATTTTGAGCTGTTATAAAAAGTTTTCCGTTAGCTATAATTGGAGTTTGGTCTTTTAGGACAATCTTGTCTGTGAAGTTTCCTATTCTAGATTTCCAGAAAATAGTTCCCGTTCCATTATCGACCGCATAAATTTCTCCATTAATAAACGGAATATACACAATTCCGTCCTGTAGGGTTATTTTATTGGCGCACATTTCAGTATGAGCATCTGAAGCTTTTACAGTCCAGACAATGCTTTCAACTTCTAAGTCCCATGAAAAAAGTGAACCGTCATAATCGTAGATTAAAAGGGAAGTGTCGTCTAGAGAAATCTTTTTAAGCGGTTTTAAAGATTTGCTGGTAACAGCTTCTTCTGCTGGCAAATTGCTGTTTGTGTAGTTAGTTTTGCTGGCGGGCGCTTGGCCAGACATATTTGCAAAGGCGAATACAAATAAAAGGGCTATTAATTTGTGTTTCATTTTAAGATTTGGGTTGAGTTTTTTGACTGTCTTCTTTTAAAACATTTAACGGAGTAAATATAAACAAAAAAAGCTCCAGATTTCTCTGAAGCTTTGTCTTAGTAAGTAGTCCGTGGGGGAATCGAACCCCCCTTACCAGGATGAAAACCTGGCGTCCTAACCGATAGACGAACGGACCTGCTTTGCTATTGCGGGTGCAAAAGTGCGATTATTTTTGAGATATCCAAAGCATTTTTGAAAAAACTTTTTGATTTTTTTTGATTGGAATTTTTTTTGAATCCAGATTATTTGTGGATAAAGTAAGTTAAAGATGTTGTATTTATTTGATTAATAATTGGTTGTTTTGAGTTTGCGCTAAAGGGTTATTGTCTTTGTTAGAGAAAAATAATTTTTAGAAATATTGATGATTTTTGTTTTTGAAAGAATATTTTTATAGGTTTTTCTCGTGGTTTATGTTCTAAGTGAGGGTAATTGTGTTTTCTGGAATTTCAGTCTTTCTCATTTTTCATATTGTTTGAACCTGAAAGTTATAAGTTAATAAAAAAAAACTCTGAACTGAAAGTGGAGAATGGTTTAGTAGCTTGCCTAGACTCTTCGAAGTGCTCAATTGAAAAGCAAATGTATTTGACTTTGAGCAATTTTTATTTTTAGATATCAATTTCCTTTGCTAGCGAAAAGTCCGATCGTAAACATACGAGTATAAATTTTTAGTTTTGGTTATCTAGTTTATAATGAATAAATTAGAGGTTTGAAGTTGTAATAATGACAAAAGCACAAGAAGAAGTAATTTGGATAACTGGCGCTTCATCTGGCATTGGAAAATCAATGGCTTTTGAATGCGTAAGATTAGGATATAAAGTAGTTCTTTCTTCAAGACGTGAAGAACTATTGGATAAAGTTGCTGACACGATTAGACAATCAGGCGGAGAAGCATTGGTAATTCCTTGTGATATAATGGAAGAAGCTTCTATTGAAAATGCAGTCCAACAAATTATTAAAGATTGGGGACGTTTGGATGTGGTTGTAGCTAATGCTGGTTTTGGCATTTCTGGAAGTATCGAAAATCTAACAGCCAAAGATTGGAATAGGCAATTGCAAGGCAATGTTACAGGATTAGCCTTAACGGTAAAATATGCATTGCCACATTTAAAGAAAAACAAAGGAAGAATTGGTTTGGTCGGAAGCGTAGGTGCTTATCTTCCTAATCCTAATGTTGGTGCATACGGTGCTTCAAAAGCTGCTGTAAATTCTATTGGTCAGACTTTGCAGGTTGAATTAATGGGAACAGGTGTGAGTTGTACTACGTTGCATCCCGGATTTGTGGTTTCTGAAATTGCAAGAATTGACAATGACGGAATTTGGTATCCAGAACAGTCAGATCCACGACCGTCAAATTTAATGTGGCCGACAGATAAAGCGGCGAAGGTGATGATAAGTGCTATTTTGAAACGAAAGAGAAATTACATTTTTACAGGTCATGGTAAACTGGCTGTCTGGTTGCAGAGATGGTTTCCTGGAGTGATGAGATCTATAATTTCAAAAGGTTCAAAGCCTGATTTATAATTAAAAAGTTGAATAAATCTAGGTTAAAAGAAAGGCTTTGTTTCAATATTAAGCTGAAATTTATGAAATGTCTAATTAACAACGAGATAATATGGAAGGACAAATTATAGAATTGGAAAAAAAATACTGGCAAGGAGTTGAGAATAATGACTACGAAATAGTAAGGAATTTGACATTTTTTCCTTGCATAGTTGCCGGAAAAAATGGTGTTCAGAGCATCAGCGAGACTGAGTTCAAAAATATGTTTGACTCTGGACAGACCAATAAAATAAAAGTGCTGAACATCTATGATGTAAAAGAAAAGCTAATTGCCGAAAATACTGCCGTAATAGGATATCGTCTCGATTTTGAGATAGCAGATCAAAGTCAAAAAGCGCCCATAAAGTGTGTCTGCACTTCGACTTGGGTGAAAGAAAATAACAAATGGGCATGTGTGATGCATACCGAAACAGAACTGGAAATAATAGTAATCTGATATGTTTTCGTTGCTAGCGCGAGCGTCACGCTTGTGAACGCAGCAAATATAAAAGTTTGTAAAAATAAAAAAAGCTTCAGAGAAATCTGAAGCTTTTTTTCTTAGTAGCGGGAACAGGACTCGAACCTGTGACCTTCGGGTTATGAGCCCGACGAGCTGCCTACTGCTCTATCCCGCGATGTTTCAGGTGCAAAGATACACACTAAATACGGTTATGCAAATAATTTTTGTACTTTATTTTCTATAATTTCTAAAAGAGACGATTTTTCTTAGACTTTATAATCCAATAATTCCTGGTAAACGTTTCCGTTTAAGCCTAGTAGCAAGCCAAATGCAGGTTCGGTTTTTATGCCGCTTTCTTTCAGTTTTATAATCTCTAATCTAAAGTTTTCGTCTTTAGAACGCAGAATTTGGTCTTCAATTACCATATGTCTGTAGCCATTTTGAAGTTCTGTAGGGATATTTTGCCCGAAGATTTCGATTTCAAAAGCCTCAATAAAGAAGTTTGCTACTATTGATTCTTGATTATCAATTACAATTTCTCGAATCGAAAAACGGTTTTCCTTTTCAAATAGATATTTAATTCTCTCAATAAAATCGGATTTATTTTTCCAATAACAGACAATATCCAAATCACTGTTTTTGACATCAATATTTATCGGAATCGTGCCAACTAAAATAGGATCAAATTCGGCAAGATTTTCCAAAATATGATGTTTGGTCAAAATATGAAATGCCGCATGCTGTTTTGAATTTCCCGTTTTTAAATACGATATGTCTCTGAAATTAATCATTTATGATCTTATTTTTTTCTTCGTTGATTTCCTGCTCTAATCTTTTATTGATGTCAATTTTAGCATTCGTAAAAACAAAAATTGTAGCGCGATATCCTCTAGCATATTGATTTGTAACTTCACCACCAATAACCGAAGATTCAAAATACGGACTTGTTTCTTTCATTTCTTTATCGTTTTCTTCAAAATCCTTAACACGAATCAAGTTTTTGTATCTAATGCTGAGGTCAAACCAATTGAGATAATCAGCGTTGAAAGAAACAGCTTTTATTCCTTTTTTAGTATAATAATTAATCGCTCCAGCTTGTCCGTAATTGTCGCAGAGCACAATAGTTTCTTTTTGGTTGGGTAATAATGCATAAAGCGAATCTGTTTTTCTGGCTAATTCTTTCCAACCCAGCATATCGGCAAAATCTTGAGGCAAATGATGGTCTTTACCATCTTCCCAACGAAGCATTCCCATTTTTTTGTACTTCTCTGAATGCGCTACAATATATTCAGGACTTTTATTTGGAAAGGCAATATCATACATCGGAATAAAAAACAATATCGGAATCAAGATAAAAACAGGTTTCAGAAAACGTTTCCATCCATTGTTTAAGATTTGAGATAAAAATACAGCTCCAAAAGCAATGTAAATTGGATATAATCCGATTGCGTAATACGCTTTTGCTTTGAAGTAAATAAAAATTAATAGTGTGAAAACAAACGTCGCAAAAAAGAGCTGGAACTTTTTGAAAGGCTGATACAATAAAACCGCATAAAGTCCAGCTAAAATCACCAATAAGCCACCAATAAAAAAGAGAATCTGTTCTTTTAGGAAATTGGCTCTATCGACATTCACCAATTGGGTTTCTGCCAATTCTTTCATGTGGTGCACAATCGGAAAATGATTGCTGTACTGCCAATAAAGATTTGGCAGAATTAATATTAAACCTAAAATCAAGGCAAAATAAAACTCTTTTTTTGCGAGTATTTTTCGCTGTTGTGAAAGTAAAATGGCTGGAACTAATCCGAGGAATAAAAACAGAATATTGTACTTGTTCAAGAAGCCAAAGGCGAAAACTACGCCTCCTATATAGAGCCATTTTGTATTTTCGGCAGTAATGTATTGTATTAAAACATAATAAAATGCAGTCCAGCATAAAACGTCAAAAGAGTTTGGCTGATACAGTGTATTTAAACGAAGCAAACACGAAAACAATACACATAAAGCACCAAGAATTAGAGCATAAAGATTACCTTTTAAAAGTTCTATTGTTTTCCAGACTATCAAAAGCGTCAAGGCGCCAAATAGGGCAGGGAAGAACTTTACCCAGAAAACCGAATTTCCAAGCAGCAGAATAAGATACGAAAGCCAAGAAGTGACAGGCGGAACCGATAAATAGCCCCAAGCCAAATGATTTGCCTGATCGAGATGCAAATATTCATCACGCTGCAAATCGTATTCTGGACTAATTAAAACATATTGTAGAATGAATTTTAAAATAATAAACCCAATTAAAATAAATGTTTTTTTGTTCATGCAGATTTTGGTTAGGTTGGTTTTGGCTTTTGTGTTGTAATTGGTTTCAAGTCAACACATAATTCTGTAGCTAAGATAGAACTTATTTTGATTTTTGAATAGTATGAATGTTTCTTGTTGGAACTGTGTAAAATACAGATTATTAGATATTTATGGTTTTGGAATGTCAATTGAATTTACATTTTTATTACCTTTAGTATCAAGCAAATAACTTTAAAAGAAAATACCATGAAAAAGAAATTATTTATTTTAGTTGTCTTTTTGGGGACAATTTCATTTGCAAATGCACAAAGTATAGGAGACGTAACAAAGGCGGCCAGTAAGGCGTCAACAACGGCTGTGCCCGCTTTTGATGTTGCTAGTATTGCAAATCAGGTTATGGGAGTTTTATCTCCAAAATTAAAATTAACCGATGCTCAAAAGCCGATTGTAAATTCATTGGTAAATGAAACTTTAAATAAAAAGAAGAACATTTTGCCCACAATGGCCACCGACAAGGCAGGTTATACTTCTAAAATGACGACTACTAGAGAGTCTTTTATATCTAAAATGAAAAAAAATATCAGTCCAACACAATTTGATACACTTACCGCTTTATTGCCAAAATCTGCTTCTGCAGTAACACCATTGGCAAAAATGTTGTATTAA
Organism: Flavobacterium anhuiense; assembly: GCF_001705175.1. Classification (NCBI taxonomy): domain Bacteria; kingdom Pseudomonadati; phylum Bacteroidota; class Flavobacteriia; order Flavobacteriales; family Flavobacteriaceae; genus Flavobacterium; species Flavobacterium anhuiense. The sequence continues at coordinate 886,958 of NZ_CP016907.1, read as the reverse complement.
AATAGTTTAAAATAAAAAAAGCAAAATAGAATTCTATTTTGCTTTTTTATTCCAATTTTTCATGGATTTATTCCTCGACAGTTTCAAATTCCATGTGGTCAATTATTTCTGCTTCTGGCTTTTCTGGTTTAGAAGCTTTTAGGGCATTAAATCTTTCCAACATTTCTGTTTCGCCTTCTTCACCGCTGAAATAAGGGAAAACATCCATAATTGCAGTTTCCGAAATAGCTGGAATAGAATATTCGCCCATTGTATTTTTCATTATGTGAAGTGTATTGTCATAAGCTTCGCGAACATCATTGGCCTGAACCAGCATATACATACTAGTTTTTCTTTCTTTACCGCTTTCTTCATCATAAGCGATTAAAGTGATTTTAGATTTAAACCATCTGTCTGCATTTTCAAAAGGATGAATTTCGGCATAATTTGCCACTTTGATAGCCGTGATTTTAAATTCTTCACTGGTATAAGCGGCCATTTCCTCAGTCATTCTTTTTTCAGCTTCTGTATAAGACAAGGCATCCACCAAGTAAGGTTCGGTTAAAACTTTTTGTCCTCCAGTTTCATCTGTTTTTCTATATTTTACTTTGCATTCGTACCAAACTGCGCTCATCTCTATTTAAATTTTAAGGATGCCAAAGATAAATTTTACAGCAGAAATAATAGTTAAATCTTTAAATAGATATTCACAATTTTAGATGATTTTAGCTAATGTTTTGAGAGTCTGAAAGTTGTATGTTTTACAGATAGCTTAGCTTCACTTAGTATGTCTTTTGTGTAAAATGCTGTAAAACAATTAGTTGTTTTTTAAAGAGAGAGGCGTTAGAAAAAATATGAATTTTCTTAAATCCAAAAAATCAATTTGTACGTAAGTATCAATAACAATGGCTGGGAATGGGGCAAATTCAAATGGTATTGGTTTTTGGAGCATATTGAATAGTATTACATTTCCAGCTATTGTTTTTATAAATGTTAAAAAAGAAGGATTGGGAAAATTAGACGTACAAAAGTTAAAAGAGACTTTAAAATATCTGGAAAGTAAACAGCGAGAATTAAAAAGACAAAATCAAAATGATACTAGAAGCCTGGAATCGATGATTAAATATTTAAAAAAAGATATGATGGAACAGCACGCTTTAGCTGATCATCATCAGTTGATTAAACAGGAAATCAAAGACACCGAAACTTTTATCGAAAACGTCAAAAATATCATCAAAATCAATTCATAAAACAGTTTAGTATTATAGAATTTACTTTTTACTCCAACTTGAATTTTTCGTTTCTGCAATCCAAAATCAATTTGTGATTCAGGAAAAGTTTGTTGCCAATCATTCCCTGCATCCCCGAGCGTTTCATTAAGAATTTTTGAAGGCTTGACGTGCCTTCAATGTAAGTCACTTCAGATAAATTCAATGTTGTATTTTTAAATTGTATTTTCTTTTTCGCGGAAGCGGAATAAACGCTCAGAGTGTTTCCCCATGAATTTCCTTTTTCGGTTTTTATCGCACTGTTTTTATTGCGGTATTGTTGCCAGATTTCTTTTGTTGTAATGAGTTCATAACCGCTCGTTCCGGTATCGTACAGTAGTTTTAGGTTCTCATTTTCGATAACTGAAGGAATAAGAATTTTACGTTTTTTGAACTCAAAATCGGTAAAAGTATCTTCTTTAATTTTTTCAATAAACGAACATTGGTTGTTTTTGAAATCTAAAATGGTAATTCGCTTTTCTAATAAATCGGTTCCGATTGTACCAATTATATTTTCGGCATCTGGATTATCGAAACTGATTTTTTCGCCATAATCTAAAACTTCAAAATCACTTGAAGCCACATTCATTTTTCCGATTCTAAAAGCACTAGAAATCGAGGAGTTTTCATTATCGATTTTTAACTGATTTTGAAATTTTTCCGCAATTGATTCTAATGATTTTTTGTAGAAAACAGTAACAGCAGAACCTGAGTCAAACTGCATATAGAATGTTCTATCAATGCCTTTTATTTTTATGGGTAAAAGTAAAGCTGAATGGGAGTTTTCGTTGCTAGAAATCCATTTTATCGGAATATTTTCGGCAATTCCTGAAATCTTCAAATAGTTTTCTGGTGGAGTGAATTTCTTTTGAAAATAAAGATATCCTCCCACCAAGAATAAAACGATAATAACTAAAAATACGGTTGCAATTTTCTTAAACAATTTCATGGTCTGTTTTTTTCTGCAAGATTCGGATTTCGTTTCCGATTTTTGTGCAAAAACAATACGACAGTTTTACGTCATTTTCATGACTTGTGTTATAAGAAGTTGTTTTTCAGTTTTATAGCAAGATCTTGTTTTTTATTTAAACTGATTCCGTTTAGAATAACGATAATGAGTTTTAAGCTTAAAATTGCAATTAAAGGAATAATGAAAAGCGGAAACTTTAGCGGAAATGAATTTTGGATGAACGGACATGCAATCATTAAAACCGAAAGGATAAGACTTAAAATAATTTGAATGCTTACAATTTGTTTTCCTAATTCTTTATTTTTTGGATCTTGCGTTTTGTAAGTTAACACTAAAGGAAAAATAATGCTCCCAAACGGAATAATAAGTCCTGATAAAACAGAAAGATTAATGAGTTTGGCTCTTTCTATCTGAATATTTTCATTTTTTAAAATGAGGTTTTCGGGATTAGTTTCCAGAGCTTCGGCAATGGTTTTTAAGGTAAAGCCTTTGAGAATACTTCCCGCTTCGATTCGTTGAATGGTTCGCAATGAAAGACCCGATTTTTCGGCAAGTTCATTTTGAGTCATATTCTGTTCTTCTCTCAAAAATTTAACTTTATTTTTCATTGGTTTTAAGCTGCTGATGTAGAGACGAAATTAAGAAAAAACTTTTGATGAAACTGGCATAAAAAAGACTTGGATTATTAGACCAATTCAAAGTTTTAATAAAAAATTAAGTTTTTTTCTTTAACAAAAATTATTAACTTGTTGTGTAATAAAAGATTCCTTAAATGTTATTGTTATAAAATTTTCCAGTTATGCGAGTATCCGTTGTCCGAAAAAATATAAAACTATTACCAGATTCAAAAAGAGTTGTTGCCCGATATTTTATGAATGGGCAAGAAAGAACCCAGCAAATGGTACTTCGGATAATGATGCTGGACGAGAAACAGGTATTACAGACTTTAGAGCAGACGCTTCGTGAATTTGCGAGAAGACACCGAAATATTTCGGCAGTTTTTTTTAGACACTGTGAAAGAATTCGTCCTATAATAGAAGGCATGCAGATTGATTACGAAGCCATGTCTCTAGACCGTAAAATGCTTATTGGATCTTATTGTACGATGGAGTACGCCATAGAATCGGCGGCGATTTTTAATCCGTCAATTGTAGAAGATTTTGATCAGACCGGATTGGAGGCAGGCGAAAAACGCGTTATAATTTCTTTTCGAGCCACTGGTGAAGGTCATATTTCGTCAATTGTTTTTAGAAGAGCCATTTTGGATCGAGATAACAATCTGCATATCATGAAAATAGGAAATCATATTGATAAGGCAGAAATCGAACATAAAACCTTATTTAATAAAGAGCGATTCCTTAGTAAGCTGTACGAAATGCACACAGCAGACAAATATATTGCTCAGATTATGCAGGATCTTCCAGATGAGTTTGAATTTGCGGTCCTTAAAAATTTGCTGATTGAGTCTTTAAAAGATCCTTTAATTCGCGAAGAAAGAAAAGTAGCACTGGAAGAAATACTGTGGTTGGCTAATTCTTTTTACGATTTGCAGTTCAAACATGATTCGGATATTACAGAACGTGTCATTTTTCCGATTTCTGATTCAGAGAGCCGTGGAATAGAAGATGCTCGTTTTGTACGTTTTACAGATGATAACGGTTCTTCGCGTGTTATGGCAACGTATACGGCTTATAACGGACATACAATTTTGCCGAAATTAATTTCTACCGAAGATTTTTATAGTTTTAGAGTTATGCCGCTTCATGGAGAAGGAGCGCAGAATAAAAATCTGGCATTGTTTCCTCGAAAAATAAAAGGCAAATATGCTATGCTAGCCAGAATTGACGGTGTAAACAATTATATTATGTATTCTGATCGAGTAACGCAATGGAATACTCCAATTTTACTGCAAGAACCACGCTATACTTGGGAGTTGACACAGATTGGGAACTGCGGATCTCCGCTTTGGACAGAAGAAGGATGGCTTGTAATTACGCATGGAGTTGGAGCTATGAGACGCTATTGCATTGGTGCCTCATTGTTTGATCTCGACGATCCTTCAAAAGAAATAGGAAGATTGACAGAACCTTTGCTTTCTCCATTGGAAGATGAAAGAGAAGGATATGTGCCAAATGTGGTGTATTCCTGCGGAGCGATTATTCATAATAACAGTTTAATTCTGCCTTATGCTGTATCTGATTATTGTTCAACTTATGCAGTAGTTGATATGGTTGAATTGCTGGATGCGCTTAAGAAAAGCAAGTAATATCTCTTTGTCTAAAGTATTTTAACACATAGAGATATAGTTTTTGAAGTCTTTAAAAAAGGCGTTTCACTATTTTAACGCACATAGCTTCCCTATGTGTTGAAACTTGTTTCTCTTGTCTTCTTTTTTAGTGTAAAAAAATCTATGTTTCTATGTGTTAAAAGCATATTCTTGATTTAGACCTATCGGATTTGGTAATATCATCTTTTGTTGAGGTTTGGAATTTTCTCTGTTAGGTTTTTCCAATATCGTTTTGGCATGTGTTTGATATGAAGTTTGGTGTTTTTTCTCGATTCGATATTGACACTCTTAAAATAATTGCGCCATAAATTCTCGAAAAATTCTTCATTTTCATCATTTCTTTCGGCCAAAGAACTGGAAGAAGGATTGGACTCAAACTGCATTTCGACCGTAGAGACATTTTCAAGGTCATAATAAATTCCGTATTTGCGTTTAGCGTCGTAAATGAGCCAGCGCTGGTCTGCATATCGGTTTTTAAAATGCTGTTCAATAAGCGGTAAAACATCACAATCGGGTTCTATGATGGCATAATATAATCCGTCTTTTGTTAGTTTAAAACGAACAAAAGCTTTCATTCTATGGCTTTCTTTCCCTGTTAAATGTGCCGCTTTTTTTACGTTCAATACTTCGTTTCGGCTTAAATCTCCTTCGATATTCATTGGACTCGAAAAAACATATTGGACAAAGCGAAACAAGATTTCTTCAATCTGATCCATTTCAGATAAAAAAGCAAAATATAGGTTATTAAAACCATGATGGGAGAGGCGTTGCTCCAAACCATTTAAAACTCGGTTTGCTTTACCATTATCAGTTATTACAAGCTGAATTTCTGAGAAAAGCAAAGTATTTGAAATCTCCTCTTTGGCAAAAACAACATCTTTGAGTTTGTATTCGTAGATTTCAAAAACAGCTGTAAGCCAGCCTTCATAACTTCCATCATAAAGCAGTTGTGTCATTAGAATTAAAATAATGCGAGCTGGTTCGAAAAATTGTTTTTGTATTTACTGTTCTGTAAATTTAAAATCTGACTTTTTATTTGAATAGGCGTCAGGTCTTTCTGCATATAGAAAGGCGACGAAAAAGCCAAAAAGAATTTTGAACGGCTGTAGGCAATTCCTAATTTCTTTAAATCTTCGGGTTGTAATTTTTTAAACCTTCTGGCAGCGATAATTTTTTTTGCGCTCAAAAATCCGATTCCAGGAATGCGCTGAATCAATTCTAAATCAGCTGAATTAATATCAACTGGAAACTGATGCAGATTTCGCAAGGCCCAACCTAATTTTGGATCAATGTCCAAGTCAAGATTTGGCTGATCAAATCCCACAATTTCATTTACATTAAATCCGTAATAGCGAATTAGCCAATCGGCCTGATACAAACGGTTTTCACGAATCATAGGAACTGGAGTTCCAATAGCGGGAAGTCTGTTGTCATAACTTATAGGCACATAACCAGAATAATACACCCGACGCATTTTCATTTGTTCGTAAAAATAATTGGCCATTCCGAGAATTTCCAGATCATTTTCTTTTGTTGCGCCAATTACCATTTGCGTGCTTTGTCCTGCTGGAGCAAAAAGCGGTGTTTTGTAATTGGATTTTTTCTCTTCTTGATAACCAATGATTTCGTTTTTAAGATATTGCATTGGTTTTATGACGTCTTTGTGATTTTTATCTGGAGCGAGCAGTTTAAGGCTTTGTTCTGTCGGCATTTCGACATTTACGCTCAGACGGTCGGCATATAATCCAGCTTCTTTCAGTAATTCTTCGCTTGCGCCAGGAATCGCTTTGAGATGAATGTACCCATTAAAATTTTCTTCTAACCGTAATTTCTTTACAATTCTAACCAAACGTTCCATTGTATAATCGGCATTGTCAAAAATTCCAGAACTCAGAAATAATCCTTCGATGTAATTTCTTCGGTAAAAACCAATCGTCAAGTCAACCACTTCTTGTACCGTAAATGCGGCACGTTTGATATCATTGCTTTTTCGGCTGACACAATAGGCACAGTCAAAAATACAGTGATTGGTAAGCAGAATTTTTAGTAGAGACACACATCGGCCGTCTTCTGTAAAGGCATGGCAGATTCCGCCTCCCGTGTCACCCAATCCTTTGTTTTTATTTTTGCGTGTGCTTTGTCCCGATGAGCAAGAAACATCATATTTTGCCGCATCTGCTAAAATTGCCAGCTTTTCCATCACTCTTTCCTGTACCATTTTGCTCTTTTTTTAGTTGTTTTTGAAAATGAAAATTCATTCTCTCAAAACTAGGAATTCATGCTAAAAAAGAAGTAAAAGAAGCTGTTCTAAATTGTATCAATTTTTTTTGCAAGGTTATTCTTACATTGAAAAAATTACTATATTTAAGATTCAAAAAAACAGGTATAAATACGGGTTTGTAGATTGTAAAAACTTTATACATTCGCCGAAATAGAAAAACTGATTTCCCCCCTTAACATTAGTTTTTCAGATTTAGAAGTATTAGCAAATATTAGGAACAAACGGCTAAAACAATGAAATTTGTAAAAGGACAAGATGTTTCCTACACGGCATGGAGTGGGATATCTTACAAGGGAACCATAATCGAAAGAAAAATGGATTTTAAAAAGGGGTTAATCATAAAATCGACTTCAAAAGAAAGAGATTTTCATTATCTCATTGAAATACAAAAAAACGGCATGACCGAGAAAATCTTATGTGCCGAAAATCAGCTGAAATTATTAGAAAAGAAAAAACGAACAGCAAAGAAAGTGGCCTAAAAGCTAATCTTTCCAGTTTTTTGTTTCTAATTTAAAAGATCATCTTTTAGTCCAATTCTTTTCAAGCTCTTTACCATTCTAAAAACAACTTCATCAGAAAAAATAAAGCTAGAAAGTATTTCTTTAATTTCTGTTGCAGTTTGAGGTTGTAGTTCTAGAAGGTTATTTAATTGTATTTTCGCTTTTGCATCCTCATTCAATAGCGATAGAGAAACCGCTTTTAGCAAAGAATCCCAGATAGTTTCGCTAAAATCCATTTTATCAGCCCAATACAGAGACTTCTGATAATCCTTTTTATGAATGTAATAACAGCAATAGCCAATGGTAATCCACCAAGGGTGGGAAGGATTTATGCGGATTGCATTTTCTAACAAGTTGAAACCTTTCTCAAAATACGCGGCAAAAATAAGCATGCAGCCTACTCCTGAAGCAATTCCAGATGAATTAGGATTTATTTTTATGCATTGTTCTGCAGCGGCCAGACAATTATCCTGGTCTTTTTTAAAGCAGTTTAAAAGTGTCAGCGCATGCCATGCCTGCTGGCAATTGGGATCGATTGTTAAGGCTTTTGAGACGCAATGACTGCTTTTTTCTATTGTTTTTTTGCAATTGTCTAATCCCAAGGCAAGAGAAGCCAAATGCATTTCGCCAAGCATTGCCCAAATAATGGCATGGTTTGGGGCTAATTCTACAGCTTCATTTAAATGGGACAGAGCATTAGCATAATTTTGGATCGAATAATAAGACTGATATTCATTGTAACTGCAAATTGCCTTTAATACACTGGAGTTGTCTGCTATTTTAGAAGGTGCGGTTTTTATTATTTCTTTAAAAATAATGCCATAGTATCCGCCCATAGAAGCCACAATATCCTTTACGATTTCATTCTGGATTCTTATGCCATCATCTATTGTAGCGGGTGTAAATAACTTTGTCAATACAAATTTGCCCGAAGAAGAATTTATCAGATTTATCCTGATCTGCAGCTTGTTATCGATAATTTGGATATGACCAGTAATGATAAAATCTGCTCCGACCAGTTGAGCAGCCTCAAGGATATTTTCATTAATTTTTGAAATAATTTCAGAAGGAAAATGGCCAATGACAGATATATCCTGAAAACGGGAAAGTTCGGCACTGATTTCTTCAGAAAGAATCTGCGAAAAAGCTTCCAAATCTGGACGAAGAACCATTGATTTAAAAGGAAAAACTGTAATCACCGGATTTGTTTTTTGGATGCTGGCGAGGGCATCAGCATGCCTAATTTTATTATTATGAATAAATTCTGGGACATAACCGCCTTTTGGGACATGAATAATTACAGAATTATCTTTTCCGTCTGTTGAATAATACTCATGAAGTAATTTTCTTAATCGTCCTGCATGAATGCGAACCATTGCGTCATCATGAGGGTTAAAATGAGAGGGTCTGCTTAAAGCATTTACTGCTATAGAATATTCTTTGATGAACTGCTGTCTTTCGTCTATAGTTTCTGTGACAATATAACGAAGAAAATTAGTTAATAGCGTTGAGTTCTTAAATGAATAAAACTTTAAAACATTTTCCAGTTCATCATAGATTTTATCCGAGGGGATTTTTTTTATTTCCATAATAAATTATCTAAATTATTAATATAAAAAAAGTCACACGGGCGTATAAAATGTTAAAAACCAAATATTTATGAAGATATAAATTTATGAAAATTTTTAACATGTTAGTATTATTAATCTGATATTTTTAACCGTTAAATGTAACGGTTATTAACTCTAATCGAGTCCCAGTATTATCTATATTTGTTTGATAATCAGTATAAATGCCAGTCGAACAACTCTTTTTTTTAATAAGAATTGGTTTAATATTTAGTCTGAAAATGTTTTGAATTCTTTTTTTTCAAAAAAGTGCATTTGTAAAAAGATGGTTTAGTTATAAAAAAGCAGACTGAGTAACCTGCAGATTTCTTTAATAATAAGGAGTTTTATTTTATGCCAGAATTGTAAAAAGCAGATGAAAAATAGTATCCCACAACAAACAAACTATAATCATTATGAAGAAAAGGTTTTTACAAATGGTAACGATGAAGCATCGGGCCATTATAATTTGTTTTCTCATTTCAGCTTTTGCTCAGGCACAAGACGAAGGGAATAAAAGTATGGAAATCTACGGATTTATTATGACCGATATCGGCTATAATTTCAATCAGATACAATCAGATTGGTATGATGTGGTAAGGCCGACTAAACTGCCTTCATTTAAAAATGAATATGGACCAGATGGCAGTTACTACGCTTCGGTTCGTCAAACCAGATTAGGTTTTAAAAATTATTTTGATACTGGAATCGGAGAATTAAAAACACACTTTGAGTTTGAATTGTTCGGTACGGGTGTAGACGCTGGACAGACTACTTTTCGTCTGCGTCACGCTTACGCCGAATTAGGAAAATTTGGAGCAGGACAAACTTGGAGTCCTTTTATGGATATTGGTGTGTTTCCAAATTCGCTTGAATATTGGGGGCCAACCGGAATGGTTTTCTTTAGAAACATCCAAATTCGCTACATGCCCATTCAAGGCGATACCCGTTTAACCATTGCATTAGAGAGACCTGGAGCAAGTGCCGATCAGGGTGATTATGCCAACCGTGTGGAACTGCAGGGGGTAAAAGCAAGATTTCCGTTGCCAGATCTTTCAGCAGAATACCATCATGCTACAAAATGGGGGTATATTGAGTTAGCCGGTATAGTTCGAAAAATTGAATGGAAAGACCAAAATAATGACCAGTATGACTTGTCTGGCGATGCTGTAGGATGGGGGCTTAATTTAAGCACCAACATTAATTTTAGTAAAAATGATGTTTTTAGAGGGCAGGTCGTTTATGGCGAAGGAATTCAGAACTACATGAATGATGCTCCTGTCGATGTAGGTATCGAAAACAATTTTGGCAATCCGGTAACTCCGGTAAAAGGAGTTGCCCTTCCTCTAGTTGGAGTTGTAGCCTTTTTAGATCATAACTGGAGCGATAAGTTTAGCACTGCAATAGGGTATTCTATGATTGATATCGATAACTCAGACGGACAGACGGATGATGCTTTTAAAAAGGGGCAGTACGTTCTAGGAAACCTTTTGTATACTCCTGTAAAAAATTGTATGGTCGGAGTTGAATTTCAGTGGGGTAACCGCGAAAATTTCAACGATGGCTGGAGTACTTCAATAAATAAAATACAGTTTTCTTTTAGATATAATTTCTCACAATCATTTTATAAAAGAAATCAGTAAAAGCCTTTTGTTTTTAATCAATAAAAAAGAAAAATATGTATAAAACTGTACAATATCTGCTATTGTTCGGATTGTCTTTAGGCACTCTTAATGCTCAGACCCGAACCGAAAAAGATCTTCTAGGAGAAAAACAAATTCCTGCAAATGCTTACTATGGCGTGCAGACAGCTCGTGCGTTAGAAAATTTTCAGATAAGCGGGATGACAACGCAATTTTATCCTGAGTATGTTAAGGCTTTTGCAATGGTAAAACTTGCTGCGGCGCGTGCGAATGCTGATGTGGGCCGACTCAAAAAAGATAGGCTTGCTGCTATTGAAAAAGCTTGTCAAGCTGTAATTGACGGCAAATATCATGATCAATTTCTTGTTGATTTATATCAAGGTGGCGCTGGTACTTCGGCCAATATGAATGTGAACGAAGTTCTGGCCAATATTGCATTGGAATTAAGCGGACATAAAAAAGGCGAATACCAATACATTGAACCTCATGATGATCTGAATATGGGGCAATCAACAAACGATGTCTACCCAACAGCAATAAAAGTGGCATTATTGCTTCATAACGATAAACTGCTGAAAGAAGCCGATCTTTTGGCAAAAGCGTTCCATAAAAAAGGAGATGAATTTAAAGACATCATAAAAATGGGACGAACTGAAGGTCAGGATGCTGTGCCAATGACCGTTGGACAGGAGTTTCATGCTTTCGGAAATCAGCTTGATGCGGAAATTAACGCTTTAAAAAAATCTGAAGTTTATCTATGCGAACAAAATATGGGAGCGACAGCTATAGGTACAGGAATTACTGCCTCTCCAGGTTATGCAGAAAAAGTAGCCACGCATCTTGCAAAAATTACAGGTAAACCAATCGTAATGAGTAAAGATCTTATTGCCGCTACAACCAGCCAGCAGGGTTTTGTAATGTATTCTTCTACGCTTAAGAGTATGGCAGTTGCATTGGCAAAAATAAGCAGCGATTTGATCATTTTGGCTTCTGGACCTCGTACTGGTTTCTTCGAAATTAATCTGCCGGCGCTTCAGCCAGGATCTTCCATTATGCCAGGGAAAGTAAATCCTGTTATGCCAGAACTTATGAATCAGTTGTGTTTTAAAGTCATGGGGAATGATTTGACGGTAACAATTGCCGCTCAATCTGGTTTATTGCAGTTAAATGCTTTTGAACCTGTTCAAGCCATTGCCATGATGGAATCGCAAGGATTGTTTTTTAAAGCCATGCCATTGTTTAGAAAAAATTGTATTGATGGCATTACCGTAAACAAAGACATTTTAGCCCATTATATGGACAGAAGTGTTGGAGTTGTAACGGCTTTGAATCCTGTTTTGGGTTACGAAAAAACAACTGAACTGGCCAAAGAGGCATTGGCAACCAATAAAGGTATTCTAGAACTTATACGCGAAAAGAAATTGCTGACAGAAGATCAAATTAAGAAACTGCTTGATCCAGCAACCTTAACAGGCCAAAAATAACCTCAACCTTAAATAAACAAAACATGAAATTAAATATCAACTTTTGCAATAAAATCCTTTTGCTTGTGATGTTGTCACTAAGCATAAGCTTGTTCGGACAAACAAAACCTAAAGTCCTAATATTGGCAACAGGCGGAACGATTGCCGGTTCTGCTAAGACGGGAGTACAGTCAGGATATACTTCGGGTCAAGTTACCATTGATGCAATGGTAAATGCAATTCCAGATGCTTTGAAAGTAGCTGATATAAAAGGGGAGCAAATTGCTAATGTCGGATCTCAGGATATGTCATTTGAAATTATGCTGAAAGTAGCCAATCGAATTAATGAATTAGCCAATAGCAATGATGTAGACGGCTTTGTAATTACACACGGAACCGATACGATGGAGGAAACGGCTTATTTTTTAAATCTAGCTACCAAAACAGATAAACCAATAGTGCTTGTGGGGTCAATGCGTCCATCAACAGCAATTAGTGCAGACGGACCTTTAAATCTTTATAATGCGATTGCAGTAGCTGGCGATCCTAAAGCAAAAGGACGCGGAGTGCTTTTGGTGATGAACGACTGGATTCATTCAGCTCAATCTCTAACAAAGGTGAGCACGACGGCTGTCCAGACTTTTATGTCCCCGCTTCGTGGACTTATAGGTATTACTTCCTACGGAACTAATGATTTCTTTAATTACCCTAGTCAAAAATTTGGGAAAAACTCAGAATTTGATATTAAAGGCGTTAGCTCTTTTCCACGAGTAGATATTATTTATGCCGATGCGGATATGAAACCAGATTTGATTGATGCCTCGATAGAACGCGGTGCTAAAGGAATTGTAATTGCTGGAGTAGGAAATGGAAATATGAATAAAGCTTCTCTAGATGCTTGCGCAAGAGCCAGCAAAAAAGGAATTATCGTAGTTAGAAGCACTCGCGTTGCAACTGGACTTGTAAGCCGAAATGTAGAATGTAATGATGATGAACTCGGACTTATAGCTTCATACGCTTTGAATCCGCAGAAATCTAGAATTCTATTGTCGGTAGCATTATTGAAACAAAGAAGCTTGGCAGAACTTCAAAAGATATTCGAAGAATATTAATCTTATTTTTTTAAGCAAATCTAAACTTATGATCCTAATATTATTATTGATGCTGATAAAATCATTGCTAAAGGCAACAGCTGCTTTTGTGTCTATTAGTAAAAGGGAATAATGTAATATCAACTTGAAAATTTAATGTGTATGAAAAATAAAATAGTTATAAGAGCGGTTCTCGCAGGACTCTCTGCTTTATTGGTTTCCTGCAATACAAAAAAGGATGAAAACGCTGTAGTTGACCTAAAAGAAATCAAGAAACAGATTCAGGCAAAAGAGAATGAATATGCTGCGACATACAATGCAGGCCAGCTCAAAGAAATAGGGTATTACGCAGATGATGCGATAACTTTTTATCAGAACAGACCACCGATTATTGGCAAAGAAGCCAGATATGAATTTTTAAAATCAGATTTGGCCAATAATACCAATATTATATCATTTGAAACCAAAGAAGTTTTTGTTTCTAATGACGGGAAAATGGTTGTAGAAGTAGGATATTATAAAGTAACAGATTCTACCAAAACGCCAATTAATACAGGAAACTACATGAGCTTTTTTGAAAAAAGAGATGGCAAATATGTATGCGTAAGAGATATGAGCGCTTCTGATGGATTGGTAGAGTAATTGCCTTTTACAAAAGAGCATTCTGTACTTTAAAAACCCTATAAAATTAATATTATGAAAAAAATACTATTTATACTGTCGTTAGCTTTTGCATTGAATGCCACAGCACAAACTTCTGTTGATGAGATTAATTTAATCCAAGATCTTTATGGAAAATCAAAAGCCGATGTGGTCAAAGAATACTTGAGCTTATCTGATGCGCAAGCTGCAGCATTTCAGCCTATTTATGATAAATACGAAACGGAACGTAAAGCTTTGAGCCAGCAAAAGATTCTGATTTTAGAAGATTACGGAAAGAATTATGCAACCTTAAGTGATGCCAAAGCGACAGAATTAACTTCAAAAAATTTGAAATACAATCAAGACTCTGAAAAACTCCTTGCCAAAACACATTCTAAATTGGTAAAAGCTATTGGCGGAATCAATGCTGCAAAATTTGTACAGCTTGAGCAGTATCTACAAGTGACCATACGAGCAGAAATTCAAGATGTTATTCCTTTTATTGGAGAATTGGATAAAACCAAAAAACACTAGACGATTTCTGCGTACAGAGTAGAAAGTATAAAAGATCATTTTCTACTCCCTCTTATTAATATTTTATACACTTAATATGATAAAGATATTTACAAAATATTTGACAGTCGCATTAATCATGTCTGCCCAGTTGATTTTTTGCCAATCGGATAATGATGGTCCAGAACTTGGGCTGCCTGGCGATAATCTTGATTTGTATGCCGTGATGACCCTGTTTCAGAAATCAAAAACCATTGAGGAATTTGAGAAAAACTTAAATTTGGAGAAAACAGGAATCAATAACCTGGATTTGAATCTGGATAAAAAAGTTGACTTTATAAAAGTAATTACAAAGAAAAATGGCAATTCATTTACTTTTATTCTTCAAGTTGCTGTAAACAAAAATGAGAATCAGGATGTTGCAGTTATTTTGGTTGACAAGGATAAAAACGGCAAAGTAAAAATGCAGATTGTAGGCGACGAACTGCTATATGGAAAAGATTATGTTATTGAACCAGTAAGCAAGTCCTCACCAGCAAAAACAGCAAATCCAGCCTATGCAGGAGACGATCCTGTGCAAAGTTCGCCAGCCGTAACAGCAGTTGTGGTAGAAACGGTGCCAATTGTACAATATGTATATTCTCCGGCTTATGTGCCATATTATCCACCTTATTACTACGGATTTTATCCACCGTATTTCGCCGCTTTTACGGTAATGGCTGTAGGGATTTATCGTCATAACCATTATTACCATCATCATGGTTATCACGGTGGACATTATCATGGCGGAAACAATGTATATATTAATAACAGAAACAGTTTTAATAATTACAACAATAATAAAATGCGTTCTAATACCGTACGCGACAATTCTGCCAATAATAGATACAATACCAATCGAGGCAATTCACGTCCTTCAGCAAGCACACGCCCATCAGCAGGAAATACTGGTGCATCTGGAAGAACTCGCCAGAGTGCGTCGCCAAGTGCGGGAACTTCAAACCTCAATAGAGGAAGTTCTTCAGGATCTAATTTTAATAGAGGAGGAGGTTCTTCGTCAAGACCAAGTGCAGGACAAATGGGAGGCGGTTCTCGTGGCAGTTTCGGAGGCGGTGGAGGCTTCGGCGGAGGTGGCGGAAGAAGAAGATAAACGGCGTTTTTTATAATGTTTCATCAAAAAAATGCGTAAGTCCTTTTGGGTTTACGCATTTTGGGTTTTTATATTTGATAATATACACGAGATTTTGCATCTATTCATTCCGTAGGAATGTCTCGTCGGTAGAAGCGAAATTTGAATTGTGCTCCAGCGGAGCAAAATATTTGTAGAAAATCCAAATCCCATAATCAGAAAGCTCCAGAGGAGCGCCATTAAATTATGTTCATTCCGTAGGAATGTCTCGTCGGTAGAAACGAAATTTGAATTCCGAATACACGTTTCGTAGGAACGTTTGATTGGTAAATGTTTCGCAAATCAAATGTCCCTACAGGACACAATGTGGTGCAATATTTTTTTTCTACCGACGAGATATTCCTAGCGGAATATTAACAATTGTTATCATATAAGATAACCTTTTATTGAAGGTATATTCTGATATTTGAATTGTTGAAAAATGATATAAAATTGAAAGAATGGAAACGGCAGAAATAGAGAAAGTAAATTATCTAAAAAACAATCAGCTCAATATTTGAATATTTTAAAATCGGCTGAGAAAGGTTACAATGCAGAAATCAATGTTTTAAATTATTCAGAATTAGGCTGTGTGATAACAAACATGCTAAAGCTTTGTATTTTGGCATTAGAAAATGATAATTATAAAAAACCTTTAATAGATGTTGGATTGCTTTTAGAACAAGCACTTCAATTATTTCCAACTGATGAAATGGAGCTTTTGGATATTATAAATGAAATGCAGATTAAAGAACTTTGCGATGAGGTGAAATAATAAGTGAAAGCTCTAGATTTCTCTAGAGCTTTCACCTTTTATAATACTATATTTTATCTAACCTCAACAGCCTCAGGAAATTTCCAAGTACCGTTAAGTATTTCTTTATGCGGACGATATAATCTCACCCAATAATTCCAGCCATCAGTAACTGGAATACAGTTTGGTGTTTTTCCGTCACAGCCCCCAAATTGTATGGTGATTGATCCGTCGGCATCTTTTTTTGCCGTAATATTGTTTAAAGTATACATATTCAGATCGTTTTTCTCAAAATAACCCGTTTTATTGTATACACTAACAGACCAAAAACCATCGACAGGAACATTTTTTATTTTAAGTTTATAAACTGTTTTTCCGTCATTTTTTTTCGGATTTACAGAAAGATACAGCGCATCTTTTTCAGGATTTCCGCCCCAACCGGTAGCGCTTCCAAGCAAATGGCGGGTTTCGTCGACTTTTCCCCTTGGGCCAAACATTCCTTTGGTGTCAGACAATTTTTTAGAAACCTCAATTAAAGAATCGCGAACTTTCTTCTGACTCGCCTGATCCCAATTTGGAATATCAAATGTTCCTTTTTCTTTCTGGTCAATTTTAATAGCGTCTTGAAGACCAGTTACAACAGGAAGATCTTTAGGATTATTTGGATCAATAAATGTTCGAATAGCTAACATCAAGTAACGTGTGCCGACTTTCTCTTTAGTAAAGGTAAAAGTTCCAGGGGCATAATAGGTTTCAGAATATTGATCTTCGTCGATTGTTTGCATAGACATAAAACGTTTTCCTGGGTTAGGAAGCGTTATGGTTACAGGCCCTGCATCGAGATCAAAAACGCCAGAAGAATACAAAACATCACGATTGGCACGAATAACACTCTGTTTGTCAATTGGCATTAGTGTTTTGTAATGGTGCATGTTTCCAACACCACCTGATTCTTTGACAGATGTTGAAAAATAAAGATCGGTTTCTGCACGGTTAAAATTTGCTGCTGTTACAGTAGTGCTATTTTTCTGTGCCAAAGAATCTGTTTTTACAGCAGTCGAATCTTTTAATGCTTCAGAATCACTGTTTGATTTTTCTTTTTTGCAAGCCGTTATTGCTAAAAGGGCAATAATAAAAAAAGCGGTTAAATTTTTCATAATCGGGTGGTTTTATTTCATATAAGATTTTTTTTGATTTTAAAATTAGAGTTTAAAAGAAAAACTACGCTTCTTTGGATGGCAAAAATGGTTGCAAATTATAAGTTGCAACCATTTTGAAATATATTACGCGAAATGGAAGGAAAAAAAAGCCTCAGATTTCTCCGAGGCTTATAAAATTTTAAAAAATACTTCTAGAAGTTAGTATTTATTTTTTTCGAACGGTCAGCAATATAAGAGATCAACCAGATTACTTGCCCTTCTTTTACAAAGTAAATTTTCTTTGTTGCGTAGTCTGGAATACTTTCAAGACAAGTTACAAGGATGTTATTTGCAGAAATCAAATATTTTTGGTCATAAGTGCTTAAAACTCTTGCGGCTTCTTTGTTTGTTTTTGCAAGGTTGGTAAACTTACTAAAGTTGTTTTTAAGAATAGCGTCATAATCTATAACATCTTGAAGCGTTAAAGCAACGTAATGATCTTTATTAACATTTTCGTCATAAAAAAGAGTTGAAAACGCCCAAACAGCTCCACCAGATAAATATAATTTATCCTTTTTAGCTAAAGGAGGGTTGGCATCAAATAATTCTTTAGTCTTTTTACGTAGAATGACATTATAATCAAAAGATTTTTCTTGATAAGTCGACATGTCGTTTACTTGGCTTTTGTTTACCACTGTTTTTTCTACAGCATCAGTAAGAGTCATGGTTCCGAAATTAAGTTCTAACGGAACAAATTCTAATTTACCATCTTTAAGTTCGTCGATATAACCTCCTTTTGTAGTTTGAGCACCAATATCAAGAAGGAAAGCATTAGCAAAATCAACAGGAGGAATAGCACCTTTTACAAGCGTTTTTGCTTCTTCGTTAACATCTAATACCTCTAATTGTTTTCCAGTTAAAAGAGCAATCTTGTTTTTTAGCACATCTAAATTACGAGCAGATGCAAAAACAGGAGCCGCTACAATAAAGATGTTTTCTTCAAGGAGTTTATTTTCAGTTCTAATTTTCTGTAATTGGTTGGTAACCGTTACAGTAGTTTTAGTAATGTCTTCTTGAGTAAGTTCGCCATTAGCAGTAATATGATCAGCAAACGGAATTCTTTCGGTCCAGAAAGAAAGAATTTTATAATCTGCTTTTCTGATGTTGTTTACATCAATAACAGAAACTTTTATGGCTCTACGACCAATTTCGATTCCAGCATAAACACTTTTTTGAGAAAATGCAGTGACAGAAAAAAATAAAGTTAAAAGAGTAAAAACTAAAAATTTGGGGTTGTGTTTTTTAAGCATTGTGTTGAATTGTAATTATAGTATAATTTGTTTTTAAAAGATTATAAAGTTGTTTTTGCGGTATTGATGTGAAAATCACAATTTTAGAATGAAAACAAATGGTTTCATTACGGAATTGCGAATTTAAGAAAACATTTAATAATATAAAATCAGTTATTGAGAAAACATAATATTAAATAATTGTAAAGCAATAACGGGTTTTATTTCGATAAAGTATGTTTATAAAAAAGCCTCAGAGAAATTTGAAGCTTTTTGATTTAGTAGCAGGAAACCCAAATATATAACCTACTTGTTATGCATCATTTAGGGAAAATATTTTTTGGCCACTACAAATTATTTGGACGTTTGAACAAAGTAGCAGATTAATATATTTAAGAAATTTGTATCAGATAAAAATAAGGAGAAAATGGAATCAAAAAAGGATCAAACTCTTTCAGAGCCAAAGGTTATGCATAACTTCTATTTGGGAGATAATGTCGAAAGTGAAGCTTTTGTGTCCGATCACATCTTTAGTTATATCATAAGTGGCAGACACGATGTATGGATAGGACATAAGAAATATACTTTTACTGCTGGTGATTACCGCTTCTTTAGAAGAAATCAATTAACAAAATCGATTAAGCATACAGAGGCTGACGGTTTCAAGTCAATAGCTATTCATTTTGACCAAAATACTCTTAAAGAAATTTCGAAAGAAATCGGTTTTAAATCAGAAAGATTTCATGGTGAAGGAGTGAAGATTATCAGGGCAGATAGCATGTTGAAAAAATCTGTAGCTCTATTCAGTGAATATGCCCAAAGAAAAGAGGTTGACAGTGAAACTTTACGAATTAAAATTAAAGAACTGGTTTTAATACTTGCGGATATTGATCCTGAAATTAAGCAAATGCTGTTTGAATTTAATGAGCCCGGAAAACTGGATTTAGAAGGTTTTATGAATGGCCACTATAGATATAATGTTCCATTGGAAAAATTTGCCTTTCTAACTGGGCGTAGTTTGTCAGGCTTTAAAAGAGATTTTGCGAAATTGTTTAAGATTACTCCAAGCAGATGGCTTACTAAAAAACGGCTTTCTGAAGCAAGATACTTAATAGAAAATTGCAAGCATAGCCCAAGTGACATTTACTTAGAAATAGGTTTTGTTAATATGTCTCATTTCTCTTACGCATACAAAAAAGAATTTGGTATATCTCCTTTACAAAAAAATAAGAATAATTAATTATAGATAAAATGGATTTAAAATTAAAAGGCAAAAGAGCGCTTGTAACGGGCTCAAGTTCGGGACTTGGCGAATCAATAGTTAAAATGTTGGCAAATGAAGGAGCGACTGTTATAATTCATGGTAGAAATAAAGATCGTGCTAATGTTGTGTGTCAGGAAATTATTAGCAATGGAGGAAGTGCTGAAATAGCTTTAGGAGATATTAGTACCGATAGTGGAGCTGATGAGGTTGCTTCTGCAGCTCTTAAAAATGGTCAAATTGATATTTTAATTAACAACGCAGGGGCAACATCCCATAAATCTTGGGGCGAAGCAACAGCAGATGATTGGGCTGAAATTTATAACAATAATGTCGTTTCATATGTAAGAATGATTCAGCGTATAGTGCCGCAGATGAAAACATTAGGTTGGGGACGAGTTATTCATATCGGTGGAGGGCTAGGCATACAGCCTATTAAGGAGCAGCCACATTATAATGCGACCCTTGCTGCAAGACATAATCTTTCTGTCTCACTTGCGAGATCATTGAAAGAAACTGGAATAACCTCAAATATTGTTTCTCCTGGAGCAATTATAAATCCTATGGTTGAAGATTGGCTTGTAAATTCTGCACCTAAGTTTAATTGGGGGACAAATTTAGAAGAAATAAAATCTAAGGCTGTAGAACAGTTAATTCCAAATGATACTGGACGATTTGGAGAGCCTGAAGAAATTGCTGGTACAGTTGCATATCTCTGTAGTACTTATGCTAATTACATTAGTGGAGCTACCATTAGGGTAGATGGCGGTACGATTAAATGCATGTAAAAGATCTTTTGTAAAATTTTCTAATAAACTAAATGCTTGCATACAATTGGACAGTATTTATTCAAGTAAAAAAAAGCTTCAGAGAAATCTGAAGCTTTCCTTATTAGTTTAGAAAATTATGCCTTACACAAATTTGATTATTTCATCTTTTTTGATGTATAATTTTGTATAAACTATTTCCCTAAAGCATAGGTAATTCCTCCGAGTAAATGCTGTACAAAAAGAGGATCGCTATAACTTTCAGAGCTGTGTCCTAAAGCAGTGTAAAATACTCTGCCACCATCATATTCATGATACCATGCCAGAGGATGTTTATCGCCATGCTTGCCGCCTTTATATGAAGATTCATCAATTTTTATAAGCACATTTACGTCTGGATTCAAATATTTAAAATTGTACCATTCGTCTTTTCGTTCCCAAATTGACGGAAGATGCTTTGTAGACTCATGTTCATGATTTACAATGATAAGTTTTGCATTTTGTGGTTCAGGATGCCCTTCAAAAATTCCGCCGATCATTTGGGTGTACCAAGACCAATCTGGTTCGCAGTTTGTAGCCGAATGAATGCCGACAAAACCATTTCCGTTTTCTATGAATTTTTGTAAAGCCAATTTTTGATTTTCGCCTAAAACATGACCTGAGGCACTTAAAAATATAACGGCTTGGTATTGTTTTAAGTTTTTGGAATTAATTGCCAGAGAGTCTTCAGTAGCGTCTACAATAAAATGATTTTCTTGTCCCAGTTTTTTTATCGCTGCAATTCCGGAGGGAATGCTTTCATGTCTGAAGCCATTGGTTTTAGAAAAAATCAGCACTTTTTTGGTTTTATAAGAAGTGCTCTGTTCTTCGTTTTTGATATGGAAAGAAACTAAAAAATAGCTGGTTAGTACAATGAAGCTGAATAAAAATGATTTTTTTATTGAAAACAGTTGGCTCATTTTATATGATTTTATTTTGGGAAGATAGAAAAAAAATATTTTTGAAGACTGTGTTTTTTAGGTTATTGTAAAATAGCTAGTTCTGAATAATCAGATTGCTTTAGTGTAACTGCTGTTGACAGTTGAAAAGCTTCATAAATGTCTCGAAATTTGCGTTTTGGAAAATTTTCAGATATTTGATATATATAAAATCGGTAATCACAATAATATGAACTATCAAAGTATTGTTCCCGAAGACTCTATTTCTCTTTTTGTGAAAAATATATGGGTGTTTGAAAATGAAAATAAAAATATACATACAACATTGCCTTTTTTTGCAGATGGTTGTCCAGGTTTGATGTTTCAGCAAACTGATCACGGATTGATCGTAAAACCTCATGATAAAAAGATGCCAGAAGTTTTTCTTTATGGCCAAACCATTTTGCCAATTGAGCTTGAGATTTCTGGCGCATTTCTTATTATCGTTTTTCAGTTGTATCCCTACGTTTTGAAGACATTTTTCGATATACAGCCCCAGAGCATAAATGACAATTGTTACTACTTTGATGATACTGAAGAAGATATAAGCTGGCTTAAAAAACAATTAGAATTGAGCGAAAGCGTAAAAGATAAAATTGAAATTATATCAAAATTGCTTTTACGGTATTTTGAAAAGAAAAAGGAAAACCTTGATTTTGAAATACGGCAAGGTATAGAATACATTTTTCAAACAAAAGGTCAAGAAAGTATACGCTCGATTGCTGGTAAATTAAAGTTCAATATTCGCACCTTTGAGCGAAGATTTCTAACTGAAACAGGGCTTACTCCCAAGCAATTTGCCAAGATTATCCAATTTCAAGCCTCATTAGATCAATTGACAGTTAAAGATTATGAAAAACATACCGACATTGTATATCAGAATGGGTTTTCAGATCAATCTCATTTTATAAAAGTTTTTAAAGCTTTTACTGGTAAAACTCCAAAATCATTTGAGAAATAATTATCACTGTCGCTTTTATTCTATTTTAGGACATTTATCTATTGCAATTTTGTATCACTAATCTTAAATATTGATACAATGAAAGTTATAATCTTTGGAGCCACAGGTACAGTTGGCATTGAAATCGTAAAACAAGCATTAAAAAATGGTGATGAAGTAACAGCTTTTGTTCGTGATCCTCAAAAACTACAAAGCATTTCTCATCCTAACCTTCACATTCATGTGGGTGATGTTTTGAGTTTGAATGATGTTGAAAACGCCTTGCAGAATCAAGAAGCAGTTTTTTGTGCCTTAGGCGATGGTAGAAAAGGTAAAATACGTGCAGAAGGAACAAAAAACATTATTGAAGCCATGAGAAAAAAAGGATTAAATAGGCTGATTTGCCAAACGACTCTCGGCTTGGGCGAAAGCTATGGAAATCTTAATTTTATCTGGAAACACGTTATGTTCGGAATGTTGCTAAAAAGAGCATTTCAAGACCATAAATTGCAAGAAAAATATATTTTGGACAGTAATTTGGATTATACAATTGTTAGACCAAGTGCTTTTACGGATGACCAAATTACCAATACGTATCGCATAGGTTTTGACGGAAGTTATAAAAAACTCAATCTGAAAATTGCCCGTAAAGAAGTTGCAGATTTTATGATACGTCAACTAAATACCAATGAATATTTAAAAAGAACCGTTAGCATTTCCAATTAAAATGAGAGCATCAAATATTCTACTAATTATTACGGCAACGACAACAGCATTAATGGCTGGGCTTTTCTTTTCGTACTCGATTTCGGTGAGCTTAGGATTGGGAAAACTAAACGATAAGGAATTTCTAAATGCCATGCAGAACATCAATCGAGAGATTCAGAATATACCATTTTTCATTTGTTTTTTTGGAACGTTGATTATGCTCCCAATTACCAGTTTTGTTCACTACAAACAGCCGTGGTTTCTTTTGCTCTTGACAGCTACACTATTTTATTCGCTTGGTGTGTTTGCTGTAACGGCGTTTGTAAACGTTCCTCTGAATAATAAACTGGAGTTGTTTGACCTTACAAATACCACAAATGCAAGTGCGAAGCAAATGAGAAATATCTTCGAAGACCGTTGGAACTTTTGGAATAACATAAGATCGCTATCTTCCTTATGTAGCTTGTTTTTCGTTATTTTAGCTTGTGTTTATAATTCGCCTAAAACTAGAAAGATTGCTTTTGATAGATGAAATGTTAACAAATAGATTTAGTATTGTGCAATAAAGCAGCTCTAGAAAAAACTGAATCTGTTTTTATTTTTAGTTGGCTTGTAATAAAGAATATCTCATTTTTAATGATGTCTATTAATTTCAAAATAAAGCTCAGGTAATATAACTTTGATATCCTGTGCAGTTTCTTCTTTAAACCAATGCAATATGAAATTTACCTTCGCGCTTTTTAATTCGTACTGTTTTGATTTCATTATTTCGATTTTCTCAATGAAATGTTTTGAGAATTTCAACACAGATTGACCACTTGAGTTTAAGCATTCGTTACTTTCAACAAAAAGTATTTCTCCACACGTGAGTTGGGAAACTAAAGTTTGTCTTTCTATAAAGAAGTCAAGCCAAATATCTTTTAAGGTTGCATGAACAGCAATTTTATCAGGAGGCATATAAATTTCAAGATCATTTTTATGTTCAAGATTTTCAGCAGTTAAAAAATTGAGATAATCTCCATTTAAATGGATATTTAGATTGCGTTTGGCTCGAGTCATGGCTACGTACAATTGACGTTTAGCTTCATCTGTAATTGCATTAAAGTTTTCAAGTAAGAGATATACATTGTCAAACTCTTTTCCTTTAGCTTTATGAATGGTTGATACAAAAATTGTTTCGCCATTTTCACTATAAAAATCCTCCAATTTAGATTCCCTAATTAAAACTTCCAAATCAGATTTGTATTTTCTATTAGGATTAGTAGTTTCAAAATCTTTTATGATATTCTGACAAATCTCCAGTTTGTTGCTTTTGCGGAAAGTGTTATTTAACTCAATTTTTGCCTTATCCCAAATTTCATCACTAATGGTGTAAACACCCGATTCTGAATCTATTTCATTCAATAAAAATCTAACTTCAACAAGATTGGACAAATTAAAACCATCATTAGATTGTATTAATTTTGCCATTATGCCATTTTTTAAAAGCAATCCTGCAACTTTTATAGCTTCTTCGTTAGTTTTCGTAATTACACAAGTAGTTCCAGAAAGATCTGCGTTGCATACGTCGTGTACCAAAGGTGTTATCAAATTGCCATTTTGGTGCGTAACAATCTTGATTTTTCCATTATCAGTTTGATTTGCAATAATTTGTGTTTCTTTTAGACGGTGCTGGATTTGTTGAACAAATTGATTTGTAAACATAACCAAATTGTTTTTGCTGCGATAATTTTCGACCAATTCATGTTTTATTGCTTTATTTTGATAGATGAACTGTTCAAGATATTTAGAACTCGCGCCTCTAAATTCATAAATATTTTGATCATCATCTCCAACTGCAATAACTCTCATATCCTCATTCTGCTCAAGCAAAGCGTTTATTAGTGCAAACTCATCAGAATTCATATCTTGGGCTTCGTCAATGACCAAAACAGTTTTAGTTATTTTATTAGTTTCAACATCACCGTTTTTAATTTTTTCGACTGTAGTGTTTAAAATATCGGTAGATTTTTCTAAAGTGCCAACCTTGCCTAAAAGATCAAAACAATAAGAATGAAATGTCTTAATTTCGATAAAATTGGCTGCATTACCTATAAGCTTTAATAAACGCTTTTTAAATTCGATAACGGCAGCTCTTGAGAACGTCAACATGAGCAATTGTTCATGTTTTACATCTTCCATTAACAATAGCGAAGCCAATTTATGGACCAATACCTTCGTTTTGCCACTGCCTGGACCTGCAGCAACAACGATATGTTGTGTTTCATTGTCTTTTATAATTTTTAATTGTGCGGGAGAAAGTTCTCCAAATAGCTGTCTAAATTTTGCTGGAGTAATATTTCTTTTAATCTCGTTCTGTCTTTCGCTTCCTTTAAAATATTTATTTAAAAAGGAACTGTAGTTGAGCTGAAAATAATCTTCTACAAACTGAAGTGCATTTTTGTAATCATTAATCATTCTTTGAGCATATTCGCCCACTATGTGAATTTGCTGGACTTTGCTTTCATAAAATTGATTGAGTTTTTGATAATCGTCTTTAGTATATCGTTTTTTATTATCCTGTTCAGTTCGCTCGATTGTTAAAGCATTATAAACCACAAGAAAACCGCCTTCGATCTTTATTGCTTCGATGCGCGAAAGATAGAATAATGTATCTTCAATGTCATAAATAGTTATTTCTTTTTTGAAAAGATTGGAGCTGTTATCATAAGCAACTTTTAGTTCGTGTACTGAAAACTCGACCAAAATTTCATCTTTATCTGTCTGGTTTTTTGCAGTTTCGGAACTGGTTTTGTTAAAAAAGAAGTCAACAATAAACTTTGCAAGTTCGTATCGTATTTCAAGTTTATCAGTTAATTGCTTCTTGCTTTGAAGGCAAAGTATTGCAATATGGTTCTTAAAATGATCTAAGTTTTTTCTTTTAATCCAGTTTTTAATAGACCAAAAGTTAATTATCGTTTTTATTTTATTGGTGTTTACACCTTCACAGCCCACTTTTTCAGCAAACTCATTTAATTCTTTCAAATGAAAAATACTCTCATCTTCTTTTAATATCGACAATAAAAACTTTTCAATTTTGCTGTATGACTCTACAATGGCTAAAGACCGATTTTTATTGTCTGTATTTTTTATAAATGCAGTCAAATCTTTGGCATCGGCCAGAATATTTTCTTCTCGCAATAAGCTTATAATATTGATGACTTCTTCTCGTACAATGCCTAAATGATCACTAATATAGTCTACTCTCGATTCTGGAGTTTCGCTGTTAGTTTCTTTTCTGCTTTTACTAGAAAAGAGTTTTTTCATAATGCGTACACCTTGTTCCTTTTGCTTTTCTTCAAATTTTTTCGAAGCTTCTATTTTGTTAATAGCTTCCTGTGCATTTTTAGATAAAATGCTGCTTGCAAACACCCTTGGCATGTTCTGTCCACGCTTTAAATAACCTGCATCTTCCAAGGCTGCTATTGCTGTAGTTACACGTGTTTCAATTTCTGCAACATTATCATCCCAACCTGCTTTTCGGGCAATTTCTAATGCAGAATTAGATACCTTAGATCGAAATCTAGTAATATCCTTTATTGCTTTCCAGACCTGCTGGATTTCTTTTATAGAAAGTTTGGTTTGGTTAAGAAGAATAAAATGTTTGCTGAGGTCTTCCTCATTAAACAATACAAAACAATCGCCTGATATATTTTCATCCCTGCCTGCACGTCCAGCTTCTTGAACATAATTTTCGAGCGAATCGGAGATTTCATAATGAATGACTAACCCTATATCTTTTTTGTCTACTCCCATACCAAATGCAGAAGTGGCTACCATAATTTGAGTTTCGCCATTTAAAAAGGAATTCTGGTTTTCATTCTTCTCCTTTTTGTCCATTTTCCCATGGTATGGTTTAGCATTAAAGCCATCTTTTAATAGCTGGTCAGCTAACTTATTGGCTTTAAGTGTTCTGGATACATAAATAATTGTTGGACAGTTTTTCTCTTCAATTAAGTCTCTCGTAGCCAAATATTTTTCTTCTTCATTTTGCTTTTCAAAAACTCTATACTGAAGATTAGTTCTTGATGCTTTTGATGTAAAT
This sequence comes from Flavobacterium anhuiense, assembly GCF_001705175.1. Lineage (NCBI taxonomy): Bacteria > Pseudomonadati > Bacteroidota > Flavobacteriia > Flavobacteriales > Flavobacteriaceae > Flavobacterium > Flavobacterium anhuiense. The sequence continues at coordinate 859,627 of NZ_CP016907.1, read as the reverse complement.
AATTCAAGTTCGATTGATAATTTTTCTCTAAAATAGTCTCTTATGTCTTCAATTACCTTTTGTTTGGCTGTTGCGGTAAAGCAGGATACTGGTATACCTTCGTCTAGATTTTTCTTTTCTTGAATTAATTTTATAAAATCGCCAATATATAGATAATCAACCCTGAAATCTTGTCCCCATGATGAAAAACAATGAGCTTCATCAATTACAAAACGGGCTATTTTTCTTCCTAAAATTAACTTCTCGATAGTCTTTGAGCGAAGAGATTCAGGTGAAATGTATAGAATAGAAGCAGAGCCATCTTCAATTCTTTCAAATGATTTTGCTCTTTCAATTGGGTCTAATAGTCCATTAATAGTTACCGCTTGCGTTATTCCATTTTTTTCAAGGTTGTCAACTTGATCTTTCATTAAAGACTGGAGTGGAGAAATTATAATAGTTAGTCCTTTTGAGTTTTCGGCACTCATAAGTGCTGGAACTTGAAAAGTAATTGATTTTCCTCCGCCAGTTGGAAAAACAGCCAGAACCGACTTATTATTTACAGCTGCATTAACAGCTTTTTCTTGAAGAGGTTCGCCTCCATAAGTGCGATAAGAATCAAAACCAAAAAATTTTTTTAACCCTTTGTGGATGTTCAGAGCATTATTGCAATAATTGCATCCAGTTATGCAAGGTTTGCTTCGTAATAATAACATTATGCTTTCTACCTCAGGATAGTTCTTTAGAACCCAGGGAGGCGTAATGGAGTAAACGTTTCTGTGAACTATAAATGAATTAATAAGCGATAGGCAGTAAGCCAATTCAATGGGATGTTCAGCCTTTATTTTGCTAATATTTGAGTGTTCGCAAATTTCACCTTGGAATTTTAATCTAATCTGCGCTTCCAAATTGGATCTAGTACTCTTATAATTTATAAAACGAAAAAAAGCACCAAATTCTTTTGTGGGATGTAAAAGAGAATAAAAAATTTCTTTAAGTACTTCATCAATTTGTGAAAAAGCGGCAACTTCACCATTAAATAAATCACGAGCCTTAATGGAATCGTTTAATGGATTATTAAGTTCTTCTGTCTGAAGTTTATCATCTTTTAATAAAGCATGGTAAGGTTTTGTTGGAAATAGTAGGGGAGATAAATGTAATGTATCAATTATGTTTCTAGGAGGAACACCAGCTTCATTGATAGTTTGGTCAATAAATTTAATATCATGATTTAAGATATTGTGACCACAGATATACTCGCTTCCTTTCAGAAACTGGGTAAAATTTCCTAGGGAAACACTATGAAAGCGATTACCATCTTCTTTAATTGCACCTATATCAAGGATTTTACCTTTAGCCGATTCGATTTCGGTATCTATAAAGGTAATTAACGAGGTGTTATTTTGTTTGTCTATTGCCATTAAACACAACGAGATTATATTTGGATTTTCTAATGAGAATAAATAGGCAAATATTTAAATAAGAGGATGATAGATAGCTAATTTAGCATTTAATTTCTAAAATCAAAACACTTTTGTAAATAAGCTTTTTTTTGTTAAATCGGGAGAAGCCATGGATGCGTTTTTGGTAGAAAACAAAAAAGCTTCAGATTTCTCTGAAGCTTTTGTCTTAGTAGCGGGAACAGGACTCGAACCTGTGACCTTCGGGTTATGAGCCCGACGAGCTGCCTACTGCTCTATCCCGCGATGTTTCGGGTGCAAAGATACGTCGATTTTTTAAAAATCCAACGAAAACTTTAAAAAATGTTTTATTTTCTGTATTGAGTTGATATGACTACCTTTGCATCTTAAAATATCATGCAAATGTCACATAAAGCAGGTTTCGTAAATATTATCGGAAATCCAAATGTTGGAAAATCAACATTGATGAACGCTTTCGTTGGAGAACGATTGTCGATCATTACATCAAAAGCACAAACTACACGTCATAGAATTCTAGGAATCGTAAACGGAGAAGACTTTCAATTGGTTTTGTCTGATACTCCTGGAATCATTAAACCAGCATACGAAATGCAGGAATCGATGATGAACTTTGTAAAATCGGCTTTTGAAGATGCTGACATTTTAATCTACATGGTCGAAATAGGGGAGCAGGACTTGAAAGACGAAGACTTCTTCAAGAAAATCATTCATGCTAAGATTCCGGTTTTATTGCTTTTAAATAAAATTGACAATTCAAACCAAGAACAATTAGAACAGCAAGTTACTTTCTGGAAAGAGAAAGTGCCAAATGCAGAAATTTTCCCAATTTCGGCTTTGCAGAATTTCAACGTTCCAGAAGTTTTCGGAAGAATTATCGAATTATTGCCAGAATCTCCAGCTTATTATCCAAAAGACCAATTAACAGACAAACCAGAGCGTTTCTTTGTCAACGAAACCATTCGTGAGAAAATCTTATTGAATTACGCAAAAGAAATTCCATACGCAGTTGAAATCGTAACAGAAGAATTTCATGAAACAGACAATATTATTAGAATCCGTTCGGTAATTATGGTGGAACGCGACACTCAAAAAGGAATCATTATTGGACATAAAGGCGCAGCTTTGAAAAAAGTCGGAACCGATGCCCGTGCTGATTTAGAGAAATTCTTCGGAAAACAAATTCACATTGAGCTTTACGTAAAAGTGAACAAAAATTGGAGAAGCAACGCAAATATGCTGAAACGATTTGGTTATAATCAGTAGTTTTTGTTTAATCGGTTAATCGTTGATATGTTTAATCGTTAAACGAAAGGTTCTTTTGAAAATAGGTGTCCTAGCCCAGATGGGAACGGTATCCTTTTGTGGCGGGGTTCGCCACAAAAGATATAGTGGACAGCTGGATTAGCTCCTGAAAATTATACAAAAAAACAATAAAAACTTAGGTACTAAGAAACTTAGCATCTCAGCAACTTTTTTTAACTACCTTTGCAAAAAATTTAAATAAAGCATTTTGGATTATAAGTGATTAGGTTTTTAGGAAGCTAAGAATCTGAAATCTAAAGTCTAAAATCTAAAATTCAATAAAATGAGTAATAACATTGTTGCGATAGTAGGAAGACCTAATGTAGGGAAATCGACCCTTTTTAATAGGCTGATACAAAGAAGAGAAGCTATTGTAGATTCAGTATCTGGGGTTACCCGTGATAGAAACTATGGTAAAAGCGAGTGGAACGGAAAAGAGTTTTCTGTCATTGATACAGGTGGATATGTTCGAGGATCTGATGATATTTTCGAAGGTGAAATCCGTAAACAGGTAGAGCTTGCTATCGATGAAGCCGATGTTATTATTTTTGTGGTTGATGTTGAAGAAGGGATTACGCCAATGGATGAAACCGTTGCAAAATTGCTTCGTAAAGTTACAAAACCAGTTTTATTGGCTGTAAATAAGGTAGATAATGCTATGCGTGAAAAAGACGCTGTAGAGTTTTATAACCTTGGTTTAGGTGACTATTATACTTTTGCAAGTATCTCTGGAAGCGGTACAGGAGATTTATTGGATGCCTTAATTGAAGCTTTCCCAGAAAAACCAGAGCCGGTTACACCAGAAGTTGAATTGCCTCGTTTTGCAGTTGTAGGTCGTCCGAATGCTGGGAAATCTAGTTTTATCAATGCCTTGATTGGTAAAGACCGTTATATTGTGACTGATATTGCTGGAACAACTCGTGACGCTATTGATACTAAATTTGACCGTTTTGGTTTCGAATTTAATTTGGTGGATACTGCAGGAATTCGCCGTAAAGCAAAAGTAAAAGAAGATTTAGAGTTTTACTCTGTAATGCGTTCTGTTAGAGCAATCGAACATGCTGACATTTGTATTTTGGTAATCGACGCTACACGCGGATTTGAAGGTCAGGATCAAAGTATTTTCTGGTTGGCGGAGAAAAACCGTAAAGGCGTTGTAATCTTGGTAAACAAATGGGATTTGGTCGAAAAAGATACCATGTCAACTCGTGATTACGAAGAGAAAATCAAAAAAGAATTGATGCCTTTTACAGATGTGCCAATTTTATTCGTTTCTGCTTTAACAAAACAGCGTTTGTTGAAAGCGCTTGAAGCAACAGTTCAAGTTTACGAAAATAGAAAACAGAGAATCCCAACTTCAAAATTCAACGAATATATGTTGAAGGTGATTGAATCTTATCCGCCACCAGCAATGAAAGGGAAGTATGTAAAAATTAAATATTGCATGCAGTTACCAACTCAAACGCCGCAATTTGTGTTTTTTGCCAATTTGCCGCAATATGTTAAAGAGCCTTATAAACGATACCTAGAGAATAAAATTCGTGAGAAATGGGATTTTGCAGGAGTTCCGATCGATATTTACATCAGAGAAAAATAAAAAAAAATCCCCTTGAATAGGGGATTTTTTTATGTTTGGTGTCTTGATTATTAAAAGATTGGTTTTTGTATTGGCATCATATTTGGTTAAATGTAAAAAACACAATTAAACCTTTTCTGTTTTTTTTAGTCTTACCGATCTAACTAACCTAATTTTATGACCAGAATTTATTCATTTCTATTGTTTTTAGCTTTTGTTTATTCGGCAAACGCCCAAAATAATATCGTTATTAAAGGGACCGTAGTCGATATTAACTCGCAGCTTCCGCTTGAACTCGCCACGGTTTACTTCACAGCAGTAAAAGATTCAACCATTATTGAATATGCTACAACCGATAAAAACGGAAATTTTATTATCAATACCAAAAAGTTTGATAAGCCAGTTTTCTTAAAAGTAAATTATACAGGATACCAAGCCTATTTTGAAGAGCAAAAAGGGCTTACAGAAAGTAAAGATTTCGGAAAACTGTATATGCTTGAAAACGCCAATGTTTTAAATGAGGTGGTAATTAAAAGCGAAGCACCGCCAATTACCATTAAAAAAGACACTTTAGAATTTAATGCAGGCTCTTATAAAGTGCGTCCTGATGCAAATGTGGAAACATTACTGAAACAGTTGCCAGGATTTGATGTTGATAATACCGGAAAAATTACGGTAAATGGGCGAGAAGTCAATCAGGTTTTAGTCAACGGAAAAGCATTTTTTGATAAAGATGGAGCTATTGCCATTAAAAACCTTCCGGCTGATATTATTAAAAAAGTTCAGGTTTCTGATTTTAAAACCAAAAAAGAAGAACTGGCCAAACAAGAATCGACTTCAGATTATTCGAGTATAAATATTACCATTGACGAAAAGAAAAATAAAGGCTATTTCGGTAAAGTGCTTGGAGGATATGGTTCAGACGAACGCTATGAAAGCAGTTTAATGATGAACTTTTTTAAAAATAAACAAAAAATAAGCGTATTGGCCTCGTCAAACAATATCAATTCAACTGGATTTTCTATGGATGAGGTTTTTGATAATATGGGAGGCGGACGAAATGCTAAAGGCGGAAGTCAAGGCGCTAGCAGTGGAGGAAAAGGAATTACGCAATCTACTTTGGCCGGAATTAATTATTCTGATGATTGGACCAAAGATTTGGAGTTTATGAGCAGTTATAATTTTACAAATGCCGTGACTAAAAATGATAGCAAATCGAATCAGCTTAGTCTGTTGCCAACAGGGAATATTTTAACTGAAGCCGATTCTAAAACCAGAAATGAAAACACGGGAAATAAAGTCAATTTCGAGTTAGAATACAAAATCAATCCAACTATGCAGATTGTTTTTGCTCCTAAATTGAATTTATCCGAATCAAACAGCAATTCCTCTTCTTCGACTTTTTCTGAAAATGAAAATGGCGATGCGTTGAACGAAAGTACCGCGACATCTCATTCAGAAAGTTCTAATACAAGTTTTGCAAACAGCATTAATTTCAATAAAACTTTTAAGAAACAATCGCGAAATTTAAGTGTGGTTTTTAATAACAATAACACTAAAAATGATTCGAACGGAATCAATATTTCTGAGACTATTTTTTATCAAGATAATAAACCAAATGATGAAAGAAATCAGAATGCAAAAAATACATCAAAAAGCGATGCGTATTCGCTTGACTTAGAATACACAGAGCCTGTGACAGATTCGCTGAGATTGCGTTTCGGAACCGATTTTGATTGGCAGAGTTCTATGAACGATCAAAAGACATTTAATTTTGATGATGCTTCGCAAGAATATTCAGATTTAAACTTATCACTGACCAATTATACCACATCAAAACAAAATTCGATTACGCCAAAAGTGGGGATTACTTGGCAGAAAAGTAAATTTACGCTGAATGTAAATTCGAGAACATCAATTGTAGAGTTTGATAATCATTCCTTTTATTTAAATCAGGCTACAGATCTGAATAAAAGATATATGCTTCCGTACGGAACAGCCCAGCTTCGATACAAATTTAACCGTTCTAAAAACTTAACTTTCAAATACGATTACTCTAATGCGCTTCCGTCGGCAACACAATTAATGCCAGTTGCAGATTTAAATAATCCGTTAAACAGCGTAATCGGAAACCCAAATCTTAATCCGATTGAAAAAAGTACTGCGGGTATCGATTTTAAGAATTTTGATTTTAGAACGCGTTCTGGCTATAGTTTATTTCTTAAAGGAGATTATTATAATAATGATATTGTTTCTACTTCGATTTATGATGATAGCGGAAAAAGAAATACAACTTACGTAAATATTTCAGGAACTTACTCGGCTTCGGTTGGAGGAAACTGGAATCAGCAGATTAAAAAAGATGCACACACTTTAAGATACGGGTTGCGTTTAAGCGGTAACTATAATTTTGATAAAGGATTTACAAATGCGGTTTTATATTATGCAAAATCGGTTGTAGTTACGCCAAGTGTTTATGCTTCTTATGATTATGGCGAAGTGCTTTCTATTGCTCCATCTTACAGTTTATCATACAACGAAACGCGATATGAAAATTTTTCAAGAGACGCGACTTCAAACGTAATTCACAGAATTAATATGCAGACAACATCGTATTGGCCTGCTAATTTAATTTTCGGAAATGACTTTGGATATACTTATAATTCGAATATTTCAGACGATTTTAAAAAGGATTTCTTCCTTTGGAATACAAGTTTGTCTTACGGATTTTTAGATAAAAAACTTTATGCTAAAGTGAAAGTGTACGATGTTTTAAATCAAAACCAAAGTGCAACAAGAACCATTTCGCCAACTTCTATTCGAGATGAAGAGAATACAGTTTTAAAACGATATGTGATGTTTTCTTTAGCTTATAAAATTGGAAATTTTGCTGAAAGCAAAAAAGGAGGAAGGAGACAGAGAGGATCTTAGTTTTTAAGGTGCAAAGGTTCTGAGGAACAAAGGTTCAAAGGAGCAGAGGTTCAAAGGGACAAAGATTAAAAAAACCGAAAATCAAATTTTTGATTTTCGGTTTTTTTATTAGAAATCTAAAATCTAAAATTTCCGATTAATCCTATGATAAACCGTAAATCGAATAATATCACGATCATAGAAATCTACGCCGCTAGCGCGTCTTTGAAAGTTTTTTATATAACCCAATTCTAAACCAAGATTTGGATTGAAATGATAACGCAAAGCAACGTAGAAACGATTTTGATCGAATGTATTTCTGCGATTGTCTTTTCCGAAATTAAATAAAACTTCGTCAGAAATAGTGCCTTTTATGCTTCTCTCTTCTTTTTCCCAGATTGTAAACATAGATTGCAAACGGTATCTGAATCTATATGCAAATGAAAATTCATCCAAAAGTCCGTTTTTGTCTGCTTTTTGAATGAAGCGTTCTTCCAATTGAAAGCGGTTATGAAAGGTAATTTTAGCAATATCATTAATCAATGTTACATCTTGCTGTGCACGATATTCAGGAACAGAATAATCTGGATCGATATTTGGATTTTGAGTATTCACACTAAAAAAAGCAAATCCAGCACCCAAATCTATCATTTTAGTTGCCCTGTAACGAGCTTGAGATCGTATAACAAAAAGATTTTCATGAACAGGGTTTACAAAGCTTCGATTGTCAAATTCAGAATGAATAGCCCACTTTTCAGATAATGGAAAAATATTGTAGTATCGAATCCAAGTCAAAGTCTGATGGTCGATATTTCTTTGATTTTGCCCTGTAACCGTCTGGAAAACAAAGAGTATGATGAAAAGTAATTTAAAAGATCTGCTCAAGAAAGATAAATTCAGGCTGCGAATTTATACAAATGATCTTATTTCTTTCAATTTTAAAATTTGTTTTGAAGTTTTTTTTGTGAAATAAAAAAAGGGACACATTTTAAAATGCATCCCTTTTTAATACTAAAACTAACTAACCACCTTACAGCGAATACTTAAATGTAACTCCGTAAGTTCTTTGATCACCAAGAACTCCAGCATATTGTCCTGTGTTACCACTTGCAGGCAATAATTGCTCATAGTAATCTTTGTTGAAAAGGTTTCTTCCCCAAATCTGAATAGATAAACCTTGCGAAGCACGGAAGCCTAAACGAGCATTAAAGATTGCGTAACCTTTTACAACTAAATATTTTGAAGCCGAAGGGCTTGAAGAAAATTCAGAGCGAGCGTATCCGTCAGCAGCGAAGAAAATTTTTCCAGCATTACCAAAGAATCTTGCATTATCAGAAAGCTCACCTCCAAGTGAACCTGCCCATCTTGAAGCACCTGGCAATTCTGTTCCAGAAACATCTTTGTAAGATACTTGAACCCCATTAACAACAAGTCCTGTTTCTTCTAACGGAAGTGGCGCATTTGTAAATTTAACATATTTACCATCAGTATAAGTTGCAGCACCATTGATCGTTAAGTGCGAGCTGATAACAAAACTTGCGTCCAATTCTGCTCCTCTTACACGTACTTTATCTGCGTTAGCAAGATAACCGCGATTTACTCCTAACTCAGCTGCTTGAACGTTGGTTTGGAAATCTTTGATATCAGTATTAAAGAACGTTAAGTTGAAGATTGAATTTTTGAATGGAGAAGTTTTTACACCAAATTCATAATGATACACTTTCTCAGGTTTAATCACCGCAAGTTCAGTCATTGGTTGTCCCGCAGAGTTTGATGGAAGCCCTGCTACGTTAACTCCAACAGGTTTGTAACTTTTAGCAGCTGTTGCATAAATATTGATTTTGTCTGATGCTTTATAAGTAAGCGTGATGTTTCCAGAAAAGTCTGTATTGTCTGTATCTGAATCAAATGCCTGATCAGAGTAAACTGATTTTTTCAAAGCCAATAAGGCCGGATCTGTAGTTTGAAGACCTCCATAAGTTTTACGAGAATAATGAGCGTCTTTTTTATCAAAGTTATATCTTAAACCTGGTAAAACATGGAAACGTTCTGTAAGTGCCCAATCAATCTGACCAAATACGGCAGCACTAGAAGCTCTAATTCTTGCATCAGTATGAATTCCGTATCCTTCAAAAAGACCTGGAGTTTTCCATAGTGGACTAGTTGAGCTTTGAGAGAATCTCCATTGTGCATTTCCAGATTCTTCTGTACCATTTGTTTGAGAAGTCTGATCAATAAAGAATACTCCTGCAACACCACTAATTTTTGAAGTTAATTGTCCAGCATAACGAACTTCTTGTGTAACCTGAGTTTGTCTTGTTGGATTCTGAGATTTAGCTAAAACTTGTAATCCTGTGAAATCTCTGTCATTAGATGGATCCCAGTTCCAAAAACGCCAAGCAGTTGTAGAAGTAAGCGTACCGCCACCAATTTTAGTGTCAATGTTTAACGAAATCCCTCCTAAATCTTGTCCAGAACGCCAAGGAGTGTCATGATCAATCTTACGGTCAAAAGCATTTAAACTTGGCAGCTGATAGTTTAAATCTTTAATAATAGCATCAAACTGACGGTATGCAGCTCTTTGAGTAGGAGCAACACCAGCAACAACCTGAGCATATCCGTCAGGACGCTGTGTTGTGAGATCTCCTGCAAAAGTAACGTTTGTGTTTTCTGTCGGAGTCCATAATAATTGTCCTCTAAAACCTTGATTGTTTAAAGTGTTTGTTGGTCTTCCTGTAACAACGTTGTCAATTAAACCATCACGCTGAGTTCCTGAAAAAGATAAGCGACCAGCAACCTTTTTTCCTAATGCTCCTGTTATAGAAGCTTTAGCTTGTAAAAAAGCATAATTTCCATAACTTATTTCGAAATCTGCTCCTGGTGTAAAACTTGGTTTGCGAGAAGTGATATTAAAAGCCCCTGAAGTAGTATTTTTTCCAAATAAAGAACCTTGTGGCCCGCGCAATACTTCGATTTGCTCTACGTCGATAAAATCTAAAGTTGTTGCTGCTGGACGAGCATAATAAACACCATCTACATAGAAGCCAACTCCAGGATCGATACCATCATTGGTAAGCCCGAATGGTGAACCTAAACTTCTGATGTTGATTCCAGTATTTCGAGGGTTTGAAGAATACAATTGTACAGAAGGAACCAATTCTTTAATACGGTTAACGTTAAAAGCTCCAGCTGCTTCGGCTTGTTTTCCTGTAACAACAGAAACGGCAATTGGCACATCTTGAACCTTTTCTATTCTTCTTCTTGAAGAAACGACAACCTCAACAAGTTTGTTTTCTTCACGTAAAGTGATTAATAATGGAGAAGCTGGTATAGCTGTAATTTCAAGTTCAGCAGTATTGTAGCCAATATATTGAACTAAAAGTGTAAGAGGTAATTTTCCTTGAGATTCGATTGAAAATCGTCCTTCAGAATCTGTAATCGTGCTAAAAGTTGTTCCTTTAATTACCACATTGGCTGCTTCTAAAGGGATATTTTGATCAGTAGTGACAACCCCTTCAATTTTTTGGGCAAAAGAGATTGAGAACGTTAAAACAGCAAGTATTGTAAATATGTTTTGTAAAGATGTTTTCATTTTTATATTAAGTATATGTGATTAGTAGAATTTAATATTAAATTTTTTTTACCAACACATACACATCATAGATGAAACAGTATTCACAGTTGTGAAATTATAATTATGTTTTTTTTGCAAAAGATTTTGTCCACCTGATTTACTAGAATGTACTTTCATGAGTTAAAATTTTGTAAATGATTAGTTAATTATTTTTGGCAAATATATAATTAATTCTATCGATTTACTAGACTTTAGAAAATATTTTTTTATTTTTTTACAAGTGAAGCGATTGTGATGCCTTCCATGGCTTTCAAAGTTTTGTCTCTAATAAGCATCAAACCGTGACGCAGACTGCATTCAGACTCGGTTTTACAATCAGAGCAAGGCTCGTAAAAATTTAAAGAAGCACATGGCAAAAGTGCAATTGCACCGTCAAATAATCGGTGAATTTCTGCCAAAGTGATATCATTTTTAGATTTTATCAGATAATAACCTCCAAATTTTCCCTGCTTACTGCTTACAAAACGACCGCGTTTTAGATCTAATAAAATCTGTTCTAAAAACTTTTTGGGAATATTAGCCCCTTCAGCTATTTCCACAGTTCTGGAAATGTGATTTTCGTCTTGTTCTGCTAAATAAAGTAAGGCCTTAAGGGCGTATTTTGCTTTATGTGATAACATCTATTAATAAATTGTAAAATGTAAATGTATGATTTTTTAATATTGAAACCTAAACTTGAAACGTGAAACAAATAAAACTTTAAACAAAAGAATTTACCAGCCTCCGCTTGATCCACCGCCAGAGAAACCTCCACCGCCAAATCCGCCGCCGAAGCCACCGCCTCCGCCAGATGAGCCGCCACCGAAGCCTCCAAATCCGCCTCCGCCGCTTCTTCCAAGATTACTTAGAATAATAACGTCGAGTAGGCTAGGACCTCCACCGCCATTGTTGCCAGAATTTCCTCCTCCGCCTCTTTTATTTCGAGAGAGTAAAATTAAAACAATTACTACAATTACAATAAAAGGCAGAATAGGGAAGTCTTGTCCTTTTTTTGTTTGTTTACGTTCGCCTTTATATTTTCCTTTAAAAACATCAAAAAGAGCATCTGCACCTTTATCGAGTCCACGATAATAACTACCAGCTTTAAATTCTGGAACAATTATATAATCAATAATTTGTCCCCCTATTGCAGCTGTCAATCGATCTTCCAAACCATAACCAGGATTGATAGCTATCCTTCTTTCGGATTTAGCAACTAAAATTACAACACCATTATCATCTTTAGCTGTTCCTCCAATTCCCCATTTTTGCCCCCAATTTGTAGCAAGTTGACTAACATCTTCTCCTTTTAAACTTTCAATGGTAATAACAACAATTTGAGTAGTAGTAGAATCGGAGTAACGAATTAGTTTTTCTTCTAATTGCGTTTTTTCAGAATCACTTAAAAGATTGGCGTAATCATAAACTGAAGTCTGTTTGCTTGGGATTTCTGGAATTGTAAATTGAGCAAAAATAGTATTGCAAACGAAACATGCGATAAATAAAAAAGTAATCTGAAAAATTCTATTGGAATTTGGGATTTTAATTTTGGAATTTTTCATTCTTTATCCTTTTGAAATTTCGTTAGATAGTTCGTTTACATCGTCTTCCTGAGAAGGAAAATATTTTTTGAGTTGTTCTCCAGCATTCAAAATACCATCAACAATTCCTTGTTTAAAATTGCCGGCTTTAAAATGATTCACCATAATATCTTTGGTACAATCCCAAAAATCATTGGCTACTACATCATTAATTCCTTTGTCTCCACAAATCACAAAGTTTTTGTCTTCAACTGCAAAATAGAGCAATACTCCATTTTTCAATTTAGTTTCATCCATTCGTAATTCGTGAAAAACTTCTAAAGCCCTATCAAAATGGACTTTAGAAGTTGTTTTTTCTATATGTACTCTAATTTCGCCAGAAGTATTATTCTCAGCCATACGAATAGCTTCAACAATTTCTTGCTCTTCTTCTTTGGTTAAAAAATCTTCTACTTTTGACATGGAAATTATTTTAGAGTTTAGATTGTGGATTTTAGATTGCAGATTAAATCTGAAATCTTTAATCAAAAATATTAAATCTTTAGAATTTTACTTCAACTGGTTTATCTGCTCCAGTCGAAGCTTCAAAGTATGGTTTTTCTTTAAGTCCATACATTCCCGCCAATATATTTCTTGGAAAAGTATTGATATTATTGTTATAAGGTTTAACGGCTTCATTAAAACGTGTTCTAGCCGTTAAAATTTGATTTTCCATACTGGTTAATTCTCTTTGTAAATCGATAAAATTCTGATTTGCTTTCAAATCTGGATATTGCTCAACACTTACTAGCAATTTAGATAAAGATGAAGACACTCCTGATTGTGCAGAATTATATGCAGCTAATTGTTCGGGAGTAACATTTGTTGGATCGATTGTTACTGAAGTAGCTTTTGCACGGGCTTCAATTACAGCTGTTAGAGTGCTTTTTTCATGTGTCGCATATCCTTTTACAGTACTTACTAGATTTGGAATAAGGTCATTTCTTTTTTGATAAGCTGTATTAACATTTCCCCAACTTTCTTTCACATCTTGATCAAGTGTAACTGCTTTATTATAGATTCCAGAAGCCCAGCCATATAATCCAATAATGACAACAGCTACAATAATCCAAGGTAAGAATTTTTTCATATTTGTTTTGATTTAAGTTTATTTCTATTTTTAATTACAATTCGTTTTTTATCTCGTTCAGTTGCGTTTTTATCGACTCTAATTTACGTATTATTTCGAATTTATCTAACGTTTTCTTCTGACCCTCTTTTAAGTGTATTTTGGCGCCTTCTAGCGTAAATCCTCTCTCTTTTACTAAATGATAGATTAGCTGAAGGTTGGTAATGTCTTCTGGTGTGAACATCCTGTTTCCCTTTGCATTTTTTTTAGGTTTTAGAATGTCAAATTCGCTGTCCCAAAATCGTATCAAAGAGGCATTGACATTAAAAGCTTTGGCTACTTCGCCAATACTGTAATATCTTTTGTCTTTAGAAAGTTCAATATGCATGGTTCGTTTTTTCTATTTTATTTCAAAAATACTATTTTTTGTACTATTAATCTAATGATTGATTTTCTTGGTTTGCCATTTGAGAAATTGCCACATATTCTACAGCCGAAATATTTCCATAATAGAAGTTCAGCGGGTTAACCACTTTTCCGTCTTTATGCACTTCATAATGACAATGAGGACCTTCAGATCTTCCTGTGCTTCCCACATATCCAATAACATCTCCGCGTTTTACCTTTTGTCCTGGTCGGCAGTTGTATTTGCTTAAATGCGCGTACAAACTTTCATATCCAAAACCATGCCTGATTACAACATGATTTCCGTACCCAGAGGCCGTGTTGTCAGCTCTTTGCACCACGCCATCTCCAGTTGCGTAAATTGGAGCTCCTGTATTTGCGGTGAAATCCATTCCGTTATGCATTTTTCTCACTTTCGTGAAAGGGTCAATGCGGTATCCAAAACCTGACGCGACGCGCTTTAAATTTTCATTTCGCACTGGCTGAATGGCAGGAATCGCTAACAATAAATTTTCTTTAGCTCCAGCTAATTTTAAAATTTCGTCTAGAGATTTAGACTGAATCGCCAATTGCTTCGAAAGTTTGTCAATTCTTTTTGTGGCATTCAAAACCAATTGAGAATTATTGTACCCTTCTAGAGCTTTGTATCTGTCAGAACTTCTAAAACCAGCTTTTCGAATTGAATCTGGAATTTCAGCTTTGTTGAAATAAACACGATAAATATTATTGTCACGCTCTTCTAAAGCATCTGCCGCTTCATCAATTTCATCCAGTTTTTTATTCAAAATGGCATATTGAAGCTTTAAATTTTCAATTTCGCGTGCCTGTAAACGATCTTTTGGAGTTTCAAAATAAGGCGTATTAATTAAAAGGACAAAAACTAAAAAGCCAAACAATGCCGAGGCTAATAAAAACAGTAAGGCGTAACCAATTTTAATTCTTTTTCTGGTTTTTATTTTCGTATAGGCCAGATTTTCTGGGTCGTAATAATATTTTACTTTCGCCATATTTTAAAATACGCTATTTTTGCTCCCTGTAAAATAAGTTAGCCGAATAAAACTGATAATGTTTCAGCTCTTCGACACTTTTTTTACAAGGATTAATGATTAGATATTGGGGCTATTTTATCATTAGATAATGCGCAAAATAGGCAATTTATTGTTTAAATTATAAGTTTTTTAATCACATTATAAAAAACTTAACGTATCATCAAATGAATGGATTATCTAATCGTCTAATTATCAAATTGACACATTAAACAGACACATTTTTCTAATTTAAATATGAAATCACAAGACGTACGTAAACAATTTTTAGATTTTTTTGAGAGTAAAGGGCACACTATTGTTCCTTCAGCTCCTATTGTTCTTAAAGACGACCCAACCCTAATGTTCAATAACTCGGGGATGGCCCAGTTTAAAGAATTTTTCTTAGGAAACGGAACTCCAAAAAGTCCAAGAATAGCCGATACGCAAAAATGTCTTCGTGTTTCAGGAAAACATAACGACCTTGAAGAAGTAGGTATCGATACTTACCACCACACGATGTTTGAAATGCTTGGAAACTGGTCTTTTGGCGATTACTTCAAAAAAGAAGCGATCAACTGGGCTTGGGAACTATTGACAGAAGTGTACAAAATTCCAAAAGAAAATCTTTATGTTTCTGTTTTTGAAGGAAGTAAAGAAGATAACGTTCCGTTTGATCAAGAAGCTTGGGACATCTGGAAAACTTTAATCGACGAAGACAGAATCATTCTTGGAAACAAAAAAGATAATTTCTGGGAAATGGGTGACCAAGGACCATGCGGACCTTGTTCTGAAATTCACGTTGATTTACGTTCTGAAGAAGAAAAAGCATTAGTTTCTGGAAAAAGTTTAGTAAACAATGATCACCCGCAAGTAGTTGAAATCTGGAATAACGTATTCATGGAATTCAACCGTAAAGCTGATGGTTCGTTAGAAAAACTTCCGGCACAACACGTAGATACCGGAATGGGATTTGAGCGTTTGTGTATGGCTTTACAAGGAAAAACATCAAACTACGATACTGATGTTTTCATGCCTTTAATTAGAGAAATTGAAACCATTACTGGAGCAAAATATACAACTAATGATGTAACAGGTATTAGTGAAGAACAAAATAAAATGAATATTGCTATTCGTGTAGTGGCAGATCACGTTCGTGCAGTGGCTTTTGCTATTGCTGATGGTCAGTTGCCTTCTAATACGGGAGCAGGATATGTAATTCGTAGAATTTTGCGTCGTGCAATTCGTTACGGATTTACTTTCCTAGGAACAAAAGAGCCATTTATTTTCAAATTAGTTGAAACTTTAAGCGAACAAATGGGAGATTCTTTCCCAGAAATCAGAACGCAGAAAGCACTTTGTTCGAATGTAATTCGTGAAGAAGAAAATTCATTCTTAAAAACGTTAGATCAGGGATTAGTTCTTTTAGATGCTGTAATTTCTAATAACAATACAGATACTGTTGATGGTAAAAAGGCATTTGAATTGTATGATACTTACGGATTCCCAATCGATTTAACAGCTTTGATTCTTTCTGAAAGAGGATTGAAATTAGACGAAGAAGGATTCCAAGAACAATTGCAATTGCAAAAAGAAAGATCTCGTGCAGCGTCTAAAGTAACTGCTGGTGACTGGAATGTAATTGTAGAGGATGATATTCAGGAATTTGTTGGTTACGACAGATTATCTCAACAGGTTAAAATCACTAAATACCGTAGAGTAGAAAGTGCTAAAGACGGGGAGATTTTCCAATTGGTTTTCAATGCTACTCCTTTTTATGGAGAAAGCGGAGGACAAACGGGAGATAAAGGATATTTGGAAGCTCAAAATGGTGATATTGTTTACATCATTGACACAAAGAAAGAAAATAACCAAACGATACATTTAGCAAAATCGTTACCAGAAAACCTTACGGGAACTTTTAATGCGGTTGTTGATGCAAATCAGAGAGCAAAAACTTCGTCTAACCACTCGGCTACGCACTTGTTGCACCAGGCTTTACGTAAGATTTTAGGGACGCATATTGAGCAAAAAGGTTCGATGGTAAGAAATGCTTCATTGCGTTTTGACTTTTCTCATTTCGCTAAAGTAAGTGATGAAGAATTAGTAGAAGTAGAAAATTTCGTAAATGCTAGGATTCGCGAAAGTTTGCCATTAATCGAAAAAAGAGCTATTCCGAAAGAACAGGCTCTTGAAGAAGGAGCAATTGCTTTATTTGGGGAGAAATATGGTGATTTAGTTCGTACCATTAAATTTGGTGATTCTGTCGAATTATGCGGAGGAACTCACGTTGCCAATACATCAGATATCTGGCATTTTAAAATTATTTCTGAAGGAGCTGTAGCGGCTGGAATCAGAAGAATTGAAGCCATTACAAGTGAAGCAGCGAAAGAATATTTTGAATCTCAAGCTGTTTCTTTAGCTGAAATTAAAGAAGCGCTTAAAAATGCTCAAGATCCTGTAAAATCAATCTTAGCGTTACAAGACGAAAATGCTCAATTGAAAAAGCAATTGGAAGCTTTATTAAAAGATAAGGCTAAAAATATGAAAGCTGATTTAGCTAAAGAATTACAAGAAATCAATGGAGTTCAGTTCTTGGCAAAACAAGTAGATTTAAACCCAGAAGGCGCAAAAGATTTAGCTTACGAATTAGGTGGTTCTTACAATAACTTATTTGTAGTTTTCGCAACCGCTCATGAAGGAAAACCAATGTTAACTTGTTATATTTCAAAAGAAATTGTAGCTGAGAAAAACCTAAACGCTGGACAAGTTGTTCGTGAATTAGGTAAATATATCCAAGGTGGAGGAGGAGGACAGCCTTTCTTCGCAACCGCAGGAGGTAAAAATGTTGATGGAATTGCTGAGGCTTTGGATAAAGCAGTGGATTTTGTAAAATAAAGGTTCTAAGATGCTAAGGAACTAAGGTTCTAAGTTTTTTTATAATATTCAAAAAAGCCGAGAGATTGTAAAATCTCTCGGCTTTTGTATTTTATGGTATTTCTCTTTTTATGTCATTTCGACGAAGGAGAAATCTCCACGAGAAGCTCGACAAAGATTGGATTTTCGTTGCGTAGTTACTTACGGAGATTTCTCCTTCGTCGAAATGACAAATAGTACGTGCATAGATTGTTTAAAAAACTTAGAGTCTTAGAGCCTTAGTGGCTAAAAAAACTATTTTCGCTCCCCAATCTGCTGGCGCCACATAGCGTAATACAATCCTTTTTCGACAATCAAATCTTCATGTTTGCCTTGTTCAATGATTTTACCTTGTTCTAGGACAAAAATTCTATCAGCATGCATTACGGTTGATAAACGGTGAGCAATTAAAACTGTAATTCTATTTTTGTCTGAGATATTTCGAATAGTGTCATTAATTTCTTCTTCTGTAATAGAATCCAAAGCAGAAGTCGCTTCATCAAAAATCAATAAATTCGGATTTCTAAGAATAGCTCTTGCGATAGATAAACGCTGTTTTTCTCCGCCAGAAACTTTGATTCCGCCTTCGCCGATTGTGGTATTTAAACCGTCTTCAGCACGTTTAAGGAGTTTGTCGCAGCTTGCGCGTTTTAAAGCATCATAAAGTTCTTCGTCGGTTGCATTTGGTTTGACGAATAATAAGTTTTCGCGAATTGTTCCTGAGAATAATTGTGCATCTTGAGTCACAAAACCAAGTTGTTTTCTTAAATCTAACAAATCAATTTCGGTTGAATCGATATCATTGTAAAGAATTTCTCCTTCTTCTGGAGTATACAATCCAACTAATAATTTTACTAAAGTTGTTTTTCCAGATCCAGACGGACCAACAAAAGCGACGGTTTGTCCTTGTTTGATTTCGAAATTGATATTTTCGACTGCTTTGAATTTAGCTGTTTTATGTTGAAAACTCACATTAGAAAATAGCAATTTCTGGATTGCTCCAACATGTTTTGGAGTTTTAGGACGGAATTCTTTAGGAGCATTCAATAAGTTTTTGAAATTCTCCATAGAAACTTTTGTTTCATTCAGAGCAATAATAAAGTTTCCTAATTCTTGTAATGGACCAAAAATAAAGAACGTAAAAAATACCATTGTCAATAAATCTCCAACGATAATTTTCCCTCCAAATAAGAAGTAATACAAAGCAAAAACAACGCAAGTTCTCAAGAAATGAACCGTTGTTCCCTGAATAAAACTTAAACTTCTTATAAAACGGATTTTCTGTAATTCTAATTGAAGAATTTTAAACGTATTTAAGTTTAAACGTTTTTCTTCTTGATATGTTAAACCAAGACTTTTTACTAACTCGATATTTCGTAAACTTTCGGTAGTAGAACCAGCCAATGCATTAGTCTGATTCACAATTTTTCGAGAAACGATTTTAATCTTTTTTCCCAAATACAAACTAACCAAAGCAATAATTGGCGCTGTAATTAAGAAGATAATCGAAATCCTGAAATCGATTCGAGCAACATAAACAATTACGAATATAAAACCGATAATAGTCTGGAAAATTAACGAAATGGAAAGTGTAATCAGTTTTTCTGAATCGATTCTAACTTTTGTCAGTTTGCTTAAAGTTTCACCGCTTCGCTGATCTTCAAATTCTGCATAAGGAAGATCCAGAGATTTCTTGATTCCGTCAGTATACATTTGAGCGCCCGTACGCTGAATAACGACATTGGTAAAATAATCCTGAAAGTTTTTGGTAATTCTCGAAATCATAGCAGCGCCAAGAGAAAGGCCAAGCCAGAAAGCTAAAGATTTTATAAATCCAATTTCGTTTCCTTTGTATTTTGAGATTCCAACACCACAGTCCTGCATTAATTTTCCTGTGATTACTGAGTCTGACAAACTGAAACAAATGTTGATAGTAGCCATTATCAACGCAAAAAACAAGAGCATTTTGTGTCTGATAATGTAGGTATATAGTAATTTCATATAAGATTTTAAAAAAATGGAAGATGCAAAAATAAGGAATTGTTTTAGTTTCTAGAGTTGGTTTTTGTTATTAAAAATCTAAATTTTTTACAGGTGAAATTGCTGATAGCGTTTTTAAAGTTTTTATGTGTTTCACTTTTTTAATTTGAATATAAGAAGTCATAAAGGCTGATTATTTTCCATATTTAAGTTTTTTTGAAAATTTTATTATTTAGTTAAGCTTTTATGTTGTTTGCTATTAGTATTTTAATAATTGACTTAATTGAAAAATGTGTTTCGATGTGGAATCACGTAAGGTTTTGAATTTCGGTTATATTACGTTTGCACCATTAACAAATTTTAACCAAATCAATATGAAAAAATTATTATGCCTTTTTGGTGCTTTAGCACTAGTTTTAACATCTTGTTCAAGCGATGATTCGTCAAGTTCTTCAGATCTTGTTTTGCTTAAAAAAACTGTTATTACAAGTCCAGAAGGTGATAAAGCTACCGTTAATTTTAAGTACGATGGTAACAAAATAGTAAGTGTAACAGATGATACTGGATTTTTCAATCTGTATTATACTTACACTGGAGATTTAATTACAAAAATTGATTACAAGCTTCCTAATGGAAAGTCAGAACAAGTAGATACTTTTACATACACTAATGATGGAAAGCTATCAACTTTTTTAAGAGTTGAATATGAAGAAGAGGAAGGTGTAGCGGTATTAAGAGGTTACAAGGAAGTTTATACTTATAATGCAGATGGTACAATTTCAGTAAAAGGGTATTCAGGAAGTGATGTTTCTCAAACGGTTGCTTCGGGAACAGCTACAATTAAATTTGTAAATGGTGAAGTAAGCGAAATTATAAGTTCTAACTCACCAAATCATAAATATACTTATGATAATAAAAATAATCCAACAAAAAATATTTTGGGAATGGATAAAATTGCATTTGTTGATGGAGAAGCAAATGGCGTTAAATTCAATATCCTTACAGATACATCAGATGGTAATTTGTGGACAAACAGTACTTTTACATATAATGAGCAAGGATATCCAACTAAAGAAGTTGATAACGGGTCTGACAGTCTAGGTACTACGGAATATTTTTATTAATAATTGAAGATTCTTATTAATAATATTAAGCCAGTTGCAAATGCTTCTGGCTTTCTTAATTTTGAAAAGTATAACAAAATCTCTCAATTATGAAAAAACAATTATGGCTTTTTGGCGCTATAGCTTTAATCCTATCATCATGTTCAAGTGATGAAAATTCTCCTTTGCAAGAAATTGATTCTACATTGCCAAAGACGATTTCTTATGTTTACCCTTCTATTTACTTAGGAACAAATAGTAAAGGAACTTTAACTTACGATGGTAATAAAATTCTAAATATCGTTAAAGAAGATTCAAAAACAATATTTACATACAATGGAGATGTGATAATTAAACAAGAAGAGTTTGATATAGAAAATGGGAAAGAAATTAAAAATGAAGAAGTTTCATATAGTTATGAAAATGGAAAACTAAAAACTAAAGTTTTTAGAGAAGACATAAGTGTCGAATATCCCGACGGTTATTATATTGAGAAAGTGGTTTATACTCATAATTCTAATGGAACAATTTCTTACATTGATTACACCGTTGATAATATAAAGAAAACCGAAACTAAAAGTGGAGAAGGAACTTTAACGTATAAAGATGGAAACTTAATAAGAGTGGAAGAAAAGTCTGGTTCTTCAACTACAACATTAGTTTTTGAATACGATTCCAAAAAAAATCCCCTGAAAAATATACTAGGTTTCAATTTGTTATTAAACGAAATTGATGGATTTGGAACTAATAATATTGTAAAAACTACAAGAACAACAACTGAATTTCCGAATCCATCGGTTTATTTAACGACTTATATTTATAATGATGCTTCGTACCCAACAAAACATACTTCATTTGATGGAGGAGGAAAAAATATTGAGTATGAAATTGAATATACGTATTAACATTAGGTAATATTTAAATTTATAAAAAAGCCAAATACTTCTGTATTTGGTTTTTTTATTGATTAAAATTGGTGAAATTCGTAGTTAATTTCAAAATCATGCAATTCAGAACCCAAATACCCATTTCCAAAAGTAGTTTGCCAATCGATTATAATTCGAAAATACTTTCTATAGGGTCTTGTTTTGCAGAAAATATGGCGGAGAAATTCGATTATTTTAAATTTCAGAATGAAACCAATCCGTTTGGGATCATTTTTAATCCGGTTTCAATTGAAAAATTATTTAGCAGAATTTCTAAACAAGATTGGTTTGAAGAAAAAGATGTTTTCTTCCATAACGAGCGTTGGCATAGCTTTGAAGTACATTCAGATTTAAGCAATTCTGACCGTCAAGAATTATTAGAAACTCTGAATAAAGCTGTAACAGAAACCCATAAACAACTTAAAGAAGCGACCCATATTATCATCACTTTCGGAACTTCTTGGATTTATAGAAATCTTGAAAAAGATGAAATTGTAGCCAACTGTCATAAAGTGCCTCAAAAACAATTTTCAAAAGAATTATTGTCGGCAGAAGTCATTCAAAAAAGTATTCAAAATACAATTGAAACCATTCAGACTGTAAACTCCAATATAAATTTCATTTTCACTATTTCCCCAGTTCGACATATCAAAGACGGATTTGTAGAAAACCAATTAAGTAAGTCGCATTTGTTTACAGCTTTACATCAAGTTTTAAAAACACATAATTCAAAACTCATAACTCATAACTATTTCCCTTCTTACGAAATCATGATGGATGAACTTCGCGATTATCGTTTTTATAACGAAGATATGTTGCATCCCAATCAGATTGCGATAGATTATATTTGGAAACTTTTTAGCGAAAATTATGTTTCAGAAGAAAGTGTTCAAGTAATGAAAGAAGTAGACGAAATCCAAAAAAGCCTGCGCCATAGAAGCTTTAATCCAGAATCAGAACAGCACCAGAAGTTCTTATCAAAACTGCAGCAGAAAATAAACATCATAGGAGAAAAACTGCCGCATATTAAATTCTAACTATTAGAATAACCCTCATAAAAAGGTTATCAGTTAATATAAAAAACTTCGCGCCTTAGTGCCTTCATGGCAAATGCAACAATAAAATTTTAGAATAATTGCTCATAATTATGTAAATTGTTAAGGTTTAAATTTTACATTTTTGTAAAATGTGTAACCCTGCTTTTTTCAGAAGCAATTTTAATCTAAGCGATTTTATTGACGTATGAATAAGAAACCAGTTTATTTTCTTAAAAAAATACTTCGTATCTTAATGTGGTGCGTCGTTTCTGTAGTTGCACTTTTATTACTTCTCATAATCTTAATTCAAGTTCCATCAGTTCAAAATTTCGTTAAAGACAAAGCGATTACCTATCTTGAAGGTAAGATTAAAACCAAAGTTTCTCTCGATAAAATTCTAATTAAATTTCCCAAAGATGTAGTTCTGGAAGGTTTTTATTTTGAAGATCAAAAAAAAGATACTTTACTGGCTGGTAAACGATTAGAGGTTGATGTTGATCTTTTTAAACTCGTAAGCAGCGAACTCGAAATCAATTCGGTTTCATTAGAAAATGTAAAAGCCAATATTTCCAGAAACAAAGACGGCGTTTTCAATTTTGATTATATTATAAAAGCATTCGAATCTAAAGAACCAAAAGTAGAAGATCCCGATGCAAAACCGTTTAAAATTTCTGTAGTAAAAGTAAATCTCGATCAGGTTAAATTCAATTTTAAAGATGATTTTTCGATGAATGATATCAAAGTCAATTTGACGCATTTTGATACTAAATTCAAAAGGTTTGATCTTGATAAAATGGACTTTAATATTCCCACAATTAATTTAAATGGATTGAAGGTAGTTTTAGATCAAGATGTTGTAGAGAAAATTGCTGAAGTTTCAGTCAAAACAGTGGATACAGTTTCGAAACGTCCAGATTTTAAATTGGCATTGGATAAAATCACTTTATCTAAAATAGATATTTTATATGATAATAAAGACTCGAAATTAAATTCGGGTATTAGTTTAGGAAATTTAAATTTAGTAGTAAATGAGATCAATCTTAATGAACAGTTTTTGGATTTTAATACTTTTGAAGTTAAAAATCTTAAAGGAAATTTACGTCTTGGTGCAAAAGATAAGCAAATTCAAGCCCCTGACTTAGATTCAACAGCCATAAAACAAGCAGGCTGGAAAGTAAAACTCAAAGAAACCAATCTAGAAAACATCGCTTTCAAGTTTGATGATGAACAGTCAAAACCTAAAACAAAAGGAATTGATTATGCACACTTGGATTTGGATAAATTCAATTTTAAAGCAGAGAAGTTATATTATGGAAATGATACGATTTCAGGAAATATTAAAACGCTAAACGTAAACGAAAAAAGCGGTTTGCAGATTCAGTCTTTCAAAACCGATTTCTTTTACGGACCGAAAAATGCTTCGCTGGAAAATCTGTATTTAAAAACACCGCAGACTCTCGTTCAGGATAAAGTTAAAGCGCAATATACATCACTTGAATCACTTCAGAAAGATTTTGGAAATCTTGCCCTTGATGCCAATTTGAAACAATCTAAAATTGGTTTTAAAGACATTTTATTGTTTGTTCCCGATCTTCAAAATACAAATCCGTTTAAAAGTAACCCGAATGCGATTTTGTATGTGGACAGCCGTGTGAGCGGAAAAGTAAAAGATTTGAATATTTCGAAGTTTGAAATGAGCGGAATTGGCGCTACAAAAGTTTCCCTTTCGGGGAAAATTGCTGGATTGCCAGATGCACAAAAAGCGTATTACGATTTGGATATCAAAAAAGCTTCGACGACTTCAAAAGACATTAATATGTTTGTGCCACCAGGAACAATTCCGAAGAATATTCAGTTGCCATCTCAATTAAGTTTGCAAGGAAAATTTAAAGGTTCGGTTCAGAATTTTAAAACCAATATGGCTTTAACGAGCAGTTTTGGAAATGCAAAAGTCGATGCTTTATTTGATCAGCGTGTTAAAAAAAGAGAAAAATACGATGCGCAAGTTTACTTGTTGGATTTTGATTTAGGGCGTTTAATTAAAAACGATTCAATCGGAAAAATTACGCTTAAGGCGAAAGTTAAAGGAAAAGGCTTAGATCCTAAAACCGCAAATGCAGCGATTGATGGTTTGGTACAGAAAGCAGTCTTTAATCGATACACTTATAGAGATTTAGCATTAAAAGGAAATATCGAAAACGGTTCATTTGCAGTAAAATCTGGAATGCAAGATCCAAATTTGAATTTTAATTTAACGGCTTCTGGCGACACCAAAGATAAATATCCAACCATACAATTAAAGCTGAATCTTGATATTGCCGATTTAGAAAAACTAAATCTGCACGCTGGACCAATGAAGCTTCGCGGAAATGTCGATGCAGATATTGCCAACAGTAATCCTGATTTCTTAAACGGGAAAGTGTTTCTTTCAAATATTCAAATTTTGCAAGAAGCAGAACCAATTGTTTTAGATTCTGTTCGAGTTTTGGCTTTTGCAGATAAAGACAGCAATTCGATCAAAATTTCGTCTCAATTTTTAAAAGCCGAAATGATCGGAAAATATAAATTGACAACTTTGGCAAATTCAGTCCAGAAATCATTATCAAAATATATTGACCTCAAAAATCCAAAAATCAATGCAGAATCAGACGAGCAAAGATTGGCTTTTATGCTCAAAGTAGACAATGATCCTGTTCTTTTTAAATTGTTGCCAAAATTAACTGGATTAGAGCCTTTTACTATAAATGGAAATTATAATAATAAAACAGATTCTTTAACTGTAAAAGGAACGATTCCAAGAATTGTTTATGGAGGAAACACCATTTCAGATGGGAAAATCAATATCGAAGCCAAAGAAAATGCGCTGGAATATTTAGTTTCTGTAGCGACAATTGAAAGCGGTTCTTTAAAAATTCCGTTTACAAGTTTGAGCGGAGAAGTTCAAAACAATACTTTGACCTATGCGCTTGAAGTTCAAGATGCAAAACAAAAACAGCAATATTTTATTGCGGGCGAATTTAAAGCAGAAGATTCTAAAAATATTGTAAAACTAGATGCAGACAGCTTTATTTTAAATTATGATAAGTGGAATGTTGATCCTGAAAATGCAATCGAGTTTGGAGAAAAAAGACTTTATGTCAATAAATTCAATTTGAGTAATAATGGAAACGAATTGAAAGTTCAATCGAAAGGAAATCAGGATAATGCGCCTTTACAAGTTGATTTTGTCAACTTCAAAATCGAAACCATTATGAACATGGTTAAAAAAGATGAATTATTGATGCAAGGCTTGATTAACGGAAATGCGTTGGTTGAAAATGTGATGACAAATCCAACTTTTACATCCGATTTGAAAATTGATGATTTTACTTTTAAAGGTTCAAAAGTAGGAGATTTAGAAATAAAAGTTGACAATAAAACTGCCAATACACTTGCCGCAAATGTAGCCTTGAGCGATGAAGGAAATGACTTAAAACTTACGGGAGATTATCAGTTAGATTCAGGAAATTTTGATTTTGATGTAGCTATTAATAAATTGTATATCAAAAGCGTTCAAGGTTTCAGTATGGGAAATATTACTGAAGGACAAGGCTTTCTTTCAGGAAATTTCAAGTTGACAGGAAATACTTCTGCTCCACAAATTAAAGGAGAATTGAATTTTAATGACGCTGGTTTTAGAGTCACACAGCTCAATTCGTACTTTAAAACCAAAAACGAAAAAATCACTTTCAATAACGAAACAATTTCATTTGATAAATTCTCTCTTTTTGATGAAAATGACAATGAACTGTTTGTAAACGGAACCATTCAGTCGCCAGATTTTGTGAAGTATAATTTCAATCTGCTGGTTGAGGCAAACGATTTTAGAGCGATTCACTCGCAAGCAAAAGACAATGATTTATTTTATGGCGATTTGTTTTTAGATACAAAACTAAATATCAAAGGAAATCTAGACAGTCCAGTGGTTGACGGAACGATCAAAATTAATAAAGAAACCAAGTTTACAGTCGTAATGCCACAGTCAGATCCGTCAATAGCAGACCGAGAAGGGATTGTAGAATTTGTTGACGAAGATAATCTGTACTTGAAGCAAACGGTTGATATGCAGAACAAACTGAATCAGTCGGAATTGAAAGGCATGGATGTAAATGTAGCTATTTCGATTAATAAAGAAGCAGAATTGACTTTGCTGATTGATAAAGGAAATGGCGATTATTTGAATTTGAAGGGAGAAGCAGAATTAGTTGGAGGAATCGATCAATCAGGAAAGACAACTTTGACTGGGAAATATGAATTTTCAGACGGTTCTTATCAAATGAATTTCAACGGAATTAAACGAAAATTTGATATTCAAAAAGGAAGTTTTATCACTTGGAATGGCGAACCGACAATGGCAACTTTAAATATTACAGCGATTTATAAAGTAAACACAGCGCCAATTGATTTATTAGGAAATCAGATAAAAGGTGAACCTCAAGCGGTACAAAATACCTACAAGCAAAAGCTTCCTTTTCAGACCTTATTAAAAATGAATGGAGAATTGCTGAAACCAGAAATCTCATTTGGAATAGTGCTTCCGGAAGGAAATTATAATGTTTCTACAGATGTCGTAGAAATGACTCAGACAAAACTGAAACAGCTGGAACAAGATCCTGCTGAACTGAACAAACAAGTTTTTGCCCTTTTATTATTGAACAGATTTGTGGGCGAAAATCCTTTTGCAAGCGAAAGCGGCGGTGTAAGTGCAGAATCTTTTGCCAGACAGAGTGTGAGCAAAATACTGTCGCAACAATTGAATAATCTGGCTGGAGATCTTATTGAAGGATTTGAAGTCAACTTTGATTTAGAATCGACAGAAGATTATACAACAGGAACCATGCAAAACCGAACCGATTTAAATGTTGAAGTTTCTAAAAAATTACTCGATGATCGATTGAAAATTACTGTTGGAAGCAGTTTTGGAGTAGAAGGCCAGGAACGTGCCAATGAAGAATCTACCAATATTGCGGGTGATGTCGCTTTAGATTATCAATTAACAAAAGATGGCCGTTACATGATTCGTGCTTATCGTAAAAATCAATATCAGGTTGCGGTTGAAGGTCAGGTAATCGAAACAGGAGTTGCATTTGTAATTACAATGAGCTACAATAAATTTAGAGAGCTTTTTCATCGCACAGAAGAAGAAAAAGAGTTGATAAAAGAAGAAAAAATTCGCAAGGAAAAAGAAAAGCAAAAAAAGAAAGAGGACAAAGAAAAAGAAAAACTGCAAGAGAACGAAGACGAAAAAACTATTGAAGGAAATGAGCAAAAAACATAATCATAGAAATATATATTTAAAGTATATCGCGCTGCTTTCCTTATTTTTTGTTTTAGGATGCAGCAATACAAAGTATCTTCCTGAAGGCGAGTTGCTTTATACAGGCGGTTCTGTTACCATAAAAGATTCGATTATGAAGAAGAAAGATCGAAAAGCGTTGGAAAATGAACTAGAAGGCCTGCTTCGCCCAAAACCGAACAAACAGTTTTTGGGTCTTCGACCTAAATTATTGATATACAATCTTGCTGGGGAACCTAAAAAAGATAAGGGAACGAGATATTGGCTGCGTAACAAAGTGGGAGAACCGCCGGTACTTTTCAGCCAGGTTGATTTGGATTATAATGCTTCGGTTTTGCGAAATTTTACAGAAAACCGAGGATATTTCAAAACCCGTGTCAGCGCCGATTCGACTGTTCGAAATAAAAGAGTAACCGCAGAATATATTGTGACACCAAGAAAACAATACATTATAAAAAGCGTAACTTTTCCAGACGATTCTCTTAAAATGTCAAAAATTATTGCGAGAAGCCATAAAAGAAGTCTTCTTAAAGTTGGAAATCCTTACGATTTAGATGTCATAAAGGCAGAAAGAGAAAGAATTGATGCAAGATTAAAAGAAAAAGGCTATTTCTATTTTAATCCAGATTATATTTTGGCAAAAGTAGACAGCAGTAAAGGTGATCACGAAGTACGAATTAGATTGGTAATAAAGGATGATACACCTGTAAAAGCCTTGACCGCTTATAAAATTGATAAGATTTTTGTGTACCCAAATTATTCGCTTACCAATGATAGTGCAGTTTATAGAAAAAGAAATATCACGCAATACAAAGATTTTACCATAATTGATACAGCAGATACTTTTAAACCAAGAATTTACGATCGAACAATTTATTTTAAAAGAGGAGATGTTTACAATCGAAAAGACCACAATTTAACCTTAAACCGATTTGTAAATCTTGGAACTTTCAGTTTTGTGAAGAATGAATTCAAACCCTCAGATTCAATTTCTAACGTTCTAGATTCGTACTACTATTTGACTCTTTTGCCTAAGAAGTTTATTCGTGTAGAAGTTATCGGAAAAACCAATTCTGCGAGCTATACAGGTACAGAATTAAATCTAAACTGGAACAACAGAAACTTTTTGCGAGGTGCAGAATTGTTTACCGCTTCTGTTTTTGGTGGCGCCGATTTTCAGTTGGGAGGAGTTAATAAAGGGAAAAACATTTACAAACTGGGAGCAGAAGTTAGTTTGACTTGGCCACGATTTATAACGCCTTTTCATATTGAAGGGAACAGCGAATATGTGCCAAGAACTAAAGCAACGCTCCGTTATGAATATCAAAAACGAACGCAGTTATATGCTTTGAATTCTTTTAATACTTCTTTTGGGTATATGTGGAAAGAAAATATTCGTAAGGAACATCAATTAAATGTTGTTGATGTGACTTATGTGAGTCCGAATCACGTTACACCAGAATATCTCGCAGACATTGACGAAGATCCAGCTTTGGGAAAAGTAATTGAAAAACAGCTGATTTTTGGCCCAACCTATAATTATACGTATACCAATACGATGCAGAAGCGTAAGAAGCATACCATTTATTTTAATGGTGAGTTAGATTTAGCTGGAAATTTAACAGGGTTATTTACTGGAGCAGATTATCCGAATAACGTTAAGACCATATTTGATGTTCCGTTTAGCCAATACGTAAAAATTAGATCCGATTTCAGACATTATTTAAAACTCGGAAAAGAAAGCGAATTAGCCAGCAGATTAATTGTCGGTGCGGGATTTGCTTACGGAAATTCAAACACGCTTCCGGCATCGAAACAATTTGTAGTGGGAGGAACCAATAGTATTCGCGCGTTTAGGGCACGAACTTTAGGGCCAGGAAGTTATGTTATTCCGCCACCAACAAACAATAATTACACTCCCGATCAATCAGCTGATTTGAAACTGGAATTCAATACCGAATACCGTGCAAAGCTTTTCAGCATTGTAAGAGGTGCAATATTTTTAGATGCTGGTAATATCTGGCTTTTACATGCCGATCCAAATAAACCTGGAGCGGAAATTTCAAAAGATTTTATGAAAGAAATCGCCGTTGGAGCCGGAGCTGGTTTACGTTTCGATTTGTCGTTTTTGATTTTAAGAACCGATTTAGCTATTCCGCTACGTAATCCTGCATTGCCAGACGGACAACGTTGGGTGATTGACGATATTAATTTCGGAAGCAGTTCCTGGAGAAAAGATAACCTGATTTTGAATATTGCAATCGGCTATCCGTTCTAGATTTATTAGCCACGAATTCACGAATTTTCGCTAATCCCTTTGTCTATTAATTTTCTTAATTTCACAAATTTTTAATTTGTAAAATTTCAATTATAAGTATTCGTATGGATTAGCGAAAATTCGTGAATTCGTGACTAAAAAAAGAAAAAATGAAGTAAATTCGTTTAAATAAATTATCGGAATGCAAAACTTGATTAAAAGAATTATAGGTATTGGGGTTATCGTTTTAGTAATTGTTCTGGGGTTTAAATATTGCCAGTTCAAAAAAGACGACGATTCAGATATTCAATACAATACCAATTTAATTCAACAGCAGATTCTTAATGTTGGAAAGCTGGTTGTTACTGAAGGACATTTTTCAGAAGTCATTACCTATAAAAATCAGCAGAAGTATTTGATGGATATGATTTCTTTTGAGAAAAAAGCACTCATTGTGGTCAATGCCAATGTGACGGTGGCTTACGATCTCCATCAAATGAAATATGACATTGATGAAAAAAATAAAACCATCACAATTTTAAATATTCCGAAAGAAGAAATTACCATAAATCCAGATATTCAGTTTTACGATGTTGAACAAAGCAAATTGAATCCATTTACGGGTGACGATTACAATAAAATCAATAAATCGGTAAAAGCGAATCTGGCTAAAAAAATCGAAAATTCTACTCTTAAAACCAATGCCCAAAATAGACTTATTAGCGAATTGTCTAAGATTTTAATCATGACCAATTCAATGGGCTGGAAACTGCAATACAACGGAAAAACTATTGAATCTGAAACTGAATTAAGTCAGGATTTGGGATCAAAGCTATAAAAGAATCTCGCAAAGACGCAGAGGCGCAAAGAATTTTTGCCACAGATTAAAGGATTAAAATGATTTAATACCAAATTCTTGGCTAGTTTTCATAAACAGATTTTCCACAATTTTGTCATTTCGACGAAGGAGAAATCTCCACGAGAAGCTCGACAAAGATTGGATTCTCGTTGCGGAGTTACTTGCGGAGATTTCTCCTTCGTCGAAATGACAAATATTATGTTATTTACTTAATAAAAAACTTCGCGTTTTAGTCCCGATAGCTATCGGGATTGTGGCAAATTATCAAAAATCAAATCCAAACCGCCAGAAATTAAATGTGCAATTTCAGGACGTTTTACTTTCAATTGATCTAAATGAACTAATACTTCCTGTAAAAGCTGTTTCTCTTCAGAATCTTTTAAAAGCTCAGCAATTTCAACAGACAGTAACCAATCGTTTTGATGATTATTTTTAAGCTTTTCAAAAACATTTTTCAGTTCCGCTTTAGCACCTTTATTCGTTCTAGTATCTCTAACGGTTGCGTATAAATGTTCTAATTCGTCACGCTCATCAGTATGTTTAGCTTTGATGGTTTTGGTTGACGGAACAATATTAATTAAGTCAAAACTGTTCACATCGGCTGGACCAGAGAATGCAGAAATTACTTTTTTGCCAATTGCCATATCATAATTGCCCCATTCAGGTTGGAATAAAACCGTCTCGCCATGAGTAACCGTGCAATTTTTAAAACTGATTAAAATAATTTCTCCGTGAAGATTTCTAGAACCTGTAATAATTTCTCCTTCAACAATAATATTGCCTTCGAATTCTAATTTTATTTTTTCGCCTTCAATGATATTATAAGCCTGTAAATCTTTCGGACTCATATCTTCAATCGCAAGATTAAAACCTTTCAATTTCCCAATCGGACTTCCAAATCCGTGTGGATGCGTTAAAGTTCCGTGGCCAACTAATTCTTTTTCACGATAAGCCAAAGCTGTTTTTCCTGTAGTTTGAATGTAAACAGGCTTTCCTTCTTCTTCAATGACATTGGTAAAAACTCCTGAGATTTGCAGGCCAGTGCTCAATTCAATAGTTCCCAAAGCATTTGATTGAATTAGTTTTTTAATTCCGGAAAGACCTCCAGTTCGCAGAGCCATTTTATTAGCAAATTCTTCTAAAATCAAACTCAAATGAGAAAAAGTTGGCGTTACATAAAGCTGTGGCTGTAATTGCGTGATATCAAAATTCTGATTGGCTGCCGAAATATCGTAAGGGATTTTCTTCACATTATCGGTCATGCAATGGGCACTTTCGCCAATTGAAGAAAGCAATCCCGCACCATATATTTTCGGATTTTCAACTGTTCCAATCAAGCCATATTCAACTGTCCACCAATGCAGATTTCTAATTTGAGCCATTTCAGACAATTCGCCCATATCATTTTGCAAATCGGCTACTGCTTTTTCGGCTTCATCAATTTTTTCTTGTGGAGTATCTTCAGCTTCTTTTAATATCGAAAGCAAACGAATCGCTTCATACATTTGATAATCTTTGTGAGAAGAAATCGCTTTACAGCCAATTTCGCCAAAACGTCTCAAATATTCAGCATATTCAGGATTGGCAATAATCGGAGCGTGGCCGGCACCTTCGTGAATAATATCTGGAGCAGGGGTATATTCAATATGTTCTAATTGTCTGATATCAGAAGCAATAACCAAAACATTGTACGCTTGGAATTCCATAAAGGCATTTGGAGGAATAAATCCGTCAACGGCAACCGCTGCCCAGCCAATTTCGCTAAGAATTCGGTTCATTCCGTACATGCTCGGAATAGAATCAATTTCGATACCAGTTTTACGCAAACCTTCCAGGTAAGAATCGTGCGCAACTTTAGAAAGATAATCTACATTTTTGCGCATCACATATCGCCAAACCGCCTGATTGATAGGAGTGTAATCGCTATAGTCTTGAGGTTTAATAAATTGCTGTAAATGTTTAGGCAATCGCTCTAATAACGGATTAGTTTCAATATTTGGATTCATTTCGAAAACGTTGTAGATTTAAAATGTAAAATTACGAATTTATGCCTCGATTTTTTACCATCCATCACAAAATTTTTATTCGAAAGTGAGTTTTATTGCATTTTTGTAGATTTTATAAAGATGGAAAGAAATGCATTTTAGCAGTCATTATTTTCATAATTCACCTTTTCCATAGTCTTTTCGAAATTTTCAATTTCTTTTTTAGTCATTGCAGCTTCTTTGAGATCAACTTTTAATTGTTTCTTAGTGTCTGGACTAATCCATAAACCGGTAAATGTATTTCCATTTTTCTGCAAAATTAAAACACCACTAAAGCCATGTTCTACCATGATAAATTCGTTTTCTTTCTTTTTGCCCTGAGTAATATTCAGCTGAATCCAATTGTTAGATTTATTATAGCGGTACATTGAAGTAAACATTAAATCTGCAGTACAGGGATTTTCTTCTGTTTTAATGTAAACTGTTATGGGAGTTTTTCCGTCAACAGTCCCTTTATATAAATTGGAAACTGAAGTTTGAGATTGTGCTGATAATTGATTTAAAAATGAGAAGCAGATTGCAATAAAGAAAATTACTTTTTTCATAAATAGATTTTGGGTTGATTCATTTAATCAAATATAAAATTCTGCTATGTATTTGAAAGAAATTCTTTAAGATTTTTTTACTGTATTTCTCATTTCATTTTCTGCATTTCTAAAATATTCAATTTTATGGCTGAACATAAAGGCCATATTCGTAGCACGCATTTTAGCTTCTTCAGTTATTGGTCCCGCAAATTGCGAATCAATTGTTGAATTAAAAATAGCAATCCATCGGTCAAAGTGCGTTTTGTCTACAGGTAATTGTTTATGCGGCGGAAAAGGTGTTCCAGAATAAGCGCGAACATCAAATAAAATGGTTTGCCAGAAATTGTACATTTTTTGCAGATGCGGCTCCCAGCGATCTTGTAATTTATCATTAAATATTGGCCCGATTATATCATCCTTTCTAACATTTGCATAAAAGCTATTAACCATTTGCTGGATGTCTTCTATTGTCGAAATATCTTTTAAAGCTGTCATTTTATTGTATTTTAAATAAACTGCAAAAATACATATCTTTCTTTTGCTTTCCTGATAATTGTCATATGGCCTTTATTTGCTAGGCAAAATCATGTTTTGTAAGGAATTGTATAGATTTTACATTTTATGATGAGTTATTTCGATTTTGACAAGTAAGTTTTTTATGATTTTTAATTTTCTAAAATATTGTTTTTCAATGTATTCAAAAACAATAAGATAAGTTTTTGTTATATCTGTTTTTTTAATTTGATGTGTATTTGTAAAGTTAAAAAAATGATAATTTTGTAAAAATACCCATAATATTGTGCTGTTTTAGTAAAATAAAACTGAATAAATAAGAAAAAACTAATTATCAAACCAAAACCTCAAAAGAATGCACAAAACTACTCAAACACCTACAATTCGGGTACGTAAAGCGTTAAAACTATTATGTTGCAGTACGCTTTTATTCATGAACAGCTTAAATGCTCAGACGGTAACTCCGTGGATGACTACAGGAGATCAAAGTAAATTATTACAGCAGCAGGGAACTGTAACCTTCGGAACCAATTCAGGAACAAATGCTTCAACCGTAACAGTAAATGCAGGAACGACCTATCAAACCATGGACGGATTCGGTTATACACTTACCGAGGGAAGCTGTGAAGTTATTTCTGGAATGGCAACGACTCAGCAAAACCAATTGTTGAATGATTTATACAATCCGACAACAGGATTAAATGCAAGCGTTGTTCGTATCAGTATTGGAGCTTCAGATTTAAGCAGTTATTCCTACAGTTATAACGAAACTTCGGGAGATACGAACATGAACAATTTCAGTTTGAATGGACCTGATTTAACCTATTTAGTTCCAATTCTTAAAAAAATCCTGCTAATTAACCCAAACATCAAAATCTTGGCAACGCCCTGGTCTGCACCGAGGTGGATGAAAACCAATGGTTCTTGGGTTGGAGGATCTCTACAAACGCAATATTATGCAGCGTATGCGAAATATTTCGTAAAATATTTTGATGCAATGAAAGCACAAGGTATTAATATTTGGGCAATCACACCGCAAAATGAACCAGAAAATCCGCATAATGAGCCAAGTATGCTGATGAATTCTACCGAACAAAAGAATTTCATCAACCAGCAGCTTGGTCCGCAAATGGCTGCCGCTGGTTACGGAAACATTAAAATCATTGCCTTTGACCACAATTGTGATAATACGGCATATCCTATTGATGTTTTAAACAATAGTTCTTATGTAGATGGAGCGGCATTTCACTTATATTTAGGGAATATCTCCGCAATGTCAACAGTAAAAAATGCTACTAATAAAAACGTTTATTTTACGGAACAATACACGGGTTCTGGCGGAAGTTTTAGCGGCGATTTTGGCTGGCATATGCAGAACGTTGTTATTGGAAGTACCAATAACTGGTCTAAAACAGTTTTAGAATGGAATGCTGCCAACAATTCAAGTTTAGGTCCACGCACTCCAGGAGGATGCAGCACTTGCTTAGGTGCTATTACAGTAAATAGCAGCACAAGTTATACTAAAAATGTAGCGTATTATATTATTGGTCAGATTTCAAAATTTGTGAAACCGGGTGCTGTGCGAATTGGGGCTTCAAGCACTAACAGCAGTATTCAGTCTGCTGCTTTCAAAAACCCTGACGGGTCAACTGCACTTGTAGTATACAATTCTGGCGGCTCATCAAATACAATAAAAGTGGTTTCAGGATCTTCGGCATTTAATTATGCTGTTCCAGCTTCATCAGCAGTTACTTTTACTTGGAGCTCTGGAGCGCCACCTACTACCGAATTTCCTGGATATTATAACATTATTTCAAGAAACAGTAACAAAGGTTTAGATGTGGCTGACAATGCCACTACGAGCGGAAGTAGAATTCAACAGTATGATGTAACGAATGGTGGAGGAAGTAATCAGCGTTGGAAATTTGTTTCTGACGGAAGCGGTAACTATTACATTATCGTAAAATCGACTGGAATGTATTTGGCTGTTGAAAATAACGGAACAGCTGATGGATTAAAAGTACAGCAGAAAACATTCTCGTCTTCAAATGAATTCAAATGGACAGTAACAAGTCTTGGCACAGGTTATTATAAAATTATAAACGTAAACAGTGGCAAATCGCTTGATGTTGAAAATGTTTCTACAGCAAATGGTGCTAATATTCAGGTTTGGTCTTATACAGGAGGGTTAAATCAGCAGTGGCAGTTGGTGCAGGTTGAATCTTCTACAGCAAAAAGTGCTTTAGCAGCACAAACGACTGTAGTTGAAAATACAAGCTCAAATGATATGACTATTTTTGTGAATGAAACAGATGATTCTCTAAAAATTGATACGAATCATGAAGGAGATGCTGAAGTGCAAGTTTTCAATATTACTGGACAGCCAGTTTTAAAGAAGAATGTAAAATTTGTAAAAGGAAATCAAGCAGAAGTAGAGATTTCTCGATTGCCAAAAGGCGTTTACATTGTGAAAGTTAACGATAGTAAAGGTTCGTATTCGAAAAAAATCTTGAAGCAATAATTACATCCACAATTCAATTAGTAATTTGTATTGAATTTGAAAAGGCTGTCATCCCATCTGACAGCCTGTTTTTTATTTTATCCAATTAATTGCGTAAACAAATCCTGATTGTCGTTCAGATATTGAAACTCAAAACCATTTTCGGTCATTTTCAATTTGATTGGCATAATGTCGTTTTTGTTTTTCAATTCTAAACCAACCACAACAGAACCTACTTCGCGACTATTTTTCTTAGCAAACTGGAAATACGTGATGTCGTCATCTGGACCTAAAATATTATTGACAAATTCTTTTAAAGCTCCTGGACGTTGTGGAAACTGAATCATAAAATAGTGCATCAAACCTTCGTAAAGTAAAGAGCGTTCTTTTATTTCTGCAGTTCTTTCAATATCATTATTGCTTCCACTTACGATGCAGACCACATTTTTGTCTTTAATTTTATCTTTATAAAAATCCAAGGCAGCAATTGTTAAAGCCCCAGCAGGTTCAACCACCATGGCTTCTTCATTATACAATCTTAAAATTGTGGTGCAGACTTTCCCTTCTGGAACCAGAATAATATCTTCTAAGTTGTATCGGCAGATTTCAAAAGTCTTGTCTCCAACTTGTTTAACTGCTGCACCATCAACAAATTTATCAATTGTTTTTAATGGCGTATTTTTGTTTTCTTCGATTGAAGTTTTCATCGAAGGGGCGCCTTTGGGTTCAACACCGATTATTTTGGTATGGGGACTCAAATGTTTAAAAACCTCTGATAAACCAGATGCTAGTCCGCCGCCGCCAATTGGTACAAAAACATAATCAATAGGATCTTTGAAACTTTCTAAGATTTCTAATCCAACAGTTCCTTGTCCAGCGATTACCTTTTCATCGTCGAAAGGATGAATAAATGTTTTATGATTTTTGATGGCATCGGCAGTTGCAGAAGCGTAAGCATCATCAAAAGTATCTCCAGTTAAAACAATTTCAACAAACGATTTTCCGAATAGTTGAACTTGTTTTACTTTTTGTTTTGGAGTGGTTTTTGGCATGTATATTTTACCATGAATCTTTAAAAGATTGCAAGAATAGGCCACGCCTTGAGCATGATTTCCTGCGCTGGCGCATACAATTCCGTTTGCTTTTTCTTTTTCGTTTAACGAAGAAATCTTATTATAAGCGCCTCTAATTTTATAGGAACGAACAATTTGTAAATCTTCTCTTTTTAGTAAAATAGTCGATTCAAATTCGTCTGAAAGATTCAAATTTTGCGTTAAAGGCGTTGCGGCAACTACATTTTCAAGATGCTTTTGGGCATTAAGTACTTCTTCAAATAAACTCATGATGTTTTGTTTTTTTGCCACGAATTCCCGAATTATTTTTTATATTCTTCGAACAGATAAATTTTCGAATTCGTAGCGACTTTTTAATTATCCTTAAAATAAAAAACCTCCCAATTGGGAGGTTTCTAATAAATTATATTTTACAAACTTATATAGCACCTCGCCATTATTGCTGAATTGCAATAATGCTAATAATAGCGATAATAATGTTGTTAAAGTTTGTCATTTTTTTACTGATTGAATGGCAAATGTAAAAATTATTTTTTTACTGGTGGATATTGAGCTAAAATTTTGCCTACAAACTCAGCAATTTTTTCATCTTTTTTGTCGATGTTTCTTGTCAAAGTTCCAATTCCTTCACCTTGCCAAATCATTTCTTTCTTTTTAGCATCGATTAAATCAATGTATAAAGTTCCTTCAGTAGAAGTAGAAACTGTAGTTTGTCCTCCGTACATCATGTAAGGATTCCAACCCCAACCCCAGCCATAACCCCAGCCAGCGGTAAATTGGTTTACATCTACTTGCTCTCTTGACTTAGTAAAGATGTTTACTAACAAATCTGGATTATCGCTTTTTGTAAACCCTTTAGCTTGCATTTGATCATCAATTGCACGTAGAATTCTTCTTTTGTCTAAATCTGATATTTCGACCTTGTCAATTCCGGGCTTAAAATAGGCGTACGTTTTATAAGGCGTAAAATCGACAGTTTTGTCATAATCAGAATAAACAGTCACGGTACTGCAAGAAGTAAGTATCAGCAGTAGCAAAAACGGAATTAACTTAAGTGTTTTCATATTTCTAAGAATTAATGTTCTTTTTTAAGTCTGTCAGGCTGAGTAGAGTCGAAGCTCTTTCATTTCTATAAACCTTCGACTTCGCTCAGGATGATATTATGTTATTTTAAAGCAAACTTTCATCAACTAAATTAGGCAAAGTTACTTTCAATAATGGCTCAACTTCCATTGCTCTTTTTATGGCAAAAACAGCACCTTCATTTCTTGCCCAGCTTCGTCTTGAAATTCCGTTGTTAACATCCCAGAAAAGCATTGAAGCTAAACGCTTTGAAGCCTCTGTAGAACCATCAAGAACCATACCAAATCCGCCATTTATAACCTCTCCCCAGCCAACTCCGCCGCCATTATGTATTGATACCCAAGTTGCTCCTCTAAAGCTGTCTCCAATCACGTTATGAATTGCCATATCGGCTGTAAAACGAGAACCGTCATATATGTTTGAAGTTTCTCGATAAGGAGAATCTGTTCCAGAAACGTCGTGGTGATCGCGTCCTAAAACCACAGCGCCAATTTCTCCTTTTGCAATGGCTTGATTAAAGGCTTCTGCAATTTTGATTCTTCCTTCGGCATCGGCATATAGAATTCGAGCTTGTGAACCAACAACCAATTTATTTTCTTGTGCACCTTTAATCCATTTAATGTTATCCTGCATTTGTTGCTGAATTTCATTTGGAGCAGTTTCTGCCATTTTTTCTAAAACTTGACAAGCAATAGCATCTGTTTTTAATAAATCTTCAGGCTTTCCAGAAGTACAAACCCAGCGGAAAGGTCCAAATCCGTAATCGAAACACATTGGCCCCATGATATCCTGAACATAACTTGGATATTTAAAATCAATATTATTTTCGGCCATTACATCAGCTCCCGCACGTGAAGCTTCCAATAAAAAGGCATTTCCGTAGTCAAAAAAGTAAGTTCCTTTTGCAGTGTGTTTGTTAATGGCATCTGCATGACGACGTAAGCTTTCTTGAACTTTTTCTTTGAATAAATCTGGATTTTCTGCCATCATTTTGTTAGCATCTTCAAAAGAAATACCAACCGGATAATAACCTCCAGCCCAAGGATTATGAAGTGAAGTCTGATCTGAACCTAAATCAATTTTAATGTTTTCTTGATCAAAACGTTCCCAAACATCAACCACATTTCCTAAATAAGCGATTGAAACCGTTTCTTTGTTGGCTTTCGCCAAAGCAACTCTGGCAACCAATTCGTCAGTAGAAGTTACGACTTCGTTAATCCATCCCTGATCGTGACGGATTTTTGTGATTTTCGGATTCACTTCGGCACAAACCGTAATACAACCTGCAATATTTCCAGCTTTTGGCTGTGCGCCCGACATTCCGCCAAGACCAGAAGTTACAAATAAACTTCCTTCTGGATTTTGTTTTATTTTTCTGAAACCATTTAAAACCGTAATGGTTGTTCCGTGTACAATGCCTTGAGGACCAATGTACATGTAACTGCCCGCAGTCATTTGTCCGTATTGCGAAACTCCCAAAGCATTCATTTTTTCCCAATCATCAGGTTTTGAATAATTTGGGATTACCATTCCATTTGTCACCACAACTCTCGGCGCTTCTTTATGCGAAGGAAATAATCCCATTGGGTGGCCAGAATACATCGTTAAAGTTTGTTCATCTGTCATTTCAGACAGATATTGCATTGTCAATAAATATTGCGCCCAGTTTTGGAAAACAGCACCGTTTCCTCCATACGTGATTAATTCATGCGGATGTTGCGCCACAGCATAATCCAGATTGTTCTGAATCATGTGCATAATGGCTTTTGCCTGCAACGATTTCCCTGGATATTCATCAATTGGTCTTGCGTACATTCTATAATCTGGACGAAGACGATACATATAAATACGTCCGTATGTTTCTAATTCTTCTGAAAATTCAGGAATTAATTCAGCGTGATGTTTTGGATCGAAATAGCGTAAAGCATTTTTAAGAGCCAATTTTTTTTCTTCTGCCGAAAGAATTTCTTTTCTTTTTGGAGCGTGATTAATAGCTGGATCGTATTCCTTTTTTGGTGGTAATATAGATGGTATTCCTTGTTGTATTTGTTCTTTGAAAGTCATTTTCTTTTGGAGATGCTAAGTTGCTAAGGTTCTAAGATGCTAAGATATTTTAGCTAGATTAACAACAGATTAATTTTTTGTTTTTTTATAAAATATGTCGCTCCTCTCGGAGCTGATAAAATAAAGCCTTGGAAAGGCGTAATATTTATAGAAAATAATAATCATCCAATATAGAAGCTCCAGCGGAGCGAAATATTAGCCAACGTAATTGGGCCAGAGCGTTAGCGAACAGGCGTAGCAATTTGGAATTTATTTTAATTGTCTCATTTTCAAATTGATTCATTGGCAAACTGACACATTTTCTAATTAAAAAAACTAAGGATAACGGATATCCGACCTATGATAGGACTTGTGGATTTTAATCCTGAATTTTCGTGAATGGATATCCATATTAATATTTTAGATTGTTGATTTTAGATTTTAGATTAGAATTTGGAATTTAAAAATTGGAATTTATTTAAACTATCTAATTCATTTCTTTCTTATTTCTCCTGTCCTTTTATCGAATCCGTACGGGCAATGACGACAGCCGCTTTTACAGCAATAACCACGTTTTAAATGATGTTTTTCGGTAAAGCATTTATAACCTTCGGGTGTATAGTAAAAATCTTCTCCTTCGATTAATTTATTTTCATTACTTTGCTCTTTCATAAATCTGCTTCGCGTTCTTTTTCGAATAATTAAAATCAAAAATAAAAATATTTGATTATGATTTTATTGAAATCGAACAATTTTATAGCTACAAATTTATAAATTTTACAGCCAATGTTTCTGATTGTTGCCAAATATTTAATTCCGAAAGGGTATCGAGGAATGGCTGTATTTCCGTTTGTTTTGGTAAAATATGATTTTGATAAAGCAAATGGAGTTTTTGTTAATCATGAAAAAATACATTTACGTCAGCAATTAGAAATGTTAATTCTTCCATTCTTTATTTGGTATATTTTTGAGTTTTTAATTCGGTTAATTCAATACAAAAACAAAGATTTAGCGTACCGAAACATTAGCTTTGAAAGAGAAGCGTATACAAACGAAACTAATTTGAACTATCTCAAAAAGCGATCATTTTTTCAGTTTCTGAATTATATTAAATTAAAATGAATCCAGTTTTTAACCAGTCTATAAATATTCAATTTCCGAATAATATTTCGCTGATAATAAAGCGCGAAGATTTAATTCATCCGTTTGTTTCGGGAAATAAATTCAGAAAGCTGAAATACAATTTGCTTCAGGCGAAAGCCAATAATAGAGACACTTTATTGACTTTTGGAGGAGCATTTTCCAACCATATTGCTGCTGTCGCTTATGCGGGAAAAGAGCAAGGTTTTAAAACTATCGGAATCATTCGCGGAGACGAACTTTTCGATAAAATAGAAGAAAATCCAACGCTTAAATTTGCTCAAGAAAACGGAATGGAGTTTGAGTTTGTTTCCAGAGAAGAGTATCGTTTAAAAAGCGAAGCATCTTTTATTGAGAAAATGAAAGACAAGTTTGGTGATTTTTATTTAGTTCCAGAAGGCGGCACAAATGAACTCGCGGTGAAAGGCTGTGAAGAGATTTTGACAGAAGAAGATTCGGTTTTCAATTACGTTTGCTGTGCGGTTGGAACTGGAGGTACGATTTCGGGATTAATTAATAGTGCGTTGCCAAATCAGAAAATTTTGGGGTTTCCAGCGTTAAAAGGTGACTTTTTAAACGATGAAATTCGTATTTTTGCAAAAAAAGATAACTGGAATTTAATTTCTGACTATCATTTTGGAGGTTATGGCAAGATAAATTTAGAATTAATTGAATTTATTAATGCTTTTTTTGAGAAAACAAAAGTGCCCTTAGATCCAATTTATACAGGAAAGATGGTTTTTGGCGTTATAGATTTAATCAGCAAAAATTATTTTCCTGCCCATTCAAAAATTTTACTCATTCACACAGGCGGATTGCAGGGAATTGACGGAATGAATATAAAGTTGAAGCAGAAGAAATTACCAATACTCAAAACCAATGATTAAAAAAATTGTATTACTTCTCGTAATATTAGCTTTAGCAAGCTGCTCTTCTAGTAAGCCTGCCATCGCGACGACTAAAAAAGCGGCAGCTGTTCAAACCCGAACGGCTTCAACAAAAAGAAGCACTCCTGCTAAACCCATCGGTAAAAATTACCCTTCTACAAATAATACAACTGAGGTTATTCAATCTACATCCAAAACAGTTGTTACCAGCGATTTGATTAATAATTATGTGTTGCAGTATAAAGAAATTGCAATGGGTAATATGAAAACGTACGGAATTCCAGCGAGTATTATTTTGGCGCAGGGAATTTTAGAATCTGGTGCAGGACGAGGAGATTTAGCTGTAGATGCAAATAATCATTTTGGAATAAAATGTCATAATGATTGGTTGGGAGAAAGTGTTCGCCACGACGATGACTCAGCTCAGGAATGTTTTAGAAAATATCCTCAGGCATCAGAATCGTATAGAGATCACGCTTTATTTTTGGTTGGAAAAAAACGATACGCTTCCTTATTCACTTACGAAAAAGACGATTATAAAGCTTGGGCAAAAGGGCTTAGAGCTTGCGGATACGCAACAGATCCAAAATATCCTGATAAATTAATCAGTTATATCGAGAGGTACAATCTCCATCAATACGATTGTCAGGTTACAGGAAGAAATTATGTGCCAATAAACACTTCGGCTCAACCAAAGAAATCATCTTATGATGTTGCTTCTGATCCAAAGATCAATATGGATCAATACGATCCGAATATGTATGAGGTTCAAAAAGGTGATACGCTATACTCCATTTCAAAGAAATTCAATCTATTGGTTGAAGATTTAAAAAGGAAAAATAATCTGACTGATAATGCAATTTCGATCGGACAGAGGTTGAAAGTGAAATAAGTTTTCAGTTTTAGTGTTCAGTTGCAGTTTTCAAACAATCTAAAATCTAATATCAGAAATCTAATATTATAATGTTATATAAAAGAAGTAGTCAGCTTTTTGCTGAAGCAGAAAAAGTAATTCCGGGAGGAGTAAATTCACCAGTAAGAGCCTTTAAAGCGGTTGGCGGAACTCCGATTTTTGTAAAAAGTGCTAAAGGCGCTTATTTATATGATGAAGACGGAAACAAATT
The DNA here is from genome assembly GCF_001705175.1 of Flavobacterium anhuiense. NCBI lineage: Bacteria > Pseudomonadati > Bacteroidota > Flavobacteriia > Flavobacteriales > Flavobacteriaceae > Flavobacterium > Flavobacterium anhuiense. The sequence goes on along the minus strand of NZ_CP016907.1, from coordinate 815,378 downwards.
AATCGATTACATCAACTCTTGGGGACCAATGGTTTTAGGTCATGCGTATCAGCCAGTTGTTGATGCTGTTATTGAAAAAGCTAAACTAGGAACTTCATTTGGAATGCCAACAGAATTGGAAACTGAAATTGCAGCTTTGGCTGTTTCTATGGTTCCGAATATTGATAAAATTCGCTTTGTAAATTCTGGAACAGAAGCTTGCATGAGTGCGATTCGTTTGGCTCGCGGATTTACAAAAAGAGATAAAATCATCAAATTTGCAGGCTGTTACCACGGACATTCAGATTCATTTTTGATTCAGGCGGGAAGTGGAGCTGTAACTTTTGGTTCGCCAAATAGTCCAGGAGTTACACAAGGAACAGCAAAAGATACTTTGTTGGCAAAATATAATGATTTAGAGAATGTAAAAACTCTAATTGAAGCTAATAAAGGAGAAATTGCAGCCATTATTATCGAAGCAGTTGCAGGAAATATGGGTTGTATTCCGCCTGCAAAAGGTTTCCTAGAAGGTTTAAGAGAATTATGTACAGCAAACGGAATCTTATTGATTTTTGATGAGGTAATGACAGGTTTCCGTTTAGCGCGTGGTGGAGTCCAGGAATTATACGGAATTGATGCAGATATCGTGACCTTCGGAAAAGTTATAGGTGGCGGACTTCCAGTTGGAGCTTTCGCAGCTCGTGAAGAAATAATGAATTATTTAGCGCCTCTTGGGCCAGTTTATCAAGCAGGAACATTGTCTGGAAATCCGTTGGCAATGGCTGCTGGATTAGCAATGTTAAAAGCACTTGATTCTGATAGAGAAATTTTTACACGTTTAGAAGAAAAAACGGCTTATTTGGAAGCAGGAATCGATAGAGTGTTAAAAGCCAATAATGTTGTGTTTACAATCAATAGAGTAGGTTCTATGATTTCTGTTCACTTTGACGCAGATCCTGTTACCGATTTCCAAACGGCTGCAAAAGGAGATAACGAAACGTTTAAGAAATTCTTCCATGGATTATTGCAAGAAGGCGTTTATATCGCGCCATCTGCATACGAAACGTGGTTTATTACAGATGCATTGACTTACGAAGATTTAGACTTTACCATCAATGCGATAGATAAAGTATCAAAAACATTTTAAATAAAAAAAGAGGCTTTTAAAAGCCTCTTTTTTTATGCGCCAAATTATATTTTATCTTGTTTGCGCTCTTTCATTTTTTCCCTCATTTTGTCTTTCTTCTCCTCTTGAAGAGCTTTCCATTTTGTGTATTGGTCAGCTTTTAAGATTGATTTCATTTTAGCATCATTTGCTGCGACTTCGTCTTCCATTTGTTTTTTGAAAGCTGCCTTTTCTTCAGCAGTTGGTTTTGTGTTGCTGTCTTTTTTTTCTTGTCTAGCTTCTCTAAATTTTTCGGCTTTTGCGCTTCTATCTGCTAAAAGCTGTTTTACCTGCGCTTGCTGGCTAGCATCTAAATTTAATTCTGTAGTCAGTTTTTGAAGCTGTTTCTCATTACGCTGTTCTGGGGTCATTCTTTCTCTTTGCTCACGCGCTGGTTTTTGATCCATGTCTTGTGCAAAACTTGCTATACCAACAAATAACATAGCCGCAATTAATAATTTTTTCATGTGTTAAGTTTTTTATTTGTTTATACAGAGTTAGACTTTTTTAAATAAAACAGGTTTAATGAACTTTGAAAAATTATATTTTTTTTAACAAATTGAAAAGTAGTTGATTAGCAATTTAGTTAAGTGTGAATTGAAAATATTTTCTTATTTTTAAGGAATAAAGAATTTGAAATGAATTAATTCAAAAACCATGAATGAAATTGCCTTTTTCTCTACTCAACCCTACGATAAAACTTTTTTTAACAAATACAATGAAGATTTTGGTTTTCAGCTGAACTTTTTTGAAACACAATTGAATCCGCAAACTGTAGCTTTAATTGAAGAGTGTGAGATTGTTTGTGTTTTTGTAAATGACATCGTAAACGAAACGGTTATCAATCAATTAGCAGAAAAAAAGGTAAAAATAATTGCTTTACGCTGTGCTGGATTTAATAATGTTGATTTGGAAGCGGCTAAAAGACATGGAATAAAAGTTTGTCGAGTTCCGGCTTATTCTCCGCAAGCAGTTGCAGAGCATGCTATGGCAATGATTTTGACTTTAAACAGAAAAACGCATAAAGCTTACAACAGAGTGCGCGAGCAGAACTTTTCTTTAAACGGATTATTAGGTTTTGATTTATTCGGAAAAACAATTGGAATTATTGGAACTGGAAATATAGGAAAGGCATTTTCTAAAATTGCATTAGGTTTTGGCTGTAATGTTTTGGCTTATGATATTGTTGAAAACGAAGAAATGAAAAAAAACGGCGTTTCTTTTGTTGGGTTAGAAGAAATCTTTAAAGCGAGTGATATTATTTCGCTTCATTGTCCACTAAATGAGCAGACTAAACATGTTATCAATACCACTTCTATTTCTTTTATGAAAGATAATGTTATGATTATCAATACAAGTCGTGGTGGCTTGATAGAAACGTCTTCAGTAATTGAAGGTTTAAAAGAAGGAAAAATTGGTTATTTAGGAATTGATGTTTATGAACAGGAGGAAAAATTGTTTTTTAGAGATCTTTCTGCAGACATTATTCAAGATGATGCGATTCAGCGTTTGATGAGTTTTCCGAATGTTTTGGTAACCGCACATCAGGCGTTTTTTACCAATGAAGCTTTGACGCAGATTGCTTTGGTGACTTTCAATAATATAAAATCGTTGCTGTCGCAAAATGATATTGAAAATAAAGCAGCATTGCTGGTGTAAATTATGACGAATTTAAAATTTCAATAATGAAAAATAAGATTTTAATTCTAATCGCAATTTTGGCACTGAGTTCTTGCCAGAATAAAGAAAATTCGAAAAATATTGTAAAAACAGTTGTTCAAGACACATTGTCTAAAACACTTGGTGGAACGGCAAATTTGAGTGAAGCTACTCCAAAAGAAGATAAAGCAGTAGACTTAATTCGCAAGCAATTGCTCGTTTTATTAAAGAAAGATATTCCTGCCATTACAAAAGACGACCGTTATTTTTATTATGATGCTTTCGACTTAAATAATGATAAGAAAAACGAATATTTGGTTGGTTTTTCAAATTCTTATTTCTGCGGAAGCGGAGGCTGTTCGGGTTATATTTTAAATAATAACGGTACTGTAATAAATCGCTTCACGGTAACCGATTTCCCAATTTATGTAACCACTTCATCAACAGAAAAATTTTATGATCTTATATTTGAAAGCGGAGGAAAATTTCATCTTCTAAAAATGAAAAACGGAAAATATCCTTCCAATCCATCAGTTCAAGAAATCATAAGTGATATTCCAAAAGAGAGTACAAAAGTTTTGGATATTCAAGGAGAGAAATTGGAGAAGTATTCTTTTTAAAATTAAAAAATAAACCCGACAGGTTTTTAAAACCTGTCGGGTTTGAAATATTATAAAATCCAACTTGGAATTTGGAATTTCAATTTTGGAATTTAACCAACTAGTTCTACAAACTTAAACTCACCATCCACAACAACTTTAGTTAAACCGTGTTTAGATAAGTTTTTCATAGAAGCATCCCATTTTTTACCGCTAAGATTAGCTGAAACTTTTAGCTGAGATAAATCCATTTTATTCTCGTTTGCTTTTAATAAAGTCACGATTACTTTTTCTTCTTCTGTCAATTCGATCTGAGCTTGTTTTTTCTCAGGACGCATTTGAGGGAATAATAAAACTTCCTGAATAGAAGCGTTATTCGTCAAATACATAATCAAACGATCCATTCCAATTCCCATTCCAGAAGTTGGAGGCATACCGTACTCAAGAGCTCTTAAGAAATCTTCGTCGATAATTCCATTTGCTTCATCATCACCTTTTTCAGAAAGACGCATTTGATCTTCAAAACGCTCTCTTTGGTCAATTGGGTCATTTAATTCAGAATACGCATTTGCAATTTCTTTTCCGCAAACCATTAATTCAAAACGCTCAGTCAAATCTGGATTATCGCGGTGCTCTTTACAAAGCGGAGACATTTCTTTTGGATAATCTGTAATGAAAGTTGGCTGAATATAATTTCCTTCACATTTTGCTCCGAAAATCTCATCGATTAATTTTCCTTTACCCATTGTTTCGTCAACCTCGATTCCCATTCCGCGTGCTGCTTCAAACAATTCCTGCTCTGTTTTTCCAGAAATATCAAAACCTGTAAAATGTTTGATAGAATCTGTCATGGTAACACGTGCATAAGGTGCTTTGAAGTTGATTTTGTGCTCGCCAAAAGTTACTTCGCTCGTACCATTTACAGCAATTGCACAGTGCTCCAATAAACCTTCGGCAAAGTCCATCATCCAATTGTAGTCTTTGTAGGCTACATATATTTCCATTGCAGTAAATTCAGGATTATGCGTTCTGTCCATTCCTTCGTTACGGAAGTTTCTAGAGAACTCATAAACACCTTCAAATCCACCAACAATTAATCTTTTTAAGTATAACTCATTCGCAATACGCATGTAAAGCGGAATATCAAGCGAGTTATGGTGCGTAATAAACGGTCTTGCAGAAGCTCCACCAGGAATTGACTGTAAAACAGGAGTATCAACTTCCAAATATCCTGCATTGTTAAAATACTCTCTCATAGCAGTGAACAATTTAGTTCTCTTAAGGAAAGTTTCTTTTACTTGCGGATTTACAGTTAAATCTACATAACGCATTCTATAACGTAATTCAGCGTCATTGAAAGCATCGTGCACTTTTCCGTCTTCATCAACTTTTGGTAATGGTAACGGACGTAATGTTTTACTCAAAAAAGTAAATCCAGTTACACGAATACATTTTGCACCCACTTGTGTAGTAAACAATTCACCTTCAATACCAATAAAATCTCCTAAATCGGTTAATTTTTTGAATACTTGGTTGTATAAAGTTTTATCGTCACCTTCGCACAAAACATCACGATTCACGTACAATTGAATACGTCCTTCGCTGTCTTGCAATTCAGCAAAACAAGCTTTACCTTGATCACGAACACTCATCAAACGTCCTGCAACGATAACCTTCTTACCTTCCTCAAAAGTTTCCTTTATCTGCTTTGATGTATGATCTACAGGAAAAAGATTAGCTGGATAAGGATTGATTCCCAGATTGCGTAAGTTTTGAAGTTTTTCTCTTCTGATGATTTCTTGTTCTGATAATGCCATTTTTTGTGCTATTTTTTTAAGTGTGCAAAGATAAAGAAAAGAATGCAGATTTTAGAATGGACTTTTTAGATTTTTTGTGACATCAATTTATTGGCTTTCAACCATCTTTAGCAAACATTGATCGCTATAAGAATAAATTCGTTTTTAACAAATATAAAACATGGCTTAGTGTTAATTATTTGATTTATAGCTATTTGTATGTAGTCATAAATAGCGAATTTGAAGTTGTTTTAAAACGCGATTCAAATAATTCTTAAAAGAAAGTATCTTCGCTTGAACAACTTAAAACTCAATTATGAAAAGAATTTTACTTTGCTTTTTTATTTTACTTTGTATTACAAGCTGTACGCTTAAGGAAAAAATGGTTATGAATGAAGATGGATCGGGAACTTTTTCTTACGGCTTTGACATGTCACCGATGTATAAAATGGGTATGAAAAAAACAGATTCGACTAAAGTTAATAAAGTCTTAGACACTACTTTTACCGTCAAAGATGTGCTAGCCAAAATAAAAGACAGTATTTCTAAATTGTCAGATGCTGATAAGGAAAAAATTGAGCAGCTCGAGAAAGAAAAAGAGAAACTTGAAATTCTAGAAGATTTTAAAGTAAGCATAAAGGTAAATGACGAAAAAAAGCAATTCGAATATGCTATGGCATTTGATTTTCCTGCCGGAACAGATTTTAAAACTATTGCCACACCCACTGAAAGTTTAGAAGCGCTCGCAGCCACTGACAAAAAAAGATTAGGAGCTCTTAGCGCTGCTCCAAAGCCAGAAGAAAAATCAACTGCAACTATTTTTTATGATGGTAAGGTTTTTATTAAATCGGTAACACCTTCTAAAGAAGATAAAAAAGCTAAAAAGAAAAAAGAAGCTAAGAAAGAAAAGAGTGATGATCCATTTTCAAAACAAATAGAAGAAATGATGAAGGAATGTAAATATACAGTCGAATATCATTTTCCTAAAAGGATTAAAACTGTTTCTATCAAAAATGCAGTAGTAGCAGCAGATAGAAAAAGCTTTATTGCCGAAATGCCATTAGGCAATATGCAAGAAAGCAGCGTGGATTTTGGTTTCAAAGTAGAATTTGAATAATAATTGGAGGTTTTTAATAAAGTGTATTTTTAAAAATAGTCTTTGTATCTTTGATAAAAATATACTGCGATGAAATTATATAAATTACTTAGTTTTTCTTTTTTAATAGCAACTTTAACTAGCTGTACTTTTACTGAAAACATTTACATTAATGATAATGGAACCGGGAAATTTTCGGTAGACATGGATGGTTCTGCTTTAATGGAAATGGCTGGAGATCAGATCGCAGGTCAAATGGGAGATGCTAAAAAAGATATCGATACGACTTTTACTTTCAAGCAACTATTTGAAGAAAAAAAAGACAGTATTGCTAAGTTATCACCAGAAACTCAGAAAGAGCTTAAAAAGCTTGAGAATTTTGTGGTTTCAACAAAAATGAGTTCTGAAAAAAAACAGTTTTTAATGAACTTAGGAACAGATTTTAAAAATGTCAATGAGCTTCAGGATATTTTACAAACTTTAAGCACCTTTCAGAAATTAGAAGGAGGAGCAAATGCATCTCCACTTGGAAATGGTTTTGGAGATAATGGCAGTAAATTAAGCTATACTTACGACGGAAAGAAATTTACAAGAAAAGCAGTAGTCGATCAACAAAAATTACAGGCTGCGAAGGCAAAAGATACAGCTGCAGATATGACCAAAATGATGTTCGCATCATCTAGCTATATTGTAAATTATCATTTTCCAAAAAAAATTAAGAAAGTTTCTAATCCAAATGCATTGTTTAGCGACGATCGAAAATCAATTACAATTCAATACTCTTTTACGGATTATATGGAGAATCCTGACAAACTGAACTTCGATGTTGAGTTTGAAAAATAATTAAAATGAATAAAAAAATCCAACTTCAGGATCTGGGCAAAAGAGATTATAAATCGACCTGGGAATATCAGGAAGAAATTTTTAAGGATATTGTCGATTTAAAAATTAAGAACAGAAGAGAAGAACTTGATCTGCCAACGCCAAATTATTTATTGTTTGTTGAGCATCCGCATGTTTATACTTTAGGAAAAAGCGGTGATCTTGAGAACTTATTATTAAACGAAAAACAGTTAGAAGCCAAAGGAGCGACATTTTATAAAATTAATCGTGGCGGTGATATTACCTATCATGGACCAGGACAAATTGTAGGTTATCCGATTTTAGATTTAGAAAATTTCTTTACCGATATTCATAAATACCTTCGTTTGCTAGAAGAATCTATTATTCTGACTTTGGCCGAATATGGTTTAGAATCGGGTAGAAGTGAAGGAGAAACGGGAGTTTGGCTAGGTGCAGGAACTCCGTTTGCTCGTAAGATTTGTGCAATGGGGGTTCGCGCTTCACGTTGGGTTACCATGCACGGTTTTGCCTTAAACGTAAATGTAGATTTGGGTTATTTTGATAATATTATTCCATGCGGTATTCGCGGAAAAGGAGTCACATCTTTAAATGTAGAGCTTGGTGTGGAGAAAGTAGATGAAGAAGAAGTAAAATCTAAAATCATCAAACATTTTACCGAACTATTCGAAGCTGAATTTGTTTAAAAGATTCAAAATAATTCGAGTATGGAAAATGAAGACAAAAAATCATTTTTGAAGCATTTAGATCTTCCAGAAAAAGAATTACAGGAGTTATTGAGTATTGCACAATATGGTAAAATAGCTAAGGCAGACTATTTTATTCGTGAAGGTCAAGTGCCTCGTAAAATGGCTTTTGTGGTAAAAGGTTTGTTTCGATATGTTTACACTCACGAAAACGGAAACGAATTCACTAAAAATATTATAGCCGAAGGGAATTTTATAAGTTCTTATTCGGCTATGATTTATAATACTCCTTCCTATTTTTCGATAGAAGCTTTAGAAGATTCCGAGATCTTGGAAATTGATTATTCAAGCTGGATCGAAATAAAAGAAAAAAATCCATTTTGGAATGTCTTTCTTATTCAAATTCTTGAAAAAGCATTTTCTATAAAAGAAAAACGAGAAAGAGAACTGCTTCTTTTAGATGCTGAAAAGCGATATGAAATTTTTATTGCTGAATTTCCTGATATCGAAAATCGTGTTTCACAACAAATTATAGCTTCTTATTTAGGTATTCAGCCAGAATCTTTCAGCAGACTCAAAAGAAAAATTAAGACTTAACATAGGTCAATGCAACTCCATAGCAGGAGAACTATTTTTGATTTCTAATTTAAAAAATGAAATTATGGAAATCTCAAATAATACTATTGTTATTACAGGAGGAAGCTCTGGTTTAGGATTTGAAATGTGCCGACAGTTTATAGAAAAGGGCAATAACGTGATAACCTGTTCACGTTCTTTGGAAAAACTTGAAGAGGCCAAAAAGCGATTGCCCAATTTAGTCATTTACAAGTGTGACATTGCTCGGGAATTAGAATGCGAAGATTTTGCAGAATGGCTTCGAATTAATTATCCTAAGGTCAATGTTTTAATTAACAATGCTGCTATTGCCAATAAAGCTCATTTTGTAGAAGACCGATTTTTGTTAGAAAAAATGAATGAAGAATTCTCAGTTAATCTAAATGCACCAATTCGTTTAATCAAGCTTTTGTATCCGATTTTAATCCAAAATCAAAATCCTAAAATAATAAATATTACCACAGGATTGGTTTATGTTCCAAGAACAATTTACCCGTTTTACAATGCCGCAAAATCGGGTCTGCATTCTTTTACTCAAGTTTTAAGAGAACAGTTGAAAAAAGAAAAAATGAAGGTTATAGAAGTGTTATTTCCAGTAGTAGATACCCCTTGGCACAAAGAAAATGTTCCTAAAATTGCAATTTCACCTCAAGATGCAGTCTCAGAAATGCTTGAAAGTATATCTCAAAATCAGACTGAAATAAGAATTGCAAAAGTAAAACTGCTTTATTTTCTTTTTAGAATAGCTCCTCGATTTGCATTCCGTAAAATAAATAGTCTTTAAATATATGAGTGTTGTTTAAATACAAATTCGATTTTTCTTGGAATAAATGCATATTTACATTGTTTTTAAAATGCAAAACAGCAACCTTATTTTAAATAAAAAGCGTTTTTTTTCTTAAATTTATATTCAAAAAACAGAAAAACCATTTCTCAAAAGTTAAGATTTTGAAGGGATGGCAAATTCTAAACTACTTGTAATTCTCTTAGCTATTTATGCTAAATTTGATTTTATACTATTAAATTAAAATTTCATTTTATTTCCGATTGCTTATGAGAAAAATCTACTTATTCTGTTTCCTTTTTGCGCTTAACGGTCTTTTTGCCCAAAAGAAAGATAAATTATATCCAGTTGCAGTTTATGAAAAAGTGTGGCAGGAAAAAAACAGCGATACCAGATTAAAGATGATTAAATCTATTTGGTTAGAAGACAGTACTTTTGAAGATCCTTCGGCTTCTATAAAAGGAATTACGGCATTTAATAATGTAATCAACGAATTTTACAAGAAAAATCCAGATGCGATATTAACATCAGGATCCAAAATTGTAAAAGATAATTATGTAACGTGGGAATGGAAAGTTTTGGATTCCAAAAACAACCTAATAATGGCAGGACGTGATTTTGCACGTTTAAACGGTAAAGGACAAGTGAGCAAAATTATTGGTTTCTGGGATAAAGGAGCGACTTTGTCTGAAGCTGATATTCTTAAAAATCTGGAAGCTGATAATTTGAAAGTAGCTGCTAAATATTACGAAAGCCTTTTTAAAACAAGAGATTTTGATGCTTTAGCAACTGTAGTTGCAGACGGTGCAGTTTACAATCAAGCTGTTGGATTACCGTATGGGGGAACTTATACAGGTTTTAGCGAATGGACAAAAATGTTTACAAAATCAACAGAGTTTTTTGATTTGCAAATAGAAAAAGAACCAACCTATTTTAGTGATGCTTCTAAAAATGAAGTGATCATTTATTTTACAATGAGCTGTAAATCAAAAAAATCAGGCAAAACCATGTCAGTTCCAATTTCAGAACATATCGATCTGAAGGACGGAAAAATTACAGATGTGAGATCTTTTTATTATGATACAAAACAGTTTGCAGAATTCTTAAAAAGCAAAAAATAAAAAAAACGACCTTTTTAGGTCGTTTTTTTATTCAAAAAAATCAAGTTCTAACTGCTCTGGCAAAAGTCTAAAACTCATTCTATGATATTTTGTAGTTCCAAATTCCTTAATAGCTTCGCGATGTTCTTTAGTTGGATATCCTTTGTTTTGTTTCCAATTGTACATCGGAAATTCTTCGTGAATTTTGTCCATATATTCGTCGCGATAGGTTTTTGCTAAAACAGATGCCGCTGCAATGCTAAGATATTTGCCGTCGCCTTTTATAATACTTTGGTTCGGAATCGATTTTAAAAGAGCAATTTCATCTTTAGAAAACTGCCTTCCAAAAGTGTTTTTAAGTCCGAGTTTAGCATTCAAGGAACGATTCCCGTCAACTATAATATATTCAGGAACATGTTTTAGTTTCAAAATACATTCCTGCATTCCTTTCATCGAAGCATTTAGAATGTTTATTTCGTCAATTTCATCTGGAAACAAATGTGTTACAGAAAAACATACAGCTTCTTTTTCGAGAATTGGCCTTAATAAGGCTCTCGTTTTTTCAGACAATTGTTTACTGTCATTCAGAATTTTGTTCTCAAAATGTTCGGGTAAAATTATAGCTGCGGCAGTAACCGGCCCGGCTAAACATCCTCTGCCAGCTTCATCAGTTCCAGTTTCTAAAACAAATCCTGAGAAATTTTTTTCGAGCATTTTTTAGGGTTTAAATAACAAATGAAATGAAATTTTCAGCAAAAATATTCGTTTTCGTACTGTCAGCCAAGGCAATTGTATAAAATGAAGTGTTTTTTTATTTATTTGTTTTTATAATTTACCTTTGCTTAGCAAAATTTTGACAAAATAAATTTATATAAAGCCATCAAATGAGAATATTCATTTTTCTATATCTATTAGTTGTACCAACTTTATTGTTTTCGCAAGAAAAAAAAACTGCTCCTAAAAATAATTTAGATATGAATACGGAATATTCAAGTATTACTGATTCCGTAAAAAAGAAAAAACAAAAAATAGCAACGATAGATCAGTATAAAATTGTGACTTTAGAACATGATACAATTTATGCAGATACTTCGCTAACTATTAAAAGTGCTTATAGACAGAATCATCTTAGAAAAGATCTTTTCGGACTCCAGGAGTTGTCCAATATTGGGCAGCCACTAAATATGCTGCAATATAGCTTGACGAGTTTTTCTCCTTATCCAGAAATTGGTTTTAGCGGAAAACATTCTCTTTATATGCAAGCAGATCAAATTAGATATTATTCTGTTGCAACTCCTTTTACAGAATTGTTTTTTAATACAACAATAAAAAAAGGACAGAATGTGGATTCTTTTATCACATTAAATGCTTCTAAAAATCTTAATTTTTCTATTGCTTATAAAGGTCTAAGATCTGAGGGAGATTATAATAATCAATTGGTTAGCGCTGGAAATCTGAGAATTACAACTAGTTATGCTACAACCAATAAGCGTTATGCAATAAACGCGCACTTCACGAATCAGGATATATTGAATGAGGAAAATGGCGGTATTACAAACGATGCTGATTTTGAAAGTGATAATCAAGATTATAAAAATCGACAAAGATTACAGGTTTATTTAACCGACGCAGAATCCTTTTTAAAAGGAAGAAGATTATTTTTTGATCATGCTTTTAGAGTAAATCCAACTGATGGGAGTAATAATTTATATATAACACATCAGTTTAATTATGAATATAAAGCTTATGAATATAAACAGCCAACTGTAATGTCGACTTTAACTGCTAATGATGGATCAACTACACGTATACAGCGATTTGGAGACTCGTATGCGGCAAGTAATATTAACGATCAGACTAAATATGAAAGGTTGTATAACAAAGTGGGAGCGGCTTACGAGAATTCGCTTTTAGGAAAATTTATATTCTTTATCGACGACTATAGATCGAATTATAAATATAACCGAATTATTGTTGATGCTGACGGAAATGCAGTTCCAGATAATTTGTTTTTGCAGTTTAACAATTTTGGTGCTCAATATGAATATCAGAAAAACAAATGGAATGGTAGATTTTTATATTCAAGATCAATAACCAACGAATCGCTTTCAGATTTGGATGCTAAACTGCGATATGATATGAGCGAAAAAATCAAATTTGATTTCAGATATCGCAACATTAATAAATTGCCTAACAACAATTATAATTTGTACCAAAGTAGTTGGATTTCGTACAACTGGTCGAATAATTTTAAAAACGAAAAAATTAATTCCTTAAGCGCAGAGATTACAACTCCTTGGTTGACAGGACAAGTTCAGTATACAGTGCTGAAAGATCATTTGTATTTTACTGATATGGCTACAGATGCAGAAAAAGCGGCAAGTCAACAGATTGTGAAACCAATGCAATACGGAAATGTGATTAATTATTTAGAAATAAAAGCAAGCCGGGAGTTTAAATTTGGTCCTTTTGCGCTAGATAATACACTTTTGTATCAGAAAGTAGATCAGTCAGATTTAGTTTTAAATGTGCCTGATTTTGTAACTAGAAATACATTCTATTATTCGAATCATTTCTTTAAAAAAGCATTGTTCATGCAAACAGGGCTTGTATTTAATTATATGACTAAATACTATGGAGATGATTATAACCCTGTTATTGCAGAATTTTTTGTGCAACAGGATAAAAAAATCGGTGGTTTTGCAACATTCGATTTCTTTGTGAATGCCAGAATACGCCAGACCCGTTTTTATTTAAAAGCGGAACATTTTAATGCTTTATTTACGCAAAGCAACTATTATGCAGCGCCTCATAATCCGTATCGTGATTTTGCATTGCGTTTTGGTCTGGTTTGGAACTTCTTCCAATAAAAACTGGCTTACTTTTTATTTAGAACCACTAATAAAACTTAAATAAAAATGGACTTTTCAAATAACATTTTAGAAACAATTGGTAATACACCATTGGTAAAACTCAACAAAATTGTTGCTGAAATTGATGCGTTAGTATTGGCAAAAGTCGAAACCTTTAATCCTGGTAATTCTGTAAAAGACAGAATGGCTGTAAAAATGATTGAAGATGCTGAGGCAGATGGCCGACTAAAACCGGGGGGAACTATCATTGAAGGAACTTCCGGAAATACAGGAATGGGACTTGCACTTGTTGCAATTGTAAAAGGATACAAATTAATTTGTGTGATCTCAGACAAACAGTCTAAAGAAAAAATGGATATTCTTCGTGCCGTTGGAGCAAAAGTTGTCGTTTGTCCTACTGATGTTGAGCCTACAGATCCGCGTTCTTACTATTCGGTTTCAAAGCGTTTAGCAGAAGAAACCCCAAATTCTTGGTATGTAAATCAGTATGATAATATGTCAAATTCGCTGGCGCATTATGAACAGACTGGACCTGAAATCTGGAAACAGACAGATGGGAAAATCACGCATTTTGTTGTGGGAGTTGGAACAGGCGGGACTATTTCTGGGGTTGGAAAATACCTAAAAGAGAAAAACCCGAACATCAAAATCTGGGGAATTGATACTTATGGTTCTGTCTTCAAAAAATACCACGAAACAGGAATTTTCGACGAAAACGAAATTTACTCTTATATAACAGAAGGTATTGGAGAAGATATTTTGCCTAAAAATGTTGATTTTTCTCTAATTGATGGTTTTACAAAAGTGACCGACAAAGATGCTGCAGTCTATACTAGAAAAATTGCTCTTGAAGAAGGTATTTTTGTTGGAAATTCTGCAGGAGCCTGTATAAAAGGTTTATTGCAGTTGAAAGAGCATTTTAAACCAGATGATGTAGTAGTAGTGTTATTTCACGATTCTGGAAGCCGATATGTAGGTAAAATGTTCAACGATGATTGGATGCGTGAGCGAGGATTCTTAGAAGAAAATGTAACAAAAGCAGAAGACGTTATTAAAGATCATATTGATAAGGAGCTGATTGTAGTACGTACTGAAGAATTAGTTTCGCATGCCATTGAGCGTATGCGTAAATACAAAATTTCGCAGATTCCGGTTGTTGATATTAACGGCTTTGTTGGTTCTGTAGATGAAACTGATTTATTTAGAAGCTATGTTGCTGATAAAAATGTTGCCGAAAAGCCAATAAAAGAAGTAATGGGCAAACCTTTTCCGATTGTAAAATTAGGAACTCCGATCGAAGAAGTTTCAAAACTTTTTACAAAAGAAAATGATGCTGTTTTAGTAGATTTAGAAAACGGACATCATCACATTATCACTAAATATGATATAATTGGCTCAATAAAATAAGCCTTTTATAAATAATTAATAATCCATAAACCGAATTGTTTTTCGATAAGGTTTATGGATTTGTATTTTAAAAAGAGAATATGACTTTTACTGCTATTGATTTTGAAACGGCAACTGGCTATCATCCGTGTTCGGTGGGAATTGTTACGGTCGAAAATGGAGTTATTGTAGACGAGTATGTATCATTAATTAAACCGCCAAATAACAAGTATAATCCGTTTACGATTCGTGTTCATGGAATTTATCCGAAAGATACGGTCAATGCAAAATCTTTCTTCCAAATCTATCCTGAGATTGAAAAGAGGCTAAAAAATAGAGTTGTGGTAGCGCACAATGAAAGTTTTGACCGGAATGTTTTAATAAAAACCATGTTGCTTCATGGCCTAAATTATGATGATCTAAACATTGCTGCAAAATGGGAATGCACAGTTAAAATCTACAAAGCAAAAGGAATAAAGCCAACCAAATTGAGTGATTGCTGCCGCGAAATGAATATTCATCTCAATCACCATGAGGCATTGTCAGATGCAAGAGCCTGTGCTAAATTATATATGCTTCGCTAAATAATTCAAATATTTGTAAGAATAGTATTAAAATTTAATTACTTTTAGATTTTGTAATTACACTATAAAAATCTAAAATGAAAGAAGACTTCCTTCATTATCTCTGGAAATTCAAGAAGTTTGATGGCTTGAATTTAAAATCTGTTCAAGGAGAAGAAATAACCATCATTAAAACAGGCGATTATTTGGAGCTTGCTGGGCCTGATTTTTTTAATGCTCATATAGAAATCGGAAATCAGAAGTGGGCCGGTAATGTAGAGATTCATCTAAAATCTTCAGACTGGTATTTGCATAATCATGAAAAAGATGCCGCTTATAAAAATGTGATTCTTCATGTTGTGTGGGAAAATGACACGGCCATTTTTAGAGAAGACAATACAGAGATACCCGTTCTAGTGCTTAAATATTATGTTTCAAAAGAAATTATTGATAATTATAATGCTTTGGTTTCTCCAAAAACATGGATTTCTTGTGAAAGGCAATTAAAAGAAATTGACAAGTTTGTGTTTAAGAATTGGCAGGAAAGATTATTTTTTGAACGTTTAGAGCGAAAATCAAAGTTTATAGATCAATTATTAGAAGAAACGAATCAAGATTGGGAAGCTGTCTTGTTTTGTCTTCTAGCGAAAAATTTTGGTTTAAATACCAACGGAAATTCCTTTTTGCAGATAGCAAAAGCAATTCCTTTTTCAGTGATTAGAAAAGAAAGTTTTGAAGTCGAAAATCTTGAAGCGCTCCTTTTTGGAACTTCAGGATTATTGGAAACAGAGAAAGAAGATGTTTATTATAAAGATTTAAAGTTTCGCTACTTCTATTTATTGCATAAATATCAAATAGAAAAGATTTATGCAGATCCTCTTCAATTTTTTAAGCTTCGTCCAGATAATTTCCCTACTATTAGACTTTCTCAGTTAGCATTTTTATATCATAGACATCAGAACTTATTTTCAAAAATAATTGATTTGAAATCTGTTGGCGAAGTGTATCGTTTGCTGAATATTTCTGCAAGTTCATATTGGCAAAACCATTATCAATTTGATAAAGAAAGTCCAAATAAATCTAAAATGCTTTCTAAGCCATTTATAGATTTAGTGGTAATTAATACTATAATCCCGCTTCAATTTGCTTATTCTAATATAAGGGGCGAATCAATTGCCGAAGATTTGATTGATTTTATAAATGAAGTTGACTCAGAGAAAAACGCGATTATTGACAAGTTTAATTCGTTTGGAATAAAGTCTCAATCCGCATTTGAAAGTCAAGCCTTGCTCGAACTTAAAAATGAATACTGTGAGCGTAAAGCATGCTTAAAATGTGCTATCGGATTAGAACTACTCAAAAATAATTAGATAATTTGTACTTTTGTATCGCGAACAATCAGAATCTAAAATCTAAAGTCATAAATCTAAAAGAGATGTCAGCAATTTTAAAACTTAAATTCTTTTTTGAAAAATATGGTTTTCATGTTTCTTCAAGATTAGCAGATAAACTCGGAATGCGTGTAACAAGTGTAAGACTGTTTTTTATCTACATTTCTTTTGTTACAGCAGGTTTAGGCTTTGGAGTCTATTTAACACTTGCTTTTTGGATTAGACTGAAAGATTTAATCCGTTCAAAAAGAACATCAGTATTTGATTTATAAAAAAAGCTCCAAATTTAATTTGGAGCTTTTTTATGAAGTGATGTTTTATTATTCTTCAGTACCATCATTAAGTCTTGATCTCTTTTTGCTGTATCCAAAATATACAACTATTCCAAGAACAAGCCATCCAAGAGATAATAATTGAGCATCTTTACTCAAATTGAAAATTAAGTAGCTATTAATTGCAATTCCTAATACCGCAATAATTGGTAAAGCAGGAACTTTAAAAGTCCTGTTTAATCCAGGTTGTTTTACTCTTAAAATCCAAACAGCGATACAAACCATTGTAAAGGCGAATAAAGTACCAAAACTTGTCATATCAGCTAATTTATTGATTGGAGTAAAAGCAGCAACTGTTGCAATAATAGCTCCAAGAATCATTAAATTTGTTTTTGGAGTTCCAGAAATAGGGTTTACTTTAGAGAAAACTTGTGGAATTAAACCGTCTTTAGACATTCCTAAGAAAATTCTAGATTGTCCCATAATCATTACCATTAATACCGAAACTAAACCAATAGTAGCTGCAACAGTAATAATAAAGCCAGCCCAACCCTGTCCAGCGATATCAAAAGCATAAGCAACAGGAGCTTTAATAGCTTCAGGATATTTCCCTAGCGGGTTAAAATCTTGGTAGTTCATCATTCCTGTTAATACTAAAGAAACAAGAATATATAAAGTTGTACAAATCAATAATGAAGCAATAATTGCAAACGGAACGTCTTTTTTAGGATTGATAGCTTCTCCAGCTTGTGTAGAAACGGCATCAAAACCAACATAAGCAAAGAAAATTGCAGCGGCTCCAGAAATGATACCTCCAATTCCGTAAGCATTGTGCGTAGTTTCTTTTTCAACGATCTGAGTTGCTTCAGGAATAAATGGGCTCCAGTTTGCAGTATTGATGAAGAAAAGACCAGCAACAATTACAAAGATTACTGCAGAAACTTTAAGGATAACAATAGCATTGTTTGCTTTTGCGGCACTTTTTGTTCCTTTAATAAGTAATGAGATAACTAAGATAACGATTAAGAAAGCAGGAAGATTCATTGAGAAACCTTCGCCAGTATAACTTGCAGGATCTGTTGTAAGCCATTCAGGGAGTTTTATATGAAATAATTTCAGTAATTTATTAAAGTATCCAGACCAGGAAACTGCTACCGTCATAGACCCCATTGCATATTCGAGAATTAATCCCCACCCAATTATCCAGGCAAAAATTTCACCTATAGTACCATAAGCATACGCATAAGCAGATCCTTCAACAGGTAAAATAGAAGCAAATTCAGAATAGCAAAGAGCCGCAAAAACACACGCAATACCTGCGATGATAAACGAAATTGCTAATGCTGGACCGGCATGATAATAAGCCCCAGTACCTGTAAGTACAAAAATTCCACCGCCGATAATGGCACCAACACCAATCGCAGTAAGACTCCATTTTCCTAGGACTCTTTTTAAATCACTTTTTTTCATATCGGCCTCAAAGGCTGATATAGGTTTAACTCTCCAAATTGACATATTATTTTATTGGTTTATTTGTTATTAAGTGCCAAATGTATTGTTTTTTGTAAAAAATAAAAACAATTATCATGTTTTAAGTTATAAAATCTTTGTTTTTTTTACAGTTGTCGTAAGAAAGATTCTTTAAGTATTGACATTCATTAAATTAATTGGCCTTTTACAAAAGATTCGATAATTTTTTGAAAACTACTTTTCTTACTAATTTTCTTAATAAATTTGAAAGATTTTTCTTAACTTATTCTTCAAAAGTATTTTTAAACATGAATTTTAAGCCTCTAAACAAGTATTTTTATTTTACAAAACAGCAACGCATTGGTATTTTTATTCTCTTTCTTATTATGATAGGATTACAGATGTTTTATTTATTATCTGATTTTAATATTTTAGACATTAAGAATACAGAAAAAGAACAGTGGCTTGCACTTCAATCAGAAATTGATCAGAAGAAATTGATAGATAAAAATGCAAAACCATCTAATTATCTTTTTAATCCTAATTTTATTTCTGATTATAAAGGATATAAACTAGGGATGTCAGTTGAAGAAATTGATCGTTTAGTGGCATTTAGAAAGGAAAATAAATATGTAAATTCTGCAGAAGAGTTTCAAAAAGTTACTGGGATTTCAGATTCTCTACTAAATAAAATTTCTCCTTTGTTTAAATTTCCAGATTGGAAACAGAATAAACCTATTTATAGTAGTGAGAAAAAAGATTTCAGCATAAAAAGTTTTCCCAAAAAAGAAAAGATTGCAATTTTAGATATTAATCAGGCTACTCAGGAAGATTTAATGAAAATTTATGGAATAGGAGAAGGGTTGTCTTCTAGAATACTTAAACAAAAAGAAATTCTAGGCTCCTTTGTTTCTATAGATCAGATGAAGGATATTTGGGGACTTTCGCCTGAAGTTATAAATGAGTTGAATGGCCATTTTAAGGTTGTGATTCCGCCAACTTTGAAGAAAATAAACGTAAACGAGGCGTCATTAAAAGAATTATCTCAATTTTCATATTTTAAATATGGACTCGCAAAGCAAATCGTAACATATAGAAGTATGAATGGAAATTTTAATAATATTGAGGATTTAGCAAAAATTAAAGATTTTCCTGTTGAAAAAGCAAAAATAATTAGTTTATATTTGGAGTTCTAAAAGAAACTAACTCATGAACTTTGATTACAACGAAACGCAGATAATGATTGCACAGTCTATAAAAGACTTTGCAGAAAAAAATATTAGACCTTATATAATGGAATGGGACGAAGAACAAATTTTCCCGATTCCTTTATTTAAAAAACTTGGAGAAATGGGCTTCATGGGAGTTTTGGTTCCTGAAGAATACGGAGGATCAGGTTTGGGTTATCATGAATATGTCACAGTAATTGAAGAAATTTCAAAAGTAGACCCTTCAATTGGATTATCTGTTGCGGCGCATAATTCTTTATGTACGAATCATATCTTAACTTTCGGAAATGAAGAGCAAAAGAAAAAATGGTTGCCAAAATTGGCTACAGCAGAATATATAGGAGCATGGGGATTGACAGAGCACAACACAGGTTCTGATGCTGGAGGAATGAATACAACTGCTGTAAAAGATGGCGATCATTGGATTGTCAATGGTGCGAAAAACTTTATTACGCATGGTATATCTGGAGACATTGCCGTTGTGATTGTTCGTACCGGAGAAAAAGGCGATTCTAAAGGAATGACGGCTTTTGTCTTTGAAAAAGGCATGAAAGGGTTCTCGTCTGGTAAAAAAGAAAATAAATTGGGAATGAGAGCTAGTGAAACAGCTGAATTGGTTTTTGATAGCTGTCGTGTTCCTGATGCAAATAGATTGGGGGAAGTCGGACAAGGTTTCGTGCAGGCTATGAAAATTCTTGATGGAGGAAGAATTTCTATTGGAGCACTGTCTTTAGGAATTGCAAAAGGGGCGTATGAAGCGGCATTGAAATATTCAAAAGAAAGACATCAATTTGGACAGCCAATCAGTAATTTTCAAGGAATCTCCTTTAAGTTAGCAGATATGGCAACAGAAATTGAAGCGTCAGAATTGCTTTTGCATAAAGCGGCCTATTTAAAGCAACAACATAAACCTATAACAACATTAGGTGCAATGGCAAAAATGTATGCATCAGAAGCATGTGTTAAAATTGCAAATGATGCCGTTCAGATTCATGGCGGTTATGGCTACACTAAAGATTTTCCAGTAGAAAAATTCTATAGAGATTCTAAATTATGTACTATAGGAGAGGGAACAACAGAAATCCAAAAGCTCGTTATTTCTAGAAACTTATTAAAATAGTAGCTTATTTTGGGCGTGCCCCTAAAAACAAAAGCCATTTAGCAAGCGCAGAGAGGCTTTTGTTTTTAGGGTCGGGCTTTTCATTCCAATCTTTTTGTTTTTAAAGAAAAAACAAAAAGGATTTCCATTGCAATCCCTCACGCATACACAAAATAAGAAATTTTTGAAAATAATTCAAAATTTATAATTCATAATTCATAATTAATATATACATTTGCAGCCTTAACGAAAGGAGGTGTCTATATTATGTTAATTATACCAATTAAAGACGGAGAAAATATCGATAGAGCATTAAAGCGCTATAAAAGAAAATTTGATAAAACAGGAACTGTTCGTCAATTAAGAGCACGTACTGCTTTTATTAAGCCTTCTGTTATCAAAAGAGCTCAAATCCAAAAAGCGGCTTACATTCAAAGCTTGAAAGACAGTTTAGAAAGTTAATATCGGCTTTTCGAAAATAATTACCGTTAGTGGTCAAAATGTTTTAATTTTGATGCTAACGGTTTTTTTTATGCTTAAATTTTAGATTTTATGAAAACAAATAAAGAGGCTTTTTCGGATTATCTTTTGTTGGAAAAAAAATATTCTCCGCATACTGTTGGTGCTTATTTGAATGATATAGTTTCTTTTGAGTCTTTTGTAAAAGAATCTTTTGAGCAGGAAAGTATTGATTTGGTAAACTATAGTCAGGTGAGAAGCTGGATCGTTTTTTTAGTGGATCAAAATATTTCAAACGTTTCTATAAATAGAAAAATGGCTTCCTTGAAGGCTTTTTATAAGTTTCTTTTAAGATCAAAGCAGATTGAGGTTAATCCGATGCTGAAGCATAAGTCTTTGAAAACTCCAAAAGTAGTTCAGATTCCTTTTTCGGAAAAAGAATTAAAGGATTTGCTGGATGTAATGGAAGCTCCTGTCGGTTTTGAAGAGATTCGGGATAGGCTTATTGTAGAGATGTTTTATGTTACAGGAATGCGTCGTGCTGAATTGATTCATTTAATGGTTAGAAATGTTGATCGTTCAAGTAATACAATTAAAGTTTTAGGGAAAAGAAATAAAGAACGCATTATTCCTATTTTGCCGATTATTGGCGGTCAAATTGATTCATATATAAGGGAAAGAGATGGTTTAGAAAGTTTGGTTGATTCGGACTATTTTTTTGTTTCGAAAAAAGGGTTAAAATTGAGCGAATCTTTTGTTTATCGTTTAATAAATTCATACTTTAGTAGGGTCTCAGAAAAGGTAAAAAAAAGTCCGCATGTGCTACGCCATACTTTTGCAACACACCTTTTAAATAATGGGGCAGATTTGAATTCAGTTAAAGAATTGCTAGGGCATTCTAGTTTGGCATCTACACAGGTTTATACTCATAATAGTCTTGCGGAGCTTAAAAAAGTATATAAAGGTGCGCATCCAAGAAGTAAATAGCGGTTCTAAGTGTTAATCCTAAAATTTTTATTATGAAGGTAGATGTTCATGCAGTTAATTTTACTGTCGACAGAAAATTGGTCGATTTTATCCAAGAAAGAATGGGTAAGCTAGAGAAATACTACGATCGTGTGGTTTCATCAGATGTTTTTTTAAAAGTAGAAAGAACAAGTGATAAAGAGAATAAGGTGGTGGAGATAAAGATTAATGTTCCTGGTGATGATTTTTTGGTAAAAAAACAGTGTAAAACATTTGAAGAAGCGGTTGAGCTTTCTGCAGAGTCGTTAGAACGTTTGCTTGTAAAAAGGAAGGAAAAAATAAGAGCGCACATTTAATTGAAATTTTTTTCGAAAAATGTTTTGATTAAAAGATAAAATAGCTACATTTGCAGTCCGTTAGAAATAGCGGACTTTTTTAATGTATTCGCCGATGTAGCTCAGCTGGCTAGAGCAGCTGATTTGTAATCAGCAGGTCGTGGGTTCGAGTCCCTCTATCGGCTCAATAAATTCAAATGCGATTTGGATTGGTTCTTTAAAATATTGGATTTTAAAAATTAGGGGAGATACTCAAGCGGCCAACGAGGGCAGACTGTAAATCTGCTGTGAAAACTTCGCAGGTTCGAATCCTGCTCTCCCCACAAAAAAAAGAGGTTAAGGTTTTGGGTTTTAGATTTTTAAAAATCTAAGATCTAAATTCAGGAATCTAAAATCAGAACTCTCTGCCGGTGTAGCTCAGGGGTAGAGTGCTTCCTTGGTAAGGAAGAGGTCTCGGGTTCAAATCCCGACATTGGCTCAAGTAAGTAGGAAATTGAAAATTAATATATAACTAAGATTAAAAATTAAGTAAAATGGCAAAGGAGAATTTTAATCGTTCCAAACCGCACTTAAACATAGGTACAATTGGACACGTAGATCACGGAAAAACTACATTAACTGCTGCAATTACAAAAGTATTGTCAGATGCTGGTTACTGTCAAGCAAAATCGTTTGATCAAATCGATAACGCTCCAGAGGAGAAAGAAAGAGGTATTACTATCAATACATCTCACGTAGAGTATGAAACAGCTAACCGTCACTACGCTCACGTTGACTGTCCAGGTCACGCGGATTACGTAAAGAACATGGTTACTGGAGCTGCTCAAATGGACGGAGCTATCTTAGTAGTTGCTGCTACAGATGGTCCAATGCCACAAACTCGTGAGCACATCCTTTTAGGACGTCAGGTTGGTATTCCAAGAATCGTTGTTTTCATGAACAAAGTGGATATGGTTGATGATGCTGAGTTGTTAGAGCTTGTTGAAATGGAAATTAGAGATTTATTATCTTTCTACGAATATGATGGAGATAATGGTCCTGTAGTTCAAGGTTCTGCTTTAGGAGGATTAAACAATGATCCAAACTGGGTACCTAAAATTATCGAATTAATGGAGGCTGTTGACAACTGGATCGAAGAGCCAGTACGTGACGTAGCTAAACCATTCTTGATGCCAGTTGAGGACGTATTTACAATTACAGGTCGTGGAACTGTTGCTACAGGTCGTATCGAAACTGGAGTTGCTAATACTGGAGATCCTGTTGAAATCATTGGTATGGGAGCTGAAAAATTAACTTCTACTATTACAGGAGTTGAGATGTTCCGTAAAATCCTTGATAGAGGTGAAGCTGGAGATAACGTAGGTTTATTGTTAAGAGGTATTGATAAATCAGACATCAAAAGAGGTATGGTTATCATTAAGCCAGGTTCAGTAAAACCACACTCTAAATTCAAAGCTGAGGTTTATATCTTGAAAAAAGAAGAAGGTGGACGTCACACTCCATTCCACAATAACTACCGTCCACAGTTCTACGTACGTACAACTGACGTAACAGGAGTTATTACTTTACCAGCAGGTGTAGAGATGGTAATGCCAGGTGATAACTTAACTATTGAGGTTGCTTTATTAAGCCCAATCGCTATGAACGTAGGTTTACGTTTTGCTATCCGTGAAGGTGGTAGAACAGTTGGTGCTGGTCAAGTTACTGAAATCGTAGAGTAATTCTATTAAAATAAATAAGAAGCCAGTGATTATTTTTTAATCACTGGCTTTAATTACGGGCGTAGTTCAAGGGTAGAATAGCGGTCTCCAAAACCGTTGATGGGGGTTCGAATCCCTCCGCCCGTGCAATAAAAAATATATCAAATGACAAAAGTTACTAATTATTTATCAGAGGCTTTCGAAGAGTTAAAGTCAAATGTTACTTGGCCAGCTTGGGCTGAAGTACAAAAATTGACAATTGTTGTGGCTGTATTTTCGATTTTATTCGCTTTGGCAACTTGGGGAGTAGACGAATTTTTTGCAAAAGCTTTGGCTGGATTTTTTAACTGGTTAAAAGGATAATTTTTTTGTGATGGCAGATAATAATGTGAAAAAATGGTACGTAGTTAGAGCGGTTAGTGGTCAAGAAAATAAAGTGAAAGCTTATATCGAGACTGAGATTGCGAGATTAGGTATGGAGGATTATGTTTCTCAGGTTTTAGTTCCTACTGAAAAAGTAGTTACTGTAAAAGATGGGAAAAAATCATCTAAGGATAAAGTGTATTTTCCTGGATATGTTATGATCGAAGCTAACTTGGTTGGTGAGATTCCTCATATTATTAAGTCAATTACTAGTGTTATTGGATTTTTAGGAGAGACTAAAGGTGGAGAACCAGTTCCTTTGAGACTTTCTGAAGTAAACCGTATGTTAGGGAAAGTGGATGAATTGGCTGTTAATACAGATACTCGTTCTATTCCATTTAGTGTTGGTGAAACGGTTAAGGTTATTGATGGACCTTTCAATGGATTTAATGGATCTGTTGAAAAAATCAATGAAGAGAAGCGTAAGCTTGAAGTAATGGTTAAGATTTTCGGAAGAAAAACTCCATTAGAATTAAGCTTTATGCAAGTAGAAAAAGTATAATTTTTTGTTACACTATAATAAACCATTGTAATCGCTTCCATAGATTACAGTGTTAAATTTTTTAAAAATGGCTAAAGAAATTAGTAAGGTAGTTAAACTACAAGTTAAGGGAGGTGCTGCGAACCCGTCGCCACCGGTTGGACCTGCTTTAGGAGCTGCTGGGGTTAACATCATGGAGTTTTGTAAGCAATTTAATGCTAGAACTCAAGATAAACCTGGCAAAATTTGTCCAGTGCAAATCACTGTGTACAAAGACAAATCATTTGATTTTGTTGTTAAGACTCCTCCAGCAGCAGTTCAGTTAATGGAAGCTGCGAAGCTAAAATCTGGTTCTGGTGAGCCTAATCGTAAAAAAGTAGCTAGCGTTACTTGGGAACAAATTAGAACTATTGCTGAAGACAAAATGCCAGACTTAAACGCTTTCACAATCGAGAAAGCTATGAGTATGGTTGCTGGAACAGCTAGATCTATGGGTATAACTGTATCAGGAGATGCTCCTTTTTAATTAAGAAAAAGAAATGGCAAAATTAACAAAAAAGCAAAAAGAGGCTGCTTCAAAAATTGAAAAGAACAAATTATACTCTTTAAAAGATGCTGCTGCATTAATTAAAGTTGTTGCTTCTGCAAAATTTGATGAGTCTGTTGATATCGCAGTTCGTTTGGGTGTTGATCCAAGAAAAGCGAATCAAATGGTTAGAGGTGTAGTTACTTTACCTCACGGAACAGGAAAAGACGTTAAAGTATTAGCATTGGTTACTCCAGATAAAGAAGCTGAAGCAAGAGAAGCTGGAGCAGATCACGTTGGTCTTGACGATTACTTACAAAAAATTAAAGACGGTTGGACAGATGTTGATGTGATCATTACTATGCCTGCTGTTATGGGTAAATTAGGTCCATTAGGTCGTATTTTAGGACCTAGAGGTTTAATGCCAAACCCTAAAACAGGTACTGTAACTATGGATGTTGCTAAAGCTGTTCAAGAAGTTAAAGCTGGTAAAATTGACTTTAAAGTTGATAAAACTGGTATCGTTCACGCTGGTATTGGTAAAGTTTCTTTCGGAGCTGAGCAAATCGTTGAGAACGCACACGAAATTATTCAAACATTAATAAAACTTAAACCAACTGCTGCTAAAGGTACATACATTAAAGGTATTCACCTTACAAGCACAATGAGTCCTGCTATCGCATTAGACCCAAAAGCAGTATAATTGGTAGTTAAAAATTTTTAGTATGACTAGAGAAGAAAAATCAATCGCGATTGAAAATTTAACTGCGCAGTTAGCTGGTACAAATATCATTTACATTTCTGATATTTCTGGTTTAAACGCAGAGACAACTTCAAGCTTACGTAGAGCTTGTTTCAAAGCAGGTATCAAATTAGAGGTTGTAAAAAACACTTTGCTTGCAAAAGCAATGGAAGCTTCTTCTAATGATTATGGTGATTTACCTACAGTTTTATCAGGTAATAGTGCTATCTTCATTTCTGATGTTGCTAATGCACCTGGAAAAATTATCAAAGATTTCCGTAAGAAATCTGATAAACCAGTTTTAAAAGGAGCTTACATCAATTCTGAAGTATATATTGGGGATAACCAATTAGATACATTAGCTACAATTAAATCTAAAGAAGAGCTTATCGGGGAAATCATTGGATTATTACAATCTCCAGCTCAAAGAATTATTTCTGCTTTACAAAACAAATTCGCTGGAAGCGAAGAAGGAGCAGAGTAATAATGTAGGGAGGCTTGCTTCCTTGCTGCTTAATTAGCGCACAATAATTAAATTATATTTTTACACAAATCATTTTAAACGATAGAAAAAATGGCAGATTTGAAACAATTCGCAGAACAATTAGTTAACTTAACAGTTAAAGAAGTTAACGAATTAGCAACAATATTAAAAGATGAGTACGGAATCGAGCCTGCTGCTGCTGCTGTAGTAGTTGCTGCTGGTGGAGGAGACGGTGCTGCTGAAGAAGCACAAACTGAATTTACAGTTGTATTGAAAGATGCAGGAGCTTCTAAATTAGCTGTTGTAAAATTAGTTAAAGAATTAACTGGTTTAGGTCTTAAAGAAGCTAAAGATGTAGTAGACGGTGCACCAAGCAACGTTAAAGAAGGTGTTTCTAAAGAAGAGGCTGAAGGTCTTAAAAAATCTTTAGAAGAGGCTGGAGCTACTGTTGAGCTTAAATAATTAAACTCAGTTTAAGAACTAGGTTTAGGTCTTGAGTTAACACTCAAAGGCCTAAACCATTTTTCGTATAATAAAATATTATCAAATTTTATTATCCCATAGTTTAAAATACGAAAAAGTTTTTGATCAATACGAAGAAAGAAAATTGAGCCCATTTTTTCGGTCCTATTTTTAAAGATGTATTGATTATAATAAGAAAGTATAGATTAAACAGTGTGTATTTACACAAAAATAAATTACTTTTTTTTAATCAAAATTTTGTCCATTGATGATAACAAATCAGACTGAAAGATTGAATTTTGCCTCTACAAAAAATATCCCTGACTATCCGGACTTCTTGGATGTTCAGGTTAAATCTTTTAAAGATTTCTTTCAATTAGAAACGAAATCTGACGAAAGAGGCAACGAAGGGTTATACAATACCTTCATGGAAAACTTCCCAATTACAGATACAAGAAATAACTTTGTATTGGAATTCCTAGATTATTTTGTTGATCCGCCACGTTATACAATTCAAGAATGTATAGAGAGAGGTCTTACTTATAGTGTGCCTTTAAAAGCTAGGTTAAAACTATACTGTACAGATCCAGAACACGAAGATTTTGAAACAATTGTACAAGACGTTTATCTTGGAACAATTCCTTACATGACTCCTAGTGGTACTTTTGTTATTAATGGTGCCGAGCGTGTTGTAGTATCTCAATTACACCGTTCTCCAGGGGTTTTCTTTGGACAGTCATTCCACGCAAATGGAACTAAACTTTATTCTGCGAGAGTAATTCCTTTTAAAGGATCTTGGATAGAATTCTCTACTGATATTAACAGCGTAATGTACGCGTATATCGATAGAAAGAAAAAATTACCTGTAACAACTTTATTCCGTGCTATTGGTTTCGAAAGAGATAAAGATATCTTAGAGATTTTCGATTTAGCTGAAGAAATTAAAGTATCTAAAACAGGAATTAAGAAATATATTGGAAGAAGACTTGCTGCGCGTGTTTTGAACACATGGCACGAGGATTTCGTAGATGAGGATACTGGAGAGGTAGTTTCTATCGAACGTAACGAAATCATCCTTGATCGTGATACTATTATCGACAAAGATAATGTTGAAGAGATCATCGATTCTAATGTAAAATCTATTTTGTTACACAAAGAGGATAACAATCAAGCAGATTATGCTATTATCCACAACACGTTACAAAAAGATCCAACTAACTCTGAAAAAGAAGCTGTAGAGCACATCTACCGTCAGTTGCGTAACGCTGAACCGCCTGATGAAGAAACTGCTCGTGGTATTATAGATAAATTGTTCTTCTCTGACCAACGTTATAACTTAGGTGAAGTTGGTCGTTACAGAATGAACAAAAAATTAGATTTAGATATCCCTATGGATAAGCAAGTGCTTACTAAAGAGGATATCATTACAATCGTTAAATATTTGATCGAGTTGATCAACTCTAAAGCAGAGATTGATGATATTGATCACTTATCAAACCGTCGTGTTAGAACAGTTGGTGAACAATTGTCTCAACAATTCGGTGTTGGTTTAGCACGTATGGCTAGAACTATTCGTGAGAGAATGAACGTTAGAGATAACGAGGTGTTTACACCAATTGATTTGATTAATGCTAAAACATTATCATCAGTTATCAACTCTTTCTTTGGTACTAACCAGTTATCTCAATTTATGGATCAAACAAATCCATTAGCTGAGATTACACACAAAAGAAGACTTTCTGCACTTGGGCCAGGTGGACTTTCGAGAGAAAGAGCTGGTTTTGAGGTTCGTGACGTTCACTATACTCACTATGGTCGTTTATGTCCGATTGAAACTCCTGAGGGACCAAACATTGGTTTGATTTCATCTCTTGGTGTTTATGCAAAAGTTAACGGAATGGGATTCATTGAAACTCCATACCGTAAAGTGACAGATGGTGTTGTTGATTTAGAAAGCGCACCAATTTATTTAAGTGCTGAAGAAGAAGAAGGAAAAATGATTGCTCAGGCAAACATTGAAATGGATGCTTCTGGTAAAATTACAGCTAGTAATGTTATTGCTCGTGAAGAGGGTGACTTCCCAGTTGTTGAACCAAGTTCAGTACATTATACAGACGTTGCTCCTAACCAGATCGCTTCGATTTCTGCATCTTTGATTCCATTCTTGGAGCATGATGATGCGAACCGTGCGTTGATGGGATCAAACATGATGCGTCAGGCAGTTCCTTTGATCCGTCCTGAAGCACCGATTGTTGGTACAGGTTTAGAGCGTCAGGTAGCTTCAGATTCAAGAGTATTAATCAATGCTGAAGGGCATGGTACTGTTGAATACGTTGATGCTAACATCATTACTATTAAATACGATCGTACAGAAGACGAGAGAATGGTAAGTTTTGATGCTGATGAGAAAACGTACAACTTAATTAAATTCAGAAAAACCAACCAAGGTACAAGTATCAACTTGAAGCCAATCGTAAGAAGAGGTGACAGAGTTGTTCCTGGACAAGTATTATCAGAAGGGTATGCTACTCAAAATGGAGAATTAGCTTTAGGTAGAAACTTAAAAGTTGCGTTCATGCCATGGAAAGGGTACAACTTTGAGGATGCGATTGTAATTTCTGAGAAAGTAGTTCGTGATGATATTTTTACATCTATTCACGTTGATGATTATTCATTAGAGGTTAGAGATACTAAGTTAGGAAATGAAGAGTTAACAAACGACATTCCTAACGTTTCTGAAGAAGCTACTAAAGATTTAGATGAAAACGGTATGATCAGAATTGGAGCAGAGGTTAAGCCTGGCGACATTTTGATCGGAAAAATTACGCCAAAAGGAGAGTCAGATCCAACTCCAGAGGAGAAATTGCTTCGTGCAATCTTCGGGGATAAAGCTGGTGATGTGAAAGATGCTTCATTAAAAGCTTCTCCATCTTTACATGGTGTAGTTCTTGACAAAAAATTATTTGCAAGAGCCGTAAAAGATAAACGTAAACGTACTCAAGATAAAGATGCTTTAGGTGCTTTAGAAATGGAATTCGAAACTAAATTTGTTGAATTAAAAGACAGATTAGTAGAGAAATTATTCTTGATCGTTAACGGAAAAACATCTCAAGGTGTAATGAATGATTTGGGTGAAGAAGTTTTACCAAAAGGTAAAAAATATACTCAAAAAATGCTTTACGCAGTAGAGGATTTTGCTCACTTAAGCAAAGGTCAGTGGGTTGCTGATGACGCTACAAATAAAATGGTTAATGATTTGATTCATAACTATAAAATTAAGCTGAACGACTTACAAGGAGCTTTAAGAAGAGAGAAATTCACTATTACAGTTGGAGATGAATTACCATCTGGAATTTTGAAATTAGCTAAGATTTACATTGCTAAAAAACGTAAGTTAAAAGTGGGTGATAAAATGGCGGGTCGTCACGGTAACAAAGGTATTGTTGCTAGAATCGTTCGTCATGAAGATATGCCTTTCTTAGAAGATGGAACACCAGTAGATATCGTATTGAATCCACTTGGGGTACCTTCACGTATGAACATTGGTCAGATTTATGAAACAGTATTAGGATGGGCTGGTATGAACTTGGGTAGAAAATTTGCTACTCCAATCTTCGACGGAGCTTCTCTTGACGAAATCAATGCTTTGACTGATGAAGCTGGAGTACCGCGTTTCGGACATACTTACCTATATGATGGTGGTACTGGAGAGCGTTTTGCACAAAAAGCGACTGTGGGTGTAATTTACATGCTTAAATTAGGACACATGGTTGATGATAAGATGCACGCACGTTCTATTGGACCATACTCATTGATTACGCAACAGCCACTTGGAGGTAAAGCTCAATTTGGAGGTCAGCGTTTTGGAGAGATGGAGGTTTGGGCACTTGAGGCTTATGGAGCTTCTAGTACACTACGTGAGATCTTAACTGTTAAGTCTGATGACGTTATTGGTAGAGCTAAAACTTACGAGGCTATCGTTAAGGGTGAAACTATGCCAGAACCAGGTTTACCAGAATCATTCAATGTATTAATGCACGAATTGAAAGGTCTAGGATTAGATCTTCGTTTGGAAGAATAATAAAAGTTTTCAGTCACAGTTTCAGTATTCAGTTAACGCTGAAAACTGAGACTGTCGGCTATTACGAATAATATTAAAGTTTTTAAGATTTATACCCGTAACCCGTTCCGATTTTTTATAATAATGCAGGGCATTTTATAACTAGCACTTCAAATAAGAGTTTGAGGTTTAGAGAAGTAAACCGAGGTAAGCGCGATGATTTAACTCTTTTGGAAGCAATTTTTGAAAGATGGAGATTATGAAAATCTAAAATCAATTTTTAACAGCAGTAAATCAATAGTAAAAACTATGATGAATAATAGAAACAATAAAGATAAGAATCCAGTAAAAAGATTTAACAAAATCTCTATTGGATTGGCTTCACCAGAATCTATCTTGAAAGAATCAAGAGGAGAGGTTTTAAAGCCAGAAACAATCAACTATAGAACTCATAAACCAGAGCGTGACGGACTTTTCTGCGAAAGAATCTTCGGACCAGTAAAAGATTTCGAATGTGCTTGTGGTAAGTATAAAAGAATTCGTTACAAAGGTATCATCTGTGACCGTTGTGGTGTTGAAGTTACAGAGAAAAAAGTACGTCGTGATAGAGTAGGACACATCAACCTTGTTGTGCCAATTGCTCACATCTGGTACTTCCGTTCTCTTCCAAACAAAATTGGTTATATCCTTGGTCTTCCATCTAAGAAATTAGATATGATTATTTACTATGAAAGATACGTAGTAATTCAGCCAGGTATCGCTAAAAATGCAGATGGAGAATCATTACAAAGATTAGATTTCTTAACTGAAGAAGAATACTTAAACATTTTAGATACTCTTCCGCAAGAAAATCAATATTTAGATGATTTAGATCCAAATAAATTTGTTGCCAAAATGGGAGCAGAGTGTATTATGGATTTATTAGCTCGTATTGACCTAGATGCTTTATCTTATGAATTAAGACACAGTGCTAACAACGAGACATCTAAACAAAGAAAAACTGAGGCTTTAAAAAGATTACAAGTTGTTGAATCTTTCCGTGAGTCTAACGAAAACCGTGAAAACCGTCCAGAATGGATGATTATGAAAGTGGTTCCAGTTATTCCACCAGAATTACGTCCGCTTGTGCCACTTGATGGAGGTCGTTTTGCAACTTCAGATTTGAACGACTTATACCGTCGTGTAATCATCCGTAACAACCGTTTGAAAAGATTAATGGAGATTAAAGCTCCAGAAGTTATCTTAAGAAACGAGAAACGTATGTTGCAAGAATCTGTAGATTCATTATTCGATAACACTCGTAAAGCTTCTGCTGTTAAAACAGAATCTAACAGACCATTAAAATCATTATCTGACTCATTAAAAGGTAAACAAGGACGTTTCCGTCAAAACCTTTTAGGAAAACGTGTGGATTATTCTGCTCGTTCGGTAATCGTCGTTGGTCCAGAGTTAAAATTATATGAGTGCGGATTGCCAAAAGATATGGCTTCTGAGTTATACAAACCATTCGTTATCCGTAAATTGATCGAAAGAGGTATTGTTAAAACAGTAAAATCTGCTAAGAAAATCATTGACAAAAAAGAGCCTGTAGTTTGGGATATCCTTGAAAATGTAATTAAAGGACACCCAGTATTACTGAACCGTGCTCCTACTTTGCACAGACTTGGTATTCAGGCTTTCCAACCAAAATTAATTGAAGGAAAAGCGATCCAGTTACACCCATTAGTATGTACGGCATTCAACGCCGATTTCGATGGTGACCAGATGGCGGTTCACCTGCCATTAGGGCCAGAAGCTATCTTAGAGGCACAATTATTAATGTTGGCTTCTCACAATATATTGAACCCTGCAAATGGTGCTCCAATTACTGTACCTTCTCAGGACATGGTCTTGGGTCTATACTATATGACCAAAGAGCGTATTTCTACAGAAGATCACAAAATTATCGGTCAGGATTTAACTTTTTATTCTGCTGAAGAAGTAAATATTGCATTAAACGAAGGAAGATTAGAATTGAATGCTCGTGTGAAAATTAGAGCTAAAGATTTTAATGATAACGGAGAGTTAGTGTACAAAATCATCCAGACAACTGCAGGACGTGTATTATTTAACGAAGTAGTACCAGAAGCAGCTGGATATATAAATGACGTATTGACTAAGAAAAACCTTAGAGATATTATCGGACACATTTTAAGTGTGACTGATGTACCTACAACGGCAGCTTTCTTGGATAATATGAAAGATATGGGGTATAAATTCGCATTTAGAGGAGGTTTATCATTCTCTTTAGGTGATATTAGAATTCCAGAACAAAAAACTAAGTTAATTGCAGATGCCAGAGAGCAAGTTGAAGGTATCTCAACTAACTATAACATGGGTCTTATCACAAATAACGAGCGTTACAACCAAGTTATTGACGTATGGACTTCAGCAAATGCTCAGTTAACAGAGTTAGCAATGAAAAATATTAGAGAAGACCAGCAAGGTTTCAACTCTGTATATATGATGCTTGACTCTGGGGCGAGGGGTTCTAAGGAGCAGATTCGTCAGTTAACTGGTATGCGTGGTTTGATGGCTAAGCCTAAAAAATCTACTGCTGGTGGTGGTGAGATTATTGAAAACCCGATTCTTTCTAACTTTAAGGAAGGTCTTTCGATTCTTGAGTACTTCATTTCTACTCACGGTGCTCGTAAAGGTCTTGCGGATACGGCTCTTAAAACAGCCGATGCTGGTTACTTGACAAGAAGGCTTCATGACGTTTCTCAAGATGTTATTGTTAACATCGAGGATTGTGGAACTTTAAGAGGTGTTGAAGTTGCTGCCTTGAAGAAAAATGAGGAAATCGTTGAATCTTTAGGTGAGAGAATCTTAGGACGTGTTGCATTACAAGACGTTATCAATCCTCTTACTAACGAGATCATGGTTAGATCTGGAGAGCAAATCACTGAATCAATTGTTAAGACTATCGAAGCGTCTCCAATTGAGAAAGTTGAAGTTAGATCTCCATTAACTTGTGAAGCTTTAAAAGGTATTTGTGCGAAATGTTACGGTAGAAACTTAGCTACTGGTAAGATGACACAAAGAGGTGAAGCTGTCGGAGTTATTGCAGCTCAGTCTATTGGGGAGCCAGGTACACAGTTAACACTTCGTACGTTCCACGTTGGAGGGGTTGCTGGAGGTATCTCTGAAGAGTCTAGTATTGTTACAAGATTCAACGGTAGACTTGAAATCGAAGATTTAAAAACAGTTAAAGGTGAAGATAGTGAAGGTAACGAAGTTGATATCGTTGTATCACGTTCTACTGAGTTGAAATTAATTGACGAAGGAACCGGAATTGTTTTAAATACGCATAACATTCCTTACGGATCTAGTATTTTTGTAAATGATGGAGATGTAGTTACTAAAGGAACTGTAATCTGTAAATGGGATCCATATAACGGTGTAATTGTTTCTGAGTTTACGGGTAAGATTGCTTACGAAGATTTAGAACAAGGACAATCGTACATGGTTGAAATCGATGAGCAGACTGGTTTCCAAGAAAAAGTAATTTCTGAGGCTAGAAACAAAAAATTAATCCCAACTTTATTAGTTTATGGTAAAGAAGGTGAATTGATTCGTTCATACAACTTACCAGTAGGTGCGCACTTAATGGTTGAAAATGGTGAGAAAATTAAAGCAGGTAAAGTATTAGTAAAAATCCCACGTCGTTCTTCTAAAGCGGGCGATATCACGGGAGGTTTACCAAGAATTACTGAGCTTCTTGAGGCTCGTAACCCTTCAAACCCAGCAGTTGTATCTGAAATTGATGGTGTTGTATCATTCGGTAAAATTAAGAGAGGTAACCGTGAGATTGTTATCGAGTCTAAATTTGGTGAGGTTAAAAAGTATCTAGTGAAACTTTCAAGCCAAATCTTAGTACAAGAAAATGACTTCGTAAGAGCGGGAGTTCCATTGTCTGATGGTGCAATTACACCAGATGATATCTTAAGAATTCAAGGTCCGGCTGCTGTTCAACAGTACTTGGTAAATGAAATTCAAGAGGTTTACCGTTTACAAGGGGTAAAAATCAATGACAAACACTTCGAGGTTGTAATTCGTCAAATGATGCGTAAAGTTAAAGTTGAAGATCCAGGAGATACTCTATTCTTAGAAGATCAATTGATCCACACTAAAGACTTTATCCTTCAAAATGATAAATTATATGGTATGAAAGTGGTTGAAGATGCTGGAGATTCTTCAGTATTAAAACCAGGTCAAATCATTACGCCTCGTGAGTTACGTGATGAAAATTCATTATTGAAACGTACAGATAAAAATCTTGTTGTAGCAAGGGATGTAATTACTGCAACTGCAACGCCAGTTCTACAAGGTATTACAAGAGCTTCGTTACAAACTAAATCATTCATTTCTGCGGCTTCATTCCAGGAGACAACGAAAGTACTTAACGAAGCTGCAGTAGCTGGTAAAGTAGATGATCTAGAAGGATTAAAAGAAAACGTAATCGTTGGACACAGAATCCCTGCCGGAACTGGTATGAGAGAATACGATAACACAATCGTAGGATCTAAAGATGATTACAATGAAATGATGGCTAATAAAGAAGAATACATTTATTAATTAGGAAACTATGAGTAATCCGAAACAACAACAAGAGCAAATTAATATTGAGCTAGACGAAACTGTCGCAGAAGGAATTTATTCTAATCTTGCGATTATTAATCACTCATCATCTGAGTTTGTTTTAGATTTTGTGAGCATTATGCCAGGTATTCCTAAGGCCAAGGTAAAGTCAAGAATTGTCTTGACACCACAACATGCTAAAAGATTATTGAGAGCAATAGGTGAAAACATCCACAGATTTGAGGCCGCTCATGGCGAAATCAAAGAAACGGAACAAGCACCAATTCCGCTTAATTTTGGTCCAGCTGGACAAGCATAAATTTTAAAAGCCCCTTTTTTAAGGGGCTTTTTTTATGGTTAATGAATAAAAAGTGCAGTTCA
This sequence comes from Flavobacterium anhuiense, assembly GCF_001705175.1. NCBI lineage: Bacteria > Pseudomonadati > Bacteroidota > Flavobacteriia > Flavobacteriales > Flavobacteriaceae > Flavobacterium > Flavobacterium anhuiense. Next base: position 779,116 of record NZ_CP016907.1, on the reverse strand, counting down.
TCGGATTTAATTTATTTTAGTCGACTAAGTTTCTTCTCTAATCAATATTGTTTTAACTTTCTATAACCTAAAAAGATTGAATTTTGAAATAGAATGACTTAGTAAAGGTTAATTTAATTCAAATTATAAAAAAGCGCTAATTTAATATTAGCGCTTTTTTTATTCTGATTTTTTTTCTATTCTTCCCAACCTTTCGATGCAAAATGTACTCTATATAAGTAAATAGTCTGTGAAAGATTTTAACTTAAAAAGAGACATGATGAAAAAGAAATTCACCTTAGAAATAGCAAATCCTTGTTCTGAAAATTTTGATAAAATGATTCCAAATTCAGAGGGCTCATTTTGTAATTCATGTATGAAGAATGTAATTGATTTGAGCAAGAAAACGAATTCAGAAGTTGCTAAATTCATTACTGAAAATAATGATAAATCTATTTGTGCAAGGCTGAAAACAACACAATTGGAAGAACAGTTTGAATACAATGAAACTTCTAAAATCAATACTTTGAAATATGCTGCAGTTGCTGCATCTGTATTATTGGCATCAAATGTTTCAGCGCAAGAAAAAGAACCTGTTAAAACAGAAATAAACTGTCTGAAGCCCAACAATACTTATAAAGTAGGCAAAGTAGATTATAATCACGCTTCAAATGCTGAAATTTCTATAATTATAAAAGGAAAATTGTTGGAATCAAAAACAAACAAACCTTTTAATAGAGAAGTCTATCCTAATTTGATGCTTGCCGTTGACGGTGCACAAAATCCGGTGAAAGTAAATCCTAAAACAGGTGAATTTTCTATAGCGGCCAAGGTTTTGAAGAATAGTAAAACACTAATGGTAACAATTACAGCAAATGATTATTATTTGTCAAAAGAAATAGCCTTTGATGTACAGTCTGCTAAAAATAACGTTTTGATAAAAAATATAATTATTGCTTCTAATGAGCTTAACAAAATTTATATCGCGGGCGGATTAGGAATTAACTACACAAAATAATCATCAAAATTACATATTGGGGAATGTAAATGAAAAAGGCTGTCTAAATAAATTGACAGCCTTTCTTATATTTTTAATCTAAAGTAAATTAATCAAACTCAGAGGTAAAGTATAATTTCACGGTTGGATATTTACTTTGCGTCATTTGAATAGTAAAATCAGAATCAGCTAAGAATACTAATTGTCCGTATTTATCATGAGCCAAGAATTTTTGTTTAATACGTTTAAACTCTTTAAATTCCTCATTTTTAGCGTCATCAGGTTTAACCCAGCAAGCTTTATGCACTGGGAAGTTTTCGTAAGTACATTTAGCTCCATATTCATGCTCTAAACGATATTGAATAACCTCATATTGAAGCGCTCCAACCGTTCCGATAACTTTACGATTGTTCATTTCTAAAGTAAACAACTGAGCAACTCCTTCATCCATTAATTGGTCAACTCCTTTTTCCAATTGTTTCGCTTTCATAGGATCAGCATTATTGATGTATCTAAAATGCTCAGGAGAGAAACTTGGAATACCTTTAAAACTCATGATTTCGCCTTCAGTTAAAGTATCACCAATTTTAAAGTTTCCAGTATCGTGTAAACCCACAATATCACCAGGATAAGAAATATCTACAATTTCTTTTTTCTCAGCAAAAAATGCATTCGGACTAGAAAATTTTAGATTTTTCTTTTGGCGAACGTGGTAGTAAGGTTTATTTCTTTCGAAAGTTCCAGAAACGATTTTGATAAATGCTAAACGGTCACGGTGTTTTGGATCCATGTTAGCGTGGATTTTGAAAACAAATCCAGTCATCTTCTCTTCTGTAGGCTCAACTGTACGAGTTTCAGAATCTTTTGCTCTTGGAGATGGAGCGATTGTAATGAAACAATCCAATAGTTCACGAACTCCAAAGTTATTCAAAGCAGAACCAAAGAACACTGGCTGGATTTTTCCATCTAAATAATCTTGGCGTTCAAATCTTGGGTAAACCTCATCAATTAGTTCTAATTCTTCTCGAAGTTTATTAGCAGCTTTTTCTCCCACAATTTTATCTAGTTCAGGATTGTTCTGTACATCAGAAAAAGCAATTGTTTCTTCGATATTTTTACGGCTATCTCCGCTGAAAAGGTTAATGTTTTCTTCCCATAAATTATAAATTCCTTGGAAATCATAACCCATTCCGATTGGGAAACTTAAAGGTGTTACTTTCAATCCTAATTTTTGTTCAACCTCATCCATTAGATCGAAAGCATCTTTACCTTCACGGTCTAATTTATTGATGAAAACAATCATTGGAATGTTACGCATTCTACAAACAGCAACCAATTTTTCTGTTTGCTCCTCAACCCCTTTTGCGACGTCAATTACAACAATTACACTATCAACAGCGGTTAAAGTTCTAAAGGTGTCTTCTGCAAAATCCTTGTGTCCAGGAGTATCAAGGATATTGATTTTTTTATCTTTATAATTAAAAGCAAGCACAGAAGTCGAAACCGAGATACCTCTCTGACGCTCGATTTCCATAAAGTCACTCGTTGCTCCTTTTTTAATTTTATTGTTTTTTACCGCTCCAGCTTCCTGAATAGCACCTCCAAACAACAGTAATTTTTCAGTTAAAGTTGTTTTACCGGCATCAGGGTGCGAGATAATTCCAAATGTTCTTCTGCGTTGTATTTCTTTTAAAAAGCTCATATTTCGTATAAATAGGTTGCAAAAGTACTATTAAATACGGCTTTATGAAAATATTCAGTTCGTAAATTTGGAAGTCTTTATTATTAGAAGGTTTTTTAGAAAAAAATAAGGCTGTTTTGCAACAGCCTTAAATAGTCATTTTAAATTACTGATTAATTGACCAAATTGAATATCCTTTTGGAGGACATTGTATTTTTACCCATTTATCGGCTTGAGTTGTCGGATACCAAGATGAGTTTCCTGTGAAATCTTTAATTTGAGTATTAGCCCAATTCGTTTGAATCCATCTTTCTTGCCAAACATCTGAGTTGTTGATATAAACTACCAATCCTGGATTTCCGTTGTACCCGTTTCTTCTTGCCACATATTCGTCATTATCAGAATATAAGATAGAAGTTGTTCCTGTTGCTTTATTGTTATGAATCCAAATCAGATTATTCAGTTTGTTTTTGTCCAGCCATTCTTCATAATCTCTATAGAAAATGGTTGGATAACCTTCGTGAGTTAATATATAGGAGTAAGCTAACATTTTGCTCCAAATTTCATCGGTATCATGATTGGTTACAAAAGTTACTGCTTTGTACGGATTACGTTTCCACATCATGTCATCATTCAAAAGGGCAAGGTTGTTTCCGTCAAAAGCATCGTTCATTTTATAGTAGCATGCGAAATCAAAAACAGAACTGTTTGCGTTATTAGCCCACCATTCAAGCGTATTTACGTTAGAGTCCCAATATTCTCCAACAGAGAACCCGCCTACGTTGGCATTCCAAGCATTTACAACCCATGGGCCAAATCCTTTTACATAGTCAAATCTCCAGCCGTCAAACTTCATAGTGTTTTTATAATATTTCCCAACTCCATCTGTTCTTAACCACAGCCAGTCTTTTACATTTTGAGCGGCATGGCATAAATCAGGGAATCCACCAAAGGAACCTTCGTCATTATTTCCGAAGCTGTTTTTGTAAAAATCATTATAAGTTCGTTTGAATTTTCCAGAGGCGATTCCAGTAAAATTAGTCCATGTATTTGTACCAGTAAACGGATTTGCTTCAGATTGTCCGCCGCTGTTATGATTGATAACGATATCTGCATAAACTTTGATGTTTTCGTTGTGAGCAGCCGTAATTAAATTTACTAATTCAGTTTTTGATCCAAATCTGGTTTCGATACTTCCGTTCTGATTGTAATCTCCAAAATCAAAGTAATCTGTTGGATCATATCCCATGGAAAATGCTCCATTTTGTGCTTTAGAAGCAGGCGGAAGCCAAATAGAGCCAATTCCAGCGTTACCCCATGCGGTTACTTTGCTGCTTACGGTATTCCACCAAGTTCCTCCAGAGGGCACATCCCAATAAAAAGCCTGCATCATAACACCTCCACCAGGACTATCAACATATTTTCCTGTTGAAGAAGAATTGGAAGTTCCTGTGCTAAAAGGTTTTCCGTCATGATGTGTAACATCAATAATTTTAAATTTCTGACTCTCAGCTTTTGAGTCAGATTCGTTCATTTCGTTCTGTGAACACGAATACAGCAGTCCAGTAAATGCCGTAATAAGGCATAATTTTAAAATAGGTTTTTTCATAATAGATGTGGTTAAGTTAAATAGTAAGTTTTGTAATTGTCAAATTTTGAGCTTAAAAAAGCAAATATTGTTATTTTTTAACACCCTAAAATGATAATTACGCATCTAAAGTAATTTTTTTTTGATTTAATTTTAATTTGTAAGAAAATTGTTTGTCACGAAAACGTTGTAGTGTTGAGAACTTTTTCTAGGGACTACAATTTAGGGGGTTATTGATCAATAAAAATCAATTTTTAAAATCAAATCATAAAAAATTGTGTTTCATAGAATTAGAAAAAAAGAAATGTACATGTCTGTATGCTGATGTAGAACTATCCTATAATTTTTTGTTAATAGTATATCGGATAGTTGGATTATGTAATTGAATTGTTATTTTTGTTCGTTATAAGTTACGAAAGAACTATACTTTAATTATTTATGTTAATGATCAACATCAATAATTTCTGAGGGAACATCTAATATAGACTTAAATTCAAATAAAATTTAAAATAATGTTATTAAAAAAATTACAGCTAAAAACAATTGATTTCAGGTTTGCACTAACAATTTGTTTTTTTCTTTTTTTAACTCCAATAATTACAGCGCAAGAAGTTATTCCGGATGTTGTTGCTCAAAAACCAGCTGAAACTCCTTCTGGCGGAAAATTGAAAATCGATGGAATTATTGCGACAGTAGGAGATTATATTGTTTTAGATTCTGATATTGATAAAGGATTTTTAGAAATTACTGCTCAAGGCGGATCTATAAAAGATATTACAAGATGCCAAATGCTTGGTAAACTTTTAGAAGACAAATTATACGCTCACCAAGCCATTCAAGATAGTATTATTGTGAGTGATGCCGAAGTTAGAAGCATGATGGAAGAGCGTCTTAACTATATGACACAGCAAGTAGGTGACATTAATAAAGTAGTTGAATACTATAAAAAGAGCTCTGTAGAAGAATTTAAAACCTATTTTGCTGATATCTTAAAGGAGCAGAAATTGGCTTCTGAAATGAGAGATAAAATCATTAAAGATGTTGAGATTACTCCAGAGGAAGTTCGTAATTTCTTTAAGAAAATCCCAAAAGACGAATTGCCAACTTTTGGCGCTGAAATGGAAGTAGCACAAATTGTTGTGGAGCCTAAAATTTCTAAAGAAGACAAACAAAAAGTAATCGATAGATTAAACGCTATAAGAAAAGATGTTCTTGAAGGTTCTAGTTTTGCTACAAAAGCCGTTTTGTACTCTCAGGATCCAGGATCATCACCAAACGGTGGTTATTATAAAATGACAAGAAAAACACCTTTTGTGAAAGAGTTTAAAGATGTTGCGTTTAGTTTGCAGGCGGGAGAAATTTCGCAACCATTTGAGACAACTTTTGGTTTTCATATTATAATGGTGGAAAAAATTAAAGGACAAGAAGTTGAGCTTCGTCATATTTTGATTGCTCCAACAGTTTCAGAAGCTGCCTTAAAAGAAGCAAAAGAAAGAATTACCAATATTAGAAATAAAATTATCAATAAAGAAATAACTTTCGCTGAAGCGGCAAGAACCGAATCGGATGAAAAAGAAACTAGAGCAAACGGAGGAACATTAGTAAATCCAACAACACAAGATACTCGATTTGAGCTGACAAAAATGGATCCACAATTGTATAGCCAAGTTTCAAATTTAAAAGGAGATGAAATTTCTCAACCACTTTTAAACACAGACGATAAAGGTAAAAAAACGTATAAGTTAATTACAGTTACAAACAGAATTGACGAACACACTGCTGATTATGCTAAAGATTATACTAAAATTAAAGAATTAGCACTTAAAGAAAAGCAGATCAATGCCATTGCAAAATGGTTTGATACTAAAATTAAAGATACTTACATCAAAATCATTGGAGAGTATAAAGACTGTACTTTTGCAAACAACTGGTTAAAAAAATAAGTTTTAATAAATAAATAAAAAGAGTTAGTTTTATGATTTCATAGAATTAACTCTTTTTAATTTTAAATACATTCATAAATGTCTGACGTAACAGCAATTCACAATTTAGTTCAAAAAAGAAACGAATTAAAAAAAGAAATAGCGAAAATCATTGTAGGGCAGGACGCCGTTGTAGATCAAATTTTACTTTGTATATTTTCTGGAGGGCATGCGCTTTTAATTGGAGTGCCTGGTTTAGCAAAAACCTTAATGATAAATACTTTGTCTCAGGCTTTAGGGCTAGATTTTAAAAGAATTCAGTTTACGCCAGATTTGATGCCTTCTGATATTTTAGGAAGTGAAATTTTGGATGAAAATAGAAATTTCAAATTCATTAAAGGGCCAATTTTCTCTAATATTATTTTGGCAGATGAGATCAATAGAACGCCGCCAAAAACTCAGGCAGCATTGTTAGAAGCGATGCAAGAGAGGTCGGTAACTATTGCTGGGCAGCATCATAAATTAGATTTGCCTTATTTTGTTTTGGCAACTCAAAACCCAATTGAGCAAGAAGGAACTTATCCTTTGCCGGAAGCTCAGTTAGACCGTTTCATGTTTGCTATTAAATTAGAATACCCAACTTTTGAAGAAGAAGTTCAAGTAGTGAAGCGAACAACTTCTGATGTTAAAACAGAAATTAATCCGTTGTTTAATGCGCAGGAAATTATTGATTTCCAACATTTAATACGCAGAATTCCAGTCGCAGACAACGTTATAGAATATGCAGTGACTCTGGTAAGCAAAACTCGTCCAGACAATTCTTTGACCAATGATTTTGTGAAGAATTATTTAGATTGGGGAGCAGGGCCAAGAGCTTCGCAGAATTTAATTTTAGCAGCAAAAGCACACGCTGCATTCAACGGAAAATTTTCACCAGATATTGAAGATGTTCAGGCGGTGGCAACAGGAATTCTTCGTCATAGAATTATTAAAAATTATAAGGCCGATGCAGAAGGAATTACAGAAGAAACAATCATTAAAAAACTGATGTAATTACTGCGAAAAATATGTACGAAATCCCGATAAGTTATTGTCGGGATTTTTTGTTTTTGTTTGGAATTTAAAATCGATTGATGACGTTCAAACGACGTCAAAAAGATCAACTATAACGTTATAATTTTTTATTTAGAAAGATTCTTAGCGAAAACAGAGGTAAAAACTTACTTACTTTATAACATCGAATTTCGACTTTGTTAAAGAAAAGATTTTTAAATATTAATAATTCATTATTTTAATTCAAAATTGATTTTTTGGCAAAAACAAGCAGTGAAAATCGTTTTTTAGCAATAATAATTTTTGAAAAGCCTTGTTCTATTATATTTTTTTTAATTATCGGGTTTAATGCTTAAATTTGCCTCAAAAAAATAAATCCGCTTTTATTATGAGTATTTATCAGGATTACCTTCAAGAAATTGAAGAAAGAAAAAATCAAGGGTTACACCCTAAACCAATCGATGGAGCTGAATTATTAAGCGAAATCATTGCCCAAATTAAAGATGTTGATAACGCATACCGCGAAGATTCTCTTAAGTTTTTTATTTACAATACTTTACCAGGTACTACAAGTGCTGCCGGTGAAAAAGCTAAGTTCCTAAAAGAAATTATTTTAGGTCAATCTGTAGTTAAAGAAATTACTCCAGTTTTTGCTTTTGAATTATTATCACATATGAAGGGTGGACCTTCAATTGAAGTCTTATTGGATTTAGCTTTAGGAAACGATTCCGCAATCGCTAAACAAGCTGCAGATGTTCTTAAAACTCAAGTTTTCCTTTACGATGCAGACACAGATCGTTTGAAAGAAGCTTTCAAAAATGATAATGCAATTGCTAAAGAAATTCTAGAAAGCTATGCGAAAGCCGAATTCTTCACGAAACTTCCAGAAGTGGCTGAAGAAATTAAGGTTGTTACTTATATCGCTGGAGAAGGTGATATCTCTACGGATTTATTGTCTCCAGGAAACCAGGCTCACTCACGTTCAGATCGTGAGCTTCACGGAAAATGTATGATTACGCCTCAAGCGCAAGAAGAAATTCAAGCTTTACAGGCTAAGCATCCAGATGCAAGCGTGATGTTAATTGCTGAAAAAGGAACAATGGGAGTTGGTTCTTCTCGTATGTCAGGTGTAAACAACGTTGCACTTTGGACAGGAAAACAAGCTAGTCCATACGTTCCATTCGTAAATATTGCTCCAATTGTTGGAGGAACAAACGGTATTTCTCCAATTTTCCTTACTACGGTAGATGTAACAGGAGGAATCGGAATTGACCTTAAAAACTGGGTTAAAAAACTTGATGCAGACGGAAAACCTGTATTAAACGAAAATAATGAGCCAATTCTTGAGCAAGCATATTCTGTTGCTACAGGAACTGTTTTGACTATCAATACTCAAACAAAAAAACTTTATAATGGTGATCAAGAATTAATTGATATTTCAAGATCATTTACTCCTCAAAAGAAAGAGTTCATTAGAGCTGGAGGATCGTATGCAATTGTGTTCGGTAAAAAACTTCAAACTTTTGCGGCTAAAGTTTTAGATATTCAAGCTCCTGCAGTATTTGCTCCATCTAAAGAAATTTCTAATGAAGGACAAGGTTTAACTGCAGTAGAAAAAATCTTCAATAAAAATGCTGTAGGTATTGCACCAGGAAAAGTATTGCATGCTGGATCTGATGTTCGTGTAGAGGTAAACATTGTAGGTTCTCAGGATACTACTGGTCTTATGACTGCTCAAGAGTTAGAGTCTATGGCAGCTACAGTTATTTCTCCAATTGTTGATGGAGCTTACCAATCTGGTTGTCATACAGCTTCTGTTTGGGATAAAAAAGCTCAGGCAAACATTCCTAAATTGATGAAATTTATGAACAACTTCGGTCTAATCACGGCTCGTGACCCGAAAGGTGTTTATCATTCAATGACAGATGTAATTCATAAAGTGCTTAATGATATTACTGTAGACGAATGGGCTATCATTATTGGTGGTGACTCTCATACAAGAATGTCTAAAGGTGTTGCTTTTGGTGCTGACTCAGGAACGGTTGCTCTTGCTCTTGCTACTGGAGAAGCTTCTATGCCAATTCCAGAATCTGTAAAAGTGACTTTCGTTGGAGATATGAAAGAATACATGGATTTCCGTGATGTAGTTCACGCTACACAAGCTCAAATGCTTAAGAAATTCAATGGTGAGAACGTATTCCAAGGTAGAATTATCGAGGTTCATATCGGAACGCTTACAGCTGACCAAGCGTTTACATTTACAGACTGGACTGCAGAGATGAAAGCAAAAGCTTCTATCTGTATTTCTGAAGATGATACTTTGATCGAATCATTGGAAATTGCTAAAGGCAGAATCCAGATCATGATTGATAAAGGAATGGACAACGAAAGACAAGTTCTTCAAGGATTAATCAATAAAGCAGATAAGAGAATTGCAGAAATTAAATCTGGCGAAAAACCAGCTTTAACTCCAGATGCAAATGCTAAATATTATGCTGAAGTTGTAGTTGACTTGGATCAAATTGCTGAGCCAATGATCGCTGACCCAGACGTTAATAATAAAGACGTTTCTAAACGTTATACTCACGATACTATTAGACCATTATCTTTCTATGGTGGAGAGAAAAAAGTAGATCTTGGATTTATTGGTTCTTGCATGGTTCACAAAGGAGATATGAAAATTTTAGCTCAAATGTTGAAAAATGTTGAAGCACAACAAGGAAAAGTAGAATTTAATGCTCCTCTTGTAGTTGCTCCTCCAACTTACAATATTGTTGATGAGTTGAAAGCTGAAGGTGACTGGGAAGTTTTACAAAGATATTCAGGTTTTGAATTTGACGATAATGCTCCAAAATCGGCAGCGCGTACAGAATATGAAAATATGTTGTACTTAGAGCGTCCTGGATGTAACCTTTGTATGGGTAACCAAGAAAAAGCAGCTAAGGGTGATACAGTAATGGCAACATCTACACGTTTATTCCAAGGAAGAGTTGTAGAAGATGCTGACGGTAAAAAAGGAGAATCATTGCTTTCTTCTACACCAGTTGTTGTTCTTTCTACAATTTTAGGTAGAACTCCAACAATGGAAGAGTACACTGCTGCAGTAGATGGTATTAACTTAACGAAGTTTGCTCCATCTAACAAACAGTTAGTTATGTAATCTAGACATTATTTTAGAATATTTTAAAAGCCCGAGTCGTAAAACTCGGGCTTTTTTAGTAATAATTGTTCTATTTTTTGTAACTTGTCATGTTCAAAAAAGAATAATAAAAACAAAAAAATCTATGGCTTTTGATATCGAAATGATTAAAAAGGTGTACGAAAACATGCCAGCGCGAGTTGATAAAGCTCGTGAAATTGTTGGTCGTCCACTTACTTTAACAGAGAAAATTTTATACAATCACCTTTGGGATGGAAATCCGACTAAGGCGTTTGGAAGAGGAATTGATTATGTTGACTTTGCACCAGACCGTGTTGCTTGTCAAGATGCAACAGCACAAATGGCTTTACTGCAGTTTATGCATGCGGGTAAATCTAAAGTGGCAGTACCTACAACAGTTCACTGTGACCACTTGATTCAGGCAAAAGTTGATGCTGCAACCGATTTGGCAAGAGCAAAAACTCAAAGTAATGAGGTTTTTGATTTCTTATCGTCAGTTTCTAATAAATACGGAATCGGTTTCTGGAAACCAGGAGCTGGAATTATTCACCAAGTAGTGCTTGAAAATTATGCTTTCCCAGGCGGAATGATGATTGGTACCGATTCTCACACTGTAAATGCAGGAGGATTAGGAATGGTCGCTATTGGTGTTGGTGGAGCAGATGCTGTAGATGTTATGTCTGGAATGGCTTGGGAACTTAAATTTCCTAAACTAATTGGAGTTAAATTAACAGGTAAATTATCTGGCTGGACAGCTCCAAAAGATGTTATTCTTAAAGTTGCTGGTATTCTTACTGTAAAAGGAGGTACTGGAGCAATTGTAGAATATTTTGGAGAAGGTGCGAAAGCAATGTCTTGCACGGGTAAAGGAACTATTTGTAACATGGGGGCTGAAATTGGAGCTACAACTTCAACTTTTGGCTATGATGATTCAATGAGCCGTTACCTACGTTCTACAAATAGATCAGATGTTGCAGATGCTGCAGATAAAATAGCTTCTTATTTAACAGGAGATCCAGAAGTATATGCTAATCCAGAGCAATATTTTGATCAAGTAATTGAAATCAATTTATCTACATTAGAACCGCACTTAAATGGTCCTTTTACGCCAGATTTGGCTACTCCGATTTCTAAAATGAAAGAAGAAGCAATCAAAAATAATTGGCCGTTACAAGTTCAGTATGGTCTGATAGGTTCTTGTACAAACTCATCATACGAGGATATTTCTCGTGCTGCTTCTTTAGCAAAACAGGTTGCTGCTAAAAATTTAAAAACAAAAGCGAAATTTACTATTACGCCAGGTTCTGAAGTAGTGCGTTCTACAATTGAAAGAGACGGATTTATTGATACTTTTAATAAAATCAACGCTACAGTATTTGCAAATGCTTGCGGACCATGTATTGGTATGTGGGATAGAGAAGGGGCAGAGAAAGAAGAAAGAAATACTATTGTGCACTCTTTCAACCGTAACTTCTCAAAACGTGCGGACGGTAACCCCAATACTTTAGCCTTTGTAGGTTCTCCTGAATTGGTGACTGCTTTAGCTATTGCAGGTGATTTAGGGTTTAACCCATTAACGGATAAATTAATTAACGAAGATGGTGAAGAGGTAATGCTTGAAGAGCCAACAGGAGATGAACTTCCTGCTAAAGGTTTCTATGCTGAAGACCCAGGATTCCAAGCTCCGGCTGAAGATGGATCAAATGTTCAAGTTGTTGTTAATCCGACTTCAGAACGTTTGCAATTATTGGCTCCTTTTGATGCTTGGGATGGTAAGAATATTACAGGTGCCAAATTGTTAATCAAAGCATTCGGAAAATGTACGACCGATCATATTTCTATGGCTGGCCCATGGTTGCGTTTCCGTGGACATTTAGATAATATTTCTAATAATATGTTGATTGGTGCTGTGAATGCATATAACCAAAAAACAAACTCTGTAAAAAATCAATTAACGGGACAATATGATGCTGTTCCTGCGGTAGCTCGTGCGTACAAAGCTGCTGGAGTTCCGTCTATTGTAGTTGGAGATCATAATTACGGAGAAGGTTCTTCTCGTGAGCATGCTGCTATGGAGCCTCGTTTCTTAGGAGTTAAAGCGGTATTGGTGAAATCATTTGCTCGTATTCACGAAACTAACCTTAAAAAACAAGGCCTTTTAGGATTGACGTTTGCAAACGAAGCAGATTATGACAAGATACAAGAGGATGATACAATTAACTTCTTAGATTTAACAGAATTTGCTCCAGGAAAACCATTAACTCTTGAATTTGTTCATGCTGATGGTACAAAAGATATTATTTTGGCAAATCATACTTACAACGAAGGTCAGATTGGCTGGTTTGTAGCTGGCTCTGCATTGAATTTGATTGCTGCAGGAAAAGCTTAATATTTGTATTCAATTATATCAAAAAACGCCCTGTTTTTACAGGGCGTTTTTATTATTTATTAATTAATTTTAATTGAATTTGATCCCAAAGTTTTAATCCGATTTGGTTTTGTTGTTTCGAATTCATCAATTGAAATGCTATAAGTGTTTGCAGAAGGTGTTTTAGAATAATCGTTATAGGTATAACCTCCAATTATGTATAATTTGTCGTTGTAAAAATACATAGCAGAAAACTTTAATCCCAATTCAATTTTGTATTCTTTGAGTTGTCTTGTTTTTAATTGATATGTGTACATTTTTGTGTCTTCAAAAAAGTAAACAACATCATTATGGCAGGCTATTGCAGGTCTTTCTAATTCCGAAAATAATTCGCCTTCCGTCTCCCATTTTTGAGTAATTAAATTAAAGGTTTCAATTTTGGAAAGAGGTTGGCCGTTATTTCCTCCGATAAGATATATTTTGTCATCAATTAAAATTCCTGTAGTTTCTTTTGCTGTTGGCATATTGTCCAATTCGTACCAATAGCCCGAAGTAATGTTGTATAAGTGCGTTTTGTTGGTAAAAGTTTTTTTACCGCTTTCAGTCATTTTTTCAGAACCACCCATTATAATGATATTGTCCTTATAAGTAAAAGAAGCGAAATCTGCAGCTTGATGCGGATTTGTATTGTCAACTGTTATGGTTTGGCCGGCAAGGCTTAGCACTTCGATCTGATCTTGTAAATACTCAAACTTTCCATTTGCAGAAATTCTTTTCCCGCCTAAAACGTAAACTGAGTTATTATATAAATGTATATTGTGGTGTGCTCTTTTAATAAACTTTACAGGTGTAATTTCCCAGTTGTCATTTGAAATGTCATAAGTGCAAAAGTCTCCTTTATAAAACAGAAAAGTCGAATTTCTGCTTAATTCATTTTGAAAATCTTTTAAAGTGGGATCGGGTTTTTCTGTAGCAACTTTCTTCCATGAGTCAGCTTCATTCGATCCGTTTCCGCCAATGACATAAATTTTGCCATCATTTAAAAATGAGCCAAAAGAGAAGATTGGATATTTTAAAGGGTTTAATTTGTTAAAATCTAGCTTTGGTTTTAATTTAAGCTGATAATTGGCAGTAATCTTCAATTCAGATAAATCTTCTACTTCATTAGTCATAAAAATCCTGAAATTTGATTTTTTTAAATCTTTCAGATTTATTTTTATAGTGGTAAATCCAATATGAGTGAATTCTAAAATTTCATCATCTTTAAATTGGAAAAGCAGCTTTAAAGAGAATTTTCCGTTGCGATCTGTTGTAGTTCCCACTTTGCTTGATAGTGCGAAGACATTAATATTGTCAATAGGAAGGCTGTCTTTTTTTGAGATTACTTCGCCATTTATATTCTGCGAAATAGAAAAGAAAGGAATAAAGACTAAAAACAAGAGGATTGTTTTTGCCATTTCTTTTGGTTTTAGCATAAAAAAAACTTTTAAAAAATTGCCTCAAATGTAAAAAACTGCATTTCAAAAAGTTGGCTCAATTTCTATGCCGAGGCTGTTAATTTGAGGTAAAATAATTGTTAAAAATACAGGTTTTTTTACTTTAAAAAGTTAAATTCGCTTTTTAGGCAATATATTTGTTTTTTTTGAGTTGAGATTAATGTATAATATAAAAAAAGTGTAAAAACTTAATAATAGAATATGGTTTATCGGTTAATAATAGTATTGTTTTTTTTCAGTGTTGGAGCCTTTGCGCAGGATAATTTTATTAAGCACAAAATTTCACAAGGAGATAATCTTTCTGTTATTGCTAAGAAATACGGAGTAAAAGTAAAAGACATTGCAGATGCAAATCCGAATGCTCCTAAAATATTAAAACTAAATTCAATTCTTTTAATTCCAAATAAAAATAAAGCCACTGCAAAGACAAAAACAAAAAATGTTGAAGTTGCGGCAAATGATACTCCTTCTATTTCTGCTTCCGGCACTCATGAAGTAGCGGCAAAAGAGACACTCTGGGGAATTTCTAAAAAATATAATGTCTCTGTTGATGATTTAAAGAAAGCAAATCCATCTTTGGAAAACGAAGGCTTAAAAATAGGTCAGCAAATAAATATTCCTTCAAATAACGTCGCGTCAAATATTAGTTCATCAAGTGAGGCTCCAGTTAATTCAGAAGTAGTTTCAACAGAGGTAGAGCTTATAAGAGAAGTTAAGCCTAAAGAAACAAAATATGGTATTTCTAAAGAATACGGCATTACAGTCGCAGAATTAGAGCGTCAGAATCCGTCAATTAAAGGAAAAGTACCTGTTGGATATTTATTGAAAATTCGTGTTCCGAAAGAAAAAGCAGATGCAATTCAGGCTGCAAAAACTTCGCAAGAAACTACTGTGCAGGCAGATGTTTCATCTAGTCAAATAGCAGAAACAGCACCAGAAATAAAAAAAGATTCTGCGTTTGTCAGAACAGGAAATAATTCTGAATTAATTGATCAGCTTATAGCGAGCGCAACTGAGAATATAGGTATTAGATATAGATCAGGCGGGACAACAAAAGCAGGTTTTGACTGTTCAGGATTAATGTTTTGCACTTTTGGCAATTTTGATATTAAACTGCCGAGAAGCTCAATAGAACAATCTCGAATAGGAACAAAAGTAGCTTCGGAGGAGGCTCAAAAAGGCGATTTAATTTTCTTTCGAACCAATGGTAGACGCCATATCAATCATGTAGGTATGGTTGTTGAAAATGTTGACGGTGAGATTAAATTTGTACATTCATCTACTCATGGCGGTGTGATGATTTCTTCTACAAAAGAACCATATTATACAAGAGCCTTTTCTCAAGTAAATCGTGTTTTAAATTAAATCTGAAGAAAAGTATTTCTCAGTGTTTCTAATTTAAAAGGTTTGTTCCAGAAATCAGTTACGTACTTGTTTTCTTTGACCTTTCTGATTTCTTCACTATCTAAAGTAGAAGAAAGCACAAAGATTTCGATTTTTTCTTTTACATCTTTTGGGAGCCTGTCAAATTCTTCTAAAAATTCAAAACCATTCATAATAGGCATTTGAATGTCTAAAAGAATAATCAATGGATTTAGATTCTGATTTTTTAGAATCCAGTTCATGCCTTCTTTTCCATTGTTGGCAATATAAACAGGATTGATATCCAGTCCTTTTTTCAATAGCTTTTTTGTGACAAATTGATCAATCAGATTGTCTTCTATAATTATAAATTGAGATTTATACGGCATACGAATTTGGTATTGTTACTATAAATTTACTTCCGACATTATTTTCTGAAAAAACAGAAATATCGCCTTTAATATTTTCAACGGCTTCTTTCACAATATATAAGCCTAATCCAGAACCTTTATTTTTGTTTGTTCCAAAATACATGTCAAAAATTTTAGATTTGTAATCATCATGAATTCCGATTCCATTGTCTGTCACTTCAAGTTTATTTAAACCTTCACTAAAATAGGTTTTTATCGTAATAAACATTTCTGGCTTATTGCAATCTGCATACTTAATAGCATTAGAAAGCAGGTTGTTGATGATAATTTTTAAACGAAGTCCATCACTTTCAATATTATCGACCAAAAGCTCTTGCGTGAATTTAATTTTGTTTGCGTTTTCAATATGCATTAATTGCAGAATGGCTTCATTGCATAGTTCTTTCAAGCTTACAGGCTCCATGATTATTTGTTTTCTTTTGTTCTTGGAGTAATCAATAATATCACTAATAAATTGATCTTGCCTTGCAAGGCTTTGATGCATCATTTGCAAATAATTTCGAACCTGTTGCACATCATCTTCTAATGCTGTTATTTCGATAAGGCCTTTTAATGAAGTAATTGGAGATCTCAAATCGTGTGATGCACTATAAACAAATCGGTCCAATTCTCGATTTACGATTACAAGATTTTCATTTTTTACTTCGGTTTCTTTTTTTGAAACCAATAATCTTTTGACCATTATAGAATAATAAAGACAAACACTGCAGACTATAACCAAAATGAAAAAGATATTTGTAATAATTAGTAAATCCTTTATTTTTCGAGTTCCCTCTCCCAATGTGTTTGAAAAATTACGTTCATTAATCGTTAATCGATCGCTTATCGAACTTATTTTTTTTAAATATTTCTTCTGATCCTCAGTGGTCAAGATATTATGTTTGATTTTGGCGTTGATTTGCTGGCCAATAACAAATAATTCAAAAATTAGCTGATCTCCTTGTCCCCATTCATTTATGGCTTTAGATAAAAAGCTAACATTCTTAAAGTTCTCAAATAGCCATATAATATCGTCTAAATCATTTTCATTATTTCGGCCAGTCAAAAAACCTTTTCTGGCGATTTTATTATCTCCCGCTTTTAAGAGTGTAACTCTTGCAATACCATCTCCTTGAGGTACCTTTAATTCTTCGAGGTACAATTTCCATTGTGCGGGGTTTTTAGTAAATAAATAGGTAATTAAATGTCTAGATGCATCTTTTTGTCCTTTTGAATAATGTGATTCTCCATTTACATATGCTCTATTGGCTGATAAGATTTTGATAGTGAAAAAATTGATGCAGATTAATAATGCACACGAAATGAAAACTACTAAAATAAGAATGAAAACATTTGGGAAGCGAAAATTTTTTAAAGCTTGCAATTTGGACATAATCTAAAATTAGTAGGTTAATAAAAATGCGCCTTTTGCGTGTTTTGTTGAAAGTATGAATAAATAATTACGAGGAAAAATCAATTCATACTCATTAAACACTTGTTAATGTATTTTGCTATCTATAAATGCTGTTTTAATGATTCTCTCAAATATAATAAAATTTATCTTATAATTTTAGTAAAAAAAATAATGTAAAAACAATAAAATTTCTGTTTTGAATAATTTTGTTTAAGATTGATGATTGGCTTTATCTAATAGATTAATTAAAATTTAGCATAAATAATTAATCTTCTAAACGCATAGATAGAAGGTACGACAGGAAAATACGCATTTATTCTTTTTTTGAATTCGGCTGTTAATGCTGCAAATTCATTTTCTCCCAATCTTTCTTGATAAACTGTTAGAGCAGATCCTGAAATGAAGTTAAAAAAGTCGTCTTTTTTATTAGAAATTATAGGGTAAACCTTCTCATAAAGCGCTAAATCTTTACCGTCATTTTCAAACAATATTTTAGCATATTCATCTAAAGTCAATACGGGAGAAGGACGCGTCCAATTTTTGAGGTAAGAAGCAAAAGGTTCTTCTTGAACCAATTGTAAAAGTATTTTGTTCAAAATGTTTTCATTTTGTTGTGGCATTTGGACAGCCAGTTGTCCGCCTGGATTTATGCGGGATATAATTTTTGGAAAAAGTTTGTTATGATTATCAATCCATTGCAATGCAGCGTTTGAGAAAATTAAATCCCATTTGGTTTCATCTTCAATCTGTTCTAAAATTGTTTTTTCTTTAAATTGAAGATTTTCCTGTACTGGAGCTTTTGCCAGCATTTCGGCAGAATTGTCAATGCCAAGAATAAAAGGATTGGTAAGCTTTTGATGTAATTTTTGGGTAAGTTCACCCGTTCCGCATCCAAGATCTATAACTTTTAGATTAGGTTTGTCAATAATATGACTTGTAAGATCATCAAAAGGCTTAGAACGTTCTGCTTTAAATTCGTTGTATTTTTTTGGATCCCAAGTCATGATATTGTTTTTATTTAAAGTTAGGAAAAATTTCATTGAATCTTTTGTACAAATGATAGAATACGCCCAAAAGATTTTTAATAAAGATTTACCTTAAATCTTGTTAAATATGACTTTTTTAAGAATTTATAGAATTTATAATTTGAAGATTAAGATTTCCAAAAAAAGTATATCTTTAGCCAACCTAAACCAATAAAAATGCAAGAAAACGACCAAGAACATTTTAAAAGAGAACTCGGACTCTTAGACGGAACCATGCTTGTGGTTGGCTCTATGATTGGATCTGGGATATTTATTGTAAGCGCCGATATCGCCAGACAAGTAGGTTCGGCAGGATGGCTTACCTTAATCTGGCTTTTGTCAGGATTTATTACTGTTGTCGCAGCAGTTAGTTACGGCGAATTGAGTGCGATGTTTCCAAAAGCAGGAGGGCAATATGTTTATCTGAAAGAAGCTTATAACAAACTGATTGCTTTTTTGTATGGCTGGAGCTTTTTTGCAGTTATTCAAACAGGAACCATTGCGGCTGTAGGAGTAGCCTTTTCTAAATTTGCAGCTTATTTGTATGAGCCGTTAAGTGATGAAAATATTCTGTACGAGCTAGGAGCTTTTAAACTAAACGCAGCTCAACTAGTTTCAATTTTAACCATTATCATTCTGACTTTTATTAATAGTCGCGGAGTAAAAAATGGAAAAATTCTGCAAACCGTTTTAACAATAATAAAAATTTTATCGCTGCTAGGATTAGTTGTTTTTGGATTAACGCTTGCCGCGAAAGCTTCTGTTTGGGATGCAAACTGGGTTGACGGATGGAGCACAAAAACATTTGACAAAGAAAGCGGATCGTGGCTGCCAATTAGTGGAACTGCTTTGATTTCTGGAATTTCGGCGGCAATGGTGGGTTCATTATTTTCTAGTGATGCCTGGAACGGTGTGACTTTTATTGCGGGCGAAATTAAAAATCCAAAACGAAATGTAGGTCTTAGTCTGTTTCTAGGAACCTTTATTGTGACGTCTCTTTATGTTGTAACAAACCTTATGTATTTGGCTGTAGTGCCGTTTGATGAAATTGCAACAGCAAAATTTGACCGTGTCGCAGTTGTGGCCTCAGATTATATTTTTGGAAATATCGGAGCGCTGATTATTGCCATTATGATTATGATCTCAACTTTTGCCTGCAACAACGGATTAATTATGGCTGGCGCCAGAGTATATTATACTATGGCAAAAGACGGTTTATTTTTCAAAAAAGCAGCTGTTTTAAATAGTTCGAGCGTTCCTGCTTGGGCGCTTTGGGCGCAATGTATTTGGGCTTCAGCTTTGTGTCTGACAGGGAAATATGGCGATTTATTGGATTTTGTAATTATCATTGTATTGATTTTTTACATCCTGACCATCTACGGAATTTTTATTCTAAGAAAAAAAATGCCAGATGCAGAAAGACCATATAAAGCATTTGGATATCCATTTTTGCCAATGTTATATATTGTGGTTGCATCGGCGATTTGTATTTCGTTATTAATTACAAAATTTTCAACCTGTGGCTGGGGAGTATTAATTATGCTAACTGGAATTCCAGTGTATTATTTAACAAAACCAGCTGAATAATAATTTTTGTTTCAATTGAAACAAAATAAAAAAGCATCTTGATTTCTCAAGATGCTTTTTTATTTTAAGTCTAATTAGATAAATCATTGGTAATTCTTTCCTCGGTAGGTCTCAGATAAAGAAGATAAGCAATGAGAAGTATTCCGAATAGGATAAATTCGGGTTTTATGAATAGTATCAAAAAGGCAGCGCCTTCTAGAACTGCCCATCGCATGATAGAAGCAGCTTGGTAAACAGGCAATTTGTCTTCAAGTTTTAGTTTCGGGTCAATCTGTTTTAATTGAGCCTTAAATAATATACTGCTCAAAACAAAGGCAAGAACAGGAATAACAAGATATAATATTGAATTCGAATCAATAGCAGGAATGTTTAGTGTTTCTAATGAAATATCTCCTACAATGAAATACGCGATAATTGTTCCTGCACAAATGCCAAGATGGATGATTTGTAAAGTTTTGATTTTTTCATTCATAATTTGGTTTAGATTTGAGGTTGATTATGCAAGTTAATGCTAATTATTTTTAAATAAACAAATTAAGATCTTGATTTTAGTAAATGATATAGTTGCAAACAAAAAAAGACACTAAAATTAGTGTCTTTTAAATGTAAATAATCGTTGTAAACTATTGTTATAATGTAACAGGTTCATCAACAGATTTTATAGTTGAATTAATAATAGACAAAGTAAGCGGATCTTTTTCTCCAGAAAAGAAAGCCTCCAGAATTTCCTGAAATATCGGATTTGCATTTTCTATCAAAGAAAATAAAGTCATGCAAGAACGCAATTTTCGAGCATCTAAGTCTCCAAAAATTCCATCAGCCGATTTCATTTTAAAGGTTAATAATAATTCTGAAATTTCAATTAAATGTTTTCCTAAAATCGGGTGCTCCAAATAATCTGAAGCTTCTTTTAAATCATTAATGGCATAAAGATTTGCAGTATCGCTTTTTCCTAAACCTTTTATTTGCGGAAAAATGAACCACATCCAGTGCGTTTCTTTTTTCCCTTTGCTGATTTCAGAAAGAGCGGTAAGATAAAGTTTGTTCTGTGCGTCTAAGAAACGCGCTAAATCATTGTTCGAATAAGCCATTACGGTATTGTATTTTAAAAAAGGTTGCAAAAATAGTAAAAAAGATAGGTTTTGCCTAATAAAACGTTCATACAGTGCATGTTTTAACTTTTTAAAGAAGGAATATCCTACTTCGTTTTAGATAAAAAATGCTACTTTTTAAGAATTCAATTCTATAAAAATCAAAGATTTCGATTGGTTCTTCTAAAGGTAAGATTGATCCTTGGCAAAACATCACGAGCTGTTTTTGGAACTTGATGCTGCCAATAACTATTAGTTGTTCCTGCCATTAATAAAAAAGAGCCATGATGCAACGGAATCTCAATTGTTGGAATCTCTTTCCTGTATTTATGACGGAGTTTAAACATTCGAGTCTCTCCAAAAGTAACCGAAGCAATAATCGGATTTGGCCCTGTATTATGTTCCTTGTCGCTATGCCATCCTACGCCATCATTTCCATCTCGATATAAATTGAGCAAAACAGTATTAAAATCTAGCTGTGTTTCTTTTTCAACGCGGCCTCTAATTTTTAATAATTCATAAGTCCAATCTGGCCCTTTTGGGTCTGCTCCAACATTATCTTTATCTTCGTACCAGGCAATCATTCTAGGAACAGTATAGGTTTTATCGTAAATTTCCATTTGATGTTCTCTCCATTTGGTCTTGCGAAGAATTCTTTCATAAAAAATATCAGACTCTTCTTTTGAAAAAAAGTCATCGATTAAAATCAGTTCAGAATCTGGGATGTCAAATATTTTTTTTCCTCCCAAACCAGTTGTAAACAATTCGGTGTCGTTAAATAGTGTCATTTTCCAATTATATTTTGTCAATTTCAATCCACACAGGAGCGTGATCGCTGGTTTTTTCCCAGCCTCGCACATGACGGTCAACGCCGCCAGCACTCAATTTTTTTGCTATTTGCGGACTTAATAAAAAGTGATCAATTCGCAAACCCGCATCACGCTGATACGCATTTCTGAAATAATCCCAAAACGTATAAATTTTCTCATTAGGATATAATTTTCGAATGGCATCTGTCCATCCTTGAGAAACAATAGTTGCAAATGCATCACGGACTTCCCTTCTAAAAAGGGCATCATTGACCCATTTTTCAGGTTTATAAACGTCCAGTTCTGTTGGCATTACATTATAATCGCCAACCAATATTACAGGAACTTTTAATTTCAATAAAGTTTCGGCACGATGCGCTAGACGATTAAACCATTTCAATTTGTATTCAAATTTTGGACCTGGATAAGGATTTCCATTTGGAAGATAAAGACACGCAATTACAATTCCGTTAATCAAAGCTTCGATATAACGGCTCTGGACATCTTCCTCATCGCCTGGCAATGCCCTGGTTATTTCTTCAATTTCCATATTCCGCGCAAGAATGGCAACGCCGTTCCATTGTTTTTGTCCGTGCCAGATAGCGTTGTAACCTGCATCATTAATGGCTTTAAGCGGAAATTTATCCTGCGGTGCTTTTAATTCCTGTAAGCATACAATATCAGGAGTGACTTCTTCAAGCCAGCGTAACAAAACATTTAATCTCCCGTTAACTCCGTTTACGTTATAAGTGGCTATTTTCATAGTAGATTTTCAATTAGTTCTAATCTTAAATTTACGGCTTTTCGCAATTTTATTTCATAAAGTGTTGTTAAAGAATACTTTACGAGGATATTTTTCGGCGTAAGCAAAAATCAACTGGTCAATATATTGATTGCTTTTGTAAGGTGTGACGTAACTTTTTACTTCATCAGAATCGTTGATTGCCACATCTCTTGAAATATATCCCATTCCGTAGAAACGGCCATTTTCGATCCAGATACAGCTTCGTTCATCTGCAGATCTTCCTTTGTCGATTATGGCAAAACTCGGTCTGTTATTTAATAAAAAAGCAATTGCATTATCCACTTGCTCGTTATGAAGTACAGGATCTGGCAGTTCTTTTATTTCTGGCGTATAAAAAAACTCGCCTTCTTCTGGTCTCGAATATTTGCAAAAACGGTGGTCAATTTGAAATTGTTCCGCCAAGCTTCTCAATAAATGAATTCCAGTATGTTGATTATTAAATTCATGAATACAAGTTTGAAATTTACTCAGTTTTCCGATTGCTAGATATTTATAACCATTTCGAGCTTCATATTGGTAAATGCCAAATTTGGCTTCAAAACGTTTTAAAGCTCTATTATAAGTTGGCCAAAGTTTTTTGATTTCGGTACATTCCAAAAGAAGCGCCATGAGTTCAGTGGCACAGACTTCAAAAGAAATTCCATGAATATCTCTTAAAAAATGCTGTCTTTGAGGTTTGATATTATTTCCTGTAAAATGTGAAGTAACACGTTTTTTCAGATTAACTGCCTTTCCAACATAAATTACTTTTTTCGCCTGATTATAAAAATAATATACTCCAGGTTTATCAGGCAAACTATTAAAATCTTCTTGTGGTAAATTTGGAGGCAGACGCTGATCGTGTGCCGTTTTCTTAATCATTTTTTCAATTTCTCCAGCATCATCCCATTCTAGTAAAAGTGAAAACAATAAAGCAGTAGCATCTGCATCCCCGCCGGCACGGTGCCGGTTTTCTAAATTGATATTTAAAGAATTACAAAGGTTTCCTAAACTATAAGAGCCTAAACCTGGCTTGATTTTTCTAGCAGCGCGAACGGTACAAAGTTTTTTGGCAGACCATTTAAAACCAGCTTGTTCCAGTTGATGATGCACAAACGAATAATCAAAGTTAACGTTATGCGCAACAAAAACACGATCAGTAAGCATTTCTAAAACCTTCTCTGAAATATCATCAAAGATTGGTGCATTGGCAACCATTTCATTATTAATGCCCGTTAGTCCAAAAATAGAAGGAGGAATGTCCTGTTCAGGATTTACAAGGGTTTCGTAACGATCCAATACATTTTTACCATCATGAATAATGATCGCAATTTCTGTAATGCGGCTGCCACTGGCATTTCCGCCTGTGGTTTCAATATCGACTATAGCATATTCCTGATTCTTCATTTGTATATAACGTAAAATGTTTTATTTCTGTTGTTTAGTTTTTTTCTCGCAAAGTCGCAGAGACGCAAAATTTTTATTTTAAAAAAACTTAAAAAGAAAAACTTTGCGTCTTCGCGTCTTTGCGAGCAATTTTCATCACTAAGAATTAAACTTCATTCGATGTCTCGGCATATTAATTTCGTGTTCTGACGGATAAGGCGCTCGATGCGTCATGCTGACATCTTCTTTAATCTGATTTTGTGTTTTATATTGATCTTTAGCGTCCATGTAACGCGGGTCTGGAATAAAAGGCATTTTTGCCATTTTGATAATCGTAATGGTAGGGAAGTGGTAATCAACCTCAACATTTCCTAACAAAAGATAACAACCTCCGCCTTGAAAAGGATATTTTTCTAAACTATCAGGAAAATGAGCTGTATCAAAGTAAGTGCCTTCGTGATCAATCCAAGTTCCGAAATACATGGCTCCTTTTTTGGTTGGAACGTGTTTTCTGGAAATGAGATAAGCGAGCATTCTAACCTGTTTTTTATGATGTTTCACTAAATCTTTTGCCATAATATCTCCGCGGTGTTTGGTTTGTAAAAGATCAAAAACAGTGCAAGAAACTGGGAAACTCAAAAGTTCAATTTCATCAAAAGCATCTTCAAAAATAGAGCGCTCCAATGTTGGAAGTTTATATTCTTTGACAGGTTCCTGTAAAAGCTTTGGATTTCTGTTCTCGGGTTTAAAATTGTTTAAAAGCAAACTTGCGCTTATCAAAAGCTGATTTTTTGTTTTTCCTGTAAAACGGAAAGCGCCAATGAAAATAAGAACTTTAACACCTTCAATGCCTATTGGAATGCGATTGATGAAATCTTCCAAAGAAAGATATTCGCCATTCTTTTCTCTTTCGTATTCAATTAGATGTGCAATTTTAGATTCTAAATTCTGCAAATGCATAAAACCAAGATAAATATCAGTGCCGTACAAAGTAGTCTGATATTCACTTTTGTTCACACACGGATTATGAACAGTTCCGCCAGACATTCGCGCTTCGTGCACATAAACTTCAGTTCTGTAAAATCCGCCTTGATTGTTGATTACCGCAGTCATAAATTCGACAGGAAAATTCACTTTCAAGTATAAACTCTGATAACTTTCAACTGCATAAGAAGCCGAGTGCGCTTTGCAGAAGGAATATCCCGCAAACGACTCGATCTGACGGTAAATTTCCTGACTTAACGCCAACGGATGTCCTTTTTGAGCACAGCTGGCAAAGAAATTATCTTTTACTTTTTGCAATGCTTCCAAAGACCTTCCTTTTCCCGACATGGCACGACGCAGAATATCTCCGTCTGGAGCGGGAAGTCCGCCGTAATGCTGAGCAATTTTAATCACATCTTCCTGATATACCATTATCCCATACGTTTCGCCAAGATGCTCTTTGAAGACCTCATGAAAATATTCAAACTGATTGGGGTTATTATGACGGAAAATATACTCTTTCATCATTCCCGATTGTGCAACTCCAGGACGGATAATAGACGATGCCGCGACGAGAATTTTATAATTGTCACAATTCAATCGGCGTAATAATCCTCGCATGGCGGGACTTTCAATATAAAAACAGCCAATTGTGTCTCCTTTTGCTAAATACGAATTACAAACGGCTTCGTCTTTAGAAATTGAAGTGTCGCGAATATCGACTTTTATACCACGGTTTTTTTGAATCAGTTTTACACTGTCATCAATATGTCCGATGCCTCGCTGGCTTAGAATATCAAATTTGTCAAAACCAATATCTTCGGCAATATGCATATCAAAAAGCACAATTGGAAAACCTTTTGGAGGCATTTCGAGAGGAGTATAATTGGTAATCGGTTGTTCAGAAATCAGAATTCCACATGCATGCATGCTTCGCTGATTAGGATATTTACGCATCATTTGTCCGTATTCCTGAACCAATTTTACAATTTTATTGGTTGGATGAAGTTCTTCTGGATTTTTTGCCAAAAGATCTAATTCTTCTTTAGGAAGACCAAAAACTTTTCCCACTTCCCTAAAAATAGAACGGTATCTAAACTCGACGTTTGTGCCACAAAAAGCAACATGATCTTTACCATATTTTTTAAATATATACTCTAAAATTACATTGCGTTCCTGCCAGCTCCAATCAATATCAAAATCGGGCGGAGTTTTACGGTTTAGGTTTAGAAAACGTTCAAAATATAAATCCAATTCGATAGGACAGATATCTGTAATTCCGAGACAATAGGCTATAATACTGTTGGCACCGCTTCCACGTCCAATATGCATAAAACCTTGACTATTACTGTACTGAATTATATCCCAAGTAATTAGAAAATAACCGCTGAATTCTAATTCGTCAATTACTTTTAATTCTTTTTCCACGCGAGCTTTTGCTTCAATATTTTCGTTCCCGTAACGTTTTTCAAATCCTTCCCAAGCTAATTCGGTCAGTTTTTCTAAATCTTTTTGACGGTTTTCGGTGTAGAATTTTTTATTCTTTTTAGCTGCAAAATCATATTGAAAATCACAATCGTCAATGATGCGTTGCGTATTCGAGATGATTTCGGGATATTTTTCATAAAAAGGCAGAAGAGATTCTGCGGGCTTCATCAGATCAGAAGCTTTACAGTAATCAGCTTCTGTAAGTTTCGATAAAATAATATTCGTGTCAATAGCCCGAAGCACTTTATGCAGATTGTATTCTTTTTTAGTTCTAAAAGTTACAGGCTGCAAAATCACCATTTTGGAGATTTTATTTTTATGTTTTGATGTCAGAAGACTTGAAACTTCTTCGGGACGGACTCCAATAAATTCATTTTCAAACAGTGTTTCGGGAGCATTTTCTAAAGTATAAATCACAAAAGACGAGTCAAACTTCGGAGCTCGAAAAGGCAGAGTTTCTCCGCTGAAATTATGATTCGTTAAAAAACGGTTCATTTCTGCCAAGCCTTCTGCATTTTTAGCCAGACCAATATATCGGAATTCATGATTGCATCGAAATTCCATTCCCACCAAAGGTTTAATTTCTTTTTCCTGACATGCTTTTATAAAATCATAAATTCCAGTAACAGTATTAATATCTGTTAATGCCATTGCTTTTATACCGCACGAAACAGCTTCGCCAATCAATCCCTTAAGTGGAATCGTGCCGTAACGCAATGAATGATATGAATGGCAATTCAAATACATGATTATTTAATACGTTTTAAAATTTCGTCTTTAGTATTCGGTTTAAAATGGGCTCCAGCACAGCGCATTACGGCGTCATAACCGTAACGGTTTTTCATTTTATCCATAGCGGCATAAAGCGCAAGCATTTCTTGAGTATCTTCAAAAAGGTCAATTTGATACGTTCCGCGTACCAATCCGCTAAAGCGAACGCCAATCAAACGCAGACGCATACGACGCTGATACACTTTTTCAAAAAGTTCTATTACGTTTTTGGTCAAAACATGATCGGCAGAGGTATAAGCAACTCGGCATTGTTTGGTTTCGGTATCAAAATTGGCATAACGTATTTTGACCGTAACGGTTGAAGTTAGCCATTGTTCTGATCGAAGCTGAAAAGCTAGTTTTTCGACCATCCCAAGAAGCACTCTTTTGAGTTTGTCCATGTCAATTGTGTCTTGAGAAAAAGTGTGTTCTGTCGAAATAGATTTTCTTTCGCTGTAAGGTTCTACAGGGGTATGATCAATTCCGTTGGCTTTTTTCCAAAGTTCCAAACCATTTTTACCAATCATTTGTTGTAAAACCTCAGCAGGCATTTCGGCCAAAGTCTGGATTTTACGAACGCCAATTCGCGACAAAAGCTGAAAAGTCACTGCTCCAACCATTGGAATTTTCTGAATCGAAAGCGGATTTAAAAAGTCTTGTACTTGTTGTTCTGGAATTTCAAGATTTCCTGTCGGTTTACCTTCTCCAGTAGCAATTTTCGAAACGGTTTTATTAATAGATAACGAAAAACTAATAGGAAGCCCAGTTTCCTTAATTACCTTTTGTGCCAGTTCATTTGTCCATTTATAACTTCCGTGAAATTTATCCATTCCGGTAATATCCATATAAAATTCATCGATGCTGGCCTTTTCTAAAACAGGTGCTTTTTCCTGAAGAATTTCAGTTACATCATGAGATAATTGTGAATACAATTCCATGTCGCCCTTCATCACTTTTGCAGTTGGACAAAGTTTTAAAGCCATACGAATAGGCATGGCAGAACGAACTCCATGAAGACGCGCTTCATACGAACAAGAGGCTACAACACCACGTTCTCCACCGCCTATAATAAGTGGAATTCCGTTGAGTTCAGAGTTTGTTCGTCTTTCACAGGATACAAAAAAGGTATCCAAATCCATATGTACAATTGCCCGTGCCATTTTTTCCTTTTGTTTTTGTATGAAACAAAATTAGTACAGATTAGAACATTTTTAGTATATTTGCTGTTCCAAATTATAACAAATTAATTATGTCCTTATTTTCAGACAACATCAGAGCATTAAGGGTTAAGCATAAAATATCACAAGAAAAATTAGCTGAAAACCTGAGTATTACAAGAGGAAGATACGTGAAATACGAAGATGGAACTTCGGAAGCACCGTATGACATTTTAAAGAAAATTGCATTGTATTTTCATATGAGTATTGACTTGATATTATCGGTAGATATTCGCAAAATAGATGTGCAAAATTTGATAAAATTAGAAGGTAACCGACTTATTTTGCCGATTCAAGTGGATAGTTTTGGAGAAAATTATATCGAAATTGTATCTCAAAAAGCAAAAGCTGGTTACCTCAACGGATATGCTGATCCAGAATATATTGAAAGTTTACAGCAGATTACGCTTCCTTTTTTAGGTCCTGGAAAACACCGCGGATTTCCAGTTGAAGGCGATTCGATGCCTCCACATGAAGATGGTTCTATTATTATTGGCCGTTATGTAGAAAAGCTGGGAGAGGTGATGGACGGTAAAACCTATATTCTTATTACTAAAAATGAAGGAATAGTATATAAACGTCTCAATAAAAACAAAAAGAATAGTTTGGTTTTAGAATCTGATAATAGTTTTTATCCAAATTATGAAGTGAAAGCTTCTGAAATTTTGGAGATTTGGGAATACGAATGTAACATTGGCCGTTCGGATAAAAAACAAGAAACTACAGAAACTGGAGCAATGAAGGATTTGCTTTTAGAATTGAAAAGAGAAGTTAGGGAAATCAAGAATAATACTTCGAATACATAATTTTTTTTTTCCGCCACGAATTCACGAATTTTTATTTGAAATAATTCGTGAATTCGTGGCTTAAAAACTTTGTGTCTTAGCGCCTTTGGCGAAAAAAACTAAAAAACCTTAGCAAATCCTAATCCGTATTGCTTTCCATTATAAAAAGGCATTATCATAGAAGTCGATTTGTTTTCAGAAGAAGATTTAAACAATTTCTTAGTAATATACGGATTGATCCAATACGAAATTTTGGTGCTCAAAATTCCGATTCCAGCTCCAGCCGCAACATCTGTCAGCCAATGACGATTATTGTAGATTCTGAAAAGTCCAGTTCCGGTTGCAACGGCATAACCCGCGATTCCGTACCAAATGGATTTATCTTTGTATTCTTGCCATAAAAATTCGGCACCCATAAACGCCGTTGCAGTATGTCCA
This sequence comes from Flavobacterium anhuiense, assembly GCF_001705175.1. NCBI lineage: Bacteria > Pseudomonadati > Bacteroidota > Flavobacteriia > Flavobacteriales > Flavobacteriaceae > Flavobacterium > Flavobacterium anhuiense. The sequence goes on along the minus strand of NZ_CP016907.1, from coordinate 749,321 downwards.
GAAGGGAATGAATTATTCGAACTTCCGTCAGGCCTTTCTTCGTGAACAATAGATTTTAGGCTTAAAACCGTTGTGGCCATAATTACATAAGAGGTCACAAATATCACAGAACGGTCACGCATATTATTTTTACCTTTTACACCAAAAGCATTTAAGGCATAAACCGATGCAGCAGGTGCGTATTGAGAAAAATCATCGATTGTGATTTTCTCGTCAATATCTTCTTTAACTTCATTCCTGATTTGGGAGTTGAAACTCAAAAGCTGATCACTTTCCAAACCAATTACGCCATAACCAATTAAAACTGACGGAATAATTAATTGTTTGTAAGTGAATTTTAAATGATTAGAAGTACTGTCAATTTTTGTGATCGAATCATTTTGTTGTGCATTCACATAAAATAATCCGAACAGGAATACGAGGGAAATCGTTTTGCGGAACATTGTTTTTTGTCGTTATATTTTGCAATAGTAACGAATGGTTGTCTCTGATATTTTGAACTTAATTGAACCTTAAGCGAACTTTAATTTGTTGGTTTTAAATAGGGTAGTTGAATTAAGATTGGCTAAATTTTATTTTATTCAGATTGATCATTTTAAGTAAAAAAGTCCCAGCGGGACGCTTATATTTATAGAAAATTCATAAGGTGCGTTTTTTAAGCCCCAGCGGGGTGAAATATGCCGCTCCGCTGGAGCTTATTATCTACGTGAATCAAATTAGCTATAAATATCTGGCTTCTCCGAAGCTCTTTTAATATTTTTTCTTTTAATAATTCACAATTCACAATTATTCTAAACCATCAATGTAAACCAAAATGTACTTCCCAATCCAAGATTACTTTCAACACCAACGCTTCCATTTTGCGCTTCAATAAACTCTTTGCTGATTGCTAATCCCAATCCCGTTCCAGATTTCTGACTTCCCGGAACCTGAAAATATTTATCGAAAACTCGATCTTTATATCTTGTGTCAATTCCTTTTCCAGTATCAATAACTTGAAAAACCATCTGATTGTTTTCTTCTTTTAGTTTGATAAGAATCGTACTTTTTTCAGACGAATATCTAATGGCATTTGATAAATAGTTAATTAAAACCCAGCCTGTTTTTTCTGCATCGGCTTTTACATTTTTAAGGTTTTCATCGGCGTCAACAACCAATTGAATCTGTTTTTGATCAGCTTGGACTTTTACGGCTTCAACGGCATATTTTACAATTTCGTACGGATTGCTTTTCCCAATATTCAGCTGAATGTTTCCAGTTTCCAATTGTGATAAATTGAGCAATTCGCCTGTAATTTTCAATAAGCGCTGACTGTCATCTTTAATACTTTCGACCAATTGTTTCTGATCGTCGTTCATATCGCCTGTTTTTCCATTTTCAAGCAATTGAAGACTTAATTTTATAGAAGCAATTGGTGTTTTTAATTCGTGTGAAACAGTAGCAATGAAATTTGTTTTGGCAAAATCCAATTCTTTAAAAAGCGTAATATTTCGCAGAATAATGACATCGCCAATATTAATTTCTTTTTCTTCGCCCGTTGGCGTTATCGTGATATTATGAATTTCTTTTTCGAAATAACTTTCTTTTCCGTGAGCAAAAATTTTGAGAGGCTGTTTTTTCGGAGTTTCACTTTCTTTCAGAATCAAAGAACGAATCAAATCATTAGAAACCGCTAATTCAGAAGCATGTTTTCCGATAATATCTTCCGATTTTAGACCGATAATTTTCAGTGCTTCATCATTCACAAACAAAACAATCCCTTCGTTATCTAAGCCAATAATAGGATCGTTCATATTATTAATTAATGTTTCCAGTCGTTTCTTCTCAAAAAGAAGCTTATAGACATTGCTGTCATGATATTCTTCAAGCTTTTGCGCCATCGTATTGAATGATTTGGCAAGATCTCCAAATTCGCTATGACTTGTAAAATGAACACGTTCCGAATAATTTTTATTCGCAATTTCCTTAATACTTAGCGTTAATTCTCTAATCGGATTGGCAATATTATTAGGCAGATTCACCAATAAGTTAAAAGCAATCAGAAAGCATAAACTTCCCACAATAGCAATAGACAAATTGGCTGTTTCAGCTGAATGTTTGGCAATGTCGCTCTTCTGCTTTATGGCGTCCAAATTGAGTTTCATAATCGCAAAAATATCTTGGCGAATCTGTGTTTTTACAGTTTCGTCGGAGTTGTTTTTGTCTAAAAGAGCAAAACTGGCTTTCAGCTTTTCAGTGGCCTGTTTTTCGCCTGGTTCCGTAATATTTTGAGTCTGTTTTTCGAGATTTTCCTCAAAACTCTGAATCGTTTCTTTAGAACCCGATTTCATTTCGTCCAAAGCCAAAATCATATTTCTCGAATATTCCAGCGTATTATAATTCGATTTCAGGATGTTTTCGGTGTCCTGCTTAATCAGAAAAACAGAATAAGCACTCACTAACGAGAGAATGATGATCATTAAAAATAACAATCCAACACCCAGATTCAATTTGGTTTTAATTCTCATGATGTTTATTTAAAAACAAGTTTTTTATTTGAACCATTAAGATATTAAGAAAATAAAGGCGATGCTTAATTTTCTCTTTGTAAGTTTCATTAAGTTCAAAGCTTAATTTCCTTAATATCTTAATGGTTAGAAAAATTACGATAATATAACAAGATCAACATTTGATAAAGACAATTTGTTTAGCAGACGCCTGAATATTGTTGTAGACAAAATTACTTTAAACAAATTAAAATGCGGTTTTCCGATGCACACAGTTGTAATTTGTTTTTCTTCTACCGTTGTCAAAATAGCATTTGTAATATTTGAATTTTCCAATTTAATAGCTTCCGCGCCTAATTGTACAGCGAGTTTAAAGTTATTAATTAAATGTCTTTGTTTGTCGAGTGCAATTCGGTTACTGCTTTCTTTAGGCGTTTCGACATACAAAACATACCACGATCCATTGTAATAACTGGCTAATCGAGCCGCTTTTCTAATAATAATTTTAGCAGTTTTTTCATTGCTGCTAATGCAAGCCAACAATTTTTCATGCCGTAAAGCATGCAGATTCGGAACTTCGCTTTCTACTTTTCGAACCACCTGACTTGCCACTTCTTTTAAAGCCAATTCACGCAATTGCAGAATTTGTTCCGATTTAAAAAAGTTAGCTAAAGCTGTCGGAATTTTATCTGACGTATAAATTTTTCCTTCTTTTAATCGAGCAATTAAATCCTCTGAAGTCAAATCGATATTTACAACTTCATCTGCCAGACGTAAAACATTATCAGGAATTCGCTCCTGAACATCAATATTGGTAATTCGTTTTACATCTTCATTTAAACTTTCAATATGCTGAATATTCACGGCTGAAATTACATTAATTCCAGCGTCTAAAATCTCTAGAACATCCTGCCAGCGTTTTTCATTTTTGCTTCCTTCAACGTTAGTATGCGCCAATTCATCAACAATAACCACTTCTGGTCTAAGGTTGATGATTGCCTGAACGTCGAGTTCTTCGAGTTCTTTTCCTTTATAAAAAATAGTCCGCCTCGGAATAATCGGAAGACCAGCCAATAATTCATGCGTTTCCTTCCGCATATGCGTTTCGATGTAGCCGATTTTGACATCGATTCCGTTTTTCAATAACGAATGCGCTTCCTGAAGCATACGAAAAGTTTTGCCCACACCGGCACTCATCCCAATGTAGATTTTAAACTTTCCCTTTCGAGATTTCTGAATCAAGTCCAGAAAATGCTGTGCGTTGTTTTCGTTTTCTTCTTTCATGTTTTTTGCCACGAAGGCGCTAAGTCACAAAGTTTTTATTTTTTTTTAGCCACGAATTCACGAATTAATTCAAATAAAAATTCGTGAATTCGTGGCGAATTAATTAGCACAAAGAAAAATCCTTTTAATCTGCGTAATCTGTAGCAAGAATATTTTCCTAGAAACTAATTGCCAAAGAAGTTGTCACAAAGGTATTTGTATCTGTTGGCAGATTGTTTTTGGTGAAAATTTCATCTTTGCTTGACAGATTTCTGGCTTCAATTCTAAACATAATATTATCAGTAACCAAGTAATCAAAGTTAGCTGAAAATCCGTAAGTTTTAAATCCGTTTGGTGTTTCTGTCGCGATGATAACACCTTTTTCATCACTATAGTATTCTCCTCTTGCTGCCAGCTGAATTTTATCTGTCGGTTTGTATTGCAGAATTACAACAGGAGAGAACCAAACATCATATTTCTCACTTCCTTTAGCCGATTGCTGAGAACCAATATCAAAACCAGTCGTTAAGTTTACTTTTTCAGCCACTTTAAATTGTCCGTATAAATTATTAAAATAACGCCATTTTTTATCTACATCTGGCTGTTCGTTTCCAACATAAGTACTCCAGTTCAAAATAACCCGATCAGATGGTTTGTAAGTAACCTGAGTTCCAAAAGCCGGTGTTTGATTGCCATCTATTTTCTGAATTCGCTGCCAACCGTTCAAATACATCGCAGCCAAATACCATTTTCCAGAATCAGAAGTATAACCAATTTTTACTCCAGCTTCATAATAAGGCGAATTCTCAGCCAGAATGCTTCGGGTCAAATTGGCGCAATCTTTCCCAATCGCGCTTTCAAAACCAATATGCGAGGGCATAATTCCCGCATCAATCCATAAATCATGTTTTTTCGAAATCTTCACGCCTACATTCGCTTCATAAACATTTTGCAGTAAATCCTGTTCAGCAGACATATTATATTGTGCATAAGTTCCCGCCATCAATGCTAAATTTGCTCGGACATTTCCTTTCGAATAATTCACTTTTGCCAAACCCAAATTCAGGTTGACTTCATTGCTTCGGTTATAATTATAAAAAAAGCTTGGCTTGGTATGATTCTCAGGCTTCCCGAAATCATAACCATAATAAACGTCTACATATCCAGAAAACGTAAACGGACTTTTAGATTCTTCTTGTGCATGTAAATTGCTAAAACCAAAAGCGATTAAAGCAGTAAGTATTATTTTTTTCATATGTCATTGCGAGGAACGAAGCGATCTCGTCCTCTTAATTTAAATTATTAGTAGATTTTTTAGGAGCTAATCCCGCTATCCGTTTCACACGAGCGACAGCGAACTGACGAAGTAATCTTTTGTGCCGAACCCCGGCACAAAAGGATTTCCACTACTATCGGGGCTAGGGCATTTGGGGTAAAAAGGCGTTATTGTATTACAATATTTTTCATATCCTAACAGGTTTCCAAAACCTGTTAGGTATTATTTAAAGTTTCAGTTTTTTGATTCCAATTCACGTCATTTTTGTCATCCGAGTAACAAGGGATTCCGCAAGTAGCTCGACAAAGATTGGCGATTATGCAGACTGAGTTTCGAGTGTGATCCTTCGTTCCTCAGGATGACAAACTGTGTAGTTACTCTGTTTATAATTCCTAACAGGTTTCTAAAACCTGTTAGGAAAAAAAACTTAGTAGCTCAGTATCTTAGAACCTTAGCAACTTAGAGCTTAGCGAAGCTGATCCAAAGCCACATTCAATTCCAAAACATTCACAGTTTCAGGACCAACAACAGCCGAATTAATTTTAGATTTTACTAAAGCTTTTACTTTAGTTTCATCTAGTTTTCGTTCTTTAGCAATTCGTTTCACCTGAATCAAAGCGCCTTGAGGAGAAATATTGGGATCTAAACCACTTCCAGAAGCTGTAACCATATCAGCAGGAATATCAGATTTTTTCAAATACGGATGAACCAATAATAGCGTATCAATTCTTTTTTGAACCAAAGCCAAATACTCGGCATTGTTTGGACCTTTGTTACTTCCTGCACTTCCTGCAGCATTGTAATCGACAGCCGAAGGTCTTCCCCAGAAATAATTTGATTTATCGAACTTTTGTCCGATTTTTTGATAACCGACAACTTTGCCGTTAACAGTGATAGTTTCTCCTTTTCCTTGATTTGGAGCTAGCTGACCTATCCCGTAAATGGCTAAAGGGTAAATAACTGCGAATAGAATTAAGGTAACCGCACTAAGTTTTAGTATTGAGAATATAGATTTCATTTTTTTTGTTTTTTAAGATTCTGAGTTGCTAAGTTTCTAAGATGCTAAGAAAGAAAACTTAGAATCTTAGCGTCTTAGTAATTTTTGTTTACATAAATAAGGCAACAATTATGTCAATCAGTTTGATTCCAATAAAAGGAACAATCAATCCTCCAAGCCCATAAATCAAAAGATTACGTTTTAAAATGGCACTTGCCCCAATCGGACGATATTCAACACCTTTCAGCGCAAGCGGAATCAAAATCGGAATGATAATCGCATTGAAAATCACAGCTGATAAAATCGCACTTTCTGGACTATGCAAATGCATAATATTTAAACCTTGAAGCGCAGGAATAGCAGTAATAAAAAGGGCAGGAACAATAGCAAAATATTTCGCAACGTCATTTGCAATAGAGAAAGTAGTTAAAGTTCCACGAGTCATTAAAAGCTGTTTTCCAATTTCAACAATCTCGATTAGTTTGGTTGGATCATTGTCAAGATCGACCATGTTCCCAGCTTCTTTAGCCGCTTGCGTTCCGCTGTTCATGGCAACTCCAACATTTGCTTGCGCAAGGGCAGGAGCGTCGTTTGTTCCGTCTCCCATCATGGCAACCAATCTTCCTTCAGCTTGTTCTTTTCGGATATAGTTCATTTTGTCTTCTGGTTTTGCTTCAGCAATAAAATCATCAACACCAGCTTTTTCGGCAATAAACTTAGCCGTAAGCGGATTATCTCCTGTAACCATAACCGTTTTGATTCCCATTCGGCGTAAGCGTTCAAAACGTTCTTTCATTCCGGTTTTGATAATATCCTGTAATTCGATTACACCTTGGATTTCGTTGTTTTTGATTACTACTAAAGGAGTTCCTCCATTAGACGAAATTGAAATTACTTGTTGGGCTGTATCTTCTGGAAAAGAATTTCCAGCTTGTTGTGCAATATTCCTTGCAGCATCTTGTGCACCTTTTCTAATATTAGTTCCGTCTTTTAATACGACTCCAGAAGTTCTGGTTTCAGCAGTAAACTTGATAGTGTGTGCGATGTCAGAAGTCGTTTGTAAAAAGCTGGCTTTCGTTTCACTTTTCACATCAATCATTTCACTTAACTCGAGAATACTTTTGCCTTCCGGAGTATCATCTGCAAGCGAACTCAAAACAGCCGATTTCACAAAATCATCAAAAGAAATTCCTTTTGTTGGATAAAAATTGGTTGCTTTTCTGTTTCCAATTGTGATGGTTCCTGTTTTATCCAAAAGCAATACGTCAATATCTCCAGCCGTTTCAACCGCTTTACCAGATTTTGTAATGACGTTGGCACGTAAAGCTCTGTCCATTCCCGCAATACCAATCGCAGAAAGCAATCCTCCAATTGTTGTTGGAATCAAACAAACGAACAGTGCAATAAAAGCTGCAATAGTTATAGGAGCGTTAGCATAATCGGCAAATGGTTTTAAGGTAACGCAGACAATTACGAAGATTAAAGTAAATGCGGCTAATAGAATTGTCAAAGCAATTTCGTTTGGTGTTTTCTGACGGCTCGCACCTTCAACTAAAGCAATCATTTTGTCCAAAAAGCTTTCGCCAGGTTCAGAAGTTACTTTTACTTTAATTTTATCAGACAATACTTTTGTCCCTCCAGTTACTGAAGATTTATCTCCGCCGGCTTCACGAATTACTGGAGCACTTTCTCCCGTAATGGCACTTTCGTCGATTGTAGCTAGCCCTTCGATGATTTCTCCGTCAGCGGCAATTAAATCGCCTGCTTCACAAATGAAAATATCATCTTTTTTTAATGTCGAAGAACTTACATTTTTGATTTCTCCGTTTGGCAGAATTTGTCTGGCAGGAGTTTCTTCTCGAGTTTTTCTTAAACTGTCAGCTTGTGCTTTTCCTCGGGCTTCGGCAATCGCTTCAGCGAAATTAGCAAACAAAAGCGTTGCAAATAAGATTAGAAAAACAATGAAATTGTAAACAAAACTTCCCTGATCGTTTGCGCCCATTAAGATCGAAACGCTAACGGCAAACATAATGGCAGTTCCGATTTCTACGGTAAACATTACCGGATTTTTTACCATCATTTTTGGATTGAGCTTCACAAAAGACTGCAATAAAGCTTCTTTTACCTGTTTGCTTTCAAACAATGATGTGGATTTATTAGTTGTCATTTTTTTATATTATTTGGTTGACTTTTTTCTAAACACATAGAAACATAGATTTTACTTTGAGATAAAGACGTTTCACTTGCATCAATACACATAGCTATGTGTTAGAAACTAGTTTCTTTTGGTTTTCTTTTTTAGTAAAGAAAAAACTATGTTTCTATGTGTTTAAAATATTTTCAGCATTGAAAAATGAGTTATTATTTTAAAGTAAAGAATTCTGCCAATGGACCTAAAGCCAAAGCTGGGAAGAAAGATAAAGCAGCGATAATTGCGATTACAGCGAAAATCATTATTCCAAAAATTGAGGTGTCAGTTTTTAAAGTTCCCGCACTTTCAGGAATATATTTTTTATTCGCTAATAAACCTGCAATTGCAAGAGGCCCAATAATCGGAATGAAACGGCTCAACAATAAAACAATTCCAGTTGTGATATTCCAAAACGGATTATTATCTCCCAAACCTTCAAAACCAGAACCGTTGTTGGCAGCGCTCGAAGTATATTCATATAGCATTTCTGAGAATCCGTGGTTGCCTGGATTGTTTAACCAACCTGTGGCATTTCCGCTGAACCAATATCCCATTGCTGTATCATTTGCAGCAAAGTAAGAAGCCAAAGCAGTTCCCGCTAAAATCAATAACGGATGAAGAATTGCAATAAAAGCAGCGATTTTTACTTCCCGAGCTTCGATTTTCTTTCCTAGAAATTCAGGAGTTCGACCGACCATTAAACCAGAAATAAATACGGCCAGAATAATAAAGATGTAAAAGTTGAGGTAACCAACACCACATCCGCCATAAAAGGCATTGACCATCATAGCTAACAACTGCATAGCTCCAGAAACTGGCATTGCGCTATCGTGCATACTGTTTACAGATCCTGTAGAAATTACAGTTGTGGCAATACTCCAGAATCCTGAAATGGCTGCCCCGAATCGAACTTCTTTTCCTTCCATTGCTCCAGTTGTCTGTGCAATTCCCATTTTTGCAATAGCAGGATTTCCGTTGATTTCGCTTGAGATTGTCGGAATTACAAGAAGTAAAAATCCAACGGTCATAACTCCAAAAATGATGTAAGAGAATTTCTTTTTATTTAGGAAAAATCCAAGTGCAAAAATCATCGCAAACGGAACAATCATCTGTGCCAAAAGTTCAACAGCGTTCGTAAAATAAGTTGGATTTTCTAAAGGATGAGCCGAGTTTGCTCCGAAGAATCCGCCACCATTTGTACCAATATGTTTAATAGCAATAAAAGCAGCAGCTGGTCCACGAGAAACTTCAACATGATCACCTTGCAAAGTGGTTATGGCATCTTTTCCTTCAAAAGTCATAGGGCTTCCACTGAAAACCAAAACGATAGCAACAATTGCAGAAAGTGGCAATAAAATACGAGTACAGCTTTTTACGAAATAATTATAGAAATTACCCAATTTGTCTGTAGTTCTTTCTTTCATAGCAGTAAAAACCATTACCGCAGCTGCAATTCCGACACCAGCCGAAACAAATTGTAAAAACATTAAAATTAGTTGCGATAAATACGAAACCCCGCTTTCACCTGAATAATGCTGCAAATCGCAATTAACTAAAAATGAAATAGCCGTATTAAAAGCCAAATCGGGTGTCATCGACGGATTGTTATCGGGATTTAGTGGTAATGAACCCTGAAAAAGTAAAACAAAAAAGCAAAGAAAGAACCAAACCATGTTGATACTTAAAAGTGCTTTTAAATGCTGTTTCCAATTCATTTCTACGGCTGGATTAATACCGCTGATTTTAAAAATAAGTTTTTCAATTGGATTGAAAATTGGGTCAAGAAGTGTTTTGTTTCCCAAGAAGACTTTAGCAATATATTTCCCTACCGGAATAGCTAAAATAATGGTAAGGATAAAAATACCTATGACACCTAGTATTTCTGTGTTCATATTTTATTTGTTAGAAATTATTTAATTTTTAGATTTTTATAAAAACAGGATAAGTACGATAAAGGCTAATGTCCAGACAGCACATGCATACAGTAGGGATGTCTTTTTATTTTTATAATTCGACTTTTTCATTTTTAAAATTTTTCGGGTTTGATTAATACATAAATCAAATACACGAAAACGGCGATTGAAACAATAAATAGTGCAGTCATGATTTAGATTTTTTCAAAGAATTCAACTGACAGAAAACAAATCGCAAACAATAAAACTGCCAAAGCGAGGAGGATTGTGACCATGATTATTTTAGATTTAAGATTGTAGACTTTAGATTTTTCGATTAAACAGTAAACCGATTAAACTTTTTAGACTCCCGAAGCATTAACCTGTTTGATATATTCTGCTTTAAGCGTTTGAGGGAAAAGGTGTGAGATATTGCAGTGGCGCATTTCCATAAAAGATGAAACTGAAAAAACGTATACGTTAGAAATGGCATTTTTAGTTTCGATGCTTCCATTTATAAATAACCGTTCAGCAAGCGCTAGGCACTTTTTAGCACGAACGATATTACCGCAGATAATATTTTTTTTAGTAATCTCAGCAAAGCGTTCTGCTTGTTTGTAGATTGAGGTAACTTGATTTTTCATTTGGAATGAATTTTTAATGTTCTTCCTCTTTATGCCAAAAGATGTTCCGAAAAAGTTAAATGATGTCTAAAGTGTTGTAAACAAAAGAAATGTAGTTTTGTGCCAAAAATCCGGCATAAAAAAAGCCTATCATTTTAATAAGCTTTTCTCGTTTTGATATAGTATTCTAAGCTTCGGAGAAGCGAAATATTTATAGAAAATTATAAATTCACATTTATCAGAACCCCATCGGGGTGAAATATTTTTTTAGATTGTGCGGGTGTCGCTCCGCAGGAGCTTTTTCTTATTGGCAATAAAAAATCTATAAATATGATGCTTCTCCGAAGCTTTAAAAATTGAAATTTGAAATTGCTATTGGAATTGCCATTGCCATTGGGATTTGGAATTTTTAATTTTTAATTTTTGGAATTTTCTATCCCGTACTCTTCAATCTTTCTATACAAAGTTGCAATCCCAATTTCTAGTAATCTTGCCGTTTCCGCTTTATTTCCTTTTGTATAATTTAAAACCTTTTGAATATGGAGTTTCTCAACACTTTGCATGGAGAAAGCCGACAAGGGTTTCGAATTATTTTCCGTTTGATGTTGCATTTCATAAGGCAGAACATCTGCAGTCAAAGTATTACCACTGCTTAAGATAACCGATCTCTCGATGACGTTTTTCAGTTCACGGATATTTCCTGGCCAGGAATAATTCTCTAATTTCTGTAAAAAGTCATCCCCAATCTGTAATGCTTTTTTATTCGTTTTTTCTGAAAATTGCTTCACGTAATAATTGGCTAATAATGGAATATCTTTAATTCTTTCTCGTAACGAAGGCAATTTGATTTCGAAGATATTCAAACGGAAATACAAATCAGAGCGAAAACGATGTTCGTCGCTTTCTATCTTTAAATCACGGTTTGTAGCGGCAATTAACCTAAAATTTGATTTTTTTGGAGTCGTGTCTCCAACGGGAATATATTCGGAAGTTTCTAAAACACGCAATAATTTTGCCTGAAGATCAATTGGCATTTCACCAATTTCATCTAAGAATAAAGTTCCACCGTTTGCTTCTTCAATAAAACCTTTTTTATCTTTTACAGCTCCCGTAAAAGAGCCTTGTTTATGACCGAAAAGCTCGCTTTCTAAAATTTCTTTTGTGAAAGTGCTACAGTTCAGCGCCACAAAAGATTTTCCTGCACGATTGCTGTTTTCATGAATAGCTTGCGCAAAAACTTCTTTTCCTGTTCCAGTCTCACCAGTCAATAAAACAGTCGAATCGGTTTTGGCTACTTTTTGGGCAAGATCAATAACTTGTTCGATTCCTTTTGATTTACCAATTATGGTATTAAAAGAATATTTATCGTTGATTCGTTTTTCAAGCTGTTGGACTTTTTTCTGCAAATGCACTTTTTCAACGGCTTTATACAGAAGCGGAATAATTTTATCGTTATCGTCGCCTTTTACAATATAATCGAATGCGCCATTTTTCATCGCCTGAACACCATCTGGAATATTCCCGAAAGCCGTCAGCAGAATTACTTCTGTTAGAGAGAAACTATTTTTTATGTTTTGAAGAAAATCAACGCCGTTTCCGTCAGGAAGTTTTACATCGCACAAAACGACATCAATTTCGGTTTGTTCCAGTTTTTTAAACCCCGATTTTAAATCTTTAGCTTCAAAAACTTCAAATCCTTCCGATTTTATAATTCGCGCCAGCAGACTTCTTAGTTTTTCTTCGTCGTCTATAATTAAAATTTTATGTGTCATTTTGCAGATAAGCTAAAACCGAATTGGTATTTGATGTACAAATTTAGGTTTAAAATCTGTTCGCTTTTTTGATTGGGAAGAAATTATTTCTACGTTTTGGTTTTAATATTTTATTTAAACACATAGAAACATAGTTTTCCTTTGTCTAAAAAGAAGGATGAAAGAAACTAGTTTCTAAAACATAGATCGCTATGTGCATTAATACAAGTGAAACGCCTTTTAACAACAAATAATCTATGACTCTATGTGTTTAAATAAATATAAGTAACAAAAAAACTAATCAATCTCTTTCTCGTTGTCCTTTATAAAAGTGTCAATATTCATTAATAGAGGATCAATCACAATTCGTTGAGGTTTGTTTTTGAATTTAATTTTTCCTTCAATTCTATTGTTTTGGATTGGAAATGTGTAGCGAAATAACTTTCCGCTTTCATCATAAATTCCAATATCTATTGTTTTATCATTGTCAATTTGCTTTCGAATTCCTGTTGCGTTTTCAATATATTTTTTAGAATCAGCTTTAAAAGAAACTTCATAAAAGCCATTCTTTTTGACACTTTCAACTTCAGAAATTTTAGAAGAATAGGTAATAATCTTTTTAAACATTTCATCTAATTTAGGATGCAATTTAATATCTGCAACAGCATAAATTTCCTTTAATAAACTTTCAGAATCAGGAATCGGATTTGGATATTTCGAATGGTTCAGGAAATTCTGTAAAGCCAGATTTACTTTTTCTTCGCCAATTAAAACTCTTAGCTGATGCATAACCAGCATTCCTTTATCATAAGGCAAATGTGGAGTTTCATAATTTGTTTTATATAAAGGAGTTTCGGGCTCATAACTTCGACTGCTTAAATACAAATCCAGATGAATTTTTAAAGTTTCTAAAGCTTTCTCTAAACCATGTTCTTTTTCATACAACATCAATTCGGTGTATTGGGCGAGAGTTTCGGTCAAAATCCAACTTCCTTCTTTTTGTTCGGGACTGATTTGCGCATTTCCCCACCATTCGTGCGACAATTCATGCGCCGTTAATTGATTGATGACATCTTCTTTATCTCGATTATTCAAGTTGCTGTAAAAACCAAAATTCTCTTTCATAAAAACTGTAGATGGATAAGAAGTTGCAGCAAATCCATCCGCGAAAGCAGAAACTTCGGCATAACGAATGGTTTTGTATGGATATTTTCCAAAATTGTTTTGGCAATAATCTAACGTATTTTTTACATCTTGAATCAGTTTAGCAACATTTCGAGAATGTCTTTTATCATAATAAACTTCAATAGAGATGCCTTTATAGTTTGTTTTTTGAATTTGATATTCGGCAGAAGAAAAAGCAGATCGGAACGGAATCTTTCCATTAGATTTATAATGAAAATAATTTCGGTTGTCTTTTTTCCAATTTCCAACTAAATCGCCAATTCCAATTGCGGTTTGATTTTTAGAAGTAGAAACCACAACATCATAATCAATGAAATCATTTGATGTTTTCGATTTATCTTCCAATTTTTTAAGTGGAGTCTGTGGTTTTAAATGCCTTTTTTCCCGCTCCTTTTTACTGCTGATTTCATTAGAATCCTGATAGCCAAAAGTTGGAAAGTAACGGCTTATTCGCATAAACGAACCATTTTCAATTATAGAATTAAATGCAGTATGCCCTTTAAATGGCGACCAAGTTGAGGTAAAAGCAAAATTCATTTTCATTTTCTGATGAGGTTGCAAAGGCTTTTCCAATTGATACCAATAATGCTGAAATTCAGAAATATCAACCAGATTTTTAGCATTCTCAATTTCAACAGAAATCAGTTTCGAATTTCGATCTATATATAGGAGTAAACTATCAATTGGTTTTTCCGAATTATTGATCAATTCATAAGTGCCGCTTACTTCATAACGATTTTCTTCCGGAAACATATCGACTTTACTCTTTACAGCAATAATCGTTGGCTGTGCAAAATTTGTATATTTTTTAAATTGGAGTTCATATTGTTCGCTCCAATTGTTAAAATCATCTTTTGTCAAATATGGATATTCGATATTCGTTTTATAAAAAAGATAGCTTCCAAAACCAATGAAAAGAATAATTCCCAAAACAAAAGTTATTTTCTGAATGGAATTAAACGAATTTCTTCGAATGGTTTTCATAATGGAAGAATTTCGTTTCCATAAAATTCCGGTCAATGTAAGCAGAATCAAAGTCAATCCAGAATTGTAGAGCATCGAAATATGAAATGGATAAGTATAACTTCCGAAACCATTCAAATCAAAATATTCCCTTTTGAAAGAATCTCCAAATCGAAATAATGTGTGTGTGATTCCCAATTGTTGTCCAATTCCGGTGCAAAACAAAATCACAATAAAAGCGGAAACAGCTAATCCTAAATATTTGTTTTTAACGAAAGTTTGAATGGCAATCACCAAAATTGAAATCAAAAACAAAGGAAAGCCAATATAATAAAACATTGAAAAGTAAAGACCAGCTTCAATTGGCGCATTGGCATGTATAATCTGAAAACCAATTCCAATCAAAACACTAATTCCAATCAAGATTAACGGAATCATAAAAAGCACTGTCAATTTCGAAAGTAAAACGATTAGCTGAGAATATGGTGCTGTATTTTCAAGCATTTCAAATCTCGAATTTTCACTTCTATTCAATAATTCACTGCTGTAAAAAAGAATAATCAGAATCAAGATGAATGGCAGGCGATCCATTATGGTTGAAATCATCAAAGCCGTATCGGTAATTTTTTCCGCCAATCTGATTCCACCGTCAATTTCATCTGAAATCTCAATCATTAATAATCCCGAAAGTAAAATTACAATCAGTAAAAATGGAATTCCTTTTAAAATCAAATAAATATCCATTTTCAAATTGCTTTTAAAAACAGCCCAATTATGTTTTGAGGTTTTAAATTCAAGCTGTTTCGGAATTACAGCAGAATATGTTTTTGTTTCTCTCGCGTTGGTTTTAATGGTTTTTACCTTTTTAGTTTTTGTTTTTCGAAAAGAAAACATTTTATAAGAAGCAAAAATCAGAAGGAAAGAAATGCAAATCCATAAGATTCGATTGAATAAAAAGTTGCCCGAAAGTGAAATCAGTTGAGTGTTTTTTTCTATTGATGTCCAATATCTCGTTTGTTCCAAAAAAGCAGCCAAACCAAACGGATCTATTTTTGCTGCCAATGACATCGCTTTCGCAGAAGACGGAGATGCGTTTGCAAATAATGGCGAATTAGAAAAAATCGAGCCCGCTATATATAATAGGTAGATGAATAATCCGCCAACGTAAACAAAAAGTTTGCTTCGGGTGAGCCAAGCTAAGGTTGCAAGAATCGAAAGGCATAAAAGAATATTAGGAATAACAATAATCAGATACGGCCAGATGTAATTTAAAATTTCAAAAGGACCAATTTCACTTTTAGGAATCCAAGACATTTGATGTCCGATAATCATTCCGATGATGGACATTCCAAAAGAAGAAACCGACAGAATGAAATCCGTGATAAATTTACTTCCTAAATAATAAAATTTAGAAATAGGAGTAGAGAAGATTATTGCATCAAATTTGGTTTCGTATTCTTTTAAAAAATGCTGTGCAACAAGAAGTGTAGTGGAGAAAATCGTCATCAGCGAAATCAGACCAATCGCATAAGTTAATGTAAATGGACTGTTTTTGTAAGCTCCCGAAAACGAAAAGTTCGCAAAAGCACTCACAAAAAATCCTAAAACCAAATAAATAATAAATATGGCATAAAATGTCCAGTTTCTGGTATTGTTATGCCATTCAAATTGAATTAATTTAGAAAGCATAACGTTATTTTTTAAATTGATTTTGAGATAATATATTAAAGTAAACATCGCTCAAATCTGGAGAAGTCAGTTCGAAACCAGAATCAGGCTGTTGTTCGGAGAAAACATGAATGTTGATTTTTCCCGAATTTAGATGAGAAGAAATAATATTAAAATGTTCTTGATGTTCTTTAAGTTCATTTTTATGAATCGCTTTTATCCAGATTTTTCCTTTCAAAGAATCGATCACTTCATTTGGATTTCCTTCCAAAATCAATTTCCCATTAGAAATAATTGCCATTTTGGTACATAAATCGCGAACATCTTCTACAATATGTGTAGATAGAACTACAATAATGCTTTCACCTATTTCACTCAAGAGATTATTGAAACGGTTTCGTTCTTCAGGATCAAGCCCAGCAGTTGGTTCATCCACAATAATAATTTTCGGACTACCCAATAAGGCCTGTGCAATTCCAAAACGCTGACGCATTCCACCAGAAAAAGAATTTACGGCTTTGTCTTTGTGTTGTAATAAATTAGTTTGTTGCAGCAAATACAAAATCTGGTCATGTCGTTCTTTCTTATGGACAATTCCTTTCAAAATTGCCAAATGATCGAGAAGGCGATAAGCAGAAATCTTAGGATAAACGCCAAATTCCTGCGGAAGATATCCGAGATTCTCTCTAATAAACATTGGATTTTCAATAACGTTTATTCCGTTAAACTCGATAATTCCAGAAGTAGGTTCTTGCAAAGCAGCAATGGTTCGCATTAAAGTTGATTTTCCTGCGCCATTTGGTCCAAGTAAGCCAAACATTCCGTTTGTAATTTCAAGCGATAATTGGTCAATCGCCTTTGTGCCGTTCTCATACGTTTTACTGAGATTTTTGATTGATAAACTGTTCATTTTTTGATTGATTTTTGATGATGATATAAATGATGATTTGAAAATTTTGGACAATAAAAGTCCTGTCGGCCTCAAAAAGCCGATTTTTAGATTCAGAAAATTTGATTAAAAAAACTACTCGCTTACATATTCTAAAATATCACCAGGCTGGCAGTCTAGGATTTTGCAAATAGCTTCGAGAGTATCAAATCGAATACCTTTTGCCTTTCCAGTTTTTAGAATCGATAAATTAGCAGGCGTTATATCTAATTTCTCTGCCAATTCTTTACTCTGCATCTTGCGTTTGGCAAGCATTACATCAACATTTACAATTATTGGCATAGCTATATAAATAAGTCTTGTTCGTTTTGAAGGTTTAAGCCTTGTTTAAAAATGGCAGCTAAAAAATAAGCAAAAGCGCCAAGCATTCCGTGCAATATGATAAAGAGTACCACTTCGTTGTCTAAAGGAACAAAGAAGAACGCAAAAAATATAACGATACTCGGAATGAATAAATTGGATAAATAAAAGCGTTTTAAGTGCAAAACTCCATTTTGAGTAAATAATTTTGGCTGAAAGAAAACTTTAAAGACATTACTGCTCAGTAAAAAGAAAAGTCCATAAAGACTCAGTGGAGCTAAAAAATCAAAAAGAATATATGGCAGGTTGTAATCGCCCAACATTACAGGATGCGTAGTAAAGGGATAACAAACCTGAAAATACTTTCCGTTATCTTTAAATGTTAGAAATAACCCTGTCACTAAAGTAAAAACCGAGTAAGTAGCCAAGAAAAAATAAACTACAGACAAGAATCGGGTAAAATAAAACAATATTTTAGAAACAATATGAGTGGTCTTCATACAATGAAAAATTAAATTGATATTGCAAATGTATAATTAATTATTGTAAAACAATAATTAATTATTAAAAATTAGATATTTTGAATCATTTGAGAATATTATAATTCTATTAACATTAGAAAACAAAGGCATTCGCATAAATGAGTTAATTTTGCATTTTAGCCTTAATTTATATGAAAAAACCAATTTCAGTCTCAATATTAGAGCTTGCAATTATCACTCAAGATAGTAACGCAACAGAAACATTCCAAAAAACAAAAGATATAGCGCAATTAGCCGATAGATTAGGATACAAGAGAATCTGGCTCGCAGAACACCATAATATGGCACACGTTGCCAGTACTGCAACTGTGGTTTTAATTGGTTATGTAGCAAGTCAAACCGAAAATATCCGTGTAGGCTCTGGCGGAATCATGCTTCCAAATCATTCTCCTCTAGTAGTGGCAGAACAATTTGGAACTTTAGAAACCCTTTATCCAAACCGAATTGATTTAGGTTTAGGAAGAGCGCCAGGAACAGATCAGCCAACTGCCGAAGCGATTCGAAAAGACTTTTTTGAGCAAGCACAGCGATTTCCGCAAAATGTAAGCAAGCTTCAAGAATACTTTTCATCTGAAAATGCATCAGGAAAAGTCCGTGCATTCCCAGCCGAAGGGTTAAATGTCCCAATCTGGATTTTAGGATCAAGTATGGATAGCGCGGCTTTGGCAGCTGCTTATGGATTGCCTTATGCTTTTGCTGGGCACTTTGCGCCAAAGCTAATGATCCAAGCATTCGAGTTTTACAGGGAAAATTTCCAGCCATCAGAGTATTTAGATAAACCAAAAACAATGGCTTGTGTAAATATCATTGCGGCAGATACAAATGAAGAAGCAGAATTGCTATCGACAAGTTTGTATCAAATGTTCTTGAACCTAATTAGAAATGATCGCAAAGGATTACAGCCACCAGTTTCATCTCTAGACGATATCATGAATGAAGCAGAACGTTTCCATGTAAATCAAATGACAGCAGGAACCTTCACAGGAAACAAAGAACAGCTAGTAACCGATTTGAGAAAGTTTATCGACTATGCCCGAATCGACGAGCTAATGGTGACAAGTCCAATCTTCGATCATCAAGCAAAACTAAAAAGCATTCAAATTACCAAAGAAGTAATAGACGCCTTGAATGAATAATACATATAATGTAGTTTTTAAATTATACTTATATATAAGAGTAAGTCTCAGTTATAACCCGACAGGTTTTAAAACCTGTCGGTTTTTTTTTTTTTTTTTTGTACATATATATATTATGAAGAAAATCATACTATACAATATGCAGAAGTAAGATTTTGTCATGCTGAGCGGAGTGAAGCGCATCCGGTTTTGCGATTTGGAATTTGAAAGATTGGGATTTTGTTTTTTTAGGAGCTGTTTCCCGCTATCCGCTGCAATCTTCTGCTTTTTAAAGAAAAAAGCAGAAGGATTTCCGCTCCTATCGGGGCTAGGGCGCCAGTTTCCAGAAGAAGGGGCAGAAAACTCAGCGTCTAAAAAGTGGGGAAAACAGCCTTCGAGCCTTAGCGGCTTTGCGGCAAAACGGCCCGATTCCTGGGTGTACGAAGAAAAACCTTACGCTCGGTGAAAAATATCCAAAATGTAAGCCCCGCGTTATGAGAAGGTTAGGAAAAAGGGCGGAAAAACTTCAAAAAAACTCTTTAAAAAAGCTTGCAGAAGCGGAAAAAGGTTCTACTTTTGCACCCGCAACGGCGAAAAACGCTCTTAGACATTCCGGCAGCTTGATCATATTTTGAGGAAAGAGATTTTCGAAAAAAAAGATTGGAAAAAGCTTGCGGGAAAAGAAAAAGCTTTTTACATTTGCACCCCGCAAAACACGGAAGCTCATTGAAAGATTGGAAGAAAAAGTTGAGAAACTGGAGCGATAAGAAAGCTTCAAAAATTTTTCAAGTTTTTCTTGCGAGAAACAAAAAGAAGTTTTAGTTTTGCACCCGCTTTGAGAAACAAGCGGAGGAAACAAAATTACGTTCGTAGACATATTGAATTGACAGCCGTTTTGAAAGAGATTTCAAAACAATATAGAATAAGAGTAATGGAATCGAGAGATTCGAAGAGAACCGATAGATAGAGCATCGACTATATAATATTAAAATATACGATGAAGAGTTTGATCCTGGCTCAGGATGAACGCTAGCGGCAGGCTTAACACATGCAAGTCGAGGGGTAGAGGCTTTCGGGCCTTGAGACCGGCGCACGGGTGCGTAACGCGTATGCAATCTGCCTTCCACAGAGGGATAGCCCAGAGAAATTTGGATTAATACCTCATAGCATCATGACCCGGCATCGGGATATGATTAAAGTCACAACGGTGGAAGATGAGCATGCGTCCCATTAGCTAGTTGGTAAGGTAACGGCTTACCAAGGCTACGATGGGTAGGGGTCCTGAGAGGGAGATCCCCCACACTGGTACTGAGACACGGACCAGACTCCTACGGGAGGCAGCAGTGAGGAATATTGGTCAATGGGCGCAAGCCTGAACCAGCCATGCCGCGTGCAGGATGACGGTCCTATGGATTGTAAACTGCTTTTGTACGGGAAGAAACCCTCCTACGTGTAGGAGCTTGACGGTACCGTAAGAATAAGGATCGGCTAACTCCGTGCCAGCAGCCGCGGTAATACGGAGGATCCAAGCGTTATCCGGAATCATTGGGTTTAAAGGGTCTGTAGGCGGTCTTGTAAGTCAGTGGTGAAAGCCCATCGCTCAACGGTGGAACGGCCATTGATACTGCTGGACTTGAATTATTGGGAAGCAACTAGAATATGTAGTGTAGCGGTGAAATGCTTAGAGATTACATGGAATACCAATTGCGAAGGCAGGTTGCTACCAATGGATTGACGCTGATGGACGAAAGCGTGGGTAGCGAACAGGATTAGATACCCTGGTAGTCCACGCCGTAAACGATGGATACTAGCTGTTGGGCGCAAGTTCAGTGGCTAAGCGAAAGTGATAAGTATCCCACCTGGGGAGTACGAACGCAAGTTTGAAACTCAAAGGAATTGACGGGGGCCCGCACAAGCGGTGGAGCATGTGGTTTAATTCGATGATACGCGAGGAACCTTACCAAGGCTTAAATGCAGACTGACCGGTTTGGAAACAGACCTTTCGCAAGACGGTCTACAAGGTGCTGCATGGTTGTCGTCAGCTCGTGCCGTGAGGTGTCAGGTTAAGTCCTATAACGAGCGCAACCCCTGTTGTTAGTTGCCAGCGAGTCATGTCGGGAACTCTAGCAAGACTGCCAGTGCAAACTGTGAGGAAGGTGGGGATGACGTCAAATCATCACGGCCCTTACGCCTTGGGCTACACACGTGCTACAATGGCCGGTACAGAGAGCAGCCACCCCGCGAGGGGGAGCGAATCTATAAAGCCGGTCACAGTTCGGATCGGAGTCTGCAACTCGACTCCGTGAAGCTGGAATCGCTAGTAATCGGATATCAGCCATGATCCGGTGAATACGTTCCCGGGCCTTGTACACACCGCCCGTCAAGCCATGGAAGCTGGGGGTGCCTGAAGTCGGTGACCGCAAGGAGCTGCCTAGGGTAAAACTGGTAACTAGGGCTAAGTCGTAACAAGGTAGCCGTACCGGAAGGTGCGGCTGGAACACCTCCTTTCTAGAGCCCCATGTGTTAGCCGGAAGGCACGCTGGGGAAATGAGATGCCTGGCTATAGGTTTTGGGTCTTGAAATTGCATTACTCTTGCTGTTAATTTAAAGAAATAAACTTTTAAGTAAAAAAAAAACAGAGTCTCGTAGCTCAGCTGGTTAGAGTACTACACTGATAATGTAGGGGTCGGCAGTTCGAGTCTGCCCGGGACTACTTTTTAAAGCTTGAAGAGAAGGAAATTCTAGAGTTGAAGCGTTATGAATATTAATTCATAATTCATAATTCACAATTCATCATTAGATTTGGGGGATTAGCTCAGCTGGCTAGAGCGCCTGCCTTGCACGCAGGAGGTCAACGGTTCGACTCCGTTATTCTCCACGAAACTATCGTAAAAACGGTAGATAAAAGTTCATTGACATATTGGGATAAGAAAATAATAAGAAAGTAGAAAGCGTTTTTATTAGCGATAATAAAGACAAAAAAAACGGTCATAATTGATTTTATGATTGGTGCAATAAGCAAAATAAGGGCGCATGGGGGATGCCTAGGCTCTCAGAGGCGATGAAGGACGTGATAAGCTGCGAAAAGCTGCGGGGACGGGCACACACCGGTTGATCCGCAGATATCCGAATGGGGCAACCCGCTATATTGAAGATATAGCACACCGATAGGTGGGCAAACCCGCTGAACTGAAACATCTAAGTAGGCGGAGGAGAAGAAAACAAAAGTGATTCCGTAAGTAGTGGCGAGCGAACGCGGATTAGCCCAAACCAATTATGTTACGGCATAGTTGGGGTTGTAGGACCGCGAGATTCCATGCATGAGGAACCGGAAGCTTCTGGAAAGGAGCGCCATAGAGGGTGACAGCCCCGTACGGGCAACAAATGTAATGGATAGCGGTATCCTGAGTAGGGCGGGGCACGTGAAACCCTGTCTGAATTCGGCGGGACCATCCGCTAAGGCTAAATACTCCTGAGAGACCGATAGTGAACCAGTACCGTGAGGGAAAGGTGAAAAGAACCGTGAATAACGGAGTGAAATAGATCCTGAAACCATGCGCCTACAAGCGGTCGGAGCCCTTTCGTGGGGTGACGGCGTGCCTTTTGCATAATGAGCCTACGAGTTAACGCTGCTGGCAAGGATAAGTGGTTAAGCCATGGATCCGCAGCGAAAGCGAGTCTGAATAGGGCGCTTTAGTCAGTAGTGTTAGACGCGAAACCGTGTGATCTACCCATGGGCAGGTTGAAGCTGTGGTAACACACAGTGGAGGACCGAACCGGTTGACGTTGAAAAGTCTTCGGATGACCTGTGGGTAGGGGTGAAAGGCCAATCAAACTCGGAAATAGCTCGTACTCCCCGAAATGCATTTAGGTGCAGCGCTGGATATAGTTATATAGAGGTAGAGCTACTGATTGGATGCGGGGGCTTCACCGCCTACCAATTCCTGACAAACTCCGAATGCTATATAATGTTTACCAGCAGTGAGGGCTTGGGTGCTAAGGTCCAAGTCCGAGAGGGAAAGAACCCAGACCATCAGCTAAGGTCCCCAAATATATGCTAAGTTGAAAGAACGAGGTTTGTCTGCCCAGACAGCTAGGATGTTGGCTTGGAAGCAGCCATTCATTTAAAGAGTGCGTAACAGCTCACTAGTCGAGCGGACGAGCATGGATAATAATCGGGCATAAGCATATTACCGAAGCTATGGATTTGCATGTATGTGCAAGTGGTAGGGGAGCATTCTGACAGGGCTGAAGGTGTATCGTAAGGTATGCTGGACCGGTCAGAAAAGAAAATGTAGGCATAAGTAACGATAATGCGGGCGAGAAA
The DNA here is from genome assembly GCF_001705175.1 of Flavobacterium anhuiense. Classification (NCBI taxonomy): domain Bacteria; kingdom Pseudomonadati; phylum Bacteroidota; class Flavobacteriia; order Flavobacteriales; family Flavobacteriaceae; genus Flavobacterium; species Flavobacterium anhuiense. The sequence goes on along the minus strand of NZ_CP016907.1, from coordinate 725,793 downwards.
CCCGCACACCGAAAAACTAAGGTTTCCACAGCTATGCTAATCAGCTGTGGGTTAGTCTGGACCTAAGGCGAACCCGAAAGGGGCAGTCGATGGCCAACGGGTTAATATTCCCGTACTTCTTATTGCTGTGATGGGGTGACGGAGTGATGAAAGCGCCGCGGACTGACGGAATAGTCCGTTAAAGCACCTAGCTATATCTTCTATAGGCAAATCCGTAGAAGATGGCGAAATGCGATAGTACTCGGAGTCTTCGGACAAAGAGATAGCGCGCCTAAGGGCTTCCAAGAAAAACCTCTAAACTTCAGGCAGTAAGAACCAGTACCGTAAACCGACACAGGTAGTTGAGGAGAGAATCCTAAGGTGCTCGAGAGATTCATGGCTAAGGAATTAGGCAAAATAGACCTGTAACTTCGGGAGAAAGGTCGCCCCGAGCAATCGGGGCCGCAGTGAAGAGGTCCAGGCGACTGTTTATCAAAAACACAGGGCTCTGCAAAATCGCAAGATGAAGTATAGGGCCTGACACCTGCCCGGTGCTGGAAGGTTAAGAGGAGATGTTATCTTCGGAGAAGCATTGAATTGAAGCCCCAGTAAACGGCGGCCGTAACTATAACGGTCCTAAGGTAGCGAAATTCCTTGTCGGGTAAGTTCCGACCTGCACGAATGGTGTAACGATCTGGACACTGTCTCAGCCATGAGCTCGGTGAAATTGTAGTAACGGTGAAGATGCCGTTTACCCGCAGTGGGACGAAAAGACCCTGTGCACCTTTACTATAGCTTAGTATTGACCTTGGATAAATGATGTGTAGGATAGGTTGGAGACTGTGAAGGGGCGTCGCCAGGCGCTTTGGAGTCATTGTTGAAATACAACCCTTTGTTTATCTGAGGCCTAACCCCGTATTGCGGGGGACAGTGCTTGGTGGGTAGTTTGACTGGGGTGGTCGCCTCCAAAAGAGTAACGGAGGCTTCTAAAGGTTCCCTCAGCACGCTTGGTAACCGTGCGCAGAGTGCAATGGCATAAGGGAGCTTGACTGAGAGACATACAGGTCGATCAGGTACGAAAGTAGAGCATAGTGATCCGGTGGTTCCGCATGGAAGGGCCATCGCTCAAAGGATAAAAGGTACGCCGGGGATAACAGGCTGATCTCCCCCAAGAGCTCATATCGACGGGGGGGTTTGGCACCTCGATGTCGGCTCGTCACATCCTGGGGCTGGAGAAGGTCCCAAGGGTTGGGCTGTTCGCCCATTAAAGTGGCACGCGAGCTGGGTTCAGAACGTCGTGAGACAGTTCGGTCTCTATCTACTGCGGGCGTTAGAAATTTGAGTGGATCTGATTCTAGTACGAGAGGACCGAATTGGACAAACCTCTAGTGTATCTGTTGTCCCGCCAGGGGCACCGCAGAGTAGCTACGTTTGGAAGGGATAAGCGCTGAAAGCATATAAGCGCGAAACCCACCACAAGATGAGATTTCTTTTAAGGATCGTGGAAGATGACCACGTTGATAGGCTGCAGATGTAAAGGCAGTAATGTCACAGTCGAGCAGTACTAATAATCCGTAAGCTTATGCACACCCTTTTCCCCCGATGCAGATCGGGGGAGAGAACTTTCTAAAAAAAACTCTTTGTTTCTTTATCCCAGTATGTTAAGATATTGTCTGATTGATAATTTAGAATTGATAATTAACAGTCGGAAGCTGCTTGCAGCGAATAGCCTTAAGGTGGTTATTGCGGCGGGGCTCACCTCTTCCCATCCCGAACAGAGAAGTTAAGCCCGCCAGCGCAGATGGTACTGCAGTCATGTGGGAGAGTATGTCGTCGCCTTTCTTTTGAAAAACCCCGTTTCTAAACGAAACGGGGTTTTCTGTTTTATGGCAATTTTTGGAAATCCCGCAATGCAGCTGCCCTAAAACTTTTTCCCAAACAGATACGTCAGGGATGGAAACGGCTCCTTTTAAGGGATGTGAGAGCTTCTTATCGCTTCATTCGCAAAAGATCCAAGGGACAACACAACCCAAAGGGAAACGCTATGTTTTTTTAAATGCTTTAAATTAGTACTTTATGTTTTTTAGGAAATTAAAATTTGTGACTATCTACATCATTAATAAACTGAATTACGCCAGTCATAAATACTTTTTGATCGTCCCACATTGCCAAATGACTTCCGTTTGGACAGTATAAATAACGTCCTTTTTTAACTAATTTGCTCTGTTCTTCCATTGCTTTTGGATCCATAGTATCATATTTTGCTCCAATCATTAAAGTTGGAATAGTGATTTCATGCAGTCTATTTTTAATATCCCATTTAGCCAGACGCCCACTAATACCAAATTCACTTGGTCCTTGCATTAATGTATATATTTCAGAATTCACATGTTTACTTGCACGATTTAATCCGTCTGGCCATTCTTTTAAACGACATAAATGTTCTTGATAGAAATTTGGAATCAAAAGTTCCATGTAACGCGGATTTTCGAAATCTTTTTTAGTTTCTAAATCTCTAATTTCTTTTAAAACTTCTGGTTTCATTTGTTTTGCCAGAACTTCATCGGCATATTTACCATATTCTGGAGCACTTGCCATCATATTAGCAACTAGCAATCCTTTCATATTTTGTTGATATTTCAATGCATATTCCATTGCTAATATTCCGCCCCAAGAATTTCCCAATACATAAAAATTGTCCTTATCAGCATTAATGGCTTTTCGAACTTGCTCTACCTCATCTACAAATCGGTCAATTGTCCATAAACTGCTGTCTTTTGGCTGATCACTATAGTATGATCCTAGTTGATCATATTCGTAAAACTCAAAACCTTCACGCTGGAAGAATGTCTCAAAGCATTCCATATATTCATGCGTCATTGCTGGGCCTCCGTGCAGTAGTAAAACTTTAATTTTTGGATTATTGCCAAAACGTTTTGTCCAAACTTTAAATTCTCCAACGGGTGTTTTTATTGGTATCATTTTTACCCCTGCAGTTTCTACTTTTTCTTTCTCATATGTAAAATAGTCTGATAAGATATTAGTATTGTTTTCATTTTTACAAGATGTTAAAAGCAAAAGAGAGGAAAGAGCAATGATACTACGCATGATTTTAGTTTTTAATGGTTTAGACTAATTTACAAATTAAATTTCGCAGTGTACTTTTTGATTGTATTATTTTATGTGGAATTTAAAAATCACTATTTATAGTGATGTGAGAGAATTAGCGAGATTATAGTTTTGCGCTTTAAATAGTATTTGCAAATTATAATACCTCAGCATGGTCGAATTTAAGATTTTAACTAAAAAAACAAATTTAATTTTACTGTTTATAATTTCTTTTTCTTTTGTAACAGTTTATGCGCAGGAAAAAGATTTTACTAAGTCAGATTCAAATATTGTTACGCTTATTAATGATAACAATATGAAGTCAGTAAGTAGAAAAATAAAAGCTGTCACCAAATTTACTTCTAAAATAGCCAAATCTGCTGCTGATACAGAACCTCCCATATTGATTTGTCCTCCAAATCAGAAATTGACTTGTGGGATGCTTGTTCCGAGTTATTTTGATCTGTTAACTGTAAATGATAATCTTGATACTGAGATAGATGTAACTCAATATCCTGGAGAAGGCTCTTTTTTTTATGATGGAATGGAAATTCAATTTACGGCTAAAGATGATGCAGGAAACACAAGCAGTTGCAGCATTATTGTTACTTCTGTTAATCCAGATGTAGCTCCTCCAACATTTACTTGTCCGACAAATATTAAATTAAATTGTGGCGATGTTATACCAAATTATGCAATAAGTCCCATTATGAATCTCAAGGATGATTGCAGTATTAATTTAAAATATAAAATGACTCCCGCAGCAGGAACCATTTTTTATGGTAATCCAACTCCTATTGAAATAGAGTATTCTGATAAAACGGGGAATAAATCATATTGTAATTTTACCATTACTTCTAATCCAGATGTTATAAAACCAGTTATTTCAAACTGTCCAGGAGTTCAGTTTTTGGCATGTGGATCAGTTCTTCCAGATTATAAAACCTGGGTGACAGTTAGTGATAATTGCGATGGAATTCTAATTATATCTCAAACGCCATCTCCAGGAACTGCTTTTACGCCTGGAATGACAGTTACTCTTATGGTAAAAGATGCTTCAAATAATACTTCTGCTTGCAGTTTCGTAATTAATGCTTCAGCCGATACTGTAAAACCTGTTATAACTAATTGCCCTAGTAATCAAACTTTAGCAATTGGGGATGCTATTCCTGATTACTTGGGCTTAATACATGTAACAGATAATTGTGACACTAATCCGATAGTAACGCAAGTGCCGATACCGGGAACTATTTTTACTTCAGGAACGAATGTAGTTATTTCAGCAAAAGATACATCAGGAAATATATCAGTATGTAATTTTTACATAAATCCCTTGGGGGGAGATTTACCCCCTGTCTTAAGCTGTCCTTCAGGAATGGAATTGTACAAAAATTCAACGTTACCAAACTATATATCCTATTTAACTGCTTTAAGTGATGACCTTACAGATAATTTTGATCTCATTTTTACGCAAACTCCACCTCAGGGAACACTTTTTACAGCAGATACAAATGTTACCATTACAGCTAAAGACGCATCAGGAAACATTAATTTTTGCACATTTTTAGTAAAATTAAAGACTGTTAAGCAGGATATTGACTGTAAAACAACTTCTATAAATGTGAATAATCTTTATGGTGATAATGGATTCTCTATTTATGGCGAAATTTTAGCCAGAGAAGCTGGGTTTAGTGTTAATAACGCCGGAGATGTAAATGGTGATGGAATAAAAGATTTAATTATTGGAGCTCCTGGAAATTATAATCCATGGTATGGAGCTTCAAAAATTTATAAGATAATACCAGGTGCTGCTTATGTAATATTTGGCAAAGCTTCGGGATTTGCACCAAATATTGATTTAGGCTTACTGGATGGTACGAATGGTTTTGCGATACGAAATGACATTTCGTCTTCTAATTTTCCTTTAACAGGATACGATGTCAGCAGTGCGGGAGATATAAATGGCGATGGAATTGGAGATTTTATGGTAAGTGATCCATACAGACATTCGTCCTACGGTCCAGAAGCTGGGCATACCTATATTATATTTGGGAAAAAAAGCGGTTTTCCTGCCGAAATAAAACTTTCGTCGCTAAATGGTTCTAATGGTTTTACTCTCATAGGCAATGAAAATTATGCAGCTACAGGATCAAGTATAGATCTTATAGGAGATATTAATTCTGATGGTTTTCAGGATATTGCAGTTATTACTTCAGGTTCGGGAGCAGTGAATGGCAAGTGTTTTGTTGTGTACGGCAGAGCAGGAGGATTTCCGGCAATATTGAGAACTTTTGAACTTAACGGAACAAATGGATTTACAATTGAAGGAGATGCTTCTACGGGAAAATTGGGTCGGTCGGTTTCTGGTTTGGGAGATGTCAATGGAGATGGGATTGTAGATATTGCTTTAGGCTCTTATAACGGATCAGATCAAAAACGTAAGTATGTTGTTTTTGGACGCTCCAATAACTTTCCAGCAAATTTTAATATTTCAGCTTTAAATGGAACAAACGGATTTATAATTGAAAACTCAGAAACTGCTTTGGATTCTTATAATGGAATTGAAAAAGCAGGAGATTTAAATAACGATGGCATTAATGATATTGCTATTACAGGACAGTATGTTTTGTTTGGGAAAACTGTTTTTCCTGTCCTAGTAGATTTAAAAAATCTTGACGGTACTAATGGCTTTAAAATAAACGGTGTAAGTGCTGGTAATAGTTTTGGTTACGCTGGAGATTTTAATGGCGATACTATTGATGACTTTTTTGTGCATGATCCTGGAACTACTTATATCTTTTTTGGAAAAAAGGTTTGGACAGCTACTGTAAGTCCAAGTACCGATAAGAATTTTAGAATTATGTCTGATTATCTTTACGAGTATAGTGTAAATTATGCAGGAGACGTTAATAATGATGGTGTCGGTGATATTATAATTGGTAATCCTTACAATTCCTATGGTTCAAATTTGAAAGTAAATTATAATCCAGGAAAAGCTTTTGTTGTTTTTGGAAAAAAAGTAACAGATACTCAGAAACCAGTTATAGCCAATTGTCCTTCTAATGAAGTTGTTTCAACTGGATTTCCTATTCCAGATTATAAAAATGTTATAACCGTTACAGATAATTGTGATTCAAATCCGACTATAACGCAAGTTCCAGCGCCATGGACAATTTTTGATGGCGTCACCAAAGATGTCACGTTGACCGTTACAGATAAAAGTGGAAATTTTGAGATTTGTACTTTTAAAATTTCAAATGATGCTGATGCCGAAGCGCCTGTTTTAACCTGTCTTTCAGATCAGTTGCTCAATTGTAAAAGTTTAGTTCCAAATTATTTGAATTTGGTTACAGTTTCTGATAATAAAGACACAGCACCCATACTAACACAAGATCCAATTGCAGGAACTGCTTTTACAGACGGAATGGTCATCACAATTACAGCAAAAGATGTTTCCAATAATAGTTCCACTTGCAGTTTTAAAGTCAACGCTTCCGCAGATGTGACAGCACCAGTAATTGCGTGCATAGGAGATCAGACTTTATCATGCGGCAGTACAATTCCAGATTATACGCTTTTAGTTACAGCAAATGATAATTGTGACGCTTCACCTGTAATTACGCAGAATCCAATAGCGGGAAGTGTTTTTACAGATGGAATGGCCATTACAATTACAGCAAAAGATGCATCCAACAATGAAGCGTATTGCAGTTTTAAAGTCAACGCTTCCGCAGATTTGACAGCGCCAGTAATTGCGTGCATAGGAGATCAGATTTTATCATGCGGCAGTACAATTCCAGATTATACGCTTTTAGTTACAGCAAATGATAATTGCGATCCTTATCCCGTGATTACTCAAAATCCGTCTGTGGGAAGTGTTTTTACAGATGGAATGGCCATTACAATTACAGCAAAAGATATTTCCAATAATAGTTCCACTTGCAGTTTTAAAGTAAACGCTTCTGCAGATGTTACAGCGCCAGTAATTGCGTGCATAGGAGATCAAACTTTATCATGCGGCAGTATAATTCCAGATTATACAGCTTTAATAACTGTTACAGATAATTGTGACGCTTCACCTGTAATTACGCAGAATCCAATAGCGGGAAGTGTTTTTACAGACGGAATGGCCATTACAATTACAGCGAAAGACGTTTCCAATAATAGTTCCACTTGCAGTTTTAAAGTTAACGCTTCCGCGGATGTGACAGCGCCTGTAATTGCGTGCATAGGTGATCAGACTTTATCGTGCGGCAGTACAATTCCAGATTATACGCTTTTAGTTACAGCAAATGATAATTGTGACGCTTCACCTGTAATTACGCAGAATCCAATAGCTGGAACTGCTTTCACAGATGGAATGGACATTACAATCACTGCAAAAGATGCATCCAACAATGAATCGTATTGCAGTTTTAAAGTTAACGCTTCCGCAGATGTGACAGCGCCAGTAATTGCATGCATAGGAGATCAGACTTTATCATGTGGCAGTAAAATTCCAGATTATACGCTTTTAGTTACAGCAAATGATAATTGCGACTCTTACCCTGTTATTGCTCAAAACCCGTCTGCAGGAACTGCTTTTACAGATGGGATGGCCATTACAATTACAGCAAAAGATGTTTCCAATAATAGTTCCACTTGCAGTTTTAAAGTTAACGCTTCCGCAGATGTGACAGCGCCTGTAATTGCGTGCATAGGAGATCAAACCTTATCATGTGGCAGTATAATTCCAGATTATACGCTTTTAGTTACAGCAAATGATAATTGCGACTCTTATCCTGTGATTACTCAAAATCCGTCTGCGGGAAGTGTTTTTACAGATGGAATGGAGATTACTATAACAGCCAGAGACGTTTCCAATAATAGTTCTACTTGCAGTTTTAAAGTTAATGCTTCTCCCGATATAACAGCACCGTCAATTACTTGTATTGCAGATCAGAATTTAAATATTGCAGATGTTCTTCCAGATTATCGAACGATGATTACTGCAACTGATAATTGCGATTCGAATTTAACTGTCACACAAATTCCGTCTTCTGGATCAAATGTAACTGACGGAATGAATGTAACAATTAATGCTTCAGATAATAGTGGAAATAGTACGTCGTGCACCTTTAAAATTAATGTTGCAAAAGATGCACAGCCACCAGTTTTTACTTGCATTGCAGATCAAATGTTTGACTGTAGTGTAAGTCAGGTTCCGGATTACACCAAAATGATTTTTGCCACTGATAATGCAGATCCAAACCCTGTAATAACACAGTATCCAGCGCCAGGAGCAGTATTTTTAGACGGAATGACTATTACCATAAAAGTTTCAGATAAAAGTAACAATGTTTCAGGATGCTCCTTTCAGCTTTTCAGCTATCCAATTTTTGTTGATGCAGGAGAAGATGCAGAAATTAATCAGGGAGACTCTATTCAATTGTATGCTATTGCTTTAGAAGATGGTGTTTTTTCATGGTCGCCTGCAACAGGATTAAATAATAGTAAAATCGGAAATCCAATTGCTAAACCATCAGAAACCACAACTTACAAAGTAGTTTTTACAAACAAAGAAGGGTGCGAAACAGAAGATTTGGTGACTGTAACTGTAATTCCTCCTATTGAAAAAGATGAAACTAAATATGGTTTTTCTCCAAATGGAGACGGAATTAATGATTTTTGGGAAATTGACGGAATAACAGATTATCCAGAGAATGAAGTCCTGATTTACAGCCGTTGGGGGGATTTGGTTTACCATACAAAAGGTTACGACAACGCCACCAATGTTTTTAGTGGAATTGCTAATAAGAGCCGAAATCTTGGAGCCAATCAGCTTCCCGAAGGAACTTATTTCTTTGAAATCCGTGTCAATCAGCCCCATCATTTTAAGAAAACCAAGGGATATCTTGTTTTAAAACGTTAATTCATGAAAAGTAAATTCAATATAATCTTAGCTTTATTTATAATCATCATTTTTTTAGAAAGAGCCTATGGACAGCAAACACCTGTTTTTTCAAGTTATAATTACAATGCCGTTTTAATAAATCCAGCCCATGCCGGATATTATTCGGATATAGATATTGCCATGACAACCAACGGATATTTCAATTCAGTAGAAGGAAGTCCCAAGAATTTTGATCTTTCAGTAAATAAATTGACATGGGGAGAAAAAATAGGATTAGCAGCAGGGATTTCACATGACCAAATAGGAGTGACTCATACAACCAATTTTTTTACTTCATATTCGTATAAAATTTACTATGATCCTGATTATAAATATGGAAAATGGTGGGCCTACGATCCTAGTATTGTTTCATTTGGAGTAACGGCAGGAGCAATGCTTTACAACGAAAACCTGACCCGTTTGGGTCTTGAAAACGATCCAGAATTTCAGGAAAATGTAAACAGTTTTACGCCTACTTTTGGTGTTGGATTTTTGTACAACAGAGATCAGGTTTATTTCGGTTTATCATCTCCAAATTTGTTAAGTTCTGCTTTTAATTCGAGCAATAACACCCATTTAAAAAATGTCTATTATAGTTATTTTGGGTACAAATTTTTTACCAATCGTTTTGAAGAAGTACTGATAAACCCAAGCGTATTATTTAAATATGTTGAAGGAGCACCATTTCAGGCCGATCTAAATCTTTTAATCAATTACAAAAATAAAGTAGAATTTGGCGGAGGCTATCGAACTTCAAAAACATTGAATTTTTTAGCCGGTTTTCACCTTTCAGACAATTTCAGGGTTATCTGCACGTATAATAAATCAATTGATAATGTAGTAATTCCCGACACTTTTGGATTAGTTTTAAATTACAGGGCAGGAAAGGGATTTTAGTTAATCAACTAAACCATTTTCGACTGCGTATTTTACAAGACCCGCCGTATTTTTAGCATTCAATTTGGACAATAAATTACGGCGGTGAGTATTTACGGTATTTAAACTAATAAACGTTTTTTCGGCAATTTCTGCCGTATTATACTCATGTGCAATCAACACCAGAATTTCTTTTTCTCTCGAACTGAGTTCGGTTAAATTTGAAACCTGTTTTTCAATTCGAGAACTATTCGAAAGGTGCTTTTCTTCTAATTCTTCTGCAAAATAATTTTCTCCCGAAGCAATTGTATTAATAGCCTTTAAAAGCTCTACTTTTTCAGCATTTTTCAACAAATATCCATTCACCCCAATTCGAATTAGTCTCGAAATAACCATCACATTGCTGTGTGTGCTTACAATCAATATTTTGACATTTGGATACTGTTTTTTGAGGATTTTACTCAATTCAATTCCGTCCATTTCAGGCATGCTGATATCCAAGATAACAAAATCTACAACTCCCTTTTTAACGATTTCAAGCGCTTCAATTCCGTTTACCGCTTTGTCAATAACGGTAATATTAGGTTCCTGTTCCAAAAGAGCAATAATTCCCTGAAGAAACATTGTATGATCGTCGGCAATAAGTAAGTTAACTGGGTTCATTCAACAAATATATTAGTTGCTTTTCAATTCATCAAGCTGATTTTTCAAATCAATTCCTTTAATTTTCGTTTTAGGTTTAGGCTCTGCGATCGGAATTTCGATATTAAAAATGGAACCTCTTTTTAGTTTCGAATCAATTGCAAAAGAGCCATTTAGTTTTTTGATGCGGTTTTCCAGATTAATAAAACCAATTCCTTTAGAATTATTTTTCGTTTCAAAACCAATTCCATTATCTTCAAACATAACATTCAATATATTTTCAATATAGTTCAGCTGGATTTCCACTTCCGAAGCCTTTGCATGCTTAATCGTATTCGTTAAAAGTTCCTGGATAATTTTGAAAACCTCAACCTGAATATTTTCATCCAATTCATTAATTTCTTTCTTCGGATATGGAATATACGAAATCTTGATTTTGCTTGCTTCACTGATATTTTTCAAATACGATTCGAGAACTTCTAAAAAATTATTCTGGCTGAATTTCTTTGGAAGAAGAGTATGCGATAAATTTCGGACCTGTTGATATGTTTCATCCAATTGAAGACTGATTCTTTGAATAGTAGAAAAATCAGAAGCATTCAAATGATTGACTTGTAGTTTAATAGCAGCTAAATTTCCACCAATACTGTCGTGCAATTCCTGCGAAATACGCTTTCTTTCCTTGTCTTGTCCCCTTATCGAAGCTTTTATCAGTTCTAATTCCTGTTCTTTTAGAATGCCATCAATTTTTTGAGAACTGACTTCTGCCTGTTTGATATTCAGTAAACGCTGAACTTTAAAACGTTTGTAATACTGAAACAAAAGACCCATTATAGGTATAAGTAAAACTAGAAAAGCAATAACCGTAAACCATCGCATTTTTTTCTGCTGATTGATTTCTAAAGCTTTCAATTGCTGATCTTTCTTTAAAAGAGCAATTTCATTTCTTTTTTTATTTGATGAATTCTGAAATGCCAGAATTGTATTTTCGTTATTTTTCTTCGAAATTTCCTCTTGCAGAATCATGTTTTTTATGGCTTCCTCCTGATTGGCAAGCGTCAGTTTTCTAGCTTCGTTTTCAAACTTTAAAGTTTCGATTTCTTTTTGTTTTTGTGCCGTTTTGTATTTGACTTCTAACTCATTAATCTCTTTTATTTTCTGAAGATTATTGATGGAATCTTTTATGTGTGTCGATTTTTCAAAAAATGAATAAGCACTTTTATAATCGTCCTGTTGAATAGCGATTTTTCTCAATTCATCATAAATATAACTCTGATTTTGAAGCAGGCCAAAATGAACAGATTTTTGAAGCGCTTCAGAAAATATCAGTTTCGCTTCGTTATATTTTTTCAAAGAAATATAGGTATCTCCAATACTGCTTCGGGAAACAATCGAGAGTTGGTTTAGTTCGCTTTTATCAGCAATAGCAAGTGCTTCCTGAAACATTTTTAAAGCTTCCTGAGATTTATTCTGCAGTTGATAATTCTCTCCGAGACCTAATAAAACAATAACCCGTCCCTGATTATTATTGGTTTTTTCGCAGAGCACTTTTCCTCTTTTGTAAAAAATATTGGCATTGTCATAATCTTTCAGTTTCGAATAAATATCGCCAATATTGATATAACTTCCTAAGATAATTTCGTTGTCATCTTTATATTCCAAACATTGTTTGAACAATTTCAGTGCATTGTCGTAATCGCCCAACTCACTGTACGTCTGTGCTAAACCGTGCGTGTGAGTATAAAAAAGATTTGTTTCGTTATATTTTTGAGAAGCTTCAATACCTTTTAAGTGCCATTTTTTACTTTCATTCAGCAAACCTCTTTTTTTATAATTGATGGCCAGCAAATTATAACCAAGTGAAAAAAGCCTGCTTTTTAATGAATCATTTACAGCAGTATTAAATTTTAAAGCCTGATGAGTATAATAAATAGAAGAATCGATAATGGCTCTTTTATTGAAATAATAAGCCAGAAGGAGATTAGTTCGTGCGAGAACTCTATTGTCGACAGTGCCCGATTTTAAAATGGAATGCGCTTTTTTGTAAGCCTTTTTCTCTTCACCTTTATTGTACAAATCATAAAGTGCCAGCGTATTTTTATCCTCTTTAATTTTTGCGGGATTTCTGGAAATAAAAGTCTTCTTTTTCGTTTCAATCTGAGCCTGCAGACCAAACGAAAAAAAGATGAAAATCAATAAATATAGTCTTCCTGACCAGATTGCCATACGTTTTTGGTTAGTATCCTAAATAAAAAATAGAATAGTTTTTAAAGTCTTGTAAACTTGGGATTTAAGAAGCCAATTAATTCCTGGCTTGGTAAAAGTACTACAAAACAATCAAAATAATATTTCTAAAAATAAAATTTTTAAGCAAAGTTGTGATATTAATTGTTTTTAAAATCTTTGTAAATCAGGTTTTTATGATTGGTTAAAAATCTAAAACTTTCTTAAAATCATTTGAATGCATTTTTGGTTGTAGTAAATTAGTAAGACTACATTTAAAAAATCAAATTATGAAAACGAAGATATTTTTAGCCATAGCATTGCTTATTATAACAATCTCGGCAAGCGCACAGAAAAAAATCGAAGTAACCGAACTGCCAAAACCGGCACAGGAATTTCTAAAGAAGCATTTTAGCCATACTTCGGTAGAAAAGGCTCAAAAGGATCCCGAACATGGAGAAAAAGGTTATGAAGTAAAACTGAAAGACGGAACAGAAGTAGAGTTTTGGAAAGATGGTTCATACCGTGAAGTTGATGGCGGAGACAACCCAATTCCAACCGATTTTATTCCAGATAATATTAAGGCTTATGTAGCCAAAAATCATCCGAACGAAAAAATAACGCACATCGACTATGGACACAAAGATCTCGATGTCGATCTGACTAATAAAATTGATTTAGAATTTACCAAAGAAGGTAAAATTCTAAAAGACAAAAAGAACAATGTTCAAAAATAAAGGATCAGGACAGAAATTAATATTCCTAACCAACTGCTATTTATAAGACGTTGGTTGGGAATATTTTGTCTAATCTCAGTTTTTCTAAAGAACATCTTGAGAGAAAATAGTTTATATTTACATCTTTATTTTTTATTTCATGGAAGAAAATAAACATGTAACGATTTACGACATTGCCGAGAGACTTAATCTGGCCACATCTACTATTTCACGAGCTTTAAAAGATCATCATACGATAAGTGATAAAACGATTAAGAAAGTGAAAAAAACCGCTGAAGAAATGGGTTTTGTCCCAAATACTTTAGCAGCAGGTTTACGTGGCAACAAAACTAGGACAATTGGTGTTTTGATTCCTACCGTTACACAGCCCTTTTTGTCTTCTCTAATTAGCGGAATTGAAATCACAGCTCAAAAATCGGATTATACGGTAATTATTATGCAGTCGCATGATTCGTATGAAGAAGAAGTGAATATGGCGAAATCTTTGTACTCAAATCGCGTAAGTGGCGTAATTTGTTCTCTAGCGATGGAAACCAGAGATACGGCTCATTTTCATCAGTTTTCAAACAATAATATTCCGTTGGTTTTTGTTGACAGGGTTCCAAAAGGTTATAATACTTTCAGAGTTGTAATAGACAATTATACAGCAGGCTACAAAGCAACCAAGCACCTTATTGAACAAGGCTGTATTCGTATTGCTCATTTTACTGCTGGTTCAGAATTAGGAAATCTGTATAACGAAAGAAAAAGAGGTTACATAGAAGCCTTAAAAGATCATAATATAGAAGTAGAAGAAGAATTGATTATCAATTTGAATTCGGTTACTTATGAAGACGGCGTAAAAGCCAGTAACGCTTTATTCGATTTAAAGCCACTTCCAGACGGATTGTTTGCGCCAGGAGATATTTTGGCTGTAAGCGCTGTTCAAACTGCTAAAAAACGCGGTATTAAAGTACCCGAAGAGTTCAAAGTGATTGGTTTTAATAATGATCCAATTTCGCAGATTATAGATCCGAATTTATCGACTATTACGCATCCAGCTGAAAAAATGGGAAAGGCGGCGGCAGAAATTATCATTAAAAATTTAAAATCGTCTAAAAATGACGATGCCAAAGAAATCACTTTTTTAAATACAGAAGTACTCGCAAGAGAATCTACTCAGAAATAAAATTCTAAATAGTAAGGCTTATCATTGGTTTGATAGGCCAATAACTTTTATGAAAACAATTACACTTCCAGACGAAATGAATTTAGAAAAATCTCAACATGTACACGTTGTCGATTACAGCAGTTCTAAAGACGTTTCGAAACGGCAGATCATTTTAAATCAGAATATCATCAGTTTTTTGATTGAAGGAACCAAAGAAGTCATTTTTGATACTACAGAATTGTCTATAACACCTTCTAAGTTTCTTATAATGCGTTCCGGAAATTGTTTAATGACAGAAAAAAGAATCTCTGAAATCTCTGGATATAAAAGCATTCTTTTGTTTTTTTCGAGCGAAATGGTTCATAATTTCATCAGAAAAATGGAATTGGAAAAATCAGAAGCTATTGAACCAAAATCGATTTATGCTTTTGATTATGATGATTTTCTGAAACGTTTTGTAGACAGTTTAACAGATATTTCCAAACTTTCAAAAACCATTCAGACAAAATTGCTCGAAGTTAAGTTTGACGAAATTATGCTTTATTTGACGGCGCAGTACGGAACCGATTTTCTGTATTCGCTAACTGCAAATAGTGACGATGCGGCTCAAAGATTCATTCGAACAATCGAAAACAGCCATTTAAGCAAATTGACATTAAAAGAATTGGCTTTTTTGTGTAACATGAGTGTTTCGACTTTCAAAAGAGAATTTGAAAAATATTATTCAGAGTCGCCTATTAAATGGTTTCAAAACAAAAGGCTCGAACATGCGCACTATTTGCTGAGCCAGGAAAAAAGCCCTTCTGAAGTGTATTTAGAAGCAGGTTACGAAAACCTTTCCAGTTTTAGTCAAGCTTATAAAACCAAATACGGCGTAACACCTAAACATCATAAGTTGATTTGAGCTTTTAGCAACAGTTTTTGGCTTTTTAGCTAAAGTTATTCAACGATTCCAAATCTAACTTTGCTTAAAATTTTAAAACAGACAAAATGAAAAAGCTAAGTTTAATTTTGGCAATGTCAGCCATTTTTTCAACATCGATTTTTGCACAAAAAACATTTACTTTAACTAGTAAAGATTTAGGAGGAGAAACAACTAAAATTCAGGAATTCAACGGATTTGGGTGTTCAGGCGAAAATCAGTCTCCACAGCTATCTTGGAAAAACGCTCCCGAAGGGACTAAAAGTTTTGCGGTAACCATGTACGATCCAGACGCGCCAACAGGAAGCGGATTTTGGCATTGGGTGGTCGTAGATATTCCGGCAAATGTAAACGAACTGGTAACTAATGCAGGAACTAAAAATCTTATTCCAAAAGGAGCAATTCAAAGCATTACCGATTATGGAATCAAAGGTTTTGGAGGTCCTTGTCCGCCAATTGGTCATGGATATCACCAATACATTATTACCGTTTATGCTTTAAAAGTAAATAAACTAGGAACAGATGAAAATACAAATCCAGCAGTAGTAGGATTTAATCTTTGGAACCAGACCTTGGCAAAAGCAAGTATTGTTGCCTATTACAAGAGATAATTTAAGCGATAAAACTTAAATTCAACCCCGTCATAGCAGGATAGTTTTTATAATTATCCTGCTTTTATTTGTTATATAAATTATTTTTTTTGAAAAAAAAGCAGCCAAAATTTTTTTCTTAGATAACAATCCTATATTTTTACGCAACCGATTGCAATTGTTGTTTTATTTCGAATAATATATTTTTTGAATTAAAATTTTATCAAATGCTTTAAATAAGAAATAAAATATTACTGCTTAAAGAATACGATTTTAAAAAAAAATAAATTAAAACTAATGGCTTTACTAAGATTTGTTTTTCTGTTTTTTCTGATTTCCTTTTCTGCTTCAGCACAAAAGGATTATAAATTGTGGCTTCAGTATAATGCGGTTACCAATTCTGGAATGGCTTCAGAATACAAAAGCAATATTAAAGGAATCGCAATATTAGGAAATTCTGAAACCATAAAAATTGCTGAAAAAGAACTGAAAACGGGATTTTTGGATATGTTGGGAAATATTCCTGAAATTAGATCAGAAGTAAAAGGAGAGAGCTATATTATTGTGGGTTCACATTCAAATTTAAATTCTGAAATAAAAAATAAACTGCAATCTGATTTTGATAAGATAAATAATGAAGGTTTTATTATTAAATCCATTTCGCTTAAAAACAAAAAACAAATCATCATTACAGGCAAAAATGATGTTGCCGTTTTATACGGAGTTTTTAATTTCTTGAGAATACTGCAGACGAATAAATCGATTAAAAGCTTAAATATTGCGGATTCTCCTAAAACCAATATCAGAATCCTGAATCATTGGGATAATCTCGACAGAACTATCGAACGTGGTTATGCAGGATTTTCACTCTGGAACTGGCAGAAATTGCCTGATTTTATCGACCAGCGTTACATTGACTATGCCAGAGCAAATGCATCAATCGGAATCAACGGAACAGTTTTGAACAATGTAAATGCCAACGCTTTAATTCTAACCTCACAATATTTAGAAAAAGTGGAAGCACTAGCCAATGTTTTCAGACCTTACGGAATAAAAGTGTATTTAACTGCAAGATTTTCGGCGCCTATTGAAATTGGGAAGCTAAAGACTGCCGATCCAAAAGATCCTGAAGTTATTAATTGGTGGAAAAACAAGTCGGCTGAAATTTATAAACGAATTCCCGATTTTGGCGGATTTTTGGTAAAAGCCAATTCAGAAGGCCAGCCAGGGCCTCAAAACTATGGAAGAGATCATGTTGACGGAGCGAATATGCTCGCTGATGCAGTAGCGCCTTTTGGCGGAATTATCATGTGGAGAGCGTTTGTGTATTCGGAACATGATGCGAACGATAGGGCTAAACAAGCGTACGCCGAATTTCAGCCGTATGACGGGAAATTCAAAGAAAATGTAATTGTTCAAGTCAAAAACGGAGCAATAGACTTTCAACCAAGAGAACCATTTCATCCATTATTTGGAGCAATGCCGAAAACGCCTTTAATGATGGAATTTCAAATTACACAGGAATATTTAGGTTTCAGCACGCATTTGGTTTTCCTTCCTAAATTATTTCAGGAAGTTCTAGAATCCGATACTTATCAAAAAGGAAAAGGTTCAACCGTCGCCAAAGTGATTGACGGCACTTTATATCAAAATAAACTAACAGGAATCGCAGGCGTTGCTAATATTGGAAACGATTTAAACTGGACAGGACATCCGTTTGCACAGGCCAATTGGTACGGTTTCGGGAGACTGGCGTGGAATCCGTATATGGATTCAGAAACCATTGCCGACGAATGGTTAAGAAGTACTTTTTCTAATGATGAAAATTTCATCCAACCAGTCAAAAATATTATGATCGATTCTCGTGAAGCCGTTGTCAATTATATGACGCCGCTTGGTCTGCATCATGTCATGGATACAGGACATCATTACGGGCCTGGGCCTTGGATTTCGAATTTATCAAGACCAGAATGGAATCCGACATATTATCATAAAGCAGATAAAAACGGGATTGGTTTTGACAGATCTAAATCGGGAACGAATGCCATTTCGCAATACGCGCCAGAAGTCGCAAATCTCTTTGATAACTTAGAAACTTGTCCTGAAAAAGACCTTTTATGGTTTCATCACGTTTCGTGGGATTACAAATTGAAAAATGGACAAACGCTTTGGAATGGTTTAGCATTAAAATATCAGGAAGGCGTAAATCAAGTCAAGGAAATGCAGGACGTTTGGAAGAAAATGGAAAAATATATCGACAGCGAACGTTTTAAAGAAGTCGAAATGTTATTGGAAACTCAGTACAAAGAAGCAAAATGGTGGCGTGATGCGTGTTTGCTGTATTTTCAGCAATTTTCAGGAAAAGAGCTTCCTGCTGGAGTAGAAAAACCAACGCAGACTTTAGATTATTTTAAATCATTAAAATTCCCTTTTGCACCAGGGAATGGGTAAATAAATAGAGTAATTGTAACACAGATGACGCGGATTCGCTATCGCGAAGACACGGAAAAAAGCAGATTTTTCTAATTAAATATGAATAAAAATCTGTGTCAATCAGCGTTTTCGCGATAGCGAATCCGTTTCATCCGCGTACTAAAAATAAAATAAACACATAGAAACATAGATTTATATTTAACTTAAAAAGATTAAAGAAAGAAACTAGTTTCTCACACATAGCTATGTGTATTGATGCAAGTGAAACGCCTTTGTACACAAAATATAACTATGTTTCTATGTGTTTAAAAAATTAAGCATGAAATTATTGTAATAAATTATGAGCAAGAAAACAGCAATTGTAACCGGAGGAAATTCGGGATTAGGTTTTGCAACCGCAAAAAAACTTTGTGAGAATGGAATCACAACTTATATAATCGGAAGATCAAAAGAGAAAACAGAAGATGCCTGTAAGGAAATTGGTGAAAATGCCATTCCGGTAATCTTCGACTTAAATGATTTGAAGGGAATTCCAGGGATGATTGCAAATATTACAAAAGATAATCCAGTTGATATTTTGGTTAACAATGCAGGCATCAATATGAAAAAAGAAATCCCAGATGTAACCGATGAAGATTTTCTTTCGATAATTCATACCAATTTATTGAGCGTTTTTGCTGTGAGCAGAGAAGTGATCAAAAATATGAAAGAAAACGGGGGCGGAAGCATTATTAATATCAGTTCGATGGCATCGCAATACGGAATCCCAAAAGTTATTGCGTATTCATCAAGCAAAGGCGCGATTGAAGCCATGACACGTGCAATGGCAGTTGAACTCGCTCAGTTTGGCATTCGTGCCAATTGTATTGCTCCGGGATTCATCAAAACCAAAATGTCTGCAACAGCACTTGACAACGATCCTGAAAGAAAAAATAAAGTTTTAGGAAGAACACCAATGGGCTATTTAGGAGAACCTTCAGATATCGCAGATGCCGTTTATTATTTTGCTTTAAGCGAATCAAAATATACTACTGGTACAGTTTTGCCAGTAGATGGCGGAAATAGTATTGGTTTTTAATTTTTAAATATTTTTAAACACATAGAAACATAGGCTTTGTCTACAAAGGCGTTTCACTTGCATTAATAACCCATAGATTATGTGTGAGAAACTAGTTTCTTTCTTTAATCTTTTTTAAGTTAAATGAATCTATGTTTCTATGTGTTTAATTAATTTTTTACAGAAGGCAAATATGATTAAAATGCAACAAACCATGCGATGGTTCGGCCCAAATGATAATGTCAAATTAATTGACATTAAGCAAGCTGGCGCAGCGGGAATCGTTACCGCTTTGCACCAAATTCCTGTTGGTGAGATTTGGACGGTTGAAGACATTCAAGAAAGACAGCTGATAATTAGAAAGGAAGGTTTGGAATGGACTGTAGTTGAAAGTCTACCTGTCCATGAAGAAATAAAACGAGTTTCTGGAAATTATCTGCAGTACATTGAAAATTATAAAATCAGTTTGCAAAATTTGGCAGAATGCGGAATCAAAACCATAACCTACAATTTCATGCCGATTCTGGATTGGGTGCGAACGAATCATGATTTTATAAATGAAGACGAAAGCAGAGCTTTACTGTATAATCAGGATGCATTTACTTATTTTGATGTTTTTCTCTTGAAAAGGCCAAATTCAGAAAATGATTATTCTGATGCTCAAAAAGGAAAAGCACTGCAATTTGGAAGTCAGTTATCTGAAGAAGAAAAAGCATTATTGTTTAAAAATGTTTTATTAGGACTGCCCGGAAGCACAATCAATTTTACAGCAGAACAGATTTTATCTCTTTTAGAAAATTATGCCGAAATCGACAATCAAAAATTAAGAGAAAACCTGATTTATTTTCTATCAGAAGTAACTCCAATTGCGGAGAAAAATGGACAAAAGCTAGCCATTCATCCAGACGATCCGCCATTTTCGGTTTTAGGTCTGCCAAGAATTGTTTCAACAGAAACCGATTTGAAAGCTATTTTTAGCGCCATTCCTTCAAAGGCCAACGGATTATGTTATTGTACAGGCTCTTTAAGTGCCGACCCCAAAAACAATCTCGAAAAAATAATAGACGATTTTGGAGACCGAATTCATTTTTTACATTTGAGAAACACCATTCGCGAAAGCGAAACCATTTTTAGAGAATCAGAGCATTTAAACGGAAATGTCAAAATGGAAGTTATTGTTGAGAAATTATTATTAGTAATGAACGAAAGAAAAACAAGTCTTCCAATGCGCCCAGATCATGGTTTTTTACATAAAGTAGACGAAAAGATAGAAACTTATCCAGGTTATTCCCTGACAGGGAGATTAAAAGGTTTGGCTGAATTAAGAGGTTTGGAAATGGGAATTGCTTATAAATTGAATTTGTAAAATCAAATAAAAACTATTAACTATTTAAACCAAAAGACATGAAATTTATTAAACCTTATTTATTTGCCTTTACGGTTCTCTTGTCTGTGAGCTGTACATCTCAGAAAGAAAAACCTAATTTGAAGAATGTTTATAAAAATGATTTTTATATAGGAACTGCATTAGATTTAAATCAGATTAATGAAAAAAACAAAAAAGAGGATTCTCTGATTCGTAAAGAATTTAATGCGATTACGGCAGAAAACATTATGAAAGCGATGTTTACACATCCGCAGAAAGATAAATACGATTTTACACTATCTGATAAATTTGTGGAGTATGGAGAGAAAAATAAAATGTTTATTCATGGGCATACTTTAATTTGGCACAGCCAATTAGCGCCTTGGATGCAAAAAATTGCCGACAGTACAGAAATGAAGGCATTCATGAAAGACCATATCACGACAATAGTTTCTAAATACAAAGGAAGAATCAATTCGTGGGATGTTGTAAACGAGGCTTTAAACGAAGACGGAACCTTGAGAAAATCAATTTTCCTGAATACACTTGGAGAAAGATATTTGGTCGATGCTTTTAAATTAGCAGAAAAAGCCGATCCGAAAGTGGATTTATATTACAATGATTATAATATCGAAGAACCAGCAAAAAGAGCTGGAGCAATTGCTTTAATCAAGAAGATCAAAACCGAAGGCGGAAAAGTAGACGGGGTGGGAATTCAAGGACATTGGAGATTGGAAAGTCCATCATTGGAAGAGATTGAGAAAAGTATATTAGAATATTCAGCTTTAGGACTGAAAGTGGCCTTTACAGAATTGGATATTACAGTTTTGCCAAATCCGTGGGATTTAAAAGGAGCAGATGTAAATCAGAATTTTGAAGGAAGTGAAAAAATGAATCCGTATCCAAAATCATTGCCAGATTCTATTCAAAATAAACTTGCGGAACGTTACGCATCGATTTTTAAACTATTTTTAAAACATAAAGATAAAATAAGCAGAGTGACTTTTTGGGGTGTTCATGACGGACAATCTTGGCTGAACAATTGGCCTATAAAAGGAAGAACCAATTATCCGTTGCCATTTGATAAAGATTTAAAACATAAAAAAGCATACGATAGTCTCTTAACGCTGAAAGAAACTAAAAAATAGGCGTCTAAAAGGCTGAAGTTTTGATAAATTAACAACAATCGGTTGTGAAATGAAAAATAATTCAAATAAAGTGAACTAGATTTGCAAGATATGTTTTTTTGTCTAATTTTACACAACCGATTGTTTTGATTGCAATTGCTATTTTTAGGCCTTATTTGAGAAGCAGAACAAAACAACCGAAACCAACAAGGTTTTAAAAAAACCTCGAGGGAATAGAACTAACTATCGATAAAATGACCACAAACCCAAGAATGAGAAACATTTCACAAAAACTTTCCATCAAAGAAAAAATTGGATATAGCTTAGGAGATTTAGCCGCTAATCTAGTTTTTCAGACTTTGATGACGTATCTGGCTTATTTCTATACAGATATTTACGGATTATCGCCAACAGATTCATCCATTATCATGCTGATTGTTGGATTAATTGCCGCGTTTATTTTTAATCCGATTATTGGGGTTTTGGCAGACCGAACAAGCACCAAATGGGGAAAATTCAGACCATGGATTTTGATAACTGCGATTCCGTTGGGAGTAGTGGCTTTATTAGCATTTTCAACTCCCGATTTCTCATATAAAGGGAAAGTAATTTATGCTGTTGTAACCTATACTTTATTGCTGCTTTTTTATGCGGGAAACAATCTTCCGTATTCTGCGTTAAGCGGTGTCATTACAGGCGATATGGGCGAAAGAAATAGTATGTCATCATACCGTTTTGTAGCGGTAATGTTTGCTCAGTTTTTTGTTCAGGTTTTTATGCTTGGCATTATTAAAAGTGCTGGGAACGGAGATAAAGCAGTCGGAATTGAAAAAGTAATGACTGCTTTGGCAATTATTGGCACTATTATGCTGTTGATAACGTTTTTGACTACAAAAGAAAGAATCATTCCAAAACCAGAGCAAAAGTCAAGTGTAAAGGAAGATTTAAGCGATTTAATCAAGAATAGACCTTGGGTCATTATGCTTTCGCTAACCACTTTGGTATTTGTGACTTTGGCGATGAAAGGCGGTTCGTATGTGTATTATTTCGAGAATTATGTAGATAAAGAGCAATTAGCTGTTTTTATCCAACCTATTTTGGATTTCTTAACTAATATCGGATTGAATCATTTTGGAAATGATCCCGTATCGGCAGGCTTCGGTTTATTCAATGCCGGCGGAATTATTTTTATGATTGTAGGAATTACTTTATCTAAAAATCTGGCTGACAAATACGGAAAAAGAAATGTATTTGGATTGTTTTTATTCATTTCGACTTTGTTCATTTTAGCTTTTTATTTCTTTCCGTCAACTTCAATCGGACTGATGTTTTTCTCTCAAATCTTGCATGGATTCTTCTACGGAATCACAATCCCGATTCTTTGGGCAATGATTGCCGATGTTGCCGATTATTCAGAATGGCTGAATAACCGCCGTGCAACCGCGATTATTTTTTCTGCGATGATGGTTGGATTGAAAACGGGATTAAGTATAGGAGGTGCTTTAACTACTTTATTTTTAGGATATTTTGATTACGTTCCAAATACACCTCAACAGTCTCAAACGGCTATAAATGGAATCAAATTATTAGTGAGCATTTTCCCTGCAATCCCTTTTTTGATCGGAGCTGGACTACTGTTTTTCTATAAGATCAACAAGGAGATGGAAGTGCAGATCGAAACAGAACTGAAAGAAAGAAGAAGTTAATTATTAAAGAAAAATATCACTATGCCTGAAGACAGCATTGAACACATTAATTTTGAAGAAATAAGCAATCTGGCAATTTCCAAGCCTTTAGTTTCCCATATCTACACCGCCGATCCTTCGGCGCATGTATTCAACGGAAAGATTTACATTTATCCGTCGCACGACATCGATGCGGGGATTCCATTTAATGACAACGGCGACCATTTCGGAATGGAGGATTACCATGTCTTTTCGATGGAGGACATTTCATCGGAAGCTGTCGACAATGGGGTTGCATTGCATGTGGATGACGTTGCCTGGGCCGAAAAGCAGATGTGGGCGCCCGATGCCGCGCATAAGAACGGAAAGTACTATCTGTATTTCCCTGCCAAACGCGCCAGCGGAATTTTCCAGATCGGCGTAGCGGTTTCAGACTCGCCGGTCGGACCTTTTGTTCCTGAAAAGGACGCCATAAAAGGCAGCTACAGCATCGATCCTGCGGTCTTTGAAGATGAAGATGGGAAACATTACATCTATTTTGGGGGAATCTGGGGCGGACAGCTTCAGAAATACCGCAATAATGAATATCATGAAAACAATGAAGAGCCTCTTGCGGGTGAAAAGGCCTTGGGGCCGATTGTGGCTTTGTTAAGAGACGATATGCTCGAGTTCGCTGAAGAGCCGAGAGAAATCCAGATTTTGGACGAAAACGGAAATGGGCTTCTGGCAGGGGATAATGCGCGCCGTTTTTTTGAAGCTTCGTGGGTGCACAAATACAACGGAAAATACTATTTCTCGTATTCGACGGGAGACACGCATTTCATCTGCTATGCAATCGGAGACAGTCCGTACGGACCATTTACGTATCAGGGAAGAATCCTGAATCCGGTGATAGGCTGGACATCGCACCATTCGATCTGCGAAGTGGAAGGCGAGTGGTATCTGTTCTATCACGATTCAAGCCTTTCAAAAGGCGTGACGCATTTGAGAAGCATGAAAGTGACCAAAATCGACTATCTGGAAGACGGTTCGATCGTTACGATTGATCCCTATGGAATAAGAAGATTATTTGATTAATATTTTTTGAAAAAAAATTTCATAAATATTACAATCGGTTGCGTTTGTTTTAGCCGTGCTGTTTGTCATTGCGAGGAACGAAGCAATCACATTTGTTAAATCCAGATCGGAGTGTGGCTCTTTGTTTCTGGCAATGACAAGGTTTACGATTAAAGTTCTTCTGAAACCCTTACGCGTGAGGGATAGAAGTGGAAAGCCCGGAGCCTGACGAAGGAAGTGCGAGGACTTGCAACGGATAGCCTCCCGATAGTTATCGGGACAAGCACACACCCAAAATATTGAAATATAGAATTTTAAAAACTTAACATAATTAATATAAAAGACAATTTTTTATAAAAGAATTTTACTTACTTTAGCATAACAGAACGGAACAGAACGGTATGCTAAAAGAAGAAGAAAAATTTGAGTTTATAATTAATCACGAAAGTGATATTCCAAAGTACCAGCAGTTGGTTGACGGAATTACGAATGCTATTGCGGAGAATATTTTACAAAAGGGAGAATTACTGCCTTCTGTTAATGTGATCTGCAAGACCTATCAGCTTTCGAGAGATACGGTTTTTAAGGCGTATTCGATTTTAAAAGATCAAAATGTAATTGATTCTGTGCCAAATAAAGGCTATTATGTGGCGGGCGAAACGAGGAAAGTGCTTTTGGTTTTGGATACGTTTAAGGCTTATAAAGAGGTTTTATATCATTCGTTTGTGAACAATTTGCCGGATAATGTGATTACAGATGTGCAATTTCATCATTATAATATTGATGTTTTTAAAACGATCATCAATAACGGAATCGGGAAGTATTACAAATATGTGGTGATGAATTTTGATCACAAGGATATTGCTCCAGCATTATCGGCGATTTCAAAAGAAAAACTGCTTTTGATAGATTGGAATATTCAGGCAGATAAGGCTAATAATTATGTATTTCAGGATTTCGGGAAAGCATTTTATAAGTCTTTGACAGAAGCGGTTGATTTGTTTAAAAAGTATAAAAAGATACAGTTTGTATATCCTGATTTTACAAATCATCCGTGGGAAACGGTAGAATATTTCAAGAAATTCTGTGCTGATTTTGGTTTTGAATATGAAGTAATAACCGATCCAAAGAAGTTCAGTATCGAAAAAGGAATTGCCTACATCAGTGTAAGCGACAGGATTTTGGGGCACTTTTTAGAGCAATGCAAAGAGAAAGATTTTGAGCCAGGGAAAGACGTAGGATTTTTATCTTACAACGAAACCCCGATGAAGAAATTTATATACAAAGGAATTTCAGTTGTTTCAACTGATTTTAAAGAAATGGGAACCAAAGCAGCGGCATTTATTACGCATGACGAAGAAACGCAGTGTTATGTGCCGACAAAATTAATAATAAGAGAATCATTATAAGTATGTATTATA
This sequence comes from Flavobacterium anhuiense, assembly GCF_001705175.1. Classification (NCBI taxonomy): domain Bacteria; kingdom Pseudomonadati; phylum Bacteroidota; class Flavobacteriia; order Flavobacteriales; family Flavobacteriaceae; genus Flavobacterium; species Flavobacterium anhuiense. The sequence goes on along the minus strand of NZ_CP016907.1, from coordinate 699,489 downwards.
TCGGTTATGATATTGGAAGTTCTTCTGTCAAGGCAGCCTTGGTGGAAGCAGAAACAGGTAAAAAAGTAATCGTTTTGAATGAACCTCAGAACGAAATGGAAATCCTTTCGATTCACCCAGACTGGGCCGAGCAGGACCCTGAAATCTGGTGGCAGCACATTTGTACGGCGACTAAAAGAGCGATTAAGGAGGCAAATGTTGATGCATCGAAAATTCAAGGAATTGGTATTTCGTACCAAATGCACGGATTGGTGATTGTAGACAAAGAAGGCGCTCCGTTACGAAATTCTATTATTTGGTGTGACAGCCGTGCGGTTGAAATTGGGAATAAGGCTTTTGCCGAAATAGGAGAAGAAAAATGCATGTCGCATTTATTGAATTCGCCTGGAAATTTCACCGCTTCGAAACTGAAATGGGTAAAGGAAAACGAACCGGCAGTTTACAATAAAATTGCTAAATACATGCTTCCGGGAGATTACATCGCTTTGAAATTGACAGACGAAGTAACGACAACTAAAAATGGTTTGTCTGAAGGAATGCTTTGGGATTACAAAGAAAATAAAGTAGCCGACTGGCTTTTAGAATATTACGGAATTGATACAAAATTAACTCCAAAAATTGTAGAAAACTTTACAAACCAAGGAGTTGTTACTGAAAAAGCTTCAAAAGAATCTGGATTGCCAGCAGGAATTCCGATTGTGTACAGAGCGGGTGATCAGCCAAATAATGCGCTGTCATTAAATGTATTAAATCCGGGAGAAGTTGCTGCGACGGGAGGAACTTCTGGGGTTTTTTATGCGGTAAGCGAAGCATCTTCTGGAAAAAGCACAAGGGTGAACAATTTTGTTCACGTAAACTATGAACTGGAAACGCCAAGAGTGGGTAAACTTTTGAATATCAACGGAGCGGGAATTCAATACAGATGGCTTCGTAATAATATGGGTAACGAAAGTTATGAAGCAATGAATGAAAAAGCTTCAAATATTGAAATTGGTTCGGAAGGTGTAGTTGTGATTCCGTTTGGAAATGGTGCTGAACGTATGTTCAACAATAAAACAATCGGAACTCATTTCTTAAATCTGAATTTGAATATTCATAATAGTGCGCATTTGTTTAGGGCATCTCTTGAAGGAATCGCTTTTTCGTTTGTGTACGGAATGGAATGTTTAAAAGATGATAACGCAACCATCAATGTAATTAGAGCCGGAAATGATAATCTTTTCCGTTCGGAGATTTTCTCCAATACTGTGGCGACTTTAATTGGCCACGAAATTGAGATTTACAATACGACAGGAGCAGTTGGCGCAGCGAGAGCGGTTGGCTTAAAAGATGGCGATTACAGCAAATTTGGAGCTAATGTTAGTGACAACGACCATGTAATGACGTTTTTACCATTGCACAACAAGGAGCCCTATGAGACGGCTTATAAAAAATGGAAACAAGAATTAGAATTAATATTAACAAATAAATAAAAAGATAAAATGATAGTTTTAGGAGATAAAGAATACTACAAAGGTATTGGCCAAATTAAATTTGAAGGAAAAGAATCTGATAATCCGTTGGCATTTAAATATTACAATCCAGATCAAGTTGTAGCTGGAAAAACAATGCGTGAGCACTTTAAATTTGCTATCGCTTATTGGCATACTTTCTGCGGACAAGGAAGCGATCCATTCGGACCAGGAACTCAAAATTTTGCTTGGGATCAGTCTTCAGATCCATATCAGGCAGCAAAAGATAAAGCAGATGCTGCTTTTGAATTCATCAGCAAAATGGGATTCGATTATTTCTGTTTCCATGATTATGATTTGATCGCTGAAGGAGCAACTTTCGCAGAATCAGAAAAACGTTTGGCTTTTATTACTGATTATTTAAAACAGAAAAAAGCAGAATCTGGAATTAAATTGCTTTGGGGAACTTCAAACTGTTTCTCAAACCCAAGATTCATGAACGGAGCCGCTACAAATCCAGATTTTAATGTTGTGGCAAGAGCTGGAGGACAAGTAAAATTAGCACTTGATGCTACAATCGCTTTAGGCGGAGAAAACTATGTATTCTGGGGAGGTAGAGAAGGTTATATGTCTTTACTTAATACAGATATGGGAAGAGAGTTAGATCACATGGCGCAATTCTTGGCAATGTCTAGAGACTATGCAAGAGCACAAGGTTTTAAAGGAACTTTCTTCATTGAGCCAAAACCAATGGAGCCATCTAAACACCAATACGATTTTGACTCGGCTACAGCAATCGGATTCTTGAAAGAATACGGTTTAGATAAAGATTTCAAAATCAATATCGAGGTAAACCACGCTACTTTGGCACAACACACTTTCCAACACGAATTGGAAGTAGCTGCAAAAGCGGGAATGTTAGGAAGCATCGATGCCAACAGAGGAGATTACCAAAATGGTTGGGATACAGACCAATTCCCAAATAATATTCAAGAAACAACTGAAGCGATGCTGGTTTTCTTAAAAGCTGGCGGATTACAAGGTGGTGGAGTTAATTTTGATGCTAAAATTAGAAGAAATTCTACAGACTTAGAAGATGTTTTCTTAGCACACATTGGCGGAGCTGATACTTTTGCAAGAGCATTACTGACTGCTGATAAAATCATCACTTCTTCTCCTTACGAGAAATTAAGAAAAGAAAGATACAGCTCTTTTGATTCTGGAAAAGGTAAAGATTTCGAAAACGGAAAATTAAACCTTAAAGATCTTTATGATATTGCAAACCAAAATGGAGAATTAACGCTTCAAAGCGGTAAACAAGAATTGTTTGAAAATATCATCAACCAATATATTTAATTGGTTTAGATTTTAATATCAAACCTAACAGCCTCGATGCATCGGGACTGTTAGGTTTCAAAACTATTTAGTGAGACAGAAAATCTAAAACTTTGAAAATGTGTATTAAGATTATGGCTTTTTTCCATTGAGATTTGAAAAAAATAGATTTAAGGTTTAGTTGCTATTTTTTGAAAATCAAAACGAATAAAAAGTCAGTTTGATAAAATAATAAGAGGATATTTTTTTATTGAAGGTTTTTTGAAGAATAGAATCAATCGAAATGCACATTTTAACTCACTGCAACATGCTGAGAACTTTGTCAAAGTTTTAAACTTTGACAAAGTTTTTTTACGCAAAAAACTTTTAACTTAAACTAAAAAAACATGAAATTTTTTATTGACACTGCCAATCTTCAGGACATTGAAGAAGCGCAGGCTTTAGGTGTTTTAGACGGTGTAACCACCAATCCGTCTTTAATGGCAAAAGAAGGCATTACAGGAAAAGAAAATATTTTAAACCATTATTTGGCTATTTGCAACATCGTTGACGGAGATGTTTCGGCTGAGGTAATCTCAACAGACTTTGGCGGAATGGTAAGAGAAGGAGAGGAGCTTGCTGCTTTGCATCCGCAGATTGTAGTGAAACTGCCTATGATTGGTGATGGTGTAAAAGCCTGTAAATATTTTTCTTCAAAAGGAATCCGTACCAATGTAACTTTAGTATTTTCTGCTGGTCAGGCATTACTGGCTGCAAAAGCTGGAGCAACTTATGTTTCTCCGTTTTTAGGTCGTTTAGATGATGTTTCTACAGACGGAATGAATCTAATTGCTGAAATAAGAGAAATCTACGATAATTATAATTATCAAACCCAAATCCTTTCGGCTTCTGTAAGACACACTATGCATATTATCAATTGCGCCAAAATTGGTTCAGATGTTATGACTGGACCATTATCGGCGATTAAAGGATTATTGAAACATCCATTAACAGATATTGGATTGAAACAGTTTGTTGAAGATGCTAAAAAGATGAATCTCTAAACTAAGAATAAACAACACAATCTATGAACCCTTTTCATCTTGAAAAGGGTTTTTTTATTGAAAATTTCAAATAAATTTTATGTGTTTAAATTTTCCATCAGGGTTTTCAAAAACGCCACCACCGCTTTTTTTTCATAAACTTCTTTCAAGGAAATCAGCATTGCAGTTCTAGTCATATTCTCACCTTTTATAGGAATTGCGTGTAAATCTTTCTCATTTTCAATTGTTGTTTTTGTCAATATGGTATGCCATTTTCCCGTTTTGATCAGTTCGAGCAAAGTCGGAATATCATTAATTTCGATGGTAACTTCGGGGTTGAGATTGTCTTTTTTAAAGGCTTTATTAATGAATTGTGTAGTGCTGAAACCGCTCGATGGAAGCGCAAGAGGCAAAGAACTAACCTCATCAAGAGAAATGCTTTTTTTATGCGTTAAAGGAGTTTCTGATGCTGTAACCAAAGCCATTGGAGAAGTAAATAATTCCAAATATTTAAAATGAGCTTCAGAAGCAATTTCTTCAAAAGTCAAAATCACATCCAATTCAAAACGATTTAGTTTTTGAATGAGTTCCTGTGAAGTTCCGAAGACAATTTCAAATTGAATTTTGGGATATTCGGGGCTAAATAAAATCAATGCTTTTGTCACCACATGGCGAAGTGCGTAAGTCACACCAATTGCTACTTTTCCTGTTTCCAGATTATTTAGATCTTTTAATAACTCCAAACCGTCAGAAGCTTTGTTGACAGATTGCTGAGCATAAACGGCAAATAAATCTCCAGCTTCGGTAAGCGTAATTCTTTTTCCGATTCTATTAAAAAGCGGAACCTGAAGTTCATCTTCAAGCTGTTTGATCTGCTGCGATAACGTACTTTGACTAATATAAAGTGCCGAAGCAGCTTCAGTAAAATTCAACAATTCTTTTGCTTTCAGGAAATATTTGAGTTGACGAAGTTCCATTTCTAAATCGGTTTTATCGATTGATTTTATCGAAAAATAAGGTTTTACAAATATAGAAATTCTTAAGAACTTTGTCGTGTTGCAAATTTAAAGCCAAAACAAAATGGAAATTATAGCTTTACAGGAAGGAAATTATATCGCCAATTCTCAAAAAGAGTTTCAATTAATTACAGAAAATACAACCGAAAAAGGGCTTAAAATGGCAATTCAGCCCTTTGTGATTATTACAGAGAATGATGTTATTTTATTAGATTTCGGTTTAGGATTTGTCAATAATGGCGTTCCGTTTATTTATGAAATGCTGCAAAAGAATAATATTGAACCTCAACAAATCACAAAAGTTTTGGTTTCGCATCTCCATAAAGATCATATTGAAGGAATCGGTTATTTTGAAAACGGAAATCTGGTTCAAAATTTTCCTAATGCAACTATTTATATTCAAGAAAGAGAAATTGATTTTGCTTTGGAACAAATTGACAATCCGTCTTATGTATTTGAAATAGTAAAAGAGCTCAAAAAACTTCCTAATGTAGAATTGCTGAATTCTAACAGTGGAAATATAACGGATGAAATTTTTTATGAAGTTTCGGCTGGGCATACAAAATTCCATCAAGTTTTCTGGATTAAAGCTGATAATGAAATTGTTTTTTACGGTGCAGACGATTTGCCTCAAAAAATATATTGGTCTATGAGTGTTGCCTACAAAACTGATTTTGATGGAAAACGTGCAATGGAATCTCGTAAAAAATGGGAACAGCAAGCTAAAGATGAGAACTGGAAAGTGCTTTTTTATCACGATATGAAAACGCCTGTCGCAACGTTTTTTGAAGAGAAAATGAAATACGTATCGTAAATGAAAGATTTATAAACAATTTCAGCTCTAAAATAATAAAAGGAAAATTCAGATTAAATTACTTAGTCTGAATTTTTTTTTAGAAGAAAACAAAAGAAACAAAACACTTTTTATTTTTTCTTCTAAAGAAGAGCGTAAAATCGAGAATGCTTTTGTAATCTGCGCTTCGACAGTTTTTATAGAAACATCCAAGTGTTCTGCAATTTCGATATTGCTTAAACCTTCTTTTTTACTTAGAATAAAAACCTCTTTGCATTTTGGAGGCAGATTCTGGATTTCTTTGTTTACAGCATTCAAAACTCTTTGAAAAGATTCAGAATCTTCTTCCTGAACAATTCCGTTTAAAGCATCATAATATGATTTTTCAAGAGAAAACAAAGACTGGTTTTTTCGGTACAAATCGATAAACTCATTGTAAACCAGTTTGTAAAGAAAACTTTTTAAAGAATGATCTGTTTTTAATCTTATACGATGCTCCCAAACCTTAATAAAAACATTCTGCACGATATCTTCGGCGCTATAAACATTTTTAACCAAGCTGTTGGCATATACGCAAAGTTTATGATGATAAGTGTCGATTAGGTAGGTGTAAGCGCTTTCGTCTCCATTCCTTAGAGATTCAATAAGAATAGTATTGTCGCTGTAATCCTCAATCTTCATAAAAACAAATATATAAATTAATAGTTTTTGAGGTTAAAAAGTGAATTGAATTCGCCCAAAATAACCTCTTTTTTCCTTTTCTATTTGAAATTTATTACAAATAAAAAAGGAATAAAATGCAAATATAAATTTTTTACTTTATTATTTCTATCAAATTAGTCTAGTTTTATTGAAAGAAAAGACTTGTGAAAAATAAAAAATTCATCAAAATGAAAAAAACTTTATCAAATTGTTAGGGTTTTGTTTTTTGGCTTCGTAATAATATTAAAAACGACTAAAATGACAGTAAAAAAGTCAGAGCGACTAATTGTTAAATTTATCACAAATCAGGCTTCTCAAGAAGAGATTGAGCAGCTTACCGAGTGGTTAAAAGACGAAGAGAACCAAATTGTATTTAAGGATTTTATAAAAACCAATTATGCAATTGATGCTGCCTTAAACACTTTTGATTCTTCTGAAGTTAGAAAACAGCTTTCAGATAGAATTGCTAAAGAAAATAATGTTTTTTATAAAAGAAGATTTTCATCTTATTATAAATACGCTGCGATTTTGATTGTGGCTTTGGGAGGTTTTTATTTCTATAAAAACGTTTCTTCGGCTCCAGTTAAACAAAATGTTATTATTCCGAGAGTAGACGAAATTGTTTTGCAACTCGGAAACGAATCGCAAAATCTGAAGGCAAATGATGCCAGAAACATAACCGATAAAGACGGAAACATTATTGGAAGACAGGAAAAAGATAGATTGGTTTATACAAAAACGTATTCTGAAGGCGCTCTGGTTTACAATACAATCAGGATCCCGTACGGGAAAAAGTTTGAAGTGCAATTATCTGACGGAACCTTGGTGCATTTAAATGCAGGAACATCTTTGAGATATCCAGTACAATTTGTTAAAAATCAGAATCGACAAGTTTATCTTTTGGGCGAAGCTTATTTTGAAGTGGAGAAAGACAAAGAACATCCATTTGACATAAATACTCAAAATGTCAATATTGAAGTTCTGGGAACTAAGTTTAATGTAGATACTTATAGTGAAAACACAAGTACAGATGTTGTTTTGGTTGAAGGAAAAGTATCTATGTACAAAGACCAGAAAACAAAAGAAAATCAAGTGTACTTGAAGCCAGGAGAAAAAGGCTCAAATGAAAGAGGACAGTCAAAAATTACGACAGAACAGGTTAATACAGAATATTATACCGCTTGGGTAAAGGGAAGTCTGGTTTTTAAAAATGCTTCGTTTGACGAAATTATCAAAAAGCTGGAGCGCCGCTACAATGTTACTTTCATCAATAGAAATAAAACGCTTGGAAAAGAAATTTTCAACGCCCGTTTTGATAACGAACCAATTGAAGTGGTATTAAAATATTTCAGCGACAGCTATAAGATTGATTATGATATTGATCGCGACAGAATTACGATTAAATAGAGTTGAAAAGAAGAAAAAGACAAGAAGAAACACGAAAAAAGATAAGAAGCAAGATTGGGAAATCTACAATCAACAATCAGAAATTTAAAATCTAAAATAATGAGGCCTATGTAACAAAAATCCAAAAATGAAAAGGATCGTTATAAAAAAACCGGAAAATGCGCCAACATTTCCCGGTAGAGTATATGCGGTCAGTTAATTAACCAACCAACATTAAAAAACATTTTAAAAGTATGAAAAAACTCTTGAACAGAATCAGGTTTGATAAGCCTTTTTTGAAATTTGATTTGAAAATGAAATTGACTACATTATTTCTGCTAACTGCCTTAACTGTAATGCACGCCGGAACCACTTATTCTCAAAGAACCAAGATTTCTTTTAATGCCAGCAATATGACCGTTGCTAAAGTGATTGAAAGACTTGAATATACTACAGACTACAGATTTGTTTACAATGTGAGATCTGTCGATTTAAACAGAATAATCGACGTAAATGCATACGAAGCCTCAATAGAGACTATTCTGAACAAAATTTTTGATAATACCAGCACCGATTTTAAAGTATCTGGAAACCATATTATTTTGATGCCAAAAAAAATTTCTGCCGAAAAACCAGCTGAAGCCAAAAAAGAAGTGGCTGATTTTATTGTAAAGGGTAAAGTTACTGACGAAAAAGGAATGCCTTTAGTTGGTGCAGCCGTTGCTGATAATGGTTCTGGAAGAGGCGTAATTACTGATTTTAATGGTGAATATCAGATTATTGCTGTAAGCAGCCAAACTACTTTGGCCTATTCTTATTTAGGATATGTAAGACAGGAAATAAAAGTTGAAGGCAGAAGCATTATCAATGTTGTTTTAAAAGAAGACGTACAGCAATTGGAAGGTTTGGTTTTAACAACTGGTTACCAAAATATTTCGGCTGAAAAAATAACAGGTTCTTTCTCAAATCTGAAAGCGCAAGAGTTTCAAGAACAGCGTTTAAGCAGTATGGATAAAATTTTAGAAGGACGTATTGTTGGATATCAGGATGGTAAAATTCGTGGGACAACAACAATGAGAGGTGTCGTGTATCCTTTGTATGTTATTGACGGATTTCCTGTAGAAAGCACAAAACTGACGCCTTATGCCACTATAGAAGAAAATGTGCCGAATCTGAATTTAGAAGATATAGAGACAATTACAGTTCTAAAAGATGCAGCGGCCGCTTCTATTTATGGGTCTCGCGCAGCAAATGGAGTTGTGGTTATTACAACCAAAAAAGCAAAAGCTGGAAAAACAAATATTTCGTTTTCAAGTAATTTAACGGTTACACCTTATAGAAATTACACTGGAAACCTTACGGATTCTGCTGATATTATTGGCTTGGAAAAAGGATGGGCAGCTGGAAACCCAAATTTACAGGGAGCAAATGCAGGTACTTATGCACAATCATTATTGAATAATGCAGTATTCACAAGTTTAGGAATGAATACTTTATTAAATGGTTATGCAGGCAAAATTTCTCAAACAGAAATGAATAACCGTTTGAATGCACTTGGCGCACAAGGTTATAAATATTATGATGATATTGCAAAATATGCAAAACGGGATCAGTATTTTATGCAGCACAACCTTAGTTTAGGTAAAGCTTCTGAAAATAATACTTTTAATGCATCGATTACTTATAAAGACAATCAGCTTGAAGATCGATATTCTGAAAACCAATCGGTGGGAATCAATTTAAAAAACTCTACTCAAATTAACAGCTGGTTATCTTTAGATTTAGGAACTTATTTAAACTACGGAATAGGCGACACGCAAAGTTATTTTGCATCAGGTCCTGGATTTAAATTTCAGCCGTACAATCAATTGGTAAATAATGATGGGACAAATTTTGTTTCGACAGCCGCGTCTCGTTACAATAATTTTACGCTTCAGTCTTTACAGAATTACGGACTGTATAATATGGATATTACTCCAATGGATGAATTTGGAAGAAACCTTATTGAAAACAAAAACTTCCTAAACAGAACTTACGCAAAGTTTAATGTTAAATTCAGCAAAGCCTTCACATACAATGCAATGTTTCAGTATGAGTATGGTGCAGATCGCGCAGAACAGCTTTATGGAAAAGATTCTTATTATGTAAGAAAGAGAGTAAACGAACTGGTTACTATTGTAAATAATAAAGCAGTTTACAATCTTCCTTATGGCGATATTATAAAAGAAACCAATCAGTTTACAAATGCTTACAATTTCCGTCAGCAATTAAACTTCAATCAGACTTTTGCTGAGAAACATGATTTTTCTGCCATTGCAGGTATGGAGATTCGTCATACAAAATTAGAATTTGGCAATAATACACGTTACGGTTATGACTCTCAGACTTTAGGTTTTACGCCAATAAATCAGGCAGATTTACTTAAAGTATATGGAGGAGTTTTTGGAGGCTACATGGTTCAAGATGATTTTTCATTAGAAAAAGAGATGTTAAACCGTTTTGTGTCTGTTTACTCAACAGGCGGATATACTTATGACGGAAGATATACTGTTTCTGGAAGTTTGCGTATGGATCGCTCTAATCTTTGGGGAACAGACAGTAAATATCAGAATAAACCAACTTGGTCAGCTGGCGCGGGATGGAATGTTGATAAAGAATCTTTCTTTAAAGTTTCATGGGTAGATGCGCTTAAAGTACGTGCTTCTTATGGTATTTTAGGAAATATTTCTAAAGATACAGCACCTTATTTAACAGCATATTATAACTCTAATTCGAATGTTGGAGGAACTCAGGGAACTGTGAGATCGAGACCAAATCCAGAATTATCTTGGGAAAAAACAACAACAACCAATATTGGTTTAGATTTTTCGCTTTTTGAAAGCAGATTAAGCGGAAGCCTTGATTTTTATAACAAAAAGGGAGAAGATCTATTAGCAAGCAGTCAAGGAATTCCAACAGAGGGTTGGGGATATTCTACTTATACCATCAATAATGGTGCAATGACCAACAAAGGAATTGAGGTTACTTTGAAAGGAACAATCGTAAAAACACCTTCCTTCTCTTGGGATGCAACAGTTTTGTATGCAAACAACAAGAATAAGGTAGATTACATAAATGTCAAAGCTCCAGTATATTATCTACAGTTAGATCAGGCACAAGCTTTTCCAAGAGTTGGCACCAACTTTAATTCAATTTATGGTTATAAATGGGCAGGACTAAGCAGTACGGGAGTACCTCAGGTTTATGATGCTTCGGGAACTGCGGTTAAATATAATCCGGGGCAATTAGATGCAATCAAAGATTATGGCTCAACAGTTCCTATACATAGCGGATCTTTTCACACAGCTGCTAATTATAAAAACTTCTCTCTTTCGGCACTTTTCATTTATGAGTTAGGACATAAGGTAAGAAATACTTTTCTGCCAATGTTAGCCAACAATTATAATGGCGCAATGGGAGGGTATGTTACAGATATCACAGTTGTAAACAATCATATAGCTGATCGTTGGATGAAACCAGGAGACGAAGCATTTACAAATGTTCCGAGAGCCGTTTACGAATACGAATCAGAATTTAATTCAGATTCACGAACAATTTATTCATACGCTGACATTAATATTTTAGATGCCTCAAATGTAAGATTAAGCAACATTTCGTTAGCGTATCAAATGCCAAGTTCTATTATCAAAAAAGTAAAATTAGACGGAATACGCTTCAATTTAAATGCCGAAAACGTTTACACTTTTGCTAAAAGCAGAGATGCTAAATTTATGTTAGGCGGTTTCACATCTCCAAGTTTTGTTTTTGGAGTAAATGTTAATTTCTAATTTATTATAAAGACTAGACGATGAAAAATATATATAAAAAAGTAGCGTGTTTATTAGCTTTAGGATTGACTCTTGCTTCTTGCGAAAACTATTTGGATGATATTCCAAAAGGATCAAAATCACCAACAACTTTAGCAGATTATGAAGCTTTTTTGCGTGACGAATATACCAACCATAGAGTTGATATTACAGGAGCTTCGCAATTATTAAATGATCAATATGTGACTGTAGCGACTTTATCAAGTAACAGATTGTATAATGCCCTTTACATGTGGGACGAAAGTGCAGACCGAATTGCATTGAAAGTCTCAGATGAGACGACGTATTATTCTAGTTATGCCGGAATTTCAACTTTCAATTTGATTATAGAAAATGCATTAAATACTACTAAAGCGACTGAAGCCGAAAAAAGAGTGGTTTGGGCAGAAGCAAAAGTACTGCGCGCCATGAATTATTTTAATCTGGTTAATTTCTATGCAGACACTTATGTCGCTTCTACAGCCGCTACAAAATTGTCAGTTCCGTTAATTACAAGTGCAAACATAAATGCGCCAAGTAAACAGGTGACTATTCAGGAAATGTATGATTTTATCTTGAGCGATGTTAAAGATGCTTTGCCTTATTTGCCAAAAGTTTCGCAAACACCATTACATCCCAATTTAGGTGCAGGTTATGCATTTTATTCCAGAGTTTATCTACAAATGAATAACTATGCAGAAGCTTTAAAATATGCAGATTTAGCATTGGCAGAAAACAATAAATTATACGATTGGATTGGGTACTACAATGCAAACAAAGCAATTATTGATGTTCCAAATTCATATACGACTACAACATCGCCAATGGGATACAATTATGTAGAAAATTATACATATCGTCATGGTACTTATAATAGTTTAACAACAGAAAATAGTATTCCAGTAGAGCGTGCACAACGTTTTGAAGCTGGAGATGCCCGTTTTATTTCTCGTTGGAAAATTTATACAGTTGGTGCAGAAACCTATTATAGAAGAACTTTATCTGGTGCTTTTAATTTTGGTGGAATCACAACTGTGGAAGTTTATTTGATTAAAGCCGAATGTCTGGCCCGTGATAATAAAATTGGCGAAGCATTGGGGGTTTTAAATACCGTTCGTAAAACCCGTATTCTTCCGTCATTTTATCAGGATATTTCGACTACAGATAAAACAATCGCTCTGAATGCTATTTATAGAACAAAAAGCAACGAACTTGTTAATACACTTATTCCTTTTGCAGATGCACGTCGTTTAAATGCAGAAGGTGTATATAAAGTTAGTTTTACAAAAACGGCAAACGGAACTACATACACATTAAAATCAGATTCTCATTTATGGACAATGCCTTTCCCGCAAGGAGCAACAGAAAATCCTGGGAATGGAACTATTACACAAAATGTAGCTAAATAACAATCAAAGCTTCCTGAATAGGAATTCCCGAAAGGGAAGCTTTTCTAAAATATCAATCAAAAATGAAAGCAATTAAATATAAAATATTAGGATTGTGCACTTGCTTGTTTATGATTTCAAACAATAGTGAGGCACAAAAGAAAAAAACGGCTTCTCCAGCAGTAGCTTCCTATTTTATAGAAGGAAGTATTACAGGATTGGTCGATGGAACAGCTGTAAAATTAGTTCCTGGCGCAACACATTCTTCTGAACTGCCAGTTGCCGAAACAACACTAAAAGAAGGAAAATTTTCTTTCACGGGAAAATTAAATGAACCTCGTTTTTTCTATGTTGTCTTTGGTAAAAACAAAGGAAATATTTCTGTAATGGTCGAAAATTCAAAAATAAAAATATCGGCGGCTGGTACGGTTTCAGATCAAGAAGGAGAACGAATTAGTTTTAAAGACGTAGTCATAACTGGTTCCAAAGCTCATGATTATTATAAAAAAGAAACTGCTTTTAAAGAGGAGCTAGACAAAGATTATAAAGATTATCATGTAGGAATAGAGGATTTAAGTAATAAGGTTGGAAAAGCAAGAAAAGAGGGAAACAAAAAAGTTTTAGATTCTCTGTACAGTACTGAGCAATGGAAAACTTTTGAAGCAGCAGAAAAGGCCTTTTTTACCAAAGTAGAAAAAACAACCTTAGATCTTATTGCAAAACATAAAACGACTTGGTGGGGGCCATTTTTTATGATGACTAATTTTAGTTATTTCACGCCGGATCAAAAGCCTTTGTACGATCAGTTTTCTGATGCAGCAAAGAAAAGTTATTATGGACAGATTTTAGATAAAGATTTGAATCCGAAATCTTTAATCGGAACTAGCATAGCTAATTTCAATTTGAAAGATAAAGACGGAAAACCATATAATGCCAAGGATATTGTTACGGGAAAAAAATACATTTTGGTAGACTTTTGGGCTTCATGGTGCGGACCTTGTCGTAAAGAAATTCCAAATCTTAAAACTGCTTATGCTGAATATGGACCTAAAGGTTTTGAAATTTTAAGCATCTCAATTGATAAAGACGAAAAAGCTTGGCAAAAAGCATTGGGGCAAGAAAACATGCAGTGGCATAATCTTCTGGATGATGATAAAGTAAGTAAAGCATTTAATGTAAAAACAATTCCGGCAACTTATTTAGTAGACGCTAAAGGTGTAATTATTGGCGACAATTTAAGAGCTGCAGAATTAGAAGCAAAACTGAAAGAGCTTTTAAAATCTTAATTAAGTCTCAGTTTCAAACTTTGACAAAGTTGAATTACTCTGAATAAAAATTGAAAAAATAACAAACAAAAAATATCAACATGAAAAGTACAATCTTAAAATCATCGTTTTTTGCATTGGCGCTCACGACATTAATCGCTTCTTGTGGCAAAAAAGAAGGATATACCATAAAAGGTACAATTGCAGGACTAGATAAAGGAATGGTTTATCTCGAATATGCAGATGAAAAAGGAGATAAGAAAATAATTGATTCTGCTGAGGTAAAAGAAGGAGTATTTTCTTTTACAGGAAAAACAGGAGAACCGTTATTTCATACGCTTAAAATTAAAGGACAAGAATACGGAGCAATGTTTCTTTTAGACAATGAAGATATTACCATCGAAGCCAAAAAAGATTCTGTTTTTAAAGCGAAAGTAACTGGAGCAACTCAAAACGGATTTTACAAATCGTACTACGATAACGAATTCAAAAAAATACAGGCAATTGCAGGTCCGATTTACAAATTATCTGATTCGTTGACACAAAGTGGAAAAGTAAAATTGACTCCAGAGCAACAAGCCATGATGGATAAAAAATGGAAAGATCTTGGCGCTTTCGCGGATGATTTGACAGATAAATTCATCAGAAAAAATAAAGACAATTTAGGAGGAGCATTAGTAATCGAGGATAGAATCGTTTCTTATGGAACTCCCGAAAAAGTAAAAGAATATTACGGTATTTTATCTCCAGAAGTTCAGAAATCGTTCTACGGAAAAAAATTAAAAGCATCAATCGATCTTAATGAAAAAACAGCAATTGGAGTTGCAGCGCCAGAATTTTCTCAAACAGACATCAACGGAAAAGTGGTGAAATTATCAGATTATAAAGGAAAATATGTTTTGATTGATTTCTGGGCTTCTTGGTGCGGTCCGTGCCGAAAAGAAAATCCAAATGTAGTTGCGGCTTACAAAACCTACCACGATAAAGGATTTGATGTTTTGGGAGTTTCTCTAGACGATAAAAAGAAACTTTGGGAAAAAGCAATCGAAAAAGACGGTTTAACTTGGACACACGTTTCTGATTTAAAAGGATGGCAAAATGAAGCAGCTGTTTTATATGGCGTAAAAATGGTTCCCACAAACTACTTAATTGGCCCTGACGGAAAAATCGTGGCTAAGAACCTCAGAGAAGCTGAATTGCAATCTAAACTAAAAGAAATTTTCAGTAAATCATAAAGTTAGTAGTCGCAGTCTCAGTGAAAATTGTAAACTGCGACTGAAAATCGAAAATTAAGAAAAAATATCACATAAAAATGAAAAAATACATCTTTCTGGGCTATTGCTCATTAGCTTTCTGCGCACTTGTTTCAGCGCAAAATAAATCGATTAACTTTAAGAAAATAAAAGAGTTAGGAGGAATTGAAGAATATTTATATCAGCCAAACGGAATGAATGTTTTGCTTTTGCAAGACAATGCTTCGCCAGTTGCAACTGTACAAATTGTATATCGTGTTGGTTCTAAACACGAAGTTTTAGGAAACACAGGATCGACACACCTTTTAGAACATTTAATGTTTAAAGGAACTCCCACTTTCAATAAAAAAAATGGTAATACAATTACGGACGTACTTCAGAATACAGGAGCGCAATTGAATGCTACAACTTGGTACGACCGCACTAATTATTTTGAAACATTGCCAAGTGATAAAATCGAGTTGGCTATCCAGATTGAAGCCGACAGAATGCGTAATTCTTTATTGCTGAAAGAAGACAAAGAAGCTGAAATGACTGTTGTTCGCAATGAGTTCGAACGTGGCGAAAACAATCCAAATAGTTTATTGGATAAGGAAATATGGGCTTCGGCATATATCGCACATCCGTATCATCATTCTACAATTGGCTGGAAATCGGATATTGAAAATGCGCCAATTGAAGTTTTAAAGAATTTCTACAATACTTATTATTGGCCAGATAATGCCACTTTAACCATTATTGGAGATTTCAAAAAGGAGAATGTTTTTGAATTGATCGAAAAGTATTTCGGGAAAATTACAAAAGCGCCACATGCAATGCCACAGCCTTATACGCAAGAACCTCATCAATATGGCGCGCGTAAAATTACCGTGAAAAAGCCAGGAGAAATGGGAGTTGTAAGCAAAGCTTATAAAATTCCGGGAGCTTTGCACGAAGATCTTCCTGCGTTGAATATTTTGGCTCAGATTATTGGTGTTGGACCGTCTGCGATTTTAAATAAAACTTTCGTTGATACGCGTTTAGGAATTTATGCATATGCCAGCGCAACAAATTTTAAAGAAGTCGGACTTTTTACAATTGGCGTTGGTTTTCCAACGACCTCAAAACAAGAAGATATCGATGCGAAAATTGGTGAAGTTGTGGCTAAAATTCAGAAAGAAGGCGTAACTCAAGATGAGGTAAATCGTGTTGTAGCGAAAATTAGTGCACAAACTATTCTAGCTCGCGATGGTTCTGGAGTAATTGCTTCGGCATTAAATGAAGCGATTGCTTCTGGCGACTGGACAGATTATATTACAGGAGTTGACCGACTGAAAAAAGTAACTCCAGCAGATGTTTTACGTGTAGCTCAAAAATATTTGGTTGAAGATCAAAGCACAACAGGATATTTTATTCCGAAACAAGCTGGTGCTCAAAATCAGGATACGGCGAAAGCTAGTAATTATATGCCAGAAAACGGTCCGTTTTATTACAGACATTCCGAAGAAGGTCATATTCATGAAGAAGTTTCATCTGTTCCAACTTTAGTTAAAAATACAGGAGAAGAAATAATTTCTGAATCAAGTTTAATTGAAAAATCGGCATCGGCTTTCAAAAGAGAAAAAGTATCAGGAATTGATGTTGTTTCGGTAAAAACCTCAGCAAAAGATTTCGTAACCGTTGCAGCAAGTATTTCGTTAGGAAATTATGCCAGTGAGACTAAAAATAATATGATTCCGGTGCTAACGGCTTCGATGCTGTCAAAAGGAACGACTTTAAATGATAAGTTTAAATTTTCAGAAAAATTGCAGAAACTGGGAGTTTCATTAAATGTAAATGCTTCAGCTTTTAAAGTTAGCATTGGATTTAAATGTTTGAAAAAAGACTTAGATCAAGTAATTGCTTTACTGGCAGAAGAACTGAGAAATCCGTTGTTTGATGCTAAAGAATTTGAAAATTTAAAACAACAGTTTATCGGAAATACAAAGCAGGATTTAAATGATCCAGGCGAAAGAGGAAGCATTGCTTTATCTCAGGCTATTTATCCGAAAGAAAATCCAAATTATAGTTTAAGTGTAGAAGAAAATATTGAAAATATCAAAAATGCGACTTTGGATGAGGTAAAAGCTTTCCACAAAAAATATTTCGGAACAGCTTCTATGCGTTTGGTAATTGTAGGAGATACCGATGGGGCAAACTTAAATGCTTCTCTAAAAAAATCTTTCAAAAATTGGAATGGAGGAGTTACTGAAAAATTAAAATTTGAAGAAGCATCAAAAGCTGCCGCAAAAACAGAAGTAGTAACCATTCCAGAAAAACCAAGTGCGGAACTATTTATCGGACAGTTTACAGGTTTAAAAAGAGCCGATGCCGATTATATTCCGTTTTACATTGGCAACTATACTTTGGGAGCAGGTTTTGCAGGACGTTTAATGCAGACTGTTCGAGATAACGATGGTTTAACCTATAGCATTTCGTCTGGAATTGGCGGAAACATAGAAACTGGTGGTTACTGGTTTGTAAACGCATCTTTCAATCCGAATTTATTTCAAAAAGGTCTTGATGCGACAATCGTTCAGGTTGACAAATGGGTGAAAAACGGTATTACAGCCGAAGAATTGGAAAACAAGAAAACCAACCTCATCGGAAGTTTTAAGGTCGGAATGTCTACTACAAACGGAATGGCGAGAACTATTTTAAGTTTTATTGAAAGAGGTTTAGAGCCAAACTATATCGACCAATACCCAAAAGATATCGAAAAATCCACTTTACAGCAGGTAAACGATGCCATTAAGAAATACATTCAATTGGATAAAATGATCATCATAAAATCGGGTTCTCTAGATAAAGATGGGAATCCTTTGAAGTAGTTTTCATTTTTCAACCTCTATAATTCAACTTTGTCAAAGTTTAAAACTTTGACAAAGTTTACGACTGCGACTGAATCTAAAATCTGCAATCTAAAATTTTTAATAGTCGTCTTTCATTATTTCATTTTAGAATCTGAATTAGTAAGCCATTTTCTGTGAAAGACAAAAAGAGCTGTTTTTGCCGACAGCTCTTTTTTTAAACATCAAATTAAAAAACAATGAAAAACATCTTAATATTATTCCTTTTACTGCTTTCGGGAAGCATATTTGGACAAATGTATAATCCCGTAAAGTGGTCAACGTCAGTTGAGAAAGTGTCCGATAAAGAATATGTTTTAAAAGCCAAAGCTGTAATACAATCAGGCTGGCATTTGTACGGACAATATATTGAAGAAGGAGGCCCTTCGAGAACTGCTTTTATCTTCAAAAATGCCAACAAAAAGTTCGAGCTAATCGGAAAAACAACCGAAGAAAAAGGACATGAAGTCGTAGACAAAATCTTCGACATGAAAATTAAATATTTTGAAGACAAGGCGCTTTTTACACAGAAAATAAAACTGACTCCAGAAGGCATTTCTAGCATTGAGGGAGAAGTCGAATTTATGGTTTGCGATGACAGCAATTGCTTACCGCCAACAACAGAAGAATTGTCTTTTAAAATTCCGAATGAAAAGAAATTGGCTTCTTCCGAAGAAACTGTAGCGGTTAAAGAAGATTCTGTTTCAGCTAAAACAGGAGAAAAAACGGTTGTTCAGACAGAAGAAAAGGCAATAAAACCAATTGTTGATTCACCAAAGAAAACAGAATCAAGAGGATTGCTGACGATTTTTATTTTAGCTTTTTTATCAGGATTTGCGGCTTTATTGACACCTTGCGTTTTCCCGATGATTCCGATGACGGTGAGTTATTTTACCAAACAAAGTAAAACCAAAGCGGCAGGAATTAGAAACGCTATGATTTATGGTTTTTCAATTGTAATTATTTACGTTTTATTAGGTTCGATTGTAACTGCTGTTTTTGGTGCAGATTCATTAAATGCGCTTTCAACCAATGTTTGGTTCAATCTGATTTTCTTCATTCTATTGGTTGTTTTTGCTTGCTCGTTTTTAGGTGCTTTCGAAATCATACTTCCAAATGCATTAGCCAACAAAGTCGATTCGCAAGCCGATAGAGGAGGGCTAATCGGGATTTTCTTTATGGCTTTGGCTTTAGCCATTGTTTCATTTTCTTGTACAGGACCAATTGTTGGAACATTATTGGTTGAAGCAGCGTCAAAAGGCGGAATTGCTCCAATCGTTGGAATGTTAGGTTTCTCAATTGCGATTGCACTTCCGTTTTCATTATTTGCCGCTTTTCCAGGTTGGTTAAACGCTTTGCCAAAATCAGGTGGATGGTTGAATACGGTAAAAGTGGTTTTAGGATTTTTGGAACTGGCTTTAGCTTTTAAATTTTTATCAAATGCCGATTTAGTTTTACAACTGCATTGGCTGGAACGAGAAATTTTCCTAGCTATTTGGATTGCTGTTTTCGGAATGCTGGCTTTTTATCTGTTCGGAAAAATTATGTTGCCGCACGATTCGCCGCTAAATCATATTTCTGTCGGACGATTAGGCTTCGGATTACTGGTTTTAAGTTTTACGATTTATTTAATTCCTGGACTTTGGGGAGCGCCACTTAAATTAATCAGCGGATTTCCTCCACCAATGCAATACAGCGAATCTCCAAATGGACTGGGAGTTTCGGGTAATGCTGAATTAAAAATTACAGGTTCGCTGCCAGAAGGAGCAGAGCATGGCCCGCAAAACATCATTACTTTTCATGATTATGATAAAGGAATGGAATATGCTAAAAAAGTTGGAAAACCCGTTTTATTAGATTTCACAGGATATGCCTGCGTCAACTGCCGAAAAATGGAAGAATTAGTTTGGTCAGATCCAAAAGTTTTAGGAGTTTTAAACAATGATGTTGTTCTGATTTCCCTGTATGTTGATGACAAAAAAGAATTGCCAGAGAATGAACAATATGTTTCTGAAACAACTGGAAAAAAGATTAAAACAATTGGAAATAAATGGAGCGATTTACAGATTAAAACCTATAAAGCAAATGCGCAGCCGTTTTATGTGATTGTAGATCATAAAAGTGTAAACTTGACAGAACCGTCAGCTTATAATCCGAATATTGAGGAGTATTATAATTGGCTGCAAAGTGGAATTGGGAATTTTAAGAAGTAGATATTTTTAAGATGATATTTATAAAATCTCCAAAATCAATTTTGATTTTGGAGGTTCTTTTTTACTATTTAAGCTTCAAATCATATCTTTCCTCATGAAACACCTTCCCCCATTCCTGAACTTCTTCAGACTTCGTAAGTTCAAATCCCATCATTTTATACATTTGAAGGGCTTTGTCCTGCATGCTTGTCGTAAGCAGAAACACATTTTTAAACTTTTTCTCTTTGCAAAAATCTACAGCTTCAGTCAATAATCTTTTGCCAATTCCAAGACCTCTAAAAGCAGAATCCAGAAGAAACCACCTCAGTTGGGCTTCTTCGTTTGGCTGATGCACAATGGCAACACATCCCACAATTTTATTATTGTATTCTGCCATCCAAATTCGGTCATTTTCTGGAGAATATTTTTCTAAGAAATCGTAAAAAGTCTTGATCACATATTTCTCAAAATCAGTCGAAAAATTATATTCTTTGCCATAAATAGCACCATGCAGATGAATAATGTAGCCAATATCTCCTGACGTGATTTCATGGCGATACGTGATATCTTCTCTAGCTATTTTATTTTCTGTCAGCAGATTTCTAACCGTATTCATTGAATCGACTAAAATTTCTTTTTCAGAATTGTTTAGTTTTTCAATTTTACCTTCAATCTTGTTTTCAGATTTATCATTTAAAATGCTTAATAATTCATTTCCAGAATCTGTCAGTTTAATGTCAAAAGCGCGTTTATCTTCTTCTGAAGCAATTCTTTCAATTAAGTTTTCTTTTATAAAACGCTTCAAAATTCGGCTTAAATATCCTTTGTCCAGATTTAAAATTTCTGTGATTTTCTGTGCTGTTATCGTTTTACTTTCGCTGATTTCATACAAGATTCGTATTTCTGTTAAAGAATATTCGCTATCTAAATAATGTTGACTTAAGATATCTAAATGTGCCGTATAAAATCGGTTGAAACTTCTGATTTTTGAAGTTGTAGTAGTCATGATTTTTAATATTGTATTGTTGAGGTTACAAATATATTAAATTGGTTGCTTTTGTCAACTAATTTTTGATTTTTATTTTTTTTTGAAAGAATTTTGAAAAGAATAAAATCATCTTAATGCATTCCCATTAATTATTTGTTAAGTACTTTTTCTGCTTTTTGTAAGAGAAAGATTGTTATACCAAACAAAGTATTTCAATTTTTACACGAAATATTACAAACCCTTATTTTTCAGTTGGCTTTTGACTTCAAATGTTAATAATATGTTTCGTTTTAGAAGGGTTTTATTAATGTAAACGTAACCTAATCGACCTATCCTCAGCTTTAATTTTGGAGACATATAAGAAGAAACCAATACTTTGTATATGCCAATTTTAAAACAGCACGATCATTATCTAGACACAATCAAAAAAAGTGTTTTAGTTCACGCTTTTCATTTGATTAATCATAAAATAATGGATCATGTATAAGAAGTTTACAGACGAAGAACTTGTCGAATTATTAAAATCAGGCAAGGATAAAGCTTTTGATGAACTTTATTTTAGATATCGAGATCTGCTTGTTCGGTTTGTGTACCTCCGAATGAAATCTATCGCCATTTCAGAAGAAATTGTGCAGGAAGTTTTTACCTCTATTTGGGAACGACGCAAAACAATTGTGATTCAGAAAAGTTTTGCTGCCTACATCTACACTTCGGTTCGCTACATGACTTTAGACTATATAAAATCGCATGAAGTTACCGATCAATACATTCAAGAAGTTTTAGAAAAAAACACTGTTTCGCAAACCAGTTATAATGCAATCGAAGATTCTATTTATTATGATGAATTGCAAAAAGCGGTTGACGAAGCGGCATCATTACTTCCTAAAAAATCAAAAGAGGTTTTTATTCTCAGTCGAGTAAAACAGTACACCAATAAAGAAATCGCCGAAGAATTGAATGTTTCCATCGAAACAGTAAAATACCATATTACCTATTCGCTGAAATTCATGCGCACTTATTTGGGCGAATTCAATTAAAAGTAAACTTCAGATTAAGAATCCAATTTTTTTCTTAACAGAAGCGTAACCTTTTGTGCCTACCTAAAATTACAATTCCCAAGACATACTAGTATAGACATAAAGAAATTATAATGCCTGAAAATTCAAATAACGAAATCAAAAATTTTTTAGAAGGAAAGTATTCCCCAAAAGGACAAGAAATGTGGAATAAATGGTACGATCGTACAGATGATTTTTTTGATAATATGGAAACGGTTCAATCGGACCGTTCAAAACTGAAAAAGGAATTAAGACAAATAAAGAATACCAATAAAGTTATTGCTCTTTCATACAAAAGCTGGGCTGTTGCAGCTTCATTAGTTTTCTTAATCGGATTATCGGTGTTTTTTTATTCAACATCAAATGCTATAGAAAACAAGCAGTTTGCAGTAAAACTAGGAGAACATGCTCATATAAAATTAAGTGACGGAACACAAATCTGGCTAAATGCAGGAAGTGTTCTTAAATATCCAAAAGAGTTTAAAGGAGATACAAGAGAAGTGTACTTAAGTGGGGAAGCTTTTTTTGATGTAGCAAAAGATAAGAAACATCCCTTTATCATTCATACCAATAAAATGGATACAAAGGTTTTAGGAACCAGCTTTAATGTTCAAGCTTATCCGGATCAAAAGACGCAAGAAGTTTCAGTTGCAACAGGAAGAGTAAACGTGAAATCGACTGTTACAGATGAAAATGTCTTTGTAACGCCAGGTCAGAAAGTGGTCTTTAAATCTAAGGATAACAAACTTAAAGCTTTTAAAGATATTCCAGTAAATACCATTTCGCTATGGCGAAAAAATATTATGCTTTTTGAAGAAACACCTCTTTCTGAAGTTGTGGCCACAATCAATCGTAATTATAACGTTTCGATCGAAGTCAAAAACAAGAGTTTAAACGATTTAAAGATTAGCGCCTATTTTAAAGAACTGCCTGCCGATCAGGTGATTGGATTGGTGTGCAACATCATCAACGCTCAATACAAAATGGATTCTGGGGTTTATAAAATCGAATAATTCTTTAAGCAATAAAAATAAAACTACGTAGCAAACTAATAAACAAAACAATTACACTAAATCTAAAAACTATGAATGAAAAACAAATGCGGTATGCCGCAAAATGTCAGAGCATAAGGACAATGGGAACAAAATTATTCCTATTTATGACTTTGTTTTTTGCCGCACTAACAGTACAAGCCGGGAATGTTGACATTAACAAAAGAGTCACTTTAAAAGTTGATAATGAGAGTATAAAAAATATATTTCAAAAAATTGAAAATCAGGTTGATGTGCATTTTATGTACGAAAGCAGCCAAGTAAACGCCAATCAGAAATTAAGCTTAAAATTGAATAACGTAACGCTAGAACAAGCGTTGGATAAAATTTGCGGCAATGCGCTTCGATATGAGATTGTGAGCAACAATATCGTAATCAAGAAAAATCAGAAAGTTGCTTCTGCAGATCAGAATAAAATTATTGTTTCAGGAACTGTTTTTGGAGGAGACGATAATATGCCTTTACCAGGTGTCGGAATTAAAGATAAAGGTTCGGACGCAGCAACAGCGACAGACTTTGACGGAACATTTAAATTGGAAGTAAATGTTTCTGAAGCCACGCTTATTTTTTCTTATGTGGGATATGTTACGCAAGAAGTAAAAGTAACGAGTTCACAAAATATTACTGTAAAATTGGCAGCTGACGTAAAACAGCTTCAAGAAGTTGTGGTAATGGGATACGGAAGTGTAAAAAAGAATGAAGTTTTAGGCGCAGTTGGTTCTGTTTCTATGAAAGAAACTTCAAGCAGAACATATAATAATGCTGCCGAATTATTGCAAGGAACAGTTGCTGGAGTTACCGTAATCAACGATGGTGGTGACCCTACTGCATCGCCAACAATCAACATTCGCGGTATTGGATCTTTGAACGCTGAAACGCCTCTAATTGTTTTGGACGGAATCATTTACAGCGGATCATTGAATACGATAAATCCAAATGATATTGCTTCGATAAACGTTTTAAAAGATGCGGCTTCTGCGGCAATTTATGGAGCAAGAGCTTCTGGGGGAGTAATTTTAATTACGTCTAAAAAGGGAGTTTCAGATAAAATTAATGTTAATGTAAATTACCAAGGTGGTTTTCAGAATGTAGCGAAAAAATTAGAGGTTTTAAATGCTGCAGAATATGCTGATGCTATGAATCTTGCGAGAGATAATGCAGGTTTGCCGAGAATTCCTGCTTTCGATCCGACATTTGAACCAACTGCAAGAACAACAAAAACAAACTGGATGGATGAAATTTTCCGTACAGGAGAAATTCAAGATTTGTCTCTTTCCGTAAACGGAAAAACAGAAAAATCTAATTTCTTTCTTTCTGGAAGCTACAGAAAAAACGAAGGTATTTTGTTAAATACTTATGGAGAACGTTATACTGTAAGAGCAAATTCTTCTTTTAAATTGGCTGATAATTTCACCATCGGAGAAAATATTTCGTACTCTTTAACTGATGGTCAGACTGCTAACACTTCAAGCTCGTACACAGGAGCCATTCAAGCAGCAATTTTGTACCCGCCAAATGCAACAATTTACAGAGAAGATGGTTCAGGGCAGTTTGGTGGTGTTCCAGAAAAATATGTTGGTTCTTATGGAGACGTTATCAATCCGGTGGCGTATTTGAAAAGATTAGACAATAAAAATCCGATTTCTACCATTTTGATCAATCCGTATGCTGAATGGGAAATTGTTCCGGGTTTAAAAGTAAAATCTAACTGGGGGTATACTAGAATTCAAGATAATGCAACAGATTTTACAGTAAAGGTTACTGAACCAGGAAAAATATTCGATTTCAACAGATTGACGTTGAAAAACTCAACAGTTACCGATTTATTGAGCGAGCAAACCATTTCTTATGAGAAATCATTCGGAAAGCACAATTTAAAAGCTTTGGCTGGATATACGTATCAAGAAACGAAAAGAGATTTTTATACCGTTGAGGGAACTGGTTTTGACAACGAAGATCCATCACAGCGTTATTTATTGAATGCAAAATTAATTCAGCAGACGGCAGCAGGAAGATCAGATGAAATTATTTCTTCTTATGTGGGAAGAATTAATTACGATTTCAATCAGAAATATTTAATCTCCGGAATTGTTCGTCGTGATGGGACTTCAAAATTATTAGAAAATAATCGCTGGAAAGTATATCCTTCAGTTTCTGCAGGTTGGTTAATTTCTGAAGAAAATTTCATGAAAGGTATTGAGCCAATCATCAGCAATTTGAAACTTCGTGCAAGCTGGGGACAAATTGGGAATTTAGGAAATCTTGGACCATACCAATTTAGTGTGCCATTAGTTCAGACTCAAGCTTTAATTGGCGCTGTGCCATCAATCAATTATGGTTATGCTGAAAGCGAATTATCAAATCCGAATTTAAAATGGGAAAGTTCTGAACAGACTAATATTGGTTTAGATTTTACCATGTTAAATAACACTTTAGTAGGATCTGTTGATGCCTACGTCAAGAAAAACAAAGACATGTTGGTTCGTGACCAATTGCCTGGAGTTTCTGGAACTCCGCAAGGAAGAATTGTAAACTCGGGAGATGTAGAAAATAAAGGAATCGAGGTGAGTTTAACGTATCAAAAAACTCGTGGAGAATTTAAATTTGATGTTACGGCAAATGGTGGCTTTTTAAGCAATAGAATTGTTTCTATCAAAGACGATTTAAACTCGTTAGAACCTCTAGGATTAAGCAGAGTTCGTAGTTTGCCTTTAGCGAATATTTACCAAGTTGGAAGTCCAGTTGGAGCTTTCTACGGATATGCTTCTGACGGATTGTTCCAAAGCAATGATGAGGTGAAAGCGTATGTAAACAAAAATGGTGTGATGTATCAGCCAAATGCGGTTGCTGGAGATATTAAATTTAAAGATGAAAACGGCGACGGTGTAATCAATAATAGCGATAGAGTAGTTTTAGGAAGTCCTTTTCCTAAAACAACGTATAGCTTAAATGCCAATTTCAAGTACAAAGGATTTGATATGAATATTTTCTTCACTGGAGCTGCAGGAAATAGTGTTTTCAATGCCGTAAGATATACAGGTCTAAATGCTTCTTTTCCAGGTTACAATTTATTGGCAGATTCAAAAGATGCTTGGTCTCCAACAAATACCAATACAAATGTTCCAATTCTTTCGTCAACAGACAATAACAACAACTTCGGACGTATTTCTGATTTATACATCGAAGATGCTTCTTTCTTAAGATTGAAAAACGTTTCGCTTGGTTATACAATAAAAGAAAGCTGGCTGAATGGAAAAGCAAAATTGAGATTCTTCATCTCAGGACAAAACTTATTTACGATTACCAATTATTCTGGAATGGATCCTGAAGTTGGGCTTAAAAACTTCGGAATGGATTTAGGACGTTATCCGCTTTCTCGTATTTACATGACAGGTGTTAACGCAACTTTTTAAAAAATAAAAAACAATTAAAATGAAAAAAATAAGTCTTTTATTATTGAGTTTTGTTCTTTTGATAAGTACTTCGGCTTGCGAAAGCGAACTTGATGTTGTGCCGCAAGGAGCTCCTTCGAGCGGGAATTTCTGGAAAACACCAGCAGATGCAAAAGCAGGAGTAAATGCAATTTATGCTTTGTATTCTGATGATAATATGTACGGTCGCGGTTTCTTTTGGCTAAATAATGCCAGCGATGATATTGGTACAAAACCAAGGCAAAATGCAGAAAGAATCAAAAACTTTATTGTAGACGGATCAGAATCGGATACTAAAGATATCTGGAGAATTCACTACGAAATTATGAAACGTTGTAATGACGTGATTCGTAACATTCCAAATATTGCTTTGGATGAAAAAACAAGAAACGGAATGTTGGGAGAAGCTTATTTTAATCACGCTGTAATGCATTTAGAATTGGCCTATCATTACGGAGACGATCGTGCAGGAATTCCAATTCAAGACAGAGCAAACCCGACAAATGTTTATGTGCCTCGTGCTAAAAATGTAGCCGAAAATTACGCTTACATTGCAGCAGATTTAATCAAAGCAGCAGATTTATTGCCTTATTTCGATCAGCTTACACCAGACAATCGCGGACGCGCTCACAAAACTGCGGCTTGGGCATATTTAGTACGTACGTATTTGTATGCAAAAGATTGGGACAATGCCATTAAATATGCCAATATGATTGTGGCTAGCGGAAAGCACAAATTATTGGACAATTTTGAAGATGTATTTAAAATCAGCAACAATTGGTCTTCAGAGTATATCTGGTCTGTAACTTCAAGTGCAGAAAATACTTCTTTAGGTTCTATTTTTCCTGGAGTTTGTCTAGAAGATAAAGGTTGGGGAGTTTACAACGGCTGGGGAAATTTTTATCCGACAAAAGAATTATTTGATGCTTATGATCCAAACGATAAAAGACGCAGTGCTACGATTTTACAAAAAGGAGACAAATTTGTTTATTTCGGAGAAACCGTAACTTTTAATGAAGGAAACCACGTAGTAAGTTCAAGTAACAGAACGGGGTATCAGTTTAAAAAATATATGGAGCCATTCAGTTATCCAAAAACAACATCGGGTGGAGTTGATATCCGTTATGTAAATGCGAATGGAGACAAGCCTTCAACAGCTTTAAATGTGCCTCTTTTACGTTATGCTGATGTGATTTTAATGTTAGCGGAAGCGAAATTAATGAAAGGTCAAAATGCAGATACAGAAATCAATATGATTCGTCACCGTGCAGGTCTTGCAGATATTTCTGGAGCTACAATGGTCGATTTAAAAAGAGAAAGAAGATGCGAACTGGCAGGCGAGTGGACAGACCGTCATTTTGATTTAGTGCGTTGGGGAGATGCAAAGGAAACTTACGCAAAACCATTGCACCATTATAACGGAAGCGTTATTTATCCTGCTCGTAATTTCAATCCTTCAATTCATCATGTGTGGCCAATACCGCCAGATGAAATTGCAGTGAGTAAAGGAGCTTTGACTCAAAACCAAGGCTGGTAATAAAAAATTGTGTTGTGTTTTTTTAGTTTTTTACGCTGCAGTCTTAGTCAGGAGACTGCAGTTGTAAAAAAATAATAAGACATTTTTTGTTTCAATATAGCAAGGAGTAACCTACGACTTTTTGCTGTTTAATTTATTTTCGATGAAAAAAATAATCACCCTTTTATGCCTTCAATTTTGCTTGTTTGCTCAAGCGCAAGAATACACCTCTTCTAACATTCATTCTCATAACGATTACGAAAGCAAATTGCCATTTTATGGTGCCTATTCTAACGAAACAGGCGTTATAGAAGCCGATGTCTTTTTAGTAAATAATGAATTATTTGTCGCACACACTTCTAAGGAAATTGCTACTCACAATACATTAAAAAGTCTGTATTTAGAACCGCTTTCTAATAAATTAAAAACGTTGGGAGGAAAAGCATATCCAAGTAATAAGCCATTGATTTTAATGATTGATATAAAGTCGGATGCCGATTCGACTCTAAAAGCAATTACGCAGCAGTTAAAGATTTTTCCAGATATTATTTCGAATAAAAACATAAAAGTGGTTATTTCTGGAAATAGACCTTTACCGTCACTATGGGCGGCATATCCAGATTTTATTTATTTTGACGGAAGGCTGAATGAAAATTATACTCCAGATCAATTAGCGAGAGTTGAGATGATCAGTGAAGATTTACATCAAATCACAGTTTGGAACGGAAAAGGTGTTTTGACGCAGCCCGATTCTGAAAAAATTCAGGCCATTATCAAAAAAGTCCACGATCAAAACAAAAAGATAAGATTCTGGGCCACTCAAGACAACGTGAATACATATATGACTTTGATGAATTTAAAAGTTGACTTTATCGGAACGGATAAAGTAGCCGAACTGACTGAATTTATAAATAATATTAAAACGACATTTTACCAGAATACAGAATTTCATCAAGCTTATGTTCCTAAAAATGTTTTCAAGAATAAGCGTCCAAAAAACGTTATTCTCTTAATTGGAGACGGAATGGGATTAGCGCAAATCTATTCTGGTTACACGGCAAACAAAGGACAGTTGAATTTATTTAATATTCCGACTCAAGGATTTTCAATCACAAAAGCTTCGGATAGTTATATCACAGATTCTGCTGCAGGCGCAACGGCAATGGCTACGGGACATAAAACCAATAACCGTTTTATAAGTGTTGATGAAAACAGAAGACCTCTTGAATTGATTACACAGCAATTGGCAAAGAAAAACTATAAAACGGCCATTATTTCTGCTGGAAATATTACCGATGCAACTCCAGCGGCGTTTTATGCACATCAGCCAGAAAGAAGTTTAAGCGAGCCAATTGCAAATGATTTTCTTTCAAATCCGTCAGATATTTTAATAGGAGGAGGGCAGAAAGAATTTATTTCCAGAAAAGATGGAAAAGATTTGTCTAAAATCTTAATTGAAAAGGGTTATACTTTCTCAGATAAATTTGCGAGTTTGGATACGATTAAAAATAACAAATTTGTAGTTTTAGAAGATGCAGCGGTGGTTTCTATGAAAAACGGAAGAGGAGATTTTCTAACCAAATCTTTAGCGAAAGCGACAACTACTTTTTCAAAAACCAAAAATCCGTTTTTTATAATGGCTGAAGGCGCTCAAATCGATTACGGCGGACACCAAAACAATGTAGAATATGTGGTGAGAGAAATGTTGGATTTTGACAAATTGGTTGGCCAGGCAATGGAATTTGTAGATAAAAATCCGCAAACTTTGCTAATCGTAACTGCAGATCACGAAACGGGCGGATTATCTCTAATTGACGGAAGCATTGAAAAAGGATACGTTCACGGAAGTTTTAGCACGAACGATCACACGGCAATTCCTGTTCCAGTTTTTGCTTATGGGCCAGGATCTGAAAAATTCATGGGAGTTTATCAGAATACAGCAATTTATGACAAAATTATGGAGTTGATTGGTGGGAAATGATTTGTTTTCAATTGATATAAAATTCAAAAAGGAGCGCCTGAAAAGACAGCTCCTTTTTGATTTCAGAAATATATCGCTCCGCTGTAGCTTTTTAATCGTTGTCTTTGAATTTTTTTCTATAAATGTTTTTGCTCTTCCAGAGCTTGAAAACGTTTTTCAAATCCCAATGAAACAATATATTAGCTTTACAATGTGTCTTAGGAAAGTCCCAGAGGGACGAAATATTTATAGAAATAGAATTGCGGTTTAAGAAAGAGCCCCAGCGGGGTGAAATATAGTATTTCGGTTAATTTTAAACGTTACATTTTATTTATTTTCCTTTCAATAAATTGATGCTAACAGTTGCCGTATCAGCATCTGGAAATCGCTTGAAAATGGATTTATCCGGAAATAAACCTGCTTCAGCCGCAATCGAATTAAAAACATCAATTTCAACAATATACTGGTCAGAAAAACCATGTGTGGCATCATAAGCTGTTGCAGGAGTTCTGCCTAGATTATTGGCTGTCAATTTAGGATTTATGGTATGAAGTTCAATCAGAAGCAAACCAAATTTGTGTACATAAGGTGACCATTTTTGTAAATGTTCCAAAAGATTATCTTCAACTAGATTATTGCTAATTCTTTTTCCTCGATATGCAAATGCACCCGTTGAGGTACTGACTCTATTTTCATTAATCTGTTTCGGATCTTGCCAAATTCGATTATGATCTAGAAATGTCCTCACATTCAGAAGATCTTTCAAGTCAATATTATAATTTTCTTTCAAATCGTTGGCCAGTAAATCAGGACGTCCGATATCGCCCCAGATTACTTTTGCCCAAATATCTGCATTGATTAGATTGGCTCTGGTTACTTTCAAAGCGGTTTGATTGTAATCGGCACCAACTAGAAACAGCGGATATTCGTCGAGCATTTTTCCCCTTAAAGTTTGTCTGTCAATTACTTCAAAAATGTGCTGTAGAAAAGCGCCATTTCCGCAACCCATATCTAGGATTCCTTTTGGCTGTTCGTCAATAGGGAGATTGAAAAGTTTGATCAGAATTTCGTCAACTACTTTAAAATAAGTGTCGTGAGCGCCGCCGCTTCCCCAAACGTTCATTTCGCGATCTACATGAAGTTCGTTTTCACCTTCAGCCGTTCTCAAAATATCTGGATTGCCAAAAATTAATTCTTCGATTTTGGCAAAAGTTGGCAAGTAAGAAACCGTAACGCCATAAGCGCTGGCTCTTTTAGCAAAAAACAAACCAGCTTCGGTAAATTGATAATTGCCATTTTTTTCTAGAAACCAACCCAAATGAACAAAAAAGTCTAATATCTTTTTAAAATTTTCTGGTGATTTATGAAATTCTTCGGGTCTGAAAGAAGTTTCCATAAAATACTTATGAAACATTCCGTTCATTGCCAGACGTACAATTGTCGGACCAATCAGATAACCTTCAATATGTTTTAAAATTTGCTCCTGGATACTGTTTTTCAGCGGATCATCTGAAGGTTCAATTCCATATCTTTTTTTATATTTTTCAAAAATAGTATTGAGCTTTTCAAAAGGAACATCTTCAAACAAACGCGGATGAAACTGAATCGATAATTGTAGCAAATTCACCACATCTTCATAGAGATAAAACAGTGAAAAAGCTGTTTTTGTTTTTTGGTTTACAGAAATCGTGATTTCCTGTTTTTTATTATCAACTTCATAATCCAGAAAACCCTGAGAAGCCAAAACTCGCAAAGCGACATTCAGATAACCTTCGTTGGCTTTAAAAGCGGCTGTAAGCTCAGATAAAGTGAGCTTTTCTTTGCTTAATATAAATTCTAAAACCGATTTGTTTTCGAATGCTATTGCTACAGGTGCTGTAACTAATCCGTCAAGATGTCTGAAAATGGAACCTAAAAGCTGAGATTTATCGTTCATAATGCAAAGAATGAAGGTTTGTTTAAAAATAGTGATTTTATTGATTGGTTAATGCAGAAAGAATTATCATCAAGTTTACGATTTTTTGCAAAATAATTTAGAATGGAAGTCATGAAGTGAATTAATTATGGTTAAAATAAATTAAAGCCAACCTCGGAAGACAAAAGTCTTCTTTAGCTGGCTTTAGTCAGGCTATTGAAATAATTTATTTATGCCTTATTTTTTAAAACTTCTTCAATCGATTGATAATAATGAGGGTATTCTTTTTCACATATTCACTAAAATTATGCTGGATGCTGTAAGCTTTTATTTTACCCAATGCCCATGAGCCCTTGTCATGCTTTTGCAGTTGTCAAGATCAGTTTTGAAAGTGCGATTATAGTTGTGTTTATGTTTTTAAAAATTTAAATTTGGAATGTAACCAATGCATTCTGTTATTGTTCGGTAATCTACCAGTATTTCTGTCTCTTTTTGAATAGGTATTTTTGCTATTAATTCTACTCTATCATTTTGAAGACATACAATAGTGTTAGGTGTTAAGGAATGATTGCAATATCTTCCTAAATCATCAGTTTCCCACCATTTTTTTTGCATCTGGTTTTGAAATAAGTATCGTGAATTGTCACTCATAGGTTTATCTATTACCCAAATACCAATTGATTCATAAGGAAGAATATCTTGAATAGCAGTTATTTTAATATTGGTTAAATCTTCTGTATTGATTTTATACTTCATTTAGACCGGATCTGGTGGTTTAATATTGTGTGTTAAAACACCATTTGCAAAATAAGTATGAGAAGGGCTTAGGGTTAACGGATAAATTTTTCTTTCTTCGAAATTGACAGATACTGAGGTTATAGGAATGATTTCTTTAGATAAACCATATAATTTATCTCCCACGACAACTTCACCGATTGGAATAAATTTCCAAATGCCTTCTCTCTGGATTAATTGCGAGTGAAAAGGCGTAGCTTCTAACAATCCGTTATTTAAAATGATTGTTTTGTAGGCAATTTTTGGCTCAATGTTAGTTATAGGTGCTATAATTCTGTTTTCTGCTACGTAATCACAAGACCATTTATACAGTTTAGCTACTTCATTAGTGTCGTTTAGAGTTTCAATTTCGGCAGAAAGCAATAAATCATTAATTTTTAATTTTTCTATAGGTTTTTGTGAACCATCTGGTAATGTAATTAAGGTGCCTTCAACAAAACAAACAATTTCACCCGTTCTCCAGCTTGCTGACGAAGAAAAATTGGAGTAATTTCCTGCTGCATCATAAGCTCTGACTTGAAAATAGTATAAGGTATTATAACTTCCAGTATCATAATAGAATGTATTTGGACCTGAGTATCTAGTAACCCACGTTCCATTAGCGCCTGCTTTTCGCTGTAAGTTATAACCTTCAACACCTTTGTTATCTGTTGAAGCATTCCATCCAATAAAGATGGATGTTGTGCTTTCTCCGTCTCCGTCGTTACAATATAAACCAGTTGGAATACTCGGAGGTGTAGTATCATTAGCAACCACAAATTGATATACATTAGAGAATATAGAAGTATTAAGTGCATCTTCAATCATATACCAAGTAGTTACAGTTGGAATAGAAACTCCTCTAGGTGAATTGGATCCAGCAGTACTGTTAGCCCAAGGTCCCGTTGCAGAGGTAGTACTAGCTTTCACCGTTAATGTGGAAGGAGAATAACCAGTGCCAGCAATCGTAAAATATAAATTACCAGAGCTGTAACTTGTGATAGTTATTGAAGGCGCAGTTGCGGCATGATTATAACCACGCCATTCGCTTACTGAGGCTGGATTAGAGCTAGAAGGTCTAAAGGGGCTATTTTGGTTAATTGTGCCATAAGAGCCATTTTCAGCAGCATCCAAAGATATGGATGCTGTTCTGGTTCTGCCTAATTCTGCATTTATGTCTCCTAAAGAAAGAGGACCAGTTGTTGAAAGTGCCATTATAATTTTAGGTTTAATTGTTCAAGAATAAATTTCATTTTTCGATTCTGTTCTTCAATTTGTGTCTGTTGTTTTTTAACAGCCTCAAATATTACAGCAACAGCATTTTGATATTTAACAGCTTTTGTCCCGTTTTCTCTTGTCAGTACCAATTCAGGGAAATTTTCTTCAAGTTCTTGAGCGATAAATCCGATATTGTTTTTTTGATCGTTATCAATTCGATCATAGAGAACTCCTCTTGAGGCTTGAATTCTTTCGATTACATTATCAATTGGTCTAATGTTTTCTTTCACTCTGGCATCAGAAAAAGCAGTAACATCTCCTGTAACGGTTAAGGAAGCTCCTGTGATTGCTCCAGAGAATGCAGAGTAAGAGGAATAATTGCCAGAATGTAAAATATCGTACCATCCTCCCCATGTTGTATCAATTCCTTTACGAAGCCTTAGGCCTGGCAATCCAGAACCGTTTATACCGCTTTCATTTCTAAAAGCAAGTTGATAAGAAGAGTCTCCAGTAGAAGATGTAAGACCATCCCACGGAAAAAATGTCATAACACCTCCATAATTTCCAGAACCGCCAACAGTTGCAGCATTGACAAAATCAAAACTAACTGTTCTGGCAAATGTATTTGGCAAACGATCGCTTAATGTTCGAGGACCATCATTGAATGATATTCTTTGTGCAGAAGTTGCAGTGCCTGCATTTCCTCCAATATTTAATGAACCAGCAGTTCCAGTTAGACCTGTTCCGCTTCCGCTAAAGTTATTCGCAATTACTGTTCCTGTACTTGATTGGATTTTGACAGCATCGCATGAAAATGCGTAAGTCGAGGCATTACCAGTTATTGGATTTGTTCCTTGGTTAACCCCCCAAAGAATTGGATAAGCGGTGACATCGGTTCTATTAGCTAACAGATCGACATATCTTGAAGAACCGCCAGCGCTTCCTGTAATATTTATGCCCCAATTTCCATTGGCTCCTGTTCCTGTTAAGGTTGGAGAATATGAATTATAATTACCGTCATGCAATACTCGTCTCCATGGCGTAAAAGTTGTTCCATTCGAGCTCCATCCTCTAAAACATAATGAATCATTATTATGGCCTCCTGCTATTTGCAATCCAGTATCAATTCCTTTAGCAACAATTAGGTTGTTGTAAGACGTACCTGGGCCATTAGTTCCTGTAGAATTAACATTGTAAAAACCTGATGCTATAACTGCGCTATTGTAATTAAGATCTGATCTAGTTCCGTCTTGATGAGGAACTTTATCAATATCATTTGTCGGAATTGTAATATTTGCAGAACCATCAAATGATACGCCATTAATTGTCCTAGGCGTTTGTAATCTGGTTGCTGTAGCAGCATTTCCTCCGATACTGAACGTTTGCGAGATACCGGTTAAACCTGAGCCGTCACCTGTAATTGTACCTGCTGTCCAGATTCCATCACCAATGGCAGATTTAGGAGAACCATTATTACACCACACCATTTGATGTCCGCCAGCCATAGTTCCTCCTGATGTATTATTGGTATGTTTGTAAGCAAGACCATAAAGAGTGCCAAAATTTGAGCCATCGATAGAGCTTCTATAAGCTGTTCCTATAGACCAAATTGATTGCGTTTTTGTAGA
Source organism: Flavobacterium anhuiense (assembly GCF_001705175.1). Lineage (NCBI taxonomy): Bacteria > Pseudomonadati > Bacteroidota > Flavobacteriia > Flavobacteriales > Flavobacteriaceae > Flavobacterium > Flavobacterium anhuiense. The sequence continues at coordinate 663,434 of NZ_CP016907.1, read as the reverse complement.
ATCGTAAGTTCCAAAAATGCCTTCTGAACGATCAGTTCCGGGAAAAACAATATCTCCGCTCATTGTTCCACCAGCTAGAGGCAATTTTGTCGAATCAGCAATAGTAATATTTGCAGAACCATTAAAAGATACTCCATTAATTGTTCTAGCGGTTTGAAGAACAGTGGCTGTAGCTGCATTTCCTGTTAAAGCTCCAGAAAATATTGGCGCAGTAACTGTTCCTGTAAATGTAGGAGAAGCAAGAGGAGCCTTTAAAGCATCATTTCCATTTAATTTATTAATAGCTGTTAAAATAGTATCAGAGGCTGAAATTGTTCCAGCTGAAGAATTATATCCAGTTAAAACAGAAGCAATCGATCTTGCATTTGAAAAATATAAGTTTCCAGATTCAGGAACATTTGCTGTAGTTAGAGCTTGCCAAGTTTTATCTCCTCTCCAGTATTGAGAAGTTGTACCCGCAACAATGCTATTTTCTTTTGTAGAATCAGCGATCGTAATGTTTGTAGAACCATCAAAAGAGACCCCATTGATTGTTCTTGGAGTTGTTAATTTCGTAGCTGACAAAACATTTTTAGCAGCATCAGCAGTATTGTCTACACTTCCAAGACCAACATCAGTTTTAGCCAATGTTACCACACCAGATTTTCCTGCAACGCTGTCTACTGCACCGCTTGTAATGTAGACATATGCTGATCCCCCCCAACGATAAGTCTTGTTAGTGTCTTTAGCAATATAAATTTTTCCAGTCTCGCCAGTTGCCGGAAAACCAGCTAGATTGGTAAATTCCAAAACATCATCTACATAGCTTGGTAGCTGTGATATTAAAATAATGCCGCTGGCATCAAGTGTAGCTACTCCATTAGCAGCACCTTTTTCGCTAGAAGCAATTCTTGCAGTTGAATCTACAGCATTGATTGTAATATTTGCAGAACCGTCAAAAGCAACTCCATTGATAGTTCTGGCGGTTGTCAGTTTAGTTGCAGATAAAACATTCTTAGCGGCATCAGAAGTATTATCTGCATTCGCCAAACCTACAGCAGTTTTGTCTAGCGTCTGCCAGCTTTTATCACCTCTAAAATACTGATTTGTATTGCCTGCGGCGATGTTTGCTTGTTTTGAGTTTAACTGTGTCTGAATACTAGATGTTGCATCATTAAAAGTATTTTGATTGGCCGTTTGAAATTTTCTCGATGCAGTTTCACTAATTTGATCGGCTGTATAATCTCCTGTTTGAGAGACAACAGCTCCGTTACGGCCAAAAACAGTAGTGACAGCATCAGGCGGAGTCAACAATTCTTGCCAATCGCTTATTAATGCTGGATTGTTTCCTTTTAAGACATAAGACTTATTCACATCACTTCTAATAGCCAGATCTCCTGTTTCTGCAATTAATGCTAACATAGCAGTTTGTGAAGTAGCTACGAAAGTATTTTTAATTGCAATTGAAGGTAATTGAGCCCCGATAATTTTTCCATCTGCACCTAGTCCTGCATAGCCATTAACTGCATTTTTGTTTGCAATATTTTCAGGGGTAAATCCGAGAGCAGATTGTTTTGCATTCCAAGTGGCTTTTTCAGTATCAGAAACAAAACGATTACTCGTATCCTGCGCAATTATATTTGGTGAATGAGTTGTTGGATGTGTATAATTTGCTAGTGTTGCCAGACGTGCAATTTCTGAATCTGAAAGGAGGCTTTTTCCTGTTACTTTGTCAACTTTGTTGTTTTGCAATACTTTACCCATTTCCGCAGATAATGCTTTTGTAGCTCCTCCAGTTGTAAGGTCATTTACCAAAATAGTATTTAGCGACGCTTGGATTGCTTCGATAGCATTTACTAATTCCTGAATGGTATTTAAGTTGGCATTATCAGAAGCAAGTAAAGTATTAATATTGTCAATAAAACCTTTTAAGATTTTACCTTGCCTAGCATCAAGAGCTTTGCCTTCAAGGGCGTAATCCAATGCATTGTAACTGATGTTGTTAATGTTGCTAAATTCTAATTCGCCACTGGAATTTGTAATTAAAATTTTATCAGGACTGTTTGTTTCTAGGTCGGATACTTTTATCCTATTATGATTTGTATTCATATCAATTGATTAAATTATTTAGTTTTACTGGTTTTAGAAAAAATAGAAAAGGTTGAAACTTTCACATTGAAAGTAGTAGTAGGTAGTTTTAGATAAGCTTCCCTATGAATTATAAGCAGTAAATAATGAAGGATAAAGAAGAATTTAAAGCCATTAATTAATTTTGGCTAATAAAAAATCTATCTGAGCTTGCTGTTCTTTTATAGCTTCAACTAATAAAGGCACTAGTTTAGCATAATTGACAGTTAAGTAGTTTTCACCAGATTTAGAAATTTCATTTCCGTCTTCTGTAATTTTTCTATCAAATGGTGCTGTAGTCACTACTTCTGGCAAAATTGCTTTTACTTCTTGCGCAGAAAGACCAATTTGCAGATCGGTAGATTTATAGCCAAAACTTTTTGCCAAACTATTGTTTTTATAATAAAAACCATTTAAAGTTTTAATCTTATCAATAGCATTGGTAATATTGCCTTTCTTGGTTTTTAATCTTTCATCGGAATAGTAGGCTACTACATCTCCAGTTGCGGTAATATTGTTATTAACTAAAAGTTGCTTATTTCCATAAATTTCTACGTTTGTAGTATTCTGCATCCAAATTCCTCCGCCGAAAGTAGAATTATACCAACCTGAGGAACCTCCAGATCTAAACCATCCATCGCACGAAAATGAGTTGGCAACTCCAGCATCAAATCCAGCAGCAAATCTTGATCCAGTGACAGCTCCCGAAGTCCAAATTCCTGAACCGATTGCTGTTTTAGTAGTTCCTGCCTCCATTATCAATAATTGATGGCTAAGGCCAGCTATTGACTGACCACCGACATTAGAATGTGTCCAAGCTAATCCGTAACAATTATTAGTAGCAGTTCCATCTGCAGATAATTTATAAGCGTCGCCCATAGCATAAATTCCTTGATAGCGAGTTGAAGAATAGACTCCAACAACACCATTTCCATAATTGTCATCAATGTAAAGGTTACCATTTGCCCGATCTGTTCGATCCGAAACCCTTGAAGAGTCAACTCTAAGGCCAAAAGTATTAGCGCCATTCCAGCCCATAAGAGAAGGATATGTAGAAGACCAAGGTATTTGGGCATTGGCATTGTTTACAGAAGTGCCTGAAGGAGATACTGATGCTGAAGCATCAAAAATAGTATGACCAGTGCCATAATTATTCCAGTTCATTTGGTTGGCTATTGTTGCGGTACTAGCATTTCCAGATAACGGACCAACAAAGTTTGATCCTGTAAAAACACCATTAGCGCTAATGCTGGCAATATTTGCATTTGCCAAACGAAAAACCCATCCTCGATTTGAAGCGCCCTCCATGGTAAAATAGGTTGCCCAATCTCCACTTACCGATCCATGCCCTCCATAGTTTGATGTTGTAGCAAACATTAAGCCATATGAGGGTTTTCCGTTTATGGCACCGGCATAAAGAGAAAGGCCTTGCCCTTCTCCCGTTGTTTGAGCTATACCTAACGCAGTACTTGTTGTCGTTCCTGATGTTAAGAAATTGCCATTAGTCGCAAAAATAAATTTAGAACCTGCATTTGTTGCATTTCCGAAATGGATTCCAATTGAATCTGCACCATTTTGGCCAGCTGATCCTTGAAAGTAACTTAGGCCATATTCGTCAGCGTTACCAAAAGACCAAATTCTATTTCTCGTATTAGTAGCGTAATTGGCAGTTTGGAAGCCACTTCCTGAACTAACAATCCCAGAAAATGCTGAGTATGATGCATAATTAGCATCGGATAGAAACCTTCCCCAAGCTCCCCAAACATTAACATCTCCATTATGTGTTCTAAATCTAACATCTGCTACTCCTGATCCATAATTAGAATTTAATTGTAAGCTATATCCTCCCGAACCAAAGTGTATTAATTGCCCGTTTAAAGGACAATTGTTTGCATATGAGAATCCAGATTTATTCTCTCCAATAGTATTAGCATCGTAGCCAGGAGCATTAACCCAACCGTCATACCATCTATTTGTTGCAGTAGTAGCTAATCCTAAAGTATTAATAAAATTTGCCGGCGTATAATATCTTAAATACTGATCATCAGATGCATAAATTCTATTGATTGGAGTAGTTCCGTTATCACCAGAAACGGTATTGATCCATCCTGCCTGAATATAACCATTGCCATCTGTTCTTACAATTTTGTTTGGTTCATTATTTGTTGACGAATGAACGGCTAATCCACCTGCAGTATTTGCATTTCCTGTTACATTAATACTCCAAGTGCCTGAAGCTCCTGAACCAGTTGTAGAAGCTTTGGAATTTAATTGTGTTTGAATTGAACTTGTCGCATCATTAAATGCTTGCTGAGTTGCAGATTGAAATTTTCTTGATGCTGTTTCAGTAATTTGGTCTGCATTGTAATCACCAGCTTGAGCTGTAACCGCACCATTTCTTCCAAAAACTTTTGTAACCTCACTAGTAGGAGATAATAACTCCTGCCAATCGGTTAAAATGGCTGAATTTGAGCCTTTTAAAATAAACGATTTACTTAAATCGGTTCTTACTGCAATATCTCCTGTTTCGGCAATTAATGCTAACATTGTAGCTTCTGAAGCTACAACGAAAGTATCATTTACTGTAATGGCAGGAAGCTGAGAAGAGATTAATTTTCCGTCTGCTCCTAAACCGGCATAGCCATTGGCAGTATTTTTATTTGAAGAATTTTCAGGAGTAAATCCTAAAGAAGACTGTTTTGCATTCCAATTCGCTTTTTCAGCATCAGAAACAAATCGATTTTCTGAATCTTGGGCAATAATATTTGGAGCGTGAGTAGTTGGATGAATATAATTTGAAAGTGTTGCAAGACGTGCAATTTCGGAATCAGAAAGAAGGCTTTTGCCTGTAACTTTATCAACCTTGTTGGTTTGCAAAGTTTTTCCCATTTCAGCCGATAAAGCTTTTGTTGTGCCGCCAGAACTTAAATCGTTTACTAATATTGTACTTAAAGAATTACGAACCACTTCAATTGCGTCTCCTACTTTTTGAAGTGTATTTAAATCGATATTATCTGAAGCAAGCAACTCGTTTACATCACCAATTAAATCTTTTAAAACTTTTCCTTGTCTTGCATCCAAAGCCTTGCCTGGAACAATATAATCAAGGGAGTTGTAACTGATTTCGTTTATGTCGCTAAATTCTAATTCACCATTGCTATTGGTTATTAAAATTTTGTTTTGTTCATTTTTTTCTAAGTCGGAGACTTTTATTCTGTTATGATTTGTATCCATTTTTGTTTATTGATAATTGCATGTATTTAAAATCTTTCTTTGGAAATGATATATGCGTAAATCCAAATTCTACATTCTTTTTTTGACTAAAGATTATTTCAAGGTCAATTTCAAAAAGAATTTTAGGTAGAATTTGGATTAAATACTTGTAGAGTTTTTAAAAGAAGAAATTATTTTTATTCATTAAGATGACGTTTTGCTTTAATTATCATTATGATTTGCTTCTTTATAGTTGTGAGTTAAAATTCCATTTGCAAAATAGGTGTGAAATGGATTCAAAGTCATTGGATAGATGTTTCGTTTTTCTAAATTCGCAGTTACAGTAGTAACAGTAATAATTTCGCGGTCTATCGTATATAAATTATCTCCAACTGCAATATCTCCTAAAGGAATGAATCTCCAATAACCATTGCGCTGAATTAATTGTAAGTGAGTTGGAGTGGCTTCCAATAAACCATTATTAACTATAATTGTTTTGTCAGCAACTTGTTTTGTAATTTTTGTAATAGGCGATATGATTCTATTTTCAGATAAACACTCGCACGACCATTTATACAATTCATTAGCAATATTGGTATCCTTCAATGTTTCAATTTCGGCAGAAAGCAATAGTTCATTAATTGTAAGTTCTTCAATCGTTTTTCTTGTTCCGTCTGGTAATGTGATTAGCGTTCCTTCAACAAAACACCCTCCGCCTCCGCCACCAGTTGGTGTGACCTCACACGTTCCTGCGATATTTGCATGAGACTGTACGTTTGCCGCCAACCACGCATCTGCTTGCGCATTGGCATCTGCAAGGCTTATGGTAGAAACAAATTGATTTGCAAGAGCTGTAAGTGTAACGGTGCTTCCACTGTATCCCGATCCACAATTGTTTTTTTTCGCGCTTAATCTTTTTTCTACACTATAATATCTGATGCTAGGAGCACATGTTGTAGTATCTAAAACGGGTGCGATATAATCAGGATCTGTAACTACATTTGGTTTAGTTGGCTGTCCTGTTGGGCTTCCGTCATCAACATAATATAATTCGAGTGCTCCAAAAGATTTGTATCCTGTATTTCCCATACTTTTTGTTTTTTAATATTTAATTACGATTTTTCCTGTAGACGAGTCTTTGATGTAGGTAATGTATCCGAGATTAGTAACGGCTTCAATGTTTTTAGCCAAATTGGTTCCTTGGATAGGTACTTTTTTAGAAAAGTTCTTTCGATCAACCAGAGTTCCGCCAACATTAATGATGTCATAGCCTGATTTTTGCATTGTACCGCCGAGATACGTAACTATTTCTACATCTATATTTCCTGTTCCGACAGTTCTATACCATGAGCCAGCCATTCTTATCTGAACAGTATTTAAGGTTGGGTAGTCTCTGGTTATTTTGCTAAAATTCACAAGACAGCTTTCTACACCATTTGCTTGTGTATTGTCGCCAGCCCACATGATGTAAGAATCTGCAGCTTGTGCATTTATTGGAATTTCGTTATTAAATCCGTGACCCCATCCCATCCATTTATTATCTAAGGTGGTTCCAGAATTAATAATTCCGGTATAAGTGTCGAAATCTTGTCCTGCTCCTAATGCCCATTTGTATCTAATAACCATGTAGTTAAAAGGTGATAAGTTTACATCAGGTTCAACAACACAAGACGGATTTACTCCTCTCCAGGCTGTAATTCTGCACGAACCTACATTATTGGCATAGGCCTGAACATTTGCCGCTAACCATGCATCTGCTTTTGCATTGGCATCTTCAACACTTATTGTCGATACAAATTGATTTGCATTTGCAGTAAGTGTAACGGAAGTTCCCATGACTCCGGCAGCGCAATCATTTTTTGCCGCAGTCAATGACTTGGCTATATTGTAATATTCCATACTTTGTTTATAATTGATTATGATTTGTCTCAACTTAGAGAAGAATTGCTATGAGCAACGACTAAGTTTGATGAAGTGAAAAGCTATTTTTAGATGCTTTTTGATTTCACTTTTTTGAAATGCTATAATTTATTGCTGTAACTTGAAGTTTTATCGGAAGCAATAATTGAAATGAAGCAGATTGTCTTTGAAGTAAATAGACGAAGAATATGATGGAAGTTTGCACTTAATTTGTACAAATAATGGCTTTAAAAGCTCTAATAAAAGTTAATAGGAACCACGCCAGACAGGCTATAAATTTGTGGTTCCTAAATAACTATCTAAAAATTATGATCAAGAATTATTCTTGTTCTTGCTTTACGATTTCGCCAGTTTCAATGTTCACACGAATATCTCCGTATTCTTCTTTAATGGCTTTTTCCAATTCATTGAAGTTTTGTTGCTGAACGGCAATCTGACTTAAAATATCTGCTTTTTGAAACTCATATTGAATAGACAATTCTCCCAACGATAATCTCGCCTTATCCATAAAGACATTAAAATCTTGTAATTTCTTTAATTGTTCTGCGTTGATTGTGTTTGCTTCTTCTTTGTTGATTTTTGTATTTTCCATTTTTTTTATTTGTTTTAATGTATTGTTTAAGATTATTTTTTTTTACTCTAAAATTGAGTATTGAAAAACAGCTGCAATTTGAAATTTTGATGTAACTACTGAACCAGGTTTAAAAACAAGATTTACAGAATTATTATTTTGAGACTGGCAATAAACAGGTAGATAACTGGAAACTGTTCCAATTTCAGATGCAACGCCTGATCCAACATCCAAAATTTGTGCGGTTGCCCTGTTTTGAGGTAGTGTAACTACAATATTACCAAATGAATTATTTCCGTTATAGGTTGCTGATGCAGAAATCGAAACGGTAATGGTATTTCCTACTCGTGTATAAGAAGCTCTAGTTAATAATGCTTCAGTAACATTTGGTCCGTTTGTTACTGTAGGAGTATATGTTCCATTTGAGATTTCATTTTTTACAAATGCTGTCGTAGCAATTTGAGTAGTATTTGTTCCTAACGCAGCAGTAGGAGCTGTTGGAACTCCTGTTAAAGCAGGTGAAGCTGCACTAATGTAAGAATTACTATCTAGACTTCCATCAGCTTTTAAAAATTGCGAAGCTGTACCACCTGTCTTAATAAAACTATTACCTGTCACATTACCTGATAAAGTCCAATTTGTTCCATCGTGTCTTGCTTTTTGTTGGCCTACACCATTTGCAATAATTATGTTATTAGTTAGATCTGTAGCATTAGTAGCCGTATATCCAATTATCACGTTTCCAGATCCTGTAGTTATCCCAGAACCAGTTTCTCTTCCTATGAAAATATTGTCGCTACCGGTTGATAAGTACGTTCCAGCCGCTTTACCAATGGCAGTGTTCTTGTTGCCTTTACATTGTGAAAGAGAGTTAGAACCAATTGCAGTATTTTCACTTCCTGATTCTACATTTCTAAGAGACGACCACCCTACAGCTGTATTTGATAATCCAGTAGTATTGTTCAACAAACTCTGTTGACCAATTCCAGTATTGACATTTCCTGTTGTATTTGAAGATAAAACATTTTCTCCGAAAGCTAAATTAGTGCTAATATTTCCTTGACCATTATTCCAAACCGTTTTATTACTATTATCATATTCTAAATGTGGTATGCTAGGAGATGCATTCGCTAGAACAAAAGCTGTAGTTGCCAATTGATTCGTATTAGTTCCAACCGCAGCAGTTGGAGCAGTTGGTACCCCAATAAATGATGGTGAATCAATTTTTGCGTAAGCAGATAAATCACCGCCATTTTCACCAATCTTCTTCTCAACCCCATCACTACCCATAACATACAAATCGGTAGTCCCGTCTGTTTTGGCGTATAATTTTGCATGACCAGCCATTGCAGTTGCAGAATCAGAAGCTGCTAATGTTAAAAAGCCATCTGTAATATCTGCTTTTTCGTTTAAGGTTGTAAATGAAGTTCCCGATACGTTTCCGTCGTGTGTGATAAAGGCTTTTTCGACTTGTATTTTTTGAACACTAATCGCTTTTCTGTTAACATTTTCAGTACTAGTGTCAAAAGTAGAAGTAGTCGCACTAGAGCTAGAGTTTTGAACTAATTTTAAGCAGTTTGCACTATTATTTTTCTCAATTGTTAAAACATCATCTACCGAAGTATTGTGCGTTAATTTTAAAGCTCCGTCTTTAGTTTCATTACCAGAAGTATGAATTACTTTTGTGTCTTCAGCGTAAACTTTATCATCAAAAGATCCATCTCCTTTTACAAATTTTTCAGCTGTTCCGCCTTCGCTAACAAATCTTTTCGCTGTAACAATTCCCTCAGCATCAATTTTAGCTTTTACAATATTATCTTTCGATACTTGCAAAGGATTTCCTGTTGCCGTCGAAGAAGAGTTTACTTGTAAGCCTGCTCCAGCTCCAGTGTTTGATACCTTAATACCAGTTCCTGCTGCTGTATTTTGAACCGCAATACCACTTCCGGCACCGCTAACTGTTACATCCAATACTTTTGAGGCAACATCGCCACTGTTTGTTAATACAATTCCGCTTGTTGAGGTAGGAGTTGTGTTGTTGAAAGTCAGGATTCCGTTTTTAGTTTCATTTCCTGAAGTATGTAAAAAACTCGTAAAGTCAATTTGTTCGCCAGAACCACCGCCTCCTGGATTTGGAGTTAAATTTTTATACCAATAATCGACTTCAATATTTCTATTATCAATGTTCCCCGAAAAAGTAATTTTGGCCATTTCATAATTGATGATGTAATCTCCATCATTTCCTTCGCCTTCTCTTTCGAGTAATAATTGTCCGTTTTTAAATACTTTAACACTGAAATTGATTGGCGAATATTGTAGCGTAATCGTATTGCCAACAAAAGAGTCAAAATGCTCTTTAAGAGGCATGTAGCTATTTCCTGTAATGATACCGATATTTTGTAAACCTGCGCGCAAAAGGGCAGGAGTTACATAATGCTGGTCATCGGTTCCTGTTTCGACCATTTGAAAATCGGCTTTATCCTCGTCAATATGAACGAAACTTTTAAACACCTCTTGGAAATCTGCCCCTGTCGGAATATCGCCGTTTTCGAATTTGTAGCCAATGTTAGTTCTGTCTGTTGCCATGTTGTTTGAAATTTATTTTCTTTCTGTAAATATTATTTTTGATTAGCTTGATTTTGAATCCCAACAAACAATTTCGTTGGGATTCATTTTAGAATTTATAGGGTTAGAATTTTTTCTTCACTACTAAACATGCCTGAAGAATTTTCAGCAAGCACTTTGAAATGATGGTAGATTCTTTCATCATCACTATTTTTAGTAGCCAATTCGTCTGTTTCTAGTTTAGTTTCAAGTAATGCCAATGTCACAATATTGTCATTAGAGGTTTTCTCTTGAATTTTGTCCCAGTTTCCTTGATTATTCATTTTATACAAATGATATTTACCATTATGAACCGTTTTCTCCCAACTAAAGACAACTGGTTTCAATACAGATTCATTTTCTCCAGTTGGAGCGCCAGTTGCTGTTAATTCTGGAGATTCTGGAGCGATATTATCAGCAATTATTGTAGCTGTAATTTTTGATGGCTGAGATGGCGTGTAATCAATATTAATAATTGGGTTAAGATCAGTCGAACTCGGATCAGCATATTCAATTTCTCTTGAAACCGTAACTCTATAGAAAAGACCATCACCAAAAGGAACACTTTCTAAATCTTCAAATTCATCATAAACTGTCCAAACACTATTAAAATCAATAGACAAAGTGTCCTCATTAATCAAAATTTCTTTAACAGGAGTCATCGTTCTAATTGATTGTGCATCAAGCATATTTTTTGCACGATAGATATTTATTTTTCTGATGTTGTATTCTGGTTTATAAGCATTTAATTCAATTTGAACAGAAGGCTTGATTCCTAGAACCTGATTTTCTAAAACAGGCATAATTCTCTTAATCTCTGGTGTTTGTGGCGGACTAGAAGGAACTAATTTTACAGGTCCCAAGAAAGTGCTAAATTCACTGAAATTCATTTTAATATCCATTTCACGAACACCGTAGAAATAAATGTTTTGTGAATTTCCGTCTAGATTAAAATCTGTAAACTGAGTTCTAAACTGAGTGGTATCTGTGATTTTCATCATTGGTGCAATGTCTAAATCAGGATGCGGATATTTTAGAATATTTCCGTTCTTGTCTTTAATCGTCTGCTTTTTATTAACCGGTACATAATCGTTACCATTAATATATTCGTAAATAACAGGAACTTCAGTAAGCGGCACAAAAGTGGCATGAATGACTTGTTCTATAAAATGTATCGCTAATAAATCTTCTTCAATTCCCGCTGTCTTCGGAATAATGATTTGATTAAGAGCAGTTAAAGAGGTTATGTTAGGGACACTTTGATTTTGTGTTGTATTATGCCATTTGATAAATTCATTAATCTCAGCTTTTAATAACTCACTATCAGGAATTGGGAAATGATAATTTTCTTCAGAAGCACTTGCAGGAGGATAAGTTTCATAATTAATGGCATTTTGAAGTCCGTTAAAGTCTAAGAAATTTTGCCATCTATTAGTAAAATACGCTTCATTATTTCCTCCAAGTTTACTAAGTTTTTCACGAATTGCAGCAATTGTTGCTGTTTCGTATAAAGCGCTTAATAAAGCTTGGTCATTTGCTCTGTAATGTAGCATTCCATAAGGTTTGTGAGTATATCTGGTTGTAAAGGTGTATGTAGATCTGTTAAAAAAGTCAGGTCTAGTTGCATACAATGGCCCTTTTACATCTTCAGGTTTAATAGGCTTTTCAATTCTAACCGCATACATTGGAGTTGGAGCACTAATTTTAGAATCATAATTATAAGCATTCGAATGGCTGCTAATTCCAAAAATTGAATAATGCGTATTTTCTCCTTCTCTTGGCTGAATACTTTCTTTTGTAATTCCGTTTGAAGAATCTGCAAAAAGATATACTTTATAACTTGGATAATAATTTACTTTTTGCTCTTTTGGGCTGTTGTTCGCATCCACTTCAAGAATAATATGATCATAAGTCGGATCCATTTCTTGGGTTCCGTCTTTTTTAATTTTAAAATTTGGATCATTGATCGTTAATACTAAATCTTGGTCTGTTCCGATATTGTCTGCACGTATAACTTTAAATTCTTTTCTCGATTTTACTGGAATCGGAGTAGAGCCTTCAAAACAGCTTTTCGTAAATAAACGAACTGTACCGTTCATCCATTCAACAGAATGTTGATTGCCATTATTGAATTGTGGATGCTGAGCTAATTTTAATCCTTTGAAAGTAAGCTGATATAAACCAAAATGTTTTTTCTCTGTCGTTGGGAGCGGAATTGGATTTCCGTCGTTATTTAATACGTATTCTCCGTTTGCATCTACTTGAAAAGCTTGTTCCAGAACTTTTTCAACAACTACTTTTTCACTCCAAATACCTCGAGTTTTTTCTACCTGCAAAGTATCATTTCCTTGACTGTCTTTTTGTGAAACAATTTCTCTATTAACAGTTTTTAAGGCTTGTGGCACTTGCACATGAAAACCAATCGGACTTGGCTGGCGCCAGTTTGCAGGCGTTAGCATATTTTCAACTAATGAACATAATTCGTTAACTGGTTTTTTGATTTGCTTAATCTGTTCGGAATCGATTGTTGCATTCCCGTCAGAAAGGCTTTGGCCTACTTCTTTTTTAAGGACTTCGACATCTGCATAATCAAATTTTCCTGCTGTGGTAACAACATTAATGTTCTGAATTATATAGTTTTCTTCACCAACCGTTAAAATACCTCCGATAAATCGATCCTTATTGACATTGGTTAAGTTAATTTTAATGTCTTCTCCGCTACTTAGAATTTTGTATTCGTTAATTCTAATAATTGAGGTTAGTTCATTTGAAGAGCTATCAGTAATAGCTGCAATTTTTGCATGTTCAATTTGAGGAAGACTATCTCTGAAATAAAGTTTAAAATAATCGGTAAACACCTCTTCATTATCCGGATAAATTTTATCAGAAAGTAAAGCATCTTCTTTAGTCATTCCATCTGGAATGCTATAACTTAATAATTCCTGAGCAGAATAATACTCAAAAAGAAGACGGATATAAGTCTTATCAGTTATTGACTCATTATCTAAAAGTGTTTTCAGTTTAATCTGTTCACTCATCGAAGTAAACATCAACGGATTTTCTTCTGTAATCAGTAAAGAATTAATTCCAGATGGAGGCAATAGCGTATTATTTGGCTTAATTTCGGAAGTAATCTCTAATTGTCTTCCAGATGCTGCTCTCGAGAAAATATTAATGCCATAACCTTGATATATATAGGTTTGTAAACCTGTTTTTTCTTGGCGAACATTCAAAAATGATTTTCCCGACTCAGGAATAATAATAGGCGAAGGTTCAAAAGAAGCTGTGGCTAAGTCTTTGGTAACGTTAGAATATGCTGTGTCACAAGCTAATTCTGGTTTTTGCCAATTCAACTCACCTTTAAATTTATAATCGACTCCTGCATAGATTGGGAATGTAAAAGAGCTTCCGTCAAATTCATCAGTAGAATCGAAGAAAGCAGTATTTACACTGTAATCGGCGATGTCATTCATAAACAAACTCACATATCTTTTCTTTCCATCAAAACTATATCCATTTGGATCTGTAATTTTTGCAGATTGATCATCTTCATCAGAACCTGCGTTAAGGCCTGGTAAAAATTTACTCAATTGTACAGGAATAGGCAAACGCTCTGTGTTTACAGAAGTTGGAATACTCATAGAAAGGTGCTGTACTTCTTTAGCTGCTGTTCCGCCTTCTAAATTCTTAAACGTAACATATTCCGTTAGATAGATATATTCTCCGGAAAGAACTGCTTGATCAATGTCAATGCATCCTAAACCTAACATTCTGGCAATATGATAATCATTTGCAGCAATGTTCAATAAATCTAGATTAGATATTTCGGTTGTATTATGGGCAAATTCTGCCGTTTCTCCATTTTGAGGTTCATTAGTAGGAACATTGTCTTTAAATTCGACAGTTTCTATTGCAGTTGGATTTGTACCGTCAAGACTTAGATCGATGTAACTTTCAACAACCTCTTTGATGTTTTTATCCCCTTCAGCTGTTGTACGTTTCCATTTGTCTTTATAGTTGTTTATGTTGACATATTCTCCATCATTAAATTTTAACCATTTTCCGTGAACAGCATTTAGCTTTGGTTCTAATTGTTCAAATGCTTTACTGTCACTAGTAGTTAAAGCATATCTTCCTTTTAAATCCCAGTTGCCATTCATATTTGCATTTTGAATAAAATCACCATAAAATTCAAAATTGATTTCGCTTAATAAACATTTATTTGCTTTAAAACGAATGCTTCTTCCATTTTCGGCTATGACACGAATGGCATTAATCTGCGCAGAAGAATAGGTTTTACGATTTGTAACTCTTTTAGATGCAACAATGCTGTTTTCAGCAACAGATAACGTTTCTAATTTAACAGTGCTAGAGCTATCCGCAGAACTAAACTTAAGTTCGGCAGCAAAAAATAATTCACTTTTATTTTCGACCTCAATAATCTCATTTCCATAAGCTTCAATAAAACCAGATGGATTTGTCATTGGGTTGATGTTGGCTCTTGTTAAAAGATATTTTGCCTTATTTTTAAAATAAACATAGATTGATCTTTGCAGAGCAGGAGTTTTATAAACCCATAATGCTTTATTGTTGTCTACAGACTGAGGTTTTTTTGTTAAATCTAAGTTATAGATAACTTTAGAATAAGGTGCTCTATACAGTTTTACGAAATCATCAGGTTTGTTATAATTAGAAATGCCCCCTGTATATAAATCTCCTTTCGGAAGGTGGTTTGCTCCCAATTCTCCAGCCAGAAGCCAACGAAGATGAATTCCTTTTGTACTATCTATACCTTTAGAACCCGCTGCTGCGATCTGTAAACTTGTAGATTGCAAAGCAGTTTTGCTAGAATTAATATCAACAATATAAATCTCTTTGCTTACAGTAAAACTGATTTTAAAATTGCTAGGATTAGAAACATTTGGTAAAACAATTAGAGCATTATAGCTATCCATTACAGAAGGTGTTCCGTCAATTCGAATGGCAACTTCTACACTAGCCAAACCAGGTATAACAACAGTATCCTGAAGTCTCAAAACCAATCCGCCTAGACTGCTTGCATTATGGATTCTTACTCCTGCGGGCAAAGTAAGAGGAACACGACTTTTGTTTCTAAGAACCAAAGTACCAGCACTTTCGTGTACGGCAAGACCTTTCTTTAAAACAGGATAAACTAATTTATTTTGAATGATGCTCACATTCGGTAGGCATCCAATCTGTGCGCCTGACAGATCGCTGCTTAACTGATTTAATTCTGCTCCTAGGGTGCTAAAATCAGGAACTCTTATATAGTCTGTATTTAGAATAGAAAGACCGTTGCTTTTTAGTACAGGCATTTTTCCTAAAAAGTTAGTAATCGGTGTTACCAACTCGGTAGCATTGTTTACGGTGCTTGTAACACCGTAAACAAAAATATGTGATTTATCATCCAGATTTTGATATAAATTTTTCAGTAAATCGGTATCATTGACCTGCAAACCATCTGTAACAACTACGACAACGTCTGGAATTACGGTCAAGTTATTCACAACTTCTAAACCAGAAGCCCAGTGATCTGATTGAGTGTCGGCTGATCTTGAACCAAAACCGTTAATCCAACTTAAAAAACTGGAAGCATTTCCCGAAATTCTTTTTTGAATAACGTGCTCTGATCTTGAATTGCTGTCGCTGCCAGACATTCCGATTAACGAAAGTGTAATTTTGCTTTGAGATTGAGAATTGATAAATGAAGTCAGCCCATCTCGTATTTGCTGCGCTTCATTGCCATTTATCGAACCCGACTCATCGACAACGATAGCGATGTATGTTTCGCAACCTGAGGATTGGCTTTCTTGAAGATTTATAGAACTCATTTTTATTGTTTTTTAAAGATTTATATTTTCTATAGTTAAGGTTACTGGCTCGGCAGCACGAACTGTTAATGGTGTTGAATACTGTGCAGTAGATCCGTTATTATTCCACATCCTATATTCGAACTTGATATTTAAATTTGAATCAGTAATTTTTTTACTGTTATTCATAATTAATACCTGCGCATAATCTTTAGAATGCAACACTTGATAGTTTGTTTTTGCTACGCCAGCATCGTCAACTACAGCAATAGTTTTTTGAATTTCTTCTAATGGAATTTTAGGAATATTGAATGGCTCTGGATTACGAACTAAAAGGGCCACAACATCACCAGTGTTAGTATTTACAATTCGGTTTACTTCTGTAGATTGAGCAGGATCAACAGGAGACATTTTTAAGATTCCCTCGATAGCGCGATCAAATAGATGTTGATATTTTAAAGCAATTGAATTACTTAGAGTGTCATCAATTCCAAAAATAACATTGTTTAAAGATGTAATCTGATCCTCACTTAAGCTTAATGGTATATCAAATAAAGCTTTACGTCCTGTAGCTTCATCTAGTTCATAACTATTAATTTGCTCTGCAAAATCTCTGTATCGAGAAGTTTGGAAACCAAATTGGTGCACCAATACATTTTCCGAGTCTTCGATTTGATTATTTTGATTTTTATCGAAATAGTTTTTCGCTAAAACAGTATATAATTTCGAAGGTTTTAAATCGGTTAATTTGACCTCATATCCATACGATTTTGGTTTTAAGGCATCTCCAATTGTAATGTCACATTTTATTTTACCAGTACTTCCTTTAATCATGTTTTGCAACATTTGGATGTTTAGAGGAATTCTAGGATCGTTATCGTCAACCCATTTTGTGTTTTCTTTTTCTGCACGCGGATACGTAGTAGGATTTTCTACGGTTTGTACTGGTAACGGATATTGAATAAGTACATCATTCAAAGGATCTTTAATAATAAGATTTAAAGCACCATCAATTTTTGCTCTGCTGTCGTAAGCATCCCAATCTTTAAGCATATGATACACATAAGGATTTTTAAAGAACAATGACACTTTACATTGCTCATTTCCATAGAATGAAGGTTTAGATAATAATAAACTTCCATCGGCATTTGGATAAGAACGGTTGTAATCTAAATACTGTCTCAATGAAGTCAATGGTGATTTTGATAAATCAGTCAATTCATTTTTAACAACTGTTTGTCCAGCAGGAACCACAGGATCTAGAACAGGATAGTGCCCAACAGGTCCTAATGTTTTGAAACCATAATAGTAATCGAATCTAGTAGTGTCTTTATCATCTACTCTATCTGCCAAAGTGAATTTTAAGCAATAAGTTGAATTTGGTCTCCAAATCGGCTGAACCGTATTTTGAATTGCAGCTTCCATTGCTTGATTATCTTCAGCAACAGCGATAGAACCAGGAATAGTTAGATTGTGCATCGCGCTTTCCTTAGTTAACCATCCAATTTCTTGAATAGAAGTAGAGTAGTTTACTTCGTTATCATCATCAGAATCTCCCCCAGCAGAACAAATAAGAGCATTAATTGTCAATAAATTTGAAGATTTTGTTTCTCTTGTATAAACCGCTTTAGCAGTGCCACCTAAGTCCGCAAAAGACGTATCTGATTCTGTCAAAGCAGATGCAGAAGAAATAACTGAAACAGTTTCTTTTGGATATAAAGAACAGTTATCAAATTGATCATTAAATAGAGAGAAATAAATTCCTTTTTCATTTTGTTTCGAAGAAAGCATTAGAATCTCATTCTCCGAAGGTTCATTTTGAATGTTAATAATAGAGGCTTTTTCATTTGCACTTCCTCTTTCGATTAATCTCGTAAGGCTTAATGAAGTATTAAATACAAATAGGTATTTCTCATTATAAGCAATAACAGAATTGTCAGACAGAGTGTTATTCGATAAATAAACCGCGGAATCAAAAATGACATCGTTTTTCACAACTGTAATAGCAGTTCCATTAATTTGAGCCAATCCGAATTTTCCGTTTGTCAATTTAACCGTCAGCAATACTTTGCCATTGGCAATTACTGCATCGGTAATTTCAGAAATGGATGGTTCTGAAACTAATTTTGTATCTGTTACTGTAATCGTTTTAGCACTTGCATCGATACTGAAATGAATGATTTTTTTGTTTTTAGTAATCAAACTGAAATCAGTATTATTATGCTGAAGAACTTTAATTGCGACCTCATCTACTTTTATACGGCGAACTAGAGAACGGTCGGTACCATTTACCCAGTTAATTTGAGTTCCATCTGACAAAGTATTAATCCAAAGCAGTTCATTATTGGGCAATGAAATCAGCTTGTTGAAACCTTCAGAATACGTATTCATATACTGCATTCCAGAATTTCTGTTTAACTCAGAATCAAGTTCAACAATAGCAGTTGTTGCAGTAGGAGCTACGCAACCCACAATAAAAGTATCATCAACAATTGCTTCTCCAATTCCTTTGCACTGTGTTGCATCTAAAGCTTGAGTGATTAATAAATTAGTATTTACCACTTGCATTGATGTTACCAAGCCATTCAATAAACGCTCTCTTAACAGATTTCCTTTTGCATCTATTTGTGCGATAACAGTAGTTTTCGGTGTCGGATGAAATGAAATTAAATAAGTATCATTGTATTTGAAAACTTTATCAAAGGCAAAAAGGGCTTTTTCGTTATATCCATAAAAACGAGTAAATGTTAATGGAGCAGAAGTTCCGGTTGGGTTATCGTTACCTGCCTCTGCTTTTAATTCTGCTAATAGAGCCATTAAGCGATCGTATTCTACTATATCGCTTGGTTCAGATACAACAAACTCTCCATCAGCTGAAGTGTAAGTAGCATTAAATAGCGCAGCAATTTTATTTCTAACTTCTAAAATGGCATTAGCATTTGCAGCCACAGGACTAATAACAATTCTATCAATTTTATTCTTCGATAAAATAGCACCGTTTTCATCAAATAAAGTTATTGGAGATCTCAGCTCTGCTTTAGTATAGCTTACTTCTTCAAGAGCTGTTGAATCTGCAGTTTTTCTAATTTTAACAGGAACATATTTTGCAAGTTTATCTCCGTTTTCAAAGACTGAACTATAGGCTCTAATATTGACTGTTTTGGCTTGAGTTGTAAGTTTTAAAGTTGGTTCAATAGCAGATTCAGGGAAAATAATTTCGACTTGATCATAATTTTTGAATGAAAGCGATCTTCTAAAACCATGAGGGTTGCTTTCTCCAGAAATGCTCATAAAATCCCCGCCAGAAAGCTTGCCATCCACGATTTCAGGAGTTTCACCAACGAGTTTAAAGAACAGACCATTGATTCTATCTGCTTCATATTGAGTAGGTACATAATAACGTTTTCCTATTTTTTTATTTTTAAAGTTGACATATTCTGCTTCAATTTTATCAGAGACACAGAATAACTTAGAAGGTGTGATTCCGAATTGTTCTGGAACATGCCAGCCAGGTTCTCCTGCGCTTAGGTATGAAAATGGATTAGTTGCCAATACACGAATGCTATCATACTGATCGATTACTTTTTGCCATTGCGCCCACGGTAAATCTTTTACAAGATCTCTGGATGTTGAATCTACAACTGCTTTAAAAGGATGATAAGGTTCCCAAGAGTTTCCATTTGCAGAAAGTAATTCAATCGATTCAATTGAATATTGGTGTTTCACCTGACGAAGTTTTCTGCCTGCTTTTGATGTTGCTTCAGGAGGCATTAAATCAGTGTAATTTTTCGCATCTGCCGTATATCCACCAATTATTTTAGAAAGACTAGTGTTAGGTAATACTCCTTTCGTCATTTTAATATCGATGTAAGTGTCTAGCGGAATCACTTTAGAAATCGCAGTTGGACTAGGCATCTGATTAAAATAATCAAGCAAGAAAGCTTCGTTTGTAAGCATGTGGACTCCTTTTACAGAATCGGCAGTTCTGTTGTCATTAGCGTCTCCATATGTGCCTTTAGGAAGCGGACTGTACGGCGTACGGTCAACAATTCTGTTGATATCCCATTGAAGTTCAATCAAGAAGTTTTTACGAACTCTTACGAAACCAAGCTTAACGCGTACGCTTAATTCTAATTTTGCATAAATCAAGAATGGTTTAAATGATTCGACAGAGAAAATAGTATCTAAGACAATTTCAACATTAATGATCCAGATTTTAATTTGAATTCCTCCACCAGCGGCAATGTAACCACCCATTTGCGGACGTTTGAATGAAATTTTTCCGCCCATTTCCAAATAAGCCCATAATTTGACTTTTGCAGGTCCGAAGCTTTTCTCGAGTTTAAAGTCTAATCTTGCTCCAGCTTCAATTCCTTGAGCAGACAACATTATAAATGCTTTGGCTGTAAATAAGGTTAAGATTCTAGCGGTAATTGGATCTTTTTTAGAGCCTAGATTGATGTACCAAGGCTTCTGATTTTTGAAGAAAAATCCAGCTTCTAATAAAGCGTGCAATTGAATAATTTGTCCGCCATCTTTAGGCATTTGGAAATCTGCTCCAGCCGCCAATTCTAGTGAATCATCTCCAAAAGCAACCATTGCAAAGAATGGAGGAGTGCTTTGATCTTTTTCAATAGGACCTAATCTGTCACCAAGTACATTTAATCCTGCTTCAATATAAAATAGAGTCGGCAGAGAAAGCAATAACATGGCTCGCATGTTTAAAATGGTTCCGCCTGTTGATTCAAAGGTTGCACCCGCTCCAATAGAAAACGGATTTTTATATTGCATAGAATCAGGTGGCCCACTGAATTTTCTAATATTAATTCCCGCTTTTGGATGTTTATAATATTCGTACCAAGAATTATCTACTGTTAATCCAGCAGCTTTTTTAGTAGCCACATATCTAAATCCTAATAAACCTCTGAAACCTGTGATTGAAAGAAATCCTAACGGAATACCTGTAGGCAATTCAATACCTGCATCAACTAAGAACGCGGGGTATTTAGGCGCAAAACGCATTCCTACACTTCCTGTAATTTTAGCTTTAGGTAGTTTTAATGAAACCTCTCCCATAAATTCTTGTGATTCTCCTGGTTGAGGTAACGAAATCATACCATGAATAATAGCCATAGCAGACTCTTCTGAAGCTGTTCCAGGAATCATCAAATCGACTTCAATAGTCTGGATTCTGATGAAAGAATCTTTGAATCCTTCTTCTGTGCTGTAATAGTATTTAATACCCTCACCGCGAGCGTCTAATCCAAGCGGATTGACACTGATAGCACCATCAAATCCCCAGAAATTATATTTATGTCCATTAATTTGTGTTGAACCAAAATTGATGTTGCTTACTGCCATCTGAACCGGTCCAAGATTCACAGATAAATTAATCGGAATTGGGATAGAACCTCCTTCAACTTCAATGTTTCCATCGCTATAAATGCGAAGTTTTTCCACATCAAAACCTTGACCTTTAGCCAACCTGTTCATTAATGTCCCTTCGGGGAAGGATACATAACAAGATGTTCCTACATAATAATCGTCATCTTGTTTTCCAAGTTCAAAACTGTGAAAATCGAAATCTACTAGACCAAATAAATTCGCTTGTGGCTCATTTTCTTTATCGAAAGAAGCAGTAAGATTAAAGTCTCCGTCGTCGTATAAGTGGCCTTCAATGTCAACAATAAATGGAATATTACCTTTCTTAAATTTTGGAATTTCTAATGCACCCTTTATGTTAGAAGAGATAACTCTATTTTGTTTGAAGGAAATATCAAATTTGTTAAAACCAACTCTGAAACTTTTGGCTAGATTAAACCACATGTAATCAGTCTCACTGATAGGATTTCCAACAATTAGCGATTCTAATCCGATTGTTCCAGAAATTCCACCTTCAGTACCAATTAATAACTGTTTTCCAGCGATTTGTAATGTAGCATCGTTTTCTTTTTTAAACCATTTTTCGGGTAATTTAATAGCCGCTTTTTCAGCGTAAACTCCTCTAAATGCTGCTCCTCTTCCGTCAGCATCTGCTTCAGGAATATTTTTATCTCTGCTTAAATCTACTTTTAATCCTGAAAACTCTGCGATTAATCCAGTGTTTCCAATCATAGATCTGTTTAAACTAAAACTGGAGATATTATTAAAGATAAATCCGCGATTAGAAGAATATTCCAAGCTTCCAACATCAAATTTTAAGTAGCTAAAATAATTATCTGGTAAAGGTTGATCTAAAACTATATCAGTGGTAACATTTTCGGTACCTGTATAAACTGGTCGTAACCATTTGTGAGGAAATTGAAGCCCTACGCTAATTTCATTAATAGCCATTCTAAACTGAAGCGTTAAAGCCTCTTTGATGTTTTTTTCGATATTATCGAAATAGCGAGCAAACAATTTTTTCAAACGATCTAATCCTTCATTTCCAACATTCAAAAGAGCATCGTAAGCAAATTTTAGCAAGTCGATATCCAAACTTCCTATCTGTTGTGATAAATGTTCTACCTGATTATCAAAAGAGGCATTCGGGTCGTTTAAAGTTGCTAAAGCGTCTGTGTGTACGCTATTAAACTGATTAACAAAATCTACTAATGCATTAGCACCAGGATAAAAAGTATTAATAAGTTCATTTAAAAATGTTTTTTCGTTGATTTCTGCTAATTCAAAAAGAATACGTAATACGGATTCAATAGTATTGTCGAATGATTCAAAATTGAAATCATTGATGTACTTTAGAATAATCCAAGAGTAATCAAAACTGATAGGAATTTCGGTATTGCCGTCTACGGTTGGATTCAAAACTAGTTTTAAATCTTGTGCAAGCGGAATATCAAGTCCAAGAGAATTGTACGTGGTTAATGTCATGCTGTAAAAACCAGAAGAGTTGTCATAGCTTTGACTGGCAATAAGATTTTTTACAAATACAGAATCAAAAAGACTGGCAAGTGCATCTCTAATTGCCTCGAGCTCATTTGGAATCTTGTCCAATGGTAATAATTGGCTTAATGACGGATGCATTATTTGATTTGACATATTTTTAAGTTTATTTCTTTGTTAATGGTTTGTCGATTACAATTCAAAATTTGCCTTCTAATTATGCCAGAATGATTTGTCTTTTGAAAAAGGCATAAGTATTCTGTATTCCTTTCTTGAAAGAGAGGACAGGAAGGGGTTTGAAAAGTATTTTTTGATTTTGTTTTACTACTTAATATTGAAGTAGTTTTTTTGATGCATGTTGCTCTTAATTAGATGTTTGTTTCTTTTTGACATTGCAAAGATTTACAAAAAAAAGTGCTTTAAAAAACAACTGCAAGGTTGTTGAACACTTGTATTGTAGTACTTAACAGAGTTGTACAGAAAGTGGACAGCTAAGTTTTTTTCAAGGTAAAAAAGCTAGTCTTTGAATGAAAAGAAAAGGGAAATTTCTCAATTGTTAGAAATTGAGATTGCAAGCTTTAATTAAGCCTTTTTTTAGAAAATTAGAGATATAAATCTCAATAGAAATAAGAATTTAACGATCTTTTGGAAAGATGTGTTGAAAAGCGTGTGCATTAAGTAAAGTAAAGCTATCTTTTGCTGCGCTTTATTTTAAGCGCAGCATTGAGATAGTATTTTGAAAAAACTAATTGTAGTATTCGATTTTTCTTTCGGCAACCAAAGTTGGTTCTCCATCTGGTGTTCCTTCAAGAAACATATTGCATTTTATCCAGTTGTTATGGCTGTCGTATTCGTAGGTGTAATAGCGTTTTTTTACGGCTAGAGTTTGTTCAGGATAATTAGGAATAAATTCTTTTTCAATTACATCGCCTTGTTCATTGAACGTCTTTATAAAGCTCCTTGTAGGATTAGATATTTGACCAGGTCCTGTAACATAATAATTTACGGTTTCTACATAATCTTTGGTTGGGTGATAGGTATATTCTTGTTTGGTGATTATTTTTTCGCAACCATACATAGTTACTTTTGTAATACGTCCTGATAAGTCATAGGAGTATTGAAATTGTAAATCCTCACAAAAAGGACTCTCAGTGCCCATATCCGTATAAGGTATTCTTTTTGCCAAAGGGCCTGCACCAATAATTTTTTGATTTATGACTTGTCCTTTCTCATTATATAAAAATGTTTTTTTTGTAAAGAGATCTTTCTTTTGATACTTTTTATTTTGTGTTTCTTTGCCTATCCTGTTAACAAAATATGTTAATTCTTCAAGGATTCTTCCAGCTTGATCAATATTATAAACGTATACATTTTCTTTGTAATCTTTCCAAACTTTTCCATCTTCCCCGAAAACGTCATCTTTTTTAGGAATTGTTTTTTTATTTAATTTCACTAACAGGTTCTTATCATAAACTGGAAAATAATGCTTTAGGGTGATTTTGTATTTTGTTTTTTGTAGAAAATCTTTCTCATCATATTCATAATCATCAGCTTCTTCATAATTATAAGTTAGATAATCTGATTTTGGAACATGTGAATAAGAACTCGATTTGATTCTTTGCAAATTATCGAAATATGTATAGTCACAACCTCTAATGTCATTGTACATTATGGCATCTTTTTTTTCATAATAGGATAGACTATTTTTGATAGTACTGAATTTTAGATAAACTGCTTTTACAGAATCTTTTAGGTTTTGTGCGGTATAAATGTTGTTTTTTTGAACTAGTAATGCGTCATAACTAGCTGAAATTTGTCCCGTAGTTGTAATTGATAATAATAATATATTCGTAAAAAGGAAGTTAAAGAATAGTTTCATAAAAAAAACACTTTTAAAGTTGTTGAAAAATAAGCTATTTTTTTAATACCTGAAAGAGGGTTTTTGCTCCGACGCGATTATACTTGTTTAATTTTCCTAATAAAAAATCAATTGCATCAAATGCTTTGCGTAAAGGGTCATTATATGGAAGATCTGTTAGTAATCCATTTTCAAAAAATGTGGGCTGAAAGTTAACTTCAATAAAACCTCTTAATGCTTCACCTACAACGTCTCCTCCTCCTCCAAGAGTAAGCTCCTCCTCGTAACCTTTACTTAATCTGCTCTCTAATTTGACTTGAAGTCCTCCTAGTACAGCAATAAAACTAAATACATCAAGAAATGCTGAAACTCCATAATCAGTATCTTCTTCACCTTCGAATGTTTTATTATTCATATAAGCATCCATATTGATAACTCCCATTAGAAATTTAGGAATAACATCGGAGTAGTCTCCATTAGGGTCTCCATTTTTGCCAATTTCCTTTGTAATGTATAATAAAAGCCCATCGACATCTTTATTAGTTTTTGTATTATGGAAAGTTTCATTGCTGTACATTTTTGTGTAATGATCTTTTCCTTCTTCCACATTTTCTTGCTTTAATATTTTTTGAATTTTTTCTTTTTGAGTATCAAGAGATATATCGACATTGTCTTGTTTCTCAGAATCTGATGCTAAAAGAACATATTTTAGATACAATTTTTTTAAATGGAATTCAAGTACCTTTTGCATCAATTCTACTACTTCACTAAATTCAATCTCCATTTTTAAATTTAGGCACAGGCCTGATTTAGTGTTTTTTATCATTTTTTCAAGATAGGGGCTAAGACGTTTTATCTCATCGCTATTAATATCAAAGAATTTGGTTGATTTTATGATTTTTAATATTTTAATACAGAGACCATTGTCAGCAATCTTATCAGTTTTAGAATCAAAATTAAAAAGACCTACCTTTTTTTGGTATTCAATTCCTTTAAATATTTTTATGGCATGTGTTGGACCTACAATTGGAAGTGAACTTAGCCACAAATCATAAAGTGTTGGCATATTCAATTTAAATTTTACTTCAGTTCCAGGTTCAGCAAGCGAACCGGGATCACCTGAAGAGGCTCCAAAATATAAAGAGACTTCTTTTTTAATATTTTTTCCTTCGTATTCTAATGTTTTATTATCTTCATTGATATGTACAACATTAAATAAAAAATCATCATTAGTTACTGAATTAGGAGAGCCTGTTCTTGTAAGCTTATAATGTTTGCCTAAAGTTATCCCTTTTTTTTCAGATGATAAATTTTCAGCTAGTTTTTTGAAAAAAGAAACAATATTGCTGCCAATGTTTGGCCCAGAAACTGGAGATAAGGTTTTGAATAGATTATTAATAAATGTAGTGTCCACTTGGGCACCGATAAAATATTTGTAATCAATTTCCATTTCTTTAAAAACTCTTCCTTTATTTCCCTGAGTAAAAGGTTTTTTATCGTATTTTACTTCAATGCCATAAGCAAATCCACCATTAAAATCTCCTGCAGTATTTAATCTTACAGATGGTATTTTTTCAAAAATATTGTTTATCAAACCATAACCTTTATTGCTTTCCTGTACTTCAGGAGCATCTGCATTACTTCGTATAGGAATATTATGGTTATTATTGTCTGTAGGGAAAACTCCTGCAAAAGCATTGACTTTAGCCCCAACTTTTGCGTTAAATTTAAATTCCGTTTTAGTTAAATATTGCCTAGCATCAACGTTTAGTAAATCAAGATGAAGAAAAAATTTGACTACATTGCGAACTACTTCATCTACAAAAACCGTCATAATCGCAGTAAGTAAAGCGGTTTCATTTTGTCTTATAGGAAATTCGTATTCAGTACTTTGGGTTAATTCTATACCTCCATCAAGGGAGTAGCCATAACCAAAACCAATAAGTTTTTTTGAATGACCATGGCCAGAATATTGCCCAAAACCAATTCTGAATCCATTGGTTTGTACCAATCCAAGTTCTACAATCATATCCCTGTTAAAAACTAAGGTTAGTTCATCGGCTTTAGACATTTTGCGATATATACTTTTTTCAAGATCTGATTTGATTTTGACTGGAGCTCCCCATACAAGACTTCCACCAATACCAAATTTCCCACCAAGACCTCGAGGCCAATAATCTACCAGACTTTGTGTCACATAATTATATGCAGAAATAAAGAAATCGATAGTTTCATGATATAATGCAACAGCATCAGTTTTTACTTCTTCACTAATATCTACAATTTTACCTATAGCAGATTCTAAACGATTAACAAGATTGTCTAAAGCTTCATTTTTTATGTAATTTAGGATTGTAGATGATTCATCATCGGGATCTTCTTCCTCAACTAGCATTTCATCATGTCTAAAATTTAAAAAGTAATACATGGCATCTGCAAATTTTCTTGAGGGAATCCAAATATTTTCTCCTGTAATTGTTGTAAAAGATGTAGTATTTCCTAGTGAATCAAATGCCATTTTACTATTAGGGTTTAATTCTTCCATCCTTTTTAGAAAACGATAATAATTAGGCAACGCTGTCTTAGGATCGCCTTCTTGTTCTTCGTCATCATCGATAAATTTATTATCAAAAATATTTACTAAATCTAAGTGATTAACTGAATATCTTTCATAACCATTTGTTCTAAAACCCCATTCTTTTACAGGATTATCTCCGATTTTTTCTGAATTGTAATAATAAAGCAGATTATGATAAAATTGAAATCTTGCATCTTCATGTCTATTAGCTTCTGAAAATGGTGTTCTACCTGGTAAAGTAAAAATTGGCACTTTCTTATAAGGGTCAACAATAACATATCCAACTCCTCCATAATAGTTTTCCAGCACTATTTGAGATAATGAATCTCCTTCTTTAATTTTGTATTGTTTTGCGCCGCTATCATCAAATAATAAGGGAGCAGTTTTACTTAATTCGTTTTGAATATCTCCCATTGGAACACTTGCATTACCAAATTCCAAATTATAATCCAATTTTGCAAAACCAATACTTTTTATGGGGGGAATTCCTTCAAGTGCTCTTTTTGAATTTTTTGCAATTACTAAGGGATGCTTGTCTATTTCAGTTTGAAATTTTTTATTTGGAACACCATATACGTGCTTATCATCATTTCCAGAATTGATATAAGAGAAACCAAATTCTGGTTGGGCTTCAATTGTAATTTCATCACCACCTTCTATTATAATTTTATAATTGGGATTTGGGTTAGATATGTCACTGCCAATATAAAACGATGATTTCGAGCTTACTCTTCCAACATATTTTTTCTTTTCGTAGTCAAAAATATGATCTTGACTCAATGCAGCATCAATTGCTAATAAAGTTTTTGAATCGACAATTCCATTAATATCAATAGATTTATTTGCAGTAAAAATTGCCGTTCCTTGGAAAATTTTAATAGCATTTTCTAGATTGACATCAAAAATTCCTGTTGCGATTAATTCATTTGGAATTGTATATTCATCGTATAT
The DNA here is from genome assembly GCF_001705175.1 of Flavobacterium anhuiense. NCBI lineage: Bacteria > Pseudomonadati > Bacteroidota > Flavobacteriia > Flavobacteriales > Flavobacteriaceae > Flavobacterium > Flavobacterium anhuiense. Next base: position 634,923 of record NZ_CP016907.1, on the reverse strand, counting down.
TGCATCAATGGCTGTTAGGGCCATTTTTAGAATTGTAATATGTTGTCCAAAAGATTTGTATTTAAGCCCAAGTTTCTGATAATCGACATCATTTTTAGCTAATTTTATTAAGTATTTACTAGTCGATAGTGGTTCATTTAGTAGAACTCCTCCGATGCTGTCATCAGTAAGATTTTCATCTGTTAGTGGTATATTGTTAATTGCGTTTTTGGATATATGTAAGGACATAATTTAAGCGATTGAAGATTTAATTAATGCTTGTTAAAGTAATAGGTAAATTGTCGTAAATGATTTCGTTTGGAGAATCAACAATTGTTAAGAAATTTAAGTCGGGATCCTTGTTGTCAATAATATTTGGAATTCCTAAAGTAAGAGTGTAGTTTTCAAGTTTAAATGTTTGATATGCTGTGAAAGAATAATCTTTGTATTTAATAAACAATGGATGATTTGGAAAATCAATATTTGAATTTTCTTGAAATGTTTTTAGTACATTGTATTCTTGGTGTGTTAGTGTTATTGCTTCAAAAGTTTTGAAAACTGGATCATTAATACTTGAATCGCCAGATTGTGAATAAGTCAAAAATTTGGTAACCTCAGATGTAGTGTCCGAATTAGGAATTGAAAATTTATTTAACTCAAAATTTCCAATTTTAGATGTTTTTACAATTTGATTTAAGAAACCAATGTGAGGATTTTCAGTGTTTTCGTAGTTATAATCACTAGCTTTGAATTCTAAATTGAATTTACCTTTGCCTATTAAAGTGACAGGATAATCCCCTTTCTCATCTAAACTTCTGTAAACAGCTTCATCTTTGTAAGCAAAGAAAGTAACATGATTTTTATCGATCGCAATACCAGAAGTAGGTAAATATGCTTCTCCTTTTGCAGAATCAATGATAATAGGAGAGTTAATAGAAGAATAAGTGTAAACTCTAAAGTCGCCATCAATTAAATTAGCAAATCCAAAAATGTTATTCATCTTTAGAGAGAAAAAATTATTCCATATAGATGAAATATTTTGTTGCTCATTACCATTACCTTTTGTCGATTTTTTTAGAAGGAAGTAATTTGAACCTAACTTATTATTATCATATTTCCAGTTTTTTAATTTAATAGCTTCAGATTCTTCAAGCTGTATCGAATTACTACCGTTGCCATCAGCAATTATGAAATGTTTCTTTTGCGTTGTATCAACTTCAGTTGAAATTTTGCCAACATAAGAAGATAAAAAGTTTGCATTTTCAGGGCTCCCAATTCCAATAGGAATTTTGATATGAAACCACTTTTTGCTATTATTATAAACTTGATTAGTAATTTTAAGGATTGGCCAAGTAGTATAGTAATTCATATCAGTATAGACAGGATCCTTAACAGCACTATCTGCTGAGTAAAAACCAACTCTTAACTCGTCTTTGAACTTAAAGAAGTGATTGTATGAAAAGCCCCAATCGTCTCTGATGTCAATGTATACCGTATTTTTATTGTAAAACTTCTGTAAGAAGTTATCACCATTATCGGCTCCTTTAATTCTTAAGCCTTGATTTTTTGCAGCACCATAAAATGCGGTAATATCAAGATAACTTAAGACTTCTTCTTTTTGAAATCTGTTGTTAAATTTTAGTTTTAGTTTATCAGCTTCAGTTGCGTTGCTGTCAATAACTAGTTTAGCGACTTCTAATGTATGGTTTGGAGCTTTTAGCAATTTAAATGTTGGTTCATAGCCAATCATATCAAGGACAACTTCAATTCCTGCTAGAGTTGACCCGCCAGCAAATTTTCCAATTTGGCATCCTGCTTCAACAATAAGCGGATGGAAACTATCGGTATCGTCAAAAAATATTTTTTCGATAAAAGTAGTATCTGGAAGTTCTGAAAAGTTGAGACCTAAGCAATCTGGTTTAGCAATTAAATCAGTTCCATTTTTTGCATTTAGTTTATCCTGTACCTCTTTTATGACTTTAAGAATATTGTTTGAATCCCATGTTCCATCGGATTCTGGAATGTTTTGAAGCGCATCAACTAATGATGATTTTTTAATTCCTCTGTAAATAAACATTTTTACAGGGAAACCGCTAACATAAGTGTTCAATGGAAGCAATGCAAAGTTTAATAATGAAGAATTTGCATTACTAGGCATTGCCAATACTAATGATTTTGTAATCGCATAGGCTGGAGCTTCTTCAGAAACAGTAAAATTATTATCCAAATTGTATTTTTCAACATTGCCTACATCTGGCTGCTGTCCAAAAGCTAGTTCTGCTAATTGATCGGTTTCTATTGAGCTTTCTTTTGTAAAAAAATATATTTTCGACATGTGTTTAGTTTTTAAATCTAAAATTCAATTGAAAATTTTAGAGCGAATTGTTGTTTAAAATTGGTTACTTGATTCTAAAATAAATGGTAGAATTTGTTTATAAATCTTACAAAATAATAAACCAACACCAAAAGAAAAATCCTCCCCAACCAAATCTGTACTTTTTGCCAGAAAGTCAAGTAATTGACAAATTTTGTGGTGTTGATGGTTTTTACTTCGGTTTCTTTTACCTGTTGAGATTTCCAGCGGGCGTAGAGTTCCTGCTCTTTGAGTTCGCAGTCTACGTTGAGTTTGTTGCTCTCAAGACGAACCTTTGGGCTTTTTAATGTACGCCCTGGTTCGGCCTGAGTAACATTCTTAACAACTACTTTTCCGTTTTGACATTCCAGCAAAGCTTTATAAGAGCTGCTGTCTTTCTGAATTTTAAAGACAGTATCATGTACCGTTTCTTTAATGGTAATAGTTTTTGCTTTTTCTTCATTTAGAACCGGTTTCGGGCTTTTGCACGAAACCAGAACTAAGCCTAAAAAAAACAAAAAAACAAGACGTTTTAAATTATGTATCATATGTTATAATTTGATTTTTGCTGATTTTTAGAGCCTTAAAAAGCCTTTAATGCTTTTGATTTCTCTTTTTCTTCTGGCTACTTTATAGCCTTCGCGACCTCCCATATCGTTTGTATTTCCTTCAATGGCATAGATCAGCGTTCCTGCGACTTTATCGACAATTCCGGCATGGCCCGTTCCGTTTTTAAAATCGATGATGAAGACATCGCCTGGTTGAGGTTCTTTTTTAATTAAGGCTTTGCTTGAATTGTATTGGTCGAGTACGCCGCCTGTTTTCTTTAAAGGATTTTTAACGCCTAATTGTAATGCTGCTTTTTGAGTACACCAGTAAACAAAAGCCATGCACCAAGGATATCCTTTTGCAAGTCCGACACTTCTTAAATAAATCTCGACTTCAGGACCAGCATTGCTGTTTCGCGGCATCTCTTCAACGCCAACCTGAGCAATTGCAGTTTCTAAGGTTTTTTGGGCTAATGTCATTGCTGTTTTCCGTTTAGTTGTTTAAATTTTTGTAGTTCATCGACTAGTTGCTGATTAATCAACATCAGTTCTTTATGTTGTATTTCCATTTTTTTGATGGTTTCGGTTGCACTGGTCAATCGGGCAGTAAGATCATCAAGTAAGTCGCGGTAATATTTTACGGCGCTCACGGCATTGTCAAGTTCGGCTGCTCTGTCCTCAGCCAATGATTTTCTCATCGAGAAAAACCAAGTAATAAATGCGGCAAAAAATGCGGTAAGAGTGGGGTATAGAAACTGTTCCATTTAATGTTTAATAAATATATGTTAGGATTGAATTTTGTTTTTGGAGAAACAGCTTTTGAGTTTTGTTATTTGGAAGAAATAAGGCCTGTTTTTCTGTTTTTAATTGCTGCAGTTGTTTCCTTTTGTAGGTACAAAGATTGGCTTAAAAAAGCAGTAAAAAAAACAAATGAAAGGTGCTTAAACACTTGTATTCTGGTGCTTTACAGAGTTGTTCAGTCAACGGACAACGAGCTTTTTTACTCAAAAAAAAGGCACATCTTTGCAGAGCAATTCAGATGAAATATTGCTTATCAAACAAGTTATAAGTTTATAAGCTTTTGGTCTGATTTTGCAGCAGTTCTTCAATCTTTTTGAGCTCAGAAGTAATAGGAGTACAAAGAATCTCATACAATGTAGTACGCGAAATGGGGTAAATCGGATAAATGTATTTACGCCAGACTACAGTAGTAGGAATATCTTCAGTTTTATGTTTTTGATATAATTCTTTGATTAGCTTGTAGCGTAAAAGTTTATTTTTTTGGATTCCAAGACTTCTGTTGTTAGATATTGCCATAATGAAAGAGGTAAAATGATTAAATGAATTGTTTTTTAGATTAAAATATTGCCTTAGAGGCATCAACGAGTAATTATAAATGATATCACAGATAGCCAAAACCATTTGATCCTAATATATCAATGGCTGCTCTTCTTCTAATGCCGAAATGTTCCGGAGCTTCGTCCTGAAGTCATTCTGCCTAAATAACTTAATGATTTAAGTCTGCAGAGTCCGCACAACAATCCTGCTCCAGTATTATAAAAACACTGGAACATCTCGGGAAAAAGAATGGTTTTGAGTTATTTGACAAGGGCAGTAAGCGCCCGCTTTTTCGGTTCCTGTTTTCTTAATCTTTTGAGAAAAACAGGAACCTTTTTTATTTTATAAGGCTAAAAAATGGTTTTATAACAGATCTGGACTTGGTAGTAATCTAGTTTTATTGAGGGCTTGTATTTTAAAACAAGTATTTTAATCAATATCTTTCATTGCTATAAAATACTTGTTTTTTTATGAAGGAAGTATATTTTACAAAAACCAATTTTTAGTCCATGCTATGCGAACAATTTGATTTGTTAACCTGTTAATTTTAGGATCTGTGATGAGGTCTTTTTTTACGCTCATTTTGGTATTGCTTAAAAGTAGAATTTATTTTAAAATTAATCCATTCACGAAAAGTCATTATGGGTTTTAAGTTTGTAGCAATTAATAAGGCTCCTAAAAGTAAAGAAGCGTAGATGTCATTGTTTGGGTGCATTGATTTATAGTTTATGGGTTATTTTGGTAGTATTAATTGAGTATTTTTTACGATTTAAATCACAGTTTATTTTTTTTCGGTTGTAAGGTTAAATTCATTTTCATCTACAAATGGATCTTCATAGTAAGGTTTGAAATCATATTTTACGGCAAGATTGTTCACCTCTTTTATCTTTCTCTCCAGATCCAGTGAGACGGGCCTTGGTTCAGCTTCTGCATTTTCTAGAATATGCATCCATTGAAAACGTTCCTGATTAATGCAGATGCGCTCTCCAGCCGAAAATGTTTTTATTTTTTCTGAGCAAAACTGAAGTGCAGTGTAAAGCTGTGCAATGCGTTCTTTAATTTGATAATTATTCATTTTTTCGTAATTGTAAAATGGTTTTTAATTTTTTTAAATCATATTCGATAAGATTTCTTTCAGCACTATTTGGATTCTTAACGAGCCAGGATTCCAGTTCCTGTATTTTTTCAATTATTTGTGAAATAGTCATTTTGATTTAGTTTAAGATGAATGATTTTTTATGGGTCCAGTCATAAGTAAAAAGTTATTATTTCGTAAAAAGCACTTCTAAATTTCTTACAAATATCGAAAGTTATTTCGAATATCAAAATAAAAACGAAACTTTTTTCGATTTATTTTTATGATATTGATTTTTAGTGTTTTGTAATGGTTTTGGTTTCATTATTGCAAATAATTTTGTGTTTGTTTCATTATTAAACCGCATAATTTAGGTTTTACATCAATTAGTTTGTAAATTAAACTGTATGTTTTCGAAAGATGTTTCGTGGTATGTTTCGGGAGATGTTTAATTGAGAGATTTGTTAAGATTTACTTTTAAGGGAAATTTCAAAAAAACATAGGCTTTGCTAAATTTTTGAATTAAAATGAAAAACTGAGCATATACGAGAGGTATGAAAAAAGCCCTGATCGCAAAAAGAATTTTTAAGAACGGGCTAAAATTATTGAGGCTTTAAATTGGTTCTTTCGTAAAATCAATTAAGAGATTCTTTTTCGCAGATTAGCAATAATTCTAATATTTCAATGCTGATTTTTCCTTCTAAAAATAGTCTACGCAATAATTTTATGTACTCTTGTTTTTTGGTAATCATGATTATGTTTGTTATAGGTTAAGTAGTAAAATTCGTAATATTCAATATCCTATATTTGAGGTTTCACGTAAAGAGATATTCAGGAAAATTGTATGTCGAAATATTCTCTTAAAAATTAACATTCGAGATGGAATCCATTTTTTTTGTCTATTTCTATTTAAAGGAGTCAATAATTTATCATTTTTGATAAAACGAACTTTTTGGAATATTTTTTATGAAGAAAATATAAATTTTATACTATTGTATTGATTCTTAATTAGAAACTTTTTCTCATAATATTTATGCTGTCTTTATTATTTATTTAACATTCTGTTATTTTAGTAGATAATAAATTGTGATATTTTCTTAGAAGAAAAAGCCTGTAAGAAATAAATTGCTACAGGCTTTTTCTATACTGGAATGTCAAGAGAACGTATTTTTTTAAGATTTTGGGTTTTAAGTTGTTTAAGGAAATTTGATTTCTCTTTTTACTGCAAAAATTTGTGTATCTAATGTGAGGGCAAAGATGTGAACTTTAAATGCTTAATAAAAGAGAATGCAAGGTATTTGAACATTAATGTTCGAAGTTTTTACAATCTTGTACAGCAAAGGAAATTTTGCTTGTGCATAAAATTATGAAGCAGCCTTCTGGCTTAATTCTTCAATTTTTTTGAGTTCGATTGTTATAGGAGTACAAAGTATTTCGTATAATGTAGTTCTTGAAATAGGGTAAATAGGATAGATATATTTGCGCCAGACTACCGTAGTGGGAATGTCTTCAGTTTTGTGTTTCTGATATAATTCTTTTATAAGTTTATATCGAAGTAATTTGTTTTTCTGAATTCCCAAGCTTCTTTGATTGGATATAGGCATAGTAAAATGATTAAATGTTGAAATAAATGAATTAAAGTAATTTAATGAAAGTGTTTATTCTGCTATGATAAACGTTTTGAAAAGTGATACGTCATCAATGGGGGATTTAAGATTTGTTAGCAATTCTATTTTTGCGCTCGTTTTGATACTGTTTGAAAGTTGTGTTTATTTTGAAACTTAGCCATTCTCGAAACGTTAAAACATGCTTTAAGTTAGTTGCTATCAGTAATAATGCCAGTAAGGCTGATGCATAAATATCATTGTTAGGCTGCATGGTTTTGGTTGTTTTGCTGGTTAAAGAAATCAAAAGCATATCCTTGTAAAAAATCTACAGAAGACATGGAGAGCGGAATATTGGTTCTAACTCCGTTATCGTCTATTCTGCTAGCCTCTATAAACCAGCTTGAGCGTACAGGTTTAAAAGACGAAGCGATAATTTCGACACCATCTGTAAATTCTTCATTGTTAAATTCTTTCGTTAGTTTTTGAAGCTCTAAGACTCTAGATCCTTTTAAATTTCCTTTGGCATCCTTTTTTAAAAGATTAAAGACAATTTTTACTAATGATGCTGTTTCTTTGCTTGTCGAAAGAGAAGAAATGTAATTTTGTACCTTTTCAATCCCAATAGTTACGGTATCATCCCAACCTTCATTAATACGATATCCAATGGTAATCTCTTCTTTGTCATTAGAAAAAGTGTGTGACATCTGTTTTTCTTTGAAGCCATAAACCTGATTTTTTAAATCCAGAATAGTTTCAAATAATTGAAAAGTTTCAGTTTTAGCATTTCTCATCATTTCAGATGTTTCGTGTAGTCTTGAAAGCGCTTTAGGTATAGTTTCTGCAACTAGTTTTTTGTAAGCGTCTCTCTCTCTTCATTTTTCTTGTTTTCAATTCGATATAAAGCATCTTTTAATTCCTGAGCCGAAAACTGAGATAAATCCATAGGTGAGTTGATTGTGTTTGTTAAAGAAGTGTCCATAATAATTTGGTTTTTAATGTTTTAGTAATTAATTGTATAGTATGATTTCGTTTTTAAAAGGGTCGCCGTAATAAGGCTTGAAATTGTGTTGCACGGCAAGTTTTGAGACCTCTTTTAATTTGTTTTCAATGTTTTTTGGAACGGGACGGGGAGAAGCGGTTTCGTCGTCCAAAATATGCATCCATTGAAAACGTTCCTGGTTGATGCAAATCCTTTCTCCGGCGGTAAATGTTTTAGTTCGTTCAGAACAATATTGAAGTGCCAGATACAATTGAGCGATTCGTGCTTCGATTTGATTTTTATTCATAATTTTTATCTAATAAGTTTTTTAATTTTTTAATATCTGATTCGATTAAATTTCTTTCAGGACTAGTAGGATTTTCGATAAGCCAGCTTTCCAGTTCCTGAATTTTTTCTTTGATTTGACTTGCTTTCATTTTCTCTGTTTTTTTATATAAATGATGATTTTTATGATCCATGATTAATATTACATTTTATTCGTAGTTTTATTCTTATTTAGTGTAGTGGGTTGGTGAGTTTTGTTTTATGAGCTTTTTTTTGTTTTAATTAATTGATTTTTATGTGTTTGAGATATTTTTATGATAATATTATAAATTATGTGCTGTGTCAATTTGTTAAAATTTCTGTTGTTTTTAAATTTTATTTTTCTTTACTTTGCAAATATAATGTAAAATTATACATCAAAACAAATTTTTAACGTAAAAAAATACGATTTTTTATGGGGTCAACTGATAGGATGAGAGAGTATCTTGATTATAAAGGGATTACTAAGTATAAGTTTTGTAACGATTTGGGGTTTTCAAATAAGTTTTTAGATAATAGTAGTAATATGGGGACAGATAAGGCGTGTAAAATTTTACACTATTATCCCGAGATAAATTCTGAGTGGCTTTTAACAGGCAATGGGCCTATGATCAAGGAAGATAACACAAGTGTGATGATTATGAAGAATGATAGAAAAACTGCTGATGCAATTCATGTAAACCAGGAAATTCCATTGTATGATTTAGAAGCTGTTGCTGGATTAAGAGAGTTGTTTAATAGTGGCGAACCGCAAAGAGTTTTGGATACTATAAAAATTCCGAATCTGCCAAAGTGTGACGGAGCAATTTCGGTTACAGGAGATAGTATGTATCCATTATTAAAATCAGGAGATATTGTATTGTATAAGGAAACTGAATTCGAGAATATCTTTTTTGGCGAAATGTATCTTTTGAGTGTAAAACTAAATGATTGGGAAGAATACATTACTGTAAAGTATGTGCAGAAATCTGATCAAGGAACTGAGTATGTTAAATTGGTTAGCCAGAATTCTCATCATCAGCCTAAAGATATTCATATTTCAAAGATTTCAGCGCTTGCACTTATAAAAGCCAGCATCCGTATCAATACAATGATGTAAAAGAATTAGTTTATAATAGGAAATATGGTTTCTTTAAAAAAAAATCATATTCTGTTATTTTTTATAAATTTGTTAATAATCCGAAACCAATATCGAATCTTTTGAGGTATTATTTCGTAACACTTTTTTTAGATGAGCACGATAAATGAAAAGATTAATGATATAGCAGTTAAAGAATTCAAAGGAAACAATAGTTCGTTTGCAAAGGCAATGAATACAAGTGAGGCAAATATTCGAAATTATAGAAAAGGAACTATGCCAAAACTTGATTTTATAGTTAAGCTGCATGACTTTTTTGAAATGAGTTTTGAATATCTGCTTTCTGAAAATGTTGAAATTGGAATGTATGAAATTGAAGATCCAAAAACTTTTAGTCAGGATCAGGATTTGCTTAATAAAACATTGAAAGCTGAGAATAATCTTTTAAAAGAGAGACTGGAATTTTTATCAGAGCAAATAGAGTTTTATAAAGGTAAAATAGAGTTTTTGTCACTTCAAACAAGCGTTAAAAAAACTCAGACATCCAAAGAAATTGCCGAAGGATTAAGAATTATTGATGAAATAGAGAATTTATTTATAAAGAAATCAGTTAAGTGATTTTTTCGTAACTTTTGGGAAGCCTCGAATCATTGCGTGAATATAAAGAAGGCCGATTAGAAAACTAATCGGTGTTTTTTATATTAATCATTAAAAACACTATCAAAAATCAGCTAAAACAGCACAAAATCTACAAAATACATATTAAAAGTCAAACTGACAATAACTAATCAAAAACCAGTATTTGCTGAATTTTTCGCTTTATTTTCGCTTTAAAAAAACGATTTATTGAAAAAAAATTTTACTAAAACGTTTTTGTAAGTTTCACTTGCATATATTTGCGATGTACTAAAATATTCAACAATACATTTTTTGTCCGATGAAAAAGATTACAATTAGAGATATTGCGAAACAGGCAGAAGTTTCTATTTCTACTGTGTCTTTTGTGATCAACGGAAAGGGCGAAAAAATGGCTATTAGCCCAACGGTAATTAAAAAAGTTCAGGATGTAGCGCAAAAATTGCAATATAAGCCAAGTATGATTGCTAGTAGTTTGAGAACTGGAAAAACAAGATCAATCGGACTTATTGTAGAGGACATATCCAATCAGTTTTTTGCGGATTTGGCTAGAGTTATAGAAGACGAAGCAAAAAATATAGATTACAGAGTTTTTTATTGCAGTACTGGTGATGATAATAACCGTTCTGAAGAATTAGTGCAGAGTCTTTTGCAAGCCAATGTGGAGGGTTTTATTATTACGCCGACTCGTAATTTAGAGAAAACAATCGGACAGCTTTTAAAATTGCAAAAACCTGTTGTTTTGATTGACCGATATTTTGCCAACCAAAAAGTAAGTCACGTTCTAATGGACAATTACGAAGCATCTTATTCGGCCACTAAATTTTTAATCCACAAAGGAAAAAAGAATATCGCCGTTGTGAATAATGAGTCTGGAATGATTCAGATGAAGCTAAGAGAAAAAGGATATGTAGAAGCCTTAAAAGAAGAAGGAATTTATAACGAAAAGTATACACTTCATTTGGATTATCATTCAAGTGAGCAAAGCAGAATTGAAGCCATTGTAAATTTCTTCAAGAAAAATAAAGAAATAGATGCAGTTCTTTTTTCAGCCAACTATCTCGGACTTGCAGGACTTCAGGCTTTTAGGATTTTGAAATGTAAAATTCCCGAAGATGTTTCCGTCATAAGTTTTGATGATCATGACAGCTTCAAGTTGCACACGCCCACAATCTCAGTTATTGCACAGCCCATTGAAGAAATTGCCGTCAAATCGATACAGTTGCTAATGAGCCAGATGACAAATTTGGAAGATTTCAAAATAGAAAAGGTTCTCAAGAAAGGGACTTTGATAATAAGAGAATCTGTTTAACCAATCGAAAATTAAAAACGAAAATTAGAAATTAAAAAGTGTGACTTTTTTTTTAATCATTTCACTAAAACGATTTAGTAAGATTTTTTCTGGATTTTCTTAGACTTTAAAAAACTAAAACAGCTATTGAGATTACTTGTTATTCGAGCTGTAATATTGAAATAGAGTACAATTTTTTATTAATTATTTAAAAACAAACAACTTAACAACAAAACACAAAACAAATCAAAACCAATAACCAAAAAAACGCTTATGAGACGAATATTAGCAGTGTTAGGAGTGATATTGCTTAGCAGTTTGAGTGCTGCCGCGCAAAATCGATTAATAACCGGTATAGTTACAGATGCAGAGAACAAGGGAATTGTCGGTGCATCAATCGAAGTTCAGGGAAAACCATTTAGTGCTATTTCAGACGCCGAAGGCCGATTTAGAATGAATGTTCCCGAAGGTAAAGTTACCCTTAATGTATCTTCTATAGGGTTTCAGTCACAATCAGTGGCAGTTCAAGAAAAAGATACAAGAGTTGCCGTTACGTTAGTTGAAACAACACAAGAACTAAAAGATGTTGTTGTAACTTCATTTGGAGTTAAAAAACAAAAGAAAAGTTTAGGTTACGCAGTTGGAGAACTAAAAGGAGAGGACCTGACAAAAAATAAAGAAATTAACTTAGGAAACGCGCTTCAAGGTAAAATTGCCGGAGTAAACGTTTCGGCACCAGTTACTGGACCGTCAGGTTCTAGTCGTGTGGTAATTCGTGGAGCAACTTCTGCATCAGGGCTTAATCAGCCGTTGTATGTTGTTGATGGAATTCCGATTGACAATACACAGCAAGGAAATGCAGGTATGTGGGGAGGTGCGGATAAAGGAGACGGTATGTCATCTTTTAACCCAGATGATATCGCTTCGATGTCGGTTCTTAAAGGTAGTGCCGCTTCTGCTCTTTATGGGTATAGAGGTTCAAATGGCGTTATCTTAATTACAACTAAAAAAGGTAAAAACGGAACAGGAATAGGAGTAGATTTCAGCACAAATTCTTCTTTTAATACGCCTGCAAGCCTTTTGAAATGGCAAGATCAATATGGTGCTGGAGCTCCAAATGCGAGTGGTGTGCCAACTAGATTTAACAATTTGCAAGAACTTAGAGACTCATACTATTTTGCATGGGGGGATAAATATGACGGAACGCCATCTTTATCACTTGACGGTAAAACAAGACCTTATCAAGCTTATGGAAAAGATAATGTGGAGAATTTCTACAGAACTGGATATTCTTTCAGCAATACTTTAGCAATTTCTGGAGGAAATGAATCAACAAATTTCAGATTGTCTTTCGGAAATACTAAAGACGAATCGATTATGCCAGAAACTACTTTTGGAAGAAACAACGTGGCTTTGAGCTTAAATTCGGCTCCAAATAAAAGAATTAGCATTGAAAGTAATGCTCAATATATTTCAGAGAAAAGCCATAACCGTCCGTATTTAAATGACTCGCCAAGAAACCCTTCTTTTCCAACTACTTTCATGACTCCAGGTTCAGATATTAGATGGTTAAGCAATCCTTATGATGCTAATGGCGGCGAAGAAGACTTTTTAGGAGCAAACGTATATCATACCAATCCTTATTTTGCTACGAAATCTCCATTAAACGACGACCTTAGAAAGCGTTTTATTGGTTCCGCAAAAGTAAATTACAACATTACAGATAAAATTTATGCGAAGGCTGTTATTGGTATTGATGATATTAATTATGAATATACTGAAATTGAACCTACTGGAATAAACTATAATCCAGGAGGATCTATCGAAAACAGAATCGAAACTCGTTCTGAAGTAAATGCTTCTGGCTTCTTAGGATACAAGGGAGATATTGCTAAAGATATTTCATTAGATGCTTTTATTGGTGCAAACCGCCAGCATAATAGATACAGCGGAATCAAAATGAAAGGAAACAACTTTATTGTTCCGTTCAAATATTTCTATGGAAATACACAACCAGATAAAACAGAAAAATTATTCTCAGAAAGCGAAGTAAACTCTCTTTTCTATTCTGCAGATATCGGGTATAAAGATTTCTTATTCTTAAGTTTAACGGGTCGTGAAGATTGGTTTTCAACATTAGATCCTGCAAACAACAGTACTTTCTATCCTTCTGTAAGTTCAAGTTTTATTTACTCTGAAGTTATCGGTCTTCCTGAGTGGATGTCATATGGTAAGGTTAGAGTAGGTTGGGGGAATGTTGGAGGTGCATTGCCAGAAGCTTATGCTTTAGCATTAACTTACACTACACCAGACGGACAGACAGATTCATTAGGACAGCCAATTTTAGGTGTAAACGGAGAAACAATTCCAAACAGAACTCTAAAACCTTATAATGTAAGTACAATTGAGTTTGGTTTCGAAAATACATTCTTCAATAACAGAGTAAGTACAGATTTGACTTTCTACAGCAAAAAAACTACAAATGATATTACAGATGCTGACGTTTCTCAAGCTTCTGGTTACAGAACAACAAAAATTAACGTTGGAGAAATTTTAAACAAAGGGGTGGAGTTTGCTGTTAATGTGAAAGCTATCAAGACGCCAAGTTTTTCTTGGAATGTAGCTTATAATTTTGCATACAATGATAGTGAAGTTTTAAATCTTTCTGATAAAATTACGACGAAAACATTAGAAGGAAACAGAGATGGAAGAGCTAATGTAGTTTTAGAAAAAGGACAGCCATTTGGAGTGATTAAAGCGTATGACTATTTAAGAGATGCTAATGGAAATATAGTGCTTGGCACGGATGGTAAATTCTTAAGAGGAAACTTAATCATTGCAGGACAAGGTGTTGCACCAACTTCAATGGGACTTTCAAATGATTTCTCTTATAAAAATTTCACACTTTCTGTTTTTGTTGATGCTAAATTTGGAGGAGAAATCTATTCAGCTACAAACCAGTTAGGAACACGTTACGGATTATCTGAAATTACGCTTCCAGGACGTGAAAATGGTGTTCAAGTAAACGGAACAGATGTAAACGGAAACCCAGTTAATACAAACGTTTCTGCTTACAATTACTGGAGAAGCTACAGTGATGTAACGTCAAACTTTGTTTACGATGCTGATTTTGTTAAGCTTAGAGCAATCTCATTTGCTTACAATTTCCCAAAAGCGTATTTACAAAAAACACCATTCCAGTCTGTTAGTTTAGCATTTTCAGCTCATAATTTATGGACTATTTATGACAAAGTTCCAAACATCGATCCTGAGTCAAATTACTCAAATAGTAATGCTCAAGGTATGGAGAGAGCTTCTATGCCATTGACAAGAAACTATGGTTTTGCACTTAATGTCAAATTCTAATTCTAAAAAAGATGAAAAATAGATATATCAAAATATTTTGTGTCGCAATTGTTGGTGCTTTGACATTAGCTTCATGCGATAAAGGATTCGAAGAAATGAATAAGAATCCAAATGCCTTAACAGATCCAGCTGTAAAATCTATGTTTACGCTTGCTGAGATTTATGTAGACGGACAAGATTTTTCTAACACAAGAGGAAACAATTTATACGCTGCACAAATCGTACAGCAGTTTTCTTCACTTGGAGGGCCAGGTTCAAAATACACGTATTCTTCTGAGTATTCTGCCGCTCTTTTTGGTGAAACGTACGGAAAAGGATTAAATCAGATTTTCCAATTATTATCTGTAGTAGAAAATACGCCAGAAAATACCAATATGATTCAGGCATTAAGAATCATGAAAGTTTTCTTGTTCCAAAAATTGACAGATACTTACGGTGAAGTTCCTTATTTTGAAGCTGGAAAAGGATATAACGGAAACGTGTTTTCTCCAAAGTATGATACACAAGAGGCTATTTACAATGATCTTTTAAAAGAATTAGACGAAGCTGGAACTGCACTTGATGCAGGCAAACCATTTGTCGGAAGTGCCGATTTGTACTACCAAAGTGATGTTGCAAGATGGAAAAAACTAGCAAACTCTTTAATGCTGAGAGTTGCAATGCGTTTATCTAAAGTAAATCCTGCAAAAGCAAAAGAATTTGTAGAAAAAGCTTATGCAAAAGGAGTTTTTACTTCAAATGATGACAGTTTGGTTTTAAAACACGATGCAGGTCCTGCAGGTGTTAAAACCAATCCAATTACATCTTCTTGGGTGAGAAACGATTTGAACGGAGGAGAATCTAACATTAAATTCAGTAAAACGTTTATTGATATGTTGAAAAACACAAACGATCCACGTTTAAGAATTTATGCAAAATTGGAAGCAACAGGAGATAATAATCCGGCAAGTCAGCAAGGTTTGGCAAATGATGCAAAAGAATTTCCAGGAGGAGACAAAAAATTATTCTCAGACCCAAATACTTCTACAGTATTGCGTTTAGATGCTCCAACATTAATTATGTCTTATGCTGAGGTTCAGTTTTTATTGGCAGAAGCAGCAGTAAAAGGATGGAATGTTGGCGGATCGGCTCAGACCTACTATGAAAACGGAGTAAAAGCGGCGATGAATATCTTAACCATTTTTGGAGATAAAGTGCCTGCGGTAACTCCAGCAGAATACAACACTTATATTACAACGTATCCATTTAAATCTGCAGGAACAGAAGCGCAAAAAATCGAACAGATTATCACTCAAAAATGGATTGTATTGTTATTCAACGGTTTTGAAGCATTCTCAGAATATAGAAGAACAGGCTACCCAGTTTTAGTTCCTGTTAATGATCCAACAGGAGAAACACAAGGAACAATTCCGAGAAGATTAATTTATGATCAGTCAGAACTTATCACAAATGAGGCTAATTATAAAGCAGCAATTCAACGTCAAGGTTTAGATTTAATGACCACAAGAATCTGGTGGGATAAATAATTTTTAAATTGGTTGGTTAGTTAAGATAAGTCGGGTACTGAGCATACCCGGCTTATTTTTAAAATCGTTTAATTGATTGATCTGAGAGTAAGGAATTGAAAAATTATTTTACAGATTTAAATGCTTTTTTTTCGCAGCAAGCAAATACGATTCTGCTGAAAAAGATGGATTTTATTTTCTGGACTTTAAAAATTTCAAAATAGTATACTTAAGGTTTATTTCAATTATTTGAATTTAAAAAAACGATCCATATCAAAATCAAAATAAAACATAAGGCAGTGGTAAAGAAAATATTTCTAGTTGTATTTTAGAGTTACTAACAAAGAATAAATTTTCAAGAGAAGGAATAGTGCGGTCAGTCTTTCCTTCTCTAAAACTGCCAAATTACTTACCTTTTTTAGTAATTTTAGAAGGTATTAAAATAGTACTCTGTAAATGAATTATCAAAAACAACTTCATTGGATAATGTCCTTATTTCTGGCTGGTTTTACGTCAATTTCCTTTTCACAGAAAATTGATTTAAAAAACAATTGGAAGTATCGTGAAGAAAAAACACAAAAATGGTATTCGGCTACTGTACCAGGAGAAATTCATACCGATTTGCTAAACAGCAAATTAATTCCAGATCCATTTTACAGAGATAACGAGAAAAAACTGCAATGGATCGAACGCAAAAACTGGGAATATAAAACTGCTTTTCAGGTTTCGGCAAATATGCTAAAAAAGAAAAATACAGAATTAGTTTTTGACGGATTAGATACTTATGCATCAGTTTACTTAAATAATCAGCTAGTTTTAAAAGCTGATAATATGTTTCGTCAATGGCGTGTTGACGTTAAAAAAGTTTTGAAATCGGGAAATAATGATTTGCGAATCGTATTTCAATCAGCACAAAATGTAGTCGATTCATTGGCTAAAAAAGATTATCCATTTGTAATTCCAGACAATCCACGTGCCTATGTTCGCAAAGCGCAATACCATTTTGGATGGGATTGGGGACCAAAATTCACCACTTGCGGAATATGGAAAACGCCAAGATTTGAAGCTTATGATGAAAAAGAGCCTGAGAAAGAGTATGTTTTAAATCGAAAAATCGAATTGATACAAGACAAAGACAGTCTTGGCCGCTCTTTTTATTTTAAGATTGACGGAAAACCAGTTTACATGAAAGGAGCCAATTATATTCCGTCAGATGCTTTTCTTTCGAGAGTGACCAAAAAAGAATATGAAAAAATAATTTTATCTGCCAAAGAAGCCAATATGAATATGCTTCGCGTTTGGGGCGGTGGCATTTATGAAGATGATTATTTCTACGATTTATGCGATAAATACGGTATAAATGTTTGGCAGGATTTTATGTTCGCAGGTACAATGGTTCCTGGAGACGACGCTTTTTTTGATAATGTAAAAAAAGAAGTCCAATATCAGGTAAAGAGATTGCGCCATCATCCAAGCATTGTTTTATGGTGCGGAAATAATGAATCAGACGAAGCATTTAAAAATTGGGGCTGGATGAAAAGTTTTAAAATTTCGAAACAAGATTCAATCCGTTTGTGGAAAGATTACACGCGTTTATTTCATGACAGTATCCCAAAATGGGTAAAAGAAGTCGATGGAAAACGCCCGTATTTAAGCTCTTCACCATTATATCATTGGTCAAAAGCAAAAAGCATAACCGAAGGAGACAGCCATTATTGGGGAATTTGGTGGGGATTAGAAGATATTGAAGCTGTTCAGAAAAAGACAGGACGTTTTGTGAGCGAATACGGAATGCTGTCTTTGCCAAATTATAATTCAATTGAAAGTTTCACTTCGCCAGAAGACCGACAATTATATTCAGATATACTAAAAGTACATTTAAAAGCAGGCAAAGGTTTTGAAAAATTAGATTCCTATCTCGCCAAATATTTTATCGATGAATCTAAAATAAAAAAGATGAATTTGGAAGATTATGCCTATTTGAGCCAGTGTCTGCATTATTATTCCATAAAAAATATTGTTGGCATACATCGTGCTAAAGCGCCTTATAATATGGGGACTTTAGTTTGGCAGTTAAATGACTGTTGGCCTGTAGCAAGTTGGAGCATTACAGATTACAATAATCGACAGCAAAAAGCTGCTTGGTATGCCATAAAAGAAGCTTATAGAGACGACATAAAACCAGAAGCCGATTTTACACATCCGAAAGATTTGGCATTAGAAGATCCAAAAATCAGCTGGAAAATAAAAGGAAATAACGTAGTTGTAAAAGCCCAGAAAATGGCAAAATATGTTTGCATTTCGATGAAAGGCTATAACGGAAAATGGAGCGATAATTATTTTGATCTAAAAGCGGGAGAAGAAAAAACAATTTCGTTTGAAGGTAAAATAGCGAAGCCAGAGATTAAGATTTATTCCTTGTATGAGGTTTTAAAGAGGTACTAAGGTTCTAAGTTGCAAAGGGGCAAAGGTTTTTCGTAGAAACGCACTTCAGTGCGTCTCACCCACAGAATTTAAAAATTAAAATATATGAGAATAGTATTTAGCGGCTTTTTGGTTTTAAGTTTACTTTTTGCCAATCCGATAATTTCACAGCAAAAAAAGGCAAAACAAGCAGATGTGAATTATACACAATATGTAGATCCGCTTATTGGTTCGGCGGGGCATGGTCACGTATTTGTAGGTGCAAATGTTCCTTTTGGAGCCGTACAGTTGGGACCGGTAAATATTTTTGAAGGTTGGGATTGGTGCAGCGGTTACAATTATGCCAGCAATACGATTTTAGGTTTCACGCACACGCATTTAAGCGGAACCGGAATTGGGGATTTAAATGATATTCTCGTTTTGCCTATCAGCGGAAAAGTTGGTTTGACCAAAGGAACAAAAGAAGATATGATAAACGGTTACGGTTCGTATTTCTCTCATAAAAACGAAGTGGTAAAACCAGGATACTACAGCGTATTATTGGATAAATATAAAATCAAAGCCGAATTAACAGCCAGCGAAAGAGTTGGTTTTCATAAATATACTTTTGAGAGCCCAAACGATTCACACATTTTAATTGATCTTACTGACGGAATCGGCTGGGACAGACCGGTAAAAACTTTCATTAAAAAAATAAGCGAAACCAAAATTGAAGGTTACCGTTATTCGGCTGGATGGGCTGCCGATCAGCGCATTTATTTTGCAATGGAATTCTCGGAGCCGATTACAAATATGATGGTTTATGATAGTACAGCTACAGTAAAGGGAACAGAAGGCGAAGGCCTGAAAATAAAAGCGGTTTTAGATTTTAAAAACTTAAAAAGCAAACAGATTCTGGTAAAAGTCGGAATTTCTCCAGTTAGCACAGAAAATGCATCTGCCAATATAAAAGCAGAAATTCCGAATTGGGATTTTGAAGCGATCGTAAAATTGGCAGATTCAAAATGGAACAAAGAGCTAAATAAAGTCCAGATAAAAGCAGACGAAAAAACAATGAAAGTTTTCTATACTTCGTTGTATCATACCATGTTTGCACCTTCTATTTTTAATGATGCGAATGGAGATTACTTAGGAACAGATAAAAAGGTTTACGAAAAAACCAATTTTACCAATTATACTACTTTTTCACTTTGGGATACGTACCGCGGACTGCATCCATTATACACTATTACACAGCCAGAAAAAATCAATGATATTGTAAAATCGTTTTTAGCGATTTATCAGCAACAAGGAAGATTGCCGGTTTGGCATTTAATGGGCAATGAGACCAATACCATGAACGGAAACCATTCTATAGCGGTTATTGTTGATGCGTATTTAAAAGGATATCGCGATTATGATACCAATTTAGCATATGAAGCCATCAAAAAAACGGCAATGCAGACCCGCGACGGAATGGATTATGTTCAGAAATTAGAATATATTCCTGCCGATAAATTATTAGAATCTGTTGGAAATGCTTTAGAATATGCGATTGATGATTACTGTATCGCTTTAATGGCAAAAGCTTTAAACAAAACAGACGATTATAATTATTTCACCAAAAGAGCGAATTTATACAAAGAGTATTTTGATAAAGAAACCACTTTTATGCGCGGTAAATTGGCAAATGGAAATTGGAGAACACCATTTAATCCGCTTTCGTCTGCACACCGTAAAGACGATTATGTTGAGGGAAATGCGTGGCAATATACTTGGCTGGTTCCTCAAGATCCGTACGGTTTGATCGATTTATTTGGAAACGAAGATAAATTTATCGCAAAACTGGATTCACTTTTTCTTCTGACAGATAAAGTAGAAGGGGAGGATGTTTCGCCAGACATCAGCGGTTTAATTGGGCAATATGCTCATGGAAATGAGCCAAATCATCATATTCCGTATTTGTATGCTTATGTGGGGCAGCCTTGGAAAACAGCAAGATTAATTCGAGAAATCGATGAGAAATTCTATTCAACAAAACCAGACGGATTATGCGGTAACGAAGATTTAGGACAAATGTCGGCTTGGTATGTTTTATCTTCTATGGGATTCTATTCAGTTAATCCAGCAAACGGAATTTATGTTTTAGGAAGTCCATTGGTAAATTCAGCCATTATCCATCACAAAAAAGGCATTTCATTTACAATAAGTGCAATTAATAACAGTGCTTCAAATATGTATATCCAAAAAGTAGAATATAATGGGAAGCCGTACACAAAATCATGCATCACAAATGATATGATTGTAAAAGGCGGTGAACTTAAATTGTATATGGGAAGCAAACCGTCAGAAACATTTGGAGTTAAGAAACAAGATAGACCTCAATAATTTAAGATTTAAGAGTTCTGATTTTAGATTTCCTAACAGGTTTTTGAAATCTGTTAGGTATGATTTAAGTTTAAGATTTATGGTCGCTTTGTCAAAGTTTAAAACTTTGATAAAGCTTGGATAATAGAAATTGGCATTTTATAAAAAAATAAATACCTAACAAGTTTTTAAACCTGTTAGGATAGCAACACAGAATATGAAAATAAAAAGTTTAATTTTTTTAGGAATAGTACAGTCCTGTCTTTTTCTAAATGCACAGGTAAAAGCTTTAGATCCTGTAGAATATGTAAACCCGTTAATGGGGACGCAGTCTTTGCATAATCTTTCAAACGGAAATACCTATCCCGCCATCTGCAGACCTTGGGGAATGAATTTCTGGACGCCTCAAACGGGGAAAATGGGCGATGGATGGGCTTATACCTATACGGCAGAAAAAATCAGAGGATTTAAACAAACTCATCAGCCCTCTCCTTGGATGAATGATTACGGTCAGTTTTCGATTATGCCTGTTACGGGGAAATTGGTTTTCACCGAAGACGAACGTGCGAGTTGGTTCAGTCATAAAGCAGAAGTTTCAAAACCCTATTATTACAGCGTTTATCTGGCAGATCATGATGTTACGACTGAAATTACAACAACAGAAAGAGCTGCACATTTTCAGATCACATTTCCAGAAAACGAACACTCTTATATTGTCGTTGACGCTTTTAATAAAGGATCATATATTAAAATTATCCCATCAGAAAATAAAATTATAGGATACACAACCCGCAATAGTGGTGGTGTTCCAGATAATTTCAAAAACTATTTTGTACTCTATTTTGATAAGCCATTTACAGCAAATTCTACTTTTAACGACAAAACTTTAGAAAAAGGAAAATTAGAATTAACGGCTGGACATGCTGGCGCTGTAGTCGGTTTTAAAACTAAGAAAGGTGAAAAAGTAAATGTAAAAATAGCATCATCTTTTATAAGTTTTGAACAAGCTGAATTAAACTTAAAAAATGAATTAGGAAATGCTTCATTCGAAGAAACAGTTTCGCAATCTAAAACAGAATGGAATAAAGTTTTAGGAAAAATTGCCGTAGAAGATACCAATGAAGATCAATTAAAAACCTTTTATTCTTGTTTGTACCGTACGGTTTGTTTTCCTCAAAAACAATATGAAATCAATAAAGACGGCGATATAGTACATTACAGCCCGTATAACGGAAAAGTTCTACCAGGTTATATGTATGCAGGAACTGGATTTTGGGATACTTTCCGTGCTTTATACCCATTGTTAAATCTAGTTTATCCTTCTATAAACAAGGAAATGCAAGAAGGATTGATAAATGATTACAAGGAAGGCGGATTTCTGCCAGAATGGTCAAGCCCAGGTTTTAGAAATGTAATGGTAGGAAACAATTCGGCTTCTGTAGTTTCTGATGCTTATATGAAAGGATTACGCGGTTATGATATCAATACTTTGTATGAAGCTTTACAGCACGGAGCAAATAATGAAGGACCAATGGATGCTGTTGGCAGAAAAGGAGTTCAGTATTACAATACTTTAGGATATGTTCCGTATGATGTGAAGATCAACGAAAATGCAGCGCGAACACTCGAATATGCTTATGATGATTTTGCGATTTGGAAATTGGCAAAAGCTTTAAATCGCCCGAAAAAAGAAATCAGTTTGTATGAAAAGCGAATGATGAATTACAAAAATCTCTATAATCCATCTGTTGGATTAATGAGCGGACGCAATAAAGACGGCAGTTTTCCGGCCAATTTTAATCCGTTCAAATGGGGAGACGCTTTTACAGAAGGAAACAGTTGGCATTACAGCTGGAGCGTTTTTCACGACATTCAAGGTTTAATTGATTTAATGGGAGGAGAAAAGAATTTCACTGCAAAATTGGACGATGTATTTACAATGCCTCCAGTTTTTGATGACAGTTATTATGGAGCTGTTATTCATGAAATCCGTGAAATGCAGATTATGAACATGGGGCAATACGCTCACGGAAATCAGCCAATTCAACACATGATTTATTTATATAATTATGCAGGAGAACCTTGGAAAACGCAATATTGGTCAAGAGAAGTGATGAACCGTTTGTACAAACCAACTCCAGATGGTTATTGCGGAGACGAAGATAACGGACAAACTTCTGCATGGTATATTTTCTCAGCAATGGGGTTTTATCCAGTTTGTCCAGCGACAGACGAATATGTTTTGGGAGCGCCTTTGTTTAAGAAAACAACGTTACAGTTAGAAAACGGAAAACAGCTTATTATCAATGCACCGAATAATTCAGAAACCAACAAATATGTAAACGAATTGAAATGGGATAATGCTTCTCATTCTAAAAATTACATCAACCATTTTGATGTATTAAAAGGAGGCGAATTAAATTTTGATATGACAAGTTCTCCGAATTTAAAAAGAGGTACAACAAAAGAAGCCTATCCATATTCGTATTCAAATTCAAAATAAAAAGATATGCAGTCACGTAGAAAATTTATAAAAAACGCAGGCATTTTTTCCGCAGGAGTATTAGCACTTCAAACAGAAGCTTTCGGATTTAATTCAGATGCCTTTCAGTTGCCGCTAAAAGATTTTGTTTCTAAAAGGCCTCCAGTTGCTGAAAGAAAATTTACAAGTAAAGCGATTGAAGCTGCGATCGTGCGCATTAAAAAACAAATTGCCAATCCAGAATTGGCATGGATATTCGAAAACTGTTTTCCAAACACATTAGATACAACAGTAGATTTTGAAATTATTGACGGAAAACCAGATACGTATGTAATTACGGGCGATATTGATGCCATGTGGCTTAGAGACAGTACAGCTCAGATCTGGCCTTATATTCCGTTTGTAAAAGAAGATCCAAAATTGGCAGAACTGGTAAAAGGAGTAATTAATCGTCAAGCGAAATGTATTTTGCTGGATCCGTATGCGAATGCTTTTTATAAAGATTTCACTAAGGAAAGCGAGTGGAAAAACGATCTTACCAAGATGCAACCCGGAATCCATGAAAGAAAATGGGAAATAGACAGTTTGTGCTATCCAGTCCGATTAGCACACGGATATTGGAAAGAAACGGGAGACATCAGCTTATTTGATGCCAAATGGAAAGAAGCTATGCTTTTGATTCTGCAAACTTTTAAAGAACAGCAGCGAATGGATGGCAAGGGCGGTCCTTATAGTTTTCAGCGTCAGACGGCTTGGGCGACAGATGGAGTTCCGTTAGGCGGTTATGGTTATCCAGTAAAACCTTGCGGATTAATCGTTTCGACTTTCCGACCAAGCGACGATTCTACTTTATTCGGTTACCTGATTCCGAGCAATATGTTCGCTATTGAAATATTAGGCTATCTGATTGAAATTTTCTCTCTTCCAGCTTTAAAAGATAATGATTTAGTAGCGAAAGCCACAAAATTAAGAGATGAGGTTCAAAACGGATTAAAAGAACACGGAATTATCAATCATCCAAAATTCGGAAAAATCATTGCTTTTGAAGTAAACGGTTACGGCAGTTTCCACATGATGGACGATGCTAATGTACCTTCTTTATTATCATTGCCATATTTAGGTGCGATTGCTCCAAATGATCCTTTATATCTTAACACAAGAAAAGTGGTATTGTCTGAAAATAATCCGTTTTTCTATAAAGGAAAAGCAGGAGAAGGTATCGGAGGTCCGCACACAGGAGTTGATACCATTTGGCCTATGAGTATTGTTTTGAGAGCCATTACGAGTGTAGACGAAAACGAAATTAAAGCTTGTATCAGTAATTTAATTAAAACCAATGCAGATACTGGATTTATGCACGAATCGTTCCATAAAGACGATGTCAATAAATTTACCCGTAAATGGTTTGCTTGGGCAAATACATTATTTGGCGAAATGATTGTACATACCAGTGTACATTATCCTCAAATTCTAAAAGATAAAAATATCTAGTACTAAAGCTTAATAATTAAAAATGAATACATCACACGCCATTGGGCTAGATATAGGAGGAACGCATATTACAGCTGCGGTTATTAATAAAACAGAGATGAAAGTTCTTGATTTTTCGCTCTGTAAAGAATCCTTCGATTCGAATAGGCTAGTAGACGAGGTTATGAACATTTGGAAAAAAGTAATCAGCACCTCAATTGAAAATTCTAAGATTAAAGACATTACAGGAATTGCTATTTGCATGCCTGGACCATTTGATTATAAAACCGGAATTTGCTGGATTAAAGATCAATCTAAATATGAACACTTTTACGGATTGAATATTAGAGAATTGCTTCTCGAAACTCTTGGTTTTCCTGCAGATTTTCCAGTTCTTTTTGAAAATGATGCGGTTTGCTTTGGAAAAGGAGAAGTTTTCAAACAACAAGAAAATCTTTCTAAAAAAGTAATGGCAGTTACATTAGGAACAGGATTAGGAGCTTGTTTTATTGATAAAGGAACATCTATCAGCTCAGGAAATTCTGTTCCAACTGACGGAGAAATATACAACCTGCCTTACAGGGATGGAATTGCAGAAGATTATGTTTCAGTTAGAGGTCTTTTGTTGCATTATAAATCTTTGAGCAATAAAGATCTTAATAATGGCTTAGAACTTTATAATCTAGCAAAAAACGGAGATAAGCAAGCAATCTTGGTATTTGAAAGAATGGGAGAGGATTTAGCCGAAGTTGTTATTCCGTGGATTAAAAAATTTGCAGCAGACCATATTATTATTGGCGGTAAAATTGCCAATGCAAGTGATTTGTTTCTGTTTTCATTTGATAAAGTAATTCAGGAATCTGGTTTAAAAATCGAAATTTCCATTTCAAATGACAATGAAATCGCTGCCTTATTAGGAGCAGTCAGTTTTCTATGTGATTAAAAACAAAAAAGGATGAGGTTTAGTTCATCCTTTTTTGTTTTAAGAAGTATAATTTCAAATCCTAGTTTGATATTATTAATGGATGAATACAAGCCAAATAAAAACTATTGTCAGAATTGATATTCAAAGTCATTTAAGGCTTGATTCCACAAGATTTCTTGGATATCCCATGAGCCCCTGTTTGAGGGTGCTTCTAATTTTTGAGCAATTATTATTTTCTCACCGTCAGTGCGCACGTTAATCATACCGTAAACTGTTACTAAACGCTCTTTGTCTATTGGTATGGCTGAAGAAGTTTTGTTTTGAGTTCTTTGCAAAAATTCTGGTGTAGATCTGGAAAGCTCTGTTGAAAATATCAATGATCTTAAACCACGGCTATACTTTCCAATGGTTCCAAGCGTATCGGGACGCGGATGGCAGTGCGGTTCTTCATCTCCACTAGAAATAATGGTGGCAATAGGGTTTAGCGCATCCATAAACTCGCTAGTAAAGTCAGATGAACCATGATGGCAAGATTTGGCTATGTCAGTTTGAAAAACTGTCCTTGCTTGAAGTATTGCGGCACGAAGAGCATTTTCAGCATTCTGTCTTTGAGTTGCAGTGGCTGATTTAAGTGCAGCTCGAAGTGCTGGAATATCTGCTCCAGTATAATGTTTCATCAAATGATCTTCGGCGGGTTCATTTAAATCTCCTCCAAGGAGCAGTTTGACTTTGCCTATTTTAAGTTTTAGAATAATAGAATGACCATTTTTAGTTTTGCCTTTATTGTCTTTAAAAACCTGTAAAGCTCTTTTGCCTTGAATGTTTTCCGCAACAGGTCCTAAAATTTCCATAACTGTATTTTGACTGCCAAGAGCAGGTAGTCCAGCGCGCAGCCCGATTTTATCTGCCGTGGTTTTTAACAGCATTTTAATGTAATTCCCTTGTCCTGTGGGAGAGCTTACTCTGTTTTGAAAGTCTGAGTTATATTCACAAAGATCAGTAATGTAATCTTTACCTTGATGAGAGATTAATGTTCCGAGTGAAGATGGATCTTCTCCGCTTTTTTCGATTATGCAGTTATGATATACTTTTTTTATTGTAAAGGTTTTACGTCCTTCTTTTTCATGCGTGAAAATTTTGGTGAAACCAGCATAATGATCTTCATCTGAATGTGAAATAATGACATCCATGGGAGGTGGAAACTTGCCAGGTTTGTTAAGATTGAATCTCCATTTTAAAAAGCGGAACATATTATCAGAGGCACCTGCATCTATAATGTAATGCTGATCTTCGGGGGTAACTACGTGACAGCCGTCTCCTTGACCGACATCAACAAAATTAACCTCTAGTATTCTGTTGGGCTGTATTTCTTCAGGTCTGATCCAGCCGCTTTGATTTCTTCCTCTAACCTTGACATATTGTTTGTTATTATGTTCTTTGTAGACAGGAAGACCATCAGGTCCTGTTAGAAGACCGATCCAATCTCCAAATAATAAGTGTTTTACCCATTTAAATGTTGTTTTGCCTTTTTTGTCTGTAACATAGTCCATTATTTTTACAGAAGGGAACGTGGCAAATCCATATTTGTTATTGATAATTTTCTGATCCATTTTTTTGTGATATTGGTTAGAAATAGTGTTTTGTTTTTGAGTGCTAATATTTTTGTATTCTTAGTGTTTAAAATATTGATTTACACAAAGTTATTTAAAATGATTCTTGTGGCTTCAAGTATAACTACCTGATTAGGAGCTATGAAAATTAAAGATGCAGTTTTAAAGCCTTACTATATTTGAATCGTGATTCGATAATCTTTAATAGAGCAATAAAATAGCGCACAAAAAAAATTGCGAAACTTTTTGAGAAATTTTGTAAATATTGGATATTCGTGTAAAAGACAATCCCCTTCAAATTATTTAATTTGAAGGGGATTGTTGTATTTCTCGATTTCTTGAAAATATTAAAAAAAAAGCCTCTCACCAGATTTATGGGTTTTAAAGTTAGGAGAAAAAGGGACAAATTTTCCCCATCTCATTTATACTGTTTCTAATTTTTTCTAATGTATTGCGCAACGATTCTGCCATTAACTTTAAAATGTGATGTTTTAATGTGTAATGTATTGCTTTTTAATTAGTTATGGTTCTTTGTTTGATTGAAAAAAAATGCGTTTTTAATTTATAAGGGCGCGAAAAAATCACAAAAATAAAAATGGCAAATAGTGAAATAATTGCCATTTTTAACTCTTACCGAAATTATCTGGCAAGAGTAGCTTCAAACTCTACCTTTAAAGTTTCAAAAAGAGACTTGACTTCCAAAACTGTACTAGTTTGCTGTACCTGATTTTTGCTGAGCCACTGCTGTATAACATCGAAGTTCTCAAATAATTCAGAAGAATCAATGGTATAAATATTGAGACGAACGAGATTTCGAGCTTCATATCCACTTGATCGAATAACTTTTTCAAGATTTTCAATGGTGTGGATAATCTGCGTCCTCATATCAGAATTGCTCGATATTCCGTCTTCACTAATGGCACATTGGCCTGACACATATAAAGTGGCATCTGCATGTTTAACTTCAACTGCCTGCACATAATTTCTGGCATCCTGCCAGTTCCAAGGATTGATTACTTTCTTTTCCATTTCTATAAAAATATTATGAGACAAAGCTCAAGATATTTTTTCATTCACCCGTGTGACAAACCTCACAATTAATAAAATCAAGAGAACAGACGGCTTAAGGTTTCCCTGGACACGCCAAGGTAAGAAGCAAGCAGTAATTTTGGAATTCGTTGTACCAAAGCTGGATTTCGGGCTATCAGCTGCTCATATCTTTCTTTTGCCCCCAAAGTTAAAAATGATAAAATCCGTTGCTGAGAACCGATATGACCGGCAATTGATTTACGAAGGAAAAAGCGTTCTATCTTTTGTAGATAATTACACAACATTTCAAAATTTTCTAGCGATAGACAAAGTAATTCAGTGTCTTCCAAACATTCTAAAGTAAATGAAGCATACCCCCTCATATAAAAGGCCGAAACATCGGTTTCCCACCAATCTTCCATTGCAAATGAAACAATATGCTGTTTAATATTCTTGTCTGTATAATAGAACTTCATAAGACCGGACAAAACAAAGTATATATATTTTACGTCTTCACCCTCCTTAAAAATACATTCAGATTTTTTATATTTCTTGTGAATAAAACATTCTCTTACAAATGCAAATTCTTCGTCAGTAAGGGGAACGACTTTCTCTATATGTTCTTTTAGCAAATTATATTTATCTTCCATTGGATTCTAGGTACCAATTGTGGCTGTTTCGGTTTGTTTTTAATTTATTCCAATCCAATCAAATATACAGCTTTATAAAAATGCCGCTAGTACATTATACAAAGATCTTGGATATGTAAAAATGGAAGATAGGAAATTCCTAAAGCTTTTGCCAGTATAGATTTCCGGTAAACGTACGCTGTCACAACACTCCTTTAAAAAAAAATTACTGAAATGAGCAAATTGTAAAAATTAATTGAATTGAGCTCTATATTGTTGTGGGCTCTGTTTGGTTTTTAATTTAAATAATCTGCTAAAGGATTGAGGCTGTTCAAAACCTAATTCAAATGCAATTTCAGAAATGCTGAGAGCTGTAGCAGATAACTTATTTTTAGCACGATAAATCATTTTATCATGAATAATTTGTTGGGTGTTTTGCCCGGTAAGTTTTCTTAATAGATCACTTAAATAACTTGCTGACATATGCAGCTGATCAGCTAAATAATTAACGGTTGGAACTCCAGCATTCAAGGCCTTATCACTATTAAAATAATCCTCCAGCAACTGATCAATACGATCGGTAAGACTAGAATAGTTTTGTTTTCTCGTAAGAAACTGCCTATTATAAAAACGTTGTGCATAGTTTAGTAATAGTTCAATTTGAGATATGATCACATTATGGCTCATTTCGTCTATACGGTTTTCAAGCTCTTCTTCAATATTTCTGAAGAGCGATAGAATGGTTTCTTTTTCTTTTGTCGAAAGGTGAAGCGCTTCATTGGCAGCATAAGAGAAAAAGGTATACTGATGGATCTTTTGTGCCAATGGGTATTGCAGTAAAAAATCAGGATCTATAAGCAGTGTGATCTGCGGACTAAGTATTTTTTGTTGTGCAGTTTCCTCTTTATCATTATCTTCTATTGAAGATAGAATTTGCTGTGGAGCTACAAAAAACAAACCTCCCTCTTTAAAATCAAATTTAGTCTTGCCGTACATCAACTCTCCTCCGGCATTTGGTTTAAAAGCTATTTTATAATAATTCAACACGTGCGATTTTTTAGGCGCATGGCCTTTAAGCGGCTTGTCCACTCCGTTTAGCAAAACGATTAAAGGGTGCTTTGGAGGCGGAAAACCAGATGTCTCCATTACGTCAGCCAGCGTATTGAATCTTTTTATGGATTGATTCTTTTTTTTTGAAACCATGTTATAAAAATTCTAGAATACAAGTTAAGCAATATTCGCTTTTTCCCTAGAAAAAAAGCGAATAAAAGCACGTCAAAAACATCATAGATGGGATTAGCCTTGAGCTGCTTCTGAAACAGTTTTCCAAGTTTCCCATTCCTGAAGACGTTCAGCATAGGTTTGTTGAATATATGGCAAATCATTTTTACCCAAAAGCAATCTCAATGGTGGATTTTCAGCATCTACAACTGCAAATATAGCCTCGGGAGTGGCAATAGGATTTCCTCGTTCCAGCTTTTGTAAATTTTCAATCAACCTGCTTTTTAAATCATCATAATCCGCTATTTTTTTGCTGGCTATTTTTAGCGATTCGGCACTGCCAAATTCAGTGCTGTATGCCCCAGGTTCAATCAGCGTTACTTTGATGCCAAATGTGGCAACTTCTTTCGATAAACTATCATAGATAGCTTCAAACGCAAATTTTGAAGAACAGTAATAACCAATAAGAGGATTGCTATAAATGCCAACGGCGCTGGATGTCCCCAAAATATGGCCATAACCTTGAGCCCGCAGTATAGGCAATGCCGCCTGAATTATATGGATAGCTCCCATAATATTGGTTTCGTACATGGCCTTTATCTCATCGGTGCTGCTCTCTTCGATGGTGCCCACCAGAGAATATCCTGCATTATTGAACACAATATCTAATCTTCCAAAATATCTATTGGCCTCACTGATGGCATTCTGCACTTGCGAGGCATTGGTTACATCCACTTCAAGAACCAAAACCTGATCGCCATACATTTCTTTTAATGTGGCAATGCTATTGATGTTGCGTGCTGTAGCTGCGACTTTGTCTCCGCGTTTCAGGGCGGCTTCTGTCCATATTTTTCCAAAACCTCTTGAAGATCCTGTAATGAACCAAACTTTTTCTTTCTGTTTATTTTCCATTTTTTAATCGTATAAATATAACGGCAAAGTTGGTTCCAAATAGAGATAATGGCGTTGCTTAAATGAGGATTGTCATAACCAAAACGAAAAATTGATAATTAGATTCGAAAAAGGTAATGTTAAAAACAAGATTTAGAGGGTTTAACTGGCAGGGACGTTGCTGTTTTGGCGCGAATATAATTATTTTGTTTAGATTTTGTTACCTCAAGTTTCTGGATATCAGTATGTTATTCGAAACTTGTTTGTGAAATAAACCAAATTTTGAGTTGAATATTTCCGAACTCACTGCAGATTCGAACCAAAGTTCAGTATCGTTGGTTTTGTTCATTTTTCAATCGCGATTTTGTGCCGTGATTCTCCCACGAAATTTCTGTGCGGTTTTGAAAATATTGAAAAGCGGAATAAAAGAAGAAACCCTGTAAATTTTCTAATTTGCAGGGTTTTCCGTGAATTTTAGTCTTTTTTGTAAACTTTGAAAAGTCTCTTTTTAAGCTCTCAGCGGAGAAAGAGGGATTCGAACCCCCGGACCTGTTACAGTCAACAGTTTTCAAGACTGCCGCATTCGACCGCTCTGCCATTTCTCCAGTATGTCGCTATCATTTTCTGATTGCGAGTGCAAAGATAAGTTGTTTTTTGAATTGTGAAAATTTTTTTTGAACTATTTCTAAAAAAAAATATGCTATAAAAAATAAAAACCCTTAACAAAGTTAAGGGTTTTAAAAGTCAGCGGAGAAAGAGGGATTCGAACCCCCGGACCTGTTACAGTCAACAGTTTTCAAGACTGCCGCATTCGACCGCTCTGCCATTTCTCCAGTATGTCGCTCTCATTACCTGATTGCGGGTGCAAATATAAGACGGTTTTTCGGTTATAAAAATTTTTTTCGGACTTTTTTTTGAAGTTTTTTAAGATAATTTTCAAGTGTCTAATTATCAGTATTTCCGAAAGTGATATTTTTTAAAAAATTAATCTAAATCGTCTAAAATTGGCGTTGGTTTTTTATGTTCGTCGACAGCAACAAACGAAAAAGTTCCTGAAACTACCGTTTCTCGAAGTTCAGTATACATTTGTTCCATAAAAATATCGACATGAATTTTACAGCTGGTTCTTCCAACGCTATCCACTTTTGCTACTAATTCGATTAAAGTTCCTGCGGGAATTGCTTTTTTGAAATCAATTTGGCCTGTAGAAATCGTAACTACTTTTTTACGGCTAAAACGTGTAGCGCAGATAAAAGCAACTTCATCCATTAAATGAAGAGCAGTTCCACCAAATAAAGTATCGTAATGATTTGTTGTACTAGGAAAAACGGCTTTAAAAATACGAGTTTCTGATTTTTGAATTCTTTCTTCTACTGTTCCCATATTAGTAATTAACGTATTCTGTAATTTCAAGTCCGTATCCAATCATACCAACGCGTTTTGTTTGTTCTGTGTTCGAAACCAATCTGATTTTAGAAATATCTATATCATGAAGAATTTGAGCTCCGATACCGTAATCTTTACTGTCAATAATAACCTTAGGAGCTTTTAAAGTTCCGTTAGCTTGCAATGACTTTAGCTCAGAAATTCTGTTTAAAAGGTTAACAGCCGTCATGTCTTGATTGATAAAGATAACAGCGCCTTTTCCGTTTTCATTAATCACTTTAAACATATCATCTAACTGCTGTTCAGCATTATTAGTTAAAGTTCCTAATAAATCGTTATTCACTTGAGAAGAGTGTATTCTGGTCAAAATTGGTTCGCCAAGATTCCAAGTTCCTTTCGTTAAAGCGATATGAATTTGTTTGTTTGTTGTTTGTTCGTAAGCTCTTAAACGAAAAGTTCCAAAACGAGTTTCGATGTCGAAATCTTCTTTTTTAACGATTAAGCTATCGTGCTGCATTCTATAAGCAACCAAATCTTCAATAGAAACTAATTTCAAGTCGAATTTTTTAGCTACTTTAACTAATTCTGGCAGACGAGACATTGTTCCATCTTCGTTTAAAATTTCGCATATTACCCCTGCAGGTTTAAATCCAGCTAGACGCGCAAAATCGATTGCAGCTTCAGTATGGCCTGTTCTTCTCAAAACTCCGCCTTGTTTGGCAATTAAAGGGAAAATATGACCAGGACGAGCTAAATCATGAGGTTTTGTATTTGGATCAACTAATGACTGAACTGTTTTTGATCTATCAGCGGCAGAAATTCCAGTTGTAACGCCTTGTCCTTTCAAATCAACAGAAACCGTAAAAGCTGTTTCCATATGATCTGTATTGTTGGTTACCATTGCGCGAAGATCCAGTTCCTTGCATCGGCTTTCTGTAAGTGGTGTACAAATTAAACCGCGTCCATGGGTAGCCATAAAGTTGATCATTTCTGGAGTTACTTTTTCGGCAGCAGCCAAAAAATCACCTTCATTTTCACGATCTTCATCATCGACTACAATGATTACTTTACCTTGACGAATATCTTCTATAGCTTCTTCAATGGTATTCAGTTGTATTTTTGTTGTTGACATAATTATTTTTGCTTTTGAGCAGGTAAAAACCGCTCAGAGATTTTCTGAATTAGTTGTGAAATCGGAGTTGTAATCGCATCAAAATTAATTAAACCGTTGTCGTTTGTAGCACGATAGGTTAATAAAATTGCTAGAGGAGAGAGTATAAAAGACGACATCCACGATCCCATAAACGGAGTCATTCCGCCTTCTTGAGATAATCTTTTTCCGAATGTATTGATGAAATGGAAAGTAATAAAGATTAAAACCGCGAATACAATAGGAAGCCCAAGTCCTCCTTTTCTAATAATCGCACCAAGCGGAGCCCCAATAAAGAACATTAAGAAACAAGCAAAAGCAATAACAAATTTTTCGTATAACGCATTATAATGTTTGTTGATCTCTCGTTCTTTGTCTTTTAAATCCTTCTGCGTAGTTTCGATAGAATAAATATTGCTGGTAATATTGCTTCCTGCCATTTTTAAAATATCTACTTTATCTTTATTAGAGTAAATAGATAAAACATCGTTCGGAATCGGTTTTTTCTTGATGTCTTTTTGAGAATTTTGAGGGAATTTTTTAATTCCAACTCGCTGATTGATATTTTCAGAAAAAGAAACAATTTCGTTGTCTAAATTTTTGCTCAACGAGTCCAAAGTGTAGCGTAGCTCATTAACATTTAGCATGGCATTTGTTCCTGCAATACTTTCTTTACTATCATCAACTTTGTTTAATTCAGATAAATCGATATTAATAATCTGTGTCTTAAATTTTCCTTTTATAAAAGGCATTTTAGCACGATCCTCATATTTTTTTGGAGTGACATCTTGGTAGTAGTAGCCGTCATTCAAAACTAGTTTTAATATGCTAGATTTCTCGTTGCTGACAAGTTCACCAGTTTTGGCTTTAATTACGGTTTTATTTTCACCCATATTATTCGCTTTCTCATGGATCGTCACACCAGTTAAATGATTGCCGTTTTCTCCAGATTTTTTGTTTACTTTAATATTGTAAGTGCCCACATCATTAAATTGACCCTCAGCAATAGCCATAGCTGGCTTGGCTTGAGCAATGTTTTTTCTAAAGTTGACAAACTTGTATTCGGCATACGGAATCACATTGTTGGCAAACCAAAAAGCAACAATACTTAAAACGAAAATAAAAATAATCAATACTCTCATTGCTCTTTGCAGGGAGATTCCCGAAGATTTCATGGCTGCGAATTCATAGTTCTCGGCTAGATTTCCGAAAGTCATGATGGATGCTAATAGAACCGAAAGCGGTAAAACCAACGGAATAATACGCGGCATAGAAAAAAGCAGGAATTTCACGACCAAAATTAAGTCGAGATCTTTTCCTGCTAGTTCTGATATAAATAGCCATACTGTTTGCAGTATGAATATGAAAAATAAGATTACAAATACCGTGGTAAATGTAAGTAAGAATGTTTTTAATAAGTATTTGTCTAGAATTTTCAACCTTCTGATTAATCTAATTTATTGATGTAGTATTTCGGGTATTTACTCGCTACAAAGGTAAATTGATTTTTTGATAATGGCTGATTGGTTTTAAAAGAATTAACGGTTAAAGTTGTTTTTGTTCCGTTTTTTCCAGTTTCAATCAAATTGTAAATGTGTTTTGTCTGAACGTCAATACCTAACAAAATTTCTTTTCTTTGGTCTTTTCCGCTAGTTGGAACTAATTTGATATATTGAATTTTTCTTCCTTTTACATTCTGAACGATGTCCATGTTGTATTTGTAGCCAGAATTGAAGAAAGTAAGCATTTTTGAAGGAGTAATTGCATTATCATCTTTCTCGTTTACTTTAGAAATGGTAACTTCTTCGTCTTCAGGAACAATAGTGTATGTTTTTTGACCGTCAAAGATTTTAGTAACGCCCATGAAATTCAAAACATATTGATTTCCTTTCATAGTTACGTTTCCTTTACTGTCTTGATTGATATTTTCTTTGGCATTATTCAAAGAATATTTAAAATCGATAACAATATTGTCGTAGCTTTTTATTTTAGAAGTTACTTCGTTCAATAAATCTTTCGCTTTTTTATCTTGAGCCTGAATAGAAGTGAAGCTCAAAAGCAAAATAATTGCCATTTGAAAACACTTTTTAGTCATGTTTGTGATAGAATTGTTGTTGATTTCTTGAATTTTTGCTTTCATGATTGGATTAATTTTGTTCATTATTAAAAAATTGATCAAGAGCATTTAAATCTAAGATGTTCACACTACGTGCTTTACTGCCTTCAAATGGACCAACAATACCTGCTGCCTCAAGTTGATCTATCAATCGACCCGCCCTGTTGTATCCTAATTTTAATTTTCGTTGCAATAAAGAAGCAGAACCCTGCTGTGCATTGACAATAATCTCTGCCGCTTCTCTAAATAAAGTATCTCTTTCGGAAATATCTATATCAAGATTGATGCCACTTTCTTCTCCAACAAACTCTGGAAGCAAATAAGCTGTAGCGTATGCCTTTTGTCCTCCAATAAAATCTGTAATTTTTTCCACTTCAGGAGTGTCGATGAAAGCACATTGCACACGAATTACGTCGTTTCCATTAGTGTATAATAAATCCCCGCGTCCAATAAGCTGATCGGCTCCCTGAGTATCCAAAATGGTTCTAGAGTCAATTTTCGAAGTTACTCTAAACGCAATTCTGGCAGGGAAATTGGCTTTAATTAAACCTGTAATAACGTTTACAGACGGTCTTTGTGTTGCGATAATCAAGTGAATACCAATAGCACGGGCTAATTGAGCCAAACGAGCAATCGGAACTTCGACTTCTTTTCCCGCGGTCATAATCAAATCGGCAAACTCATCGACAACCAAAACAATGTATGGCAAAAATCGATGTCCAGCTTCTGGATTTAATTTTCTAGACTTAAATTTTTCGTTGTATTCTTTAATATTACGAACCATCGCATCTTTTAGCAAAGAATAACGATTATCCATCTCCACGCAAAGCGAATTTAAAGTGTTCACAACTTTTGCATTATCAGTAATAATAGCATCTTCTGTGTCGGGAAGTTTGGCTAGATAATGTCTTTCAATTTTATTGAAAAGCGTAAGCTCTACTTTTTTCGGATCGACCAAAACAAATTTTACTTCTGCTGGATGCTTTTTGTATAAAAGTGAAGTTAAAACCGCATTTAATCCGACAGATTTTCCTTGTCCAGTTGCTCCGGCCATCAGTAAGTGAGGCATTTTAGCAAGATCGACAACAAAAGTTTCGTTTGAAATGGTTTTTCCTAATGCAATTGGCAATTCCATTTCTGCTTCTTGGAACTTTGCTGCTCCAATAACACTTTTCATCGAAACCATGGTTGGGTTTTTGTTCGGAACCTCAATACCGATAGTACCTTTTCCTGGAATTGGTGCAATAATACGAATTCCAAGTGCTGATAATGATAAAGCGATATCATCTTCTAAACTCTTAATTTTAGAAATTCTGATTCCTGCTTCTGGCACAATTTCATATAAAGTAACCGATGGTCCAACGGTTGCCTTAATTTGTGCAA
Organism: Flavobacterium anhuiense; assembly: GCF_001705175.1. Taxonomy (NCBI): domain Bacteria; kingdom Pseudomonadati; phylum Bacteroidota; class Flavobacteriia; order Flavobacteriales; family Flavobacteriaceae; genus Flavobacterium; species Flavobacterium anhuiense. The sequence goes on along the minus strand of NZ_CP016907.1, from coordinate 597,782 downwards.
TTTCAATTTTGTAGTTACGAAGCGTATCTACAATCCTGTTTTTATTTTCTTCTAATTCTTCCTGATTAATTGTAATTCCGCCAGTCGAATATTCTTTTAATAAATCGATGGTCGGGAATTTGTAATTTGATAAATCCAAAGTCGGATCAAATAAACCGAAATCGGCAACTAGACGAGAAGCTAAATTTTCTTCAATAATATCCTCTTCTTCTGCCTTCTCAATTACAAAAGCTTCATCAGGATTAACTAATGGCAGTTCTTGTTTTGGAGTAATTGGTTTTAAAGTTGGATTTAAATCAATTTCCGAAGGATGAGAGATTGTCGGTTTTAAAGCTTCTTTATTAAGTTCAAATTGAGAATCGACAGTTTTGATGTGGATGTTGTCTAATTCAGGGTCGTTTTCTTCTTGTTGTTCTTCCACAATAGCAAATTCTTCCAGATTATAAGCACTTTCTGGCTGATTTACAGCTGGCTTTAAAGTGTCTAATTCCGATTTGAATTCTTTTTTAGTAGAGTCAAAATACGACTGAATTTTTTCTGGTGATAATTTGATTTTGAAAATCAGATAGACTATTAAACCAAAAAGCAGTGTAAGCAAAGTACCTGTTTTCCCGATATAATCTTGAAGGAATAAATTTAATTCATAACCAATTGTTCCTCCTAATTCTGGAGCAGAAGTAGCAAAGAAACCAAATAAGATGGAAACTACTATAATAGCAAAGATATCCCAGAACCAAGTGTTTTTAAGTTTTTGAGTCGAAAGCTCTAGCGCTAAAAACATTCCGGTAAGGAAAAATAAACGTACAAAAATGAAAGAGGCAAGTCCGAAGCCTCTGTAAATAATTAAATCGGCAAGATAAGCCCCGAATTTTCCGAGCCAGTTCTCTGCAACTTCAGTGCGGTCTCCAAGTTGGTCTACAACACTTTGGTCGTTTTGCCATTGTCCATTAACATAAAAAGAAATAAATGCAACTAATAGTGCAATAGAAAAAAGAACCAAAAGACATCCTAAAACAAATTTTTGTTGTTTAGATATTTTAAAAGATCTTTTATTTCCTTCTTGTTTGTCGTTTTTTTTATCTACAGTTTCTTTTTTATTTTTTGCCATTCTTGCGTTTTCCTTTGCCTAAATAAATTTTGGAATATAAATAATCAAGCCTATTGCAATTGCAGTCATTGCGGCAAAAAATACCGCTCCGGCAGCAATATCTTTAATAAATCCGATTCGTTTGCTGTAATCAGGATGAATAAAATCGGCAATTTTTTCAACTGCTGTATTTAATCCTTCGACAGCTAAAACTAAACCGATTGCCAAGGTTTGACAAAGCCATTCGGTTTGTGAAATATGAAAATAAAAGCCTAAAATAGTCACTATGATTCCCAATGAAAATTGAACCATAATGCTGTGTTCAGTCTTAATTAATTTTACAGCGCCGTTAAAAGCATAAGTCATGCTTTTTAAACGGCCTGTAACAAATGTATTATCTTTTTGAAACTCCATTTACAGGAAAATATTATAATGCTGCTAAAGCTGCTTCGTAATTTGGTTCGTTTGCAATCTCTGCTACTTGTTCTGTGTGAACGACTTTTCCGTTAGCATCAACAACAATGATCGCTCTTGAGTGTAGACCTGCTAATGGTCCGTCAACAATCTCTAATCCATTTGCTTTACCAAAAGCACCAGTTTGGAAATCTGATAAGTTTACCACATTTTCTAAGCCTTCAGCACCGCAGAAACGTTTTTGAGCAAAAGGTAAATCTCTAGAAATACATAAAACAGTAGTGTTTTCTAATCCGCTAGCGCTTTCGTTGAATTTTCTAACAGATGCTGCACAAGTTCCTGTATCAACACTTGGGAAAATATTTAAAACTAATTTTTTACCAGCGAAATTGCTTAATGAAGCAACTGATAAATCGTTTTGTACTAATTTGAAGTCAGCTAATTGCGATCCAACAGCTGGTAATTCGCCTGATGTATGAACTGGATTTCCTCCTAATGTGATAGATGCCATGATTTTTGTTTAAAATTAATGAGGCTCAAAAGTAAGGATTAATATTTGAATCTAAAAGTATTTGTTAAGGGTTTAAGGAGAGATTAAGGATGGATTTTGGATAGCCACGAATTCATCAATTTATCTAATAATTTTAGATTTTAGAGAATAGATTTTAGATTTATTATGTCTGTAAGGCTGAGCAAAGTCAAAGTAAAGAAGTGTGTTTAAGTTGAGTATTGCAACTTTTAGTTGCCTCCAGCTTTAGCTGGAGGTTTTATAATTGACTGTAAAGGGCTTTAGCCAAATGCTTAAGTTTGGCTAAAGCCTTTTTAACGCATGTTTGCTTACCTCCAGCTAAAGCTGGAGGCAATTGATTTGTGTTTAATATCTAGATAAATCGAAACGTTTTTGAAACCTTTTATCCGCGAGAGGGATAGGAGCTGGCTACCGAAGTAGCGCGGATAGCCCGACACCATCCCGATAAAAGGGCGTATATGCGCAAAGTGAGTTAGCCCTTTTATCGGGATGGTGGCTCGCCCAAATTATTTTAAATTTTAGAATGTAGATTTTTGATTTGCTTTACGTGGGCTTCGACTCCGCTCAGCCTGACAAAGATTGCTTGAAAACTGCGACTGAACACTGTAAACTAAAAAAAGCGTCCCTAAATTAGAAACGCTTTCTCAGCTTTGTTTTTTTATTTATTCTTGGGAAGGGGTCGATTTACTTATCGATTGAACCTAAAACACGTTTCATGAACGTATTTAAAGCTTCTTTTTTGTCTGTTCCTTGAGCAACTAATTTTTGTACTTCAAGGGCGCCATACATATTTGAAATCAATTCACCGATTACATCTAATTCTTCGTCTTTTAGAGAAGGAATTTCGGTCATCGCTTCAAGAACTTCGATCGTTTCAATGATATAATCCTGATCGTTTTCTTCAATGAATTGTGTTAAATGCTTAATTACTGGTAATTTCATAGTTTAGACTTCTTAGATTTTTAGACATTCTAGACTTCTTAGACCTTTTTTAGTTTGTAGACAACTTCTAAGAAGTCTAAAAATCTAAGTTAGTCTAACGATCTAAAATTAAACAATTGCGTTTACAAGATCGATTAAAACTTCTTGTTTGTTAGTTTGCGTTTCGCCAACTAATTGTCCGTTTACGAAAGTTGCAAATGTTGGCAAGTTGCTCACATTAGCTAATTTTCTAGATTCAGGAGAATTTTCTGCATCAACCAAAACAAAAGTGATAGCTTCATTTTCTGTGGCTAATTTTTTGAATTTTGGTTTCATAATACGGCAATTTCCACACCATGAAGCTGAATATTGCACTACTACTTTTTCGTTTTTAGCAACTAAATCTGCTAACGTATCTTCGTTTAAGTCGATTAACATAAGTTTATTTTTTAGACACTAAGTTGTTAAGGTTCTAAGATGCTAAGTTTGCTCTCGAACCGAATAACTTTGTGTGGATTTATTTTGATTTTTTTAAGTCATTGAGATTCTAAGATCTAAGATTCATCTTAGAATCTCTTGACTTTTATTGTAGAATTGTATTTAAGATTCAAAAAGTTAAGTTTAAAAACTTAGCAACTTAGAACCTTAGTATCTTAGCAGCTTAATTAGCGCTTAAGTATTCAGCAGTGCTTAATCTATCTGCAGTCATAGCTTCTTTACCAGCTTCCCAGTTTGCAGGACAAACTTCACCTTTAGTTTGGATGTGAGTGTAAGCGTCAACCATTCTTAAGTATTCGTTTACGTTACGTCCTAATGGCATATCGTTTACGCTTTCGTGGAAAATTTTTCCAGTCTCGTCAATTAGGTAAGTAGCTCTGTAAGTTACGTTTGAACCTTCGATGATAACTGAATCTGTATCTTCGCTGTAGCTTGTAGATTCGATATCAAGAATGCCTAAAATGTTAGCTAAGTTACGGTTTGTATCAGCTAAGATTGGGTAAGTAACACCTTCGATTCCACCATTGTTTTTTGGAGTATTTAACCAAGCAAAGTGAACTTCGTTAGTATCGCAAGAAGCACCAATTACGATAGTATTTCTTTTTTCGAATTCTGGTAATGCAGCTTGAAAGGCGTGTAATTCAGTTGGACATACAAAAGTAAAATCTTTTGGGTACCAAAATAAAAGTACTTTTTTATTGTTGTTTACTGCTTCTTCAAAAATGTTGATTTTTAAATTGTCACCCATTTCTGAGATAGCATCTACTGCAATACTTGGGAATTTTTTTCCTACTAAAGACATAATATTCGTTTTACGTTAAAAATTTATTTGGTGCAAAAGTAGGGCATAAGTACAGGTTCTTACAATAAGATGTGATTATAAATATTTATAAGTTGATAAATTTTGATTATTTAATATTTTAACTTATTGAATATCAATATTTACTGGTAAAACGCCGTTGAAAATATTTTTTTCTAAAAATTGAACTCCCGCTGTTTTTTGGAATTCTTCAAAATCTTGATATGCCTGAATTAATCCTGAAGCTTTTTTCAGGTTAGGAATTAAAGGCAATGCATAAGGATTTCCAAAAACAAAAACGATGCATTTTTTGGTCTGTAATAATTCAGAAAGCAGTTCTAAAACTTCGTTGTCAATTTCGAAATTATTCAGTGGTTTTGCTTTTGGAACAAATAATGAAATGATAATCGTTTCAAAATTTTCTAGTTCTTTTTTGATAGATGAAATATTGGATACTTCTAGATTTTCAAAAGCAAATTCTGGAGAATCGAGTTTAGTATTTATAGTTTTGAAGAATGTGTTTTCAGTATTTTTATATAAACTCAGTTTCACTAATTTGTTGTTTTTCTGAGCCTCAAAAGCCAGTTCTGCGCTAGAATTGTCTATGATTTTAGTAACGGCATTTTGAGCGATTTCTAAGTTTATTTTTGATGTTTTTTCGAAATCTAATTCGCCCAAAGCAACAATATTTCCAGAAAGAACTCCAGCTTTTTCTTTGGCTTTCATAATTCTGTTGTAGCTTTCAAAAATACGGTCTGGCGAAGCATTTTTATAAATCGCTTCAATTCCTTCCGGAACATTTTCGGCGAAACATAAAATATCATTTCCAGCATTAAAAGCTTCCCATTCCAATTGTCCTTTGGTTTCGTACAATTTAGAAACGCTGTGCATGTTTAAAGCGTCAGAAATTACTAAACCATCATAACCTAATTTATCACGTAAGAGACCCTGAATGATTGCTTTTGACAAGGTTGCTGAGATATCTTTTCCGTCATTTAAACTCGGAACCGATAAATGTCCGATCATGATCGAATCAACATTATTTTCGATTCCTTTAATGAATGGATATAATTCGTTATCTAATAATTCTTCCAAAGTTTGTTTTAAAACAGGCAATCCTAAATGCGAATCGACATTAGTATTTCCGTGTCCAGGGAAGTGTTTTAGACAGCCTAAAACGCCAACTTCTGACATTCCTTTTAAATATTCGATAGCAAAATCGGCTACTTTTTGTTTGTTTTCACCAAAAGAACGGTATCCAATAACAGGATTATTTGGATTATTGTTGATGTCTGCCAAAGGCGATAAATTATACTGAATTCCGGCTGCTTTTAAATCCAATCCAATTTGTTTTCCAGTTTCATAAACTAAATTTGATTTGTTTTCTGGTAAAGCGCCAAGCGTAATTGCATACGGATATTGCGGTGTTTTTTCAATTCGCATGGCCAATCCCCATTCCGCATCAATACTGATTAAAAGTGGAGTGGAAGCGGCTTTTTGATAACGAACGATCAAAGCTTTGATTTTATCATAGCTGTCATCATTAAAAACTACTTTTTTCTTGCTTTCGTAATTGGTTGCAGCACTCGCACGGCTGTGAAAAAAAGTCAGTCCGCCAATATTATGTTCTTTTATAAGGCGTTCGGTTTCTTGAATATTTTCTTCAGTATCATTGATGAATACTGCTGGAAAGAAAAATTGTCCTATTTTTTGTCGTAATGCTTCGGCGGTAATTTTCATTATTATAAAGTCTTTTTCATGCAAACACTATTATCCATTTTCTCGTATGGAGGATAATTAGGAATTATGCTATAATTTAATTTTTGATATAAGTTGATGGCTTCCGGTTGGTTTTTTCCGGTTTCTAAAATCGTATAAGTATAACCGACTTCTTTTGCCCAGATTTCAAGTGCTGCTAAAATGGCAGAAGCGATTCCTTTTTTTCTATGATCTGGACGAACGTACATTCGTTTAATTTCTGTCGTATCTGGTTCTTTTTCGCGAAAAGCGCCGCAGCCAACAGGAATTCCATTTTCATAATACACGATTGTATGTTTTATTTTGTCGGTTTTATTAAACTGATTATAAAACGCATGATCTTCGCCATCTCGAATCGCTAAATCTTGATCTAACAAAACAACCAGATTTATAAAATCGGTATCGTCTGAATTAGTGCGTTTTAAAGTAACCATGTCAAATAAATTTAGGTATCTTGTTTTTTACCATTAAGGCATTAAGTTCATAAAGCTATGGCTTAAATTGCTTAATCTATTCGAGGTAAAAGAAAATTAAGCTTAGCGCCTTAGTTTTACTTTATTTTCTTCTTTTCAACAAGAAAGTTCATAAAGCTTGGCTTAAATTACTTAATGTCTTAATGGTGAAAATTATTTCAACTTTGCTTTCTTTTGTTTAGCCAATTGTTTTTTGGTTTCGAGAGCTTTTTCTAATCGGTTTTTAAAACGGAAAAGTTTTGGCAATCCTTCCAATCGGTCTTCAATTGTGATGATTTCGTAAACCACAATTGCTTTTTCTAAAACCCGGATTTCATTGTCCAGATCGTTTTCATTTTTATAGATCGTTGCTAATCGATCGTAAGGATGGTTTCCTTTAAAGCCTTCTGCAACATTTTCTTCATACAACTCAATCGCTTTTTCAAGATTTCCGTTTTTTTCGAACTCTGATCCTTTCAGATTTCGTTCGTTCTGCAAATTCTCATTGATTTCCATAGGTTAAAGTTTGATTTGGGATTAAACTTCTTCTGATTTCTTCCCAAAATCTTTTGGGAATATTAAAAAACGTGATAAAATAAGACCTGGAATTGTAGCTATTAAAACCCACACAAAGAAGTTTTGATAGCCTAAAAATTTCTGAATATAACCGCTTAACATTCCCGGAAGCATCATTCCTAATGCCATAAAACCAGTTGCAAGTGCATAATGTGCCGTTTTTGATTCTCCTTCTGCAACATGTATTAAATACATCATAAAACCTGTAAATCCAAAACCATAACCAAATTGTTCAAGAACAACCGTTATGCAAGTATAAAGATTTAATGGAGAATTTATTTCGAAAAAATATAAATTTATATGAAGATGAAAAAGCTCTTGTGGCTGAAAATGAGCTAAACCAATAAAACCAAGTATAGGAAGGTGCATTGCCAAAAACATTGGAAGCATCCATTTCGTAAGACCGTGTTTAGAGATTGCAATACCTCCTAAAATTCCCCCAACGGTAAGAGCAAAAATTCCCAAAGTGCCATAAATAATTCCAACAGCTTCGGTGTCTAATCCCATTCCGCCCAATTCTCTTTTATCAAGCAAAAACGGACTTAACATTTTTAGCAATTGCGATTCTCCTAATCTGAAAACCAAGATAAAAGTCAGAATTAATCCGATTTGTTTTTTCTTAAAGAAACTGATAAATATAGTTCCGAAGTTTTGATGAGGAGTTTCTTTTTCGGTTTTAACGGCATTAATTTCATTTTTTGGTGTAAAAATGAAATTGTAAGCGGTAATAAATGTCATCAATAAACCAACACAAATCATCGTATAAGACCAAGCTTTTGTATTGTCGCCATATTTATGTTCCAAATATCCTGCAAAAAGTACTACCAAACCATTTCCTGCGAGCATAGAAAGTCTGTAGAAAGTGCTTCTGATTCCGATAAAGAAAGATTGTTTGTCTTCTGGCAAAACCAATAAATAGAAACCGTCAGTCGCAATATCATTCGAAGCCGATGCAAAGGCAGCAACCCAAAATATGGCTAATGACATCATGAAGAAACCGTTTGTGGGAATCGTTAATCCGACTAATAAAAAGGCAATTGAAATTATTAACTGCATCCATAAAAACCATTTTCTCTTGGTTCCGATTAATTCAATAAGCGGGCTCCAAAGCGGTTTTACCACCCAAGGAAGATATAATAAACTGGTATAAACTCCGATGTCTTCATTTGAAATTCCTAGATTTTTGTACATAATTACCGAAACCGAAATAATTATGGCATAAGGCAATCCAGATGCAAAGTTTAGAAGCGGAATCCAGAACCAAGGTTTGTTATCTGTTTTCATTAGGTTGATTTGGTGTATAGTTTTTAAATGGTTTTTTGAGGTCTATAGCTGTTGGTGTGCTTTCGTTGGCATAATAATCAATAAAAGTTACCGCACAGGCTTTGTAAAGATTTAGTTTGCCGGCAGCAATAGCAAAATTGATTTTGCCGTCAACTTCTTTTATGGTAACTTTTTCAATGATTTTTGTCGCATCGTTAATGTCGATTTTCGAAATATGTTCGCCTCCATAAACCACCATATAGCGAACCTTTGTATTTAGCGGACTTTGGAATGTAAAGTTATATTTAATGCTGTCTTTACTGTACTCCAAAACTTTTGGAGTATCGATAATAACATGTTTTAAATTAGGAACCGCTGCAGGAAGTGCAGGATATTTATATTGATTTTCTTCTAAATGGCGAACCACATCAAAGTTTTTGCCCATAAACCATTTTGAACTGAAATAAGCACTTCCAGAAACATTTTTAAAGGTTCTTAAAAAATCAATCTGATTTGGAATTTCAGTCATATAATTCCAGTTTTTATCGCCGTCAGCTCTAATTTTATACGTAGCATGCCCGATGTAAATGGCTGTGTTATTAGCATTTTCCGACCACCATTTTACCAATTTAGAATAAGAAGCTCTAGTATTGTTCATGCTCCAATACAATTGCGGCAGAATATAATCGATCCATTTTTGATCCATCCAAAGCATCGGATCGGCGTACAAATCATCATAATTTGAAGTAGATTGTGTTTCAGAACCTCTTGGATCTTGATATTTGTTTCGCCAAACCCCAAACGGACTAATTCCAAATTGAACCCAAGGTTTGCTTTCTTTGATTGTATTGGAAATCGCATGCACAAAGTTGCTCACATTCGCACGACGCCAATCGGAGAGGCTTAAACCTGCTCCATATTTTTTGTAAGATGCAGAATCGTTAAAAACTTTTCCTGGAACAGCGTACGGATAAAAATAATCGTCAAAATGAATCGCGTCGATATCATATTTATCAACGACTTCTTTCACCACTTTTGTTAAATGTGCCTGAACTTCAGGCAAAGCAGGATCATAATAATATTTTCCGCCGTATTCAATCATCCATTCTGGATGCTTAAAAAGATCATGATTTGGACTTAGAAGATTTTTATTTAAGTCGAAAGTGGCACGATACGGATTTAACCAAGCGTGAAATTCAAATCCACGGTTGTGCGCCTGCTCAATCATCCAAGCTAAAGTATCGTAATACGGATTTGGGGCCAAACCTTCTTTTCCAGTCAAGAAGCGTGACCAAGGCGCAAATTCAGATGGATAGATAGCATCACCCACACTTCGAACCTGAACAATTACAGCGTTATAATTTAGTTTTTTGTAGGCTTCTAAAATTTCAAGATAATCAGCTTTCTCTTTTTCTACGTTGTCTGTTGCTGTTTTTGGCCAATCGATATTTACAACTGTTGCAATCCAGACACCTCTAAATTCATTTTTAGGATGCATTATTTTTTCCTGAGAAACAGATTTCCATCCAAAGAAAAGTAAAAATATGATAGAGTATAATAAGTGCTGATTTTTATGCATTTCAATCTTTTTAAACAAAAAACCAAAAATAGTTTTTTTAACTGATTATAATTAATAACGCTGGTTTTTTTCCGCCACGAATTCACGAATTATTTTTTTCCAAAGATTAAATATAATCCAAGTAATTACAATTCGTTTAATTAATTAACGTTTTTTCCGCATAGATTTTTAAATAAATTCGTGAATTACTTCGTCTGTCCCTTCGGTCGAGTCGTGGCTATCTTTTAATCTGGGAAAGAAATTTTCCCCATGGTTACCGATGGAATTCCTTTTTGTGAACCAAAATTATAATTGCCGCCAGCAACCGTTTCATTCGCCAAAACGGCAAATAAAACCGCTTCTTTTGCATCGCCAGAAATTCCGAGAATGTCGCTTTTTTCAAATTTACAAGGCAATAATTCCTGCAACCACTTCACCATTAACGGATTTCTCGCGCCACCGCCAGACATATAAACTGTAAACTCTTCGATTGGAGTTTTAGTATTTTCTACAACAAACAAAACCGCTTCGGCAATCGTTTCTGCGCTCAGACGTGTTAAAGTGGCCAGCAAATCTGGTGCCGAAATATTCTGTAATCCTAATTTTACCAAAGCCGAATTCACAAAATCATGATTAAACAATTCCTGACCAATAGTTTTTGGAAAGCTTTTCTGGAAGAAAGCATCACTTTTTAATTCGCTTAAAAGTTCCTGATTTACAGTGCCGCTTTTAGCGATTTCAGCATCTTTGTCGAAACTTTTTTCAGGGAAAAATTGTTTGGTAAAAATATCGATTAGAGTATTGGCCGTTCCAGTATCGGTTACAAAAACTTCCTCGGCATTTTGTGAAGCAGGCAAATAAGTGAAATTTGCGATGCCACCCATGTTGAGCATGATTCGGTTTGCTCCTTTTTTGCTGAATAACAAATAATCTCCGTAAACTGCCAAAGGTGCGCCTTCGCCACCTGCAGCAACGTGTTTTTGTCTGAAATCAGAAAGTGTGATAATTCCCGTTTTTACCGCAATATGATCGCCGTCACCAATTTGCAGAGTAGCATTTGGAAATTTTTCCTGCTGATGTAAAAATTTAGGAGCATGAAGAACCGTTTGTCCGTGCGAAGCAATCAAATCAACTTCGTTTGCGGGAATATTCCATTTAGCAAGACAATCGTTTATCATTCCAGCGTGCAAATCTGCAATCCATTCGTTTAATAAGACCAAATGCTGAAAGTCGATTGTTTTCTGCGCAAATACTTTTCTGATTTCGGTTTTAATATCGTCGTCGTAATCGATGGTTTCAAATTGTTGTATTTTTACAACCGTATTTCCGCCTTCGCCCGAAACTTCACAAAGAGCCAAATCGAGTCCATCAAGAGAAGTTCCTGACATTAAACCTAATATTTTTCGAGTCTCTTTTTGAGCAATTTCGTAGAGAGCTTTTATGTTTTTATTCATTTCAAGTAATCTTAAAAACGCAATTAATTTGGAAACGCTAAAATGGGATTTATTTGCGTATAAATTTAGAAAAAAGAGATTTTATTGTTTCTATTTACAAGAATTAACAAAAAATCAATAGAGATGGAATATTAGTGTTTAAATATGTCGCTCCACTGGAGCTTTTGTGACGACGAATCAAAATGGTTATAAATATTTCGCTTCTCTGAAGCTAGTTTGAAATAACTCGAAAGACCATTACAATTGTAATCTTAATTAATGAAATAAAAAACCTCGACTTAAAAAATCGAGGTTTTTCTTTTTAAATTCTACTCCACCTCCAAATAAGGATTTAAAGTTTCTGCTAATTCATTGAGCCAATAAAAGCTGTCTCTTAATTTGATGATTTCGCTTTGAAATGTTTCATGTTCGCTCAAAACACATAAAGCGAGCGTAAAATTTACCTGCCTTAATGTTTTAGCCATTTCAACAGGATCGATTCTGTCGTTGAAAAAATTCAAAAGCTTGATTTCGGTTTGTTTTGAAATTGTGTTGGTACTCATAAATGTTGTAGTTTTAGAAGTAAAAAACCCTTGTAGATTAGTGTTTCTAACGCCTACAACAGCGCTTACGGTCGTTTCCGATACCGCACACATAATACAAGGGCAAATCTTATTTCTTTCTTAATGTTGTAGTTTAAGAATTGTAAAAGTATCAAAAAAACAACAAAAAAGTAAGAAAAATAATATATTTTTTTTATTACTTGAAAACCAACTAATCGCAGTAAATCATCTCTGCGCAGTAAATATAAAACGATATTTTGAGAAAAGGTAAACTCAGTGAGATTTCCATACAGTTTGTCATTTCGAGGAACGAGAAATCTTCGCAAGTAACTCCGCAACAGTGCGTGCTCAGCATACGAAGATTTCTCCTTCCGTCGAAATGACAAGATTGGGGAAATTTGTTATGTCAATTTTTGTTTCCATAAGCCTTCGACTCCGCTCAGGGTGACAATTCAGTTTAAAAAAAACTTAGAACCTTAGCATCTCAGAACCTCAGAACCTTTATTTCAACACAAACCCATTCTCCTTCAATTTCTTCAAAACCGCTGCAATAATCTTAGAACGGCATTCAGAATTTTGAATCGTTGATGCAGTTTTAACCCAATAACGAACATTCAGCTGAATAACACCCGCAGCGGCGACATCGGTAATTACGGCGGCGTTTTCGTGGTCTTTTTCGGTTACCTCTTCGCTGTTGCCTAGAACTTCTTTTACGAGTTCGATGGCGCGTGTATAATCAGAGCCATATTCTAGTCCGATTGTGAAAGTCTGGAGCAGAAAACCTTCGCTATTGTAATTAATTAAAGTGTTTTTTATAAGAAGCGCGTTTGGGATATAAATGATTTTAGAATCGCTTTTTACTTCGGTATCGCGCAGGTTGAGGTTGATGACTTCGCCTTTTACGCCGTTGCTTTCGATAATATCACCAATAGAAAACGGACGTTTGAAAGCGAGAAGAATTCCGGCAAGGAAATTTTCTCCAATATCTTTCAGCGCAAAACCAATAACGAAAGCTGAGATTCCAGCGCCAGCAAGCATGCTTTGTGCAACCCCTTCGAGACCAATGATTCGGAACATAAACAAGATCCCGATAATAATTAAAACCGATTTAATTAATCGGGCGATAAAAACTGCCAAAAGGCGATCGTGCATTTTGGCTTTCAGTCGGTTTCCAGCAAAAAGGCCAACACGGCTCGCAATAAACCATGAAATTAAAACGACCAGAATCGCCAGAATAAATTTTGGCGTAAGATCGACAATGCTGTAATAATAGTTTTCTAAATGTTTAAAGACGTCCTGAACGAAATTTTCCATGATAATAAAGCCGTAAAATGTAAATTCTTAAAATTACGATTTCGATATTGTGAGCGTTTATAGAATTCGACTTTAATTTTATAAAAATGTGAGGCTGAGGTTTAGATAAATTGCCATTTTGTACATTTTAAACTGCTATATCTTTATATTTGTTGTCTCAATTTTTGAGGAATTATTTTAAAGAAAAAGCACCATTTAACATGTTGACCCAATCTCATTTAGAGCAATTAGCCAGCGAACTCGAAGGCACACTTTTATACGATGATCTTCATAAAACACTTTATTCGACAGATGCATCGGTGTATCGGATTCGGCCAAATGCGGTGGCTTTGCCTAAATCTACAGCAGATATCAGCAGGTTAATTCGCTTTGCGGCAGAACATAATATTTCGATTACGCCAAGAACTGCAGGAACTTCATTGGCAGGACAAGCTGTTGGTGACGGACTTGTGGTTGATGTTTCGAAGCATTTTACCAAGATATTAGGTTATAATGCTGAGAAAAAAACGGTTACCGTTCAGCCAGGTGTTATTCGCGATGAATTGAATTTATATTTAAAACCTCACGGTGTATTTTTTGCTCCAATTACTTCAACATCAAACCGTGCGATGATTGGCGGAATGGTGGGAAATAATTCTTCAGGAACAACTTCGATTCGATACGGTGTGACGCGCGATAAAATTGCTGAGGTAAAAGCGATTTTGAGTGACGGAACGGAAGTTGCTTTTGGCGAATTGACTTCGGCGGAATTTATTGAGAAAACCAAAGGCGATTCTTTAGAAAATAAAATTTACAAAAGCGTTTACGACGAACTTTCGGTAAAAGAAAATCAGGAAGAAATTATAAAAGAGTTTCCAAAACCGGAAATTCACAGACGAAATACAGGTTATGCAGTTGATATTCTACTAAAATCTGAATTGTTTGGCGGAACTGAACCAACAATAAACTTAGGAAAATTACTTTGCGGAAGCGAAGGAACTTTGGCCTTCACAACCGAAGTAACTTTAAAAGTTGACGATTTACCGCCACCTCATAGTATTATGGTTGTGGCGCATTATCATACGATTCAGGAGTCTTTGGAATCTGTTGTGGTGGCAATGAAGCATCATTTGTACACTTGCGAAATGATCGACGACACGATTTTGGATTGTACGAAAACCAATCGCGAACACATTAAAAATCGTTTCTTTTTGGTTGGAGAACCTAAAGCGATTATGCTTTTTGAAGTGGCTTCACACACTTTAGAAGATGCCGAAAATCAAGCAAACGCTTTAATTGCCGATTTAGAAAAAAACAATTTTGGTTATGCGGTCGTAAAGATTTACGGTCCGGATATTGAAAAAGCAAACGAATTGCGAAAAGCGGGTCTCGGACTTTTAGGAAGTATTGTAGGCGATGATAAAGCAGCCGATTCTATTGAAGATACCGCAGTAGAATTAAGTGATTTACCAGCTTATATTGCAGAATTTTCGGCGATGATGTTACGCCACGGACAGGAAGCGATTTATTATGCGCATGCGGGTGCGGGAGAATTGCACTTGCGTCCTGTTTTGAATTTGAAGAAAACATCTGACTTAAAATTATTCAGAACCATTGCGACAGAAGTAGCGCATTTGGTTAAAAAATATAGAGGTTCGTTAAGCGGTGAACACGGTGACGGAATCGTACGCGGAGAGTTTATTCCGTTTATGATTGGCGATAAGAATTACGAATTGCTGAAAAGATTAAAACTGGCATTCGACCCGAATTCGGTTTTAAATATCGGGAAGATTGTCAACGCTTTGAAAATGGACGAAAATCATCGTGTAGTTTCGGGCAGAGTAGAGCCGGATATTAAAACATTTCAGGATTTCTCAGACAGTTTAGGGATTTTGCGTGCTGCGGAAAAATGCAACGGTTCTGGCGATTGTCGAAAAATGCCATCGGCAGGAGGAGCAATGTGTCCGAGTTATCGTGCGACCAGAAATGAGAAAGAAACGACTCGTGCAAGAGCAAACGCTTTACGCGAATATTTGACGTACTCTGAAAAAGAAAACAAATTTGACCAAAAGGAATTATACGAAGTTTTTGAGTTGTGCGTGAGCTGTAAAGCCTGTGCAAGCGAATGTCCGAGTAATGTTGACGTTGCCACTCTTAAAGCAGAATTTTTATACCAATACCAAAAAGCAAACGGATTTTCGACCCGAAATAAAATTTTTGCCAACAATGCCAAATTGAATAAAATGGGAAGTAAATTCCCGTCGATAACGAATTTTATTTCGAATCAGTCATTGGTAAAAAAAACAATGGGAATTGCTCCAGAAAGACAAGTTCCATTATTAGCGAAAAAGACTTTTAGAAAATGGTATCAAAACAATAAACCTTCACAAACCGATTTTCCAAACGGAAGATTGTATCTGTTTGTAGATGAATTTACGAATTATTACGACGTAAATATCGGAATCGATGCTTTCGAATTATTGACGAAATTAGGTTATCAGGTTTTGGTTGTAGATCATGAAGAAAGCGGAAGAACCTATCTTTCAAAAGGATTTTTGGAAGAAGCGAAGAAAATTGCCAATCATAACATAAATATTTTTAAAGATTTGGTTTTAGCCAATGCGCCTTTGGTCGGAATTGAACCTTCTGCGATTTTGACTTTTAGAGACGAATATCTTCGTTTAGCAGATGATAAAGAAGCTGCGGAAAAGTTGTCTAGAAATGCGTTTACAATCGAGGAATTCTTCAAAAAAGAAATCATAGACGGAAAGATAACTTCAGATTCTTTTTCTGAAGAAGCTAAAGAAATTAAAATTCACGGACATTGCCACCAGAAATCTTTAAGTTCTGTTGAAGCTACTTTTGCCATGCTGAATCTTCCTAAAAATAACACGGTTACGATTTACAATTCGGGCTGCTGCGGAATGGCTGGTTCTTTTGGTTATGAAAAAGAGCATTATCAGGTGAGCATGCAAATGGGAGAAGATATTTTATTTCCAAAAGTGCGTAATACAGCGGAAAATGTAAAAATTGCTGCTGCCGGAACAAGTTGCCGTCATCAAATTTATGATGGAACAAAGCGTGAAGCGCAGCATCCGGTTAGTATTTTGAGAAATTGCTTGAAATAATTTAATGGCAATCCCGATAGCTATCGGGAGTAAGGAACTACGCGAAAAGGGCGCAAAGATTTTTTTCTCGCAGATTTGGCAGATTGAGCAGATTTATTTTTGTATGATAAAAAATCCGCGGAATCTGCCAAATCTGCGAGAGAAATATAACTATTTCAAACTTATTTTTTTACCAGTTTCAGCGGCTTTATAAATAGCATTGATAATTCTAACGTCTTTAATTCCTTCTTCGCCTGTAATATGAGTTGGGAGTTTTTTATTGGCTAAAATCACTTTACAAATCTCATCCATTTGGGTTTGCTGTTGGTTGATAACAGGAAAATTAAATGGTTTTCCATCAGATCTTTTGCCAATAAAAGGTCCATAACTCACAGCGGGACTCATTTCGAAGAAACCTTCATCAGCAGCGGCATAAAATCGGTCAATGCCAAAACCATAAGAACTGCTGCAATTTGCAACGGCTCCGCTAGGAAATTCCATTTGCCATGTTATGTTTTCCTCAACTTGTGCAAATCTATTTTTGTTGTTTATATGTCCAAATTGTGCCGTAACCGCGATTGGTTCTTCACCTAAAACATAACGCGAAACTTGGATACAATACACTCCCAAATTGATCAAGGCGCCACCGCCTGCCCATTTTTTAGTCAATCGCCATTCGTTACGGGCATTTAGATCGACAGGTTTATTGATATCACGAACATCATACGTACTGTAACCAAGACCTGTTTCGATGTAACGGACTTGTCCCAAAACTTTTTCTTGCCCAAGTCGTTTTACTTCTAAATGGTTTGGTTCATAATGCAAACGATATCCCATCGCCAGTTGCACATTATTATCATTACAGGCTTTGATCATTTCTTCGCAATCCTCAATCGTAATGGCCATTGGCTTTTCGACAATAACATGTTTTCCTGCTTTTGCGGCACGTACAGTAAATTCTTTGTGCAATGCATTTGGAGTAACGACGTATACTAAATCAATGTCTTTATTTTTTACAATTGAATCAAAATTTTCGTAGTTGTAGATATTTTTTTCAGGAATGTTATACTTCTTTTTCCATGTTTCAGCTTTTGATGTTGTTCCGGTAACTATTCCAGCAAGCTGGCAATATTCAGAGACCTGAAGTCCTTCAGCTAGCAATGAAGCATAGTTTCCTAAACCGCACAAAGCAATATTTAATTTTTTTCCAGTATAAGGCTGATGTGTTTTTTCTGTTTCGGTTAGAAAAGAAGGAAGCGTAATCATTACAGCCGAAGCTCCAACACCAAGTCCTAATTTATTTACAAAAGAACGTCTTGTTATTTTTTCCATAAAATGATTCTTTAAAAATTAAATACTATTTAATTAGTAAGCCGATTTGAGGAAATGTTACATTTGTGATTGAAATAGATTTAACCGCAAAGAGCGCAATCCCGATAGCTATCGGGAGCGAGAGAAAATTTATAGACAAAGATTTGAAAAAATAATTCGTGAATTCGTGGCAGAAAAAACACCTGTAAAAACAAAATCGTTTTATATATTTGAAATCAGGATAATTTTTGCATTATTTGCAAAATAAAACAAAAAGCACTGAATTAAATTAATTTATAACAGCAAAACATTATATGGCATTTTCAAGTTTATTCCGAAAGAAAACAGTACAGGATATTCTGAAGCAGGTTGCACAGAACGAAACAGACGGTCATAATGCCTTAGGAAAACATTTGACAACTAAGGATTTAACGGCTTTTGGAATCGCAGCTATTGTTGGAGCGGGAATTTTCAGTACCATTGGAAAAGCCAGTGCAGACGGTGGACCAGCCGTAATTTTCTTATTCTTATTTACTGCTTTGGCATGTAGTTTTGCCGCTTTTGCTTACGCAGAATTTGCTTCGATGGTTCCAGTTTCTGGAAGTGCATACACTTACTCGTATGTAGCTTTTGGAGAATTAATTGCCTGGATTATCGGTTGGGCTTTAATCATGGAATATGCCGTTGGAAATATAACCGTCGCCATTTCGTGGAGCGATTATTTTACAGGACTGCTCCAGAGTGGAGGAATTCATTTGCCGCAATGGATTCAAATGGATTACCTAACTGCATCAAACGGTTTTAAGGATGCCGAAGCTTTAATGCGAGGCGGAAAATCATTCGAAAATCTAAGTGTTGCTTTACAGCAAGCACACACAGCTTGGACCACAGCACCAACAATAGGATCTTTCCATTTTGTAACCGATATACCAGCTTTATTCATCATTATTTTGATTACAGCTTTGGTTTATAGAGGAATGAAAGAATCTCGTAATGCAAGCAACTTAATGGTTGTTGTAAAACTTTGCGTGGTGCTTTTAGTTATTGCAGTTGGAATATTTTATGTAGATACAGCAAACTGGAGTCCGTTTGCGCCAAATGGAGTTAGCGGCGTTTTAAAAGGAGTTTCAGCAGTATTCTTCGCTTACATAGGTTTTGATGCTATTTCGACAACAGCAGAAGAATGTAAAAATCCGCAACGAGATTTACCACGAGGTATGATGTGGGCCATTATTATTTGTACACTTTTATACATTGCCATTGCGCTAGTTTTAACCGGAATGGTAAAATATCATGAATTAAACGTCGGAGATCCTTTGGCATTTGTATTCGATAAATTAGACTTAAAATGGATGTCTGGAATTATCGCTGTTAGTGCAGTAGTAGCAATGGCGAGCGTTTTATTGGTTTTCCAAATGGGACAGCCTCGTATCTGGATGAGTATGAGCCGTGATGGTTTATTGCCAAAGAAATTCTCAACTGTTCACCCAAAATTCAAAACGCCTTCGTTTGCTACAATCGTAACAGGATTTGTTGTGGCGATTCCAGCATTATTCTTAAACCTTACCATGGTAACCGATTTATGCAGTATAGGGACTTTGTTTGCCTTTGTGTTGGTTTGTGCAGGAGTTTTAGTATTGCAGAACAAACCTGAAATTCCAAGAGGAAAATTCAAAACGCCTTATATCAATTCAAAATATATTTTGCCAGTTTTGATGATTGCTGGATTGTATTATGCTTTTGCATTCAATAATAAAGCGACAATGGCGTTTATCAATAATGATCCGCAGATTTATGATGCAACTTCAATTGTGACTTCTTTAGATAAATCAGAATCGGAACAAGTTTTCAAATATTTGGAAAGTATCGAAGTCAACAATAAAACTGCCGAAACTTCAGATTTAGAACATTTATTAGGACAATATCAGGATGATGAAACCAAATATGCTGAGGTTGTAAAAGGTCTTCCAATTGCTGATTCTGCAAAATACGAATCAGGTTTTGGGTTATTTAAACACAAAATTCCAATGTGGATATTCTTATTCGTTTTGGTTGGATTAGCGGTTTGGGCTTTCAGAAAAAACCTTTCTTTGATTCCGCTTTTAGGATTAATCTGCTGTTTGTATATGATGGCCGAATTAAGCGTTTGGAACTGGATTTATTTTACAATCTGGTTAATCATCGGATTGCTGATTTACTTTACTTACAGTAGAAAAAACAGTAAGCTGAACTTCGTGGAGAAGTTATAAGTTAAAAGTTATAAATTATTAAGTAAGCTGTTCTGAAATTATTCAGAACGGCTTTTTTATGGAAAAATCATTTGCACGCAGATTTTAAATGATTGTAACAGATTTAGTTTTGGACTTTTATATAAAAAAATCGGTTAAAACCTGCCTTAATCTCTTTAAATCTGCGTGAAATAAATTTTAAAGTTTAACTCATTCGCAATGAGAACGTTTTAAAACATTCTAATTTTTATACAAATATTCTTAAATTTTAAAAGGACTTTTCCTTAAGTTTGTTTCTCGCAAAATTTAAATTATTTTTTTAGTACATGAGTTTTCTCGATAAAATATTGGGCAAAAAAGAAGCTCCAATACAATCTTATAATGATTTCTGGAATTGGTTTTCGGCAAATGAAAAAGCGTTTTTTAAAACGGTTCAAAGCGGAGAAAATATACATCAAGGTTTTTTTGATAAACTAGCTCCAAAGCTGGATGAAATACACGAAGGAATTTATTTCCTTACCGGAATGTTTGACGATCAGACCGCCGAATTGGTTTTGACGCCAGACGGAGCAATTAGAAACATTTACGTGATTGAAGAATTAGTTGCTAGCGCTCCTAAAATTGACGGCTGGAAGTTTACAGCTCTAAAACCGGCTTCAGATGTCAATAATATAGGCATTACTTATCAGGATTTTGAATTCAGTAAAGAAAACCTAAAATTTTATCCTCGTGTTCACGAAGATTATCCAGACGAAATAGATTTGGTAATTGTTTATGATCATTTTGTTGAAGAGAAAAAATCTAATATAGCCAATGGAGTTTATATTTTTCTTGATAATTATTTGGGCGAACTGCATTCTGTTACCTTAATTGATAATTTAGTTGTTGCAGGACCAGAACAAACTTCTGAGGAGCTAATACCAATCGAGAAATTAAAAGACTATTTGATTTGGAGAGAAAAAGAATTTGTGGAGAAATACGAAGGAACCCGACATAATACGGAGAATGACAGTTATGCTAATTTTGAAGGTAAAAAGCAAGATGGTTCAATCGTTTTGGCCTTGATTAATACCACAATTATTGAATGGGATAAAAAAGCATCTCATCCTTGGGTTTTTATAATCGGAATTTCTTTTGATGATTGCTATAATGGCGGGTTGCCAGATGAAAAGACATACAAACTATTGGATGAAATCGAAGAAGAAATTGTCTATAGTTTACCAGATTCCGAAGGCTATTTAAATGTGGGAAGAGAAACCGCAAACAATAAAAGAGAAATCTTTTTTACTTGCAAAGACTTTAGAAAACCATCAAAAATTGCCGATGAATTAATTAAAAAATACAGCGGTGTTTTTGAAATAAGCTACGAAATCTACAAAGATAAATACTGGCAATCGTTTAGACATTTTGAGCCAAGATAAATTGCAAAAAGCCGTTCTAAGATTTTAGAACGGCTTTTTCATTTCCAAAAAAAATCCGCTTAGAGAAAAGCTCTCCAGCGGATTCAAAACAATCTAAAAAAAATGTGCAAATTTATTTATAGAGTGATGTTTCTTATTTACAGGGAAGTAAAAAAAACTTAGTCTCGATAGCTATCGGGATAGCAACTCAGAACCTTAGAATCTTTTTTTAAAACTCCAAGTTCAACGATACAAGCTTTCATCATTTCGTAAGTACGCTGAATATCATTATCCAATCCGATAGAAAAACGAATTAAACCATCTGTCAATCCCATTTCTTTTTGTTCTTCTAACGGAATTTCGCTAGAAGTTGAAGTTCCCGGCGCGCTGAATAACGTTTTGTAAAAGCCTAAACTTACTGCGAGATATCCTAAATTTCTTTCTTGCATTAATTCCATTAATTCATTGGCTTTTTCCAAAGAACCAACATCAATTGTCAGCATTCCGCCAAAACCATATTCTGGATTAATCATGGTTTTATACAATTCGTGACTCGGATGACTTTTTAATCCTGGATAAACTGTTTTTAAACCGTCTTTTTCAAACATATCAGCCAAATAATGCGCATTATGACTATGCTGTTTAATTCTGATATGAAGAGTTCGAAGATTTTTCATCACACTCGCAGAACGCAAACTATCCATTGTTGGCCCTAAAAGCATGCTAGCACCAGAATTTACATTTTTTAACGAATTGATAAATTCTTTAGAAGCACAAGTGACACCACCAACCGTATCGCTGCTTCCGTTAATGTATTTTGTCAAACTATGAATTACGATATCAGCACCTAATTTTGCAGGAGAAACTGATAATGGCGAAAATGTATTGTCAACAACCAATTTCAAATTATGTCTTTTAGCAATTTTAGCCAAACCGCGAATATCAGCAACTTCTAAAAGCGGATTACTAACCGTTTCGCAATACAAAACTTTAGTTTTAGGAGTAATCGCCGCTTCGACAACATCCAATTTTGTGATGTCAACAAAGCTCGTTTCAATTCCGAATCTTGGTGTAAAGTTTTTCAAGAAAGCATAAGTTCCGCCATAAATTGTTCGGCTTGAAACGATATGATCTCCCGCACCGCAAAGCTGTAATAGAGTAGGCGTAATAGCTCCCATTCCTGAAGCAGAAACATTTGCTGTTTCGGTTCCTTCCATCGCTGCCAATGCCTGATCTAAGTATAAATTACTAGGAGATGAATGACGCGAATATAAATAACAGCCTTCCATATTTCCCTCGAAAGTATCAAACATGGTTTTCGCCGAAAGAAAAGTATAAGTCGATGAATCAGAAATCGACGGATTCACACCGCCAAATTCGCCAAAATATTGCAAATCCTGAATTTTATCTGCTGGGTTGAAGTTTTTCATTTTTATGTCATTGCGAGGAACGAAGCGATCTCATCCTCAAGATTAATTATTTAAAATTTTATTTGTTTCCAAGTTTCAAGTTTGCTTGAAATGAAATTTTATTCAAAGGAAAAAGGAATTAGATAATTAATCAATAATGCGTCAATTAATTAGATTTTAAAACTATAAAAAGGCATTAATTGTTATTTTTAATCTAATTTTGAAGTAAAAAACAATGTAATATAGATTTTCTTTCGAATGCAAAGAACTATCAACCATCAACCAAAAACCATCAACCAAAATGACTTTAGACGCTATAGATAAAAAACTTCTGGTTTTACTTCAAACTGATAGTAAAAAAACAACCAAAGAATTATCATTAAAACTTGATCTTTCGGTTACAGCGGTATATGAACGAATTAAAAAGTTAGAACGCGAAGGCATAATAAAAAACTATGTGGCATTAGTCGATAAATCCAAAATTGAAAAAGGATTTGTGGTTTTTTGCCATTTAAAACTCATTCAACACACAAAAGAATTTCTAACCAAATTTGAAAGCGAAGTCATCAAACTCAATGAAGTTCTAGAATGCCATCACGTAAGCGGCGATTACGATTATATCCTAAAAGTTCTGGTAAAAGATATGGAAGCGTATCGAGAGTTTTTAGTAACCAAACTTACTTCACTTCAACATATCGGAAGTACGCAAAGTATGTTTATGATTAGCGAAGTGAAGAATTCTACGGTGATTTCTTTTTAGCAGGTTCAAAGGGATGAAGGTTTTTCTGTAGAGAAGCGTTGCAGTGCGTCTAACATTACGTTATCAAGCACGATGAAAAAGAGTCAATCGTTCAGATTCACATTACAATTTAGTTACCGAAGAAAGAGAAAAATATTTGTCTGGAGAAATAAAGGCAAGTTGTTAGGAAGAAGCAGAGCAACATTTGAATGCGAAATATGGTTTTTAAAATCATTTTTTTATTTTACAGCATCTTCAAAAGTAGGTCTTTGCCTTTTTTCAGCTATAACATCTTTTATAATAGATTCAATATTTTTATTTATAGAATCATTTGGCTGTATTTTTATTGCTTTATCAATCGTTTCTTTTGCTTCATTGTCTTTTCGGGCAACAAGTAAGTTCATTGCATGATTACCTAATAATGTATAATCATTTGGTTTTCTTTTTAGAGATTCTTCAGAATAAAAGATAGCTTTATCAATGTCTTTTAAATGCATAGCTTCTAGTGAAGCTTCCATAGGAATTATATGATTTTCTAATTCAAGTTTAAATGCCAATTCCAATTGTTCAAGTGCTTCGTGGTGTCTTTCTAATCTTTGAAAAGCTTTAGACATCAATACCATACTTTGCCAATGTTCAGGAACAATATCAAGACATTTTTGGAAGTCTTGTATGGACTCTTCAAGCTTTAGTTTTTCAAATTTATTTAATTCTTTTCTTCTATATCCGTCTAATATAACTAGGCCTTCTTGCTTTTTTCCAGCTTGCTCAAAAATTTCATTAAATTCTTGAATTTTTTTATTTTCAAATTCCTGCTTGTCAATTCTATTATAGATTGTTCCATTTAATAGATTTTCAATTTCTTGTGGAATTAATTCTTTTACAAAATCTGAAAATGGATTTAGTACGAATGTTGCTCCATTCAAAACTTCAAACAAATCTTGTCCTTTTAAACTAAGATATGGAACATTTTTTTCCATTATTCCTTTTTCAAATATTCTATTTACTGATGTAAAGATTGGAATTTGACCGCTTTCAAAAGTAAAACACTGAACAGTTGTATTCTCTTTTTCAGTTTTCCTTCCAATTTCAGAAATGGAATTTTTACTAGTAACTATAAATAATTGATTTTCTAATAATTTCTGATAAAATTCTTTTTGAGCAGAAAAATTGGACGTAGCTTGCCTCAAAAATTTTTCAAGTTCATTTTCTTGAAGTTCTGTTTTCTTTTTCTTGAATATGTCAAATAATCCCATTGATTGTCTTTTAGATCGTCTTAAATTGTTTCTAAAGTAAGACTAATTTAACTGTTTTTCTTAAATGGGAAAAGAATCGTTAATTTTTTTTAATGAATAGTTTTATATGTAAATCATACTACTTTTTAGGTTTATATTATTTAGAAGCAAAATTAAGTGTAAAGAAAAAACTTTGCATCATCGAGCCTTCGTGGCAGAAAACCTTCCTCCAAAATTTCACACAAAAAACATTGAAAATTAAACCTCAAACAGAACTTTATTGCTTAATTTTGTAACCGCTAAAATAAAAACAAATACTATGAGTTCATTTGACGTAGTCATTATAGGTTCAGGTCCTGGAGGATATGTATCAGCAATTCGTTGCGCACAATTAGGTTTTAAAACTGCAATTGTAGAAAAATATAATTCATTAGGCGGAACTTGCCTTAACGTAGGTTGTATTCCTTCAAAAGCATTGTTATCTTCTTCTCACCATTATTCAGAAATCGCTCATTTTGCAGATCACGGAATCGAAGTTTCTGGCGATGTAAAAATCAATTTAGAGAAAATGATCGCGCGCAAACAAGCTGTTGTAGATCAAACTGTGGGTGGAATCAACTACCTAATGGATAAAAATAAAATTACTGTTTTCAATGGTTTAGGTTCTTTCGTAGATGCAACTCACATTGATATTGCAAAAGCTGACGGAACATCTGAAACTATCGAAGCAAAATATACTGTAATTGCTACAGGATCAAAACCATCTTCTTTACCATTCATTAAAATTGATAAAGAAAGAATCATTACTTCTACTGAAGCTTTGGCTTTAAAAGAAGTTCCAAAACACTTAGTTATCATCGGTGGTGGAGTTATCGGAATTGAGCTTGGACAAGTTTACCTTCGCTTAGGAGCTCAGGTTTCTGTAGTTGAATTCATGGACAGAATTATTCCTGGAATGGACGGAGCTCTTTCTAAAGAATTGACAAAAGTGTTGAAAAAACAAGGAATGAAATTCTACGTTTCTCACAAAGTAAAATCAGTTGAAAGAAACGGTGATGCTGTTGTAGTTCAAGCTGAAAACGCAAAAGGAGAAACAATCACTCTTGAAGGAGATTACTCGTTAGTTTCAGTTGGTCGTCGTCCGTACACAGACGGATTAAACGCTGACAAAGCTGGAGTTAAAATTTCAGAGAGGGGACAAGTTGAAGTAAACGATCATTTGCAAACTAATGTTCCAAATATCTATGCAATTGGTGACGTTGTTCGTGGGGCAATGTTAGCGCACAAAGCAGAGGAAGAAGGAGTTATGGTTGCTGAAATCTTAGCAGGTCAAAAACCGCATATTGATTATAATTTAATTCCTGGTGTAGTTTACACTTGGCCAGAGGTTGCTGCAGTTGGACAAACTGAGGAGCAATTGAAAGCATCTGGAGTAAAATACAAATCTGGAAGTTTCCCATTCAAAGCTTTAGGACGTGCAAGAGCAAGTGCTGACTTAGATGGATTTGTAAAAATCTTAGCTGATGAGAAAACAGATGAGGTTTTAGGAGTTCACATGATTGGTGCCCGTACAGCAGATTTAATTGCTGAAGCGGTTACTGCAATGGAATTCAAAGCATCTGCTGAAGATATTTCAAGAATGAGCCATGCGCACCCAACTTTCGCGGAAGCGGTAAAAGAAGCAGCATTGGCAGCTACTGAAAATAGAGCTTTACACGTATAATTTTTACGTTAAATGATATTTACAAACCGTCTCGTTAAAAAATGAGACGGTTTTTTTTGTGCTCCATATAATATAATAATCAAAAATAATTTTGTAAATTAGATGTATATTTCAGGTGCTATCTTTATGACAACTAAAAAGATAGTGTTATGAAAAACAGATATATAATTCCAATTTTGATTGGAGCAGGAATCGGATTCGCATTATATTCTTGCGGAGGCGGAATTCCAAAAAACGCAAAAGCTGTTACAAACTTTGACAGTGCAAAATATCTCGGAAAGTGGTATGAAATTGCTAGATTGGATTATAAATGGGAAAGAGATCTGGACAATGTGACTGCCGAGTATTCTTTAAATGAAGATAAAACAATAAAAGTCGATAATAAGGGCTATAATGTCAAAAAAGACAAGTGGGAACAAAGTGTCGGGAAAGCTAGATTTGTCAAAAAAGACAATATTGGTATGCTGAAAGTCTCATTTTTTGGTCCTTTTTATTCTGGTTACAATGTCGTAGCAATCGACCCTGATTATAAATACGCACTTGTAGCTGGAGAAAGTTTAAAATATATGTGGATACTTTCTAGAGAAAAAACAATTCCAGAAAGTATAAAAGCAGATTTTCTTATCAAAGCTCAGGAAATTGGGTATAATGTTACCGATTTGGTGTGGGTAAAACACGATAAGGCAAATTAAAAATAAAAGTCCGCCAGTATAATGCTGACGGACTTTTTTATTTCGATTTGAAAAATACTTATGCAGTAAAAACACTTTTGTAATTATCCCAGTATCTGTAAATCAAGAAAAGGTTTCCTAGAAAAAGAAGAACTGCGATAGGCAGACCGTCTGGAGTGAGGAAATAATTGATAAACAAAATATTTACCGTAATGGGTAAGATCAAGATGTTTGCTAGAGTTACGTAACGCCCAGTCACAAATGCAATTCCACACAATAACTCGATAGATTTTGCCATTGGCATTAAATACGTGGAAGCCATTAAACCTACGTTAAAAGCCTTAAAGTTTCCCGTAGTTTCTGGTTCGGGCATGAGATGGAAAAAATAACTGATAGAGGCAAACAGTAGCAAAAGGCCAATTAAAACGCGGACAATAATTGTGGCAATTTTCATAATACTTAGGATTTTTTAAGGTTAAAAAACATAATTAAGTTATTGGAAAAGAAACAATCTATAAGCTTAAATTAGAATCGCAAATTGTTTTTTTGAGGTTCTTTTTTAAGGATCTTATAATTAAATTAATGCTCTTTTGGGATTAATCTAATTGTATATCAAATATAACGAATTTTTTCTTATAAAATGAATGTCTTTTTAACAGTTTTGTAATGTAATTCAAAACATTTGATTATTTTTTTGTTTTCCTCTAATGAAATAATTTTGTCGTAATTTTGACCTTTAAAATTACCATTTTTGAGAGTTTCCATCCGTAAAAATATTGCCAATCCAAAACTGTTTAAGGAGCAGCTTTTAAGTTGGGCGCAGCAATTTCGCGAAGTCGTTTTTTTAGACAGTAATTCTTATCCGCAGCAGTATTCAAGTTTGGACTGCATTCTGGCAGTTGATGCTTTTACTTCTTTAAAAACAGATTATTACAACGCTTTTGAAGATTTAAAACAATATCAGCAAAATGCAAAAGACTGGCTTTTTGGATATCTTTCTTATGATTTGAAGAATGATATCGAAAATCTTCAATCTAATAATTTTGATGGTTTGAATTTTCCCGATTTGTTTTTCTTTCAGCCTAAAAAAGTTTTTATCCTTAAAGGATATGAACTTGAAATTCAATATTTATTGCTGTGCGATGATGAACTTGAAGAAGATTTTGGTGAAATAATCCAAAGCCCAAATTCCAAATTCCAAAGTTTGGAATCTTTAGAAATTAAGCAACGCATTTCTAAAGATTTATACATTCAGAAAGTAAATAAAATGCTCGAACATATTCATATTGGTGATATGTACGAAGCGAATTTCTGTATGGAATTTTATGCGGAAAATGCGATAATAAATCCGTTAGAAAAGTTTCAAAAACTGAACGAAATATCACAAGCGCCTTTTTCTGTTTTCTTTAAAAATTACAAACAATATCTGCTTTCGGCTTCGCCAGAACGATATTTAAAAAAAGTAGGTGATAAGATTATTTCACAGCCAATCAAAGGAACTTCTAAGCGTTTTTCAGATCCAATTGAAGATGAAAAATCAAAAAATATCTTAGCCTCTGATACCAAAGAACGTGCTGAAAATATCATGATAACCGATTTGGTTCGAAATGATTTGTCACATACCTCGCAAAAAGGTTCGGTTGAGGTTGAAGAACTTTGCGGAATTTATTCGTTTCTACAAGTGCACCAAATGATTTCTACGGTGACTTCAAAATTAGATTCTAAATTTTCTGCAGTAGATGTTTTGAAAACAACTTTCCCAATGGGAAGCATGACTGGAGCGCCAAAAATTTCGGTAATGGAAATTGTTGAGAATCTAGAAGAAACTAAAAGAGGATTGTACAGTGGTGCAGTTGGTTATTTTACGCCAGAAGGTGATTTTGATTTTAATGTCGTGATCAGAAGTATTTTATACAATCAGGAAAATAAATATGTTTCTTTTTCCGTGGGAAGTGCTATCACATCGCTTTCAATTCCAGAAAAAGAATATGAAGAATGTTTGCTGAAGGCAAAAGCAATGCACGAAGTTTTGCAGTAATTTTTTTTCCGCCACTAATTCACGAATTATTTTTCATAATCGTGACGCATATTTTTTCGCCATTCCCCATAGCTATCTGGATAAAAAGATTTACACAGATTTTTTTAATCCTTTAATCTGTGGCTATTAGTTGAAGAAAATAATTTGTGGAAATTTGTGGCAAAAGAAAACATGCGCCATCGGCATAAAAAAATAATTCATGAATTGCTTCGTCTGCTTGCTATCACTCGAGTCGCGGGAGAAAAAACAGCGCTTAACATTTCGTTTAAAAATAGTTCGAATTTAATTTTTTACTTTTATCAGATGTTTTCAAAATTTCAAAATCATATCGTTTCAAGATTTCCTTTTTTAGCCGAAAAGAAGCTTTTTCTGGCTGTAAGTGGCGGACTAGACAGTATGGTTTTGCTGCATTTGATGAATCAACTGCCTTATGAAATTGCCGTTTTGCATTGCAATTTCCAGCTTCGCGGACTTGAAAGTTTTGGAGATCAGGAATTTATTCAGGATTACTGCAATCAAAATAATATTCCAATTTTCACCACTCATTTTGATACCGAAGCTTTTGCTAAAGATTATAAGCTATCTACGCAAGTTGCAGCGAGAGAATTGCGTTATAGTTGGTTTTATGAACTTTTAGAAGAAAAAAACTTTGATTACATTTTAACTGCTCATCATGCCGATGATAATCTGGAAACTTTTATCATTAACTTAACTCGCGGAACTGGTTTGGAAGGTTTGACTGGAATTCCCGAACAAAATGATAGAATAATTCGTCCGTTGCTTCCTTTTTCAAGAGAAGAAATCTTGAAATATGCA
Organism: Flavobacterium anhuiense; assembly: GCF_001705175.1. Classification (NCBI taxonomy): domain Bacteria; kingdom Pseudomonadati; phylum Bacteroidota; class Flavobacteriia; order Flavobacteriales; family Flavobacteriaceae; genus Flavobacterium; species Flavobacterium anhuiense. Next base: position 567,961 of record NZ_CP016907.1, on the reverse strand, counting down.
GAAGAAAATAAGATTGAATGGAGAGAAGACAGCAGTAATGCTTCAACAAAATATCTCAGAAATAAGATTCGCCATAATTTGGTTCCAGTTTTAAAAGAAATCAATCCGAATTTTTTGGATGCTTTTCAGAAAACGCAATCTTTTCTTCAAGAATCAAAAGAAATGGTTGAAGATGCATCGATTATTGTTTATCAACAAGTAGCAAAAGAAGAAGGAGATGATATTCATTTCGATTTAAATCAGTTAAAAAAACTTCCAAATTATAAATCGTATTTGTATCAATGGCTGAAAGAATTTGGTTTTTCTGCTTGGAATGATATTTACGATTTGGTTGAAGGGCAATCTGGTAAACAAGTTCTCTCTGAGGAGTTTAGATTGTTGAAAAATAGAGAAACACTTATTTTAAGTCCGTTTTTTGAAACATCAGAAAAGGACGAATATGAAATTAATGAAAACGATACAGAAGTTAATTTTCCCTTAAAAATGAGTCTTTGTAACGTAGGTCACACAACATTCGGCTCAAATAAAGTTATATTTGTCGACTCTGATAAAATCCGTTATCCTTTGATTTTGCGTAAATGGAGAGAAGGCGACGTTTTTCAGCCATTTGGAATGCAAGGAAAGTCAAAAAAGGTAAGCAAGCTTTTTAAAGATGAAAAACTTTCTTTGATTGAAAAGGAAAAAATTTGGATTTTATGCTCAGATGATCAAATCGTCTGGGTAGTCGGAATGAGACAAGACGAACGTTTTAAAATAGAAAAAGCCACAAATAAAATACTTAAAATAGAATTACTATAATGAACTTTACACAAGCCCATCAGTCGATAACTTCGAAAAGTATCTGGAATAAAATAACTGCTTTTTTACTCTTTTTCTTTTTTGCATTAGTAAGTAACGCTCAAATCTTAGAACCGGTAAAATGGACTTCTAAAATGGAGAAAAAAGGAGATAAAGTCATTTTAATTTTTGATGGAACAATCGAAAAAGACTGGCATATGTATTCTCAGTTTACGCCAGACGGCGGTCCTCTTGCATTGGAAATTTCGTTTAAAAACCAAAAAGGAAATTACGAGTTAATTGGAAAAGCTAAAGAAGGCAAAACAAGAACAGCTTTTAACGATGTTTTTGGCGTAGATGAAACTTTCTTTGAAGGTAAAGCTCATATCGAACAAGAGATAAAAATCATAAACCCAAATTTAAAAACGGTTGATGTAGATTTTGATTTTCAGGTTTGTAAAGAAGTTTGCATCAATTCGAGTAAGAAATTCTCTATAGCTGTTCCTTCAACTTTTAAAATGGATGAAGTTCCAGTTGTGGCAGAGGCTAAATTGGATGAAACAAAAGTAGTTGGTTTGGCGGTTGATACGGTTAAAAAAGAAGATGCAGTACAGCCAAAAATAGAGAAAACAGCAGAAACGGCTGCAGCAGAAATTCCAGCGCCAGCTCCTTCTAGAAGTTTATGGTCGATCTTTTTCTTTGCTTTTTTAGGTGGTTTTGCAGCTTTATTTACGCCATGTGTTTTCCCAATGATTCCAATGACAGTGAGCTTTTTTACAAAACAAAGTAAAAGCAGAGCAAAAGGAATTAGAAATGCTATTTTTTACGGATTATCAATCATTGCTATTTATGTGATTTTAGGATTGATTGTAACCAAAATATTTGGTGCAGATGCATTAAATGCGTTATCGACAGATGTTTGGTTCAATCTTATTTTCTTCATGATTTTAATCATTTTTGCTGTTTCATTTTTAGGAGCATTCGAAATTATGCTTCCAAATTCATGGGCAAACAAAGCTGATCAGCAAGCAGATAAAGGTGGTTTGGTTGGGATATTATTTATGGCTTTGGCTTTGGCAATCGTGTCGTTTTCGTGCACAGGACCAATTGTAGGGACATTGTTGGTTGAAGCAGCTTCAAATGGAGGGATCGCGCCAATTGTTGGAATGTTAGGATTCTCTTCTGCATTAGCTTTGCCATTTATGTTATTTGCATTGTTTCCGGGGTGGTTGAATTCGTTACCAAAATCTGGTGGATGGCTAAACACTGTAAAAGTTGTTTTAGGATTTTTAGAATTGGCATTAGCATTCAAATTCTTGTCAAATGCCGATTTGGTTTTACAATTGCATTTCTTGGAAAGAGAAGTTTTCTTAGCGATTTGGATTGCTATTTTTGGAACTCTTGCATTCTATTTATTCGGAAAAATTACATTGCCGCACGATAGCCCAACTCATCATATTTCAGTCGGAAGATTATCATTAGGATTAATTGTTTTAAGTTTTACAATTTATATGATTCCTGGACTTTGGGGAGCGCCTTTAAAATTAATCAGTGCATTCCCGCCGCCGCCGCAGTATAGCGAAAGTCCGTTTGGAGTAGGAGGTTCAGGAAACGGAGCGGTTTCGGCAGGATCTATTAAAGGTATGCCAGAAGGTGCTGAATTAGGACCTCACGGAATTATGGTTTTTCATGATTACGAAGATGGTTTAGCTTATGCTAAAGAAATCAATAAGCCAATTATGCTTGACTTTACAGGTTATGCTTGTGTGAATTGCAGAAAAATGGAAAATAATGTTTGGTCAGATCCTTCCGTTTTACCAATTCTTAAAAACGATGTGGTTTTGATTTCACTTTATGTTGATGATAAGCGTGAATTGCCAAAGGAAGAACAGTTTACAACTGAAGCAGGAGATAAAATCATTACAGTTGGAGATAAATGGACCGATTTTATGATTTCCAAATATAAAACCAATACACAGCCTTTGTATGTTATTACGGATTTAGAAGGAAATAATTTAAACAGCACAAAGCCAACAATCAGTTATGTGAGTACAGAAGAATATCTGCAATGGCTGAAAGAAGGAATTTCGAATTTTAAGTAATAGAGAATAGATTATAGAGAAAAGAAAATAGATTAGTAATTCAGAAATCTTAGTTTTAATCTGCAATCTATTCTCTATTTTCTTTTTTCTATAATCTAAATCTAAAATATAAAAGGGATTAATTCAAAAGCAAAAAGCACTCTAAGTCAAATTTAGAGTGCTTTTCTATTTATCAAGCGAAAGTGAAAATTAATTTATTATAAGAATTCTCCGTGTTGAGAGATATCTAATCCTAGTTCTTCTTTTTCTTCTGTAACTCTTAGAGGAGTGATTTTATTTACGATGAAGAATAAAGCATAAGAAGCAACAAAAGCAAAGATTGAAACTACAACAAGAGCAGTTAATTGGTTGATGAATAATGTAGGAGTTCCGAAGATTAAACCTTGATTATCTCCAACAGCAGGGTTGATGGCTTTTGAAGCGAAAACTCCAGTTAAAAGCATACCTACCATACCGCCAACACCGTGACAAGCAAATACATCTAGAGCATCGTCGATTTTTCCTTTAGGGAATTTGCTCACTACAATGTTACTTACAATTGCAGAGAATAAACCGATGAAGATTGCGTGAGGGATACTTACAAATCCAGCAGCAGGTGTAATGGCAACAAGACCTACAACCGCTCCAATACAAGCACCAAGAGCAGATAATTTATGACCTAAAATTTTGTCAAGGAAAACCCAAGCCATTGCAGCAGCGGCGGCAGCAACAGTAGTTGTTCCTAAAGCTTGAGCAGCAAGGCCATTTGCTCCTAAAGCAGATCCAGCGTTGAAACCAAACCATCCGAACCAAAGCAGACCAGTTCCTAATAATACATAAGTAATTCTAGCAGGATTAACTTTTTGAACTTTTCTTTTTCCTAAGAACATAGCTCCAGCCAGAGCAGCCCATCCAGCACTCATGTGAACTACAGTTCCTCCAGCGAAGTCAAGAACTCCCATTTTGAAGAAAACTCCATCAGGATGCCATGTCATGTGAGCAAGTGGTGCGTATATTATAATTATAAATAAAACCATGAATAACAAATAAGCCCAGAAACGAATACGTTCTGCAAAAGCACCTGTAATTAAAGCAGGAGTAATGATAGCGAATTTTGCCTGAAATAATGCGAATAATATAAATGGAATAGTTGGTGCAAGGCTCCAAGCTGTATTAGTTCCAACTCCTGCAAAAAACAAATTCTCAGACGGGTTTCCGATAATTCCTCCAATTGTTGGTCCAAAAGCCAATCCAAAAGCAACAACAGTCCAAAGTATAGTAACAATTACCATAGCCATAAAACTTTGAAGCATAGTACTAATTACGTTTTTCTTACCTACCATACCTCCGTAGAAGAATCCTAATCCAGGAGTCATTAGCAATACAAAAGCAGTTGCAACGATCATCCAGGCAGTATCTCCCGTATCAAACTTTACAGCTTCTGCAGGAATTGGGTTGTCTGCAATGATAAAGTTCGAAATAAAGCTTAGGACTAAAATCGTGATAAGAATCACACTTAAAATAATTTTTCGCATAGTTATTTAGTTTTAAAATTTTTTATAAAAGTATAAAATGATTTAATACCCCCTAAAAAAATAGGGTTTGATGTTTAATTTTTGTTAAATTTAAAATTTAACCCCTATCATTTTGCGTGAATTTCTTAAAACAAACTTAAAATTTACAATTTGGCAACATTTTTTTTTCACTTACTGTGATTTTTGATAATTTTTGGGGTAATTGATTGCTATTTTTTGTAGGATAATAGATATTTGTTGTTTAAAAAAAGGTCTGTTGGATGTTGTAATGGATATTTTTTAATCTTTTTAACAAATTTGATGATTATAATATAAGGATGGGAAATAGAAGTATTAAATGGGGAATAGTAGGATTGGGAAATATAGCAAGCCAGTTTGCATCGGATCTTTTATTGATTGAAAATGCTGAACTGACGGCAGTTGCATCTAGAGATTTTACTAAAGCCGAAGAGTTTGGAGGAAAATTTAATGCTTTAAGAATGTACAATTCTTATGATTTGCTTTTTGAAGATTCGGAAGTTGAAATTGTTTACATTGCAACTCCGCATAATTCGCATGCCGAATTATCTATAAAAGCATTGGAAAAAGGCAAACATGTACTTTGCGAAAAACCAATGGCTTTGTCTTATCAAGATGCACAGAGAATGATAGAAGCGTCTAAAAAAAACAATGTATTTTTTATGGAAGCTTTTTGGACAAGGTTTATTCCCTCAATTCAAAATCTTCTTCAGAAAATTGGCAATGGAATAATCGGAGACGTAAATTATATAAAAGCCGATTTTGCCTTTCACGGAAGTGAAACAGAAAACAAAAGGCTTTTTGATAAAGAACTGGGCGGAGGTGCATTGTTTGATATTGGCGTTTATCCGTTATTCCTGTCTTATATAGTATTAGGAAAACCAAAAGAGATTTTAGCAAAGGCAATCAAGCATAAAAACGATATCGATTTGCAGACTTCTATGATTTTGCAATACGAAACAGCTCAATCGGTTTTGCATGCTTCTATAGTTTCCGAATCTGATATGAAAGCCATCATTTCTGGAACAAAAGGGCGAATAGAATTAAATGCTCCATGGTATATTGCAGACGGTTATTCTCTATTTATAAATGAAGAAAAAGAAGCTACTTTTACTTTTCCAGCTTTAGGAAAAGGATATTCTCATGAAATAATCGAATGTCAAAATTGTATTCTGAATAATGAAATTGAAAGTAAACTTTGGTCGCATCAGAATTGTTTGGATTTGAGTAGGATAGTGGAGGAGATAAAGAATCAAATCCAACTGCATTTTTAGAATTTAATTATTTTGTAATAAAATATTTACATATTAATTATTTTTCATTAGTTTTAAAAACTATTAATGAAAGGATAATTATGTTAGTAAAAGTTTACGGAAGTGCCGTATTTGGAGTTGAGGCCACAACGATTACAGTTGAGGTACATATGGACAAAGGAATTGGTTATCATTTAGTTGGGCTTCCAGATAATGCAATTAAAGAAAGCAGTTTTAGAATTGCTGCGGCTTTAAAAAATAACGGATTTAATTTTCCAGGAAAGAAAATTACAGTCAATATGGCGCCTGCCGACCTTCGAAAAGAAGGTTCTTCATACGATTTGACATTAGCTATGGGAATTCTGGTTGGTTCAGATCAGATAAAAGCTCCAGAAATTGAACGATATATTATTATGGGCGAACTTTCTCTCGATGGAAGTTTACAGCCAATTCGCGGAGCATTGCCCATAGCAATCAAAGCCAAAGAAGAAGGTTATAAAGGATTTTTTCTTCCTATTCAAAATGTAAAAGAAGCAGCTATTGTGGCGGGTCTGGATGTATACGGAGTTGAAAATTTAAAAGAAATTGTTGATTTTTTTGCTGGCAAAGGAACACTAGAACCCACAGTTATTGATACAAGAGCAGAATTTTATAAAACACTAGATTTTCCAGAGCATGATTTTTCAGACGTGCGCGGACAAGAAAGCATTAAACGTTGCATGGAAATCGCAGCAGCGGGCGGTCATAATATCATTTTGATTGGTCCGCCTGGTGCAGGAAAAACAATGCTGGCAAAACGAGTTCCGAGTATTTTGCCGCCAATGACTTTGCGAGAAGCTTTGGAAACTACCAAAATTCATAGCGTTGCAGGAAAATTAAAAGAAGTTGGGTTGATGAATCAGAGGCCTTTTAGGAGTCCGCATCATACTATTTCTAATGTGGCTTTGGTTGGTGGCGGAAGTTATCCTCAGCCTGGCGAAATCTCGATGGCGCATAATGGTGTCTTATTTTTAGATGAATTGCCAGAATTTAAACGTGATGTTTTAGAAGTAATGCGTCAGCCGTTAGAAGATCGAGAAGTAACAATTTCTCGTGCTAAGTTTACCATTACGTATCCATCGTCTTTTATGCTGGTGGCAAGTATGAATCCAAGCCCAAGCGGATTTTTTAATGATCCTAGCATGCCGAATACTTCTTCGCCACACGAAATGCAGCGTTATATGAGTAAAATTTCAGGTCCGTTATTAGATAGAATCGATATTCATATAGAAGTTACTCCAGTCCCGTTTGAGAAATTATCAGATGAGCGAAAAGCAGAAAGCAGTGTCGAAATTCGTAAACGAGTTACAGCAGCGCGAGAAATCCAAACCAAACGATTTGAAACCGTTAAAAATGTTCACTACAACGCACAAATGAGCAGTAAGCTGATTCGTGAATTTTGTGTTTTGGACGAACCTTCAAAAGAATTGCTTAAAACAGCTATGGAAAGATTAAATCTTTCTGCCAGAGCTTATGATCGGATTTTGAAAGTTTCTAGAACCATAGCCGATTTAGATCATTCAGAAAATATTGTTTCATCGCACATTGCAGAAGCAATTCAATATAGAAGTTTGGATCGAGAGGGATGGCTGGGATAAATTATCAATTGTCAATTGACAATTGATAATTGATAATTGATAATTGTAAAAAATATTATTCTTTACTTTTCGGATAAAAGAATTTAAAAGAATTAGAAACAGCTGTATGCAGAATCGATCCGTGGTTTTCTTCTGGGAAATAATCGAAATACGTTTTTACGCTTTTACTTTTTGATTCTTTTAGTTTTTCTGCCAGTAAATTGGCATCAACTTCCATAACATGCGGAATTGCTGTTGGAGCTAGTCCTTCTTTGCCGACAGCAATATAGATTTCAGTTGGCTGATTAAAATTTTCTTTCAGCATTTCAGAATCTAAATCTAGAAGAGAACCATTGTTCCACCATAAACTCGGACTTACAATAACATATTTATTAAAAAGAGTTGGTTTTTTAAGCAAGATTTCAGTTCCTAATAAACCGCCAAGAGATTGGCCGATGATGGTTTTAGAATCATTTGTTTTGTATTTCTTTTCAATAAAAGGCTGTAATTCTTTTTCAATAAAAGCAATAAACTGATCAGAATGCCCTGTGGTTGGAAAACGAGTTTTGTCTTTTTCAATTGTAGTTGGAAAAGTAAAATCTCTTTTTCTATCAACAGTTGCAATTCCCACCACAATTGATTTTGGAACCTGATTGATCCATTCAAAACTATTAAACTGAACTAGCCCAGAAATATGAATAAAATCTTCATCGGCAGAACCGTCCAATAAGTAAATGACAGGATATTTTGTGTCTTCTGCTGGATTATAACCTTCAGGAAGATAAATGTTTAAAATTCTTTTTTCGTTTAGTTCTTTGGATTGAATTTCATCAATAACTCCCAATACAAAAGGCTTTGAAGTTTCTATGTTTTTGGCTTTATTCTTTTGGCTGAATGCGAAAGTAGAAGAAAAAAGTAAAAAGACCAGAGCAAAAAATTTGTTCATCGATAGTAAAGTAAAAATGTTTTTATAAAACGAAAATACAACTTTAATATCAGTAAATTCTTCTTTTGTTTTGGCCTTTTATATATAATTGAAAATTATTTTGCTTTTTCAGCAAAAATAGCATCTAGACCTTCCATTGCAATAGTAAAACCTTCTTTGAATCCCATTTGAATAATCATTTCCAAGTCAGATAGTTTTTCATGTTTGATGACAACATCTACAAAAGTAGATCCGTCTTTTTCAGAGAAAGTCACATTCCAGTCAGAGCGTGGAAATTCCTTGTTTAAATTGCCTTCGCTGTCGCTAAAAGCATCTAGATATTTAAAATTAGTTTTCGGACTAATTGAAGTAAAATCTGCAATGGCCCAATGTTCTTCGCCTTCTGGCCCAAGCATGGCATATAATCTGCGTCCGCCTTCTTTAAAATCCATGCTTTTTGTTTTAGATTTCCACGGAGCAGGAGCCCACCACAAATCCAGAATTTGAGGTTCTGTCCACGCAGACCAAACTTGAGGCAGCGAAGCATTAAATTCGCGTTTTACATTGACAGTATTATTTTCTTTATCAACAGTAAAATTCATTAAAAGATTTGATTTCATTTTCTTTAGATTTTAAATTCGTTAATAGTAATTCGTTAGAAATGGTTTTTATTTTTCGGCTAAGATTTTATCCAAACCTTCCATCGCTGATGTAAATCCTTGTTTGAATCCCATTTCGATTATTTTTTCAAGTTCTTCAAAACTGTCTCTTGTAATTACAATATCAACAATGGTAGAATCTCCCTGCTCAGAGAATGAAACATCCCAAAAAGAACTTCCAAAAGCAGAATTTGGATTTCCGTCAGCATCGCAAAAAGTAGAAGTGTATTTAAAATTTGTTTTAGGAGAAATCGAAGTATAATCAAAAGTACTCCAGCCTTGCACACCTTCAGCACCAACCATTGCGTACAATCTTCGTCCGCCTTCTTTAAACTCCATGCTTTTTGTCTCAGATTTTAGCGGAGCTGGAGCCCACCACAAATCCAGAATTTCAGGTTCTGTCCATGCAGACCAAACATTTGATAACGGAGCGTTGAATTCGCGTTTTACATTCACTCTTTTATTTTCCTTGTCTACAGAAAAAATCATTAATAAATCAGTCTTCATTTTCTTTAGATTTTAAGTTTAGTAATACTTGATCCAATTGGCTAAAACGCTGTTCCCAAATTGCTTTAAATTGTTCCAGCCATTGATCAACTTCTTTCATTTTTTCAATTTTGAGCTGATAGTAAATTTCTCTGCCCAATTTCTTTTCTTCTAATAAATCACATTCATTCAATATTTTAATGTGTTTAGAAACTGCTTGTCTTGTAGTTTGAAACTGTTCTGCAATTGCATTTGGGGTTAATGCACTCGAAGAAATCAAAACTAATATTGCTCTTCTCGTCGGATCGGCAATAGCTTGAAAAATATCTCTTTTCATTTTTCTAAATATAAATTCGCAACTAATCAGTTGCAAATATACGCAACTTTTTGGTTGCGCAATAAAAAAACGCGATTTTTTTTAATTAGAATATTCTAAACAAAAAAAGACGCATTAAAAATGCGTCTTTTCTTTATGTGGGAGTTATATAATTATTTCCTGAACTTATTTTTTACAATGATATCTTTTAGTTTGGCTTTCAAGTCTTCGCCAGTATCATAAACCATTTGTTCGTTGTTCGGAAATGCAACGGCACGTTTGTCAAAATACGCCAGATAATTATCATCGCAGGCATTTCTATTTCCTTTGTAAGTAGAATAAATATTTTCAAAAACATATTCGCTGCTTATCGGGAAAGTCTGCACCAGCTGATTACTTTTTAAATCTACATAATCCACTTTTGCTGTTACGAGACAAGACTTAAACTGTCTAAATTCGTAAACCGTGGCACGAAGCGTTTTATAATTATCTACTTTAATCTCTTTGCCTAAACTGTCTTTTACAGGTCTTCCGCGACTATCCAAAAGTGTTTTTACGCCATCTTTAACTTGTCTTTCCTTCACAAATTCTTTCTCTTTAATTTGTTCTGGCGAAATAGCAATTTGTCTAAAACTCAAAATTAAACTATAGTCATAATTCACATTTTTTTGTCTAGCACTATGATAAACGGTCCATTTATCATTTAATCCGTAGGTTTTAAAATCCAGTAAATCATCCTGAAGCATTTTCGGAATGACCATATTGGTTTCGTTTTTAGCATAAACATCAACAAAATCAGTTCCTTTAAACTGCGCATCATCCATCAGTTTTTTGGTGTTTTTGTAATTTGGATTAATGCTTTCCAAATACGCAAAATCATCATAAGCTTTTCTAAAATCTAATTTGTTATTTGATTTCAAAAGCATTGAAGCGTTTTCATATAAATATTTCGAAAGTGCATTTTTACTGTTTACAATTTCATTCGAATAATTATCAAATGGGAAATAAGCATTTTTTCCCTGCTTCAATAAAGGCAGAGGCAATAATGGACGAATTTTTTCCTGACGATTATTTAGCTGTAAATAAGTATTATAAATGCGTTCTGTATTGGCAGGATTGTTTTCTTTGTTCAGCATTTCCAAATTTCGAAGATCACGATCTTTGGCTTTTGCAAAAGCTTCTTCCAATAAATAAACATAATCTTGTTTTCCTTTAGAATCTTTTTTGGTGCGAAGTGCTTCAACAGCGCGATCAATTGCGCCATCATAATTTCCATCGCTAAGCATTGATTGTGTTGTCTTTACCCCACAAGAAGAAAGAGCTAAAAACAATATAGAAATGAGAAAAGTAATTTTTTGCATAGTTTGTTTTTTGAAGGTGTAAATATATCTTTTTTAACTTTCAACAACTATGCCTTTTTCTAATTTATTTGAGGAGCAGAAAAAGCTATTTTATAAGAAGGAAAAAATTAGTCTTCCCAGTTTTCAATTACATTATCACTCCATAATTTCAAAGCAAAATCTTTAAAGATTTTTGGGCCTTTTTTAAAGCTTCCATCCAGTTTATATTCGCCTCCTTCAAATTGTTTTTTGCCATTATCGTCAATGCCAACTGCGACTTTATTTTCGCCACGCATGGCATATTTTGTATTGCCTTCATACATAATAATCTTCATATCAGAAGGGCTTACATCGCCATGGCAAACGGTTTTATACATGAGCCAAGTTTCGGCAATTCCATTTTTGTCTAAATCTGTAACTTGAAAAGTGTTTTTAACAAAGGAAGCTACAATGTCAACTGGACAATCTGAAATGTAATCGTAAACTTTCCAGGTTTGCTTCACTTCATTGCCTGAAACTATAAAATGATACCCAAATAATTCAGCATCTGAGCCTTCTGTTTCGTGCGTAAATTTTTTGTTGATGTGATAACCAGTTTCTGTAGTAATTACAATATTATCGCCCAATTTATCTTTCCATCTAACAGCATTTTTTACAAAACCTTCGTATTTAATTGAAGCAGGAAATTGAGTTGAATCGATTTTTTCAACCGTTAAGACAAAAGGTTCTTCAGTTGAAGGTTTTCCATTTGAAACGGCAGTTTTTACGTCATCTTTTTTCTCTGGTTTACAATTCGAAAACAAAACAATAAACAATAATAAAATTGTAATTTTTTTCATAAAAGGCGTGTATGTAATTTTAAGTGAGTTGTTTTTTGATCAGCACAATTTGTCCTAAATGATAGTAACTATGTTCAATCATAGCTTCGATGTTTCTTTTGTAAGTTCCGTATTTTACATCTACAAAAACAGCATCTAGGTTTTCGTCAGGCATTTGTTCTACAAAAGAGGCAAATGTTTCAGCATCATTCCAAAATTTAGTTAGAAAATTGTTCCATTGTTCTTGCGAACGAATAGGAGGAAAGTCAAAACTAAATTGATCTTTTATGTCCAATGTTCTGCCTTTAAAAACCTGATTGATTCCGTTAATATAATAATGAACATGCTGAGCCAGAGCTGCAATCGTATTTAAATTTTGAATCGGACTAACTGCAATTTTCCAATCCAGATTTTCAAGCTGATCTTTAAAATTGGTGTTTGCAATCCAAGTTCCGTTTAGAATAACTTCTCTGAAACGATTGGCAATTTCTGTTGTACTTTTCATATTCAGTAATTTAAGAGTTACTATTAAAAGTTTATTCCTGCTGAATCCACTCGTATTTTCCGTTTTTCAGATAAATAACACCGCCTCCGCAGCTTTCTTCGGCATGAATAAAGATTCCGTCATTTGGCAGTTTTATTTTGTCTTCTTCTGCAACTTGTTCTTCGCCAATAATATCGCCATCTTCATTTACATTGTTAAAGTAAACCTCATTTTTAGGCGCTTTTTCAAATATTCCTGCCCAATCAATTTCGTCAAAACCTTGTCTTAAAATATCATTTCCAAAACCTAAATAATCAGTTCTTTTTCCGTTTCCGTACGTGATTTTAAAACCGCTTTTTTGGTTGTTTGTGCTTCTAAAAATTTCTACTGTTTCGTCTAGATTATCTCCGTCAAGATCACATAAAACTTTGTTGGTTTTATGTTTTATAGATAAAACAATTGTATCTGCTTTTTGTGTTTCTGGCTTTTTCTTTTCAGTTACTTCCAAAGAATCTTTTGAAACAAATTTAGGAGTTTCTAATTCTGTTTTTGTTTCTTTTTTACAAGAAATGGCAAGTACAGATAAAAGGAGTAGAGTTCTAATTTTCATATTAGGCTTAGATAAATTTAAAATGCTAATATAAAAAATTACGTACGAAAATATATAGCTTTATGAATTGTTGAATATTATCCTTTTAAATTATTTTATGAATTGCCTCCAGCTTTAGCTGGAAGTAGAATATTGATATAAAAAAGGCTTTAGCCAAAAAAAACGATTTGGCTAAAGCCCTTTTATGACTTTTTATTTACCTCCAGCTAAAGCTGGAGGCAATTGAAAATGTATTTATTTAGATTTTCTGATCTTCACCTGATATACAATCTCCCAAAAGATAATTGAAAAAACAGCATTAGCAAAAATGGCAGTTTTAACCTGATAAGGATCGTAATTGACAAGTAGGTACAAATTGGTAAACTGTAAAGCTAGAAACATAGCCAAAGCTGCAATTCCGACAGCGCAAAGTACGTTAAGCAAAGGTTTCCATTTTAAGGCTGTAAAAGCATAAATAAGATTCAAAATACCAAAACCAGCTCCTAAAGTGACAAATGCATCTCCTTTAAACTTTTCGTTTAATTCAAGCAAGAGCTGTGTAGAAGTAAGATATAAAAAGAAAAGAATTGAATAAATGAGGATTCGTACTTGCGGTTTCATTTTGTATTATTTTTTATCGAGCAAAATTAAGCATTTAAAATGAAGCTCTGATTAGGTTTTTACGGCAAAAGCGTTTCTATTTTGGTTTCCGATTTTTCTTTTAACGGACTATCTGCCTTCAAACTCCAAATGATTAGAAATTTTCCTTTTACAACATATTCTTCCGGATGCTCATCTGTTGGTTCGCCTGCTTTTCCCCAAAGTAAACCTTGCAAGAAACGGTCGCCTTTAAAAACATGATCAAATTCAAAATACATAATAGAACCGCGGTCTGCTTTGCTTTTAAAACTCTGAATGGCTTTACTTTTTACAGTTCCAACAATGTTACTGTAGGTTTCAATATCATTATAAAAGCTACAAGCTTGTGGCGTAATGCAAACGTTGCCGTCGCTTACCATATAACCGCCTTTCGGAATTTCTTTTGGTTTTAGTTTTAAATCAGCTAGGGTTTGGCTGAATGAATTGGTTGCAAATAATAGCAATAGTGTTGATAGTAGGATTGTAGGTTTCATTGATTTTTGGGGTTTGGATTTAGAATGTAAATATATCTAATAAACTTCATCATATGGTTCGGGAATGAATCTTCGAACTAGTTTTATTTTAATAAATTTTTCGTCACTTTCAATTTTTATTACATTAAAGGATTCCACAATTATTTTGTCATATCTGAGAATATCTATAATTGTTTTGTTTTCAACTTCATAGATTGCGATCGAAAAATAATCTTTAGGATATTTTGTAACCTTTCGTAACGGAGGTTCTTTACAAAAAGAACAGCGACCTAAAATAAATGCCTTTTTTTGATAAAAAGTCCAATCAATAAATTCGCAAAAATCATTTTGTGTATTTGTCTTATATTGAATTGCAATTAACGTATCTCTTTTAAAATATAAACTATCAGAATTATTAAATTTCCAAGATTTAATTGAAGGTAAACTAATCGAGCCATCTTTCTTTGCTGCTTGACTGTCTTTAATTATTTTTTGAACTTCAGATTTGGAGATTTTATTTTGTGATAATAATAAGAGCGGGAATAGAAAAGCAATAAAATGGAATTGAAGTTTTTTCATCGAAGAAATAGATAACTGTTAAATTAAAGCTCACAATATAAAAAAACGCACAAAAGTCAAAGTGATATTTGTGCGTTTGTAATTTTATCTTATCAAGGAAATTATTTTCCTTTTAATAATTTTTCTAAATATTCAACTTTGTCTTTTTCAGCTTGAACCAAACGTTCGTAAAGTTCTACAACTTTATCAAGTGGATTGAAAGTGCAATTATTATTAATTCCTTGTGCACCACTAATAGAACTATTGTCGTAAAAGTTATTGAAAAAATTGAAAACCGCTTCTTCTGAAAAATTTTCAATCGCTTCTACCGTAACGCCAAGTGCTTTTGCAATATTAGCAAGTCTTTCTTGATCAACACTTTCACTGTTTTCAATAATAGAAATTGCTTGTTGGTTTGAGCCAATTGCCTGCGCAAGCGCTTCCTGTTTCATACCTTTAAGCTCTCTAATTCGGCTTATGTTTCTGCCGATATGTTTTGGTTTTGATGTTGTGCTCATAATTTCAAAGGTATTTAATTTTTATCGAAACAAAAATATGATTTTTCTTATAAATTATAAGATTTTGATTTTTATTAGGTAATCTTCGTTACTAGCAGAGTGAAGTTTATTTTAATATTTTCTAAAGTTGCATAATTCGTCTATAGTTATAATTTGTTTTTGATATAAATCTTCAAATTCTTTATTTGTAATTCTTAACCTAATATTTCCATATTTATCAAAAGGATGGGCTTCTGTTTTTTGATTTCTTTTCTCGTTTATTTGTTTCCAATACATATTGCAATGAGGTAATTCTTTCTCAATTATGTCACTATTTAAATTGACACCGTACTCATTTGAAGGTTTTGAAATGCTTAATTTGTCGCAAAATTTATTAAAAACTAAATTATTAAAACCATTTAAATTCAATAATGCTTTAGAGGGATCAATTTTGTATGATTTAAGAAATAATAAAAAAGATATTTTTAGTTCTTCATATTCAAGATCATCTGTCCAGATTCCTCTATTAAAAAATGTATCAGGTTCATTAATGTTCCACTCATATTTTAATGTATGAATGATAATATCTAGAGGTTGTCTAGTTAATAAAAATTTTATAAAACTATTTTGTTCAGATGTTGTTTTAAAACCTTTAAATAAAATCGGGTCATGAAATAATAGGTTCAAGCCTTGAAGAGCTAATAAAGGATTGGAGTTTTCTAGCAATTTTGAGGAAAATATTTTTCTATATGTTGTGTCAGAGGATGAAAAATATTTATAATTATTTAATTCCCGTTGAATAAAATAATTATCAGTATTCGCATCTGTTAATATTAGCTCTTTTTTATCATTATGATAGAGCCAAGAAATCATGTAAAAGTTTACTAACCAATGTCTATGCTTTTCCAAATTATAGCGTTGATAGATTTTTTCATCAAAAGGTAATTCTGGAAAATTTTTAAAGATTAACGCAATTAAATGATGAAATAAAATGTCTTCATCGTTAAGCATTAATTTAAGAAAATCTAAAACTTCGGAATCTTTTGCAAAGTGTTTTTTGAAATAGTAGAGTATTCCTTCAAAATGTGTTAATAGTATATTACTATTCTTTAAGATCATTTTTTTTATTTCATCATCCTTATTTAATTTATACAATGAAAAGCCAATTACAGTTTTGTCTAAGTAGACTTCATCGGAACTTTTATCAAAACAATTAATGAATCTTTTTTTTAGATTTTTGTGTGTTTTAGATTTTAGGACACCAGCTGGTTTTCCTTCATTTTCTTTCTTATATTCTTTTGTTATTTCAGAAAACTTGCTGTTTTGAATTTTTAATTCCTTTTCAATATCTATTATTTCTTTTATTAATATTTTGCTACCTTGTGGGATTAGGCCTAGATCTCTGGAAATCAAGTCTAATGATGCGATGATTTTTTGAGAGACTAATTTTTCTTTTGAAAATATTCTGATGTCATCAACATACCGAAGGTATTTAAAATCATATTTTTTATTTAATTTTTTTATTTCTGTATCGATGTAAAAGAGATAAAGATCAGCTAGGAAATGAGAACTTATTGGTCCTTGCGGAATGCCGTGTTTACTTTTAAAACTTCTATGGTTTGAATCTGCTGTCCATGATTCTAAGCATTTTGAAAGTAAATTTAAAATATCAATATCTATCTTAAAAGTATTTGCTAAAATTTCACAAAGTATATTGTGGTCTATAGTATCAAAGAAAGAAGCAATATCAAATTCACTTAAATATTTATAACCATCTTCAAAGTTCTCTTTAGAAACCTCATTAAATCTTTTCCATTTCTTTTTCCAAGATTTAAAGAAAAATTCTCTATCTGTTGCATTTGATGTTGATAGATTAATAATGTTTCCAAAAATTAAATTATCATAATATGGTGCAATAATGTCGTTAGATGAGTCAGCTATTACATTTGTAATAGCTTGATAAATAAGAAGGTCGATAAAGGTCAAAATAGATAATGGTCTTACCAAATTATCTTTTTTAGGAATAAATATTTTATGACTTTTTTCTGGTTTATAAATTTCATTTTTTATTTGGACTATTGTAGAATCAATATTCTCATCTAGATATAAACCAAAAGTTCTTAAATCTTCGTAGTAAATCGTTTTGTATAAATTTCGAGACGCTGTTTTAAGTCTTATAAAAGCAAGCTTGAAGTTTTCAGGAGTTAAAAATTGTTCGTATTGTGTCATATATTGTTTTCTCGAAAATTGTTTAATATATTTTATGATATAAATGTAAATATATTACTAAAAAAAGATGTTCAAAGTTTATAAGTTCATTATCCTAAATATAATCTTTTTAACATAAAATTGATTGCGCCATAATAAGAAAGCGCAATCAATTTTGTATTTCATATTATTATCTTAAAATATTGATTTGTATTGAGAGAGATAAATCATAAAATTGAAGTATTAACTTTTAAAATCAAAAAAAATCCCGCCTCAATTAAGAAACGGGATTAAAAGTGATATTCCTTTTTTTTTCTATTGTTAAACCGTAGCAGCTATTTCTTCTGGCAATGGAATTTGATTTTTAAGTAAATCTTCGAATGTTTCGGCTTGACGAATCAAGATTCCTTTTCCGTCTTTCCAAAGAACTTCGGCTGGTTTGTATCTTGAATTGTAGTTTGAAGACATTGAGAAACAGTATGCTCCAGCGTTTCTGAATTCTAAAATGTCACCTTCAGTGATTTCTGCAATTCTGCGGTTGTTTGCAAAAGTATCCGTTTCGCAAATGTATCCTACAACAGAGTAAAAACGCTCTTTTCCTTTTGGATTGGAAATGTTTTCGATATGGTGTGAAGATCCGTAAAACATCGGACGGATTAAGTGGTTGAAACCACTGTCGATTCCAGCGAAAACTGTTGAAGTTGTCTGTTTTACTACGTTTACTTTTACTAAGAAATGACCTGCTTCACTCACCAAGAATTTTCCTGGTTCGAAAATCAATGTTAAATCTCTTCCGTATTCTGCACAGAAAGCATTGAATCTTTTAGATAATTTTTTACCTAATTCTTCGATGTCTGTTTCGATATCGTCTTTTTTGTAAGGAACTTTGAATCCGCTTCCGAAATCTAAGAATTGTAAATCTTTGAAATGTTTAGCGGTATCAAACAAGATTTCAGCAGCATACAAGAATACTTCGATATCTAAAATATCTGATCCTGTGTGCATGTGAATTCCAATAATGCTCATTTTTGTGTTCTCTACAATTCGCAAAATATGCGGAATCTGATGCACAGAAATTCCGAATTTACTATCGATATGTCCAACAGAAATGTTAGCGTTTCCGCCCGCCATTACGTGTGGATTGATGCGAATACATACCGGAATATGTGGGTGTTTTGTTCCGAATTGCTCTAAAATAGATAAATTGTCGATATTGATTTGTACACCCATTGCGGCAACTTCTTCAATCTCTTCCAGAGAAACGCCGTTTGGTGTAAAGAAAATTCTTTCGGGTTCATAGCCAGCGTGAAGCCCTAACTGAACTTCCTGAATAGATACAGTGTCTAAACCAGACCCCATGTTCTTTAATAACTGTAGAATCGCAATGTTAGACAATGCCTTCATGGCATAATTAACTCTTAAGTTCTCCACCTTAGAGAAAGCTTTAGTTAATCGGTTGTACTGAGATTGGATTTTTTCAGCATCGTAAACATACAATGGACTTCCAAATTGGTCTGCTAACTGCAGTAAATCTTTTGCTTGCATTTTTAAATCATTTTGGGCAAAGTTATTACACTTTTGATTACCAGCAAATAATTTGCAGAAAAATAACAAAATATAACAAATTGTTTTGTTTCAAACAAAAAGTTGCTGTTTTTGGAATTTTATAACGTGGTAGGAGGTTCAAAGGGGCAGAGGTACAAAGATACAAAGGTTTTTTGCCACGAATTCACGAATTTCTCTAATTTATAAATGCTGTTGAAATGTTTTAACCGCAAATTACACAAATTTCGCAAATTTTTAATTTTAGATTTTTCGCAACATGCCAAAACATAGCCCGTGGTTTCAACCATGGGAAACGTACGGATTGGACGTAATCATATATTGCATCCCGGTGGTTGAAACCAAGAGCTATTTGAAATAGAAATCGACCAGAAAATAAAAATTCGTGAAAATTTGTGCAATTAGTGGCAGACAAAAATAATCTGTGCTAATCATTTTATCCCGATAACTATCGGGAGTGGTAAAAAACAAAACCCCTGAATATAAAATCAAGGGTTTGTGGTAGTATGTGTTGTATTTTTATTCGGTTTTTACAGGCTAGGAAGATCTCCTTTTCCTTTAGTAGGCAAGTTTGTAGATCCCATAAGGAATAAATCTACCTCTCTTGCAGCTTCGCGACCTTCTGAAATAGCCCACACGATTAATGATTGTCCTCTTCTCATATCACCAGCAGTGAAAATGTGAGGAACGTTTGTCTGATAGTTATGCGCTTTATAGTTGTTTCTCGCGTCAATTTCGATTCCTAATTGCTCGCTTAACGTTTTCTCAGGACCTGTAAATCCAAGAGCTAATAAAGCTAAATCGCAAGGCCAGATTTTTTCAGAACCTTCTTTTTCGATTAATTCTGGACGCTGACCTGGAGTCATTTTCCATTGCACTTCAACTGTTTTTAATCCAGTTAATTCACCTTTTTCGTTAGAAATGAATTCTTTAGTATTGATTAACCAGTTTCTGTCGCAACCTTCTTCGTGAGAAGAAGATGTTTTCAACTGCAACGGCCAGAAAGGCCAAGGAGTTGACTCGCTTCTTCCAACTGGAGGTTTTGGCAAAATCTCAAAGTTAGTTACCGATTTAGCTCCGTGTCTGTTTGAAGTACCGATACAGTCAGAACCAGTATCTCCACCACCAATAACGATTACATCTTTTCCAGTAGCTTTAACTTGGTCTGGAATTGATTCTCCGTATAAAACTTTAGTCTGCTGAGTTAAGAAATCCATTGCCTGAACAACGCCTTTGCTTTCAATTCCTTTAGTTGGCAAGCTTCTTCTTTCAGTTGCTCCTCCACATAAAACAATAGAATCGAATTGGTTTAATTCTTCAACGCTGAAATTAACTCCAACATTTACATTTGTTTTGAAAGTGATCCCTTCTGCTTCAAGAATAGCTACACGACGATCGATGATTCCTTTTTCTAATTTGAAATTTGGAATTCCGTAACGTAATAAACCTCCAATTGCATTGTCTCTTTCAAAAACAGTTACAGTGTGACCTGCTCTGTTTAATTGTTGAGCTGCAGCAAGACCTGCAGGTCCTGAACCAATAACGGCAACTGTTTTTCCAGTTCTTGATTTTGGTGGCTGTGGTTTAATCCATCCTTCTGCGAAACCTCTTTCTACAATGCTTTTCTCGATGTTTTCAATAGAAACCGGATCTTTGATGATTCCTAATACACATGATTTCTCACATGGAGCAGGGCATAAGCGTCCTGTAAATTCAGGGAAGTTGTTGGTAGATTGTAAAATCTCTAATGCGCTTTGCCATTCTTCCTGATGTACCATGTCGTTGAAGTCAGGAATTAAATTTCCTAACGGACAACCGCTGTGGCAAAAAGGAATACCACAGTCCATACATCTTGATCCTTGTTCTCTTAATTTATCTTTTGGTACCGGAATAGTAAATTCGTTGTAGTTCGAAACGCGTTCTGCAACTGCTAAATTACTTTCGTCGGCTCTGTTATATTCTTTAAATCCGCCTATTTTACCCATGACATTTTAATAAATTTAGTTGTGAGTTGTAAAATGCGAGAGGTGAGTTAAAAAACTTAGCACCTCTGCACCTTTGTATCTCAGAACCTTTAATTAAGCTATTAATTCTTCTATTTGTTTTTCTTCTGCAATTCGTTTTAATGCTTTTTTGTAATCAGTTGGCATTACTTTTACGAAGTGCTGTTGTTGGTTTTCCCAGTCTGCTAAAATTCTTTTTGCTAATGGACTGCTGGTGTACAACGAATGGTTTTTGATCAGTTTTCTTAGTTTCATAAGATCTTCTTCTTCCATTGGGTCGAATGCAACCATTTCCATGTTACAAACTGTAGAATCGAATTTCTTGTTTGGATCGTAAACATAAGCCACACCACCGCTCATACCAGCTGCGAAGTTTCTTCCTGTTTTTCCTAAAACTACTACTGTACCACCTGTCATGTACTCGCATCCGTGATCCCCAATTCCTTCAACAACTGCTGTTGCTCCAGAGTTTCTCACACAGAAACGCTCTCCTGCGATACCATTAATATAAGCCTCTCCCGTAATAGCTCCGTAAAGGGCAACGTTTCCGATAATGATGTTGTCTTCAGGATTGAAAGTCGCAGTAGGAGGTACTTTTACAATTAGTTTTCCTCCAGAAAGACCTTTTCCTAAGTAGTCATTACAGTTTCCGTGAATTTTAAATGACAATCCGTTTGTTGCAAATGCACCAAAACTTTGTCCGGCAGAACCTTCAAAATCAACTAAAATAGTGTCATCTGGTAATCCTTGTGCGCCATAAATTTTTGAGATTTCGTTACTCAAAATCGCACCTACAGAACGGTCTGTATTTTTGATTTTGAAAGTAACTCTCGTTTTCTCCTTTCTATAGATAGATGGAATAGCTTCTTTGATGATGTCGAAATCCAATACGTTTTCAAGAGCGTGGTCTTGAGTTGTTGTGTTGTGATTTGGAACTGTTTTCGCTTTTTCTGGTTTGTATAGAATAGTCGATAAATCTAATCCGTTTGCTTTATAATGTTTGATCGCTTTGTCTACGTTTAATTTTTGAGACTGACCTACCATTTCTTTTAAAGTTCTGAAACCTAACTGTGCCATGATTTCTCTTAACTCTTCAGCAATGAAATACATGAAGTTGATTACGTGCTCTGGAGTTCCTTTGAAATTTTTTCTCAATTCTGGATCCTGAGTTGCAATACCAACCGGGCAAGTATTTAAGTGACAAGCTCTCATCATGATACATCCAGAAGCTACAAGCGGAGCCGTTGCAAATCCGAATTCTTCTGCGCCTAATAAAGCAGCGATTGCTACGTCACGTCCTGTTTTCAACTGTCCGTCACATTCTAAAACTACACGGCTTCTTAAATCGTTTAGAATCAAAGTTTGTTGTGCTTCAGCTAAACCAAGTTCCCATGGAATACCTGTGTGCTGTAAAGACGTTAATGGAGCAGCTCCCGTTCCTCCGTCATAACCTGAAATCAAAATAACGTCAGCTTTTGCTTTGGCAACACCGGCAGCGATGGTTCCAACTCCAACTTCAGAAACTAATTTCACGTTGATACGAGCTTCACGGTTTGCGTTTTTCAAATCGTAAATCAACTGAGATAAATCCTCAATAGAGTAAATATCGTGGTGAGGTGGAGGCGAAATCAAACCTACATAAGGCGTAGAGTTTCTAGTTTCAGCAATCCAAGGCACTACTTTTTCTCCAGGCAACTGTCCACCTTCACCAGGTTTTGCTCCCTGAGCCATTTTGATTTGGATTTCTTTAGCATTTGTCAAATAGTTGATCGAAACTCCAAAACGTCCAGACGCAACTTGTTTAATAGCAGAGTTTCTAGAATCTCCGTTAATTTCTTTCTGGAAACGTCTTGGATCTTCTCCACCTTCTCCAGAGTTACTTTTTCCACCAATTCTGTTCATTGCAATTGCTAAGTTCTCATGCGCTTCTTGGCTAATAGAACCGTAAGACATTGCTCCGGTTTTGAATTTCTTCACAATTTCTGTCCAAGGCTCTACTTCGTCAATTGAAATTGGGTCCAAATTGTTGAATTCAAACAAACCTCTAATAGTCATTAAGTTTGAGCTTTGCTCATTTACAGCATTTGCATATTCTTTATAACTTTCTGGGCTGTTTAAACGAACTGCTTGTTGTAATTTAGAAATCGTAGTTGGGTTAAACATGTGTTTTTCGCCACCACGTCTCCATCTGTAAATACCTCCAATTTCAAGAGAAAGCAAGTTTGCAATTTTTGAATTTGGGAACGCTTTTTGGAAACGTTTTTTAACCTCTTTTTCAACTTCCATTAAACCAATTCCTTCAATTCTTGATGGAGTGTAAGGGAAGTATTTAGATGTAAATGTTTTGTTTAAACCTAAAATCTCGAAAATCTGAGCAGCTCTGTATGAATGTAAAGTAGAGATACCAATCTTGTTCATGATTTTCACGATTCCTTTTGCAATCGCTTTGTTGTAATTCACAACTGCGTAATCTGCTTTTACTTTTGTAATGAAACCTTTTTCAACCTGATCGTGAATGATTTCGTTTACCATGTAAGGATTGATAGCACTTGCGCCGTATCCGAACAATAAAGCAAAATGATGCGGTTCACGTGGTTCAGCAGATTCGATGATGATTCCGAATTTAGAACGAACTTGTAAAATGTTTAAGGAGTGGTGAATGTAAGAACAAGCCAATAACATAGGAATTGGAGCTAATTCTTCGCTTACACCTCTATCTGATAAGATGATGATGTTGCATCCTTCATTAACCGCTTTAAAAGTCGCCTGAACGCATTTTTCAAGCGCGCGCTCTAAACCGTTAACTCCTTTTTCTATTTTATATAAAGTAGAAATAGTAGCCGATTTGAAATCTGCGTGATCGATATTTCTGATTTTATCCAAATCCTCATTAGAAATAACAGGATTTTGGATTTTTAATTTTTTACATTGTTTAGATTCAATTTCGAAAATATTGAAATCTCCACCAATCGCTAAACTGATATCCGTAATGATTTCTTCACGAATACCATCCAATGGCGGGTTTGTAACCTGAGCAAACAATTGTTTGAAGTAGTTGTACAACAACTGAGGCTGATCTGAAAGAACTGCCAAAGGTGTATCGTTACCCATAGAACTGATGGCTTCAGCTCCGTCGCTACCCATTGGGTTGATGATTGTTTTTAAATCTTCAATAGTATAACCAAACAAACGCTGTCTTGTTAAGAAATCTAATTTTTCAACAGGAGTAGGGTTGTTGGTATAAGGAACACTAGCCAAAGGCAATAAGTTTTCGTCAACCCATTGTTTATATGGACGTTTTGTAACGATCGCTTTCTTTACTTCTTCGTCTTCGATGATACGCCCTTCGTTCATATCCACCAAGAACATTTTTCCTGGCTCAAGACGACCGTGCTGAATTACATCTTCTGGATCGATGTCTAATACACCAATTTCAGATGACATAATTACGAAGCCGCTTTTTGTTAATGTATAACGAGAAGGACGTAAACCATTTCTGTCTAGTAAAGCTCCAATTACGTTTCCATCAGTAAACGGAATAGAGGCTGGACCATCCCAAGGCTCCATGATACAAGCATTGTACTCATAGAAAGCTCTTTTCTCAGGAGACATTGTCTGGTGTTTTTCCCAAGCTTCAGGAACTACCATCATCATTGCCTCTGGAAGAGAACGGCCAGTCATTAATAAAAGTTCAATTACCATATCCATAGAAGCAGAATCTGATTTTCCTTCTAAGATAATTGGGAATAATTTTTTGATGTCATCGCCAAAAACTGCGCTTTGCATAAGCTCTTCACGAGCACGCATACGGCTTACGTTTCCACGAAGTGTGTTGATCTCACCATTGTGACACATGTATCTAAATGGTTGAGCTAAGTCCCAAGATGGGAATGTATTTGTAGAGAAACGCTGGTGTACAAGCGCTAAGCGTGTCACCAAGTCTGGATCTTTCAAATCTATATAATAACGGCTGATGTCTTCTGGCATCAATAGACCTTTATATATTATAGTAGTTGTCGATAAACTAGTAAAATAAAACATGTGGCTTTCTGAGGTCTTAGATCCTCTTACGGCATGTTCAGCAATTTTTCTAGCTGCAAAAAGTTTTGCATTAAATTCTTGTTCAGTTAAATCTTGTCCGTTTTTAGAAACGAAAACTTGTTTAATTGTTGGTTCTTTTTCTGCGGCGATTTCACCTAAATTTTCAACGTCAACAGGTACATCTCTCCAACCTAAAACTTTTAAGTTTTGATCTTTAATAGTAGCTTCAAATGCATTAATACAAAAAGAAACCTGGTTTTTGCTTTTTGGTAAAAAAACCATTCCTACTGCATACTCACGCGCTTCTGGGATTTCAAAGTCACAAACTTTCTTAAAAAAATCATGAGGAATGTCGAATAAAATTCCGGCTCCGTCACCAGTTCTTCCATCAGAACTTACGGCACCACGATGTTCCAATTTAATTAAGATGTCTAATGCTTTGTGAATAATATCATTTGACTTAATACCATTCAAATTACAAATAAATCCTGCACCACAATTGTCGTGTTCAAATTCAGGCAGATAAAGCCCTTGTTCTTTAACTCTCATTCTTGATATTTTTTTTACAAAAATACAGATTTCGTTAAACATAATGTATTGAAATAGTGCTTTTGCTTTCATTTTTGCTGTAATATTAGAAAAAGGGTTCTTAATTATTAATATTATTATAGAAGGCATCCCGAATTGCTAAAAATATAATTACTCTTAAAATATATTAGGAAAAATCGTCGGGAGGCCAATAAAACCAATGAATTTTTTGTTAAATATCAAACGTTTTCTGAGAATTGTGTTAACATTAACAAATTGTTCCGTTAACGATTTGTTTGCTTTGAAAAATTATCAACGCTCAATACCTACATATAATATTTATTTAATTGAAAAAGATTTTACTATTCAGTTGTATTTTGTTACTTTTGTCGCACTTTTATTCTGAAATAAATTCAGAACCAGACAAATTCTATATTATGAACATACACGAATATCAAGGAAAAGAAATTTTAGCGAGTTACGGAGTACGTGTGCAACGCGGAATCGTGGCTAATAATGCAGTTGAAGCTGTGGCTGCTGCAAAACAATTAACTGCCGAAACTGGAACAGGATGGCATGTAATTAAAGCACAAATTCACGCAGGTGGTCGTGGAAAAGGTGGTGGAGTTAAGCTGGCAAAAAACTTACAACAAGTTGAAGAGTTAGCAGAACAAATCATCGGAATGCAATTAATTACTCCTCAGACTCCGCCTGAAGGTAAAAAAGTTAACAAAGTATTAGTAGCTGAAGATGTTTACTATCCTGGAGAAAGCGAAACTTCTGAATTTTATGTTTCTGTTTTATTGAATAGAGGTACAGGACGCAACATGATTATGTATTCTACTGAAGGTGGAATGGATATCGAAGAAGTTGCTGAGCATACTCCGCACTTAATCTTTACTGAAGAAATCGATCCTTCTGTAGGATTACAAGGTTTCCAAGCTAGAAGAATTGCTTTCAATTTAGGTCTTTCTGGAAACGCTTTCAAAGAAATGGTGAAATTCATCGATGCACTTTACAATGCTTACATTGGTTCTGATGCTTCAATGTTTGAAATCAATCCAGTTCTTAAAACTTCTGATAACAAAATCTTAGCTGTTGACGCTAAAGTTAACATCGATGATAACGCTTTATACAGACAACCTAAATATGCTGAAATGAGAGATATCCGTGAGGAGAATCCAATCGAAGTTGAAGCTAAAGAAGTTGGTCTTAACTATGTTGACCTTGACGGTACTGTTGGATGTATGGTAAACGGAGCAGGTCTTGCAATGGCAACTATGGACTTAATTAAATATGCTGGTTTTGAGCCTGCTAACTTCCTTGACGTAGGAGGAACTGCTGATGCAAAACGTGTTGAGACAGCTTTCAGAATTATCTTGAAAGATCCAAACGTAAAAGCTATTTTAATTAACATCTTCGGAGGAATCGTTCGTTGTGACCGTGTTGCTCAAGGTGTAGTTGATGCTTACAAAAACATGGGTGACGCTATTAAAGTGCCAATTATCGTTCGTTTGCAAGGAACAAATGCTGAAATTGCAAAAGAATTAATTGACAACTCTGGTATGCCAATCTTATCTGCAGTTCAATTCCAAGAAGCTGCTGACCAAGTAAAAGCTGCTCTTTCTTAATTAAAATAAGAAATCAATTTATATAGAAAATCCATTCCAAAAGGAGTGGATTTTTTTTTGTTTTAACCGCAAAGGGCGCAAGGATTTTCTACGTATAAGAATATAAATAAACGCAAAGTTCGCAAAGCTTTATCCATATAGCTTTGCGAACTTTGCGTTTGTATACATATTACTTGGTAAAATCCTTGCGTGCTTTGCGGTTAAAAAATATTATTTCAAAACAGTTGATAAGTCCACAATTTCAAATGTTGGATCATTTTCTATAAAGCCTCGAATGATTGAAGCATGACCTGAACCAACTAATACCATTATTTTGTTATCTGTGCTTTCGGTTAATTTCTGGATTAAAGAATACATGTATAAGTTTCTTTTGTACCAATTAGCAACTAAAGAAGGTCCTGAAAAATCATCTGGATTTCCAGCTCTGTTTGCTATTTCCAAATACCATTGAAGATTTTCATTTTCGGTTTGTTTTGTATTGTAATACAACATCATTTCTTGTAATGAGCTTTTTGCTATTTTTTCATTATGTTCTTTTTCAAAATTTCCTGTTGTAACTTTGTTTTTCTCCATTAACTCCTTTTGGTTTGCTTTTTCCATGGCTATCATTAAACTATCATATCGAAAAGGAGTATAAAGATTCATTCCATACAATTTTTTATGATTCAGTTTTTTAGCCGTGCGAATTGCCAGTTGTGTTATTTCGTTTTTATCGTTTTTAAAAAGACTATCCGTGTTTTTATTATAAAGCTTATCTAATTCTGCTTGTTTGCTAAACTCCCATTCAACGAATATTTTATCAGGACCAAATTTTTTGATTTTGTCACTCATTATTTCGAGTTCCTTTTGGCTCTTTTCAGACATAATATTGAAACTATTCAGTTTAGCAACATCAAGACCTGGATTGGCGTAATGAAAAGTCCCAACCAATAATATCTGTTTTTTCTTGGTTTGAGCAGAAGTTAAATTTAATGTGATAATTGCGAGTAATAAAATGATTTTTTGCATGACGTTTTGTTTTTTAAATTCATGGCAAATGTATCAGCAGATTTAGAACTTAATTTTCATTTTTGATGAAACGCAGATTCCATTAGACCAACTATCCAAATTTCACTTTCAAAATGTTCGTGTAAAGCTTTTAGCCGTTTGTCATCAAAAAAATAAGGTTTCATATAAATACCATTTTCTTTTAAAGTCATAATCGTATTTTTGAGTTAATTATCAAAAACTATGAAATCAAAAATTCCTTTTTACTATCATATTGTTCTTTTCTTTTTGTTACTTCTAACCTATATTTTCTGGGATATTGGACTAAATAATAGAGAAGTAAAATTCGTATTGCAATCTATTTACTTAGGAATTACTCCAGCTTATTTATTGGCTGTTTTTATTATCTATATTCTTAATTTTTATCTTTTTTGTAATTGGTTTTTAAACAAAAAGAAATTACTCTTTTATATTCTAACAATTCCAGTTTCGTTATTGCTATTTACTGCTGTTCGTTATTTTTTGGAAGAAGTTGTTTTGTATAGTATCACAGGAATGCACAACTATTATGAAGAAGCAAGGGAAATTACCTATTACATAAAAGACAATTTTTTCTTCGGATTGCCAGCTGTAATTTTAAGTGCATTAACTTTTTTGTTTTGGCAGTTCCAAACCGCACAGCATCAAAACCAGGAATTGCTTTTGGAGAATAAAAAAGCAGAGTTTCAAATGCTTAAAGCACAGGTTAGCCCACATTTTTTGTTTAATACGTTGAATTCTTTTTATAGTCAGTTGGTTTTGAAAGAAGACGAAATGGCTGATGATATTTTGGTGCTTTCCGATTTGCTTCGATACGTTATTACCGAAACAGATAAAGATGAAGCCATACTTTCAAAAGAAATTCAATTTATTCAAAACTATATTCATTTGCAGAAAAAACGTTTTGAAGATCAGCTGTTTTTAGATTTTACAATTGAAGGGAATTATTCAAACGAAAAACTCATTTCTTCGGCTTTGGTACATTTTGTGGAGAATGTTTTTAAACACGGGAAACTAAATGATGAAAAGGAAAAAGCTCTTATTTCTATCAAAATAACAAACGGTTTTTTAGAGATTTTAACTTTCAATTATAATGTAAGCGGAGAAAATTATTCCTCTACCGGGATTGGTTTTGAAAACCTTACCAAAAGACTTGAGTATATGTACAAAGATCAATTTATTCTTGAAAAAACAGAAGAAAATAATACCTTTAAAACGTACTTAAAAATACCGCTAAAAAAATAATCTATGGCTTTTAAATGCATTATTGTAGACGATGAACCGCCTGCAACCAGAATATTGGAAAACTATATAGGAAAAGTAAATTTTCTTGAAAAAGTTGGAGTTTTTAATGATTCATTAAAAGCATTAGAATTTTTAAACACACAATCTGTTGATGTGATTTTCTTGGATATTCAAATGCCTCAGTTAACGGGATTGCAGCTTTCTAGAATCATTTCGAAAAATATAAAAGTCATTTTCACAACCGCTTATCCAGATTTTGCTTTAGAAGGTTTTGAATTGAATGCAGTCGATTATTTATTGAAACCGATTTCGTTTGAACGTTTTTATCAAGCGGTCTCAAAGCTGAATTCAGAACCTAAAATAGAAATTTCAAATCAGAGCAATCTGCCAGATTTTCTTTTCGTTAAAACAGATGGTAAGAATAAATTTCAGAAAGTATTTTTAAGAGACATTTTATATATAGAAAGTCTCCAGAATTATGTTTGCATTCATACAGAAAAACAGCAGATTATCACACATTCGTCTTTGAAAAATGTAATTGAATCGTTACCGGAAAATGAGTTTATACAGATTTATAAATCATATGTTGTTTCTCTAAAACATATCGAATCAACTGATAATTTTTCTGTTTTTATCAATGGAAAAGAACTGCCGATAGGTGCGACTTTTAAAGATGCTTTTTTTGATAAAATCGAGGAGAATAAGATATAGATTTTTTTACCGCAAAGGACGCAAGGATTTTTGACCAAGTATTGTGAATACAAACGTAAAGTTCGCAAAGCTAAAACAATAAAATTTTTCGATTTTTATTTCAATATAGCCTGTGGTTTCAACCACGGGGACACAATTCTGGGCGTCCCTGCGGTTGAAACCGCGGGCTATATTTGAAAGTACACCGTAATTAGAATCTTTTTAAAACATAAAGTTCGCAAAGCTATATGGAAAAGCTTTGCGAACTTTGCGTTTGTATTTAGTCTTTTAAGTAAAAAAACTTGCGTTCTTTGCGGTTAAATCCTCAATTATGATTTTTTCTTATTGCCGTTTTTGTAAACCACTTTTTCTACAACAACCGGTTTTCCATTTCCTTTTGGGAATGATTTCTTCTTAGGCTTTCCAGCAGCAGAACCTGATTTTGATGGACTTTTATCGCCTCTGTATTTTTCAGAATCTTTTGGAGCAGCTTTAAATTCCGGTCTTTCTTTAGAGGTTTCTCTTTTCGGAATTTCAGCTTTATGCTTTGCTAAAACCTCGTTTGGATTTTTAGGGTTTTCTTTCGTTCCTCTTAAATGAATCACCAATCCGTTTAAGAAATTGCGTAAAACCTGATCGCCGCATTCCATGTAATTCGGATGATCCTCTGCTCTAAAAAAAGCGCCCAATTCTGATTTAGAAATTCTGAAATCTACTAATTCTAAAATTTCAACTATTTGGTCATCACGGAGCATCAAAGCCACGCGAAGTTTTTTAAGTATATCGTTATTTGTCATAATTTTTGTTTCATGTTTAAAGTTTCAAGTTTTTCCAATCGTTACTTGAACTTAAAAAACATTATTTACTTTTTGCAAAGGTAGTTTTTTTAAATGATTAAAAACGAGAATTAAAATCATTTAAAACGTTTACAAGTTTATCTAAATCCTGTTTAAGATGATTGGCAGTAATCACAATTCGGTTTAAAGGTTCAGCTTCTTTTTTATATCTGAAACTGGCAATAATAATGTTTTCGTGTTTTAGTTTTTCAACTAATTCATTCGATAAAAGATAAATTAAAGGATAGTTTTTATCAAATAAGATAGTGCTGTTTTTGATTAAAATCGAATCAATATAATTTAGATTATCCAGCAGTTTTTGATGCTGTATTTTATATATTTCTCTGGCATCAGAAAGTGTCTGCACAAAAGCAGGATTCATTCCTGCGGCACTTGTAAAAGTTTCCAATTCTTTGATTAGATTTATAAATTCAGAATCGGAAGCAATTATACCGCCAGTTAATCCGAAAGCTTTTCCTAATGAAGAAACCATGATTTTTCTTTTAACGGGAAATTCAATTGAAGAATAAATTCCACTACCATTTTTGCCAGTAATTCCTAGCGAATGCGATTCATCAATTACTAAAGTAATTTCTTTGCTTTTTGAAATTTTTTCTAAAAACGATAAATCGGCAGGTTTTGTTTCAAAAGATGGAATTCCGTCAGTTAGAATCGTTATTTTCTCAGATTTTGAACCTAATAAACGGTTATTTAAATTTCCGTCTAAGAATATTGGAAAACTATTTTCAGTTTGGATCGCATTATGCGTATCATTCAAATGAAAAAAGCAATCAGTCTGCTTTTTCATTAAATCAATAACCAATTTTCCAGCCAGCATTCCTGAAGAAACTGTGACAGTCTTTTCAGAACCAATATGAGAAGCCAAAAAGCTTTCGCCTGCATCATAAGCTGACAGCTGAATATTTGCCGTTCTGGAGCTTCCGTATGTAGTTCCCCAATTTAAAATGTTTTGAATTACTAATTCTTGAAACTCTTTGTTTGTTGGAAGTCCCAAATACGCAGTTCCGCCAAAATACAAATACTGTTCTTGGTCAATTTCAATAACTCGATCTGGAAATTTATCGACTGTCATTTTTATAAAAGTGTAACACCAGTTCCGTTAAGATCTGAATAACTTACAACGCCATCTTTTATGGTTACTCCCGTCGCAATATCTTCTGCTAAAAGAAGTGCGCCGTCCATATCTACATAATCCAATTGCGGAAGCAAATGCGCAATTGCAGAAATTCCGACAGTAGATTCCGTCATACAACCCACCATGGTTCTTAAGCCTAATTTTTTAGCTTCCTCGATCATGCGTTTTCCAGGAGTTAGACCGCCACATTTTACCAGTTTTACATTCACGCCATGAAAATGATTGTGGCATTTTGCTACATCTTCTTCGATAATACAGCTTTCATCAGCAATTACAGGAAGAACAGAATGTTTAAAAACTTCTTTATGTCCTTCCCAATTATCCGCTTTCATGGGCTGTTCTAAGAATTCTACGCCCAGTTTTTTCAATTCAACAGCGTTGTTGATGGTTTCTTCAACTGTCCATCCGCAGTTGGCATCAATTCTGAAAACAGCATTGGTGTGTTTACGCAGTGCTTTTACAATTTCGATATCTTCTTTTGTACCTAATTTAATTTTATAAATCGGCCAAGGAAGTTCCTGCATTTTAGAAACCATTTTATCGATAGAAGCAATTCCAATTGTATAATCCGTCATTGGGTTTCTTTCGGTGGTGTAATTCCACAATTCGTAAAGTTTTTTACCTTTTTTGCGAGCATACAAGTCATTATAAGCCAAATCCAACGCGCACAAGGCAAACATATCCTGTTTTAAATGCGGATGGATTTTTGCCCAAAATACTTCTGGAGTTTCATTCTCAGTATTTTCAATAATAGATCTGATTTTTTCTAAATCCTGCATCATCATTGGAACCGTGATATTGTAATACGGATTTGAAGTGGCTTCTCCAAAACCAGAAAAACCATCGCTTTGCAATTCGACAATTAACGAAGGCTGAAAATCAATAGACTCTCTCGAAATGGTAAAAGTGTGTTTTAGCTTGAGATTGTATTCTCTTAAAATTAGTTTCATTGGTATGCGATGTTTTTGTTTTTTTTTCAATTAATAGCCCAGCCAAAGAATTGCTTCTGCGAAATGATCTCGCCAAAGTTTTTCATTGTGTTCTCCGCCTTTTACAATTTTAGTTTTGTCTAGATGAAGGCAATAACAGCGTTTTGTATCTAGTAAACGTTTCATCTTAGTCAAATCGTTTACCATGTCATCACTTTCTTTATCGCCGCACAGAAAATAAATTTTCGTTTTGATTTTAGGTTGTTTTTCTGTAAAAGTATAAATATCAGGAGAAAACCAGAATGAAGGTGAAAAAATGCCTGCTTTTCCAAAAACTTCTGGATATTTTAAAGCACCGTAATACGAAACCAATCCGCCTAGTGAGCTTCCAAAAAGAATAGTGCTTTTTGCTTTTGTTTTGGTTCTGTAATTTTTATCGATATGTGGCTTTAATGTTTTTACAATGAATTCTAAATAATTATCGGCATTTCCTCCTCCATATTTTTCATTTTTGAAAGGCGTTAATTCGTCAATCCGTTTTTCATTTCCATGTTCGATTCCTACTACAATTACTTTTGCTTTTAAACTGTCCAATTTTTCGTCAACATTCCATTCACCAGAATACGAAGTTTTAGCATCAAAGAGGTTTTGAGCATCGTGCATGTAAATAACGCTGTATTTTTTCTGAATATTTTTAGAATAATTTTTAGGAAGATAAATCCAGATTTTTTTTGAAGTATTGAGCTGAGGTGCTTCAATCGTAAAAGTCGATACATTTTTAGAAGCGGTGCTTTGTGCTTTGCTGATAAGAGTAAATAGAAGTAAAATTATCAAGAAAATCTTCTTCATTATCCGTGTTTTGTATTTTTATTTAAAAGCAATATTTTAGCTAAAAATAAGAAATTGATGAATACAGAAGCAGAAAAAAGAAGTTTACTTTTAGAAATGATTACATTGGCCACTGTAGACGGACATTTGCACAAACGTGAGCTTGAATTTTTAAGACTTGTAGCTGTAGAATTGAATATTAGCGAAGAAGAATTTCAGGACTTATTTCATCAGGAAACCAAATCGTTGCCCATTCCATCTGAGATGCAACGCATTAATCAGTTTTACAGGTTGGCTTTGCTAATGCATTGCGACGGTGTTTTACATGAAAGAGAATTTCAAGCCATTCAGCAGATTGCTTTACAAATGGGACTGAATCTTGCTGCGGTGAAACGTGTTTTAGAAATGATGAAAAAATCTCCCAATACTGTAATCAATCCAATAGTTTTGCTAGAGATTTTTAAGGAACAGCATAACTAAGCCAGCTGTTCCTGTAGTTTTTTAATTTCGTCACGAAGTTTGGCAGCTTGCAAGAAGTCTAATTCTTTAGCCGCTTTTTCCATCGTTTTGCGTTTTTCGCGAATCATTTTCTCCAACTCTGTTTTAGATAAATAAGCTGTTTCTGGTTCAGCTGCAACAGGAATCGGATGTCCTAATTCATATTCTACCAACGGATTTTTGGTAAATGCGCTTTCGATTTTTTTGTTTAGCGCTTGCGGAACGATATTGTTTTCTACGTTGAAATTAATCTGTTTGGTTCTTCTGTAATTGGTTTCGTCGATTGTTCGCTGCATGCTCGCTGTGATTTTATCAGCATACATAATGGCTTTACCATTTAAGTTTCTCGCCGCACGGCCAATAGTCTGCGTCAAAGATCTGTGATTTCTCAAGAAACCTTCTTTGTCGGCATCTAAAATGGCAACAAGCGAAACTTCTGGTAAATCCAAACCTTCACGAAGCAAGTTTACTCCAATTAAAACATCAAAAAGGCCTTTTCGTAAATCCTGCATGATTTCAATACGTTCTAAAGTGTCTACTTCAGAATGGATATAACGGCATCTGATGCTAACTTTTGTCAAATATTTAGCTAATTCTTCGGCCATTCTTTTGGTTAAAGTGGTCACTAAAACCCTTTCGTCCAATTCGCAACGAACCTGAATTTCCTCAATTAAATCATCGATCTGATTTAAACTTGGACGAACTTCGATTTCTGGATCTAATAACCCGGTTGGACGAATAATTTGTTCTACATAAATTCCATCAGATTTCTGTAGTTCGTAATCGGCAGGAGTTGCCGAAACGTAAATCACCTGATTTTGCAATGCTTCGAATTCTTCGAATTTCAACGGACGATTGTCCATTGCAGCTGGAAGTCTGAAACCATATTCAACCAAATTTTCTTTACGGCTGCGGTCGCCTCCGTACATGGCATGAACTTGCGAAACGGTTACGTGACTTTCATCTACAACCATCAAATAATCGCTTGGGAAATAATCTAGAAGGCAGAAAGGTCTTGTTCCAGCTTCACGTCCGTCAAGGTAACGCGAGTAATTTTCAATTCCAGAACAATAGCCCAATTCGCGAATCATTTCTAAATCAAAATTGGTTCTTTCTTCCAGACGTTTGGCTTCGAGATGTTTTCCGATTTCTTTAAAATAATCAACCTGTTTCACCAAATCCTGCTGAATTTGCCAAATCGCACCTTGTAAAACTTCTGGCGAAGTCACAAACATATTGGCTGGATAAATGGTTAATCTCTGAAATTTCTCTATAACTTGAGAAGTCTTGGCATCAAATGATTCGATTTCTTCGATTTCATCTCCAAAGAAATGAATTCGATACGCATCATCTGCATAACTCGGATAAACTTCAACCGTATCTCCTTTAATCCTGAAAGTTCCAGGGTTAAAATCGGCTTCTGTTCTGGCGTATAAACTCTGTACTAAACTATGCAATAATTTAGTTCTTGAAATAACCTGATCGCGTTTGATTTCAATTACGTTCTTTTTAAATTCAACTGGGTTTCCAATACCATACAGACAGGAAACTGATGCCACGACCAAAACGTCGCGACGCCCTGAAAGTAGAGAAGAAGTAGTGCTTAAACGCATTTTCTCCAATTCTTCATTGATAGATAAATCTTTTTCTATGAAAACTCCGGTTACGGGCATAAAAGCTTCAGGCTGATAGTAGTCGTAGTACGAAACAAAATATTCAACAGCATTATTTGGAAAAAACTGCTTGAATTCGGAATATAACTGTGCTGCCAATGTTTTATTGTGCGCCAAAACCAAAGTTGGCCTTTGCACTTCCTGAATTACATTGGCTACGGTAAAAGTTTTTCCGGAACCTGTAACTCCCAATAAAGTTTGGTATTTATCTCCGTCGACTACACCTTGCGCCAGTTTTTGTATGGCTTGAGGCTGATCTCCTTTTGGACTATATTCTGAGGAAACTTGAAATTTCATTTGCGTATACTGAAAATTTGGTTTTGTAAAGATACGAAGTTTGTGTAAGTAAGTAATTTAAAGTCTGTCCCGAATTGTACTAATTTGCACAATTATTCAAAGCTAATTTGTCAAAGTTCATAAAATTAGATCCAGCAAAATCTTAATCTAAAAAATTAATTACAGCATCATTCACCGTTTTGGGCTGATCGATAGTTAGAAAATGCCCAGCATCTTGTACAACTTTGGTTTTACTGTTTTTTAGATGTTTATGTGCTCTTTCTAAACTTTCTTTCGAATTAATAACGTCTTTGTCGCCAATTAAAACTAAAACTGGATTTTGAATAGATTCTAATTCTTTATCTGAAAAGGGCATCATTTTGAGCATGCTGGAATTGGATTTTGCATATTTATTGGCCAAATAAAACTGCCTTTTGTAAATGCGGCTTATATTTTCTGGATGAGTTGAAAAAGTGTTTAATGTTTTACTGAATTTCTTTTCGCTAGGAAAAAGTTTCAGCATTAACGCCGAAGTCGTTTTTCTAGGTTGGTCAAGAAATTTGAAAGTTTGGGCAGGACTCAGTAAAACAATTTTATCAATTGAATTTGGTTTTTGAACGGCTAATAAGGTGGCAATCCAGCCACCTCGTGAAGCGCCAATAATATCAAAATCCTTTAATTTATAGTGAGTAAAAACTTCGTTGTAAAAAGTAACAATATCATCTGACGAAAGCGGTTTTGCTGTCAAATTGGATTTATTGGGTTCCATGATGAAATCAATTGCGTAAATGCGATGATTTTTAGAAAAAGCTTTAATATTGGGATACCACATGGTAGAACTGGCATCCATTCCGTGAAGTAAAACCAGATCTTTTCCGTTTTTTGGGCCAGCCATTACAACATGCGCTGTTCCGAAACTTGTTTTTACATCTTCTTCGGTGTACGGAATGTTCCAAAGTTTTAAAGCTTTATCGTAAGAGGTTTGATAATTTACTTCTTCGCTTTTGGTTTTAAAAACATAGTCTTCGTATTTCGTTTTTTTTGAAGCGCAACTTGTCACTAAAAAAAGTATAATGACTACTCGGGAATATAGTTTTGACATGGTAATAAAATTCAATTTTCAGCTTAAAGTTACGGGTAGAGTGGGCGAAAAGTGTATCAGAATTTTATTTTAAAATATCATAATTTTAAGATTTGTCGTTTTTGGAAGTCAGATAATAAATCTGAACAAACGCTAAAATCGCATTCGGAATAATTACAGGCCAAAGCCATTGGTTGAAATCTCTGTAATCGTTTAAAAAGATACCGTAAATGACAAAGCAGATACAGCCAAACATATTAATGAATCGGATTGTTCGAAGATTTTTCAGCAAAAAACCGCCAACAATAAATACAGATGCGAGATAACCAATATATTCTGCCATGGTCTTGATTTTAAGTATTTTACAATAAATGTAGCAAAAGTAAACTGCAAAATCAAGATTTTGGCATTGGAAATCAGATTACTATGATGTTTTAGTAAATGATTACAGTTTTTTAGGATTACGACTTGTATGTCGAATTCTTAGAATGTGAATCTCTTTTGAAGTTATTTTATAAGATATTCTATAGCTATAAATTTCATATGCACGATAATTTACATCGTTTGGAATCTTCATTTCATCCAATTCGTAAATTTCCCAATTTGTTTTTAAGATTGTAACAGAGCTATAAATAGTCTCAATTACTTTGTTTGAAATGTTTCTGCTTTTAGATTCTTTAAATATGTGGAAGTATATTTTTTCAAGCTGATTTTTAGCAGCTTTTGACCAGATTATTTCTTTTTCCATTGTTCAATTTGATCCTTAATTTCATTATGAGAATAATAATTGCCATTTTGAATATCTTCTTCGGCAACTTTTAAATCTTCATTATATCTTTCAGAATAATTGATAGGAGTTTTGCGACTATCTAAAATTGTTTTTAATGCTGATAAAAATTGATCATCATCAATTTTTTCAATTTCAGAAATTAAAATAGTTTTAAGTTCAAGAGTGTTCATGATTGCATAATTTTATCGAAGTTACAAAAGATAACCATACTATTGGTTTTAAAAGTCTTAAAATTTCCAAGAGTACTGCTCTGAACTATTTAAAAAACTCCAAGCCACAATTCTGCTGTTTTTTTGTCCTTGAGACATTTCGATTGTTTTCACAGAAATGGCGTTTACTTTTTTCAAAGTTTTATAAATGGAAGCAAGATTTTCTTTTTTAGAAACTAAAGTGGTAAACCATAAAACCTGCGAAGGATATTTGGCACTTTCGTAAATCATTTGGGTTATAAATCCGATTTCACCGCCATTGCACCATAATTCTGCATTTTGTCCGCCAAAATTTAAAACAGGATTTGCATTCTTTTTTTCTTTCGGATTTAAATTAGAAGTTTTCCTCGAAGCGCTTTTATTGGCTTCTTCTGCTGATGCATGAAAAGGCGGATTGCACATTGTGAAGGTAAAACGATCTTCGAGCGTTATAATATTTTTAAAGATAAATCGGGGTTCTGTTTGTTGTTGCAAACTGATAGAATCGATTAATTTTGGATTAGCTTCAATAATTTTGGCACAATTTTCAATTGATTTTTTGTCAATATCGGTTCCGACAAAGCTCCAGTTGTAAATAGAATTCCCTAATATCGGATAGATTAAATTCGAACCCGTTCCGATATCTAATCCTAAAACTGTACTAGTTTCAGGAATTTGATTGTTATTGCTTTCTGCCAATAAATCGGCGATGTAGTGAATATAATCGGCACGTCCTGGAATTGGCGGGCAAAGGTAATTTTTAGGAATATCCCAGTTTTGAATATTGTAATAGGTTTGAAGTAAAGCCTTATTTAAAGTTTTTACAGCAAGTGGATTACTGAAATCAATCGTTTCGATTCCGTGTTTATTGATGAAAATAAAAGCTTTCAATTCGGGACAATTTGAAATCAGTTTTTCAAAATCATATCGGTTTCTATGAAGATTTCTTGGGTGTAAATTGTCTTTTTGCGAATTGTTTTCTGCTTTCATTTTCATTGATTTCGATTGCAAAGATAGGGATTCCTTTTTTGAAGAATGGCTCCGGAGGAGCGCAATGTTTATAGCTAGTTTAATTTATTATTACAACAAAAGCTCCAGCGGAGCGACATAACAAATGTCGCTCCGCTGGAGCTTTAATTAGATTAAAGCATTATAATCTATAAATTTCGTCCGCTGGGACTTTTTATTTTTTAATTCTCCTAATCAAAACACTCCATTAAAAGCAAATCGCCTTCACGATGTGTAATGGTTACGATTCCATCTTTTTCGACCGAATTGCTGCTTCCGGTTCTGTAGCCCATTGTGAGCGTATCGTTTTTTAGTTCATATTTCAAGTTCGTTGAATAAATTCCATTTACAATTCCAATTGGAATAAGCGAAATTGGGGTGTCTGCTGTATACCATTTTTCGAATTTTGTAGGCAGCAGGAATATTTTAGAATGGTCATCAAGAATTACAATTTTTAGTAAATCTCTGTAACGAACAATTTGTGTAAGGTTTGTAATTGTATGGTCGGCGCGTTTTCCTGTTGCCCAAACGACATTTACGGCAGGAATTTTTCTTTCGATAAGATAATCAAAAGCCTTTTCTAAATCGGTTTTATCCTGATCTGGCGTATGAACGATTTCGATTGGGAATTGTGATTTGTAAATTTCTGGATCAAATCCGCGATCAAAATCGCCCAAAAGAACATCGACTTTTATGCCCAATTCAATCACTCTTTCGATAGCCGAATCTAAAACAACAACCAAAGGAGACCATTCTAGCAATTGTCCTAATAATTCAGGATCGCAAGCAGCGCCATTGGCAATGATTAAAGCAGGTTCCTGATCGTCTCGGACTATATGATGTGATGACATGTAAGTTTTTTTGAATGAATTACAAATGTACAAAAGATATAGTCTTTGGCAGAAAATGTCTTAAGTTAATTGGCTTTAAAAGCAATTGCATCCACTTCGATGAGCATTCCATCGAGCGCTAATTTAGGAACAGGAATTAATGTGCTGGCAGGAAATGGTTTGCCGTTCCATACCTTGCTAATTTCTTCTTCCCATATTTTTAATTTTTCAGGAGAGTGATCAACAATCAGGATTGTAATTTTCATTACATTTTCTGGTTTTAGCTGATAACTATTTAAAATTACTTTTAGGTTTTCAAGGGCAGTTTTAACTTGTATTCTAAAGTCAGGGTTTAAAAAATGTTCTTTGCCCAAACCGCCGCTTTGCCCTGAAATATAAATAAATTCGCCAGGTGTTTTTACAGAAGATACATGGCTGAAACCATATGGAGCTGGATTAAATAATGAATCAGGATTTTTAAAAGTTTGCGCTTTTGTTTGGAATGTGAAGGCGCATAATAAAAGAGAAATTAAATATTTCATGTTTTAAAAATTAAAATTAAGATTACAAAGGTTTCGTAATTCTAATTTTTAAAACATTTACATATGTTGAGAAGCTGTTTTTTAATCTAAAAGTCTTCGGTGATAATTAATTTGGCCTAAATGATAGGCTAAATGAGTTGAAAGATGAATTAAGAAAAATCCAGTTTTCATTTCTTTTTCGAAAACAATCTGCGGGTATATCGCTTCTAAATCGGCCTCTGTTAAGTTGTCAAGGGCGCTGTTTACAATTGAAATGGTGTCTTCAATTTTTTGAACTAATTCTGATTTCGGAATGTCTTTCAACGAAAACTCTAAAGGACGATTTCGAATATACCCCGTTTTGCCGATTTCTGCGCCAATATATGTGTTTAAATTTCCAATTAAATGAAGACAAAGATTTCCTGCTGAATTGGAGATGTTTTTATCAATTGTCCAGATCGAACTTTCAGTTTGATACGATTCAATTTCGCTTTTTAGTTTGTTTAAATCTCGATTGAAAAGTGTTTTTAGCGTTTCTAGTATCATACTTAATTTCTGTTTTTTATCGGAATCCAGATTTCTTCCTCAGAAGCTGGATCGTCTTTCTTATATTTTTCATTCATAACGGCAAAATGCGGTCTGTCGTCTACCGTATATTCAGAATTTGGAAGCCATTCCGTAAAAATGTAATGATACGTTTTATGTCCTTCCGAGGCGGGGCCTATATGAAGAAAAACAGCATACAAACCGTCAGGAACAATTAGCATCTCCATTCCTTCGGGAATAGCTGAATAATCTGAGACTTCTACAGCAGCCCACTTTTGGAAACTGTCACTAGGATCAAAATTATCAAAATGATTTTCTGCGTATACTTCTAAAGAATATAAATTAGCATTAATTGTATTGCTAATTTTTTTTCGATTTGGCATAAAACCATTCCATAATTGAAAAGTTTTATTCTCTATAAAAGACATTTCTAAAAAATGTCCAATGAGTTTTTTCTCGGCTAAGTTTTTGATTATAGGTTGCATAATTACTCTATTTTGTACTTTTTTGTACTGGTTTCGCTTAGGGAGAAATAACCCAACGGATAATTGTTTTTATCTGTTGTATTGATAATGTTTCCTTTTACCGTCGCGGGCGGCGACTGAAAGGGACCTCCAACATTGCTGCCCGCAATGCTGACCAAAATATTCATGTAATTATAATATTGTTTTGAAATTCCGTAATGCGTTATTTCGACTTCATCTCCAGTTTTTAAATCTTCATCAACGGTACTGCTGAAAATTTCATTGCCTTGATAGAATTTATCTTCAGAAACATAATAATTGGAAGTTATTTTATTCGAATAAACATATTTAAATAAATAAAAATTATCCTCGTCTCCAGGATCTGTAAAGTAAGCTTTTATTTCGGTGTCCTTGCCTGTAAAACCGCCATCATTTTTCTGCTCGATTCTTGTAATTGGCGCGACCGATTTTAGAGTTTCTGTCGCTGTGTATGTATTTCCTTTGCTGATAACGGTTAAAGTATATTGTTCATTAAGCTGAGGTATGAAGTCATTGCAGATGTAGCGCCCAGATTTATTGAATTCAACGAAATTAAACGTCTGATTTTTGCTATTTTTTATGGAAATTATAGCATTGGATACGACCGGAATCTGACTCTCAAAATAGCCTGTTGTCGTGGAAAGTTTTATAACCTGCTGTTTTCCAGAAGTGCCTTTTTCCCAATTGAT
The DNA here is from genome assembly GCF_001705175.1 of Flavobacterium anhuiense. Lineage (NCBI taxonomy): Bacteria > Pseudomonadati > Bacteroidota > Flavobacteriia > Flavobacteriales > Flavobacteriaceae > Flavobacterium > Flavobacterium anhuiense. The sequence continues at coordinate 525,610 of NZ_CP016907.1, read as the reverse complement.
AGCAGCTTCAATTACCAATTTCGGAGGCGCGGTGTCTAAGTCGACATCAACTACTTCTTCACAGCTAGTGAAGAATAGGGATGTAAAAAATGCGATTAAAAAAACTAATTTTCTCATAAGTATATTTTTAGTTTTTGAACTGATTTTCTAGAATTTGAAATTATAACTTACCGCTGGAACAATTCCGAAAATAGATAATTTCACGGCTTCATTTACACCTGTGTCAACATTTTGCCTAAAGTTGATTGACGCAGCATTCATTCTATTATAAAGATTGTAAATGCTGAAAACCCATTCGCCTTTCCAGTTTCTGTCTTTGTTCTTTCTTGGCGTTAAAGTGGCAGAAATATCCAAATGATTGTAAGAAGGAAGTCGGTTTTCATTTCGTAAGCCATAACTCGGAACCACAATTCCTAAATATTCATACTGTCCGTTCGGATATGTTACAGGCTGTCCTGACTGCAATACAAAGTTAGCGCCAAAAGACCATTTTTCGTTTAAATTATAAGCTGATGTAATGGCTAAATTATGTGTTTTGTCATAAGCCGAAGCATACCATTTGCCATTATTAATGCCTGTTTCTTCTGGTGTTCTTCCTGGAGTCTGCTGTTCTGATCTTGAAATGGTATAGGAAATCCAGCCATTAAATCGGCCTTTGTTTTTCTTTACCATCAATTCTAAACCATATGAGCGCATATGACCGTTTAAGATAACCTGCTCAATGGCATTGTTGGCAATTAAATCGGCTCCGTCTATATAATCTAATCGGTTTTGTATTTTCTTGTAATAGGTTTCTACTTCCAAAGAATAGGCGTCATCATAGATATTTCTAAAATAACCCAGAGCTACTTGATCTGCAAGCTGAGGTTTGATGTAATTGTCACTCGGCATCCAGACATCAAGAGGAGTTGGAGAAGAGGTGTTGGAAATCAATTGAAGATATTGCGCCATTCGGTTATAGCTCGCTTTGATCGATTGGTCTTCATTTAATTGATAAGAAAGAGAAAAACGCGGTTCAAGATTATTATAACTCTGAATGACTTTGTTCTTGCCAAAATATTTTGTTGAAGTTGGCGTACCTTTTTCATAAATCTGCATATCATTATTAAAAACCACTGGCTGATTGTTATCGTAATAATTAATAGTGGATGCGCCTAATCTGTAAAATAAGCTGTAACGCAATCCGTATGCAACGGTGATTTTTTTAGAAAGCTGACTTTCAGCATCTAAATAAACAGAAGGTTCAAAAGCATATTTTTTGTCTAATTGATCTGGATTGATTCCTGAATCTTTGCCAGTTGGCTTTATGGTTCCTGGATTAAAATCATAGTAAATTCCGTTTACGCCATAATTTAGTTTTAGTTTATCTGAAAGATAATGTTTGAAATCGTATTTAATATTATAATTTTTGATTCCAGAGTCCCAGTTGAATCCCACAAAATCAAGATCTAAACCATAGTAATAATCGCTGTAAATTAAAGAGAGATTGGAGAATAATTTATTGGAATACAGATGATTCCATCTCAGGTTTAAAGTTGAATTTCCGTAGGTATTAGTAAAACTTTTGTTCAGCCTGAAAACGTCTCGTCCAAAATATCCAGATAAATAAAGACTGTTATTGTCATTGAGTTTATAGCTTAATTTGGTGTTTAAATCATAAAAATAGGCGGCATTATCTTTGTCATCTTCAGAAAATTTGAGAAAAAGATGCGCATAAGAAGCTCGTCCGCCAATCAGGAAAGAACCTTTGTCTTTTACAATTGGGCCTTCAGCTAATAAGCGACTTGAAATTAACCCAATTCCGCCATTCATATGGAAATCTTTACTGCTTCCATCTTTTTGATAAATTTCTAAAACAGAAGAAGCTCTTCCGCCATAGCGTGCCGGAATTCCGCCTTTATATAATTTTAAATCTTTAATAGCATCAGGATTAAAAACAGAAAAGAATCCGAAAACGTGAGAAGAATTAAAAATCGTTGCTTCGTCCAAAAGAATCAAGTTTTGATCGGCACCGCCTCCGCGAACATTAAATCCAGAAGCACCTTCACCTGCATTGGTTACTCCAGGAAGTAATAAAATAGATTTTAAAACATCAACTTCGCCTAAAACTACCGGCATTTTTTTTATGGTAGAAATGGAGAGTTTATTCACACTCATTTCTGGCGACTTGACGTTTATTTTGCCTTTGTTTTCTGTAATGATAACTTCTTGAAGTTCTTCGCCATTTCCCTCGCTGATAGAAAAATTGGTTTTTGTATTTTGATTTAAAGAAATGTGCTTTTGAATAGTCTGATAGCCAACATAACTGATTTCGATTTCGTATTCTCCTTTTGGGGCTGAAAGCGAATAAAAACCGTATTCGTTTGTTGTGGTTCCTATTTTTAAAGATGGAATAAAAATGTTTACTCCAATTAAAGTTTCATTGTTTTTGCTGTCGCTGATGGTTCCGCTTAGAGTGAATTTTTCCTGCGCAAATGAGGTGAAAATCGTTAAAATAAAAAGAAAAAATGTGCAGGTATTTTTTGTAATCATTATATTGATTTTGATTTACATAGTTAACAATTCTTACTAAATAATCTCGCGGAACTTTTGTTAAACATAAGTTAAGATAAAAAAAGGACAACCTTGCGAGTTGTCCTTTTTGTTTATTTACAAATACAGATGTATTCTGAATTATTTGATTTTAGCAACAATAGCGTTGAAAGTTTCGCTAGGACGCATTGCTTTGCTTACCAATTCTGGAGTTGGCTGGTAGTAACCTCCAATGTTTTGAGGTTTACCTTGTGCACCGATTAATTCAGCATCGATTTTAGCTTCGTTAGCTTCAAATTCAGCAGCAATTGGAGTAAAGATGGCTTTCAATTCAGCATCTTTAGTTTGAGCAGCCAAAGCCTGAGCCCAGTAAAAAGCTAAATAGAAGTGAGAACCTCTATTGTCAATCTGACCCACTTTACGTGCTGGAGATTTATCGTTTGCTAAGAATTTATCATTAGCTTGGTCTAAAGTCTCAGATAAAACAATTGCTTTAGAATTGTCTAAAGTTTGCCCTAAATGCTCTAATGAAGCACCAAGAGCTAAGAACTCTCCTAATGAATCCCAACGTAGGTATCCTTCTTCTGTAAATTGCTCAACGTGTTTAGGAGCAGAACCTCCAGCACCAGTTTCGAACAATCCACCACCGTTCATTAACGGAACGATAGAAAGCATTTTTGCAGAAGTTCCTAATTCTAAGATTGGAAATAAATCTGTTAAATAGTCACGTAATACGTTTCCAGTTACAGAAATTGTATCTAAACCTTTGATGATTCTATCTAAAGTAAATTCAGTAGCAGCAACTGGGTTTAAAATACGGATATCTAAGTTTGTAGTATCGTAGTCTTTAAGGTATTTTTGAACTTTTACGATCAATTCTCTATCGTGCGCTCTGTTTTCGTCTAACCAGAAAACAGCAGGAGTACTAGATAAACGAGCTCTGTTTACAGCCAATTTAACCCAGTCCTGAATAGGAGCATCTTTTGCCTGACACATTCTGAAAATATCATTTGTTTCAACGTTTTGTTCCATTAAAACATTTCCGTTTTGGTCAACCACACGCACAACACCATCACCTTTAATTTGGAAAGTTTTGTCGTGAGAACCATATTCTTCAGCTTTTTGAGCCATTAAACCAACGTTAGGAACACTTCCCATAGTTTTTGGATCAAAAGCACCATGTTTTTTACAGAAATCGATAGTTGCAGTATAAACACCAGCATAAGATCTGTCTGGAATAACTGCAAATGTATCTTGCTGTTTTCCTTCTTTGTTCCACATTTGTCCAGAAGTACGGATCATTGCTGGCATAGAAGCATCAACGATTACATCTGAAGGAACGTGTAAGTTTGTAATTCCTTTTTCAGAATTAACCATTGCCAAAGCTGGCCCGTTTGCGATTGCTTGATCGATAGCGGCTTCAACTTCTGCTTGTTCTGGTCTTCCAGCAATTTTAGCGTAGATATCACCTAAACCATTTCTAGTGTCAACGTTTAATTCAGCGAATAAAGAAGCGTATTTTTTGAAAACATCTGCAAAATATACTTCAACGATAGCGCCAAAGATAATTGGATCAGAAACTTTCATCATAGTAGCTTTTAAGTGTACAGAAAGTAAAACTCCTGCAGCTTTAGCTTCAGCGATTACATCAGCAGCAAAAGCTTTTAATTTGTTTACGCTTAAAACAGAGCTGTCAATGATTTCTCCAGCTTTTAATGGAGTACTTGCTTTAAGAACAGTTGTAGTTCCGTCTTTAGCAACAAATTCGATTTTTACATCGTTTGCTTCGTTTACAGTTAATGATTTTTCACTTCCGTAAAAATCACCGCCTGACATAGAAGCCACTTTAGTTTTTGAGTCAGCAGACCAAGCACCCATTGAGTGCGGATTTGCTTTTGCAAAGTTTTTAACTGCTCTTGGGGCTCTACGGTCAGAGTTTCCTTCACGTAAAACTGGGTTTACAGCAGAACCTAAAACTTTTGCATATTTCGCTTTAATTTCCTTTTCAGCATCGTTTTGCGGATCTTCTGGGAAATTTGGTACGTTGTATCCGTGTGATTGTAATTCAGCAATTGCCGCTTTTAATTGCGGTACAGATGCTGAGATGTTTGGTAATTTAATAATGTTAGCTTCTGGCTGAGTTGCTAATTGGCCAAGTTCTGCCAATGCATCTCCAGTTTTTTGAGCATCTGTCAAAGAATCTGGGAAGTTTGATAAAATTCTTCCTGCCAGCGAAATATCTCTGGTTTCGATTTCAATTCCAGCTGTTGCTGTAAAAGCTTGAACAATTGGTAAAAGAGAGTAAGTTGCCAATAAAGGCGCCTCATCAGTTAAGGTGTAAAAAATTTTTGATTTTGTCATTTTCTTTTTTTTTTATAATCGTATCGTCAGGAGTTAACGATGTAAAAGATATATTCGGCTCAAAATGAGCGGAGCAAATATAATAAAATCACAACGAAAACGGTTGAGTTTTCCCGAGAAAAGACGAAATTAACAGATTGTTATTTCGAGCTCGTTAAATTGCTAAATCGATGATTTTGGTATTAAAAAATTACGGTTTTGTTAGTGTTGAAAATGGAACATAAAAAAAACTCGTTTCAAAGAGTATGAAACGAGTTTTTTATAACATTTTGATAAATGATTATCTTCTTTTATCTTTAATCTTAGCTTTTTTACCAGTAAGTTGTCTGAAGTAGAAAATTCTAGCTCTACGTACAGCACCTTTCTTGTTAACTTCGATTTTTTGTAAAGCTGGTAAGTTTACTGGGAAGATACGCTCAACACCAACAGATCCAGACATTTTACGGATAGTAAAAGTTTCTGTAACACCAGAACCTCTTCTTTGAATAACAACTCCTTTAAAAAACTGAGTTCTTGTTTTTTCACCCTCTTTAATTTCGTAGAAAACAGTGATTGTGTCTCCAGCTCCGAAATCTGGGAAATCTTTTTTAGCAACGAATTCGTCTTGAACGAATTTTAATAAATCTGCCATGATAATTTAAATTATGGTTTTTATATTAGAGCAACATTCACGGATCTCGCCAGAGGTTGGTCAAATTCGGGTGCAAATGTAAAAAATAATTATAAATTATGAATTATAAATTGTAAATTATTTTTAGTTTCTTTTGTTTCAAGTTTAAGATTTCAAGTTGTTGCTGTCTAGAGTTTTAACTTGAAACAAAAACTGCTTTAAACTTGAAATTAAATTTTAATGTCCTTCCAATAAATCTGGACGTCTATTTTTAGTATGTTCGTAGGCCATGTCTTCACGCCATTTATCTATTTTGGCTGCATGACCGCTTGTTAGAACTTCAGGAACTTTCCATCCTTTATAATCTGCGGGTCTTGTATAGATTGGACCTGATAATAGGTTGTCTTGAAAACTGTCTGTTAAAGCTGAGGTTTCGTCACTTAAAACGCCAGGTATTAATCGAATTAAAGCATCAGATAAAACTAAAGCACCTAATTCTCCGCCTGATAAAACGTAATCTCCAATAGAAATTTCTTTTGTGATAAAATGATCTCTAACTCTTTGATCAACACCTTTATAATGTCCGCATAAAATAATAATGTTTTCATACATCGACATTTTATTAGCCATTCTTTGATTTAAAGTTTCACCGTCAGGAGACATATAAATTACTTCATCATATTCGCGTTGGCTTTTCAAATGTGTGATGCAATCATCTATCGGCTGAATTGTCATTACCATTCCAGCACCTCCACCAAAAGGATAATCATCTACACTTTTCTGTTTGTTGGTGCTATAGTCACGAAGATTGTGAAAATGCACTTCGACCAAACCTTTGTCAATGGCGCGTTTCATAATAGAAGCCTCAAACGGACTTCTTAATAATTCAGGTAAAAGAGTAATAATGTCAATTCGCATTTCTATTCGATAATTTCTTGCTGGCAAAGATACAAATAATGCTATTGAGTGGTTTGATAATAATTATATAACATACTTAATAAATTGTGTAAAATTTATTGTATTAACTTTAAGTATTATTACAATCCTAATTATCAAGGTTTAATAGCCAAAATCCAAAACATAAATTCAATCCCTTATTATGAAAAAAACAATATTACTGCCTGTAGTACTTGCGCTATTTTTTTCCTGTGCAAGCACTAATTCTGCTACAGTAGCTGTAGGAGAAGCCAAATCGAAAGTGCTTAAAACTTTAGGAAATCCTATAAGGACTTTAGATAATAATCAAAATGGAGAAATTCTGGTTTATGCAGATCAGGTTTTTACTGATGATGGTACGTCATTGGCTGGATCAAATTACTGGCGTTACAATTATGTATATATAAATAAAGATGGGAAAGTCACATCTACACGACAAGAAAAACAGAATTATCCGCCGCAAGCAATTGATTCTCAAAAAATGCAAGGATTGAATTTGCTGACGGCGAAATAGGCGTAGTCCCTAACGGGACAAAATCGATGCGATTGATTTTTTTTGTGCTATGATATTTGTTTTCTACCAATATTTTGTTCCTAACGGAACAGTTTCCTCTATTCTTTCAAAACATATCGGATTGTTTTGTGGATTTTTATACTACCAGTATTTTATTCCAACGGAACAGAGCAGTTTAGAATATATTAAAAATATGCAAGATAATTCTTTCTTTTTCACTATGTTTGCACGTCATAAAAATATTCCGATAGGAATAAAATATCGGTAGAAAAAATAATAATAATTAAAGAATTAATGTCCCGTAGGGACTAAATAATGGCAAACACATATACGCAAATACATATTCATTTTGTTTTCGCTGTAAAATATAGAAAGGCGATGATTCACAAAAATTGGAAAGATGAATTGTTTAAGTATATTTCAGGCATTATAAAAAATAACAATCATAAACTTTTGGCTATAAACGGAGTTTCAGATCATATTCATATTTTAATAGGAATAAGACCTATGCAGTCTATATCAGAATTGATGAAAAGCGTAAAGCAAAATTCATCAAAATGGATAAATGAAAATAAATTTGCAAATAGTCATTTTGAGTGGCAAGAAGGATATGGAGCATTTTCGTATAGTAAATCTCAATTAAATGCTGTTATAAAATATATCGAAAATCAAGAACAGCATCATAAAAAGAAAACATTTAGAGAAGAGTATATTAACTTTCTTGAAAAATTTGAAGTCGATTATGATGAAAAATTTATTTTCAAGGAATTAATCTAAAATTACCTAATCTAAATATGATATCAACAAAAATAAAAATCCTTGCTATATCTGGAAGCACGAGAAGTAATTCCAGTAACTTTAAAATTCTGAAATACATTTCAAATTACTTAAAACCTGAATTTGAGGTGGAAATTTTTGAAGATTTAGAGCGCCTTCCTCATTTTAATCCAGATTTAGATACAGATAATCCTCCGCAAGAAATCACTACATTTAGAAATAAAATTATAAGTGCCGATGGAGTTATCATTTGCACTCCAGAATACGTGTTCAGTATTCCGGGAAGTTTGAAAAATGCTTTAGAGTGGTGTGTTTCAACAACTATTTTTTCAAACAAAAAAGCAGGTCTTATTACCGCTTCTGCCTCTGGTGAAATGGGGCATGAGCAATTGCTATTGGTTATGAAAACACTCGAAGCTAAATTTGACGACACAACACAGCTTTTAATTCAGGGAGTGCGAGGAAAAGTGAATGCTGAAGGAGAAATTGTTTCGGAAGAAACTGCAAATGCACTTCAAAATTTCGCAGAAAACTTTAAAAATCAATTTTTATAATATATTTACTTTCTGAAATTTAAATCATTAAAATGATCAGCAGAAGAAACTTTATCGTAACCACAGGTCTTGCTGCAACTGCAGTTTTGGCTTCACCATCATTTGCACTTACTATGAATAAAAAAGAAATAGGTTTACAGCTGTATACGCTTCGTGATGAACTTCCTAAAGATGTAAAAGGAACTTTAGAAAAAGTTGCCAAAGCAGGTTATACGACTGTTGAGACATACGGTTTTTCAATTAAAGATCAATTTTGGGGATTAACGCCTAAAGAATTAAAAAAGATTTTAGATGATAATGGATTAAAAGCGGTTAGTGGACATTATAATTTGGGAAGTTTTTTGTACGACGGAAATACTGCAGAATTAATCGCAGCAATTGAGGTTGCAAAAGTTCTTAAAAATGAATTTCTGACTGTTCCGTGGATAGATGAGCCTTTTAGAAGAAGTATAGAAGATTATAAAAAGATCGCAGCTCGCGTAAATGAAGCCGCAGAAATGTGCAAAAAAGCAGGTTTAAAACTGGCTTATCACAATCATGATTTTGAGTTTAAGAAGTATGATGGTGTTACAGGTTACGAAATTCTATTAAAGGAAACCGATAAAGATTTGGTGTATTTCGAGCTAGATTTATACTGGGTAGTTCATTCTGGCAATGATCCTTTAAAACTATTCAAAGAAAATCCAGGGCGTTTCAAAATGTGGCATGTGAAAGATAAGGATAAAAATAATAACGATTTGAATACTGAAGTTGGTTCTGGAACAATTGATTTTAAACCTTTCTTCTCGGAAGCAAAACAATCTGGAATGGTTCATTTTTTTGTAGAACAGGAAAATAATTTTGCTTCAAATTCTTTTAATTCTATACAAACGAGCTGTGATTTTATTTCGAAAAATCTAATCTAATTCATCTATATGAGGAAGCTTCTTTTGCTAGTATTTGTGGTTCTTTGTTCATGTCAATCTGATAAAAAAGAAAAGGCAAATTTAAAGATACCATTAATGCCGCAGAAAATTTTACCACCCGCGCCTTATTTTGTAGATATTAAAGCAAATGATGTTACACTTGGGAAACCAGCTTATGGAGATTGGTTGTTTTCTCATAAAGAAAACGGACAAAGTTTCGAACAATTTGTGAGAACTAAACATGTTGTTCCAACCAAAGAAGAAAATATTATTTATCTGCAGCCTATAGGAAAGTTCAATTCAATGCAAATAAAACAAATTGAATTAGTTCGTCAGTATTTGCAAATATTTTTTCAATTGGAAACTAAGGTTTTAGAAAATGTTTCAAATGATATTATCCCGAATCATGCTAGACGAATTGGAGATGTCGGACAAGAACAGTTTTTGGCGGGATACATTTTAACCGATGTTTTAAAAGAAGAAAATCCTAATAAAAGAATTGCTTTAATGGCAATAACTGAAAAAGATTTGTACCCAAAACCCGAATGGAATTACGTTTTTGGGTTGGCATCTTACAGAGATAAAATTGCAGTAAGTTCGATGTACAGAATGCAAAAAGAAGCCGATTTTAATTTAGGGTTAGAACGATTGCTGAAAATTTGTTCTCACGAAATAGGGCATATGTTTGGTCTGCATCATTGTATTGAAGCCAGTTGCGTTATGAACGGAACCAATAGTATGATAGAAACAGATTCGCATTCTATTAGATTGTGTTCTCTTTGTCAAAGAAAATTAAATTCGGGATTTAATTATGATAATTTAAAGAGATTAAAAGAGCTTGAAGCGTTCTTTCAAAAGAATAATCTAGATGAAGGATTGGCATTGATGAAAAAGGATTTTGAAAAAATTAAAAATAAATAAAAATGAGTACTAGCAAAGAATTTATAAAAGGAGACGAAATCGAATGGGAAGTAGTCGGTGAGGGAATCAAACGTAAAATTTTAGCTTTTGATGAAAGAGTGATGCTGGTAAATGTTCATTTTGAGAAAGGAGGAATCGGCACTTTGCACGACCATTATCATTCGCAAGTTACATACATTGCAAGCGGCAAATTTGATGTTACAATCAGTGGTGTGACACAAACTTTAAAAGAAGGAGATAGTTTTTATATTCCGCCACATGCTATACACGGTGTTGTTTGTTTGGAAACAGGCATGTTAACAGATGTTTTTAGCCCTGCTAGAGAAGATTTTTTAAACTATTAATATGTTTTTGAAGAAATAAACTTATTAAGTATTTAAGTTTAAATGAACTTATATCACGTATATGGTTTTAAAAAAAACTTAAAATTTATACTTTTTTTAAAGTTTTGCTAAAGATTAGAGTGGTATTTTTGCAGCATGAATTTATCTAAAACTAATGTACTGTTTATGGCAGTTTGCACTGGTCTTATAGTTGCAAATCTTTATTACTGCCAGCCTTTGATTGTTTTAATTGCCAACGAATTTAAAATTCCAGAAGAAAGTGCCGGAACAATAACCTATCTGACTCAGGCGGGTTATGCTATCGGATTGTTTTTTATGGTGCCTCTTGGCGATAAAATAGAGCGAAAAAGGCAAATTTTGATGACTACTTTTGCTACTGTAATTGCATTGCTAATTGCTGCAACTGCCAAAAGTTTTCTTGTTTTGCAAATCGCTTCATTGTTAATTGGAATCACTTCGATTGTGCCACAGCTTATTTTACCTTTGGCAGCTTCTTTAAGCGCGCCTGATCAGCGTGGAAAAGTCGTAGGGACTATTATGAGCGGACTTTTAGTCGGTATTTTGCTTTCGCGAACATTGAGTGGGTTTATTGGTCAGGTTCTGGGCTGGAGATCGATGTTTTATATCGCAGCAGGAATTTGTCTTTTGATCTTTTTTGTGATTCAGAGCAAATTTCCGCAGAACAAACCGCAATTTCAAGGGACTTACGCACAGTTAATTCAGTCATTGTTTACGCTTATAAAAACACAACCAGTTTTGCGTGAGGCAACGGCAATCAATGTTTTTAGTTTTGCTCAATTTGGAGCGTTTTGGACTACAATGGTGCTTCTGCTTTCTGGAAAACCTTTCGATTTTAATAGTGCTACAATCGGTTTATTTGGAATTGTTGGCGCATCTGGAGCTCTAGCAGCACCTCTTGTTGGGAAATTGGGAGACAAAGGGAACTCAAGAATTGCAGTTGGCTACGGCTGTTTATTGGTATTATTAAGTTTCGTTGTCTTTTATTTTGCCATTGGAAGCGTAATCGGGATTGCAATCGGAATTGTATTTATCGATATCGGAATTCAAGGCGTTCACATCTCCAATCAAACGAGAGTTTATTCCTTATTGCCAGAAGCAAGAAACAGATTGAATACCGTATTTATGTCACTAACATTTTTAGGGACAGCGGCAGGATCTGCATACGGCTTATTATTATGGAAATTTGGCGGATGGCCAGCTGTAACAATAGGCTGTATGGCTTTATCTTTATTATCATTGATGATTTACGGACTTACTTATAAATCAAAAAAAGCGCAAATTGATTAAGAAATTAATTTGTAAATTTGCGTTCAAATTAAAAATAACAACATGGAAAACGGAATATACGCTAAATTCAATACTAGCAAAGGTTCAATTTTAGTAAAATTGACTCACGATTTGACACCAGGAACTGTAGGTAACTTTGTTGCTCTTGCAGAAGGAAATATGGAAAACAAAGTGAAACCTCAAGGACAAAAATTCTATGATGGATTAACTTTCCACAGGGTAATTGCTGATTTCATGATTCAGGGAGGTTGCCCGAAAGGAACTGGAACAGGAGATCCAGGTTACAAATTTGATGACGAATTTCACCCAAGTTTAAAACACGATCGTCCAGGAGTTTTGTCTATGGCAAATTCTGGTCCTGGAAGCAATGGTTCTCAATTTTTCATTACTCACGTTCCGACTCCTTGGTTAGATAACAAACATAGTGTTTTCGGACATGTTGTTGAAGGACAAGACGTTGTTGATGCAGTTGCTCAAGGTGACAATTTAGAGTCTGTTGAAATTATCAGAGTAGGTGAAGAAGCTCAAAAATGGAACGCAATTGAAGCTTTCATTGGTTTAAAAGGTGCTCGTATGAAACGTGAGGCAGCTTTAAAAGCAGAATCTGAAGCAAAAATGGAACAATTGGCTGCTGGTTTTGATAAAACAGAAAGCGGTTTACGTTATAAAATGATTCAAAAAGGTGAAGGTAAAAAGGCTGAAGCTGGAAAAACAGTTTCTGTTCACTACGAAGGATCTTTAGAAAACGGAAAAGTATTTGATTCTTCTTACCCACGTAAAAAACCAATCGAATTCAAATTAGGAATTGGACAAGTTATTGAAGGATGGGACGAAGGTATTGCTTTATTGCAAGTGGGTGACAAAGCTCGTTTTGTAATTCCTTCTGATTTAGCTTACGGTCCATCTGGTGCTGGAGGAGTTATCCCGCCAAACGCAGTTTTAATTTTCGACGTTGAATTAATGGACGTAAAATAAGAGTTTTACAAGCAATTTAGCATTGTTTTAAATAATAATCCCATATGTTATGCCATATGGGATTTTTTTATATTTACTATATAAAATTAAGACAATGAAAAACTTTTTAATCCTAGCAGGACTTGCGTTATTTGTGGTTTCTTGCGGAACTCAAAAAAAAGCTGCAGTTGCATCAACTCCTGCTGAAGCTCCAAAAACGGTTGCTTTAACGCCTGAATTAGAAACAGGCAAAAATTTGTATGATAATAGTTGTGCAAGATGTCACAAATTGTATGAACCTAAAAAATTCACAAAAGAAGAATGGACGCCGATTTTGGTAAGAATGGGTAAAAAAGCAAAATTAGACGAAACTCAAATGGCATCAATTACGAATTATATTGATTCACAATTGTAATCTGGATTTGAGAAATAAGCATAAAAAAACTGTTCAATTGAACAGTTTTTTATTTTTCAGATAGATATAAAAAAAAACACCGTCACAGAATGAGGTGTTTTGAAAATTAAGAATGATGTACAGCCGAATTATCTACAGCAATTACCTTTAAAGTTTTGATTCCGGCAGGCAATTCCCAATCTACTTCATCATTTTCTTTGAAACCAATAATGGCAACACTTAAAGGTGCTAGAATTGAAATTTTAGATTGTTTTACGTCTGCTGCAGAAGGTAAAACGATTTGAATTTTCATTTGTTTTTTGGCTTTTACATCTTCAATTGTTACAATAGAATTAATTCTTATAACTGAGTCTAGTTCGCTTTCTTTGCTAATTACAGCGCGGTCTAATTCTTGCGAAAGCTGATTGGCTTCTTTAGTATTTGTTGAATTTTTACTTTTTAAAATCAACTCTCTTAAAAATTGATAATCTGATTTACAGAATGTGGGTGTTGGTTTCATATCTATATTGAATTTATTGTTATAAAATTTAAATGGTTTATTCTTCTTTCGAATATTTACAAACAAAAGATTTCTAAGTCCTGAAAATGGCAAAGAATCAAAAATGCTTAATCTGGAAAAACAAAAAAATATCTGATCAAAAATGATTTTTGTCAAATAAGGAAATGTTTAAGCTGATGTAAATCCTCCGTCAAAAGAAGAAAAAAAGTGAAGTAGACGGAGGCCTAATTAATAAAGGCCTTATTATGCGAAATAATTACAGCAGGAATCGGTTTTGCTATGCAAAACGCTTTCGTAGAGGCTGTATATGATATTATATTTCCCACAAGGATTTGTTAAATTGAACCGCAAAGATACGTAATCTTTTTGAATTTAGTGAGGTTTTACTTCCATTTAATGCCACAACCCAAACTTGGTTTCTGCGGTTCTTTTAAACTTCGGTTGTAAATTAAGGCATCGATTGCGCCTCTCAAATCGTTTCCGCTAAGTGGAATTCCATTGCCAGGTCTTGAATCGTCTAATTGCCCGCGATAAAATAATCTGTTTTGATTGTCAAATAAATAGAAATCTGGAGTGCAAGCCGCTTGATACGCTTTTGCAGTTTCCTGAGTTTCATCGTATAGATAAGGAAAATCAATTTTATTTTCCATTGCAAAATCTGTCATTAATTCTGGAGCATCTTGAGGATATTTGACCACATCATTGCTAGAAATAGCAATTACTCCCAATCCCTGAACACGATAATCATTTGCAATCATAACAATTTCGCTGATCACATGATGCACAAACGGACAATGGTTGCAAATGAACGTAACCAAAGTGCCTTTTGAACCTTTTAAATCTTCAAAAGAAAAAGTATTATTCGAGTTAGTATCTTTTAAATAAAAGTCAGGTGAAACTGTTCCTAAAGGAAGCATTGTTGATTCTGTTCGTGCCATTTTATCTGAAATTTGATTCCCAAAAATAGCTTTAAAAAACTGTAAATAAAAGAGCACAAGAATAAAAAATACCCAAAGAAAGCAGTTAGCCTATAGAGCTTGCTTCTTTGGATACTTTTTTTATTTTTTTATGAATTTAGGAATTCCAATAAATCTTCGTTTAGCTTTTCTTTGTCAGTATAAAATAAACCATGAGGAGCTCCTGCATATTCGATATAAGTATTGTTTGCAATAGATTTTGCCGCTTTTCTCGAAGTGAGGTCTATAGGTACAATTTTATCATCGTCACCGTGAATAATTAGAGTTGGAACTTTTATAAAATCCAACTCGTCTCTAAAATCAGTATACGAAAACGATTCGGCACATTTTAAAGTAGCTCTTGGAGAAGCTACAGAGCATAAGTTTCTATAGTATTCTAATAATGGAGTGCTGAGTGGTTTGTTTATAATATTAACTCCAAAAAAGGTTTTCCCGAAATTATCTACAAAACCAATTCTATCTTCTTTTATTGCTGCTGCTGTATTTTCACTTTTTTCTTTTGGATGCCCATCTGGATTATCATGAGTTTTTAAAAGAAATGGAATAATGGACGAAATTAAAGCTGCTTTAACAACGCTTTTTCCGCCATGACGGCTAAAGTAACGAACTACTTCACCGCCACCCATAGAAAAACCTACAAGAGTTACGTTTTCTAGTTCCAATTGTTCGATAATTTCTTTCAGATCATCTGCCAAAGTATCATAATCGTAACCATCCCAAGGCTGAGAAGATTTTCCAAATCCGCGTCGGTCATAGGCAATTACACGATAATTGTTTTGGACCAAATGATCAATCTGATATTCCCACATTTCGTTAGAGAGAGGCCAGCCATGAATCAGGATTACAGGTTTCCCTTGACCATAATCTTTCACATAAAGCCTTACGTTTTGAGCGGTTTCTATATATTTATCCGTGTGAACCTGTTTTAGATTAGATTCAAAATCTTTAATTGACATGCATGCATTTGGTTCAGTATGTTCCATGTTATATCTTTTTACGTGAGTATTTTCGTTTTTCTTCACGTAAAGTTAGATTTAAGGAAAAGAAACAGGTTATAGAATTAGGTGCATTAATTACAAAATTTATAGGTTTGTAAATAATACAATTTAAAAATGGATTTAACCTGGAACGAATTTGAGCGCACCGATATGCGCGTAGGAACTATTATAGAAGTAAACGATTTTCCCGAAGCAAGAAAACCAGCCTATCAACTGACAATTGATTTTGGTTCAGAAATCGGAATTAGAAAATCATCGGCACAAATCACAAAACGATATCAAAAAGAAGATTTGTTAAATCGCCAGATTGTTGCAGTTGTAAATTTCCCAAGAAAGCAAATAGGAAAATTTATGAGCGAATGTTTGGTGCTTGGCGCTGTTGGCGAGGAGGGAGATGTGATTTTATTGGCTCCAGATTTTAGAATACCGAATGGATTAAGAATTGGATAGCTTTTTTAGTTTTCAGTCGCAGTCGCAGTGTTCAGTTTTGGACTGTTTACTGAGACTGCGACTGAACACTTAACCAATTTTTTCAATAAACTGTTTAAGAATCAATTGTCCTTCTTCCCAATATTTCAAATCAGAATCGGAGTTGATGTGCCCTTGCTGACCGATATTTACAAAATCGCTTCCCCATTTTTCAGCGAAGAGTTTTTTTCTTTCAAAAGAAGCATAAGGATCATTTTCGCTTGCAACGACTACAGACGGAAATGGTAATTTATAAAGAGGTATTGGTGAAAAATTTCTTATGGATTCTGGTGTGTGTTGAGGTGAGTCAACATCAGCAGGAGCGACTAAAAAAGCGCCGATAATATTCGGATTACTGTATTTTTCTGCCCAATGTAAAACCAATGAAACAGCCAAGCTGTGTGCTACTAAGATAGTAGGTTTGTTAAGTTTAGAAATATTTTTGTTTAATCTGTCGAGCCATTCTTCGCGAATTGGTTCATCCCAATTATCTTGTACAACACGAATTGAGTTTTCGAATTTTTTATGCCAAAAGGTTTGCCAGTGTTTTTCTCCAGAATCTCCAAGTCCTGGTATAATTAATAGTTGTGTCTCCATTGCCGTGGAATTTTTATTTAGTGATTATTTTTTACGTTCTTTTAAAATTCGGTTTACTTCATTGACCAAAAGCGGAAAACCAGGTTCTGTCATTCCGTGGCCATAACCGTCCAATTCATATAATTTGGTTTGCGTATGTCCAACCAGTTTCATCATTCTGGCCATATATGCGTTTTCTTCGTATCGCCCAAGCATTTCCAGTTCACGATCTCCAGTAATTAATAACATTGGCGGAGCATCGGCACGAACATGATACAACGGAGCAAATTGGTCAATTGTTGGTTGTTTTTCAGGAATTCCGTTTTCTCTTCTAATTTCGAAATGCGTAATGCATTGTCCGCTAAACGGAATAAGTCCAGCAATTTGATTGGCGTCAATGTTTTCTTTTTGAAGATATTTCTTATCTAAGCCAATCATCATTCCTAAATATCCTCCTGCAGAATGTCCAGAAACAAAAATCTGAGATTTATCGCCACCATAATTTGAAATAGTATTAAAAGCCCAAGCAACAGCTGCGGCAGCATCTTCAATAGCTTTTTCGGCTTTTGCTTTTGGAGACAATCTATAATTTACTCCAATAATTGCAAAACCTTTGTTTTTTAAAGCTTCTGGGATTTCTTTGTTTCCGCCAGTCAATCCGCCGCCGTGAAACCATACGATTGTAGCAAATCCTGTTTTGTTTTTAGGGTAATAAATATCCAAAACACATCTTTCGCCGATATATTTATCGGACTTATTTACAGCCGCACTATAATATTGGATATTATTTTTCGTTTCATATTCTATATTCTGGGCAGATAGTGAAATTCCGTAAAGGAAGAAACTTAGGAGAATAATTAATTTTTTCATTAGAGGTAAAGTGTAATTTGTAAAATTATTTTAGAAGTAAAAGCTACATGAATCGTACGTCTCACATTTTACAATTCACATCTTAAAACATAAATATATAAAAAAAGTCCAAAATGCAGAACAAATTGGACTCCTACTTTATGTAGATGATTTTTGATTAAATATCATCAAAATCGATATCTGTAAAACTAGATCTTTGGCTTTCAGTCTTTTCAGAGCTGTATTCTTTTTTAAAATCTTTTTGGTGTCTTTCAGAAATTACTTCTTCGCCTTTGTGGTTTAAAACATAAGAAGTCATTTCTTCTAATATTTCGGAGAAAGCACTGAAATCTTCTTTGTATAAATAGATTTTGTGTTTTTTGAAGTGAAAAGAACCATCTTCTTCAGTAAATTTTTTGCTTTCTGTAATCGTGATATAATAATCATCGGCTTTGGTAGCTCTCACATCAAAGAAATAAGTTCTTCTTCCTGCGCGTAATACTTTAGAAAAAATCTCTTCTTTTTCTAACATGTCATTTTCTCTCATAATACGTTCTATCATTTTTGGAATTAATAGTACTCAAAAATCATAAAAAATTATCTATTACGCAACAATTAAAGTAATTCTTTTTCCGAAAGTTGTTTTAAATATAACGATGCGTAATATCCTTCTTGATTTATTAATTGATTATGAGAACCTTGTTGAATTATCTTACCATCTTCGAGTATAATAATTTTATCTGCATTCTTGGCCGATGATACTCGATGGCTCACAATTATGGTGGTTTTGTCTTTAGAAATTTCGAACAAATTATTCAAAATCATTTCTTCGGTTTCGGTATCTACAGCAGACAAACAGTCGTCAAAAAGTAAAATGGCTGGATTTTTAATAATGGCTCTTGCAATAGAAACACGCTGTTTTTGTCCACCAGAAAGCGTGATTCCTCTTTCGCCTAAAACGGTGTCGTACTGTTTGTTAAATGCAATAATATTGTCGTGAACAACTGCATTTTTAGCCGCTTCGATTACTTCTTCATCAGTAGCGTTTTGATTTCCGAATTTGATATTGTTTTTAATCGTATCAGAAAACAGGAAAGCATCTTGTGGCACGATTCCGATATTATTGCGAAGATCATTTAAATTTAAGGCGCTGATTTCATTTCCGTCAATTTTAACTTCTCCTTCGGTTACGTCATACAATCTTGAAATCAAAGAAAGGATAGTCGATTTTCCAGACCCCGTTTTTCCTAAAATGGCTAATGTTTCTCCTTTTTTTACTGTAAAAGAAACATTTTTCAAAGCTTCGATATTAGTATCCTGATAGGTGAAAGAAACATTTTCAAAAGAGATATTTCCTTGGATTTCTGAAGTATTTTCGTTGTTGTTTTTGATCTCTGGTTCAATTTTCAAAAATTCATTTAGACGTTTCTGAGAAGCCTCCGCTTCTTGAACCATAGAAGAAACCCATCCTAAAGAAGCAACGGGCCAAGTCAGCATGTTTACATATAATATAAACTCTGCTATTGTTCCGATATTAGGAATGCTTCCGTTGATGTACATGACACCTCCAAAATAAATTACAACCAAATTACTGATTCCAATAAGCGCAATCATCAATGGACCAAATAAAGATTGAACTCTTGCTAGACTCAAACTTTTGCGTTTACTTTCTTCTGCAAGATCAACCATATTATTTTGATGCTGATTTTCTAAAGAATACGCTTTAATAACTCGAATGCCTGAAAATATTTCCTGTGTAAAACTAGAAACTTTAGAAAGATATTGTTGGAATGTAGTGCTACGTTTATTGATTTCTGAGCTTAACTTGAAAATGCAATAAGAAAGAATTGGTAACGGCAATATAGTATATAAGGTAAGCAACGGCGATACATTATACATATATAATATAACGATGGCAAAACGGATAGCTGTATTTATAGTATACATTACGGCTGGCCCAACATACATACGGACTTTTGAAACGTCTTCGCTAATACGGTTCATTAAGTCTCCAGTTCTATTTTGTTTGTAAAAATTCTGCGAAAGATTCTCGTATTGTCTAAAAACTTCATTTTTTAAGTCAAACTCAATATGGCGTGACATTACAATTAAAGTCTGGCGCATTAAAAAGGTTAAAAATCCAGCAACAATGGTAGTTCCGATGATAAGTAGCACATTATGAATGAGATCCTGACGAAAAGTTGCGATTACTATTTCTGATTTTTGCTCTGCAGCAGAAAGTTTGTCAAAATTTTCAATAGCGTTTAAAGACTTGCTAATAAGCTTTGGAGTAAATAGAGAAAATATTTGTGCGATTATGGTGATTAAAATTCCTAGCAAGAAACTGTATTTATATTTGATGAAATATTTGTTTAAATAGCTTAATTCTTTCATTTTTTTAAGAAATATGATATTGAATTGATTTAGATTTAAGAATTATTATTAAATAAAATTATAATAATTTGCGATTTAATCAAAACAATTCTATTGTAAAATTGTTATTTTAAAGATAAAAAATTAGCACATATGTATTTTTTAATTATGTTTGAGATGTCTTTTTGATAAATTCATAATTTTAACCTAATTAATACTAGCGCTATGGATGCAACTTTCGCAACTGGAAAGGAACTTCAAAAAATGGATCCTGTTTTTGGTCAATTATCTTTTGACGATCACGAACAAATTGTATTTTGCAATGACAAAGATACAGGTTTAAAAGCAATTATTGGTATTCATAATTCGGTTATGGGGCCAGCTTTGGGAGGAACCAGAATGTGGAATTATAACACAGAATGGGAAGCTTTAAACGATGTTTTACGCCTTTCTAGAGGTATGACGTTTAAATCTGCCATTACTGGACTAAATATTGGTGGAGGTAAAGCCGTTATTATTGGTGATGCTAAAACTCAAAAAACGCCTGAATTAATGCGTAAGTTTGGTGAATTTGTTCATTCACTTAGCGGAAGATATATTACTGCAGAAGATGTCGGAATGGAAACTAAAGACATGGATACTGTAAGAGATGTAACCCCTTATGTTACGGGAATTTCTGAAGAAAGAGGTGGTTCTGGAAACCCTTCTCCTGTAACTGCTTACGGTGTTTATTTAGGTATGAAAGCTGCTGCTAAAAGTCAGTTTGGTACTGATGTTTTAGACGGTAAAAAAGTTTTGGTACAAGGAATTGGACACGTGGGAGAAACTTTGGTTGAGTATTTAACTAAAGAAGGAGCACAGGTAACTATTTCTGATATCAATGAAGAAAAATTATACCAAGTTGCTTCAAAATACAATGCAACAATTTATACTGGCGAAGATTTATATACTGCAGATGTTGATATCTACGCGCCATGTGCAATGGGAGCAACAATAAATGATAGTACAGTAGATAAAATTAAAGCTAAAGTTATTGCTGGTGCTGCAAACAACCAATTAGCTGACGAAAATGTCCACGGAGCAAGATTACAAGAAAGAGGAATTTTATACGCTCCAGATTTCTTAATCAACGCTGGTGGAATTATCAATGTTTATGCTGAATTGGCAAACTACGGTAAAGCTGAAATCATGAGCAAAACAGAAAACATCTATAATACAACTTTAGAAATTATAGATTTTGCTGCTAAAAATAATATTACAACTCATAAAGCTGCTCTTACAATTGCTCAAAACAGAATTGATCAAAGAAGAATCGAGAACGCTAAGAAGTAATTTTTTTTAGGTTTACAGTCTCAGTCTCAGTTTTCAGATCTACTGGAAACTGAGACTTTTTTGTTTTCGCTTAATACCGAAAACTGAGACTGAAAACCGCGACTGAATACTGCATGCCAGCAACTACTATTTTAAAGAAAACTGAAAACTGCGACTGAATACTGCATGCCAGCAACTACTATTTTAAAGAAAACTGAAAACTGCGACTGCAAACTGCGACTTTTTTACGAATTAATTTTAAAATACGCATCAAAAGTTATACTTTTGCAGACTAATTTTTAAATGTTCTTACAAGGTGGTAAATAGAAGACACATACGCGTTAAAGTAATGCAATCCATTTATGCAATGCACCAAAGCGGTTCTGAAAATATGGAAAAAGAAGAGAAATTCCTTTTTTATAGCATTGATAATATTCAGGACTTATATCTTATAATGCTTTCTTCATTGATAGAAATTTGTAAAAAAGAAGCTGTCTATTTGCATCTGTCAAGCAAAAAACACCTTGCTACTGCAGCAGAACGTAATCCGAACGAAAAGTTCATCAAAAACAAAATCTTCCAGCTTTTAGCAGAAAGTAATTCTCTTAGTATTGCTTTAGAAAACCGTAAAATCAATAACTGGTCTTTAAACGACGATTATATTATTTTGCTGTTAAATGACATTAAAGCAAGCGATATCTACAAAAAATACATGAGCAATAACGTTAACACGTTTGAAGAGGACAGACAATTCATCATTGATTTGTTTGAAAATGTTATTGTTCCGAATGAAAAATTATATGAGTATTTAGAAGATGATAAATTGACTTGGGTTGATGATATTCCGGTTGTAAACACGCACATCATTAAACAGTTGAAAGCTATTAAAACTGAAAATCCAGACGATTTTAGAGTGCCAAAATTGTATAAAGATGTTGAAGATAAAGATTTTGCAAAAGATCTGTTTAGAAGAACAGTTTTAAATGAAAGCGCTTTTGCAAAAGAGTACGAAGACAAAACACCAAACTGGGACAGTGACCGTATTGCTGAAATTGATACAATTATCTTGAAAATGGCAATTTGCGAGTTTGTTAAATTTCCTTCAATTCCAGTAAAAGTAACTCTTAACGAATATTTAGAAATTGCAAAAGAGTATTCTACACCAAAAAGTAGTATTTTTATCAACGGAATTTTGGATAATCTTGTTAAAGAGCTTACGGCTAATAAGAAGATGCTAAAAACGGGAAGAGGGTTAATGTAAAAGTTGGTAAAAACCAATTTTTAAATGACAAATTCCAACTGCTTTTTCTCTCTGAGCGGAGTCGAAGAGTCAAAAGAAAATATTAAATATAAATCAAAAATAAATTTAAATTATGGGACAATTATCTCAATTTGCGCCATTCCTTTTAATGTTCGTGGTAATCTATTTCTTCATGATTAGACCACAGCAAAAAAGAGCTAAAAACGAAAAAGAATTTGAAAGCAACCTTAAAGTAGGTGATAAAATAGTTACAAAAAGTGGTTTCCACGGTAAAATCGCTGAACTTGCAGAAACTACTGTTGTAATCGAAACTATGTCTGGAAAATTAAAATTAGAGCGTTCTGCTATCTCTTTAGAATTGAGCGCTGCTTTGAATAAGAAAGCATAAATTTTAAATTACAATATTTAAATCCCAAATTCCAAATAGGAGTTTGGGATTTTTTTATTCACGGTAATCTTGTCATCCTGACGAAGGAAGGATCGCACGTGTGAATCGACAAAGATTTTTCGCCATACTTTGCGGAGTTACTATTGTGATCCTTCCTTCGTCAGGATGACAAAAAAAGACAAAACCTTTGTCAAAGTTTTAAAACTTTGACAAAGGTCTCGTATAGATTGGAATTTGGAATTTAAATATTGAAAATTAAATTACCTGTATTTATCATTCAATCCCACATTGGCTAAAATCATTGGGATCACTTTTTCGATTCTAGAAAGTTTTGTTTTTTCCTGTTTAGCTGTTTCAATATATTCTAAAAACTCGTATTGTTTATACGGAGAAAATTTTTCGAAAGCTGATTTCAAATCTGGGTTTTTAGCCATTTCTGCATTTATTAGTTCTGAAATTATGGCTTCTTTTTTTGCAGGCTTAATTACTTTTCCTTGTTTTTCGTTTTCAATGGCTTCACGAATATATTCTAAAACGTCTTTTTCGTTCACTTGATCTTTAGAAGTAAAACGCCATTGTCGTAAAGATTTTGTAACTTCCTCTTGAGCATTTATTAATTTCTTTTTCTCGTCTTTTAAGAAAACACCGTTGAAAAACCATATTGCAAAATAATCTTTAAATCCGCCAAGGCCAATTACGTTTTTCTTTTCGTAAACATAAACTGGACCTCCCCATTTTGTGGTTTCAGTCAGTTCGGTTTTATCAATAATCGATTTTAGAAAAAGTAATTCTTCTTCCCATTGATCGCCGTATTTCCAAATGCCTTTATTTTCGGATTTTGATTCCATTATTTTCTTTTCTTAGATTTTTCAGGTGCGTCAAAAATTCCAGGAATAGCTGTCAATTCAGCAATTTTTACAATCACATCAGTTGCTTTCTGAATACTTTCTGCTGGAACATATTCGTATTTTCCATGGAAATTATGTCCGCCCGCAAAAATGTTCGGACAAGGCAATCCCATAAATGATAATTGAGAACCGTCAGTTCCGCCGCGAATTGGTTTGATGATCGGTTTGATATTCAATTCTCTCATTGCTTTTTCGGCAATATCTACAATATATTTTACAGGCAGAACCTTTTCTTTCATATTGTAATATTGATCTTTAACTTCGGCAGTTACAATATCTTCACCGAATTTCTTTGCGAATTTTTTATTGAATTGTTTCGCCAATTTGTGAATCAATTCTTTTCGTTTTTCGAATTTCTTTCTGTTGTGATCACGGATAATTAATTCTAAAACGGTTTCTTCGATATTTCCTTTAATGTGATGCACATGGAAAAAACCTTCATAACCTCTAGTTTCTTGTGGAGTTTCGCCTTTTGGAAGTTCGTTGATGAAATCATTTGCCAAAAGCATAGAATTGATCATTTTTCCTTTTGCATAACCTGGGTGAACACTTTTCCCTCTGAAAGTGATTTTCGCTCCAGCGGCGTTGAAATTTTCATATTCCAACTCGCCAATCTGGCTTCCGTCCATAGTGTAAGCCCATTGCGCTCCAAATTTTTCTACATCAAAATGATGCGCTCCGCGTCCAATTTCTTCATCTGGAGTAAAACCGATTCTGATTTTCCCGTGTTTAATTTCTGGATGCTGAACTAGGTATTCCATTGCTGAAACAATTTCAGTAATTCCAGCTTTATCATCGGCACCTAATAACGTTGTTCCGTCAGTTGTGATGATGGTTTGACCTTTATATAATAATAAATCTTTAAAGTAATCTGGAGATAAAACAATGTTTTTTTCAGCATTCAGAACGATATCTTTTCCGTCGTAGTTTTCAACGATTTGAGGTTTTACATTTGCTCCGCTAAAATCTGGAGAAGTATCAAAGTGAGAAACAAAACCAATTGTTGGCACTTCATGATCAACATTGCTAGGAAGCGTTGCCATGATATAGGCTTTGTCATCAATCGTTACATCTTCTAAGCCAATTGTTTTTAGTTCGTCAACTAGTTTATTGGCAAGATTCCATTGTTTTTGAGTGCTTGGAGTTGTTTGAGAATTTGGATCTGATTCAGTGTCAATTGTTACATAACTGATAAAACGATCTATGATATGTTGCATTTTTTTAGATTTTTAGCAAATATAGAAAAATTTTTCTGCTGCAAAATTTAGCTTCCCAATATCTGAATTTATAAAAAAAGGGATTCTAAATTGAATCCCTTTCTAGTATTTTTAGTTTGTTATTTGCTTTTTACGCATCTAAAACCAACGTGATTGGCCGCAGATCTGATTTCGCCTTTTCCTCTGGTTCCCACCATGTATCGAGTGCAATATTGGTCAGTGCATAAAAATGAACCGCCACGATGTACACGTTTTATTTCAGAAGGATCATTAGGATCGTAATAAGCACTTGGCCCTTGCGGATTTTTTGTTACTTTACCGCTTTCTGCTAATGATTTGTAATAATCTACGCTGTACCAATCGTTTACCCATTCCCAAACATTTCCTGCCATATCATACAAACCATATCCATTTGGAGCGTATTGTTTTGTTGGAGCAATTCCTTTAAATCCGTCTTCTCCAGTATCACCATCTTTAATTGGGAAATGCCCTTGGTAAATATTGGCTTGAAATTTTCCTTTTGGTTTTAAATCATTTCCCCAAGCGTATAAATTTCCAGTTTTCCCCCCGCGTGCTGCAAATTCCCATTCTGCTTCTGTAGGAAGTCTTTTGCCGGCCCATTTCGCATAAGCCGCAGCATCTTCGTAGACAACATGTACAACAGGATATTTTTCTTTTCCTTTAATGGTGCTTTGTGGGCCTTCTGGATGTCTCCAATCAGCTCCCGGCTCATAACGCCACCATTGCAAGAAATTATTCAAATTAACTGCAGATGGTGTAGGAGTGAAGACAACAGAACCTGTAATTAAATCTTCCTCGTTTGCCGTTGGAAATTCTTCTTTTGTTGGTTTTTGTTCCGCAACAGTTACATAACCAGTGGCTTTTACAAATTTTTCAAATTCTTCGTTTGTTACTTCAGTTTCATCCATATAATAGCCATCTACATACACTCTATGGATAGGAGCAGCATCTTTGGTAACACCTTTTATGCTGCACAAACTTTCGTCTTCAACATTAGTTCCCATTGAGAATTCGCCGCCTGGAATCCAAACCATGCCTTTTGGTGCTTTTTCTGCTGGTTTAAATTTGTTTTCTATAGTGGGTTTGAATTCAGATTCTACAGTACTGGGAGTTTCGTGACACTCCACGGCTGTCTTTTCTACTTTATGTGAAAATTTGGTATAACTGTAAGCAATTGAAATAATGGATAATGTGAGTAATGCAAAAATCCAAAGGGTTTTGTTTTTCATGGTTTATTATTTTTGAGCTTATATGGTTATCAATAGCGGGTATAAAATTAGGCAAAATAACTTTTAAGTTATATTAATTTTATAGAATTAATAAAATTAATTGTCTTTCTCAACTGACACAACTTCATACTTATCTTTTCCGTCAATTTTTACAGGCTGGTAATACGTTTCGCCAAATTTTACATATTTAGCATCGCCTATTGTCACTTCTTCTCCGCCTTCTGGCAGATTTTCTACTATCGTTCCAGCAGTAGGAGCGACTACAGTATATTTTCCTCCGTCTTTTTCATAATACGTTCCTCCATAATAGTAATTATTTACTGTTCCGGTATTTACTGTTTCAGCTCCACTTGGAATATTATTAACGGTACCTCCAACTGGCGCAGGAACTGCTGTATAACCACCATTAGTAGAGGTGTACCATACGCCTTGGTCGTAATGGTATTTCTGATTTTCTACACTAACAATAATAGCTGTAGTGGCCAGAGTTGCTACAAAAAATCCCCATGGATGCCAAACCGGTCCCCAATAAAAAGGGACATAAGGACGCGGGTAATACGGGTGATAGCAGTTGTATCTATAACCTCCATAGACATAGGGAGGGCGTACATATGGTCGAGGGCCAGGTCTTACTATTGTGTTACGATTGTTTTGTACATAAATGTTGTTATTGACATTGATGTTATTTCTATTTCGGTTGACAGTATTGCCACTGATGTTGGTATTTCTGTTGCCTATATTATTTCTGTTTATAGTATTGTCTCTATTAACAGCACTGTTTCTGTTTATAGTATTATTTCTATTGGAATTGTTTGATGGTCTGGTAATTTGAGTTCCTGAGTTATTAGCTCCTGGTCTAGTCGTTGCCGCAGGTCTAGTCGTACTCGGCCTTGTCACGTTTGGTCTCGATTGTGTAGCAGGTCTTGCCTGTCTGGTATGGACTGCTCCTCCGCCACCTCTGTTAAATCCGCCACCACCACGATGACGCTGAGCTAAACCATCAATGGAGATAAAGAAAAAGGTTGCGGTCAAACACATTAAAAGTGCCAGTTTTTTTACTGTTTTGGATATGTTTTTCATATTCAGTAATTTATGTGATTTAAAGTTATGAAAAAAAAGGTTCGATTTATGTTAATGAGCTAAAAGTTTGAATCATAATGAAATGTCCCACTGTATTCTAAATCGCCATCCCTGCTGTAAGGGAAGTGTTTTGTCTTGAAAGCTAAAATAGCTTACCTCAGAAGTCAATTTGTTTTTATGTCCTTTAAAAAACCAATTAAAAGCCAATGTAGATTCATCCTGTCTATTTTCTCTTATTGAATTATCAGGTCTGTATGCGGCATGACGGCCAGCCATTTCTAAGTGTTTGGGCCACCAGTCAAAAACATTATGAAAAAAATATCCTGCCTGAATGTAATACCCTTTCATTATGGTGGTGTCATTGTTATTTATTTTGTCAATGATTTCCTTGGTGTGCAATTCACTCTGCCAAGAAAAACCACGATACATAAAAGCAGTCTCAAAATTCCATTGATTGACTCTGTACTGTCCTGGCAAACCATTTTCAAATCCGTCCAGAGAACCTCCTCCAGCTTGTGAGAATCTAGTATATGGACTTCGATTGGTTATCGCAGAAAAAGCAATAATGGGAGTGGGTTTTTCATGAAATTCTAAGTCACAGCCTTCAAAATCAAGAAATCTTCCTAAAAAATTCCATTGCGCCCTTCCAAAATACATTAAATGATTATCATCATTAGAAGTGCTTCCTCGTCCAGTTCCTGTCAATGCAGCGGCCCAATAATTGAAATCGGCAATTCCAGCTCCTTTCAAATGACCATAAACTTCAACTCCTAACTGTCTGTCAACGGTAAAAGTTCGGTTAATGAGAGATCGATCTACCATTTGCTGTTCACCGCTACTAATGAATCTTTCGCGAGTAAATTCAGTTTTCCATTGTCCTACTTTAAAACTAAGCCAATCCCATTTTTCAATCATAATTCTGAAATCAAGCAAATTGGACTGACTCAATTCATATTCCCAATAATATTTAAGCCAAGGTTCAAAAGCATGACCGCCAACTTTTAATCTGGCACGGTTTATTTTGAAAGTGGTTTTAGGATCTTGGCTATAGTCATCGTAAGTTAATGGATCTGTATCATTTGGTGTTGAAAAGCGAAACTGCAAACGGCTTGCCAATTGAAACAGAAATTTTTTGTCTCTGGTTTCCAATTCAATTCCTTTACTGCCATAACGAACATTCATTAATTTTGTGGTATCTTTTTCTTGTTGTGAAAATCCTTTGAAACCAATTAATAAAAGGAAAATGAAGAGTAGGTTTTTAGAAATACGATTTGATTTGTTTGAGCAGCACATAAGATCAATAGGTTTGTATAAATTATTTTCCTCCAAAGTTTTTTGCAATTCCTAAACCGATTCCCCAGCTGTCGTATGCGTTCCATTTAAAGTCGTAACTCGCAGTTCCAAAAATTTCCCACCCTTTTGGAAGTTCATAACCATATTCTACACCAGCTCGGGTAAGGAAAAAATCTTCTTCTTTCGCAAATTCGCCACCAAAACCCAAAAGAAAACTCCAATGTTCGTTTGGTTTATAAATTCCCATAAGAGCAGGGGCAATAGGATAACTTCTTTCTACGGTTTCTTTGTCTTCTTCGCTTGCATAAACCTTTTCTACTTTAAATTTTTCTACAATAAAATCGGTATGAAGGCCAATAGCCCATTTTTCGCGGAATTGAAACGTATAATCGATTCCCCAAGCAGGAAGTGTTAAAGTTTCTCGACTTCCTTCATCATCGCGGCC
This sequence comes from Flavobacterium anhuiense, assembly GCF_001705175.1. Classification (NCBI taxonomy): domain Bacteria; kingdom Pseudomonadati; phylum Bacteroidota; class Flavobacteriia; order Flavobacteriales; family Flavobacteriaceae; genus Flavobacterium; species Flavobacterium anhuiense. The sequence goes on along the minus strand of NZ_CP016907.1, from coordinate 496,586 downwards.
TTCAAAAACATGAACATGATTGATAGAAATTCCGATTTGATGATGTGGTTTGAATTTCTCTTCTTCGCTTTCTTGTGCTACAATTTTAGTTGAGAAAAAAAGTAATAGACAGAAGTAGAAAAGAAAATATGGCTTAAAATAGGTGTAATACATTTGGCTTCTTTATTAATGATACATTTATTTAAAAGAAGAAAAGAGGTATTTCGGTCGCACAATAGCAACCGAATATACCTCTTTGTTTGTTTTTTTTAATCTCTTCCTAAAGCTCTTTTTGCTTCGTTGTTTAAGTCAGTATATTCAACTTTTCCAACACTAACACCTACGCCAATGATTTCGCCTCCTTTATAAGTTCCTGGAGTTTTGTATTCTTTACTAACAGAATCACCGCTGTCAAATCCAACACAAAGTCCGTCTCCAGCAAGAGTAAATTTACCGGATTGTGTTCTCATTGGGCCAGAAGCAACTTCTTTTCCATCTATGTAAAGTTTCATTTGACCTAGAGATTCTCCATTCGGACCTGCTTTTTCTCTAGTAAATTCCATTCCAAAAACATGTTTTCCAGTTGTAATTGGCACATTCGAAGTGAATTTTTGTTCAGGAGCAATTCCTAAGAAATTATACACATAATTTAGCTTGCCATCTTTTATAAATAAAGTATGTCCTCCAAAACGTGATCCGTGTGCAAAAAGTACGCCCGAAGCTTTCGCATCTTTAACGTCAACATCGGCTAGGATTTTATAAGATCTTCCGCGAACGTTTACAGCAACTCCTTCTGGCACTGCTGAAGTTCCAGGATAATATTTATATAAGTCACGAGGCGGTTCAGAGGTAGGTCTTTCTGTTCCTAATACTTCAATTGCTGAGCGGTCGTCAAGTGGTAAAACCAAATTTTTGGCAGCTTCATCATTCCAGTCTTTAATCAGCTCTTTTAATTTATCTGGATATTTTTTAGCTAAATTATTAGATTCAGATCTGTCAACGTCTGTATTGTATAGCTCCCATTCATCTTTGTCAAAATGTCCTTTTCCGCCTAGTGGAGCGTGTAGTGCAACAGCTTTCCAGCCATCTTTCCATAAAGCACGGCTTCCTAACATGGCAAAATACTGAATGTGTTTTTGTGTTTTTGTGTTTGGAGCTGCATCAAAAGTATAACGCATAGAAACTCCCGATAATGGATATTGAGCAACGCCACGATATTCTTTTGGCATTTCAAGTCCGCATACATCTAAGATAGTTGGAACAATATCAGTGGAGTGGTGGAATTGATCACGAACCACACCTTTTGCTTTTATTCCTTTTGGCCATGACATTACCAATGGATCACAAGTTCCTCCAGCATATTGGCTGTATCTTTTGAACATTTTAAACGGAGTAGAAAATGCTGCTGCCCATCCTGTTGGATAATGCTCATAAGTATCTGGGCTTCCTAATTTGTCAATATATTTTAAGTTTTCTTTTAACTCATCAGGATATCCGTTAAAGAATTTGTTCTCGTTTACAGAACCAGTTTCAGAGCCTTCTCCCGAAGCTCCATTATCGGCAGCATAAATGACAAGTGTGTTTTCAAGCTGTCCTGTTTTTTCAAGATAATCAATAATTCTTCCCACTTGGGCGTCTGTATATTCAGAGAAACCAGCATAAACTTCAGCTAATCTTGAGAATAATTTTTTTTCATCAGCACTCAATTTATTCCAATCCAAAACATTGTCGGCAGGATTGGCAACTCCAGGAGGCATCGGATTGAATTTGTCATAATTTGTTCCCGGAGGCAATACTCCTTTTGCAATCATACGAGGTAAAACCCATTTACGGTAAGCATCGTAACCGTCATCAAATTTACCTTTGTATTTTGCAATATATTCTTCCGGGGCTTGATGCGGAGCGTGATTGGCTCCTGGACAATACCACATATACCATGGTTTTGAAGGATTGGTTGCTTGTTGATCTTTAAGGTATTGCAATGCATGATCGGCTAAATCTTTAGATAAATGATAGCCTTCTTCAGGAGTTGCAGGCGGTTCAACAAAATGATTATCTTCTGTTAAGTCAGGATACCATTGATTGGTTTCTCCGCCAAGAAAACCATAAAAACGATCAAATCCCATTTGAAGTGGCCAAGTGCTTCTTGGTCCTCCGGCTGCAATATCCTGTTCCGGTACATTGTGATCTTTTCCAATCCAAAAAGTGCTCCAGCCATTGTCCTGCAGAATCTGGCCAATTGTTGCAGCTTGTTTTGGGATTCTTCCGCTTGCTCCAGGATATCCATCTGCTGTTTCAGTAATAGCGGCCATTCCATTAAGATGATGGTTACGACCAGTAAGCAATGTTGAACGTGTTGGGGAACATAAAGCCGTTGTATGCCATTGTGAATAGGTAATTCCGTTATCTGCTAATTTTTGCATAGTAGGCATATTTATGGCACCTCCATAAGGTGACCATGCAGCCATACCAGTATCATCGTACAAAATAAATAAAATGTTAGGAGCACCTGCTGGCGCTTTTTTTGGCAAATAAGGACTCCAATCGCTTTTAGAATCTCTAATGTCTAAGGCCATTTTACCCTTAAAAGTTTCTTTAGTAACCTGCTGAGGATCTGCCTGAGCAAAGATCTTCGAAGTTATACTTAATGAAAAACAAAGGATAAGTGTGAAAATACTTTTTAGAAAGAATTGCAGATTGATTTTCATGATTACAGTTGTTAATTGTTATTGATCTTGTGATGTGCTCTTTGAACTTTGGCGTAAATAATCTGAAAAATGAAGCTTTTAGTCTGTTCTGAATTCGATTTTTTTTAAGGCTTATAGGTTTTAAAGTTTTGAAATAGCTTTTTTTTGGAATGTGTTTATCTCAAAATTAGCTATTGTCAAATCTGAAAGAGTATTTTCGACAAGCCAAAATGGTTTCATTTTATAATTTGCAACATGAAAAACAAGTTTTTGATTAATAGCCAGTGTCAATTTTTTAGAATTGTTTTATTTATAAATGAAATAATTAAACAAAAATCAAATTATTTGTTTTTTGTAAAAAAGCACCTTTTTAAACTATAATATTTAAATTTGCAGCCAAAATAACAACAACACAACTCTTATGTATAAATTGATAATTCGTCCGATACTTTTTTGTTTTGATCCAGAAAAAGTACATTACTTTACTTTCTCATTTTTAAAATTCATTTCAAAAATCCCTGGAGTTTCGGCAATTATAAGATCGATTTATGAAGTAAAAGATGCTCGATTAGAGAGAGAAGTTTTCGGAATTAAATTCAAAAATCCCGTTGGACTTGCGGCTGGTTTTGATAAAGATGCGAAACTATACAAAGAACTGGGCGATTTTGGTTTTGGTTTTATCGAAATCGGTACTGTAACGCCAGTTGGGCAAGAAGGGAATCCAAAAAAACGTTTATTCCGTCTAAAAGAAGATCAAGCCATTATTAACCGAATGGGATTTAATAACGGAGGTGTTCTAGAAGCTGTAGAGCGTTTGAAAAAGAACTCAGGTGTTTTGATTGGAGGAAATATCGGAAAGAATAAAGTGACCGATAACGAAGATGCTGTAAAAGATTATATCATTTGTTTTGATGCACTTTTTAATCATGTAGATTATTTTGTAGTGAATGTGAGTTCGCCCAATACGCCAAATTTAAGAGCTTTACAAGACAAAGAACCTTTGACAGCTTTATTGCAGACATTGCAAAATAGAAATGTCGAAAAGCAAAAAATAAGCACACAAAAAGTAAAACCTATTCTTTTAAAAATTGCTCCAGACCTTACAGATGAGCAGTTATTAGATATTATTGATATTGTAAAAACCACTCAGATCGCAGGTGTGATTGCAACCAATACTACCATTTCTAGAGAAGGTTTACAATCAGCAAATAAAACTGAAACAGGAGGTTTGTCTGGAAAACCATTAACAAAACGTTCTACAGAAGTAATTCGTTTCCTTTCAGAAAAAAGCAATAAAGCATTCCCGATTATTGGAGTAGGAGGAATTCATTCTGCCGATGATGCGATTGAAAAACTAAATGCAGGAGCAAGTCTAGTGCAATTGTATACGGGCTTTATTTACGAAGGTCCAGCATTGATAAAAGCAATCAACAAAAAAGTCTTAGAGCAATTGTAAAAGCAACGCCTGAACGGCCAATCCGACAAGTAATGCAATTCCAAAACTGATTAAAGTGCCGATTAAAACATACTCGGTCAGTTTTCGGTCTTTGGCTTCTTTTAAATCTCCGAATCTGAAAATAGATTTTGCGGCCAATAGAAATCCAATTGCTTCAAAATGTCCGGTTAAGATAAATCCGAAAACAAACAAGCGTTCTAAAATACCAATATAATTTCCAGCAGCAATTAGTGAGTTATCCTGATTGCTGTTTTTGCTTTCTGGTGCCCAGATTGAAATGATGGTCTTTATAAAAATAGAGGTTGGTTTTGTGAGCAATAAAAATCCGGTAAGCAGAATCCAAAATTGATTATCTTTCCAAAAATCAGGTATTGGCTTGTTTTCGTATAGAAGTACAATTCCAATTAAAATTAGAACATGGGCGATTTGGTCAACTATAAACCAAGTGCGTTTGGTTTTAGGTTTCTGGAAATTCAGTTTGATTAAATCTACAATTCCATGCGTAACAGCGATCACAACTGCATAAGGTATAAAGTTGATTTCGGCTGCTAAGACTGCTGCTAAAACTCCGTGCAGTAAGATATGAATATACAAATAAACGCTTTTATGTTTTTTGAGTTCCTTGTTGGCGACCCAAGAATTAGGCTGCCAGATAAAATCACCTAACAAATGAGCGAGAAGCAGTTTTATAAATAAAATCATGGGGCTGTAAGTTGTTTTATTTGTGTTCTAAAATAACGATCTAAATTCATAACTAGATCAAACTGAGCGCGTTTTTGTCTTCGGCTCACAGCAGCTTGATTTATGCCTAGTTTTTGTCCTAATTCTTCTTGTGATAAAGTTGGATTTTCTATTGCCAATGCCACAAATTCTGCCGACTGTACCAGCCAGCTATCCATAAAAGTCAATGCCAGTTGCAGCATTAAATTGAATTTTTCGTCAAAATCAGTACTTCCGGTTCGAAGTGCTAATGTGACTTTTTGTTTTTTTAAAGTTTCAAAAAGTTCTCCTGAATGTATAAAAGCAGAACCATTGCTTTCAGATATTCTTTCAGCATTATGCGTTTTATCTCCAAAACCAATACTCATACGAGCATCAGATTTTATAGCTCTTAACTGTGCTTTTATTAAAATTGCAGTCAGCAATGCATCTTCTGGATTTGTTACTTCAATCTGAAATTCATCTCCACGATAAATTTCCCACTGACTTGGCGTATTGCCCAATGGTGCTAAGATTTTCTTTAGATTGTTAACCCAATGTTCAGATTGCTGTCTCGAACCTATAATGTCTGCTGTAATAACACTAGTCATAACTCAAATATAATTAAAAAATTATAAACTTTCTATTACAAATATAAGTAATAAAAATGATTATTACGCTTTTTGGTAATACTTTTAAATATTACGTTTTTAAGTAATATTGTTGGCTATTACAATATTCAGTAATAATCGGATTGAGCTAAAATTATCTTTTATTTCATTAAAAAAGAAACTAACTTAGCCTTTACAAAAGAATAAGCTTTGAATAAAGAAATCAAAATCATTGAATGTCCTAGAGATGCCATGCAGGGTATCAAAACCTTTATTCCAACAAAAAATAAAGTTACTTATATACAAGCTTTGTTGAGAGTTGGCTTTGACACTATCGATTTTGGAAGTTTTGTTTCTCCAAAAGCTATTCCGCAGATGCAGGATACTGCTGAGGTTTTGGCACAATTAGATCTTTCGCAGACCACAAGTAAACTACTTTCCATTATTGCCAATACACAAGGAGCCATAACGGCTGCAAACTATGAGCAGATTCAATATTTAGGCTTTCCGTTTTCTATTTCAGAGAACTTTCAGATGCGTAACACACACAAAACCATTGCAGAATCTTTGGTTACGCTTCAAGAAATTCTTGAAGTGGCAGATAAGAAAAACAAAGAAGTGGTTACGTATCTTTCTATGGGTTTCGGAAATCCGTATGGAGATCCTTGGAATGTTGAAATTGTAGGCGAATGGACTGAAAAATTGGCCGGAATGGGCGTGAAAATTTTGTCGCTATCTGATACTGTAGGAACTTCTACGCCAGAAGTCATTACCTATTTGTTTTCAGATTTGATTCCGAAATATCCTAAAATTGAGTTTGGCGCGCATTTGCATACAACTCCAGAAAGCTGGTTCGAAAAAATCGACGCAGCAGCAAAAGCTGGCTGTACACGTTTTGACGGTGCGATTCAAGGTTTTGGTGGTTGTCCAATGGCGACCGATAAACTGACAGGAAACATGCCAACAGAAAAACTGATTTCGTATTTTACTGCCAATAAAAAAGCAACAGGACTTAATTCTCTTAGTTTCGAGAGCGCTTATAACGAAGCTTCAAAATTGTTTGGAAAGTTCCATTAAAAAATAGTTATTTTTCTTACCTTAGATAATGAATGTAAACATAATGCGTTACATTTAGTATTGATATAACTATTCTTATGAGATTAAGTTCGTTAAGTAAAATTTCAGGTATATTATTTTCAGTCTTTTTATTGTTTTCCTGTTCAAGCGATTTAGATTTTGATCAAGTAAACGATTTTAAGCTAGAACCTGTATTTGTCGCAAACCTTGCTTATTTCGATATTCCAGCAAGTAGACTTGTAGACGACGGAGGAACTAACATTGGCTATGATTCTAGAGATTTTGATATTTTTAAAAACAAATTTTTTACAGAACGTCTTAAAAGAGCTGATTTTGATTTTGAAGTCGAAAATAATATAGATCGTGCTTTCATTTTAAACATGCTTTTGCTTAACGACCAAAATCAGGTTTTACAGACCATATCTTTTACAGTTCCGTCCTATAAAGGAGCTCCAAATGTTATAAAATACCCTACAGAAGTTTTCGAAAACGCGCGATTAGATCTTTTAAAACAAACCCAGAAAATTGGTTTTGTCGTAATAATTGCTGCGGGACCTCCATTGAATAGTGAGAGTCAAGGAAATTTAAAATTAAGATCAAGTGCAACGGCTTATTTAGAAATTAAATGAGAAAGGTACTGATTTTTTGCTTGGTTCTTCATTTATCTTGTTTTGCCCAAAACAAGGAACTCTTATATAACTTTACTTCAATTCCGCAGTCTTCTCTTGTAAATCCTGGAGCGGATGTTTCGTATAAATATTATTTCGGATTTCCAGTTTTATCTGGAATTTCAGCAAATGTGGGCTCCAGCAGTTTCTCGGCCTATGATTTATTCGCCAATGATGGTGTCGATTTTAATCAAAAAGTCAGAAACGTCATCAATAAATCTTCCAGTAATGACAAAGTTGTAACCAATCAGCAATTGGAAATATTTTCTGGTGGATTTAGAATAGGAGGAAGAGAAAGCCGTTCTTATATTTCATTTGGGGCATATCAGGAATTCGATTTTTTTATGTTTGTTCCAAAAGATCTTGCATTATTAGCTTTAGATGGAAATAGAAATTATATCGGAAAATCATTTAATCTAGGCGATTTAAATATGAAGGCAGAAGTGCTTTCTGTTTTTCACGTAGGTTTTCATAAAAAAGTCAATGATAAATTGGTTTACGGAGGACGCGCCAAAATCTATTCAAGTGGCGCAAATGCAACTTCTACAAAAAATTCGGGATACATTTATACAGGACAAGAACCTGGAACTCCAAACCTTTATAACCAGATTATTTCTTCCAATTTAGAATTAAAAACCTCTGGAATTGCAAAATTTACAAAAGATGAATACGAAGGAAACATAGCGCGTGATATTGCCAATAATACCTTTTTTAACGGAAGCCTAGGTTTTGGTGTCGATGCTGGAATTACCTACTATATAAAAGACAATTTGCAGCTAACGGCAAGTATTATAGATTTGGGTTTTGTGCGACAAACCAAAGACATAGAAACGATCACGTATAAAGGAACTTATCAATACAATGGTGCTAATCCCGATTTTTTGGGTTCAGACGATCCAGAAAATGTCTTTGACGAATTTGATAAAGCCATACCAAGAGATACACTTTATAATAAATACACTACTTGGCGTCCGACAAAATTGTATTCTTCCATTCAATATTCTTTTGGAGAAGCGCGCCCCGATGACGAATACAATTGTCATGGAAAGGTTAATAAATATTATAAAAATGCGGTAGGAGCGCAGCTTTTTGCAATGTCAGCCCCTCGAACACCTCTATTTGCTCTGACAGCTTTTTACAGAAGAAATATTTTTAAGAAATTAGATTTAAAAGCCACTTACACCTTAGATACTTTTTCAAATACCAATATTGGTTTAGGGCTCGCAGGAACAATTGGTCCAGTAAATATTTATGCTCTAGCCAATAACGTATTAGAATATAAAGACATCTCCAAAGCCAGCAGTGCAGCCTTTCAGATCGGAATCAATTTTGTGTTTCAAGATAAAGAATGAGAATAGATAAATTCCAATTTTTTAAATTCCAAATTCCAAACTCTTAAAAAAGCGAAGCTTTTTTTCGTTCTAACTTAGAATTTGGAATTTAAAAAATTGGAATTTTAATTTGAAAGACTTTTCCTGTAAATACAAATTTATGAATAAGTTAGTATTCAAGTTAGCAATTTATTCACTATATTTGCACGCAATTCAACTAGAAATTGCACCATGATAGCACACAACTCCAAGATTATCGGCGAAGGTTTAACTTACGACGATGTATTATTAGTACCTAACTACTCGAATGTGCTTCCTCGCGAAGTGAGCATTAAATCAAGATTCTCAAAAAACATTACATTAAACGTTCCAATTGTATCAGCTGCGATGGATACAGTTACAGAAAGCGCAATGGCAATTGCTATGGCGCAAGAAGGCGGAATTGGTGTTTTACATAAAAATATGACTATCGAACAGCAAGCAGGAAAAGTTCGAAAAGTAAAACGTGCTGAAGCAGGTATGATTATCGATCCGGTAACTTTACCAATGAACTCTACAATTGCTGACGCTAAAAACGCTATGAAAGAATTCGGAATCGGTGGTATTCCAATCGTTGACGAAAATAAAATCTTAAAAGGTATCGTTACAAACCGTGACTTACGTTTCGAGAAAAACGGAGCAAGACCTATCGCTGAGGTTATGACAAGCCAAAACTTAGTTACGGTTTCTGAAGGAACTTCACTAGAGCAGGCAGAAGTAGTTTTACAAGGTCATAAAATTGAAAAATTACCTGTTGTAAATGATAAAAACGAATTAGTTGGTTTAATCACTTTCAGAGATATTACAAAACTGACTCAAAAGCCAATCGCAAACAAAGATTCTTTTGGCCGTTTAAGAGTGGCTGCTGCAATTGGAGTTACTGGAGATGCTGTTCAAAGAGCAGAAGCTTTAGTTGCCGCTGGTGTAGATGCCATCATTATCGATACAGCTCACGGACACACAGAAGGTGTTGTAAATGTATTAAAAGAAGTAAAAGCAAAATTCCCTCAAATAGACGTAGTAGTTGGAAACATCGCTACTCCAGAAGCTGCTAAATATTTAGTAGAAAATGGAGCAGACGGAGTAAAAGTTGGAATCGGACCTGGTTCTATCTGTACAACACGTATCGTTGCAGGTGTTGGTTTCCCTCAATTCTCAGCAGTTTTAGAAGTTGCTGCGGCAATCAAAGGAACAGGAGTTCCTGTAATTGCTGACGGTGGAATTCGTTACACCGGAGATATTCCTAAAGCTATCGCTGCAGGTGCTGACTGTGTAATGTTAGGTTCATTATTGGCAGGAACAAAAGAATCTCCAGGAGAAACTATTATTTTTGAAGGAAGAAAATTCAAATCTTACCGCGGAATGGGATCTGTTGAAGCGATGCAGACAGGATCTAAAGATCGTTATTTCCAAGATGTTGAAGACGACGTTAAAAAATTAGTTCCAGAAGGAATTGTTGGACGTGTTCCTTACAAAGGTGAATTAAACGAAAGTATGCTTCAGTTTATCGGAGGTCTTCGTGCAGGTATGGGATATTGCGGTTCAAAAGATATTCCTACTTTACAAGAAACAGGTCGTTTCGTAAGAATCACTTCAAGTGGAATTACTGAAAGTCACCCGCATAACGTAACAATTACAAAAGAAGCTCCAAATTATTCTAGATAATCATAATGAATTTGCAATTCAAGTTAAAAGATGTTCTTGAAGTTGATTTGTATTATGGGTTTTATGATATCTACGTTTTAGGAGGTTTTGATGTTCAGGTTAATGATGATTTTTTTGTTGAAATACTTGATTTAAAAAGAAATGAATCGATATTACTGAGAGAGGAAAGTCTTAAAGTTAGAGATTATAAAAACGGAAATAGAGCTGTGAAATTTTTTAGTTTTCAGATAACTGAAAAATCGAAATATAAAATTTCAGTTCATAATTATGAAGATATGGCTGTGTTTTATTCAATGATAGGAAGTAATCCATTTAGTATTTTGAATTTATTGAAAAGGCTTTATGGAATAAAAAGAAAACAGCTCTTGTTAGATGAAATTGAAATATTAATCAATTAACCTATAGAAAAAGGCGTAAGATTTAATTCTTACGCCTTTTTTAATTTTATTATCTCATTTTAATTAGAATCTACTATTTAAAATATCTTCAGTCACAATATCAGAATGCAGTAAATCTTCCATTTTCTTTGTCATACGCTGTGCTTCTAATGCATAACCAAACATTTTTTTCTCGTAATCGGCAATTGCTTCATCGATAGTTTCAAATTTTCCGTTTGTTAAATTTTGCGTTAGATGAAAAGCATCAAACAATCCCATATTTACGCCTTCGCCAGCAAAAGGAGGCATTAAATGTGCTGCATCGCCAACAAGCGTAATGTTTGAATGTTCTTTCCAAGGTTCTTCTAAAGAAAATAAACGCAATGGCAAACCAGAAAATTCAGTCGAAGCAGCAAAGAATTTTTTGTAATCATCGTTCCAGTTTTTAAAAGTTTCATTTAAAAAAGCAATCACAGCTTTGTCATCTTCAAAGTTGATTCCGTGATTAGCAATCCAATCTTCGTCAGCTTTAAAAGAAACACCAAAATGTACAGAACCATCGCGCATCGTATGCGTATAAAACATTTTGTGTTCGCCCATTGCCATCACATTTCCGTTTCCGTATTTCGGCTTAAATTCAGGATAATCTTGGTCAGGATTTACAATTTCACCCTGAATAATATACGTTCCAGAAAGCTGAGGTTCTTGATCGCTGACAAATTTTCTAGCGTTTGATCTTCCTCCATTGGCAACAATAACAAAGTCTGCGGTTGTTTTTGTGCCGTTTTTAAATTCTAAAACATATTGATTTTCTGTTTTTTCGATGTTAACCAGTTGACTGTTCCAAACAACTGTTCCTTCTTTAAGGTTATCCAGCATAATTTTTCTCAGATCATTTCGGTCAATTTCTGGACGCGAAAAAGCGTTGGTTTCATCGGGCATTTCATCAGAGGTTATGTTTCCATCCATATCAGCCATTTTTTCTCCAGTTGGTCGAGCATATTTGTAGAATTCATCCATTAAACCTGCCTTCTGAATGGCAAACTGGCCAGAATCTGAGTGAATGTCAAGAGTTCCACCCGAAGTTCTAGCTTGAGCATTTATATCTCTTTCGTAAACTGTGACATCAGCACCATTAATTTGTAAAATTCTAGCTGTAGTAAGTCCAACTGGACCGCCGCCAATAATGGCAATTTTTTTATTTTCTATAATTGAAGTTTTCATTTTATTTAAATTAATATTATTGAAATTGCTCTACGACTTTGCACAGAGTGATAAAGTATTGAGAGTTTAGTTTTTGGAATTTAGTTTTTGGAGTTTGCCTTTAGGTTCCAAGATTGGAATTTGGAATTTAGAATTTGGAATTTGGAATTTGAGATTTATTTATGGAGTCAACGCTTTTAAAACCAGATTAAAAGCTTCATTTTTAATTTCTTCTTTAAGAACAAAAGATTTTCCAGACATTGATTTTCCGTCTCTGTGAAATTCTAAAAGAGAATAAAGCGAACCGTAAGCAATGCTCCAAAAGACTTCATAAGGAACAGAGATAAGTTCTTTTCTCTCAATTGCCGACAGCATAAATTCAGTCATCATTTGTTTGTATTCTCCCGTCACTTCTTGTATGATTGCATCACCATATGTAGAATGCCTTAACAGTTCAAAACAGTTAGCCTGTAGCGTAAAATTTTGGTTGAAATAAATACGATTTTCCCATTGATTTCGTAATCCGTCTCTGAAAGACATATTTGTAGAGAAGCCATCAAACATCTTTTCAAAGAAATTTTGGCCAATTTCGATTCCAATTTTGCGAATCAAATCTTCCTTGTCTGAATAATAGATATAAAGTGTAGCAACAGATATTCCGCATTCTTTTGCCAAACGGTTCATTCCAAAGCCTTCTATGCCTTGGTTAACGATCATTTCTATTGCTTTTTGTTTTACAATTTCTTCTTTATTAATATCTCTTGTTCTCATAATTCTAATTAATTATGGTACAAAGATATAAATAATAAATGAACGATCGCTTATTTATGAATTGTTTTTTTGATTTGCTAAGATTCTAAGCTTCTAAGTTTTTGTTTATAGTTTGGTTTTAGAGTAATTGATTTGTAGAAGCCAAATTTGTCTTGAATTGCCTCCAGCTTTAGCTGGAGGTTCATAATGGTTAAGTGTTGGGCTTTAGCCAAATATTTACATTTGGTATTGACAAGAATAAAAAAAATCAGCTGAAATAAAGCTGATTTTTATATTGAGAGTATATTTATATTGTTTTTGTAGGCTCGGCTTCTCTTAGATTTTGATTTTCTAAAATCTCTTTTAAAAACGGTTTTACCTGATTTTCAATTTCAGATTCTGGAATATTTAGAGCTTCCGGATCTGATGCTAATTTTAGCCAAGGTTTTGGCCCGTCAAAATCATAACTTCCAAAAACTACAACTGGAGTTCCTTTTACTTTTACATTTTCCTTGTCTTTTAGAATCCATTCGTCAGCAAAAGTGTAAAGATATTTGGCATCTTTTTCTAATAATCTCAAACAAGAATGAGAAGCAGGATATCCTGGCAAATCGTATTGATGAAAGCCAACTCCTAGTTTATTTTCAATATTAAAGTTCCATTTTAGTTCCCACTCATCGTTAAATGTACTGGTTGTTTTTTCTGCTTTCCAATTAGTGAAAAATAATCCGGTAGGAGTAGGATCTTTTTTTCTTCCCATATTGGTTGGACCCGTACGCATCAATTCACCGTTTTCGTAAGCGGCAAAGCTCTGCGTAGGATAAGAAAAAAGGATAATTTTTGAAACTTCTTCTAATGCAGAAACGTGTAATGGAAATGGAAGATAATAAACCAAATCTCCGCTAAAATCTGCTGGAATTACAACAGAATCCAGTTTTTTAAAATTGGCTTTATCTGTTCTGTTTAAAGCGTAAACAATATCCATTTTAGAACTGTCAGCTTCATTTAGTTTCAGCCATTCTTTTGTATTTGTAATTTGATAAGAAACTGTTTCTGGCTTTTTATATTCAATTACTTTCTTTTTCTCTTTTTTATTTTCAGTCAATGTTATAGTATCGGTTTTTTTACAAGAACCTAATAAGACTAACATTAAAATCAGTAGGGCGTTTGCTGTGTAATATAACTTTTTCATAGGTTGGTATTTTTATGAATATAAAGTTATACATCTGATAGCTGAAAAGGGTTACATAATTTTTTGAATTGGTTTCGGGATTTTCATTTAGAAATTTCAAATAGCTCATTTTTCTTCTGAAGTGTTGGTAATATAGCTATTGTTTTTAGAAAAATTAAAAGTTAAGTGATTTATAATCAGAATTTTGTTTGAGTATTCAGGAATTTTAAATTGTGTTCCGATGAAAAAAATTTCCGAAAATATTCAATTTATTCCTCAATCAATTTCAAAGTATATTCCAATTGCGTATCTCTGTTTTTCATAAAATCTTCAAAAGTCTGCTTCACTTCATAATCTGGAATTATGCCCCTTCCAAAAATCTGATTGGGCTTTTTAGGAACATCTTGTTCTAGATTTACAATCGAAAATTGTGTTTTAATTTTGGTATTGGGCAATTCGTATTCAATAGGAGTGTGGCCATTATGGCCGAAATAACCGCCCATGGTTTCTTCTCCAATAACAATTGCTTTAGTGTTTCCTGCAACTAATGAAGCAAATAGTGATCCAGCAGAAGCAATTCTCGGACTTATCAATAAATAAATCTGACCTTTAAAGCTGTTTTTCTCAGCCTGTAATAATGGGTTGAATTTTTCGTCTTGAATGTATTTCCCGTTTTCCGACTTTGGAAATTCTTCTTTCAATTCATCTTCAAAATCCTTTTTTTCTTCCTGTTTTTTCTGCGGTTCCGTTTCTTCATAAACTAAATATTCAGCAAATGGAATTTCCTGGAAATTAATATACGCAGATGCATTTTCGCGAAACGGTTTTTCTGCTAAATAAGAAAAAGTAACAATGTCGTTAGGATCTGTTCCGCCCCCATTATTTCGTACATCAACAATTAAATTCTTTATTTGATTGTTTTTTGAAAGATAATTAAAACAGCTATCCAAATATTTTTTGTAAGCCAAATGTTCTTTATGTTTTGCATTTCGACCAATTACAAAAGTATGGACAGAAAGTAAAGCTGTATTATTAGAAATAATTTTAAAAGAATATTTATCCTTTGCACGGTTGTACTGTAAACTATCAATGGGAAGTGAATGGCGATTTTTGAAATTCTCTTTTCGAATTTCGTTTGAAACAGCTGAAACTGTTTTTTTTAATCTTTTGGTTTGATTTGGAAGCGAATATTCTACTATAAATCTCTTTTGCGGACCATATTCCATTTCAAAATATTTGGCAAAAGAACTCCCAATTCCAATTGATTTCCCTGTGATGTTATAACCGTCGGTGGTGTAGTATTTGTAGAAAGATGAAAGCAGTTTTGAAGTTTTGATTCCGTTAATGCTATAAATTTGAGAGCCTAACGGAATTTCCGTATTTTCAAAATTAACGACCAGCTGATTATTAATGAGTTTTACAGGAAAAGGAAAGAAAACATTTCCCGATGAGTATTTCTTTTCAAAATCTTCAGGAAGTGTAGTGTCATTATGCAAGCTTCCTTCAAAATCGGTAATCTGCAAAACTATTTTATAAAATTCTATAAGGCTTTTGGGCGTATTGATCTGCGAAAAAGCCCAAGAATAAATACTGTCAATCTGCTGTTTTGTTCTGTATTTATAAAGTCCAGAATTGGCATTTTCTCTTATTTCTTTAAAAATGGTTAAATCTTGCTTGAGTTTTTCTGCTGGCCATTTTTCGTTTTGAGAAAAAACAAAAAGTGGTAAAAAGAAAACCAGAGCTATTTTGAATTTGAGCATTTTAGATTTTTTGATTAATCTAAAATACTCAAAAAACTTTTAAATCAAGCCTTTAATTTTTGCATGCTGCAAAAGCATAATAGTTTTGGCATCAGTAATTTCTCCAGATTCGATCATGGCGTAAGCCTCATCAAAAGTATATTCTAAAACTTCGATGTTTTCTTGTTCTGCGTCAAGTCCACCACCAGAACTTACTTTCATGCTTTCGTCATATTCGCCAACAAACAAATACAAAATCTCTGTTACAGAACCTGGTGACATATACGTTTCAATAACTTTTTGAACTTTTTTTAATCGATAGCCTGTTTCTTCTTCTGTCTCACGAATTATAGCTTGTTCTGCATTGTCTTTGTCCAAAAGACCGGCGCAAACTTCAATCATCATTCCCGTTTTATTTCCGTTAAGATAAGTTGGCAAACGAAATTGTCTGGTTAGAATAACAGTATTTTTTGTTGAATTATATAGTAAAATTCCAGCTCCATTTCCGCGGTCATAAACTTCACGAATATGTGATTCTACTTTTTCATTTTCTTTTTTATAGTTAAAAGTAACTTTGTTTAATATATACCAATTGTCGGATAACAATTTGGTTTCTGTGATCTCAATTTCTGGATTTTTTCTCATGTCGGTAATAGTCAAAAAAAACGCTCTGATAATCAGAGCGTTTAAATGTATTATTTTGTTATTGTTTGTTTTCTATCTGGTCCAACCGATACGATTTTGATTGGCACTTCGATTTCTTTTTCAATAAACTCAATATATTCTTTTAGCTCAATTGGCAATTGATCGTAAGTCGTCAATCCTGTTAAATCTTGCTTCCATCCTTTAAACTCTTTGTAAATTGGAGTAACATTTTCTGGTTCAATGTTATAAGGGAAGTGAGAAATGTTCTGTCCTTTGTAGTTGTATTCAGTACAAACTTTTAAAGTTTCGAAACCAGAAAGAACGTCACCTTTCATCATCATTAACTGAGTAACTCCGTTAACTTGAACTGCATATTTTAAAGCAACAAGATCTAACCATCCGCAACGTCTTTGTCTTCCTGTTACAGAGCCAAATTCGTTACCTACTTTTGCCATTGTAGCGCCAACTTCGTCAAAAAGTTCAGTTGGGAAAGGTCCGCTACCAACACGTGTAACGTAAGCCTTGAAAATTCCGTAAACTTCTTTGATTTTGTTAGGAGCAATTCCTAGACCTGTACAAGCTCCAGCAGCAGTAGTGTTTGATGAAGTTACGAAAGGATAAGTTCCGAAATCAACATCTAATAAAGATCCTTGAGCTCCTTCGCAAAGAATAGATTTTCCAGCTTTTTGAGCTTGGTGCATGTATTCTTCACTGTCGATGAAATCTAATTTTTTAAGTTCTTCAATAGCTTCAAAGAATTCTTTTTCTAATTCAGCTAAATTGTATTGGATGTTAACATCATAAAAAGCAATCATAGCTTCGTGTTTGTCAGCCAAAGCTCTGTAACGCTCTTTAAAATCTTCTAATTCAATATCTCCAACACGTAAACCATTTCTACCCGTTTTGTCCATGTAAGTTGGTCCAATTCCTTTAAGAGTAGAACCAATTTTCGCTTTTCCTTTAGAAGCTTCAGAAGCAGCATCTAATAAACGGTGAGTTGGTAAAATTAAATGTGCTTTTCTCGAAATGATTAATTTGCTTTTGATATCAAGGTTGAATTTTTCTAAACCTTCAATTTCTTTTTGAAAAACTACAGGATCAATTACAACACCATTTCCGATAACATTTACTGAGTTTTTATGAAAAATTCCAGAAGGGATTGTTCTAAGTACGTGTTTAATTCCGTCAAATTCTAATGTATGTCCTGCATTTGGTCCTCCTTGAAAACGTGCAATAATATCATAATTTGAGGTAAGTACGTCTACAATTTTTCCTTTACCTTCATCTCCCCATTGTAATCCTAGTAATAAATCTACGGTCATTCTGTTTTAATTTGCGTTGGGACAATCAAAGTTGTCCTACTGATTATGTAGTTAATTTTCTTTTTTTATTTTTTTGAAAAAGTCTAATTGAATAGACTATGAATTTGAATTTTGCTTTTTGTTTCCGTAGAAATAAAGCGAATGATTTGTAATTTCGATATCAAAAATTTCTTCGATAGTCTTTTTGATGGTTTGAATTCTTGGATCACAAAATTCAATTACTTCTCCCGAATCTGTCATAATGATGTGATCATGCTGTTTATCAAAATATGATTTTTCGTAGTAAGCCTGATTTTGTCCAAATTGATGTTTTCTAACCAAAGCGCAGTCCAACAATAACTCAATCGTGTTGTATAAAGTAGCTCTACTCACACGATAGTTTTTGTTTTTCATTTTGATATAAAGGTTTTCGATATCAAAATGCTCCTCGCTATCGTAAATTTCCTGAAGTATAGCATAACGCTCAGGAGTTTTGCGATGCCCTTTTTGTTCAAGATATAGTGTAAAAACATTTTTTACAATTTCTTGATTCTTAGTGTTGTCAGTTGAAATAAGTGTCATATCCGGCAAAGATAATTTTTTATTTTTAATGAATAAAAGTTTCGGGTTTAAAGTTTCGTTACAAAATTCTTATAGTTTCCCTAAAAAGTTAGGTTCTGTACTCTCTGGTAACCTTATCGACCCCGTCAATTTTCTTAATGGCATTGATCATTTTCTTCAAAATGGTATTGTTTTTTACAATTACCGCAATCTGACCGTGGAAAATTCCGGCGTCTGTACTCAAAGAAATACTTTGAATATTAACGCTCATATTATTCGAAATTACTCGTGTAAGTTGGTTGGTAAGTCCTAAAACATCCATTCCTGTAATATTGATAATGGCTTTAAATTCCTCTTGTGAAGAATCGATCCATTTGGCACTCATGATTCTGTAAGCATAGTTAGACTGCATTCCAATTGCATTAGGACAGTCTTTTTTATGCACTTTGATTCCTTCGTTAATAGTTACAAAACCAAAAACGTCATCACCTGGAATAGGGTTGCAGCATTGCGAAAGTTTGTAATCTAGCTTGTCATGTTCGGTTCCAAAAACAAGCATATCGTAATTGCTGCTAATGACTGGCTTATGAATATCTTCGGCTGCAGTATCTTTATTTCGTTTAATTTTATTTTTGAAGAAATTGATAAACGAATTGCTTTTCTGCGCTGCATAATCTTTTAACTGCTGATTTTCGATCGCACCAATTCCAACTCTATAAAATAAATCCAAACTGGTTTTTAGTTTAAAGAAATTTACTAACTCGTTTGTAACCTGTTCGTTAAAGGTAACTTTTAGGTGTTTTAATTTTCTAACCAGTAATTCTTTTCCTTCTTCTGCAATTTTTTTGGTGTTCTCGTTCAGAACGTTTTTGATTTTATTTTTAGCTCTCGAAGTTGTTACGTATTCCAACCAGTTTACCGTTGGTTTCTGGTTTGGAGAAGTAATTACTTCGACCTGATCACCGCTTTTTAGTTCATAATTCAACGGGACTAAACGCCCGTTTACACGAGTTCCGCGAGTTTTAATTCCAATTTCAGAGTGAATACTGAAAGCAAAATCAAGAGAAGTGGCACCTTTTGGCAACGATTTAATTTCTCCTTTTGGAGTAAAGACGAAGATTTCTTTAGAATACAAATTCATTTTGAAATCTTCCACAAAATCAACTGCATTGGTTTCTGGGTTTTCTAAAGCTTCACGTAGTAAGTTCAGCCATGTGTCCAAACCGCTTTCTTCTGTTGCTCCATTTTTATATTTGTAATGAGCTGCGTAACCTTTTTCGGCGATTTCGTCCATACGCTCGCTTCGCACCTGAACTTCAACCCAACGTCCTTTTGGTCCCATAACGGTGATGTGAAGGGCTTCATAACCAGTTGATTTTGGAGATGAAATCCAGTCACGCAAACGGCTCGGACTCGGTCTATAATGGTCTGTTACGATAGAATATATTTTCCAAGCTATGAATTTTTCTTCATGCGGATCGGCTTTGTACACAATTCTAAGTGCGAACTTATCATAAACTTCATCAAATGTTACGTTTTGCGCACGCATTTTTCGGCGAATAGAATAAATCGATTTTGGTCGGCCTTTGATGATATAATCTATGCCTTCGTTGTCTAAAGATTTCTTCAAAACCTCCGAAATGTCTTTGATATATGCGTCCTGCTGCTCTTTAGTTTCGCGAATTTTGCTTACAATGTCATCATAGACTGCAGGCTCAGTATATTTTAATCCTAAATCCTCCAATTTGGTTTTAATGTTATAAAGTCCCAAACGGTGGGCTAGAGGAGCATAAATGTATAAAGTTTCAGATGCGATTTTGGTCTGTTTGTATTCCGCCATCGAATCCATTGTCTGCATATTATGCAAACGGTCAGCTAGTTTTATTAAAATTACACGAACATCATCATTCAGGGTCAGAATCATTTTTCTGAAATTCTCAGCCTGCATCGAAGCATTCAAATCTTTTTGAACTAATGAGATTTTCGTAAGTCCTTCAACCAGCTGTGCCACTTTAGGATTAAACAAACGCTCAATGTCTTCAACGGTCATTGGCGTATCTTCTACAACATCGTGAAGTAAAGCCGCAGCGATAGAGGTCGCTCCCAGACCAATTTCTGAGGCAACAATTTTTGCAACTGCAATAGGATGAAAGATATAAGCTTCGCCCGATTTACGTCTCTGCTCTTTGTGCGCATCGACAGCAACATCAAATGCTTTTCTAATTAATTTTTTGTCTGCTGGGGTTAAAGTTTGGTAACTTATTCGAAGTAATTCCTTGTATTCCTGCGCAATAGCTTTGTTTTCTTTTTCGATATCTATTTCTGTCATAACGGCATAGTTCAAGTACTAAAAATAAGAATTAGTTTGAACATACACAAGATTTTAGATTGTTGATTTTAGAGTGCAGATTTTAGATTTTCCATGTAGGAATAAGGCTTCGACTCGTCTCAGTCTAACATTGAAGCAGTCGTTTTTTTTGATTAAAATTAAAGATTAAAAATTAGAAGTTGAGGACTTTTAATTTGAACCTCAGAACCTTTGCATATTTGTTCCTTGTATACCTTTTAAATTAGAATCCTCTCTGTCTTTTTGCTTCAAAAATTAAGATAGCGGCAGCGACAGAAACATTCATGCTATCAATTTCTCCCTGCATTGGAATAATGATATTTTGTGTTGCTTCGTCACGCCATTCTTGCGTTAAACCAGTTGCTTCTGTGCCCACAACTAAAGCGGTTGGAGTGGTAAAATTCTGGGTGTGATATGAAGTTGAATTTTGTAAAGTGGCACTGTAGAAATTGATCTTTTTTTCTTTCAAAAAAGCAATAATTTCTGCTGTTGTTCCAGTTGCAATCTGATTCGTAAAAAGGCAACCAACACTCGAGCGGACAATATTTGGATTGTATAAATCGCTTTTTGGATTGGCGATCAAAACTGCGTCCAAATTGGCAGCATCTGCAGTTCGTAAAACAGCACCAATATTTCCAGGTTTTTCTAAAGATTCTACAACCAAAATTAATGGATTATCAGATAGTTTTAAATCAGATAATTTTAAAGATTTAGTTTTGGCAACGGCTAAAATACCTTCTGTAGTGTCGCGATACGCCAACTTTTGGTAAACTTCTCTATTGATTTCGATAATCTGAAAAGGAAATTGGATTAATTTATTGATTTCTGATTCTGAAACTAATTCAGGTAAAAATAGAACTGTTTCGATTTCATAACCGCCTTTTATGGCTAATGAAATTTCGCGTTGTCCTTCAATCAAAAATGTTCCGGTTTGTTTTCTGGCCTTGGCTTTTTCTTGAAGTAAAACCAAAGATTTGATAAACGGATTTTGAACTGAAGTTATTTGTTTCATTTTTTTTGAGATGCTAAGTTTCTAAGGCGCTAAGTTACTGAGTTTTTTTCTTCTCGCAATAATTTAAAATAGCCACGAATTCACGAATTATTTGGTTTCATAATCAAAATAAAATTCGTGAATTTGTGGCTATAAAAAACTATTTCTCAAAAACTTCTTTAATCTCAGTTTCTACAGGATGATCGGTTTTGAAATTATATCCCATCAATTTTGCTAAAGTTTGAGCAAATTGCTTTTGGTAGAATTGAGATTCTGTTTTGATTTCGCCTTTTGGAGCGATTTCAGGTCCCATTGAGGCAAACCAAATTTCTGAAGCTCCAGGAACATCAGAACCGTGATCTGTCCATTGCGATTTTACTTTGTCTCCACGTCCGTGATCTACGGTTATGAATAAAGTAGTTTTGTTCTTGTATTGTGGATCATTTTGAACAAAATTCCAGATTTCCTGAATCCATTTATCCACTTGATTGGCTGCATCTAAATACGAACGATATTGTCCATGATGCGCCCACTCATCGGTTTCTCCGTATGCAATGTAAAGTACTTTTGGCTTTTTATTTTTTAGTTCATCCAAAGCCTGATAATGGGTGAAAACATCTAGGCATTCATCCATATGAAATGGTTTATATGAGTTGTCACGCATCTCATTTAATAAGTGCTGAGCTGCTGTTGGTTTATTTCCGCCTACCTTGTCAAAGGCTGAAATTACAGGAAATCCGCTTCTTTCTTCATTTAAAATTCGATCAAAAGCGTCCCATGCGCCAAAAGCGGCAACTTTGCCTTTCAGCTTAGATTGTTGATTTAAAAATTCTAAAACATTTACATTTGGATTGGCTTTGTAACCGTTTGAGTTGACTTTTACATCTACATTTCCAGTCATGATTTCGCTGTAACCAGGATAGCTAAACCAGTACGGATTGGCAACATCAACTTTGTTTCCTAAATCTCGATTTCCATAAATCTGACCTTTAGAAGCAATTTCAGACCAGAAAAAAGGCATTAGTTTTTTACGAGCTTCTTTTATGTCAGAATTGCTATATTTTTTATAAATGTAGGCACTGTCTCCTTGATTGAATTTTTTGTCATTGGCAATTGTGGGATCAATGCCTTTAAAAACTTCCTGCCATCTAAAACCATCTGTAGTGATAATAATAATGTTTTCTGTTTTTTGGGCTAAAGATTTACAGCTCAATAAAATTAGCAGAATTAAAATTGCTTTTTTCATTACTTATTAATTTGAAATACAATTCAAAACTAAGTAATTTAATAAAGCAATTTTTACGGTATGACGTAATGTAACTATAATTTAATAGAAGTTGAAAATATATGAACTCAAAAATTCTAAATGGGCATTGGTCGCTTTACATTTAGAACTTTTACAAAATCCCTCTAGACTTAATTTCTAAATATTTATTAATGGCGTCAAGCGTAAGATTTTCAGGTTGTGTTAAGACAGAATGGATTCCGTATTTCTTCAATTCGTTTACGATTAAACGTTTTTCAAACATGAATTTTTCGGCAATTACTTTATCATAAACTTCCTGAATTGTAGTGGTTTTTTTATTGATGATGCTGTTCAATTCTGTATTGCTAAAGAAAACTACAACCAATAAATGGCTTTTGGCAATTCCTTTTAAATAAGGTAATTGACGATTTAAACCGTCCATGGTTTCAAAATTGGTGTACAGAATTATTAAACTTCTCTGATTGATGTTTTTCTTAATGTCAACATACAATCTGCTGTAATCACTTTCGAAGAAATCGGTTTTTACATTGTACAAAGTTTCTAGGATTTTCTGCATTTGCGAACCTCTTCTTTCAGCAAAAACTCTGTTTTCTACTTTTTTAGAAAAAGAAAAAAGCCCTGCTTTATCTTGCTTTTTCAGGATGACATTGGATAAAACCAAAGCCGAATTAATCGCATAATCCAATAAACTTAATCCGTCAAAAGGCATTTGCATTACGCGCCCTTTGTCAATTGCCATATAAACGGATTGTGATTTTTCGTCTTGAAACTGATTGACCATCAATGAATTTCTTTTGGCAGTTGCTTTCCAGTTTAAAGTTCGCAAATCGTCGCCTTGAACATATTCTTTAATCTGTTCAAACTCCATTGTATGACCGATTCGGCGTATTTTTTTGATTCCGTATTGAAATAAGTTATTCGAAAAAGCAATCAAATCGTATTTTCTTAACTGAATATAAGAAGGGTAGGTCGGAACCATTTGATCTTTATCAAAAATAAATCTTCTAGAAATGAGTTTTAATGGCGAAGAAACATAAATGTTTAGAGAACCAAAATGGTATTCTCCGCGTTCTGTCGGGCGAAGATCATAACCAATTTCTTTTTGCGTCGCGGCTTTTATTGTTTTTACAATTTTGAAATCTCGAACCTGAAATTGAAACGGAATCTCATCAATAATTTTAACCGAAACGGGAAAAGTATAATGGTTTTTTAAATTAATTTTTATCGGATTTAAATCACCATTTGATAATTTTTCTGGCGTAATTCTTTCGGCTTCAAGTCCTGTTCTCGCCACATACAAAAGCAAAATATCAAGTCCTAAAAAAGTAATTAAACCCAAAACAAGCAGCCAAACTGCATTATACATATTGGGAAAAATAAAAGCGCAGACAAACAATCCTATAATGCCAATGAGTACATAGAAAAAGAAATTGTTCAGATATAGACTTTTTATGAATTTCAAGTTTTTTCGGTTTTATGTTTTTCTAATAAATTTTAGTGAAGTCATTAAAATCAAAGCCTTCTAAAGAAGCTATTTTCCAAACTCCGTTTTCTTTAACGGTTTTCACTTTGTATTTAAAATCACCTTTCCACGACCAAGTCCAATCAAAAGAAGCTTTGTCGTTTTCAATCTTCAAATGATTAATCGTCATAGTTTTCCAATAATTATCGGGATAATCCTGACAATTACACCACGGATTGGCATCATTTCCAAAAGGAGGCAAATCTCCTTCAAGCCATTCTATTTTTTTAGTTTTAAGATTAGAATCTATTCTCAGAGCAATTTTATTGTAATTGTCTAAAAACTGTTGTGAAAAGAAATTGGTTTTCTTCAATTCTTCCAATCTTTTTTTATGTGAGTTTAAATCTAAACCAATGTATTTGTCTCCTTTTTTGTTTGCAAGAGGATTGAAATCATTGTTGCTATTTTTAGTTTCTACCCATTCGTACAATTTCTTAACTAAAATTTCAATTTCCTGTTTGTCATTTTTGAAATAAAAAGAATCTTTTTTGTCTTTTAAAAAACCAGCATTTGATGGCTGAAAAACAGTCAACAATAGTAAAGAGAATAATATAAAAAGTTTAGACGGTTTCAATGTTTTTTGTTTTTATTGTTTCAAGTTTCAGGTTTCAAGTTTTGTTCTTCTTTGTCGCTCAGGGTGACAATTGCGATGTGAAAAGTTTCAAGTTTCAGGTTTTGTTCTTTTTTGTCAGGCTGAGCGAAGTCGAAGCCTTTTACGTTTTCCACCATTAACCATTAACCATTAACCATTAACCATTAACCATTAACCATTAACCATTAACCATTAACCATTTACAATTCACCATTAATAATTATCTCGGAATTTCGACTGTTTCAATAATCTGTTTAATAATTTCTGGACTTGAAATACCTTCCATTTCGCGTTCTGGAGCAACAATTACACGGTGCTGTAAAACTGGAATTGCAGCTTCTTTAATATCTTCTGGCGTTACAAAATCACGTCCTCGGATTGCAGCAAAACCTTTTGCCGCATTCAAAATCGCGATAGAAGCACGAGGCGAAGCGCCTAAATATAAAAATGCATTTTCGCGTGTATTTACTACAATTCGAGCAATGTATTCCAACAAGTTTTGTTCTACTCTAATTTGTTTTACCAAACCTTGATATTCTTTGATTTCTTCAGCCGAAAGAATTGTTTGAATAGCGTCTAATTTTCCGTGATCTTGTAAAGAATGTTCCCTTTGTATAATTAAAATTTCTTCGTTCAATTTTGGATAATCAATTGTAATTTTAAAAAGAAAACGATCCAATTGCGCTTCTGGCAAGCGATAAGTTCCTTCTTGTTCTACAGGATTCTGAGTTGCAATAACCAAAAATGGCGCCTCCAATTGATAAGCAGAACCATCAATTGTAATTTGGCGTTCTTCCATTACTTCAAATAGTGCAGCTTGTGTTTTTGCTGGAGCACGGTTGATTTCATCAATTAAAATCAGATTAGAAAAAATTGGCCCTTTTTTGAATTCAAATTCTGAGTTTTTCAGATTAAAGATAGAAGTTCCCAAAATATCTGAAGGCATTAAATCGGGAGTAAATTGGATTCTGCTGAAACCAATATTTAAGGTTTTAGCCAATAATTTTGCCGTAATGGTTTTGGCAACTCCTGGAACACCTTCTAAAAGTACGTGACCGTTTGACAAAATAGCAACCAAAAGCTGATCTACCATTTTATGCTGTCCTACGATTACGGTTTCGATTTCTTTTTTAATCGTATTTACGTGATCTAAAAGCGGGCCTAAATTAATTCTTGTTTCAAAATTCACATTTTCATTTGTGATTTCGCTTGATGTTGTATTGATATCGTCCATAATTTGGTCTATTTTCTTTTTGAATTTC
Organism: Flavobacterium anhuiense; assembly: GCF_001705175.1. NCBI lineage: Bacteria > Pseudomonadati > Bacteroidota > Flavobacteriia > Flavobacteriales > Flavobacteriaceae > Flavobacterium > Flavobacterium anhuiense. Next base: position 470,646 of record NZ_CP016907.1, on the reverse strand, counting down.
GTTTAGAATTTTAATGTAAAATCTTTTCTATTGCTGTATTTATTTTAATCAAATCTTCTTCAAGACTTCCGTGATAACTATTTCGATGGTCATTGATTAACTGAACTACATCACGGATATCTTTTTCATCTTTTCCTGTTTTATAATGCAATTTCATTATGAAATCGTCATCAAGTTTGCTGGTATCAAGCAGATAATCGGTTCTGATTTTTTCTAAAAAGTAAATAATCTTTTTGTCAATAATATTGGTGTGATCGCCTTCTTGATAATATAAATTTCCAATTGTTTTGGTAAAATCAACAGTTAGATTCTGCAATGGTTTTATGATCGGAACAATTCGCTGTTTGCGTTTTGCATTAAAAATCATAAAAATAAGAATTCCAATTAAGCCTAAATACCAAGCCGATTTTAAAGCGGGCTGACTCCAAATGTAACGCATTGGAGAGCTTGAAATTCTTTTATCATTTAAAGTTTTGTTATACCAGAATACATTTCCTTTCGGAATATAAGACAGAACGTTTTCTGCATATTGATAATAATCTTTTTTCAGCAGATTGTAATTGGTAAAAGCCACTGGCTGCGTATGCAGATAGAGATAACCATTTTTATAAGGAACTTCAATAAAGTTGACTTGTTTTTTGTTTTTACTGCTAATTTGATACCCTAAAACTTTTGTATTTAAAGTGTCTATTTTAGAAAAATAATCACTCAATCCAGTATTAAAAGTATATTTTTTTGTGCCAGCTTTTTTGTTCGCCATCCAAACCGAAATGCTGTCATTGGGCATGAAATCGGTTTTTAATTCAATTTTCAAAGAATCTAACAATACTTTCGGAAACACTTTCATGCTCAAAAAAGCATTATTTCCGTGAGAAACAAAATATAGAATTTCTTTCATGGATTGCTGGTCAATATTATCGACTTCAGAAATATTCATAAAAGTACCTTTAACTTTATAGGTTTGTACATTTTCTCTAGCATCATATTGAGAATCCAAATATTCATAAGGAGTCTGTGTCGAAATTCTTTCTACTTTCTGTTTAAAAAGACCATCCGCTTCTTGGTCGAAAACGTATAATCCAAACGGGATTTTATCTTCAACAGAATAGGTTGGAGTCCAATCAATAGGTTTTGGCTGCCCTTTGTCTACGAGTAATGTTATTCCGAAAATTAGAACCAGAATAGCAATGTATATTTTAACTTTATTATCCATTGCCAAAGGTTTTTAATGCTTTTTTAAATCTGTTTTCAGTCTTTCTAAATGTTGCATCGTCAATTTCAAATTCACCATACCAAATATAATTGTACAAATAAGAAAGATAAGTAAACTCTTCTTTGTGAGCAGGATTATGCAACTCGTACAAATAATCCGAATTGGTTTTTTCGATATCCCATTCAATATAATGATACTGTGCCATTACTTTCAAAAGCCATAAATAATAATATCGCACGACAATTCTTTTTTCGCCTGCTTCAATGCTTTCTTTAATAAGTTTTTCAAAATCTAAAAGATGAATATTTTTTTCGGCATCAGAATAAAACAAAGCTCTTTTGTCGGAATTCTTTCCAAAAATCCACATTCCTTCTCGTTTGATTAATGCCTTGACAATAAAGTATATTAAAAGTATAACAACCAGAACGGCAATTATTCTAAACAAAATTGAAATAAAGTTTAGAGATGATTTTACACTTCCGAAATTAAACAAATTGGCAATTTGTCTAGCGAGCCAATGCTTAAAATGATCCCACCAGCTTTTTTCGGGCTCTTTGTATTCGTAAACAAAGTCCTTATCGGTATATTTTTTCTTGAAATCCTTTTCAAAATGTCTGGCTTCTACAGATCCAGAGTCTACCTTGATATCTTTTTCGGTATACTTAATTCCAACAATTTTTGGAGAATCTTCTTCAACCAGAGTATCTTGAGCATAGAACGGGCTCAGACAGAAAAGAAAGTATAAAATAATAACAAACCTATTCATTTGTAGTATCTCCAATTAAATCAATTGATTTCGATTCTTGTTTGTCTCCTGACTCTAAACTATAATAAATCATGCCCTGATTCACTATAATAATGTTGTTAAAAATGTTACCAAGAACAATTAACACAATTACGACAATCGTTATAAAGCCTATCAATAATGGTGAGGGTTCTACAGTATTTGTGTTGTCTGAAGCAGAATTTCCAATTAAGTACGCTAAAGCGATAAACATACCTACAAAATATAAACACATTGTTATGGCAAACTGAACAAACTGCATTATCATCATAATAATGAAAGTTGTTCCAATTGTATTCCAAAAATCTACTTTCATTAAATAGTAGGCGTGTTTTAGAGATTCAAAAAAACGTTTTTCTTCTGTCAGATAACTGTAAAAATGAAGATTTAAAAAGGTGAACAACGCTGGTAGCGCAATCATTAGCAGTGGAATTCCGATAATAATGAAGCACAGAAAAAACAAGATGATTAAGGCAATTATTAAAACCGGAAAAACTAAAAACAAATAGCCTATGCTGAATTTTATTAATTTAAAAAGAACTTTAAAAAAACTTGCCGAGAGATCATTCACTTCAAAATCTTCTTGGCCAGCAGCAATCAATTTTAAATATAAAACCGGATAAGCATAATTAAACAAGGACATGATAAAGAATAAAAAAACGCAGATAAATACCAATGCAACGACTAATCCTTCATTATGATTGAAGTATTCAAGAAGATCGCTTTTTAATTGATTGTTTTCAAGACCAGATTCTTGGATGTGTTCAAAATTGACTTTAAGGAGCGTATAAATTACTATGGCAAAAAGAAGTAAAAATGCTCCATTTGTAATAAAAAATATCTTGAAAAAGTTCTTTCCGTAATTTTTGAAAAAAGTAAAAGTATCGCCAAGATTATCACCTAATTGTCTTTTTCTGTAAAGCTCGAACATTATAAATGAATTGGTTTTGAAGTTATTTTTTTGTGTACAATAAAAGGGTATATCAAGTAGTAAAATGAAATTATTGCCAGTGTCAATAAAATAATAAAACTGCTTAGCCAGTTGGGCATATCGATAGAATATCGTGTAATAAAACCTTCTAAAAATCCTGCACTTATGGTGAAAGGAAAAGTGCTTAAGAATATTTTAAAGCTGTTTTTGAAACCGATTTTAAAAGAATTTAGCCTAGAAAAAGTTTTAGGAAATAGGATAGAAGCTCCTAAAATAAATCCAGCTGTAGTCTCGATTACGATGGCAAAAATCTCCATAGAACCGTGAATCCAGATGCCTCGAACGCTTTTCCAAAAAACGCCTTGTTCGTAGAAAAAATACTGAAAAGAACCGAGCATAATACAGTTTTGAAGAAAAACATTAAAAGTTCCGATTCCTGCAAAAATTCCGTAGAAATAACATCTTGCGCCTACAAAAAGGTTATTGACTGTAATGCCAATAAAACTTCCCCAATTGCTGCCTGAACCATACACAGCCATCGGATTGCCTTTTTTGATGTTTTCTAAAGTCATATTTACATATTCGTCACCTAAAATGAGACGCACAAAATCACGATCATAACGAGCAGAAAGAACTCCGATAGAAACGGTGACAAAAAATAAAGCAAATGCATAAACCAGATACCTTCTGTATTCGTAAACCAATAAAGGAACTTCGATTTTAAAGAAATCTACAAGCCGATTCTGATCGGTGCGTTTGGTTTTGTAAATTTTTTGATAAATCTGAGAAGCGAGATGATTGAGATACACAACCGTTTTACTTTTAGGATAATACGTTTGAGCATACGACAAATCATTCATCATTTGAATGTACAAATTAGCTAATTCATCAGGATTTTTTTTAGCTTTACCAAAAATTGCCAGCTCAAACTCGAGCCATTTTTCTCTGTTTTGTTTTATAAAGGCGATTTCTCTCATTGTAGGCTAAAATATGAAATATGTCAGAATTATCTATTAATACGACACAAAATGTTAAAATAAATTTTATCGCTGCTTCTGTAGGCGAAAGACTAGGCGCGTTTTTTATCGATTTATTTATTGTAATTTGTTATATAACAGTGCTTTCGATAGTTCTTTTTGACTGGTTGCAGCTCGATAGATTGATGGTTAATTTGGACGGCTGGTCTCGCGGAGCAATTTTTTTATTATTGTATTCTCCGGTTATAGTTTATTCGTTGGTTTTAGAAAGTGTTTTTGAAGGACAGTCGCTTGGGAAAAAATTATTGAAAATTAAAGTGGTTAAAATTGATGGTTATCAAGCAGGTTTTGGAGACTATTTAATCCGATGGTTTTTTAGAGTAATAGACTTTTTTACTTTTTTCGGACTTCCGGGTCTTATCACGGTTATTACGAGCCAGAAATCACAACGATTGGGAGATATGGCGGCAGGTACGGCGGTAATTACTTTGAAGAATAAAATTAATATCAGTCATACTATTCTCGAAGATATTGGCGAATCTTATGTGCCAACGTATCCTTTGGTAATAAAGCTTTCAGATAACGATATGCGTATCATTAAAGAAACCTTTCAAAAGGCGGCGGCTAAAAACGATCATGAAGTTATTTACAAGTTGGCTGCCAAAATTGAAAGCGTAACAGGAATTAAAAATCAATCTGGAAATAACAGCGATTTTATTAGAGTAATTTTAAAAGATTACAATTTCTATACACAAAACATGTAATTTTTTTTCTTTGAAGGATTGTTGGATTTTTCTAATTTTTGCTGATAATTTTTTAAAATTTCTTCGTAAATTTATATATAGATAATTAATTCATAAATTTCCAAACAAATGAAAATTACAAAGCCTTTTCTTGTATTACTAGTACTATTGTCTGCTTTTGTGAGTTTTGCCCAAAGCGGAAAAAAATTAGATAAAATTATAAAAAGAGATTATCAGATTATTGAATGCACAGTTTTAAAAATGTCTGATAAAACAGTAGAATATTCACTTCCGGGAGAGACCGTTCAGATTTCGCTAGACGTTTCTCAGATTGCCAAAATTGATTTTGCAAGCGGAAGATCTCAAACCTTTGATATTTCTCCAAACACTAGCAGTGCTGATCAAAGTACATCTCAAAGTATTGCAAGCGCTGAGATGAAACATAATACAATTGCCGTATTGCCAATTCCTTATGTAAATGCAGATAATCAGCAAGGTTCTGAAGATATGGCAAAATTTGCTCAAAATGATTTGTACAACAAATTGTTAGACAAATCTTCAAACATTTTTCCGCTGACAGTTCAGGATTTAAGAACAACAAATAGTTTGTTGCACAAAGCTGGAATAGACCATAATAACATTGACGAAACGCCAATAGAAGATCTTGAAAAAATATTAGGAGTTGATAACATTGTGGCCGCAAAAGTTTCTTACACAATTGGAACCGGTACTACAGCTACCACATATAACAGCGGAAATGCAAAAGTGAGCGACAACAACAAAAAAGTAACCACAAATGATATTTCTACAACAACCGCAAACAATCAGACGTATTACTATTATACGGTCTATTTTGACATGTATAGAAATACAGATAAAATCTATTCACAAACCCGTAAGCCTTTGCTGGCAGTAAAAGACGGTTGGATGGATTCTATTTCTTATTTATTAAAAAGAAGTCCGATTTACGTGAAAAAATAAGAAACGTTTATGAGTAAGAGTTGTTAAGATTATTCGGTACAACTTTGTAACTTTGACCCTTTGCATCTTTGTAACTCAAAAAAAATGTTTCACTTACTTGATATTATTGGGACAATGGCGTTTGCAATGTCAGGTGCCTTGACCGCAATGCACAAAAAACTAGATCCGTTTGGGGTTTTTATCATTGCATTTGTAACTGCCGTTGGAGGCGGAACACTTCGCGATGTCTTAATCGGAAGAACTCCTGTGGGCTGGATGCGTGACATGCAATATGTGTATGTGATCATTTTAGGATTTTTTCTAGCGATTCTTTTTAGAAAAAGTTTCGATAAGCTTCGAACTTCATTGTTTCTTTTTGATACAATCGGGCTCGGAGTTTTTACTTTAATTGGTTTGGAAAGAGGAATTTTAACTGGACTTCATCCCGCAATTTGTATTGCATTAGGAACCATGACAGCTTGTTTTGGAGGCGTAATTCGTGATATTTTGTGCAACGAAATTCCAAACGTTTTTAGAGAAGAAATCTATGCCACAATCTGTATTTTTGGCGGAATGGTATTTTTTGGATTGCGAAAACTAAATTTAAACGACGACATTTTATATTTAGTTACCTCGCTTGTGATTATTGTGATTAGATTAATGGCAGTAAAGTATAAATGGCATTTAAAAGCATTTGATCATAAATAAATATGAAATACACCATAAAAAAGTATTCTCAAGATGATTATTCGATTTGGAACGATTTTGTCGCCCAGTCCAAAAATGCCACGTTTTTGTTTCACCGCGATTTTATGGAATATCATAAAGATCGTTTTGAAGATTTTTCGCTTTTAGTATTTGAAGATGAAAAACTGCGTGCTATTCTTCCTGCGAATAAAAAAGAAAATGCCATTTATTCGCATCAAGGTCTTACATACGGAGGATTGGTTTATTTGCCGAAATTGAAAGCAGAAAAGGTTGAATCCATTTTAGATGAAATTTTACTTTTTTTGAAAGAAAACCAAGTCAATACTTTTTATTATAAGCCAGTTCCGAATTTTTATTTTTCTGAAGGAAACGCAGCAATGGATTTTTTTTTGTTGAAAAGGGGAGCGATTCTAGAACGAAAAGAAATGAATTTAGCAGTTAATCTGCAAGCTCCTTTAAAGATTTCTAAAAGCAAAATGAAGCATTTTAGAAGAATCGAAAATTTAGATTTGGATATTTTTGAAGAAGAAAATTTTGATCCATTTTGGGAAAAAATTCTTGAGCCAAGATTAGCAGAAAAATTTAATGTAAAGCCAGTGCATTCCAAAGAAGAAATTGCATTTTTGAAATCTAAATTTCCTAAAAATATCAGACAATATTCTGCTTACAGAAATGATGGAATTATAGCTGGAATAACGATTTTTGAAACTAAAGATGTTATAAAATCGCAATACGGCGCCACTTCAAAAATAGGAGAAGAATTTCGCGCACTCGATTTTTTATTCATTAATCTGATTCACAAATACAAACGAAAAGGAAAACATTTCTTTGATATGGGTATAGTGGACGAGGGAAATGAATCAGGTTACAATTTAGGGCTTTTGAACCAGAAGGAAGAATTAGGCTGTTCTGTTTACAATCAGGATTTTTATAAAATAGAAATAAAGTGATACCATTCTTAGACCTAAAAAAAATAAATGAACCGTATGAAACGGCATTTCAAGAAAAATTGAAATCGGTTTTAGACAACGGCTGGTATATTTTAGGAAAAGAAGTGGAAACATTTGAAAAAGCTTTTGCTGAATATTGTCAATCTAAATTTTGTATTGGAGTTGGAAATGGTTTTGATGCTTTGTTTCTCATTTTTAAAGGTTATATCGAACTCGGAAAACTCAAAAAAGGTGATGAGGTTATTGTTCCTGCCAATACTTATATTGCCAGTATTCTGGCTATTTTACAAGCCGATTTAGTTCCTGTTTTGGTTGAACCAAGATTAGAAACTTACAATATAAATCCAGAATTAATTCCCGAAAAAATCACTCCAAAGACAAAAGCCATTTTAGCGGTTCATTTATACGGACAATTGGCTGAAATGGATAAGATAAATGAGCTTGCAGAAAAACATGATTTGATTGTTGTAGAAGATGCAGCGCAATCTCATGGCGTAGAGAAAAATCTAAAAGCTAAAATCTATAATCTAAAATCTGCAATCGCTTACAGTTTTTACCCAGGAAAAAATCTGGGCTGTCTCGGCGACGGAGGAGCAATTACAACAAATGACGAAGCATTAGCAAAAGTCCTTTTTTCGCTTCGTAATTATGGTTCGGAAAAAAAATATCATAACAAATATGTTGGTGTAAATTCAAGACTAGACGAATTGCAGGCTGGATTTTTAAATCTAAAATTACCAAACTTAGATTCGGATAATGAAAAGCGAAGAGCCATTGCAGAGCGCTATTTAAAAGAAATTAAAAACCATAAAATAGTGTTGCCATTTTGGGATTTCTCCAATAATCATGTTTTTCATTTGTTTGTTATTCGAACAGAAAACAGAGAAAAGCTTCAAGAATATTTAACTCAAAATAATATTCAAACTGTAATTCATTATCCGATTCCTCCGCATAAGCAAAAAGCTTTTTCGCAATGGAATAATTTGTCGTTTCCTATAACTGAAAAGATTCATAAAGAGGTCTTGAGTTTGCCTATGAGTCCAGTTTTGACTGAATCTGAAGTGGATTATATTATTGAAATTTTAAATCAATACTAATTTGAGTTTTTATAGAAAAATAATTCAAACGAATTTGTTTAAGATTACTTCTTTAAACAGTTTGAGTGTTGCTTTAAAAATCGGAATTGGATTAATTACTTCAAAAATATTAGCAGTTTTTGTTGGGCCAAGCGGAATGGCTCTAGTTGGAAATCTTCGCAATTTTTTGACTTCATTAGAAAATATCGCCACTTTAGGTTTTCAAAATGGAATTGTAAAATACACTGCCGAAAGCGAAAAAAGTAGAATTGAACTTCAAAAAATAATTTCGACCGTTTTTATTGCTTTAATAGGAGTTGCGATTCTCTTAAGCATCATTCTTTTTTGTTCAGCTTCTTATTGGAATGAAAAAATCTTTGGAGATAATACAGAATATTTAATTGTTTTTAAAACCTTATCGTTTGTCTTGCCAACTTACGGACTTTCTATATTTTTTATTGCTGTAATTAATGGTTTAGGCAAGTTTAAAAAAGTAATTAGTATTAATATTATTGGAAACATTGTAGGGCTGTTGACTTCTGTTTTTCTGATATTGCAATTTAAAACGACTGGAGCTTTAATGGCAATTGTAATGGCGCCAGCATTGCTGTTTTTTATCACGCTTTATTTAGTTCAAAAAGAGATTCAGATTTTTCAATTTGTAAAATTAGATGTCTTCGATTTCAAAGTTTTGAAAAATCTTTCGGCTTATTCTTTAATGACACTGGTTTCATCTGTTTTTGGCCCTTTTGTATTTCTTGCAATTCGAAATCATATTATTCAGGATTTAGGAATAGAACAAGCCGGATATTGGGAAACCATGACGCGTATTTCAAGCTATTATTTAATGTTTATCAGTGCAATTTTGAGTGTTTATTTTCTGCCAAAATTGTCCAAAGCTCAAAATAATCAGGAAACTAAAAGTGTTTTTTTGCAGTACTATAAATATATTTTACCAGTTTTTGCACTTGCGTTGGCAATACTTTATTTCATCCGTTTTTTTGTTATTCAATTGCTTTTTACAAAAGAATTTTTACCTGTAACCGATTTGTTTTTTTGGCAGCTTTTGGGTGATGTTTTTAAAGTTTGCGCTTTAATCTTGGGGTATCAGTTTTTTGCAAAAAGAAAAACTTCAGCCTTTATCATTACAGAATTATTTTCACTGTCGGTCTTTTATACTGCAAGTTTGTATTTTATAGAACTATTTCAAATTGAAGGTGTTGTAATTGCTTATGTTTTTCAGAATGCATGTTATTTTATTGTTTTAGGAATTTATTTTAGAAAAAGTTTGTTTTAATTTTCATTCCATTGATGGATATACTTTTCTGCAATTTTTACAAAGTGATGTTCTTTTTCAATAAAATCTCTAGCTCTTTTTCCGATTGCAGTAATTTCTTTGGGATTTTCAATTAAAAAAGACAATTCGCTAACCAGATAATTAACGTCTGGAATGGCGTTTATGCATACTTTTTCTTGAAGATTATATCTTGCTGTAAATTCTTTTTCGGCACCTGTAAAAACTACTTTTCCTTTTGCCATTGCTTCGAGTGCATTATACCCTTGATCGTAAGCATAACTTTGATCCAATAAAATATGACAGCTATTGTAAAGATTGATATATTCAGCGTAAGGAATACTGCGAACCGTTATAATTTCAACTTTTGAAGCATATTTTTGCTCAATTATTTCTAGAGCTTTTTCAAAATAGTCATTTCCTTTTTTTAGATAATTTTCATTGTTGATTCCGTGAAAAATAACAATTTTGTCATGAATATTAAGCGGTTCGAAATGAAGTTTTCCAATATTAATAGGATTCGGAATCATCCCTAAATATTTCTTATTTCCTTGTAATGGAAGATGATAATCTAAATCTGTAGCAATAATTCCGTTTATGTTTTTGTAAATAAACTGATGGAGTTTTAAAAAAGCTTTTTCACGGAATTTCAAAACATTTCCAAAAGACTTTTTATCAATCTTATGATTAAGATATAGCGGAATTACAGATTTAAAATTAGGATTTTCGAAGCAATATTTCACATTTAGATAATCATAACCGGTACTTAAAAGAAAAAGTTTTTGGTTGTTTTTTAAGAGATACGAAATGATTTTTTTCTCAAAATGATAAGTACAATAGAAGCTGTTTTCGTTAATGAGTTGGACAACATCAAAACCAGAACATTGTTTTTCAAATTTTAAAAATTGTCTAAAAGTCAGATAAGAAGTGATATCAAATCCCGAGATTTTATAAACGGCAACTTTTACTTTTTTTGGTAAACCAGAATCCCATTTTTTTTGGATAGGAAAATCTACAGGAAAATTTTTAAAACCGTCCTTATGACCAATAATAAAAACTTCATGTCCTAAAGCCTTCAAACCATCTTTTAAAGAATTGTGCAAATGGCTGTATTCGCCTACCAGTAAAACTTTCATTTATATGTATATTTGACAAATATATTTACTTTTTCGGTTAAAAACATGAATAAAAAGAAAGTTGCTATTGTTTCGATTTCTCTTGGAAAAGGAGGTGCAGAACGTTTTGCAGGTTTGCTTACTTTCATGTTAGAAAGTTCTGGTTTTGAAGTTCATTCCATAATTGTCAATGACGATATAGATTATGAATATACTGGAGCTTTGTTCAATTTAGAAAAAGAAAGTGCGGGTTCATTTTCTGTTTTTAGAAAATTAAAAAAAGGAAAACTGTTGAGGAATTATTTAAACCAAAATAATATTGATATTGTTATTGACAGCAGAACGAGAAATATTTTGTTGCGAGAACTAATTACTAAATTTATTTACCGCAATTCAAAAATCTATTATATCGTTCACAGTTATAATTTTAAAGAATATTTTCCTTCTTCAAAGTTTTGGTCGAAAATACTTTATGAGAATGTTCAAGCTTTAGTCTGTGTTTCAAAGGCAATAGAGGAAAAAATAAATAAGTTATACGAACTTAAAAACACCATTACCATTTACAATCCGTTTTCTATTGAAGAAGAAGAATTGAAAAAAGAAGTCTTAGAAACCAAAAAAGTAATTTTATATTTTGGAAGATTTGAAGAAAAAGTGAAAAATTTTACACTGATGTTAGAAGCTTTTTCTCAATCAAAATTATATGAAAAAGGATATCAATTACATTTGATGGGATCTGGAGATGATGCAGATTTTATTCAGCAGAAAATTAAAACTTTTAATTTGAATGGTTATGTTAAGATTCTTCCATTCAAAGAAAATCCTTTTGAAGAAGTTCGAGAAGCAAAATTTACAATTTTGACAAGTTATTACGAAGGATTTCCGCTATCGGTTATAGAATCATTAGCATTAGGAACGCCAGTTGTTGCCGTTGATTGCAATTCTGGACCGCGAGAAATTATTCAGAATGAGTTTAATGGTTTATTGGTCGAAGACCATAACACGAAAGATTTAGCCGAAGCAATGAATAGATTTGTAGATGACGCTGAATTATATCGTTTTTGCAAACAGAATGCGGTTGAAAGTGTAAAACATTTGTCTTTAAAACATATTTCAGATCAATGGAAAAAACTTCTAAACAATCACTAATGACGAATATTTCAGACATTCAATTGATCGAGATTCCAAAAATTCAAGATCGGAGAGGAAATCTTTCGGTTGTTGAAGGCAATACGATTCCGTTTGTTTCCAAAAGAGTATATTATTTGTACGATGTGCCAAGCGGAAGCAAAAGGGGAGGACACGCACATATTGAACAACAGGAACTTTTAATAGCTCTAAGCGGCAGTTTTGATGTGGTTTTGAAAGACGGAAAAAATACCAAAACAATTACGCTAAATAAGCCAAATGTAGGTTTGCTTATTGTTTCGGGAATTTGGCGCGAACTTAAAAATTTCTCATCGGGAAGTGTTTGTCTAGTTTTGTCTTCTGGTGAATTTAGCGAGGAAGATTATATTCGAGAATACAAAAAGTTCAGATTATTTAAAAACAGATGAACCGATTCCTAAATTTGCTAAAAAGGTTTTAAAAGAAATTAAAATGCGTAAAATAAATGCAGGAAGACGCAGTAAAAATCTTTTCTTCCAACGAATTTTTTTTAAATCTATTGAATTATAATATTTATAAAAAAGAGCAGTTTCTCCAGCTAATTTGCCTTTAATGGCAAGTGAAAACCGATTTAAATCTAAAAAGTATTTTAAGTCTGGATTTGTTTGTTCGGACTCTTCAAATTTTGAAAAATCCATTTTTTCTTTCATCAGATTTTTGTTTTTCGAAAGGCTTTTAGGGTCGTAGACATATCTTGCCAATATTTTCCAAGAAAAAACAACTGGAAAAACAAGTCCGATTCTAATCCATAAATCGGTATCTTGACCGCTTTTAATTTTGGTGTCAAAATTTCCAATTTCAGCAAAAACAGATTGATGAAAAACAGCACACGAAGTACATAGAACGGTTTCTTTTAAACTGGCCTTAAAATAGTTTACAATTTCAAATTCGTCATTTGTTTTTGAAATCGAATATTGTGCAGAGATTACTTTTTTTGAAGTTTCAAATTCTATTGCAGCAGAAAATACTTTTTGGTCTGGAAGTTTTGAAATATTGGTAAACATAGTTTCTAAAAATGTCGGATACCAATAATCGTCGGCATCAAGAAAAGTTATAAAATGGGCTGATGCTTTTTCGATTCCGTAATTTCTAGCCGCAGAAGCGCCTTCATTTTTTTTGCTAAAATAATGGATTCTAGAATCTTTAAATTGAAGTAGCTTTTCTTCGCTTTTATCTGTTGATCCGTCATTTACTACAATAATTTCAAAGTTCTGAAAAGTTTGATCGAAAACTCTTTGTATCGTGTTTGCGATAAAGTTTTCTTTGTTGTAAAGCGGAATTATGATAGAAAAAAAAGCCATTTATTTTGTTTTAAGAAAACAGTAATAACCTAACTTGTAAATGTCAAACAGAAAAAGTGAAGGTTTGTCTGAAAGTAAATTTCGCTCAATTTTTTGTTCCGATTTTTTAAAAACAAAATTAAAAAGAGAAGTCAGTTTTAGTTTTTTTAAGCGGTCGAAAGAGCGGATAATTTTGCTTTCTTTTTTCGATATTTTATTCAAATAATCTAAAAGAACTAGATTTTCTAATGCAGTTTTTGTTTTGCTTAGAAATAAAGAGGAAGATTCCAAATTTAAATGAAAAACAGGATTTTCAATATGTTTAATCTCAATTTGATTGGATTTTAATATGGCAAAAAAAAGCAGATCTTCATAACCGTATTTTGTTAGATTTTCATCAAAAGGAAAGTGATTAAGAATTTCTTTCTTGATCAATAAATTAGAAACCAATGCAGTGTTTGATGGATTTTTATTTCTTTCTGATAAACTTAAAGCTTCTCTTTTTTTGCCATAAATCCAACGTAAAATTTGTTCTGGTAGTGGCTTTTTGTTTTCATACAAAAGTCCGCCAAAAACAGCTTTATTTTCTATTTCTGAAATATAATTCGAAATAAAATTATCGTGAACTGGAATTGTATCAGCATCCAAAAATAGCAAGTTTTCGTAAACTGCTTTTTCGGCCAATAAATTTCGAATCGCGCTTCGTCCAATATTTTTTTCTAAAACAGAATATGAAGCGTTCTCAAATAGATTGATTTTTTGATTTTCAAGTATAAACCTTTGAGAAGCATCATCTAGACAAATGATTTCAAAAATAATTCCGCAAGAATTGCATTGCTTTACTAATTCGCTTACAAGCGGTAAAACATCATAATTATAAACCGGAATTAAAATGGAAAGCATTACACGCTTCTTTGAACCACTTCGAAGATTCTTTCATCTTCACATTTCAAAGTTTTAGATGGGAATTTCATTAGTAAAGCATAATCATGAGTCGCCATAATTACAGTTTTACCAGCGGCGTTGATTGCTTTTAGTACTTCTAATACTTCAGAACTCGTTTGCGGATCAAGGTTTCCTGTTGGTTCGTCTGCCAAAATAAATTCTGGGTCGTTAAGCAATGCTCTTGCAATTGCAACACGCTGCTGTTCTCCTCCAGAAAGCTGATGAGGCATTTTATTTACAAAATCTTTCATGCCTACTTTGTCCAAAACTTCATCAATTTTGTGCTGCATGGCTTCTTTTTCGACCCATCCTGTAGCTCTTAAAACAAAAAGCATATTGTCTTTTATAGAACGGTCTGGAAGCAGTTTGAAATCCTGAAATACAATTCCGATTTTACGTCTCAAGTACGGAATATCGTTTTCTTTTAAAGTAGCCAAATCAAATTCAACAATATGTCCTTCACCTTCAATTAACGGCAAATCAGCATACAAAGTTTTTAGGAAACTACTTTTCCCAGAACCAGTTTTCCCAATAATGTAGATAAACTCACCATGCTTAACATCTAAGTTAATGTGAGATATAATTTTTCTTCCTTCTTGATATATAGTGACTTCTTTAAGAGACAGTACGGTTTGTGACATAATAAAATTGGTTTGAATGGTAAAAGTAATAAGATAACGCTTGTATTCAAAATAAATTTCAATCATTTCTTAAGAAAAATTCTCGAAAAACGGTTGAAAATTTAAACCCTGAAAGTATTCTAAGTTCATTTTGGTTAATCTGCCAAAAGCTCCTAACTTATAATAACTTATCTATCTTACAATGGCTCTGATTCAGTTTTTATAATGCTCTTAAATGTTTATTATCGAATATTTGTTCATAATAAAACCTCAAAACGTTTCGTTATAACCCGTATAAAATGATACATTTGAATACTAAATATTATTACAATGCGTAAACTTTCCAAGTTCTTTTTATACCAAATTATCCTTGCTTCGACTATAGCTACGGCACAAAAATCGGCTATTTATACTTACGAATTAAAGGATTTTGACAAAGCACTGGCTTTATATAATGATAAACAATATGCTTCGGCACAATTGATTTTTGAAAAAGTAAAATACAATGCGACTAACGAAGAAGTTCAGTCAGATTGTGCGTACTACATTGCCAATTGTGCGATAAGAACCAATAAAGCAAATGCCGATGCTTTGGTAGAAAATTTTGTTAACGACTATCCAACAAGTACTAAACAAAATCAGGCTTATATTGAAGCTGCGCAATATTTTTTCGAACAAGGGAACTATCCAAAAGCTTTACAGTGGTTTGACAAGGTAGATGAAAGTTACATGAGCAAAACTGAGTCTGATAAGTTTAATTTCATGAAAGGCTACAGCTATTTTAATGCTAAAAAGAAAAAAGAAGCCACCAATTATTTTAATAAGGTTGTCAATTCAAAAGAATATGGTTCTCAGGCCAAATATTACTTAGGTTTTATGGCTTATGAAGGCGACGATTACAAAGAAGCGACTAAATATTTTGATGAGGTTTCTGGCGAAGAAAAATACAAAGAAAAGCTATCGTATTATCAAGCCGATATGAATTTCAAATTAGGAAATTTCCAAAAAGCGATTGATTTAGGATTGGTAGCCATGAATAAATCTAACGATATTGAAAAATCGGAATTGAATAAAATTATTGGAGAAAGTTATTTCAACCTAAAACAATATGGAAAAGCAATTCCGTATTTGGAAAAATATGCTGGTAAAAAAGGAAAATGGAATAATACCGATTTCTACCAGTTAGGTTATGCGTATTATGAGCAGAAAGACTACGAAAAAGCAATTTCCCAATTCAATAAAATTATTGAAGGAAAAGATTTCGTTGCGCAGAATGCTTATTACCATTTAGGTTTAAGCTATTTAAATACAGGTAAAAAGCAAGAAGCTTTAAATGCTTTTAAGAATGCTTCTGAAATGGATTTCAACGCGCAGATTCAAGAAGATGCTGCTTTAAATTATGCTAAATTAAGTTACGATATCGGAAATGCTTATCAAGCCGTTCCTGGTATTTTATTGGATTTCCTTAAAAAATATCCAAACAATTCAAGCCGTGCAGAAGTAGAAAAACTTTTGGTTGATTCTTATATTTCTTCTAAAAATTACAAAGAAGCTTTAGTTTTATTAGAAAAAAATAGATCTGCTGAAAACAAAGCTGCGTATCAAAAAGTGCTTTTCTATCGTGGATTGGAATTGTACAACGAAAATAATTACCAAGAAGCGGGTAAAATGTTCAAAAGTGCGATCAGCGAACAAAAAACACCTGAGTTCACAGCACGTGCCACTTTCTGGAAAGCAGAAACAGAATATCTGAATGATGATATGCAAAATGCTTTACTGACTTACAAGCAATTTGCTGGAATGGCTACTGCAAAATCTACAGACGAATATAAAAATATCAATTACAATATTGGTTACACGTATTTTAAGCTGAAAGAATATGATCAGGCGGCGAATTCTTTTCAGGCTCAAATCGATAATTCGCCTTCAGACAAAGTTCGTTTAAACGATTCTTATTTGCGTTTAGGAGATTGTCGTTTCGTGACTTCAAAATACAGCGCTGCTAACGAGGCATACGCAAAAGCGATTGCTGCAAAAGGCGTAGATGCTGATTATGCGCAGTTTCAAAAAGCACTTTCTTACGGATTCATGTCAAATAATGCGAAGAAAGTCGACGAATTGAATAATTTCCTTCAGATGTACAAAAAATCGTCTTACAGAGATGATGCTTTGTTCGAATTAGGAAATACTTACGTTGCAGAAAAGAAAAACGATCAAGCTTTGAAAACGTATGATCAATTGATTTCAGAATTCCAAAATGGATCTTTTACTTCAAAAGCAATTTTAAAACAAGGATTGATTTATTATAATTCAGATCGCGATCAGCAGGCTTTAACAAAATTCAAAAAAGTAGCGGCTGAATTTCCAAAAACACCAGAAGCTTTAGAAGCGGTTTCAACAGCAAGATTAATCTATGTTGATTCAGGAAAAGTAGACGAATATGCAACTTGGGTTCGTACTTTAGATTTTGTTGAGGTTTCAGATGCTGAATTAGATAACGATACTTATGATGCCGCCTTTAAACAATATAGTCAAAATAATAGCAAAGCTGCAATTACGGGATTTGGAGGTTATGTAAGCAAATTTCCGGCTGGTTTGCACGCTTTGGAAGCTAATTTTTATCTAGCACAATTGTATTATGCTGAAGGATCTGAAACAAAATCGACATCAAATTATCAATATGTAATCGATCAGCCTAGAAATGAATTTACAGAACAGGCTTTAAATAGATTGTCTCAAATTTACTTAAAAGCAAAAGATTGTGATAAAGCAATTCCGGTTTTAAAACGTTTAGAAAGCGAAGCAGATTATCCGCAGAACAAGACTTTTGCTCAGGCAAACCTAATGAAATGTTATTATGACAAAAAAGATTATGACAATTCGGTTACTGCTGCTGAAAAAGTTTTAGAAAGCCCAAAATCTGATGCAGGAGTAAAAGCAGATGCCCAGATCATTGTGGCAAGAGCGGCGATTCAAACAGGGAATGAAGATAAAGCGAAAACAGTTTACGCTAAATTAATGACAACTTCAAAAGGAGAATTAGCAGCAGAAGCGTTGTATTACGATGCCTATTTTAAAACCAAAGAAGGGAAATTTGATGCTTCGAATACTGCGGTTCAAAAATTGGCAAAAAGCTATTCGGCGTATAAATATTACGGAGCAAAAGGTTTGGTGTTAATGGCGAAGAACTTCTACGGATTAAAAGACAGTTATCAGGCAACTTATATTTTAGATAACGTAATCAACAATTTTACAGATTATCCAGATGTTGTCGAAGAAGCGAAAAAAGAATTAGGAGCTATTAAAGCGGAAGAGTCAAAAACAAATTCGTCGATTAATAGATAGAAAAATAGAAGAAAGAGCTAAGAAGCAAGATTTCAATGAAAAGTCTTTTCTCTTGCTTCTTGGCTCTATTCTCAAAAAAAAAGAAAGAAATGAGTTTACCTTTTTACATAGTTGATGTTTTTGCTGATAAGAAATATGCCGGAAATCAGTTGGCGGTTTTTTTAGATGCTGAGAATTTAAGTTCGGAAGAAATGCAGCAGATCGCGCGCGAGATTAATTTTGCGGAAAGCACATTTGTAACGAAACTGGACAAAGAAAACAATAAAGCCGAAATAAGAATTTTTACTCCTGCTCACGAAATGCAGTTTGCAGGACATCCGATCATTGGGACTTCTTGGGTTTTGATGAATAAGATTTTTGAAAATTCGCCTAACGAAATAAAATTAGAAGTTCCTATTGGACCAATTTCGATCAATAAAACCGAAGATTTGATTTGGCTAAAAGCGGCGCAACCAAAGTTTTGGGATGTTTTTGCAAAAGAAGATTTCCCGTCTTTCAGCAACTTGACAATTGATGATTTTGACAATCAATATTTGATACAAGAAGTGACTACGGGAAGTGCATTTGTAATTGTTCCGTTAAACAGCAAAAGAGCTTTAGAGAATTTGGTTTTAGATAAAGATAAAACCGATAAATGGTTGAAACAGCATTGTAAAACAGATCACAGAGGGCTGTATTTTTATAGTTTTGAAGATTCGAAGTTGGAAACCAGAATGTTATGTGTAGAAAATAATCAATTGGTGGAAGATGCAGCAACAGGAAGTGCAAGTACTTGTCTGCAGGCCTATCTTTTAAAATATCATTCTCCTGTAATTGAAGTAACAAACCATCAGGGAGATTACATTGGCCGACCGTCTGAAATTTATTTTGATGGAAAACTTAGCGGAGATCAGTTTGATATTAAAATAGGAGGAAAAGCTCAATTTGTAGCCAAAGGGGAGTGGGAAGCTTAAACTTTAGAAGAAAGAAGCAAGAAGAAAGACGCAAAAACAAGAGTCAAGAAAAAAGAATTTTTAGATTTAGATAATAGAATATAGAGGATAGAACAAGAGTTTTGAGAAAAGAAATAGATTTGATAGGTCTTTTCTCTTGCTTCTTTCTTCTTAACCCTCTTAAAAGAAAGAAATATGAAATTAAATTGCCAGTATAAAATTATCGTTTTGCTAGTATTATTTGTTGGTCAGTTTTCGATTGCGCAGAAGAAAAATGAAAGTATCGGAACTGAAACTGTAAACGTGGTAAAACCATATTCGCCGACTGTTTCAGATGCTTTTAAAGTAAAAGAAACACCTTCGCTTGACGATAGCGGGAATCAGCCGAAAGAAGTAATTAAATATAGTATTTTGTCTGTTCCTGTGGCTTCTACTTTTACGCCTTCAAAGGGAAAAGCTGAAGGTGTGGAAAAAGCTAAAAAAGAAAGATTGTTTAATAATTACGCGACTTTAGGACTTGGAAATTACAGCACTTTGAACGGTGAATTATTCGTAAATCAGGATTTGGGCAATAATGATTATGTAGCCGGAATGTTTCGCCATCACTCTTCTCAAGGCGGAATAAAAGATGTAGAATTGAATGATGAATTTTACGATACATCAATAAATGTTGGTTACGGACAAAACAATAGAGATAATACTTGGGGAGTCGATTTAGGATATCAAAACCAAATTTATAACTGGTACGGACTTCCATCAGATTTTGGCTCGACAATTCCAGATCAGCGTTATGATTTGGTAAACAGCATTAATCCAGACCATTCTTATAATACCATTTGGTTTGGCGGAAATGCAGAATTTACAGAAAGTATTTTTAGTAAGCTTTCTGCGAAATTTACTCATTTTTCAGACAGTTATTCTTCATCAGAAAACAGATTTTATGTAAAGCCTACTTTTACAGTTGATGTAATGGATCAGGCAATTAAAACCAATGTAATTGTAGATCATGTAAGCGGATCTTTTAAAAACAATTATTTTCAAGATAATACAGAAGCTTTAAAATACAGTTTTACAAATGTTGGAATCGAACCAAGTTTTGTAATCAATGAAAACGAATGGACATTAGAACTAGGGGCTGGAATCTATTACAGTGCAGATTCTGAAAACAGTGGCAATAAATTTTATTTCTATCCAAAAGTAAATGCTTCATATAGACTGGTTGGCGATTTGATGATTTTCTATACTGGAGTAAATGGAGCTTTAAACCAAAATTCGTATGCCGATTTTGTGACCGAGAATCCGTTTTTGTCTCCGACTTTAAACATGCGTCCGTCAAGTACACAATATAATGTATTTGCAGGTTTGAAAGGGAAATTGGCAAATAACGTAAATTATAACTTGACCGCTTCTTATTTGAACGAAAAAGACAAAGCACTGTTTAAAGCAAATGATTATACAGAAGTAATTACCAATGAAGATTATGCTTTCGGAAACTCATTTGGAGTAGTGTATGAAGATATTAGAACGTTCCGTTTCTACGGAGAATTAAAAGCTGATTTTTCTCAAAATGTAACTTTCGGAATCAACGGAACTTTTAATAGTTATAATACCGACAATGCAGTCGAAGCATGGAATTTGCCATCAATGAAATTAAGTTCGACTTTGGACGTTAATATTACAAAGCAGTGGTACGCAGGATTGAATGTGTTTTATGTTGGAGAAAGAAAAGATATGCAGACCAATACTTCTTTAGGAATTGATGCAACACCAATTACCTTAAAAAGTTATTTTGATGCTAATGCTCATGTTGGATATAAATTCAGCGAACGTTTGACGTTTTTCTTAAAACTGAATAATATTGGAAATCAAGCTTACGAAAAATGGTTGAATTATCCTGTACAAGGATTCCAAGTTTTAGGAGGTGCAAATTATAAATTTGATTTTTAAGGCTTAATGCCACAAAGACACTAAGGCACAAAGATTTTATAAAAGATAAAGTGCCTTTTTTTTCAGCCATGGGCTCATGAATTTTTTGGAGTAGATTCGTGAATTCGTGGCTGTTTTTTAATTTTATAAAATGGAAATTATATTACGTCAAGAAAATAAAAATGATTTTGAAAGTGTTTTTCATTTGATAGAAAAAGCTTTTGAAAAGGAAGAATACAGCGATCATAAAGAACAATTTTTGGTAGAAAGACTTAGAAACTCTGAAGCCTTTATTCCTGAATTGTCTATTGTTGCAGAAATTGATAATGATATTGTCGGTCATATTTTATTTACCAAGCTGCAGATAAAAAATGAATCTCAAATCTTTCCGTCATTAGCACTCGCTCCCGTTTCAGTTTTGCCAGAATTTCAAGGAAAAGGAATTGGTTCTAAACTTATTTTACATGGACATGAAATCGCGAAAAGGTTAGGTTACAAATCGGTTATTTTGTTAGGACATCAAGATTATTATCCAAGATTTGGATATAAACTTTGTGAAAAGTACAATATCAAAATGCCTTTTGATGTTCCATCAGAAAACTGTATGGTTATTGCATTAGCGGAAGATGGTTTAAAAGGAGTAAGCGGAGAAGTGGTCTATCCAAAAGCTTTTTTCGAATAAAAATTTAGACAAAAAGAAAAACCTTTGCACCTTTGCACCTCAGAATCTCAGTACCTTTAAAAAAATGACTTTCAAAGAAAAAATATATTCTCACTATACACAAATGGTTCAAGACAGAATTGATGTTTTCAGAGACATGATTTCTGGTTTGACAGAAGATTCAAAAAACGATGCCAAAGGTTCAGCCGGCGATAAACACGAAACAGCTTTGTCGATGATGCATATCGAACAGGAAAAATTGACTAATAAGTTGAAGGAAGCCCTTGAGCAAAAAGCAATTTTAGATAAAATAGACCCGCTTAAGACAACAGAAAACATCGTTTTAGGCAGTTTAGTAAAAGCCAACGGAATTTATTTATATGTGAGTGTTGCGCTTCCTAAAATTGCAATTGAAGGAATTAATGTTATTACGCTTTCTCCACAATCTCCCTTAGGAAATCACTTAATGGGAAATAAAGCTGGATTTCAATTTGAAATTAATAAGACGCATTATACTATTCAAAGCGTCGAATAATGAATTCGTCTATCAACCACTTTGTCAAAGTTTTAAACTTTGACAAAGTTCTCTAAAGAATAGACATAAAGTAATTCCACAAAGTTTGTAAGACTCAAAATCTAGGTTCCGCTAGATAAACAATAATTTCAGAACAATTTTCTGTCTTCTCTTTACGAATCTTTCATTGATATCGAAATAACTCAAAATTTAATTCAAAAAACCGATTTAAAGTTTCAATTTTAAAGCAGTTTTATACTCAAAATTAAAAATTTCAAGTTTAAGACTTTTTTTTATATCAAAATTTTACATTTTGTATGTAAAATTGTTGTTTTGATTTATAATTGTAATTGATATTGAGCTTTGTGTTTTTCAATTGTAACTAATATCACATCTTTGCCCTATCAAATTAAAATTTATAAAATAAAATATAAAATTATGTGTGGAATTGTATGTGCCTTTGATCTTAAACAAAAAGCCGAAGCTTTAAGGCCTCAAGTATTAGAAATGTCAAAAATCATTCGTCACCGTGGACCAGACTGGAGCGGTATCTTCAGCAATGATAAAGCGATTCTTTCTCACGAGCGTTTGGCAATTGTAGATCCAGCGTCAGGAAAACAACCTTTATTTACAGAAGATAAAAAATTGGTTTTGGCTGCAAATGGTGAAATCTACAACCACAGAGATTTGCGTAAACAATTTGCTGGTAAATATAACTTTCAAACTGAAAGTGATTGTGAAGTTATTTTAGCTTTATATAAAGAAAAAGGAGTAAACTTCGTTGATGAATTAAACGGAATCTTCGGATTTGCAATCTACGATGTAGATAAAGACGAGTATTTCGTTGCTCGTGACCATATGGGAATTATTCCGTTGTACATTGGATGGGATCAGCACGGGACTTTCTATGTTGCTTCAGAGTTAAAAGCTCTTGAAGGATACTGTACAAAAATCGAATTATTCCCTCCAGGACATTATTTATCAAGTAAAGACGGTGAATTTGTACAATGGTACAAAAGAGACTGGACAGAATACGATGCAGTAAAAGATAACGAAACAAGCATTCCTGAAATCAGAAAAGCATTGGAAGCAGCAGTTCACAGACAATTAATGAGTGACGTTCCTTACGGAGTTTTACTTTCAGGAGGTTTAGATTCTTCTATTACTTCGGCTGTGGCTAAGAAATTTGCTCAAAAAAGAATTGAGTCAGATGATACTACAGATGCTTGGTATCCACAATTGCACTCTTTTTCTGTTGGTTTAGAAGGTTCTCCAGATTTAGCAGCAGCAAGAAAAGTTGCAGATCATATTGGAACTATTCACCATGAAATCAAATTTACGATCCAAGAAGGATTAGATGCGGTTCGTGATGTAATTTACAACCTTGAAACATATGATGTAACTACAGTTAGAGCTTCAACTCCAATGTGGTTAATGGCGAGAGTGATCAAATCTATGGGAATCAAAATGGTTCTTTCGGGAGAAGGTGCAGATGAGTTGTTTGGAGGATATTTATATTTCCACAAAGCGCCAAACGCTAAAGAATTCCACGAAGAAAACGTTCGTAAATTAGGAAAACTTCACATGTATGATTGTTTACGTGCCAACAAAAGTTTAGCGGCTTGGGGAATTGAAGGTCGTGTGCCATTCTTGGATAAAGAATTTATGGATGTTGCCATGCGCATCAACCCGCAAGATAAAATGATCAACAAAGAGCACCCAATGGAAAAATGGGTAGTTCGTAAAGCTTTTGAAGACATGCTTCCAGAAAGTGTGGCTTGGAGACAAAAAGAACAATTCTCTGATGGAGTAGGATACAGCTGGATTGATACTTTAAAAGAAGTGGTAGCTAGAGAAGTTTCAGACGAACAATTGGCAAACGCGAGATTTAAATTTCCTTTGCAAACGCCGACTTCAAAAGAAGAATACTATTATCGTTCAATTTTTACTGAACATTTCCCAAGCGATGCAGCAGCATTGTGTGTGCCTCAGGAAGCAAGTGTGGCATGTAGTACAAAAATTGCTTTGGAGTGGGATGAAGCTTTCAAAAACTTAAACGATCCATCAGGAAGAGCAGTAGCAAATGTTCACGACGATGCTTACGTTAAAGCATAAAATAGAGTTTAATTTTTAGAATTAGTATATATATTGCGGAAAAACGTTCTCTTTAAGAGAGCGTTTTTTTGTCTTAACTGTTAAATTAAATAATTAAGACTCTCTAAGATTTGTTATTTGTAATTATTTAACTTTCTTTTAATATATTTGAAACCCCATAAAAAAACGTTAAATGCTATTGTATTTTAAGAATTTAATAGCAAAAAGCAAAATTTAATATTTAGTTTTGCTTTGTATGAAAAATTTTAATGATTTTTTAATGTTCAGTTAGCCTAAAAACTGAATGTAAATAAATAAAATAGAAGTATTATGTCTGGATTATTGGCCGTAATTGGAAAAGGAAAAGACCCGAAACTTGTAAAAGAACTTTCAGAAAGAATGTCTCATCGCGGACCTGACGAGAGCGATATACATATCATGGAAAATGGCAGTATACTTTGTCATGAAAGCCTATCGATTATTGATCTTAATTCGGGGAAACAGCCAATTCAAGGAACTAATAAAGCTTGGATGGTGCATGATGGGGAAATTTATAATTATAAAGAACTTAAAAATACGGTATTAAAGCACCATACTTTTAGAACAGAATCAGATTCAGAAGTGATTGTACATCTGTATGAAGAATTTGGATATGATTTCTGCAATAAATTAGATGGAGATTTTGCTTTTGTGGTGATCGATGGAGATAAATATATTGCTGGCCGTGACCCGATTGGGGTAAAACCTTTGTATTATGGTTTGGATGAAAGAGGACGAATTTATTTTTCGTCAGAAATGAAATCTATTGCAGACCAATGCAAATCGTTTTCTACTTTTCCTCCAGGACATTATTATACAGCAAAAACTGGTTTTGTAAAATACTATCGTCCAGAATACGAAGACCATAAAAATGCAACTCAGCCACTAGATTTAGAGTTAATTCGCGAAAGCTTAATTCAGGCAACACGCAAACGTTTATTGGCCGAAGTGCCTTTGGGTGTTGTGCTGTCAGGAGGTTTAGATACTTCATTAATTTCAGCTATAACTTCCAGATTGCTAAAAGAAAAAGGTGAAAAGCTGCACTCTTTTTCTATTGGATTAGATGCTGATGCTCCAGATAATGTTGTGGCAAGAAAAGCAGCTGCATTTTTGGGGACAGAACATCACGAAATTCATTTTTCTGTAGAAGAAGGAGTGAAAGCCTTAGAAAAAGTAATTTATCATATCGAAACTTACGATATTATTTCGGTAAGATCTGGTGTGCCAATGTATTTGCTTTCTAAAGCTATCGCTGATCAAGGAATAAAAGTAATCTTGTCTGGCGAGGGAGCTGATGAGGTTTTTGGTGGACATTTGTATTTTAGAAATGCGCCTTCGGAAGAAGAATTTCAGGATGAAACGATAGAACGAGTGCAGAAGCTGTTTACAGCCGATTTGCTACGTGCAGATAAAACGACAATGGCAAATGGTTTAGAAGTGCGAATTCCGTTTTTGGATACCGAATTTTTAGATGTTGCGATTCGAATTAAAACAGAAGAAAAACAGCCAAAAACGTATGATGGCGTTGAAAAATATATTTTAAGAAAAGCTTTTGATACAGAAGATACTTATTTGCCTTCAGAAGTTTTATGGCGTCAGAAAGAGCAATTTTCTGATGGTGTAGGATATAGTTGGGTTGATGAGTTGATCGAATATTGCGCTTCGCAGGTTACAGATGAGCAATTGGCGGGAGCAAGTCTTGAGTTTCCGTACAATTCGCCAACGACTAAAGAAGCGTATTTATACAGATCGATTTTCCATAAATTCTATCCGCAGGTCAGTGCAGCGCAAACTGTTCGAAAATGGATACCAAAATGGCAGGAAAATCTCGATCCAAGCGGAAGGGCAAATGCTGCACACTTAAATGGTAATTTTGAAACTGTAAAAACTACTGTTATTGCTTAAAAGTGGAAAATTCCAATTTCTTAAATTCCAAATTCCAAAAAAAAGGAAAAATCAATAAAATAAATTCCAAATTCCAAGTTGGGACTGATATAGAAAAACCGAAAAACATTTTAATGTGATTTCGGTTTTTTATTTTAATGTTTTAAGCGGATTTTAAAATTTTGATTCGATATTTCAGATTTCAAAAATAGAATTTGACATTTAAAATTTTGGGATTTTCAAAAATTTCGAATTTAAATTCATTTTTGGACTTATTTTTAGGTTTTTCAGACGATTGTGTTAATAACTTAGGTGCTTTAAGTTGTAATTTACTGGGTATATAGCTCGCGTTTTTATATATTTGCGTGTTAGACAGTAAATACATTTTTTAGAATAAATTATATGAGCGAAGAAATCAAGAAGAACAATTATTCAGCAGATAGTATTCAGGCATTAGAGGGAATGGAGCACGTAAGAATGCGTCCATCGATGTATATTGGAGATGTAGGGGTTCGAGGACTGCATCATTTAGTTTATGAGGTTGTTGATAACTCTATTGATGAGGCAATGGGAGGGCATTGCGACACCATTAGTGTCTCAATAAACGAAGATGGTTCTGTTACAGTTGAAGATAACGGACGTGGTATTCCAGTTGATTTGCATAAAAAAGAAGGTGTTTCTGCACTTGAGGTTGTAATGACAAAAATTGGTGCCGGAGGTAAATTCGACAAAGATTCATATAAAGTTTCAGGAGGTTTGCACGGGGTTGGGGTTTCTGTAGTAAACGCCCTTTCTGTTCACATGAAATCTACTGTATTTAGAGAAGGTAAAATTTATGAGCAGGAATACGAAAGAGGAAAAGCCTTATATCCTGTAAAACAAATCGGTGAAACAGAGAAAAGAGGTACGCGCCAGACTTTCTTCCCAGATGATACTATTTTTCAGCAGACTACTGAGTTTTCATACGATACGCTTTCAGCTCGTATGCGTGAACTTTCTTTCTTGAATAAAGGAATCACAATTACCTTTACAGATAAGAGAGAAGTTGATGAAAAAGGAGAATTTAGAAGCGAAGTTTTTCATTCAGATGAAGGATTAAAAGAATATATCCGTTATTTAGATGGAAACCGTGAGCCAATTATTTCTCACGTAATCAGTATGGATCACGAAAAAGGTGAAATTCCAGTTGAGGTTGCTTTGATCTATAATACAAGTTATACGGAGAATATTTTTTCTTATGTAAACAATATCAATACGCACGAAGGAGGAACGCATTTGCAAGGTTTTAGAAGTGGTTTGACAAGAACGCTTAAAAAATATGCCGATGCTTCTGGAATGTTGGATAAATTGAAATTCGAAATATCAGGAGATGATTTCCGTGAAGGATTAACAGCTATTATTTCGGTAAAAGTTGCAGAACCTCAGTTCGAAGGACAAACTAAAACTAAACTTGGAAACAGAGAGGTTGTTTCTCCAGTTTCTCAGGCAGTTGGAGAAATGCTTGAAAATTATTTGGAGGAAAATCCAAATGATGCAAAAGTAATTATCCAAAAAGTAATCTTAGCGGCTCAGGCACGTCACGCAGCCAAAAAAGCGCGTGAAATGGTACAGCGAAAAACTGTTATGGGAGGCGGCGGATTGCCAGGGAAATTATCAGACTGTTCTGAGCAAGATCCAGCAAGATGTGAAGTTTACCTTGTCGAGGGAGATTCGGCTGGTGGAACAGCAAAACAAGGACGTGATCGTAACTTTCAGGCGATTCTGCCATTGCGTGGTAAGATCTTGAACGTTGAAAAAGCGATGCACCATAAAGTGTTCGAAAACGAAGAGATTAGAAATATCTTTACTGCATTAGGAGTAACGGTTGGAACTGCTGAAGATAGTAAAGCGTTAAATCTTGAAAAACTTAGATATCATAAGGTAATCATCATGTGTGATGCCGATGTCGATGGTAGCCACATTTCTACCTTAATATTAACGTTCTTCTTCCGTTTTATGAAAGAGCTTATTGAGGAAGGTCACGTATATATCGCAGCGCCACCTTTATATTTAGTTAAAAAAGGAAACAAAAAAGAATACGCTTGGAATGATGTTCAGCGTGATCAAGCTAACGAAAGAATGGGAGGAAGTGCTTCTATCCAACGTTATAAAGGTCTTGGAGAGATGAACGCGGAGCAATTATGGGAAACTACAATGGATCCGAATTTCAGAACATTACGTCAGGTTAATATTGAAAGTCTTGCAGAAGCTGATCAAGTTTTCTCTATGCTGATGGGGGATGAAGTGCCTCCTCGTAGAGAGTTTATCGAGAAAAATGCAGTTTACGCAAATATCGACGCATAAAATGAAAAATTAATAATTTCAATTCGTTTAATTGTTTAAATTTACTAGACAATTAAACGAATTGTCTTTTTAGAGAATAGACATAATTAATAACCGATAAAGTAAAAAATATGAAAGTTACCATTGTAGGAGCAGGAAATGTTGGAGCTACCTGTGCAGATGTCATTTCTTATAGAGGAATTGCAAGCGAAGTAGTATTGTTGGATATTAAAGAAGGTTTTGCAGAGGGGAAGGCGCTGGATATTACACAGTGTGCCACAAACACAGGTTTTAATACCAGAGTTTCGGGAGTTACCAACGATTATTCTAAAACCGCGGGAAGCGATGTAGTAGTAATTACATCAGGAATTCCGAGAAAACCAGGAATGACAAGAGAAGAATTAATAGGTATTAATGCAGGAATTGTAAAAACAGTTGCCGAAAATGTACTAAAATATTCTCCTAATACTATAATTGTCGTAGTTTCCAATCCGATGGATACGATGACGTATTTGGCTTTGAAAGCTACAGGTCTTCCGAAAAATAGAATAATAGGAATGGGCGGTGCTTTAGATAGTTCTCGTTTTAGAACTTACCTTTCATTAGCTTTGGATAAACCTGCAAATGATATTTCGGCAATGGTAATTGGAGGTCATGGAGATACCACTATGATTCCGTTAACACGTTTAGCTTCTTATAATGGAATTCCAGTATCACAGTTCCTTTCAGAAGAAGTATTGCAGAAAGTTGCAGCAGATACTATGGTTGGAGGAGCTACTCTTACTGGACTTTTAGGCACTTCAGCTTGGTACGCTCCAGGGGCTTCTGTAGCTTATGTGGTAGATAGCATTTTAAACGATCAGAAAAAAATGATTGCATGTTCTGTTTTTGTAGAAGGAGAATATGGGCAGAATGATATTTGTATCGGTGTGCCATGCATAATTGGTAAAAACGGAGTAGAAGAGATAGTTGATATTAAATTAAACGATCAGGAAAAAGCATTATTTGCTAAAAGTGCAGATGCAGTTCGTAGTATGAATGATGCCCTAAAAACGATTTTAGTATAATAAAAACGGCAAAAAAGAAAAGAAGCTGCACTTTTGCAGCTTTTTTTTTGAGATTAATTAATAAATAAATTGGTTAATATTTTCGTTAATTATATATTTGCTCGGTTTAAAAAAAAATTGGTAATTCGTGATCTCGTTTTTTTGTTTTAAAAAATAATGTCAGGGCTTATTTTATGGGACTTTAAAACAAAATCAAAAATAAAACATAATTAATTTTTAGTAATAATGCAGAATAAAGGACTTATTAAATTTTTCGCAATTCTATTTGCATTGGTAAGTATTTACCAACTATCCTTCACTTTTGTGGCAAATAGTGTCAAAAGTGAAGCTAAAGCTTTTGCAGGAGATAACCCTGATAAAGAGCTGAAATATTTAGATTCTATTGGTAAAGAAAAAGTATTAAATCTTGGTTTTACTGATTTCACTTATAACGAAGTGAAAAACAAACAGCTTAATAAAGGTCTTGACTTAGAAGGAGGAATCAACGTAATTCTTCAAATTTCTATTAAAGATGTATTAAAAGGTTTGGCTAATAATTCTAAAAATCCAGTTTTTAATAAATCATTAGCTGATGCATCTGCAAATTTAGAAGGAAACAAAACATATTTAAATAAGTTTTTTGAAGCTTTTGAAGCAAATTCAAAAGGAACTGTAAAATTAGCATCTCCAGATATTTTCGCTAACAGAAGCCTTCAAGGAGAAGGTGGAGTAGACTTTCAAATGTCTGACGCGCAAGTTCAAAAAGTTATCAAAAGAAAAGTTGATGAGTCTGTAGAAAGCGCTTTTAAAGTATTAAGAGAGCGTATCGACAAATTTGGTGTTACTCAGCCAAACATCCAAAAATTGGGAGAAACAGGAAGAATCTTAGTTGAGCTTCCAGGTGCTAAGGATGTTGATAGAATTAAAAAATTATTAGGAGGAAAAGCTCAATTAGAGTTTTGGGAAACTTTCAAAATTGAAGAAATCGGTAATTTCTTAGTATCGGCAAACGAAGCTTTAAAGAAAACTGAAGTTAAAAAGACTGAAACTAAAACTGTTGCTAAAGATTCATTAAATGCATTATTAACAGATGCTAAAGATTCTTCAGATGTTAAAAAAGGAAACAATCCTTTGTTTGATAAAATGATTGGTAATGGTGGCGGACCAGTTTTAGGTTATTTTGCACCTAAAGATACTGCTTCTATCAATGAATATTTTAAAAGACCAGAAATTAGAGTTTTATTGGCTGCTGATCAGCACTACGCTAAATTTGTATGGAGTAAGCCAACAACTATAAAAGATCCTAAAGCAAAAGATCCAAAAACTGCAGCAGATGTTGAAGTTGTAGAATTGTATGCTTTAAAAGGAAACAGAGACAATGCGCCAGCTATGAGCGGTGGTGTTGTAACTGATGCAAAAGATACTTTTGACCAAATGGGTAAACCTGCAGTTTCTATGCAGATGAACAGCCAAGGTGCTAAAGTTTGGGAAGAATTGACAGGAAGAGCATTTGCTCAAAAAAGCTACATTGCTATTGTATTAGATGATATCGTATATTCTGCTCCAGGTGTAACAAGCGGTCCTATTGCTGGAGGAAGATCTGAGATTACAGGTTCATTTGATGTCGCTGAAACAAAAGATTTAGCTAACGTATTAAATGCAGGTAAATTACCAGCTTCTGCAGATATTATTCAATCAACTGTTGTAGGTCCATCTTTAGGACAAGCGGCTATTGATGCAGGTACAATCTCTTCTGTATTAGGTTTCTTATTAGTTTGCGTTTGGATGGTATTCTATTATGGTAAAGCTGGTTGGTATGCAAACCTTGCTTTATTGTTAAACTTACTATTCTTATTCGGAATTATGGCAAGTTTTGGTTTTGTATTGACATTACCAGGTATTGCAGGTATCGTACTTACATTAGGTACTGCGGTAGATGCGAACATTATTATCTACGAAAGAGCGAAAGAGGAATTGCGTGAAGGAAAATCTCTTTCTGAAGCAGTTACAGCTTCTTACGGATGGCATGGTGCAATGCGTTCTATTATTGATGCTAACGTTACTCACGTTTTAACTGGAGCTATCTTGTTTATTTTCGGAACAGGTCCTATTAAAGGTTTCGCATTAACATTATTAATTGGTATCGTAACTTCATTGTTTACTTCTATCTTTATTGCTAGAATTTTCATTGACAGAAATATTGCAGGAAAAGCAGATTTGACTTTCTCTACAAGTATTACTAAAAACTGGTTTACAAACTTCCACTTTGATTTCATCAAAATCAAAAAGTTCACTTATATCTTTTCTTCTATTGTAACAGTAGTAAGTTTAGTATCTATCTTCTTCGTTAACGGATTAGATGAAGGTGTTGATTTTGTTGGAGGAAGAACTTTCCAAGTTAAATTTGAAAAACCAGTTGATGCTACTGCAGTTTCAGACGAATTGTCTGCAGCTTTCGGTACTCCGGTTGAGGCTAAAATTTTAGGTGATGATGATCAATTGAAAATCACTACTAAATATAAAATTAAAGAAGACGGTGTTGCTATTGATGAGGAAGTAAACCAAAAATTATATGCTGCTTTACAGAAGTATTTCCCAAATACAACTTACGATAAATTCATCAACTCATTTGATGGTAAGAGAGTTGGAGTATTACAAGCTTCTAAAGTAGGTGCTTCTATCTCTGAAGATATTAAAACTAACTCTTACTGGGCAGTTCTTGGTGCGATGGCAGTTATTTTCTTATACTTAATGGTATCTTTCCGTAAATGGCAGTATTCATTAGGTGCGATTGCAGCTGTTGCTCACGACGTAATCTTCGTATTAGGAATTTATTCATTATGCTACAAATTCATGCCATTCCACATGGAAATGGATCAGCACTTTATCGCTGCGATCTTAACTGTAATTGGTTATTCTATGAACGATACAGTAATTGTATTTGACAGGGTAAGAGAGTTTATCATAGGAAACCGTAAAGGTAGCTTTGAAGATATTGTAAACGCTTCTATTAATACTACATTATCTAGAACATTGAATACTTCATTAATGATGATTATCGTATTATTAACGATGTTTATTTTCGGTGGAGAATCTATCAGAGGATTTATCTTTGCAATGTTGATCGGTATTATCGTTGGTACTTACTCTTCATTATTTATCGCTACACCAGTATTGGTTGACACGATTTCAAGTGATGAGAAACACACAATCGAAGACAAACACAATAAGGCATAATTAAAAACCTTATTTTAATTAAATAGAAAGATCCAGTGAAAACTGGATCTTTTTTTTATGTTTGCATCTGCCAATCCAAAACAAATTATGATTCAAAAACTAAGATTTTTTATAATTGCTTTATTTGTTGCTTTTCAGCTTCAAGCACAAGAGAAAAGCAGTAATTATAGATTAGGTTTGAGTTATGGATTCGGAAGTGAATTTAGTAATACTGATTATACTTTTGAAAATCATTTTTATAAGGCGCAACTCTATTACAAGATAAAAGAGACTAAAAATTTTGAATACGAAGTTTTAATTCAACCTGAAATCAATTTTGGAAAACACCAATTATTGAATTTCTATTTTGTTAAGCCTGAAACGCCAAATTATCAGCAAAAAAGAGATGAATATACGCGTCTAAAGGATGTTCGCGAATATGTGATTAATTGTGGTTTTCTAGTTCGTAAACCTATCGGTAAAGTGTGTTCGTTTTATGTTTTAGGAAGTGTTGGACCTCTTATTACAGATACAGAAACAGAAAGAATGTCTAAAGGATTTGCTTTTGCCGATGTTTTAGCGCTTGGTTTTACGGTTGGTTATAATAAAATGCAGTTTGATATTCGTCCAAGCTTAAGGCACGTTTCAAATGCAGGTTTAGGAAGCAGTAATGCTGGATATAATACGAAGAATATCGAATTTGGTATCTCGTATCAATTGTAAAGGATTTGGTTTAAAATTATATATTTTGTAATGATTTTATGAAATAATAATTAATTGTAAAAAACACTCAAGGACATAGTCCTTTTTTTTATTAAATAAAAATTCTTAAATGAAAGAAAAATAATATATTTTTGGTTTAAAATGAAATAAAAAGATTACATTAGTGCTTAAATATTACTGAAATGATTAAAAAGTACTTAGTAAATCTTATTGATGTCAATATCATAATATATTTAATTGTGATAATTGCGCTTAGTAGTATCCTTACCTTACTTATTAGCGATAAAATAAAAGACTTTGCAAAAGAGTATAAAAAGAAATTCTATGCCTATGCTTTGATATTGGCATTGATTTATGCGCTTATTGCATTTTTAGGTCATAATAAGCGATTTACAAACCTTAGTCAAGAACTTCTTTTTTATCAGATAGTATCTTTAGTGTTTGGGGTTTTTCATGTTTGGATTTATCGTAATTATTTTCAGGAATTCAAGCAAAAGAGTTTTGTTGTAGAACTCCTTTTCGCATCTGTTGCCCCATTATACTCAAGCCTGCTGTTTGCTATTATTTATACAGCCTTAAACGGCATAAATTTTACTTTTATAATGTGTGGCCATTTTATACTATTCGTAGTTCCCACTGCGATTGATAAAGCGTTTTGTTTTATGATGCTTATACCCCCAAAAAAAATAACTACATGGACACCTGATAAGTTTTATAAAACAATTAAGAGCAATGAAATGAATGGCATTTTATTGATTACACTCTTAATAAAAAAAGAATACAGTGATGAAAAATATATTTCTATACGAGCAAAAGCACCTGTAGGCGTCAAATTTGGGCGTTTGTTTTTTCTTGCAGTAAATGGATATAACCAAAGTAATCCAGAAAATCAGATTGAAGTAATGATGCCAAATAAACAAAATTACAATTGGGTTTTCTATCCTCAATCCAAATGGTATGAAAAAACAAAATACATAGATGCTTTATACGATATGGAATCCAATTTAATCAAGGAAAACTCAGTAATAGTATGTGAGCGTAAAACGGAGAAAAATGCTCCTCCAGAAATAAAGAAAATACCCGATGCTAAAATATACAACACTGATTCGCACAATGAAGATTCAGAACAGAAAAAGATTAATGAATTAAAAGAGCCTGATGAAGAAGGACCTATAAAATAAATGGATAGCATATGAAAAAAGAAGATGATAAAGAAAAGGAGAAAGAACCCGTTTTATTTGTAAGTCAAGATAATGTCCTTCCTTTTAACCCTTTTGAACTCAATCGTAACTATTCGGTTTTGTACACAATTGAAAAGGAAGGAAAAAAACAGACTCTTGAACAAAATTTCAGCCTATTAAGATTGAAACCTGATACCCAACAAGACAATTATCATTTTATTGAAATAAGTAAAACTTCAGAACTATTAATAGACGGAGAACCAATTGATACAAGAGTATATACGGTCGCAGAAAAGACTTCAGAACTTCTGTTTCCTTTACGAATAGTTGTAAATAAATACGGCAAATGGATAGATTTAAATAGTTATGACAAACTAAAAGAACGCTGGGAAAAACAAAAATACAGCATTAGGGAATTGTTTGATGGGAAAACTTTTGCCCAGCTCACTAAAAATATTGAAAGTGCAATTGAAGATAACAGCTTATTGGTAAAACTTCTATCTGGAAACTGGTTCTTGAGGGCTTATTTTAACGGAATACACAGAGCCTACACTCAAAGTTTTGAAACGGAACGAAAATTATATTTTCCTGTAATTGCCCAAACCGAAGATTTGGAGTTTTTAATTTCTGAAAAGGTGAATCCTTATCTCAACGATCTAAATCAGATTGAAATAACCCAAAGCGGAAAATCTGAAGACAAAAATGTCGAAGAATATTACCAAGCTCAATATTTTTTGAATCCTAATAATTATCTCATAGAAGAACTGCATTTGGAATGTGATTTAATTGATATGAAACGAAAAATTACAGTTGAAGTTAAAAATTTAGACGAGAGCAAAATTACTGTAGATAGTAGGATGTCACTTTTAGTAGAATAATAAAAAATTAAGATTATGGAGAAATATGTTGTTGTAGATGGCGCAACCTGCAAATGCAAGTTTAGTGAAGACCCAAGTGCCACGGATATTTTAGTAGTAAAATCTCAAAAAAAACATTTTGCCAACGACAAAGGAGCCAATAAAAAATTGATAGCTACAACCAAAGATATCAATCAAACCTTAAAGAGTGGCACTTTTGGCAAATGCACTTTACAGCCTACTTCAAGTGGTAATAAACCCTGCATGGCGACCATAACCTTGTGGGACGATCCTTACGAGAAAGTAACATTGAGCAATCAAGGCAAGATTTTGATAGAAGACAGCAAAGCGGGATGTCCTATAGGCGGACCAAAATGCATAGAAATTTTTAAACATGGACAAATAGCCGAGTTAGGAAGCCAGCAGATGCAAAAAGCAGATCGCGATGTCTTAAAGCAGATTAATCCTTTGTTAAATCCAGATGAATTAGAAGAACAGCTTTCTGATTGTTATTAAATAGTATAAAATTATGAGCAAAGTAAAGATATATGGCAATGCCAATCCTGTGATAGGGATACAAGAATATTACTCTATACATGATTTTTTTGGCAATTCTGCTCCATCAAATTTCATGGAACCACTGCAAAATATACCTGACGAAAATATTAAATGGAGTGTCTGGATATTATTGGGAAAAGAATGGGTAAAAATGACCAAAAACAATAAGACCGGTGCAACCGTAGAGTATACATTTACCCAACCTAGCCTTAAACGAAAAGGAATCAGGATGCTAGTTGATGCCAATGGCGAAAAAGCAGTTCTGGATATAAAAACAAAAGAAAATGCAGAAAGCAAGATACTGCATGTAGAAATTTTGGACAACCTTGGAAAAAAGCCTACTAAACTATTTAGCTACGGCGAAACGATTACAGCTCGCGTGCATTGTCTGAACATGGAAAAATTTCGCATAAACGTTACTTTATGGGAAAATGACGGAGGCAAAAAAGACCTTTCTGATATTAGTATTGAAACAAAAGAAGCCAATGTATTAAATGGAATAGCCGATGTCAAATTTACTTTTGACCCCAGCAAAGTTTGGCTTGCCAATGCAAAAACGTCACCCAATGAGTCTAACGAAGGCGCATTTCATGAATATTATGTGACAGCAGAGTTTTACAAAAAAGTTTCGAAACCTACCCAAGATATTAATGTAATTAATCCAGATTATAAAGTAGATATACTTTCCAAAACTTCTGCTTCTAAACCATCTGAAAACGAAACTAAAAAAACATCTCCCGCACAACAAAAAGGACCTTCTAAAAAAGAAACCAGAGGAATAGCAAAAGCAGATAGAAAAGCGAATGATTATCTGGAGCAGAAAATAGATGTAAAACCTACCGTTAATTACGACCCGCAACAGGAATTTATAAATAGTCTGTTAATGGTTGATGTTGGGGATTCAATTTGGCATCAGAAAAAAAGTGATTGCCCAAATTGTGATAAAGATATTACACTTGATGAAATTAAAAAGATTTGTGTAGACAAAAGAAACAATTGTCTAGTTGAGGATGAAACCATGATAAGAGCCGCTCTTCCTTATTTAAATATATATCGTAAAAAAGTTGGCATAAATACTTGTATACGAAAGGCTCACTTTTTAGCTCAAATTTCTCAAGAAAGTAAATTTTACAGTTTGCAGGAAAACTTTAATTGGTATTGGGAGAAGCTTATAGGTAAATTCTCATCATATTTTAATCAATTTAGAACACGTCTTGAAAAAGAAACCGAGGCGAAAAGGTTAGGAAGAATTAATCGATTACCTACGCCTGGGCTAACTTTAAATCAACAAATTGAATTGGCTAATGCAATATATGGACACACACACCCGCTAGGCAGATTACACATAAACACAGGAGATGGATGGTTGTATAGTGGGAAAGGCTTTAAACAGATTACGTGGAAGGAGAATTATCAAAATCTAGAAAGATATTTCAATACTCATATGAAGGATGATAATGAACCTGATGTAGATTGGACAGATGGAGACAACCCATACAAATTGAAAAATAATCCAAAAGATGCTATAACTAGTGCATTGGCTTATTGGGGCAAGAATAATATAAATTCTCTTGCAAATGAAAATAATGCAAAAGCTGTTGAAAAAGTTTCTTTAAAAATTAATGCGATCGCTGATGGTTTGAAAGAGAGGCAAAGATTTTTCAAAAAAGCTAATGATATATTAAAGCTTAGTGATTGTAAAGCAGGTACTTTTTCAAATCTAGATATAGGAACTGTTGTAGTTGTTTCTGGTGAGGGTTCAAAAAAAATCCAAGATTGGGTTGTTTATAAAACTAATATTTATTTTAATATGTCGCTAGAGACATACAAGAAACAAAAAACTGAAAATAAATTACCTGTTGAAGATTATTCTATTTTTCTATCAAGAGATGCACATGGTGATAAAACCAAATATGGGAAGCATTCTAATATGAGATACGGAAAAAATAATGAAACTCCACCTGGAGAATATTATTTAATCCCTAAATCTGATGGTCAAAAATACAAAATATATCTGAGTGATGATGGTAAATCTGCATCCATTAATGGACCACATGGAATAAGAGCAGGTATTGCTATTCATCAATATAGTCCAAAATATTCTATTGGTTGTTTGACTACGGTAACTGGTCAAGATACAAAATTAGTAGAAGAATTGCTTTCGAAATTAGAAGACTTACCACTAAATGATGAGCGACCTGTAAGGATTATTGTAGAACAGAGGTCTGTAAAAGAAGAAAAATGGGATAATACAGAAATAGGAGATACGAAATGGACTGGAATATTATAAAAAACAAAATGAAATATATTAGTATTTCACTAATTATTTTATCTGCTTCTTGCAATGGACAACATGAAAAAAATAAAAAAATGAATAGGCAAACAAACGAAAAAATTTCATCATTCAATATTTTTAATGATGGAGGTATGAATATAAATTTTGAAAAATTTATTACTGACAATAAGGAAAGAATAAGATCTGAAGTAAATAAGTATGGTTATAAGGTACCAGATACAAATACATTCTACGATAAGATTAAATTCTATTATAATTGGGATATCAAAGATTATACAAATATTATTGTTTTAGAAAATGATATGTTTCCTGTTGTTGTTATTAAGGATTATAATTTAATATATGTGGAAAATTCTGACGGGGAAGAAATAGATGGTCAATTAATTAGTAATTACAATAAATTTATATTTTATGATGACAACCCAGCTTTAGCTTGGTTGAAATTAAGACATCCATATCTATTGGATGATTTGGTAAGTGTTTATGGATTTACTGAAAACAATGACATATTAAAATTTGTTTTTAGCCGTACTAATTTTGAAAGTAAATCAGTACTTATTGAACTTCTGTTTCAAGATCATGAAACCAAATTGAAATTACGTGAAAAGATGGTTAAGAAATTAAGGGAAATAAAATTTAATAATGAAATTTCAACAGACTATGGTGTTGTTGTTGGAGCTGATGTTTATTCTAATTTTTCAGACTTAATCCAAGAAATCAGAAAAAAGCCAAATGACTTTCAAAAAAGTGATTATCAAATTGCTTTCTTATTAAATGAAATTATTTTGTCAGGGATAACAGGGATTGTAGATGAGGATTTGGATGAAAACCCAGATTATATAAAAGTTTTACAGAATAATAATTATTATGGTTTTGAAAGGTTAAAAAATTATCTTGAACATGAATATTCAAATTCTTTAAGTTATAACTCTAAATATAAAATAAACGATTCAGACGGCTATACAAATCTGAGAAAAGAGAAAAATACATCTTCTGAAAT
Source organism: Flavobacterium anhuiense (assembly GCF_001705175.1). NCBI lineage: Bacteria > Pseudomonadati > Bacteroidota > Flavobacteriia > Flavobacteriales > Flavobacteriaceae > Flavobacterium > Flavobacterium anhuiense. Next base: position 431,289 of record NZ_CP016907.1, on the reverse strand, counting down.
TCTTCAAAAAATAAGCACTGGTTCTGAAGTTCAAGTATTGGATAATTCAGGAGATTGGTGGTTGGTACAAACCAAGGAAGGCAAAAAAGGATATGTTTATAAAACTAAGATAAAAGCGGAGTCTTTTCAATAGAAGTTTTACAACATAGAGAAAAGCAATCACGTTTGAATGTCATTTTAGATAATTTATGTGTCCCAAATATCAAATTTACACCGCTTCAAAACCATCTGAAACTCAAAAACCATCTCCCGCAGAACAAAAGGTCCTTCTAAAAAAGAAACCAGAGGAATAGCAAAAGCTGATAGAAAAGCGCATGATTATCAGGAACAGAAAGTTGATGTAAAAAAAGAAATCTGGAAAGATCCATTTATTGAAAAGATTAATAGCTACTTGACTGTTAATATTGGTGGGCATTGGGTAGATAAAAATAAAACAAACTGTGTTTGTAAAGAAAATAATTTCTATTGGAGCAATAAATTAACCTGCGACGAACGCAAAAAAGTTCTAGAAGTATGCGCAAAACTTTGGGGAGAGGATAAAAAGAAAGACAAAGCAAGTGAACTAATGGCTATTATGCATCTTGAAACGGGTGAGAAAAACATGTTTAAGCCTTACGCTGACAATGGAGCTGACTATTCTGGTTTAATACAATTCAGTGATGCTTCAGCCAAAAAATTAGGCACAACGAGATCTGCTTTAAAAAAAATGACTTTCATACAGCAAATGGATTATGTTCACGACTATTTTGCTTCAAAGAAAGAAATATCAAACATGGTAGACTTGTATTTGCATGTTTAAAAACCCAATGCTGTAGGAAATGGAAATAATCCTGATTATGTTCTTTTCGACGAAAGCATATCGGTACCAGATGGCGATGGAAGCCAAACAAGCGCTAAGCAAAGGGGGATTAATATTGGTATTGAACCTTGGGTAACAAAATACGGCTATGCTTCCAACCCGTCTTTTATGAAAGGCGAAGAACATACACAAAGAAAGAAATGGGTTTATACCAGACAACGTTTTGAAGACCGTTGGGGATTTATTAATGGAAAAACTACAGTTGCAGATGTTATGTTAGAATTAAAAAAAGAACATTATAATCCTGGAGCAAAGTATCTATTTAAGGGAGTATGTGAGAATGTTGAAGAGGAAGAACCCAAAAAGAGTGATGGAACAGCGCCTTGGTATCCATATGCAATTAAGGAATTAAAAGATTTTGGAGGTATTAGACAAACCGAATCCCCATTAAAGGAAAAAATCTACACTTATTTTGATAAAAGCAGTTACCCTGCAGGAACCAATGAGACATTTTGGTGTGCGGCGTTTGTAAACTGGTGCTTTTCCCAAGTTAGTGAATATAAAAATACAAACCCTATTAAAAATGAAGCGGCATTAGATTGGCTTCCCCCTACTTTGGCAAAAGAAAAAAGATCAAATCTGGACGGATGGCAAGATGGGGAATTGATCACGAATATTGAAGATGCCTTTCCAGGTACTGTAATTGTTTTTTCATATTCTCATGTCGCATTTTTAGCTGGTATTTCAAAAAATGGGGAAAACTTAATTTATTTAGGAGGAAATCAATCAGATGGAAAAAAAGGCGATGGAAAAGGAAAAAGAACTATATGTACAAATCCAGTTTCAAAAAAAGGATTAGGTACAAAGTTTTGGTTAATTAAGCCAAAGAATTATATGCCTTCTGATGAAGAAAAAATATTGCCTAAGCTATCCTCAGATGGAGAAGAATTAAATTATGAAAAATCAAGATAATCTTTAAATATGAGAAATAAAATAATAATTATAATCTTCCTTCTTTTTTTAACAACTAATTGCAAAAAAAATAAGAATAAAATAAAAGATTCACAGATTAAAAAGGAACAAACAATGAATGAAAAAATATTAGAAAATCAGCTGTCAAAGGGTTCGACTGGTTTGTACGAAAACTCTTTTGATATAGAAACCTATTCTTACACGAATAATGATCTAGATTATTCAATTCTTTTTTTAGATAAAATATTAAAGAAAAATAGTTTTTCAAAAATTGACGAGCAGAATTTTAATGATAGAATTTATAAAATCTTTGGTCGATTAATTGACCCTGCTTCAAGTAAATCTACATTATGTATAAATTTTGAAGAAAAATGTTCTAAAACAATGAATTTTTATAGAAATGATAATTCAATCGATATTAAGCCATATCTAATATACATAATAAAAAAACACAACTTCATTACTGAATTATACGCTATTCCTGAAATCATAGATTATCAAAAGGAATTTCCTTATTTAATTGACTTTGAAAATAATATACCGTCAGAAATCAGGACAAAGGAGAATGATAAAGTTACTATCACAAAGTGGAAAGATATATCAGATTTATCGCAAAAGAGACAAAAAAATATTCAAACTTTAATCAACCGCAACAAATATCTATTCAATGATAACAAAGCAAGTTTGGTATGGCTAAAATTCAATGATGAATACTTTTTAGAATCACTTGTAAAAGTTTTCGGTTATGTTCAAGACAAAGATTTACTAAAATGGGTTTTAGACCGAAACCTAAATGATGATGAATTTGACAAATTATTATTTACCAAAACTTGTAATAACAGATACATTCTCCATAAAGAGATTTTTGAAGTTATGACCAAAGCTGATAACAAAAGCAAGGAAAACTATCTTCTTTATCTACGAGGAAAAACAGAACTACCAAAAGTTGAGGATGCAAATTTCAGGGATAAGGCAAAAATCTATGCGCTATATTGTTATTATGCAACAAAATTCACTCAAAGTATTGACCAAGGTTATGTTTATACCTTTTTCCCAAAATTAAATGATGAAAAATTTGAAGAAGAATTCAAAAGAAGTAACTACTACAACATTCCTGATTTTAAAAAATTATTCGATGATACTAAAAATGGTAGTATTGGTTTGCCTATGTAAATGAAGCTAATTAAAAAAAGAAAAAAGATTACTTTTCCTACTTATTAAAACTAGTCTTTTTTAATATATTTGCACTTCCTAAAAATTAAGAATTATGATCACAGAAAAAAAGTTTGCCCGTGTGGTATGGTGGCGGTATTGGAAACAACTGCAACGCGTTCTTAACTGCGTAGGACACCTAACCTACGCGGGTTTTATATTTCCCTAAAAGTTAAGATTATGAGTTCCAAAACCCTTTCAAAAGAAGCCGAAATCAGGCTGATGAATTTCTTCAACGATAGAATTGACGCGCAGTCTATGGCGAAAGCATTAAGACAGGTCAATTTTGCTCTCGCACTAAACGTGATGAGCGAACAAGAAAACATCCAGCAAGAAAACAAATTAAGAGACAGTTTCTATTGGCTCAATGAACTAGCTGAAACTTTAAATCCATATTTGGATGTAAATTAAAGCTATAAAAAGAAAATGCCCAATATCTCAAATATTGGGCATTTTTATTAAAAGGAGTTATATTTTATGATTCTGCTAAAGGATTTCTTTGTGCTCTAATAACAAAGAAAAGCCCGATAATGATAAATGGTATGCTTAGCCATTGTCCTGTCGAAAACAAGCCTAATTCACTCTCAAAACCACCTTGGCTTTCTTTTACAAACTCTACGATGAAACGCACAACAAATAAAAGAACTAAAAACAATCCGAATAATAGACCAGATTTAAGTCTTGCATTTGTTTTCCAGTATAAAAAGTATAAAATAGCAAAAACAAAAACGTAACAGATTGCTTCGTAAAGCTGAGTAGGATGTCTTGAAGGAACTTCTGCTAGCAAATTAGCAAATCTTGGATCTGAAGCTATTGCGTTATAAGCTTCTTTTGGATCGGCTATTCCCGTTTTTTGAACTGCTTCAGCTTTACTGAATTTATCATGAAGAAAACGGATTCCGAATGCGGAAGTAGTTTCGTGACCAATAATTTCTGAATTAAAGAAATTCCCTAAACGTACAAAAATAGCACCGCTTGCAACAGGAATTACAACTCGGTCTAAAATCCATAACAATGGACGTTTTAGAATTTTTTTGCTGTAGTAATACATCGCAACAATAATCGCAATTGCTGCACCATGACTCGCTAATCCCTGGAAACCTGTAAATTGGAATTCAGGCTCAAATTTAAACGGCAGGAAAATTTCAAGCAAATGATTTCTGAAATATTCCCAATCGTAAAAGAAAACATGACCTAAACGAGCGCCTATTAAAGTGGCTAAAACTGTCCAAACAAATAGAGAATCTAGTTTTTCAATCGATTCGTTTTCTCTTTCGAACATCTTTTTCATTAGGAACCATCCTAAACCAAAAGCAATTACAAACATTAAGCTGTAATAGCGAATCATAAAAAATCCTAAGTTGATTCCCTCAGAAGGATTCCAAACTAAATTTAAGGCGTGTGTCATGTATAAATGTTTTTATATAGCTGTAAAAATAAATATTTAATGTAAAGTACCGTTTCCTAAAAAGTTAATGTTTGTGGTTGCATTTCTTTTCTGGTACAGGATCGTAACCGCTTCTTCCCCAAGGGTGACAGCTTAAAATGCGCTTGACGCCTAAAAATCCGCCATAAAACAATCCATGAATTTGCAATGCCTGAATCATATATGTCGAACAAGTTGGCTCAAATCTGCAAGAAGCCGGTGTAAACGGTGAAATGGCAGTCTGATAAAAGCGGACTAACAATACAAACGGATATATCAGAATTTTTGAAAACATATTTTTCTTGTATCGTTTAGTTGGTGTTCAATACTCAGTTTTTAGTGTTCAGAATGAATGAAACACTAAAAACTAATATTGAATACTTTTTTATTGAATGCTAAAAGTAGTTCCTTCTTTTCCGTCTTTAAGCTGAATTCCCAAAGCAATTAATTGATCGCGAATTTGGTCAGAAAGCGCAAAGTTTTTATCTGCTCTCGCTTGATTTCTCATTTCGATAAGCATGTTTACTACACCTTCCAGTTTATCGCTATCGCCATCAGCAGCTTTGTCATCATTGAGTCCTAAAACGTCAAAAACAAAAGCATTTACGGCTTTTTTGAAATCGGCTAAATCATCAGCAGAAATCGTTTCTTTGCCATCTTTTAATAAATTGATGTAGCGAACGGCTTCAAACAGCTGCGCGATTAAAATTGGCGTGTTGAAATCATCATTCATTGCATCGTAGCAAAGCTGTTTCCAAGCAGCAAAATCTATTGAACTAGAATTTCCTGCAGTAATATTTGGTAAAGCATCTAGTGCTTCCATCAATCTTTTATATCCTTTTTCGGCCGCAACAATAGCATCGTCAGAAAAATCTAAGATGCTTCTGTAATGTGCTTGAAGCATGAAAAAACGAGTTACAGAAGCAGAGAATGGTTTGCTTAAGATGTTGTTGTCTCCGCTAAGAATTTCGCCTGGAAGAATATTGTTTCCAGTCGATTTTGCCATTTTCTTTCCGTTTAAAGTAAGCATGTTCGCATGCATCCAGTAATTTACTGGCGCCTGACCCGTGCAAGCTTCATTTTGAGCGATTTCACACTCGTGGTGAGGGAATTTTAAATCCATTCCGCCTCCGTGAATGTCAAAATGATTCCCAAGATATTTGGTGCTCATGGCAGTACACTCTAAGTGCCATCCAGGGAAACCATCACTCCAAGGTGAAGGCCATCTCATGATATGTTCCGGCTCTGCTTTTTTCCAAAGCGCAAAATCTTGAGGATTTCTCTTGTCAGATTGCCCGTCAAGATCACGTGTGTTTGCCAGCATATCATCGATATTTCTGCCGCTTAAAATACCGTAATTATTAGTCTCGTTATATTTTACAACATCAAAATATACCGATCCGTTTGCCACATAAGCGATGCCTTTATCGATAATTTTTTTAATAATTTCAATTTGCTCAATAATATGCCCTGTTGCTGTAGGCTCGATGCTTGGAGGCAAAAAGTTGAAAGCTTTTAGAATGTTGTGGAAATCTACAGTATAGCGCTGTACTACTTCCATTGGTTCCAATTGCTCCAAACGCGCTTTTTTAGCAATTTTATCTTCACCTTCATCCACATCGTCTACGATATGTCCAACATCGGTAATATTTCGAACATAACGAACTTTATAATCTAAATGCAGAAAATACCTGAAGATTACATCAAAAGACATAAAAGTTCTCACGTTTCCTAAGTGAACATTACTATATACGGTAGGTCCACAAACATACATTCCAACGTTTCCTTCATGGATTGGTTTGAAATCTTCTTTTTCGCCAGAAAGCGAATTGTATATTTTTAAAGGCTGACTGCTATATAGTGGCATAGTATTTTTGTTTAATCGTTTAATCGTTTAGCCGTTTAACCGTTAATTTTGTTTAATTCGGATTGTCGGATTTATTGTTGTGAAAGATAATATTTTTTTAGATTATTTATTTGATTACAAATTTTTTCAATTTTTTCTCTTGATGCTACATAATCTGTTTCTGAAACATAATTTAAATCTTTTGAAATGATTAAATGATTTAAAGTTTCCATTGCAGATGAATAAGAAATCGTTAAAAAATGAGCTTTGTCCTTACTTGTATTTCTTGAAGTTCCTTCAGCAATATTTGTTGCAATCGAAGATGCACTTCTTTTTATTTGAGATGCTATTCCGAATAATTCATTTGATGGAAATTTACTAGTCAATTTATAAATATCCAAAATGAACATTCTTGCATTTTGCCACACTTCAAGTTTCTCAAAAGAAAAAATGTACATGTTTTTTTTGATTTAATCGTTTAACCGTTTATTTGTTTAACTCTTTTTCGATTAAACGATTAAACGATTAAACAAATAAACGGTTAACCCAAATAATTTAGAACTGAGTGTCTAGCTTAATATAATCTAAAAATTCTCTTTTTGTTTGTGGCTCTTTGAATTTTCCTCCGAACTCAGAAGTTACTGTGCTGCTTTCGATATCTTTAATTCCGCGAGAGTTTACGCAAAGGTGTTTTGCATCAATAACGCAGGCTACATCTTCTGTTCCTAAAGCTTTTTGAAGCTCTTGAACAATCTGCATAGTTAGACGCTCTTGTACTTGAGGTCTTTTTGCATAATACTCTACGATACGGTTCATTTTTGATAAACCAATAACGCGTCCGCTTGAGATGTAAGCAACGTGAGCACGCCCGATAATTGGCAGTAAGTGGTGTTCGCAAGTAGAATAAACCGTGATGTTTTTTTCTACAAGCATCTCGCCATATTTATAATTATTGTCAAAAGTAGAAGCTTTTGGCTGTTTTGCTGGGTTAAGACCTCCAAAAATTTCTTTTACAAACATCTTTGCAACTCGGTTTGGAGTTCCTTTAATGCTGTCATCTGTCAAATCCATTCCTAATGTTTGCAGGATGTTTTCGACATCTTTTTTAATTTTTTCTATTTTTTCTTCATCAGTGATATCAAAAGCATCCGCTCTTAGAGGGTTTTTGGCATTACTGCTGAAATGACTGTCACCTATTTCGTCTAAAAAATCTTCGTTATTTATCATTAAGAACTACTATTATATGTGGTATATCTTTTTAAGGCGGTAAAGATAATTAATAAATAGGAAACCTTTTCTATGGTTTTTAGGATTTAATTACTACTTTTTGGATATAATTTAAATTTTAAAGAGAAATATTGTTATTAAAAACAAAAAAGACAACAACGAAGAACGTTATTGTCTTTTTAAATCGATTATAATGAATTGATTATCTGTTGTTGTAAACCAGTAAAGCTTCCTTTAAGATATTTACAGCAGTAATCAAATCTTTTTTGTTCAACACATAAGCAATACGAACCTGATTTAGTCCCATTCCAGGTGTCGAATAGAAACCTTTTGCAGGAGCAATCATTACCGTTTCGCCATTTAAATCATAACTTTCAAGAAGCCATTGTGCAAAATCGTCTGAATCTTCTATCGGAAGTTCGGCAATACAATAAAAAGCGCCTTTTGGTTTTGTTACCACAACACCTTCAATCTTGTTTAATTCGGCAATTAAGGTATTGCGACGTTCTTTGTATTCACCAATTACTTCATCAAAATAACTCTGCGGAGTGTCTATAGCAGCTTCGCAAGCAATCTGCTCAATAGTTGGCGGACTTAAACGCGCTTGAGCAAACTTCATTACGGTTGCCAAGACGTCTTTGTTTTTTGTCACCAGACAGCCAATTCTTGCTCCGCACATACTGTAGCGTTTAGAAACAGAATCAACCATGATTACATTTTGCTGTACATCTTCTAGATTCATTACAGAAAAATGAACATCATCTCCATCATATAAAAATTCACGGTACACTTCATCAGCGATTAAGTATAAATCGTGTTTTTTAATTAAATGAGCCAATTGTTTAATTTCGGCTTCAGAGTATAAATATCCAGTCGGATTTCCAGGGTTGCAAATCAGAATGGCTTTTGTTCTTGGTGTTATTAGTTTTTCAACTTCGTCAATACTTGGCAAAGCAAAACCAGTTTCAATAGTAGAAACAAGAGGCACTACAGTTGCACTTGTAGAAGAAGCAAACGCATGATAATTAGCATAAAAAGGTTCCGGGATAATGATTTCATCTCCAGGATCTGTAATTGTGGCCAGTGCAAAAAGTAAGGCTTCAGAACCACCAGTAGTTACAATGATGTCTTCTGTGTTAACGTTTACATTTTGGCGCTGGTAAAAATGAGCTAATTTTTTTCTATAGCTTTCATATCCGGCAGACGGACTGTATTCTATAATACTCAAATCAATATTTTTTACCGCCTCGATGGCCACTTCCGGTGTCTTGATATCCGGTTGACCAATGTTTAAGTGATACACCTTGTGTCCTTTTTTCTTTGCTAAATCAGCAAAAGGAGCCAGCTTGCGTATCGGAGATTCGGGCATGTTTCTTCCCTTGTGTGAAATTGTCGGCATGAGTATAAATTATTGAAGTGCAAATTTGCATTTTTTTTTCCAATTTAACGTAAACAATACGGGTACTTGCAAAAATGTAACAATAATAAATATATTTACTAATTTTATAATAAAATATTGTCAATGAAAAAATATATAGTATTGTTTTTTGGGTTATTCTTACCTTTTTTGCTTTTTGGACAAGGCGATTTTTTATTGGAAAACAATGCAACAAAGGCCACAATTCCTTTTAAATTGATAAATAATCTTGTTTTTATTCCGATAAAAGTAAATGGAGTTGAGCTTAACTTTCTTTTAGATTCTGGTGTCGAAGAAACGATTCTGTTTAGTATGGAAGAAAAGCAGGAAGTCAGTTTTAATAATGTGGAAAAAATTAAACTCCGCGGTTTAGGAAGCGAGGAAGAAATAGAAGGCTTGAAATCGACAAAGAATATTTTGGAAACGCATGGTCTGAAATCCAATGATCATATGGTCTTTATTATTTTAGACCAAAGCTTCAATTTGTCTTCTCATATCGGAATTCCTGTCAATGGAATTATCGGCCATAAATTCTTTCGAAATAACTATGTAGAAGTTAATTACCAGAAAAGGAAAATAATAGTTCATGCGAAGAATAATAAGTTTGAGGAAAGGCTAAATAAAAAGTTTAGAATGGTTCCGATAACAGTAGAAAAATCAAAACCCTATATCATGACAACAGCAACGGTCAATAATGAAGAAATTCCGGCAAAGCTTCTAATTGATATTGGAAATAGTGATGCTTTCTGGGTTTTTGAGAATGATAAAATCAAACTCCCAAATAAAAATTTTCCAGATTTTTTAGGAAAAGGATTTAGCGGGGATATTGAAGGGCATCGTGCTAAAATTGATAAATTTTCGATTGACGAATTTGATTTTAAAAAACCAATCGTTTCTTTTCCTGATTCTGCCTCCATTCGGAACGTTAAGATGGTCCCAGGACGTATTGGATCTGTTGGTGGCGAAGTTTTAAAACGATTTACTTTGGTTTTGGATTATAAAGGGAAAAAACTCTACCTGAAAAAGAATAGCAAATTTGGAGAACCTTTTACCTACAATAAAAGTGGAATCACGGTTCAGCACAATGGACTTCAGTGGGTACAGGAAACAGTGCATTTAGAAACCGTGCGAGTTGCTTCCTCGATGGATGAATTGCAGGAAAAAGAGAAGAACAGCAATAATTTTAAATATAAATTTGCTCTAAAGCCTGTTTATGAAATTGTAAACGTGCGTAAGAATTCTGCAGCTGAAAAATGCGGACTGCTAAAAGGTGACATTATTATCAGTATTAATAAGACACAGCCGTATAAATATACTCTCCAACAGATTAATAATCTTTTAAAATCGGAAGATGATATTTGGATTAATATCGAGGTTGAACGAAATAGTGTGGTGCTTAAATTTAGATTTAGGCTAGAAGATGAATTGTAAAAAAGAACTAGGTCATAATTTTTGATTTATTATGAAAACAGCATTTTAAGATATTGTATTGTAGAAATGTTTACTTTTTGTGAAAATAAGTTTACTAAAAAGCGTGTTTTTTGTTAAATATTTTCTTATGTTTAGTAAAAAATTTGATCTATGGCAAAAAACTACATTAGCTACCACTGTTTTGTATTGTTTTTTATTTTTTTTACCCTCATTTCTTCAAAACTAACGGCACAATGTGCTGGTGATGATAATACAAATGAATTAATTTGTGACGTCTCTAATCCAATTTATCAATCGGTAAATTTATTTTCTTTATTAGGAGGTTCTCCAGTTCCTGGCGGAACATGGACAGGAAGCAGCAAGCAAGGTTTAGATGCTGTGAATGGTATTTTGAACGCGCAACTTATTCTTGGTGGTGGAACGTATTATTATACTTATACTGCCCCAGCGACTTCAGGATGTACAGATAATAAAGCTGTAGTTACAATTACGATAGGTGCATATGTGGGAGTTGGTTCGGAAGCTACAGTTTGTAATAAAAATCGAACTTTTAATCTTTTTACGGCTTTTGACAGTAAAGTAATGGGACCACATGTAAACGGGACATTTAAGACTGACAAAGGAGAGCCCGTAGAATCTTCAATAACGATTGATCAATATAAAACCAAAACTACACTTAACTTTATCTATACCGTGCCAGCTGTGCTTGCATGTTCTCCCGACGAAAAGTCTACCAATGTGCAAGTAACTATTTATATAGCTCCAGAAGCAGGAGAACCACAGCATTTGGAGTTGTGCGGCACAACCGATTTGGCAGCATATACCGATTTGAATTTAAATGATAGGCTTACTGGTGAAGACCCAGATGGAACATGGACAGGTATCGGAATAACATCGCCCACTGATCATACTATTAACCTTCAAGAATTATTTGACGCAAATGGCCCAGGAGAATATTCTTATACGTATACTGTTTTAGCTGTTCCTAACAGCTTTATATGTCCTGATGATAATGCTACTGTAAAAATATTGCTCGAAAAAAGACTCGATTTTACAGGGTCAAAAATCGCAGTTAGCAAAGATATCTGCGAATCGGAAATTGCCACAGCAACGTATTCGGCAAAAATTACGCAAGGACCAGACTCTATAACTAATGGAGTATACGACGTTAGTTTTAGTGTTGTCGGACCGGGAGCGTCTGGATCTGAAACTGTAAGAGGAAATTTTGCAAATGGAGAATTTAACTTTCCAATTCGATCTTCTTATTTTAAACAAGTGGGGCAATATACCATAACGGTTACGCGTATAGTGTCAACATCAAGTAAAGGAAAATGTGTAAATATCTTTAGTCCGTTTTCAACTATTTTGACTATTTATCCATTACCGCGTTTGACTAATGCTACATTATCGGCGCTTCCTATTTGTCAAAATGATGATGCTACAATTCAAGTCACAGCGCCTCAATTGCTCGATGGAAATTACCGTATCTCTTATAACGTAAATGGAGATAATTTGGCTCTTGGCGAAACAGCAGAAATGCAATCTATTGGAGGAAAGGCTTCTTTTATAGTTCCAAGAAGTTTAAATACTAGAAGCGGATTATCGGTAATTAGTATTTATAGCATCACTGATATTACAAATCCTTCGCCTCAATGCAGCAATACGGCAAATGTAGCAGGAAATTTAAATATAAATCCGCTTCCAAATGCAGTAACTGTGGTGGCAAAAGTTAATGATTTCTGTTTGAATGCGCCTGTTACTGTTGCAGTTTCTGGTTTAGGAAGCTTAACGAATGCCAGTATTTCTTATGCGTTGTCTGAAAGCAATTCTTCATCTGTGCAAACTATTGCAAAAGCAGTCACAAATGGAAAATTAGATTTTATTATTCCTGCCGAATTGCTTTTAAATACAGGAACAACAAAAATTACATTATTGAATTTAACCAATACCGTTACAAATTGCGATGTAGATTTAATCAATGTTACAGATGATTTTGTAATAAATCCAATTCCGCCAGCACCTACTGTAACAGATCAGCAGTTTTGTAAAGTTGATGAAGCAGTAATAGCCAATTTAGAGCCAAAAGGGGCGCAATATAAATGGTATAATTCGGCAACAGCAACAACACCGTTAGCAGTTGATTATGTTTTAAAAACAGAAGATTATTTCGTTAGAGAAACTTCAGCAGCGGGCTGTACTTCAGAACCAGCCAAAATTTCGGTAATTATAAACGATACGCCAGCTCCTGAAATGACAGAAACGCCAGACTTCTGCGGATTGGCAAATCCGAAAATAAGTGATCTTTCCAGTAAAACCAATGTTCCCACAACCGTTGCTTGGTATGATGCGGTAGATGGAAATTTATTGCCTTCAACTACATTACTAGTCCATAATGCAACTTATTACGGATATGATTTAAATGAAGTAACGAGATGCTTGTCTGAAAGTTACAGAGAAGTAAAAGTCTCTTTGCAAGACTGCGAGGTGGCTCAATACGAGTTTTTTATTCCAGACGGATTTTCACCAAACGGAGATGGTGTAAACGATTCGTTTGTGATAAAAGATATTGAGTTTTTATACCCGAATTATACACTTGAAATTTATAATAGATACGGAAACGGAATGTATAAAGGAGATAATAGTAAACCGGCTTGGGACGGTAAAAATTATGAAAAAAGCGGTATCGCGGGAGGTGTCGCACCCAACGGAGTTTATTTTTATGTATTGCATTTCAATAAAGACAATAAACCGCCAAAACAAGGCCGTCTTTATTTAAATCGATAAAATCTCTTTTTACATTTTAATACAGTTTTCAAATGAAAAAAATAATACTCCTTATAAATTTCTTCTTCTATTTATCGGTCTCTGCCCAGCAAGACCCAGAATACACGCATTATATGTATAATATGAGCGTGGTGAATCCTGCTTATGCGACAGGTGTTCCTGCCATGATGAATTTTGGTGGATTGTACAGAACTCAATGGGTGGGCGCTTATGGGGCTCCAAAAACATTTACGTTTTTTGGACATACGGCGATTAATGACAAAATAGAAGCCGGAATTTCTTTTATTTCAGATGATATTGGAGATGGCGCCAAAAAAGAAAATAATGTTTACGCCGATTTTGCATATGTTTTAAAATTAGGCGGAAAAAATAAATTGTCTCTAGGTTTAAAAGCAGGTTTTTCATCCATGCAAACCAATTTTAACGGATTTCGTTTTACAGATCCGCAGACCGATTTAGCTTTTGCAGAAAATATAAATGCAACCAAACCTAATATTGGAGTTGGAGCTTACTATTTTAGAGACAATCTCTATGTTGGATTATCTGCGCCTAATTTGCTGAAATCAAAATACATTGAAGAAAAATCAGGAATGAATGCTTTTGGTTCTGAAGAAATACACACTTTTTTAACGGCAGGTTATGTTTTTCAGGTTAGCGATAAGGTGAAGTTGAAACCAGCATTTATGTCAAAATTTGTAAAAGGCGCGCCAATTACTTTAGATGTTACAGCCAATGTTTTGTATAATGAAAAGTTTGAATTTGGAGCTGCCTACAGAATTGATGATTCAGTTAGTGCTTTATTCAATATTAATGTTACGCCGACATTGAGAGTGGGTTACGCCTATGATTATACGCTCACAAATTTCGGTCAGTTTAATTCTGGAACACACGAAATAATGCTGTTGTTCGATTTAGATATATTAGGAAAAGGATTCGATAAATCACCAAGATTCTTCTAAAATGAAAAATATGAAAAAACTACTCGTTATTATATTCGTATTTTCAATACAGTTTATAAGTGCACAGGATCAAGAATTGATTAGAGCAAAACGTTTTTTTGATAAAACGTATTACAGCGAAGCCATTATTTTATACCAAAAATTAGCCGACGAAAGACCTTCTGAAGAAGTCATTAAAAACTTGGCCGATTCTTATTTCTATACCAATGATTTGGTTAAAGCGCAGCGTTATTATCGTCTTCTGATTGGCAATTACAGCAATAATTTAGACCGAGAATATTATTTTAGATACGCACAAACGTTAAAAGCAACAAATAGCAACGATGACGCAAATGCCAATTTAAAAGAATATTATGCTAAATCTAGTAATCCAGAAGATCTTACCAAATTTGAAAAAGAACTTAAAACTTTAGAAAATGTTACTGCGATCGGTAAGCGTTTTGAAATTAAAAACCTTGCTATAAATACGCCAAATTCTGAATTTGGAGCAGTTAAATACAAAGAAAATCTAGTTTTTGCAGGAGTTAAATTGAAACCTGGTTTATTCGATAAAAAATACAAATGGGATAACGAAACCTATTTGAATTTAGTTTCAATTCCTTTAAAAAACATCAATTCGGCAGATTCTATCGTTCATTATTTTGCTAAAGAATTAAAAACTGGAATGCACGAATCGAATGCAGTTTTTACAAAAGATGGCAAAACGATGTATTTTACGAGAAACAATTCTAAAAATGGCAAGAAGAAGAAAGACGATAAAAAAATCTCAAATCTTCAGATTTTTAAAGCAGAATTAGTAGAAGGAAAATGGACCAATATTACATCGCTTCCATTCAACAGTCCGAATTATTCTGTTGAGCATCCCGCTTTGAGTGCCGACGAAAAAGTATTGTATTTTGCTTCAGATATGCCAGGTTCTTTGGGTTCATTTGATATTTATTCGGTAAACATAAATAAAGGAGCATTTGATACTCCAAAGAATTTAGGGCCGCAAGTCAATACCGGTAAGAGAGAGCAGTTTCCTTTTGCTTCGGGAGACAATAAATTATATTTTTCATCAGACGGACATTTAGGTTACGGATCATTAGATGTTTTTGTTTCTGAAATAAATGGAAATGACTATTCAAAACCAGTAAATGTCGGGCTTCCGTTAAATTCCAATTTAGATGATTTTGCGTTTAATATCGATTCGAATACCAAAGAAGGATTTTTTGCTTCAAATAGAGAAGGAGGAAAGGGAAGCGACGACATTTATCAATTCAAAGAAATAAAAGATCTAATCGTTGAAGATTGCAAACAGTTTATTGCAGGAACAATTACAGATGTAGATACGCAATTGGCTCTAGAAAGTGCAACAGTATTATTGCAGGATTCAGAAAATAAAACCTTAAATACAATCACAACTTCTGCTGACGGAAAATTCAGTTTTACGGTTGCCTGTGAGAGTTCGTATAAAATAAGCGCTTTCAAAGAAAACTATACCAATGCTTCTAAAATATTGACCTTAGATAAAACTAGAGATAAAGTTAATGATGCTTCTTTGGCGTTGAGATCTTTAGAAGCCATCAAAAAAGAAGAAAAACAAATTGCTGAAAATAAGAGAAAACAGGAAATTATTATTGAAGAAGAGAACAAGAAAAAAGAAGCTTTGGTTGCCCTTGAGTTAAAAGAAAAAGAGAAAAAAGCCAAAGAAGCCGCAATTGTTGCAGCTGAAGTTAAAAAACAGGAAAAAGTAAAAGAGATTTTAGCGAAAGAAAAAGATGTTGTAAAAGACAAAGACCGCTTGATCATCAAAACAGATCCAATTTACTTTGACTATAATATGTGGTACATTCGTAAAGAATCAAAAGTGGTTCTAGGAAGAGTTGTCGAATTAATGAAGAAGTATCCTGAAATGAAAATCGAAATAGGATCTCATACTGATTCTAGAGGAAATGCTAAATTTAATGAAGATTTATCGCAAAAGAGAGCTAATTCTACTAGAGAATTTATCATTCAATCGGGAATAGATGCCCAAAGAATTACAGCAAAAGGTTATGGAGAATCGGTGCCAATTATAAAATGCAAAACCGATGACTCGTGCTCAGAAGAAGAACATGAATTAAACAGAAGATCTGAATTTGTAATTAAAAATTTATAAAAATCATCCTTTTGAGTTAAATTGAATTTAAACACATATAAACATAGATTTTTATTGTTTTTGTTTAAGATTATAGAAAAAGCTAGCTTTAACACATAGCTATGTGTATTGAAATTAGTGAAACGCCTTTTAAAATTTATTGAAACTATGTTTCTATGTGTTGAAATTAATTTTTACCAACAGATTAAAATTATTGAAGAAATAAATTCTTTTTCTTTAATTTTATGGTGATATCAAAAAAATGAAAAATATTATGAGAAATCTAACCTTATCTTGTTTGCTTTTATCCTTCATCGGATTGCAAAGCTGTAAAAATGAAGAAAAACAAAAAGCCGCTGAAGCTGCAAAAGCAGAAGGTGAAACAATAGTAAGCACGGCATGTTACAAAGCAATTTATGAAAAGGATACGATAGATTTAAAATTAAATACTTTAAAAAACGGAAAATTATCTGGAGATATGGTTATGAGAGTGGCGCCTTCAACTGTTAGAACGGGTGAAGTTGCAGGAGAGTTTCATGGAGATACGCTGTTTGTAGATTATACTTTTAAAGACAACGTAAACGGGGACAAAACATTCAAAAATCCGATGGCACTTTTAAAACGCAATAATCAGCTTATTTTAGGAAACGGAACGATGCAGACAACAATGGGAGTTACTTATTTAGTAAAAGACAAACCAATTGACTTTGAAAGCGTAAAGTATAAATTTGATACCGCTGAATGCGCTGAGAAGAAATAAAAGAAGAAAGATTTGAGAAGCAAGATGCTTTGCAAAATAAAAAGCCGTTTCTAGATTTAGAAACGGCTTTTGTTATTTTAGATTATTTGATTCTTATTGAACTTCACCCTTAATTTTAAGAGCTACTCTTCCGTCAGGATAGTTTACTGCGTTTGTTTCAACAGTAATAGTTTTACGGATAGGTCCTGCGACCATATTATATTTTACATCGATTTTTCCTTTTTTGCCTGGCATAATGGCTGCCGCAGGTTTAGTCACAATAATTGAACTTACTGTAGATTCTGCACCTGTAATTAATAAAGGAGCATCTCCAGTGTTGGTAAATTCAAATGAACGAAGCCCATTGTCACTTTTAGAAATTTTTCCATAATCAATTGTATTATCAGGGGCTGCAAATTCAATTTTTGGGCCATTTTGCGCATAACTTATTGCACTAAACAATAAGACTGCAATAAAAGAGGCTGCATTTTTCATATGAAATCTTTTTTTAATTGTAAGTAAATATACATTCTTTTAATTAACACACAAATTATTATTTCTCTTTTTATAGTCTACTTAATTATTTACTTTTGCTGTCAGCTAATAAAATACAAAAACTGAACCAAAGTTTCGCTTATGTGCTTAACTGTTTAATCGTTTAACCGATTTACCTTAAATTGATTTCACGAAAAAACAAGCGATTAAACAATTTAACGATTAAACGAATCAACAAAAAAGTAAACGATTAAACATATATAAATGACAATTCCAGCACAATTTGACGCTAAGACGATTGAGAGTAAATGGTATGATTACTGGATGAAAAATAACTATTTTCATTCAGAACCAGATCATAGAACACCGTACACCATTGTAATCCCACCGCCAAACGTCACTGGAGTCCTTCACATGGGACATATGTTGAATAATACGATTCAGGATGTTTTAATTCGTAGAGCACGTCTAAAAGGATTCAACGCTTGTTGGGTACCTGGAACAGACCACGCTTCTATTGCTACTGAAGCAAAAGTGGTAGCGAAATTAAAAGCTGAAGGAATCAATAAAAACGATTTGACCCGCGAAGAATTCCTAAAACATGCTTGGGAATGGACAGATAAATATGGCGGAACAATCTTGGAGCAGCTTAAGAAATTAGGAGCTTCATGCGATTGGGAACGTACTAAATTCACGATGGATCCAGACATGTCTGCATCTGTAATTAAATCGTTTGTGGATTTATACAACAAAGGATTAATCTACAGAGGATACCGTATGGTAAACTGGGATCCAGAAGCAAAAACTACTCTTTCTGACGAAGAAGTAATTTACGAAGAACAGCAAGGAAAATTATTTTTCTTAAAATATAAAATTGAAGGTTCAGAAGATTTCTTGACCATTGCCACAACGCGTCCAGAAACTATTTTCGGAGATACTGCTATCTGTATCAATCCAAACGATGAGCGTTTTACACATTTAAAAGGTAAAAAAGCAATTGTTCCAATTTGCGGAAGAGTTATTCCAATTATTGAAGACGAATATGTTGATATTGAATTCGGAACAGGATGTTTGAAAGTAACGCCTGCTCACGATATGAACGACAAAACGTTGGGTGAGAAACACAACTTAGAAATCGTTGATATTTTTAACGAAGACGCAACTTTAAACAGCTTCGGATTGCACTATCAAGGAAAAGACCGTTTTGTAGTTCGTAAGGAAATTGAAAAAGAACTTCAAGAAATCGGTGCTTTAGCAAAAACAGAAACACACTTAAATAAAGTGGGAACTTCTGAAAGAACAAAAGCCGTAATCGAACCAAGATTATCTGACCAATGGTTCTTGAAAATGGAAGAATTGGTAAAACCAGCAATTAAATCGGTTTTAGAAACAGGAGATATTAAATTACATCCAAAACGTTTCGAAAACACTTACGCGCATTGGTTAAACAACATTCGCGATTGGAATATTTCTCGCCAGTTATGGTGGGGACAACAAATTCCGGCTTACTATTATGGTGACGGAAAAGAAGATTTCGTAGTTGCAGAAAACATCGAAGATGCGTTAGCATTAGCAAAAGAAAAAACCAACAACCCTCAACTAACAACCGACAGCTTAAAACAAGATGTTGACGCATTAGATACTTGGTTTTCTTCTTGGTTATGGCCAATGTCTGTTTTCGGTGGTATTATGGATCCAGAAAGTCCAGATTTTAAATACTATTATCCAACAAATGATTTAGTAACAGGTCCAGATATTTTATTTTTCTGGGTGGCAAGAATGATCATTGCAGGTTACGAATATGCAGGTGAAAAACCATTTACTAATGTATATTTAACTGGCTTAGTTCGTGATAAACAACGCCGTAAAATGTCTAAATCATTAGGGAATTCTCCAGATCCTTTAGACTTGATCGAGAAATTTGGTGCCGACGGTGTTCGTGTAGGATTGCTTTTAAGTGCTTCTGCAGGAAACGATATTATGTTTGATGAAGAGTTATGCCTTCAAGGAAAAGCGTTCTCAAACAAAATCTGGAATGCTTTCAAATTGATTAAAGGTTGGGAAGTTTCTGAAACTATCGCACAGCCAGAATCATCAAAAGTAGCAATAGAATGGTACGAAGCGAAATTACAGCAGACTTTGGTTGATATTGAGGATAATTTTGAGAAATACAGAATTTCAGATTCATTGATGGCAATCTATAAATTGGTTTGGGATGATTTCTGTTCTTGGTTCTTAGAAATGATTAAACCGGCTTACCAACAGCCAATTGATAGCGTAACTTTCTCGAAAGCGATCGAAATGTTAGAAAACAACTTGAAGTTATTGCATCCGTTTATGCCTTTCTTGACAGAAGAGATTTGGCAGTTGATTACGGAAAGAACTCCAGAAGAAGCTTTAATTGTTTCGACTTGGCCAGAAGTAAAACCGTTTGATGCAAAATTAATTGCTGATTTCGAAAATTCTATTGAAGTAATTTCAGGAATTAGAACCATCAGAAAAGATAAAAATATTCCATTTAAAGATGCAATTGAATTAAAAGGAATCAATAGCGAAAATGTTTCTACTTATTTTGATTCAATCATCACGAAATTAGGAAACGTTTCTGCTTTCGAATATGTTTCTGAAAAAGTTGATGGCGCTTTGTCTTTCCGTGTAAAATCTAATGAATATTTCATTCCGATTACTGGAAATATTGACGTTGAAGCAGAAATTGCAAAACTGACAGAAGAATTGAATTATACAAAAGGATTCTTGAAATCGGTTGAAGCGAAACTTTCAAATGAGAAATTCGTTAACGGAGCTCCGGAGAAAGTACTTAATTTAGAAAAACAAAAACAAGCTGATGCTTTAGCAAAAATTGCTACAATCGAGCAGAGTTTGGCTGGTTTGAAATAAGAAATATTTCTTTTTATAAGCAGACCTAACAGGTTTTTAAAACCTGTTAGGTCTTTTTTTTATTAGCCACAAATTGCTTCGCCTGTTCGCTTTCGCTCGAGTCGTGGCTAATAAAAAAACTATTTGACAGGTTCTCTCAGTATTGTTTTTAATTTCTCGGGAGCTGTTTTACGAAAGTCTGAAAGATAAATTTCATGATGCAACCCGTTTTGTTGTAGATTATTTTCAATACTAAATTCTAGAATTTTTTTTAGTGTTTGCGGTTCTGTATCAAAAGGGCCAATATGAAGAACTTGAATTACTTTGCCTTCTTCCATTTCAAAGAATTCAATTGCTTTGGCTAATTCATTTTGTTTTTTATTGACCGCAATGGCAATAGCTTTTTCGGTTTGTTCTCGAGTTACAAAATCGGGCATTCTAATCATGATCCTGTAATTCCATTCAGCGCGAGGTATTTTCAGTGGAGCTTCATCCATTGAGATTGATGCGTATTTTTCAGTATCAAAACTCCACAATGCTTCTAGTTTTGGAACAACAAAATCGTTATCCATCGCTTTATGCATAAATTTAATGACATACGCCGTGGTGTATAATGCTTGAATTTTTTCTGAAAAATCTTTTCCAGAAGGATCACCTTGACCTGTAAGCGATATATAATTCGCTTTTTCTATAAAGACAATTTCGGGGTTGATTTTGGCATTATAGTACGTTTTGTCTGTTTTGGTTAAATCTAATTTGCTCATCTTTTTTGTGTTTTGTTATGCAAATTAAATGGCATGAAGTGACAACGTTATGTCAGTAGAAGTTCTCTTTTTTTACGAAATTATTTTTTTAATTCTCGTAAAAATTATCTTTTATATAGAAAACGGTATCTATAAATTGGAGAATACCATTTTCTGTCAATACATTTTCGTCGTGAAGATCTTCAAGAATAATTCCTAGGTCGGGATTATAATAATCATTGTTTTTGGTATTTAGAAAACCGTTTACAAGCATAAACTTTTTACAACTTCTAAATCTGTTGGTTCAGTTGCTTTTACAAAAGGTTGTCAACAACTGCATATATAATATCTTCGTTTTTGAAAAAGCCTAGTAAATTGTATGCAGTATCTGGAAAAAAGAAGTTATTTAACAATAAATTATTGAAGTAATCTATCCAGGAATTGTAATAAATAGAATCATTAAGTTTGATTACATGCTTTCCATCTTTTAGATAGACTTTTTGCTCTGCTCCTTCAGAGAGGTAATCTTCAAGATTAATATCTAGAATCCAAAGATTATTTAATTCTATAAATCTTTCTAAGGTCTCTTTTTCTTGTTTTTTGAAATGCTTGAATTCTTTAGCCATTGTACTTGAGCTTTGGCTTCTTCTAAGGTAACTGGCTGCTGCTTGGATAATTGCTCCATGCTTAACTTTGCTCTTTCCTGAAATGATAAGTTGTAATTCATGTTTCATATTGTTAAATGCAAAAATAGTGCATTTTATTAAAAAACAAAATAAAAGTAAGTTTTGTATTACTTTTGTTTTTTCTTCAAAACTAAAAACAAAGGATAAGAAGCGATCACAATACCTACAATTATAATAAAGCTTTTTAGATCGCTGTAAATAAATCCAGCAAGTAATGCAATAGAAAATATTAAGGCAATTATTGTGGTCCACGGATACCAGAAAGAGCGGTAAGGTCTTGGTAAATGCGGTTCAGAGGTTCTTAGTTTTAAAAGGGAATAATAGGCAAGTCCCCAAACGATTATGGAGATAAAAGCGGCGAATGAAAACAAAACTTCAAAAGAACCAATGCAGATTAAAAACAAGCTAAAAAATGATGAAACCAAAAGCGCTACAATTGGTGTTCCGCCTTTGTTTACTTGAGTTCCTTTTTCGATAAAAAATCCGTCACGGCTTAATCCGTACAATATTCTTGGAGGAATCATCATAAAGGCATTCAAAATACTGATTAAAGAGAAAATCGAAATTACCGTTACGATTTTAGCTCCGCTTTCGCCAAAAAGAATTTTAGCAACATCAGCAGCGGCAAGATTAGATTTTGCTAGTGTTTCGATTGGCAGTACATGAAAAAATGCAGCATTTACCAAAATATAAATGGCTACAACAAGTAAAACTCCGCTGTATAAAGATTTCGGAATATTTTTGTTTGGATTTTCATTTTCTTCAGCAAAAAAACATACAGCATTCCAGCCATTGTAAGTCCCGATAATAAGCTGTAATGATTTGAAAAATCCAAAAATAAGTCCAATTTGAAAAATGGAATTATCGGTTTTAATTGACGGAACTTCAACTCCAGAATACATAAAACAAGCCACAACCAAAGCCACAAAACAAATCACTTTTAATAAACTAGTAATCTGCTGAATCAAGCTTCCGTTTTTTACACCACTTAAATGTAGCAATACAAATGCTATTAATAAAGAAATGGACATTACTGTTGCATAATTGGCCAATTGTGGAAATAGAATGCTAGTGTATTCGCTAATTACAATGCAATAAAAGGCAGGAGGAATGGCATTTACAATATAATCGTACCAGCCAGAAAGAAATCCAGCATACTCGCCCAAAGCTCTTTTTATATAATTGTAAGACCCACCAGCTTTTGGCAGCATTGTCGCCAGTTCTGAATACGAATTAGCTCCCAATAAAACATACAAACCTCCAAATAGCCAAGAAGCAAGAATCAGCCAATAATTGTTTAGCATTTCTGCAATAGTTCCAGGCGTTCTTAAGATCCCAACACCGATTGTTCCTCCAATTAAAACGGCTATATTAAAACTAAGGCCTAAACTTTTTTGCAATTGGTTTTTCTTGGAATCTGACATTTTTGATTTTTTTAGGGAATATTATTGCTAACAAAAATAGTGTTAATTGAATTAGTATCGGATGTAAAATAAAAATCCCAAGATTTTTCTGTTTTTGAGAAGACAGGAAAATCTCGGGATAAATCAAAAAAACATCTAATTCAATATTTTAGAACTTGTATCGCAAGCTTGTCATAACCTGACGAGGAGCAATTGGGTTCACACTATAGTTTTCGTGAACTGTATAATTTAATTCGTTTGTAATGTTTGATAATTTGCAAAGAATTGAGAATTTTCTCCAAGTATATCCAACAGATGCATCGATTGTAATATAACCTTCTAATGGAATATCGCGATCTCTAATCGTTACGGTATATGCAGGGTCAGGTTTAGGATTTGTTGGTGTAGGTTTAACAGCAGTCCAAACATAATCATCATTCCATCCGCCCAAACGGTCTCCAATATAGTTTCCGATAGCTCCAAAAGAAAGACCTTTTAAGACGCCAGATGGCAACGTATAGAAGAAACTTAAATTGGCTGTATTTACTGGCGTTCTCACTACACGATCTCCTTCAACAAAACTTCCGTTAGTCCCAGATGTATTAGTATAACGCATATCATTATAGCTGTAACCTCCAATGATGCTTAATCCTTCAGTAGGTTTTGCGGTAATATCAATTTCAACTCCTTTACTTTTTGTTCCGCCGCCTAAAGTTTTTTTAGTTGTATCTGTATTAAGAGATCCATCAGTATTATACTCTGCAGTTTGCGCTAAATTGCTATTTGTGATTTGGTAAACTGTTACATTTGTACTTAAGGCACCATTCCAGAAATCTTTTTTGATTCCAGCTTCATATTGATCTATAATAGAAGCTTCTAATGGTTGCAAGTCAATTGTTGTTCCTGTATTTGGTGTAAATGAACTAGAGTAACTAGCAAATAATGACATGTCTTTTAAAGGCTGATATACTAATCCTACTTTTGGAGAAAACGCATTGTCTAAACGCTTTGGAGCAACAGTTGGTGTTGCTTTTTCAGGATTTCCTGCTCCGGTAGAAGTCTCTTTATATGTTGTTACTTCAGCTTCTTGCCATGACCAACGAATTCCAGCAAGTACTTTAAATTTATCTGTAACCGAAATTAAATCCTGGAAATAAACCCCGAAACGATTTGTTTCTGTTTTTCCGATTTGTGTTGCTCTTGCATTTGGAATATCATTTCTTTGCGTTGACGGATCAAAATCAAAAAGATAAATCGTGTCATAAAGACTAGGATCATATTTACCGTTTACTTTTACTTTTTCTTCACTAAAAGCGTAAGTATAAGCTGTTGCAAATGAGTTTTCCCAATCTACACCAGTAAAAATTTGATGTTTTACAGATCCTGTATTAAAGTTTCCTTGTAAGCTTAATTGATCTCCTAAAATTTGCTCTAAGTTTTTTCCTTGAGTTAATCCTCTATTCCAGTAACCTGGAGTTGGATATATTTTGCTGTCATCTAAATTAGATAGTTGGGCTGTAGATTTTTGTGTTCTTTTGTATGTCTGATAAGAACTATTGAAGTTCAGTTTCCAGTTTTTATTGAAATCGTGATTTAATAAAACCGATGCACTAGAAGATTTAGTAGTACCATTTGACCAAAGTGCTCCATAGAAAGCATTGCGAGGTAAGTCTAAGATTTCTTTTCCGATAATTCCGGTTCCAAAATCTGGCGTCCAATCTGCGCTTAAATAGTCACCTTGAACCGTAATTTGTGTTTTAGGGCTGATTACGAAAAGTAACGATGGGTTGATGTATAAACGTTCATTTTTTACAACATCTCTAAAACTCTCTGAATTCTCATAAGAACCATTAATTCTAAATGCAATAGATTTATTTAGGCCTCCATAAAAATCAAATGCTGGTTTATAGTAAGCGTAGCTTCCCATTTGCATTGAGATTTCACCTCCACTTTTGAATTGAGGCGTTTTGGTTACTAAGTTTAAAATTCCTCCTGGAGTAACATTTCCAAATAATAGGGCAGAACCACCTTTTAAAAATTCTACTTTATCTAAGCCAGAAACATCAGGAATTGAACCTGAATTATAACGAAAACCATTTTTGAACATATTGTTTGCCGACATGTCATATCCTCTTGAGAAAAAAGATTCTGTAGCACCTCCACGAGCAGAACTTACATATACACCATTAGCATTTTTAAGAACTTCGCTTAATCTGATAGCTTGCTGCTGTTCGATAATTTCAGAACCAATTACTTGAATGCTTTGAGGATTATCCATTGGTTTTAATCCAGAGCGAACTGCAGTTACTGGTTTCGGCTCTTTTGTTTTGGTAACCAGAACTTCGTTTAGAATTTCTCCTTTTTTATTTTTTACAGTATCAGTAACAGATGAAGTCGTTTCATTGCTTGAATAATCTTGACCGTAAGAGGCAAAACTTAATAATCCTAATGCAAATAGTAAATTATATTTCATGGTATTTATTTAGATTCAATAAAAATTATCGAGTGCAAATATAAAGACACAGATTCTTTAACAGAAAATTATGAACCATTTTTATTTCTTAAATGTTTATTATTTTTTCCTTAAGATTTCCTTAAGAATTTTTAGTTATTATTTTAATTTAGTATAAATAACAACTAAAAAGCCTTGCTCCGCAGCAAGGCTTTAAATTGAATTTAAATCTCAGAATGAACGAAAAATTATTTTACTACAATTTGGTAAGTAGCCATTTTCCAGATTTCATCGTATTTTTTTCCGTTGTGTTCACCAGATGATTTGTCTGTATGAGCATATTCTACCATATAATTTCCTGACCAGATAGGCGTAAAAGAAAATTCTCCTTTATCGTTTGTCCACAACTCTTTTTCCCATCCGTTTGGCGCAATTACTTTAACTTTAGCTTCTTTTGCAATCGCTCCGTCATAAGAGGCTACGCCAGTAATTTTAGTATCTTTTTTGGCTACATCCGCATTTTCTGAGAAAACAGCAATTTTGTTGGTGTTAGAAGTAATAGTATTTCCTGCAGCCTTATTGCCAACCACAACGTTTGCACTAGAATTGTAATCTAATTTCATCGTGCCATAAACATCTTTTACAGTATGATGCATTACAATCGTGTAGACCCCATCTTCATCTGGTGTAAAAAACGCTTGGTATTTATTGTCTAGAGCTTTAGAAGTTAATTTAGTCTCTTTTTTTGAAGGAGAAATTACCACTAAAGAGAAATCCTTTAAATCAGAAAACCATTTATCGGCTTTTGTAATGTCGTTATCAGAGAACTCTCCAAAGTAAACAGAAATTTCTTGAGCTTTTCCTTTTGTTCCTGTTGCTTTAGTTTCGATCCAAAGAGCATGAGCAAAAAGTTGAGGTGCAGCAAAAAGCATTAGAAATAAAAAGCTTACTGTTTTTAAAGTATTTGATTTCATAAGATCGAGTTTTAAATTATTAATTGATATTTTTCACAAACATAAGTTTTATTTAGAATAATTAAAAATAAAATCATACAAAAAAGCACCTCAAGTTTTATGCTGAGATGCTTTTGCTTAAATTAAAACTCTGACTTAAAATTTAATTGTTAAACTAGCCAGAATATTTGTCGGAGCTTGTGATGTACCCCAGAAATCCCAGTATTTTTCGTTAGTTATATTATTAAATTTAAGGCCAACTCTCCATGATGTACGATCATAATAAACAGATCCGTTAAGAGTTGTATAAGAAGGCATATAAAAAGTATTATCTGCTGTAAAGAAATTTTTGTCTACATAATTGGCGCCAAAACCTAAACCAAGCCCTTTTAGTTTATTTTGGAAGGTGTAAGAAGTCCAAAAGTTCACCACATTTTCAGGAGAACCTGTCGCTTTATTTCCTTCGATTGATGTGTCAGAAGCTTTTACAATTCTGTTATCATTATAGCCATAACCAGCGACAATGCTTAATCCGTTGATAGGAGTGGCCATTAACTCAAAATCAAAACCTTTACTGACTTGCTTGCCATCTTGTTCTGTAAAACCTGTAGCATTTACTCTTGTCGCATTATCGATTGTAATATTGTAATAACTCACAGAACCAGTCAGTTTTTTATTGAAAGCTTCGGCTTTAATACCTCCTTCATATTGAACTGCATAAATAGGATCCAAAACAAATATCGAAGCATCTGGCTGTGTTACAGGCTGCATGTTTTGAAAGCCATTCATGTAATTTCCAAATACAGAAACTTGGTCTTTAACCAATTCATAAACCAATCCAAGCTTTGGAGCCAAAGCTGTCTGATTGTAACCTTCAACGGTTCCTACTTTTTCACGGTCAAAATTATCCAGACGCAAACTCAACATAGCCGAAAGACGATCTGTAAAATTGATGACATCACACGCATACACACTAAATGTTTTTTGATCTGCAATAGGAGAGGTTGTAAGAACCAGACCAGCATCTACAGCTTTTCTTCTAATAGGAGTAAATGGTGCAGTAACATCAATATTGTCAAGAGTAAAAGTACTTCCTCCAGAAAAGGCACCGCTGTAAAGTCGATAGTTTATACCCGCAAGAAATTTGTGCTTAATGTTTCCAGTCGAGAATTTTCCGTTTAAGTTTTCCTGAATGTTAGTGTAGTTATTATAAATCGGTCCCCAAAGACCAACTCTTCTAGCGACTTGAGTTGGCGAACTCCAAACGGCATAACTCTGATAACTGCGTTCTACATCTTCTCCAACAAATGAAAATACAGTAGTAGATTTCCAGTTTTCTGATATTTCATATTCGGCCTGAGCAAAAACTTTTGTTGCTTTTGTTTTAGCATCATTATCATCATGGAACATAGATTTTCTATAATCTATCTTTAAGTCATTCGGATTTGTAATTCCAGAATTTGCAGCGTAAGTATTATAAGTGCGTCTTGTATTGTTTACATTATAAAGTTCAGCATCAATATTGAAAGTAAGCTTTTCAGAAGCTTTGTAAGTAAGGCTAGGGGCAAAAAG
This sequence comes from Flavobacterium anhuiense, assembly GCF_001705175.1. Lineage (NCBI taxonomy): Bacteria > Pseudomonadati > Bacteroidota > Flavobacteriia > Flavobacteriales > Flavobacteriaceae > Flavobacterium > Flavobacterium anhuiense. Next base: position 403,177 of record NZ_CP016907.1, on the reverse strand, counting down.
CAAAGCATTATTGAAACCATAATCAAGAAAACTTTTTTCTCTGTTAACAGACATATTTATTCTGAACAAGACACTTTTATCTTTGTTTAGCGGAGTATTAACGTCAGCCGTTAAACGATTTAAGCCATAGCTTCCGGTTGTGTATGAGATTTCGGCAGCAGTAGTTTCGTGTGGTTTTTTAGTCACTAAATTTACAACGCCTCCAAATGAAGATACAGTTGAACCAAATAGAGTTCCAGACGGGCCTTTTAGGATTTCAATGCGTTCTACATTTCCAAGATCAACAGAAGAACGCCCCGAAACCGTTTCCATTCCGTTTCTAGCATTTATTCCTGTAGAAAATCCTCTAAAAATTACGCCAACTCCTCCGGATGGATAACTAATTGAAACTACTCCAGGAGAGTTTTGCACAGCACTTCTAATGTCTACCGCAACTTGTTCCTGTAAAAGTTCTTTATGGATTATGCTATAAACCTGTGGGTTTTCCAGATTCTTAAGGGGCATTCTAGCAACATAATCTGTTTTTTTGGAAACAATGCTTTTTGGACTGCTAATGATAACTTCTTTTAATTCTTTGTTTGAAACTTTCAGTTGTAAATTAACTGTAGTAGTTTCATTTTCTGTAACCGTAATTTCGGTTTCTAAAGTTTCATAACCGGTTAAAGATACTTGTAAGGTATAAGAATTGGCTTTTACTTTATTGAAGTCAAAAGAACCGTCATCATTAGAAACGGTGCCATATTTAGTGTTTTTGAGGATAATATTTACACCAGCAGCGGCATCGCCATCAGATGTTGCAATTGTTCCTTTAATTTTTCCATGGTTTTGTGCAAAGGCAGATAAAAACGAAAATAGAAAGCTGATTGAAAATAGAAAACGCGAAGTTTTCAAACTGAGATAATTCATTACTATTTTAAATTTGGTTGATAATAATTTTATTTAGAATAAATAAAAACAGTGCAAATGTAGAAATTAAAATAACTTTAACAATTTTATTTTTTTATCATTTATGAATGAAATTGTTAAATGTTGATTTTAGAGCGATTAATCAAAATTCTTATTAGAAGTTGTAGTGAGATAAACTTTAAAAAGGCTTAATTTTGCAGTCTGAAAAACGATTTCATGATTTTACCATTCTTTAAAAAGATTCAGAATACGCCTCGAGGATATCGTATTGCCAATACAGTTTTTTTCTTTCTTTCTGGTTTCGGTTATTCTTCTTGGGTTTCCAGAATTCCGCATATACAAGCCCAATTGAAACTTTCTGAAGCCGAATTCGGAGCTGTTTTATTTGCTTTCCCAATAGGGCTAATGCTTACAATGCCATTTACCGGAAAGCTGTTAAATAAATACAGCAGTCGTTATATCATGTTGCTTGGAGCAGTTATGTTTAATGTTGCGCTGTCATTGCCAGGTCTGGCAGCATTTGTCTGGCAGCTGGTTATTATACTTTTATTTTTTGGAGCTTCTCGAAATATTTTCAATTTGTCTATAAATGCACAATCTCTTGAAGTGCAGAAATTATATCCAAAATCGATTATTACGCGTTTTCATGCCGTTTGGAGTATTGCCGTTTTTTCGGGTGCAGGTTTAGGGTATGTAATGGTAACGCAGCATATTGCACCATCTCATCATTTATTAGGAGTGAGTATTTTTATGTTGGCGCTGACGGCTTGTTTTTACCCAATGAGTATTCACAACGAACCTGTTCCGGTTAAAAAGAAGTTCTTCTCTATGCCAGAAAAGAATCTGGTAAAATTTGCCTTGATCTGCTTCGTGTCAATGGCTTGCGAAAATACGATGTACGATTGGAGCGGAATTTATTTCGAAAATATCCTAAAAGCTTCTCCCAAATTAACTAGTGCTGCATTCGTGTTTTTTGCTTCGGCAGTAACTTTAGGACGTATTTTTGGGGATTATGGCGTAATGAAATTTGGAACTAAAAAAATCCTCCTTTACAGCGGAATATTAATAACAGCAGGTTTCGGAATTTGTTTTATCATGCCGTATGCTTACCCAACTATTTTCGGTTACGTTTTAATTGGATTTGGGGTTTCTTGCGTAGTTCCGTTGGTGTTTAGCATTGCCGGAAGATCATCTAAATTAAGCACAGGTTCTGCATTAACTTCAATATCTACAATTGGTTATTTAGGATTCTTATTGGTTCCGCCAATGGTTGGTTTTATCTCCGAATATTTAAGCATGAAATGGGCGTTTCTTATTATGGCGCTTTTAGGTATTCTGATGATTTTTATGGTGAATAAGATCGGGGAGAATGAGTAGTTTTTTTAAGTTGCTATCCCGATAACTATCGGGACTGAGATGCTGAGGTTCTAAGTTTTTTTATACTTATTATTTGGAATTAAATAAGCTTTCAATTTGAATTCTTTCAGCAAAAGTTTCTAGATTTAAGTCTGAGGAAATGTTATTAAAGAGGGTTTTGATTTTTTGTGCATTTTCAGGATGAATGATTTTGCAACCTGCAAAATCATAATCGTCAAGATAGTAGCCAAAAGTGGACAATAATTTTTCCCTAGAAATCAAGGCATTTTCTGTTTTGGTTCTAAACCATTTTTTTTGAACTTTGGTCAATAAAAAATAATCAGCAGGGGGAATTATATTTGGAATATGTTCTGTCCAACTTGAAACAGTTACAACCTCGTTATTCTGTTTAGTTTTAAAGAAAAACATTTTAGGAACAAAATATCCATTCCCTAATTTTTGTTGAATTGAATTTCGTTCAACATTATAGCTCCAAATTTGATTTGACTTTTCAATTTCCAAATAAGTGTTTTGATCAGAAAAATGAATGGAACTTGCGTTCAAATTTGTACTGTTCCAATTGTCAAACAATTCTTTTTGAGTTGGTTTGTATGGTTTTTCGTTTTCAGATTGCGGATTGAAAACATATAAATCCAAATCATTAATTAATTTTTCTACAAATTTAAAAGCTTCAATTCCAAAAAAACTAGGGCGTAAAAAATTTAGATTGAAAGAAATACCTACATCTTTTAAATTTTGAAAACTTTCGGTATTTTCTTCATCATTTTCTGTTTTTAAAAAAGTAAAATATACTTCGCTATCAGGATTATGAAAAAACCATTGATTGTTCTCTTCTGGAACTAAATTAAAAGATAAATAATTCTCAATTTCCTCAAAAGTTATTGGATTTTCTTTGCTCGTGAAAAAGTACAGATCGTAGCTCATGTTTTAAAATAAGTATGTATAGTATTACTTCTTCGTCATCACAAACTTCTCCGAACTTGGTTTACCGTTCAGATTTCCAGAAATCTCTGCTGTCAAAGTATTATTGGCACCTTTTGTATAAGTGATTTTTTGAGGATAATCGTGTTTCAGATTTTCAAAAACCAATTTTTGTTCTGTTTCAGAAGTTGAAGGGAAGAAAACAGGTTTGTCGTCGTTTTGCCCTTTTACAGTTGCTTTGTAAGTAAGCGTTTCGCCTAGCTGAGCCAAAATAATAGTCTCAAAATGTAAAGTGTCTTTTCCTTTAATGAAATAAGAAGAAGCGCTGAAAGTACTGTCATTTAACTTTTGCCAGTTTTCAGATAAAACGCCTTCAGGAGATTTATTTTCCCAATTCCCAATTAACCAGTCGGCTTTTTTGATTTTATCTTTTTCAACCGTTTCTTTTTTCTGGCAAGAAACTGCGGCTAATACAAGAGCTAAAAGAGTAATTTTCTGAAACATATTTTTTGATATTTTGGTTTGGTAATGTGGTACTAATGTATGAATTTTTTTTTAGCCACGAATTCACGAATTTTTCTTGATAAAAGGAATGGAAGTTTTCTGCGAATTTTTCGAGTTATTATTGAAAGCAAAATTATTTTTAGCCACAGATTGAGCGGATTAAAATGATTTTGTCTCACGCAGATTTAGCAGCTTTATTTTGTACTCTGCATTATAAAAATCTGTCAAATCTGCTAAATCTGCGAGAAAAAATTTATGTAATTATTGGTAAAATGCACAGAGTAAAGAATCATTTTAATCCGCTCAATCTGTGGCAAATAATATAGACACAGTAATTTTTAAAAATTAATTCGTGAATTCGTGGCTAAAAAAACTTAAAAGCTTTCGCTCAAAATAGAATACACCAATTCCTTAGTTGGCTTTTGGTCTTTTAATTTTGCTCGAACTTCATCAAAAGTAACCTTAAAATCACAGCCCGATTTGTATTCGGCACAGCCATAAGCCGTTTTGCCTTTTAGAATAGTCCCTTTTTTGCATTTCGGACACATCAAAGCATCTGAATTTTCTTTTGCTTCGGTTTTTTTATCTGTTTTCTTTGGCTCTAATTTCAGTTTGTAATTTTCCTCAAAACGGATTAAACCTTCAACAGTTCCAGAATCAGTTTTGAAACCTTTTATATTTACAGTTGAACCTTTTTGAACCAATCGTAAATACTGGCTTTCTGTAATTTTTTTATCGTGAAAAACAAAAGGCAATACAAAATCGCAACCCGATTTGTATTCGCTGCATCCAAAAGCCGATTTTCCTTTCAGTATATTTCCTTTTTGACATTTCGGACAAGTTTCTGCAGAAATTCCAGAAGCTTTTTTTTTCTCTTTTTCTGCTTTTACAACGGGTTTCTGAATCGTTGCAGCATGAGAAATATTAGCATGTTTGGTTTCGCTTCGCACTTCATACACTAAAGCTTCCACCATGCGTTTCATGTTTCTAATGAATGCCGCAGCGGTGAAAGTTCCTTTTTCTATATCCTTTAGCTGTTTTTCCCATGTTCCGGTAAGTTCAGCCGATTTTACCAATTCGTTCTGAATCGTATCAATCAATTGAATTCCAGTTAAAGTGGGTAAAACCTGTTTTTTATTTCGAACAATATACTGGCGCTTGAAAAGCGTTTCAATAATATTCGCACGAGTTGACGGACGCCCGATTCCGTTTTCTTTCATCAATTCGCGTAAATCTTCATCGTCAACTTGTTTTCCCGCGGTTTCCATCGCACGCAATAAAGTCGCTTCGGTAAACTGATTGGGTGGTTTAGTTTCTTTTTGCAGAAAAGACGGTTCATGTGGCCCTTTTTCGCCCACAGTAAAACTCGGCAATAAATCAGGTTCTTTTTCCTTCGCATTTGGATCTTCAAAAACAACGCGGAAACCTTTTTTAAGGATTTCTTTTCCTGTTGCTTTAAAAGTTACATCGGCAGCTTTTCCGATTACGGTTGTATTGGCAACGAGACAATCATCATAAAAAACAGCAATGAAACGTCTTGTAATAATATCATAAACCTGCTGCTGATTGAACGGTAGATTGTTTTGAATTCCCGTTGGAATAATCGCATGGTGATCGGTTACTTTTTTATCGTTGAAAACCTTTGGCGATTTCTTGATTTTTTTCTCCAAAATTGGCTGGGTCAATTCTGCATAATTAGTCAATTTCTGCAAAATGCCAGGCACTTTCGGATAAATATCATTGGGCAAAAAAGTTGTATCTACTCTGGGATAAGTAATTACTTTCTGCTCGTACAAAGTCTGCGCAATTTTCAGCGTTTCTTCTGCCGAAAACCCAAATTTCTGATTGCAATATACCTGCAAACCTGTTAAATCAAAAAGTTTTGGAGCATATTCGTTTCCGTTCTTTTTATCCACAGAAACAATTTCAAAATCACTTTCTTTTACTTTTGCGGCTACAATTTCTCCGTCTTCTTTATTTAGAAACCGACCTTCCTCATAGCTAAAAAGTGTTTCTCTATACAATGTCTGCAATTCCCAATACGGCTGAGGCTTAAAGTTCTCGATTTCTCTAAAACGATCTACAACCATTGCCAGCGTTGGCGTTTGCACGCGCCCAATAGACAAAACCTGTTTGTAGCCGCCGTGTTTTACGGTATACAAACGTGTGGCATTCATGCCCAATAGCCAGTCGCCAATGGCTCTGGAAAATCCGGCGTAATATAAATTATCGTAATTGGCTGATGGTTTTAAGTTTTCAAAACCTTCTTTGATGGCTTCAGTTGTAAGTGACGAAATCCATAAACGCTGAATCTCGCCTTTGTAATTCGCCTCGTTCATTACCCAGCGCTGAATCAGTTCTCCTTCCTGTCCAGCATCCCCGCAGTTTATGACCACGTCGGCTTTTTCGAAAAGGCTTTTAATAATTTTAAACTGTTTCTGGATTCCTGAATTCTGAACCACTTTGGTTTCAAATTTTTCAGGAAGCATTGGCAGATTATTCAGATCCCAACTTTTCCAGTGCGGTTTGTAATCATTGGGTTCTTTTAAGGTGCATAAATGCCCAAAAGTGTAAGTCACAGCATAGCCATTGCCTTCGTAATAACCATCGTGCTTGGTATTGGCGCCTAAAACAGATGCAATTTCACGCGCTACACTTGGTTTCTCAGCAATACAGACCTTCATTTTTTCCTTTCTTGATTAATAGGCGAAAGTAGGGAATTTTGAAGAAAGGGGCAAAGGTTGTTAGTAACAAAGAGACAAAGGTATTTTATCATACGCTTTTATTATAAAAATTGAAGTTGATCTAATGCATTCTTTTTTACTTCAATTGGGCAAGAAAACAGGGATATTTTTTTGAATGAAAATATTTAATAATAAGAAAAGAAGTAAGAGGATAAATTTTATAACTTCGGCGCTTAATTCGATCCTACTATAGTAATACTACAACCAATAAGAAATATGAATATCAATCAGTTTAAAAAGCTCTTTTATTGTTTTTTTATTTTATTATTATTTATTAATTGCTCCAATGACGAAGATCCAATTCCTGAAAATGCAGTATTCGAGCCACAAACCGAATTAATAAGTTTAGAAGGAAATCAAAATCAGTTAGAGGTACATTGGAAACCTGTTTTCATAGAAAAATTTAAGAGTTATAAAGTCTATCGATTTGATACTTATAATAATGAATCTTTTATACCAGAAGGAGTTGTAGGTTTGGGAGAGCTTGTATTTGAAGCTACAAATAATAGGACTACAAGTTTTATCGACACAAAAGTGCCCTATAATTCTTTTGTAATGTATGCTGTTGTTACAGAATACTTGAATGAAGAAAAGAATGTTATAGCTGTAGTAAGTAAAAACCATTTATCTTTCGAAAATAAGGATTTGTCATTTGCAATTACATCTGTAGAAAAGTCAGCAGATGGGAGTTTGAAAGTAACCTGGGATAAAGACTCTAATGCTGGTTTTGAAAGTTATAAAGTTTATGCCTTGAGTAGTCCGTTTTTATCTCATGAAGATGTTATGAATGATAAAAACAAACTTAAGAGTATTACTATTCAAAACGAAAATAGTATTTCTGATACTGCTCAATATACAGATCAAATAGTATATTATGCCGTGTCTAAAGTTATAAATGGAAAAACAATTTGGAGCAAAAATTTAGGATTGATAGATAATCCTAGAAGTTTGAAATTTAGACCTGGGCAAACATTTAAAAATCCATACGTTGAAAATGAGATGATCATTATTAATAATGAAGGCGAAATTGTGTTTTACGATATAAATTCCCTCACCAGTACTAAGATTTCAACAAATGGCTACATATTCTTTTGCTCTATTGGTGAGTATAATGGAGTGAAAGACTTATATGTTCCAAGTATAAATGGAAATGTCTTTTTAGTAGATTTAAAAACACATCAGATTAAGAAAACTATAAACCTTAAGACAGATTACGATATCTTAACTGCAATTCCAATAAATGAACACATCTTATTTATAGAGAAACACCCTTATGCAGAAATTGGAGGCCTTTTTGTTTATAATGTTGAAAATGATAAGGTTTTAAACAGAAATGGTTCTTTTGGCGCTGCTTCAAATGCAAAATTATTTTATGGAAAAGATAATTACTTTTTCATTTTAGATGGTGATGGACGTGAATATGGAAGTTCTTCGGCAATTAGAAGACTGAATATAAACGGAGATCAAGTCACTACAGATTTACTTTGGAATGAGTCTGTTGCCGACAGTAGATTATTTGCTTTATCAGAAGATAAAAGTTTCTTTGTAAGCACCAATTTTGGTTTTCAATCAGATGTTAATTATGAAAATTTTACAGAGGTTACAACCAAAAGTTACTCGTCGACTCTTAATTTGGCCGATGCTAAAATTACTTCAGACAATCGTATTTATTTTGCAGTTCCAGGTGATGGACGTATCAGTGTTTTTGAAAAAAATAATTTTAGTGCGCCAGTAAAAGAATACAAAACTAATGGAGGAGCTTTGTTTCTTGAGGTTTTTGACAAACAAATAATTTCCTTAAATCAATGTCCTAATACTTGCATTTTAGAAACTACTGCAAAATAGAATAAGTAAATAAAAGCAAATTTTCGGCAACAGCATACCACATGGTTCCTTGCTTTACTTCGTAAAAGTATTTCGAAATAAAGCTATATTCTTTATAGCGATAAACAAGCCATTGTTTTTGAGATTCCTTCAAAGTTTCAAAGGCTTCTTTTGGGAGTTTCGTTTTCAATAAATTGTAATATTTGTTCAATTCTTTGTCCCAAGATTCACGAGCTTGTATGGTGCAATTGCACATGTCGGCATTAGAAATATTGTCTTTATTAAGATATTTTGATTCTAAAACATCAATTGGATTCTCTTTTTTGGTTTGTGAAAATGTAACAATTGATAGAAGAAGAAAAATCAAAACAAATATTTTTTTCATTTTATTTATACTTTAAAAATATCAATTCTTCGCATCCAGAAGATTTCCGATTCTAAAAACTGAAGTTTGGTCTTGACTATTTTATCGCTTTTGTCTCTCGGATTTTTGACGATAAATCTTGCCGTAGAATTTGTAAAATCTAAAGTATATTTTTGGTCTAAATCTGTTTTTTTATCGGAAGAAAAAGTAATCAGATTGTCTTTTGCGCTCCATTTTCCTTTTCCGTATAAGTTTCCTTCTTCTGGGTTTCCGCCTTGTATATTAGAATAAGAATGAAACTCAAATGTTCCGTCTGGATTTAAAGTCAGTTTATATTCAATTTTATGATTTTCGCTGGAAAGAGAACGAGTATAATCGCCAACAAACTGATTGGATTGTGCCAATAAATTCAAGTTTAAAATTAAAAGTAATGCCGTTATTGTTAGCTTCATTGGTTTTGTTTTTCGTATAGTTTTAAGAGTTTTTTCAAAAATAAATGGTTTAAAATCAAAATCCTTACGTAAAACCGTATTGTACATTTTATATTTTTTTTATTGTAAGAAAAAAATGTATCTTGCTAAAAGATTAGAATTGATACTACAATGATCACTGCAAATTTTTATTTAATAAACAGCCGTCTGATGTGCTTAATATGCACATTGCTGTATTTGCATGACGATACTTTCTTAAAAAGCTCAAAAGAGTTTATTTCTTTAGCCCTGTCACAACTCTAGGCAGGGGATTCTTTTCTATTTAATTTTTATTTATTTAATCTCATTTATTCCGGATATGATATCGTTGAATATGCCGTTTTGCGTGCTATTCACTGTAGAGTTGTGTCATGTCTTAGAAAGAATGAAACACACAAGAAAGTCATGTCACAACATATAATTTTAACAACAGGAACATACGATTTAATTAAAGATCACGTGAGGAGAAAAAAAGTAACCGCTCAAGAAGAAGAACTTTTATTAGACCAACTAAAACATGCTACGCAAGTATTGCGAAAAAATCTGCCTGAAGACGTAGTTTCGATAGATCGAAAAGTGACTTATAAAGATCACATCAAAAACGAAGAAAAAACAATTCTTCTTGTTGGTCCAGAAAAAGCCAAAGTGAGTAAAAATAAAATTTCGGTTCTTTCAGATGAAGGAATTGCCATGGTGGGCTACAAAGAAGGCGATATTATTGAATGGCCTGCTAAAAAAGGAAATCTTAAATTAGAAATTCTTAAAGTAGAGGAGTAATATATATATTGTTCGTTTTCGTTTTAAAGTCAGCAACAATCCCAAAAGAGTTTTTCTTTTGGGATTTTTTTTGAAATAATAGAAAGTAAATAATAAGTAAATAATAAGTAAATAATAAGTAAATAATAAGTAAATAATAAGTAAATAATAAGTAAATAATAAGTAAATAATAAGTAAATAATAAGTAAATAATAAGTAAATAATAAGTAAATAATAAGTAAATAATAAGTAAATAATAAGTAAATAATAATAAGTAAATAATAAGTAAATAATAAGTAAATAATAAGTAAATAATAAGTAAATAATAAGTAAATAATAATTAAATAATAAGAGAATTACTTCAAAAACGTTCATTGAAAGCTTAAAATAATTAAATTCGTTCTTCTCAATTAAAACATAACCAATTATAAATGAGTATGAAACAAGCTGAAACTATAGACGAGGTAATTCTGTTGTTAGATCAAATAATAGAAAAATCAAAAATAAACCAAAGCAATTTAGGTTTGTTTGCTATTCTTTATCGCGAAGTTACGGTACGAGTAAAAGAAGGCATTCTGGCTGGTTCTTTTCAGAACGGAGAGAGAATGGAAAAACTTGATGTTATTTTTGCCAATCGATACTTGAAAGCGTATTATCAATATCAAGCCAAAGAAAAACCATCTGAATGCTGGGCATTTGCCTTTGAACAAGCTGAAAAGTTCTGGCCTATTGTGTTGCAGCATTTATTGCTCGGAATCAACGCGCATATAAATCTCGATTTAGGAATTGCCTCGGCAGAAGTCAGTACAGTTGAAGACATCGAAGATTTAAAACATGATTTTGACCAAATAAATTTTATTCTTAGCGATTTGGTTGGCGGTGTCGAAAAGTGCTTGATCAAAATTTGGCCAACACTTACGTGGATTCTAAAATTTACGGGCAAAGTAGACAATTTCTTTATAGATTTCAGTATGGAAACCGCAAGAAATGGCGCATGGAAATTTGCCAACGAATTTGTAGCAGTTCCAGAAAACGAAAGAGAAGCCTGCACGCAATTAAGAGACAAAAGAATAACAGAAGTTGCCCGATTGGTTTCGAACCCAGGATATTTTGTGAGCGCCGTTTTCAAATTTATTCGTTTATTTGAAAGAGGAACCGTTGCTCAAAAAATAATCGATATGCAGATTATGGAAGAGAAAAAGATGGAATGTGTTGTGGCGTGATAAATTAGGCATTAAAAACAATCAACAACATTACAAAACTTCCTAAAACGATGTCTCCAATCATGTGATTTCGATCGCTGTTATCATCTCTTTTTTTGATACTTCCGCCTGATGACCAGAAACTTGAAAATGTTTTAAAATCATTTTGGTTGGAAAGCGTCCATAAATTGTAGCCAAGAAATCGAACCGAAGCTCCTAAAAACTCTAAAATAATACGACCCGATGTTATTTCTGTTAAATCCATTATTTAATTATTAATCATAGGATTCAGATTCTCATCTTTATTTCTCAAATCCAAACCGCCTTCGTAAACCGATTTCAGATTGGTCAAATAAAAATGCCATCCATTGGAACAGCCCAGTCTGATATATTGTTTCGAATTATCATCTGTTGGAATGTTATGATGACGAAGTTCTACAATCGTGTAGCCATTTGTTTCGCTCAATTTTATATCAACCAGACACGTACCTTCAAACGTAAACTGCAAATAGTCTTTACCGTTGGCAGAAGTGATTTTTCCTTTCATGGCATCATCATACAAATACCAAAGCCATTCATAAGCATTGCCTTCCGAAACATTTTGGTCTTTGCTGATTGGTTCTAGATTCGCATCAAAAAAAGATACTTTTTCTAGAAACCATTTTTCTAGTTCGTTCGCAATTGTCCAAGCGTTGTAAATATCGATAAGTGGCGCTTTAACGGCTATTTTTTTGGTGAAAGAAGTCCAGTCGAAGTTTTCCATTTTTAATTTTTTAATTGTTCAAACTAAATTTTAATGAAATGTCGTTTTCAGAATATGGCATTATAGCCCATCAGATTTATAACAGAAAAATAAATAAAAACTAAACCAACAATTATAAGAAAGAATATCACAAAACCATTTGTACTGCCTTTAAGTATAAATTTTTCAGGGCTTTTTGGATTGTAGATTATTTTTACTGCTTTATTTATATTTTGGTTATAAGTCCTGAATTTATCTAAGTCTGACGATCCATGTATATAAGGCTTTCCCAAAAAAGTTTTTCCTTCTGCTATAGTGAACTCAATTATGGGTGTTTTATAGCCTTCATTATCAGATTCGTAAGATACAATTTTTCCAGTACTTTCTATTCCATTTTTATTAAGGTTGTTGACAAACCAAATTGCATAAAACGCGAACAAAAGTAAAGCTATTCCAATTATCAAAATGCAGATTATGGGATTGTAAAACATGAAGAAGATTACAAGTATTGCAAATACAATCTGTAGTCCCCAGTATTTGTTGTTAAAGTTCATTGACAGGTTTCTATTTTCTAATGATATTCGAATCCGCGCTAACAGGTGAAAAGAAAAAATCTGTATAACATTTTATTTTTCTAATTCAGCTTTAAGTTTATTTACTATTTCCTTTTCAAATTCTCTTTTCACCATTATATTTTTAAATAAACCTAATTCCTGATTAACCAACTGCCAGCCTGTTTTTCTGCTTTCGTGTACCGCCAAGAGAGCGAAGTCTGTTCCGTCATCAACAGAAGGTCTTGTCCAAGCTTCTATTCTTTTGCCATGTAAATCAAAATAAATGTTGTGCCAATAATCGGTAGTATCCTGATCTTTTAAATCAAGATTTGTAAGATTCATTTTTTCCAGAGCATCAAGAATTTTCTTTTCAGAACATCTAATGTAATAGGTTTCTGCATAAGGATATGTTCCCGCAGCATAAAAATGAAATATAGAAAAAAACGAAATTACCTTATAAGAAATGAAAAGAACTACCACGATAACTGCAATCAGTTTAAATTTGGATTTGGTCATTTAAGTTTTTTTATCGGAATTTGTATAGCGTTTAGGGCACAGATTGCAAATCCGCGCTATCGGTTTTTGTTAATTCTTTGAAGAATATTATTTGCACTCTCAATAGTTAACCAATCAATGATTCTTATTGTCTTAGAACCTTTTTTAAAAGCAATAGAATAATTTGATTTCGAAAATAAAGAGTTAAATCGAACGTAGTATTTAGTCTTTTCAATTCCCAGATCTAAAATGCTGATTTTTTCAATTTCAGAAACTTGATATTCTTTTGGTTTATTGAAAAGACGATTTTTATTAGTGATTTTTATTTTTTCTGATGAAATTTCTAAAACAACTTTGCCAAAAGTATTCCATAACCAGATATTAAGGAATAAGATAAAGAATCCTAAAAAAGGAATTAATAACGTAATATAACGTAAAATTGAAAGCAGATAAGTATCTTGAGCTGACGCAATGGGCAGAAAAATAAACATTGCAAAAATCAAAATTAAAAGACCAAAAGGTAGAAAGATTGCAAGGAACCAGTTCGCTTTATTTTTAATTGTTATTATTTCTGTCATTTAATTTTATGAGTTTGATTGTTTGGTTTGCGTTCACGAGCGAGACGCTCGCGTTAGCTGAGGATTGACTTTTTAAATTATTTGTATTGTGTCTTGCTGTTACAGCACGGATTGCAAATCCGCTATCGGGTTGTATAAAAAACAGGATATTACAAATCCTTAATTAATTCACTTGGATGAATTTTTAAAGCTTGTGCAATTTTACTCACACAACAAAGTATCAAAATCAACATGAAGTTGACTTGTATCTTGGTCAATATTAACCCAATTAAAATTTCTTAAAACATAGGCATTTCCTCCATCAATTTTAACCCATTCATCGATTCCTTTAGCGGCATTTGTCAAATCGTTTTTTGGAGTCATTCCAATGGGAGCAACATAGCTTCTGTTTTTTGTTAAGGGTTTGCAATTACTTGTTTCTATTTCTGCTTGTGTAATATATTTTGATTTGGTTAAAGTCGGAAGTGTGTTATGTACTTGAAGTGGAGACATTGAAGTACAAGAAGTAAGAAATAAAATCACTCCAACAAGATTTAGTTTGATTAGCTTATTCATTTTGGATAGGTTTAGTTTTTTCAAATATAAGATATTTCGCGTAAGTTTTAAATTCGGTTGTATACGCCTGATTGTTTACAATCACTTAAAAACAATTCGTTATTTCTAATTTCGTTTTTGAAATAAAAAACAGAAAATAATGGAAGCACAAAATAAAGAAAGAGCCGAAGAATTGTTAAAATTAATAAATAAAGGAAGCTACTTCAGCAAACTAAAACCAGAGCCAAAAGAAACCAACTCGTTTACAATACCGCTAAAAGTATCTTCTTATAACGAATTAAATCTAATGGTTTCAGATTTGCTAAAAGCAAGTTTAATTTTGCTTAATCCTGATGCAAACGGTTTGTCGAGTTTTACAAAAGACAATAATGTCAATGTAATGACTTTGCTTGAAATTGCCTTGCAGTTATTGCCAGAAGATGAAATGGAGTTGTTGGATGATTTGTGTAAAGCTCAGTTGTGAAATTATGATGTGAAAAAACGTAAGAAGTTTTTTAGATTTTTGCGCATATTTTTTATTTCCACATTAAAATAAAATCAAGTAAGTTTTCAATAAAAATTTTGAGCCAATTTTTCTCTTTTGGTTTAGTCTCGTTCATTTTTAAAAATTGTTATAAATTAATTTTTTGATTGTTTTATTACTTCTCGTTGCTGCGCAATCCCGAAAGCTTTCGGGACTGACTTTGCGCCATTTTTGCTATAGTTAATTTGAAAACAGAAACGTCTCAAAGTCTCTGACTTTACTTCAATCGTGCTTATAAAAATAATCATTTTAGAATGATTCGTAAAAAGTCGGGAGACTTTTGAGTGGATTTCGAGTTTTTAAGAAACAAAAAAACGCAAAGTCAGAGACATTTGCGTAGCTTTTCAGTTGAAGACTTCGTGGAGCGGGCGGGCTATTTTATTCTGATTTCTTTTTTAAAATTAACAGAATAATAAAAAGCGGAATAATAGAAAGATAAAAGTATATGTGCAAAACAGCATTCGTTTTCGCCCTTTCAAACTCTCTTTCGTTTCCCAAAAAAACTTCATCATTAATAGTGTTTCTCCACACTTTAATTGGTTTTATATTTTTGTTTACATTGTAGATGTCATCAAAGAAGTTAAGATTCATTCCTGTAAATCTTAATTCTTTTTTCTTTGCAGAATGTAATAGATTGCCTCTAATTACTGTGATGTCTTTAGAAGTAGATTTTCCTTGACTAGAAGATGTTTCTATGTCAATAAAAACGGAATCTATTACAAAAATCTCTTTTTTGAGGTATTTTTCAGGATTCTCAAAAGCTTTATGATTTTCAAAAGCTCTTGCAAAAGTTCCTAAAATATCCTTGTCTGCAATGCCATGCACTAGCATTGAAACAAAAATAACGAGCGAAAATATTAAATGAACTAATAATACAATTTTGATAATTTTGTATTTTTTGAAGAAGGGATGGTTTTTTAGGTTCATTTTAATTATTTAACTGCTAGCTATAGCAAAAAGTATTTTTTTTGTTTATAAATATATGAAAAAAGGCACGTGATTTTGTGGCTTTTTGTTTTTACTATTTTAATTGTGTTTCACTGTTGCGGGTACAGATTGCAAATCCGCGCTATCGAGTTTTCGGGTTTCTAAGAAACTAAAAAAACACAAAGTCTGAGACGTTTGCGTAGCGTTTCAGTTGAAGACTTCTTGTAGCTGGGGACATTTGCGTAGCACTTGTGAAGCAACATTTCGTGGAGCGGGAGAATTCTTCGCGGAGTTCTAGGCTGAGGACAATATCTTAAATACGTTGTTTTAGGCTGGATTGTAATTTATACAAATCCAAAGGCTGATGTGTTTCCATATTTTATTACAGGAATTTTAATATGAATTTTTTCTTCGCCTTTAATAAGATAATTTTCTAAATACCATAGAGAGATACCCATTTGAGTTTTGTCAAAAGTTAAAATTGGTGATTTTAGTTCAGAGTTTTCTGTTTCCCATTCAAAATCTACTTCAACTCCAATTTTTAAAAATGTGTCATCTATTTTTATAAAAAAATCTTTTTTGTCTCGAGGCTTATAATTGAGACTCATTTTTCCTTGTGTTTTTCCATTCTTAATTACAACTTGACTCAAGCATAACTCTTTAAAATCAATTAGATTGACTTTGTCTAAAGAAAAAATTTTCCCTACTTCATTTACTGGCTTATTACGCAAGCTTGAAAATAATTGAGCATCTTCCTGAAGTACTCCTATAATAGTTTTGCTTACTGATGTTAGTTTTAAATTTGAATGTGAAGTTTTTATTTTAAAACAATCAATAGGAATATTAATAGCATCATAATTATTATTTACGCTCACTAAAGAAACATTCTCTAAACTACAAACATATTCTTTTACATCTTGAGAAAAATCTATTTTGGAAATAATAATAAGATCTTCATATTCTAAATTATTGAAAAATTCTTTGAATTTTCCAATATTTGTGACGTAATCTTCAGTTATTAATTTAACCAATATTACCTTTTTACTTACTATGTTAGTAATCTTAAATTCTGTTTCGTCAAAATTATTAGATTTTGAAATAATAGATTCCTGATCTATTGAAGTTTTTAGTAATTCATAACTATATCTAAAAAAATCTGTTGCAGGTAGTGTATCATGTGAACGAAGTTCGAATAAAAATTTAGATGGATTATAATGTATAAATTCTCCAGTTTCGTTTTTTCGAAGAAATTCTATTTGCAAACCGTTCCATATAAATTGATGGTTATAAAAAATATCTAGAGCAACTTTATTCGAAAATAAATTTGGTGCTTCAAGAATGTTCGCTCTCCAAGAAATATTTAAACCTAATTGTGAAAACAAAAATTCAGCAGCTTTCTTGGAGACTTCTAAAAAATCAACTATTCCATATTTCGAATGCTTAACAACTATTTTATTTCTAATGAAACGAAATGTATCATCGTCTTTTCCTTCAAACAGCGAACTTATTGATAATTTATTATTTCGTTCTTCATTACCTAACGATTCATGTTTTGTGGCATCCGCAATATCAACAATAATATTGTATTCAATAGAGTTTTTGATCGTTCGTACAGATTTTTTTCCAGCGATTTCAGGGAAATGGCTCAATCGAACAGCTAGATCTTCTGCCATTGTAATGAAATCAGAAATATTAGAATCTATTGAAATTTGATTTATTAATTCGGAATTTAATTTTTCCCATGGACGAATTATACTAGTTGCAAATCTTAAGTTTAAGTTCATACATTGATTGTTTTCGTAAAGTTTCTTTAGTCTTGCTTAAAAAAGATGTTTATATGCGTAAAAAAACTCATAAGTTTGTCTTATTTAAATACATGTAATATTTAATTTACTAATGTATAAATAAAATATTATAAGCAATCAAAAGGGCTTTTGTTTATGAAACTTTTTTGTGTTGTCTTATGTACTTTGAAAGTAAAATGCCCTAGCCCTGATAGTAGCGGCATCCTTTTTCTTGCTTCTTTAGCAAGGAAAAGATAAAGCGGATAGCAGGAAACAGCTCCTGAAAACAATCATAATTCCACTAAATATTCAACTTATATTCCCCAAAAAATGAACACTAGAATTTTCGATAAAAATTTTGTAATTTTGCCGTCCAATAAAAGGAATTAGAAAATGTTAGATAGACTTCAATATGTAAAGCAGCGTTTCGATGAGATTTCGGATTTGATTATTCAGCCGGATGTTATTTCTGATCAAAAACGTTATAAGCAGCTTAACCAAGAATATAAAGGGATAAAAGCGCTTGTTGAAAAGAGAGAAGAGTACATCATAGTTTTAGCAAACATCGACGAAGCAAACGAAATTATTGCTGACGGAAGTGATGCTGAAATGGTGGAAATGGCCAAAATGCAATTGGATGAAGCAAAAGAACGTCTGCCAGAATTGGAGGAGGAAATCAAATTTATGCTTATTCCTAAAGATCCTGAAGACGCGAAAAACGTTATGGTGGAGATCCGCGCCGGAACGGGTGGGGATGAAGCGAGTATTTTTGCAGGTGACTTGTTTAGAATGTACACGAAATATTGCGAATCTATGGGATGGAGATCATCTGTTGTAGATATGAACGAGGGTACTTCTGGAGGTTTCAAAGAGATTATCTTTGAAGTTACAGGAGAAGATGTATACGGAACTTTGAAGTTTGAAGCGGGTGTTCACCGTGTACAGCGTGTTCCGCAGACAGAAACTCAAGGACGTGTGCATACATCGGCTGCAACGGTCATGGTTTTACCAGAAGCTGAGGAGTTTGATGTTCAGGTAGATATGAACGATGTTCGTGTAGATTTCTTCTGTTCGTCTGGACCTGGAGGACAGTCTGTAAATACTACGAAATCGGCTGTACGTTTAACGCACATTCCAACAGGTTTGGTGGCACAATGTCAGGATGAGAAATCGCAGCACAAGAATAAAGATAAAGCTTTGATGGTATTACGTTCTCGTTTGTACGAAATGGAATTGGCCAAAAAGCAAGAGGAAGATGCTAAAAAACGTAGTTCTCAGGTAAGTTCTGGAGACCGTTCGGCTAAAATCCGTACGTACAACTACGCGCAAGGACGTGTAACCGATCACCGTATTGGTTTAACGCTTTACGATTTAGGAAATATCATGAATGGTGATATTCAGAAAATCGTTTCTGAACTTCAGTTGGTTAATAACATGGAGAAATTGAAGGAAGCTTCTGAGGTTTACTAACGTAAACTTCTTAGATGCTGAGATTCTAAGATACTAAGTTTCTAAGCTTTACTTTAACACATAAAAAAACAGCATCACTTTGTGATGCTGTTTTTTTATGATTTTGAGTTTCAATAATAAAATAAGATTCGAAGAATCTAAAACTTAGAAACTTAGTGTCTTAGCATCTTAGAAGCTAAAAAAACTATACTCCTAAAAATACTCTCGTATATTCAAAACATTTATATAGATTCGAGTAAACGTATACACCATTTTTTATTACTATTTCGCTAAGCTTTTCCATAATAATTAAATTAAGTTAACAATTACTCTCTTGATGGTTCATATTGAGAATCTTCTTCTTCATCTTCAGAAGATTCATGATGAGGTTTCGAAACCAGATTGGTGACAATGAGCTGAACGAGAGAGCCCAAAACGCCTTTGAACATCGAATCGCCTTTTCCGACAATAAATCTTTTGGCCAGATAACCAATTCCGATACTGATTGCCGATTGCGCGATATGGCTTTTAAAACCAACCGTTTCGTTGATTTCTTCAACCGTATTTCTAATCAGATTTATCGGCTTTAAATTGTCTTTAATTTCGTCGATATGGTCTTTTATAGCGCACCATTCTTTATCTTGGCGAACTTCTAATTCCTCAATTTTTCGATTTAATTGATCAATATTGTAAATGGCTTCCATAGTCTTTTATGTTTATTAATAAATTAAATCAGTTTTTTGTTTCTTTTAGAATGCTGGAGATAATTGTATTTCCAATTGGGGTTTTTATCAATTTATGGTGTGATTTTACCACCACAATCACTAAAATAAGATAGAATAGTGCCATGATAAAAAAGCCGTAGTAATACTCTCCAAGTTCTTTTCCAATCCATAAACTAATCCCGATGTTTAAGAACAATGTAAAAAATGCAACAACAATACCAATCGCTATCTTTGAAGCCAATGATGAAGCACCATCAGCAACAGAACACACTGTTTTTAGTTTTAATAATTCTAAACTTGTTTTAGCATAGTTTTCTGCTTTTTCATAAAGATTTAAATTCTCGTTTGTTGTTGCATTTGGTTCCATGATATAAGGTTTTATGGTTTGAAAATTTCACTAATCAATAGATTGCTATTAATAGTTTGATTTTACTGTTTTAGCATCGTCTTTCAACGTGTTGTAATCTTCTTTAACTTGGTTAAGTTTAGATTTTCCTTCTTCGATAATTTCTTTACCGTTTGAAGTAATTGTGTTTACGATGCCATCAAATTTTGATTTCAAGTTATCACCATAATCTCTTGATTTATCTTTGATTTTTTTTCTTGTGTTTGATCCTTTGTCTGGTGCAAATAAAACACCTATGAATGCTCCCGCCGCTGCGGCTCCTAAAATTCCTAAAATTGTGCTACTAGTTTTCATAATATTTAATTTAATGGATTAATATTTAATAATTTGTTGATTTAATAGTTGTGATTTTAAACTTCTCGACCTTTAATTAGTCGAAGCAATACGGCAATAATGGCAATTACGAGCAAAATATGGATAATGCTTCCGAAACTGTAAACAAAGAACCCAAGAGCCCAAAGTATTACCAGAATCACTGCGATGGTATATAATAAGTTTGACATGGTTTTTTATTTTAGCGGTTAATAATCAATTTCTTGTTTAGTTTAACTTATAAGAAAGGTATAAGGTCAAGTTGCTGTTTTTTGCATCTGGCACTGTGTAAGTTGTCCCAGCAATAGTTCTTTCTTTACCAACAGTTGTTAAACCATAGTTGTAACGTAATCCGACACTAATTGGGCTAAAATCTACTCCAATACCTGCTGAAATACCGGCATCAAATCTTGCTAGATCATCTGCATCAATTTCTTCATCAAAATCGAAAGTTCCATCTCCAGTTACCTTAGAACTTACTAAATACGATGCGTAACCACCCGCGTGAATATTAAAATTTTTGGTTACATTTACTCTCACTAAAAGTGGAAGTTCGATATAGTTTAGTTTAAATTTTGTGTTTCCGCTTGCAAAAGCATTGCTATATTCTAATTCTGCTCCTTTTGTGGTAAACAAAAGCTCTGGCTGGATGGCAACAAAATCTGAAATAGGAAGTGTGGCGTAAACCCCAGCATTAAATCCGTATAAAATATTGTTGTCATCTACATCATCTCCGCTACCATATAGGTTGGACATGTTGAATCCTCCTTTTACACCGAACTCGGTATTTACATTATTGTCCTGAGCGTGCAGCATTCCGAATGATGCTGTTAAAAAAAGTGTTAAGGCGCATAAAAATTTGGCTTGTAATTTCATAGTTAAAAATTTAGTTAATAGATAATTAATTAGGCATTTATTCATTTTGTTTTTTTATTCGTTCAGTCTCTCGTAAGAGCCTGTATTGTTGTGGCAAAAAGCGAAGTACCAGTTCTAGAATTTCTTTATCGTTGGTTTCTCTAGAAATTGTCTCGAGTAACTCAATCTGGTCACAAATTGCTTCTGTCATTGCATCTAAATAGATATTGTTAAAGTCATTGCTGCTGGCATCAATAAGGTTGTACAGGTCTCGTTTGTGCGTGGCATTTATTTCAGTAATGACAATGAGCTTTGATGTCGCCATTTTGGTAATTTCCTCCAATAATTGATTTTCTTGAACTTCAATTCTTTTGCTTAATTCCTGAACAATAACATCTGAACTTTTTTTCTGTGCAATTTGACTTTTAGAAATAATTGATTTGCTAATATTCGCCGTCGAAATAAAAAAGAAGACTTCTGTTTCTTCTCTGTCATTTTTTGCAAAAGCTTGATTTTTAAAATTGTTTTCAATCGGATTAATTTTTCTGCAAGACGTCGCGCATAGTACTAATACGAATAAGAAAAAGACTCTAAAATATGCAGCCTTTAAAGAGGGAATTGCTTTCATTATTACTTCCTAAAGTATTACATTACAAAGATGCTAACGAATGAAAGATTTTACTTTACAGCATAAAAAAGAAACGTTATATAATTCCCATAGTGGATTTATATAACGTTTTTTATGTGTTTTTTTAATGAGGTTTAATCGGGTAGAAACACTGTAAACACTGAGCCTTTTCCTAAAATACTATCGGCTGTGATATAGCCTTTATGGTTTTCGACAATCTTCTTGCAGATCGCCAATCCGATTCCGGTTCCTGGATAATCTGTTTTGGAATGAAGACGCTGAAAAAGAATAAAAATAGTTTCTTTAAACTGTGGATCGAATCCCATTCCGTTGTCTGTAAAAGTAATTTTGTGGTACTTCTTTATAGACTGTTCTAATATTTCTGGATAATCGGCAGAATTTACTTTTTCGCTCGAAATAGAAATTTCAGGATTTACATCGGGCTGACTGTATTTTAATGAATTTCCAATTAAATTAATGAACAGCTGTTCGATCTGATACGGAATAACAGAAAGCTTCGGAAGTTTGCCAATACGCTGAATCGTAGCTTTCTTTTCTTCAATTACTTCACCCAACTCAGATTCGGCATTATCCAAAAGTTCATTCAGATTCATTTTGATGAATTCCTTTTTGGTCGTATTGGTTCTTGAAAATAAAAGAAGATCGTCTATTAAAACACGCATTCTTTTTGCCGAACTTTCTATTTTGGTAATGTAATTTTTACCGCTTTCAGACATAACTTCTTTGTCGGCACTCGAAACTCTCGAAATGAAAGTTTGTATTTTTCTAAGAGGTTCCTGTAAGTCGTGGCTTGCCACATGGTTGAAAGAAGCTAGTTCTTTGTTGCTTTTTTCGAGTTCTTTATTTCGTTCCTGAAGTTCGATATTTAGAAGGTGCTCGTCTGTAATATCAAAATTGATTCCCAGCAAAATTTTACTGCCTTGCTGATCGGTCACCAATTTTCCCGTTGTTTTAAAATAACGAACTTCAAAATCTGGACGTACAATTTTATAATATACAAACGGAAGATGTTTCTTTTCTACAATTTCGTCTATTGCCTTGGCAACAGATTCTTTGTCGTCCGGGTGAACATATTTGATAAGTGTTGCTTTGTTAGGAGCAAAAGATTTTGGCTCAAGGCCTAATAATCGGAATTGGTTGTCTGAAAAATCAATTTTATCAGAATCCAAATCCCATTGCCAAGTGCTGAATTTACCGATGTTTTCAGATTCAGAAATTAAACCGCTAGAAATAAGAAGTTTTTTATTGAATACTTTCAAACGTTCAAAATCGCGGCTAATTTGGCGGTAAGCCAATAAAATAAAACTCAAAGCCACCAAGAATAATGAAATCGAAAACAGCGGACTCAAAGAGATTTCGGAGTCGTAAATTTTAAGTCGTTTCTTTAAGAAATCTTTCTCGATATCGTTCATTTCGTCAACCTTAAAACGGATATTTTCCATTAAGATTCTTCCGCCAAACATATGATTGTCCAGTTTTCTTTTATCGTATGTTTTAGGATCGCTGTATTTTAAACAGTTTTCAAAAGAAATAAAACGTTGGGTAATGAGCTTGAAGAGTTTCTGAAGGTTTTCCTGCTGCTTAGGATTATCAGCAGTTAGTTTTTTTAAGGTAATAAATGAAGTATTTACCTTGTCGCGAGAATAAATATAGGGAGTTAAAAAACGGGCATTGCGGGTAATGATGTACCCGCGCTGACCCGTTTCTGCATCTTTAATAGCCGACATTAATCGTTCGAGCTGTATGTTGATTTCGTAAGCATGCATAACCAGTTTGCTCGATTCGTTCAAGTCCTGATTATGTTTGTAAGCAATTGAAGAAAGAAATAACAGAATGAAAACTGCGATTACAAAAATAACTCTCAAAGAGTTTGAAGAATTAAAATTTGGTATCCACTTCATTGTTGGTATGCTTTTATTTTAGTCGCAACAAGAAATTATCACGGTTTAAACCAGAAGTATGATAATGCCAGTTTACAGTCACAACCTCATTAATTATTTTTTTGAGCGTATTGAAATCGCTTGGCTTTTTGATGTAAATATTGGCTCCTTGAATAAAGGTATCTTCGATATCTTCTTCAGAGGAAGACGTGGAGTAAATGGCAATAATTATATCTTTTAAATGATCCGTTTTTTTGATTTCAATTAAACACTCTTTACCTGTTTTCTTAGGCATGTTTAAATCTAGAAACAAAATATCTGGAAGTTTATTGTCTGGGTTCATTAAATGATCCATAAGTTGCATACCGTCATGAACAAAACTTACATTTGTTTGTATCTTTATTTCTTCAAATGCATCTTTAAAGAAAAGACGGTCATCTTCATCATCATCGGCCAATAAAATGTGTAATGCGTTTTTTTGCATTTTTAATGTGGTATTTGGGTTTTATTTTAAATTTTCTCTTCGTTTCTTAATAATTCTCTGAAAAGCAGACGGAGTAATTCCGGTTGTGTTTTTAAACTGCGTACTCAAATGCGCCACACTCGAGTAGTTGAGTAAAAAAGCAATTTCGGTTAAACTCATTTCGTTGATAATAATCAATTGTTTTGCTCTTTCGATTTTCTGTAAAATGATAAAGTTTTCTATAGAAGAATACGTTACTTCTGAGAAAACATTCGATAAATATCCGTAACTGTGATTTAGTTTTTCTGCCAAAAATACAGAACTTTTGTAATTATTGTTATCATCCATAAATACAAGTTCAATAATAGCATCTTTTATTTTTTGTACTAATACACTTTTTTGATTTTCAACTACTTCAAAACCGCATGGAGCCAATTTAGCTTTTAAATTCTCCAATGCTTCGGCATCCAGATTGTCTTCAATCTCAATTTCGCCAAAACCTAGAGTAGTAAAATTTACATTGTTTTGTTCCAGATTTTGTTTTAAATAAAGAGAGCAAATGGTATTAATGTCGAACTTTATAAATAGTTTCATTTTATAGAAATTTGGTTAAAGATACTTATTTTATTTGGTGTTTTTGCTTTTAAATGATATAGAATTACAAGTAAATGTGATTTTAAAATAAAATTTTCAAAAAAATACCGTCTAATATTTTGTACTAGACGGTATTTCCCTGATTGAGTTGCAAGGATTTACAATTCTGACAGGATTTGATGAAATTCTTCTTTTGTTTTTCCCAGTTTCTGCTGAAGTCTTCCATACATTTCGTCTTCTTTTCCTTCAGCAAACATCAAATCGTCATCTGTTAACTCAGCATATTTTTGCTTTAGTTTTCCTTTCAACTCGTTCCAGTTTCCTTTTATTTCAGTCGTATTCATGATGTCTTTTTTAGTTTTTTTGTTGTATTGTAAAATTGCAAATTTTCTATTAGCCTCTTGTTACATTTATTTTTCTGACTGTTGCATAATTTTCACTTCAATCCGAAAGTAAAGTATAAATTAACAGTTAGATAAACCAATAACGATTATACTTGGTATCTTCTAAGAATCCAAGCCATTTTTTCGTGTTCTTGCAGCAATCCTGTTACAAAATCCGCAGAACCGGCATCGTTAGTTTCGTTTTCAAAAATCGGAATGTAGCTTCTAAATTCTGTTACCAGCTGTTCGTGGTTTTCTAAAAGTTCAGAAAGCATATTTTTTTGAGAAGCATATTCTTTTGGAGATTCTTTAAGAGTAGAATTGTCTATAAACTCCTTCATTGTCCCTATTGTTTTTTCTCCCAATTGATTAATGCGTTCTGCAACTTCATCAATTTGGGCTTCAAGAATGCGATATTGCTCTTCAAACAATTTATGCAGTTCCATAAAACTATTTCCAGAAATGTTCCAGTGAAATTTTCTTGTTTTTACATACAAAGTCATTTCGTTTGATAAAATTGTAGCTAAGATAGAAGCGCTTTTTTTTAAGTTTTTCGGTGTGATTCCGATATTTGGGCTCATAATTGTCTTTTAAATGGTTTATTTCAAAGTTACTTTTGGTTACAATTTTTTTATTACACAATTTTCTATTGATTTTATAGAATTTAATGTTGGCATAAATAAATATTCTCACAGTGAAGCCCGAAGGGCGCAAGGGCTTAGACTCCGCTCAGCCTGACAACAACAACTAACCACCAACAATTAGCAATTACCATCAACCACCAACCACCAACCACCAACAATTAACCACCAACCATTAACTCATTAACCATTATAATTTGTAATTTTGCCGCACAAGAAAAAAAGAATATGACAACACAACAACTACACGAACAAATTCTTCAAAAAAAATCATTTTTATGCGTTGGTTTAGATCCTGATCTGACTAAGATTCCGCAACATTTATTAGAAACCGAAGATCCTATTTTCGAATTTAATAAAGCCATTATTGATGCCACTCATGATCTGACTGTTGGATACAAACCAAACACCGCTTTTTTTGAGGCATACGGAATAAAAGGGTGGATGTCTCTGCAAAAAACAATTAATTATATCAACGAAAATTATCCTGATATTTTTACGATTGCAGATGCAAAACGAGGTGATATCGGGAATACTTCAAGCATGTATGCCAAAGCTTTTTTTGAAGACCTTAATTTTGATAGTGTAACCGTTGCTCCTTATATGGGAAAGGACTCTGTGGAGCCTTTTCTAGCTTTCGAAAATAAACACACCATCATGCTAGCTTTGACTTCAAATGAAGGAGCTTTCGATTTTCAAACTTTAAATACAAACGGAAAGGAATTGTACAAACAAGTTCTAGAAACTTCTAAAACTTGGAAAAACAGCGAAAACCTAATGTATGTTGTTGGTGCAACCAAAGCAGAATACTTTACAGAAATCAGAAAAATTGTTCCAGACAGTTTCTTATTGGTTCCAGGAATCGGTGCTCAAGGCGGAAGCTTATCTGAAGTTTGCAAATATGGAATGAATGATAAGGTAGGTCTTTTGGTAAATTCTGCAAGAGCTATTATTTACGCTTCAAAAGGAACCGATTTTGCTGAAAAAGCAAGAGAAGAAGCTTTAAAAGTGCAGCAGGAAATGGCTGAGATTATTGGTTTGAAGTTGCAGGTTTAAAGTTTGCTTTGAACATAATTTAACCGCAAAGTTCGCAAAGAGTTACGCTATGAGCGCAAAGCTTTGCGAACTTTGCGTAAAGAAACCTTGCGAACTTTGCGGTTAAAAACCACAAGCCCAAATAACTTGAAAACAAAAAAGACTTGAAACATGAAACAATTAGCAGACCAGCTTGGTACTATTCATACTTTCGAAACAGCTCCAAAACGAATTATTTCTCTTGTTCCTTCGCAAACTGAATTATTATATGATTTAGGTTTAGAAGAAAAAATTATCGGAATAACGAAGTTTTGTGTCCATCCGTTTCATCTTAAATCTATCAAAAAGATTGTTGGCGGAACAAAGAAAATTCACTTCGAAAAAATAAAGCTTTTAGAACCAGACATTATTATCTGCAATAAAGAAGAAAACACGCTTGAGATTGTAGAACGGTTAAGCGCAATTTGTCCTGTTTGGGTGACTAATATTGTTTCTGTCGAAGATAATTTCCAAATGATTTCAGATTTTGGACAATTATTCAATTGCAGAACCGAAGCTCAGAAATGGAACAACAAATTAGCTTTCGCCTTGAGCGATTTCAAAAATTATATAAAGGATATAAAAGAAAAGAAAGCAGCCTACTTTATTTGGAAAAATCCATATATGGTAGCTGGAAATGAAACTTATATCAATGAGTTGCTTAAACTGAATCATTTTAAAAACATCTACGAAGATAAAGGTCGCTATCCTGAAATCGAATTAAAGAAAATGCGTTTAGAAGGTGATCCTGATATTGTTTTTCTTTCTTCTGAACCTTATCCTTTTAAAGAAGAAGATGCTTTCGAAATAGGAAGATTTACACATCACGCCAAAACTATTTTTGTTGACGGCGAAATGTTCTCTTGGCACGGCAGTAGATTGCTAAAAGCTTTTTCGTATTTCAAATTACTGCACGAAAGATTGAAGAATTAGCTTTTTGTTTCAGTTTCAAGCTTCAAGTTGTTGAGAGTTTAACCGCAAAGAACGCAATCCCGATAGCTATCGGGAACGCAAAGTTCGCAAAGTTTTTTAGACAAAGCTTTGCGAACTTTGCGTTTTTATACAAACTTCTTGAGAAAAAACTTTGCGTTCTTTGCGTTAAAATTATTTTCAAAGTGAAGCAACTTGAGGCTTGAAAGTTTAACCGCAAAGAGCGCTAAGATTAACGCAAGGTTCGTAAAGTTCGCAAAGTTTTTTAGACAAAGCTTTGCGAACTTTGTGTTTTTATACAAACTTCTTGAGAAAAAACTTTGCGTTCTCTGCGTTAAAACTATGTTCAAAGTAAAGAAACATGAAACATGAAACAAAATAAACCCAACTTTCACAAATAAAGAATGCCGACATCTCGAAGACGCCGGCATCATTTAACTAACCAAAACCAAAATAATAAATAACCAGTTTATTACAGTACAAATATCCGACATATATTAATCTTATGCTGTTAAGGTCTTGTTATTACTTTGTTGGATATAAGTTAATGTCTAAAGCTTGCAGTAAAAACAGTTGTTTCAAGTTTCAGGTTTCAAGTTGTTGTAGCATATGCATGCACGGAATAAATGCAAAAGTTTAGACATTTCAGACAGTCATAGGAATAAAATTTTTTTTTAAAGCTTTCGAAATTTAAAACTTCTTTTATTAAAAAAGCTTTGCGCTCTTTGCAATAAAACTAAGCGTATAGCTTTGTAACTTGAAACAAAAAAAATTGAAACCTGAAACAAAAGACTATAAAAAAAGAATGCCGGCATCTCGAAGACGCCGGCATCATTTAACTAACCAAAACCAAAATAATAAATAACCAGTTTATTACATTACAAATGTCCGACATATATCAATTTTATGCTGTTAAGGTTTTGTTATTACTTTGTTGGTCATACGTTAAGATTTGAAAAATAGCTGTTTTGAGCTTTGTGCAACGAAAAATAATTTTTTATTATTATAATACAATAACAATCAATTTTGTTTATAAATGTGCTAAGGATAAGTCTCGGTATATGATAAAATGTTAAAAATCAATGAAATAGAATCAAGTGAAAAATTAACAACTGTAGCATAAACTCCCTTTTTTGACAATGAAAAAGAGTCAAATAAGAAGTTATGGATTTGTTTTTCTTGCCAACTTTTGAGCTTATAAAAAGAAAACCCGACAGATTTTAAAACCTGTCGGGTTTATTATATAAAAGAACTCAGAAACTGAGTATCTCAGAAACTTAAAAACTAAGAAAAAACAACTGTCTTATTGCTATAAACCATTGTTTTTCTTTCAGCATGCAGTTTAATGGCTCTTGCTAAAACAATGCGTTCCAAATCACGGCCTTTCATGATGAAATCTTCTACAGAGTGAATATGAGAAACACGTGCAATATCTTGTTCGATGATCGGACCTTCATCCAGTTCTTCTGTTACATAGTGGCTTGTTGCACCAATAATTTTTACGCCTCGTTTAAAAGCCGAATGATACGGTTTTGCACCTGGGAAAGCAGGTAAGAATGAATGGTGGATGTTGATAATTTTATTTTCGTACAGTGAAATCACTTTTGGAGTTACAATCTGCATGTAACGCGCTAAAACGATAAAATTGATTTGATATCTTTTTAAAAGCTCAATTTGCCTTGCTTCACCTTCTTCTTTATTGTCTTTTGTAAATGGAACATAGTGAAACGGAATGTCAAAACGTTCAGCAATAGATCGCAAATCATTATGATTGCTTATAATCATCGGAATTTCAACACCCAATTCATCAGCACTGTAACGTCCTAAAATGTCAAACAAACAGTGGTCGTACTTAGAAACAAACAAAGCCATTTTAGGTTTCTGCTCCTGATTGTACAAATCCCAAGACATATTAAAATCGGCAGCAAGCGTCTGGCTGAATTCTTCTTTTATGGCTTCAATGCTATTGCCTTGATTGCTAAATTCACATTCTAAACGCATAAAAAACACATTTTGCTCCACATCAACATGTTGGTCAATATAAGTAATGTTTCCTTCTACTTTAGCAATAAAAGTAGTCACTGCAGCGATAATTCCTTTTTGGTCTTTGCAATGAATAAGTATGGTAATTTTTTGCATTACGGTCTTTTGGTTTTGGTTAGTTGCAAAGTTACAAAGGATCAAAGTTGCAAAGGTAGTTTTGTCCCTTTGTAACTTTGTTCCTTTGAACCTTACAAGAAAAAACTATTTTCCATCCTGCATTGCAAAAACCTTTTGTAATAAAGGCGTTGTTCTTGCAGTAATATTATTTCTGATTTCTTTTTCTTCAACAGCAATCATTTTAAAAACACCAGACAAAGCTTGATTGGTTGTATAATCAGTCAAATCAGGATTTACTTTTTTTACTAATGGAATAGTGTTGTATTTTGTTATAATTTTTGTCCAGACAGCATCTGCGCCTACTTTTGCAAAAGAGTTTTTTATTACTGGATTAAATTTGGCATATAATGCAGTTGTGGTACTGGTTTGCAAATAATTTGTTGCTGCATTGTCACTTCCTAAAAGAATGTTTTTAGCATCTGTAAAAGTCATGTTTTTTACTGCGGTAACAAAAATCGGAGTAGCTTCTTTTACAGCATCCTCTGCGGCGCGGTTCAACATTTTGATTCCTTCATCTGCAAGAGAGCTCAATCCCACTTTACGTAGAGTTGCATCTACTTTTTGTAATTCTTCAGGCATTAAAATTTTTACAGCTTCGTTTTTATAAAAACCATCTACGGCGGTTAATTTACTTACTTGTTGTGTAATTCCTTTATTTAAAGCCTCTTTTAATCCGGAAGCAATATCAACAGTTCCAGTGGTTGGAATCTGGGATGCGATTTGTGGCAATTGATTTAAAGTCTGTTGTACCTGTGCGCACGAAATAAGAGAAAATGTAACGGCTAATAGTAAAATCTTTTTCATTATGGGGGTTTTGTTTAAGTTTCAAAAATACTACTTATTCAAAAATAACGCCACAATTTTATTTTAAGCAAACTAACATTTTGTTGTAAACTTAACATAAGAGGATTTAGCGACTTAGAACCTCCTTTTTTTCCATCTTAATTTATGGCCATCCCATTCGAATATTATCTTGCCAGTAGGTTTTACTAGAAATATAAACGGGTTTTGAAAGTATTATAGGTTTATTATGAGCATCAAAATATTGAACTCGAATGATTTTTTCATTAGAATCATCTTTCATATCAATGTTTCCTTCAGCATCATCAATCAGTTTCTTTTTTTGGAGATACAAGTAAGGTTTTTCGACAATATATTCAGTAACAGCTTCTCCGTTTAGTTTTAAATTACAATCAATCAAATTTCCGTTGCTGTCAAGCGATTCAATTCTTCTCAAATAATTATTTTCATAATAATATATTTCAAAGGCAATCCTACAAGATCCTAGTTGAAGTTTATTGTTTTGCAATCTAAAACGCAGTATTTGGTTTTTGGCATTTGTAAATTCAATAGAGCCATTTCCCTCTGCATTAATATCATTGTGTAATATTCTAGCAGGTTTTGAGAACCGTTTGATTTGATTGGGGTAAACGTGATAATTTTCGGCAGATTGTGCGAAAGAAGAAACACACAGAAAAAGTCCTAAGAATAGACTAAAAAAAGATTTCATTTATAATTTTTATTAGGGCTATAGATTTTTATGGCTGCAATAAATCTATTTTTTCATTTGTTTTTTCAATATAGACAGACATTTCACTGTATTTCCATTTTCCTCTTTTTTCACCAACAACAAATAATGTTGCTTTGCCCTTAGGGCCTTTTATCGGAACTTGCACATCGCAAGTTCTAACATTATTGGAAGAAGTGACACTTCCAGAAACGAGTCCGTCTGTTTCTATTGGAGATCCGAGCCTCTCAACTACTAATTTATTATTTTGTACTGATGTCATAGATTCTTTATAAGCCTCAGAATCTTTTAATACGGAAGTTACTTCATAGAAAATTCCCCCAATAAATAAAGCGACTAATATTATAAGAGTTAAGCATCCGCTTGGAATAAGCCATTTCCAGTTTCGGCTTAACCAGCTTTGTTTTGCTCTTAAATCGTGAGAATCTTCCATGTGTCAGAGGTTTTAAGTGAAATGACTAAGCTAAAATAACTATAATATCTGTTGGTTTTGAGAGTTTTATATAAAAAAAACTTCTTGTAGTTCCAAGAAGATTTAGAAATTATAAATGTTTAAGATTATTTATTGCTAAAGGCAATTTCTTCAAGTGCTATAGGATCACTTATAGCTTTTGAAACTTCTTGTTTTCTCATATTGTCATTATCCCCTGTTCCAGTGCTTAAAATTAGCTTTTTAGGAATTATTGGTTTTTTTTCGAAAATTGTAGCATATAATAAAACAGCCTGTAAAAACCCGCCATCATTTAAAAAGTGGCGTGTATTTAAACCGTAGCAAAGGTTATCTCTATTGTTTTTTAAATAATTGTAGCCATTCTTACCACTATAAGCATCTTTAACAGCATCGCCAATCCTTAATAATCCTGCATTTTTTATAAATGCAGTGGCTAAAACTGTATTTCTGCGTAATTCTTTATAATAATTGTTGTAATCTGAATCTTTATAGGGCAGTGGAGTCATGTTTTGGTACACGTAAATCGCAACATCTGGACTGTTTTTGTGTATTTTTTCAGCGAGCATTTTTAGATTTGATCTGAATTTTTCAATATTTTTTAACGCGATTGATGTTGACTCTTGGAGTACAACATAATCATAATAATTTCCATCCTTATCAATATTTGAGAAATTCTGATTAGCTTCTGTTTTATTTGTAATATAAACTTTATCTAAACCTACTCCCATTGTGGTTAACTGTTGAATGTTTATGTTTTGATTATTAGCATTGCAAAGTTCTTGCAATAAAGTAGGAGCACTAATAAAATATTCAATTTGACTATTTCCAATAAATAATATACGAGGTGGTCCTATTGCTTTTGGTGCTTTTGGTTTCCTATTGCCATTCGACGCAATTGAATTTTCAGATGTAAAATTATTGCATGAGTTAAAAAGGACTGAAATAGAAAGAATTAAAATGCATTTTTTCATTGTAATTTTTATTAAAAAAAGATTTGCAAATCTCTTTTTAAAGCATCACCGTATGAGCCTCAAAAGGCTTTTAAAATATCATTTTAAGACAAAAAGGTATTTTACTGCAAGTATTGTAAATCAGGACAATATATGGGATGGTTCTTTTTTAGCTCGTTTAATATATTTTGAGTATAATCTTTTCCTCCTTTCACTAAGTAAAATAAAGATTTTGCCACATAAATCGGTGTGTATGGAAAAATGCGCCAGCTTAAAGACAGATTAAGAAAAAAATGTTTTATAGCATATTTAAAAGTGCCTTCATTTGGGCGAATAAAATAGACGTTGGGTTCTTTAGTTCTTTTTACCATTTCAGAAACAATAAAAGGAAACATGATAAATTTTCCTCCTTGCTGAATTAAAACGTTTATTTCAAACAATGTGAGTCCTTCGATATTATTTGTTTTCATAATAGTTTAGTTTTAAACATTTATAAAAAAAATGGAACTGAATTATATTACAAAATAAATACGATTCTAATATTGCAATTGCCTTTAAAAGATTTAAGAATAATACTTTACGGTATATTTGAATTGAGGCTAAAATAGAAAGAGGGAATCTATCAAATATACTTTCGATAAATTCCCTCAAAAATTATTGGCGTAAATTATTGATTTACAGTTGCTGCGTCAGGAAGTACTTCACGATTTAGATCGGCGTCTTTTTCATATACATCCTGAAAGAAGCCAATTTCACCTTTTTCATTTACTAATGAAGTAAAATACGTAATGAAAATAGGCACTTTTTTAGACAGCTTAAAACTGTTTTCTACTTTACCCGCCATAGCTTTGTCGATTTTTGCTTGAGTCCATTCTGGATAATCTTTCAGCATGGCCACAGCAAGTTCTTTCGCCATTTTTACATTAATGCATCCGTGGCTGAAAGTTCTTTTTTCAAAGTCAAACAAAGTTTTAGATGGCGTATCGTGCATATAAATATCATCAGGATTTGGAAACATAAATTTTACCAATCCTAAAGAATTGTCTGGTCCTGGTTTTTGTCTTACTTGGCCGTTAACCATCTCCATATTTTTTTCTGCAAGATAATTTGGATCTGCAGCAATTTTAGATCTTAACTCATTTTGCACAATGCTTTGAGGCACTGTCCAATATGGGCTGAAAACAATTCGGTCAATTTCTCCATTAAAAATCGTGGTTTTAGTCAAAGGCGCTCCAACAAATACAGGAGAAGTTAAAACTACTTTTCCGTTTTTAACATAAAACAATTCATAAGAAGGAACGTTAACCAAAACATATTCGTCGCTCGCAGCAATTTTAGCCGAAATTTCACGACATCTTTCCATGTTAAGTTTTAAAGTGGCAACCTTGTCTTCAAGCGGAATATTCAT
Source organism: Flavobacterium anhuiense (assembly GCF_001705175.1). NCBI lineage: Bacteria > Pseudomonadati > Bacteroidota > Flavobacteriia > Flavobacteriales > Flavobacteriaceae > Flavobacterium > Flavobacterium anhuiense. The sequence continues at coordinate 369,093 of NZ_CP016907.1, read as the reverse complement.
TTCATCAATATGTTCTTGAGCCAAGATATAATTAGGTTTAAATCCGTTGCGGACTTTGTATTTCATTACAGCATCCATCAATTCACGATCATAAACTTTGCTTTTAGAATCGGTTTTTAAATCTCCTAATAAGTACAAGCGAGTTCTAACCTGTGAAATGGTGCTTGAAACTGCATCTGGACGCAACTCTTTATATGGAGATTCTTCTGGAACAATAGGTTTGTATTTGCTGGATTTCTCTAATCTTTTGTATTTTTTCAAAGCATCCTGCAATTTGTAATACTGATCAAATTCAACTTTTTCATTTGTTGCAACTGCTGTTGTTTCTTCTTCTAATGTGCTATAGTTTAAGAAATCTTTCAGCATGGCATCATAAGCAATTCTTTTTTTATCAGCATTATTTTTCTTAGTGTACAATACATACAATGAACTTAAAAGCATATCTGCATCCGTTTGAGAAAGAGTGCTTTTATCTGATGAAGCGCTAAACAATTGATCAATTTCTTTTTGATAAGGAATGATTAAGTCATTTGTTTTTTTTGCTTTTTCATACAAAACAGAACCAAACTCGTTAATTTCATCTTCGTCAAACCAAATAGTTCCAAGCGTTCGGTTTTTATACAACGACATAACTTCAGATTTATATTTTTTCAAATCAGAATATCTTTTAAAGAAGTCGTTCGAAATTTCGTTTACATCATCTGAATTATAGTAAACGGTTGAATGATTTGAAGCTTTTGTATCCTTATATATGAAATCACTTTTTTCAAAACTGTTAAAAGAAAATACAAAAAAACTCAAACCTAAAATTACGGTGAATGAATAAAATGTTCTCATTTTTTTAATTTTTACGTTATTACTTTTCTATGTAAGTTTTTAGGTAAAAATTTGGGGCTTTTCTACACTGCTAAATTAATTTAGGAAGGCTCAAAATATGTTTTCTGATTTTATTTAAATGTTGCGAAATTGCCATGTCTTTAAGCTTTCTTTAACTATATCAATTAGTTACGTAATTTGTTACCCTTTTGGTTTACGAAATCGATTTATTTTTGTTAACATAAAGCTATTGTCTTAATCAAATATTAAAATATTTTGTACATTGGTCGCATAAAATTATCATATTCATAAAATGGAACAACAAATACCATATATTCCTAAAAATAAAGTAAGAATTGTTACTGCTGCTTCGCTTTTTGACGGACATGATGCAGCCATAAATATTATGCGACGCATTATCCAGTCTACGGGTGTTGAAGTAATTCATTTAGGGCACGATAGGAGTGTGGAAGAAGTGGTAAATACCGCCATTCAAGAAGATGCCAATGCTATTGCCATGACTTCGTACCAAGGCGGACACAACGAATACTTTAAATATATGTATGATTTGCTTCGCGAAAAAGGAGCGGGGCACATTAAAATCTTTGGTGGAGGAGGCGGTGTAATCCTGCCAAGCGAAATCGAGGAATTACATGAATATGGTATTACAAGAATTTATTCTCCAGATGACGGACGTTCTCTTGGTTTACAAGGAATGATTAATGATTTGGTTGAACGCGCCGATTTTCCGATTGGAGATAAATTAAACGGAGAAATCGATCATATCGAAAATAAAGTTCCAACGGCAATTGCGCGTTTGATTTCTGCTGCCGAAAACTTCCCTGAAATTGCAAAGCCAGTTTTTGATAAAATTCACGAAAGCAATGCAAGTTCTAAAATTCCAGTTTTAGGAATTACAGGAACGGGAGGCGCCGGAAAATCTTCTTTGGTGGACGAATTGGTTCGCCGATTTTTAATTGATTTCCCAGAAAAAACAATCGGATTAATTTCTGTTGATCCTTCTAAGAGAAAAACAGGAGGAGCACTTTTAGGAGACAGAATCCGAATGAATGCGATTAATAATCCTCGTGTTTATATGCGTTCGCTGGCGACACGTCAGTCGAATTTGGCTTTGTCTAAATATGTAGCCGAAGCGATTCAGGTTTTAAAAGCCGCAAAATACGATTTGATTATTTTGGAAACTTCAGGAATTGGTCAGTCTGATACAGAAATTATGGATCATTCTGATGTTTCTTTATATGTAATGACACCAGAATTTGGAGCGGCAACACAATTGGAGAAAATCGATATGCTTGATTTTGCCGATTTAGTGGCTTTAAATAAATTTGATAAACGTGGAGCTTTAGACGCTTTGCGAGATGTAAAAAAACAATATCAGCGTAATCATGGTCTTTGGGATAAAAGCCCAGACGAAATGCCAGTTTTCGGAACGATTGCTTCGCAGTTTAACGATCCGGGAATGAACACGCTTTACAAAGCGATTATGGATAAAGTGGTTGAAAAAACGGCTTCAGATTTAAAGTCGACTTTTACAATCACAAAAGAAATGAGCGAAAAGATATTCGTGATTCCGCCAGGAAGAACACGTTATTTATCTGAAATTGCCGAGAATAATAGAAATTATGACGAGACTGCAATTGCGCAGCAAAAAGTAGCTCAGAAATTATATGGAATCTTCAAAACCATTGAATCGGTTTCGGGTAAAGTTCCTCAAATTACAAAAGCGGGAATCGACGATTCTTCTGTTTTAACAGGAGGATTTCAAGAACACGACGAAAACAGAATCTTTTTAAACCTTTTACTGAATCAATTCGATAAAGTAAAAATGGACTTAGATCCATACAATTGGGAGATTATCCTGAATTGGGACGAAAAAGTAGCGAAATACAAAAATCCGGTTTACTCGTTTAAAGTTCGTGATAAAGAAATCAAGATTGCAACGCATTCTGAAAGTTTATCACATTTACAAATCCCAAAAATTGCTTTGCCTAAATATGAAGCTTGGGGCGATATCTTGCGTTGGAATTTACAGGAAAATGTTCCTGGAGAATTTCCGTTTGCTTCGGGATTATATCCGTTTAAACGTGAAGGCGAAGATCCGTCAAGAATGTTTGCGGGTGAGGGAGGACCAGAAAGAACCAACAAGCGTTTTCATTATGTAAGCGCAGGAATGCCAGCAAAACGTCTTTCTACAGCTTTTGATAGTGTGACTTTATACGGAAACGACCCAGATTTACGTCCGGATATTTACGGGAAAATTGGTAATGCAGGAGTTTCAATCTGCTGTTTGGACGATGCTAAAAAACTATATTCAGGTTTCGATTTGGTGCATGCTTTAACTTCGGTAAGTATGACCATTAACGGACCTGCACCAATGTTGTTAGGTTTCTTTATGAATGCCGCAATCGATCAGCAATGTGAGATTTATATCAAAGAAAATGGTTTAGAAAAAGAAGTTGAAGCTAAAATCAACAAACTTTATAAAGATAAAGGAATCGAAAGACCGAAATATCAAGGCGAACTTCCAGCTGGAAACAGCGGTTTGGGATTAATGCTTTTGGGTGTTACGGGAGATCAGGTTTTACCTCAGGAAGTGTATAACGAAATAAAAGCCAAAACGTTATCGCAAGTTCGCGGAACGGTTCAGGCTGACATTTTAAAAGAAGATCAGGCGCAGAATACTTGTATTTTTTCAACTGAATTTGCGTTGCGTTTAATGGGAGATGTTCAAGAATATTTTATTACTAAAAACGTTCGTAATTTCTATTCGGTTTCGATTTCTGGATATCATATTGCAGAGGCAGGAGCAAACCCAATTACGCAATTGGCATTTACGCTTTCAAATGGTTTCACTTACGTGGAATATTATTTGAGCCGTGGCATGAATATCAACGATTTTGGTCCGAATTTATCGTTCTTCTTCTCGAACGGAGTTGATCCTGAATATTCTGTTATTGGACGTGTGGCGCGTAAAATTTGGGCAAAAGCCATGAAAAACAAATACGGAGCCAACGAAAGAGCGCAAATGCTGAAATATCATATTCAGACCTCTGGACGTTCGTTACACGCGCAGGAAATTGATTTCAACGATATTAGAACGACTTTGCAAGCTTTATACGCGATTTATGACAACTGTAATTCGCTTCACACAAATGCTTACGACGAAGCCATTACAACACCAACAGAAGAATCTGTACGTCGAGCAATGGCGATTCAGTTGATTATCAATAAAGAATTAGGTTTGGCGAAAAACGAAAATCCAATTCAAGGTTCTTTCATCATCGAAGAATTAACTGATTTAGTTGAAGAAGCCGTTTTACAAGAATTCGACCGAATCACAGAAAGAGGAGGCGTTTTGGGCGCAATGGAAACGATGTACCAGCGTTCTAAAATTCAGGAAGAAAGTCTGTATTACGAAACCTTAAAACACAACGGAGATTTCCCAATTGTGGGTGTAAATACTTTCTTAAGTTCAAAAGGTTCGCCAACTGTTATTCCGGCTGAGGTAATTCGTGCCACAGAAGAAGAAAAACAATACCAGATCACGATGCTGGATAACCTGCATAATTTCCACGAAGCAAAAGTAAACGAGCATTTAAGCCAATTGCAAGAAGCCGCAATTAAAAACGAAAACTTATTCGATTATTTAATGGAAGCTACAAAAGTTTGTTCTTTAGGTCAGATTACTTTGGCGTTGTTTGAAGTTGGTGGGCAGTATAGAAGGAATATGTAATTTTTGATTTTTTAATGATATGGAAAACCTCTCATTTGAGAGGTTTTTTATTTAAAAGCATTTGCAAAATTAAAATGGTGTGGTTTGTCAAAATGCTACTCACAATCTTTCAGTACCCGAACATAGTTGTAATACAACTAAGCAGGTACTTTTGAAATGTTCAATATTATAATACTTTCGACATATCAAAAATTATATTTGAGATAAATAGGGTAATTATACCTATTGATAAATGAAAAAAGCATCATAGATTTGTGATGGATATTCATTGAGGAATATCTATTGAAGTATAATTTTTTATTAAAATATATCCATGCAAATTTGATACGTTTTATTTTTTGTTAAAAATTGTGAGAATAATATTGAAATGATTTGTAATGTCGAATATATTCATATATTTGGCAAGTCAAATTTTTAACTAATTGTTGAGAATGTTCATTTTGAGGAAATTATAACCTTATACAATTGATAATTTTAAATAAAAAAACTTAACTTTATATAAGTTATTTAAATATGTATTATTGCATTCTATATAATATCTATGAGTGAATATATTACGAAGTCTTTAAATAATTTTGAGTCTGCAGAACTTTTATTTGATAATGAAAAATATTCATCAAGTATACATTGCGTTTATTACAGTACTTATCAAATAATATTATACATATTAAAATACAAATTAAATAACGAGTGGGATTCTTTTCAGGAAAGAAAATACGCTGAGTCATTAAATAGTAAAAACTTTAAAGAAGATTCTCATAATTTAACGATTTCATTTATAAAAGAAAATATAACGACTACAAATGAAACTTTTGGACGTTTATTTGATAGTAAAATAGGAATTTTAAAACGTTATAGACATACAGCTGACTACAAAGAAGATGCTATAGACACAAGAACAGCAACAATCTCACTAGATTTATCAAGAACGATTAATGATGAATTAATTAAACATTTTGCCTTATGAATTCAAAAGCCTACATATTAAAAAAAATTCAAGATTTAGTTAATGCTATTCCTCAATTAACAATTAGATACGAATATGATCAATTTTGTGATTCGCATTTTGTAGAAGTATCGCCTATATATGAATTTGAAAACAACAAAAAATATATAGAAATAGAAAAAGAGATAAGCTTAGAATTTATAAATCTATTTCCTTTTGATATTCTAACTTTTATTAATGAAGAAGATGGTATTGATTTAGAATCTCCTATTGTCATTAAAGGAAAATCTAAAAATAAAGAAATATACAAGAAATTCGATTTAGAAGATATTATTTCTACTTTGTTTGAAGATTATATAGTTGATTGGCAATCGAATATTAATTTTAAAGTTATGAATGATGGTATTAACTTAAAGTATGATGCCATTTTTCAAAACTTAATTTCGAAAAAAATGATTCATAACACAGAAAAGGTTCAAAACCCAGAGCTTTATACTACAGTTGACACTATTTTACCGACTGTACAAATTGATTATGATTGTGATTCCATGGACAATGATTACCCTTTAGCAGCTTAAGATGAGTGACAATAAAACCTATAAACTTAAAAGTTTATCTCTAATTGAAAGTAATTTTAGAAGAGAAGCAGAAATAGATTTTTCTGCTGAAATAGATAATCAGGTTGATATTGATATCCAGCATACTTTAATCTCAGGGGATGTTATAATATCTTTGAAAGTTGATTTGATTGGGAAATATAAACGGAAAAAGTTATTTAGATTTACGACGAATTACCTTGGAGTTTTTGAAATAGGAAATGAAGATATTTTGCCTGTAGAGAAATTTGTTGAAGCGAATGGTCCTGCTATTATCTATCCTTTTATTAGGGAACACATTGCAGGAACATCTTTAAAAGCTGGTATGAAAGCTGTATTGCTTCCGCCTGTAAACTTTATTAAACTTAGCCAGGATAATAAAGCTAAAAAAGCGACAATGAAAAATTAATATTATTTAAAAAGTATTATTTTTTCGAACTAGTGCGGAGCGTCCATTGCTAGCGCGATCCTCTCGCTCGAGAACGCAAAGTAAATTCATGAGCCATACGCTCACGCCAGCAAAACAACAAAAATCCAATTGTCAAACATAGCCCGTGGTTTCAACCACGGGTACACAATGCGAGCAAGACAATATTATGTTCCCGTGGTTGAAACCACGGGCTATGTTTATACCGTTTTGGAATAGCAAAAAGACAATCATTCTCCAGCAACCTCCCCAACAAATCCCAAAAACTCCATTTCATCCATAGGAAACAAATGCAGAACCGTTTCCAAAATCAGACTCACATTAATAGTTGCACTTTTATCTTTTTTAGAAAAATTATGCATGTCGTTATCAAGGGCTAGAATGCATAATTTTAGCAAATCGGTAATGAGGCAGCCGAGTTCTAAATAATTTACCACTTTAAATTGTACGGTATAAGAATTGGCTTCATTGGTTGGTTTTAGCGTTGTAAAATACTTAGCGGTTAATTTTTGCAGTTTTTGAAGTTTTTCTGTTTCGTTCGTTTCCATAAGGCGTATATTTTTAAATGATTTACAATTTGACTTTTATGAAATTATTATAAGAAAAATTGTACTTTTGTTTGATTCAGCGAAGGAAGAAATAGATTTTCATGTGTACTATCAATTTTTTGTGTTTGGTACACGATTAAATATGTTTTTTACATCTCGCAGATTCTTACACTAAATTATTATCTTTGAATTATGAGCACACTAACAAAACCAAATCATATAGGGCGAAAAATAAGCCGTATTCGTGAACTTCGTGATATGAAGCAGGAAGCTTTGGCGCAGGCTTTAGGAACAAATCAGCAAGCGATTTCTATTTTAGAAAATAGTGAAACGATTGATGAAGATAAACTTATCGCAATTGCAAAAGCATTGGGTGTAACAGCAGAAGCAATTAAAAACTTTTCAGAAGAAGGCGTGATTAATTACTTTAATACTTTTAATGAAACTGTTTCAAATAGTAGTTTTGGAAATGGAGCGTGTAATAATGAATGCACTTTCAATCCATTAGATAAATTAATGGAAACGGTAGAAGAAAATAAAAAGCTTTACGAACGTTTGCTTCAGGCAGAAAAAGATAAAAATGAATATTTGGAGAAATTGCTAAATCAGAAATAATAATTATAAAGAATATAAAAAAAGCATTCGTATTAACGAATGCTTTTCTATTTTAATTATCATCTAATTGGCTCATATCACACCTCATGGTTGTCGTTATTGGTGCAAATCCTGCTCTCCTGTAAGCGTTGACTGCCGCTTCATTTTCAGAATAAACCTGTAATCTAACCTCGGTTATTCCTTGGGATGAAACCCATTTTTTAAGTTCGTTAATTAATAGGTTAATTAGGCCTTTTCCTCTAAATTCTGGATCAACGTACATAAAACCGAGATATCCATATAGTTCATGTATTTGATAGGGAAGAGCAGTTCGAATTTGAGCATATCCACTACCAACAATTTGATTGTTAAAGTCTACAACCAAAACTTCGCTCTTGCTGTCTAAAATAAGCTCCTTTATGTCATAATAAAAAATCTCACCCTCTTTTAATGTTGGGTCATAGGGTCTTTCTGCATTTACTAAAAATTGTAGAAATTCGGCAAGTTTAGGTAAATCTGCAATTACAGCTCGCCTGATCGTTATGTCTTTTGGGTTTTCATTCATATTTCAAATATATTGAAAATAAATTTCTCCAGCTAGCTGGTTTCCTCTTTCAAAATGATAATGTTGCAGAAAATTAGGCAGAATAAAAAATAAACCTCTCAGAAATGAGAGGTTTTTATAGATTTAAGTTTTAAACTTTCTTTTTTATTGTTGTTTTCGGTTTACGTTTTAATTTTTCGATAAGAGCATCGGCTTTTGCATTTTCACAAATAAAACGTAACGATTCTGCGTAGCGGTAATAATATACAGGTTCTAAATCTGTGGTAAGAGAAAAAAGTTTGGTGTACCATTCGGCTGCTTTTTCGAGTTCGCAATTCGAATACGATGAGTTTCCTAGTTTTTGAAATAAGTCTACAGATTTGTAGCCTTTTGCAGCAACTTTTTCGTAGGTTTTTATAACGTCGACATAGGCATACTTTTCGCCGACCTTATCGGTTTTATAATAAGTTTCATTTTGCGCAGCTGCACGAAATGAAAATACGATTAACAATACTAAAAGAGCTAGTTTTTTCTGCATAGGTTTTTAGTTTTGGTTGTGGTATTTAATCGTATTCATTAATTGTTTTTGAAAATCTTTCACTGCAAGAAACAGTTATAAACTTCACTAATTTATTTTTATTGTATGCTTGGTGCAATTTTGGTTACAAATATATGGAAATCAGTAACATGAATTGATTTTAGACGACGTTTTGTAAATAAAAACTGTTGTATTGCATTTTAGAATCAATTGATTTTGAAAGTTTTGAATATATAAATTAGATTTTATCGAGAAATAAAACAAAAAAAGCAGCTCCTGGTACGAGCTGCTTTTCTAATTTTTAGGGGCAAAAAATTAACGACGGAAAGCTGGACTCTGATTTACAGATTGGTCTAACTTTACAGTCTTTACTTTTTTAGCAGCAACTTTAATTTCGTGCTTCTCAATTTTGTCGTTGGCTTTCACTTCAAGAACATACGTTCCAGCAGGAAAACTTTCTAAACTAATTGTTTTAGAAACTTCCAATTTGTCTGCTGCAGATTCTCCCGCATAAAGTAAGTTGTGATTCTCATCATAGATAGAGAAAGATGCATTTTCTACAGTGTCTAAAGTAAAGCTAACTACTTTTCCGTTTCCTGTTTTGATATTTAAAATGTAATCACCTTTTCCATCAATGGCATAGGTAAACACAGTCGCTAAAAAAAAGGCAGCAACTAAACCAGCTTTGGTAAATTTTGTCATGTTTTTTTTAAATTGTTAATTACTAAATGTGGAACGCGTAAAACTACAAATACAAATTTAATTTTTAGCAATAAAATGGCATTTTTAAATCCATAAGTTATTGAATTGTAATTATTTCTGCATTTTGTTTGAACTATGTACGTAATTACTGGGCTTACGGATTGTTTTTTCTTGAATATTTTTTAGTCCTTAAAAATCAGTGGGTTGTAATTAATAAGAATAATTTTCAGAAAATGGTTTTGCTTTGCAATTTTGGATTTATTATAAAACAAAAAAACAGCTCCATAACCACCAAGAGCTGTTTCTTAAAACGTAATTTTTAATTTTTTTAACCTCAATTTATACCTTTTTGGGGCGTATAAATTCTTAGCGCGCAGCAACACTTGAATTTTTGGCAAAACCAGCTTTGTAAACTGAAGAAATTGCAGTTCTGGATAATGACGCAGTATCATCTATTGTAATTTCATATTTTGCTTTTTTCACATTGTCTTCTACTTCTAAGTAATAAGTTCCCTCAGGAAATTGCTCTAAACTGAAAGTTCTTAAAATTCCATCTTTTCCAGATGCAGTTTCAGAATAGATTAAAGTTCCGTCATTGTCATAAATAGCTAAATTGGCTTTCTGTACTTTGTTAAGAGCGAAAGTGATCAGTTTGCCATTAGCTTTTAATACATGAAGATTAAATTCTCCATTTCCATCAATTGCGTAAGTGCTTATTCCTGTGAAAAGCAACGCTGCTACTAAACTCAATTTTGCAATCTTTTTCATGGTACTTAGGTTTTAAATTAATAGTTCTAATTCTCTGATGCTAAATTACTTATGTATTACATGAAAAAGCACAACTGTATTTTCTGATTTCTATGCTATATTCTCATTTACGAAACCGTTATAGGTTAAATCTTGAATTATTTTTAACGTTTTTGTTAATTCGGTTATTATTTTTTAATGTTTTGCTTGTTTTTAAATTTACAATGGTTTAAGGATTTATTTACAAAAAACAATATGAATTTAACCGCAAAGAGTGCTAGGATTTAGCGCAAAGCACGCTAAGAATTATTACACGAGAAGTTTATAAAAACGAAAAGTTCACAAAGCTTTGTGAAAAACTTTGTGAACTTTGCGTTCCCGATAGCTATCGGGATTGTGTCTTTGCGGTAAAAAATCTTGTTGTAAAAAAAAAACAGCTCAGTAACCACAAAGAGCTGTTTTAAAACTTTTGAAAGTTTTTAAACTTACTAACTATCTAACCTCACTTTATACTTATGAAAAGCATAAACTTTTTTAGCGTGCTGCCACGCTTGTATTTTTAGCGAAACCTGCTTTATAAACCAAAGAAACTGCTTTTTGAGATAAAACAGAAGAATCGTCAGTTATTGTGATTTCGTATTTTGCTTTTTTTGCATCGTTTTCTACTTCTAAGAAGTAAGTTCCTTCTGGAAATTCTTCTAAGCTGAAAGTTCTTAAAATTCCATCTTTACCTGAAGCGGTTTCAGAATAAATTAGAGATCCGTCTTTGTCATAAATAGCTAAATAGGCTTTTTGTGTTTGGTTAAGGCCAAAAGTGATCATTTTGCCATTAGCTTTAATAACGTGCAGGTTAAAATCTGCTGTTCCATCAATTGCATAAGTGCTTATTCCTGTGAAAAGCAACGCTGCTACTAAACTCAATCTAACAATCTTTTTCATGGTATTTAGTTTTTAAATTAATAGTTCTAATTCTCTGATGCTAAATTACTTCAGTTGTAAGTAAAAAAACAATACTATATTTGCCAATTTCGATGCTATATTCTCATTTACGAAACCGTTATATGTTAAAATTTGATTTATTTTTTACTGTTTTGGTTGATTTGGTTATTATTTTTCAACGTTTTTGATGGTTTTTAATTTACAATATCATAACGGTTTCTTTAAAAAATGTAGGAAGTTTTGAAAGATGCTAAGGTTCTGAGATACTAAGAATCTAAGTTTTTTTGGATGATGTGTTTAACCGTAAAGGGCGCAAAGATTTTTACTTACGATTGTGAATACAAACGCAAAGTTCGCAAAGCTTTATCGAAAAAAACTTTGCGAACTTTGCGTTCCCGATAGCTATCGGGATTGTGTCTTTGCGGTAAAAAAAAACTTTACTGTTAAGAAAGTATAAAGCAAAAAAAAACGGCTCAGTAACCACAAAGAGCCGTTTTTAAAACTTTTGAAAGTTTTTAACTTACTAACTATCTAACCTCACTTTTTATACTGTATTAGAGTATAAAGTTTTAAGTGCCGTGAAGAATTGCACTTAACGTTTATATTTTCTTAGTTAACAGAAACTGTTCCTTTTGAAGACAAAACAGAACTATTAGCGTTAACAGTAATATCGTATTTTACTTTTTTGAAGCTGTCAGCAACTTCTAAAATATATTTTCCTTCTGGAAACTGTTCTAAACTGAAAGTTCTTAAGATTCCGTCTTTACCAGAAGCGGTTTCAGTATAGATTAATTCATCATTATCATCATATATACTAATAACTGCTTTTTGTAATTGATTAATTCCAAAAGCAATTACCTTGCCATTTCCTTTTAATACATGAAGATTTAACGTTTCATTTCCATCAATTGCATAAGTACTCATTCCTGTTAGAAGTACTGCACATACTAAACTTAATTTCATAATCTTTTTCATATTCTATAGTATTAAATTTTTTTCGTTCATTTCTCTGAGGCAAAGTTATAGCAGCATGTGTGTTATTTTAACATCTATATTTTCCAATTTATATGCTATATTCTCATTTACGAAACCGTTATAGGTTAAAATTTGATTTAAATCTTATGTTTTTGTTAATTTGATTGTTATTCTTCAAAGTTTTTCGAAAACTTAATACTTCTTAAAATTTCCATCTTTCTTACAATTTTTAACATATTGGTATAAAATCAGGTTTTAAATGGGATAAATAAAAAAAAAGTAGAGAAAAAAAATAAGACCTTAAAAAAATGCCGATTTTGATATAAATTTTTCAGTGTTAAGAACGTTATTTTAATGTAAAATTCGCATTTACGAAACCGTTGTAGGTTAAAATTTAAATTATTTTAGGTGATTTTGTTAAATTTGCTATTATTTTTTAAAGAAATTATCATGAAGACTATTGCCCCAGCTCTAGAAGTGATAACTAACTCATACGGAAGTTCTTTTACCTACACTAAACACGCCGAAAAGACCAATAGCAAAGCTCATTTATGGCACTATCATCCAGAAATTGAATTGGTTTATATAAATGGCGGGGCTGGAAAAAGACAAATAGGAAGCCATGTTTCTTATTATACCAATGGTAGTTTACTTTTAATAGGAGCTAATTTACCGCATTGCGGTTTTACAAATGAGCAGACAGGAAATACAAATGAAACTGTTATTCATATAAAACCTGAATTTTTAGGAAGCGATTTTTTTGTTGCTCCCGAAATGAAAAAAGTTCAGAATATATTAAAACAAGCTAAAGGTGGTATCGCTTTTGGCGGTGAAACGAAAAAACGTATTGGAGAAAAAATTGAAATGATGGAAAATGAACCGCCATTTCAAAGATTAATGACTCTTTTGACTGTTTTAGACGAACTAGAATCAGCTGAAGAATATACCATTTTAAATGCTGACGGATTTACGATGGAACTTCAGACTCAGGATAATGATCGTATGAATGTGGTTTTCAACTTTGTGAAAGATCATTTTCAGGAATCTATTTCTATAGACGAGGTTTCGAGTTTGGTGAGTATGACTACGCCTTCTTTTTGTCGTTATTTCAAGAAAATTTCAAACAAAACATTTACTGAGTTTGTAAATGAATATCGTTTAGTGCATGCTTCAAAGCTTTTGGCAGAACAGCCTATGAGTATTAATGAGGTTTGTTACGAAAGCGGTTTTAATAATTTCAGCCACTTCAGCAAATCGTTTAAACAATACACCGGTAAAAGCGCCTCGCAATACCGTCATGAGCATAAGATAATAATTAGCTGATTTTTTTAGTTAAATTTTTTTAGCCAGGAATTGCTTCGCCTGTTCGCTGTCGCTCGAGTCACGAATTAATATTAATAAAATTCGTGAATTCGTGGCTATCTTTTTTAAGTGCAAGAAGAGGTCGGATTTTTCATATATTTTATTCTGAAAAAAGGTATATTTACAAACCCTAATCAGAAAAAAAATATTAAAATGAAGAAATTTAAAATGCTATTGTCTGCATTTTTGCTTTGTCTTACCACCATGACATACGCTGCAAAAGTAGACACACTTCAAGTTGCCAGCACTGCAATGGGAAAAACCTATAAAGCAGCGGTAGTTTTGCCCAATTCTTATGCTAAAAGCAAAACCACTTTTCCAGTTATGTATCTGTTGCATGGCGCATACGGACATTTTAGCGACTGGCTAAAAAATACTCCAAACAAAAAACTGGTTCACAATCTTGCAGATCAATATAATATGATAATCGTAATGCCAGAAGGTGAGACGTTTAGTTTTTATATTGATAGTCCTGTAAATAAAGAAAGTCAGTTTGAGACTTTTATTACGCAGGAAGTAATTCAGAAAGTAGATAAAACGTACCGAACAATTGCCAATAAAGGCGGAAGAGTAATCACGGGGCTTTCAATGGGCGGTCATGGCGCTTTGTATTTATCAGCCAGACATCCCGATTTGTTTTGTGCAGCTGGAAGTATGAGCGGTGCCGTAGATATGAGTACAATGCTTAACAGAGATTCGTCTGCTCAAATTGTCAAATTAATGCAGCCTGTTTTTGGCGATAAAAGCGGAAATACTGAATTGTACGAGCAAAATTCTGTTTTAAGAATGGCAGATAAACTAAAAGCGAACAAGTTACCATTAATAATAGATTGCGGTGTAGATGATTTTTTAATTGAACCCAATAGAGAGTTACACAGAAGATTAGTTTATAACAAAGTCGACCACGATTATACAGAACGTCCAGGAGCTCATACATGGGATTATTGGGAAAACTCGCTTCCGTATCATGCATTATTTTTTAGTAAAATATTGTTTAAAACTAAAACAAAGTAATTGCGAAATTCATATTTTTTAATCAACATGCGTGTTATTGTGTTGTTTGGCTAATATGTTTTTAGGAAATTGACAAAAAAGACCTTTTGTTTTTGAAAAATGAAAGGTCTTTTTTTTATTTGAAAAAGTGCTTCGTACTACTTTTCTTTCTTATTATTTTCCGTTCATCGATTATTTTTGAATGATATCGATTTTACTCGTTTTTAATTGAGAGCATTTAGGTTATTAACTAATTTTAACAAATGTTTATCCCCCCTGATCGTCAATGTCAGATTAATTTCTGAGGGTCAAGTCTTTTTATAAGAGTTTTAGATTTTGTGCTTCATAACTTTTGAAGATGGTTTATTATTTACATGTAATTACCAAATCTGCAGACTATCTGGTTTTTTGCTAATGTAATGGTATTCTAAATACTATTATTATGAAAAAAACTATTCTTTATCACATCATGATTTTACATGAATTTTGTAAAATCTTTCGTTGTTCTTTTATCGATTTAATTTTTCCAAATTTTAATTTGACGAAAATTATTGTGCACAAAAAGTATCAATTTTATGTGATGGTACTTTTTATGCTATTTGCTATCCATCCTTCCTTGCATTCACAAGCTATATCTGGAGCGGCTGTACAGGCTAATTTTGGTATTGATGCTGACGTTTATGCAAACAAAGAGCAATTTTTAGTTCCCCCAACGGTTTCGGGCATCTATGATGACTGGTTTTTTAGCTCTGCTTTTGCAAATGGAACCGGTCAAAATGTTATAGATCAGACTAATGCGGCGGGACTGAAAACATCAATCCAAGCTAATAATAATTTTACATTCGAAAAAAGAATGTCGAAACCCAAAAATACCATGGTTGGTAATTTTTTGTGGATTGATGCTGTTTACGGGCGGGACGGAAATTCAACGCAAAGTAACAACGACTCTAATACTTTTTCTGGAAATTCCAACAAGAACGGTGATAACCCGACTACTTGGGCTTTAGGTTCAGGTAGTATCCCTCAAAAGGATGATATTGTTGATGTTTACGGCTATTTAAGGAGAGACTTATCTCCAGCCGCATTAGCAATTAATCCTAATGGAATTTTATGGGGCTATGGAGGAGCATCTAAAATTTCTTCTGATGGGAACTCACATTTTGATTTTGAATTTTTTAGAACAGAAGTTAGCTTCAACGGTAGTGCATTAGTTGGTACAGGTAGTCAAGCAGGACACACTGCATGGACTTTTGATGCTACAGGAAAAATACTTGTTCCTGGTGACGTACTTGTTGCTATCGATTTTGAAAATGGTGGTACAAAACCACTGGGTAGTGTAAGAGTCTGGATGTCTAGTGCCGATATTGCTAATTTTAACTCAAGACCTAACAGACCATTTGATCTTACTGGTGTTTTTGACCAAGGCAATGGTGCACCTCCTTACGGATATGCCGAAATAAAAGCAAAAGGAGGAGGGATACTTACCAATGTTTTTGCAGTTGTTAATGTAACGGCTGCAACATTAGGTCCGCCTTGGGGAACTTTAGAAGGTTCGCAAGCCAATTTTCAAGATAATTATAAGGCTTTGCAGTTTACAGAGTTCGGACTTAATTTGACAGCGTTAGGCTTGGATAGCCGAAATGTTAACCAAAGTCCTTGTTCAAATTTATTAGGTAGTCTGATAGTAAAAACAAGATCGTCATCTTCATTTACGGCAGAATTAAAAGATTTTTCGGGGCCTTATTTATTTGGAAATATTACAGATGTAGCTGTAGTAGGTAATGTTAGCAATCCATTGACTTGTAATAATCCAACAGCTACTTTAACAGCAACACCAACTCCACCCAATGCCACTATAAAATGGTACGGACCTTCACCTGATGGCATAGCCGATGGCCCTTTTATACCAGGAAATGCTCCTGTTGTATCGGTTAAGGGAGTTTATACGGTATATGCTTATACAAATTTAGAAGGCTGTTTTGCTAAAAAAACGGTCACAGTCCTTGAAAATAAAGAACCGCCAAATGTTAATGCGGGAGAAGATAAAGTTTTAACGTGTTTAATAACATCAATAAAATTATCTGGCTCATCAAGTACGCCTAATGCGACCTATTTATGGAGTACATTGGACGGAAACATTGTATCGGGCGGTACAACGCTCACACCAACAATTGATAAGGCAGGAACATATACATTAACAGTTACCGATCCTGTAAACGGATGTAAAAAAGCAGATGACGTAGTTGTGACAAGTACTCCGCCAACGCCTATTAATATAACTTGTCCTGAAGATAATATAAAAAGTTCTTGCTTTTATGCCGATCAAGCCGCGGTTAATACTGCTTTTGATGCTTTTAAACAAAGCTTTACAGCTTCAGGAGGTAATGGAACTTTAACAATTACAGGGTTAGAGAATTTGACTCCTCCAGCTTTATGCGGAGGAACTGTAACCGTAAATTATAATGTTACTGATTCTTGCGGATTACAGAAATCATGTTCTGCGACTTTCACCATTACGGCTCCTGCGGCGGTAAGCGCAGAAGCTCCTACCGCAGTGAATGCTTCCGCTTGCACGTATGCCGATCAGGCAGCATTGGACGCAGCTTTCGAGACTTTCAAAGCGGGCTTTAGCGTAAGCGGCGGCTGCGATGCGAAAGGGGAGATCCAAGGCAGTCCGACAGCTCCGAAACTATGCGACGGAGGAACAGTGACAGTTACCTATAAAGTGAGCGACAAATGCTATGAAGAAACCATCAGCAGAGACTTCACGATTACCGCTCCTTCAGCAGTGGTTCCCGTATCTCCAGATCCGTTTAGCGCTTCCGCTTGCGCGTATGCCGATCAGGCAGCATTGGACGCAGCTTTCGAAACATTCAAACAAGGCTTTAGCGTAAGCGGTGGCTGTGATGCAAAAGGGGAGATACAAGGCAGTCCGACAGCTCCGAAACTTTGCGACGGCGGAACAGTGACAGTTACCTATAAAGTGACCGATAAATGCTATGAGACAACCATCAGCAGAGACTTCACCATTACCGCTCCTTCAGCAGTGGTTCCTGTATCGCCAGATCCGTTTAGCGCTTCCGCTTGCGCGTATGCCGATCAGGCAGCATTGGACGCAGCTTTTGAGACCTTCAAAGCAGGCTTTAGCGTAAGCGGCGGCTGCGATGCTAAAGGGGAGATCCAAGGTAGTCCCGTAGCGCCGAAACTATGCGACGGCGGAACAGTGACAGTTACCTATAAAGTGAGTGACAAATGCTATGAGACAACCATCAGCCGAGACTTCACCATTACCGCTCCTTCAGCAGTGGTTCCTGTATCGCCAGATCCGTTTAGCGCTTCCGCTTGCGTGTATGCCGATCAGGCAACATTGGACGCAGCTTTCGAAACCTTCAAAGCAGGCTTTAGCGTAAGCGGCGGCTGTGATGCGAAAGGTGAGTTTGTTGGTAATCCCACAGCGCCAAACTTATGTCAGGGCGGAACTACAAGTGTAAGCTACATGATTACTGATAAATGCTACACTACAACCATCAGCAGAAACTTCACCATTACCGCTCCTTCAGCAGTGGTTCCTGTATCGCCAGATCCGTTTAGTGCTTCCGCTTGTGCTTATGCCGATCAGGCAGCATTGGACGCAGCTTTTGAGACATTCAAACAAGGCTTTAGCGTAAGCGGCGGCTGCGATGCGAAAGGGGAAATCCAAGGCAGTCCGACAGCTCCGAAACTATGCGATGGCGGAACAGCAACAGTTACCTATAAAGTAACTGATAAATGCTATGAGACAACCATCAGCCGAGACTTCACGATTACTGCTCCTTCAGCAGTGGTTCCTGTATCGCCAGATCCGTTTAGCGCTTCCGCTTGCACGTATGCCGATCAGGCAGCATTGGATGCAGCTTTCGAGACATTCAAACAAGGCTTTAGCGTAAGCGGCGGCTGCGATGCGAAAGGGGAAATCCAAGGCAGTCCGACAGCTCCGAAACTATGCGACGGAGGAACAGTGACAGTTACCTATAAAGTGAGCGACAAATGCTATGAAGAAACCATCAGCAGAGACTTCACGATTACTGCTCCTTCAGCAGTGGTTCCTGTATCGCCAGATCCGTTTAGCGCTTCCGCTTGCACGTATGCCGATCAGGCAGCATTGGACGCAGCTTTCGAAACCTTCAAAGCAGGCTTTAGTGTAAGCGGCGGCTGTGATGCGAAAGGGGAGATTCAAGGCAGTCCGACAGCTCCGAAACTATGCGACGGAGGAACAGTGACAGTTACCTATAAAGTGAGCGACAAATGCTATGAAGAAACCATCAGCAGAGACTTCACGATTACTGCTCCTTCAGCAGTGGTTCCTGTATCGCCAGATCCGTTTAGCGCTTCCGCTTGCACGTATGCCGATCAGGCAGCATTGGACGCAGCTTTCGAAACCTTCAAAGCAGGCTTTAGTGTAAGCGGCGGCTGTGATGCGAAAGGGGAGATTCAAGGCAGTCCGACAGCTCCGAAACTATGCGACGGCGGAATAGTGACAGTTACCTATAAAGTTGCCGACAAATGCTACGAGACCACCATCAGCCGAGACTTTACAATTACGGCTCCTGTAGCTGTAAGTACAGAAGCTCCGACCACAGTCAGCGCTTCAGCCTGCGCGTATGCAGACCAAGCCGCATTGGATGCCGCATTTGAGGCCTTCAAAGCTGGTTTTAAAGTGAGCGGCGGCTGTGATGCGAAAGGTGAATTTGTGGGCAGTCCAATAGCGCCAAACTTATGCGATGGCGGAACAGTGACAGTTACCTTTAAAGTGACCGATAAATGCTATGAGACAACCATCAGCAGAGACTTCACCATTACCGCTCCTTCAGCAGTGGTTCCTTTATCTCCAGATCCGTTTAGCGCTTCTGCTTGTGCGTATGCCGATCAGGCAGCATTGGACGCAGCTTTCGAAACCTTCAAATCAGGCTTTAGCGTAAGCGGCGGCTGCGATGCGAAAGGGGAAATCCAAGGCAGTCCGACAGCTCCGAAACTATGCGATGGCGGAACAGTGACAGTTACATATAAAGTGAGCGACAAATGCTATGAAGAAACCATCAGCAGAGACTTCACCATTACCGCTCCTTCAGCAGTGGTTCCTGTATCGCCAGATCCGTTTAGCGCTTCCGCTTGCGCGTATGCCGATCAGGCAGCATTGGACGCAGCTTTCGAAACCTTCAAAGCAGGCTTTAGCGTAAGCGGCGGCTGTGATGCGAAAGGTGAGTTTGTTGGCAGTCCGACAGCGCCAAACTTATGTCAGGGCGGAACTACAAGTGTAAACTACATGATTACTGATAAATGCTACACTACTACAATCAACCGAGATTTCACCATTACTGCGCCTTCAGCAGTGGTTCCTTTATCTCCAGATCCGTTTAGCGCTTCCGCTTGTGCGTATGCCGATCAGACTGCATTGGACGCAGCTTTCGAAACATTCAAACAAGGCTTTAGCGTAAGCGGCGGCTGCGATGCGAAAGGGGAAATCCAAGGCAGTCCCGTAGCTCCGAAACTATGCGACGGCGGAACAGTGACAGTTACCTATAAAGTGACTGATAAATGCTATGAGACAACCATCAGCCGAGACTTCACGATTACCGCTCCTTCAGCAGTGGTTCCTGTATCGCCAGATCCGTTTAGCGCTTCCGCTTGCGCGTATGCCGATCAGTCTGCATTGGATGCTGCTTTCGAGACTTTCAAACAAGGCTTTAGCGTAAGTGGCGGCTGCGATGCTAAAGGGGAGATCCAAGGTAGTCCCGTAGCGCCGAAACTATGCGACGGCGGAACAGTGACAGTTACCTATAAAGTGAGTGACAAATGCTATGAGACAACCATCAGCCGAGACTTCACGATTACCGCTCCTTCAGCAGTGGTTCCTGTATCGCCAGATCCGTTTAGCGCTTCCGCTTGCGTGTATGCCGATCAGGCAACATTGGACGCAGCTTTCGAAACCTTCAAAGCAGGCTTTAGCGTAAGCGGCGGCTGTGATGCGAAAGGCGAGTTTGTTGGCAGTCCAATAGCGCCAAACTTATGTCAGGGCGGAACCACTAGTGTAAGTTACAAAATCACAGATAAATGCTATGAGACAACCATCAGCAGAAACTTCACCATTACCGCTCCTTCAGCAGTGGTTCCTGTATCGCCAGATCCGTTTAGTGCTTCCGCTTGTGCTTATGCCGATCAGGCAGCATTGGACGCAGCTTTTGAGACATTCAAACAAGGCTTTAGCGTAAGCGGCGGCTGCGATGCGAAAGGGGAAATCCAAGGCAGTCCGACAGCTCCGAAACTATGCGATGGCGGAACAGCAACAGTTACCTATAAAGTAACTGATAAATGCTATGAGACAACCATCAGCCGAGACTTCACGATTACTGCTCCTTCAGCAGTGGTTCCTGTATCGCCAGATCCGTTTAGCGCTTCCGCTTGCGCTTATGCTGACCAAGCTGCTATAAATGCTGCCTTTGAAATCTTCAAACAAGGCTTTAGCGTAAGTGGTGGTTGTGATGCCAAAGGTTCATTTGTAGGTAATCCGACAGCGCCAAACTTATGTCAGGGCGGAACTACCAGTGTAAGTTATATGATTACTGATAAATGTTATACAACTACAATCACTAGAGACTTTACCATTACCGTTCCTGCAGCTGTAACACCAGAGGCTCCTGCTGCAGTAAGCGCTTCTGCTTGTATCTACGCTGATCAGGCTGCATTGGATGCTGCTTTTGAAACCTTCAAAGCAGGCTTTAAAGTAAGCGGCGGTTGTGATGCGAAAGGAGCTATTCAAGGCAGTCCGGTTGCACCAAAATTATGTGAGGGTGGAACAACAACAGTTAGCTATAAAGTAACTGATAAATGTTATGAAACTACAATCAGCCGAGACTTTACTATTACTAAAGTAAACTTGCTTAATGTTTTAAGTCCTCCAAATAAAACAGTTGTTTGCGGTGAGGATCCAGATGGTGCATTTGCAGCTTGGATTGCCGGATTTAAATTTACGGGAGGATGTGCTGGAAATGTTCAGGCTACAGATTTATCTCAATTTGTGAAACCTCAGATTGGAACAGCATTAGTTATTGAATACGTTGTTTCTAACAATTGTGAAACGATTAAAAAAGTATCTACATTTTTGATCACTCCGTGTACAACACCAATTTGTACTTATACTCAAGGAGCTTACGGAAATGTTGGAGGTATGGCCTGTGTAGGAGGACAATCTTACACAACCAAAGCTCTTATTGCGAAAGCATTAAGTGCTTATCCAGGAGGAACAATGACAATTGGTTTAGTTGGTAAATCTGTTTTAGTATCTAATAATCAAGCTGATATTGATGCTGTTATAGCAGTTTTACCAGGAGGAGGTGCAAGTAAAAAATTGGCAAATGGAGATCCTCATATAAGCGCATTACCTGCATCATATCTTAAAAAAGGAAAAATTGATAATACCTTATTGGCTCAAACCATTACCTTAGGACTTAATTTAGGTATTGATAGTGAATTGAGTAAATTTAAATTGCAGGCAGGTATATTGGCAGTTGCCCAACCTGAAGGCGGTTGCGGATCTAAAACTCCAAAAGTACGTTCTTGTAATCCTGACGGAACAGTAAGTAATGAATACAAATATTACACTATTCCGAATAATGTCGTTAGTAAACTAGGAGGAGATAAAACAGTTGGTGATTTGTTTAACTTGGCTAATCAAGCATTAGGTGGAGGAAACACTTATGGAGTTTCTCTTTCTGATATTGCAAGCTTAGTAGATTTGATAAATAATGCATTTGACGAATGTAGAATCGCAATAGGATATAGTATTCAGCCACTTGCTTGTGTCGCTACTCAAGAGTCAATAGTTACTCAGGCACCTACTGCTCAGGAAACGACTGTAGTGGACAGTAGCGCAAAAGAAAGTAAAAAACCTGGTTTTGATGCTTATCCTGTTCCATTCAAAAATTACATTACGATTCGTTATAACTTTGATTATGCTACCAATGTAAAAATTGAATTGTTTGATCTATCAGGAAAACTGTTATCTTCAAAAACAGATACAGATTCTTATTTTGGAAAAGAATATAACTTTAATATTGATTTCTACGTAGGTAAATTCCAAGTTTATATTTTACAAATTACAACTAACAAAGGCAGTAGTACTAAAAAAATCATTTCTGCCGGTAATTAAATTAATTCATAAATCTTATTTAAAGCACCCGTTAAAATCGGGTGCTTTTTTTTGAAAATTATTTTTTTGTTTATTCTTAATTAAGAGTGTTTTACGAGTAAGATGATTCAGCAAATGTAGATGAGATTTAAAAAAAGTTAGAGGAAAATCATGTTTTTCTTTTTTTTGGTTTAATTTTTGGAATACCTTTATAGTATAATCCTTAAAAAAAATAATTATGAAAAAGATACTTACCTTATTTGCAGTTATCGGTTTAATTGCATTTTCTAGCTGTGAAGGACCAGAAGGGCCTCCAGGACCTCCAGGATATGATGGAATAGGAACAGTTTATGAGAATGTTCCGCCGAACTATTACAATTTTACAACAGGTAACAATTTTAGAGTTAGATATGTTTTTCCTCAACGAATTCTTGATTCAGATGTTGTTCTAGTTTATAGATTTGGAGGTGTTGATAGTGGTAGAGATGTTTGGGAATTTTTACCTGAAACCCATTACTTTGAGGATGGTACAAGAGATTTTTCTTTTGATTTTACATTTAGTGATTCTTTTGTAGATATTTATTTAAATGGTAATAATCTTACTGATCCAGAACTTGATCAGTATAGACTCAATCAAATTTTTAGAATTGTTGTAGTTCCTGCTGATTTTGCGAAATCTGTAAATAAGGCTAATTATTTAGAAGTAATGAAAGCAGCTAACTTAAGTGAAAGTCAAATACAAAAAATTAAGCTTTAGTATTTTTTGATATAGATAAAATAAAAAAAAGGAAATCTTAAGATTTCCTTTTTTTATTTATTATTAATTTTTTATAAATGTAAATTGTAAATTAACTCTTCTTCCATTGTTTGTGGTTTGTATATTTATAAAATAAGCGCCAGGTATTAAGGATGAAATATCTGCACTTAATAAGTTTGGGCTAATTGTTGAAAAGCTATTGTTAAAAGTTACTCCAGCTATATTTGTTATGGTAACTGTACTGTATGATAAAGAAAAAACAGAATCTTTATCTTCAATATTTATAATTGATGTTGCAGGATTTGGGTAAACAGTAATAGATGATGATGGAGATCTTTCATATGATGGGCTTATTATTACTTCATTGCTATAAGATATTTCACCACCAACGTAATAATTTGTTTCTGCTATTCGTCTATAGCTATATTCTTGAATTGAAGTACCTCTTGGATTAGTTACATATTCTAAAGGGGCAGGTAGGTAGTCTTTAGAAGTTGCTCCTGGAATATTTGACCAATTGCTTACCGTCTCTCGATTATTAATAGGCCTTTTTTGCCATTGATAAAATAATTCTGTGTTTTTGCTGGAAATTGCAGTAGAGCCAATAAGTAGCGTTGGTTTTTCTATTTCTTGTGTAGAAATTATTTTGAGTTTTTGATCACAACAAATAGTGTTGTTATTTCTTATTGTTCTAATGACAATTTTTAGGGAATTGCTAGAAATTCTTAAATTTTGATAAATAGCTATTCTTCTTATTGATAAGAAATTATCTTTATCGGTTCTGAGATTAGGTATTTTTGATGAGCTCAGAGTTCTAGAGTTCTCATCAGGTATGGTGATCCATGAATAAGGTGCTTCAGCTGTTGCGTATTCCCATTCATATGTCTGTATGTTAACATATGTGTCGCTTCTTTTTGGCACATTTGAAGGGTTTTGCAAAGTGTTTAAATTTATAACTGAATAGCTCCCATTTATTTCTTTTAGATTTGACATTGTTAATTCGGCATAGTTGTTAACGTCAGTTGGAGTGTCTAATAGTGATATTATATTTGAATCTAAAGGTGAAGGAATTACTGTAATAGTGACAACATTGCTTTTGTTTGGAAATTCCCCTCCATACATATAGCCTAAACTTCTTTGAATGGAGAAAGTGCCAAGTTGTGTTGTATAATCAAGACTTAGAGTTTTGTTTATGTTGTCTAAGCCTATTAGGTTTCCATAATATGTCCATCTAGAATTTATTCCGTATGGCTCTTTTTCGTATGGATTAAGGTATTGAGATCCTGTTATAGGTAGTGGTTTTTCTCCTAGCCTTACAGTTTGGTTACAACATAATGTATTAACAATTTTTGTTGGATTTGGCGCATCTGCAGGAGGATTAAGAGTTGTGCCTGAATTCATTGTTGAGTTTTTAATTATCGCTATATTTGAGCTCCTGTAAACTGTGCCTGCGGGACTTTTATATTCTGCAAAAATGAATCCACCTGAAGTTAGGAAATCACTCCAGAATAAGTTTATGACCATGCTTTTGATTGCAGTTCTTGCACCACCAAAATACAGATTGCCACTATCCCCGCCATTTGCAACATTGGCGTTTGTGATGCTTAGATTAGAATAATAAATCTTTAATGTTCCGTAATCACTAACAGCAACATTACTTGGAATTTCAACCTTAACGTTTAATGAGATGGTTGAATTTGGTAAAGAAGCTAAATCGATTGGGCCAGAATTTACATTGGTATTATTTACCGCTGTAGGAGTTAAGGTTACGGTTTGTGCAAACATTAAAGCATTAACCATTAATGTTACAATGAGAAATAAGTAATTTTTTTTCATGATAAAAATTTAAATTAAAAAATCTAAAATAAATATTTATATGTAATTTCTTTAATTATAAATGTTAAACTATAAGAAAAGTAATAAAAAATAACTTTTAGTTATAAAAAAAAGGAAATCTTAAGATTTCCTTTTTTTATGAATATATGTTTTATAGCTAATTATTCTTCGCTTGACGAATCATTTAAAACTTTTTCTGGTCCGAACTTAAGAGAAACCAAAATTCCTACTAGGAGAGATAAAGCAATAAATCCTAAAGAAGCCCATTCTGGAACGTGAAAGAAATCGTGCAAAAGCATTTTTAATCCAACAAAAGCTAAAATTGCAACTAAACTATACTCTAAATAACTGAATTTTGCCAGCATATTTGCTAAGAAGAAATACATAGAACGTAATCCTAGAATAGCAAAAATATTGGAACTGAATACTAAAAACGGATCTTTGGTTATAGCAAGAATTGCGGGAACGCTGTCAACAGCAAATAAAACGTCCATAACTTCAATAACAATTAAGGCTACGAATAATGGAGTAGCAGCTTTTTTTGCTGTTTTGGTTGAAATGAAAAATCTTTCTCCATCCATTTCAGATGTAATAGGCATAACTTTGCCTAATGTCTTGTAAACGAATGAGTCTTTTGGGTGAAAATCTTCTTCTTCTCCAGAAAAAAGCATTTTTATTGCAGTAAATATTAAGAAAACTCCAAATACATAAGTTGTCCAAGCAAATTTATTGATCAGCATTACTCCGAAGAAAATCATCAATCCGCGGAAAACAATAGCCCCTAAGATTCCCCAGAACAAAACGCGATGCTGGTATTTTTGCGGAATTTTGAATGAAGCAAAAATAATGGCAATAACAAAAATGTTATCGACACTTAGCGAAAGTTCAATTAAGTAACCCGTTATAAACTTCATCGAAGCGACTGATGGTTTTAAATCATCTGGGTTTGCGATATAATCTGTAGTGTACAGCCAATAAATTACCCCTGAAAACAGGAAGGATAAGGTAACCCAAACTAAGGTCCATTTGCTGGCTTCTTTTGTGCTAATAATATGTGGTGTTTTGTTGAAGACCCCTAAGTCTAAAGCAAGAATAAAAACTACAGCAAGTAAAAAGAGTGACCAGACTATCATAATGATTTTTTTTAAATGATTTACAAAGATAAGTTTTGAAGTTTAACTTAAAAATTAAATTTATCAGAAACTTGCTTTTAAAATTATAAGTTATAAGTTATGAGTTATGAGTGAACTTTGTCAAAGTTTCAAACTTTGACAAAGTTGAACTTGTTAAGATTGTTTCAAAAAAAAAGTGCCAGCAAATAAATGTGGCACTTTTAGAATATAATGTAAGCTTTGAATTATAGCGCTGAGTTAACAGTTTTGATAATTCTAGCAGCGATTTTGTAAGGGTCTCCATTTGAAGCTGGTCTTCTGTCTTCCAACCAACCTTTCCATCCTCTTTGAACAGTCATTAAAGGAATTCTGATTGAACATCCTCTGTCTGAAACTCCATAAGAGAAATCGTTAATAGAAGCAGTTTCGTGTTTACCAGTTAAACGTTGCTCGTTGTAAGCTCCGTAAACCGCGATGTGCTCTTTTGTAACAGGACGGAAAGCTTCGCAGATTTTCTCGTAAACTTCTTGAGAACCGCATGTTCTAAGAACTGTGTTAGAGAAGTTAGCGTGCATACCAGAACCGTTCCAGTCTGTATCTCCTAGAGGTTTTGGGTGATATTCGATATAGTAACCATATTTCTCAGTTAAACGGTCTAATAGGTAACGAGCAACCCAGATTTCGTCTCCAGCTTTTTTAGCTCCTTTAGCGAATAATTGGAACTCCCATTGTCCGCAAGCAACCTCTTGGTTGATTCCTTCAAAGTTGATTCCAGCAGCAATACATAAATCAGCGTGCTCTTCAACTAATTTTCTACCGTGTGTGTTTTTTCCACCTACTGAACAGTAGTACATCCCTTGTGGAGCAGGGTATCCTCCAACTGGGAAACCAAGTGGAAGTTGAGTTTTAGTATCCATAATGAAATACTCTTGTTCGAATCCAAACCAAAAATCATCATTATCATCATCAATTGTAGCTCTACCGTTAGAAGGGTGTGGTGTTCCGTCAGCATACATAACTTCGCACATTACTAACCATCCGTTGATACGAGTTGGATCTGGATAGATGGCAACTGGAACTAATAAACAGTCAGAAGATCCACCTTCAGCTTGTCTTGTTGATGAACCATCAAATGACCAATTTCCAAGTTCTTCTAATGTTCCTTTGAAGTTTTCATGTTCTTCAACTTTAGTTTTACTTCTAAGATTTTGAGTTGGTTCATATCCGTCTAACCAAATGTACTCTAACTTAATTTTAGCCATAATAATATAAATTAATTTTTTTGTTTTTTTTCGTTGGGTCAAATATAGATTTATTTTTTTAGTCCCAAAAATTAGGGGGCTATTTTGTTTTGCGAAGTATAATTTTTTGGATAAGCGCAATTTTGATAGGGGTATATTTTAAAAAAAGCAATTTTATGAACCTTAAAAAAATAAATTCGTAATAATTAAGGCTCATTTTTGAATTTATGAGTTAAGAAATTATGAAAAAATGTTTATTTAATCAATAATACCGTACAGTTTTGTTATATTTCTGCGATTTGAATTCATTATTCTTCATAAAAAGCGTCTTATGTTGAAAAATCGTTGACTAAATTTCTATTGTTTATATTTAAAATAGGCTCATTTATTGTTTATATTTGTCTCTTATTTTTTTAATGAAAATTATTACGAATTTAAAATATACATAACCATGTCAACATTACGTTTTCAAGCTTTACAACAAGCATCTAACAGAAAGCCGGTGCATTTTGAAGAAATTGGCCGAAAATCAAATCTTTTCGGTTCAAATGTGTTTAATGAAAAAGCAATGAAGCAATATTTAACTTCAGACGCTTTTAGAGGAGTAAGAGATGCCATCCAGCATGGAACAAAAATAGATAGAAAGCTGGCCGATTATATTGCCATGGGAATGAAAGAGTGGGCTCTTTCTAAGGGAGTGACTCATTATACGCACTGGTTTCAACCATTGACAGGAACTACGGCAGAAAAACATGATGCTTTTTTTGAAACTTCTTATGACGGAAGCGAATCTGTAGAAAAATTTGGAGGCGCGCAATTGGTACAGCAAGAACCAGATGCCTCTAGTTTCCCGAACGGCGGAATCAGAAATACGTTTGAAGCAAGAGGTTATACAGCTTGGGATCCAACTTCTCCAGCTTTTATATATGGTACAACTTTATGTATTCCAACAGTATTTATTGCGTACACTGGTGAGGCTTTAGATAATAAAATTCCTTTATTAAGAGCATTATCTGCAATTGATGAGGCAGCGACTGAAGTTTGTAAATACTTTGACAAAAACGTAAAAAAGGTAACAGCAACTTTAGGATGGGAGCAGGAATATTTCTTGATCGATAAAGCTTTGGCAAATTCTCGCCCAGACTTAATGATGACAGGGAGAACTTTATTAGGACACACGTCTGCAAAAGGACAGCAGTTAGATGATCATTATTTCGGATCTATCCCAACTCGCGCTCTTACCTATATGAGAGATTTGGAGCAGGAATGTATGTTATTGGGTATTCCTGTAAAAACACGTCATAATGAGGTAGCGCCAAATCAGTTTGAGTTGGCTCCGATTTTTGAGGAAACGAATTTAGCAGTTGACCATAACTCTTTATTAATGGATGTAATGCAGAGAGTGGCAGAGCGTCATGACTTTAAAGTATTATTTCACGAAAAACCATTTAAAGGAGTTAACGGTTCCGGGAAACACAACAACTGGTCATTGGCTACCGATACAGGAGTTAATTTATTGAGTCCTAGTAAAACCCCAATGAGCAATTTACAGTTCCTGACTTTCTTTATTAATACAATAAAAGCAGTAAACGATAACGAAACTTTGCTTAGAGCTTCTATTGCAACAGCAAGTAACGATCACAGATTAGGAGCAAACGAAGCGCCGCCAGCGATTATGTCTGTATTTATTGGTGCTCAATTGACAAAAGTTTTATCTGAATTAGAAAGCGTAACAACAGGAAAACTTTCGCCAGAAGAAAAAACAGATTTGAAATTGAATGTTGTTGGTAAAATTCCAGACGTATTATTAGACAATACAGATCGTAACAGAACTTCGCCTTTTGCTTTTACAGGAAATAAATTTGAGTTTAGAGCGGTCGGTTCAAATTCAAACTGTTCAAATGCAATGACAACTTTGAATGCGATTGTAGCAAAACAATTATTTGACTTTAAAAATGAAGTAGAGAATTTGATTGAAAATAAAGACATGAAAAAAGACGATGCAATCTTTAATGTCTTAAGAGAATACATCAAACAATCTAAAAAGATTCTTTTTGAAGGCGACGGTTATAGCGAAGCTTGGGAAAAAGAAGCGGCAAAAAGAGGTTTAAGCAATTTTAAAACTACTCCAGAAGCGATTAAGGCTAAGGTTTCTAAACAAGCATTGGATTTGTTTGAGCAATTAGGAATTTTTAATCATGTTGAAGCTGAAGCGCGTTATGAAATCGAACTGGAAGAATACACAAAAAAAATCCAAATTGAAGGACGTGTTTTAGGAGATATTGCTAGAAATCATGTTATCCCAACTGCAATTCGTTACCAAAATACTTTAATTGACAACGTTAAAGGATTAAAAGAAATTTTCGGAAAAGATTTTGAAGCATTAGCCAAAGAGCAGATTGTTTTAATTAAAGAAATTTCAGGTCATATTGAAGGAATCAATTCTAAAGTATTGGCAATGACTAACGAAAGAAAGAAAGCAAATCAATTGACAGATGCTCAAAAAATGGCAGAAGCGTATTGCAATAATGTGAAGCCATATTTTGAAGATATTCGTAATCACTGTGATAAATTAGAGCTGCTAGTAGATGACGAAAGCTGGACATTGACTAAATACAGAGAATTATTATTTACGAAATAATAGTTTTTGCTAAATATTTTTTTGCCACGAATTGCACGAATTCCCACGAATTCCCACGAATTTATTTTTTTTAAATGATCTGATTTAGATGATTTTATAAAAAGAATTAAAATTTGTGAAAATTAGTGTAATTCGTGGCAAACTTTTTTTGAATCAAGCATGCGAATCATTCAAAAGAATTAAAAAAAGGGATTATCTTTGCACCACATCAACACAAACTAATTTTCATGAGTTCAGATTCTAGCAAAAGATATGCACAAAGAGGTGTTTCGGCATCAAAAGAAGACGTACATAACGCTATAAAAAATATTGACAAAGGTTTATTTCCGCAAGCATTTTGTAAAATTGTTCCTGATTATCTAACACAGGATGATGAGCATTGCCTTATTATGCACGCAGATGGAGCAGGTACAAAGTCGTCTTTGGCTTATATGTATTGGAAAGAAACTGGAGATCTTTCAGTTTGGAAAGGAATCGCTCAAGATGCCTTAATCATGAATATTGATGATTTATTATGTGTTGGTGCAACAGATAATATTTTGCTTTCTTCTACTATTGGAAGAAATAAAAATTTAATTCCTGCCGAAGTTATTTCTGCCATCATCAACGGAACAGAAGAGTTAATCAACGAATTAAAATCATTTGGAGTTACTATTCATTCAACAGGTGGAGAAACTGCTGATGTTGGAGATGTAGTTCGTACTATTATTGTAGACTCAACAGTAACAGCAAGAATGAAACGCTCTGATGTTGTAGATAATGCAAACATTCAAGCTGGAGATGTAATTGTTGGTTTGGCTTCTTTTGGTAAGGCAACTTACGAAAAAAGCTATAACGGCGGAATGGGAAGTAACGGATTAACTTCAGCGCGTCACGACGTTTTCGGCAAATATTTGGCTAAAAAATATCCTGAAAGTTACGATGCAGCAGTTCCAGAAGAATTAATTTATTCTGGACAAGTAAATTTGACTGATGAGGTAGAAAACAGTCCGATAAATGCAGGTCAGTTAGTGCTTTCGCCAACTAGAACTTACGCCCCAATTATCAAAAAGATTTTAGATAAGTATACTCCAAAAGATATTCACGGAATGGTACATTGCAGCGGTGGCGCACAAACTAAAATTTTACATTTCGTAAAAGATTTGCACGTTATAAAAGATAATTTATTTCCAGTGCCGCCATTGTTCAAATTAATTCAAGAACAATCAAAAACAGATTGGAAGGAAATGTATCAAGTCTTCAACTGCGGTCACAGAATGGAGCTTTATGTTCCGGAAAATATCGCACAAGATATTATTGAAATTTCGAAATCATTCAATGTAGACGCACAAATCGTAGGTAGAGTAGAAGCTTCGGATTCTAAAAAACTTACTATTACTAGCGAATACGGAACATTCAATTATTAATTTTAAAGTTGCAAAGGTTCAAAGGTTCAGAGTTGCAAAGATTTTGAAACTTTTAAAAATAATTATTAAATTTAGAGATGCATAATTGTGCATCTCTATCTTTTTTTAAAACATTATATTATGTACGAATTACTTTTTTGGAGATATCTAGACGAAATTTACCTGAATAATCAGGAAGTTTATGAAGCGCTTGTTGAAAAACAAGAAGTTGAAGGTCTGGCAGAACTTCAAGTTGAAGTAATCGTGAATAGAATCAATTCTGTTTTTTCTGAATGGGAAAGAGTGGATGAAAATAGCTGGAAGAATTCAAAAGGGAAAGGTGCATTTCAAGTAATTACCACTCCGCAAAGTATAAAAATTGACTGCTACGGGACAGAAGGAAAAACCATGAATAAATTAGTAGATATCATGGAAGAATTCAAATGCCCGCTTTACGATCCGCAAGTTCCAGAACGTTATGATGAAATGAGCGAATAGCAATTATCAATTATCAATTGACAATTATCAATTAAATCTACCCGTTTTTCAAAAGCACATTCTGTTCTTTTCTCATTTTTTCAGTCAATTGATTGATGTACGTTTTTATTTTCTGCGGAAGCGTATTCCAACTTTGATCCTTTTCAAAACTTCTGCAATTATCGAAATCGCATTCAACTGCGCGAATGACATATTTTTTGTTTTTATAAACCGTAATAATTTTTACGCGTCTTATATAGCCATCTTCGTTGCGAGTTCCATACACAATAACAGGTTCAATATAACCGTCGCCATCAATATCTTTTGTGCTGCAATATTTTGTCCAGAACCAAATATTTTTTTCTTTTGGGAGAGTATCTTCAAGTAAGTCGTTAATTCTCCATTTTTCCAAAAAACCGCCGTGATCATTTGTGACACAAACCGCCTGTATTTTGGTGTTTAGAGTATCTTTCTTGGAAATGGTTTTCTGGTTTTCGCCCAAAACCAATTCATAAACACCGCCTTTATCACTAAACTCAAACGCTCTGTAGATCGGAAAATCAGTTAGATTTTCGAGTTCTCGTTGCGCAATTTCCTGTTTCGTTAATTTATGGCTTTCAATTTTTTGAGAAAAAATAAATGAAGAAGAAAAAGAAAGTAAAATTAAAATATATTTTTTCATGTTTAGATTCGGCTTTTAGTAGACCAAAGATATTTAAACCTTTTGAGTCCTGCTAAATTTATGTTTTTTAAAAATAGATTTTGTTGTACTTTTCTGCGTGAAATGAAAACACAAAGATTTCAGAAAATAAAAAATCTAAAATGATCAGAACTAACTTTAAAAATTGCTTTTTCGGACTATCAATTTTACTGTTCGCTTTTTCAAGTACTGTAAATGGGCAGAAGAAAGTAACTGAAAAAAGAAACCTTATTCAGTATGTTGATCCGATGATTGGAACAGCCAAAATGGGACATACTTATCCAGGAGCAACAGTTCCTTTTGGGAGCGTACAATTGAGCCCAGAAACGGACACTATTGCTTATAGTTTAAACGGAAAATATAACGGCGAAGTCTATAAATACTGTGCTGGTTATCAGTACGAAGATAAAACGATTGTAGGTTTCAGCCATACCCATTTCAGTGGAACAGGTCATTCAGATTTAGGCGATTTCTTGATTATGCCAACAACAGGAAAACTACAATTAAATCCAGGTGTGGCATCAAAACCATTATCGGGTTATAGATCGGCATTTTCGCATTCGACAGAAAAAGCTGAACCAGCTTACTACAGTGTTTTTTTGGAAGATCATAAAATAAAAGCAGAATTGACTGCAACAACTCGTGTCGGAATGCATCAGTATACTTTTCCAAAATCTGATGAAGCACACATCATTTTCGATTTGACTTCAGGAATTTATAATTATGATAAAAAGAATGTTTGGACAT
Organism: Flavobacterium anhuiense; assembly: GCF_001705175.1. Classification (NCBI taxonomy): domain Bacteria; kingdom Pseudomonadati; phylum Bacteroidota; class Flavobacteriia; order Flavobacteriales; family Flavobacteriaceae; genus Flavobacterium; species Flavobacterium anhuiense. The sequence continues at coordinate 335,552 of NZ_CP016907.1, read as the reverse complement.
TTGTTCGTATAGAAAACGATACTCTGATAACAGGATACCGTCAGACAAACGGTTGGGCAAGAACCAGAACAGTTTATTTTGCAATGACATTCAATAAACCAATTAAGAGTTACGGACAAGCGGCTCAAGAAAAAAGCGTTTACAGAGGTTTCTGGGGAAGATTTGATCAAACGAAAAATTTTCCAGAAATGGCAGGACAAAACCTAAAATTGTTTTTTGATTTTGATACGAATGAAGGAGAAAAAATCAAAATCAAAATGGCATTGTCGCCTGTGAGTTCTGCGGGAGCATTAGAAAACATGAAAAAAGAAACACCTGATTGGGATTTCGAAAAAGTAAAAAAGCAAAGTCAGGAAGTTTGGAATAAAGAATTGAATAAAGTTCAGGTTGAAACCACTCAAAAGGAAGATTTGGTTAATTTTTATACCGCAATGTATCATTCATTTTTAGGTCCAACTGAATACATGGATTTAGACGGAAATTATAAAGGTCTGGATATGAATGTTCATAAAGCAGAAAGCTTTACCAATTATACCAGTTATTCGCTTTGGGATACGTACCGTGCTTTGCATCCATTATTTAATATTGTGCAGCCAAAAAGAAACGGAGATATGGTAAGTTCGATGCTGGCACATTCAGATCAAAGCGTTCATAAAATGCTTCCAATCTGGTCGCATTATGCAAACGAAAATTGGTGTATGATTGGATATCATTCGGTTTCGGTTGTGGCAGATGCAATTGTAAAAGGCAATATCAGTTTTGATTCTGAAAAAGCGCTTCAAGCTTGTGTAAATACTGCTAAAGTGCCGTATTATGATGGTTTAGAATTTTATATGAATAAAGGATATGTTCCAGAAGATAAAAATGGCGCTTCGGTTTCTAAAACTTTAGAATATGCTTATGATGATTGGGCAATCGCTCAGGCAGCAAAGAAATTAGGAAAGACAGCTATTTATAATGAATTCATCAATAGATCGAAAAATTATAAAAATGTCTATGATGAAAAAACAGGTTTCATGCGTCCGAAATTGAATGACGGAACATTTAAAAAAGAATTTGACCCATTAGATACCCACGGACAAGGTTTTATTGAAGGAAATTCATGGAATTATAGTTTGTATGTTCCGCAAGATCCTGCCGATATGATAAAATTGATGGGTGGAAATGAGAAATTTAAAGTTCGTTTAGATTCGTTATTCAACATGCATCTTCCAGACAAATATTTTGAGAATACAGAAGACATAACAAGAGACGGAATCATAGGAAATTATGTTCATGGAAATGAGCCTTCGCATCATGTTGTGTACTTGTACAACTGGACAGATTCTCCGTGGAAAGCTCAAGATAAAATTAGAATGATTTCGAAAAAAATGTACCGAAATGGCGCTGAAGGTTTAGGAGGAAATGATGATTTCGGGCAAATGAGTGCTTGGTATATTTTTAGTAGTTTAGGATTTTATCCAGTTGCTCCAGGTTCTGATGAATATGCATTAGGAAGTCCGCTGATGAAAAATGCTGTTTTGAATTTAGAAAACGGAAAAACTTTTGAAGTAGAAACCATAAATCAATCAGATAAAAATGTATTTGTTTCAAAAGTACTTTTGAATGGAAAAGAACTTTCGAGACCTTTCTTGAAACATGAAGATGTTATGAATGGCGGAAAAATTACTTTTTATATGAGCAACAAGCCAAATAAGAAGCAATATCAAAATTAGTTTTACATCTGTCACCCTGAGCGGAGTCGAAGGGCTTTCTAGCTTGAGGGCTTCGACTCCGCTCAGCCTGACAAAACGATATTATTTTAATTCGTGAAAATTTGTGAAATTCGTGGCAAAACAATAAAAAACTTCACGAAATTTGCACTTCAAATAAAGACAATCAATATGAAGATCAATTTAAAATCAGGAATAGATAAACTGCTTTTCGGAATGAAGCAGAATGACGTAACGGCTGCTTTAGGAAAACCTGATAAAAACTATAAAGACGAAGATGATAACGTAATTTTTGTTTACAATGCTCATAAAATGAGATTAACTTTTTATCAGGAAGAAGATCTTAAATTGGGATATATTGTAGCTTCAAGTAATGACTTAGAAGTTTTCGGATTCAAATTAATCGGAAGAAAAATCGCTGATGTAAAGAAAGATTTCGCTGCAAAAGGAATCAATAAATACAATCAAGAGACTTTTGATACTTTTGAAAACTATTTCAACGAAGACAATTGGTTTATCCTTCAAACTGAATTTGATGAGGTAGTGAAGTTTGAAATTGGAGCGATCATCAACAACAAAGATGAGTTTGATTGGAAATTTCCTGTGAAGAAATAGGTATAATATTGTCATCCTGACGAAGGAAGGATCACACAAGAAACTCCACAAAGTATATTTGATAATCTTTGACGATTAGCAAGTGCGATCCTTCGTTCCTTAGGATGACAAAGCATAAAAAAACCGACAATCACTTGTCGGTTTTTTTTATGCTTTAAAAGGAAATTAACCTTTTAGCCATGCGTTTTTAAGTTTCTCTTTTGAGGCATCAGTTGCTTTAAAAGTTTCAGCTTCTTCGAATGGAAGTTTTACAGTGCCTTTAATGGTTTCTTCTTTTCCGCCACGTTTTACTTTCAAGGTAATTGGGTCATTATCTTTCCAGTTTTCGCTTTCAGTAACCAAATCATAAATGTTATCCAAATTGTATGATTTATTATTTACAGCTAAGATTTTATCACCACCTTTTAAATTCAGATTTTTATAAAAATCAACAGATTCTGAATCTGGGCGAACAGCAATTTCTTTTGTTGCTTTATCAACCGTAATGTATGGAGTTTGGCCTTTAATAAACGGATTTCCAGATTTTTTCTCCATTGCTTTTGTAACACCAACTTTAGCTAAGTAAAAATCGTAAGGAATTGGAGTAGTTCCAGCCACATATTTGTTTAAAAATTCTCCAACTTCAGGATAAGTCAATGAAGTGATTTTAGCAAATAATTCATCGTCATTGAACGGTTTTTCAACACCATATTCATCAGATAATTTATGCATTAAATCAAGAATTCCTCTTTCTCCGTTACTTTTTTCTCTAATGATAATATCGATGCACATTCCAATTAAAGCTCCTTTTTGGTACACATTTAAGTATTGGTCTTTATAAGGCTGTTCTAATACATTTTTACTCATTACAGTAAAAGACATTGTATCATCTAATTGTTTAGATTGTGCAATTTTGTCGGCAATACGAGTATAGAATTCAGATTCGTCAATCAAACCTTGGTTGATTTGGAAAAGATTAGCAAAATATTCTGTTACACCTTCATACATCCATAAATGTTCAGACATTTTTGGTGCATTGTAGTCAAAATACTGAATTTCTTTTGAGTGAATAGTTAATGGAGTTACAATATGAAAAAACTCGTGAGAAACCACATCTTTCATAGATTCTACCAATTTTTCTTTTGGCATAGATTCTGGCAAAACTACCGTTGTAGCAGTTGGATGTTCCAAAGCTCCAAATCCGTGAGCATCATCTTTTGCCATGCTTGACAAGTATAATAACACAGTATATTTTTTAGTAGAATTTACTTTTCCTAAAAAGTTTTTCTGCGCGGTCATCATCGTTTTCATCTCTGGAGTAATGCTTTCAGCAGTATATTTTCCAGTAGGCGAGTATACGGCAATTAAGATATCCATTCCGTTTACATTAAAAGTAGTGTAATCAGGTTTAGAATACATAATTGGGTTTTCTACCAAAATTGCATAACGAGAAGTCGTGAACACATCAGAAGTATTGCTTGCATCCTGATCTGTCATAGAAGTTGCTCCCCAAAGTGTTTCAGGATGAGTGATAGTAACTTTGTACGGAACATCTAATTTATCTTTAAAATACCCCACAAATCCATGCGTATTAACCATGAAATTTTTTCCCGCGTCGATGTTTGTTCCTGCAGGAGAGAAAACATCATCGTTTCCAAATCCAGTTCCTTTTTCAGTATCGAAAGTATCGTTTACTAAATAAGTAATTCTTTTTAGTGTTTTTGCGTTTGAAATAGACCAAGAATTATCGTCTAATCTTTTTACTGTAAGAGGATTGCCTTTAGCATCAAATGCTCTGAAGTCTTCAGAATATTTTCCGTAGTTGTCTGTTGAATACGTACCAGGAACGGTTTTCGGGATACTGTAAACAATTTCATCCGTTTTAATGGCTGGTGGTGTGACTGTTACTAAGACTTTATCGTCTTTAACATCCGTTAAATTGATATTAACTTCAACTATATTGCTTTTTGCGGCTCCTGTGCTCCCTGTTTTACAGCTCCAAAAAGTGACCGCTAGAGCTAAGGTGTAAAGTATTTTTTTCATTTGTATATGTTTAGTTAATGTATTTGTCACAAAAAGCATTAAAAAGTTACTAAAAAATCACAATAAATTTAATAATAAAAAAAAACTCCTGAAAAACAGGAGCTCTATGTTAGTCTAATTTATTCTTAATATAATATTTTCCGTCCAAATCTTCATCAAAATCATCTATTTTAACTGGTTTTGGTTTTGGCTTGTTCGCAATTGCCTTCTTTTTCCACATCTCAAATTTTTCAAGAGGCATTTTCTTTTTCATGATGTCCAGGACTTCTTTTTCTGCCAATCCAAATTCTTTTTTTATAATTTCAAATGGATTTCTTTCTTCTAAAGCTAACGAAACAAGTCTTTCGGTTTGTTCCGGAGTTAATTCTTTGCGGCTACTCTTTTTCATCTCGTGAAAATTAATTCAAAATAGGGTGTTAATTATTAATAGATTGATTTTCAATTCTTGTATCAATATTAAAAAAAAAAATAATAAGTTGGTTCAGGAAAGTGCACTTTTTTTAGAGAATTTAGCTGTTTTTAAAGGATCTTGATTTTTGAAATGGAATTTTTAACAAATTCTTCAATTCATTATTTTCCTCAGGAAGCATATGAGTATCTACACCGTATACAAGCTGATCTTTGGGCAAATAGGTGAAAGTTCTAAAAAGTCTGTCCCAGACAGAAAAAATATTTCCGTAATTGCTATCCGTGTAAGGCAGCACATAATGATGGTGAACTTTATGCATATTTGGAGAAACGATAAAATAACTTAAGAAAACATCTAATTTTTCTGGAAGCGAAATATTGGCGTGATTAAATTGTGAAGCAATAACAGATAATGACTGATAGAGGAAGACCATCCACATTGGTGTTCCAACAATTAAAACGCCAAAAGTGGTAAAAACAAAACGGACTACGCTTTCTCCTGGATGATGTCTATTTGCTGTTGTAGTGTCGATCCAAGTGTCGGTATGGTGCACCAAATGAAACTGCCATAAAATTTTTACTTTGTGTTCTACCAAATGAGCTAAATAAGCCCCAATTAAATCCAAAAGCAATAACCCAATTATGGCATAAAGCCAAATAGGCATTTGCGGAAGCCATTGCAGAATTCCAAAATTATTTTCGATTGTCCATGCCGCGGTTTTTATTAAAATAAACGCAAGAATAAAGTTGACTACAATGGTGGTGAAGGTAAAAAAGAAATTTATTCCAGCATGAGGCCATTTTTTATATTGCATTTTAAACAAAGGGAAACTGTTTTCAATAAGCCAGAAAATAGTAATGCCACCAACCAGAAAAAGGCTTCTATGCGACGATGGAATCGTACTGAAGTAAGAAATGATTTCGTTCATAATACATACATATTTGAGTTGAAATAAAATTTTCTTGTCGATTTTATCCAAAAAAAGAGAAAATCAAATATAAATATATCAGATTTTCTCTTTCGATTTCAATTATGTACCAACTAATTGGTTATTATTTTTGATGAGGCTGATTATAAATAATAAAACCCAAGCACCACCTACGGCAATCAGAATTTGCCAAAGAAGACCTCCGCCTCCTATACCAAGTTTTCCGGCGATCCATCCTCCGATAAATCCGCCTATGATTCCAACAACGATGTTGCCAAGTAATCCAAAACCAGAACCTTTCCAGATTTGACCGGCTAGCCATCCAGAAATGGCTCCTATAAGTAAGAAATATAAAAATTCCATATTTTATTTTTTTTTTGATGATATGTCGACTTTTTCTCTTTTATGCTTCGGCATGATTTTGAAGCAGTGTCTTATAAAGGAAACCAGCCGCTAATGCACCAAGAATAGGGGCGACCCAAAACAGCCAAACCTGAGATAATGGCTCTCCACCAACAAAAATAGCTTGAGATAATGATCTTGCAGGATTTACAGAAGTATTTGTAATTGGAATACTGATTAGGTGTATTAATGTCAAAGCCAAACCAATTGCGATTCCAGCAAATCTGCCGTTTGCAAATTTATCAGTTGCTCCTAAAATTACTAATAAGAAGAATAAAGTAAGTACAAATTCTGCAATAAAAGCAGACTGTAATGAATAACCATCAGGAGAAAAAGCTCCAAAACCATTAGATGCAAAGGCACCGGCTTTTGTGTTGTCTATTGCAAAACCAGCTTTTCCAGAAGCTATTGTGTATAAAGTTCCGGCAGCAGCAGCAGCTCCAACACATTGTGCAATGATGTACGGAATAATATCTTTACCAGAAAATCTTCCGCCTGCCCACAAACCAAAAGAAACCGCTGGATTAAAATGACCGCCAGAAATATGACCAACAGCGTATGCCATGGTAAGTACCGTTAAACCAAAAGCTAAAGCAACACCCGCAAATCCGATTCCTAAATCTGGAATTCCAGCAGCAAAAATTGCGCTTCCGCATCCGCCAAAAACAAGCCAATAAGTCCCAAAAAACTCTGCAAATAATTTTTTCATAATAAAATAATTTAATGGTTAATGTTTAGAATGTATATTGGTAAGCCCAATAAATTAAAACAATTTGTAAGGGCAAACGTACAAATAAAATCCATCTTGGTAAACCAAAACCTGCTTTTTTATTTTGAAACATGTACAAATTAGCAGGAAATACAGCAATTAATAGCATTATAATTCCCCAGGCGGCAAAATGTGATGAAAAAGGCAGGAGCAGAAAGATGCCTAAAATGATTTCGGCGGCACCACTTAAAATATTTATTAATTTGGGGTTTTTAAATGCAGGCGGAATGATTTTTATGTACATTCCAGGATTTCTAAAATGATTTAGTCCAGCAAGAATATATAAGGAAGCCATTAAATATAAATGCCAAGGTAAAATCATGATATTTAATTGTTTATCACGAAATTATAAAAAAATTAACAATTATTGCATTACAGAACTGTTTTTTTTAATAATGCTTATTTGGAGTTATCTTTTAGGCTTGAAATTTACATTCATAATAATAATGGCTAGAATGATCAATACAATTCCAACCCATTGAGAAAAGATTACTTTTTCGTTTAATAAAACATAGGCCATCATTACAGAAACTGGCAGTTCAAGCGCAGAAACTATGCTTCCTAATCCAATTCCCGTTAAAGGAAATCCAGCAGTCATTAAAAGCGGTGGAATTATAGTGCCAAACAATGATAAAACAATTCCCCATTTTAAGAAGATTTCTAGATTGAATGCAGTTACCTGAGTTGCAAAAGCGAATGAAAAAACAATAATAGCACCGCCTAGAAGCATATAAAGACTTCTTTGCGCTGAAGAAATTTCGGTTGCGACACGATTGGCAGTAAACATTGTTGTAGTGAAAGAAGCTGCGGCCAGCATTCCCCAAACTAAACCTCTCCAGTCTAATTTGATATCATTATTGATAATATTGGTTGCTAAAACAGTTCCGAAAAGCACAATACATACAGCAATTACCTTTTGTTTTGAAGGCAATTTCTTTTCTAAAATCATTTCAAGTAAAACTCCCATCCAAACGGTTTGCATTAATAAAACGATTCCAATAGAAACAGGAATATATTTGACAGCCAAATAGTAAAATAAACTTGTCATTCCTAATGAAGTTCCTGCGAGCATTAAGTTGAAAATGTTTTTAGGAGATGCTTTTACGGCTGTATTTTTGTTTTTAATGCGCTGAAAAAGATTGATTATAAGAATACCTAGAATTCCGTAAATAAATTGTGAGGTTGTGACTTCTGCAGTTGTGTATCCTTCAGAATAAGCCATTTTTACAAATGTGGCCAACATTCCGTAAGTGGTTGCTCCCAAAGCAACAAGAAAAACACCTTTTAATACATTATTTTGCGACGTCATAAATTATCTGTTTTAAAAAATTAAGCCGGCAAAGGTAAGCTATTTTGTTTAGGATTCTATCGTACTATGTTGAAAATGGTAATTAAATGGCAACAAAAATGGGTTTTAAAGTCTTGAATTAAGAATTCTTTAAAAAACTAAAATGGCGAAAATAGAAAAGCCATCAAAAATAATTCTGATGGCTTTTTATATTTATGAAGAACAAATCTTCTCTTTTCTAATTAATTAGGCTGATTTTGATATGTTTCAATTTCAAAAATCAAAGTTGCATTTGGAGGAATTACACCGCCAGCGCCTTTTTCTCCATACGCTAAATTTGAAGGCAAGAAGAAAGTCGCTTTTTCTCCGTCTGTCATCATATCAAGCGCTTCAATAAAACCAGGAATCATACCGTCTTTTTTACCAACTGTAAAAGGAAAAGCTTTGTAACCGCCTTGAGCATCTCTGTTTGTATCATATTTTCCGTATGTTTTTGCTACTTGAGCCATGCTGCTGTCAAATAAGTTTCCGTCTTCAAAATATCCAGCGTAGTGAAAGTAGATTGTAGAACCTTCAGCACCTTTAACGCCAGTACCTTTTTGAGTTACTACATATTTTAAACCTGTTGAAGTGGCAGTTGCTTTTGCTTTCAAGTCTTTAAAATAAGTTGCTTTAGCCGTTATTACTTTTTTTGCTTCTTCTTTTTTAGCGGCTTCTTTTTTAACATCATCACTTAAAACTTTCAAAGCATCAAATTTCTTTGCTGCAGCGCCTTTGCGTGTAATAACAATTTTTGTCATTACATCGTCCTGAACAATTTTATTTACAACGTCCATTCCAGAAACCACATGTCCAAAAATGGTGTGTTTTCCGTTTAACCAAGGTGTATCTTTATGTGTAATGAAAAATTGGCTTCCGTTTGTTGCAGGACCAGAATTTGCCATAGCTAGCACACCGCCTTTTTCAAATTTTAAATCGTCTACAAATTCATCTTTAAAAGAATATCCTGGACCTCCAGTGCCATTTCCTTCAGGATCACCACCTTGAATCATGAAATCATTAATAACTCTGTGAAATTTTAATCCGTTATAAAATGGTTTTCCTTTAAGAGATGCTTTGACATTAGGATTTGTTCCTTCTGCCAAAGTAATAAAGTTTGCTACTGTAACAGGAGCTTTTACATATTCTAAAGAAAGCACAATGTCTCCTTTTGTCGTAGAAATCGTTGCAAAAATTCCATCACCTGGATTTGCTGCAGCAGTTGCTGCTGTTGCAGGTTTAGCTGCTGGTTTTGCAGCAGGTTTTTTAGTCTGAGCCTGAATATTTACTATTGCTAAGCAAAATAAAAATAGAAATTTAAATTTCATCGCTTTTTAATTTTAAGTCTATAATTCGATTATTTTTTGTCTGAAATTTGAATTTCGAAAATAATATTAGCATTTGGCGGTATTACGCCTCCAGCACCGGTTGCTCCATAAGCCAAGTGAGAAGGAATGAAAAGAACTGCTTTGTCTCCAAAAGATAATTGTTCAACCCCTTCAATAAAACCAGGAATTAAACCGTCTTTTTTTCCAGCTTGAAATTGAATTGGCTGGTAGCCGCCTTGAGCTGCTCTAGCTGGATCAAATTTTCCGAATTGTTTTGCCACTTCTTCAATGCTAGTGTCAAACAAAGTTCCGTTTTCAAGGAAACCTGCATAGCTAATGTAGATTTGACTTCCTGTAGCAGGTTTTTTGCCATTTCCTTTTTCTGTAATTACATATTCTAAACCGCTCGTCGTTTTAGTTGCTTTTGCTTTTAAAGCAGCATAAGAATCTACTTTTTCTTTTTGAACTCCAGCATATTTCTGCTGTTCTTTCGCGATGTCAGCAAAATAATCATGGAATACTTTTACAGCATCAAATTTTTTAGCAGCTTCACCATTTCTGATGATCGTAACAGAAACAATATTGTCACCTTGAACCACTTTGTTGACCACTTCCTGATCTTTTGCGCTTACCACATGACCAAAAATAGTATGAAGGTTATCTAACCAAGGAGTCTCTACGTGAGTGATGAAAAATTGGCTGCTGTTTGTGCCAGGTCCGTTATTGGCCATTGCCAAAACTCCTGCTTTGTCAAATTTTAAATCTGAGAATTCGTCTTTAAATTTATATCCAGTATCACCAGAACCAGTTCCTAACGGGTCACCAGTTTGAATCATGAAACTTTCGATTACTCTATGAAATTTTAGACCATCAAAGAAAGGTTTCTTTTTCAACTGTTCGTGTGTTACGAACTCGTTTTTGCCTTCAGCTAAAGTCACAAAGTTGGCCACAGTGATAGGCGCTTTTTTGTAATCAAGTTCCACAATGATGTGACCTTTGTTTGTCTCGATATCGGCATATAAACCATCTGGCAGATTACTGTGATCGTCCTTACAAGAATAAAATGAGCTTACGGCTATTAGTAATAATAAAATACTCTTTTTCATTTTAAGATATTGTGTTTATTGAGTTAATGTGTCTTTATTGGCTTGCGCTGCAGGTTTTGCAACTGGAGGTTTTGGTGTTGCGGTTTGAGGCGATTGTGTAGCTGGTTTTGCCGTTTGTGCCGCTGGATCTGGAACAAAATTTCTAAGCGTAACCGTAACGATTAAAGATTCGTTTGGACCAATTTTTTTGTTGTCTCCGTGATATCCGTATGCCATATGCGATGGAAATAAAAACGTAACCGTTTCATTTTTATGCATTCTTTTAATTCCGTCGCGTAAACCCATCATAATATCTTGTTTGTCTACATAATAGGTTTGCGGGCCAAGATCAGATTCAGAGTAAATACTATTGCCTTTTATATCTTTTATTTCCATGTTGAAGTAAGCAATATCACCTTTTCTTGGCGCTGCAGTTTCTGCTGTATTCTTTTCTTCGTAGCAAAACCAGTACCCTTTTGGCGTGGCATAATATTTTACTTTTGGATTGTTTTGGATTATTTTTTTAATAACGCTTTCTTCGTTTGCGACTAACTTTTTATTTCGGTCGGCCGATTTCTTCATGAATGTTCCCGAAGCTCTAGAAATAGGTCTTCTGGCTTCTTCATGATGCTTGCAGCTGCTTAAGAAAACAGTAAAAAGCAAAGTGTAAATGCTAAGTTTTAGGTAATTCATGATTTGGGTTATAATTTTAGTTTTTTGACTAAATCTTCAAATTTATTTACTGTTTCTTCCATAGAAGCCTCAGATCTTCCGCCTGCTGCATTGACATGTCCGCCTCCATTAAAATGGTCTCTTGCAAATTGGTTCACATCAAATCCGCCTTGAGAACGGAAAGAAATTTTTATGATTTTTTCTTCTCTGTTTTCAATAAATATGGCTGTAAAAACAATTCCGCGAATGCTTAATCCGTAATTTACGATTCCTTCAGTGTCACCTTTTACATAGTTAAACGAATCAAGTTCTTCTTGTGTAAGTGTCATGTAAGACGTTTTATGTTCTTCAAAAATTTTCATGTTTTGAAGTGCTCGGCCCAATAACTGCAAACGGCTAAAAGAACTATTATCGTATAGTAAAACCGGAATTTGAGTGTTTTCGACTCCTAAATCGATCAATTCGGCAATAATTCTATGCGTGTTTCCAGTGGTTCCTGGAAAACGGAAAGAGCCTGAATCAGTCAAAATTCCTGTATAGATGCAAGTGGCAATGGTTTTATCAATATCTTCTTTTTTGTTTAAGAAGGCAATGAAATTATAAACCATCTCACAAGTAGATCCGTAAGAAGTGTCTGAGTACATATAAGCCGCATAATCATGAGGTTTTTCATGATGATCGATCATGATAAATGGAGCTGTAAGTTTTGCTAGAGTATGCTCCATTTCGCCTGTACGATGAAAAGCATTAAAATCTAGCGTAAAAATAAGCTCAGCTTCTTCTAATATTTTAATACAGTTTTGAGTGTCTTTTTCATAGATTTTTACTGTTTCTGAACCTGGAAGCCAAGCTAAAAAATCAGGGAAATCATTTGGAGAAATAACGGTTGGCTGATGATTATTTTTGAGTAAAAAATGGTACAAAGCTAGAGTAGAACCCATGGCATCACCATCTGGTCCTCTGTGCGGAATTATTGCGATTTTCTTTGGTGCAGCAAGCAATAATTGAATCGCTTGAATATCTTGTATTTTCATAGTGTGCGAATTTACATTTTTTTAATGTAATGCTGAAAATAATTTTAGTGGCAGTGTTAAGTGGTCAGTCTCAGTCTCAGTTTTCAGTCTTCTTGTTTAGGCCCAGTTTGCAGCGTATTATTGGCGTAAATAACGACTGCGATTGAAAACTGTGACTGAGACTAAGATACTCTAAAGAAATTTTTGGTATAATTTATATTTTGCTCCCTTTACAATCTGAGATTTGTAGATTCCAATAGAACCAGAAGAAAAATAAGCAATTGTGCAGGCGATTGCGATGAAGATTCCAGGCGCAATTCCGAATAATTCCATTCCCATAACGGTGCAGGCAATAGGAGTATGGGTTGCTCCAGAGAAGACAGCAACAAATCCGATTCCTGCTAAAAGAGCAATTGGCATTGGAATTACGGTTGATAAAGCGCTTCCTAAAGTAGCTCCAACAAAAAATAAAGGCGTTACTTCTCCACCTTTAAAACCAGCTCCAAGTGTAAATCCTGTAAATAAGATTTTAAGCAGAAAATCGTACCACTGGCTAGGATTCGAAAAAGAATCAACAATAACAGGAATGCCTAGTCCAGAGAATTTTGTAAAACCTAAACCTGCAATAGCAATAGCTAAAATCACACCGCCAATTACAGGACGAAGCGGAGGATATTTAATGTTTTTTGAAAAAATATAGCCCCAAAAATGCGTACTTCTGGAAAATAATAAAGCAGCAAATCCTGATAAAACTCCAACAATTAGAGTAAAAATAATATTGTTTAAGCTAAGTTCAGGAATTATTGGAATGCTGTAATGTGTATGTTTTATTTGCCAAAATTCTACAGTAAAATAAGCAACGTAAGCTACTAGAAAAGAAAGTAAAATGCTTTTGAAGTTAATTTTACTGAAATATAAAACTTCCAATGCGAAAATGGCACCAGCCAGAGGTGTTCCAAAAACAGAGGCAAAACCCGCGCTTATTCCGAGAATGATTAAAATTCTGCGTTCTGAATGATCAAGATTGAAAAACTTGGTAAATTGGTCGGCAATTGCGCCTCCCATCTGTACTGCTGTTCCTTCGCGTCCTGCAGATCCTCCAAATAAATGGGTAAGTAATGTTCCTAAAAGAACTAAAGGAGCCATTTTAAAAGGTATCACTTTCTTAGGTTCTTCATATTCTTCCAGTAAAAGATTATTTCCTTTGGCCACAGATTCTCCCCAATAGTAATAACTCAATCCAACCAAAAATCCGCCAAAAGGCAAAAGCCAGATAATCCACTTATGCTGCATTCTAAATTGTGTAACCCATTCTAAAGCAACTAAAAAGAAAGCAGATGCAGAACCTGAAAATATGCCTACTAAAGCACAGATAAGAATCCATTTAGGAAGAGAAAGCAGAAATTGTTTAGGATTTTGGGAAGCCATTAATGAATTCTAAAAGTTTGCCACGAATTTCGCCAATTTTCGCGAATTAAAAGGAAAATAATTGGCGAAATTCGTGACAAAAAATATTATATTACAGCAGTAAATTCGATTTCTACCAAATATTCTGGAGCAACTAATTTGCTAATTTCATAAAATCCTGTTGTGGGTTTGACATCTTTAAAGAAAGCAGAGTGCGCTCTAGCGACTTCTTCGAAAGTTGAAACGTCTGTTGTGAAAATTCTTGTTCTAATCACATCTTTCATCCCCACATTTAAATCTTCTAAAACTTTTTCTACTCGTTCCAAAATATTATATGTTTGGGCATAAGCGTCATCAGCTTTTACTTTTTCGCCGTCAACAATGGCCACAGTTCCAGAAACTTCAATAATATTCCCAATTCTTACGGCACGGCAATATCCCATTTTGTCTTCCCACGGAGATCCAGTCAAGATGTTTTCTCTTTTCATTTTTATGATTTTTGCGAATTTGTCAGTATGGTTTTAAAAGCAAATTCAGGTTAATTAAAGATGCCGCAATTTAAGGATTATGCTTCTCTCGGCGATTAAAAAAAGCTTGAAATCAATTCAGAAATCAAGCTTTTTTGTGATATTTTATTCGGTTTCTTTTTCTTCGTAAATACGAAGCCTGTTTTGTACGGTATTCAAATTTTGCTGTAGGGTTTCGATCTTATTCAAAAGATTTGCAATGGCATCAATTCCTTCCAGATTTATTTTGAGATCATAATGCATACGAATCATTTTTTCAACTATCGGAAGCTGTTCTGGTTCCAGATACTCATCATTTTCTTCCGTTATAATATGAATGAGTCCGTAATTATGAAGTTCGGTTATAAAGGTGTTCTCAATTTCGTGGTAAATACAAAACTGTTTGATCTGGATTAAATTTTTATTTTTCATGACTTTCTAAGTTTTGCTAGTTCTTCAAATAACTCTTTTTCTTTATCCGACAGTTTTGTTGGAATTTTTATAGTGTACGTGATGTATAAATCTCCGAACTGATTCTCTTTTTTATAAACAGGAAAACCTTTTCCTTTCAACTTCACCTTTGTTCCTGGCTGTGTTTCTGCCGGGACTTTGATTTTTACTTTCCCGTCAAAAGTGTTGATATACGTTTCGCCACCTAAAACTGCGGTGTACAGATCTATTGGAGCCTCAGCATATAAATTATTTCCTTCTCGTTTAAAATCTGAATTATTAGAAATTATAAACGTAATGTATAAATCGCCGTTTGGGCCACCGTTTACACCAGGTCCGCCATGATTGGGAATTTTAATGATCTGTCCGTTTTCGACACCAGCAGGAATTGTAATTCGGATATTTTTTCCGTTTACGGTTAAATTCTGTTTGTGTGTAGTGTAAGCCGATTTAAGGTCTAATTCTAGTTCTGCATTAAAATCCTGTCCTCTATATTTGGACTGCGATCTGCTTCTGCTTCCGCCGTACATCGAATTGAAAAAATCTGAGAAATCACTGCCTGAAAAGTCTCCGCCTCCAAAACCAGAAAAATCGCCTTCAGAATATTGATAACCTCCTTGCTGTCTGCTTTGCTGCTGATTAGGATTGTAGCCCGCTTTTTCAAATTCTTCAGCATGTTTCCAGTCTTTTCCGTACTTATCATATTTTTTTCGGTTCTCTGCATTGCTTAAAACTTCGTTGGCTTCATTTATCTCCTTGAATTTTTTTTCCGCTTCTTTATCATTCGGATTCAAATCGGGATGATATTTTCTAGCCAGTTTTCGATATGCTTTTTTGATGTCTGCTTCAGTTGCAGATTTTGTAACATCCAATACTTTATAATAATCGATATAATCCATTTTATTGAGATTTTAAATGGTAAAATAAAGTCTTGAAGTTAAGAATAAGTTGTTAATAATCAAAATGCTGAATGCTTTTATAAAATGATTTTTTTGGAATTTGTAAATTTTAGATTTGAAATTTATTTTTTATGAAATAAAAAATCTTGGCAGGTTTTTTGCTTCCAAAAATTAGCTTAATTATATGTTATAAAACTCCTAAAGTTGTAGCAAGTAAGTAAATTATACTATTTTTGTGAAGCTGGACTTTTGATTATATTAATTATAAAAGGCGATTCGATAATACTTTTTTTTCAATGAAGCACATTTTATTTTTCATATTATTTTTTACTGCACTGTCTGTATCAGCCCAAATTGAGTCTAGTACTAAATTCAAAACTATTCCAGGCGGAAAGTTTACTGCAAAACCTAAAAAGACTCCGGTTCCTGAGACAAAAGACCCACTGGCAGATTTTAATGATATGCCAGCAATTAAAACTCCAAATGTTTTTGAAAATACGACTATAACTCCAAAATCAAAGTTTCAGATTGGAGAAGAGAAAAGCAAATTTACGATGTCTACAGAAACAGATTTTGCTAATCCAGGCGATCGATATGTAGCCAAAATGGAAAAAGATTTGGATAAATCTTTAAAAGATGCCGGTTTAAGAGAAGGCAGAGGTGTTTTGGTAAAGAAAAATATTTCGCTAGGGGATTTTAAAACCAAATCGGAATATTTTATTGTTAAGTTCCGTGATTTTGGAGCTATTGACGGAGATTTAGTAAAAGTATCTTCAAACGATTATGTAATCCGTGATAGAATTTTATTGGATTCCAATTTCCAGCAAGTAAAAATCAATTTGGCACAAGGATTCAATAAATTAGACTTTGAAGCCTTAAATATAGGTACACTAGGAGGAAATACGGCAGAAATACAAGTCTACGACGATAAAGGCAATTTAGTGACAAATGATTATTGGGATAATCTAGCTGCAGGATTCAAGGCTTCTATTGTTGTGACGAAAGAATGATTTTTTTTTTAAGATGCTAAGGTTCTAAGATACTGAGATTCTAAGTTTTTTCCGGAAGCTTAAACAAACAAAAAAGGCGATTCTAATTTTAGAATCGCCTTTTTTATAATCTGATTATTTCGTGACTTAGAATCTTAGAATCTCAGTATCTTAGAATCTTAGTATCTCAGTATCTTAGAACGGATCCGCCGTCACCTTAAACTTCATATCTGCTTTTACAGTAACATCTTTTGTTAAAGTTTCCTTTATGGTCACTTTAGTTCTTATTTTGTAGCTATCTGCTTTAATGTATTGATCTAGTTTTTGATCGGTACAAATCAAATCGATTGTGTTGCTAGATACGTTGATATTGTCTGCATACGCTAATTCGATTTCATCAGAATTTGATGTTGAAATATACAGATGAATCGATTTTAAAAATGTAAATGTTTTATCCGAAGGATCTGTAATGGATAATTTCAGCGATCTGATTTTTACATCTTTTACCAAACTAGCTTTGGTTTTGTTGTTTTCAAACTCAGCAGAAGAATTGGTTGTAACCTCTGGTGTAAAAATTTCTGATGGCAAGTTAACAGGTGAAGTGCTTTTGATTGTAATCGAAGTATTGTTCGAAATTGTAAAAGTCAATAAATCATCAACCGTATTACAAGAAGAAAAAAAGACCGACACAAAAGCAGTCAAGGCAATAATTTTTGATTTCATAGTTAAATTTAAATTGGGTTTTCGTTAGATACGGATTTTTGGATTGTTTGGATTTTTTTTGCGAAGATACTAAGTCTCTAAGTTACTAAGATGCTAAGATTTTAAGTTTTTAGTTTTGTGAAGAAAAAAGCTTAGAATCTTAGCATCTTAGTTTCTTAGTATCTTCCGGTGAAAAAAAATATTTTTTTTTCACCGTTCCGATTTTTGAATTTCGAATATAAAAAGTACTTTTGCGCATGCAACACAACGTACTTATTTTAGATTTCGGATCGCAATATACTCAGCTTATTGCGCGTAGAGTTCGCGAATTAAATATATTCTGCGAAATTTTTCCTTACAATCACATTCCAAGTGATTTATCAAGTTATAAAGCCGTAATTTTAGGAGGAAGCCCTTTCTCTGTAAGAGGAGAAGATGCACCACATCCTGATTTATCACAAATTAGAGGTAAAATGCCTTTACTTGCTGTTTGTTACGGAGCACAATATTTAGCTCATTTCAGCGGTGGAGAAGTGGCAGCTTCAAATACTAGAGAATACGGTAGAGCAAACTTGTCTTATATTAAAGAAGGTGAAACTTTCTTTGAAGGAGTTTCAGAAAACAGCCAAGTTTGGATGAGCCATAGCGATAGTATCAAAGCGCTTCCAACAAATGCTGTAAAATTAGCGAGCACGCATGATGTAGAATACGCAGCTTACAAAATTGAAGGTGAAACTACTTATGCTATTCAATACCATCCAGAAGTTTACCATTCAACAGATGGAAAAAAGATGTTGGAAAACTTCTTAGTGAAAATTGCTGAAGTTCCTCAAAACTTTACTCCAAATGCTTTCGTTGACGAAATGGTAGCAGAATTAAAAGAAAAACTAGGAAACGATAAAGTAGTTCTTGGTTTATCTGGTGGAGTAGATTCTACTGTAGCAGCAGTTTTATTAAACAAAGCAATCGGACAAAATTTATATTGCATCTTTGTTAACAACGGTCTTTTACGTAAAAACGAATTCGAAAATGTATTGAACCAATACAAAGGAATGGGGTTAAATGTAAAAGGTGTAGATGCAGGAGATCGCTTCCTTGGTGAATTAGCTGGAATTAGTGATCCTGAAACAAAACGTAAAACAATCGGTCGTGTATTTATTGAAGTTTTTGATGATGAATCGCACTTATTAGAAGACGTAAAATGGTTGGCACAAGGAACTATTTACCCAGACGTTATTGAGTCTGTTTCGGTAAAAGGGCCATCTGCAACTATTAAATCACACCACAACGTTGGTGGATTGCCAGATTATATGAAATTAAAAATTGTAGAACCGCTTAGAATGCTTTTCAAAGACGAAGTGCGAAGAGTAGGAGCTACATTAGGAATAGATCCTGAATTATTAGGAAGACACCCTTTTCCAGGGCCAGGATTATCAATAAGAATTTTAGGAGATATTACTCCAGAGAAAGTTAGAATTTTGCAAGATGTAGATTCTGTTTTCATTGAAGGATTAAAATCTTGGGGATTATACGACAAAGTTTGGCAGGCGGGAGCAATTTTGCTTCCTGTAAACAGTGTTGGAGTTATGGGTGATGAGCGTACTTATGAAAAAGTAGTAGCGCTTAGAGCTGTAGAATCAACAGATGGTATGACGGCTGACTGGGTTCATTTGCCTTACGATTTCTTGATGAAAGTGTCTAATGATATTATCAATAAAGTAAAAGGCGTGAATCGTGTAGTTTACGATATTAGTTCAAAACCACCTGCAACAATTGAGTGGGAATAGTAGCATAATTTAAAATTAAGGTCTTACATTTGTAAGGCCTTAATTTTTTATAACCTACTATTTATGAGAGAACTTTTAACAATTTCTCTTGTGTTTATTTTGTCTTTTAACAAAATAATTGCGCAAGATTCAATTATCGAGCACAAGATTCAAAAAGGTGAGACCGCTTATTTTATTGCCCAAAAGTATAAGGTTTCTATCGATGAGATTTACAAACTCAACCCCGAATCGCAAAACGGAATCAAAGACAATCAGGTTTTAAAGATTCCAGTTCACCACTCAGAAAGCACAATTTCAAAGCAGCAAACTCATATTGTTGCACCAAAAGAAACATTGTTTGGTTTATCAAAACAATATCATGTTTCAGTTGAAGCGATTCAGAATGCCAATCAGGAAACTCTTGCCAACGGACTTCAAATCGGTCAAGAACTGATTATTCCTCAAAATCCAGATCATTTTTCAAAGCAAGAAAATGTTGTTTCTTCAAAAGCGACACATTTGGTTGTAGCTAAAGAATCTTTATTTAGCATTGCTAGACAATATAATGTTTCGGTTCAGGATTTAGAAAATCTCAATAAAGATATTTTAATTAATGGGTTGCAGATTGGACAGACGATTTCTATTCCAAACAAAAGGAAAACTCTGGACGGAAGAGTTCGTGTGATAAACCAGGAAACGGTTTTTCATGTGGTTGAACCAAAGGAAACCAAATTTTCGATTGCAAAGAAATACGGAATTTCAATCGATCAGTTAGAATCTCAAAATCCTGAAATTGTAAACGGATTAATTGTTGGAAACAAATTGGCTATTAATACTACAGCAATAAAGCCAGCAAACGAAAGCGAAGAATTGATGCTGGCGCTTGCCGAAAAACAAGTTGTGGTTGAAAAAACAAAAGCTAAAACGGTTGAAATTGAAGATTTAAAAGACCGATTGGTTGTTCAGAAAGAAATGAATCAGAAAATTATAAAGATTAATGATTTGAAAGTGAATCTGAACGATATGAATGGTTCTAAAGAAAATTCAGTTGAAAAATTGCGTTTGGTTTTAGAAGCCAATAAAAATGTTCAAGATGTTTTAATGGCAAAATTAGATTCGCTTGTTACGACAATGAATGATGACTTGAAAGAATTGAAACGAATGGATATTCTAAATGTCGAAGAATCAAAAAGACTTGAAAAACAATCTTCTGAGGGAATCAATAAAACAAATGAATTATCCTCTCAACTGAAAAAGGAACTGGCAGAAAATAGAAAAGTGTATGCTGGTTTGATGAATAAAGTAGAGAAAATTGTCGTTGAGGAAAATCAGGAGTATAAAAAGAAAATCCGCGAAAGCGAGAAAAAAGCCAATACAGAACCTTTGCAGAAGCGTTTATCTTTAGAAGAAATTAAACGCTATAAAGAAGATCAGCAAAAAGGAGACGAAAAAAATCAGCTCTTGATTGCTAAAATTGATTCACTTGACAATCAGAAAAAAATTGAAGTAAAAAGGCATATCAGTAAAGCTTCATATTATAGCATGGAAGCTCGAAAGTTTGATGATAAATTGGCTTTGATTAAACTAAAAAAATATCAGGATGAAGCAGTCAAAAAACAGAAAAAGGACAACACTGCCGAAAATTCAAAAACAATTTCGCTGGAAGAAATGAAACAGGAATTGAAAGACAATCCGTTAAGACCTGATAAAACAGTAAAAGTAGAAGTTTATGATAATCTTAGAGAAGTTTCGAACGGGTATTACTTAGTTTTGGGTATATTTACAGACGCAGTTGACCGAGATAAGCTTATTATGAAACTCATTGATTCTGGCGATTTTAACGCTAGTTTCTTTTTCAATATTAACAGTCTTTCATACTATGTTTACAGCGATAAATTCGAAAACATGGAAGAAGTGCTTTATAAATGCAAGAAAAAAGAAGAAGATGAGTTATATAAAGAAATCATAATTGCCAAAGTAGAAATCGATTTGAGATGATTTTCGATTGAAATAACAAACGGCTCGAATTTTGCTTGGAGGAAATCTGTGAGATATTTTTAAATTAGAAATTAAATTGTTTTAAGCCATATTATGAAATACTATTTAACATTATTGTCTCTTGTATTCTTTATCAGTTCAAGTGCTTTTTCTCAGGAAAAAGTAGTGAAGTATAAAGTGTCAAGCGGTGAAACTATTAATCAGATTGCCCAAAAATTTAAGGTAACTCCTTATGACATTTATAAGCTAAATCCAGATGCCAGAACGGGTTTAAGCCCAAATACAGTATTGCTGATTCCGACGGCAACCGGAGAAGCAAAAAAAGAAGTTTCTGAAACTAAAACTGTTGCTTCAGGAAAAGAAATTATTCATGAAGTACAGCCAAAAGAAACGTTTTACAGCATTGAGAAAAAATACGGAATCTCTGATGAAGCTTTAAAAGCAGCAAATCCGTTTTTGGAGAAGACTGGCGTTCAAATTGGACAGAAACTGGTTATTCCTGCAAAAGGATCTGCTCCAAAAGCAACAGCAAAACCTTCGAAAGAAAAAAGCGCTGAAAAATATGTTTATCACGATGTTCAGCCAAAAGAAACAAAATTTGGAATTGCAAAGCAGTATAATATGACTGTAGAAGAATTAGAAAAACGCAATCCAGATATTGTTTCTAGTTTGCCAGTTGGGTACAGACTGACCATAAAAGGAACAGCCCCAAAAACAGAGCATGTTGCAACTGAAACAGCAAAGCCTGCGGAAAATAAGAAACCTGCCGAATCTTCTAAAAAAGCGGTTACGTATATGGAGTATCAGGTGAAACCGAAAGAGACTTTTTATAGTTTAGGAAGAGTTTTTCATTTATCTCAAGATGAATTAGTGGCATTAAATCCGTCACTTTCGGAAGGTGTAAAAGAGGGGATGGTTCTAAAAGTTCCTGCTGGATATGTAGCTCCTGCACCAATTATTGCAGCACAAGTTCCTGGTGATAAACCAGCTGATTCTTCTACAAGTAAACCAGCAGAAAGCACTGGCGGCGGAATTAAGATTGTTGATAAAGTAAAATCTACTGAAAACGAAAATGTGGAAGTTGTTGAATTAACCAAAAAGAGAGGTATTAATGAGCGCAAAAAAGTAGTTTTATTGCTTCCTTTTAATTTGGCTAAAGTGCAAAGCGATACTTCGGGAACCGCTAACAGAATTAAAAACGATAAGTTCTTAAATATGACTCTAGATTTTTATTCTGGAGCTTTGATGGCGATTGATTCTGCAAAAACATTGAAACTGCCAATTGACGTTGCAATTTATGACTCTCAGGAAACTAAAACCACTTCGAATGTTGTAGGTTTGACTCCGAAACTTCAAGATGCAGATGCTGTAATTGGGCCATTTTACCAAAGTAATGCAGAAACGGCAGCAAGCATGTTGCGTTCGTATAATGTTCCTGTAATTTCACCTTTATCAAAAGATAGTGCTAATCCGATTGATAATTTGTACCAAACTATACCGTCAAACGATGTAATCAGAAATTCAGTTTTTGATTATATGCGTTCTAAAAACGGAAATATCGTAGCGGTCGTTGATAAGAAAAAAGAATCTGTTATCAACTACATTAAGCAAAATCAGAAAGGAGTGGCATTTGCATCTCTAACTGAAACTGGCGGTTTGGATGTGGCTAACTTAAAAAGTCTGTTAATACCAAATCGTTTGAATTATGTTGTGATGGAAACAGGAAATACAGCGATGGTAAAAGCTACAATTAAGGCTCTACTAGATTCTCAAAAAACGTGTCAGGTTCAATTGGTGATTTTAGAACCAAATAGTACACTGGATACAGATGAAATCAATTTTGATAACTTGGTAAAACTAAAATTAATGTATCCTTCTGTAACTCGCGAAAGCGATGAACAGCCAGTTTTAATTTATGAAAAACAATATCGTCTAAAAAACAAAGCAAATCCGACGACTTATGCAACCAGAGGATTTGACGTAACATTTGATACGATGATGCGTTTAATGCAAGGAAAAACATTCCAAGAAACAGCTGATTTGATGACAACTCAGCAGGTAGATAATAAATTTCAATATTATAGAAAAGAAGATGGAGGACACGCTAATAAAGGTGTTTACATCTTATATTATGATAGTGACTTAACTTTAAAAGTAGCAAATTAATGACATCAAAAGTAACTTATTTAGGAGATTTAAGAACAAGTTCAATTCACGTGCAATCAGGAAGCGAAATCATTTCTGACGCACCATTAGATAATAACGGAAAAGGAGAAGCATTTTCTCCAACAGATACAGTTGCAAATGCTTTAGCAAGCTGCATGATGACCATTATGGGAATCAAAGCTCGTGATTTAGAAGTTGATTTTGTTGGATCTACAGCAGAAGTAACTAAGATCATGAATGCTGAACCAAGAAGAATTGGAGCAATAGAAATTGTGTTTCAAATGAAAAGCAATGCTGATGAAAAAAGCAAAACGATTTTAGAGCGTGCTGCCATGACTTGCCCAGTATTTTTAAGTTTAAGCAGTGAAATCGAAAAGAAAATTACTTTCAATTGGAATTAATTTTTTATCAAAAATAAAAGAAGCCATCTGAGAGAATCAGGTGGCTTTTTTGTTTTTACGAATTGTCTAAAACAGACAAGAGAGCAACATCTACTTTGCCCTCTTGTCCCTCTTACTAACTAACCAATAATATTTATTCTGAAAACTCTAATTTTTTAAGTTTGTTCCAGCCTCCACGAGTAAAATCTGGAATTTCAACAGGAGCAGAATTATGGTCTAATGAAATTTCTGTTAATGGTCCAAGGCAAGACCATTCGGCTAAATCATAAACGTCCATATCAAGCGGAAGTCCTTTTTGCAGACAATAGATTAAACGATAGTCCATAATAAAATCCATTCCGCCATGACCGCCCACTTTTTTAGCCTGTTCTTCGATTCCTTTTGCAATAGGGTGTTTGTATTTTTCCATCAACGCTTTTTTCACTTCTTCAGGAACAAAAGAATGCGCGCTCAATTTTTCGTGATTTGGTTTTACGTCATCGCTTAATTCTTTTCCGTCTAAAGCATAACCTTCTAACGGATATTTATTAGCAAAACCTTTTGTACCGCTCAATTGATACATTCTGCTGTACGGACGAGGAGATGTAACGTCATGCTGAATGTGAATTGTTTTTCCGTTTTCCGTACGAATCATCGTCATCGTATGATCTCCGTTTCTAAAATCTTTAATTTCCTTTCCTGACTTTTCTTTAATGTAAGCAGGGTTTCCAACGGCTTTTGTATCCATAGAAACTAAGAAATTCATTTTATCGCCACGGTGAATGTTTAGTGCCTGACATGCTGGTCCCATACCGTGTGTGGCATAAATATCGCCACGATGTTTAATGTTATAATCCATTCTCCAGTTGTTCCAGTATTCTCCCCAGAAAGGCTGTAAACCGTGAATGTAAGAACCTTCAGCGTGTAGAATTTCTCCAAAAACGCCTTGCTGAGCCATATTTAAAGTGGTCAATTCGAAAAAATCGTAAACACAATTTTCCAATTGCATACAGTGTTTTCTCGTTTTTTCTGAAGTATCGATCAATTCCCAGATTTCTTTCATAGTTAAAGCGCCCGGAACTTCTATTGCAACGTGTTTTCCGTCTTTCATGGCCTGAACACCTATTACAGCGTGGTGTTTCCAATCTGTAGCCACATAAACTAAATCTACATTTGGCAAAGCCGTAACTTTTCTCCAAGCATTTTCGTCACCATAAAATTCTTGCGCTTTTGGAAAACCAGCTTTTGTTAAGATTGCATTTGACTTCGCAGTATTTTCTTGAGTCATGTCGCATAAAGCTACAATTTCTACACCTGGAATATGTGTCATGCGTTCGACAGCGCCAGGACCGCGCATTCCAAGTCCGATAAAAGCCACACGAACGGTTGGAATCGGATCTGCAGCCATTCTCAATACGTCTTGCTGTCCCTTTGGGCGTGAAGGTGTTTTGGTCTTAATCATTTGCGCTGAAATGGTTGTCCATCCAAGCAAAAGAAAAAGGATTAGTATAGGTTTAAAAAAGGTAATTTTCATAAGTGAGTAATTTTTTATTGAATGCCTATCGGGCACCTATTTTAATTCGTCGGGTATAATTTTTAACACATAGAAGCATAGTCATAGTCATTGTAAGCTTAAAAAAGGCTTTTCACTGATTTTAATGCTCATGGAACTATGTGTTAAAGCTTGCTTTTTACGTAATCTTAAACAGAAACTGCAAAATTCTATGTTTCTATGTGTTTAAATTAAACTTTAAAAACAACCTCTCTAATGAACCAAATTAGAGAGGTTTTCAAAAACAAAAACAGACCTAGAGGACTCTTAATAATTATTTTTGACTACTAAATCTTTTCATTAATGGCGTTACATGTTTTTGGGTATCGTCATCTAATGAGGCCAATGCTTTATCTGCTTCGGCTGCCGCATATTTTGTTAAACCTGCTAATCCTGCTGCAATCACGTTATACGACTGTTCTTTAATGCTTTCTTCCATTAAACTTTTATAAGAAGCATCTCCTGTAGAAGCCAATTTTACAATAGCATTAGCTCTGGCAATTGTTTTTTTATCATTTTTTGCAACATCAAGTAGCGTTTTTAAAACCTGATCTTTTGTTTGTTTTTCATTTAAGTCAATTGACTTGATACTCAGAACTCTTAAATCTTCCTGTTGATCTTTTAAGCCTTCCAGTAAAATAAGTTGCGATTCCTGACTTCTGTCTTTCGAAGCAAATTTTATAGCTTCAATTCGGTTGTAATAGGATGGAGCATTTTTATATTGATACAAATAATCAGCTGCTGTTTTTTTGTCTACATTCACTTCGCCAACTAGAATTTTATCTGGATCTAAATCTATAAATTCAGGTTTTGAAGAAAGATCAAAAGTGAAGCTTTGTTGTCTTTTATCAATTAAAATATCCTTTCTGATTTTAGTTCCGTTTACGTAAAAATCAACTTTCAAAGGCAGTGTAAAAGTTTGCACTGCGCTATCCTGAGATTGACTAATGGTAATAATAATTTTTCCGTTAGCATATCTGTAAGTCACATCCAGAATCGGACTTCCAGCGTTATAATACCATTGCTCAAAATAAGGCAACCAGTCTTTTCCAGTTACTTCTTCCATAGACAAGCGCAGTTGATGCGGTTCGCCAGATTTATAAGCATTTGTGGTTAAATAATGATTTAGTCCTTTAAAAAAGGCTTCATCACCCATTTGGTTTTTCATGGCATACAAAATGATAGAACCTTTAGAATAGCTGATATTATCAAACATATCGTCTGCATTTTTGTAATGAAAACGTGCTAAAATTGGACTGTCGCCATTTTTTTGTGAGCGTAAATAATTCTGCAATTTTTCATAACGCGATCTGTCTTCAGCATCTTGTCCAGCATCATGACCATGCCATAAAACTTCTCCAAAAGTGGCAAACGATTCGTTCATAGTTAAGTTTGACCAAGACTCAGCCGTTACGTAATCTCCAAACCATTGATGAAAAAGTTCGTGAGCAATGGTGCTTTCTTGATTATCATCTAATAATTCTCTTTCTGTTTTTTGAACGTATTCGCCATGAACAGTTGCCGAAGTATTTTCCATCGCACCTCCAAAATAGTCTTTCACTACAATTTGCGCATATTTCGCCCAAGGATATTCTACGCCAAGCATTTTGCCGTAAAAGTTCATCATATCTGGCGTTTTGTAGAAAATCTGTTTGGCATACGGTGCATATTTTGGCTCTAAATAATAGCTGACTTCTTTGCCATTATATGAATCTTTATAGACTTTAAAATCACCAACAGCCATCATAAACAAATAAGGCGCATTTGGCTGTTCCATTTTCCAAATATCTGTTCTTGTTCCGTCTTTATTTACTTTTTGCGAGGTTAATTTACCGTTTGAAAGTGTGGTATATTTTCCCTCAACTGTCATCGCAATTTCAGAAGTGGTTTTCTGATTGGGTTTGTCGATTGTTGGGAACCAGCAAGAAGAAGCTTCCGTCTCGCCTTGAGTCCAAATTTGAGTTGGTTTGTCTCCCTTTCCGTCAGGATTAATAAAATACAATCCGTTTGAGTTGGTAATCGATTCGCCAGCTTTGCTTTTCAGTTCTGCTGGTTTTGCGATGTAATTAATGAAAATCGTGTACTTTTCAGTTCGCTTGTATTTTCTGTTTAAAGCGATTGAAAGTTCTTCGTTATCGTATTTGTATCGCAACGGAATACTTTTTTTGCCGTCAATAATAGCAATTTCTTTAAAATCCATTCCTTTTGCGTCCAACTTAAGCGAATCGGTTTCGTAAAAATGAGGTTTTAAAGTAATCCATTCTTTTCCGTATAAATAACGTTTTCCGTAATCGAATGAAACCTCGAGTTTGGTATGAATTAAATCATGTGTTTTTAAAGGAGTAGCACGGTAAATGGATAATTCATCAACCTTTTCTGCTTTGTTTTGTGCTTCAATTTTTGGACTCATCAAAACGACAAGACCCAAAAATGTATATTTTAAAAAATGCTTTTTCATTTTATTGTTTTGAAAGTTCTTTACAATTTTTCGATAATTCTGACTTCGCCGTCTTTTTCATCTTCACTTAAAATATCCGATGGTTTTTTAGTGTAAGACAATAAAGTCCATTGCACTATTTTATTTGTCGGATATAAATCGGCCTGAGATTTAATCCATTTTTCAGCTTCTTTAGCAGAGGAAGTTTTTTCTATTGCCCAAGCCGAAACCAATTGATTTGCTGGGAGGAAATTCATAACCGTATTATCGACTACTGGTTTGAAAGCGACAATTTTTTCTAAAGATTTAGAAGCCATTTCTTTGTTTCCAAGACTGCTGTAACATTGATAATCTAACCAGTTTTCTAATCTTTCATCAATATTTTCGTCATACGGTTTTCCAACGCCTAAATTCTCTGGAAACAATTTGGCGTCAGCAATAAATTGTAATGCTTTTTTGTACTGCTTGTTTTTAATTTCTGCCAAAGCCTGCATCAATTTCGCTTCGTGATACAATTGCCTTCCTGCCGTTGCGCCTTCAAAAGGAAGAATCTGCAATTTGGTCAAGAACGAATCGGCTTCACGGTATTTTTTATTTAGCAATAAAGTTTTAGCGTAAAGCATTCCGATTAAATAATTGTTCTGATGTTTTTTATAAAAAGATTCGGCCGTTGTAAGCGCTTTATCAAATTGTTTTTGAGCGATGTAATGTTCTGCCAGCATTTTATGGTATCTCCAACCTTGCGGATCCAATTTTATAGCCTGTTGAAGACTTGCCAATACTATCGAAGCATCGTCTTTAAATAAAGAAGCTTTAGCTCCATAAAATGCAGGATCATTTGGTTTTGCGCCGCATTGTGAAAACAATTCTTTAGCTTCGGAAATGCTGTTGCGATTCCATTCAATTAAACCTAAATGATATTTTAACTGATATTGATCGTTAGTTTTAATTAAGGATTTTAGGATTTCAGCAGTTTCATTTCTGAAAGGAAAACTCGTTCCAGGTTTGATTTTGCTTACATCAACTGGTTTGTTTTCTAAGAAAGCTTTCCAATATATAATTTCAGCGCTTGGTTCTGCAATAGAAAACACTTTTAGAGCTTCTTCTTTTCGGCTTAAATTATTGTACCAAATTCCCAATTCAAGAAAAGTCTGTTCTGGCATTTCGTTTTGGATGGCAGAAACAAAAGCATTTTTGGAATCGTTTGAATTGTTCCAAAGGTATTTTTCAAAATCAGCAAAATGATTCAGCGGATCTAGTTTTGTGATTGTTTTTAAAACAGAATTTGCTTTATCAGAATTATTTTGAAGACGATATAAAACCGCTAAAACCTGTAAACTTTCTATATTGTATTGATTATAGATTAAGCTTTTCTCGGCATATTCAATAGCTTTTGGCAGATCATTTTCTGCTAAATAAATTTTGCTTAAAGCGGTGTAAGCAGGACTGCGGAATTCGACACTTGCAGCAGCAATATCAAAACCATCTTTTGCATCAATAGTATTTCCTAAATGGAAATTCGCCAAAGCATAAAAATAATTCGCCGAAGCATCGTAAGTATCTACCGATAAAGCTTTTTTTGCTGAAATTACAGCTGCTTTGTAATCTAATTTTCTAATTTGCAAAGAAGCCAATGCAGAAAGGGCAGGAGCGTAGTTTGGATCTAGTTTCAAACAAGCATTTAGTTTTTCTTCAGCCAAAACATAATCTTTGAAACTGATGTAATTTTTTCCTTGCTGATACAATCCATAAACCGAATTATGATCGAAATCTTTTGGAATTTCTACAGGACGGTTGATGTTTCCATCTTCTGGCGCAGAATTCCAAACTAATTTATTTTGGCCTAAAACAAATTTCAATTTATTAGAATCCACTTTTACTTGAATAGAATCTTTGAAAGTTTGCATGGTATTCAGAGCAATATCTTTAGAATACACTTTTTTATCGTTTTCAAAAACTTCAATTTTTTCGTTTAATTTTTGAAGGGGAGAAAAATAGATTTTCAGCCAGCCATTTTCGTTTTTGATATTAACTGAACCATAATTGTTGGCTTTTACAAATCCTTTTGTGTGTTTTACAGGAAACCAATATTCGGTCCAAGTATCAGTTTGATATGGCGCAAACGAACGTTGCTTAAAAGGCGTAAGACTACTGGTTTCGCTTGCCTGATTAAACAATCTGCCGCTTTGGACTTCTACATATTGTCCGTCAGTATCAGTCAATAATTTTTCCCAAATCATTCCTTGCTGCGACAATCCCCAAATCCAGATTTTTTTGCCGGGTTTGTCATCGTGATTACCGTATCTTCCCATTCCGAAATCTTCGTCGTGATAATATCCTCCAAAGAAATCATCATATTTCCCGAATACGTGATACGATTTGTAGCCTCCAAAATTGTTGTTTTTGTAGAATGACAAATCTTTGCCGTTTTCTTTATCAATTGGCCACGAATTGTATTCTCCGTTATGACCGATATATGTTTGTCCAGGATAAATAAACTGCAGATTTTCGGCTGCTTTTATTCCCGTATTCATCCAAGTGTAATAAGGCTGTTCAAATTCGGTTGTGTTCGACCAAAACGAATTTGTGGTAAAATACGCTTTGTCTTTTGGCAGATTAATGTCTAATTTCCAAGAAGTTCTCGTCAATAAATCCAAAACTCCGATCACGCAGCTAATGCTTCCGTCTTCTCGGTTTATAATTTTGTAATCGACAGGAGTGGCGCAGTTTGGCGTATGGCCGATAATTCCGTAATTGCCTTCAACGCCTCCGCTTGTCCACGGTCCGCGCATGGCAATGTCTCTAAATTTTACCACATGATTGTTGTAAACAATGTCTTTTCCTGTAGATTTTTCTATAGCCGACCAGACTTTTCCGCCAATTTCTGGCAAAATCATCAGTTTGATATAATCATTTTCAATTTCGATTACTTTCCATTCTTTCTGAACGGGTTTGTCAGTAAAACCGTCAAAACGGAAATATGGATAAAACTTAGTATCAGGTTTCGGAATCGGATCAGGATCTGAGAACGGATAGGTTGTAAATACTTTTTTGTATTCTTTTATGGTTGGTTTGTTTTGTGCGTTGACAAACAGGCTTCCAAGGAGTAGAATTGATAATAATGGTCTAAATTTCATGATGGATAGCTTGGTTATTTGTGGTTGTTTTTTTGCGTTTTTTGTCATTGCGAGGAACGAAGCAATCGCATTTGCTAAATCACACTTTGTATCTTTTGTTAGTGAGATTGCTTCGTTCCTCGCAATGACAAACAGTACGAGGTAATTGTTGATTACTTCACAATCAACAACCAGCCTTTTCCTTTAGAAACTGGTATTTCGTCTTTTGTTGTAAATGTTTTTGCTGGTTGGAAATTGGTAACTTCTGGAGCTGTAATTGTCGCTTTTGCAGGATTGATTCCTAGTTTTTTCCAGTCGATATTTAATTTCACATTTACATCGGCATCTGCCCAACTTGCGATTGAGATTAAAGCCGTTCCGTTCTTTTTGTAAACGGTTGCCAGTACTTTGTCGTTGTTTGTTTTTACAGGACAGTTTTCGCTCCAATATCCAATCATTTCAGAACCTTTAATTCCGAAAGAATCCCAAAGTTTCCAGATGTTTCTTGGATCAGCACCGTCGCTCCATGGCAATCTGTTTGTCATTCCGTAAACCATTCCTCTCCACGGATTTCCACCATCTTGAAGCATTTCTCCCATTAAACCAAACGGAATTCCGCTTACTTCAGTCAAGAAAAAGTCAGGCTGATTTTTTTCATAATCAAAATATTCTCCAAACCATAATCTATTGATGTACGGGAAGTGCTCCATGTATAAGTTGGCACTATTATTAAATCCGTCACTTTTGTTGTACTGGTTCGCACTGTGTAAATCGATAATTCCAGGATGACCATCTTTAGTCAAAACTCTTTTGATGCGTTTCATTGTGATTCTGTCGAAAGCAACGTCATCTAGATAAATTCCGTCAATGCCCACATTTTGAGTCAGCCAATTCATTCCCTCGACATAGTAATTATGCCAACGGTTCATACCACTGTTTACGATTGCAGCGTCCTTAATTTCAGGAACAAACCAAGCAGCGATATAATCATCTCCAACATGCTCTTGCAGCCAAGAGAATCCGCCACCTTTTCCTGGAGAATAAATTTCGTGACCTAAACTTCTAAGAGCGAAAGTTTCATAAGCTTTGTTAGAAACCTCTCTAACCGTGTTGTAGATTTTTACTTTTAAGCCTTTTTGATGTGCTTCATCGATATACGATTTCATCTTTTTATATTCAATAAAAGGATAATTGATATAAGGATTGATTGCATTGGCGTGGTGAATATTGATTACCGTTGCGCCAGTTTTAGCGATAGAATCGATCGGACTGTATTTATGGTAAAACTTTGTATCCCATTGAAAATCGGTATTTATGGTATGGAAAGGCGTAATCAATAAGTTGAAATTATAGTATAAAACGTCACCTTTTTTCATTGTTCTAGCACCGCTGTACGCATTTACTACAACCGATTTTGGATTTGGCGTAATGGTAATGCCGCCCTTATTTTCGTTACCCCATGAAGTAGGCAGCAATAAAGGTTTTTGTAAATAGAAATTAGTATTTAAAGGGCGGCTATATTTTTCGTCTCTTAAAGAAAACTGCAATCCAGAATTTACAGCACCAATCCAAGCACCGTCTTGATTTTTATGGGCAACATCCCATTTCCAGTCAAAAGTTGCAGGGCGATCTCCACCTTTTTGACCTAATCCCATCATGTATTTTGCAGAAGTTGGCTGCATTGGCATTTGGAAATTAATGTCATTAAAAGCGACGTCTTCGAGGGCTGTAACTTTTACCGTATAATGTACAAAACCGTCAAACTCTACAGAAGCATTTACATCCATTTGGACCGATTTTGAACTCGCAGTATTTTCCCAAGACACTATTCCAGCTTCTTTTTTAGTAAATTTTACACCGCTGTTTTTCCATTGCACTTCTTTTCCAGAAGCGTCAACAAAATGAAAATCGATTGGAGCGCTTAAAATGTCATTTGCTTTTGTTGTAACAGAAGTCATTTCTGGCGTAAAGAAAGTCTGAATTTGCGCAGGAAATCCGTTTGGCGACAAGATTAGTTTTCTTCCTAATAAAGCAATTTCAGAGTTATTTACTGTTAATGGAGTATAAGGAGCAATAACTGTATTTTCCTGAGCTAATGTCGAATTTAACCATTTTAAACGCGTCATTTTCTCAGGACTGTCAATTCCTCCGTTTTTTGTTACTTCGTTTGAAACCGTAATTTGAAGATTGATTTCTTTTGATTTTCCGTCAGCCGTTACGGTTGCTTTTCCGTTGTAAGTTCCAGCAGCAGCAGTTTGCGGAACGTCAATTCCACACCACATTGCTTGAATTTTTCCTTTTGAAACTGAAACTGTATTTGTAAAAGGAGTGCCATCATATCGAGTCCCATCAGTATTGATACAGCTGATATCTTTCGCGTCTATTGTAGCTCCAGTTGTGCTTACTAAATTGGTGAAAGATACTTTTACATTTTTTAAATCTTCAAGCGTGTAAACACCTAATTGAAAAGCTAAATATTCCCCTTTCATTGCCGTATCAGCAAAACTGTTTTGAACGCCTTTCTGAATCCATCTTTGCGGTAAATCAGATTTTAATTTGATAGAATGTTCTCTGTCTTCTGGGAAAACCAAGAAAGAGTTTCCGCTGTTTTTTGCCACAAGAGCTGAAGTTTCAGACGCTGTAGCAATCACTTCCATCGGATAAAAACTATTGAAAGCATTTACACTTTGGATTTCTGTTACAGCAGCATTTTCTTTAAAATTGCTTTTGATTTTAGAAACCCATTCAGTATTAGCTTTATCTTCAGGTTTTTGATAAATTCCTTTTGGATAATTTGCAGTTCCTTCATCAACATAAGGCATATAATAAACGTAATAAGTTCCTTTGCCTGAAATAGGTTCAAAGAAAATAGTACCGTTTTCTCTATTGATATTTTCGGTTTTGATGTTCTGAATTTCTTTTCCAGACGCATCCTGAACGATAATTTTTTTAAGTTCTGGATTGGTGTCTCTTCTTCGCCATTCGATTGTCGTTTTAGCAACATTTCCAGACCCAGAAAAGGCAATTACAGCACGGTGATTTCCTAATTGATTCGGATTCCAGCTGTCGTTTCCGTCTGAATATTTTATTTGTGCAGTTAGAGGAATGCTGATTGTGATCAAACACATTATCAGTATTCTGTTTAAAAGCGTTGTGTTGTTTAGGTTTAGTTTCATTGTATTGTATAAATCAGTTAAATAGTATATTTTGAGTTTAGTAAACGGCTTTCCATCCTTGTTTTTTCCAGTAAGCAATAATCGGTTTGTAAGGTCCGTATTTGTGCTGCTCTTCCGAAAAATTATCTTGAAATGGACTGTGTGCATAATCGATAGGTTTGCCCATTTTATTTGGATAATCAAACGTTTTTGGGTTTGGTCTTTTATGCTGTGAATCGTCATTTACATAAGCTGCAATGTCAAGCGCTTGTTTGTCTGTAAGATATGGCTTTCCAAGCAATACTTTATCGTAAGGCATATTGCTTTTTAGCCATTGCGCCTGTTTAATGACGCGGTGCATGCTTGAACCTGGCTGATAACCATATTCGCCCCAAAGTGGAGGATAAGTATAACCTGATTTGTCGGCATTGTAAACACCTTCACCATTATTTCCGTGGCATCTTGCGCAGTTTTCGGCAAATAAAACTTTTCCTCTTTCTGGACTTGCAGCATCATCTGGAAATTCGATTTCTAAATTTTTTGCTCCTTTAAAATTACCATCTTTTGGAACAAATTTGCTAATCCATTTGAAATAAGATAAAAAGGCCACCATTTCTTTACTATCCAGCGGAAGTGGTTTTCCAGAATGCGGGCGCATAATGCAGTTATTAACTCTTTCTGCCAATGTAAGAACTTTGTTTTCGCGCCCGCGATATTGTGGATAATTATCGTGGGAAGACATCAAATTGAACGCATGAGGCTTTGTTCCTGCATCTTGATGGCAGTTGGAGCAGTTCATTTTATTGCCCAAATATTGTCCATTTTTTCCGTTTGGACCAATGTAATAAGCCGTTTTCATCATTAATTCTCTTCCGTAACGAACCGATTCTCCAAATTGATCGTCTGGAATTTGAGAAGTATCAATTGTGATGTAGCCTCCGTCTTCTTCTCCTTCTTCGGTTGTTTTTGAAGCCAAAGTTTGAGAATTTGATTTGGTGCAGGAATTGAAAACAAGCATTGGCAATGCTGAAAAAAGTGCAATAAGAATTAATTTTTTCATGTCTATTATTTTTATCCTAACAGGTTTTTAAAACCTGTTAGGTATTTATTCTAATTTACTTATACCTACAAGGTTTTGAAAACCTTACAGGAAAATCTCTTTTTAATTCAAAAGAAAAGGTTTGAGTTTTTCTTTAGGAATAAAGATGGTTCTGTATGGAGGAATTTCAGATTCTAAAGCCCATAACAAAACACCTTTTTTATTGGTTAAAACTGTAATATGTCTCTTTGAACAACAAACTAAAAAGAGGTTTTTATTAATCATATAAGCACTTCCCATTCTATCGTTGTAAATATCTTTTGGCAATTTTATATGGAAATCCAGTTTTACTGAATTGCTTGTTTCGTCTACTTTTAAGGCAAAAACAGAAGATTGTTTTATGTCGACACCATTATCAAAAAACAGCAGACTTCCTTCTTGATCGATATGTGCGGCGTGTGCCTGAGAGAAATTAGTGTCTGAAGCCATTTTCATTGTTCCGCCTTTTCCTAATTTCCAGATTACTTTTCCAGTTTTCGAATTGATTTTCCAAATCTGGCCGTTATTATAAAATGAGATTAAAAAATTTCCATCTGCATCGTAGCTTAAACTATTGGCATGTGTCCAGTCCTTTTTGGTTTTTAATAAATTTTTGTCTTTAAATGGATCTAAATCATCAAAAACACTCCATTTCCAAAGCTGTTTCCCTTTTTTGTCTAAAATTATAATTCCGTCTCCGTTGATGGTGTCTTGTTTTTTTCCTCCAATAGAAGTTAAATCGATTATTTTTTGTTCGACAGTTAAAGCGACAATTTCGTTAGCCGATTTTTTTATAATTTCATGGTGAAGAACTTGCTTTAAGTCGCCTTCACCTTTTTTAATATGGGTTAAAGTATCACCTTGCAGATTGATTTCAAGAATTTCGCTTCCATAGCTTGTTGGCTCGTCATTGGTTCCCAAAATCGAAAGAATTGTTTGGTCTTTTGTAAAATGAACGACTTTAAAACCAGTTCCTTCAAGCGTATGGTACCATCTTAAATTTCCTTTGTAATCAACAATATAAGCAGTTCCAGGAGTTTCTCTTTTCGCTAAAAGCAAAAATCCTTTTTTGAAATTTTCAGGCAATAACTCTGGTTTTGGGCAATTGGCTTTGAATTGTTTCTGTAGCCATTCTGGAAGTTTTCTAGATTTAAAATTATAAACTTTGCTGGTTTGTTTATTACCGCCTTGAACTGTAACTAATTGGAAACTATAGTCAGTTTCTGGAATTATATTGCAAAGCACCAGCGAATGTTTTAAACCAGAATTTGAAATAGGAGAGGTCATTTTATTTTGATTTCCTTCTTTAGCTGACCAATATTCTGCATATACCTGAGCTTGGTCATTCGTAGTAACATCGATCTGAATTTTCAATTCGTTGTTGCCATGAGTGCCAATATTGATATTGGAGATAATTTGGTTTTTAGAACAACTTGCCAAAGTAAGCAGCGCTAAAATAAAACTTCCTTTTAATATTAATTTTTTGATCATCTGAAAAGCTTCTTTTGTGAAACAGAAAAGTACTTTTATCGCTATAAATAATCAAGAATAGACAGACATTTAACTGTCTATTCTTGATTGGATATTCTTATTGTCTGTCGGCGTTGCTTAAATTTGGATTAAGGTCTACCTGACTCTGTGGATACGTATAATATTTGTTTTGTGGCATTTTGATTAAAGCTGCTTCTCCAACTCTAAGGTGGTATGCATTTACTAAAACATCATATTTGTTCATTCTGATCAAATCTGCACGACGTTTTCCTTCGTAGAAAAGTTCCCATCCTCTTTCTTGTAAAATAGCATCTCTTAAACTAGCTTGAGTATGTTCTGATAAAACCAAAAGTTTTGCATGAGATCTTCCTTTTACTTGGTTGATAAGATCAATAGCCTCTTGAGTTGGTCCACTGATTTCGTTTAAGGCTTCGGCTCTGCTTAACAAAACATCAGCATAACGAAGTATATTAACACTATGTCCATCATAATAAGTGGTCGTTTCATCATCAGCATATTTTTTTGTAGAAACGTCTTGCATGTAGAATTCTCCAGCTGGAGGTTGAGCTCCTAAGTATGGAGCTTGTTTATGCAATAGACCGTCTGTCCCCATATACTCTGGAAAAAAACATTGTTTTCTCTCATCTTCATCGCCAAAAGTGTTGTAGAAATCCCAGTTTACAGTATAATATTGCCATCTGTTTTGAACCACAGGGTGATCAACAGGGCCAAAGTGGTTTAATAATTCAGTTCCATTTGTGTTGGCATCACTTAAAGAAGAGAAGATGTTTTCACTGCACCATTTGTTGCTTTCTTTAAACAAACCTAAGTAAGAAGGATATAGGCTGTATTCGTGCAAATCCATTACTTTTTGTGTATAGGTAACTACTTTTTGCCAATCGTGGCTTCTCAAATACAATTTTGCCAATAGTGTTAGTGCAGCTCCTTTTGTCGCACGTCCCACATCATTTGTACCGTAAATTTCATTGTTTTTATAATTTACTGGAAGAACATCAGCAGCTTCCGTCAATTCTTTAATCATGAAAGCGTCTATTTCTTCAACAGATGAAGGCGGAGTTTGATCTAAATACCCAGGGTTTCCTAAATTGGCTTCGGTAATTAGAATTACTGGTCCCCAAGAATCGGTCAAATCCATATAAGCGGAACATCTTAAGAATTTTGCTTCTGCAATAAATTGTGCTTTTTCAGCAGCTGTAATGCCACTCATTGGTGTAATGTTGAAAATAGCATTGTTTGCATTGGCAATCAATTTATACATGGCGTTCCAGTCTTCTCTTAAAAGTCCATTTGCAGAATTCCAAGTTCCTAAAGATAATTGCCCTGGATCTCCTCCAAATTGGCAGTGTCCTAAATCTGTAGCAATATCAGTCAAAGCAAAGTGTCTTGTAGCCCAATATGAATAATTATCGCCCACAGATGGTCCTTTTAGTCTTCCATAAATGGAATTGATAGCCGCAATAGCATCTGATTTTGTCTGATACCCATTAGTATTAGTCAAGCTGCTATATACCGTGGGATCAAGATCTTGATTGCAAGAAACTTGTGTTCCAGCGGCAAGTAAAAGTAATAAGATTGTATATTTTTTCATTTTAATCAATTTAATGTTACTGTAAAGCATTTTAGACTAGTGAATTGCTACTTTAATTCCAAGTATAAAAGTTCTTGAAGCTGGGAA
Source organism: Flavobacterium anhuiense (assembly GCF_001705175.1). NCBI lineage: Bacteria > Pseudomonadati > Bacteroidota > Flavobacteriia > Flavobacteriales > Flavobacteriaceae > Flavobacterium > Flavobacterium anhuiense. Next base: position 297,482 of record NZ_CP016907.1, on the reverse strand, counting down.
TGAGTTAAAATCGATACCACCACCTAAATTGTTCGTAGAGTGTCCGTTTACCTCAGGATCATTTCCAGAATAATTTGTAATCGTCAATAAATTTTGTCCGATGGCATATAATCTGATGCTATCAATAAATTTCACCGTTTTTAATGCGCTTTCTGGAATCGTATATCCCATAGAAACATTTTTCAGACGTAAGTACGAAGCTTCTTCAACAAATTTAGAATTCACATAACTTCCGTAAGTGCTTTTGTAATAACCGTCTCTAGGAATATCAGTGTTTTCGTTTTTACCAGCAACCCATCGGTTTAACGCATCTGTACTTGTAGAAGACTCGCCAACCATTTTAGTCATATTGTAAACTGAATAATCAAAAGCGCCTTGGAAAAAGATATTCATATCGAAATTTCTATACTTAAAATCGTTATTGAAACCTGCAACGTAATGAGGAATAGTATTTCCTAAATAAGTTCTGTCTTTTGCTGTAATAGTACCATCGCCATCAATGTCTACATATTTGGGATCTCCAGGAGCAGATAATGGCTGAGGCGCATAAGTTTCTCCAGTTTTGATAACTCCAGCATATTTATAGCCAAATAAAACTCCCATTTCTTTTCCAGGTTCCAATCTGGTAAATTCCTGACCAGAAACTACTCCACTTGGGTTAGAAGTGTTTGTGCTAATGATTTTAACGTTATCAGCTAGAGATACTACTTCTTGTTTATTGTACGCTACATTTAATGAAGTAGTCCAAGAAAAAGTATCAGTTCTGAAGTTTGTAGTGCTTATTCCTAATTCAATACCTTGGTTGTCAATAACCCCAGCGTTAACTCTTTGAGTACCAAATCCCCACCATCCTCCAACAGGAACATTTAAAAGAGCATCTGTAGTTCTTTTTTTGTAATAATCGAATGTAATTGAAAGTTTGTCATTAAATAAGCCTAAATCTAAACCGATATCAGTTTGAGCTGTTTCTTCCCATTTCAGATTTGGGTTCGCTAAGTTAGCTGGTTCTGTTCCTGCAACAAATTCATCTGGCGCAATAGTAACCCCCCAAGAAGACAGACGGCTCATGTACGAGTAATCTCCAATACCGTCACTACCTGTAATACCATAACTTGCTCTCAATTTAAGTTCAGAAATTGCTTTTACGTTTTGCATAAAAGATTCGTTAGATATTTTCCATGCAACAGCTCCAGAAGGGAAGATACCAAATCGGTTATTTGGTCCAAAACGAGAAGAGCCATCTTTTCTAATCGTAAAAGTTGCTAAGTATTTATCGTTGAAAGCATAATTTAATCTTCCAAAGTAAGAAGTCAATTTTGTTTCTGTTTTTTCTGTTTCAGGTTTTAAATACACTGAAGCTCCTTGCAGATTATAATACGTCAATAAGTCATTAGAGAAACCTGTACCAGCTGCTCTTACTCTTTCATAAGTATCTTTTTGATTTGAAGTACCAATCATGGCAGTAATTGCATGTACTTCTTTGATATCAAATTTATATGTCAAATATTGTTCTGTACTCCATCTGAAATAGGTTTTATTTTCTTCAGAACCAGAACCCTTTAACGCAGCTCCCGCTACTAAAGTACTTGGAGTATATTTTCCTTGAATATTTTCTTGCCATTCTGCACCGGCACCAAAATGGTATGTTAAACCTTTAATGATCTGATAATCTAAAAACATGTTTCCGTTTACCAATCTATTGATCGTGTGATCTGTAGGTTCAAGTAAAAGTGCTAACGCATTGTCTTTCCCTTGGAATTTATAATACGAACCGTCTGCATTATAAATTGGAATAGTTGGAGGGGCAGTCTGGATAGAGAACATTGGAGATAAAATATTATCGCCAAAATCGCTATTATTTCCTTCGGCAACAGCACCATATACATTTGTGCCCATATTTAGTCTTTCGTTGAATCTTTTTTCACCGCCCATTCTCACACTATATCTTTCAAAATCAGTGTTTACGATAGCTCCAGTTTGTTTTAAATAATTTCCAGAAAGAAAGAATTTAGAACTTTGATCACTTCCGCTAAAAGTAAGCGTTCTATTAAGCACTTCACCAGGACGAGTTGCAGCATCAAACCAGTTAGTATTGGCAACAGGAAAGCTGGAAGGGAAAAGCGGAGGTCTTCCGTTTTCAGCATTAAGAGCATTCTGATAATCGGCATATTGCTGTCCAGTCATTAAAGAAGGCTCTTTTATGATATTCTGAAAACCATCAGAAATCTCAGCCTCAACATTCATTTTTCCTGATTTTCCTTTTTTAGTGGTAATCAAAATTACCCCATTTCCTCCACGGGCACCATAAATAGCTGTAGAAGCGGCATCTTTAAGAATTTGAATGTTTTCAATGTCGTTCGGGCTTATAGAAGCTCCAGTACTGGTAATAAATCCGTCAACAACATACAACGGAGCATTAGAAGTATTAATAGAGTTTCCTCCTCTAATTATTACTGACGGATTTGTTCCCGGCGCATAGCTATTTTGTTGCACCTGCACTCCAGAAGCTCGTCCTTGAAGCGCCTGTCCAACGTTTGCAACCGTTCCGCCTAAGTTTAAATTGTCTTTACTAAGAGAACTCACAGAACCTGTAAGGTCTTTTTTCTTAGATTTTCCGTATCCGATCACCACCTCGTCTAGTTTTTGTCCTGCTTCTTTCATGACAATTTTTAGAGGCGCACTTCCGATAGTAACTTCCTGATCTTCCATACCAATGTAAGTAATTATCAATTTTGTGGCATTATCAGGAACTGTAATAACAAAGCTTCCGTCTACATCAGTCTGAACTCCCTTAGTAGTGCCTTTAACCACAACATTGGCACCTGGAAGTGGCAAACCTTTTTCGTCTGTTACTTTTCCTTTTACAGTTTTTTCAAAAAACAATGCCGTATTGGTTTTGTCTGAAATATTTATAGAAGAAGCTGCAGAAGCCTGAAATGTAAAAACTAAGAACGAGAGAACTGTTATTCCGATTTCTTTGCGGGATAAATTGTTAAGCCGAAAATCTCTTGGCTTTTTTTGGGTTAATAATTTCATACTTTGAATTGGTTTTGGTTAATGTTTAATTGTTTTTTCTTTGTTTGTAGGTTTTAGATTTCTTTTTTGATCTGGAAATTCATTTTGTCTTTTTAGTTGTGTTTTCGATTGAATTATTTTTTATGCAAACCAGAGACTTCTTTTTTACTCCTAAACACGGCTTGTTTAGTTTGTTTTTCTTCTTTTTTTGAGCTTAAAAATCACCTAAAATTTTGCATAATTAACTTAGTTTTAAGATTAATCTCTGACGAAACTAGAGATTATATTTTTATAAAACAAGAAAAAACACAAAAAATGTGCTCGAACACACAAAATTTATGTTCTCGAGCACATAAAATTGTGCGAAACGTTTTTTTAGACTTAAAAAGATGAGATATTTTTAAAATGTTTTAGAAATGCTCAAGCTCTTAAAACTGACTGTTTTTTGAATAATAAATGCTCTTTTTGTAAAAACTTATGAATTTCGCAATGACTAATGTAAAAACGTAAAAATTAAACAGTCTTTTCTTATGTTGAAAAAGATTAAAATTTTAGATTTAATTATGAATTTGATTTGTTTTTCAATTCAATTTTTGAACTATATTGGTCACGGAGAAAAAAGGCAAAATCGTAAAATGATTTAATGGTCATTTTGACCTTTTTTTAAAAATGAAAAATTAACAGATTTTAAGAAGAAGAATTTTGAAAGAATACCACGTACAAATAATAGATAATAATCAAAAGAACGAAACTCAGATTTTAGATCCTTTTTTTTGGGAAAAAGCAGATTGTTTAACTGATTTTGTTTCTCCGTGGAATAATGAACCGGTTTTAAAAATTGAATTTCGCGCGTTATGGGATCAAGAAAACTTCTATTTTAATTTTAGGGTTTTTGATACGGATGTTTATATCGATCAAAAAGATGACAGTGTAGACAGTATTTGTAATTCTGATCGCGTGGAGCTTTTTTTTAGAAGTAATGATGAGCTTAATCCGTATTACTGTCTTGAAATTGATCCTTCGACAAGATTGCTGGATTTCCATGCCTTGCCAAATAAAATCTTTGATTACGAATGGAAATGGCCTGAAAATCAAATTAAATTGGAATCTTCTGCAGATGAGGTTTCTTTTACGGTTACAGGGGTAATTAGTATCGCTTCTTTAGAAAAATTAGATTTAATACATGATAATGTTATCGAAACAGGGGTTTATAGAGCAAAATTCTCCAAAGATAAAATTGGCAACTACCAACCAACTTGGATTACGTGGGTAGATCCAAATACTCCCGAACCGAATTTTCACATAGCCTCTTCTTTTGGAAAGTTTGTTTTAGTGAGGTGATTTGCCACAAAGGCGCTAAGACGCAAAGTTTTTTTTTAAACTTTCAAACTATAAATTGAATTGCCTCCAGCTAAAGCTGGAGCAATTCATATTTCCTTTTTTACCTAAAAAAAACTTTGCGTCTTTGTGCCTTTGCGAGATTTAAATTGATAACAGTAAAAAAAACTTCATGTCTTAGCGTCTTAGCGGCAAAAACCTTTAGCTAATATAAAAAGAAGCATTTTCGACATTTATTATGTCAATTGGAAGCAAAATGGTTTCTGGAATGTCTTTTCTGAATAAAAAGTGTTCTACTAACGTGCTGACTCCTAAATACGCCTGTCTCTTTTGGTTTTGATGTATTAAAAAATGAATCAATCCTTGATTTAAAAAGCTGACATTTTTATCGATTAAGTCATAGCCAATCAAAACAATTTTTTCGTCTGTTATATTAGATAGAGTAGAAGCAATTTGATAAGCCTTTGAGGTGGTAATGAAAATGCCGCTTAGGCCTGGGTTTTCATTTATAAACGCTGGCAGCTTAGTTTCTATGTTGGAATATTTCAGTTTTAATGTGGTTAAAGAGAAATCAGAAAGATTTTTTTCGTCAAAATAGCTTCTAAAGCCTCGTTCTTTTTCCTGCATGTGGACGGCGTTTTTTAAGCTTTCGTCAACGTGGATAATGGCAATCTGTCCTTTAGGCAGAATCAAATTCATTAAACTTGCGGCAACACGTCCGCTTTTGTATAAATCTTGTCCAACAAAACTTTTTATGGAAGAAGATTCAACCTGGTTGTTGAAAGTATTTACCATAATTCCCAATTCGTCATATTGTTTTATGATTTCTAAGGTTTCTTTATGGAAAAGAGGAGTTAGTAAAACGGCATCTGACGATTGTGCTACAATGGCTTCGTTTGTTTTTAGAAACGATTTAGTGCTTTCTGGATTAAAGTAATGAATTTCTATATTGACATTGTAAGCCTTGAATTCTTTAACGGCATCTTGGATTCCATTAACGCACGGAAGCCAATAAGGGTCAAATACGGGATCTGGAAGCAAGACACAAATGCGGTAAACTTTGGTGCTTTTTAAATTTCGTGCAATTAAGTTGGGTTCGTAATCAATAACATTCAGAACTTCATTGATTTTTTCGAGTGCAGCAGGAGAGACTTTTCCTCTGTTGTGCAGCACGCGGTCTACAGTTCCTTTAGAAACTCCAGCCATTTGCGCTATATCCTTAATTGTGTACTTTTTATCCATATGAGCAAATATAAAAACTTTGATTTAATAAACGTAATTTTTCTGTAAGAATTAATAAATGTGCTCGAGGACACAAAAAATGTGTGTTCGAGCACATTTTTATACTTTTTCTTGTTTTATAAAAATATAATCTCTAGTTTCGTGAAATCAAAACCGAAAACCGAAAATAAATTTATAACTAATTTACGCTGTAATTTGTTGAATTGAAGCGTTTTAATACAAAGTGTTTAAGTGAAAAAAATCACGTCATTAGCTCCCGGCCGAACCTGTCTTTTTGGAGATCATCAAGACTACTTAGGATTGCCTGTTATAGCCTGTGCGATAGATCGAAATATTAAATTAATTGCAAAACAAAATCAGACCGAAACTTTTGTTCTGAATATGATTGATATTAATGAAATTCGGATTATCGATATACATGAGGCTTTCGAAAAATTAGAATCCAGAGATTATTTTGCTTCCTCATTGCGCGTCTTGCGTAGATATGGCTGTAAGCCAACCTCTGGTTATACGATTACAATTACTGGAGATATTCCAATTAATTCTGGAACTTCTAGCTCTTCCGCCTTGTTGATGGCTTGGATTCGTTTCCTGATAGAAGCTTTTGGAATAGATCATGAAGTTACGCCTGAATTTCTCTCAAAATTGGGCTACGAGTCTGAAGTTTTGGAACACGGAGAACCTGGAGGAATGATGGATCATTTTAGTATTGGAGTTGGAAATATCGTTTACATCAATACTAAAAAGCCTTTTTCTTTTGATGTTATAGGGACAGAATTAAAAGGATTGATTACGGGTGTTTCGGGTGTGCCAAAGGAGACTATCGGATTACTTGGCGAATTAAAAGGAAATGCTTTGATGGCAATTGATCTTGTAAAGCAAAATTATCCGCAGTTTGATTTAAATGCTTCGGAAATTGAAGATGTCGATAAATATAGAAATTGTCTTCCAGATCGTCTGATTCCATTTTTTGAAGCAGCCATCAAGAATTACCATTATACTAAAGAGGCTTTAAAAGAATTTGAAAAGCCAATCTTAGATCTTAAAAAAATTGGATCCTTAATGAATGGTCATCATGAAGTTTTACGCAATTTACTGAAAATAACTGTTCCAAGAATTGATGCTATGATTAACGCAGCGTTGAGGGCTGGAGCGTACGGAGCAAAAATCGTGGGTTCTGGAGGTGGCGGAAGCATTGTGGTAATTGCTGATCCTAAGAATGAGAATGCGGTTATAGAAGCGATTTTAGACGCAGGAGCACAGGAAGCTTATGCGGTAAACGTTGATCCCGGAGTACGAATTATTGATAATATTGAAAATTAAAATAAAATGCACGACAGTTTAGTGATTTTAGCCGGCGGAGCTTCTTCTCGTATGAAAAAAGAAGCGGTTACAAATAATTTATCTCCAGAAGAAATTGCACAGGCTAACGAGAGAAGCAAAGGTCTTATAGGTGTTGGCGCAAGCGGAAGACCTCTTTTGGATTACCTTTTATGGAATACTAAAAAAGCAGGCTATAAAAACATCTATATTATTATAGGAGAACAAGGAGAACTATTCAAGGAGTTTTACGGCAGTAAAATGAAAGATAATGATTTTCACGGACTCAATATTTCGTTTGCAGTTCAATATATTCCAGAAGGAAGAGTAAAGCCTTTTGGAACTGCAGATGCTCTGTTTCAAGCTGTAGAGCAATATCCAGAACTAAATTCGCAGTTTTATTCGGTTTGTAATAGTGATAATCTATATTCTGCTGAAGCTTTGCGTGCTTTGAGAGAAACCGAAAGTCCGAACGCTTTTATTAGTTATGATCGTGACGCAATGGATTTTCCATTAGAGCGTATTTCGCGTTTTGCGATTGCCAAATTAGATCAAAACAATCAGCTGTTGGATATTTTAGAAAAACCTACTGAAGAAGACTTAGAACAATATAAAGATTTAGAAGGTAAGATACGTGTAAGCATGAATGCTTTTAAATTTAAAGGTAAGACCTTATATGTACATCTTAAAAACTGTCCTGTCCATCCAGAGCGTGATGAAAAGGAGCTTCCAACGGTGCTTTTAAACTCTGTTAAGGAAAATCCGCAAACTACGGTCGGAATTCCGTTTTCTGAGCACGTTCCAGACCTAACTGCTAAAGAAGATATTGCCGAAGTAAAAACATATTTGGCAAAATATTATCCTGATTTAAATTGGAATAGCAAAAATTAACAAAACTTTCATATCTAAATTAGAGAATAAGGAAATTTTATGTACTACTTTTGTTTTGCAAAAAAAATGCAGATATTTGCATAAATTACGCAATCAATAATGTGAGAGTTGATTCTAATTTAGATTTTGAATTAAATAAATCTATAAACTAATCAACCAAAAATTATGACAAACATTCACAGTACATTACAAGTAGAGAAAAAAAGTACCATTGTTCCGATGGTGATTTTAACCTTGTTATTTTTTATTTTAGGATTCGTAACTTGGCTTAACGGACCATTAATTCCGTTTTTTGAATTAGCTTGCGAACTAACTTCTTCACAAGCGTATTTTGTGACTTTTGCATTTTATATTGCCTACTTCGTAATGGCAGTTCCTTCTTCGTATATCATTGAAAAAGTGGGATATAAAAACGGAATTTCCTTAGGATTATTGATTATTGCCGCGGGAGCTTTTATGTTTTATCCAGCGGCTTCCAGTCGTACATTTCTCTTGTTTTTATTAGCATTATTTGTAATGGGAACCGGTCTGGCAGTTCTGCAGACGGCTTCAAATCCTTATGTAGTGGTGATTGGGCCGAGAGAAAGTGCCGCAGCAAGAATCAGTGTTTTAGGAATTGCAAATAAATTGGCAGGATTTGTTGCGCCAATTGTGCTTACAGTTTTGGTTTTGTCTAATATGCAGGACTTTACCGCAGACAAAATTGCATTGATGGATGAAGCTGCAAAAACGAGCGCATTAAATTCTCTTGCATTACAATTACAAACACCGTATCTTTATATGGGGTTGATTATTAATGTTTTAGCTCTTATAGTGAAATTTTCTCCTCTTCCAGAAATTGATTTAGATGAAGAAGGAAATGTTTCGAATTTAAGTGTTTTCAAACAGATTAAAAATGCCTTTCAGCACCCGCAACTAGTTTTAGGAGTAATCACTTTAATGCTGTATTTATCTGCTGAGGTTTTAGCGGGAGATTCTATTGGAGCTTTCGGAAAACAATTGGGTGTTTATGGTGCAGAAGGAAATTTCTATCTAAAATTAACATCATTTACCATGTCGGCAATGGTTATTGGTTACGTTCTTGGAATAGTATTGATTCCTAAATATGTTTCTCAAGTCACAGCGTTGAAAGTGTCTGGAATGCTAGGTTTGGTACTAGTTTTAGCGATTGTTTTGATTTCGCCAAAAATAATGATTGCATTGCCAGGAACTCCAAATATACCTGTGGTAATATTTTTAGTAGCACTTTTAGGATTGGCAAATGCATTATGCTGGCCTGCAATCTGGCCAATGGCTTTGCAGGATTTGGGAGGTTATACAAAAATAGGAAGCGCTATTTTGATTATGGGAATTATTGGGGGAGCGGTTTTTCCATTATTCTACGGAATGATCACTGAAAGCATCAATTCTGCAAATCTTGCAAAAAATATGCAAGACGTTTCGAAAAGCGGAAATCAATTGGCATATTTAATGCTTCTGCCTTCTTATGCAATGATTTTGTTTTATGCTGTAAAAGGGCATAAATACAGGAAATGGAATAGTTGAACAAAAAATAAAAATTAATATATCATGTTAAAAAGTAAAATCGACAAAGCAACAGGTTTCGAAAAACGATTCGAAAACATTAATACAGTTGTTTTTGAAAACTCAACTGATGCTTCAAAAGAAGTAGCGCAGGAAATTGCAGCTTTAATCAGAGAAAAACAAAAGGAAGGAAAACCATGTATTCTTGGTTTGGCAACTGGTTCTTCTCCGAAAGGTTTGTACGCTGAATTAGTGCGTCTGCATAAAGAAGAAGGATTGAGTTTCAAAAACGTAATCAGTTTTAACTTGGATGAATATTATCCAATGGAACCAAATTCAATCAATAGTTATGTTCGTTTCATGAAGGAACTTTTGTTTGATCATGTCGATATTTTACCTGAAAACGCTCATGTTCCAGACGGACTTTTGACAAAAGAGCAAATTGCAGATTACTGCCACGAATATGAAGCAAAAATCGAAGCTTTAGGCGGAATCGATCTTCAGATTCTTGGAATTGGAGGAAACGGACACATCGGATTTAACGAGTCTGGTTCGCTTCAGAACTCTAAAACTCGTTTAGTGGCTTTGGATCACATTACAAGAGTGGCTGCAAGTAAAGATTTCTTTGGTTTAAATAATACGCCAAGAACAGCAATTACACTTGGAGTTAAAAAAATCATGGAAGCAAAAAGAGTAATCTTATTGGCTTGGGGTGAAGGAAAAGCAAATATTGTGAAAAAATCTGTTGAAGATGAAGTTACAAACCGAGTTCCTGCATCTTTCTTGCAAGAGCACAACAATGCGGTTTTTGTTTTAGATAAAGAAGCTTCTTCAAAACTTACTAGAATTAATAAGCCTTGGTTAGTTGAGAAAATCGTTTGGACAGATAAATTGACTCGTAAAGCTGTTTTAGGATTGGCATTAGATCTGAAAAAACCAATCTTAATGCTTACTGATGCTGATTATATCGAAAACGGTATGAGCGATTTATTGGCAGATTCAGGTCCGGCTTACGATACTAACATTAAGATATTTAATAAATTACAAAATACAATTACAGGTTGGCCAGGTGGAAAACCAAATTCAGATGATACCAATCGTCCTGAAAGAGCAGAACCTGCAAAAAAACGTGTATTGATTTTCAGCCCGCACCCTGATGATGACATTATTAGTATGGGAGGAACTTTCATGCGTTTGCAAGAGCAAGGGCATGAAGTGCACGTAGCGTACCAAACATCTGGAAACATTGCGGTTGCTGATGATGAAGCGCTTCGTTTTGCAAGATTCGTAATTGATTACAACGAGAAATTCGGAATCAAAAGCGAAGAAGCAGATGACATCTACAAAAAAGCTGAGGCATTCTTACAGAACAAAAAGAACAGCGAAATTGATATTCCAGAAGTTCGTTACATTAAAGGGTTAATCAGAAAAGGAGAGGCGAGAGCTACAAGTTATTTTGTGGGTCTTCCAGATTCTCAAATTCACTTCATGGAATTGCCTTTCTATGAAACAGGAACAATCGAGAAAAAACCAATCGGACCAGAAGATATTCAGTTGACAGTTGATTTAATTGAAAAAATTAAGCCACACCAAATTTATGCAGCGGGAGATTTAGCGGATCCGCACGGAACGCACAAAGTTTGTTTGGATGCAATTTTTGAAGCTGTTAAAGTTTTAAAACCAAAAGAATTCATGAATGACTGCTGGTTATGGTTATACCGTGGAGCTTGGCAAGAATGGGGAATTGACGAAGTTGAAATGGCAGTTCCAATGAGTCCAGACCAAGTTTTAGCAAAACGCCACGGAATCTTCAAACACCAATCTCAAAAAGATGGAGTTGTTTTCCAAGGAACAGATGCAAGAGAGTTCTGGCAGAGAGCAGAAGACAGAAACCGCGAAACAGCTGAGTTGTACCACCAATTAGGTTTGGCAACGTATGCTGCAATGGAAGCTTTCGTGAGATGGCATTACTAAGTTGCTAAGATCCTGAGGTGCTAAGATTCTAAGTTTTCTTGGTCTTTGGAAATTGGTAATAAATAATATTTTTGAAGCAGGAAGAGAGGATGAAAATTTGTTCTTTTTTCTTGCTTCTTTTTTTTTTGTTTAGATTCTAAGTTGCTAAGGTTCTGAGATCCTAAGGTTTTAAGGTTTTTTTGTGTAAACTGTAAACTGCGACCGCGACTAAAAACTATTTAATAATCTGTGAGAATCCTTTTAATCTGTGGCAAATAAATAATAGCTTTGCATAGAATTGAAGCAAGAGGAAAGCATAAGTCTTTCCTCTTGCTTCTTTCTTCTACAGCAAAACCATGGATCAAGACAAAAAACAGCTCATAAAATTAGCCCACACCAAAATGCCTTTCGGAAAATACGAGGGAAAATATCTAATAGATTTGCCTGAATACTATGTGGTTTGGTATCATAATAAAGGTTTTCCAAAAGGAGAACTTGGACAGCAATTACAATTAATTTATGAGTTGAAATTGAACGGATTGGAAGAATTGATTCGAAACATCAAAAAACAATACCCAAAACCTTAATTCAGAAAAAGAAGGTTAATTTAATTGTTGATAACTTAGATTGGATCGCACTAGTTTGTGTTAGTCGTTTTCTATTTTTGTCTGAACTAACAAAACAATTTTTTATGGAAAACAATTTACCTTCTTCAAATGCTGGCCAGTCGCTAGGTATTATCGCTTTAATTTTTGGTATTATCGGTGTATTAGCAGCATTTATCCCTTGCTTTGGTTTTATTGCAGTTTTATTCGGAATTCTTGCAATAGTATTCGGAGCAATTGCTTTAAATCAGGCAAAAAAAGAAAACGCATCGACTTCTTTACCAAAAGCAGGTCTTTATTTAGGAATTGCGGCAACAATTTTCGTTATTATTTGGGTTGCAATTTTTGTGGGCTCAGTTGGCTCTATGGCTTTAGAGCATAAAGATGAGATTGAGAGAGCTTTAGATTCTGTCAAAATAGAGAAAATACAAACAGATGATTCTTTAAATGTGAAAGTACAAGTAGATTCGACTACAATTGAAACTACTGTAAAATAACTTCTTGAATAAAATGTCTGTTTATCAAGAAATTGATTCTTATAAAAAGATAAATGTAATTTTGATTTTCATCATTATGTTTATCTTTTTTTATTGCTTTTTTCTCCCGTATTTAAATTTTGGCTTGCGTTCATCTTGTGAGGGTTTGCCATTGGCATACTGTAAAAGTCGCGGACTTACGAGAGCTTTTTCTCAAATCCTTCGATTTCATTTTCAGGAAGCAATCGCTTACAATCCATTTTCTATAAAAATTTTTTGTTTCTTTTTCCTTCAGCTTATTGCTAGATTTTTGATTAATATGATCATTTCTTTTTCCTTATTTAGAAAGATATTAATTTTTGATGTCTCCATAAGTGTAATTTCTTTCCTCTTCAGCTTTTATAATTTAGTACTGCCTTATTAGAAATTAATTAGATTGTATTTTTGAGTTTTAGTTATGAATTTTTAGCTAATAATGATAAAAAAGCATTCATATTGATAAGATAATGGATAGGGAAGTACATAAAATAAAATGTGCTTAAAAATTTAAAAATTATCTCATTCTGGAATTGATAAATTGTCTAATTAAATTTGTACTTTTGCCAAGTTTTTTACACAACTACTTACAAACAACAACAGAATGAATCAAACAAAATATATTTTTGTTACAGGAGGTGTGACCTCTTCATTAGGAAAAGGGATTATCGCGGCATCTTTGGCAAAATTGTTACAAGGAAGAGGATACCGCACAACTATTCAGAAATTTGATCCATACATTAACGTTGACCCGGGGACACTAAACCCATATGAGCATGGAGAATGTTATGTGACAGATGATGGAGCTGAAACTGACTTAGACTTAGGACACTACGAGCGTTTCTTAAACGTTCCTACTTCTCAGGCTAATAACGTTACTACAGGAAGAGTTTATCTTTCGGTTATCGAAAAAGAAAGAAGAGGAGAATTTTTAGGAAAAACGGTTCAAGTTGTTCCTCATATCACAAACGAAATCAAAGACAGAATGCAATTGCTAGGTAAATCTGGCGATTATGATATTGTAATTACTGAAATTGGTGGTACAGTTGGTGATATCGAATCTCTACCTTATATAGAATCTGTTCGTCAACTAGTTTGGGAATTAGGTGAAAATAACGGAATCGTGATTCACTTGACTTTAGTTCCTTATTTGGCTGCAGCTGGTGAGTTGAAAACAAAACCAACGCAACACTCTGTTAAAACTTTAATGGAAAGCGGTATTAAAGCCGATATTTTGGTTTGTAGAACTGAGCACGAATTATCTCAGGAATTACGCCAAAAATTAGCTTTATTCTGTAATGTGAAGAAAGAAGCAGTTATTCAGTCAATTGATGCTTCTACAATATATGAAGTTCCAAATTTAATGCTTGAAGAAGGATTAGATGTTGTGGCTTTAAAGAAATTAGATTTGCCTAAAAAAGCATCTCCAGATCTTAAAACTTGGAATACTTTCTTAAAAAGATTAAAAAGTCCAAAACAAACGGTTAACATTGGTTTGGTTGGTAAATATGTAGAAATGCAGGATTGTTACAAATCTATTTTAGAGGCGTTCATTCATGCAGGAGCTGCAAACGAAACAAAAGTAAATGTAATTTCAATTCACTCAGAGCATATTAATGCTGAAAATGTTGAAGAAAAATTAGGTTCTTTAGACGGAGTTTTAGTTGCTCCAGGTTTTGGTGAAAGAGGTATTGAAGGAAAAATCGAAGCAGTTCGTTTTGTGCGTGAAAACAATATTCCTTTCTTCGGAATTTGTTTAGGAATGCAGATGTCTGTTATCGAGTATTCTAGAAATATTTTAGGTTACGCTGAGGCTAACTCTACTGAGATGAACGACAAAACGTCTCATCCAGTTGTGAGTTTAATGGAAGAGCAGAAAAATGTAACCGATAAAGGAGGAACAATGCGTTTAGGTGCTTGGAAATGTGATATTAAACAAGACACTTTGGCGTACAAAATTTACGGACAAAAAACTATTTCGGAGCGTCACCGTCACCGTTATGAGTACAATAATAAATATGCTGATGAATTGCAAAAAGCTGGTTTAAAAGCTTCTGGAGTTAATCCTGATACTGGATTAGTAGAAATTGTGGAGCTTGAAAATCACCCATTTTTCATTGGTGTACAATACCACCCAGAATACAAGAGTACAGTTGCAAATCCGCACCCTATTTTTGTGAACTTTGTGGCAGCTGCTGTAAATGCACATAAAAAATAATAATTATATTCTGTGAAGATGTAACTTTTGAGTGAAACTCATTACTAATAACCTTCAACGAATAACTTTTTTAAATTAATAATGGAAGAAAAAAAATTAGACCTCAATTCGATCATTGGTTTTGTATTGATCTTTGGAATTTTGATTTGGATCATGTATCAAAATCAGCCTTCTGAAAAAGAAATTGCTGCTGAAAAAGCCAAGAAAGAATTAGTTGCTAAACAAGAAGCACAAGCAAAAGCAGATAAAGCTAAAACTGCGTCATTACCAGCTGCAGCTGTAACTCCTGGAGATACAGTTCAATTGGCTCAATTGCAAAAAACTTTAGGAGGATTTGCTTATTCTGCAACACTTCCTTCTGCAAAAGAAGCTTTTACTACAATCGAAAACGAAAAATTAAGATTAAAGATTGCTAATAAAGGCGGATACATTGTTGAAGCTACTTTAAAGGAATTCGAAAGATTAAAAAAAGGTTCAGGTCAATTAGTTGAGTTAATCAAAAACAACAACTCAAACTTAAATTTACAGCTTCTTACTACAGACAATAGAACATTAAATTCTAAAGATTTATATTTTGAGCCAACATTAGAGAAAATTGGTGCAGACCAAGTTCTTTCTATGCGTTTGAAAGCTGGAGCTAATGAATTTTTGGAATATAAATACATTTTAAAGCCAAACGATTACTTAGTTGGTTTTGATATTCATTCTCAAGGCTTAAATAGAGTTTTAAATTCTGCTAAACCAGTTGATTTGCAATGGGATTTAAAAACATACAGAAACGAAAAAAGCGTTGCTTATGAAAATCGTTATGCGCAAATTGATTATAAATACGAAGAATCAAAATACAATAACGTAAGTTCACACGGACAAGGTAAAGAAGAAACTCCTACTAAAGTTAGTTATGTTGCATTTAAACAGCATTTCTTTACTACAATTTTATCTACAGAAAAACCTTTTGAAACTTCAAAACTACAATCTGACGATTTAGTTAAGGATGATAAAATTGATACAGTTTTTACAAAACAGTTTAGAGCTAATTTGCCTTTAGCGTTTACAAATGGAGAGATCGATTACAAAATGAATTTGTATATGGGTCCTGCAGATTACAAAACATTAAAAGCTTACGATAAAAACTTCGAAAAGATCATTCCATTAGGATGGGGAATCTTCGGATGGATTAACAAATGGATTTTCATTCCATTATTCGGATTCTTAAGTTCAACAATCGGTTTATCATTAGGTATCGCGATTATTATCTTTACAATTATCATCAAATTGGCTATGTCGCCAATTACATATAAGTCATTCTTGTCTCAGGCTAAAATGAAAGTTTTAAGACCTGATATTGCAGAGTTGGGAGAGAAATTCAAAAAAGACCCAATGAAGAAACAACAGGAGACAATGAAACTGTACAACAAAGCAGGAGTAAACCCAATGGCAGGATGTATCCCGGCATTGATTCAGTTGCCTTTTATGTATGCATCTTTCCAATTTTTCCCTGCAGCATTTGAATTAAGACAAAAAAGTTTTCTTTGGGCAGATGATTTATCATCTTTTGACTCGATTGTAAAATTACCATTCAACATTCCGATGTATGGAGACCATATCAGTTTGTTCCCAATCTTGGCAGCAATTGCGATTTTCTTCTACATGAAAATGACTTCTGGAGATCAGCAAATGGCTGCTCCTCAGCAAGAAGGTATGCCAGATATGGCAAAAATGATGAAAATCATGATTTATGTTTCGCCATTAATGATGTTAATTTTCTTCAACAACTACGGTTCTGGATTATCTTTATACAACTTCATTTCGAATTTAATTACAATCGGAATTATGTTTGTGATCAAGAATTACATAGTAGACAGTGATAAAATTCACGCTCAGATTCAAGAAAACAAACAAAGAGAGCCTAAGAAACCAAGCAAGTTCCAACAGCGTCTTCAAGAAGTAATGGAACAGCAAGAAGCGGCAAAAGCAGCTCAAGCAAACAAAAAGAAGAAATAATTCTCAATAAAAAAATCTCGATTTATCGGGATTTTTTTATACCATTATACTTTATAATTAAGATTTTCGTTAAGCTTAAAAAATAGAATTTATTATGATCTCAAAAAAAATCATATTTGGATTATTATTCCTAACAGCATTAGTGTCAAATGCCCAGACAGATATTAATAAAGTCGATGCAGCTGGGAAAAAAGACGGACTTTGGAAAGGTACTTATGCAGAATCTAAACGCCCTCGGTACGAAGGCACTTTTGATCACGGAAAAGAAACTGGAATTTTTAAATTTTTTGATGATACAAAAAAAGGAGACGTTATAGCTACGAGAGATTTCAGCGCCAATGATGGAAGTTCATATACTATTTTTTATGATCAGAATAAAAATAAAGTAAGTGAAGGAAAAGAGATAGGAAAAGCGCGTGAAGGCGAGTGGAAATATTACCATAAAGCTTCTAAAGTGTTAATGACGGTTGAAAATTATAAAAACGGAAAACTAGACGGTCCAAGAACTATTTATTATCCAAATGCACAAATTGCAGAAGAGATGACGTATAAAAATGGTTTAAAAGAAGGTCCTTATAAAAAAATAGGGCAAGACGGAACGCTTCTAGAAGAATCGTACTTTAAAAATAACGAATACAACGGAGAAACTGTTTTCTATGATTCAGACAAATCTATTGCTTCTAAAGGGAAATTCGTAAATGGTAAAAAAGCAGGGATTTGGCAGTTTTACCAAAAAGGAAAATTGGTAAAAGAAGTGAATATGAGCGATCCTAAAAACACGAATAAAGCTTCTGAAAAAGGAGGAACGCCAAAAAAATAAGAATTTAAAATCTCAGAATTCATTGCTTAAAATAATAAAAGGTTAATTGTAAAATGTTTACATTTGATTAACCAATTTTGCTAACCAATGGATTTAAATGAACTTTTAGGACGATTTTTACTGCTGTTTTGCTCAATTTTAGTTCTGTATTTTTTCTCGAATAGAAAAGATAATGCAACCATAAATCCGTTGATGGTTATTGTTGGGCTTTGCACTTTTTCGCTTTGCTATCTTTTTACAAAAATTGAAATTGGTGTCGGAATTGGCTTTGGTCTTTTCGCCATTTTTTCGATACTCCGATTTAGGACACAGTCTTTTACAGTAAATGCGATCATTTTTCTTTTTGCAACCATTACACTGTCCATTTTGGATATTATGTATCCGTTTGAAAAGATTGAATTACTGCTGTTCTTTCAAATCATTATAATTGGATTTTATGTTATTGCCTCAATCATCGTTAATAAACAAGCTTCAAAATATTTCAATTCTGTAGATGTAAAAATTCCGCTTGACGAAAACTTTTCCTTAAAACCAGAAATAATTAGAAAATCAATTCAAGAAAAAATTAAGATTGAAGATTTTGATTTTAGAATTGTCTTAATAAACACTGCGGCCAACGAAATAGATGTATTGGTTTTCTATTAATCATTAAAGGGACGAACTTGTTTGATATACAAATCTCTTTTTTCGCCCACAATTTTAAATTCGATATCTACAGGATGAAACAAGTTTTTACGCCAATATCGATACATTTTACTTTCAATTTTCTTGCTTACATCATACAGATTGCTCATTTCTTTTCTGGTCAATAACGGCTCGTTATTGTTTAAATTTGAATTGGAAGTATAATCGATATCAAAATCGGTTTCATCTTTTCCGTCATTAAAATGATAGGCAACAAATTGCTCGCAGATTTCTCCTTTTTCGGGTTTTACAACAGAGTTTTCTCCTTTTTGAACATTAACCGTAATTCCTGGAAAGTTTTCTCTAAATATATTTTTGGTAATAATTACGCCGTTTGCTAATTCGTCAGGAAACGAACGATGAACTAAAACTCCCATAACAATATTTTGCTGATCAATTCCAAAAAGTTCTCTTTCGTTATACGAAGCCTCATTCCATACGCTTGACCAGACTTGTTTAATGGCTTTTTCAAAAGTTTTGATAGAGTCTCCTAAAATTCCTGTTTTAGAATCATATAATCCAGCGCCATTGAAATCATCCAAATCTTCTGCATTTGTAGAGGAACGAAATCTGAAATTTTTGAATTTCGCATCTTTAAAAGCAATATTCAATTTTGAAATTAATTCAGGATCAATAGGTTCTTTTTTGATGGCGTCTCTAATCTTCTTAAGCTGTTTATTGATCCAAATTGTAGAATCTTTTTTGGGAAAAGCTAAAAGTTCAGCAATTAATGGAGAAATAGAAGATTTCTGAATATGTTTCGTATAAAAATAAAATGGAATAGCATGCGCATTTTCTGGAACTTTAAATGGGATTTCTTTTGAAATTGCAATTAAATACGCCATGTTTTGTGCTTTCGAGCCAATATAATTCACTCCCTTTTTAGGAATTTCAGATAAGTTGACTAAATCAGTTACAGAATTGTCGATTGTGAGTTTTTTCTTTTTTCCAGCAGATTTCAGTGGAATTTTTTTAGTGGTTTCTTTGATGAAAAAAGTATCAACTTCGATTTTTAGTTCTACTTTTTTAGAAAGGAGTTTTTTGATATTGTTGTCTTTTTCAATATCGGTGTAAGCCATAATTGGAATCTTTCTATTTTTTCCTAAAAGAACCAAATGACTTAAAGGTGTCTGAAGTTCGTTTACAATTATGCCTCGAACATTTGGAAGAATATCAGGCGTTCCATCCAAAATAATGATTTCATCAGAATTAGGTTTTACAGTTTCTAATTCTTTGATTTTGTATTTTTTTAGAATGCCAACATTACTTCCTCGAACAACTTCTTGATATTTAATTTCTCCAAAAATATAATCTGATTTCACGCACGGAATTTTGAATTTTTGCTGTTGAAACCATTCCATCATTTCTGGATTGTTCAAATAGAATTTCAGTTTTTCGCCAATAAAAGTGGAACTTTTAACCATATTGAAAAAACGTTCAATCAATGGTAGAGGCATATGATCGGAAGCAGCGAGTTCAAAAATCCACTTGTCGGTTCCTTTAATGTGATTTAAATTTCCGAGAAGAAAGTCTCTATTTTTCTCCGTATTGCTATAATTTTCATTATTAAAAACTTCAAGATCTTGATTGTAGCCCAAATAATTGACAACGAAATCATAGTGGAGCAAAATAACACTGCTGTTGAAATAATACATTTTCTGTTTTCGAAGATCATAAATTACTTTTACAGATTCGATATTCGAAAATTTATCAGATAAAGGTTTTCCTCTAAACGCCTTGTAGGCTTCGTAATTTGGCAAAGACGCGCTAAATCGCTGCGCACTTAAGGCGGTTAAGACGAAAAGGAAAAACAAACTGTAAATGTATTTTTTCATAGATAAAAAATGAATGATTAAATGTACTTAAAAAAGTGATAAGTTTTATCTACTGCGGGATTGCTTAAACTAATGCAAACCTTTGTGAAATTTTCTATTATTTGGCGTACCTTTGCAACCTTAAAAAATTAAACATTCAAAATGAAACGAGTAGTTGTTGGACTTTCAGGTGGAGTAGATTCTAGTGTTGCAGCATATTTATTGCAGCAGCAGGGATACGAAGTTATAGGCCTTTTTATGAAGAACTGGCACGATGATTCGGTTACTATTTCTAACGAATGTCCTTGGCTGGAAGACAGTAACGACGCTTTGCTTGTTGCTGAAAAGCTTGGAATTCCGTTTCAAACAGTTGATTTGAGTGAAGAATACAAAGAGAAAATCGTTGATTATATGTTCAACGAATACGAAAAAGGAAGAACTCCAAATCCTGATGTTCTTTGTAATCGCGAAATCAAATTTGATGTGTTTATGAAAATTGCTCTAAGTCTTGGTGCAGATTATGTGGCTACGGGACATTATTGCCAAAAAAGCGAAATCGAAGTGGAGGGAAAAACGGTGTATCAATTAATTGCCGGAAATGATGTAAACAAAGATCAATCTTATTTCTTGTGCCAATTGTCGCAAGAGCAATTATCAAAAGCTCTATTTCCTATTGGAGCTTTAACAAAACCAGAAGTGCGAGAAATTGCGGCTGAAATGGAGTTGGTAACAGCTGAAAAGAAAGATTCTCAAGGTTTATGTTTTATTGGAAAAGTTCGTCTTCCAGAATTTTTACAGCAAAAACTACAGCCTAAAGAAGGTAAAATTGTTCAGGTTGATAAAAATGATCCGATTTACAATATTGAGAAATCAGCTGACCTTTCTTTGGAGGAAAGATTAAAGTTAGAATCTCAAAAGCTAGACTATGTTCCAACAATGGGAAAAGTGGTTGGAAAACACCAAGGAGCTCATTACTTTACAGTTGGACAAAGAAAAGGTCTAAATGTAGGAGGAACAACAGAGCCTTTATTTGTAATTGCAACCGATGTAGAAACCAACACCATTTATACAGGTATGTCTAGCGAGCATCCAGGTTTATTCAAAAAAGCACTTTTTGTTGGAAAATCTGAAGTGCATTGGATTAGAGAAGATATGACGCTAAAAGCAGGAGAAAAAATGGAAGTGATGGCAAGAATCCGTTACCGTCAGCCTTTGCAAAAAGCGGTTTTGTACCAATTTGAAGACGGAATGTATGTGGAGTTTGAAGAGCCGCAGTCTGCTATTACAGAAGGACAATTTGTTGCTTGGTATTTAGAAAATGAATTAGTTGGTTCGGGAGTAATTTCTTAGCTTTATACTTTATTTGGGAGCAAATCCCTTAAAGGTATGAATTGATGAGATATAACTTTACTTTTCTTTTATTACTTCTTTCGTTTACAGTATTTTCACAAGAAGATGCGTGGGTTTATTTTAATGGTAAGCCTAATGCACAGACTTTTTACGACAATCCGCTAACCGAACTTTCGCAAAGAGCTTTGGATCGAAGAACGAAACAAAATATCGCTTTGGCTATTACTGATGCTCCTCTGGAAACTTCGTATGTAAATCAAATTACTTCAAGTACAGGAATTACCGTAAAAGCACAGTCAAAATGGCTGAATGCACTTCATGTTCAAGGAACTCAGGCTAACATTAATGCTTTAAAAGCCTTAGCTTTTGTTTCTAGAATTGAGTTTGCCAATAAAACTTTAAATACGACAGGAAAAAGAGTTTCGGAAACTTCTATTAATCAGTCTCATGATAAGTTAAAAACGGAAATTGACTATTCTTACGGAAATTCTGCTAATCAAATTCAAATGCTGAACGGACAAGTTTTGCATCAGCAGAATTATACAGGAGAAGGAAAAATTATAGCAGTTTTGGATGCAGGATTTCCCGGTGTAAACACGGCTCAGCCTTTTGAAAATCTCAGAAATAATAATAAAATTTTAGGCGGTTACGATTATACTACAAGAAATGCCAATTTTTACGCAGGAGATGATCATGGTACTTTAGTATTGTCTACAATGGGCGGTTATAAGGTAAATTCATTGGTTGGAACAGCCCCAAATGCATCGTATTATCTTTTTATCACAGAGATTGATGCCCAGGAGATTCCACTAGAAGAATCGCTTTGGGTTGAGGCTGCAGAGAAAGCAGATGCTTTGGGCGTTGATATAATTACAACTTCATTGGGGTATTTTGGTGATCGTGATAATCCAAATTACAACCATACCTATAGCGATATGAACGGAATTACGACTTTTATTTCTCGTGGAGCAGAAATTGCTTTTAGTAAAGGAATATTAGTTTTAGCTTCAGCAGGAAATGAGGGAACTCAAGTTGAAAAGCATATTGGCTCTCCTGCAGATGCAGTTTCAGTGTTAGCAATTGGTTCTGTTAATGCTTCTAAAGTAAGAGCTAGTTCCAGTTCGATTGGACCAAGTTATGATGGCAGAATAAAACCTGATGTTATGGCGCAAGGAGCAGCAGCGGTAGTTTCTGATGCAAATGGAAATATCGTTACGGCAAACGGAACGTCATTTTCTTGCCCAATTATGGCAGGAATGGCGGCTTCTTTGTGGCAGGCATTTCCAACTAAAACTAATAAAGAAATTAGACAAATGATTTTGCAATCTGCTGATAGATATGCAAATCCTGATAACAATTACGGTTACGGAATTCCAAATTTTGGAGCAGCATTAAGTGTTGATGATTTTGTAGCGGAAGCTTCGTTTGCGGTATATCCAAATCCCGCTAAAAATGAAGTTTCGTTTTCTTTTCTAAATGAAAATAATACTGCATCAGTAACCATTTATTCGATATTGGGGCAAAAATTAATAGAAGAAAAAATCAATAATTCAAATCCAGTTCTTTCCTTGCAATCGCTTCAAAGCGGATTGTATATTTATAGTTTTGATGCCGATAAGCTGCATAAAACAGGAAAAATAATTAAGCAATAATTTTAATGAATAAAATCACTCAGCTTTTCAATATAAAATACCCAATCATTCAAGGCGGAATGATTTGGAACAGCGGTTACAAATTGGCTTCTGCTGTAAGCAATGCAGGAGGTTTAGGACTTATTGGTGCAGGTTCTATGTACCCAGAAGTTTTAAGAGAACACATTCAGAAATGTAAAAAAGCTACCGATAAACCTTTTGGAGTCAATATTCCGATGTTATATCCAAACATTGAAGAGATTATGAATATTGTGGTCGAAGAAGGCGTTAAAATTGTTTTTACTTCAGCTGGAAATCCGAAAACGTGGACTTCTTTTTTGAAAGAAAGAGGTGTTACCGTTGTTCACGTGGTTAGCAGCAGCGTTTTTGCTTTGAAAGCTCAAGATGCCTGCGTAGATGCCGTAGTTGCTGAAGGTTTTGAGGCAGGCGGTCATAATGGACGTGAAGAAACGACTACTTTGACATTGATTCCGATGGTAAAAGAAAAAATCAAGATTCCGCTGATTGCTGCTGGAGGAATTGCAACAGGAAGAGGAATGCTTGCGGCCATGATTTTGGGAGCAGATGGTGTTCAGGTAGGGAGTCGTTTTGCGGCATCCATAGAATCGTCTTCGCACAATAATTTCAAGGAAACAATAGTTAATACTTTGGAAGGGGGCACTCAATTGACTCTGAAAGAATTAGCGCCTGTTCGATTGATAAAGAATAAATTTTATCAGGACGTTCAGGATTTGTACCAAAAATGTCCATCTAAAGAAGAATTGGTCCAGCTTTTAGGAAGAGCAAGAGCCAAAAAAGGAATGTTTGAAGGAGATTTGGAAGAAGGAGAATTAGAAATTGGGCAAGTAGCAGGTCTGATTCATGAAATTTTACCCGTTGAAGAAATTATTCAACAAATGATAGCCGAATTTGAAACCGCATCCAAAGAAAAGACTACATTTGAGTTTTAATTGACTGCAAGAAATATTTTATGAATTCCATACGCCCCTACATATTGTTATTGTTTTTGACTTTTGGATTGCAAGAGCTTCAAAGTCAATCTTATCATTTTAAAACGTCAGGTTTTAGTGTTTTAGAAAAAAATGAAAGAGGAAAATGGGGAGAATGGTCTAATCTCGATTTGGTAAATCTCTCGGTGGTTTTAGACACTAATAAACATAGAATTGTAGTCTATTCGCAAGAAATTCAATTATACAATATTTTAGATTATATCGAAAGAGAAGAAAACGATACCGATATTGTATATTCTTTTATATGTAAAGACAACGACGGAAAAGAATGTAAATTATCTATTATAACCCGAAAAAAGCAAGATTATAGAAAACAGCTTTACATCAATTACGACGATCATATTATTGTTTATAATATTATTACGGTGTAAAAGTTTCTGAGATACTAAGATACTAAGCTCTAAGTTTTTTAGATTTAACAAAATAATAAACCCGACAGATTTAAAAACCTGTCGGGTTTGCTATATAATCTTAGTGTCTCAGAATCTTAGAAACTTAGCATCTTAGAACCTCAATTCTCCACATCCTTAATAAACTCATCATATTCTAAATAGAACATTTCTAGGGCGTGCATGTTTTCGTTGAAGAAATCAAAAATTGCATCCCAAGTATTTTTATTGCTGAAACCAACGCCAGTTTTTTCAACCCAGATTCTGCTGATGGTTTTGCCGTTTTCAAGAGTATAATTTTTTTCGAAAACCAAATCTTTGATGAATTCTTCTTCGAGAATATTTTTTAAAGCTTCAAGTTTTTCAAAATAAGCGATACGTTTTTCATCGCTTCGATGTTCAATATCAATTAAAACCTGAGCCTTTTTATTGTCAACATAAAACTTAAAAGAGAAATCTTTAATTTTTGTGTCATAAAGCACCCATTTGCGAGGATATTTCTCGGCAAATGTTACCCAAAATTCTCTTTTTATTCTTTGTGATTCTTCTTTGCTGTACATTTTTTAGGCTTTAATAACAGAAAACTTGTGGTACTGCGTTTTCTAGAGTATATTTATGTTTTATTTGAAAATACAAAAATAAGCTTTGATTATGAATTTTCAAGACTTTTTGAAATATGTTCCCAATATAATTCCAGTAGAGCTGCCAGCAGTAACTTCACATTTAAAAATGGCTCCAAAAGAGCGTATAGAGGGATTAAAAAATCTTGATATTGAAGCATTAAACGCTAGAATGGCGGGAGTAATGATGCTGTTTTATCCCAAACAGGGAAAAACGCATCTGGTTTTGATTGTTAGAAATGCTTATGACGGAGTTCATTCAGCTCAGATTGCATTTCCAGGCGGGAAATACGAGAAGGAAGATTTAAATTTTGAAACTACAGCGCTTAGAGAAACCCATGAAGAAGTTGGAATTACGAGTGATAAAATAGACATTGTTAAACATTTTTCACCGATGTATATTCCGCCAAGCAACTTTTTGGTGCATCCGTTTTTAGGAATTGCCAAAGAAGAGCTTTCTTTTTATCCTGATATAAGAGAAGTTGCCGGAATTATCGAACTGCCTTTATCTGTTTTTTTAAATGATGATATTATTATCGAAGCCAGATTATCAACTTCTTATGGAGCCAATATTTTAGTTCCTGCCTTTAATATTCAGAATCATGTTGTTTGGGGAGCCACGGCAATGATTTTGAGTGAATTGCGAGATGTTTTAAAAGAAGCGATGGTAAAATAAATTTGATAAAGTTTATTTAACGATTTGATATTCATTTGAATATCGCTTAATTCGAGAAAATGTTTTAAAGTGTTGCTAAAAGAATAATTTTTGTATGTTTGCGACCTAACAAAAAAATAAGATAAATTAGTTATGGGATTGTTTAAACGAAATCCTTTTGGGCATATATTATTCATCAAGAAATGGTTGATCCGAGTTCTAGGTGCCATGACTCATAAGAGATATAGAGGTTTTAATGAATTACAGATTGAAGGATCTGAAATTATTAAGACACTTCCAGATACTAATGTTTTGTTTATTTCCAACCACCAAACTTATTTTGCAGACGTTGTAGCGATGTTTCATGTCTTTAATGCCAGTTTATCAGGACGTCAAGACACGATTAAGAATATTGGTTATTTGTGGCAGCCCAAAATGAATATTTATTATGTGGCGGCAAAAGAAACGATGCAGGCTGGTTTACTGCCAAGAATTTTGGCTTATGTAGGCGCCATTACAGTTGAGAGAACTTGGCGATCAAAAGGTGTTGATGTGACCGAAAAAAGAGAAGTGAATCCGAATGATACTGAAAACATTAGAATTGCGCTTGAAGATGGTTGGGTTATTACTTTCCCGCAAGGAACGACAAAATCATTCAAACCAGTTCGTAAAGGAACCGCTCATATCATTAAACAACACAAACCAATCGTTATTCCTATTGTAATTGATGGTTTCCGTAGATCATTCGACAAAAAAGGACTTCGAATGAAGAAAAAAGGAATTCTGCAATCTTTCATCATCAAAGAACCCCTTGATATTGATTATGAAAATGATACCATTGAACAAATCGTTGAAAAAGTAGAATACGCCATCGAACAGCACCCTTCATTTTTAAAAGTTATTCCAGCTGAAGAAATAAAAGCGCAAGAAGAACTGAATAAAATGAGACAATGGGATTACTAGAGTTTTGTTTCAGGTTTAAAGTTTAAAGTTTAAAGTTTAAAGTTTGCTTTGTCTGGCTGAGCGAAGTTGAAGCTTACGTCAAACTTTGTGCCCTTCGACTTCGCTAAGGGTGACAAATCGATTTTGTATCAAGTTTTCAAGTTTTATCAGTTGGAATTTGGAATTTTATCTTTGGAATTTCAGAAAAAAAGCTTAGACCCGATAGCTATCGGCATAGCGTCTCAGAACCTTAGCAACTTTAAAAGTCAATCTTCTTCAACTCCTTATAATTTGCGTACAATCGTCTTAAAAGCGTTCCGTAAATAATTCTGTAGAAACACCAGAACAATCCGAAGAAGCCTAATATCACTAGGAATAATATCCCGATTGTAACAAACATGGCTTTTCCGTTCATGGCTAATTTTTCTCTTAGAAATTCCATGTCTGGATTGTAAACAAATGCAATAAAGAAGCTTAAAATAGCTGTTATAACAATCATTCCTAGATTATACCAAACATAATATTGAACCGTTTTGCGGGTTCTTAAAATAGCACTCATTAATGATTTTGTGGCTATGGTGGTCGAAATTGTTTTGTAATTTTTATAGAAAATGTAAACAAAAATCAGTACGACAACATAATTAAAGTACGTTAGAAACTCTAAAGCGGTTACAATTTCAGGGTGATTCATTTTATGCAATACGTCGTCTGTATTGATGAATAAATTTGAAAATGTCCAAAACGAAATTTCCAAAATACTGATAATCAAAATCCATTTTACAATGGAAGATGACTTTCTGTGAATCATCTTATAGATTTCGTTTTCAGAAATTTGTTGAAAAGAATCAGAGTTCTTTTGCCAATCTTTTTTTAATAAATCCAGTTCTTTCATAATAATTTTAAGGATTTAGTATTTTTTTAAGTTTCCCCTTAATTCTGTTCATTTTCACGCGCGCATTCACTTCGCTGATTCCTAAGGTTTCAGCTATTTCTTGATAATCTTTGTCTTCTAAATACATAAAAACTAATGCCTTTTCAATGTCATTCAATTGATAAACTGCTTTGTACATCAGTTTAATCTGTTCCTCTTCCTCATAATTGTAGTCAACATCTTTTACAAAATGCTGATGGTTTTCATAATCTACGGTCGAAATAGTTCTTTTGGTTTTGCGGTATAAGGTAATTGCTGTGTTTAAGGCAACACGATATGTCCAAGTCGAAAATTTACTGTCGCCTCTAAATTTTGGATAAGCTTTCCAAAGCTGAATGGTAATCTCTTGAAACAGGTCTTTATGAGCATCTTCTCCAGCAGTATATAATCTACAAATCTTGTGGATTATATTCTGATTTGCCTGCAGCTGCGCAACAAATGACTGTTCTAGATTTTCGCTCATAATGTATTAGTAGTTATGAAATCATTTTTGTTACAGTTGATGGTTTACTTTTTGCCACGAATTTCACAAATTTCCCGAATTACTTCTCAAACAGAATAGATTAAAGTTGAGTTTTTTAAAATTTGTGCTAATTGGTGTAATTCGTGGCAAACTTTATAGTTCTCTTGTTTTGTAATAATTAATCATGAGGTCAATAAACCTGCTGTAGCTTTCCATGCCATCTTTCTGGTTATTTGATTTCAGGAAATTATCGTATAAAAAATGAAAACCTTTGTCTATAAAAGTGTCGTATTTTTTCCAGAAATCTTGACTTTCCTGATAGTTTTTTAAAATTCCAGTATTTACTTGCTTTTTTAAAATTTCAAAAATTTTCTCGTTTTTAAATTTCCATATTCCAAGGCAATAACGCAAAGCAAAACTGTATCCTGAATATTGAAAATACAAATTATCGTTTTTCACAGATGCCAAAACGCCAATAAAATTACATTCGTTTTCGCTCGCAAAACCTATCTGATGTGCCATTTCGTGAGAAGAGGTAAGAGGGAAAGAATACATTGGAAGTAAATTGTTTACTTGTGCCTCGTTTGTAAACGGATTAAGATAACCTCCAAATCCCATATAAGTTAAGGGAAGACTGAATAATGATTTTTTAACGCTTAAAGTCTCGTACTTAAAATACGAATGTTCTCGAGCAAGATTATCATATCCGTTTATATTCATTTTAAAAACTTCTTCTTGAGAATAAGGAAGCTGAATTTTTTCGTTTTTATCTTTTGTGATTTTAAACTGAATTTCATTGGTTTTTATAATTAGTTTTTTGGTAAAGGCCAATAAATCTGCATCGCTATATTCTCTTTTGATATTCATTTTTTGAGAAAGGGGCTCACGATAATAATTGAAAGCCCAAAGTAGATGGAACAAAAAGTAATAAATAGAAATTTTGCCTACTATTTTTAAAAGATGATCTTTCCAGTCTGTTTTCCATGTCTTTCTGATTCTCCAAAACCAGCTGATCATAGAAATGATTAAGAGTCCATAAAAAAAGTCGCCAACAGAAAATGGAATTTTGCCTAAAAGCATTCTTGAAAAATGTGAAATCCTGATATATAAATTTTTGCTGTAGAAGCCCTCCACAAAATCTGGAAAGTAAACAAGAATTTTATAAAAAATAATTTGAACTATAAGAAATAAAGGTAAAATGTATTTTGATTTCACGGCGCAATTTTTAGATACGTAAATATAAATACAATTATTTATAACTAAAAAGAATAGTATTTTGGGGTTTTGATTTTAAAGCCGATAATTTGTGCTAATTCGTGCAATTCGTGGCAAAAAAAGCAATTAAACTTTGTAACTTTGAAGCTCTTAATTGTTAAACATCAAACAAAATATAATGAGTCAAGAAGTAAGAAATCTGGAACCAAAAGCACTTTGGAACAAATTCGCAGATTTAAACGAAGTTCCTCGTCCATCCAAGAAAGAAGAGCGTGTCATTGAGTTTATGAAAAACTTTGGAAACAGCTTAGGTTTAGAAACTTTCGAAGATGAAATTAGAAACGTAATCATCAGAAAACCGGCAACTCCAGGGATGGAAAATCGTAAACCAATCGTAATGCAGGGGCATTTAGATATGGTACACCAAAAAAATGCAGATACAGTTTTTGATTTTGATACACAAGGAATTGACATGTATGTTGATGGTGACTGGGTTCGCGCTCGTGGCACAACACTTGGAGCTGATAATGGGTTAGGAGTGGCGACTATTATGGCTATTCTGGAAAGCAAAGATATTCCGCACCCAGCAATAGAAGCATTGTTTACTGTTGACGAAGAAACTGGAATGACAGGAGCTTTAAACTTAAAAGGAGGAATTCTGCAAGGTCAGATTTTATTAAATTTGGATACTGAAGAAGACGATGAAATTGATATTGGGTGTGCTGGCGGAATTGATGTAACAGCAACAAGAACGTATCATGAAGAAGAAGTTCCAGAAGGTTCTGTTGGATATACTATTACAGTAAAAGGCTTAAACGGAGGACATTCAGGAATGGACATTCATAAAGGTTTAGGAAATGCCAATAAAATCATGAACCGTTTGTTGTTTGATGGTTTTGAAAACTTCGGGTTGCAGATTGCTGAAATTAACGGAGGAAGTTTGAGAAATGCAATTCCAAGAGAAAGTTTTGCAAAGGTTATCATTTCTCAGATGTTTGATGAGGCTTATGTGTATGATATGCAGGAAATCATTTCTGATATCAAAGCCGAATACAAAACAACGGAGCCTAACTTGACTATTGAAATCGTAAAAAGTGAATTGTCTGAAAAAGTAATGGATTTAGGAGTTCAAGAAGGGATTATCAGAGCGATTTATGCAGCTCAAAATGGAGTGTATAAAATGAGTGCTGATATGGCTGATTTGGTTGAAACTTCAAATAATATTGCTCGTGTTGTTATTAAAGATGGAGAGATCTTAGTAGGATGTTTGACGCGTTCTTCTGTTGAATCTTCTAAATTTGATTTGGCTAATTCGTTACGTTCTGCGTTCGAATTGGTGGGATGCGAAGTAGAACTTTCAGGTTCGTATCCAGGTTGGACTCCGAATGTGAATTCTGAGATATTAGAAGTTTTAAAAGGCATTTACGAAAAACAAAATGGCGAACAGCCAAAAGTTGTAGCTTGTCACGCAGGTTTAGAATGCGGAATTTTAGGAACAAATTATCCTGATATGGATATGATTTCTTTTGGACCGACAATTCACGGAGCGCACTCTCCAGATGAAAGAGCAAGTATTTCATCGGCACAAAAATATTGGAAATTTGTATTAGAAATTCTTGAGAATATACCAGTTAAATAGTTTTCAGTCGCAGTCTCAGTATTCAGTTCGTAGAACTGTTAAACTGAGACTGTCAACTGCGACTAAAAAAAATCCTCAATCTTAAATTGAGGATTTTTTTATGATAAAATATTATTAATTTCTTTTTAAGACTTTATACTGTTCGTAACAAGCGCTTATCGCATCCATAATCTGAAGGTCGTTTGCTGTCTGGATGAAAGAATCAGAATAGTTGCAGCGGTGCATAATTTCGGGGATTTCATCCTTGCTTACTCCTAATAGTACAGCAACTGTTTCGCGGTCATATTTGGACTCCAAGAGTGTTCGTACGGTATCGTCCTTTTTCATCTCTTTAAGTTTCTTGAGTTCTTTACCATTTTTTCCAAAGAAATTGTAGAGCATATCGGCGGGGTTAAAAATCGAACCGAGGACTTTCCCAAAAGCATTTGGAGCATATTCACCAGCTTCGTAACCTTGCGTAAGTCCAGAAATGCTGTAACGATAGTTTTCTTTTGTTGGAATTAATTTAGAATCAATTTCAAGATATCCTGTCAGAGAGAAAGGAGCAATGACAACTTCTTCCAAAGCAATTGCTTTTTCGGTAAGCTGAATTCTCGTTACTTTATTTTTTATCCAGTCATTTGTGACTCTAATTCTTAATGATTGAAATCCTAGAATAGAAAAATGTAGTGTATCATTGACTTGCACGTCAATTTCAAAATACCCTTTTTCGTCAGATTTTGCACCTCGTACTTTGTTGGTGTTAATGATGTTTACGCCGGCAAGAGGCTGTTTGCTATCATCATTAATAACATAACCTGAAACTCTTTGAGGAACTGTCGGCTGTTGCTGTGTATCTTGCGCAAAACCAATGCTAGCGAAAAGTGTAAAAAAGAAAATTGCGAAATATTTCATATCCTGATTTAAAGCTCTAAAAGTAGTAAATAGGGATTAAATATCTCGCAGTCTTGGAATTTAATTATAAGAAAATTAACAAAGGCAGTAGTGTTGCTTTTTTAGGTTAAATAAAAATGAGTAGTGAAGGTTATGTTTAGATTACAGAAGCGATTTACGAAAAATAAAATTTTTTGACATAAAAAAAAATCCCAAATTCCAAGTAATATGGAATTTGGGATTTTGTATTTAAAGAAATTGAAATATTAATCTCTTCTTGATCTTCTTGGTCTTGAACTATCTCCAAAGTTTTCAGAACGTCTTGGAGCTCTATCTGAACCACCCTCACTTCTTGGAGCAGAGCTTCTAAAACCGCCTTCTCTTCTTGAAGATGAGCTTCTGTCGCTTCTGAAACCTCCATCACGTGAACCTCCATCTCTAGAAGAACTTCTGTCGCTTCTGAAACCGCCTTCACGTCTTGGAGCGAAGTTTCCTTCTCTTCTTCCAGAATCACGTCTTCCGCCACGGTTGTTGTGATCACGTCTTCCGCCACCATCATTTTTAGAAATCTCAACATTGATACGACGGCCTTCTAATTGAACGTTGTTTAAAACGTCCATTACTTTGTCTGTATGCTGTGGATCTGTGTTAAAGAAAGAGAAACCTTCTTTTACATCTACTTTAAAGATATCATCACGACCTAAGTCTAATGTTTCTTTCAAGTAATCTTTTAATGACATCCAGTCGAAGTTGTCTCTAGAACCAATGTTTACAAAATAACGAACTGCTCCATTATTACTGAATTCTCTTGGTTCAGAATCACCTCTTTCACGTCTCTCACCAGAAGATTGAACAGAAATATCTCTATTCTTTTTGTAGTAAGTGATGAAACGGTTAAATTCTACTGAAACCATTTTCTTAATCAACTCTTCTTTAGATAAATCTTCAAGAACGTTGTTGATTGCTGGTAAATAGTTGTCAATTTCGTGATCAACCTCAGTATCTTTAATTTTGTTAGCTAAGTGCAATAACTGAATTTCGCAGATTTCAATTCCAGATGGAATAGTTTTTTCAACAAACTTTTGTTTGATGATTCTCTCAATAGTTGAAATTTTACGTAACTCGCTTTTTGTAACAATTACAATAGAAGTACCTAATTTTCCAGCTCTACCCGTACGTCCAGAACGGTGGTTGTAAGTTTCAATCTCGTCAGGCAATTGGTAGTTAACAACGTGAGTTACGTTATCAACGTCAATACCACGTGCAGCAACGTCAGTAGCAACAAGCATCTGAATTTGTCTTCCACGGAACGATTTCATTACACCATCACGTTGCGCTTGAGATAAATCTCCGTGTAACGCAGCGGCGCTATAACCATCTTCAATTAACTTCTCTGCGATAGCTTGAGTGTCTCTTTTTGTACGACAGAAAACTACAGAGAAAATGTCTGGATTAGCATCAGCTAAACGTTTTAAAGCTTCATAACGGTCACGAGCATTTACTAAATAAAATTCGTGAGATACTGTTGATGAACCTGAATTTTTTGTACCTACAGTAATTTCTAATGGATCGCTCATGAATTGTTTTGCGATTCTAGCCACCTCTTGAGGCATAGTTGCAGAGAACAACCATGTGCTTTTTTCGTCTGGAGTATCTGATAAAATAGATACGATATCATCATAGAATCCCATGTTTAACATTTCGTCAGCCTCATCCAAAACACAGTAATCTATGTTTTTAATGTTTACTAGACCTCTGTTAATCATGTCTTGCATTCTTCCTGGAGTTGCCACAATGATTTGTGCACCTCTCTTTATTTCTCTTGCTTGTTCTGTTATACTAGCTCCTCCGTAAACTGCTACCACATTAATACCTTTTTCGTATTTTGAGTAGTTTTTAAGTTCGTTAGTAATCTGTAAACATAACTCGCGTGTTGGCGATAAAACTAATGCTTGTGTATTTCTGTTGTCGGCATCAATTTTTTGAATTAGCGGAAAACCGAAAGCTGCCGTTTTCCCTGTCCCTGTTTGAGCCAACGCAACCATATCCGTGTCTTTTTCCAATAATAGGGGAATCGCCTTTTCCTGTACCTCTGACGGATTTTCAAATCCTAGATCTAAAATCGCCTTCAGTAACGATTCATTCAATCCTAATTGTTCAAATTTATTCATATGTGTTTTAAAATAGGGTGCAAAATTACTGTTAATTATTCAGATATACTAATGCGTTTTTAATAATTATGTATTTATTAATAATTGATTATCAAAAAGTTACAGTTTTATTAAAATAAATTTTTGCAAGAAATGCGGAAACAAGCAAAAAAATACGTCGCGAAATGTAAAATTTGGCCTCTAAAATGTTGTATTTTAAACAATTATTTTGTGGTGTTCAGAAAATCAATGAGTTGCTTAACAGCTTTTCCGCGGTGACCTATAGTGTTTTTGGTAGCTAAAGGCAATTCGGCAAAGGTTTCATTGAAATTTTCAGGCTTAAAAATAGGATCGTAACCAAATCCATTTGTTCCTGTTTTTGTGAATGTAATTTCTCCTTTTGCAATTCCGGTAAACAAATATTGTTTTCCTTTTAAGTTTAAAGTAATAACGGTCTTGAACTGGGCGCTGCGATTTTCCTTATTTTTTAAAGCCTCCAAAAGCTTGTTCATGTTGTCATCTGCATTTTTTTGCTCGCCCGCATAACGCGCAGAATAAACTCCAGGTTCGCCATTTAAAGCATCTACTTCTAGACCTGTATCATCTGCAAAACAATCGTAACCATATTTTTGAGTTACATAATCAGCTTTTAAAATTGCATTTCCTTCTATGGTGTCTGCTGTTTCAGGAATGTCTTCAAAACAATTAATATCTTCTAAACTTAATATTTTAATGCTTTCTGGAAGCATACTTTGAATTTCTGCGATTTTATTTTTGTTGTTTGATGCGAAAACGAGATTCATTGTGGTAGTATTTTAAAAATGATTTTTCAATAATAAAGGTAAGTGAAATTCCGAATGTATAGGCCAAAATATCCGACCATAAAAATCCTTGACCTAAAACATATCTTCCAAAAAGTGTTTTTCTAAGTTCAACAATCCAATTGCCTTGATAAAGTTGTAAAAACTCAATTCCATAACAAATAAAAAGGGAAAGTAGTATTACCAACCAAAACTTTTTTGATGGAAAGAAAATTCTAACTAAAAAGTAAATCATTACAGCGTAAAGAAAATCGCCGATCCATAAAGGGATAAAAGGAATTTTTCTTGACAGTACTCCGAGGAAAATGATGGTTAGAAAGATTAGAAAATAGTTGATTCTGGTTTTGTTCAAGTTGAGATTAGGTTTTGGTTAAAGCAAATTTAGGATAAATTTTTAAAAGAAATTAAGCCTCGTTTGTCATTCCGAGGAACGAGAAATCGCACTCGCAGATCGACAAAGATTGGCGAATTACTTTGGGGAATTTCTCGTGTGATTCCTCGTTACTCGGAATGACAAACTAAATCTTATGTCTTAAAATAGTGTATCAATAATCCATTTTTAGGTAACAAAAAATACAAAACCTGAATAGCGTCACTTTATTTTATACATTTATCAGTTAATTAATTATCTATCAAAATAACCACATGAAGGCAAAATTTTTTACCCTGATTGCAGCTTTATTTCTATTAGGAAATCAAGGCTATTCCCAAAAAAACAATTCATTTAATATTAAAAAGCAATTGGATTATTGCGCAGAACAAGCTTCTAAAACTTTAAAAGTGATTCCAAATGACGGAACTTCCCCTAGAACAGTTCCTAATGGAAGCAATGAATGGAAATTTGTTGGCTATAAAGATTGGACGAGCGGTTTCTGGCCTGGAGAACTGTGGTTTTTGTACGAAGCAACCAAAGACAAAAAATGGGAAAAAGAAGCTGATAAATTCAGTCGCTTTTTAACGCCACTTTCTACCAGCAAAGCAGGTGATCATGATTTAGGATTTCAGATTTTTAATAGTTTTGGAAACGGATACAGATTGACTAAAAATCCAGAGTACAAACAGATTATTTTAAGAACTGCAGATACATTGGCGACGCTTTTTAATCCGAAAGTGGGAACAATTCAGTCTTGGCCTCATAATAAAATGGGAGGACATAATACTATTATTGATAATATGATGAATTTGGAGCTTTTATTTTGGGCTTCTAAAAATGGTGGAAGCAAGAAACTTTATGATATTGCTGTAAAACATGCCGAAACCACAATGGCAAATCATTTTAGACCAGATAATACTTCGTATCATGTTATTATTTACGATTACGAAACAGGAAAAAAGATAAAGGGAAGAACCGCCCAAGGTTACAGTGACGACAGTATGTGGGCTCGCGGTCAGGCGTGGGCGATTTACGGTTTTACAATGACGTACAGAGAAACAAAAGATGCTAAGTTTTTAGATTTTGCCCATAAATTGGCACGAGTTTATTTGGATAAATTAACTACAGAAGATTTGGTGCCTTATTGGGATTTTAATGCGCCAAATATTCCTAATGAACCAAGAGATGCTTCGGCTGCAGCCATTGTTTCATCTGCACTTTTAGAATTAAGTTCGTACACAAAAGATAAGAGTTTGAAAGCGGAATACTTAACAAAAGCTAAAAAGATGATTGTTTCGCTTTCTAATAATTATCAAAGCCATGATGTAAATTCAGCATTTTTATTGCATTCAACAGGTCATAAACCTGCAAATAGTGAAATAGATTGCTCTATAAATTACGCAGATTATTACTATCTTGAGGCGTTATTAAGACTTCAAAAATTAAAATAAAAGATTATGCTAAAGAAAATAAGCCAGATTGCCTTTGCAATAATGATAGTGTTGACGCTTTTAAGCTGTAAAAATACCAAACAGAAACTTCAAGAGTATGTTGTTACGTACAACAAAACGATTGCTCCAAGTTTTAGAGCTGATAATGTTACACTTACCACAGCAAGAGGTTATATTAATGATAATAAGATTGAATTGCGATTTGAAACTGATTTAGAGCAAAATGAAGCTAACAAATCGGCATCTATTATTTCTTTTCCAAAATTGATAAAAGTAATGATAGATAAAGACGAAATTCCAAGACAATTGATTGAGGAAGGAGTACAGTTTGACGTTTATTTTCTAGCAGACGATAATACGGTTTTAGACAAAGAAACCTTAACAGGGGAATCTCTTAAAGATTTTTTGAAATAAGAAATCACATTTTTGCAAAAAACAGATCATTTTGATTCTTACATATTAAAAGTCTCTTTAAATAAATTTTAAAGAGACTTTTTTGTATTTAAGACCAAAAATTAATTGTAAATGAAACTTTTTTATTCTTACAAATAATCCTTTTTTAAGAATATAATTGGTTTGTTTTCAAATATTTGTGTGTGCTTTTTTGTAATTGAATGTTGTTTTTATGTTATGAATTAATTATGTTTGAGTTAAAAAATAACTATTAAACCAAAGAATTATGAAAAAAATTACCCAAATCGCATTTGCACTTGCTTTTGCATTATTTTTAGTCAGCTGTAAAAATACAAAGCAGAAAATACAGGAGCATGTAAGCAATTATAACAATTTATCTTCGATAAAAGGGAGTGGCATTACCAGTACAACAGCAAAAGCTTTTCTGGATGACAATAAAATCGAAATCAGAATTGAAACTAATTTAGAAGAAAACGATGCCAATAAACTAGCCTACAAAGAATCTTTTCCAGATTTATTGAAAGAGATGATCAAAAACGATCAAATTTCTCCTTCTTTGATTGCCGAAGGGGTAAAGTTCGATGTATACTTCTTGGCTTATAATAATGCTATTTTAGCACAGGAATTAGTAGATCAAGATGAATTGGCAGTTTTAGAAGGAACTGCAAAATCAAAAGAAACAGCAAAATTGTAATTAAAATAGATTTTAAGAAAAAGCCTCTTCAATTTTGAAGAGGCTTTTCTGTTTTATGAGAATTGAGTAACGTTTTTCAAGTTATCTGGGAAATAGAGTTCTGATAAGTTAGTGAACTCGTCTCCACGCATAAAAATATTGATGTCTACATCTGCAAATGATGTTTTTCCAGCGGCAGCCAAAAGTTCATTAGCGGCATGCAAAGTATTTTTATGAAAGTGGTACACTCTTTCAGATTTATCTGTTACAACCAAACCTTTCATAAGCATTTTGTTTTGTGTTGCCACCCCAGTCGGACATTCGTTATTATGGCAGCGTAATGCTTGAATGCAGCCAAGAGAAAACATAAATCCTCTCGCGCTGTTGCACATATCTGCTCCAAGAGCAATGGCATGCAAAATAGAATATCCAGAAATGATTTTTCCGCTTCCAATAATGCGCATTTTATCGCGGATGCCTAAACGCACTAAAGTTTTGTTTACGAAAATCAAGGCAGGTTCAAAAGGCATTCCGACACCATCAGCAAATTCAAGCGGAGCAGCACCCGTTCCGCCTTCAGCTCCATCAACGGTAATGAAATCTGGGTAAGTATCTTCATTAATCATTTCTTGACAGATAGCTTCGAACTCAGCTGTGTTCCCAATACATAATTTGAATCCGATAGGCTTTCCATTAGATAAATCACGTAATTGCTTAATGAATAGTATTAAGCCTTTTGAATCAGAAAAAGCATGATGTCCAGGAGGAGAAAGAATCATTGTATGTGGCACAACTCCTCTAATTTTAGCAATCTGCTCTGTATTTTTTTTCGCAGGAAGAACACCTCCATGACCTGGTTTTGCTCCTTGAGAAAGTTTAATTTCAATCATTTTTACATTTGGCAGGTTTGCTTTTGCTGAGAAATTTTCAGGACTGAAATTTCCTTCTGCATCTCGGCACCCAAAATATCCTGTTCCAATTTGCCAAGTAATATCACCGCCACCTTCCAAATGGTAGTCGGTTAAACCGCCTTCTCCGGTATTTTGGTAGAAATTCCCTTTTTTCGCTCCGATATTGATGGCGCGAACGGCATGCTCGCTCAATGATCCAAAACTCATTGCAGAGACGTTAAACAAAGAAGCAGAATAAGGCTGTTTGCAATCTTTTCCGCCGACTAATACGCGAGGCAGTTCTTCGTTTACTTTCGCTGGAAAAATAGAGTGTTTTATTCCTTCGTAATTTTCTGTGTTTAAGTTTAATTGTGTACCGAATGGAGTGCTTGAATCAATATTTTTGGCTCTTTGATACACTAATGAGCGCTGATTTCTTGAAAAAGGCTTTCCATCAGTAGATCTTTCGATAAAATACTGCTGAATCTCAGGCGCAATCATTTCAAATAAGTACCTGAAATAGCCTAAGACAGGAAAGTTTCTTAAAATAGCATGTTTTTCTTGAGATGCGTTGTAAATTCCCACAATTAGCAAAATCGGAAGAATAATTACGAGTAAATAGCCTCGTCCGGTGTAATAATAAATTGCGGCAACAATTATAAACAATAAGAATCCGTAAATAAAGAATTTTTTTCTCATGTTTTTAAAAAATTAATAGGTAATAAATGCGATAATTAGTTGAATCTTAAACGGACATAGACGTGTTTGATTCCTTTTTTGTCCGACTCTCTTTCGTCAATTTCCAAAATATCGGTAAGCGATTTAAGCATAGGAGTAAGTTTAGAATAACCATAATTACGAGGGTCAAATTCAGGTTTTTTCTTCACGATCAGATTGCCGACATCTCCTAAGAATGCCCATCCATCATCGTCTTCAATATCTTCAATCGTAGATTCAATCAATTCGATTGTTTGTTTGTCAACTTTATGAAGCGCTTTTTCAGCAGGCTTTTCGACAATTTTCTTGGTGTCTGCAGCGACTACCTCTTTTGGTTTTTTCTTTTGAGTTGCGCCGTCCAAAACTTCAATATAAATAAATCGATCGCAGGCTACAATAAACGAATTTGGCGTTTTCTTTTCTCCAATTCCAATTACTTTCATGCCTGATTCACGAAGTCTTACAGCAAGTCGTGTAAAATCGCTGTCGCTAGAAACGATGCAAAAGCCATCTAATTTTCCAGAATAAAGCAAATCCATTGCGTCAATAATCAAAGCAGAATCTGACGAATTTTTCCCAACTGTATAGCTATATTGCTGAATAGGAGTGATAGCATGTTCCAATAAAACGCCTTTCCAGCCATTCGCATTTGGTTTGGTCCAATCGGCATAAATCCTTTTCGTGGTTGGCGTTCCTAGTTTTGCAATTTCTTCCATCATACCTTTTACATTGCTATAAGGCACATTGTCTGCATCAATAAGAACTGCCAGTTTTAAATCTTTTGAATTGCTTAAAGGCATTTGTTAAATATTTAAGTTTTAATACTCTCAAAGTTAAAATTAAAATTGGTTTTTATAAGAATTGAATGGTGAATATGTGTTGTTATTAGTACTAATTAGTTTCATTATAAATAATTTTCTGCCCTTTTACAATTAATTAAGGATAAATTTGTCTTTTATATAAAACCTGTATATCTTTGTTGAGAATTAATTAAGGATGTATGTTTTCAAAAGCGTGTGAA
The DNA here is from genome assembly GCF_001705175.1 of Flavobacterium anhuiense. Taxonomy (NCBI): domain Bacteria; kingdom Pseudomonadati; phylum Bacteroidota; class Flavobacteriia; order Flavobacteriales; family Flavobacteriaceae; genus Flavobacterium; species Flavobacterium anhuiense. The sequence goes on along the minus strand of NZ_CP016907.1, from coordinate 257,293 downwards.
TATGGAATAAGAGCTTCAATATTTATTGCAACCAAATCTTCTAAAGGAATAAGAGTTGGAATAAAAGATGTTGCGAAAGAAATTGATTCGCCAGAACCATTTACAGCCAAAATTATGCAGATTTTGACCAAAAATGGCATTATTCATTCAGCAAAAGGAGTAGGTGGCGGATTTGAAGTTTCGCCAGAAGCATCAAAATCTGTAAAATTAATTCAGATTGTAGACGCTATTGATGGAAATAAAATATATAGCGGTTGTGGAATAGGGTTAAAAGAATGCTCAGAAGAACATCCTTGTCCAGTTCATCACGAATTCAAGAAAATACGAGGTTTGCTTTTAGAAATGTTGACTAAAACAACCTTAGAACAGCTTGCTTCAGATGTGAAATCGGGAGATTTCTTTTTGAAAACATTAAACATAAACGAATAACATTAATAAATTATCATAAAAATGAATACGAAAACCAAAATTTCAGTATTAATCCTAATGGGATTTTTAGCGGTTACTTCTTGCGGAAAAAAAGAAACAGCTCCAGCGGAGTCGACAGAAACAACTGAAGCTTCTACTGAAGGTGAACAAGCTCCGACAGTTGCTCCAGCAGAAGAAAATGTTTTAGTTATTGAAGGGAATGACCAAATGCAGTTTAATACAAACGAATTGAAAGCTGTTGCAGGGAAACCAATCAAATTGACTTTGAAACACGTTGGTAAAATTCCGAAAGAAGCAATGGGACACAATTTAGTGATTTTACAAGAAGGAACAGACCAAGCTGCTTTTGCTTTAAAAGCTAATGATGCCAAAGCAACTGATTATATTCCGGAATCTGAAAAAGCTTCAATCATTGCACACACTAAATTAATTGGTGGCGGAGAAGAAGATACAATCGAGTTTACAATTGATAAAAAAGGATCATATCCATTTATTTGTTCTTTCCCTGGGCACGTAGCTATGATGAAAGGCGTATTAATTGTTGAGTAAATAATTTAAAGCTCCAAATGCTGTAACTGGCTTTGGAGTTTTTTTAAAAACTAATAAAGGATAAAAATGTCTTTTATTGAATAAATAGAATAATGAAAAGAGAAAAAAAACTATGGCTGGTTTTCGCATTGGTAATGAGTGTTTCATTTGCAGTGTTGGGTTATTATGGTTACGAGATTTATCAGCAGGCACCGCCCGTTCCAAAAGAAATTGTGACCGATTCTGGAAAGGTTGTTTTTAGCGAAAGCGAAATTAAGGACGGACAAAATATCTGGCAAAGTATAGGTGGCCAGGAAGTGGGATCTATCTGGGGACACGGTGCTTATGTGGCTCCAGACTGGACCGCAGATTGGCTCCATAGAGAAGCTGTTTTTATATTGGATATTTATGCCAAAAAAGACTTTAATAAAAAATATGAAGAATTGGATGCTGAAAAACAATCGTCTTTAAAGATCCGACTTCAGAAAGATTTAAGAACCAATCGTTACAATGCTGACACTGGTGTGCTTACCATTTCTGAAAATCGTTTGGCTGCGATTGAGCATTTAAGCGAATATTATAAAGGTCTTTTTACGAATGATCCTCAATTTGATAAGTTGAGAGAAGAATATGCCATTCCGAAAAACTCTATTACAGATGTAGAAAGAATGCATAAAATGAATGCTTTTTTCTTCTGGGCAACTTGGGCAACGGTTACCAATCGTCCTGACGGAGATATTTCGTATACGCACAACTGGCCATCAGATGAATTGGTTGGGAATAAAGCGACAACAGAACTTTTAGCTTGGTCTGGAGTAAGTATTATTTTATTGATTTTGAGTGTTGGAATCTTAGTTTTCTATCATGCAAAATCTGGTGAAGAAGAGGGGTTTCCCCTTCCAAAAGAAGATCCGCTTATTAAACAAGGCAAAACAAAATCTATGGGATTGGTAACCAAATATTTTTGGATAGTAAGCTTGCTGATGGTTTTACAAATGGTTTTCGGAATTATTACTGCGCATTATGGAGTGGAAGGAAATGGTTTATACGGAATTCCGATTGATAAAATCTTGCCTTATGCTGTAACGCGAACATGGCATACGCAATTGGCCATTTTCTGGATTGCAACGGCTTGGCTGGCAACAGGATTGTATATTGCTCCAGCAGTTTCTGGTAAAGATCCTAAATTTCAATGTTTTGGAATCAACTTCTTGTTTATTGCTCTTTTAATTATTGTTTTAGGTTCAATGGCTGGACAATGGTTTGGAGTAATGCAGAAATTAAATTTAGTTCAAAATTTCTGGTTTGGACACCAAGGTTACGAATATGTTGATTTGGGTCGTTTCTGGCAGATTTTCCTTTTAGTTGGACTGTTTTTGTGGTTGGCTTTAATGATTCGTCCTTTGCTTCCTGTTTTGAAGAAAAAAACAGAAGAGAAAAACCTAATCATTTTGTTCCTAGTTTCTTGTACTGCAATTGCCATGTTCTACGGAGCAGGATTAATGTGGGGAAGACAAACCAACTTAGCCATTGCAGAATATTGGAGATGGTGGGTAGTTCACCTTTGGGTTGAAGGTTTCTTTGAAGTTTTTGCAACAGTTGTAATTGCGTTCTTGTTTGTTCGTTTGGGATTATTAAAAACGAAAACAGCAACTTTAAATGTACTTTTTGCAACCATTATTTTCATGTCTGGAGGTATTTTAGGAACATTCCATCACTTGTATTTCTCAGGAACGCCAACAGCAATTATGGCTTTAGGAGCAACATTTAGTGCGCTAGAAGTTGTGCCTTTAACTTTAATCGGATTTGAAGCGTATCAAAACTATAAAATTTCAAAATCGACACAATGGATTGCCGATTACAAATGGCCAATTTACTTTATGATTTCTGTAGCGTTTTGGAATTTCCTTGGAGCCGGAATTTTCGGATTCATTATTAATCCGCCAATTGCCTTGTATTATGTTCAAGGGTTAAACACAACGCCTTTACACGGACACACAGCTTTGTTTGGAGTTTATGGAATGTTAGGAATTGGTCTGGTATTATTTGTATTGAGAAGTTTATACCGAAATGTGAGCTGGAATACCAAACTGCTTAAAATCACTTTCTGGTCTTTAAATATTGGTCTTTTTCTAATGGCTATTTTGAGCTTATTACCAATTGGAGTTTGGCAGGCAATTGAAAGCATTAATCACGGTATGTGGTATGCTCGTTCATCAGAATTAATGCAGCAGCCAACGATGATTACTTTAAAATGGCTTCGTGCAATTGGAGATTCAATTTTCGGAATCGGGTTCATAACAATGGCTTGGTTTGTATTTGAACTGACATTAAAAAACAAAAAGTAAAACACAAAAATATAAATTGATTATCATGGAAAATTTAAAAAACAAAACAATAGGATCGTTTGTAGCTGAGGATTTTAGAACAGCCGCAGTTTTTTCAAAATATAGAATAGATTTTTGCTGCAAAGGAAATCGAACAATAGCAGAAGTTTGTGAGAAACAAAATATAGATGCCAATGATTTATTACAAAATGTGCTGCAAGTTGTACAATCGGAAAATAGCGGGAGCATTGATTTTAACTCATGGCCATTAGATTTATTGGCAGATTATATTGAGAAAACGCATCACCGCTATGTGGAAGAAAAAATGAATGTTTTACTTCCTTTTTTAGATAAATTATGCAAAGTTCACGGAGCAAATCACCCAGAATTATTTAAAATAAACGAATTGTTTATTGGTTGTGCTGGCGAATTATCTCAGCACATGAAAAAAGAAGAATTGGTTTTATTTCCTTTCGTGAAAAGAATGGTGAAAACCAAAGAATCTGATGGGGTTTTATCTCAGCCTTCTTTCGGAACAGTTTCGAATCCAATTGCAATGATGATGCACGAACACGATAATGAAGGCGAGCGCTTTAGAGAAATTGCTGAATTGACAAATAATTACACTCCGCCAGCAGATGCTTGCACGACTTACAGAGTGACTTTTGCGATGCTGAAAGAGTTTGAAGCAGATTTGCACAAACACATTCATTTGGAAAACAATATTTTATTTCCAAAAGCGGTGACTTTAGAAAAAGACTTTGTAGAAGTAGAATAAAGGTTAATTTTAATAGTGGAAAAGCACCGATAAAATATCTAAACATGATAGTTATCGGTGTTTTTTATTTTAAGAAAACTTATATTTAATGGATTGAACTCAAAATTAAACACATAGAAACATAGATTTTTGATTTTGAAGCTTTTCGACAACGTTTGTTATTTCGAGGAACGAGAAATCTTCGCAAGTAACTCCTTTGCTAAAAGTCAATCTTTGTAGAGCTTCTCGTGAAGATTTCTCGTTCCTCGAAATGACAAGATTGTGTAGAAAATGTAAAACCTATTTTTCTATGTGTTTAAATAAAATTTATTCATTTATGAATTCTCAAAAAGCTTGGATACTATGCTGTTTCTTTAATTTTCTGATTGCCTGTGTTTTCGGATTATTAATGCGGTTTATGTATCTTTTTCCTTTAGATTTTGTAAACTACAGTTTTCTGCTTCATGCGCATTCGCATGTTGCGATGTTGGGTTGGGTATATTTGATTGTTTATGTTTTGGTTGTCCATTTTTTTATTCCAAAAGAAAAAAGTCAGAAACCAATTTATAACCGCTTATTTTGGCTAACAGAATTTTCAGTTATCGGAATGATGATTGCTTTTCCAATTCAAGGATATGCTTTGTTTTCGATTATTTTTTCAACCATGCATATTTTGCTTAGTTATGTTTTTTGCCGTTTGGTATGGAAAGATTGCACAAAAGATAAATCGCCATCACAAAGATTTTTGTTGGTTTCAATTCTATTTATGATTCTCTCGACTTTTGGAGTTTGGTGTCTTGGACCGGCTGTGAGCACGTTAGGAAAACAAAGCGCTTTTTATCAGATTGCAATTCAGTTCTTTCTTCATTTTCAGTTTAATGGCTGGTTTATATTGGCAATTTTAGCTTTGTTTTTTAAACAATTTCAAAATAAAATTGATGAGGTAAAATTTAAGAAGTTTTATTTCTTGATAATTGTTTCTACATTGCTGACAGTTACTTTTCCAATGCGATGGTTTATAGAAAATGACATTTTAAGTTATATCAATATTTTGGGAGTTTTAATTCAGTTGGGAGCTTTTATTTATTTTTATAAAATGCTCAAATCTCAAATGAATTATTTCAAAAGCACTTTAGATAAAATTGCAAAAATGGTTTACAGTTTGGCTTTATGTTCTCTTTTTTTGAAAGTCGGAATACAATTACTGACCATTTTTCCAAATCTGGCAGAAGTTTCACATCAAATTAGAAATTTTGTAATTGGTTTTATTCATTTAACCACTTTAGGAATCATAACAGGTTTTTTGTTTGGCATTTTATTGCAGAATAAAATGCTTTCTGCTAATTCTGAAATATTAAAAGCAGGAATGAAGTGTTTTATTTTAGGCTATATTTCGACAGAAGTTTTGCTATTTCTTCAAGGTTGGTTTTTCTATTTTGGAGAAGGAACAATTCCAGGATATTTTCAAAGTATTTTGATATTTAGTGTCCTTTTGGTTTTGGGTTTGTTGCTAATAATGTCCTCAATAATTAATTTCCGCTTCAAGAATGCCAGTAAAATAACCCCCCAGAATTAGATTTACTTATTATGATAAAAATCGTGTTTTTATAGCATTACAGAGTTTAGGAGAGTTTTGAGGCCATTATTACGTAAATCCTTAATAGTTTTATGTAAGCATAATATTTTTGAATAAAAATAATTGAGGTTCTTCATTTTAAATTAATAATGATTATTTTTGCTCGCTGATTAAGTAAAAAAAATTACTACATATATTATGGTAAAAGATTTATTCGAAAGAATTCAGGACAATAAGGGACCTTTAGGAAAATGGGCTTCTCAAGCAGAAGGTTATTATGTTTTCCCAAAGTTAGAAGGAGAGTTGGGTCCTAGAATGCAATTTCACGGAAAAAATATTTTAAACTGGAGTTTAAATGATTATTTAGGTTTAGCTAATCATCCAGAAGTTCGTCAAGCAGATACAGATGCAGCAATTCAGTTTGGTGCAGCTTATCCGATGGGAGCCCGTATGATGTCTGGACACACTACGTACCACGAACAATTAGAAAATGAATTGGCAGAATTTGTAATGAAGGAATCTGCTTATTTGTTGAATTTTGGTTACCAAGGAATGGTTTCTATCATTGACGCTTTGGTTACTAAAAATGATATTATCGTTTATGACGTAGATTCACATGCTTGTATCATTGATGGTGTTCGTTTGCACATGGGTAAACGTTTCACATACAAACACAATGATTTGGAAAGTATGGAGAAAAACTTGCAGCGTGCTACTAAAATGGCAGAAGAAACAGGCGGAGGTATTTTATTTATTACTGAAGGTGTTTTCGGAATGCGAGGACAGCAAGGAAAATTAAAAGAAATAGCTGAATTAAAGAAAAAATACAATTTCAGATTATTAGTAGATGATGCTCACGGTTTTGGTACATTGGGTAAAACAGGTGCTGGAGCAGGTGAGGAGCAGGGAGTGCAAGATCAGATTGATGTTTACTTCTCTACTTTTGCAAAATCTATGGCTAATATCGGAGCTTTCGTAGCAGCTGACAAAACGGTTATCGATTATTTGAAATACAACTTACGTTCTCAAATGTTTGCTAAAGCGTTGCCAATGATTCAGACAATTGGTTCTTTGAAACGTTTAGAATTATTGCGTAAATCTTCTGCAATTAAAGACAAACTTTGGGAAAACGTAAACGCGTTGCAAAACGGTCTTAAAGAAAAAGGATTTAATATTGGAGATACAAACACTTGTATTACACCAGTTTACTTAGAAGGAAGTATTCCTGAGGCAATGGTAATGGTAAACGATTTAAGAGAAAATTATGGTATTTTCCTTTCTATCGTAGTTTACCCAGTTATTCCAAAAGGAATTATCCTATTGAGAATGATACCAACGGCTTCTCATACTTTAGAAGATATCAATGAAACGTTAACTGCTTTCGAAGCGATTCGTGAGAAACTGACTAACGGAACTTATAAAGAAATTGCAGAGCGTACAACTGTAGACGTTTCGTAAATTCAGTATAAAATAGATTTCCTTAAGTGGAAATTATATAAAAAAATCCATTTGTTATACGAATGGATTTTTTTTATTTAAGGTAACTTTAGTATCATAATCACAAGATAAAAATAAAAATTATGAAAAAAGTACTAACACTTACGGTGATGGCGCTTGCAGTTTTTACTTCTTGTAAAAAAGAAGCGACGACAACAGAACCGATTCAAATTACACCAAGTCCGCCAAAAGAAGCTGAAATTGTAGAACCATCTGGCGATCAATGTTACGAGTCAACAGCAAATAATAGCAGAATTGAATTAAGTTTTAATGTTAATTCTCATCAAGAAGTTAACGGAAAATTGAAATATGAAATTTCTGGAAAAGATAAAAATGACGGAATTATAAATGGAAACATGGTTGGCGACACTTTAATTGCTGAATATGTATTTATGTCTGAAGGCGCTTCTACAATGAGACAGGTCGTATTTCTTCAAAGGGATGGAAATTTAATTGAAGGATATGGAGATGTAGTGCAGGCTAATGACAAAGTTGTTTTCAAAGACAGAAAAAAACTAAAATTTAATCCACAAAACACTTTAATAAAAGTAGATTGCAAAGTAGAGTAATGATGTGTTTTATAAAGTGAAAAATCCATTCGTTTGGGGGCGAATGGATTTTTTTTATTTTTTGAAATTATGATATTTATCGGTAGACTTAAGTTTATTTATATAATCGCTAGAATTTCCGTTCCAGTAACATTTTGAGCAACGATCATTGTTAAATTCGTGTTTGCAATTTTCATATCCATAAATATAATGCGTACATTCTGGACATAGGTTTTTCATGACAGATGAATCTACGTAAAATTCGCTACGACATTCGTCGCAAACTATTATTGAAGATTTATTTAAGTCCATAATAACTGAATACTGAGACTGCGACTGAAAACTAAAAATTAAAGATTCTTCAAATACGTTTTTCTCTGACAGTGAATAATTGGATCAAAATTTTTCCAAAGCAAATGAATGGCATTATTTTCTAATAATTCTGGAGTTCTAATGCAATTTTGGATTCCTTTTGCGGAAAACGTTTTGTAATATTCATCAAAAATGATAGCTGTTACACCTTTATTTTGATATTCAGGATGAACTCCGATGAGGTAAAAAACAACATCTTTACTATGTTTTTTCGCTTTTAATAATTGCAGAAAACCAAAAGGGAATAATTTACCTTTTATTTTCTGTAAAGCTTCAACGAAGCTTGGCATTACGATACTAAAAGCAACTAAATTATCATCTTTATCAACCACAAATTTAATGTATTCTGGATTGATAAAACTGATATATTTCTTTTTGAAATACTCTTTCTGTACGTCTGAAATTGCTACGAACGAAGCTAGTTTAGCATAAGTTTCATTAAACAAATCGAACATTTTGTCTACATGAGGCATAATGTCTTTGGTTCTCGTAAAATTAAGCGCTTTAAGTCCGTAACGTTTTTTGATTAATTCTTGTGCTTTCTGAAAGAATTCTGGTTTCACATTTGAAAATGGGAATATACTTTCAATATATTGTTTTTCAACCTGAAAGCCTAATTGTTCCAAATGGGTTACATAGTATGGGTGATTGTACCATGTTATCATGGTTCCAATTTGATCATATCCTTCAGTAAGAAGTCCAACTTTGTCTAAATTTGAAAATCCCATCGGGCCTTCAGCATGTTCTAAGTTGTGTTTTCTTCCTAATTCATATACTTTTTCTAGAAGTGCTTTTGTAACTTCAATATCATCAATTACATCAAACCATCCAAAACGAACTTTCCTCTTGTGCTGATTATTTACTTCAGACCAATTGATAATAGCAGTAATACGTCCTACAATTTTATTGTCTCTGTAAGCCAAATAAAAATAAGCTTCAGCATTATCGAATGCAGGATTTTTGGTTTTGTCAAAAGATTCCAATTCGTCTGAAATAATAGGCGGCACCCAATACGGATTGTCTTTATACAATGAAAAAGGAAATTTGATGTATTCGGTTAATTCTTTCTTGCTTTTGGCTTCTTTAATTGTAATCATTAGATGGTATTGAGAGTCCTTAAAAAGGATCTGGGTTATTTATGTCTTATTCGTATTTCGATTTACGTTTTCTTTCTCTTTCCTGATAATCTATTGGTTTTTCATTGTCTGGATTCTTTTTTGCTCTGGCAGCTGCTTTGTCCTCTATCAGTTTTTCTTTGTACCATCCATCGTAACGCCATGATACTCCAACTCCGCCATATAAAATAGAAGGCGTATTCTTAAAGTTAGTGCTTATAGAAGCATCAACCTGTAAGTTCGAAGAAAGGAGATAAGCGGCACCTGTACGAAGAATTGAATCGCTGTAAAAGTCGCTTTTATATCCTTGATTTTCAAGAAAACCAGACCATTTGTCATTAAATCCGTGCGTCAAAGTTAATACATATCCGTAACTTGGATAGTCTGTACCGATATAATCTGCAATAATATTGGTAACAAAAACCCAAGATCCGCCTCCAAGAAGGTTTTGGGTAATGATCGAAACTTTAGGAGAAATGGCTCCATCTGGAGAAAAATAATACGGATTATCGGCACCAACAAAATTGGCTCCAGCAAAAACCGAAACTGAAGGAATCAGCTCTCGCCATTGAAAATTACGATTGGCTTTATAACTGTAAATATTTACTTCACGTTTGTAATTTTTGTACGGATCGTAAATAAGATATTTAGCTCCTAAAACCGTCTGTCTAAAATTGTTTTTTTTGTAGCTAGTGTACGGAGTGTCAAAATTTTCTGTCTGATATTGAAGATCAGCAATAAATTCCAATTGTTCTAGAAAAGCACCAAATCGGATAGTTAAATCTGTGCCAAAACCGCTGGCATCGTAGTCTAATAAATCATGTTTTTCTTTAATGCCATAAACTCCAAGTTCGGCTTGAATAACCGATTTTCCGACAGCATAAGCTGACATGGTTTCTCCAGGGCGGTTGGAATTAATAACGTCGGTGTATTGCGCAAAAAATAGTTGTGGAATAAAAAAAAGTACCGGGGCAAGTAAGTTTTTAATTTGGAACATATAATTTTTTTTGGATTAAAAATAATAACGCATTTCAAATGTACATATTTTATTATTTATTTAAGATTCATATTTTATTTTTAAACAACGGATTTATTAATTTTGGAAAAAAATTATAGAGTTATGCAAGAAGCATCATTTTCAGGTTTAAGATTCATTATTGGGCTAATCGCCTTTTATTATATCATGAAATTTTTGGCTAGAATCTTTTTGCCAGTCTTGGTAAAAAAGGCAGTAGAAAATGCTAGCGAAAATTTTCAAAGACAACAGCAGCAATACCAACAATACAATCAAGGCAACACTTGGCAGAACACAAATAATAATAAAGACGAAATAATTATTAATACTGCTAATGCTAAAAACCCGCGCGAAACCAAAAAGGTGGGAGAGTATGTTGATTACGAAGAAATAGATTAGATTTGTGTCCTGAAAATTTAGGATTCATTTTAACCCAAACCAGCCAAAATTGAAAATAGTAAATAAGTTCTATCCGCATGCCCTTGTTATATTGGGCTTTATTTTTGTTTCATTAATTTATTTTTATCCAGTTCTTCAGGGAAAACAGATTTTCCAGTCTGATATTGCTCAATACACCGGAATGGCCAAAGAGCAAAATGACTTTAGAGCTGCTGAAAATGCTGAACCTTATTGGACAAACTCTGCTTTTGGAGGTATGCCAACCTATCAGCTTGGAGCAAATTATCCGAACGATTTTATTGGTAAAGTAGATGACATATTGCGTTTTCTACCGCGTCCTGCAGATTACTTATTCTTATATTTTCTTGGTTTTTATGGCTTATTGTTGGTTTTAAAAACAGATCCCCTAAAAGCTTTTATCGGTTCAATTGCCTTTGGTTTTTCAACTTATATGATCATCATTTTAGGAGTTGGTCATAATGCAAAAGCACATGCTATTGCTTATATGCCATTGGTAATTGCTGGATTTATACTCGTCTTTCAGAAGAAATACATTTGGGGAGGTCTGCTCACTATGTTTGCAGTGGCATTAGAAATTAGTGCCAACCACTTCCAAATGACCTATTATCTATTGATTTTCTTATTGATTTTGGTGGGATATTATGCGTATAATTTTATCAAAGAAAAAGATTTTAAAGGACTTCTTATTTCTTGTGGCGTTTTATTAGTTGCCGGAATTTTTGCATTGGGTGCCAATGCAGGTAATTTGATGGCAACAAACGAATACGCTAAATACAGTATTAGAGATAAAAGCGAGTTGACTTTTAATCCAGACGGATCCAAAAATGAAACTACTGCCTCCATGACTACTGATTATATTACAGAATATAGTTATGGTATTGCAGAGAGTTTAAATTTAATTGCTCCTAGAATTTTTGGAGGTTCGAGCCATGAAAATGTAGGGACAGACAGCCGTATGTACGCGTTTATGCTTGAACAGGGAGTTCCAGCTTCTCAAGCTCAGGATTTTGTTTCCGGAATGCCTACTTATTGGGGAGATCAGCCAATTGTTTCGGCACCAGCTTATATTGGAGCTGTAGTTTTCTTTTTGGCAGTTTTAGCTTTATTTATTGACGAAAGAAAAATCAAATATGTTTTTCTTGCTGGAGCACTTTTCACTTTAGTGCTTTCTTGGGGAAAAAACTTCTCTTTATTGACAGATTTTTTTATTGAATATGTCCCGCTTTATGATAAATTTAGAGCTGTATCTTCAATTCAGGTTATTCTAGAATTATGTTTCCCTGTTTTAGCTGTTATGGGATTACAATCATTCTTTAAAGCTAAAGATGAGCCAAAATTACAGCAGAAAGCATTAGTGCAGACAGGAGTTTTTGGTTTAGGCGTGCTTGTTATTTTATTGATAGCAAAAAGTTTCTTCCATTTTACAGGAATAAATGATAATGCTTATTTGGAAAGCTATGGTCCAGGTTTCGTTGATGCTTTAAAAGAAGACAGAATGACGATGTATTATGCAGATTTATTAAGATCTGGATTCTTAATTATCGTGACATTTGTGGTTCTGTGGATGTTTGTAAAGAATAAATTTTCTCAGACAACTACTTTGGTGGTAGTTGGATTAGTGATGATTTTTGATTTGTTTTTTGTGGACAAAAAATACGTTTCTGCTAAAGATTTTGTAAGCCCAGTTCAGATTGCTGCTCCTTTCCAAGAGACACAAGCAGATGCTCAGATTTTGAAAGATACTTCGATTTACCGTGTATTTGATCTTCAAGGACAATTGCAAGGAAGATCTTCTTATTTCCATAAAACAATTGGAGGTTATAGTGCTGTAAGACCTAGAAGAATGCAGCAATTATACGATTATCAAATTGCTAAAAATAACCTTGAAGTGCTTAATATGTTGAATGTTAAGTATGTTATTCAAGTGGATAAAGACGGAAACCAAATTCCTGCTGTTAATCCAGATGCAAACGGAAATGCTTGGTTTGTGGAAACGGTGAAACTGGTAAACAAACCAGACGATGTAATGAAAGCTTTGAACACTTTGGATACTAAAAAAGTAGCAGTTTTCAATGTTCACGAACATGAAAGCAAATTCCAAAATGCAAGATTGAAGAAAGCATTTGATACAACAGGTACAATTAAGGTTGTTACGTATAAGCCAAATTATATCAAATACAAGTCAGAAAATAAAGGAGATGGTTTAGCTGTTTTCTCTGAAATGTATTATAAAAATGGTTGGAACGCTTATATTGACGGCAAACTAACAGATCATTTCCCAGTCGATTATGTTTTAAGAGCCATGGAAATTCCTGCTGGAAAACACACTATTGAATTTAAATTTGAGCCTCAGATTATTAAAACAGGAGGAACAATTACTTTAATAAGTTCAATTGGAATGTTGTTGCTTTTGGTTGGAGGAGTTTATTTTGAAAGTAAAAATTCTAATAAGAAAGAAGAAGTCTAAAATTTCAATATTTTAAATTTCCGCTTTAAAAAATATTAATCTCATTTTCCTTGGAACAAAAAAAACTTTTAATAATTACCTATTATTTTCCACCAGCTGGAGGGCCAGGAGTACAACGCTGGTTGAAATTTGTAAAATATCTTCCTGAATTTGATGTTCAGCCCATAGTTTATGTTCCAGAAAACCCTACTTATCCAATTGTAGATGAAGGTTTGGTAAGCGAAATATCAGATAAAGTAATTGTTTTGAGGAATAAAATTTGGGAGCCTTATCAATTGGCTTCTATTTTTTCAAAAAATAAAACCAAGAAAATCAGTTCTGGAATTTTTCCGCAAAAGAAAAAGCAGACCTTTTTGGATAAAACATTTCTTTGGGTACGTGGAAATCTTTTTATTCCAGATGCGCGTGTATTTTGGGTAAAACCGTCAGTTTCTTATTTAGAAAAATACATTCAAGAAAATAATATCGATACAATTGTAACTTCTGGACCGCCGCACAGTTTGCATTTAATCGGATTAGAATTACAGCAGAAATTAAAAGTAAAATGGTTTGCCGATTTTCGCGATCCTTGGACAACGATCGGATATCATAAAGCACTTCGTTTATCTTCTTATGCGGAAAAAAAGCATAAAAATTTAGAGCATAAAGTGCTTAATTCAGCAGACGAAATCATTGTGACCAGCAAAACTACAAAATCTGAATTTGAGGCTATTACCAACAAACCAATTACGGTAATTACAAACGGTTACGATGTTGAAACTGTAGAAAAACAGACTTTAGATACTAAATTTACTTTAGCTCATATTGGTTCTTTCTTGTCTGATCGAAATCCGCCATTTTTGTGGGAAGTTTTGGTTGAATTGCTGCAAGAAGTTCCAGAATTTAAAACCCATTTAGAAATAAAATTAATTGGAGCTGTAAGTCAAGAAGTTCTAGATGCTATTCAAGAACATCAATTAAATGATTATTTAAATTTAGTCGGTTACGTTTCTCATAAAGAAGCTGTGGCGCACCAAAGAAAATCTCAAGTATTGCTTTTAATAGAGATTAATTCTGAAGATACGAAAAGCATTATTCCTGGAAAATTGTTCGAATATATGGTCTCAAACCGTCCAATAATTGCCATTGGACCTCAGGGTTCTGACTTTGCCGATATTGTTACACAGACCAATACTGGAGTATTTTTTGATTATTCTGAAAAAGCGAAATTAAAAAGTGTAATTTTGGACTTTTTTAATCAGTTTTTAGAAGGGAAATTGCAGTCGCATGGGATTGGTTTACAGCAATATTCAAGAAAAAATCTAACCAAACAATTAGCACAGCTGATTAAAGGATAATCATTTAAAAATCACATACAATCTAAACTCAAAAAATGGGTATTGTCTTAAATCAGTCTTTTAAAAATACTATAATTACATACATTGGTTTTGGTATCGGAGCCATTAATACCTTATATCTTTATCCCGTTTTTCTTGGGGCAACATATTACGCATTAACCAATTACATTACTTCTGCGGCAAACGTAATTATGCCTCTGTTTGCAATCGGAATGCAAAATACGCTCGTAAAATTTTATTCGCAGTACAAAACAGAGGAAGAAAGAGAGCAGTTTTTGTCCTTTACAGCGCTGTTTCCAATTTTAATGTGTATTCCGTTGGGACTTATCGGAATCTTCTTCTATGACGATATAACCGATTTTGTTTCCAAAGAAAACCCAGTTGTTCGTGAATTTATGCTTCTTATTCCGTTTATCGGAATCTGTATGGCTTATTTTGAAATTTTTTACGCTTGGGCGCGAGTGCATATGCATTCTGTTTTCGGAAATTTTATCAAAGAAGTTGGCTTAAGATTGCTCTCAACTTTTGCTTTAATCGGATTATATTTTAATTGGATTTCACTGGTTGGATTTGTGTACATAACAGCAGGAATCTATTTTTTTGCATTTCTGATTACGATGTTTTATGCATTCTATATCAAAAAGCCGAATTTCCAGATTACAATACCTGAGAATGTAAAAGCAGTAATGGAATATACTTTTTATATTATTCTTTCAGGAAGCGTTGCCAATTTGCTTCTAGACGGCGATAAGTTGATGCTTAATCAATACATGAAAATTGAAAATATTGCTTATTATTCTGTAGCTACTTATATTGCTTTGGTTATTTCGGTACCAAGCCGTGCTATGCATCAAATCGTGTATCCAATTACTGCTAAATTGATGCATGAAAATAAACACGACGAATTGAATCAGCTATACAAGAAAACGTCTATTAACTTGCAGATTGTAGGCGGATTTGTAATGTTATGCATTTTTGTCAATATTAACCAATTGTACGAATTGGTTCCAAAGGAATATAGCGGCGGTATCTCAGTTGTATTTATGATTGGTCTTTCTAAATATTTTGACTTGATTTTAGGAAATAACAATGCCATTATTTTTAATACCAAATATTACCGAATGGTATTATATTTAGGATTGATGCTGGTGGTTTTAACTGTGATTTTAAACATGCTGTTTATTCCTGATTTTGGAATTATGGGTTCAGCATTTGCAACACTTTTGTCTATTACGTTATACAGTTTGGCTAAATTGCTTTTTGTAGTTAAGAAGCTTGATTTGTATCCTTTTACCAAACAGACGATTCATTCGATGGTTTTAACATTTGCATTGTTTTTACTGTTTTATTTCTGGGAATTTCCATTTTTTCAATTAATCAGTATTGCTCTGAAATCGATATTAGTAACTGTTGTATATCTGTATCTGAATTATAAATTCAAGATATCTCCAGACATTAATAATGTTATAGATTCTATTTTTAAAAAGATCGGGATTAAAATCTAATTGGGAGTTGTAGGAAAAATGTAAATAATTTAAAATCGTAGCTTTTTTGTTTTTATATTTGTTAGAAAGGATAACTAATTTATTTCTAATTGAATATGAGAATAAAAGTACTTAGATTATTAGCTTTCTTTTTTGTTTTATTTGTTTTTTCGGTAAATGCCCAGACTAAGAATCTGAAGACTTCTGATAAAGAACAGAAAACTGTCGAAATAAAAGGTTATCCAGTAGCTCCTTTTAAAGACACACTTTTTTTAGTTTACCATAATGTGGGTTCTTTTTCTGCAAAAGAACGGGCAGAATACATTTCCAATAAAATCAAAAGACTTTACAATGAATCTTTTTTTGAGAAGGATTCTATTAAAATCGTGCCGTCAGACGTTTCTATGGATATTGTTTACCAAAACGATTTTGTTATCATGTCTGTTTTGGATGCTGATGCGAAAGCAGAAAATTCAACAATGGCCAATATTGCTAACCGTAATCTGGCGAAGATTAAAAGTGCGATAATATATCAGAATGAAAATTACTCGCAATTGCCAAAACGAATAGGCTATACAGCGTTATTGGTTTTGATAATTGGTTTGATTTTATTTTTGACTGCCAAAATTTTTAACTTCATCAAAAACTATGTTGTAAAAAATAGAGCGAAGTATTTTAAAGGAGTGCATTATAATTCCATTAAAATATTATCTCCAGAAAAGCAGTTGATTTTGTTGCTTAGAATCTTCAGCGTTATAAAAATAATCACGCTTATTTTAATCGTTTATCTTTCTCTTCCTGTATTATTTAGTATTTTTCCGGCTACAAAAGATTACACCACAACCTTGTTGAGATGGATTTTAACTCCTGCAAAATCTGCTTTTATGGGGTTTGTTGGTTTTCTTCCGAGCTTGTTTACTATAATTGTAATCATTATTATTTTTAAATATTCGCTTAAAATAATTAAGTTTTTCTTTTATGAAATAAAATCAGAAAACATTAAGATTAATGGTTTTTATAGCGATTGGGCATTGCCAACTTTCAATGTAATTCGTCTTTTGATGTATGCTTTTATGCTGGTAATTATTTTCCCGTATTTGCCAGGTTCAGATTCTCCAATTTTCAAAGGAGTTTCGGTATTTGTAGGAGTTTTGTTTTCACTTGGTTCTTCCAATGCAATTGCCAATATGGTAGCTGGTTTGGTTATTACCTACATGCGCCCGTTTAAAATTGGTGATTATATCAAAATTGGCGATGTAAGCGGAGAGGTTATTGAAAAAACAGCTTTGGTAACCAGAATAAGAACACCAAAATTTGAAGATATTACGATTCCAAATGCGACTGTTTTGTCGAGTACTTCAACAAATTATTCAGCGAATACAAATCAAGCGACTAATGGATTATTGATTCATACCACGGTAACAATTGGATATGATGTTCCTTGGAAAGACATTCATGTCGCTTTGATTGATGCGGCTTTAAAAACAGAAATGACAGAAAAAGAACCTGCACCGTTTGTACTGCAAACCAGTTTAGATGATTTTTATGTGTCATATCAAATCAATGTTTATACTAAGGAACCAACAAAACAGCCACGAATTTATTCTTCGCTTCATCAGAATATTCAAGATTCTTTTAATGCGGCTGGAATCGAGATCATGTCGCCTCATTACAGTGCTTTACGAGATGGAAACACCACAACGATTCCGCCAAATTATTTAAAAGAAGATTATGAATCTCCTGTTTTTAATATTAAGAACAAAGGTTAAATAATTGATAACGAGTGATTAAATTTAAAACTTTAACACTTGAATACTTTGTAATTAATTGAATAAAAATTAACTTTATCATGAATGTTTAGCAGTACTTTGCTCAAAATGCAGTTTTTTTTCTAACAAAACGATTAAATGTAGGTATTTTTTTATTTTTTAGAATTGAATATTTTTGCAGGAAATTACAAATAAAAGTGTAACCAGAATTAATTGTAGATTAGTAATTATGAAGTACAATCATCTCAGCCATGAACAAAGCATGCAAGTATTTTCTAATATGATATCAAACAAGGTTCATAATGGATTTACTTTAGAAGAAAGAAACGATGAATTGCTTTTTGCAGTTTTATCTAAAGGAGGAAAAGTGGTTAACCACAGTTTAAATTTTATGATTTTCTGTTTAACTCTAGGTTTGTGGTCATTTGCGTGGCTTTATCTCACTTTTGAGGCTTCAAAACAGAAAAAGATTTTAGTAGCTATTGACGAAGATGGTCTTCCTTTTGAAGAAAGATGTTTAGTAGCTTAAGAACATTAAAAAGAGAAATAAATTATAAAGCCATAAATACAAACTAATCAATTGTATTTATGGCTTTTGTTATTGAAAAAGGTATATGTTACAATTTGTCTTTTAAATAAACTCCTGTTACAGATTCTTTTACTTTTACAATATCTTCTGGAGTTCCAGATGCAAGCAAGTGCCCTCCGTTTTCTCCTCCTTCTGGTCCTAAATCAAGTATCCAGTCCGCACATTTAATAAGATCCAGATTATGTTCAATTACAATTATCGAATGCCCTTTTTCTATTAAAGCATCAAACGAAGCCAAAAGCTTTTTAATGTCATGAAAGTGAAGACCCGTGGTAGGTTCGTCAAAAACAAATAATGCTTTTTCTTTTGTGGCGCCTTTTACTAGAAAAGAAGCCAATTTAATACGCTGTGCTTCTCCACCAGAAAGAGTTGAAGAAGATTGCCCTAATTGAACATATCCTAAACCAACATCTTGTAAAGGCTGTAGTTTTTGAGTGATTTTGGACTGCTTATTTTTTTCGAAAAAAGCAATCGCATCATCAATCGTCATGGTAAGAATATCATTGATATTTTGATTGTCAAAAGTTACTTCTAAAATTTCTTTCTTAAATCGTTTTCCTCCGCAAGTCTCACAAGGCAGAGAAACGTCAGCCATGAAAACCATTTCGACATTTATAGAGCCTTCTCCTTTACAAGTTTCGCATCGTCCGCCGTCAACATTAAAAGAAAAATGTTTGGCCTGATAACCTCTTATCTTTGACAATTTTTCTTTGGCATACAAATCACGAATATCATCATACGCTTTGATATACGTTACAGGGTTTGATCTAGAGCTTCTTCCAATCGGATTTTGATCTACGTATTCAATATGCTTAATCTGAGAAAATGATCCTGAAATCTCAGAAAATTGTCCTGCTTTTTCGGCTGCGCTTTCCAGTTTTTTCTGTACTGCAGGAAACAAAATTTTCTTGATCAAAGTACTTTTTCCACTTCCGGAAACACCTGTAACAACAGTTAAAACATCTAAAGGAAAAGTGACATCAATATTTTTTAAGTTGTTTTCGCGTGCACCGATGATATCTATATGATTTTTGTATTTTCTTCTTCTTTTCGGAACAGAAATCTCTAAATCGCCATTTAAATATTTTGCAGTCAAAGAATCTGACTTTAAAATTTCGTCATAAGTTCCTTGAGCAACCAATTTTCCTCCAAAAGTTCCAGCTTCGGGGCCAATATCAATAATCATATCGGCCGCTTTCATAATATCTTCATCATGTTCAACCACAATTACAGTGTTGCCAAGATCACGAAGAGAAAGCAATACTTTGATTAATCTTTCAGAATCTGTAGGATGCAGACCAATACTTGGTTCGTCGAGAATATACATCGATCCAACCAAGCTGCTTCCAAGAGAAGTTGCCAGATTAATTCGCTGTGATTCCCCTCCAGAAAGAGTTGCAGAATTTCTATTTAGAGTAAGGTAATCTAAACCAACTTCAGATAAAAAAGACAAACGATTATTAATTTCAATCATTAATCGTTTTGCAATCTGCTGTTCGTATTGATTTAATTCTATGTTTTTGAAGAAAGTGACCAAATGTTTAATTGGTAAATCAACCAGATCAGAAACCGTTTTACCGTTGATTTTTACATAAGAGGCTTCTTCGCGCAAGCGTTTGCCTTTACACGCATGACATTTCGTTTTACCACGATAGCGTGATAGCATTACACGATTTTGAATCTTATAATTTTTTTCTTCCAATTCCCTGAAGAAATCATTCAGACCTTGAAAATATTGATTTCCCGTCCAAATTAAATCCTTTTGTTCTTCAGTTAATTGAAAATAGGGTTTATGAATTGGGAAGTCAAATTTATAAGCATGTTTTACCAATTCATCTTTATACCAGCTCATGCTTTCACCACGCCACGGATAAATAGCACTTTCGTAAACTGATAAAGAAGTGTTTGGAACAACCAGATCAGCATCAATTCCAATGATGTTTCCGTAACCTTCACAAACAGGACAGGCTCCATATGGATTGTTGAAACTGAATAAATGAACGTTTGGCTCAAGAAAAGTTATTCCGTCAAGTTCAAAATTATTCGAATAAGAAAATCTCTTCTCACCGTTTAATTCCTGAAGAAAACAAATTCCTTTCCCCTCAAAAAAAGCAGTCTGAACTGCATCGGCCAGACGATTGTAAAATTCTTCTTCTTCCTTTACAACAATACGATCAATAATCAATAAAATATCTTTATTGTCAAATTGATGTAAATCTGAGGCTGAAAATTCATCTAAACGAATCATTTCATTATCAACCAAAATACGTGCAAAACCTTGCTGTAAAAGTACTTTTAGTTTATCTTCAAGCTGTCTTCCTTCTTCTAAATGAATAGGAGCAAGGAGAAGCCATCTGCTGTCTAGAGGAAGGCTTTTGACATCAGAAATAACATCCGTTACCGTATTTTTTTTGACTTCCTGTCCAGAGATAGGAGAGTATGTGCGTCCGATTCTAGCAAACAAAAGTTTGATGTAGTCGTATATTTCTGTAGAAGTCCCAACAGTCGAACGGGCATTGGTAGTATTTACTTTTTGCTCAATAGCAATTGCAGGAGCAATACCTTTAATATATTCTACTTTAGGTTTGTCTAAACGACCTAAAAACTGACGAGCATAAGAAGATAAACTTTCTACGTATCGTCTTTGTCCTTCGGCATATAAAGTGTCGAAAGCTAAACTCGATTTCCCTGATCCTGAAAGACCTGTAATGACAACCAGTTTATTTCTTGGAATAACAACATCTACATTTTTTAAATTATGTACCTGCGCTCCTTTAATTATAATATTTGATTTTGGATCTATTTTAGAAAGGTCAATTTGCATAAAAAAGTCAATTTTTACAAAAGTAATCAATTTTGAATTGGATTTAGTTAAGGATTTAGTTCCAAATCTTAACTATTTTATCATAATAAAATGCTTTCCAATGAAATCTTTTGCCAAAAAAAATCTGTTTTTCAAATACGAAAAGATGTAGTTTAAAGTCTTTTTTAGAAAATTATCGAGAATTTGTCGATTTATTTCAGGAAAAATTGTAATTTAAATTTGAATTTAGTGCAGTGATTAAACTTTATTTTGTTAATTGTAAGGTATTTACGTTTGTTTTTTAACACTTTTTGAGCGCTTTTGTTTTACGGATTTTTAGCTCTTTTTACGTAAATTTTATGTTTATTATACATTAATAAAAGTTTTACTAATAATAATTAATGATTTTATTTGCTTTTTAAAAGTAAAATTTGTTAAATTTGGTCACAATATTAACATAACCAAAAAAGATACGCCTATATAAAAAAACTACTTTTTAGAAAATACTCCAAATTTTAAAATAAAACTAAAAAAGTAGTTATTATGGCTGATCTGCATACTCCAGACGCTCTATTAGTAAAAAGTTATGTTGACGGTAGCGAAGCTGCACTGGCAACATTAATAAAAAGGCACGAATCTAAGATATATGGTTTTATATATTCTAAGATCGCTGATAGAGATATTTCAAATGATATTTTTCAAGACACATTTATTAAAGTAATTAAAACTTTAAAAAGCAATTCGTATAACGAAGAAGGTAAATTTTTGCCTTGGGTAATGCGTATTTCTCATAACCTAATCGTGGATCATTTTAGAAAAACTAAGAAGATGCCAATGTACAGAGAAACAGAAGAATTTTCTATCTTCTCTATTATGTCAGATGATGCGCTTACAATTGAAGGCAAAATGATTGTAGATCAAGTAGAACTTGATTTAAAAAAACTAATCCAAGAACTTCCAGAAGATCAAAAAGAGGTGCTAGTAATGCGTATGTACCAAGATATGAGTTTTAAGGAAATCTCAGAAGTAACTGGCGTAAGCATCAATACGGCGCTTGGAAGAATGCGTTATGCACTGATGAATTTGAGAAAAATAATAGATAAACATCAAATTATTTTAACCAACTAATACTATTTTGATAATTAGCCCGTTATACTAGTATAAAACATTTTGATAGTATGGGGAAAATTTACTCAAAAAAAGCACTAGCTTCTAAAAATCTTAAACCTAAAAAAGAAGTCGTTTCTTTTTTATTGAATTACTCGAAAGCCTTGACTGTTGTTAAGATCGACGATAAAAATTTTGAGATTATAGCTAACTAAACAGCCCACTGCTCCTGTCGGATGTTTATAAAAAAGAAACCAAATGGTCGTTTTGGTTTAAGAGCTCACTGTTTGTATATTCTATATACAAGTAGTGAGTTTTTTGTTTTAATTTTTTGTGTAAAAAAAGTATAAGGTTTTACAGCATTTTTCTCTCTAATTTGTTAAAATTTAATATTTTGATTGGATTTTATGTGTTTGTTTGATTTTTAATTCTATTTTAGTTAAAAAACTAATTTTTTATTCGGTATAAATGCTTTTGTAAAGGATTATTCGCATTGAAAATTCAGTTTAAGTTAAAAATTGGAAAAACAATACATTAAGAATTAAATATTTAACCCCAAAACAGATTGTTTATGAAGAAAAACTACCCTGCTTTATTTTGTTAAGTTTGATGCCCATTTGATTATTGAGTGACAATTGGACCAGCAAATGTTTCTCATAAAATGGTAATAAAGGTAATTTTCAATCCAGTTTAATTATCTCTTATTACTGTACCTCAAAACAAACTAAGAAAATCATTTAATCACCAAAACTTAACCGCAAAATGAAAGAGAACATTAAAGTGTTGTCATGCTTATTGATGATAAGTATTGGCGCATTTGCCCAAAAAGACAAAATTAAGGAAGCACAGTCTTTATTTGATAAAGGAAATAGCCAGGAAGCTTTAGCGATTTTAACTAAGACAGAATATCTTATTCTTAACGCATCTGATGAAGACAAATCTGATTACTACTTCTTAAAAGGGAACGTTTTAAAAGATTTGGCTGTAAAAAATATAGATGCAGCAAATAATTTTACATTGGCATCGCAATCATATCAAGATGTATTTTTGTACGAGAACGAATCAGGAAAATTTAAATGGACCGTTAAAGCTAATATGGCTTTAAAAGACATGAAAGCCAGTCTTGTAAATGGAGCTATGGCAGATTTTAATGCTGGAAAATATAAAGAAAGTGCCGAGAAAAGTTATAAGGTATATTTATTCGACAAGAAAGATACTTTAAACTTGTACAATGCGGCCTCTTCTTCTATTAATGCAAAAGATTACAATGCCGCTGTGACTTATTATGAACTTCTAAAAAAGATTAATTATTCAGGAAAAGGTGTTTTGTATTACGCTACAAATAAGAAAACAAAAGAAGAAGATGTTTTCATTTCACCAAAAGCTCGAGAATCGGCTATACAGCAAGGTCTTTATGAAAAGCCAAGAACAGAATCTGTGCCTTCTAAAAAAATAGAAGTGAACAACAATTTGGCTTATGCATATCTTGAGAAAAAGGATTATTCGAAAGCGGAATCCATTTATAATTATGTTTTAGAATTAGATCCGAATTATATAGATGCTTATATCAATTTGGCTTATTTGAAATTGCAAATAAAGAAAGATTTAGCTGATGAAATTTCATCATTGGGAACTTCGCCAGCTGAGATGCAGAAGTATGATAAGCTGAATGCCAGAAAAGACGACATCACAAGAAGTGCAATTCCGTATCTGAAAAAAGTGCTTACGCTTGAACCAAAAAATCAAGATGCAACAAAAACGCTGTTGGGTGTCTACAGATCGCTTGATATGACAGCAGAATATAATGCTTTGAAAGCGGGAATGTAGTTTCCTGTTAAAAGGCATAAAGTTGCAAAGTAACAAAGGCGCAGAGATTTTTATCTTTGTGCCTTATTTTTTTGATGCTGTTTTTTGCAATTCTTCAATTAGAGATTTTTTTCCGACAGTTCTCGTGATGATATCTTTCTCTAAATTCCATCCGCGCGCAGGAGAATATTCTCGGCCGTACCAAATAATCTGCAAATGTAAGTCATTCCATAATTCTCTCGGGAATAATCTCTTCGCATCTTTTTCGGTCTGCGCAACATTTTTTCCATTAGATAAATTCCATCGGTACATCAATCTATGGATATGTGTATCTACAGGAAAAGCTGGAACACCAAAGGCTTGTGACATGACAACACTTGCCGTTTTATGACCAACAGCAGGTAAAGCTTCTAGGGCTTCAAAACTTTGCGGAACCTCTCCATTATGTTTTTCAATCAAAATTTCAGATAAACCATGAATTCCTTTTGATTTCATTGGAGACAAACCGCACGGGCGTATAATTTCTTTGATTTCCTCAATAGACATTTTGACCATATCGTACGGATTATCAGCTTTAGCGAACAAAAGTGGTGTAATCTGATTCACACGAACATCTGTGCATTGAGCAGATAATAAAACTGCAATTAAAAGCGTGTAAGGATCTTTATGGTCAAGCGGAACAGGTATAGTAGGGTAGAGTTCTTTTAAGTTGTCGATAACAAATTGTACGCGAGCTTCTTTATTCATTTCCGTATTTTTAATGCTGTAAAAATAGTATAATTTTAATGATGTGCCTAATCCAGCTTTCCGTTTAAACTCCTCATTATGCTAGCAACATTTTTAAGTATTTAAAAGAGCTTCCTTCGGTCGCTTTTTAAATACAAAAAATGTAAGCTATCATAATTCCGGGGTTTTCACTTCAATCTGGGGCAAATAAGTTATGAATTATGAGTTATGAGTTATTAGCTCGGTAAATAGTTATCAGTTATCTTTGTTTTTTAATCTAATATCTAAAATTAACAATCTAAAATAAAAATATATGACAACACTAAAAGCAGGAGATAAAGCGCCAAACTTTTCGGGAACAGATCAAGACGGAAAAACACATAAACTGGCAGATTATGCAGGTAAAAAATTAGTTGTTTTCTTTTATCCAAAGGCAAGTACGCCAGGATGCACAGCCGAGGCTTGTGATTTAAGAGATAATTTTCACCGTTTTCAAGTCAATAATTACGAACTTTTAGGAGTAAGCGCTGATAGTGCAAAAGCACAAGTAAAATTCAAAGAAAAATACGAATTGCCTTTCCCGTTAATCGCAGATGAAGACAAATCGGTTATAAATGCTTTTGGAGTTTGGGGGCCGAAGAAATTTATGGGAAAAGAATACGACGGGATTCACAGAACTACTTTTGTAATCGACGAAAAAGGAACTATCGAAGAAGTAATTGAGAATGTAAAAACAAAAGAACATGCTTCTCAGATTTTGAAATAGTTTTAAGTCGCAGTCTCAGTTTTCAGTGCTCACTGTGACTGAAAACTGAGACTGAAAACTAAAAAAAAAGTCCCGATAAGGGACTTTTATATTACGTATTTTGTTCTAATTCTTTCTGTGGATGGTATCCAAAAAGATGATGTTCCTTGATTAATTCTGCAATACCGGAAGGAAGCATTGGTTCCCATCCTTTTTTGCCTTGGTTGATCATTTTTAAAACTTCTCTAGAGAATACATCTAAGATATTTGGATCGTAATCTTCAATATCAACCACTTTTCCGTTGAATTTAAAGAATTTGTACAATTCTTTCATTCTCGGATGAACTTTTAAGTTATTTGAATTCATTAAAGTTCCATCTTCATCTAACATTGGATATAAGAAAACTTTCATATCGCGATAGAATAATTTTCCAAAAGCTTCTAATATTCCTCCGCTTAAGTGGCGATAGTATTTCTCATCAAAAATATCGACAAGGTTGTTTACACCCATTGCCAATCCCATACGGGCTTTAGTATAATTGGCGAAGTATTCTACCACTTTATAGTATTCTTGGAAATTTGAAATCATAACCGTTTGGCCAAGAGAGCAAAGTAATTCGGCTCTGTCCATAAAGTCACGTTCGTCAATTTCGCCATCAGAACGTAAATTCGAAAGTGTAATTTCAAAAATAACAAGCGTATTATTTTTTTCAACTTTATTTTCTTCAAGGAACATTTTTAATGATTTCTCATACATATCCATATTTACTTTCGTAACAGGACGGAAACTTCCTCTCAAAGCTAAAAGATTCTTTTTGTACAAGATAGCTGCCGGTAGAATGTTTTTTCCTTCTGGATTAAACATTACGGCATCAGTCATTCCGTTTTTGACCAGTTGTAAGCTCATCAAACGATTGTCTACATCAGCAAAACGCGGTCCAGAAAAGTTAATGGTGTCGATCTCTAATTGATCCTTGTCTAAGTGATCGTATAAGTAACGAAGTAATCGTTTTGGATCGTTGTATTTGTAAAAAGCACCATAAATTAAGTTAACTCCTAAAATTCCAAGTGTTTCTTGCTGTAATCTTGCGTCGGTCTCTTTAAAACGAATGTGAAGAATAATTTCGTTATAAGCTTCGTCTGGTTCAATTTGGTATCGAATTCCAACCCATCCGTGACCTTTAAATTGTTTAGCAAAATCTATTGTGGCAACGGTATTGGCATAACTGAAAAAAAGTTTTGTTGGGTGTTTTTCTCGGCTTAAACGCTCTTCGATGATTTGTCCTTCATGGGTAAGCATTTTTTTTAATCGCTCTTCGGTAACATATCTTCCGTCGCTTTCAGCTCCATAAACAGCATCACTGAAATCTTTATCATAGGCAGACATGGCTTTTGCAATAGTTCCCGACGAACCTCCCGATCTGAAAAAGTGTCTAACAGTTTCCTGTCCAGCGCCAATCTCAGCAAATGTTCCGTAAATATTTTCGTTTAAATTAATGCGTAACGCTTTGTCTTTTATAGAAGGAATCTGTTCGATGACCTTGTCACCTTTGAGTTTTATTTCTGTACCCATTTTGTTTTAAATAGATTTGTTACAAAGTTAGTAAATTAGCAGTCTAATGAAAGAGAAATAATCTATTTTTGTAAAAAAATTAAGTTCAATTGAAGGTTTATTTTTTAGGTACAGGCACTTCTCAAGGCATTCCAATTATCGGAATCGATCATCCAGTTTGTAAAAGCACTGATGCTAAGGATAAAAGGCTTCGTGTGTCCATTTGGATAACATGGGAGGAGCATTCGTATGTAATAGATTGCGGTCCTGATTTCCGACAGCAGATGCTTTCATGCGGATGCCGAAAGCTCGATGCAATTCTTTTTACCCACGAACATTCTGATCACACTGCTGGTTTAGATGATATTCGTCCGTTTAATTTCAGACAAGGAGAAATTCCGATTTACGGACATAAACGCGTTTTAGATAATCTAAGACGTCGTTTCGATTATGTTTTTGAGACTGTAAATAAATATCCAGGAGCTCCAAGCGTAAAAACGATCGAAGTGCAAAATAATGCATCTTTTGCCGTTGGAGATAAAATGGCAATTCCGATAAACGCTATGCATGGCGATCTTCAGGTTTTTGGGTACAGAATTGAAGATTTTGCCTATTTGACTGATGTAAAAACAATTGAACAAGCTGAAGTTGAGAAGCTGAAAGGAATAAAAGTTCTCGTTGTAAATGCGTTGCGTGTTGAACCTCACGATACTCATTTTAATCTTCAAGAAGCACTTGATTTTATTAATTTGGTTAAGCCTCAAAGAGCTTATTTAACTCATATCAGCCATGTTTTAGGTTTTCATGAGGAAGTTCAGAAACAGCTTCCTGAAAATGTTTTTCTGGCTTACGACAATTTAGAAATTACAATTTAATTATACCACACAATGAAAAAATCTTTAATGCTTTATCTTTTTATTCTTGCCATTTTGATGAATGTTTTTACGTATTCGTTTTATAGCGGAGAAGTGAAATTTGGACAAGAGCGATATGATAAAACCACTAAGAAGTTAAGAGACAGCATTAGTTTGATGAAAAATAAATTGGCAGAAGCAGATTATTTTTCTTTAGAACACAACGAAAATGCGCAAAACTACTTCGATAACAGCGCTTCTGGAGGAAAAGTAATTTTATACGAAAAACTAATTCCGGTTGTGACAGAAAAGTTATTGGACTTTAATTCTAATCCAAAAGGGAATCCTTACACGGGACAAGATCAGATTGGGCCAAACAAATTTATCATTAATAAAGTAAAAATTTTAAACCATAGATGGATCATTGCAGATTACAGTAACGGAGAATTATGGGGAGAAGTCTTGTTAAAATACTTTGTTGATAATGATGATAATATTACCTTTGAAGTAAATCAAACTTGGTTATATCAAAAATAGGATTTTTTAATCCTATTTTTTTTTTTGACTTTTAAATAAATAGGATTATGAAAAAGATGTTTTTGTTTTTGATTATGGCAAGTGCAATTTCTTGCGGAAAAAAAGTTTCTCAAGAAAATGCAAGCACAACTCCAAAAGAACCTGAAAAGGAAGCTGTCGTTGGAGGAGATTCCGATTCTCATGGATGCAAAGCTTCGGCAGGCTATACTTGGTCGGTTTTGAAAAAAGAATGCATTAGAGTTTTTGAAAACAGCACAAGACTAAATCATGCTGAAGATGGAAAAGCATATTCTACCGTTTCCTATGTAATTTTTGACGGAAATAAAGCAGAGCTTTTCCTAGATACTCAAAAAGAATCCATTATTTTAGAAAGAAAATCAGAAGGTGATTCTTGGATTAACGGCGACTGGCAGTTGATTCCGTGGAAAGGTTATGTTCTGAAAAAAGGAGAGAAGATTCTTTATACTGGAGAATAAAAGTTTACAGTCACAGTCTCGGTTTTCAGTTAGAACTTTGTCAAAGTTTCAAACTTTGACAAAGTTTTTTTATAGTTAGATTGAAACTGCGACTGCGACTGAATACTAAATAATCTCTTTAATAAATTCAGAATCTACGACTTGGGCAAATTCTTCATTTAAACTTGCTAAAGCAGTCTGATGTATTAATTCGGCAGAGAATTCTTCTCCGTTTAAGCCTTTTTTATTGAAAGTCGCCGTTGCATCAGAAACCAAGTAAACATTGTAACCGAAATTTCCAGCCATTCTTGTCGTGGTAGAAACACAGTGGTCTGTAGTTAAACCCACAATAACAAGATTAGTTATTTCGGCATTATCAATAAGCTCTTTTAAATTAGTTCCAATAAAAGCACTGTTGACATTCTTTTTAATAATGATTTCTCCTTCAAGAGGTTTTACCACATTTTGAAATTCATTTCCCGGGTTTGTCTCGTTTAAAATTGAATTTGGATTTGAAGAACAATGTTGTATGTGAAAAATAGGCAATTTTTTGTTTCTCCAAATTTCCAGAAGTTCGCCAGCTTTTTCTTCTGCTGTAACATTATTACGGTCGCCGCCCCAATAGGCAATATCATGAAAGCCTTTTTGAATATCAATTAAAATTAATGCAGGATTATCAAGTTTTTTGGTGTTCATTTATAAAGTATTGTAGTTATAAAATAGCAAAATTTATTTGTCTAAACTGATCGTTAAGTCTTTTAATTCTATTTGAAATTTGACTGTAGCTTTTAGTGCTGTAAAAACTTTAATAACAGTTTCAAGTGTTACATTTCCAGCGTTTTTTTCAAGTTTAGATATTTGCGCTTTTTGTACCCCAATAAGTTTTCCTAATTCTTCTTGAGTTAAATTACGCTCTTTACGAGTTTGTTTAATAGCATTTCCGATTAAATCCATTTGCAAGTCATACTCAAATTGATCTCTTGCAGGAGTTCCGATTTTGCCAACTATCTCATCTGTTACTTGATTCAAATTATATGTTTTCATATTTTTAAAATTGAATTTAATCTTTATCTTTAAAATATTCTAATCTCAGTTTTTGCGCTTTTAATATTTCTTTCTCGGGCACTTTGCCTTGCTTTTTTATAAAGCCATGTGTAGAAATTACTAAAGTATTTTGTGTATTGGTTTTGTCCCAAAAAGCTAATAATCGATAATGATTTCCTTGATATAAAGTTCGAAACTCCCAAATGTCATTATTTAACTTTTTAAAAAGTTCAGGGTCATTTTTTGTTTGCGATTTTCTAATGTTATAAAGTATTTTTTCTGAATGTTTTGCTTTTAAATTTCTAAGAAAATCAAAAACCTCTTCTAGAAAAATTATATCAAAATTTTTTTCCATTCTCTTACTATTACAAAAATACCCAAAAGTTTCCTTTTAAAGAAACTTTTGGGTATTTAATTATTTTTATCTTTATTAAACTACGTTAGTTTGTTAAGACTAAAATACAATATATAATTTGCAAAAGAAAAAAAAAGTAAGTTTTTTCTTTGTTTTTTTTAAATGAGTTATAAAGCTAACCAATTCTTGAAATCAAAGAAATTCTGAGGAGCAACTCCATGTCCAACAGGATATTCCTTGTACGTAAGCGGAATATTAAGTTTTTCTAAAGCGGCAGGTGTTTTTCTTGCCCATTCAATTGGAATAACTTGATCTACAGTTCCGTGTGAAGCGAAGAATTTTAAGTTTTTGAAATCATTGTTTTCAAAACCTTCTTTGATGATTTCTTCGTTGAAATAACCGCTCATTGCGACAACTCTCTGAATTTTTTCAGGATAAGAAAGTGCCGTTGCATAACTTAAAATTGAACCTTGACTAAATCCAATTAACGTTACGTTGTTCGCATCAATTGGATAATTTGCCACTAATTCATCAATAAACTTTGCAATTAAATCTCTTGAAGTTTTGGCTTGTTCGTTATCTGAAAATTTATTTTGATCTGCATCAAAGTTGATGGCATACCAAGCATACGCGCCATATTGTAAGTCGTAAGGGGCTCTTGCAGAAATGATATAATAATTATCTGGAAGTTCAGAAGCAAAAGAGAATAAATCGGCTTCGTTGCTGCCGTATCCGTGCAATAAAAGCAATAAAGGATTTTTATCTAAAATTACTTTTGGTTCTCTTATTTTATATTCTAAAGATAGATTCATTTTTTAATTATGAATTGTAAGTTGTGAATTGTAAATTTTTGGTCTCAGTCTCAGTCGCGGTTTTCAGTTCTTAACTTTGTCAAAGTTTTGACGTTTTTAGTTTGGAATTTGGTACTTAAAAATTGGAAATTTAAAAATTAACCAATTTTTTTAAACCATTTTTGAAATAAATTTCCAACTAAAGGAATAGGTCTCATTTGTCCTTGAATGGCATTAAAAATACCGAAAGTCCATAGAATTGAAATGCAGATCCACATTGGGAAAGTAATGAAGAAACTATCGAAATTACTAATGATTGCACCCAAAGAAATAAAGGTTAAAGATAATCCTAAAGATTGGCGGATATGAAAGGAAGCAAAACTATTTTTGTTCTCAGAATTCATGCTCATGGCGATTAAAACACCAATAATTAGAATATAGCTAGTTATAGCAATTGGTTTTCCTTCTTCGACTGAATTATTCATTTTGTTATTTTGTAACTAATTGATTTTGATTGAAAATCCCGTAAACAGAACCTTTAAGTTCAGTTCCTAAAAAAGCAGAATTTTTTGATTTTGAGAGAATATTTTCTTTCGTAAAAGTTGATTTTCCTTCTGTTGTAAACAAAGTTAAATTTGCTTTTGCACCTTCTTTGATTGTAAGATCTTCAAGACCAAAAACATTTCTCGCAGCAGTTAATTTTGAAACAACCGTTTCCACAGGTAAAACCGTTAGTAAAGCACCAAAAGCACTTTCTAATCCGATAGTTCCATTTTTGGCAGTATCAAACTCCATTTTCTTGAATTCGATATCAATCGGATTGTGATCTGAAGTAATCATGTCGATAGTTCCGTCAGCTATTCCGTTTAGTAAAGCTTGTCGGTCAACCTCAGTTCTTAATGGAGGCGTCACTTTAAAACGAGTGTCAAATCCATCCAGTTTTTCATCCGTTAAAACCAAATGATGCACCGAAACACTTGCAGTAACGTTTAAGCCTTTTGCTTTAGCTTCTCTAATTAATTCAACTGATTTTGCTGTAGAAATAGTCGGAATGTGAAGTTTTCCACCAGTATATTCCAATAAAAATAAGTTTCTCGAGATTTGAAGTTCTTCAGCTAAGTTTGGAATTCCTTTCAAACCTAATCTTGTTGAAACAATTCCTTCGTTTGCAACACCGTTTCCTTTAATATTTGGGTCTTGAGAGTAAGCAATTACCAATCCGTCAAAATCTTGTACATATTGCAAAGCAATTTTTAGAATGTTAGCATTGTCAATGCTTTTGTTGTAATCTCCAAAAGCTATTGCTCCAGAATTTTTCATATCAAAAAGCTCCGCCATATCTTTTCCTTCGCTGGCTTTTGTTAAAGCTCCAATCGGGAAAATTTCTGTAGCAGAACCATTTGCTTTGCTTTTTACAAAATTTACCTGAGATTGATTGTCAATAATTGGTAACGAATTTGGCTGTAATGCAATTGCCGTAAAACCGCTTTTGGCTGCAACATTCAATCCATTTGCAATGGTTTCTCTGTCTTCGTAACCAGGCTCTCCCAAAGAGACACTGCTGTCAAACCATCCTTGAGAAACATGAAGATTATCAAATCGTACCACTTCTGCGTCATCGTTTGGAAGTGAAACGCCTATTTTTTCTATTACACCATCTGCAATTAAAAGATCAACGGTCTGATTGTGAAACGGACTTTTTGAGTCGATAATTTTGGCGCTTTTGATGATTAGTTTCATATGTAGATATTTTTTTGTCGTAAAATGATTTTTGTAAAAAGTAAGACGTTTTAGAAAACGAGAAACCTATTTTACAAATTTTATGATTGCCATTTCTAATGCTAAAAATAACAGTGCAAAGATAACAAACCATTTCCAAATTTGGCTGTCGGTTCGTTCAGTTTGTAATGTATTGAAAATGGTCGAAATCGTATCGGCAGTTTTGAAATCAGAAATTACATTGGTGTTTACTTGGCTTAAATCGCTTTCGGTTCTTTTGTAATTAAAACTGATGTTTTCTACCCATTCTTTTTTGTCAAAAACACTGTAATTTCCTGCTGTTTCAGGAAAATCATTAAAGGTTAATTTGACTTTATTGTTTAAAATCTGCTGAACGGGTATAAACGAATCTTCTGTTCCTTTTACTTCCAAAATAGCATCTTTAGTCAAAAGAACATCAACAAAATAAGGCTGATTGTTTCCTATTGTTAAAGCATTTACGCCAGTTTTCTGATTGTTTTGAGCAATTTTATAAAACAATGGGACAATTAAAGGCGATTGCTGAAAATTAGAATTGGCACTATTAATCGGAGCTGTAAAAACCGTAACTCCAGAAACCTGATTTTGAACGGCGGTTACAAAAGCAGTCTGGTCTTCAAACGAAAGAACAGCAGGATATGAACTCGAAACGGCAAACGAACTGTTTACTTTTGGGTATTGGAAATTGCTTATTTTGTTTTCGAAAACGCCTGAAAAAAGAGGATGATCAAAATTAATTTTAGTGATTAATTTACTGTTGGTTTCTAAATTTCCGAATTGTATTTTTCCAAAATTACCCAATAAAGCGTTTAAACTTGAAATAGAAGTTTTCTCGGATGGAATCACAACTAAATTTCCTCCTTTAGAAACAAAAGCCTTTAAAGTGGTTTGTAATGCTTGCGGAATATCAACCAGTTCATTTAAAATAATAGTATTTTGTTTTTCTAAACTATTATAATCTAAAGAACCGATTGGATAATTGTTATAATTGAATTCTGCGGAAGTGTAAATTCTGGATAAGAAATTGCTTTTTTCAGGTTCACCAATGCTGATAACGTTTGTTTTTTTATTTTTTGAAATGCTGAAAAACAATTTATTGTCATAAGTTAAACCATTGTCTTCAATTGTTACATATCCGTGAAAAGCTTCTTTAGGAATGGTAAAATTGATTTTCTTTTTCTTAGCGTCGAAATTGACAATAGTTTTGGCAATCAGCTTATTTTGATTGTAAAGTGCAGTTGAAACTGGTTTAAAATCTTCACCATAAGCTGATAGATTAATTCCGATTTCGTAGAAGTTTTCTAAAGTCTGATTGATGTAAACGCTGTCTATTGAGACATTGTTTTTTTGCTCCGCTTCTGGAACAATAAAGTATGGTTTTTCTTCGAAATCTATATTTTGAATAGCTGCTTCCTTTAAACCGACAGCATCAGTAATAATGACAATATCTTTTTTATGAGCCGATTTATGAGCTTTTATTTTAGCTGTAATTGCTGAAAGGTCAAAAGGAGAAGCGCTGTATTTTAAATTTTGTAAAGCACTTCTAGAAGATTTTATATCCGTATTCCAAAAATTTTCAGTGTTGGTTAAAAGTGAAAATTGTGTGTTTTCTGGAGTGTTTTCAAGCAATTCCTGTACGGCTCTTTTTAATAATTCTCCTTTTTTGCCTTTTGCCTGCATGCTGAAAGAATTATCCAGTACAATATACATCTCATTTGAAGCGTTCTTACTGTCGGCTGCTTCAAAAAAAGGCTGTGCAAAGGCGATAATGGCACAGGTAAGCAATAATAAACGAGTGGTCAATAAAAGACGTTTTTTGATTTTAGAACTCTTACGAGTCTGTATAGCAAGTTCTTTTAAGAAGCGTACATTGGTAAAATAGGAAGTTTTGAATCGTCTTAATTGAAATAAGTGTACCAAAATTGGAACGATCAATAAAAACAGAAAGTATAGAATTTCGGGATGTTTAAAATGCATTCTGGCTTCGATTTACTTCACTACGTTTTGTTTTTCGCGAAGATGCTGGTCAAAAATACAAATTAAAATTATTAAACCATATAAGTAGGAGAATTATGAATTGTTAATTGTCAATTATGAATTGAAAATGTTTTGACTAGCAAGAAAACTATCAAAAAATGTAACTTTTGTAATTTCTTTGTAACTTAGAAACTCCTTCAAACAAATATTATTACTTATTTTAGCTAATTCACAAAAACAAAAAATAAACTATGAAAAAAATGTATCTAGTATTATTTTCAGCTTTATCAATAACCGCGGTTAGAGCTCAGAATAAATTCAACTTACTGGTAGGAACTTATACCAATACTTGCCAAAGCAACGGAATCTATGTGTATGAATTTGATGCTACAACAGGTGATTATAAATTAAAAAGTTCTTCAGAGAATGTTGTTAGTCCGAGCTATTTATCAGTTTCTGCAGATAATAAATTTATTTATGCTGTAAACGAAAACGGGACACAAAGTACAGTAAGTTCTTTTTCATATGATTCGCAAACGGGCAAAATCAATCTTTTAAATAAAAATGATTCTTTTGGAGCAGATCCTTGCCATTTAATTAATGATGATAAAAATGTAATTGCTGCCAATTATTCTGGTGGAAGCATTGTTGTTTTTAAGAAAAATCCAGATGGAAGCATTACAGAAAAACAACAACTTATTCAACATGAAGGAAAAGGACCAAATGCAGCTCGTCAGGAAAAGGCGCATGTGCACATGGTTATGTTTTCTCCAGACAAAAAGTTTGTTTTGTCAAATGATTTAGGTTTAGATAAAGTGTTTATTTATAAATACAACCCAACTTCAAAAAATGAAATTCTGACTTTAAAAGGTAGTGTTGATGTAAAACCGGGAAGCGGACCAAGACACTTAACTTTCAGTAAAGACGGAAAATTTGTGTATTTAGTTCAGGAATTGGATGGAACTTTAACAACACTAAGCTGGGATAAAACTGGAAGTTTAAAAGTAGTTGCTGAAACAAGCATTCTTCCAAAAGACTTTAAAGGCGGAACGGGTGCAGCTGCAATCAAAATTTCACCTGATGGAAATTTTTTATACGTTTCAGACCGTGTTGATGCGAATGCTATTTCGGTTTACAAAATCTCTAAAACAGGAAGTCTGGAATTAGTAGAACAGCAAAGCACATTAGGAAAAGGTCCACGTGATTTTGCAATTGATCCAACAGGAAATTACCTTTTAGTAGGCCATCAATATACTAATGATATAGTTATTTTTAAAAGAGATATCGCAACAGGAAAGATTGTAGATACTGGCAGAAGAATACAGTTGTGTTCGCCAGTGGGATTGTTGTTTACGAAAATATAGAGAAAAGTTGCTAAGGTTCTGAGACGCTAAGCTTCTAAGATTAAAAAAGGGTAAAGATTTATTTAAAATCTTTACCCTTTTCATATTTTATAGAAAAAAAACTTAGAAACTTAGCATCTTAGTAGCTTAGTATCTAAAAAACACTTATTTTTTTTTCTTCTTCTCGTTTCTTGTCTTCAACATATTTCTGTTAACAGAACCATGTGTTTTCTTTTTGGTTTTTGAAGGACCTCCAAGATTGACTTTCTGGTTCTTTTTAGATTTTTCGTGAAAAGCGCCTTCACCTTCCAGCTTCGGTTTTTTCAATAAAAACTTTCTTGGTAATTTATCTTTTTCAGCTTCAATAAGTTTTTCTGAAATTTCAACTTCTTCAGGAAAATCAGCTATTTCAAGCTCTTGATCCATTAAAAGTTCCGTTGCTATTTTGAATTCTTCTTCTCTAGGAGTAACAAAACTAATGGCTGTTCCTGTTGCATCTGCACGACCTGTACGGCCAATTCTGTGCATGTACAATTCAGGTTCTTCTGGAAGTTCGAAGTTAATTACGTGTGTAATGTTAGAAATATCCAAACCTCTTGCCATAACATCGGTTGTAATTAAACCGCGAAGATTTCCTTCTTGAAACTCAGCCATTGTACTCAAACGGTAATTTTGAGATTTGTTGGAGTGAATCACACCAAATTGCCCGTCAAAAAGTTCATCAATGCGATTGAAAAGCATATCTGAAATCTTTTTGTTGTTTACGAAAACTAGAATGCGACTCATGCTTTCGTCGGTTTCCAATAAATGTTTTAGCAGATTTACTTTTGTATTGAAATTTGGAACATTATAAGTAAGCTGCGTAATTTTCTCAAGAGGCGTTCCTGATGGTGCTAATGTCACTTCTTCAGGAAAATCAAAATAATCATTTAATAAATCATCAACTTCGTCTGTCATCGTTGCAGAGAACAGAATGTTTTGACGTTTAGGTTTCATCATCGCAAAAAGCGAAGTCAGCTGTGGTCTGAAACCTAAATTCAGCATTTCGTCAAACTCGTCGATAACCAGTTTTTGTGTTTCGTCAAAACGAACAACAGCATCAAGAGCTAAATCCATTGTACGTCCAGGAGTTCCAACTAAAATGTCAACCCCTTCGTAAACGGCTTTTTTCTGTGTATTGATGTTTACGCCTCCATAAATTCCTAGAGTTTTAACCGACATATATTTCGTCAGTTTTTCTACTTCTTCAACCACTTGAACTACTAATTCGCGTGTTGGAACTAGAATTACAATTTTTGGCGTATTGGTATGAGTGAATTTATAAAGCTTTAAAAGAGGTAATAAATAAGCAAATGTTTTACCGGTTCCCGTTTGTGCAATTCCCATCATATCACGTCCAGACATGATTACAGAAAAAGATTTTTCTTGAATAGGAGTAGGCGTAACAAATCCTAATTCGTCAACTGCTTTTTGTAATGATTTTGGAAGATTAAATTTTTCGAAAGTGCTCATTTGCTTTAAATTTTGTGCAAATGTACGTTAAATTCGTGGTTTTTTGTTGAATTTGTAATTTTTGATATAGTATTGCCACTCTGAGCGATCCCGAGGCTTCGGGAGAAGAGCGCAACGATTGGAGCGTGAGCTTCGACTCCGCTCAGCCTGACGGTTGTATATTTTTAGATCTTAAAAGATTAAAAGCCTTCAAAAACTCCTAATCCAAACAAAGCAAAATCATATTTTACAGGATCTTTTGCATCCATTTCTCTTAATTTGGTATCTAATTCCAATAAAGCTTTTGCATCATTTTGCTTACGCGAAAGAATTCCCAGTTTGCGAGCCACATTTCCAGAATGAACATCAAGCGGACAAGATAAAACAGATGGCGAAATGCTTTTCCAGATTCCTAAATCGACTCCTTTTGCATCTTGTCGAACCATCCAGCGCAGGTACATGTTGATTCTCTTCGCCGCCGAATTGTTTAACGGATCTGAAATATGTTTCTGAGTTCGAGCTAAATGATCTGTTTCGAAGAATATTTTTTTGAATTCGCTGATGCTTTTCTGAAGGCTGTCTTTTTCTTGATTTTTAGCAAAAACAGATTCTAGTCCGTTGTGGTTTTGGTAGATATGTTTTAAGCCTTTTATAAAACCAGCAAAATCGTGTCCGTTGAAAGTTCTATGGACAAAAGTTTCAAGTCTTGCCAAATCTTCATCAGAATGCGACATGACGAAATCGTAGGGTGTATTCCCCATTAGTTCCATCATTTTATGCGAATTCTTAATGATCATTT
Organism: Flavobacterium anhuiense; assembly: GCF_001705175.1. Classification (NCBI taxonomy): domain Bacteria; kingdom Pseudomonadati; phylum Bacteroidota; class Flavobacteriia; order Flavobacteriales; family Flavobacteriaceae; genus Flavobacterium; species Flavobacterium anhuiense. The sequence goes on along the minus strand of NZ_CP016907.1, from coordinate 218,920 downwards.
TACGGTTTCCCCAAGCAATTGATGCGCTAAGAAAACCAGCGATTTCGATATCTTCTTTTTTGCTAAAAAGATGCGGAATCTGAACGGGATCGCTTTCTATAAAATCCTGATTGTTATATTGAATGACTTTTTCGTCTAGAAATTCTTTGAGTTCTTTTTGGTTCATTTTAATGAAATCTTCTTATGTATACGAGACCCTAGCCCTGATGGGAGGGAAAATCCTTTTGTGCCCGTCCCGATCGCTATCGGGAGGCAAAAGATTGGAAGGACAGCAGGAAATAGCTCCTGATTAATTTAATTGCTAATCTGCCCGTCAACCATTACCAATTTTCTGTCAGCCATGTTTGCTAATTCTTCGTTGTGGGTTACAATAACAAAAGTTTGTCCGAATTCGTCTCGAAGTTGAAAAAACAGTTGGTGTAAGTTTTCGGCAGAATGTGTGTCCAGATTTCCTGATGGTTCATCGGCAAAAATGACATCTGGTTTATTGATTAAAGCTCTTGCAACGGCAACACGCTGCTGTTCACCGCCCGAAAGTTCGCTAGGTTTATGATTGATTCTATGCGAAAGTCCGAGATAAGAAAGGAGTTTTTTTGCTTCTTCTTCGGTTTCGGCTGTTTTTTTACCTGCAATGTGAGCCGGAATACAAACGTTTTCTAAGGCTGTAAACTCAGGCAAAAGCTGGTGAAACTGAAAAATGAATCCTAAGTTTAAGTTTCTAAAATCGGATAAAACTTTGTCTTGTCTGCTTTTCTTTTTAAAGTAACGATTATAATAAAGAATCATTAGTAGAGTAGGTGTGAGAATTACTGCCAAAGTGCCGTAACCGAAAATATTATTTTCTATTTTGCTTCTAAAAAATAATGCAAACACAGCCAGTAAAACGAAATAAAGTGCTCCTAACCAGGTAATGATTTTAAATGCTTTTTCTTGGTTAGAGTTATCGTTTTTAATATTTTGGAGCTCTAAAACGTTTTTACCATTAATAGTCAGAGATGAATCTGGATTATGGTCTGGTTTATCAAGAGTTCCTAAAATCTGCAATAATGTCGTTTTGCCAGCACCCGAAGCACCAACTATAGAAACAATTTCACCTTTTTTAATATGTAGATCGACTCCTTTTAGAACTTCAAGTTTGTCGTAGAATTTATGTATGTTTTTTGCGTGTATCATGTACTGAAACTGTTTTTACAAAGAAACGAAGATTATAATCAATATCAAATTACAAAAGTCAATATCAAAAATCAATATCAAAAGTCAATATCAAAGGTCAATATCAAAAGTCAATGTGGAAATTTCAAAATAAATACCAAATTCTAAAAAGAGCGAAGCGATTTTTAAAATCTAAAATCTAAAATCTAAAATCTAAAATCTAAAATCTAAAATCTAAAATCTAAAATCTAAAATCTAAAATCTAAAATCTAAAATCTAAAATCTAAATCTAAAATCGGTACATAAATTGATATGGGAATGTTGGAAATTAAATTTAATAATAAGTAAGACTACTTTAGGGAATTATTTTTAATTTCGATTAACTTAAAAATGAATGTGTTATGCAAGATTTAGAAGTGGTAGAAGATAACAGAATGTCAAAATTAATTATTGGATTGGTTTTGGACGGAATTGGTATGATTTCTTTCTCGATTCCGTTTTTGGGTGAATTCTCAGATGTTGTTTGGGCGCCAATTGCAGGTATAATTATGGCAAAAATGTACAAAGGGAGAGTAGGGAAGGTTGCTGGGGTTTTGACATTTCTGGAAGAGATTATTCCTTTTACAGATGTTATTCCTTCTTTTACTTTGACATGGATTTATACTTATTTTTTCTCAAAGCAAAATTGAGAAAGTCTAATCTTTAAATAAAAATCCAAGTCCCATGTTTTTAAGCATTTTCTTTTCGAAGTTCCAAAAGAATTTAAATTGCCCAAAAACAGTTCCTATAGCAACCAATAAAACCTGATAAATTGGGAAGATAATAATAAGACGAATAAGCGTAAACCAACCTCCGAAATCTTCTTTGGTAATTCCTAGCCAAACGCATAAAGGTTTAGACAGCCAAGCAGATGCCGATCCTGTGATGGCAAAAACGATAAATATAATAACGGCTTGTAAATTTGAGGTGATTCCCCAGCGTTTTTTTAATCTGTCCATACTATTTGTAATGATTACAAATATAGTATATTATCTTGAAGGAACGTTACCCCAAAGCTTTTGTTTGTAAGTATTTTGGAAATAAATCATGTAATTGTAAATTAGGTAATTTACTTCATAGCCATAATGAATGTCAGGACGATAGTTTATTGACATTTCGTATAAATTTGGATTGTAACGCTGCGGCTGTAGGACACGATTATTCCATTCAGTTACATACAAATAGTTTTTATTTTCAAGATATTGTAATGAATAATAATTTCTTGGATAAGCTCTTGATGCAAGCCAAGTGCTGAAACCATTATCGATAATTATTACTTCATATTCAAGAGAGTCGTTTGCAATTCTAACAGTATCACTTATTTTTTTACTTGATGCAGATGCAGTATTAGCGCTCGCAATATTCTGCGAAGTTGTAGAACATGCAACAATTATAAGTAAAACAATTAATATGGAAATGCATTTTTTCATATTATAAATTTACGAATATTTTTTCAGGTTAAAAGAGGCAAAGGCTCAAAGTAACAAAGGTTTAACATTCTTTTGAAGTTTCTAAGGTGCTAAGCTTCTAAGCTTTATTTTTGGTTGTGTGCATAAAAGTAGAAAGCTGTTTGCGAAGCAAACAGCTTTAAAAACTTAGTATCTTAGAGACTTAGAGTCTTAGTGTCTTAACTATTTACTTCCAAAAAGTTTTCCAATAAAACCTGCAATTCCTCCTTTGCTTTTGGTTACTACAAGAACATCTGCAACATCAACTTTTCCGTCGTTGTTTTGGTCAAGTCCAAATTGCATTCCGTATTTAGAAATGGTATCCATTATTCCAGAAGCTTGTCCGCTGTTACCAGAAATGGAATTTATAATATCTGAAATTTGAAAACTGCTATCGTTTGGATCTTTTGCTTTATTGACTAAAGAGCCTAATATCTGTGGAATCAAATTGGAAGCAACTCCATTTGAATCTGCACTGCTTAAACCAAATTTTTCTCCAAGACTTCCGCTTAATTGCTGTTGGATTTGCTGAACAACAGGATTTGAACTGTCTATTGGAGAATTTCCATTAAATAATCCGGCAATCTGATCTGTGTTTCCCTCAGAAACAATCTTTTTTAATCCTTCAAAAATAGAATTGCTTGTCTCGCTTATTACGGCGTCATTATGTTCATTTGGGACAGCGCTATTGTTTACCACAGCATCGCCTCCGTATTGCTGCACTAATTGGGTTAATTGTTCAAACATGATATTTAGGGTTTAGATTATCAATCAAATTTAAACAAAAAAAGAAAGGGATTTATTAAACTGTGTTAATAAATCCCTTCTATGTAATTTAAATATAGTTAATTAGCTTAACAAAGTAATGATTTGTGATGCTAATTCTGTACCAATTCTATCTTGTGCTTCTCCTGTCGCAGCTCCGATGTGAGGAGTTAAAGAGATTTTAGAATGCATTAAAATTGCCATTTCTGGTTTTGGTTCGCTTTCGAAAACGTCTAAACCAGCAAAAGCAACTTTTCCTGAATCTAAAGCTTTTACTAAAGCTACTTCATCAATAACACCACCACGAGCACAGTTTACGATTCCAACACCGTCTTTCATGATGGCAAGTTCTTTTTCTCCAATGATGTATCCATCTTGAGCAGGAACGTGCAATGTGATGAAATCTGCTTCTTTAAATAAAGACTCTAAAGATTGAGAAACAATTGTAGTTGTGATTGACTGTCCGTCGAAAAATTCAACTTTTACATCAACTTGAGGAATAAAGCTATCTGCAGCGATCACTTTCATTCCAAGACCAAGAGCCATTTTTGCAGTAGCTTGCCCGATACGGCCAATACCAACAATACCTAAAGTTTTTCCTCTTAATTCAGTTCCGTTAGCATATGCTTTTTTCAAACCTTCGAAGTTTGAATCCCCTTCAAGAGGCATATTTCTGTTAGAATCATGCAAGAAGCGCACACCAGAAAATAAGTGTCCGAATACCAATTCCGCAACAGACTCAGAAGATGAAGCAGGGGTATTAATTACATGGATTCCTTTACTTTTTGCGTAGTCCACATCGATATTGTCCATACCAACACCACCACGACCGATGATTTTGATGCCAGGACATGCATCGATGATATCTTTACGAACTTTAGTCGCACTACGAACTAAAATTACGTCAATGTTGTTTTCATTTATATAGTTAGCTACTTGTTCTTGAGCTACTTTTGTAGTGATAACTTCAAAACCGCCTTTTTCTAAGGCTAGAATTCCACTTTTAGAAATTCCGTCATTTGCTAATACTTTCATTGTTGTGTTTATTGTTTGTTTGGTTCATCGTTTAATTGTTTAATCGATAACCAACTATTTGATTTTTCTTTTTTTTGATATTTTAAAGCAAGTGTTTTGACGATTAAACAGTTAAGCAAATTAACGATTAACCGAAAAAAGATTAAACTTTAGTTTCTAATGCTTTCATTACGTCAACTAAAACCTGAACGCTCTCAATTGGCATAGCGTTGTAGATTGAAGCTCTGTAACCACCTACAGAACGGTGTCCAGGTAATCCTGAAATTCCTGCTTCTTTCCATAAAGCATCAAAAGTTGCAGTATGATCAGGGTTTGTCAACAAGAAAGTTACGTTCATATTTGAACGGTCTTCTACTTTTGCAGCACCTTTAAATAATGGGTTTCTGTCGATTTCAGCGTAAAGTAATTCTGCTTTTGCGTTGTTTAATTTTTCAACAGCAGCAATTCCGCCTTTTTCTTTAATCCATTGTAAAGTTAAAAGAGACACATAAACAGCAAATACAGATGGAGTATTGTACATACTTTCTGCCTTGATGTGTTTGCTATAATCTAGCATGCTAGGAATTGTTCTTCCGTTTTTGCCTAAGATTTCTTCCTTAACTACCACTAATGTAGTTCCAGCAGGTCCCATATTTTTTTGAGCTCCAGCATAGATTAAATCGAATTTAGAAAAATCTAATTCGCGTGAAAAAATATCAGAACTCATATCGCATACAACAGGAATATTTGTTGATGGGAATTCTTTCATTTGAGTTCCAAAGATGGTATTGTTACTTGTGCAGTGGAAATAATCAGCATCAGCTGGAATTTCGTAACCTTTTGGAACATAAGTATAATTGTCTTCTTTTGACGAAGCTACGACAACAGTTTCACCGAAAAGTTTCGCTTCTTTGATTGCCGCAGTTGCCCACGTACCTGAATCTAAATAAGCTGCTTTTCCGTTTTCTTTCATTAGGTTGTATGGTGCCATTAAGAAAGCTGTACTTGCACCACCTTGTAAAAATAAAGCCTGATAACCTTTTCCTTGAAGTCCTAATAATTCTAAAGCAAGGGAACGAGCTTCCTCCATAACTGCAACGAAATCTTTGCTTCGGTGCGAGATTTCAAGGATAGATAACCCTGAATCATTAAAATTTAAAATTGCTTTTGATGCCTTCTCAAAAACTTCCTGAGGTAAAATACTTGGTCCTGCGCTGTAGTTGTGTTTTTTCATGGTTGTTGTTAATAGTCGAAAATTTTAAAGACGCAAATTTCGGTAATAAGAGCCGAAAAAGCGTTAAAATATTCGAAATAATTAAACAATTTATTACTTTGTTGTTAACAAAAACGTTATAGTATCGACATTATCTGCGTAATCCCACAATTGAGGTTTTTGGGTTTCTCCAAATGCAATACTGTTTGGGGTTAAATTATTGCTTACAATGCATTGAATTTGATCTGTGTCTTCCTGAAGACGTTTTTCTAGCTCATCAAGGTTTTCGTAATATTCATAAAAAACGCTCGAAATTGGCGAAGCATAACTCGAATCTTCTTTTAAAGTCAAAAATCCGTTATCTAATAATTTGAAATTGCTCATTAAAAATACAGCTTTATTATAATCGTAATTATTAGCGTATTTCTCATAGTGAATAACGTCTTGATATTTGAACATTGCTTGAAAAAATGCATCAAAAGAATAGTCTTTTGGGATATACAATTTTGAAACATTTCGACATCCTAAACCAAAATATCTGAAAATATCTTCACCAAGAGCTTCTAAATCTTCATGGGTTTCTTTTCCAGTTAAAATCGCAGCCGAATTTCTGTTTTTACGAATAATTGACGGTTTGTCTTTAAAATAATATTCGAAATAACGAGAAGTATTATTGCTTCCAGTTGCAATTACAGCATCGAAGTTTTCCAGTTTCCCTTCTACAAAAGTGATGCTGTCTTTTAGGTTTTCATCAATAGCTATTAAATATTTAGCCAAAAAAGGCAATAAATACTGATCATTTGATGAAGTTTTGATTAAAGCTTTATTTCCTGTTATTAAAACTGATAAAAAGTCATGAAAACCTACCAAAGGTATATTTCCAGCTAAAATCAGAGCAACAGTTTTTCCATTTTTGTCATCCTGAGCGGAGTCGAAGGAATAAGCCGAAAGCCATTTGTCTATATTTTCTTTTGTTAAAGCTTCTGCCCAAGATTGTATCGAGAAATATACTTGTTCTGGAGTATACCATCCATTATGAGATTGTGAAAGGCGAATTAGATTTTCGAAATCTTCAAAAAAGATGTCGTTATATAAAACGTCAGATTTTTGCACAGAACCGCTCTCAGAAAACTGACTTAAAAATTTTCCTAATTCAACAAAAACACTTTTTTTTGTTTCTAATGTCATAATGTTTGTTTATGAATTGTTTTGATTGTAATTTTGCACAAAAATAAGCATAATTAAGTCGAAAGACAAAAGTCAAAAGTCGAAAGTCCTAAGTTGAAAAGACTTTAATATTTTTACTTTAAATACTTTCAAACTTTATGACAGATTTTATGACTTTAGACTTTGTGACTTTTAAACCTTAAGACTAAAAAAGATGGCAATTATTATAACTGACGAATGCATCAATTGTGGGGCTTGCGAACCAGAGTGCCCAAATACAGCAATATATGAAGGAGCAGATGATTGGAGATATAAAGACGGAACAAGTCTTTCTGGAAAAATTGTATTACCTGACGGAACTGAAGTTGACGCAGATGATGCGCAGACTCCAATTTCTGACGAAATCTATTATATAGTACCAGGAAAATGTACAGAATGTAAAGGTTTTCACGATGAGCCGCAATGTGCTGCTGTTTGTCCTGTTGACTGTTGCGTTCCTGATGATAATCATGTTGAAGACGAAGAAACTTTATTGCAGAGACAAGCATTTTTGCATGCTGAATAATTTTTCTTTGTATTTAAAATATAGTCCTGAACCTTTTGGTTCAGGATTTTTTTTTACCCTGATTTCAGGTATTTTAAAAAGTCAGTTTCTTGATAGTGAATGTTTTATTTTTAGGCTATTGGTTAATTGTTAAAAAAATAATACTTTAGTTGAAAAAATAACAATGCCTATGAAGAGATTGCTACTTTTATTTGTTGTTTTGCTCAATTGCGTAAGCGTTTTTGCACAAAAGGAGGAGTATTCTATTATTGTTAAGGATATAGAAACTTTGGAGCCAATACAAAATGCTACGGTTAAAATAATGAAAACCCAACAGATTTTATTGAGCAATGAAGAAGGAAAAGTTACTTTTATGCTGACCGGCGGATCTAACGTTCAGGTTTCTGAAACTAATTATGAAGATTTGACTGTACGCTGGACTTCTTTAAATGGAGAGCAAAAATTTGTTATTTATTTAAAGAGTAAAAACAATAAATTAGATGAAGTAGTTTTGTCTAAGGAATCTCCTGAAAAAATACTGCAGAAATTGGTTAACAATTCTATAAAGAAAATAAGTATCTCTCATAGACAGAAAGTATATGTTAGAGAGTTTTTTATGCTTGACAATCAGTATACCTACTATAATGATGGATTGGTAAATTTTCAATTTGATAAAAATAATAATGCAACCACTTTATTGGTTGAACAAAATCGCTCCTACGGATTATTAGAAGCAGATGTGAGTGCTGATTTAAAGGGCTATAACCTTAATAATATAATGGAGAATTATTCGAATTTTAAATATTTTGATCCATTATTAGATTCAAAGTCAAAAAAAGCATACGATTTTACAATAAAAGGACATTCGAAAAACAAAGATTACTACGTAATGTCAGTTGTTCCGTTGGACAAGGCCAAAGAAGCAATTGATAATTTTGAAATCATTTATGATCCTTTGAAAAAGATTATTGTAGAATTTACGATTTCAACTACGCCTGCAACTCTCGATAAAGTGGAAGAAAAGACAAAAGAAGGCGAAAAAAACTTAACAAAATCATTTGTAAAAGTAAATTATAGATGGGATGGAACCGATTATTATGTATTGAGTTCGAATGAAGAAATTGGTTATAATATTGTTTTAAAGGATAAAACTAAAAATGTCCAGATAAGAAATAGTTTTGTAACAACAGGTTTTAATAAACAAAATTTCACCTATAACGACAGTGATGTCTTTAAAGAAAAATCACTTTTCAATAAGAAAAACAAAATCTTGACCAATTATTGGGATATTTCAGGATTTACAGCAACCGACGAAGAAAAAGCAATCGTCGCATCATTAGAGTTTAAATTGTAATTATAAATAGAAATGAAAAATCCTGAACATAACGCTCAGGATTTTTTGTTTGGTCAGACTGGGCAGAGTCGAAGCCCTTTCTTAAAAATTAAAACCAAGCCTTGCGTAGTAATAAGCTCCGCTGAAACCCATTTGTACAGCGTCCCAATAACCTCCTGCCTCTGTATTTCCTTGTTCGTCCTGTTTGGTTGGATATACATTAAATAAGTTGTTGCTTCCTAAAGTCAGTTTTAAGCTTTTAGTGAACTGATATCCAACAGTTAAATCGGTAATCAATCTTGGGTTGTAAACATCATCTTCGTCTGCATAATCAACCAGAACTACTTTGCTGAAACGAGTAAAAGCTAAACCAGCATCAAATTTGTTTTTTGCGTAAGTAAGGTTTAAACCAAATTTATTGTCTGGAGCCGAAGCTAATAAAAATGCTTTTTCGCGTTTTCCGAAGAAAATAGCTTCATCAAGAGTTCCGTTTTTTACTTTGTCAATTTTCATATCGTTGATGTTTCCAACTAAAGTTGCACCAAACTGACCAAAATCAAATGTCTTTTTCCAAGAGAAAACCAAATCCAAACCATGCGTGCTTGTGTCAACTCCATTCGCAAAAAATTGAGCTTCCGAAACACCTAGATTTAAAGAACTGGCATCAAAATATCCCGTCAAAACAATACGGTCTTTTACTTTGATATAATAACCATCAACGGTTGCTGTAAAATCACCGAAAGACGCAGTAAATCCTAATGAAGCATTTACCGCTTTTTCTTCATTTAATTTCTCAATTCCAAATGCTCTTGTAACTGGGCTATCGTTTGGAGCCAATAAAACTTCTGTTGCCCCGCTTGCATTAAAGTTGGTAAAACGTAAATTATAATAAATTTGAGCTAAAGAAGGAGCGCGGAAACCTGTACTTATCGATCCTCTAGCGTTGATATGGTCTGTGATTTTAAGTCTTGATGCTAGTTTTCCATTTAATGTACTTCCGAAATCACTGTAATTTTCAAAACGTAAAGCTCCGCTTACCATCCAAGCTTCGGTAACATCCAATTCGGCATCAGTATAGAGAGAAAAATTGGTTCTGTCTTTATTGACTTCATTTGCAGGGCTGTATCCTGGGAAACCTTGAGAACCTCCAGGTCTTGGTTCTCCAGTTACAGGATCAATTGGTGCGCTTTGCGTTGTTGGATCTGTAATAGGTTTTCCATCTGTATCATAAGTCGCGTATGAACCTTCTTCGCCAGCAAAAATTTCAAATTGCTCCACTCTAAATTCTGCTCCAAAAGCAATATTTAAACCGCTTAAAACACTTTCGTAGTTTTTAGAAATATCAAAATTTGTAGTGTTTTGAAGTAAGCTGTGTCCTCCAGCGTCAAATTCATGAGGAGATTTTTCTTCAAGAGAAGCATTTATAGTTCCTTTAATATCATATTGGAATTTGTTTTTACCAAAAGTATTGCTCAAATCAAATTTCCATCCGCCAGAAGATTCGGTTCTAATTCCCGCTGCGATAGAATTATCATTAATTTTAGAAGTAATTCTTGGAGTATAACCTCCTGGATAAACAGATTCGACAACTCTTTCTCCGTCATTTCTGGTAAAAGCATAAGCGTCGGTATCTCTAAAATTGCTTCCTCCAAAAGCATAAAATTCGGTTTTATCAGAAATAGGAATTGCTAAATTGGCGAACAGGTTAACACCTGTCATTTCAGCATCACCAAATCCTTTTCTAAAATCGTAAGCAGGTCTAAGAGTTTTGTTTTTACTTAAAAATTCTCCCGTAACATTTACATAACCGCCTTTGCTTCCAATTCCTGTTCCGTAATTAGCTGCCACTCTTACAGAACCTCCGTCAAAGTCCTGATCTTTTCCGTACGAATTCCCATTTCCATTTTGATCCAATCTAAATCCTTTTGTATTTGGAGTTCCTGGCAAGAATTCGCCTTTGGCATGTGTGTTAAAAACGCCGTACGTAACTGAACCTGTTAATTCGTCAACGTTGTCATTTGTCACGATATTAATAACCCCTGCAATCGCATCAGAACCATATTGTGCAGAAGCACCGTCACGCAGAATTTCAATTCTTTTAATAGACGCAGCAGGAATTGCATTCAAATCTGTTCCTGTATTACCACGTCCGCGAGTTCCAAATAAATTGATTAGAGACGATTGATGTCTTCTTTTTCCATTAATCAAAACCAAAGTCTGATCTGGTCCCATACCTCTTAAAGAAGCGGGATCAACGTGGTCGGCACCATCAGAACCAGATTGTTTATTTGCATTAAATGAAGGAGCTACATATTGTAAAAGCTGATTAATTTCAATTTTTCCGCTTTGAGTAGTAACATCTTTGACATTGATTACATCAATAGGAACGGCCGAATTTACAACCGTCCGTTTTGCATTTCGAGAACCCACGACAACAACGTCATTCAAAACTTGGCCATCGTTTTCGCTTAAGACAATGTTTATTTTATCTCCAGAAGCTGTTTTTTCAACTGTTGTAAAACCGACATAACTAAAAACTAAAGTTGCACCTTCTTTTACTTTTATTCTAAAGCTACCCTCAAAATCAGTAGAAACTCCATTTGAAGTTCCTTTTTCGACAATATTAACGCCCGGAAGCGGATTTCCCGATTTATCTTTTACAAGACCCGAGACCTCTTTTTGTGCAAAGAGAAATGCTGAATTCAGCAGAAATAACAATAATGCAATCTTTTTCATGGTAAGTGGTTTTTTGGTTTGTTTTTTGTTAATCAGTTTTATAAAAGTAGTCTTTTTTAACAAAATATTAATAAAATGTTTAAAAATTTCATTGCTTATGTCTAAAATTATATTATTGAACATTTTTACTTCGCGCAAGAGCTATTAAATCTTATATTTGCAAAATTTTAGAGCCAAAAAATAGCATTTTGGCATAAAATGATAAAAACATGTAAATCATAAGACATTAAATCACAGGGTTTAATGTGAAGAGCTAAATCGAAGGCTCACATCAAATAAATACAAACAAACAGATGAAAGCAGGAATTGTAGGATTGCCAAATGTTGGAAAATCAACATTATTTAATTGTTTATCTAATGCAAAAGCGCAGAGTGCGAACTTTCCGTTTTGTACAATCGAACCTAATATTGGTGTTGTTAACGTTCCAGATCCAAGAATCAACAAACTAGAAGAACTAGTAAAACCAGAGCGCGTACAAATGGCAACTGTAGATATTGTAGATATTGCAGGTTTAGTAAAAGGTGCAAGTAAAGGTGAAGGTCTTGGAAACCAGTTTTTAGGAAACATTAGAGAGTGTAATGCTATTATTCACGTTTTACGTTGTTTTGACAATGATAACATTGTGCACGTTGATGGAAACGTAAATCCAATTCGTGACAAAGAAACTATCGATATTGAATTGCAGTTAAAAGATTTAGAAACCATCGAAAAGCGTTTAGAAAAAGTAAAACGTGCTGCAAAAACAGGAAATAAAGAAGCTCAGGCAGAAGAAGCTTTGCTAAACAGAATTAGAGAAGCTCTTTTGCAAGCGAAATCTGCTAGAACAGTGGTTCCTCAAAATAATGACGAAGAAGTTCTGATGGAATCTTTCCAATTAATTACAGGAAAACCAGTTTTGTATGTTTGTAATGTTGACGAAAGTTCTGCAGTAAGCGGAAATAAATATGTGGATCAAGTTCGTGAATTAGTAAAAGATGAAGATGCTGAAGTAATTGTACTTTCAGTAGGAGCAGAGGCTGATATCACAGAATTGGAAAGCTACGAAGAGCGTCAGGTGTTTCTTGAAGATATGGGATTAGAAGAGCCAGGAGCTTCAGTTTTAATTCGTGCAGCTTATAAATTATTAAAACAGCAAACTTACTTTACAGCTGGTGTAAAAGAAGTTCGCGCTTGGACTATTCCAATTGGAGCAACTGCACCACAAGCAGCTGGAGTTATCCACACTGATTTCGAAAAAGGTTTCATCCGTGCGGAGGTAATTTCATATGATGATTACGTTCAATACGGGTCTGAAGCAAAAGCAAAAGAAGCTGGAAAATTCAGAGTTGAAGGAAAAGAATACGTGGTGAAAGATGGAGATGTAATGCACTTCCGTTTCAACGTTTAATCTTTTTTTAGATAATAGAAGAAAGAGCAAAGAAAATAGACTAAAAAACTGCTGGAGAGATTCAGCAGTTTTTTTATGTCTATAACTTAAGATTTTGTTTGTCAGGCTGAGCGAAGTCGAAGCCTACGCACAGATTGTCAATTTTCTTTATGGAGCTTCTTGCGTGTCCTTCGACTTCGCTCAGGATGACAAACTTTTAAAAAAAAAATCCGTACAAATCCGCGTTTTGCGAAAGCGAATCCGTAAAATCCGTGTGCCATTTCGGAAACAAATTAGCAGCATTAAAAATTTTTGGCTTAAAAATTGGTTACAGAAAAAATAACCAATTACTAATCTAAAATCAACCAATTAAAATGCTAAAAAAATCATTCAAAATTCTGGGCTGGACGCTTTTCGGAATTTTCAGTTTTCTTGCCCTTTATATTTCTTCTGTTTTGATTATTTCTAAAATTACAGTCAATTCAGATATCGCAAAAGTCGAAGAACAAGACGCAATTCCAATTTACATTCTTTCAAATGGAGTTCATACCGATATTGTAGTTCCCGTAAAAAATGAAATAAAAGATTGGAGAAACGAAATTCAATTCAATCAGACGCAATCAAAAGATTCGTTGATGAATTATATCGCTTTTGGTTGGGGAGATAAAGGCTTTTATTTGGAAACGCCAGAATGGTCAGATTTAAAAGCAAGTACAGCTTTTAAAGCCGCATTTGGAATCAGTTCTTCTGCTGTGCATGCAACATTTTTCAAGCAATTAAAAGAAGGAGAAGATTGTAAGCGAATTTTAGTTTCAAAAGAAAATTATCAAAACTTAGTCAATTATATTTCCAATAGTTTTAGTGATCCAATTCATCCACAATGGATTGAAGGTCACAGCTACGGGAAAAAAGATGCTTTTTATGAAGCCAAAGGAAGTTACAGTCTTTTTTATACATGCAATACTTGGGCAAATAATGCTTTAAAAGCAGCGAATCAAAAAGCAAGTTTATGGACGGTTTACGATAAAGGGATTTTTTGTCATTATAAATAATTTTTTGGTGTGAAGTCCCCTAAGTGACAGTTAGAGTGTCGTTTATTTGACTTACCAATATTAAATCTCAATGAGATTATTCCGTTAGGGGTTAAATATCATATATGGGAAAAATATAAAAACCAACGAAAATCCAAGAAGTAACGAATTTTCATTAATGCTTAAATTTGAATGAATATCAAAAGATCAGCAAATGAAAAATCATAATATCTTTTCAAAAACTTGGTATTTATTAAAAACAACATTTTTAGAATTCAATGATGATAATGCAATTAAGTTAAGTGCGGCATTATCTTACTATACCATTTTTGCGTTGCCTCCTTTATTGATTATTATAATTACCATTTGTGGCTTCTTTTTTGGGGAAGAGGCAGTCACAGGTCAGTTATATGGTCAGATAAATCGATTGGTTGGAAATAATGCTGCAGTACAGATTCAGGAGGCAATCAAGAATGTTCAATTATCAGACAGCAATGTCTTTGTTACCGTATTTGGGATTGTAATGCTTTTAATTGGGGCATCTGGGGTTTTTGCAGAAATTCAGAGCTCTATAAATTATATTTGGGGACTTCGCGCAAAACCCAACAAGGGATTGAAAAAGTTCATTCAAAACAGATTGATGTCTTTTTCCATGATTGTTTCAGTTGGATTTTTAATGCTGGTCAGTTTAATAGTCAATGCTACTCTGGATCTTTTAAATGCTCGTTTAAAACTCTATTTTCCAGACACAACAGTTTACTTTTTTTATGTGGTTAATTTGGTGATTGTTTTTGCCAGCATAACATTGCTTTTTGCCATTATATTCCGAACTTTACCTGACGGAATCATCAAGTGGAAAGATGCTTTTATTGGAGCATCAAGCACTGCGATTTTGTTTATGATAGGGAAATTTGCGATTGGAGTTTACCTTGGAAATTCAACTGTTGCAAGCGTTTATGGTGCGGCGGGTTCTGTAATTATAATTTTGGTTTGGGTGTATTATTCGGCCATTATTTTATATTTTGGAGCAGAATTTACTAAAGTCTATGCAAAAGCTTTCGGCGGAAGTATCTCGCCAAATGATTATTCTGTAGAAATACAAAAAGAGATTTTTGAAATCGAAAATTAATATTAAACCATATAAGTAATAGAAGGAAATTTAAGTTTTTTTTTAATTTAAGGACAAAGTTTTTTAAATGAACTTATATTACTTATATGGTTTAAAATAAAAATACCACAAATATGAAAATAGTAGCCTTTGGAGGAAGTAACAGTAAGCAGTCAATCAATAAACGTTTAGCAACCTACGCATCTAGTTTGTTTGAAAATGCAGAAGTTGAAGTTTTAGATCTTAATGATTTTGCAATGCCAGTTTTCAGCGTAGATCTTGAGAAAGAAATTGGTCAGCATGAAGTGGCACAAGCATTCTTGAACAAACTTAAAGAAGCTGATATTCTAGTTGTTTCAATGGCGGAAAATAACGGAAATTATTCTGTTGCTTTCAAAAATGTTTTCGATTGGAGTTCTAGAATTGAAAAAGATGTTTTTCAACACAAACCAATGTTATTGTTGGCAACTTCTCCTGGCGGTAGAGGTGGTGCATCTGTTTTAGGAATTGCACAGAATCTTTTTCCTCGTTATGGTGCTGAAATTAAAGGAAGTTTCTCATTACCAGCATTTGGCTCGAATTTTGATTTACAAGAAAATAAAATCTCTAATCCTGAATTAGATCAAGAACTGAAAGATATTATTAAATCAAATTTTTAAATGCCACAAAAAAAGATTGCCCTTATTTTCCTTTTATTAAATAGTATTTTCATCAATTTTACTTTTGCTCAAAAGATTAGTGAAGTTGATAAAATAGTTGCAAAATACCCAAAAAGCTTTGATAGCACTGAAAAATTAGCCGACAAAATCGAAAAAGATTTTGATTCGGATTATGATCGTGCGCGTGCTATTTACAGTTGGATTGCTTTCAATATAAGATACGATTACAATGCCTATTTGAATCCGCCAAGAGTGCAGGGTTTCAGTTATTCTTCAGAAGCAGAAAAACAGCGAAAAATAAAACAGCTGAATGATAATTTAGTTCAGAAAGCTTTTAAATCTAAAAAAGCAGTTTGTGAAGGCTTTACGGCTTTGTATCAGCATTTGGCTTCCTTGATGGGAATTAAATGCGAAATCATTCGTGGCGATTCTAAAATTTCAGTAAGAGATATTGGAAGAAAAACCACTTCATCCAATCATGCTTGGAATATGGTTTTGATTGATAAAAAATGGCGTCTTCTAGATGTAACATGGGGACAAGGCTATTATGACAGCAGTAAAGGCAGAATGGTCAATGATTTTAATCCTGCTTATTTTGATACAGATCCAGATTATTTCTTTGCGAAGCACTTTCCAGATTCAGGTTCTTATTTAGGAAACAGATTAAGCAAAGAAGATTTTCTTAATGGACCTTTGATTTATAATACGACAATCGAAAAAGATTATAAAATTAAATCCCCAGATTCTGGGATAATTGAAGCACGAAATGGGGATAGAATTACAGTAGAAATCAAAAATCTTTCGAAATCGAATCAGGTTTTTTATTTGAATAAATACAATAAAGCTGTTAAGGTTCAAAATCCGAAAGAGAAGCGAGGAGGTTTAGAATTTCAGATTCCAATAGATAGTAACATAGGTGATTATATTACTGTTTTTGTAGATGGAAATAGTGTCGTTTCTTTTAAAATAGTTTAAAAATAAAAGATTAGATTTAGATCTTTCTTCTTTTGTTAAAATTGACGTATCTTAGCAAGAATGATCCGAATTTGAATGCTATGGAAACAACTTTTCTGAAATCAATCTTAGACAATGATTTCTACAAATTTACAATGCAGCATGCTGTAATTAAACTTTTTCCAAAAGCAAAAGTTCGGTATGGTTTTATAAACCGCGGAAAACATATTTTTCCGGAAGGTTTTGCCGATTTACTTCGAAATTCTGTCGATGCAATGGCAGATCTTCGTTTAACAAAAGAAGAAAAGAACTATCTCGCCCATTATTGTCCCTATCTCGATCCTACGTATTTAGATTTTCTGCAAGGATATAGCTTTGATCCGTCTGAAGTTCAGATTAGTCAAGAAGGATCAGAAATAAAAGTTACTGTTGAAGGATTTTGGTACAGAACCATTTTGTGGGAAGTACCGTTAATGGCTTTGATTTCGGAACTTTTTTATAAATCCAACCACTTAATTCGTTTAAATGATGAAGCGGTAAAAAGTCTTACGAAAGAAAAAATAGAGAATTATAATAAACTTGGAGTTTCTATTTTAGAGTTTGGAACCAGACGACGCCACTCTTATGATGTGCAGAATCTTGTAAATGAGACTTTGCGTACTTATGGTGGGCAAAGTTTCATTGGAACCAGCAATGTACATTTTGCAATGGTCAATAATCGGAGACCTCTAGGGACGCACGCTCACGAATGGTTTATGTTTCATGCCGCGCAATATGGTTTTAAAATGGCAAATTCGATAAGCTTGGAACATTGGACACAAGTTTACGGCGGCGATCTCGGAATAGCTTTAACAGACACTTATACTACCGAAATATTTTTCAATCAGTTTGATAAAAAATATTCTAAACTTTTTGATGGCGTCCGACATGATAGTGGTGACCCAATTGAATTTGCTCAAAAAGTGATTTCGCATTACATAAAAATGGGAATCGACCCAAAATCAAAAGCTATTGTTTTTTCTGATTCCTTAAATTATGATAAAGTAAAAAAGATTGTCGATTTCTGTCAGGACAAAATAAAAATGTCGTTTGGAATCGGAACAAATTTTACCAACGATGTTGGCCTTCCTGCAATGAATATGGTGATTAAATTAACCGATACAAAACCCGATAATCTACATTGGCAGGGCGTTGTGAAACTTTCTGACGAGAAAAATAAAAATACGGGAACGCCCGAAATGATTGCTTTAGCAAAAGAAGTGCTAGGAATCAAATAATATTTTTTGCTAAAAAAGCAGTTTTTAGATCCTTTCAGCGCCCTTTTTACTTTAAAATCAATTTAAATAGATTTTAAACTGTTATTATTCATAACAAAAAGAAAATACGCTTTCATTTTTTGCTAAGAAATGGTACATTAGCAAAAAATCCCAAAATCATATATGCTAGAGCAAAATCAATATACCGAAGATAATATTCGTTCGCTTGATTGGAAAGAACACATCCGTATGCGTCCTGGGATGTATATCGGAAAACTTGGAGACGGATCTGCGCCGGATGATGGTATTTACATTCTTCTAAAAGAGGTTTTAGACAACTGTATCGATGAGTTCGTAATGGGCTCTGGAAAAACTATTGAGGTAAGTATCAAAGAAAAGACGGTTACCGTTCGTGACTACGGACGAGGTATTCCCTTAGGAAAAGTGGTCGATGTAGTTTCGAAGATGAATACGGGAGGAAAGTATGATACAAAAGCTTTCCAGAAATCAGTAGGTCTGAATGGAGTAGGAACAAAAGCAGTAAATGCACTTTCGACTTATTTCCGCGTAGAATCGGTTCGTGATGACAAACAAAAAGCGGCAGAGTTTTCAGCTGGAAATTTAGTGTCCGAAGAAGATATTATAGAAACAACAAAACGTAAAGGAACGAAAGTAACTTTTACGCCAGACGAAACGATTTTCAAAAACTTTAAATTCCGTTTAGAATATGTAGTGAAAATGGTTAAAAACTATTGTTATCTAAACAATGGTTTGACGATTATTTTCAACGGAGAAAAATACTATTCAGAAAACGGACTTCGTGATTTGTTGGAAGAGACTATCAGTGAAGAAGATTTAGAATATCCAATTATCCATTTGAAAGACCACGATATTGAGGTGGCATTGACCCATAGTAAAACCCAATATAGCGAAGAATATCACTCTTTTGTAAACGGTCAGAACACAACACAAGGAGGAACGCACTTAGCGGCGTATCGTGAAGCGGTTGTAAAAACAATTCGAGAGTTTTACAATAAGAATTTTGATGCGTCAGATGTTCGAAAATCGATTGTAAGTGCGATTAGCATTAAAGTAATGGAACCGGTTTTTGAGTCTCAGACCAAAACAAAATTAGGTTCTACCGATATGGGTTCTGATGACGGAACACCAGCGGTTTCTGTTCGTACTTTCGTTAACGATTTCATCAAAACGAAACTGGATAATTACCTGCATAAAAATCCGCCAACAGCCGAAGCTTTATTGCGTAAAATTCTTCAGGCAGAACGCGAAAGAAAAGAATTGTCTGGAATTAGAAAATTGGCGACAGATCGTGCTAAAAAAGCGAATCTTCACAATAAAAAATTAAGAGACTGCCGAGCGCATCTTCCAGATACCAAAAACCCTAGAAACTTAGAAAGTACGCTTTTTATTACTGAGGGAGATTCGGCTTCTGGATCGATTACAAAGTCGCGTGACGTAAATACGCAAGCGGTTTTCAGTTTACGAGGTAAACCTCTGAATTCATACGGAATGTCTAAAAAGATTGTGTATGAAAATGAAGAATTCAACTTATTGCAAGCAGCGCTTGATATCGAAGACGGATTAGAAAAACTGCGTTACAACAATATTGTAATCGCAACCGATGCCGATGTCGACGGAATGCACATTCGTTTACTTTTAATTACTTTCTTTTTGCAGTTTTTCCCTGAATTAATCAAAGAAGGTCATTTGTATATCTTACAGACACCACTTTTCAGGGTTCGAAATAAAAAAGAAACCATTTATTGTTATTCTGAAGAAGAAAGAAAAGATGCCATCGAGAAATTAAAGCCAAAACCAGAAATCACGCGATTCAAAGGTTTAGGAGAGATTTCTCCAGATGAGTTCAAAAACTTTATTGGAGACACCATTCGCCTTGATCCAGTTATGATGGATAAACATACTTCGATTGAGCAGTTGTTATCTTTCTATATGGGTAAAAATACCCCAGACAGACAAGATTTTATTATCAAAAATCTTAAGGTGGAGATTGATGAGCTTGAGGAGGTTTAAAAAGAAAAGAATTACAGAAGAATTTTTTAGTATTTATACTGAACAAAATATATGAAAGACGAAGAAGACGATAACATAATTCCAAACGACGACGAGAATAATTCAGAGGAAAATCTGGATAACATTCAGGATGGCGATGATGATGTGATTGATGGTGAAGGAAAACATTTCGAAGGTGCACATTTTTACGAAAATCAAGAAGAAGAAGGCGAAGACGTTATTACTAAAGTAACGGGAATGTATAAAGACTGGTTCTTGGATTATGCTTCGTACGTAATTTTGGAACGTGCAGTTCCTGCTATCGAGGACGGATTCAAGCCTGTTCAGCGTCGTATTATGCACTCTTTAAAAGAGTTGGATGATGGTCGTTATAATAAAGTTGCCAATGTTGTTGGTCACACCATGCAGTATCACCCACACGGAGATGCGAGTATTGGTGATGCCATGGTACAAATCGGTCAGAAAGATTTATTGATTGACTGTCAAGGAAACTGGGGAAATATCTTAACCGGTGATGGTGCAGCAGCACCCCGTTATATTGAAGCACGTTTATCCAAATTTGCTTTGGAGGTTTTATATTCTCCAAAAATTACAGAATGGGGACTATCTTATGACGGTAGAAAAGCTGAACCAATTAATCTTCCTGTAAAATTCCCATTGCTTTTAGCACAAGGAGCAGAAGGTATTGCGGTTGGACTATCTACAAAAGTGCTTCCTCATAACTTCAACGAATTAATTGACGCGTCGATTAAAATCTTAAAGGGGAAATCATTTACACTTTATCCAGATTTTGCGACAGCTGGTATTGCCGACGTTTCGAATTACAACGATGGAATGCGTGGCGGACGTGTGCGTGTGCGTGCTAAAATTTCGCAATTAGACAAAAATACTTTGGTGATTACGCAGATTCCGTTTTCTACCAATACCTCGAGTTTGATTGATAGTATTTTGAAAGCCAATGAAAAAGGTAAAATCAAAATCAAGAAAATTGAGGATAACACCGCCGCTGATGTTGAGATTTTAATTCATCTTTTCCCGGGTGTTTCGCCAGACAAAACAATCGATGCTTTATTTGCGTTTACAGCCTGTGAGACTTCAATTGCACCTTTAGGATGCGTAATTGAAGATAATAAGCCGTTATTTATTGGCGTTTCACAAATGTTGAAGATTTCAACTGAAAGAACGGTTGATTTGCTTAAACAAGAACTTGAAATTCAATTAGAAGAATTAAAAAATAAGTGGCATTTCTCTACTTTAGAAAAAATCTTCATTCGTGAAGAAATGTATATTGACTTCAAATTATATGGAGATAGAGAATCACTTTACAAATATTTATACGACCGTTTTGAGCCTTTCAAAAAATCATTTGTTAGAGAAATCAACGATGACGATTTACAAAGACTGACTCAAATTCCGATGATTCGTATTACTCGTTTCGACTCTGATAAAGCAGATGAATTAATCTCTAGATTAGAAGAGGAAATGAAAGAGGTAGAATACAATTTGGAGCATCTTACCGATTTTGCCATTGCTTACTTTACCAAACTGAAAGAGAAATATGGAAAAGGGCGAGAGCGTAAAACAGAACTTCGCGTATTTGATAACGTTGAAGCTACAAAAGTAGTTTTAAGAAACACAAAACTATACGTAAACCGCGAAGAAGGTTTCGTAGGAACTAGTTTAAAGAAAGATGAATACGTAGGCGACTGTTCTGATATTGACGATGTTATCGTGTTTTTACGAGACGGAACCATGATGATTACAAAAGTTGATGCCAAGACTTTTATCGGAAAAGATATTATACACGCAGCGGTATTTGATAAAAACGATAAACGCACGATTTATAATATGATGTATCGTGATGGTAAGTCAGGTCCGTCTTATATAAAACGTTTTAATGTTACAGGTGTAACACGCGATAAAGCCTACGATTTAACGAATGGAACAAACGGTTCTCAGGTAGTGTATTTTTCGCATAATCCTAATGGAGAAGCCGAGGTTGTGACTATTTTGCTTCGTCAGGTTGGAACGATTAAGAAACTGAAATTCGATATTGATTTCGCTAAGTTAGCTATTAAAGGGCGTGGTTCTAAAGGAAATTTAGTAACCAAATATCCAATCAAAAAAATCGAATTAAAAGAAAAAGGAATTTCGACTTTACTGCCAAGAAAAGTTTGGTTTGATGATACCGTAAAACGTTTAAATGTTGATGCAAGAGGAGAATTATTAGGAGAGTTTAAACCAACAGATAAAATCTTAGTCATTAGTCAATCAGGGAAATTGAAAGTAATCATTCCAGAATTATCTACACATTTTGATGAAGATATGATTGTATTGGAAAAATGGAATCCTAAAAAACCAATTTCAGCAATCTATTATGATGGAGAAAAAGAACGTTATTTCTTGAAACGTTTCTTGGTAGAAAATGAAGGAAAAGAAGAAAGTTTCATTACTGATCATCCAAATTCGCAGTTAGAAATCGTTTCGACTGATTATCGTCCAGTGGCACAATTGGTTTTCGCCAAAGTAAAAGGTGTTCAAAAAGACGATCTTCATATTGATGTAGAAGACTTTATAGCCGTAAAAGGTTTCAAAGCTCTTGGAAATCAATTGACGACTGATAAATTAAGACAGGTGAATTTATTAGAGCCGCTTCCTTATGAAGAACCAATTGAAGAAGTTCCGGAAAAACCGGAAATTCCAGAAGATGATCCTGTTGAAACAGAATTAGACGACGATGGACAAATAGGCCTAGTTTTAGAATAAAAACAAAAAAACGCTAAGATTACTTAATTTCTTAGCGTTTTTTATATAAATTATTGAGATCTAATTTTAAATTGAAAGGGTTTCTTCTTTAACCCATTTTACTTCGTTATTTTCAATAACAACCGAAACAGTATCGCCATCTTTGACTTCTCCAGAAATTATTTTTTTAGCTAAAGGTCTTCTTAAATGCGTTCTGATAATGGTTTTAATTGGTCTTGCTCCATATTTGGCATTGTAGCCGTTTTCTGCTAAATAGAGCTTGGCTCCCATCGGAATTTCTACTTTAATATTGATGTTTTTCAATAAATCCATAAATTCTTTTTTGAGGTGTATCTCGAAAATCTTTAATGCATTTTCTTTGATGATAGGCGCGAAAGGTATAATTTCAGTTAAACGCCCTAAAAATTCTGGTCTGAAATAATTTGCCATAATTTCCATTAAAGAACTTGAAGTTGGGATTTCACCACTATTGAATGTGTTGACAATATGATCCGCACCAATATTTGAGGTAAAAAGTATAATGGCGTTAGAGAAATCGCCTTCTTTTCCTAAACGATCATGCAGTTTTCCTTCGTCCATAATTTGAAGAAAAACATCAAAAACAGAAGGATGTGCTTTTTCAATTTCATCAAATAAAACAATAGAGTAGGGCTTTTGTCTAATTTTATTGACTAACAAACCTCCCTCTTCATACCCGACATAGCCTGGAGGTGCCCCGTACAACAAAGCCGCAGAATGTTCTTCTTTAAATTCAGACATATCAAAACGAATAATAGCATTTTCATCTTGAAAAAGAAATTCCGCTAAGCTTTTTGCTAATTCTGTTTTTCCAGTTCCTGTTGGTCCTAAAAAGAAAAATGATGCAATTGGCTGTCCAGCTTTGCTTAATCCCGAACGTGATTCGAGAATAGATCCTGAAACAGTTGCAATACAATGATCCTGGCCAATTACCCTTTTTCTCAAAACGTCTTCAATAGTATTTAGTTTTTGTTTCTCTTCTTCTTTAAGTTTTCCTGCAGGAATGCCAGTGAAATTAACCAATTGCTGGCTTCAGTAGAGCAACAGGCAAAAGAAAGCAATTTTTCTAAGAATAATGATCCTTATTTAATGATTAAACCAAGAGCAGATGAATCAGTAGGAAAAGCATTTATGATTACTTATTGGTCTACATGTGCAGAAGAAGGAAATGACATTAAGGCGGGAACTGCCCTAGAATGCAAAGACGATTTGTTTTTTGTGAGTCAGTCCACGACTCTTATGACCAACACAGCAGGTGGTTTAAATAAGCAAAGCAACAAAGACAGAATATTGGCTTATAGAAATGCTTTGCTGACTCGAGGGAGAATTGTAACTTTTGCTGATATTAAAGCCTTTGGGTTTAACCATTTTAAAAGTTCAATAGAAGATATTAGAATTGAAAAAGGAACTAGAAAGGAAATTTCTGTAAAAGCAGGCTTCAGTCGAACGGTTGATGTCTACATTAAGACAAATCCAGAGGAGAAACAGCAATTGTCTGATTCGGAGTGGAGCTATCTATGCGATAGTTTTATTAAAAATCTGAAAAGTAAATCATCAAATGTCTATCCGTACAGGATATTTGTTGATTAAAATGTAAAACGGCTAGAAATCATATTTTCAGCCGTTTTTGTTTAATCGAGATTTATTTTGGTTTTACTGGTATTTCTTGTCCGTGAGCGTTTTCATAAAAGCAACAAGAGCTTTTTCCTCTTTTACAGTTAAATTCAGTTTGTCAAAAGGAAGCGTCTGGTTTTCTACTTCATAGCCTAAACCAATTCCACCGCCTTTATTGTAAAATGAAACCACTTCTTCCAGCGTTTTAAAAACTCCGTTATGCATGTACGGCGCAGTTATAGCTACATTTCTAACCGTTGGTGTTTTAA
This sequence comes from Flavobacterium anhuiense, assembly GCF_001705175.1. Lineage (NCBI taxonomy): Bacteria > Pseudomonadati > Bacteroidota > Flavobacteriia > Flavobacteriales > Flavobacteriaceae > Flavobacterium > Flavobacterium anhuiense. The sequence goes on along the minus strand of NZ_CP016907.1, from coordinate 194,415 downwards.
AAGCACCAACCAATTGTGGCATTTTATTGTATATGTAACGGCCTTTATCTGGACTTAAAGATTTTCCTAAAGGCTCATTTGGAGTTCCGATAACTTCATGTTCGGTTTTGGAATAACTTGGCGGAACCGTTCCGTTAAACAAAGGTGTAAAATGACAAGTGGCACATTTTGCTTTTCCCATAAAAAGGTTCATTCCTTCAATTTCCTCATTGTTCAGCACGTTTTTATTTCCTCTCATGTATTCATCAAATTTGGAATCAAAAGCATTTAAAGATCTTACATAACTCGCAATAGCATTTTGAATCTGCCAAGCTTCAGGTTTTGAGGTTTTTGGAAAGGCTTTTTTGAATAGTTTTACATATTCTTTATCAAGCTGAATTTTAGCATGAATATTTTCCATAGACCCGTGCATTTCATCTTTATTCTGGATCACATCTACACTTTGTTTTTCTAAATCTAATTGACGCATATCCCAAAATTGAGCATTTTGCAGAGAGGCATAGGTTAGAGTAGGAGTGTTTCGGGGTAAATTCTTTCCCGTTAATGAAACATTAGTTTTTAAGCTATCAGTAAAAGCTTTTTCTGGATTATGGCAGGTTGCACAGCTTCGGTCATTGTTTTTTGAGAGACTTGTGTCATAAAATAATTTTTCGCCTAGAACAGCTTTTTCTTTAGTAAAAGCATATTCTTTAGAAAGTACAAAAGCATTTACGTCAAAGGCATCTTTGTCGAATAAAGTTTCAATTGTTGGTTTTAGCGGACTGCTTTTCTTTACATCTTTAATGTTTTCTTCTTTCTGAAAAGTTTTCAGTTTTTTCGAAATCGGATTTAGATATTCAGTTATAAATACTGCACGATTGAAAGCATTAAAATTATTATTTTCCGTGCAGTACTTTTTTGCATTTTGGGTTAATTCTCTTAATTCAGATACTGACTTATTATCAGCATCAATCTTTTCAAGCGTTTCTGGAATTGAGATTAAACTTTGGCTGGCTTCTGGAATTGAAGATTGCAAAATCGGACTATCAAAACCCGTAATTCCTAAGGCAATCACTCTAAAAACATTCTGCTGTATAGCATCTAAAACGTAATCATCACTTACATTTATCGCTTCAAATGTATTTTCTAACTGTTTTATATTCGATTGGAAAATATTCAATTCTCTTGCTAAATCTTCTTTACTTTCGGAATTGTATTCAGGATAAATCATTTCTTCCATAACCTGAAAACCATGTGGTTCAAAAGATCGGTTTTCTTCCAATTCTATTTCGTCAAGAGCAGGACCATTCATAAATCGGGCAGTTTCAGGAATGAAATATTCAATTGCCCATTCGACTTTTTTGTATGCCAGACGTGATTTTTTAAATTGTTCGACAATTTCTTTCTGTGATGAATTGCTTTTTACAAGCTTTTGAAGATGAGTAATTTCATTATTAAGCTTACTTAAATCGACAAGTAGTTCTTGTTTAACTGTAGGTTTTGAAGCTTCGCTTTCTTTGCATGAAAAGAAAAAAGAAAGCATTAGGAATAGAAAAGTAAAATATTTTAATTTCATAGTGGCGTTGTAATAGAAACAACCCTTATCGGAAAATAAGGGTTGTCAATAAGATTTTGTTAGAAATTATTAGCGCTGCACGTTTCTAATAATTACAGTTTGCCCTCCCTCTTTGTTAGTTTGAGTTCCTGAACCGTCGGCATTTTTAAATGCATCGCTCTGCCAAGTATGAGGGTGAATATTTACCGTGAAAGTATCTGGAACACCAATGATATCTGAAATGTCTTGCATGGCTCCAAATTCCCAGCTTCCAAATCTCATTTCGCCGGTTTGGTTATAAAGTGTGTTCCAAGCTGTATCTGTTCTTTTGTGATTCATGTTTAACCACGGTTTATTTTGTTTTGTAGCAATATTGTATTGCCAAATGTATGAATCGTGTTTTGCATCTGCATAATAGCTGTCGCCATCTTCCTGAATGTATACATAGTTTTCAGTCACACATAAATTATCTGGATTGATGATTCCAGTTCCAGGAGTACTGTCACCTTCAACAGCCAATTCTAAAGTTCCTTTTAATGGGTTTGTTGCGTCTAATTTCACTTTATAAACTCTTCCCCACATGGTATATCCTTCAACAGGAGCATTGTTAGTTGCCTGACCAGTTGCAGTAAAATAGATTTCTCTATTGTTGCTTGCGCTTCCTTTTCTGTAATCTACGTCTTCAACTCTTGAAAAACGAATTGCTTTTAAGTCATTAACCGTTGTATTGATTACAGCACCAGTTAAGTTTTTTGCATTTGGAATTTCAACAAATTCAACTGGGTATGAATTGTTTAAAGTCATAGTAGTTTCAACTTGATTTCCATCAGTTCTTTTTAAAGCGTATAATTTTCCGTTAGATAAATCACCAACTGTACTTACATACATAATCAGCTGGCCGGCGCTTACGTGAGAAGTTGCATAAGACTGATCTTCACCGATTAAAATAACTGTTTTTCCAGGATAAGCCTCTTTTGGAAGCGGAACTGCGTTTTCCATACTTGCTTTTCCTAAAGCTGGTAAAACTCTATCTGTTCTAGCTTTATCGGAAGATAATCCAAGAGGATTAATTCCGTGAACCATGCTTTCTTGACCGCTTTCTCCGGCAGTTAAAAAGATTGGTCCAAATCCGTGGATTTCTGGAGTTGCCAAAGTAGCAGAACATAAACGAGTTAGGCCTCCAACACCATCAACGATATAATCTCCTTTTACAGGTTTGAAAGTTTTATCTAAATATACTCTAGATACAGATTGGATAATTTCGTGGTTGGTAATCATAATGTATCCATCACCATTTGGGTCTTTCATTAATCCGGCACCGTCTGGCTGTGCTCCGTAAACAAAAGAAGGTGAATTTGGAAGAACATCTGCACTTGTAATTAAAGTACTGATTTTTAAGTTTTCAAAACCTGTTTGAGCATACACAAAAGGAGGTACTTTTGAATGTGAAGTAAAATCGATACTTGCGTTTACATCGTTTTTTGAATCTTTGTCATCATTTTGACAGCTTATTGCAGAAAGACCTGCAAGTCCAAGCAAGGTAATTGATTTTAAAAAGTTAGCTTTCATAAAGTGTTTTTTATTTTTTTGATTAAGGCAAAGCTATCTCTCTAAAACAAAGTACACGTTATGTTAATTTTTTCTTAATGCTAATAAATGTAAGTCTTGTATTATGAAATGGTAAATTGAAGGTTTTGAATGTAAATTTAAGATTGATAAAAAAAATTAATATTTAAAAAGCTGATTTAAGCTGACCTCTTTTTTTTCTCGTAACTTCTTTACAATCTTAAGAAAAGCAATTGCTGTTATATAAGCATCTCCCAAAGCGGTATGACGATCTTTTTTTGAAATATCAAATTTATCAGCCAAATCATCTAAAGTATAATGATCTTTTCGTTCAAATAAATGCGACTGAATCAAAGTCTTTTTATACAAATAAGCCGTATCTAAAGTTTTGTTTTGCAATTGCGGAAGTTCATTGCGCTCTAAAGCTCTATTGATCATCGTAACATCAAAAATGGTATGATGTGCAATAATTATAGAATCTCCTAAAAAATCTAAAAACTGCTGTAATGCTTCTAGTTCAGTCGGGCGTTTAATAAGCAGATCTTTTAAAATACCATGAATCTGAGCGGTAGATTTATCATAATGCTCTTGTTCCAAATAAACCTCAAAACTTTCCTGAACATTAATAATTCCGTTTTGAAGAACCAGTGCGCCAATACACAAAATACGATCATTATCGTAGTCAAATCCTGTAGTTTCGGTATCTAAAACCACAAAACGAGTTTCTTCGATCGTAATATTTTCGTCGAATAAATTGTTTTCTTCTTTCTTCCAAAAATTGAATAAACTCATTATTATACCAGATTTGAGATGTTAAAACGTACTGAAATAAGTTCCTGAAGTTCTTTTATAGTTTTAAAAGTACGTTTCAGTTTAATTTTTTCCATTTTGGTTAAAGATTCCAATTCGATAAACTGACCCGAATCATGATGCAACAATCCTTGTTTCGTTCTGAATTTTAATAACGCTTTAAACGAATACGAGCATGATAAATATAGCTCTCTATTGTTTGGTTCCAATTCTGCCAGTTTCTCAAAACGCTCTGCCGTATTACTGATTCCTTTTACCGAATGAGATAAAATTAAAACACGTGCTGCGTCGGTTAAAGGCATTAAAGCTCTTCGTTTAATGTCAAAGTTATCCTTGTTAGCTCCGTCTTGCTCTACTAAAAACTGTCTAAAGAAACCAGTTGGAGAAGGACTTTGTAAAGCACCGCTTACCAAATGCATATAAAAAATCGGATTTGCTTTTAAATCTTCAAAAATATAATCGGACAATTGATTTGCCACTTCGCTATCTCCGTAAGTTAAGCTGTAATCAAAGAAAATAAACGACAATAATACCTCATTTTTACCAGGATTGGTAATCCAATGGTGCACATGACTTTTCCATTCATCCAAACTCATGCACCATTTTGGATTCGAAGCCATCATTTCGGCAGGACAATAATCGTAACCAATTTCAAAAAGACCTTTATTGACAAGTCCAGCAAATTTTAAGAAATAGATTTTAGTTTCATCTCTGAAAACTTCATTGACATTTTCGTACACAATAGCATTATCCTGATCCGTATGCAGCATCTGTTCACCGCGTCCCTGACTTCCAAGTGCCAGCCAAGCAAATTTTACAGGTGGGGGACTGCTCATTTTTTCGATACAAATTTCGATAACTCGAGTTATGCACGCTTCATTCAATTCAGTTATGATTTTGGTAATCAGAGTCATCGGAATGTTTTGATCCAAATAACCCTGTAGCAATTGCATAATTCGGTTTCGGATTGGCTTTATTTCTTTGACTTTTTTAGCACGTTTCAACGCTTTTATTAAAACGGCTGGATTATTTCCGAGCGCCACCATAACGTCGTGTTTTGACAAAATTCCAACTGCTTTTGTATTTACAGTCCCGTCTTTTGTCAAACATAAATGGCTGATATTGCTTTTCATCATCGCCATTTGCGCCTCGGTGACTGTCATTTTTTTCGGATACGTAATAACCGGTTTTGTCATTATTGTTTCGGCAGTTGTCGTTATAGGAAAATCTCCAGTGACAATTTTATTTCGAAGATCTTTATCCGTCAAAATACCAATCGGAAGCATTTCATCTACAATCAAAATGGCACCGACTTTTTTCTTATTCATGATTTTCGCAATGTCCTTAACAGTTGTTGACGGACTGCAGGTTACGATTTTTTTAGAATATTTGATAGGGGCTAAATCGAAAGAATGATTGCTGGAATGCAAATTTTCATTCAGCTGATCATCACCGTATAATTTATCTTTATGGATATCTGAATACGGATTTCGAGTATTCGAAGCATAACTCTCAATCAGGAAATTACCAACATTTCTATTCTCAAGCGCATAGGGTTTAAAAACGGCAATCGGAATGGCATATAGAATGGTTTCTTCATGCGCCACAGCTTCCATAATATAATTTTCTTGCGCCAAAAGCGGACGAAGTCCAAAAATATCCCCTTCATCACACATGTCTAAAACCGTATTTTTAGTGCTTTTTTTCAAAGCTACTGCACCTTTATGAACCACATAAAAAGAGTCGTGCGTTTTGTCATTTTCAGCAAAAATCACAGCATCTTTTTCTTTATATATAATTGAAATCTGCTCAGACAGTTTTTCTAAATCTCTTTGATGCAAAAAATTAAACGGCGGATATCCTTTTAAAAAGTCAGCTACTCTTTGCGAAATGGTATTTTTCATTTGGTTAGATTAAAGTTCTAATGTACTATTTAAAATAGAAATGTAAAAGAAACATTTTTATTTTTTGAGTTGCAAAGAAACAGAGGGACAAAGGGACAAAGGTTTTTTTTCACAGTTTTGTCATCCCGAGGAACGAGGGATCTCCGTAAGTAGCTCCACACTGTATTTCATTTTTTAATAGATTAAAAAAAGCTCCAAGATTGGAGCTTTAAATAGTATATAACGAAAGTTTAATCTACTTTATAAACTGTGCCTCGCTGTTTTTCTTCAGAACCAACCAAGCCAAATTCAAAAGTATACGAATCTTTAGAAGTTGTTAGAATCTTCATGCTGATGGCTTTTTCTTCAGCCATATTTTTTGGATGTTTTTTCTGCAGCACATATTCGCAGTCACTTACCCAACGAATAGTCGCGGTATCTGTTTTTCCTTCAAATGTTTCGATTTCAATATCGTCTTTGCGCTCAAAATAAGTTGTTTTTTTTACGCCATTGACTTCTGTTTCAAATTTGAATTTTCCAGTTTTAAAATCCTTGCAATTGTGTTCGGTATTATAACAAGACACTAAAGCCAGAATCGGTAATAAGAATAGTATTTTTTTCATTTTTTTATGCTTTAAGCTTACAGCTTTTATCATTTCAATTTCTTTAATTCATCATCAGTAAAGTTCTTGATTTCTTTTTCTTTGGCAAACTTTTCGGCATTATAATTTCCCGATTTATTCTTCGGAATCGATAAGCTATTCCATTCGCTGTTTTTCAATTGTTTAGCATAAAAAACAATCTGTCCGACATGATAAGGATAATGCGCTAATTGACGATTTATAGCTTCAATAACCGTATGGCCTTCATTTCTAATGTAAATGATATCTGAAAGCTGTTCGGGTTTTAAGCTTTCCAAAGCATTTTCAAGACAATTCCAGCCTTTATTCCAAACTTCCAAAACTTCTTCTTTAGATTGTAAATCGTTTTCAAATTCGGAATCACGGTTTCGCCATTCTTTCTCGCCGTCAGAAGTTAAAAAATCTGTCCAACGAGAAAGCATATTGCCAGAAATATGTTTTATGATTGTCGCTATACTGTTGGTGTCGTCATTAAAAGAAACAAAAAGCTGTGATGGTTCAAGTTGGTCAATTGCTTTTTCGCCAAGCATTTTATAATATAAAAATTGTTTTTTGACACTTTCTAGGTAAGATTGATCTGCATTCATAATCAAATGATTTTAATGTCATATTTATCTAATAATCCAACAATTCCTTCAGTAGAAAACTGGGCTTTTTTCATCGGATTAAACTCAGGATCAATTTTATAATTGTAAGCTGTTTTAAAGTTAACTCCAGCTAGTTGAGTTTCGTTAAAAATAGCACCCTCAAGATTGCAATTGTCAAAGACAGAACTCGTTAAATTGGTTCCGATAAAAGTCACTTCGCGCACAGAAGAATTGATGAACTTGGTTTTAGGCATTTTTTTATTCGAAAAAAGAGCATAATCCAGAACACAATCTTCAAAATATACTTGAAATAAAAATCGTCACATTCATTAAAAGCGATTCCGAGAAGTTTACAGTTTTTAAAGGTTACATTTTTTAAGCTCGTTCCAGCCAAACTGGTCATAGATAAATTGCAGTCAATAAATTCGCAGTCAAGGAAAGTATTAGAATTGAAATTGCTGTTGGAAAAATCACAATTTTTAAACACACAATCTTCAAATTCTCGATTGTTTATTCGTTTATCGATATAAACAACTTTTTCAAATGTTTTCTGAATGTGAATTAGACTTTCCATGTTTTATAAATATTAAACCTAACAGGTTTTCAAAACTTGTTAGGTTTGTTGATTGCTTATTTAGTCATTAAAAATACCTTTCATAATGATTTTCAATCCGAAAAAGATCAAAAGCATAGAAGAAAGACAAGCCACAATTCCGATTCCTAAAACAAGATAATGCCAGTTAGTATGCTGGTTCATAAAAGCATTATAAATCAATGTTGGGCCAAGAAACATAAGAGGCAGAGCACCTGATAAATATTTCACTCCTTTTTTTAGTAATTCTTTATTTGTTGCCATGTTTTTAGTTTCAGGTTTTCCTTGTGTCAAGTTTCAAGTTGTTTGACTTGTGTTTAACCGCAAAGGTCGCAAAGTTTTTTTACATTAGAAACTTTAAATAAAACGCAAAGTTCGCAAAGCTTTGAAAAAACTTGCGAACCTTGCGTAAACTTTAGCTCCCGATAGCTATCGGGATTGCGGTTAAACTAAACGACAAAGCAAAATACTTTTATTTTTTATAATTATCAACAGCATTTCTCACGCTGCCATATTTTTTCAATAGTTCAGAAGCTTCATCATACGAAACCGAAATTTCATCCATAATCATCTTAACGCCTCGATCAACAAGTTTGATATTGCTTAACTGCATATCAACCATTTTGTTTCCTCTTACTTTTCCAAGCTGAATCATAGATGCAGTCGAAATCATATTCAGCACCAATTTTTGTGCAGTTCCAGCTTTCATTCTAGAGCTTCCTGTAACGAATTCTGGTCCGACTACAACTTCAATTGGGAATTGGGCAGTTAAAGCCAACGGACTTCCTGCATTACAAGTAATACATCCCGTTACAATATTGTTTTTATTACAAGATTCTAAACCGCTAATTACATAAGGAGTCGTTCCAGAAGCAGCGATTCCAATAACCACATCGTTTGAATTGATATTATGGTTTTGAAGATCGATCCAAGCATTTGTTGTACTGTCTTCGGCGTTTTCTACAGCACGTCTTATGGCTGTATCACCGCCTGCAATAATGCCATTTACTAAATCAAAAGGAACGCCAAAAGTTGGTGGACATTCTGAAGCATCGACAACACCAAGACGGCCAGAAGTCCCTGCACCAATATAAAACAATCTGCCTCCGAGTTTTAATTTCTCTACAATCTGAGGAATTAAAGCTTCGATTTGTGGCAAAGCTTTTTCTACTGCATAAGGCACAGTTTTGTCTTCTTGGTTTATATTGGATAACAATTCATGAACAGACATTTTCTCTAAATGTTCATATTTTGATGCTTGTTCAGTGGTTTTGGTAAATGTCATTTTATCGTTATTTAGACTCGTCAAAATTAATATATTTTATCTCAATCTTGCAAAGTCTCAGAGATTTAAAATCAATTTTTTTTCTTGTGTTTTTTCAGCATAAAGACGCTTTATTCCCATCATTGTTACATATGCTAAAATATTTTTCACAAAGTTTTTTTGAAAGATAAAGTATCAAGTTAGATTTATTAGAGAGAATAGATAGAATTTTAGCTTTTATTTCTTTAAAGACAGTACGTTTTAGGAGATTTTAGTTGACTTATGAATAATTTTTTGCGTGAGGGATAGGAGCAAATTACCGAAGTAATGCGGATAGCCCGACAGCGTCCCGATAAGAGGGCGAATAAACTCAAAGTAAATTTGCCCTCTTATCGGGATGGTGGCACGCCCAGATTATAAAAAGAATGCCAATAGAATTCCGAGAACGATCATAGAAACTTTAGCAACATTGAATTTGTGCCCTTCGCTGCTTTCAAAAATAATCGTTGACGAAATGTGAAATAAAATACCAATTACAATTGCTGTTATTTCGGTGTAATATTTGCTTAAAAATGGCAAATATTCAGACGCCACAGTTCCTAGCGGTGTCATGATGGCAAATGTCAGCATGAAAGCAAAAATGGCTTTTTTGTTTAAATCGGCATTGATAAAAAAGGTCGTTAGAATAACCGCAATTGGAAGGTGATGAATGGCAATTCCTATAGCCAAACCGTGATGATGGCTTACTGGAAAACCTTCTAAAAAGGCATGAATGCAAAGACTGGCAAACAATAGCCACGGAATCTGAGACAGTTTTGCATGTCCATGAACATGTCCGTGTTCGGCTCCTTTTGAGAAAAATTCGAGCACGATCTGGAACAAAATTCCGACCATTATAAAGATTCCGATATTATGATTGTGTGATTCGTAAACTTCTGGAAGAAGGTGCATTACGGTTAGAGACAATAAAAAAGAGCCGCTGAAAGCCAGCAGTAATTTTAAATTGGTTTTGTTTTCGGGTTTTATAAACAAAGCCGCGCTATATCCTAAAAGTACAGAAAATAAAGGTAATAAATAGTTCATTTATATTTGTTTAACCGTTGATTCGTTTAATCGTTTTTTGCTTCCGATTAACGGTTAAACAATTAAACGATTTACCAATTTATTTAAAAATCATGATTAATCTTTCGCTTTCGGTTTTATGGAATTTTTTGAGTTTGTAGTCTCCAAAAATGTCCAGCAGGAAAATTCCGGCTTCGTCCATTAAATCCTGAAAGTCTTTCAAAGTTAGTGCTTTTACTTTTTCTGTAAAATGATATTTTCTGCCTTTGTCCTCAAAATCAATTTCTTTAAAAATATGTCCGTCTTCAACATATCTTTTGATATGAAAATCTATTTCGTCGACCGTTTTTACTTCTTCAGGCACAAGGTTTTCAATAACATTTGCCACGTTCATGAAATCGATAACAGCAAAACCATATTCAGATAAGCTTTCTTTAATTGCCTTTAAGGTTGTTAAATTATCATCGTCGCTTTCAAAATAGCCAAAACTGGTGAAAAGGTTAAAAATAGCGTCGAACTTTTCTTCAAAAGGTTCGCGCATATCGTGCACTTTAAAATGCAGTGTTTCGTTACTGTTTTTGCTGGCCTCGGCAATACTGTTTTCAGACAAATCGGCCCCTAAGACATCATAGCCAAGTTGGTTTAAGTAAATAGAATGACGGCCTTTTCCGCACGCTAAATCCAATACTTTTGCTTTCTCAGGCAAATTAAGGTAATGCGTTAAATTGTCCATGAAAATCTGTGCTTCACGATAATTACGATCCTTATAAAGAATGTGATAATATGGCGTATCAAACCATGAAGAATACCAGTTTTGATTGTCGTCTTCTTGGTTTGGGGTTGATGCGTTATGTTTTTCAGACATTTATTCTATTTCAATTAATTCAAAGTCCGGCAAATTTAGTGTATTTTTGCCGAAAAATAACTATTTCGCTCCGATACGTGTTTATACCAGTATAATAAAATGTTATGGCGATTGGTTTTTTTTAATTGAAAAAAAATGGAAGAAAATTTTAAAATGATTGCCAAATGTTTTTTTGGCTTTGAAGAAATATTAGAAAAAGAATTACGAACACTTGGTGCTCAGGATGTTGAAAAAGGAGTGAGAATGGTAAGCTTTAAAGGAGATAAAGGTTTTATGTACAAAGCCAATTTGTCTTTGCGCACGGCTCTTAAAGTATTAAAACCAATTTATTCTTTTAGAGCAAATAATGAGCAGGCTTTGTACAAAGGTATTTCGGGTTTAAACTGGTCAAAATATTTAAATGCGAACCAGACTTTTGTGATTGATGCTACGGTGCATTCTACTTATTTCAATCATTCTGAATTTGTTTCTCAGAAATGCAAAGACGCAATTGTAGATCAGTTTAGAGAAAGAACTGGGCAAAGACCAAGTATTGATAAACAATATCCAGATTTGCGTATTAATATTCATATCGATAAAGATCAGGTTTCTGTAGCTTTAGATACTTCGGGAGCTTCGCTTCATCAGCGCGGTTATAGAACAGCTACGAATATTGCACCAATTAATGAGGTTTTAGCAGCTGGAATCCTTTTATTGTCTGGATGGGACGGGCAAAGCCATTTCCTTGACCCGATGTGCGGTTCGGGAACTTTCTTGGCAGAAGCGGCTATGATTGCCTGCAATATTCCAGCAAACATCAACAGAAAAGAGTTCGCTTTTGAAAAATGGAAAGATTGGGATAATGATTTGTTTGATACAATTGTGGATAGTTTAATGAAAAAAACACGCGAGTTTCATTATACGATTAAAGGTTTTGATAAAGCGCCAAGCGCCGTTAGCAAAGCAAAAGATAATATCAGAAATGCCAATTTAGAGGATTATATTAAGGTTTACGAAGAAAATTTCTTTGATACGGAAAAAGAAACAGAAGGAAAACTTCATGTCGTTTTCAATCCGCCTTATGATGAGCGTTTAGATATTCACATGGAAAGATTCTATGCTAATATTGGAGACACTTTGAAGAAAAATTATCCTGGAACAAATGCTTGGTTTATTACGGCAAACCTTGAAGCTTTGAAATTTGTCGGATTAAAACCGTCAAGAAAAATTAAACTTTTCAACGGAAGTCTTGAAGCACGTTTGGTGAAATACGAAATGTACGAAGGAAGCAAGAGAACTAAATTTCAAGTCTAAGTTTCTAAGTTACTAAGGTTCTAAGATGCTTAGAATTTTAGCTAACTAAAAAAGATTAAAGAAAATTTTAAATAATATTAAGATTTAGATGTTTTAAGTTGCTAAGAAAAATCTTAGCAACTTAGCATCTCAGAACCTTACTAACTCTAAAAAAAAAATGTCAAAACTACAACTAAGAGCTTTTTTATACCAATTAGCAGCTTTTGCAATTCTATTTCTTCTATTTAGATATTTGATTGCTTCTTATACAGGATTAACAGGAATTTGGATTCCGATGACAGCATTTGTAATTGGAACTATAATTGGTCCTAAATTTCAAGCTGTGAGAACCAAAGATGGCGAGAAGCTTTTTATGAAATGGCTTTTTATAAAAGGAATCAAAGAAATCGAATAATCTAAAAAATATATGAGGAAAATTGGACTTATTGGCGGAATCAGCTGGGTTTCTACATCTGATTATTATACCTTGATTAATAAAGGAATTAATGAAAAACTCGGCGGATTGAATTTCTCTGAGTGTTTGATTTATTCTTTTAATTATGCCGATATTAAAAAGAATAACGACGCCAACGATTGGGATTCGACTTTTAATATGCTTTTGAAAGCTGCGGAAGTTTTAAAATCGGGCGGGGCAGAAGCGATTCTTTTATGTGCTAATACCATGCATCTCATTGCGGATAGATTACAACAAGCAATTGATATTCCTCTTCTTCATATTGCAGTAGAAACGGCAATTGAAATTGAGAAAAAACAGCTGAAAAAAGTAGGTCTGTTAGGAACCAAATTTACAATGGAACTAGATTTCTTTAAAGACAAGCTTGCTGAAAAAGGAATTGAAACGATAATTCCCGTAAGTGAAGAAGTAAAAGATTTTATTCATTACACTATTTTTGAAGAATTAGGAAGAGGAATCGCAACGGAAGAAACAAAAAAACGTTATCTAGAAATAGCAAATGAATTGATAAAAAACGGAGCAGAAGGAATCATTTTAGGATGTACCGAAATTCCGCTAGTCATAAAAGAAGGAGATTTAAATGTTCCGATTTTTGACACAACTTTAATACATACGCAAGCAGCAATTAATTTTCAATTAACATAGTTTCGAGTTGCTAAGCTACTTAGGTTCTAAGTTGCTAAGTTTCTAAACATCATAAAAAAGGGAAGATTCAATTTGAATTTTCCCTTTTTTATCTTAGAACCTTAGTATCTTAGCGTCTAAAAAAAACTATTTCTTCTTAGGCTCTTCTTTCTTTGCAGTTTCAGAAGCCATTGTCTTTTTCTTGTAAATCGGAATAAAGTAAGAAACGGTATAGTTGAAACCTATTCCAAAACTTCCATCGTAAGTTCTGTTGAATCCTGGAATATAAAGGTTTTCAAAATTATTTGGTTCTTTGTTTGTAGCCAGAAGTTTCAGCTGAACACCAAAACCAACAAATACGTTTCTAAAAACCTGTGCTTTTAATCCCATTGCAACTTCGATCCAAGTTGCCATAAGTCCGCTGTATTTCTGACCCTCGTTTATCGGAGGTAGTTCACCCCAATATGGATTCGAATTGTAAATTTTGTAATTAATCAGTTCTTGGCTAAAAGTACTGAAACCTCCGCGCATTCCTATCGTAATCAGGTTTTCCATATCCAGCCAGTTTTGATAAAAGTTATAATCAAAACCTGCTTTAATATAAGTTCCGTTAGCAGAAGAAGTCAATCGGTCGTCTTCTGTAGTTTTGTCTTCGTAGCCTAATTCTGCAGCTATATAATATTTTTTTGTCAAGCGCCAGTCTCCTACAAATTCAATTCCTTTGTAATCTTTATCGTAAAGTCCGCGAGTTAATTTGTACAAGTCAACACCAACACGAAGTCCGTAGCGATCAGTTTTTACAACGCTATCTTTTGGAGCTTCCTGAATTTCTGGTTTTACCGTTTTTACAGTTTTTTCTGTTTGAGGCTTTTTAGCCACTATTGTGTCTTTATTTTTAGAAATTTCAGGCACATCCTGAGCAAAACCTAAAAACATTGAAAACAATAATGAAAGACTAAAAATAAACTTTAATGTGTGTTTCATTTTCTAATTCAATGTTAGGGTTTTCTAAATCAACTTCGGTCATCCAGAAAGTATCTCCGTCTGGATCAGTATGTACAAAAGGGGCAACGTTTGTTAACTGAAAAATAGTTTTAAATCCGCAAGCTCTAGATACATACACATTTTGTGTCGTATAGTTGAATTTTATAACATCAGTATTGATCGTTGTGGGCGTTTCACTTAAAGAGTTATAAATAAACTTGAAGGTTGTTGTGTTGTCATTTATTTTTAAAGGAATCATAACACTACTTCCGCTGGTTACATATCTCAACGGATCATCAACGGCGAGACTTTCATTAAAAACAATTCCCTGTTCCATTCCATCGCCAATAACTTTTAAGTTGCTTACATTTTTAGTTTTTGTCGGATTGGCAATATCATAAAATGTAATCACCAATCTTGGCGTGGTTGGTGTATTGGCGTCGCAAATATCATCTTTCTCGCAGCTAGATAAGCCAAAAGTAAAGAGTAGCAAAAGAGAAATTAGTTTTTTCATCTATTTTTTATCGAAGTTCTAAAAGTACAACATTTTCAACATGATGCGTCTGCGGAAACATGTCAACAGGTCTCACTCGTGTCACTTTGTATTTTTCATCCATTAAAGCTAAGTCACGTGCTTGAGTTGCAGAATTACAGCTTACATAAACTACTCTTTTTGGTGCAATTTTTAAAATTTGCTCCACTACATCTTTATGCATTCCGTCGCGAGGCGGGTCTGTAATAATAACATCTGGTTTTCCGTGTTGTGCAATAAAAGCTTCGTTAAAGACTACTTTCATGTCACCAACAAAAAACTCGCAATTTCTAATATTATTGCGTTCTGCATTGGCTTTAGCATCAATAATAGCTTCTGGAACACTTTCTACTCCGATTACTTTTTTTGCTTTTTTAGAAACGAATTGAGCAATTGTCCCTGTTCCTGTATATAAGTCATAAACCGTCTCGTTTCCTGTAAGACCAGCAAAATCACGTGTTATTTTGTATAATTCGTAGGCTTGGTCAGAATTTGTCTGGTAGAAAGACTTTGCATTAATGCTGAATTTTAGACCTTCCATTTCTTCTAAAATGTAATCTCTTCCTTTGTAAAGAATAACATCCTGATCGTAAATAGTGTCATTTTGCTTGCCGTTTACCACATATTGTAAAGAAGTGATTTGTGGAAACTTCTCGTATAAATGGTCAAGAATTAATTCTCTATTTTCTTTGTCATCTTCAAAAAACTGAATTAAAACCATAATTTCTCCTGTAGAGACAGTACGAATCATGACAGTTCTCAATAATCCAGAATGTTCTCTTGGATTAAAAAATGCTAAATTATGCTCGTTTGCAAAAGCTCTGATCTCGTTACGAATGGCATTTGAGGGATCTTCTTGCAGATGACATTTATTGATGTCAAGAATTTTATCCCACATTTTCGGAATATGGAATCCTAAAGCATTTCTATTTCCTAAGTCTTCCGTGCTTCCAATTTCTTTTTCTGTAAGCCAACGGCTGTTAGAAAAAGAAAATTCCATTTTATTTCTATAGAAAAACTGTTTCTCAGAACCTAAAATATCTTCAAATTCTGGAAGCTCAATTTTTCCTATTCTTTGTAAGTGATTTTTAACTTCATTTTGTTTAAATGCAAGTTGCTGGCTGTATTTCATATTTTGCCATTTACAACCTCCACACACTCCAAAATGTTCGCAGATCGGATCTACTCTATATTCAGATAATTCGTGAAATTTTACAGCTTTACCTTCGTAGTAAGCCTTTCTTTTTTTTAATGTCTGTACGTCTACAACATCTCCAGGTACCACATTCGGAATAAAGATTACTTTTCCGTCAGGTGCTTTGGCTACTGAAACCCCTTTTGCACCAGCATCAAGAACTTGAATTTGATGAAAGACAACTTTGTCTGTATTTTTTCTTCCCATAGCGCAAAAATAAGCCTTTGAAAACTTTTACAAATTTAATTTTTGAAAAAATTTAGAAATTCTTCAAAATATTAGTTTAATTGGCTATAAAAGCTAATTTTGTTTTAGCAATTATCCCCAATAAAAATAGCTATTAATCTACGCTTATTCTTGTCTTTTTATGAAGTTGTATCATAAACTCTCACAAATCAGCTTTCTTAAAAAAAGTTATGCTTTTAAATTCCTATTTGTCGCTTTTATAGGTATTCATATTCCTTTAATTGGCATTTTATTTTTCGTTTTGTTTTTCGAGCATGAGGTTTCATCGACTTCCATTCTTATTTTTTCTTTAATTATGACATTGTTGGCAACAGCAATAACACTTTTGGTTTTAAACAAGCTGATAAAGCCCATTGCCACAGCTTCAAAGGCTTTGGATGATTATAGAACTTCAAGAAAATTGTCTGATCTGCCAACAGAATATACAGATGAAGCTGGACTGCTTTTGTGCAACATACAAGAATCTATTAATGAAGCTGAGAATTTTATCAACGAAAAACAGGATTTAATCTATATGCTTTCGCATGATTTGAAAAATTTTGCTGGAAATCCGCAAGGTTTGGCTCAATTGATTATAAGCGAAAATCCATCAGAATCGGTTAAGAATATGGCCGAATTGATTTGCGAATCGACTGATCTTCAGTTTAGATATATCGAAAATTTCATCAAGTTGCTAAAAGAGCAAGATGATGTTGCAAAAGTGAGCCAAGAAGCTAAGGTCATTTCATTTTCTAATATTCTTCCTTTTATTAATGAACAAGTCGAACAGCGATTACTTGATAAAAATATAAGACTAGATTTAGCAATAGAATGTTCAGAAGCTAAACTGAAAATAGATGAGGGCCTTTTGATTCAGGTTTTGGTAAATCTGATTAGCAACGCGATTAAGTTTTCCTATTTTGAAAGTGAAATAAAAGCCAGAATCTTTTCAGAAAACTCAAAATTGATTATAACAGTAAAAGACCACGGAATAGGTTTTGATAAAAATCAGATTGAAGAATTATTTAAAAAATTCACGAAAATGAGCCGACTTGGAACTGCAAGTGAAGGTTCTACGGGGATTGGATTGTATTTGTGCAAAAAAATCATTGAAAGAAATAAAGGGCAATTGACAGCATCCAGTAAAGGAAAAAATAAAGGTGCCGAATTTAGAATTGAATTTGATGTCTAAATATGAAAGGGTTATTAAGATTTTGAAATGCTTAATAACCCTTTTTATTCCTTTTTATTTACTACCAAAGCTGATGAACTGAAGGTTTGATCAAATCGCTGTAAATTTTGTTCATTGCAGCAATCTTTTCAGAAGTTAATTTTGGAGTGTTATAAACCGATAAATTAGATAAAACATGTTCTGTTTTTGATGCACCTGGAATAATGCAGCTGACTTCGTTAAAACTCAAAATCCATTGAAGTGCGATAGCAGCAAGATTTTTAGATTCAGGAAATAAAGCTTTTAATTCATCAACAGCCTTTAATCCTAATTCATAATCAATTCCTGAGAAAGTTTCGCCTTTATCAAACGCTTCTCCGTTACGATTAAAATTGCGATGATCCTGAGGTTCAAAAGTAGTTTTTGAATCAAATTTACCTGTTAAAAGCCCACTTGCCAACGGTACTCTTGCAATTATTCCAATGTCTTTCTTTTTAGCTTCTGAGAAAAATAATTCAGAAGGTCGTTGGCGAAACAGATTAAAAATAATCTGAACTGTGGTTACATTAGAATATTCAATTGCTTTTAAAGCTTCTTCAACTTTTTCAACGCTAACACCAAGATTAAGAATTTTTCCCTGATCTTTTAATCGGTCAAAAAGTTCAAATATTTCTGGACGATAATACACTTCTGTAGGAGGGCAGTGCAACTGAATTAAATCAAGAGTTTCTAAGCCAGTTCTTTTTAAACTGTCTTCAACAAATTTTTGAAGCACTTTTGGAGTATATCCTTCATTAACATGCGGATTTATCTGGCGTCCGCATTTTGTGGCAACAAAAATTCTTTCAGAACGTGAGCGAACGACTCTTCCAACAGCAGTTTCGCTTAATCCGTTTTCGTAAACATCGGCAGTATCAATAAAGTTTACGCCATTGTCAATAGCCGTATTCAAAAGTTCATCGGCCGTTTTATCATCAAAACCCGATCCCCATTTTCCGCCAACTTGCCAAGTGCCAAGTGAGATTTCAGAGATATTGAAGTTTGTTTTTCCTAGTTTTCTGTAGTTCATTTTTTTTTGAGATTCTAAGGTTCTGAGTTGCTAAGATTCTAAGTTTTTTTTCTAGAGTTGCTGAGATTCTGAGACACAAAGTTTTTATTTATTCAAAACTTAGCATCTTAGAGCCTTAGCAACTTAGTATCTTTTTAGTCAAATAAATCAGAAGATAAATAACGATCGCCACGATCGCAGATTACGGCTACGACAACTCCAGATTCTAGCTGTTCGGCTATTTTTAAGGCAACGGCAACAGAACCTCCGCTGCTCATTCCTGCAAAAACACCTTCTTCCAGAGCTAATCTTTTAGTCATGGCACGTGCTTCTTCTTCGCTTACATCGACAACGGTATCCACTTTAGAAGCATCAAAAATTTTTGGAAGATATTCCTGTGGCCATTTACGGATTCCAGGAATCTGAGAACCATCGCTAGGCTGTGCGCCAACAATTTGAATATTTGGATTCTTTTCTTTCAAATAAGTCGAAGTTCCGATAATAGTTCCAGTTGTTCCCATAGCAGAAACAAAATGCGTTACCGTTCCGTCAGTATCATTCCATATTTCAGGACCAGTTGTCTTGTAATGCGCTTTCCAGTTGTCATCATTAGCAAACTGATTCAGCATCAAATACCCGCCTTGCGCCACTTTTTTATCTGCATAATCTCTAGATCCTATAATTCCTTCGCTGGCAGGCGTAAGAATCACGGTGGCGCCATATGCACGCATGGTCTGAGTTCTTTCTTTGGTTGAATCTTCTGGTAAAACCAACTCGATTTCGATGCCAAACAACTGTGCAATCATTGCTAATGCAATTCCTGTATTTCCGCTGGTTGCCTCAATTAATTTATCTCCTTTTTTGATGTCGCCTCTTTCTAATGCTGCGGCAATCATATTATAAGCCGCTCTGTCTTTTACGCTTCCTCCAGGATTGTTTCCTTCCAGTTTCAGTAAAAGTTTTACATTTTTATTTTTAACCAGATTGACCGTTTCCATCAATGGAGTATTGCCAATTAAGTTTAATAATCTATGTGAATTCATGTTATTTCTTTTCTTTTATTTTGACTTCAGTAGTAGTGGTATTTAAAACAATAGAGTCTTCGGGAATAGATTTGGTAATCCAAGCATTTCCTCCAACGATACTGTTTTTTCCAATTACAGTTTCTCCGCCTAGAATTGTCGCGTTGGCATAAATGCAGACATTGGCTTCTACCGTCGGATGTCTTTTAGCATTCTTCATTTCTTTGCTTACACTCAATGCGCCAAGCGTAACTCCCTGATAGATTTTTACATGTTTTTTAATAACTGTTGTTTCACCAATTACAATACCCGTAGCGTGATCGATAAAAAATGGCGATGCAATGTCGGCTCCGGCATGGATATCTGTACCTGTAATTCTGTGTGCATATTCACTCATTAATCGAGAAAACAGCAATAAATCGAGATGATATAATTCGTGGCTTAGTCTGTAAATCGCGATGGCATAAAATCCAGGATACCCCAGATATACTTCGTCTATGCTGTTTGAAGCGGGATCATTTTCAAGAATATATTCTGCATCTTGATTTAGCTTTTCTAAAACGCCAGGGAGCTTCTCTAAAAAACGGTCCCAAATAGATTCGCATAAATTTTGAGGTTTTTTGCAGGCTAAAACCGCAATTTCTTTAAAACGGAACTCCAGTTCATCAATGCTCTCGTCCAACGCTGCATTCGAATCAAATAGCGTATAAAAAAGCTTTTCTGTAAAGTCTTCCGTTTTGGTTTTAATGCCGTAATTTATATGTGAATGGCTCTTTAAAGCTCTTATATTTTGTATGATATTGTCTTTTGTCACAATGGTAAAAAATGATGAATAATTTTGGAACGTTAAAAGTAAGGCGTTTTTTGGAAATAAAATCACGATTTAACGAAAGAAATTTTGTTTGCAAAGTTTGATTTGTGATAAAAAACGAATTTTAAGCGGTTCTTTTTTATGCAATTCTTAAGAAGTTTATTGCGTAAATTAGCTTTTAAAATATATTAAAATGAAAAACAATCAAACATTTAAAAGTGATATTTCTGGGATTTCTTTTCCTGAAAGTGAGAAAATTTACGGAAGGGCAATTCATGATCCTATTTTGGGATTAATTAAAAAAGAATATCCTGATTTTGATGCTGAAGACTGTATTTCTATAAATGAGTTAAATGTTTATCGCCAAAAATATATTTCAAATTATCTTTCTTCTGAAATCGGAGCTCTTTCTGCAATGGAGAAAAATGTTATTTCTTCATTAAAAGAAGATAAATCGATTGTAAGTATTGTGGAAGAAGAGGAGGAAACAAGAAACCTAGGGCAGATAGTGGCTGATAAAGTGGCTGATTTTGGAGGAAGCTGGACTTTTATTATTTCGTTTGTAGTTTTTATTTCGGTTTGGATTGGCTCAAATGTTTTTATTTTCTTAAACAAAGGATTTGATCCGTATCCATTTATTCTCTTGAACTTAATACTGTCTTGTGTGGCAGCTTTACAGGCACCTGTGATTATGATGAGCCAAAACCGTCAGGAAGAAAAAGACCGTAATCGTGCTAAAAAAGATTTTATGATTAATCTTAAATCAGAGTTGGAAATTAGATTAATTCATGATAAAATTGATCATTTGATTATGCATCAGCAGCAAGAATTA
Organism: Flavobacterium anhuiense; assembly: GCF_001705175.1. Lineage (NCBI taxonomy): Bacteria > Pseudomonadati > Bacteroidota > Flavobacteriia > Flavobacteriales > Flavobacteriaceae > Flavobacterium > Flavobacterium anhuiense. Next base: position 173,420 of record NZ_CP016907.1, on the reverse strand, counting down.
ATCGAAATTCAAAAAGTCCAAATCGAAATGATGAACGATATTTTGGATCAGATTAAGAAATAAAAGTTTTTAAAATTCCATTTTTTTAACCCCGATAGCTATCGGGACAAATTCCAAAAAAGAGCGAAGCGATTTTAGAAAATCTAAAAATAAAAGTGTTTAAGATAGTAACCGCCCAGCATAAAAAATAGATTTATGATTGCCATTCTCCAGATTAGTTTTTTATAATTTCTAGATTTATCTAAGAAATGAAATGCCGAAAAAATAAAGAGTAAAAGGCAGGTATAAATGGCTGGATACATTTTAAAAGCTGCTAAAAAATCGCCTTGAAAAAGTAAGAATAGAGATCTCTGAAATCCACACCCCAAACAGTCATAGCCAAACACAGTTTTGAACATGCAAGGAATCATATATTTCTCTAAACTCATGGCAGATCTTTTTTGCAATTTTACTAAAAAAATATGACAAACGTTTGAAGGAGTATAGAAGTACTATTTGAAAGTTTTATATTTTTGAAATCTTAAAATAAAGAAAGGATGAAAACTTTTAAAATTATAATAATGATTCTTGCGATTTCGGTTGCGTTATACGAACAGGTTTCGGAAGAAAAAAACATCTATATCATGATTGCTGCAATTGTAGTTTTCATGTTCGGAATGATGCAATTGAGTGCAAAAACGCCAAGTAAAAATAACGATAAAGAGGAGTAGGATGCTGGTAAAAGGAGATAAGGTTTCAGTACTCGATGAAGCCATAAACGGAACGGTAGTTTCGGTTAAAAATAATGAAGTTTTGATTGAAACAGAAGATGGTTTTATGATGACATTTTTAGTCAATGAACTAATTAAAATTCAAGAAACCAGTGATTTAATGAATTCTATTAAAAGAATTAATTTAGATGAAGTTTCAAAAGAGAAAACAGAGCCAAAACCAAGAAGTTTTGTAAAAGAAAAGAAAGATAAACGTGATGTTGGTGTTCCAGAATTTGATTTGCACATCGAAAAATTGGTTCCGAATAAACGCGGAATGTCAAACTATGATATTTTGACATTGCAGACTGAAACGGCAAAAAGACATATCGAATTTGCGATAAGAAACCGCATTCCAAAAATCGTTTTTATTCATGGTGTTGGTGAAGGAATTTTGAAAGCGGAACTCGATTTTTTATTAGGCCGTTATGACGGAATTGATTTTCAAGATGCCAATTATCAAAAATATGGTCTTGGAGCTACAGAAGTTTATATTAGACAAAGCAATAAGTAAAACAATTTTATGCAGTAAAAAGGGCTGCCTTAAAGCATAAAAAAACGTCTATTTTTTTGATTCGATTTAGTTGTAAAATCATCTCAAAAAACAGACGTTTTTTTGTAAGAATTATTTTTGCTGATTTCTTTTTAGAAATTTATTTATTTAGTTCGTCGCCGTTCTATTAATTTTTCCAAGAACGAAATTGCTTCCCAGTTTAAAGTTGCTATTTCCTTTTTGTAAAACTACGTTTTTAAGGACGATTGTGTGCTCATAAACTTGTCCAGTCAAAGTAGTAGTGACTTCGATAATTCCGCTTACATTAGCAACTCCAAGCTGCCCTGTCCAGGTTTCTTCGATTGCTGGAGCAGATGGCTGTATTTTGGCACACACAAAGGCTGGAGTTATAGATCCAGTTCCTTCTTTAGCTGTTTTATAAAACACTTTATTTTGTGTAGCAGTTATTAAACTTGTACGAGGCTGGTTGCTTGGAGTAACAACATTGACAAGTAAAGCAGGATCTATATCATCAATCGATAAATAGAATGTGTTGTTGTAATTATAAACTCTAGCCACTTCGTCACATTCATAAGCAGATCCATTCGGGTTAGTTTTGAAAGTCAGATTGGCTGGTGTTATAGTAGTATTGTATGTTCCAAATACAAATTCTGCTTGTGTTTGGTTTCCTGCTGGTTTGGCAAATGTGATATTTCTAAAAATGATACTGTGCTCATAACCTTTAATTCTAGTGCTTCCATCAGTTGCGCTTGAATCTACCAGTTGAGTGGTTGCAATTTCGATTAGACCATCAATTCCAAGCCATTCTTCGGTTACTTTTGGAGTGCTTGGCGGAATCGTACCGCAAATATTTTCTTTCGCAACAGTTCCGTCATAAGCTCTATAAACTACTCTGTATGAACCATTACCTTTTGCATCTATTGTGTATGTTTTGGTGCCATTGTCATTGATAATTGCTCCTTCTGGCATTTGAAGTAAAAGCGCTTCTTGTGGCTTTAATTTATAAATTAAAGTATTTGTTGTAGGATCACAAGCTTGAGACTCTGCAATATCTTCAAAATCTATTTTATCTACAGTCAAATCTCCATCATCGCATCCGTTTAAGAAAAGAGCAAATAATAAGAGGGCAGCATATTTTTTCATTGTAAAATTTATTTGGGTCAAAAATAGTGAAAAAAATGCCAAATGATATTTAAGATTTGACAATTGATATTTCTTAACTTTGCAGCAATGAAAAAAGTATATCTAGATAATGCCTCAACAACCGCCATGCGTCCCGAAGTAATTCAGGAAATGACAAAAATAATGCTTGAGGATTACGGAAATCCGTCTTCTACACATAGTTTTGGACGAAACGGTAAAACAATATTAGAACTTTCAAGAAAGAGTATTGCGAAATATCTTAATTGCACTGCTCAAGAAATCATTTTTACTTCTGGCGGAACTGAAGCCGACAACTGGATTCTGCGCTCTTCTGTCGAGGATTTAAAAGTAGAAAGAATCATTACTTCAAAGATTGAACATCATGCCGTTTTGCATACCGTTTGGGCGCTTCAAGATGAATACAAAATTCAGGTCGACTACGTTAATGTAAATACAGACGGAAGTCTTGACTTAACACATTTATCTAATTTATTGGCTGACGAAAAAAAGACTTTAGTCAGTTTAATGCATGTAAACAACGAAACGGGAACTGTTTTAGATTTAGATCGCGTTAGTTTGATTTGTAAGCAATATAATGCTTTGTTTCATTCAGATACAGTGCAGTCTGTTGGGAAGACAGAAATCGACCTGCAAAAGACTCCTGTTGATTTTATTTTGGCTAGTGCGCATAAGTTTCACGGACCAAAAGGAATTGGTTTTGCTTTTATTCGAAAAAATTCTGGTTTACAACCGTTGCTTTTTGGAGGAGAACAAGAAAAAGGACTTCGTGCAGGAACTGAGGCTGTACATCAGATTGCCGGAATGGCAAAAGCTTTGTCTATTTCTTATGAAAAATTAGACGAAGAAAGAGCTTATATTTCAAGTATAAAAAATTACCTGATTGAGCAGTTAGAAATTCATTTTCCAGATTTTAGAATCAACGGGAAAAAAGATGATTTCTATAACATCATCAATATTATTCTGCCTTTTTCATCAGATAAAACCTCGATGTTGCTCTTTAGTTTGGATATGAAAGGAATTGCTGTTTCAAGAGGAAGCGCTTGCCAGTCTGGAAGTATAAAACCTTCGCATGTTTTAAACGAAATGCTTTCTGAGACGGATTTAAAATTGCCAAATCTCCGAATTTCATTTAGTCATTATAATACCAAAGAAGATATCGACTGGCTTATTGAGAGTTTGAAAACGGTCTAAGATGCTGAGATGCTAGGGCTCTGAGATTTTAAGTTTTTTTAATTAGGAGTGCAATAAGAATAAAACTAAAAAGTTCGCAAAGTTTGTTTTGATAAAACTTTGCGAACTTTTTTTAAGCTCTCTTTAGATTCTAGTAAAACTTCTTTGTGTACTTTGCGGTAAAAACTATACTCAAAATTTTTCAAAAACTTGAGACCTGTATACTTGAAACAAAAAAGCTATTTACGAATAACTTTTACCTGAGAATCTTTAGTTAATTTGATAATGGTCGAAGATTTTCCGTTGACTTTGTCTTGGTTTAATTTTACAACATAATCTACACCATTGATAATTTCAGGGCTTATGTCTTTGAAACTTTGTGGTGTTGGCTGTCCAGAAATATTAGCTGAAGTAGAAACCAACGGCTTTTTCATTCTTTCCATCAATTTATAGCAGAAAGGTTCTTTTACCAATCTCACTCCAAGAGATTTGTCGGCGGCAATGATGTTTGGAGCAACGTTTCTAGCGTCGTCAAGAATTAGAGTTGTTGGTTTTTCAGATAAATCCATAATCTGCCATGCAACTTCAGGAATATCCTTAAAAACGTTGTACATCATTTTTTCGCTGTTCATTAAAACAATCATACTTTGAGTTTCTGCTCGTTGTTTTAATTTATAGATTTTAGCAACAGCCTCCGCGTTTGTGGCATCACAGCCAATTCCCCAAACTGTATCTGTTGGGTAAAGGATTATACCTCCGTTTTTTATTACTTCGTATGCGTTGATGATTTCTTGGTTTATAATATCCATAAACTAATTAATTTATTCTTTCAGAAAGAAATGTAAAGGTAAATAATAAACTTTAAAAAAAGTTGTTTGAAAGTAATCAAACGTATTTAGAAATTATGACAAGATTGTTATTTTAAAATGAATAAAAAATAGTATATAAGTTTTTTAAGCATTTATTTTGCAGCAAAATTTAACCAATTGTTCTCATTAAGGAAAATCTGAAATGTTGTCTGTAAAATGTAATTTGGCTACTTATTTTTTTTAATTTTAAACTTGAAAATTAATCTCAAACAATGAAAATAATCCTCGATTCCCAAGCGTTTAATTATCAAAAATATGGAGGCGTTTCAAGATATTATACAGAGATTTTTTCTATTCTTTCCAATGAAGCTGGTCTAGAGATTATCACTCCTTGGTTATATACTAGAAATTTATATTATCGAGATAGTAAACTTTTTAATAAAAGCCAAAAACGAAATAGCTATTTTTTAGGGCTTTTATCTAAACTAGGAATAAGTATTAGAAAAAAAAGTAAAAAAAATAATTACTCTAGAACAATTAATACATTATTAGAAGATTCTTTTGATGTTTTTATTCCCACATACTATGATCCTTACTTTTTAAATTTTATAAATGAAAAACCGTTTATCCTAACAGTTTATGATATGATTCATGAGCTTTTTCCGCAGTATTTTTCTGACGCTGCTGAATTAAGAGAAAGTAAATTATTATTAATTGAAAAGTCAGCGAAAATTATTGCCGTTTCTCAAAATACTAAGAAGGATATTTTAACATTATACCCACATATTGATGAGTCAAAAATAGAGGTTATTTATCATGGAACATCAATTAATGTGAATGAAAATGTTAATGTGAATTTGCCAGAAAATTATATCTTATATGTTGGATCTAGGGCAGATTATAAAAATTTTAAGTTTTTAGCTGAAGCTATTAAAGAACTTTTAAAAAATGATTCAAATTTATTCCTAGTTTGCGCCGGAGGTGGAAAATTAGATAAAGAAGAGAAAGAATTTATAAAAAGGTTAGATTTAGAGAAGCAAATATTACAATTTGATTTTAGAGAAAATGAATTAGGACTTTTTTATAAAAAGGCCATATGTTTTGTGTTTCCTTCGCTATATGAGGGATTTGGAATTCCAGTTTTAGAATCTATGGCTTGTGAATGTCCGGTTGTTTTAGGAAATCATAGCTCATTTCCTGAAGTAGCAGCAAATGCAGGAGTATATTTTGATGTGAATAGTAAAGATGATTTAAAAGAAAAGATTCTGAAATTGATACAAAGTGAAGAATTAAGAAAAGAATTTTCGGTAAAAGGAATTGAACAAATAAAAAAGTTTACATGGGAAAATGCTGCTCAGCAATGTTTAGATCTTTATAGGAAAGCGTGTTCAAATTAATTAATAAAAATGAATAATTATAAAACAAAATCCCCAGTATTATTTTTAATTTTTAATCGTCCGGATGTAACGGAGCTGGTTTTTGAACAGATTAAAAAACAACAACCTCAAAAGTTGTATATAGCGGCTGATGGTCCTAGAAATGATAGATTCAATGAAAAAGAACTTTGTAATGAAACTAGAAGTATTATAAATAAAATTGATTGGGATTGTGAAGTAAAAACTTTATTCCGTGATGAAAATTTAGGATGTAAGTATGCTGTTTCTTCTGCAATAAATTGGTTTTTTGATAATGAAGAGGAAGGAATTATATTAGAAGATGATTGTCTTCCATCTGATGATTTTTTTGTTTTTTGTGACACAATGCTTGAAAAATATCGATTTGATACCAGAATACGGCACATTGGAGGCAGCAATTTACAAATGGGTCAAAAACATGGAAAGGATAGCTATTATTTTTCGAATTTGACTCACGTATGGGGATGGGCTTCGTGGAGAAGAGCTTGGAATGATTATGATGTTGAACTTTCTAGGTATAAAGACATTGATGCTGAAAATAGTTTTAAATTAATTTTCAGCGATCCAATTGTTGTAGATAGCTGGAAGTCTATTTTTGATAAAATGCTTAGAAGCGAAATAGATACTTGGGATTATCAATGGACAATAACCAATTTTTTTAATAATAGTTTATCAATTATTCCCAATGTAAATTTAATTAGTAACATAGGTTTTGGAGTAAATGCAACGCATACTATAAATGCTGATGATTGCTTCTCAAATTTAAAGACTGAAAAACTTGACGATATCACACATCCTATTATAGTTCTTCCTAGTAAAACAGCCGATTTTTTTACTATGGCGAGAGAGTTCAATGTAGAAAGGAAAAGAAGAAAAAATAAATGGAGAAGACTGAAATTTTGGAAGAAAAAGAAATAATTAAATGACCATGAGTGTGATATCTGTAATAACTGTAAATTTTAATGATAAAAATGGACTGCAGAAAACACTTAAAAGTGTTACTAATCAGACATACAAAGATTTCGAATTTATTGTAATTGATGGCGGAAGTACAGATGGAAGTAAAGAATTGATAGAAAAATATCAAAATAAAATTTCATATTGGATTAGTGAGAAGGATAATGGGGTTTTTCATGCAATGAATAAAGGAATTAAGGCTGCTACAGGAGAATTTGTAATATTTATGAATGGTGGAGACTGCTTTAATGATGATTTTGTACTGCAAGATAATGTTTCAAGTTTGACGTCTGAATATGACATTTATTATGGTGACAATTACAAACAAAGTAATGGATCAAAAAGGCTAAAAACATATAGTGAAAAACTTCATTTTTCTTTTTTTTATACAAGTTCTATTAATCATCAATCTACATTTATAAGAAAAAGTCTTTTTGATAAATACTTTTATTATAATGAAGATTATAAGATTGCTTCAGATTGGGAATTTTTTGTTTACACTATATGTCATCAAAATGTATCCTATAAGTATTTAAAAAAGACTATTGCCGTTTATGATTTTACAGGAATCTCTTCAGATCCAAAATTCAGAGAATTATATAATGAAGAAAAAAAAGAAACTTTTCAAAAATATTTTCCTGCATTTGAAGATGATTATAAAGAAGTTGAAGTTTTGAATTCGAAAAGGTTTTTGCAATTTCAACATATAAAAAAATATAACATTAGTTGGAAATTATTAAAAGGTTTTATTAATGTATTATTACTATTTTTGCCTAAAATTGAAAAGAGATAATTTTTCCTTAACTCCTCCTTGATTGAAAAATGTATATGAAGAAAATCCATGTTGGTTTTTTATTTTCTCATGATTATGAAAAATTAAAGTTGTCTATCCCTCCTGTTTATGGAGCTTCTGATAGAATTTTTATCGCTATGGATGAAAATTTCGTCACATGGTCAGGAAATAAATTTGCGGTAGATCCTGCTTTTTTTGAATGGCTAAAAGAAATTGATGTAGATAATAAAATCGAGATTTATAAAGATAATTTCTATATCCCATCTCTCACGGAAATTGATATGGATACAAGAGAGCGTCACTTGCTGTCTCTAAAGATGGGAATTGGAAATTGGCTCATTCAGATTGATAGTGATGAGTACTTTTTAAATTTCGAAAAGTTTGTTATGGACTTGAGAAAATTTGACCATTATCTCGATAATCCTGAAAAGAAGAAAATCCAGATTGCCGCTTTTTGGATAATACTTTATAAATATACTGATAATGGGATATTATATGTCGATCTGCCGATGAAAGCAGTGTTTGCTACCAATTATCCTAATTATACTTGCGCACGACGAACTAAAGCACAGGTAATTTACACTGATAATATTGTGTTGCATGAATCTTTATCCAGAACAGAAGAAGAATTACGTTTTAAATTAGAAAATTGGGGACATAAACGTGAAGTAAATCCTGAGTTTTTGAACAAATGGATTAAGGTAAATGAAAACAATTACTTTCAGTTTGAAAATTTTTACTATATAGAACCAGAAAGATGGAAACGATTAAACTATTTTCCTAGTAAAAACTTAAAAGATATTAAAAAATTTGTAATAGAATCTAAAGTTTTAAAACTTTCCAAGACCTATCTTTTTATGAAAAACTTTGGACAATGGTTTAAATTTTTATTTAAATGGAATTAATATAAAACTTTAGTATATACATCAAAATAATCAGCAGCTGTTCTTTTCCAATCAAAGTCAGCTGCTCGTTTTTTTATGATTGCTTCTCTTTCAGTTTTATTGGTTTCATAATCATGTAGACCTTCGATTAAAACGTTTTTCATATATTCAGGATCAAAATTATCCCAATAGATTGATGCTTCCCCACCAATTTCTGGAAGAGATGTTTTATTCGATAAAAAAGTAGGTTTCCCAAAACTCATTGCTTCAATTGGTGGAAGTCCAAAACCTTCCCTAATTGAAGGGAAAAGAAATGCAGTGCAATTTTTCATAAAAAACTGTTTGCCTTCTTCACTTACTTTTCCAGTCAAAAAAACCTGATTGGTTAATCCGTTATCAGCAATTAACCGCTTTATTTTATCGCCGTATTTTTTATCATTGTTCCCAGAAATAATTAAGTTGAAGTCTTTTATATGTTTCATCATATTAACAATCGACTGATAATTTTTTCTTTCAAGAAAATCTCCAATAGCATAAAAAAAAGGCTTGTCAACAGGAATGTTTGTAATATATTTAGATGTGTCTAATATTGTAGAAATCGGGTTTCCATTATAAATTACATATTCTGGAACATCTGGGACATCAAAATTTTTATGTGTCTCAGACTTTGCAAACTCTGAGATATATGTTATGGCAGTTGATTTTTCGAGTTTAGCTCTAAATAACCTATTTAATCTATGATTAGGATCTGGAGAAACTTCATCGATAAAATGAACATCGTGAATCGTTAATAGGTATTTGTTACAATGATAAGGCTCGACTTTAGTATTCTGATTTACGGAGTGCCATAAATCGTATTTCTTTCGAACTCTAAATAGCGGATGCCTGGATAGACTATTATATTTGTGATATTCAAATTTGTCTTTAAATTCTTCTTTCAATACATCAGGATTAGGAGTGTTTAGTGTTAATTCAAAATTTTTAAAATCTAAAGTAGATAAACCCTTTACTAGTTCATAATTGAAAGTTCCTAAGCCAGCAGCTCTGTTAATTATGTTATGTGTTTCCAGAAAAATCTTAAATGACATTTTTTTCTTTTTTTTACGAAAATACAATAATAATTTGAAGTGTTAAATCGTATATGTATTTTTGTTGTTTATAAAAAAAAGCTGATGAATTTTAAAGTAAATCCAATTTTCGAGAACAATACTGATTCGATACTGAATACCATCAAAATGTTTAGTTCCACAGGCGAGCTTTTTGGAAATGGAGATCGCAACAAAATAAAATTGTTTGATTTTAATGGCAAGACAATTAATATAAAATCGTTTAAAGTTCCGCACTTTATCAATAAAATCGCTTATAAATATTTTAGAAAATCAAAAGCAAAACGATCATTTGAGTTTGCAAACAAATTGTTAGAATTAGGCGTTGGAACTCCTGAACCTATCGCATTTGCTGAGTTTTCGTCGGTACTGGGTTTGGAAAAAAGTTTTTATGTAAGCGAGCATCTAAATGCAGATCTTACTTATAGAGAACTAGTCGAAATTCCTGATTTTCCAGATCGTGAGAACATTTTAAGACAGTTTACTAAATTTAGTTTTGATCTTCACGAAAAAGGCATCGAATTTTTAGACCATTCCCCAGGTAATACTTTGATAAAAAAGAATGCCAGCGGAAATTACGATTTCTTTCTGGTAGATTTAAACAGAATGGAGTTTCATAATTCTATGTCTTTTGAAATGCGCATGAAAAACCTTTGTCGTTTGACGCCTTTAGAAGAGATGGTTGCGACAATGAGTAATGAATATGCTAAATATTATAAAGCAGAATCTGAAGAGAAGATTTTTGAAACTTTATGGAAATATACTTCAGATTTTCAAGAGAAGTTTTATAGAAAAAAACGCTTGAAAAAGAAACTTAAATTTTGGAAGAAGTAATTCTTCTTAATTCTTTATAGCGAATATAAATGCTGTAAGCATTCAGATAACAAATAATAACGCCTTTTCTGCCGTCCAAAAAACCAAAACGTATTATAAACTGATACAAGAATGTATATAGAGGATGGAGGAGCTGCAGTAAGAAGCTAGGTTTTATTCCTTTTGCTAATTTTTCATTAGCCTTAAAAATTCCGTAATGATACATTTTTGATTTATAGTCTTCATAGGACGAATACGAAAAATGTATGATTTTATTTTTTAGGGAGGAAATTGGTCCGTTTACAATTAATTTCTCGTGAACGGTTCTTTCTTCGTTGTATCGGCACTTCGATTTATTAAAAAGCCTAAAAATCTTATCGGTTTGCCAGCCGCTGAATTTCAATCGACTGTTTTTAAACATAAAAATACGGTAGATAAAATAAGCGCTTGCGACATTTTCAGAATTAATTGCTGTAACAATTTCAGATTTTAATTCTGGTGTTAATCTTTCGTCGGCATCAATAAATAAAATCCATGAATTTTTTGCCTGACTCAATGCAAAATTCCGTTGAGATGTATAATCGACAAAACGGTGCTGAATCAATTTTACATTTTTGAAAGACTCAACTATGCTTACTGTTTTATCGGTACTGTAGGAATCAACAACAATTATTTCGTCAGCAAAATCAATATCATCCAGAAGTGATTTTATATGCTGTTCTTCGTTAAGCGTAATAATCAGGACTGATAATTTTTGCTTTTCACTATTCATTATAAATTCCTTTTACTTTTTTCAATTTTTATATTCTTGAAAATAAGTTTCGAGCTTTTGGAGCATCAATTCCAATGGATATTCAGCGTAATATTCAAAAGTATGTTCTTTTATATATTGCTCTGTATGCTTCTCGTAGATTTCAGGTTTTAAATCTTTTAAATGAACTGAAACATTTTTTGCTTCATTTTCAAATAATTGCCATGTTTCTTTTCTAACAGAAGGAGTGAAGATTGAGAAAGTTGGAATCTCAAGAGCTTTAGCCATATTTACCGCGCCGCCTTCGTTTCCAATTAGCATTTCACATTGAGAAAGTATGGCTAAAAACTGGCGTAAATCTGTAGCATATAAATCAAAAATAATATGCTTTTTGGTTTCTTCCGAACAATAATTATAGACCTCTAAAGCTTGTTCTTTTTGGTTTGGAATATAATTAAATAGGATAGTGGCATTTGTTTTCGTTACTGTAAAATCAATAATTTTTGCCATTCCGTCAAGCGGATATGTTTTGTAATGCTCGCTACCTAAAATTCCAAACATAATCAATGGTTTTTCAGGATCTACATTATAACTTTTTAAAATGTTTTTTGCTTCAGCAATTTCAGATTCTTTTAAAAAGATCTTTGGTTTTACGTTTGTAATCTTTTCTGAGAAAAAAGGTTTAAGAAGCAGTAATCTGTTTTCAATTGCCAAACCAAATTCAGATTTTATGGCATCAAAACGCTCGTAACTGTAATTATAAAATATGTTGGAATACCACTTATGGTAAGAAACTTTATATTTTGCACCAGAGAAAAAAGTAATTAGACTAGTTCCCAATTTACTGTATACATCTATTACAGCATCGTATTTTTTTCTTCGAATCTCAAAAATAAATTTAATGAACTCAAAAGTCGATTTTCTGATTTTATTAGTCACCGGTATTATGTTATCAATATTCGGATTTTCTTTAAGAACATCTATCGAATTAGGGTAACACATATAGTCAATTGTAGAGTCTGGAAACTTGGCTTTAAGATTGTTGCAAATAATCGTGCTTGTTAAAACATCTCCAATTCTTTTTGCTGAATGACTAATATTCTCATTTGGGTTTTTGTTCAATTAAAAGGCTAAAATACAAACTATTTTACGAAGTGTACAAGAGATGATATGAATAAGATTAAACTAAATTAAAAAGTTATATTTTTGTGCTCAACAAATTAAAATGAACAATGGGAATTAGCGGTTTGGTTATTACTTTCAATGAGGAAAAAAACATTGGAAAATGTATAGATGCCTTATTTAAAGTTTGTGACGAAGTTATTATTGTGGATTCTTTCAGTAAAGATCGAACAGTAGAAATAGCTAAAGAAAAAGGAGCGCAAGTTATTCAACAGGCATTTTTAGGAGATGGTCCCCAACGTACACATGGATTGCCTTTTTGCAAAAATGATTGGATCTTAAATCTTGATGCGGATGAATTCTTGGATAAAGATGCTGAGGAATTTATTCTGAACAAAAAGTATTTGGAAGGAAATTACGACGCTTTCAGTTTCAGGGTAAAGAACTTTTTAGCAGATAAGTTAATTGATTTTTCAGGATGGTATCCAGATCATAAAGTTCGTTTTTTTAATAAACTAACAGCTCATCCTTCAGAATCTAAAGTACACCAGAAAATTGTAACTCAAAACGAGAAAAAAGTTGCTGTACATATTCTGCATTATGGATGGGATTCTTTTGATCAAATTATTGCAAAAAAGAACCAGTATTCTGGATGGCATGCACAGCAGTTATTTGATCAAGGGAAAAGAATTAATGCTTTCAAACCTGTTCTTAACGGAACAGTAGCTTTTGTTCGCTGCTATTTCTTTAAAAAAGGAATCTTCAATGGTCTTGACGGACTCTCAATAGCAATGATTCAGGCTTTTTTCTCGTATATGAAATATGCCAAGCTTATAAAGCTTCAGAAAAAGTAAAAAAAGAGGTGATTTCAAATCATCTCTTTTTTTCTGTTATTTCTATATTGGAAACATCTTGATTGACATTTTAAAATTTTAGTGAAGATAAAAAAGAGACTTTCTCAAATAAAGTAAAATTATTCAACCAATAGGTTTCTATGATATTTGACTATTGCTTGTCTAAATTAAAAACCGTTTCAACCCAATTTTCGATAGTATATTTTTTATAAATGTCATCAGGAATTGGCTCATAAGAAGATCTAAAGAAATCGATGTCAAAATTTATGTTCTTTTCATCTATGATTAAAATATTTTTGGGATTATAAAAATCATATTGGACAATGTTATGATTTGTCGTAATTAACTTTTTTTGCAGGCCTAAACTTTCAAATACTCTAAAGGATAATCCGTTTTGCTCTTTGCGATGGATGTCTAATAATAATTTCGAATCATTTACTAATTTATTTACTAGATCAACTTGAATAGATTCTGGAATGAATTCTATATTAGGATCTTTGAGCTTATTTTTCTTATCATGAATGATGAACTTAAAAGATATTTCTTTTGCTTTCAGTTCTTTAGCAATTTTGCATATAGTCCTAAATCTATTATCTCTCGAACTAATATTAAAAACATCGTATTTAAAAACTCCCTCTGTATTTAATTTTGATTCGTTGTAAATAAAGTTTGTTATGAATTTTAGATTGTATTTTAGGGCATCTTCTTTTTCAAATGTGTAAACTTCATCAAAATTTGAAATTGTCGACACTATTTTTGGACAACGTTTAATGTTATCATTAAAAAAAGCAATTGATTTTTTAGTATATTTTTTAAAATCTAAAATTTTTTTAGAATCAATAAAATCTCCTTTTATAGTTAAAATTATATCTTGAATTTGTCCGAATGCTTCTAAACGATTATTTATTTCAGTGCCGAAATGAATGTGCTTTATGTTCTTTTTAAAAAATACCTTTAGAAAAAAATTATAAATGCGATATGAAAAATTGGGATACTTATATTTAAATGTATTAAAATCAATATGATTTACGATATGTCCTCTTTTTTGTAGTGCTTTAACAATATTTTGATTGTAGCCCCAATTGTCATGACTAATTATAGTAATTTTCATTTGTAAGAATATTTTTTTGATTGTAGGGCCAATTAAAATTATAATTAGCCTAATGTTTACTTTAAAAATGTGGTATCATTTTTATAATTACAGAAAAAACAGATTTGAAAAGATTTTGAGTTGAAAACATTCTGGGGGAAGGTGATAATACGTTAGTTTAGATAAAGAGTTTTTAAATACTAAGTTTATTATCAATTACTCGTCCGTTAAAGTTTTGAATGTAGGCTTTCAAAAAATTTGAAATTTCAAGTGTTTTAAATGTATTTTGAGACTGTAAGTTGTTTTTTAATAGAGGATCTTTCTTCCAATTATATAATCCAACAACTTGATTGTTTGCAAAGGCTAGATAATAATCATCTTGTACGCAATGGTAAATTCCCTGCAAATAGAATACAGCAAAATTTTGATTGCTTTTAAAACTTTTTCCAAAACAAATCAAATCTGTGTTTATACCTAGATAGTCTATGATACTTGGCATGATATCAATCTGTTGGAAATTTTTTTCGTTTACTCCAGAAAAGTTTGGATTGCTTGCATCAAAGAATAAAATTGGAATATGAAATTTACCAATTATGGTTTTGTCTATTTCTGATTCTCCGCTAGAAGAAGTATGATCGGCAGAAATTACAAACAATGTATTACTGTACCATTTTTGCTTCTTAGCATTTTCAAAAAAAAGTTTCAGAGAGTAATCGGTGTAGGCAATACTTTCTTGTATAACTGTTGTTCCTTTCGGGAATTTATTTTTGTATCGTTCTGGTATTTTATATGGATTATGAGAAGAAATGGTGAAAATAGTGCTAAAGAAAGGCTCTTTAAAACTCGATAATTTCCCCGCAAAAAACTGTAAAAATTCTTCATCAAAAATTCCCCATTTTCCGTCAAAGGCTTCAGGGCCAATATATTCATCTTTTCCATAATACTTTTCAAATCCTGCTGCTTTTGCATATTGATCAAAATTCTGGCTTCCGTTAAAAGCACCATGAAAAAATGAAGTTGTATATCCTTCTTTTTTAAGAATTTTTGGTAAGCTATTTGTTTTATCCAAAGAATAGCTAGAAATGATAAATGAATTATTCATCAAGCTAGGTATGCTGGAAATAATAGATGGAACAGCATCAATGGATACTTTTCCGTTTGCAAATCCGTTTTTAAAATAATACGATTTTGTAATTAAAGAATCTAGAAAGGGAGTTTGTTTTTTGCCAATATTTTCATGTCCAAAACTTTCCAGAATGATTATTACAACATTTTTTTTGTTTGCTGTTTCTGCTGTTTTAAAAGATAAGATTGGTTTGTAGATAGAATCAAGATCTTTTTTGTTAAAATAATTGACTTTCTCTATATCTTCTTTTTGAGATATGGTTTTTAAAATGCAAAAAGGAGTATTTAAAATGAGTGGAGCGTTATTGAGGGAGCTGTATTTGGCAGCGTCTACAATTCTAAGGGGCTTTTTCTGAAATCCTCCACGACCAACTATTAATAATAAAAAGATTGACGTAAGAAAGTAAAAAGATTGCTTTAAGAATTTTTCTTTTGTAAAACTTTTTATTTCGTTTTTGTTTTTAAAATTAGGTATGGATTTCCAAAAAAAGACACTTAAAATAATGAACAGCAAAAGGATATACCAAAATTCCTTGGCAAAAGAGAAAAATAAACCCAAGGCTTCTTTTTCCATTCCTTTTGCGGTAATCATGCTAAAAGTGCTTCTTCTTCCTGTGAAGCGGAAATATATAATATCAATGAGATTTGCAGCAATGAACAAAAGGTTAATTAAAAAAAAAGAAATTTTTAATACAGTCTGATAGGTTTTGCTAAACTTGAAATTACCAGGAATTGCATGCGCTATTAAGAAAATAAAAGTTACATATGAAATTGCTGAAAGGTCAAACAATAGGCTTCCTAAAATATTTTGAACTGTTATATGATCAAAGTATTTAAAATTTATTATGTAAAAGAAGATGTTACAAATCTGATAGATAAAAAAAATTAGAGAATATCGGTATAGAAATAATTTTAAACTAGACGTATAATTTTTCATTAAAAGGCGTTTAAATAAAGTGTCATCTTATTTTAGAAGACATTTTTCAAAACGCAAAACTAATATAATTTTCTTACTTTTTAATATTTGTAAGATTTTTATTTGTTTTTTTATTTAAACGCATAGAAAAGGACGGTAAAGACCGCCCTAATATATTCAAGATTTTTATACCAATTACACAGCAACATCGTACTCACGAAGTGCATTGTTTAAAGAAGTTTTTAAATCTGTAGATGGTTTACGAGTTCCAATGATTAAGGCACAAGGAACTTGGTATTCTCCAGCAGCAAATTTCTTAGTATAGCTTCCTGGGATAACTACAGAACGAGCTGGCACATAACCTTTCATTTCAACTGGTTCATCACCTGTAACATCGATAATTTTAGTAGATGCTGTCAAACATACGTTAGCTCCAAGAACAGCTTCTTTACCAACGTGAACACCTTCAACAACAATACAACGGGATCCGATAAAAGCACCGTCTTCAATAATTACTGGAGCTGCTTGCAATGGCTCAAGAACACCACCAATACCAACACCACCGCTTAAGTGAACATTTTTACCAATTTGAGCACAGCTTCCTACAGTTGCCCAAGTATCAACCATTGTTCCTTCGTCTACATAAGCACCAATGTTTACATAACTTGGCATTAAGATTACACCGCTAGAGATGTAAGCACCATAACGAGCAACAGCATTTGGCACTACACGAATTCCTTTTTCAGCATAATTTCTTTTCAGCAACATTTTATCGTGGTACTCGAAAATACCAGATTCCCATGTTTCCATTTTCTGAATCGGGAAATACATTACAACTGCTTTCTTAACCCATTCGTTTACTTGCCATTTGTCACCAACTGGTTCAGCAACACGTAATTTTCCTGCGTCTACCAATTCGATAACTTCTCTAATGGCATCTGTAGTTGTAGTTTCTTGCAATAAAGCTCTATTTTCCCAAGCTTGTTCAATTATAGTCTGTAAAGAATTCATACGTTTAATTTTTTGGCAAAGATAACGTATTTGTAGAAATGCAAAAAAAGCAAAACCACTTGAAAATGTTACAAATTTAACTTTTTGTTTCTTATTTGTAAGGTTGTCGAAGGATATATGAGTTTTTGATTAATACTATTACCACTAGAAGTTTTTTTTATATCAAAATATGACAAAAGTCAGGATTTCTCTTTTTTCTTCACTTTAATTTCGCAGTGTTGATCAACATTCCATTCCATAAATAATCATATAAGCAGTAAAATATGAATCAAGAAAATCACCTTCAAAACAGAGTAATCATTGACAAAGAAGTAAGCTGGGATAAGACTCAGGTTATCATGAGTAAAACAAATGCATACGGTATTATTGAATATGCCAACGAAGTATTTGTAGATGTTTGTGGTTACGAAGACTATGAATTAATGGGACAGCCTCATAATATCATACGTCACCCTGATATGCCAAAAGTAATTTTTAAAGTACTTTGGGAAAATCTTAAAAACGGGAAAAACTTTCATGCTATTGTAAAAAACCTTGCAAAGTCTGGAAGATACTATTGGGTAATTACAGATTTTGAAATTGCCCGCGACGAAAACGACGTTATTGTAAATTATTTCGGAAGAAGGCAAGCCGTACCGCAAGAAGTAATTGCGATGCATATTGAACCTTTGTATAAAAAGTTATTGCAGATCGAAGCAGCAAGCGGAGTAGAATTTAGCGAGAAGTACTTGATTGGGTTCTTAGAAGAGAAAAAGAGAACTTACGTTGAATATATTAAGGAGCTGATTTACGAACATGAAAAGTCACAATCTAAGTTTGCTAATTATTCTGAAGAAGAGGATGCAGGAGAGGAAGAAGAACATAAAGGTTTTTTCAGTCGTTTGTTCGGAAGATAAATTGAGTTATTTTTTAGGTTTGAATATTTGGATAAAGATCCGTCTTGAGTTTTCAGGGCGGATTTTTTTATTGAAAATAATCTTGAAGAAGTTTATTTTGAGTGAAATGGAAAATTAGAAAAATATTTTAGATTAAATTTGCTTAAAATTGTACAACATGCCAAGAATCCTTTCAATAGATTACGGACAAAAACGCACAGGAATTGCTGTTACAGACGAAATGCAGATTATTGCTTCGGGCTTAACAACGATTCCGACTCATACTTTGATTGACTTTTTAAAAGATTATTTTGCTAAAGAAAAAGTCGAAGCGGTTTTGATTGGCGAGCCAAAACAGATGAACGGACAGCCATCAGAAAGCGCTTCAGTGATTAATGGTTTTGCAAAGCATTTTTCGAATATCTTTCCAGACATGAAAGTGATTCGCGTTGATGAGCGTTTTACTTCAAAAATGGCATTTCAAACCATGATCGACAGTGGTTTAAGTAAAAAGCAGCGTCAGAACAAAGGTTTAATAGACGAAATTTCTGCCACAATTCTGCTTCAAGATTATCTTTCCGCAAAAAAATAGCGCTGTTCGTCGTATTTTTTATTTATAATTTAATGGTTTTTAGAAAATCCTAACTTTTATCATCCAAAAATTAGTTTTTTTTTGCAATTAAAAAAGTACCTTTGCACTTTAAATAAAAATACTGTTATGCCTGACGAAACCATACGTTCAAATAGTGATGTAGTACTCATTGGCGCTGGAATAATGAGTGCCACTCTTGGAGTAATTTTGAAAGAATTACAACCAGATATAAAAATTGAAATTTACGAAAGATTAGATGTTGCTGCAGCAGAAAGCTCTGATGCTTGGAATAATGCAGGAACTGGACACTCTGCTTTTTGTGAACTAAATTATACTCCAGAAAAGGCAGACGGAAGCATAGATCCTAAAAAAGCTATAAGCATTGCAGAATCATTCGAGATTTCTCGCCAGTTTTGGTCTTACTTAGTACAGCAAAACAAAGTGCCGTCTCCGGATAATTTTATTAAAAGCGTGCCTCATATGAGTTTTGTGTGGGGAGATAAAAATGTAAATTATTTAAAAAAGAGATTCGAGGTGCTTCAGAGTAACCCGATTTTCTCAGATATGACTTTCAGTACCGATTTTGAACAGCTTCAAAAATGGATGCCATTGGTAATGGAAGGCAGAAGTGCTGACGAAAAATTAGCAGCAACACATATGGAAATTGGTACTGATGTTAATTTTGGTGCTTTAACAAGAAGTATGTTCAATTACTTAGAAAAACTAGATGGCGTCTCTTTGTTCTTCAATCACGAAGTTAAAAAACTAAGACAGCGTGAAGATAAATCTTGGAGAATTAAAATTAAGGATTTGTCAACTGGAAAAACTCGTAAAGCTTATACAAAATTTGTATTTATTGGTGCAGGAGGAGGCTCTCTTCCTTTACTAGAAAAAGCAAATGTGCCAGAAGGCAATGGATATGGAGGTTTTCCCGTGAGCGGACAATGGCTAAAATGTACAAATCCAGAAGTAATTGCAAAACATCAAGCAAAAGTTTACGGAAAAGCAAGTGTTGGAGCTCCTCCAATGTCTGTTCCTCACATCGATACTCGTGTAATTGATGGTGAAAAAGCGCTTCTTTTTGGGCCATTCGCAGGATTCTCAACTCGTTTCCTTAAAAATGGTTCATATTTAGATTTGCCACTATCTATTAAGCGTAACAACTTAATTCCGATGTTGGCTGCTGGATATCACAATATTCCATTAACCAAATATTTGATTGAGCAAGTGCGTCAGTCTCCAAAAGACAGAATGAAAGCTTTACGCGAATATCTTCCAACAGCACGCTCAAAAGACTGGAAATTAGAAAAAGCAGGCCAGCGTGTTCAGGTAATCAAAAAAGATGAAAAAGAAGGTGGAGTTTTAGAGTTTGGTACAGAAGTTATCAATACACATGACGGAACTTTAGCGGTTTTATTGGGTGCTTCTCCGGGTGCTTCTACAGCTGTAGCAATTATGATTGATTTGATCAGCAGATGTTTTACACACCAGATTAAAACACCAGAATGGCAAGCGAAATTAAAGACAATGATTCCGTCTTACGGACAGACTTTAAACGATAAGCCAGAACTTTTAGAACAGCTTAGAAAACAAACAGCAGAAGTTCTAAAACTAAATTAAGCTTCTCATATTAATATAAAAAAACAAATCCAGATGAATTAATCTGGATTTGTTGCTTTTAAGTCGGTTGTATTTTTTAGAATTTTTTCTGCCAGATTGCTCATCCAGATTAATTGCTCAATTACCATCTGTGCTTCCTGCATTTTAGCCTGGCGCGTTTCTTTGTCCAAATCGTCATCTTCCGCTAAACGGGTAAAATGCCTACGCTTTAATTCTTCAAATTGCAAAGTCACATCTTCTTTTTCAAAAAAAGTATCTTGTACTACAACTTCGTTTCTTAAGACCGAAATGGAATGATCCAGATTGGCTAAAATTGTTTTGATAATATAATTAAAAGAATCAGATGCAGAAGTGGTTTGGTGAGACTGAATATAGGTAGAAAGTGATGCCAAAGCAGATAATAAAGAGTGGTTTAAAACCACTAACTTATTTACCAAAGGCATTGTTTTTTGTTTCGACTTAGGTTCTTGCATCATACGCTGGAAAGAAGTCATTAAATTTCCTATTTCAACAAAGGCATTCTTTCGCGCTAAGCGGTACGAAGTAGGAACTTCTCCTTTTTTATTATAAAAATCTGCAATCTCTTTTAAATAATTTCTATTGGCTCGAATGGTGTTTTCAATGTGGATCGGTGTATTGATGAATTCCCAAGCTGGCCATAAAAACTGATTGGCAATAAAAGCTAAGGTTGCTCCTGCAAGTGTATCTAATATTCTGTATTGAATTACTTCATTAATGTCTGGAGTTAGAATTCCGTAGATGAAAACCACGTACATCGTAACAAATGTCGCACTAATCTTGTAATTGATCTGGGTAAATGAAATTCCGAGCAGCATGCATACAATAGAGAAAATGCTCAATGCCACATGGTTCTGAATAACAGATACTATTCCGAAAGCTATAATTCCACCTAGAATAGTTCCGAACATTCTGTTGTACGATCGCTCTTTGGTCAAACCATACCCAGGACGCATGATTACTACAATGGTCAGCAGAATCCAATATACGTTTTGAAACGGTAGCATTTGGCCGAGAAAAAAGCCAATCAAAATAGTTATGGTTAATCGTATCGAATGTCTGAAAATGGAAGAAGAATAACTTAAGTTTTCAATTAAAGTTCGAAGCGGATAATATTGCGGTGTTAAGAATTTTTCAAGCTCTTTGTCTTGATCTTTCAATTTATAAGATTGCATTGCTAAAGAAAGCGCACGCTGAATGGTTTTTATTTTCCCAACCTGATTCTTAGCATATTTTAGCATATTGGTCAGCATTAATACACCTTCTGCGGCTTCTTCTTTTCCTAATGTTTTTTCATAATCAAAAATGGCAAATTCAAGAGCATCCAATTCATTTTTTAGGTCATGTTTGTCAACATAAGTACTAATATGGTTCACATTTTTTGAAAGCTTTTTTAAGGTAGAAGCTAATTTATATGCTACGTTTTGATAGGTTCTTAAAACATCAGGATGTTTGGCAAATTTTTCATGAAGTTTGCTGTGGTCAAATGAAGTGTATAAAGCCAATTCTTGAATTTCGACCAAAGTAATAAAAACCAAAAGCATTTTTCGGTTCTGGCTTGTAGTTCCAGATGCATTCTGGTTTCCAATGAGCATTTTCCTTAAATCTTCGTGAATAAGATTCAATTCTACCTGAACAGCTAACTGTTTTTCAATAATTGCTTTTCTGTTGGCTTCAGGACTCCATAGATCGCCTCTTAATTTTAGATATTTAGCAGTAAGTTTTATTCCTTCGGCAATTTGTAATTCTACATATTTATAAGGCTGTACAAAATGAAAAACAAGAGATACTATTAAATATAGAATTCCTCCGATAAAAATAAAACCAGAGTATTCAAAAGCTTCCCAACCTTCATGCAAATGGCCAAAGGACAGGGAAATCGATAATAAGGCAGAGAAAGAAATCAAAGTAGCTCGCTGTCCGTAAACCGAAATCATAGAACATAAAAACAGCAGAAATCCTAAAAAGATATAAAAAAGGAAAGGAAAAGGATAAACAAGATTTACCAAAAGATTAACTCCAGAAACAATAAAAGAAGCAGCAATTAATCCTTTTATTTTATGGCTGAGAGAACTTGGAATATCACTGGGATAAGTATAAAATGCACCAAGCGCAATGGTAAAACCGATTTCAAAATGACCTAGAAAATTTAAAACTAAAACAGGAACAACAGAAGCAATAGTTACTTTAGAGGCATTTAGAAAGGAAGTGCTGTTAGTAAATTTCGAAATTCTATCAATCATAAAAAGAGGTTTACTAACAAAGGTAAGAATTGTAGGAGTGATTTTGGCATAATTATAGCTGAGATTTTTATTAGCAAGTAAAAAATATGATATAATGCCTTATAAGAATTATTCATTGACTATTTTTTACTATTTTTGCCAGCTGAAATATCAGAACTTTAATTCTGTTTTTGCAGCACATTAAAACATAAATAAAAACAAATGATTTTACCAATTGTAGGATACGGTGATCCTGTTTTAAGAAAAGTAGGGCAGGATATTACACCAGAATATCCAAACCTAAAAGAAACGATCGCAAATATGTACGAGACGATGTACAATGCGTATGGAGTTGGACTTGCAGCACCGCAGGTTGGACTGCCAATTCGTTTGTTTGTGATAGATACAACGCCTTTTAGTGATGATGAGGATCTTCCTTCAGAGGAACAAAAAGATTTGAAAGGCTTTAAGAAGACTTTTATCAATGCTAAAATCGTTAAAGAAGAAGGAGAAGAGTGGGGATTTAATGAAGGCTGTTTGAGTATTCCTGATGTACGTGAAGACGTTTACAGAAAACCAACTGTTACAATCGAATATTGTGAAGAAGATTTTGTAATGAAAACGGAAGTATTTGACGGGTTAATTGCAAGAGTTATCCAGCATGAATACGACCATATTGAAGGAATCTTGTTTACAGATAAAATCTCATCTCTAAAAAAACGTTTAATCCAAAAGAAATTAAAAAATATTACTGAGGGAAAAACGTCTCAGGAATATAGAATGAAATTTTACGCAGCTAAAAAAGCAAGATAAGTTTTCTATATATTTAGAAACAAAAAATAAATAAAATTCTTAATACTAATTTTAATAAAAATGAATTTAACGAAAATTTTAGCCATTTCAGGAAAACCAGGTTTATACGAATTAAAAGTACAAACTCGTACAGGTTTTGTGGCGGAATCATTAATTGATGGGAAGAAGATTACTGTAAATCTAAAAAGCAATGTAAGTTTATTGTCTGAAATTTCGATTTATACTTACGAAGGCGAAAAACCGTTAACTGAAGTAATGCAGCAGATTGCCGTTAAAGAAAACAAAGGACAAGCTATCTCTCATAAAGAAGATAACGCTACTTTGTCTGCTTATTTTAAACAAATTCTTCCTGATTACGACGAAGAAAGAGTTTACCCATCAGACATTAAAAAAGTATTAAGCTGGTACAACACACTTCAAGCAAAAGGATTGGTTACAGATTTAGCTCCTGCAGCTGAAGAGCCAAAAGAAGAAGCTTCAGTTGCGGCTGAAAAACCAAAAAAAGCTCCAGCAGCTAAAAAAGCAAAAGCTAAAAAAGAAGAATAATCGCTCTTCTTTAAACATAATATAATCCTGTTGAGAGGTTTTCTTAACAGGATTTTTTAATTTTACAGAATCGAGTTTAAATCAAAAGAAACTTCAAAATGAGCAAAGAAAACCAGTTAAAAGCATTTGAGAGATTACTGAATATCATGGATGAACTTCGTGAGCAATGTCCTTGGGATAAAAAACAAACTCTTCAGACTTTAAGACATTTGACAATCGAAGAAACCTATGAGCTAGGAGATGCTATTCTGGACAATGATTTAAATGAAGTTAAAAAAGAATTGGGTGATTTACTACTTCATATTGTTTTCTATGCCAAAATAGGCAGTGAAACTAATGATTTTGATATTGCTGATGTCTGTAATGAAATCTGCGATAAATTGATTCATCGTCATCCGCATATTTATGGAAATGTAAAAGTAGAAAATGAGGAAGAAGTAAAACAAAATTGGGAAAAGCTAAAGCTTAAAGAAGGTAAGAAATCTGTTTTAGAAGGCGTTCCAAGAAGTCTTCCGGCAATGGTCAAAGCAAGTCGAATTCAAGACAAAGTGAAAGGAGTGGGGTTTGACTGGGAAGAACCTCATCAGGTTTGGGATAAAGTGCAAGAAGAATTACAGGAATTGCAAGATGAAGTGAAAACTGGAAATCAAGATAAAATTGAAGACGAGTTTGGAGATGTCTTGTTTTCTATGATTAATTATGCAAGATTTTTAAATGTAAACCCTGAAGATGCTTTAGAAAGAACCAATAAAAAGTTTATTAAGCGTTTTCAATACCTAGAAAGTAAAGCAAACGAATTAGGAAAGCCTTTGATGGATATGACACTTACAGAAATGGATGTTTTCTGGAATGAAGCTAAAAAACTTTAATTGTCGGCCAATTTTTTTAAAGCGCGAACATCTTTAAGCAGGATTTTTTTACCAACCAATTCAATCAATCCTAGTTTGTTAAAATCAGATAATAAACGAATACAGCTTTCTGTAGCAGTTCCAATAATCCCTGCGAGCTCCTCTCTTGTTAGTTGAACTTTTAGTGTTTTGTCGGTGTCTTCGCCAAATTCATCATGTAGATGTAGTAAAGTTTCGGCAAGTCTCTGCTTAACAGTTTTTTGAACTAAGGCAATTTTTTCGTTCTCAGATTCCTTTAAATCTTCGCAAACAGATTGCATCATATTTAAAGAAAACTGATTGTTATTATTAAAGAAATTGATGATTTCAGCTTTAGGAATAAAGCAGACTTCCATATCGGCAATCGCTTTTGCAGTCAAGTTTGCGGGTTCATTGCTAATCATAGAGCGCTGTCCAAGAAGTTCACCAGATTTTACCAATTTTACAATTTGGTCTTTTCCGTTTGCACTCAGTTTTGAAAGTTTCCCAACTCCGTCTTTTACACAAAAAACACCATTGGTTACTTCGCCTTCTTCAAAAAGAGCCTCGCCTTTTTTAATTTTGTAAGTCGTTTTGCTATTGGCTAACTTAATAACTTCTTCTTTATTAAGGGCTTTTAATGAGCTTAACTGGCGTACAATGCATTGATCACATTTGTTCATGACAATATTTGTTTGCTGCAAAAATAAGGATATTTGAGGGTTTTAGCCACCTTTAAAAGGTAAATTTATTATAAATTAGGGTTAGCTCTTTTTTGAACTTTTTATTTTATAAATTTAGGAATCCAATTTCAAAATAACATGACAATTATCATCTTAATAATTGTGCTTTAGTTGGAAATTTGTGGCAAATAAAAACAAGTTTATGAGGGAGCAAAGTTGTTTTCATTGTGGTTTAACTATTGAACAAAATGAAGAAATTGATTTTGATGATAAAAAATTTTGTTGCACTGGCTGTAAAACAGTTTACGAAATTTTTAGCATTAATGACCTGACATCATATTATGATTTTGAAAAGTCTCCAGGTGCCACTCCGCAAGACATCAAAGGAAAATATGATTTTTTAGAGAATGAAACCATACTTGCAAAAGTTTTAGAGTTTCAAGAAGGAAACACTTCAATCGTTTCGCTTAATATTCCTCATATCCATTGCAGTTCTTGCATCTGGATTCTAGAAAATCTTAATCGTCTTCAGCTAGGAATTAGCACTTCTCAAGTTAATTTTCACGAAAAGAAAGTTAGAATTACCTTTAATTCTGATGTAGTTTCTTTAAAAGATATTACTTATCTCTTAAGTTCGATAGGTTATGAACCTTATATTAGTTTGGAAAATTATGGATCTGCAAAAGCAAAAGTCGACAGAAGTTTAACCTATAAATTAGGTGTTGCATTTTTCTGTTTCGGAAATATTATGCTGCTTTCATTTCCAGAATATTTCGAAATGAAAGAATTCTGGCTCGATAGTTACAAGCCGTTTTTCAGATTACTTATTTTTCTTCTAGCATTACCCACTTTTTTTTACTCAGCGAGCGGATATTATGTTTCTGCTTATCATAGCATTAGAACGAGAATGCTCAATATTGATATCCCGATTGCTTTAGGAATTATCGTGATGTTTATTCGAAGTACTTACGATATGCTAATGGACCACGGTCCAGGTTTTTTTGACAGTTTGGCCAGTTTGATATTTTTTATGCTTCTTGGCAAAATGTTTCAAATTAAAACGTATAGTTTTTTAAGTTTCGAAAGGGATTTTAAATCATATTTTCCAATTGCGGTTACTAAAATCAATAAAGATACTTCTGAAGAAAATGTTGCTATTTATGATGTTCTAAAAGGAGACCGTTTATTAATAAGAAATCAAGAGCTTATTCCTGTTGACGGAATTTTAATCAGCGATAGCGCCGAAATTGACTATAGCTTTGTTACAGGAGAAGCAGTTCCAATTACTAAAAAATCTGGAGATAAAGTCTTTGCAGGAGGAAAACAGATTGGTAAAGTAATCGAAATGGAAGTTTTGCACTCTGTTTCTCAAAGTTATTTAACCCAATTATGGAGCAACGAAATTTTTCAGAAAAAAGTAGATCAGAAACACAAAACCATAACAGATGCAATCAGTCGATATTTTACCCCCATATTATTGCTCATTGCATTTGCTGGTTTTGGTTATTGGATTTTTAAAGATGCAAATACTGCTTTTAATGTTTTTACCGCGGTATTGATCGTAGCCTGCCCATGTGCATTGGCTCTTACTGCCCCGTTTACTTTTGGAAACATATTGCGAATTTTAGGTAAAAAGAAATTTTATTTGAAAAATGCTGTTGTAATCGAACAGCTTGCCAAAGTTGATACAATAGTTTTTGATAAAACAGGAACCATTACAACCAACAAGAAGTCGAATATATTATATGAAGGAAATCCTATTTCAAATTCAGATATTACATTGATTAAAAATGTGTTGCGAGGTTCAAATCATCCATTAAGCCGAATGCTTTATGATTTTCTGCCAGAAAGTAAACGCATTGCTGTAGAAGAGTTTCAAGAAATTACAGGAAAAGGAATTCTAGCAATAATTGACGGAAAGGAAATGAAAATTGGCTCAGGGCAATTTGTAAATGATATAGTTGCAGATGGTTCAGAAATAGAAAAAACAGCATTACACATTAAAATAGGTGAGATTTATTTCGGAAAATATACTTTCCAAAATAAATATCGTGAAGGTTTAGAAAAGCTTTTTGCAAACCTGAGCAAAGATTATCAAATAAAAGTGCTTTCTGGTGACAATGATGGCGAAAGGTCAAATCTGGAAGCTATTCTTCCAAAAGGTACTGAGTTGATATTTAATCAAAAACCTGAACAGAAATTAGAATACATAAAGCAACTTCAGGAGAAAGGACAAAACGTTATGATGGTGGGCGATGGATTGAATGATGCTGGTGCTTTGGCTCAAAGTAATGTCGGGATTTCTATATCTGAAAACGTGAATGTCTTTTCACCTGCCTGTGATGCCATTTTGGATGCAACAGAATTTTCTCGTCTCAACTACTTTTTAAAGCTTTCTCATAAAGCTATTTTAATTATAAAAATGAGTTTTGGGTTGTCATTGCTGTACAATGTTGTCGGTCTTGCATTTGCGGTTACAGGAAATCTGCTTCCGCTGGTTGCGGCGATCATTATGCCACTGAGTACAATTACGATTGTCAGTTTTGTAACTTTTATGTCTAACTATTTCAGTAACAAAAATTTAGAGTAAATTTAAATTGTTTTGAAAGATATTTTTTATAAATTTAACATATCTTTTTGATCATGATAATTATCATATTTTATGCGCCTTTAACGAAGTAATTTTGTTAATATAAATCTAAGGTATGAGTGTTATTTATCTTTTAATTTCAGTAAGTATTTTTGTGGCAATCTGTTTCTTTATTGCCTTTATCGTTGCTGTCAAATCTGGACAGTATGATGATGATTATACTCCTTCAGTCAGAATCCTTTTTGATGACGAAACAAAAATTAATTCCCAAAATAATAATTCACCAATCGAAGAAAAACAAGTATAATTATGGAAATGGAACAGTTTTATTACGACAACAAAATTGTAAAAAAATTCATTTATGCCACAATTCTTTTTGGAGTTGTAGGTATGTTAGTGGGACTTACCTTAGCGGTAATGTACCTTTTTCCCAACATGACAGATGGGATTTCGTGGTTGAGTTACGGCCGATTAAGACCGTTACACACTAATGCAGTTATTTTTGCCTTTGTGGGTAATGCTTTTTTTTCCGGTATGTATTACTCGCTGCAAAGATTACTAAAAGCCAGAATGTTTAGTGATTTTCTTAGTAATCTTCACTTCTGGGGATGGCAGCTGATTATCGTGGCTGCGGCAATTACGCTTCCTCTAGGTTATACTTCTTCAAAGGAATATGCAGAGTTAGAGTGGCCAATTGATATTGCAATCGCTTTGATTTGGGTTGTAATGGGAATCAATATGATTGGTACAATGATAAAACGCAGGGAGCGTCACTTATATGTAGCGATTTGGTTTTATATCGCAACATTTGTAACGGTAGCTGTACTGCATATCTTTAATAACATTGAAATTCCAGTTTCGGGTTTAAAAAGTTACTCTGTATATGCCGGTGTTCAAGATGCATTGGTGCAATGGTGGTACGGACATAATGCGGTGGCATTCTTCCTTACAACTCCGTTCTTGGGATTAATGTATTACTTCGTTCCAAAAATTGCAAACAGACCTGTTTACTCCTATAGGTTATCAATTATTCACTTTTGGTCTTTAATCTTTATCTATATATGGGCAGGACCACACCACTTATTATATTCTGCACTGCCAAACTGGGCTCAGAATTTAGGAGTTGCATTCTCAGTAATGTTAATTGCTCCATCTTGGGGAGGTATGATCAATGGTCTTTTAACATTAAGAGGAGCTTGGGATAAAGTTCGTGAAGAACCGGTTTTGAAATTCTTCGTCGTAGCCATTACTGGTTATGGTATGGCAACTTTCGAAGGTCCTATGCTGTCTTTAAAAAATGTAAATGCTATTGCGCACTATACTGATTGGATCGTAGCACACGTACACGTAGGAGCTTTAGCTTGGAATGGTTTCATGTCATTTGGTATTATCTACTGGCTGATTCCAAGAATGACAAAATCAGAGTTATTCTCTAAGAAATTAGCCAACTTCCATTTTTGGATTGGTACTTTGGGGATAATAGCTTATACGATTCCATTATATGTCGCTGGTTTCCAGCAAGCATCAATGTGGAAACAGTTTAATCCAGATGGCACTTTAACTTATGGGAATTTCCTTGAAACCGTAACGGCTATTATGCCAATGTATTGGATGAGAGCTATTGGTGGTACTTTGTACCTAGTAGGTATGCTTACATTGGTTTATAACATTGTGATGACAATTAAAGCTGGAAATCCAGTAGAAGATGAATTGGCTCAAGCTCCTGCATTACAAACAATAAAAAGTGGTAGATTAAGCGGAGAGAAATTCCACTCTTGGTTAGAAAGAAAACCAATTCAATTAACTATTCTAGCTACAATCGCAATTTTAATTGGAGGTATTATTCAGATTGTGCCAACAATTATGGTAAAATCAAATATTCCAACAATTTCAAGTGTAAAACCATATACACCGTTAGAACTTGAAGGGCGTGACCTATACATTAGAGAAGGTTGTGTTGGATGTCACTCGCAATCAGTTCGTCCCTTTAGAAGTGAAGTAGAGCGTTATGGAGTTCAGTCAAAAGCGGGAGAATTTGTTTACGATCATCCATTCTTATGGGGGTCAAAACGTACAGGGCCAGACTTGTTAAGAGTAGGTGGTAAGTACAATGACAACTGGCACTTTAACCACATGTGGAATCCGCAAAGCACATCAGCAGGCTCAATTATGCCAGGTTACAAATGGTTGTTCGATAACAAACCAATGGACATTTCATTGACACAAAAGAAAATGCAGGCAATGATTTCATTAGGTGTGCCATATTCTCCAGAAGATGTTGCAAATGCGCAAAAAACTTTAAGAGAGCAGGCTGTTAAGATAGAAAAAAGCTTAGAAAGCGATCCTGATTTCGTTAAGAGTTATGAAGACAGCCGCAAAAAAGCTGAAGCAAAAGGCGAGAAATTCACTCCAATGAACGAAAGAGAAATAGTCGCTTTAATCGCTTATATTCAAAGACTTGGTACTGATATTAAAGTAAAAGAAACTTCAAAATAACAGCATTATGTTTGAACAGATAAAACACAATATGGAAACAATATCGGGTATAGAAATTTACCCGATTATTTCCCTCTTAATTTTTTTCTTCTTCTTTGTAGGATTAGGCATTTGGGTGTTCTCTTATAGAAAAGAAAAAATTGAAGAAATGAGTAATATACCTTTAGATGAAGGACTTAGTGTAACTACAAAAGATAGATAAAAATGAAAAAGTTTTTCCCAGTATATGTTAGAGTACCGTTGATTTTCTTCATCGTATTTGCTTTGATGGAATATTTTATAGATTCAGGTGATAAGCCGGCTTTTGTAAAATATCCAATGGTATCACTCTTTTTATTTGTCTTTTTGTTTATTCTAATTGCCATCGAGATTACGCTTAGTGCTGTCAATCGAGTAATGTACCAATTATTATCGCCTGAAGAAAAAGCACAAAAAGAACTTGAAGAAAGTTTAAGCTTTAAAGAAAGCACTTGGTTTAAAAACCTAATGCATAAATTGACTAAAACAGAGCCAATTGAAAAAGAAGGTGAATTATTGATGGATCATGATTATGACGGAATCAAAGAGCTAGATAATAATTTACCGCCATGGTGGGTATATTTATTCTACATCTGTATCATTTTCGGAGTAATTTATGTAGTTCGTTTCGATGTTTTAGGGGCTGATGATCAGGAAATGGAATTGAAAAAAGAATTGGCTCAAGCCAAGATTGATGTTGCGGAATACATGAAAACAGCACCAGATTTAATGGATGAAAAAACGGTTGTTTTGTTAACTGATGCACCAAGTCTAGCTGAAGGGAAAACAATCTTTACTACGAATTGTGCTGCGTGCCACCGTGCCGATGCGGGAGGACAGATTGGACCAAACCTTACAGATGATAGATGGATTTTAGGAGGAGGAATCAAAAATCTATTCCACACTATTACAAATGGAGGAAGAGACGGTAAAGGGATGATTGCCTGGAAAGGAACTCTTAAACCAAAAGAAATACAAAAAGTGGCTAGTTATATTCTGTCTTTACAAGGAAGTAATCCAAAGGATCCAAAAGAAGCAGAAGGAGAAGTTTGGGTAGACGATAGCGCTCCTAAAACCGATGCCGCTGCAGCAACTACAAAAGATACCACAGAAGTTAAAAAATAATTAGAATATCATGTCAAATTTACCAGACGAAGCTTTTAGAAATACCATTGGAACAATAGATGAAGGTGGTAAACGAAAATTTATATTTCCTAAAAAACCGTCTGGTAAATTTTATGATTATAGGAAAATTGTCAGCTATGTTTTGCTAGCAATTTTATTCATAAATCCTTTTATCAAGATTAATGGAAATCAGTTTATGATGTTCAATATCTTGGAACGTCGTTTTAATATTTTTGGATTCCCTTTTTGGCCTCAGGATTTTTATCTCTTCGTAATTTCAATGCTTGTCGGCGTTGTATTTATAATTTTATTTACTGTTGTTTTCGGAAGAATATTTTGCGGTTGGATTTGTCCGCAGACTATTTTCCTTGAAATGGTTTTCCGTCGTATCGAATATTGGATCGATGGAGACAGAGGTTCTCAAACTCGTTTGGCAAGACAGGAATGGAATGCTGAAAAAATTAGAAAACGAGTTTTGAAATGGACTATATTCTTCTTAATCTCTTTCCTTATAGCTAATGTTTTTTTGGCCTATTTGGTAGGAAGTGATGCTTTATTCTTAATGATTGAGCAAGGTCCAGTTAAACAAGCAAGCAATTTTATTGCTCTATTAATATTTACAAGTATTTTCTATTTTGTTTTTGTATGGTTTCGTGAACAGGTTTGTATTATCGCCTGTCCATACGGAAGATTGCAAGGCGTACTTTTAGATAATAAATCTATAAATGTTGCTTACGATTTTGTTCGAGGTGAAAAAGAAGAAGGACGTGCAAAATTCAAAAAAAATGAAGATAGAGCATTAACAGGAAAAGGAGATTGTATTGATTGTCTTCAATGTGTTCACGTCTGTCCAATGGGAATTGATATCAGAAACGGAACGCAGCTGGAATGTACAAACTGTACAGCTTGTATCGACGAATGTGATCATATTATGGAATCTGTTGGATTGCCAAAAGGACTTATTCGTTATGCATCTGAAGATGAAATTGCCAAAAAAGAACCTTTCAAGTTTACCACGAGAATGAAAGGATATACAGCCGTTCTCTTCATTTTATTGAGTATTTTTGTTGGAATGCTGTTTTTAAGAACAGATGTACAGGCAGTAATTTTAAGATTGCCTGGCCAGCTGTTCCAGCATAATGGAGAAAAAATCAGCAATGTTTACACTTATAAAATTGTAAACAAGACAATGAAAGATTACAATGATATACATTTCGAATTAATTGATCAGAAAGGAGAAATTAAAAATGTTGGTAAAAAACACTTTAAAATTGCTAAAGAAGGAATTTCTCAAGGAACATTGTTTATAGAAATTGATGAAGTTCTGCTTGAAAGCGATAAAACAAAAGTAAAAATTGGAGTTTATAATGGTTCTGAACTTTTGCAAACAACTACTACAAATTTCTTAGGACCGCGCAGTTTTAAT
This sequence comes from Flavobacterium anhuiense, assembly GCF_001705175.1. Classification (NCBI taxonomy): domain Bacteria; kingdom Pseudomonadati; phylum Bacteroidota; class Flavobacteriia; order Flavobacteriales; family Flavobacteriaceae; genus Flavobacterium; species Flavobacterium anhuiense. The sequence goes on along the minus strand of NZ_CP016907.1, from coordinate 140,287 downwards.
TAAAAATATATTATTATGAAATCGCCACAAAATAAACTTTGTAAAATCAAAACAAAAGAATAAAGGCGATAACATATTTGACAAATAACAAATAAAATCTACAAATATGAAATTTAATTGGGGCACAGGTATCGTCATTGCATTCGGATTGTTTATGACCTTTATTTTATATTTTGTTTTTGAAGTACAGTCAAACTCTAAATACGATAATGATTTGGTTGTAGAAGAATATTATAAACACGATACGCACTTTCAAGAAGAAATGGCAAGAATTCAGAATGCACATGATTTGCAGCACAAACCATCAATCAAATATACTGGAGAAGGTGTTGCGATAATTTTTCCTGCAGGATTTGAAAGTGATAAAGTAAAAGGAAATATTCAATTATACAGACCTTCAAACAAAAAATTTGACTTTAATACTCAAATTGCTTTAACCAATTCAGAAATCATTATTCCGCAGAAAAAATTAATAAAAGGACGCTGGGATGTTAATATGGAGTGGCAGTACGAAGGCAAAAAATATCTCACTAAAGAGGTTATTTACGTAAACTAAAAATAAAATGTTATTCTCTGCTTTCTTTTTAGGTTTAATCAGCAGTCTGCACTGTGTTGGAATGTGTGGACCAATTGCTATGATGCTTCCTGTAGATAGGCAAAATGAAGCTAAAAAGGCAATGCAGATTATGACGTATCACTTTGGACGATTAACTGCTTATTCAACAATTGGATTGATTTTTGGATTATTGGGAAGAGGTTTTTTTCTAGCTGGCTTGCAGCAGAAAATGTCAATAATTATTGGTGTAATTATGATTGTTGTGGTTTTGATTCCAGAGAAAAAATTTGCTCAATACAATTTTTCTAAACCTATTTATAAAATCATTTCTAAAATTAAATCGAATTTAGGTAGCCAGTTTAAAAACAAGAGTTACAAATCTCTTTTTACTATTGGCCTTCTAAACGGATTTCTGCCATGCGGAATGGTTTATGTTGCTTTATTTGGAGCAATTGCCATGCAGAGTGCAAGTCTTGGTGTTCTCTACATGCTTTTATTCGGGATTGGGACTATACCGCTAATGACGGTTGTGGTTTATGTCAACTCATTATTAAAATTGCCTTTCAGAAATAAAATCCAAAAGGCAATTCCGTATGTAGCTGTTATAATTGGTGTTTTATTCATCCTTCGTGGATTGGGATTAGGAATTCCATATATCTCTCCCTCAAACATGAGTTTGTTTGTACAGCAGACTCCAAACTGCCACTAGAAGATATATTTAAGTTATTATACAGTCATCGAAAACAGGTTTGTTTCCGGTGACTTTCTTTTTAGATGTAAGTCAAATGCCATACAGATATTACGGACAAAAGGTCTCCCTTCTTCGGTAATTGTGATTTTATTGTTTTCAATAATAATCAAATTATCGTTTTCTATTTCTTTTAAAGCAATTAAAACTTCAGGAAGTTCAGCAAAATTTAAAGATTCTGCAGTCCAGGAAGTTTCCAATTCGCAGGTTAGATTCAGAATGTGTTTTCTAATGATAAGATCTTCATCGTTTAAAATATGACCCTTTACAACAGGAAGTTTATCCGATTCTAAAATTTCATAATATTCTTCTAGACTTTTGGTGTTTTGAGCAAAACTGTACCAGCTATCACTTATTGAAGAAACGCCTAAACCAATCATAACTTGAGTTTTGGAAGCGCTGTATCCCATGAAATTTCTATGCAGATTTCCGTTGTGAGCTGCCTTGTATAAACTATCGCCTTTTAAAGCAAAATGATCCATGCCAATTTCGTGATATCCGTTTTGAATCAGAAGCTTTTTACCAATTTCATATAGTTTTCTTTTTTCGGCATCCTTTGGCAGGTTTTCGTCATTAAAGCCTCTCTGTCCGTTTCCTTTTATCCACGGCACATGCGCATAGCTATAAAATGCCAATCGATCTGGTTTTAAAGAATTGGTTTTCTCGACTGTATCTACGACATCTTCGATAGTTTGAAATGGAAGCCCAAAAATAATATCGTGCCCAATTGAAGTATAGCCAATTTCTTTTGCCCAAAAAGTTACTTTGGCAACATTATGAAAAGGCTGAATTCTATTAATTGCTTTTTGAACTGTAGGAGAATAATCTTGAACGCCAAAACTCACTCGGCGAAAGCCTAAATCATATAGTTTTTTGAGTTGTTCGTGAGTAGTATTGTTTGGATGCCCTTCAAAACTAAATTCGTGATTTTCTGCTTTTACAGCATAATCAAAAATTCCGTTAATAAGACATTCTAAATTTTCTTTTGAAAAGAAGGTTGGTGTTCCTCCACCCAAATGAATTTCTTTGATTACAGGCTTTTCAGGAAGTAAATCACAATACATTTTCCATTCTTTTAGAACTGCATGAATGTATTTTTCTTCTACTGAGTGATTTTTTGTAATGCGTTTATTGCATCCACAGAAAGTGCACATGCTTTCGCAGAAAGGCAGGTGAATGTATAAACTTATTCCGTTTCTTGAATTGCTTTCAGAAAATGATTGCCTTAAAGTAGTAATCCATTTTTCGGACGTAAAGTCTGCTTCATTCCAATAAGGAACAGTCGGATAACTAGTATATCTTGGACCTGGGACATTGTACTTTTGAGTCAAAGAAATTTTCATAATGACGGATTTAGTTTACCTCAAAATTAAAACTTCAAACTAAGACATAAAATGACAAATATCATGTAAAACGCAAAAAAAAAAGAGGCCAAATTGGAGCCTCTTTTCTGAATTAAATAACTAACGTGATATAGAATCTTGGATGATTTTAAGCCATTTTTTCGCAAACTGATGATCTTGATAGACGCTAATCTGTTTGATGCGGTCATCGTCAAAATCATAGAATGGAATTATTATTTTTTTACCAGTTTCTTTTTCTTGAAAATCAAAATCAATTTTAACAATAGTATCAGAACCAGCATCTGTTGTTGGAACTAATTTGCATGAAGAAATTGTATTCAAATCGACATAAATTGACTCTTGCTGATTTGGATTGAAATTCATCAAAATAAACTTATTGTTTTTTTGATCAATTGTTAAAGTCTTATTGTTGATTGATTCTGTCAAATCAAAATCTTCTGGATGATTGGGATTGAATCTTTTTTTGATGTTTAAAATTCTCGATTTACTTGCTGCAGATGAACGTGCAGAGAAATATATTGGGATAGCAACAATGATTAAAATCACAATTCCCATTATTGTGGTAGTAGTTTCCATAATGTTTTAATGTAATAAATAAATGATATGCAAAACAGTTCTCGATTTGAAAACGGTTAAGTACGTGGTGAAGAATAGATCTTCTAATGAAAAATCAAGTATTTATTTACCAGAAAAAATGGAAAGCATAGAGTATGACTAAAACCTTTTTACTTTGTGTTGTAAAGAGTTTAGTATATGCTGTAGTGTGTGTAACGGTTTGATGCTGCGGGATAAGCGGTAAAAGGTTCTCAAAACATTTAATTATTCCAGTAGGATTTGTTTTGACGTTTGCCGCAAGCTGATAACTTCCCTGAGGCTGTATAAATGCAGACGAATCAGGAATGTCTTTGCAGAAGTTGGTATCGGATTTTTCCGTTTCAATTACGTGTACAGCAGATTGGTTTGCCTGATAAGCAAACAGTCCTGCAAGTATAAGTGTAATAAGAATAACGGTTTTACGAATCCAATTCATGTCGGCGAATTTAAGTCATAAAACGCAATTAAAGAAATTTTATAGAATTAATTAACATTCAAAAAAAGTCCTCAGCGGAACTGAGGACTGATGAGGTTATTGTTGCATTTTAAAATAATAATCTGCTGAATGTTTGCCGCTTCCATAAAACAGGAAGAATATGCAGACTAATAAAACGACTATAGCTAAAATTAAACTTTCAGAATGCATTCTTCCCATAGAGTTGACAAGAACAGCACCAAATAAAATGGGTAATTGAGCAGCGATTGCCCATCTGGTCAAAAGCCCAAAAATAATCATTATACCACCAATCATGTGGGCTGGAGCAATGTAATGCAGCATAAACATACCTCCTCCAAACTTATCAATCGGGGAAATCAAATCATGCAGGTATTGAACATTGGTGACGAAAGAGACACCTTTCATAAATAAAAATCCACCCAAAACAATACGTACTAAATCAACTGGTAAATAAGTGTGCGAGTTCGCCCATTTATTCAAACTTTTTACATTTTCCATGATGTTGTGTGATTAAAAATTATGTACTAAGTTACTAATTTTTAATCAGATATTTATTTTTAACACCTTGAAAATAAGTTTTTTACTTTTTATTTAACGTCTTGTTGAGAATTCTTAAATCATTATACCTGAATGACTCCTAAATTAAATGGTTTTTGAATCGGAGCATGGTTTGCAGCTTCAATTCCTATCGAAATCCAATTGCGGGTTTCTAATGGATCAATAATGGCATCTGTCCAAAGTCTTGAAGCAGCATAGTAAGGCGAAGTCTGCTCGTCGTAACGGGCTTTTATTTTATCGAATAATTCAGCTTCTTTTGCTTCGTCGACAGTTTCTCCTTTTGCTTTAAGCGAAGAAGCCTCTATTTGCGCCAAAACTTTCGCCGCTTGAGTTCCGCCCATAACAGCAAGTTCTGCACTTGGCCATGCAAATATCAATCTAGGATCATAAGCTTTTCCGCACATTGCGTAATTTCCTGCTCCGTAGGAGTTTCCAACAATAACTGTAAATTTAGGAACAACCGAATTACTAACAGCATTTACCATTTTGGCACCGTCTTTAATAATACCGCCGTGTTCTGATTTTGAACCCACCATAAAACCAGTAACGTCTTGTAAAAACACTAGCGGAATCTTTTTCTGGTTGCAGTTGGCAATAAAACGAGTAGCCTTGTCAGCACTGTCAGAATAAATTACACCACCAAACTGCATTTCACCTTTTTTGGTTTTTACGACTTTCCTTTGATTGGCAACAATTCCGACAGCCCAACCATCAATTCTGGCATATCCTGTTATTAGAGATTGTCCGTAACCATCTTTATACGCTTCAAATTCAGAATTATCGACCAAACGTTTGATGATTTCCATCATATCATATTGCTCGGTTCTTGCTTTTGGAAGAATTCCGTAAATTTCATTTGGATCTAAAGCAGGTTTTTCGGCTTTGATTCTGCTGTAGCCAGCTTTGTCAAAATCACCAATTTTATCTACAATGTTTTTGATTTTGTCTAAAGCATCTTTATCGTCTTTGGCTTTATAATCGGTAACACCCGAAATTTCGCAATGAGTTGTTGCTCCGCCAAGAGTTTCATTGTCGATAGTTTCGCCAATTGCAGCTTTTACTAAATAACTTCCCGCAAGGAAAATACTTCCGGTTTTGTCAACGATTAAAGCTTCATCGCTCATGATTGGGAGATAGGCGCCACCAGCAACACAGCTTCCCATAACGGCAGCTATTTGCGTGATTCCCATACTGCTCATTTGGGCGTTGTTTCTAAAGATGCGTCCGAAATGTTCTTTATCAGGGAAAATTTCATCCTGCATTGGCAAATAAACTCCTGCGCTATCTACAAGATAAATAATTGGGAGTCGGTTTTCCATTGCTATTTCTTGTGCGCGAAGGTTTTTCTTTCCTGTTATCGGAAACCAAGCTCCAGCTTTTACAGTAGCATCATTGGCAACGACAATACATTGTTTTCCTCTGATGTAGCCAATTTTCACCACAACACCTCCAGATGGACAACCGCCGTGTTCTGGATACATTCCTTCACCAGCAAAACCTCCAATTTCAATACTTTTAGAATTTTCGTCCAATAAATAAGCAATTCTTTCGCGAGCGGTCATTTTACCTTCGGCATGCAGTTTTTCGATTCTTTTTTCGCCACCACCCAATTTAACTTTGGCAAATTTTTGTTTTAATTCAGAAAGAAGTAATTTATTGTGATCTTCGTTTTTATTGAAGTTTAAATCCATGATATAGTATTGATTTGATAAAATAGTGTTGGCTAATTTACAAAATCAATTGAAATAAACGAGTTGCTTTATGAATTAAGAAATAGCATTAATAAAAAAAACACCCGTTTTAGCGGATGTTCTTTTTTCGATTTTAAGTGATATTATTTTTTAAGGCCACAAACCATTTGTTTCAGCAAAGCCCATTGTTTTAAAGCATCACGAGCTTCAACAGCAGGATATCCTAACATAGTTTTTCCAGCAGGAACATCTCCAGTAACACCAGATCCAGCACCAATTACCGCGCCATCTCCAATAGTGGTGTGATCTTTTATTGAAGCGCTTCCGCCAATAATAACTCCGTTTCCTAAAGTTACAGAACCTGCTAAACCGCTGTTTCCAGCCATGATACAGAACTTTCCGAGTTTGCTATTATGTCCAATCTGCACCAAATTGTCAATTTTGCATCCGTCTCCAACAATAGTTGAACTAAATTTTCCGCGATCTACGCAAGTATTAGCTCCGATTTCAACCCTGTTTCCAATTATTACATTACCAATTTGCGGAATTTTTACAAGTCCATTTTCTTCGCAAGGACGAAAACCGAAACCGTCTGCACCAATTGTTGCGTTTGGATGAATAATGCATTCGTTGCCAATATGACAGCGCTCACGAACAACGCTTCCAGACCAGATGGTTGTGTTTCTTCCGATTGTGCATTCGTCTAAAATGGTAACATTTGGATAAATTATAGCATTAGCTCCAATTTCAACTTTTGGGCCAATGTAACAGCCAGCGCCAATTTTAGCACCTTCGCCAATTATGGCTGTTTCGTCTACAGTTGCGGTTTTATGAATATTGTAATGAAAGATTGGGGCAGGGGGAGCAAAAAGAGCAAGGATTTGTGACATTGCCAAATCGGCATTTTTGACTTTTATAAAAGCTCGATTTTCTCCCGGCTCAATCGAAATGTCTTCGTTCACAATCGCGATTGAAGCATTAGAAGTCGACCAGTATTTTTCGTATTTCTTGTTTCCAATAAATGAAATTTCTGAAGTTGTTGCTTTTTCTAGTTGTTCTGTGGCAGTAATGCCTTGCGAAGTGCTGCCGTAAATTACGCCATTTATAACTTCATTAATTTCTTGAATTGAATAGGATCTCATTGACAAATTTTAATCGACTTAGGTTATTTTTTGCCAAATAAAATGAAATACATTTTAATTACCTAATTAATTATTCTTGTTTCTTAATAATTGTTTAAAATATAGATCTGTTTTTTATAAAATTAACATTTAAAATATTAATTAAATAAAAGTTTTTCAATGTGCTAATGGGGCGATTGTTTAGATTTCTAATTTTAAAAGCTAAAATTGAGGACTAAAAGCTAAAAAAAATAATTGTTAAGTGATGGCTTACATTTGTTTTGTTAAATCATTTTTATAAGTGATGATTAATAAAAAAAGCGATTCACTTTTTTAGTGAATCGCTTTTTATAAATTATTCTTTGATTTTTGATAATGAAACTGCATTGATGCAATAACGCAGACCACTCGGAGGAGGTCCGTCAGGGAAAACATGCCCTAAATGAGAGTCGCATACATTGCAGACTACCTCAACACGGATCATTCCATATGACTTGTCAGCATGATAAGCAATAACATTTTCTTTTACAGGTTGGGTAAATGAGGGCCATCCTGTGCCAGATTCAAACTTTTCGCTTGCATCAAAAAGAACTGTTCCGCAACATTTACATTCATAAATTCCAGGATCAAACAAGCTGCATAATTCGGAACTAAAAGATCTTTCAGTTCCTTTTAAACGAGTTACCTGAAATTCTTCTGGCGTTAGAATCTGTTTCCATTCTTCCTCCGTTTTCTCCACTTTTTTGTCTGGAGTTGGATTTCCTTTATTTGTAAAATGAATTACATCTGCCCATTTTATCATAACTTTTTGTTTTAAAGTTTCAAGTTTCAGGTTTCAAGTTTACTGTGACCGTAAACTGTGACTGTTTACTCTTCCTCTTTTTGTCCCATCATCATCAGATAGGCTTTCAAGAAAGGATCGATATTTCCGTTCATAACGCCGTCAACATCGCTAGTTTCGTAACCAGTGCGAACATCTTTTACCAATTTATAAGGTTGCATTACGTAGTTACGAATCTGCGAACCCCATTCGATTTTCATTTTGCTTGCTTCAATGTCAGCACGCTGTGCTTGCTGTTTTTTTAATTCGATTTCATACAATTGAGAACGAAGCATTTGCATAGCGCGCTGTCTGTTATCCTGCTGTGATCTTGTTTCAGAACACTGAATCTGGATTCCGGTTGGTTTGTGAACAAGCTGTACTTTCGTTTCAACTTTGTTTACGTTTTGTCCTCCAGCACCACTCGAACGAGAAGTTGTAATTTCGATATCGGCAGGGTTAATGTCAATCTCGATACTATCATCTACAAGCGGATAAACATACACAGAAACAAATGAAGTATGACGTTTTGCATTACTGTCAAAAGGCGAAATTCGAACCAAACGGTGAACACCATTTTCACCTTTAAGATATCCAAAAGAATAATCTCCTTCGAATTCTAAAGTTACGGTTTTAATTCCGGCTACGTCACCTTCCTGAAAGTTAAGTTCTTTTATTTTATAGCCATAACTTTCTCCCCACATCATGTACATACGCATCAGCATTCCTGCCCAGTCACAGCTTTCAGTTCCGCCTGCTCCCGCAGTAATCTGAACCACAGCGCTTAAACTGTCTCCTTCGTCAGAAAGCATGTTTTTGAATTCGATGTTTTCAATGTGTGCTTGAGCAACATTATATTGTTCATCCAATTCATCTACAGAAAGTTCTCCTTCTTTGTAGAAATCATAAGCAAGCTGTAATTCTTCTGTAAGAGAGACTGCTTTATCATAATCTTCAATCCATTTTTTCTTGTTTCGAAGATTTTTTACAATGTTTTCTGCTTCTTTTGGATTGTTCCAAAAATCAGGTGCAAACGTTTTTTCTTCTTCGTTTGCAATTTCGATTAGCTTGGCATCAACGTCAAAGATACCTCCTCAACGCACCAAGGCGCTCCACAATACCTTTTACTTGTTCGGCTGTTGTCATAAATTAATTACTAGGTTTTATATGTTTTTTAGAATTATTACGTTAATTTGGTCTAGAGAAACTAGCGAGTTAAATTTTACCAAAACTTGCTGAGAATAACTATAAGTAATACGTAATTTTGCATACAAAAATAAGATATAGTTTTTAGAATATGGAAATAAATTTAATCAGCGATACCATAACAAAGCCTACTTATGAAATGCTGCAGTATATGTTTAACGCCCACGTTGGCGATGACGTGTACAAACAGGACCCAACGGTGATTGAATTGGAAAATAGAACAGCAGAGTTTTTTGGTATGGAAGCTGGACTTTTCTTTCCGTCTGGAACTATGGCAAACCAGACTGCAATAAAACTGCATACGCAGCCTGGCGAACAGCTAATAGCTGATAAATATGCTCACGTTTATCATTATGAAGGAGGAGGTGTTTCTTTCAACAGTGGCGTTTCTTGCTGCCTCCTAGATGGAAATCGTGGTATGATTACGGCGGCGCAAGTAAAAGCGGCAATAAACGATCCAGAATTTTATCATAGTCCATTAACCAGTTTGGTTTGTGTTGAAAATACAACCAATAAAGGCGGAGGCGCGTGTTACGAATTGGAAGATTTAAGAGAAATAAAAAAGGTTTGCGACGCTCATAATTTGAAGTTTCACTTAGATGGAGCAAGAATTTGGAATGCATTGGTAGCTAAAAGACAGAATCCTAGAGAATTCGGAGCTATTTTTGATACTATTTCGGTTTGTTTGTCTAAAGGTTTAGGCGCTCCAATTGGTTCTGTATTGCTTGGAAGTAAAGCTGATATTCACAGAGCGTTGAGAATCAGAAAGATATTGGGTGGGGGAATGCGTCAAGTTGGTTATTTAGCTGCGGCAGGATTGTATGCTTTAGCTCATAATATCGAAAGATTGGCAGAAGATCACCGCAGAGCAAAAGAAATAGCAAAAATCTTAAGCACAAAACCTTGGATTGCGTCAATTGAACCTGTAGAAACTAATATTTTGATTTTTTCGCTTGCAGAAGGCTACAGCGATCAATTATTAATTGAGAAATTAAAACAGAAAAATATATTAATAAGTTCGCTTGGACACAACAAACTTAGAATCGTAACACATTTAGATTACAAAGAAGTAATGCATACATATGTGTTGGAAACGCTTTCGAAGTTTTAGAGAAAGTTGCTAAGGCTCTAAGATTCTAAGTCTTCACAATAAAAGAAAAGCTCAGAAACTTAGAATCTTAGTTTCTTAGAATCTTATTTAAAAAGATTATCCATTCCAGGAATAGAAGGCATGTCCATTCTTGCAACAGCATCTAATTCTCTTTCGTTTACACTTGTTGCTTTTTCTATAGCTTTATTTAGCGTTACAATTAAGTAATCTTCTAGTTGCTCTTTATCTTCTAAAAGAGAATCGTCAATAGAAAGAGATTTTATTTTTCTGCTTGCTGTAATAGTAACTTTCAATAATCCGTCAGCGCTTTGTTCATCAATCAAAACAGTATCTAAACGCTTTTTTGTATCTTCAATTTTTTGTTGGGTTTCTTTAAGTTTACCCATCATTCCCATTAAATCCATTTTTGTTGATTTTTTAAATTATTTCAGACAAAATTAGTATATTGCTGTGTTAATTCAATAGAATATTTTATGAAAAAATTAATTTTGTTCTGTTGGGTTTGTGCTATTTTTGCGTCTTCATATTTAAAAATTAATGCTCAATCAATGCAAAATGATATATCGGCCCCAAAGGCTAAAATAATTCCAAAGACATTAAAAAAACATAAAGAAACTAGAATTGACAACTATTTCTGGCTTAATGACAGAGAAAACCCAGAGGTAATAGATTATCTGAATCAGGAGAATGCTTATTACGAAAGCATGACTGCCCACACTCAAAATTTGAAAGAAAGTCTCTTTGAGGAAATGAAAAGTAGAATTAAAGAAGATGACTCTTCGGTTCCTTATTTCTACAATGGGTATTTTTACATTACGCGTTTTGAAACAGGTCAAGATTATCCAATTTTCGCTCGAAAAAAGGGAAGACTTTCTGCAGATGAAGAAATTCTTTTTGACTGTAACGAAATGGCAAAAGGACATGCTTATTTCAAATTAGGAGGTTTGAGTATTAGCCCAGATAACAAATTTGCCAGTTTTGGAGTAGATATCGTAGGGAGAAGAATTTATACCATTCAAATAAAAAACTTAGAAACAGGCGAAATATTAGCAGATAAAATAGAAAATGTTACCGGAGCTTCTGTTTGGGCAAACGATAACAATACTATTTTTTATGTGAGACAAGATCAGGTGACATTAAGGGCTGATAAAGTTTTTAGACATAAATTAAACACTAGTTCAGAAAATGATGTTTTGGTTTATGATGAAGTTGACGATACTTTTAATGTTTCTATCAGCAAAGAAAAATCAAAAAAATACATTGTTATTGGCTCTGGAAGCACTTTGACAACTGAATATAGAATTTTGAATTCAGATAATCCTGATGAGGAATTTACGGTTTTCCAGCCCCGTGTGCGCGGATTAGAATATAGCATTTCTCATTACGAGGATTCATTTTATGTTTTGACTAATAAAGATAAGGCGACCAATTTTAAATTGATGAAAACGCCTGAAAGCAAAACAGGAAAGAAAAACTGGGTCGATCTTATTCCGCATAGAGAAGATGTTTTATTGGAAGATATTGAGATCTTTAAAAACTATTTGGTTGTTGAAGAGCGCTCTAACGGATTAAATCATATTCGAATCATGCCTTGGAATGGCGAGCCAGATTATTATCTTCCTTTTGGCAGTGAAACCTATAATGCTTACACTACAACCAATGTTGATTTTGATACCGATATTTTGCGTTACAGCTATCAGTCATTGGCAACTCCGTCTTCGGTAATTGATTTTAATATGAAGACCAAAACCAAGGAAATCTTGAAAGAGCAACAGGTTTTAGGAGGAAAGTTTGATAAAGAAAATTACATAGAAGAGAGAGTCTGGGCAACTGCCAGAGATGGTGTAAAAGTGCCAATTTCTATGGTTTACCGAAAGGGATTGGAGAAAAACGGTAAAAATCCGTTACTGCTTTATGCGTATGGTTCTTACGGAATTACAATGGATACGTATTTTTCTTCCACAAGGTTATCGCTCTTAGACCGCGGATTTGTTTACGCTATTGCGCATATTAGAGGAGGTGAGGACTTAGGAAGACAATGGTATGAGGACGGAAAACTGTTAAAAAAGAAAAATACCTTTACAGATTTCATCGATTGCTCTAAATTTGTAATAGACCAAAAGTACACTTCTCCCGAACATCTCTATGCAGAAGGAGGATCTGCTGGCGGACTTTTAATGGGAGTAATCGTAAATGAAGCTCCTGAATTGTATAATGGCGTTATCGCTCAGGTGCCTTTTGTAGACGTAATTACTACGATGTTAGACGACAGTATTCCGCTTACAACTGGAGAGTATGACGAATGGGGTAACCCAAACAATAAAAAATATTACGACTATATGTTATCGTATTCACCTTACGATAATGTAAAAGCGCAGGAATATCCTAATATGTATGTTTCTACTGGATTACATGATTCGCAGGTACAATATTGGGAGCCAGCTAAATGGGTTGCAAAACTGAGAGATTTAAAAATAAATAACAAACTTTTGTTTTTAGATACCAACATGGATGCAGGTCATGGCGGGGCTTCGGGACGTTTTGAGGCTTTAAAAGACTTAGCAAAGGAATTTAGTTTTTTATTAGATTTAGAAAAAATTAAAAGCTAATTAGAAATTTTTTGTTAAATTTGCAACCTATCAAGGTTAATTTAAAAAGGCCTTTGATTAACTATTTTTTTATGAAAGAAGAAATAACTGCTTATAATAATGTTTTAGAGTTAATAGGAAACACCCCCCTTATTAAGCTAAATAAAATTACCGAAGAGTTAGAAGGAAATTTCTACGCAAAGGTAGAAGCTTTCAACCCAGGTCATTCCTCAAAAGATAGAATAGCGTTATATATTATTGAAGAAGCCGAGAGAAAAGGAATTCTATCTCCGGGAGATACCATTATCGAAACTACCTCTGGTAATACAGGATTTAGTTTAGCAATGGTAAGCATTATTAAAGGTTACAATTGTATTTTGGCAGTAAGCTCAAAATCATCTAAAGACAAAATTGACATGTTGAGAAGTTTAGGCGCCAAAGTGTATGTCTGTCCGGCTCATGTTTCTGCAGATGATGAAAGATCTTATTATAATGTAGCCAAACGTTTGCACGAAGAGACAAAAGGGTCAGTCTACATTAATCAATATTTCAACCAGTTAAATATTGATGCCCACTACAACACTACAGGTCCAGAGATTTGGGAACAAACAAAAGGACAAATTACGCACTTAGTTGCTTGCAGCGGAACAGGAGGAACTATCTCTGGAACTGCAAAATTCTTAAAAGAAAAAAATCCGAATATTAGAATCTTAGGAGTTGATGCTTTTGGATCTGTATTGAAAAAATACCACGAGACAAAAGAGTTTGACAGCAAAGAAATTTACCCATATCGTATAGAAGGTCTTGGTAAAAACTTAATCCCATCTGCTACAGATTTTGATATCATTGATAAATTCATGAAAGTAACCGACGAAGAAAGTGCTCACTCTGCTAGAGAAATCACTAGAAAAGAAGGTTTATTTGTTGGATATACTTCAGGAGCAGTAATGCAAGCTATTAAGCAATATGCTGAAGAAGGAGAATTTACAAAAGACAGCAATATTATTGCCATATTCCCAGATCATGGTTCTCGCTACATGAGTAAAGTATTTAGCGATGACTGGATGAACGAGCAAGGTTTCTTTGATAGCGTTAATGAAGAAGAAGCTCAAAAAATTGAATTCGTAAAGTAATAAAAGTACTTTCAAAATATAAAACTCCATTCGTTCTTGAATGGAGTTTTTTTTTGTGATAAACTTTTCTCTGTGATAAGTTTTTTTTTGTAAAAAGTTAAAATAATTATTTTGTTGAATATACCGTATTTATACGTAAGAAATTGTGATTTTATTTGAGTTAAGTTTAATATTTTAATATTATTTATGATTTTTTAAAAATGTTTTTACCGTCAAAATGAATGAAAAACGTTATTTTAACGAATTTTTAGGCATTTTATCGGAAATTTTTCTTGTGAAAATTATAATAGTCTAGTTTTGAGGTGTTAAGATAACGAAAGTTGTTTAATCCCTAAAATCTACTATTATGAAAAAATTACTACTTACAATATTGTTTGTAAGTTTTTTGAATGTGAATGCACAAACACCGATTCAGGAATTTAACTTTAATGGTACTTTAAACAATACGGCAAATACAATTTCATTCATTGGAACCGACAATTATGTAGCTGATAGAGCGGGTGTTCTGAAAGGCGCTCAGCGGTTAAATAATAAAGCTTTAGAAGCAGTAATTGATAATCTGCCACAAGGAAAAAGCTCAAGAACAATCAGTATTTGGGTTAAATTCAACGATATTTCAAATGCAAATTATATTTGGGGTTACGGAAATCCTTTAAATGCTCAATATTGCGGTTTATTGCAGCAAGGAACAACTTCTTCTAACTCTGACCTAAGTTTAGCGGCTTGGGGAGCTTCTAATGATGTTATCGTATCTACACCGCTAGAAAAAAATATTTGGTACCATTATACTATTACCTATGAAGGTACTACTTCTAAGATATACCGTGACGGTAAATTACTGAAGTATCTGGAAGGTATGACTAGATCTACAAATGGCAATATTTTTAGATTGGGAGAAATCAATACAATGGTTGGAATAAATGCTGATATAGATGATTTAAAGATTTATAATATGGCTTTGACTCCAGTTCAGGTAAAAGAATTGTATGATAGCGAAAAGGTTTCTAATTTGTCTCCTGTGGGATCTGTAGAAGCTAAAACGGGAAAAACATTTGTAAAAGCAAAAACTGCAAGTGAAGCTATTATTACTTCAAATGAAGTTAACGATACAACTAAAAGTGTAGAAGTTTATTCGCAAGGACAAAAAATATTGGGAAGTAATGCAGCGAACATAGCAGATCTCCCTGAAGGGACTTATTTATTAAAAATTACCAGCACTGCATCAAAGAAAATTACTTCAAAATAAATGGTTTTTTAGTTTGTTTTTAAATGTTAGTTAGTATTTTTTTATTGCGTAAGCAATTGAGTTTTTGGAATAGTAAGGGAAGCTTTCTGGGATCAGGAAGCTTTTTTTAGTTTTAATTTCCCTTCTAAAGTTGTCTAAAATGCATGAAAGCATTATTGTTTTACGTGTTAATTATAATTTTGTGAGAATTATGCATTTGTGTGTAGGAATCGTTTGGTGATGCTGAATTAAAATTATAGTTTTAACAAAATTTATGAAAATAATAAACGAAAGTTTGAAGTCGAGAAAATGATTCAAATTGCTATTTTACACTATTTGCCCATTTACCACTATTCTGATAAAAACCTATAACTATGAAAAAAATATTACTCACGTTAATGTTTGTAAATTTTTTAACTGCCAATGCGCAAAATCCGGTACAGGAATTTAATTTTAACGGTAATCTTAACAGTGCTGATAATTCCATTTCTTTTTTAGGAACGCCACTTTTTGTTAACGATAGAATGGGAAGTCCCAAAAGCGCTTTGCGACTTACAAATAAAGCTTATCAGGCTGTAGTAGGAGAGCTTCCGCAGGATAATAAACCAAAAACTATATCGGTTTGGGTAAAATTTAATGCGGTGAATATTCCAAATTACATTTTAGGATACGGTGCAGCAGTAAACGGACAATATTTTGGATTAGTACAACAGCCCGTGTCTGGAAGCAATTCAGATTTGAGTCTGGTAGGCTGGGGAGATACAAATAATGTGATCGTTTCAGTGCCATTAGTAAAAGAAGTCTGGTATTTTTATAGTATAACTTATGACGGAAATGTTTCAAAAATCTATCGTAACGGCGAATTGTTAAAGTCTGCAGAAGGAATTCAGCGTTCGGCAAAAGGGTATATTTTAAATCTAGGGAAATTAAATACCTCAACGAGTATCAACGCAGATATTGACGATTTAAGATTGTATAGTGTCGCCATGACAGACGAACAAGTTAAAGAAGCATATAATAGTTCTAAGCCAAGTGGTTCGCCAGTAACCGAAGGCGCGCCTGTTTCAAGTCTTGCAACATCAAGTGCATCTAAAAAGACTGTTACAACACCTGCAAAAGCATCTGTACCGGCACCCGCAGCTTCTGTTGAAACAAATAAAAGCGGTAAAATTATTGAGGTTTTCTCTCAAGGAAGACAAATAATGAGTGCCAATGCTTCTAATATTACAGATTTGCCAGAAGGTACTTATTTGATTAAGGTTATTAATACGAATGGGAAGAAGTAAAGTTTCTTATTTGTCTTTTATATCGTAAAAAAGCCTTTTGGAATTTTGAACATGCCCCAAAAAGTTAGATATTATTTTGGGGCATTTTGTTCAATAAAAATTACACATTCTTTACTGAATATAAATTGTCAGTTATTTTTTCTTTAAAATAAGTAAAATAATCATCCTCATTAAGTCCAATTTCATATTTTTCCCATGGAGCCATTAAATTTTCATTCTTGTTAATATAAAAATTGATTAATGCTAGGATTTCTTCTCTATTAAAATCTTCTTCTTCTTCATAACTTTCAATTTTATCAAACTCATCATAATTATTTAGAACATTATAAATCATTAATAGTTGCTTCTTAAAATTATTTTCTCCAAACAAAATAATTGAATTTTTTAGCTTTGAAGTTGATTGGCTTGTTAAGTAAAAAATTGGTGAATATATTTTGTAAGGCTCCCCCCATTCAAATCTCTTTTCTTCAATTTTACAATTTGGTATTGTGCTTGTATCTATATAAGACATATTATTTCATATTTTTAATCCCATCTACTAAATAAACTTTCACATTAGGGAACATAGTAGCGAAATCTTGTATTACTCCTTGACAAGAAAGACAATAAGGAAGTTCAGAAGCAATTGTTATATTACCTTCGATATGAGGATAAACCTTTCCTTTTTTCGCACCTAATTTATGAGCAATTTCGCTTAATCCTACGTACTCTGTATCAAA
This sequence comes from Flavobacterium anhuiense, assembly GCF_001705175.1. NCBI lineage: Bacteria > Pseudomonadati > Bacteroidota > Flavobacteriia > Flavobacteriales > Flavobacteriaceae > Flavobacterium > Flavobacterium anhuiense. Next base: position 123,110 of record NZ_CP016907.1, on the reverse strand, counting down.
CTCTCTGCTCCAAGCTCCATCTGTATCAATATTACCTTCTTTATCTACTTTATAACTATCAAAAATCTGTTCATTTTTGTATTTGTCGCCACTTATTTTTATATTATTAGAATCTAATGTAACGTTATCAATTTTACCGTCAAAGTAAGCTAAATTTCTTTTATCAAATTGTTGTATTTTTTCTAAAAGTTCTTCACCAGAATATTTTTTCTTTAATTCATAAATTTGGCCTTCCCTAAATTCTTTAAAACTTTTCTTAGCTTTAGAATAATCGGCGGCAAAACCTCTAAAAACATTTCTATCTTCCATTAATTTAGATGGTTTGCCCATTTCAGTTCCATCACCAATACATTTGTTCCCACACTCATTTATAGGAGGACTAATTTCAGTAGTCGTTCCATTTGGTTCAACTTTATACCATTTTGTACCCTCTGCTCGTTGTACTCCATTTTCAAAAATAGTAATAGCTCCTTCGGTAGTGTAAACAATTTTACCTGTAGCCTCAGAAAGAGCTTTGGCACTTGCCAAGTCATTACAGGATAATAATACAATCTCTTTTTGCTCTTTGCTTAGTTTTTTACTTAATAGTTCACCAAACTCTTCGGGAGTTAATTCTGCTCCATCAACTAAGAATTTACCTTCGTCCGTAGCGTGTAAACTTATTGATATTTGATTTTCAGATTTTTTAAGAATCTTTTTAAAATTGTCGGCTAAAGTTTTTCGTAATTTTTTGCTAAGAGCCGGTTCTAACTTGGCTAAAGGAGTAATAACAAATTTACCAAATTTATCAACCCCTGCCTTTATAAATGGGCTACTAATTTTTGCAAATTTGCCCATTACCGCTCCAACAGCATCTAATCGATCTAAGGTTTGGAAAAATGTTGCCAATCCCTTAGCTTCACCTGCACCATAGAAACAAGAAATTACAACAAAACCAACTTCTCCCGTTGCATAAGATGCCATACAAGGATTTGCAGAATATTTATCCCATTGTTCTCCAGCTAGATCTCCAATTGTTGACCAGCTAAGTTTTGTTAGTCCATCCCATAATTTGACGGCTTGATCGTTTTCGTTTGTAATTAATTTAATTACCATTGAGGCTCCTTCGGGAATTCCTCCAACAGCACCAACTAAACCATTCCAAATACCACATGTAAAGGCAAAACCACAACGGCTTTCTGAGTACTTAGCTAAATCCTTGTTGTTGTTTGTAATAAAATCATTCATTTTATCCTTAACAACGCTAAATGTTATGTATGAATAGACCTGAGCAGGAATAGGGTTGTAATCTTTTTCATCAGGATTATAAAAACGAATAGGAATTTTCGCTTCTCCAATAACGCCTGCTAATCCATCCAACATTGCAGTTAATGGATTAAATGGAGTATAAGTACCATCAAATTTCGGTAATACATCAATTAAGGCCTGAAGATATTTATTCATTTCAGGTGTGCCTTTTCCTTCTATGCCATCACCTAAGAACGTTTTTATCGAAGGATCTTCAGCTTTTGTAAAATCAATTAATAAGCCAATTTCTTTTCCTTTTAGAGAAGATAAGTAATTGTTTATTTCAGTTTTCTTGGCTTCAGGAGTCTTAGAGTCAACTAAATATATTTTACATAGAGTTTTTGTATTTTTATTAATTCCAACTAATTGATTTAATATTTTTTGTTTTTCTGTTTCTGAAATTACCGTCGCTAAGTCGAAAAGATGTGCTTCTGTTGTACTAACTTCAGTTTTATCTTCAGTATATTTTTTATTTGCATTTTTACCTAAGTTTACTACATAATTAGCATAATCTCCATTTCCGTTACCTGAAGTGTTACTACCAACGCACCCTAAAATACCCGAGTAAATTTCTAATTTTTCAGCTTTTGCAATCTTATCAATTTTAGCTATGTATGTTGATAGGTCTTTTTTAGTAAGATCTGTTTTTATTTGAGAGTAATAAGTTCTAATATACTTTCTTTTACTACATTCTTCACTATTTTTATAGATTAACCAAACAACTGCTTTGTCTCCAATAGCATCTTTATAATTTACTGCAGCATAATCTGCGCCTGTACCATCAATTTTATATGTTTTAGTGTCTACATTCCAGATATAATTTACAGTCTTTCCATTTTCAGTACTTTCAAAACCTCCTAGCATCCCCTCTCCAACTACTGGAACCGGACTTCCGGAAATTATTGTACTTTCATTTGTTCTTACAAATTTCCAATCTGGTGTAAGTCCATATCCACCAGCCAAAGCCCCAGTAGAACTCTTCTGGAAACCATAGAATTTCCATCCGCCACTATGGATAATATCCCAGTCGTTATGAGATAATACAGTACCATTTCCATAATCCATTAATAGATTAGTTTTACCAGATTCTTCTTTACTTGAGAATGGATGTTTTAGACCGAAAATACCGTGTCCTAATTCGTGTGCGGCAGTTTGTAAGTTCCCACTATTAAATACGAAGGCATATTGTCCTCCAAGTGGCATGAAACCATCATAACCATCTTGGCCAGATTTTCCAGTGTATAAAACATAATAGGTCTTTTCGTTGTATTTAAAATCTGCATTAGATTCAATCTGGCTTATGATATCTATTTGTCCATCGGTGTAAACATTTAATAGATCGCTGTTGCCACATTCAATTTCAGATGGCAAAGTATTAATTTTTACATTTTGAGTTGTTACCGTGAAGCTTATACCAGCCTTATTGTAAACTTCATTAAGGAATTTTTCAGCATCGCCAACACTTGGAGTCGTTGCTCCATTAACACTTAAAAGCGTAACGCTTATTGGAGATTTTTTAGTCAAATGCCAAACGTTTAGTTTTCCAGCAATATCATATTTGCCTTCAACCGTTTTGGTAGTATCTTGAGCAGATTTAACTGGAGTTCCTTTTACTGTGGCAATAATACCGTCTTTTCCAAAATTCAAAGTCTTCTTAAGAGCAATTTTAGCAGTATTATCAGAAGTCCATTCTGCATCAACTTTTGCTCCAGCAATGGTTTTGAATACAACATCAGAGCTCTTTTTGCCTTTCGAAAATTCGGCTTTAGCTATAACATAATCATCTCCATTTAAGTCTGAAACGGCTTTGTAATTTACTTTGTAAACCTTTCCGTCTCCAGTCGGGATTACCTCATAACTGCTTTTAAGTTTTGCTGATCCGTTTTCTGGCTGTGGATCAAAGGCGTATTTACTGTCTTTACTGTCTTCAAAAGTTATTCTAACATCGGGAGATGAAATTTGTGCCACTTCTCCGCTTGATGACATTCCATTTGTATTTGAAGCTGTTGCTTTTCCACCAGGAGCAGGAGCGCCAATAGTTGGTGCGGCACTTCCGTTGGCAGGAATTGTAACTGTAGTTCCATTTTTATCCGTATAAACCTGATCATACGGAGATTTAGGAAGCGTTGTAACAGCTCCATTTTCACCCGTAATAGTTGTACTTCCATCAGGATTTAAAGTTGCAGATTTTACAATATAATCTAGTTTCCCTTCAATAGGTTTACCATCGCTTCCGAGGATATCTGTCAGGATTTGATCTCCGTCAGCCATTCCTTTCCAAGTCGGATCATAACTAGCGATAATCTCTCCAGAGATTAATTTAAAGTCTGTATTGATTCCGATGTTATCGAAAGTGATTCTAATACGAGAATATTTGCCAATATCTGGCCCGCCTGCTGCATTTGCTGCGTCGATAAGTGTACGGAATTTTTCTAAGAAAGGTAAAGTTACATAACCATCTCCGCTGAATTTACCATTGCTTCCAGTTGAATGTAAAACGACTATTGGGAAATCTCCAGCTTTTACAACGTCATTTGCAAAAAGTTCAGGAAGCGGATTTTTATTGGCTAAATCTGCAGGGTCTGGTTTGATACCGCAACCAACAAAAGCAATTTCATCCTTCGCGATAGTGGTAAATTCATGAACTGTACTATGAGTATATTTACCAACTTCACAAGATGCACCAACAGTATATTCGTAAGTAGCATTTGGCTTTAAATTACTGATGGTTGCAAATTCCCTTGGTGTAACTATTTTATACCAATCTGAATTGGCGTTTTTCTCACGGTAATTTACCTGATAATCAAAATTATCAATATCTCCGCTCCATGTTATTTTTGCCTGGTCTTGGCTGATATCGGTTGTAGTAATTGCCAGCGGTGCGGTACAATAGGTTTCGTAATCAAAAGCGAAAATTTCGCTGTATCCATTATTTTTAAAAACACCAATTTCTTCTGCGCCTAAAAGTGCTTTTGCTTTTACTCTCCAAGCGTATTTTTTTCCAGGAAGCAACTGTGGTTCTGAAATTCCATATTGTAATGTTGTAGAACGTGTGGTTGTTGTATAAAGAGGAGGAGAGTATAAAAATGCATTTTGTACTGGAGTATATTTATCCCAGATTTCTACTAAAGAAAATTCGTATTCAACATTGCTAACATTGATCTGACGTGGCGTCCAGCTGAAAATAATGTTCTGAATGTTCTGCTGCATAATAGAAGCATTATTCAGCGGAAGATTTAGAAACGGTGGATCGTTTTGGAAAATAATGGTGGTTACACTCGTTTTCTTCGAAAGCTTTTTGTTGGTTGCAAAATCATATACCTCAACAGAAAAATTATAAATACCTTCTGGAAGTGCTTGTGCATATTGATTCGGATTGATTCCGACAAGATTCTGATATTCAAAGTATGGTGCTAAATCTACATTGGTCAACTGGAGCGGTACTCCGCCTTCTAAGAAAAGATTACGTGCTCCGACAACAAAATCGTTGGTCATTAACGAAATAGACTGTCCTTGGAAATAACATTTCAGTCGTATCTGACGATTGGAAATTGTTAAATCGTTTAAAGCAATCTGTACTTTAATGGGACTGTTTATAGTAGTCGCATCGGCATAATTGCTTAAATAGATTGGCGATGGCTGTGTTATTTGAGTGCTAATTGTTACTGGATAAGTCTGTGCTATACCAGAAACTATTGCCGAAAGCCAAAACCCAAGGGTTAAGAATAGTTGAAATTGTAGTTTTTTTAGCATTTGGGTGTTTTTATAACTATTATACTTTAAAAATCTTTTCTCTTAATGTTTTAATTCGATCGAATCATTTACAGCTCTTTCTACGGCATGCTGATGGTAAAACGGAATCATTTTTTCTTCTAATTGCTTGCTGATTTCTTCTGTTGGTTTTTTATCATTTTTTAAATCAAAAAACGTATTGATTTCCATTTTACTGAAAGCTGCAATTGATTCGTTATTTTGTAATTCGCTTTGAGGCAGTTTTGAAAGCATCGCAAATTCTCTCATCATCCATCTGTGATTAACTAATTGCTTTTCTGCTGTTTTACTTCTTTCTACCAATTTTAAATATTTGTTGTAAGCTGCTTTATCTTTTGCATCTTCACTGTTTGTGCCATGCATTTTGTCCGTATTAACACGTCCAATTGCTGTGGTGTAAACTTGTTCTATATTTTGATCTTTTGCAGTTATTTCACGATTTAACTTCTGAATAATGTCCGAAAGAACAGAATTGTATTGTGCGATAGTTTCTTTATTTGAATTGTAAACATCCAGATAATCCAATACTTTTTCTTTGAATTCCTTATCTTCTAAAGCCATTCTTACTGTATTCAATTCCTTATTCAGCTTTTCTGATTGCTCATCAGGTAGTGGTTTTAAATCGTTTTGAAGCTGTTCCAGTTTGGTGATAATTTCACTTTTCGTTCCTTCTAAAACAACATTTTGAGAAGAAATTTTCAAAATATTATCTCGAGTTTCATTGGCTGTAACTGCAGGCTTTTCTTCCACTCGTTTAGGACGAAGTTTTATTTTATCAAAAGAGTAGGTGTAAGACAAAGTAGCCGTTAAATCATTATTGCGAACGGTTTGCGAGCTGCTAAAAAGTGTAATACAGTTTAAACCGAAATTATGTTTCTGCATGTAGATGTAAGAACCATTCAAATGGATATTAAAAATGTCATTTACTTTATCACCATTATTAAAGCTTGTGTTGTAACTTGTAGAAAAAGAGGCGTTTAATTTTTTTTCATAAAACAATTTTGTAGCTCCAATTGTAGGTCCTAAAATTAGATTATCACTAGTGTCCAGTTTTCCAATGGTGCTGTTGAAAGAAGCTGTTAGGTTCAAATCTCTTTGCGGGTAGCCAATAATGTATGAAAGTCCTGTGTTGTAATAAGTGCTTGAGCCGCCTGCAATTGTTTTTCCTTCCTGTTGATTTACAGCATCCTGCATACTGAATGTAGCATTAAAAGCTTGTTTTTGCTTTTTATCATTTTTCAAAAGATAATTGACAGTAAGTGCCGCATTCTGATTGACTTGTCTGAAGTTTAATGTATCTAAATATTCATATTGATTGGTTTGATTGATATAATCAAATTGATTTCGACTATTGGTATACGATTGAAAATTAGAATAATTAACGTTGAAATTTAATTTTTGATTAGCTCTGAAATCTGCACTTATTGAAGAAACCAATCTCTTCATCTGGCTTTGTTTCTGTTTGTCTAAATTGTCTTTCTGTAAACCTAAATTCAGATTTAAGCTCAATTTATCATTGTATAAAGTTTGAGAAGCATTTACTGTAACGTTCTCTAAATCATTATTGAAATAATAACCGCCCAATGTTCTATAATTTGGATCTATGCGTTCGTAACCCAAACCTAAGGTTCCTTTTCCCGCAGGATAAACCAATTGTCCTTTCATCGCTTTGTAGCTCGTTGTTGTTGGATTTGAGCTTAAAAACAAAGAAGAAATATTTTGAGCTTTTGTGTTTCCAGTGACTCTAGTATCTTCTGTAATGCTGCTGTTTGCAAATTCTGTTAAAACTTGTAATTTTTTGAATAGTTTAAAAGAAGTTTCAAAGCTGATTGCAGCGTTTTCTTTTGGTGAAACTCCCAATTCAAATGGAATAGGAATATCTAATGAATTTATCTCGTCTCTTGCCTTAAAAAAGGTAAGGCCTAGATTTACTTTTTCAAGCGCATACTGTGTTTTAAAACCGTATCCCATTCTTTTGTATGTTGGGACAAGTTCAGTGTTTATAGCATCATATTCGCTGCTTCTAACCAAACGTCCATACATGGCGCTGATTTTGAATTTTCCTTGCGGAGTTAAATCAACACCCAAACCTGTAAATTGGTGCCCTGCTAAAGTGTATGGCGAAAAAGTCATGCTTACGTCTCCAATATGGCCAGTTATCCATTTATAAGAGGGATGTATGCTAAGGCGGTTCATAAGAGTTGGTTTATTGTATCCAAACTTCTGATTGGTGTATGAAAATGAAAATGGAATATTGTATAAACCTGCGACATTCACATTGATATTTCCGTTTAAGAAATAGGTAAAAGGTTCTCTGGCAGCGTTTCCAGAATAGAAAACTCCATTGGCTGAAGCTCCTCCAGAAACATTTATTAATTTGGCTTTTCCTAATTCTTCAACATTGAAATTCTGTGCAAATGTGATCGTATTACACAATAGTATGCTGAAAAATAATATTCTTTTTAAACTCATTATGATAAATTCAGGGCAACGAAATAGGGAAGGACTAGCCTTTATTTCGAACTGTTTTATTTAAAAATTGGCTTTTGATTTTACGTTTTTAACTTATTGTATAATTAGTTTTCTCAGTTTTGTTCCCTGCTGTGATTCAAACAATACAAAATAAATTCCCGCTGAAAGTCCATTTAAGCTAAAATTGAATGAATATGTATCTTTTCCAGTGCCACTTTTTGAATCGATTACTACATTATTATTTAGATTGTAAACCTTAACGCTGGCTGACATCACTTTATCTAATGTTGCATCAACAGTAAAAATTCCGTTTGATGGATTTGGATAAAGTTTTATATCAAATTTTTTCTGTAAATCAGTATTGTCTGGATCTACATATTCACCTTCAGTTACGATGATCGTTTTGGTCTGAGAAGCTGTGCATCGGCCTTTTTCTGTATTGATTGTAATATCATATTCGCCAGCTTTAGGGAAACTCATTTCAGCATAATCTCCATTATTGTTTGTAACAATTGCTTCCGAAGGCAATTTCCATTCAATTTTATCTGCTTTTGGGTTGCTGATATCTACAATAATGAATTTCTCATTTACGAATACTTGAGATGACATTATAAACTCTGCGCTGATATCAGATTCTTGGCTCGAAATATTAATTGTATCTGTTGCCTGGCAGCCTAATTTATTGGTTACCGTAAGAGTGTAGTTTGCTGGTTCTGAAACTGTAATGATTGGATTGGTACTTTTGAATCCTTTGTCAGAAGTCCATGCATAAGTAGCCTTATCATCATCGACAGTACCATTAATAGTTAGGCTTTGTTTGTAGCAAAGTGTAACATCTTCGCCCAAATAAATAACATCTTTTGGAGGATCTACCACAGCATAACTTCTTAAAATTTTACAGCCTCTAGAATCTGTTATCTCAATTGAATAGGCACCTGCCGGAGCATTGCTTAATGTATTCGTTTTCTCGCCAGTGTTCCATAAATAAGTATATGGAGCTGTACCTGCAATTGGCGTTACAATAATTTTTGCATCAGAGCCTAGATAACATGTTGGCATTTTAATTGTTTCTGAAGCATCAAGATGAGGTGGAGCAATAAACGAAATAGATTTATTAATAGTACATCCATTAAAGTCTGTAACTGTTAGAGAATATGTTCCTGGTACAGCATTTTTTAGAACTTCAGTAGTTGCGCCAGTATTCCATAAATAGGTATAAGGTTTTGTTCCTCCAATAGCAGAAGGAGTAATAGTCCAATCATTTCCATCTCCGCAAAGTGTGTAATCTGCAGAAAGTGTATTGTTCAATTTTTGAGGTTCGTTAATCACAAACAATTCACTTTTTGAAATGTTGTTTTTTGTATCGGTAACCTCAACATAGTAAGTTCCAATTCCAAGATTTCCTAGGGAAACATTTGTTCCAAGAACGCCTGTATCTGGAAGAGAATGCCATTTGTATGTATATCCGGCAATACCTCCAGTTACATTTGCTTTAATACTAGCATTTTTATCTCCATTGCATAAAACTTGATTAACAGAAGCAATATTAGCGATTAATAAATCAGGTTGTGTAATTTCGTATAATTCAGAAGTAATTGTACATCCTTGGGCATCAGTTACAATAGCATAATATTTACCAGCAGAAAGATTTGCTACAGTTGCAGTGGTTCCTTTAACCTGAATATTTGAACTTGTAAACCATTTATAGTTATAAGCCTGGGTTCCGCCTTGAACCACAATATTGACACTTCCATTAGAAAGTCCAAAACCTGTTGCTGGAGTTATTGTATTTTGAGTTATTACAAGCTGCTTTGGTTCCGTAATTTCAACATTTACGATTGAAGTGTAATTACAGCCTTTACTGTCTTGCACTTGAATGTCGTAAGTATTAGCTTTTAAATTTGGAATTACGGCTGTAAGATTATTAAAAGCTATCCAATTGCCATAATTTGAATCTTGCGATTTATAGCGGTATTGGAAAAGATTGCTTCCACCAGAAGCTGTTAATGTTATAGTACCGTCACTAAACCCTAAACAGTTTACATTTTTTTGCGTATAAGTAACCGCAATCGGATCTGGCTGTGTAATGACAATTGATTGACTTGTAACTTCTACTTTATTGAAGTCTTTTACAACAGCATAATAAGTTCCGATTTCAAGATTGCTTAGCAATGCATTTGATTCGTTCGGAATTTTAACACCATTCTTATACCAAGAAATTGTTCTAATTCCAAAACCTCCTTTTACAGCCGCTGTTATAGTTCCATTTTTACCATTATTGCAAGTAATTTCTGCAGACTGGCTAATGCTGATTTCTAATACATTGTTGTTAAAATCAAATTCTGTTGATTTTGTACATCCAGTTGCATCGGTTGCCGATACCGTAAAAATACTTGAAGCTAGATTTGTAAAATCAATTTGTTTTAAATTCGAATTCGGAACGTCTTTTATAATTGTTCCGTTACTGTCTCTACATACATATCTGTAAGGAGCAACTCCGCCGACAATCTCGATATGAAGTGCGCCGTCACTATTTCCAGCTGTTGGAATTGTTGGGACAATTTTATCCAAATCAAATCCGAAATCTTGAGGCTGATTAATGACAATATTGTTTAATGTTCCAAGACATAAGTTTCCGTCGTAAACCGAAACAGAATAAGTTCCTTTTCTTAGGCTGTATTGGTTTTTATCAGTACTTCCGTTACTCCATAAATACGTATAAACAGGATTTCCAGCAATTATGTCTGGAGTTCCTCCAACAACATTAATTTCGACAATTCCATCAAATCCGTCGTAACAAGTAACATCTTGTTTGTTTGCTGTAGATACAATGATTTGAGTTGGCTGTGTGATTTCAAATAGGCTAGAAGTAGTTTGATTGTTATTTGAATCGACAACAGTTACATAATATTTACCAGCAGGAATATTTCCTGTTGTTGCTTCAGCATTTAAAGTTGTATTAATTAAAGTACCATTTTCTCTGAACCATTTGTAAGTGTAGAATCCCTGCGCATCTGGAACTCCAGTTCCAGTAACAGCTTTTGCTCTTAAGATACCAGTTGAACCGAAACAATCAATAGTTTTAGCTACAGAAACAGTAACTTTAAGTTCTAATGGTTCTGTTATTGTAAATGTTTTTTCTAAAGTACAATTTTTACTGTCCGTTACGACTAATTTGTACGATCCAGCTGGTTGGTTGTTCAGAACAGCTGTAGTTTGACCATTAATTTCTACATTATTTTTAAACCATTTATAAGAATAATTTGAAGTTCCGCCAGAGATTTGAACAGAAATTTTTCCGTTGCTTAGCCCAAAACCAGTTGCATTTTTAACTTCATCGCTTGCAATTGCTAGTTCATTAGCAGGTTCAGAAATGGTAATTGTTTGACTGATAGAGCAGTTTACGGCATTTCTGTCTGATACTGTCACAGTATAAGTTCCTGCGGGAAGATTACTAATATTAGTTTTCCCGTTATTAACTGTAGAATTATAATTCCATACGATATTATAGTCAGAAGAACCTCCCGTTATAGTTAAATTGATTGTACCATCGTTTCCATTTTTACAAGAAACCTCTGTTTTTGTATTGGCAATTGCTAATGGATTTGGTTGTGTAACTGTATACTCGTTTGTTCCGTAAAATACATTATTGTTTTGGTCTGTTACTGAAACGATATATTTTCCAGCTCCTAAATTCGAAATTTTGTTTGTTGTTGATAATACTACAGTTGGGGTCAAAGCGTTATACCATTTATAAATATAAGCAGGCACACCACCAGTAACTGTTGCAGTTAATTCTGCAGTTGTGTCTCCAAAACATTTTACCTGTGTATTTGGAGTCATTGTGATAGCCGTTATATCTAATCTAGGCGGTTGAATTAATGTATATTCTTTAGTAATAGTACAATTGTTTTGATCTGTTACAGTAAGTACATAAGTTCCAGTTGCCAGTTGATCTAATAATTTTGAAGTTCCAATAATTGGAGTTGTTCCTTTTACTCTCCAAGCATACGTGTAATTTGTTGTTCCTCCAGTAATATTAACTTCAATAATACCATTTTTGGTTTCAAAACCGGTTAAGTCTTTCACTTGTACATCAGTTATAGCCAGAGGTGCTATAGGCTGTGTTATTGCAATATTGTTTAATGCTGCTGTACATCCGTTGTTATCTGTAACCACCAAACTATAAATCGCTGCAGTAAGCCCTGTTAAATCTTCTGTGTTAGCATAATCAGCATTGTTTTTTTTCCAGGCAAAAGTATACGGTGTAGTTCCACCTGCAGTAGTAATGTTTATTGCTCCTGTAGCATTTCCGTAACAGAAAACATTAGTACTTGAAGTTTTTACTACTGTAAGTACATTAGGCTGTTTAAGATCTAATTCAGCAGTTTCTTTTGTTGCGCCAACATTGTCAGTTATAATTACTTTATATTTTCCAAAGCCTAAATTCGAAAGAACATTAGTGTTTCCCGCAACTAAAGATCCGTTTTTATACCATTTGTAAATGTAATTGGCAACACCTCCGTTAACATTAGCTGTTATTTCTCCGTTAGTATCTCCATTACATAAAATAGGTTTAGTTTCATTTATAGAAACAATTAATTCTGGATTTTCAGCAATCGTATATGTTTGTGTTGCAGTACATAAATTATTATCAGTAACCACCAGAGTATATTTTCCAGCCTTAAGACCAGCTATATCTTTTGTAGTTCTTGAAAAGGTATTGTCTTTATCGTATGTCCAATTATAAGTATAGTTTCCATTATTTGGAGTTCCTCCAGTTATAGGATTTAGAGTAATAGCACCACTACTTTGCCCGTAAATGGAAACATTTGTTATTGAGGGTGTTGGAACATTAATAGCGGTAGGCTGGCCAATAATAATTCCATTTATCGTAAAGGGACAATCGTTAGCATCTTTTACAGTTACTGAATAAGTTCCAGCAGTTAAAGTAGTTTGATCTTTCGCTATACTTCCATTACTCCATAAATAAGTGTAACCGCTTCCTATTGTTCCCCCAGAAACGTCCAATATAATATTACCATTATTTCCTCCAAAACAACTTGGATCAGCTTTAGCATAAGTTACATCTAGCGGCAAAGTCGGCTGTGTAAGAGTATAATCGATATAAGCCGAAGGAGTTTGTCCTTCGTTAACTCTTACTCTGTAAGTTCCGTATGGGATATTACTTATTGTTGCAGCTGTTATTCCTAGAGCAGTTTCACTACCCCCATTAATTTTGTACCATTTATAAGTATATCCAGATCCTAAACCTCCAAAAGCTCTTGCTGTTATATTACCTGTCGATTCGCCAAAACATTTAATATCTGTATGAGCATCAATTGCTATTGCTAAAGCATTTAGTACCATATCTGCACTCGTAACAGAGCAATTATTGGCATCTGTTATGATAACATGATATGTACCATTATCAAGACCAACAGCTTCACCGTCTTGATCAGGATCGGGATTAATTAGTGTGTTTCCTTTGTACCATGCATAAGTATATCCCGGAGTACCGCCTGTTCCGGACACTTTTATTTTTCCATCAAAGGTCGTTGGTGTAGAAGGCTGGGTTTGAGTTATTGAAGGATTGACAGTTAATGATGTTGAGGGTTCCGTAACTTGGACAGAACCAACTATAGAACAGCCTGCAACATTTGCATCAGTAACAGTATACTGATAAATTCCTGCGACCAAATTTGTTCTAGTTGCTCCTACTGGACCATTTGTCCATTGTACATTATAAGCACCTGTTCCTCCTCCAAGTGTTAAACTTACCATGCCGTTATTTCCTCCTCTACAGTTAACATTTGTTAAATTTGGTATAGCAGTTAATTGTGTATTTTGGTCTAAGAAGAAATCTTCAGAAATAGTTGTATTGGCAGGACTAGCATTGTCTGTAACTACAACTCTATAAATGCCTGTATCTAAACCATTAGGATTGCTATCTGATTTTCCAAATACAGTATTGTAAATGGCTCCTTCTTTTTTTTGCCAGACATAAGAATAACCTAAATTAACAGTACCTCCTGAAACTGATGCAACTAGACTTCCAGTGCCACCAAAGCAGGCAATTTTATTTCCAGAAATTAGAACTTCCAATTTTTGAGGCTGACCTATATTAAAAGTTCTTGAAAGGGAGCAATTTTTAGAATCGGCAACTGTTACAATATAAGTACCTGCATAAAGTTTATTATAGTCAGTAGGAGTAAATGGAGCTCCATCCTTTGTCCATACTTGTGTGTAGCTGGCATTATTTAATAAAGTTCCGCCACTTATAGCAAAACCTTCAATTCGTCCGTTATTCTCTCCAAAACCTGAAGCTGGTTTTTCTGTACCGTCAATAACAATAGCGGCAGGATTATTAATAACAACTTTCTTAATTCCTGTTTGGGAATAAAGTAGAAAAGATGTTAATAATAAAGAAAAGAGTATAATTTTTTTCATATTTTTTGATCGTTTGCGTTTATATCTATGCAATTTTTAGAATCTCTAACTGTTATATAATGATCACCTGCTGGCAAAGTAATTTCGTCTGTAATAGATAAAAATTCAACTTCGGTTGCTGAGTCAATGGAATAGAAATAAGGACTAGTTCCGTTAGAAGCACTTATTTTTATTATTCCAGATTGATTGTGACATGCCGGTTGAGTTGTAATTATTTGATAACTAAATTGGCTTGGTGGGCCTACTGTAAAAGTTTTATTTAAAGCCTGACTTAAACTTGTGCCATTTGCAGTAGTTAATCTTGTTTGATAAGTTAAAATATAGGATTGTATTCCGAGTCCTGTCCATGTGTAGCTTTTTGGACTGGATGCCATCATAGATTTTGTTATAATTTTATTAGTTAAACCAGAACCATCAGCATGTTTTAGAGCCATTTCATATTGTTCGTTATCTTGAAGTCCCCTGTCAAAGTTTAATGTTACTTCGGCATCAGATTTATATACACAAGATGTGAGATTATTGGAAGAAACTGAGTTTAAAACAGGGGGGCATGGGTTAACATAATATGATACAATATTTGAGTAAACTTCTTCTCCAGTTACACTAGTATCAGAATCAATAAGAACACGAAAATCTATATTTCCAACATAAGTTGAAGAAACATAAGTTGATCTATTAAATTGAAATGTTTGATTAAAGGCTGTACTGACATTTGTTGATTGAAAATTGCCGCCTTCAATTCGATATTCCCATACAAAACGCTGCGTGCCTGTACAACCTGTAGCTTGCAAGTTTACTTTATCACAGAAAGAGTTATCAGGACTCGGCTGTATTAATACTTGATTACTTATTATGCTGAATTCAGGGATTATTTCTGCACCTGACCTACCACCTGAAATGCCTGACACTTTATAACAATTGACATTAAAATTGGTGGCTTCTAATCCAGAAGTCCAGTCTTCACCGCATGGACCACTACAGCTGTAAGATTCAGGTCTGTAAGCATCAAAATAGAATTGAGTGGGTTTTTGATCAAATATTAAATAATTATTGACTTCTTTTATAGGATATAGCAAATTTCCATCAGTTTTTTTTATCCAGTATCTATAATAGTATTGATCTTTTGTATAATAATTGAGGGTATAACCGCCAGCATCTCCAGCATTTGTATACATAATATACGTTTGCGAACAAACTTTGCAGTTTATAAAGAAAATAATAAAAAATGTAAAGTAAAATTTCTTCATACTTATTCGTTAGCTGATAAATCGATACATGAATTAGTATCTCGTACTTTAATAGAATGTTGACCATATGAAACATTAATTTCGCCTGTTGGCGAAGTAAATTGTACTTCAGGATCTGAATCTATTTTGTAAAAATAAATTCCTGTTCCGCCCGATGCAGTCAATTTTATTTTCCCTTTCTCATTAAAGCAAGCGGGTTGAATTTCAGTAACCTGGAAAGTTACAGCTGTAGCAGAAGGAATAGTAAAACTTGGGTCTGGAGCGGGATTTGTGCTTGTTGGTTGATTGCTTATAAAAGTTTGATATTTTATAGAATAGTTACCTGGTGCCAAGCCCGAGAAATTTAACTTTCTGTTTACGTTATCAATAGACAAATCAGGTGTAGCCACTACAATATCACCTGGTTGCTTAAAGAAAGTAAAAACAAAACGTTCATTTTTTGCTAAGTCTAAATCTCTATCATAAGTAAAAACAACTTTACCGTCATTATTGTTGACACAGGTAGTGCTTGTGACAACTGGAGTTTCAATTAAACCAGGTGGACATGGAATAATGTCATAGATAATGAAGTCTGTGAAAGTTGTATTATATCCAGTTTTTATATATAAATGAGTCTTTCCTTCATAACCGCCTAATGTTGCCATTGTAAAAGAAATAGCCCGTTTTGCTTGATAATTACTTGGAAAGTTTGACCAGTTAACTCCATCATAACTATATTGCCAGTTCCAGCCTCTTGTTAAAGTGATTACATCATTTTTGCAAACATTAGAATTAGATGGCTGTGGTAGATATATTCCCATCATGTCGGCATCTCCAATGCAGCCTCCAAAAAAATCACTATCAAATGTTTCTTTGTTGTAAGCAATAGTTTTGCTTAAAGTACAATCACTTCCATCTTTGTTTCCTGCTGTACGACTGCTGCAAACAATTTTTGTCGGATTATCGGTTACATAAAAGAATGTGTATGCAGTAACAACATTATCTGTTGTATTACTGCCTTCTGTCACGGAATTAGAGCCTACTGTTATACTTAAATTTCCTGCATGACTTCCATTCCAGCCCTGAAAAGGGTCTAATGTTGTTCTTACAAGCATTCCATATTTGGTAGCTTGTGCGTTTGAAAATTGTATTAGTCCAAAAAAAGAAAAAATACAATCAATAATTTTGTTTTCATTTTTTTAGTCATTTGCGGTTTTATCTATACATCCACTTGCGTCAGTAACTACAATATTATAATTGCCTTGGCTTAAATTTCTAATGTAATATTTCCCATTGTTATATTCTGGTGTGACTTCCTCGTGATTTTTATAAAAATGAAAAGGAGGAGTGCCGTTAGTAATTGTGATTTCAATAAGACCATCATCTCCTCCTAGACAAGAAGGAATCTCACTTTTAGTGTTAAAACTTAATTTTTCAGGATCTACATATTTGAACGGAGTATTCGTACTTTCTAAAGCTCCTGTATTTTGTTCATTTAATCTTGTTTGGTACTTAATATTGTAAGTTTGGCCATTTTCTAATTTTCCAAGATTTGTAAATGAGTATTTATATTTTTGAACTGCCGAATCAAAAACAAGAGATTTTATTATTGCTGTATTTTGAAAAGATATAGCTGATGTAACACTATTTAATACATACATAATATTGATATCTTCATTTTGTGTAAGGTTGCGATCAAAAAAAACATCAATTGCTTGAATATTATCTCCATTGCATTTTGGACCTTGATAAAATATTCTTTCAGCAACAGGAGCACAAGGAGAATAATTAATGGTAAATGTGTTAGTAAAGGGTCTTCCTATATAACCTAATCTAAAATAAAGTGGCTTATTAAAATAATTAATATGCGAATTGCCTAAAAGTTCTTGTATAGAAAATTCTGTAATTGTTCTATTATTTTTAGCAGTTGGAAAATCAATCCAAGTTGAGTTGTCTACCGAATACTGCCAATGAAATGCCACGTTTGGGTACGATCCGGCGCCATTTACAGATAGATTTAGCATTTCGCCTGCGCATACATTATTTGGATTTCCGACATTTAAATTAGTGATAACTAAATTACTTGGCTTGAAGTTCGTAATACGGGCTGTAATTCCACAAGGAGAATCACTAAATCCGGCAAAGCCATTTATTATTAAATTATCAAGTGTGGCAGTTACAGAAGTATTTGTATTGCAAGAACCACTGCTGCCATTTTCATAATGCACACTTCCTGTAGAGGTAATTGTAATTAAAAATGTACTTGTTGTTGAAAAGACTTTGTTTGTATAGTTTGTTGTATTTTTACCATTAGGAACATAACCATTTTTATTACCTGAAGCTATTGTAATTGTACTATTTTGTTTTACAGACCACGTAAACTTAGTAGCTTCAAAAGTATTGTAAGTTGGTCCTTGTGGACCTTCCCAGCAAGTATTGCATAGTACACCATCAATTACATCAAAATCATAAGTTTGACAATAGCAAAATGCATTAGTAAATAGAAAAAATAGTATGTAGAGGATCCTCATATATTTATTAAACTTGGAATTTAAACAAGATCTATAAATTAAAATTTCACTGTATAAAAATCCATTTTAGACATTCTCCCATCTTTGAATAATGCTCGTATTCCATATTTATAAGTCGTATTAATTGTTAATGTTGGATCTGATAATTTTTTGGTTTCTGGTTTTACCATTTGAATTAACTGAAGTGGTTCTTCATTAGTAGCTTTGTAAATTTCAAAACTTTCTACTCCAGTTTCATCATAACTCCAAGATAGGTCAATACTTTTTGTAGCAACATTTGCTTGTGCAAAAAATCCTTTTACAGCTGGTTTTACAGTATAATTTGGAACAAACAAAGCAATTTCTGGTGAAGGTTTAGAAACTAATCCGCTTTCATCTTTTGCATAAATAGCATATCGATAAGTAGAACCTTCTTTTGCTTTTTTATCTTGATAGACTTCAGATTTATCTATACCATTCCATATTAATTCCCATTTTTCTTGGTCATTTTCTTTTCTATACAGTTGATGAGATTTTACATCTTCACTCTGGCTGTTTGCCCATTCTAAAAATACTGCTCCATCTTTTATCTCATATTTTGTAAAAACAGGAGAAGCAGGTGGAATAACATCGGGTTTTTTTACAATTAAAGTTTCTGAAAAAGGAGACATGTTATATCGGTAATCTACAGCTATAATACGATAGTAAACCTTACTGTTCAAACTTTTAAGAATCACTTTGTCTTCAAAAGTGCTCTTTTCATGAGGGCTAACTGTCAATTGGCTAAATTCTTCTTCTGCTGTATTTCCTTTATAAATTCGATAACCTAATAGGTCTTTTTCTTTATTTGGAGTCCACGATAATTTTACAACACCCAAACTATCAATAGTAGCTTTTAGCCCAATAGGCTTTGAAGGCGGAATAGAATCTACAGGCTGAACTAGCATAGGAAAAGAAGTTCTGCTGTTTCCATTTTTTCCAACGGCCGTAATGGTAAAGTAATTCGTAGCAAGCAATTTATTATAGGTAACAGAACGATCTTTTGCTGGAATATTTTTGATTACTTTGACATATTTATCATCATCGTAATCAGAACGGTTAAGCTCGAACCCAGAAATTTCATTATTCCCTTCTTCCGGGAATTCCCAAGTTAATGTAGCAGTAGAATCATCTTTGAAATCTTTTACCGTTAAGTGCGGAACATATTTCAATAAAGCCTTTCCTTTTCCTGAAACAACATCAGAATAAGGGCCTAACTCCCCAAAAGGAGAAATACCTTGGATGCGGTAATTATAAGAAGTATTGTTAGCAATAGAATCGACGTAAAAAATTCGGTTATTGTTGGCATTTTCCTGACTTAAACTGGTATATGGTTTTTCTGTAATTCTTTTGTAGTTAATTTTATCAGTAGAACGTTCTACGTAATAACTTCCATAAACATGAGCAAGAATTTTAAAATTCCAACTTAACATGGTACTGTTATCTGTGAAATGAGCCGTAAGGTCCATTGGTTTTGGTAAAGGCTCATATTCTTTTAGGCTTACAAATACTCCTCCATAAACAATACTCAATTCTTTTTCAGGAACATTTGAAGAAATGCGATAGGCATATTTTTCGTTTTGTTTGACGTTTTTGTCTTCAAA
This sequence comes from Flavobacterium anhuiense, assembly GCF_001705175.1. Classification (NCBI taxonomy): domain Bacteria; kingdom Pseudomonadati; phylum Bacteroidota; class Flavobacteriia; order Flavobacteriales; family Flavobacteriaceae; genus Flavobacterium; species Flavobacterium anhuiense. Next base: position 103,751 of record NZ_CP016907.1, on the reverse strand, counting down.
ACCTAAACCTGCTTTTTTAGCGATTTCAAAATCTTTATCAGCTGTATATAATGCAAATGTGAAACGTTGCTCTGCTTCTTCGGAAAGATTAACAATAGATTCTAAATTATCTGCTCCGGTTACATTAAAGCTTTCTCCAAAAATTGCTTGAGCAATAATAGCTGCATTATCATTTTCATCAATAAGTTTTTCCCAAGTTTCTACAGGCTCTGGTTTAAAAGTTTCAGCTAAAACAACACGTTCTGGTTTTGCCAGTGTTTTATTGTCTCTTGTAACGGTGAACCGCTCAATTAAGTAACCGTAAGTGTTTAATTTTTTCCAAGCAATAGGAGTATTTACCGCCCAACGTAATAAAATGCGGTCTTTTTGAACTCTAGCAATTACTTGGATTTCGTTCTTTTTTTCTATGTCATTATTTTCCTTAGAATTGTTTTGGGCAATTCCAGAAAAATTGAAAATTAAAGAAAGGATAAAGAAAAATTTGAACTTCATTATTAAATTGATTTATTGAATGTGAATACTGAACTGCTTCCCAATTGTCCTCCTGGAAGAGTGTAATTCAGTTTTATGTTATAGGTTCCTTGTTTGATATAAGGGAATTTTCCGTTAATGATGTAGTCATACTTCGTAATCATTTGTTGATTCAAAGTGTTTAAGTATTTGTTAACCACTTTATATCTCAAATTAACAAAATCTGTTTTATAATAATATGGCAGATTATAACGGAAAGGAAGATACTCCTTTAGCATATAACTTGTGGGATTATTGATGATGTAATCTTGGTACCATGCCAAAGTTTCTACTCCTTTTGTTGGAGGAACACCAAGAATGGTTGTACTTCTGTCAAATTGTAGATCGACTTCTAAAGGGTATCCTTGATAAACTAAAGGAAAAATCTCATTCTTATAGTAACTGTCATCCAATATGGCTTCAGTATTGATCAAAGGCACGTACAATGTTTTGGCATTTCCTATAATCTCAATTTCATCAAAAGGTTCGGTTGAGCTGTTTAACGACTGTAGAGCATGAACATCAGAGTAGATAATTTCTACTAGGGTTTGTTTTGGCTTTTTAGCAGCCATTTTTTCAGCGAAACTATTGTATTGGCTTGTATTGAAGTTATATTGCAATAATTCAACCCCATCGCCTCCAGTTACAACTTCTGCCAGTTTACTGTCCTTTATCTCAACATTTGCATTTTCACCCAAATCTTGCTTAGTATAGCTTTCTTTTAAATTGCTATTGGCATCACTTTTTGTTTCAAGCGTCATTAAGGAAATATTATAAGTCTTAGACGTTTGTAACACTGGTAAATCTATGCTTACTTTTCTTAGAGTGCTATTATAAGTTATTGTTCCTGTACTTGAAGATGTTCCAGTTTTATAGAATGCTTTTTGAGATTGTCCTTGCTTTAATTCAAACAAGTAAGGCTGGCCTTGTTTTAGCACTACATATGCTTGTTTGGATTCGTTTTGATATACATATTTCTGATCTATTACAGGATAGCAATATGCGATATTAGTTACAGGAATATTGTTTGGTGCAAGTCCTGTAGTGAAATTTCGAACCTCAGTTTCAGTGGCAATCTGTCCATCATCATAAACTGTTTTCCACGCTCCATTAGTAAACTCCTGAAAACTTACTTTTATCGTACTCACTAGATTTGAATTCGGCGGAAATACATCAAAAGGAGTGAAGCTTAATAAATCCTTAGTTTGATTCCATGTGATTTCTCCTGGAATAATGGCACCATCTTTTTTAACAGTGTATTCTTCTAGTTTAAGCTTATATGTTTTGACGCCTGAATCTTCTTCTAATGTAAAGCTTTTTTCTACTGGAAAATTAAATCCAACTTGAGGGACTGCAAAAACACTAACATCTTTCGTACCTTCCGCTGGAGTAATGTCAGCAATTGTTTTTAAGCCACCTAAGGGAGCATCATTAAGAAATTCGCACTGCTTACCAAATTCTAATTTAAACCTGAAACTGCCTTTAATCGCACCTCCTAGTAAGTTGAAATAACCTCCAAGATAACCTCGAATCCAGACGGGGTTTGGTAGTTTTGCTTGTAAAAGAACTGCACCACCACCTTTTATGATGGATATTTTCTTTTTGATCATAAATAATTTGATTTTGATTCCGAGTTCTCCCTGCAGATATGCATAAGATTGTCCGTTTGCATACCACCCATTTAAACCAATTTGTCCCGAACCTTTACATTGTGCTTCGCCATAATCTTTCACCATAATGTCAAATCCAAATCCACATTGGAAGTTGGCATAAAACACAAGGAAAGTTAAATCTCCTGTTTTTAAACTAAAGTCAGATCCAAAAGCAAAACCTTTACCAGAAGCGACGCTATTTTCATCTCTCATATAATCGAGAGACTCTGCACTAACTCCTAGAATTTGCGCAACAATCGATGGTGGAGGGGGGCTTGCAGGAATATCATCCCCAATCATAAAATAACCTCCAGCCTCAACTTCAAAAGATCCAATAGCCAGTTTTATTCCTAGACGATCTGTTGGAGTTCCCATTCTGATATACCATTTGTCTGGTGCAAAATGTAGTACTGCCCACCCAGCTCTGTTGCCAGATGCTCGACCTTTAATAAAACCTCCAGGAGTATCTATATACAAGTCAAAAGTTCCGTGAAGAGTTTTAGATCTAAAATCATATTCGATTGCTGCAAATGCATTGATTCCCATACGCGCTTTAACATCTGTAGGGTACAATTGCTCGGCCGCTTTAGAAAGATTTGAAGTTTTTAGTGCCTCTAATGCAACTGATGACATTAAAGATTCATTTTCAGTTACAGTTTTTAAAGCTTCTGTTAATTCTGATGCTCCAGGTATTTCGAAAGTTTGCATTACGTGTCCTTCACCATAAATACTGATTCGGTTTATACCTCCATGTGTATTAAATGCAATTTCGAATCCAGCACCACCCCAAAAAGCATCTGCAGTAGCAGTACCTGCAAATTTAATCATGGCTTTAACTCCAAGTCCGGAATCGACATCTGGAACATAGTTAGAACCAGAAGCGACAAAACTGTTGCTAAATCCGTCTTTTTTCATTTTGTAGTAAGCGCCACCGCCAAATCCTTTAAAGGTAATAGCGCCTGCCGGAATATTCAGGTTGTCGACCATTGCATCAACATACCAATATCTAAAGCTTTTTGAACCAAAGATAGCATTGGCCTCAACAGAAATTCCACCTGTAAAGTCGGCACCCAGCATTCCTTTGAATCCATTTCCGTAAATAGGATCATTGTCTAATATGGTAATGCTTCCTTTAAATTTAACTCCTCCAAGATCGGCAGCAACTTTAATTTCTTCAAATTTAAGACGGTCGAATTTCCATTTCTGAATTCCTTCCTCAGAAGCAAATTTTCCAATAACATAGAATTTTGTCTGGCCATTAAATTGATCCTTCATTAAGTTGATAGCTAAATCGACTTTTAAACTTGCCGATTCTGTGTTAGCTATTAAAGCAATCTCATTTATGGTAACGGGAAAGTTACTAACTTTTGCATCATCTTCCTTTATGTTTTTATACCCAAAATAATCTGCAGTAATAATTGGGTTAACAGTTTGAAGAGTTAAATTTTGAAATATAATTCCTTTAAAAACAGCGGTTTCTTTTTCATCAGAGGCATTTTCGCCTTCTGTTTTCTCTTTTACTCCAGCAACAGCTTCGGCAGCGGTTACAGGTTTGTTACTTGCTTTAAGCGAAAGAGTTCCGTATAGGACGGCTTTTGGTAAAAATTTGCCTTCTTTTACTTTTAGTTCTACGTAAGAGTTCTTTTCTAAGTTAGCTTTACCTTTAAAAACCTGAAAGCAAATATCGTTAGTAACCTCAGCTTTTAAAAGATATTCATTGTCAATGGTATTAAAAAGAGCTGTATATCCAAGTTCTCCTCTCGCGTCTGATGTGCATTGTCCCGAGGAAACTGGTAAAACAATTCCGCCATTAAATCCTGCAGAAACAAGAGAGTTAGCTCTAAAGCCTAATTCAATATGATTTACAGAAAACTGCCATCCAGAAGCATTTCCTTCATTAATATTTAAGATATTGTCTCCAGAAAAAACACCAGAAACTCCCATTCTGTCAATTAACAGATTGGTAGCTTGGAATGTAATTCGTTCGTTTGTGCCTTTCTTTTTAAATTGAGATGGTAAAACTAATTTTAAAGACTGAACATAAAATCCACGCCATAGTTTTTCATTTCCAGGCACCAGATAATCCTTTTCATAATCTTTTGGCCAAACAATATTACTTGAATTTCTCAAATCGCTCATATCAATGACCGCTTTGTTCAGTTCAAAACAATACCCAGGATGTTTAGTCAATTGAAAAGTAGGTAGGCTGATATCAATCAAAATATCATTCCAGTTGCCTACAACAGCCTTAAATTTTGCCGTTACACGACTATCACCAGCAATAGGATTATAAGCTGAATCAACAGGCTCAAGCATAGTTCTTGAAAATAGAACCTCTGCATCTACACCAAGTTCCTTAAAACCGTTACAATCAATAGTGACATAGGTCTTGTTTGTAACAGCACCGGTGGCCATTTCCATACCGCCTTTTAAAACCAAAAGCGTTTTATCGCCAAACATCTGAATTGGTACATCACCCAGTAAAACTAGATTAGTGTCACCAACTAGGCCCCCTTTATGAGAAAGTTTGATATTATTGGCTCCAAAAAATAATTCTTTTCTATTTCCTTGTGAATCTGTTTGCGGAAGTACAATTTTTACAAAAGCCGTTAATTCAGTATATTGAGGAGTAAATTTGGCATTGCTAATCCCTAAAGAATATTGAATGCCGCCAATAGTTTTTTTAATTCCTATTGGTAGCATTGTTAGATTTTTAGGTTCTAAATAATCGGTAAGATTATCGTTTTTCTCGATTTCATTGAAAACCTCTTTTGCTTTTTCAAGAAATTGATTGGTTGGATCACTTACAGGGTAATTTTTCGCTATAAATGAGCTCGTAAATTCGCTTTCGGCAACTCCGTTGAATGTGCTTTTTACAACTGACTGATCAAGTATTGACTGTTTTGAATTGCTCTTTTTAACATTTGAAATAGTGTCAATGTTCGAGTTTGAAAAACAGTTTATACTTGATAAAAATAAAACTATACTAAATACAAAAGAAGGAAACTTTGAAGTAATTTTTTTCAATTTATAGTAGGTTTGGTTATGTGTTTTGAGATAAGGCTATAAGGAAGAAAAGAATGCTTTCAGAATAAACTTTGGGAAATTCTAATCTTGAAAGCAATATTTAAGAAAGTAAAGTTATTTTCATAAATCTGTTTGGGTTTTAAAACGTAATAGATTGTTAAAATTTCGCCAAAAATAAACTTTTAATTAGACAAAACATTACGGGTTTCCACATTTTGTAAAGAAAAATAAAAAAGGCCTTCCAATTTTGGAAGGCCTGTGCTATTATCTCTTTTTCTGTTGACCTGGAGCATATGCTTTGGCGCTTTGATCTCCATTCATTTTTTTAGCTTGTCCTGGTGGAATTTTTTTACCTGGGGCATGGTGATGATGGCCGTGAGTGTGTACATGCGTACTGCAGCTAATTACACTTAGCACTAAGAACAAAAGAACCAGTACTACTACAGCAATTCGTGTGATTTTTGATGTTTGCATTTAGTTTTAATTTTATTTGAGGTGTTGCAAATATAATCGAAATCTTAGCTTTATAAGTATTTAATCTTAGTTTAAAATGAATTCAAATAATCATCTGAGCATTTTTTTGCTTTAATATTTTAAAAAAAAAGTATGACAATAAAAGAAAATTTCTAATAATTAGATTTACTGGTTTTATGCGCTTAGATAAGAAAAAAAGGAGACGAAAAGAAGAAAATTAAAAATCTTTTATTTAATTTTAAGTGATATTTTCTATCTCTAAAACTCCATATATAAAGCAACCATAATAACCTCTATATTCATCAATATCAAAAATTAAAAGATAAGTGTTCTGGCAATCTTTAAAATTGCAAATTTGATATCGGTACAAAAATGTTCTATTTGGATCTTCTAAATTTTCTAGTTTAGTAATATGAAATTGAGCCAAATCCTTATTTGTTATTTGTTCCGCTTGGATTAATGAATTTAAAAAATTAGAGTTTTTAAATGAAATTACTGCTTCATGTTTTATTCCTCCATTTCCACAATAAAAACTAAAAGGGAATTCAAAATCAGGTGTTTCAGTAGGAAACGATCTTTCATCGCCTAATTGTATTTTTTTTATAATTGAAATTTTGGACATGCTCAATGTTCTTCCTGTTTGCAATACAAACAAATATAATTTTTTATTTGAATTAAGGGAAAATTCCGAAAAACAAAAAGCCCCAGAAAATCCAGAGCTTTTTTTAAAATATATTTTATAGAAAGATTAATCTTCTTTCATGGTATGATACACGTTCATCACGTCATCATCTTCCTCGATTTTTTCGATTAGTTTCTCAACGTCAGCGATTTGAGCTTCTGTTAATTCTTTAGTGATTTGCGGAATACGCTCAAAACCAGAAGAAAGGATTTCAAGACCTCTGTTTTCTAATTCTTTTTGTAAAGCACCAAAACTTCCAAAAGGAGCATAAATTAAGATTCCGTCTTCGTCTTCAAAAACTTCCTCAGCACCAAAATCAATTAATTCTAATTCTAATTCTTCTGCATCGATACCATCTTTTGCAATTCTAAAGTTGCAAGTATGGTCAAACATAAATTCAACAGAACCTTGAGTTCCCATTGTTCCGTTGCATTTGTTGAAATAACTGCGAATGTTTGCTACCGTTCTGTTATTGTTGTCAGAAGCAGTTTCAATTAAGATTGCAATTCCGTGAGGAGCGTATCCTTCAAACAAAATTTCTTTATAGTTGGCAGTATCTTTATTACTTGCATTTTTAATTGCGCGCTCCACATTGTCCTTAGGCATGTTTGCGGCTTTTGCATTTTGAATAACAGCTCTTAATCTAGAATTAGAGTCGGGGTTTGGTCCGCCTTCTTTAACAGCCATTACGATATCTTTACCAATTCTGGTAAATGTTTTGGCCATTGCTGACCAACGTTTCATTTTTCTTCCTTTTCTAAATTCGAATGCTCTTCCCATTTCTAATTTTTAGTTTTGTGATGCAAAAATAAGGTTTTCCTAATTTTTACAAAAACAAAATAATTCTTTTTTGTATGGTCGTTTTTAGTTTTTTTGTTTCAGGTTTCAAGTTGAATGGCTGATGCACAATTTAACCGCAAAGCGCGCAAAGATATTTTATAAATGAGTTTAAAAAACTCAAAGTTCGCAAAGCTTTGTGTAAAAAACTTTGCGAACTTTGCGTAACCCCTTGCTAACTTTGCGGTTAAACCTGAAACCAGAAACAAAAAACATTACTTACTATTACCATTAAATTCATTAATAATATTTACAGCCTCATTCAGGTAAGGGTTAGTTTTAAGATTATCCATTTGGTATTGGTTAATCGTTTTATCATTAGGATAAGCTCCCAAAAGAAACTGATTGACGCTAGAATTGTAAACATCAAGCGGATTATTTTCATCATTAAAAGTATTGATTTCTGTCCAAAGCGCATTTAATGTTTTTTTCTGATTGAAAACTGCATCTAATGTCAACGGAATCTCTGCTTTTGGAGTATTTACAAGCTGATCTATCTTGAGATTGATCTTTTTAATGTTGTTGAAAAAATAATTGTCTGACAATCTTTCCGAACTGTTTTTGGCAATTTTATCAATTAAATTTCTCTTGACATACGTTTTGTATTTCAAAAAAGGTTCGATACTGTCATTTTTTATAGCCGTCGGGAAATCGCTTTCTTTTTGGTAAACATCTTCATAAAATTCGGGAAGCACAACATCTGGTTTTACTCCAATATATTGGTGGCTTTTACCCGTAATTCTATAGAATTTATTGATTGTAATTTTTAAGAAATCGGTATTTTTTTCTTCATCAAGCGGAAGAATAGTTTGCATGGTAGCTTTTCCAAGCGTCGTGCTTCCTAACAAAAGGGCGCGATTGTAGTCTTGCATGATAGAAGAGAAAAATTCACTTGCCGAAGCCGTATTGCTGTTTACCAAAACCACAATCGGACCTCTGTAAATAACGCCCTTAAAAGGATCATTAATTACAGATTTCTCTTTTTTACTGTCAATTACAATCGAAAGCGGACCGTAATCTACAAACATTCCTGCCAATTTTATGGCTTCTTCCATAGAACCGCCGCCATTGTCAATAAGATCAATTACAAGGCCTTTTATGCTGTCTCTTTGCAGTTTTATCACTTCGCGCGCCACATCATCTGCACAGCCTTTTCTGCTATTGCCGTCAAGATCAGCATAAAAACTCGGAATTTTTACGTAGCCAATTTTGCTGTCTTTGCCAATGATAAAACTGAAAACCGAATTTTCTTCATCCTTCATCATCTGTTTTTCAATATAGACATCAAAACTTTTGCCTGAGTTGCGTTTTAGAGTAAGCGTGATGTGTTTATTATTTTCAGACAAAATCATAGACGATATAGATTCTAGAGAAGCACACGAAACTTGAAGCGTTTCTTTCTGATTGGAAATCGAAATAATCTGATCGCCTTTTTTTATCTGGCCTGTTTGATATGCTGGACCATTTGGATCTATTTCATCAATAATAATTTCGTTTTTCTCGTTGAGGTTTACCGTCATTCCTAGCGACAAATGCTCTTTTGATAGAGAAGCAACAAAACTAGATTTAGAATCATCACTAAAGTATGCCGTATGTGGATCAAAATACGTGCAAAAGAAATTATATAGTTTTTCTTCCTGTTTTGTATTAGTTTCAATTAATGAATTAAAACGGCATATTTCATTCGAAACGATTTGATTTTTAGCTGTTTGTTCAATCGATTTGAAATTTGTTTTTACAGAGTCTAGATTTTCGCTCATTTCAGCAATATCATCTAAGATTTGATAACGCAGTTTTTTCATCCAAACTTTTTCCAAGTCTTCTTTTTTTAAATAAAAGGCAAAAGATTTTTTATAAAATCGAATCGTATCTTTTTTAACATAGTCTATCGGTATGGTCTGAATTTTTTCTAAAACCTTTTTAGTGCGTATGAGGCCATTTACGTATTTTGCTTTTATATCAGTAAGAAAACTGCAATCGTTCTTTAGAATCAAATCGTCTAAGTTGTAGCGGTATTTCTGAGCCAATTCGTCATATTCGCTTTTAAAAAAGATATTGCGAGAAGGGTCAAGTTCGTTAATGAGATTGTCAAAAACGAACACAGATAAGCTGTCATCAACTGGTTTGGGTCTCAAATGTTCAGCTTGAATAAGCGCATTTATTTTGTTTAATATTTCACAAGTTTCTGCGCTGTTTTGACCAAAGGATATAGTTGATGTCAGCAAAAAAAGGAGTAGTGAAATCTTTTTCATAAATGGAAATTCAAGGTTCATGATTAAAGTTACACTAATTTTTTTACAAATTGTAGTATTTTTAGCAAAATATCGACAACGAAAAGCATTTAACCGTTAAACGAATACGCATCAAATAAATTAACCTGAATCTGCTTATTTATAGCAAAAAAAAATGCGTTACAACCGTAACGCATCCTTTAGTAGTATAAAGCAAAAAATTATTTCTTGTAAAACGGTAATTTCACCACTTTAGCAGGAACATCATTTTTTCTGATTCTAATAAAAATATCGCTGTCAACTGCACTGTTAGCAGTTGTAACATATCCTAAACCAATTCCTTTGTTCATAGAAGGAGACATAGTTCCAGAAGTTACAATTCCGATTACCGCTCCAGAACCATCAACAATTTCGTAATCGTGTCTTGGCACGGCACGCTCTTGCATTTCAAAAGCAATTAATTTTCTGGTAACACCTGCTTCTTTTTGTTTTTTAAGCGCCTCAGAATTAGTAAAATCTTTAGTGAATTTTGTAATCCATCCTAAACCAGCTTCAAGCGGAGAAGTAGTATCGTTAATATCATTTCCGTATAGGCAGAATCCCATTTCCAAACGTAAAGTATCACGAGCAGCAAGACCAATCGGTTTAATGCCAAAAGGAGCTCCAGCTTCAAAAACTTTATTCCAGATAGCCTCAGCATCTGCATTTTTGCAGTAAATCTCAAATCCGCCAGAACCAGTATAACCAGTAGCAGAAATAATAACATCGCTAAAACCAGCAAAATCGCCAACCTCAAAATGGTAATATGTAATCGCAGACAAATCAACAGAAGTCAAAGACTGCATAGCTTCAACCGCTTTTGGACCTTGAATTGCCAATAAAGAATATTCGTCAGAAAGATTCTTCATTTCAACTCCCAAATCATTATGAGAAGTAATCCAGTTCCAGTCTTTTTCAATATTAGAAGCATTTACAACCAGTAAATACTCTTCACCTTTCATTTTATAAATAATCAAATCGTCAACAATTCCGCCTTCATTATTTGGAAGACAAGAATATTGCGCTCTTCCAATTGTTAAAGTCGATGCATCGTTTGAAGTCACTTTCTGAATCAAAGCCAATGCATTTGGACCCGATAACAAAAATTCACCCATGTGCGAAACGTCAAAAACGCCGACACCATTACGAACCGTTTCGTGTTCAGCATTAACCCCTTCATAAGTAATAGGCATATTATAACCAGCAAAAGGAAGCATTTTCGCTCCTAAACCTTCATGTATGTGCGTAAGCGCAGTATTTTTCATTGTGTTGTTTTATAAAATTGTTTTGCAAATCTATTCAAAAAATATCAAATTAAAAGACCTTAAATTATAAATTTCGCAATAATTTGGAGCTATTTCCTGCTATCCGCTATATTCCCGATTAACAAAAACTACGGCTAAAAAGCCTTGTTTTTCTAAATCGGGAGATGCCGCTTCTATCAGGGCTAGGGGTAACAGTTTCATTAGAAGAATCATGATTTCAATTTTTTATGTAATTTTATTGTATAAAATAGTCTAGATGAAATCACCGTATTTAATTAATAAAGAAGAATTTCAGAAATTATATAAACCTATAAATCCTCAAACTCATAAAGGAACACAAGGTCATGCGGTGATTATTGCTGGAAGCTACGGAAAAATAGGAGCGGCGGTTTTGGCTTCAAAATCCTGCCTCAAAACAGGTTGCGGACTCGTAACAACTTTTATACCCAAATGCGGTTATCAAATACTTCAAATTTCTATTCCCGAAGTAATGACCGTAACCGATGAAAACACCAATTTCATTACCAATATTCATTTACCGCTAATTCCGCAAGCAATCGGAATCGGCCCAGGAATAGGAAAGGAGCTTGGGACACAAAAAGCTTTATTTGAATTTTTGAGAGTTAACAAAGCGCCTTTGGTTCTGGATGCAGATGCATTAAATATTATTTCCGAAAATTTGTCTTGGTTGGAATTAGTTCCAGAAGATACCATCCTAACACCTCATCCAAAAGAATTAGAACGTTTAATTGGAAAATGGAATTCAGAAGCCGAGAAATTTCAAAAAACAATTGCTTTTTCAGAAAAATATAAAGTGATTTTGGTCATGAAAGGTGCTCCAACTTACATCATAAACAGAACTTCAGTCTACGAAAACACAAGCGGAAACGCCGCCCTTGCCACAGCAGGAAGCGGTGACGTTTTAACTGGAATCCTCACAAGTCTTTTAGCGCAAGGATACGAACCCAAATACGCTTCCAAAATGGGCGTCTACCTACACGGATTAACAGCCGATTTAGCTTTACCCAAAACGGGTTATGAATCTTTTACGGCTTCGACAATTATTAAGTATTTAGGAAAAGCTTTTTTGAGTTTAGAAGTTTAATGCAAAAGTTATTGTAACGCAAAGAGCGCAAAGGTTTTTCGCAAAGTTTTTTGAGTTTGCTTTGCTTTTTAAGATCACAAAAAAATATTCTCATTTTTGTCATCCTGAGCGAAATCGAAGGAACGCAAAGATATTCTTCAAAGTTTAGTTTCCTTATCAAGCTACGTGTGTCCCCTCGACTTCGCTCAGGGTGACAACCCGATGCGTTACTATATAATTAAATCTCTGTGAACTTAAAAAGCAAAGCAAACTCAAAAAAAACTTAGTGCTCTTTGCGTAAACCTCCGCGAACTTTGCGTTACAAAAAACTTCACAAGAAGAAAAAATCTAAAATCTACATTCTACAATCTAAAATCAAAAATTGTAAGTTTGTAATATGAAAAATTTCGACTTAAGAACAGTAAATGTCATGCGTTATATAACGCCACTGCGCGAAGGCGGTTCTTTACCCGCTTTAGCAGAAGCCGATGACGACTTTAAATACGTATTAAAATTTAGAGGTGCCGGACACGGCGTAAAAGCCTTAATCGCCGAATTAGTGGGCGGACAAATCGCCAAAGCTTTAAAACTGCAATTGCCAGAATTAGTTTTCGCAAACCTAGACGAAGCTTTCGGAAGAACCGAAGCCGATGAAGAAATCCAAGATTTACTGCAAGGAAGTCAAGGATTAAACTTGGCGCTTCACTTTTTATCAGGAGCCATTACTTTTGATCCTGCAGTAACAACTGTCGATGCTAAATTGGCTTCGCAAATTGTTTGGCTAGACGCATATATCACAAACGTAGATAGAACTTTCAAAAATACCAATATGCTGATTTGGCATAAAGAATTATGGCTGATTGATCATGGAGCATGTTTGTATTTCCACCATTCTTGGAACAACTGGGAACAACACGCTAAAAGTCCGTTTGCGTTGATAAAAGATCACGTTTTACTGCCGCAAGCTTCAATGTTAAAAGAAGTTGATGCTGAGTTTAAAGCGATCCTAACGTCAGAAATTTTGGAAGAAATTGTAAATACGATTCCGCTAGACTGGTTGCAATGGGAAGATGCGGATGAAACTCCTGAAGGATTGCGAAATGTTTATTTGCAGTTTTTAAAGACAAGATTGGAGAATTCAGAAATATTTGTAAATCAGGCGCAAAATGCAAGATAACCACTTATACGAATATGCTGTGATTCGTGTTGTGCCAAGGGTAGAACGCGAAGAATTCCTGAATATCGGAATCATTTTGTTTTGCAAAAAAGCCAAATTTATAAAGGTTCTTTTTCATTTAAATAAAGAAAAAATACAGGCTCTTTCTAATGATTTCGACATCGAACAATTAGAATGCAATCTGACTTCATTGGTAAAAATCGCCAACGGAGCCAAAGATGGCGGTCCAATTGCTGAATTTGAGATTCCAGAGCGTTTTCGTTGGTTAACGGCCATTAGAAGTTCTGCAATTCAAACCTCAAGACCTCATCCGGGATTAACTCAGGATTTGGAGAAAACCGTTCAGCGTTTGTTTGAGGAGTTGGTTCTTTAAAAAGGGACAAAGAGACATAGGAACAAAGCGACAAAGGTTTTTTAACCGCAAAGGGCGCAAAGATTTATTTATTGAAGATTTTATAAAATCGCAAAGTTCGCAAAGCTTTATGTAAATGCTTTGCGAACTTTGCGTAATTCTTTGTGTTCTTTGCGGTTAAAGAAAAAACCACGGCCTACATCGAAATGCAATCCGTGGTTTAAAAACTAAAAATAACTTATTCTTGTGTCGTGGTTCAATTAAAAAGAACCACAAACATTACCGCCCAAAGTAGGTCCCGCATTTGCAGAAATATCAGCTTTAACAGCCGTTTTAGCCAATTTTACAATAGAATATGGCGGAGTAAAAGCAGTTCCGCTTCCTGCTTGAGTTCCCGTTACATTTGTAAATACATTATCTGTAGCCGTAACCGCCGTATAACCGCTCATTAAATCGATTGGATTTTTCACGCCTTCAAAAACATTGCTTTCTACGCGAATATTTGCTTCAAATCCTGCTGCAATACATTTGTTGCTTACAGTGCTGTTAAAGAAGCTGTTTACAATATGCACTTGTCCAAAACGAACTCTAGGCATTCTTTCTTTACAGCCTGGAGCCCACCAACATCTTGCAAATGTGATTCTTAGTTTTCCGCGGTCACCAGTTGCACCATCGCTAGAACCAATTAAATTAGAAAATCTATGATCGTCAGTTCCGCCAGAACCTCCTGCTTTTGGTGGTTTTAAGTAATGGAATTTAGAATATGTAACCGAAATATAATCTGATTTATTTTTAATGTCGAAGTTTCCATCAACACCATCTCTAAATTCGCAGTGATCCACCCATACGTTTGTACATTCATCCAAAATGGCATTATCCCAACCATCAGTGTCATAAGCGCCAGGACCTTCAAAAATCAGGTTTCTGATGATGATGTTTTTGCATCTTTTGATGTTAATAATTCCAGAAGCATCTTTGGTCTGGTTTGTCGAAACCAATTTTGCTCCGCTTGCGCCATAAATCGTTTTTCCGGTCTGATCCTGAAATGACAATCTTGTTGTAACTGTGATAGTTCCAGAAACTTTAATCACTTTTACAGCAGTGTTTTCAATAGCCGATTTCAACTGAGCATAAGTCGTAACTGTGGTTTCGGCAGAAGAACCTCCGCCAGTCGTACCACCGTTTAGCGAAGCCCATCCAGGAACCTCAGCACAATTTCCGATTTTAGCTGTCGGATTGGCTGCAGATGCATCAATCGTTTCATTTGTTGGTTGAATACTTGCTTCTGTGTTTGAAGCGATTTCTTCGGAGTTACATGCCGTAAATCCGAAAATCAATGCTGTAGCGAACATTGAAAGTTTTGATTTTAAGTTCATAATTAAGTTTGGTTATTTAAAAAGTTTAACAACGCAAAACTCAATATTATTTGTAGGAAAAAAGTTGAACAAGTTCAAACTTTCGTAAAAAAATCTATGAAATATGTTTTTTTAACAGTTCTAAATTTACAAAAATGTATTTTATGTCTATTTTTACGTAATCGATTACATTGTTATAATTCCCTAATTAATAATGAGTTGAAAAAGCAAACTTAATCCTCACAAAAAACCACAAAAACCACAAGATGTACAACCTACTACGAGCAAACATTGAGCGAAAGATTCCGCTCACAGATGAAGAATGGGATATTATTGTCTCAAAAGCAGAACTCATTAAATTGAAAAAGAATCAATTCCTACAAGTTCAGAATTCGAATAGCAGTTACGAAGGATTTATTATGAAAGGTTCATTCAAAACCTACATTTTAAACGAAAACGGAACAGAAACCGTCATTTTCTTCTCTTTCGAAAACGAATGGATTTGCGATCTGGAAAGTTTTTACCACCAAAAACCAACCACATACAACATTAAAGCTATTGAAGACAGCGAAATAGTAGTTATCAATAAAATGCAAAAAGCGTATTTGTTTGCCGTAATTCCAAAACTTATTAAGTTTCATGTTTTAATGATAGAACGAGCCAATGTAGCTATTCAGCAACGGCTTTTGGATGTGCTGCATAAAACCTCAAAACAGCGTTATCTCGATTTTAAGGAGCGTTACCCGCAAAAGATACGTTCGATAAATAATAAGAATTTGTCTTCGTATTTAGGTGTTTCGCACGAGTTTCTTTCGAAGATTAAGAGAACGGTATCTTGATTTGAAAGATCAAAGGTACAGAGTAACAAAGTGACAAAGGTCTTCTGTAGAGACGCACTGCAGTGCGTCTAACGTTGCGTAAAAAATCTCGCAATCCCGGGATTGCGAGATTAAAAAAAACTTCGCGCCTTCGAGCCTTCGTGGCAAAAAAAAAACTTAAATACTTTTCTCCAAATAAATAAACTCCAAAGGTTCAGCAGAAACTGTAGTATGAATTTCACTCTCAGGGAAAGCCTCACGTTTACCAGTATCTACATAACCATGACGTTTGTACCAAGCCACAAGCTCTTCGCGAACCGAAATAACCGTCATAATAATACTTGATAAACCAAGAGATTTTGCATGATTTTCGGCCTCGGCTAAAAGCTTTTTCCCGATTCCGCTGTTTTGAAGTTCTGGCGAAACCGTTAGCATTCCTAAGTACAATTGATGTTCTTTTTCTACCAATAAAACCGAACCAATGATTTTGTCATTCGCTGTAAATTTCAGAATCGTATTTTTTGGATCAAGAAAGATTTCGGTCATTTCCTGTTCGTCGGTTCTTTTTCCTTCTAGTAAATGCGCTTCGGTTGTCCAGCCTTTTTTAGAAGTTTCACCTCTGTAAGCGGAGTTGATTAAAATCGTTAATGCTGGAATATCTTCGATTGTTGCTTTTGTAATCATATATTTTGTAAAATGTGAAATGTAAAATTACAATTTGGGGCGTAATGAAAAACAAGATTTTAAATTTATGTAAGTAAATATTTAAATAAAATTCTAGAAATTTGTATGGAACACAAAATCAATAAAGTATGAGCAGAATACACTTATTTGAATTTGAAGATCAACAATGGCTTCCCGAATTTATTAGAAATTACATGACCGATTTTCTGCAGTTTCTTTCTAATAAAACTGCGATGTATAGAGGAATTGTTCCGGTTATTGAAAAAGTTATAAAAGAAACCCAAACCAACCAAATTATAGATCTCGCTTCGGGTGGAGGCGGCGGACTGATTTGGCTCAACGCCGAATTACGAAAAAACAATCCCGATTTAAAAATTCTGCTGACGGATTATTATCCCAATATTCCTGCGTTTGAACATACTCAAAAACAAGCCGATAATTTCGATTTTGTAAAAACTTCCGTTGATGCCAGAAATGTTCCCGAAAACTTAAAAGGACTTCGAACACAATTTTTATCCTTTCATCATTTTAAACCGAAAGATGCGCAACAAATTCTGCAAAATGCGATTGATACCGATAGTTCGATTGCTATTTTTGAAGGGCAGGAGAGAAGTGTTCCGAGTATTATAGCGATGCTACTTTCGCCGATTTCTGTTTTACTGACAACGCCATTTATCCGTCCGTTTAAAATTGGCAGAATCATTTTTACGTATCTCATTCCAATTGTGCCGATTTTAGTTTTGTGGGATGGCGTGGTTTCATCTTTAAGAACCTATTCTGTTGACGAAATGAACGAATTGATTTCTAAATTAAATAATAAAGATAATTTTAATTGGGAAGTTGGAAAAGTGAAATCTGGACCTGCGAAGATTTTGTATTTGTTGGGAACTAAAAAATGAATTGACTCCAGCTTTAGCTGGGGGAACAAAATTAAATATGAAAAATGGCTTTAGCCTAACATCTTGTTTTTTGGCTAAAGCCGAGTTTGGCATGAAATATAAAACCTCCAACTAAAGTTGGAGGCAACTCATTTTTAATATTGTAAATAAATATTGATTTGTCTATTTGTAAACTTGATAAACAATAATTTACGTGAAATATGAAATACGTATCTTACAAAAACAATTTTGTTTTTTACTGAAAATTGAGTTTTGTTTAAGAATTTTAAATATCTTTGAATTATGAGTACAGCAACTAAACCAAGACATATCGGCAGAAATATAAGCCGTATCAGAGAGCTTAAAGATATGAAGCAGGATGCACTGGCATTGGCTTTAGGCATAAGCCAGCAGATGGTTTCGAATATTGAAAACAGCGAAACGGTTGACGAGCAAAGATTAATTGAGATTGCAAAAGCCCTTGGAGTTTCTGTTGAAGCAATTAAAAACTTTTCGGAAGAAGCGGTTTTTAATATTATTGGAAATACTTTTCAAGATCACGGTACTATTCCTATTATTACAACAGGTGATTACAATTGTACTTTTAATCCTTTAGATAAAGTTGTAGAACTTTACGAACGTTTGGTGCAAGCTGAAAAAGATAAAGTTGAGTATTTAGAGAAATTATTGAATGGGAAATAACCGTTTTTTGGAGATATATTAAATTGAAAAGAGACCTTTGATGAGGTCTTTTTTTATTCGTTAATTATTTTACTAACGAGTGTTATTGCTGATTGTAGATTATTATTCTTGAAAAAAGCTAATTTATTTTATAAGTAAAAGATTAGTTTGTTTTTTTAAGTTCTTATATTATATCTCCCAATTAATAGAATTAGCTATTTTAAGCATTTTTTTTGCTTCTTCAGGTTCTATTGAATAAACAAAATAGATTTTACCAAGTAACCACTCTTTTCCATAACTTTTTTCAGGACAAATTCTTTTAAAATGCGAATATGCACCATATTTCGAACAAAAATGTAAGTGTCTGTATATTTCCTTCTTGAACTTTTTAGGAACTCTTACTTTACCGTCGATTAATAATCCTGTAACAATTTGTCGTTGCCCTCTTTTGTACTTTCCTACCTTATCCCAATTTATTTTTAGATTTTCATCTTCAATTATTTTTTTTAAAATTCCAATGTTAGGTAAGTTATTTCTATCCCCCGAAAATGTAATATCGTCAGCATATCTCGAATAATTTACCACTAATTTATTTGCAAGTTTTGAAAGCCTCAAATCCAATCTTCTACAGACTAAGTTTGATAAAATTGGGCTTGTTGGTGCACCCTGCACTAAAACAGATTCTTTTAAATTATATAGCTCTTCAAAATATTCTTGTTCCTCAGATGACATAATTTCATACTTATCCTCTGGAATTTGAGCCGTGCAGATTTTAGCAAATTCTACGCATAAATTTGCGGAATATCCTAATGAACTAAAAATACCATATACTCTTTTTTCATTTATTGTTTCAAAGAAATTTCTCAAATCAAGATTTAAAATAACATCGCTATTTTCGTGATTTTTTGCATTATTTAGAATAGACTTTTTTTTTATAAAACCTGTTGCTAGTTGGTGGACTTCTAAATTGTCAAGTATGTTTTCCTTTATCCAACTTTGCATAAATTTCAAATCTTTGTATGGCGCTACAATTCTTCGTAATCCTCCCTTTTTCTTTTTAATTAAATAGTATGAATAATAATTATTTCTATTTTGAATGATTTTTATTACATCACTTAATTCCATCCCAATTAGAATAGAAAAGTGCTTTAGAGAAAAAATGACTGGTAAATTTTTACTTCTTAAGTTGTCTATATAACTTAAAGTATTTTCTAAAAATGTGGAAGTATGTCCTTCATTTTTGGCTGCTTCAATGTATATATTTCGAGGAAAGTCCATTTTAATTCAATTACTCTATTTTGAAATCAATTCACGAAGTGAATTGTGCGTGGCCCGAGGAACGAGGTGTTATGCACAAATCAGTATAATGTAGCTTTAATAGTCCTTAATCCAAACGGGACAAAGAAGTCAATTTTTATTGACAAAGCTAATTGAATTTACTCATGAACTCCCCTGAAATACTTTTGGCACGTAAACGATATCTTCTTCTATTTTTAATTGATTGATGATTTGACTATTGTTTTGGAATTTAATCTTTTTTCTTATTAGTTCAATTATATTAATTGCATTTGTAGTTAATTTCCCATTATTGTCAAATAGATTTTTTTCCTTACCAATATTAATAATAGAATCGTATTCATTGATATTTATTCCCAGCATTAAACTTATTGATAAGTCAGATTTCTGCTTTCTTTTTAAATAAAGAATTGATACTAATTGAATTGTTTGGGTTTGATATTTTTCTTCATCATTAAATAAATTATTATTTAATCCTAACTTGTAAAGAATGCTTACCCAATAACTTTGATTTTGTTTAAATTCTTTAGAACGCTCAATTATTAAATTACCTCTTCTTGGAAATAGTGGACTCCAATATGTGTCATTATTTTTATTTTTACAATCTGCCCATATTATAGATAAAGTATTATTTGGGATTGAATGTTCAAAACCAATTAAAGCTTGTGTATTTTGATAGCCCAAAGGGTGCTGTTTATTTTTATTATTGTAATCTTCTAAAGAGTAGAGATCATTACCATACCTAAAACAAAAATCTCTAATTGCTTTCATTTTTGGATAGTATCCAAAAACTGAACCTCTTTCAGAAAATGCTGGAATCTTTTTATTTCCAATTAAGTGAATATTGGACTTTTTAAGCGTTTCTTCAGCTTTTTCCATAAATGCAACTGTAAGAACAATGATTGTATGCTTTTCAGGTAATTCTGTTTTAATTTTATTATAATATTCTAAAATAGTGCCACCAGTCCCTGAGAAGTCATCAACCAGTACAATAGTAGCATTTTCTGGTAATTCAGAAAACTTACTTTCTTCGAGAAGTGTAAGTCTATTAGAATTTCTAGTAAAAGAAGGTGTTTTTTTTAAATAATATACCATTGCACTGCCACTTTTCCCAAAATAATACACAATCCTTTCATTTCCTTTTTTACGAATATTTCCGACAGGAATTAAGAAAATTTTTCCACTAGAATTATTAATTATGTTCTGTAATCCGTTTTCGTATTCTTTGATAATGTCTTTTGTCGAATAGTATTCAAAATTGTTTAAAACTGTTAATGCTTTTTTCCAATCAGTTTTATCGAAATTTTCTAGCCAAGTAATAATATCCAGCTGCGACAATGAGTTACTAAACCTGTCACTAATTACATTTATTATTTCTTGATAATCTCGAATCATTTTTTTTCAGTTGTATTTAAGTATGTTTTCACAATGCCCTCTAACTTCTATGTAGACGAAGATGTAATTTAACTTTCTTACTTTCAAATATATCTTTTTTTCTTATTAATTTTAAAGGTTTTATGACAAAATATGGAACTTTTTCATGTTCAAAAATGTAGATGTTTTTTAGAGTTGATTATTATATATAAAAAAGGACCTAGTTTTAAACCACTTTCTTATGTAAATAGGTTATCCCAAAAAACTTTTCAACTCCTCATAAGTCCCAATCTTCACACTAACTTTTTTCTCATTAATAACACTCTCAATTTGAGCAGGAATAGGAAGTGTAATTCCTAAAGCAGGCTCCACCACATCTAAGAATTTAATAGGATGCGCTGTTTCTAAGAAAATACCAATGGCATTTGAGTGTTTTTCAAGCTCTTTTTTCAAACCTAAATAACCAACAGCGCCGTGCGGTTCTGCAATGTAACCGTCTGTATTGTAAATTTTCTTTAGTGCTTCAAGTGTTTCTTCGTCAGTATAACTGTAAGAAGAAAAGTCTTTTTCGAAAGCTTTTAAATCATTATTGTATAATTCCTGAATTCTAATAAAGTTGCTTGGGTTTCCAACGTCCATGGCGTTAGAAATTGTTGCTTTAGAAGGTTTCGGGTCGTATTTTCCGTTTTTTAAGAATCTTGGCACCGTGTCGTTTACGTTTGTAGAAGCAACGAAATGTTCAATTGGCAAACCTAATTTTTTTGCCATAATTCCCGCGCAGATATTCCCGAAGTTTCCGCTTGGGCAAGAGAAAACTAAAGGTTTGTTTTGGCTTTTCAAGGCTTTGTAAGCAAAGAAGAAATAAAACATTTGCGGCAACCAGCGTGCAATATTAATAGAGTTGGCAGAAGTCAGGTTTTTGTGCGCCAGAGTTTCATCTAAAAACGCTTTTTTCACCATATCCTGACAATCGTCAAAAACGCCGTCCACTTCAAGCGCTTTAATGTTTTGCCCTAAAGTAGTCAATTGCTTTTCCTGAATATCGCTCACTTTTCCTGACGGATATAAAATGACAACATCAACGCCGTCAACGCCAAGAAATCCGCTTGCAACGGCTCCGCCCGTATCTCCGGAAGTCGCTACTAAAACCGTGTTTTTAGAATCTTTTTTGTCTTTGTTGAAATGACCCAAACAACGCGACATAAAACGCGCTCCAACGTCTTTAAACGCCATTGTTGGCCCGTGAAATAATTCTAACGAATAGATCCCGTCTTCGACTTTAACAACAGGAAAATCAAAAATTAAAGTTTCGGCAATTATTTCTTTTAGTTTTTCTGCTGGGATTTCGTCGCCAACGAATTGTTTAATCGCTTCAAAAGCAATTTCTTCGTGGCTTAAACTTTCGATTTTATCAAAAAATGAAGGATCAAGCGGTGTAATGCTTTCTGGGAAATATAATCCTTTGTCAGTTGCTAATCCTTGTATAACTGCTTCCTGAAAAGAAACTTTTGGGGCATTATGGTTTAAACTGTAGTATTTCATTATTTTAAATTTTTGATTTTAGATTTTAGATTTTTTGGAACGTAAATTCCAGTGCTAAAATTCCAAATTCCAATGGTTTGTGTTGTAATGTTTTCAGCGCATTTTTGTCATTTCGACGTAAGGAGAAATCTTCGTAAGTAACTCCGCAATGTTTAGCCAATCTTTGTCGAGCTTCTCGCGAAGATTTCTCCTTACGTCGAAATGACAAACTGTATGGTTATGTTTTGTGTCTATACTTTGTGTGGGCTTCGACTCCGCTCAGCCTGACAAACGCCTCGCATAATTTGTAATTCTAAATTTTTAATTTTTAATTGAATCAAAGAATCCTAACTCCATCAGGATTGATTTTCGAAACGTGAATTTCATATGGCAAATTCATTTTTTCGTAAACGTCGCTCATGGCTTTTGCGATTTTTTCGGCGGTTTCTTTTCCTCTGCTTAAAGCGAAAATCGACGGACCAGAACCTGAAATTCCAGAACCTAAAGCGCCGTTTTCGTAAGCCGTTTGCTTGATTTGGTCAAATCCTGGAATTAAAACGCTACGAACTGGTTCAACGATTTCGTCGTGAAGAGATCTTCCAATTAAATCATAATCTTTAGTGTAAAGACCTGCGACCAATCCGCCTACGTTGCCCCATTGCGTGATAGCGCTTTTTAGGGAAACGTTTTGTTTTAAAACCGAACGTGCATCAGACGTTTTTAATTCAATTTGAGGATGAACCACTGTTGCGTATAATTCTTCCGGACTGTCAATTCTGATAATATCCAAAGGCGAATAACTTCTTACCAAAGTAAAGGCGCCTAAAAGGGCAGGAGCAACGTTGTCGGCATGTGCGTTTCCGCTAGCTAATTTCTCGCCCTGCATCGCAAACTGAACTAAATCTTTACGAGAATACGGTCTTCCTAATAATTCATTAATTCCGAAAACCGCTCCGGCAGAACTTGCCGCACTGCTTCCGATTCCGCTTCCGGCTTTTATGTTTTTATAAATTTCGATTTCGAATCCGAAGTCTAATTCATCTAAAGTTTCAAGCATTGCCAAAGCCGCAACTCCAGAAACGTTTTTCTCGGTTTCCAAAGGCAAATCGGCACCGACAATTTTAGTGATTCGAACTCCTTTTTGATCGACTTTTCGAACAATCATTTCATCGCCCGCATTGTCTAAGCAAAGTCCCAATACGTCAAATCCGCATGAGAGGTTGGCGATTGTAGCGGGACAAAAAAGTTTAATTTCCATTTTTTTTAAGATTCAAAGTAACAAAGTGACAAAGTGACAAAGGCTTTACTACGTTAGTTATTTTGTTTAGGTTTCACAGGAGCTAAGTGACAAAGAAAGAAAGGAAAAAACTTTGAACCTTTGTTTCTTTGTTACTTTGTCACTCACTAAACGTTTCCAATTCTAATTACATCCGCAAAAATTCCTGAGGCAGTTACCGCTGCTCCGGCTCCGGCTCCTTTGATCAATAAAGGCTGATCTACGTAACGATCTGTGTAGAACAACACGATATTGTCTTTTCCTTCCAAATTATAGAAAGGATGATCTTTTGGAATGAATTGCAGACCTACGCTTGCTTTTCCGTTTTCAAATTGTGCTACGTATTTCAATCTTGAATCTTTGGCTAAAGCTTCTTTATAAATACCTTCAAAATGAGCAGCATGTTTGATTAGTGAAGCAAAGAAATCTTCGTTGTTTGTTGTTGCTAAACATTCTGCTGGCAGGAACGATTCGTTCGCAATGGCGTCGATGTCCATTTCGTAACCGCTTTCGCGAATAAGAATTAGGATTTTACGAGCTACGTCGATTCCGCTTAAGTCAATTTTTGGATCTGGTTCTGTGAAACCTTGAACTCCAGCTTCTTTTACCACATCGTGGAAAGAATTGTTTTCGTCAAAATTGTTGAAAATAAAGTTCAAACTTCCAGATAAAACCGCTTGAATTTTATGCACTTTATCACCAGATGCAATAAGGTTTTTTACCGTATCAATAATTGGCAATCCCGCACCAACATTCGTTTCAAATAAAAACGGAGCGTTGTATTGGCGAGATAAGCTTTTTAATTTTTTATAGTTGTCGTAAGCAGAAGAACAAGCAATTTTGTTGCAAGTTACAACCGCAATACTTTCTTTTAAGAATTTCTCATATGCTTCAGAAACTGTTGCGTTTGCAGTAATATCCACAAAAATGCTGTTACGTAAATTCAGTTCTTTTGCTTTTTTGATAAATTCTTCAATGCTTGCTGGTTCGCCTTCGCTTAAAGCGGCATCCCAATTTTTTAAAGAAATTCCGTCTTCATCAAAAATCATTTTTCTTGAGTTAGACAAAGCAATTACACGAACGTTGATTTTTAAATTATCTTTTAAAAACTTTCTTTGATTATGAATCTGCTCAATGAATTTTTCGCCCACATTTCCAACTCCCATTACAAATAGGTTTAGCTGTTTTGTGTTTTCTTCGAAGAAATTCTCGTGAAGTGTATTCAACGCTTTTTTAACGTCTCTTTCGTTAATTACAGTTGAAATGTTTCTTTCAGAAGCACCTTGCGCAATCGCACGAATGTTTACGTTGTTTTTTCCTAAAGTACTGAACATTCTACCGCTTAAACCTTGGTGATTTTTCATGTTTTCACCCACCAAAGCAATAATGCAAAGATCTTTTTCTACGTAACAAGGATCGATTTTGTTCTGAGAAATTTCGATTTCAAAAGCTCTGTTAATTGCGGCTTCGGCATTATCAGCATCCGAATTTAAGATTCCGATACAAATTGAATGCTCAGAAGAAGCCTGAGTAATAAAAATTACGTTGATTTTTTCCTGAGATAATACTTCAAACAAACGTCTTGATGAGCCCGCAACTCCAATCATTCCTGGGCCTTCAAGTGTTAAAAGCGAAATATGATCAATATGGCTAATTCCTTTTACAACAGTATCTTTTGATGAAATCTGATTCGAAATCAAAGTTCCCTCAGCTTCTGGTTCAAAAGTATTTTTGATTAAAATCGGAATGTTTTTTCTTAAAACTGGCTGAATTGTTGGCGGATACAACACTTTTGCACCAAAATGCGACAATTCCATTGCTTCTTGATAAGAGATATTCGCAATTGGCTGCGCTTGTTTTACAATTTTTGGGTTTGCAGTAAACATTCCGTTTACGTCAGTCCAGATTTCCAATTGTTCCGCATCGATTGCTCCCGCGATAATGGCTGCAGTGTAATCAGAACCGCCACGTCCTAAAGTCGAAGTGATTCCGTCTAAAGTTTGTGCAATAAATCCAGGCAAAATGTTGATTCTAGATTTGTTTTCAGCAAAATATTCTTGAATTAATTTATTAGAAACTTCGAAGTTAACAGCTGCTTTTCCGAAGTTGTTATCTGTTTTAATTAATTCTCGGCTGTCTTTGTAAACCGCATCTTTGCTGATTTGCTGATACGCTTGAGCGATGATGAAAGACGAAAGCAGTTCACCAAAACTTAAAATAGTATCGGCAGTTCTTGGAGACAATTCGCCAAGCAAGAAACATCCGTCTAATAAAGTTTCTAAATGGTTGATGATTCTTTTTACATGGCTTAAAAGACTGCTTTGTTCGCTTACAGGAATCAGTTCTTTAAGAGTGTCAAGGTGTTTTTTCTCGATTTCAGCAACAACTTCTCTAAAGCTTTCGTCGTTTGCTGCCGCTTTTGCCGCTGCCAATTGCAGTAAATCAGTTACTTTACTTAAAGCAGAAACTACTACAACTAATTGATCTTGCTTTGCTTTTTGGTTAACAATGTCGAGAACGAGTTTTATATTTTGAGCATTGGCTACCGAAGTTCCGCCAAATTTTAATACTTTCATTTTGTGTGATATTTTTTCTTTTGCAACTATTTTTTATGTATTCATTACCTTTCTTCTTTTTAGAAAAAAAGTATATACGAACTGGATTATATGTAAAAATGTATACCCCTAAGGGGTAGTAGTTGTTGTAGTAGAAATAATGGTAGCAGCAATTGCAACTCCTGTTTGAGTTGTAATAATTGTAGAATGATATTTTATGCTGTTACTTTTCATTTTTGATTTTTCAAAAGTACAGCTTTTTATAAGAGTTAAAAACTCAAAAAGCTTTTTTACGAATATTTTAATAATTCAAATCTCTATAAATCAATATTGAGTATTTGTTAAAATTGGATATGTTAAATTGATGTTTTGCTATATTTTGAACAGCGTTTTTTGAAGATTTAGTTCGTGCAAGAGATTGATGTTTAGCCCAAAAAGACATTAATAATGGACCAAAACGATATATTTTGATTAAAAAAGACATTGAATGTATGTTAAGAGTTTTTATCGAAATTTTAATTATTGTGATAAAATGTTGCTTTTTAATATTGATTTGTTGAATTTTGGCGTTTAAAATTTACAATCATCATGAGAGAGATTCATTATATAAGTTCGGAAACGATCACTTTAGAAACATTACAAGAAGTTTTAAGTCAGAATAAAATACTTGAATTGTCTGAAGAAGCTAAAGTAAATGTTCAGAAATGCCGTGATTATTTAGACAAGAAAATGGCATCGCATACGGCTCCGATTTACGGAATCAATACAGGTTTCGGATCTTTATATAGTGTAAAAATCTCTAATGAAAACTTATCTAAACTTCAGGAAAACTTAGTAAAATCGCACGCTTGCGGAACAGGTGAGGAAGTTCCAGCTGAGATCGTAAAGATGATGCTTCTGCTAAAAATCCAATCTTTAAGCTATGGGCATTCTGGAATTCAGTTAATCACATTGCAGCGTTTGGTTGATTTCTATAATAATGATATTCTTCCGATAATATATACTCAAGGTTCACTTGGGGCTTCTGGGGATTTAGCTCCTTTGGCGCATTTATCTTTACCTTTAATAGGAGAGGGAATTGTATTATTTGAAGGAAAAAAGGTTGCTTCTGCTGAAGTTTTAAAACATTTTAACTGGGAACCAATCGTTTTACAATCAAAAGAAGGTTTGGCTTTATTGAACGGAACGCAGTTTATGAGTGCTTATGGAGCACATATTTTAATTAAAGCGTATAAATATTCGTATTTGGCAGATTTAATCGGAACTATTTCTCTGGAAGGTTTTGATGGAAGAATTGAGCCATTTAATGAATTGATACATTATATACGTCCGCATAAAGGACAAATTGTAACTGCACAGAGAATTACTGAATTCTTGGACGGAAGTGAAATCATTGCTCAAGAAAAGAAACATGTTCAGGATCCGTATTCTTTCCGTTGCATGCCGCAGGTTCACGGAGCTTCAAAAGATGCAATTGATTATGTTAGAAAAGTATTCAAAACAGAAATCAATTCGGTAACGGATAATCCAAATATTTTTATAGAAGCCGATCAGATTATTTCTGGTGGAAATTTCCACGGACAGCCATTGGCATTAGCTTTAGACTTTTTGGCAATTGCTTTGGCCGAATTAGGAAGCATTTCTGAAAGAAGAACGTATCAGTTAATTTCTGGATTGCGTAATCTTCCTGCATTTTTGGTTGATAATCCGGGATTAAATTCAGGATTTATGATTCCGCAATATACTGCAGCCAGTATTGCAAGTCAGAACAAACAATTGGCAACTCCGGCGAGTATCGACAGCATTGTTTCGAGCAACGGACAAGAAGATCACGTGAGCATGGGAGCAAACGGTGCGACAAAAGCCTTACGAATTTTAGATAATTTAGAGCGTATTTTGGCAATCGAATTGTTGAATGCTTCTCAGGCAATTGCGTACAGAGAGCCTCTAAAATCAAGCGACTTTATCGAAATGTTCTTAAACAGCTATAGAGAAGTGGTGCCTTTGGTAAAAGAAGACAGAATTTTACATAATGACATAGAAAACACTGTTTTATTCCTTTCGAGTTTTCAAATTGAAAACGATTTGTTAACAATGGCTTAACACTGGAACGTGTTATTGAAGGTAATTTTGCACTATCAAAAATAAAACAATGTCAATAAACAGTATTTTCCAATTTTTAGTGCCGAAAGACAAAAAATTCTTTCCACTTTTTGAAGAGGCTTCAAGCAATTTAATTGAATTAGCTTCTAACTTACACGAAGCTGTAAATTTACCATTAAAAGAAAGAGAGATCCTTTTTCAAAAAATTGACGAATTAGAACAAAAAGGAGAAGACATTACTCGTCAGACTAACTTAGAGTTAAGCAGAAACTTTATTACTCCGTTTGACAGAGAAGATATTCATACGTTAATTACTTCAATTGATAACGTTGCAGATTACCTTCACGGTGCATCTAGCCGTATGAGATTGTATCAAGTTGATAAGATTACAAAATCTATCAGAAAGATGACAGAAATCAACCTTGAAGCTTGTCAAAACATTGACAGTGCAGTGAAAGAGTTGAGAAACCTACAAAACTTTAAAGTTATTAAAGATGCTTGTGCTAGAATCAACAAACTAGAAAACAAATCTGATAACGTTTATAACAAAGCAGTTTTTGAAATTTTTGAAAACGAAACAGATGCTAAAAATATTATTAAATATAAAGAAGTGTTATCTGTTTTAGAATCAGCAACAGATAAATGTAAGAGTGTTGCGAACATACTAGAATCTATTTCTGTAAAACATTCTTAATTCAATTTTTCAATCTGAAGTTATAATCTTATGACTATACTTATATTAATTATAGTACTTGCCTTAATTTTTGATTACATCAATGGTTTTCATGATGCGGC
Source organism: Flavobacterium anhuiense (assembly GCF_001705175.1). NCBI lineage: Bacteria > Pseudomonadati > Bacteroidota > Flavobacteriia > Flavobacteriales > Flavobacteriaceae > Flavobacterium > Flavobacterium anhuiense. Next base: position 75,085 of record NZ_CP016907.1, on the reverse strand, counting down.
AAATGCTATTGCGACTGTTGTTGCGACAAAGGTTTTGACACCTTTTCAGGCGGTAGTCTGGGCAGCATTTTTTAACTTTCTGGCGTATTGGGTTTTCGGATTTGGTGTTGCAGATACTGTTGCTAAAACGGCGCACACTATGGAGATTAACCTAGTTGTAATTTTGGCTGGAGTTATTGCTGCGATCTGCTGGAATTTATTGACTTGGTGGTTGGGAATTCCTTCGAGTTCTTCTCATACTCTTATCGGCGGTTTTGCTGGAGCTGCTGTGGCGCATGCTATTGCGGTTCACGGTTTCTCTGGTTATGTTGGAGAAGACGGAGCAACTCACTATTGGTATGAAATTGTAAGCTGGTACAAAGCAGGAAAAGATGGAGCAATGCCTTCGGGAGTTCTTATTATCATTGCATTTATCGTCTTAGCGCCATTATTAGGAGCATTAGCTTCTTATTTAATTTCAATCTGGCTTTTAAATGCTTCTCGTAAAACTATCGGTCCTAAAATCTTTACTGCAGCTTTAATGATTGCTACTATTGTTTTTGTATACTACCAAATGGTGCCTTACGAAAAAATTGAAAAACCAAGATTTGATTCACATTTCTGGAGTGTTGCTTTTGAAGCTCATAATATTAAATGGTTCTTAGTAGCTTTTATTATCTTAACTGTAAGTGGTTTTTGTTTACTATTCAGCAGTTTAAATCTTCATCAAGCAGATGCTGCTTTAAAGAAAATGCAATTATTGTCTTCTGCGGCATTTAGTTTAGGTCACGGAGGAAATGATTCTCAAAAAGTAATGGGAATTATAGCTGCGGCTGTAGCAGTTTATATCAATACAAATCCAGGAGTTCATATGGATGCTTGGTTAGATGTTGTGCTTCCAAACGATGATTTAGGAATTAAAGGCGTAATGCCAAGCTGGATCCCGTTGGCATGTTATTCTGCCATTGCTGCAGGAACTTTGAGCGGTGGATGGAAAATTGTGAAAACAATGGGTTCTAAAATCACAAAAGTAAGTTCATTTGAAGGTGTAGCAGCTGAAACTGCAGGAGCTTTAACGCTTTACTTTACAGAACACTTAAAAATCCCAGTAAGTACGACGCACACTATTACAGGTTCTATTATCGGGGTTGGATTAACAAAACGTGTATCTGCCGTTAGATGGGGAGTTACAGTAAGTTTAATCTGGGCTTGGATCTTGACTATTCCAATTTCAGCTATTCTAGCAGGTTTGGTTTACTTCATTTTAAGCGTCTTCATCTAATCTAATAAAATGAATTTTGTAAAATGTGAAACTAAATCACATTTTTGTTAATATAGAAAACCGATTTCAAATCTGAAATCGGTTTTTTTTGTTTTAATTTGTTTTAAAGTAAAAGTATAAAAGCTTTTAGAGGCTATATGAATAGCTAATTTTATAGACTTTTGGAAATAGTTTAATATTTAAAATAATGAAGAGAATAATTGTATTGGTTTTATTGCTGATTGTAAAAACTAGTTTTGCTCAATTAAAGGAAAAAACTTTTAAATATGGTTTTGTCGATCAGACAGGAAAAGAAATCGTTCCTTGCAAGTATGATGGTATCAGCGCATTTGAAAATGGTTTTGCCGTTGTACAATTAAAAGGAAAAAGCGGTGTGGTAGATAAAACCGGAAAAGAAGTTATTCGCTGTATTTATGATGAAATAATTAACAAACCGAATTGGATAATAGTGAGCAATAAAAATGCTAAAGCTCAATATTTAGTTAAATCTTCTGATGTTTTGCTAACTAAAAAATACGATGATGTAAAAGCCTTATCAGCTGAAATAACAGCTGTCAAACTGAATAATAAATGGGGTTTTATCGATGTGGTTGGAGAAGAAATAAGTCCAAAATATGACGAAATAATTGATTTTACAGATCGGTTTGCAGTTGTGAAATTAAATGGCAAATTTGGTATTGTAGATCAGATTGGAAAAGAGGTTGTTCCGCCAACTTATGATCGCGTACAGAATTTTAAAGATGGTTTTGCAATAGTAGAATCTAATTCTAAATATGGAGTAATTAGTGAAGACGGAAAAATTGTAATTCCTGTGAAGTACGATATGAATTTTTATTTTAAAGACAATGTATCAATTGTAAAACAGGAGAATAAATATGGCATCTTAGATAATGAAGGAAAAGAAATTGTGCCAATACAATACGATTTCATGGTTTTGAACGAGGATTTGATTCAAGTGAAATTAGGCGATAAATACGGATTGATTGATAAAAGTGGAAAAGAAATCACTTCTGTAAAATATGATTTGATTGAATCTTTTAAAGATGGAATAGCTGTAATAAAGTTGAACAGCCAATATGGTTTTATTGACAAAGAAGGAAAGGAAATCGTTACTCCGAAATACGAAAAAGCAGATGATTTTAAAGATGGTTTAGGAGCGGTTAGAATTCAAGTTGGGAAATAAACGAATCCGTAACGAGTAGTTGATTTTGATTCGTTAAAAATTAAAACTTTTGAAGATTTTTACGGTTATGTCTGCGTTTGTAATGCGTCTGTTTTAATTGGTTTTGATCTTCAGAAATGATACTGATCGTTCCGTCAATTTCTAACATGGCCAGTTTTACATTTTTAAAAAATTCAATTCCGTGTTCTCTCATGGCTTCCTTAAGCTCTTCGTCAGAAATATCTAATCTGCTTAAAGCTTTAAAATCTAATTTTCCGTCGTGAATTAATACTTCGGGTTTGTCCAATAGTATTTTGCTAAGAGTTTTGTACTTGCGAGTCAGTTTTTTAATGACAAAATTTATTACAAACAAAACTAAAGCAGCAATTAATCCTCCCGTTAAACTTGTATCAGGACCAACCATTGCGTTCTGAACAGAATTGCTGATTAATAAAATAAGAATTACATCGGCTGTGTTTAATTGAGAAAGTTCTTTTTTGCCAAATATTCGTAAAGCAATTGTCATGAAAAAATAAACGGCAACACTTCGGATGATTATGTCTAAATAAGGAAAAGTCATTTTATTTTAAAGTTAAATAAAAAAGCTCTTTCAAAGTTTAGGATTTTGACAAAGCTTTTAAAATAATAAAAAAATCAGTAGGTACCGTAATAGTCTTTACTTGATATGACTTTCCAAACACTATCTATTTTTGCTAGATATAGAGATGTTCCATACTGATATCTTTTGGGATAATAATCAACTTTGATATAGACTTTTTTGTTGTCTTCAGAAAAAATAGGAACTGATAAAATAATGAAGTTTTCGTCTTTTTCTGCTTGAAAAACTGAAATTGTTTTTACCTTTCTGCTGACTGTTTTGGGTAATGTATATTCTAAAAAGCAATTATTTTGTTTGACAAAATTTATTGAATCATTGAGGTTAAAAAACTTTTTCCCATTTAAATTTACCTCAAGAAGGTTTTCAATATAGATTTCAGCATTTTCAAAAATTTTTGGGCCAATCCTGGGAAGCTTTACAGTTTTTATTTTTTTTGTTGAATCAGTATATAAACTTTCTGTGTTGATTTTGAGTTTTCTGAGACTAATGCAAAACGTATATGAATTTTTATAATTCTCTATATATTTTTGTTGGAAAAGGGTTTCTATAATTTTATCAGTTTCAATCTTTCTAATCTTTTCATTATTAGTGCAATCATTTTTACTGCATCCAAATAGGATTAAAATTAGAAAGATTGTGATTTTTTTCATAAATGGAGTGTTGAAAAAGACTAAATTAATTATAATTTAAAATTCTTTTCAATAGCTCTAATCATTTCTCCGGCCACATCTTTGTTGGTTGCGCCTTCAATTCCTTCAAGACCTGGGGAAGAGTTTACTTCAAGCAATAACGGACCTTTAGAAGAGCGAATAATATCAACACCCGCAACTTTTAGATCCATTGCTTTTGCCGCTTTAATGGCAATCTTTTTCTCTTCAGGAGTAATTTTAATAACAGATGCCGTTCCGCCAAGGTGAATGTTTGCTCTAAATTCGCCAGGCATAGCCTCACGTTGGATTGCAGCAACCACTTTTCCGTCAATCACAAAACAGCGAATGTCTTTTCCGTTGGCTTCTTTAATAAACTCTTGAACTAAAATGTTGGCATTTAAACTTTTGAAAGCATTGATAACACTTTCTGCAGCTTTTTTTGTTTCAGCCAAAACGACACCTTTTCCCTGTGTTCCTTCTAATAATTTTACAATTAAAGGTGAACCGCCAACCATTTTAATTAAATTGTCTGTATCAAGCGGAGAATTGGCAAATCCAGTAGTTGGAATATCGATTCCGCTATTCAGTAATAATTGTAAAGAATATAATTTATCTCTAGATTGAGTAATGGCTGTAGCAGAATTCAAAACAAAAACCTTCAAAGCTTCAAACTGGCGTGTTAAAGCACAACCGTAAAAAGTAATGCTCGGACGAATTCTTGGAATAATAGCATCAAATTCGTTTAGAATTTTTCCGCCTCTGTAATGAATCTCAGGTTTCTTGGCATCCAATTTCATATAGCATTCCTTGATATTTAAGAAATGCATTTCGTGACCGCGCATTTCGCCGGCTTCCATAATTCTTTTATTGCTATACAATTCTGGATTGCTGGCCAAAAGACCAATTCGCAAACCAGTTTTTGCTTTTTCTGAGTTTTGATATAATTCTTTTAAAGATTCTGCTGTAGGCTGTCCTAAAAGGTATTTTTGTTCAGGATCTACTAAAACCCTTCCGCTCATAGCTTCGCGTCCTAAAAGCATTCTGAAACCCATAGAATCGCGATTAGTCAGAGTCATTTCGATTGGCCATTTGGCATCGCCAATTTTCAAGCTGGTTTGGATCACATAACGATGTTCTCTAAAACCGCTCGAGCTTTTTACAATTCGCTTGTCGACCAAAGGTGCTTCACAATGAATAATGGTTTTGATATTATTCTGAATCGGATTAATGTCGAATTTAACCCAATTGGCATCATTTTTTATAAAAGGCGCTATGTTTAAAGCGTGCATTGCCGAAGTTTTGGCACCAGAATCAACACGAGCCTTAATTGTCGGGATTCCAAGTTCTGGAAATGAGCACCATTCTTCGCTGCCTAAAATGACTTTGTTTTGAAGCATAAGTTTTATTTAGTTTTATGATCTGTTGGTTGTAATTATTTCAAACACATAGAAACATAGTATTTGAAACTGCATAAAAGGCGTTTCACTTGCATAAATTAACATAGTTTGCTATGTGTTAGAAACTAGTTTCTTTTGATTTTCCTTTCTTTAGTAAAATAAAAATCTATGTTTCTATGTGTTTAAATGTTTTTTTGATTTGACTCCCAAACAGGTTTTGTTATAGAATTTAAATTCAAAAATAGCTATTTGCTTTTACTAAAGATAGTGATTTTTAATAAAAAAAATACCCGTTATGTTATGAAAACGTAACGGGTAAGTTATTTCTGTTATAAATTTTGACTAATTTATTGATTCGTTGGCTCTTCAGCTTTATGGATTTCAACTGATAATTCTTGTGAATCATCTTTTAGATCCATCCAGATTTCATCACCAGAATGTATTTTTGAAGTGATGATTTCTTCTGCTAACAAATCTTCAACATATTTCTGAATTGCTCTTTTCAACGGTCTAGCTCCAAACTGTTTGTCAAAACCTTTTTCGGCAATAAACGCTTTTGCTTTGTCTGTTAAGCTTAATTTGTAGCCTAACTCTGCAATACGAGAATATAGTTTTTTCAATTCGATTTCGATAATCAAATCGATATCAGCTTTTTCCAATGCGTTGAATACAATTACATCATCAATTCTGTTTAAGAACTCAGGAGCAAAAGTTTTCTTCAATGCATTTTCGATAATGCTTTTTGAGTTTTCATCGGCTTGAGCTGTTCTTGCGGCAGTTCCGAATCCAACACCTTGTCCAAAATCTTTCAATTGGCGTGCACCAACGTTAGATGTCATGATAATGATAGTATTTTTGAAGTCAATTTTACGACCTAAACTATCTGTCAAATATCCGTCATCTAAAACTTGAAGCATCATGTTGAATACATCTGGATGCGCTTTTTCGATCTCGTCTAAAAGAACGACACAGTATGGCTTTCTACGAACTTTCTCAGTCAATTGACCACCTTCTTCGTACCCGACGTATCCTGGAGGCGCTCCAACTAAACGAGAAATCGCAAATTTCTCCATGTATTCACTCATATCGATACGAACTAAAGCATCTTCTGAATCGAATAATTCTTTAGCTAATACTTTGGCCAATTGTGTTTTACCAACACCAGTCTGACCTAAGAAAATGAATGAACCGATTGGTTTATTAGGATCTTTAAGTCCAGCTCTGTTACGTTGGATAGAACGAGCGATTTTAAGAACGGCTTCGTTTTGACCAATTACTTTATTCTGAATCAATTCTGGCAATTGAGCCAATTTGTTGCTTTCTGTTTGCGCAATTCTGTTTACGGGAATTCCAGTCATCATAGAAACAACATCAGCTACATTGTCTTCTGTAACTTCGATTCTGTTGTTTTTAGAATCTTCTTCCCATTGTTCTTGTGCTAACGCAAGATCTTTTTCGATACGTTTTTCATCATCACGAAGTTTGGCTGCTTCTTCATATTTTTGTTTTTTAACAACCATATTTTTCATTTCGCGAACTTCTTCCAATTGACGTTCTAGATCCAAAATTTGTTTCGGAACATCAATGTTGGTAATGTGCACGCGTGAACCAGCTTCGTCCATCGCATCAATAGCTTTGTCTGGTAAGAAACGCTCAGACATATATCTGTTTGTTAACTTAACGCAAGCCTCAATAGCTTCTGGAGTATAAGTCACATTGTGGTGATCTTCGTATTTATCTTTTACGTTATTCAAAATAGCGATTGTTTCTTCAACAGAAGTTGGTTCAACGATTACTTTTTGGAAACGTCTTTCTAAAGCGCCATCTTTCTCAATGTATTGTCTGTACTCGTCAAGAGTGGTAGCACCAATACATTGGATTTCACCTCTAGCTAATGCAGGTTTGAACATGTTTGAAGCGTCAAGTGAACCTGTTGCTCCGCCAGCACCTACAATAGTATGGATCTCGTCTATAAAAAGAATAATATCATCGTTTTTCTCAAGCTCGTTCATTACGGCTTTCATTCTTTCTTCAAATTGTCCTCTGTATTTTGTTCCGGCAACTAAACTTGCAAGATCTAAAGTAACAACACGTTTGTGGAAAAGAATACGAGATACTTTCTTTTGGATAATGCGCAAAGCAAGTCCTTCTGCAATAGCAGATTTACCAACTCCCGGCTCTCCAATAAGAAGCGGATTGTTCTTTTTTCTACGGCTTAAAATTTGCGATACACGCTCAATTTCTTTTTCTCGTCCTACAACAGGGTCTAATTTTCCCTCTTCAGCCATTTCTGTTAAATCTCTCCCAAAATTATCTAAAACTGGAGTTTTAGATTTTTTGTTTGACTTATTGGCGGGATTGTTAAAGCTGCTTTCTTTTAGACTGTCATCTTGTCCTGAATCGTCATTGTACGATTCGTTTCTTGGCAAGTTTTCTAAGAATTCTTCTTCGTTTGGAGTCATATTTAAGTACTGTTCTTTAGCCACATCATAATCTATTTTTAGTTTATTAAGCAGCTTGGTTGTTGGATCGTTTTCGTTTCTCAAGATACATAACAGCAAATGTGCCGTGCTAATTGATGAACTTTGAAATACTTTTGCTTCTAGAAAAGTGGTCTTCAGGGCTCTTTCGGCCTGTCGGGTAAGATGAAGGTTTTTCTTTTCTGCATTTACTTCAACGCTCAGGTTGGCAGGGCTCAGTATCTCTACTTTTCTGCGTAAATGATCTAAATCGACAGCTAGGTTATTAAGTATATGAATAGCTTTTCCGTTACCATCTCTCAAAATACCTAGCATAAGATGTTCTGTACCAATAAAGTCGTGCCCTAGACGTAGAGCCTCTTCCTTACTGTACGTAATTACATCTTTTACTCTTGGTGAAAAATTATCATCCATAATATATAATTGGTATTGTAAATTTAGTGAATTACAGTTTTAAAAACAAAAACCGTACCCATCGACATCTCCTGTCAGCTAATAGACGAAAAAAAAGGCAATAAAAGCGTTAAAAAACGTTTAATTTATTAACTAAAAGCCAAAATAAAGTTGTTAATAAATCATTGAAATAAGTGTAAGGAAATAGCTGAAAAAATTTCAAAAAAACGTATCTTGGCACGCTTTGAAAACTAATATAATTATTTAATATAACAACTTATGTCTGAAGGAGAAAAGTTAATTCCTATTAACATAGAGGATGAAATGAAGTCAGCTTACATTGATTATTCGATGTCAGTAATTGTATCGAGAGCACTTCCTGATGTTAGAGATGGCTTGAAACCAGTGCATCGAAGAGTTCTTTACGGAATGTATGATTTAGGTGTAACATCAAGATCTGCCCACAAAAAGTCTGCGAGAATTGTAGGGGAGGTTCTGGGTAAGTATCACCCACACGGTGATACCTCTGTTTACGATGCAATGGTGCGTATGGCGCAGGAATGGAGTATGCGTTATTTATTAGTTGACGGACAGGGTAACTTTGGTTCTGTCGATGGAGACAGTCCTGCAGCAATGCGTTATACTGAGGCCAGAATGCGTAAAATTTCTGAAGAGATTATGGCCGATATCGAAAAAGAAACAGTTGATTTTCAATTGAACTTTGACGATACAATATATGAGCCAAAAGTAATGCCAACCAGGGTTCCTACTTTATTAGTAAACGGAGCAACAGGTATTGCAGTTGGTATGGCGACTAATATGCCGCCACACAATTTAACTGAAGTTATCAATGGTACTTTGGCGTATCTTGATAATAATGATATTGAAGTTGATGAGTTAATGACTCATATTAAAGCTCCAGATTTCCCAACTGGAGGTATAATTTACGGATACGAAGGTGTTCGTGAAGCTTTTAAAACGGGTAGAGGACGTATTGTAATGCGTGCTAAAGTTGGTTTTGAAGAGGTTGATGGAAGAGAATGCATCATCGTAACTGAAATTCCATACCAAGTTAATAAAGCCGAAATGATCAAACGTACGGCTGATTTAGTTAACGAGAAAAAAATCGAAGGTATTGCCAATATCCGTGACGAGTCGGATAGAAGTGGTATGCGTATCGTTTATATCTTAAAACGTGATGCTACGCCAAACGTAGTTTTAAATACTTTATACAAATACACTCAGTTACAGTCTTCTTTTAGTGTAAATAATATTGCATTAGTAAAAGGACGCCCTCAATTGCTGAATCTGAAAGATATGATTCACTACTTTATTGAGCACCGTCATGATGTAGTAGTGAGAAGAACCCAGTTCGAATTGCGCAAAGCAGAAGAAAGAGCGCATATTTTAGAAGGATTAATCATTGCTTCTGACAATATCGACGAAGTAATTGCGTTAATTAGAGGTTCTAAAAACACAGACGAAGCAAGAGAAAAATTAATCGAAAGATTTAAATTGTCAGATATTCAGGCTCGTGCAATTGTTGAGATGCGTTTGCGTCAGTTAACAGGTCTAGAACAAGATAAGTTAAGAGCTGAGTTTGACGAATTAATGAAGTTAATCGAGCATTTAAAAGCTTTATTAGCAGATGTTAATTTAAGAATTGACTTGATTAAAGAAGAACTTACAGAAATTCGCGATAAATACGGTGATGATCGTCGTTCTCAAATCGAGTATTCTGGAGGTGATGTAAGTATTGAAGATTTAATTGCTGACGAAAATGTAGTGATTACTATTTCGCATGCAGGTTACATCAAGCGTACCAACTTATCTGAGTACAAAACACAAAATAGAGGTGGAGTTGGGCAGAAGAGCGCTGGAACAAGAGATCAAGATTTCTTAGAGCACATGTTTGTGGCGACAAACCATCAGTATATGATGTTCTTTACGCAAAAAGGAAAATGTTTCTGGATGCGTGTTTATGAAATTCCAGAAGGAAGCAAAACAGCAAAAGGTAGAGCAATTCAGAACCTGGTAAATATTGAAAGTGATGATAAAGTAAAAGCTTTCATTTGTACGCAAGACTTAAAAGATAAAGATTATATTAATACGCATAATCTTGTAATGGTAACAAAACAAGGACAGGTGAAGAAAACTTCTCTAGAGAAATATTCTAAACCAAGAGCGAATGGAGTTGCTGCAATTACAATTAAAGAAGGCGATGAGCTAATTGGAGCTCAGCTGACAAATGGAGAAAGTCAAATTATCTTAGCAGTTAAATCTGGTAAATTAGTTCGTTTTGAAGAAACTAAAACGCGTCCTATGGGAAGAACAGCTTCTGGAGTTCGTGGAATTACTTTAAAAGACGAAACTGATGAAGTAATCGGAATGGTAACGGTTGATAAAAATGATATTTCGACATCTCAAATCTTAGTCGTAACTGAAAATGGATACGGAAAACGTACTAAATTGGTTGACGACGATGGAGAAGATGTGTACAGAATTACAAACCGTGGAGGTAAAGGGGTTAAAACGCTTAACATCACGGAAAAAACGGGTAAACTAATTTCTATCAACGCGGTTACAGATGCAGACGATTTAATGATTATCAATAAGTCTGGGTTAACGATCAGAATGGCAATCGAGGATTTACGTGTTATGGGACGTGCTACTCAAGGTGTTAGATTAATTAACCTTAAAGGCAAAGACTCTATCGCTGCCGTTACTACTGTGATGAAAGACGATGCTGAAGAAGTTGAAGTAGATGAAGACGGAAATGTAATCACTGCAATCGAAAGAGTGAAGCCAGATATGGAAGTTCTTGAAGATGACGGAACTGCAGAAGAGGATGATGACTCTGATGATGACTCTGATGATGAAGAGGTGGAAGATGAAGACGATTCAGAAACAGAAGACGAAGAGTCTGAAGAATAAGTAAAAAACAAAAAATTAAATACAAACAAATATCATTATGAAAAGTAAATATGTAATACTTGCATCAGCATTACTGATCTCTGTAGCTACGTTTGCTCAAAAAGATCAAATTAAGAATGCTGAAAAAGCTTTAAAAGGCGGAGATGCACAAGGTGCTCTTGCACAATTGAAAGATGCTGAAAGCTTAATTGCAAACGCTAAAGATACAGAACAAGCACAATATTATTTCGTACAAGGAAATGCTTTTCTTGACCTTGCAAACAAAAAAGTTGAAGAAGGTAAAAACTTATTAGCAGCAGCAGACAGCTACAAAAAATTAATTGATGTTGAAAAAGCTTCTGGAAAACAGAAATATTCTACTCAAGCAGCAGCATCAATCACTAATATTAAAGGATTGTTGATTAATTCTGCAATTGCCGATACACAAGCAAACAAACATGTTGACGGTGCAAAGAAATTATACCAGGCATATGAATTAGACAAAAAAGATACGATTAACTTGTATTATGCCGCTTCAACGGCTGTAAATTCACAAGATTTTGATCTTGCTTTGCCAATGTATGAAGAGTTGAAAAAATTAAACTTTTCTGGAAAAGGAACTTTATACTTGGCTGTAAACAAAGCTAACGGTAATGAAGATAACTTTGCTAACGCTAAAGATAGAGATTTAGCTATTAAATTAGGAACTCACGAAAAACCTAAAACTGAGGCTATTCCTTCTAAAAGAGGTGAAATCTACAAAAATTTGGCGTTAATTTTAGTTCAAAAAGGACGTACAGAAGATGCTAAAAAAGCAATCGCTGACGCTAGAAAAGCAAACCCAGAGGATTCTTCTTTAATTTTAACGGAAGCTAATTTATACTTAGAGACTAAGGACTTCGATATGTACAAAAAATTAGTTGGCGAGGCTTTGCAAAAAGATCCGAACAATGCTGATTTAGTATTTAATTTAGGAGTAATTAGTGCTGGAGCTAAGAACAATGCAGATGCTGAGAAATATTATTTAAGAGCAATCGAAATCAATCCTGATTACACAAATGCTTATTTAAATCTTGCTGCTTTAAAATTAGAAGCTGAAAAACCAATCATTGACGAGATGAACAAATTGGGAACTTCTGCTAAAGACATGAAACGTTACGATGTGTTAAAAGCGCAAAGAGAAGCTGTTTTCAAAGGAGTTATTCCATACCTTAAAAAAGCGAACGAATTAGATCCTAAAAACGAAGATGTTTCTAAAACATTATTAGGAGTTTACAATGCTCTTGAAATGACTGCAGAAGCTAAAGCTTTAAAAGCAAAAATGTAATTATTAGCTTTTGAAAATAAAAAAAACATCCGCCTCGGCGGATGTTTTTTTTATGCCTTTAGCTGATTAATTCAGCAGATAAAGTGATAGTTGTATTTAGCAATTTTGAAATCGGACAAATTTCTTTTGCTTTAGCTGCTGTTGAAGCAAACTGCTCAGCAGAAATGGAAGGAACTTTGCCTTTTAAATCCAAATGAATTAAAGTGATTGTTCCGTCTTCAAAAGTTACTGTAGCTTCTGTAGTTAAATCATCAGCTGTAAAGCCAGCTTCGTTAAGTAAAAAGCTTAATTGCATCGTAAAACACCCAGAATGAGCTGCTGCAACTAATTCTTCTGGATTTGTTCCAACACCATCTGCAAATCTTGTTTTAAAAGACAGTTGTGCGTTATCTAAAGTTGTACTTTGCGTACTAATTGTTCCTTTTCCTTCCATACCAGTTCCTTTCCAGTTGGCGTGTGCTTTTCTTGTAAATTTCATATTCTTATTATTTAAAAATTAGTATTAAATGTTGTTCGTTTGAAGTTAATGAATAGTGGTAACTCAAATATAATCAATATTTTGCAGAATAATTTTATGAAATTTAATTGTATTGTTAAGTTTTAGGTTTAGGTTGGAGTGAGTTTTAACCGCAAAGTGCACAATCCCGATAGCTATCGGGATACGCAAAGGATGCAAAGTTTTTAAGTTTGTCTTAGGATTTGTAATCTTTGTCAAAGTTTGCATCATCATAGTAAGACAACGCTATGTGAACTTTGTGGGTAAAAAAAAAAGACACAATGATTGTCATTGCATCTTTTTAAATTATAAAAAAAATAAAATTCCAAATTCCAATTAAGCGTTGTTAATTGGAATTTGGAATTTATAAAAGTTGGAACTTCAAGTGTTTATTCTTGTCCCAAGTTTCTTAATTGTTTCAATTTATCCTTCCATACTTCAAGGCTTTCTTTGTGAATAGCGATGTTTTTACGTACTTCTGTAACTATTGAATTCTCTTTTTTAGCATTTTTTGTATTGGTAAAGAACTGAATGTTATTTTCCAATTGAAAAATTTCATTTTGCACTTCTTCAATTTTGCGCATGATAAAGATTTTTTCATTGTCTAATTTGCGCGTATCATTGCTGTCAGTTAGAGAATCAAGACGGTTTGCAAAACGCATCATTTCAGATTCTTTTTTGCTTAAGCTCAGTTTCTCAAAAAGAGCATCCAAGATTTTATTGAATTTTCCTTCGATGTGTCTTCTAGAAAAAGGAACTTTTCCGAATCCCTTCCAAGTTTCTATGTGCGCTTTTATAGCATCTAAGTCTGTTTTGTGTTCTCCAGTCAATTGGAAAGCTCTCAATACATCCAAATAGGCTTTTTTATTGTCAAAAGCTGCAACTTCTTCACTATTTTCCTCAGATTTGTGTTCTTTTAACTTGTCGAAATAATGGTTGCAGGCGTCCTTGAATTCTTTCCAGATTTTATCTGAATATTTTTTAGGGACATGACCAATTTGTTTCCATTCTTCCTGGATTTGTTTCATTACGGGAGTGGTAGCTTGAAAATCGGTGCTTTCCTGTAATTCTTTTGCTTTTGCAACTAGAGCCAGTTTTTTATTTAAGTTATCGTTTTGGTCTTTTTTAATGTCCTTGTAGAACGAATTCTTGAAAGCGTTGAAATTTCTAACTGCAGTTTTAAAAGCGGCCCAAGTTTCTTCATTTACTTCAGAAGGCACTTTTCCAGCTGCAAAAAACTCATTTCTCAGATCTTCTACTTTTTGAATTTGAATAAGCCATTGCGAATGAGAATTTACTTTTTCATTTCCGAGCGCTTCAATTTTAGCAATGATTTCTTTTTTAGCTTCAAGATTTTTTTGCTCATTTGCTCTTTGGCTTTCAAATAAAAGCTCTCTCTTATCGTGTATTTTTTTTGTTAGTTCGCTAAACTGATTCCAAATCGCATCACGGTGTTCTTTAGAAACTGGTCCGATTTCTTCTTTCCAGATTCGGTGTAAATCCTGTAATTCGCGGAATGATTTATTAACGTCAGCATCGTTTACCAATTCTTCAACGCGAGCTATAATTTTTTGTTTTAATTCTAAGTTGTGTTTAAAATCTAAATCTCTAGCCTCGCGGTCTAAATGAAGATAATCGTAGAAGTTCTCAACGTGAAAATGGTAATTGTTCCAAACGTGGTTGTATTTGTCTTTCGGAATAGGACCTGCATTTTTCCATCTTTCTCTTAATTCATTAAAATGTTTAAGAGTGTCTTTGATATTTTCCTGCGGATTAATTAATTCCTTTAATTCTTCAACAATAGCCAGACGATTATCTAAATTGGTTTTTAAATTGGTCTGTAAATGTTTAAAATGAGCATTTCTTTTCTCTCTAAAAACATTATAATATTCGTCAAATTTTGATTTTAAAGGAAGATGATATTCAAATTCTTCGTTAGGATCTGGATTAGAAGCTAAAAATTCTTCTTTTTTCTCTTCTATAAGATGGTGATATTGTAACAGGAAAGCCTTTTTGATTTCTTCTATATGATCTTTTACAGACATTACTTTGTCTATATTCACCAGTTTTTTAAGTTCATCAACGAGCGCATCCATCGAAAACGTGTTATAATCTTGCATAGGAATGTCATGACGTTCCTTCAAAGTTTCGTCTTCGCTTTCAGCAGCATTTGAATTGGTAATGACATCTAATGCTTCTTGATGACCATCTCCTTGATTAGCTAATTCATTTTCAGTTTCTGTGACCAAATCTTCGGTCAGACTTTCAGAATCTGAGATTTCAATTGCATCATTTGCTACAGAATCATTTATTTCGATTCCAGTTTTTCCGTCTGCTTCATGCAGGTTATCATTCTTTTCTTCTAACATCTTAAAATGTATAAGGTTTTTATTTTAAACAGTGCGAAAGATAGTAAAGGTGTTTCTAAATACAAAATAAATCCTTTGTTTATACGCTAATTTGCGATGAAATTCTTATTATTTAATTCAATTTAGCAGTATGATATATTAATTTTTACTGTTTTAATTGATAAGTTAGAAATAATATTTTTGCGATTTTTTTAATTAAAAAATAGATTAATCGTAAAAAGCGAATCTGAATCGATAGTTTGTTTTACATTAAAACAAAACCAACAGTCCCACTTCCATACCAAAATTATATGACTTTTCACCTCCAAATGCTACGCTAGGGTGCACATATACTAAATTTGTTGGGGTGATTTTTCGGCCAAATTCCATAAAGGCATTATTTTGAAAGCCGTCTAGAACGTAATTGTATCTAAAAGCTACATCTGTAGCAATCCAATTTTTACCAAAAAACCATAATAAGTTGTTTTCTAACAGGGTTACGCTGACATCGCTTCTGTTGCTTGATCCTGCAAAACTTTGGGAATGTTCAACAGTCGCAAGCCATAAGAATTTCTTTTGATTGAAGTATTTTGCAAAAATACCGGCTGGAATTACTACCCATTTTCCTGTGCCAAAACTTGGGTCTGCAGCAGAATTTGAGATTACACGAGTCCTAAGGCCAATTCCGCTGGTCTTTTTAAAATAAGGGATAAAACTAATCCCAGCGCTTACGTCACCAAGCCCAGTTTGATTAATAGAGTTAGAGTTAGTCGATATTAAAGGCAAATCAAACCTCAGATTCCACGCTTTGTTGCCAATTGGCTGTAACACACGCAGATTGGTAGTGTTATACGAACCATTTTTAGTGTCTAAATATTCATTGTATAATAGAATGGTCTGCAGAAAGTAATGATATCTAGGCTCAGCAAACGGACTATTGCTTCTGTCTATATCTTCGTCTTGGGCTGATGCAAGAACTGTAATAAGAAAAAAAATGCTAAAATAAAGTAATTGTTTCTTCATAACTGTCTGCAAATGAGTAGACTAATTTACGAAAATTACTTTAACATTTTACCTTTATTTGTTCCAGATTTTCCAAGCTTTTTCAGCCTGAAAAATAAGCATATCGTATCCATTTTTAATTACAGCGCCTTTTTCTTTTGCTTTTCGCAGAAAAGTGGTTTCTGCAGGATTATAGATTAAATCGTAAGCAATATGTTTTTCTGTAAAAAACTCATATGGCAAATTCGGACAAGCTTCGACATTCGGACTTGTTCCAACTGGGGTACAATTAATTATAATTTGAAAATTATCAAAAGTAGTAGCGTTGATCAAATCATAATCAATAATGTTTTCTTTTGCTTCTCTAGAAACAAAAGTGTACGGAATGTCCAATTCGTCCAAAGCAAAAGCAACACCTTTAGAAGCGCCACCTGTTCCTAGAATAAGAGCTTTTTTATGGTGAGGCTCTAATAATGGTTTTAAAGACTTTTTGAATCCGTAATAATCGGTGTTGTAGCCTTTTAGTTTACCGCTTTTGGTAAATTTAATAGTATTCACCGCGCCAATTAGAGCAGCTTTTTTTGATAGTTTATCTAAGAAAGGAATAACTTGTTCTTTGTAAGGAATAGTAACATTTAATCCCTTTAAATCAGGATTGTTTTTAATTAATTCTGTGAAGTAATTAATCTCAGAAATGTCAAAATTCTCATAGCTGTTGCCAGCAAAAACTTCATTATTAAATTTCTCTGTAAAATAACCTTTTGAAAAAGAGTAGCTTATGTTGCGTCCTAATAATCCAAAACGTCTTCTTAATAAAATATCAACCATTCTTATTTACGATGTTTTTCTATATAATTTTTTACTGTTTTTTTTGTCCAAACTACTGGAAACAAATCTTCTATTAAGATATAATTGTCAAAGTTTAGACGTAAACCATTGCTTAAATGAAATTTGGCTTTTGTGTTGTCTTGAATCATAAAATATAATCCAGCCAAACGGTATTCGATTTCGTTCTCTTCAGGGAAATATTCTGTCGCCTGCAATAAAGTCTGAATAGCCGTTTCAAATTCTCCTAAAAATTGAAGAATATCAACCCAGTATAACCAAGTGTCTAATGCATAATCTCCAAATTCAACTGCTTTTCTGAAACCAAATTCGGCTTCTTCAAAGAAATTCATCTGTTTGTTTATCGTAGCATATCTTTTCCAATACAAACGATTCTGATTGTCGATTGCCAAAGCTTTATTCACAAAAAATAGTGCTTTTTGATAGTTTTTCTGGCGAAGATGAAAATCTGTTATGGCAATCCAACCTTTGTCTAAAAGCGGATCTTCGTGTACAGTTTGGTTATAATATTGGATCGCTTTCGCTAAATTTCCAAGTTTTTCGTAACATTTTCCAATTCGCAACAGAGCATACGAAGTGGCATCGTCCAATTCGATGGTTCTGTTATAGCTTTCAATTGCTTCATTGTATTTTTTAAGGCGCTCATAAGCTTTCGCTTTTTCCATAAAAGCCCCTAAAAATTCATCATCAATCAGCGTTGCATAATCAAATGCGCGAATGGCATTTTCGTATTCTTTTACGCCATAATGAAGACGCCCAAGCTGATGCCAAGCAATTTCGCTGTACGGATTTCTGTTGATATATTCGTTAAGATATACAATAGCTTCTTGGTTTTGATCTAAAAATTCAAAACAATACACTACGTTATAGAGAGCAGATTGATCTTCTAAGTCTTCTTCAAGACATTTGATAAAACTGTCCTTTGCAAGCTCGAGATTATCCATAAAAAGATATTCCATTCCAATCAAATTATACACGTCAGCATAATCGTCAGTATATTGAAGCGCAATTTTTAACAGTTCAACTGCTTTTTCGTGCTGATCTCTTTTGGAACAGATATTGGCTTTTTGGATATAGATTTCCTCGTTGTTAGGTTCAATTGCGTATAACTCATTCAAAAGCTTTTCAGCAATGTCGAGTTTGTCATCATAAACTAGCATTTCTACTTGTACTAATTTTAAGCCTGTAGATTTTGGATGCTGGTCTAATGCAAGTTTCAAGGCCTTTTTTGCTAAATTAGCCTTACCTATGTCTAAATAATGAAGAATTATTTCTTCGAATTCTTCAGAATCAAAAAAGAGTACTTTGTTGGTTTTTAACATCGACTCAAATTTGGATAGGGATAGGTTATAATCTTCTTCTTCGTTGCTTAATTGCATACTTCGTATATTTGAAATTAGCCTGTTATAAATTTAGGCAACCATATAATCGCTGTAAGGATAAGAAATTAATTGTTTTGAACAATTTAATTAACAATATATGGCGTTTTTTATTCTATTTTGGGAAGAAATCTCTTTTATTCTTAAGGGATTAGCTTCAGTTTTGTCATTTTTTTATTTCTATTGGAAGACTTTTTAGAAATAGAAATTGAGCTTTAATTTCTGTCTATTTTATTAAAAACAGCGCTCAAAATAATTTTTTATATTTAGTTGTTGTTCTTCTTCATTATTTCATCCATCACTTCTAAAATAATCGCGCATCCTTCTCTAATTTCGTCCTCAGAAATGGTCAAAGGAGGTGTAATTCTTATGGCGCATCCTTCAAATAAAAGCCAGAATAAAATAAGTCCTCTGTCTTGACAGGTTAAAATGACTTCGTTTGTAATGTCTGCCGATTCTGTCATGGCGGCAAGCATTAATCCTTTTCCTCTAACTTCTGTAATCAAAGGATGTACCAAAAGCGATCTGAAGAGTTTTTCCTTCTCTAGTGTTTCTGCCATTAAATTTGTTTCAGTTAATTCTTGCAAAGTAGCGAGACAAGCTGACGCAATGACAGGATGGCCTCCAAAAGTGGTTATATGTCCTAATTTTGGGTTTTCGGTTAAAAGATCCATTTTTTCGGCAGAAGCAGTAAAAGCGCCAACTGGCATCCCGCCGCCCATTCCTTTACCCATAACCACAATGTCTGGAACAACATCATAATTTTGAAAACCAAAAAGTTTTCCAGTTCTTCCAAAACCTGGTTGGATTTCATCAACAATCATTAATGCTCCAACTTCATCGCAGCGTTTGCGGACTTTCTGTAAAAAGTTATTTTCTGGCTGAATAAAACCTGCGCCTCCTTGAATAGTTTCTAAAAGAATCGCGGCTGTTCGAGTAGTTATCTTTTGTAAATCTTCTTCGTTATTGAAAGTGATAAAATCAATATCTGGAAGCAAAGGTCTAAAAGCTTGTTTTCGCTCTTCAAATCCCATTACACTCATAGAACCCATTGTGTTTCCGTGATAAGCGTTGTGGCAAGAAATAAGCTGGCTGCGTCCTGTAACGCGTTTGGCTAATTTTAAAGAGCCTTCGATCGCTTCAGTACCTGAATTAACCAAATAGGTTTTATTTAAAGATTCTGGAAGCAGAGAAGCCATCATTTTGCAATATTGAACGGCTGGACTTTGAGAATATTCACCATAAACCATTACGTGCGAATATTTGTCCAACTGATCTTTTATAGCTTGATTGACTCTCGGATGCTGATGTCCTAAAGTACAAGCTGAAACTCCGGCAACAAAATCTAAATATTTTTTATCGTTTGTATCGTAAATGTATGAGCCAATGGCATGCGAAACTTCCATTCCGAGTGGGTAAGGAGAAGTTTGCGCTTGGTATTTTATAAAATCTGGATTCATTTTTTTAGCTTCTAATTTGCTGAGATACTAAGATTCTGAGCTTCTGTGTTTTTAACTGTAAACTGTGACTGTGACTGAAAACTTTTTTGGTTCAAAGTAGCAAAGTTACTGAGGTTCTAAGGTTCTAAGGTTTTGACTTTACGCTTAAGTTAACTTTGTGGTTTAAACAATAGCAAAGCATTGTAAACTGTCACTGAGACTGAAAACTACTTACTTTTGGCTTTCGTATCTGTCTTAGCAGCAGGATTCTTCTTATCGTAATTCAAAGTTTCCTTTCTGACTTTCAGTGGAACGTTTTTGCCTTTTTCTTCTTCGTCTTTTCCTTGTTTAATCAATTTGTCATTTTCTTCGTTTTCTTCTGCGGTAAAAATATCGTCTTTCGATTTTATTCTTTCGTCACCACGCCATTTCATTCCTCGCAGTTTTCTAGCATTTTCAGGAAGTTCATCTTCAGGGAAAATATCTCCGTCGACTTTATTGAAAAACGTAATCGTTTCAATGGCATTATTTTCCAAAATCATATTGATTTTACTACTGACATTTTTATTAATTCCGATCAGTTCATTGGTGTCATTCCGCATATAATAAATTACTTCGGTGTTTTTGATGACATCAACATCATGAAGTTTTCCATCCCTGAATTTTCCAAACAAATTGAGTCCCTTGACCTGATTGAATCCTGTTCCGAGTGTATCCTTGGACAAGACGAAAGTATTGTTCAATACTTTTAGAGAGTCAATTTTTCTTGTTTTATTATCGCCAATCAAGTGCATTACGTCTCCTGTAATTTGGTTTTCTCCATTCCAAAGAATTGGATTTCCGATCAATTTTGTTAAGGCTATTTTGGAATCAGAATGTATAGAGTCACATTTACCGCTCATATCTGTTTTGTAAAAGCGAACATTTTTATATGCTCTCAAAATTCTTTCTCCTTCTTTTCCTGTAACCATTAATTTTTGTCCGTGAATGTAAACTGAGTCATTTTCAACAAGATTAATTGCAACAGCTCTTTTGGTAACAAACATCGAGTCTTTCAGTTTGTAAAGCTCTGCATAATGGCCTTTTACAATTCCTTTATTGATGGAGTCGGTAATTTTTACATTTCGTGTTGCTGAAGCAAATTCGGTATTTCGATTGTAAAACAAACTATCGCCTTCTATACGCCTGTCATCGTATTTTATGTATGATTTTCGAAGAAAATGTGCTAAGTTTTTCTTGGTATCATAGAAACCTTTTTCGGTATAAATATAATTAGCCTTGCTCGTAATAGTGGAAGGGCCAAGAAGATAGGTATGTCCCGAATTGCTGTAATAATCCAAATGGTTTGATTTTATTACATACTTTGGATTTGTAATCGTAACTTCAGTCAGAAACTGAAATTTCTTTTCTTTCACAAAATACTTTCCAGATTTACTTACCAAAGTATTGTCTTTATTGACAATGGTTCCTTTGGTGTTGTAAAATGCTTCCTGAACATTTCTATCAAAATTAATAGTGTCGGTTTGCAAAGTAGCATCTGGTGAAGTTAAAACGGCATTTCCTGTAGCAAAGGCTTTTTTTGCATTACCGCTATATTCAGCATATTTACTATTCAGAAATAAGGTATCTCCCTGTACTAACTGTACATTTCCGAATGCTTTTAGATAATTCTCTTTTTGAAAAAAATAGGCTTTGTTGCAAGTCAATACTACACCATCATGGTTTACTTTTACATTTCCGGTAAGTAAAAGCGCATCTGGCACATTAACCTGATCCACATCAGAAAAGTCAGCATTCTCGATGACGATTGTTTTCGGGGTTTGTGCAGTTTTTTTTGCCTGCGCAGAAATAAATTGTACGCTAAGAAACAGACAATAGAATATGAAAAAGAGTGATTTCTTCAACTGATTAAATTTTTGTCAAATTTATAAAAAAGGTTAGAACCTGTGGCTGATATTAGGATTAATTTATAATAAGTCATTAACAGTCTAAAGTAGGATTCAAGTGCTATTTAATTTTTCAACAAAAACTCCAACTCTCACGTTGTAGTAGTTGTTTTTTAAGCTGAAAACATTGTAAATTAGATAAATCGTTTTCGGAGTTTTAAAAAATGACCTATTTTAGAAAATTGTTTCAAGTTTTTTTGAATCAAAACTAATAAGATAAGTTAAGAATAGCCCAAAATATGATAAGTAAAAAAATAATCGCAGCCGGAATAACATTAACGGTTCTATTTTCAGCCTGTAAAACAAAAGATTTAAAAATGAGCACAGCAAACGAACCAACTGCAACAGAAAAAAAAGTTGTAGTCTATCAAGTTTTTACTCGTCTTTTTGGAAATAAAAATACAACCAACAAACCGTGGGGAACAATTGAGGAGAATGGAGTGGGAAAATTTAATGATTTTACAGACAAAGCGCTTCAAGAAATAAAAGATTTGGGTGTTACTTATATTTGGTACACAGGAGTTCCTCATCATGCTTTGGTCCGTGATTATACGGCATACGGAATTTCAAATGATGATCCAGAAGTGGTAAAAGGTCGTGCAGGTTCTCCTTATGCCGTAAAAGATTATTATAATGTAAATCCAGATTTGGCGGTAAATCCTGCAAAACGATTAGAAGAATTTGAGGCTTTAATTAAGCGAACTCATAATGCAGGTTTGAAAGTTATTATAGATATTGTCCCAAATCATATTGCAAGAAAATATGAAGGGAAATCAAATCCAGCAGGAGTAAAAGATTTTGGTGCAGATGATGATGTTACGGTTGAATACAAACGAGACAATAATTTCTATTATATTCCGCAACAACATTTTGAAATTCCTGATGGAGACATTCCTTTAAACGGAGAGAAAAATCCGCTTATTGATGGGAAATTTGATGAAAATCCAGCAAAATGGACAGGAAATGGCTCTCGTAAAATTAAGCCGGATCAAAATGACTGGTACGAAACGGTAAAAGTAAATTATGGAGTGCGTCCAGATGAAAGCAAAGATTTTCCTGAACTTCCTGCTGGTTTTGACCAGAAATCGTATCAAGAGCATTTTGCTTTTTGGCAAGATAAAGATGTTCCTGATTCTTGGAAGAAATTTAGAGATATTGCATTATACTGGACAGCAAAAGGCGTTGACGGATTCCGTTATGATATGGCCGAAATGGTTCCATATGAATTCTGGAGTTATATGAATTCATCCATTAAAATAAAAAATCCAAATGCATTTTTATTGGCAGAAGTTTATAATCCGAATGAATATCGCAATTATATCCGTTTGGGAAAAATGGATTATCTGTACGATAAAGTAGAAACTTATGATAAACTGAAAGATATTATTCGTGGAAAATCTTCTCCAGACGAATTGACAAAAATTCAGAACGGGATGTCTGATATTGAGCATCATATGCTTCATTTTCTAGATAATCATGACGAACAGCGTTTGGCAAGTCCAGAATTTGCTGGAACGCCAGAAAGAGGAAAGCCTTTAATGGTGGTTTCGGCAACAATAAGCACTTCGCCAACAATGATTTATTTTGGACAAGAAGTAGGAGAGGCAGGAAATGAAGATGCTGGTTTTGGAAAACGCTCACGAACATCGATTTTTGATTATATCGGAGTTCCAAACCATCAGCGCTGGATGAATGGCGGTAAATTTGATGGAGGTCAGCTTTCTGAATCTGAAAAACAGCTTCGTGATTTTTACAAACGATTATTGAATTTTACTATTAACAGTAGTGCTTTGATGGAAAATTTTGAAGAAATTCAAACGGTAAACCGTCAAAATAATGAAAATTATGATGCTTTGCTATATTCTTACGCACGTTGGTCTGAAAGTCAAAAGCTGATTGTAGTTGCTAATTTCTCTTCTGAAAAAGGAAGCGAATTTGATTTAAAAGTGCCTTCATCACTCATTTCAAAATGGAATTTAAAAGATGGGGAATATCATTTAAAAGATCAATTGTACAAAGATAAAACGTTTGTATTGAAAGTGCAAAATGGGCAAGGAGAAGCTAAAATCTCAATTGAGCCATCAGAATCTTTGATTTTAGAATTGATATAAAAGCAATTGAAATATTATAGAAAAGAAAACTTGTTTGGGATTGGCTAAACAAGTTTTTTTGTTTTTTAAACCTTTTTCAGCAAAGAAAAAATCTCTTTTATAGAAAATGTCGCCCCGCATACAAACTCGTCTGAAGCGCCATAATAGACTGTTAGTGTATCGCCATCCGGATCAAGGATATGGCCGTTTGTAAAAACGACATTTCCAAAAAAACCGCTCAATTCATAATTTGTTTTCGGAAACATAATTGGGGTTTCTGTTCTAGAAATTACTTTCGTAGGATCTTCCAAATCCAATAAAAAAGCACCGAGACAATATTGATGAAATTCGTTGGCTCCGTGGTAAATTTCTAGCCAACCCAATTCTGTTTTTATGGGGGCAGCTCCCGCGCCGACTCTTTTACTGTCCCAACTTTCTTTTCTAGTTTTGATAATGCATTTATGATTTCCCCAATGAACGCCATCTGGAGAAGAGGCAATCCAAATATAATTTCCGCCAATGTCTACACTACTTGGACGATGTAAGGCGTAAAACAAGCCGTTTATTTTTTCTTCAAAAATCGCACAGTCTTTATTGTGAGGAGGAAATATCATTCCGTGTTTTTGAAAGTTTTTCCAATCGGTTGTGGTTCGTAGGCCCACGCCCACGCCGCTAGGAGATACAGAAGTAAAAGTCAGGTAATATTTATCTTCTATTAAAGAAACGCGGCAATCTTCAATTCCGAAAGTTTCCAGTATTCCTTCGCCAACCAAGTGCGGGTAATCTTCGGGTTCATAAAAATGTTTTCCGTCTTCGCTGCACAATAAGCGAATGTGTGATAAAGTGGTTAAATAATCGATTCCTTGATAGTTAATTACACGGGCATCTGTTGCAATAAGTTCGGGATGATTTTTTAAGATTTCAATAATTTGAATTGTTCCTGCTTCTGTCAGAATTGGAAACGAAATACTATTTTCTATTTGTTTAGGTCTTTCTGCGACACGTACGGCCAGCCAGATTTTATTTTGAAACCTAAAAACGCCGGGATTTAATAGACAGGTAATTTCAAGACCTTCTCTGCTTGGTGGTATATCTGATGGAGATAATATAGGGTTTTCTGCAAAACGATTGGCAATATCTTTCATGATCTTCGTTTAAGTACCTAAAAGGTATAAAAAAAAGCTGACACTTAATTGCATCAGCTTGTTTTCTATACTTTTTTAACCTTCTTGAGTGCTTCAACGTAATATTCGTTTACTTTTTCCCAATTGATATGATTGTAAAAAGCATCAATATAACTGCCTTTTCTGTTTTGGTAATCTAAATAATAAGCATGTTCCCAAAGATCGATTCCCATAATCGGAGTTCCTGGAATCAGAGCATTCTTCATCAATGGGTTATCTTGATTGTCTGTGGTAGTAATTTGTAGCTTGCCATATCTATCCACAACCAGCCAAACCCATCCAGAACCAAACTGCTTTTCTGACTGTGCTTTAAACTGATTTGTCAGATTGTTGAAAGAACCAAATTCTTTATTTATAGAGCCTGCAAGAGTATCTTTTGGAGTTTGTTCTTTCGGGCTGAGAATATTAAAATACAAAGTATGATTATAATATCCACCCGCATTCTGACGAAGTTTTAAATTCGTAAGAGGCATTTTTTTTAAAATGTCTTCAATAGGCATATTTTCAAACTCAGTCGAAAGAATTTCTTTGTTGAAATTATTTGTATACGACAAATAATGCTTAGAATAATGTGTTTCTAAAGTTAAGCTTCTAATGTCTGGTGCCAATGCATCATAATTAAATGGCAATTTTGTCATTTCAAAAGAACCAGGATCGGCTTTAACATCATTTGGCGAACCGATAGTTATTTTTTCTTCTTTTGTTGGAAGAGGAACTTCAACAACTTCAACCAGCTTATCTTCTTTACAGGAAAATAATAGTAAAAATGAAGCTAAAGTGCTGAAAAGAACAACGTTTTTCTTCATAATGTTTTTATTTTGATGTTAATGAATTGATAATCTCGATATAATTTTCTTTAGCTTCATCTACAGACATATGGCTTATCTGCATCCAGGCATTAGTTTTAAAAGCATCTCGTAAATCAAAATTTTGAGATTGGTTGTAAACTGCTGTTCCAAAAGTAGCCTGTTTGTAAAAAGCATAAAGTCTTAACTGCACGTCTTGTGGCAGCGAAGCTTGAGTCATTGTCATGGCGACTTCTACAGCTTTATTAAAGCGAATATCTAAATCTTTATCAGCCATTTATGCTTTTGTAGCAATAATTGTTTTTCCACCAATTGCTTTTTGATTTAACTCAACATTGATTGGTGTACCTAAAGGTAAAAATAAATCTACTCTTGAACCAAATTTAATGAAACCAGCGTCAGTTCCCTGAACAACTTGCATTCCTTCTTTAGCGTAGTTTACAATTCTACGAGCCAAAGCACCAGCAATTTGTCTGTATAAAATAGCGCCAAAAGTTTCGTTTTCGATTACTACAGTAGTTCTTTCGTTTTCTTCACTTGCTTTTGGATGCCAAGCAACAAGGAATTTTCCAGGATGGTATTTGCTAAATTTAATGATTCCATCCATTGCGTAACGCGTTACGTGCACATTGATTGGCGACATAAAAATAGAAACCTGTAAACGTTTATCTTTAAAATATTCTCCTTCATAAACTTCCTCGATAACCACCACTTTTCCATCAACAGGAGCTAAAATGTGATCGCTGTTTCTAACTGCAATTCTTTTAGGATTTCTAAAGAATTGTAAAATAATAATCAGAATTACAAGTGCTGCAAATTGAACAAGCATTCTCAGCCAAGCAATATCAATGAATTTATCAGCAATTAAAAGTACTGCTACTGTAAAAACAGAACCTAATAAAATAGACGGGCCACCTTCTTTATGAAACATAATATAAAATTTGATAAAATAAAAATATAATTGGTGCTACAAATATAACACTATCTAATCGATCTAAAATACCTCCATGACCAGGCATAATCGAACCGCTGTCTTTTACACCTGCAATTCGTTTAAATTTGGATTCTATCAGGTCGCCAATAGTTCCAAAAAGGCTCACAATTAACGCTATAATGGTCCAGATTAAAATCGATTTGCTGCTGAATTCAGGTTTTGGCTGAATGTAGAGTTTAGAAATTAGAAAGCCGGCAAATGCGGCAAAAACTACACCGCCAAGAAAACCTTCAATTGTTTTTTTGGGAGAAACACGTTCAAATAATTTGTGTTTTCCCATTGATTTTCCGACCAAATAAGCAAAAGTGTCATTCGTCCAAATCAAAACAAATAATCCTAAGATAATTTTTGGATTATAATCATTTGTTCCAAAAGAGATTTTGACAATAAATACAAAAGGAAGCGTAATATATCCAAGCAGATATAAATATTTTGATGAAGTGCTTACTTTTTGAACAGAATCGTAAAACAAGAATATGATGCATTTTATAGAAACGACAATGGTAACTGCCAGAAGAATTAAATCCAGCTGTTTGATATTAGTGTCTAAACTGATATTAGAATTAAATGTATCGTTTATAAATGCAGTAGTCTGTTTGTTGTAGTGACTTACAAGGATAATTGCGGCATAAATTGAAATTCCGAAGAGAATAGAAAATATTTTATTCAGGTTTACGATATTAGAAAATTCGTATATCGTAATAATCAGGAAAACACCAAAAAGGGTAATGAAGCTTTCTGTAGAAAACAATATCGAAGTTAGTAATAAAGCGATATAAACAGCACCAGAAATGGTTCTCTTCAGTGTTTCGTTCATCTTAAAGATCTTCTAAAAGCAGTAAATAAAGGTTTTTTGCAACACTTCCGTATTGAGTAAAATCTTCGTCTTTCGCTTTTTCGAAATATTTTATTGTAGTGATATTAGTAGGTATGTCTCTTTCGTATTTGCGTTTTATAGCGCTCAATCCGTCGCTTTTCATTGGTAGGATTTGGCTGGTAGTGGCTATAATAACAATATTTGCAGGTAATTCGTTTGGTTTGTTCTGTCTGATTTGTTTTGATGAAAATAAAATAGAGCCTTCATCAGCAATAAGGTTCTCGCAGCTTGCCAATAAGAATTTTGGTTTAGCAGGGGCAATGTAAAATAATTTGTTTTCGTCTAATAAACCAAATAAGGCAGGTTCGTAACATAAAACTTCTTGTTCAAACCAATCATTTTCTTCTAAGATATTTTCAAATTGTTCAGAAACCTCTCCCATGTTTTCGCAGTACAAGAATTTACCTCCATTTTTTTTGAAATTGAAAATAAATTGTTCATCTAAGGATAAATGACTGTTCTGCGCAGAAGTTCCTGCATATTCGCTTTCGTTCACTTCATCAGAAGCGGCCTCACTAGAGCCAAATATTTTTTTGAAAAAATTCATTTTTTATATGAAATGCTTTACATGTTAATTGAAAACGTTCAAAGATAAAAAAATCTTAATTCAAAAGGGACTTTTGAATTAAGATTTTGAAAAATATTATTATGTATTTGCTAATTCGTTATGAAACTACCTCTTCTAAATTTTTGTCGAAAGTACGTTTTCCGAAGATGTTTTCTAAGTCATCTTTAAAGATTACCTCTTTTTCAATCAGAATATCAGCAAGTTGATTTAACTTATCTTTGTTTTCCTCTAGAATCTGAATTGCTCTTTGGTATTGACCTTCGATTAAATCTGAAATTTCTTTGTCAATAATTTTTGCTGTTTCGTCAGAATATGGTTTAGAGAAATTATATTCGCTTTGTCCAGTTGAATCGTAATACGTCACGTTTCCAATTTTATCGTTCAATCCGTAGATAGTTACCATTGCACGAGCCTGACGCGTTACTTTTTCTAAGTCGCTTAATGCACCAGTCGAAATTCTGTCGAAAGTTACTTTTTCAGCGGCTCTACCACCCATTGTAGCACACATTTCGTCCAACATTTGATCTGTTCTCACGATTTGTCTTTCTTCTGGCAAGTACCAAGCAGCACCTAAACTTTGTCCACGAGGAACAATAGTTACTTTAATAAGAGGTGCAGCGTGTTCTAGCATCCAGCTTACAGTAGCGTGACCAGCTTCGTGAATTGCAATTGCTCTTTTCTCTTCTGGAGTAATGATTTTGTTTTTCTTTTCAAGACCGCCAATGATTCTATCAACAGCGTCAAGGAAATCTTGTCTGTCAACAGCAGCTTTGTTATTACGGGCAGCAATAAGAGCGGCTTCGTTACAAACATTGGCAATATCAGCACCTGAGAAACCTGGAGTTTGTTTTGCTAAGAAATCTAAATCAAGACCTTCAACTTTTTTGATAGGAGCTAAGTGTACTTTAAAGATTTCAGCTCTTTCGCGAATGTCTGGTAAATCAACAAAAATTTGTCTGTCAAAACGTCCAGCACGCATTAAAGCTTTATCAAGAACATCAGCTCTGTTGGTTGCGGCCAAAACGATTACGTTAGAGTTTGTTCCAAAACCATCCATTTCTGTCAATAATTGGTTTAAAGTGTTTTCTCTTTCGTCGTTTCCACCAGACATATTGCTTTTTCCTCTTGCTCTACCAACAGCATCGATTTCGTCGATGAAGATGATAGCAGGAGATTTTTCTTTAGCTTGTTTGAATAAGTCACGTACACGTGAAGCACCAACTCCCACAAACATTTCTACGAAGTCAGAACCTGATAGCGAGAAGAAAGGCACTTGTGCTTCACCAGCAACAGCTTTTGCCAATAAAGTTTTACCAGTTCCCGGAGGTCCTACCAATAAAGCTCCTTTCGGAATTTTACCTCCAAGATTTGTATATTTTTCAGGGTTTTTAAGGAATTCAACAATTTCCTGAATTTCTTCTTTAGCGCCTTCTAAACCAGCAACATCTTTAAATGTAGTTTTAATGTCTGTTTTTTCATCAAACAGTTTCGCTTTAGATTTTCCGATATTGAAAATCTGTCCACCGCCTCCAGCGCCTCCGCCAGACATTTTACGCATAATGAAAATCCATACACCAACAATGATGATGATAGGAAGTAAGCTGATTAAAATATCGCTCCAGTTATTTTTTTGAAGAAAGTTGAAATCTTTCAGCTTTCCTTCGCTAACTGCTTTTTCCAGTTTAGTCTGAAAGATTTGATCATTACCAATTTCCAAAGTGTAATGTGGCCCTTTGTTTGGCTGTTTGAAAATATCTTCAGCAACTTTTTTGTTTGCTGGGTCTTTAAGAGCCGCAGCATTCAAATATACCTCAGCTTCTGCTTTATTGTAAACAATCACTTTTTCAATCTGGCCTTTTTCTAAAAGCGTGTTGAATTTAGAAGAAGTTAATTGAGCAGGTTCGCTTAAGCTTGATCCTCCTGTGGCAAAACTTATGAATAAAAAAACTAAAAGTATTGCGGTGTATATTAACCAAGGACTTATTTTAAATTTATTCGGATTTGGATTATTATCTTTAGCCATTTAATGAAAGTTTCTTTAGTATTTGTTCTCGATTGAAGTTATTTTGGCATCGCCCCAAAGGCTCTCGATGTTATAATATTCGCGAATATGTTTCTGGAAAACGTGTACTACAATGTGTACATAATCCATCAAAACCCATTCTGCGTTATCTGTTCCTTCTACGTGCCAAGGTTTATCTTTTAAGTCTTTTGATACTGTTTTTTGAATTGAGTTTACGATGGCGTTTACTTGGGTGTTTGAGCTACCGTTGCAAATAACAAAATAGTCGCATACAGCAGTATCTATCTCTCTTAAGTCAAGAATATCGATATCATTTCCTTTTACTTCCTCAATCCCTTTGATTATGTTCGCCAGTAGAACATCATTATTAATAGTCTTTTTCGCCATGAATTATTTTATATGAATTTGTAAAGTTACCAAATTTTGTGATTATTTTTGAACCTTAACAAAATATTAAATTAAGATATTTAAATTATTTAATGAAACTAATCAAACTCGATGCCATAGATTCTACAAATGACTTTCTAAAGGCTTTGGCAAGTCAAGATGAACTAGAGAATTTTACAACGGTAACAGCTGAAAATCAGACAAAAGGAAAGGGGCAAGTAGGTGGCGTATGGAAGACTCAAGCTGGTAAAAACTTAACTATGAGCGTTTTGATTAAAGATTTTCTCTTTAATAACGACGAAGTTTTCAATTTAAGTCTAGTTGTCTCTTTATCGGTTGCAGAGGTTTTAAAAACATTAAATATTCCTGATATTTGTATTAAATGGCCAAACGACATTCTGTCATACAATAAGAAACTAGTTGGCATATTAATCGAAAATACCCTAAAAAGCGATGGCAGAATCGTGTCAGTTGCAGGAATTGGAATCAATGTCAATCAAACCGATTTTGCTGAATTGCCAACCGCTTCTTCTATGGCAGTAATTGCTGGTAAATCTTTTGATAAAGAAGAATTGGCAGTTTTAATCGTCGAAAAACTAAAAGAGAAAATCCACTTGTGGAATACCTCATCGCAGACTTTTTGGGATGATTATTTTAAATTTTTATTTAAAAAGGGAATTCCAACTGCATTTAGAGATAATAATAACCAAGACTTTATGGGAATCATTCAGGGCGTTTCTCCAATAGGAAAATTGCAGGTTTTGCTAGAAGATGATTCTGTTGCGGAGTTTGAGATTAAAGAGGTTAAAATGCTTTATTGAGAGTTGCAAAGTAACGGAGAGGCAAAGTGATAAAGTTTTTCGTCTAGTATATTATTTTAGAAACAAAAAAACTTCGTGCCTTGGCGTCTTCGTCGCATTCAAAAAAAAGCCCGATTTCATTAAATCAGGCTTTCATTTGTAATTCACAATTAATAATTCACCATTATTAAAGCTTGTGCATATTGTTTGCTAAAGTTTCAATAAACTTACTGATTGGGCCTTTAACCATCATTGCCATCATAGCATTGAATTCTCCTTCAAAGAACAATTGAACCGCACTTTCTGAATCAGAAACAGTGTCAATGTTTGAAGTTAGTGTAAACGGAAGTTTATCGCTTGCAGCACCCAAAACAATTTTGTTTGGAGCTACTTTATCTTTCATTTTTAATTTGATTTCCGGCATCCCTTTCAATCCAAAAATAAAAGCGTCTTCGCCAGTCACTTCAAATTTAGCGATATTGTCTGGCATTAATTTTTCGAAATTCTTTACATCAGTCAGTTGATCAAATAGATCCTGAGCCGATTTCTGAACAGTAACTTTTGGACTTTCTAAGTTCATATTGTTTTTTGTTTTTTTGTTTTTGTTTTTTTACCGCAAAGGACGCAAGGTTTTTTTTATGATGCTTGACTTTATTTAAGTTCGCAAAGCTGAAACGTTAAATAAAATTTCAATTTTTAATCCCGATAGCTATCGGGACAAATTCCAAAAATCTTGATCGTACAGAACAGAAATCTAAAATCTAAAATCTGCAATCAGAAATCTAAAATTAGCTTTCTTGTCCCCAAGTTGATGGGCTTACGCTCCATTCTTGAAGAGTCGATTGCTGATCTTCTGTAATATATTGTTTTTGAACTGCTAGATCTAATAGGTTTTCGTAGTTGCTCAATGTGAATAAATCAACATTAGCCTCTTTGAAGTTTTCTTCGGCAACGCCAAAACCATAAGTAAACACAGCCGCCATACCTTTAACATTAGCACCTTCGTT
The DNA here is from genome assembly GCF_001705175.1 of Flavobacterium anhuiense. Lineage (NCBI taxonomy): Bacteria > Pseudomonadati > Bacteroidota > Flavobacteriia > Flavobacteriales > Flavobacteriaceae > Flavobacterium > Flavobacterium anhuiense. The sequence continues at coordinate 42,691 of NZ_CP016907.1, read as the reverse complement.
TCTTAAAGCTTCAACAGCTAGTAAACTGCTTTTTCCAGTACTGATTAAATCTTCTACAACCACAACATTTTGTCCTTTTTGTAAAAAACCTTCCACTTGGTTTTGTCTTCCGTGTTTTTTAGGCTCTGGACGCACATATACGAACGGAAGGCCCAAACTTTCGGCAACCAAAATTCCAACTCCAATGGCTCCAGTAGCAACACCAGCAATCACATCAGGCTTTCCAAATTGTTTTTCGATGTTTTTAGCAAACTCATCACGAACATAATTTCTGATGCTCGGAAATGAAAGAATTAACCTATTATCACAGTAAATAGGAGATTTCCAACCAGAAGCCCATGTAAAAGGATTTTCGGGATTCAATTTAATTGCATTTATTTGCAAAAGCAATTCGGCTGTTTTTTCGGCAGTATCTTTATTAAAAATCATAGTACAAATGTATAAAGTTTTTGTAAACGACAAACCACTTTTTTTGACAAATGAAATCTCGAAAGAAACAGATTTCCAATTGTTCTTGTTGGAGAGTATTGATATCGAACAGCTTATTATAAAAATTTTTCAAAATAAAATTCAAAAAGCCATTCTATATCATCCCGACGAAAGTGAGATGATGAAAACCCTAAAAGCCAAAATTCCGGTAAATAAAGCGGGCGGTGGCTTTGTCTACAACAAGAAAGGCGAAGTCTTGTTTATCTTTAGAAACGGAAAATGGGATTTGCCAAAAGGCGGCATCGAGAAAGGGGAAGACATTGAAGCGACGGCTATGCGTGAGGTAGAGGAGGAGACAGGAGTAAACCAGCTTCGTATTACGAATAAACTTCAAAAAACCTATCATATCTTTAAACGCAACGGAAAATACAAACTTAAAATCACGCATTGGTTCGAAATGTTTTCCGATTTTGAAGGAACGCCACACGGACAATTAGAAGAAGGAATAGAAAAAGTAGCGTGGTTAAACCCAGAACAAATCAAGGAAGCACTTAAAAACTCATACGAAAACATCAAATTATTGTTTGAAGAAGAAAAAATTCCCACGGAAAAAAAATCAATAGAAAAAATTCCAAATTCCAACAGTTAATCAGTATTTAATTGGAATTTGGAATTTAAAAATTGAAACTTAGTTATTTGGACGTGCCACCAATAAAAGAAAAGACCCAATCAACTTTGCGTTCATTGGGTCTTTTTTTTATTGCTGTCGGGCTTTCGCCAAATTTTCTTCTGGTTTTTAAAAATCGGATAATTTATTTGACCTTTTTATAAATTTTGTACAGTAAATAAAGTATTGATATCCAAAAAAGTATACAAATAATTTGCCATGCCATCAAGCTATAGCTATAATCTTTTACAATTACATCCATAATATCTAAATTTTTGTTTTTCGTTCTAAAAAAATAATTATAAAGTAAAGACTAAAATTTTATATTTCGCTACGGAATCCCGTAATTTTTATGTTTGTAAGTTCTTTTTCTTTGCTTTTTAATTTATTAATGTTTTTTTGGAAAAGAGAAATAAACTGAACATCTCAATAAATTTAAAAGTTGTAAGATCCGTGCCCACAGAGTATGTTTAATTTTGTATTTGGTATTTCTTCTCTGTGCAGACAAGGATTGCAAATCCGCGCTATCTGGTTGTTTGAGGTCTAAAGTTTCGAGTTTCAAGTTTTGCTGGCGCGAGCGTCCCGCTCGTGCCTTTTTACGTATTGATTTAGATTGTGTTCACAAGCGGGAGCTCGCGCTAGATAGAAGAGCAATTTTAATTAAGATATTTTAAAGATTTTATTGTTGACTGGTAATCTCTAAAAGCTCTGCCAAACTCCTCTGTAAATTCATAATTACTAAATTCGTATTCTTCATTTAATCCAGTGTTTGTTCTCAACTTAATTTCTCCATAACGAACAACAGGAATTTGATAATTACCTTTAAATCTTTTATCAGGTGTTCCATTTTTATTTACTTTCGCCCAAGTTCGATCAATTACTTTAGAATCTTTAGGAATCAAACCAGTTTCTGTAAACCTTACATAGCTTTGACTAAAAACTATTTCATCAATCCCTATTAATGCAAAATTTGTATTGTTTGAATACATAACTATAAAACTTGGATAAAAATATAAATCTGCACCATTTGCATTCTGAAAATACAGTGCATTAAAATCTGATTTTATATCTGGGAGTGATTTTAATGCAAATCTAACATCTCTTTTTTTTACTAATGTACTGGCAGATGATCTTGCAGCAACTCTATCTTGATAGTGTGCACTTGTAACATCCCAAATTTTTTGGGAAGTTATGAGTTTTGTAAATGCTTCTACAAGTACTTTGTATTGTTCCATAATTTCTGGATCAAATTCGATATCAAGTTTAACAAAGCTATTTCCTATTTGTTCTTTTGTTTGTTTTAAAGCTTCTTTTTTTGTTTCAATATCTGTTTTTATACTTTCAGGAATATTTTTTTTAACTAAACCATAAATTAAAAAGTAACTTAAACCAAGCTTTAATTTTGAAGTATTCAATGAAGTTTGGATTTTTAGTAAATCTTTTTTTAAGTCTCTTCTTTGCTGATTAGCCAAAATAATTGCTTCTTTGATTCCTTGCATATCCTGACTTGTAATTTCATGAATATCAGAACTAAAAATGTTATCGGAGAGTTCTAATGTTTCATTATAAATTTCAGGATTAGAATTGGAATTTGAAGAAGACAGTCTCTTTCTACTACTAATTCCTGATGCAGGAATACTGGTGTTTAAATAGCTTCCTGAGCTTCCAAAAGTCATGCTTGCTCCTCTGACACCTATTGAGGTAGAAATACCGCTTTTACTAACATTAAGATGAACTCCTGGAATAATTTTAATACGTTTGCGAAAACTCCAAGCCATAATTTTATACTTTTTAATTAATGAATATTCAAAAATATAAACATTTAGGTTAGAGGAATTACGGAAATCCATAATCTAAATAATAGCTTAAATTACCTGTTAACTTTGTCAAAGTTTCAAACTTTGACAAAGTTCTAAATGTACAGCTTTGCGCTCTTAGCGTTCGTTTTCTCAACCCAATCAAAAAAAAATCTTAGCGTACTTTGCGTTAAAAAAAATTAACGCACACGATAAACAGGATACTGCATATGTGCTTTTTCATAATAAACAGAATGTTTGTAAATCCAATCTAATTGAGCTTCGGCGCTTTTTGCAAATTCGCGGTCGTTTTGTTTTTTGGTTTCCAATTCTGCTTTTAGAGTTGAATTATCTTTTAAAAGCTGCGAGGCAGTATCTTCAAAAATATATTCTGAGTAATGTTCTTTTTGCTGTAAAATTGGATCGAAGAAATTCCAGTTAAAGAACGAATCAACGCCTTCTGGTTCAAAAGCTTCAAGAAGATATTTTACGCCTTTTTGATTCGTTGGCACGATGTAATCTCCTTTAGCAAAAGCCATTTTAATGATTTTAGAAGTTACGGTTGTATTTCTGTGTAAATAATGCCCTTCGTAAGCTGATGGAACGGTTTTAAAATCGGCAATTCTATAGCTCTCAACTTCTATAATCGTATCGTTTTTAATTTGCTTAAACGAGATATTATTGTTTTTCAGCAGGTCAATAATGTTCCAATATCCTCTCGGAACAATATAAGCCGTTGGAATCACAACTTCTTTAACCGATTTAAATTCTTTGATGTACGGAACGTCTTTTTTGTACGGTTTGTTTCGGTCATAATACAAACGATTTCCGGTTGTAGCGTCACTTTTTTTGTAACCTGCTTCATATCCTAAAAACGAAAAAGTGGTTGCTTTTGTGCTGTCCAATTCCCATTTTAAAGTGTATGATTTTTTAGGCTGATATTGCTCTAAATTTTTTACTCGTAAATCTTTTATTTTTTGATAATTGGCATCAGTAAAATCCAAAGTCGATTTCATGTATTCGTAGGTCATTTTTACGCGTTCGGCATATTTTTTCAGCATGTGCGTTTCGACCACAAAACCAATCGTATTAAACAGCGAAGTATAACCCGTTGTATATCGCGGACTATCTACAAATTGCCCGAAGCCTTTGTCTGGCGTATCTTTAAACGAATCGACATAAGGCGTGGTTTCGATTTTCTTTTTCTGAAGATCTTTTACCAAAGCTGGCATCATTTCGTTATTCATAAAATCGCCCAAAATTGTTCCCAATTTGTTGTGCTGTGTCATGATGTACGTCAGTTTGTATTGATAATCAGAACCGTTGCTTACGTGATTGTCAATAAAAACATCGGCATTTATTTTCTGGAAAATCTCCACGAAACTTTTAGTGTTTTTGGTATCCGATTTCATTAAATCACGATTCAAATCGTAATTTCTCGCATTTCCTCTAAAACCATAAACTTCTGGTCCGTCTTGATTCGCGCGCGTTGTCGAATTTCTATTTAAAGCTCCTCCAATATTATAAACTGGAATCGTAACCAAAACGGTATTTTTTGGCGCTTTCAATTTTCCTGTAGCTAAATCTCTGTAGAATTGCATTGTGGCGTCGATTCCGTCAGGTTCTCCCGCATGGATTCCGTTATTTACAAACAAAACGGCTTTAGTTTTCTGGATTTTATCGAAATCAAATTCCTTGTCAGGATTGAAAGTAATCATGTGTAAAGGTTCGCCGGAATCGGTCAATCCCATTTCTTTCATTTGAATGGTTGGAAAATCGTTTGCAAGCATTTTCCAATAAGCGATAGTTTCCTGATACGAAGCCGATTGGTTTCCGTTTCCTTTTTCAAAAAACGTATCGTATTTTTTATTGTTTTGTGCAGAAATGGTTAGTGTAAGAAGTGAAAAGAGAAATGTAAAAAGTTTCATGGTTTTGGTTTTAACTAAGAATCAAATATAGGTTTTTTATTTGTTTTAAAGTTTTAAGCTTCAGGTTTCAAGTTTGATATACTTTGTGGTTATTTATCTCTCGCAGATTTGGCAGATCAAACAGATTAAATTTAAATATTAAATAAAAATTCGCTAAATCTGCTAAATCTGCGAGAGATAAAATCTGTGCGGTTAAACAACTTGAAACAAAGAAAACCTGAAACTTGAAACCTTTTAACTACTTTTGCAGCATGAAAAAACACCATTCCGACGATATACTTTCGAATTTAGGGATTCAGAATCTCAACGAAATGCAGGAAACTGCTCATGACGTTATTCTGAACGATAATAATGTCTTATTGCTTTCTCCAACAGGATCTGGAAAAACATTAGCGTTTTTACTTCCAATTTTAGAATTATTGCAGCCAGAAATCTTATCGGTTCAATGTTTGATTTTGGTTCCGTCACGCGAATTAGGGCTTCAGATCGAACAGGTTTGGAAGAAAATGGGAACGCAGTACAAAGTAAATATTTGTTACGGCGGACATTCGATTGAAACGGAAATAAAAAACTTGAGCAATCCGCCAGCGGTTTTAATTGGAACACCTGGAAGAATTGCCGATCATATTGACAGAGAAACTTTTAGAACAGATAAAATTCAGACTCTAATTTTAGATGAGTTTGATAAATCGCTTCAATTAGGGTTTCACGAACAGATGTCTTTTATTATTGGAAGATTACCGAAAGTGAATAAAAGAGTTTTGGTTTCGGCAACTTCAGATATTGAGATTCCGAAATATACACGTGTTGTAAATCCGACGGTTTTGGATTTTATTCCAGAGGAAGAAGAAAAGGCGAATCTTTCTATGAAAATGGTGATTTCGCCAGCCAAAGATAAACTGCAGAGTTTATTCAATTTGATTTGCTCACTGCAATCAGAATCGGCTATTATTTTCTGTAACCATCGTGATGCTGCAGAACGTATTAGCGATACCTTAAACGAAAAAGGAATCTATTCGGTGTATTATCATGGGGGAATGGATCAGGAAGAGCGGGAGAGGGCTTTAATTCAGTTTAGAAACGGAAGTGTGACGTATTTGGTTACGACAGATTTGGCTGCGAGAGGTTTGGATATTTCTGAAATGAAACACGTTATTCATTATCATCTTCCGTTAAAAGAAGATGAGTTTACCCATCGTAATGGCCGTACAGCGCGTATGAAGGCAACAGGAACGGCGTATGTAATTATTCACGAAAGTGAAAAACAATTAGACTACTTAGACTATGAAATGGAGGTTTTTGATGTGGAAGGAAAAGTTTCGCTTCCAAAACCGCCTCAATTTCAAACTATTTACATTAGTGGCGGAAAGAAAACAAAACTGAACAAATTTGATATTGTTGGATTCTTTTCGCAAAAAGGAAAACTGGAAAAAGACGATTTAGGCTTGATCGAAGTAAAAGATTTTGTTTCGTTTGCGGCGGTAAAATACAATAAAGTCAAAGACCTTTTAAAAAATATCAAAGATGAAAAAATGAAAGGCAAGAAGTTTAAAATCGAAGTTGCCCGCAATGTCATCAAGAAAGTAGAAGATGAGAAGAGAGGAAAGCATTGATTTTGGATAGTTAGGTAAAAGATGCAAGAAGCAAGATGCAGATATTAAGAAATTGGAAATTACTGTTTGAATTTTTTAATATTTATTTTATTGTATTTCAATAGTTTAGAATTGTGTAATTAAGTTTTACAATTTTATGTTAAAAAAATAATGATTTGATAGGTGTTTTTTCAATAATTCTATGTTTTTTTGCTACAGTAAAATTGTAAACCCCAAATTCAGTATGAAAAACATTATTACCCTTGCTATTCTGTTCGTTAGCTTTGTATCTTTTGGTCAAGTTAAAGTCCTAGAGACAGTTCCTGTTGAGAAATTAGGAAAAGTAAATAACAATTACATCCAAAAAATTGGAGATGAGTACACGGTGTATTACACTATTATCCAAAACGATGAGGATTCTTCTAACTTAAGAAAGTTTTCATTCAAAAACATCGATAATGCCTACAACAATCTTTATAACATTATTGTTGGAGGATTTACTGCAACGCCTTTGTATGACATCAAATTAGAATTGCCAAATAACTACATTTGGTTGCACTACACAGGAAATGTGGTTCCAGACAAAGCAACTGTACAATTTATGGTTTCTAGCAAAGAAAGAGATGCTGATACAAACAACGTTTCTGAGCCTTTCGTAAAAGACCAAATCAATAAATTATTCCAAAAATAATTTCTTTGAGGTTCAAAGAAACAAAGTAACAAAGGGACAAAGTTTTTTTACTTGTCTCTTTCAATAAATATGATAAAAAAAAAGCTGTTCGATTAGAACAGCTTTTTTGTTTTTAGATTTTTTAAAAGGTTAAGAGCAACAAAGGTTCAAAAGGTTTTGATTTCAAATAGAAATCTTTGTCCCTTTGAACCTTTGTTGCCTAAAAAAGAACTATATCTTCTTAACGTATTGCGTAATAATCACAATTTGTTGACCATCAACTTTTCCTTCAATATATTCAGCATTTTCGTGGTCTAAACGAATGTTTCTCACAGCAGTTCCTTGTTTAGCAACCATGCTTGAACCTTTTACTTTAAGATCTTTGATTAAAACAACCGAATCTCCGTGCTGTAAAATCACTCCATTACTATCTTTGTGAACTAATTTATTTTCTTCATCTTCGCCTTCTCCTGTTGCTTTTGCCCATTCTAGCGTTTCGTCGTCTAGATACATCATGTCAAGCAATTCCTGTGGCCATCCTGCGGCACGCATACGGCTAAGCATTCTCCATGCTACAACTTGAACAGGAATATTTTCGTTCCACATACTGTCGTTAAGGCATCTCCAGTGATTTAAATTGACATTGTCTGGATTTTCAATTTGGTCAATACAAGTGTTACAGGCTAATATTGCTTCATCAATTCCACCTTTTCTAGTAGGAAGGACTTGATAAACTTTTAAATTCTCTTCATTACCGCAAAGTTCACATTTAGATCCGCTTCGTTTGCTTAATTCTCTCTCGATACTCATTGTTTGGTGTTTGTTTTAAAAATGCGAAATTACTTATAATTTGCTTCGCTGGCAAGTTTCAGGTTTATTGTTTATTGTTTATTGTTTATTGTTTATTGTTTATTGTTTATTGTTTATTGTTTTACTTCTTAACCCTAACCGCATCTGGAACCAGCATCTCATATTCGCCTCCATGACGCAATACATCGCGTACAATGCTCGAACTGATAAATGAGGTACTTGCAGCTGTCAGCAAGAAAACAGTTTCTATTTTCGAAAGTTTTCTGTTGGTGTGTGCAATTGCTTTTTCGAATTCGAAATCGGCTGGATTGCGTAAGCCTCTTAAAATGAAATTGGCTTTTTCTTTTTTAGCTAAATCAATCGTTAAGCCTTCATACGTAATAACCGTAACTTTTGGTTCGTCTTTGAAGGTTTCTTCTATAAAGCGTTTTCTTTCTTCTAATGAAAACATATATTTTTTTTCGGCATTGACACCAATGGCAATTACAATTTCGTCAAATAAAGGAATTCCTCTTTTGATAATGTCTTCGTGTCCTAATGTTATTGGGTCAAATGATCCTGGGAATATGGCTTTTCGCATTTTATTTAAGGTGCTAAGGTTCTGAGATGCTACGTTACTGAGTTATTATACTTAATCTTAAATTCTTTTATTGGAATTTGGAATTTACTATTTGGAATTTTTAAAATTTATTCTAAGTGATTTTTTTTGTATTTATTGCTGTCACCCATTCATCTTTATGGCAGATTTCACAGTTTGCAGTTCCTTTTGTCAGCTTTTGAGTGTGTCCGCAGAAGGTGCAAGCGTGAATTCCATCTTTTGTGATGTTTTTATTTTTTTCATTGAACAGCGATGGCAAAATAGGTAGTCCGTATTTTACCTCATCGTCTGGATAAAAAAACACGCTTATTTCTCCGCTTGGTTCGATAAAGGCATGTTTTACTTGTCCTAAATGCTCAATAGATTTTACACGAAGTTCAGAGAAAAATTCGTCTTGTGCCAGACTTTCTTTTTTAAAACTTGATAAGGAAAACTTTCCGTCATTGATTAAGCATTCGGTTTTTCCTTCTATGAATTCTTCAAATTTTTTGCTTTTTCCAGTAAGCCAAGTAACAGATCGATATAAAATTATAATAACTGAAAATACCATTGCTGCCGGAATGATTCCGACATCTTCATAAAACATTGGATCTCCCGCTGCCGAACCTAATGCAATAATTATTACGGTTTCAAATACAGATAATTGTTTAACGCCTCTTTTTCCAGCTAACTTTAAAGTAAGGAGTAAAATCGTAAACATTACCGTTGAACGGAATATCACTTCCAGAATAAAGATTTCGGGGAGATTGTTGTAAAATAATCTATTCCATTCAAAGATTTCTTTCATTTTTTTAAGGTTCTAAGTTGCTAAGATTCTAAGATACTAAGTTTTTATTTTGTTACTGGAATTTTGTATTCAAATTCTTCCGCTTCTAATGGATATTTAGTTCGTCTGATTTTTATTATTTCATTATTTTCATAAAGTTCAAGGATTGCTTTTTTTGAATAAGATACTTTTCGATCTGAATAGTTTTCATTTTTATCTAAATCGTCAACTTCATAAGGTAGATAAGCATCAAAATCATTATGCGTTGTAAAAATGCTGTCGGTTGTTATTCTATCTATTTTCATAGTCGAATAATAACCATTAGAAAATTTTAAATTATATACATCTCCAACTTCTGGTTTTTTTATTAAAACAGCAGTTTCATTATTATTGTTAATGTAAGTGTTTATGCCATAAATAATAGCTAAAAGCATTATAATACTTCCAGAAAACATCCAAACTGAACTTTCTAATTTTTCATTTCGTAATTTTTCTTGTCCGCTGGAAGATAAATCATCGTAATCAAATAAAGTTTGACAGTTACTACATTGTATATTTACATATTTCCCGACAGGAAAAAGAGGAATCATTGTAATATGAGTATACGTTTTGTATATACTAAAATGCAATGTGTTTTCAATCTTGCATTTGGGACATTTTTCATTTGAAATTATCCCATTTTTTGTATTTGAATCTCGAGTTCCGACTAGAAATAGCATATTTTATTAAGGTTCAGAGAAGCAAAAATTAAATTGTTTTATAAAAAAAATAAGGTACTAAAATCTTAGAATCTTAGCACCTTAGTATCTTAGCATCTTATTTTAAAGCTAACTCAATTGCATTTGTAAATAAGTCTTCTAGAGAAATTCCGGCTGCTTTTGCCTGTTGCGGAATCAAACTTTCTGTTGTTAAACCTGGAATGGTGTTCATTTCAAGCATATGTGGTTCGCCGTTTACAATAATGAATTCGCTTCTTGAAAAACCTCTCATTTTTAAAACTTCGTATGCACGTTTCGCAGTTTCTGAGACTTTTTTAGTCAATTCGTCAGAGATTCTAGCTGGCGTAATTTCTTGCGATTTCCCTTCATATTTGGCTTCGTAATCAAAGAAATCATTGTCTGATACAATTTCTGTAATTGGTAAAACGATAATTTCGCCTTTGTAATTGATAACTCCTACAGAAACTTCAGTTCCGTCAAGGAAACTTTCAATGATGATTTCGTTATCTTCTTTATATGCTACTTCAATCGCGATTGGCAATTCAGCTTCTGTTTTTACTTTTGAGATTCCGAAACTAGAACCTGCTTTGTTTGGTTTTACAAAACATGGCAATCCTACTTTTTTAACGATTTCTGCTGTATTGATTTCGTCTCCTTTATTCAGATAATAAGAAATTGCTGTTTTGATTCCGTATGGTTTTAAAACAGATAATAAATCTCTTTTGTTAAATGTTAAAGCCGATTGGTAATAATCGCAAGAAGATTGCGGCATTCCGATCAATTCGAAATACGCCTGCATTAATCCGTCTTCTCCTGGAGTTCCATGAATAGCGTTGAAAACACAGTCAAAAGTGATTTTCTGACCGTTTACTGTAACTGAAAAATCATTTTTATCAATTGGAAATTCGGCTTCATTTTCGTCTACATAAACCCATTTTTCTTTGAATATGTGAATGCGGAATCCGTTGTATTTTGTTTTGTCAAGATATTGATACACGACATTTCCGCTAATTAAAGATATTTTGTATTCGCTGGAATAGCCGCCCATGATGATGGCAATGTTTTTCATTGTATGTTTTTATTTTTTAATTGTTTCAAGTTTAATGTTTCAAGTTTTTTGCCACTGATTGCACTAATTAAAAAGATTTTTCCTCAATATTGTCATTTCGACGGAGGAGAAATCTTCGCAAGTAGCTCTACAAAGATTGTCTATTTACTTTGTGTAAATCCTTCGGCTTTGCTTAGGAAGACAAACTTTATATTTATACTTCTTTCGAGAATAAAACTGTACTAATTTCTGTTAAAGATCGTTTTTATGAAACCGAGTGCCCTAGCCCCGATAGAGCCGGTATCCTTTTTGGCTGCTTTTTCTGCAGACAAAAAGATATAGGCGAAAGCGGGATTAGCTCCAGAAAATTATCCTTCGACTTCGCTCAGGATGACAATCTCGGGACTTTCTTGTTTTAAACAAAATTATCATTTTTTTTGAAACGAAATACTTTATCTTTGTCGCTATTAAAAATAAATTTATGAGTTTACGTCAGTATTTAACAAGCCGAGTTTTTTTCTTGCAATTGCTTGCGGCCGCAGCTATAATCGCTGTTATTGGTTATTTATTTATGCATTGGTTAACTTTTACAACAGATCACGGACACGAAATTGCGGTGCCGAATTTGTCTAAATTGACTGAGGAACAAGTAGAAGAGAAATTGGATGAACTGGATTTGGACTATGTTTTATTGGATAGCGTTGATTACAGAAGTGAATACCCAAAATATAGTGTTGTTGAGCAAGATCCGCTTCCTGGAACCATGGTAAAAGTGGGTAGAAAAATTTATATCAAGATTAATGCTTCTGGTTTTTCTTCTGTAAAAATTCCAGATTTGATCGAAAAAACATATCGTGAGGCTGTGCCAACCTTAAAAGCGTTAGGTCTTGAGCCGGGAACGATCACGTATATTCCGAATCTTGGAAAAGATATGGTTTTGGAAATGCGTTTAAAAGGAAGAAACTTAAAAGTTGGAGATAGAGTGCTTAAAGCTTCTAAAATTGATTTGGTTTTAGGAGATGGAAAAGCAAGTTATGTAGATGAAAGTCAGGCAACAGATAGTACTGCGGTGCCTGCAGAAACCCCAAGTGATGAACAATAATATTGAAGAAAATTTAGATCTGGAAGACGAATTATTTGAGCACTACAGATTTGAAGTCCCTAAAGGTCAGGCGTTTTTACGTATTGACAAATATTTAATGTATTTGATTCCGAATGCCACACGAAATAAAATTCAGAATGCGGCAACTAACGGTAATATTTTTGTGAATGATATTCCGGTAAAATCAAATTACAAAGTAAAACCTTTTGATGTGATAACGGTAATGTTGTCACATCCTCCGTTTGAAAATAGGGTAGATCCAGAAGATATTCCGTTGGATATTGTTTATGAGGATGATGCGTTATTGCTGATCAATAAACCACCGGGATTGGTTGTACACCCAGGTCACGGAAATTATACTGGAACTTTGGTGAACGCTTTGGCATTTCATTTTGAAAATCTGCCAATGAACAGCAGCGAACGCCCAGGTTTGGTTCACCGAATCGATAAAGATACTTCTGGTCTTTTGGTTGTGGCAAAAACAGAAGCTGCTATGACGCATTTAGCAAAGCAATTTGAAGCTAAAACTACCGAACGCGAGTATATTGCTCTAGTTTGGGGAAATGTTGTGGCAGATAGCGGTACAATTGAAGGAAACTTAGCGAGACATTTGAAAGACCGTATGCAAATGGCGGTTTTTGATGATCCAGAAATTGGGAAACCTGCTATTACGCATTATAAAGTTTTGGAACGTTTTGGTTATGTAACTCTTATTTCTTGTAAATTGGAAACAGGAAGAACGCACCAGATTCGTGCGCATATGAAGCATATTGGTCATCCGTTGTTTAATGACGAGCGTTACGGCGGTCATTTGATTTTGAAAGGAACGACTTTTACAAAATACAAACAGTTTATCGAGAATTGTTTTAAAGCCTTACCACGTCAGGCGTTGCATGCTAAAACGCTTGGATTTGTTCATCCGAATACGGGAGAATTAATGCGTTTTGATACAGAACTGCCTCAGGATTTTCAGGATTGTATCGAGAAATGGCGTAATTATGTGAAGTCGCATAATACTGAAGAAGAGAATTAAATTCTTTAACATAGAATATATTAAAAAAAAGCTCCTGATGGAGCTTTTTCTTTTTTACCATTAAGCTATTAAGTTAATTAAGATATGCCTAATAACTTAATGTTTTCTTAGCAAAGAAAATTAAGCGCAGCACTTAATTAACTTAATATCTTAATGGTTAAACTTATGCTTTAAAGTGTTCTAATGTTTAAATCAGTTATTTTGACTTCTCCGTTGGTTATAAAGCCTAATTTTCCTTTTTGGTTTAGATTGCTTTTTTCTAAAGAACATTCTAAACTCGTTTTACCGTCGACAGAAAATGATAATTGGTTGTTCATGACTTTAATTTTTACAGCATACCATTTATTGTTTGCTAATGGCATTGGCTTTCTAAATAAGGTTTTTCCGCCTCGTTTGCCATACGAATCGTCTTTCTTATCGTAGACTCCGTCACCAATTACAATATTTTGATCAATTTGATACAAATAGGTTCTAATGTATTTTCCTTTATCTAAATTGAGCATAATTTCAAATAAAGATTCGTTGGTCATATTGACTTTCAAATCGATTTCATAATTCTCTGGAAGCTGTTTTTTTGAAACTAAAACGCCCCATGGTGAAAGAGAACCCTTTCCTGTAAGAGTATCATTTTTTAGAATCCATTCTTTAGAATTAATTGTCCAATCTATTTTTAGCTCTTTTGAATTGTTTAAAGTATATTCTTTTTTTACTGTTGAAATTGTGCTAGAACACGAAATCAAGATGAATTGTAAAAGGAGAAATACTGCAAATTTTGTTTTCATTTAATTTAATTCTGAATGATATTTTATTTTTCCGATTGAACCTGTTTCTGAAGGCAAAAGTTCGAAAACAGAAGTAGGAGCAAGGCCTTGTTCGATTCGGTGAGAAACATATAGTATAGAAACGTTGGTTTCTTGTTTTATGGTGTTGATAAGTTGAATTACCAAATCTACATTTTCGTCATCTAAACCTTCTACAGGTTCATCTAAAATCAATAAAGGCGGATGTTTTAAAACGGCGCGAACAATTAATGCAACGCGCTGCTGCCCGATAGAAAGGTCTATAAAACGCTTTTTTCTCAAGTGTGTCATTTCGATCACTTCAAGCCATTGCGTCACGATGTTTTTTTGATGTGTTGTGGGCTCTGTATACAATCCGATTTGGTCAAAAAATCCTGAGAGAATCATTTGCTCCAATGTGTGCCCTTTTTGAAATAAATCCATCATAGAAGTGGCGTAAATTCCGATTTGTTTTTTAATATCCCAAACACTTTCTCCAGTTCCTTTTTTTCTTCCAAATAAGAATAAATTCTGCCCAAAACCTTTCGGATTGTCTCCTGTAATCAAAGATAAAATGGTACTTTTTCCAGATCCATTTGGACCGACTAACTGCCAGAATTCTCCTTGTTTGATGGTCCAAGAAATGTTGTTCAGGATTTTTCTTTCTTCATAACTTACCGAAACATTTTCCAATCTGATTAATTCATTTTCGGGAAAAATGTGAGTTTCTGTTGCTTTTGGAATTGCTGTTGTATTTAATGTTTTGAAATGATTTTCGGCTTTTTTAAATGGATGCAATTCGAATGTATTGTCTTTTATTTGAGCTTTATTGGGCACAAATTCAAGAACATCAACAGTACGGTTTAAAAGCTGAATAATCGCAATATCATTCGTCAAATCTTTTAAGGAATCGGCTAAAACTACTCGTGAAGCTTGGTCTAAATGATCAAAAGGATTATCAAAAATAATGTAATCTGGTTTTTGATTGATGCAGTATTTTAAAAACTCTTTTTTACGTTCGCCAGAGGAAAAAGTTCGAAGCTGTCTGTGAGAATCTGGAGAAGCTTCAACGCTGTCATATTGAAATTCTTTTTCGATGAATTTTTCGATCGCAATATCAGAAAACAATATTCCTTTTTGATTATTAAAAATGGCTAATTCTCCAGTTGCTTCGCCATTTAATATATTTTCGATTAATTTTTTTTTATTTACCTGATTTGATAAAAGTATATCCCAGTGTTGCATTATATTTTTTGTAAAGTATTATTTGTTTTCTTTTAAAGCCATTTCGCGGTCATTTCTAGACCATTCGCTCCAAGAACCTGCGTATAATTTCGGAATTGGAAGTCCAGCGTAATCCATCGCCAATAACGTATGGCATGCTGTAACTCCAGAGCCGCAGTGAACGATTGTGTATTCTGGTTTTATATCTTTCAAAACAGCTTTATACTTTTCAGCCAATTCATTAGCTGGTTTAAAGAATCCGTTTTCATCAAGATTTTCCGTTAGCGGAACATTAACGGCTCCAGGAATATGTCCTGCAATTAAATCCAATGGTTCTACCAGACCGTCAAATCTGTTTTTATCACGAACATCAATTACAATGTTTTGATCGTTTTTTCGGGCTTTTTCGACTTCTTCAATATCGGCTAAAGGCAATTTCCATTCCTGCGAAGGATATGTTGTTTTTTCAAAAGTCTCAATTCCAGAATTAGTCGGAAATCCTGCTTGAATTGCTGCTGGATAACCGCCGTTTAAAACCTGAATTTTTTCATGCCCAATCGCACGTATCATCCACCAGAATCGAGCTGCGAAATTAGATCCGTTTTTATCATCATAAACAACAACATGATCTGAAGGTGAAATTCCTAATGAAGAAAGAGTTTTCGCAAAATCTTGTGAAGATGGCAGCGGATGTCTTCCGCCATTTGCTGGATTTTCAGGAACTGCAGCCAAATCACGATTTAAATCGACAAAACGTGCACCTTTTAAATGTTCTTTTTGATAAGTTTCAAAAGTGTTTGCGCCAGTTCGAGCATCAATCAGAATGATTTTAGGATTGGCAATTAATTCTTCAGCTGTAATTAATGGAGAAAGAGTAGTAGACATTTTTATTTTTTCTTAGAATTGCCAAGCCAAAGCAAAGCATTCAAAATTAATTGACTTTGTGTTTTGTTTTCAAAAGTATACGATAAGGTTTTGTTTGTTCCGCCTTCATAATCGATATCATTATGTCCCATGTTTACGTATAGCATTTTGTATTTTTTATTGGTCCAAACGACAGGATAATAACCGCTGTGCCAAATTTCATGCGCTTTTGGACCAGTTCCTAAAGGGAAACTCGATTCATCTATCGCTAATAAAATCTCGATGTCCGGATTTTTGGTTAAATCGTTAGACCATCTGTACCATTCGTTTGGAGCAGAAGAGAAAGTTTTAGGTAGATTTTTGGTCACAGGATGCTGATTTTCTACTCTCAAAACTGCCGAAGTTGGTCTCCAAGTATTGCTTCCATATTCGCCAGAACCTAAAAAAGTATTGTGATACCAATTCCAATCTTGATTATAGCTTGAATTGTTTAATGCAAATGCCGAAAAGTGAAATCCGATAAAACCGCCACCATTTTCCATGTATTTCTGGAAAGCTTCGCGTTGTTCTTTTTTTTCAGGACGTGTGTCTAGAAATAAAACAATCTGATATTTTGCCAAAAACTTAGCGTTTAAATTGTCCCAATTGCTGGTAGAATCATATTCAAAATGGTTCTCTTCTGCTAATTTTGGAAAGTATTTATTGGCTTCATGCACAAAACTGATATGCGCCTGATCATTTTTTGCAGTATAAAAAGCAATGACTTTAAATTTTGGATTCTCTTTTTTCTTTTGCGAAAAGCCAAACAGAGAAAACGTTAAAAGAAAAACTAAAATGCTTCTTTTAAAAAAGGTTTGGTGGTTTTGGTTTAAAATAGTCATGAATGTTGGAATAATTAAACTGGGATTTTTTCGATTAAAATTTCATGTTCCGATTTATCAAAATAAGTGCAAGTCATTTCCACAATATCAACACGCCATTTCGCAATACCGCATTGAGCGCAATGATTGCAGAAAGTCATATAATCGGTTTCTCCGTGCTGATGCTTTACCAGATGTTCTATAAAAAGTTCTTTATTAGGATAGTCAGCAACTTTAATTTCAGGATATTTTTCTTCAGCTGCGGCTGTGTAATTGTTTAATCCGTAGTAAACAACGCTTCCGTCGTGTACAAAAGTGTCATACCCTTTAACGCCAAGGATTATTAAATCTTGAATGTAATTTGGAAAATCTGCACCAGTTTTAACTTTAGAGTGCGCTTCTTTTATTTGATCTATTGTAAACATAATTTTAATTTTAGATTGTTGATTTTAAATTTTAGATTTCGCCAAAAATTACACGAATTTTTTATTTAAAGATTTTAGAAAATTAATTCGTGTAAATTCGTGTAATTCGTGGCAAAAAAATATTATTTCAAAAATACGATTAATGATTTTATAAACGAATCAAAAGATTCGATATGTGGTAAATGTCCTGTGTTTGGAATCTCAACGAGTTTTGCATTCGGAATTTCTTTTTGAGTTTTCTTGCCCAATTCAGCATAATTTCCCATTGTTTTTCTCACTTCTTCAGAAACCAATAGTTTTCCCAAAGCAGTTTTATCTCTCGTTCCGATAATCAATAATGTTGGACATTTGATGTTTTTAAATTCATACAAAACAGGCTGTGTAAAAATCATATCGTACAAAAGAGCCGAGTTCCAAGCCACAATGTCATAATTTGGTGCAGTTGTCCAGCCTGCGCCAAGTTCAGCCCATTTTTGAAAATCGTCATTCCATTTTCCGTCATAATAATTTGCCATTTGGTATTGCTTAATGCTTTCGTAATTCTGTTTTAATTCCGATTCGTACCACCAATCAACAGGTTGGTATGGCACGACTAATTTCCAATCTTCTAAACCAATCGGATTTTCTAAAACCAGTTTTTCTGTAGTTTCTGGATACATCAATGCAAAACGCGTTGCCAGCATTCCACCCATAGAATGACCTAAAATTGTGGTTTTTTGAATTCCTAAATGATCTAAAAGTCTTTTGGTGTTTTCGACCAATTGCTGAAAAGTGTATTGAAAATGGTCTGGTTTTGTAGATTTCCCAAAACCAATTTGGTCTGGAACAATCACACGATACCCTTCTTTTGTTAGCGCTTTAATTGTAGTTTCCCAATAGGCACCATTGAAATTTTTTCCGTGCAGTAAAACAATGTTTTTTTGATTATAGTTTTCTGGTATAATATCCATATAGCTCATTTTCAAGTACTGGCGTTGGTTGCTCAGTTCAATAAAATGAACAGGAAAAGGATATTCGTAATTCGTTAAATTAATATCTAATGCTTTTATATTTCCCTGTTGGCCAAAACTTAAGCAAGGAATGAGTATGAATAATAGTTTCAGGATTTTCATTTGAGAGGCAATTTTTTTAATGATTTATAAAGTTAAACCGAACCAGTTTTAAAACAAAGCTCAAAATCTTAAAGTTATCAGAAAAAAAGCTTTTAAAATGGTTTCGTTGTTTTTGATGTCAATAATCGATGATTTATTGAAATTTTATCGATTAAATGATGATGATTGTGAAAATAATGTATTTTGACGAGTAATGTAGCACTTCAAAGGACTTCTTTTATTAATAGGAAAAATGGATGTAATTTAGTTTCAGAATGTTGTAAGCCTTAAATATTAGTATTATGAAAAAGACAATACTTTTGCTCCTGCTCACAGTCCCCACATTTGCCCAAGAACTCAATACTTTTGATTTCGCCGTTATAAACTCAACCTTAATTTCTGCAAATATAGACCTTGATAAAGGCCGTAGCGTTGTTGCGGCAAATCAAGATCAATATTCAGCTTATTTTCAGTATGCTCTTACGATGTGTGAAGACGATATTATTTTTGGTGCTGGAATTGACAAGTCTGAAATCGATCGTACTTATGTGGGTTATATCGGTAAAATTTGCGATAAATTTAGAGCTACAATTGGCATAGGATATGTCGATTCTAGAAGCGGTTATGAGGGGACTTTTACGGGTTTTAGCATCTCATGGCATTTTTCTGAAAATATCTATATTGGAGGAAATTTAGAAAATCTGCATTCATCAATAATTGATTATGATACCGATGAAAGTTTTGATTACTATAAAAAACTCGTTCCCAAAGTTTTTGGAAGTTATGAAATTATCCCAAATGTGATTGCTTTTGGACAATTGAGTTCGAGAGTAAATGACATTGCTTTAAAATATCAGGTTCGCCGATTTTCTGCTGGAGGATTTTATTCTGGGCATTCAGTTGGTGGGATTTTCGGAACTGTCAATGTCGGACGATTTGCCTTTTCCTGCAGTACTACTTTTGAAAGGGTAAACTTCGGATTAAAGTTTGAATAACGAAATTAAAAATAAAAGTTTGTTGAGAAAAAAATCCCAAAGGCAATTTCAGCAATTGTCTTTGGGATTTTTTATAAGTTTATGACATCGTCGGTTTATAACCCAACAAAATCGTCGCTTTTAGGGAAAATACTCAAAGCTTCAATCGCTATTTCTGGGGTTGGAGAAGCCAATTTTCTAAGTTTGGTATCCATCCAAGCTCCGTCTACTGTAATCGTTGCGCAAAGCGTATCATCTTCTCTTCTAAATTCGTGAATGATAGACCAACGTGAAGCATCGGCTTTCATTTTTGAAGTTTTAGTATGAATGAATATTTTGTCTGAAAGTTTTAATTCTTTTCTGAAAACGCATTCTTCTCTAAATAAAACAGGTCCAAAACCTTGTGTCTGCATTACTTTTAGAGTTAATCCCAGTTCTTCAAGGATTTCGATACGATGCTGTGCGCCAAAATCGTAATAAGCACTATGACGAACGTGAAAATTCGGGTCTAGATCTGACCAGCGGAAAGATATTTCTTTTACAAATGAAGCCATTTTATAATTGTAATTTTAATGAGAAATCGAAATTACGAATAAAAAACAAACGAATATCATAAAATTACTATGCATGCATATTTTTTTGTTGTTTTTGAATTTGCAGCATGTTGTAAAATACTTTCAATTATGCTCTTTCGACTAGACAGTTATAACATCCTGGTCTTGCATTATGAATGTGGATGTACTCTATTTTTTCGTTTTCAAAAGTCTTGATAATGCTTTCTTTGAGGGTATTTCCTTCAACCACAGACGCTTCTTTCATCATGCCATTTTTGTCATAACCGCGCAACGAAAGTAATCTGTGATTCAGCATTTGCGGAATTTGGTTGGTTTCGAATGTAGCTGTAGTGGCTTTTTTTCGTATAAAAATTGGTCCGCTTGCTTGATAAGGTGAGGTTGTTTTATGATGGCTGTAGGGTAAAAGAATTACTTCTTCGCCAATTTGAGCATCTTCTAGACTAACTCTACAAGGAAATCCCGGAAATTTATCGACAGTCATTCTGATTGCGCCGATTTTTTCTAGTTCTAGATCTGTTAATTCAAAGTAGCCTAAAAACTCTGTATGATTTAAAGACTTGATTTTAAAATTTGTTTCCATAATTTTTTAAGCAAAAATCATATTTGTTAGGAAGCAAAAAAATCCAAATCTTGCTATGTTTCTTGATCAAAATATTTATAATGTCATTGTAGCTAATTCAACTTCAAGTTTGTCGAAGTTTTCTTCGTTTTTATCAACTACATAAGGTTTCAGTTTTTGGCATTCTTCTTCGGTTTCAAAAAGCATTTTAAAAACTACTTTTGTTTCATTTTCAGAAATAGTTTCAAATGTGGTTAGAATTTGAAAAAGCGGTTTTGAATGACGTTTCCAAGCAATAAGATTCGGTTTGTCAATTTTTATAAATTCGCATTCGTTGGCATAATTTCCAACTTCAGGGCCATGCATGATGAAGCTCCATTTGCCGCCTTCGCAAAAATTAAATTCATGAAAAGTGTTTGTAAAGCCTTTTGGTCCCCACCAGTTTTTTAAATGTTCAGGATCGCTCCATGCCTTGAAAACAAGTTCTTGAGGGAAATTCAGAATTCGTGTTGTTACCACTTCTGAATCAGGTGTTGTGGATAGAATTTCTGAAGTCATTTTTTGATCGTTTTAAATTAAACAAAAATGCGCAGTCATAAAATTACGTTATTTTTAGATACTTTCAAGATTATCCCATTCGTATTCTATTTTGTTTACTTTCATGTAATAGGGAATAAGCAGTAAAATTTCTAATCTAAAAGAAAAATGATCTTTTCCTGTGCTGAAAGGAAGTATAAAAAGAGAAGCAACACAAATTGCAATGCCTACAAGTGCATCTATTTTGGCAATCATGATAGCATTAGGTTTTTCAAACCAAAGCGAATAGGCTGCAAATCCCTTTAAAAGCATAATGGCAATTATAAATAATCCAGTTCCGGAATAAGCAGTGTCGGTTGAGAATCCGTATAGAGATAAATTTACGTTGGGAACAAAAAGATTGGTAATGAGAGAACCAATTGCACAAATGGCCATAAACATAAAAATCCAGCAGAAAACTTTTATCCACCATGGCAATAGTTTTCGTCTTATAATAGCAGGTTTTTCAAATTCGTCAAAATGACCTTTTAATTCTTGTTCCATAGTTTTGGTTTAAATTTGGTTAATTAGTGTATTCAGGATTTTATTGGTTTAGCTGTTTTTTTCTTCAATTTCATTTATTTTTTTTACAATCCATGGCAATGTCAATCCTTGTCCGATTAATGTCAGAAGCACCACTGCGACAGAAATGAAAATAATGGCATTTCTAAGCGGAAAAGGAGTTCCGTCTTCGAGAAATCTCGGAAGTCCGATTGCAATGGCTAGCGATACAATACCTCGCATTCCTGACCAGCTTATAATTAAACTGTTTCCAAAGTCAAGGAGCGCATTTTCGCTCACTTTTCTTTTTCCATTTTTACTCTTTTGAAATGCTTTTTGTAGATTGATTTTCTGCAAATAAATTCTAATCATTCGAATAAGCAAAGCCACGATTGTAATAATGGCTGCATAACCAATGTAAGGAAGTATTAAATAGCTCTCGATGTCTTCTAGAATGTATCTGAAATTAAGTCCGATTAAAATAAAAATTAATCCGTTTAGCAAGAAAATGATAATATCCCAAAGGTTTCGAGATTGATTTTTTAGGCTTTCAGGGAATATTTTTTTGCTGAATCTGGCAATTGCTAATCCTAAAATAACAACCGCAATGACGCCAGAAACATGCAGATGTTCAGCGACCAAATAAGTGACAAATGGCATTAAAAGCATAAAACTGATTGTCACATTTATGTTTTTGTGAACTTTGGTTAAAATAAACGAAAGGATTTTTGCCATTATAAATCCGATAAGAAAACCACCTCCTAAAAGAAACATAAATTGCAAAGTCGCTTTCCATATTATAAATGCAGAACCCATTACAGCGGCAACGGCAAAACGATAAGCAACCAGTGCAGAAGCGTCATTAATTAAACTTTCGCCTTCCAAAATCGTAATGGTTTTATGAGAGATTTTTAATCCTTTAGTGATATTGATTGCTGCAACAGCATCGGTAGCAGAAAGTATAGCGCCTAGAACAAAAGCTAATGGCCAGGTCATTTCTGGAATTATAAGATAAGCAACGGCAGCGATACCGCTTGCTGTTAAAAAGACCAAAGAAATTGCAAGAGCACCAATAGTATTGATATTGGTTTTGAAATCTTTTGGAGAGATATTAAAAGAAGCATCGTATAATAGCGGAGGAAGAAAAATCAGGAAAATAATTTCAGGATTGATTTCGATTTCCTGCATAGTCGGAATAAACCCAATAGCAACTCCAACAATCACAAGCAGAATGGGGTAGGGAAGTTTTGCTTTGTCTGCAAAAGCCGATAGTCCTATTACGATAGCAAGTATAAAGATGATAATGCTGTAGTTTTCCATTCTCTAATTTTGAAAAAATGCTAATGTAATTAATTTCAATTTAATCAAAGTAGTCTGATTTTATAAAAATATCATCATTATGAAAACAGATGCTCTAGCCCCGATAGGAGCGGCATCCTTTTATGGTGGGGTTCACCATAAAAGATATAGCGGATAGCGGGAATTAGCTTCTTAAAACCTTCATAATGACATAAAAAAAATAGACCATGCCATGATTGTCAGGTTTAAAAAATGTCATGTTGTCAGACGATTTTTTAGTCTCGACAGTAAAACTGACAATTTTATTTGGTTTTTTATATTGGCACAAAGATTGACTTATGCCACCTGAGTTATTAAAATAAAATCAAAAATTAAATATATAAAAAATGGGTAAAATAATCGGAATTGACTTAGGTACGACGAACTCTTGTGTTTCTGTAATGGAAGGTAACGAAGCAGTTGTTATCCCTAACGCAGAAGGAAAAAGAACTACACCATCTATCATCGCTTTTGTTGAAGGTGGCGAAATTAAAGTAGGTGATCCTGCAAAAAGACAAGCAGTAACGAATCCTACAAAAACGATTGCTTCTATTAAACGTTTTATGGGACACACTTTTGCAGAAACTGAAGGTGAAGCAAAAAGAGTTCCTTACAAAGTGGTAAAAGGTGACAACAATACTCCACGTGTGGATATTGACGGTCGTTTATATACTCCACAAGAATTGTCTGCAATGACACTTCAAAAAATGAAAAAAACTGCTGAAGACTATTTAGGTCAAACAGTTTCTGAAGCAGTTATCACTGTTCCTGCTTACTTTAACGATGCTCAGCGTCAAGCTACAAAAGAAGCTGGTGAAATCGCTGGTCTTAAAGTTATGCGTATCATCAACGAGCCAACTGCTGCTGCACTTGCTTACGGATTAGATAAAAAAGGAACTGATCAAAAAATTGCTGTTTACGATTTAGGTGGAGGTACTTTTGATATCTCTGTTCTTGAATTAGGAGACGGTGTATTTGAAGTATTATCTACAAACGGTGATACTCACTTAGGTGGTGATGACTTTGACCAAGTTATTATTGACTGGTTAGCTGACGAATTCAAATCTGAAGAAGGTATTGACTTACGTTTAGATCCAATGTCATTACAGCGTTTAAAAGAAGCTGCGGAGAAAGCTAAAATTGAATTATCTTCTTCTGCTGAGACTGAGGTAAACTTACCTTACGTAACAGCTACTGCTTCTGGACCAAAACACTTAGTAAAAAAATTAACTAGAGCTAAATTTGAGCAATTATCAGATGCATTAGTAAAACGTTCTATGGAGCCAGTTGCTAAAGCATTAAAAGATGCAGGTTTATCTACATCTGATATCGACGAAGTAATCCTTGTAGGAGGTTCTACTCGTATGCCAAGAATCGCTGACGAAGTTGAAAAATTCTTTGGTAAAAAAGCTTCTAAAGGTGTTAACCCTGATGAGGTTGTGGCTATTGGAGCTGCTATTCAAGGTGGAGTTTTATCTGGAGATGTAAAAGATGTATTGTTACTTGACGTAACTCCTCTTTCTTTAGGTATCGAAACTATGGGTGGTGTATTAACTAAATTAATTGAGGCTAACACAACTATCCCAACTAAGAAATCTCAAGTATTCTCTACTGCTGCTGATTCTCAACCATCTGTTGAAATCCACGTATTGCAAGGAGAAAGAGCTATGGCAGCTGATAACAAAACTATCGGTCGTTTCCACTTAGATGGTATTCCACCAGCACCAAGAGGAGTTCCTCAAATCGAAGTAACTTTCGATATCGATGCTAACGGTATTATCAAAGTTTCTGCAACTGATAAAGGAACAGGAAAATCTCACGATATCCGTATCGAGGCTTCTTCTGGATTAACAGCTGAAGAAATCGAAAGAATGAAAAAAGATGCTGAAGCTAATGCTGATGCAGATAGAATTGCAAAAGAAAGAGCTGAGAAATTGAACGAAGCTGATAGTACTATTTTCCAAACTGAAAGTCAATTGAAAGAATTGGGAGATAAATTGACAGACGATCAAAAAACAGCTATTGAATACGCTTTAACTGAATTAAGAATGGCTCACCAATCTCAAGATCTTGACGCAATCCAAAAAGGATTAGACAATGTAAATGCAGCTTGGAAAACAGCTACAGAAGCAATGTACGCTCAAGGTGGTGACCAAGCAGGTCAACAAGCTGCTCCACAACAAGAGCAATCTGGAGACAATGTTGAAGACGTTGAATTCGAAGAAGTAAAATAATTCTTTAGTATTAAGTAATTACTACAAAGTATTAAGATAGAAAACCGAGTCAGAAATGACTCGGTTTTTTTGTTTTTGCTAATTAACGTAGGCAGTGCGTCTAAATTTTAGGTTTTTCACAAACTGATAATTGTCATTTCCTGTTCAAATTCTTTTTCGTAATATTACTATTGTAAATTTTCATGAATGAGAAAGATTAAATACAAGAAAGGGCGTAAGTTGCAACACATTACTTTAGAGTATACTGGCATACATAAAGAGCACGAAACAGAGATGCAACTTTTTGTATATAATGATGCTGATGTTGTCGAATATGATAAGTTTACGGTCTTGGCTTTAAATTCTTGCTTTGATTATACTAAAAATAATTGGCTCAATATTCATGGGCTTAATGATATCAATCTTATTAAAACGATCGGCACGCATTTCAAATTAGATGATTTTCTGCTTGCCGATATTTTAAACACTACCAAAAGAACTAAACTAGAAGACCAGCAAGATGTTTTGTTCTTTAATATAAAATCACTTCTTCCTTCTGAATATTCAGATAATATTAGCGTCGAGCAATTAAGCTTTATTCTAAAAGATGGAATTTTAATTTCCTTTCAAGAAAAGCGAAGCGACTTTTTTACGCATATCCGTGAGCGTTTGCGTACCCATGCGGGAATCGTTAGGACCAAAAAGGTAGATTATCTCTTGTATTTGCTTTTAGACGCTGTTATGGAAAATTTCTACATTACATTGGAAGATGAAGAAGATAAAATCGAAGACTTAATCAATTTGACTAAAAAAGATGCTAAACCAGTTATTTTAGAGAAAATTGAAAATCATCGTGATAACTTAAACTTTCTAAAACGTTCCATAGTGCCACTTCGAGATTCGCTTTATTATTTGAAAACGAAGAAAGATGATGACGATGATAACGGCTTAATACAGAAAGAAACATTCAATTTCTTTATCAGGCTGCATCAAAAAAGTTTGGAGCTTTTAGATCAGATAGAATCGGATATGAGTGCTTTAGAAAGTGCTTCTAATTTTTATTTTTCGGAACAAAGCCGAAAAATGAACGAAATCATGAAAACGCTGACTATCATATCAGCCATATTTATTCCGCTAACTTTTATAGTTGGAGTCTACGGAATGAACTTTGAAAACATGCCAGAGCTCAAAACGCAAAATGGCTATTTTATAGTCATGGGTGTAATGTTTTTGCTGGTAATTGCCCTGATCATCTATTTCAAAAAACGTCGCTGGTTTTAGCGTTCTTTTATATTTGAAAAATTTGATTTTGTAAATTTGGTATTTAGAATAAAAATAAATAATTATGAGTAAAGCAATATATATAGCCACTAGCGACCATAATAGCGGTAAATCAATTATTACGCTTGGCTTGATGAGCATCTTACTTGGTAAAACTGCCAAAGTAGGATATTTTAGACCTATAATTGAAGATTTTGTCGATGGTGAGGTAGATAATCATATCGAAACTGTTCTGTCTTATTTTAACCTTGATATTAAGTTTGAAGATGCTTATGCCATTACCAAAAGCAAATTAATCAAGAAAAAGAACAAAGGTAAAATAGGAGAGGTTCTGGATTTAATTATTGAAAAGTATAAAAAACTCGAAGAACGCTTTGATTTTGTTTTGGTTGAAGGAACAAGTTTTACTGGCGAGGGAACTTCTATTGAACTGGATTTGAATGTTTTAATTGCTAAAAACCTTGGAATTCCGACTATAATTGTTGGCTCTGGAGTTGGGAAAACTTTAGAAGAGCTTTTAGACAGTTTGTATCTGGTTTATGATTCTTTTAAAATAAAAGAGGTTGAAGTTTTATCAGTTTTTGCCAATAAAGTGCAACCGGAAAATATCGAATTGGTTACCAGTAGTCTGCAAAAAAGCCTTCCTTCGAATGTATTGATTAACACCATTCCGATTATTTCAAGTTTGAATAATCCGACGATGCAGGAAATTGTAAACGAATTGAACGCTAAAGTTCTTTTTGGAGAAAATTATCTGAATAACGAAATCGGGCACTATAGTGTTGGAGCCATGCAGCTTCATAATTATCTAGTGCATTTGCATGACAATGCTTTGGTAATTACTCCTGGAGATCGTTCTGATATTATTTTGGGAGCTTTACAGGCAAATGAATCGGCCAATTATCCAACCATTTCAGGAATTATCCTAACAGGTAATATTGTTCCAGAAGAAAGTATTTTAAAACTCATTGAAGGGCTTTCAGCCATTGTTCCGATTATTGCGGTTGATGGCGGAACGTATCATATTACTAATAAAATAGGTTCTATAAAATCGCAGATTTATGCCAACAATACACACAAGATTGAAACCTCAATCAATACTTTCGAAAAATACGTCGAAATTGAAGCTTTATCGCAAAGAGTAATTACTTTCCAGCCAGAAGGTATGACGCCAAAAATGTTTCAATACAATATGGTTAAAAGAGCGAAACAGCACAGAAAACATATTGTCCTGCCAGAAGGAAATGATGACCGAATTATTACAGCTGCTTCAAGATTGTTAGATATGGATGTGGTTGATATTTCTATTATTGGCGATAAAAAACAAATTGAAAGTAAAGTTGCAGAGCTTGGACTTACATTTGATTTTTCTAAAGTAGATATCATCAATCCGATAGAATCTGAAATGTATGAAGATTATGCTAATACGTATTATGAGCTTAGAAAAGATAAAAATGTAAGTATTACAATGGCGAGAGATTTAATGGAAGATGTTTCGTATTTTGGAACCATGATGGTCTACAAAGGCCATGCGGACGGAATGGTTTCTGGCGCAGCACATACAACACAGCATACCATTTTGCCCGCATTGCAATTCATTAAAACAAAACCAAATTCATCTGTGGTTTCTTCTGTGTTCTTTATGTGTTTAGAAGATCGTGTCTCTGTTTTTGGAGATTGTGCTATTAATCCAAACCCGACGGCAGAACAATTGGCAGAAATTGCTATTTCTTCTGCAGAATCAAGTTTAGCTTTTGGTATTGAACCAAAAATTGCCATGCTTTCTTATTCTTCTGGATCATCAGGAAAAGGAGACGAGGTTGATAAAGTAAGAACTGCTACAGCCATTGTAAAGGAAAAAAGACCAGATTTAAAGATAGAAGGCCCAATTCAGTACGATGCGGCAGTTGATTTAAGCGTTGGGAAAAGCAAAATGCCAGATTCAGAAGTGGCAGGCCAGGCCAGCGTATTAATTTTCCCAGATTTAAATACAGGAAACAATACTTACAAAGCCGTTCAAAGAGAAACCGGAGCTTTGGCAATTGGTCCAATGCTTCAAGGTTTAAACAAACCGGTAAACGACTTAAGCCGTGGCTGTACTGTAGATGATATTATCAATACAGTAGTCATTACAGCCATTCAGGCACAAGGAATGTAAATTCAATTAAAAATTGAGAATTAAAAATTAAAAATTTCTGTTTTGGGAAAAAACTCAGAATCTTAGAAACTTAGCATCTTAGCAACTTAAAAAAATGAAAATACTAATTATAAATTCAGGAAGTTCTTCAATTAAATATCAATTAATGGTGATGCCAGAAAACGAAGTAATCTGTTCTGGAATGATTGACCGAATTGGTTTAGAAACTTCAAATATTACTTTAAAAACCGCAACCGCTTCACGTGAAGAAACACTTCCAATTCCGAATCATAAAGTAGGTTTGCAGAAAGTGGCCAATATGCTTTTAGATTCTGAAAAAGGAGTAATTAAATCAACTTCTGAAATTGCTGCTGTCGGGCATCGTGTGGTGCATGGAGGAAGCGATTTTAGCGCTACAGTAAAAATTGATGATAAAGTAAAAGAAAAAATCAAGCAGCTTTTTGAATTGGCACCTTTGCACAATCCTGCCAATTTGGAAGGAATTAATGTGGCAGAAGAAATTTTCAGTTCGGCTGAACAAATAGCCGTTTTTGACACGGCTTTTCATCAGACAATGCCAGAAGTAGCTTATAAATATGCTATACCGAATTATCTCTTAACGGAAAACAAAGTGCGTGTTTATGGTTTTCATGGTACAAGCCACAAATATGTTTCTGAAAAAGCCATTAATTACTTAAAAGATAATTCTAAAATTATTACCATTCACTTAGGAAATGGTTGCAGTATGGCTGCGATTAAAGATGGAAAATGTATTGATACTTCAATGGGATTCTCGCCTTCAAACGGTTTAATTATGGGAACTCGTGCAGGAGATATTGACCAGTCTGTTGTTTTTTATATGATTAAAAATTTAGGATATACTCCAGACGAGGTAAATGCTGTTTTACTGAAACAAAGCGGTATGCTTGGATTGACGGGTTATAGCGACTTGCGTGATATTGAAGCTGAAGCGGAAAAAGGCAATAAAGATTGTATTTTGGCATTGCAAATGAATGCGTACAGAATTAGAAAAACAATCGGAGCTTATGCAGCGGCTTTAAACGGATTAAATGCCATTGTTTTTACAGCAGGAATCGGAGAGAATTCATCTTATATGCGTAATTTGATTTGTACCGATATGGATTATTTCGGAATTGAAATTGACACAGGAAAAAATGAACTACGTTCAAAAGAATTAAGAGAAATCAATTCAGAAAAGTCTATTGTAAAAGTTCTGGTTATCCCTACTGATGAGGAATACGAAATTGCAAATCAGGTTTATCAATTACTTGAAAATTAGAAAGTTTTATTTTAAACTTAATTTTAGGCTCCTTTTTGGAGCCTTTTTTATGCTTTCAGTTTAAGTTTTTGTCAGTATCTTTGAATTTAAAAACGAATATCTTGAAATCGATACTTTTTAAATCAGTTTTCTTCTTTTTCATCGCTTTACAGCTTCAAGCACAAGAATTACTTCCCTTTGTCGAAAATTACAGCAAATCAGATTATCAGGGAGATAATCAGATCTGGAATGTAGCACAAGGCAATGACAATTCAATGTATTTTGCCAACAATCACTATTTGCTTCGTTATGACGGGGTAAAATGGGAAAAATATACGCTTCCGAACAAAACCATCATTCGATCTATTTTGATTGAAGGAGATAAAATTTATTCTGGCTCTTATAAAGAATTTGGCTATTGGTATAGAAAAGATGGGACGATGCATTATGTTTCGATTACCAAAAATCTCAGATTGTTTGATGAAAAGGACAATGAAGAAATCTGGAAAATATTTAGGTTTAAGGGCTCTCTTTATTTTCAATCTTTTAATGATGTTTTTATTTACAACGGAAAAACAATTAAGAAAATTAAGTTTCCTTTTCTTATTTCGTATTGTTTTGGAGTAGATGAAAATTTATATGTAGCCTCAGTCAGAGATGGAATTTTTAAAATGAATGGCAAACACATTGCCAATCCAAAAGGTTGGAACGTTTTAAAAAATACGGTTGTTCATGCCATTGAAAAATTTCAAAACAAGACTTATATCTTCACACAGAAAAAAGGGGTTTTCATTGTAGAAAGAAATGGATTAAAAAGCTGGGAACATCCAATAAATGAAACTTTAAAATCGGCAACAATCAATGTGGCAAAATTTGTTAAAAATGACAAGCTGATCGTGGGAACTGGAAATCGTGGGATTTTTATTTTAGATTTAAAAAACAACTCTTATAAAAATATTGAACGCGATAATGTTCTCATGAATAATTCGGTTCTAAGTTTAGGTTTGGATAAAGAAAACGATCTCTGGGTTGGTTTAGATAATGGAATTGCCCATGTTGAGGTTAATTCTCCAATTTCTTTCTTCTACGACAACTCGGGTCTTTTAGGCTCTGTTTATGCTGTGGCTGCAATTAATAAAGGTTATTTAATTGCTTCTAATCACGGTATTTTTGAATACAGCGCTGGAAAATTTAACATGATGCCAAATACACAAGGGCAAGGTTGGAATATTTCTCTAATTGATGGAAAATATATTATTGGCCATAATGATGGTACTTTTTCATATGAAAATAACACTCTAACGAAAATAAATGGGGTAAGCGGAGGCTGGAATATGTCTAAAAGCAGTATTAATAATACTTATTTTCAATCCACTTACAGTGGTATTTTGGTTTATGATGATCCGTCAAACATGTCCCATTATAAAATTATAAAAGATTTGGCAAAGCCGATCAAATATGTGGCTCAAAATAAAAAGAATGAAATTTGGGCGGCCGATAATTACCGTGGTTTGTATCGTGTTTTGCTAGATGATAATTATAATACGCTTAAAGTTGAAAATGTCACGCAGCAAAGCAAAATCCAAAATGATTTTGGAATTAAGATTTTTGAATTTAGAAAAGAAATACTTTTTCTAATTAATAATTCTTGGTATACCTACAATTCGATATCCAATAAATTGGAAGAAAATAGTTTGTTTAATACAAATTTTAGAAATGTAACAGATGTCGTTTCTATAGATGAAGATCATTTTATGGTTCTGCAAAACGGAATCTTATATCATATTTATGCTGAAGGAAACAAATTTGTCTGGAATATTATTCAGGAGAAATATTATAAAGGAAAATTGATTAATGAAAATCTAAGAATTTTCAAGAAAGACAATTATTATTTATTTAATCTGGATGACGGATTTATTTCGCTTAAACTTGAATATGAAAATAAGCAGAATTCAGAAGTTAAAATCGAAGCATTTAGTGATGATGCTTTAATTCCGAGTGATGAGAAAATTAAATTCAATACCGAATTAAAGATTAATGTTATTTCTGGAATTTATGGAGCAAGCAGACCAAATTTATTTTATAAACTAGATAAAGAAAAAGATTTCATTCCAATTTCAGACGGATTGATTGTTTTGAATAATTTAAGCAGTGGATATCATACTGTAGAAATATTCAAACATGATGGCGCAACTTATGAAACAGTTTCCTCATACAAATTTAAAGTCGCAGAACCTTGGTATTTTTCATTTTGGATGATTTTACTGTATTTTCTTGTAATCGGAGCAGTTTTATTTTTCTACTATAAATGGAATAAACTCCGCTATATGCAAAAATTAAAATTGCAGGCTGAAGAATTAAAACATCAGAGAGAAATTCTTGAAATGGAATTGAAAAAAGAAAACGAACTCAACATTCAAGAATACGAAAAGCATATTTTAGAATTAGAATTGCAAGCAAAATCTTCAGAAGTTGCAGGCAAATCATTATCGATTGCCAAGCAAACCGAAATGATTGATAAAATCCAAGGTATTTTAGAAACCGAGAAAGATTTTGGTAAGCTTAAAAATGAAATTAGAAAAGCGATTAAGATTAATGAAGTAAATAAACACGAATGGGAAACATTTGAAACCAATTTGAATCAAATCCATAACGAGTTTATTATAAATCTATCCAAAAAATACCCACAATTAACTCCAAAGGACATAAAACTATGCGTTTATCTTAAAATGAATCTTTCGTCGAAGGAAATTGCTCCTATGATGAATATCTCTTTTAGAGGTGTAGAACTGCATAGATATCGTCTTAGAAAGAAGCTAAACCTCACGCAAGACGAAAACCTGTCAAAGTTTTTATTAAGTCTGTAAGATTTGATTTTATTTTTTACAGAATTTATATTTTTCGATATCATTTTTTATATAATTACGATACATCATTACTACATCATAATGATATGTTAAGGAATTTTTGTTAACATTTATTGGTTTGATAATCAGTATAATAATATAAAATTTTAACACAATGATGTAGCTATGTTGTAGTGGTATTTGATGTACTACAACGTTGTAATTGCTTAATTTGGCTCTACTAACTTAAACGATTACGTACTGTATGAAAAATTTTATTTTTAGCTTTTTAGCTCTCTTGCTGCTACCTACATATATGATGGGGCAAGCACAAGCAATTAAAGGAAAAGTAGTAGACAGTAGTGGAATGGGAGTTCCGGGAGCAATTATTACTGCTTCAGAATCTAGAACTACTGCTGATGCTGACTTCGATGGTAATTTTACCATTAACGCGAAAGTTGGAGAAACCTTAAAAATCTCTATGCTTGGTTTCGATTCGGTTTCTATTCCGGCAGCTGTTGGTGATATGAAGATCACATTAAAAGAGGCTGGCGATACAGCCTTAAAAGAAGTGGTAGTTATTGGTTACGGAACCAGAAAGAAAATTGACAACACTTCTGCTGTTGCTTCATTAAAAGCTGAGGATGTTACTAAAACAAAAGTTTTAAATGCTTCTCAAGCTATTCAAGGTAAAGCCGCGGGTGTTCAAGTAACTTCTTCAGATGCTCCAGGAAGCACACCTTCTGTAGTTATTAGAGGTTTAGGTACTGCTCTTGGAGGTAGAAATCCTTTATACATTGTTGATGGTATGCCAACAGAAAACATCAATAATATTAATACAAATGATATTACTTCTTATGAAATCTTAAAAGATGCTTCTGCATTGGCTATTTATGGAACAAGAGCAGCAAACGGAGTTATCATTATTACTACTAAAAAAGGTAAAGGAGATAAGGTATCTGTAGAAGTTGAAAGTTTTGCAGGTGTTAGAACACCACTTAAAAAAGTAAAAATGGCAAATGGAGACCAGTATGCTGCTTACTCAAATGCTGCATTAGGTACAAACACTTTTGCAGCAAATCAGCCTGTTAACACAAACTGGTTAGACGAAATTACAAGAACAGGATCTTATACTCAAAATAACGTTTCGGTTTCAGGAGCTTCAGAAAATATTAAATATTTCTTTAGTGCTGGAAATTATGAAGAAAAAGCAATTTTAAATGGTCTTGATTACTCACGTACTACATTCAGAAACAATAATGAGTTTAAATTGTCTAAGAAAGTTACGTTAAATCAAAATTTAAGTTTTACATCATCTAAATCTGCTCCAAAACCTTTAGGAGCTTTTACAAATGCATACAAACAATCGCCAATAGTCCCAGTACGTTTTGCTGACGGTCAATATGGTGTGTCTCGTGTAGATGCTAATGGTGTAGCAGGTCCTGTAGGTTCATCATTTAATAACGTAGGGAATCCAGTTGCTCAACTAGATTTCTATGATGAGCAACAAAGAAGTGTTACTCTACAAGGAGGATTAAAACTAGACTGGGAAATTATTGATGGTTTAAAATTCACTTCTCAATTTAATGGTGAATATTATAATTGGAAACAATATAATTTTGAAGATAAGCAAGGTATCTGGATGGCTGCTAACCCTAATACAACAGCAGCAGACTATGTGGCTACTCACGCATCGGACCCAGTAAACTTATTGACAAGAGGTAGAGAAGAATACTTTAATTGGAATCTATCTAACTACTTTACTTATAATAAAGTTTTTGCAAACATTCACGATGTTGAGTTAACCGCAGGTATTGAGGCTTCTGTAAAAGGACCTAGAGAAACTTTGACAATTGCTAGAAAAAATGTAAGCGAAAATTCTAACTATTGGTCTTTATATAATACTAAAGACGCAAAAGGGGTAGATTACGTAGCTGATATTACTAGTTTATATGATATAAAATACAACGAAAGCAGATTAGCTTCATACTTTGGAAGGGTTCAGTATAAATTAATGGACAAATATTTATTTACTGGAACAATTAGACGTGACGGTTCTTCAAACTTTGCTAAAGATTACCGTTGGGGTACTTTCCCATCTTTTGGTATTGGTTGGGTTATGACTAAAGAAAGTTTCTTATCTGATATTAAAGGTGTTGATTTAATTAAATTGAGAGGTAGCTGGGGTAAACTAGGAAATCAAAATGTTCCTCTAAACACTCAAGCCTATGCTTCAGGACTTAATGCTTATTTAGGAGGTTCGCTTTTATATCAAGGAACAACAATTAACTCTCAAATTGATCCAAGCTTATCTTGGGAGGTTACAGAAGAAGCCTCTGCAGGTGTCGATTTTGAATTCCTAAACAACAGATTAAAAGGTTCTTTTGATGTGTATGATAAAAATACAAACAATGTTATTTTAAACACGAAGCCATACACGACATCTGGTATGACAATTTCAACTCCAGCACACGTAGGGGAGGTTTCTAATAAAGGCTTTGAGGTTGCTTTACGTTGGGATGATAAGATTAATGATAACTTAAGCTATTGGGTTGGCGGAAACTTCTCTCATAATACAAACAAACTTGCAAGTTTAAAAGATTTTGATATTTCGCCTTTAATTGGTGGTAATTTAGGTAACGGTCAGGACACTAAAATATTGAATAAAACATCAGTTGGCCAGCCTTTAGGAAGTTTCTACTTATATGAGTATGCCGGCATCGATCCAACAAATGGTAAAATGCTTTACTATAATGCAGCGGGCGATAAAGTGACTCAAAACTTACTTGATGCAAATAAAGATAAAAAATATGTTGGTTCTATTTTACCTAAAAACAACTATGGGGTTACCTTAG
The DNA here is from genome assembly GCF_001705175.1 of Flavobacterium anhuiense. NCBI lineage: Bacteria > Pseudomonadati > Bacteroidota > Flavobacteriia > Flavobacteriales > Flavobacteriaceae > Flavobacterium > Flavobacterium anhuiense. The sequence continues at coordinate 7,156 of NZ_CP016907.1, read as the reverse complement.
GATTAAACTACAAAAACATTGATTTTCTGTTGATGGTTATGGTACTGGTGGTGCTAAAGTTTATAATGGTAAAAAAGCACAACGTTTTACAGGTGAAAACATTGAGGCATCTTTAACTAATAACTATTGGACACCAACTAATACTACAGCAGCAAATCCTAAGCCGTTTAATGAAGTGCCAGTTGCTTCAACATACTATATGGAATCAGGGGATTTCTTTAGAATTAACAATATCACTTTAGGATATAAACTTCCTTTAACTGAAACAAGTTTTATCAATTATTGCAGACTTTATGTTAATGCAATTAACCCATTCATTACTCAAAAATTCTCTGGTTTCTCTCCAGAATTGAACGGTAATGGTGATCCATACGGAACGCAAGGAATTGAGCTTGATGCCTATCCTACTTTAAGATCTTTCGTTATTGGTGCTAATTTAAAATTTTAATATTATGAAAAAGATATATATATCAATGTTTGCATTGTCAGCATTGTTCTTTACAGGATGTGCAGATGATTTTTTAGACGTTGCTCCAACACAATCTATACCAACATCAGATGTTGAGCTTTATAATACAGATAGTGGTGCAAAGACATTTGTAACTTCAATTTATGCTAAATTCTTAGATTGGGATATGAGCTCATTTGGTTGGATTGGTTTAGCAAGTATTACGTCTGATGATGCAGACAAAGGGTCTTCTCCTGGTGATACTGGAACTGATAAAGATGTTTTAGATGCATTAACATATAATGCTTCGAATCCATCTGCAGAAAGTACTTTTATCGCTCAGTATGACGGTATCAATAGATGTAATCAAGCTTTAAATATGATTCCTAAATTGGATAAGGCAGATCCTGCATTAAGAGAAAGATTAATAGGAGAGGCAAAATTTTTAAGAGCTTTCATGTACTTTACTCTTGTAAAATGTTACGGAGGTGTTCCAATAGTTGATCGTTTACAAAGTCCAACATCAGAGGAAGATAAAAAAATGTTGCTTACTCGTAAACCAGTAGCTGAAGTTTACGCTTTTATTGAAAAAGATTTGCAAGAAGCAATTGCAGTACTACCAAATAGAAGTGCTTATGCAGCAGATGAAAAAGCAAGAGCTTCAAAGGTGCAGCTTATGCTTTATTAGCAAAAGTAAGTTTATATCAAAAGAAATGGCAACAGGTAGTTGATAACTGTAATCAAATTACAGGCTACGCACTTAACCCAAGCTACGCTAAAATGTTCAGATTAGAAGGCGAAAATGACATTGAGTCAATTTTTGAAATAAACGGAAATGGTGCTGTACCTACTAAAGGAATTGCTGGATACTCTAACACACAAGGTGCACGTGGTGCCGGTGGATGGGGATGGGGATTCAATGTTCCATCACAAAGCTTATTAAATGCATATGAGCCTGGAGATGTTAGAAAAGATGCTACAATTATCTTTAGAAATTCAACATTATACGATGGAAGAGTTGTTCCTGAAACGGTAGAAAATCCTATGTATAATTTCAAAGCATATTCTTCTGCATACACTGATGCATGGGAAACAGATGCAAATATCAAATATTTAAGATATGGTGAAGTGCTTTTAATGAAAGCTGAGGCATTGAATGAATTAGGACAAACTTCTGAAGCAATTGGTTTATTAAACCAAATTAGACACAGAGCAGGATTAGGAGATACTCCAGCAACTTCTCAAACAGCAGTTAGAAGTGCAATTTGGAAAGAAAGAAGAGTTGAGCTTGCTTTTGAATTTGACAGATTCTTTGATTTAGTTAGAACTGGTCAGGCAGAAAGTGCTTTTGCTGCAGATGGAAAAGTATTTACAGTAGGTAAAAATGAATTATTTCCTATTCCGGCATCATTCATTTTACAAGCAGATGGATTATCAGCTCAAAACCCTGGTTATTAATCAAAAATCTCAGATATCACTTCCTTCAGATTCCTGAAGGAAGTGATTATTTATACAATCTTAAATTTTTATAATGGTTAGAATTTCAGTTTTATTTTTAGCTTTTACTTTTTTTAGTTGTGGATCTAATGCCGATAAGTCGAAAGGAAATGTACAGGAAAATACTTCTGGCGTTACTGCATTAACAGATGAGCAGCTTTTGGATGCTGTTCAAAAACAAACATTTAAATATTTCTGGGATTATGCAGAACCAAATTCTGGATTAGCCAGAGAACGTTATCATCCAGACGGAGTTTATCCTGAAAACGATTCTAATATCGTAACAACAGGAGGGTCAGGTTTTGGATTAATGGCACTTGTTTCTGGAATGTCACAAGGTTATATTACGAAAGATCAAGGAGTAGAAAGATTGAACAAAATTGCGGACTTTTTAGGCAAAGCTGATCGTTTCACGGAGCATGGTCACATTGGATTGACGGAAAATACAGGAAAAGTAAAACCTTTTGGAACCAAGGATAATGGAGGAGATTTAGTTTGAAACCTCATTTTGGTTGCAGGAATGATTACAGTTCGTGAATATCTTAAAGATGGTTCTGAAAAAGAAAAAGCAGTAGCACAAAAATACGATGCACTTTGGAAGGTGTTGATTGGCAATGGTACACAAATCAAAAAATGTATTATATTGGCACTGGTCTCCGAGTTATGCTTGGGAGATGAATTTCCCACTACAAGGATATAAACGAATGCCTTATTACGTATTTAATGGCAGCGTCTTCGCCAACACATACTATCGATGCGAAAGCATATCATGAAGGATGGGCGAGAAGCGGTGGCATAGTTTCTTCAAAAACAAATATAATATCCCACTTATTTTAAAGCACAATGGTGCAGAAGAATTTGGTGGTCCATTATCTGGGCTCATTATTCTTATGTAGGTTTAGATCCAAATCAATTAAGCGATAAATATGCGAACTATTGGGATTTAAATGTAAATCAGACCAAAATCAATTACCAATATTGTGTTGAAAATCCAAATAAAAATGCTGGTTATGGACCTGAATATTGGGGATTAACAGCTTCTTATTCTAGAATCCTGACGGTTCTATTGGGTACAACGCACACATGCCAAGCAACGATCAAGGTGTGATTTCGCCAACAGCTGCTATCAGTTCAATTGTTTATACGCCAAGGAATCAATGGCTTTGATTAGAAACTTATACGAAAACCATAAAGATGAAACTTGGGGAGATGCCGGTTTTTATGATGCTTTAAGTTTAGGAAATAAATGGGTGGCAAAACGTTACTTAGCTATTGATCAAGGCCCAGAAGTGGTAATGATTGAAAACTACAGAACAGGATTGTTGTGGAAATTATTTATGAATGCACCGGAAGTAAAACAAGGTTTAACAAAACTTGGATTTAAATCTGGTAAATACGGAATTTAATTTTCTATGAAAAATAAACTGGCATTTGTATTTCTATTATTTTCTATGATTGTTTCGGCACAAAACGAAACAACTGGAAAAATTAATACAGTTATAATGTCTAAATATGAGTTGGGCTATGTATTGCATAAGCCTGTAAATATTAAAGAGAAAAAGCCATTAATAGTTTTTATATCTGGTGATGGAGAAAAAGGAACTGATCTTGAGAAAGTGAAGATTCATGGTCCTTTGAAATATTTAAAAACGCATCAATTACATGCTTATGTTCTAGCTCCGCAATGTAAAGAAGATGAGAACTGGGATACAGAATCGATTTATCAGCTGATTGTAAAAATTCAGAAAGAGAATAAAATCGATTCAGAAAGAATATATGTTACTGGTTTGAGCTCAGGAGGTTGGGCTTCTTGGAATTTGGCTTTTGCACATCCGGATCTATTTGCCGCAAATGTACCTGTCGCTGGCTTGTAGATTTGATTCAGTTAGAAAAAGCATGTGAAATAGCCAATATTCCAACCAGAATTTACCACGGATTATTAGATGAAGTGGTCGATGTTAATTATGCCATCACGATTTACAAAGAATTGAAAAAGTGTAATGCTAAAGACGTGAAGCTGACCATTTTTGATGATGCAAATCATGACAGTTGGACAAGAGTTTATGATAATGCAGCAATCTACGACTGGATGTTACAGCAGAAGAAAACGAATACAAACAAATAAATAGAATAGAATGAAAACAAATTAGTCTTACTTTTTTTAGGATGCGCGGTTTTGGGTTATGCTCAAAAAAGCCTGCTAAAATACAGTGAAAATTAAACCAAAGTCTGAATTTGTGGCGGAATTAATGTCAAAAATGACTTTAGACGAGAAATTGGGTCAGTTAAACTTGCCAACATCTGGTGATATTACCACAGGGCAGGCAAACAGCTCAAATGTGGCAAAAAATATTGCTGAAGGAAAAGTGGGCGGTTTGTTTAACATTAAATCAGTTCAAAAAATTAAAGAAGTACAGAAAATTGCGGTTGAGAAAAGCCGTTTGAAAAATTCCCTTGCTTTTTGGTATGGACGTAATTCACGGTTACGAAACAACATTCCCAATTCCGCTTGGATTGTCTTGTACTTGGGATATGAATCTTATCGAAAGAAGTGCTCAAATTGCTGCCAAAGAAGCTAGTGCAGATGGAATTAACTGGACGTTTTCTCCAATGGTTGACATTTCTCGTGACCCAAGATGGGGAAGAGTTTCTGAAGGTTCAGGAGAAGATCCGTACTTAGGAAGCCAGATTGCAAAAGCGATGGTAAACGGTTACCAACAGCGCGATCTTTCTAAAAATAATTCAATTTTAGCTTGCGTTAAACATTTCGCATTATACGGGGCTCCAGAAGGGACGTGATTACAACACAGTAGATATGAGCCACATTAGAATGTTCAACGATTATTTTCCTCCGTACAAAGCAGCGGTTGATGCTGGTGTAGGTTCTGTAATGGCTTCTTTCAACGAAGTTGACGGAATTCCTGCAACTGGAAACAAATGGTTAATGACAGATGTTTTAAGAAAACAATGGGGTTTCAAAGGATTTGTAGTAACAGACTTTACAGGTATTCCTGAAATGATCGAACACGGAATGGGAAATCTTCAAGATGTGTCTGCATTAGCTATGAATGCTGGTGTTGAAATGGATATGGTTGGTGAAGGTTTCTTAGGGACTTTGAAAAAATCTTTAGACGAAGGAAAAGTAAAATCGAAACGATCGATAATGCTGTAAAATTGATTTTAGAAGCAAAATACGATTTAGGATTATTCCAAGATCCATATAAATACTGTGATGAGAAAAGAGCTAAAACTGAAATTTTCACTACAGACAGCAGAAAAGAAGCACGTGATATTGCAGCTCAATCTTTAGTATTATTAAAAAACCAAAATCAGTTGTTGCCTCTTAAAAAATCTGGAACAATTGGTTTAATCGGACCATTAGCAGATGCTAAAGAAAATATGCCAGGAACTTGGAGTGTGGCTACAAAAATGGAAAATGCCGTTTCATTATTGAGAGGTATTAAGGAAGTTGCTGGAGCTGGAACTAAAGTTTTATATGCTAAAGGAAGCAACTTAGATTATGATGAAACTTTTGAAACGAACGCAACAATGTTCGGTAAAACATTACACCGTGATGCTCGTACAAAAGAAGAATTATTAGCAGAAGCTTTAAAAGTTGCTGAACAATCTGATGTAATTGTAGCAGCCTTAGGTGAATCTGCTGAAATGAGCGGAGAATCAAGCAGCCGTACAAACTTAGAAATTCCACAAGCGCAAAAAGATTTATTAAACGCTTTATTAAAAACAGGAAAACCAGTTGTTTTAGTTTTATTTGACGGTCGTCCGTTGGTAATTACTGACGAAGAAAAAACAGTTCCAGCAATTTTGAATGCTTGGTTTGCTGGTACTGAAGCTGGTTATGCTATTGCTGATGTAATATTTGGAGATGTAAATCCTTCTGGAAAATTAACTTCAACTTTTCCAAGAAGCGTTGGTCAATTGCCAATTTACTACGCTCACAAAAATACAGGAAGACCGCTTTCTAATACAGAAGGAAAATTTGAGAAATTCAGATCAAATTATATTGACGAAAGAAACGAGCCTTTATTCCCATTCGGATTTGGTTTAAGTTACACCACTTTTGATTATTCAAACTTGAAAATTTCTTCTGATAAAATGAATCCATCAGGAAAATTGAAAGTAACGGTTGATGTAACAAACACTGGAAATTTTGACGGAAAAGAAACGGTTCAATTATACATTAGAGATTTAGTTGGTTCAGTAACAAGACCGGTTAGAGAGCTAAAAGGTTTCCAGAAAATAGCACTTAAAAAAGGTGAAAAGCAAACAGTAAGTTTTGATATTACTGTTGAAGATTTAAAATTCTATAACTCTGATTTACAATTCGTAGCAGAGCCTGGGCAGTTTGATGTTTTCGTTGGAGGAAATTCAAATGCTGATAAAAAAGTTAGTTTTGAGTTAACTAAATAGTTGGTTTATTTGATTAGTGAAAAGCCCTTCGTTTGGAGGGCTTTTTTTCTAAATCTCAAGACCTTTTTGTAATTTTTTAACTACGATTATATGAATACTTTTAAAATATTTAGTGCCGTTTGTCTTATGGCTTTTTCGTCTAGCTATGCACAAAAAAATGCAATAGTAGCGCATCGCGGAGCTTGGAAAAAGAATCATCTGCCAGAAAATTCAATTGCATCGTTAAGACATGCAATAGATTTAAAATTACCTGGCTCAGAGTTTGATGTTTGGAGAACAGCAGATGATTCGCTTGTCATCAATCATGATGCGCATTATAACAAAATGCTTATTGAAGAAACGAATTATGCAGATTTAATAAAATTTAAACTTTCAAATGGAGAGAAACTTCCAACCCTTCATGAATACATTTCAGAAGGAATGCGAAATAATAAACACACTCTTTTGGTTTGCGAAATAAAACCTTCAGAAATCAGTAAAGAAAGAGGACAAAAACGGTGTAGCAGCAGTCGAAACCATTAAAAAATTAAAAGCCATAAAAATACCTGCTACATCAGTTTTGATTATGATATTTTGAAAAAAAAATCAGAGAGATCGATTCAAAGACTTCTCTGCAGTATTTAGAGGGAAACAAATCTCCAAAAGAAGTAAAAACAGATAAAATTAACGGAGTTGATTATCATTATTCAGTTTTTCAAAAGCATCCAGAGTGGATCCAAGAAGCAAAAGACAATAAAGTGATTTTAAATGCTTGGACTGTTAATGATGGGAAAGACATGG